>NZ_AP048544.1:0-2500 GCF_059699055.1 Kaistia sp. SLG-1
CGGCGGGCTGAGTTTTTCGGGGCGGACCGGAAAGACTCGGATCTGCTCCCGCCCGCAAACCGCTTCGAGCACACAGGGGGCAGCGGCTGCAGCTCCAGATTGCGGAACTCGGCCGCAGCTGCAGCTGCGTCCGCAGATGCCGGACTCGAGCGCGGCCTTCGGCCTTCGGACAGCCCGTGTGCGCATTTTGTTCAATCGAATCGAGCGCAGTCCCCTCGAGCTGAACAGACCGGACTGGCCAGCCCTCTGACTACTGGACGATTCTCCCAGACTGCCATCCTAGAGCTCCACCATCATCCTGAGGTGCCCGGCGAAGCCGGGCCTCGAAGGAGGGTCCAGGGAACGCCTAATTCAGATCGCCGGGCGGATTCGCCGGACGTCGTCTGCAAGCGGCAATGCCCCAGCGGATCTTCCATCGAGGCCTCGTTCACGCCATGCACCTCGGGAGGATGGCGGGGCCCATCGATCAGCTTGGAGGATTCAGCGGGTTCCACTGAAGCCAGGCCACCTGAGGCATGTTTTTCCCCGTGTTGGTTGTTTTGGTTTTGGGGATGATGGCGAAGGCTTTGTTTTTGCGCCAGTGTCCTTGAGGGAGCTGGAGCTTCGTCCGGTCGGATCGGGGGTTGGCTCGGCCGCGGCCACCCGGTTTTGAGCTTGCGCGCTTGTGCGGGTCTGTTCCGGGCAGGTGCTGTTCCGCGCCGTGGCGCTAGTGCCGGCGTCGCCGCCGCCCTGCCCTCGCCGCCCTGCCGTCTTCCGCGCCTTGGTGCTTGTGGCGACGTCCGGCCTGGGACCGCCGGCGTCCGGCGTGATGGCGTCGCTTCCCGGCGGTTTTCGTGGTGCTTGAACGCAAAAACCCCGCCGGCGAAGGTGTCGCGCGGCGGGGTTTTTGTTGTGTTTCATCGTAGAGAGAATGTTTCGAAGGGTTTCTGTGCTTTGCAGGCCTGGCAGCGACCTACTCTCCCGTGTCTTAAGACAAAGTACCATTGGCGCGGAGGAGTTTAACGGCCGAGTTCGGAATGGGATCGGGTTCAGGCTCCTCGCCATGACCACCAGGCCGGCGAAGCACAGAAGAAACTGGTTTTGCAGGGTTAGCTGCTTTTGTCGTCGATGGTCATCTGCGTTGGAGCGGATGAGCATGGATTAATGGGAGTGATCAAGCCGATCGAGTTATTAGTACCGGTAAGCTGCATGCATTGCTGCACTTCCACACCCGGCCTATCAACGTGGTGGTCTACCACGACTCTCAAGGGAATACTCGTTTTGAGGTGGGTTTCCCGCTTAGATGCCTTCAGCGGTTATCCCGTCCGTACATAGCTACCCTGCAATGCGGCTGGCGCCACAACAGGTCCACCAGAGGTACGTCCATCCCGGTCCTCTCGTACTAAGGACAGATCCTCTCAATATTCCTACACCCACGGCAGATAGGGACCGAACTGTCTCACGACGTTCTGAACCCAACTCACGTACCACTTTAATCGGCGAACAGCCGAACCCTTGGGACCTTCTCCAGCCCCAGGATGTGATGAGTCGACATCGAGGTGCCAAACGATGCCGTCGATATGGACTCTTGGGCATCATCAGCCTGTTATCCCCAGAGTACCTTTTATCCGTTGAGCGATGGCCCGTCCACGTGGGACCACCGGATCACTATGGCCGACTTTCGTCTCTGCTCGACTTGTCAGTCTCGCAGTCAGGCGGGCTTATGCCATTGCACTCGACGACCGATTTCCGACCGGTCTGAGCCCACCATCGCGCGCCTCCGTTACACTTTGGGAGGCGACCGCCCCAGTCAAACTACCCACCATGCACGGTCCCGGATCCGGATGACGGACCGCGGTTAGACATTCATATTCACAAGGGTGGTATTTCAAGGATGGCTCCACACGAGCTGGCGCCCATGCTTCAAAGCCTACCACCTATCCTACACATGCAAACACGAATGCCAGTGCAAAGCTATAGTAAAGGTTCATGGGGTCTTTCCGTCTGACCGCGGGAACCCCGCATCTTCACGGGGAATTCAATTTCACTGAGTAGGTGCTGGAGACAGCGGGGAAGTCGTTACGCCATTCGTGCAGGTCGGAACTTACCCGACAAGGAATTTCGCTACCTTAGGACCGTTATAGTTACGGCCGCCGTTTACCGGGGCTTCAATTCAATGCTTGCACATCTCCTCTTAACCTTCCGGCACCGGGCAGGCGTCAGACCCTATACGTCGCCTTACGGCTTCGCAGAGCCCTGTGTTTTAGGTAAACAGTCGCTACCCCCTAGTCTGTGCCCCCCCGACCTGGTTGCCCAAGCCGAGGGCCTCCTTCTCCCGAAGTTACGGAGGCAATTTGCCGAGTTCCTTCAGCACCATTCTCTCAAGCGCCTTGGTATACTCTACCAGTCCACCTGTGTCGGTTTAGGGTACGGTCTATACGCGGGAGCTATTTCCTGGAACACCTTCACCGCAGCACCAATCCAATAAGGCACTACGATACACGGCATTCGTCACTACCCG
>NZ_AP048544.1:7500-15000 GCF_059699055.1 Kaistia sp. SLG-1
GCCTCGACCTCGCGATCCGCCCGGGTGACGAGATCGAGATGGCCCTTCTCCTCCACCCCCTTCTCCGTGCCCGCGCCACGGAAATAGGCTAGGCCGATCCGTCCCGCCGCCTGCGCCAGCCCAATCAGTTCGTCCCGCATCGTCTCGATGGCTCCCCGCTTTAATTCGATAGACAAATGTCACATCGATTTGACAAGTGTCAATGAGTGGGTAGGATTGCTTAGCCGGGAGGAGAGCCGGCACGCCGGCGCGAAGCCGGCTTCATGGGTCTGGGAGGATGCAATGGCAGTCTGGAAGAAAACCCTCGTCGCGGCGGGCGTAGCGCTTATCGCCGGCACGGCGGGCGCGATGGCGGCAGGTGGCGAGCCGGAGAAGGAGCTGGTCGTCTATGCGTCCCATCCTTCCGAGATGGTCGACTATTTCACGCAGGAATTCGGCAACAAGTACGGTATCCGCGTCACCACGGTGAAGGCCGGCACCGGCGAATTGCTGAACCGCATCCGCGCCGAGAAAGACCGGCCGGGATCCGACGTGCTGTGGGGCGGCTTTGCCGACACGGGCGCTTCGGCGCCGGAGCTGTTCGAGGCCTACCAGTCGCCCGAGCTCGCCCAGATCGAACCGGCGATGATCGACAAGAAGGGCTACAACACGCCGTTCGCCGCCAGCCTCATGGTGCTGATGGCCAATCGCGAGCAGGTCAAGCCCGAGGACGCGCCGAAGAAGTGGCCGGACCTCACCGATCCCAAGTGGAAGGGCAAGATCGTTCATGCCGACCCGTCGAAGTCGAGCTCGTCGCTGGCGGCGCTCAACACCTGGCTGATGATCTATGGCCGTGGCGACGACGCCTGGAAGCTGGTCGAGGCGATGACGGAGAACACCAACATCGTTCTGAAGTCGAGCCTCGTGTTCCAGCAGGTCGGGCGCGGCGAATACCCGCTCGGCGTCACCTATGAGGAAGCGGCCTTCAACTACGTCCTCGCCGATACCGCCGACATCATCTATCCGGAAGACGGCACGCTGGCCCAGCCGGAAGGCATGTTCCTCGTCAAGGGTTCGGCCAATCCCAACGCGGCGAAGCTCTTTGCCGACTATCTCCTCTCCGAGGAAGCGCAGAAGAAGCTGGTCGAGCATTTCCCGGGCCGTCGCCCGACGCGCATCGGCGTCGAGAACCATCCGCGCATGAAGCCGCTGAGCGAGATCAAGATCATCGACTACGACAGCGACTGGGCGAGCGCCGACCGCGCCGACATCCTCGCCAAGATGCAGAAGATCATCGTCAAGACCCAGTAGGGCTTGACCCGGTAGGGCCTGCCCGACCGGCCTCGTCGAGACCGTCTTCGGGCGAGGCGCATGCCGCTTCGCTCCAGAACGCCGCTTCGCCCGAAGACGACGCGACAAACTTGGCGCCGGCTCCTTACCCATTCTGAAGAAACACGGACCCGGCCCCTAGCGGCCCGTTCCCCCCGATCTCGCGCGCGCCAGGACATGGGCGCGCGAACGCTGCCGCTCACGCAATCAGGATGCGCGAAGATGACAACCTCCGTCACGATCGATTCCGTCACCAAGCGCTTCGGCGATTCGACCGCCGTCGACGATGTCAGCTTCGACATCGCCAAGGGCGAGTTCTTCACCCTGCTCGGCTCCAGCGGCTGCGGCAAGACCACCCTGCTCCGGATGGTCGCCGGCTTCCTGCGCCAGACCTCCGGCCATATCCGCTTCGGCGGCAGGATCATCGACGACGTGCCGCCGCATCAGCGCAACACCGGCATGGTCTTCCAGAACTATGCGATTTTCCCGCACCTCACCGTCTTCGACAACATCGCCTACGGCCTGCGCGCCCGCGGCCGCGGCAAGGCCGAGATCGATCGCGAGGTGAAGCACATGCTCGAGCTGGTGCAGCTCGGCCATCTCGCGCATCGCCGGCCGCGTGAATTATCTGGCGGCCAGCAGCAGCGCGTCGTGCTGGCGCGTGCCATGGTGATCAAGCCCGACGTCCTCTTGATGGACGAGCCGCTGTCGAACCTCGATACCGAAATGCGCATCCACCTGCGCAGCGAGATCCGCAGCCTGCAGCGCCAGGTCGGCATCACCACCATCTATGTGACGCACGACCAGGAAGAAGCGCTGCTGATGTCGGACCGCATCGCCGTGATGAGCCGCGGCCGGGTCGAGCAGCTGGACGTGCCGCACCGGATCTATGCCGAGCCGCAGACGCTGTTCGTCGCCCGCTTCATCGGCGAGAACAATTTGCTCCCCGGAACGGTGATCGGCCGCGAGGCGGACGGCCACCACATCATCGAGCTCCCCGGCGGCCATCGCATTCGCGGCGCCGGCAGCTTCGACGAGGCCGGCTCGGCCTGCCACATCTCGATCCGGCCGCAGGACATCGACCTGGCGCCTGCCGACGGCGCGTCGCCGAACACGATCGGCGGAACCGTCACCGACATCCAGTTCCTCGGCGGCACGGTCAAGCTTCTGGTGGAAATCGGCGCCGAGCAGCCGCTGCAGGTCTCGCTGCAGGGCCGGCGCGGCATGGACATGCCGTCGGCCGGCAGCCGGCTCGAGCTCGACATCCCGCTCAAGGCGGTGCGCACCTTCAAGCCGGAGGCACGCGCATGAGCGTCCTCTCCTCGGCGCCGCGCGGGCGCATGACGACCCTCCTCGGCAGGCTGTTCGATTTCTGGCCGCTCGTGACGGTCGGCGCCCTTGTCGTCACCACGCTCCTGCTGCTTTTGCCCGTCTACAACATCATCGGGCTCTCCTTCTCCGGAAAGGAGGCCGGCAAGAGCGTCTTCCAGAACTATGTGATGTTCTTCAGCGAGCCCTACTATTACCGCTCGCTGATCAACTCCTTCATCGTCTCGATCAGCGCGACGATCCTGGCGCTGCTGGTCGGCATTCCGGCCGCCTATTTCGTCAGCCGCTACAACATCTGGGCGCGCAGCCTGATCAAGACGATCGTCGTGCTAACCTTCGTCTCGCCGCCCTTCATCGGCTCCTATTCCTGGGTGATCCTGCTCGGCCGGAGCGGCGTGCTGACGCGGTTCTTCGCCGATCTCGGCATTTCGCTGCCGTCGATCTACGGCGCGCCCGGCATCATTTTCGTCTTCACGCTGCAGTTCTTCCCCTTCGTGTTCCTGCTGGTCTCGTCGGGGCTGAAGTCGATCGACCAGAGCGTCGAGGACGCCGCGCGCAATCTGGGCTCCGGCGAGTTCGCCACCTTTGTCAAGGTGATCGCGCCGCTGCTGCTGCCCTCGATCACCACGGCGGCGCTGCTCGTCTTCGTCGCCGCCTTCACCGATCTCGGCACGCCGCTGATCCTCGGCGAGAAGTTCCGCGTCCTGCCGCTGCTGATCTATGGCGAGTTCGTCAATGATTTCGGCGGCGAGCCGGTGCTGGCGAGCACGCTCTCCGTGCTGCTGCTTGGCGTGACGACCGCCGCGCTTCTGGTGCAGCGCTCGCTGTCGGCGCGCTTTTCCTACGCGACCGCAGCCATCCGGCCGCTCACCATGCAGGAGCCGGCGCCGGGGAAGCGCATCGCGGCCGCGCTCTATGTCTATCTGCTGATGGCGATCGCCATCCTGCCGCTCGTCAACATCGTCGTCTCGTCCTTCCTGAAGTCGAAGGGTCCGGTGCTCACGGCGGAGTTCAGCCTGGAAAACTACCGCCGCATCGCCGGGACGATTTCGGCGCCACTCTGGAACACCATTGTGTTCACCAGCACGGCGACGCTGCTCTGCGCCGTCATCGGCACGCTGATCGCCTATATCATCGTGCGCCGGCCCGGCCGGATCAGCGCCTTCCTCGATACGGTGGTGATGTTCTCCTATGCCGTTCCGGGCATCGTGCTCGGCGTCGGCCTGGTGGTCACCTATCACCATCCGCCCTTTGCCCTGACCGGCACCGCGCTCATCCTGATCCTGGCCTATTTCATCCGCCGCCTGCCCTTCTCGGTCCGGTCCTCCGCCAGCTCGCTGCAGCAATTGTCGCGGGATACCGAGGAGGCCTCGATCAATCTCGGCGCCGGGCCGGCCGCGACCTTCGCCAAGGTGACCGTGCCGCTGCTGTCGATGGCGATCCTCTCCGGCGTGCTTCTGACCTGGTCGAACACGATCCGCGAGCTCTCCGCCACGCTGATCCTGCAATCGGGATCGACGGCGACCGTCAGCATCGAGATCTTCAACGAGGTGGTGAACGGCAATTTCGGCGTCGCCTCGGCGCTCGGCAGCGTGTTGATCCTCTTGACCTTCCTGCCGCTGATTCTGCTCTTCACCTTCATGGGGAAGAACGAGGAGGCTCTGGTGTGACGAGCACCATCTGGCGTATTCATCCTCGTCGCGCGTTCAAGGAAGCCCACCGTGCCACCGAGAAAAACGCAGCCGGCCGGGCGCACGCCACGGCTCCCTGACGACCTGATCCTCGAGGCTGCCTGGCTCTATTATTACGAGGACCGCAACCAGAGCGAGATCGCCGACGCGCTCGGCGTCTCGCGCAGTTCGGTCGTCGGCTATCTGCAGCAGGCGCGCGACCGCGGCATCGTCGAGGTCCGCCTCGATCCCAGGAGCTTCGCCCGCCACCATCATGCCCGCACGCTCAAGGAGCGCTACGGCTTGGTCGACGTTCAGATCGCGCCGGGCGATGATTTCTCGCTCGAACGCACGGCGCATCTGGCTGCGCGCTGCCTGCCCGACCTGCTGGAGCCGGGCGACACGCTCGGCGTCGCCTGGGGGCAGACCGTCTTCACGCTCTCCGAGCATGTGACGACCCGATCGATCGCCGATCTGACCGTCGTGCAGATGGTGGGCGCGGTCAATTCTCCCTATGGCTTCGATTCGGAGAGCTGCGCCTCGCGCATCGCGGCAGCCTTTCGCGGTCGCTGCGTCAACCTGCATGTCCCGGCGATCGTCTCGAGCGCGGCCATGGCCGAGGCCCTGCAGCGCGAAAGCGTCATCGCGGCGCAGCTCGACGAGCTCGGCCACATCAACAAGGCGCTGTTCGCCGTCGGGTCTTGCGAGCTCAACAGCCACATCGTGACGAGCGGCATCGCCGGCCCGGAGGATCTCGCCGATTATCGCGCCCGCGGCGCCGTCGGGCTGATCTGCAGCCGCTTCATCGACCGCGCCGGCCGCCATCTCGCCGGACGGCTGGACGACCGCATGATCGGCCTGACGCCGGAGAAGATTCGCGGCCTCGCGACCGGCATCCTTGTCTCGAGCGGCGCCGACAAGATCGTCGGCATGGCGGCGGCGCTGCGCGGCGGCTACGCCACCCACCTCTTCACCGACCTGCCGACAGCGGCGGGAATCGTCGAGCTCGGAAATAGCGCGGCGGGCTGAGTTTTTCGGGGCGGACCGGAAAGACTCGGATCTGCTCCCGCCCGCAAACCGCTTCGAGCACACAGGGGGCAGCGGCTGCAGCTCCAGATTGCGGAACTCGGCCGCAGCTGCAGCTGCGTCCGCAGATGCCGGACTCGAGCGCGGCCTTCGGCCTTCGGACAGCCCGTGTGCGCATTTTGTTCAATCGAATCGAGCGCAGTCCCCTCGAGCTGAACAGACCGGACTGGCCAGCCCTCTGACTACTGGACGATTCTCCCAGACTGCCATCCTAGAGCTCCACCATCATCCTGAGGTGCCCGGCGAAGCCGGGCCTCGAAGGAGGGTCCAGGGAACGCCTAATTCAGATCGCCGGGCGGATTCGCCGGACGTCGTCTGCAAGCGGCAATGCCCCAGCGGATCTTCCATCGAGGCCTCGTTCACGCCATGCACCTCGGGAGGATGGCGGGGCCCATCGATCAGCTTGGAGGATTCAGCGGGTTCCACTGAAGCCAGGCCACCTGAGGCATGTTTTTCCCCGTGTTGGTTGTTTTGGTTTTGGGGATGATGGCGAAGGCTTTGTTTTTGCGCCAGTGTCCTTGAGGGAGCTGGAGCTTCGTCCGGTCGGATCGGGGGTTGGCTCGGCCGCGGCCACCCGGTTTTGAGCTTGCGCGCTTGTGCGGGTCTGTTCCGGGCAGGTGCTGTTCCGCGCCGTGGCGCTAGTGCCGGCGTCGCCGCCGCCCTGCCCTCGCCGCCCTGCCGTCTTCCGCGCCTTGGTGCTTGTGGCGACGTCCGGCCTGGGACCGCCGGCGTCCGGCGTGATGGCGTCGCTTCCCGGCGGTTTTCGTGGTGCTTGAACGCAAAAACCCCGCCGGCGAAGGTGTCGCGCGGCGGGGTTTTTGTTGTGTTTCATCGTAGAGAGAATGTTTCGAAGGGTTTCTGTGCTTTGCAGGCCTGGCAGCGACCTACTCTCCCGTGTCTTAAGACAAAGTACCATTGGCGCGGAGGAGTTTAACGGCCGAGTTCGGAATGGGATCGGGTTCAGGCTCCTCGCCATGACCACCAGGCCGGCGAAGCACAGAAGAAACTGGTTTTGCAGGGTTAGCTGCTTTTGTCGTCGATGGTCATCTGCGTTGGAGCGGATGAGCATGGATTAATGGGAGTGATCAAGCCGATCGAGTTATTAGTACCGGTAAGCTGCATGCATTGCTGCACTTCCACACCCGGCCTATCAACGTGGTGGTCTACCACGACTCTCAAGGGAATACTCGTTTTGAGGTGGGTTTCCCGCTTAGATGCCTTCAGCGGTTATCCCGTCCGTACATAGCTACCCTGCAATGCGGCTGGCGCCACAACAGGTCCACCAGAGGTACGTCCATCCCGGTCCTCTCGTACTAAGGACAGATCCTCTCAATATTCCTACACCCACGGCAGATAGGGACCGAACTGTCTCACGACGTTCTGAACCCAACTCACGTACCACTTTAATCGGCGAACAGCCGAACCCTTGGGACCTTCTCCAGCCCCAGGATGTGATGAGTCGACATCGAGGTGCCAAACGATGCCGTCGATATGGACTCTTGGGCATCATCAGCCTGTTATCCCCAGAGTACCTTTTATCCGTTGAGCGATGGCCCGTCCACGTGGGACCACCGGATCACTATGGCCGACTTTCGTCTCTGCTCGACTTGTCAGTCTCGCAGTCAGGCGGGCTTATGCCATTGCACTCGACGACCGATTTCCGACCGGTCTGAGCCCACCATCGCGCGCCTCCGTTACACTTTGGGAGGCGACCGCCCCAGTCAAACTACCCACCATGCACGGTCCCGGATCCGGATGACGGACCGCGGTTAGACATTCATATTCACAAGGGTGGTATTTCAAGGATGGCTCCACACGAGCTGGCGCCCATGCTTCAAAGCCTACCACCTATCCTACACATGCAAACACGAATGCCAGTGCAAAGCTATAGTAAAGGTTCATGGGGTCTTTCCGTCTGACCGCGGGAACCCCGCATCTTCACGGGGAATTCAATTTCACTGAGTAGGTGCTGGAGACAGCGGGGAAGTCGTTACGCCATTCGTGCAGGTCGGAACTTACCCGACAAGGAATTTCGCTACCTTAGGACCGTTATAGTTACGGCCGCCGTTTACCGGGGCTTCAATTCAATGCTTGCACATCTCCTCTT
>NZ_AP048544.1:20000-4562500 GCF_059699055.1 Kaistia sp. SLG-1
CCAACCAAATTGGCGACGCGAGACTTGCCGTCGCGATCAAGGTGCGGTCGTCCTGAGGACAGGCGGCATAGGCTTGCCGCGGTACTTCATTCATCAGTGACCGACTCCGAGCGCGTCACCTGAAACAAGAAGCCCTCACCTTGCCCTCTCCCGCGTGCGGAAGACGGTTTGGGTCGGCGCCCCAAGAAAGCTCGGCCACAAGCGCAGGCAATCTCCTTCCCAACTGCCGGAGGCGGTTGGGCAGGTCCGCGAAGGGAAGAGACAACAAGGTCGGTCCCTCGTGCCGACAACAAGCCCCCCACCCTACCCTCTCCCGCGAGCGGGAGAGGGTTTGGGCCTGTGCCCTTCATCGATCTAAGGCGCGACGACAGACGAGCTCGTTGCCTCCCGGGCGTTTCTCGACGTGCAGGACACTGAGCGCCCGTCTCTGACGCCTCACCGGCTCGTGCGTATTCCGGGAAAGTTGCCGGAACGGCGAGCTGCCCGATCCTCCACGACCGAATGGGTCACAAACCCGCGGGCAATGCGGAGTCCGGAAGGCGGGCCCCGCCGCGATCGCTCGGCACGAGGCGGCCTTCCAGCCCGCACAAACGAAAACGGCGGCCCGAGGGCCGCCGTTTTGTCTAGGGAAGCGAAAGCCAGAAGGCTCGCTCTTCATGGTGGGTCGCGACTTGCGGCGCGAAGGCGCCCTAGCGCTCCATGAAGATTTCGCGCTTTCCGGCGTGGTTGGCCGGGCCGACGATGCCTTCCTGCTCCATCCGCTCCATGATCGAGGCGGCGCGGTTGTAGCCGACCTGCAGGCGGCGCTGGATATAAGAGGTCGACGCCTTGCGGTCGCGCAGCACGACGGCCACGGCCTGCTCATAGGCGTCGCCGCCGCCTTCCTCGGCCATCGCGGTCTTGTCGAACACGGCGACATCTTCCTCGGCAGGCGCGGTAACTTCCGCCTCTTCCTCGTCGCCGGCGGTGACGGCGTCGAGATATTCGGGCCGGCCCTGGCGCTTCAGGTGGGCTACGACCTGCTCGACCTCGTGATCGCTGACGAAGGGACCGTGCACGCGCTGGATGCGCCCGCCGCCGGCCATGAACAGCATATCGCCCTGGCCGAGCAGCTGCTCGGCACCCATCTCGCCCAGAATCGTGCGGCTGTCGATCTTCGACGTCACCTGGAAGGAGATGCGGGTCGGGAAGTTGGCCTTGATCGTGCCGGTGATGACGTCGACCGACGGGCGCTGCGTCGCCATGACCAGATGGATGCCGGCGGCGCGGGCCATCTGGGCGAGCCGCTGCACGGCGCTTTCGATGTCCTTGCCGGCGACCATCATCAGGTCGGCCATCTCGTCGATGATGACGACGATGTAGGGCAGGTTCGAGAGGTCCATGACCTCCTCTTCCTGCATCATCTCGCCGGTGGCGCGGTCGAAGCCGGTCTGGATCGTGCGGGTGATGACCTCGCCGCGGGCGCGCGCCTCGGCGACCCGCACATTGAAGCCGTCGATGTTGCGCACGCCGAGGCGCGACATCTTCTTGTAGCGCTCCTCCATCTCGCGCACCGCCCATTTCAGCGCGGTGACCGCCTTCTTCGGATCGGTGACGACCGGAGTGAGCAGATGCGGGATGCCCTCATAGACGGAGAGCTCCAGCATCTTCGGGTCGATCATGATCAGGCGGCACTCTTCCGGGCGGTGCCGGTAGAGCAGCGACAAGATCATGGTGTTGATGGCGACCGACTTGCCGGAGCCGGTGGTGCCGGCGACCAGCAGGTGCGGCATGCGGGCCAAATCGGCGATCACCGGCTCGCCGCCGATGGTCTTGCCGAGGCAGAGGCCGAGCTTGGCCTTGGCCTCCGCGAAGGCCTCGCTCGCCATCAGCTCGCGCAGCCAGACGGTCTCGCGGGTCTGGTTCGGCAGCTCGATGCCGATGACGTTGCGGCCCTCGACCACGGCGACGCGCGCCGACACCGCGCTCATCGAGCGAGCGATATCGCCGGAGAGGCCGATGACGCGGGACGACTTGGTGCCGGGCGCCGGCTCCAGCTCGTAGAGCGTGACCACCGGGCCGGGATTGGCGTCGATGATCTCGCCGCGAATGCCGAAGTCGCGCAGCGTCTGCTGCAGGAAGTTCGAGTTCTGGTCGAGATATTCGGCCGAGAGCTCGAAGGGCGGCTCGGAGACCGGCGGCTCGGCCAGAAGGTCGAGCGGCGGCAGTTCATATTCGCCGGTATGGAAGCTGACGACCGTCTCGGCGCGAACGGGAGCGGCTTCCGGGACGAGCGTGAGGGCAGCCGGCGCGACCTCGGGCCTGGCCTCGGCGACCGGTTCCGCGGCGACGGGCGCGGCCGCAGCCTCGAAGGCGCTTTCGCGCCGCAGGCGGCGGGAATTTCGCGAGCGGGCGCTGAGGCTCTGGACCGGCGTCACCCAGATCGGCCATTCGAACCAGACCTGGATCGAAGCCTGGACGTGACCCGGCAGCAGCGTTTCCGGCGCGCGCAGCGCCGGCGGCACCAGGCTTGGAGCCGGGACGACGACAGCTACCGAAGCGGGCGCCACAGCAGCGGGTTCGGCGGGAGCGGGCTGCGTCGGCGCTGAGGCGACCGGCGCCGTGGCGACCGGCTCGGCCGGACGCACGGGACGGGTGACGCGAGGGGCCTGCGCCACCGGCGCTTCCGGCAAGCCGATGGCATGCGCGGGCGGAACCGCGCGGCCGACCTGGATCAGGCGCTCGAGACGACGGATGTTGGAAGGCCGTGCCGCCTCGACGATCTCGGCCTGGCGATCGAGCTGCGGCTCGGGAGCGGCCGGCGCTTCGGCCACTTCGGCGACCGGAGCGGGCTCCGGCGTGGAAACCACATGCGGCGGCACCATCGAGGGAACGACGGGGCTGGCGTTGCGCACAACCGGCGGGGCGACGGGCGGAACGGTCGCAACCGGCGCGGCCTTGGCCGAAACCGGCAGGACCGGCGCGGGAGCCGCCGTCACCAGCGCGGCGGGCGCGGCGGCAACGGGCGTCTGGACGGAAGCAGCCGGCACGGACGGGGCAGACGAGGTCTGAACGGCGGGAACGGGCTGTTCCGCCGCCTCGCTGACGACCTCGGCGGCATCGGCCGGAAGATCGGCGTCGCCGGCCTCACCGCCCGCATTGCGCGGACGGCGCAGATAGTCGGGCGTGCGGGTGAAGCGGGCGTTCATCCCGGCCGTGAAGGGCTGCAGCCAGGTCGGCAGCGGCTCGCCATCCGGCCCGACCATCGGCGCCTCGGGCGCGGCCGCCGGGGCCGCGGGACGCGATGGATTGGGATGATGCAGTGCCTCCCGTTCGCGCGACGGGCGCGCCGCGGGCTCGGCGGAATGGAGGGAAGTATATTGGGGAGGCCGATTGGAAGAACGCATGTTTGTCGCTGACCCTGGTACGCGGTCTGGCCGACCGTTGCTGGTCGTTCAGGCATACGAAGAACAGCGTTAACGAATGGTTTGAACGATCCGTCCAATCCACCATTCGACCCTCCTGTTGCAGCGAGCCCACAGCGGCGGCGCGAGCGCCGGATCGCGCCCTGCCCCGCCGAAACGGCCGGTTCCCGCGCCGAGACGACCGCGCCGGCCACGGCAACGAAGCCGCGCTGTCGCAGGACGCGATCGAGATCCTTGCGCGGCCGCTGCCGGGTCGTCATTCTAGGATGCGGCACGCTATGGTTGCAGGCGCGCCGGACGGGACGGATGTGCCGGGCAGGTCGGCATGCCGGACGATGAAGGAGACGCCCTTGACCATCGTGAAGCCGGAATATGTCGGGGACGGCGGCGTCGCCACCGTCTCCTATTTTGCGCCGGACGCGCCGACCCGTTTCACGGATTCGCTCCATCGCACCGGCTTCGCCGTCATCCGCGACCATCCGGTGCCGCGGGATCTCGTCGAGACGATCCATGCCGAATGGCTCGCCTTCTTCGAAAAGGAAGCGAAGCACGCCTACGCCTTCGATCGCGAGACGCAGGACGGCTATTTCTCGACCGCCGTCTCGGAGACCGCCAAGGGCAACGACAAGCGCGACTTGAAGGAATTCTTCCACATCTTCCCCGGCGGCCGCTATCCGGCGGAGGTTTCCGACGCGGCGCGGCGCTATTTCGCGATCGCCGGCGACTTTGCCGGCGAACTGCTTTCCTGGGTCGAGGCGAACACGCCGGAAGACGTCCGCGCGCGCTTCGCCATGCCGCTCGCCTCGATGATCCGCGAGAGCCCGGCAACCCTGCTGCGCGTGCTGCGCTATCCGCCGCTGACCGGCAAGGAAGAGCCGGGCGCCGTCCGCGCCGCCGCGCATGAGGACATCAATCTGCTGACCGTCCTGCCCGCCTCGAACGAGCGCGGGCTGCAGCTCCTGACCCGGAGCGGCGCGTGGACCGACGTGCCGACCGATTTCGGCTCGCTCGTGGTCAATGTCGGCGACATGCTGCAGGAGGCATCGGGCGGCTACTACAGCTCGACGACGCATCGGGTTGTCAATCCGTCCGGCGAGGCGGCGCGCCGGTCCCGGATCGCGCTGCCGTTGTTCCTGCAGCCGCGCCCCGAGGTGAAGCTGTCGGAGCGCCATACGGCCGGGAGCTACATGGACGAGAGGCTGCGCCAGCTCGGCGTCAAATAGGCCCCTCCCCCGATCAGGGCGCCGCGGGGGCCCGGCGGAGCAGCAGCAGCACCCGCCGGCCGCCCGCCTCGTCCGCCACCCAATCGAGCCGGCCGGACTGCGGGAACGAACCGAGCAGCCCGAATTGCTCGGCGGCCGACAATTCCGGATCCCGCAGCAGCGTCGCCAGGCCCAGCGGCCGGCTGACCCGTTCGTCCGACAGCGAGCCGAGCAGGATCCGGTCGCGGCGATCGGCCGATTCGGCTGAGACCGTCGTCGGCCAGAAGCGCAGCACCAGCCGATGGTCGGCATCGACCGGCCGCACCATCGTCAGCACGGCGAAACGCCCGGCATGCGTCTGCGGCAGTGGCGGCAATCCGTCGAGGGGCGCATCCGGCGACAGGAATTTGGCGAACCCGCCGACACCGCCGGAGGGCGCGATCTGCCAGCCGGCATCGGTCAGCGCCTCGCGCAGCGCCTCGACGCCGGCATCCGACTGCAGCGTCAGCGCGCCGCCTTCGGAACCGTCGAGCTCCCAGCGATCGGCCGGGAAAGTGGCCCAGTCGCCGAGACGCCAATGCGCCGCGTCGAGGCTCGTCTCGACGACGCGCGGCCGGTAGGCGTCGACCGCCCTGGAATAGTTCGTCGCGACCCGCAGGCCGCCGGCGACCAGGAGCGCGGCAAGCACGACGCCGACGAAGCGGAACGGCCGCATCGCCTGCAGGTCGAGCCGGCGGAAGACGAGCGCATAGATCGCCGAGAGCGCCGAGCCGAGCGCGAGGCCCGCCAGCACGTCGGAGGGCCAATGCGCCGCCAGATAGATGCGCGACGCGGCGATCGCCGTGATCAGCACGCCCGCGAGCGCGAAGCCGGCCACCTTCCAGCGGAACGGCGCATTGTGGGTCGCAAGCCACGCGGCCGAGGCATAGAGCGCGGCGGCCGAGGTGGCGTGGCCGCTCGGAAAGCTGAAGGCATCGGCGCCGGTATAGATGTCGATCGGGCGGGGAATGACGAAGACGCCCTTCATCAGCGGCACCGACAGCGCCGCCAGCCCCATGGTCAGGACGAGGCCGACCGCCAGGCTGACCTGCCGGCGCAGGAGCAGCCAGACGACGATCGCCAGCAGGACTGCCGTGATCACCACGCCGTCGCCGAGGCTGGTGATGGCGATCATCACCCTGTCGAGCCCGGGCGTCCGCCAGCCCTGCACCAGCGTGCTCACCGCCGTATCCATGCGGGTGATCTGCTCGCGCATGAGGACGTCCTCGGCCAGCGACACGAACGCCACCGCGAGCGCGATCACCGCCGCGCCCATGACGATCAGGGTCGAGGTGCCGGGATCATCGGGATCGAGGACGGCGACGAGAACGCGGTCGAAGGCGGTATCGCGCCGCTTGGCAAGCCGGATGAGGCGGCGATAGCGCCGGCCGAGGCCGGGCAGCATCCAGCGCCAGGCGATGTAGCCGAGCCAGATGGCGAAGCCGATCAGGATGAGCGCCCCGACGAGCATCGCCACCAGCCGGCCGGCGATCGAGCCGAGCACGCCGAGCGCGAGGCCCATGCCGGCGCCGGGCAGGATATGCGCCGGCGCCCAGACGAGGGCGGAAAGGACATTGACGAGAAAGAAGCGCGCCGGCGGCATGCCGACGACGCCGGCGACGAGCGGGATGACCGCCCGCACACCGGGCACGAAACGGCCGATCGCCACGCTCAGCGTGCCGAAGCGGGCAAAGAACGCCTCGCCCCGGGCGAACAGCTCCGGCCGCTCGCGCAACGGCCAGGTCGAGCGGATCCGGTCCTTGTAGCGATGGCCGATCCAGTAGGAGATGCCGTCGCCGGCGATCGCGCCGAGCGTCGCCCAGAGCAGGATCGGCCAGAGCGACAATTCGCCGAGGCCGACGACCGCGCCGACCCCGATCAGGATCGCCGTGCCGGGCACGAACATGCCGATAACGGCGATCGCCTCCGCCATGGCGCAGAAGAAGACCAGGGCCGCCGCCCAGTGCGGATGCCCGGCGACGAGCTGGATGAGGGTCTGCAACCAGTCGTCCATGGCCCAAGACTAGCCCCGGACGAGAGCCTGGAAAACCCTCGCCGTCATCAGACGGCCTCGGCTTCGCCGACCTGGAGCACCGTCAGGCGCTTCAATTCGCCGTTGCGGGTTTCCCAGCTGATCGATTCGCCGACGCCGACGCCGATCAGCGCCGCCCCGATCGGGGTCAGGACGGAGATCCGGCCTTGGCCGATATCGGCCTGCTCCGGATAGACGAGCGTGACCTTGCGCACCATGCCGGCGGTATCGTCGCGGTACTCGACCTCGTGGCCCATCCGGACGAAGGGATGCGAGCGCTTGGCGTCGGCGACGACGCGAGCGCGGTCGAGTTCCTCGTTGAGGACCTCCGCCACGTCGGGATGAGAATGCGTGGCCGCCCGCGCCAGCGTCGAAAGCCGCTCGTGATCGGCCGCCAGAATGGTGATCCGGGGCCTGAGGCGGCCGGGGCTGCGGGTGGTCATGGTCGTCGTCTCCACTATGGGACCGCTGCGCCTGGCTTGAAGCGGCGAGGATCCCGAAATGATCTTCCATCGCCGCCTTCCGTTTGGGAAGGGCCGGCGAGGTTCGAGAAGCATCTGCCCCGCAATTCGCCGCGAAAGCGGCTGTTGCGGGCGAGTGCCTGAGGCAAGGGCATCCTGTCGAGGCGCGGGCGCGCGAACGGAATCAGGGCTGGCTTGGCGAAGGGTTTTGAAATGTCATGCTGGCAAGAACCCCGTGTCCGGGGCGAACGCGCGCGCCGAACCCGGGGCTAGTGTCCCGCGATCAGAAGACCCGCATGGAGCAGGGAACGGCGAAAGGGCGAATGGATCAACATGGTCCGTCCAGACATAAGCACACTGGCGCGAAAGTCAAACCAACGCGCCTGCGCGCCGACCCGACCGTCCGAAAACGTCACACGTGAAACAGTCGCCGCTTGCCCTACCCGCGACGGTCCGGCGCAAACGGGGCGATGTCGACGTCGGGGCGCTTGTCGGAGATCTGGTCGGCGAGCGCCTTGCCGGAGCCGCAGGCCATGGTCCAGCCGAGCGTGCCGTGGCCGCTGTTCAGATAGAGATTGGCATAGCGGCAGAAACCGAGGCGGGGCGGCCCGTCCGGCGTCACCGGGCGCAGCCCCGACCAGCGCTCGGCCGCGGCGATCGCCGCCTCTGGCACCTTGGGGAACAGCATCCGGAGCGAGGCGATCAGCCCCTCATAGCGCTTCTCCGGCCGGGTGAAGTCGTAGCCGGCGAGCTCCGCCGTGCCGCCGACGCGGATGCGGTTCTCCAGATTGGTGTGGCCGACCTTCATCGTCTCGTCCGAGACGGTGCTGACCGGCCCGACGGCGTCCGAATCCGCCGAGATCGTCAGCGAATAGCCCTTCACCGGATAGATCGACACCGGAATGCCATGCGGCTCGAGCAGGCCCTTCGACCAGACGCCGAGCGCCACCACGACCGCCTCCGCCTCGATCGTCTCGCCGCCGGCGACGACGCCGATCACCTTGTCCCGCTCGATGACGAGCTTTTCCGCCGCGCGGCCATAGAGGAAGGTCACGCCGCGCGCCGCGCAGGCCTGGGCCAGCGCCTGGGTGAACAGGAAGCAGTCGCCGGTCTGGTCGGTCTCGAGCAGCACGCCGCCGATGACGCCGCTGGTCGGGTCGATGTTGGGCTCGAAGGCGAGCAGATCGTCGCGGCCGAGGCTCCGGTGCGGCACGCCGAGCTCGTCGAGCACGGCCAAGTCGCGCTTGTAGCCCTCGGCCTGCGCCGCCTCGCGGAAGGCGACGATCAGGCCCTTCTGCCGGCCGGCATAGTTGATGCCGATCTCGGCGCGCAGCTGGTCCGAGCAGTCGCGCGAATATTCGGCGAGCCGCACCATGTTGCGCTTCGAGGTCACATATTGCTCGACGCTGGAGGCGCGCCACATCCGCCAGAGGAACTGGCTCATGGCGAAATCCGGCATGCGGCTGACGATCAGCGGCGCATGCTTGGCGAAGATCCACGACGCCGCCTTGCCGATCAGGCCGGGAAAGGCCCAGGGCGACGACAGCGCCGGCGAGATCTGCGCCGCATTGGCATAGCTGGTGCCGTGCCCGGCCGCGGTGTTCTTCTCGATCACCGTCACCCGGTGGCCGGCCTCGGCCAGATACCAGGCCGTCGTCACGCCGATCACCCCGGCCCCAAGCACGACAATATGCATGACTTCCCCTCGCTCCGATTCGCGCCGCCAGGCGACGCGCCCCCCGGCCCGTTCAATCGGAACTCGCAGCGGCGATCAAGCGCCGACCACGCCGCGGCCCTACGAGGCCCCCCCCGCCGGCGGCTCGCCGCCCTCGTGCAGCACGATGCGGTCGCGCCCTTCGGCCTTCGCCCGGAACAGCGCCAGGTCGGCCGCCTTGACCAGATCGTCCGGCGTCACCGTTTCCTGCGGCATGATCGTCGCCACGCCGACGCTGACGCTGACCCGTCCGTCGCCATGCGGAATATCGAGCTCGCGCACGCCCCGGACCAGCCGCTCCGCCACATGCTGCGCCCCGGCGGGCGTGACGTCGGTGAGGACGATGACGAATTCCTCGCCGCCATAGCGCGCCGCGAGGTCGGTCGACCGGCTGGCGCTCGTCTGCAGCACCTGCGACACCCGCTTCAGGACGTCGTCACCGGCGAGATGGCCATAGGCGTCGTTGTAGCGCTTGAAATGATCGACATCGATCATCAGCACCGAGACCGCCGTCTGCGTCCGCAGTCCGCGCTTCCATTCGGCGCCGAGATATTCGTCGAAATAGCGGCGGTTGCCGAGGCCGGTCAGTCCGTCGATCCGGGTCAGCCGCTCGAGCTCGAGATTGACGCGCATCAGCTGGCGCTGGCTTTCGCGCAGTGCCCGATAGGCCTCGTCGCGCTGGACGTGATCGAGATAGGCGCGGGTGTGGTAGCGGATGCGGGCGATCAGCTCGACCCGGTCCGGCAGCTTGACCAGATAGTCGTTGGCGCCGGCCTGGAAGGCCTCGCTCTTGATGGCCGGATCGTCCTTGGCCGACAGGACGATGACGGGAACCGAATGCGTCGCGTTGACGCGACGGTAGTGGCGCACCAGCTCCATGCCGTCGATTCCGGGCATGACCAGATCCTGCAGGATGACGGTCGGCTTGACGCGCTCGGCGACGGTCAGCGCGTCCATCGGATCGGTGCAATAGTGGAAATCCATGTCGGGCTGGTTGGCGAGCATGCGCCGCACCGCTTCGCAGATCATCACCTGGTCGTCGACCAGCAGCACCATCGACAGATATTTGTCGGCCGGCACCGGTGTCGGCAAATCCGGCGATCCCGGATCCTTCGGGTTCAAATCCTGTTCACCCTTCATGGGATGGCCTTTTCAAACTTGGGCGCGAAGACACGCGTCGACGAGGCGCGACGCGATCGAATCGAGCGGAAGGATTTCCGCGGCGGCGCCCAGCTCGGCCGCCGCCTTCGGCATGCCGTAGACCGCGCTGGTGGCGCGATCCTGGGCGATGGTGAGATGTTGCCGCTCGCGCAGCGTCTTGAGCCCGGTGGCGCCGTCGCGGCCCATGCCGGTCAGGAGGACCCCGACCAGATCGTCCTGCCACCAGCGCGCGGCGCTCTCGAAGAAGACGTCGATGGACGGACGATAGATATGCTGTCGCGGCTCCGCCGCATAGCCGAGCTCGCGGCTCGACTTGAAGACGAGATGATCGCTCGTCGACGCCACCAGCACCGTGCCCGGCGCCGGCCTGTCCCCCTCGATCGCCGCGCGGACCGAAAGCGCCGTGTGCCTGCCGAGCCAATCGGCCAGCCCGGCGACGAACTGCTCGTCGAGATGCTGCACGAGGACGATCGCCGCCGGAAAATCACCGGGCAGCTTGCCAAGCACGGCCGCGACGGCCGCGGGTCCGCCGGCCGACGCGCCGATGGCGACGAGGCTCGACGCTGGCGCGCCGGTTGCGGGCGGGCTCTTCCGGGCGGCCGGGCGGGTGGGAACGTCGCGAACCAGCTTGCCGATCGTGGCGATCCGGGCGAGCAGCACCGAGGCATTTTCCGCCCCGTCGCCGCGCGGGCCTGCCTGCGGCATGTCGACGGCGTCGAGGGCGCCATGGCCCATTGCCTCGTAGACGCCTGGCACATTGTGCTCGACGCTGGCCGTGACCAGCAGGATCGGACAGGGCGTCGCCTGCATGATCCGCCGCGTCGCCTCGACGCCGTCCATGACCGGCATGGTCAGATCCATCAGCAGCAGGTCCGGCAGGTCGCGCAGGCACATTGCCACCGCCTGCGCCCCGTCCATCGCGATCCAGGCGAGCTGGTGCTCCGCCGTCGAGACGAGGATGCGCCGCAGAAGCTCGACGGCGATCGGCATGTCGTTGACGATGCCGATCCTCATTCGGCGGCCTCCCCGATCAGGTCCACGACGGCATGCAGAAGCGTCTCGTCGTGGAAGCTGCCCTTGGTCAGATAATAGTCCGCCCCGGCGTCGAGGCCGCGCGCCCGGTCTTCTTCCCGGTCTTTGTAGGAGACAATCATCACCGGCAGGTTCCGCAAGCGGGCATCCTTCTTGATCAGCGTGACCAGTTCAATGCCGTCCATGCGCGGCATGTCGATATCGGTCACCACCAGGTCAAACGGATCGGAGCGGACCGCGTTCCAGCCGTCCATGCCGTCGACGGCGACCTCGACCTCATAGCCGTGATAGTCGAGCAGCTTGCGCTCGAGCTCGCGCACGGTGAGCGAATCGTCGACCACCAGGATGCGCTTCCGCCGCCGCGCGGCGGCGCCGGCGCTGCGCCGCTCCAGCGTGCGGAGCCCGCCCGATGCGGCCAGCCGCTCGGCCGAGCGCACCATGTCGGCGACATCGAGGATCAGCACCGGCGAGCCGTCGTCCATCAGCGCGGCGGCGCTGATGTCCTGCACCTTGGCGAGACGCGGATCGAGCGTGCGCACCACCAGCTCGCGCTCGCCGAGGAAGCGGTCGACGATCAGGCCGTAGGCCTCGCCGCGATCGCCGATCACGACGACGGCGAGTTCGCCCGAATCGAGCTTCGGCTCGCCGCGGCCGAGCACCTCATGCGTCGTCAAAAGGCCGAGCTGGCGCTCGTCGAGGCGGAAATGCGGCCGGCCCTCCAGCAGCTCGATGTTCTCCCGCGCCAGCGACAGCGTGCGGATGATGCCCGTCAGCGGGAAGGCGTAGGGCTCGCCGTCGACCTCGACCAGCAGCGTCCGCATCACTGACAGCGTCAGCGGCAATTGCAGCAGGAACTCGGTGCCGGAGCCCCGCTCCGACGTAACGCTGACCAGGCCGCGCACCTGCTTCGCCATCGCCTGCACGGCATCGAGGCCAACGCCGCGACCAGAAATATGGCTGACCGATCCCTTCATCGAGAAGCCGGGCAGGAACAGGAATTCCAGGAGCTCGGCCTCGCTGAGATGGGCCGCCGTCGCCTCCGTCGTCAGCTGGCGAGCGAGGATGGCGGCGCGCAGCGCCTCGAGATCGATGCCCCGGCCGTCATCGGCGACGCGGATCTGCAGCAGGCCAGCCTTGTGCCAGGCCTCGACGCGGACGACGGCCTCGGCCGGCTTGCCGGCGGCGAGGCGCTCCTCCGGCGTCTCGATGCCGTGGTCGACGGCGTTGCGGAGCAGATGGCCGAGCGGCGCGTCGAGCTGCTCGAGGATGTCGCGATCGATGCTGGTCGAACCGCCGACGATTTCGAGGCGCACCGGCTTGCCGAGGCTGCGGCCGAGATCCCGTACGCTACGCGAAAAATGCCGGACGCCGTCCTCGAACGGGCGCATGCGGCTCGCCAGCGTCTCGTCATAGAGACGGTTGGCGAGATCGGTAGCGCGGCGGTCGATCAGTTCGAGCTCGCCGAGGCGGGCGACGAGGAATTCGTGGCTCTGCACCATGTGCCGCTGCGCCTCCTCGAAGGCGAGCGTCACCTTGTCGCCGGCCGTAGCCGGCAGCGCCGCGCGCAGCTGCTCGAAGGCGCGCGCCGTGTTGGTCTGCAGGCGCTTCAGCCGCAGCAGCTCGTCGTGGAAGGGCCGCAGTCGGCGGGCCTCCATCAGCGATTCGCCGGCGAGGCCGAGCAGACGGTTCAGGCTCTCCGCCGTGACGCGGACCATGCTGTCGCCGGACGCGTTCGAGGCGACGGGCTCGGGCGTCTCGGCGCGGGTAGCCACCGGCGGTTTCGGCTCCGGTGCAGGCGCCTGGACCTCGACAGGGACAGGGGCGGGCTTTGCCGCCACCGGATGCGAGGCCGCCTCCAGCGTCGTGAGAAAAGCAGCGATTTCGCCGGCAAAACGGTCAGGGTCGCTGCCGTCTTCCTCGCTGCCGGCCGCGATGACGGCCAGGAGATCGACACCCCGGAGCAACGCGTCGATGTGATCGCGGCTGAGGGTCAAGCGGCCCTTCTGCGCAGCGACGAGGGTTTCCTCCATCGCATGCGCCACCTCGACGGCGGCGACGAGATCGATGATCCGCGCCGCGCCCTTCAGCGAATGGGCGGCGCGCATGCAGGCTTCGAGATGATCGGCGGCGACGGGATCGCGCTCCAGCGCCAAGAGGCCCGCCGTCAGCGCCTCGGACTGCGTCGCGAGCTCGGCCCGGAACAGGTCGAGCATGGAAAACTGGCTGAAATCCTCGCCGCTCATGCGATGTTCCGATCGATCGCGTCGAGAAGCCGGGTTTCGTCCAGCAGCCCGACCGTCCGCCCCTGCCAGTTGAGCACGGCGGTGGTGAAGGAGGAGACCGCCTGCCCGACCGTTCCCGGCACGGGCGAGAGCGCGCTCCGCTCATAGCGATGGATGCCGTGCACCTCGTGCACGCTGAAGGCGATCCGGCCATTGGCGCGACCGATCACCACCATGCGCTCGAAATGAAGGCTGCGGTCGCGGCGTTCGACCGCGACGTCCTTGTCGATGCCGAGCAGCGTCGCGAACGAGACGCAGACCAGAAGCTCGCCCCGCACATTGGCGATGCCGCGCACGACGCCGTTGCGCCGATGCGGCAGCGTGTGGACCCGACGCGGCTCGGCCACCTCCTCGAATACGGCGGTCGACAGCGCCAGCCATTCCTCGCCGATGCGGAAGATCACGGCGGCGGCGCGCTCCTCTTCGACATTGGTATCGATCGGCTTCTCGCTGGCGAAATGCAGCGCCCATTCGGCGCGGTATTCCGGCGGCAGCGGCCGGTCGAGCAGCCCGCGCGCGATCTCCGCATAGGCCTCGCGGTCCCGGCCGCGCGGCGCGGCGACGGCCTCGACCGCTTCGACTGTCGTCGTCCGGCTCTCGTCCGACATCAGCTACCGCTCCTCTTCGACATCCGGGCCAGCCGGTCGTTCAGTGTCTTGGCGCCGGCGCCGTCGCCCCGGCGTTGCAGCAGCAGGGCGAGATGCGCCAGCGCCTCGCGATGCTCGGGCGCGAGATAGAGCGCCTTGCGATAGTTCTGGATCGCCTCATCGGTCGCACCATCGGCATCGAGGACGAGGCCGAGCCGATAGAACGCCTCGGCGGAGGCGCCGAATTCGCTCAAATGGGCGCGGGCCGCCTCCAGCGCCTGCGCCAGCTGGCCGGCATTGGCGGCGCGCTCGATGGCGGCGAGGCTTTCGCCGGCCCGGTCGGGCGGCGGCAATTCCGAGGTCACGGTACGCGCCGGACCCGGCTTGGCCTGGGTCGGGCGCGGCTTCGCCGACACGACCGCAAGCCTGGCCGTCCCAGCCGGAGCTGGCGGCGGGGGCGCAGCACGCCGCGCCGGAACCGCCGGCTTGCCGGCCTCTTCCCGCTTCAGGCTGAAGGCGAACGCCATCGGCAGTCGGGCCGACACGAAGCCGCAGGCGATCGGCAACGCCGATTCGGCCGGGCCGACCAGCAGCAGCCCGTCCGGCGCGAGCACGGATTTGAGGCAATCGAGGGCGCGGTCCTGCGTCGGCCGGTCGAAGTAGATCAGAAGGTTGCGGCAGAAGACGATGTCGAAGCGTCCGCCCTCCCGCTCCGCGTCGAGATCGAACAAATTGGCGCGCCGGAAGCGGACGCAATCGCGCACGGCCCGACGCGGCCGGTACTCGCCGTCGACCGCCTCGAAATGGCGATCGCGGAAGCCAAGGTCGCGGCCGCGAAACGAATTGCGGCCATAGAGCGCCCGCTCCGCCGCGGCGATGTTGTGCTGGCTGACGTCGCGCGCCTCGATCTGGAACGCGTCGGCCGGGAAGCCGGCGTCGAGCATCGCCATCGCCATCGAATAGGGCTCCTCGCCCGTCGAGCAGGGAAGGCTCAGCAGACGGAACGGCTGGCGGCTGCGTGGCAGCGTCCGGAGATGCTGCACCACCGCGGCGAAGGCGCCCTCGTCGCGAAAGAACCAGGTCTCCGGCACGATCGTCGCGTCGACCAGCGCCTGCCGTTCGGCCGCCGACGCGTTCAGAACGGACCAGTAGACCCGCAGATCATCGAGGCCGAGCGCGGTCATCCGCTCCTTGAGCGCATGTCGGATGACCGAGGCGCCGACCGCCTCGCTGCTCAGGCCGATCTCGTCCTTCAGGAACTGTTCGATCACCTCCTGCATCAGGCGCTCGCATCGAGCTGGCGGAACAGGATGTCGCGAAGCTCCGGCGACAGCAGCGCCTCGGCTCGCACCAGCTGGATCAGGCCGATCGAGTCGGAGGCGACGGGGCCGAGATAGGCGGGCATGCCGGCCTCGACGCCCGACGGCACGAAATCGGCGGGATCGCGCGACACGGTCTCGATGACGCGCTCGGCGACGAGGCCGAGCCGCCGCGTCTCGCCTTCGCCGACGGGATAGCGGATCAGGATGATGCGCGTGCTGAGCACCGCCGCTGACGGACGGCCGAGCGCCAAGAGGCTCAGATCGATCAGCGGCACCGGGCCGCCGCGATAGTTGATGGCGCCGACAACGCCGGCCGGCGCGCCGGGCAGCACGGTCGGCTCGATGAAGGGCAGGACTTCCTCGACCTGCCCGACATCGAGGACATAGCGATCCCGGCCCAGGCGAAACATCAGGAACAGCATGGCGCGGTCCTCCCGTTCGAACCGCGTCAGGCGCGCAGCTTGAACCGCGTGATGCTGTTGCGAAGGCCGCTCGATACCTGGTTGAGCTCGTCGATCGCGAGCGACGATTGCTGCAGCGATTCGACCGTCTGCTGCGCCGCCTCGCTCAATTGCGAGAGCGCGTCGCTGATCTGGCCGGCGCCGGTCGCCTGCGCCTGCATGCCCTCGTTCGCGATCTCGAAGCGCGGCACCAGGCCCTGCACCTGCTCGATGATCTCCGACAGCTGGCCGCCGACCTGCTGCACCTCGGTCATGCCGCGACGCACTTCCTCGGAGAATTTGTCCATGCCCATGACGCCGGCGGCGACGGCGGACTGGATGTCCTTCACCATCTGCTCGATGTCGTAGGTCGAGACGGCGGTCTGGTCGGCGAGGCGGCGGATCTCGGTGGCGACGACGGCGAAGCCGCGGCCGTACTGGCCGGCCTTTTCCGCCTCGATGGCGGCGTTGAGCGAAAGCAGGTTGGTCTGGTCGGCGACCTTGGTGATGGTGGTCACCACCTGGTTGATGTTGCCGGCCTTCTCGCTGAGGATCGCCAGCTTGGCGTTGATGGCGCCGGCCGCCTCCATGACATGGCGCATGGTCGCCTCCATGCGCGACAGGCCGGCCTGGCCGCCGCCCGCGAGCGACGCGGTCTGCTCGGCGACCGTCGACACTTCGTTCATGGTGCGGACAAGTTCATTGGAGGTGGCGGAGATCTCCTTTGCCGTGGCGCCGATCTCGGTCGTCGTCGTCGCGATCTCGTTGGCCGTCGCCTGCTGCTGCTTCGACGTCGCGGCGACCTCGGTGATCGAGGTGTTGACCTGGATGCCGGACTTCTGCACCTGGCCGATCAGGGTCGTCAGGTCGTCGGCCATGCCGTTGAAACCATCGGCGAGCGTCGAGAACTCGTCGCGGCGAGCCAGCGCCAGGCGCTGGCTGAAATCGCCCCTGCGCATCACGGCGACGGCGTCGACGAGGTGGGCGAGCGGTCCCATGATGGCGCGGAACAGCCAGTAGGCGAGCAGCACCGACAGCACCAGCGCCGCGACGAAGCTGGCGATCAGCGCCAGCTTGGCCGTCTGCACATTGGCGAGGATCGCCTGCGTCGAGCGATCGCTCTCCAGCTTGTTGTAGTCGACCATGGCGCGAAGCTGGGCCTGGATGCGGTCCAGCACCGGCTCAAGCTCGGTCTTCACGACGGCGCGCTGCCGCGACGCGGACTCGACCGTGTAGCTCGCCCTCGCCATCTCGATGAGCGCGTCCTCGCGGGGGAAGAACTCCTCCGTGAGCTTGCGGATCCCGTCGAGGTTGATCCGGTCCTGCTCGGAATCGATCGTATCCTCATAGGCGACCGTCAGGCGGCGCACGAGGTCGCGATTGGTCTGGATCGCCGTGATGGCGCTCTGGCGCGCCGCGTCCGTGTCGGCCAGCGCCAGGTCCTGCACCAGGTTCTGCGTGTCGGTCCAGCCGGCCATCATCTCCATGCTGGTGACGAGGCCCGGCACCGTCTTGGTCTCGACGGAGAGCGCCTCGCTCTCGGTGCGGATCAGCGAGGCGAAGGTCACCACCGCCATGATCGACATCACCACCAGCACCGCGGCGAAGCTGCCGAGAATGCGTTGACGAATGGTCAGATTGTTCATCGAGCGTATTCCGTCCTGCAAGCATGGCCCCGGGGCCGGGAGGTTCCCCATCGACGTCCTGGAGCCCGATCGCGTCCGAAATCACGCGCCACCCCGTCGGATTGTCGCCTGACTATATACCGTCCAATCCTTTCATCTCCATTGCGCTCCATCGCCAAAACGCGACGGCGAACAAGAAGAACAGAGGCCGAAAACAGAAAAAACGGTTGAGCGGAAAGCAATGGACCAACCCGGGCGTCCAAGATCCTTGGGGCACGCCGGCCACGGCCGCGAAGCACCGCCGGCTTCAGAGCCCCATCGCCCGGTGCATGGAGCGGGCGAGATGCGCCTCCATCGCCGCGACGGCGGCTTCCGGATCCTGCGCTTCCAGCGCGGCGAGGACGGCGAGGTGCTCCTGCATCGTGTGGACGATCGCCAGCGACGACAGCATGTAGAGCGTGTCGAGGCGGACGACGCAGATCTGCTCCATCATCTGGGCGTGCGAGGCGATCATCAGCGGATTGCGCGTGCCCTCGACCAGCGCGCCGTGAAAGGCGCGGTCGAGCTCGGCCGCGCGCGCGAACAGGACGGATTCGACCACGCCCTCGCGGGCGAGATCGATGATCTCGTCGTGCCGCTGCCGCCATTCGGCGATCTCGCCCATCGTCACCCGCTCGGCGAAGCGCCGGAGCGCCTCCGCCTCGATCACCCGCCGCATCTGGAAGCAATCCTTCAGATGCGCGAGGTCCGGCTTGACGATCTGGATGCCGGAACGCGGCAGGACGACGAGGAAGCCCTCCTGCTCCAGCCGCTGCATCGCCTCGCGCAGCGTGCCGGTCTGCACCTCGAGCAATTCGGCCAGTTCGCCCTGCGAGACCGTCGCGCCAAGCGCGATCCGGCCCGCGAACAGCGCCTCCTTGAAGCGCTGATAGGCGATCTGGCTGAGCTTGGCAGGCGTCTCGCCGGACTGGGTTCTGCGTCTTTCCATGGCGTTGCTATAGCACGGCCATCCCGAAGGAGACAGGCGCACTGTTGCTATCAAAATGCCGATGTGAATAATCAGATGACGATTCTGATTGCATTCAGACGGTGGCAGCGCCGCCGCCGCGCGCAAGCGGGACCGCCATTCGCCGCCCCGGCCCGGGGTGACGCGACTTCCATCGCAGAGATCAGGGACGTGCGCCGCACGTCGGGAGCCACACGTGAAGATCACGGACATCCGCGCCTATATCGTCGAGGACGATCACCCGAAATACGCCTTCCGCTGGCGCGAGGGCCTCGCCGGCTCCGGCGACGGCACGCCGAAGGGCGAGCGCCCGAAATCGGCGATCCTGCGCGTCGATACGGACGAGGGCATCACCGGCGCGATCAAGACCGGCGACGGCGAGGCGATCGCCAGCCTGACCCGCCGGCGGCTCAAGTCGCTGATCGGCGAGAACCCGCTCCTGACCGAGCGGCTCTGGACCAAGATCTGGGAGATCGACCGGATCGAGGAGCTGCACATGCGCGATCTCGGCCTGATCGACCAGCTCGCCTGGGACATCAAGTCGAAGAAGGCGGGACTGCCGCTCTACCAGCTGCTCGGCGGCAATTCCGACCGCATCCAGGCTTATGCCTCGACCGTCACCTTCGAAACGATGGACGCCTATGAGCGCCAGATCAAGGAATGCATCGACGTCGGCTTCACCGCCTTCAAGCTGCATGCCTGGGGCGACGCGAAAGCGGACGCCAGGCTCTGCCACAATCTGCGCAAATGGACCGGCGACGACGCGACGCTGATGTTCGACGGCTCGGCCGGCTGGGATTTCGTCACCGCGCTCTGGTTCGGCCGCCAGCTGGAAGACGCTGGCTTCCACTGGTACGAGGAGCCGATGCGCGAATTCGATCTCCGCAGCTACACGAAGCTGACGGAACAGCTCGACATTCCCGTCCTCGCCGCCGAGACCTCGGACGGCTGCCACTGGAACGCCGCGACCTGGATCGACATGGGCGCGCTCGACATGATGCGCACCTCGTCTTTCTACAAGGGCGGCATCACCGGCGCGATGAAGGTGGCGCATCTGGCGGAATCGCACGGCATGCGGGCGCAGGTGCACGGCATGGGCGTCGCCAACGCGCATATCTGCGGCGCGATCCCCAACAACGATTTCTACGAGCAGCTGGTGATGTCGAGCGAGCACATCGCCGGCCTCGCCACAATGGCAGAGCTGCCTGTTGTTGACGGCTTCATCACCGTGCCCTCGACGCCCGGCCTCGGCCTCGAGCCGGACTGGGCCTATCTCGAGCGCACGGCGCTGGCGATCGTCTGACGGGATAGGGTTGGCCGAGCGCCTGTCCGCCCCGCCGAGCCGTCACTTTCGATCGGACGACTCGGCCCGGCGGCGCTCGGTCTTCTCCCTGCGGCGCCCGGACGCGCCATATCGCACCAGGACGCGCGCCAGATTGCTGAAGCGGCCGCGATAGAGAAGCTCGACCATCGGCGCGACGCGACGCACGCGCTTTCTCTGCCGACGGGGAAGCTCCGGCGTGATTTCGAGGATGTCGGCCCATGCCTGCTGCATCCGCTGCGGTTCGCCAAAGCGCGACCCGGCAATGAAATCCCCGACCGAAGCGCGGAAGAAACGCGGCGCCACATAGTCCCGGATCCAGTATTGATGCAACCGGGGCTGGTTTGGATAGACTTCGAGAAGCTTGCGGTAGTAGATCATCCGCGACTTCGCCATCCGCGCGCTGAACGAGGTCGACGCGGCGTGAATGCGCCATTTGGTCAGGGGCTCGTCGATATAGACGCTGTGGTAGCCCTTGCGGAACAGGCGCAGGAACAGATCGTCGTCCTCATAACCGGCCAGCCGCTCGTCGAAGCGGCCGGCTTCGAGAAACGCCTGCCGTTCGATCAGTGACGCGCCCGGCAGGATGAACATGTCCTGCTCCAGGCAATGCCGCAGCGTCACCTTGGGATGATCCGGACAGAAGATGTCGAGGCAGCGATGCGCGACCATCTGGCCGCCGACATCGACATGGTCGAGATTGCCATAGACCAGCGCGAGACGCGCCGGCGGCACTTCCTGCTCGAACGGTCGCCTCAGCACCTCAAGATGATGCGGATACCATATATCGTCCTGATCCAGCAGAGCGATGTGACTGCTGTGGCATTGATCAATCGCAGCATTTCGCGCCGACGATTGTCCGCCATTTGGCTTGGATATCAGAGTAATCGGCCTGGTCTCGGCCAATTCCCGGACAATATTCGCGCCGCCATCGGTCGACCCGTCATCCACGACGATGATTTCGTCAGGTAGACTCGTCTGAGCGAAAACGCTGTCTATTGCCTCCCGAATATATTTCTCGCCATTATAGAGTGGAATGACCGCAGCGATTGTAATTCTCGTCATCTACTCTCTCTCAATAACTGGCAGAAAATTCCGTAAACTCGACGATACCACTTGACGCTCAGACAGCCACCGTCCACCCATGTAATCCGGAGCGTACAACAGCATCCATTTGGTTGACAGGCATATGAAGTTGAAAAAGTTGCGCAAGGTTGTACCGGCCTTTCACATGGTCGACGCCCTGTGGTGCGACCAACATGGCGTCTTCGTGAAGGGGTGGGCGCACGTCTCCGATACCGCGCCGCGCGCCATCCACCTGAAGAGCGGCGCGACACGGGTCTCGACCACCGAGTTCTCGGATCGCCCGGATCTGCTGACCCACTATCCGCGGCTCGATTCAACCCGCTGCGGCTTCGCCCTCTACCTGCCGTGCCCGCCCTTCCGGCCCGTGACGCTGGAGGTGGAAAGCTCGCTTGGCACCGTCGAGATCGACGTCACCGCCCTCCCCCCGGACCATCCGCAGAACGCCATTCCCGACGGCGGCGCGGCCCCGCAGGACCAGTTCACGGCGGCGATGAAACAGATTCGCGGCACCGTGCTCGAGATCGGCGCCCGGACGGTCAGCCCGGGCGCGGTTCTGAACGCGTCGCTGTTCGAGCCCGAATGCACGTTCATCGGCTTCGACATTCACGCAGCGCCCGGCGTCGACATCGTCGGCGACGCCCATTTCCTCGGTGACTACGTCGAACCCGCCTCCCTCGATGGCGTGTTCTCCCACGCCGTGGTCGAGCATCTCGCCTATCCGTGGCTGCTCGCCGCCGAGATCAACAAGGTGCTGAAGGTCGGCGGGCTGACGATGCACTCGGTGCCGCACTCCTTCCCCCTGCACGAACTGCCCAACGATTTCTGGCGGATGTCGAGCGAGGGATTGAAGGTGCTTTTCTCACCGAGCCTGGGCTTCGAGGTGCTGGCATGCGGCATGGCCGAGCCGGTGCGGATGCTGGTGCAGCCGTCCTTACGGGAGGGTCCGATGCTGGAGTTCCCGCTGCATGACGGCATGACCATGTCCTGGATCCTGGCCCGAAAGATCTTCGACCTCCCTGAAGGCGCGGTCGCATGGCCGGTCGCCCGGGAGCTCTCCCTGCAACAAGCCATGGCCTATCCGTCCCACACCGACGCCTGAACGATCGCTAGCCCCAAAAACTGTCGCTACCCCCCGGAGCGAATGAGACAAAATGAACGTCCGCTTTCCTGATGGCCGGCAGCCGCCGGCAGCCTTCGCATGTCCCGTCTGCTCCGACCCCGATCCAAAGCCGTTCGTCGCCGCGGTGGATAGTGTCCAGCCAACGCCGCAGGCCGGGCGGGAACTCCATCTCTATCGCTGCGATCGCTGCCAGTCGCTGACCTACCACCCCTTTCCGGAGATCGACTACACCCAGCACACCGCGTCCGAACTGACCGTCCGCGACTATGTCGAGTTCAATGGCGCGATCGACCTGGTGGCGAGGAACCTGCTCCGGGTCATTCCCGACGAGGGCGGGACCGGCCGGCTGCTCGATATCGGCTGCGGCTTCGGCTTCGGCATGGACGCCATCCGCAGCATTGCCGGATGGGAGGTCCGGGGCTACGAGCCGTCGCCCTACGGGAAGCTCGGAAGGGAACAGCTCGGGCTCGATATCGTCAGCGACTTCGCGGCGAAGAACGACGGATCGAGCGCGCTGTTCGACATCGTCCATTGCTCGGAAGTCATCGAGCACATCCATGACCCCGGCGAATTCGTGGGGATCCTCGCCTCCTATCTGAAAGAGGACGGCGTGCTGGTGCTGACGACGCCGGATGCCGGTCGCATCGCGCGGGGAACGGACCCGAGCACCCTGCTCGCCCTCCTGTCACCCGGCGCCCATACGATCCTCTACAGCCCGGAAGGCCTGGCACGGGTCCTGCGCGACGCCGGTTTCGCGCATGTCGAGATCGACCGGAGCGCGGCGAGCATGCTCGTCTACGCCTCGCGGGAGCCGCTCCGCTTCCAGCAGCGATCGCCGGAGGCGGTCGCCGAACGCCTGCACCGGCATCTGCGGGACAAGCTCGCGCGCGCCACACCGGGCTCCCCGCTGGAGATCGGATTGCGCTATCGCCTGTTCCGCGGCGCGCTGGATGCCGGCGACTATCCGCTCGCCGAGGCGGCCTTCACGCCGAGGCTTGCAGATGCCGCGCCGAGGCTGGACGACATCGAGACGCCAGCGCAGTTCGCGGCGCGCTGGCCGATCTGCATCGCCGCCTCGACCTATTATCTCGGCATGCTGATGCTGCTGCATCGCGGCGACTATCCGGGGGCCGCGCGTCACTTCCGCGCCGCCGCCCGCCTCTGCCAGGCCAAGATGACCCTCTCCGCCGCGACGGCCGTGGTCGAGACCGACCTGTTGTGGCGGGCCGTCTATCACGAGGCCCTGGCGCTTTCCTATGCGGGGGAACCGCTCCGTGCGCTGGCGCGGCTCGCGAGCTTCGTCGATTTCGGCGGCGAGGCGAGCCCGCCCGTGCCGGCCAATCTCCACGCGCCGGTCCTCGCGCTCCGGAACAAGCTGGCCGAGCTGGATAGCGAGGTCCAGAAAGCAAAAAGGCCACGGAAACCGTGGCCTTTTTGAAGTTCCGGTGGGTGACCGGAAAATTGGAGCGGGTGAAGCGATTCGAACGCTCGACCCTAACCTTGGCAAGGTTATGCTCTACCCCTGAGCTACACCCGCATCCGTCCGGCGCGCCGGCATGCGCACCTTATGACCCAAGCCCGGACCGATTGCAAGAGAGCCGCGAGCGGTCCACAGGGCGATCGTCGCCGCCATCCGCCGGGCCGGAAAACCGCGGGGAATCCGCGCGGTACGGACGGAACAGCCGGCCGGCGAACCGCTGAGCCGGCGCAAAAATCTCGTTAGAAATCACAGATAAACCGAGGCCGCCTCACGTCCAGCCAAGGCAACCGGGACGACAAAAAGCAAAAAGGCCACGGAAACCGTGGCCTTTTTGAGCATCCGGTGGGTGACCGGAAGTATTGGAGCGGGTGAAGCGATTCGAACGCTCGACCCTAACCTTGGCAAGGTTATGCTCTACCCCTGAGCTACACCCGCTTCTCGCCGGCACCGCCAGCGTGGGCACCTTATGACCGAAGCCGGAATCGATTGCAAGAGGGTTTTTCCATCCGATTTGAGCCAGAAAGATGCCATGCCGTTGCCACGATGCGAGACCTTTTTACCGCAGCGCACGCGTCATGCTGTCCCCTCGGGGCGACGCCGGCTGATTTGGAATGGTCAGCCTCAAAAGCCGGTGCTATGCCGCCGTCGAGGGTCAAGCCAGGGGTGGCTGAGATAATGGATCGGGCAGGTTCCCGCGTCGATCCGCATCTCTTGAGGATACCCATGAACAAGCTTCTTCTCGCCGGCGCAGCGCTCCTCGCCCTTACGGGCGCAGCCGCAGCGGCAGATCTCACCTACGAGCCGGCACCGGCGCCGGCCCCCGTCGTGACCGAAGCCGCCTTCGACTGGACCGGCTTCTATGTCGGTGTGCATGGCGGCGCGCTGTTCGGCGACTTCACCGGCGATCTCAACGGACTGAGCAGCACCGGCGGCCTCATCGGCGCGCAGGCGGGCTACAACTACCAGATCGACCATTGGGTGATCGGCGTCGAGACGGACTTCGCCTATTCGTCGCTGAAGGACGTCGCCGAACTGCAGTGGCTCGGCAAGACCACGGCCCGCGCCGGTTACGCCTGGGACAAGTTCCTGGTCTACGCCAAGGGCGGCGTCGCCTATGGCGATCTGAAGTTCGCCGACGAGAGCCAGTGGGCGGTCGGCTGGACGGCAGGCGCCGGCGTCGAATACGCCTTCACCAAGAACCTGACCGCCCGCCTCGAGTACGACTATGTCGACCTCGGCAAGAAGGACATCGGCAACTTCACGCCGGTCGTCAATGGCGGCGCCACCGGCTCCGCGGTCACGGCCGGCCTGAACTTCAAGTTCTGATCGGTTTCGACGGAATGCCCTGGAAAGCCCGGCCCCGCGCCGGGCTTTCCTTTGTCCGGCTCAGCGATGCCCGCTTGCCCGGCCGGCGCCGGCATGCTTCATCTCGGCGTTCCGCGAGGGGATGAAGATGACGGCGACGCAGGACGACCTTTTCCGCTTTCTCGACGAGCTCGGCATCGAGACGACAACGGTGGAGCATCCCCCGCTCTTTACCGTCGAGCAGTCGCAGGGCCTGCGCGGCGCGATCGCCGGTCGGCACAGCAAGAATCTGTTCCTGAAGGACAAGAAGGGCGCGATCTTCCTCGTCGTTGCCGAGGAGGACGCCGCGATCGACCTGAAGCGGCTGCATGAACGGATCGGCGCCTCCGGCCGCCTCTCCTTCGGCTCGGCCGAATTGATGCAGGAACTGCTCGGCGTGACGCCGGGCTCGGTCACGCCCTTCGGCGTTCTGAACGACCGCGAGGCGCGGGTCCAGGTGGTGCTCGACGAGGCGCTGGCGGCGCCCGGCCCGGTCAATTTCCACCCGCTCGTCAACACCGCGACGACGACGATCGCCGCCCCCGACCTGGTCGCCTTCCTGCGCGCCACCGGTCACGAGCCGCTTTTGCTGTCCTTTTCGCCCGCATCCGCCAGTCCGGATTTGTAAAATCGGGTTCGAAGCGCCATCTTCTCCCCCGACATGCCGGCGCGAGAGCCGGTTCCGCGACGATTGAGGCAATCCTTATGAACCAGCCCAGCTTCAGCATCGGCGACACCGCCGCGACCTCGGCGAATGGCGCCGAGGCGCTGATCAAGGAAACGACGACCAACAACTTCGCCAAGGACGTGCTGGACGAATCGCGCCGGCAGCCGGTGCTGGTCGACTTCTGGGCGCCCTGGTGCGGCCCGTGCAAGCAGCTGACGCCGGTGATCGAGAAGGTCGTGCAGAACGCGCGCGGCACGGTGAAGCTGGTCAAGATGAACATCGACGACCATCCGCAGATCGCCGGCCAGCTCGGCATCCAGTCGATCCCGGCCGTCATCGCCTTCGTCGATGGCCGCCCGGTCGACGGCTTCATGGGCGCGCTGCCCGAGAGCCAGGTGAAGGAATTCATCGAGCGCGTGGCCGGTCCCGCCGGCGGCGCCGAGCTCGAGGCGGCGCTCGCCGAGGCGGATGCCCGCGTCGAGCAGGGTGATTTCGCGGCGGCGTCGGAAATCTACGCCGCCATCCTCGCCGCCGAGCCGGACACGTTCCGCGCGCTGATCGGCCTGGTGCGCTGCGACGTGGCGACTGGCAATATCGACGCCGCCCGCGAGCTGCTCGATTCGCTTCCCGAGGAGAAGGCGAACGACCCGGCCGTGACCGGGTTGCGCGCCCAGATCGCGCTCGCCGACCAGGTCGCCGATCTCGGCGAGGAAGGCGAGCTCCGCGCCCGGATCGAGAGCAACCCCAAGGACTACGACGCCCGCTTCGAACTGGCGCTGCTGCTCAACGCCAAGGACCAGCGCGAGGACGCCGCCGATCTGCTCCTTGACATTTTCCGGCTGAATCGCAGTTGGGAAGATGACAAGGCCCGCAAGCAGCTCGTGCAGTTTTTCGAGGCGTGGGGCCCGACCGACGAAACGACGCTCTATGGGCGCCGCCGTCTTTCTTCCCTGCTGTTTTCCTGAAGGCGCCATTCGGATGCAGGTAGGCAATGCCACCTATGAAGGCCCGGACGATCTCCCCGATGTGATTCCGGTTTTCCCGCTGCCCGAGGCCTTGTTGCTGCCGCGCGGACAGATGCCGCTCAACATCTTCGAGCCGCGCTATATGGCGATGGTCGATCACGCCATGGCGGGGAACCGCATCATCGGCATGGTGCAGCCGCTCGCCCAGCCGGAATCGGAGGAGGGCGGCGAAGCCGGCGAGCTGTTCGCCGTCGGCTGCGCCGGCCGCATCACCTCCTATGCCGAGACGGGCGACGGCCGCTACATGATCTGCCTGACCGGCATCAGCCGGTTTCGCATCCTCGAGGAAGTCGAGCCCGAAGAGGGTTTTCGGCGCGCCCGCGTGACGGCGGCGGATTTCACCGCCGACTTCATCGAGGACGCCGGATCCGAGACGGTCGACCGCACGCACCTTCTCGATACGTTCCGCCTCTATCTCGACGCCAACCATCTGGAAGCGGACTGGGACAGCATCGAGAAGGCGTCGAACGAGACGCTGGTCAACGCGCTGTCGATGATGAGCCCCTATGGCATGGCCGAGAAACAGGCCCTGCTCGAGGCGCCCGACCTGAAGACGCGCTCGGAGACGCTGATCGCGCTGACCGAGGTATCGCTCGCCCGCCGCAGCGGCGGCGCGCCGTCGCAGCTGCAATAGAACTTTTCATCGTTTCGCCGAAACGATGAAAAGTTCTAACTATTCGTTGGTCGCGTTTTCTTCACGCGAACCGGTGTCCACTTCGCTCGAAAACGCTCCGGGAGACAGCCATGGTGCATGTCGAACGACCGGCGAGCCGGATCGACGGCAAGCTCCTGGAGCTGCTCGTCTGCCCGCTCACCAAGATGACGCTGGAATACGACCACCAGCGCCAGGAGCTGGTCAGCCGCGCCGCGCGCCTCGCCTACCCGATCCGCGACGGCATCCCGATCCTGCTGCCGGACGAAGCGCGGCCGATCTAGGGACTGGCCTCCGGGCTTCCAGTCCCATCAACCGGCTCACCATCATCCTGAGTGTCTGGCCCATAATGCAGGGACACGTACCTTTCACCTCTCCCTGAGGGAGAGGTCGACGCACGAAGTGCGGCGGGTGAGGGTTTACGGCCTCACCGGATGGTTTCCTAAACCCTCACCCGGAGCTTCGCTCCGACCTCTCCCTCAGGGAGAGGTAAGGGGCAAAGCGCTCGAGCGGGAAATCGTGCTCGCGTGTTGAATTGCGGGCCGGACACTGAGGTGCTTCGCGTCAGCGAAGCCTCGAAGGACGATCCAGCGGAGCATTTCGGCTGCGGAAATCCCCCTTCAGGGCGTTCTCTGGCCCCTCCTTCGAGGCCCGGCTGCGCCGGGCACCTCAGGATGATGGTCGAGTCCAGGGATGCAAAAAGGTCCAGGGATGACCCGAGGCTCTAGGCCTTGCCGAGATGCTTCGGCCAGAATGCCTGATGGACTTCGGCGGCTTCGTCTTCGAGATTGGTCGGGCCGACCACGGTGACGATGCGCGCGCCGGTTTCCAGCACCGCGCGGCTCGGCACGTTCAACCCGATCCCGGCAATCTCGCCAAGCCGCGCTTCGGAGCACGCAAACACCATGCGCCCGATGCCCGACCAGTAGATCGCCCCGGAGCACATCGCGCACGGCTCGGTGCTGGTGTAGAGCGTGCAGTCGGCGAGAAAAGCCGTGTCATAGCGCTGCGCCGCCATTTTGATCAGGTTCAACTCGGCATGGTTCGTCATGTCGTGGCCGGTGAAGACGCTGTTTTCGGCACGCAGGATGACGTCGCCCTGCTTGACCAGCACGGAGCCGAACGGCTCGTCGCCGCGGTCCATCGCGGATTTCGACAGGGCAATCGCTTCGCGTAGGAACCGCTCGTGCCTATCCATCAAAGTCTCCCCAAAAGCTGGCGCGGGAGGCAACCCGGCTGCAGAGCCTATATCGCCTCGCCGCGCAGCAGGCGCGGGCCGGACGTGCCGACGTCGGAGGCCGTGCCGATGAAGCTCTCCTTCAGGCGCGGCAGCCGGTCGACCAGGCCGAGGCCGACATCGCGAACAATCCGGAGCGCCGGATTGTCGTTCGAGAACAGCCGCGTCAGCCCGTCGGTCATGATCCCCATCTGCACCGTATCGAAGCGGCGCCAGCGCTCGTAGCGCTCCAGAATGTCGAGCGTGCCGGGATCGAGGCCGAGGCGAGCCGCCTCGACCACCGTCTCGGCCAGCGCCGCCGCGTCCTTGAAACCGAGATTGAGGCCCTGCCCCGCGATCGGATGGATCGCGTGCGCGGCGTCGCCGACCAGCGCGACGCGCGGCTTGACGAAGGCGCGGGCGAGCTTGAGGCCGATCGGATAGGCGCGGCGCGGACCGACCGGCTCGATCGCGCCGAGCTGATGGCCGAAACGGCGCTCGAGTTCCAACTGGAAAGTGAAATCGTCCGCCCGGACCAGCCGGTCGGCGCTCTCCGTGCTCTCCGACCAGACCAGCGACGAGCGATTGCCGGGCAGCGGCAGGATGGCGAACGGGCCGGCCGGCAGGAAGTGCTCGACCGCGCGGCCGTTATGCGGCCGCTCGTGCTCGACCGTGGTGACGATGCCCGACTGGCCATAGGACCAGCCGACGGTGCGGATGCCGGCGAGATCGCGCAGCCGCGACCTGGCGCCGTCGGCGGCGACCAGCAGGCGGGCCTTGATCGTCCGGCCGCCGGCGAGCCTTGCCGCGACATGCGACGAATGGGTGACGAAATCGACCACCGATTCGCTGGCGACGAGGTTGACGCCGGCGGCCGACGCGGCCTCGGTCAGCGCGCCGACCAGCGCCCCGTTCGGCACCATGTGGGCGAAGGGCTCGCCATCGCCGACCGAGCCGGAAAAGGTCAGGAACACCGGACGCACCGCGTCGCGCAACTTGCTGTCGGTGACGATCATCTCGGTGATCGGCTGGCTGGTCGCGGCGATCGTCTCCCAGATGCCGAGCTGCTCCAGCATCCGCTTCGCCGCCGCCGCGATCGCCGAGGCGCGGCCATCACGCGATCCCGCGCTGGCGGGAGCCGGATCGACCACCGTCACGGAGAGCGAGGGGGCGCCCTGCTTCAGCGCCAGCGCCGTGCACAATCCGACATAGCCGCCGCCGGCGATCAGCACGTCGATGACGGGTTCTTCGTGTTCACGCACGCCCATGAGGATCCGTCCCTTCCGGCACTCCGCCGCTTGACTTGACCGGCCATCGGCCGCAACACCAACTCTCGATCCGCCTCCTGCAAGACAAGACCCCAAGACAAGTCCCTGCCCGCATGATCGACGACCTCCTCTCGATACTCGATCTGGAACCGCTGGAACACAATCTGTTCCGGGGTCGCAGCTTTGATCCCGGCTGGCAGCGCGTCTTCGGCGGCCAGGTCATCGGCCAGTCGCTGGTCGCCGCCTCGCGCACCGTCGAGGCTGACCGGCCGGTGCATTCGATGCACTGCTATTTCCTGCGCCTCGGCGATCCTGCAGCCCCGATCATCTACGAGGTCGAGCGGGTCCGCGACGGCGGCAGTTTCTCGACGCGGCGCGTCGTCGCGATCCAGCACGGCCGCACCATCTTCGTCATGTCGGCCTCCTTCCACATCCGCGAAGAGGGCTTCGACCACCAGATCGCCATGCCGGACGTGCCGCCGCCGGAAGACCTGCCGGTCGACGGGCCGCAGACCGCCGCCCTGCTCGACGGCGCGCCGGAGGGCGTTCGGCGCTACTGGGAGCGGCTCCGGCCGATCGAGCTCCGGCCAGTCGACCTCGAGGGCTACTTTACCCGCGCCGAGCCGCGGCTCGGCCACGCGATCTGGCTCCGGGCCAAGACCTCGATCGGCGACGATCCGGTGCTGAACAGCTGCGTCCTCGCCTATGCGTCGGACCTGACGCTGCTCGACACCACCCTGCTCGCGCATGGCCGCTCCGCCTTCGATCCGAGCGTGCAGGTGGCGAGCCTCGACCACGCCATATGGTTCCATCGGCCGTTCCGCATCGACGACTGGCTGCTCTATGTCGAGGACAGCCCCTCGGCCTTCGGCGCGCGCGGTTTCAATCGCGGCAGCCTGTTCGATCGCCGCGGCGTCCTCGTCGCCTCGGTGGCGCAGGAAGGGCTTGTCCGCCCGGTCGAGCCGTCGGCGCACAATTCGCTGGCGCTGACCCGGCCCTCGAAGCCTAATAATTAGGCAAAACCTTCCGATTGACTGCCCAAGAGGCAGAAATTGCGGCCAGACCGGGGCATTGCCTCGGATCGAGGCCGTTCGGCTGACGCGCTTTTGCGCGTTTCGCATTTTTTCCCGACGCCCGCGCTGACTTGGCACGGACCTTGAATGGTCCTTGCCAGCGAACGCCGCCGCGTGGCCGCTCCGGACAAAACCCGGGTCAGCCGCACGGTCCCTGAGCTTTCAGAGAAGGGAATCGGAACACATGCAAATCGTGATGGCGATCATCAAGCCGTTCAAGCTGGACGAGGTCCGCGACGCCCTGACGGCGATCGGCGTCCAGGGCCTGACGGTGACGGAAGTGAAGGGCTACGGCCGCCAGAAGGGCCATACCGAAATCTATCGCGGCGCCGAATACGCGGTCAGCTTCCTGCCGAAGCTGAAGATCGAGGTCGCCGTGGCGTCCGAGGCGGTCGACGCCGTGGTCGAGGCGATCGCCTCCGCCGCAAAGACCGGCCAGATCGGCGACGGCAAGATCTTCGTCTACCAGATCGAACAGGCCGTCCGCATCCGCACCGGCGAGACCGATACCGACGCCCTCTAGCGCTCCCGCCCGCGCCGGGAGGCGCTGACGGATCCGACATCACATCGAACAACCGCCGCGAGAAGGGCGTGTCCCGGGCGCCGGCAGCCGACCCCAGGTCGGTTCGACAGGAGAGGTTCCATGAAGCTTCGAAATGCTCTTTCCCTTGTGGGCGCGGGTGGCGCGCTCCTCGCATCGGCGGTCGTCGCCTTTGCCCAGGACGCCACAGAGCCGGCCGTCCAGGCGACCGACGCGGCCGTTGCCGCCGCCACGCCGACGCTGAACTCCGGCGACACCGCCTGGATGCTGGTCTCGACCATCCTGGTCCTCGCCATGATCGTCCCCGGCGTGGCGCTGTTCTACGGCGGCCTCGTGCGCGCCAAGAACATGCTGTCGGTGCTGATGCAGGTGCTGCTGATCGCCTGCGTCGCGATGATCATCTGGGTCTTCTACGGCTACAGCCTCGCCTTCACCGATGGCGGCGCGCTGATCGGCGGCCTGTCGAAGGCGTTCCTCGCCGGCATCAAGCCGGACACGCTCTCCGGCACGATCCCGGAATATGTCTTCCTGTCGTTCCAGATGACCTTCGCGGCGATCACCGCGACCCTCGTCGTCGGCTCCTTCGCCGAGCGCACGAAGTTCGCCGCCGTGATGCTGTTCATGGTCCTCTGGATCACCGTGATCTACCTGCCGATCGCCCACTCGGTCTGGCAGTCGACCGGCTGGCTGTTCAAGCGCGGCGCGCTTGATTTCGCCGGCGGCACCGTCGTCCACATCAATGCCGGTATCGCCGGCCTGGTCGGCGCCCTGATCATCGGCAAGCGTGCCGGCCTCGGCAAGGACCTGATGCCGCCCCATTCGCTGACCCTCTCCATGGTCGGCGCCGCCCTGCTCTGGGTCGGCTGGTTCGGCTTCAACGCCGGTTCGGCGCTGACCGCCGGCGCGGTTGCCGGTCTCGCCACGATCAACACCTTCGTCGCGACGGCCGCCGCCGCCATCGGCTGGTCGCTGATCGAATGGGTCGTCCGCGGCAAGCCCTCGATGCTGGGCGCGATCTCGGGCGTCGTCACCGGCCTCGTCGCCGTCACCCCGGCCGCCGGCTTCATCGGACCGGCCGGCGCCATCGTCCTGGGCTTCATCGCCTCGTTCATCTGCTTCTTCTTCGTCACCACGGTGAAGAACACCTTCGGCTATGACGACAGCCTGGACGTCTTCGGCATCCACGGCGTCGGCGGCATCGTCGGCGCCCTTGCCACCGGCATCCTGGTCAGCCCGTCGCTCGGCGGCGTCGGCGTCACCGACTACCAGATGGGCCACCAGCTCTGGGTCCAAATCGAAGGCGTGCTGTTCACGCTGGTCTGGTCCGGCGTCGGCTCGGCGATCCTCTACAAGATCGTCGACGTCATCGTCGGCCTCCGCGTCCGTCCGGAAGTGGAGAGCGAAGGCCTCGACATCGTCGAGCACGGCGAGCGCGCCTACCACAGCTGATCCGGCCGGGCGCCCCGGCGCCCGACCTTTCCCAAAAACAACACCTTCCCAGAAAAACACTTTCCAGAGACGGCGAGACCCCGGCCCAGCGGCCGGGGTCTTTTTTTCGCCGCACCTCGGGGATGGTTAAAGCCGGCTTAACCAACGGCCGCTTAGGGTCGAATTATCAGTCTTCGAAAACAAGGATCGGCGTCATGCTCGGCCCGACGAGCGCCCGTCAAGCGACCTCTCCCTTTGCCCGCCTGAACGAGCGGCTGGCCGGCGTGGCCCCTGGCCTCCCGCCGATCAACCTGACCATCGGCGAGCCGCAGCATCCCGTGCCCGCCTTCGTGGCGCCGGTGATCGCGGAGAACATCGCGCTGTTCGGACGCTACCCGCCCATGCGCGGCACCGACGCCTTCCGCGGCACCGTCGCCCGCTGGCTCGACCGTCGCTATTCCCTCGGAACCGCGATCGCCCCCGAGCGCATGGTGCTGCCGCTGAACGGTTCGCGCGAGGGCCTGGTGCTCGCAGCGCTTGCCGCCCGCCAGCGCCGGCCCGAGATCGACCGGCCGGTCGTGCTGCTGCCCAATCCGTTCTACCAGGCCTATGCCGCCGGCGCGGAAGTGGCCGGCGCCGAGATCGTGCTGCTCGACGACGGCGCCGACGGACGCGCCATCCCCGATCTCGGCCGGATCTGCGAGGACGTGCTTTCGCGCACCATCGCCCTCTACATCGCCTCGCCGGCCGCGCCCCAGGGCGACGTCGCGACGCTCGACGACTGGACGCGGGTCCTGGAGACGGCGCGCCGCTTCGGCTTCATGGTCTTCGCCGACGAATGCTATTCCGAGATCTACCGCGACGCGCCGCCGCCCGGCGTGCTGCAGGCGGCCGACCGGCTCGGCGACGGCTATGCCGGCGTCCTGACTTTCCACTCGCTCTCCAAGCGCTCGAACCTGCCGGGGCTGCGCTGCGGCTTCGTCTCCGGCGACCCGGATTTCCTGGCCACATGGATGCGCTTCCGCAACATCGCGGCGCCGCAGGTGCCGGGGCCGATCCAGGCCGTCGCGGTCGCCGCCTACGAGGACGAGAGCCACGTCGCCGAGAACCGGGCGCTCTACAACGCGAAATACGAAGCCGCCGCCGCGATCCTCGGTCCGAACGTCCGGCCGAAGACGCCGGCGGGCGGTTTCTTTCTCTGGCTCGAGGTCGGCGACGGCGAGGACGCGGCGGTGCGGCTCTGGCAGGAAGCCGGCGTCCGCACCATTCCCGGCGCCTATCTGGCGCTGCCACGCCCCGACGGCTCCAATCCCGGCACGCCCTATATTCGCGTCGCCATGGTTCAGGATCTCGCCACCACCCAGGAAGCGCTCACCCGCATGGCGCGTGTTCTCGGCTAGAAGCGCAAAGGACATGACCGGATAATGCGTTCGACACGATCGGTTTCGCTGCCGCTGCCTTCCGAGGAAGATGACGGCCTCCGCAGGCTTCTCCGCCGCCATTTGAGGCTGCTGACGGGGCTGGCGCTGCTTGCCGGCACGGCCGCCATCGCGGCGAGCCTGGCGACGTGGGCGGTCGACGATCCGTCCCTGTCTTACGCGGTCGACAAGGAGCCGGTGAACGTGCTCGGCCTGCCGGGCGCGATCATCGCCGATCTGCTGATGCAGTTCTTCGGCCTCGCCGTCGCCATGCTGCTGCTGCCGGCGGTGATCTGGGGCTGGCGCGGCCTGTTCGGCGGCCGCCCGTTCCGCAAGACCATGCTGCTTTCCTGGATCGGCGCCAGCGCGCTCGCCGCCGCCGTGCTCGCCCTCGTGCCCGTCACGGCCAAATGGCCGCTGCCGACCGGCATGGGCGGCGTCATCGGCGACATCATCGCCCGCCTGCCCGGCCTCGTCGTCGGCACGCCCGTCGACAACACCGCCACGATGATTTCAGGCGCCCTGTTCGGCGTCGCCGCCCTGGCGCTCTTCCTGCATTCGGCCGGCTTCATCCGCTTCGGCCGCGAGCCCGAGGAACGCGCCGCGGCGCCCGAGCCGGTGCGCTCGGCGCCGAAGCGGCAGCGCCCCGAGGACCGCTTTGACGACGGCGACGACCTTCTCGGCGAAGAGGAGCGCTCGAGCTTCCTCACCGTGCCGCTCGGCGCGCTGGCGCATTTCGGCTATTCGGCCAAGGCGAGCCTCGCCCGCCTGTTCGGCCGCAAGTCGGGCGAGGCGGCGGAGCGCCGCGCCGCCTTGGCCGACCCGGACGATCGCCCGATGCGCGACCGCGTCGAGCCGCGCCTGGCGGGCGCTGCCAAGGCACCCGGCCGCGTCCGGGTGGCGGAACCGGAAGACGATTTCGACGACGGCTCGAACGAGGACGACGCCGACTACGACCTGGCGCCGAGCCCGGCCCCGGCGCGCGCGCCCGCCGCCCGCGCCAAGCCCGGCAAGCGCCAGACCCGCGAGGCGCAGCCCTCGCGCGGCGCGAACGACGTGTTCGAACTGCCGCAGCTCGACTTCCTGACCCCGCCCCGCGCCGCCGATCCGCGCATGAAGATCAACACCGAGGCGCTGGAGCAGAACGCCCGCGTGCTCGAAGGCGTGCTCGACGATTTCGGCATTCGCGGCGAGATCATCCATGTCCGCCCCGGCCCCGTCGTCACGCTCTACGAGCTGGAGCCGGCGCCCGGCATCAAGTCGTCGCGCGTCATCGGTCTCGCCGACGACATCGCCCGCTCGATGAGCGCGATCGCCGCCCGCGTCGCCGTCATCCCCGGCAAGAACGCCATCGGCATCGAGCTGCCGAACGCCCGCCGCGAGATGGTCTTCCTGCGCGAGATGCTGGCGGCCGAGGATTTCGAGCATTCGAAGGCCCGCCTGCCGATCGGCCTCGGCAAGACGATCGGCGGCGAGCCGGTCGTCGTCGACCTGTCGCGCATGCCGCATCTCCTCGTCGCCGGCACCACCGGCTCCGGCAAGTCGGTCGCCATCAACACCATGATCCTGTCGCTGCTCTACCGGCTGACGCCGGCCGAGTGCCGGCTGATCATGATCGACCCGAAGATGCTGGAACTCTCCATCTATGACGGCATCCCGCATCTTTTGACGCCCGTCGTCACCGATCCGAAGAAGGCCGTCGTCGCGCTCAAATGGACCGTGCGCGAGATGGAGGACCGCTATCGCAAGATGTCGAAGGTCGGTGTGCGCAACATCGACGGCTACAATGCCCGCGTCGGCCAGGCCAAGGCGCGCGGCGAGATCCTGACCCGCACGATCCAGACCGGCTTCGACAAGGAGACCGGCGAGGCGATCTACGAGCAGGAAGACCTGCCGCTGGAGCCGATCCCCTACATCGTCGTCATCATCGACGAGATGGCGGATCTGATGATGGTGGCCGGCAAGGATATCGAGGGCACGGTGCAGCGCCTCGCCCAGATGGCCCGCGCCGCCGGCATCCACGTCATCATGGCGACGCAGCGTCCCTCGGTCGACGTCATCACCGGCACGATCAAAGCGAACTTCCCGACCCGCATCTCGTTCCAGGTCACCTCGAAGATCGACAGCCGCACCATTCTGGGCGAGCAGGGCGCCGAGCAGCTGCTCGGCCAGGGCGACATGCTCTATATGGCCGGCGGCGGCCGCATCCAGCGCGTGCACGGCCCCTTCGTTTCCGACGAGGAAGTCGAGAAGATCGTCGGCCATCTGAAGCTGCAGGGCCGGCCCGATTATCTCGACGCCATCACCGAGGATGACGGCGAGGACGAGGGCGGCGGCGATCCGTCGGCTTCCGTGCTCGGCGGCGAGGAATCGAACGACCTCTACGACAAGGCCGTCGCCGTGGTCTTGCGGGACCGCAAGGCCTCCACCAGTTATATTCAGCGTCGGCTGTCCATCGGCTACAACCGCGCGGCATCGCTGATCGAGCGGATGGAGCAGGAGGGCCTCGTCGGCCCCGCCAACCATGCCGGAAAGCGGGAAATCCTGGTCGAGAACAACGAAGACGGGCGCTACTGACGCCCCGAAATCGCCATCAACCGGCAATAGGCCGCAGGGCATGACGGACGCAATCGCCGGTCAGCCCGGCTCATGACGCGAAGGATGTCCATCGTGACGATCGACACGGAAACCGGCACGACGCGGCGGCGCTTCCTGGCCCTCTCGGCCGGGCTCGCCACGGCGGCGATCGCCGCTCCGCTGCTGACGGCGGGCGAGGCGTTCGCCGCGTTCAACGCCGACCAGAAGGCGGCGCTCAGCAAGATCAACGCCTATTTCAATTCGATCCGCACCATGCAGGGTCGCTTCATCCAGTTCGGCCCGAATGGCGAGCAGTCGGAAGGCGTGTTCTTCATCTCGCGCCCCGGCAAGATCCGCTTCAACTACAGCCCGCCGGTGCGGATGGACGTCGTCAGCGACGGCAACCAGGTCGCTATCCGCGACAACAAGCTGCGCACCCAGGATCTCTATCCCTTGAAGCGGACGCCGCTGCGCTATCTGCTCGCCGACAGGATCGACCTGACCTCGTCCAACATCGTGCGCAAGATCATTGAGGAGCCCGATCTGATCTCGCTGGTGCTGGAACAGGAGAGCGCGTTCGGCGGCGGCAGTTTGAAGCTGATCTTCGACACGCAGACCTACGAGCTGCGCCAGTGGGTCGTCACCGACGCGCAAGGGCTCGACACGTCGGTCGCCGTCTATGACGTCGAGATCGGCCGTCCCGCCGATCCCAAGCACTTCAAGATCGACTACTACCTGCCGAACAAGAGCCTGAAATAATCGGCTCGCGCCGATGTGAACGGCGGTGATGCCGGATTGTCACGCCGGTCCTTGAATCCCCCGCCGGGCTCCCCAAATGTTAGAAACAGCGGGCCATTCCATCGATCGGTAGTGCCCCCCGTCTCGCCGAAGATGGTCCCGCGAAGCGCCGCGTCTCTGACGGGCGCAAGGCGCTGTAAAGCGCAACGCCCAGCTTCCCCCCCGGAGCTGGGCGTTTCCTTTTGTGGGCCAAGCCCACGCGCTGTCGCCGCCCCTCCCCGGTCCTGTCCGCGAGCCCGCATTCCGGCCAGCACAATTTTGCCGAGAGCGATTTTGCTTGGCGATCGGCGGCGCGATCCCTTATGCCGACCCGGCGCTCTTCTCGCCGCCGGAACCCCTTCATGACCATCAGCATCGCGACCTGGAACATCAATTCGGTCCGCCTCCGGATCGATCTCGTCACGTCCTTCCTCGAGGCGCACCAGCCCGACGTCCTGTGCCTGCAGGAGATCAAGTGCATCGAGGACAATTTCCCGGCCGGCGCCTTCAACAAGCTCGGCTATGTCCACCAGGCCGTGCACGGCCAGAAGGGCTATCACGGCGTCGCCACCGTCTCGCGCAAGCCCTTCGTCGAGACGAAGCGGCGCGGCTTCTACGGCAAGGAGGATGCGCGCCACATCCAGGTCGCGCTGACCGACCGCGACCTGCCGATCACGCTGCATAATTTCTACGTGCCCGCCGGCGGCGACGAGCCGGATCCGGCGATCAACGACAAGTTCGAGCACAAGCTCGGCTTCCTGAACGAGATGAAGAGCTGGCTGACCGGCGCCGAGACCAGCGGCCCTGCGATCCTCGTCGGCGATCTCAACATCGCCCCCTATGAGCACGACGTCTGGTCGCACAAGCAGCTTCTGAACGTCGTCAGCCACACGCCGGTCGAGACGGAACTGCTGGAAGAAGTGCGCGAGGCCGGCGGCTGGATCGACGCCATGCGCCACTTCATCCCGAAGGACGAGAAGCTCTTCACCTGGTGGAGCTACCGCGCCAAGGACTGGGAGACCTCCAATCGCGGCCGCCGCCTCGACCATGTCTGGGTAACGCCGCCGCTCAAGGCGCGCCTGCAGGGCATCGAGGTGATCAGCGAGGCGCGCGGCTGGAACAAGCCGTCTGACCACGTCCCCGTCATCGCCCGTATCGCGGTCTGAGGCGCCGGTTTTTGACCTGCCTCCTCGCGCCTTAACCCTCCCCTCGAGGGAGGGTCAAGATCGCCTTCGGGCGGTCTTGGGGAGGGGACTTCCAAGCGCCGTCATCCCGGGCGCAGCGAAGCCCAGGATCCACTCAGCCGAAGCATCAGGAAGAGCCCACGGACTCTGCCAAGATCGCGGCTGCATGGATCCCCGCCTTCGCGGGGATGACGGCGAGGCTGTTCCTTGCCGTTTTGGCTCAAGCTCTCAATCCGCACGGCCCTTCACCTCTCCCATGGGGAGAGGTCGGAGCGAAGCTCCGGGTGAGGGGTTGGGAATTCTCGGGTGAGGCCTGAACCCCTCACCCGCCGGCCTTCGGCCGTCGACCTCTCCCCATGGGAGAGGTGAAGCACTCTCCGTCATCCCGGACGCCGCGAAGCCCGGGATCGCTCCAGCCAAACCTTGCGAAAGTCGAGCGTGCGCTCGGCATGGATCCCTGCTTTCGCAGGGATGACGGTGGAGTGTGTGCCGGCCGTCCGTGGCTCAACAGCGCGAACCGGCGCGAGGCGCCCGTCCGTCAGGATGACCTGAAAAGCGCCGCCGGATTGAACTGCCTCGCCTCCCCGCCCTCGGCGTGACGGCGGAGTGTGTGTCGGCCGTCCGTCGCTCAACGGCGCAAGCTGGTACGAGCGAAACTTATCATCCGTGAGGACGAGCCGAAACGACGGCGCCGGATGGAACGCCGGCGCCTCCCCACCCTCGCCGTCATCCCTGCGAAAGCAGGGATCCATCGCCGCCGAAGCCTGGGGAGCTGAGCCGCGGTCCTTCGACAGCCGCCAAATCATTCAACCAACCGGTTGACTATTGCGTCTCGAGTGCTATATTCAACTACATGGTTGACTATAGCGCACCCCTTCTCGACGACGTGTTCCATGCCCTGGCCGATCCGACCCGGCGGGCGATGGTGGCGCGGCTGTCGCAATCGGAACAGACGGTGAGCGAGCTCGCCGCGCCGTTCTCGATCACCCTTGCCGCCGCCTCCAAGCACATCAAAGTACTGGAGCGCGCCGGGTTGATCGCCCGCACCGTCAGCGGCCGCACCCATGTGTGCCGGCTCGACGCCGCGCCGATACATGCCGGCATGGAGTGGATGCGCCATTACGAGAAGGTCTGGCAGCAGAGCCTCGACAGGCTCGAAGACCTGCTCGTCGCCGAGGATGCGAAACGGGGAGACGCGGAACGCGAGACGGGGGCCGATCCGAACCCGAAACGGGACGGCAAACAAGGAGTCCAGTCATGACCATGCTTGATCAGACACCATCCGGCGAAACCTTGCTCAGCGAGCTCATCGCGAAGGATGCTGTGCGCATCGAACGCCTGCTGCCCGGGCCGATCGAACGCCTGTGGAACTACTGGATCGATCCGGACAAGCGCCGCACCTGGTTCGGCGCCGGCGAGATCGAACCGCGCACCGGCGGCCGTGTCGGCATCCTGATCCGCAACGGCGATCTCTCCGACGCAGGCGACCTGCCGCCGCCCAAATATGCCGAACACGGCAATGAGGGCCGGATCATCGGCCATGTGACGGTCTGCGAACCGCCGCGCCTCTTCGGCTTCCGCTGGCAACACGGACCGGACCTTGAATCCGACGTGCGCGTCGAACTGGAGCCCCGCGGCGACAAGGTGCTGCTGCGCCTGACCCATACCCGCCTGCCCTCGCGCGCGGCCCTGGTCAGCGTTTCGGCCGGGTGGCAGACCCATCTCGGCATTCTGGAAGCCCATCTCGCCGGCGAGACGCCGCAGAGCTTCTGGCGCACCATGACGCGGCTCGACGCGATCTACGACCAGCGCATTCCGCCCTGGTAGCGCCTCGGGGGGCCCCGCCCCCCGGACCCGCATCTTCCTCGCATACGGACTTCACATCCCTCTGATTCAGCCAGGGAGGCTGTCATGCTGCTCAAAAACAAGATTGCCGTAATCTATGGCGGTGGCGGCGCCATCGGCGGGGCCACCGCCCGCACCTTCGCCCGCGAGGGCGCCGAGATCTTCCTCGCCGGCCGCACCCGCGAGCGGCTCGAAACGGTCGCCGCCGACATCTGCGCCGAGGGCGGTCGCGCCACCGTCGACATCGTCGACGCGCAGGACGAGGCGTCGGTCGACGCGCATGCCGACCGGGTCGCCGAACGCGCCGGCGGCATCGACATCGCCTTCAACGCGGTGAGCGTCGTGCACCGGCAGGGCCTGCCGCTGGCCGAGGTCAGCCTGGACGAATTCGAGCACACGATCGGCGGCAATACGCGCACCAATTTTTTGACCGCGCGGGCGGTTGCCCGCCACATGCAAGAGCGCGGCGGCGTCATCCTGACGATGACGGCGCCGGGATCGCGGGTGACGCATCCGGGCTTCCTCGCGCACGGCATCGCCTGCAGCGCGGTCGAGACGTTTTCGCGGCTGCTCGCGGTCGAACTCGGCCAGTTCGGCGTCCGCGTCATCTGCCTGCGCTCCGACGCCATTCCCGACGCCGTGCCGCTTTCCTACACGCGCGAGCTGTTCGACGGCATGACGCGCGGCATCGGCACGACGACGGAAGCGTGGCTTGAGGTGCATGCCCGGGATACGCAGCTCGGCCGCCTGCCGAGGCTGGAGCAGATCGCCGACTATGCCGCCTTCGTCGCCTCGGACCGCGCCGGCGCCATGACCGGCGCGCTGGCAAACTTGACCTGCGGCTCGCTGCTCGACTGAGCCGGAGCGGGTCCTAAGTGTCTAGGCCGTAGTGCGGGGACACTCTCCTTTCACCTCTCCCTGAGGGAGAGGTCGACGCACCCAGTGCGGCGGGTGAGGGTTTACGGCCTCACCGTAGGGTTCCCTAAACCCTCACCCGGAGCTTCGCTCCGACCTCTCCCTCAGGGAGAGGTGAAGGGCAACGCGGGTCTACGACTGCCCCGCGTCGAACCGGCCCTCGAGCCGGCCGAGATCGCCGACGGTTTCCATCAGCCGGTCGGCGATCATCGTGTGCATGCGCTGGGCGACTTCGGGATATTCGGTCAGGATGCGCCGCATCAGCGTGCGGTCGATCTCGACCACCAGCGCGTCGCCCAACGCCGTCGCCGTGGCGGGGCGGCGCGTCTCGATGAACAGGGCCGTCTCGCCGATAAGCGTGCCCGGGCCATAGACGCCGAGCACGACGCGATCCTCGCCGCCGCGCGACAGTTCGATCTCGCCCGACATCACGACGAAGCCCGACAACGCCTTGCTGTCGGCGCGGAACAGCACCCGCCCGGCCGGCAGCTCCAGCCGGGTCGCGCTGAAGGCGATGAGCCGCAAATGGTCCGTCGCCAGTTCCGCGAACAGCGGAACGGTCGAAAGCCTTGCGATATCCTGTTCCAGCGTCACGCCGATATTCCTGCCCCGAGCCGCGATCGAAGCCGCATGGCCGGCCTGTGTTTCATGGAACCAGCTTGTAGCCGCCGGCTTCCGTCACGAGCAGTTCCGCGATCGAGGGCTCGCGCTCGATCTTCTGCCGCAACCGGTAGATATGCGTTTCGAGCGTGTGCGTCGTGACGCCAGAATTATATCCCCAGACTTCGTGCAGCAACACATCGCGGCCGACCACCTTTTCGCCGGCGCGATAGAGGAACTTCAGGATCGACGTTTCCTTCTCCGTCAGCCGGATCTTCTGGCCGCGCTCGTCGAGCAGCAGCTTGGCGCTGGGGCGGAAGGTGTAGCGGCCGATCGAGAAGGTGGCATCCTCGCTCTGCTCGAACTGGCGCAATTGCGCGCGGATGCGGGCGAGCAGGACGGCGAAGCGGAACGGCTTCGTCACATAGTCGTTGGCGCCGGCCTCGAGGCCGAGAATGGTGTCGGATTCGGAATCATGCCCCGTCAGCATGATGATCGGCGCCTTGAAGCCGCCCTTGCGGAGCAGTTTCACCGCCTCGCGGCCATCCATGTCGGGCAGCGTCACATCCATGATCAAGAGGTCGGTCGGCTCGCCGCGCGCCCGCTGGACACCCTTGGTGGCCGTCGGCTCGTCGAGCAGCTCGAACTCTTCATAAAGCGACAATTGCTCGACAAGACTTTCGCGCAGCAGGTCGTCGTCGTCGACGACCAGAATTCGCCGTGCAGCCATGGCGCTTGCCCCTGACGTTTTCTTCGGCTTTCGTAGGCCGGAACCGAAGCATTCTTCCAATTCGATCGGCTAAGGTGTAGCCCTCAATTGTGGCACCGCGCAAGCAAGCGCCACGCTTCCCCCGAAAGTCTTATGCGCCGGCACAACCGACAGACCCTGCTCGTCCAGCCCCGCCCCGGCTGCCGCACCCGTGGCGTACTCCGCCTCGGCAATCTCAGGGTTCCCTGCGCGCTCGGCCGCTCCGGCGTGACGCACGCCAAGCGCGAGGGTGACGGCGGCACGCCCGCCGGACGCTATGCGCTCCTCGAAGTGCGCTACCGGCCCGATCGGATCCAGCGCCCGAGGACGGCGCTGCCGCTCCGCCAAACACGGCCGCGCGACGGCTGGTGCGACGGCAAGGGCGACCGCAACTACAACCGCCCCGTCACCCTGCCCTATCCCGCCAGCACCGAGACGATGTGGCGCGACGACGCCGTCTACGACATTGTCGTCATCCTCGACTGGAATCTCATGCCGCGCCGCCAGAACGGCGGCAGCGCCATCTTCTTCCACTTGGCCCGCCCCGGCTACACGCCGACGGAAGGCTGCGTCGCCGTCAGCTACCCGGACATGCTGAAGATTTTGCGGCGGCTAAGGCCCGGCGCGGCGATTGAGGTGCGGTAGGGACTGCGCGACTTCCCTTCACCTCTCCCCTCAGGAGAGGTGAAGGAAGGCGTCCCACCCTCGCCGTCATCCCTGCGAAAGCAGGGATCCATGCATCCGCGCCCTCGGGATTCTCGCGCCGAGACCCCAGCCAACCCGGCTGGATGGATCCCGGGTCAAGCCCGGGATGACGGCGAGCGTGTTGCGCAGGCTGGCGCCATGCTCGTTCCGCAACGGGATCGGGCCAAAGACGAGAACCTTCGCCTTCGGCGCCTCACCCGGCCTGTTCGCCCGGCTCGTCCGGAGCGACGGCGGAGATGATCGGCGGGCGGGAGCCGAAGATGGCGCCGCCGACGCGGACGTGGGTGGCGCCGAAGGCGATCGCCGTCTCGAAATCGCCGCTCATGCCCATCGAAAGGTTCTTGACGCCGATCTCGGCTGCGAGCTTGGCGAGCAGGGCGAAATGCGGCCCGGCCGCCTCGCCGGCCGGCGGAATGCACATCAGCCCGCCGATGACGAGGCCGTGCACCGCGCGGCAGCGCTCGACGAATTCGGCCGCCTCGCGCGGCGCAATCCCCGCCTTCTGCGGCTCCAGCCCGGTGTTCACCTGCACGAACAGCTTTGGCGTCCGGCCCTGCTTCTGGATCTCGGCCGCCAACGCCCCGGCGATCTTGTCGCGATCGACGGTGTGGATGGCGTCGAACAGCGCGACCGCCTCCTTCGCCTTGTTCGACTGCAGCGGCCCAATCAGATGCAGCTCGATATCGGCCGTCTCGGCGCGCAGCAACGGCCATTTCGCCTGCGCTTCCTGCACGCGGTTCTCGCCGAAGCGGCGCTGGCCGGCGGCGATGACGGGACGGATCTCGTCGACCCCGAAGGTCTTCGACACGGCAATCAGCTCGACCGAACTATCCGGCCGGCCGCTCGCGGCCTCCTTGGCGCGGATGCGTTCGAGAACGGCGGCGAGGCGCGACTGGACGTCGTCGGGCTTCAGATCAGGCATGGCGCGCTCCGTATCCTAGAGGTGCTGCGGCCTAGCATGCGTCGGGGCGTCGCTCAACCGAGCGGCGGACCGCCGCCGGGCGCGCCTCTCGCCGCTGCGGCAGCGTTAGCGGTTGACCGGGCGGTGCGTTTCTGGTGAAGGTCGCACCCTGCTCTGGTGGCGTGAAGCCGCCCTTTCCCTCTCTTTTTCGACGACGGACCATGGCCATAGAACGCTACAACCCTCGTGACGCCGAACCGCGCTGGCAGCGTGCCTGGGCCGAACAGGGCATTTTCGAGACGAAGAACGACGACCCGCGTCCGAAATACTACGTGCTGGAAATGTTCCCCTATCCGTCGGGGCGCATCCATATCGGCCACGGCCGCAACTATGTGATGGGCGACGTGGTGGCGCGCTTCAAGCGCATGAAGGGCTTCAACGTCCTGCATCCGATGGGCTGGGACGCGTTCGGCCTGCCGGCCGAGAACGCCGCCATCGAGCGCAACAGCCATCCGAAGATCTGGACCTACGAGAACATCGAGACGATGAAGGCGCAGCTGAAGCTGCTCGGCCTCTCGCTCGACTGGAGCCGCGAGATCGCCACCTGCGATCCCTCCTATTATGCCGAGCAGCAGCGCATCTTCACCGATCTGCACGCCGCCGGCCTGGTCTATCGCAAGGAGAGCGAGGTCAACTGGGACCCGATCGACAACACCGTGCTCGCCAATGAGCAGGTGATCGACGGGCGCGGCTGGCGCTCGGGCGCGCTGGTCGAGCGGCGCAAGCTGTCGCAGTGGTTCTTCAAGATCACCGATTTCGCCGAGGAGCTCCTTGGCGCGCTGGACGAGCTCGACCGCTGGCCGGACAAGGTCCGGCTGATGCAGCGCAACTGGATCGGCCGCTCGGAAGGCCTGATGGTCCGCTTCGGCCTCGACGCCATCTCGGCGCCGCAGGGCGAGAGCGAGATCGAGGTCTACACCACTCGTCCGGACACGCTCTACGGCGCCTCCTTCGTCGCCATCGCCGCCAACCATCCGCTGGCCGCCAAGCTCGCCGAGACCAACCCGGCGCTGGCCGAGTTCATCGTCGAATGCGGCCGCACCGGCACCTCGGCCGAGGCGATCGAGACGCAGGAGAAGAAGGGCTTCGACACCGGCATCCGCGCCAAGCACCCGCTGGTGCCGGGCTGGTACCTGCCGGTCTATGTCGCCAACTTCATCCTGATGGATTACGGCACCGGCGCCGTCTTCGGCTGCCCGGCGCATGATCAGCGCGATCTCGACTTCGCCCGCAAATACGGCCTGCCGGTCAAGGCGGTCGTGCTGCCGGAAGGCGCGGATTCGCTGACCTTCGAAGTCGGCGACACGGCCTATACCGATGACGGCACGCTGTTCCATTCCGACTTCATGAACGGCATGACCATCCCCGAGGCGAAGGAGGCCGTGGCGCTCCGGCTCGAGGGCCAGATCCTCGGCAATGCGCCGCAGGCGAAGCGCCAGGTGAATTTCCGCCTGCGCGACTGGGGCATCTCGCGCCAGCGCTACTGGGGCTGCCCGATCCCGATCATCCATTGCCCGAGCTGCGGCCCGGTCGCCGTGCCGAAGGAAGACCTGCCGGTCCGCCTGCCGGAGGACGTCACCTTCGACAAGCCCGGCAACCCGCTCGACCGGCATCCGACCTGGAAGCACGTGAAGTGTCCGCATTGCGGCGAGGCCGCGACGCGCGAGACCGACACGATGGACACGTTCGTCGACTCGTCCTGGTATTTCGCCCGCTTCGCCAGCCAGCCCGGCGAGGCGCCGCTCTCCAAGGACGCGGCCGATCACTGGCTGCCGGTCGATCAGTATATCGGCGGCATCGAGCACGCGATCCTGCACCTGCTCTATTCGCGCTTCTTCACCCGCGCGCTCGAGCGCACCGGCCGTGTCTCGGTGACGGAGCCCTTCGCGGGCCTGTTCACCCAGGGCATGATCGTGCACGAGACCTACAAGGACCAGAACGGCAAGTGGCTGTTCCCGGAAGAGGTCGAGAAGCGCGCCGACGGCACCTCGGTCAAGGTCGGCACCGATGAGCCGGTGACCGTCGGCCCGCCGGAGAAGATGTCGAAGTCGAAGAAGAACGTCGTGCCGCCGGAAGTGGTGGCCGAGACCTACGGCGTCGACTGCGCCCGCTGGTTCATGCTCTCCGACACGCCGCCCGAGCGCGACAGCGAATGGACGGAAGCCGGCATCGAGGGCGCCTGGCGCTTCACCCAGCGCCTCTGGCGCCTGGTCGGTGAGGCGATCGAGCTCTCGGAGAAAGACGCGCCGAAGCCCGACGCGTTCGGTCCGGAGGCGACCGCGCTGCGTCGCGCCAGCCACAAGCTGGCGGCCTCGGTCGAGGAAGACATCGAGCGCCTGCGCTTCAACGTCGCCGTCGCCCGCATCCACGGCTTCGCCAACGTCTTCGGCGACGCCATCTCGGCCGCCCGCAAAAACGGCGAGACCAGCGGCGACAAGCCCGCTGCCGACGTCGCCTTCGCGCTGCGTGAAGCGGCGGAGTTCCTCGTCGCCGCCATCGGCCCGATGATCCCGCATCTGGCGGAAGAGATCTGGGGGCTGCTCGGCCATGACGGGCTCGCCGCCGAAGCCGCCTGGCCGGTCGTCGATCCGGCCCTGCTCGCCGAAGACGAACTGGTGCTGCCGATCCAGATCAACGGCAAGAAGCGGGCGGAATTGACAATCTCCGCCACCGCGTCGGAAAGTGAAATCGAGTCCGCCACCCTGGCCCTCGACGGCGTCGTCAAGGCGTTGGAAGGCCGTGCCCCCCGCAAGATCGTCATCGTGCCGAAGAGGATCGTCAATGTCGTCGTCTGATTACGGCCGGGTTCCGGCCTCGGCCGCCGGGCGGCTGGCGCGCGCCGGCCTCGTCGCCGTCGGCCTCGGCATGCTCGCCTCGGCCTGCACGGTGCAGCCGGTCTACATGCCGATCGCCCAGGGACCGCAGGTCGCCGCCGATCTTTCCGCCATCTCGGTCGAAGACGTCAGCGACCGCGTCGCGCAGGAAGTGCGCAACAACCTGATCTACGGCTTCACCGGCGGCGGCAAGGCCGCGCCGACCCGCTATGAGCTCTCCATGCGGGTCACGTCGGCCGAGGCCCGCCTCGGCTTCGAGCGCGACGAGACGGCGCCGGCCTATTCGGTCACCGTCACCGTCGCCTACGAGCTGAAGGAAATCAGCAGCGGCAAGGTCATCCTGCGCTCGCTCAACCGCGGCGTCGCCTCCTATGACCGTTCGAACCAGGCCTTCGCCAACCAGCGGGCCCGGATCGATGCCGAGGATCGCGCCGCCCAGGCGGTCGCCGACGACATCCAGCTCCGTCTCTCGGCGGCGCTGGCAACCCGCAAGACCAGCTAGGTCGCCCCGGCGCTCGGCGCCGGCGGCCAGGCTCGTTTGACTGCGTTTTCCCAGGGCGAAGCGGCCACCGCTTCGCCCGAAACGTTTGAGGCCGACCGGACACGATGGTCCAGATCAAGCCCCAGGATGCCGACCGATTCTTGAGCCGGCCGGATCCCGCCATCCGCGTCGTGCTGATTCACGGCAGCGACACCGGCCTCATCTCCGAGCGCGCCGCCGGCTTCGCCAAGACCATCCTCGGCAAGAACGACGATCCGTTCGCGCTCGTCCGGCTCGATTCCTCCGAGATCGCCAGTGATCCCGGCCGGCTGGCCGACGAGGCCAACACAATCGCCCTCTTCGGCGGCACGCGCGCCATCTGGGTCAAGGTTTCCGGCAACCGGCCGATCCAGGCCGCCGTCGAGGCGGTGCTGGCGGCGCCGCCGCAGGATGCCTGGATCGTGCTCGAGGCGGGCGACATCAAGAAGGGCGTCGGTCTCCGCAAAATCTGCGAGAACGCGCGCGGCGCGGCGGCGATCGCCTGCTACGCCGACAATGACGCGGCGCTCGACCGCCTGATCGATTCCGAACTCCAGGAAGCGAAGCTCTCGATCGAGCCGGATGCGCGGGCGCTGCTGCGCAGCCTGCTCGGCGCCGACCGGCTGGCGAGCCGCTCCGAGGTCGCCAAGCTCTGCCTTTATGCGCTCGGCACCGGCGCGATCGACATCGACGCCGTGCGCGCCGTCGTCGGCGATGCCGGCGCGTCGGCAACCGACGAGGCCGTGGACGCGGCAGCGCTCGGCGACGCCGCCGGGCTCGACAAGGCGTTCCGGCGCATCCTCGGCTCCGGCACGGCGGCCTTCGTCGTCGCCAACGCGGCGCTCCGCCATTTCCATCTGCTGCACCGGATCAAGGCGGCGGCCGAGGACGGCATGCCGCAATCGACCGCGATCGAGCGCTATGCCGGCGGTATCTTCTTCCAGCGCAAGGGCAAGCTGGAGCAGCAATTGCGGATCTGGACCGCCGATCGCCTGCTGATGGCGCTGGAGCGCCTCGACGGGGCGATCTTCGATAGTCGACTCAAGGCAAACATAGCCGACGAAGTAATCGGCCAGGCCCTGCTCGCTGTCACCATGCTGGCGCGGGCCCGGCGCTAGGAATCCCGGGCTCTCCGCGATTCATTAGCCGCGAAAGCGTTTGCGGTATTCGGCCGGCGTCACGCCGACATGGCGTCCGAACGCGCGGCGCAGCGTATCGGCATCGGCGAAGCCGCATTGGGCGGCGACCTGCTTCGGCGCGTCATGGCCCATTTCGAGCAGACGCCGCGCCGCGGCGACGCGCGCGGCCTCGACCCAGCTCGCCGGCGTGATGCCGACCTCGGCGCGGAACAGCCTGGCGAAATGGCGGGGGCTCAGATGCAGCCGTTCCGCGAGGCTCGCCACCGTATGGTCGAGCGCCGGATTGGCGGCGACCCAGCGCTGCAGCTCCTGCAGGGCGGAGCGCCCGGCCGGCACCGCCTCGTCCTTGCGGCTGAACTGCATCTGCCCGCCGGGACGCTTGAAGAACATCACCAGCTGCGCCGCGACGCGCATGGCGATCTCGCGGCCGAGGTCCTCCTCGACGAGCGCCAGCGCCAGATCCATGCCGGCGGTGACGCCCGCCGCCGTGCGCAGGCGGCCGTCGCGGATATGGATCGCGTCCTCGTCGACCGTGACGGCCGGATAGGCCTCCGCGAGCTTGCGTGCAACGCCCCAATGCGTCGTCACCCGGCGGCCGTCGAGAAGCCCGGTCGCGGCGAGCAGGAACGCGCCGGCGCAGACCGAGCCGTAGCGGCGCGTCGACGGCGCCACATCCTTGAGCCAGGCCACGACCTCTGCCGCGGGCTCGACGACATGCGCGCTCGGCGCGCCGGCGACGAGCAGCGTATCGATCGGCGCTGCGAAATCCGCGCCGATGACATGGTCCGGCAGCAATTGCGCGCCGGACGAGCTTCTCACCGGCCCGAGCTCGCCGGCAAGGACGACCAGCCGGTAGACCGCCTCGCCCGCCTGGCTGTTCGCCTCGGCGAACACATCGAGCGGGCCGGCGACGTCGAGCAGCTGGACGCCCGGCATCGCCAGGATCGCAATCGTCTTCGTGGTCGGCTCCGCCTTGTCCATTTCGCACCCGCGTCCGTCTCAGGCCGGATTTGGCAGAAAACGCCGTGATCCGTCAATTGCAGACGAGTTTGCACGAAGCCTACCCTCCAGGCCAGTCCCAACCGCAGGAGAAATTGGATGACCTTGACCATCGACGGGGTAGGCATTCCCGACAGCCAGCTCGCCCGCGAGATCACCGAGTTGGTGCGCGATACGGAATCGCCGCTACTCTTCCATCACTCGAGCCGCGTCTTCTACTGGGGGGCGCTGGCGGCGCGGAAGCAAGGGCTGAAGGTCGATCCGGAGCTGCTCTATTGCGGCTGCATGTTCCATGACATGGGCCTGACCCACCAGCACAGCAGCGCCTGCGAGCGCTTCGAGGTCGACGGCGCCAACGCGGCGCGCGACTTCCTGCGCTCGCATCGCATCGCCGAAAGCGACATCGACACCGTCTGGACGGCGATCGCGCTGCACACGACGCCCGGGATTCCCCAGCACATGCACCCGGTCGTCGCCATGGTCACCGCCGGCGTCGAGATGGACGTGCTGGGCCTCACTTATGCCGATTACACCGACGCCGAGCGCGAGGCGGTCGTCGCTGCCCATCCGCGGCCCGGCCCGTTCAAGGAGGAAATCATCCAGGCCTTCTATGACGGCATCCGCCACAAGCCGCAGACGACCTTCGGCAACGTCAAGGCGGACGTCCTCGCCGACAAGGACCCGGCCTTCCAGCGCGGCAATTTCTGCAGCGTGATCCGCAGCTCCGCCTGGCCAGGCTGAGTCTGACCCCAAATCAAAACGCCGACCGCATGCCCTGGGGCCAACGGTCGGCGTCTGTGTTTCGCGCTTCCGCTCGCCGTTAGAGGCGGCGGGCGTTCCCCAAAAAGAACTACTCGCGCTTCAGCAGGCGGCAGATCTCGTCGAGCTGTTCCAGCGACTTGTAGCGGATCTTCAGCTCGCCACTGCCGTTCGACTTGTGATCGATCGTCACCATCAGGCCGAGGCTGTCGCCGAGCAGCTTTTCCAGCGCCCGCGTGTCGGCATCCTTCTCGGCCTTGCTGGCGGCGCGCTGCGCCTTCTTCGGCTCGTTCTGGGTCAGCGCCTCGGCGTCGCGCACCGTCAGCCCCATGTCGACGATCCGCTGCGCCACCGCTTCCGGATTGTCGACGGTAACGAGCGCGCGGGCGTGGCCTGCCGTCAGCTTGCCGTCGCGCAGATAGGTCTGCACCGCCGGCGGCAGCTTCAAAAGCCGCAGCGTGTTGGCGACATGCGGCCGGCTCTTGCCGATGACGTCGGCGAGCGCCGTCTGGCTATAGTCGAACTCGTCGATCAGCTGCTGGTAACCCAGCGCTTCCTCCAGCGCGTTCAGGTCGGCGCGCTGGACGTTCTCGATGATGGCGAGCTCGAGCGCTTCCTTGTCGTTGACGTCGTGGATGATGATCGGCACGTCGTGCAGGCTGGCGCGCTGCGCCGCCCGCCAGCGCCGCTCGCCGGCGATGATCTCGTAGGCGTCGGCCGGGCCGCCCGGCACCGGGCGGACGAGGATCGGCTGCATGATCCCCTTCTCGCGCACCGAGGCGGTGAGATCGGCAAGATCCTCCTCCTCGAACGCCTTGCGCGGGTTGCGCGGGTTCGGCCGCAGGAACTCGACCGGCACGCGGCGCGAATTGCGGCTGCGCGGGTCGCTCGCCACCGTGTCCTGGGCGGCGCCGACATCACCGATCAGGGCGGCAAGCCCCCGTCCAAGGCGCCGGCGCGATCCGTCTTCCATGCTCATGGCGTCCACTCCTCAAAACCCGAATATGTCGCGCCCGTCAGGCGGCGCGCAGGCGCTTCTCGCGCTGAATGATTTCCGAGGCGAGCCGCAGATAGGCCTGGCTGCCGGTGCTCTTGAAATCGTAGAGCAGCACCGGCTTGCCGTGCGACGGCGCCTCCGAGATGCGGACATTGCGCGGGATCACCGTGTCGTAGACGGCGTCGCCCATATGCGCCCGCACGTCGGCCACCACCTGGCTGGCGAGATTGTTGCGGCTGTCGAACATGGTCAGCACGATGCCGTGGATCGACAGTTCCGGGTTCAGCGCATGCTTCACCTGGTCGACCGTCTGGAGCAGCTGGCTCAATCCCTCGAGCGCGAAGAATTCGCACTGCAGCGGCACCAGGATCGAATGCGCCGCCGACAGCGCGTTGATCGTCAAGAGGTTGAGCGAGGGCGGACAGTCGACCAGCACATAGCTGTAGTTTCGACCCCGAATCGATTCCGGACGCTGCATGTGGCTGGCGATCGCCCGCCGCAGCTTGAAGGCGCGGTCCGAGCGGCCGGCGATTTCCAGCTCGACGCCGAGCAGGTCCATGGTCGACGGCGCCACCGACAACCGCGGCACCGCCGTCTCCATCACGATCTCGGCCAGCGAGGATTCGCCGACCAAAACGTCATAGGTCGAGCGCAGCCGGCTCTTGCGATCGATGCCGAGCCCGGTCGAGGCGTTGCCCTGCGGGTCGAGATCGACGATCAGCACTTCCTCGCCGATCGCGGCCAGCGCGGTGCCGAGGTTGATCGCCGTCGTCGTCTTGCCGACGCCGCCCTTCTGGTTGGCCAGCGCGATGACGCGCGGCTGGGGCGGCAGCAGGGACGGCGGCGAAAACGGATCGGCTTGGGACATCAGCGGCCTCTTCGGTTGAGCGCGGTTAGCTGGACCGGCGCTCTGCGCGGCAGATCTCGACGATCGAGCTTCGCTCGTCGATCATGCTCTTGTGTCTTACCAGATCGAGGCTCCAAGATTTAGAGGCCTCGGCCAGTTCCCCCTCGAAATCTTCACCTTTGTGAAAGGTTCCTATGCTGCCCGTCGCCAGAACCGGCGCCGAGAGATCGAGCAGGTCCTTGAGCGAGGCCAGCGCGCGGGCGCTGATGCGCTCGACCGGCTCGTTCCATTGTTTCAGAACCGATTCGATCCGCCCTTCATGCACGACCGCGGCTGCGCCGGTCTCGCGAATCACCGTGCGCAGGAAGGCGCATTTGCGCTGATTGGCCTCGACGCAATGGACGACGGCGCCCTCCTGCCCGGCCAGCAGGATGGCGGTGATCATGCCGGGCAGGCCGGCGCCGCTGCCGAGATCGAGCCAGCGCCGCGTGTCCGGAAACAGCGCGACGAGCTGGGCGCAATCGGCGACGTGGCGCAGCCAGATCTGGTTCAGCGTGTTCGGCGAGACGAGGTTCTGGGCCGGCTGCCACTTGCGCAGCAGCGCGACATAGCGCTCCAGCTGCTCGCCTGTTTCACGTGAAACGGGGAGAATGGCCTCGACGGCCGCGATCGTATCGGTCATGCAACAGTCCGGATTTGCGGGCGGCGACGCGCCGTGGTCAGGAGCAGCGCCAGCGCCGCCGGCGTCATGCCTTCGATGCGCCCGGCCTGGCCGAGCGTGGCGGGACGCACCAGCATCAGCCGCTGGCGCAGCTCGTTCGACAGCCCCTCGATGGCGCGATAGTCAATGTCATCGCCCAGCGCGACCGCCTCGTCGCGCTTGACCGATTCGATATCGTTCTGCTGCCGATTCAAATAGACGGCATATTTGGCGTCGGCCTCGATCTGATCGAGGATCGCCGGCGCGAAGGCGCCGAGCTCGGGCCAGACCTGCACCAGCCGCGCCCCGTCGATATCCGGATAGGCCAGGAGATCGAAGGCCGAGCGGCGCACACCGTCCTGGTTGACGCCAAGGCCAACCTTGACTGCCTCGTTCGGCGTCATCGTGTGCGAAGCAAAGGCGGCGCGCGCCGCCTCGAGCTGACCGAGCTTGGCGGCGAAGGCGTCGCGACGACGATCGCCGACCACGCCGACCGCGAGGCCGAACGGCGTCAGGCGCTGATCGGCATTGTCGGCGCGCAGCGACAGCCGGTATTCGGCCCGCGAGGTGAACATGCGATAGGGCTCTGTGACGCCGCGATTGATGAGGTCATCGATCATCACGCCGATATAGCTTTCCGCCCGGCTGAAGGCGACGCCATCCTGGCCGCCGGCGCGACGCGCCGCATTGATGCCGGCGACGACGCCCTGCGCCCCGGCCTCTTCATAGCCGGTCGTGCCGTTGATCTGGCCGGCGAGGAACAGGCCCTCGACCTTCTTGGTCTCCAGCGACGCGGTCAGCTCGCGCGGATCGACATGGTCATATTCGATCGCGTAGCCGGGCCGCAGAATGACGGCGTTCTCAAGACCGGGGATGGTCCAGATCAGCGCCTTCTGCACATCCTCCGGCAGCGAGGTCGAAATGCCGTTCGGATAGATGGTCGGATCGTCGAGCCCTTCCGGCTCCAGGAAGATCTGGTGCGAGTCGCGCTCGGCGAAGCGGACGATCTTGTCCTCGATGCTCGGGCAATAGCGCGGGCCGCGGCTTTCGATCTGGCCGGAATACATCGGCGACCGATGCAAGTTGGCGCGGATAACGTCGTGCGTCGCCTCGGTCGTACGGGTGATGAAGCAATCGACCTGCTGCCGGTCAATCCGCGCCGTCAGCGTCGAGAACGGCTCCGGCTCATCATCGCCCGGCTGGCGCTCGAGGATATCGAAATTGATGGTGCGACCGTCGAGGCGCGCCGGTGTGCCGGTCTTCAGTCGCGCCAGGTTGAAATCGTGACGCGCCAGGGCAGCCGAAAGGCCGATTGCCGGCTTCTCGCCGACCCGGCCCGCCGGGATCTTGGTCTCACCGATATGGATCAGGCCGCGCAAGAAGGTGCCGGTGGTGATCACCACGGCGCCACAGCGGATGGCGCGGCCGTCAGCGAGCACGACACCGGCGATGCGGCCGTCGACGACGGTCAAGTCATCCGCCTCGCCTTCGACGACGGTGAGATTGGGGGTCGCGGCGATCTCCGCCTGCATCGCCTCGCGATAGAGCTTGCGATCGGCCTGGGCGCGCGGACCGCGCACGGCCGGTCCCTTGCGCCGGTTCAGCATGCGGAACTGGATGCCGCCGGCATCCGCCACCCGACCCATCAGGCCGTCGAGCGCATCGATCTCGCGCACCAGATGGCCCTTGCCCAACCCGCCGATCGCCGGATTGCACGACATGATGCCGATGGTCGCGGCCTGGTGGGTGACGAGGGCGGTGCGGGCGCCGAGCCGCGCCGAGGCGGCGGCCGCCTCGGTGCCGGCATGGCCGCCGCCGATGACGACGACGTCGAAGCTCGCGACTGCTGCGCTGGTCATGATTTGGATCCCTTTGATCGGGCTGTCCTAATCGCTCGACCGAACCGCGTCAAAGGCAAAACTGTTTCACGTGGAACAGAAGCGGAATCCGCGTCTATTTGCCGATGCAGAATTCGGAAAAGATCACGTCGAGCAGGTCCTCGACATCGACCTTGCCGGTGACGCGACCGAGCGCATCGGCGGCGCTGCGCAAGAGTTCCGCCTTCACCTCGACGGCATGATCGCCGGCCCGTTCCAGCTCGTTGAGATAGCCGAGCGAGCGGCTGATGCCGTCGCGCTGCCGTGTCCGCGTGATCAGCGCCGTCGGCATCGGCCGCGCCAGACGAAGCGCCGTGCCGATCGCACGGACCAACGCATCCAACCCCTGCCCGCTCCGGGCCGACACGACAACATCGGCCCCATCGACTCGTTTCGAGTCCGAATCGAGCAGATCGAGCTTGGTGCGCACCCGCAGAACCGGCGCGCCATCGGGAATCGTTTCGGCAAAGGAGTCCTGATCGGAAAGCGCCAGCACCAGATCGGCGGTGTCGGCGCGGCGCCTGGCGCGGGCGATGCCCTCGCGCTCGACGACGCTCTCCGTCTCGCGCAGCCCGGCCGTATCGATCAGCGTCACGGCATGACCGTCAATGTCGAGCGCCACCTCGATCAGGTCGCGCGTCGTGCCCGGCTCGGCGGTGACGATCGCCGCCTCGCGGCGCACGAGCGCATTCATCAAGCTCGACTTGCCGACATTCGGCGGCCCGAGCAGCACGACCTCGAAGCCATCGCGGACCCGCTCGCCAAAATGCTGGTCGTCGAGATGCGCCGCCATTTCTTTGGCCACGCCGGCGGCTTCGCCCCAAGCCGGCGCCATGACGTCATCCGGCACGTCCTCTTCGTCGACGAAGTCGAGACCGGCCTCGACCAGGGCGCGCGCGCGGATCAGGCGATGGCGCCAGTCTTCATAGAGCTTGCGCAGGCCGCCATCGGCCTGGCGGATGGCGAGACGCCGCTGCATCTCGGTCTCGGCTGCGATCAGATCCGCCAACCCCTCGATCTCGGTCAGGTCGGCGCGGCCATTCTCGAAGGCGCGACGCGTGAACTCGCCGGCCTCCGCCGCGCGAAAGCCCGGCAGCGCCGCGAGTGTCTTCAGGATGCCGGCGATGACGGCCCGGCCGCCATGCACCTGCAATTCGGCGACATCCTCGCCGGTGAAGCTGGCCGGGCCGGGGAAGAACAGCGCCAGGCCGCGATCGAGGATCTCTCCATTCTCCGGCGCGCGCAGCGTCCGAAGGCTCGCCAGACGCGCCGGCGGGACCGCGCCGATCAACGTTTCGAGGCCGAATCGAACGCCTTTGCCCGAGAGCCGGATGACGGCAACGCCGGAGGGAGCCGCGCCGCTCGAAAGCGCGAAGATCGTGTCGTCGCGATGCAATGTCATATGCCCTTGCCTGCCTTCCGGAACCGTCGCCGCTGGATCGGCCGCTTGCTCGACTTCTTGGTCGGCCTCTTGCCTAGCCGCGCCGATCCGACAGGTCTAGGCTTCGGGCCGTCCGCGACGCAAACCAACCGCGAAAGCTCCGATGTCCGAAAACCTGCTGCGCTTCGAGACCAGCCCCTATCTGCTTCAGCACCAGGACAATCCCGTGCACTGGCGCGGCTGGAACGCCGCCGCGCTCCAGGAGGCGAGGGATCTCGACCGTCCGATCCTGCTCTCGATCGGCTATGCCGCCTGCCACTGGTGCCACGTGATGGCGCATGAATCGTTCGAGGACGCCGCGACCGCCGCGGTGATGAACCGTCTCTTCGTCAACATCAAGGTCGATCGCGAGGAGCGGCCCGACATCGACCAGATCTATATGGCGGCGCTGCACGCGATCGGCGAGCAGGGCGGCTGGCCGCTCACCATGTTCCTGACGCCGGACGGCAAGCCGATCTGGGGCGGCACCTATTTCCCGAAGGTGTCGCGCTATGGCCGGCCGGCCTTCGTCGACGTGCTGACGCAGATCGACGGCTTCTATCGCGGCGACCGCGCCGAGATCCTGGCGCAGGCCGATCGGATCGCCGCCCATATCCAGCCGCGCCCCGCCTCCGGAGGCCCGACCCTCGGCCCGAACCTGCTCAACCAGGCGGCGCGCTCTATTCTCTCGATCATGGATCTCGAGCGCGGCGGCACGCGCGGCGCGCCGAAATTTCCCAACGTGACGGTGATCGACTTTCTCGCCCGCAGCGCCAACCGCACCGGCATTCCCGAGTATGCCCGCGCGGCCGACGCGACGCTGACCGGGCTGTCCAACGGCGGCATCTTCGATCATGTCGGCGGCGGCTTCGCCCGCTACTCGACCGACGCCGACTGGCTGGTGCCGCATTTCGAAAAAATGCTGTCCGACAACGGCCTGCTGCTGGAACAACTGGCGCTGGCGACCGTCCAGAGCCCGAACCGTTCGACGTATCGAAGCCGCATCGAGACGACGATCGGCTGGCTCGTTCGCGAGATGCTATTGCCCGGCGGCGCCTTGGCCGCCAGCCTCGACGCGGATTCCGAGGGGCATGAGGGGCGCTTCTATGTCTGGCGGCGCGACGAGCTCGATCGCTTCCTCGATGCCGATGACGCTGATTTCCTCGCCGCGACCTACGACATCCACGAGGGCGGCAACTGGGAAGGCGTTTCGATCCCGAATCGATTGCGGACCCCTGCCCCGCTCGCCGACGCCGACCAGCAACGCGCCGATGCGCTGCTCGCTCGCATGCTGGAAGAGCGCGCCGGCCGCGTCCGGCCCGGCCTCGACGACAAGATCCTGGTCGACTGGAACGGCTATGCGATCACCGGCCTCGCCACCGCCGGCTGGCTGCTCGATCGGCCCGACTGGGTGGCGCTGGCGGAATCAGCCTATCGTTTCATATCCGAATCGGTTTCCCGCGACGGACGCCCCGGCCATGCGCTCCGCAATGGCCAAGGCGTCTTTCCAGGCTTCTCCTCCGATCTCGCATCGCTCGCCCGCGCCGCCGTCGCCCTGCATCAGGCGACGCAGAAGACAAACTATCTCGACGAAGCGACCCGCGTGCTGGATCTGCTCGAAACGCACCATGGCGACGGCCAGGGCAATCTGCACTTCACCGCTGATGACGCCGAGCCGCTGATCGTCCGCAAGGCAGACCGCATCGACGACGCCTCGCCCAACCCGCACGGCCTCGCCGTCGACAGTCTCGTCCGGCTCTGGTCGTTGACAGGCGACGATAGATTCCGAGACCGCGCCGACGCGATCCTCGCGGCCTCGGCTGGCGCGATTGCGGAAAACGTCTTCGGCACGGCGAGCCTGCTCTCCGGCCTCGATCTCCGCCTGACGGTCCGTTCGGTGGTGATCCTGACCCCGCCGGGCGAAAGCGGAGCAGAGCTCCGGCAGGCGGTGCTGGAGAACTGGAGCCCGAACCTGGTGCTCGACATCCGGGCGGATGGCGCCGCGCTGCCGGCCGCGCATCCCGCCCATGGCAAGCGCGCAATCGACGGCAGGGCGACCGCCTATGTCTGCCGGGAGGGCGCCTGTTCGCTGCCGCTCTCCGGCGCCGAGGCGCTCGCCGCCGAACTTCACCCGCATGGCTAACGAAACGCTAACAAGGCCGGGCTCGCGGGTTAACAGCCCAGACGAAAAATGGCCGGGACGAGCCCGGCCATTTTGATCTCGGAGACGGCCGCCGACAGGCGGCCGAAATGCTAGATCAGGTGTTCATCTGATCGAAGAAATCGGAGTTGTGTTTCGTCTGCCGGAGCTTGTCGAGCAGGAACTCGATCGCGTCGACGGTGCCCATCGGCATGAGGATGCGGCGGAGCACGTACATCTTCTTGAGCACATCCGGCGGAACCAGCAGCTCTTCCTTGCGGGTGCCCGAGCGGGTGATGTCGATCGCCGGGAAGGTCCGCTTGTCGGCCACCTTGCGGTCCAGGATGATTTCCGAGTTACCGGTGCCCTTGAACTCTTCGAAGATGACTTCGTCCATGCGGCTGCCGGTATCGATCAGCGCCGTCGCGATGATCGTCAGCGAACCGCCTTCCTCGATGTTGCGCGCGGCGCCGAAGAAGCGCTTCGGCCGCTGCAGCGCATTGGCGTCGACACCGCCGGTCAGCACCTTGCCGGAGGACGGCACGACCGTGTTGTAGGCGCGGCCGAGGCGGGTGATCGAATCCAGCAGAATGACGACGTCGCGGCCATGCTCGACCAGGCGCTTGGCCTTCTCGATCACCATCTCGGCGACGGCAACGTGGCGGGTGGCGGGCTCGTCGAAGGTCGAGGAGATCACCTCGCCCTTCACCGAGCGCTGCATGTCCGTCACTTCTTCCGGGCGCTCGTCGATCAGGAGAACGATGAGGTAGCACTCGGGATGGTTCTGGGCGATCGAGTGGGCGATGTTCTGCAGGAACACCGTCTTACCGGTGCGCGGCGGCGCCGTGACCAGGGCGCGCTGACCTTTGCCGAGCGGCGCGACGAGGTCGATGATCCGCGGCGTCATATCCTTGCCGGCCGGAACCTCGAGCTCCATCTTGAAGCGCTCGTTCGGATAGAGCGGCGTCAGATTGTCGAAGTGGACCTTGTGGCGCGCCTTGTCGGGGTCCTCGAAATTGATCGTCGAGACCTTGAGCAGGGCGAAATAGCGCTCGCCATCCTTCGGACTGCGGATATAGCCCTCGACCGTGTCGCCGGTCCGCAGCGAGAAGCGGCGGATCTGCGAGGGAGAGACATAGATATCGTCGGGTCCGGCGAGATAATTGGCGTCGGGCGAGCGCAGGAAGCCAAAGCCGTCCTGCAGCACTTCGACGACGCCCTGTCCGACGATCTCGACGTCGTTGTCTGCCAGCTGCTTCAGGATCGCGAACATCAGTTCCTGCTTGCGCAGCGTGCTCGCATTCTCGACCTCAAGTTCCTCGGCGAAGGCCAGCAGCTCCGTCGGGGATTTGGACTTGAGGTCCTGCAGTTTCATTTCACGCATGGGTTTTGTGAATCTCGTTTGGATTCAAAGAAAGGATGGATATCGAAGGGCATAAATGGGGATTGGCAGAACTTCAGCCTGGCGGGAGCTATGCCCGCCGGCGCGATGCTTCGGTCGTCCCTGGCAGGTCAACCGGCATCTGTCTGCTTCGACAAGATGGCGCACCATAATCGCTCGCCGGTTCCACGGCAAGCGTCAGAAACGTCGCAAAATCACAGAAACTCAGAACGGTTTTACCACGACCAGAATGACGATGAGGATCATCAGGATCGTCGGGATCTCGTTGGCGAGACGGTAGGCCCGCTCCGAACGCGTGTTGCGATCCGCCGCGAAGGCCTTGCGGCACGACGCCAGCCACATATGGAAAACCGACATGGCGATGACAAGCACGAATTTCGCCATGAACCAGGGCTGCTGCTCGAAGCCGCCCAAACGGACGATCGTCAATCCCGTGATCCAGGTCAGGATCATCGCCGGATTCATGATGATCCGCAGCAGCTTGGCTTCCATGACCTTGAAGGTCTCGGACTTGTCGGAGCCTACCGCCGCGCCGGTGTGATAGACGAAAAGGCGCGGCAGATAGAAGATTCCCGCCATCCACGTGATCACCGCGATGACGTGCAGGGCCTTGATCCAGTCGTAGTAAGCCAGCATTGCCGTTCCCCCTGCCCTAGCCGCGAATGCGTGCGATCAGCCGCTCGACATGCGCGATCGGCGTCTGCGGCACGATCCCGTGCCCGAGATTGAAGATCAGTCGCGAGCCGCGCATCGTCTCGAGAATTTCATCGACCGAACGATCGAGCTCGTCGCCGCCGGCGACCAGGACCATCGGGTCCAGATTGCCCTGGATGGCGGCGCGACCGTCGATTTCGTCGCGCACCGCCTGCAGCGGCACGGTCCAGTCGACGCCGACCGCGTTGACGCGCGTCGTCTCGACGAAGGCCGAAAGCCCGCGATCCGCGCCTTTCGGGAAGCCGATGATGCGCGCATCCGGGATTTCCGCCCGCACGCCGGCGACGATCCGCGCGATCGGCCCGGCCGACCAGCGTTCGAATGCCTTCGGCGACAGAACACGAGACCAGCTGTCGAAAATCTGCACGGCGTCGGCACCGGCCCGCAATTGCGCGACCAGATAGACGATCGAAGCCTCGACCAGCGTGTCGATCAGCCGGTCCAGCGCTTCCGGGTCGCGCGCCGCCAGCAAACGCGATGGCGCCTGATCCGGAGTCCCCTTACCGGCGATCATGTAGGTCGCAACGGTCCAGGGCGCGCCGCAGAAGCCGATCAGGGCCTTGTCGGGGGCCAACTCGCGGCGGACGGCGCCAACCGTCTCCAGCACCGGCGCCAGCCTTTCGAGGACGGCGTCTACGGAAAGCTGCGCGATCTCGGCCGGATCGATCGGATCGAGACGCGGTCCCTCGCCTTCGACGAAGCGGACGTCACGGCCGAGCGCGTGCGGAATGACGAGAATGTCGGAGAACAGGATCGCCGCGTCGAAACCGAACCGGCGGATCGGCTGCAGCGTCACCTCGGTCGCGAGCTCGGGCGTGTAGCAGAGATCGAGGAAGGATCCGGCCTTGGCGCGGAGCTCCCGGTATTCGGGCAGATAACGGCCTGCCTGGCGCATCAGCCAGATCGGCGGCTCGGCGAGAACCTCGCCATCGAGGACGCGCAACAAGCGCGCTTTCGTCATCAAAGCCGTCGGGACTTTCTGCACCACCACCACCAAAGAAAGAGATCTATCTGTAGTTTCTTCTTCTTTTAGACGGTGGATTACCGTCATTCATCGCCGTCCACAATGCGACCGAGACGCCGTCTGAAGAACCCGCCCTTTTCAGCCCCATATCCGCCCGGCTGGGGAAAGAGAGTGGATGGCGGCGCGTATCGCCTTGGCCCATTTGCGCTTTTTGCCAATCCTCAACTTTGGAGCAGTTCTGCCATCATTGTTAATATCCCCTTAACGCATAGGTTAATAACTCGTTAATCCCCGATTCCATCGACAGCCCCGGACTCGATCTCCCCAGGCGGAGCCGCTGTTGATCAATTCGCGGCGATCGGGGACAAGTCGGGTCCTGGCCGAACGGAGGCCGACTTATCCCGTCCGTGTCCACAGCCCTGGGGATGACAGTGTGAAGAACGAGTCCCGGCATCTCCATTTGCACCTGATTTCGGATGCTACCGGCGAGACGCTGCTGACCGTCGGACGCGCCGCTTCGGCGCAATATCCGGGCGTTTCGGTGATCGAGCACATGCATTCGATGGTGCGGGCGCCGAAGCAGATCGACCAGCTTCTTGTCGAGATCGAGCGCGAGCCGGGCATCATTCTCTACACGCTGGTCGATCGCGTCATGGCGGCGATGCTGGAACAGGGCTGCCGCGACATCGGCGTGCCCTGCTTCTCGGTGCTCGATCCGGTGCTGCAGGTGTTCCAGTCCTATCTCGGCGCGTCGAGTGAGGGTCGCGCCGGCGCGCAGCATTCGCTCGACGGCGACTATTTCCGCCGCATCGAGGCGCTGACCTTCACCATGATGCATGATGACGGCCAGTTGCCGGAGGATCTCGACCTCGCCGAGATCGTCATCATCGGCGTCAGCCGGACGTCGAAGACGCCGACCAGCATCTATCTGGCCAATCGCGGCGTGCGCACCGCCAATATCCCGATCGTGCCGGGGATCGGCCTGCCGGCGGAACTCGAGGCAGCGAGCCATCCGCTGATCGTCGGGCTGGTCGCGACGCCGGACCGGATCGTGCAGATGCGGGAAAACCGGGTTCTCTCCAATGCCGCCTTTGGCAGCGAGGACGATCCCTATGTCGATCGCGCCGCCGTCGCCAACGAGATCGCCGCCACCCGCAAGATCTGCGCCCGCAATGGCTGGCCGGTCATCGACGTGACGCGCCGTTCGATCGAGGAGACGGCCGCCGCCATCCTGGCGCTGCGCAACAAGCAGGCCGGAACGCTCCGCGAAGCCGGGATCCGGGACGGGCTTTCATCATGACGCTGATCCTCGCCTCCACCAGCTCGACCCGCATCGCCCTCCTCCGCAATGCCGGTCTCGCCTTCGAGGCGATCGCGCCGGGCGTCGACGAGCGGGCGCTGGAAACGCCCCTCCTCGCCCAAGGCGCCTCGCCGACCGAGATCGCGCTGGCCCTTTCGCGCGCCAAGGCGCTCGCCATCGCGGCGCCCGGCGGTCTGGTTCTCGGCGGCGATCAGGTGCTCGATCTCGACGGCGCGCGCTTCGTCAAGCCGGTCGATCGCGCCGCTGCCGCTGCGCAGATCGCGGCGCTCGCCGGCCGTACCCATCGCCTGCGCACGGCGGTCGTGCTTGCGGAGAACGGCGAGATCGTCTGGGAACATGTCAGTACGGCGAGCCTGACCATGCGGCCCCTGACAAGCGAGGCGATCGAGCGATATCTCGACGCGGCCGGTGATAGTGCGCTGTGGTCGGTTGGCGCCTATCTGCTCGAAGGCGTCGGAATCCAGCTTTTCCAAGCGATCGAAGGCGACTATTTCAGCATTCTCGGACTTCCCATGTTGCCGCTGCTGGCCGAATTGCGCCGGCGCGGCCTCCTTCCGTCCTGACGAGGCGATATGACGATCTCAGCCACGACGACTGTTCCGACCGCCTGTGTCATCGGCTGGCCGGTCAAGCATTCCCGCTCGCCGATCATCCATCGCCACTGGCTGGCGGAGCTGGGGCTTGCCGGCGACTATGTCCGCCATCCGGTCGAGCCGGAGAATGCTTCCGCCTTCTTCGCCGGTTTCGCCGGCGGCCCCTTCATCGGCTGCAACGTTACCGTCCCGCACAAGGAAGTCGCCTTCGCCTCGGTCGACCAGGCCGATGCGGTCGCGACCGCGCTCGGCGCCGTCAACACGGTCTGGCTGGAAAACGGCAAGCTCCTCGGCTCGAATACCGACGCCGAGGGTTTCATCGCCAATCTCGACCAGCGAGCCCCCGGTTTCGACGCCAATCCCGGCCCGGCGATCGTGCTTGGCGCCGGCGGCGCGGCGCGCGCGGTGATCTGGGCGCTGAAGGCGCGCGGATTCGCGCCGATCCATGTCGTCAACCGGACCCGTGACCGGGCCGAGGCGATGGCCGAACGTTTCGGCTCCGAAATCCGGCCCGCCGGCTGGGACGACCTCCCTCGCCTGCTGCCGCAGGCGACCTTGCTGGTCAACACCACCTCGCTCGGCATGGAGGGCCAGCCGCCGCTGGTGATCGACCTCGGCGCGGCGCGCGACGATCTGTTCGTCACCGACATCGTCTACACGCCGCTCGAGACGCCGCTGCTTTCGATTGCGCGGGCGCGCGGGCTGAAGACGGTCGACGGCCTCGGCATGCTGCTGCACCAGGCCGCGCCGGGCTTCGAGCGTTGGTTCGGCCGCCGGCCCACCGTCACGCCGGAGCTCCGGGCCCTGATCCTCGCCGACATGGGCATCGTCGAAGCAGGAAACGCGGCGTGATCGTCATCGGCGTCACCGGCTCGATCGGCATGGGCAAGTCGACGACGGCCCGGCTGTTCGCCGAGCATGGCGCCGTGCTGCACGACGCCGATGCCGTCGTCCACGCGCTCTATCGCGGGCCGGCCGTGCCGGCGATCTCAGCGCGTTTTCCGGACGCGATCCAGGATGGCGTGGTCGACCGGGTCCGGCTGTCGGCGATCCTCGCCGCGGATCCGGGCGCGTTGCGGGAGCTGGAAGCGATCGTCCATCCGATGGTGCAGGCCGTCGAGGCTGAGCGCATGGACAAGGCGCGGCGTGCCGGCCGGTCGATGTTCGTCGTCGACGTGCCGCTTCTGTTCGAGACCGGCGGCGAAAAGCGGGTCGACGTCACCGTCGTCGTCAGCGCGCCGGCCGAGATCCAGGCGGCGCGGGTTCTGGAGCGCTCGGGCATGACGCCGGAGCGGCTCGCCGCCATTCTCGCCCGCCAGATGCCGGATGCGGAAAAGCGCCGGCGCGCTCATTTCGTTGTCGAGACGGGCGGCAGCAAGGAAGCGTCGGCGGCGCGTGTGGCGGATATCGTGCGGGCGCTGGCGGCGACAGCGGCCGCGCGGTCGGACCGGAACTGACAAAGTGTTGCGTGCCGGCCCCGGCATCGGCACCATGGATTGACGAATAGCGGAGAGAGCGTTGCGCGAGATCGTCTTTGATACGGAAACGACCGGCCTCGAACCGTTGAAGGGCGACCGGCTGGTCGAAATCGGCGCGGTGGAGCTGTTCAACCACCTCCCCACGGGTCGCGACTTCCACATCTACATCAACCCCGAACGGTCGATGCCGGTCGAGGCGTTCCGCGTGCATGGTCTTTCCGACGAATTCCTGGCCGACAAGCCGGTGTTCAGCGCGGTGGTCGACGATTTCATCGCCTTCATCGAAGGCGCGACGCTGATCGCTCACAACGCCAGCTTCGATATCGGCTTCATCAACGCGGAGTTCGCACGGCTCGGCAAGCCGCCGATCCCGCCGGATCGGGTGATCGACACGCTTGTGCTGGCGCGCCGCAAGCATCCGATGGGCCCGAACTCGCTCGATGCGCTCTGCTCGCGCTATGGCATCGATACCAGCAAGCGCACCGTCCACGGCGGCCTGATCGACTCGGTGCTGCTCGCCGACGTTTATCTGGAGCTGATCGGCGGGCGCCAGCCGGACCTGATCCTGATGCCGGACGCGGCCGCCGAGGTCAGCGACGACGGCGCGCCGATCATCGTGGCGCCGACGCAGCAGCGGCCCGAGCCGCGTCCGTTCCGCGTCACCGCGGAAGAGCAGGCGGCGCACCAGGCCTTCATCGGCAAGATGGGCGACAGCGCGCTGTGGAAGGCCTACCTGCCGGAAGAGGCCGGCGAGGCCTGAGGGCTTCTGGCCTTTCGAAGCGGCACGCTCTTCTTTCACCTCTCCCTGAGGGAGAGGTCGGAGCAAAGCTCCGGGTGAGGGTTTAGAGAACCCATCAGGGCATTGCGCTGCCGGAAGCCTGACTTGCGAGGCAGTAAACCCTCACCCGCCGGCCTTCGGCCGTCGACCTCTCCCTCAGGGAGAGGTGAAAGGGCAGCTCTGTCCGCGAAAAGGAACACCCAAAAAAGAAAAGCCCCTGATCCATCCGGAGCAGGGGCTTCGTTCGTTCTGCGTCGGCCTTGCCGTCGCGAGGCCGATCAGCTCGGGCGCGAACCCTGCTGCTGGGCGGCGGCCATTTCCATCAGGCGCTGACGGTAGAGCTGGGTGAAGTCGACGGGATCGACGAGCAGCGGCGGGAAGCCGCCATTGCGGGTCATGTCGGCCAGGATCTGGCGCGCGAACGGGAACAGCAGGCGCGGGCATTCGATCATCAGGATCGGCGCCAGGTTTTCCTGCGGCACGTTCGAAAGGCGGAACACGCCGGCATAGACCAGCTCGGCGACGAAGATCGTCTGGTCGCCTTCGGTGGCGCGGCCTTCGAGACGGAGCTCGATCTCGTAATCTTCAGCGTCCAGCGGCGTGGCGCCGACATTGATGCCGATGTTGATGCTCGGAGCCGTGCGACGCGGACCGAGCGAACGGGGCGCACCGGGATTCTCGAAGGAAAGATCCTTCACATACTGCAGCAGGATCGAAAGGTTCGGCTGGGCGAGCTGGCCCGCGCCGTTTTCGTTGTCATCGGCCATAATGGCGGCTCCCCTGGACAATCGGCCGAATGGCCTGATCTTGACAAGTGGGCTCGCTAACACTTCCGTCTCAGTGATACAAGCGCTGTACGACGTCCGTCGGAGGCTCGATGTGCTGCCCTAGCCGGCATTGTGCCCTTGACGGACTTGGATCGCCGCCCAACGATTACCACATTGGGTCCATGATCGCTCGCTTGCGCGTTTCCGGCTCCAGATCCGGTCTCATGGGCCCTCCAGAATAGGACAGGATGCCTTCGGCATGAACGGCTTCGTCGATATCTATACGCTGATCTTCCTCGTCCTCGCGGTGGTGATCTTCTTCAAGCTGCGCGGCGTGCTGGGTCAGCGCACGGGCAATGAGCGCCCGCCGTTCGACCCGTTCGCCCGTCGCAAGGCCAGCGAGCCGGAAGCGGCCGCCGGCGACAAGGTGGTGGCGCTGCCGCGTCGCCCGTCCGCGAATGACGATGCCGCCGTCGCCGCGCAGCCGGTCACGACCAGCGAGGATCAGCGCATCGCCGCCGTCGCCCAGCCTGGAACGCCGCTCGCCTCGGCGCTCGCCGCGATCATCGCGGCGGACCGCAATTTCGATCCGCAGCAGTTCATCGACGGCGCGCGCACCGCTTACGAAATGATCGTCACCGCCTTCGCCCAGGGCGACCGCAAGGCGCTGAAGCCGCTGCTCGGCCGCGAGGTCTATGACGGCTTCGCCGGCGCCATCGGCGAGCGCGAGGCGCGCGGCGAGACGGTCGAGTTCAATTTCGTCGGCTTCGAGAAGGTCGAAATGGTCGATGGCGCGCTGAAGAACGGCACGGCGCAGGTCTCGGTCAAGTTCGTCTCCAAGCTGATCTCGGCGACGCGCGACAAGGCCGGCGAGATCGTCGATGGCGATGCCGTCCACATCGCCGACGTCACCGATATCTGGACCTTCGCCCGCGATGTCTCATCCCGAGACCCGAACTGGCTGCTGGTGGCGACCGAAACCGTTGAATGACCGGAAGCCCGCGTTGTGTCGACGGAAGCGAACACCCGGCTTGTGCCGATCCCCTTCGACGCGCTCGAAGGCTGGCGGGATGACGACCATGCGGCGGCGTGGCGCGCCTTTCACCGGAGCGCCGTCCATATCGCGGACCAGCCTCCGAAGACACGCGCGCTCGGCATAGACGGCGTCGCGCTGGCGAAGGTCGCCGGCGCGGCCATCGGCCTGCCGGCCGAGCTGGACGGCGAAAGCGCCCGCCGCTTCTTCGAGGCAAATTTCCAGCCGTTGCGGCTGGTTCAGCCCGACAGCGACGCCGGCTTCTTCACCGGATTCTACGAGCCCGAAGTCGCGGCATCCCTGCAGCCGTCGGCGGAGTTCGCCGTGCCGCTGCTGGCGCCGCCGTCGGAGCTGGTCGAGATCGACGAAAAGGATCCGCCGCCCGGCCTCGAGCCCGGCATGCGTTTCGCGCGCCGGACGGAGGCGGGGTTCGAGCCCTTCTTCGACCGGGGCGAGATCGAGCGCGGCGCGCTTGCGGGGCGCGGACTGGAAATCGCCTATCTCGCCGATCGCGTCGATGCGCTCTTCGTCCATATCCAGGGCGCGGCGCGGCTGCGGCTGCCGGGGGGCGAGCTTCTCCGCGTCACCTATGCGGCGAAGTCGGGCTATGCCTACACCTCGGTCGGCCGGGTGCTGCTCGATCGCGGCGCGTTGCCGAAGGGCGGCGTCTCCATGCAGACGATCCGCGAATGGCTCGCCGCCCATCCGGACCAGGCGTCCGAGGTGATCTGGCAGAACCGCTCCTACATCTTCTTCCGCGAGGCCGCGGTGCAGGATCCGGCGCTCGGGCCGATCGCCGCCGCCAAGGTGCCGCTGACCGCCGGGCGCAGCCTCGCCGTCGACCGCACGCTGCACACTTTCCATGTGCCGGTCTGGATCGACACGAGGCTGCCGGCGGCCGAGGGCGGCGCCGCGTTCCGCCGGCTGCTCGTCGCGCAGGATACCGGCTCGGCCATTCTCGGCCCGGCGCGCGGCGACATCTTCTTCGGCTCCGGCGACGAGGCCGGCCGGATCGCCGGGCGCATGCAGGCGGCGGGCGGTTTCGTCGTGCTGGCGCCGCGGGGCGGGTCATGACACGCCGCAAGCGCAGCCTGTCGGGCGAGGAGCGCACGCTCTGGGCGACGGTCGCGCGCACCGCCGTGCCGCTGCGGCCGGAAGATGTCATGCCCGAGCCGCCTCCGGCGCCGGTCGCCGAGCCGCAGTCGCTTCAGGCCGAGCTGGCGAAGCCGGTCGGGGCGGGGGCGAAGATCGGCAAGGCCGACAAGCCGGCGCCGCCACCGCCGCTGCATCCGATCGAGCGGCGCACGCTGACCCGCGTCGCGCGCGGCACGATCGAGATCGACGGCCGCATCGACCTGCACGGGCTGACCCAGATGGACGCGCATGACCGGCTGCGCGGCTTCCTTGTCGACGCGCAGGCGCGCGGCGCCAAGCTCGTCATCGTCATCACCGGCAAGGGCAAGGCGACCGGCGAGGATCCGTTCGGCATGACCGAGCGCGGCGTGCTGCGCCGGCGCGTGCCGCAATGGCTGGCCGAGCCGGGCTTGCGCGGCATCGTCATCGGCTTCGAGGAGGCGCACCGCAGCCATGGCGGCGGCGGCGCGCTCTATGTGCGGATCCGCAAGAAGCGGACGGCGCACAAGGCAGGTCCGGCATGACCCCGTTCGGCCAGCGCCTGCGCGAGATGCGCGAGGAGAGGGGCCTGTCGCTCAAGGACATGGCCGGGAAGCTCCAGGTCTCGAGCTCCTATCTCTCGGCGCTCGAGCACGGCAAGCGCGGCAGTCCGAGCTGGTTCATGGTCCAGCGCATCATCGCCTATTTCAACGTCATCTGGGATGAGGCCGAGGAACTGCAGCGCCTCGCAGAACGCTCGCATCCGCGCGTCGTCGTCGACACGGCGGGACTGGCGCCCGAGGCGACGGAACTCGCGCATCTTCTCGCCGGCGAGATCGGCGGCCTCAGCGTCAAGTCGTTGCAGGAACTGAAGAAGGCGGTTCAGGACGCCCGCGATCGCGACAGCGCCCGGCGGGCGCTGCAGGCCGAACACGCGCTGGATCTGCCGACGCTCAAGTGAGCGACGGGCTCCTCAGAGCAGCGCGCGCAGCTCGTCGAGCCGCTCGTTCACCAGCCAGCCATAGTAGTTTTCCTGCGGCATCGCGTTCTTGTTGCGCTTGCGCTCGGCGGCGAGCTTGCGGGCGCGCACCTTGACGTCGCCGACATTATAGAGCGTCGAGGTGATGCCGGGATTGTTCGAGATGTCGACGCCGGCGGTGTCGCGATAGACGTCGATCGACAGGCGGAGGATCGCCGCCATGTAGTCGAGCGACATGTTGGGATCCATGATCGCCTGGTAGAGCTCCGGCGCCCGCTCGGCATCGAGCAGCGGCAGTCCGCTCTTCCGGTGCACGATGTCGGTGACGGTGAGCGCGGTCAGCGGATTGATCTGGCCGAGCCCGAAGGTCTGGCCGGCATAGAGCGGCTGGAAGAACACCTTGGAGAAGCGGTCGCGCGGGAACGACTTGCCGTCGACCTTCTTGCCCCGGAACTCGGCGTCCCAGACATCCTCGCGGCAGGTCCAGAGGTCATAGGATGACTTCAGCCCGTCGCAGCGGTCGAATTGCGGGCGGCTGACAAATTCGGCGACGCTCTCGCCCTGGTAGCCGAAGGCGAGGTCCTTGGTGCCGAGATAGGCGAGCGCCTTGACGTAATAGGCCTGGGCGCTGTCGAGGCCGCCGACGTTGTAGGTGTGCTCGCCGACGATGGCGCCGACCAGATGCACCGGGTCGACGTCATAGATCTTGGCGGCGCGCTTGATCGAGCGGATCAGGGTCTTGTCGCGCTTCAGCAGCGCGTAGATCCGGCGGTATTTCGCCTCGAACGTCTCCTTGGTCTCGCCGGCCCGCTTGATCGAACTCATGTCGATTTCGGGCTGCGCCGCGCTGCGGTTGCCGGGCGGCACGACGACGGCGGCCTTGGCCGGCAGGATGGTCGCGAGGACGAGGGAAGCGAGCAGGGCGCTACGCAGAAGACGCATGGGAAGCGATCCGTCGGTCGAACGAGAGACCGCACCCGTCATGGATCGGCCGATCCGGGTTTATAGCATCGGAAAACCGGGCTCGAAAACGGCTTACCTGCCACAGGGCGCGGATAAAGCCGCTGCGGCAGGTTGCAGAAGGTTGCGCGGCCCCGCCAAAAGGGCAGGGCGGGGCCGCTATCGCGTCAGAGGATGTAGCGCGACAGGTCGATGTTGCGCGAGAGATCGCCGATATGCGCCTCGATATAGGCGGCGTCGATCGTCACCGTGTCGCCGGAGCGATCCGGGGCGGCGAAGCTGATGTCGTCGAGGATCCGCTCCATGACGGTCTGCAGCCGGCGCGCGCCGATGTTCTCGACCGACGAGTTCACCTCGACCGCGATGCGGGCGATGGCGTCGATCGCATCCTCGGCGATAACGAGCTTGACGCCTTCCGTCTGCATCAGCGCGACATACTGCTTGATCAGGCTCGCCTCCGGTTCCGTCAGGATCTGGCGGAAGTCGGCCTGGGTCAGTGCGTTGAGCTCGACGCGGATCGGCAGGCGGCCCTGCAGCTCCGGCAGCAGGTCCGACGGCTTGGCGATGTGGAAGGCGCCCGACGCGATGAAGAGGATGTGATCGGTCTTCACCGGGCCGTACTTGGTTGCGACGGTCGTACCTTCAATCAAGGGTAGAAGGTCGCGCTGCACGCCTTCACGTGAAACATCGCCGGCCCGGCCTTCGCGGGCGCAGATCTTGTCGATCTCGTCCAGGAAGACGATGCCGTCGTTCTCGACGATCGAGATCGCCTCGGCCGTCAGCTGCTCGTCGTCGAGCAGCTTGTCGGATTCCTCGTCGATCAGCACCTTGTAGCTGTCCTTGACCGTGACGCGCCGCGTCTTGGTCTTGCCGCCGAAGGCCTTGCCGAGCATGTCGCCGATGTTCATGACGCCGATCGAGGCGCCCGGCATGCCGGGAACGTCGAACTGCGGCAGGCCGCCGGACTGGTCGCGCACCTGGATCTCGATTTCCTTGTCGTCCAGCTCGTTGGCGCGCAGCTTCTTGCGGAAGCTTTCGCGCGTCGCCGGGCTGGCGCTGTCGCCGACGAGCGCGTTCAGCACGCGTTCCTCGGCCGAGAGATGCGCCTTGGCTTCGACGTCCTTGCGCTTCTTCTCGCGGGTCAGCGAGATGCCGACCTCGACCAGGTCGCGGACGATCTGCTCGACGTCGCGGCCGACATAGCCGACCTCGGTGAACTTGGTCGCCTCGACCTTCAGGAACGGGGCGCCGGCGAGACGGGCGAGCCGGCGCGAGATCTCGGTCTTGCCGACGCCGGTCGGCCCGATCATCAGGATGTTCTTCGGCAGCACTTCTTCGCGCATCGTGCCTTCGAGCTGCTGGCGCCGCCAGCGGTTGCGAAGCGCGATGGCGACGGCGCGCTTCGCGTCGTTCTGGCCGATGATGTAGCGGTCGAGCTCGGAGACGATCTCGCGGGGAGAGAAATTGGTCATGGGACTTCCTGTCCGCCTATAGCGTTTTCAAGCGAAGTGTGTGCGGTTCGCGGCTGGAAAACGCGTCAAAACAAGGAGCTAGAGTATCGAGCCGTTTCGGAGAAACGGTGAGACACTCTAGGCAGCGTCGAGCTGTTCGAGCGTCACGCTGGTATTGGTGTAGACGCAGATCTCGGCGGCGATCGCCATCGCCTTGCGGGCGATCTGTTCGGCGGTGAGATCGGTGTCGGCCAGCGCGCGGGCGGCGGCGAGGGCGTAGTTGCCGCCGGAGCCGATGCCCATGACGCCGCCTTCCGGCTCGAGCACGTCGCCATTGCCGGTGAGCACGAGGCTCGTCGTCTTGTCGGCCACCAGCATCATCGCCTCGAGATGGCGCAGATAGCGGTCGGTGCGCCAGTCCTTGGCGAGCTCGACGCAGGCGCGGGTCAGCTGTCCCGGATATTGCTCGAGCTTCGCCTCGAGGCGTTCGAACAGGGTGAAGGCGTCGGCGGTCGAGCCGGCGAAACCGGCGATCACGCCGCCCTTGCCGAGCGGGCGGACTTTGCGGGCCGTGTGCTTGATGACGGTCTGGCCCAGCGACACCTGGCCGTCGCCGGCGATGACCACCTTGTCGCCCTTGCGAACGGTGATGATCGTCGTCCCGTGCCAAGCCGCATAGGGGCTATCGTTCTGGGAATGTGTCATGATTTGCTTTCGTGGCGGATCGCCTTGGTCCCTTGAGGCCCCGCGGCGATCCCTGTTGGCTAGAGCGTCTCTGGAGCGTCTTATGTAGGCGCACCGTCCGGCGATGCAAAGGCTTGCTCAACCTTGTGGCGTTACAGGGAAACGCCTGTTAAAAGCCGGCTGTCCCTAGCAAGGCGGACTGAGAAGGAAAGAGATATGCGTAGCGCCACGATCGAGCGCAAGACGAAGGAAACCGAGATCGCGGTAACGCTGGATCTCGACGGCACCGGCCGCGCCGACATCGCCACGGGCGTCGGCTTCTTCGATCATATGCTCGATCAGCTGGCCCGCCACGGCCTGATGGACCTGACGGTCCGCTGCAAGGGCGACCTGCATATCGACCAGCACCACACCGTCGAGGACGTCGGCATCGCCATCGGCCAGGCGCTCAAGAAGGCGCTCGGCGAGATGCGCGGCATCACGCGCTATGCCGACACCCACCTCGCCATGGACGAGGCGCTGACGCGCTGCGCCATCGACGTCTCCGGCCGGCCCTATCTGGTCTGGAAGGTCGAGTTCACGCGCGACAAGGTCGGCGATTTCGATACCGAGCTGTTCAAGGAATTCTTCCAGGCCTTCGCCCAGAACGCCGGCATCACGCTGCATATCGAGAATCTCTACGGCGACAACAACCACCATATCGCCGAGACCTGCTTCAAGGCGGTCGCGCGCACGCTTCGCGTCGCAGCGTCGATCGATCCGCGCCAGGCCGACCGTGTGCCGTCGACCAAGGGCAAGCTCGGCGACTGAGAGGGCGGCATGACGATCTACACCGTGCACGCACCGCCCGTTTCCGCGACCGGCGGGCTGGACGAGGCCGACCGCATGATCTTCGTCAAGGACGGCTTCTCGTGGCCGGCCTTCTTCCTGCCAGTGCTGTGGATGCTCTATCGGCGCATGTGGGTGGTGCTCGCAGTCTATGCGCTCTACCTCGTCGCGATCGAGCTTTCCGGCCGCTATCTCGGCGCGCCGACGGCGGCGGCACTCGGCCTGCTCGGCGCGCTGTTCCTCGGCCTCGAGGGCAGTTCGCTTCTGCGCTGGACGCTCTCGCGGCGCCGCTTCACCGAGGCGGGCGTCGCCGAGGGCCGTTCGCGCGCCGAGGCCGAGATCCGCTTCTTCCACCGTTTCGCCGCCGCTTCGCCGGTCGTGCCGGAGGCCGTTCCGGCCACTGCCAGGATCGCTCGCGCGGCGCAGCCCAATGCCTCGGCCGATATTGTCGGCCTCTTTCCGACCCCGGGGACAGCCCGATGACCATTGCCATCATTGACTACGGCGCGGGCAATCTTCGCTCGGCCGCCAAGGCGCTCGAACTCGCCGCCGCCGGCATCGGCTCGACGGCGCGGATCGTCGTCACCGCCGATCCCGACGTCGTCGCCAAGGCGGACCACGTCGTCCTGCCCGGCGACGGCGCCTTTGCCGATTGCCGCACCAATCTCGACAGCGTCGACGGCATGATCGAGGCGATCAACGAGACGATCGACGCCAAGGGCCGGCCGTTCCTCGGCATCTGCGTCGGCATGCAGCTCTTGGCGACGCGCGGCATCGAATACGGCGTTACCAAGGGCCTCGGCCGCATTCCCGGCGAAGTGCGCCGCATCGAACCCTCCGATCCGCGCCTGAAGATCCCGCATATGGGCTGGAACACGCTGAACGCCTCCGCCCCGCATCCGCTCCTCGACGGCATCGCGCTCGGCGACGACGGCTGGCATGCCTATTTCCTGCATGCCTACCAGCTCTTCGCCGAACAGCCGGGCGACGTCATCGCGACCGCCGATTATGGCGGTCCGGTCACGGCGATCGTCACCACCGGCAACATCGCCGGAACCCAGTTCCATCCCGAGAAGAGCCAGAAGCTTGGTCTCGCCCTTCTCGCCAACTTCCTGAAGTGGAAGCCCTGATGATCCTTTTCCCCGCCATCGACCTGAAGGATGGCGCCTGTGTCCGCCTGAAGCTGGGCGACATGGAGCAGGCGACGGTGTTCAACACCGATCCCGCCGCCCAGGCGCATGAATTCGAGACCCAGGGCTTCGAATATCTGCATGTCGTCGACCTGAACGGCGCCTTCGCCGGCCAGCCGGTCAACGGCGCGGCGGTCGAGGCCATCCTGAAGGCGGTCGAGATGCCGGTCCAGCTCGGCGGCGGCATCCGCGACCGCGCCGGCGTCGAAGCCTGGCTCGACAAGGGCATTTCGCGCGTCATCCTCGGCACGATCGCCGTGCGCGATCCCGATCTCGTCCGCGAGGCCTGTAAGGCCTATCCGGGCCAGGTCGCCGTCGGCATCGACGCGCGGGGCGGCAAGGTCGCGGTCGAAGGCTGGGCCGAGACGTCCGAGCTGACGACGATCGAGCTGGCGCGCCGCTTCGAGGATGCCGGCGTGGCGGCGATCGTCTTCACCGACATCGACCGCGACGGCGTGCTGAAGGGGTTGAACATCGAATCGACGCTGGCGCTCGCGCGCGCCGTCGAGATCCCGGTGATCGCCTCCGGCGGCCTCGCCTCGATCGACGACGTCAAGCGCCTGCTCGAGCCCGATTGCGCCATCCTGGAAGGTGCGATTTCCGGCCGCGCCCTTTATGACGGCCGCCTCGATCCGGCGGCGGCGCTGAAGCTGATCCGCGAAGCGCGGGAGCAAGCCTGATGCTCAAGACCCGTGTCATCCCCTGCCTGGACGTGCATGACGGCCGCGTCGTCAAGGGCGTGCAGTTCGTCGACCTGGTCGACGCCGGCGATCCGGTCGAGGCCGCCAAGGCCTATGACGCCGCCGGCGCCGACGAGCTCTGCTTCCTCGACATCACGGCGACGCACGAAAACCGCGGCACCATTCTCGATGTCGTGGCGCGCACCGCCGAGGCCTGCTTCATGCCGGTGACGGTCGGCGGCGGCGTCCGCGCCGTCGAGGACATCCGCGCCCTGATGCTGGCCGGCGCCGACAAGGTGGCGATCAACTCGGCCGCCGTGACGGACCGCATGATCGTCGCTCGCGCGGCGGAGAAGTTCGGCGCGCAGGCGATCGTCGTCGCCATCGACGCCAAGCAGACCAAGCGCCGCGGCATGAGCGGCGACCACCACGACCGCTGGGAGATCTTCACCCATGGCGGCCGCAAGCCGACCGGCATCGACGCGATCGAATATGCGATCGAAGTCGCGGCGCTCGGCGCGGGCGAGATCCTCCTGACCTCGATGGACCGCGACGGCACGCGCGACGGTTTCGACCTCGCTTTGACGCGGGCGATCGCCGACGCGGTGCCGGTTCCGGTGATCGCGTCGGGCGGCGTCGGCGCGCTCGACCATTTCGTCGACGGCGTCGTCGAGGGCCATGCCAGCGCGGTGCTCGCCGCCTCGGTCTTCCATTTCGGCCAGTTCACCATCGGCGAAGTAAAGTCCCACATGGCGGCGGCCGGCATTCCGGTCCGTCTCGACGGTTAAGGAGGGCAGGGCATGTCGAACTTCACGCTTTCCGACCTCGCCGCGATCATCAGGAACCGCGCCCATTCGGGCGATCCCGGCTCCTATACGGCCAAGCTCGTCGCCAAGGGGCCGTCGCGCTGCGCCAAGAAATTCGGCGAGGAGGCCGTCGAGGCCGTGATCGCCGCGACCGAGCGCAACGCGGCCGACCTGACGTCGGAGGCCGCCGACGTGCTCTACCATCTGCTCGTCATGCTGGAGGCGGCCGACGTGCCGCTCGACGCGGTGATGGACGAGCTCGAAGGCCGCACCCGCCAGACCGGGCTGCAGGAAAAGGCGTCGCGGCCGGCGGAGTGATCCGCGGTCCGGGGAGAATGATCATGGACAAGTCCGCGCGGATCGAGCACGCCCCGCATCGCTATTTCGGCCGCAAGGAATGGGCCGGCCTCCGGGCCGACATGCCGCTGACGCTGACCGAGGACGATCTCGTCCGGCTGCGCAGCCTGAACGATCCGATCTCGATCGACGAGGTGGTGACGATCTACCTGCCGCTGTCGCGGCTCCTCAGCCTCTACGTCGCGGCGACGCAGGGGCTTTACAACGCCACCCGCACCTTCCTCGGCGCGACCGAGGGCAAGACGCCCTTCATCATCGGCATCGGCGGCTCGGTCGCCGTCGGCAAGTCGACCACGGCGCGCGTGCTCAAGGCGCTGCTGGCGCGCTGGACCAACACGCCCAAGGTCGACCTGATCACCACCGACGGCTTCCTCTATCCGAACGCCGTGCTCGAGCGCGAAGGGCTGATGGAGCGCAAGGGTTTCCCCGAGAGCTACGATCTGCCGGCGCTGCTTGCCTTTCTCTCCGACATCAAGGCGGGGCGCGGCAGCGTCTCGGCGCCGGTCTATTCACATCTCGTCTATGACATCGTGCCGAGCGAGCGGGTTACCATCGACCGGCCGGACATCCTGATCGTCGAGGGCATCAACGTGCTGCAGGCGCCACGCCTGCCGCGCGACGGCACGGCGGTGCCCTTCGTCTCCGACTTCTTCGATTTCTCGATCTACATCGACGCCGTCGAGGCCGACATCCGGCGCTGGTATGTCGAGCGTTTCCAGCGGCTGCGCGAGACGGCCTTCCGCGACCCCAACTCCTACTTCCATCGCTACTCGCTGATCTCGGACGAGGAGGCGCTGGCGATCGCCGAGGGTCTGTGGTCGCGCATCAATCGCCTCAACCTCTACGAGAACATCCTGCCGACCCGACCGCGCGCCGACCTGATCCTATCCAAAGGAGAAAGTCACCGGATCGAACAGGTCGCGCTGCGCCGTTTGTGAGGTGTAGCCTGGGTTTTCGGCACATAGGATTGCCACTCGTTCGCAGTTGCGAAGATAGCCGTTGAAGCCTCCTCCGGGCGATGTTAAGGCGCCCGGACCGCTTGAAGGGCCGAGGACGATCATGCCGAAATGGAACGACAGGATTACGCTTGTCGCGCTCAGCTCGATCGTCATCGCGCTGGTCGTGATGGGGCTGAAATATGCCGCGTACTGGAAGACCGGCAGCGTCGCGCTCTATTCGGACGCGCTCGAGAGCATCGTCAACCTGGCGACGGCGGTGGCAGCGTTCTGGGCGATCCGCCTCAGCCACAAGCCGGCCGACAGCGACCACCAGTTCGGCCATCACAAGGCGGAGTATTTCTCCGCCGTGCTGGAAGGCGTGCTGATCGTCGTCGCGGCGCTCCTCATCCTGCGCGAAGCCTGGATCTCCTATGAGGAGAAGCGCGCGCTCGAGAATGCCGGCGTCGGCCTCTCGATCAACCTGATCGCCACCGCCATCAACGGCGCCTGGGCGATGTATCTGTTCCGCTTCGGCCGCCGCCGCCGCTCGCCCGCCTTCATCGCAGAGGCCTGGCACCTGACCAGCGACGTCGTCAGCTCGGTCGGCGTCTTCATCGGCCTCGTTCTTGTGGCGCTGACCGGCTGGATCGTGCTCGATCCGCTGCTCGCCGTCATCGTCGCCGTCAACATCCTCTGGTCTGGCTGGCGCGTCATCCGCGATTCGGTCGGCGGGCTGATGGACCACGCGGTTTCGAGCGACGTCGAGAGCGAGATCCGCGCGGTCATCTCGGCCGAGGCGACCGGCGCCATCGAGGTGCATGACCTCAGAACCCGCAATGCCGGCCGCGTCATCTTCATCGAGTTCCACCTGGTCGTGCCCGGCTCGATGACGGTCGCCGCCGGCCATGTCATCTGCGATCGCATCGAGGCGGCGCTGAACAAGGCGATCGAGGGCTCGGAAGTTCTGATCCATGTCGAGCCCGAGGCCGAGGCGCAGCACCACGGCGTCATCGTGCTCTAGGATCGCCGGATCGGCCGCGCGGCAGCGCTGTCGGGCCTCCGGACGGGCAAGAGCTTGATTTTCTGCCGCAAACTCATGATATCGGGCCTAACCCTTTTGTCCTGATAAAAAGCGAGAGTTCGCCATGTCCGACGATACCCAGTCCGTGCCCCCGACCGAGCCTGCCGTTGAAGCGGCCTCGGCAGAGGCCGACGTCGCCGCGGCGCGCATCGCGGCCCTGGAAGCGGAAGCCGCCGAACTGAAGGACCGTGTCCTGCGCACGGTCGCCGAGATGGAAAACCTGCGCCGTCGCACCGAGCGCGAGGTCGCCGACGCGCGCCAGTACGGCATCGCCGCCTTCGCCCGCGACATGCTGACGGCCGGCGACAACCTGGCCCGTGCGATCGACGCCGTTCCCGACGAGGCGCGCACCGGCAACGAGGCGCTGACCGCCCTGATCGACGGCGTCGAGATGACCGAGCGCGACCTGCAGAATTCGCTCGAACGGCACGGCGTCCGCAAGCTCGAGCCGCTCGGCCAGAAGTTCGATCCGCACCTGCACCAGGCCGTGTTCGAGATTCCGACCGAGGAGCAGCCGGCCGGAACCGTGCTGCAGGTGATGCAGTCCGGCTACGTCATCGGCGACCGCGTCCTGCGCCCGGCCATGGTCGGCGTCGCCAAGGGCCCGGCCAAGCCGAAGGAGCCGAAGCCGGAAAACGACGCCGCCGCGTCCCGCTCCGCCTGATCCGGGAGAGGCCGTGGACGCGTCCCTGCTCTTCGGCCTCGACCTTCTCGGCGTTGTCGTCTTTGCGCTGACCGGCGCGCTGGCCGCCTCGCGCCGGCAGCTCGACATCGTCAGCTTCGCCTTCCTGGCGGCGATTACCGGCGTCGGCGGCGGCACGCTGCGCGACGTGATCCTCGGCACCACGCCCGTGTTCTGGATCGTCCAGCCCGCCTATGTCGTGGTGTGCATCGCGACGGCGGTCGCGACCTTCTTCCTGGCGCCCTTCGTCGAATATCGCTACCGGCTGCTGCTCTGGGCCGATGCCATCGGCATTTCCGGCTATTGCGTGATGGGGGCGGCGCGCGCACTCGATGCCGGCGCCAGCCCGCTCGGCGCCGTCGTGATGGGCGTCGTCACCGCGACCTTCGGCGGCATCATCCGCGATATCGTCGCCGGCGAGCCGTCCGTCCTGCTGCGCAAGGAAATCTACATCACCGCCACGGTGGCCGGCGCCGGCCTGTTCGTGGTGGCGACGCTCGTCGGCGTTCCGTTCTGGCCGGCGGCGTTGCTTGGCGCCTTCTCCGCCTTCTTCGTCCGCGCCGGCGCGCTCACCTTCGGCTGGACGTTACCGGCCTATCGCTCGCGGCCGGGACGTCAGATCCCGCCGCGTTGATCGCCCTCACGCGGCGTAGCGTGTCGCGTCGACGCCGTAGTGGTTGACATAGCGCTCGCTGATCGACTGCACCGGCAGGATGATCAGCACGTCGGTCGTCCCGAACTGGCGGTCGACGACCGCGCCGTCGCCGATATAGGCGCCGAGGCGGAGATAGCCCTTGATCAGCGGCGGCAGGGTCTTCAGAGCGGCCTTCATGTCGATCTCGGCTTCGCCCAGCCGATCCATCGGCACGCCGCGGCCGGCGATGGCGCTCACCGACCATTCGGCCGGGGCGCGGGCATTGTGATGCAGGAAGGAGAGCGGCAGCGCCAGCGCTTCCGGATCCGTGCCCTCCAGCGAGGCGCAGCCGACCATGACGTCGATCTTGTGGCTGCGCACATAGCTCCAGATGCCGTGCCAGAGCAGCTCGACCGTGCGCTTGGTGCGATACGGCTTCAGCACGCAGGAGCGGCCGAGCTCGAGAAAGTTCAGCCGCTGGTGCCGCTCGACGAGCGCGCCGATATCGAACTCGTTGGCCGAATAGAAGCCGGTGTGGCGCTCGGCCACCTCCTGCCGCAGCAGGCGGTAGGTGCCGACGATGGCGGATTCGCCGGCGCTGGTGCGGGTGTCGTGGTCGATGACGAGCAGGTGGTCGCAGATCTTGTCGAAGCCGTCCCGGTCGCGCCGCGACAGCTGCGCCTGCATGTCGGGGATCGCCGACATCTCTTCGTAGAACACCTTGTAGCGCAGCTTCTGCGCCTTCTTGACCTCGCGCGGCGTGGTCGCGAGGCGCACTTCGAGCGAACCGATCCTACCGAGAGGTTCAGGCAATGCGGGGGCAGGGCGAAGGGACTTGGACATCGACAGCTTTATACCGCCGAATACAAGCTGCGATAGTGCCGGCAGGGCCACGGTTGCGCCGGAAATGCGCAGCGCCTCCTGGGATATCGCTGCAAGATCGCGCTTGGCCATCGTCTCTGTCTCCGTCTTCCGCGATGCCGGCTTTTCGGCCGGGCCGTCACCAAAGCACAGGTCTCCGACAGTTTGGTGACGAAGGGTGGCGGCGAAGGGAGGATCGGCCCGGGGCCATGCCGACCCGACGGGCCGCTCCGACAGTTCGGGCCCGGGCGGTGAACCGGCTGGGGCAGGGCGACCTGGCTGCCAGATTGGCCTACCTAAAATGCCCACCCGATATGCCGAGCTGACATGCGGATCGCGTGGCCGGCCGGGCAGCCAGTCCGCTGTTGCGCCGGCACAGGCCGGTCGATGCACCCGGCCAGTCGGCTTGGCGAAATCTCCGGGCCGCGCCGCGCTGGCCCGATTTGAGTGCCGCCCGCCCCGGTCGATCCTGCGGATCGCCAGTCAGGCGGCGGCCAGCACGCGCTCGCCGCCGACCCGGTAGCTCAGCGCTTCGGCCAGATGCAGCCGTCCGACCTGTTCCGCGCCGTCGAGGTCGGCGATCGTCCGCGCCACCTTCAGCACGCGGTGATAGCCCCGCGCGGAAAGCTTCAGCGCCGCCGCCGCGTCCTGCAGCAACCGCGTGCCGGCAGCATCAGGGGCCGCGACGGTCTCGATCAGCGCCGTGGCGCAGCGGGCATTGATGCCGGCGGCCTCGACGCCCCGATACCGCTCGGCCTGGATTTCTCGCGCGACCGCCACGCGGGCGGCCACCGTGGCGCTCGCCTCCGAGGCCGACGCGCCGATCAGGTCGGTCGCCGTGACGGCCGGCACCTCGATGCGCATGTCGATGCGGTCGAGGAAGGGACCGGAGAGCCTCGCCTGGTAGTCGGCCGCGCAGCGCGGGCCGCGCGCGCAGCTATGGCCGGGCTCGCCGGCCAGCCCGCAGCGGCACGGGTTCATCGCCGCGACGAGCTGGAACCGCGAGGGATAGCTGACGCGATGATTGGCGCGGGCGATCACCACCTCGCCCGCCTCCAGCGGCTGGCGCAGTGAATCGAGCACCTGCGGCGTGAATTCCGGCAGCTCGTCGAGGAAGAGCACGCCGTGATGGGCGAGCGACGCCTCGCCCGGCCGCGCGCGGAGCCCGCCGCCGACCATGGCGGCCATCGAGGCGGAGTGGTGCGGGGCGCGGAAGGGGCGGCGATCGGTCAGCTTGCCGCCGATCAGCTCGCCGCCGATCGAGGCGATCATCGAGACCTCGAGCAGTTCCTTCGGCGCGAGCGGCGGCAGGATCGAGGGCAGGCGGCTCGCCAGCATCGATTTTCCCGCGCCGGGAGGGCCGGCCATCAGGAGGTTGTGGCCACCGGCGGCGGCGATCTCCAGCGCCCGCCGCGCGCTCTCCTGGCCGCGGATGTCGGCAAGGTCGGGCAGGGCGCCGCCATCGCGATGGAGCGCCGGCTCGGGCCGGGTCAGTACCTGCGTGCCCTTGAAATGGTTGGCGATGGCGATCAGGCTGCGCGGCGCCAGGATCTCCATGTCGCCGCCGGCCCAGGCGGCCTCCGGGCCGCAGGCGGAAGGGCAGATCAGGCCGCGCCCGATGGCGTTGGCGCCGATCGCCGCCGGCAGCACGCCGGCGACGGTGGCGATGGTGCCGTCGAGCGCCAGCTCACCGAGCACGACGAAGTCGGCCAACAGCTCGCCCGGAAGGACGCCGAGGCCGGCCATCAGACCGAGCGCGATCGGCAGGTCGTAATGGCTGCCTTCCTTGGGAAGGTCTGCCGGGGCGAGGTTGACGATGATCCGCTTCGGCGGCAAAGCGAGGCCGGAGGCATGCAGCGCGGCGCGCACCCGCTCGCGGCTCTCGGCGACCGCCTTGTCGGGCAGGCCGACGATGACGATGCCGGGAAAGCCCGGCCCGATCTGCACCTGTACGTCGACCGGCACCGCCTCGATGCCGTGGAACGCCACCGTCGTGACATGTGCGACCATTGCCCGCCACCCCCGTTATGGGATGACGCTACGTCAACTTGCGGGGTAATACAAGAACAGGTCGTGAACATTCCGCGCCGGCCGTCGGCGCGGATCCTGTTAGCGTTCTGTAAACCTCACCGCTTCGCTTCGACGGCGTCCCAGATCAGCGAGGCGATGTCGGCACCGCCGAAGCGCTTCACTTCGCGGATGCCGGTCGGCGAGGTGACGTTGATCTCGGTGAGATAGTCGCCGATGACGTCGATGCCGACGAACAGGAAGCCGCGCTTCTTCAGTTCCGGCCCGATCGCCTCGCAGATCTCGCGGTCGCGGCGGGTCAGCTCGATCGGCTCGGGGCGGCCGCCGACATGCATGTTGGAGCGGGATTCGCCATCAGCCGGCACGCGGTTGATGGCGCCGACCGCGACGCCGTCGACCAGGATGATGCGCTTGTCGCCGGCGCGAACGGCCGGCAAGTAGCGCTGCACGACATAGGGTTCGCCGCGATAGGCGGCGGAGAAGATCTCGAGCAGCGAGGCGAGGTTCTGGTCGCCCTCGGACAGGCGGAACACGCCGGCGCCGCCATTGCCGAACAGCGGCTTGATGATGATGTCGCCATGCTCCTGGCGGAAGCGGCGGATCTCGTCGGCATCGCGCGAGATCAGCGTCGGCGGCATCAGCTTCGGATATTCGGTGACGAAGATCTTTTCCGGCGCGTTGCGGACTTCGGCGGGATCGTTGACCACCAGCGTCTTCGGATGGATGCGCTCGAGCAGGTGCGTCGTCGTGATGTAGCCCATGTCGAAGGGCGGATCCTGGCGCAGGAACACGGCGTCGAGCGTCGAGAGGTCGGTGCGCTCCTTGTCGCCGAGCGAAAAATGGTCGCCCGGCACGTCGCGGACCGTCACGGTCTCGATCGCCGCCTCGACGCGGCCGTCGTTCAGCGACAGCCGGTCCGGCGTGTAGTGGTAGAGCTTGTGGCCGCGCCGCTGGCCTTCCAGCATGATGGCGAAGGTGGAATCGCCCCGGATGTTGATGTTGGCGATGTGGTCCATCTGGACGGCGACGGAAAGCGACATGAAGGCCCCCAATGCGGAATAGGCCTCTTATGTCGTGTGGCGGGGCCGGATGGCAATGCCGCCGTCAGGAATCGGAAGCGAAAGCGTCGACGATGTGGTGCGGCAGCCGCCGTGGCAGAACCGCGACGATGTCGAAGCGCAGCGTCAGCCCGGCCGCCTGCGGGTGGCGGGCGAGGAAGCTCTCCGCCGCGCGGAGAAGGCGGTTTCGCGCCGCCGGGGTGATCGCCAGGATGGCGGCGTCGAGGGTGCGCCGCGCCTTCACCTCGACGAAGACCAGCATGCCGCCGCGCCGCATGACGAGGTCGATCTCGCCGAGCGGGCTGCGGAAGCGTCGGGCGACGGTGCGATAGCCCTTCAGGTTGAGATAGAGGGCGGCGACCGTTTCGGCGAAACGGCCGCGTCGTTCGGAAACACGGCGGTCAGGCCGCGCCATCTTCGTCGCGATCCGCATCGGGATCGTCGTCGTCATCCGCGTCGCCGGCGGCTTCCGCCTTCAGCTCCAGCGCGCGCTGGTAGAGGTCGCGCTTCGGCATGCCGGTGGCCGTCGCGGCAAGCGCCGCCGCCTCCTTCAGCGGATGGTTCTCCAGGAGCCGCGCCAGCAGCGTGTCGACTTCGTCGGCCCTCGGCTCCGTGACCGTCGGCGGGCCGATCAGGATGACGATCTCGCCCTTCGGCGGCGCTTCGCCGCCATAGGCCTCGGCGAGCGAGCCGAGCGTGCCGCGCCGCACCGTCTCGAAGGTCTTGGTCAGTTCGCGCGCCACCACGGCGGGGCGATCCGCGCCCAGCGTCTCCGCCATGTCGATCAGGGAATCGAGCGTTCGGTGCGGGGATTCGTAGAAAATCAGCGTCGCCGGGATGTCGCCGAGTGCTGAGAGCCGCTTCTTGCGGCCAACCGTGCGGTTGGGCAGGAAGCCGGCGAACAGGAAGGTGTCGGTCGGCAGCGCCGCCGCGACCAGCGCCGTGAGCAGCGCCGAGGCGCCGGGGATCGGCACGACGCGATGCCCCGCCGCCACCATGTCGCCGACGAGGCGGAAGCCGGGGTCGGAGACGAGCGGCGTGCCGGCGTCGCTGACCAGCGCCACCACCTTGCCCTCGGCGAGCGCTGCCAGCAGCTTCGGCCGCTGCCGGTCGGCATTGTGCTCGTGATAGGCGAGGAGCTCGGTATCGATGCCGTAATGGCGGGTGAGCACGCGGGTGACGCGGGTGTCCTCGCAGGCGATGATGTCGGCGGCGGCGAGCGTCGCCAGCGCGCGCAGCGTGATGTCGCGCAGATTGCCGATCGGCGTCGCCACGACATAGAGGCCGGCTTCCAGCGTCGGCGCGCGCAGGCGCTGGCCGTCGATCATGTAGCTGGCGCCGCCTTCGAGCGCGGCCGCGCGTTCGGACGCGCTCATCGCGTGTCCGCTTCGACGTTGTGGAGATGTGACACCCGACTTGAATTCACGGAACGCGCCGCCTTTGCCGCTGAACTGACCCAGCCTTTCCAGTACAGTTACATCTTGCGATTGAACAGGAGAAGGCTGTGGGTTGGTTCCGTTTCGAACGGCAGGGCGGCAGGGTTTGGGCGATCGGCCCGATGCTCGCGGCGCTCGGCCTGCTCGCGGCCTGTTCGTCGACACTGGATGCGCCCCGCGTCGGCGCGGGCGTGGCGCCGGCCGTAGGCGGCAGCCGGCCGGCCACCGGTGAGACGCTCGGCAACGGCACGACCCGCGTCGCCCTTCTGGTGCCATCCTCGGCGACGGGCAATGCCGGCGTCACCGCCGCCAATCTGAAGAACGCCGCCGATCTGGCGCTGCGCGAATTCCATGGCGGCGCCAATCTGCAGATCCTCGTCAAGGATGATCGCGGCACGCCGGAAGGCGCGCGCGCGGCCGCGACCGAGGCGATCGCCGAGGGCGCTGAGCTGATCATCGGCCCGCTCTTCGCCCCGTCGGTGGCGGCGGCGGCCTCCGTCGCGCGGCCGGCCGGCGTGCCGGTCGTGGCGTTCTCGACCGATACCAGCGTCGCCGCCCGCAATGTCTATCTCCTGAGCTTCCTGCCGCAGTCCGACGTCGACCGCATCATCGGCTACGCCGCGGGACGCGGGAAACACTCGATCGCCGCGCTGCTGCCGGACAATGGTTACGGCACGGTGATGCAGGCGGCGCTGCAGAAGGCGGCGACGGTCAATGGCGCGCGGATCGTGACGATTGAGCGCTACGGTCTCGACCGTGTCGCCATGCAGCAGAAGGCCGAGGCGATCGCGAAGGTCGTGCAGAGCGGTCAGGTCGACGCCGTGTTCATGCCGGATGCCGGCGACGCCGCGCCCTTCCTCGCCCAGATCCTGAGCGCGAAGGGCGTCCGCCCCGGGCAGGTGCAGTTCCTCGGTTCCGGCCAGTGGGACGATCCGCGCATCGCGCGCGAGCCGACGCTGAAGGGCGGCTGGTATCCGGCGCCCGACCGCGCCGGCTTCGCCGCCTTCGCCAACCGCTATCAGGGCACATTTGGCGCGACGCCGGTGCGCACGGCGTCGCTCGGCTATGACGCGACCAGCCTCGCCGCCGGTCTCGCCGCCCGCTATGGCGACAAGCGCTTCGCGACCGAGACGCTGGCGAACCCGAACGGCTTCATCGGCGTCGACGGCGCGTTCCGCTTCCTGCCGGACGGAACCAACCAGCGCGGCCTCGCCGTCTACGAACTCGGCGGCGGCGCTCCGGTGCAGATCGATCCTGCACCACAAACGTTCTCGCGGACCGGAAGTTCGTAACACCCTCACCCCAACCCTCTCCCGCCAGCGGGAGAGGGGGCGCGGCTGCGCTGGTCAGCTCGGCTTCAAATCGATGAAGTGCCCAAGCCAAAACCCTCGCCCGCTTGCGGGAGAGGGCAGGGTGAGGGTCTTGTTCGGGTCGAAGCTACGCCGCCAGGTCGGCGACCACCGCGTCGAGCACGAAGGAGCCGGAGCGGGTGCAGCGGATGCGGTTTTCGTCGATTTGCTCGACCATGCCGTGCTCGATCAAATCGGCGAGCCGCTTCGGATCGAGGTCGCGGCCGGAGATCGCCCGGTAGCGGCGGAGATCGATGCCCTCGATCAGGCGGAGCCCCATCAAGAGCATCTCGTCGCCGGCTTCTTCCGGATTGAGGATGTCGTCGGTCTCGATGCCGTCGCCCCAGGATTCAACGCGTCCCAGCCATTGCTCGGGCTCGCGCACGATCGCGGTGGCGTGGCGACGGCCATCGATGACGAGGCGGCCATGCGCGCCGGGGCCGATGCCGGCATATTCGCCGTAGCGCCAGTAGACGAGATTGTGCCGGCACTCGCCGCCGGGAACCGCATGGTTAGAGATCTCGTAGGACGGGCGGCCGTGCTGCTCGCAGATCTCCTGCGTGATCTCGAACAGAGTCGCCGCCGTGTCCTCGTCCGGGATCGCCAGCTTGCCGGCCTTGTAGAGCTTCTCGAACATCGTGCCCGGCTCGATGGTGAGCTGGTAGAGCGACATGTGGTCGGAGGCGCGCTCCAGCGCCTGCAGCAGCTCGGCCCGCCACATGCCCGGCGTCTGGCCGGGGCGGGCATAGATCAGGTCGAAGGAGAGGCGCGGGAAGGTGGCGCGGGCGATGTCGATGGCGCGCATCGCCTCCTCGACATTGTGGATGCGGCCGAGCGCCTTCAGATCGGCGTCGTTCAGCGCCTGCACGCCGAGCGAGACGCGGTTGACGCCGGCGGCGCGATAGCCGCGGAAGCGCTCCGCCTCGACGCTGGAGGGGTTGGCCTCCATCGACACCTCGACGTCGGGCGCGACGTTCCAGGCCGCGCCGATCGCGTCCAGGATGGTGCCGACCGTCTTCGGGTCCATCAGCGACGGCGTGCCGCCGCCGAGGAAGATCGAGTTGACGGTCTTGCCGGGCGACTTCGCCGCCATCGTCTGGATCTCGGTGACGAAGGCGCGTGCAAAACGCTCCTGATCGACCCCCTGATGGCGGACATGCGAGTTGAAATCGCAATACGGGCACTTCGCCGCGCAGAACGGCCAGTGCACATAGACGCCAAATCCGGGTTCGATCGGAGCGGACATCGGGATCAGGCCCCGAGCTCGGCGTTGGCGAACAGCGCGAAGGCGCGCGCCCGGTGCGACAGCGCATCGGTGCGGCCGGCCGACCAGCCGTGCTTTTCTTCCGCTACCATCTCGCCGAAGGTACGCTCATGGCCATCCGGCAGGAAGGCCGGATCGTAGCCGAAGCCGATGTCGCCGCGCGGCGGCCAGACCATCGTGCCGTTGATCTCGCCGCGATAGTAGCGCGTCGTGCCATCCGGGAAGGCGAGGCAGAGCACGGCGACGAAATGCGCGGTGCGCTTGTCCGGCGTCACGGCGCCGGCCTGCTGCAGCTTCTCCTCGACATTGCGCATGGCGCGGGCGAAATCGCCGTCGGGCGCCGCCCAGTCGGCCGAATAGACGCCGGGATCGCCGCCGATCGCGTCGACGCAGAGGCCGGAATCATCGGAAAGCGCCGGGAAGCCCGAGGCCTTGGCGGCGGCATGCGCCTTGATCGCGGCGTTTTCCTCGAACGTCGTGCCGGTCTCGTCGGGAACCGGCAGGCCGAGTTCGCCCGCCGAGATGACCTTGAGCCCGAACGGCGCCATCAGCCCGGCGAATTCGCGCAGCTTGCCGCCATTGTGGGAAGCGAGCACGAGCGTGTCGCCGGACGACAGTCGATGGTTCGGTGCGTTCATCAGAGGATCGCCAGCTTCTGCAGTTCGACCAGATCGATGATGCCAGCCTTGGCGAGCTGCAGCATCGCGGCCAGCTCTTCCTCGTTGAACGGCTTGCCTTCGGCGGTGCCCTGGATCTCCACGATGCCGCCCGAGCCGGTCATGACGAAATTGGCGTCGGTCTCGGCCTCGGAATCCTCGGCATAGTCGAGATCGAGCACCGGCGTGCCGCGATACATGCCGACCGAGACGGCGGCGACGTGATCGCGGATCACCTTCGGGCCGACCATGTCGCGCGACTTCATCCACTGCACGCAGTCATAGAGCGCGATCCAGGCGCCGGTGACCGAGGCCGTGCGGGTGCCGCCATCCGCCTGCAGCACGTCGCAGTCGATGGTGATCTGCTTCTCGCCGAGATGGACGAGATCGACGACGGCGCGCAGCGAGCGGCCGATCAGGCGCTGGATTTCCTGCGTCCGGCCCGACTGCTTGCCCGTCGCCGCCTCGCGGCGCATGCGGTCGCCGGTCGAGCGCGGCAGCATGCCGTATTCGGCCGTCACCCAGCCCTTGCCGGAACCGCGCAGCCAGGATGGCGGCTTGTCCTCGAGGCTGGCGGTGCAGAGCACATGCGTATCGCCGAATTTGACCAGGCAGGAGCCTTCCGCATGCTTGGCAACGCCGCGTTCAAGCGTTACCGCACGCAGGGCGTCCGCGGCGCGTTTCGAAGGTCGCATTGGGGTATCCTGGCTGTTTCGTTGGTCCGCTTGTACAGGCCGGCGGCTCGAAACGTAAAGCCCTGCTTGAACCCGGTGGCAAAATCGACACTTAATCAAGGAGATCGCGGAATTCCGCGCTTCATCTCAGGAGAGGAACAGGCGTCGTGACCGCCGATCACAGGATTCCGGATACGCGGGCGTCGATGCTTTCATCGCTCGACCAGCGTTCGCGCGAGGTCTTCAAGCGGATCGTCGACAGCTATCTGGAGACGGGGGATCCGCTCGGATCGCGCAATCTTGCCCGTATCCTGCCGATGGCGCTGTCGCCGGCCTCGGTGCGCAATGTCATGGCCGACCTCGAGGGGCTGGGGCTGATCTATTCGCCGCACACCTCCGCCGGCCGGCTGCCGACGGAGAGCGGGCTGCGCCTCTTCGTCGATGCGATGCTGGAAGTCGGCGACCTCACCTCGGACGAGCGGCGCGACATCGAGAGCCGCGTTGCCGGCGGCGGCGCCGGGCGCTCGGTCGACGACGTGCTGTCGGAAGCGGGGCGGATGCTCTCCGGCCTGTCGCGCGGCGCCGGCGTCGTGCTGGCGTCGAAGTCCGACCAGCGGCTCAAGCATATCGAATTCGTCCGCCTCGAGCCGGCGCGGGCGCTGGTGGTGCTGGTCGGTGAGGACGGCTCGGTCGAGAATCGGCTGATCGACCTCGATCCCGGCACGACACCGTCGAGCCTGGTCGAGGCGACCAACTATCTGAACACGCATCTGCGCGGCCGCAGCCTGGCGGAGGCGCGCGCCGAGCTGAGCCGCCGGCAGCAGCAGGCGCGGGCCGAGCTCGACCAGCTCACGGCGCGGCTCGTCGACACCGGCCTCGCCAGCTGGGTCGAGGCGAGCGGCGGCCGGCCGGATACGCTGATCGTGCGCGGCCAGGCCAACCTTCTCGACGACGTCAAGGCAGCGGAGGATCTGGAGCGCATCCGCCTGCTGTTCGACGATATCGAGACGCAGCGCGAACTCGTGCATCTGCTCGGCAGCGCCGAAGCGGGCGAGGGCGTGCGCATCTTCATCGGCTCGGAGAACAAGCTGTTCTCGCTCTCCGGCTCCTCGCTGGTGGTGTCGCCCTATCGCGACAGCGAGAGCCGGGTCGTCGGCGTGCTCGGGGTGATCGGGCCGACGCGGCTGAACTACGCCCGCATCGTGCCGATGGTCGATTACACCGCCAAGCTGGTCGGCCGCCTGATCGGTCCGTAGACGCGACCCTCTGCCGTCTGTACAGCGCCGCGACGAGCCGATATGAGAACGGTTCAAAGATTATGGAGACGAAACATGGCGACGGGTACCGACAAACTGGTCACGGTTTTCGGAGGCTCAGGCTTTATCGGCCGTCATGTCGTGCGCGCGCTCGCCAAGCGCGGCTGGCGCGTGCGGGTCGCCGTGCGCAGGCCCGATCTCGCCGGCCACCTGCAGCCGCTCGGCGCCGTTGGCCAGATCATGCCGGTGCAGGCCAATCTGCGCTATCGCTGGTCGGTCGATCGCGCCGTTGAAGGCGCCGACGCGGTCGTGAACCTGGTCGGCATCCTGGCCGAAAGCGGCCGCCAGAACTTCTCGGTGCTGCACAATTTCGGCGCCCGCGCCGTCGCCGAGGCGACCCGCGCCGCCGGCATCAAGACGCTGGTGCACCAGTCGGCGCTCGGCGCCGATCCGAAGTCTCCGTCGGCCTATGCCCGCACCAAGGCGCTGGGCGAGGCGGCCGTGCTGGAGACCCTGCCGGGCGCCGTCATCTTCCGCCCGTCGATCGTCTTCGGGCCGGAGGACAATTTCTTCAACCGCTTCGGCGATCTCGCCCGCATCTCGCCCTTCCTGCCGCTGATCGGCGGCGGCGCGACGAAGCTGCAGCCGGTCTTCGTCGGCGATGTCGCCGAGGCGATCGCGCGCGCCGTCGACGGTGAGCTCGCGGGCGGCACCATCTATGAGCTCGGCGGACCCGAGGTGAAGACCTTCCGCGGCTGCATGGAGCTGCTGCTGGCCGAGATCGAGCGCAAGCCGCTCCTGGTCTCCGTGCCGTGGTCTGTGGCGCATTACGGCGCCTCGATCGCGCAGTGGCTGCCGAAGCCGCTCCTGACGGTCGACCAGGTCCGGCTCCTGAAGCAGGACAACATCGTCTCGGTCGCCGCCGAGGCGGAGGGCCGCACGCTGACCGGCATCGGCATCAATCCGAGCAACCTGCTCGCCGTCCTGCCGGCCTACCTGCAGCGCTTCAAGCCGCACGGCCAGTTCGACCACAAGCGCACGGCCTGACCCGGCGCTTCTTCGATCGGTACAAAAAAGCCCTCGCCAGTCATCTGGCGAGGGCTTTTTGCTGGGCGGATGGCAGCCGGTCTCAGCCGAAGGTGAGCACGGCGGCGAGGCCGATGGCGCCGATGACGATGCGCCAGTAGGCGAAGGGCGCGAAGCCGCGCTGGCTGACAAAATCGAGCAGCCGGCGGACGACGAAGACGCCGGCGATGAAGGCGGCGATGAAGCCGACGACGATGTTCCAGGCGCCGGCGGTCGTGATCTGGTCGTGCGTCTTGTAGAGGTCGTAGGCGAACGCCCCGACCATGGTCGGCATCGCCAGGAAGAACGAGAACTCCGCCGCCGAGCGCTTGTCGCTGCCGAACAGCATCGCCGCGACGACCGAGGCGCCGGAGCGCGACACGCCGGGCACCATGGCCAGGCACTGGGCGAAGCCGATGCCAAGATACATGCCGAGCGAGAAGTCCATGGCGTTGTGATAGCGCGGCTTGAGGTCGAGCCGGTCGACGATGAGGAGCACGAAGCCGCCGAGGATCAGCATGGTGCAGATCAGGATCGGGCTTTCGAACAGCACCTGCTTGATGAAGCCATGCGCCGCGGCGCCGATGACGGCCGCGGGCAGGAAGGCGAGCAGGATGCCGAACACGAAGCGGCGGGTGCGCGGATCGGAGGGGAGATCGTGCACGATCTTCAGCAGCCGCCCGAAATAGACGGTCAGGATGGCCAGGATGGCGCCGAGCTGGATCAGCACTTCGAAGGCGCGGCCCGGGCTGTCGAAGCCGAGGAAGTGCCCGGCCAGCAGCAGATGGGCGGTCGAGGAGACGGGAATGAATTCCGTGAGGCCCTCGATCAGGCCGAGCACAAGCGCGTCCAGCAAACCTGGGATATCCATCATCGCTCCTGCGATTGCTGTTGAGGTTTAAACGGCGATTCGGCTTGATACTCGCCACAATCGAGGCCTATATGCGGGCGCTCAAGCCGTTCTCGCAATTTCTTTTGTCGCGGCAGAATCGCCCCGCATCCCCCAGTCTCGACCTGCGTAGCCGATGCCATTTCTTCACCATCATCCGTTTTCCCCAGCCTCCCGCTACGCCCGCCTCGTGCTGGCGGAGTATGACGAGACCGTCGAATTCGTCGAAGAGAAGCCCTGGGTGCGCAACGCGTCGCTCCTGGCCCTCAATCCGGCCGGCACGCTGCCGGTTTTCATCGATGACAATGAGTCCGTGGTGGCCGGCGGATCGGTGATCACCGAATATCTGGTAGAGACCAAGGGCGCGCGCATGGGCGAGGTCCGGCTGATGCCGGAGCACGCCGCCGATCGCGCCGAGGTCCGCCGCCTGGTCGAGTGGTTCGCCGGCAAGCTCCATGGCGAGGTGACCGGCTATCTCATCAACGAGAAGATCTACAAGCGGCAGATGAAGACGGGCGAGGGCAATACGTCGCCCGATCCGGCGGCAATCCGCGCCGCCCGCGCCAATATCCGCTATCATGTCCAGTATATCGGCTATCTGGCGGCACGGCGGAACTGGCTGGCCGGGCGCGAGCTGACGCTCGCCGATTTCGCCGCCGCCGCCGAGATCTCCTGCATCGACTATCTTGGCGAGGTGCCATGGGAGGCGGACGAGGCGGCGAAGGCGTGGTACGCCCGGGTGAAGTCGCGGCCGTCCTTCCGGCCGCTGCTGAGCGACGTGGTGCGGGGCGTGCCGCCGGCGGTGCACTACGCCGACCTGGACTTCTGAGCCCCGATCCCTCCGCCCCCGGCGCGCTGAGCGCCAAGCAGCTCGCGGCGGAAAAGGCGCGGCTGATCGCCGATGCGCTGGCCGAGGGCTTCAGCGTCGTGCGCATCACCGGGCCGGACTCCATCCCGCTGGCGCCGGAGCGGCTGCAGAGCTTCCTCGAGGATGGCCATCACGGCAGCATGGCCTGGATGGCGGAGACGGCCGAGCGCCGCGCCGATCCGCGCGTGCTCTGGCCGGATGTCCGCTCGGTCGTCATGCTGGGCCTGAACTACGGCCCCGAGGAAGATCCCCGCGCGCTGCTCGGCGAGCCGGATCGCGGCAACATCTCCGTCTACGCCCGCAATCGCGACTACCACGACATCATCAAGGGCAAGCTGAAGCTGCTCGCCGGCCGGCTGGCCTCGCGCACCGGCCATGAGGTCAAGGTCTTCGTCGATACGGCGCCGGTGATGGAGAAGCCGCTCGGCGAGGCGTCCGGCCTCGGCTGGCAGGGCAAGCACACCAATCTCGTCTCGCGCGAGTTCGGCTCCTGGCTGTTCCTCGGCTCGATCTTCACCGCGCTGGAACTGCCGGTCGACCCGCCCGAACGGGATCATTGCGGCAAGTGCCGGGCCTGCCTCGACGCCTGCCCGACCAATGCCTTCCCGACGCCCTATCGCATCGATGCGCGGCGCTGCATCTCCTATCTGACGATCGAGAATGCCGGACCGATCCCGCGCGAGTTCCGCGCCGCCATGGGCAACCGTATCTATGGCTGCGACGATTGCCTCGCCGCCTGCCCCTGGAACAAGTTCGCCAAGGCGTCGTCGGAGATGAAGCTGAAGGCGCGGCCGGAATTCGAGGCGCCACGCTTGGGCGATCTCGCCGCGCTCGACGATCCGGCGTTCCGGGCGCTGTTCTCCGGCTCGCCGGTGAAGCGCATCGGCCGCGACCGCTTCGTCCGCAACGTGCTGGTGGCGATCGGCAATTCGGGCGACGCGTCGCTGCTGCCGGCGGTGCGGACCCTGCTCGGCGATCCCGCCGCGGTCGTCAGGGGCGCGGCGGTCTGGGCGCTGTCCAGGCTGGCGCCGGACGCGTTTGTGTCCGCGCGGATCGAGGCGATCGCACGCGAGGACGACGAGGCCGTGAAAGACGAATGGCGGGCCCTGGGACCCGCCATCGGATAGTCGTGTGTGGGACCGGCGGCTACGCCGCTCAGCCCTTCAGGACTTTCTTCTCGGCGACCGTCGTGTCGGCGTTGAGGCGGTAGACGATCGGCACGCCGGTCTCGAGCTCGCGCTCCAGGATCTCGGCGGGCGTCAGGCCTTCGAGCGCCATGATCAGAGCGCGCAGCGAATTGCCGTGCGCCGCGACGATGACCTTCTCGCCGCGCATGACCGGCGGCAGGATGTTGAAGATGTAGTAGGGCCAGACGCGGGCGCCCGTGTCCTTCAGCGACTCGCCGCCGGGCGGCGGCACGTCATAGGAACGGCGCCAGATCTTGACCTGCTCCTCGCCCCACTTGGCGCGCGCATCGTCCTTGTTGAGGCCGGAGAGGTCGCCATAGTCGCGCTCGTTCAGCGCCTGGTCGCGGATGGTCTGGAGGTCCGGCTGGCCGAGCTCGCCGAGGATCAGCTTCAGCGTGTGCTGGGCGCGGGAGAGTTCCGAGGTGAAGGCGACGTCGAAGGAGAGGTCGAGGCCCTTGAGGCGCTTGCCGGCGGCCGTCGCCTCGGCGACGCCCTGTTCCGTCAGCGCCGGGTCGCGCCAGCCGGTGAACAGGTTCTGCAAGTTCCATTCACTCTGGCCATGGCGAACGAGCACGAGAAGGCGATCCATACGGAAGGCTCCTTTAGGGGTCAGTCGGTGAAGCCGAGCACGTCGGCCATGGAATAGCGGCCGGGCTTGCGGCCGTGGGCCCAAAGCGCCGCCTTGATGGCGCCGCGGGCGAAGAGGGCGCGGTCGGAGGCGTGATGCGACAGCGTGATCATCTCGCCCTCGCCGGACAGCATCACGGAATGGTCGCCGATGACGCTGCCGCCGCGCAAGGTCGCGAAGCCGATCGTGCCGCGTTCACGCGGGCCGGTGATGCCGTCGCGGACGCGGACGGAATGCGAGGCGAGGTCGATGTCGCGGCCCTCGGCCGCGGCCTGGCCGAGCATCAGCGCGGTGCCGGACGGCGCGTCAACCTTGTGACGATGGTGCATCTCCAGCACCTCGATGTCGAAATCCGCGTCGAGCGCGCGAGCCGCCTGGCGCACCAGCTGCGCCAGCAGATTGACGCCGAGGCTCATATTGCCGGCCTGGACGATCACCGCGTGGCGGGCGGCCGCGTCGATCGCGGCGTGATCGTCGACCGAAAGGCCGGTGGTGCCGATGACGTGGACGATGCGGGCCTGGGCGGCGATCTCGGCAAAGCCGAGGGTAGCGACGGGCGCGGTGAAATCGAGCACGCCCTGGGCGCTTGCGAAAACCGGCAGCGGATCGTCGGTGATCGCAACGCCGAGCGGCGGCAGGCCGGCGATCACGCCGGCATCCTGGCCGAGGAAGGGCGAACCCTCGCGCTCGATCGCCCCGACGACGGCGACGCCCTCGGTCTCGGTGACGGTCCGGATCAGCGTCCGGCCCATGCGGCCGGCGGCGCCGACGATGACGAGACCCATATCGGGCATAACGGTTTCCCCCGGTTCAAAGCGCATATAGCAGGCTGGTCGCCTGCGCGGGAAGGGGTGGCGGCCTAGATCGCCGAGGCGACTTCGATTTCCGAGAGAATGGCCTTGGCGGCGGCCTTCGGATCGGCCGCCTCGAGGATCGGCCGCGCCACGACTAGGTGGTCGGCACCCGCCCGGATCGCCGCGGCCGGCGTCGCGACCCGCTTCTGGTCGCCGACGATCGAGCCGGCGGGGCGGATGCCGGGGGTGACGATCGCCATGCCGGCGCCGACGACGGCGCGCATGGCGCCGGCCTCTTCCGGCGAGCAGACGATGCCGCTCATGCCGGCCGCCCGCGCGTCGGCGGCGCGCCGCGCCACCAGCTCGGCCGGGTTGGTGGCATAGCCGGCGGCGGCGAGATCGGCCTCGTCCATCGAGGTCAGCACGGTGACGGCGAGCAGGCGAAGGTCGCTGGTGCCCTTGCCCTTTACGGCGGCGCGCATCGCCTTCGGATAGGCGTGGATGGTGCAGAAATGCATGCCGAGCTTGGCGATGTTCTGCACGGCGTGCTCGACGGTGTTGTCGATGTCGAGCAGCTTGACGTCGAGGAAGACCTTCTTGCCCTGGTCGACGAGGCGCTCGGCGAAGGTGAGGCCGCCGGCGAAGCAGAGCTGCAGGCCGACCTTGTAGAAGGTGACGGTGTCGCCGAGCGTCGCCACCATCTCTTCCGCCGCGTCGACGGTGGGCAGGTCGAGGCCGACGATCAGGCGGTCACGGATGTCGAGCAGGGGCATGGTCGGGCCTCATGGTTCAGCGGCCGTGCGGGCGGCGCAACAATATCAATTCGCGCGGCGAGGCACGCAGGGCAATGGCGGTTCGATGGGGTCGAGGCCGACCGGCTCGGGGAGAGCCGGCTCAGTGGGTCCGCCGATAGACCCAGACGCGGGCCGGCGGCACGTTCTTCATGACCCAACCGGTGTGGGTTGTCGAGAACTGGGCGGGATCAGGCGGGATCGGCGAGGCGAGGCTGTAGGAAAACTGGATAAAAGGCCGGTCCGGCGTCAGCCGGTCGAAGGCGTCGTCGATCAGCTTGTGCCGGCGGGCCGGCGGCTGGGTGATCAGCGGCAGGCTGGAGACGACGGCGCTGACCGGCCCAACGATGCCGCGATCCCTGAGGATCTTGTCCATGGCGTAGGCGTCGCCCTGGACGATCGTCACGCCCGGGAAGCGCTTTTCGAGCAGCCGGCAGAATTCGGCGCTGTATTCGATCGAGATGATCCGCTCCGGCGCCACGCCGCGCTCGAGCAGCGCCTGGGTGACGACGCCGGTGCCTGGTCCGAGCTCGATCACCGGCAGCGTGTCGTTCGGATCGACGAAGCTCGCCATCAGCTTGGTCAGCGCCTTGCCCGAGGGGCTGACGGCGCCGATCGAGAGCGGCTTGCCCATCCAGCTTCGAAAAAAGCGGACCTCATCGGCAACGAGCGCTTTCAGCTTTCGCATCTGGATAGAGGACATGACGGCCCCGAATGGTTGAGATTACGGACTATGCGCCACGCATCGCGGCAATCCTGTGACGCACGAGCCTCTCAGCTGCCGCCGAAGAAGTCCCGGATCCGGGCGAAGAAGCCGGCGGATTCCGGGTTGGTCTCTTCGGACGAGGCCTTCTCGAATTCCTCGAGCAGTTCACGCTGGCGGCGCGACAGGTTGCGAGGCGTTTCGACGACGACCTGGATGTACATGTCGCCCATCTGGCTCGAACGCAAGACGGGCATGCCCTTGCTCTTCAGGCGGAACTGCTTGCCGGTCTGGGTGCCTTCCGGAACCTTGACGCGGGTCTTGCCGCCATCGACCGTCGGCACGTCGAACTGGCCGCCCAGCGCCGCCGTCGTCAGCGAAATCGGCACCCGGCAGAAGATGTCGGCGCCCTCGCGCTGGAACAGGCTGTGCGGCTTCACCGACAGGAAGAGATAGAGATCGCCGGCCGGGCCGCCGCGCAATCCGGCCTCGCCCTCGCCCGAGAGGCGGATGCGGGTGCCGTCCTCGATGCCGGCGGGAATGTTGACGGAGAGCGTGCGCTCCTGCGTCGTGCGGCCGGAGCCGGCGCATTTGTCGCAGGGGTCGGAGATGATCTCGCCGCGTCCCTGGCAGGTCGGGCAGGTGCGCTCGATCGAGAAGAAGCCCTGCGCCGCGCGCACGCGGCCATGGCCGTCGCAGGTGGTGCAGACCTTCGGGTGCGATCCCGGCTTGGCGCCGGTGCCGGAGCAGGCCTCGCAGGCGATCTTGGTCGGGACATGCACTTCCGCGGTCTTGCCGGAGAAGGCTTCCTCGAGGGTGATCTCCATGTTGTAGCGAAGGTCGGCGCCGCGCTCGCGGCCGCCCGAGCGCTGGCCGCCGCCGCTGCGGCGCCCGCCACCCATGAACTCGCCGAAGATGTCGTCGAAGATGTCCGACATCGAAGAGGAGAAATCGCCGGAGAAGCCGGGTCCGCCGCCGCCATTCTCGAAGGCGGCATGGCCGAAGCGGTCATAGGCTGCCCGCTTCTGCGGGTCCTTCAGCATCTCGTAGGCTTCGTTGATTTCCTTGAACTTCGCCTCGGCAGTGTGATCACCCGGGTTCTTGTCGGGATGGTACTGCATCGCGAGCTTGCGGAAGGCGACCTTCAGGCCCTTGTCGTCACAATCGCGCGCGACGCCCAGCAGCTCATAGTAATCGATTTTTGCCATGCGGCGCCCGTGGTGAAAGCGAGCCGAAACTCAAGAGAGTGGCACAAACGGTGCCATACCGTGATAGAGGCCCGGCGCGGTACGCCGGGCCTCCCTGTTCTCGCGAAGACCGATCAGTGGGTCTTCTTGTCGTCGTTGACTTCCTCGAAGTCCGCGTCGACCACATCGTCCGAACCGGCCGCCTCGGGATTGCCCTGGCTGCCGTCGGCCTGCTGGGCCGCGTACATCGCCTCGCCGAGCTTCATCGAAGCCTGGGCCAGCGTGTTGGTCTTCTGCTCGATCGCTTCCGGATCGTCGCCCTCGAGCGCCGTCTTCAGATCGGCGATCGCGGTTTCGATCGTCGACTTGTCGGCGGCCGAGATCTTCGAGCCGAACTCGCCGAGCGACTTCTCGGTCGAATGCACCAGCGCTTCGCCCTGGTTCTTCGCCTCGACGACCGCGCGACGCTTCTTGTCCTCGGCGGCGTGGCTCTCGGCGTCCTTGACCATCTTCTCGATGTCGGCGTCGGAAAGACCACCCGAGGCCTGGATGCGGATCTGCTGCTCCTTGCCGGTGCCCTTGTCCTTTGCCGAGACGTTGACGATGCCGTTGGCGTCGATGTCGAAGGTGACCTCGATCTGCGGCACGCCACGCGGCGCCGGCGGCAGGCCGACGAGATCGAACTGGCCGAGCATCTTGTTGTCGGCCGCCATCTCGCGCTCGCCCTGGAAGACGCGGATCGTCACGGCGGACTGGCTGTCCTCGGCCGTCGAGAAGACCTGGCTCTTCTTGGTCGGGATCGTGGTGTTGCGTTCGATCAGGCGCGTGAACACGCCGCCGAGCGTCTCGATGCCGAGCGACAGCGGGGTCACGTCGAGCAGCAGCACGTCCTTGACGTCGCCCTGCAGAACGCCGGCCTGGATCGCGGCGCCCATGGCGACGACTTCATCCGGGTTGACGCCCTTGTGCGGCTCCTTGCCGAAGAACTGCTTCACGATCTCCTGGATCTTCGGCATGCGGGTCATGCCGCCGACCAGAACCACTTCGTCGATCTCGCCGGCCGAGAGGCCCGCATCCTTGAGCGCCGCCTTGCAGGGCGCCACGGTCCGCTGCACCAGATCGTCGACCAGCGCCTCGAACTTCGAGCGGGTCAGCTTGATCGCGAGGTGCTTCGGGCCCTTGGCGTCGGCGGTGATGAAGGGCAGGTTGATCTCGGTCTGCTGCGCCGACGAAAGCTCGATCTTGGCCTTCTCCGCCGCTTCCTTCAGGCGCTGCAGCGCCAGCTTGTCGCCGCGCAGGTCGATGCCCTGCTCGCGCTTGAACTCGTCGGCGAGGTAGCCGACCAGGCGCATGTCGAAGTCTTCGCCGCCGAGGAAGGTGTCGCCATTGGTCGACTTCACCTCGAAGACGCCGTCGCCGATCTCGAGGATCGAGATGTCGAACGTGCCGCCGCCGAGGTCATAGACCGCGATCGTCTTGCCGTCGTTCTTGTCGAGGCCGTAGGCGAGTGCCGCCGCCGTCGGCTCGTTGATGATGCGCAGCACCTCGAGGCCGGCGATCTTGCCGGCGTCCTTGGTGGCCTGACGCTGGGCGTCGTTGAAATAGGCCGGAACCGTGATCACGGCCTGCTCGACCGGCGTACCGAGGAAGGATTCGGCCGTTTCCTTCATCTTCTGCAGGATGAAGGCCGAAATCTGGGCCGGGGAGTACTTCTCGCCCTCGACCTCGACCCAGGCGTCGCCATTCGGACCCTTGACGATGTTGTAGGGGACGAGATGCTTGTCCTTCTCGACCATCGGGTCGTCATAGCGGCGGCCGATCAGGCGCTTCACCGCGAAGAAGGTGTGTTCGGGATTGGTGACCGCCTGGCGCTTCGCCGGCTGGCCGACCAGTTTCTCGCCGTCGTCCGTGAACGCGACCATGGACGGCGTCGTGCGCGCGCCCTCGGCGTTCTCGATGACCTTCGGCGTTTTGCCGTCCATGACGGCGAGACAGGAATTCGTCGTTCCGAGGTCGATACCGATGACCTTAGCCATATTCTCTCTCCTTTCGGCTGGCCGTGCGGACCCTCTTGGAGGCTTCCGCCGTGCCGGGCAGGTGCCCGAACGGCCCCCATGAACACTACGATTTGCGTGGTCTCGGCGAACGGGCCGGCCTGCGCAGGTTCTGGGCGTATATAAGAAGATGCCTAAACGGCCGCAAGTCGGCTCTCAGCCTGATGTCGGCGGGACGCTACGAACCAAGGGAGGCAAGCCCGGAAATGCCATCTTCCACCGGAGAGAACACCCTGCTGGACGGGTTTCGCCTGGTTCCCGGGCGGCTCGACCGGACGGCGCAGGAGGCGCTGCGGGACGCGATCCGCGCCGTGGCAGTGGAAGCGCCCCTCTACCGCCCGACCATGCCGCGAACCGGCAAGCCGTTCTCGGTCCGCATGACCAATTGCGGGCCCCTCGGCTGGGTTTCCGACCAGAGCGGCTATCGCTACCAGCCGACCCATCCCGGGACCGGCCGGCCCTGGCCCGCCATTCCCGAGGTGCTGCTTTCGCTCTGGAAGGAGCTCGCGGACTATCCGCATCCGCCGGAGGCCTGCCTGGTCAATTTCTACGAGGCCGAGGCGCGGATGGGGCTGCACCAGGATTCCGACGAGGCGGAGTTCGCCGCGCCCGTCCTTTCGGTATCACTCGGCGACAGCTGCCTGTTCCGCATCGGCGGCCTCGACCGCCGCGACCCGACCCGCTCGCTTCGCCTCGCCTCCGGCGACGTGCTGCTGCTCGGCGGCGCGTCGCGCCTCGCCTTTCACGGCGTCGACCGGATCTATCCGGGCACGTCGACCCTGCTGGCGCAGGGCGGGCGCATCAATCTGACGCTTCGCCGGGTGACCAAGCCCGACGAAAGCCCTGAATGGTGATGAAAGTCTTGGACGATAATGAAAGTCTTGGACGATCGGGAATAGTTGGTTAACAAGGCCGCTCAGACGACGAGGCAGCGTCCTGTGGGGGGATATATCGTGCCGGAATCGAACACCGTTCTCATTGTGACCGACATTCAGAACGACTTTCTGCCGGGCGGCGCGCTCGCGGTGGACGATGGCCACGCCATCGTTCCGCTCGTCAACCGGCTCGCCCGCGGCTTCCAGAACGTCGTCATCACGCAGGACTGGCATCCGGCCGGCCACATCTCGTTCGCCTCCAGCCATGCCGGCCGCGCCCCATTCGAGACGATCGGGCTGCGCTATGGACCGCAGGTGCTCTGGCCGGATCACTGCGTCCAGGGCACGCAGGGCGCGGCGCTGGCATCGGGCCTCGACATCCCGCACGCCCAGCTGATCCTGCGCAAGGGCTATCACGCCCACACCGACAGCTACTCGGCCTTCTTCGAGGCGGACCGCAAGACGCCGACCGGGCTCACCGGCTATCTGTTCGAGCGCAACATCGAACACGTCTTCGTCGTCGGCCTGGCGCTCGATTTCTGCGTGTCGTGGACGGCGCAGGACGCGCGGGCGCACGGCTTCCAGACCACGGTGGTCGAGGACGCCTGCCGCGCCATCGATACGCAGGATTCGCTGGCCGAAGCGATCGCGGTGATGGATCGCGCCGGCATCCACCGGATCCAGTCGGTCGGCCTGCCCGGCTGAGGCTTCAGCGCCGCGCTAGTTCCCTGTAGTCCGCCAGCGTCGCCTCGGAGGCGATCAGGCCGGCGAAGCGGTCGGCATTGTCCCGGACGAAAGCGGGCAGCTTTGCCGCCGGGTCGAGGCGCGGCGTGGCGTCGCCGCCATTTGCGGCCGCGCGCTCCAGGACATCGGCGATCAGGCCGATGATCACGGCTTCGCTCTCCATGTCCGGCCGGATATGCGAATAGGCCATCATCTTCTCGCGCACGGCGGCGGGGCCGTTCATCGAGGTGAAGTGCCAGCCGGCGTCGGGCACGCGGATCCAGGGGCGCGGCCGTACGCCAAACACCATCCGCTTCCACTGCCGCAGGACCGAGAGGATCCGCTTTTCCTTCGGCGCCCAGCCAGGGCCGCCGGAGCGCAGCGACTGCAGCCGGCGGATGTCGCCGTAGCGGCCCATGCGCGGCTTGTCCCACCCGGTCGAGACCAGAAGGTTCAGGAAGTAGATGTAGTAGTCCATCTCGAGCAGATGGACGGCCTTCGGTCCGTTCGCCCGGACGATCGCCTCGATCGCGCTCGCGCGCGGGATCTCGTCGACGTCGCAGAGGATGACGTAGTCGTCGGGCGCGGCGCCGCGCAGGCCGCGCGCCAGCGCGTCGCGCTGGAAGCGCTCCTTCACGAAGTAGTGGCGCTCCTTGTTGCCGCCGCCGAGCGGCAGGTCGTCGACGACGACATGCTCGATCTTGGGAAGGAACCGCGCAAAGCGTTCGCGGTTCTCCTGGAAGACGAGCGGCTTCGGCTGGCCGCGGAAGGTGTAGGGCGACTCGCACAGCACGAAGCGGTCGACGATGCCGTCGAGTTCGTTCAGCCGCACCTCCAACAGATCGAGTTCGTTGAAGAAGGTGAAGCAGTCGTAGACTTTCGGCATCGCGGGGTCCGACGGTTGGCGTTCGTCCGCCTCTTTAGCCGCCCACGTTGAAGGCCGCCAGTGCCGCCATGTTGACGATGTCGCTGTCGCGCGCGCCGAGCGAGAGGATCTGCACCGGCTTGTCGAGGCCGACGAGCAGCGGCCCGATCACCGTGGCCCCGCCCAGCTCCTGCAGCATCTTGGTCGAGATCGAGGCCGAGTGGAACGCCGGCATGACCAGCACGTTGGCCGGACCCGACAGGCGGCAGAACGGATAGGCCGCCATCGCCTTCTGGTTCAGCGCCACGTCGGCCGCCATCTCGCCGTCGAACTCGAAGCCGACGCGCCGGCGCTCGAGGATCTGCACCGCCTCGCGGACATGGCGGGAGCGTTCGCTCTCCGGCTGGCCGAAGGTGGAATAGGCCAGCATGGCGACGCGCGGCTCGTAGCCGAGGCGCTTGGCGACGCCGGCCGCCTCGACGGCGATGTCGGCCAGTTCCTCGCCCGTCGGCATGTCGTGCACCGCCGTATCGGCGACGACGACGGTGCGGCCGCGGATCAGCGCGATCGACACGCCGATGACACGATGGCCGGGGCGGGTGTCGATCACCTTGCGCACGTCGTGCAGGACGGTCGAATAGTTGCGCGTCACGCCCGAGACCATGGCGTCGGCGTCGCCGAGCGCCACCATGGTGGCGCCGAAATAGTTGCGGTCGGTGTTGATCAGGCGCTGGCTGTCGCGATGCAGGTAACCCTGCCGCTGCAGCCGGGCATAGAGGAAGTCGATATAGGCCGGGTTGCGCTTCGACAGCCGCGCATTGTGGATTTCCATCCCGTCGACAAGCTCGATGCCGGCGTTCGCCGCCGTCTCGCGGATGATGTCCTCGCGGCCGATCAGGATCGCCTTGCCGAGTTCCTGCGACACGAAGCTGGAGGCGGCGCGGATCACCTGCTCTTCCTCGCCCTCGGCGAAGACGACGCGCTTCGGATTGCGGCGGACGCGCTCGTAGATCCGCGCCAGCGTGCCGACGATCGGGTCGCGGCGGGCCGAGAGCTGGATCTTGTAGGCGGCCATGTCCTCGATCGGCTTGCCGGCGACGCCACTGTCCATCGCGGCCTGGGCGACCGCGGCGGGGATGTCGGAGAGCAGGCGCGGATCGAACGGCACCGGAATGATGTAGTGCGGCCCGAAGCGGGGACGGACGCCCTGATAGGCGGCGGCGACCTCGTCGGGAACGTCCTTGCGCGCCAGGGCGGCAAGGGCGTTGGCCGCCGCGATCTTCATGTCCTCGTTGATCGTCGTGGCGCGCACGTCGAGCGCGCCGCGGAAGATGTAGGGGAAGCCGAGGACGTTGTTGACCTGGTTCGGATAGTCGGAGCGGCCGGTCGCCATGATGGCGTCGTCGCGGATCTCGGCCACTTCCTCCGGCGTGATCTCGGGATCGGGATTGGCCATGGCGAAGATGATCGGCTTCGGCGCCATCGAGCGCACCATGTCCGGCGTCAGGGCGCCCTTGGCCGAGACGCCGAAGAAGATGTCGGCGCCCTTCATCGCGTCTTCGAGGGTGCGCGCGTCGGTCGGCGTCGCATGCGCCGTCTTCCACTGGTTCATGCCCTCGGTGCGGCCCTGGTAGACCACGCCCTTGGTGTCGCAGAGGATGACGTTCTCGGCCGGCATGCCCATCGCCTTGACCAGCTCGATGCAGGCGATGCCGGCGGCGCCGGCGCCGTTGCAGACGAGGCGGGTCGTCTTGATGTCGCGGCCGGTCAGGTGCAGCGCGTTGATCATGCCGGCGGTGGCGATGATCGCCGTGCCGTGCTGGTCGTCATGGAAGACGGGAATGTCCATCAGCTCGCGCAGCCGGCTCTCGATGACGAAGCAGTCGGGCGCCTTGATGTCTTCGAGATTGATGCCGCCGAAGGACGGGCCCAGATAGCGGACCGAGTTGACGAAGGCGTCGACATCCTCGGTGTCGAGCTCGAGATCGATCGAATCGATGTCGGCGAAGCGCTTGAACAGGACGGCCTTGCCCTCCATCACCGGCTTCGAGGCGAGCGGGCCCAGATTGCCGAGGCCGAGGATGGCGGTGCCGTTCGAGATGACGGCGACCATATTGCCGCGCGTCGTGTAGTCGTAGGCGAGCGCCGGGTTCTCGGCGATCGCCTTCACCGGCACGGCGACGCCGGGCGAATAGGCGAGCGACAGGTCGCGCTGCGTCGCCATCGGCTTGGTCGGCGTGATTTCGAGTTTGCCCGGCCGCCCCTGGGCGTGGAAATCCAGCGCCTCCTTGTCGGTGAGCACGGGGCCGCTTTTGGCGGGACGTTTGGTCTCGGTCATGGGATGGGGCTCGGCGTAGGCGTTTCCAGGGGGCGGACGGCATTCGCCGTCTCAGATTGTGGACCGCGACGATATCACCGGTTTTTGTGATCTCAAGTGCGATCACCCCGCGCGCGAGGGTGAAACACCTTCAACGTTTTGCTAGCGTCCCCGCCATGCTCTCACCCGATCCCGCCCCCGACGCCACGCTTCCCCGGCCCACGCCGATGATGGAGCAGTATCTCGAGATCAAGACCGCCAATCCGGGCAGCCTGCTGTTCTACCGGATGGGCGACTTCTACGAACTGTTCTTCGACGATGCCGAGGTCGCGTCGCGCGCGCTCGGCATCACGCTGACGAAGCGCGGCAAGCATCTCGGCGAGGACATCCCGATGTGCGGCGTGCCGGTGCATGCCGCCAACGACTATCTGCAGAAGCTGATCTCGCTCGGACACCGCGTCGCCGTCTGCGAGCAGCAGGAAGATCCGGCCGAGGCGAAGAAGCGCGGCGGCAAGTCCGTGGTGAAGCGCGGCGTCGTCCGCCTCGTCACGCCGGGCACGCTGACCGAGGACACGCTGCTCGACGCCGGTCGCAACAATTATCTCGCCGCGGTGGCGCGGCTGCGCGGCGCGGCGGCGGATGGCAGCGACCGCTTCGCCATCGCCTGGATCGACATCTCGACCGGCGATTTCCGCCTGGCGGAGACCGACCAGACGCGGCTCTCGGCCGACATCGCCCGCGTCGATCCGCGCGAGCTGCTCGTTCCCGACAGCTTCTTCGCCGACGAGGACCTCGGTCCGTTCGTGCGCGAACTCCCCGTCTCGGTGACGCCGCTTCCGGGCGCGTTCTTCGACGGTTCGACCGCCGGCACGCGGCTCGCCGCCTATTTCGGCGTCGGCACGCTGGACGGCATCGGTTCCTTCTCCCGCGTCGAGCTTTCGGCCGCGGCCGCGGCGCTTGCCTATGTCGAGAAGACGCAGATCAGCGAGCGGCCGCCGCTCGCCCGGCCGATCCGCGAGAGCGACGGCGCCGTCATGCTGATCGACGCGGCGACGCGCGCCAATCTGGAACTGGTCCGGACGCTTTCCGGCGAGCGGCGCGGCAGCCTGCTCGCGGCGATCGATCGGACCGTGACGGGCCCTGGTTCGCGCCTGCTCGCCGAACGGCTCGCCAGCCCCTCGACCGATCCGGAGCTGATCGAACGCCGCCTCGATGCGCTCGATCACATGCTGAAGCTCGGGCGACGGCGCACCGTCATCCGCGAGGCGCTCGGCGCCAGCCCGGATCTCGCCCGCGCCCTGTCGCGCCTGTCGCTCAATCGCGGCGGCCCGCGCGATCTCGCCGGCATCCGCTACGGCCTCGATGCGGCGGCGCGGCTCGCGGCGACGCTCGGCGAGGACGGGTCGGCCCTGCCGGACGAGCTGGTCGCCGCCCGCGCGTCGCTCGCCGACGCGCCGCATGATCTCGCCGCCGAGTTCGCGGCGGCGCTCGCCGACGAGCTGCCGCTCCTGAAGCGCGACGGCGGCTTCGTCCGCCCCGGCTACGACGCCGATCTCGACACCACGCGGGCGCTGCGCGACGAAAGCCGCCAGGTGATCGCGGGCCTGCAGGCGACCTATGCGGCCGAGACCGACATCAAGGCGCTGAAGATCAAGCACAACAACGTGCTCGGCTATTTCATCGAGGTGCCGCAGCAGCATGGCGAGCGGCTGCTGGGCGCCGATTTCGCCGGCCGCTACATCCATCGCCAGACCATGGCCGGCGCCATGCGCTTCATCACCACCGAGCTTGCCGACCTCGAGGCGAAGATCGCTTCGGCCGGCGACCGTGCGCTGGCGATCGAGCAGGCCACCTTCGACGCGCTGCTCGCCCATGTCGTCGGCGTGGCCGATCGGCTGCGCGCCGTCGCGGCGGCGCTCGCCGTCATCGACGTCACGGCCGCGCTGGCGACGCTGGCCGAGACCGACAATTATGCCCGGCCGGTCGTCGACCGCTCGCTGGCCTTTGCCATCAAGGGCGGCCGCCATCCGGTCGTCGAGCAGGCGCTGAAGCGCGACGGCGGCGCCGCCTTCGTCGCCAATGGCTGCGACCTCGGCGCCCGCAAGGATGGCAAGCCCGGCCTGATCTGGCTGATCACCGGCCCGAACATGGCCGGTAAATCGACCTTCCTGCGCCAGAACGGGCTGATCGCCATCCTGGCGCAGATCGGCTCCTACGTGCCGGCCGAGAGCGCCCATCTCGGCATCGTCGACCGCCTGTTCAGCCGCGTCGGCGCCGCCGACGATCTCGCGCGCGGCCGGTCGACCTTCATGGTCGAGATGGTCGAGACGGCGGCGATCCTCAACCAGGCGACCGACCGCTCGCTTGTTATCCTCGACGAGATCGGCCGCGGCACGGCGACCTTCGACGGCCTGTCGATCGCCTGGGCGGCGATCGAGCATCTGCATGAGGTCAACCGCGCCCGCGGCCTGTTCGCGACGCACTATCACGAGCTGACGGCGCTGTCGCAGCGGCTCGACCGGCTGGAGAACGCCACCGTCCGGGTCAAGGAATGGAACGGCGACGTCGTCTTCCTGCACGAGATCGTCGCCGGCGCGGCCGATCGCTCCTACGGCATCCAGGTGGCGAAGCTCGCCGGCCTGCCGCCCTCCGTGGTGGCGCGGGCACGCGACGTGCTCTCGCACCTGGAAGAAACCGACCGCAAATCGCCGGCGGCGACGCTGATTGACGATCTGCCGCTATTTGCCGCGCTCGCCGTCAAACCGCAGCCTGTCGTGGCGGAAGACCCGCTCGGCCCGGTCCTCGACGGGTTGCAGCCGGACGAAATGACCCCGCGACAGGCGCTGGAGGCGCTCTACAGCCTGAAAGCGGCGCGGGCGCAGAATCGCTGACCCGCCGGGGCCGGAGCCGCGCCGACGCGACTATTGGCGCGGGTCCGAAAAGCGGTCTAGGTTTCGGCCACTTGCCACGATCCAGGGCCGATCGCCTCCATGACCACCAGATCCGACACCGCGCTCCTCGACGGCCCCTCGCTCGCCGAGGAACTCCATGCGATGGCGCCGGGGCTGGATAAATCGGCGCTGCGGTCGGCCGTTCTCGCCCATCTGAAGCAGACGATGAAGGCCGGCCGGGCCGAGGCCGAGGCGCAGCTGATCGCCGACGGTCATGGCAGCGCCTGCGCCCGTCGCCTGTCGCGCCTGCAGGACGAGATCATCGGCGCGATCTACGAGGTGGCGGTCCGCCACGTCTATCCGGCCGAGAACCCGACCTCGGCCGAACGCATGGCGCTGGTGGCGGTCGGCGGCTATGGCCGCGGCATGCTGGCACCCGGCTCCGACATCGATCTCCTGTTCGTGCTGCCCTACAAGCAGACGCCCTGGGGCGAGAGCGTCGTCGAGTTCGTGCTCTACATGCTGTGGGATCTCGGCCTGAAGGTCGGCCACGCCACCCGCAATGTCGACGAATGCATCCGCCTGTCGCGCGGCGACATGACGATCCGCACCGCCATCCTGGAAGCGCGCTTCCTCTGGGGCGACCGGCATCTCTTCGACGAACTGACCCAGCGCTTCGACACCGAGGTGGTGAAGGGCACCGGGCCGGAATTCATCGCGGCCAAGCTCGCCGAGCGCGACGATCGTCACCGCAGGCAGGGCGCCTCGCGCTATGTGGTCGAGCCGAACGTCAAGGAAGGCAAGGGTGGCCTGCGCGATCTGCACACGCTGTTCTGGATCGCCAAATATTTCTACCGCGTCCGCTCCGGCGACGCGCTGGTCGAGGCGGGGCTGTTCTCGCGCTCGGAGATGGCGCTATTCCGCAAGTCGGAGGATTTCCTCTGGTCGGTGCGCTGCCATCTGCACTTCCTGACCGGGCGGCCGGAGGAGCGGCTCTCCTTCGACGTGCAGCGCGAGATGGCGGTCCGCCTCGGCTACACCTCGCATCCGGGCATGAAGGATGTCGAGCGCTTCATGAAGCACTACTTCCTGGTCGCCAAGGATGTCGGCGACCTGACGATGATCTTCTGCGCCGGTCTGGAGGAGGAGAACGCCAAGCCGACGCCGCTCCTGAACCGGTTCTTCACCTTCGGCTCCCGCCGCCGCCATCGCAAGATCACCGGCTCCAGCGATTTCGTCGTCGAGCACGACCGCATCAACATGGCTTCGCCGGACGTCTTCAAGCGCGATCCGGTCAATCTGATCCGCATCTTCCATCTGGCCGACAAGCACAACCTCGCCTTCCATCCCGACGCGATGAAGCAGGTGACGCGCTCGCTGAAGCTGATCGACGCGAAGCTGCGCGACGATCCGGAGGCCAACCGCCTGTTCCTGGAGCTGGTCGCCTCGCGCAACCAGCCCGAGGTGGTGCTGCGGCGGATGAACGAGGCGGGCGTGCTCGGTCGCTTCGTGCCTGACTTCGGCAAGGTCGTCGCGATGATGCAGTTCAACATGTACCACCACTATACGGTGGACGAGCATCTGATCCGCTCGATCGGCGTGCTGTCGGAGATCGACGCCGGCGACCGCGCCAGCGAGCATCCGCTCGCCAATTCGGTGATGCCGACGATCCAGGACCGCACCGCGCTCTATGTCGCGATGTTCCTGCACGACGTCGCCAAGGGCCGGCCGGAGGATCATTCGATCGCCGGCGCCCGGGTGGCGCGCAAGCTCTGCCCGCGCCTCGGCCTGACGCCGGCGCAGACCGAGACGGTTGCCTGGCTGATCGAGCATCACCTCCTGATGAGCATGACGGCGCAGTCGCGCGATCTCGGCGACCGCAAGACGATCCAGGATTTCGCGGCCGTGGTGCAGAGCCTGGAGCGGCTGAAGATGCTGATGGTGCTGACCATCGCCGACATCAAGGCGGTCGGCCCCGGCGTCTGGAACGGCTGGAAGGGGCAATTGCTGCGCACGCTCTACTACGAGACCGAGCCCTTGCTCACCGGCGGTCACAGCCAGGTCTCGCGCGACGAGCGCGTCGCCGCCGCCAAGGCGGAGCTGGCCGAGGCGCTGGCCGACTGGCCGGCCAAGGAGCTCGACACCTATCTCGATCGTCACTATCCGGCCTACTGGCTGCGCGTCGACCTGCCGCGCAAGATCGCGCATGCGGCGCTGATCCGCGACGCCGACCGCTCCGGCAGGACGCTGGCGACGGCGGTCACGACCCGCGCCTTCGAGGCGATCACCGAGATCACCGTTCTTGCGCCCGACCATCCGCGCCTGCTCTCGATGATCGCCGGCGCCTGCACTGCCGCCGGCGGCAACATCGTCGACGCGCAGATCTTCACCACGACCGACGGGCTCGCGGTCGACACCATCTTCATCGCGCGCGAATTCGAGACCGACGCCGAGGAGACGACGCGGGCGCTCAAGGTCGGTGCGCTGATCGAGCAGGCGCTTTCCGGCGCCGTGGCGCTGCCGGAGGCGATCGCCAAGAAGGCGAAGTCGCGCGCCCGCATCAAGGCCTTCACCGTCGAGACGCAGATCCTGCTCGACAATTCCTGGTCGAACCAGTTCACCGCGATCGAGGCCTCCGGGCTCGACCGGCCGGGCCTGCTCTACGACCTGACCCGCTCGATCTCGGATCTGAACCTGAACATCGCTTCGGCCCATATCGTCACCTTCGGCGAGCGGGCGGTCGACGTCTTCTACGTCACCGATCTGACCGGCCGGAAGGTGATGAACGCCAATCGCGAGGCGAGTATCCGCCGTCGCCTGCATCAGGCGTTCGAGGGCCTGCCGCCGGCGGAGAAGCCGGCCGCGAAGAAGGCCGGCTGAGGCGGAAAGCGGTCGCGCGCGGCTTCGTTTGCGAAAGCGCGCGACGGGAAGGCGGCGGCGGTCGCTCGGCCTTCGCTTTGCCTTGATTTTCTCGCAACCAAGGGTCTAACTCGGCCCGCTCGCGGGCGCGGGCGACGTGTTCCTCCTTCCGATCCGCCAGGTGGCAATGTCTCTCCTGAAAAACTTTGTCACCGTCGGTGGTTCGACGACATCGAGCCGGCTTCTCGGCTTCGTCCGCGACATGTTCATGGCGGCGGCGCTCGGCACCGGGCCGGTGGCGGACGCGTTCATGGTCGCTTTCCGCTTCCCAAACCTGTTCCGGCGGCTGTTTGCCGAAGGCGCTTTTTCCTCCGCCTTCATTCCGTTGTTCGCCGGCAAGCTCGAGGCCGAGGGCCGCGACGCGGCCAAGGAGTTTGGTTCGGAGGCGCTGTCGGCGCTGTTCGCCTTCCTGATCGTGCTGACGGTGATCGCGCTGATCGCCATGGTGCCGCTCATGTACATCATGGCGCCGGGCTTCGTGTCGGATCCGTCGAAATTCGATCTCGCGGTGCTGCTCACCCGGATCTCGTTCCCCTATCTGACGCTGATCTCGCTGCTGGCGCTCTATAGCGGCGTGCTGAACGCGGAAGGGCGCTTCATGGCGGCGGCGATGGCGCCGGGCCTTCTCAATGTCGTGCTGGTGGCGGCGCTCGCCTACATCCTGTTCTACAAGCTGGAGAACACGGCCGAGGCCGGTATCCTGCTCTCCTGGGCGACGCTGATCGGCGGCGTCTTCCAGCTGGCCGTCGTCGTCTTCGATGCCTGGCGGACGGGCATGCTCTTGAAGCTGCGCTGGCCGCGCCTGACGGCAGGGGTTCGCCGGCTGACGACGCTCGCCGTGCCCGGGATGATCGCCGGCGGCGTCACCCAGATCAACATCGTCATCGGCACGATGATCGCCTCCTTCGCGCCGGGCGCCATCGCCATCCTCGGTTATGCCGACCGCCTGTATCAGCTGCCGCTCGGCATCGTCGGCGCCACCATCGCCGTCGTCATGCTGCCGGACCTGTCGCGCCATGTCCGTTCCGGCCGCACGGATCTGGTCCATTACACGCAGAACCGCAGCCTCGAATTCGCGATGACGCTGACGCTTCCGGCGGCGATCGCGCTGTTCGTGCTGGCCAAGCCGATCGTGCAGGTTCTGTTCCAGCGTGGCGAGTTCGGGCCGGAGGACACGCTGGCCACCGCCCACACGCTGATGGGCTATGCCGTCGGCCTGCCGGCCTTCGTGCTGATCAAGGTGTTGTCGCCCGGCTTCTTCGCCCGCGAGGACACCAAGACGCCGATGTGGTTCGCCGCCATCGGCGTTGCCGTCAACATCGTCGGCTCGCTGGCGCTGTTCCCGTCGCTCACCTATGTCGGCATCGCCATCGCCACCAGCATTTCCGGCTGGGTCAATGCGGCGCTGCTCGGCTGGGCGCTGCACAAGCGCGGGCACTTCCTCTTCGACGACAAGGTACGGCGCAACCTGCCGATGGTGCTGGTCGCGGCGATGGCGATGGGGCTTTCCGTCTTCCTCGTCGCCTGGTGGGCGGAGCCTTATTTCGCCGACCAGCGCATCCTGTTCCGCGCCGCCGCGATGGGCACGATCTGCGCGATCGGGCTGGTGCTGTTCGCCATGTTCTGCCAGCTGACCGGCGTCGTGCATTTCGGCACCATCCTCGGCAAGCTTCGCAACCGTAGGAGTCGCTAACCTTCCGCGCTTGCGCGCATTGCAACGCCGCGCCATAACGCGCCGGAAAAACGGGGTTTCTGATGACCGAATTCAAGACGCGCATCTTTTCCGGCGTCCAGCCGACCGGCAATCTCCATCTCGGCAACTATCTCGGCGCGATCGTCAACTTCGTCGCCCTGCAGCACGAGAACGAGTGCATCTACTGCGTGGTCGACATGCACGCGATCACCGTCTGGCAGGAGCCGACCGAGCTGGCGCGGCAGATCCGTGAGGTGACGGCCGCCTTCGTCGCCGCCGGCATCGACCCGGTCAAGAACGTCGTCTTCAACCAGAGTCAGGTTTCCGCCCATGCGGAACTCGCCTGGATCTTCAATTGCGTCGCGCGCATCGGCTGGATGAACCGCATGACGCAGTTCAAGGACAAGGCCGGCAAGGACAAGGAGAACGCCTCGCTCGGCCTCCTCGCCTATCCGAGCCTGATGGCCGCCGACATCCTCGCCTACCAGGCGACGCATGTGCCGGTCGGCGAGGACCAGAAGCAGCATCTCGAGCTGACGCGCGACATCGCGCAGAAGTTCAACAACGACTATGCCGAGTCGATCGCAGCCCACGGCTTCGGCGACGCTTATTTCCCGATCACCGAGCCGGTCATCACGGGCCCGGCGACCCGCATCATGTCGCTGCGCGACGGCTCGAAGAAGATGTCGAAGTCGGACCCGTCCGACTATTCGCGCATCAACCTGACCGACGACGCCGATGCGATCGCGCAGAAGATCCGCAAGGCGAAGACCGACGCCGAGCCGCTGCCGAGCGAAGTCGAGGGCCTGAAGGGTCGTCCCGAGGCGGACAATCTGGTCGGCATCTACGCCGCGCTCTCCGGCCTTTCCAAGGACGCCGTCCTCGCCCAGTTCGGCGGCCAGCAGTTCTCCGGCTTCAAGCCGGCGCTGGCCGATCTCGCGGTCGAGAAGCTCGGTCCGGTCGGCGGCGAGATGCGTCGCCTGATGGCCGATCCCGGTCATATCGACGCGATCCTCGCCGACGGCGCGGCGCGGGCCGACGCCATAGCCCGGCCGATCCTCAACGGCGTGAAGGACGTCGTCGGCTTCATCCGGCGCAAGTCGTAAGGCAAGTCGTAAGCGCATGGCGCGGTCCGGCGTCTTGCGGCGCCGTTCCGCCGATGGCAGCATTGAAGCATGCTGATGAAGCGAAAGAGCACCGAGGCCGGTCACCGCCGCAAGTTCCTGGCGGTGATCGACGATACGCCCGAATGCTCGCGCGCCGTGATCTATGGCGCGCGGCGGGCGGAGCGGACCAGCGGCGCGCTGGTCCTGCTCTATGTGATCGAGCCGTCCGGCTTCCAGCACTGGATCGGCGTCGAGAACATCATGCGCGCCGAGGCGATGGAGGAGGCGGAGACGACGCTCGGCCGATTCGCCGACCTCGCCAGGCGCCATTCCTCGATCGAGCCGGAAATGGTCATCCGCGAAGGCACGCGGGCCGAGCAGATCACGGCGCTGATCGAGGAGGACGAGGACATCGCGATCCTGGTTCTCGCCGCCGGCACGGACAAGGAAGGGCCGGGTCCGCTCGTTTCCTCGATCGCCGGCAAGCACTCGGCGACCTTCCCGGTGCCGATTACCATCGTGCCGGGCACGCTTTCCGACGACGACATCGCCGCCATCGCTTGAAACCTGACCCCAAGACTACGATTTTGACGGCGAGGTCGTGTTTCCGCTTGGACGGACCCGCGACACTGGCTATCATGCCATTCTAGAAATCTTCTAAACAAGTTCGGACGGAGCCCGCATCATGTTCATCCAAACCGAAGCGACGCCGAATCCGTCGACCTTGAAGTTCCTGCCCGGTCGGCTCGTCCTGCCGGAGAGCACCGCCGATTTCCGCGACGCCGACGAGGCCGAGCGGTCGCCGCTGGCCGAGCGCCTGTTCGCCGTCAACGGCGTCGCCGGCGTGTTCCTCGGCCACGACTTCATCAGCGTGACCAAGAAGGACGGCGAGTGGCAGCACATGAAGCCCGCCATCCTCGGCGCGATCATGGAGCACTTCATGGCCGGCGTGCCGGTCATGGCGACGCTGAAGCCGCATGCTGGCGACGAGGAATTCTTCGACGAGGGCGATGCCGAGCTGGTCGAGACCATCAAGGAGCTGATCGAGACGCGCGTGCGTCCCGCGGTCGCCCAGGATGGCGGCGACATCACCTTCCAAGGTTACCGGGACGGCGTCGTCTATCTCAACATGCGCGGCTCGTGCCAGGGCTGCCCGTCCTCGACGGCGACGCTGAAGCACGGCATCCAGAACCTGCTGCGTCACTTCGTACCTGAAGTGCGCGAGGTCGAGGCCGTTTCCTGATCGGGAACGCTCGACAGCGCGGCTCTCTGGCACTATCCGGGGTCTTATGACCCTGCTCGCCATCGACACCGCCCTCGAGAACTGTTCCGTCGCCCTTGAAGCCGGCGGGACCGTCTTTTTGCGCGAGCGGACGATCGGCAAGGGCCATGCCGAACTGCTGATGCCGGAGATCGCCGCCGTGCTGGCCGAGGCCGGCGTGTCGGCGGGCTCGCTTTCCCGCATCATCGTCTCGGTCGGCCCCGGCTCGTTCACCGGATTGCGCGTCGGCATTTCGGCGGCGCGCGGGCTGGCGCTGGTCAATTGCGTCCCGGTCGTCGGCGTCACGACGCTAGAGAGCCACGCAGCACTTGCCGCGCGGGAGAGACCCGAGGGAGCAGACCGGCCGATCCTGGCGCTATTGCCGGCGCGCGGCGACGAACTCTACGGCCAGCTTTTTTCCGCCTCGCTGCAGCCGCTCGGCGAAGCGACGCTCGGCCCGATCGAGGCGTTCGCGGCACTCGCGGCGGATCGGGATGCCGATCTCGCCGGGGCCGGGGCGCTGCGGCTCGAGCGGCCGGACCGGGTCGTCCATGCGCGCTCGGCGCCCGATATCGCCACGCTGCTTGCGCGGGGCGCGGCGCTCGATCCGGCAACGCATCCGCCCAAGCCGCTCTACATCCGGCCGCCCGACGCGCAGCCGCAGCACCACAAGGGAATCCAGCGCCAATGATGGACATGCTGCTTCGCCCGCGGATCATCATCGATCCGGCCGAACCCGCCGACATCGAGGCTCTCGTCGAGATCCACGCGGCTGGCTTCCGGCGCGGCTGGAGCGCCGACGAGATCGAGGCGCTGATCACCGACAAGACGGTGTTCAGCCTCGTGCTTCGCCGCGAGACGCTGTTCGGCGCCCGCCGTCCGCAGGGCTTCATCCTGGTCCGCACCGTCGCCGACCAGGCCGAGGTGCTGACCATCGCCGTGGCGCCGTCGAGCCGCGGACGGGGTTATGGGCGCCAGCTGATGGAGGAGGCGCTGCGCAGCCTCTATCGCGACCTGGTGCCGGAGATCTTCCTCGAGGTCGACGAGGGCAACCAGAGCGCCGTGCGCCTCTATCAGTCGCTGGGATTCCTCGAAGTCGGCCGGCGAAAGGGTTACTATAGCGATGGCAAGGGGCCGGGTGGCACGGCGCTTGTCTTGCGGCTGCAGCTCCGTTGAGCAATGGGATCAAGGTGGGGCAGGAGATGAGTGTGACGCCAGAGCTTCAGCATCCGACGACCCTCGAAGACGCTTGCGTCGAGAAGGGCATGCGCATGACCGAGCAGCGCCGCATCATTGCGCGCGTGCTCGATGTCGCGACCGATCATCCCGATGTCGAGGAGGTCTACCGCCGCGCCTCGGCGATCGACCCGCGCATCTCGATCTCCACCGTCTACCGCACGGTGAAGCTGTTCGAGGACGCCGGCATGATCGAGCGGCATGATTTCCGCGACGGCCGCAGCCGCTACGAGATGGTCTCGGACGAGCACCACGACCATTTGATCGACCTGCGCAGCGGCGACGTCATCGAGTTCCGCAGCGAGGAGATCGAGGCGCTGCAGGAGCTGATCGCCAAGCGTCTCGGCTACCGGCTCGTCGATCATCGGCTCGAGCTCTATGCCGTGCCGATCGACGACAAGTCTGCCAAGGGCGCCAAGGGCGGCAACTGATGCGCTGGCTCCGGCGCGCTGGCGTTCTGGTCTACCTGCTGCTGGTGACGCTGGTCCTGCTGCCGGTGCAGTTGTTCGCGATGCGGTTTCGGCCGCGCCTCGCCGCCCGCGTGCCGATGTGGTGGCAGCGCGCCGCCGCGCGCAGTCTCGGGCTGAAAGTGCGGGTCGAGGGCAAGCCAACGGCCGACCGGCCGCTGCTGATCGTTTCCAACCACGTCTCCTGGGTCGACATCGTCACGCTCGGCAGCGTGCTGCCGGTTTCCTTCATCGCGAAGAACGAGGTCGCCGGCTGGCCGGTGGTCAGCTGGCTGGCCAAGCTGCAGCGAAGCGTCTTCATCGATCGCACCCGCCGGACGGCGACGGCCGCCTCGAATAGCGCCATCGCGGCGCGGCTCGCCGGCGGCGAGGCGCTCGTGCTGTTCGCGGAGGGCACCACCGGCGACGGCATCGAGGTGCTGCCCTTCCGCAGCGCCCTGGTCGGCGCCGCGCGCGACGCCGGCGGCGGGGCTCCCATCACGGTGCAGCCGGTCGCGATCGTCTATGTCGGCTTTCAGGGCCTGCCGATCGAGCGTTCGCGCATGGCCGACATCGCCTGGCACGGCGACATGGATCTCGCCCCGCATCTGGCGGCGATGATCGATATCGGCGCCATCGACGCCGTCGTGGCGTTCGGCCAGCCGATCGCCTTCGGGCCGGATACGGACCGCAAGCAGGTGACGGCGAAGGCCGAGGCGGAAGTGCGGGCGCTGGTCCGTTCGGTCAAGGCGCGCGGCGTCCGGAACATGACGGTCACGGCAGCGTCACCGGACGCGGCTATTCTCAGCGAGACAGAAAGCAGCTAGGAAGGGCAGGCGACGGCAAAATCCGTCGCGGGCGATCATGCCAGAGCCAAACCGTGGCGGTAGATAACCGGATCAATGACCGGAACCCAGGAAAAGAAGCGCGTCTTCATCAAGACCTACGGCTGCCAGATGAACGTCTACGATTCCGATCGTATGACGGATGCGCTGGCAAGCGATGGCTACGAAGCGACCGATAGCGCCGAGAACGCCGACCTCGTCCTCCTCAATACCTGTCACATCCGCGAGAAGGCGGCCGAGAAGGTGTATTCCGAGCTCGGGCGCCTGCGCGTGATGAAGGAGGAGGCGGCCCTGAAAGGCCGCACCGTGACGATCGGCGTCGCCGGCTGCGTCGCCCAGGCCGAGGGCCGGGAGATCGCCCGGCGCGCGCCGGTGGTCGATCTCGTCGTCGGGCCGCAGTCCTACCAGCACCTGCCGCAGCTCCTGCGCGATGTCGCGAAGGGCAAGCGGGCGGTCGAGACCGAATTCGCCATCGCCGAGAAATTCGACCGCCTTCCGGCCGCATCAAGAGAGCGGACGCGGGCGCGCGGCGTCACGGCGTTCCTGACCATCCAGGAAGGCTGCGACAAGTTCTGCACCTTCTGCGTGGTTCCCTATACGCGCGGCGCCGAGGTTTCGCGCCCGGTCGAGAAGATCGTGCAGGAAGCCGAGCGGCTGGCCGATGCCGGCGTGCGCGAGGTGACGCTGCTCGGCCAGAACGTCAACGCGTGGCATGGCGTCGGCACGGACGGCCGCGAATGGGGCCTGGGCGAGCTTCTGTTCCGCCTGGCCGAGATCCCCGGCCTCGATCGGCTGCGCTACACGACCAGCCATCCGCGCGACATGGAAGACAGCCTGATCGCCGCCCATCGCGATCTGCCGTCGCTGATGCCCTATCTGCATCTGCCCGTTCAGGCCGGCTCCGACCGGATCCTCGCGGCGATGAACCGCAAGCACAAGGCGGACGACTATCTCCGCCTCGTCGACCGCATCCGCGCCGCCCGCACCGACATCGCGCTGTCGTCCGATTTCATCGTCGGCTTCCCGGGCGAGACCGACGCCGATTTCGAGGCGACGATGCGGCTGGTCGAGACGGTCGGCTATGCCGCCGCCTATTCGTTCAAATACAGCCCGCGCCCCGGCACACCCGCCGCCGGCCATGACAACCATGTCCCGGAAGCGGTGATGTCGGAGCGGCTGCAGCGCCTGCAGGCGCTCATCCTCGACCAGCAGACCGCGTTCAACCGCTCCAAGGTCGGCGAGACGCTGGACGTGCTGTTCGAGAAGTCCGGCCGGCTTCCCGGCCAGCTCATGGGCCGTTCGCCCTTCCTGCAGGCCGTGCTGGTCGATGGCGATGCCGAACGCATCGGCACGATCGGCCGGGTCACCATCGACAGCCTCGGGTCGAATTCGCTGTTCGGCACGCTGGCGGAGCCGGTTCCCCTGTCGACAAAGGAAAGCCATCTCGTGGAGGTCATTTCGTGAATGCACGCTCCAATACGCCGTCCGGTCATCCGGCTGCGCGAGGCGCCGACATGGCGCATGCCTCCGATATCGCCCATGTCGTGATCGCCTTCGACGATAACCGTCTGGCGAGCGAGCTCCTGGGCCAGTTCGACCAGAACCTCGCCATTATCGAGCAGAAGCTCGGCGTCGAGGCGGTGGCGCGTGGCAACCAGGTGACGATCCGCGGCCGGCCCGAGGCCTGCGCGCAGGCAAGGCTGGCGCTCGACCTGCTCTATGTCCGCCTGCAGCAGGGGCACGAGGTTGGTCCTGCCGACGTCGAGGGCGCCATCCGCATGGCGGTCGCCGATGACGAGCAGCTCTCCCTGCCGAGCCTGGAGCCGAAGGGCCGGCTCGCCATGGCGCAGATCTCGACGCGCCGCCGCACCGTCATGGCCCGCAACCCGGCCCAGGACGCCTATATCCGCGCCATGGACCGCGCCGAGCTGGTCTTCGGCATGGGGCCTGCCGGCACCGGCAAGACCTATCTCGCCGTCGCCTATGCTGCGGCGCTGATCGAGCGCGGCGACGTCTCGCGGCTGATCCTCTCGCGCCCCGCCGTCGAGGCTGGCGAACGGCTCGGCTTCCTGCCCGGCGACATGAAGGAGAAGGTCGATCCCTATCTCCGCCCGCTCTATGACGCGCTCTACGACATGATGCCGCCGGAGAAGGTCGAGCGTGGCCTGACCTCGGGCATGATCGAGGTCGCCCCGCTCGCCTTTATGCGCGGCAGGACGCTGGCGAATGCCGTCGTCATCCTCGACGAGGCGCAGAACACCACCTCGATGCAGATGAAGATGTTCCTGACCCGCCTCGGCGAAGGCTCGCGCATGATCGTCACCGGCGATCCGACCCAGGTCGACCTCCCGCCCGGCCAGGTCTCCGGCCTGGTCGAGGCGAGCGAGCTGCTGCGCGACGTGCCCGGCATCGTCCAGATCAAGTTCACGGATGTCGACGTCGTTCGCCATCCGCTCGTCGGCCGCATCGTGCGCGCCTATGACAAGGCGCCGCCCCGGCAGGTTCCGCAGGCGCGTCCCGCACGCGCGGGAGGCACCGCATGAGCGGCGAGACGCTGCCGATCGCCATCGACCTTCTGGTCGAGGCCGGCGACTGGCCGGACGAGGACGAACTGGCTCGGCTGGTGGCCGGCGCCGTCGAGGCGAGCTTCGCCATCGGCCGGCTTCCGGCCGTCAAGGGCTCGGAACTGTCGGTCGTCTTCACCGACGACGAGCATGTGCGCCAGCTCAATGCGGACTATCGCGACAAGGACAAGCCGACCAACGTGCTGTCCTTTCCCGGCAGTCCGCCGGATGCCAAATTGTTCGGACCGCTGCTCGGCGACATCGTCGTTGCACGTGAAACAGTGGTCGCCGAGGCCCTTGAGCAGGGGCTGGCATTCGAGGACCATCTGACCCATCTGGTGGTGCACGGGTTGCTTCACCTCTTCGGGCATGATCATCTGGAGGATGACGAAGCGGAACGCATGGAGACTCTGGAGACGGAGATCCTGGCGCGCCTCGGCATCGCCGACCCCTACGCCGAAAGCGCGCTGTGATGGCGGCGGTAGCGAAACCACTGAAAACGACGGACGATGAGTGACACTGAGACGCCCGGTTCGAGCGCTGAATCGAACCCTGAACCTCCAAGTAGTCAGACCTCCGCGCCGGAGCCGCGCGAGGTCGAACGCGCCCCGGAAAGCTGGCTGGACCGCTTGCGCCAGGCCGTTGGCCTGAAGGCCCCGGGCTCGCTCCGCGAAGACATCGAGGATGCGCTGGACGCCGGCGAGGAGGACGATACCTTCTCGGCCGAAGAGCGCCGGATGCTGCGCAACATCCTGAAGCTGCGCGAGGTGCGCGTCGACGACGTGATGATCCCGCGCGCCGACATCTTCGCCCTCGACGTCGACAAGACGATCGGCGAAGCGGTCGCCGCCTTCCGCGATTCCGGCCATTCGCGCATGCCGGTCTATCGGGAATCGCTCGATGACCCGATCGGCATGGTCCATATCAAGGACCTGATGGACTACATGATGACGGCGGCGACCGCCGAGGGCGGGCTCGACCTGAGCCGCGTCGATCTCGGCGTCGGCCTGTCGCAGGCGTCGGTCATCCGCGAGGTCCTGTTCGTGCCGCCCTCGATGCATGCGACGACGCTTCTGTCGACCATGCAGGCGAAGCGCGTCCAGATGGCCGTCGTCATCGACGAATATGGCGGCACCGACGGTCTCGTCTCGCTCGAGGATGTCGTCGAGATCGTCTTCGGCGATATCGAGGACGAGCATGACGACGAGGCGCCGATGATCACGCAGGAGCCCGACGGCGCCTATCTCGCCGACGCCCGCGCCGATCTCGACGATCTCGAGAAGGTGCTCGGCACAAGGCTCGATCTCGGCTCCGAGCATGACGACGTCGACACGCTGGGCGGGCTCGTCTTCACGCTGCTCGGCCGCATTCCCGCCACCGGCGAGCGGATCGACGTGCCGGGCGGGCTGGAGTTCGAGATCCTCGAATCCGACCCGCGCCGGGTGAAGCGTCTGCGGATCCGCCGCCCGGACGCGGCCGCGGCTTGACCGCCGCCCGGGTCTCCCGCATCCATGTCGGCGCCGCGCCATCCGTGGCGCTGCGCCGATAGCAGACGGGAGATCATGGTCCTTCGCTCCAATTCTCCGATCGCGCCCGCCGGCGGCCGCCTTCGCTGGCTGGCGTCCGGCTGGTCGCGGCTCGCGACCGCCTTCGGCGCCGGCGCGCTCTCGGCGCTGGCCCTGCCGCCGCTCGGCTGGTTTCCCGTTCTCTGGCTGACGCTGCCGGTTTTCGTCTGGCTGCTGGACGGGGCGACCAGCCCGTCCGGCGCCTCGTTGCTGGCGCGGGCGCGGCCGGGCTTCGTGACCGGCTGGAGCTTCGGCTTCGGCTATTTCGTCGGCGGCCTCTGGTGGATCGGCGCCGCCTTCCTGGTCGATGCCGCGGAGTTCGCCTGGCTGATGCCGCTCGCCGTGCTGGCGCTGCCGGCCGGGCTCGCCCTGTTCTGGGGCGCAGGCGCTGCCATCGCCCGCTTGTTCTGGCCACAAGGCTGGCGGCGCGTCGTCCTCCTCGCCGTCTGGCTCAGCCTCGCCGAATATCTGCGCGGGCATCTCCTGACCGGCTTCCCGTGGAACGCCTTCGGCTACACGCTGATGCCGGTGCCGCTGATGATGCAGGTGGCGTCGCTGGTCGGCGTCTGGGGCGTGACGCTCCTGGCCTTCCTCGTCTTCGCCGCGCCGGTGCTGCTGTTCGGGCGTGACGGCGGCGAACGGACCGCCGATCGCTGGGCGTTCGCCGTGCTGGCGGCGCTGTTCGTGGCCGATCTCGGCTATGGCGCCTGGCGTCTCGCCTCGGCCGACGCGACCATGGTGCCCGGCGTTCGGCTGCGTCTCGTGCAGCCGGTGATCGCACAGGACGAGAAATGGGCCTCCGGCCGCGACGACGAGATCCTCGGCCGCTATCTGAGCCTCAGCGCCAAGGGCATGCAGGACGGCCAGCCGCCGCCCTTCACCCATCTGATCTGGCCGGAGACGGCCTTTCCCTTCCTGCTCGCCGAAAAGCCGAACGCGCTCGCCACAATCGGCGCACTGCTGCCGGAGGGAACGACGCTGATCACCGGCGCCGCGCGGGCCGAAGCGGTGCTCGGCGAGGAAGTCGAACCCCGGGTTTTCAACAGCCTGCAGGTCATCGATTCCGCCGGCGTCATCCGCGACAGCTATGACAAGGTCCACCTCGTGCCGTTCGGCGAGTACCTGCCGTTCGAGGGGTTGTTCCGCCGGATCGGGCTTCGGCAGATGGTGGCGCTGCCGGGCGGCTTCGACGCGGGCAGCCGCGCCGCCACGATCGCCGTGCCGGGAGCGCCGGCCTTCGGGCCGCTGATCTGCTACGAGATTATCTTCCCCGGCGCCGCGATTGACCCGCAAAATCGGCCCGGATGGCTGGTCAATGTGACCAATGACGCATGGTTTGGCGATACACCGGGACCTTGGCAACACTTGCATCAGGCAACCATACGTGCCGTAGAGGAAGGTTTGCCGGTGGCAAGAGCTGCTAATTCCGGTATATCCGCAGTTATAAATCCATATGGTAACCTTATTGCTGACCTTGGTATCGGGTCGTTCGGCGTGTTGGATGCTCCGCTACCGAGTGCGCTGCCAGCAACCATCTATTCAACTTATCGTGACCACCTCTATTTCGCCTTGATCATACTGGCATGGGTTGTGAGTTCTACTGGCCGTTTCACCCGGACTAAACAGCGCAATTGACACGCTGAAGGTGTGGTTGCATTTTGCGGACGGGCGGGGCTTGTATAATCGGCGATCGATGCCGGATGTGAGTGCAGGCACGTACGGCCGGTGGGAGCGTGGCTCAGTCAGGTCTGGTACGTATCGCATGGGTCTAGGAGAATAAGCCCTTGATGGCTAACAAAAAGCAGCCCAATCCCGTTGATATGCACGTGGGTGGGCGCGTCCGGCTCCGCCGGATGATGCAGGGAATGAGTCAGGAGAAGCTGGGCGAGAGCCTTGGCATCACCTTTCAGCAGATCCAGAAGTACGAGAAGGGCACCAACCGCATCGGCGCGAGCCGGTTGCAGCACATTGCCCAGGTCTTGGAAGTTCCGGTCTCCTTCTTCTTCGAGGATGCGCCGGGTTCGTCCAACGACAGCGGCTTCGCGGAATCGCGGCCCGCGGCCTTCGTGACCGATTTTCTCACGAGCACCGAAGGGTTGCAGCTGAACAAGGCCTTCATCCGGATCAAGGATCCGAAGGTTCGCCGGCGCATCGTCGATCTGGTTCGCGCCGTGGCTGGCGAAGAAGCGGAAGATTGAGCCGGCTATCGCTCTGAACGGGCCAGGCGCAGAAGTTTGTTCCCCAAAAGGGCCATTCCGCGCCAACTCGCCCTTTGCGGCTTGACCCGCTGAACGTACTGGCTAAAAAAGCTCATCGGTTTTCGCCGGGGCACCCTGCTCCGGCCATTTTCTGCGCGGGGTCCGGTTCAGTGTCGAGAACGTCCTACCTGTTCACGAGTGAGTCTGTTTCCGAAGGGCATCCCGACAAGGTCTGTGACCGTATCTCCGACGAGATTGTCGATGCTTTCTTCCGCATCGGCCCGGAACAGGGCTGGGATCCCAGCCATCTCCGTGTCGCTGCCGAGACTTTGGCTACCACCAACCGCGTGGTGATCGCGGGCGAAACCCGCGGCCCGGCGGCGATTACCCGGGATCTGGTGTCCCACATCGCCCGTCTGGCGATCAAGGATATCGGCTACGAGCAGGACGGCTTCCATTGGGAGACGGCCAATGTCGACGTGCATCTGCATGCGCAGTCGGTCGACATCGCCCAGGGCGTCGACTCGGCCGGCAACAAGGACGAGGGTGCCGGCGACCAGGGCATCATGTTCGGCTATGCCTGCTCGGAGACGCCGGAACTGATGCCGGCGCCGATCTTCTACGCGCATCGCATCCTGAAGCGCCTGTCCGAGGCGCGCCGCTCGGGCGAGACGCATGCGCTCGGCCCCGACGCCAAGAGCCAGGTCACCGTCCGCTACGAGAACGGTCAGCCGGTCGAAGTCACGCAGATCGTGCTTTCGACCCAGCATCTCGACGAAAACCTGAGCTCGAACGACGTCCGCTCGATCGTCGAGCCCTATATCCGTGAATCCCTGCCGCAGGGCTGGATCAACGACAAGACGATCTGGCACGTCAACCCGACCGGCAAGTTCGTCATCGGCGGGCCGGACGGCGACGCGGGCCTCACCGGCCGCAAGATCATCGTCGACACCTATGGCGGCGCGGCTCCGCATGGCGGCGGCGCCTTCTCCGGCAAGGATCCGACCAAGGTCGACCGTTCCGCCGCCTATGCCGCGCGCTATCTGGCGAAGAACGTCGTTGCCTCGGGCGCCGCGTCGCGCTGCACGATCCAGCTTTCCTACGCCATCGGCGTCTCGCAGCCGCTGTCGATCTATGTCGATCTGCACGGCACCGGCCGGGTCGACGAGGCCAGCGTCGAGAAGGCGCTCGCCGAAGTGATGGACCTGTCGCCGCGCGGCATCCGCGAGCATCTCCAGCTCAACCGTCCGATCTATGCGCGCACCTCCGCCTACGGGCATTTCGGCCGCGCGCCGGAAGAGGATGGCGGCTTCTCCTGGGAGCGGACCGACCTCGTGGAACAGATCCGTAAATCCCTGTGACCGTCGCGGAGCACGCGTCTCGGCGCGATTCTTTCTATGGCCGGCGCAAGGGACACAATCTCCGCGCCGGTCAGGCCGAAACCCTGGCCGATGTGCTTGCCCGCCTTAGCGTGGATACGTCCGAGCCGGCGCCCAAGGCGCTGGCGGAGCTGTTCGCGGCGCCGGTCGGCGACGTCGTGCTGGAGATCGGCTTCGGCGGCGGCGAGCATCTCGTCCACCGGGCGACGACCGAGCCGGACATTGGCCGCATCGGCGTCGAGCCCTTCGTCAACGGCATGGCCAAGGCGGCTTCCGCCATCGATGCCGGCGGCCTGACGAATGTCCGTCTGTTCGACCGCGATGCGGCGGAGCTGCTCGACTGGCTGCCGCCGGCGAGCCTCGCGGCGATCGATCTGCTCTATCCCGATCCGTGGCCGAAGTTCCGCCACTGGAAGCGGCGCTTTGTCTCCGAGAAGAACCTCGACCGCTTCGCGCGCGTCCTGCGTCCGGGCGGGCAGTTCCGCTTTGCCTCCGACATCGAGTCCTATGTCGAGTGGACGCTCCTGCATGTCCGCGACCATGCGGAATTCCGCTGGACCGCGCGCGACGCCGACGACTGGCGCAAGCCCTGGGCCGGTTGGCCCGGAACCCGCTACGAGCAGAAGGCCTTTCGCGAGGGCCGGCAGGGCAGCTACCTGACCTTCGAGCGCTGCTGAGCGGCTCCAGGATGGCGGATCGCCAAGGCGATCCGGCCGGAAAACGCGCCGCCGCTGCGTCACCGCCGCAGCCTGGAACGGCGGCCGAGCCGCTTTTGCTTGCATTCCAGCGCTTCTGGGCCTATACGGCACTCATTCATCTCAAACGTTCGGTTCGTAAGAGAGAGTGGACCTCCGGGCCCGCTCCGGCCGGATGCACCCTACGAGATCACGCACGGAGCAACCTTTTGGCGGACATCGCCCCGGAAAACGAAGCACGCATCGTCACCGAGACCGGGCTCGACGCCCGCGTCGCGGAGATTGTCGAACCCATCATCGAAGGGCTCGGCTACCGCCTGGTGCGCGTCAAGATTTCCAACCGCAACGGCCAGACCGTGCAGATCATGGCCGAGCGGCCGGACGGCACGATAACGGTCGAGGATTGCGGCGCGATCAGCCGGAACATTTCTCCGGCGCTCGATGTCGAGGATCCGGTTTCGTCCGCGTACCATCTGGAAGTATCATCGCCCGGCATCGACCGGCCGCTGGTCCGCCGTTCGGATTTCGCCCGCTGGGCCGGCCACATCGTCAAGATCGAGCTGAGCGCGCCCATCGAAGGGCGCCGGCGCTATCGCGGCGTGCTGCTCGGCCTCGACGGCGACGCGACGGGCCTGAAGCTCGAGGATGCGCCGGAAGGCGCGCCGGACCGGGTCCTGCTGCCGCTCGACGCCATCACCGACGCCAGGCTGGTCATGACCGATGCCCTGGTCGCCGAGACGCTGCGCGAGGCCAAGCGCCTCCAGCGCGTCGAAGGCGTTGGCGACGTCGACGACAATGATTTGACGGATGAGACCAGCGACGCGTGAAGCGCGGCGCCGGCAACAAGATCAGGTTAACGGAGACAGGACGATGGCAGTCAGCGCCAACCGCCTAGAACTTCTGCAGATCGCCGACGCGGTTGCCCGCGAGAAGGTCATCGATCGGCAGATCGTGATCGCGGCCATGGAAGATGCGATCCAGAAGGCGGCCCGCTCCCGCTACGGTTCGGAGACCGACGTTCGCGCCGAGATCAACCCGAAGACGGGCGAGATCCGGCTGCAGCGCCTGCTCCAGGTCGTCGACGTCGTCGAGAACCCGGCCGTCGAGATCTCGCTGGAGCTGGCGACCGACCAGAATCCCGCCGCTCGCGTCGGCGACTACATCGCCGAAGCCCTGCCGCCGATGGATTTCGGCCGCATCGCCGCCCAGTCGGCCAAGCAGGTCATCGTGCAGAAGGTCCGCGAGGCCGAGCGCGATCGCCAGTTCGACGAGTTCAAGGATCGCATCGGCGAGATCGTCAACGGCCAGGTCAAGCGCGTCGAATACGGCAACGTCATCGTCGATCTCGGCCGTGGCGAAGGCATCGTCCGTCGCGACGAGATGATCCCGCGCGAGGCGTTCCGCTATGGCGACCGCATCCGCGCCTATGTCTACGACGTCCGTCGCGAACAGCGCGGCCCGCAGATCTTCCTGTCGCGTACCCATCCGCAGTTCATGGCGAAGCTGTTCGCGCAGGAAGTGCCGGAGATCTATGACGGCATCATCGAGGTGAAGTCGGTCGCCCGCGATCCGGGTTCCCGCGCCAAGATGGCCGTGATCTCGCGCGACAGCTCGATCGATCCGGTCGGCGCCTGCGTCGGCATGCGCGGCAGCCGCGTCCAGGCCGTCGTCAACGAGCTCCAGGGCGAGAAGATCGACATCATTCCGTGGTCTCAGGACGCCGCCACCTTCATCGTCAACGCGCTGCAGCCGGCGGAAGTCGCCAAGGTCGTGCTCGACGAAGACGCCGCGCGTATTGAAGTTGTCGTCCCGGATGACCAGCTATCCCTTGCGATCGGTCGTCGCGGCCAGAATGTCCGCCTCGCGTCGCAGCTCACGGGTTGGGATATCGACATCCTGACCGAGCAGGAAGAATCCGAGCGCCGCCAGAAGGAATTCCAGGAGCGTTCCGCGCTGTTCAACACGGCGCTCGATGCCGACGAAGTCGTCGGCCAGCTGCTGGCTTCCGAAGGTTTCGCCTCGCTCGAGGAAATCGCGTTCGTCGAACCCGAGGAACTCGCTTCGATCGAAGGCTTCGACGAGGAAACCGCCGCCGAGCTGCAGCAGCGCGCCCGCGATTATCTCGACAAGCTCGAAGCCGAGCATGACGAAGAGCGCAAGTCGCTCGGCGTCGCCGACGAGCTCAAGGAAATTCCGGGCCTCACCAGCTCGATGCTGGTCGCGCTCGGCAAGGACGGCGTCAAGACGATCGAGGATTTCGCCGGCTACGTGCCGGACGACCTGGTCGGCTGGGCCGAGCGGAACGAAGGCGAGACCACCCGCCACGGCGGCGTGCTCGACGGCTTCAGCCTGACCCGCAGCGACGCCGAGAACATGATCATGACGGCTCGCGTCAAGGCGGGCTGGATTACCGAAGAGGAAGCTGCGGCTGAGCAGGAAGCAAACGCCGAAGGCGAAGAGGCTGAGGCCTGAGCCCGTTCTGAGCGCGGAGAAACGACTTGCCGCGTAAGAGCGAACCCACCACACGAAGCTGCATCGTCTCCCGCGAGACGATGCCGCCCGAGAAGCTGATCCGCTTTGTCCTCGACCCGGAAGGTCAGGTCGTCCCGGATCTCCGGCACCGCCTGCCGGGCCGCGGCGTCTGGGTTACGGCCCGCGCCGACATGGTCGCCCTGGCCGAGAAGAAGCGGCTGTTCAGTCGCGGCTTCAAGGAAGAGGTCAAGGTCGAGCCGGGCCTCGCAGGGCGGGTCGAGAAACTGTTGGAGGATTCGGCCCTGCAGGCCGTCTCCTTCGCAAGGAAGGCCGGCGAGATCGTCACCGGCTTTGCCAAGGTCGAAACGGCCATCGCGCGAGACGCGGTAGCCGGCATCGTCCAGGCGCAAGAGGCCGGCGACGATGGTCGGCAGAAGATCGACGCGGCCTTGAAGCGTCGTTTCGGCAGGGCCAATGCCGTTCCTGTGATCCGTATCTTTCGATCGGAGCAATTGGATTTGGCATTGGGCCGGTCAAATGTGATACATGCTGCTCTGCTCGCGGGCCGGGCGAGCGAAAATGTGTTAGAGCGTGTCGCCGCGCTCGCCTGTTTTCTGGGTGAAGACGGGCTCGTTGCTATTGGCGATGACGTTGGCGCGATCGACGCGCCGCAAGTGCGTGATACGAACGTGTCGGCAATGGCCGAAGACCCCGCAGGACAGAAGACCGAATGAACGATACGAACAACAGCGGCGACAAGGACCTTGGCGGCGCGAAGAAGACCCTGAGCCTCAAGGGCCGCGATTCCGAACGCGGTACCGTGCGCCAGAGTTTTTCGCATGGCCGGACCAATACGGTCGTCGTCGAGAAGAAGAAGCGGGTTCTGATGCCTGGCAAGGGTGAGCCGTCCGCGGCTGCGCCAGTTGCGCCGCGTCCGTCGCCCGCTCCCTCGCCAACCTCTTCGGTACGGCCGATCCAGTCCTCCGCGCCGTCGCGGCAGGGACCTGCTGCGCCGGCCCAGTCGCCGCGTCCGCAGGGCGGTCGTTCGGGCATGGTGTTGCGCCAGCTCTCGTCCGACGAGCTCGACGCCCGCGCCAAGGCTCTCGCCGATGCACGCATCCGCGACGCCGAGGAACGCCGCCAGGCCGAACTCGATGCGATCCGCCGCGCCGAGGAAGAGGTCCGTCTCGCCAAGGAGCGGGAAGAGGCAGCCAAGCGCCAGGCCGAGGAAGATGCTCGCCGCGCCGCCGAGGCCGCTCTTCGAGAGAAGACCGAGGACACGGCTCGCCGGCGTCTGAACGAAACGCCGGCTCCGGCTCGCCAGCCTGCCGCGGCTCAGCCGTCGGCTCGCCCCGCCGCGCCGACGCAGCGTGATCCCAACGCAACCGAGAAGCCGGTGCAGCGCACCTCGGCTCCGGGTGCCCGTCCTGCCGGCCGTGGCGCCGACGAGGATGATCGCTCCGGCGGTCTCCGTCCGTCGACGACCAAGCGCCCGAAGGCCGTGGATCCGAAGCCGGTCAAGAAGGAAGAGGGCAATCCGCGCGGTCGCCTGACGCTTTCCAACGCGCTGAACGATTCCGAGCGCGAGCGTTCGCTGGCTTCGGTTCGCCGTCGCCGCGAGCGTGACCGTAACCGTCACATCGCGCAGGGTCCGCGCGAGAAGGTTTCTCGCGAAGTCACCCTGCCCGAGACGATCACCATCGGCGATCTCGCGAACCGCATGTCGGAACGCGCCGTCGACGTGATCAAGCTGCTGATGAAGCAGGGCCAGTTGCTCAAGGCCACCGACGTGATCGACGCCGATATGGCGCAGATCATCGCCGAGGACATGGGCCACACGGTTCGCCGCGTCGCCGATTCCGACGTCGAGGAAGGCCTGTTCGCCGCGCATGACGAGCAGGGTGAACTCATCAGCCGCGCCCCGGTCGTCACGATCATGGGCCACGTCGACCACGGCAAGACGTCGTTGCTCGATGCGATCCGCAAGACCAATGTGCAGACCGGCGAGGCGGGTGGCATCACGCAGCATATCGGCGCGTACCAGGTCGAGCAGAACGGCCAGAAGATCACCTTCATCGACACCCCCGGTCACGCTGCCTTCACGGCGATGCGTTCCCGTGGCGCCAAGTCGACGGATATCGTGATCCTGGTCGTCGCCGCGGACGATGGCGTGATGCCGCAGACGATCGAGGCGATCAACCACGCCCGCGCCGCCAAGGTGCCGGTCATCGTGGCGATCAATAAGATCGACAAGCCGTCGGCCGACCCGACCCGGGTCCGCACCGAGCTGCTGCAGCACGAGATCTTCGTGGAATCGATGGGCGGCGAGACGCTGGACGTCGAGGTTTCTGCCAAGACCGGCGAAAATCTCGACAAGCTGCTCGAGACCATCCTGCTGCAGGCCGAAGTGCTCGACCTCAAGGCCGATCCCAACCGTTCGGCCGAAGGCACCGTCATCGAGGCCAAGCTCGACAAGGGCCGCGGCCCCGTCGCGACGGTCCTGGTCCAGCGTGGTACGCTGCGCCCGGGCGACATCGTCGTCGCCGGTTCGGAGTGGGGCCGCGTCCGCGCGCTCCTCAACGATCGCGGCACGGCGATGCCCGAAGCAGACCCGTCGACCCCGGTCGAGGTGCTCGGCTTCCAGGGCGCGCCGGCAGCGGGTGACCGCTTCGCCGTCGTCGAGACGGAAGCGCGTGCACGTGAAATCGCCGATTACCGCGCCCGTCAGAAGCGCGAGAAGGCTGTTGCCCGTCAGACGACGGCGCGCGGCTCGCTCGCCGAGATGATGAGCCAGCGCAAGAGCTCCGGCCTCAAGGAATTCCCGCTCGTCATCAAGGGTGACGTGCAGGGTTCGGTCGAGGCCATCGCCGGCGCGCTGGAGGCTCTCGGCACCGACGAGGTCCAGGCCCGCATCATCCTGTCGGGTGTCGGCGGCGTCACCGAGTCGGACGTCACCCTCGCGGCGACGTCGAACGCGGCGATCATCGGCTTCAACGTCCGTGCCAACAAGCAGGCCCGCGACGTGTCCGAGCGCGAAGGCATCGAGATCCGCTACTACAACATCATCTACGACCTCGTGGATGACGTGAAGGCGGCGATGTCCGGCCTGCTGACGCCGGAACGGCGCGAGACGATGCTCGGCAATGCCGAGATCCTCGAGGTGTTCCACATCTCGAAGGTCGGCAAGGTCGCGGGTTGCCGCGTCACCGACGGCACTGTCGAGCGCGGCGCCAATGTCCGCCTCATCCGCGAGAACGTGGTCATTCACGAAGGCAAGCTGTCGACGCTCAAGCGCTTCAAGGACGAAGTCAAGGAAGTGCCGGCGGGCCAGGAATGCGGTATGGCCTTCGAGAAGTACGAAGACATGCGCGCTGGCGACATCATCGAGTGCTACCGCGTCGAAGAGATCAAGCGCTCGCTCTAAGGCGCGGGCGTCTCGAAATCGAAGTCGAGGTGACGAACGCGGCCGCTCCGGTCGCGTTCGTCCCGTTTTTGAATGGTTCGGCCGGGCGGATGTCGCGGCTTGAGGCGGCACCGCGAGAGCGGTCCGCACGCGCCGCCTGATCGGCGCGATGGAGTATTCCCGAAATGGCCAGAACGGCTGCCAATGGTAAGAAGATCGGCGTTGCCGGCCAGCGCCAGCTTCGCGTCGGCGAGCTCGTGCGCCACGCGCTGTCGGAGATTCTCGCGCGCGGCAATCTGAACGAGCCCGCCCTCGACGGCGTGATCGTGACGGTTCCGGAAGTGCGGATGTCGAACGATCTCAAGCTCGCGACCTGCTATGTCATGCCGCTCGGCGGCAAGGACGCCGACGCCGTCGTGGCGGCGCTCGATACGCACCGCAAGTTCCTTCGCGGCGAAGTCTCGCGCCGGGTCGACCTGAAGTTCGCGGTCGACCTCAAGTTCAAGGTCGACACCTCGTTTGCCGAAGGCGCGCGGATCGATGCGCTGCTGCGCACCGACCCGATCGTCCGCCAGGACATCGAGACCGCGCCGCGCGACGACGACGCCACCGACGAAGAGTAGATCATGGCCCAACGCCAGAAGAAGGGGCGGCCGGTTTCCGGCTGGCTCAATCTCGACAAGCCGCTCGGCATGACGTCGACCCAGGCGGTCTCGGTCGTGAAGCGCCTGTTCGGCGCCCAGAAGGCCGGCCATGCGGGGACGCTGGACCCGCTCGCCACCGGCTGCCTGCCGATCGCGCTCGGCGAGGCGACCAAGACGGTCCCCTATGTCATGGACGGCCGCAAGGTCTACGGCTTCACCGTCCGCTGGGGCGAGGAAACCCGTACCGACGACGCCGAGGGCCAGCCGGTCGCCACTTCCGACGTGCGGCCGACGCGCGCTGCGATCGAGGCGATTCTTCCCGAATTCATCGGCGAGATCATGCAGGTTCCGCCCGCTTTCTCCGCCATCAAGGTCGAGGGCGAGCGCGCCTATGACCTGGCGCGCGACGGCGAGGACGTGGTGCTCGAGGCGCGGCCGATCCAGATCCACCGGCTCGACCTGGTCGAGATGCCGGACGAGCATACCGCCGTCTTCGCCGCCGAATGCGGCAAGGGCACCTATGTGCGGGCGATCGCGCGCGACATGGCGCGGGCGCTCGGGACGCGCGGCCATGTCGTCGGTCTCCGGCGCCTGCTGGTCGGCCCGTTCGAGGAGGCCGCGATGATCAAGCTCGACAGCCTCCGCGCCCTGCACGAGGAGGGCGGCTCCGAGGCCTGTGACCAGGTGATGGGGCCGGTCGAGCTCGCGCTCGGCGATCTGCTCGAAGTCCGACTGAACGACACGGATGCAGCCCGGCTCCGCAACGGCCAGAGCGTGCTGCTGCGCGGGCGCGATGCGCCGGCGAATGGCGAGACGGTCTTCGCGACATCCGCCGGAACGCTGGTCGCGATCGGCGAGGTCGAGCGCGGCGAATTCCATCCCTCGCGCGTTTTCGTCGGCGCGTGAGACGGGCCGCCGGAAACTTTCTTCTGGCTATTGACGCCCATTTCGGCCATATAGGCCGCGCTCCCGGAAGGTCATTTGGCCTTGCGGGCGTCGTCGCTTGGAGCGGCGACCGTGCTGGACGACATCCCGGCACTGGCCGCCAGACCCGGCGACAACGCGACGGTATCGGCCGTTCGCGTCGTTCGAGATCGTGATGCCGAGCCTTGCGAGACTGCCAGACGATGCCGGTTTGACGGCATTTCGGCGAGATCGCGGCATCCGGTCAGACTTTGACAACGCCGGCATGCGCCGGACGAAGAACCCCAGGAAAGGGATACCCGATGTCGATCACAGCTGCCCGTAAGGCGGAACTGATCAAGGAATACGCCACCGTCGAGAACGACACGGGCTCGCCGGAAGTGCAGGTCGCGGTGCTCTCGGAGCGCATTGCCAACCTGACCGAGCACTTCAAGGGTCACACCAAGGACAACCATTCGCGCCGCGGCCTTCTCAAGATGGTCAGCCAGCGCCGCAGCCTGCTCGACTATCTGAAGAAGACGGACGAGCAGCGCTACAAGACGCTCATCGAGCGCCTCGGCCTGCGTCGCTGAGACAGGCGGGCCGCCGGCCCGCCTCCAAAGACGCTCGTACGGCGCGGCGGCATGGGGCTGCCGCGCACATTGCCCGCGGATCAGCGGTCGAGCCATGGCAGGATCGCCGGATGCTTTTCACCTCGCAGGTCTGAAAGCCTCCCGCCGTCTTGCTCATGGCTCCTTTGGCGCATCCGCGCAGGAAAGGAATTGCCATGTTCGATGTTCAACGCGTCGAAATTGAATGGGGCGGTCGCCCGCTCATTCTCGAGACCGGCAAGGTGGCCCGTCAGGCCGACGGCGCCGTGCTCGCCACTTATGGCGAGACGACCGTCCTGGCGACCGTCGTCGCCGCCAAGGCGCCGAAGGCCGGCGTCGACTTCTTCCCGCTGACGGTGAACTATCAGGAAAAGACGTTCGCCGCCGGCAAGATCCCCGGTGGTTTCTTCAAGCGTGAAGGCCGTCCCTCCGAGAAGGAGACGCTGACCTCGCGCCTGATCGACCGTCCGATCCGTCCGCTGTTCCCGGAAGGTTTCCGTTGCGAGACGCAGGTCGTCACGACGGTCCTCTCGCATGACCTCGAGAACGATCCCGATATCGTCGCCCTCGTCGCCGCCTCGGCGGCGCTGACGATCTCCGGCGTGCCCTTCATGGGCCCGGTCGGTGGCGCCCGCGTCGGCCTGATCGACGGCGAGTTCGTGCTGAACCCGCTGCTCGAGCAGAACGAGAGCTCGAAGCTCGACCTCGTCGTCGCCGGCACCCAGGACGCCGTGCTGATGGTCGAGTCGGAGGCGCAGGAGCTCTCCGAGGAGACGATGCTCGGCGCCGTCATGTTCGGCCATCGCGGCTTCCAGCCGGTGATCGACGCGATCATCCAGCTCGCCGAGAAGTCCGCCAAGGAGCCGCGCGAGTTCGCCCCGGCCGACCTGTCGGCGATCGAGACCGAGATGCTCGGCATCGCCGAGACGGAGCTGCGCGCCGCCTACAAGAACACCGTCAAGCAGGAGCGCTATGCCGCCGTCGACGCCGTCAAGGCGAAGGTCACGGCGCATTTCTTCCCGGAAGGCGAAGAGCCCCGCTTCGACAAGGAGAAGATCGGCGCCGTCTTCAAGGAGCTCCAGGCGAAGATCGTTCGCTGGAACATCCTCGACACCGGCAGCCGCATCGACGGCCGCGATCTGAAGACGGTCCGTCCGATCGTCTCGGAAGTCGGCGTCCTGCCGCGCACGCACGGCTCGGCGATCTTCACCCGCGGCGAGACGCAGGCCCTCGTGGTCGCGACGCTCGGCACCGGCGATGACGAGCAGTTCATCGACGCGCTGGAAGGCACCTACAAGGAAACCTTCCTGCTGCACTACAACTTCCCGCCCTACTCGGTCGGTGAGACCGGCCGCATGGGTTCGCCCGGCCGCCGCGAGATCGGTCACGGCAAGCTCGCCTGGCGCGCTGTCCGTCCGGTCCTGCCGAACCACCACGAGTTCCCCTACACGCTGCGTGTCGTCTCCGAGATCACCGAGTCGAACGGCTCGTCCTCGATGGCAACCGTCTGCGGCACCTCGCTGTCGCTGATGGACGCCGGCGTGCCGCTGAAGCGTCCGGTGGCGGGTATCGCCATGGGCCTGATCCTCGAAGGCGATCGCTATGCGGTCCTCTCCGACATCCTGGGCGACGAGGATCACCTCGGCGACATGGACTTCAAGGTCGCCGGCACCGCCGAGGGCGTCACCTCGCTCCAGATGGACATCAAGATCGCCGGTATCACCGAGGAGATCATGAAGGTCGCTCTGGACCAGGCGAAGGGTGGCCGCGAGCACATCCTCGGCGAAATGGCGAAGGCGCTGACCACCGCGCGTCCGTCGCTCGGCGAGCATGCCCCGCGCATCGAAGTGATCCAGATCCCGACCGACAAGATCCGCGAAGTGATCGGTTCGGGCGGCAAGGTCATCCGCGAGATCGTGGAAAAGACCGGCGCCAAGATCGACATCTCCGATGACGGCACCGTCAAGGTCGCCTCCTCGGACGGCAAGGCGATCACCGCCGCGCTGAACTGGATCAAGGGCATCGCCGCGGAGCCGGAAGTCGGCGCCATCTACCAGGGCACCGTCGTCAAGGCCGTCGATTTCGGCGCCTTCGTCAACTTCTTCGGCGCCAAGGACGGCCTGGTCCACATCTCGCAGCTGTCCAACCAGCGCGTGGCGAAGACCCAGGACGTCGTCAAGGAAGGCGACAAGGTCTGGGTCAAGCTGCTCGGCTTCGACGAGCGCGGCAAGGTCCGCCTCTCGATGCGCGTCGTCGACCAGACGACCGGCGAAGAGATCAAGGAAAAGACGGAAGCCGCCGGCGAGTAATCGCCCGCTTCCCTCTCGCGAACAAGAAAGGCCCGGCGAGCGATCGCCGGGCCTTTTTGTTTGTCGTTTCGTGCCGGCTGTCCGAAGCCATGCCGGATGGCAAGCTGAGGGCAAAAAAAAAGCCCGGCTGCGGCCAGCCGGGCTTCGAGTTCAGGATCGTACGGTCGCGGTCAGGCGACCATGGTGCCCGGGGCGGCGGCCGTCACGGCGGCGTCGACATGGGTCTCGAACTTCTCGAAGTTCTTCAGGAACATGCCGACCAGCTTCGCCGCCTGCGCGTCGTAGCCGGCCTTGTCCTGCCACGTCTTGCGCGGGTGCAGGATGTGCGGCTCGACGCCGGCGACGTCGGTCGGCACCTGGAAGCCGAAGGTCCGGTCGGTGTAGAAGCGCCCGGTCTCCAGTGAGCCGTCGAGGGCGGCCGAGAGCAGCGTCCGCGTCGCCTTGATCGGCATGCGGCGGCCGGTGCCGTAGGCGCCGCCGGTCCAGCCGGTGTTGACCAGCCAGCAGGCGACGCCATGCTCGGCGATCAGGCTGCGGAGCAGATTGCCGTATTCGGCCGGATGGCGCGGCATGAACGGCGCGCCGAAGCAGGTCGAGAACGTCGCCTGCGGTTCGGTGACGCCCTTCTCCGTGCCGGCGACCTTGGCGGTGTAGCCGGACAGGAAGTGGTACATCGCCTGTTCCGGCGTCAGCTTGGCGATCGGCGGCATCACGCCGAAGGCGTCGGCGGTCAGCATGACGATCGTCTTCGGATGGCCGGCCCGGCCGGTCTCGCTGGCATTCGGGATGAAATGCAGCGGGTAGGCGGCGCGGGTGTTCTCCGTCTTCGAGGCGTTGTCGAAGTCGATCTGACGGGTGGCCGGATCGATCGCGACATTCTCGAGCACGGTGCCGAAGCGCTTGGTCGTCGCGAAGATCTCCGGCTCGGCCTCGGCCGAGAGCTTGATCGTCTTGGCGTAGCAGCCGCCCTCGAAATTGAAGATGCCCTCCGGACCCCAGCCATGCTCGTCGTCGCCGATGAGCGTGCGTTTGGGATCGGCCGAGAGCGTCGTCTTGCCCGTGCCGGAGAGGCCGAAGAAGACGGCGGCGTCATCGTCGGGGCCGACATTGGCGGAGCAATGCATCGGCATGACGCCCTTCGGCGGCAGCGTGAAGTTCAGGTAGGTGAAGACAGCCTTCTTCATCTCGCCGGCATAGGACGTGCCGCCGATCAGCACGATGCCGCGGGTGAAGTCGCAGGCGATCACTGTCTCGGTCCGGCAGCCATGCCGGTCCGGATTGGCCTTGAAGCTCGGCAGATCGAGGATCGTCAGCTTCGGGACGAAGGTCTTCAGCGTCGCCGCTTCAGGCCGGATCAGCAGGTTGCGGATGAAGAGCGAATGCCAGGCCTTCTCGGTGAAGACGCGCACCGCGACGCTCTCGGCCGGGTCGGCGCCGCCCTGCAGGTCCTGCGCGAACAGTTCGCGCCCCGAGGCATGGGCCAGCATGTCGGCATGGAGCACCGCGAAATGCGCCGGCGACATCGCCTTGTTGTTGTCCCACCAGACGGCGTTCTCGGTCAGCGCGTCGCGGACGACGAATTTGTCCTGCGGCGAGCGGCCGGTATGGACGCCGGTCTCGACGGTCAGTGCGCCGTCAGCCGAGACCAGGGCCTCGCCGCGCCGCAGTGATTCCTCGTAAAGCGCCGGTGCCCCATAGTTCCAGTAGAGACCGGCCAGCCACTTCAAACCGAACTGGTCGGCGCCATGGGCAGGATTGCGAATGCCGTTCTCGGTCACGGGTCGTCTCCTCTGAGAGGCACTCGCTTCCTTCGCGAGGCCTCGCTCCGGGGAAGGGTGCGCCGCAACAGCGGGCAGCACCGGCTCTGCCGGCGGACAACGCCGCCGACAGGCCAGAACCTAGAGGATCGGATTTCGCGCCCGCAACAAAAACCGCGCAGGTTTAGTTGTCGATCGCCGATTAAATCGATTTAATCAGTCAGCACCAAGCAACGGACTCGGTTCGATCGGTTATTTCGAGCTCCAAACAAACAGAAAATTCCATTTGTTTGCAAATTGGCACTGTTATTCCATCGATCTCGCTTGTTTTGCGAAGGACTTCAGATAGCCGCCGGCCTCGCCAACCGTGGTTGCTCGCGTCGGGAAAGGCAGGCGGGCGCGCAATTCACTCGTAGCAATGTCGATGCCGTCCGGGTCGCAACCGGTCATCCGCCAGGCACCGGCCGGCAAGTTCAACAACTTGATTGCGTAGAAGCCGATGGCGTCGGCGTGATCGTCATTCATGTGCTCGACCACTCCTTTCTCGCCATTCAGCAGATCCTGGCAGTCGGAGTAATCGGGGATGAGATCCTTGCCCGGGACTTGCGCGATGTTGCCGAAGCCGGCGACGAGGTGCGAATTCGTGACGTTCATCACGTAATAGTGGAAGCCGGGCAGGGCGGAGGCGCGCGCGGCCTTGCCCTGGTGCTGCGCGTAGCGCCAGGCGGCGACCGGATCCTCGGTCTTCTCGAACGTGCCGACCAGCGTGATGCGGGCGCCGGCGAGCGGGTTGCCGCCTTCGCCGCCCGGGGCGACCAGCAGCAGCGAGGCGCGCGGATCGCGCTTCAGATTGTGGGTATGGACCGCGAGGTCCGAAAGGCTCAGAATCGGCCGGCCGTCGGGAAGGGTGCCGATGGTGACCAGCGTCGCGAACGGATTGCCAGCCTCGTCCAGCGTCGCGAGGCTTCCGGCGATCGGGCTGCGGATGACGGCGCGGCCGGTTGCAACCGGATCGAAGGGTGGATTGTCGAGCATTGTGCCTTCCTTGGAAACAAACACGTTCTAAAGATGATTATCATCATCAAGTTTCCATGTCTCGCTTTCGATGGCGCTTTCCCGGCCGATTGGCGCCGCGGGTTTAAATCCGCTAGGTTGCACGCCATATTTTCCGCGTATTCCTGCGACGTTTAGGCGGGGCGCCATCAGGAAACGCCAATGCCGGCTGCTTCGGGGCCGGTCAACGCCCCACCGGGCAAGCCTTCGGGAGACGCTCATCCATGCCGACGATCGCACTGGTCGACGACGATCGAAACATCCTCGCCTCCGTGTCGATAGCGCTGGAGTCGGAGGGATATCGTGTCCAGACCTACACGGACGGCGCTTCCGCCCTCGACGGGTTCCAGCAGTCGCTGCCCGACCTCGCCATCCTCGACATCAAGATGCCGCGCATGGACGGGATGGAGCTGCTGCGCCGCCTGCGCCAGCGCACCGACCTGCCGGTGATCTTCCTCACCTCGAAGGACGACGAGATCGACGAATTGTTCGGCCTCAAGATGGGCGCCGACGATTTCATCAAGAAGCCGTTCTCGCAGCGCCTGCTGGTCGAGCGGGTGAAGGCGGTGCTGCGCCGCTTCCAGCCGCGCGAGGCGGCGGTGCCGAACAAGGTCCCCGACGCCGCCCGCAATCTCGATCGCGGCGCGCTGTCGATGGATCAGGAGCGCCACACCTGCACCTGGAACGGCCAGCCGGTGACGCTGACCGTCACCGAATTCCTGATCCTCTACGCGCTCGCGCAGCGCCCGGGCGTGGTCAAGAGCCGCAACGCCCTGATGGACGCCGCCTATGACGATCAGGTCTATGTTGACGATCGCACCATCGACAGCCACATCAAGCGGCTGCGCAAGAAGTTCAAGGTCGTCGACGACGATTTCGATATGATCGAGACGCTGTACGGCGTCGGCTACCGCTTCAAGGAGGCCTGACGGCTGTCAGGCTTGGGAGAGGCATGACGATCAGCATCGAGGAGCCGATTGCACCGCGCAGGCGTCCCTGGCGCTTGCGCGTTCGCATGTTGCGCCGTGGCCTCGGCCGCATGCTGCGCTCGATCGGCCCGCATGCCTTTTCGAGCCTGACGCGCCGGATCATCATCCTCAATCTCGCCGCGCTGATCGTCCTCGTCTCCGGCATTCTCTATCTGAACCAGTTCCGGGCCGGCCTGATCGACGCGCGGCTGGAGAGCCTGCTGACACAGGGCGAGATCATCGCCGGCGCCGTGGCCGCGTCCGCGACGGTCGAGACCAACAATCTCACCATCGATCCCGACAAGCTGCTGGAGCTGCAGGCGGGCGAAAGCCTGATGCCGGGCGAGAGCTCGATCGAGGGGCTCGATTTCCCGATCAATCCGGAGCGCGTCGCGCCGGTTTTGCGCCGCCTGATCTCGCCGACCCGCACCCGCGCCCGCATCTATGACCGCGACGGCAGCCTGGTGCTCGATTCGCGCCATCTCTATTCGCGCGGCCAGATCCTGCGCTTCGACCTGCCGCCGGCGGACGAGGAACCGGCGCTGCTCGACCGGATCTGGCAGTGGGTCAACGTCCATCTGCAGCGCGACGACCTGCCGGTCTATCAGGAGCTCGGCGGCTCCAATGGACGCGGCTATCCGGAGGTCGCGACCGCGCTCGACGGCGGGCCGTCGTCGATCGTCCGCATCACCGATCGCGGCGAGCTGATCGTCTCGGTCGCCGTGCCGATCCAGCGCTATCGCTCGGTGCTCGGCGTGCTGATGCTCTCGACCCAGGGCGGCGACATCGACCAGATCGTGCATGCCGAGCGCATGGCGATCGTCCGCGTCTTCCTCGTCTCGGCCGGCGTCGTCGTGCTGCTCTCCATCCTGCTCGCCAGCACCATCGCCGTGCCGCTGCGCCGGCTGGCGGACGCTGCCGACCGCGTGCGCCGGGGCGTCACGGCGCGGCCGCAGATCCCGGATTTTTCCAATCGCCGCGACGAGATCGGCCACCTGTCGCAGGCGCTCCGCGACATGACGGGGGCGCTGTTCAACCGGATCGAGGCGATCGAGAGCTTTGCCGCCGATGTCAGCCATGAGCTCAAGAATCCGTTGACCTCGCTCCGCAGCGCCGTCGAGACCTTGCCGCTCGCTAAGACGGCGGCGTCGAAGAAGCGTCTCAACGACATCATCCAGCACGACGTCCGCCGCCTCGACCGCCTGATCAGCGATATCTCGGACGCCTCGCGCCTCGACGCCGAACTGGCGCGGCAGGATGCGGAGCCGGTCGACGTCGCGGCCATCGTCGAGGCGGTGGTCTCGATGGCCCGCGACACGACGAGCCCGGATGGTCCGCGCATCACGCTCGAAGTGGCGGAAGCGGAAGAGCCGGATGCCTTCGTCGTGCTCGGCCATGACAGCCGCCTGGCGCAGGTCTTCACCAATCTGATCGACAATGCCCGCTCGTTCTGCCGCACCGACGGCACGGTCCGCGTCCTGGTCCGCCGCAGCGGCACCTCGGTCGACGTCGTCGTCGAGGACGAAGGCCCGGGCATTCGCGCCGAGCAGGTCGAGCGCATCTTCGAGCGTTTCTATACCGACCGGCCCGAGCAGGAGGCGTTCGGCCAGAATTCCGGCCTCGGCCTGTCGATCTCGAAGCAGATCGTCGAGGCGCATCGCGGCCGGATCTGGGCTGAGAACCGTTCCAAGGGCAAGGCGACCAAGGCCGATCGCGCCGAGATCGTCGGTGCGCGCTTCACGGTCCGGCTGCCGTCGGCGTCGTCGTGACCGGGGCGAGCCCCGCCGCCGCCACTATCCATGCCGGCGCGGTGTGGGTCGACGGGGCCGGCGTTCTGGTGCGCGGCCCCTCCGGGAGTGGAAAATCCTCGCTGCTTCTGGCGCTGCTCCTCGCCGACCGAGAGCAGAACCGCCTGATCGCCGACGACCGGGTCCTCCTCGCCGTCCGGGCGGGCCGGCTCGAGGCGCGCGCGCCCGCTGCGCTCGCCGGTCTGCTGGAAATTCGCGGCCAGGGAATTGTTGCAGTGCCGCATATTGACGCGGCGCCAATCGAGCTGGTCGTCGACATCGAACCGGCCGAGCGATGCCCTCGTCTGCCCGAGCCGGCCGACCTTCGGACGGAAATCGAAGGGTTGACGTTGCGTCGGCTTGCCGTTCCCGTCGGCCAGCCGGATGGCTGGATCCGGGTTCGCGCGGCATTGGCGTTCCGCGTCGCGATTGTTTAGTATTGTTGGCGTTTTGCGGGATGCACCCCGCTTTTTTCTTGCGTTGCGGCAAGGTTCGGTCAAGATGCGGCGCCATTCGGCCACGCATGAGCCGGCCGCTGCGCATCAGCGGTTTCGATGTCTTCCATGGCTCCGATCCGGGGCCGAACTGAGAAAAGCAGGTAATCGAAGGGCATGATTGGCGTCGTCCTTGTTACCCACGGCCAGCTCGCTACCGAGTTCCGGGCGGCCCTGGAGCACGTGGTTGGTCGCCAGACGCAGTTCGAGACCATCGCGATTGGTCCCGAGGACGACATGGAGCGTCGGCGTCAGGACATCCTCGAGGCGGTTCTCAGTGTCGACGACGGCAGCGGCGTGATCCTGCTGACCGACATGTTCGGCGGCACGCCCTCCAATCTCGCCATCTCGGTGATGGAAGCGGGGCGCGTCGAGGTCATCGCCGGCGTCAACCTTCCGATGCTGATCAAGCTCGCCAGCGTCCGCCTCGACAAGTCGCTCGCCGACGCCATCACCGGCGCCCAGGAAGCGGGACGCAAATACATCAACGTCGCCAGCCAGGTCCTGGCGGGGCACTGAAGCGCAGAACATGTCCGAAACCGAAGCCGAAGCCCCCGGGTTGTACCGCGATCTGCCGATCGTCAACCGCAAGGGGCTTCATGCCCGCGCCTCGGCCAAGTTCGTGCAGTGCGCCGATCTCTTCGACGCCGAGATCCTCGTCTCGAAGGATCAGAACACGGTCGGCGGCACGTCGATCATGGGGCTGATGATGCTCGCGGCCGGCATCGGTTCCTATATCCGCGTCTCCGCCGAGGGGCCGGACGCCGAGACGGCGCTCGCCGCCATCGCCGAGCTGGTCGCCAATCGCTTCGGCGAAGAGGAATAGCGGTCGCTCCGGCCGTCACATAAAGACATCTTTATATCCTGATTGCTGCCACGCGTCGTCTCGGCTATAAGCGCGACACGTCCAACGCATGGAGATCAGCAAGATGGCTGCTGCCAACGACTACGCGATCAAGGATATCAGCCTCGCCGATTGGGGCCGCAAGGAACTCTCGATCGCCGAGACCGAGATGCCCGGCCTGATGAGCGTGCGCGCCGAGTTCGGCCCGTCGCAGCCGCTGAAGGGCGCTCGCATCGCCGGCTCCCTGCACATGACGATCCAGACCGGCGTGCTGATCGAGACGCTGAAGGCGCTCGGCGCCGACGTCCGCTGGGCCTCGTGCAACATCTATTCGACCCAGGACCACGCCGCCGCGGCGATCGCCCAGTCCGGCGTCCCGGTCTTCGCCATCAAGGGCGAGAGCCTCGAGGACTACTGGGAGTACACGCACCGCATCTTCGAATGGCATGACGGCGGCGTTCCCAACATGATCCTGGACGACGGCGGCGACGCCACCGTTCTCGTGCATCTCGGCCTGCGCGCCGAGGGCGGCGACACCGCCTTCCTCGACAAGCCCGAGAACGAGGAAGAGGAAGTCCTCTTCGCCGCGATCAAGAAGCGCCTCGTCTCGAAGCCCGGCTGGTATGGCGAGATCGCCCGCTCGATCCAGGGCGTCACCGAGGAGACCACGACGGGCGTGCATCGCCTCTACGAGATGCAGAAGAAGGGCACGCTGCTCTTCCCGGCGATCAACGTCAACGACTCGGTCACCAAGTCGAAGTTCGACAACCTCTATGGCTGCCGCGAGTCGCTGGTCGACGGCATCCGCCGCGGCACCGACGTCATGATGTCGGGCAAGGTCGCCATGGTCGCCGGCTTCGGCGATGTCGGCAAGGGTTCGGCCGCCTCGCTGCGCCAGGCCGGCTGCCGCGTGCTCGTCTCCGAAGTCGATCCGATCTGCGCCCTGCAGGCGGCGATGGAAGGCTACGAGGTCACGACGATGGAAGACGCCGCGCCGCGCGCCGACATCTTCGTCACCGCGACCGGCAATGTCGACGTCATCACGATCGACCATATGCGCGCCATGAAGGACCGCGCGATCGTCTGCAACATCGGCCATTTCGACAGCGAGATCCAGATCTCGGCGCTGCGCAATCTGAAGTGGAACAACGTCAAGCCGCAGGTCGACGAAGTTGAGTTCGCCGGCGGCAAGCGCATCATCCTTCTGTCCGAGGGCCGCCTGGTCAATCTCGGCAACGCCACCGGCCATCCGAGCTTCGTGATGTCGGCGTCCTTCACCAACCAGACGCTGGCGCAGATCGAACTCTGGACCAAGCCCGGCCAGTACGAGAAGAAGGTCTACACGCTGCCGAAGCACCTCGACGAGAAGGTCGCGGCGCTGCATCTGGCCAAGATCGGCGTCAAGCTGACCAAGCTCAGCGAGAAGCAGTCGGCCTATATCGGCGTCGCCGAGACCGGCCCGTTCAAGCCGGATCACTATCGTTACTGACCGATAAATTTGGGGCAGACGATCGGCCGCAGCCGATCCCTACCCGTCGTGGTTCGACGGGTAGGCAGACCCAATATTTTGACGGCTCGCCGGATTAACTGCCGGTTAACCACGTTGATCTGACACTCCAAGGCCATGCGGGCATCCCGCATGGCCTTTTTCTCTGCGCCATCGGCTTCACACTCGATTCCCCGAACCGCTACATTGGGGATGATTCGGGTGAGCGGCCGCTGTTTGTCGTCGGCGTCGAAACGGGTCCATTTCATTACTCTGACGGCGGAAGGGCCTGCCCGCATGCTTTGGCATCGCAGGAATTTGGATGGGATTCGCGGTGGACGCCGCTGGAGTTCCGCCCTTCCGACCTTGCGACGGAGCATGCTCGCCGCCACCGCTCTGACCGCCACCGTCCTGCTGACGGCTTCCGTCACCGGCGCCGAGGCGGCGACCAGCCCGATCGATGCCGGCACGACGGCCTTCGTCAGCGCGCTTCTCGGCGTCGTCGCCTTCGCGGTGCTCGGCGTCGCCGCGCTGCAGCGGGCGCGCGCCCGCGTCGAGAACGAGAATGCGGCGCTCCGGCACCAGCTGTCCGATTCCCGCGCCAAGGCCGACCGGGCCGAGGCGCTCGTCGACGCCGACGACCAGCGCCTGGTCGCCTGGGGCGCGCCGGGCGAGCTGCCGCTGGTGATGGGGCGCCTGCCGCGCTCCTGCGGCGCCCCGGACGAGCGGTCCGCCTTTCTCGCCTTCGGCACCTGGCTGATCCCGAGTGCCGCGAGCCGGCTCGACGCGGCGCTCGAGAGCCTGCGCCAGCGCGGCGAGACCTTCGCCCTGTCGCTCGAAACCACCAATGGCAGCTATGTCGAGATCGTCGGGCGAACCGCCGGCGGCCGCGCCGTGGCGCGCTTCCGCGACCTCTCCGGCGACCGGCTCGCTTTGGCCGAGCTTGAGGCGCTGCATGAGCGCGTCAGCGAGGATGTCGAGGCGATGCGGGTGCTGCTGCAGGCGGCGCCGATGCCGGCCTGGATCCGCGGCCCCGACGGGGCGCTGCGCTGGATCAACAATGCCTTCGCCCGTGCCGTCGAGGCGCGCGACCCGCAGGACGCGGCGACCCGGCATCTCGAACTGCTCGATACAGCCGGCCGCGAGGCGATCCGCCTGGCGCACGCCGAAAAGCCCGTCTTCGAGCAGCGTCTGCCGGCGATCGTCACGGGTTCCCGCCGTATCTTTGACGTGATCGACGTCGTCTCGGAGACCGGCAGCGCCGGCATCGCCACCGACGCGACCGAGCTCGAAACCGTCCAGAACCAGATGAAGCGGCTGGTCGAGTTCCACGCCCGTACGCTGGACCAGCTGGCGACCGCCGTCGCCGTCTTCGGTTCCGACCGGCGCCTGCGCTCCTACAATGCGGCGTTCCGCTCGCTCTTCAGCCTCGATGCCGGCTTCCTCGACAGCCAGCCCGACGAGAGCGCCGTGCTCGAGCGCATGCGTGCCAGCCGCCGCCTGCCGGAGCAGGCCGATTTCAAGAGCTGGCGCAACGAACTGCTCACGGCCTATCAGTCGCTCGACGCGCGCGAGCATTGGTGGCACCTGCCCGACGGCCAGACGCTCCGCGTCCTCGCCAATCCGCACCCGCAGGGCGGCATCACCTGGATCTACGAGAACGTCACCGAGCAACTGGAGCTGGAGAGCCGCTACAACGCGCTGTCGCGCGTCCAGGGCGAGACGCTCGACCATCTCGCCGAAGGCGTCGCGGTGTTCGGCTCGGATGGCCGCCTGCGGCTCGACAATCCGTCCTTCGCGCGGATCTGGCATCTCGACCAGAAATTCCTCTCCACCCATCCGCATATCGGCGAGATCGAGCGTGCCTGCCGGCGCCTGCACGACGCGCCGGAGGAATGGGCGCGCTTCACGGCGCGGGTCGCCGGTCTCGACGAGAGCCGCGCGCCGAGCCAGGGCCGCATGGAGCGTTCGGACGGCCGCGTTGTCGACTATGCGACCGTGCCGCTGCCCGGCGGCCAGACCATGGTGACCTTCATCGACGTCAGCGACACCGTGCAGGTCGAGCGCGCGCTGACCGACCGCAACGAGGCGCTGGAAGCGGCCGACGGGCTGAAGAACGCCTTCATCCAGCACGTGTCCTACGAGCTGCGCTCGCCTCTCACCAACATCATCGGCTTCACCCAGCTGCTCTCCGACGTCTCGATCGGGCCGTTGACGGAGAAGCAGCAGGAATATGCCGGCTACATCCTGTCCTCGAGCGGTTCGCTGCTCGCGATCGTCAACGACATTCTCGATCTCGCAACCGTCGACGCCGGCATCATCGCGCTCGATCTGGTCGAGGTCGATGTCGAGCGCACCATCGCGGCGGCGATCGAGGGCGTGCGCGACCGGCTGCAGGAAGCGCAGATCGCGCTCGAGACCCGGATTCCGGATGGCATCGGCAGCTTCGTCGCCGACGAGAAGCGGGTTCGCCAGATCCTCTACAATCTGCTCTCGAACGCCGTCGGCTTCTCGACTCATGGCGGCTCGATCGGCCTGACCGCGCGCCGGACCGCCGACATGGTCGAATTCACCGTCGAGGATCACGGCCCGGGCATCGCGCCGGAATTCCTCGCCTCCGTCTTTGATCGCTTCGAGAGCCGGGCGGCCGGCTCGGCGCGCGGCGGCGCCGGCCTCGGCCTCGCCATCGTCAAGAGCTTCGTCGAGCTGCATGGCGGCACGGTCGGCATCCGCTCCGAGGAGGGCCGCGGCACGGTCGTCAGCGTGCGCCTGCCGATCCGCCCGACCGAGCTCGCCGTCGCCGCCGAATGAGCCCGCCCACCCCGATCCGGGTCGATCTGCCCGACGAGGCGGCGACCATCCGCCTCGCCGAGGACATCGCCGCCAAGCTCACCATCGGCGACGTCATCGCCCTTCGCGGCGATCTCGGCGCCGGCAAGACCAGCTTCGCCCGGGCGCTGATCCGCGCCGTCGCCGCCGATGCCGGCTACGAGGTGCCGAGCCCGACCTTCACCATCGTCCAGACCTACGACACGCGGCTGCCGATCGCTCATTTCGATCTCTATCGCCTCGGCTCGGCCGACGAGCTGGAGGAGATCGGCTTCGACGAGGCGGTGAGCGAGGGCGTCGTGCTGATCGAGTGGCCGGAGCGGGCCGGCGACAGGCTGCCGGGAACCCACCTCGAAATCGCGCTCGAGATCGAGGGCGCCGGCCGGCTGGCGACCTTGACGGGCGGCGGCGACTGGCCGGAGCGGATCGCGCGGACGCTCGCCATCCGGCAGTTCCTCGATCGATCGGACATGGCGCTCGCCACGCGCCGCCATCTGCAGGGCGACGCATCGACGCGCGCCTATGAGCGGGTCGAGACGCCGGAAGGGCACCGCGCCGTGCTGATGGACGCGCCGGAACGTCCGCCGGGTCCGGCGGTGCGCGATGGCCGCACCTATGACGATCTCGCCCATCGGGCGACCAGCGTCCGCCCCTTCGTCGCGATGAGCGACGGCCTCAGCGCCGCCGGCTTCTCGGCGCCCGCGATCCTCGCTTCCGACCTGCCGGCCGGCATTTTGCTGGTCGAGGATCTGGGCCACGAGGGCGTGCTCGCCGATGGCGCGCCGGATCCCGAGCGCTATGGCCTCGCGGTCGACGTCCTCGCCGCCCTGCACGCGACGCCGCGCCCGGCGGAGCTGCCGCTGCCGGATGGCAGCGTTCATCACATTCCGCCCTTCGATTGGGACGCGCTCTCGATCGAGGTCGACCTGCTGCCGCGCTGGTATGCGCGCTGGCAGCGCGGCGCGCCGCTGACGCCCGAGGCCGAAGAGGCCTTCGTCGCGATCTGGCGGGAGCTCTACGAGACGCTCGACGCCGGCGAGAAGAGCTGGCTGCTGCGCGATTTCCACTCGCCCAACCTGCTCTGGTTGCCCGAGCGCGAGGGATTGCGACGGATCGGCATTCTCGATCACCAGGACGCGATGATCGGCGCTAGCGCCTATGACGTCGCCTCGTTGCTGCAGGATGTGCGCGTCACGGTCGAGCCGGCGCTGGAAGCAGCCCTCGCCGATCGCTATGTCGCGGCGCGGTTGGCACGCGGATCCTTCGATGCCGAGGCGTTCCGCGCCGCCTACGCCATTTCCGGCGCGCAGCGGGCGACCAAGGTGCTCGGCGGTTTCGTCCGCCTGGCCGAGGCCGCCGGCAAGCCCCAATATCTCCGTCACATTCCCCGTGTAAGGGGCTATCTGGCGCGCTGCCTCCGCCATCCGGTTCTTTCCGGCCTGGCACTCTGGTATGAAGAATACCTGCCGTTCGACGAGTGATGGCCCCGGTTCGGGGGCGACGACGCCAGCAAGAACAATGGAATTGCCCGAGACCGCCATGCCGACCAGCTTGCCGACGCCCATCTTCAAGACGCCGAATCATCCGAAGCGCGCCATGGTGCTCGCCGCCGGCATCGGCAAGCGCATGCGGCCGGTCACGGCGACCGTCCCGAAGCCGCTGATCGAGATTGCCGGCCGCTCGCTGATCGACCACGCGCTCGATCGCCTGGCCCATGCCGGCGTCGAGCAGACGGTCGTCAACGTGCATTACCTGGCCGACCTAGTCGAAACCCATGTGAAAAAGCGGAAGAGCCCGAAGGTCGTCGTCTCCGACGAGCGCGGCGGCCTGCTCGAGACCGGCGGCGGCCTCAAGAAGGCGCTGCCGCTGCTCGGCGACGCGCCCTTCTACGTCATGAATTCGGATTCGTTCTGGATCGAGGGCCCGCGTCCCAATCTCGACTGGCTGGCGCAGGGCTGGAACGACGACGCGATGGACGCGCTCTTGATGCTGGCGCCGACCGTCACGGCGATCGGCTATCCCGGCCCCGGCGACTTCATCATGGAGAAGGACGGCCGCCTCGCCCGCCGGGTCGAGCGCACCGTCGCGCCCTTCGTCTATTCGGGCACCGCCATCCTGTCGCCGCGCCTCTTCGCCAACGCGCCCGACGGCTCCTTCTCGCTCAACGTCCTGTTCGACCAGGCGATCGAGAGCGGCCGTCTGTTCGGCGTCCGCATGGACGGCACCTGGCTGCATGTCGGCACGCCGGAAGCGATCCGCGAGGCCGAATTGTCGGTCCTGGAAAGCGCGGCCTGAGGAACGATGGCGAGGCAGGCTCCGCGCGTTTTCACGATCCCGCCCGGCGCACCCTTCCTGCCGACCTTCGCCGATGCGCTGCTTTCCGGCCGCTTCGGCGCCATTGCGAATCCGGCTAAGGATCCGCTGGCGCTCGCCGATGTGACCATCCTGGTGCCGACCCGCCGCGCCGCCCGCTCGCTGCATGCCGAGATCCTCGAACGGCTCGGCGGCCAGGCCGCCATCCTGCCGGCGATCCGGCCGATCGGCGATGTCGACGAAGAGGACCAGATCCTCGAGGGCGTCGCCGACGATCCGGCCGACCGGCTCGTCCTGCCGGAGGCGATCTCGCGGCTCGACCGTTTGCTGGTGCTGACGCGGCTGACGCTCGCCTGGGGCAGGGCGGTCCGGCGCGAGCTTCTCGCGCTCGACGAGAGCGACCCGCTGCTGGTGCCGGCCTCCGCCGCCGATGCCTTCCATCTTGCCGGCGATCTCGCCCGGCTGATCGACGATATCGAGACGACGGGCATTCCCTGGGATCGGCTGTCGACCCTGGTCCCGGACGATCTCGCCCGCTACTGGCAGATCTCGCTCGATTTCCTGCGCATCGTCGGCGAGCAATGGCCTTCATTCCTCGCCGAGCGCGGCCTCGCCGATCCCTCGGTGCGTCGCGACCACCTGATCCGTGAATCGGCACGGCGCCTCGCCGCCTCGCCGCCGCGCGGCCTGGTGATCGCCGCCGGTTCGACCGGCTCGATCCCCGCCGTCGCCGAGCTTTTGTCGGTCATCGCGCATCTGCCGAACGGCGCCGTCGTGCTGCCCGGCATCGATACGATGCTGGACGAGACCGGCTGGAGCGCGATCGGCGGCCTCGCCGAGCTCACGCGCTCGTCGCCCGGCCATCCGCAATACGGCCTGAAGCAGCTGATCGAGGGCATCGGCGCGCCGCGCGACGAGATCGGCACGATCGGCGTGATGACGACGGAGATGGCGGAGCGCGTCCGGCTGATCTCCGAGGCGATGCGTCCAGCCGAGACGACCGAGGACTGGGCCGTCGCGCCGCCCGTCGCGGCCGCCGCGATCGGCGATGTCGCGCTGGTCGTGGCGCGCACCGAGCAGGAAGAGGCGGTGGCGATCGCGCTCGCCATGCGCGAGGCGATCCAGCAGCCCGGCCGGACGGCGGCGCTGGTGACGCCGGACCGGCGCCTCGCCGGCCGCGTCGCCATCGAGCTCGGCCGCTTCGGCCTCTCGGTCGACGATTCCGCCGGCCGCCCGCTGATGACCTCGCCGCCGGGAACGCTCGCCCGCCTGCTCGTGGCGGCGGCGAAGTCGAACGGCGCGCCGCTCGATCTGCTCGCCCTCGCCAAGCATCCGCTCGCCTCCTTCGGCCTCGGCCGTCCGGCCTGCCGGGCGGCGGCGGACATCCTGGACCTCGTGCTGTTCCGCGGGACGCTCCTGTCGGATGGCCTAGAGGGGCTGGTCGAGGCGCTCGATACCGCGGAGCGCGACCTGCCGGAGGCGCGCTATGCGCCGCCGGCGGTGAAGCGGCTCGGGGCTGCCGACTGGCAGGCGGGTCGCGAGCTGGCCGCCCGGATCGAGGCCGCGCTCGAACCGCTTAGCCGACTCATGGACAGCATCGATGCCTCCGACGCGGCGACGCTGACCGGCGCCGTCGTCGTCGCGCTGAAGCAGGTGGCGGCGAAGGAGGACGGCACGGACGAGGCGCTCTGGAGCGACGAGGCGGGGCAGGCGCTGGCCGAGTTGCTCGCCGGCCTGATGAGCGATGATGCCGCCGCGCTGGTGATGGGCGGATACGAATATCCAGGCTTCCTCGATGCCACCATGGCGGGTGTCGGCGTTCCGGCCCGGCCGGGATCCGATCCCCGCCTCTTCATCTGGGGCACGCTGGAAGCGCGCCTGCAGACGGTCGACCTGATGGTGCTGGGCGGTCTCGACGAGGGCGTCTGGCCGTCCGAGACGCGCACCGATCCGTGGCTCTCCCGCTCGATGCGGGCCGAGCTCGGGCTGGAGGCGCCGGAGCGCAAGCTCGGCCAGTCGGCGCATGATTTCACCAGCGCCTTGTCAGCCGGCAAAGTGGTGGTCACGCGCGCCGAGCGGCGCGGCGGCACGCCGACGGTGGCGGCGCGCTGGCTGCAGCGGCTGCAGGCGCGCCTCGGCAAGGCGCAGGCGAAGGCCCTTGCGCAGCGGGGCATGCCCTATCTCGACTGGGCCCGGGCGCTCGATCGTACGGCGCAGCCGGTGCCGGTGCGCCGGCCGGAGCCGCGCCCGCCGGTCTCGGCGCGGCCGCGCCGGCTTTCGGTGACCGAGATCGAGACGCTGATCCGCGACCCCTATGCGGTCTATGCGCGGCGCGTGCTGAAGCTCGATCCGCTCGATCCGATCGGCGTGGTGCCGGACGTGGCGCTGCGCGGCACGCTGATCCACGAGGCGCTCGGCGATTTCATCCAGGCCTGGAAGGGACCGTTCGATGCGAGCGCGCTGACGGAACTGACCATTATCGGTCGTCGCGTCTTCGCCCGCATCGAGCCGTTCCCGGCCGTCTATGCGCTCTGGTGGCCGCGCTTCCTCGCGATTGCCGACTGGTTCATCGGCTGGGAGGCGAGCCGGGCGGAGGTCGATCGCCGCCTCGCCGAGATCGGCGGGTCCTGGGCCTTCGCCGCCCCTGCCGGCGAATTCAAGCTGACGGGCCGGGCCGATCGCGTCGATCTCCGCCTGGACGGTCGGCTGGAAATCCTCGATTTCAAGACCGGCTCGCCGCCGAGCGCCCGGCAGCTTTCGACCGGCCTCGCGCCGCAGCTGGCGCTGGAAGTGGCGATGGCGCGCGGCGGCGGCTTTGAAAACGTGCCCGCCGGCGTTTCGGTGTCCGTTCTCGGCTGGGTCGGCCTCGGCAAGGTCGGCAAGGGCGACCCCTTCTCCTCCGCCGTTACCAAGGACAAGACCGCCGACGAGCTCGGCGACGAGGCGGCGGGACGGCTGGCGGAGCTGATCGCGGCCTTCGATGATCCCAGGCGCGCCTATGTCTCGCGGGCGCGGCCGATGTTCGAGACGCGCTACGAGAGCCCCTACGATCATCTCGCCCGCATCCGCGAATGGGCGCTCGGCGACAGCGAGGATGGCGGCGAATGAGCGGCGTGATCTCGGTCGACGACAAGACGAAGGATACGCAGGCGCGGGCGACCGACCCGGAGGCCTCGGCCTGGGTGTCGGCCAATGCCGGCTCCGGCAAGACCTATGTGCTTGCGCGCCGCGTCATCCGCCTGCTGCTCGCCGGCGCCGATCCGGCCTCGATCCTCTGCCTGACCTTCACCAAGGCGGCGGCTGCCGAGATGTCCGGCCGCGTGTTCGAGATCCTCGCCGGCTGGACGACGCTGCCGGATCCGGAACTCGCCGCGATCCTCGCCGATTACCAGGGCGCGCCGGCGACGCCTGGCCATCTCGTCAGCGCCCGCCGCCTGTTCGCGCGCGCGCTGGAAACGCCGGGCGGGCTGAAGATCCAGACCATCCACGCCTTCTGCGAAAGGCTGCTGCATCAGTTCCCGTTCGAGGCCAACGTCGCCGGCAGCTTCGAGGTTCTGGACGACCGCGGCGCGTCGGTCCTGACGGCCGAGGCGCAGCGCTCGGTCATCGCCAAGGCGGCGGCCGAAGCCGGCACCGCGCTCGGCCGCGCCTTCGCCACCGTGCTGGAAGCCGCCAGCGACCAGGGCATCGAGGCGGCGCTCGCAGCGCTGGTCGCCTCGCGCGACGCGGTGCGCGAGTTCATCGTCGGCGCCGGCGACCTGACGAGCGGCCTGCGCGATCTGCGCCATGCGCTTGGCCTAGCCCATGGCGAAACGGCGGAGAGCCTGCGCGCGCGGCTCGCTTCCGAGATCCCGCTCGACGACGACGATCTGCGCCGGCTGGTCGACCGGCTTTCGGCCAGCGGCGCCAACGACAAGAAGAGCGCGGCGCGCCTGGCGCCCATCCTCTCCGCCGAGACGGAGGAGGGCCGGGCGGCCGCCTGGCTCGCCTATTGGTCGAAGAGCGACGGCGAGCTCAGGGCGCTTTCGAGCCTCGCCGCCAAGGCGATCCGCGACGGCTGGCCGGGGCTGGACGAGACGCTGGAAGCCGAACGCGAGCGGATCGAATTCCTGCTCGACCGCATCGCCTCGGCCGAAGCCTATGCCGTGACCAGCGCGCTGCTGACGCTGGGCGACGCCGTGATCGGCGAATATGAGCGCGCCAAGCAGGTACGCGGCGCCCTCGATTTCCAGGATCTCGTCGTCAAGACCGCCAATCTGCTGTCGCGCGCCGATGCCGCCGCCTGGGTGCACTACAAGCTCGATCGCGGCCTCGACCACATCCTCGTCGACGAGGCACAGGACACCAGCCCGCGCCAGTGGCAGGTGATCGAGCGGCTGGCCGGCGAGTTCTTCTCCGGCCAGAGCGCGCGCGACGTCACGCGCACCTTCTTCGCCGTCGGCGACGAGAAGCAGTCGATCTATTCGTTCCAGGGCGCGGTGCCCGCCTGGTTCGCCCGCCAGCGCGAGACGATCTCGGCGCGGGCCGACGCGGCGAAGGCGCTCTGGCACAATCTCGAGCTGACGCTCTCCTTCCGCTCGACGCCGGACGTGCTCGCCGCCGTCGACCGCATCTTCGAGGCGGAAGAGGCGCATGCCGGCCTGACGCAGGCGAAGTCGCCGACCGTGCACGCGGCGGCGCGCCGGCTCGATCCCGGCCGCGTCACCTACTGGCCGCCGATCGAGGCGGAAAAGGCCGCCGTGCCGGAGGACTGGCATACGCCGCTCGATCATCTCGACGCCAAGAGCCCGGAAGTCCGCCTGGCCGAGCGGATCGCCGCGACGGTCGCCGGCTGGAAGCGGGAGGGGGCGACGATCGCCGCCACCGGCAAGCCGATCCGCGAGGGCGGCATCCTGGTCTTGACGCGCAAGCGCGGCCCCCAGACTGACGCCATCAACCGCGCCCTCAAGGCGGCCGGCCTCTCCGTCGCCGGCGCCGACCGGCTGGCGCTGATGAGCCATATCGCCGTGCTCGACCTGATGGCGCTTGCCGACATCCTCCTGCAGCCGCGCGACGACCTGGCGCTGGCGGCGCTCCTGAAGAGCCCACTGATCGGCTTTTCGGAGGAGCAGCTGTTCGAACTGGCGCAGCCGCGCGCCGGCTCGCTCTGGTACGCGCTCGACCGTTCGACGGATGAAGCGGCGGTCCGGGCGTCGGAGCAGCTGAAGACCTGGCGCGTCCGGGCCGAGCATATGAGCCCCTATGCCTTCTTCGCCCGCCTGCTCGGGCCGGATGGTGGCCGCAGGCGGCTGCTGGCGCGGCTGGGGCCGGAGGCCGACGACGTTTTGGACGAGTTCCTGGCGCAGGCGCTGGCGCATGAGCAGGCCTCGGTGCCGTCGCTGCAGGGCTTTGTCGGCTGGATGCGCGAGGCGGCGACGCAGATCAAGCGTGACGCCGACCTCGCCCGCGACGAGATCCGCGTCATGACCGTGCACGGCGCCAAGGGGCTTGAGGCGGACATCGTCTTCCTGGTCGATACCGGCTCGAAGCCCGTGCATGCGAGCCACGATCCGAAGATCGTGGCGCTCGCCGACGATCCCGACGCCGCCGACGGCGCGCCGCTGGTCTGGGTCGCTCCCGGCGCGCGAAAACCGCATGTGGTCGAGCAGGCGATCGATACGCTCCGGGAAAAGGCGCGCGAGGAATATCGCCGGCTGCTCTATGTCGGGCTGACGCGGGCGCGCGATCATCTGATCGTCTGCGGCACGATGAAGGCGAATACCGGCTCGGACCGTCTCTGGCACGAGCTGGTCGGCACCGCGCTGGGCACCGAGGGGCGTACCGTGCCGGTTGCGATCCCCGGCGACGACTTCGACAGCATCGAGTGGCGGCAGGACTGGAGCCGCGTTGCCGCGCCGGCGCAGGAAGCCGCGACCGACGCCGGAGGCCAGGCGCCGGCAGTGCCGGAGCCGTGGCTGCTGCAGCCGCCGCCGGCGGTTCCACCGGTGCCGCGCCGGCTGACGCCGTCGGCCGCCGTCGGTTTCGCCGAGGCCGAGCCAGCGTTTCCACCGGTGACGGCGCTGGACGCCCGGCTCGATCCGGCGGCGCTCACCGCGCTCGACCGGGGACGGATCATCCATCGCCTGTTGCAGGCGCTGCCCGACCAGCCGTCGGCGCAGCGCGCCGAGGTCGCAAGGCGCTATCTCGACGTCGTCGGCAAGGCGTGGACCGAGGCGGAGCGGCAGGACCTGCTCGACCGCATCCTGCCGGTCCTCGACGACGACACCTTCGCGGAGCTGTTCGGGCCTTCGAGCCGGGCCGAGGTGCCGATCGCCGGCGTGATCGAGACGCGGAGCGGCCCCGCCTCGGTTTCCGGCCGGATCGACCGGCTCGTGGTGCTGCCGGACCGGGTGGTGATCGTCGACTACAAGACCAACCGCCCGGCGCCGCGCCGGCTCGACGACGTGCCCGACGCGCATCTGGCGCAGCTCGCGCTCTATCGGGCGGTGCTGTCGCGGCTCTATCCAGACCGGCCGATCGAGACGGCGCTGCTCTGGACCGAGTTGCCGTTGTTGATGGCGATCCCGGCAGAGTTGCTCGATAGTCGCATGGCTGCCATTACCGCGGCGTGAAACCCGTTTGCCTTGACCGGGGTGGGGCGGGTTCCTACCTTAGAACCACTCTTCCCATCCTTTTTGAGGCTTACCATGGCGACTGCCAAAGTAACGGATAGCTCCTTCGACGCCGACGTTCTCGGGGCATCCGGCCCGGTCGTGGTCGATTTTTGGGCTGAATGGTGCGGCCCGTGCCGCATGATCGCGCCGGCGCTGGAGGAGATCCAGTCGGAGTTGGAAGGCAAGGTGACGATCGCCAAGCTGAACATCGACGAGAATCCCGACATCGCGGTGCGCTACGGCGTCCGCTCGATCCCGACGCTGATCCTGTTCAAGGACGGCGAGCCGACCTCGATCCAGGTCGGCGCCGCGCCGAAGAGCCGGCTGTCGGATTGGATCAAGGGCGCGATCTGATCGCTCCCGATCCCACGACTTCAACGGGGCCCTCGCGGCCCCGTTTTCATGTCCGGATGCGGGTTAACGCGCCGTCGCCCCGTTATCAGCGCGGTAGCGTTCCGTTAGCGGCGAGCACGGTGCCGCCGAGATAGAGCGAGCCGCAGATCAGGATGCGCGGCGCGATGCCGGGCGGCAGCGCCTTGCGGATGGCGGCGAGCGCCGCCTCGACGCTTGTGGTCGCGCTCGAGGCGATGCCGGCGGCTTCGGCGGCGGCGGCGAGCTCGACCGGGTCGCGCCCGGCATTCGAGCCCTCGATCGGCACGGTGTAGACATGCTGCGCGAGGCCGGCGAAGGGGCGGAAGAAGCCGACCGGATCCTTGGTCACCAGCATCCCGGCGATCAGGTAGAGCGGCCGCGAAACGCGCTCCTCGAGATCGGCGACCGCCTCGGCGACGACGAGGCCGGCGCCGGGATTGTGGCCGCCGTCGAGCCAGAGCTCGGCCTCGGGCGGCGCCTGGTCGACCAGCTTGCCGCTTGTCAGCCGCTGCATCCGCGCCGGCCATTCGACGTTCTGCAGACCCGCCTCGATCGCCGCAATGGGCACGTCGAGGCTGGAGCGGCGCAGCGCCGCGATGGCGGTGCCGGCGTTGACGAACTGGTGCCGGCCCGGCAGGCGCGGCGGCGGCAGGTCGATCAGCCCGTCCTCGTCCTGGTAGACGAGGCGGCCACGCTCGGCATGCGCCACCCAGTCCTGGTTGCCGACGAAGAGCGGCGCCGCGAGCCTCGACGCGTCGCGCTCGATGACGTCGAGCACTACCTGCGATTGCGGCGCGGAGACGACCGGCCGGCCGCGCTTGATGATGCCGGATTTCTCGTGCGCGATGCCGTCGAGCGCGCTGCCCAGGAACTTCTCGTGGTCGACCGAGATCGGCGTGATCACCGCGACGTCGGGTCGATCGATGATGTTGGTCGCGTCATAGCGGCCGCCGAGGCCGACCTCGAGCAGCGTCACGTCGGCCGGATGGTCGGCGAACAGCTTGAAGGCGGCGGCGGTGGTGATCTCGAAATGGGTGATCGGCGCGCCGTCATTGACCTTCTCGATGTCGAGCAGCGTGTCGACCAGCGCGTCCTCGTCGACGAAGCGGCCGCCGCCGGCCTGGCCGAGGCGGATGCGCTCGTGGAAGCGCACCAGATGCGGCGAGGTGTAGACATGCACGGTGAGCCCGGCCGCTTCCAGCATGGCGCGCAGGAAGGCGGTGGTCGAGCCCTTGCCGTTGGTGCCGGCGATGTGCAGCACGGGGCCGAGCTTCGTCTCCGGCGCGCCGAGCTTCGCCATCAGCGGCTTCAGCCGGTCGAGCGAGAGGTCGATTTCCTTGGGATGGAGCTGGAACAGGCGCTCCAGGATGACGGTGCTGCGGTCCATGTCGGGGTCCATGAAGCGATGCCGTGGCGTGGATCCGTGTCCACGCCGAACCGGCCGCCTTCGCGGCGGCCGGCCGATCCGTTGATAGGGCGTGCCGTGGCGGCGATCAGGTCGCCAGGGCGGCGTCCGGCGCGGCAAGCGCCGGCTGGGCCTTGGCGGGCTTTGCCGCGCTCTTGGCTGCGACCTTGGCCGGCTGCGGGCCGAGCACGCCGCAGAGCCGCGCGATGGTCGAGCGCAGCTGGTGGCGGTGCACGACGAGGTCGACCATGCCGTGCTCGTTCAGGAATTCCGAGCGCTGGAAGCCCGGCGGCAGCTTCTCGCGGATCGTCTGCTCGATCACGCGCGGGCCGGCGAAGCCGATCAGCGCGCCCGGCTCGGCGATCTGGATGTCGCCCAGCATGGCGTAGGAAGCGGTGACGCCGCCCGTGGTCGGGTTGGTCAGCACGACGATATAGGGCAGTTTCGCCTCGCGCAGCGCGATCACGCCGGCGGTGGTGCGGGGAAGCTGCATCAGCGACAGGATGCCTTCCTGCATGCGGGCGCCGCCTGACGCCGCGAACATGACGAAGGGCTGCTTGCGATTCAGCGCCGCTTCCATGCCGGCGATGACAGCCTCGCCGGCGGCCATGCCGAGCGAGCCGCCCATGAAGTCGAAATCCTGCACGGCCGTGACCATCGGCACGCCCTCGACGGTGCCGGCGCCGACCAGGACGGCGTCCTGCAGGCCGGTCTTGGTGCGGGCGTCCTTCAGGCGGTCGGTATAGCGGCGCTCGTCGCGGAACTTCAGCGGATCGACGGCGACCTCGGGGGCGGAAATCGCCTCGTACTTGCCCTCGTCGAAGAAATAGGCGAGCCGCTTCGGCGCGCTCATCCGCATGTGATAGCCCGAGTTCGGGATCACGTAGTGATTGGCCTCGAGGTCGCGATGGAACACCATCTCGCCGGTCTCGGGGCACTTGATCCAGAGGTTCTCGGGAACCTCGCGCTTGTTCAAGAGGCTCTTGATCTTCGGACGAACGACGTCGTTGATCCAGTTCATCGCGTAATCCTTGTTCAGGCTGCGACCGATTTGCGGGCCGCGCGAACGCCGCCCGCCAGATCGGAAACGAGTGCCAGGACGGCCGGCACGGTCGCGGGGGTCGCGCGGCCTTCGCTGTCGAGTGACGCCGCGACGGCCGAGACGATGGCCGAGCCGACGACGACGCCATCGGCATTCGCGCCGATCGCTGCCGCCTGTTCGGCTGTCCTGACGCCGAAACCGACGGAAACCGGTAGATGGGTGTGGCGCTTGATCCGTGCAACGGACTCGGCGACGCGGGAGGCGTCGGGGGCTGCCGAGCCGGTGATGCCGTTGATCGAGACGTAGTAGACGAAGCCCGAGGTGTTTTCGAGCACGGCGGGAAGCCGCTTGTCGTCGGTGGTCGGCGTCGCCAGGCGGATGAAGTTCAATCCTGCCTGAAGCGCCGGGATGCAGAGTTCGTCGTCGGCCTCCGGGGGAAGGTCGACGATGATCAGTCCGTCGACGCCGGCGGCCTTGGCCTCGGCGACGAAGGCTTCCGGGCCGTGGCTGTAGATCGGGTTGTAGTAGCCCATCAGCACGATCGGCGTCGCGTCGTCCGTCTGGCGGAATTCGCGCACGAGGTCGAGCGTCTTGACGAGCGTCTGGCCGCCCTTCAGCGCGCGCAGGCCGGCCGCCTGGATCGCCGGGCCGTCGGCCATCGGATCGGAGAACGGCATGCCGAGCTCGATCACGTCGGCGCCGGCGCCGGGCAGCGCCTTCAGCAGCGCCAGCGTGGTGGCGGGGTCCGGGTCGCCGGCCGTCATGAAGGTGACGAGCGCGGGCCGTCCCTCGGACTTCAGGCTCGCGAAGCGGCGGTCGATGCGGGTTTCAGTCATGACAATGGGCCTAGGCTCGATGCATTGTTGCGTCAAGTCGACGCCGTTGTGGAGAAGGGTGGGACTCTCCGCCCCTTACCTCTCCCTGAGGGAGAGGTCGGAGCGAAGCTCCGGGTGAGGGTTTAGGGAACCATCCGGTGAGGCCGTAAACCCTCACCCGCCGCACTTCGTGCGTCGACCTCTCCCTCAGGGAGAGGTGAAAGGGGCGCGGGGGAACCGGAATGGAGCGCTTCAAGGGAAAAGCACGCGCGCTGCGGTCGTCGCAGACCTCTGCGGAAGCACGGCTTTGGTATCTGCTGCGCGGACGGCGATTGGCCGACTGGAAATTCAGGCGGCAGCAGCCGGTCGATCGGTACGTCGTCGACTTCGTCACGTTTGCCGGGCGGCTGATCGTCGAGGTCGACGGTGCGACGCATTCCGGCGCGGCGGAGCTGGCGCATGACGCGAGGCGTACCGAGATTCTGAGGTCGCTCGGATTCCACATCCTGCGAGTCGCGAACGCCGACATATACGAAGATCTTGCCGGTGTCGCAGCCGCCATTCTGCGCGAACTCGCGCTGGCCGGTTCTTCACCTCTCCCTGAGGGAGAGGTCGACGGCGAAGCCGGCGGGTGAGGGTTTACGGCGTTTCCGGAGAGGGCGTAAACCCTCACCCGGCCCTGTGGGCCGACCTCTCCCTCAGGGAGAGGTGAAGAAAGCGTCGTCTTCCTCACCGCCGGCATCAATCAGATGTCCATGCCGAGGAGCTTGCCCACGGTGTGGACGTCCTTGTCGCCGCGGCCGGAGAGGTTGACGATGATGGTCTTGTCCTTGGCCATGGTCGGCGCGACCTTGATCGCCTGGGCGATGGCATGGGCCGATTCCAGCGCCGGGATGATGCCTTCGACGCGGGTGCAGACCTGGAAGGCGTCGAGCGCTTCCTGGTCGACGATCGGCACGTAGGTGACGCGGCCGGTGTCGCGCAGCCAGCTGTGCTCGGGGCCGACGCCGGGATAGTCGAGGCCGGCCGAGACCGAATGGCCTTCGAGGATCTGGCCATCGGCATCCTGCAGCAGATAGGTGCGGTTGCCGTGCAGCACGCCCGGGCGGCCGCCGGTCATCGAGGCGGCGTGGCCGTTCTCGACGTCGAGGCCATGGCCGCCGGCTTCGACGCCGACGATCTCGACATCCTTGTCGTCCAGGAACGGATGGAACAGGCCGATGGCGTTCGAGCCGCCGCCGACGGCGGCGATGATCATGTCGGGCAGGCGGCCTTCCTGCTCCAGCATCTGGGCGCGCGCCTCGGTGCCGATCACCGACTGGAAGTCGCGCACCAGCTCCGGATAGGGATGCGGGCCGGCGGCGGTGCCGATGAGGTAATAGGTGTCCTCGACATTCGACACCCAGTCGCGCAGCGCCTCGTTCATGGCGTCCTTGAGCGTGCCGTTGCCGGCCGTGACCGGCACGACCTCGGCGCCGAGCAGCTTCATGCGGAAGACGTTCGGCTTCTGCCGCTCGACGTCGGTGGCGCCCATATAGACGACGCAGGGCAGGCCGAAGCGGGCCGAGACGGTGGCGGAGGCGACGCCGTGCTGGCCGGCGCCGGTCTCGGCGATGATCCGCGTCTTGCCCATGCGCTTGGCGAGCAGGATCTGGCCGAGGCAGTTGTTGATCTTGTGGCTGCCGGTGTGGTTCAGGTCCTCGCGCTTGAAGAAGATGCGCGCGCCGCCGAGATGCTTGGTCAGGCCTTCCGCGAAATAGAGCTTTGAGGGCCGGCCGGCATAATAGGTCGAGAGCGCCTGCAGCTCGGCCTTGAAGGCCGGGTCGACCTTGGCGTCCTCATAGGCCTGCTGCAGCTCGAGGATCAGCGGCATCAGCGTCTCGGCGACGAAGCGTCCGCCATAGATGCCGAAATAGCCGCGCTCGTCCGGGCCGGTCTTGAAGGAGTTGGGCTGGACAGCAGCGGTCACGACGTCATCCTCTCGCCGGCGATTGTCCGGCCTTGGTCAGCGTTGGGTCGAAAGCCGCGGATGGCGGCGATGAAGGCGCGGATCCGGTCGGGATCCTTGATGCCGGGCGCGCTCTCCACGCCCGAGGAAGCGTCGATGCCGAAGGGCCGCGTCAGCGCCAGGGCTTCCGCGACATTGTCGGCGTCGAGGCCTCCGGAAAGCATATAGGAAAGGCTGGGGTCAAGCGCATCGAGCAGATGCCAGTCGAAGGCGACGCCATTGCCACCCGGATGTTTTGCCCCCTTGGGCGGCTTGGCGTCGAGCAGCAGGCGGTCGGCGACTTCGGCATAGGCCGGCACGCGAGCGAGATCTTCCGTTCCGCCGATCCCGAGCGCCTTCATCACCGGCAGGCCGAAACGGCTCCGCACCGCGGCGACGCGGTCGACGCTCTCGTTGCCATGCAGCTGCAGCCAGTCGGGCTTCACCGTCTGGGCGATCTCGGCGAGGCCGGCATCGTCCATGTCGACGGTGAGCGCGACGATCCCGGCGCGGCCGCGGGCGCGCTCGGTCAAAGTCGCGGCGCGTTCCGTCGTCACGAAGCGCGGGCTTTTCGGGAAGAAGACGAAGCCGATCATGTCCGCGCCGGCGGCGAGCGCGGCGTCGACAGTCTCCTCGGTCGAAAGACCGCAGATTTTGACGATCACGGACATGGGTCAACCATCATGGGCTTCACGGATCCCGCAAGGGATGGCGCAAGGGTTTGGCACGAAAGCGCGCGCAAGTCCAAGCAAGATCCAGTTTTCGCCTCGGAACCCGCCCTGCGAAGCGGGGGCCGTCCCCGTGCGATCTGGGCTGGGGATCGGATCGCCATCCCGGCGGGCCGGGCGGATCGGACCCGGCGCTGGCAAAAAGTCCGTCAGGCGGCGTCGCGGCGGATGGCGGGAAGCGCGGTGGCGGGGCTGGTCGAGGCTGCCCGGTACTGGGCGTTCTCGCGGCGCATGTCCTTCGCCTCGTGCTTCAGCCGGCGGGCCTGGCGACGCCATCGGGCCTGGCCGAGCCAGGTGGCGACGCCGCCAAGCACGATGCCGACGGCGATGGCCGCGAAGACCAGCGCATAGAGCGGCATGGCGACGACGACGGCGGGATCGGCGGCGTTGAACGGATCGAGCGACAGGGCGACGTCGTGACGGTTGGCGACCGACAGCGCGACCGCGACGATTGCGATCGGAACAAAGACGACGATCGCCAGAACCTTCTTCATCGAATTCGCCTACTCATCGTCACCGTCGTTGAGACGCTCGCGCATCTCCTTGCCCGTCTTGAAGAAGGGCACGTATTTCTCCGTGACCTCGACCTTCGAGCCCGTGCGCGGGTTGCGGCCCTGGCGGGCCGGGCGGTTCTTGACCGAGAACGCGCCGAAGCCGCGCAGTTCCACCCGGTCTCCGCGTGACAGAGCCTCGATGATCTCATCGAGGATCGAGTTCACGATGTGCTCCACATCCCGTTGATAGAGGTGTGGATTCTGCTCCGCGATCTTCTGTACCAGTTCGGACTTGATCACCGCGGCGCCCCCTCAGCGTCGTTCAGACCGGAGGGAGCGTGCCAAACGGATAGGAGACCGTCAAGCTGGAGTCTGGCGGGGATCAGGTCGGCGATGCCGGAGGCGCGCAGGAAGTCGGGCGAGACGCCGATTTCGCGGGCGAGCCAGACGATCGCGGCGTTGCTGAAGGAGAAGGGCAGCGACGATTCCTCAGGCTTCCAGTCGATGACGCGGAGCTTGGCGTCGACGCCCTTTTCCTTGGCGAGCCAGGCGATCGCGACCTCCTCGCCGCCGATCTCGTCGATCAGCCCGGCCTCGAGCGCCTGGTGGCCGGAGAAGACGCGGCCATCGGCGAGCGCCAGCGCCTTCGGGCGGTCGAGCTTGCGCCGCTCGGCGACGATGTCGACGAACCAGTTGTAGGTATCGCGGATCAGGCTGTCGATGACGGCGAGCGCTTCCGGCGTCGGCGGCGCGAAGGGCGAGGGCGCGGCCTTCAAGGGCGACGACTTCACCTCGGTCAGCTTGATGCCGAGCTTTTCCATCGCGGCGCTGACTTCCGGCGACTGGAACAGCACGCCGATCGAGCCGGTGATCGAGCTGCGATAGGCGACGACGTGGTCGGTGGCGATGGCGCTCATATAGGCGGCCGAGGCGCCGATGGTGCGGATCGAGGCGACGGTCGGCTTCTTGGCCGAGAGCTTGCGGATGGCGTCGTAGAGCGCCTCGCCGCCGGTGGTGGCGCCGCCGCCGGAATTGATCGAGACGATGACGCCCTGCACGGCCGGGCTGTTGCCGATCTTCTCGATCAGCTCGAGCTGGTCGCGGTTCTCGGAAATGAAGCCGGAGAGGCTGAGGCGGGCGATGTGCGGGCGCGAGCGGCCCGTGATCCCCTCGGGGCCGGCCGCCAGCAGCGCGCCGCCGACGACCGCGAGCGCGGCCGCCAGGAAGGCAAGGATGCGCCAGGTGGTCAGCTTCCGCCGGAGGCGGCGGCGGTCGATGATCTGGTCCGCGTCGAGGCTCATGACGGTGCGTCTCCGGATATCCGCGAAGGCACAAGGGGTTATCTGTTTTGCGACGCGAAATCAAACCGGCGGGCGGCAAGCGGGGGCCAAGCGGGGGCCAAGCGGGGGCGTAGAAACGAAAACGCCCCGGACGAGCCGGGGCGTTTCCTGATTTTCGCGGGAAGCGACGATTACTCGTCGTTGTCCTGACGGGCCTTGAGGGCGGCGCCGAGGATGTCGCCGAGCGACGCACCCGAATCCGACGAGCCGTACTGCGCAACCGCTTCCTTCTCTTCGGCGATTTCCAGCGCCTTGATCGAGACGGCGACCTTGCGGGCCTTCTTGTCGAAGTTGGTGATGCGGGCATCGACCTTCTCGCCGGCGGCGAACCGCTCCGGACGCTGCTCCGACCGGTCGCGCGACAGGTCGGCGCGGCGGATGAAGGAGGTCAGGTCGGTGTCGGCGATGCGGACTTCGAGGCCGGCTTCGGTGACAGCCAGGATCTCGCAGGTCACGACCGCGCCCTTGCGGAGCTCGCCCGAGGCTTCGACGAACGGATCGCCGCCGACCTGCTTGATGCCGAGCGAGATGCGCTCCTTGTCGATGTCGACGTCGAGCACCTGCGCCTTGACGATGTCGCCGCGGTTGTACTCGTCGATGACCTGCTCGCCCGGACGGTTCCAGTCGAGATCCGACAGGTGGACCATGCCGTCGACGTCGCCGTCGAGGCCGATGAACAGACCGAACTCGGTCTTGTTCTTGACTTCGCCTTCGACGATCGAGCCGATCGGGTACTTCTCGGAGAAGCTCTCCCACGGGTTCGACAGGGTCTGCTTCAGGCCGAGCGAGATACGACGCTTGACCGGATCGACCTCGAGGATCATCACGTCGACTTCCTGCGAGGTCGAGACGATCTTGCCCGGATGGACGTTCTTCTTCGTCCAGGACATCTCGGAGACGTGGATCAGGCCTTCGATGCCCGGCTCGAGCTCGACGAACGCACCGTAGTCGGTGATGTTCGTGACGCGGCCCGAGAACTTGGCGCCGACCGGATACTTCGCCTCGATGCCCGACCACGGGTCGGCCTCGAGCTGCTTCATGCCGAGCGAGATACGGTGCGTCTCGTGGTTGACGCGGATGATCTGCACGCGGACGGTCTGGCCGATCGAGAGCACCTCGGTCGGATGGTTGATGCGGCGCCACGCGATGTCGGTGACGTGCAGCAGGCCATCGATGCCGCCGAGGTCGACGAACGCACCGTAATCGGTGATGTTCTTGACGACGCCCTCGATGATCTGACCCTCTTCCAGGCTCTGGACGAGCTCGGAGCGCTGCTCGGCGCGGGTCTCTTCAAGCACGGTACGGCGCGAGACGACGATGTTGCCGCGACGCTTGTCCATCTTGAGGATCTGGAAGGGCTGCGGCGTGTGCATCAGCGGGCCGACGTCGCGGACCGGACGGATGTCGACCTGCGAGCGCGGCAGGAAGGCGACGGCGCCGTCCAGATCGACGGTGAAGCCACCCTTGACCTGGTTGAAGATGACGCCCGTGACCTTCTCGTTCTTGTTGAACTGCTCCTCGAGACGGATCCAGCTCTCTTCGCGGCGCGCCTTGTCGCGCGAGAGAACGGCTTCGCCGAGAGCGTTTTCAACGCGCTCGAGATAGACCTCGACAACATCGCCGACCTTGAGCGCGTTCTCGCGGCCCGGGCCGTTGAATTCCTTGAGCGCCACGCGGCCTTCGGTCTTCAGACCGACGTCGATGACGGCGAGGTCCTTCTCGATAGCAACGATCGTACCCTTGACGACGCTGCCTTCGAAAAGGTCTTCGTTCTGGAAGGACTCTTCGAGAAGGGCGGCGAAATCTTCGCGGGACGGATTGGTAACAGCCATGAAAACTCCTGGTGCCATCTCTGGCATGCGCCGGCGGTTGGTGTTGCTGAAACCCGAAATCACGATCCTGCCCTCGACGGATATCGGGGCAACCGCATGTGGCGGACCGACGCTTCCAGACCGGGATACGGGTGTTTTTCCATGAAATTCCGACGCCGGCGTCACATCCAGGGGATGCCCGTCGACGTCAGGACTTCGCAGATCTGGGGCTCTATATAGGCTCGATGCCCGTGCGGCAAGGTAAAACTGGCCGATTTCCGCCCTTCCGGAGGCGTAAAACGATCAATCAGTCGTGTCCGGCCTCGACGATCGCCACCGCGGCGGCGAAGGCGGCGTCGGCGTCGAGCGCCGTCGTGTCGAGGCGGACGGCGTCGTCGGCCTGGCGCAGTGGCGCGGCGGAGCGGTGCGAATCGCGCTCGTCGCGCTCCAGGATCTCGGCCAGGATCCGCTCATACGGCACGTCGCGGCCCTTGGCGTTCAGCTCGTCGGTGCGGCGGCGGGCGCGCACTTCCGGCGAGGCGGTGACGAAGATCTTGACGTCGGCGTCCGGGCAGATCGCCGTGCCGATGTCGCGGCCGTCGAGCACGGCGCCGGGGGCCATGCGGGCGAAATCGCGCTGGAAATCGACCAGCGCGGCGCGCACCTCCGGATGGATGGCGACTCGCGAGGCGAGCTCGCCGGCCTCGCGGCCGCGCAGATCGGCATGGCCGAGATCGGCTGGCTTCAGCGCGCGGGCGATCTCGCCGGCGGCGACGGGATCGTCGAGGTCGAGCCCCTTGTCGGCCATCAGGCGGCCGATGGCGCGGTAGAGCAGGCCGGTGTCGAGATGGTTGAGCCCGTAGTGCTGGGCGAGCTTGACGGCGATGGTGCCCTTGCCGGCGGCGGCGGGTCCGTCGATTGCGATGATCATGCTGCGGGAGGCTCCGCCTTTTCGAAATGCGCTCCGAGCCCGCTCATCAGGCTCTGGAATTCGGGGAAACTGGTCTGCACCGGGCCGAAATCGTCGATCGTCACGCCGACATGGCCGGCCATGCCGAGGACCAGGAAGCTCATGGCGACGCGCGGATCGTGGCCGGTCGCCACCCTGCCGCCGCCGATCGACGTGGCGCCGCCGGTGACGGCGAGCGATTCCGGCCCTTCCTCGACGGTGACGCCGTTGGCGGCGAGGCCGGCGGCGACCATGGCGATGCGGTCCGACGCCTTCAAGCGGAGCTCGCCGAGCCCGTCCATCCGCGTCGTGCCCTCGGCGAAGGCGGCGGCGATGGCGAGCAGCGGATATTCGTCGATCATCGACGGCGCCCGCTCGGGCGGCACGACGATGCCGCGAAGTCGGCTCGACCGCACGCGGATGTCGCCGACCTCCTCGCCGCCGAGCGCCCGCCGGTTGGAGACGGCGATGTCGCCGCCCATCTCGATCAGGGTCTCGATCAGGCCGGTGCGCATCGGGTTCAGGAGCACGGATTCGATCGTCAGGTCCGAGCCGTCGCGCAGCAGCGCCGCGACGATCAGGTAGGCGGCGAGGCTCGGATCGCCCGGAACGGTCACGGCCTGCGCCTTCAGGTCGCGCCGGCCCTCGAGGCGGACGACGCGCTCGCCATCGGCGTTGCGGTCGATCTCGATCGCCGCGCCGAAGCTCGCCAGCATGCGCTCGGTATGGTCGCGCGTCGCGACCGGCTCGATGATCGTGGTGACGCCCGGCGTGTTCAAGCCGGCGAGCAGAACCGCCGACTTCACCTGCGCCGAGGCGACCGGCATGCGGTATTCGAGCGGCAGCGTGACATCAGGCCCCTTGATGGTCATCGGCAGGCGATCGCTCGAGCGCGCGATCACCTGGACGCCCATGCGGCGGAGCGGATCGAGGAAGCGGCCGAAGGTGCGGCCGCGCAGCATGGCGTCGCCGGTGAAGGTGGCGGCGATCGCCTGGCTGCCGACCAGGCCCATGGCGAGGCGGACGCCGGTGCCGGCATTGCCGAAGTCGATTATGTCCTCGGGTTCGAGAAAGCCGCCGACGCCGAGGCCGCGCACGCGCCAGGCGCCGGGCGCCGGCCGCGTCACCAGCGCGCCGAAGGCCCGCATCGCCGAAACCGTCGCCAGGATGTCGTCGCTTTCCGTCAGGCCGTCGATCCGGGTTTCGCCGATTGCCAAGGCGCCCAGCATCAGCGCACGATGCGACATCGACTTGTCGCCGGCGACGCGGACGCGTCCGGTGAACGGACCCGCCGCGGTTGCCGTCAGCGGGGCTGGCTGTCGAGGGATGGGCGACATGGGATCGGGCTCCTCGGGCGTTCGGCAGGTGCGAAACGGGTGGTCGCGCATGCGGGCTCAGAGACCAGAACGGACGGTCGTCGGATAGCACGGCGAGCCGGCCGCGTCATCCGGCATAGGGCGGCATTAGGGGGCGGCTTGGGGGCGCCTCGGATTGCGGCTTCGATCCCGGCCTGGATCGCGGTCCAGAAATGCTTTTGACAGGGCCGATGTGAGTGATTATGGGAGCACCGCTCTTTTAACCGATGAGGCACGACGTGGCGAAAGCGGAACTCGGCACCAAGCGGGTCGACCCGGAAACGGGCAAGAAGTTCTACGACCTGAACAAAGACCCTATCGTTTCGCCCTTCACGGGCGTTTCGTATCCCCGCTCCTTCTTCGAGAGCGGGCCTGCCGCCGCCAAGGCGCGGCCGGCGAACGTGACGGACGACGAAGACGAAGAGATCGAGGACGAGGTCGTCAAGGACGCGGAATTCGTCAGCCTGGAAGAGGCGGATGAAGAGGCGTCGGGCGGCGCGAGCGCTGTCGAAAGCGACGATGACGAAGTCGAGATCGCCGATGACGAAGTCGATGACGTGTTCATCGAGGACGAGGAAGAGGAAGGCGACGACGTGGCCGGCATCATCGGCGGCGTCGAGGACGAAGAGTCCTGAGACTATCCACAGGCGCCAATTCAAATTTCTGAATTGGCGCTTGATTTGGAAAAGAGCGCGGCTTAAGAGTTGCGCCGTTCCCGGGGGGTCCCAACCCCTCGGTTCTTCGAGAGAAAGTGGGGCCATAGCTCAGTTGGGAGAGCGCTTGAATGGCATTCAAGAGGTCGTCGGTTCGATTCCGATTGGCTCCACCAATTCTCCTCCGAAAGCCGCCCACCCGGGCGGCTTTTCGCATTTTGGGCCTGCCGCGCCCCTGACGCCATCCCGAACAGACCCCATCCTGAACAGAACCCATGCGACGGCCCGCGGTCACGGCGGCGTTGTCTTTTCCATGGCTCGCGGCGCCCGTCCTTCCAACTATCTGGCCTGTAATACAGTCGACCGACCACGTTAGGCTCCGTCGCCCCGGCGAAGGCCGGGGCCCATGAACACCGGCCAGGAAATCTAGGCCCAGCCTGTCAGCCAAAGGCCTGTGCGTCTGGATCCCGGCCTTCGCCGGGATGACGGCGGAGGGTGGCACGGGGCAGCGCATCTTCGGGCCATCACAGTGTGATGGGGACGGTGTCGTGCAAGGGTCTCCCCAGGGGACAAGGGTCTCTTCAGGGAGTGGTGACGCGAAGGCCTGAACCCTCCCCTTGAGGGAGGGTCAAGACCGCCTTGGCTGTGGTCTTGGGGAGGGGGCCTTCGGTGGTGGCGAAAGACGGGCACGATTCGACGAATTCACGCCGGATCGACGAGGCAGGAGCCTGCCGCGAGCCTCAGCGCTTCTTCTTCAGCGACATCAGATAGGCCAGCACGTCGCGCTTCTCGTCCTCGCGCAGACGGAAGATCGTCATCGGAAAATGGTCCTCGTGCAGGAATTTCCGGAAATAGGCCTCGTCGCGGCCCTTGCGGCGGACGATGTCCTCGTAGCGCGGCGCCATCACCGGGTCCGGCTTGTCGCCGGCGCGCAGGTGGCAATCCCGGCACCACTGGTCGACGACCTTGCTGCCACGGGTCGCCGCCGCGGTGTCGGCCAGCGCCGGTCCGGCCCAAAACAGGCCACCGAGCGTGATGAAAGCCAAAGCTGACAGGCGCATTGCCGAACCCCCATTCCCCAAGCTGTCCCTGCTCTAGCGCACCGTCCCGGGCTTGGCTACGGGGGCGGATGGCCGATCGCGGCGGGATCACCTTTCGGTCATTCGGGTTGTTATGGGCGGGGTGTGACGTTACGTCAGGCTCGGGCTGGCGGGCAGATCGATGACAATCCGCCGGAGAATTGAAATGAAGAAAATCACCATGATCCTGGCCCTGTCGGGCCTCATCCTGACCACCGGATCGGCGCTTGCCGCCGACACTTTTGGTGGTGTCGTAGCCCGGACCAACCCGATGACGGGTGAAGTCACCCTTCTGGGTGGTTCGACCTTCCAGGTCAGCGAGCCGATGCTTCTGCATGGCGTCGCACCGGGCGAGCACGTGATCGTCACGGTCAATCCGAACAATACGGTCGGCATCCAGGAAGATAGTTCCTATGCCGGCGCTGGCGACAACTAGACCGCCGCTTTTCCCTGATCCGGACGTCGCGCTGCGCGGCGCCGGGACCGTTTTCGATCTCGCCCCGGACGGCTTCCCGCCCGGGGCGTTCCTTTTTCCGAACCCGTTTCGGCCCGGAAACCGGCCGGTCCGCCCGGCCGGAAGCTCTGTCCATTATATGGCTGCCGGATGAAATTTTGTTCATGTTGGCCGGACCCGATTGTCGCCGCGCCGGCCGGGGCCATCTCTCAAAAGGGCGGGGGACAGTTTCGGATCAAGGACAAGATGCCATGCGTAAGCTTCTCTTCATTCTCCCGCTCGCTGGCCTGCTGGCTGGCGGTTCCGCCTTCGCCGCCGAAACGTTTGGCGGCGTGGTGACCGGCGTCAACCCCTCCGCTGGCACGATCTCGATCGGCGGCGGCGGCACCTACAGGGTCAGCCAGCCGCTGCTGCTCCGCGGCGTCTATTCCGGTGAGCATGTCATCATCACCAAGAACGACAACAACACCGTGGGCCTGCAGGAAGACAGCGGCTTCTCCGACGGCAGCGGCCGTGACAGCGTATCGAACGGTGTCAACGAGTAGCGGATCCGGGCCAAGGGTCGCACCCAGGTCCGACCCAAGGTCCACCAATGCGCGCAAGGGCCGCCTCCAGGCGGCCCTTTGCTTGTCTGGGCTCCGTCGCCCCGCTTTCCGGGAAGAGGCGTTGAAAGCGCTGGCCGAGCGCTGCCGGGCCTTGACGGGGCAGGAGACGGCGTCGGAACCTGTCGCGCTGACGGCGGGGGCGCGCGGCCTCGGGCACGAAGTCGCGTGGGGCGCGCGCGAATTCTCGCGACGATCCTTCCCGTGATCCTTGCCGTCAGAATCGAACCTGCAGGGAATGAAACGCCATGGCACTTGAAACGCGTCCGCTCGGCCGGACCGGCATCCCGGTCACGACGCTCGGCTTCGGCTCCGCGCCGCTCGGGGATCTCTTCAACCGTCTCGACGAAAAGACGGCGCGCGGCGCCGTCGAGGCGGCGGTCGAGGCGGGCGTCACGCTCTATGACACCTCGCCCTTCTACGGCCACGGCCTGGCCGAGCACCGGATCGGCGCGGCGCTGCGCGGCGTACCGCGAAAATCCTATGTGCTGTCGACCAAGGTCGGCCGCTGGATGGACCCGCTGCACCAGCCTTCCGACGGCAACACCCAGCCGCCGAATTTCGCCGGCGGCCTGCCGCATCCGGCGAGGCTCGACTATTCCTATGACGGCGCCATGCGCTCGCTGGAGCAGTCGTTGCTGCGCCTCGGCACCGACCGCATCGAGATCGTGCTGATCCACGACGTCGACGTCTACACGCATGGCAAGGACAAGGTCGACGGCCACTTCAAGGCGGCGATGGAGGGGGCCTACAAGGCGCTCGAGAAGCTGCGCGCCGAGAAGGTGATCGACGCGATCGGTGTCGGCCTGAACGAGGCCGACATGTGCGAGCGCTTCGCCCGCGCCGGCGATTTCGACGCCATGCTGCTGGCCGGCCGCTATTCGCTGCTGGAGCAGCCGGCGCTCGACAGCTTCTTCCCGCTCGCCGAGGAGAAGGGCATCGGCATGATGCTGGGCGGCGTGTTCAATTCGGGCATTCTCGCCACCGGCCCGATCCCGGGCGCCAAGTACAATTATCGCGACGCGCCGCCGGAGGTTCTCGACCGCGTGGCGAAGATCCAGAAGGTGTGCGAGGCGCATGGCGTGACGCTCGCCGACGCGGCGCTGAAGTTCCCGCTCGGCCACCCGGCCGTCGCCTCGCTGGTCATGGGCTCGGTCTCGGCCGAGGAGACGAAGCGCAACCGCGCCGCCTTCGACCGTCCCGTGCCGGCCGCGCTCTGGACCGATTTGAAGGCCGAGGGCCTGCTCCGCGCCGACGCGCCGATCCCGGCCTGATGAACAGTAGCCGGCGGCGGGGATGCTCGCCGCCGGTTGCGCTCCCAAGTCAGCGCGGCGTCGCGCCGATCGTTGCGCAGCGATGTGAGATGCGGGCGAGGAGGGCCTGGTCGTGGCTGATCGCCAGGATGCCGATGTTGCGAGCGGCGGCGAGCTGTTTCAGGAACGTCCAGATCCGGACCTGCGTCAGCGCGTCGAGCATGGCCGAGATCTCGTCGGCAATGAGATAGCGCAGCCCCGGGGCCAGCGCCCGGGCGATCGCGACCCGCTGCAGCTCGCCGCCCGAGAGCTCGTGCGGATAGCGCGGATGCCAGTCCGGCCGGATGCCGAGCGCGGCGCAGGTCTCCGCGTCCGGCTGCCAGGCCTCGGCGAGGATCTGGCCAACCCGCCAGCGCGGATTGACGGCGAGAACCGGTGACTGCGACAGGAACTGGACGGGATGGAAGCCGCCGCCTGCCACCGGTCCGCCGTCGACAAGCACCCGGCCGGCCTGCGGGCGCACATGCTGCGCCAGGATGCGGCCGAGCGTCGACTTTCCGACGCCGGACGGCCCCGACAGCCCGACGATCTCGCCGGGCGCCACAGCGAGCGAAACCCCGTCCAGGATGGTTTTGCCCTTGCCGCCGAAGCCGAAGCGGATGTCGCGCGCCTCAAGCATGCAGAACCTCGTCGGCCCGAGCCTCGCCCGTCCGAGCCTCGGTTGGCGACGCCTCGCCGGCCCAAGTCGTGGACACTTCGGCCGTAGACGCCTCGGCCTCGCCAAATTCGTTCTGCGGCAGGGCGCGCCAGAGGGCGCGGGCATAGGCGGAGCGGAGTTCGTCGCCGCGGCCGGTGAAGGCGGAGGCCGGCTCGACGTCGATCAGCCTTCCGCCATCCATGACGGCGACGCGATCGGCATAGGGGAGCGCCGAGACCAGGTCGTGCGTGATCAGCATGACGCCCTTGCCGCGCCCGGCGAGCCCGGCCAGGCTGTCGAGCACGCGCTCGGCATTGTCGGGATCGAGCCCGTTGGTCGGCTCGTCGGCGACGACGAGATCCGCCTGGCCGATCGTAGCGATCGCCATGGCGAGCCGCCGCGCCATGCCGCCGGAGAGGCTGTGCGGGAATGTGCGCGCCACATCGCCGTTGAGCCCGAAGCGTTTGAGCGCGGCGTCGGCGAGGTTTCCGATCTCGGCGCGCGGCCGACCGGAGCGGGCGGCGGCCCAGCGCAGCTGGTCGCCATTGCGCGCCAGCGGATCGAGATAGCTGACGGATTGCGGCACCAGCCCGATCCGCCGGCCGCAGAGCTCGGCCTTGGCGGCGGCGTCCAGGATCTTGCCGTCGAAGCGGATCGTGCCGCGCAGCACCGCGTTGCCGGGCAGGATGCCGAAGATCGAATGGGCGAGCAGGCTCTTGCCGGAGCCGGACGCGCCGACGATCGCCAGCACCTCGCCCGCCGCCAGCCGGAGCGAGATCGCGGCCAGCGCCTCGACCTCGACATGGCGGAACAGGCGGTCGTAGCGGCGGAAGTGCAGGGAGAGGCCTTCGATTTCCAGCATGATCAATCCTGGCTGGCGCGCGGGTCGGTAAGCGTCCGCAGCCCGTTGCCGATGGCGTCGAAGCAGAGCACGACGAGGAGCAGCGAGAGGCCGGGGAACAGCCCGAGCCACCAGCGGCCGGCGGTCAGATAGCGCATCGATTCCGACAGCAGGATGCCGATCGCCGGCTGCGACGGCTCGAGCCCGAAGCCGAGGAAGGTCAGCCCCGCCTCGTGCAGGATGGCGTGCGGAAACAGCAGCACCAGCCCGACCAGCATCTGCGGCGCGAGATGCGGCAGGAAATGGTGGCGCGCGATGAACCCCCACGATTTGCCGAAGCGGCGCGAGGCGACGACGAAATCCGCATGCCGCAATTGCAGGATTTCGGCGCGCAGGATGCGGGTCAGGCGCGGCCAGTGCGTGACCGCGACGGCGATGATCACCGCCGTGGTGCCCCCGCCGAGCGCAAACGAGATCAGGATCAGCAGGACGAGATGCGGCAGGCCCATCGTGGCGTCGACGAGGAACGACACGACGGCGTCGGCGGCGCGGCCGAGCGTCGCCGCGGCGAGCGCCAGCGCGGTGGCGATGACGACCGAGATCGTCGCCGCGAGCAGCCCGACCTTGAGGCTGACGGCGAGGCCCTTGAGGGTGCGGGCGAGCATGTCGCGCCCCATCGGATCGGTGCCGAACGGATTGGCGAGCGACGGCGGCAGCAGCCGCGCGGCGAAATCGGCGCGGATGCCACTCTGGCCGAGAAGGGCGGCGGCGATCAGCACGCCGAGCACGACCGCGAGGCCGGATCCGGCGACGACCGCCGCCACGATGCGGCCGTTCAGGCGCGGGCGCGGCAGCGCTTCCTGGCGGGGGGCAACGAGCGTCATGGCGTGTACCCCGTGGCGGCATCCGGATCGGCCCCGGTCATGCGCGGGTCGACCAGGCGATAAAGCCCGTCGGCCGTCATGTTGCCGAGCGAGACGAACAGCGTGGTGAACAGCGTGATCGCGAGCAGCAGCGGAACATCGCCGCGAACGCCGGCCTCGATCGTCGCGCGGCCGAGCCCTGGATAGGCGAACACCTGCTCGGCCAGAACCGAACCGCCGAACAATTCGCCGAGCGAGGCGAACAGCACGGTGATCGCCGGCAGCATGGCGTTGCGGGCGCCGTGGCGAAGCGCGATGTCGAGACGCGATGCGCCCTGCGCCTCGGCATAGAGCACATAGTCGGAGCGCATGATCTCGATGATCTTCGCGCGCGTGTGCAGGGCGATCTGCGAGATGCCGAGGATGGAGAGTGCGGCGAGCGGCAGGATGAGATGGCGGATGCGCTCCAGCGTCGTCACGTCCTCCGGCAGCACGCCGACCGGCCCGGCGCAGCAGACCGGCGTCCAGCCGAGCCCGACGGAGAACACCATCAAAAGCAGGATGGCGATCCAGAAGGTTGGCGTCGAGGCCAGCACATAGGCGTAGACGCGGATGATCCGGTCGGCCCAGCCGCCCTGCCAGGTGCCGGCGACGACGCCGAGCGTGAAGCCGAACACGCCGGAAAGCACCCAGGCGAGCCCCATCAGCACCAGCGAGGTGCGGAAGCGCGAGCTGATCACCTCGGCGACCGGGGCGTTATAGGTGACGCTCCAGCCGAGATCGCCGGAAAGGATGTTGCCGAACCATTTGGCGAACTGGACGCCGACCGGCTGGTCGAGCCCCCAGAGGGCCGCGATCCGTTCCCGCTGCTCCGGCCCGACCTTGGCGATGTCGGGGCCGAGATAGGCGTTGATCGGATCGACCGGCGACATCTTGGCGAGCGCGAAGGCGACCAGCGCCACCGCGGCCAGCACGAGCGCCAGCCGGATCAGCCGGGTTGCCAGGAAGAGGGACCAGGATTTCACGAAGCGGGCCCGGAGCGGTTTCGAGCGAAGGAAATGCCCTGTCGCGTCGGGAGGACGCGGCAGGGCAGGGGTCTAGTCCGGGTCGGGGCTAGTCGCAGGTCCATTTCCAGTTCTGGATCGAGGCGGTGATCGGCCAGCCATGGCCGTGCGGTTCGATCTGCGTCGCGCCGACGTCGAGGCACTGGTTGACGAAATAGACGTGGTCGAGATTGACCAGCCAGGCCCAGCCGGCGTCGCCCTTCGGGCCGAAGCCGGTCGTGCCGTCCCATTCGGCCTTCTGCCAGGCGGGATAGGAGGCCTCGAGGCTCGGCGCCGCCTGCGCTTCCGCCAGATGGCGGTCGACCGTCTCGTTGGCGAAATAGCCGGGGTTGTAATAGTCGATGCCGCCGAAGCCGCTCTGGTAGAGGCTGTAGACCTCGAGCGGGCTGTGGCTGCCCCAGCCGAACATCACCGGCTCGGAATGCATCACGCGCTCGATCGCCTCCCAGGTCGAGCCGAGCGGCTTCGCCTCGATGCCGAGCGGCAGCAGCAGCTCGGCCATCGTCAGCGCCAGCGCCTGGCGGACCGAGTCGGAGGCGGGATAGTGGATCGGGAAGGCGGCGCGGACGCCGTCCTTGACGCGGATGCCGTCGGCGCCCGGAACCCAGCCGGCCGCGTCGAGCAGGGCCTTGGCGGCGTCGAGGTCATAGGCGACGGCGGCTTCCGGGCTGGACCAGGGCAGGCCGTCGGCGGGGCCGTAGGCCGGCGTGCCGTGGCCATGCAGGGCGACGTCGACGAGCACCTTGCGGTCGACGCCGAGATTGATCGCCTGGCGGATGGCGCGGTCGGAGGTCACGGTATTGCCGAGCTTCTCGCCCTCGGCGTTGACCTTGCCCTCGTCGGGCAGGATCGGGAAGGTCAGGCCGCGATTGTCGACGGTGCGGGCGACCACGGCCTTGAAGCCGTTCGGCACGTTGTCGGCGACGGTCGCCGGCGCCGAGACGACGTCGACCTGGCCGGCGCCGGCGGCCGCCAGGCTGGTGTCCTCGCCGGTGAACAGGAAGGTGATCTTGTCGAAGGCGGGCGCCTTGCCGTGATAATGCGGGTTGGCCTTGACGATCAGCTGCTCGCCCTGCGTCCACGACACCAGCTCATAGGGGCCGGAGCCGATCGGCGCGCGGGCGTAGCCAGCGCCGTAGCTCGCCTCCGGCACGATGCCGAGCGAGTAGAAATTCTCGGTGAAGGTGATCCAGGGCTTCTTCAGGCGGATGACGACCGTCGTGTCGTCCGTCGCGGTGGCGCTTTCCATCGCGGAGAGATCGAGCGCGCCGCCCGAGCTCGCGGCCTTGGTGAAGGTGAAGGCGACGTCGCGCGCGGTAAGCGGCGTGCCGTCCGAGAATTTCGCATCCGGGCGGATGGTCAGCGTCCAGGTCAGGCGGTCGTCCGAGAGTGTGGACGCCGTGGCGAGGTCCGGCACCGCGTTCAGCGCCGCGTCGCGGGTGAGCAGCGTCGACTGGAACAGCGGATGGCCGTAGCGGCCCCAGCCGAGCAGCGGGTCATAGCCGGTGTCCGGCTCGCCGCCGATGGCGAGCACCAGCTCCTTCTTCGCCGCCGCCTCGGCCGCCGTCAGGCCGCCGCCCGAAAAGGCGATGCCCGCCGCGAGAGCCAGCCCCATGGCGAGTGTCTTGTTGGCGATGACGCGCATTCGATTGCCCCCGTTCATCGATGCAGCCCGCATCGGTACAGCCTGTCGGGGTGCCGGCGACCTGCCTGCAACCCCGAGATCGCGCCGAATGCAGCAAACGGTATGAGCTATGTCAAGAAAGATCATACGCGCCATGCGGGTGGCGCGCGCGCTTCCGGGCGGCTTAGGGCCGCTTCTTGGCGCTTCCTGCACACTTCTTGGCCGGCATCGGACTTGATGCTAGGTAGCGATCACTCTCCAAGCTGTGGAAATGCCCATGCACGGCCAGACGACGACCTATGATCACCTCGCCCTGACGGAGCGCGAGCTCGGCCGGCTCGATGCGATGGAGCGCTACACGCTGGTCAGTGGCTACAATGACGAGGCGCTCGACCGGATCACGCGGATCGTGACCTTCGCCCTCGGGGTCCGGTCGTCCGCCGTCTCGATCATCGGCAAGGACACGCAATATCTGATGTCGACGCATGGCATCGCCCGCGCGGACGGCCCGCGCTGCGATTCCTTCTGCTCGCATGTCGTCGCCCTCGACCGGCGGGTCGCTGTCCGCGACGCGCGTCAGGATCCGCGCTTTTCGCAAAATCCGCTGGTGCTCGGCGATCCCAATATCCGCTTCTATCTCGGCGTGCCGCTCCGCGCCGCCGAGGGCTTTGTGGTCGGCGCGCTCTGCGCCATCGACGACAAGCCGCGGGAGGTACTCGAGGATCACGTCGAGATCCTGACCGATCTCGCCGCGCTGGCGATGGACCGGATCGACCTGCACTTCGCCGCGACCATCGACGGGCTGACCGGCGTGCTGCGCCACAACGCGTTCCTGAGCGAGGCGGGGCGCGACTTTCGCCGCGCCGGACGGGGGGGATCGCTGCTCAGCTGCCTGATGATCGACGCCGACCACTTCAAGTCCGTCAACGACCGCTTCGGCCATGCCAAGGGCGACGAGGTGCTGGCGCTGATCGGCGGCATCTGCAAGTCGCATTGCCGCGCCGGCGATTATGCGGGCCGGGTCGGCGGCGAGGAATTCTGCGTCCTGCTGCCGGGCGCCACTCCGGAGAGCGCGCTCGCCATCGCCGAGCGGCTGCGCGGCCGGGTCGAGGCCGCGAGCCGCGCGGCGCCGGAACTGCCGGATATCTCGATCAGCGTCGGCGTTTCCTCGCTCGCGCCCGGCGACGTCGCGGTGACCGACGTCATGGCGCGCGCCGACAAGGCGCTCTACGCCGCCAAGCACGCCGGCCGCAACTGCTGCCGCAGCGCCTGAGCGGCGGCCGGCGAGGGCGTCACGCCCTCTCGGCCGGCCCGGCGAACCAGCCGGCACAGGTGAGCCAGAGGCCGACCAAGGCCAGCAGGCCGAAGCCGATCCGCGGCCCCAAAAAGCAAAAGCCCCGCATCCGGTTCGGAATGCGGGGCTTTTGCAGAAATTGGTGCCCAGAAGAGGACTCGAACCTCCACGACTTTCGTCACACGGACCTGAACCGTGCGCGTCTACCAATTCCGCCATCTGGGCGCGGACGGATACCTAAGGGTGCCTCGCCGCCTTGTCAATCACGAGAATGAAGTCGTTTGGATAAGCCTTGGGATAACCCTTTGGATAACCCCCGGGATAAGTCGGGGGACAAGCCTTTGGACAAGTCCGGGACGGCCCGGGGACAAGCCCGCCGGCCTGGTTTCCGGCTCAGATCGCGTAGCCGGCTTGCCGCGCCAGCTCGACCAGCGAGGTGGCCGGGCGCGGGCCCATGTGGTTGATCACCTCGCCCGCCGCCAGCGAGCCGAGCGCCGCCGCCGTCTTGAGATCCAGGCCCTTGGCGACGGCATAGAGGAAGCCGGAGGCGTAGAGATCGCCGGCGCCGGTGGTGTCGACGACATTCTCGACCACGGTCGCCGGAACATGTTCGATGCCGTCCGGCGTCACGACATAGGAGCCCTCGGCGCCGACCGTGACGGTGGCGATGCGGCAATCCTGACGGAGCGCCTTCAGCGCCGTGTTGAAGCTCGACGTCTCGTAGAACGACTTCAGCTCGACCTCGTTGGCGAACAGGATGTCGATCGTGCCGTCGCGAAGCAACCGGGTGAAGTCGCCGCGGAAGCGGTCGACGCAAAACGCGTCCGAGAGCGTCAGCGACACCTGCCGGCCGGCCTTGTGGGCGATGTCGGCCGCCTTGAAGAAGGCGTCGCGGGCGCTGGGCGCGTCCCACAGGAAGCCCTCGAAATAGGTGATCTTGGTGTCGGAAAAGAGCGCCGGGTCGATGTCGTCCGGCGTCAGCTCGTGGCAGGCGCCGAGATAGGTGTTCATCGTCCGCTCGCCGTCCGGCGTGACGAAGATCATGCAGCGCCCCGTCGGCGCGCCGACGACGAGCGGCGCGACGTCGAAGGTGGCGCCGATCGCGCGCATGTCGTGCCGGTAGACGGCGCCGAGGTCGTCGTCCGCCACCTTGCCGACGAAGGCGGTGGCGCCGCCGAGCGAGGCGATGCCGGCGACGGTGTTGCCGGCCGAGCCGCCGGAGGCCGAGATCGCCGGGCCCATGGCGTCGTAGAGCCGCTTCGATTCGACCATGTCGACGAGCCGCATCGAGCCCTTCGCCAGTTGCTGCTCGACCAGGAAGCTCTCCTCCGCCCGCGCCAGAATGTCGACGATCGCGTTACCGATCCCGAGAACGTCGTAGCGGGCTTCCGTCATATTGAGATCCTGATAGGAAAATTGGCCGACCGGCCGATGAAGTGACGGTGCCGGACTATACAGCCGGTCGTTCGCCACGCAACTACCCGACGATTGGCGCCGTCCGGCCAGCCTCCGACGCGGCGGATTGCCTTATGGCGCCGGCGCCGCCATCCTGTCTGCGAGATCTCGCCATTCCACGGGAATTCCGCATGCTTCAGGCCGCCTGGCTCGCTTTGACCGACATCTGGACGCCGCCCTTCCGCTCGGTGCTCTGGAAGTCGCTCGGCCTGACGCTCGTGCTCCTGATCCTGGTCTGGTTCGGTTTGCAGGCGCTGGTGGTGCATTTCGCCGACTGGCCGAGCCAGCCCTGGATCAACACCTCGGTCGCGATCGTCACCGGTTTCGGGCTGATCATCGGCCTCGGCTTCCTGATCGCGCCGGTCTCGGCGCTGATGGCGGGGCTGTTCTCCGACGACATCGCGGCGATCGTCGAGACGACGCATTATCCGCAGGACCCGCCCGGCAAAGGGCTCTCCTTCGTCGACAGCCTCGTCTCGACGCTCGGCTTCACCGCGACGGTGATCCTGGTCAACCTCGTCTGCCTGCTGCTGCTCCTGATCCCGGGCGTCAACCTCGTCGCCTTCTTCGTCGGCAACGGCTACCTGCTCGGGCGCGAATTCTTTGAAACCGCGGCGTCGCGCTTCCGCCCCGTCGCCGAGGCGCGGGCGCTCCGGCGCGCCAACGCGGTGACGGTGCTCCTCGCCGGCTTCGTCATCGCCGCCTTCCTGGCGATCCCGATCCTCAATCTGCTGACGCCGCTCTTCGCCACCGCCTTCATGACGCATGTGCACAAATGGGTGACGGGTTCCCGTCCGGCGGGAATCTAGGCAAGATCACGCAGGGTTAAGGGTTCCACGCCACGGGGACATGAGATGCTTGTCGATCTGCTGCTTGCCATCGCCCATTTCCTGCTCGTCTTCGCCATCGTCGCGGTGCTGACGATGGAGCTCATGCTGCTGAAGCCGGGCCTTTCCGGCGCGGCGGTGGAGAAGCTCGGCCGCGTCGACGCCATTTATGGCGGCGCGGCGACGCTGCTCATCCTCGCCGGCTTCGGCCGGGTGTTCCTGGGCCTGAAGGGCTCCGCCTTCTACATCGGCAATCCGGTGTTCTGGGCGAAGATCATCGCCTTCGCGGCGCTCGGCCTGATCTCGATCCAGCCGACCATGCGCATCCTCGCCTGGCGCAAGGCCGCCAAGGCGGATCCGCGCTTCGCGCCGTCGTCGGCCGAGATCGCCGGCGTCCGCCGCCTGGTCCACGCGGAGACGGCCATGCTGGTGCTGGTCGTGATCTTCGCCTCGATGATGGCGCGCGGGATCGGGATGTGAGGGGCGCTTTGCCTCTCCCACGGGGAGAGGTCGACGGCCGCAGGCCGGCGGGTGAGGGGGCGACCTCTTCGCAGTGTTCCCTGCACCCCACGCTCGCCGTCATCCCCGCGAAGGCGGGGATCCATCCAGCCGTTCATCCGGGAGGTTCGCGCGGCCGGTAACCCGGCTGCATGGATCCCGGGTCAAGCCCGGGATGACGGCGAGGGTGGGGCCGGCATCGCGGATAGCTTCCTCGCTTGTAGGAGCGTCACGGTCCGGCCTCCGGGTCTCCCCGGCCGATCGACCCACGCCGCCATCATCCTGAGGTGCTTCGCGCCAGCGAAGCCTCGAAGGAGGGTCCAGCGGGACTCTTCAATCTGCAGACGCAATCCGCGCCCCGTGGTCTCGCGGGCGTTCGCTGGACCCTCCTTCGAGGCCCGGCTTTGCCTGATACCTCAGGATGATGGTCGAGGTTGGGAATGGGAGAGAGGTCGGCGACCGATCGCCTTCGCCGCGCTGGAGCGACGCCCTCAGGCGATCGTCTTGTCCGGGTAGCGGCAGAGGTCGTTGATCAGGCAGATGGCGCAGTCGGGCTTGCGCGCCTTGCAGACATAGCGGCCGTGCAAGATCAGCCAGTGATGCGCGTGCAGCATGTATTTCGCCGGGATGATCCGGTTCAGCTCCTTCTCGACGGCGTCGACCGTCTTGCCGGGGGCAAGGCCGGTGCGGTTGCCGATCCGGAAGATATGCGTGTCGACGGCGATGGTCGGGTGGCCGAAGGCGATGTTCAGAACGACATTCGCCGTCTTGCGGCCGACGCCGGGCAGCGCCTCGAGCGCTTCGCGGTCGTCCGGGACCTCGCCGCCATGCAGCTCGACCAGCATCCTCGACAGGCCGATGACGTTCTTCGCCTTGGTGCGGAAGAGGCCGATTGTCTTGATGTAGTCGCTGACCTGTTCCTCGCCGAGCGCCAGCATCTTTGCCGGCGTGTCGGCGATGGCGAACAGCGCCCGCGTCGCCTTGTTGACGCCGGCGTCGGTCGCCTGCGCCGACAGCACGACGGCGACCAGCAGCGTGAAGGTGTTGACGCTCTCGAGCTCGCCCTTCGGTTCGGGATCGCGCGCCTGGAAACGGGCGAAGACCTCTTCCACCTCGGCCTTGGTGAAGCGCTTCGACGCGGCCTTTCGGCGCGGCGGCGGGGCAGGGGGAAGAGGCTGTGCATCGGACATGCATCCTCTATACTGGCCCGCCATGAGCGGCCGCAATGTCGACATGACCCGAACCGTGACCCAACCAGCCTCCCGCCCAGACCCAGACGGCGACGATCCCCGCCCGGAACTCCTGTTCCACGCGACACTGAAGCCGTATCGCTCGCTGTCGCCGCGCGGCTATGCGGCGCTGCTGATGGTCTTCGGCGCCACCTGCTTCCTGAGCGGGCTCCTGTTCTGGTCGATCGGCGCCTGGCCGATCGCCGGCTTCTTCGGCCTCGACATCCTGATCCTGCAGTTCGCCTTCCGCATGAACTATCGCTCGGCCCGCGCCTGCGAGATCGTCGAGATGACGCCGGACCATCTGACCGTCCGCCGGATCGCCGCGAACGGCCGCTCCGAGGATTTCGACTTCAATCCCTACTGGGCGAAGCTCGAGGTCGACCGGCATGAAGAGTGGGGCATCGTGCGGATGGCGCTCGCCTCGCATGGCCGCCGCCTTTCGATCGGCAGCTTCCTCAATCCGGATGACCGCGAGAGTTTTGCCAGGGCCTTTTCAAAGGCGCTCGCCTCGGTCCGCCACGCCTGAGGCGGGGCCTGTAAAGGGCCCTCACCCCAACCCTCTCCCGCCAGCGGGAGAGGGAGATCGCCTGCGTTTGTCGTTGCGTCCTGAGGGGATGAAGGGCTCTGGCCCAAACCCTCGCCCGCTTGCGGGAGAGGGTAGGGTGAGGGTCTTGCTTGCGCGATGCGCCAGACACGCAGGCCCGGCCGCCCTTGAACCCAGGGCTGCAACGGCGATATTTCCCGGACAACAGAAATTCGATCGGCGTCCGGGGGTGAGCATGACCGACCAGAACCTCTTCATATTCGGCATGGGCTTTTCCGGCCTGGCGACCGCCCGCCTCGTGCGCGACGACTACGCGACGATCGGCGCGACCGTGCGCACGGCGGAAAAGGCGGAGCGGCTCAGCGCCGAGGGCATCGACGCCCATGTCTTCGACGGCGAGACGGTGTCGGACGAGCTGGTCGCGGCGGTGAAGCGGGCGACGCATGTCGTGCAGTCGATCCCGCCGGGCTCCACCGGCGATCCCGTCCTTGCGCTGCTCCGCGACGCGCTGGTCGGCGCGGAAAACCTCGAATGGATCGGCTATCTCTCGACCGTCGGCGTCTATGGCGACCATGGCGGCGGCTGGGTCGACGAGGCGACCGAGCCGAAGCCGCTTTCGGGCCGCTCGGTCGAGCGCGTCAGGGCCGAGGCCGATTGGCGCCGTCTCGGCGAGCAACTCGGCGTGCCGGTGGCGCTGCTTCGCCTCTCCGGCATCTACGGCCCCGGCCGCAACGCGCTCGCGCAGATCGCCGACGGCACGGCGCGGCGGTTGGTGAAGCCCGGCCAGATCTTCAACCGCATCCATGTCGCCGACATCGCGACGGCGGTCGCCGCCGCCGCCGAGCGCAAGGCTTCCGGCGTGTTCAACGTCACCGACGACGAGCCGGCGCCGCCGCAGGACGTGGTCACCTACGCCGCCGAACTCGCCGGCTATCCGCTGCCGCCGGAGATCGATTTCGCCACCGCCGACCTGCCGCCGATGGTCCGATCCTTCTATGGCGAGAACAAGCGTGTCGCCAACAAGCGCCTCGCCGCCGACCTCGGCGTGACGCTCGCTTTCCCGACCTATCGCGAGGGCATCGCCGCGCTCTGGAACGACGGCAGCTGGCGGGGCTAATCAGCCGAACAGCCAGAGGCCGATGAGGGCGAGCTGCAGCAGCGCGACGATGCCGACCAGCGTCGCCAGCCGGCCGTTGCGGCGGCGGAGCTCGCGGATCTCGGCGTGCAGCTTGAGCAGGGCGGCGTTCGAGGCCGTCTCCGCCTCGGCGACGCTGCGCCGCCAGCTTCCGACCAGCTGCATCAGCCCGGCCGCGTCGAGTTTCTCGGTCCAGACGTCGTCGAGCTCTAGCAGCGCATGGTCGCCGGCTGCTTCCGATTGCGCCGTCCAGGGCTTCTTGGCGGCGTAGTGGAGGACGCGCGCCGCGCCGGCCGCGCCGCGCAGGATGGGCTCGTAGGTTCGCATGTAGTTGTCGCGGATGGGCAGCCAGGCGATGTCGTCGCCGAGGAAGGCGTTGAGGATGCCCTGGTCGCCGCCGTCGAAGGAGGGCGTAGCCGGCAGGCGGGTGAACAGCGAGCGCCGCATCGCCGCGTCGGGGGAAAGCGCGAAGACGCCGGAATTGAAGACGGGGAACGACTGGTTGCAGAGCAGGTCCGGCGCGGCGGCGAAGCCGGTGCCGTCGAACAGATCGTCGATCGGCTCGCGCACCAGGCAATCGGCGTCGAGGAAGACCAGGCGATCGAGCGAGACGAAGCTGAACGCCCAGAGTTTTGTCAGCGTGCGGCGGAAGCGCGCCGCCATGCTTCCCTCGAGGTCGTGCTTGAGGATCTCCGGCACGGAAAGCACGGCGAGATTGTCGCCGGCGATCGCCGGGCGCCAGCCTCCCGCCGCCAGGATCAGGATCGGCGCGCCGGAGGTGGCGCGCAGCGAGCGCAGCAGCACGTCGAGGCCGAGCGCGTATTCCGCCGTGCCGATCAGGACATAGGCGACGCGCCGGCCGTTCCGGAGCGCGCTCGGGCCGAGGCCGTCGAGCCAGGCCGCCGCCGCGCGGTCGAGATAACTGGCGAAGGCGAGCAGCGCGTCGGTATCGCGGGCGTCGATCTCCGCGGGCACCGTGGCGGCGACGATCGAAAGCGGTTCAGCCCCCATAGCGTTCCGCCTTGATGCTGGCGAATGGAATGCCGGCGTCGAGCGCGAAGGTCGAGGCGGCGGCGACGAAGGGGTTGGCGCCGCAGATGAAGGTCGTCTTCGGCGGCGCGGGCAGGCTCGCCAGCGCGGCGTCGACCAGGGCGCCGTCGATGCGGCCCCGGCGAGCGCCCTCGACCACCGCCGGCTCGCGGCTCAGCGTCGCGAACAGCGAGAAATGCGGCTCCTCGGCGGCGCGTCGAAGCAGTTCGTCGCGCCAGATCCAGTCGGCGTGGCGGCGGAAGGAACAGATCAGCGCCGTCGGGATGTCGGGGGCGGAAAGCGCCCGGTAGCGCAGGATCGACATCAGCGGCACCAGGCCGGAACCGCCGGCGATCAACAGCAGCGGTCCGCCCTCTTCGGCGCGCCAGATGAAATGGCCGCCGATCGGCCCGCGCATCTCGATCGTGTCGTCGACCTCGACCACCTCATGGAAGAAGGGCGACACCTCGCCGTCGTCGATCAGGTCGATGGCGAGCTCGATCGTGCCGCTGCCGTCCGGGGCCGAGCCGATCGAATAGCTGCGCTCGGCCTGGTAGCCGTCCGGCGCGGTCAGCCGGATGTCGACATGCTGGCCGGCGGTGAAGCCGCGCCAGTCCGCCGGCTTCAGCCGGAACAGTTTTACTCGCGGCGTCGAAGTCGTGATGGCGACGACGGTCGCCTCCTGCCAGACCAGCCGTTCCGGCTGCGGCGCGATGTCGGGAAGGTTGCTCAAGGCCGTCTCAATCGCCGGTGAAGCGCTGTTCGCGCCACGGATCGCCGCGCATGTGGTAGCCCCGGAGCTCCCAGAAGCCCGCCTCGTCGCGGCTGGTGAACTGCAGGCCGTTCACCCATTTGGCCGATTTCCAGAAATAGAGATGCGGCACCAGGAGCCGCGCCGGCCCGCCATGGTCGGGGCTGATCGGCTGGCCCTCGAAATGGGTCGCGATCATCGCCTTGCCGTTGATCAGGTCATCCGTCGGCACGTTGGTCGAATAGCCGTCATAGGAATGGGCGAGGGTGAATTCGCTCGGCGCGGCGACGCCGGCCTCGGCCAGGATGTCGTCGATGGTCACGCCGGACCAGGCGGTGTTGAACTTCGACCATTTCGTCACGCAGTGGATGTCGCGGGTCAGCTTGGTCTTCGGCAGCTGGTTGAACGCTTCCCAGCTCCAGCTGGCGACCGGCCGCACGCCGTCCTTGACGGTGAGGCGCCAGCCGTCGAGCGCGACGCGGGGCGTCGGCCCGGCCGAGAGGACCGGGAAATCGTCGGTCAGATATTGCCCGGGCGGCAGCCGCTCGCCGACCTCGTCGGTGGGGCGCTTGCCGAAGAAACCGCGCGTGGCCATGCCTCGCTCCTTCCGTGCCGAGGGCTGCCGGGGGGGAATACCCGGCGCACCCGCTGGAAATCGCCCCGTCAGGCGACCTGCTCGACGGCGGCGATCAGCTTCCTGAGATCCTCCGGCCGCGACAATCTGTGGCCGGCATCCTTGATCAATGTCAGAACCACATCGTCCTGCGCGAGCTGCGCGACAAGGTCGATCGCGACCTGGTACGGCACTTCGTCGTCGAGCACGCCCTGGATGATATGGACCGGCGCGCCGAGCGCAACCGGCCGGTGGCCGAGAAGATGCGCCTCGCCGTCGTCGATCAGCTTCTTGGTGATCAGATAGGGCTGGTCGGAATAGGCGCTCGGTTGGCGGAGCGCGCCGGTGGTCTCCATCTCGGCCCGCTCGGCCGGCGTCATCCGGGCGAGGATCAGGTCGCGCGTCATGTCGACGGCGGGCGCCAGCAGCACCAGGCCGGCGACGCGGCCGGGCGCGGTCCGGTTCAGCTCAAGCGCCAGCAGCAGCGCGATCCAGCCGCCCATCGACGAGCCGACGAGGATCTGCGGGCCGCTGGTCTCGGCCTCGAGCACGGCGCGGGCCTCTTCCAGCCAGCGGGTGATGGTGCCGTCGGCGAAATCGCCGCCGGAGACGCCATGGCCGGAATAGTCGAACCGCGTCAGCGCGCGGCCTGTCGCGGCGGCCCATTCGTCCAGCGCTTCGGCTTTCGAGCCGCGCATGTCCGACATGAAGCCGCCGAGGAAGACGATGCCGGGTCGCGCAGCGGCGGCCTCGCCGGGGCGCGTGAGAATCGCGATCTCGCGGGCATCCGGGCCGGCGCCGACGACGATGGTTCTGTGTTCTGAAGGCATCACTTCCTCTCGGGGCGCTCGAATCAGGCGTCGATCCGGCCGTGGCCGGGTCGGAATGGCGGCTTTCGGTTGACTTTCGTGCGGGCTTGGCCGAGTTTCCCCATTCTGCCGGGGAGCGATTGACCCGCGCGTGCCACGCCTTGCTCCGCCCGGATGGATTTCTCCGTCCTGGCCTAGCCAGAGACGTGGTTCGTACCCATTTAGTCAAGCCGCTGGCTAGAATCTGAAACGTTAGAGGAGACTGCCCCCATTCGCCGTCCGTTCAAAGCGCAGGAGCCCACCAAGGATGGGCCGCGTATCAACCGCGAGATCCGTGGTGTCCGTGAAGTCCAGTTGATCGGAGAGGACGGCCAGAACATCGGCGTCATCTCGATCCAGGAGGCGCTTGCCGCCGCGCAGGAAGCCGGCCTCGACCTCGTCGAGATTGCGCCGAATTCCCAGCCGCCGGTCTGCAAGATCCTCGATTTCGGCCGCTTCAAGTACCAGACCCAGAAGAAGGCCAACGAGGCTCGCAAGAACCAGAAGGTCGTCGAGGTCAAAGAGATCAAGATGCGCCCCGCCATCGATGACCACGACTACGAGGTCAAGATGAAGGCGATCAAGCGCTTCTTCGAAGAGGGCGACAAGGTCAAGCTGACGCTCCGCTTCCGCGGCCGCGAGATGGCTCACCAGCATCTCGGCATGAAGCTGCTCGAGCGGGTGCGCGACGAGACCGCCGAAATTTCCAAGGTCGAGGCGGAGCCGAAGCTCGAAGGCCGCCAGATGATCATGGTGCTGGCCCCCCGCTGAGGCGGCCGGCCCACCAGCGTTCGAACGCTGCAGGCAGGCGGACCGGAAACATCGGCCCGCCCATGCCATCTGGATCCTGTGGATCCCGCCATCGGGATGGCGTCCTCTGGAATACGGCATCCGCGATCCCGTCATCTGGGATCTTGCCACCTTCCTCCGCTCCCGCTATAGATCCGCCGTTTCCGAGCCGCCCGGCGCGAGGAACGTCAATCCGTTGACGATTTTCTCAGGGCATGCCGCGTCGGCTCACGAATGCTTCCATGCCGAAGCGACCACCGAACCGCCTGTCTCCGGACCGGCGCGCCATGGATCGCATCCCGGCAGCACGATTAAGGATGAGCAAAATGCCCAAGTTGAAGACCAAGAGCGGCGCCAAGAAGCGCTTCAAGCTCACCGGTACCGGACGCGTCAAGGCAGGCCAGGCAGGCAAGCGCCATGGCATGATCAAGCGCACCGCCAAGTTTGTCCGTAATGCACGCGGCACCACCGTGCTTTCGGATGCGGATGCGAAGATCGTCAAGCAGTTCCTGAACGGCTGAACCGTCCCCCTTACCTGGAGTTTGAATCATGTCGCGAGTTAAGCGGGGCGTAACCTCACACGCCAAGCACAAGAAGGTCCTGAAGCGCGCCAAGGGCTTCTACGGCCGTCGCAAGAACACCATCCGTACGGCAAAGGCAGCGGTCGACAAGGCCGCCCAGTACGCCTTCCGTGACCGCAAGGCCAAGAAGCGCAACTTCCGCGCTCTCTGGATCCAGCGCATCAACGCGGCCGTCCGCGAAGTTGCCGAGAACCTCACCTACAGCCGCTTTATCGATGGCCTCGCAAAGGCCGGGATCGAAGTCGACCGCAAGGTGCTGGCCGAACTGGCAATCAGCCAGCCGGCAGCCTTCAAGGCGCTGGTCGATCAGGCTCAGGGCGCTCTGCAGCAGCAGGCCGCCTGAGTGGGGATGGCCGCCTTCGGGCGGCCTCCCGCCGGACTTTCCGGGGCCGGAACGCAATCGCGCCGCCGCCGCTTTTCGCGGCCGCGGCGTTTGGCGTGATCCGGCGAGCATTCCTCTTCGGATCGAACTGATGATGATCCGGCGCCTCACCGGCGCCCATGAGGAATGACATGTCCGATCTCGAACTTCTCGAACGCGACATCCGCGCGGCCATCGACGGCGCTTCCGACGAAGCCGCGATCGAGACGGTCCGCGTCGCCGCCCTCGGCAAGAAGGGCTCCGTCTCCGAACTGCTGAAGGGCCTCGGCGCGATGACGCCGGACGAGCGCAAGGTCATGGGACCGGCGCTGAACGGCCTTCGCGATCGCGTCTCCGAGGCGCTTCTCGCCCGCCGCGCCAGCCTCAAGGAAGCCGGCCTCGCCGCGCGCCTCGCGTCGGAAGCGGTCGACGTCACGCTGCCGCTGCGCGCAAGCCCGCTCGAACAGGGCCGCATCCATCCGATCTCGCAGGTGATCGATGAGATCTCGGCGATCTTCGGCGATCTCGGCTTCGCCGTCGCCGAAGGGCCTGATATCGAGACCGACCACTATAATTTCACCGCGCTGAACTTCCCCGTCGGCCATCCGGCCCGCGAGATGCACGACACCTTCTTCTTCAATCCGGACGAGAAGGGCGAGCGGCTGCTGCTGAGGACGCACACCTCGCCGGTGCAGATGCGCACCATGCAGGCCCAGAAGCCGCCGATCCGCATCATCGCGCCCGGCCGCACCTATCGCAACGACAGCGACCAGACCCATACGCCGATGTTCCACCAGGTCGAGGGCCTGGTGATCGACACGTCGAGCCATATCGGCCATCTGAAGTGGCTCTTGGAAGAGTTCTGCCGCGCCTTCTTCGAGGTCGACAAGGTCGAGATGCGCATGCGTCCGTCCTTCTTCCCCTTCACCGAACCGTCGATGGAAGTCGACATCCGCTGCAAGCGGGTCGGCAACGAGGTGCGCTTCGGCGAGGGCGACGACTGGCTCGAGATCCTCGGCTGCGGCATGGTCCATCCGAACGTCATCCGCTTCGCCGGCCTCGATCCCGACGTCTACCAGGGCTTCGCCTTCGGCATGGGCATCGATCGCATCGCCATGCTGAAATACGGCATGCCGGACCTGCGCGCCTTCTTCGACGCCGATCAGCGCTGGCTGAACCATTACGGCTTCCGTCCGCTGGATCTCCCGACGCTCGTCGGCGGCCTGAGCTCGTAAAGGAAAGACCCATGAAATTCACGCTTTCCTGGCTCAAGGAGCATCTTGAGACCACCGCCTCGCTCGACGAGATCACCGATGCGCTGACCCGCGTCGGCCTCGAGGTCGAGAGCGTCGAGGACAAGGCCAAGGCGCTCGCGCCCTTCACCATCGCCTATGTCGTCTCGGCGGTTCAGCATCCGAACGCCGATCGCCTGCGCGTCTGCATGGTCGATACCGGCTCGGGCGAGCCTGTGCAGGTCGTCTGCGGCGCGCCGAACGCCCGCACGGGCATGAAGAGCGTCTTCTCGCCGGCCGGCACCTATATCCCCGGCAAGGACATTACGCTCACCGTCGGCACCATCCGCGGCGTCGAGAGCCACGGCATGCTGTGCTCGGCCGCCGAGCTGGAGCTGTCCGAGGACCATGACGGCATCCTCGAGCTGCCGGCCGATGCGCCGGTCGGCGTCGGCTATGCCGAATGGGCCGGCCTCGGCGATCCCGTCATCGACATCGCCATCACGCCGAACCGCCCGGATTGCCTCGGCATCCACGGCGTCGCCCGCGATCTGGCGGCGGCTGGCCTCGGCCAGCTGAAGGACCGTTCGGTCGCTCCGGTCGAAGGCAAATTCCCGTCGCCGGTCGCAGTCCACTTCGAGTTCGGCGACACGCCGCCGCTCACCCCCGCCTTCGCGCTCCGCCTGGTGCGCGGCGTCAAGAACGGCCCGTCGCCGGAATGGATGCAGCGCCAGCTGCGCGCCATCGGGCTGCGTCCGATCAACGCGCTGGTCGACATCACCAACTACCTCACCTTTGATCGCGGCCGGCCGCTGCACGTCTTCGACGCCGCCAAGGTCAAGGGCGACCTGATCGTGCGCCGGGGCCGGGAAGGCGAGAGCCTGCTTGCGCTCGACGGCAAGACCTATGCCGTCGATCCGTCGATCTGCGTCATCGCCGACGACAACGGCCTTGAGTCGCTCGGCGGCATCATGGGCGGCGAGGCCTCCGGCTGCGACGAGGGCACGGTCGACGTGCTGATCGAATCGGCGCTGTGGGAGCCGCTCAACATCGCCCAGACCGGCCGCAAGCTCGGCATCCATTCGGATGCGCGCTACCGCTTCGAGCGCGGCGTCGATCCGGCCTTCATGCTGCCCGGCCTCGAGCTCGCCACCCGCCTGGTGCAGGAGCTCTGCGGCGGCGAGGCGAGCGAAATCGTCGTCACCGGCGCGGCGCCGGAGCCGCATCTCGTGCTCGCCTTCCCGATTTCGGAAGTGAAGCGCCTGGCCGGCATCGATCCGAGCGAGGAAGAGATCCGCCGCGTGCTGACGGCGCTCGGCTTCACGGTTTCCGGCGACGCGCCGGTGCTGACCGTCGGCGTGCCGTCCTGGCGGCCGGATGTCGACGGCAAGGCCGACCTGGTCGAGGAAGTCATGCGCATCCTCGGCGTCGACCGCGTGCCCTCGACGCCGCTGCCGAAGTCGGAAAACGTCTCAAAGCCGGTGCTGACGCTGGCGCAGACCCGCACGCGCCGCGCCAAGCGGGCGCTCGCCGCGCGCGGCCTCGTCGAGGCGGTGACGTGGTCGTTCGTCGCGAAGCCGGTGGCGGAAGCATTCGGCGGCGGCAAGCCGGAGCTGGCGCTCGCCAATCCGATCTCGACCGACATGTCGGATATGCGGCCGAGCCTGCTGCCCGGCCTGCTGCTCGCCTCGCAGCGCAATGCCGACCGCGGCGTCGCCGATCTCGCTCTGTTCGAGGTCGGGCAGATCTTCCGCGGCATCAAGCCGGCCGACCAGCTGACATCCGCGACCGGCATCCGCCGCGCCACGGCGACGGTGAACGGTGCCGGCCGGCACTGGCAGGGCAAGGCGCCGGCGGTCTCCGTCTTTGACGCCAAGGCCGATGCGCTGGCTCTCCTAGATGCGCTCGGCGCGCCAGTGGACAAGTTCCAGATCGTCGCCGGCGCGCCGGCCTGGTTCCATCCGGGCCGCTCGGGCACGATCCAGCTTGGGCCCCAGAACGTCATCGGCTGGTTCGGCGAGCTGCACCCCTCCGTGCTGGAGGCGCTCGACGTCGACGGCCCGCTGGTCGGCTTCGAGATCCTGCTCGACGCCATTCCGGCGCCGCGCGCCCGCCCGACCAAGACGAAATCGCCGCTGGAGCTGGTGCCCTACCAGCCGGTGACGCGCGACTTCGCCTTCGTCGTCGATCGCAAGGTCGAGGCGGCGAAGCTGGTCAAGGCGGCGCAGGGCGCCGACAAGGCGCTGATCTCCGCCGTTTCGGTGTTCGACGTGTTCGAGGGCGCCTCGCTCGGCACCGACAAGAAGTCTGTCGCCATCGAGGTGACGCTGCGGCCGACGCAGAAGACGCTGACCGACGAGGAGATCGAGGCCGTCTCGGCCAAGATCGTCGCCCAGGTCGGCAAGGCGACGGCGGGCGTGCTGCGCTCGTAAGGTCTCTGCCTTTGAAATAAAAAGCCGCCCGGATGCGAGTCCGGGCGGCTTTTCTTTGTCCGCGTCGGTGGCGGCGCCGAATATAGGGGGTCAGCCTTCGATCGGCTCCGCCATCATCCTGAGGTGCTTCGCGTCAGCGAAGCCTCGAAGGAGGATCCAGCGGGGCACCCTGGTCTGCGGATGTAGTCGGGGACTTCGGAGGGATCCGCCACCCCTATAGGCGTTCCCTGGACCCTCCTTCGAGGCCCGGCTTTGCCGGGCACCTCAGGATGATGGTCGGGGTTGGGAATGCGGTTCGGGAGCATGGTTCTGGCGACCCAGCGCACCGTGACACCCCCAAAAAACGGCGAAGGCACCGGATTAAAAACGGCGAAGGCACCGGATTCCGCCCGCGAAAGGGGGAATATCCGATGCCCAAACCAGCGATCAGGGGCAGTTCACTTCAGGGACACCGCGATGGGGGCGCGGCGTGGCAGGAGCCTATTGCAGGCTGACCGTCTCGAGATCGTTTTCGTGCGCGTTCATGACGATCGCCTCGCGACTGTCGGAAATCATGAGCGGCGTGCCGCGCGCGTCAAGCAAAGCCCAGAACTTCTGTCCCGGCGCGATTTCGGGCGCATCGGGGAAGAGTTCGCGGATGTTCTCCGACTGGATCGCCTTCACATAGGCGATCTGGCCATTGCCGAGGCCGGCGAAATTCTCAGGAGACATGGTGATACGGTTAGTCATGATTGATCTCCTCAATTCGAGCGAGAGGACCGGCGACCTCAGTCGCGAACGCCGATCTCGATCTTGCGGACAATCCGTTCCGGCGTGGGCCGGGCCAGGTCGATCGCAAGCAGTCCATCTTTCAACTCCGCCGAGATGATCTCGATCCCGTCGGCCAGCACGAAGGTCTTCTGGAACTGTCGTGCCGCGATGCCGCGGTGAAGGTAGATCCGCTCGCGCTCGTCAGTCTGGCGACCGCGAATGACGAGTTGGTTCTCTTCCACGGTCACCTCGAGCGCGTCGCGGGAGAACCCGGCAACGGCCAGCGTGATCCGCAGGCACTCATCGCGCATGTCGGTCTTGTTGATCCGCTCGATATTGTAGGGCGGATACCCGTCGCCCGATGCCTTCGCGACCCGATCGAGAGCTCGTTCGATCTCGTCGAATCCGAGAAGCAGCGGACTGGAGAACGCGGAAACGCGCGACATCCACAAAGTCCTTTCACTAAGCGACCTTGTCAGCGGACCCTCGAGGAGGCATCCGACGGGAGAATTCCCGCGACCCCAATATGGTTGTCCCTGGAGCCGGCTTCAAGAACGGGGGAAGGGCAGCGACAATCCGTCGGCCCGAAGCGGCAAAGCTCAGGGTTTCTCCCAGTTTCCCGAGCGCTCCGAACGGAACAGCGCGTCGAGCACCGCCATGTTGGCGAGCGCGTCGTCGAGGCCGTAGCGCCAGGGACCCGTCCCCCGCACCGCGCGCGAGAACGCCTCGGCCTGCAGGGCGTACTGGTCGACCGGCGGGAAGGTGATCTTCTCGACCGGCTGGCCGGGGCCGTGCACGTCGAGGAGGATCCGCGACGTCTCGTCGGTCGGCGCCGAGAACGGCGTATCCAGCTCGATGCGGCCCTCGGTGCCGACGATGCCGACGCGCTGGAAGCGGAAGGCCTGGGTCGAGAGCTGGGCGCTGAACTGCCTTCCGCCGCCGAAATCGGCGAGGATGGCGGCGGAGCGGTCGGTGCCCATGACCGGATCGCGGTCGATCAGCGCCTGCACGCGGACGGGCTCGGCGCCGAAGATCAGCCGCGCCGAGGCGATGGCGTAGCAGCCGATGTCGAGCATGGCGCCGCCGCCGGTCTCGGGCCGGTTGCGGATGTTGGCGGGATCGACGTTCAGGAACGAGAAGAAGGTCTGCACCGCCTTGACCGGGCCGATCCGGCCGGAGGCGACGATGTCAGCGACCGCCTGCCATTGCGGGTGGTGGCGGATCATGAAGGCCTCGCCGATCAGCACGCCCTGTGGCGCCGCCTTCAGGCGCAGCGCGTCGGCGAGATCGAGGCCGATCGGCTTCTCGCAGAGCACGTGCTTGCCCTTTTCCGCCGCCGCGAGCGTCGTCTCGACATGCAGATGGTTCGGCAGCGCATTGTAGATGGCGTCGATCTCGGGATCGTCGATCAGTTCCTGGTACGAGCCATAGGCGCGCGGGATGTCGAAGGCGGAGGCGAAATTGCGGGCATTCTCCAGTGAGCGCGATGCGACCGCGACGATCTCCGTCGACGCGCTCTTCAGCATCGCCGGCACGACGCGCTGGCGCGCGATGCGGGCCGTGCTCAGGATGCCCCAGCGGACCTTTTCCGCCGCCGGTTCGCCTGCGAGATAGCTCATTGTCATATTCCTCCGTCCGCCCGGGCCATGACATGCGGCCCGTCGGCTGTGACCTGCGTCATTGCAGAAGTCGATATGCTTCGTTAGGAAAACGCAAACGCTTCCGGCATCTGGGGAAATTTTCTGTCATGACGATCCGCCTGCATCGCGGCGACCTGCCCGATCTCGCCCGCTACGGCGCATCCGTTGCGATCGATACCGAGACGCTCGGGCTCAACCCGCATCGCGACCGTCTCTGCGTCGTGCAGCTTTCCGCCGGCGACGGCTCGGCCGACGTCGTCCAGATCGCGCCGGGCCAGAAGGAGGCGCCGAACCTCGTCAAGCTTCTGACAGACCCGGCCGTCACCAAGATCTTCCATTTCGCCCGCTTCGACGTCGCCGTGCTCGGCAACACCTTCGGCATCGAGGTCGCCCCGGTCTACTGCACCAAGATCGCCTCGCGCCTGACCCGCACCTATACCGACCGGCACGGCCTCAAGGACCTGGTCAAGGAACTGCTCGACGTCGACCTCTCGAAGCAGCAGCAGAGTTCCGACTGGGCGGCGGAGAAGCTCTCCGACGCGCAGCTCGCCTATGCCGCCTCCGACGTGCTCTATCTGCATGCGCTGAAGGCGAAGCTCGACGAGCGGCTGGCGCGCGAGAAGCGGACCGAACTGGCCGAGGCCTGCTTCCGCTTCCTGCCGACCCGCGCGGCGCTCGATCTTGCGGGTTGGCCAGAAGAAGATATCTTCGCGCATTCCTGAGTGACTGCGGCCGATTTGCCGCCCGCCTTGGTTTGCGTCGCCAAATATCCATATTGGTATCGCCTGTGACGGAATTGGTATCGCCTGCGATCGAGCGGCGGCAAAAGGCATCAGAGCGGAGATGGCATGAGAGCGACGACTGACCCCACCTGGTCAGCCCCCGGGCCCGGACAGTTCGTGGACGTCCGCGACGGCGTCGACGCACGGTATCGCGCGGCCCGGCGCCACAGCATCTTCGTCCGCATCCTGAAGATCGCGCTGCCGACCGTGAGCGTCCTGGTCGCCGGCGGCTTCTTCCTGTTCACCTATTTCGTGCCGAGCCTGCCGGAAGGCGTGTCATTCGGCTCGATCGACGTCACCAACAACGCCGTGGTGATGGAGAGCCCGCATGTCTCGGGCTACACCAACAATGGCCGCGCCTACGAGCTGAAGGCCGACCGGGCCGAGCAGTCGCTCGAGAACACCAAGGTCGTCACGCTGCAGAAGATCGGCGCCACCATCGGCATCGGCAATGACGATACCGCCAAGGTCGACGCCACGACCGGCACCTATTATGCCGACACGCAGCGCCTCTTCCTCGACAAGGCGATCAAGCTCAAGACCTCGACCGGCATCGACGGGACGCTGCAATCGGCCGACATCGACATGAAGGCGGGGACGATGCGCTCCGACAAGCCGATCGATTTCAGCGCCCAGGGCAGCCGCATCCTGGCGAACAGCGTCGAGGTACAGGATCGCGGCAAGCGTGTTATGTTCCGAAACGGGGTCAAGGTGACGTATACCGCCCCTGCCGAATCGCCTTCCCCGCAGCCCGCCGCACCTTCGGTGATCGAATGACAAGATTGTCCCACCGCCGCCTTCTCCTCGCGCTCGCATTCCTGCCGATGGCCTTCGGCGCCGTCGAGGCGCGGGCGCAGTCTTCCGGCGACCTGTTCAAGGGCTTCCAGACCGGCCAGAAGGGCCCCGTCAACGTCGAGGCGGATTCGCTCGACGTCGTCGAGAAGGACGGCCAGCGGATTTCGACCTTCACCGGCAACGTCACCGTGACGCGCGGCGACAGCGTGCTGAAGGCAGGCAAGATCTCGATCTTCTCGACCGCCTCGAAGCCGGCCGCCGGCGCCGATGCGGCGGATGCCAAGGCTACGGACGCCAAGGCTGCCGATGCCAAGCCTGCGGACGCCAAGGCTGGCAATGCCAAGGCTGCGGACACCAAGGCCGCGGCGGCGAAGGAAGAGCCGTCGGCGCTGGAAGGCACGCTGCCCGGCGCCGGAAGCTTCACCCGCATCGAGGCGAGCGGCAAGGTCTATGTGAATTCCGGCCAGCAGACCGCGACCGGCGACACCGCCGTCGTCGACATGGTCGGCAAGCTGGTGACGCTCTCCGGCAATGTCGTCCTCAGCCAGGGCCCGAACGTCATCACCGGCAACAAGCTGACCTGGGACATGACGACCGGCCGCGCCCGCGTCGACCAGACGCCGGGTGCCCGCATCCGCGGCATCTTCACGCCGGGCTCGACGCCGGGCGCGCCCGGCAAGGCGCCCTGAGCGGGTTGGAATGGATCCCGTCCGGGATCTGCCTGAGGACAGGGACGGCCGCGCGCCGGACCATCGCACGGAGCGCCGGTGATTTTTTCGCGCCTTTTCAATAACGGGTCGACGGCAGCCGCTGGTGCGCCTCGTGAAATCGAGCCGCAGGTGACCCGCTACGCGCAGGACGCCGGCGGGCCCGGCTGGCTCGTCGCGCATGGCCTCGGCAAGAGCTATCGCCGCCGCCGCGTCGTCCATTCGGCCAGCCTCGCGGTATCGCGCGGCGAGGCGGTCGGCCTTCTCGGCCCGAACGGCGCCGGCAAGACGACGATCTTCTACATGATCACCGGCCTGGTCGCCGCCGATCACGGCCGCATCGAGCTGGACGGCAACGACGTCACCCAGATGCCGATGTACCGGCGCGCCCGGCTCGGCATCGGCTATTTGCCGCAGGAGACCTCGATCTTCCGCGGCATGACCGTCGAGCAGAACATCCGCGCCGTGCTGGAGGTGGTCGAGCCGGATCGCCACAAGCGCGACGAGGAGCTCGATTCGCTGCTGGCGGAGTTCCACATCAGCCATCTGCGCAAATCGCCCGCCATCGCGCTCTCCGGCGGCGAGCGGCGGCGCTGCGAGATTGCCCGGGCGCTGGCGAGCCGCCCGGCCTTCATGCTGCTCGACGAGCCCTTCGCCGGCATCGATCCGATCGCCGTCGGCGACATCCAGACGCTGGTGCGCCACCTGACCCAGCGCGGCATCGGTGTGCTGATCACCGACCACAACGTCCGCGAGACGCTCGGCCTGATCGACCGCGCCTACATCATCCATGCCGGCGAAGTGTTGATGGAAGGGCGGCCGGAGGACATCGTCGCCAGCCCGGACGTGCGACGGCTCTATCTCGGCGAGCAGTTTACGCTTTGATGCCGGAGCGGCTTGCGATACCAAGTGGGTGAACCAAGCAAGTCTTGTACCAAGATCCTCTTGTAGCAAGGCTTGCCGCGCCGCACCGGGATCCGCCGCCGAACAATGGCTCTTTCACAGAAACTCCTGCTGAGGCAGAGCCAGTCGCTGGTGATGACGCCGCAGCTGATGCAAGCCATCAAGCTGCTGCAGCTCTCCAATCTCGACCTCGTCGCCTATGTCGATGCCGAGCTCGAGCGCAATCCCATGCTCGAGCGCGACGACCGGGACAGCGCCGCCAGCATCGCCCTGCCGTCGGCGAGCGACGCCGACGCGGTCGAGGACCGCGCCGTGGCGCGCGACGTCGCCGACGAGCGCCCGGACTGGCTGGAGACGCGGCTGGAGGTCTCGCCGGACGCCATCGCCGCCCGCCTCGATACCGATCTCGCCAATGTCTTTCCCGACGACCACGGCGCCGCTTCCGGCGAAGCGGCGCCGCCGCCGCCCGTCGACCCCTGGTCGATGCCGTCGGAGCGCCACTCGGTCAGCGCCGACGACTACAATCTCGAAGCCTTCGTCGCCGAGCAGAAATCGCTCGCCGGTCTGCTTGGCGACCAGCTCGGCCTCGCCGTTACCGATCCGACGCGGCGGCTGATCGGCCAGGCGCTGATCGACGAGGTCGACGAGGCCGGCTATATGCGCGGCAGCGTCGAGGCGATCGCGCAGCGCCTCGGCGCGCCCGTGGCCGAGGTCTCGGCCGTGCTTGCCATCCTGCAGACCTTCGAGCCCTCCGGCGTCTGTGGCCGCGATCTTGCCGAATGCCTGGCGATCCAGCTGCGCGATTTGAACCGCTTCGATCCGGCGATGGCGACCCTCGTGCGGCATCTCGATCTCGTCGCGCGGCGCGATTTCGCCATGCTGAAGCGGATCTGCGGCGTCGATGACGAGGATCTGGCCGAGATGCTGCGCGAACTGCGCGCCCTCGATCCGAAGCCCGGCAGCGCCTTCGGCTCGGCGCCGATCCAGCCGGTGGTGCCGGACGTCGTGGTCCGCGCCGCGCCGGACGGCAGCTGGCGGATCGAGCTCAACACCGAGACGCTGCCGCGCGTGCTGGTCAATCAGCGCTACTACGCCAACGTCGCGCGCCAGGCCAAGGGCGAGGACCGCGCCTATCTCAGCGAATGCCTGCAGACGGCGAACTGGCTGGTGAAGAGCCTCGACCAGCGGGCGCGGACGATCCTCAAGGTGGCGAGCGAGATCGTGCGCCAGCAGGACGGCTTCCTCGCGCACGGCGTGGCGCATCTCCGCCCCCTCAACCTGAAGACGGTCGCCGAGGCGATCGAGATGCATGAATCGACGGTGTCGCGCGTCACCTCGAACAAATACATGGCGACGCCGCGCGGCGTGTTCGAACTCAAATATTTCTTCACCGCCTCGATCGCTTCCTCCGAGGGCGGCGAGGCGCATTCGGCCGAGGCCGTCCGCCATCGCATCAAGGCGCTGATCGACGCGGAAGCGGCAGACGAGGTTCTTTCCGACGACGCGCTGGTCAAGATCCTGCGCGACGGCGGCATCGACATTGCGCGACGGACTGTCGCGAAGTACCGCGAAGCGTTGCGGATTCCGTCTTCGGTGCAAAGACGGCGGGAAAAGCAAGCGCTTCTCGTGTCTTAAAGTTTAGGCATCTACCCTTGCCTTGGGCTCGACGGATGACCAAGTCCAAGACATGATGGTGTCTGCCGGGCGCCTTTCTTGACTTCCCGGCACGCTGTCACTAGAAGGGCGCGGCGCCAATGGCGGCCGGGGCCTCTGAGCCGGAGAAGCCCGGTTCAAGTCTGGTAGGCCTTTGGGAGAGCCGGAACGCGACGTGCCCGACGGGGCTTGCTCGACGTCTAGGCGGTGGGCGAGCCTCGGATCGCAACGACGACCAAGGGGTACGAGAAGTCCATGTCTCTGCGCATCTCCGGTAAGAATATCGATATCAGTGACGCCTACCGCACGCATGTGGAAGGCCGGGTTGGCGACGCGATCGGGAAGTTCTTTGTTGGTGGGTATTCGGGCCGTGTGGTCCTCGAGCGCGATGGCACCGGCTATCGCGTCGATTGCGCGCTGCATCTCGACAGTGGGGCCGATCTCCACGCCGAGGGACGCGGCCACGAGATTTACCCGACCTTCGAGCAGGCGGCGGATCGGATCGAGAAGCAGTTGCGGCGCTACAAGCGCAAGTTGAAGGACCATCATTACAACGAGCAGCGCAATGGCGCGGCCGAATTCGATGCCAATTACACGGTCCTCGCGGCGACGCCCGACGAGGACGAGGAACTGGCAGAGGACTACAAGCCCATGGTGATCGCCGAGGAAACCAAGGCGCTCCGGATGATGTCCGTCTCCGGCGCGGTGATGGCCATGGATCTCGCAGAATCACAGGTCGTCGTGTTTCGGCACGCCGGCCATGGCGGCGTTAACGTCGTCTATCGCCGTCGCGACGGCAATATTGGGTGGATCGACCCGGCGCAGGCCGGCAAAGGGGATTCCGTCGGTAGTTAATTCCGCGTAAACTCGGAAAGAAGCTTCGGCGCGCTCGGGGAGCGCGCCGAACGACGGGTCTCGGACCAAAGGTTTGAACGAGGCATTTTGAACCAAGTCATGGACCTCAGTGATCTGATCAGCCCGGACGGCATCGTCCCGGCCCTGAAAGCCAATGGCAAGAAGCAGGTTCTTCAGGAACTGGCCGAAAAGGCCGCGAAACTGACCGGTCTCGACGAACGGCAGATCTTTGACACGCTGCTGCAGCGTGAGCGGCTGGGCTCGACCGGTGTCGGCAACGGCATCGCCATCCCGCACGGCAAGCTGGCGGCGCTGACCCGCATCCACGGCGTGTTCGCGCGCCTGCCCAAGCCGATCGACTTCGAATCGCTCGACGACCAGCCCGTCGACCTGATCTTCCTGCTGCTCGCGCCGGAGAATGCCGGCGCCGATCACCTGAAGGCGCTCGCCCGCATCGCCCGCCTGCTGCGCGAGCCGGGCCTCGCCAACAAGCTGCGTGCTTCCGGCGACCAGGCGGCCCTCTATGCCGTGCTGACGGAAAGCTGCGCCGCCGCCAACGTCGCGACGGGCTGACGCACCGGAAATCTCAGGCCAGAGCGTTTTTGAGCGAAGCGGATACCGGTTCGCGTGAAGAAAACGCGACCCGACAAATAGCGAGAGCCTTTCCTCGTTTCCACGAAACGATGAATGGCTCTAGACTGCCCGGCATGACATCTGGCGCATGCCGGGGGCCTCACCCATGAAGATCGCGCTTCGTCTTGCCGGCCTGGTCCTGCTTCTCGCCTGTGGCGCGGGCGGACCGACGATCGCCGCCGGGCAGACGCTGGAAGAGGCGTTTCGCGGCCAAGCGACCGGCGTCGGCCGGTTCAAGAGCCGCCTCGCCGGCGTCGACCGCGGTTTCGTCGTCACCACCAACGGGCGTCGCAGCGGCGAGGATTTCATCCTCGACCAGGTCTTCCGCTTCGACAATGGCTCGCTCGACCGCCGCACCTGGCGCTTCCGCCGCACCGGCCCGGACACCTATGTCGGCACGCGGCAGGACGTCGTCGGCGAGGCCGCCGTCCGCGTCGAGGACGACCGCATCCGCATGTCCTACGACCTGATCACGCGCGGCCGGGATGGCGGCAAGCTGCAGCTGCATTTCGAGGACACGATCCGCCGCACGGGTCGCAACACCATCACCAACAATGGCGTGATCTCGACGCTCGGCATGAAGGTCGGCTCGGTCGACGTCACCTTCAAGCGCCAGAAATTCGGCCGCGGCCGCGCCGAGGAAACCGCGCGGCGGTAGGGGGCTTCGGCTTTCCTACGAGGTCCAGGCTCGGTCCTTACCTCGCCCTGAGGGAGGTCTTTGCGCAACATCGCCTTCATTGTGCTGATCGGATCTTGCCACCCCCGCCGTCATCCCGGCGAAGGCCGGGATCCAGACGCACAGGCCTGTGGCCGATAGGCTGAACCAGGCTTTTCTGCTCGATGTTTATGGGCCCCGGCCTCCGCCGGGGCGACGGTGCACGGCCCTTAGGTCGTGAGCAGCATGGCAACTTCGGTGTTCTGCAAGGCCTCCTCTGGGAGAGGTGAAGCAGTGCCTTCCGGGTTCCTTCTCCCTCCCCCTTGTGGGGAGGGCGGGGTGGGGGTGCGACCTCGGGGCGGGGAATTTGAACTCGAGTGCGGATCTCGGAGGGACGGAGCCGGTACCCCCTCCCTAACCCTCCCCACAAGGGGGAGGGGACTTTTTGAGCTTCCCCTTGCGGCGCCTTCCGGTCGGAAACAGGGAACGACCGTTCCCCCCTTCAGTGCGCCTCGTCCCAGTTGTCGGCGGCGCGGGCGTCGACGTTGAGCGGCACGCTGAGCGAGACGGCCGGCGACGGTGCGTTCTCCATCACGCGGGTGACGAGCGCCAGCGTCGGTTCGACCTCGGCTTCCGGCACCTCGAAGATCAGTTCGTCATGCACCTGCAAGAGCATGCGGGCGTTGAGGCCCGCCGCCTCCAGCGCCGGCTCGACGCGGATCATGGCGCGGCGGATGATGTCGGCCGCCGTGCCCTGCAGGCGGGCATTGATGGCGGCGCGCTCGTTGAAGGCGCGGATCGAAGCGTTCCTCGACGCGATCTCCGGATAGTGGCAGCGGCGGCCGAACAGGGTCGTCACATAGCCCAAATCGCGGCAGATCCGCTTCGTCTCCTCCATGTAGTCGCGGATGCCCGGGAAGCGCTCGAAATAGCGCTTGATGTAGGCGCCGGCTTCCTCGCGGGCGATCGACAGCTGGTTGGCGAGGCCGAAGGCCGAGATGCCGTAGATGATGCCGAAATTGATCGCCTTGGCGCGGCGGCGCACTTCCGAGGGCATGCCCTCGACCGGCACGCCGAACATTTCGGACGCCGTCAGCGCGTGAATGTCGATGCCCTCGGCGAAGGCGTGCTTCAGCTGCGGGATGTCGGCGATTTCGGCGAGCAGCCGCAGCTCGATCTGCGAATAGTCGGCCGAGACCAGCTTGTGGCCGGGATCGGCGATGAAGGCGGCGCGGATCTTGCGCCCCGCCTCGGTGCGGACCGGGATGTTCTGCAAATTCGGCTCGGACGAGGACAGGCGGCCCGTCGTCGTCGCGGCAAGCGCGTAGGAGGTGTGGACGCGCTTGGTCTCGGGATGCAGATAGGTCGGCAGCGCGTCGGTATAGGTCGAGCGCAGCTTGGAGAGCTGGCGCCAGTCCAGAATCTTCTGCGGCAGCGCGTGGCCCTGCTCGGCGAGGTCCTCCAGGATGCTGGCGCCGGTCGCCCAGGCGCCGGTCGCCGTCTTGGTGCCGCCCGGCAACCCCATGACGCCGAACAGGATGTCGCCGAGCTGCTTCGGCGAGCCGACATTGAACGGCTGGCCGGCCAGTTCCTGGATCTCCGCCTCCAGCGCGCCCGCCTTCTGGGCGAACTCGCCGGAGAGGCGCGAGAGGATGGCGCGGTCGATCGAGATGCCGCGCCGCTCCATCGAGGCCAGCACCGGCACCATCGGCCGCTCCAGCGTCTCGTAGACGGTGGTCATGCCCTCGGCGGCGAGGCGCGGCTTCAGCACCTGCCAGAGTCGCAGCGTGACGTCGGCGTCCTCGGCGGCATATTCGCTGGCGCGCTCGATCGGCACGCGGTCGAAGGTGATGCGCGCCTTGCCCTTGCCGGTGACGTCGTCGAACGAGATCGGCTTGTGGCCGAGCCATTTCTCCGACAGCGGGTCCATGCCATGCGTGCCGCGCCCGGCGTCGAGCACGTAGGAAATCAGCATGGTGTCGTCGAACGGCGCCGTGTCGATGCCGTAGCGGGCGAGCATCAGCCAGTCATATTTGAGGTTCTGCGCCACCTTGAGCACGGCGCGGTCCTCGAGCAGCGGCTTCAGGATGGCGAGCGCCGTGCGGATGTCGAGTTGGCCTTCGATGAGACCTTCCGTGAACAGGCCGTCGCCCTCGCCGCGATGCGAGAGCGGGATGTAGCAGGCCTCGTTCGGCGCGATGGCGAGCGAGACGCCGACCAGCTCGGCCTGCATCGGATCGAGCGAGGTGGTCTCGGTGTCGACGGCGACGACGCCGAGCTCGGTGGCGCGCGCCACCCAGGCCCAGAGCCTGTCTTCCGTCGTGATCGTCTCGTAGCCGGAATGCGAGAACGGGATCGCTTTGACGGCGCTAGCGCGGGCGGCGGCGAGGCTCGCCGGCGTCAGCCCGCCGATATCCTCGATCGCCGGCTGCGGCGCGCCATCGGGGCCGATTGCTGCGGGAGCCGTTTCGCGGCCCTTGGCGGTCAGCGCGTCATTCGCCTCGACGGCGCCGGATTCGACGCCGGTCGCGGCGGCGACGCGGCCGGTCAGCGTCGTGAACTCCATCGCCTTCAGGAACGAGATCAGCTGCTCGCCGACGACGGGGCGGACGCCGAGCCGGTCGATCGGCTCGTTGACCGGCACGTCGCAATCGAGCGTGACCAGCCGCATCGAGATGCGCGCCAGCTCCGCATTGGCGATCAGCGCCTCGCGCCGCTTCGGTTGCTTGATTTCCTCGGCGCGGGCGAGCAGCGTTTCGAGATCGCCATAGGTCTCGATCAGCTGCGCCGCCGTCTTGATGCCGATGCCGGGCACGCCGGGAACGTTGTCGACCGAGTCGCCCGCGAGCGCCTGCACGTCGACGACCTTCTCCGGCGGCACGCCGAATTTCTCGATGACCTCGTCGCGACCGATCGTCTTGCCCTTCATCGTGTCGAGCATCAGCACGCCGGGCTGGATCAGCTGCATCAGATCCTTGTCGGAGGCGACGATGGTGACATCGGCCCCGGCGGCGACCGCCTGCTTGGTATAGGTCGCGATCAGATCGTCGGCTTCAAAACCTTCCTGCTCGATCGACGGCACGTTGAAGGCGACGACCGCCTTCCGGATCAGGCCGAATTGCGGGCGCAGGTCTTCCGGCGGCTCCGGCCGCTGCGCCTTGTACTGGTCGTAGAGCGCGTTGCGGAAGGTGGTCGAGGAGTGGTCGAAGATGACGGCGAGATGCGTCGGCTTGACGCCGGTCTCGTTCGCGTCCTTGAGCAGCCGCCACAGCATGTTGCAGAAGCCGGCGACGGCGCCGACCGGCAGGCCGTCCGACTTGCGCGTCAAGGGCGGCAGCGCGTGGTAGGCGCGGAAGATGTAGGACGAGCCGTCCACCAGGAAGACGTGGTCGCCTTTCTGGACGGGGCGCGAGACGATGGCGGGAGCGAGCGTTTCTGACATGCGCGGACTATGCCCGCGAGCTTCCGATTTGGCTACAGCGCGCGTCGTGATCCCAGCCGGTTCTCCTGCCAGACCCCTGCCAATCATCATGCCCCTGCCAATTCGCCGCTAGCGGGCGGCGGCGGGCGCCGTGGCGACGACGCTGGCGATCGCGAGGCAGGCGACGACGCCGGTGAGGCCGAGCACGAGCTGCATCGTCGGCCCAGCCGCCAGGCCGGCGCCGACGGCGATCGCGCCGATCAGGCCGAGGCCCGTCGCGCCGCCGAGGCTCGCGAGCCGCTCGCGGGCGAAGGCGGCGATAACAGCGCCGAGGCTGCCGGCGATCATCAGTCCGAAAATGCCGAAGGCGGCGAAGAGCGCCCAGTGCTCGGGCGCCGGCAGGATCGGCGCGAACGGGGCGAGGGCGGTCAGCGCCGCCGCGCCGAGCACCGGCCGCCGCCGGAGCGCGGCGACGCGGGTGGCGGCGAGCGCCCCCGCCATGAAGGCGGATATCATCAGCGCGATCGGCGCCAGGCTGGCAAGTGCTGCGGCGGCGTCGACCGGCAGCTTGGCGCCGACGAGGGCGACGAGTGTGACGGCGGCGGCAAGCGTGGCGGCGACGCGGATCGTCGCGCTGCTGTCCGAAATCTGTCTCGCTGCCTGTGCCATTGCCGTTGTCTCCGAACGACCGCCTGTCGCAGCGGAATGTCGCAGCTTCGGGCCTCCGGCGCTGTTACGCGGGTCACAGGGAGAACGCGCGGTTGTGGATGAGGTTGCCTGTTCCACTTCGGATCGGTGGCGGGGGGAGGCAATTCCCCTCAAATCGCCGTATTCGTCGGGCATTCGGGGCCCTACATCCTGCGCGATTAGCGCTTTCTTGACCTTTTTGTGGAAGACGAAACAAGCATGGCGAGACCGATTCCGGGGCGAGATCGGATCGAACCGGTGCTCGACACGCAGCAGGATGCGGAGCCGGGCGCGTTCGACATCCGGCTCGGCGAGGACGATCGTCCCGCCGGCGGCCGTTCGGAGACGCGGTTTGGTCGCGGTCGCGCCGAGCGGGCCCGCGAGCGTTCGAGCGAGGCCGATCGGACCGTCGACGAGCGCAGCGAACCCGCCTTTGGCCGCGCCGCGAAGGCGAACGAGCCGGGCTGGGACGACGAGCCCGCCTGGGAAGAGACCGGTCGCGCCGAGCCGCGCTGGGACGACCCGGACGAGACGCCCCGGGCCGCCCGTGGCCGGCGCGCGAGCGCCGCGGACGCGCCGAAGCTCGGCGCACCCGAGATCGACGGCACGGCCGACCGCAAGGGGCGGACGCGGCGCGAGCCGGAACTGGGCGCCGGTGAGCGGCGCAAACGCGGGGTCGAGCCGGAAACTTTCGACGCCGACATTGAGGATGCGGAATTCATCGATCTCGATGAAGATGACCCCATGGCCGATTCCCGTCGCTCGAAATCCAGCCGCCGTGCCCCGTCCCGCAAGAAGGGGCGCGCGCGCGGCCGCAAGCGTTCCGGCGGCGGCTCCGGCCTCGGCCGCTTCATTCGCGGCAGCATCAAATGGGCGCTGATCCTGATGTTCTGGGGCACGGTGGCGCTCGGCGGCACCATCGCCTATTTCGCCACCCAGCTGCCCTCGACGGCCAATTGGGCCGTGCCGAAGCGGCCGCCCAACATCAAGATCCTCGCCAATGACGGCACGCTGATCGCCAATCGCGGCGACACCGGCGGCGAATCCGTCCGCATCGACGAACTGCCGCCCTATCTGAGCCAGGCGGTCATCGCCATCGAGGACCGGCGCTTCTACAGCCATTTCGGCGTCGATCCGTTCGGCCTGCTGCGCGCGGCCTATGTCAATTTCCGCTCCGGCGATGTCGTCCAGGGCGGCTCGACGGTGACGCAGCAGCTGGCCAAGAACCTGTTCCTGAAGCCGGAACGCACCATGGACCGCAAGATCCAGGAAGCGATCATGGCGCTGTGGCTGGAGAGCAAATACTCCAAGGCCCAGATCATGGAGTCCTATCTGAACCGCGTCTATCTCGGCGCCGGCGCCTATGGCGTCGATGCCGCGTCGCGGCGCTATTTCGGCAAGTCGGCGCGCGACATCTCGCTGAAGGAGGCCGCGATCCTCGCCGGCCTGCTCAAGGCGCCGTCGCGTTTCGCTCCGAGCAGCGATCCCGATGCCGCCAATGCGCGCGCCAATGTCGTGCTCGGCGCCATGCGCGAGTCCGGCTTCATCACGGCCGCGCAGCAGAAGGAAGCCGCTTCGATCACCGTCAAGGCGCAGTCCGAGGGCGAGGGCGGCGCGGGCCGCTACGTCGCCGACTGGGTCGCCGACCAGGTCCCGGATGTCGTCGGCGCGCTCGAGCAGGACGTCATCGTCGAGACGACGATCGATCCGCATCTGGAGGCGACGGCCGGCAAGGCGCTCAGCGAGGCGCTCGACAAGAGCGGCAAGTCGTTCGGCGTGTCGCAGGGCGCGCTGGTGGCGATCGACGGCACCGGCGCGGTGCGGGCGCTCGTCGGCGGGCGCGACTACCAGGCGAGCCAGTTCAACCGCGCCATCTCGGCGAAGCGCCAGCCCGGCTCGGCGTTCAAGCCCTTCGTCTACCTGACGGCGCTGGAATACGGCCTGGTGCCCGAGACGATCCGCAATGACGAACCGACGCGGATCGGCAACTGGGAGCCAAAGAACTACGAGAAGATGTACAAGGGCCCGGTGACGCTGCAGACGGCGCTGGCGCTCTCGCTCAACACGATCGCCGTCCAGCTCGCCAACGAGGTCGGCCCCGATCGCGTCATCAAGACGGCCGAGCGGCTCGGCATCACCTCGACCCTGCAGCCCAACCCGTCGCTGGCGCTCGGCACCTCCGAGGTCAGCCTGCTGGAGCTGACCGACGCCTATGTGCCCTTCGCCAATGGCGGCTTTGCCGCCAAGCCGCACGTGATCGCGCGGGTGAAGGACCTCTCCGGCAAGACGCTGTACGAGCGGCCGGGCGCGGCGGCGAGCCAGGTCATCGATCCGCTCTATGTCGGCATGATGAACAGCATGATGACCGACACGCTGCAGCGCGGCACCGGCCGCAAGGCGGCGATCGCCGGCTGGCAGGCCGCCGGCAAGACGGGCACCACCAACGATTCCAAGGACGCCTGGTTCGTCGGCTACACCGCCAATCTGACCACCGGCGTCTGGCTCGGCAATGACGATTCCAAGCCGACCAAGCGGATGACCGGCGGCAGCCTGCCGGCGCAGATCTGGCAGCGCTTCATGACCGAGGCGCACAAGGGCGTCACGGTCGCGGCGCTGCCGGGCAACTACAGCTATCGCGATCCCGCCAGCTTCCAGGAGCCGCCGACCGAGTTCGACGGCCAGTCGGAGATGCAGGGCGGGCTCGTCGACGAAAATGGCCAGGTCGTCGGCGGCGGCGGCCAGCCGCACTATGCGCCGTCCGGCCAGCCGCCCTACCAGCAGCAGCCGGATGGCCGCGCCCAGGGCCGGGATCCGCAGTACCAGCAGCAGCCCGCCGGCCGGGCCGACAATGGCGGCCAGTATGGCGGCTATGCCGACGATCCCGAGAGCCCTGATGATTGGCGCGGCAGCGACTATCAGGCGCCGCCGCCCGGCGCCCGCATCTATCGCGAGGGCGACCCGTCCTATGGCGTCGAGCGCGGCGCGCCCGTCCCGCCGGCGAGCGTCGGCCAGGGCGGCCAGGCGAGTCAGGACGGCGTCTACCAGGCGCGGCCGCATCGCCGGAACTTCATCGACCGGCTGTTCGGCGGGTAGGGGCCTAGGAGCCTCACCTTGAACCCTCCCCTTGAGGGAGGGTCAAGACCGCCACCAGGCGGTCTTGGGGAGGGGTTCTTCGTCCGTGTTGCTGCAAGTTCCGCGAATTACCCCCTCCCGAAAACGCGAAGGGCGTTTTCGACCTCCCCTCAAGGGGGAGGTTCAAGAAAGAAGGCCGGATTCTATCTAGATCCGACCCTTATGGCCCGGACGCTCAGTGTCTGGCCCGTAGTTCAACACGCGAGTCCGATTTCCCGCTCGAGCCGCGTTGCCCCTTACCTCTCCCTGAGGGAGAGGTCGGAGCGAAGCTCCGGGTGAGGGTTTAGGGAACCCTCAGCAGCACCCACTGCCGGAGCCTAACACTCGAGGCCGTAAACCCTCACCCGCCGGCCTGCGGCCGTCGACCTCTCCCTCATGGAGAGGTGTAGCAAGGGTATTTCGGCCTTCGCTAGAAGGGAGGGCTTGCTATGCCCCGGCCCCCTCAGGGCGGGTTCTCGGCACCTGCCGGCGCCTCGATCCGGAACGCGTAGGAGGGCACGATGTCGATGCCGTCGAAGCGGCGCGTGACCTCGCCGAGTGGCTCGGCGGTTCCGAAATGCTCGCGGACAGCGGCCGCATCCGGGTTCACCGACAGGACCAGGCCGACGCCCGAGAGGCTGGCCTCGGACGGGACAGCGAACGAAACATAGCGCTGCCGCTCGTTGAACTGCGCGATCGGGACGGCGGGCATCTCACGCGCCAGCTTGGCGTTCAGCTGGTAATTGTCGGTCAGGATGTAGTTGGCGCCGATCGACTGCCGGAGCGCGTCGGCATCCCGGGCGAAATCCGGCCAGCCGCGGGTCATCCGGATGATGGGATCGCGGGGGCCGAGGGCGCGGATCGGCAGGAGCGCCGCGTGGATTCCGACGAGCGCGATGAGGACCAGCGCGACCGGGATGGCGAAGCCCGTCAGGCGCCGGATAGCAGGCCGCGACGAGGCCATGGCGGCGATCATTCCGGCCGCGGCCGCGATCGAGAAGGCCGGGAAGAGGAACGCCGGCCAATTGCCCTCGACGCGGCTGCGCAGTGCGTGAAACGCGAAATAGGCGCAGGGCGCGAGCAGCATCCAGAGGAGGACCGCCCTGCCGCCGCCCGGCCGGTAGACCGACCGCGCCGGCCTGGTGAGCCCCCAGAGGCCGAAGCCGAAGACGAGCGGCGTCGCCAGCCCGAACTGCGCCGCGACCAGCTCCGCCAGGTAGTGCGGCGCGAAACTCCAGTTCGACGTGACGCGGCCGCCCTGCTTGGTGAAGGTCGCCCAGCCATGCTCCAGGTTCCAGATCAGGTTGGGGGCGAAGACCAGGATGGCGATCAGAAGCGCCAGCCACGGCCAGGGCCGCAGCAGCTGGCGCCGGAGCACGGGAACGGCCAGAACCGCGGCGGCGAAGCCGGCCGCGAACAGCGCGCCGGAATATTTCGCTTCCATCGCCAGCCCGGTCGCGACGCCCATCGCCACCCACCAGCGCGGCCGGTCGTCGACGGTGAGGCGCGCGGCGAAATAGGTCATCGCGGCGGCGAACAGGACCAGCGGCGCATCCGGCGTCGCCAGCGTCATGCCAAGGAAGCCGATCAGCGTCACATTGAAGAGGATGGCGGCGAGGGGAGCGGCGCGCCGGTCGGTGATCAGCAGGTCGGCCGCCCGCCAGATGAAGACGCTCGCGGGAACCGTCGCCAGCACGCAGACGAGCCGCACGCCGAACTCGCCCGGCCCGACCAGCATGGTGCCGAGCCGGATGAAGACCGCGATCATCGGCGGATGATCGAGATAGCCGGCGGAGAGATTGGCGCCCCAGAGCGCGTAATAGGCCTCGTCCGGAACGAGCGGCACGGTCGCCGCGAGAACCAGTCTCCCGACCAGGATCAGGGCGATGAGCAGGATCGCCATCCGGCGAAGGCTGTCGGGCGTCGCGCGCCCGGGATGGAAGACGGGCAGGCCCGCCGTCCCGACGTCGCTGGCGGCGCTCACGGTTTGTCCCTCCAGACCAGCGCCGTGCTGACGGCGTAGTTCCAGACCACGCCGATCAGCGAGCCGGCGATGCCGGCGACCCACCATCGCGACGTCTCCCAGAACACCCAGCTGCCGACGCCGATATTGGCCGCGGCGCCGAGGCCGCAGATCGCATAGAACTTGGCCAGTCCCGGCAGCAGCCGCCAACCGCGCAGCCGGCGGTCGCGATAGGTCAGGACGTTGTTGATCAGGAAGTTCGAGGTCATGGCGGCAAAGGTCGCGACCGACTGGGCCGTGGCGAAATGCGCTCCGTTGACCAGTATGGTGCGGAGCACCGCGAGATGCAGGGCGAGACCGAGCGTTCCCACCGCCGCGAAGGAGACGAAGCGGATCGGCACGACGTCGCGGGTGACCTTCGCGACCAGCAGGCCGAGGAAATCGAGCAGGACGCGGTTGTCGAGCTTGCTTTCGCCGTTCTGGCGGGAGGCGAACGCGTAGGGGATCTCGACGATCTTGAGGCCCGCCGGCGCCGTCGCGAGGATGTCGAGCAGGATCTTGAAGCCCTGGCTCGACAGGCGCGGCGAGAGGTCGTCGATCAGCTCGCGCCGGAGCATGAAGAAGCCGCTCATCGGATCGCTCGACGTGACGCCGAGCAGCTTTTGCGTGGCGACCGTGGCGGTGCGGCTGAGCATGCTGCGCGTCGCCGTGAAGCTCGCGGCCGCGCCGCCTTCCGCGTAGCGCGTCGCCACCACGACGTCGGCGCCCTCGGTCATCGCGTCGTACATGCGCGGCAGCAGGCTATCGTCATGCTGCAGGTCGGCGTCCATGACGGCCACGATCGGGCCCTGCGCGGCGAGCATGCCTTCGATGCAGGCGCCCGCGAGGCCGCGCCGGCCGACGCGGCGGATGCAGCGGATGCGCGGATCCAGCCGGCCGCGATCGCGCAGCGCCCGCGCCGTGCCGTCCGGCGAGTTGTCGTCGACGAAGATCGCCTCCCAGCGCAGGGCGCCCAGAGTCTCGCGCAGCCGCGCGAGCAGGGGATCGATATTGTCCACTTCGTTGAACGTGGGGATGACCACGGTCAGTTGCGGAGCGACGTCGCTGACTGCAGCGACAACCGGGAAGTTCATGCCGTCTCCAATAGACATTCGGGATGCCCGCCTTCGGCGGGCTGGGCGCGCGGCGTCTCGCTTCCGGAACGCTACCTGACGCGCGCCAACCACCTTGGCGATCGAGCAAATCGCCCAATTTGCGGCTTTTGCTGGGCTTGAAAGGAGGGTTCGCACGATTCCGCTGCGGCAATATGACTGTCGGCGCTGGAAGCGTTCATGCGGCCGCCATCGCGGTGGACATTGCCGGCCAGCCGTGGATAGTGGCGGCGCGCTGCTTCGCGGCGTTTTGTTTTCTGCCCCCTTTCATGGAAAGGCCGGGCACCCCGTCCAGGGAGTCATCTGGCGATGGCCGACAAGCGCAGTCTCTACAGCGAGCTGGCCATCGAGCCCGGCGCGACGCCGGCCGAGATCGACAAGGCCTATCGGCAGCGGGCGCGCGCCGCGCATCCCGACGCGGGCGGTTCGTCCGAGGCGTTCCACAAGCTCAGCCACGCCTATGCCGTGCTGTCGGATCCGGAGCGCCGCAAGGCCTATGACGAGACCGGCTATGAGGGCGAGCTCGCCGCCGACGACATCGTCGGCCGGGCGATGGAACGCATCCAGGCGCTGGTCGTCTCAGTGCTGGAAAGCGACCTGCCGTTCGAGGCGGTCGACCTGATCGCGCCGATCCGCGACACGCTGACCAAGCAGAAGGGCGATATCGGCGCCGGCATCCGCAAGCTCGAGAAGCAGGCGAAGCGCGCCGAGGCGATGGCCGCCCGCTTCCGCCGCCAGACGGGCGACAATGTCATCCGCAAGGCGCTGGAGCGCCGCGCCGCCGACACGCGCGAGATGGCGGAGAAGACCCGCCGCGAGGAAGCCGTGTTCGCCAAGGCGATCGAGCTGCTCGCCGACTACACCTTCGATTTCGAGCCGCCCAAGCCCCCGGAGCCTCCCAAGCCGCCGGAGACGAAGGCGCCGGAGACGAAGCCCCCCGAGCCGCCAAAGCCCGGCGCGCCCAAGCGCACGCTCAATCTGGTGCGGTGAGGCTATCCTTCACCTCTCCCTGAGGGACTTTCTGGAAGCACTGTCCTCATCATGCTGAGGAGGCCCGAAGGGCCGTCTCGAAGCACGCAGGATGGTCGTGCGTCGCGTGCACCGGCGTCATCCCGGCGAAGGCCGGGATCCAGACACACTGACGGTGACCAGAAGGCTCAGCCAGGATTTCCCGGCCGGTGTTCATGGGCCCCGGCCTCCGCCGGGGCGACGGTGCCTTGCTCATCGGCGGTGGACTACCTGGCGACCCTCGGTGTTCTGCAAAGGTCTCCGAGGCGAGCGGGGAAGCGGGCCTACCCCCCGTTCGCCCGCGTCGTCGCGAAGTGGTGGCGGATGAAGTCGCGCTCGATCAGGAGATGGGCGAATTCGTCCGGATGCGGGCCGTCATAGATCAGCGTGAAGGGCCCGCGGAAGCCGGCGGCGATGGATGCGTCGAGGCAGCGGCGGTAGTCCTCGGCGTTGAGCACGCCGTCGCTGAAATCGGCCTTGGCGTGGCAGCAGATGGCGAGATCGAAGATCGCCTGCAGATCGGCATATTTGCCGTCGCCCGACCAGTTGCCGAAATCCCCGTTGAGGCTGACCGTCTCGTCGAGGCGATCGAACAGGTAGCGCACCTCGCGCGGGCCGGGCAGCAGCTCGAACCAGTTCTCCGTGACGACGCGCACACCGCGCGCCTCGCCATGCCGGCCGAGGCGGATCAGGCCGTCGACGCTCGAATCGAGCGCCGCGCGGGTCGGCTCGGCGCGGCCGGCGATGACGCGGGCCTGCTCGGCGCCGAGGGCCGCGGCGGTGTCGATCCAGCTCTCGATCCAAGCGAGGTCGCGCTCGCGCGTCTCGGGATTGGTGATGTCGCCATATTCGATCAGCAGGGTCTGCAGCGTGACGCCCGCCTCGGCCAGCGCGGCGCGGAATTCGGCCGCGTATTCGGCGTCACGGCGGGGGACGTGGAAGGAGCAGACCTCGATGCGGTCGATGCCGAGGGCGGCGACGGCGCGCGGCATGTCGAGCAGCGACAGCCGGCCGGGACCGTAGGTCGCCTCGGCGACGGCCTCGACGTCATGGTCGGGCCGGTTCGGATAGGTTAGGCCGAGCGCGCGATGCAGGCTCCAGCTCGAGACGGCGAGCGGCGGCGACTTCGCCGGGTTCTGGCGGACGGATGTCATGGCGGGGCCTCTGCTGGAGCCGGATGGCGCCGGCGATCGGATCTGGCGTCGGCGCGCTGCCATCGCGATTGGCGCGCCGTCCGGCGTCTATCCCTCGGCTCCGACGGCGTGGAGCGAGGCTCCGTGCCGGTTGAGCCAGGACTTGGCTTGCTCCATATGCGGGCAGATCGTGGCGACATGACGCCAGAACCGGTCCGAATGGTTCATTTCGCGCAGGTGCGCCACTTCATGCGCGGCGAGATAATCGAGGATGGCCGGCGGCGCCATGATCATGCGCCAGGAATAGGCGATCGTGCCGCTGGACGAGCACGAGCCCCAGCGGCTGGTCGGGTCGCCGAGGCGGATCGCCTTGACCTTGACGCCGAGCGACGCCGCATGCCGGGCGGTCGCCTCCTCGAGGTCGCGCCGCGCCTCGCGCTTCAGGAAATCGGTGACGCGGCGGGCGATGTGTTCGGCGCCGCCGGTGACGACCAGCAGCGTCTCGCCATCGGCCGGCTCCAGCCGCACCAGGCCGCGGCCCTCGCGGTGGACGATCCGGACCGGTACGCCGCGCAGCGGGATCACGCCGCCATCCTCGATCGGCTTCGCATCCGGCAGCGCCGCCAGGCGGGATCGCAGCCAGCCGCTGTGGCGCTCGATGAAGTCCTGTGCCTCGGCGAGCTTGCCGCGCGCCGGAATCGTGACGACCGGCTCGCGCACCGAGCCGCGCAGGCGCAGCGTGTAGCGGCGCGCGCGATCGTTCCAGACGAGCGTCACCCGGACCGGCTCGCCGTCGATCTCGACATGGCAATGATCGGGCTTCGCCAGCGCGGCGCGCTTCGGGCTTGGCGTGAGGCGGGAGAGGAAACCCATGCTTCAGTCGGCGGTCCGGTGATTCGTCTTGTCGATGATGGCACGAAAAAGGGCCGCCCTGAGGCGGCCCCCAATCCTTGCCGCGCAACGCTCAGAGGTCGATCACCGGACCATTGTCGCGTGTGTCGGGCGTGTTGTTGTTGCGGCGCGCCGCGTCGCGATCGGATTTGAAGCGATCGAACTCCTCCTGGTCGCGGGCGCGACGCAGGTTGCGGACGAAGGTTTCGAATTCGGCGCGCTCTTCGTCGAGCTTGCGCCGTTCCTCGTCGAGCCGCTTCAGTTCGGCGGCGCGGTAGTCGTCGAAGGCGGAGTTGCCGCTGTGGCTCTGATAGGCGCCCCAGCGCTGCTCGCGCCGGCTCTGCCAGCCGCAGCCCGAGAAGGAGCGCTTGAAATCATCGCGCACGCCTTCCGCGTTGCGGCGGAACTCGGGAAGCCGGTCACCCCAGATGATGTAGGCGAGCATGGCGAGGCCGAGCGGCCAGAACACGAAGAAGCCGAGGACCATCAGCGCGATGGTGAGCGGCGTCCAGCCCGGACGCAAGGCCTGAGTATGGGACATGGTTCCTTCCTCTCTCGCACCCCCAACGCATCGGAAGTGGGAAAGGTCGGATCGTCCTTCAAGGGAAAATCGGAGTTAGGCTTCCGTCGCGGCTTCCTGGGGGCTCAGCAGACGCTTCGCCTGGCCGATCCAGTCGTCGCGGCCGATGCGGCCCTTGAGGGCGAGGCGGACGTCAAGCGCCGTCGCCTGCTTCGCCGTCAGTTTCGCGATCTGGGCGAGGCGGAAAATGCCGGCGGCGTTGAGGCTCGCCTCCAGCTTCGGGCCGATGCCGGCGATCCGCTTGAGGTCGTCGGCCGGCAGCTCGGCCGGGGCCGGCTCCGCCTTCGCCGGGGTGGCGGCAGGCTTGGCGGCGGCAGGCGTCGGCTTGGCCCTGGCGACGGGCTTCGCCTTCGGCACTACCGGCGCCACTGCCGGCGGGGCGGTTTCCACCGGGCTGGCGGCGGCGGCCGGCGCGGCGGCGCGTTTGGTCTGGTGGTGGGTCAGCACGAAGTCGCTGATCCGGGGCGCGATCTCGGCACGGAAGCGCGAACCGTTGAAGACGCCATAATGGCCGACCTTCGGCTGCACGTAATGCGCCCGCATGTCGGCCGGGATGTTGGTGCAGAGATGCTGTGCGGCTTCCGTCTGGCCGACGCCGGAGATGTCGTCGTTCTCGCCCTCGACGGTGAAGAGGGCGATGTTGCGGATCGCCGTCAGGTCGACCGGCACGCCGCGATGGGTCATCTGGCCCTTCGGCAGCGCCTGCTGGATGAACACGGTATCGACCGTCTGCAGGTAGAACTCGGCCGTCAGGTCCATGACGGCGAGATATTCGTCGTAGAAGTCGCGATGCTTGTCGGCCGAGTCGCCGTCGCCGGCGACCAGGTGCTTGAACAGGTCCTGGTGCGCGGTGACGTGGCGGTCGAGGTTCATGCTCATGAAACCCGACAGCTGCAAAAAGCCCGGATAGACGTCGCGCATGACGCCGGGATGCGGGAAGGGCACCTTCATCACGACATTGTCGCGGAACCAGTCGAGGCTCTTGCCGGTGGCGAGCTCGTTGACGGCGGTCGGGTTGATGCGGGTGTCGATCGGCCCGCCCATCAGCGTCATCGAGCGCGGCGCGAAGCGGTCGCCCGCCGCCTCCATCAGCGCCGCGGCCGCGATCACCGGCACGGCCGGCTGGCAGACGCCGATCACATGCACGTCCTCGCCGAGGAAATGCAGCATCTCGATGAGATAGTCGATGTAGTCGTCGAGATCGAAGGAGCCGTCCGAGAGCGGCACCATGCGGGCGTCGATCCAGTCGGTGATGTAGACCTCGTGCCGGGGCAGCATCGCCTCGACCGTGCCGCGCAAAAGCGTCGCGTAGTGGCCGGACATCGGCGCGACGATCAGGAGCTTCGGATCCCGGCGCGGTGTCTCCAGCGCGCGCTGGAAATGCAGCAGGTTGCAGAACGGGCGCTGCCAGACGGTCTCCTCTGTGACCGCCACGCGCGTGCCGCCGACCAGCGTCGTCCCGAGGCCGAAGCCCGGCTTGGCATAGCGGCGCGTCGTCCGCTCGAACAGCTCCAGCCCGGCCTGCCAGTTGCGCCCGAGCGGCGTCTGGCTGATCGGATTGAGCGGGCTCTTCAGGAGCAAACTGAACATGTCCGCCGCCGCCCGCATCGGCGACAAGGCGGCGTGGTTCAGTTCGTAAAGTTCATAATAAGACAACGGACCCATCGTGCCGTCCATCTGCCGCTCCACTAGGGATCGGACCGGCCGGGTATTCCGTCGGGCAGTACGGCAGGCGGCCAGCCTTGTGCAATGCAGCATGTAAGGATGATTTTCACCCCGATGCAAGGGTTGGCAGTCCGATTTGGCGTCAATTCGCCAGCGCGGGCGCTTCCCATGCTATAAGCCAGCTATATCAAGGCCATTTCCATACCAGGTGACGCAGCAATGCCCGGGCAAGCGGTTCGATCGCAGGATTTCGAGGGCAGGCGCCTGAAGCTCGATACGCTGGTGCGCCTGCGCTGGCTGGCGATCGCCGGCCAGACGGCCAGCGTCGTCGTCGTCCGCTTCTGGTTCGACTTCCCGATGCAGATCGGCCTGTGCCTGGCGGCGATCGCGCTGTCGGCCTGGCTCAACCTGTTCATCAAGATCCGCTACCCGTCGAGCCTGCGCCTGAAGGGCCGGACGGCGGCGCTGCTGCTCGGCTACGACGTGCTGCAGCTCTCCGTGCTGCTCTTCCTCACCGGCGGCCTGCAGAATCCGTTCGCGATCCTGATCCTCGTCCCGGTCATGGTGTCGGCGACGACGCTGGCGCCGCGCCTGACCGTGATGCTGGGCGGGCTGGTCATCGTCGCGGTGACGGTGCTCGCGCTCTGGCACATGCCGCTGCCCTGGGAGGCGAACGCCTTCATCGCGTTGCCCTTCCTCTACATCCTCGGCGTCTGGGTGGCGCTGACCTGTTCCGTCATCTTCATGGGCGTCTACGCCTTCCGCGTCGCCGAGGAGGCGCGCCAGCTCGCCGACGCGCTGATGGCGACCGAGCTGGTGCTGGCGCGCGAGCAGCATCTCTCGGCGCTGGACGGCCTCGCCGCCGCCGCAGCCCACGAGCTCGGCACGCCGCTTGCCACCATCGTCCTCGTCACCAAGGAGCTCCAGCGCGAGCTGCCGCCCGACAGCCCCTATGCCGAGGACATCGCCCTTTTGCGCAGCCAGTCGCAGCGCTGCCGCGACATTCTCGGCAAGCTGACCTCGCTCTCGACCGAGTCCGACCAGCATATCGACCGGCTGCCGGTCAGCCATCTGTTGTCGGAAGTCGTCGATCCGCATGCCGACAGCGGCATCGACATCGAGGTCAAGCTGGAGAGCCAGAGCGGCGACGAGCCGGTCGGCCGGCGCAATCCGGCAATCCTCTACGGCCTCGGCAACCTCGTCGAGAACGCCGTCGACTTCGCCGAGACGAAGGTCGAGATCACGGCATCCTGGTCGCCGGAAAAGGTGTCGATCACGGTGGCCGATGACGGGCCCGGCTTCGCCTCCGAGGTGATCGACCATATCGGCGAGCCTTATGTGACGACGCGCGCGCCGACGAGCGAGGCGAGCGAGAACCACGAGGCGGGCGGCCTCGGCCTCGGCTTCTTCATCGCCAAGACGCTTCTGGAGCGGACGGGCGCGCGGGTCGACCTCTCCAACCGCGAGGCGCCGGCGCATGGCGCCATCGTGCGCATCGTCTGGCCGCGCGACGCGATGGACCGCCTCAACACGGCGAACAAGCCGCGCGCGCTGTTCCAGAACGGCGACCACGACGAGCGCGAAGCGGCGTCCGCGCATAGTTGACGCGGGCGGAATGGGCAATACCGGGCCGTTTTGACCATCTGCCGCGCAGGACGGTCTTGGCGTCGAGGCTCCGGATGCCTATAACCCGCTCTGGTAGGAAAAGAAAAACTTGGGGAGGGGCGGAGTTAAACGTCTATGACAGACTTAGAATCGGCCGGCCTGTCCGGAACGGACTCCTCGCTCATCATCGTCGATGACGACAAGGCCTTCTTGCAGCGTCTTGCCAGGGCGATGGAAGCACGTGGTTTCATCGTCGATACCGCCGACAGCGTCGCCGAAGGCATGCGCAAGGTCGATCAGAAGCCGCCAGCCTATGCGGTCGTCGACATGCGGCTCGAGGACGGCAACGGCCTCGACGTGATCGAGCTGATCCGCAAGCGTCGTCCGGAATCCCGCATGGTGGTGCTGACCGGCTACGGCAACATCGCCACCGCCGTCACCGCGGTGAAGCTCGGCGCCGTCGACTATCTCGCCAAGCCCGCCGACGCCGACGAGGTGTTCTCCGCGCTGACGCGCGATCCGGCCGAACGCGCCCTGCCGCCGGACAATCCGATGTCGGCCGACCGCGTCCGCTGGGAACATATCCAGCGCGTCTACGAACTGTGCGAGCGCAACGTCTCCGAGACCGCCCGCCGCCTCAACATGCACCGCCGCACGCTGCAGCGGATCCTGGCGAAGCGCGCCCCCCGCTGATCGCCGATCCCTCGCAGACATGAAAACGGGCGCCGCGGCGCCCGTTCGCATTTTTGGAATAAGGTCGGGTCGGCCCTTAGGGCAGGGCGGCGACGATGATGATCTCGACCAGGTGCGCCGGGGTGGCGAGCTTCGATTCGCCCGTGGCGCGCGCCGGCGGGTTGGCCTTGTCGACCCAGGCGTCCCAGACGGTGTTCATCGTGCCGAAATTCGCCATGTCGGCGAGCCAGATCTGCGCCGAAAGGATGCGCGACTTGTCCGTGCCGGCCTCGGCCAGCAGGCTGTCGATGGTGTCGAGCACGGTCTGGGTCTGCGTGGCGACGTCGTCGCCCGGATTGCCGACCTGGCCGGCCAGGTAGACGGTGTTGCCGTGCACGACGCCTGCGCTCATGCGCGGACCGGGCTGGATACGACGGATGCTGCTCATAAAAAGTTCCCTTCTGAGATTGGCGGTCCCCGTCTATCGGGATCGGCCCGCCGCATCAAGCCCAGCCTGACGCGACGTTGCCCGCCCTTGGCCCTCAAGCCGTTGGCGTCTCAGATGATTTCGTGAAAACCCGCATCCGGGTCGTAGAGGCCGTGCAGCCGGTGCGCGGCGGCTTGGGCGAAGCGCAGCGTCATCGCCTTGCGGCGGGCGGCGACGAGCGGCGCATGCGGCGCCTCGCGCAGGATCTCGGCGCCATAGGCGTCGGCGAGGATCAGCCCTGCCTGTTCGGGAAAGATCTCCGCCGGCACGCCGGCATGGCTGGCGAAATAGAGCTTGTCGCAATAGGGGGCGTAATCCGGCCATTTGCCGTCGGCGCGGAAATCGGCGATCGACGACTTGATCTCGACGATGGTGATCTCGCCGGAAGGCCCGAGCGCGATCACGTCGGCGCGGCGCCCGGTCGCCAGCACCAGCTCGGTGACGATCGCATGCCCGCGCGCGCGAAACAGCCGGCCGACGCCGCGCTGGATGGCGAGCGCCATATCCGACTGCCTTCCGTCGCGCGGCACGACGAGTTCAGGAGAATAAACCATGAACGGAGTTTGCCACGGCGCGGCTCGGATTTGAAGGGCGGGGTGCCTCGGCCGTTTGGGGGAGGTGCAAGGGGCTGCCCCACGCTCGTCGTCATCCCGGCCTCCGAGCCGGGATCCATTCAGCCGGGTTGGCCGACGCGTGAAACGCCCGAGATCGCGGCTGCATGGATCCCCGCCTTTGCGGGGATGACGGCGAGGCGCCCGATCGCGCGAAGGCGGAAAAGAAAACTAGCGCCAGCGATTGTGCAGCCAGAGCCACTGTTCGGGGTGCTCGCGCACCCAGCCCTCGACCACCGACATCACCTTGGCGGTGCCGGCGTCGACGTCGATCAGGCCCTCTTCGTCGCGGGGCATCTCGATCGGCGGCGTCAGCTCGACGCGGAAGCGGCCGCCGGGCAGGCGGATGGTGCGGGCGCCGTGCACGGGGCAGTCATAGTGGCGGGCGAGGCGGGCGACGAGCGGATTGGCGTTCGCGGTCCGGCCGAAGAACGGCACCTTCGGGCCGCGCCCGTGGTGCTGGTCGGTCAGGATGCCGATATGCTCGCCGCGATCGAGCGCCGCGCCGACCTCGAAGGTGGCGCCGCGGTTCGAGGCGACCAGCTTGCCCATCATCTGCTCGCGCTGCTGCATCAGGTCTTCGGCGATGACGTTGTTGGTCGGCGCGCGGAACAGCGACACCACCGGCAGGCCGAAACGCGCCGCGACCACCGCCAGGATCTCCCAGTTGGCGAGATGGGCCGAGAAAATGATGCCGGGCTTGCCGTCGTCGCGCATCGCCAGGAACTGGTCGACGCCGACGACCTCGATCCGCCCCTCGCCGAGGCGCTCGGGATCGATGTCGACCAGCTTGTCGAGGAAGACGTATTCGACCATCGTCTGGCCGAGGCCGGTCCACACGCCCTGCAGGATCTTTTCCCGCTCGGCGTCGGATTTCTCCGGGAAGGCGGCGGCGAGGTTTTTCCGCGCCAGCTTGGTCTCGGAGACGAAGCGACCGACGAAGCGCGCGACGGCGCCGCCGACACGGCCGGCACGTTCCTCGCCGAGCGAGCGCACGCCGGCGATCAGCCCGCGCACGCCGAAGGCGATGGTCGCGTGGGCCGCCTTCGAACGCGTGACGCGCCGCATCAGGTTCTTGAACGGCTTCTTCCTTGTGCTCGGCAGCGCCATCGGATCAGAGCGTGACGAGGATCTTGCCGAACACCTGGCGCTGCTCGATGCGGTCCAGCGCCTCGTCCAGATTGTCGAGCGACACGGTGCTGTCGATCACCGGGGAGGCGACGCCGGCGCCGATCTTGGCGAGCGACTGGGCGATGTTCTCGATGCGGCAGCCGAACGAGCCGATCAGGCGCAGCTGCTGCTGGTAGAGCTGGAACAAATTGATCTCGGTCGAGATGCCGGTGGTCGAGCCGCAGGTTACGAGCGTGCCGCCCCGGCGCAGCGAGAACATGCTGCCGGCCCAGGTATCGACGCCGACATGCTCGAACACGACGTCGACGCCGCGCTTCTTGGTCAGCTTGCGGACGACGCCCTCGAAGCGCTCTTCGCGGTAGTTGATGACGTGGTCGGCGCCGAGCGCCTTGGCCTTCTCGCCCTTCTCGTCGCTGCCGACGGTGGTGATGACCGTGGCGCCGACCGCCTTGGCGAGCTGGATCGCCGCCGTGCCGATGCCGCTGCCGCCCGCCTGGACCAGGATGGTCTGGCCGGCCTCGAGTTTGGCGTTGTCGAACAGCATGTGCTGGACGGTGCCGAAGGTGACCGGGGTGCAGGCGGCGTCCTGCACCGAGACGTTGTCCGGCGCCGGCACGACGTGGCGCGCCTTCAGCGTGACGTAGTCGCAGGCGAGGCCGTCGATGTGGAAGCCGCGCACGCCGGCGACGTTCTCGCAGAGATTGTCACGGCCGGCATGACAGGCGGGGCAGGTGCCGCAGGTCTCGGCGCCGTAGATGGCGACGGTCTGGCCGACGCGGACATTGGTGACCTCGGGGCCGATCTTCTCGATCGTGCCAGCGGCCTCGGCGCCGATCGTCAGCGGCAGCTTGCGCTTGGCGAACGCCATGCCGCGCCAGCCCCAGACGTCGATGTGGTTGAGCGCGACGGCGCCCATCTTGACGCGCACCTCGCCCGGGCCGGGCTCGGCGGCCATCGGAACATCAACGATCGAAAGCTTGCGGTCGGCGAGCAGCTGGAGGGCGCGCATGGAATATCCGTCTTGTGGTCAGAACAGGGCCTGCTTTAGCGTCTCGGCGCCCAACATGCCAGTGGCTGGGGCGCCGGACGTCGCGGTCAGGCCGGTTCGGCCGCGATCACGAGGCAGGCGTTCTGGCCGCCGAAGCCGAACGAATTCGACAGGACCATCGAGACCGGCGCCTCGCGGGCGACATTCGGCACCACGTCGAGCGAGACCGACGGGTCGGGAATGTCGTGGTTGATGGTCGGCGGGATCAGGCCGCTGCGGATCGTCTGGATCGAAAACACCGCCTCAATCGCGCCGGCCGCCGTCAGCGTGTGGCCGATCATCGACTTGTTGGAGCTGATCGGGATCTGCTTCACGTGCTCGCCGAAGACGGCCTCGAGCGACAAGGCTTCCATCTTGTCGTTTTCGGGCGTGCTGGTGCCGTGCGCGTTGATGTAGTCGATCTCGTCCAGGCCGATGCCGGCGTCGCCGAGCGCCTGGCGCATGGCGCCGATGACGGGCGAGCCGTCCGGCTTCGAGCGGGTGCGGTGGAAATCGTCGGCCTGCTCAGCCACGCCGCGGATGACGGCGAGGATCTCGGCGCCGCGCGCGACCGCCGCGTCGTAGTCCTCGAGCACCAGCGCGCCCGCGCCCTCGGCCATGACGAAGCCGTCGCGGTTCTTGGAGAAGGGCCGCGAGGCGGTCTCCGGGTCTTCATTGTTGGTCGAAAGCGCCGAAAGCAGCGAGAAGCGGATCAGCGATTCCGCCTGCACCGAGCCGTCGGTGCCGATGCAGAGCGCCGCGTCCGTATCGCCGCGCCGGATCGCCTCGACGCCGAGCTGGATCGCCGTCGCGCCCGAGGCACAGGCCGTCGACAGCGAAATCGGCGCGCCGCGCGTGCCAAACCGGTCGGCCGTCTTGTCGGCGACGCAGGCATAGAGGGCGTATTCGTAGATGTCGGGATTGTTCAGCGCCTCGGCGCTGCCGATCATCCGGTCATAGGGATCCGCGGTCTCGGGATTGCCGCTGTCGTAGAGATCGCGCTTGACCGACCAGTCGAGCTCGACCGGCGGCACTGCCATGAACAGCATGCCCGGAAAATCGCCCGGCGTGCCGATCTTGGCGCGCGCGATCGCTTCCTCGGCGGCGAGCTCGGCCAGCTTCTCCGTCAGCACGGCCGAACGCGGCACGTCGTCGAACAGGAAGTCGACGGTACCGGCGATCGTCGTGCGGAGATGGTCGACGGGGAAGCGCGAGATGCGATGGATGCCGGACTTGCCGGAGGTCAGCGCCGACCAGTTGTCGTCGATGCCCTGGCCGAGCGAGGTGACCACGCCCATGCCGGTGACGGCGACGACCGGACGTCCGAGATGATCCCGCGTCTTGCCCGTGCCCGCTACCTTGCCTGTGCCCATGATCCTGACCTTTCTCAGTCAATCGCTTCGAGGAGCGCCATGCCCTCGCCACGCCAGAAGCCCCAGCTGGTGGCCAGGATCTGGGTGGGGACTTCGCTCGCTTCAAGCTCCAGCCCGGTCGGATCGGCCGGTCGATAGAAACCTTTTCGCGACAGCGCCAGGGCTGCGAGCGCGATCTGGGCCGGGAAGGCGGCCTCGAGGCTGTTGCCGATCCGGCTCTGCGTGGCGCGGATGGGGCCGACGGTTCCCTCGGCGACGAGGGATTCGAGCAGCTGCCGTTCCTCGAGCGTGGCGCTGGCGATGCCGTTCGCGCCGGAGAGCACGCCGATCGGCTTGTCGCCGAGCGCCGGGCGCATCGCGTCGATCTGGCCCTTCGCCACGGCGGCGGCCTGGCCGGGCTCGCGGCGGCTGCGGCCCGAAAGCACCGGACCCAGCTTGGCATAGGCCGTCTTGCCGCGGGCTTCGGCATGGGCGCGCGATTCGAGCACCAGGAAGACGCCGATCGAGCCGGTGACCATGCCGCCGCCGGCATTGGCCCGTTCCCAGACGGCGTTCACGGCGCCCTTCCACAGCGTGTTGCCGAGCGCCAGGCTCAGCAGCATGTCCTTGCGTTCGGCGTTGTAGGCGGCGCCGACGAGGAACTGGTCGCCCTGGCCGGCGCGGATGCGCCGGGCGGCGATCTCGACGGCGCTGATGCCGGCGAGTTCCTCGCCCATGAAGGTGCGCGACGAGCCGGTCACCTTGTGGACGATCGAGATGTTGCCGGCGAGCAGGTTGGAAAGCTGCGCCAGGAACAGGGTCGGGCGGAGATCGTTGGCGAGCCGCTCGTTCAGGAAGGCGTCCGGCTCGGCCGCGCCGTCGAGTCCGGCCAGGATCTGGCCGTCGACGACGACGTCGCGCTCGCCGCCACCGGCCGCGACGATCATGTCCATGTGGGCGAGGCGCTCGAGATCGCCGGCGAGGCCGGCATCGGCGAGCGCCAGGCCGGCGGCATAGGTGCCGAGGCGCTGCCACGGCTCCATCTGGCGCTGGTCGGCCTTGCGCGGGATCTGCTTGTCGAGCTCGATCGGCACCATCGGCAGCACCGGGAACGGCGCGAACCGCTCGGTGTCGCCGGCGGAAATCCGCGGCTCGTCGACGGCGAGGGCCTGCCAGTGCGCGTCGAGCCCTTCGCCGAGCGACGAGATCAGGCCGATGCCGGTGATCCAGACGTCGCGGGCGCTGTCGCTGCCGGTCGGGTCGCTCATACCGTGTCTCCGACCGGCGTCAGGCCGATCTGCCGTACGCGATCGCGCATGTTCTCGATCAGCTCGGGTGCCGGGAAATCCATCACGCGCAGCGTCAGCTCCGCGTCGCAGACCGGGCCACCCTGTTCGATCTTCGCCTCGGTGACGGCGAAGCCGGAGCCGTCATGCGTCATCGTCGCATAGACGTCGAGTTCGGCGCCCGGCTCGATGAACTTGCGGAACTTGGCCTTCTTGCAGCCGGCGAAGAACGGCATGCGGGTGAGGCCGTTCAGGCCGAGGATCAGGAAACCGGATGCCTGCGCCATGGTCTCGATCAGGAGCACGCCCGGCATGATCGGATAGCCGGGAAAGTGACCTTCGAATACCGGGCTCGTCTCGGGGACGAACGCCTTGGCATGAATCCGACCGGTCGCAGCGTCGAAATCGACGATGCGATCAATCATCTGGAAATATTCGAGACGCATGGCCGCTTCGACGCCGATCCTGTCAGGCGTTCTTCTTGGCGACGAGATCGTCGATATGCGCGCAGAGGTTCTTCAGGAGAAAGTACTCCTCGACCGATGCCTTGCCGGCGTTGACTTCCTGGGTCCACTGCTCGAGCGGGATCTTGATCCCGAACTTCTTGTCGAGTGCGAAAACGATGTCGAGGAAATCGAGGCTGTCGATGCCAAGATCGTCAATGGCATGCGATTCGGGCGTGATCTTCTCGCGCGGAATTTCGCTGGTCTGGGCAATCACATCGGCGACGACGTCGAACGTGGAAGACATGACGGTCACGTAATCCTATCTCTAGAATGGCTCTCATAGTGCGGGTCCGGCGCGCGATCCGGCGGGGAAGCCGGAGGGCGCGCGGCAGACATGCCGGCCGGTCCCGCAAGCCAAGGCAGCAGGGAATCCATCCGTCCTGATACCGTGTGCCGCCGAGAAATACCAGCCTGTCGCGGGGGTGCGACGAATTCGTTCCGCATCTGATGCTATCCGGCATCGCCGTCAGCCGACCACCGCGACATCGACCTCGACGTCGAGCTGGTGATCGCCAGACGTGACGATGACGCCGTCGACCGGCGCGGCGTCGGTATAGTCGCGGCCGAGCGCCAGCACGACATGGTCTTCCGCAGCGATCACGCCATTGGTCGGGTCGAGGCCGATCCAGCCGAGCTCGCGGCCGCACCAGACCGCCACCCAGGCGTGCGTCGCGTCGGCGCCTTCGAGGCGCGGCTGGCCGGGCGGCGGCAGGGTGCGCAGGAAACCGCTGACATAGGCGGCCGGCAGGCCGAGCGTGCGCAAGCCCGCGATCATCACATGCGCGAAATCCTGGCAGACGCCGGCGCGCGCCGCGAAGGCCTCGCCGGGAAGGGTGGTGACGTCGGTCGCCTCCGGGTCATAGGCGAAATCGGCCTTGATGCGGCGGGTCAGGTCGAAGGCGGCGGCGAGGATCGGCCGGCCGGCGGGAAAGCTCGCCGCGGCATAGGCGCCGATCGTGTCGTCGATGGCGATGACGCGGCTGGCGAACAGGAAATGCACGGGCGACAGCGGGCCGAGGTCGGTCTCGGCCACGGCGAGGCGGCGGATCTGCTCCCAGCCGGGCGACGCCTCGGCGTCGATCGCCTGCTCGGCGTCGACGGCGACCCGCGCCCGCGTCTCCAGCGTCAGTTCCTCATGCGGGAAGGCGAAGGCGACGGTGGTGATCCGGTTGCCGAAGAAATCGAGCCCATCCTGCCGCTCGGTCGGCTCCGGCGTGATGACCAGGTCGGCGGCGATGACGCGCTGGCCGTTGCGCGCCACCGGCAGCAGGCGCAGCACCTGGCGCGCGAAGGGCACCGGCGAGGCATAGGTGTAACGGGTGGTCTGGCGGATGTCGTACAGCATTTATTCGCCGCCCTCGGCCGGGTCGGCGGCGCGCCGGTGGGTGAAATAGGCGAGCGCGATCTCGTCGGAAATCCGCATCAGCGTCCGTTCGAAGCCGAAGATCCTGTCGGCATCGAGCTCGGCGGCGTCGGCGGTCAGGAGTTCGGCGGCGAGCCGGGTCGCCAGCCGGTCGCCCGGCGCCAGCAGCCCGGCCGGAGCATGCGCCGGCAATTCCGAGAGCAGCTGCCGGATCTGCTCCGTCTGGAAGGCCAGCGCGCGGGGATTGCGGCTGTCGAGCAGCACCAGGTCGACGACGGGGACGCGGGCGGGCAGCATCACGTAGCGGATGCGATAGGTGATCTGGCTGTCGGCAAGCTCCAGCAGCGCGTCGAGCTCGCCCGCCTTGCCGCTCATGCCGCAGAAGCGGGCGGCGCGGGCGATGGCGAGGCCGCGCTCGATGCGGCGTCCGGTCTCAAGGAAGCGCCAGCCATGCTGACGCACCATGTTTTCCTGCACCAGGCCGGAGAAGGCGGCGATCAGGCGGAGCGCCGTGTTGGCGCGTTCCAGCATGTCGCTGTCGGTCTCCGCCTCCAGCGGCCGCTGCAGCAGCGCCTCGAGGTCGGCGACGGTGCGCCATGCGTCCGGCGACAACCGGTCGCGGATGACGGAGGCGGCGCGGCGCGAGGCCTCGGCCAACCGCGGAATGGTGTTGAAGGCGTCGCGGCTGGTCAGGATCGAGAGGGCGCGGCCCGTCGGCGTCGCCTCGTCGTCCTCGTCGGCGGATCCGGCGGCCGCCAGCGCCGCGTCGAGCCGGTCGATCACCGCCGCGCCGTCATGCTCGGCGTCGACATGGCGGACGGCGATGGCGCGCACGAGGCGGAGCGCGGCCTCGGTGCGCTCGACATAGCGGCCGAGCCAGAACAGGTTCTCCGCCGCCCGGCTCGGCAAGGTCGAGGTGACCCGCTGCAGCGCCACCTTGTCGGGCGAAGCGAGCAGGGTCGTCTCCGCCACCGGCCCGTCGGACAGCACCCAGACATCGGCCGAGGCGCCGCCCTGGTGCAGCGTCACGGCGCGGGCGTCGGGCTGATCGGAGATGCGGCAGAAGCCGCCCGGCATCACCGTCCAGCCGTCGGGACCGCGCGCGACATAGAGGCGGAGGATGGAGGGGCGCGGTTCCAGCCGCGCCGTCTCGCCCTCGCCGCGCCAGACCGGCGTGGTCGAGAGCTTGACCGCTTCCTGGCCGACGAAATCGGTGCCGCGCCGGCCAAGCGCGCGGATCAGGTCGGCCTTCCGTTCGGGATCGATGGCGCCGCCGAGCAGGGGGCCGCGATCGAGCAGGCCCGGCACGCTGCCGCCCAGCGCCGGCGCGATCACCATGCGGTCGAACTCGGCGACGACATGGTCGCGCTCCAGCGTCTGGCCGCACCACCAGGTGGCGACGTTCGGCAGGATCAGGTCCTCGCCGAGCACGCGGCGGGCGAGGCCGGGCAGGAAGCCGAGCATGGCGCGCGCCTCGACGAGGCCGGCGCCGAGCGCGTTGGCGATGGCGACGTTCTTCTGGCGCACGGCGCCGGCAAGGCCCGGCACGCCGAGCCGCGAGGCGGGGTTCAGCTCCAGCGGGTCGGCGAAATCGGCGTCGAGCCGGCGCAGCAGCACGTCGGCGCGCTTCAGGCCCGAGATGGTGCGCATGTAGACGGTGTCGTCGCGCACCGTCAGGTCGTCGCCCTCGACGAGCACGAAGCCGAGATAGCGGGCGAGATAGGCGTGCTCGAAATAGGTCTCGTTGAGCGGTCCCGGCGTCAGCAGCGCGACGCGGGTCTCCTCGTGCCGGTTCAGCGTGTTCAGCCCGGCGCGAAATTCCTGGAAGAAGCCGGCGAGGCGCTCGACGTTGAAGGCGCGGAAGAGGTCGGGCAGGGCGCGCGACAGCGCGATGCGGTTTTCCAGCGCGTAGCCGGCGCCGGAAGGCGCCTGGGTGCGGTCGGAGACCACCCACCAGCGGCCGTCCGGCCCGCGCCCGACATCGACGGCGTAGAAGCGCAGGTGATGGCCGCCGACCGGCTCGGCGCCGACGAGGGGGCGCAGGAATTCCGGGCTGCCGGCGATGATCGCGGCCGGCAGCGCGCCATCGGCGGCGAGCCGGCCGTCGCCATAGGCGTCGCCGAGAATGGCGTCGAGCAGCTTGGCGCGCTGGATCAGGCCGGCCTCCAGCCGCGCCCATTCCTTCGGCTCGATCAGGAACGGCATATGCGACAGTGGCCAGGGCCGCTCGTCGCCATTCGCCTCGCCATAGACGCGGAAGACGACGCCGCTGTCGGCGAGATGCCGGTCGGCGAGCGCGAAGCGGTGCCGCACTTCCTTCGGCCCGAGATCGGCCATGCTCTCGACGAAGCGCATCCAGTGCGGCCGGATCCGGCCATCGGCGCCGACGAGCTCGTCGGCGACGCCGGGCAGCGGCCGGTAGTTGGCGATCAGCCGCTCCGCGCGGTCGGCGGCGTCGCGGCTGCGGCGGGTTGCTTCCTTGCGCGTCACCATCGCCTCAGAGGTTGGCCGGACGACGCAGGTCGAGCGTCGTCGGGAATTCGGGCGAGCCGCTCTCCGGCATCGGCATGAAGCGACCGCCGGTATGGCCGATCGCCTCGAAGCGCGCCAGCCGGCGCGCCTCCGCCTCGTAGGAATTGACCGGGAAGGTGTCGTAGTTGCGGCCGCCCGGATGGGCGACGTGATAGACGCAGCCGCCGAGCGAGCGTTCCGACCAGCCGTCGACGATGTCGAAGGTGAGCGGCGCGTGGGCGGGAATGGTCGGGTGCAGGCCGCGCGCCGGCTGCCATGCCTTGTAGCGGACGCCGGCGACGAACTGGCCGGCGGTTCCCGTCGAGGTCATCGGCACGCGGCGGCCGTTGCAGGCGACGATGTGGCGGCGCGGGTCGAAGCCCTCGGCCTTGACCTGGATGCGCTCGACGGATGAATCGACATAGCGCACCGTGCCGCCGATCGCGCCTTCCTCGCCCAGCACATGCCAGGGCTCCAGCGCCTGCCGCAGCTCCAGCTTGACGCCCTGCTGCTCGATCGCGCCGATGAAGGGGAAGCGGAACTCGCGCTGCGCCTCGAACCAGACGGGATCGAAGGCGTAGCCGGCCTGGCTGAGATCGCCGAGCACGTCGAGGAAATCCGCGCCGACGAAATGCGGCAGCATGAAGCGGTCGTGCAGCTGCGTGCCCCAGCGCATCAGCGCGCCCTGCTGCGGGATCCGCCACAGCATGGCGATCAGCGCCCGGACCAGCAGCTGCTGTGCGAGCGACATGCGGTAGTCGGGCGGCATCTCGAAGGAGCGGAACTCGACCAGGCCGAGCCGGCCGGTCGGGCCATCCGGCGAATAGAGCTTGTCGATGCAGATCTCGGTGCGATGCGTATTGCCGGTGACGTCAACCAGGAGATTGCGGAACAGCCGGTCGACCAGCCAGGGCGGCGGCTCGTTGCCGCTGTTTGGTCCCGGCACGGCGGCGAGCGCGATCTCCAGCTCATAGAGCCCGTCGTGCCGCGCCTCGTCGATGCGCGGCGCCTGGCTGGTCGGGCCGATGAACAGGCCGGAAAACAGGTAGGAGAGCGAGGGATGGCGCTGCCAGTAGAGCACCAGGCTCTTCAGAAGGTCGGGCCGGCGCAGGAACGGGCTGTCGGCCGGATGGGCGCCGCCGACCACGACATGATTGCCGCCGCCTGTGCCGGTATGGCGGCCGTCGGTCATGAACTTTTCCGTGCCGAGGCGCGACAGCCGCGCTTCTTCATAGAGCGTGCGCGTGATGCCGACGCATTCCTCCCAGCTCGCGGCCGGCTGCACATTGACCTCGATCACGCCGGGATCGGGCGTCACCTTGACGACGTGGAGGCGCGGGTCGATCGGCGGCGGATAGCCCTCGACATGCACGGCAAGCCCGAGCGCGCGGGCTGATTCCTCGAGCGTCGCCAGCAGCTCCAGATAGTCTTCGAGCCGCTCGGTCGGCGGCATGAACACGCAGAGCCGGCCGTCGCGCGGCTCGACCGACAGCGCCGTGCGTACCGACGAGCCGGGCGTCAGATATTGCTCGACCCGTTCCTCGTGGTCGCCCTCGGCGGTGTCGGAGCCGGCCGCCGAAAGCCGCGCCATCTCCTCGGCGCGCCGCGCCGCGTCGTTGCGGGCGAGCTGCTCGGGATCGGGCAGCGGCGCGGTGATCGAGCCGGGATCGCGCTGCACGATGAACGGATAGGACGAGACCGGCACATAAGGCAGCGAGGCGAGCGGCAGGCGGAAGCCGACCGGACTGTCGCCGGGCACCAAAAACATCTTGCCGCGCCGGAGCGGCCACTTTTCCGACATCCAGCGCTTATCGCTCGCCTGCGCCTGCCAGCGCTGCACCGGCAGGATGTAGCCGGACGGCTCGGCGAGGCCCCGCTCGAACACGCGGGCGATGCGGGCGCGCGCCTCCGGGTCGTCGAGCTTCGATTCGGCCGGGGTGACGTTTTCCGGCAGCTCGGCCTCCTTGAGGATCCAGTGCGCAGGATCCTCATAGGCCGGCACGACATGATCGGCCGAGATGCCGAGCCGGCCGGAGAGGTCGGCGAGCAGCGCGCCCGCCTGTTCCGGCGTGGCGCGGAGATCGTCCGCCTCGTTGGCGATCAGCGAGGGATCGCGCCAGATCGGCTTGCCATCCTTGCGCCAGTAGAGCGCGAAGGTCCAGCGCGGCAGGCTCTCGCCCGGATACCACTTGCCCTGGCCGTAATGCAGGAAGCCGCCCGGCGCGAAGCGCTCGCGCAGGCGGCGGATGAGTTCGTCGGCGCGCGTCCGCTTGGTCGGGCCGACGGCCTCGGTGTTCCATTCCGGCGCCTCGTAATCGTCGATCGAGACGAAGGTCGGCTCGCCGCCCATGGTGAGGCGGACGTCCTCGGCCGTGAGGTCTGCGTCGACCCGGTTGCCGAGCGCGTCGAGCGCCGCCCAGCTGTCGTCGGAGAAGGGGAGGGTGACGCGGGGATTTTCCGCGACCCGGTCGACCCGCATCTCGAACTCGAACGCGGTCTCGGTGCCGGGATCGGCGGCGAAGGAACCGGTGATGGGGGCTGCCGAGCGAAAATGCGGCGTGGCGCAGAGCGGCAGATGGCCCTCGCCGGTGAACAGGCCCGAGGTCGGATCCATGCCGATCCAGCCGGCGCCGGGGATATAGACCTCGGCCCAGGCGTGCAGATCGGTGAAGTCGACGGCCGTGCCGGCCGGGCCGTCGAGCGCGACGACGTCCGGCTTCAGCTGGATCAGGTAGCCGGAGACGAAGCGGGCGGCGAGGCCGAGATGGCGCAGGATCTCGACCAGCAGCCAGCCGGAATCGCGGCAGGAGCCGGCGCGCGTGGCGAGCGTCTCCTCCGGCGTCTGCACCCCGGGCTCCATGCGGATCAGGTAGCGGATGTCGCCCTGCAGGCGCTGATTGATCGCGACCAGGAAGTCGACGATCTGGGTCGGCTGGCGCGGGATTGTCGCCAGGAACTCCGCCAGCAGGGGACCTGCCGGCTCCGGTTCCAGATAGGCGGCGAGCTCCTCGGCGAGCGCCGGCTCATAGGCGAAGGGAAACTGCTCGGCATAGGGCTCGACGAAGAAATCGAACGGGTTGTAGACCTCGAGCTCGGCCAGGAGGTCGACCTCGACGGCGAATTCCGTCGTCTTTTCCGGAAAGACGAAGCGTGCCTGCCAGTTGCCGTGCGGATCCTGCTGCCAGTTCACGAAATGGTTGGCCGGCGTCACCTTCAGCGAATAGCTTGGCACCTTGGTGCGGCAATGCGGAGCCGGGCGCAGCCGGATCACCTGCGGTCCCAGCGCGACGGGCCGGTCATAGCGATAGCGGGTGACGTGGCGAAGCGCGGCTCGGATCGACATGCGGTCAGGCTCTCCATAGGCGTCGCAGGGACGGGCACACCAACCAGAAGCAGCAAGATTCACGCCACCGGCGCGCGTCCGCCCGAAGCTTAGGGCAGGAGAGGCCCGGTTTGAAACAGCGGTTTGAGTTTGAAGCCCGATTGCCCCGCCGGCCTCTTCACCTCCCCCAAAGCGGCCTTGCAGAACATCGAAGGTTGCCATGCGGCCCACTGCTTATGGGCAGGGCACCGTCGCCCCGGCGGAGGCCGGGGCCCATAGCCTCAGGCCAAGAAAGCTTAGGCGATAAGAAAGCTTGGCCCAGCCTATCGGCCACAGTGCTGTGCGTCTGGATCCCGGCCTTCGCCGGGATGACGGCGGAGGGTGGCAAGATCCGATCAGCGCGATAAGGGCGGTGTTGCGCGAAGGCCTCCCCATGGGAGAGGTGAAGCAAGCAAGACCCTCACCCAACCCTCTCCCGCTGGCGGGCGAGGGCTTTCCGCCGGCGTGGCGCGGATCGGGCAACCGACGCGATCGGCCCCCTCTCCCGCTGGCGGGAGAGGGCTGGGGTGAGGGCCTGCCAGGGCGAAAATGCCTACATCTTCACCACGGTCGAGCGGAATTTCGACGCGAGGTACTCGCCGGAGCCGACCGGCGGGTATTTGGCCGTCTCGCCTTCTCTCACGCAGGTCGGGATGCAGGCGATCTCGGCGTCCCAGTTCGGCTGGTGGAAGAAGGCCATCGACTGGCGCCGGGCCGAGCGGCCGAGGTCGCGCGGCGGGATGGTGACGCGGTGCAGCGTCGACTTCCACTGGTCGTTGGTCCAGCGCTGCATCAGATCGCCGATGTTGATGACGAAGCTGTCCGGGATTGCCGGAACACGGTGCCACTCGCCGTCGAGGCCCAGCACTTCCAGGCCGCCCGGCGCGTCTTCCTGCATCAGGATGGTGATCGAGCCATAGTCGGAATGCTCGCCGGCGCGCAGCTGTCCGGGGACCGGATCCTCCGTCAGGTCGGGGTAGTTCAGCAGCCGCAGCGCGCTCGCCTCATGGTCTATGAAGCGGTCGAAATAGGTTTCCTCGAGGTCGAGCGCGAGGGCGAAGAAGCGCATGATGCGGCCGGCCAGCGCCGACATCTCGCGATAATAGGCCTGCGTCGCGACGCGGAATTCATCGCCGCCGAGCGGCCAGGGATTGGCCGAGAAGACGAAGGCCTCGGCGTCGTCGGCGGGCTTGTGGTCGAGGCGCTGGAAGGCGGACGGGCCGAAGGAGAAGGTCTCCTTCAGATCGGCCGGCTTGGTCTGGCCGAGCGAGGCGGCGAGCGTCTCGCCCTTGACCGGACTGTAGCCATAGGGATAGCCCGGATAGGGCATGACGGCGGAGAGCTTCTCGTCGAGCGGGCGATCGAAATAGGCGCGGGCCGCGTCCCAGCCGCGTTGCACGACGGCGCGGTCGGCGCCATGACCGGTTATGAGAAAGAAGCCCGTCTCGCGACAGGTGCGGCCGATCGCGTCGGCGATGGCGCGGGAGCCTCGGGGATCGGAGAGATCGATGACTGGGATGATAGACATGGATTTCCTGGCGGCATGACTAAATTGCAGGTTGAGACTACGAACCTCCCGCAGCCTTGGAAACCGTCAATCGGCGCAGATCGCCGATGCGGGATTGTCCGGGAGATTGCTCATGAATGAGGCAGCGGCCACGGCCGTGGAAGCGCAGCCGGGAGCCCCGGCGACGGCCGCCCGTTCGTCGCGGATCGCCGCGCTCGACGTCGCCCGAGGCGTGGCGCTGGTCTGCATGGCGATCTTCCACAGCGCCTGGGACGTCGCCTTCCTGCATCTCGTCCGCTTCGATCCCGGCGCCTCGATCGGCTGGATCGTCTTCGCCCGCGCCATCGCCGGCTCCTTCCTGATGCTGGTCGGCATCAGCCTCGTGCTCTCGGTCCGCAACGGCTTCCGCCCGAGGCCGTATTGGATCCGGCTGGCGATGATCGTCGCGGCGGCGGCGCTGGTGTCGCTCGCCACCTATTTCGTCATGCCGGAAGGCTGGATCTTCTTCGGCATCCTGCACCAGATCGCGCTCGCCAGCGTGCTGGGCCTCCTCTTCCTGCGGCTGCCGCCGCGCGGGATCTTCCTCGCCGCCGTCGCCGTCTTCGCGCTGCCGTTCTTCTTCCGCTCCGGCATCTTCGCGCAACCGGCGCTCTGGTGGGTCGGCCTCGCGCCGAAGCCGCCGGCTTCGTTCGATTATGTGCCTCTCTTCCCCTGGTTCGGCGTCGTGCTGTTCGGCATGGCGGCGGCGAAGCTCGGCGTCGCGCTCGGCTGGGACAAATGGCTTGCCGCCTGGCAGCCACGCCTCGCGCCCGCGCGCTGGCTCGCCTTTGGCGGCCGCCATTCGCTCGCCGTCTACCTGATCCACCAGCCGATCCTCTATGCGATCTTCTTCGGCCTCGCCGCCGTCTTCGCACCGAACGCGGCCGAGAACGACGCCCGTGCCGATTGCGTCGACCGCTGCGTCGCGATCGGCAAGAGCGAGGCCGATTGCCAGACCTATTGCGGCTGCGTGTTCGGCGATCTCAAGGACAAGAAGCTGACCGCCCCGTTCCTGGCCCGCACGCTGAACGACGACCAGACGACGCGGCTGCAGGAAACGATCGCCGTCTGTTCCGCCACGACCTTTCCCCCCGTCGACGAGACGCCGGACGCGGCGCCGCAGCAGCAGCAGCAGCAGCAGCAGCAGTAGATTTCGAGGATCCCGATGACCGACCCCGTCCGCACGCCGATCGTCCAGTTCGGCACCAGCCGCTTCCTGCAGGCGCATGCCGATCTCTTCCTGTCCGAGGCGCGTGGCCTCGGCCAGGATGTCGGCCCCGTCACCATCGTGCAGACGACGGCCTCCGGCGCCCGTTCCGGCCGGCTCAAGGCGTTCGACGGCACGCCGATCCCGATTGTTATCCGCGGCATCGAGGCGGGCGCCCAGGTCGAGCGCACGGCCGAGGTCACCTGCCTGGTGCGCGGCCTCTCGGCGGTGGAGCAATGGGATGAAGTCGAGCGGATCGTCGTCGAGGAAGCGGAGATCCTGATCTCCAACACGTCGGATGCCGGCTTCGCGCTGGTCGAGGGCGAACGCCTCGGCGCCGGCGTGCCGCGGTCGTTTCCGCTGAAGCTCCTGAAGCTGCTCGCCGCGCGGCACGCCGCCGGCGGGGCGCCGCTGACGCTGCTGCCCTGCGAGCTGATCCCGCATAATGGCGACGTGCTGAAGGCGCTGTTGCAAAAGCTTGCCGTCGAGAACGGTCTTTCGGAAGAATTTCGCGCCTGGCTCGGCGCCTGCGTCTTCGCCAATTCGCTGGTCGACCGCATCGTCTCCGAGCCGATCGAGCCGGCCGGCGCGGTGGCCGAGCCCTATGCGCTCTGGGCGATCGAGAAGCAGCCGGGCCTCGTCGCGCCCTGCATCCACCCGAATGTGCTGATGGTTGACGATCTCGCCCGCTATGAGCGCTTGAAGCTCTTCATCCTCAATCTCGGCCACACGGTGCTCGCCGAATGGTGGCGGCAGGAGGGCCGGAGCGAGGGCGAGCTGGTGCGCGAGATCGTCGCCGACCCGGCGCTGAGGGCACGGCTCGACGCCGTCTATGACGAAGAGGTGCTGCCGATCTTCGCCGCCGGCGGCGTCGCCGAGGCGCCTTCCTATCGCGCCAGCGTGCTGGAGCGCTTCGAGAACCCGTATCTGGCGCACCGTTTGGCCGAGATCTTCGGCAACCACGCCGAGAAGAAGCGCCGCCGCATCGGCGGCCTGCTCGCCTGGAAGCAGGCGATCGGCCTCGACCTCAAGACGCCGAAGCTCGACGGGATTTTGGCGTCCGACATCGGGTGAGGGGGGCGATCGGTCGTCGAGACCTTCTCCCAAACTCCACCATCATCCTGAGGTATCAGGCGAAGCCGGGCCTCGGAGGAGGGGCCAGGGAGCACTCCGCTGGATCCTCCTTCGAGGCTTCGCTCGCGCGAAGCACCTCAGGATGATGGCGGAGCGGCGGGCCGGATCGAGATTCCCCATGCCTCGGCCCCTGTGGATCCCTGCTTTCGCAGGGATGACGGCGAACGTGGGGTGACGGTGGAGCCAGGGATGACGGGAGTCGTCGGGGTGGCGGCGAGCGCCTCGAGGCGATCCCCCAACGGGTGAGGGGGGTGTCCCCTTTCAGCGAGGGGAGCGCGTCTCTCGCTGCGGCCAGAATTGGCTCCGGCGTCACCCCACGCTCGCCGTCATCCCGGGCTTGACCCGGGATCCATTTCCGCCGGGTTGTGTCACGTGAAACGCCCCATGCTCCGGCCCCTGTGGATCCCTGCTTTCGCAGCGATGACGGGGAGGGTGGGATGACGGCGGAGCCAGGTGACGGCAGCGGCGAGCGCCGGTTGATGGCGCATGGAACGACGGGAGCGTGGATCGCCGATCCCGGCAATCCGGACGTCAGCGATCCCCAATAACGGCCAACGAGGTCGACCGCCAGCAGCCGGCCGAACCCGCCTTGCCTACCGCGCGTTATACCCGCGGTACCATTCGACGAAGCGGTCCATGCCCTCGTCGATCGAGGTCTTCGGCTGGAAGCCGAGTGTGTCGGCGGAGAGCTGGATGTCGGCGAAGGTCGCCTCGACGTCGGCCTTGCGCATCGGCTCGAAGCGGATCTCGGCCTTGCGGCCGGTCGCCCGCTCGATCGTCGCGATGAAGTCCATCAGCGGCACCGGCTGGTTGTTGCCGAGGTTGAAGATGCGGGTCTCGCCCGGCTCCGGCGTCCGGTCGACGGCGCCGAGGACGCCGGCGACGATGTCGTCGATATAGGTGAAGTCGCGCTGCATGCGGCCGTGGTTGAAGACCGAGATCGGCCGGCCGTCGAGAATGGCGCTGGTGAACAGCCACGGCGCCATGTCGGGCCGGCCCCAGGGGCCGTAGACCGTGAAGAAGCGCAGGCCCGACGAGGCGACGCCGTGCACATGCGCGTAGGAATGGGCGATCAGCTCGCCGGCGCGCTTGGTGGCGGCGTAGAGCGAGGCCGGGCGATCGGTGCGGTCGCTCTCGCGGAACGGCACGTCCTCGTTGAGGCCATAGACCGAGGAGGACGAGGCGTAGACGATGTGGCGCAGCCGCGGCAGGCGCCGCGCCGCCTCGAACATCACCACCTGGCCGGTGACGTTGGCGTCGGCATAGGCGAGCGGGTTCTCGATCGAATAGGCGACGCCCGCCTGGGCGGCCAGGTGCACGACCGTCTCGATGTCGGCATGGGTGGAGACGAGCCGCTCCATCGCCGCCATGTCGCTGATCGACGCCTCGACGAACTCGAAATGCCGGTGCGCCTGCAGCCGGTCGAGCCGGGCGTGCTTCAGCGCCGGGTCGTAATAGGCGTTCAAATTGTCGATCCCGATCACCGCGTCGCCGCGTTCGAGCGCCGCCCGCGCGACATGCGAGCCAATGAAGCCTGCGACACCGGTGATGAGCATTTTCATGCCTCCGGCTTAGCCGATTTTCGACTTGCCACAAAGACGGTGCACGCGGGAAAATCGACACGCGTTTCATTCCGCGCGGCGATCCGCTATGACTGGCCAGGCGCGGACGGATGGTGCGCGAGGGAATGCTGGACGTCGCATGATTTCCCAGAAGGCCAAATACGCTTTCAAGGCGCTGATTCATCTGGCTCGGCAGCCGAGCGGGCAGACCACCCAGATCGACGAGATCGCCCGCGAGGCCGGTGTGCCGCGCAAGTTTCTCGAACACATCCTGCTCGACCTGAAGCATCGCGGCATCATAGCCAGCCGGCGCGGCCGGTCGGGCGGCTACGCCATGATCAAGCAGCCGGGCGACGTGACGATCGGCGCGGTGCTCCGCGCCATCGACGGTCCGATCGCGCCCTTGCCCTGCATTTCCCGTACGGCCTACCAGCCTTGTGCCGATTGTCCTGACGAGACAGCGTGCGCGGTTCGTCGGATGTTTGCCGGACCCTATGCGACCCAGCTCCAGGCGTTCGAGGCGGCGACGCTGGCGGATGCGCTGAGCGGCGACATCGCGCCGGACGACCCGGGCCGGGATCGTGAGTTCGTTTCTGCAGGCGACGGGTTATAGGAAGAATTTTCTAGTGCGCCGGTCGTAGAAGGCGTCCGGTGGTTTGAAATTGTCGTTCGCCTGTGTCGAGATAGTGACATCATCGATCAGGGAGCACACGATGGTTCGCCCACCTTTTTCGCTCGCACGACATATCCGCCCCGCTGTCGCCGCCGTTGCGATGGGGCTGGCCATGATCGCGGCGCCGGCCATGGCCGACGTCCAGCTGCTCAATGTCAGCTATGATCCCACCCGCGAATTGTACAAGGCCTACAACGCCGCCTTCGCCGAGCACTGGAAGAAGGAGACGGGCGAGACCGTCACCATCCAGCAGTCGCATGGCGGCTCCGGCAAGCAGGCCCGCTCCGTCATTGACGGGCTCGACGCCGACGTCGTGACGCTGGCGCTCGAAGCCGACATCGACGCCATCGTCAAGGAAAGCGGCAAGATCAAGCCGGACTGGCGCGGACGCCTGCCGCACAATTCCTCGCCCTATACCTCGACGATCGTCTTCCTGGTCCGCAAGGGCAATCCGAAGGAGATCAAGGACTGGAATGACCTGATCAAGGACGGCGTCGAGGTGATCACGCCGAACCCGAAGACCTCCGGCGGCGCCCGCTGGAACTATCTCGCCGCCTGGGCCTACGCCAACAAGGCGTTCGGCAATGACGAGGCGAAGACCAAGGAATTCGTCGGCCAGCTGTACCGGCACGTGCCGGTCCTCGACACCGGCGCCCGCGGCTCGACCACCACCTTTGCCCAGCGCGGCATCGGCGACGTCCTGCTCGCCTGGGAGAACGAAGCCTTCCTGGCGCTCGAGGAGCTCGGCCCCGACAAGTTCGACATCATCGTGCCGCCGCTCTCGATCCTGGCGGAACCGCCGGTCGCCCTCGTCGACGGCAATGTCGACACCAAGGGCACCCGCAAGGTGGCCGAGGCCTATCTCGACTATCTCTACTCGGCCGAGGGCCAGAAGATCGCCGCGGCCAACTACTACCGGCCGTCCAAGCCGGAGCTCGTCGAGCCCGCCGCGCTTGAGCGCTTCCCGAAGATCGACCTCGTGACCATCGACGATCCGCAGTTCGGCGGATGGGCGAAGGTCCAGCCGGAACATTTTGGCGACGGTGGCATTTTCGATCAGATCTACAAGCCGAACTGACGGGATAAGATGGCCGCAACGACCATCGCATCGGTCCGGAAGTCGAGCGTCATCCCGGGTTTCGGGTTGGCGCTCGGCTTTACCCTGACCTATCTCAGCCTCATCGTGCTGATCCCGCTGGCCGCCCTGTTCTGGCGCTCGACCAGCGCCGGCCCGGCCGAATTCCTCCGTGTCACCACCGACCCGCGCACGCTGGCGGCGCTGCGCCTCTCCTTCACCACCTCCTTCGTGGCGGCGCTCGTCAACCTCGTCTTCGGCATGATCCTGGCCTGGATCCTGGTGCGCTACAGCTTTCCCGGCCGGCGCCTGATCGACGCGGTGATCGACCTGCCCTTTGCGCTGCCGACGGCGGTCGCCGGCATCGCGCTGACCACGCTCTATGCGCCGAACGGCTGGATCGGCTCGCTGCTGCAGCCTCTCGGCATCCGCGTTGCCTATACCCAGACCGGCATCATCATCGCGCTGATCTTCATCGGCCTGCCCTTCGTCGTGCGCAGCGTCCAGCCCGTGCTGGAGGATCTGAACCGCGAGGTCGAGGAGGTCGCGGCGACGCTCGGCGCGTCGCGGCGGCAGACGGTGCGCCGGGTGGTCATGCCGGCGTTGCTGCCCGCGCTCCTGACCGGCTTCGCGCTCGCCTTCGCCCGCGCCGTCGGCGAATATGGCTCGGTCATCTTCATCGCCGGCAACAGCCCCTACAGGACCGAGATCGCGCCGCTGCTGATCGTCATCAAGCTGGAGGAGTTTTCCTATTCCGGCGCCACGACGATCGCCGTCCTGATGCTGATCGCGTCGTTCCTGATCCTGCTCGTGATTCACCTGATCCAGACCTGGAGCCGGCGGAGATATGGCGATGTCTGACGGCGCCTTCACCACCGCCCGCCTGCCGGGCGCCGCGGCGGTCCGCTTCCGCCCGGTGACAATGGAGCGCCGGCGCGTCCGCGTTGCGCTCATCCTCGTCTCGCTGGCCTTTCTCGGCCTGTTCCTCGTGCTGCCGGTGCTCGCCGTCTTCGTCGAGGCGCTGCGGGGCGGCCTGCCGGCCTATTGGGAGGCGATCTTCGAGCCGGACGCGGCGGCGGCGATCCGCCTGACGCTGCTGGTCGCGGCGATCTCGGTGCCCTGCAACCTCGTCTTCGGCCTGGCGGCGTCCTGGGCGATCGCCAAGTTCGATTTCAGGGGCAAGAGCCTGCTCAACACGTTGATCGACCTGCCTTTCTCGGTCTCGCCCGTGATCGCCGGCCTGATCTACATCCTGATGTTCGGCTCGCACAGCATCCTCGGCCCCTGGCTGAAGAGCGAGGGCATCCAGATCATCTTCGCCGTGCCCGGCATCGTGCTGGCGACGATCTTCGTCACCTTTCCCTTCGTGGCGCGCGAGCTGATCCCGTTGATGGAGCAGCAGGGCCGGGGCGACGAGGAAGCGGCGCTGTCGCTCGGCGCGTCCGGCTTCCAGGTGTTCTTCCGCGTCACGCTGCCCAACGTCAAATGGGCGCTGCTCTATGGCGTGCTGCTCTGCAACGCCCGCGCGATGGGCGAATTCGGCGCGGTGTCCGTGGTTTCAGGCCATATTCGCGGCCTGACCAACACCATGCCGCTGCATGTCGAGATCCTCTACAACGAATACAATTTCGCGGCCGCATTCGCCGTAGCCTCGCTGCTGGCTCTGCTTGCCCTCTTTACACTGGTCGTCAAGTCGGTCTTGGAATGGCGTTATGCCGAAGAGATCGCCGCGACGCGCCGCCACTGAGGTAACTCAAATGAACGCGATCACCCCGATCGACCCGGGTGCGTCCGTAGCCCTTGGCGCGCCCATCGATGTGACGATCGAGAATGTCGAGAAGGCGTTCGGCGATACGCCGGCGCTGCATGGCGTCTCGCTCGACGTCAAGGCGGGCGAGCTCGTCGCCCTGCTCGGGCCGTCCGGCTCCGGCAAGACGACGCTGCTCCGCATCCTGGCCGGCCTCGACGCGCCGACCGCCGGCCGCGTGCTGTTCGGCGGCGAGGACGCGCTGGGGCTTCGCGTGCAGGACCGCAATGTCGGCTTCGTGTTCCAGCATTACGCGCTGTTCCGCCACATGACGGTGTTCGACAACATCGCTTTCGGCCTCACGGTGCGGCCGCGCGGCGAGCGGCCGGCCCGGGCCGAGATCCGCCAGCGCGTGCTGCATCTGCTCGATCTCGTCCAGCTCACCGGCCTCGACAAGCGCTATCCCTCGCAGCTTTCCGGCGGCCAGCGCCAGCGCGTCGCGCTGGCCCGCGCGCTCGCCATCGAGCCGCGCGTGCTGCTGCTCGACGAACCCTTTGGCGCCCTCGATGCCCAGGTTCGGAAGGACCTCCGCCGCTGGCTGCGCGAGATCCACGACCGCACCGGCCACACCACCTTCTTCGTCACGCACGACCAGGAAGAGGCGCTCGAACTCGCCGACCGCGTCGTCGTCATGTCGAAGGGCCGGATCGAGCAGGTCGGCACGCCGGACGAGATCTATGACGCGCCGGCGAGCCCGTTCGTCTTCGGCTTCATCGGCGAATCCTCCTTCCTGCCGGTGACGATCGTCGACGGCTCCGTGCAGCTCGATGGCGCGCCGCTCGATCTCGCCGCCCTCGGCACCCCGTCCGGTCCGGCCACGCTCGGCTTCCGGCCGCATGACGTCTCGATCGTCGAGGATGGCACGCCGGCGCTCACCGGCCAGATCGTCGCCGAGCGCCGGCACGGCGGCGCCAAGCGGCTCGAACTCGAGGTCGGTCCCGATCGCCATCGGGTCGAGATCGACATTTCGGTCGAACAGGCGCGCCAGGAAGGCGGCCGCGTCGCCTTCCGCCCGCATCGCTGGCGGATTTTTCCGCGCTGAGCGTTTTGCCTGTAATGCTGGGACACTTTTTCACCTCTCCCTGAGGGAGAGGTCGGCGGCCGAAGGCCGGCGGGTGAGGGTTTACGGCCTCACCGGATGGTTCCCTAAACCCTCACCCGGAGCTTCGCTCCGACCTCTCCCTCAGGGAGAGGTGAGGGAGAGCTTCCCCGCATCATGTCCGACGCCGAAGAACAGGCGCGGCCGTTGGGCCGCGCCGTGGTTTTTCCGATCCTATTCGGCCGGAACCGGGGCCGCCTCGCTCTCGGCATGCACGAACTTGCCGCCGGCGCCCCAGGACGCCGCCGCCGCGATCAGGTTCAGGATCATCGAGAAGGTGAAGGCGAAGACGAGGCCGTGCATGAACGGCGCCGCCATCAGATGCGGGAAGAAGGTCTTGCCGGTGATCTCGGCGACGCTGGCCGGCGGCAGGGTGGCCAGCACGTCCGGCGACAGCAGTTCGCCCATCGGGTTGTAGCCGAGGAAGGCGGCGAACAGGCTCGCCACCGCCGGCGCCGAGGCGGCGTGGTGGGCGACGGCCTGCGGCACTTGTTCAGCGATCAGCGCCGCTTCCATCGAGGCCGGCAATTGCTCGGTCAGGCCGAGGATCATCAGGCTGAAGAAGATGCCGATCGACAGCACCTGGCCGGCGTTCAGCGTCGTCGCCCGCATGCCGGCTGCCTGGCCGCGCTCGGCCGCCGGGACCGAATTCATGATCGCGGTCGAGTTCGGCGCCACGAACAGGCCGGAGCCGAGGCCGTTCAGGAACAGGAGCGCTGCGAACAGCGGATAGCTGAAATCGGGCGGCAGCATCATCAGCGCGGCGAAGCTCAGCGCGCCGATCAGCATGCCGCCGACCGCGAAGGGCCGCGCGCCGTGGTGGTCGGAGAGATAGCCGGAGACCGGGGTCGCGACGAGGAAGCCGACGGTGAGCGGCAGCATGAAGATACCGGCCCACAGCGGCGTCTCCTCGAAGGAATAGCCGTGCAGCGGCAGCCAGATCCCCTGCAGCCAGATGATCAACATGAACTGCAGGCCGCCACGGCCAATCGAGGCGGTGAGGCTCGCGAAATTGCCGAGCGAGAACGGCCGGATCCGGAACAGCCTCAGGTCGAACATCGGGAAGGCCACCCGGCTTTCGACGACGAGGAAGGCGACGATCAGCGCCAGTCCGACGCCGATGAGCGTGAGCACTTCCGGGCTTCCCCAGGCCATGGCCGAGCTGCCATGCGGCTGGATGCCCTCGGTGATGCCGATCAGCACGAGGATCAGGCCGACGCCGAAGGTGATGTTGCCGGCCCAGTCGACCGGGCGACGGCGCGGCGTCGTGCGGTCCTTCAGCTTCCAGTAGGCCCAGGCCGTGCCGACGACGCCGAACGGCACGTTGATCCAGAACACCAGCTGCCAGTCGATGTCGGCGAGCAGCCCGCCGATCAGGAGGCCGATGAACGAGCCGCCGATCGCCGCCACCGTGTTGATGCCGAGCGCCAGACCGCGCTGGTCCTGCGGGAAGGCGTCGGTGAGGATGGCGGTGGAGTTCGCCATCAGCATGGCGCCGCCGACGCCCTGGATGACGCGGACGCCGATCATGTACCAGGCGGCGAGCGCGCCGCCGCCGCTCGGGATCAGGCTGAGCGCGACCGCGCAGACGGTGAAGATCAGGAAGCCCAGATTGTAGACCCGGGCGCGGCCGAGCGCGTCGCCGAGCCGGCCGAAGGTCACCACCAGCACCGAGGTCGCGACCATGTATCCCATGATCGACCAGAGCAGGATGTTGACGTTGGAGGGCTCGAGCGGGCGGAGGCCGACGCCGCGGAAGATCGCGGGCAGGCTGATCAGCAGGATCGAGCCGTTGATCGACGCGGCGAGCATGCCGAGCGTCGTGTTGCTGAGGGCGACCCATTTGTAATTCGCCGGGCGCGCGGCGGGATGTTCGGCTGGCATCTGTTGGCCCCGAGGGGCCTTTTTGGGGTCCGCCCGCGGCAAGGCGGACGAACGGCAGAAAGCGCACCCTAATTGACAGGATCGAATGATAGTAAGCGATGCTTACCTAACCACCGATAGGCCCGCGGGTTGCCCGATCGCAAGGCTTCTCGAATCAAAATCTCGTGACGACCGCGCCCGCCGGGGCGGCCGTCCGGATCCGGCTTCCGCATTCGCGGTCGAGGCCCTAGTCTGGCCGCTCATGAGGCAACGACGGCGGAGGAAAACGGCATGAAGCGATCGCGCGTCAACGAGATCCTGCTGCAGGGGGACGAGTTCATCCGCTCCTTCGGCTATGCGATGCCGCCCTTCGCCTACTGGACGCCGGCCGAATTTCGCGCCCGCCGCGCCGAGGCGCGGGGCCTGATCGACGCCCGCCTCGGCTGGGACGTCACCGATTTCGGCTCGGAGAAATTCGATGCGGTCGGCCTGTTCCTGTTCACCGTGCGCAACGGCAACGCCGCCGATCTCGCCGCCGGGCGGGGCATGCTCTACGCCGAGAAGATCATGATCGCCCGCAAGGACCAGGTGACGCCGATGCACCGGCACGGGGTCAAGGCCGAGGACATCATCAATCGCGGCGGCGGCACGCTGGTATTGCAGCTCTTCGGGTCGGATGCGGAAGGGGCGCTCGATCGCGAGGCCGGCGCCACCGTGCCGGTCGACGGCATCGTCCGCAGCCTGCCGGCCGGCGGCATCCTGAAGCTGGAGCCGGGCGAGAGCGTCACGCTCATCCCCGGCGTCTGGCATACCTTCTGGGGCGAGGGCGCCGACGTGCTGGTGGGCGAGGTCTCGACCGTCAATGACGACCGGACCGACAACATCTTCGCCGATCCGGTCGGCCGCTTCGCAGAGATCGAGGAGGACGAGGATCCCGTCCACCTGTTGGTGGCGGATTACGACGCCTGGCTCGGCGAACCGAGCTAGTTCCGGAGATCGAGCAGCGGCATAAAGCCGCCATAGATCATGCGCTGGCCGTCGAACGGCATCTTCATCGAGTCCGACTGCATGCGCGGATCGGCCATGATCTTCTCCCAGCCGGCGACGCGGGCCTCCTTGGAGGGCCATTCGATCCAGGAATAGACGACCGCCTCGTCCGGCTTGGCCTGAACGGCGCGGCGGAAATCCGTGACCTTGCCGTCCGGAACGTCGTCGGCCCAGGTCTCGACCACCCGCCTCGCGCCATGCTCGCGGAAGAGCGGCGCGGACTGGGCCGCGAAGGCGCGATAGGCTTCCTTGTTGGCTTGCGGCACGGCCATCAACGTTCCGTCGACATAGCCGGTGCCCGGGCCGCCCTGTCCATCCTCCAGGATGGCCTGGAAGCCGCCATAGATCATCCGCGTGGCGTCGAACGGCATGGTCGAGCCCATCGCCTCCATGCGCGGATCGCTCATGATCTTCCGGTTCGCCGCGTCGCGGGTGGCGCGGTCGGGATATTCGAACCAGGAGAACAGCACCACCTCGTCGTCCTTCGCCTGCACGGCGCGGCGGAAATCGGTGACCTTGCCGTCGGGGACGTCGTCGCCCCAGGTCTCGACCATGCGCGTCATGCCGAATTCCTTGAAGATCGCGTGCGCGTCGGCGGCGTGCTTTCGATAGGCTTCCTTGTTGGCGGCCGGCACGGCCGTCACGAATCCCTCGATATAGGGCATGGCGTTTTCCTCCTTGTCGGTGGCTTCCGGCGGGCGACCCGTCGCCTCCATCGTGGTGTTCCTCCGCGCGACCGGTCACGCGACACCCTGGGACAACGGCTGTCAGAGGCGATTGTTCACTTGACAATTTAGGTTGATATCAACATAAAAAGAGCATGTCAAATCCGGCCACCGTTCCGTTCGCGACGACCCTGCACGTCCGCGACCATTGCCTGTGCCTTGCAACCCAGCGGGCGGCCCGCGCTCTGGCGCGCCGCTTCGACGAGGCGCTGCGCCCGGTCGGGCTGACGAGCGGCCAGTTTTCGCTGCTGATGTCGCTGAACCGGCCGGAGCCGCCGTCGATCGGCGCGGTGGCGACGCTGCTCGCCATGGACCGCACCACGCTGACCGCCAATCTGAAGCCGCTGGAGCGCCAGGGGTTCCTGACGATCACGGTCGATCCTGCCGACCGGCGCGGCCGCCGGCTGGCGCTGACCGACGCCGGCCGGGCGGCGCTCGCGGCCGGCGTGCCGATCTGGACGCGGACCCATGCCGAGGTCGAGGCGCCGTTTGCGCCGGGCGAGGCGGACCGGCTGCGCGCGGGGCTGCTGGCGCTCGCCTGACGGGCGGCCAACAAAAAAGCCTCCGCCCCGGGGTGAGGGCGGAGGCTCGTATGGGGGCAAGAGCCCGGAGATGCCGGCGGGTCAGACGCCGTCGACGGACTTGAAGCCCTCGAAATTCGGGTGGCCGAGGAACATCGGCTTGCGGTCGCCGGCGCCGCGATGGGCGGCGCGGAACTGCTCCGACTTGGTCCAGGCGATGAAGTTCTCTTCCGTCTCCCAGACGGTGTGCGACGAGTAGAGGGTGTGGTCCTCGGCCTCGGCGCCCTTCAGGAGGTTGAAGGAGACGTAGCCTTCGAGCTCGTTCAGGTGACGCGGGCGCGTGCGCCAGACTTCCTCGAAGTCCGCTTCCATGCCCTTGATGACTTTGAAGCGGTTCATGGCGATGTACATGGTCGATCTTCCGTTTGCGTGCCGATGAGGTGCGTGAATAGAGGATGGATGCCCTATGGGGCAAAAAGGTGAGGAGGGACGACCGGAAACCGGCCTCCCCCCTCGCGTCTGTCCGTCGTCACCACACCGCCGGACAGACGTATCTCGTGCTTGGCCTATCGCGGGCCTGGCCTCAGAACTGCATCTTCGCCGTCAGCAGGAAGGTGCGGCCGCGGCCGGTATCCTTGAGCGCCGAACCCGTGTTGCCGGAGAGCGCCGGCTCATAGGTCTTGTCGAACAGGTTGGTCACGTTCGCCGACAGGTCGAGGCCGTTGTCGAACTTGTAGTTGGCGAAGGCGTCGACCAGCGTGTAGGGCGCCCAGTCGGTGTAGCTCGTATTGGGCTGACCGGCGCCGTTGCCGACTTCCGTCTGGCTGACATAGTTGACGCGACCGCCGACCGTGAGGCGCTGCTCCAGGAAGCGGGCGCCGCCGGTGACCGTCAGGACATTGTCCGGCATGAAGCTGACCGCGCCGAGGCCGTTGACCTGCGAGGGCAGGTCCGATTCGGCGTGGGTGTAGGCGATGCTGCCGAAGGCGAAGCCGGCGTCATAGGCGGTCTCGAGCTCGAAGCCCTGCAGCACCGACGATCCCGGATGGTTGATGAAGTAGGACTTGCCGCCGCCGAGGTTCACGCCGGTGATGTAGTTCTCGACGTTCTTGTAATAGTAGTTCGCCTTCAGGCGGAACATGTCCTTCTCGGTGAGAAGGCCGTTGCGCGTGATGTTGGCGCCGAATTCCCAGCCCTTCTGGATTTCAGGATCGAGATAGGGGTTCGGCGAGAAGCTGGTGCCGCCGCCCGGATGCGAGCCGCCCAGCATCGTCTCCTGGATGGTCGGCGGGCGGAACGACTGCGAATAGGTGATGTAGGGCTGCAGCCAGTCGTACGGATTGATCGCGATCGTCAGGCGGGGATCGAAGCGGCCATCCGACTGGTCGAGCTCCTGGCGGCCGACCGGCACGCCGGCGGGATTGCCCGCCACGGCGTCATAGGTGCCGTTGAGCGTGTAGAAGTCGTAGCGCAGGCCCGCGATGACGTCGACGATGTTGTACTTGAAGGTCGTCTCCGAGAACACGCCGCCGACCGAGCTCTTGCCGCTCGGATTCACGCCGCCGGCCTTGTTCGGATAGACGGTGTTGTAGGAATCGACCGTGTCGTGGAAATACTCGACGCCGTTGACGGTCGTGACCGCGACATTGCCGAGCGAGAAGTTCGACGTGTTGGCGATGTCGAAGCCGATGCCCTTGTCTTCGATCACGCGGCCGTTGCTGGTGTAGAAGGCGCCGTTCGGCGTGCCGGCGTAGATCGAGTCGCCATACTCCATCTTGACGTCGTTGTAGTAGACGTGGGCGGCGACGTTGACGAGCTCGCTGTCCGGGTCCCAGTTGACGCCGGCCGTGTAGGTGTTCGACTTCAGCTTCTGATTGTAGCTGTTGGCGGCGAAGTCGTTGTCATAGAGCACCGCGCCGAGATTGACCGTCAGGTCGTCGGTCGGCTTGAACTCGCCCTTGACCAGGCCGGAGAGCAGGTTCTGGAACGTGCCGGGTACTTCCGTGCCGTCGCCGTTCTTGTAGTTGTCGGGGTTCGAGTAGCTGATCGCGCCGGCGATCGCCGCGGCGCCGCCGGTCGAGCGCAGCGCGCCGGCCGCCATCTCGGAGAAGCCGACGTCGTTGCTGCCCCAGGTCAGCGTCGCGAGCGCGCCCCAGTTCTTGCCGTCCTTGATGATGTCGTCGACGCCGATGGTGCGGATGTTGGCGGAGCCCGCCAGCGCGCCGGCGCCGCCGGTCGTCGAGACCGCGCCGCGGGTGACATCCACGCCGGCGACCAGCGCCGGGTCGACATAGGCGAAGCCCTGCGCCTCATGGCCGGTGAAGCGGAAGTTCTGCCGCACGCCGTCGATCATCGTGTTGACGCGGCCCGAGCCCTCGAGGCCGCGGATGTTCACCGACAGGCCTGGGTTCTGGATGCTGTCGCGCGAAAACGTGCCGGGCATGGCGCGCAGCACGTCGCCGAGCTTGCGCTGGCCGAACAGGTCGATCTCGTCGGAGGAGGCGGAGCTGATCGGCGCCGGGGTCGTGAACGGGTTCTTCCAGCCGTCCTGCGAGGTCGTCGAGACGATCGGCGACAGGAAGCTCGACTCGCCCTTGGCGGCCTTCTTCTTCAGCTCCTCGTCCGTCTCGCCGCTGGCGGCGGCAGTGGCCGGCGTGGCGGCGGCCTGCGCCTTGGCGGCCGTGGCGGAGAAAGCGGAGAGAAGAGCGACGGCCGTTCCGGCCATCAGCCACGTCTTACGTCGAGCGACACGCATGCGAGCCCCATTGAATGCTGTGATGGGCCTGGCTGGCTGTCCGGGCTCGCGCTGATGTCGCGGAGCCGGCACTGGCGTGCTTGGCGGATTTCATCTCCCGGCCGCCCGCCGCGAATGCGGCGAAATCGGGGTCGGTGATGTTTCGCTTGCGGAGATACGAAAAGGTGAGTACCTCAGTCAACTAAATTGTTGCGAATTATTCGCAAGTTTAGAACCGATCAAAATTACCGCTCCCTTAGCAAGTAGGCGGGAAAGAGATGCAAGACATGCCCATGGTTGGATCTTCCCAGGACATCGCGCCGGCGGGTTCCGGACCGCGCGTCGTTTCCAGCGCCGATCTGCTCGAAGGAGCGCGTGAAATCATCATTCGCCATGTCGGCGAGGATTACCGGCTGCGCCTCACCCGGGCCGGCAAGCTGATATTGAACAAGTAGACGGGATCATGATGAAGCTCGCGCACACTTCCCCCCACCATGGCGCGGCGCGTTCGTTCGAGCGCTTCGCCAGCCGCCGTTTCCAGATCTTCTTCGGATTGGCCTTCGCCGTCGGCATCACCTTGAGCGCCATCGTCCAGACGGTCGCGGCGGAGCGGGTGATCGAGGACGCCACCGGCCGTTCGGTCAAGATCGGCACGACCGATCGCATCGTCACCATCGGCGGCGACATCACCGAGATCGTCTATGCGCTCGGCGCCGGCGACCGCGTCATCGCCCGCGACACCACCTCTTCCTACCCGGCCGAGGCGAACGCCAAGCCCGATATCGGCTATATGCGCGCGCTGTCGGCCGAGGGCGTGCTGTCGGTCAAGCCGGACCTGATCATCGCCGTCGAGGGTGCCGGGCCGAAGGACGCCATCGACCTGCTCGAATCGGCCTCGGTGCCGATCGTCATCGTGCCGGAGCGTCGCTCCGCCGACAGCATCGTCGCCAAGATCCGCCTGATCGCCGACATCCTCGGCAAGAAGGAGCAGGGCGACAAGATGGCCGATACGCTCGCCGCCCGCTTCGCCGTGCTCGAGACCGCCATCGGCAAGATCCCGGCGAACGAGCGCAAGAAGGCCGTATTCCTGATGAGCCTCAACGGCGGCAAGCCGATGGCCGCCGGCCACGACACCTCCGCCGATGCGATGATCCAGCTCGCCGGCGGCATCAACCCGATGGCGTCGGTCGAGGGCTACAAGCCCGCTTCCGACGAGGCGCTGGTCGCCGCCGCCCCGGAAGTCGTGGTGATGATGATCGGCCAGAGCGGTCCGCCGAAGCCGGAAACCGTGTTCGATTCGCCCGCTTTGCGCGCCACCCCGGCGGCGAAGAACCAGGCGCTGATCTCCATGGACGGCCTCTATCTGCTCGGCTTCGGGCCGCGCACGGCGGATGCGGCGCGCGATCTCGCGCATGCGCTCTATCCGTCGCTGGACCTGCCCGATTGGCCGGCAGCCGACTGATGAGCCTCGTCATGACAGCTCCGGTCGCAGGCGACCGGCGCGGCCGCGCCTTCGTGGTGACCTGCGCCCTCGTCGTGGTCCTGATCGTCGCTTCGGTCGCCTCGCTCTGCGTCGGCCCGTCGGGTCTCTCCACCGGCGAGGTGGCGGGCCTGCTCGCCGACGCGATGGCCGGCCGCTTCTCCGAGATCAACAGCGTCAACCACGTCATCCTGTTCGACATCCGCATCCCGCGCACGCTGCTCGGCGCGATGGTCGGCGCGTCGCTGGCGCTCGCCGGCGCGATGATGCAGGGCCTGTTCCGCAATCCGCTCGCCGATCCCGGCCTCGTCGGCGTGTCGTCGGGCGCGGCGCTCGGCGCGGTGCTCGTCATCGTGCTCGGCGGCGCCTTCCTTTCTCCGGTGATGGATTTCCTCGGCATCGGCGCGCTGCCGATTGCCGCCTTCTTCGGCGGTCTCGGCACGACGCTGCTGCTTTATTCGATCGCCACCCGGCAGGGCCGCACCTCGGTCGCCACCATGCTGCTGGCCGGCATCGCGCTCGGCGCCATCGCCGGCGCGATCACCGCCTATCTCGTCTTCCGCAGCAACGACTTCCAGCTGCGCGAGCTGACCTTCTGGTCGATGGGCGGCCTCGGCGGCGCGACCTGGAACAAGCTGGCCCTGGCGCTGCCCTTCATCATCGGCGTCTTCATCGCCATGCCGTTTACCGCACGTGGCCTGGACGCGCTGGTGCTGGGCGAATCGGAAGCGCGCCATCTCGGCTTCAACACCCAGTGGCTGAAGAGCCTGATCATCATGGTGGTCGCCCTCGCCGTCGGCGTGTCGGTGGCGTTCGCCGGCATCATCGGCTTCGTCGGCATCGTCGTGCCGCATGTGCTGCGCCTGGTGATCGGGCCGGAGCACCGCACGCTGCTGCCGGCGACGGCGCTGCTCGGCGCGACGCTCCTGATCGTCGCCGACATGATCTGCCGCACCATCGTCGCGCCGGCCGAACTGCCGATCGGCATCGTCACCGCCACGATCGGCGCGCCCTTCTTCCTGTCGATCCTGCTCAGGAAGCGCGGCGTGGTCGACCTGTAGGCCGGCCGAGACACATCAAGACCGAGCGGCGGCGCATCCGCCGCTCCCGTCCATTCCGAAACGCGGGGCGCCGCCATGCTCGAAGTCCAAGACCTGACCGTCCGCGCCGGCAAGCGCGCCATCCTCGACCGCGTGTCGCTCAAGGTTCGCCCGGGCGAGCTCACCGTCGTGGTCGGGCCGAACGGCGCCGGCAAGTCGACGATCATGAAGGCCGTGACCGGCGAGCTGCGCCCGGCCGAGGGCGTCATCACGCTGGACGGCCGCAACACCTCCGCCTATCCGGCCTACGAGATGGCGCGCCGCCGCGCCGTGCTGCCGCAGGCGTCGTCGCTGGCCTTTCCCTTCACGGTGCACGAGGTCGTCCGCCTCGGCACCAGCGGCGCGCTCAGCCCGGCCGACCGGGCGGCCCGCGTCGCCGCCGCGCTGATCCGCGTCGATCTGAACGGCTTCGGCGGCCGCTTCTTCCAGGAGCTTTCCGGCGGCGAGCAGCAGCGCGTGCATCTCGCCCGTGTGCTCTGCCAGGTCTGGGAGCCGGTCGTCGACGGCGTGCCGCGCTATCTGTTCCTCGACGAGCCGACGGCGAGCCTCGACCTGCGCCACCAGCTCCTCACCCTCGACACCGCCCGCGCCTTCGCGGCGGCCGGCGGCGGCGTCGTGGCGATCCTGCACGACCTGAACCTCGCGGCGCTCTATGCCGACAAGATCATCGTCGTCAGCGCCGGCCGCATCGCCGCCGACGGCACGCCGCGCGAGGTCCTGACCGATGCGATGATGCGCGAGGTGTTCGGCGTCAGCGTGCATGTCGGCGGCGTTCCGACCGACGCGCCCTTCATCCTGCCGCACACGGCGCGTGCGGCCTGAGCGCATCGTCACCTGTCGTTGCAAAGGCGGGGAGAACGTGATTTCCCGCAGCGGAATCATGCCCTAGATTGCGCCTCCCGCAATATCCGGACAGGGATTCGCACATGGCAGCCAAGAAGTCCGTGCCGACACGCACGGTCCTGATCATCGATGTCGGCACGTCGTCGGTGAAGGCTGCCCTGTTCGACGAAAATGGCCGCACCCTGCGCTCGGCCGACGCGCCGGTCACCACGGCGAGCCCGCAACCCGGCTGGGTCGAGCAGGATCCGGCGCTCTGGTGGAAGGCAACCGTCGAGGCGGTGCAGGCGCTCGCCGTCGACGCCGTGCCGATCGCCATCACGCTGACCGGCTCGATGCAGAACGTCATCCTGCTCGGGCGCGAGGGCGTCAGTTTGCGCCCGGCGCTGCTCTACAGCGACGCCCGCGTCAGCGAGAAGGAGATGGCGGCGCTCAAGAAACACCTGCCGAAGGACTTTGAAAATCGGATCGGCAACCGGGCCGAGCCGGCGCTCTGCCTGTTCCGGCTCGACTGGCTGCTGAACCACGAGGGCGGCACCATGGCCAAGGTCGAGCGCGTGCTGTTCGGCGCCAAGGATGCGATGATCCACCGCATGACCGGCCGCGCCGTGGTCGATCCGACCTGCGCCACCACGACGGGCCTGCTCAATCTCGCCGCCCGCCACTGGGACGCCACCATCCTCGCCGCGATCGGCATGTCGCCGGCGATCCTGCCCGATATTCTCGATGCCGACGCGCTCGCCGGCCCGCTGCTGCCGGAGCCCGCGGCGGCGCTTGGCCTGGTGCCCGGCATTCCCGTCTATGTCGGCGCCGGCGACGGCGGCGCCACCGCCTGGGGCACGGCGAGCGAGCAGCATGACCGGCCGCACGCCTATCTCGGCACCACCGGCTGGATCGCCGCCACCATGCCCTATTCGGTGGCGAAGCCGCCGCGCGACGCCTATACGCTGGCCGCCCCCGTCGGCACCGACGTCATCGTCATCTCGCCCTTCCTCGCCGCCGGCCTCGCGATCGACTGGTTCGCCGGTGTCGCCGGCCGGCCGGTCGCCGAGCTTTACGCGGCGGCGGAGACGCATGACGCCAGCCCGCCCGGCGCGCTGTTCCTGCCCTATCTGATCGGCGAGCGGGCGCCGTTCTCCGACCGCGCCGTGCGCGGCGCCTTCCTCGGCCTCGACCGCGAGCATTCGTCCGACGCGCTCGCCTATGCGGTGCTCGAGGGTCTCGCCCACGCCATCCGCGACAATCTCGAAGCGCTGCCGATCCCGCCCAAGACGATCGCGCTCGCCGGCGGCGTCGCCGGCTGCCTGACGGTGGCGCATCTGATCGCCGACGTCACCGGCGCGCGGGTGACGGTTCCCTCCGCGAGCCGCATCGTCACCGCCTATGGCGCCTTCCGCATCATCGCGCCGATCATCGGCCTGGCGCCGAAGGGGACCGCGAAGAGCGCCACCAAGAGCGCCGCGAGCAAGGCAAAGGCCGGCCGGAAATCCGGCGCCGCCGGCAGCGACGAGACCGTCGTCGCGCCGCGTCCCGAGCGGGCCAAGCGGGCCGCCCGACGCTTTGCCGCCTATCGTCAGGCGGCGGCCCAGGCGCGGGCGCTTGCCGAGGCGCTCGACCCCGCGCTTTGAGCCGCTTGCGCCGGGGGCGGGGGAGGCGATATCACTGGCGCCGAACCCAAGGGGGAGAACAAAAATGCGGGTTGGAATTCTCGGACTGGCCGTTGCGGGGCTGATGGCCTCGACGGTTGCTGCCATGGCCGCCGACGTCGCGGTGCTGACGCCGTATCAGAGCTCGGTCGCCACCAACCAGATGATCAACGTGTTCCAGGACAAGGCCAAGGCGGCCGGCTGGAACGCGACCGTCGTCGACACGCGCGGCGACATGGGCCAGCTCGCCAGCCGCATCGAGGACGTCGTCGCCGCCAAGGTCGCGGCGATCGTGCTCGTCAGCGTCGATCCGACCCAGATCCAGGACCAGGTCAACGCCGCCGCCGCCGCCGGCATTCCTGTCGTCACCATCGACGGCGCCAAGGCGCCGGGCGTCGTGCTCAACGTCACGTCCGACAATTTCGAGCTCGGCACCAAGCTGTCCGACTTCCTGTTCGACAAGCTCGGCGGCAAGGGCAACATCGTCAAGTTCTTCTATTCCGCCCATCCGGGCGTGCATCAGCGCGAGCTGGCGCTGGACGAGGCGCTGAAGAAGCATCCCGACATCAAGGTCATCGCCGACCATTACGTCGTCGTGCCGGGCCCGATCGACGACGCCCGCAAGACCACCGAGAACTGGCTGAAGAGCCAGGGCGACCAGATCGACGCGGTCTGGGCCGCCTGGGACGAGCCGGCGATCGGCGCGCAGCTGGCCATCGAGGCTGAACAGCCGGATTCGAAGATCATCATCGCCGGCATCGACGGCAACCCGCAGGCGATCGAGCTGATCAAGGCGTGCTCGAACATCAAGGGCACCGTCAGCCAGGACTTCGACGCCATGGCGAGCCTCGCCGCCGAGGGACTGACGCAGATCCTCGCCGGCAAGACGCCGGAGAAGGCCGAGCTCTATGCCCCGGCCAAGCTGATCACCCCGGAGACGCTGGGCGTCACCTGCCCGTGAAGTCTCCGCCTTTCCTCGCGCTGGACGGCCTCGTCAAGCATTTCGGCGCGACGAAAGCCCTCGATGGCGCCGATCTCGTTCTCGAAGCGGGGTCGGTGCATGCGCTTGTCGGCGAGAACGGCGCCGGCAAGTCGACCCTGATCAAGACGCTCTCCGGCCTCTACCAGCCCGATGCGGGCGCGATCCGCCTCGACGGCGCGCCGATCACCATCGACGGCCCGCGCGCGGCGGAGGCGCTGGGTCTGCGCTTCATCCATCAGGAGCTGAACCTCGTCCCGCATTTCGACGCCGTCGGCAATGCCTGGATCGGCCGCCGCCATCCGCGCCGCGGCCCGTTCATCGATGGCCGCGCCATGCGGGCGAAGGTCGCCGAGGTGGCGGCGCGGATCGCGCCCGATTTGCCGCTCGACAAGCCCGCCGCGCGGCTCACGCCCGGCCAGCGCCAGATGGCGGAGATCGTCCGCGCGCTGATGGATCCTGCCCGCCTCGTCGTCATGGACGAGCCGACCTCGAGCCTCTCCGAGGGCGAGGCCGAGCGGCTGCATGAAATCGTGCGCCAGCTCGCCGCCGAGGGCTGCGCCGTCCTCTTCATCTCGCACCGCCTCGACGAGGTCCTCGACCTCTGCGACCGCTACACCGTCCTGCGCAACGGCCGCACCGTGGGCGCGGGGGCGATCGCCGACATCGACCGCGCCGGCCTGGTGGCGCGGATGTCGGGGCAGGGGACGGACTCGGGCGCTTCGCCTTCCTTCCCGCAGGCCAACCTTCCTCAACATCCTGAGGAGGCTTTCGCAGAAAGCCGTCTCGAAGGACGCACGGCCGAGGTGCAGCAAGACCTTTCCGGCACGACCGCCCTGCGTCCTTCGAGACGGCCCTCCGGGCCTCCTCAGGATGTTGAGGGCGGAGCGCCGCATGCAACAAAACCCGTCCTCGCCGCCGATCTCGCCTTCGGTCCCGCCGGCAGTCGCTTCGCCTTCTCGGCGCGGGCGGGCGAGATCGTCGGGCTCTACGGCCTCGTCGGATCCGGGCGGTCGTCGCTCCTGAAGACGCTTTGGGGCGCGACGCCGGGGCGCGGGCTGATCGCCATCAACGGCCAGGTGCCGAGGCATGGGCCGGCCGGCCGCATCGCCGCGGGCGTTGCCTACGTGCCGGAAGACCGCCGCCGCGAGGGCCTCGCCAATTCGCTCTCGATCGAGCAAAACCTTTCGCTGGCTCATCTTTCCGATTTCCGCGCCCTGTCCAGCCTTCCGGCGCCCTCGCGGGGCAAGATCCGCGCCTTCGCCAGGGCCACCGGCGCCCGTCTCCGCCTCGTCGCCGCCGGCCCCGACCGCTCGCCGGCGACGCTCTCCGGCGGCAACCAGCAAAAGCTCCTGTTCGGCCGCTGGCTCGGCCGCCCGATCCGCGCCCTGCTGGTCGACGAGCCGACGCGCGGCGTCGATGTCGGCGCCAAGGGCGAGATCCATGCCGAGATGCGCCGCATCGCTTCGGACGGCGCCGCCGTCCTGATGGCGACCAGCGACATCGAGGAACTGCTCGCGCTTTCCACCCGGGTTCTCGTGCTCCATGCCGGCCGGCTGGTCGCCGAGCTCGACGGCCCCTCGCTCACCCGCGCGGCCGTCGTCGCCGCCGCCTTCGGCCATGCTCCGGACGAGCAGATGCCGCCCTCGGAACGCTCCGCATGACCCTTCTTCGCCGTTACGGCACGCTTTTGGCGCTGGCGCTGATCATCCTCGTCTTCGCCATCGCCTCGCCGCAGGCCTTCGGCACGATGTCGAACCTCGTCAACATCACCCAGCAGATGGCGCTGCTCGCCATCGTCGCCATCGGCGCGACGCTGGTGATGGTGCTGGGCGAGTTCGATCTCTCCGTCTCGGCCGTCGTCTCCTGGGCCGGCATCGCCGCCGCCGCCTTGTTCGCCGCCGGCGTCGCCGTGCCGGTGGTGATGATCACGGTCCTCGTCTCGGCCGTCGCCATGGGCGCCACCTCCGGCTTCCTCGTCGCCCGCTATCGCGTGCCGAGCTTCATCGCCACGCTCGCCTTCGGCACGGTGATCGGCGGCCTGACCTTCTGGGTCTCGAACGGCGCGACGCTCTTTTCCGGCATTCCGGCCGGATTTCGCGATCTCGGCCGCGGCACGCTCGCAGGCTTCCCGGTGCCGACGCTCTGGCTGATCGGCGTCGCCATCGTCTTCTGGCTGCTGCTCGACCAGACCGAGTTCGGCCGCCGGCTCTATGCGATCGGCGGAAACCGCGAGGCGGCGCGCCTCGTCGGCCTACCGGTCCGGCGCGACATGGTGGTCGCCTTCGCACTCTGCGCAGCCCTTGCCGGCCTCGCCGGCCTGCTTTTGACCGCGCGCCTCGGCAGCGCCCACCCGACCGGCGGCGGCGGCTATCTGCTGCAAGCCTATGCCGCCGTCTTCCTCGGCATGACGGCGTTCCGCGAGGGCGAGCCGAGCGTGCCCGGCACGCTGGTCGGTGCTGCGATCATCGCCGTCGTCTCCAACGGCCTCACCATCCTCGGCGTGCCGAGCTTCCTGCAGGATCTTCTGACCGGCGCGATCATCCTCGCCGCCGTCCTCGTCCGCAATTTCGGCCGCGACGGCGATTGAGATTAGCTTCGGCGGCCTTATCTTCGGGGCGTTGCCCTCCGGCAGCTTTCCCCCTCACGGACGATTTGCGATGAAACAGAACGTCGAGATCCAGACCGCCGACGGCGTTGCCGGTGCCGCCCTGTTCGCCCCGGCCGGGCCGAACGCCACGACTTCCGGCGTCATCCTCTACATGGATGCCTTCGGCCCCCGTCCGGCGCTCTACGGCATGGCGGAGCGCCTGGCCGATGCCGGCTATTTCGTCCTCGTCCCGGATCTGTTCTATCGCGCCGCGCCCTATGGCCCGTTCGACGCCACCGCCTTCAGCAACGAGACGACGCGGGCGCAGCTGATGGCGGTGCTTCAGGGGACGTCGCAGGCGATGACGGCGTCCGATAGCGGTGCCTTTATCGAGACGCTCGTTGCGGCCGGCGCCACCGGCCGGATCGGCGCTGTCGGCTATTGCTTCGGCGGCGGCCGCGCGTTGACGGCGGCGGCGACCTATCCGGAAAAAATCGCGGCGGCGGCGAGCTTCCACGGCGGCAATCTCGCCAGCGACGCGCCCGACAGCCCGCACACCAAGGCCGGCTCGGTCCGGGGTCGCGTCTATGTCGGCGTCGCCGGCGTCGACCGCAGCTTCCCGCCGGAGCAATCGGCGCGGCTCGCCGTGGCGCTGCGCGAGGCGGGCGTCGACCACACGATCGAGAACTATGTCGGCATGGAACACGGCTGGGCCGTCAGCGACCACGGCGTCTACGACGCCAAGGGCGCCGAGCGCCACTGGAAGCGCCTGCTGGAGTTTTTTGACGAGACGCTAAGGTAGGGGGACGTAAGCCCCTCACCCCAACCCTCTCCCGCGCGCGGGAGAGGGGGCGCAACGCGCTCGCGCCTTCCCGTCAGAACGCCCGCAAGCGTCCGTCCCAAACCTCCGTCATCCCCGCGAAGGCGGGATCCATCCAGCCGAAGCCTTGGCCGGAAAACCTCCCGACGCTTCGGCTGCATGGATCCCGGGTCAAGCCCGGGATGACGGCGAGGGTGGGGGGCGGTGGAGGCAGGATTGGCAACGCGGGGCCGTAAGCCCCTCACCCCAGCCCTCTCCCGCTCGCGGGAGAGGGGGCGCAACGCGCCTTGTCTTGCGAGAGCAAGAACAAGCTCATGGCCAACGCCCGCGCCGGCCGAAAAGCCCTCGCCCGCTTGCGGGAGAGGGTTGGGTGAGGGCCTTGCTCTACCACCCGAAATCAGCGGACCGTGCCGGCCTTCGCGTCGATGGCGTCGAACGTCCTTGCGATCGCGTGCGTCGTGTCGGGCGGGATGACGACCTCGCCGCGGTCGAGGCCGATCGTCTTCATGCCGGCTTCGCGCGCCGCGTCGAGCTCGCGCGTATTGTCGGAGAGGAACAGGATCTCGTCCGGCGCGAGGCCGATCTCGGTGGCGATCGCCGTGTAGGACGAAGCCTCCAGCTTCGAGCCGATCGCGGTGTCGAAATAGCCGGAGAACAGCGGCGTCAGATCGCCCGAATGGGTGAAGCCGAAGATCAGCTTCTGCGCCAGCACCGAGCCGGAGGAATAGACGTAGAGCGAAAGGCCCGAATCCTTCCAGCGGGTCAGTCCGGCGACGGCGTCCGGATAGATATCGCCCTTCAGCACGCCCTGGCGGTAGCCGTCCTCCCAGATCATGCCCTGCAGGAATTTGAGCGGCTTCGCCTTGCGGTCCTCGTCGATCCAGCCGGTGAGCAGCGCGATCGTGCCCGCGAGATCGAGCTCGGGCTGGCCGGCAAGCGTGCGCGCCTCGGCGAGCGCGCCGGCGACGGCCGGATCGGCCGCGTGCTCCGTGACGAAGCCGGCGAGACGGGCGCGGGCATAGGGAAACAGCACGTCCTTGACGAAGGAGATCGACGAGGTCGTCCCCTCGATATCGGTCAGTACGGCGCGGATTGGCGGGGTCGACATCGATCAGGCCCTGATGGTTGTGGCACTTCCGCCTCTACTCGATTACGTGAAGGCGGTCATCCTCATTAGTGTGGAGCATCTGATGAAAGTCGACGGCGTCGCCTATCGCTCGATCTGGCGCGATCCCTCCGAGACGACGGTCACCGTCATCGACCAGACGCTGTTGCCGCATCGTTTCCAGACGCTGCGGCTTTCGACCGTCGCCGATGCGATCGACTCGATCAAGCGGATGGTGGTGCGCGGCGCGCCGCTGATCGGCGTCACGGGCGCCTATGGCTATGCGATGGCGCTGCGCGACAATCCGTCGGATGCCAATCTCGATGCCGCCTTTGACGCGCTGCTCGCGGCGCGTCCGACCGCCGTCAATCTGCGCTGGGCGCTGGAAATCCTGCGTAACGAGGTGCGGCCGCTGGCGCCGGACGATCGCGCCGTCGCCGCCTATGTCACGGCCGACCGGCTGCATGCCGAGGACATCGCGACCAACGGCACGATCGCCGCGCATGGCGCGGGGCTCATTCGCGAGATTTTTGAGGCGAACGGCCGCTCGCGCCCGGTCAATGTGCTCACCCATTGCAATACCGGCTGGATCGCCTGCGTCGATTGGGGCACGGCGCTCGGCGCGATCTACAGCGCGCATGACGACGGCATTCCCGTCCATGTCTGGGTCGACGAGACCCGGCCGCGCAACCAGGGCGCCAGCCTGACGACGTGGGAGCTCGGCTCGCATGGCGTGCCGCACACGCTGGTTGTCGACAATGCCGGCGGTCACCTGATGCAGCACGGCCAGGTCGACATCTGCCTCGTCGGCGCCGACCGCGTCACCGCCTCGGGCGACGCCTGCAACAAGATCGGCACCTATCTGAAGGCGCTCGCCGCCAAGGACAATCACGTGCCCTTCTATGTCGTGCTGCCCGGCTCGACGATCGACTGGCGCATCGAGGACGGCCTTTCCGGCATCGAGATCGAGGAGCGCGCCGGCGACGAGGTGACCCACATCTCGGGCATCGCCGGCGACGGCTCGATCGTCAAGGTAAGGCTGGCGCCGAAGGGCACCAAGGCGGGCAACCCCGCCTTCGACGTGACGCCGGCGCGGCTGATCACCGGCCTGGTCACCGAGCGCGGCGTCGCCGAGGCGAGCCGCGCCGGTCTGGTCGGGCTCTATCCCGAGCGGGCCTGATCAGGCCCGCTCGACGGCCACGCGGGCGACGGGCTTCGCCACCGTCGACTTCATGGTCGCGAGCAGCAGGACGAGCGCCGCCAGCTCGAACAGGGCGGCGGTCCAGCCGATCGCCGTGATCGAGATATAGTCGATCGCGATCGCGCCGATCGCGGCGCCCGCCGCCGTGCCGAAATAGAGCGCCGACGAGTTCAGCGACAGCGACACCGCGGCGAGCGACGGCGCGAGGCGGACGAGGCGCACCTGCTGCACGGCCGGGAACGACCAGCCGGCCAGGCCCCAGACGGCGGCGATGACATAGGCGACGACGAGGCCGTGCCGGTCGGGCGCGTAGACCGCGACCAGCGACAGCGCCGCGTAGTTGATCGTCAGCGTCGCCAGCACGGCGGTGAGAAAACGCCTGGCGTTCCAGCGATCGGCCGCGTAGCCGCCGATCAGATTGCCGGCGGCGCCGCCGATGCCGGCCAGGAACAGCGCGCCGGCGACCATTTCCGGCGTCGCGCCGAACACCTCGGTCATCAGCGCGCCGAAATAGGTGTTGATGGCGAAGATGCCGCCAAGCGTCAGGAAGGTCAGCGCCAGCACGATCAGCGTGTCGGGGCGGCGGACCATCTCGAGCCGGGTGGCGAGCGACACGCTGGCCGGCGCGCCGACGCGCGGCAGGGCCACGAGGATGCCGAGAAGCGCAACCGCCGCCAGGCCCGCGACGCCGAGGAAGGTGGCGCGCCAGCCGAAATGCTCGGCGACGAGGGTGCCGATCGGCACGCCGACGATGATCGACACCGTCATGCCCGTATAGATGATCGAAATGGCGCGGCCGCGCTTTTCCGGCGCGACCATGGTCGCCGCCGTGCCCGAGGCCGACGGCACGAAGGCGGCGGCCGAAAGCGCCAGCAGCACGCGCGACACCATCAGCCAGAGATAGTCCGGCGCGAGGCCGGCGACGATGTTGGCGAGGCCGAAGGCGGTGATGGCGGCGGCGAGCAGCGTCTTGCGCGGCCAGTTCGCCGTCGCCACCGCCAGCAGGGGGGCGGCGACCGCGTAGACCAGCGCGAAGCAGGTGACGAGATGGCCGGCCGCGGCGACCGACACCTGCAGGTCGTCGGCGATCATCGGCAGGATGCCGGCGATCATGAAGCCCTCGGTACCGATGGCGAAGGTACCGAGCGCCAGCCAGATCAGGGAGCGAAGCATGGTGATTTTGTCCAAGAGTTCAAAAACTGTTGGACAATATGGCGGCCGAAACGGGCGCGTCAAGCAATGTTCAATAATACTTGAACTGTTTGCGCGCCACCTCTATGTGTCGGCCATGGCCAAGGATCTCTTTCACCCGCTGACCGAGCAGATCGACCTCTCCGCCGTGCTGGAGGCGCTGAGCGACCCGATCCGGCGCGACGTGGTTCAGCATCTCATGAAGGTCGGCGAGGACAGCTGCGGCGCGACGTCGGCGCTTTCCGGCCTGTCCAAGACCAACATGACCTACCATTACGCCCGGCTGCGCGAGGCCGGCGTCACCCGCGCCCGCATCGACGGCGCCAAGCGGATCATCTCCGTCCGCTACGACGATCTCGAAGCCCGCTTCCCCGGCCTGCTGCCGGCGATTCTCGGCGCGAACTCTTAGCTATTTGCCTCGTCCCGTTTTCTTGCGCGAGCCGGCATCCGCTTCGATCGAGAACGCCTTGGTGTCTGGCCGCAATGCATGATGCGGTCTGAAATACCCTTCCTTCACCTCTCCCTGAGGGAGAGGTCGACGCAACACCATCGCGCTGATCGGGCCGTGCCACCCTCCGCCGTCATCCCGGCGAAGGCCGGGATCCAGACACACAGACCCGTGGCCGATAGGCTGAGCCAAGCTTTCCTGGCCGGTGTTCATGGGCCCCGGCCTCCGCCGGGGCGACGGTGCCCTAACCATCGGCCGTGGGCTACACGGCGACCATTCGGTGCTTCGCTCCGACCTCTCCCTCAGGGAGAGGTAAGGGGCAACTCGGATTGCTCAGGAAATCGGGCTCGCCTGTTGAGCGACCGCCTCAGGCGTTCACCCGTTCGTCAAAAAACTCACGGACCAAAGGTCCCCTGCGGGCGGGTTTCCGTCGTGCCGTGGCTCCGGCCGCCCCGCGCCGTGTTGCAAAAGCATGTCGTGCCGATGCGCTCGAGCCGGCCGGTCGGGCAGTTGCCGGCGAGCGAGCGGCACTGGTTGGCGGTGAGGCCGGGCACCTCGGGCGCCCCCGGCGTCTGGATCTTCGGGATCGGCACCTGGAACAGCTTCGGCTGATCGAACAGGCTCGGCTGCTGGAACAGGTCGCGCGCCCCGGCCGGAATCGCCGCGAGCCCGACAAGGATAGCCAGCGCAGTAAGGGCGGGGATGCGATTCATGCCTGTCTCCATGCGGCGCGCGATGCGCCTCCGGCCATCCTAGCAGGACCAGATGCTAGGAACTCGCCTGAAATCCACCGGGCTTTCGATCACGAGGCGGCTATGTTAGGAAGGCCACGAAAAGCGCGGGAGGCTGAATGCCGCCTGCGTCGAGAGGATAGTGCGCGCGCCCGGATTTTCGAGGTCGCGGGCCGAACAGAGGTAGAGTGACGGCATGGCAGATCGCCCGTCGAGCTTCGACTATGAGGCTCTGCTCGCCTGCGGGCGGGGAGAATTGTTCGGCGAAGGCAATGCGCAATTGCCGCTGCCCCCCATGTTGATGTTCGATCGCATCACCTCGATCAGCGAGGAAGGCGGCGAATACGGCAAGGGCCACATCCGCGCCGAGCTCGACGTCAATCCCGACCTCTGGTTCTTCCAGTGCCACTTCAAGGGCGATCCGGTGATGCCGGGCTGCCTCGGCCTCGACGCCATGTGGCAGATGCTGGGCTTTTTCCTCGGCTGGAGCGGTTCGCCCGGCCGCGGCCGCGCCCTCTCGACCGGTGAGATCAAGTTCTCCGGCATGGTCGTCCCGACCGTGAAGAAGGTCGAATATGGCGTCGATCTGAAGCGCGTTCTCCGCTCGAAGCTGGTGCTCGGCATCGCTGACGGCTGGTTGAAGGCGGATGGCGTCACCATCTACCGCGCCAAGGACCTCCGCGTCGGCCTGTTCCAGGGCGATGCTACGCCTGCCGTCGGCTGATCGGCAGGCCTGATCCATTCGGGATCGGAACGGTCGCCAACCGAGCGGTTTGCTCTTCTAGGTAAGGACGAGAATCGATGAAGCGGGTCGTCGTGACGGGGATGGGGATCGTCTCTTCCATCGGCAACAACACCCAGGAAGTGCTGGCGAGTCTACACGAGGCGAAGAGCGGCATTTCCTTTGCAAAGGACTATGCCGATCACGGCTTCCGCAGCCATGTCGCCGGCGCTCCGACGCTCGATCCGGCCGAGGTCGTCGACCGTCGGGCCATGCGTTTCCACGGCGGCGGCACGGCGTGGAACCATGTCGCCATGGATCAGGCGATCCGTGACGCTGGTCTCGAGGCGGCCGAGATCTCCAACGAGCGCACCGGCATCATCATGGGCTCGGGCGGACCGTCGACGCGTACCATCGTCGAATCGGCGCAGAAGGCGCTCGAGTCGGGCTCGTCCAAGAAAGTCGGCCCGCTGGCCGTGCCCAAGGCGATGTCTTCCTCGCCGTCCGCGACGCTGTCGACCTGGTTCAAGCTCAAGGGCGTGAACTATTCGATCTCGTCCGCCTGCGCGACATCAAACCATTGCATCGGCAATGCCTATGAGATGATCCAGTACGGCAAGCAGGACCGGATGTTCGCCGGCGGCTGCGAGGAGCTGGACTGGACGCTTTCCGTGCTGTTCGACGCGATGGGCGCGCTGTCGTCGAAGTACAATGACCGTCCCGCCATCGCCTCGCGCGCCTATGACGCCAACCGGGACGGCTTCGTCATTTCCGGCGGCGCCGGCGTGCTGGTGCTCGAAGAGCTCGAGATCGCCAAGGCGCGCGGCGCGCGCATCTATGGCGAGATCGTCGGCTACGGCCTCTCCTCCGACGGCGCCGACATGGTCGCCCCGTCCGGCGAGGGCGCGGCCCGCTGCATGCGCCAGGCGATTGCGACCACCGGCGAGAAGATCGACTACATCAACCCGCACGCCACCTCGACGCCGATCGGCGATCTGAAGGAAATGGAAGCGATCCGCGAAGTGTTCGGCTCGGGCGACAGCTGCCCGCCGATCTCGGCGACCAAGTCGCTGACCGGCCATTCGCAGGGCGCGACCGGCGTGCACGAATCGATCTATTCGCTGCTCATGCTCAACAACCGCTTCATCGCGGAATCGGCTCACATCGAAGAGCTCGACCCGGCCTTCGCCGACATGCCGATCGTGCGCAAGCGCATCGACGACGCGAAGATCGACACCGTACTCTCCAACTCATTTGGCTTCGGCGGCACCAACGCCTCGCTGGTCTTCCAGCGCTACGTCGCCTGAGCCACAACAAGAACAAGGACGATCGAATGACGGCAGCAACCAGCAACCTGATGAGCGGCAAACGCGGTCTCATCATGGGTGTCGCCAACGATCATTCGATCGCCTGGGGCATTGCCCGGACGCTGGCCGCCCACGGCGCCGAACTCGCCTTCACCTATCAGGGCGATGCCTTCGGCCGCCGCGTCAAGCCGCTGGCCGACGCCGTCGGCGCCAAGCTGCTGCTCCCCTGCGACGTCGAGGATCTCGCCTCGGTCGACAGCGTCTTCGCGGCGCTGAAGGCCGAATGGGGCAAGATCGACTTCATCGTCCACGCCATCGGCTTTTCCGACAAGAACGAGCTGAAGGGTCGCTACGCCGACACGACGCGCGACAATTTCGTGAAGACGATGGTGATCTCCTGCTTCTCCTTCACGGAGATCGCCAAGCGCGCCGCGGCGCTGATGCCGGATGGCGGCTCGATCCTGACGCTGACCTATGGCGGCTCGACCCGCGTCATGCCGAACTACAACGTCATGGGCGTCGCCAAGGCGGCGCTCGAATCCTCGGTGCGCTATCTCGCCATGGATTTCGGCGGCGACAACATCCGCGTCAACGCGATCTCGGCCGGCCCGGTGCGCACGCTCGCCGGCTCCGGCGTTGCCGATGCCCGCATCATGTACAACTACCAGAAGAAGAACTCGCCGCTCCGCCGCACCGTCTCGCTCGAAGAGATCGGCGGCTCGGCCCTCTATCTCCTGTCCGAGCTCGGCGCCGGCGTCACCGGCGACGTCCACTTCGTCGATTCCGGCTACAACATCGTCTCGATGCCGCGCCTCGAAGAGCTCAAGGTGCACGAGGCCAACGCCGAGGCCAACAACCCGGCGGGGGTCGAGTAGGGTTTTTCGGTTCTGCAGATGAGTTTCGAAGGGCGCCCCTTGCGGCGCCCTTTTTTGTTTTTGGGGGGCAGGGGCTGCAGACCCTCACCCCAGCCCTCTCCCGCACGCGGGAGAGGGGGCTCGCCGGCGCCCGTCGCCGCGTTCTCCGTCGATGACGATCGCCGGCCGAAAAGCCCTCGCCCGCTTGCGGGAGAGGGTTGGGGGAGGGGCTTGTTTGCAGGGCTCCGTTGGTTGGGGAGATCCGACCACCTCCGCCATCATCCTGAGGTGCTTCGCGTGAGCGAAGCCTCGAAGGAGGATCCAGTGGAGCACTCTAGTTTGCCGATGAAATGAGAGGCGTTCCCTGGAGCCTCCTTCGAGGCCCGGCTTCGCCGGGCACCTCAGGATGATGGCGGAGGCAGGGGAGGCGAGGCGGACGACCCGGACCACCCGGGCATCCCCCACTGGCACGAAACCCCGCCGCCCTCTATGACGGCGGCATGCTGCCCGTCGATGATGTCCTTCCCGAACTCAAAGCCGCGCTTGAACGCGGAAACAGCGCCGTGCTGGTGGCGCCGCCGGGCGCCGGCAAGACGACGCGTGTTCCCCTGGCGCTGCTCGATGCGCCGTGGCGGGGCGATCGCCGCATCCTGATGCTGGAGCCGCGCCGGCTGGCCGCCCGCGCCGCCGCACGCCGCATGGCCGAGACGCTCGGCGAGGAGGTCGGTGAGACCGTCGGTTATCGCGTCCGGCTGGAAAAGAAGGTCTCGGCCCGCACCCGCGTCGAGATCGTCACCGAGGGCGTCTTCACCCGCATGATCCTCGACGATCCCTCGCTCGACGGCATCGCGGCGGTGATCTTCGACGAGTTCCACGAGCGCAGCCTCGACGGTGATCTCGGCCTGGCCTTGGCGCTCGACGCGCAGGCGGGCCTGCGCGAAGACCTGCGCATCCTGGTCATGTCGGCGACCATCGACGGCGCCCGCGTGGCGCGGCTGCTGGGCGATGCGCCGGTGGTCGAAAGCCTCGGCCGCATGTTCCCGGTCGAGACGCGGCATGGCGGCCGCGATGCCGCCCGCCGCATCGAGGACGACGTCGCCGATGCGGTGCGCCGAGCGCTGGCGGCGGAGACCGGCAGTCTGCTCGTCTTCCTGCCGGGACAGGCGGAAATTCGCCGCGTCGCCGAGCGGCTGGAAGGACGGGTCGGCGACGGCGTCGAGATCGCGCCGCTCTATGGCGCGCTCGATTTTGCCGCGCAGGACCGCGCGATCCGTCCGGCGGCACCCGGAAAGCGCAAGGTGGTGCTGGCGAGCGCGATCGCCGAGACGTCGCTCACCATCGAGGGCGTGCGCGTCGTGATCGATTCCGGCCTCGCCCGCGCGCCGGTCTACGAACCGGCGACCGGGCTGACCCGGCTCGAGACGCGCCGCGTGTCGCGCGCTTCGGCCGACCAGCGGCGCGGCCGCGCCGGCCGTACCGAGCCCGGCGTCTGCTACCGGCTCTGGGAAGAGGGGCAGACGGCGGCGCTCGCGCCGTTCGACCGGCCGGAGATGCTGGAGGCCGACCTCGCGCCGCTGGTGCTGGATCTTGCCAGCTGGGGCGTTGCCGATCCCGCGCAACTCGCCTTCCTCGATCCGCCACCCAAACCCGCCTGGGAAGAGGCCGTGGCGCTGCTCACCCGGCTCGACGCGCTCGACGCCGATCGCCGCCTGACGAAGGAGGGGGAGGGCCTCGCCCGCCTCGCCGTCAGCCCGCGCCTTGGTCACATGCTGCGCAAGGGCGCCAGCCTCGGCCATGGCAGCCTCGCCGGCGCGATCGCCGCGCTCCTCTCCGAAACCGGGCTCGGCGGCAACGATGCGGACCTGCGCGAGCGGCTGCGCCGGCTCTTCGCCGCCCGCGATCCGCGAAGCCGGGATTCGTTGTCGCTCGCCGCGCGCTGGGCCCGCGAGGCCGGGGCGCGGGGCGAGAATGGCCGCGCCGACATCGAGGAGGCGGGGCTCCTCACCGCCTTCGCCTTCCCGGACCGGATCGCCATGGCGCGCGGCGCGCCCGGCGCCTTCGTCATGGCGAACGGGCGCGGCGGCATGCTCGATCCGGCCGACGCGCTGTCGCGAGAGCCGTTCCTCGCGGTCGCCAGCCTGCAGGGCGCGGCCGAGAACGCGCGCATCCTCGCCGCCGCGCCGATTTCTCGCGAAGAGATCGAGGCCAATTTCGCCGGTGGGATCGTCGAGGAGGAGGGCGTCGCCTTCGATCCGCAGACCGGCTCTGTACGTGGCCGCAGCGTGCGCCGGCTCGGCCGGCTGGTGCTCGCCGACCGCGCCAGCGGCAAAGTCTCCGACGCGGCGGTGCAGGCGGCGCTGTTGGCGGAAATCCGGCGGCGCGGCGTGGCGGCGCTTCCCTGGGAGAAGACGGCCGAGCAATTCCGCGCCCGCATCGCCTTCCTGCATGCCCGTCTCGGGGCCGACTGGCCGGATGTCTCCGACGCGGCGCTAGCGCAGGACCTCGACGACTGGCTCGGGCCGTATCTCTCGGGAAAACGCCGGCTCGACGCGGTGACGCCGGGCGTGCTGCATGAGGGCCTGGCGAGCCTGGTGCCGTGGGACAGGCGGGCAGCGATGGACCGCCTCGCCCCGACCCATTTCGATGCGCCGTCGGGATCGCGCGTGCCGATCGATTATTCCGATCCGAACGGGCCGGTTCTGGAGATCCGCGTGCAGGAATTGTTCGGGCTCGACCGGCATCCGTCCGTCGGCGATGGCGGCGTGCCGCTGACGGTGACGCTGCTCTCGCCGGCGCACCGGCCGATCCAGATCACCAAGGATCTGCCCGGCTTCTGGCGCGGCTCGTGGAAGGATGTCCGCTCCGACATGCGCGGCCGCTATCCAAAACATGTCTGGCCGGACGATCCGCTCGTCGCCCAGGCGACCGCGCGGGCGAAGCCACGCGGCACCTGAGCCAGTCGCCGGAGCTGGCGTCGACTCGGAATTGCCATTCTGTGGCGGCAAGGTCGGGAACGGCCGAATCACCTCGCGTCGCGGAAAGGAACGTCCATGAAGATCGATCCCGTCGCCATCGATGCCGCCGTGACCAAGGATGCGCTCCTCGTGAGCCTTGCCGACGGACGCGAGCTCGCCACCCCGATCGACTGGTTCCCCCGCCTCGTCGGCGCGACGCGGGCCGAGCGCGAGAACTGGCAGATTACCGGCCGCGGCGAGGCGCTGCACTGGCCGGATCTCGGCGAGGACATCGCGGTCGCCAGCCTGCTGCGGATCAGCTGAGGTCAGGTCCAGCTCAGGCGTCATCCCCGCGAAGGCGGGGATCCATTCCGCCGGGCTCTCTGAGAAATATCAGAGCTTTAGCAGGCCAAGGCTTCGGCTGCATGGATCCCCGCCTTCGCGGGGATGACGGAGGTTTGCCGGCCTCACGCCGAGGTCTCGGCCTCCCAGCGGCGCTGCATTTCGGCTGGCGCGACTTCCTCGATCTTCTGCGACAGCGTCCAGCGATGGCCGTAGGGGTCGAGCACCTGGGCGATGCGCTCGCCAAAGCTCTGGTCGGCGGCGGCGCGCAGCAGCGTCGCGCCGGCCGCCAGCGCCCGCTCGACCATGGCGTCGGTCGCGTTGGTGTCGAGGTGGAACGTCACCGGCGAGCCGCCGACCGTGTCGGGGCTGACGGCGCCGAAATCGGGATATTCGTCGGCGATCATCATCAGCGTCTCGCCGAAGCGGAGCTCGGCGTGGCCGACCCTGCCGTCCGAGGGATCCGTCATGCGGAAGATCTCCTCGGCGCCGAAGGCCTTCTTGTAGAAATCGATCGCCTCGGCGGCGTTCCTGGTGATGAAATGGGCACTGACCCGAAGTGTCGTCGGTTCCACGGTCTCTCTCCCTCTTGGCTTCTGTCGTAGTCTCCCTTGCACCCCATCCGGGATTAGATTACGTTCCGTTGCGTAATGAGTCAAGCAAGCCCTCCCAAGCGAAAACCCGGCCGGCCGCCCAGCGCCGAAGCGCGCGAGCGCGCGCTCCGCGCCGCACATGAGATCCTGATGGCGGAAGGCTTCGGCCGGCTGTCGATCGAGGCGGTCGCGGCGCGCTCGGGCGTCGGCAAGCCGACGCTCTACCGCAACTGGGCCAATGCGCAGGAACTGGCGCTCGCCGCCCTCGTCGCCAACCCGCTGCCGGAGGCGCTGGCCGAGGGAGCCACGGCGCGCGCGCGGCTTTTGGCGCAGATGCGCGGCCTCGTCACCGCCTTCGCCACGACGCGCGGCCGCCAGGTCGCCCTGGCGCTGGCCTCGGCCGATCCGCAGAGCGAGTTCACCAAGGCGTTCCGCAACAAGGTGATCCTGGCCAGCCGCGAGACGGGGCGGACGATCCTGGAAAGTGCGATCGCTTCCGGCGAGATGGCGCCACCGCCGGATCTGGAGGCGCTGCTCGACATGATCTACGCGCCGGTGTTCTACCGGCTGCTGGTCGGGCACCAGCCCCTCGACAGGACCCTCGCCGACGCCGTCGTCGCGACGGTCTTCTCCCTCCCCACAAGGGGGAGGGAATGACGGCGGCGCTGCCGGCCCTATTTCAGCCAGCGCCTTCCCTCGGTGACGATGCCGAAGAGGTCGGGGTGGCGGGCATAGGCGGTGATGCCGGCGAGCGCCGGTTCGGGATGGACGACGACCGAGGTCGGCATGCGGTCCATCAGCGCCTGATGCGGCACCTTGTCGATGAAGGCCTCGCGGAATCCGCTCTGCTGCAGGAAGGGCGCGATCTTGGCGGCGATGCCGCCGGCAAGGAAGATGCCCCCCCGCGCCATGAAGATCAGGGCGAGATTGCCGGCGAGCCGGCCGAGATGCACGCAGAAGAGCTCCAGCGCCTCTTCGGCGCTCGCGTCGGAACGCTCCATCGCTGCGGCGGTGATCTCCGACGGATTGTCGAAGCGGGCCGCGACGCCGTTGGCGGAAGCGACGGCGCGATAAAGGCGGACGAGGCCGCTGCCGCAGAGCAGCGTCTCGCCCTCGATGCGGGCGAACGGGCCGCCCTTGTAGGGCTTTTCCAGATGCGGCCAGATCTCGAAGTCGCGCTCGCTCACGGGCGAAAGGTCGATATGGCCGCCTTCGCCGGGAACCGGCAGCCAGGTGCCGTTGGCGTGGATCAGGGCGGCGGCGCCGAGGCCGGTGCCGGGACCGACCACGACCTGCGCGGCATTGGTCAGCGGCGCGCCGGATCCGATCGGCAGGAGATCGTCGCCGGCGAGCGCCGGCAGCGACAGCGACAGCGCCTCGAAATCGTTGAGCAGGATCACTTCGTCGAGCCCGAAGCGGGCGATCATCCGCTTCGGCTCCACCACCCAGTGGCAGTTGGTCAGCGGCACGCGGTCGCCCTGGATCGGGCCGGCCAGCGCCAGCACGGCCGAGTGCGGCGTCAGGTCGGGCGGCAGCACCGCGGCGATGGCGTCGTCGATGGTGGCGAAATCGGCGGTCAGCACCGTCGGAAAGCGCAGTGGCGGCGAATTCTCGTCCGGCACCAGCGCGAAGCGGGCATTGGTGCCGCCGATATCGGCGATCAGCGCCGGGAAGGGAACGAAGGCGCGAGGGGTCGTGATCGTGGTCATGGTGCCTTGCGTTGGCTGATCGGGCGACGGGTTGTTCGGTAGATGTGTCAGGTGGTCTGCAGGAAGGCGTCGGGATGGGCGATCAGGAGATCGGCCGTCGCCGCGTTCAGCGCCATCGGAATATCGTAAAGCGCGCCGAGCCGCATCAGCGCCTTGACGTCGACGTCATGCGGCATCGGCGTCAGCGGGTCGACGAAGAAGATCAGGCCCTTGATGCGGCCTTCGGCGATCAGCGCGCCGATCTGCTGGTCGCCGCCGAGCGGGCCGCTCTTCAGCCGCGTCACCGGCAGTTCCGGCACCGCCTCGATGATGCGGCCGCCGGTCGTGCCGGTGGCGTAGAGGTCGAACTCGGCGAGGCGTGCCCGGTGCGTGACGGCGAAGGCGACGAGATCGTCCTTCTTCTTGTCGTGGGCAACCAGCGCGAGGGCCGGACGGATCGCCATGGACTGTTCTCCCTACGGTCCGAGCGACCGACATCCCAGTGATAGCGTGCCAGTGATAGAAAGATCGGGGTCCGAGGAAAAGCCGAAAGTGAGCGTGGCCGCATTTTCCGCGTCGGTCGGCCACCGCTATTTCTTGATCAGTTGAATAAAAAAATCCCGCCGCCTAAGCTGCGAGACACGATCCGCGACGCTGGGAAAAGCAGCGGATGGTTGCGCGCCTGACCAAAGAAACCGCATGAAATTTGTCAGGGGCCATGCGAAATTGGGAACAGCTGCCGCTCGTCGGTAACGCAAGGGGGCGCTTCGGACTGGCGATCAACGCCACAAGAACAAGCCTTTCAGAGGAGAGATCTACCATCATGATCCGCAAGTTCATTGGAGCGGCCGTCGTGGCGCTCATGGCGACGGGCTCGGCCTGGGCTGCCGACGTCAAGCCGGCGCTGGTTTACGGCACGGGTGGCAAGTTCGACAAATCCTTCAACGAAGCCGGCTACAACGGCTCGGAGAAGTTCAAGGCCGAGACGGGCATCGACTACAAGGATTTCGAGCCGCAGAACGACACCCAGGGCGAGCAGGCGATCCGCAATTTCGCCAAGCGCGGCTTCAACCCGGTCGTCGCGCTCTCCTTCGCCTGGACCGACGCGGTCGCCAAGGTCGCCAAGGAATTCCCGGACACCCAGTTCGTGCTGGTCGACTCCGTCGTCGAGGCGCCGAACGTCCGCTCCGTCGTCTTCGCCGAGGATGAAGGCTCCTACCTCGTCGGCGTGCTCGCCGGCCTGAAGTCGGAATCGAAGAAGGTCGGCTTCGTCGGCGGCATGGACATTCCGCTGATCCGCAAGTTCGGCTGCGGCTACGTGCAGGGCGCCAAGGCTGCCGGCGCGACCGACGTGTTCCAGAACATGACCGGCACCACGGGCGCCGCCTGGAACGATCCGGTGCGCGGCGGCGAGCTCGCCAAGTCGCAGATCGACCAGGGCGCGGACGTGATCTACGCGGCTGCCGGCGCCACCGGCCTCGGCGTGCTGCAGACGACCGTCGACGCCGGCAAGCTCGGCATCGGCGTCGATTCGAACCAGAACCACCTGCATCCCGGCAAGATCCTCACCTCGATGGTGAAGCGCGTCGACGTCGCGGTGCACAACGCCTTCTCCGACGTCAAGGACGGCAAGTTCACCGCCGGCACCCAGGCCCTCGGCCTGAAGGAAAACGGCGTCGACTGGGCTTTTGACGACAACAACAAGCCGCTCGTCTCCGACGAGATGAAGGCCGCCGTCGAGAAGGCCAAGGCCGACATCATCTCGGGCGCCGTCAAGGTCCATAACTACATGGACGACGAGAAGTGCCCGGGCTAAGCCCGGCGCGTCGCTGAACGAGGACCGCGATGCCAGCTTCCGGCATCGCGGACCGGTTGCCGTCGCCGGATATCGCCTCCGCCTGCCCTCGGGCGGGCGGAGAGCGGTCCGAGGCCAGGCGCCCGACCCGGACGGGTCCGGCCTCGACCCGGCATGGCGAACACATACCCGGTCCCCTCGCAGGAGGGCGTGACCGTATCGGGGCCCTTCCATGACCGTTTCGACCCTGGATTCCACGCCTGCCATCGAGCTCGTCGGCATCGACAAGCGCTTCGGGCCGGTCCACGCCAACAAGAACATCAATCTCTCGGTCGCCAAGGGCTCGATCCACGGCATCATCGGCGAGAACGGCGCCGGCAAGTCGACGCTGATGTCGATCCTGTACGGCTTCTACCATGCGGATTCCGGCCAGATCCTCGTCGACGGCAAGGAACTTCGCATCACCGACAGCCAGACGGCGATCAAGGCTGGCATCGGCATGGTCCACCAGCACTTCATGCTGGTCGAGAATTTCTCCGTGCTCGAAAACGTCATGCTCGGCGTCGAGGGCGGCGCGCTGCTGAAGCGCGGCGAGGCCGCCGTCCGCGGCGAGCTCGGCCGGATCGAGCGCGAATACGGGCTCGACGTCGATCCCGATGCGATCATCGAGGAGCTCCCCGTCGGCAAGCAGCAGCGGGTCGAGATCCTCAAGGCGCTCTATCGCGGCGCCGAGGTGCTGATCCTCGACGAGCCGACCGGCGTGCTGACGCCGGCGGAGGCGGATCACCTGTTCCGCATGCTGGCGCAGCTCAAGGAGCAGGGAAAGACCGTCATCCTGATCACGCACAAGCTGCGCGAGATCATGGCGATCACCGACACCGTCTCCGTCATGCGGCGCGGCGAGATGGTCGCCACCCGCAAGACGTCCGAGACGACGATGGCGGAGCTGGCCGAGCTGATGGTCGGCCGCCGCGTGCTGCTCAGGGTCGAGAAGGGCGAGGCGAAGCCGGGCCCGGTCGTGCTTTCGGTCGAGAACCTGACCGTCAAGGATTCGCGCGGCGTCACCATGGTCGACAACGTGTCGTTCGAGGTCCGCGCCGGCGAGATCGTCGGCATCGCCGGCGTCGCCGGCAACGGCCAGTCGGAATTGCTGGAGGCGATCGCCGGCATCCGCAAGCCGGCCTCGGGCCGCATCCTTCTGAACGGCGAGCCGGTCGAGCGGCTCGATCCGGCGCGCCTGCGCAAGAAGGGCCTCGCCCATGTGCCGGAAGACCGGCACCACATGGGGCTGGTGCTCGCCTTCGAGGAGAAGGAAAACGCCATCCTCGGCTACCAGGACGACCCGAAATACCTGAAGGGGCCGTTCCTCGACATCGACGCCATCCGCCGCGACGCGGTCGAAAAGATCGAGAAATACGACATCCGCCCGGCCGACCCGCGCCTGAAGACGGCGAATTTCTCCGGCGGCAACCAGCAGAAGATCGTGCTCGCCCGCGAGATCGAGCGGGATCCGGCCTGCCTGCTCGTCGGCCAGCCGACGCGCGGCGTCGACATCGGCGCCATCGAGTTCATCCACAAGCGCCTCGTTGCGCTCCGCGACGAGAGCAAGGCGATCCTGCTGGTCTCGGTCGAGCTCGACGAGATCCGTTCGCTGTCCGACCGCATCCTCGTCATGTTCGCCGGCACCGTCGTCGGCGAGCCGGAGGCGCATGCCGGCGAGCAGGAGATCGGCCTGATGATGGCCGGCATCGCCCGGGAGGCGGCGGAATGATTTTTTTCGCGCGCGCTCCCTCTCCCTCGCGGGGAGAACCTGGCAACTACCGCTTCGACTGCGGAAATGGCTCGTCGCGCCTCTCGGATGGACGGAGCCGGTACCCCCTCCCTAACCCTCCCCACAAGGGGGAGGGGATTCTGGATCATGCGGCTGACTTCAGAGTGCGCGCGCCGTCGTCGCACCTGTCTTCCGCTGGCAGGCAGGAGCCCAAGCGCTTCGGTCGCTCCCCTTCTTCACCCTCCCCCTTGTGGGGAGGGCCGGGGAGGGGGTACCGGCTCCCCGTTTCCGGATCAGCTCTTTCACCTCTCCCTGAGGGAGAGGTCGGCCCGCAGGGCCGGGTGAGGGTTTACGCCCTCACGGACAAGTTTCCTAAACCCTCACCCGCCGGCCTTCGGCCGTCGACCTCTCCCTCAGGGAGAGGTGAGGATCTCGGCACGCACCACATCAACGGATTGCACCCATGAGCGCTCCCCTCGGAACCCTGCCGCGCTGGGTCAATTTCGGCCTGCTGCCGCTTCTGAACGTCCTCGTCGCCTTCGCCATTTCCGGCCTGGTCGTGCTGTTCATCGGCGAGAGCCCGGTCGAGGCGGTGCAGTACATGCTGTCGGGCGCGCTCGGCTCCGGCGAGGGCATCGCCTTCACGCTCTATTACGCCACCAATTTCATCTTCACGGGCCTTGCCGTCGCCGTCGCCTTCCATGGCGGCCTCTTCAACATCGGCGGCGAGGGGCAGGTCTATCTGGGCGGCCTCGGCGTCGCCATGGCCGCGCTGGCGCTTGACCGCTACATGCCCTGGTACGTCACCGCCGTGGTGGCGACGGCGGCGGCCTTCGCCTTCGGCGCGCTCTGGGCGCTGATCCCGGCCTGGCTGCAGGCGAAGCGCGGCAGCCACATCGTCATCACGACGATCATGTTCAACTTCATCGCCGCGGCGCTGATGGTCTATCTGCTCGTCAACGTCATCAAGCAGCCCGGCAACATGTCGCCGCAGACCCGCCTGTTCGAGCCGGGCGGCCAGCTGCCGAAGCTCGGCTGGCTGATGCAGTGGTTCGGGCTCGACATCGGCGCCGCGCCGTTCAACGTCGCCTTCCTGATCGCGCTGGTCGCCGCCTTCGTCGTCTGGGTGCTGATCTGGCGCACCCGCTTCGGCTACGAGATCCGCACCATGGGCACCAACCCGACGGCGGCGGTCTATGCCGGCATTCCCTATGTGAAGACGGTGGTCCTCACCATGATCATCTCCGGCGGCCTCGCCGGCATGATGGCGCTGAACCCGGTGATGGGCGACATGGGCAAGCTGCAGGTCGAATTCCCGGCCGGCGCCGGCTTCGTCGGCATCGCGGTGGCGCTGATGGGCCGCTCGCATCCGGTCGGCATCATCATCGCCGCCATCCTGTTCGGCGTGCTCTACCAGGGCGGCGCCGAGCTCTCCTTCTGGGTGCCCAACATCACCCGCGAGATGATCATCCTGATCCAGGGCCTGGTGATCCTGTTCGCCGGCGCGCTCGAGCACATGTTCCGGCCGCCGCTGATCGCGCTCTTCGCGGCGAAACCGAAATCCCGGCCGGCATCCGCCGCCGGCGCGGCCTGAGGAGCGATCATGGAAAGCCTGTTCGCCGATCTGATCCAGATCCTCGCCGCCACCGTCCGCCTGTCGGTGCCGCTCGTCTTCACCGCGCTCGCCGGCCTCTATGCCGAGCGGTCCGGCATCGTCGACATCGGCCTCGAGGGCAAGATGCTGTTCTCGGCCTTCTCGGCCGCCTCGGTCGCGACCGTCACCGGCTCGCCCTGGCTCGGCCTGTTCGCCGCGATCCTGACCGGCGTGCTCTTGAGCCTGCTGCACGGCTTCGCCTCGATCACCCAGCGCGGCAACCAGATCATCTCCGGCGTCGCCATCAATTTCATCGCCTCCGGCCTGACGATCCAGCTCGGCAATGCCTGGTTCGGCCAGGGCGGCCGCACGCCGCAATTGCCGAACTCCGCGCGCTTCACCGAGATCACGCTTCCCTATGCGAGCGAGATTGCCTCGGTGCCGTTCCTCGGCCCGCTTTATGCGCGGCTGATCTCGGGGCAGAACATCCTCGTCTATCTCGCCTTCCTCGCCGTGCCGCTGACCTGGTGGGTGCTCTACCGCACGCGCTTCGGCCTGCGGCTGCGCGCCGTCGGCGAGAATCCAGGCGCCGTCGACACCGCCGGCATCTCGGTTTCCTGGCTGCGTTATCGCGCGCTGATCTGCTGCGGCATCCTCGCCGGCTTTGCCGGCACCTATCTGTCGGTGGCGCAATCGGCCGGCTTCATCCGCGAGATGTCGGCCGGCAAGGGCTATATCGCGCTCGCCGCCCTCGTCTTCGCCAAGTGGAAGCCGCTCAACGTGCTTCTGACCTGCCTGCTGTTCGGCTTCCTCGACGCCGCGTCGATCCGCCTGCAGGGCATCATCCTGCCCGGCATCGGCGAAGTGCCGGTGCAGCTGATCCAGGCGCTGCCGTACATCCTGACCGTGATCCTTCTGGCCGGCTTCATCGGCAAGGCGATCCCGCCGCGCGCGAGCGGCGTGCCCTATGTGAAGGAGCGCTGACGTGACGGCTACCCTCGACGCCGAAACGCGCGCCGACCTGCTGAAGCGGGCGCAGGCGGTTCGCCTCAACGCCCACGCGCCCTATTCGAACTTCTTCGTCGGCGCCGCCATCCTCGCCGACGACGGCAGCATCCATGTCGGCGCCAATGTCGAGAACGCCTCCTATCCGGAGGGCTGGTGCGCCGAGACCTCGGCGCTCGGCCAGATGATCGCCGCCGGCATTGCGGGCGAGGGCCGCCGCGTCGCCGCCGTCTTCGTCGTCGCTGACCGGGTCGATGGCGGCATCGTCTGCACGCCCTGCGGCGGCTGCCGCCAGCGGCTGAAGGAATTTGCGCATCCGCAGACGCTGATCCACTGCTCGGATCCCGCCGGCAAGGGCCAGGATTTCACCATGGCCGAGCTGCTGCCGGCCGGCTTCTCGCTGGACGAGCGGCCTTGACGGCGCGCGACGACGGCCACGCCGCGGCGGCGATCGTCCGCGCCCGCCGCGACGCGCCCTATCGCTTCGGCATCGTGCTCGGCTCCGGCCTCGGCCCGCTCGCCGACGCGGTCGAGGACGCGATCGCGATCCCCTATGCGGAGCTGCCGGGCCTGCCGGTCTCCAAGGTCTCGGCCCATGCCGGCAGCCTGGTCGCCGGCCGGCTCGAGGGCGTCGAGATCCTGGTCTTCTCCGGCCGCTCGCATTTCTACGAGGCAGGCGACGCGGCGGTAATGCGCAATGCCGTCGGCATGCTCGCCGCGCTCGGCTGCGAGGGCGTGATCCTTACCAACGCCGCCGGCTCGCTGCATACGGAGATGGGCCCGGGCTCGCTGATGATGCTCGACGACCACATCAATTTCTCCGGCGGCAACCCGCTGATCGGCGAGGAAAGCGACGCCCGCTTCGTCGGCATGACCACGGCCTATGACCTCGGCTGGCGCGCCGCCTTCGAGCGCCTCGCCACGGACGCCGGCATCCCGCTGTCGCGCGGCGTCTACATGTGGTTCTCCGGCCCCTCCTTCGAGACGCCGGCCGAAATCCGCATGGCGCGCATCCTCGGCGCCGACGCCGTCGGCATGTCGACCGTGCCGGAGGCGATCCTGGCGCGCTTCTTCAACCTCCGCGTCGCCGCCTTCTCCAACATCACCAATCTCGGCGCCGGCATGACGGGCGACGAGCTCTCGCACCAGGAAACCAAGGACATGGCCCCGGTCGGCGCCAAGAAGCTGGAAAAGCTGATCCGCCGGTTTCTGAAGGATCAGGCGGTCTGACGGTTCTTCACCTCTCCCATAGGGAGAGGTCGGCCCGCAGGGCCGGGTGAGGGGTTGCGGCTTCTCCGGATGGTTCCCTAACCCCTCACCCGCCGGCCTTCGGCCGTCGACCTCTCCCTCTGGGAAAGGTGAGATAAGCAGCCGGTCGAAGGACGGGCCCAAAGGGAGAGACAAAAAACATGCTGCCGCAGGAAATCATCCGCCAGAAGCGCGAGGGCGGCGTGCTCTCGGCCGACGCGATCCGCTTCATGGTCGAGGGGCTGACCGACGGCTCCGTCTCGGAGGGTCAGGTCGCCGCCTTCGCCATGGCGGTCTTCTTCCGCGGCATGACGAGCGACGAGGCGGTGGCGCTGACTTTGGCCATGCGGGATTCCGGCAATGTACTCGACTGGTCGGAGCTTGACGGCCCGGTCGTCGACAAACATTCGACCGGCGGCGTCGGCGACAATGTCTCCCTGATGCTGGCGCCGATGGTGGCGGCCTGCGGCGCCTATGTGCCGATGATCTCCGGTCGCGGCCTCGGCCATACCGGCGGCACGCTCGACAAGTTCGACGCCATCCCCGGCTACAGGAGCCAGCCCGACCTGCCGCTCTTCCGCAAAGTCGTGCGCGAGGTCGGCACGGCGGTGATCGGCCAGACGGCGGACCTCGCCCCGGCCGACAAGCGCCTCTACGCCATCCGCGACGTCACCGCGACGGTCGAATCGATCCCGCTGATCACCGCCTCGATCCTGTCCAAAAAACTCGCCGCCGGGCTGCAGGGCCTCGTCCTCGACGTCAAGACCGGCTCCGGCGCCTTCATGGCGACGCGGGCCGAGGCGCGGACGCTGGCCGAGAGCCTGGTCGAGGTGGCGAACGGCGCCGGCGTCGCCACCACGGCGCTGATCACCGACATGGACGAGCCCTTGGCCTCCGCCGCCGGCAACGCCGTCGAGGTGAGGAACGCCGTCGATTATCTCACCGGCGCCGCGCGCGACGCGCGGCTGCACGAGGTCACGCTGGCGCTCGGCACCGAGATGCTGGTTACCGCCGGCCGCGCCGCCGACGTCGCCGAGGGCCGCGCCCGGCTCGAGGCGGCGCTCGCCTCCGGCGAGGCTGCCGAGCGCTTCGGCCGCATGGTCGCCGGCCTCGGCGGCCCCGCCGATTTCGTCGAGCGCGTCGGCGACTATCTGCCCCGCGCCGCCGTCACCCGCGACGTGCTGGCGGAGGGCGAGGGCCATGTGAACGGGATCGACACCCGCGCCGTCGGCGTCGCGGTGATCGAGCTGGGCGGCGGCCGCCGCGTCGCCTCCGACACGATCGACCTCTCCGTCGGCTTCACGGGCCTCGCCGGCCATGGCGCCCGCGTCGACGCGAAGACGCCGCTCGGCCGCGTGCACGCGCGGAACGAGGCGGACGCCGACCGCGCCGCGTCGCTGCTCCGCGCCGCCTACCGCCTCGGCGAAGCCCCCGCGCCACGCCCTGCCGTGCACGAGCGCATCGAAGGGTAGTCGTTCTGTCGTCGCGGGCGAGAGCCCATTCCCTCCCCCTTGTGGGGAGGGCTAGGGAGGGGGTACCACCTCGCGGTTTCCGGGAAGGGGCGCCTTCGGATCGATCGGCGCCGGTACCCCCACCCCGACCCTCCCCACAAGAGGGAGGGGGAGCCCGATCCCTCCCGCCACGCACCCCATCATCCTGAGGTGCCCGGCGCAGCCGGGCCTCGAAGGACGCACGGCCGCCCCGAAAAACAAAAAAGCCCCCTCCCGGCGGGGAGGGGGCTTTTGAGGGATTCCCTCAGAGCGGGGATCTCAGACCCAGCCGCCGTCGACGATGTAGCTCTGGTTGGTGCAGCCCGATGCCTCGTCGGAGGCGAAGAACAGCACCGGCTTGGCGATGTCGTCGGGGTAGAGCTTGCGCTTCAGGCACTGCTTGTTCATCAGGTCGGCTTCGGCTTCCGGCGTCAGCCAGAGGTCGATCTGGCGCTGCGTCATGATCCAGCCGGGGACGACCGAGCAGACGCGGATATTGAACGGGCCGAGGTCGCGCGCGAGGCCTCGCGTGAGCCCCTGCACGGCCGACTTCGCCGAGGTATAGGCCGGCATGCCGCCCTGGCCGATCATCCACGAGGTCGAGCCCATGTTGATGATGGCGCCATGGCCGGCCGCCTTCATGTCCTCGGCCACGGCCTGCGCCGCGAAGAACTGGTGGCGGATGTTGACCTGGTAGCGCTCGTCCCAATATTCGGGCGTCACGTCTTCCAGCTTGTGGCGCTGGTCGTGCGCGGCGTTGTTGACCAAAATGGTGATCGGCCCGAGCTTTTCGCGGACATTGGCGATCGCCTGGCGGAGCGCTGCGATATCGCGCAGGTCGCACTTCTCGAAATGCACGGTGCCGGAAGCGGAAAGCTCCTTCACCAGCGCTTCCGAGGCCTCGACGTTGATGTCGAGGAAGCCGACCTTCGAGCCCTGCGCGACGAAGTGGCGGACGATCGATTCGCCGATGCCGCTACCGCCGCCGGTAATCAGCACGGTGCGATCCCTGAGGCTCGGGTAAATGGCGCCGCTGGTCATGGTTGTCTCCGTCCCTGGCTTGTCCCGCGACGTGGGGCCGCGATGACTCTTGCGTTAGATGCTTGCGATGAATGCTTGCGCTGTCTGCAAGGCGCCGGTCGCCCGGCCCGCGCCTGTTCTAAGCCAAAGCCGAAGCGAGCGGAACCGAAATTTGAGGGGCGTACGTCAGGGGGAGGGGGGACATTCTTGTTTCGACGCCAGCTCGCCTGTGAAGCCCGCAATACCCTGTGGAAGGTCGACAAAATTAGACGAAGCGCGATGGCAACCTATGAGGGTACTCTGCCAATCTGTGCACGGCACCTTCCTCTCTATTAGGTCAGCATCATGAAAATTTGCTCGATTGAGGCTCATAATTTTCGGACCCTTGAGGACATCAGCTTCAAGTTCACTCACAACTATTGCGCAATATCTGGGAAGAATAACGCCGGAAAGACCGGTGTAGTGAAGTTAATTCGATTTTTCTTGGAAAATAAGGATGAAGAACAGATCTATTTATACAATGATCGGCTCTCTTTTGCGCGTGACTCGACACAGTGGGCGACAGGAGCCAAAGAAGTCGAATTGAGAATCGAGTTGCAGCTAGATCGAGTAGATGACTCGGAAATATTCTATTTCGTCGAGAGATTTGGCGCGCTGATAATGCCAACAAATGTGGTGAAAATATCATTCATCCAAAAGATAGATAAGGACGACAGGAGTTCTATTTCTTGTTTTGTCGAGGGGAAGGAGTTAGAAGAGCGCGATTCGAGTGAGATATTAAAGAAAATCAGATCAGTAAATAGTTTAATTCTGCATAATTCCACCGCTCCAACGAGAAGTTATTTTTACAGAGGGAGTGGTCTCGCGGAGTTTCTCGAGGCATCTTTTTCTCCCGATGATCGCCGAAGAATCGAAGAAGCCGAGAATAACCTGAAGACGAAGGTAAAACGGGCGGCGAAAAGTCACAAAGATGAGCTTGAAAAACTGCTTGGCAAGCTAAGTGACAAGTACCAGGTGGAGCTGGGCACAATAGATAACGGAAGATCCTCAAGATTCCCTCTTGAGCTAAAGCTGACGGACAAGAGTGTGGAGGTTCCGTTGGGGGATTGGGGGGCTGGAACGCAGAACCGAACACGAGTGCTTATGTCGGTGTTGGATGCGGTCAGGACGCGCTCTTCCGTTACAGAGAAGGACCGTTCAACACCGATATTTTTGGTGGAAGAGCCTGAGAGCTTCCTGCATCCGTCAGCTCAGGCGGAATTTGGTCAAGTCCTAAATGGGCTTGCCGAAGAGTTAAAGATCCAAATAATAGCGACCACTCATAGTCCGTATATGTTGAATCAAAAAGATCCTGCTGCAAACATTCTCCTAGAGCGGCGAGTTTATAGAAATCTTCCCCGAGATACTATAATAAAAGATACTTCAGGCGATGATTGGATGCTGCCATTTGCGGAGAATCTTGGAATAGTTCCAGAGGAGTTCGGTCATTGGAAGAAGGTGTTTGGCGTAAATTCCAACCGAGTTATTTTAGTTGAGGGAGATATTGATAAAAGATACTTTGAGATCTTCAGGGAAAAGTATCCGTCAATATATGGTATTCCCGATGATGTTGAAGTTGTGGCGTACGGCGGAAAGGATGCTCTTAAGAATACGACAATACTGCAATTTATGATTAGTAAATTTGGGCGTGTGTTTGTAACATTCGATTTGGATGTGAAGGAGGAGGTGAAGGCGTCTCTCGATAGAATCGGCCTGCTAGAGGCGAGGGACTATTGTGCAATCGGACGCGCCGTATCTGGCAGTGATTGTATTGAGGGTCTTCTGCCGGCGGAGATCAAGAAAAAAGTCTACGGGGATCAGCACGAGCTGGTCACAGCTATATCGTCTCAAGATTCTAGGGCTAGAAACTCCGCTAAATCATCCCTTAAGCAGGCACTCTTGGTTGAGTTCGAAAAATACGATGGGAGCGATAAAGATCTCGCGGATTTCAAGGGGTTGTTCGCTGGCATAGGTCGTGCGTTTCAGCGCTAGGGCTGCGTATCAAGCGGCCTGAACGAACTTGGCTTTGGGGGGGTGGGGTGCCGCATCCTCACCCCTCCCCTCTCACCCCGCGAACCTCTTCGCCCCGAACACACACGCGATGACCGCGACCGTCGCGGCGAGCATGCTCGTCGAGACGGGTTCGCCGAGGAGTAACGCGGCCAGCGCGAGACCCATCAGGGGCTGCAGCAGCTGCAGCTGGCCGACGGCGGCGATGCCGCCGAGCGCCAGGCCGCGATACCAGAAGACGAAGCCGATCAGCATGCTGAAGAGCGAGACATAGGCGAGGCCGAGCCAGGCCGGCGTCGCGATCCCGCCGAGATCTTCGGGGCGGACGACGAGCGCGACCAGAAGCATGGGCGGCAGCGACAGGACGAGCGCCCAGGAGATCACCTGCCAGCCGCCGAGCCGGCGCGACAGCCGCCCGCCCTCGGCATAGCCGAGGCCGCAGACGAGGATCGCCGCCAGCATCAGCAGATCGCCGGCCGGGCTTGCTGTAATGCCCTGTGAAAACGCGAAGCCGGCGACGGCGGCGCTGCCGAGGCCGGAAAACAGCCAGAAGGCCGGGCGTGGCCGCTCGCCGCCGCGCAGCACGCCGAACAGCGCGGTCGCGAGCGGCAGCAGGCCGACGAAGACGATCGAATGCGCCGCCGTGACATGGCGGAGCGCCAGCGCCGTCAAAAGCGGGAAGCCGACGACGACGCCGAGCGAGACGATGACGAGCGGCGCGAGGTCGCTTCGGGCCGGGCGCGGCGCGCGCAGTGCGACGAGCAGCGCCACGGCGAGCAGGCCGGCGATCGTGGCGCGCGCCACCGTCAGGAAGACCGGGTCGAAGCCGGCGACGGCAAGCCGCGTCGCCGGCAGCGAGCCGGAAAAGATCGCGACTCCGATGAAGCCCGAGAGCCAGCCGTCCGTCGTCCTGTCCATGTTCTTCCTGTCTCTCCGTCTTCGCGCTCACGAGGTCCAGCGCTCCGGCTCACCTCTCGCCTCAAGGGAGACCTTTGCCAACGCCATCCTCATCATGCTGAGGAGGCCCGCAGGGCCGTCTCGAAGCACGCAGAGTGGTCGTGCGATCGATCCGGCGCGCCTCGAGACTGTGCGTCCTTCGAGGCCCGAGCTCCGCTCGGGCACCTCAGGATGATGGAGATCGAGCTCCACCTGACAACGGCGCAGAATGCGCAAAGTCTCCCCATGGGAGAGGTGAAAGGGGGCGCGCCCCAAGTTGACGACCTATCCCCCCAAATCCATGGTCACACCAGAGACGGTGCGGTACAGTTCGGGCAAACTGTTATGCCAACGGAGGCCATACGGATGGACGCGATATCCGGAGACGGCACGCGGACCGGGCGGGTGATGGCGGCGATCCGAGCCCGCGTCGCCAGCCGCCAGCTGCCGGCCGGCGCGAAGCTGCCCTCGATCCGCGCGCTGGCCAAGACCCTGCAGGTCTCGACCTCGACCGTGGTGGAGGCCTATGAGCGGCTGGTGGCGGAAGGGCTGATCCGCTCGCGTCCGGGCTCCGGCTTCTATGTCGCGAGCGCGGCCGCGCCGCTGGCGCTGTCGGAGATCGGGCCGCCGCGCGACCGCGCCATCGATCCGCTCTGGGTGTCGCGCCAGTCGCTCGACGCGGCGACGGGCGACCAGATGCCCGGCTGCGGCTGGCTGCCGCCCGACTGGATGCCGGAGGCGGGCATGCGCCGGGCGCTCCGGGGCCTCGCGCGCGCCGACGAGACGGCGCTGTTCGATTACGGCACGCCGCTCGGCCTGCCGCAGCTCCGCCAATGGATCGCCCGGCGGCTGGCGGAAAAGGGCGTCGAGGCGTCGCCAAACCAGATCCTCCTGACGGATTCCGGCACGCAGAGCATCGATTTGATCTGCCGGCTCCTGGTCGGCCCGGGCGACGTCGTGCTGGTCGACGACCCCTGCTATTTCAATTTCCAGGCGCTTTTGCGCGCGCATCGCGTGACGATCGTCGGCGTGCCCTATACGCCGGCCGGGCCGGATGTCGAGGCGTTCGCAAAGGTCTGCGCCGAGGCGAAGCCGCGCCTCTACATCACCAATTCGGCGATCCACAATCCGACCGGCGCGACGCTCTCACCGGTCTCCGCCCACCGCATCCTGAAGCTCGCCGAGCAGCACGGGCTCACGATCGTCGAGGACGACATCTTCGCCGATTTCGAGCTGACGCCGGCGCCGCGGCTCGCCGCCTTCGACGGGCTGGAGCGGGTGATCGAGATCGGCTCGTTCTCGAAGACGCTCTCGGCCTCGGCCCGCTGCGGCTTCATCGCGGCGCGGCCGGACTGGATCGAACGCCTGGTCGATCTGAGGATCGCCACCAGCTTCGGCGGCGGCCGGCTCAATGCCGAGCTGACGCTGAGCCTGCTGCGCGACGGCGGCACGCGAAAGCATCTGGACGGGCTGCGGCTTCGGCTGGCCCGCGCCATGGCGGAGGTCGGCGCCAGGCTGCGCGGGATCGGGCTCGTACCCTGGATCGAGCCCGAGGCCGGCATGCTCCTCTGGTGCCGGCTTCCCGGCGATCTCGACGCCGCCGACGTCGCCCGCGCAGCGCTCGCCGAGGGCGTCATACTGGCGCCCGGCAACGTCTTCAGCGTCTCGCAGACGGCCGGCAGCTATCTCCGCTTCAACGTCTCGCAATGCGGCGACGCGCGCGTCTTCAGCGTTCTGGAGCGGGCGATCCGGCTGTCACGGCGCTAGCGAAGCTCGGTCAGCGGCGGCGGCGTCCACTTGCCCTCCTTCACCGCTGCCTTCGGCACATAGGCGCGGAAGGTGAGCGAGAACGGATGCCCCTCCGGCGAGGGCAGCCAGTTCGCCTCCGGCACGCCGGCGACCGGCTTCGGCCCGATGCCGATCTTCAGCGAGCCGTCCGCCTCTGCGGTGAGCTTGGAGTGGCTGTTGAAATTGTAGCGCTTGAGCGGGTTCGGAACGACGCGGTAGTCCGGCACACCGACGAGGATGACCGACCAGTAGCCGTCGACCACCTTCGCCGGCAGGCTGTCGGCCGGGAAGTGGAGGACATAGCTCTTCGAGCCGTCGACCCGCTTGCCGGCCCCGTCGCTGACCAGCGAGAAGTAGACGACCTCGTCGGTGGAGTTGGCCCAGATGCCGGCATAGTTCGCCGTGGTCCGCTGGAAATAGTCGCTGCCATAGGCGCCGCCGCGGTCGCCGATGGCCCAGCCATCGCGGACCTCCAGGCTTTTGGCGATGCTGTTCTTGACGAAATCGGGAATGATCGCGTCGCGCAGGGCCTTGTCGATTTCGGCGCGCGCCTCGGGGCTCGACGCCGCATAGGCGGCGACGAAGCGCGCCTTCTGCTGCACCGCCGCCGCGACCGGCGAGACGTCGAGTGCGCTCGAAAACACCGCGTCGACATGGTCGAAGGCCTCAACGCCGATCAGCGTCTTGTTGTCGAAGTTCGGGCGGTCCGGCGCCGGCACCGGCGTGACGGCGCCGAGCGGCGACAGCTTGAACTGCTTCTGCAGCGCGACCGCCCCCTCCGGATCGCCCTTGATCTCGACCCGGGCCAGCAGCTTGGCCTTGGCGGAATGCAGTTCGATGCGGCCGGCATCCGGCGGGATGGCGACGGTCGATCCCAGCTTCACCAGCGCGAACTTGCCGAACGGCTTTGATGGAAAGGTGCGCTCGTTGATGTTGGCGATCACCTCGCCCCATTCGTCGAGGATCTGCGCCGTGTAGTAGCGGCCCCTAATCTCCGGCACCTCGAGCAGCACGCCGGAATCGTCGTCGGTGGCGATCCAGGCTTCGAGATAGGCGACGTCGAAATTGGGATTGACGAAATCGGCAGTGCCGAGCGGGTTGTAATGGATGGTGTTCCAGGCGAAGCCGTCCGCCTTGCTGTCCATCTGCTCCTGCCGGATCACCAGCAGGCGGCCGAGCAGATAGACATAGGCGTCGTGGATCGTCTGTTCGTCGGGGCGGGCGACCGTCTCCGTCTGGGCCAGAGCCGGAAGGGGCATGAGCGTCGCGGGCAGGGCCGCGAGGCCGAGCGCGAGCGACAGGGCGACGCCTGCCTTTCGGGCGACGGAACGGCAGAAGATCCAGTCCATTCATGTCTCCTTGGCTGACGTCGCGGCGAGCCGGGCGCGCGGGATTCGGTTGAGACGCAGGGATAGTCTTCGCTAACTCTAGGGCAGGTAGGCCGCTCCCTCAATTGTCGGCCGGCCGGTTCCAGCAACGGCGCGGGGTTCGATGATCGATCGACTGACGCGGAAGGCTTCGCCTTGTTGCTCTGTAAGGCGGCGTCGGCCGAGTACCCACTCCCCGTCATCCCCGCGAAGGCGGGGATCCATGCAGCCGCGCCTTCGGGAGGTTCGCGCGGGATCGAACCCGGCTGAATGGATCCCGGGTCAAGCCCGGGATGACGGCGAGAGGGGGGGCGGTGGAGCCAGGCGGTAGGAGGCTTGTCCTCGGCAGAACGGCCCGTGCCTCCGGTCCGGGCCGCCACCTCGACACCCGGCTCGCGCCTCGGCGCCCGGCCTTGTCCGCGAACGTCATCTCACTCTCCGTCATCCCCGCGAAGGCGGGGATCCATTCAGCCGCGCCTTCGGGAGGTTTGCGCGGGATCGAACCCGGCTGAATGGATCCCGGGTCAAGCCCGGGATGACGGCGAGCTGGTGGGGGCGCTGGGGCCAGGCCGTCGGAGGTTTGCTCTCGGCAGAACCGCCCGTGCCTCGGCGTCCGGTTTGCCGCCTCGACACCCGGCTCGCCCTCGGCACCTGGCCTTGTTCCCGCGCTCCCCCATCCCCCCGCACTCCGTCATCCCCGCGAAGGCGGGGATCCATACAGCCGCGCCTTCGGGAGGTTCGCGCGGCAATCAACCCGGCTGAATGGATCCCGGGTCAGGCCCGGGATGACGGCGAGAGGGTGGGGTCGGTGGAGCCAGACCGTCGGACGTTTGCGCCGCAATCGAACCGGCTGAACGCCACGGCTGGTGCGCCGTTGGCGTGACTTGGCTAGGATCGGGCTTTGGTTGGGATCGGGCCAATGGTTGGTGCTCGTCTCTTGGGGGACTTCATGCTGAGCGAACAGGGCGTCTTGCGCGCCTCGATCGTCGTGACCTTCGCGCTCGCGGTGTTCGGAATCATCTTCGGCCTGCTGTCCGGCTCGTTCTCGATCGCCTTCGACGGCGTCTTCGCGCTGACCGACGCCGCCATGACGACGGTGGCGCTCGGCGTCTCCCACCTGATCGTCCAGTCGGCGCAGCGCGACGCGCTGTCGGGAAAATTGCGCAACCGCTTCACGGTTGGATTCTGGCATCTCGAGCCGATGGTGTTGGGGCTGAACGGCACCATCCTGATCATGGTCGCCATCTACGCGCTGATCAACGCGCTCCTCTCGATCCAGGCCGGCGGCCGCGAGCTGGAATTCGGCTATGCCATTCTCTACGCCGCGACGACGCTTCTCCTCTGTCTCGGCATGGCGCTGTTCGACTGGCGGGCGAACCGCCGGGTCCAGTCCGACTTCATCAAGCTCGACATCCATTCCTGGCTGATGTCCGGCGCGATCAGCGGCGCGCTGCTCATCGCCTTCCTGATCGGCTATGCCGTCGAGGGCACGCGCTTCGCCTGGGTTTCACCCTATATCGATCCGGCCGTGCTGGCCTTGATCAGCCTCGCCATCATCCCGATCCCGATCGGCACGGTCCGCCAGGCGGTGGCCGACATGCTGCTTCTGGCGCCGGGCGATCTCAAGGCGCATGTCGACGAGGTCGCCGCCGAAACCGTCGCCCGGCATGGTTTCCTCGGCTACCGCGCCTATGTTGCCAAGGTGGGCCGGGCCAAGCAGATCGAGCTTTATTTCATCGTGCCCAAGGACGGGCCGGCAAAGCGGCTGGAGGCATGGGACCGGATCCGCGACGAGATCGGCGAGGCGATCGGCGACGAAAGCTACAATCGCTGGCTGACGATCGCCTTCACCACCGACACCGGCTGGGCCGAATAATTTCTCGCAGGGCCTGTCGATAGGGGCGTCGTTCGATCGTTGAGTGGGGGAGGAGGCGGCGTTCGGCCCGGCCGGATCTCGCGTCCAGGAGCGTGTTCAACGAACCACGAAGGGAAGACGCCATGGCCCAAGATCAGACCCTCGCTCAAGACCAGATCCTCGAACCGGTCGAAAAGCTGGTGCCGGCCGCCGAGCTGGCGGCGCAGAACCCTGTCCGGATGCCGAACGAGAGCGACGATTATCGCAAGGCGCGCAACGAGCTGCTCGCGGCCGAGATCGAGTTGCGCCGCCATCTCGAGCGCGTCGCCGTCCTGCGCCGGGCGCTGCCGCCGGGCGGTCCGGTGACGAAGGATTACCGCTTCGTCGGCGAGAGCGGGCCGGTCTCGTTCGCCGATCTCTTCGGCGACAAGCAGACCCTCGTCGTCTACAGCTACATGTACGGGCCGCAGCGCCAGCGCCCGTGCCCGATGTGCACCTCGCTGATGAGCGCCTGGGACGGCGAGGCCGAGGATATCGGCCAGCGCGTCGCTTTCGTCATGATCGCCCGCTCGCCGATCGAGCGTCTCGTCGCCTACAAGCAGGAGCGCGGCTGGAAGGCGCTTCGCCTCTTCTCCGATCTGAGCGGCGACTATACGCGCGACTATGTCGATCCCCAGGATGGCGATGCGCCGGGTCTCAACGTCTTCACCCGCCGCGACGGCACGATCCGCCATTTCTGGGCCGGCGAGATGGGCGCCGTGCCGCCGGATCCGGGCCAGGACGCGCGCAGCGCGCCGGATTTGATGCCTCTCTGGGTGGTCCTCGACCTGACGCCCGAGGGCCGCGGCACCGACTGGTATCCGAGCCTCGAATATCGCTGATCACACAAGGTCTTAGCTGTCCAGCGTTTCCATAGAGACAGGGAACCGCGCCAACCGGCGCGCCTCCATCCAGGGAGAATTCCGATGCAGTATGCCTGTCTGGTCTATGTCGACGGCGCCGCCATGGCGGCGCTCTCGAAGGAGGAGCAAGCGCGTCTCACCGACGAGACGATCGCGCAGGACTGGGAACTGCGGCGGAGCGGCCAGCTGATCCTGGCGCGGCCGCTGCAGCCGCCGGCGAGCGCGGCGATCGTGCGCGTGCGGGCGGGCCGGGCCACCGTCACCGATGGCCCGTACACCGAGGCGAAGGAGTTCCTCGGCGGTTTCCTGATCGTCGAGGCGGACAGCATGGCGGCGGCGGTAGCCATCGCCGGCGCCTGCCCGATGGCGCGCTTCGGCAGCATCGAGGTGCGGCCGCTTCTCGACCAGACGCACAGCGTCACGGGCGAGGAACGGCCGCTCTTCGAGGTCTGCGGCTATTCCAGCCCTTCGAACAGCGCGGTCGAGAGATAGCGCTCGGCGAAGGACGGGATGATGATGACGATGTTCTTGCCGGCGCTTTCCGGCCGGGCCGCCACTTGCAGCGCGGCGGCGATCGCCGCACCCGACGAGATGCCGACCGGGATGCCCTCGACCCGGGCTACCAGCCGTGCCGTCTCCAGCGCCTCGCTGCTCGGGATCTGCACGATCTCGTCATAGATCGCCGTATCGAGCACGGCCGGCACGAAGCCGGCGCCGATGCCCTGGATCTTGTGCGGGGCGGGCGAGCCGCCGGAGAGCACAGGGCTCTCGGTCGGCTCGACGGCGATCACCTTCAGCGACGGCTTGCGCGGCTTCAGGACCTGGCCGACGCCGGTGATGGTGCCGCCGGTGCCGACGCCGGAGATCAGGATGTCGATGCCGCCATCGGTATCGTTCCAGATCTCCTCCGCTGTCGTCTCGCGGTGGATCGCCGGATTGGCCGGGTTCTGGAACTGCTGCGGGATGACGGCGTCACCGATCTCCGCCTTCAGCTCTTCGGCGCGGGCGATCGCGCCCTTCATGCCCTTCGGCCCCTCGGTCAGCACCAGTTCGGCGCCAAGCAGCTTCAGCATCTTGCGCCGCTCGATCGACATCGTCTCCGGCATGACGAGGATCAGCCGGTAGCCGCGCGCCGCGGCGACGAAGGCGAGAGCGATGCCGGTATTGCCGGAGGTCGGCTCGATCAGGGTGGTCTTGCCGGGGACGATCTTGCCCTCGGCCTCGAGCGCATCGACCATGGCGACGCCGATGCGGTCCTTGACGCTCGCGATCGGGTTGAAGAATTCGAGCTTGGCCAGCAGGTTGGCGTCGACGCCCTTCAGCTTCGCCAGCCGGTCCAGCCGGACGATCGGCGTGTCGCCGATCGTGTCGGTGATCGAGGCGTAGATCTTGCCGCGACCGCGCTTGTGGGCGTCTACCTTGTTCGATCCTTCGGCCATTTTCGGGCATCTCCCTGTTTCATTTGCGCTTTAAGGCCGAATGCTAGTCTAGGCAGCCCGGCCGGTCGAGATCGGGCGGCGGGCTATTTGCCGCCGGTCGAGCCGAAGCCGCCGGCGCCGCGCGCCGTCTCGGTCGAGAACTCGGCCACCACTTCGAAGCGCGGCCGCACTACCGGCACGAACATCATCTGCGCGATGCGGTCGCCGGGCTCGATCGTGATCGGCGGCGTACCGGCGGCGTTGCGGTTCCAGACGCTGACCAGGATCGGGCCGAGATAGTCGGCGTCGATCAGCCCGGTCGAGTTGCCGAGCACCAATCCCGTCTTGTGACCGAGGCCGGAGCGCGGCAGGATCATCGCGGCGACGAAGGGGTCGCGGATGAAGAGCGCGAGGCCGCTCGGGATCAGGACCGCCGGCGAGCCCGCCTCGATCACGACGGGCGCATCGATCGCGGCGCGCAGGTCGATCGCCGCCGCCATGTCGCTCTGATAGGCGGGCAGGCCCCAGGCTTCGAGGCGCGGGTCGAGCACCTTCAGTTCGATCGTCGGCTGGTGCGGCACGGCGCGGTCCCTCATGCTTAACAAGATAGTAACGGCGGGCTAACGGGCAGGAAGGTCGTTAACCCGGATGGCGGCGGAGAAATCGGGGCTGTCGCCGGCGGCGATGCCGAGCGCGCTGATCGCGGCGCGGCGGCGGAACTCGGCCTCGGTGAGCCCGGTCTCAAACCCTTGATTCTGATAGATATAACTGGGCAGGTAGCCCGAAAGCAGGATGCGGTAGTCGAAGGGCAACGCCGGATCGAGTGCCCGCAGCAGGCGGAACACCACCGTCGTGCAGTTGGTGGTGACGGTATTGTAGAAGGTCGGCACGGTCGCGAGCCGGTTGCCGGTCTCGACATAGGACCAGAACAACTCCTGCATGCCGGCCTTGGGCATTTTGATCCGATAACGATAGACGTCCTCGCCGCGGATATTGGTGCGGAGGCGGATGATGTCGCGCTCGTCGGCGGCGATCAGGGCGAGGTCGAACTCCTTGAAGAAGCCGCCGATCGACGAGAAGCTCTCGCCCTTCTCCTTGCGGATTTCCGCTGAGAAAACAACATGAACGCCGCCCTCGAAGCCGAAGGAGACGAGCGTGTGGGCAATCGCCGGGCTGGACCAGTAGGAGAGGAACAGGTCGACCGTCTCGAGCTTCGCGAGGTCATAGGTCCGCGTCTCCCAGCGCGGCGTGAACTCGGTCTCGCTCACCCAGTCGAAATCGCGGACATTCGTCAGCGTGACGATGTCGCCCTCGCGCGTGCCGGTAACGATGTGTTCGACATCAGGCGCCCATTCATGGTCGAAGCTCGGCTTGATCGACACCCACCAGATGCCGATGGCGACGAGCGCCAGCAGATAGGCGCCGCGCACGATCCACGAACGCCTTGATATGTCGAGGAAAAGCACGCCGAGGGCAAAGAGCGCCCAGACGCCGATGGCGATCTTTTTCGCCGTCTCGGGCAGCGGCAGCTGGTACCAGAAGGCGAGTCCGACCAGTGCCGCAGTCAGCAGGATGACGAGCCAGAGCAGCAGCCGGCAGAGCCAGCGGAAGATCGTCGCGAGCGTGCGAATGGCCCCGTCCTTCCCCGTCAGGAGGTCTTCGAAATCTGTCCGGCGATCCAGTCTACCAGGCGGCGCGCCACCTCGTCCTTCGGCAGTTCCGGCCAGCTCTCGACGCCGGCGGTGGTCACCAGATGCACGGTATTCGTCGCGCCGCCCATCACGCCGGTCGCCGGCGAGACGTCGTTGGCGACGATGACGTCGGCGCCCTTGCGGCCGAGCTTTTTCTTCGCGTTCTCAAGCACATCGTCCGTCTCGGCTGCGAAGCCGACGACGAGTCCGGGGCGGCCATCCCTGCGGTGGGCGATGGTGGCGAGGATGTCCGGGTTCTCGGTCACATGCAGCGGCGGCACGTTTCCGCTGCCGTCCTTCTTCAGCTTCGACGCCGCCTCATGCGCCGGCCGCCAGTCGGCGACGGCGGCGGCGAAGACGGCGATATCGGCCGGAAGCGCGATCTCGACGGCGGCGAGCATGTCGCGCGCCGTCTCGACCCGGCGGACCGAGACGCCGGCGGGAACGGCGAGCCCGACCGGCCCGGCGATCAGGGTGACCCGGGCCCCGGCTGCAGCCGCCGCTGCCGCGATGGCAAAGCCCTGCTTGCCGGAGGAGCGGTTGGCGATGTAGCGGACGGGGTCGATCGGCTCGTGCGTCGGCCCGGCTGTGATCAGAATATGCTTTCCACTCAAAGGCTTGGCGCTGGTGCGCTCGTCCCCTGTCGGCGCGGTGCCGGTGGCGAAAAAGGTTTCGACGGCCGCGACGATGGCGAGCGGTTCCGACATCCGGCCGGTGCCGGCCTCGCCGCTCTCGGCCATCTCGCCGCGCTCGGGGCCGGCGAAACGGACGCCGTCGGCGGCGAGCTGCGCCACGTTGCGCTGCGTCGCCGGGTGGGCCCACATGGCCGGGTTCATCGCCGGGGCGACGAGGACGGGCAGCTTGGTCGCGAGCAGCACGGCGCTGGCGAGGTCGTCGGCATGGCCGCCGGCCATTTTCGCCAAGAGATCGGCGGTGGCGGGGGCGACGATGATCAGGTCGGCCTCGCGCGCGAGCCGGATATGGCCGACATCCTGCTCGGCCTCGCGGTCGAACAGTTCGGTATAGACGGTGCCGCTGGCGAGCGCGCCGGCCGCGAGCGGGGTGATGAACTCCGTCGCGCCGCGGGTCATGACGACGCGTACCTGGGCGCCGCGCTCCTTCAGGCGGCGGATCAGGTCGAGGCTCTTATAGGCGGCAATGCCGCCCGCGATGACGAGAAGGATGCGCTTTTCCGCCAACGTCGTGTCGAAATCCGCCATGCTTCCTCTCCCGATCCTCTCGACGCGGCCAGGGCCTGCGTCAGGTGAACGCATTCCAGGCGAGCAGGATCACCGCCAGCCAGACGCCGATCGTCAGCCAGCGGTTGCCCCGTCCCTCGGCCCGGCCGATCGCCTCGACCGTTTCCGGCGACAGCGTCAGGCCGTCGCGGGTCGCGTCGCTCAGTTGCTGCGCGATGCGGGCGCCATGCTGCAGCATGACGGGCAGCCGCGTCACGGCATGGCCGATTTCGCCAAGGCCGGTCGCCGCTTCCTCGATCTTGCCGACCGGACCGAGATTGCGCTCGATCCATTGCCGCACCACCGGCTCCGACGCTTCCCACATGTCGAATTCCGGATCGAGCGAGCGCGCGACGCCCTCGACGACGACCATGGTCTTCTGCAGCATCAGGAGTTCTGGCCGCGTCTGCATGTCGAACAGCTCCGTCACTTCGAAGAGAAGCGTCAGGAGGTTCGCCATCGAGATGTCGCTGGCCGGCTGGCCGTGGATCGGCTCGCCGATGGCGCGCAGCGCCTGGGCGAAATCTTCCGGCGCATGGCGGGCCGGTACATAGCCGGCTTCCATATGCACCTCGGCGATGCGCAGATAGTCGCGGCGGATGAAGCCATAGAGGATTTCGGCGAGGAAGCGCCGCTCGGCCCGGCCGAGCCGGCCCATGATGCCGAAATCGACGGCGACGACGTCGCCGGCCGCGTCGACGAACAGATTGCCCTGGTGCATGTCGGCATGGAAGAAGCCGTCGCGCATGGCGTGGCGCAGGAAGGCCTGCATCAGCCGCCGGGCGACTTCCTTCCGGTCATGCCCGGCCGCCTCGATCCCGGCCGGATCGGAGAGCTTGACGCCGTCGATCCATTCGAGCGTCAGCACGTCGCGCGCCGTCCTTGCCCAGTCGACTTTTGGCACGCGGAAACCGGGGTCGCCCTCGGTCCGCTCCGCCATTTCCGACAAGGCCGCCGCCTCGAGGCGAAGGTCCATCTCCATCGAGACGGAGCGCGCCAGCGTGTCGACGACGGCGATCGGCTTCAGCCGCTGCATCGCCGGGTCGAGCCGCTCGACCAGCCTGGCGCCGGCATAGAAGGTTTCGAGATCACGATGGAAGCGCGAGCGGACGCCGGGTCGCAGCACCTTGACCGCGACGGCGCGCGTCGTGCCGTCCGCCTCGATCACCTCGGCCTTGTGCACCTGCGCGATCGAGGCCGCCGCGATCGGCGGCGAGAATTTGGTGAAGATCGTCTCGACCGGCTTGCCGAAATTCCGCTCGATGACGACGCGCGCCGCCTGCTCGCCGAACGGCTCGATCTCGTCGCGCAGCCGCCCGAGCGCATCGGCGACGTCCTCGCCGACGAAATCGGGCCGCGTCGCCATGAACTGGCCGAGCTTCACATAAGAGGGGCCGAGCTTGTTCAGCGCCGCGGTGATGCGCTCGCCGCGATCGTGGGCGGCGGCGGAGCGGCGCTCCAGAAGGCGGCCGAGGCGCACGCCAAGCCGCGCCGGCGGCGGCACGTCGTCGATGTCGACCAGGCTGAACGCGCCCTCGCGCGCCAGAACGAAGCCGGCGGAGGCCAGGCGGAAGAGAGCGGCGATGCCGAGCGCCATTGCGTCAGATTTTCCAGCCCGAGTGGATGGCGGCGATGCCGCCGGTCAGATTGCGGTAGGAGACCTTCGAAAAGCCCGCCTGCCGGATCATCTCGGCGAAGCGCTCCTGATGCGGGAAGCGGCGGATCGATTCGACGAGATAGCGGTAGCTCTCCGCGTCGCCCGCCACCACCTTGCCCATCGCCGGGATCAGGTTGAACGAATAGAAGTCGTAGATCTTGTCGAGGCCGGGCACGTCGACGTCGGAGAATTCCAGGCAGAGGAAACGGCCGCCCGGCTTCAGCACGCGATGGGCTTCCTTCAGCGCCTGGTCGATGCGCGGCACGTTGCGGATGCCGAAGGCGATCGTATAGGCGTCGAAGCGGTTGTCCTCGAAGGGGAGTTCCTCGGCATTGCCCTCGACGAAGGTGACATGCTCGGCGAGGCCGCGTTTCGCCGCGCGCTCTCGGCCGACCTCGAGCATCGAGGCGTTGATGTCGCAGACGGTGGCGCGGGCCGATTTGTGCGAGCGGTCGACGATGCGGAACGAGATGTCGCCGGTGCCGCCGGCGACGTCGAGCACCTCGAACGGCCGGTTGCGCGGCGGCGTCAGCCACGACACCATCGCGTCCTTCCAGACGCGGTGCAGGCCGGCCGACATGAAGTCGTTCATCAGGTCGTAGCGCGAGGCGACCTTGTGGAAGACGTCATTGACCATGCCCTGCTTGGCATCGACATCGACATCGCGGAATCCGAAGGAGGCGCGGCCCGTTTCGGGCGTCTCGCTGCGAGATTCGGTCGCCATGGCGTCCCACTCCTTATATTACGCATATGAACCAGCGATCGCGTCTGCGGAGAGCTCCGCAGGAAAGGGGCGACCACCGCCCGATCTGGAAAACGAAGTCCTTGATAGCCGAAGCGCTTTCCATGCGCCACGGCCCCGACACCCGCAGAGTTGACGCAGCCTAAATGCCAGAGCTTCCCGAGGTCGAAACCGTCCGCCAGGGCCTTGCCCCCACCATGGAAGGCACCGTGATCGAAAGGCTGGAGCAGCGCCGGCCGGATCTCCGCTTTCCGTTTCCCGAACGCTTCGCCGAGCGGCTGACCGGCCGCCGCATCGAGGGGCTCGGACGGCGGGCCAAATATCTGCTCGCCGATCTCGACGACGGCGCCGTCGTTGTCATGCATCTCGGCATGTCCGGCTCGTTCCGGATTGAAGAAGGCGCGCTCGCCGAGCCGGAGACGCCGGGCGACTTCCACCATCCCCGCGGAAAAGCGCTGGCGCATGACCACGTCGTCTTCAATCTCTCGAACGGCAAGCGCGTCATCTATAATGACCCGCGCCGCTTCGGCTTCATGGACCTGGTGCCGCGCGCGGGGATCGAGACGGCGCGCCATCTCGCCGGCCTCGGGGTCGAGCCGGTCGGCAACGAATTCGACGGCAAGGTGCTGCATCGCCTGTTCGAGGCGAAGAAGGCGCCGCTGAAGGCGGCGCTGCTCGACCAGAGCCTGATCGCCGGCCTCGGCAATATCTATGTCTGCGAGGCGCTGCACATGTCCGGCCTGTCGCCGGAGAAGAGCGCCGGCTCGCTCACCGCCAAGGCGGCCGACCGGCTGGCGACGGCGATCCGCGACGTTCTCGCCGCCGCGATCGCCGCCGGCGGATCGTCGCTGCGCGACCACCGCCAGGCGAATGGCGAGCTCGGCTATTTCCAGCACTCGTTCCGGGTCTATGACCGCGAGGGCGAGCCCTGCCCGAAGCTCGACTGTTCCGGCGTCATCGCGCGCAAGGTGCAGTCCGGCCGCTCCACCTTCTATTGCGCCACCTGCCAGAAGTGAGCCGTCGGCGGACGGGACGATTGGACGCTCCGGTCTTGAAGGCGCGGCGATCGTCCGCTAGGCCTGCGGCTCCACCCGCTTCGCCCGGCCTCCGCCGGTCGGGGAGGGGCGAGGTTCGGGAAGCGGGAGCGCGCCATGGCCCATGAGACCGTTGCTTATGAGACCATCCTTGTCGAGACGCGGGACGCCGTCGGCCTCATCCGTCTGAACCGCCCCAAGGCGCTCAACGCCCTGAGCCGCCAGCTGATCGCCGATCTGAACGCCGCCCTCTACGCCTTCGAGGCGGACGACGCCATCGGCGCCATTGTTCTGACCGGCTCGGAAAAGGCGTTCGCCGCCGGCGCCGACATCAAGGAGATGCAGGCGCTCGGCTATGTCGACGTCTATCTCGACGATTTCGTCGCCCATTGGGAGCGGCTGGCGGCGACGCGCAAGCCCGTGATCGCGGCGGTGGCCGGTTTCGCGCTCGGCGGCGGCTGCGAGCTGGCGCTGATGTGCGATCTTGTCATCGCGGCTGACAACGCGAAGTTCGGACAACCGGAAATCACCCTCGGCCTGATGCCGGGCGCCGGGGGCACGCAGCGCCTCGCCCGCTCGATCGGCAAGGCGAAGACCATGGACATGGTGCTGACCGGCCGGATGATCGAGGCCGAGGAGGCGGAGCGCATCGGCCTCGTCTCGCGCGTCGTGCCGGCGGCCGAGCTGGTCGACCAGGCGGTCGCCGCGGCCAGCAAGATCGCCGGCCTGTCGCGCCCCTCCGTGCTGATGGCCAAGGAGGCGGTCAACCGCGCCTTCGAAAGCCCGCTCGCCGACGGCATCCGCACCGAGCGGCGGCTGTTCCATTCGCTGTTCGCGACCGAGGATGCGCGCGAGGGAATGGCGGCGTTTCTCGACAAGCGCCCCGCCGCGTTCCGCAACCGCTGAATCCGCCGGATCGTGATTGACGGCGCGCGAGCAGCCGACTATAAGCCGCCCATGAACCGGGCGGCGTCGTAGCCGCCCATTCCGTTCAGCCCGAATTCCTTGGGGTTCCCTTGGGATCTGCGGCACGGAAGTCCACCGAACCGCTTTTTCAGGAAGGCCCCTCATGGCCAATACGCCGTCCGCCAAGAAGGCGACCCGCAAGATTGCTCGCCGTGCCGAGGTCAACCGCACGCGCCGCAGCCGCATGCGCACCTACGTCCGCAAGGTCGAGGAGGCGATCGCTTCCGGCAATGCCGCCGCCGCCGCCGAGGCGTTCAAGAACGCCCAGCCGGAACTGATGCGCGCTGCCCAGAAGGGCGTGCTGCACAAGAATACCGCTTCCCGCAAGGTTTCGCGCCTCGCCGCCCGCGTGAAGGCGATCTCTGCCTAAGCTGCAGAGTTTCTGGGGATTGACAAAAGCCCGGCCTCGGCCGGGCTTTTTTGTTATGCGGTTAAGTGCCTGCCCTGCCTCAGAAATGCCGCGAAGGTCGGTCTTGGCGCTCGGTGCCCGATCCCTGCTTCGCACCATTTGATCAATAAAATCAAAGGCTTATGTGGCGGTGGTTAGCTGTCCTGTCGAGTCGGTCGGATTCCGAACGAGTCAAGAGGCATCGGCCGTAATTTTTTCGCCCGCTTTGGATCTTTTCTGAGGCGCCGGCGCCGCCTTCTGAACCCTTTGACTCGTAAGGGATTCGCGGGGGCATGGCGCCGGAATCGAGGCGGAGGGCCGGAGGGCCGGGGGCGGGGGCGGTCGAATCTTGGCCAACCGGCGTTGCGAGCCCCCGACCCCCTGTGTATTTTCCACCTCATGGAGACGGCAGCGTCAGTTGTCGTCCGCCGGTGGGGTGCTCCGGCAAGAGTTCTAACAGGCGTTTCTCGCCTTACAGAGTTTAGGGGCGAGGCAGCATTGAAATCGCGGAAATTCAGTTTGCTCTATATGTAGTGTTTTTGCGTATTTAATTGCTTCCGCGTTCTGGAAGAACCTAAACCACCCTGTATCAGCTTCAGATTTACATAGTACGTGACCCTGACGGTCATGTGCGTGAGGGGGCAGTATGTCTCGTTCGCCTGCCGGCAGCTTTGCCGGCGACGTTTCGGCCGATGAGGCTTGGGAAGGGCTCTCCAGTGAACCGCAGTCGATGCTGATCGATGTGCGGACCCGGGCCGAGTGGGCTTATGTCGGCATTGTCGATCTGAGTGCGATCGGCAAGGAGACGCTGCTGGTCGAATGGCAGAGCTACCCGGCGATGACGGTCAATGCCGACTTCGCCGAGGTGCTGGCCGCCGAGCTGGAACGGCGCGGCATTGGCCGCGAGACGGCTCTGTATTTTCTGTGCCGGTCCGGCGCGCGCAGCCTCGCGGCGGCGAACGCTCTGGCCGAAGCCGGTTTCGACCGGTGTTTCAACATTGCCGGCGGCTTTGAAGGGCCGCTGGACGAGGGCCGACATCGTGGTTCCGTGGATGGCTGGAAAGCCGCGGGACTGCCTTGGGTCCAATCATGACAAGATGCCATTCGTTACGAGAGGGGCTCAGATGCGCGACGACAGGACAGGCGAATTTGGATCCGGAGCTTCGGCTCTCAGGACGATCGCTGTCGATGGGGATCAGCCGATGAGCGGGCGCGCGGATGCGGTGCTGTGGGAACGCGTCAAGACGCGTCTCAGGACGGAACTGGGCGAAGACGTGTTTTCGAGCTGGTTCGCCCGGGTTGAATTCGAGAGCTCCGACGGCGCGTCCGTCGATCTCTCGGTGCCGACCCGATTCCTGAAATCGTGGATCCAGGCGCACTATCTCGACAAGCTGCTCGGCCTCTGGGCCGCCGAGGTCGAGAGCGTTCGCCGGGTCGAGCTGCTGGTGCGCGGCGCCGTCCGCGCCCGGGCGCCTGCCAAGGTCGAGAAGCCCGCCGCCGCCGTCCAGGCGACGCCCGCGCCGACCTTCATTCCGGCCGCCAGCGCCGCGCCGATCGTCGCTGCTGCCGCCGCGCCGGTTCGCAGCGAGCCCGATGGCGACGGCTCGCCCGTCGACCCGCGCTTCACCTTCGACACCTTCTGCGAGGGCGGCGCCAACCGCGTTGCCTATGCCGCGGCGCGTGCCGTGGCGGAGACGCCGGCCGGCCGTCCGACGCCCTACAACCCGCTCTATCTTCATGCCGCCGTCGGCCGCGGCAAGACGCATCTGCTGCACGCCGTCGCCCAGGCGGCGCGCCGCGCCGATCCGAGCCGCAAGGTCGTCTACCTGACCGCCGAGCATTTCATGTTCCGCTTCGTCGCGGCGCTGAAGAACCAGTCGGCGATCGCCTTCAAGGAGCAGCTGCGCGAGATCGACCTGCTTCTGATCGACGACCTGCAGTTCCTGCAGGGCAAGTCCGTGCAGCAGGAATTCTGCCACATGCTGAACGCGCTGATCGACGGCGCCCGGCAGGTGGTGGTGGCGGCTGACCGGCCGGCGGCGGAACTCGAGACGCTCGACGAGCGCGTCCGTTCGCGTCTTCGCGGCGGCGTCGCCTTCGAGATCGCGCCTCCGGATCTCGACCTCCGCCGCGATATCCTGAAGAGCCGCTACCAGATCGCCCAGACGCAGAACCCGGGCGTCGAAGTGCCGGAGACGGTGATCGAATACGTCGCCCAGTCGGTCGTCTCGAACGGCCGCGACCTGGAAGGCGCGCTGAACCGCCTCGTGGCGCAGTGGCAGTTCACCAACCAGCCGGTGACGATGAACTCGGCCGAGATCACGCTGCGCGATCTCGTCGGCGCACATGAGCCGCGCCGGGTCAAGATCGAGGACATCCAGAAGGTCGTCTCGCGCCACTACAACGTGTCGAAGGCCGACCTGCTGTCGAGCCGCCGCACCCGCACCATCGTGCGGCCGCGCCAGATCGCCATGTATCTGTCGAAGACGCTGACGCCGCGCTCGCTGCCCGAGATCGGCCGTCGCTTCGGCGGTCGCGATCACACCACGGTGCTGCACGCCGTCCGCAAGGTCGAGGAGATGATGCAGGGCGACCAGCATCTGGCGGAAGAGATCGAATTGCTGAAGCGCATGATCGACGAATAGTCGATCGGTCCTGAGCCGGCGGAGGATCTCCGCCGGCTTCTTTGTCTTCCGTCCGGTCCCGATCCCCCGGATCGCGGGCGAGGGCCTTGCGTTCCGGGCCGGAACAAGCCAATTTCCACGGTCCGTACCGGACGCTGCGTCCGGCCTCTGTCGGCGCCGCGCCATCCGCGCGGCTTTTCTGTCAAGGTTCCTGCGTTTCATGAGAGCGACCCTCGAGCGATCCAATCTCCTGAAGTCCCTCAATCACGTGCACCGCGTGGTCGAACGACGGAACACGATCCCGATCCTCTCCAACGTGCTGATCCGCGCCGCCGGCTCGGAGCTGACGCTGAAGGCGACCGACCTCGATCTCGAGATCCTCGAGACGATCGCCGCCGATGTCGGCCGTCCCGGCGCGACGACGGTGCCGGCGCACATGCTCTACGACATCGTCCGCAAATTGCCGGACGGCTCGGAAGTGGCGCTGGAGACCTCGGCCGACGGCCAGACGCTGACGGTCCGTTCGGGCCGCTCGAATTTCTCGCTGCAGATGCTGCCGGAGACCGATTTCCCGGACCTGACCACCGGCGAGTTCCCGATCCGCTTCGAGATGCCGGCCTCGGCCTTCAAGACGCTGATCGACCGCACCCAGTTCGCGATCTCGACCGAGGAGACGCGCTACTATCTGAACGGCATTTACCTGCACACGCCGGCGATCGAGGGCAGGACCGTGCTGCGCGCCGTCGCCACCGATGGCCATCGCCTGGCCCGCGCGCAGACCGCTGCGCCGGCGGGATCCGAGGGCATGCCGGGCATCATCGTGCCGCGTAAGGCGGTCGGCGAGATCCAGAAGCTCCTGGAGAATTCCGATGAGACCGCCACGATCGAGCTGTCGGACACCAAGATCCGCGTCTCGTTCGGCGGCGTCATCCTGACCTCGAAGCTGATCGACGGCACCTTCCCGGACTATGCCCGCGTCATCCCGCAGGGTAATGACAAGGTGCTCAAGGTCGATCGCGGCACATTCTCGAACGCCGTCGACCGCGTCTCGACCATCGCCAGCGAGCGCGGCCGCGCCGTCAAGCTGTCGCTGACGTCGGAAGGCCGGCTGGCGCTCACCGTCAACAACCCGGATTCGGGCTCGGCGACGGAAGAGCTCGACGTCGACTACCAGTCCGATCCGATCGATATCGGCTTCAATTCGAAATATCTGCTCGATATTGCCGGCCAGCTGAAGACCGGCACGGCCTTGTTCAAGCTGGCCGATCCCGGCTCGCCGACTTTGATCCAGGATGACGGCGACGAGGACGCGCTCTACGTCCTGATGCCGATGCGCGTGTGACCCTCTCCCCTGACGTCGGCCAGCCGCGCATCACGCGGCTGACGCTGGCGGATTTCCGGTCCTATGAGCGTCTCGACGTGCGGGTCGCCGGGCGGCTCGTCGCGCTTTCGGGCGAGAACGGCGCCGGCAAGACCAATCTGCTCGAAGCGATCTCGCTGCTGTCGCCGGGGCGCGGCCTGCGCCGCGCCGATCTCGGCGACATGGCGCGGATCGGTGGTGGCGGCGGCTTCGTCGTGGCCGTCGACCTCGACACCGCGAACGGTCCCGTCCGGCTCGGCACCGCGCTCGATGGCCAGCCGCCGTCGCGCCGCTGCCGCATCGACGGCGCGCCGGTCTCCTCCGCCACCGCTTTCGCCGAATATCTCCGCATCGTCTGGCTGACGCCGGCGCTGGATGGGCTGTTCACCGGCCCGGCCGGCGATCGCCGCCGTTTCGTCGACCGGCTGGTGCTCGCCGTCGACGCGACGCATGGCAGCCGGGTCAATGCGTTCGAGAAGGCCGTGCGCGGCCGCAACCGCCTGCTCGAGGATCCCGCGCCTGATCGCGCCTGGCTCGATGGGCTGGAGGCCGAGATCGCCGAGATCGGCGTCGCCGTCGCCGCCGCCCGCAAGGAGACGGCCGAGCGGCTCGCCGGCCTGATCGCGGAGGAACGCGACGATAGCTCGCCCTTTCCTTTCGCCGTGCTGGCGCTCGAAGGCGACGTCGAAAGCTGGATCGGCGAGGGGCCGGCGGTCGAGGCGGAGGATCGCTACCGCGCCGCGCTACGCAACGGCCGCGCCCGCGACCGCGCCGCCGGCCGCACCCTGGTCGGTCCGCAAGCGAGCGATCTCGTCGTCCGCCATGGTCCGAAGGACGTGCCGGCCGGCCGCGCCTCGACCGGCGAGCAGAAGGCGCTTCTCGTCGGCATCGTGCTGGCGCATGCCCGCCTCGTCGCGCGGATGAGCGGGCTTGCGCCGATCGTGCTTCTCGACGAAATTGCCGCCCATCTCGACCAGCGTCGGCGCGCCGCCCTGTTCGAGGCGCTCGAGCGGCTCGGCAGCCAGATCTTCATGACCGGGGCGGACCCCGCGCTCTTCGCCGAATTGCCGCAATCGGGGCAGATCTTCACCGTGACGCCGGGCCGCGTCGAGCCGCAGCAGGAGGCGGGACCATGACGGGATTGTCGATTTCGGGTCTGGCGCTCTTTGCCGCCGCGCTGGCCGTCGCCGCCTTCGCGCCCGGTCCCGGCATCGCTGCGATCGTCGCCCGCGTGCTCGGCCGCGGCCGTCCCGGCGCCATCGCGTTCACCGCCGGCATGGCGATCGGCGACATCGTCTGGCTGGCGCTCGCCGTGCTCGGCCTCGCCGTCGTCGCGCAGACCTTCCACGAGGTGTTCGCGCTGATCAAATATGCCGGCGCCGCCTATCTGCTCTTCATCGCCTGGAAGATGTGGAAGGCGCCCGTCGCGGCGCCGGACCTCGCCCCCGTCGCGGCGCGCGAGAGCCAGGTCAAGCTGTTCTTCGCCGGCCTCGCCGTCTGCCTCGGCAATCCGAAGACGATGGTGTTCTATCTGGCGCTGCTGCCGTCGATCCTCGACATCACCCGGATCGACGCGCTCGCCTTCCTGGAGCTGACCACCGTGACGCTGACCGTGGTCGGGCTGGTCTTCGCCTTCTATGTCGGCGTGACTCTGCGGGCCCGCCGGCTGATCACCAACGCCAGGGCGGTGAAGATGGTCAATCGCGGCAGCAGCGTCGTCATGGCGGGCGCCGCGGTGGCGATCGCCGCGCGCTGAGCTGCCTTCCGAGCTGACGGATCGACGCGGGGTGGGCTTTCCGGCGTGAATGTCCCGTCGCGAGCGGCTAGATTCGCTCGATAACGAATCACTTTCCCGGATACTCCATGCCGCTATCGCGCGCCCGCGCCGCGCTCAAATCCGTCTTCGGCTACGATGATTTCCGCCCGGGCCAGGACGAGGTCATCGCGGCGGTCATGAGCGGCGAGCCGGTGCTCGCCGTGATGCCGACCGGCTCCGGCAAGTCGATGTGCTACCAGCTGCCGGCGATCGTCGATGGCGGCCTGACGGTCGTGGTCTCGCCGCTGATCGCGCTGATGCGCGATCAGGTGCAGCAGATGCAGCATGTCGGCGTCGCCGCCGCGACGCTGAACTCGACCAATGGCGACGACGCCAATCGCGAGACGCTGCGGCGGCTGCGCGCCGGCGAGATCTCGCTGCTCTTCGTCTCGCCTGAGCGGCTCGCCGGCGACGGGCTCGTCTCGCTGCTTGCCGCCTGCGATGTCCGTCGCCTCGCGATCGACGAGGCGCATTGCGTCTCGCAATGGGGGCATGATTTCCGCCCCGAATACCGCCAGCTCGCCTCGGTGCGCGAGGCGCTCGGCGGCGTCCAGGTGGTGGCGCTGACGGCAACCGCCGATCAGGCGACCCGCAACGACATCGTCGCCCAGCTCTTCTCGACGCCGCCCCGCGTCGTCGTGCATTCCTTCGACCGGCCGAACATCCATCTGCGCTTCGAGGCCAAGGACCGGCCGCGCACGCAGATCGCCGACTTCCTCGCCCGCCACAAGGGCGGCAGCGGCATCATCTACGCCTCGTCGCGCGACAAGACCGAGAAGCTGTCGGAGTGGCTGGTCAGCAAGGGCATCCGCTCGGTGCCCTACCACGCCGGCTTCGACGCCGAGACGCGCTCCCGCCATCAGGACATCTTCCTGCAGGAGGACGGCGTCGTCGTCGTGGCGACCGTCGCCTTCGGCATGGGCATCAACAAGCCGGACGTCCGCTTCGTCATCCATGCCGACATGCCGGCCGGCGTCGAGGCCTATTACCAGGAGATCGGCCGCGCCGGCCGCGACGGCCTGCCCGCCGATACGCTGACGCTCTACGGCCTCGACGACATGGCCTTCCGCCGCCGCCAGATCGACGAGAAGGCGATCAGCGAGGCGCAGCGCCGGGTCGAGAAGAAGCGCCTCGCGGCGATGACGGATCTGGCGGAGTCGGCGACCTGCCGGCGCCAGGCGCTGCTCGCCTATTTCGGCGAACAGCGCGGTCCCTGCGGCCATTGCGATCTCTGCCAGGGCGGCGCCGAGCTGGTCGACGCGACGATCGACGCACAGAAGGTGCTCTCGGCCGTGGTGCGCACCGGCCAGCGCTATGGCGCGGCGCATCTCGTCGACGTGCTGCGCGGCGAGGCGACCGACGCGGTGCAGCGCCAGGGCCATGACCGCATCAAGACCTTCGGCGTCGGCTCGGATCGCAGCGCCCACGCCTGGCGGACGCTGGTGCGCCAGCTCTTCGCCGCCGGCGCGCTCGCCGAGGCGAGCGAGGAGCATGGCGGCTTCCGCATCACGCCGGAGGGCGAGGCGGTGCTGTTCGGCCACGAGAAGATCGCGCTGCGCTCGATCCGCGAGGCGCCGGCCCGCCGGTCCCGCAAGGGCGAGAGCGATCGCGCCGACGGGCTCGACGCGACGACCGCGTCGATGTTCGAGCAGTTGCGCGCGCTTCGCCGCGAGATCGCCCGCGACGAGGGCGTGCCGGCCTACATGGTCTTCCCCGATCGCACGCTGATCGAGATGGCGGAGACGATGCCCTCGACGCTCGACGAGATGCGGGGCGTGCAGGGCGTCGGCGAGCGCAAGCTCGGCCTCTATGGCGAAGCCTTCCTCGAGGCGCTGCACGCCGCGCGCTGACCCTGACGCCGACCTGGCGCCGACTTGGCGTCGACCTTGCGTTGACCTGGCCCCCGGCGGGCGGCCTATCGACGCGCTCGCGCCGCAAAGCAAGGCGGGCCTTTGCTTTCGCCATGCTCGCGCCCTCATTAAAGGCTAGGGGGAAGGGTGCAATTTGCTTGTCGAAGCAATATATTAGCCTCTCGATTCGACTTTTCGCGCGCGCACGCGCGCGACGCTTTCAAGGAAGCCTGAATGTCCGATATTGCCCGCGATCAAGCCTCCGAAGCCTATGGCGCCGATTCTATCAAGGTGCTCAAGGGTTTGGATGCCGTCCGGAAGCGCCCGGGCATGTATATCGGCGACACCGATGACGGCTCCGGCCTGCATCACATGGTCTACGAGGTCGTCGACAACGCCATCGACGAGGCGCTCGCCGGCCATGCCGATCTGGTCGAGGTGACCCTCAATCCGGACGGTTCCTGCACCGTCCGCGACAATGGCCGCGGCATTCCGACCGATCTGCATGCCGAGGAGGGCGTCTCGGCGGCCGAGGTCATCATGACCCAGCTGCATGCCGGCGGTAAGTTCGACCAGAACTCCTACAAGGTCTCCGGCGGTCTGCACGGCGTCGGCGTCTCGGTCGTGAACGCGCTGTCGAGCTGGCTCAAGCTCAAGATCTGGCGCAACAGCAAGGTGCACGAGATCGAGTTCGCCCACGGCAACGCCGTGTCGCCCCTGAAGGTGATCGGCGACTGGGACGGCCGCAACGGCACCGAGGTGTCGTTCCTGCCCTCGACCGAGACCTTCACCAAGGTGGAGTTCGATTTCGAGACGCTGGAGCACCGGCTGCGCGAGCTGGCCTTCCTGAATTCCGGCGTCCGCATCGTCCTGACCGACAAGCGCGGCGTCGAGCCGCGCCGCGAGGAGCTGCTCTACGAGGGCGGCCTCGAAGCCTTCGTGCGCTACCTCGACCGCACCAAGAAGCCGCTGATGCCGGCGCCGATCACCATGACGAACGAGCGCGACGGCATCACCGTCGAGGTCGCGATGTGGTGGAACGACAGCTATCACGAGAACGTCCTCTGCTTCACCAACAACATCCCGCAGCGCGACGGCGGCACCCATCTCGCCGGCTTCCGCGGCGCGCTGACGCGCCAGGTGACCGGCTATGCCGATAGCCAGGGCATCTCGAAGCGCGAGAAGGTGACGCTCGCCGCCGACGATTGCCGCGAGGGCCTGACGGCGGTTCTGTCGGTGAAGGTGCCGGATCCGAAATTCTCGTCGCAGACCAAGGACAAGCTGGTTTCCTCGGAAGTCCGGCCCGTCGTCGAGAACATCGTCAACGAGATGCTCGGCCAGTGGTTCGAGGAGCATCCGACGGAATCGAAGGCCATCGTGTCGAAGGTCGTCGAGGCGGCCACGGCGCGCGAGGCCGCCCGCAAGGCGCGCGAGCTGACCCGCCGCAAGGGCGCGCTCGACATCGCCTCGCTGCCCGGCAAGCTCGCCGACTGCCAGGAGCGCGATCCCGCCAAGTCCGAAATCTTCATCGTCGAGGGTGACTCGGCAGGTGGCTCCGCCAAGCAGGGCCGTAACCGCGAGAACCAGGCCGTGCTGCCGCTGCGCGGCAAGATCTTGAACGTCGAGCGGGCGCGTTTTGATAAGATGCTGTCGTCCGAGCAGATCGGCATGCTGATCATCGCGCTCGGCACCTCGATCGGCAAGGACGAGTTCGCGCCGGAAAAGCTGCGCTACCACAAGATCATCATCATGACGGACGCCGACGTCGACGGCGCCCACATCCGTACCCTGCTGCTCACCTTCTTCTTCCGGCAGATGCCGGAGCTGATCGAGCGCGGCCACGTCTATATCGCTCAGCCGCCGCTCTACAAGGTCACCAAGGGCCGCTCGGAGCAGTATCTGAAGAACGAGCGCGCGCTGGAGGACTACCTCATCCAGCAGGGCCTCGACGAGGCGGCGCTGCAGCTCGACGACGGCGAAGTCCGCGCCGGCGCCGATCTCGATCACCTGATCCAGGACGCCCGCCAGATCGCGACGATCCTGGGCGGCATCCACACGCGCTATGACCGCGGCATGGTCGAGCAGGCGGCGATGGCCGGCGGCCTCGACCCGGCGCTGCTCGAAGACCAGGATCGCGCGTCCGCTGCCGCCAACGCCATCGCGACGCGGCTCGACCTGATCGCCGAGGAGACGGAGCGCGGCTGGCAGGGTTCGCTCGATCCGCATGGCGGCTATCGCTTCGAGCGCGAGGTTCGCGGCGTGCGCGAGGTGCACACCATCGACGTGGCGCTGATCGATTCGGCCGACGCCCGCAAGCTGCACGCGATCGCCTCGCGCATTTCCGACGTCTTCGCCAAGCCGTCGACGCTGCGCCGCAAGGACATGTCGACGCCGATCTTCGGGCCGCGCTCGCTGCTGGAGGCCGTCTTCCTGCAGGGACGCAAGGGCATCCAGATGCAGCGCTACAAGGGTCTCGGCGAGATGAATGCCAGCCAGCTCTGGGAGACGACGCTCGATCCGAACGTCCGCTCGCTGCTGCAGGTGAAGGTGAAGGAGGCGGATGCCGCCGACGATCTCTTCACCAAGCTGATGGGCGACGAGGTCGAGCCCCGCCGCGAATTCATCCAGGACAACGCGCTCAACGTCGTCAACCTCGACGTTTAGCCGGTTGAAGTATGCCTGCCTGATCTCGCCGGGTGGCAGATCGGGCAGCGCGTGCTAAGGTCGTCCGCCCAAGAGGTCGCACTCTGGCGGCGCGCGCCCTGCGTGCTGCCGGGTATCTGTCAGACACGATACATCAGGGATGAAACACTTTGCAGCAACTCGCTGATATTGGCGTGCTCGGTCTCGCCGTGATGGGCGCGAACCTCGCCCGCAACGCCGCCCGCAAGGGCTTCGGGGTCGCCGTCTTCAACCGCAACGGCGCCCGCACCGACGAACTGATCAACGAGCACGGCTCCGAAGGTCGCTTCACGCCGTCGAAGACGATCCCTGAATTCGTCGCCTCGATCGCCAAGCCGCGCGCCATCATCATCATGGTCAAGGCCGGCCAGCCGGTCGACGACGTGATCGAGGAACTGCTGCCGCATCTCGATACCGGCGACATCATCATCGACGGCGGCAACTCGCTCTATACCGACACGAACCGTCGCTTCCACTACTTGAAGGACCGCGACATCAAGTTCATCGGCATGGGTGTTTCGGGCGGCGAAGAAGGCGCGCTCGAGGGTCCGAGCATGATGCCGGGTGGCACGCGCGAGGCCTATGCCCGCATCGAGCCGATCGTCACCAAGATGGCGGCCCAGGTCGATGGCGAGCCCTGCTGCACCTATATCGGCACCGAGGGCTCCGGCCACTACGTCAAGATGGTGCATAACGGCATCGAATATGCCGACATGCAGCTGATCACCGAGGCCTACGACCTTTTCAAGACGGTCTACGGCCTCGAGGCCGGCGAGATCGCCGACATCTTCGCCGAATGGAACAAGGGCGAGCTCAACTCGTACCTGATCGAGATCACCGACGCCGTGCTGCGCAAGGTCGACCACACCGGCAAGCCGCTGGTCGATTCGATCGTCGACGAGGCGGAGCAGAAGGGCACCGGCCGCTGGACCGCGCAGTCGGCGCTCGATCTCGGCGTGCCGCTGACCTCGATCACCGAGGCGGTGTTCGCCCGCGCCCTTTCCGGCCGTCGCGCCCAGCGCGCCGAGGCGGAGAAGCGTTTCCCCCATCCGGCCACGGCCAAGCGCACCATCACCCAGGCCGACATCGACGCGATCCGAGACGCGCTCTACGCGTCGAAGATCGTCGCCTACGCCCAGGGCTTCGAGCAGCTCCAGGTTGCGGCCGAGCAATTCGGCTGGGATCTCAAGCTCGGCGAGCTCGCCACCATCTGGCGCGGCGGCTGCATCATCCGCGCCCGCTTCCTGAACCGCATCCGCGAGGCCTATGATTCGGGCGCCAAGGTCTCCAACCTGCTGCTCGAGGACTATTTCCACGACGCCGTGGTTCAGGCCGAGGCGAACTGGCGCAAGGTCGTCGGCCTCGCCATCGCCGAGGGCATCCCGGTTCCGGCCTTCTCGTCGTCGATCGCCTATTATGACGGTCTGCGCCGCGCCCGCGGCCCGGCCAACCTGCTGCAGGGCCTGCGCGATTATTTCGGCGCCCACACCTATGGCCGCCTCGACAAGCCCGGCAAGTTCCACACCCGCTGGAGCCAGGACGGCAGCGAAATCCCGGCCTGAGGCCGTTTTCGCATCCTTTCCCGGCTCAGAAACAAAATGATACCGACGCGCAACGCATCGTTGCGCGTCGGCCCAATTCCCGGCGCATTCGCCCTCGATCCTGCTATCGTCGATCTCGCGGCCATTGCGCGATCGGCTCACGGCTCCCACATGGTGTCGGCAAGATTGAACAGGCGGAGACGATGACGACCTACCGGACCTTCGTGATTTCAGGCCCCCGCGGCGCGACCAGCTGGAAGGACAAGCTGAAGCTTGGCGCCGCCATGGTCGTCGGCGCGGCTGTGGTCTTCGCGGCCCTGGTGGTCTCGTTCTCGATCGCGCTGATCCTGATCCCCATCCTCGGCATCGTCTATCTGTTCCGCCGCCGCATCCTGCGCGCCTTCCTGGCGCGGGCCATGCCGCCGGGCGCGCAGCCCGGCCCGCGGCCCGGTCCCACGGGCCGGACCTACGAACAGGCGAGCCCGTTCGAGGAGCCCAATCCCTTCCGCGCGCCGCCCGGCGGCCGTTCGAACGACGGCGTGACGATTGACGCGGAGTACCACGTCGTCGAGCCGAACGAGCGCGACGGCAAGTAATAGGCTTCCGCCGATCGCGGCCCGGTCGCTCGATTGTGATGGCCGGCGCCCGCGAACTTCCGCTTCCCCATTTCCCGATCGGCTAGACTGGATCGGCCGCGCCAGAGCTTGGACGCGGCCGTTCGGCTTGGCGCGCCGGTTCGTCCGGCGGCCGGCAGCCATGGGAGGAAGCGATGCAGGACGCGCTCAATCTCTCCAGTCTCCGCAGAGCGGTGGAAGGCAACGACGCCAAGGCGCTGGCGGCCTTCTATACCGACGATGCCGAAATCCGGGTGATCGACCAGGACCATCCGCCGAGCCGGCCGCTCGTGCTCAAGGGCAAGAAGGCGATCGGCGACATGCTGGACGACGTCTGCGGGCGCGCCCTGAAGCACCACATCGACGACGGCCTTATGGAGGGCAGCCACGCCGCCTTCGCCGAGACCTGCACCTATCCCGACGGCGTCAAGGTCTATATGAGCGCCATGCTGGAACTCGCGGACGGCAAGATCCGCCGCCAGACCAACATCCAGGCCTGGGACCACTGAAGGCGAGGGGCGCTACTACTCCGTCTCCCGTCGCAGCCCAGCCCCGGCCCGCAACCCACGCTCGCCGTCATCCCGGGCTTGACCCGGGATCCATTCAGCCGGGTTGATGGCCGCGCGAAGCTCCCGGCCTCACGGCTGCATGGATCCCGGATCTCCGCTGCGCTGCGTCCGGGATGACGTCGACCGCGCAGCCTGACCCGACGGCGCGCGCCTACCTCTCCAGCCGGTTGATGAACCAGCGGGTCAGCTCGATCCAGACCTGGTCTTTCTCGGCCGCGTCCTCGATGCCGTGCTCGATGTTCGGGTTGTCGTTGACCTCGATGACGAAGAAGCCGTCCTCGGTCTCCTTGATGTCGACGCCATAGAGGCCGTTGCCGATCAGCTGGGCGGCGCGCAACCCGATATCGATCACCTCCGGCGGCGCCTGGCCGATCGTCATCGAGCGCAGTCCGCCCTCGAGCGCCTTGCCGTTCGGCTGGTGCTTGACGATCTGCCAGTGCTTCTTCGCCATGGTGTACTGGCAGACGAAGAGCGGCTTGCCGCCGAGCACGCCGACGCGCCAGTCAAACTCGGTCGGCATGAATTTCTGCGCCAGCAGCAGGTCGGTGTCCTTGAACCAGGCGCTCGCCAGTTCCCCCATCGCGCGCTGGTCATCGACCTTCTTCACACCGCGCGAGAACGACGAATCCGGGATCTTCATGACGAGCGGAAAGCCCAGCTGGTCGCCGGCGCGCTCGAGATCGCCATTGCCGGCCAGGATGACGGTCGGCGGCACGGCGATGCCGTTTCCGGTCATCAATTCCTGCAGATAGACCTTGTTGGTGCAGCGGATCATCGAGATCGGATCGTCGATGACCGGCATTCCTTCCTGCACGGCGCGGCGGGCGAACCGATAGGTGTGGTTGTCGATCGAGGTCGTCTCGCGGATGAACAGGGCGTCGAATTCGGCAAGCCGGGCGAGATCCTTCTTGGTGATCGGCTCGACCTCGACGCCGAGCTTCTCGGCGACGCGCGCCCAATGCTTCAGCGAGACGAGATGCGAGGGCGGCATCGCCTCGTTCGGGTCGTGCAGGACGGCGAGCGAGTAGCGCGGCGAGGCGGGCGTCGTCTTCTTCGAGCGCCATTCCCGCCGCGTATGGTCGTGCAGGGCCTCGTGGAAGAAGGCGAGCTCGTCGGCGCCGAGCTTGTTGAGCGGCACGGCGGCGAGCTTGCGGATCTCGGCGCGGCTCTGCTGCTCGATCGTCACCTCCAGCACGGGGCAGCGGAACCAGTCGAACAGCAACCGGGCGAAGCGGTCGAAGCGATGATCGTCGACGATGCCGAACATCACCAGCAGGCGGCCCGGTATCTTCTTGTCGTCGACGGTGGCGATCGCCTTTTCCAGCTGGTCCTCGAGCTCGGGGATCGCCTGCGCGTAGAGCGCCTTGCTGCCGAGATCGATCATCGTCTCGACCGTCGGCACGACGCGGTGGCCGCGCGCGCCGGCGAGCAGCGAGGCGTAGTAGCCGCGGCTCTGGTAGGCGAAGGAGCGCGACAGGTTGATGATCTTCGGTCGCGAGCCGCGAAACAGGTTGGCGCGGGCCAGGTAGTCCTTTGTCGTGATGACCTTGTGGGGGGTGTCTTCGTTTGGAAAGTCCTTGGCCGTGTCGACCAGGATCACCCAATCAGGCATGTTTCACCTCGGTCTGAGAACAACGGCGGCGCGCAGAGCCTCGCGTCCCCATCGGGCCATATGCTCGAAATCGGCGTAGGGTATCGGCAGGTTCGCTGCGTCGTTGTGGGTCTCATGCTTGCGGTCCTCGACCCAGGGGTCGTGAATGAACAGATGGCGTCCATCGTCGCCGACGACCAGAACCCAGTGCGGCACCTTCTGGCCGAACATGCGGTAGGCCGAGATCAGGACGATGACGAGCGCGCCCTCGGCGAGCGCCGCGCGGATCGCGGCGACGTCGATCGGCCGGTAGGTGATCGGGATGTCGAAGGCGATGGTCTGGCGGCGGAAGTCTTCCTGCGCCAGCGCCATGACGCGGCGCTTTTCCGGATTGCGGACAGATGCGAGGAAGAGCGAGCCTTCGCGGCTGATGTAGATGCTGGCGGAGAGGCCGTTGCGCGCCGCCGAGACGGCGAGCCCGTGCGGGTCGCAGCCGCCGAGGCCGGCCATCATGAAGACCGTCGTCGCCTGGCGCCAGAGCTTGATCTCCTCGACCGGGCTCATGGCGTAATCCGCGCGGAAATGCGCCAGCGCCATCATCACGCAGCAGGGGCCGCAGGTGAAGTCGGTTGTCTGCTCGTAGTAGGGCACCGCCGTCGACTGCCCGGTGCCACGCAGCCGCTTCTCGAAGCGCAGCGCGTCGGCGTGGTCCTCGTAATAGTCGAGATAGCGGCCGATGCGGCGGTAACCGAGCCGGCCGTAGAGCGCGATGGCGCCCTCATTGTCCTCGCGCACTTCGAGGCGGAGCAGGAAGCGGTCGCGGGCATACGCCGTCCGTTCGGCTTCCGCCATCAGCGCGGTGCCGATGCCGCTGCCGCGCATCTCCGACAGCACGGCGATCGAATAGAGCCGCGCCATGCCGGTGCCGGCGCGGAACAGCAGCAGCGTGTAGCCGCCGAGCCGGCCGTCCGGCAGGCTCGCTACGGTGATCGCCGCCGTCGGCGCCTCGACCAGCTTGCGGAAGCTGCGCCGGGTGATGCGATCGGTGTCGAAGCAGGCGGCCTCGATGGCGAGCAGGCCATCGACGTCGGCCGCGCCGGCCGGGCGCACGGTGTAGAGGGGGGACGAGGGCGGTGCGACTGCACTGACAACGCGTGATGGAGTGCCCATCTCAGGCTGATCCGCAAGGGGGACTGGCGGGCGCCTCCGGGATGTTGCGCCTTCCACCCCTCGATCTCTGTCCCAAATTGCGGCGGCGCCAAGGCTGCGCGCCGCACGCAATCGTGAACGTCGAGGCCTTAGAGCCGCTCCTCGTTTCATGAAAACGATGAACGGCCCTATCTCTTTGTTTTATCGAGTTTTCTTCACGCGAACCGGCATCCGCTTCGCTTGAAAACGGCTCCTAGCCGGGGACGTTGTCGCCGACTTCCTCGGCGATGGTGTCGCCCGCCTTCGGCTTGCCGGTCCGCTGCTCGCGCAGGAAGATGTAGAAGCCGGCGGCGATGATGATGGCGGCGCCGACGAGCATCGAGATCTTCGGCTCGTCGCCGAAGACGAAATAGCCGAACACCACGGCCCAGATCAGCATGGTGTACTGGTACGGCACGACCACCGAGGCCGGCGCCAGTCGCAGTGAGCGCGTCACGCAGAGCTGTGCCGCGAGCGCGACGACGCCGATCAGGGCCAGGGCGGCGAAGTCGATCGGCGTCGGCGTCACCCAGGTGAACGGGGCGATGACGGCGCCGGTGACGAGTGTCGCCGTCGTCGAGAAGGTCAAAAGCGTCGTGTCCGGCGTGCCGCGCAGCTGGCGGGTGATGATCATCAGCGCGGCGAAGAACAGGCTGCCGCCGATGGCGATCAGCGCGCCCCAGCTCAGGCTCTCGGAGGAGGGCTGCAGCACGATGACGACGCCGATGAAGCCGGCCAGGATCGCCAGCCAGCGCGGGCCGTCGACCTTCTCCTTCAGGAGCAGCGCCGACAGCGCCGTCACGTAGACCGGGCCGGCGAGGTAATAGGTCATGACATCCGCCAGCGGCAGCAGCGACACCGACCAGTAGAAGAAGCTGATCTCGCCGACGATGACGAAGACGCGCAGCAACTGCAGGCCGGGGCGCGGCGCGGCGCGCAGCGTCGCCAGGCCGCCCTGCTTCTGGATGAAGGGACCGAGGACTACGACCGCCGCGATCGAGCGCAGCAGCATGATCATGCCGACGGAATAGGTGGCGGTCAGCCATTTTCCGAGCGTGTCGTTGGCGGAGTAGAGGAAGATGCCGAGGACCATCAGGGCGATGCCCAGGACCGGACCCGAGAGGGCGCGCGCGGAAGCGGAAGGGGAACTTGCAGACATGAAATCACATGGCGGATGATTGAATGGGCACTCTGCACAGAAGTGCGGCAGAGACAAGAAGATCCGCGTCGTTGCGACGCGTTCTTGCAGCCTCTTCTGCGCGGTTGCGACTTTTCGATTGCTTTTTCGCCGGCGAGTCCGCATATACGCGACGACGATCATCGTGATCGCGCTGTGCCACGCGAAGGTTTCGGTGGCTCTATCCTGCCAGGGGGGCAGGACACGACCCCGTCCTCTGATCCTTTCGCGCGTGGGTCATGACTAGAAGTCGAATGCCGACAGGTGTTCGCACAATTAGGCTTTCTTCTTGAATCAATTGACAAATTTCGCGGATTTGGCTCTTGCCGAACCGCTGGTGCGTGCGCTTGATGTGGCCGGCATTACCAGGCCGACGCCGATCCAGGCGCAGGCAATCCCCGCGCTTCTCGAAGGCCGCGACATGCTTGGCATCGCGCAGACCGGAACCGGCAAGACCGCCGCGTTCGGCCTGCCGCTCCTCCAGCATCTGTCGCGCCGCGCGGACGGCCTCGTGGCCAAGACCGCTCGCTCGCTCATCCTCGCGCCGACGCGCGAACTCGCCATCCAGATCGATTCCGAGCTTCGCAAGTTCGCGAAGTTCCTCGGCATCCGCCATGCGCTCGTCTTCGGCGGCGTCGGCCATCAGCCGCAGATCCGGGCGCTCGAGAAGGGTGTCGACATCCTCGTCGCCACGCCGGGCCGCCTGCTCGATCATCTGCAGGCGGGCGCCGTGCGCCTCGACAGCGTCAGCCATCTGGTGCTCGACGAAGCCGACCGCATGCTCGACATGGGCTTCGTCCGCGACGTCATGAAGATCGTGGCGCTGCTGCCGGCGAACCGTCAGTCGCTGCTGTTCTCGGCGACGATGCCGGCCGAAGTGGCGCAGCTCTCGCGCAAGATCCTCAAGGACCCGGTCCGGGTCGAGGTCACGCCCGAGGCGGTCACGGTCGATCGTATCGACCAGAAGCTCTATCGCGTGCCGACGGCCGAGAAGCGCAATTTCCTCCTGGATCTGCTTGCCAATCCGGAGATGGAGCGCGTCATCGTCTTCACGCGCACCAAGCACGGCGCCGATCGCGTCGCGCAACACCTGCAGAAGGCGCGCGTCGAGACGCTCGCCCTGCATGGCAACAAATCGCAGGGCGCCCGTCAGAAGGCGCTGGAGGGCTTCAAGGATGGAAGCCTCCGGGTTCTCGTCGCCACCGACATCGCCGCTCGCGGCATCGATGTCTCCGGCGTGACCCATGTGGTGAATTTCGACCTGCCCGACGAGCCGGAATCGTATGTCCATCGCATTGGACGTACGGCCCGCGCTGGTCGCAGCGGGCTCGCACTCTCTCTGTTCGACGCTGGCGAAGCTGCGCGTCTGAAGGCAATCGAGCGGCTGATTCGCCGTCCGATTCCGGAAGTCGCGACCAATTTCAAAGCCCCGTCTTCGGCTCAAAGGCCCGCTGCGGACACGCAGCGGGGTGACAAGCCGGCTCGGGACGGGCAGCCTATGCAAGAAAAGAGCAAGAAAAATCGGTGGCGTGGCCAACAACGCCGCCGAGCGGCTTGACGACGGGACGGTCGTTAGCAAAGTTCTCTACCGCCAGACTGAAGGAGATTTCCATGGCGACGGGTACAGTGAAGTGGTTCAATGCGACCAAGGGTTACGGTTTTATCCAGCCGGACCAGGGTGGTCAGGACGTGTTCGTGCACATCAGCGCCGTTGAGCGCGCTGGTCTGTCGACGCTGCGCGACGGCGCCAAGATCTCGTACGAGCTCGAGACCGATCGTCGCGGCAAGACGTCCGCGACGGAACTGAAGGTCTCGTAAGGAACAACACATGGCGAAGGAAGAAGCGCTCGAATTCGAGGGTACGGTCGTCGAGGTCCTGCCCGACGCCAAGTTCCGCGTGGAACTCGAGAACGGGCATGTCGTCGTCGCCTACACCGCAGGCCGGATGAAGAAAAACCGGATCAAGACGCTGGCGGGCGACCGCGTAACCGTCGAGATGACGCCATACGATCTCGATCGTGCGCGACTGGTTTTCCGGCACAAGGGCGAACCGCTTGCTCCGCAAGCACCCAGGCCGCCTTTCCGCGGTGGCGCGGCGCGTCGACGCTGACATCCGACGCCAGGTGATGAAACTGAGGGCCGGCGCGTTCATCGCGCCGGCCCTTTTCGTTTGCGCCGATGGCGGGAACGGCCCGCCGTTCCGGCCTCCCGGCGCCGCCCGGCGGGGAAATCGCGACCGGATGGTACGGCAACTTTATGGTTTCGGCCGATTAACCCCATTTGCGGCCGAAATCCGGCGCGGTTGCAAAAATGTGGCAGCCGATGGCTAAAACCCGCTTGCGTCCCGTCACGGAAGACCATATTCTTTTCTTGTCGCGGGGGCGGACGATTCACACCATCTTAAGTCCCTGTCGGCGAGACAGCTTCGGGAAGCTCCCGGTTAGAACTGTATTCGAAGATTATTTCGACACGCAGTTGTAATTAGAATTGATGAGCTCGAGTTTTTTTTGGTTCGAGCAAAGAGTTATTCTTTTTAGTTATGTTTTCGCCGCCGGCCCAAAAGGTCGGCGGTTTCTTTTTGTGCGTTCTTCATGCGCTCAACTTGGCCCGCCGACTCCGGCTGCTCTTGCCTCGAATCCGGCTTTTTCGCGACAATGCCTGCCCTCGGTGGTAGGTGACGGCTTGTCGCGTGATGATTTCCTATCCTTGCCTTATTCTCATGCAGCTTGAGCCAACATGGGGACGAGCCTGTCATCGGGGCAGAGCGCCCGGAGGAACTGAATGCTGAGCGTATTTCGCAATTTCCTCGCCGAACTGACCGGCGGCGGGACCGACAAGGGCTTCGGCGAGGATGATCACCGCCTGGCGGCGGCGGCGCTGCTGCACCATGTTGTCGCCGTCGACGGCGAGGTGACGGAATCCGAGCGCCAGCGCCTTCACGATCTCTTGCAGAACCGCTACGGCCTCGATGCCGACGCGACCGAGGATCTGATGCGCGCGGCCGAGAAGGCCGATGACGAGGCCGTCGATTTCTATCGCTTCACGAGCGTGCTGAAGACGCGGCTCGACGAGATCGATCGCGAGCAGATCGTCGCCATGATGTGGGATCTCGTCTATGCCGATGGCCGGCTGACCGAATTCGAGGACAATGTCATCTGGCGGGTCGCGGATCTGCTCGGCGTGTCCGGCCGGGCGCGGCTGCGCCTGAAGAAGATCGTGCAGTCCGGCGGCAATGTCGTCGCCGATATCGCGCCGCAGGAGAGTTGATCGCCGCGAGTTGATCGCAGCCGGCGGGCAGGCGTGCCATCGCGCAGCCCGCGGGCGTCGTAGCAGAGGAACGCTGGACCCTTGTCGCCGGAGAAGCCGCCCGTCCTGATCGTGCTGCATCAGGAGCATTCCACGCCCGGCCGCGTCGGCCTGCGGCTGCGCGAACGTGGCTACGAACTGGACATCCGCCGGCCCCGCTTCGGCGACGCGCTGCCCGCGACGCTCGGGAGCCATGCCGGCGCGATCGTCTTCGGCGGGCCGATGAGCTCGAATGACGACGAGGACTACATCCGCCGCGAGATCGACTGGATGGCGGTGGCGCTGGACGAGCAGGCGCCGCTGCTCGGCATCTGCCTCGGCGCGCAGATGCTGGCGCGGCAGCTCGGCGCGCGGGTGGCGCCGCGCGAGGATGGCCTGGTTGAGATCGGCTATTACCCGCTGCGCGCCACAGCGGCGGGGCAGGGGCTCTGCGCCTGGCCGGAGACCGTCTACCAGTGGCATGGCGAGGGCTTCGACCTGCCGGCTGGCGGCGAACTGCTGGCGGAGGGCGATCTCTATCGCAACCAGGCGTTCCGCTACGGGCCTTCCGCCTTCGCCTTCCAGTTCCACATCGAGCTGACGCTCGCCATGATGCATCGCTGGACGACGCATGGCGAAGATCGCTTCCTCCTGCCGGGCGCGCAGCCGCGCGAGCGGCACATGGAGGGCCGTGCCGTCTACGACGCGCAGACCTCGCATTTCCTCGACGGCTTCCTCGATCTCTGGCTGCGTCTGCCGCGCGGCGATCGTGCCACCCTGGAGCCGGTCGCCTCCGCGTGAGCGGGTCCGTCGTTGCAAATTGCGAGTCCCGTTGCAGATTGCAATGCGCGAACGGTGAATCGGCCGTTAACCTTCCCCAGATCTGGCCAATTTGATTCAAATTGTAGCTAGATCTGGTGGCTCACTCGGTTGGCACGTCTGGCAGGAAGCTTGCGACACATCATGCCAAGCTGATCTTCCGGTTGTGCGTAATCAGCTCCGATCGGACGGAGAAGGGTCGAACCGATGACCCCCGGTAGCCCTTCTCCGCTCCGCCCGCCCGTCGATGGGCCGGGCTAGCTCCGCTTCCGGCTCCCTGCATCTCGTCGCCCACGGCCGGTTTCCGGCTTCCTCATGGGCAACCTTGTCGCGCCCGTCGCAGTTGACAGGGCGCGCCGGCGGGTATTGGTACGAGAACAATCGACTGCAATAACATAGAGTTATTCCAATGTACGACGTCTCGAGGCGTCAGCTGATGCGCGCCGGTCTCGGCTTTGCCGGCGTATCGCTGATCGGCGGCGGCGCGAACCCGGCGCGCGCGGAAGACCAGACGCTGGCGCTCTATAACGGCCAGCACCGCCCGCCCGTCGAGGCGCTCGTCGCGGCCTTCACCGCGGCGACCGGCATCGCCGTCGTCACGCGCAACGGCAACAGCGCCCAGCTCGCCAGCCAGCTGATCGAGGAGGGGGCGAATTCGCCCGCCGACGTCTTCTGGTCGGAGGAGAGCCCGTCACTGGCGGCGATCGACGAGAAGGGCCTGCTCGCCCCGCTCGAGGCCGAGACGCTCAAGCAGATCCCGGCGACCTATGCCGCCAGGACCGGCACCTGGATCGGCGCCGGGGCGCGCTGCCGCGTCGTCGTCTACAACAAGGCCATGATCGAGCTGTCGGCCCTGCCGAAGAGCGTGCTCGATTTCGCCGGCGAGGCCTGGGACGGCAAGGTCGCTTTCGCCCCGAACAGCGGCGCCTTCCAGCAACAGGTCGTCGCCGTCTCGCTGATGAAGGGGCGCGACGCGGCGCTCGCCTGGCTCAAGGGCCTGCGCAAGTATGGCGAGGTCTATAACAGCGACTCCGCCGCCGTGGAGGCCGTCGAGGGCGGCGACATCGCGGTCGCGCTCAGCAACAACTACTATTGGTACGCGCTCGCGAAGGAGCTCGGTCCCGACAACATGAATTCCGCCCTCTATCACATGGGCAACCAGGATCCCGGCACGCTGATCACCGTCTCCGGCGCCGGCGTGCTCAAGAGCTCGAAGAAGAGCGAAGCGGCGCAGCGTTTCGTCGCCTTCATGGTCAGCGAAGCGGGGCAGCAGGCAATCGTCGACGCGATCGCCGAATATCCGCTTCGTCCTGGCGTCGTCTCGCCGTTCCCGATGAAGCCCTTCGACGAGCTCGATCCCGCTCCGGTGACGCCGGCCGATCTCGGCGACGCCGCCGATGCGCTGGCCCTTTTGCGCGAGGCGGATCTCGCTTGACGCGCGCTTCCGGCGATCCGGACGGCCCTTCGAGGCGCGGCGCGGGCGGTCATCCCGTCTCGCGGCTCCTGCTGGTGCTCGCCCTGATCCCGACCGCGCTGATCGCGCTGCCGATCGTCTATGTGCTGCTGCGCTCCTGGGGCGCCGGCTGGGAAGGCATCCTGGCGGAGCTCGGCCGCCGCCGCACGCTGATGCTGCTCGGCAATACGGTGACGCTCTGCCTGTCGGTAACATCAGCCTCCTGCCTGATCGGCTTCGCCGCCGCCTGGTGTACCGAGCGTTCGGACCTGCCAGGCCGGCGGATCTGGCGCGTGCTCTGCTGTCTGCCGCTCGCCATGCCGGCCTTCGTCGCCAGCTTCGCCTGGAAATCGCTGGGGCCGACCTTCCAGGGCATGCCCGGCGCCATCCTCATCCTGACCATGGAGAGCTTCCCGCTCATCTTCCTGCCCGTGGCGGCGGCGCTGCGCAGCATGGATCCCGGCATGGAGGAAGTGTCGCGCTCACTCGGCAAGGGGCCGTGGCGGACCTTCCTGCGGGTGACGCTGCCGCGCACGATCCCCGCGCTCGGCGGCGGCGCGCTGCTGGTCGCCGCCCACATGCTGTCGGAATTCGGCGCGCTGGCGCTGCTGCGGGTGCAGACCTTCACCACGGCGATCTTCCAGCAATATGAGCTGCAGTTCGACAATGCCTCGGCCGCCGTGCTGTCGGCGCTCTTGATGCTGCTCTGCCTCCCTGTCGCTTTCGGTGAAATGTGGCTCCGGCGCGGGGTCCGTTTCTCCAAGGTCGGCCGCAACACCGCCCGGCGCATCGCCCCGGCGCGGCTTGGCCGGGCGGCGCCCTTCGTCACCCTCGGCTTTATCGTGGTGGCGATCCTGGCGCTCGGCGTGCCATTCGGCCGGCTGCTCTACTGGCTCCTCAAGGGCGTCTCGGCCGGGCGCGGGCTGGAGGCGATCGGGCCCGCGCTCTACGGCTCACTGTCGCTGGCGCTGCCGGGCACCCTCGTGACGACGGTGATCGCCCTGCCGCTGGTGCTGCTCGTTCTGCGCAGCCGGGGCCTGTTCGCCCGCTTCGCCGACCGGCTTCCCTATATCGTGCACGGCCTGCCGGGCCTCGTCGTCGCGCTGGCGCTGGTCTATCTGTCGATCCGGCTTCTGCCCTCGGTCTACCAGACCCGCGTCGTGCTCTTCGCGGCCTATGCCATCCTGTTCCTGCCGCTCGCCCAGTCGGCCATCCGCGCCTCGGCCGAACTGGTGCCGCGCGAGATCGAGGAAGTGGCGCGCACGCTCGGCCGCAGCCCGTTCCGCGCCTTCGTCTCGGTGACGCTGCCGTCGCTGGCGCCCGGCCTCGGCGCGGCGCTGGCGCTGGTCGCGCTGGAGCTGATGCGCGAGCTGACGGCGACGCTGATCCTGGCGCCGACCGGCGTGGTGACGCTCGCCACCGAAGTGTGGTCGCACACCAATGACAGCGCCTATGCGGCGGCGGCGCCCTTCGCGGCGCTGCTGGTGCTGATCTCCGGCGTCCCGGTCTACATCTTCACGCTCCGGACACTGAAGGTTGCACCGGACCGCGCACTTAGCCAAGCAACGCCATAGATTTCGGGCCCGGCGCCCGCCGATCGGCCGTTGGGTGACGCTCGGCAAAGAGTCGCCGCATTCTTCCGTCATGTTGACTGCCATCGGCCTGTCTCAAGGGCAATTGCCTGTACGCATTGGTTGTTCCGGTCCTATTTTACTATTGAGTGGTGCATCGAAGTATTAACCATCAAGGTTTTGAAGACGTTTTGGCGGCAACGGGGGTTACATGTCGAAACAAAGTAGAGATGAGTTCCATGAACACTACCGCGAAGACCGGCGCCGCCCTGCGCCTGCGCAATTCGGCTGAACCCGTTAGCTCCAGCGCATCTCCCGAGACCGACAGTTTGGCGCGTCGCGCCGAAGCGCTCCGAGAAAACCTCTATCGCTTCCCGAAAATAGGCATTCCGCCCGTGCGGGCCGCCCTCCAGGTCGAGCCGCCGCGCGCCGGCTCCCCGCGTGACGCGGCCCGGCTGCCGGAACCGCCGAACGCCGCCGCGCCGTCGCTTCCCGCACCCTCGCTTGCCGGTCTCGAGGATCTGGCCGCCGAGCTCGAAGCCGCGCTGATGGGCGACCTGCACAAGGCGACCTTGGCCGCGTCGCCGGAGCCGGAGCCCGTCGCGGCGAAGCCGAACCCGCTGTCGCTGTCGTTGTCGCTGGAACAGGCCGAGATCGAGCATGGTTTCACCGGCCAGGCCACCCCGGCGCGCAAGGAAGAGGTGCCGCAGCAGGACAAGCTCGCCGTCGAGCTGCTGCTCTCGCGGGGCCAGCGCCAGCCACAGATCATTTCGCGGCCGAAGCCGGCGGAACTCGAGGACCGTCTCGCCGGCGAACTGGCGCAGCGTCTTTCCGAGGCCGTCGACGGCCTGAATGCCGCCGAAAGCGAGGTTTATTCCGAGGAGCGCGAGCTTGAGCGCAAGCGCCTATCGTTCGATCGCTTTCCGCTCAACAAGTCGCTGGTCGGCATCGCCGTGGCGCTCGCCGTCGTCGGTGGCGGCGCGCTGGTGACCGTGCATTCGCTGACCGCCAATCCGGCAACCCCGGCCCCGGCGAAGCAGGAAGTCGTCGCCGCCGCGGGCGAGAAGGCCGACGTGGCGCCGGCGGCTCCGGTTGCGAAGTCTGATGAGCGCGCGGCCGAGGACAAGTCGCTGCACGAGCCGCCGCAGCTGCGCGGCGCCGACATGTTGTCGACGACCGGGTCCTTGACCCCTGCCGCCTCGATGGAGGGTGCGCCGGTGGCTGACCCCGGCGTGCGCTCCGCCTTCTCCATGGATTCCGCCGCGCCGGACTCGCCGGCCGCCCGCGTCGTGAAGACGAGCCCGGTGCCGGCGACCCAGGAGAGCCAGGCGGCGCTGGGCCAGGATCCGGCAAGCCAGGATCCGGTGAGCCAAGACACGGCAAGCCAAGGCACGGCAAGCAACGAGACCGCGAGCCCGGATAGTTCGGACGCGGTGGCGAGCGCGGACTCGGCAAGCGCCGGGTCGGACACGCCGGCCGATGTCGCCCCGGCTGCCCCCGCTCGCGCCGCTCCGGCACGGGCCCACGCTGCCTCGGTGCCGGCCAAGGCCATCGCCGACCTTCCGAGCGGCAAGGCGCAGATCGCCTCAGGCGTGAAGCTTCGCGGAAATCCCGACAACAGTGCGCCGACCGTCGGCTATCTGAAGGCGGGCACCCAGGTCGACGTCGTCAGCTGCAAGGGCTGGTGCGAGGTCGTGGCCGATGGCAAGCGCGGCTTCGTCTTCAAGCGCTTCCTGACAGCATTGTAAGGCACTCGCTCCGGCGCGACCCGGCGCGGACGGCCATCCGCGATGGTTCCGAAAGCGTAATCCGCGCCTCGGACAAGAAAATTTTGTCGCCGGAGCGGCCTTTGTTGTCCGCTTGCGCTTACTTTGCGGTCATGCCGCCGGTTTGACTGGGCGGATCGCAGTTCCTCTGCTAGGAGAAAGGAATCAAGGCTGGGTGACTGAAAGCGGACATGCACGAGTTTGGATCGGGACGGGCGGGTAGCCCCGCCGAGGCGACGGCTCACAATACAGAGCGTTATTGTCGCGGCATGGAGATCCTTTTGTCCGCGGTGCAGAAGCTCGCTTTTGCCCGCGAGCTCGGGCAGGTGCAGCGCATCGCCCGGTCGACGGCGCGCCAGATGACGGGCAGCGACGGCGCGGTCTTTATCCTGCGCGACGGCGAATTCAGCCACTATGTCGATGATGAAGGGATCGCGCCGCTCGGGAGGGGCCGGCGCATTCCGCTGGGTGAGTGCGTCGCCGGATGGGCGATGGTGCATCGCCAGGCCGTGCTGATTTCGGATATCCGCGCGGACGAGCGCATCGACCAGTGCCTCTATGGCCCGACCCTCATCCGCAGCCTGGCGGTCGTGCCGATCCGGGTCCCGGAGCCGGTCGGGGCGATCGCGGTATACTGGAGCGAGGTCGACGCTCCCGGCGAGGACGATCTTCGCCTCCTGAAGCGTCTCGCCGATGCCGTGTCGCTGGCGATCGAGAACATCCGCATGCATTCCGAGCTCGAGGAGCGCGTCCGCTCGCGCGCCGAGGAGCTCGAGAAGGCCAAGGCGGCGATCGAAGAGCTGTCGATGACCGACGAGCTCACCGGCCTGCTCAACCGGCGCGGTTTCCGCCGCGCCGCCGAGGCGGTCATCGCCAAGGGGCGGGGCTGCCAGCTGGCGATCATCGACGTCGACGGGCTGAAGAAGGTCAACGACACGTTCGGCCATGCCGTCGGCGACAGCCTGATCGCCGATTGCGCCAGCGTGCTGCGCGATAGCGTGCGCCACTCGGACGTCGTCGGACGGATGGGCGGTGACGAGTTCTGCGTGCTCGTGCCGGCGCCGCTTGCTCCGGCGGAGACGCTGCGCAACAGCCTGCGGGCGCGGCTCGACTACTTCAACCGCCTGTCGCCGGCGCAGTGCCAGCTGTCGATCAGCGTCGGCATCGTCCAGGCGAAAGCGGGCAGTTCGCTGTCGCTCGACGACCTGCTCAGCCAGGCCGGCGCGCTGATGTCGATGGAAAAGCACTCCAAGGTCATCTCGGAATCGCGCCACTGACATTGCCGTCGCGACCGCTTCGACGAAATCGCCAGATCGTTCAAATTGCGATGAACGGCTTGTGAGTTTGCGAACGGCTGGGACTGCCATATCGCGTCATCGTCGACGGATAGGGCAGACGCGATGTCGCTGGAAAAGAAACCGAAATTCCCCCGCAGACCCCTTGCTGGCGGGGACTATGCCAGCCTGAGGCGGACGCCCGCCGGCGGCGCCGGGGTGAGCCGGCCGCTGCGCCAGCTGGAGCTGACCGAGGAAGAGCGGGAGCGGCTCGAGGCGACCGAGGCGCTCGTCGTCGACGGCGCCGGGCGGGAATGCTTCCGGGGCCTCACCATCGCGGAATCGCTCGAGTTCCTGACGCTGCGCCGCCTCGGCCTCGACAATTCCGATGCCGATTTCCTGCGTCTGATCGAGCTCGGCGACCTGCACGCCGCCTCGCAGAACCGCACGATCAGCTAACGCCTCCGCGGGGGCCGAGCGCCGTCGAGGCGGTTGTGCCCGGTTCCCCATGCTCGCGAATGGAAGGTATCGACGTAGCGTCAACCTCGGTTTCTGCGCCTAAAGCAAACTCCGGCATGCGCGCAGAAAAGAACGCCGTTCCTTCTCTACAAACTAGGTCGCCTTAAAATCCTCTGAACCAGGAGGGCAGCGGAAATCCGCGCCCCAGGCGTCGGGCTTCGGCTCGCGCCGTCCGGATCAAGAGGACGACCATGCCGACATCCAATCCGCTTCCGAGCACCCATGACGCGGCGACCGCGCCGCGCACGCTGCCGATCCTCGATATTTCGAAGCTCTCCGGCAGTCCGGAGGAGCGCGCCGCGTTCCTCGAGGAACTCGGCACCACGGCGCGGGAAATCGGCTTCTTCTATCTGACCGGCCACGGCATTCCGGACGAGCTGATCCGCGAGATCGTCGCCGTGTCGCGCCGGTTCTTCGAGCTGCCGGAAGCCGACAAGCTCTCGATCGAGATGGTAAACTCGCCGCATTTCCGCGGCTATACCCGCGTCGGTCTGGAGATCACGCGCGGCCAGGCCGACTGGCGCGAGCAGATCGACTTCTCGTCCGAGCGACCCGCCATTCCGGTCGCGCCGGGCACGCCCGACTGGGCGCGGCTCCAGGGGCCGAACCAGTGGCCGGATGCGCTGCCGGCGCTGAAGCCGACCGTGCTCGAATGGCAGCGCCAGCTCGCCGATCTCGGCATCCGCGTGCTGGAGGCGTTCGCCCTGGCGCTGCAGCAGGACAAGGACGTCTTCTCTCCCGTCTACGAGAAGGCGCCGATCCAGCATCTGAAGCTGATCCGCTATCCCGGCCGCGACGCCACCGGCAGCGACCAGGGCGTCGGCGCCCACAAGGACGGCGGCTTCCTGACCCTGCTGCTGCAGGACGTGCAGGGCGGGCTGCAGGTCGAGGCCGACGACGGCAGCTGGATCGACGCGCCGCCGATCCCCGGCACCTTCATCGTCAATATCGGCGAAGTGCTGGAAATGGCCTCGAACGGCTATCTCCGCGCCACCGTCCATCGCGTCGTCACGCCGCCGGCCGGCAAGGACCGCCTGTCGGTCGCCTTCTTCTTCGGCGCCGCCCTCGACGCGACGATCCCGCTGCTCGATCTCGCGCCGGAACTCGCGGCCAAGGCCCTCGGCCCGACCGCCGACCCGCAGAACCCGCTCTTCCGCGAAATCGGCCAGAACTACCTGAAGGGGCGCCTCCGCTCGCACCCCGACGTGGCCGAGCGCCACTACGCCGACCTCCTCGACCCCACCGCCAAGCGCGAACCCGCCTCGGCCTATTGATCCCTCGGCATTTGGAGACACCCACATGACCTTCCAGCCGACAGAATTCGAGACCAAGCGCTTTGAAACACTCGCCGTGCATGGCGGCAGCTACCGGGCCGATCCGGCGACCGGCGCCGTCGCCGTGCCGATCTACCAGTCGACCTCGTTCCAGTTCCAGGACACCGATCACGCCGACCGGCTCTTCGCGCTCGACGAGCTCGGCTACATCTATTCCCGCGTCGGCAACCCGACGCAGGACGCGCTGGAGCAGCGCATCGCGGCGATCGAGGGCGGCGTCGCCGCCCTCGCGCTGGCGTCGGGCCAGGCGGCCTCCGCCTATTCGATCCTCAACCTGACCCGGCCGGGCGACAACATCGTCTCCTCGACCGGCCTCTATGGCGGCACCTATGCGCTGTTCAACGCGACGCTGAAGAATCTCGGCGTCGAGGTGCGCTTCGTCGATCCGTCCGATCCGGAGAATTTCCGCCGCGCCACCGATAGCCGCACCCGCGCCTACTACGCGGAAGCGCTGCCCAATCCGAGCCTGGAAGTGTTCCCGATCGCCGAGGTCGCCGCCATCGGGCGCGGGCTCGGCGTGCCGCTGATCATCGACAACACGGCCGCGCCGCTGACCATCCGTCCCTTCGACCACGGCGCCGCCGTCGTCGTCTATTCGGCGACGAAATATATCGGCGGCCACGGCACCACGATCGGCGGCCTGATCGTCGATGGCGGCAATTTCCCCTGGGAAGACCATCCCGAGCGCTTCCCCAACCTGCATGAGCCGGACCCGAGCCATCACGGCGCCACCTGGCTCGACAAGGCGAAGCCGCTCGGACCGATCGCCTATGTGCTGCGCACCCGCGCGGTGCTCTTGCGCGACATCGGCGCGGCGATCTCGCCCTTCGCCGCCTTCCAGTTCATCCAGGGGCTGGAGACGCTGCCGCTGCGCATCCGACAGCACAACGAGAACGCGATCAAGGTCGCGAATTTCCTCTCGACCCATCCGAAGGTCGAGAAGGTGATCTTCCCCGGCCTGCAGGGCGGCGTCGCCAAGGAGCGCGCCGAACGCTACCTGCGCGGCGGCAAGGGCGCGCTGGTCGGTTTCGAGCTCAAGGGCGGCCGCGACGCCGGTCGCGCCTTCATCAACGCGCTCAAGCTGTTCTACCACGTCGCCAATATCGGCGATGCGCGGTCGCTGGCGATCCATCCCTCGACCACCACCCATTCGCAGCTCTCGGTCGAAGAGCAGCGCGCCACCGGCGTGACGCCCGGCTATGTGCGCCTTTCGATCGGCATCGAACACCCGGACGACATCCTCGCCGATCTCGCCCAGGCCCTGGATCACGCCTGATCCGCTCCCTTTTTCAGGAAAACGCCATGAGCATTCTCGACGGAAAGAAGCCTTCGCTGTTCGGCCGCCGCATCTCGCGGCGCGCTGCCCTGACCGGGGGCGGCGTGCTGGCCGGCGCCGCCTTCCTGGGCGTCGCCCCGACCTTCTCGGCCCGCGCCGGCAATCCGACCAAGATCCGCCTCGCCTGGACCGAATTCGCCGCCTGCCATTCGCCGCTCGCCTTCGGCGTCGCCAAGGGCATCTTTGAAAAGCACGGCCTCGACGTTGAGCTGTTCTACCAGGGCGCCAGCGGCCAGACATTGGTGCAGGCGCTCGCCACCGGCAAGGCCGATGCCGGCGCCGGCCTGCTGCTCGACTGGGTCAAGCCGCTGGAGCAGGGCCTCGACGTCAAGCTGTTCGTCGGCTCGCATGGCGGCTGCACGCGGCTTCTCGCCTCCAAGGCCTCCGGCATCACGACGCTGGAAGGGCTGAAGGGCAAGACGATTGTCAGCTACGATCCGGCCAGCCCGCCGAAGCATTCGTTCCAGATCGCGCTCGCCCGCGCCGGCATTGATCCGGAACAGGACGTCAACTGGAAGGCCGTGCCGTTCGACCTGGTCGGCGCCACCGTCGATCGCGGCGAGGCCGATGCGCTCGCCCATCTCGATCCCTGGGCCTATTCGCTCAAGAAGCAGTATGACCTGGTCGAGATCGCCAATACCCAGACCGGCATCTTCGAAGACAAGGTCTGCTGCGTCCTCGGCGTCAATGGTCCCTTCCTCGAAGCCAACCGCGACGCGATCCGCCGCCTCGCCGAGGCGAACATCGAGATCCACGAATATACCGGCAAGCATCCGGAAGAAGTGGCGCAGTGGTACATCGAGAACCTCAAGCCCGGCATTGAGCTTGCCGACCTCTCCGATGATCTCGGCTCCTTCGTCTACCACATCCACCCGATTGGCCCGGAGCTGGTCCAGCAGGTGAAATGGGCGGCCGAGGACCTGCAGCTGATCAAGGTGATCGACGCCTCGACCGACCCGGCCGAGCTGGCGCAGCGCGTCACCGCCAACCTGCTCGCCTGAGGACACGATGGCGGATACCACGCACGGATCGGTCGGGGGCGCGCTCGCGTCCTCGGCCCTCGTCGGCGAGGTCTGGAGAAACGGGCTGCTGGCGGCGGCGAGCTGGTTGCTCGCGGCCGCCGTCACGCTCGGCTTCGACGACGTCGTGCCCTGGGGCCAGACGGGGTTGTTCGCCATCCTGCTCGTCACCGGGGCGGCGGCCTTCGCCGTCCTCGCCTTCTCCGTCCATCGCCTCGGCGCCGTCGGCCGCCGCATTGTCCATTACGGGCCGTGGTGGATCGCGCTCGGCCTCTGGTTCACGGTCTGGGAAATCTCGACTGCCAAACTCGGCTGGCTGCCAAAACCGTTCTTCTCGCCGCCGCAGGGCTTGCTGCATGTCTATGTCACCGACTGGCAGCGGCTGCTCGTCTGCGTGCTCTATTCGCTCCGCCTCTGGGCGCTCGGCTTCTTCTCCGGTATCGCGGTCGGCTTCGTCGTCGGCGTGGCGCTCGGCTGGTCGAAGCGCTTCAGCTATTGGGGCATGCCGCTCCTGAAGCTGATCGGGCCGGTGCCGGCCAGCGCCTGGATCCCGAGCGCCTTCTTCGTCTTCCCGACCACCTTCGGCGCCTCGATCTTCCTGGTCGCGCTCGCCTCCGGCATTCCGGTCATCATCCTGACCGCCTCCGGCGTCGCCTCGGTCAACCGCTCGCTCTATGACGTCGCCCGGACGCTCGGCGCCGATCGCCGCTTCCTCGTCCTCAAGGTGGCGGTCCCGGCCGCGCTGCCGAACGTGTTCGTCGGCCTGTTCATGGGCCTCTATTCGTCCTTCGCCGTGCTCGTCATCGCCGAGATGCTCGGCGCCAAATACGGGCTCGGCTGGTACCTGCAGTTCCAGACCGCCTATTCCGCCTATGGCAACGTCTATGCCGCGCTGATCATCATGGCGCTGCTCTGCTCGGGCCTCGTCAAGCTGCTCTTCGTCGGGCGCGACCGGCTGCTCGGCTGGCAGAAGGGGATCGTGCAATGGTAGCCGCGCTCGCCGAACGGCCGGAAGCGGCCACCACCGGCCTCGCCATCGAGCTTCGCGGCGTCTCGCATGCCTATGACCTGCCGTCCGGCCGGCTGCCGGTGCTGGAGGATATCGACCTCGACATCGAGCCCGGCTCCTTCGTCGCGCTGCTGGGCCCGTCAGGCTCCGGCAAGTCGACGCTGCTGCGCCTCGTCGCCGGGCTGGAACGCCCGGAGACGGGCAGCGTGCTCGCCGATGGCGCGACGATTGACAAGCCCGATCCGTCGCGCGTCCTCGTCTTCCAGGATCCGACCCTGTTTCCCTGGCGCACCGTCCGCCGCAACGTCGCGCTCGGGCTCGAGGCGCAGGGTCGGCTGAAGACGGAAGGCCATCGCATCGACGAGGCGCTCGCCCGCGTCCAGCTCGCCGATTTCGCCGACGCCTTTCCGCATCAACTGTCCGGCGGCATGGCGCAGCGCGCCGCGCTCGCCCGCGCGTTGGTCAACGATCCGCGCCTGCTGCTGCTCGACGAGCCGCTCGGCAAGCTCGACCAGCTGACGCGCCTCACCATGCAGGGCGAGCTTTTGGCGCTCTGGCGGCAATCCGGCTTCACGGCGCTGCTCGTCACGCATGACGTCGAGGAGGCGCTGCTGCTTGCCGATCGCGTCGTGATCTTCAGCGACCGGCCGGCCCGCATCCTCGGCGAGCGCCGCATCGAGCTACCCCATCCGCGCCACCGCGGCGATCCCGATCTGATCGCGCTGCGGCGGGAGATCCTTGAGCTTCTCGGCGTCAGCGAGGCGATATGAGCCGTCTGCCAATTTCACGCGATTTCGTCGGCACGGGCCTGCTTCTCGTCGGCATCGCGGCGCTCGCCGTGGCGCTCGGCTGGTGGGGGCTCGTCTTCGGCAATGTCGCGGCGAACACCACCCTGTCGCTGCCGGCGGCGGTGCCCTGCCTCGTCAACACCTCCGATCTCTGCTCGCTCGCCATGTCGCTCTGCGGCTCCGGACACTGGTTCGGCATCACGCGCTATTCGGAGGGATTGTTCTGGGCGGGCTTCGCGCTGACGGCGATGGCGGCGACCTTCCAGTTCGCGCTCGGAACCGGCGCCCGGGCCGAAAAGCGATCCCGGATCGGTCGCAAGAATTGAAATGGATTTTTCCGTAATCCGTCCGCTTTCCTTCGGGCCATGCTTCGCAAAGCGACGATGTTGATGGAATCATCATCGTAGTTCCGAGGAACTGACCGAGCATATCGCAGAACAAATTTACCCATATCAACCAGACGGACAGAATCCGTCCGAGGATTGACGACCCATGGCCATTTTCAAACGAAACATCATTTCCAAATCGATCGCGGCGCTCGGCGCGCTGGTGGTTTCCGGTTCGCTGCTGGCGGGAACGGCGAATGCCGGCGAGACGCTGGACAAGATCAAGTCGCGCGGCCAGATCAAGGTCGGCGTCGGCACGCTGCCCGGCTTCTTCGCGCCCGACAGCAATGGCGAGTGGCAGGGCTTCTTCGTCGATTTCGGCCGCGCGCTGGCGATCACCGTCTTCAACGATCCGAACAAGGTCGAGTTTGCGTCGTCGTCGCCGCAGCAGCGTCTGCCGGCGCTGCAGGCGGGCGAGTTCGACATCCTGCTCTCCGGCGTGACGCAGACGATCTCGCGCGCCTTCAAGCTCGGCTTCCATTTCGGCCCGATCGTCTTCTATGACGGCCAGGGCCTGCTGGTCGCCAAGTCGCTCGGCGTCGAGCACGGCAAGGATCTCGACGGCGCCACCATCGGCGTTCAGAGCGGCACGACGGGCGAATTGAACATCGCAGACTTCTTCCGCAAGAATGGCAAGACCTTCACCCCGGTCGTGATCGAGGACGACAAGGAATTCGCCTCGGTGCTGGAGTCGGGCCGCGTCGACGCGCTGACGCAGGACGCCTCGGACCTGGCGATCAAGCGGACGCGGTTGGCCAAGCCGGATGATTTCGTGCTGCTGCCCGAGCGCCTCTCCAAGGAGCCGCTCGCGCCCGCCGTCCGCGCCGGCGACGACCAGTGGCTCGAAATCGTCAACTGGACCGTCTTTGCGACGATCCAGGCGGAAGAGCTCGGCATCACCAAGGAGAATGTCGACAGCTTCCTGACCAGCGAGGATCCGACGATCAAGCGCTTCCTCGGCGTCGACCCGTCGCTCGGCGAGGCGATCGGCCTCGATCCGAAATTCGCCTACAACATCATCAAGAATCTCGGCAATTACGGCGAGATCTACGAGCGCAACCTCGGCAAGTCGACCCCGATCGGTTTCGAGCGCGGCTACAACCAGCCCTGGACGCAGGGCGGCCTGCTCTATTCGCCGCCGTTCCGCTAGGCGGCGCGTACGATGTCGACGGTCACCCCGGACGCTCCGGCGCCCGGCCTGCCGGTCCTGAAGAACCTTCTGGGCGAGCGTCCGCTCGCCCAGATCGTCCTGTTCGTCGGCGTGATGGCCGCGCTCGGCTGGCTCGGCCAGACGATGACGGGCAACATGGCCCGCGTCGGCATTCTGCCGGGCTTCGGCTTCCTCTCCCATCCGACCAATTTCGCCATCGGCGAGACGCTGATCGCCTATTCGCCGGAAAGCAGCTTCGCCCGCGCCATCCTCGTCGGCTTTCTGAACACGCTTGTGGTCTCCTTGCTCGGCTGCGTCATCGCGACCGTGCTCGGCGTTGCCCTCGGCTTCGCCCGCCTGTCGGAAAATCCGCTGCTCTCGGGCACGGTCCGCGCCTATGTCGAGCTGATCCGCAACACGCCGCTCCTGCTGCAGCTCTTCTTCTGGAGCGCCACCTTCAAGGCCTTCCCCGCCGCGCGTCAGGCGCTGGAGCCGGTCGCCGGCGTCTTCCTCAGCAATCGCGGCATCTTCATTCCGGCATTCCGCTTCGAGAGCGGCACGGCGCTCGCCGCCGTCTCGGTCGCCCTGGTCATCGCCGCCACCGGCCTGGCGCTGCGGCGGCGGATCGGCCTCTCCGTGCCAACGGCATTGCTGGCGGCGCTCGTCGCCCTGGCGCTCCTCGCCGCCCTCCTGGTCGCGAGCGGCGGCCTGCGGGTCGACGTGCCCGTGCTGAAGGGCTTCAACATCGTCGGCGGGCTGTCGCTGACGACGGAGTTCGGCGCGCTGCTGGTCGGTCTGTTCGTCAACGCCTCGGCGCTGATCGCCGAGGTGGTGCGCAGCGGCATCCAGTCGGTGCCGCGCGGCCAATGGGAGGCGGCGCGCTCGCTCGGCCTGCATCGCGGCCAGATCTACGCCAAGATCGTGCTGCCGCAGGCGCTCCGGGTCATCACGCCGTTGATGACGTCGAACTATCTGAGCCTGATCAAGAATTCGAGCCTCGCGATCGCGATCGGCTATCCGGATCTTGTCTCGATCCTCAGCACCTCCGCCAACCAGACGGGGCAGGCGCTGGAGACGATCCTGATCATGGCGGGGATCTATCTCTCGATCAGCCTTGCCGTCTCCTACGCCATGAACCGCTACAACAAGCACTATGCCCTGCGGGGGCTGACCCGATGACCCTGACCTTTCCCGAGCCCATCGTCCGTCCGTCCGCGCGCCTCGTCGCGGAACGCTGGCAGGCCTGGCGGCGGGGCCTGTTCGGCTCGCCCGTCAACCTCGCCATCACGCTCGGCTTCGTCGCCTTCGTGCTCTGGGTCGTCGCGCCCTTCCTGCGCTGGGCGCTGGTCGACGCGACCTGGACCGGCACGGCGAAGGATTGCGCCGAACGATCCGGCGCCTGCTGGGCCTTCATCGCCGACAAGGGGCGCTTCATCCTGTTCGGGCTTTATCCGAGCGGGCGCGACGGACAGGCGGCCACCGCGGTGGCGCTTATCGCCGGCCTTGTCGTCGTGACCGGCATGCCGCGCTTCTGGAGCCGCCGCCTTGTCCTGGTCTGGATCGTCACGCTCGCGGCCGCGCTGGCGGTGATGTCGGGCGCGCCGTCCGGGCCGTTGGTGGCGACGGAGAAATGGAGCGGCTTCCCGCTGACCGCGCTGCTGAGCGTCATCGGCTTCGCCGGCGCCTTTCCGCTCGGCATCGGGCTCGCGCTCGCCCGGCGCTCGGAGATGCGGCTGGTTCGCTATCTCGCGATCGCCTTCATCGAGACGATGCGCGGCGTGCCGATGATCGCCGTCCTCTATGTCTCGACGCTGCTGTTTCCGCTGATGCTGCCGGCCGGGGTGACGACCGACAAGCTGGTCCGCGCCCAGGTCGCGATCATCCTTTTCGTCGCCGCCTATATGGCCGAGATCGTCCGCGCCGGCCTGCAGTCGCTGCCGTCCGGTCAGTACGAGGCGGCGCGCTCGCTCGGCCTCTCCTGGAGCGCGACGACGCGTCTCGTCGTGCTGCCGCAGGCGCTGAAGGCGGTCATTCCGGCCTTCGTCAGCCTCGGCATCGGCCTCTTCCTCGACACGTCGCTCGTGCTGGTTATCGGCCTTTTCGATTTCCTGCATACAGCGCGGGTGGCGGCGACCGACATCAACTGGAACGGCTTCTACAACGAAGCCTATGCCTTCGCGGCGCTGGTCTATTTCAGCCTGAGCTACGCCGCCTCGCGCTACAGCCTCTGGCTCGAGCGCTATCTGCGCGTCGGCGAGCACCACCGCTGAACGAAAAGAGGCCGGCACGGCGCCGGCCCACTTCGCTTGAAACGCTCCCGGCGTCAGGCCGCCTCGTAGCCGAGGATGGCCTTGGTCTCGAGGAAATCCTCGAGGCCGTATTCGGCATATTCGCGGCCATTGCCGGACTGCTTGTAGCCGCCGAACGGCACGCCGGAATCCCAGGCTGGATAGTTGATGTGCACGGCGCCGGCGCGAAGCCGCGCCGCCGCCTTGCGCGCCTGATCGAGATCGGCCGACTGGACATAGGCGGCGAGGCCGTAGGGCGTGTCGTTCGCCATCCGGATCGCGTCCTCGACGCTGTCATAGGGCAGGATCGACAGCACCGGCCCGAAGATCTCTTCGCGCGAGATGCGCATCTCGGGCGTGACGTCGGCGAAGATGGTCGGGCGGATGTAGTAGCCGCGGTTCAGGTCGGCCGGACGGCCGGGGCCGCCGGCGACCAGCGTCGCGCCCTCGGCGATGCCGCTCTCGATCAGGGCCTGGATCTTGTCGTACTGGACCTGGCTGACGACCGGGCCGAGCTTGCTCGACGGCGCATCGGCCGGGCCGACGACGAACTTTTCCGCCGCATCGCGGGCATAGCCGATCACCTCGTCCTGGCGGTCGCGCGGCACGAACATCCGCGTCGGCGCGTTGCAGGACTGGCCGCTATTGCCGAAGCAGTTGGCCACGCCCTTCGGCACAGCGACCGAGAAATCGACGTCCGGGAACAGGATGTTGGCCGACTTGCCGCCGAGCTCCTGGGCGACGCGCTTCACCGTGTCGGCGGCGGATTTCGCCACCAGGATGCCGGCGCGGGTCGAGCCGGTGAACGACATCATATCGATGTCCGGATGGCTCGAAAGCGCCTCGCCGACGGTCGGGCCGTCGCCGTTGACCAAATTGAACACGCCGGCCGGCACGCCCGCCTCGTCGAGGATCTCGGCGAAGATGATGGCGTCGAGCGGCGCGATCTCGCTCGGCTTCAGGACCATGGTGCAGCCGGCGGCGAGCGCCGGGCCGACCTTGCAGGTGATCTGGTTCAACGGCCAGTTCCACGGCGTGATCAGGCCGACGACGCCGATCGGCTCCTTGACGACGAGCGACGTGCCCTTGGCGTGGCGGAACGAGAAACCCTCCAGCACCTCGACGATCTTTTCGAGATGCGCCAGGCCGATGCCGACCTGGCTGTCGAGCGCGAAGGGACGCGGCGCGCCCATCTCGCGCGAGACGGCCAGCGCAAGGTCGGGGCTCCGCTTCTTGTAGATCTCGACCACGCGTCGCAGCAGCTCGAGCCGCTCGGCCGGGCTGGTGAAGCCGAAGGTCTCGAAGGCGCGGCGGGCGGCGGCGACCGCCTTGTCGACATCCGCCTTGGTGCCCAGCGAGATCTCAGCGAAGGCGTCCTCGGTCGACGGGTCGATCACGTCGATGACGTTCGGTACCTCGGGATCGACCCAGGCACCGTCGATATAGAACTGCAGATTGTGCGACATGATCATCCTCCGTCTGGCGAGCAGCCTCTAGATTGACCCGAGCGGGCGGCGATGTTCAACCATCAAGTACGGCGCCCCGATCAATTGGGCAGCCTTCTTTTCTCCGCTTTCGCCGTCACAATGACCGCGTCGGCGACGTCTCCATGGTGGAGCGCGAAAGCCGGCGCACGGGCTCATCATGACGACATCGGTGACGCGGCTCTCCCGACCGACGACGCTGTCTTTCGAGGACAGGCTGGCGGTGGCGACCGAACTGGCCATCCGCATGGCCGAGGCGGGGCTGATCCGCCCGGACCGCTTCCAGGTCGCGCCGCACGACATCGCCACCTATGGCGCCATCACCAAGGACGGCGAGGAGCTCGGCCGCGACCTCGCGCGCTACGAGGCCTGGCGAGCCGGCGAGGCGGTCTGCGCGGCGCTCGACGATTACGGCCGCATGCTGGCCGAGCGGCTCGACGCGCTGCAGGTTCGCTGGGCGATCGACAACGATATCCGGCCGCGCTTCCAGATCGGCGATCGCGTCGTCTGGCCGAAGGTGGCGGGCGAGGACAATGTCGGCACCGTCACCGGCATCGAGCCCGGCGCGCGCTACAGCATCCTGCACGACCGCGCGGCCGCCAGCGGCTCGACGCTGCGCCATCTCGTCGATTTCGAGGCCTGTCGCGCCGAGGGCGAGCCGGCGCCGCCGCGCCGCGTCCTCACCCTGCCGCGCAAGATCGGCGCGGCCCTCTCCGCCTGGCTGTCGATCGAGGCGATGGATTTCGCCATGCGGACGAGCATCATGCTGCCCTGAGGCGGGCAGCCGCTGGCGCCTGCCATGCCTGCCGCGCCCTCTCCGGAATTCAGTCAATTCGGCACAACGATAATATTGCCGCAGGATCGATCGTAGACCTGCAACCGTTGGATGGTGCAGGGGGCGTTGTCATGCCCTTGTCATGCCGGGGATTTGGCCGACTGGCTTGTCTCCCGGGAAACGTCGAGTTCGCGCAAAAGCTGTGGCAACCACCCTTTTCGCATCGCCAGAAGTATGCCATGAGGTCAAACGGATGGACGCGACTGGGGGCGTCGCCGTCGGTCGCAGGTCGGGCTTGAGCCGCGGCCCGGCGGTGCGACGTGGCGGATGCAGAGCCCGTTCGTTGCCAGCCGCACCGACGAGTTGCAGCCCATCATACCCCTCCGAGGAAAGCCCCATGTGCACCGCGCTCATCTATCAGGACGCCAACGGAAATCCCTATCTCGGCCGAACGCTGGAGCTGACGCTCGATCTTCCGTATCAGGTCGTCTACCTCCCCGCCGGCTTCTCCGCGCGGTCCGAGATCGAGGGACATCCGGCGGTTGAGTACAAGACCGCGCATGATTTTCTGTCGATCACGATGCCGGTGCGCCAGCCGACCGCGGAAGCGCCGATTGAGATCGGCGACCTAAAGGTAGTCGATGGCCTCAACGACAAGGGCCTGACCTTCAGCCTGCTCTCCTATCCCGCCGCCTCCGGCCACCAGTCCCTGGAAGCGACGCGCGCCGTGCTGTCGGCGTCCGATCTCGGTTCCTGGGTTCTCGGCTCGTTCGCCACCGCCGCCGAGGTCAAGGCGGCGCTGGCCGATCAGTCGGTGAGCGTCGTGCCGCTCCCCTTGCTCGGCGGCGTGGAATCGCCGTTCCACTACGTCGTCAACGATGCCACAGGCGGCTCGATCGTCATCGAGTTCAACCGCGGCGTCATGTCGGTCTATGACAATCCCGTCCGCGTCATGACCAACGGGCCCGAGTTCCCGTGGCACCTGACCAATCTCTCGAACTACACCTTCCTGTCCAATGTCGACAAATCGGTCGGCACCTTCGGCGCGCTCAAGGTCGCGCAGCCGGATGCCGGCATCGCCACCGCCGGCCTGCCGTCGTCCAGTACCTCGGTCGGTCGTTTCGTCCGCGCCGTCTACTATGCGAACTATGCCGAGAAGGCGACGACGCCGGACCGCGCGCTGCTGACGCTCGCCCATGTCATGAACAATTTCGACCGGCCGCGCGACATCACTGTCGACTACCCGGAAGATGGCAGCGCGGGGATGGAGGTCGCGGGCCTCACCGACCCCAATGCGAAGGACTATGTGACCGAGTACACCAGCTGGACCAGCCTCGTCGATTTGAAGCGGGGCCAGTATCTGATCCGCAGCTATGACGATTTGAACTTCATTCGCCTCGACCTGACGACGCTCGCCGGTGTCGGGCCCAAGGTCCTGCCGCTCGCCAAGCTGAGCGGCGGCGCGCAGGACGCGACGGACCTGCTGAAGGGCGTCGCCGCCTGATCGAGGCCGGATGCGCCGCCTCTTCGCGGCGCTTTCCCGACAGAAGCGGCCGGTTCGCGCTTTGGCGCGTCCGGCCGTCCCGCACGGCCAGCGGAGCCATTCTCCCGTGAGACCATTCGTCGATCCGGCCCGCGGCGAAGGCCCGGCATGAAGCTCGCGCCGGACCTTCACCACGCGCTCCGCATGAAGATCGCGGGGCCGTGGCCGTTCATCACCTTCCGCAGCTATTCCCTCGCCGGACGGCATTTCACCTGGCTGTCGCGGCAGCACCGTAAGGGGCTTGCCCGCGAGGCGCGCGGGCTCGAGCACGCCGCCGTGCCGTTCTGGCAGACGGAGGCCTACAACTGGTACACTGGCGCGTTCTTCGCGGTCGGATCGTTCCTGTTCATGCTGGGAAGCTTCCTGTCGATCCTGCCGGCCGAGATCGCCTCGGCCTCGACGCGCACGATCAACATCGTCTTCTTCCTGGGCTCGATCCCCTTCACCATCGCCGGCTATCTGCAGCACTTCCAGACCGCCAACGCGGCGCCCTTCAGCGTCGATCCCGCCGCCGCCACGCCTCCGGCGCGGGTATCGCTGATCGGCTGGCGGCCCGGCAGCGTCGACTGGCTGAGCAGCTTCTCGCAGTTCGTCGGCACGGTGGCGTTTAACTTCAACACGTTCGACGCGCTGGTGGCCTCGCCCGACTGGGTCCGGCAGGATCTTGAGATCTGGGTGCCGGGCATGATCGGTTCGATCCTGTTCCTCGTCTCCGGCTATCTGGCCTTCATCGAGACGAGCAGCGGCTACTGGAGCTGGAAGCCGAAGGAGCTCGCCTGGCAGATCGTCTTCGTCAATCTGCTCGGCTGCGTCGCCTTCATGATCGCCTCGACGCTGGCCTACGTGCCGGCCGGCGGCGAGGCGTGGTGGATCCCCGATCTCGCCAATATCGGCCTGCTGCTCGGCGGCCTCGGCTTCCTGATCGGCGCGCTCCTGATGATGCGCGAAAGCGCCTCGGCGGCGCCGGGGTAGGCGATGCCTCCCGGCGGAGATGCGTCTCGCTGGGCGTGGGGGCTAGCCTGCGGGACCTCGCCACAGGCTAGCCGCTCCCATGTCAGTGGGTCGGCTTCGCGGGCAGATGCGGGTTCAGGCTGTAGGTCCCGCTTGCTTCACCCTCGGCCAGAATGTGACCGAGCATCGCTTTCTCCGCGGCCGGGCCATCGAATGCCCCCGTCAGGCCGAGCGACGGCGTATCCAGGGCGAACACGCGCACGACATAGCGATGCACGCGCTCGTCATTGACGGGCGGGCATGGCCCGTCATAGCCGCCATAGGTGCCGGCCATCTCGGCGCTGGCAGCGAAGAAGCTCGTATAGGTATTCGCGCCCCGACGACCGTGCCCGGTCTCGCCGACGGGTTTGCCATGCGGGATCAGGCTGTCACTGTCGATTCCGGCCGGGAACGAGCTTGTCGCCGGCGGAATATCGGTGAGCACCCAATGGTAGATGGTCTGACGGGGGGCATCGACGGCGATGACCGTTCCGGGCTTGTTGATCTGGCCCAGATCCTGGGGAACGTCGGGATCGGTCATCAGCAGCGCATAGCTCTGCGTCCCCGCCGGGCCCGGCGACCAGGTGACCGACGGGCTGACATTCTTCGCTGTGCTTCCGTCCGGCGTGCAGAAGGCCGCCTGATCCGGAAAGCGCCCCTGCGCGTCCAGCCCGCCGATCTCGACCTTCAAGGGCTGATTGCCGGCGTGCGCCGCCGGCGCGAGCATCATGCCGGCCAGGATGGCCGCAGCGGTCAGATTTCGTTTGCGTATCGTCATGTCTCGATCCTCGTCCTTGGAACTGGCGGGACCGTAGTGGATGCGCGAAGCCGTCATGGGCCGGTTCCGATCAGAACCGCGCCCGAAGCGATCAGGCGGCCTGCGCGTGCTTGCCATGCCGCACGGACGAAGGCGAGGTGCCGAAGCTCTCCTGGAAATGCCGCGAGAAGTGCGAACGGGAACGATAGCCCGTCGCCGCCAGGGCCTCCGCCACGTTGGCGTCGCGGTCGGCCAGGATGACATAGGCCGCTCGCATGCGTTCCGTGCGGAGGAGCATCTGAAGCGATTGCGCTTCGGCGCGAAGCCGGCGGCGCAGGGTGGCTTTCGACATCGACAGCTCGGCGGCGACGCTCGCGGCGGTCCAGGGCAAATGAAGACGGTGGCGGACGAGCCGGCGAACCGCCTCGACCACGGATCCATCGACATATTTCGGCACGAGCGGCAGGATGCCCTGCTCGGCGAGGATCAGCAGAATTTCAAGGATCCGATGATCCGTCACGCGCCGCGACGCCGCTATGCGGCGCGACAAGGCTTCCGCGCAATGAACGATGGCCGAGCAGAGATCGGCGCTGATGACAGGCTTGCCGGCTCGCTCTTCCTGTCCGATGAATTGCGGCCAGAGCCGGGCCGCCTCGATCACGAGCTCGCGCGGGAAGCTGATGAACAAGGCGCGATAGAAGCCGGTCTCGGAATCCGGGTCGTTGACGACATCGACGCGCGCGCCTGCCGGCAGCACGAAGGCGTCGCCCGCCGCATAGTGGCGATGGTCGACGCCCTCGATGATTTCCTTGCGCCCTTCGATGACGATGATGAGGCTGGCGGTCTGCGTCACGAGCTGGGCAATCGTCTCCCGGCTTCTTGTGACGAAGCCCGACATGATGGGCGGCTTGCCGTTCTCCACCACGCTCCGCGTGTCGTGCATGGCCAGAGGGCGCAGCGCACTCGCGATATTCGGATCCTGGCCGGCGCCTTCTTTCTTGCTGGATCTGCTCATTCGATCATCACCGTGTCTTCACTGGTCGTCGCCCGAAATGGCGCCGGCATCGTTTTATCACCGCTTGCGACGAAAGCCGTCAGCCGAGTGGGGATCCCTCCGCGGGCCTATTGATCCAGCATATCTTTCGGTATATCACGAAAGATATCATGCGTAACCATGTCCTCCATCCCCCTTGCCGCCGCCCCGCTTCGGAAGAGCCGAACCCGGGTCGCTACGGCATGGCTGCCGCGCGCATGCCCCGCCGCACGGGCGTGGGCGGCGGGCGCGCCGGCATGGAAGATGCACGCCTCGCCGCCAGACGAGGTCATGCGGTGATGCCGATTGCGCGGCGCGCGGTGCTCGGCGGGCTGCCGCGCGGCCGTCCTGAATGGATGCGCGAGGCCGGCTGCGGCCGTGAGGGCCCGGTCACGGCGATCGGTGTGCGGCAGGAGATATCGAAGCCGTCTTTCCGGACCGCTTCCAGGCAGTATTTTCGCTTCTATCAACCGTGGAGACTACAGTGACAAAAGATTTCGTTCCCAGCGAAGGCAAGATCCGTTGGTCGCGGCAGGAAGATGTCAAGCTTACCTGGATCCATCCGGAGCAGGAATTCTCGCACCGGTTGATCACCAAGAAGCTGCACGGCTCTTCCATCTCCTTCCACATCACAACCTACATGCCGCATTTCGACGTAATGGTCGAAGGTGATGGCGAGCACGAAGTGATCCTCTACTGCATGCATGGCTGGTCGCGTCAGATCATCGAAGAGACCGGCGAGGAGCGCATCTTCAAGCCCGGCGACGCCATGTATCTGCCGAAGAACTACCGCTACCGCCACATCATCGGCGAGGCCGGCCTTGTCATCGCCGTCGCCTCCAATCCGTCGAAGGAAGCCGGCGACATGTAGTTGCGACGCCCGGCGCCTTCGGGTGCCGGGCTCCCCATTCTTGTGAGAGAGCGTCGACCAATGAGAAGCCTTCTTTGGGAAGATCTTACGCGGAGCGAGATCACCGAGCTTCGTGACCGCAATGCCCTGGTGATCATCCCCACCGGCGCCACGGAACAGCACGGCGATTTCCTCAGCACCGATACGGACATCGTGCTGTCGTCCGAGGTCGCGGCGCGCGCCGCGGCCCGGGTCACGGCCTTTCCCGTCGTCGTGGCGCCGCGTCTGCCATTCGGGTTTTCTCCCCATCACCTGTCCTGGCCGGGCACGATCAGCCTTCGCCTGGAGACGTTCCTCTCCGTCCTGACCGACATGGTGCGCTCGATCCTCGACGCGGGGTTCACGCGCGTCCTGTTCGTGAACGGCCATGGCGGCAACGAGGCGCCGCTCCGGGCGCTCTGCGGCCAGCTGGTCACGGATGGCTATGCGGTCGGCATGACCAACTATTTCACGCCGTCGGAATCGGCCTGGATCCCGATGCTCAAGGGCGATCTCAAGCGCGGCGGCCATGCCTGCGAGCAGGAAACCGCGCTCATGCTCGCGCTGCATGACGACGAGCCGGCCGAGCAGCAGCGCATCCTGGAGCTGATCCGGGGTCTCGAGCCGCGCACCATGCAGCCCTGGATGGCGCCCGGCTCCGCGCTCGATCCGATCACAGAGGCCGGAGCGGGCTGGCCGCCGATTTTCCACGCCGACGATTGCGGCTATTTCGGCGATCCCGCCAAGGCCGACATCAAGAACGGCGAGCGCATCCTCGAAGCAACCGTGGAGCGGCTCGCGCGCTTCTTCACCGAATATGGCCAGGCGACCCTGCGTCTCGGCGTCGCCAGGGAGAAGGCCAAGCCCGGCTTCGCCCGGCCGCTCGGCACGCTTTGATCGAACGATACCGGGCAGGCGATCGAAGCCTTGTCTCGATCGCGGCGCCGCACCTCGGCCGCCCGGCATGCAACTGAAGAGGACAGAGGATGGCACTTCTTACGGAACGGTCGCGCGGTGTCTTCGTGATCGCGGTCACGCCGTTCAAGGACGACGGGTCGCTTGATTTCGAAAGCCTGGATCGCGTCACCGATTTCTACCTCGAATCCGGCGCCGACGGCCTGACCATTCTGGGCATGATGGGCGAGGCGCCGAAGCTCACCGGCGCGGAATCGCGCCAGGTGATCCAGCGCGTCACCGCCCGGGCGCAGGGAAAGCCGGTCGTCGTCGGCGTGTCCTCGCCGGGACTGGCCGCGCTGGCGGAGGTCTCCAACGAGGCGATGGATCGGGGCGCCGCGGGCGTGATGATCGCTCCGCCGATGACGATGCGCACCGACGCGCAGATCCTCAATTACTACCGCCAGGCCTGCTCCTTCATCGGCAAGGACGTGCCGGTGGTGCTTCAGGACTTCCCGCTCGCCACGACCGTGCAGATCAGCGACGAGCTGCTCGGCCGCCTGATCGACGAGCTGCCGCAGATCGTCATGATCAAGCACGAGGACTGGCCCGGCCTGTCCAAGATCTCGAAGCTGCGCGCCGCCGAGAAGAACGGCCGCCGGCACGTCTCCGTGCTGTGCGGCAATGGCGGCATCTTCCTTCCCGAGGAGGTCGCGCGCGGCGCCGACGGAGCCATGACCGGCTTCGGCTTCCCCGAGATGCTGGTGCAGGTGACCGACCTCGCGGCGCGTGGCGACATGGACCGGGCGCAGGACCTGTTCGACGCCTATCTGCCGCTGGTCCGCTACGAGCAGCAGCCGGGCGTCGGCCTCGCGGTCCGGAAATACGTCCTGGCCAAGCGCGGCGCGATTGCCTCGGCGGCCCAGCGCCAGCCCGGCGCGCAGCTCGATACCGCCGCGCAAGCGGAGGTCGAGCGCCTGCTCAAGCGCCAGGAAAAGCGCCTTTCGGAGCTGGGATAACGGCGTAGCCTTCGCGAGACCGCACGATGCCGGCGCGCCGGCGTTCTGGATGAATGGAAACGGGACATGCAAGTCGGATCCTTGTGGGAAGCGATCGCGCCGCCGGCGGAACCGCTGGTCCCGCTGAATGAATCCCTCAAGGCCGATGTCATCGTCGTCGGCGGCGGGTTTCTCGGCCTGTCGTCGGCGCTGCATGCGGCCGAGGCCGGGCTCGACGTCGTGTTGCTGGAAACCCACCAGCCCGGCTTCGGGGCCTCGGGGCGCAACACCGGATTTGTCGTTCCCAGCCTGAAAGCGTCGCTCGGTCCGGCGGAGGTCACGCAGGCGCTTGGCGCGGACCATGCCGGAAGGCTGCTGCGGCTCGTCGCCGGCTCCGGCAACACCGTCTTCGGCCTGATCGCGAAACACGGCATCGATTGCGCCGCCGTTCAGAACGGCTGGCTGCAGCCGGGGCACTCGCAGGAGGCCGAGCAGACCCTGTACGGGCGCATGCCGAGGCTGCTGGAGGCCGGCGTCGACGCGTCGTGGCAGGATCGGGGCGCCATGATCGCGCGCACGGGGCTTCCGACGCTCTATGGCGGCATCCGCATCGCCTCGGGCGGGCAGATCAACCCGCTGGCCTATGCGCGGGGATTGGCCCGCGCGGCCGCGGCGGCGGGCGTGCGCCTCTATGGCGAAAGCCCCGTCACGGCGGTTGAGCGCGACGGGAACGGATGGCGCGTGCGGACCGCCACCGGCGTGGCGCGGGCGCCGCGGGTGCTGATGACGACGAACGCCCTGATCGGCGATCTCCTGCCGCAGCTGCGCGCCTCGATCATTCCGGCACGCGTCTTCCAGATCGCGACGCAGGTCATGCCGGCCGCGATCCGCGATAGGTTGCTGCCGGACAGGGCGCCGGTCGCCGACACGCGCCGGCATACCTTCGCCCTGCGCTGGTCGCCGGACGGCAGGCTGGTCACCGGCGGACTGGTTCTGCCGGCTCCCGGCCGCATGGCGCTCGCCCGCAAGGTGTTCGCGCGGCGGCTCAACCGGCTGGTTCCCGGCCTGCCCGAAATCCGCTCGGAATACACATGGACCGGCGTCATCGCCGGAACGCTGGATTTCCTGCCGCGCATGATGCGGCTCGAGCCCGGTCTCGACGCGGTCATCGGCTGCAACGGGCGCGGCGTCGCCCTGACCACGACGCTCGGCCGCGAGGTCGGTTCGTGGCTGGCCGGCCGCATCAGCGATGCCGAACTCACCCTGCCGCTGACGCCGCCACGGCCCATTCCGTTCAGCCGGATCGCGGGTCTGGGGCCGGATATCATCCTGCCGGTCTGGAACGCCCGCGACAGCTACGAGGCCCGGTTCCGCTAGCGCGCGATCTGGCCGGTTTGCAGGCAGCCGACCCGGTGCAAGGGGCACGGGTCGGATCAAGGGGAACCACCATGTCATTGCCATCTACCGGGCCTGAGCTGTCGGGCCGCGTCGCCGTCGTAACCGGCGGCGGCAAGCTTATCGGCCGCGCCATCTCGCTCGCCTTCGCAGAGGCGGGCGCGGCTGTCGCCGTGGTTGCCCATACCGGCAGGGCGGAGGCGGAAGAGACCGCGGAGGCCATTCGGTCCCTCGGCGGCCAGGCCCTTGTCGTGATGGCCGACGTCAGCAACGGCGAGTCGGTCGAGGCGATGATGGATACGGTCGTCGCTGAGTTCGGCCGCATCGACATCCTGGTCAACAATGCCGGGATCGACGCGCATGCGCCGCTGATCTCGCTCACCGAAGCCGATTGGGATTCCGTGTTCGCGGTGCACGCGAAGGGAACCTTTCTCTGCGGAGCCGCCGCGGCGCGGCGCATGCTGCCGGCGAAATCGGGGGTGATCGTCAACATCGCCGGGGCGTCGGCGCATCGGTCCTGGCCCGGCGGCGGCGCCTATGCCCCGGCGAAGGCCGCGGTCGTCAACCTCACGCGTCAGATGGCGCTCGAATGGGCGCCGGCCGGCATCCGGGTCAATGGCGTGAGCCCGGGCCCGATCGTTTCGGCCGAGCCCGACTGGCGTGTCGCGTTCCCGGAATATGTCGAGCGCTTCGGCAAGCTTCCGTTGCAGCGGCCGGGTACGCCGGAAGAAGTCGCCAGCGCCGTTCGGTATCTCGCCTCGCCGCAAGCGAGCTACATCACCGGGCAGATGCTGGTGGTCGACGGCGGCAGCACGGCGACCTGGTACATGACGGCGTAAGCTGCCCGCCGAGCCCCGCTTCCCACCGGAAGCGGGGCCGCGTTCTTCGATCCGTTACTGGCCGGCCTTCTCGGCCAGGTTGATCCCCGGCGCCTCGATCTTCATGCCCTCGACGTTCCACTTGGCCATGATCTTGTCATAGGTGCCGTCGGCATAGACCGCCTGCAGCCCGGCCAGCAGCGCTTCGGAGAGCTGGGTGTTCTGCTTCAGGACGATCATGCCGACAAAGTCCTTCGGGAATGTCGAACCGTCGACCATCCGGATCGGACGCGGTCCCTTGGCCTTGATCTCGCCGGCCATGGACGCGCCGGTCAGAATGAAGTCCACCCGACCCGAATAGAGAGCCAGAATCTGCGCATCTCCGGCGGTGAAGAGCTTCAGGTCCGGCTTGGCCATGCCCTTCGACACGCAGAATTGCGTCAGGTCGTTCTCGAGAAAGCCGACATAGCTCGTGCCGGACTGCACACCGACGGTCTTCCCGCACATCGAGACGACCTCGCTGGTCGCGGCCTGGTTGTCCTCCATGGCAAACGCGCCCATCGCCGCATTGGCGTAATTCACGAAGTTCAGCGTCTTCCGCCGCTCGGCGTTCTCGGAAATGGAGAGCATCGCGACGTCGTAGCGATTGGACATGATGCCCGGGATGAGGCCGGCGAAATCGATGGATTCGGTCTCGACCTTGACGCCGAGCTTTGCGGCGATCGCCGCGGCGAGATCGACCTCATAGCCCCGCAGGGTGCCGTCGGCGTCGATAAAGGCGTATGGCGGCCATTTGGCTTCGGTCGCCAGATGAAGAACCCCGGCGTGGCGGATCGTGTCTGGCAGCATCTCCTTGAGGTCGGCGGCGTGACCGGCCGCGGCGCCGGCTACAGACATCATCGCGGCCATTGCCGCGGGCCTCGCCAGCTTTGCGAGCACCTGAACCAAGACCATCTTCGTCTCTCCGTGTGGGGGTGAAAGTCCGTTCGTCGATGCCGGGCCGCAAGATCAGATCTGCCCGTTTCGATGCGGATATTCTGCGGATTTCCCACGCGGCTGTCAGCAAAATATTCCGTTAAATATTGTGTCTGATATTTATTGCGAGTGATGTCGCGGGGCGCCTGTGCCGACACGGAGGGAAAGGGGGAACGCTGCCGATGAGCGGTCGGCGAAAGGGGGGGAGGGATCGACCGGACCCGTTTTCGCGCTCAAAAGAGTCGACGGACCCGAACGTCCGTCGATCGATCATCATCGCAATCCGGCGCAGCGGGCGCGGCGCTAGTGAGCCGGCAAAATGCTTTGGAACGGCGCGGAGTTCATGATCATGTCGAGCGCCGCCGTGCCGCGTTCGACGATCTCCGTCTCGTCGGAGCGTGTGTAGTCGCCATGCTCCACCACGATCTCGCCGTCGACCATGACGATGTCGACATCGGCGCGGCAGCCGAGCGCGACGATCGCCTTCACCGGGTCCTGCAGGGGCCTGAGGAAGGGGCTGTCGAGGCTCAATACGGTGAGATCCGCCGTCGCGCTGATGGTGATCCTGCCGAGGTCGGGGCGGTTGATCGCGTTCGCCGCCTCGCGGGTGACCGCCGCGATCAGATCCTGCGACGTCGCAACATCCGCCCGTCCGTCCCGGCATTTCGAGATCAGCGCCGCGGCGCTGAGCTCGGTGATGAGGTCCATGTTGTAGCCGTCGGTTCCGACCAGCGTTCGCACCCCGTGCTGCCGGAAGCGTGAGAAGGCGGCCGTGACGCCGGCCCTCGCATAGGTCCGGGGGCAGTTCACGATCGTCGAGCCGGTCGCCGCCATCGTCCGGAGATCGTCATCCGAGGCCAGGATACAGTGCGCCGCCAGCAGATCCGGCCCGAGCATCCCGATGCTTTCCAGAAACTCGATCGGCGTCTTGCCGCCCTCTCGGGCCGCGACGGTCGCGACCTCGCCCTCGCTCTGCGCCAGATGCAGGGTGATCTGCGTATCGAGTTCGCGGGCGCGGCGGGTCGCCGCCAGCAACAGATCCCGATCGCAGGTATCGCTGCCATGCGGGCTCATCACGACCCGGATGCGTCCGTCGGCCGCCTGGTGCCATGTCTCGAACAGTTCGTCCCACGCCTCGAGGCAGGAAGCGCCGATCTCGTTGCCCGCCGGATCCTTTGAAAACAGGTAGGGCGCGCCATAGAACCGAATTCCCATCTCGGCGGCGGCGTCGAACATTTCCGGGAACCAGTTCCGGAACGGCTCCATGACGGTGGTGGTTCCGCCCTTGAGGAGCTGCAACACGCCCAGTCTGGCAATGTCCAGCCGTTGCGACCGGCTGAGGGATTTCAGCAATTCGCTCCCCGTGCCGGAGATGGGGCCGAGGACGCGGAGGAGATCGTCGCCGCTCGCCATCGGCAGATCCTCGGTCCTGGACCTCGAAAACGCCTCGGCGCAGCAGTGATTGTGCAGGTTGAGCAGGCCGGGCAGGACGAACCGGCCGGGCTGGTCGAGAACCCGGTCGGCAAGCGGTCGCGTCGCCTGCAGGGCAACGATCCGGTTGCCTTCGATCAGCAGCCACTGATCGCGCAGCATTTCCGGCTCGCCCTCTCGCTCCGCCAGAACATAGCTGCCGAAGATGGCCGTCGTCGTGCTCATGATGCTTGCCCCGCCTTCCCCTTATGCACCGCCTTGCCGGGGTGCGACGGCCGGCATGCCCACCCGCCGCATCCGGCCCGTCAGCTTCACTATTCGATGTGGCTTTCAATCGGCGAGTAGTCGAGATCGAGATCGTCGTATCGCCGGATCTCCTCCAGCGCCGGCTCCGCCTCTTCGAGCCAGAGGGCCTTGGTCAGGCCATAGACCAGGCGCTCGACGCCATATTTGAGACCGGTCAGCGAGGCGCCGGAAAAGCCCACGCTCGCCGTGGCGACGAAGGTGAAATAGTGGACATTCTTCAGGACCGGCGCGCTTCCCGCCGTCTTTTCCTGAAACGAAAGGTCGTCGGACAGGTACGGACACATTCCGATATAGCTGTCCGCCTGGCCCGACGGCACGGCGACGCGATCCTTCCACAGCGCGATCTCGCTGGCGTAGTCGCGAAGTTCCGGCCGGAGGCTCAGATCGACGCGATAGCCGGTTCCGACGACAAGATAGTCGGCGTATTTCTTTTCGCCGGTGTTTAGCTCAATTTCGATCTCGTCGCCTTTCATCTGGACGTTCTTCCAGTTGACGCCGTAGGAGATGCGATAGTTCGGGAATTCGGCGCAGCGGTTGATGCCGTCCTGGGTCGGCGGCATGCCGTTCCGGTAGATGGCGTCCATCCAGTCCCAGCGCGCGGCGTCGTCCATCGAGCCGTAGTGACGGAGGAAGCCCGCCTTCTCCATCCAGCGGAACGGGTTGATGGCGGCGAGTTCCTTGCGCCGGACGAACTGATGCACCTGCGTCGCGCCGGTCTCCAGCAGCGAGGCCGCAGTGTCGAAGGCCGAGGCGCCGGCGCCGAGAACGGCGATCCGCTTGCCCTTGAGGGCGTCGACGTCGAATTCGAAATTCGTGTGCGAGTAGCGGTCCTCGGGCAATTGGTCGAGGTTCAAATTCGCCGGTCGCCAGTCGCCATTGCCTTCCACGCCGGTGGCGAAGACGAGCCGGCGCGCGAGATAGGAGCCTTGCGCGCCGGTCTTCGTCGAAATGGTGCTCACCCGGATGAAATCGCCCTCCGGCTTGAACCCCGTGACTTCGGTCTGATTGTGGATCGGCAGATCCACCATTTTCCGGAACCAGACCAGATATTCCATCCAGACGGTGCGCGGCCATTTGCCGAGCTGCTCCCACGCGTCCTCGCCAAAAACGGCGACATAGTAGGCCTGAGACGTCAGCGACGGCACGCCCATGTCAGGGCCGGTGACATGCTTCGGCGAGCGATAGGTCAACATCCGGGCATAGGTGATCCAGGGGCCTTCGCGGCCCTGTTCGCTCCGGTCCAGCAGAACGATGTTGCTGACTTTTTCGCGCGACAGCCCAAACCCGATCGCGAGCCCGCCCTGACCGGCTCCCACGATGACTACGTCATAGACATGTTCCCCTTCCGGGCTCTTGCGAGCGGGGATCCACGACATGTTCGGGTAATCGAGATACTTCAGGTCTTCTGCCACGCGCTGTTCGAGAGCGCGGAGACGCTGAGCGGCATCGGGTAGGGGCCTTGCATCCAGTCCTGCGGTGGGATCCAGCAGAGACAATTCGGTGCGGCGGGGTGCAGCAGCCATCGTCTGCGTCGTCATACTATCGTTCCCTAATAATCATGCAGGCCGGTTGTTTTTGAAAAGGAACACGGGAATCCCATTCGGCCCCTGTTCCATCCGCCGGCCCTGTGTTGCCGTTGCCGAAGCTCAGTTCCCGTCATCCGGTCGTGGAGAAAGCCGCGAAGTTCCGGCTCTCGTGCAGAGCGCTCGCGGTCGTTCTTCGGCCTCCGGGGGATTCCGGCGCCGGTTGCCCACGCCTATTCCCCGCCTGGCCGCACGAACCACGCCCTGCGTCACGCATTCTAGATATATGTTCAGATATCTCACGAAGCGTATTTGTAGGCCATCGGAAACCGCCTGTCGAGGGGGCGGAATCGGGATCGCGTCGGCGCGGGAAGGGGCGCGCGATCCTGTGAGGGCGCGAAGGGCAGGCTGTCCCGGTCATAGAGCGTGCGGGCGGTTGCGCGGCGGCGCGCCGAGCCGCCTTCTTATTCCGAAGCAGCGCGCCGGGAGCGTTCAGCCGGGCCCTTGAAGGGCGTGCGCCCGCCGGCCCCTAGAGCGCGACGCTGTTCTGGATGCGCGAGGTGGTCAGGGCCTGAAACAGGCCCTGGCGGGTGATCTCATTGTGCCGGATGACGATCTGGCGGGCGGCGGCGGCATCGCGCCGTCGCAGCGTCTCGACGATCGCATGGTGGTCGTTCTTCGTCTCGTTGCTGACGTTGCGCAGGCGGGCGCCGAGATAGAAGAAGCGCTCGAGCCCGTCCATCTGCAGCGCGAGGAGATGGTGCAGCCTTTCATTGCCCGAGGCGATCGCGATGGCGACGTGAAAATCGCGATTGGCCTGGATGAAGGATTTGAGCGTCGGCTGCTCCAGCTGGTCATAGGCGACATCGGCCAGGCGGCTCAGATTGGCGATCTCGGCGTCGGTGATCCGCGCGCAGGCAAGCTCCGCCGCGCCGGCTTCCAGGATGTTGCGCAGGTCGAACAGCTCGTTCATGTCGCCGAAGGTGACGGGAACGACCTGATAGCCGCGGCGCGGAAACGTCTTTACCAGCCCCTCGGACCGGAGCTTGGCCAGCGCCTCGCGCACCGGCGTCTTGCTGACCTCGAAGCGCTCGGCGAGCTCTGCTTCGGAAACCTCGCTCCCCGGCTCGAGCACGCAGGTCAGGATCTCGCTCCGCAGCATGGCGTAGACGCTGTCGGTCAGCGAGACGGACTTCTTCGCACGCCTCTCCGGGGTCTCGCCGGCGCCGGTCGCGGCGCCTGGAATATGTCCGATCATCCATGTCTCCAAAATGCGAGCATCCCGCCTCGTAGCAGCGTCTCACGCTATATATCAAGATATATATGATGCCTATTTGTTTAGCATATCTGCTGATATTTTAACAGCAATCAGGCCCGGATTTGCTGCATTATTCAGCAGCGCCCGCAAGATGTGCGCTGCCCGCGATCCGGCTTTGACAGACCCCAAAGCGTGACATACTATTTGAAATATGTCTGGTATATTACAAGTATGCCGGAGCCAAAAAAGGGAGGCGGCGGGGCGCCTCAGGGCAAGTTCGCGCCCGGCTCGGTTGCGGCCGGAAGCGGCCATCGGAGCCTCCGGGCCCGATGACGCCTTGAAGGCAAAACGGGACGGCGTAGCGGCGTTCCGGTCCCGCTTTTCAAGATTGCGAGACAATAAGCAATCGAGAACAAAACAGCCTTCCAATAAAGCGACAACAGAGGTGAACAAATAAGATGTCTGCCCCGCGTTTCATTGCTGCCCTTACCAGGCGTCTCGTGATGCCGGCGGCGCTCGCCGTGACATTCGGCGCCGCCGCCCATGCCGAGGACCTCAACGGATTGCTGCCGCCGGAGGTCCAGAGCGCCAAGGCGATCAATCTGGTCACCGACGCCCGCTGGCCCCCGTTCGTCTTCATGGGCAGCGACGGCAAGACCCCGGAAGGCTTCGAGATCGACATTCTGAGGGCCATCGCCGACAAGCTCGGCGTTGAAATCAAGTCCACCTCGGTCGAATTCGCCGGCCTGATCCCCGGCGTGCAGTCTGGCCGCTATGACGTCGCGATGCTGGCGATCGCCGAGACGCCGGAACGCCGCAAGACCCTCAGCTTCGTCGACTATTCCTATTCCACGATGGCGGCCTTCACGCTGTCAGGCAACGCGGCGACCAAGGGCGGGGCGGACGATCTTTGCGGCGCCACGGTCGGTGTTCAATCGGGCACGACCCACGTTGATTTTCTGAGCAAGTCCCTGACGGACCATTGCAAGTCCATCGGCAAGGAAGCGCCGAAGAAGCTCGAATTCGCCACTGCGGACGCGGTCTATCTCTCGCTGTACTCCGAGCGCGCCGACTACATCATCTCCAGCGCCGCCATCGCCGGCGACATTATTCCGAAAGCCCCGCGGCCGGTTCGGATCGTCACCGATGCGCTGTTCCCGAAAGAGCTGAACGGCATCGTCTACCTCAAGGACAGGACCAAGCTGGGCGAGGCGCTGCTCGCCGGGCTGAAGGCCGTCCATGCCGACGGGACCTACGACAAGATCATGAAGAAGTGGAACGTCGAGGCCCTGTCGCTGGATACGCCCGCCATCAACCTGGGTGAGACACAAGGCAACTAGGGCCAGGCGGCTGCGCTCAGGAGATAGTCAGAGATGAATGTGGGCGAACTGAATGCCCGGTATGCAGGCGACCTGAATATGGTTGAGTCTTCCCCCAAGGGGAACGCCGATGACGCGGTCATCTACGTTCCGGCCCGGCCCTATTGGCAATGGGCCTTCATCGTCGTCGCGGTTGCCGTGCTCGGGATGGTCGCCTGGTCGATCATCGTCAATCCGGCGATGTCATGGGGTATTGTGGGTCAATACCTGCTGGATCCCATCGTTCTGCAGGGGTTCGTCCTGACGGTCTGGCTGACGATCGTCACGACCATGCTGGGCCTGGTCCTCGGCGTGATCCTCGCGGTCATGCGGATGTCGCCCAGTCATTTCATCTCTGGTCTATCTGGGCTCTACATCTGGTTCTTCCGGGGAACGCCGCTGCTTGTGCAGCTGATCATGCTGTACAATCTGGGTTCCCTGTTTCCGACCCTGTCGCTCAGTATCCCGTTTGGCGAGACGCTGTTCAGCGTCAAGACGAACGCCGTCATCACGCCGTATGTCGCCGCGATCCTCGGTCTGGCGCTGCATGAGGCGGCGTATATGGCGGAGATCGTCCGCGGCGGGCTGCTCGCCCTCGACAAGGGCCAGCGCAACGCCGCGGACGCTCTCGGCATGACGTCGTGGCAGAAGTTCTGGCACATCGTCTTGCCGCAGTTGATCCCTTCGATCATTCCGCCGATCGGCAATCAGCTGATCGGAATGCTCAAGATGACGTCGCTCGTCAGCGTCATCGCGCTCGGGGATCTGCTTTACTCGGTGCAATTGATCTACTCGCGCAACTACCAGACCATCCCGCTGCTGATGGTGGCGTGCTTCTGGTATCTGGTGGCGACCACGGCGCTGTCCGGTTTGCAGTGGCTGGTCGAGCGTCGCTTCGGTAGGGGCCTTGTGACACAATGAACGCAAATCCTTTGGCACAGGCCACGACCGGCGCCTCGCGCTCTCCCGTCCTGCGGGCGGAGAACGTGCACAAGCGCTACGATTCCATGGAGGTCCTGAAGGGCATCAACATCACCGTCGATCGCGGCGATGTGCTGTGCCTGATCGGCCCGTCCGGCTCCGGCAAGTCGACGTTCCTGCGCTGCATCAACCATCTCGAGACGATCGACAGCGGCTTCATCCATGTCGATGGCGAGCTTGTCGGATACAGGCGGGTCGGCAACCGCGTCTATTCGCTCGGCCACCGGGCGCTGGCGCGGCAGCGTTCCCGGATGGGGATGGTGTTCCAGAACTTCAATCTGTTCGGCCACATGACGGTGCTGGAAAACGTCGTCAAGGCGCCGATGCTGGTGAACGGCAGGAGCCGGGCCGAGGCGACCGAGACGGCGCTGGATTTGCTGAAGCGGGTGGGGCTGGCGAACAAGGTCGACGCCTATCCGCGCTTCCTCTCCGGCGGCCAGCAGCAGCGGGTCGCGATCGCGCGGGCGCTCGCCATGAACCCGTCGCTGATGCTGTTCGACGAACCGACCAGCGCGCTCGATCCCGAGCTGGTCGGCGAGGTGCTGGCCGTCATGCGCGACCTCGCCGCCGAAGGCATGACCATGATCGTCGTGACGCATGAGCTGCGTTTTGCCCAGGAGGTCGGGACGAACGTCGCCTTCATGGACAAGGGCATCGTCGTCGAATCCGGGTCGCCGGAGGCCGTGCTCGTCCACCCGAAGGAAGAGCGTACGCGGGCCTTCGTGGCGCGAACCCGCCATCACAACTGAACGGTCGCGCGACCCGTCCCGGCCGTCGGCCGGGCCGGTTCCGCGCGCCCTGAAAGGCTCATGCCCGGCCGGCGCCGGCCGCTTTCGCGCGCCTCGGCGATCCGGCCGAACGGACGGCGGACCTCGCCTCGCGTCCGGGATCGATCCCGTGCCGGCCGCCGTCGCGGTCGCGACGACCGCCTTGAACCCCCAACGAACAAAGAACCGAGACGATGGAACTCCTCATCAAGGGCAGTATCGTTATGCCGGACCAGGTCATCGAAAACGGCTGGGTCGCCATCGACCACGGCAAGATCGCCGCGATCGGCTCCGGCGAGGCGCCGGCGGCGGCAAGGGTCGACGATCGCGGCCGGTCGCTGATCCTGCCCGGCGCGGTCGACGGCCAGACCCATGCGACGAGCTACAAGGGCCTCGCCGGCATCGCCGATACGACGCGCTCCGCGATCGCCGGCGGCGTGACCACGCTGGTCGACATGCCCTATGACAACCCCGAGCCGCTCGACCGGCTCGAACGTCTCGACGCCAAGGTTTCAGCGATCGCCGAGCACGCCCATGCCGACATGGCGCTCTACGGCACGGTGACGCGCGAGACCGACACCGCGAATGTCGCCGCCCTGATCGAGGGGGGCGTCGCCGCCTTCAAGATCTCCTCCTTCGAAAGCAATCCGGTCCGCTTTCCCCGCATCGGCGAGGACCTGACCCTCGACCTCATGGAGATGCTTGCTGCGACGGACATTCCGCTCGGGCTGCACAACGAGGACCAGGAGATCGTTCTCGCCCGGATCGCCAAGGCCAAGGCCGAGGGGCGCAACGGGATCGTCGCGCATGCCGAGGCGCGGCCCGAGGCGGCGGAGCTCGCCGCGACCGGCCAGTTCGCCGCGTTGGGGCTCGCGAGCGGCGCGCATGTCCACCCGGTGCATCTCAGCACCGAGGCCGGGCTGCGACTGCTGCGGGCCGTCGCCGAACTCGGCGCGCGGGCGACCGGCGAGCTCTGCGTCCATTATCTGTGGCTCGACGCGGCGCGCGACGGCGCGCGGCTCGGCGCGCGCATGAAGGTGAACCCGCCGATCCGCAGCCTCGCCATCGACGGTCTCTGGCGCTCGATCGAGGCGGGGCTGGTCGCGTTCGTCTCGTCGGATCACTCCAGCTGGCCGATCGACAACAAGCTGGTCGCGTCGATCTTCGACGCCGGCGCCGGCGTTCCGGGCCTTGAGACCCTGGTTCCGGCCTTCTTCACGGCGGCGGAAAGGCGGGGGCTCGATGCCGCGCGATTGACGGCGGACTACCTTGCCGAGCGCCCGGCGCGCTTCTTCGGCATCGCCGATCGCAAGGGCGCGATCGAGGTCGGCCGGGATGCGGATCTCATCGCGCTGGAGCGGGGGGCCTTCCCCTGGGACGAGGCGGAAGCGCATGACGGGCTCAACTGGAGCCCCTTCCATGGCGAGACCTTCACCGTCCGCGTCGCTGCCAGCTGGCTGCGGGGCGCACCCGCCTGGGATGGCAGCAACATCCTGAACGCAGCCGGATCGGGGCGGTTCGTGCCGCGCGGCGCGACGGGCTGGTACGCGGGCGAACGGGACAAGGGATGAGTTCCCTCGCGGCGCGGGCTCGCGACGAATTTCAATAGAGGAGCGGAATGTGGATCTTTACCTGAATGACAAGACGGCTCTCGTCTTCGGCGCCGGCGGAGGCCTGGGCGGCGCGATCGCAAAGTCGCTCGCCGCGGAGGGCGCGTCCGTCGTCGTCGCGGACATCGATGCGCAGGCGGCGGCGGTCACTGCCGATGCGATCACCGAGGCAGGAGGGCGCGCGCTGGCGCTCGCCTGGGACATCGGCGATCTCTCGGTTACCGAAGCGAGATTGCAGGACGTGAAATCGGCCTTCGGTCCCGTCGATGTCCTCGTGAACAACACCGGCGGTCCGCCGCCGACCCCGGCGGCCGGGCAGGCTCCCGAACAATGGTCGAAATATTTCGACATGATGGTCCGCTCGGTCATCGCCGTGACGGACGCGGTGCTGCCTTCGATGCGCGAACGGAAATGGGGCCGCATCATCACGTCGACCTCGTCCGGCATCGTCGCGCCCATTCCCAATCTCGGCATCTCGAACAGCCTGCGCCTGGCGCTGGTCGGCTGGTCGAAGACGCTCGCGCGGGAAGTCGGGCGCGACGGCATCACCGCCAACATCGTGCTTCCGGGCCGGATCGCGACGGGTCGGATCGTCTTCCTGGACGAGCAGAAGGCGAAGCGCGAGAACAGGCCGGTCGAGGAGGTGACCGCGGAAAGCACGGCGTCGATCCCGGTCGGACGCTATGGCGAGCCGCAGGAATATGGCGACACGGTCGCCTTCCTGGCGAGCCCGCGCGCCTCCTACATCACGGGTTCCGTCATCCGCATCGACGGCGGCTTTTTGAGCAACGTCTAGTTGGGCCTCGAAGAAGCGGCGCGTCCGGCGCCGCTTCCGACGCACTCACGGGGCGTGCAGCTTGCGGAACTCGGCCTCGACGAAATCCGCGAACGCGCGGGCGGACGGCTTCGTCGCTCGCCCCGCCGGGAGCACGAGGCTGATATCGACCGAGCTCATGTCCCAATCCGGCAGGACCCGCACCAGCCGGCCGGATTCCAGTTCCTGCAGGACGCTGAGATCGCCGGTCGAGAGGATGCCGAGCTCGGCCACGGCGGCGGCGACGGCCGCGTCCAGCGTGTTCAGGATGAACCGTCCCTTGAGCCGAACGGAGGCGGACTTCCCGTCTCTTCGAAACGTCCATCCTTCCATCACGCGCGCGGCCGGGCTCAGGATGATCGCATGGTCCGACAGGTCCGCCGGGACCCTCGGCGTGCCGGCCTTGGCCAGGTAGCCCGGCGCCGCGACGACGACGCGATGCACGGTTCCGATCCTGCGGGCGACAGCCATGGAATCGTCGAGGGGGCCGGCCCGCAGGGCGACATCCACCGCTTCGCTCACCAGATCCTGCCGGTCGTCATTGAGGATGAATTCGATGCGCAGGTTCGGGTGCAGATCGGTGAAGCGCGCCAGGCGCGGGAGGATGCCCCGCGTCGCGGCGGCCGAGGAGGCGGCGACGCGCAGCATGCCGCGCAACTCGCCGGTTCCGCGAACGGCGTGATCCGCCTCCTCGAGCGCCGTCAGGATGGGCTCTATGCGCGATAGATAATCCGCGCCCGCCTCGGTGAGCGTGACGGCCCGCGTCGTCCTGAGGAACAGGCTGACGCCGATCTGCTGCTCCAGCGCGGCGATGATCCGCGACGCCGTTGGCTGCGAAATGCCCATTTCGCGTGCCGCGACGGAGAAGCTCGTGCTCCTCGCGACATGCGCGAAGAGCTGCAGCGAAAAGAACCTGTCATTCATTTGAAAATCGAATTTAACAAATGCATTCCCGCAGCCTACCGCAGGATATCGAATAAACCAATCTAGCCTCCAGTCGGTTGAACCCCGCAGGGAATCCGGATTGGAGACACGATGACAGAGGTCGAGATCACGACGCCGCATCACCCGCTCAAGGCGTATGTGGCGACGCCGAAGGGCGAGGGGCCCTGGCCCGGCGTCATCGTGCTGCATGATATCTTCGGCCTGACCAGCGTCACGCGCGGCCATGCCGACTGGATCGCCGAGCAGGGCTATATTGCCATTGCGCCGGACCTGTTCTCCTGGGATGGCCGCATCCGCTGCATCCGGACCCTGATGCGCGACATGGCGGCGCGGCGGGGCGTCTCGTTCGACGATGTCGAGGCGGTGCGGTCGTGGCTGGTGGGCCGCGAGGACTGCACCGGCAAGACCGGCATCATCGGTTTCTGCGGGACCGGCCAGTTCGCGATCCTTCTCGCCTCCGGTCACGGCTTCTCGGCCGCCGCGCCGAACTACGGCGCGGTCCCGAACGACATTGACGCGATCATGGGCGGTGCCTGCCCGGTGGTGGCGAGCTATGGCGGTCGCGACTGGACCATCCGGGGCGGGGCCGCGCGGCTGAAAGGCGCGCTCGAGCAGAATGGCATCGAGCACGACGTGAAAGAATACCCCGCCGCCGGGCATTCCTTCCTCGACGACCACAAGGGCCTGATCGGCATACTCGGCGCGGTCATCGGCGCGAGCTACAAGGAGAAGGAAGCGGCGGACGCCCGGGCCCGCATCCGCACCTTCTTCGCGCAGCATCTCGGCGACGGGACAGGGCCCGCCGAAGAGAGCCGGTGGACGACCGGCGGCCGGTCCCCGGCTCGCAAGGGTTTTGGGCGCGGCCTATGAGGCCGCGCTCTCTCCGGATTCCAACTTGAGGCCGTAGCGGAGCCAGAGGCAGCCATCTTCCAGCGTCTCGACGCTCCGGAGCGTCAGCGCGGTGGCGGAGCGGGTTCGGTAGTCATCCATGGTCTGGAACAGGTCGATCTCTTCCTTGTCGTGGCCGATGACGGGCGCGACGACCAGGCTGAGCTCGTCGATCAGCCCGGCCCGCAGGAAGTGTTCGTTGGTGACGCCGCCTCCCGACAGGATGATCTTGTCGATCCCCAGCAGAAGCTTCAGCTTTTCCAGCGCGAGCCGGGCATCGAGCGCGTCGTCGCCGGCGAGCAGGTAGGAGATGCCCCGGTCCCGCAGATAGGCGAGATAACCGTCCGGCGCCTTTCCCGTCAGTAGGGCGACGATGTGGTGGGGCGGGCGGCTCATGTACTGGATGGTGTTCGCCTGCCAGCCGAGCTTCCCCGCCGTATCCACCACCACCATGTAGTTCTCGGCCGCCGGGTCGGCGATATGGTCTTCGCGCGGATAGACCGGCGCCTCCGGGTCGAGAACAGGCGGCTGGTGATGGGTGAAGTGTTCCGCCATCGACAGGCGGCCGCTCAGGCAGGCGCGGCTGTCGAAGCTCTGGTTGGTGGTCTCGTAGGCCTCGATCGCGCCGAGGGTCTCGGGGGCCTCGAGGAAGCTGCCGGTGGTCTTGCCGTTGATGGAAGTCAGCATGTGGCAGATGACATAGGGCCGGTTCATGCGGGTCCTTTCGTCCGTACAATGGGATGGCGGGCTCTGTCCGGCGGCGCCTGAAGGAGGGCCGGGCCGCAGCCCGACATCTCCCGGGTCTCGACCCGCTGGCTCAGCGCACGGAGGGAAACTGGGACCGCATGAAGCGCTCGTAAGCCGGATCGTCGAGTTCCCGACGCGCCTTGACCAGGTGCTCGACGCTGTAGGGCGCGCAATAGCGCAGGCGGTCCGTGCCGTCCGTGGCGGCGGCATAGATATCCTCGGCCACCCGCTCGGGGCTGGCCGCGCCCTGGGCCAGATTGGCCATGGCGTTGTTGGTGCTCTCGAGGAAGGCGTCGTAGCCCGGCACATGGCCGTTGCCGGTATTGTCCCGCGCCGAGCGCTCGTGGAACGGCGTCAGGATGCCGCCGGGCTCGAAGATCTTGGTGACGATGTTCTGCGAGGCGAGCTCATAGGCGATGGACTCGGTGAAGCCCTCCAGCGCCCATTTGGTCGAGATGTAGACGGCGCTCGCCGGCAGGCCGAAGATGGCGCCGCAGGAGCTGATGTTCAAAATCATGCCGCCGCCTTGCTGGCGCAGGATGGGGACGGCCCGCTGCATCACGTTGATGACGCCGAAGACGTTCACGTCGAAGTTTTCGCGGATCTTCTCGATCGGCATGCCTTCCATCACGCCATACTGGCCATAGCCGGCGTTATTGATGAGGAGATCGAGACGGCCGAAGCGATCCAGCGTCGCCTGCAGGGCGCTGTCGATGCTCGCGGTATCCTCGACGTCGAGGCGCACCACCATCAGATTGGCGATGCCTTCCAACGCCTGGGCGGCATCGGGATTGCGCATCGTGGCGACCACGTTGAAGCCGTGTTCGGCGAAATACTTTGCCGTCGCCGCGCCGACGCCGCTGGAGCTGCCCGTGATGAGCATCGTTTTCTGCATGACTGTCTCCTTGAGAAGTGACGCCTATCTAGGCCGGCAGCCGCGGCGGGTTAAGACGGCAAACTCCGCATGGAGTGTTGAAGGATTTGCATCAATGGAGACGCGCCGGACGGGGAGCCGATGCCCGATGCCGGAGACGTCGGTCTAGAGGATCCTCGCCTGGCGCGGCCGCGTCGCCCGCGGGCCGCGGCAGATGCCGGGTTGTCATGGTGCTGTGGCTTCGATGCTACTGCGCCTGACGCAACGTCATGCTAAGTGGGTTTAGAGGATCCTTCTGATGAAGGATCCGGCAAGGCGCGCCCGCCCGCGCGGAGCGCAGGCCCCAGAGTTCACGTTTTGGGAGCGTGTCGTGTCGCACAGGCCTTCATTCCCGGCGTCTATCGCGGCCCTCGGCTTCTTCGCCTTGCTGGCGACATTGCCGGCCGCGGCCCAACAGTCCGCCTCGGACCTCGCGAAAGCGGCGCAGAACCCCGTCGCCGACATGATCAGCGTGCCGTTTCAGTCCAACACCAATTTCGGCTACGGCCCCTATGACAAGACGCAGGAAATCCTCAACATCCAGCCGGTGATCCCGATCAAGCTGACGCCGGACTGGAACCTGATCACCCGCGTGATCGCGCCGGTCATCTGGCAGCCGCAGCTTTCGCCCGACGACGACCGCACCTTCGGCCTGGGAGACCTGAACCCGACCTTCTTCCTGTCGCCGGCCAAATCGGAAAAATTCATCTGGGGCGTCGGCCCGACCTTCCTGCTGCCGACCGCGACCGACGAGGACCTCGGCACCGGAAAATGGGGGGCGGGCATCGCCGGCGTCGGGCTGGTCATGCACGGCCCCTGGGTCTATGGCGCCCTCATCAACAACATCTGGTCCTTCGCGGGCCAAAGCGACCGCGCCAACGTCAACCAGATGACGCTGCAGCCCTTCGTGAACTACAATTTCAAGGAGGGCTGGTATCTCTCCTCCTCGCCGATCATCACGGCGAACTGGGAAGCGGACAACGACGACCGCTGGGTCCTGCCGGTCGGCGGCGCCGTCGGCCGCGTGTTCAAGATCGGCAAGCAGCCGATCAACGCCCAGCTCGGCGCCTACTACAACGCCATTTCGCCGGACGATATCGGCCCGCAATGGCAGATCCGGGCCCAGATCCAGTTTCTGTTCCCGAAATAGCGGCTGATCCGGCGGTTCTTCATTCAGTCATCTGGAGACGGGCAGGAGCCTCGGCTTCGCCGTGACGACGTCTGGAAAAACCCCGGGCGAAGGTCGCCCGGGGTTCGGTTGTCACGTCAGGCCACGCGAAGGAAGGCGTGCGTCGAGAAGGCCGGGACCGAGATGTCGAGGACGCCGTCGGCCCAGTTCCAGTCGACCGGCTTGCCGGTGTGGATCTCGTTCACGCTCGCCGGACGGGTCGGATGGCGCAGGCGGACCGAACCGCCGGTCGTGGTGGGCACGCCGGCATTGTGCACCATGGCGCCGAGCCGCTTGAGCGGCGCGTAGCCCACGAGATGCACATAGGTCGCCGCCTCGTCGCGCTGCACGGAGACCTCGACCTGGGGCGGCAGCCCTGCGATCGACACCAGCCGTTCGGCGGTCGGATAGGCGCGCTCCATCAGCGCCTGCACGAAGCGCTGCACATGCGGGCGGTTCTCGTGCATGTGCGAGGCGAAGGGGTCCGTCGCGACGAAGATGGCCAACCCCTTGCCGTGGCGGTTGAGGGTCACGGCCGGCCCGACAATGTCCTCGCCGGGCGGGCAGGCGCCGAGCGTCGTGTAGTGCTGCCAGTGATCCTCATCCTGGATACCGTCGCGCCACACCGCCCTGAGCGGGCCGCGCAGATCGGCCAGCACTTCCGCGCTCGTCGCGCGGACGTTGGCCGCGGCGCCCCATTGCATGATCGGATGAACCGGAACCCTTGCCAGCTCGCGCAGCTCGTCGCTGAGTTCCACGTAGTGGATCGGCGAGGGATGCGCCCCGAGCGTCTCGACGCCCAGGATATGATCGAACCGCTTGGCGTTCTCGTTCGAATAGGCCTGGTCCCACCAGCCGGAGCGCCCGGTCACGATGAGCGCGCCGCCATCCCGCACATAGGCGTCGAGCGCCTCGATCGTCGCCTCTTCCAGAAGGCACTGCTCGGGCACGATCACCAGCTTCTGGCGCGACAGGTTCTGGCGCAGGGTCGGTTCGTCATAGATGAGGAACTGGACGCCGCTATGGGTCAGCGCCAGGTGGGTGCCGTCGATGCGGTCGGTCCGCTCGCCCAGCCCCTGCAGGCCGACGGCGCCGCGGGTGTTGCGCGCCGCGTTGACGCCGGATCCGATGGGTCCGAAAATCTGCGACGGCGCGCTGGCGAGAACGGCGATGTCGGGCACGGCCTGGGTCGTCACCGACTGGTCGGTGATCGGACGCGAGAAGGCGTTGACCTCCTTGATGACCTCGTAGACGGCAGGCTCGATCCGGCCGTCCGGGTAGGGCTGGTCGGCAAAGTAGGTGCTGGAGCCCTGCGCGAGCGTCGCCGCGGAGTCGACGATCATGTCTTCCGCGTCGCGCAGCTGCCACTCGCCCCATTTGTGGAAGCGGATGTTGTGGAAGTCGAACGGCATGCCCGTGGTCGCTTCGTTGCGGCCGACGGCGCTGAAGGTCACGGGGAAATCGCCGCCCCAGGGCAGTGCGTCGTTGCAGAGATAGTCGAGCCCGATCTCCTGGGGGGCCAGCCAGCGCACCGGCTCGCCATTGCCGCCGGCAGGCACCGGCGTGCTGGAGCGGCCGATGGAATTGTCGGTGATCAGCACATCGGGACGCGCCGCCTTGCACACTTCGATGGTGCGCGCCAGGAACGTGCCGATCTGCTTGCGACGCCAGATGCGCCACGCCACCCATTGCGGATCGCTGTCGCCGGCGTCGTCGGAAATCGACCAATCGATGGCGAATTCGTCCACCTTGCCGCGCGATTCAAACACCGCGGCCGGCGCATGGCGACGCTTGCGCACCGGCACCGACGCCGGCAGGTCAAGGCCGGTATCGCGCTTGAAGCCTTCCTTGCAGTAGTTGCAGTGGCAGAGCGTGTCGACCATCCAGGCGCCGCCGTCGAACCAGAAGGATTCGATGTCGTAGGTGGTGAGCAGCTCGGTCAGAAGCGGCGCGATGTATTCGTCGAGATAGGGGCTGCTCGCGCAGACGGCGGATGCCCCGTACATCATCCAGGCTCCGGGAGGATTGGTGCCGTCGGGCGCCACGACCAGCCACTCCGGATGCGTCTGCTTGATGTGGATGTTCGTGAACAGCTGGAAATACGCAATGCGCCGGATGCCCTCCTCGGCCAGCGCCGTGGTCATGTTGCCGACGTAGTCGTTGACGAGCCCGGGATGGTTGACGCCTGCCTTGCTGGGCCAGAAGGCGAAGCCATGGTGGTCGTGGGTGAAGTAGCTGACCGCGCCGATGCCGGCTTCCTTGAAGATCCTGGCCTGGCGGCGGGCCTCGGCCAAGTCGAACGAGGCAGCGACGCCCGTCATCCAATGAGGTTCATGATAGTCGAGGTGCAGCTTGCACGAAACGTCGCGCCACCAATTCGTCATTCGTCTTCCTCCAGTGCGGCTGCGCATCGTCACCGTCGTCGGCGACGATCCTCGGGGGGGTACGCAGCGATCCGGGGCATAAAACGAGCATTGCATGAAATAGTCAATATGTGGCCAAAGCGATTCCTCGGCCGTCCATGCGCGGGGCTATACGGAGGTGAGATATCCAGGAATTCGGGCGCTCGGCGCGGCGGCGCCGGCCTTGAGACAGGCAATCGTGCCGGCAACCGCCGACTTCAGATGCGCCTGCATCGCCGCGACGGCCGCGCTGGCGTCACCCGCATCGAGGGGCTCGAGGATGCGGATATGCTGCTCCACGGCCACGAGGATTTCTTCGCTGTTCAAGTAGCGCTCAAACGTCAGATGCGTGGCGATCAGCGGCAGCTGGCTGCGTTCGATCATCCGGCGCAGCTGGGTGTTTGCGCAGGCCAGAACGATGTCCCGGTGCAGATCGTTTTCGAGCAGGCTGATCTCGGCCTCGCTCAGCACGGTTCCGCGCTCGAGCAGCGCCCGGGCCCGCTGCAGCCGAACCGAGACCTGTCCGGGCGCCAAATGTTTCACGCCCTCGACCAGCGCGGGCGGCTCCAGCAGATAGCGGATCTCGTAGTGCTCCTCGACATCCCGCACGGTCAGCTGCGGCACGTACCAGTGGCCATTGCTGGCCTGCGATACCAGCCCGACGCGCTCCAGCCGGGTCAGGATCTCGTGGGCCACGGTCCGGCTGACGCCGAACGCCTCGGCCAGCGAGGTCCCGACGATGCGGAACGGGCCAAAGGCCATGCTGGCGGCGATTTCCCGTTCAACCAGCGGATAGAGCCGGTCGCGCCAGCCGCGCTGCTGCAGATCGTCGAGGGGAGCCGTCGTCAGGTTGAGCCCGGCCTCCGCCAGGTCGCGCCGGACGGGCACGTTGGTCCTAGCTCCCACAAGGTATCCGCGCCCGCCAAACTCGGAAATCAGGCGCTCTTCGGCCAGTCTGGCGAGGGCTGCGGCGGCGGGTGACCGGCTGACCTTGAAGGCCCGGGAAACCGCCGATTCCGTCAGCACGAGCCCTGGCTCGAGTATACCCTGGGTGATGTGGTCGCGCACCACAGCATAGACCGTGTCCGAGCGACGGCCGGGCGGCGCCGGGCGGGATGCAAACGCATCTCCTGCCTGGAGTTCTGTATCTGTGTCCGCCTCGGACCTTGCGTAGCTCACCCGGCCTCCTGCGTCACCGCAATGTCGACTGCAACCTTAAATATGCCTAACCTTTGGTCACCAAGCCGTCAATACTGGAGCCCGGGATCTCGCCGACTGCAACCGAGGGCTGTCTCGCCCTGGCGCAGCGTGCGACCGTCGCGGCCAAACATGGATGTCATTCCTGGCGGATCGAGACCCTCATAGGCTCTCCGATACCGGCCTTCAACAGATCGCGCACCAAGCCGCGAAAAAGCCCTCCCTGGAAGAAGCCCGCCGCGGGCGCCCGGCCTCGCAACGAACGGCATCGAGCCTGGTTCGTCGAAAGGTCGGGGCCGCATGCGCTTCCCCTATTTGCCGATGCCGGCCAGCGAGCGCACGAAGTATCGCTGCGCCAGGATAAAGATCATCAGGATCGGCACGGTGGCGATGGCAAGGCCCGCCATCACCGCCGGCCAGTCCGACGCATACTCGCCCTTCAACTGCAGAATGCCGACCGGCAGCGTCTTAGCTTCGGTCTTGGTGAGCATCAGCATCGCCAGCAGGAACTCGTTCCAGCCGAACACCGCCTGGAAGATCGCCGCGCTCGCCACCACCGGGCCGGAGAGGGGGATGATGATCTTGAAGAAGATCTCGAGCTGGTTGCAGCCGTCCAGCCGCGCCGCCTCTTCGAGTTCCCGCGGGAAATCGAGGAAGAAGGCGTAGAACAGCATGGTGGTGAAGGGGATGCCGTAGGCCGAATAGGGCAGCACGATCGCCAGCGGCGAATTGAGCATGCCGGCGGCCGAGACCATCTGGTAGAGCGGCACGAGCACCGCCGTCAGCGGCACGGCGAAACAGGCCACGATCAGCAGGTAGATCCCCTTGGCGATGGGGCTGTCGGTACGGGCCAGGACATAGGCCGCCATGCCGGAGACGATGACGATGACGAGCACCGCCAGGCCCACGGCGATGACCGAGTTGAGCATGAAGGTGCCCATGCCCACGCCCCAGGCGCGCGAAAAGCTGTCGAAGGAGAAGCCGGAGGGAAGGCCGAGCGGGTTGGTGAAGATCTCCCGGCGCGTCTTGAACGCGGCCATCACCATCCACAGCAGCGGCAGCACCACGAACAGGCTCCAGGCGGTGACCGCGCCGTAGGTGACCAGGGCGGTTAGGCGGAAGCGCGGCATCATGCCCTCCGGTTTGACTTGAGCTGCAGGCTGCCGAGGACCACCGCGACGGCCAGCAGGACGACCGAAATGGCATAGGCGTAGCCCATGTCGTTGAATTTGAAGGCCTGGAAGTAGATGTACGTCCCCAGCACCTGCGTGGCGTTGGCGGGGCCGCCCTGGGTCAGCACGAAGATCAGGTCGAAGGCCTTGAAGCCGCTGATCGTCGTTACCAGCGCGGCGACCGCCAGCACGTTTCGGATGCCCGGCAGGGTGATGTACCAGAACGCCTTGACGCCGCGGGCGCCGTCGAAGGCGGCCGCCTCGTAGAGCTCCTTCGGGATGGCCTGCAGTCCCGCCAGGATCATGACCATCATGAAGCCGGTGTACTGCCAGGTGCCGACGATGAGCACCATCCAGATCGAGATGTTGGGATCGCCGAGCCAGCCCATCGGCGGCGGCGTCAGGCCCATTCCCTTGACGATGGCATTCAGAATGCCGGTGTTGGGATCGAAGATGATGAGCCAGATCAGCGCCACGGCCACCGACGAAACGACGATCGGCGCGAAGATGATGGTGCGGAAGAAGGTCGACCCGGTGGGAATGCCGCGGTCGAGGATCGCCGCCAGGATCGTCCCGAGGCCGACCTGCAGGACCACCGATCCGACGACAAGGATGATGTTGTTCTTCATCGCCGTCCAGAACACCGGATCGGTCGCGGCGCGGGCATAGTTGGCCCCGCCGACGAAGTCCCAGTGCGGCGAGGTGACGCCAAAGCTGAAGAACGAGCCGGCGACGGTCAGAAGCGCCGGAATGAAGATGAAGACGCCGCACAGCAGCAAGACCGGCGCCAGCATCAGGGCGGAACTCGTCGCCGTGCTCATGACGCGGCTGCGCTCGGCGGCTGGTGCAGGGTTGAGGGTTTGAACTTGGGACATGGCTCACCTAGACGGGTGGAACTGGCGCGGCGGCTCCGCCACGCCAGCCGGGAGGGTCAGTTGCGTCCCAGACGCGCCTTGGACTGCAGGGCGATGCCGCGGATGTAGTCCATCGCCTGCTGCGGGGTCTTGGTGCGGTTGAGCACTTCCACGCCGGCGTCCAGGTAGGCTTCCGACACGGCGCTCTCCAGGAGAACGTTGAGCACCATCACCGATCCGGTTGACTGGGCGATGTCCTTGGCGAACCAGTTGAACTGCTCGGTTCCGCCCACCTGCTCGATCAGCGCGGCATTGGAGGGCACCGCGGCCGTCAGCTTGGCGTAGTTGACCGCCTGCTCATTGGACACCAGGAAGCTCACCCATTCCGCCGCCAGCTCGGGGTGCTGGGACTTGGCGGCGATCTGGTAGCCCTGGGGCACCAGGAAGGTCGCGGCCGGATCGCCCTTGCCGCCCTCGATGCTCGGAAAGCGGAACAGGCTGTAGCCGGTATAGCCATCCTTGTCGAAGGTCGCCGCGCACCACGTGCCGCAGAAGGTCATGGGGCTGACCTGCGCCAGGAACATCTGGTCCGCCGCCTCCGGCGAGGTAGCGTTCGGCGCATCCTGGAAGCAACCGGCATCCTGCAGGTCGACCAGCTTCTGCCACGCCTCGACATAGCCGGGATTGGTGAACAGCTGGTCGGCCGGCGCCGAAAGGTCGTAGTCGGCCGCCGTGTTGGCATTGCCGAGCACGCGCTCGTTCAGCATGGTGACGACGTGGTTGACGATCCAGCGCTCCGAATTGCCCAAGGGCCAGGGCACCATGCTCGGGTCGATCTGGCGGATGGACTTGCAGAGCTTCACCAGCCCGTTGAAGGTCGTGGGCGGCGTCAGGTTGTTCTTCGCGAAGAATTCCTTGTCGTAGAAGAAATACTTCGAGACCGCGTCGGTCGGCACGCCGAAGTTGCGGCCCTTGAGTTCAAAGGACGACTGCCAGGCGTCGGACAGGCTGTGCTTGAAACCGCCGGGCTTGGCGCCCAGTTCGGTAATATCGAGCGCCTGCCCTTCCTTGGCGAAGCGCGCGGCATACTCGCCGGCCCAGTTGAAGAAGACATCCGGCGGCGCCGAGCCGGCCAGGGCGACCGGCAACTGCGTCTTGTAGGACTCGTTGGGAAGCTGCTCGAGCACCAGCTTGAAATCGGGATGGGTCTTCTGGAACTCGGTCTCGGCCTCGGTCAGGAACTGAGCATTGCCCGGGTTGCCGCTCAGTATCCACATCTTGAGCTCGGTCGACTGTGCCGGCACGACGAGCGCACCGACGGCCGCCACCGCCCCAATCACCGCAGCAATACTCCTGCCACATCTTGTAGAACGCATCGCTCTCCTCCTCGGTCGCTTGCGTGCCTTCGGTGAATTCCCCCCTCACCCCGGCCATGCGGTGAGCAATAAACGACTATTGCATGAAATAGTCAATATAACAAAAGGCGAGCCCGAACCGCCCCTCCAACGGCCGGCCGCGACCCCGCGTGGCGGACGCGAGGGAAGGGGCATGCACAAGCGGTTGTGCCCGGCTGCAGGGGTACGTGCGGGCCTATGGCATCAGAGCCAGGAGAGGCGTTCGACGGCGCACGACACGGCGCTCGCCTTCTTTAGTGGCGCCTGCCTGCGGGGCATCCATGCCACTATGAAGACCGCGGTCGATGCGATCCTGCTGGTCGCGAGCGGCAGTACAGCCGACCTTCCAGCAGATATGGGGGAGGCGCTAGACGATAGCGTGCCTGCCGGCATCAGGGCAGGAGGGGCCAGGTAGCAAGCCTGCGAGCATGGCCCGCGACGTTTCGGGCCCAAATAGGCTCGCAAATCGCGCCAGCGCGATCCGGGCATCGGTGGGAAGTGATGGATTGAATTGGTGGAGCCGAGGGGAATCGAACCCCTGACCTCTGCAGTGCGATTGCAGCGCTCTCCCATCTGAGCTACGGCCCCGTCGCGTCGCGACGGCGGCCATTTAGGGGGTGGTGCGGATGGCTGTCAAGCGGTTGTGACGGCCGGGCGGACGGGAGACCCTAGCGATGATTGCAAACGGGCGCGGGTTGCGGCGCGGGCAGCGCGCCGCTACATGAGAAGCTTCAGAAGTCTCCAAGACCGCCTCCGGAAACCCCATGCGCGCCATCCTCGACGTCGTTATGATCGCCCTCGATCTCTATTGGTGGGTCGTCATCGCCAGCGCCATCTTCAGCTGGCTGTTTGCCTTCGGCGTGGTCAACCCGCGCAACCAGGTGGTCAATGCGATCGGCCGGTTCCTGTACCAGGCGACCGAGCCGGCGCTGCGCCGCATCCGCGCCTTTATGCCCAATCTCGGCGCGATCGACATCTCGCCGGTCATCCTGCTGCTCGGTATCATCCTGATCCAGCAGGTCATCATCCGCTACGTCTACCCCAACGTCTTTTGAGCGAAGCGGGCTTCTTTCGCGCCGGCGACGGCCATGTCGTGGTCCAGCTGCGGCTGACGCCGAAGGGAGGCCGCGACGGGCTGGACGGCGTCGGCCAGCTCGCCGACGGAAGGCAGATCCTGCAGGCGCGCGTGCGCGCCGCGCCCGACAAGGGAGCGGCCAATGCCGCGGTCGAGGCGGTGCTGGCAAAGGCGCTCGGCGTGCCGCGTTCGGCGGTGGCGCTCGTCTCCGGCCATACCGCGCGGCTAAAGAGCGTTCGCGTCGATGGCGATGTCGCGGCGATCACGGCGAGGCTCGAAGCGCTCGCCGGGTAGCCGCCGGTCATGCATTTGCTGCAGCCGGAGTGACTTTCACCTCTCCCTGAGGGAGAGGTCGACGCACGAAGTGCGGCGGGTGAGGGTTTACGGTCTCGCCGATTGAGCTTCCGACGGCGTTCCTTCCGGCACGTTCCCTAAACCCTCACCCGGAGCTTCGCTCCGACCTCTCCCTCAGCGAGAGCCGAAGCGCTGGGGCCAATCTCGCGCACCGGCCTCTTCAGTCGAAGGAAAGGCCAGGCGCGAGAAGAAGTTCAGTGCGTGTAGAGGCCGCGCAGCGAGCGCTCGGGCCAGAGGATGTCGCGGATGCGCCAGCCTTCGTCGAGGCGGACGAGCCGCATCTCGATCAGCTTCGGCTCGCCGAAATTCTTGAAGGTGATGGTGCCGTCGGCGCGGTCGGGGGTCGTCGCCTCGACGCTGACCAGCAGTTCGGTGATGTCCCAGTCCTGCGCGTCGATGAACGGGTCGCCGTCGAGCTTCGAGACGTCGCCGAGCGCCGCCGCCTCGTCGCTGTCGGCGAGGATCAGCTCGGCGAGGCGCGGCTCGAACAGCGCGCGCACCGTCCCGGCATCGTCGAGCGGCACGCCCTCGCCGCCGTTCTCGTAGCGTTCATAGATCGCCGCGACGAAGGCTTCCGGATCGTCGGCGGCAACCGACGACCCGGTTTGTGTCGAAGCGAAGCCCACGCCGAGCGTCGCAACCAGCAAGAGGTGCGCGACGCCGCGCCGCGTGAGCGCCATGGGATCAGGCCTTCTTGGCACGCTCGATGGCGTCGACGATCAGCTGCTGCGCCTCGTCGATGTCGCCCCAGCCGGTGATCTCGACCCACTTGCCGTTCTCGAGATCCTTGTAGTGGCGGAAGAAGTGCTCGATCTGCTGCAGCGTGATCTCGGGCAGGTCCTTGTAGGACTTCACGTTCTCGTAGCGGCGGGTGAGCTTGGTCGACGGCACGGCCAGGATCTTCTCGTCCTCGCCGCCCTCGTCGCGCATCTTGAGCACGCCGACCGGGCGGCAGCTCATGATCGCGCCGGGAACGATGGCGCGCTGGTTGGCGACGAGCACGTCGATCGGGTCGCCGTCGCCGCAGAGCGTGTGCGGAACGAAGCCGTAATTGCCGGGATAGCGCATCGGCGTGTAGAGGAAGCGGTCGACGTAGAGCGCGCCGGCGTCCTTGTCCATTTCGTACTTGATCGGCTCGCCGCCGACCGGCACCTCGATGATGACGTTGATGTCGTGCGGGGGATTCTTGCCGATCGGAACAGCATCGATGCGCATGGGGAGTACCTCAGGTGAAAAGGGCGGCTACCCTTTACGGGGCACGAACCCGGCCTGCAAGTGCCAATCCACCGCGGCGCAGCATCGACGATCGGGTTTTGGAAGCGGGGTAGCAGAGCCGGCGAAGCTCTCAACCGCGCGCGAAAGCGAAGGCGACCTTGGCCAGCGTCTTGTCGCCGAAGCGCTCGCTGCCGCGTGCCACCTTGCGGCCGCCGGCATTCTTGTAGAAGCGGCAGGCGCCCTCGTTTGCGGCCAGCGCCCAGACGACGGCGGAATCGAAGCCGTGCCGGAGCAGTTCGCGCCGCGCCGCCAGGAATAGCCGCGTGCCGAGGCCGACGCCCTGATATTCGGGGCGGATGTAGATTTCGTAGATCTCGCCGCGCTGGACCAGGTTTCGCGCCCGGTTGGGGCCGAAGGTGGCGTAGCCGACCACCATGCCGCCGACGTCGATGACGACGATGCCGGTGCCGCGCCGAATGGCCCGGCTCCACCACGCCTCGCCGCGTCGCGTAATCATGCGGCCGAGTTCGCGGGCGGGTATCAACCCGTCATAGGCTTGTCGCCAAGCACTGTCGTGAACCGCGGTGATCGCCCCCGCGTCACTTGCTTCTGCTCGACGGACTCCGATCGACAGCGTGCTCATGCCGATCAAGATATGTCCGCTCTGCGCGTCGGGGAAGGGGGTTTTTACGTTTGCATGACTGACGTTGGGTCAGCATGCCGCCGGCCGGCGGTCGCCGCTTGGCCAAGGAGGCCGGCGCGCGGATCGCGCGCCGGCCTCGATCATGTCTTGCCTCAGCCCGGCTTAGCCCGGCTCAGCCCGCCTTGGCGGAGCGGTCGGCGCGCTTGCGCTCGGTCGGGTCGAGGATCGCCTTGCGCAGGCGGATCGACTTCGGCGTGACCTCGACCAGCTCGTCGTCCGAGATCCAGGACAGCGAACGCTCGAGCGTCATGCGGATCGGCGGGGTGAGGCGGACGGCCTCGTCCTTGCCGGCGGCGCGCACGTTCGAGAGCTTCTTGCCCTTGAGCACGTTCACTTCGAGGTCGTTGTCGCGGGTATGCTCGCCGACGATCATGCCGCCATAGACCTTCCAGCCGGGCTCGATCATCATCGGGCCGCGGTCCTCGAGGTTCCACAGCGCGAAGGCGACGGCCTCGCCCTGGTCGGTCGAGATCAGCACGCCGTTGCGGCGGCCGGGGATCTCGCCCTTGTGCGGGGCATAGGCGTGGAACAGGCGGTTCATGATCGCCGTGCCGCGCGTGTCGGTCAGGAGCTCGCCCTGGTAGCCGATCAGGCCGCGGGTCGGCGCATGGAAGACGAGGCGCTGGCGGTCGCCGCCGGAGGAGCGCAGCTCGATCAGGTCGGCCTTGCGCTCCGACATCTTCTGCACGACGACGCCGGAATGCTCCTCGTCGACGTCGATGATGACTTCCTCGATCGGCTCCAGCGTCTCGCCGGAAAGGTCCTTCTGGAACACGACGCGCGGACGCGACACGGCCAGCTCGTAGCCCTCGCGGCGCATGTTCTCGATCAGGATGGCGAGCAGCAGTTCGCCGCGGCCGGAAACGATGAAGGAGTCCTTCTCGGAGGATTCCTGGATCTTCAGCGCGACATTGCCTTCCGCTTCCTTCATCAGGCGGTCGCGGATCATGCGGCTGGTGACCTTGTCGCCTTCGGTGCCGGCGAGCGGGCTGTCATTGACCATGAAGGTCATCGACACGGTCGGCGGGTCGATCGGCTGCGCCTTTATCGGCTCGGTAACGGCCGGATCGGCGAAGGTGTCGGCGACGGTGCCCTTGGTCATGCCGGCGATCGCGACGATGTCGCCCGCCACGCCTTCCTCGATCGGCTGACGCTCGATGCCGCGGAAAGCCAGGATCTTGGAAACGCGGAACTGCTCGACGGTCGAGCCGTCCTGCGACAGCACCTTCAGCATCTGGGTCGGCTTGACCGTGCCCGAGGTGATGCGGCCGGTGATCAGGCGTCCGAGATAGGGGTTGGATTCGAGCAGCGTTCCGATCATGCGGAACGGGCCTTCCTCGATATGCGGCTCGGGCACGTGCTTCAGCACCAGCTCGAACAGCGGCGCCATGCCTTCTTCATGCGAGGCGTCGGGCGAATTGGCCATCCAGCCGTTCTTGCCGGATCCGTACAGGATCGGGAAGTCGAGCTGCTCGTCGGTGGCGTCGAGGGCGGCGAAGAGGTCGAACACCTCGTTCACGACTTCCTGGATGCGGGCGTCGGCCTTGTCGACCTTGTTGATCGCGACGATCGGCTTCAGGCCGAGCTTCAGCGCCTTGCCGACGACGAACTTGGTCTGCGGCATCGGGCCTTCGGCGGCGTCGACCAGCACGATCACGCCGTCGACCATGTTCAGGATGCGCTCGACCTCGCCGCCGAAATCGGCGTGGCCCGGCGTATCGACGATGTTGATGCGGGCATCATGCCAGGTGATCGAGGTCGCCTTGGCCAGGATGGTGATGCCGCGCTCCTTCTCGATGTCGTTCGAATCCATGACGCGCTCGGCGACGCGCTGGTTGTCACGGAAGGAGCCGGACTGCTGCAGCAGCTTGTCCACGAGTGTTGTCTTGCCATGATCGACGTGCGCGATGATGGCGATATTGCGAAGAGTCATGTGCGAATCCGAAAAGGCGCGGCGGCGTCGGACAGGTGCCTCGAGACGGCCAGCATATTTTGCGGCGCAAAATGATCGAATTGTCGGGAAAACGCAACCTCCCATCGGAGGAGCCGCGCGCCTCGCGAGGCGTTTCAAGGCGCAAAGTAATGATCAAACAATTTCTTGACTTTCACGCCATCATTTATCTATAATCTGACTATCTTATTATCGCTCGGAGGGTCAGCTTTTTGTCTGCCGCAACGGAAGACCCCCTCGGATTCATAGTTGTCGATGTCGCGAGACTGTTGCGGCGCCGATTTGAGAAGGCATTGGAAAATGCTGGTCTCGGTTTGACAGTAGCGGAGGCGAGGACACTTGCCTTCGTCAGTCGACATCCAGGTCTTCGTCAGTCTACCCTGGCCGATGAGCTGTGTGTCGAGCCGATGACATTGGTCGGCTTTCTGGATCGACTCGAAGCTGCGGCGCTGGTGGAACGTATTCCCGATCCGGCTGACCGGCGCGCCAAGCTGATCCGCCTGACGCCAAATGCCGCGAGCATCGTTCGCCGCATCCGCACCATCGGCAAGCAGGTGCGCGAGGATGCGGAGCGCGGCGTCGACCCCGCCTCGATCGAGACGATGCGCATCGCCCTGCTGAAGATCCAGGACAATATCCTCGCCAATGAAGGTTCCATGGCCTGAACGGCAGGCCATGACAATTTTCCGGAAAACCCTCGCGCTTGAGGCACCCGGTGCTGGGCAAAGCGCGGGCCGGCCGATCTGCCTTGTGCCGTCGCCATCCGATATCAGCGCTTCGCCGGCGCCACGTTGAGCAGCGCCGCCAGTTTCTCGTAGAGCGTCGGGTCGGCGGCGACGAAACCGCCGGGATAGCCGCGCTCGATGGCGTCATAGGCCTCGGGCGCCGCCGTCTGCATCTCGGTCAGCGCCCGCAGCAGCGCCACCTTGGCCTCGTCAGGAATATCCTTGCGCACCGCATGCGGCCCGAACGGGATCAGTTCGGATTGCCAGACCACGCGCAGCGTCGATGGCGACAGCGTGCCGTTGCTCGCGAGCCGCGCGAACGGGCCGGAGCCGATCGCCGCCGAAAGCGGGTCGGTCGCCGAGGACCAGGCGGTGGCGATGTCGGCCTCGTCCTTTGCCAAAGCCGTCAGCGCCGCCTCGCTGTCGTCGGTCTCGATGATGCGGACGAAATAGCTCTCGGGGTCGATGCCCTCGGCCGCCAGGCCGGCGAGCGGCGCCCGTCGTCCGGAAAGCGAATCCGCCGCGCCGACGGCGAGCCGCGTGTTGCGGGCGTCGGCGAGCGTCGCGATCGGGCCGTCGCTCTTCGTCACCAGCAGCGCGCGAAAGCCGCGCGCGTGGTCGACGGTGGTCGGCTGGGCGAGCGGCTCGGCGCAGTCGCAGCGCTGGTTGAGCGCGAGGTAGGCGAGCGACGACAGCACGCCATACTGGATCCGCCCGGTCGACTGCGCCTCGATCAGCGCCTCGTAATTGCGGGCCGGGAACAGTTCGACCGGCACGGCGAGGCTGTATTGCAGGTGCCAGCGGAACTTTTCCAGCCGCGCCGTCTCATAGGCGGGATTGTCGCCGGCGACGAAGCCGACCTTCAGCGTGCCGAGATCGTCGCGCCAGCTCGCCGCGGCGGGGCCGGCCGCCGGCCAGGTGGCCAGCGCGAGGGCGGCGAGGACGAGGGCGATGCGGCGGCGCATGGACATCAGCCCTCCAGTCTGGCGATGAGGCGGGCGCGCGTCGGCGCGTCGACGAAGGCGGCGTCGATGGCGGTGCGCGTCGCCTCGACGAGCGCTTCGTGCGACAGGCCCTGGTCGTCGGCGAGCCAGCCATATTCGGCGCCGATCGACGAGCGGAAATAGGGCGGATCGTCGGAGCTGACGGTGACGCGCACGCCGGCGTCACGCAGCCGCGTGAACGGATGGCTGGCAATGTCGGGATAGAGGCCGAGCGCGACGTTGGAGCCGGGGCAGAGCTCCAGCACGATGTTCTCGTCGACGAGGCGGCGGACGAGGTCGGCGTCCTCGATGGCGCGCACGCCATGGCCGACGCGGCTGACACCGAGATGGTCGAGCGCGTCGCGCACGCTCTCGGGCCCGCCGAACTCGCCGGCATGCACGGTCAAGCCGAGGCCCGCCTCGCCGGCGATGCGAAAGGCGTCGGCGAAATCGCGGGGATGGTGCATGCGCTCGTCGCCGGCGACGCCGAAGCCGGTGACGAGTGGGTGCGGCTCGTTCACCACCGTCTCGGCGGCGGCGAGGATGCGGTCCGGGCCGTAGTGGCGCACGCCCGTGGCGATCATCCGGCCGACGATGCCGGTCGCGGCTTCCGCGTCGCGGATTCCCTGCGCCAGCCCCTCGACATAGTCGCGATAGGAAAGGCCCGAGGCGAGCGCGTGGTCGGACGAGATGAACACCTCGCCATAGATCGCGCCCTCGGCGGCGAGGCTGGTGAAATAGGTGAAGGCGAGGTCGCGATAGTCCTCGGGCGTGCGGAACACGGCGGCGGCGCGGTCATAGGCGTTGAGGAACGAGGTGAAGTCGTGCCAGGCGAAGGCGCCGTCGGCGTCGAAGAGGCCGGAGAGGTCGATGCCGTGGCGCGCGCCGATATGGCGGACGAGCTCCGGCGAGGCCGCACCCTCGATGTGGCAGTGGATCTCGGCCTTCGGAATTGCAGCAACCATTTAGAGAAAACTCCGTCCATGGGGTCCGGGCGCCAGCCCGAGATGCGCGGCGAGCGTCTCGCCGATATCGGCGAAGCTGGTGCGCGCGCCGATGTCCTTTCCGGCCAGGCCGGGCCCGAAGGCGAGGATCGGCACCTGCTCGCGGGTGTGATCGCTGCCGCGCCAGGTCGGATCGCAGCCATGGTCGGCCGTGATGACGACGAGGTCGCCGGGCTGAAGCGCCGCCTCGATCTCGGGCACGCGCGCGTCGAAGGCCTCGAGCGCGGCGGCATAGCCGGCGACGTCGCGGCGGTGGCCGTAGAGCGTGTCGAAATCCACGAGATTGGCGATGACGAGATCGCCGGGCGCGGCGCGGGAAATCGCCGCCAAGGTCGCGTCCGTGAGCGCGGCGTTGCCGGTCGCCTTGGTGACCTCGGAGACGCCTTGATGGGCGAAGATGTCGCCGATCTTGCCGATCGCCAGCGTGCGGCCGCCGCTGGCGACGACGCGGTCGAGCAGGGTCGGTTCCGGCGGATTGACGGCATAGTCGCGCCGGTTGCCGGTGCGCTCGAAGGTCTCGGCCGTCTCGCCGAGGAAAGGGCGGGCGATGACGCGGCCGATCTTCAGCGGATCGACGAGGCGGCGCACGGTCTCGCAGAGCGCATAGAGCCGGTCGAGGCCGAAATGGGTCTCGTGCGCGGCGATCTGCAGCACGGAATCGGCCGAGGTGTAGCCAATCGGCTTCCCCGTCCGGATGTGCTCCTCGCCGAGTTCGGCGAGGATCGTCGTTCCCGACGCGTGCTTGTTGCCGAGGATGCCGGGGAGCTCGCCCTCGCGGATGATCGCATCGGTCAGCGAGGGGGGAAAGCACGGCTCCGTTTCCGGAAAATAGCCCCAGTCGAACGGCACCGGCACGGCGGCGATCTCCCAGTGGCCGGACGGCGTGTCCTTGCCGTTGGAGATCTCCGCCGCGTGGCCATGGATCGCGTTCTTCGGCCCGGGGGCGGCGAGGCCGGCTGGCCAGCTGCCGCTCGCGCCTTCCGCGGCCGCGCCGAGGCCGAGCCGCGAAAGGTTCGGCAAGGCGAGGGGGCCTTGGCGCAGCCCCGCCCGGTCGCCCCGCCCTTCGGCGCAGCCGGCGGCGATGTGGCCGATGGTGTTCGCGCCCTCGTCGCCATAGGCCGACGCGTCGGGGGCGCCGCCAATGCCGACGGAGTCGAGTACAATCAGAATGGCGCGCGGCATCGGGTTGCAATCTCTGCGAACAGGAACCTTCAGGATAGGCCGGGGCGGTCCCGCGCCACAAGCCGTGCCGTTCGATGGGGACAGCGACAACAGGACCGCCACTTGACGTTGCGGCCCGGTTTCCAGCGGGGAGGCGGCGCGCTACGGTGGCGCGACAAGGATCAAGAGAGGCTGATGATGAACGGCGTGACGGTGATCAACCACCCCCTGGTGCAGCACAAGCTCACCATCATGCGCGACAAGCACACGTCGACCGCCGGCTTCCGCCGGCTGCTGCGCGAGATCTCGACGCTGCTCTGCTACGAGGTGACGCGCGATCTCGAGATGACGACGACGACGATCGAGACGCCGATCACCGAAATGGAGGCGCCGACGCTGGCCGGCAAGAAGCTGGTGTTCGCCTCGGTGCTGCGCGCCGGCAACGGCCTGCTCGAAGGCATGCTCGACCTGGTGCCGGCGGCGCGCGTCGCCCATGTCGGCCTCTATCGCGACCCGAAGACGCTGCAGGCGGTCGAATATTACTTCAAGGCGCCGGATAGCCTCGACGAGCGGCTCACCATCGTGGTCGATCCGATGCTGGCGACCGGCAATTCCGCCATCGCCGCCGTCGATCGGCTGATGGAGCGCGGCGCCAAGGATATCCGCTTCCTCTGCCTGCTGGCGACGCCGGAAGGCATCGCCAATTTCCAGGCGGTGCATCCGACGATTCCGATCTACACCGCCTCGATCGACAAGAAGATCGACGACCACGGCTATATCGTGCCGGGCCTAGGCGATGCCGGCGACCGGATGTACGGCACCAAGTAGGCGGGAAGGCGGGCCGCCGGCCGGCGTCCCGATCTCTTCACTGACTTCCTGGCTGCTTTCCTGGCCGATCTCCTCGGTAACGACCGAGAAATTCACCAGCGTGGCGTTGCCGAAGGAATTGGTCAGCGCCACGTCGGTGGCGTCGCGGCCGCGCGCCATGACGATGCGGCCGATGCGCGGCTTGTTGTGGCGCGCGTCGAACGTGTACCAGCGGTCGCCGAGATAGGCCTCGAACCAGGCGGAAAAGTCCATCGGCGCCGGGTCGCGCGGCACGCCGATGTCGCCGAGATAGCCGGTGCAGTAGCGCGCCGGGATGTTCATCGCCCGGCAGAGCGCGATCGAGAGATGGGCGAAGTCGCGGCAGACGCCGAGCTGCTCGTTATGCGCCTCGAGCGCGGTGCGGGTCGGCCGCGCCAGCGCATAGTTGAACTTCAGGTGATTGTGCACGAAGTCGACGATCGCCTGCACGCGCGACCAATTCTCCGGCAGGTGGCTGAACATCGGCCAGGCGACGAAGCCGAGATGGTCGGTCTCGCAATAGCGGCTGCCGAGCAGGTAGACGAGGCATTCCTCCGGCAGGTCCTGCACCGGCAGGATGCGCGCGTCCGGCACGACCGGATCGGGCTGGCCGCTGTCCTCGACGATCCCCTCCGCCCAGAGCCGCGTGTGACCGGCCGGCAGAATGGTGCGGCTGGCGAGATTGCCGAAGCCGTCGAGATAGGTGTCGATGGAGAGCGCCGGCTCCGAGGCGAGATAGTCGTGCTCGATCACCCTGTCGCCGAGGCTCGGATGAACCCGGAGCATCATCAGCATCGGAGTCGGCTGCGGGCATTCGAAGGCTATGTCGAATCCGATGCGGATCTGCATGGCGGCGCTCACTTTCGCGAAGGGGGCTTTGTTTCCCAATGCCGCGATGCAGCGAAACGTTCCGTAGCGTCCGGGCCGCCCGCATCGATCTCGCCAGCCGCGCCGCGAGGCCCTAGGATCCGGTCATGTTCAGTCCCGATGAAATCGAGCGTTACGCGCGCCATCTCGTCCTGCCGGAAGTGGGCGGGCCCGGCCAGCAGAAGCTGAAGGCGGCGCGCATCCTGGTGCTGGGCGCCGGCGGCCTCGGCGCGCCTGTCATCCAGTATCTCGCCGCCGCCGGCGTCGGCACGATCGGCATCGTCGACGACGATGTCGTCGCCCTGTCCAATCTGCAGCGGCAGGTGATCCACGCGACGGAAACGGTCGGCCAGCCCAAGGTCGACAGCGCCCGCGAAGCCGTTGCGCGGCTCAATCCGCATGTCGCCATCGAGACGCATGCGCTCCGACTCGACGCCGAAAATGCCGATGCGCTCATCACCGCCTATGACGTGGTCGCCGACGGCACCGACAATTTCGAGACGCGGTATCTCGCCGCCGATCGCTGCGGCGAATTGCGGCGGCCGCTGGTGACGGCCGCCGTCGGCCGGTTCGACGGCTCGCTGACGACGCTACTGCCCTGGGATGCAGACGGGGAGGGCGTGCCGAACCCGCGCTTTCGCGATCTCTTCCCCGAGCCGCCGCCGCCCGGCCTGCTGCCAAGTTGCGCCGAGGCAGGCATTCTAGGGGCGCTGACCGGCATTCTCGGCAGCCTGCAGGCGGCGGAAATCCTGAAGCTCGTCCTCGGCATCGGCGAGCCGCTGATCGGCCGGCTGCTGCTGGTCGGCGCGCTGTCGATGCGCTTCGAGACGATCCGCTACAAGCGGCGGAAATAGGCGGCCGCCCCGCTAGCGGGCGAGCAGGAAGCCGGCCAGGATGGCGAAGAAGGGCACGGACGGATGCCGGGAGCCGCGCGAATTCTGTGCGCTCTCCAACTGCATCAGCCCGTCCTGCGGCGTCGGGCCCGTCTGCGTCTCGGTGCCATGGGCAGGGCGCTCGAAGCGGGATTCATAAAGGCTCTTGAACAGATAGCTGGCGGGAATCATGGCGATTCCTCCCGAGTGAGGATATTGAATCGATTCAATATCGCGAGGGTGTTGGATTGCTTGAACCGGTTCAATATATGGATCCCATGCCGGAGCGTCAAGCACAATTTGAACCGATACAAGAGAATGTGATACCGTCTCACGCTGGTTCACGAACTAGGCTAGGGTAGCGCGCTGCGCGGGATCGAGATCGATCCCGGAAGGGCGGCAGATGAGCGGGGTGTCATGAATCGCGTGGTCAAGCTGTCCGACGTGGCCAAGGCCGCCGGCGTCTCGCAGGGCACCGCCTCCAACGCCTTCAACCGGCCGGAGATCGTCCGCGCCGAAGTGCGCGAGAAGGTCGAGGCGGCCGCGCGCGCGCTCGGCTATGCCGGGCCGGATCCGAAGGGCCGGCTGCTGCGCGCCGGCAAGGTCAACGCCATCGGCGTCGCCACCACCGAGACGCTCGACTATTTCTTCGCCGATCCCTATGCCCGTGCCATGATGGCGTCGATCTCCGCCGCCTGCGACGTGCACGGCGCCGGCATCTCGCTGATCTCCGCCGCCAATGACGAAAAGCTCGCCTGGAACATCCAGAGCGCCATCGTCGACGGGCTGATCCTGCTCTGCATCGAGGGCGGCGAGCGTCTGGTCGAATTGTCGCGCGAGCGGCGGCTGCCCTTCGTCGCCCTGCAGCTCGACGCCTCGGACGCGACGATCTCGACCATCGGCGTCGACGAATTCGACAGCGCCCGCACCGCCGCCCGCCATATTGGCGCGCTCGGCCATCGCGACGCCGCCATCCTTGCGTTCGAGCTGGTCGATGATCGCGTCGGCCCGGTTACGCCGGACCAGATCGAGGGTGCGCTCTATTCGGTGACGCGCAACCGCATCCGCGGCTTTCAGGCCGGGCTCGCCGAATTCGGCGTCGATCCGGCCGATGTGCCGGTGTTCGAGACGGTCAATGACGGGCCGAGCGTCGCGCTCGCGCTCGAAAGCTTCTATGCCGACGGGCGCGGGCCGACGGCGCTGCTCTGCATGTCCGACCGCATCGCGCTGACGGCGCTCAACTGGTTACGCGCGAAGGGGATCTCGGTGCCGGGCGATGTTTCGGTGATCGGCTTCGACGGCGTGCCGGAAGGCGCGGTGTCGGATCCTCCGCTCACCACCGTGGCGCAGCCGATCGCCCAGATGGGCCGCATGGCGGCCGAGATGATTCTGGAAGGCATCGAGGCGCCGCGCCACGAGCGCGTCGAGGTCGATCTCATCGTCCGCCAGTCCACCGCGCCGCCGAAGGTCGGGTAGGGCCTGAGACGGGCTCGGATCGATCGGTCGCCGGGATCTCTCGCTCCCCGATTTTTCGAACCCGACCATCATCCTGAGGTGCCCGGCAACGCCGGGCCTCGAAGGAGGGTCCAGGGATCTCAGCTTCCAATCGATGCCGCCAGACCGCGTCCACAAGCCGGAGTGCTCCGCTGGATCCTCCTTCGAGGCTTCGCTCCCGCGAAGCACCTCAGGATGATGGCGGGGAGGCGATGTACACAGCCCCGCGACCGCGTCCCAAAAATCCGAATCCGGCTCAGCTCCAAAAATAAGCCGGCTCAGAGCATCGAGGCGAGGACGCGGTCCGGCGGCTTGTGGCCGTCGAAATAGGCGCGGATGTTGATCAGCACCTTCTCGCCCATGGCGATGCGGCCCTCGATCGTCGCCGAGCCCATATGCGGCAAAAGCACCGCCTTGCCCTTGGCGGCGAGGCGCAGCAGCTTCGGATTGACCATCGGCTCATGCTCGAACACGTCGAGGCCGGCGCCGGCGATGGCGCCGGATTCGAGCAGCTTGGCTAGCGCATTCTCGTCGATGACGTCGCCACGCGAGGTGTTGACCACATAGGCCTCGGGCCGCAGCAGCTTCAGCCGGCGCTCGGACAGAAGATGGAACGTGCCGGGCGTGCGCGGGCAATTGACCGAGATGATGTCCATGCGGGCGAGCATCTGGTCGAGGCTGTCCCAATAGGTCGCCTCCAGGCCTTCCTCGATCTCGGCCGGCAGGCGGTGGCGGTTGTGATAGTGGATCGACAGGCCGAACGCCCTGGCGCGGCGCGCCACCGCCTGGCCGATCCGGCCCATGCCGACGATGCCGAGCCGTTTGCCCGACATCCGCCTGCCGAGCATCCAGGTCGGCGTCCAGCCGGCCCAGTCCTGGTCGGGCGTCAGGATGCGCGAGCCCTCGACCAGCCGGCGCGGCACGGCGAGGATCAGCGCCATCGTCATGTCGGCGGTGTCGTCGGTCAGCACGCCCGGCGTGTTGGTGACGGTGATGCCGCGCGCCAGCGCCTTCTCGACGTCGATGTGATCGAAGCCGTTCGAGAAGCTGGCGATGAGCTTCAGCTGCTCGCCGGCCTCGCCAAGGACGTGGCCGTCGATCCGGTCGGTGACGGTCGGCACCAGCACGTCCGCCGTCTTTACCGCCTCGATCAGCTCGGCCTCGCTCATCGGCCGGTCGTCGATGTTGAGGCGGGTGTCGAACAATTCGCGCATCCGCGTTTCGACGGCGTCCGGCAGGCGGCGCGTGACGATGACGAGCGGCTTCTTCTTCATCGTGGGCGGCCTCCGTTGAGAGCTCCTTAACCATGGAGCGTCACACTGTGCAGAACGGCTGAAGAACCCGTCGCTGCGTCTCTCGATCCTCTACCAGACGGCCGGCAATCGCAAAACTGGCGATCGCACGAGCATCGGTAAAGACCCTCCGGTCGCAGCGACGGCGATGGAAAGGGGTGAAGAAACGATGATTTTGGCGGCGCTCAAGGGAATGTCCCGTCGGCTGGCCCGGGTGCGACCCGTGACCTCGGCCCTCACATTCGCTGTTATCGCGGCCATGATGATCGTGGCGCAGCCGGCCGAGACCGCGTCGGCGCAAGGCGCGGCCGGCGCCGCGCCCAAACTCGGGCCCAGCGGCCTGCCGCTGCCGCGTTTCGTGTCGCTGAAGGCCGGCCGCGTCAATGTGCGCGTCGGCCCGGGGCAGGGCTACAAGGTTTCGTGGGTGTTCACCCGCTCCGGCCTGCCGGTCGAGATCGTGCAGGAATTCGACAACTGGCGCCGCATCCGCGATTCCGACGGCACCGAGGGCTGGGTTTTCCACAGCCTGCTCGTCGGCAAGCGCACCGCCGTCGTCGCCCCCTGGCAGGACGGCGACCCGCTGCCGATCCGCGTCTCGCCGAACGACACCGCCGAGATCTCGGCCTATCTGCAGCCGAAGGTCGTGTCGCAGGTCTCCGAATGCGATAAGGGCTGGTGCCGCCTCGTCGACAAGCGTTTTCGCGGCTGGATCAAGCAGACCAATCTCTGGGGCGTCTACCCCGACGAGACGATCGACTGAGGCTTTTTGCCTCTGAGCTGCTGCAGGCGGCCCCCGTCCTTGAACCTCCCCCTTGAGGGGAGGTCGAAAACGCCCTTTGCGTTTTCGGGAGGGGGTATTCTCTCGCAGCCTGCGACAGATACGACGAAGAGACCTCTCCCCAAGACCGCCCGAGGGCGGTCTTGACCCTCCCTCAGGGGGAGGGTTCACGGCGCCGGGCTGCTGCCCAAATCCCTTGGTCTTCCAGGCCCATCGACCGGCTCGACCATCATCCTGAGGTGCTTCGCGCAAGCGAAGCCTCGAAGGAGGATCCAGCGTGAACTCAGTTTGCGGACGATCCTGCGAAATCCGCCCCGAGATCTAGGTAGGGCGTTCCCTGGACCCTCCTTCGAGGCCCGGCTTCGCCGGGCACCTCAGGATGATGGTCGAGTTTCGGGAATCGGATCTCTCCGGCCGGAGGAGGCCGGTGCTGGACATTGCGCCGTACTGTTGACCTGACGCCCCCCTTCACCTCTCCCTGAGGGAGAGGTCGACGGCCGGAGGCCGGCGGGTGAGGGTTTAGGGAACCATCAGGCAAACGCGCGAGCTGTTCTCGGATGCGGCGCGGCTCGGCTGACATCGGATCTTGGCCGGCGAGGCCGTAAACCCTCACCCGGACCTTCGGTCCGACCTCTCCCTCAGGGAGAGGTGAAGGGGGGCTCGTCCCTAGACGCCGCTTCCGTCCAGCTCTCACCCCAATAAAATAAACGCCGCGCGGCAGGGCCGGCGCGGCGTTTTGAAACTCGGATCGTTCGTCGATCAGCTGCCGATGCGGCGTAGGCGGACGACGATGTCGACGCGGGTGATTTCCATGCCCTCGGGCGGGACCGGAACGTCCTCGACCCGCAGCGTCGACATCGGAATGTCGAGGACCCGGTTTTCCCCTTCGACGAAGAAGTGGTGGTGGTCATCGACATTGGTGTCGAAATAGGTCTTCGAGCCGTCGACCGCGACTTCGCGCAGGAGGCCCGCTTCGGTGAACTGGTGCAGCGTGTTGTAGACGGTGGCGAGCGAGACGGGCACGCGGTGGCTCATCGCCTCTTCGTGCAGGCCTTCAGCCGAGATGTGACGGTTGCCGCGCTCGAACAGGATCTCGGCGAGCGCCAGGCGCTGGCGGGTGGGACGAAGGCCTGCCGTCCGCAGCATGACGCGCACTTCCGACGCCTTCTTGTCGGTCGTACGGGCTGCCTTCTTGACAATGTCCATGCGCATGGGCGGTTCGTCCATATCTTCGCGTTCGAGTCACCGGCGTTCAAGCCGCCGAACCGGCCCCGTCGCCGGGTAGCGGCGGGGTCAGTCCGGATAACCTAACTCTAAAATGAAGCTTTAGCAACAGGCCGGTGCAACCGGCCTGTTACCTGGCTTTCTTATTCTCAGACGAGCTTCTCTATCCTCAGACGAGCTTCTTGCGAGCGGCGAGCGTCCGCAGGCGAAGCGCGTTCAGCCGGATGAAGCCGGCCGCGTCCTTCTGGTCGTAGGCGCCGCGATCGTCCTCGAAGGTGACGAGCGCGTCGGAATAGAGCGACTTCGGCGACGAGCGGCCGACGACGATGGTGTTGCCCTTGTAGAGCTTCAGCCGGACCGTGCCCTCGACATGCTCCTGGCTCTTGTCGATCAGCGCCTGCAGCATCTCGCGCTCCGGGGCGAACCAGAAGCCGTAATAGATCAGCTCCGCATAGCGGGGCATGATCGAATCCTTCAGGTGCGCGGCCTCGCGGTCGAGCGTCAGGCTCTCGATGGCGCGGTGGGCGGCGAGCAGGATGGTGCCGCCGGGCGTCTCGTAGATGCCGCGCGACTTCATGCCGACGAAGCGGTTCTCGACCAGGTCGATGCGGCCGATGCCGTTGTCGCGGCCGAGCTCGTTCAGCTTGGTCAGGATCGTCGCCGGCGACAGGTGCACGCCGTTGATCGAGACGGCGTCGCCCTTCTCGAAGCCGATCTCGACATAGGTGGCCTCGTCCGGGGCATCTTCCGGCGCGACGGTGCGCATGAAGACGTAGGGCGGGGCTTCCTGCGCCGGGTCTTCCAGAACCTTGCCCTCGGAGGAGGAGTGCAGCAGGTTGGCGTCGACCGAGAACGGCGCCTCGCCGCGCTTGTCCTTCGGCACCGGGATCTGGTTCTTCTCGGCGAAGTCGAGCAGGTCGGTGCGCGACTTGAAGTCCCACTCGCGCCAGGGCGCGATCACCTTGATGTTCGGGTCGAGCGCGTAAGCCGAGAGCTCGAAGCGGACCTGGTCGTTGCCCTTGCCGGTGGCGCCATGGGCGATGGCGTCGGCGCCGGTCTCATGCGCGATCTCGACCAGGCGCTTGGCGATCAGCGGCCGGGCGATCGAGGTGCCGAGCAGGTAGGTGCCCTCGTAGAGCGCGTTGGCGCGGAACATCGGGAACACGAAGTCGCGGACGAATTCCTCGCGCACATCCTCGATGTAGATCTGCTTGATGCCCATCATCTCGGCCTTCTTGCGGGCCGGCTCAAGTTCTTCGCCCTGACCGAGGTCAGCGGTGAAGGTGATGACCTCAGCGCCGTATTCGAGCTGGAGCCACTTCAGGATGATGGAGGTGTCGAGCCCGCCCGAATAGGCGAGGACGACCTTCTTGACATCGGACATGGTAAGGCCGTTTCCGCGAAGATGAAGGATGGCAGCGCTTATAGTATGCGCGTCGGAGAGCGGCAACCGCAGTGGCGCCGGGCGCGGATGCGCCACGACTCTTCGCGCGACGCCGCGTCCGCCTCGCTCGAAAATGCTTAGTCGGCGACGCCGGCGCAGAGCGGCACGGTCTCGAGCGGCGCGGTCGGCTGGTCGAGCCGGTAGAGCTGGTATTGCCGGGCGGAGGTCGGGCCGCTGGCGACCGTCAGCCGTCCCTTGTCCTCGACGCTGCCGAAGAAGCGGGCGAGGCGGGAGGGATCGGCGCATTCGACCACGAGCAGGGTCGGCCCGGCCGGCGGATGATCGACGATGCTGCGCGTCAGCTCGAACTGGTTGTCCGGGCCCGGATCGTCCGGCCAGACGGTGACGGCGACGGGGTCGTCGCGCAGATAGTAGACGAGCGCCGCCGCGTCGGCGCGGCTGACGGTCGTCACCATGGTCGCGCCGGACGTCGTCGCTTCGGCGCGGACCGCGTCGCCGAGCCGGCTCCAGCCGAGCACCTGCCGGTAGATGTCGCCACGCTTCAGGAGCGGCAGCGTCACCTTGTCGGCGATGACATTGCCGACGAACAGCACCAGCTGCGCGACGATGCCGAGGGCGAGGCCCGCCTGCACCAGGCGGAAGCGGCCGGTGCGGATCAGGAAGGCGGTGCCGAGGAGGGCGGTGGCGACGAGGCCGGAGGCGGCCCAGTTGGCGTTGGTGGTGGTGAGTATGCTGGCGACCGTGACGACCAGGATGACCGGCAGCGCGAAGGCGAGGAGCAGCCGGTCCTCGTCCGGCACGCCTTGGCGCCAGGCCGTGATCGCCGAGGCGAGGGCGGCACCCATCAGGAACGGCCCGATGATGCCGAACTGGGCGGCGAGGAAGCCGATGGCGTTGCCGAGGCTGAGCTTCAGCCCGTCGCCCGAGATGTTCTCGTTGGTGTGGCGCAGCGTGACGAGGCCGTTGTTCAGGTTCCACCAGACATTGGGCGCGAGCAGCAGCAGCGCGATAGCGACGGCGAGCCAGAATCGCCCGGAGCGCAGCACGGCGCGCGACCGCGGATCGAGGATGGCGGCGATCACGGCGCAGCCGACGAAATAGGCCATGGCGTATTTGGCCAGCATGCCGCAGCCGAGCGCTGCGCCGAGCAGCAGGCTCCAGCGATAGTCGCCGCCGGCGCGCAGCCGGACGAAGGCGTAGAGCGCCAGCGACCAGAAGAACAGGAGCAGCACGTCGGTCGAGAGGATCGCCGAAGAGAAGGCGACGCCCGGCGCCAGCGCGAAGCCAAGCGACGCCCAGAACGCGACGCGGCGGTCGTAGAGCGCGATGCCGATGGCGTAGATCACGAGCGAGGTGCCGAAATAGAACAGCGGCGACGGCGCCCGCACCCAGGCCTCGGCCGTGCCGCAGACCATATTGGCGGCGGCGATGGTCCAGCCGATCAGCGGCGGCTTCGAGAAATAGCCGAAGGCGAGGTGGCGCGACCAATCCCAGTATTGCGCCTCGTCGACCTGCAGGTCGGTCACCGAGAAGCGCAGCGCCAGCAGGCGCGCCAGCGTGAGGAGGGTGAGCGCGAGGACGAGCAGGCCGAAACGGCTCTCCGCCAAGGGTTTCGCGGTCGCGTTTATCTCAAGTCGAGGGCCCAATCCGGTCCAGCCCGCTGCTGCTGCCTTGGCCCGATGGCCACCGGCGCGCAATACGCCTGAACGCCGGTTGCGACGCAAGCGCGACCTTTAGGAGCGCGCTTTCTGTCGCAGCGTCGATCCGGCTGCGGAACGGTTCCTCCAGCATGACGCGGGCGAGGCCCAGCATGACCACGAGCGTCAGGCTCCAGGAGATCAGCATGTCGGAGAGGAAATGGCCGCCGAAGGCGAGGCGGTTGAGCGAGAGGGCCAGGGCGACGAGCCCGATCGCCATCGCCAGGGCGCGCCGATGGCGCGGCGGCGCCAACAGGACGAGGCCGAGCAGCCAGAAGGCCGAGGCCGCCTCGCCAGAGGAGAAAGAGCAGTTGGAATGGCAGGCGCCGCTGATCTTCCAGGCTGTTTCGAACGGCGCGCCGCCGCCGAACAGGTCGACCTGGACCGGGCGCGGCCGGCCCCAGAGTGATTTCAACACGCCGTTGACGATCAGCCCCGGTCCGAGCGCCAGCGTCGCGAGCAGGTACCAGACCTTGCTGGCGCGGATCGGCATCGGACGGGAAGGGCGGGCGAGTTTCGTCGCGAGGCTGGCGATCAGGACGACGCAGATCACGAAGACGAGGTTGGTGCCGAACCCGCGCAGCGCCCCGAGCAACGGCGATCGCGAGGCGGGGAAATCTTGGCCGGCGTAGAAGAGCGCGGCGACGCGGATGTCGAGCGCCGGGAAGAGCACGAAAATAGCTGAAATCGCCGCCAGCAGGCCGATGGCGAGCCAGAAGCGCCGCTCCGTCGAACGCCCTGTCGGCGCTTCATGGCGGGCCGCCAGATCGCCGCCGGAAAGGCCCTGTCGTTCCACCTTCGGGATTCCCATTCGATTGCGGATCGGCCTTTTGGCCAGGTCGCGAATGGGAATAGCGCATGGTCTGTGACAGCCGTCAGACAGTTCCGGCCACGTCTGGCAAAAGCCGAACGCGGCCGGGCGGTACTGTGATCCGCGCGGGGGCCCGCGGCGGTTCGAGGCCTTATTCGGCGTCGTTGGAGGGAGCGGCCTGCAGCTGGGCGTAGAGCTCCTTGCCGAGGTCGTTCAGGAGGCCGAGCTGGGTCTCGAGGAAGTCGATATGGCCTTCCTCGTCATGCATCAGCTCTTCGAACAGCGCCATCGAGACATAGTCGCCGGCGGCATGGCAGACGTCGCGGCCTTCCTTGTAGTAGTTGCGCGCCGTGTATTCGCCGCGCAGGTCCGCCTCGAGAACTTCCTTGATGTTCTGGCCGATCTCGAGCGGGTCCAGCACCTGCAGGTTGGGGAAGCCGTCCAGGAAGATGATGCGCGCGATCAGCTTGTCGGCGTGGTGCATCTCTTCGATCGACTCGGCCCGTTCCTTCTTGGCGAGCTTGGTGTAGCCCCAATCCTCGGTCAGCCGGTAGTGCAGCCAGTACTGGTTGACGGCCGTCAGCTCGAGGCGAAGCGCCCGGTTGAGATATTCGATGACCTTAGCATCGCCCTTCATGGCGTCGTCCTTTTCTGGAATTATTCTAATTCGAGAATAGGGCGTGCCAAAGGGATCGTCAAACCGAATTGCGACCCAGAGTGGCGAGGCTGTGGGTTCTGCCGAAGCGCTCGGCCGAGGCGCTCGGGCGAAGCGCTCAACCGAACAGCGCGACGTCCTCGCTGTCCTCGGCGCCGCTGCCGAGCGGCTCGGGGCAGGTGATGAGGGCGCCGGATTCAGCCAGAAGCTTGCGCACCAGTGCGAAGCAGACGGTGCACTGCGCCTTCATGCCGAGCGCGCGATAGACGCGGGCCGGCGTCAGCGGCTTGCCCGGCGTCTCGCGCGCCAGGCGCTCGGCCGTCTCGAGGACGAGGGCCTTGGTGAGGGTATTGCAGGAACAGACGATCATGACAGGAGAGGCTGCCTCCGTGGGCTTCCGTTTCGTCAGACATAGGGTTCGGCCGGCCTCGCCGCTACCGGCTCGCCGGTCCTCATTCCTATGTGTCGCAGCCGCGCCGCCGCTTGGCCATCCCTCATTCGCCGCCAGCGCGGCATTTCGATGGCGTTCGCCTCCTCCGGCCGCGCCGTGCGGCGCGGGCCGGAGCCTGCTTCGCCCGAAAACGCCTAGCGGCTGACGACGGCCAGGAAGAGAATGACGACGATCAGCGCCAGCAGGCCCCAGACATAGGGACCGCCGAGGAAGCCGCGTCCCGCCGCGACCTCGACCTCTTCCTCGATCTCCTCGGCGACTTCGCCGAGATTGAGCGACTCGTCGTCGATCTTGTGCTCGATGCGGTCGGTCAGTTCCTCGTTGGCAGCCGCGTCGGCGGGCTCGGCCTGGGGCGGGGTGGTCAGCGGGGTTGAGGCCATCGTCGGCTCGTCTCCAGAAAATCGGTTGGCAAGTGCGCCGAAAAATTCATCGGCCATCTTCTTGGCCGTGGTGTCTATCAGTCTTGAGCCGAGTTGCGCCAGCGTGCCGCCGACCTGACCCTGCATCGCGCAGCTCAGGCGGGTCGCGCCGTTCTCCTCGGCGAGCCGCACATCGGTGCTGCCCCGGACGAAACCCGCGCCGCTGCCCTGGCCTTCGCCGCGGATCGTGTAGCTCTCGGGCGGGTTCACGTTGGAAAGCGTGGCCTGCCCGACGAAGGTTGCGCTCACGGGGCCGATCTTGGCGGCGACCCGGATTCCAAAGGAGTCCGGCCCGGTCCGGGTCAGCGCCTCGCAGCCGGGAATGCAGGCCTTCACGACATCCGGATCGTTCAGCGCCCGCCATACCGCGTCGCGTCCGGCGGGGATCCGGTATTCACCCCTCCACTCCATCAGCCATGGTCCTCGCTCGGCAGTCACAATCCGTGCGTGTCGAACCTTCTTGGATTATCTTGCACGCGCCCCCCGCGACGGCAAGCCGGGCATCGTCTTCCTCGCTCGCATCGATTGGCTTTCGGCGCGCCGAAGGCTATGAACCGGCCATGACGATTTCTTCCGACATTTCTCCCGCGACGCGCGACACGAAGGCCCCGGCATCCCGCTGGCCGGTGATGCTCGAGACCGAGGGCTGGCCCGATTACGCGCTGATCGATTCCGGCCATGGCCGCAAGCTCGAGCGCTATGGCCCGTACCGCATCGTCCGGCCGGAGGCGCAGGCGCTGTGGACGCCGCGTCTCTCAGTCGAGGAATGGGACCGCGCCGACGCGATCTTCACCGGCGCCAAGGACGAGGATTCCGACGGCCGCTGGAAATACCGGAAGCCGATCGGTGAGACCTGGCCGATGGCCTGGCCGCTGCCGCGCGCCGTCGGCGAGGGCGAGGTGCGCTTCCTCGGCCGCTTCACCGCCTTCCGCCATGTCGGCTTCTTCCCGGAGCAGGAAATGCACTGGGCCTGGTTCGGCAGGAAGATCCGCGAGGCGCAATACGCGGACAAGAAGCGCGTGCCCAAGGTGCTGAACCTGTTCGGCTATACCGGCATCGCCTCCTTCGTCGCGGCGATGGCCGGCGCGCAGGTGACGCATGTCGACGCCTCGAAGAAGGCGATCGGCTGGGCCCGCGACAATCAGCAGATGTCGGGGATCGCCGACCTGCCGGTGCGCTGGATCGTCGACGACGCGATGAAGTTCGTGCAGCGCGAAGTCCGCCGCGGCTCGAAATATGACGGCATCATCCTCGATCCCCCAAAGTTCGGCCGCGGCCCGAATGGCGAGGTCTGGGACATTTTCGAGCGCCTGCCCGAGATGATGGCGCTCTGCCGCCAGCTCCTCGCCGACGATGCGCTGTTCCTCTGCCTTTCCGCCTATTCGATCCGCGCCTCCTTCATGGCGATCCACGAGACCTCGGCCGAGGCGCTCGCGGGCCTTTCGGGCACGCTCGAATCCGGCGAGCTGCTCATCCGCGAGGAAGGCGGCGGCCGCACCCTCTCCACGTCGCTCTTCTCCAGGTGGTCCCGCGATGGCTGATCATTCCCCGATTTCCGCGCCCGGCGCGGTCCGGACCATCACCAGCCTGACCAATCCGACGATCAAGGACATCCGCGCGCTCGCTCTGCCGAAGCACCGCAAGGAGAGCGGCCTCTTCGTCACCGAGGGCATGAAGCTGGTCGCCGACGCGGTCGAGGAAGACTGGCCGATCAAGATTCTCGTCTATGGCGCCAAGGTCGCGGATCACCCTGTGGTCAAGCGCGTCGCCACGACGGCCCACGCGAGGGGCGGCGACGTTCTGGAAGTCTCGGAAGCGGTGCTCTCCAAAATCACGCGCCGCGATAATCCGCAGATGGTCGTAGGCGTGTTCGAGCAGAAGCTGACGCCGAAGAGCGAGATCAAGCCCGGCCCCGCCGGCGTCTGGATCGCGCTCGAGGGCATCAAGGATCCCGGCAATCTCGGCACCATCATCCGCACCGCCGACGCGGTCGGCGCCGAGGGTGTCATTCTGGTCGGCGACACGGTCGATCCGTTCGGCGTCGAGGCAGTGCGCGCCACCATGGGCTCGATCTTCCACATGAAGCTCGCCCGCATGAACGTCGCCGAATTCAAGGAATGGCGGAAGGGCTGGCCCGGCATCGTCGTCGGCACGCATCTCTCCGGCAAGTCGGACTATCGCACGATCGATTACGACCGGCCGGTAATGCTGTTCATGGGCAACGAGCAGTCGGGCCTGCCGGACGACCTCGCCGCGCTCTGCGATCACCTGGTCAAGATCCCGCAGGCGGGAAGGGCGGATTCGCTCAACCTGGCGATCGCCACCGGCGTGATGCTCTACGAGATCCGCCGCGACAAGCTGAAGCTCTGACGTCTCGCCGGTTCGCGGTTTTCTCCCGCGAGCCGCCGCTCCCTTCGACCCAAACGCCGGGAACCGCGATGAAGCACGAGACGGACATCCAGGCCGAGACGGCCCGCATCCCCGGCCCGCTCTCGGCGCTCGGGCTTTCGATCATCGTGCTGACCGTCGCGATCGACCAGTTGTCGAAATGGATCGCCGACGCCAATCTCGTCTACCAGCAGGGGATCGAGCTGGTGCCGAATTTCCTGGCGCTCTATCGCGTCAACAATACCGGCATCGCCTTTTCGCTCGGCAACAGCGCCGACAGCGTCATCCTGGTCATCCTGACCTCGATCGTCACGCTGGTCATCCTGTATGTCTGGCGCGGCTCGACCGAGGGCGGCCGCCTCGCGGCCGCCGGCTTCGCGCTGATCGTCGGCGGCGCGATCGGCAACCTGATCGACCGCGTCTGGCACGGCCACGTCATCGATTTCCTGTTCCTGCACTGGGGCGCGCGCGGCTTCTTCGTCTTCAACCTGGCCGACGTCGCCCTCTCGATCGGCCCGGTCCTGCTCGCCTGGGTCTATCTGTTCCACGGCAAGAAGGCGGGCTGAGGAAGCCTAGCGTCCGAACGCTTCGATCGCAGCCCCTTGGCAAGCGCTGGCGGCTCCTACGAAGAGCAACTCGCCGATTGAAGCGCTCTTCTTACCCAGTTCTCGGCGCAGCTCGCCATTGACCGACTCGGATGCATTGAGCGGCTTCGTCGATTGGGCGAAGAGGTCTCGTGCCATGCCGCGCGTGCAGGATACGACACGAGCGCCGATGGGCTCGGTTCCGCAAGCGGCACCAGCCGCGTTCAGTGGAACTCTGCTCCAGGCTGCTGTCTTCTTCTTCAGATAGGCCATCGAAGCTGCGCGCTGGTCCTTGTTCAGGCCGGTATTGCCCAACCAGGATGACAAGGCGCTTGTCTCCTTGCGCAGATCGAGTTTTGGGCAACTTGGCGCGGCGCCAGCCAAGTCAAAGGCGAGCAAGGAAAAGGCCAAGGCGACGAGGAGCCGTCTGATCATTTCGTATATCCAGTTCGCGGTGAGTTTGCATTCAGCGTCCAGGCTGGCGCACGGATCCTTGTGAGGAAACTGGCCCCCTCAAAACACCGTGCCGTCGCTCTCGATCGCAAGCGGCGGGCCGCCGTCGGCGCGCTTTTCCCTGGCGATCCGGCGGCCGGCGGCCCAGGTGCCGCCTTCCAGAACTTTTGCCAATGGCAGCTGATCCGCGTCCAGTCCCAGCTTGTCGCGGATCAGCGCGGCGGTGCGGTCGAGGAGGGCGACCGTCAGCGCCCGCCATTCGACGATGAACTCGTCCTCCGCCTTCCAGCGCCGGCTGGTCGCGGAAGAATCCTTCGGCACCAGCACGCCGAGATCGAGGAAGAGGCCGCCATTGCGGTATTCCGGCAGGCCGGTCAGCCCGTCGAGATCGACGACCTCGACGCCGGTCCAGATCAGCGGCTCGATCAGCGAATAGGTCAGCCATTGCGACAGCTTGTGGAACGGCATCAGGCCCGAGGTTGCGTCATCGGTCGCGAGCTTGCCGTGCTGCCAGGTATCGCCGAGCGCCACGCCCTCGCGCAGCAGCCGGCTCGGCCAGATCGGCCCGAACGCTTCCAGCACCAGCTCCAGGATTTTGGGCGCCCACACCCGGCCGTCCTCGTCGGCGCTGGCGAGTATCGTGTCGAACAGGCCGCCCGGCCGCGCCTCCTCGGTGCCGAACAGATCGGCGCGGTCGGCGACGACGCGGCCGAGCGCGTTCAGGAGCTTGGCGCGACCCTCGAGCCCGACCATCGGGTTCTCCGGCGTGACCTGGAATCCCTCGGCGAGGTCAGACGCTTCCAGCACGGCGAGGGCCGCCGCGTCGGCGCGGAGCGGATCGGCCGGGTCCTGCGAGAAGAGGCCGGAGGCGAACATGGCGAAGCTCGCGACGCCAAGGCCTTCCGAGCGGGAGAAGGTCTCGCCGGTCGCTGCCTCGTGATAGCGCCAGTCCGGCCCGGCGCCGGCGTCGAGCAGCACGCTGACGATGGCGAGGTCGTAAGCCGCGCGGCCGAAGACGAGCGGATCGGTGATGCCGGCGGCGTCGACCAGCCCGCCGAAGCGGTCGATCTGACCGGCCTCGAAATGGCGCCAGCGCGCATGGAACGGGATTTCGAGTTCCGGATACGCCGCGCGCGCCGTCTCGATGACGTAGTCGGCCACCGCTGGCAGTTTTGTGAGATCGACGGCGAAATGATCGAGTTCACCCGCGATGGCGAGATCGAGCAGCCGGTTGGCGCGCTCGCGCACGGCGGCAGCGGTGAGGAGGGAGGGGATCGAGGCCAAAGGGTAGCTCCGTCAGGACGAGGGGCGACTGATGACACCTCTCCCGGAGGGAGAGATCGACGGGAAGGCAAGCGGGAGAGGGTTTACGGTGTTTCCGGAGAGGGCGTAAACCCTCACCCGGACCTGCCGGCCGACCTCTCCCTCAGGAGACCTTGCAGAACACCGAAGGTCGCCATGTTTTTCAATGCCTATGGGCAGGGCCTCGTCGCCCCGGCGGAGGCCGGGGCCCATGAACACCGGCCAAGAAAGCCTGGTCCAGCCTATCCGCGACCGGCCGGTGTGTATGGATCCCGGCCTTCGCCGGGATGACGACGGAGCGTGACAAGACCCGACTAGCGCGATGAAGGCGGTGTTGCGTCCCGAACACCCGCGATCGCCTCGGAGGTCGGCTCCCTCCCCGCAAGGGGGAGGGGGAAGAATGAGCCCTCAGTATTTCTCCAGCGGGCGGCCGATCGTATGGGAGAGATCGTCGGCGGTCGGCGGCGCGTCGGCAGTGAAATAGCCGGCCGCCTTCTTCGCCTCCATCTCGACCCGCGCGTCGATCGGGATCAGTTCGTCGGGGATCGGCACGCGTTCTCCAATGGTGATGCCCGAGCCGGTGATGGCGTCGTATTTCATGTCCGACATCGAGACGAAGCGGTCGATCTTGGTGATGCCCAGCCAGTGCAGCACGTCCGGCATCAATTGCTGGAAGCGGGCGTCCTGCACGCCGGCGACGCATTCGGTGCGCTCGAAATAGGTCGCCGCCTGGTCGCCGCCCTGCTGCCGCTTGCGCGCGTTGTAGACCAGGAATTTCGTTACCTCGCCGAGCGCGCGGCCTTCCTTGCGGTTGTAGACGATCAGCCCGACGCCGCCCTTCTGCGCCTCCTTCACCGCCTCCTCGATGCCGTGGATCAGATAGGGCCGGCAGGTGCAGATGTCGGAGCCGAACACGTCGGAGCCGTTGCATTCGTCATGCACGCGGCAGGCGAGGCGGCGCTTCGGATCGGCGATCGCGTCGGCGTCGCCGAAGATGTAGAGCGTCATGCCGCCGATCGGCGGCAGGAACAGGTCGAGGTCGGGCCTGGTGACGAGCTCCGGGTACATGCCGCCCGTCTGCTCGAACAGGGTGCGGCGCAGCTGGTCCTCCGCCACGCCGAAGCGCGCCGCGATGCCCGGCAGGTGCCAGACCGGGTCGATCGCCGCCTTGGTGACGGCGACGTCGCCATTGTCATGCACGATCGTCCCGTCGATCGGGATCCGCTTCAGCCGGATCGCCTCATGCAGCTCGATCATGGTGAGCCGCGCCTTGGTGATGGCGATGGTCGGGCGGATGTCGACGCCCTCGGCGATGAGGTCGGAAAAGAGATCCGCCGCGAGATGGCCGAACGGATCGAGCGAGACGATTTTCCCGGGTTCCGACCATTGCGGATGCGGGCCGATGGTGACCGCCGGCGCGGTGTTGCGGAAATCCGGCCGCTGGATCGGGTTCAGCGCGCCGGAGGAGACGGCGAGCGCGCGGTAGAGCGAATAGGAGCCGCCATGCGTGCCGATGACGTTGCGGTCGGCCGGGTTCGAGACCGTGCCGACGACCGGGCCGCGCTTGGGCGGATCGGCGTCGCCCCAGCGGATCGGAAAGCGGACCGGCGCCTGCGCGCCCGGATGCGAGGTCAGGCGGATATGCGTCGAACGGTTGATCGTCGTCATGATGCTCCAGCGAACCGGACTGCGAGAGCACGTCAGCATGATCCGCTGCGCTGCGGAAGGGAAGAAAAATCGCGTGTTTCTGTCGCGAACCCTCCCCCCGAGGAAGGGGCAGAACTCCGTCATCCCCGCGAAGGCGGGGATCCATACAGCTGCAGCTTCGGGCGTTTCGCCGATCAGCAAACCCGGCTGAATGGATCCCGGGTCAAGCCCGGGATGACGACGAGGGTGGGGGAACGCCGGGGCGTTGCGTCTTCGCCCGCCGGAGGGTTCAGGCCCGCCTAACCCGTCCGGCTGAAGGAGAACAGCGTCTCCTGGCGGTAGGTCTCGCCGGGGCGGAGGATGGTGTTGGGGAAATCCTGCCGGTTCGGCCCGTCGGGGAAGAGCTGCGCCTCGAGGCAGAGGCCGGAATTGGGCCCGTAGATCTCGCCATTGATGCCGGGGTCGAGCGCCTTGATGCCCTGGCCGCCATAGAGCTGCACGCCGGGCTCGGTCGACAGCACGTCGAGCGCGACGCCGCCCTTCGACGAGGCGAGGCGGGCGAGCGGATGCGGCGTCGCGGACTTTTCGCGCGCGACGACGAAATTGTGGTCGTAGCTGTCGACGACGCCGTCATGCCCTTGGCCGACCGGGCGGCCGGCGCGGAAGTCGAACGGCGTGCCCTCGACGGGGCGGAATTCGCCGGTCGGGATCTTGCCGGCGTCGACCGCCAGATAGGTCTCGGCCGGAATGGTCAGGACATGCTCGCGGACCGTGCCGGCGCCGTCGAGGTTGAAATAGCTGTGCTGCGCCAGATTGACCGGCGTCGGCCTGTCGGTGGTGGCGCGGATCGAGGTGCGGAGCGTCCCCGGCGCGTCGATCGCATAGGTGAGTTCGACCTCGACCGTGCCGGGATAGCCCTCGTCGCCGTCCGCGCCGGTGATGGCGAGCGTCACGCTCGACGCATCGGCGCGGGCGAGCTTCCAGACGCGCGTGCCAAAGCCTTTGAAGCCGCCATGCAGGTGGTTCGGCGCCTCGTTCGGCGAGACCTGGAAATCCTCGCCGTCGATCGTGAAGCGGCCGCCCGCGATGCGGTTCGCGAAGCGGCCGGCGACGGCGCCGAAATAGTTGGGATTGCGCAGATAGCCTTCGATCGTGTCGTAGCCGAGCACCAGCGGATGCGGCACGCCGGCGAGCCGGATGTCCTGGATCACCGCGCCATAGGTCAGGACCGTCGCCGTCAGATCGCCATTCGAGATGGTGATCGCCTCGACGGGCGTGCCGTCCGGAAGGGCGCCGAAGGAGCGGGAGGGCATGGGAACAACTCCGGGAGAGGGGAAAGCGGAAGTGTGCCCCGATCCCCCCGCCGAGGGAAGATCGGGGCCGGGCTTCAGATCGTCTGGTTGTAGGCGCCGACTTCGGGGTTCTCGCGCAGCACACCGTCAACGGCCTTGAAGATCTCGTGCATGCGCGCCTCGGAGACCGGGCTCTCGACGACGACGACGAGTTCGGGCTTGTTGGAGGAAGCGCGGACGAGGCCCCAGGTGCCGTCCTCGGTGACGACGCGCACGCCGTTCACCGTGACGAGATCGACGATCTTCTGCCCGGCGACCAGCTCGCCCTTGGCCCGCTTCTCCTCGAACCGGGCGACAACCTTGTCGATGACGCCGTATTTCTTCTCGTCGTCGCAATGCGGCGACATGGTCGGCGAGCCCCAGGTCTTGGGCAGCGCGTTCTTGAGATCCGCCATGGTCTTACCGGGGTTGCGGTCGAGCATGTCGAGAATGGCGAAAGCCGAGACCAAGCCGTCGTCATAGCCGCGACCGATCGGCTTGTTGAAGAAATAGTGGCCGGACTTTTCGAAGCCGGCGAGCGCGTTCAGCGCGTTGACGCGGCGCTTGATGTAGGAATGGCCTGTCTTCCAGTAATCCGCCTTGGCGCCGTTGGCGATCAGCACGGGATCGGTGGCGAACAGCCCGGTCGACTTGACGTCGACGACGAAGGTCGAGTTCGGATGGAGCGCCGAGAGGTCGCGCGCCAGCATCACGCCGACTTTGTCGGCGAAGATCTCCTCGCCCTCATTGTCGACGACGCCGCAGCGATCGCCGTCGCCGTCGAAGCCGAGGCCGACGGCCGCGCCATGCTCCAGCACCGCGTCGCGGATCGCGTGCAGCATCTTCATATCTTCGGGGTTCGGATTGTAGCGCGGGAAGGTGAAGTCGAGCTCGGCGTCCATCGGGATCACCTCGGCGCCGATCATCTCCAGCGCCTTGGGCGCGAAGGCGCCGGCCGTGCCGTTGCCGCAGGCGGCGATCACCTTGATCGGGTGCTTCAGCTTCGGCCGGTTGGTGATGTCGGCCATGTAGCGGGCCGGGTAGTTGTCGTGGAACACATAGGATCCGCCGCCGCGAAGGTCGAAGGCGGCCGTCAGCACGATCTCCTTCAGCCGGGTCATCTCGTCGGGGCCGAAGGTCAGCGGCCGCGCCGCGCCCATCTTGACGCCGGTCCAGCCATTCTCGTTGTGCGAGGCGGTGACCATGGCGACGGCGGGCACGTCGAGATCGAACTGGGCGAAATAGGCCATCGGCGTCACGGCGAGGCCGATATCGTGCACCTTGACGCCAGCCGCCATCAGGCCGGTCACGAGCGCCAGCTTGATCGAGGCCGAATAGGAGCGGAAGTCGTGGCCGGTGACCAGCTCGCGCTTGACGCCGAGCTCGCCGAGCAGCGTGCCGAGGCCCATGCCCAGCGCCTGCACGCCCATCAGGTTGATCTCGTCGCCGAACAGCCAGCGCGCGTCATATTCCCGGAAGCCGGTCGGCTTCACCATCGGCTTCGATTCGAAGTCGTAGGTGTTGGGAACGAGCTTGGGTACCGGCGTCGGAAACATGGGGAACTCCCGTCAAAAAGGCTGGGCGGAGATTGGCGCGGAAATCGTTGCCAAACTGACACCAGGGGTGGGCATTGCGCGGATCGGCCCGTTGAATGGGCTTTATCTCTTTGTCGCGTTTTCTTCACGCGAACCGGTATCCACTTCGCTCGAAAACGCTCCAGCATAGCCGGTGCACGCATCGCTTGCATCTTCGCGCGATTTGCATGTCGGCGAGAGTGTTCGACCCGTCGTCGCAGTAAACCCGTGGCCGCCGGCGCGGTTCCGCGATTCGAGTGCGCGCTGCGGCCGGGCGCAAGCCGGCGCCACGGCTTGACGCTCCGGCGCGAGCCCCCCTAACGTCCGCCGGTCCCGCCTTTGACCCTTGGTCGGAGCGTGATTCCCGCCTTTCGTTCTTCTCTGCCCATTGGAGTGCCGCGCGTGGCCCAGAAGCTCATTCTCGACGTCGACACCGGAACCGACGACGCCGTCGCCATCATGCTGGCGGCGCTGCATCCGGAAATCGAGCTGATCGGCGTCACCACCGTCAATGGCAATGTCGAGGTCAAGTTCTGCACCGACAACACGCTGCGCGTGCTCGACCATATCGGCCGCTCCGACATCCCGGTCTATGAGGGCTCGAACCGCCCGTTCGTGCGTGACAATTTCCCGGTCGCCCGCGGCGTGACCGACCAGGCCTCAAAATTCCATGTCGAGACGCTGCCGGTGCCGGCGGCGAAGTCGAAGAAGGCCGACAAGGGCGCCGTCGACTATCTCGTCGAGACCTATCGCAAGGCCAAGGATCCGATCGCGCTGATGCCGGTCGGCCCGCTCACCAACATTGCCGCGGCACTCGCCGCCGATCCGGATTTCGCCAGGCGCGTGCCGGAGCTGATCATCATGGGCGGCGGCCACGAGATCGGCAACATGACACCCTCGGCCGAGTTCAACATCTGGGCCGATCCGGAAGCGGCGGCGCGCGTCTTCTCGGCTGGCTTCGAGAAGGTGACGCTGGTGACGCTCGACGCGACACACCGGGCGCTGGTCTCCTATGCCGATTGCGACCGCCTCGCAGCACTCGGCACGCCCGCCGGCAAGGCGACGTCGGACATCGTCCGCTTCCGCATCGAGATGCACGACATCGCGCAGAAGATGGACGTGCTCGGCACCGCGCCGGTGCATGACGCCGTCTGCGTCGCCTATCTGGTCGACCGCGAGATTTTGACGACGCGCCACCTGCATGTCGACGTCGAGACGGGTGGTGCGCTGACCGTCGGCCGCACCGTGATCGACACGCATTTCCGCGGCAACCGCGCCCCCAACGCCCACGTCGCCTTCGACGCCGACCCGAAGCGCTTCGTCGACATGCTGGCCGAGATTTTCGCCCGCCCGCACGGGTAATTCGCTCCCTCGCCGTCATCCCCGCGAAGGCGGGGATCCACAGGGGCCGGAGCCTTGGGCGCGGAGGCGCCTCTCACGGCGAACCTCCCGATGCCACGGCTGAATGGATCCCGGCTCGGGAGGCCGGGATGACGGCGAGCGTGTGGAAGCGCCGAGCGAATCCAGCGCTCCCGTTTCTCGCCCACCCTCCGCCGTCATCCCTGCGAAAGCAGGGATCCACAGGGGCCGGAGCCTCTCCGGTAGGAACCCGGCTGCATGGATCCCGGCTCGGAGGCCGGGATGACGGTGAGCGTGGGGAAGCGCCGTGCGAAGCCGACCTGACAGCCTCCTCCTTGCGGCGTAGCCGATCCTTCCCGCCCTCGACCTATTGCCGTGCCGGCTACCCCGTGCGGCGGAAAGACGCCCGGCGCCCGCCTGCTAGGCTCGGGCAAAGGGAAGGTCCCGAGCCAGGAAGGGAGGGGTGCTTGAAGCTCGCAGTCGGGATTGCCACGACGGGGCGGCGCGAGGCGCTGTCGCAGGCCGTGGCGGAACTGGCCGGGCAGACGCGGCCGGCCGACCGGGTCGTCATCTGCGCCGTCCGGCCGGAGGATGTCGACGCGGACGCGCTCGGCGGCTTCGGGCTGCCGCTCGACATCGTCTTCGCCGCGCCGGGATTGCCGCGCCAGCGCAACGCCATTCTGGACCAGCTCTCCGGCTTCGACGTCGTGCTGTTCCTCGACGATGATTTCCTCGCCCGTCCGGATTATCTGGCGGGGGTGGAGGCGATCCTGACGGCGCATGCCGATGTCGTGCTGCTGAGCGGCACGCTGCTGGCCGATGGCGCGCGCCATGCCGGCATCCCGGTCGAGGCGGCGCGGGCGATCCTCGCGGCATCCGCCGCGACGGTCGAGGGGAGCGAGGCGCTGGAAGAGGTCTTCGGCGCCTATGGCTGCAACATGGCAGCGCGGCTGGCGCCGGTCTTCGCCGCCGGCCTGCGCTTCAACGAGAACCTGCCGCTTTATGGCTGGCTTGAGGATCTCGATTTCAGCCGACGGATCGCCCGCCACGGCCGGGTCGTTCGCTCGCCTTGGCCGCGCGGCGTCCACATGGGGAGCAAGGGCGGGCGAGGCTCCGGATTGCGCTTCGGTTATTCGCAGGTCGCCAACCCGGTCGAGCTCCATCGCGAGGGGCTGATCCCGCTTTCGAGCGTGCTGTCGCAAACCGGGCGCAATCTCGCCGCCAACCTCGTCCGCTCGCTGGCGCCGGAGGCGCATATCGACCGGCGCGGCCGCCTCCGGGGCAATTTCCGGGCGCTCGCCGATCTCGCACGCGGCCGGCTGAGCCCGCGCGCCATCCTCGACATGTAGCCGGCTCTTGGTGGCTCCATTTTGGTCGCGTTTTCTTCACGCGAACCGGTACCCACTTCGCTCGAAAACGCTCTCGCCTCAGCTCCGGCGCACGACCTTTTCCGAGGGCACGTCGAAGCGCTGGATGCCTTTTTGCGCCGCCTCGTCGAGCGCGTCCTCATAGCCGGCGTCGGCATAGCGCAGCACGCCGAGCGAGGTGTCGTTGTCGAGCGCGCGGCGGAGCCGTTCGGCGGCTTCAGGCGTGCCGTCGGCGACGAGCGTCACGCCGGCCGAGGTCATGTAGCCGGCATAGCCACCGCCGCCCGAATGCACGGTGACGAGATCGGCGCCGGAGGCGGAAAGCGCCATGGCATCGAGCAGCGGCCAGTCGGCGATGGCGTCGGAGCCGTCGCGGAGGTTCTCCGTCATGATGTTGGGATGCGCCATGGCGCCGGCGTCGAGATGGTCGCGCGAAAGCGCGATCGGGCCGGAGAGCGCGCCCGACGCCACCATGTCGTTGACGGCGAGCGCGAGCTTCGTGCGGGCGCCATGGCCGAGCCAGGCGATCCGGGCTGGAAGCCCCTCGAACGGCACGTTCTCGCGCGCCAGCCGGATCCAGTTGGCGACGATGCGGTCGTCCGGGAAGAGTTCGAGCACGCGGTCGTCGATCTTCCGGATGTCGTCGGGGTCGTTGGCAAGCGCCATCCAGCGGAACGGGCCGATGGCGCGGGCGAACAGTGGGCGCAGATAGGCTTCGGTGAAGATCGGGATGTCGAAGGCGTTTTCCACGCCGCCCTCGCGCGCCTGGGTGCGGATCAGATTGCCATTGTCGAAGACGACGGCGCCGCGGCGCTGGAACTCCAGCATGGCGCGCACCTCGGTGACGATCGACGCGCGCGACAGCGCCATCAGTCTTGCCGGGTCCGATTGGCGCAGCGCCCGCACTTCGGCGAGCGGCAGGTCGGCCGGGGCATAGCCATAGACGAGGTCATGCGCCGAGGTCTGGTCGGTGACGATATCAGGCACGATGCCGCGACGAACAATTTCGGGATAGATCTCGGCGGCGTTGCCGACCAGCGCGACGGAAAGCGGCTCGCGGTGGTGGCGGGCATGCGCGATCCGCTGCAGCGCCGTGTCGAGGTCGGGCGCGATCTCGTCGACATAGCCGATCGCCTTGCGCTTTTCGGCGCGCTCGGGATCGACGTCGACGGCGAGGATGGCGGCGTTGGCCATCCGGCCGGCGAGCGGCTGCGAACCGCCCATGCCGCCGAGGCCCGCCGTCAGGATGAAGCGGCCGGCGAGATCGCCGCCAAAATGCTTCTCGGCGATCCGCATGAAGATCTCGTAGGTGCCCTGGATGACGCCCTGGCTGCCGATATATTGCCAGGCGCCGGCGGTGAGCCCGCCCCAGCAGATCAGCCCCTTCTGCTCCAGCTCGTAGAAATATTCCGCCTTCGCCCATTGGCCGACGATGTTGCAGTTCGCCATGATGACGATGGGCGCCTGCGCCTGCGTTCGCAGCAGGCCGATCGGTTTGCCGGACTGGACGACCAGCGTCTGGTCCTCGTCCATGGTTTTCAGCGCCTCGACGATCGCGTCATGCGCCGCCCAGTTGCGCGCCGCCTTGCCGAGGGCTGCGTAGACGATCAGGCTGTCCGGATCCTCGCCGACCGAGAGCACGTTTTCGAGGAGCCGCAGCAACCCCTCCTGCCGCCAGCCCTTGCAGCGGAGCGTCGTGCCGGAGGTGACGGGATAGCGCGGGTTCCGCATCACTTTGCCCCCCTCATTTCTTGCCCTTCCGCTTCTTCTTCTCTTCCTCGAAGACGTAGCGGGCGATCTCGATGCCCATCGCCGCCTCGACCGGCGGGTAGACGGACGGGTCGAGCACGCCGGCCGAGAGCGGGATGATCGTCTTCGGCACATGCAGCACATGCACCGTCATGCCGACATTCAGCTGGCCGACCGAGAGTGGCTCGCCGTCCTTGTCGAGCGTGGTGATGACGTCGGGGAAGGTGGCGAGGCGGGTCCCGTCGGCATCGTCGATCGCCATGTACTCGTTCATGACATGCAGCGTCGTCGCCTTGGCGCCGCTGCCGATGACGACCGTGCCGATGTCGAAGGCGGCGTTGGTGTAGACGACGTCCTTGCGGGCGATCCGGCCCGAGACGGCGATCGTCCCGCCCGTCACCTTGCAGATCGCGTCGATGACGGCGGCGCCGCCCTTGCCTTCCGCCTCGAGGATCGCCTCGCCGAGCGCCAGCGCCATCGAGATGCCGCCGAGTGCTGCGTTCTTCTTCACATAGCTGGCGCGGACGGGATTGCGGGCCGAGGCGATGAAGCCGCCCGACATGTCGGAGGCGGTTCGAAGCACCGGCGACACCTTGGCCGTCGCGCCGCGCACCACCAGCTCAATATAGCGGTTCTCGGCCCGGTTGCCGCCGACCGCCGTCTGGATGGTCGCTTCCGGCGAGGCGGCGAGCCCGATCGAGCCCATGTCGCCGGTCGGATGCGCGCGGATGTCGCCGACGGCGTCGAGCACCTTGGTGCCGAGAATGGCCGAGGGCAGCCAGCCGTTCAGCGTCGACGAGCGGCCGTTCTGGCCGACCATCAGCGCCGCGATCGGCTCGCCGAGCGCGTCCTGCAGCAGCCGCACCGCGTGCACATAGTCGACGCCCTGCATCTCCCAGGCCGTGGTGCCGGCCGGCGCGCCGATCGCGGCGGCGGTGGCGACCCAGTCATCTTTGGCAAGCTCCTCGACCGAGACCAGTTCGGGGCGGCCGATGCGCACGGCGGCGAGGCCCAGCATGCGGCCGTGATCGGCCCAGCCGCCGCCGCCCGCCGCATAGACCGATCCGCCGCGCACGGCGGCCTCGACGTCTTTCTCGGTCAGGATGCGACCCATGTTGGTTCCTTTCTGCGTCAGCGGAGCGTCTTGTCGAGGCGGAGCACGGCCTCGTAGAGGACGGCGGCGCCGGCGGCGATTTCGCCCGGCTCCGACCATTCGTCCGGCGTGTGGCTGCGGCCGTCCTTCGAGGGAATGAAGATCATCGCGGCCGGCGCGATGCGCGAGAACCAGGCCATGTCGTGGCCGGCGCCCGACGCCATCCGCAGCGACGACAGGCCGAGCGTCGCGCTCGCTTCCTCCAGCACGTCGAGCAAGCCGGGATCGGAGAGCGCCGGCATCGCGTCGGAGAGGACGCGGAAGGTGGTGATCCGCGTGCCGGTACCCGACATCGCCCGCTGCAGCAGCGGCTGCAGCTCGGCGACGAAGCCTTCCAGGAAGCTGCGCTCCTCGGCGCGCGCGTCGAGCAGCATGGTGACCCGGCTCGGCACGACATTGGCGGCGTTCGGCTCGATGCGGAACTCGCCGACGGTGGCGACGAAATGGCCATGGCCGGCGGCGGCGCGGCGTCGCGCATCCTTGGCGATGACGGAGACGACGGCGGCAGCGCCGGCGAGCGCGTCCTGGCGCAGCGTCATCGGCGTCGTGCCGGCGTGGTCGGCCCGGCCCTCGACGACGATCTCGATCCGCGTGATGCCTGCGATCGCCGTGACGATGCCGATGTCGCGGCGCTGGTCGGCGAGCACCGGCCCCTGCTCGATGTGAAGCTCCAGATAGGCGGCGATGTCGTCGCGGCGCGCGTCGTCGAGATTGTCGACGTCGCCGCCCATGCGGTCGATCGCGGCGGCGAGGATCTCGCCGGTCGGCTCCGAGCGGTTCAGCTGCTCCTCCGAAAGCTGGCCGGCGACGGCGCGGCTGCCGATGCAGGAGAGGCCGAAGATCGACACCTCCTCGGCTAGGCAGTCGATCACCTCGAAGGCATGGTCCAGCTTCGTGCCGTCGCGCAGCAAACTGCGGGCGACGGCGATCCCGGCCATCACGCCGGCGGTGCCGTCGAAGCGGCCGCCATCCGGCACGGTGTCGCTGTGCGAGCCGATGACGATCGCTCTCGCGTCCTCGTTGCGGCCCTCGCGCCGGCCGATCAGATTGCCGGCGGCGTCGAGCCGGACGGCGAGGCCCGCCTCGCGCATGCGGTCGGCGACATAGGCGCGGGCTTCGAGGAACATCGGCGAGAAAGCGCGGCGGGTCCAGGGATGGTCGGGATCGGTCAGCGCGGCGAGCGCCATCAGATCGTCCCACAGCCGGGTTTCGTCGACGGGCAGATTGGTGCGCATTCGGCGGGTCAATTTCCGATCGGCAGGGCGGCCCGCGGCCGGACGAAGCGGCCGGATCCGGGTTCGGCCAGCACGTCGCGTCCGTCGAAGGCCTGGATCCCGCGCAGGAACGTTCCGCTCACGCGCCAGGGGAGCTTGATGCCGTTATAGGGGCTCCAGCCGACGACATTATGCCCACTTGCCGCTGCGTCATAGAGGAGCGGCTCGGGTGTCAACACGACAATGTCGGCATCCCTGCCGATCGCGAGCGCGCCCTTCTCGTGGTCGATGCGGAAGTGCCGCGCCGGATTGGCGGCCATCAGCCTCGCGGCCCATGTCAGCGGCAGGCCGCGTTCGAGCGCGCCCTTGACGAAGAGCGGAACCATGACCTCGAGCCCCGGCGCGCCGGAGGCATTTTCCAGCATGGCGGGCCTGGTCTTGCGGTCCTCCGACCAGGAGACGTGGTCGGTCGAGACGAGGCTGACATTGCCGAGCGCGACCTGGCGCCACAGCGCCTCGACCTCGGCGCGCGGCCGGATCGGCGGGTTAATCTTGGCCTTGCCGCCAAGGCGGCGGACGTCGTTTTCCTCGTCGAGCGTCAGATAGTGGATGCAGACCTCGACGCTCGCAGCATAGCCCTCGGCGCGGTAGCGGGCGGCGAGCTCGGCTCCGCGCGCCAGCGACGAATGCACCACATGCGCCGGGCAGCCGGTGAGCGCGCCGGTCTCGAATATCTCGACATCGGCGAGCAGCTCGGTGAGCGGCGGTCGCGACAGGCCGTGCGCCCGCCAGTCGGTGATGCCCGAGGCGCGGACGCGGGCCATATGCGCGTCGACCGCCTCGTGGATCTCGTTGTGCACGCCAGCGGTCAGCCCGGTCGACGCGATGGCGGCGAAACAGTCGGCGAGCAGCGCCGGCGCGATGCGGGGGAAGCGCTTCGGATCGGTGCCGAAGGTCGAGAACTTGAACGCGGCGACGCCGGCCGCGACCATTTCGGGAATGCGGGCCGGACCCTCCTCGGGATCGATCGTGCCGTAGAGGGCGAAGTCGACGCGCGCCTGCGGGCTCGCATGCGCGACCTTCCTGGCGACCGCCTCGGCCGAGCAGACGAGATTGCCCTCGTCATAGGGCATGTCGACGATGGTGGTGACGCCGCCGGCCGCGGCCGAGCGGGTCGACCAGAGGAAATCTTCCTGGTTCTTCTGGCTCAGCGAATGCACCTGCGCATCGATGGCACCGGGCAGGATCAGCGCCTCGCCCAATTGATGGCGTTCGCGCGCCGCGGGAGCCGCGCCCTGGCCGATCAGCGCGATCTTGCCGTCCGAGACGGCAACGAAGCCGCCGGGAATGACGCGCTCGGCGGTGACGACGGTGCCGGAAAGGACGAGATCGAAATCGCTCATGCGGTCACCCGATGACTGTGTCGAGACGAGTGCGTGCTTCGAGACGCGGCCGTCGGCCGCTCCTCAGCATGTTGAGGTCAGTGTTGTCTGGTTCTTCGCTACCGATGTAGACCTCCACCTGCGACATCCTGAGGAGGCCCGCAGGGCCGTCTCGAAGGACGCACGGCGCTTCCCACGCTCCCGTCGCCCCGGCGAAGGCCGGGGCCCATGAACACCGTCCGACGTGATTGGCTTCCGGTCGGTGGATCCCGGCCTTCGCCGGGAGGACGGACTGTGCGTGCCCAATGACCCTCACCCCAACCCTCTCCCGGGCGCGGGAGAGGGAGTCCGCCGGCGCCCCCTCACCTCTCCCATGGGGAGAGGTCGGAGCGAAGCTCCGGGTGAGGGGGTAGGGAACTCTCCGGTGAGGCCTCAACCCCTCACCCGACGGCCTGCGGCCGTCGACCTCTCCCCATGGGAGAGGTGAAAGGACGGCGCCCAATGCACGATGGGTCAGACACCCAGGGAGCCGTGAAGCCACGGCCTCAGAGGCTTCTAAGGATGGCGGCTCGGCGGGGGGCCTCATCCCGCCACCTCCGCCAGCCGGCCGGTGCGGCGGGCGACGCGGCGTTCGAGGATCGCCAGCGCGTCGTAGAGCAGCACGGCGAGCAGTGCGACGATGATGCCGCCCTGCAGGATGAACGAGGTGTTGGAGGTGAGCAGCCCGGCGATGATCACTTCGCCGAGCCCCTTGGCCGCGACGGTCGAGCCGATCGTCGCCGTGCCCATGTTGATGACGACCGAAAGCCGGATCCCGGCGAGGATGACGGGCAGCGCCAGCGGCAGCTCGACGCGAAAGAGCTGCTGCTGCGGCGACAGGCCCATGCCGCGCGCCGCCTCGACGACGTTGCCGGGCACTTCCTTGAGGCCCGTGATCGTGTTCTCGAAGATCGGCAGCAGGCCGTAGAGGACGAGCGCGATCAGCGTCGGCTTCAGCCCGAAACCGACCACCGGCACGGCGAGCGCCAGCACGGCGACGGGCGGAAAGGTCTGGCCGATATTGACGAGGCTGCGCGACAGCGGCAGGAACTCCGCCCCCATCGGCCTGGTGACGAACACGCCCATGACGAGCGCCAGCGCCGTGCCGATGACGCTCGCCACCGCGACGAGCCCGAGATGGGCGAGCGTCAGGCTGAGCAGGCTCGACTGGGTGTAGATCACCGGCGCGTTGTTTTCGGTGAACGGCTTCAGGATCGGCTCGAACCAGTCGGGCCGGAGCACGAGCGCGAGCAGCAGCGCCAGCGCCGCGAGGCGGGCGACCGGGCCGACGAACCGCCTCATGCTTGGCCGCCTGTTCGATTGCCGGCCGGCAGATTACCGCCCGGCAGACCGCCGCAGGTCGGGCCGCCGGCATGCGCGAGCAGGGCGGCGAGCGAAATCCGGCCGCGCGGCGTGCCGTCCTCGGCCGTGACGGGCAGCGCCTCGCGCTGGTGCCAGAGCAGTTCCGAAAGCGCGTCGCGCAACGTCGCCGTCTCGAGGATGGGCGGGCCTTCCGCCGTGCCGGGCTCGACGATCTGCGAGACCGGCGCGAGCGACAAGAGCCGGAACGGCCGGTCGACGCCGTCGACGAGCTTGGCGACGAAGCCGGGCGCGGGCTGCGCCAGGATCTCGGTCGGCGTCGCGTATTGCAGCAATTTCCCCTTGTCCATCACCGCGATCCGGTCGCCGAGATGGATCGCCTCCTCCATGTCATGCGTGACGAGGACGACGGTGATGCCGAGCCTCTGCTGCACGGCGAGGAGATCCTCCTGCGCCTTGGCGCGGATGATCGGGTCGAGCGCGCCGAAGGGCTCGTCCATCAGGAGCAGGCCGGGTTCGGCGGCGAGCGCCCGCGCCACGCCGACGCGCTGCTGTTCGCCTCCCGAGAGCTGGTGCGGGAATTTCTTGGCGAAATCCGCCGGCTTCATGCTGAAGAGCGTCAGGAGTTCGTCGACGCGCTTGGCGATGCGGGCCTGGTCCCAGCCGAGCAGGGTCGGCACGGTGGCGATGTTGCGGGCAACCGTCCAGTGCGGGAACAGGCCGTTGCCCTGGATCACGTAGCCGATGCCGCGACGAAGCTCCTCGCCCGAGACCGAGGCGGCGTCCTTGCCGTCGATGGTGATCGTGCCGGAGGAGGGCTCGATCAGCCGGTTGATCATCCGAAGCGTCGTCGACTTGCCGGAGCCGGAGGTGCCGACGATGACGGTGATGGTACCGCGCTCGACGGAGAAGGAGACGTCGTCGACGGCGGTCTGGTCGCCGAAGCGGCGGCTGACATGCTCGAGTTCGATCAAAGCCGGCGCCTTTCGGTGAGTTCGATGATGGCGTCGAGCAGGATCGCCGCCGTGAAGGCGAGGGCGATCGTCGGCACGGCGCCGAGAAGGACGAGATCGGTCGCCGCCTGGCCGATGCCCTGGAAGACGAAGGTGCCGAAGCCGCCGCCGCCGATCAGCGCGGCGATGGTGACGAGGCCGATGTTCTGGACGAGCACGATGCGGATGCCGGTCAGGATCACGGGGAGCGCCAGCGGCAGCTCGACCTGGAACAGGCGCTGGTGCTTGGTCATGCCCATGCCCTCGGCCGCCTCGACCACCGAGCGGCGCACCTCGCCGAGGCCGACCACCGTGTTGGCGACGACGGGAAGCAGCGAATAGAGGAAGAGCGCGATCAGCGCCGGCGCCGTGCCGATGCCGCGGATGCCGAGCTGGGCGGCGATCGGGAACGAGGCGGCGAACAGGCTGAGCGGCACGATCATCAGCCCGTACATTGCCATCGACGGCACGGTCTGGATGATGTTGAGGACCGGCAGGGTGATGCCGCGCAAGGTCGCGTTGCGGTGGCAGGCGATGCCGAGCGGCAGGCCGACGACGATCGCGGCAGCGAGCGAGCTGACGGCAAGCAGGATGTGCTGCCGCCCCTCGCGCCAGAACTTGTCGGCGTTGGTGGCGTATTCCTTCAGGATCGACAGCCCGTCCCAATGGCCGGAGCCGAGGATGATCGCGACGGCGACCGCAGCCCCCGCCAGCATGCCGAGCCGGGCGAAGGGTCCGAGCTTCAGCTTGGCGATGGCGTCGGTGGTCAAGACCGCGAAGGCGAAGGCCATCAGCCAGAAGCCGGAGGCCGGCGAGACGCGGGCGAAATTGTTGCCGGGCGGCACCACGGTCGCCGGCACGATGCCGATCAGGATGGCAAGCAGCAGCAGCGAGACGACGCCGGTGGCGAGCCGGAGCCAGGCGCCGGTGCGCAGCACGGCGACGATGGTGGCGAGCGACAGGATGCCGATGCCGATCGCCGCCCAGAGCGTCGGCAGCGAGGCGCCGAGGCTGAGGCCCTGGCCGGAGATCAGCCGGTTCGGTTTCAGGGTGGCGAAGGACTGCCAGTCCATGCCGACGATGGCGATCAGCGCCACGACGATGCCGACCCGGTCGAGGCGGGCGGTGAGCGGCACGGGTGGAGCGGCGGTCTGGCTGGCGTCCGTCAAGCCGGTGGGTCCCCTTTGAAGGCAGGCTGCCTCGGCCGTACTGGCGCGTCGAAATCTCGGCGCGGTGCGAGAGGGAAGCTTAGGGCCAATTCCCCGCGCCGCAAGATGATATTGGCTAACGGCAGGTTAACGGATCGCGGCCTGTTAACCCCCGGACGGCGACGGTTTCGCCGTCGTCCGGTTTCACGTGAAGCTCGGCCGGGTCGTGCCGCCGGACTACTTCAGCAGGCCCTTCTCGGTCAGCCAGCTCTTGGCGACTTCCTTGGCCGGCTCGCCGCCGACCTGGATGCGGCCGTTCAGTTCCTGCAGCGTCTTGAGGTCGAGCGCGGCGAACACAGGCGTCAGGACTTCCTGGATCTTCGGGAACTTCTTCAGCACGTCCTCGCGCACGATCGGCGCCGGCGCATAGACCGGCTGCACCGCCTTGTCGTCCTGAAGTACGACGAGGCCGGCGGCCTGGATCGCGCCGTCGGTGCCGTAGACCATGGCGGCGTTGACGCCGTCAGTCTGCTCGGCCGCCGCCTTGATCGTCGCCGAGGTGTCGCCGCCGGAAAGCACGAGCAGCTGCTCGGGCTTGAGCGTGAAGCCATAGGCGGTCTGGAAGGCGGGAAGGGCGGCCGCCGAATTGACGAATTCGGACGAGCCGGCCAGCTTCACCTTGCCGCCGCCGGCGACCCACTTGCCGAAATCCGATAGCGATTTCAGGCTGTTGGCTTCCGCCACCTCGCCGCGCAGGCCGATCGCCCAGGTGTTGTTGGCGGGAGAGGGCGAGAGCCAGACGATCTTGTTGGCGTCGTAGTCCAGCGTCTTCGCCGTCTCGTAGCCCTTGGCGGCGTCCTTCCAGACCGGGTCGTCGGCCTTGTTGAAGAAGAAGGCGGCGTTGCCGGTATATTCGGGATAGATGTCGATCTCGCCGGCGGTGATCGCCTTGCGCACCACCGGCGTGCCGCCGAGCGAGATGCGGTCGTCGACCGAGATACCGTTCGCCTCGAGCACGAGCGCGATGACGTTGCCGAGCAACGTCCCCTCCGTGTCGATCTTGGAGGACACGACGACATCGGCCGCCTGCGCCGTGCCGATGGAGGCGAGGATCGCGGCGGCGGCCACGAGGGTCTTCAAGGCTTTCATGGCGGGGTTCCTAGGGTTGTCGGTTGATCCGTTCCGTATCGATAGTTCTTAGGGTGACGTGCGGGTCAATGCGAGAAAATGAGCTCATCCGTTGTGATGGACTCGTAGAAATTCCTGACTGTTTCCAAGAGCGCCGGCTGAAAAAGGTTGCGCTCGATCGTTTCGATGTCGAGCGAAAGCGCGCGATCCTTGTCGAGGAAGGCAACTTCGGCCCGGACGGATTCATGCACGATCGCCACCAGCCCGGCCGGTTGCAGGCCCTGCATGTCGAGGCCCTGGGCCGCCAGCAGCGCCTCGATCGCCACCATCATCCGGAGCGCCGTGATCTGGCGGTTGAGCCGCTCGACGATCAGCGGCGCGAACATCGCCTCGTCCTCCATGCCGCCGGCGATCAGGAGCGGCATCGCCGAAACCGGCGCCAGTTCCGCCATGACGCGGCTGGCGAGATCGCCGGCGAGCTTCACCAGCGGACCGAAGCCGGTTGCGTCGGTCTCCTCGGAGACCAGGTTGGTCGGCAGCACGCCGCGCCCGCCATTGGCGATCAGCACGATGCGGTTCAGGATGTTGCGGGCGAGATGGGCGAGGCCGGGACCCACCGATTGCAGGGTCAGCGCCAGCTCGAGCGGCAGCGACCCGCCCGAGGTCATCGGGATGCCGTCGATGACGACGGGATTGTCGTCCGGCCGTGCCGTCGCCGCCTCGACGGCGGCGGCCGCGAAGGCGACGACGCCGGCCGAGGCGCCGAAGATCTGCGCCATCATCCGCAAGCTGAGCGGATCGTGCAGATGCGTTGCCGGCGACCAGGGAAAGGCATCGGCGACGGCGGTGAGCACCGCCCCGGCGGCCGCCTCGCGCGGCGAGCCGATCCGCATGGCGACCCGCCAGGGCTCGGGCGACGCCCGCAGCGCCGCCGCCGCGCTCGATCCGGTGGCCATGGCGACGCGCACCGTCTGGGCCGCCTCGATCAGGGTCGCCCCGGCGCTCGCGACCGTCAGCGCGTTGGTGCTGACGGCGGAAAGCGCATCCTTCAGCCGGAACACATGCGGCGTGAGGCCTGCCTCGCGCAGCGCCATTTCGGCCGGTTTCAGGACGCCGCGATGGAACACCTGGCCCTCGCCGGCGAGCGCCGTCGCCACCTGGCTCATCAGCCCGATGTCGGCGGCGCCGATCGAGCCGAGGCGGCGCACGACGGGGACGATGTCGGCATCGAGCGCCGCGACATAGGCGCGGACGAGATCGGGACTGCAGCCGACCATGCCGGAGAGCGCGGTGTTGACGCGGATGGCGATACCGGCGCGGACGATTTCGGGCGCCAGCGGCTCGCCGACGCCGAAATGATGGGCGCGGACGAGATCGGTGCGGTCGGTCGAACTGGTCAGGGCGACCGCACGATCCTTGATCGCGCCGACGCCGGTCGTCACGCCATAGAGCGGACGCCCGCCTTCGACCGCCCCGCGCACCGCCTCATAGGCGTTCTGCACTTCGACGAGGCGAACTTCGCATGGCACGACATGCAGCAGTCCGCGCCCGATCAGGGAAAGCGTCGACAGGCGGAGGGTCGAGCCGTCCAGGACGATCGTGTCGCGCTGCGATCCGGTGGCGTCTCCCAGCAATATTTCGGCGGCAGGCGGCATGATGTCCTTGTGATTGGGCGGTTTGGCTGCGGCCCCAGGCCAGCTTAGCGCAAAATTCGCGGCAGGAGATCACCCCTGTCGCGCCGCTTCGTCTTCCGCGCGGCGACGCCGAGGCCGATTGATCCCGCCGTGGCGCGGGGCCATGATCGCCGCCCATTTCGAATCGAGCGCCAAGGACCCGTGCCGTGACCGACAGCCTGATCGACAGTTCCGACGTTGCGATCCCGATCCATGCCGTCGAGCCGGACGGGCTGGAGGCGCTGCTTGCGTCGATCGGCGAGGTCGAGGCGGCCTGGGCGCGTTCGACCGGCTTCGACGCGGCGGCCGGCGCCGTCACCATCATCGCCGACGCCAAGGGCGTCATCGGCCGGGTCCTGTTCGGTCTCGGCCGGGCGGATGGCCGCCGTCGCGCGCCGCTGATCACCGGCAAGCTCCCGAACATCCTGCCGCAGGGCGACTATCATTTCGTCACCGACCTGCCGGATCCCGCGCTCGGTGCGCTCGGCTGGGCGCTCGGCAATTACCGCTTCGAGCGCTACAAGACCAACCCGGCGCCGGTGCCCCGCCTCGTCGTTCCCGCCGGCGTCGATGCCGGCCGGGCCCGCAGCATGGCCCGCGCCATCACGCTGGTGCGCGATCTCGTCAACACGCCGGCGAGCGACCTCGGCCCGGCGGAACTGTCCGAGGCGGTGCATGCGCTCGGCGCGCGCTTCGGCGCCTCCGTCAGCGAGATCGTCGGCCGCGACCTCCTCTCCGCCAGCCTGCCGATGATCCATGCGGTCGGCCGCGCCGCCGACGTCGACCGCGCGCCGCGTCTCGTCGATCTCGTCTGGGGCAATCCCGAGCATCCCAAGGTGACGCTGGTCGGCAAGGGCGTCACCTTCGATACCGGCGGCCTCGACATCAAGCCGTCGAGCAGCATGCTCCTGATGAAGAAGGACATGGGCGGCGCCGCCAACACCATGGGCCTCGCGCACATGATCATGGACGCCAAGCTGCCGGTCCGGCTTCGCCTGCTGGTGCCGACCGTCGAGAATGCGATTTCCGGCCCCGCCTTCCGCCCCGGCGACGTGCTGCGCTCGCGCGCCGGCGTGACGGTGGAGATCGGCAATACCGACGCCGAGGGGCGGCTGATCCTCGCCGACGCGCTGGCGCTGGCGGCGGAAGAGAATCCGGCCCTGCTGGTCGATCTCGCGACGCTGACGGGCGCCGCCCGCGTCGCCCTCGGTCCGGAGATCCCGGCCGTGTTCACACATGACGAAGCGCTTGCCGCCGATCTTGCCCGTCATGCCGAGGCGTATTCCGATCCGCTGTGGCGGCTGCCGCTCTGGGCGCCCTATGAGGCGATGATCGATTCCAAGATCGCCGACATCAACAATGCCGGCACGGGCGGCTTCGCCGGCTCGATCACGGCGGCGCTGTTCCTCGATCGTTTCGTGCCCAAGACGATCCCGTGGATCCATGGCGATATCTATGCCTGGAACCCATCCGGCAAGCCCGGGCGGCCGGAGGGCGGCGAGGCGCAGACCATCCGCGCGCTGTTCGCCCTGATCCAGGAGCGGTTCGGGTCCGGGGTAGCATCCTGAGCCCAGGACAACCCTTGTCGACAGCGTCGGACCCGGCTTAAATAGAACGGGTCCGAAACGATTGCGGATAGGGGAATGTTCATGCCCGTCGAACTCAGGCCGTTTCAAGCGCTGCGCCTCTGGCATGACGTGACGCTGGACCTGGTTCGCGACGGCGGGCACGATCTGTCGGCGCGGCAGATGGCCGTCCTCCTGACCGTCTATCTCGAAATGCCGCCGCACACGGTGCGCGGCCTTGCCGCCAAGCTCGGCGTCACCAAGCCGGCGATCACGCGCGCGCTCGACACGATGGGCCGGCTCGGCCTGGTCAGCCGGCATCGCGATGCCAGGGATCGCCGCAATGTCGTGATCCAAAGGACCGTCGCCGGCGCGCTCGCCGTCGAGCGTCTGGGCGACGTCGTCATCGCCCGCCACAAGGAATTGCCGCTGTGACGCTGGACCCTCGCCTCAACGCGTTTCGCGCCGATCTCGCCGATGCCAGGCTCGAGGGACAGGTGCAGGCGGCCCGCTTCGTCACCGGGACCAGCCGGCGCGTGACGGAGCCCCGGACCGCCATTCGCCGCGCCCCGCGGCCGGACGCGCCCATCGACAGCGAGGCGCTGCGTGGCGAGACGGTCCGCGTCTTCGAGACGACGGACGAAGGCTGGTCCTGGGTCCAGCTCGAGACGGACGGCTATGTCGGCTTCGTCGCCGCCGACGCGATCGGTCCGCTCGATCCCGAGCCGACGCACCGGGTGACGGCGCTTCGCACCTTTGTGTATCCGGCCGCCGACATGAAGCTGCCGCCGGTGGCAACGCTCTCGATCGGCAGTCGCCTGGCGCTCGGCGAGACGGCGGAGACGCGGGGAACGCCCTATTTCCGGCACGCCGACGGTAGCGGCGCCGTCATCGCCCGCCATGTCGAGGCGCTGGACCGGCCGCCCCAGGCCGATTTCGTCGCGGTCGCCGAGCGGTTTCTGGAAACGCCCTATCTCTGGGGCGGCCGGTCGGCCTTCGGCATCGACTGCTCGGGGCTGGTGCAGCTTTCGCTGGCGGCGGCCGGAATTGCGGTCCCGCGCGATACCGACCAGCAGCAGGGCGCGATCGGCTCCCTGGTGGAAGGCGGGCTGGGCGGCGCCTTGCGGCGCGGCGACCTGATCTACTGGAAGGGCCATGTCGGCATCCTGCGCGACCCGGCGACGCTGCTGCATGCGAGCGGTTTCCAGATGGCGGTGGTCTCGGAACCGCTCGCCGAGGTGCTCGCCCGCTACGACCGGTCGGGCCTTGATGTCACGGCGGTTCGCCGGCCCTGACCGGTTGGCTGTGGTCTGTCCTCCGCTGACGCAGGGCCATACTCCATTTGGGGTATGTCCGCTTCGTACATTTTCCCTAGTCTCGTAATGCTAGCCGAATGTCACGCGTCCATAGGGACGCTCGCCTCGGTCGGCGGCGATCCAGCACGACGGATGGGATACGGGAAATGCAGAGAACAGCCCGGTATATCGAGGAAATGACGGAGCAGCTGAGCGAGCTCGCCAAGCGCAACGAGTTCCACGACCTTGCCTATTTGCTCAGCGTTGCGTCCGCCGAAGCGCGCGAAGCCGCCGAACAGGCCAAGGTGCGCGCCGCATCGGCGGATCTTTCCGAGAGTCCGGCCGTCCTGACGTTCGGCGCTCAATAGCCGCGCGCGACGTCGACCAGATTGGGCAGGGGCTGCCCGGCCTCGAAGGCGAGAATCTGCCGGTGGATGCCGTCGGCGAGCACGCTCGCCTCGCTCGAAGCCGCGACATGCGGCGTCACGATCACGCGGGGATGACTCCAGAACGGGCTGTCGGAGCCAAGCGGCTCCGGCTCGAACACGTCGAGGCTGGCACCGATCAGGCGACCGTCATCGAGCGCCGCCAGAATGTCCGCTTCGACCTGCAGCCCGCCGCGGCCGGCATTGATCAGCATGGGGCCACCGAGCGCTCCGCCCTTGGCGAGGCGATTGAACACCGAGGCGTTGAGGATGCCGCGCGTATCCGGCGTCAGCGGCACCAGGGCGACGAGGATGTCGGTGCGGCCGAGGAAGGCGGTGAGGCCGTCCTCGCCATGGAAGGTCTCGATCCCTGGAACCTGCTTCGGTGAACGGCTCCATCCGGCGACCTGGAAGCCGAGGCGGGCGAGCACTTCCGCCGCGTCGCGGCCGAGCTCGCCGAGCCCCATGATGCCAACCCGCACATCGTGCGCCACCGGCTGGCGCAGCTCGCGCCATTTGCCTGCCGCCTGCTGGCGGGCATAGGCAAGGTGCTGGCGGTGGTGCAGCAGCACCTGCAGCGTCACCCATTCGGTCATGCGGGTGGTCAGGTCCGGATCGACGACGCGGACGATCGGCACGTCGGGCAGGGCTTCGTTGCCGACGACATGGTCGACGCCGGCGCCGAGCGAGAACACCGCCTTCAGGTTCGGCAGGTCGGCGAAGGCCTCGGCCGGCGGCCGCCAGGCGAGGACATAGTGGATCGCCGCGCGGTCCGGCACGTCCGGCCAGATCGCCAGCGGCCGCTCCGGCTCGCCGGCGAAGGGAACGGCCCACGGCCCCGGCGCCCAGTTGCCGGAGGCGATCAGGACGCCGGGCAGAACCTTCTTCTCGGTCATTGCGAAACGATGCCTTCCGGGGCCGTCTCGATCGAGAAGGCGGCTGCGATGAGGGCGCGGGTATAGTCGGTTTCCGGCGCCGTGAAGATCTGTTCCGACGTGCCGCGCTCGACCACCTTGCCGCCGCGCATGACGATCACCTCGTTGGCGAGCGCGCGCACGACCTTCAGGTCATGGCTGATGAACAGATAGGCGAGGCCGTGCCGCTTCTGCAGGTCGCGCAGGAGGTCGACGACCTGCGCCTGCACCGACATGTCGAGCGCCGAGGTCGGTTCGTCGAGCATGACGAATTCCGGCTCCAGCACCATGGCGCGGGCGATCGCGATGCGCTGGCGCTGGCCGCCGGAGAATTCGTGCGGATAGCGGTGGCGCGTCGCAGGATCGAGCCCGACTTCTTCCAGCCCCTGCGCCACCTTTCGTTCGCGCTCGCGGAAGGAAAGCTGCGGCTCGTGCACGCGCAGGCCCTCGGCGATGATCTCGCCGACCGACATGCGCGGGCTGAGCGAGCCGAACGGATCCTGAAAGACGATCTGCATGTGCCGGCGCAGCGGCCGCATCGCCTGGAAGCCGCGGCCGTCGATGCGTTCGCCGCGGAAGTCGATCGCGCCCTTCGAGCTGATCAGCCGCATGATGGCGAGGCCGAGCGTCGTCTTGCCGGAGCCGGATTCGCCGACGACGCCGAGCGTCTGGCCGCGCCGGACCGACATGTCGATGCCGTCGACGGCCTTGACGTTGTCGACCGTGCGGCGGAACACGCCGCGCTTGATCGGGAACCAGACCTTGAGGTCCTCCGTCGCGACGACGACCGGCGCCGTGTCGTCGGCCGGCGGCGGCGCGCCCTTCGGCTCAGCCGCCAGCAGGTGCTTTGTATAGTGGTGCTGGGGGTGGTCGAAGATTGCCTTCGTCGGCCCCTGCTCGACGATCTTGCCCTTGGTCATCACGCAGACCCGGTCGGCGATCTTGCGCACGATGCCGAGGTCGTGGGTGATGAAGAGCAGCGCCATGCCGGTGCGGGTCTGGATCTCCTTGAGCAGCTTCAGGATCTGCGCCTGCACGGTGACGTCGAGCGCCGTCGTCGGCTCGTCGGCGATCAGCAGGTCCGGCTCGTTGGCGAGCGCCATGGCGATCATGACGCGCTGGCGCTGGCCGCCGGAAAGCTGGTGCGGATAGGCGTTGAGGCGCTTCTCCGCGTCGCGGATGCCGACCTCGGCGAGCAGCTCGAGAATGCGCTGCCGCGCCGCCTTGCCCGACAGGCCGCGATGGATCGTCAGGATCTCGCCGATCTGCTGCTCGATCGTGTGCAGCGGATTGAGCGAGCTCATCGGTTCCTGGAAGATCATCGTGACGTCGTTGCCGCGCACCTTGCGCAGCTCACGGTCGCTGACCGTCAGCAGGTCCTTGCCTTCCAGCAGGATCTTGCCGGTCGGATGCTCTGCGGACGGGTAGGGCAGGAGCTTCAGGATCGAGAGCGCCGTCACCGACTTGCCGGAGCCGGATTCGCCGACGAGCGCGACGGTCTCGCCGCGCCCGACGGTGAAGGAGATGCCGTCGACGGCGACGGTGCGGTTCTCGCCCTGCAGGAAGTGGACCGAGAGGTCCTCTACGGAAAGCAGCGGCTTCGCGGACGGATCGGCGGTCATGGTCTGGGTCTTGTCCATCATCTCAGCCGAACGTCTTTCTGGGGTCGAAGGCGTCGCGCACGGCCTCGCCGATGAAGACGAGCAGGCTCAAAATCACCGAGATGACGACGAAGCCGGTCAGGCCGAGCCACGGCGCCTGGAGGTTGTTCTTGCCCTGCGCCAGCAATTCGCCCAGCGACGGCGAGCCGGGCGGCAGGCCGAAGCCGAGGAAGTCGAGCGAGGTCAGCGTCGTGATCGAGCCGTTCAGGATGAAGGGCAGGAAGGTCAGCGTCGCCACCATGGCGTTGGGCAGCACGTGGCGGACGATGATGGTGCGGTTCCTAACGCCGAGCGCGCGCGCGGCGCGGACATATTCGAAGTTTCGGGCTCGCAGGAATTCGGCCCGCACCAGCCCGACCAGCCTTACCCAGGAGAAGAGCAGCAGGATGCCGAGCAGCACCCAGAAGCTCGGCACCAGGATCGAGGCCATGATCAGCAGGATGTAGAGCTCGGGCAGCGACGTCCAGATATCGATGAAGCGCTGGAAGATCAGGTCGAGCCAGCCGCCGAAATAGCCCTGCACGGCACCGGCGAGGATGCCGATCGCCGAGGAGACGATCGTCAGCACCAGGCCGAACAGCACCGAGAGGCGGACGCCGTAGAGCAGGCGCGCGACGACGTCGCGGCCCTGGTCGTCGGTGCCCATCCAGTTGAAATTGCCGAGCGTGCAGTTCGGATCGGCGTCGCCGAGCGGATAGGCGCGGCAACGGTCTTCCTTCGGGATCAGCCACCACGGCGGCGCCGGCGCCGGCGTCGCCATCTCGTTGTTGACGGTGTCGAAGGAGTAGCGGATCGCCGGCCAGATCATCCAGCCATTGGCGTTGATCTCCTCCTGGATGAAGGGATCGCGGAAATTGGTCGTCGCCAGGAAGCCGCCGAACTTCTCCTCCGGATAGTCGGCAAAGACCGGCAGCAGCAGCTCGCCTTTGTAGGAGGCGATGAGCGGCCGGTCATTGGCGATGAAATTGGAGCCGAGCGTCAGGGCGAACAGCGCCAGGAAGATCCAGAGCGACCAGTAGCCCCGGCGGTGGGCCTTGAAATTGCGCCAGCGGCGGAGGTTGAGCGGCGAGAGCGACAGGCGGGTCGGCTCGATTTCGCGGGCTTGCACAGAGACATCGGTCACGTCAGACATCCCGCCGTTCGAAATCGATGCGCGGATCGATCCAGGTGTAGGTGAGGTCGGAGAGCAGGCCGATGACGAGCCCCATCAGCGAGAAGATGAACAGCGTCGCGAACACCACCGGATAGTCGCGGTTGATCACCGATTCGAAGCCGAGCAGGCCGAGCCCGTCGAGCGAGAAGATCGTCTCGATCAGCAGCGACCCGGCGAAGAAGGCCGAGATGAACGCGCCGGGGAAGCCGGCGATGACGATCAGCATCGCGTTGCGGAACACGTGGCCGTAGAGCACCTTTCGTTCCGAAAGGCCCTTGGCCCGGGCCGTCACGACATATTGCTTGCGGATCTCGTCGAGGAACGAGTTCTTGGTGAGAAGCGTCGTCGTCGCGAAGGCCGAGAGCGACATGGCCGTGATCGGCAGGGCGATGTGCCAGAAATAGTCGACGATCTTGCCGCCGAGCGACAGGCTGGAGAAATTGTCCGAGGTCAGTCCTCGCAACGGGAACCAGTCGAAGAAGCTGCCGCCGGCGAACAGCACGACGAGCAGGATGGCGAACAGGAAGCCGGGGATCGCATAGCCGACGACGATCACCGCCGACGTCCAGATGTCGAAGCGGGCGCCGTCGCGCACCGCCTTGGCGACGCCGAGCGGGATCGAAATGCCGTAGGAGATCAACGTCATCCAGAGCCCGAGCGAGATCGAGACCGGCATCTTCTCCTTGATCAGGTCGAGCACGCCGATATCGCGGAAATAGCTCTGGCCGAAATCGAAGCGGAGATAGTTCCAGATCATCAGTCCGAAGCGCTCCAGCGGCGGCTTGTCGAAGCCGAACTGCTTTTCGAGCTTGGCGATGAATTCGGGATCGAGCCCCTGCGCGCCACGATATTTCGACGAGACGGGCGCACTGCCCAGCGTTCGGTCGGTGCCGCCCATGCCGGCATCGGCGCCGCCCCCGCCGCCGATCCGGCTGGTCGCCGAGACGTCATTGCCCTGCAACTGGGCGATGACGCGTTCGACCGGGCCGCCGGGAGCGAACTGCACGATGATGAAGCTGATGGCCATGATGCCGAAAATCGTCGGGATCATCAGCAGGAGGCGTCGGAAAATATAGGCTGCCATCTCGTTCCTTAATCAGCCTTCCCTTAACCAGCCTTGCCGATGGCGGCGGCCCGCTCGGGATCCTGCCACCACGTCATTTCCGGCGAAAAACCATAGTCGGGCTTCGTCTCCGGCCAGGCGAACTTATCCCATATGGCGACGCGATGCGCCTCGGAGAGCCAGGCCGGAAACCAGATATGCAACGATCGCAGCACGCGGTCGAGCCCGCGCATCAGCGTCGTCAGCTCGGCCCGACTCTGGACCGAGGCCGCCCGCGAAACCAGCGCATCCACGACGGGGTGCTTGAGGCCGGAAAGGTTGGAGCCGCTCGGCACATCGGCGCTGATCGAGCCAAAGATTTGTTCGATGCCGTCAATCGGCGTCGCGTCAAACATGATCCGCGAGGCCATGATGTCGTAGTCGAAGGCGTTCTGGCGGCTCTGATACTGGGCGGCGTCGACCATCCGCAGCGAGGCGTCGACACCGATCGCCTTCAGATTCTCGATCAGCGGCGAGAGCACGCGCTCGAATGCCTGCGACTGGATCAAGAATTCGAGCGTCAGGCGTTCGCCGGCGGCGTTGACCAGGCCGTTGCCCTGGCGCTGCCATCCCGCCTCGGCGAGCAACGTCGTCGCCTGGCGCAGCAGGTTGCGGTCGCGCCGGCTGCCGTCGGCCACCGGCGGCATCACCGCCTCGCCGAACGCCTCGGCCGGCAGCTGGGCCCGGAACGGTTCGAGAAGCGCCAGCTCGTCGGGGGAGGGAAGGCCGCTCGCGGCGAAATCGGAGAACTGGAAGAACGAGGTCGCGCGCACATAGAGCCCGAAGAACAGGTTCTTGTTGGTCCAGGGAAAATCGAATGCCATGCCGATCGCCTGCCGCGTGCGCGGATCGGCGAACTTTGCGCGGCGAAGGTTGAAGAAAAAGCCATACATGTCGGGCCGGCGTTCGGCCGGGAAGGAGGGCTTTTTCACGCGGCCGTCGCGCGCGGCGGGGAAGTCGTATCCCGTCGCCCAGGTCTTCGACGACGGCTCCTCGCGGAAGGTGAGCTCGCCCTTCGCGAAGGCCTGAAACTGGACTTCGTCGTCCTGGTAGAATTCGAGGCGGATGCGGTCGAAATTGGCGCTGCCGACGACGACGGGCAGATCCTTCGCCCAATAGTCCGCGACGCGCTCATACTCGATCGAGCGACCGGGGCTGATCTTGCCGACCCGGTAGGGGCCGGAGCCGAGCGGCGGCGTCATCGTCGAGGCCTCGAAATCCCGTCCGGCCCAGTCGGCTCTGGAGAATATCGGCAGCGACGACGCGACGAGGATCGGAACCTTGCGGTTCTGCTTGCCGGAAAACACCACCGTGACGGTGTGCGGATCGTCGGCGGTGACGGAAACCATCTCGCGGATCGTTTGCGCGATGTTGGGATGGCCCTTCGCCTTCAGCGTCTCGAACGAGAACACGACGTCGTCGGCGGTAAGCGGCGTGCCGTCGTTGAACCTGGCTTCCGGCCGCAGCCGGAAGACATGGCGGTTTCCGTCCTCCGAGACGGCGATGCTTTCGGCCACGAGACCGTAGACCGAATCGGGTTCGTCGGCTGCCGCTACCATCAGCGTGTCGAAGCAGAGCTCGATCCGGGGCGGCGCATCGCCCCTGAAGGTGAAGCCGTTCAGCGTGTTGAAGGTGTAGGCGTTCTGGTTGTAGTACCAGCTCGGCGCCGAGAAGACGAAGCTGCCGCCCTTCGGCGCTTCCGGGTTCAGATAGGCGAAGTGCTTGAAATCCGGACCGTATTTGAGCTCTCCGAACACTGAGAGCCCGTGCCGTGGCGTGGCGGCGCCGGTCTCCTCGGCGGCGAAGGCGGCATGGCCCGGGCCGAGCAGCGGCACCATCGCGCCTGCGGCCGCACCCCTCATCAAGGCGCGGCGCGTCAGGGCCGGAAACGGGGGAAGGCGGGAAGCCGCGCCGCTCAAGGCTTGGCCCCCAGGGCCTTTTCCTTGGCCGGGTCGATCCACCAGGATTCGATGTCGATGCCGGCATATTCGGGCTGCTTGTCGGGAATCCCGAACTTGTTCCAGTAGGCGACGTTGATGGTGTCGCTGAACCATTGCGGGACGACGTAGTAGTTCCAGAGCAGCACGCGATCGAGGGCGTGCGTGGCAGCGACCAGCTCGTCACGGTTCTTGGCGAACACGACCCGGTCGATCAGGGCGTCGACGGCCGGATCCTTGATGCCCATCAGGTTGCGGCTGCCTTTGACGTCGGCGGCGGCCGAGCCCCACATCTCGCGCTGCTCGTTGCCGGGCGAGTGCGACTGCGGGATCACCGTCGAGACGACGTCGAAATCGAAATCGTTGACGCGGGCGACATACTGCGCCGTGTCGACGACCCGCAGCCGGGCGTCGATGCCGATGCGCTTCAGGTTCTGGATGTAGGGGGAGACGACGCGCTCGAAGGACGGGTCGCTTTCGAGGAACTCGATGGTGAAGGGTTCGCCGGTCTCGGCGTTGACCATCTTGTTGCCCTTCAGGACCCAGCCCGCCTCCTGCAGCAGCGCGATGGCCTGGCGGAGGTTGTCGCGGAAGGCCTGCGGCGTGTCGTTGACCGGCAGCTTGAATTCCTTGGTGAAGACCTCGGGCGGAACCTTGTCGCGGACGGTTTCGAGGATCTCGAGTTCCTCGCCCTGCGGCAGGCCGCTGGAGGCGAGGTCGATGCCGGCGAAATAGCTGTTGATCCGCTTGTACTTGTCGAAGAACAGCGTGCGGTTCATCGTCTCGAAATCGAAGACGTAGTTGAGCGCCTCGCGGACGCGCGGGTCCCGGAACTTGTCGCGGCGCTGGTTGAGAACATAGCCCTGCATGCGCCCGGACGAGGCGATCGGGAACGAGTGCTGGACGACCTTGCCGCTCTTCACGGCGTCGAAGTCATATTCCGTCATCCACCGGCCGATGCGGTTTTCCAGCCGGTAATCGTCGAGGCCGCCCTTCTTGAAGGCCTCCCAGGCGGCGTTCGGATCGCGGTAGTAGTCGACCTTGATACGATCGAAATTGTGCCGGCCGACCTGGGTCGGCAGGTCCTTGGCCCAATAGTCGGGGACCCGCTTCCAGACGATCTGGCGGCCGGGGCTCATCGATTCAACCTGATAGGCTCCGGAGCCGAGCGGGATCTCGAGTGTCGACTTCGAGATGTCGCGCTTCTTGCCGCTGGCGTCGGTGCCGTCCCACCAGTGCTTCGGCAGCACGGCGAGATCGCCCATGATGTTCGGCAGTTCCCGATTGCCCGCCTTGTCGAAGGTGAAGGTCACCTCGCGATCGCCGGTGATCTCGGCCTTCACCACATTGGCGTAGTACTTGTTGTACATCGGGCTCTGGGCCTTCAGCGTCTCGAACGACCAGATGACGTCCTCCGGCGTGATCGGCTTTCCGTCATGCCAGCGCGCCGTCGGGTTCAGACGGAACTTCACCCAGCTGTAGTCGTCCGGATAGAGGACCGCCTCGGCGATCAGGCCGTAATTGGTGCCGGCCTGGTCGGTCGCCTGCTCCATCAGCGTGTCGTAGAGCAGGCCGCCGCCGAACTGGGCGAAGCCGGAGGCCGGCGTCCCCTGCACGATGTAGGGGTTGAGGCTGTCAAAGGTGCCGACGGCGGCGCGGTTCGAAGTCCCGCCCTTCGGCGCATCGGGATTGACGTAATCGTAGTGCTTGAACCCGTCGGGGTTTGCCGGTTCGCCGATCAGCGAGGTCGCATGCCGCCATTCCTCGGCCGCCACGGCGCCTGTTGTCGCTGGCAACAGGAGCGACAGGCTGAGCAGGGCGGCGGCGGCGAGTTTCATGGGCGCGATTCTCCGGCGAATGACTCACATTACTAAGGCGGATTACACGCAGGGCAACTCCTGCGTGATCCGCGGCAACCGGCATCGCAACAGAAAAAGGCCGGAGAATGTCTCCGGCCTTTTCTCAGTGTCGCAGTGCTGGATGCGCTCAGGGCGTCGCGGGCTGCTGGGCCGGAGCCGGAGCTGCCGGTGCGGCGGGCGCCTCCGGGGCAGCGGGTGCCGCGGGAGCAGCCGGAGCCTCAGGGGCAGCCGGAGCTGCCGGTGCCTCGGTCGCGGCAGGCGCTGCCGGAGCGGCGGGCGCAGCCGGGGTCTCGGTTGCCGGCGCAGCGGGAGCTGCCGGGGCTTCGGCGGCCGGAGCAGCCGGGGCTTCAGCGGCGGCCGGAGCGGCCTCGGCGGGAGCAGCCGCCTCGGGCTCGGGCAGCGGAACCGGGCTGTGCGACAGCGTGCGGAGATAGGCGATCAGGTTGGCGCGATCTTCCGGCTTCGAGATACCGGCGAAGCCCATCGCCGTGCCCGGCATGTCGGCCTTCGGGTTCTTCAGGAAGTGGTAGAGGTGCTCGTAGGTCCACTTCTTGCCTTCGTCATGCGCGGTCGTCATCACGCCGGAGTACTTGAACCCCTCGGCCGAGCCGATCGGACGATCGATGACGTTGTAGAGGTCCGGACCGACCTTGGTGCCGGCGCCCTCGACGAAGTTGTGGCAGGCGGCGCACTTCTTGGAGACGGCCTCGCCGGCCTCGACCTTGGCGCTCGCGAGCAGGACCGCGACCGGCGGCTCCTGCGCGGCGGCCGGGCCGCCAGCGGCGGCGCCCGGCGCCTCTTCCGCGACCTCGATGATGAAGCCCGGCTTCTCCGGATGGGCTGGCGAATAGATCTCGCCGGCGAAAATGCTCAGCGACATGACCACCAGAAGCGTGAACAAGACCGCGCCGACAATCTTGTTGAGTTCGAATGAATCCATCGATCTAGGCCCCAGGCGATTCAATTAGGCTATGGGAACCGGCAGCCCCATGGCGCCATGCCCCCCTCGTGTGGCGCGGAAACTACAAGCTTTCCAGTGTGTGGCGCAATACGTATGAACGTCCCCAGATTGAGACGTTTTGACACCGGCATGTCGCCATGCCGGGCAAATCAAGGAAAACCCGATGAGTTCTGCCGCCGAGGCCCTCGTCCTTATCCCCGCCCGCATGGCCGCGACGCGCCTGCCGGGCAAGCCGCTCGCCGATATCAACGGCGAACCGATGATCGTGCATGTCTGGCGGCGCGCCACCGAGGCGCGGATCGGGCGGGTGGTCGTGGCGACGGACGACGCCGGTATCGCCGCCGCCGTGGAGCAAGCGGGCGGCGAGGCGGTGCTGACGCGGGCGGACCACGAGAACGGTTCGGCCCGCATCCATGAGGCGGCCGAGCTGATTGATTCGGCCCGCCGCCATGACGTCATCGTCAACGTGCAGGGCGATCTCCCGACCATCGAGCCGGCCTCGATCGCCGCCTGCTTCGCGCCGCTCGCCGATCCCGCCGTCGATATCGCCACCATCGCGGCGCTGATCGATCGGGACGAGGACCGCACCAACCCGAATGTCGTGAAGATCGTCGGCTCGCCGCTCTCCGCCGATCGGCTTCGCGCGCTCTATTTCACCCGGGCCACCGCGCCCTGGGGCGAGGGGCCGCTGTTGCACCATATCGGGCTCTATGCCTATCGCCGGGCGGCGCTGGATCGCTATGTCGCCTTGCCGCCCTCGGCGCTGGAGCGGCGCGAGAAGCTGGAGCAGTTGCGGGCGCTGGAAGCCGGCATGCGCATCGACGTCGCGCTCGTTGACGCGGTGCCGCTCGGTGTCGATACTCCCGCCGATCTCGAACGGGCGCGCATCCTTCTCGCCGCCCGCCAATGACGCCGGCCGGCTGGACCGACGGCAATCTTGAACAGAAGTCTCACTCCATGAAGAAGATCGTGTTCCAGGGCGAACCTGGCGCCAATTCCCACATCGCCTGCGCCGACGTCTATCCCGACTACGAGGCTGTGCCGGCGCCGACCTTCGAGGATTGCTTTCAGGCGATCGCGCGCGGCGATGTCGATCTGGCGATGATCCCGATCGAGAACTCGCTCGCCGGCCGCGTCGCCGACATCCACCACCTGCTGCCCGATTCGGGCCTGCACATCATCGGTGAGTACTTCCTGCCGATTCGCTTCCAGCTGATGGCGCTGAAGGGCGCGACGCTGGAGACGATCAAGACGGTGGAAAGCCATGTCCATGCGCTCGGCCAGTGCCGCCGCATCATGCGCGAACATGGCTATCGCGCCATCGTCGCCGGCGACACGGCGGGCGCCGCGCGCATCATCTCCGAATCGGGCGACCTGACCCGGGCCGCGCTCGCGCCCCGCTTCGCCGCCGAGATCTACGGTTTGGATATCCTCGCCGAGAACGTCGAGGACGCCGCCCACAACACGACGCGCTTCGTCATCCTGTCGCGCGAGCCGCAGAATGCCGCCTATGGCGCCGGGCCGGTGATCACGACGTTCGTCTTCCGCGTCCGCAACATTCCGGCGGCGCTCTACAAGGCGCTCGGCGGCTTTGCCACCAACGGCATCAACATGACCAAGCTCGAGAGCTACCAGCTCGACGGCCGCTTCTCGGCGACGCGCTTCTATGTCGATGTCGAGGGGCACCCGCAGGATGTCGGCCTCGCCCACGCGCTGGAAGAGCTCGCCTTCTTCTCGGCCGAGCTGCGCATTTTGGGCGTCTATCCGGCGGCGCCGTTCCGCGCCGACGTCGTCGAGCCGCGCGGCTAGTCTTCGAAACGGATCAGGCGCCGGCCGACCGGCGCCTTGTCCGGGCATTGGCCATGCCGTGAGGAGAAGACAGGTGACCACGTTCGTCCTCATTCATGGCGCATGGCATGGCGGCTGGTGTTGGGATCGTGTCGCTCCCCTGCTGGAAAGCGCCGGGCACCAGGTCCATCAGCCAACCTTGAGCGGGTTGGGCGACCGAGCGCATTTGATATCGCGCGGGATCGATCTATCGACGCATATCGATGATATCGCGACCTATGTGAGTGATGCCGGGCTTCGAGACATCACCCTCGTTGGCCACAGCTACGGCGGCTTTCCCGCCACGGCGGCGGCACATCGGCTCGGCCGTCTGATCTCCCATCTCGTGCTGCTTGATGCTTTCCTGCCAGTCGATGGCGAAATGCTGCTGGACCATGCGCCGGCCATGATAGAGCGCTATCGGCAGGCTGCCGAAGGCGATAATGGCTGGAGCATTCCGCCGATCCCATCATCGCTGTTCGGCGTCGCAGCAGACGACCAAAGTTGGGTAGACGCCCGGCTGACCCCGCAGCCAGTCGAAAGCTACTTCGAACGAGTCTCCCTGCCTCAGGCGCTGAACGTGCAGCGGAAAACCTATATCCGCTGCGCGCAAGCGCCCGGCGACTTGCTTGCGACTTCTATCCGGCGCGTGCAATCCGACGCTGGATGGCGCTATCTCGAGATTGACGCGCCGCATGATGTGATGATCACGCATCCCGACTTGCTGGCCCGGGAACTGCTTCACCACGGCTGATTGGACGGAGCCATTACCCCGGTCCGCTCGCCCGCCGTCGCGCCATCCCTGATTGCGTCCGGATCCTAGCCCGCCTCGACCCAGGCGCGGATCAGCGTATGGGCGATCGCCATCCTGGGCGGTGTCGAAAGCCCGTCGGGATGCTCGCCGTCGAGCATGGCGCGCGTCTCCTCGCGCGAGAACCAGCGGCAATCCTCCAGCTCTTCCGTATCCGGCACGATGTCGGTCGAGACCGCCTCGGCGATGCAGCCGATCATCAGCGACATCGGGAACGGCCAGGGCTGGCTGGCGTGGTAGACGACGCGGCCGATCCGGATGCCGGCTTCTTCCTGGATCTCGCGGCGGACCGCGTCCTCGATCGTCTCGCCGGGTTCGACGAAGCCGGCGAGGCAGGAATAGGTGCCGGGGGCGAAGCGCGCCTGCCGGCCCATCAGGCAGCGGTCCCCGTCGACCGCCAGCATGATCGCCACCGGATCGGTGCGGGGGAACTTCTGCAGGCCGCAGTTCGGACAGTCGCGCCGGTAGCCGCCGAGCGCCATGGCGGAACGCGTGCCGCAGCGGCCGCAGAAGCGGTTGGCGGCGTGCCAGTGCAAAAGGGCCCGCGCCTGCGCCAGCGCGCCGAGCGTCGCGGGTTCGACCGTGTCGGAAAGGATGCTGCCGGAAAAGGCGTTGATCGCCAGCGTCCGGAGCGGCACGGCATGGAAGGCGTCGACGTCGAATGAGGTGTCGCTGCCGACGATCGCCGCGATCCGCGGGGCCGAATTCTCCCAGCCGAGCAGGATGGCGTCGTCCATCACGGCGCCCAGCGCGCGCGCTTCCTTCAGGCTGAACAGGCTCTCCGTCGCGCCGCCGGCGCGGATCATCGCCTCGTCGCCGCGCAGCAGATAGACGCGCGCATTCGGATCGGCGAGGGCGGCGACGAGCGTCGATTCGTTGCGCGCCTCGCTGCGTCGGTCGAGCGAATTGCCGGAAAAGCCGACAGTCGTGCTGGGCTCGACGGATGGCAAGCGATCGAAGAAATTACGGGCCATGATGCTGCTGTGGTGTGCGATGAGAGCGGCCGGCGGGCGCCGACTCGAAGGGAATCCGTTGATTACGCCACAGACCCCTTCACCGCGATAGCCCCCGTGCGCGCTTCGGGCTTGCCATTTCGATCGGGAACGACGATATGTCTCCGCGGGAGGTTGGTGGTGGACGAGCCACTCGCCAATCGGGTCAGGTCCGGAAGGAAGCAGCCCCAACGAGCCACGGCACGGGTCGCGTGCCAGCCTCCTACCTTTTCCCCAGCCATCGCGTCAGCCTCGATGACGGCGCGCCCTCAAGGGTGTGCTAAGGTCGAAGAGGCTTGCCCGCGAGGGCGGCGTGGATGGGACCCGGAAGCAGGGGCGGCAACGGCGACGCATGGACGGCGGTGATCTTTCCAGCACACCGAAGGATGGCGCGAACGGCGCCTACCGCGTGCTCGCGCGCAAATACCGGCCGAAAAGCTTCGACGATCTCGTCGGCCAGGAGCCGATGGTCCGCACGCTGAAGAACGCGTTCGAGACTGGCCGCATCGCGCAGGCCTACATGCTCACCGGCGTCCGCGGCGTCGGCAAGACGACGACGGCGCGCATTCTTGCGCGCGGCCTCAACTATTCGATTCCGGGCAAGATCGACCGCCCGACCATCGATATGCCCGAGCTCGGCGTCCATTGCGCCGAGATCATGGAAGGGCGCCATGTCGACGTTCTCGAGATGGACGCGGCGTCGAACAACGGCATCGACAACATCCGCGAGATCATCGAGGCCGTGCGCTACAAGCCGGTCTCGGCGCGCTACAAGGTCTACATCCTCGACGAAGTGCACATGCTGTCGGGCGCGGCCTTCAACGGCCTGCTGAAGACGCTCGAGGAGCCGCCCGAGCATGTGAAGTTCATCTTCGCGACGACCGAGATTCGCAAGGTTCCGGTCACGGTGCTGTCGCGCTGCCAGCGCTTCGACCTGCGCCGGATCGAATCGGACCGGCTGATCGGCCTGTTGCGCTCGATCACCGACAAGGAGCAGGTCGCGATCGGCGACGACGCGCTGGCGATGATCGCCCGCGCCGCCGAAGGCTCGGCGCGCGATTCGCTCTCCCTGCTCGACCAGGCGATCGCGCATGGCGCCGGCGCCATCACGGCCGAGGACGTGCGCGGCATGCTCGGCCTTGCCGACCGCGCCCGCGTCATCGACCTGTTCGAGGCGCTGATGGGCGGCCGCATCGCGGAAGCGCTGTCGCTGCTCAAGGAACAATACGACATCGGCGCTGATCCGGCCGTCGTGCTGCAGGATCTCGCTGCCTTCACCCATGCCGTGACCCGCTTCAAGGTCGTGCCGGACAGCGGCGAGGACGCCGCCCTGCCGCAGGACGAGCGGACGCGGGGCCGTGCGCTCGCCGAGACCGTGTCGCTCCGCGTGCTGGCGCGCGCCTGGCAGATGCTCCTGAAGGGCATCGAGGAAGTCTCCAGTTCGAGCCGGCCGCTCGCCGCCGCCGACATGGTTCTGATCCGCATCGCCCACGCCGCCGACCTGCCGACCCCGGACGAGGCGCTGCGCCTCCTGAAGAGCGGCAATTTCTCCGCCGGCGGCGGCGCACCGCAGATCTCGGGCTCGCCGGGTTCGGCGCCGCAGCCTTCCTCGATCCAGGGCGGCGGTCCCGTCGGTCAGATGCGCACCATTGCCAGCGCGGCGCCGATGTCCGTTGCCATGGCGCAGCCCGCCGGCGCGCCGCAGGCGAAGGCCGAGCCGGCCGTCCGTTTCCAGCGCTTCGAGGATCTCGTCGCCTATGTCGGCCTCAAGCGCGACATCCCGCTGAAGCTGGCGCTCGAGCAACAGGTGAAGCCGATCCGCTTCGAGCCGGGCCTGCTCGAATTCGAGCCGACCGAAGATGCGCCGCGCACGCTGGCGCAGGATCTCGGCCGCAAGCTGACCGACTGGACCGGCGATCGCTGGGTCGTGGCGCTCGGCCGTGGAGCGACCGAGATGACCATCGCCGAGGCGCGCGCCTTCGCCCGCGACAAGCAGCGCTCGGACGCCGCCGCCGACCCGCTCGTCGCCGCCGTTCTCTCCCGTTTTCCCGGCGCCAAGATCGTCGACATCCAGATCCACGGCAATGAAGAGGACGTCGGCCTGCCGTCGCCCGCCGTGCCGGTCGAGAACCCCGACGAAGCGCCCGATCCCGGCGAAGACTGATCCATTTCCAACGATTTCCGAACTGAAGGAGCAATCCCATGCGCGACATTCTCGGCATGATGAGCAAGGCCAAGGAACTGCAGTCGAAGATGCAGGACATGCAGGCCGAAGTCGCCAATATCGAGGTCGAGGGCTCCTCGGGCGCCGGGCTGGTCACGCTGGTGATGACGGCCAAGGGCGACCTGCGCAAGCTCTCCATCGATCCGTCGCTCCTGAAGCCGGAAGATGTCGAGATCCTCGAGGATCTCATCACCGCCGCCCATGCCGATGCGCGCGCCAAGGCCGAGCGCACCATGGCCGAGAAGATGCAGGAACTGACCGGCGGCCTCGGCCTGCCGGCCGGCCTCAAGCTGCCGTTCTGATCCTTCTTAACGTGGCGGGCGGAGCTGTTCCGTCCGCCCGTTGCGACACCCCGAACCGGGTGAACTGAGCTCCATTCCGTCCAAGGCCATGTCCCGCAGCACCGCCGGTCCCGAGATCGAACGCCTGATCCAGCTTCTCGCGCGCCTGCCCGGCCTCGGGCCGCGTTCGGCGCGGCGCGCGGCGCTGGCGCTGGTGAAGAAGAAGGACCAGCTGCTCGTGCCGCTCGCCGGCGCGATGACGGTGGCGGCCGAGCGCATCCTGACCTGCTCGACCTGTGGCAACATCGACACCGCCGATCCCTGCACGATCTGCAGCGATCCCTCGCGCGACGCGAAGACGATCGTCGTCGTCGAGGACGTCTCGGATCTCTGGGCGCTGGAGCGGGCGGGCGCCATCAAGGCGCGCTATCACGTCCTCGGCGGCACGCTGTCGCCGCTCGACGGTGTCGGGCCCGAGGATCTGAACATCGAGTCCCTGGTCCAGCGCTGCTCGACCGGCGAGGTGTCGGAAGTGATCCTGGCCGTCAACGCCACGGTCGACGGCCAGACCACGGCGCATGTCATCACCGATCGCCTGACCGGCACCCCGGTCAAGGTTTCGCGGCTGGCGCATGGCGTGCCGGTCGGCGGCGAACTCGACTATCTCGACGAGGGCACGCTCGCCGCCGCCATCCGCGCCCGCACGCCGTTCTGAGGGGCGGGCCGCCAAGGAGAAGTCCTCGCGCCTGCCGAGGGCTCGCGAGAAGCTGCTCGCCATCACGGGGGAAACACATGCCGTCCGAAACATCCGCCGCGATCCTCCTCGACGCGCATCGCTTCTGGTTCGAGGAACTGATCGCCAATACCGACGTGCCGGCTGAACAGGTTCAGATCTGGTTCTCGCGCCACGATGCGACCGACGATGCCTGCCGCGCCCGCTTCGGCGATCATCTCGACGCCGTCGCCGACACGGATTGGCCGTTCGAGACGCTGCCGCCGGCCGCCGGCATTGGCCTCGTCATCTTCCTCGACCAGTTTCCGCGCAATCTCTTTCGCGAGGATCCCCGCGCCTATGCCTATGACGCGCGTGCTCGTGCGGCGGCAAGGCGGCTGATCGAGGGCGGCGTCGAGCGCTTCACGCCGATGGAACGGGTCTTCCTCTATCTGCCCTTCGAGCATAGCGAGGATCTCTCCGACCAGGATTATTCGGTCGAGCTCTACGAGGCGCTCCTGGCCGAGGCGCCGGAGGCGGACAAGGAGACCTATCGCTCTTTCCTCGGTTATGCCGAGAAGCATCGCGACGTCATTCGAAGCTTCGGCCGCTTCCCGCACCGCAACGCCGATCTCGGCCGCGTCTCGACGGCGGAAGAGATCGAGTTCCTGAAGGACGGGCGGGGCTACTGACCTCTCCCTCCCCTTATGGGGAGGGCCGCCATGCAGCCTAAGCTTATGGGTAGGGCACCGTCGCCCCGGCGGAGGCCGGGGCCCATAAACACCGGCCAGGAAACCTTTAGCTCCGCCTTATTGCCGCAGGCTTGAGTGTCTGGATCCCGGCCTTCGCCGGGATGACGGCGGAGGGCTGCAGAATCCGATCAGTACGATGAAGGCGGTGTTGCACGAAGCTCTCCCCCAGGGAGAGGGCGAAGTCAGATCTCTGGGGAACCTCGTTGCTAGACCGGCTATTCCCCCGCCAAGAGATCCGGCTGGCGGTCATAGGCCGGCGAGCCTTCGTCGCCGAATTCGAGCGCCTCGATCTTGGCGCCGCGCGCGGTCAGCTTGCGGGTCGAGACCAGGATGTCGTCGATGTCCTTCGATGCCTGGTCGAAATGCGTCTTCAGCTTGCGGACGCGCTCGTCCACCCGGCCGACATCCTCCATCAGCTTCATCACCTCGCCCTGGATGAGATGCGCCTGCTCGCGCATGCCGGCATCCTTGAGCACCGACTGGATCACCTGGATCGACAGCATCAGAAGCGACGGCGAGACGATGACGATCCTGAGCCGGTGCGCCGACTGGACCAGATCCTCGAAGCGCTCGTGGATGTCGGCGAAGATCGATTCCGACGGCACGAACATGAAGGCCGTGTCCTGCGTCTCGCCGGGGATCAGGTAGCGCTCGGCGATGTCCTTCAGGTGCTTGGTCACGTCGCGGCGGAATTGCGTCTCCGCCGCGCGGGTCAGCTCCGGCCCCTCGGCGGCGCGGATCGCGTTCCACGCCTCGAGCGGGAACTTGGCGTCGACGACCAGCCCGGCCGTATTGTTCGGGAAGGCGACGACGCAATCCGGCCGGTTGCCGTTCGAGAGCGTCGCCTGGAACTGGTAGCCGCCGATCGGCAGGCCGTCCTGGACGATCGCCTCCATCCGCGCCTGGCCGAAGGCGCCGCGCGTCTGCTTGTTGGCGAGGATGTGCTGCAGGCCGACCACCTGGCTGGAAAGCTCGGTGATGTTGCGCTGCGCCGTGTCGATGACGGCGAGGCGCTCGTTCAGCCGGACGAGGTTTTCATGCGTGTGGCGGGTCGACTCGACCATGGTCTGGCCGATGCGGTGGCCGAGCCCGTCCATGCGGTTCGACAGACCTTGCAGAAGCTCCGATTGCCGCGAGCCGAAGACCTCCGCCATCGTCTGCATGCGGCCGGTCATCTCGCTCTGGATGCGGACGAGTTCGGCGATGCGGCGCTCCAGTTCGTCGCCCTGCACGACCTGATCCGATTCCAGGAGGTCGCGCCGGCGCGCGCCGCGCCAGACCACGAGGAGGACGAGGAAAAGCAACGCGACGCCGAGCGCGATCGCCGCCAGCACCAGCATGGCCACGGTGATCGGCCTGTCGCCGACGATGAAGAGGACGTCCTGCATGCAGCCTTCATAACAGATTCGGGCTCGAAGACGAGATCAAAACGAGAACATGCGCGCAGGTGCCTCGCGGCCCCGTCCATCATTCCTCGTTGACCGCCCCGGCCGCATCTCTTATCTGAAACGGCTCAATCCGAGGTTTTCATGGCCCTACTCGACATCATCACCCTGCCGGACGCGAAGCTGAGGCTCGTCAGCGAGCCGGTCGAGCGCATCGACGACGAACTGCTCCGCTTCATGGACGACATGCTGGAGACGATGTACGAGGCGCCGGGCATCGGCCTCGCCGCGATCCAGGTCGGCGTGCCGCGCCGCGTCGTCACCATCGACGTTTCCGGCCGCGAGGAGGGCAGCGAGCCCGCGCCGCTGTTCCTGATCAATCCCGAGATCCTGACCTCGTCCGACGCGCGCTCGGTCTATGAGGAAGGCTGCCTGTCGATTCCGGACTATTATGCCGAGGTCGAGCGCCCGGCTTCCGTGCGGATCCGCTATCTCGATCGTGACGGCAAGCTGCAGGAAATCGAGGCGGACGACATCCTCGCCACCTGCGTGCAGCACGAGATCGACCATCTCGATGGCAAGCTCTTCATCGACTACCTGTCGCGGCTGAAGCGCGACATGGTGATCAAGAAGTTCGTCAAGGCCGCCAAGACCGGCATCCGGCCGGAATTCAAGTCGCACACCCCCGACGAGATGTGAGGCAGCTATGAGCCTCCGCGTCGTCTTCATGGGCACGCCCGAATTTTCCGTGCCCACGCTTGTCGAGATCATCGGCCAGGGGCATGAGGTCGTCGCCGTCTATTCGCAGCCGCCCCGTCCGGCCGGTCGCGGCATGGCCGAGCGCAAGTCGCCCGTGCAGGAGACGGCGGAGCGCTTCGGCATTCCCGTCTTCACGCCGAAATCGCTGAAGGGCGCCGACGAGCAGGAGGCCTTCGCCTCGCTCGACGCCGACGTCGCCGTGGTGGTCGCCTACGGCCTGATCCTGCCGCAGCCGATCCTCGATGCGCCGCGCGAGGGCTGCCTCAACCTGCACGCCTCGCTGCTGCCGCGCTGGCGCGGCGCCGCGCCGATCCATCGCGCCATCATGGCCGGCGACGCCGAGACCGGCGTCATGGTCATGCGCATGGAAGCGGGCCTCGATACCGGTCCGGTCGCCATGGTGGAGAAGATTGCGATCGCGCCTGACATCACCACCGGCGACCTGCACGACAAGCTGGCGCGGCTCGGCGCCGATCTGATGGTGCGCGCGCTCGCCGCCGCCTCGCGCGGCGGCCTCGACAGCGTGCCGCAGTCGGAAGAGGGCGTCACCTACGCCGCCAAGATCGACAAGGGCGAGGCGCGGATCGACTGGACGCTGCCGGCGAAGCAGGTCCATGACCACATTCGCGGCCTGTCTCCCTTTCCCGGCGCCTGGTGCGAGATGACGCTCGGCGGCAAGGTCGAGCGGGTCAAGGTCCTGCGCTCGACCCGCGCCGAGGGCTCCGGCGCGCCCGGCGCCGTGCTGGACGATCAGCTGACGATCGCCTGCGGCGAGGGCGCGGTCCGTCTGGTCGAAGTGCAGCGCGCCGGCGGCAAGCCGCTGCGCGCCACGGAGTTTTTGCGCGGAGCAGCGGTTGCGCCCGGCGACGTCGTCGGCTAGGTCGGGCGATGCCCCGCTACAAGCTCCTGATCGAATATGACGGCACGCCTTACTCCGGCTGGCAGCGACAGGCCAATGCGCCGTCGGTGCAGCAATCGCTGGAAGGTGCGATCGAGCGCTTTTCCGGCGAGGCGGCCCTGACCTTCGGCGCCGGCCGCACCGATTCCGGCGTGCATGCGACCGGCCAGGTGGCGCATTTCGATCTTTCCGGCCATTGGACGGGTCTGCGCATTCGCGACGCGATGAACGCCCAACTGCGCCCCGAGCCGATCGCGGTGATCGAGGCCGAACCGGTGCCGGACGATTTCGACGCGCGGCGCTCGGCCGTCAAGCGGCATTACATCTACCGCGTCCTCGATCGACGTGCGCCCGCCGCGCTGGAGATCAACCGCGTCTGGGACGTGCGCAAGTACCTCGACATCGAGGCGATGCAGCGGGCGGCGAACCTGCTGCTCGGCTGGCATGATTTCACCACTTTCCGCTCGGCCGATTGCCAGGCCAAGAGCCCGATGAAGACGCTGGAACGGATCGAGATCACCCGCGAGGGCGATCACGTCCTGTTCGGCGTCTCCGCCCGTTCCTTCCTGCACAACCAGGTGCGGTCGATGGTCGGCACGCTGAAGAAGGTCGGCGAAGGCAAGTGGCCGTTCGAGCGCGTCGGCGATGTGCTCGAGGCGCGCGACCGCAAGGCCTGCGGCCCGGTGGCGCCGCCCGGCGGGCTCTACCTGGTCCAGGTCGACTACGGCTCAGGCGCCGAACAGATTGCTGAAGATGCCGCTGAGGATGAGGCTTAGGGCGAGGTCCGCGCCGACGAGGCCTGCCCGGAAGGCGACCGAGCCGCCGAGCGTCGCGCCAACGATCTGGTAGTGATAGCGCAGCATCACGCCGACGACGGCGAGCGACAGCACGGCGGCGAATTCGAGCGGGATCAGGCCGAGGCCGGTCAATAGCGCGATCAGCGCCTGCGGCGCCGACATGACGACGGACGCCCAGTTGCGCACGACGATATAGGACGCGTAGGTCCGCGTGATGCCGAGGTTCTTGGCGAAGGCGGCCAGCAGCAGCGGCATCATCACCCAGTCCAGGCCGAGATCGAGCAGCCGCGACAGCACGAACAGCCCGTCGGACGGCCCCGTCACCATGACGTCGGGCGCCCGCAGGCGATGCTCGACGGCGATGTTGATGGCGAAGAAGGGCAGGACGTAGAGGATGGCGCTGAAGGAGCGCCAGAAACCGTCCAGGCTGAAATCAAAGCGCCGCAGTCCCTCGCGCCGGCCGAGGAAGAATTCCAGCGCGCCCAGAAGCGCGCCGGATGTCTGGGAGTTGATCATCCCGCCGCCACCTTACGCGAAATACTGATCGAGGAAGCCGCGATAGATATCCTTCAGGATTGCGAGATCGGCAATGGCGACGCGCTCGTCGATCTGGTGCATGGTCTGGCCGACGAGGCCGAACTCGATCACCGGGCAATAGTCCTTGATGTAGCGCGCGTCGGAGGTGCCGCCGCTGGTCGAAAGCGCCGGCTGGCGCCCCGTTGACCGCTCGATGGCGCCGGAGAGCGTGCCGATCAGCGTCTCCGAGTGCGTCAGGAAGCTGTCGCTGCCGCCGGGCACGAGATCGAGCTCGAACTCGATGGTGCCGCGCGCGGCCTCTTCCAGCCGGCTGGTGAGCCAGGCTTCCAGCGTGTCGCGCGTCCACTGGTCGTTGAAGCGGATGTTGAAGCGGGCCTTGGCCTCGGCCGGAATGACGTTCCAGGCCGTGTTGTCGACCTCGAGGCCGATGAATTCGAGGTTGGAGGCGTCGAAGCGCTCGCTGCCGGTATCGAGAGCCTCGGCCGTCAGGCGGCGGATCAGCGTGGTCAGCTGCGGGATCGGATTGATCGCGAGATGCGGATAGGCGACGTGGCCCTGCCGGCCCTGGACGGTGATCGTGCCGGAAAGGCTGCCGCGCCGCCCGACCTTGATCGCATCGCCGAGCGCCTGCGGATTGGTCGGCTCGCCGACGATCGCCGCGTCGAAACGGTGGCCCCTCTCGGTCGCCCAGGCGAGCAGCTTGGGCGTGCCGTTGATCGACGGACCCTCTTCGTCGCCGGTGATGAGAAGCGAGATCGTGCCCTGCTTCAGGCCGTCGCCCCCGAGGAAGTCGAGCGCGGCGGCGACGAAGGCGGCGATGCCGCCCTTCATGTCGACGGCGCCACGCCCGTAGAGCATGCCGTCGACGATGTCGCCACTGAACGGGTCATGGCTCCAGTGCACCGTGTCGCCCGGCGGCACGACGTCGGTATGGCCGGCGAAGACGAAATGCGGCGCGCCGGAGCCGATTGTCGCGAACAGGTTCTCGACGTCCGGCGTGCCGGCCTCGGAGAAGACCGGGCGATCGACGGTGAAGCCGGCGGCCACGAGGACGCTTTCCAGATAGGCGAGCGCCCCGCCTTCCGCCGGCGTCACCGACGGGCAGCGGATCAAGTCTTGCAGGAGGCGAACCGGATCGTTGACCATGGCGATGGATCCTGCCGGAGCGTTTTCAAGCGAAATGGATGCCGGTTCGCGTGACGAAAACGCGAACCGGAAAGGAGCTAATGCATATCGCCGTTGGTGAAACGGCGAAATGCATTAGTCGCGCAGCAGCTCGTTCACGCTGGTCTTCGAGCGGGTCTTGGCGTCAACCTTCTTGACGATGACGGCGCAATAGAGAGACGGGCCGGGCTGGCCGTTGGGCAGGTTCTTGCCGGGCAGCGAGCCGGAGACGACGACGGAATAGGGCGGCACGCGGCCGATATGGATCTCGCCGGTCTCGCGATCGACGATCTTGGTCGAGGCGCTGATGAAGACGCCCATCGAGATGACCGAGCCCTCGCCTACGATCACGCCTTCGACGATCTCGGAGCGGGCGCCGATGAAGCAATTGTCCTCGATGATGGTCGGGTTTGCCTGCAGCGGCTCCAGCACGCCGCCGATGCCGGCGCCGCCGGAAAGATGGACGTTCTTGCCGATCTGGGCGCAGGAGCCGACGCTGGCCCAGGTGTCGACCATGGTGCCCGTGTCGACATAGGCGCCGAGATTGACGAAGGATGGCATCAGCACGACGCTCGGCGCGATATAGGCGGAGCGGCGGACGATGGCACCCGGCACGGCGCGGAAGCCGGCCTTGGCGAAGTCCTCGCTGCCCCAGCCCTCGAACTTGGTCGGCACCTTGTCCCACCAGGTCGAGCCGTTCGGCGCGCCGGGGATCGGCGCCATGTCATTCAGGCGGAACGAGAGCAGGACGGCCTTCTTCAGCCAGTCGTTGATGACCCACTCGCCGTCGATCTTCTCGGCGACGCGCGCCTCGCCGCGATCGAGCAGTCCGAGCGTCGTTTCGACCGTCGAGCGCAGGGCGCCCTGTGTTGCCGGGCTGACATTCGCGCGATCCTCGAAGGCGGCTTCGACGGTGGTCCGGAGGGCGGCGAGGTCGTGCGTGGTCATCATCAATCCCTGGAATTTAGACGGCGTCCGGCGGAGGCTAGCCGGCATGGTTCGGCCGGGACGATATCGGGCAATGCCGGGAAGTCAACGCGCAAGGCGGGGAAGGGACGGTTTTGCAGCCGCGGCGGTTTCCATTTGCGGGAAACGGTCGTCCCCGGCGGTCGAGAGGAGGATCGGGGGGCGGGAGAATTATGTCCCTGCCGGCAGGGGTGGCCGGCAGGGACGGGCGGCAGGAAAGGGCGCCAGAGAAAGGCGATCAGAACTGCAGCGTGACACCGCCGACGATGGTGCGGCCGCGACCGGTCATCGCGGTCGAATCGCCGGAGACGGCCGGGCTGTAGGCGACGTCGGTCAGGTTCTCGACATTGACGAAGGCGGTCGCATGCTCGTTCGCCTTGTAGGAGGCGTAGAGGTCATAGAGCGTGTAGCCGTCCTTCTCGCCGGTATCGCCGAAGCCGGTCGCGAACTTGCTGCCGCCGACCCGGTTCATCTTGCCGCCGATCGTCAGTGCCTTGTCGAACAGGCGGAAACCGACATCGACGGTCGAATAGTCTTCCGGCAGGAAGGTGGTGTCGCCATTGCCGATGCCGGCGCCCCAGCCGACCGGCTGGTTGTTGTCGGCGAAGGTCAGGCCGACATTCACATAGGCGAAGCCTGCGTCGTAGCCGCCCTCGATCTCGACGCCGCGCGAATGCGTCGTGCCGGGCACGTTGACCCAGATCGCCCGCTCATAGGGATCGTTCGGCAACGACATCAGGTTGTTGACGATGAAATTCTCGATCGCCATGTCGAAATAATTGACCTTCAGGCGAAGCGCGTCCTTGGCGAGCAGCAGGTCGTTCTTCAGCACGTTGGCGCCGATTTCCCAGCCCTTGCTAGTCTCCGGCTCGAGATAGAAATTGGAGTACTGGCCGCCGCCGATGCCGGCGCCGATCGGCACCAGGGCCCAGAGCGCCTCGCGCGCCGATGGCGGCCGGTAGGTATGGGCGTAGGTGACATAGGGCTGCAGCCAGTCGAACGGCTTGGCCGAGAGCGTGATCTTCGGATTGAGCGAGGAGCCGTCGCGCGAGACGTCGACATTGCCGCCCGTAGGCGGGCAGAAGCCGACATTCGGCGCGCAGGGGCTCAGATGGCCCGCCAGCGTCCAGTAGTCGTAGTTGAGGCCGCCCGTCAGGTCGAACATGCCCCAGTTCACCGTGACGTCGGAGAAGGCGCGCGCCTTCTCCATCTTCCCCGGCGGATTGGCGCCGCGGTAATTGTTGGTGGCGTAATCGTCCGAGGTGTAGGCCGCGCCATAGGTCCAGTTGAGGCCGATGGCGTCGGTGAGGTCGAAGCGACTGGTGTTGGCGATGTCGAAGCCGTAGCCGACCGCCTCGCTCTCGCGATAGCGATAGGAGCCGCCGAAGGTCGGGTCGTAGACCATGTCGGTCTTATTGTAGAAGGCGTTGACCTTGAGATCGATCCACTGGCTGTCCGGCTGGTAGGCGTAGTTGGCCGTGTAGGTCGCGTTCTTCACGCCCCAGTCATAGCCCGAGACGATGAAGGCGTTGTCGTACCAGCGGCCGCCGAGCTTCAGATCGTGCTCGCCGTTCGGCTGATAGTGGAACTTGACCAGGCCGGAGGTCGGCGAGTTGCTGGCGTCGGGCGTGTTCATGACGCCGTTGTCGCCGCGCCGGTAGTTTTCGTGCTCGCTATAGGCCAGCGCCCCCATCAGGCTCGCCATGCCGAATTCCGGCAGCGAGGCGCGGGCGCCGCCGGCGATCATGCTGGAGAAGCCGTAGCCGTTGCTGCCGGTCTTGAGCCGGGTCATGACGCCATAGTCCTTGCCGTCGAGGACGACGTCCTCGAAGTCGAGGGTGCGGAAATTGACGGCGCCGGCCAGCGCGCCCATGCCGTTGGCGCCGCTGACGGCGCCGCGCTCGACGCCGATGCCGGCCAGGAGGATGGTGTCCATGTAGAGCAGTTCGCCGCCGGACGACGCGTGGCCGGCCGTATTGCGGAAGGTCTGCGGCACGCCGTCGATCATCGTCTTGACGCGGCCGTCGGATTCGAAGCCGCGAATGTTGACGGCGATGCCGGGCTGGCTGGACGAGATGCGGGTGAAGGTGCCGGGGATCGAGCGGACGATCGCGTTGGCGTCGCCGCCGAACTTCTCCTGCACGACGCTGCCGTCGACGACGCTGACGCCGCCCGGCGTCATGTAGGGCGCGTCCATCACGGCGCCGGCCGTGACGGTGATCGGCTCCAGAATGCCGGAGTTCTCCGCCTCGCGCTTCTTCTTGCGGGCCGCCTCGTCGGTTTCCTCCGTCTGGGCGTCAGCGTTGGCCGTCGGAGCGCTCTGCGCCCGGGCGGTGGCGGTGCCCAGCAGAATCATGGACGACGAAACGATTGCGGTTGAAAGCAGCAGGTGAGCCACGCTCACGGCGCGAGGGTGCAAGATAGCCTCCATCGGTGGAAGGGGGAGACCAGTTGCTGGCTTCTTGCGCAAAAACTCGCTGGCTGCTGGAAGTTCGGCGCCTGCTTAGGGTTGTGATTGGATGATTGTCAACGAAGTGTAGAAAATCGGATCTATTACAATTTAAGAATGCTGATCTATATTGTAAGTCTTATTATTACAGATCTTGATTGCGATGCCGCAGGGTCTTGCTAGGGACTGACGCAGCGTCCGGCTGACATTGGTTTTGCGCTGCCGGTGCCAATAGAGCGGCATGGATCGGGCGCGGAGCGCCTCGCGGCGTCCCGCCGCTGAACCGGGTGGGGTGTGCACAACTGCCCGTCGTGGCAATTCGGCCACGACTGAAGGCGGTGGGCGCTTTAGCGCAAGGGCGTGAGTCGGGCGAGGAATCCGCCGAGATCATCGGTCAGATGATCGATGTGGGTCGCCTTGGCGGTGGTTTCCCATGCCTCGACCGGCACCTGGTCGGTTCCCGCCGGCACGACGAGAACGGTCGCCATGCCGAGCGATTTCGGCACTTCGAGGTTGCGCGGCAGGTCCTCGAACATCACCGCCGTCGCCGGATCGATGCCGTTCTGGTCGAGGAAGCGGCGATAGGTGTCCGGATGCGGCTTGGGCACGAAATCCGCGCGGATGATGTCGAAGATGTCGTCGAACGGATTGTCGAAGCCGATGCGCGCCAGAATGCGCTCGGCATGGCGGCGGGAGCCGTTGGTCAGGATGAAGCGGCGGCCGGGCAGCCGCCCGATCGCCGCCACGAGCGCCGGATCGGCCCCGAGCCGCGACGTATCGATGTCGTGGACGAAGTCGAGAAAGGCGTCGGGATCCATGCCGTGCTCAACGATGAGCCCGCGCAGCGTCGTGCCGTGGCGCTGGTAGAAGTTGGCGCGCACGACGGTCGCCTCTTCCGCCGAGATCGACAGGAAGCGCTGCAGATAGAGCAGGATGCGCTCGCTGACCTGGTCGAACACGCCCGTATGCTTGGGGTAGAGCGTGTCGTCGAGGTCGAACACCCACGAACGGATGTCGGCGAACCGGTCGGCGACCGGATCCGCCGAAAGCGCGCCCTGGGGCCGACCTTCCATCAGCGCTTGATCAGCGTGCCGGCGCCGCGCTCGGTGAAGAGCTCGAGCAGGACGGCATGCGGCGTCTTGCCGTCGAGGATGACGACGCCCTCGACGCCGCGGTCGAGCGCCTCGATGCAGGTCTCGACCTTCGGGATCATGCCGCCGGAGATCGTGCCGTCTGCGATCATGGCGCGCGCCTCGGAGACGGTCAGCTCCTTGATCAGCTGCTTGTTGCGGTCGAGCACGCCGGGAACGTCGGTCAGGAACAGCAGGCGGCTGGCGTCGAGCGCGCCGGCGATGGCGCCCGCGAAGGTGTCGGCATTGACGTTGTAGGTCTCGCCGTCCTCGCCGGCGCAGACCGGCGCCAGGACGGGGATGATCTCGGACTTGGCCAGCACTTCCAGGACTTCGGTGCGCACGCGGGTCGGCTCGCCGACGAAGCCGAGGTCGATCACCTTCTCGATGTTCGAATCGGGATCGATGACGGTGCGCGTCAGCCGCCGCACCGTGACCATGTTGCCGTCCTTGCCGGTCAGGCCGATGGCGCGGCCGCCCGCCTCGGTGATGGTCTGGACGATTTCCTTGTTGATCGAGCCGGCGAGCACCATCTCGACGACCTCGACGGTCGCCTTGTCGGTGATTCGCATGCCGGCCGCCCATTCGGACTTGATGCCGAGGCGGTTCAGCATGGCGTTGATCTGCGGGCCGCCGCCGTGCACGACGACGGGATTGATGCCGGCGAGCTTCAGGAGCGTGATGTCCTCGGCGAAGGCCTTGCCGAGCTCTTCCGAGCCCATGGCATTGCCGCCGAACTTCACCACCACCGTCTTCTCGTCATAGCGCAGCATGTAGGGCAGCGCGGTGGCGATCAATCGTGCGGTCAGCACGGGGTCGGTGCTGTCCTCGGGCCGCATATCCATCCTCAAATCTCCGCTCCGCTCAAAGGCAGCGCTCTATAGCGATTCCGCGATGGCGGAACAATGACGGCGATAGGGTCGCCGGGCGTGACCGCCCGGGAAATCGGGCGCGATCGTCAGCCGGCCAGCTGGGCGATCTCGGCGCGCAGCAGATCCATGCCTTCGCCGGTTTCCGACGAGGTGGCGATCACGGTCGGATAGGCGGCCGGACGCCGGGCGATGGCTGCTTCCGTCGCCGCCTTGACGCGGGCCAGCTCGCCGGTCTTCAGCTTGTCGACCTTGGTCAGAACGATCTGGTAGGAGACGGCCGTCTGGTCGAGCAGGTCGAGCGTCAGCTTGTCGTTCGCCTTCAGGCCATGGCGCGAATCGATCAGCACGTAGACGCGGCGCAGGCTGACGCGGCCGCGCAGATAGTCCTTGATCAGCCGGTTCCACGCGTCGACCAGCTTCTTCGGCGCCTCGGCATAGCCGTAGCCCGGCATGTCGACGATCGACAGGCCGTCGCCGGAGGTGAAGAAATTCAGCTCCTGCGTCCGGCCCGGCGTGTTCGAGGTGCGCGCCAGGCCGATGCGGTTGGTGAGGCCGTTGATGAGCGACGACTTGCCGACATTGGAGCGCCCGGAGAACGCGATCTCGGCCGGACCGATCGGCGGCAGGATCTCGATCGACGGGACGCTCATCACGAAGTCCCAGGACTTGGCGAAGAAGAGGCGACCCCGTTCGAGGCGGTCGATCTCTTCCTGATCAATTTCGGGCATGGCTGCGCCTTTTTACGAGCCTCAGCTCTTTGCCTTGGTGGGTTCGGACGGCTTGGCGGCGTCCTTCGGCTTCTTCTTGAAGCTGGACATGATGTTGCCGAGCAGGTTCACGTCGACGCCCTGGCGCCGCATGATCACCCACTGCTGGGCGATCGACAGCGTGTTGTTCCAGGCCCAGTAGATCACCAGGCCGGCCGGGAACGTGCCGAGCATGAAGGTGAAGATGACGGGCATCCAGTTGAAGATCACCTGCTGCGCCGGATCGGCCGGGGCCGGGTTCAAGCGCATCTGCACCCACATCGTCACGCCCATGATCAGCGGCCAGATGCCGATCATCAGCATGTGCGGCGGCGTCCAGGGGATCAGGCCGAACAGGTTGAAGAGCGAGGTCGGATCGGGCGCCGAGAGGTCCTGGATCCAGCCGAAGAACGGCGCGTGGCGCATCTCGATGGTGACGAAGATGACCTTGTAGAGCGAGAAGAAGACGGGGATCTGGATCAGCACGGGCCAGCAGCCGGCTAGCGGATTGATCTTTTCCTTCTTGTAGAGCGCCATCAGCTCCTGCTGCTGCTTCACCTTGTCGTCGGCGAAGCGCTCGCGCAGGGCGGCCATTTCGGGCTGCACCTTCTTCATCGCGCTCATCGACTTGTACGACTTGTTGGCGAGCGGGAAGAACACGGCCTTGACGATGACCGTCACGAGCAGGATCGCCACGCCGAAATTGCCGAACAGCTTGAAGAAGAAGTCGAGCAGGTAGAACAGCGGCTTGGTGAAGAAGTAGAACATGCCCCAGTCGATCAGCAGGTCGAACCGGTCGATCTTGAGGTTGTTCTGGTAGTTCTGGATGACGTTGACCTGCTTGGCGCCGGCGAACATCAACGCTTCGGCGGTGGCGGTGCCGCCGGCGGGAACGGTGATGGCCGTGCTCTTGAAGTCGGTCTGGTAGAGCGGCGTGGCGCCGTCGACGAAGGTGAACGAGGCGTCGAAGGTCTTGCCGGTGCGCGGCACGACGGCGGCGGCCCAGTACTTGTCGGTGATGCCGAGCCAGCCGGTGGTGATGCCCTCGAAGTGCTGCGTGCCGTCCTTGCGCAGCGCCTTGTAGGTGAATTCCTGCAGGCCCTTGTCGCCGAGAACGCCGAGCGGTCCTTCATGCAGGATGTAGTAGCCGGCGACATGCGGTTCGCCGAGGCGCGTGACGCGGCCATAGGGCGACAGCGTCACGGCGGCGCCGGTCGCGTTGGCGACGTCGTCCTTGACCGTGAACATGAACTCGCGATCGACCGAGATGGTGCGCGTGAAGGTCAGGCCGGCGCCATTGTCCCAGGTCAGCACGACCGGCGTCTCGACCGTCAGCTTGGCGCCGGCGGGAGCCGTCCACAGCGTGTCCGGGCCGGGCACGGCGGTGCCGGCGGGGGCGACCCAGCCGAATTCGCCGAAATAGCCGTCCGGCGCATTGGAGGGCGACAGCAGGATGATGGTCGGGCTGTTGGGATTGACCGTCTCGCGGAAGCCGTCGAGATGCAGGTCGTCGAGCCGGCCGCCCTTCAGGTTGATCGAGCCCGTGACCGAGGGCGTGTCGATGGCGACGCGCGGCGAGGTGAGCAGGGCTTCGGCGCGGGTCAGCAGCGTACCGGGCGCGGCCACGGCCGGCGTGCCGGGCGCGCCAGGCGTGGCGGTCGCGCCGGGGGCTGCGGCATTGGCGGCGGCCGAGGCGTCATGACCGGCCTGCTGCTGCTGTTGTGTCAGCGCGGCCTGGTGGGTCTGTTCCAGCTTCGGCCCAGCGACGAAATACTGCCATCCGAAGACCACCGCCACGGACAGGACGACGGCTAGGATCAGATTGCGGTTGTCGGTCATCGTTCACGTCTTTCGGGTGAGGTCGCTTGGCCCGGCGGCCGGGCTTGTTCCTTGCCGCGCTCGTGCGGTCGCGGCGCGGACTTCGGGCGCTTCAGCGCGTCGAAGCCCGAGATAAGGTCTGACACGAGAAGATCGAAGGGCTGCGACAGAGCAGCGCGGCGGCCGATCAGGACATAGTCCGTGCCGGCGACGGCATGCTGGCCCGCGGCGCGGATCGCTTCGCGCAGTCGGCGCCGGATCCGGTTGCGCTCGGGCGAGTTGCCCATCTTCTTCGTGACGGTATAGCCGATGCGCGCCACGCAGTCCGGCGCATCGGCGGCCGGATCGCGTTTCTGCAAGACAAAACCGCGCCGGGAGGCGCGAGCCCCTCCGGCGACGGCGAGAAATTCGGCGCGTTTCTTGAGACGATCCATGGTCTTCATCCGATCCATGGGAAGCCTTTCCGGGCGCCGGCCGGCTATCCCTCCGCCAATCAGGCAGTGAGCTTCTTGCGGCCCTGGGCGCGACGGGCTGCGATGACCTTGCGGCCGCCGACAGTCGCCATACGGGAACGGAAGCCGTGGCGGCGGGCGCGAACGAGCTTGCTAGGTTGATAGGTGCGCTTCATGCGTCGTCACCGCGCGGGGCGGCCCCTCGAATTCAATGTTTATCGTTCGGATGAGCGAGCCGTCCCGGCGATAAAATCCTCATGTCCATGGCCGGAACCAAGGCATGACGGGAAGCGTGCTCTCGTGAGCCCGGCTTATACGGACTAGGTCCACCCAAGTCAACGCGAGTCCGCCACGTCGCGCGAACGGCATTGCGCGCCCCGGCCGGCCGTGGTTTGACGCAGCGGGGCGGGTCGGCGCATCATGGCCCCTGTCATCGGCCGTGAGGGAGCGCCGATTGAACGACAGCAATGTGACGAGCCTCAGTGCAAAGCGTGGTCGATCCGGCGTCATCGAGCAAGCCGCCGTGCCGGATGTCGCGCCCGCGCGCCCGGGTCGTCACGCCTTCGGACTTTCGCTCAAGCTCATCCTTCTGACGGCGATCTTCGTCATGGTGAGCGAAGTGGCGGTGTTTGTCCCGTCAATTTCCGGCTACCGCGTCAGCTTCCTGGAGGAGCGCCTCGCCACCGCCGAGGCGGCGAGCGTGCTGCTCGGCTCCTCGGCGTGGAGCGATGTGCCGCGCGGCGTCCAGGACGACCTTCTGGCTTCCGTGGGCGCGACGGCGATCGTGCTGCGGACCGGCGACGTCACCCGCCTGCTCGCGGCGGTCGAGATGCCGCCGACCGTCGACGAGGTCGCCGATCTGCGCCGCACCGACATGTTCGGATCCGCCGCCGCCGCGCTCTCGACGCTGGTTGCCGGCGAGCCCAGAACCTTGCGCGTCATCGGGCCGGTGAAGAATGGCCGAAGCCTCGAGCTGGTCATCAGCGACCGGCCGCTCCGCGCGGCGATGGTGCACTTCGCGACGAACACGATGATCATCTCCGCCTTGATCTCGATCCTGACGGCCTTCTTCATCTACATCAGCCTGCAATACATGCTGATCCGGCCGATGCGGCGCCTGGCCCAGGCCATGGTGCGCTATTCGGAGGATCCGGAGGACAAGGCGCGGATCATCGAGCCGAGCGGCCGCTCGGACGAGATCGGCATCGCCGAGGACAAGCTCGCGGCCATGCAGATGCATCTGACCGAGACGCTGGCGCAGAAGCGCCATCTGGCGGATCTCGGGCTCGCGGTGTCGAAGGTCAATCACGACCTGCGCAACCTTCTCGCCTCCGTCCAGCTCTTTTCCGATCGCATCGCGGCCTTGCCGGATCCGGCGGTGCAGCGCTTCGCGCCGAAGCTGATCGCCACCATCGGTCGCGCCATCGACTATTGCCAGACGACGCTGGCCTATGGGCGCGCCCGCGAGCGCGATCCGCAGCGGCGCCTCATCGCGCTGACGCGCATTGCGCATGATGTCGCAGAGGTGCTCGGCCTCGACCAGCACCCGACCATCCGCTTCGAGAGCCGGATCGAGCCGGGCTTCGAGGTCGACGCCGATCCGGACCAGCTGTTCCGGGTGATTCTCAATCTCTGCCGCAACGCCGTGCAGGCGATGGACGGCGAGACCGAGGCCGCCGTTGTGCGCCGGCTGTGGATCGAGGCGATCCGGCAGGGATCGGTGGTCACGATCCGGATCTGCGACACCGGGCCCGGCGTCTCGCCCAAGGCGCGCGAGCACCTTTTCCAGGCGTTTCAGGGCGGCGTTCGCTCGGGCGGAACGGGGCTCGGCCTCGCGATTGCCTCCGAGATTATCCGCGCCCATGGCGGCACCATCCTGCTGGTCGACCACGACGGTCCGGGCGCCGCGTTCGAGATCGCGGTTCCCGACCGGCCGATCGCCTTCGATCTCGCGGCGCGCGCCAGGGTCGGCTAGGCGAAAGAAACGATGTCCACAGGGACCTCGAAATCGACGCTTGCAATCGGAAGAACGAGGCTGTAGCAATCCCCTCGTCGACGGCCTCAGCGGCCGGCGCGGCTCCCCGGGGTGTTGCTCCGAGGCAGTCGAAATCGGCAGGCGCCCGTAGCTCAGCTGGATAGAGCACCAGACTACGAATCTGGGGGTCAGGAGTTCGAATCTCTTCGGGCGCGCCATTTTCCCAAACAAAAACAACATAATGCGGCCGAAGCCGCTTGGCGTCTGCCTAGCGAGATCGCGCTTGGCCGCGACCTGGACCCTATCCCGATCGCGCGCATTCCGTGGCGACGCGCTGGAAATTGCGCAGATAGGGATTCCGGTTTTCCGGCGACCAGAAGAGCGCGAGCGCATGCGTGCAGAGCTCGGGCTTCGTCGGTTTCAGGACGAGGTCCTCGGGAATGGGAACCGTGCCTTCCGACAGCAGGCAGGCGCCGAGGCCGGCCGACGTCAATCCCATCTGCGACTGAACCGTGCTGACATCGGTGCGCACCAGGCGGGGATCAAATCCGAACGACTTCAGCGATGCCAGCTGGTTGTCATAGTGCGAGCGATGATACTCGCGCGGGATCAGCACGAAATCGAGCTGGCGGAGATCGTCCGCGGTCAGATAGGGGCGCGCGGCCAGCGCGTCCTGCTTCTGCAGGCACACCAGCAGCGGCGCTTCCCAAATCGTCTGCGAGGCCATCGTTTCGTCGAGCCGCGTCGGCGTCGGCAGCGACAGGAAGCCGATGTCGATCTCGCCTTCGTTCAGCATCAGGCTCATTTCCTCCGCCGGCAATTCGGCGAGATAGGTGACGACGCCCGAATTGCTCTCGCGAAAGGCACGCAGGATGTCGCTGACGATGGGGTAGGACATGTAGCCGGGAATGCCGACGCGTAGCGTCGCCGTCTGCCGCTCGCCCGACAGCATGTCGATCGTGTCGCCGAGCAGGGTCAGTATCTTGCGGCTGCGCTCCAGCATCAGCCTGCCGTCGTCGGTCAACTTCAGCAGCCGCGGACCGCGCTCGACGAGCTCCACGCCGAGAATCTCCTCCATCTGCGCAATCTGCTGGCTCAGCGTCGGCTGGCTGATGGCGAGCGCGGTGGCGGCGCGGCTGAAACTGCCGTGCCGATGCAGTTCCTGCAGATAGAGGAAGTGCCGCAGCGTCAGCCGTCGCATCTTCCGCATGGCCGACAAGCTAAAAGTCGCATTGGCCATCTCGGATCCCGTCCAGGTTGCCGTTTCTATAGATGATGTCTATAGTTCTATCAGCAATATAATGAACCCGTCACGTTCATTATAAGAAACGGCAATATAAGCTCCCTCGTGAAACATCGAGGGCGCCATGTTCAATCGCTTGTCCATTCTCGGCTCGTCGGGCGGGTTTCCCGTGCTCGGCCTGCCCTGTTCGGGGTACCGGCTGCGGGCCGGCGGACGCGATATCCTGATCGATTGCGGCCCCGGCGTCGCCACCGCCTTGTTCGCCGAGCAGGAAACCTGCCCGCTCGACGCGGTGCTGATTTCCCACATGCATCCCGATCACGTGCTCGACCTCATGCCGCTCGCCTATGCACTGATGACGGAGTGGGCAACGGCAGGGCGTGCCACTCCCTTGCCGCTGCGTGTCCCCGAGGGTGGACGCGCCTTCCTCGAACGCTTTTCCGATCTCTTCGGCCATCGCCATTGGCGCTTCGGGCCGGCCGAGCGTGGCGCGGGCTATGCGCGGCTCCGCGAACGCGGCATGCAGGGCGAGGACTGGTTTTTCACGGTCTTCGACGTCCAGGAATTCCGCCCCGGCGACGGCTGGCGCGAGGGGGAGGGGCTGACGGTATCGACCGCGGCGGCCGACCACGCGATCCCGACGGCCGCCTTCCGCTTCGATTTCGACGGCGGCGCGATCGCCTATACCGGCGACACGCGCTGGAAGCCGGAGCTTGCCGATCTCGCCGCGGGCTCCCGGCTCCTTCTGGCCGACGCGCATCTTTCGGGCCCGAGCGCGCCCGGCGGCGCCCATATGACGCCGGCCGAGGCGGCGCGGCTGGCCGAGGCGGCGAACGTCGACGCGCTCGTCCTCTGTCATCTCGGCTCGCCTACCGACGGCGACAGCGCCCTTGCCGAGGCGCGCGCCGTCTTCGGCGGCCGGGTCCATCTGGCGGTCCGCGAGCGCGAGTATCGTCTATGAGCAACGCCGTCCTGGACGATCATCCCCATCGCGCGCAGGCGGTGCTGACGCCTCTGCCGCCATTTGCCCGCCCGTCCATCGGCCATCGCGCGGCGCCTTACGCGCTGGTCGGTCCGCTGATGCTCTTCCTCGCGGTCTTCACGCTGCTGCCGTCGGTGCTGACGCTGGTGCTTTCCTTCTTCAACATCGACATCCTGGCCGGGACCTACCGCTTCATCGGCCTGTCGAACTTCCGCAAGGCGATCAGCCACGGCGAGCTTCTCAACAGTATCAAGGTCACCTTCCTCTATATCCTTCTCACCGTGCCGCCTTCGATGGTGTTCGGCCTCCTGGCAGCGCTTGCCATCCATGCGCTGAAGCGAGGCGCCGGCTTCTGGCGCGCCGTCTACTTCCTGCCGGTCGCCGCCACGCTGGTCGCCATGTCGATCGTCTGGCGCTGGATGTTCCTCGCCAACAAGGGCGTCGTCGATCTGGCGCTCGAGCGCTGGACCGGGCTTTCCGACTGGCTGAACAGCCCGGCCTTGGCGCTGCCGGCAGTGGCGATCGTCGGCAACTGGCAGCAGATCGGCTTCGTCGCCATCCTCTACCTCGCCGGCCTCGCCAGCGTTCCGAAGCACGTGCTCGAAGCCGCCCGCGTCGACGGCGCCGGCGCCTGGAGCCGCTTCTGGCACGTCACCTGGCCGTCGCTCGGGCCGACGACGGTCTTCGCCGGCATCATCTCCAGCATCGGCGCGCTGCGCGTGTTCGACACGATCGCCACCATGACGGCCGGCGGCCCGTCGCAACGCACCGAAACGCTCGCCTATCTCATGTGGCAACGCGGCATCTACTTTTTCGACATCGGTGGCGGCGCCGTCGTCGCCCTCGTCCTCCTGGCGCTGGCGCTCGTCGCCACGGCCATCCAGCGCCGCATGACGGCAAGGCTCGAAAGAGCGGGATCTCGATGATGCGGAACGCCTCCAACCGCCGTCCCGCTGCCGGCCAGATCGCGCTGCATGGCGCGCTCGCCCTCGGCGCCGTCTTCATGCTCCTGCCGTTCTGGCTGATGCTGCGCACCTCGTTCACGGCGCCGGACGACATCTTCTCCGGCGGCATGCTGGCGCTGTCGCATCCGACGCTCGAGAACTACCTGCGCGTCTTTCAGGACGTGCCGGTGCTGCGCTACTACCTGAACGGCATCGTCGTCGTCGTCACCATTTTCCTCGGCCAGCTCGTGGTCTGCGTGCCGGCGGCCTACGCCCTGTCGCGGCTGCATTTCGCCGGCCGTTCGGCGAGCCTGTGGCTGGTGCTCGGCGCCATGATGGTGCCCTACCAGGTCACCGCCATCCCGGTTTACGTGATCCTGTCCGGCCTCGGCCTCATCAACGGCCTCGGCGCGTTGATCCTGCCTTTCGTCGGCTCGGCCTTCAGCGTCTTCCTGCTGCGGCAGTTCTTCCTGACGATCCCGGCCTCCGTCTTCGAATCGGCGCGGCTGGACGGCGCCTCGCCACTACGGGTGCTGACCTCGATCGTGCTGCCGATGGCCCGGCCGGCGATCACCACCTTCGGCATCTTCAGCTTCGTCTCGCACTGGAACGACTATTTCTGGCCGTCCTTCGTGCTGCGCACCGATGCCGCAGCCACCGTGCCCTTCGGCATCGTGCGCTTCCTCGACCAGGAGCTCGGCTCGGAATACGGGCCGCAGATGGCGGCGGCGACGCTGACCGTTCTGCCGCTGCTGATCGGTTTCCTGCTTGCCCAACGACAGTTCATCAACGGCATGGCCATGAATTCCGGCCAGGTCGACTGACAATGACAACCCTTTGGAGAGTCACATGAAAAGTTCCGTTTCGAACCTTTCTGCGCTGCTGTCGGCCCTGCTGTGCGCCACCGTCGCCTCGACGCTTTCGCAGCCCGTCCGTGCCGCCGAGCCGATCCGCATCGTGTCGGGCCAGGAAAAGCAGAACGGCGACGTGCTGAAGACGATCTTCGGCGAGTTCAACGCGCAGAACCCGAACGCCCCGGTCAATCTGGAGCTGGACAACAAGTCGGACGTCGACACCACCCAGAAGGTGCTGGCCGACATCGTCGCCGGCAGCGCCCCGGACGCCGTGCGCGTCACCGGCGCGGTGCTGCGCGCCTATGTCGACTCCGGCCGCGCCCAGCCGCTCGATTCTTGCCTCGCCTCCCGGCCGGAACTCGCCGCCGAGCTCGACAAGAACCTGCTGGAAGGCTTCAAGGTCGGCGGCAAGCTCTCGGCCATGCCCTGGTACACCACGCTGCCGGCGCTCTTCATCAATGCCGACGCCTTCCGCGCCGCCGGCCTCGATCCCTCCAGGCCGCCGCAGACATGGTCGGAGCTGGAGGCGGCCGCGGCCAAGCTCACCAGCAAGGACGCCCATAAATACGGCGTGCTGATGTATATGCCGAACACCTATGTCTACGAGGCGCAGGTCAAGTCGGCCGGCGGCCAGATCGTCGGCGCCGACGGCAAATCGGCCGTCGCCGGCCCGGAAAGCGTCGCGGTCATGGCCTTCGAACGCGGTCTGGTGGAAAAGGGCTACATGCCGGCGATCGCTCCCGGCGCCTTCTGGGGCCAGTTTGGCGCCATGTTCCAGTCCGGCAACGTGGCGATGCTGCTGGTCGCCTCTTCCGCCTATCCGCAACTGACCAAGAATGCCAAGTTCGACGTTGAGCTCGCGCCGATGCCGGTGCGTGACGGCGGCACGCGCATCACCGCCGCTTCCAGCAACGGCTTTGTCATGCTGGCGACCGATCCGGACCGTCAGATGGCCACCTGCAAGGCGCTGCTGTCGCTGGTGACGCCCGAAGCCGTCGCCCTGACCGTGAAGGCGACCGCCTCCTCGCCGCACAACACGGCCGCCGCGACCAACCCGGCGCTCCTCGGCGACTACTACAAGGCCCACCCCTCGCTGCTGTCGATCAACGCCCAGCCGAGCGCGCCCTGGTACTCGGTGCCGGGCAAGGCCAATTCCGAGTTCCAGTCGAACTTCGGCGACATCCAGTACGAGATCCTGACCGGCGTCGCCACGCCGCAGGAAGGACTTGCCAGGCTCGCAGACAGCATGAACGCCCTCCTCGAAGCCAATTGAGGGCGGTTCGGTGAACATCCAAGCGAACATCGCCTCCGCGCCGCCGGCCGCCGCTCTCGCACCGCCGCGGGTCGTCGTCGACAGGGTCTTGAAGACGCATCCGGGCGCGACGCGCCCGGTGCTGAACAACCTCAGCATCGAATGCCCTGCCGGCAAGGTGACGATCATCGTCGGCCCGTCGGGCTGCGGCAAGACCACGCTGCTGCGCAGCCTCTGCGGCCTGGAGACGATCGACAGCGGCGCGATCCGCTTCGACCAGACCGAGGTCACGCATGTCGACGCCCAGAGGCGCGGCGTCGCCATGGTGTTCCAGAACTACGCCCTCTATCCGGCCAAGACGGTGGCGGAGAACATCGCCTTCCCCTTGCGTATGGCCGGTGTCGACGCCGCCGAACGAGCCAGGCGGGTGAAGGCGGCGGCGAGCCTCGTCCGGATCGAGGCGCTGCTGGAGCGCATGCCGGCGCAGCTTTCCGGCGGCCAGCGCCAGCGCGTCGGCATCGCCCGGGCGATCGTGCGCGGTCCGCGCGTGCTCCTGATGGACGAGCCGCTATCCAACCTGGACACGAAGCTGCGCACGGAAATGCGCATCGAGCTGGCGACGCTGCAACGCCAGCTCGGCGCGACCACCGTCTACGTCACCCATGACCAGTCGGAAGCGCTGGCGCTCGCCGATCATCTGGTCGTGCTGCGCGAAGGCGTGGTAGAGCAGTGCGGCGCGCCGGAAGCCATCTTCCGCCGGCCGGCGACGGCCTTCGTCGCCGATTTCCTCGGCTCGATGAACATCGTTTCCGGCACGCAGCAGGCGGAGCGCTTCGTTCCGATTGAGGGCGGCGAGATGGCGTTGCCGGCTACCGTCGGGAGCGTCGCCGAAGGGCCGTTCTCGGTCGGCTTCCGTGCCGAAGAGGTCCGCCTCGGCACGCCGGATGCGGCAAGCCTCTGCTTTTCCGCGAGGGTCGTCCGCTCAGAACTGCTCGGCACTGACAGCCTCGTGCACCTGTCGCTCGGCGCCGCGAGCCTGAAGGCGAGGCTCGCCGAGACGCTCAAGGCGGGCGACGTCGTGCCGCTGAAAGTCGCGGCGCGCCACCTTCACCTTTTCGACACCGGCGGCCGCCGGATTTCGGCCGGAGACATCGCATGACGCACTACACCCACGCCATCTGGGACTGGAATGGCACGCTCCTCGACGATTTCGAGATCACCGCCCGCATCACCATCGACGCGATGGCGGATCTCGGCGTTCCCGGCATCACGCCGGAGCAGGTGCGCCACGAATACCGCCGGCCGCTCAAGGCGTATTTCTCCAGCCTCCTCGGCCGAGAGGCGGACGCGGCGGCGCTCGCCCATCTCGGCGGGCGCTACGACATCATCTATGGCGAGCGCATGCACGCCCAGCCGCTCGCCACCGACGCGATCGACGCGCTGGACGCCATCGGCCAGGCTGCGACGCAATCGCTGCTGTCGATGGCGCCGCATGCGCAGATCGACGCGCTGATCGACCATCACGACCTGCGCGGCCATTTCGTGCTGGTTCAGGGCTTCGCCGGCACCGGCCATCCGACCAAGCACGAAAGCCTGCTTTCCCATTGCGCGGCACTCGACCTGCCGGTGGAGGGCTGCTGCCTGATCGGCGACACGGTGGACGATTTCGAGGCGGCGTCCGCCGCCGGCATGGGCGCCATCCTGGTCGCCACCGGCATGCAGTCGCGCGCCAAGCTCGAGGCGACCGGCGCACCCGTCACCGGCACGCTGCGCGAGGCCGCCTCCCTGTTCATCGGCCGGCCGCTGTGAGCAGCCCGAAAGACGAGACGACGAACATGCACAACGCCACTGAGGTCGATTGCCTGACCGCGGCGCTCGAGTTTGAATTCGCGGGCTTTGCCGGCGCCGACGCCAGCCACGACGTCCATCATGCGCGCCGGGTGAAGCAGGCCGCGCTCGAGATCGCCGACATCGAGGACGGGGCCGCGGATCGCCGGATCCTGGTCGCGGCCGCCTATCTGCACGACATGGTCAACCCGCCGAAGGATTCGCCCGACCGCGCCAAGGCTTCGGCGCTGTCGGCGGAGGCGGCCGGGCCGGTGCTGGCCCGCCTCGGCTTTGACGACGCCGAAATCGCCGCCGCCCGGCACGTCATCGTCGCGCACAGTTTCTCGGCCAACATCACACCGGAAACACTGGAGGCGCGCATCCTCCAGGACGCTGACCGGCTCGATGCTCTCGGCGCGATCGGCATTGCCAGAACCTTCTATATCGCCGGCCAGCTGTCGTGCTCGCTCTTCGACGGCGACGATCCCTTCGCCGTCTCCCGGCCGCTCGACGACCGCCGCAACGCGCTCGACCACTTCAAGGTCAAGCTTCTCGGCCTTGCCGACCGCATGACCACGGCCGGCGGGCGGCGCCTGGCCGAAGCCCGCGTCGCGGTGATGCAGGATTTCCTGAAGGCGCTCGGGACCGAGCTCGGCCATCCGTCGCCCTGGTAGCCCGCCTCCGGGCGAGGCGCGGCCGGCCACCCGATCCAAAGATCCAGAAACAAAACAAGCAGGGAGCAGCCTTCGTTGGACAACAGCCAGACGCCGATCGAAACGGCCATCATCGACAGCAGCGCGCCGTGGGTCGTCGACCTGTCCGGCCTTTGGCATTTCCGCCCGGATCCAAAGGCTCTCGGCGAGCATTATCGGGAGCAATTGCACTATTCGCACGCCGATGACGCTCGCTGGATGGAGCCGGAGAATCCGATCGACCGCTGGTCGACCCTCCGCGCGCCGGGCGGCTGGGCCGCGCAAGGGCATGCCGGCCTGACGATCGGCTGGTATCGCCGCAGCTTTTCCCTTCCGCCGCGCCAGGCCGCCTCGCGCTATCGCCTCGATTTCGAAGGGGTCGACTACAACGCCGACGTCTGGCTGAACGGTCGCTATCTCGGCTCGCACGAGGGCTATCTCGGACGCTTCGGCTTCGATATCGGCGAATGGCTGGACGAGGGCGAGAACGTGCTGGTCGTGCGGGTCGAGGCGCCCGACGACGTGCTCGGCGAGGAGAGCGAATTCGGCCAGCTGAAGACCCTCTTCAAGGGCGCGCTCGGCCGCTGGGACATGAACGACCCCGAATCGAAGCCGGCCGGCATCTGGGGCAAGGTGACGGTTCGCCATACCGGCGGCGCGCGGATCGAGGCCGTCCGCATCACGGGCGAGCCGCTCCGCCTGCCGCCGCGCGGGCAGCCGGACGCCAGGGTTCCGGTGCAGGGCGTCGTCGAGGTTGCGCTGACCCATGCCGGCGAAGCAACGCAGCCGACGCGGTTGCGCTGGTCACTCGCCGCGGCCGGAGGCGGCGCCGTCGTCGCCAGCGGCGAGACCGCGCTCGTTCTGATCGCCGGCGAGCGCCGGGTCAGCCTGGATTTCAGGATCGAGGCGGCCGGCCTCTGGTGGACGTGGGATCTCGGCCCGCAAAATCTCTATGAGCTCAGCGTCGTTCTGGAGCGGGAGGGCGGCGTCTCCGACGAGGCGCGGCTGACCACCGGCTTTCGCAGGCTGGAGCTTGGCGAGGGGTGGGATCTCCGGCTGAACGGCGTCTCCTTCTTCCAGCGCGGCGCCAACTATCTGTCCGACCTCGATCTTTCCTCCATGACGGCGGCTCGATACGAGCGGGACGCCGAGCTTTTCCGTCAGGCAAACCTGAACACCGTTCATCCCTTCTGCCTGATGGAGAGGGACGAGTTCTACCAGGCCTGTGACCGGAGCGGGTTGCTCGTCTACCAGGACTTCCCGATCTGGACGACCGGCGGCATCACGAGCGATTTCGCGCGCGCCTCGGTGCGCCAGTTCGACGAGATGCTCGACCGTCTCCAGGCCAATCCCTCGGTGGCGATCTGGAATTTCGGATCGCAACCGAGCGTCGCCAATTTCGAAAAGCACTGTTCGGCGCTGGTCGAGCGCGCCCGCGCCCGCGATCCGCAGCGCATCGCCCATTACGGCAACGCGGCGATCTCCTACGATCCGGCCGACCGGGTCCATCCGGTCGAATCCTTCTTCTGGTCGGAAGAGCAGGCGAAGCGGCTGGAGGCGAAATATGGCTGGCGGCGCGACTGCCATATGTATCCGGGCTGGTATTTCGGTGCGATCGAGGACATCGCCAAGGCGCCGGAAAGCCACTTCGGCCTCGTTTCCGAATTCGGCGGCCAGGCGCTGCCGGGAGCCGACGATCTCGCCGCATTCCTCGACCTGTCGGCGGACGCCATCGACTGGCCGGCGCTGGCGCGACGTTGCGCCCAGCCGGCGCTGATGCGCCGGAATTTCGGCGACATCGAGGGCCTGCGCGAACTGATCGAGCGCAGCCAGGACCATCAGGCCCGGCTCCTGAAGCACCACATCGAATTCATTCGCTCCAGGAAGGGCGATCCCTGCCGCGGCCTGCATGTCTTCGCCTTCAATGATTGCTGGCCGGCCGTCACCTGGTCGATCGTCGGCTATTCGCGCACGCCGAAGAAGGCCTATTTTGAGGTCCGGCAGTCGATGGCCCCGGTGCAGGCTTTCTGGAACGGCTGGACCGCCGAGCGCCCCGCCGGCCAGCCCGTGCTCCTCGACTTCTCGCTCGTCAATGACGGCGCGGAGCCGCTGCACGACGGAAGACTCGAAATCATCATCGAGGCGCCGGACGGCTCGCGATCCTCGACTGTGGAGACCATCGAAACGCTCGGCACGGAGGCGGCCGCCAAATACCAGTTGGAATGCCTTCTGCCCGAGGTCGGCGGGGAATGCGTCCTGACCACGCGGCTGAATTTCGCACGCGGGGAGACGGTGACGAACCGCTATGTCTTCGGCGTCATCTAGCCGGGGGCAGGACTGAACTCGCGGGCGATATCGGCCAGCGAGATCTTCCCGAACTCCTCGGCGAGAAGGGCCTCCGCCTTTTCCATCGCGCCTGTGAGCCTCGCATTGACCGCGCGCTCGACGGGGCAGGAAGGATGGTCCGAGGAGGGGCTCATCGTGAAGACCGGGGCGTCGGTGATGGCGCGCAGGATATCGAGCACGGTCACGTGCTCGGGATCCCGCACCAGCCGCCAGCCGCCGCCCGGTCCGCCCTCCGACGACACGATGCCCTGCTGCTTGAGCTTGGCCATCGTCCGGCGCACCACTACGGGGTTGGTGTTCAGCATCAGGGCGATTGTTTCCGACGTCTCGGTCCCGCCCAGCAGCTGCATGTGAACGAGAACGTGGAGCATCCGGGGCAGGCGGCTGTCGCTCGGCAAGGCGAAGTCCTCGGGATCTGACCGTAACTTTCTGTGTTACGGATTATTGACGCGATCGAATGCGTAACTTATACAGTTTCGCATTCGAGAGGCTCAAAATGTTGAGGCGCACATTCCTGGCCGGTTTCGCCGGCGCGATCGGCTCGCTCGCCGCGACGCCGCCGCTCCTTGCCGGTGCCCTCAACAGCATGGAGATGGAAATGCAGTATCGAAGCATCGATGCGAACGGCATTCGTTTCAATGTCGCGGAGCAGGGCGAGGGTCCGCTCATCCTGCTTTGCCACGGCTTTCCCGAAACGTCCTATGCCTGGCGGCATCAGATGACCGCGCTGGCGGCGGCGGGATTCCGCGTCGTCGCCCCGGACATGCGCGGGTATGGCAAGACCGACAGCCCCGTCGACCCCGAAGCCTTCACGCTGTTTCATCTCGTCGGCGACATGGTCGGCATTCTCGACGCGCTGGGCGAGAAGACCGCGATCCTCGTCGGCAATGATTGGGGTGCGAGCGTCGCCTGGCAGGCTGCCCTGATGCGTCCCGACCGCTTTCGCGGCGTCGTCGCGATCGGCGTGCCTATGATGGGGCAGCCGCCGGTTCCGCCGACCCAGATCTTTCCGCAGACGCCGGATGCACTCTTCTACACGCTGTATTTCCAGCAGCCGGGCGTTGCCGAGGCTGAATTCGAGCGGGACGTGTCCGTCACGCTGCGCAAGCTTCTCTACGCGGCGTCGGGCGATGCGGGGCCGCGGGCGCCTGGCGACGGGCCGCCCAATCCCTTCAGCATGGTCTCGCGGAAGGACGGCCTGCTGGCGCCCCTGCCGCTTCCGGCCGCGCTGCCCGATTGGCTGCGGCAAGAGGATCTCGAGGCCTTTGTTGATGCCTTCACCCGGAGCGGGTTCCGCGGCGGGCTCAACTACTACCGCAATCTCGATCGGAACTGGGCCCTGCAGGCTTCGCTGAAGGGCAAGACGGTCGATGTTCCCGCCCTCTATCTTGTCGGCGATCGTGATGTCGGGCTGAGCATGCCCGGAATGCGCGACATCATTGCCGCCATGCCGACGCTCGTCCCCCAGCTGCAGCCGCCGGTCTTCCTGGAGAACTGCGGCCACTGGGCTCCGCAGGAACGGCCCGACGAGGTCAGCGCCGCGATCGTCGAGTTCGCCAAGCGACTCTAGGGCCGCCCGATCAGAACGCTTCTTTGCTGGCCAGTCGCCTCGGCCCGTCCGGATCGTGCGCGGGAAGGACGACCGTGGGCTCCTCGGCAGCGAACGCCTTGATCGCGCGCAGCGTGCGGACCGAGAGGGCGGGGTCGAAGGTGACCCCGTCCGCCTTCTCCGCCCGCAGATTGGCATCGTCATAGGTCGCGTCGCCGGCAAGGAAATAGGTGACGTCCTCGGCGCGCACCACGACGGAGACGTGGCCATTGGCATGGCCCGGGGTTGGCACCAGGAAGATGCGCCCATCGCGGGTGATCGGATGGGAGGCAGGGAAGGGGCCGACCGCGGGGCCGTCCATCTCTACCAACTCCGGCTTCAGCCAGATCGGCCAGCGCTGGGGCAGGCAGCCTGCGAGACTGCCCCTGAAGCCGCGCGACGCGTCATAGCTTTCGCGCGAGGCCACGATGCGGTTGTGCGGGAAGTGGTCGAGCCCGCCGGTGTGGTCGTGGTGGAAATGCGTCAGGATCACCGCCGCGATGTCGTGCGCGGGATCGAGGCCGAGCGCCTGCAGGCGAGGGCCGATCTCCTCGCCCGGGGCGACCTTGATCACGACTTCCTTGGTGAAGAACGGATTCCAGCGCGGCAGATAGCCCGGGACGGAATTGCGCCAGGTATCGCCGGTGTCGACTAGGAAGCGACCCTCTGGGTGATCGATCAGGAAGCAGAAGATCGGCAGCGGATCGACCCAGTCGGGATCCCGGAAGATGTCGATCTTGCGCCCGATGCCGCCGCGTCCGTCCCGGCCGGTCCGCTGCGCCGTCTTCATCCGCGCCTTGCCCGTCTCGATGGCTGTCACTGTGATCATGTCAGCTCTCCTAAAACGAATGACCGTTCTTTATACCCGGAGTGACCTCTTGTAAAGAACGGTCGTTCGTTTTAGGAAATGGGGATGCCCAAGATCTCCGATGAAGCCCGCGAAGCCCGCCGTCTCCAGATCCTCGACGCTGCCTGGCGATGCTTCGACAAGGAGGGGCTGCACGCGACGACGATGCAGGACATCATCGGCGTCAGCGGCCTGTCGGCGGGCGCCGTCTACAGCTATTTCAAGAGCAAGGACGAGCTGATCTTCGCCGCCGTCACAACCTCGCTCGACCGGCTGAGCACGCTGCTTGGCGAGGCGATCCGCGAGGAGCGGCCCGCATCGGCGCCGGAATTGGCCGGTCTGCTCTTTCCCGTGATCGAACGTTTCGCGGTGCGCGACGGCTATGATCTCCGCCGGATCGCGCTTCTCGGCTGGAGCGAGGCGCAGCGCAACGCCCGGCTCGGCGCGGTGATGCGGGGCTATTACGCGGCCTTCCGTGACGAGCTCGGCAGGCTCGCGGCAGGCTGGGGCCTGCGCTCCCCCACTGAGGCGGACGCCGTCGCCAAGCTGTTCCTCTCCGTCCTGCTCGGAACCGTCGTCCAGTCGGCAATCCTGGAGGATGTGCCCGGCGAAGACATCGCTCTTGGGCTCTCTCTACTGGCACGATAACGGGAACTGGGCCGCCGATCGGCAACCCGCCAGGGCGGCCGCCGCGCCTATTTCGGCGCGTTGATCAGGGTTTCGGCCCAGACCGGGCGGTCCAGCGGATTGCTGGCATCGCCGACCGTGACCTTGGCGAAATGCATGAAATCCGGGTTCTTCTCGATGCCGCCCCAGGCCCAGCCATGGCGCATGAAGATCTCGACGACCTTCGAATCGGCCGTGATCAGCCCGGGTGCGACGCGGCTGCGGTCGCCGTCCGATCCCGCCGGCCACCAGCCCTCCTTGGGATCGTGGAACGGGTTGGTCTTCGCATTGAGGTCGACGGCCAGCCCATAGGCATGCCAGCTGAATTCGTCCGGATCGTCCTGGGCCGGCCGACAATAGAAGCCGGCCGTGTCGTTCGCGGCGGCATATTGCGCGATCGCGAAATCCTCATAGGGCTGCATCCGCTCGATCTGGAAACCGGCATCGAACAACTCGCCGAAGATGGCGACGATCTCTTTCGCCAGGCGCTGGTGGACGACGAGGACGCCGTCATGCACCGCGTTGTCGAAGCCGATATAGCGCAGCCTTATGGCGGCGAGGTCCTCCGGCGCCACCGGGCAGCCTTCCTTCCAGGAAACGCCGATCATCTTGTCTCGCTGCGCCGGCGAAATGGCGCCGATGCTGGCGACAAAGGTTCGGGGCGGCGTGGTCTCCGCGAGGGCGAGCGTCGAGGCGAGGCAACCGCAGATGAGGATTCCAGCGCGCATGGTTCCCGCCCTCCGCCGCGCGGCAATCCCTGCCTCGCGCGAAGAAGCGTAGCAGGATCGCGATAACGCGTCGGTCAAATTGACGTAACGGGATGCGCGTCTGGCTGTGGTGACGAGGTCCGCCCGTCTCGGGCCGTCAATCACGCAGTCGCTGGCGGAGCTCACGGGCGTGGACTTCTTCTTGCTAGTTGTGGAGTATGAACAACGCAACCAATAGGGGAGGGCGGGAATGGACCACAAGCCAGTTTCGGCGACGGCTTCCTATGTCTATCGGCCGTTCGGGGCGTTCCGCCTGCTTCTGGCATTCCTCGTGATGATCCAGCACTTCGGGGCGGACCTGGCGCCGGAGGCGCTCCGCGCCGCGCTCGCGCCCTACTACATGGGCGACATGGCGGTGCTCGTGTTCTTCGCCCTGTCCGGCTTCGTCATCGCCGAGGCGATCGACTGTATGTATCGGAACCGGCCGGGCGCCTTTCTGGAGAACCGGTTTCTTCGCATCGCGCCGCATTTCGTGCTGGCGGTAGCCCTGTCGATGCTGGCCCATCAGGCATTTCGGACGTTCGGTGGCGAGATCCTGTGGAGGTCCCAGGCCGACTTTCCCGCCGATGCCTTTGAAATCAAGAATGTCATCTTGAATTTCGTCGGGGTCTTTCCGCTCGTCGATCGCTTCATCCGCTACAATTTTCTGGATATTACCTGGGCCGTTCGGGTCGAGGTGGCGTTCTACCTCGTGATGGCGGCGTGCCTGTTCCTGCAGGCGAGGGTAGGGCCGAAGGCGGGTTTCGCCCGCGTCGCGGCTTGGATGATCGTTCCCTTTGCGCTGGCGTTCGGCCTGGCGATGGCGGGTCGCGCTCCCGGAATGTTCGGCTTTCTTCCCTACTTTGTGTTTGGCGCGGCCTGGTACTATTGGCGTCGGGGGAGTGCTGCAGCCCTTTTCCTGGCGCTGATCGCCGTCCCGGCCATGATCTGGCACAGCTGGAGCCAGGTCGAAAAACACGCGCTCGACGTCGGGCTTCAGGCGCTGGCCTGGAGCAATCTCGGTTTGTTTTTCGTTCTGCTGGCGCTGATGGTCTTGCTGAGTTTCGGCAAGCCGGGACGCTGGACAGGCCTGGACCAGAGCCTGGGGGCGCTGACCTATCCCCTTTACCTCTACCACGAGGTGATCTTCGTCGGCGTCATGACGTTCGCGACGGGCTACAGCTATTGGACGCTCGCCGCCTCGATCCTGCTCAGCCTGGCCCTGTCCGCCGTGATGGTGGCGCTGGTGGACCGGCCGATCAATCGGGTCCGGGACCGAATTCGCGGCAGGACCGCGAAGTTCACGCCGCATGCCGAGCCCGCGCTGTCCGAGAAGGTTCGGGAAGCGTGAGCGATACTCCGTTCCGGCGGGTCCCCGCTTCGCGAGGAGGCGGGGACCTTGAGGGGCGATGTCAGATCAGCGGCGGGATGGTTGCCGCGATCGGCACTTCCAGAACCGTCGGGCCCTTGCGGGTGAACGCCTCGGCGCAGACGGCCCGAACCTCGTCTAGCGTTTCCGCGCGGACGGCGGTGCAGCCATAGCCCTTGGCAAGTGCCACGATGTCGAGGCCGGGCAGGTCGAGGCCGGGGACGCCGGGCGTCTCCTCCAGCACCGCGAAGGATTTCAGGATGCCGTATTCGCCGTTGCGCGGCACGACATAGAGGATCGGCAATCCCTGCTGGGCGGCCGTCCAGAGGCCCTGGACCGAGTATTGCAGCGAGCCGTCGCCGATCACGGCGAGGACCGGCCGGTTGCGGCCGCTGTCGCGCTCGGCCAGCGCGATGCCGACCGCCGCCGGCAGGTTCCATCCGAGACTGCCGGAGGCGAAGGTGTAGAACGAATCCGGCAATTCGATCGGCCAGGCGGTGTGCAGATCGCCGAGATTGGACGGCGATTCCTCGACCAGCACCGTCTCACGGGGCGTGGCGGCGCGGAGCGCGCGGAAGAGCTCGAGGGCGCTCAGCTCGTCCTCGTCCGCCGGCTGCGGCCGGGCGCCATGCGGCGCCCGATCGACGGGTCTGGCCGCCGGCCGGTCCTCGACGTCGAGAGCGAGCGCCAGCTCGGCTTCGGCCGGGGCGGCCGTCTTCAGGAGCCGATCGAGGGAAGCCGATGCGCCCGCTGACTTCGCGCTGGAGGCAGGATGCGGCGCCATGTTGTGCGGCTCCTTGACGACTGTTCTGACCGCCGGTCGCGCCGCGACCGCCCGGGTGAGCGCCTCGATCGCCAGCACCGCGTCGCAGAGCAGGCTGTCGCCAACCGGCGCGCGTCCGGCCTCGGCCGGGTCGTCGGTGACGTGCAGCAGACGCAGCCCTTCCGGCAGATAGGATCCCGCCACGTAGGGATAGTAGCGGAACACCGGCGCGCCGATCACGATCGCCAGATCGTGCCCGGCCAGCTTCTGCGACAGCGGGCCGATCGCGAAGGGTAGTCCGCCGGCATAGAGCCGGTGGTTTTCGGGGAATGGCGTCCGCTCGGAGGCGGGCGCCGCCCAGACCGGCGCGTCGAGCTTCTCGGCCAGCGCGATCGCCTGCGGCCATCCCTGTTCGCGGGCGATTGCCGCGCCATAGATCAGCACCGGGTTCTTCGCCTTGGAGAGGGCCTCGGCGAAATCGGCGATCCGCGCCGGATCCGGTCCGATCCGCGACGCGACCGAGCGCAGGACGGGGACGCCCTCGAACGGCTGATCCCAGTCGTCGAGAGGGATCGACAGGAACACGGGGCCCATCGGCGGCTGCGTCGCGATGGCATAGGCGCGCATGAAGGCGGCCGGCACATCCTGGGCGCGCACCGGCTCGTAGCTCCACTTCACCCAGGGCTTGGGCATCAGAGACGGCTGGACGTTGGTCAGCCACGGCTCCATCAGCAGCATGTCGCGCGTCTGGTTGCCGGCGGTGATGATCAGCGGCGTCCGGTTCATGAACGCGGTCAGGACGTTGCTCATCCCGTTGCTCAGGCCGGCCGAGGTGTGGACGTTGACCAGAGCGGGGCGCCGCATTCCCTGCGCGAAGCCATCCGCCGCGCCGACCGCCGACGCTTCCTGCAGCGTCTGCACGTAGCGGAAATCCTTCGGGAAGTTCTTGAGGAAGGTCTCCTCTGTCGAACCGGGATTGCCGAAGACCGTCGTCAGGCCGAGCTTCCGAAGAAGCTCAAAAGTCACGTCGCGAACCGTTTGGGGCAATCCAAGCTCTCCTGGTTTCAGGCCCTGAATTCGGGCCGAAACCATGTGCAGCAGATTCGGGCCCGTCCGCACAAGTGCTCGGTTGCGCAGTGCGTCTTCACTCCGTCTGCGTTGTATTTTGGCAGATCGACAGGGGAGTGGCGGTGGGCAGTCCGCTTCTGGCGGGGGCTGCGCGTTGCCCGGAGGGATGCGTTCGCTTGGCGGCCGCAGCTCGCTCTCGTCCGTGCCCTGGAGCCCATTTTCCAGGGGTTGTGGCCCGGCGGCGCTTGCGGCGGCCGCCAAGGTTCTGTCCTATGGACACCACATCCGCTTGTTCAAGGCGGAGTGGGGGAAATCATGACACTCGCAGCGACACTGATCCTGATCGGCCGCATCCTGCTCGGCCTCTTCTTCGTCATCGCCAGCATCCGCAACTTCCTGAATTTTGCCCAGGCGAGCCAGTCCGAGACCAATTACGGCTACAAGCTGCCGGCGCCGCTGGTGGCGCTTGGCTTCGCCTCGCAGCTGGTCGGCGGTCTCTCCGTCGCGCTCGGCATCCTGCCGGCCTGGGGCGCGCTGCTGCTGATCCTGTTCCTGATCGGCGCAACGTCGCTCTTCCATAACTTCCTGCTGTTCCAGGGCGATGCGCGGAAGCCGCACCTCTACTTCACGCTCGTGAACGGCGCGCTCATCGGTTACTGCCTGATGGTGATCGGCCTCGCTCTCTGAGCGAGGCTTGTCGCGAGGGCGCGGCCGCCGCGCCCTCGTCGTTTCGGCCCTTCTCCGGCGCCTCAGTGCGAGACCGAGCTCGAGAAGACGTTGACGATGATGACGCCGACGATGATGAAGCCGAGGCCGATGATGGCGGCGAGGTCGAGCGTCTGCCGGAACAGGAAGAAGCCGATCGCCGAGATCAGGACGATGCCGAGCCCGCTCCAGATCGCATAGGCGATGCCGACCGGCATCGAGCGCAGCACGAAGGTCAGGAAGTAGAAGGCGCCCGCATAGCAGAGCGCCATGCCGATCGTCGGCAGCGGCCGGGTGAACTGCTGCGTCTGCTGCAGCAGCGTGGTGCCGATCACCTCGAGGCTGATGGCGACGCCGAGCGCGGCGTAGGTTGCGAGGGCCGGGTTCATGGCCTGTCTCTCTGTGTCATGTCGATGAGGGTGTCGCGCAGCGCGCCGCGGTCCATCCGCAGCGCCTTGTCCACGTCGGTAAGGTCGGCCAGCCAGACGCCGTCGGCGGCATAGCGGACGATTTCCAGCGCCGGATCCGAATCGGTGTCGGCATGCCGGATCAGCCGATCGCGCAGCCAGTCCGACCAGAGCCGGCGGAGATTGGCATCGGTCATCATCGAGATCGATAGCGCCCCCCAGGGGCTGGGCGCCTTCGATTCCATCAGACGCATCGCGGAATCGACATAGGCGCGGGTGAAGCGGCCGCAGCGAATGGGGTCGCGCGCCAGCAGGGTGTCGATCTCCGCGTCGAGCTTTTCCAGAAGATCGACGAATACGCCCTCGATCAGCTTCTCCTTGCTGGGGAAGTGATGAAACAGGCCGCCCTTGGTGACGCTCGCCGCGTCGGCGACGGCCTGGATGGTCAGCGCCGAAAGGCCGATCTCGACGGCCAGCGTCGCGGCGCAGTCGAGCAACTGGCGGCGAACCTGTTCGGGCTGCTTCTTGCGGGCGTAGGCGTTGTTCATCGCTCGAACATACCGAACGGTCGGTATTTTTGAAAGGACAGCTTTTGCCCTTGCCATCTTTCCTGACGGGCGGGGCGCCTGCCCCTGGCCGAAACGAAAACCCCGGCCGGAGGGTCCGGCCGGGGTTGAATATCAGGTCTCTATAAAGGCGAGGCGACGCCGGTTCAGGCGTCCAGTTCGGTATCCGGCATCGAGACGAAGATCAGGACCGCGATGATCGTGATGAAGAAGCGGAAGGCGGATTCGATGCCATTCCAGGTCTGCGACATCCACATGCCGAACCACTCGCCGCCGACCGACAGGAAGGCGACCTGCCAGACCAGGAAGCCAAAGGCGAGGCCGCCGATCGCCCACTTCTTCGACCGGTTGAACGAGCGCGCGTCGGCGCCGAGACGGCCGAGCATGGCGAAGGTGCCGATCCAGCACAGGACCGCCGTCAGCGTCTCGGCCGCGATGATCAGGATGTAGAACGCATGGTGCAGCGTCGGATTGGTGATCGCGCGGTAGTGGATCGTCGCATTCGGGAAGATGGTGTCCATCATCAGGACATGGCGCACGAACTCGAAGTTGGATCCGTAGTCCGTGATGTTGCCGAACGCCACCAGCGTGGCAAAGAAGGCGATGGATGCGACGAGCGCGGTCTTGCTCAGGCGGGTGATCTGCATCGTGTTTCCTTTCGTTTCCTCCTGCCCAAGAAAACACGAAGTCTCTACCGATCTGTAAATGCTGAGAGTTTAGAGTAATTCTTGATGTCTACATGAGGTGGTCTTCGGCTATCTTTACCGGGGACGGGCAGGGGCTCTGCCGGGATGCCGGCCAGCACCCTGCCTTTGGCGGTGTGTCGAGCCGCTAGCGGTAGCCGGTGGTGTCGGCAGGCTTGCCCGTCTCCTCCACCTCGACGAGGTAGCGCCAGGCGTCCGGCTGCGAGCCGTCGAGGTCGGTGAAGCCGTAGACCTGCGCCAGGCCGCCGCTCGACAGCGACTGCCCGTTCCAGCGGGCGCGGTCGGGATCGGCGGCAAGCGCCGCGACGGCGCGGCCGACATAGCGGGGCGTTTCCGAGATGGCGAAATGCGGCGTCGCCGCGATGGCGTCGCGCCAGTTCTCCTCGCGCACGCCAAAAGCCTCCAGCATCATTTCCGAGCGCAGCCAGCCTGGCGTGAGGGAGACGGAGGTTGCGCCATGTGGCGCCAGATCCCTGGCATGCGACCAGCCCATGCGGTTCACGGCGGTCTTGGCGAGGTCGTAGAAGGGCGACAGCCGATAGCGCGTAGCGTTGTACTCGGCCGTGCCGTCGGTCATCTCGACCAGCAGCCCGCCGGGATTTTCGATCAGCAGCGGCAGGGCGAAATGCGCGGTGATCAGATGGGTGTCGATGCCGAGGCGGAGCAGGCGCAGGCCGTTCTCGAGATCGTGCTCCCAGACCGGCTTGTTCCATTCGAACAGCTTTTCGCCGCCCCAGATGTCGTTGACGAGGATGTCGAGGCGGCCCGCCTCACGTCGGATGCGCTCGACCAGGGCCTGGACCTCGCCCGGCACGAGATGATCGGTCGGGACGGCGATGCCTTTGCCGCCGAGCGACGTCACCAGCTCGGCCGTATCCTCGATCGTCTCGGGACGCTGGTATTCGGAGGCGTGCTCGCGCGTGGTGCGGCCGGTGACATAGACGGTCGCGCCGGCGGCGCCGAGCTCAGCCGCGATGCCGCGTCCGGCGCCGCGCGTCGCTCCGGCGACGAGCGCCACTTTTCCCTGCAGCGGCCTGGCCTGGTCGGTCATCTCACGGTTTCCTGCTGTTCAAATCGTTCGCTTCGATTTATAAATGATCGTTCGTTTATAAATGGGAGTCAACATGGCTCGTCGCAAGACGCTTTCCGATGAGGCCGTGCTCGAGGCGGCGCTGGCGATCGTCCAGGCGCAGGGACCCGAGGCGCTGACCTTCGAGAGCCTGTCGCGCGCCTGCGGCCTGTCCGGCTCGACGCTGGTCCAGCGCTTCGGCAGCAAGGCGGCCCTGAAGCAGGCGGCGCTGTTGCAGGCGTGGGACGGGCTCGACGCCCGGACGGAGGCGCTTGCCGCCGCCGTGCCGCGCACACCGGCAGGCGCCATCGCGCTTCTCGTCGGCCTTTCCGACTATGGCGAGATCGAAGCCTACGCCGAGGGCCTCTTGGTGCTGCGCGAGGACCTGCGCGATCCGCTGCTGCGGGCGCGGGGGACGCGCTGGAAGAAGCAGCTCACCGACGCGATCGAGGCCTGCTTCGCCGACACACCGCAGGCGCCGAAGGACATCGGCCTGCTGATGGCGTCGCAATGGCAGGGTTCGCTCCTCTGGTGGAGCTTCGATCCCGAGGGCGACGTGGCCGAATATGTCCGGCACGGCCTCGTTCGCCTCGTCGCGGTTCTGCTGGCCAAGGATGCAGCCGCCTGAGCCGTCTCGAAGGTCATGGCGCTTGCCGCGTGACGATGGCAGGGTACCGGCCGTGAGCCGCCGCGCGATTCCGGGCCGAGCCACACAACAAGAAATGATAGCGGGAGCGAGACGAATGGCGGAATTGGCGGGCAAGGTGGCGATCGTGACGGGCGGCGCCACCGGCATCGGTTTTGGCGGTGCGCGGGCCCTGGCAGCGGAAGGTGCGACTGTCGTGCTGTTCGGCCTCGACAAGGGGGCGCTGGACACGGCCGTGGCGACGCTCGCGGCGGAGGGTGGTACGGCGCACGGGATCGTCGGCGATGTGTCGACCGACGCCTCGGTCGCGGCGCTGGTGGCCGAGACGGCGGCAAAGTTTGGCCGCATCGACATCATCGTCAACAGCGCGGCGATCCAGCCCTATGGCACCGTTGAGACGATGGGCGAGGCCGATTGGGACCGCGTGCTCGGCGTCAATCTGAAGGGCACCTATCTGACCGCCCACCACGCCATTCCGGTGATGCGCAAGACCGGCGGCGGCGCGATCGTCAACATCGCCTCGGTGCAGGGCATCGCCTGCCAGACCAATGTCGCCGCCTATGTCGCCTCGAAGGGTGGCCTGCTGGCGCTGACCCGCGCGATGGCGCTCGATCACGCCAAGGATGGCATCCGCGTCAACGCGGTCTGCCCCGGCTCGATCGACACGCCGATGCTGCGCTTCGCGGCGAGCGAGAATCTCGACGGCAAGACCGAGGACGAGGTGATCGCCTCCTGGGGCGCCGCGCATCCGATCGGCCGCGTCGGCCGGCCCGAGGATGTGGGCGCGATGATCGCCTTCCTGGCCGGCCCGCGCGCCGCCTTCTGCACGGGCGGCGAATACAAGGTCGATGGCGGCCTCTTGGCCAAGATCGGCGTCGTCCTGCCGGACTGATCGCCGTCCGAACCACCAATGAAAAAGCCCCCGGCGGATAACCGCGCGGGGGCTTTCTTGTTGGATGTCGCGGACGCGATTACTCGGCGTCGGCGCGCAGCAGGCCGATGCCGTCCTCGGTCAGCACATAGCCGTTGACGCGGGTCTTCACGAGGCCGAGCTCGATCAGCTTCTGCACGGCCTTGCCGTTCAGGCCGACATAGGGGCCGGGACGCGAGACGCGGGCGAGCGTCTTCAGCTCGATTTGGGTAAGGTCGGTCTTGGAAACGGCCATGGCGCTGATCCTCTTGAGGTTTGGCCGCGGACAATAGCGATAATTCCGGTCAAGGCCAGCGCCGCGCCGAGAATTCGGCGTGGCGCGGGCCTATTGTCGAGAGATCGCGGGCCAACGGAGCGGGTTGTGCGCGGCGGATTACTCCGCCGCTTCGAGCAGGCCGCGCTTCTTCAGGAGCGCGGAGGGTTCGGGGTCGCGGCCGCGGAAGGCGCGATAGGCCTCGTCGGGCTTGCGCCGGTTGCCGGCGGCATAGACGAAATCGTGCAGCTTCGTGGCGACCGCCGGGGCAAAGATGTCGCCCGCCTCCTCGAAGGCGCCGAAACCGTCGGCATCGAGCACTTCCGACCACAGATACGAGTAGTAGGCCGAGGAATAGCCGTCGCCGGCGAAGACGTGCTGGAAATGCGGCGGGCGGTGCCGCATCACCATCGCCTCCGGCATGCCGATCTCGCCGAGGATCTTCGCCTCGAACGCGTTGGCGTCGAGGCCCTCGGTCGAGGTCAGCAGGTGGAATTCGAGATCGACCAGCGCTGACGAGACATATTCGACGGTAGCAAAACCCTGGTTGAAGGTGCGGCTCGCCGTCAGCCGGTCGATCAGCGCCTTCGGCATCGGTTCGCCGGTCTTGTAGTGCAGCGCGAAGCGCGCCAGCACCTCCGGCTGCTCGAACCAGTGCTCGTAGAGCTGCGAGGGGAACTCGACGAAGTCGCGCGCGACATTGGTGCCGGCGAGCAGCGGATAGGTGACGTCGGAGAGCAGACCGTGCAGGCCGTGGCCGAACTCGTGGAACAAAGTCCGCGCATCGTCATAGGAGAGCAGCGTCGGCTGGCCCTCGGCCGCCTTGGCGAAGTTCATCACATTGACGATGATGGGGCGGATGTCGCCCGACAGCCGCTCTTGGCCGCGATATTCGCTCATCCAGGCGCCGGAGCGCTTCGAGGAACGGGCGAAATAGTCGCCGAGGAACAGGCCGACCGGCTTTCCGTCGCGGTCCTTCACTTCGAAGACGCGGACGTCCGGATGATAGACCGGCACGTCGAAGCGCTCGGTGAAGGTGACGCCGAACAGCTGCGTTGCCGTGTCGAAGGCGGCTTCGATGATCTTGTCGAGCTGCAGGTAGGGCTTCAGCTGGCTCTCGTCGAGATCGAACTCGGCCTTGCGGCGCTTTTCGGAATAATAGCGCCAATCCCAGGCGGCGATGTCGAAATTGCCGCCTTCGGATTGCGCCAGCGCCTGCAGGGCGTCGCGCTCGGTGATTGCCCGGGCGCGGGCGGGCGTCCAGACCGAACGCAGCAGCTCCATCGCCGCTTCCGGCGTCTTCGCCATCGAATCGTCGAGGCGATAATGCGCGAAGGTCTCGAAGCCGAGCAGCTTCGCCCGCTCGGCGCGCAGCGCCACGGTCTCGGCGATGATGGCGCGGTTGTCGGTCTTACCGGCCTCGCCGCGCGCGACCCAGGCGGCGAAGGCCTTCTCGCGCAGATCGCGGCGGGCGGAGAACTGCAGGAACGGCTCGATCGACGAGCGCGACAGCGTGATGACATGCTTGCCGTCGAGGCCGCGATCCCTCGCTGCCTGGGCCGCCGCGTCGCGCAGGAACTCCGGCAGGCCGGCCAAATCCTCTTCGCCGTCGAGCGTCAGGCTCCAGCTCTTCTCGTCGGCGAGCACGTTCTGGCCGAAATTGGTGCCGAGCGTGGCGAGGCGTTCGGCGATGGCGCCGACCCGCGTCTTCGCTTCGGGCGACAGCCCGGCGCCGGCGCGGACGAAGGCGGTGTGATAGCGGTCGAGCACGCGCGCCTGCTCGGCGTCGAGGCCGGAGGCGCCGGCCTTGACCAGCGTATCGATCCGCTCGAACAGCCTGGCGTTCTGGTAGATCGCGTTGCTGTGGCGGGCGAGCACTGGCGCCAGATCCAGCTCGATCGTCTCCAGCTCGTCATTGGTATGCGCGCCGGTCAGGTTGAAGAAGACGCTGGCGATGCGGTCGAGCAGCCGGCCGGCGCGCTCCATGGCGGCGATGGTGTTGTCGAAACTCGGAGGTTCCGGATTATCCGCGATGGCCGCGATCTCGGCATTGTGCGCGGAGATCGCCGCTTCGAAGGCGGGCGTGTAGTGCGCCGGTTCGATCGCGGCGAAGGGCGGCACGCCGAAAGGGGTGTTCCAGGTCGCGAGCAGCGGATTGTCGGCGGTCATGCGGGCCTCGATGCGATGGGGGCGGATGCCAGACATGGAGGGTTTGGCGGCACGGTTCAAGCTTAATGCCGGCGGCATTCCTCTCTATAGGAGAGAGATTGAGCCGCTTTCCGATTCGAGTCCGTCATTTCGAGCTTTGCCATGTCCGCCACCGTTCCGCCCCGCCCTCGCATGCTCGTCATTGGCGACGTGATGACCGATGTCATCGTGCGGCCGGACGGGCCGCTGGTCGTCGGTTCGGATCGGCGCGCCAAGATCGGGCTCTATCCCGGCGGTTCCGGCTGCAACCAGGCGGCCTGGCTGGCGCATTTCGGCATTCCAGTCGCCTTCGCCGGCCGCGTCGGCCGCCGCGATCTCGCCGAGCAGGAGCAGGCTCTGCGCGACGTCGGCGTGGTGCCGGTCCTTTCCGCCGACGAGACGCGCGCGACCGGCATGCTGATCGCCATTCTCTCCGAGGGCGGCGAGCGCAGCTTCCTGACCGATCGCGGCGCCAATGACACGCTTTCGGCCGACGACCTGCCGTTCTCGATGCTGAACCAGCTCGATCTCGTGCACGTCTCCGGTTACGCGCTGTTCACGCCGGGTCCGCGCGCCGCCGTGATGGCGCTGATGGCGGTGGCCCGCGCGCGCGGCATCACCGTCACCGTCGATCCCGCTTCGGTGAGCTTCCTTGAGGAGGTCGGTCCGTCGAACTTCCTCGGCTGGACCAGCGACGCGTCGATCATCTTCCCGAATGCCGAGGAGGCCGCCTGCCTGACCGGCACGCGCAACGAGGCGGCGCAGATCCGCTTCCTGACCGCGCGCTATGATCTTGCCGTGATCAAGCGCGGCGCCGGCGGGGCCGAGGCGGCGACGCAGGCGATCCGGCTGAAGGCGGCGGCGCCGCAAATCGAGGTCGCCGATACCACCGGCGCCGGCGACGCTTTCCTCGCCGGCTTCCTGGCGGCGCGGCTCGCCGGCAAGCCGCTCGACATCTGTCTCAATCGCGGCGTCGCGGCCGGCGCCGCCGCGACCACCATTCTGGGCGGCCGCCCGACCGCCGAAGTATCGCTGGCGCCCGCCGAGGACGAGGCGTAACCGCTTCGGTTTTCAGGGGAATCCTCCGCCTCCCGAGGGACGCGGAGGAGCGCCGTCTACTCTCCGTAGGGGACCCAGATGTTCTTGACCTGGGTGGCGCGGCGGAGGAACTCGCGGCCCTGCGCCGAAGCTTCATTCCAGCGGCGCGGAATGCCCTGGTTGGCCCAGACCGGCTTCAGATTGCCGGACGAGGCCTTCTCCACCATGGCGCTGCCGGCCTTGGAGCCGAAATACCAGAGCGCCGCGACATCATCGTGCTCGGCCAGCGTCTTGGCGAGCGCGTCGCGTTCGCCGGTGACGATGTTGACCACGCCGGCCGGAACATCCGACGTATCAAGGACTTGGTAGAAATCCGTCGCCGCCAGCGGATGGCTGGAGGAGGGGACGACGACGACCCGGTTGCCCATGGCGATCGCCGGCATCGCCAGCGACACGAAGCCGAGCAGCGGCGCCTCGTCCGGGCAGAGAATGCCCATGGTGCCAAAGGGTTCGTTCATGGCAAGCGTCACGTGGCGCGACTTGGTCGCATGCACGGCGCCGTCGAACTTGTCGGCCTGGGCCGCGTACCAGAAGGTCCGCCGGATCGCGACCGCCACCTCTTCCGCCGCCGCCTTGGCCGAGGCGCCGGTCATGGCGATGATGCGCGCCTCGAACTCCCTGGCGCGAGAGGAGAGATTTTCCGCAACGTAATAAAGCACTTGCGCGCGGTTATGCGCCGTGGCACCGCCCCAGCTTCCGGCCTTGCCGGCCGCCTCGACGGCGTTGCGGATGTCCTTGCGGTTGCCGAGCCCGGCCTGGCCGACCGGACGGCCCTTCGGATCGAGCACCGAATAGGAATAGCCGGAATCCGGCCGCGCCTGCTTGCCCCCGACATAGAGTTTCGCGGTCCGATCGATCGACGGCAGGCCCGAGATTTCCTCGTCGGCGACGGGCAGCGCCGACAGCTTGGTGGCGATTTTCTCGTCTGCCTTCAAGGGCTTGTCGCCGACCGGCTTCAGATATTCCGCCATGCCCTCGCGCCCGCCCTCGCGGCCAAAGCCGCTCTCGCGATAGCCGCCGAAGCCGGCGGCGGCGTCGAACATGTTGGTGCCGTTGATCCACACCACGCCGGCCTTCAGCTTGGCGGCGACATCGAGCGACAGGTTGATGTTCTCCGACCAGACCGATGCCGCGAGGCCGTAGCGGCTGTTGTTGGCGAGCGCCACCGCCTCGTCCGGCGTGCGGAATGTCATGCCGGCGAGCACCGGTCCGAAGATCTCGACCTCGGCGATGGTCGACGCCGGGGCGACATTGGTGAAGAGCGACGGCGGGAAGAAACAGCCCTTCGCTGGTAACCCTTCGTTAACCTGGAAGAGCGTCGCGCCCTCCGCTTCGCCCTTCGCCACGAGCTCGCGGATGCGTTTCAGCTGGACCGGGTCGACGATGGCGCCCATGTCGACCGACTTGTCGAGCGGATCGCCGACACGGAGGTTGGCCATGCGGCCGCGGAGCTTGGCATAGACCTGCTCGGCGACGCCCTCCTGCACGAGGAGGCGCGAGCCGGCGCAGCAGACCTGGCCCTGGTTGAACCAGATCGCATCGACGACGCCCTCGACCGCGCCGTCGATGTCGGCGTCCTCGAAGACGATGAAGGGCGACTTGCCGCCGAGCTCGAGCGAGAGCTTCTTGCCGGTGCCGGCGGTCTTCTCGCGGATGATGCGGCCGACCTCGGTCGAGCCGGTGAAGGCGATCTTGTCGACGTCGGGATGCTCGACGATCGCGTTTCCGGTGACGCCGTCGCCGGTGACGATGTTGACGACGCCGGCCGGCAGGCCGACCTCGCGGCAGATCTCGGCGAAGGCGAGGGCGGTGAGCGGCGTGTACTCCGCCGGCTTCAGCACCACCGTGTTGCCGGCGGCGAGCGCGGGGGCGATCTTCCAGGCGAGCATCAGCAGCGGGAAATTCCACGGGATGATCTGGCCGCAGACGCCGACCGGGCCTTCGCCGGGGAACTCGCTCTCGATCAGCTCGGCCCAGCCGGCATGATGGTAGAAGTGCCGGGCGACCAGCGGAATGTCGATGTCGCGCGTCTCGCGGATCGGCTTGCCATTGTCCATCGTCTCCAGAACGGCGAGGAAGCGCTCGCGCTTCTGGATGTGGCGGGCGATGGCATAGAGATAAACGGCGCGGTCATGGCCGGAGAGCGCCGACCACGACTTGAACGCCTTGCGCGCCGCCTTGACGGCCTTGTCGACGTCGGCGGCGCTGCCCTGGGCGACCTGGGCGAGTTCGGTCTCATAGGCCGGGTTGAACACGGCGAAGCGCTGGCCTTCCGAAGGCGCGACGAACTTGCCGTCGATGAAATGGTTGAAACCGTCCTTGTGCAGGTCGAGCCAGCCGGTGACGGGTTCGTTCACCTCGGGGGCGGGGCCGTAATCCATGCTGACGAGGATGTCCTTGACGAGTGCCATGATCGTTCCCCTCAGGCGAGCGCGTGGCGGATGGTGGAGGAATAGCGGCCGGTGACGTAGTGCTCGATCTGCCGCTCGATGTCGGCGAGCAGCGAACTCGCGCCGATGCGGAACAGGTCGGGCTCGAGCCAGCGATTGCCGAGCTCTTCCTTCATCAGGATCAGCCAGGCCATGGCGTCCTTGGCGGTGCGCAAGCCGCCGGCCGGCTTGAAGCCGATCTTGAAGCCGGTCGCCGCCTCGTAGTCGCGGATGGCGCGGCACATGACGAGGCTGACCGGCAGCGTCGCGTTGACGTCTTCCTTGCCGGTCGAGGTCTTGATGAAGTCGGCGCCGGCCTGCATGGCGACCATCGAGGCCTTGTAGACGTTGCGGAGCGTCTTCAGATCGCCGGTGGCGAGGATCGCCTTCAGATGCGCCTCGCCGCAGGCCTCCCGCATGGCGGCGACCTCGTCATAGAGCGCCTGCCAGTCGGCATTCAGCACATGGGCGCGGGTGATGACGATGTCGATCTCGTGCGCGCCCTCGCCGACGGCATAGTGGATCTCCTCCAGCCGCTGCTTCAGCGGCGTCAGGCCGGCCGGGAAGCCGGTGGCGACCGAGGCGACGGGAATGCCGGAGCCTTCGAGCGCCTTGACGGCCGGGGCGACCATGGTCGGGTAGACGCAGACGGCGCCGACAACAGGCGGATCGTCGGAGAGGCCGAGCGCCTCGACGAGATCCTCGCGGAACGGCCGCCGCGCCTTCATGCAGAGCCGGTGCACGCGGCCGGGCGTATCGTCGCCGGCGAGCGTCGTCAGGTCCATCAGCGTCACCGCCTTCACCAGCCAGGCGGCCTGGTATTCCTTCTTCACCGTGCGCCGCGTCGTCAGTGTGCTAGCGCGGCGCTCGGCGGCGGAGGTGTTGACCTGCGCGCCCTCGAACCAGTCGGTCCGCAGCGGCGTGCCGTCATTGCGCGTGAGCGTGTTCGAGAGCGGCGGAGCTTTGCGCTCCGTGGAGCCGTCAGCCGGCATGGGTTTTCTCCCGGGCTTCGGAATGGGCGATTTCGGTTAGGGCGTGAAGAGCGGTCGCCTCGTCGGTGACGAGGACGTTGATGTAGCGTGCGCGGAGCGCCGCGAGGACGACGGCATGCTTGGACTTGCCGGCGGCGACCCCTATCGCATGCGTCTTGTCGCGCAGTTTTTCGGGCGCGAGGCCGATGGTGCGGGCGTCGAGCGCCGGATCGGCGATGGCGCCGTCCGCATCGATGAAGCGGCCGAGCAGGTCGCCGACCGCATGCTTCTCGGCGAGGCCGTCGACGTCGCGGTCGGTCAGATAGCCGGATTCGATATGGACGGAGCCGGCCATGCCGCCGAGGCCGAAGCAGGCGACGGGCGCTTCCTCGGCCAGCGCCAGCACATCTGATATCACCGGGTCGGCCTCGAGCACGCTGCGCGTCTCGGCGCGGCCGACGATCGCTGGCACCGGCAAAAGCGTCGCCGTGCCGTTGCCGCTCTCGGCGAAGCGCTCGGCGACGGTGTTGGTCGCGAGCCGCGCCGACCGTGAATTGGTCGCGCCGTTCATCAGGACGATCCGTACGCCGTCGTTCCAGCCCGGCGGCAGCCAATGTGCGACGGCCGCCATGGTCCGGCCCCAGGATACGCCGATCAGGTCGGGGCGGGGGCTGAGCGAGGCGAGATATTGCCCGGCCGCCTGGGCGACCGCGTCCTGCGCCAGCGCGCCATCGCCGAGCGCCGGCACGACGATCGCCTCGCGCAGGCCGAAGGCCGTCTGCAGGCGGGATTCGAGCGCCGGCAGGCGCTGCGCGCGGGGAACGATGGCGATGCGGACGACACCGGTCTCGCGCGCATCGCGCAAAAGCCGCGCGACCTGCCAGCGCGTCAGCCCGACCTCGGTCGCGATCTCGCTCTGCGTCCGCTCGAGGTCGTAATAGAGCTTCGCGACCTGCACCATCAGATGCTCGCGCTGCTCGTCCTTCGACGGAAGGGGAATGGCGGTCGACATGTTTCACATATGTGAGTGACGATCACTTATGTGAAGGAAAGTAGGCTGTCGTTGCGGCAGAGTCAATGCAGGGGGAGGGGGAGGCGGTACCGGTCCGAATGTCGGCAACGGGGGGCCGTGTCTTCTCACCGCTCCCTGCAAAGCACCATCCTCATCATGCTGAGGAGGCCCGAAGGGCCGTCTCGAAGCACGCAGAGCGGCCGTGCAATCGACGGGCTGCACAGAGGCCGTGCGTCCTTCGAGGCCCGAGCTGCGCTCGGGCACCTCAGGATGATGGAAGGCGAGCGCCGCATACCGGTTTGACAGGTTGCGCAAAGGTCGACTGAGGCACGGGTGGGAAGTCTTCCGCCGGCCCTAGACCCACGCTCGCCGTCATCCCGGCCTCCGAGCCGGGATCCATGCAGCCGAAGCCTTGGGAAGTTTAGCCGGCTTGCGGCGCGGCTGTATGGATCCCTGCTTTCGCAGGGATGACGGCGGAGGGTGGGATGACGGTTTGGGCTGTCTGGAATGTCGGAGCCGGGTCTGTCCCTTGGGAGGGAGCTTGCGTCGGCCCTAGCCCCAAGCTCGCCGTCATCCCGGCCTCCGAGCCGGGATCCATTCAGCCGAAGCCTTGGGAGGTTTAGCCGGCTTGCGGCGCGGCTGTATGGATCCCTGCTTTCGCAGGGATGACGACGAGGGTGTGACGACGGTTTGGGCTGTCTGGAATGTCGGAGCCGGCTCTGTCCGTAGGGGAGGGAGCTTGCGCCGGCCTTTGCCCAACGCTCGCCGTCATCCCGGCCTCCGAGCCGGGTTCCATTCAGCCGAGGCGTGGGGAGGTGCAGTCGGCCGAGGCCGCGGCTGTATGGATCCCCGCCTTCGCGGGGATGACGGCGAGGGTGGGATGACGGTTTGGGCAGTCTGGAATGTCGGAGCCGGCTCTGTCCCTTGGGGAGGGAGCTTCCACCGGCCGTTGCCCCACCCTCGCCGTCATCCCGGCCCCCGAGCCGGGATCCATTCAGCCGAGGCCTTGGGAGGCTTAGCCGGCTTGCGGCGCGGCTGTATGGATCCCTGCTTTCGCAGGGATGACGGCCGAGGGTGGGATGACGGGCAGCGCGGGACGGCAGACTTCCCAGAGGACGAGAAAGGGCGGCCGGTGGCCGCCCTTCACCCTCAGGCGCGCGCGGCGGCGCCGGCGACGATCGTCTGGAAGTAGAGATCGAGGAAGCGCTTGCCGTCGACCGCGGTGCAGATCGTGTGGTCCGGCAGGCCGTCCCAGGGCGTCGGCGGGAAGCTGCGCGTCGACGGCTTCTGGATCGTCTGGCCGATGGCGATGCCTTCGGTCACCACCTTGATCGGGCCGGTGCGCGTCTTGAACAGGCTCGGATCGAGCAGGTAGGCGACGGCGGAGGAATCATGCACGAAGATGCCGTCGATGCCCGTGGCGGCGCGGTAGAAATCCTCGTAGACGCGCGAGATCTGCCAGCAGAACTCGCCCGCCTTGCCGGCCTTTTCGCGCAGGTCCTGCATATAGGCGGTGGTCATCACGCATTCCTGCGTGACGTCGAGGCCGACGACGACGATCGGCCACTTGGCCGCGAACATCTCGTCGGCGGCGTGCGGATCGCCGATGATGTTGGCTTCGGCGACCGGCGTGACATTGCCGGAATGGCCGGAATAGCCGAAGGCGCCGCCCATGATGACGACTTCCTTGACCAGCTCGGCGATGCCGGGGTCTTCGCGCAGCGCCAGCGCCAGATTGGTCATGCGGCCGACGGCGACGATGGTGACTTCGCCCGGATATTTCCGCACCGTCTCGATGATGAAGCGATGCGCCGGCAGTTCGTGTTCGGTGACCGAGAGCGTGTCCGGGATCGGCACGTCGCCGAGGCCGTTGACGCCGTGGATATGATGCGGCTCGTCGGCCGCCTCGATCACCAGCGGGCGGTCAGCGCCGCGCGCGACGGGCGCCTTGATGTCGAAATACTGCTTCAGGAACAGCGCGTTGCGCGTCGTCGTGTCGATCGAGGCGTTGCCGAGCACGGTGGTGATGCCGATCAGGTCGATCGACGGCGCATATTCGAGGAACAGCAGCGCCATGGCGTCGTCGATGCCGGGGTCGGTGTCGTAGATGACCTTCGTGGGCGCGGAGGGGGAGGCGGGGCTGGGCATGCGGGGTCCTGATGATTCCGGTCTGGCTTGGTGGCGCGACAGGATCGACCATATCGCCATGGCCGAACAGGGGCGAGCGTCGGTTGCGCCGGCAATTTCGTTCGGACGCCAGGCGAACGAACGCAGGGCGCGAAGCCGGCGCGACGCCGCCTTCGCCCGCGCGGCTTTGGAGAAGCGAGGGAAGTTGGCGATGCGGGCTTGTTCGCGGCCGGCGATCGGGCTTCCCTCTCTACCGGAGAGATTCTGTGCGCCGAGGATCGTCCCGCCAGGGCGAAACATCGGACAGCAAGAAACGCGGCAAGAAATGCGGGAAGGAAGCGGAATGAGCGACGGGCATTTTCACACGATCGAGGCGAGCGGCGTTCGCGCGACGCTCGATCTCCGGGGCGGCCATGTCCGCGTCTTCGCGACCGAGCAGGACGGCCGCAGCATCGAGCCGCTGCACACGGCGCCCTGGGTCGAGGACAGGACGATCGTCGAGGACGAGACGATCGACGCCAATCTCCGCTTCCTCTCCGGCGATTTCTTCTGCGCGCCGTTCTCGACCAGCGACGTCGAAGAGGCGCCGCCGCATGGCTGGCCGGCCAATTCGCCCTGGAGGCTTCTCGACGTCGAGCCCTTTGCCGGCGGACAGACCGCGCGCTACGAGCTGGTGAAGCGCGTGCAGGGCGCGCGGCTCGTCAAGGAATTCACTGTTCGCGACGGCCACCCCTTCCTCTATGAGCGGCACATCTTCATCGGCGGCGAAGGCCGTATTCCCGTCGCGAACCACGCCATGACCCGCTTCGACGGCGGCGGCCGGCTCTCCTTCTCGCCGAAGCGTTTCGCCACCACGCCGGAGGGCGCGATCGAATCCGATCCGGCGCGCGGCCGCTCGCTGCTCGCCTATCCCTCCCGCTTCACCGACCTGACCAAGGCGCCGCGCGCCGACGGCACCACGGCGGACCTCACCGTCTATCCGTTCGGATCGCGGCACGAGGACTTTTTGTCATTGGTCGAGGTGCCCGAGAATCCCCTCGGCTGGGCCGCCGCCATCCGCCCGGACAAGCGCGACATCTTCCTGTCGCTGAAGAACCCGGCCGATTATCCGATCACCATGATGTGGTTCTCGAATGGCGGCCGCGACTATCAGCCGTGGAACGGCCGCCATGTCGGCGTGCTCGGCCTCGAGGAAGGCCGCACCTATGCCGGCCACGGCCACAAGGCGTCGATCGCGCCGAACCCGTGGTCGGAGGAGGGCATCCCGACCTCGCTCCATCTCGATCCGACCGGCGAGGTCGACGTCCGCAACGTCATCGGCGGCCTCGCTCTGCCCGATGGCTGGACGCGCGTCGCCTCGGTCGAGGCTCGGGGCTCCGAGCTGGTGCTCACGGACGAGGCCGGCGGCAGTGTGGTGGTGCCCTATGACGCGGCGTTCTTGACGCGCGCATAAGCGGGACTCATCCGCCCCAAGAAAGAAACGAGCCCCGCTGCCTCGGATGGAGGCGGCGGGGCTCGCCGAGCCTACTTCAGCGCGCCGGCAGTGAGGCCGCTGACGATCTTGCGCTGGAGCAGCATGAACACGATGACGATCGGCGTCACATAGATGACGGCGTAGGTCATGATGCCGTTCCAGTCGGTCGTGTTCGGGCCCATGAAGTTCATCAGCCCGACGGTCGCCGTCTGCAGGTTCTCCTGCGAGATCATCGTGCGCGAATAGACATATTCGCCGAAGGACTGCAGGAAGATCAGCACCGAGGTGACGAGGATGCCGTTGCGCGCCAGTGGCACGATGATGCGGAGGAACGCGCTGAGCCGCGAGGCGCCGTCGACGCGGGCCGCCTCCTCGAGCTCCTTCGGGATCTGCATGAACGAGGTGCGGCAGAGCACGATGTAGAGCGGCAGCACCTTGGCCGTCTGCGCCAGGATGACGGCGAAGCGCGGCGTCTCGATCAGGCCGATCTGGTTGAACAGCACGAAGATCGGCGTCGCCATCAGCGAGGGCGGCAGCACCTGCATCATCAGGATCAGGAACAGCGCGACATCCATCCATACGCTGCGGACGCGGGCGAGCGCATAGGCGGCGCCGGTGCCGATCAGGGCGGCGATGACCGTGGTGCCGACCGCGACGACCAGCGAGTTCCACAGGTAGACGTCCATCTTCTTCTCGACGAAGACTTTCGCGAAGTTGAACTGCGGATCGGTCGGCCAGAAGCGCGGCGGAAAGGTGAAGGTCTCCGACGACGGCTTGAAGGCGGTCAGGTACATCCAGTAGAGCGGGAACAGGTAGATCGCGAGGAAACCGAGCGCGATGACGAGGAGTACGTAGCGTTTCATGGGTTCTCCTCAGGCCCGATGTTCCTGGCGCGTCGAGCGCACATAGAGGAAGGCGACGACGATGACCAAGCCCAGCATCAGCACCGAGACGGCGCTGCCGGTAGCGATGTCGTAGTTCTGGAACGACAGCTGCCAGGACCAGTATTGCGCGACGTTGGACGCGTTGGCGGGGCCGCCCTGGGTCAGCGAGGCGAACAGGTCGAACTGCTGCAGCGTGAAGATGATGCCGAGGCAGACGACGGCGCCGAGGGTCGAGCGCATCATCGGCAGCGTCATGTGCCAGAACCGGCGCCACGGGCCGGCGCCGTCGAGCGAGGCCGCCTCGTACATGTCCTTTGGGATGCCGGCGAGGCCGACCGAGAGCAGGATCATGTTGAACGGGATGCCGAGCCAGACATTGGCGATGATGACGGAATAGAGCGAGATCGCCGGCGTCGACAGCCAGAAGATCTTCTCGTTGATCAGGCCGGACGAGAGCAGCAGGTAATTGAGCACGCCGAAATCGCCGGCAAAGATCCATTTCCAGATCGCGCCGGCGACCAGCGCCGGGATGATCCAGGCGGCCAGGAACAGGCCGCGCAGATAGCTGGCGCCGATGAAATCCTGCTGGAAGAACAGCGCCAGGCCGAAGCCAATGCCGAGCTGGAACACGATGCACAGCACGACGAAGATCACCGTGTTGGCCATGATCGGCCAGAACTCGGGCGCCGCGAACAGGGTGCGGTAGTTCGCCAGCCCGACGAACGGCCGGATCAGGTCGCCGAGCGAGAACATGTCCACTTCCTGGAAGGACATGGCGATGTTGTAGATCAGCGGAAACGCCGAGAAGGCGAAGAGATAGGCGAGCGCAAGACAGGCCAGCGCGGCGTCGAAGCCGCGTCCGTCGCGAAGGCTGCGCAAAAGCGCCGACATGGGCGGTCTCCTTGGAGGGGCATTGGGGGCGCCGCTGAAAATCCGACGTCCGCCGTCATCCCGGGCTTGTCCCGGGATGACGGCTTTCGCCGGGCTCGAACGCCTATTTCTTGACGATGCCGTCGATCTTCGTCTGCGCGGCGGCCAGGGCCGTCTTGGCGTCGGTCTGGTGCGTCAGCGTCTGCTGGATCGCGTCCGAGATCGCCTTCGAGATCTTCGCCCATTCCGGCGACGGACCGCGGGCGCGGGCATACTTCATCGATTCCGCGAAGACCTCATACTGCGCCGGCCAGCGCGGGTCCTTGGCCTCGACCGGATAGGACGGCAGGAAGCCGAACTCGTTCCAGACGCGCGGCATCTGCGAATACATGTATTCGAGATAGAGGAAGGCTTCCTTCGGATGCTGCGTCTTGGCGAAGATCACATTGTTGCCCTCGCCGAGCGCCGAGGCGCGCGTGTCGCCAACCTTTTCGACCGGCAGCAGCGCGACGCGATAGTCGAACTTGGCGTCCTTCGCCATGCGCGGCAGCTCCCACGGGCCGGAAATGGCCATGGCGGCGTTCTGCGCGTTGAAGGTGGCGGTTGAATCGTACTGGCCGCGGATCAGCGTGTCGGGCGAGGCGAGCTTCTCGTCGAGGATCTTCTTCCAGACCTCGAGCGCGCGCACCGAGCCGTCTTCGGCAATGTGGTCGAAATCGGCGCCGGTCTGCTGCGCCCAGGGCAGGAACTGGAAGGTGCCTTCCTCGTTCGCATTGGCCGAGAAGGCGAGGCCATAGACGTTTTTCGCCGGGTCGGTCAGCTTCTTGGCCGTCTCGTAGAGCTCTTCCCAGGTCTGCGGCGGCTTGTCCGGATCGAGGCCGGCGGCCTTGAACATGTCGGCATTGTAGAACAGCGCGAGCGTGTTGGAACCGCGCGGCAGGCCGTAGATCTTGCCGTCGCGGGTGACGGTCGAGAGCGGGCCGGGGAAGATCTTCGAGGTGTCGACGATCTCGGATTCGGCGATATAGGGCGAGAGGTCGAGCAGCGCGCCCTTGGCCGACAGGAACGGCGTGTTGGGATTGTCGACATACGAGACGTCGGGCGTCGTGCCGGTGGCGACGGCGCGCATCACGTCATTCGCCCAGTCGGCGAACTCGACGCGCTTGATGTTGATCTTGATGTCGGGGTGGAGCTTCATGAACTCGTCCGCCATCACGTAGTTGTAGCCGGGGTCCGCCTGGCGATCGATCGTCCAGACGTTGAGTTCGACCGGCTCCGCCGACGCGGCGGCGGTCAGCGCCAGGACGCCGGCGGCGCCCAGCCAGTATTTCGCAAAATTCGCCATCGTTTCCTCCTTGGTGGCGAGCAATCGAACCCACGCTCCTCCCGCGTGGCGGGGCCTTCGCCCCGGCAGTCCCCGCCGGAGCCCGGCGGGGTCGTGATGTCCGGCCGACGAGGGATCAGGCCGGGTTGGCGACGAAGGCGAGGCCGCCGCGGGCCTCCTTCAGATGGTTCAACGACTTGACCTGGCCGGTGATCTCCAGCGCGTTGCGGTAGACCGGGTCGTGCCAGCCCTCGATGTCGATCGTGCCGGTGTAGCCGGCGAGGCGAAGCTCGCTGATGATGCGGGTCCAGTCGCTGTCGCCGAAGCCGGGCGAGCGCATCTGCACGAAGGGATATTTGCCGAACACGCCGCTCTCGCGGATGACGTCCCAGCGGATGGTCGCGTCCTTGCCGTGCACGTGGAAGATCTTCGGCGCCCATTTGCGGATCTGCGGGATCGGGTCGATCAGATAGACCATCTGATGGCACGGCTCCCATTCGAGGCCGATATTGTCGTCCGGCGTCTCGTTGAAGATCAGCTCCCAGGCATCGGGATTGTGGGCGATGTTCCAGTCGCCGGTCGCCCAGTTGCCGTCCATGGCGCAGTTCTCGAAGGCGAGGCGCACACCCTTGTCGGCGGCGCGCTTGGCGAGATCGCTCCAGATTTCCTTGTAGCGCGGCAGGCTTTCCTCGATCGACTTGCCGCGGATGCGGCCGGTGAAGCCGGCGATCGTCTTCGCGCCGAAGAGATGGGCGTTGTCGATCAGCGTCTTCCAGCCCTCAAGCGTCTGCTGGTCGATCTCGGTGGTCTCGAGCGGATTGCCGAACATGCCGAGCGTGTCGATCACGACGTCGGCGTCGCCGATCGCTTCCTTCAGCTCGGCGGCGAGCTTCGGAATGTCCTTGCCGCCCAGCGTCTGCCAGAAGAACGGCTCGATCGATTCGAAGCCGAGCGGCAGGATCTGGCGGACATAGGCGGCCGGGTCGGGCAGGTTCGCCCGGATCATCGTGCCGATGCGGATGTCGAGAAGCGGATTGGTGGTCAAGGCATCATTCCCTGAAGCGATTTCAAACGAAGGCGGCGCGATCCGACAAAATTCAGATCGTGATCTCGACGCGACGCCCGGTCTCGGCGCTCTCGATCGCACCGAAGACCATGGCGAGGCTCTTGATGTTCTGGTGGCCGACCGTCTCCGGCTCGGGCCCGCCGCGCGTCGCGGCGATGAAGTCCTGCACGACACCGAGGTGGCCGCCCGTCAGGTCGGACGTTCCGAGGGGAGGAATCCCGGTGGCGGCCACCTCGGAGAAGAGGCCGGAGATCGCTTGTCCCGCGATCTCGGCGCGAAGGTCCTGATGCCCGTCCCAGACGAGCGTTCCCTGGGTCCCGACGATGCGCCAGGCTGATTCCCAGCTCGTCATCAGCCCGTCGGCGCACCAGCTGCCGCGATAGTTGAAGATGACGCCGTCGCCGAGCTCGAAGATCGCGGCGGCGGAGGAGCCCTGTTTGTACCAGGAGTTCTTCGGGTTCCATTCGCGGCAATAGACGGCTTCCGGCGCGGTGCCCGACATGAAGCGGGCGGCGTCGAAAGTGTGGATCGCCATGTCGAGCAGCAGCACATGATCCATTTCTTCGCGAAAGCCGCCGAAATGCGGGGCGAGGAAGAAATCGCAATGGATCGAGGTGACGTCGCCGATCGCGCCCTCGTCGATGGCGCGGCGGATGCGGCGCACGCCTTCGAGATAGCGGCGGTTCTGCACGACGACATGCAGCTTGCCGGCGGCCTTGGCGCGCTCGATCAGGTCGCGCGCCTGGTCGAGCGTTTCGGCCATCGGCTTTTCGGAGAGGACGTGGCAGCCGGCGGCGAGCGCGGTCGAGACGATGTGGTGGCGGGCCGAGGGCACCACGACGTCAAACAGGATGTCGGGCTTCGCCTTCTCGATCAGCTCCTCGACCGTCGTCGCGATGACGATGTCGCCGAGCTCGAATTCGGCGGCGCGGGCCCGGGCCGCGTCGGGATTGATGTCGGCGAGGCCGACGATCGTCAGGTCATCGATGGTCTTGGCGGCGGCGAGCCAGGCACGGCTCATCGCTCCGCAACCGATCAGGACGGCGCGCTGCATTCCAAACTTCCTCCCACGGCCCATTATCCTCATACGTTGCGCCGCAAACGTTTACGGTGCGACGCAACAAGGCCGTAAACGTTTACGATGACATCGTATTGAGGTACGCTTGTCAAGATCCCGGGAGGCGGCGAACGACAGGCCGCACGCGTGGAGGTGGTGCACGCGGCGTCACAAATGATGTACGCAAGGCGGCCGTTGGGGCAGCGCGCGGGCAAAGGGAGGCAGACTGGTGAGCATCAAGGCGCTGGCGCAGCACCTGAACATCTCGATCGGCACGGTGTCGCGCGCCCTGAACGGCCGTGCCGACGTCAATCCCGAGACCCGCAAGCGCGTGCTCGCGGCGGCGGAGGCGCTCGGCTATGTGCCGAACCAGTCGGGCCGCAGCCTGCGCCAGGGCACCACCAACGTCATCGGCTTCACCATCGAGACGAATATCGAGACGACATCGCAGGGCGATACCTTCTTCATGACCGTTTTCGACGGCGTGCAGACCGTCTTCGCCCAGCACAAGCTCGATCTCGTCGTGCTGCCCTGCTCGTCGGAGGACGATCCCTACGACCATGTCCGCCGCGTCGTCTCGCGCCAGTTCGTCGATGGCCTGCTCATCTCGGCGACCCAGCGCATCGACCCGCGCATCGATTTCCTGATCGAGCGCGGCATTCCCTTCGTGACGCTCGGGCGCAGCGAGTCGGGCGGCGACCATTCCTGGATCGACGTCGATTTCGAAGGGGTCGCCGCGGGGGCGGTCGCCCGGCTGGTGGCGCGCGGCCATCGCCGCATCGCGCTCGCCAATACGGCGAGGGGCATCAATTTGAGCTACATCTTCGAGGATGCCTATCGGCGCGCCCTGACCGATCACGGCATCGCCTATGATCCGGATATCGCCATTCGCGGCGAGATCACCGAGCGCGGCGGCTATGAGATCTGCGACCGGCTGCTGTCGCTGCCGGACCGCCCGACCGCCGTCGTGCTGGTCAACGAAAACCTGGCGATCGGCTTCTATCGCCGCCTGCATGACGCGGGGCTGATGCCGGGCCGCGACATGGCGATCATCGGGCTCCGGCAGAGCCCGCAGGCGCGCTTCCTGTCGCCGACGCTGACCTGTCACCGCCTGTCGCTGCACGATGTCGGCGTCGAGCTGGCGCAATCGCTGCTCGCCATGATGCCGGCCTACAAGGACCAGTATCCGCAAGGGATGGTGCAGAAGATCTGGCCGATGGAGCTCGTCCCCGGCGAAAGCGACCCGCCGCTCGGCGCCGGCTGAAACGCGAAAGCGCGCCGGTGGCGCGCTTTCCTGTCGATCCGGGTGGAAGGTTAGCGAGTTACCAGCAGGTATAGCCGCCATCGGCCGAGACGATCGCGCCGGTCATCAGGCTGGCGGCGTCGCTGGCGAGGAAGTGGACGACCGAGGCGATCTCGTCGGTCTCGCCCATGCGGCCGATCGGCGTGCCGCCGATCCAGGCGTCCCACATCTTCGGATCGTCCTTCACGAAAGCGGTCAGCGGCGTGTTGATATAGGTCGGCGCCACCGCGTTGACGCGGACCCCGCGCGCGCCCCACTCGGCCGCCAGCGACTTGGTCAGGTGGTGCACGCCCGCCTTCGACGCGTTGTAGAAGGCCTGCTCCTGCGGCTTGTTGACGATGAAGCCGGACATCGAGCCGATGTTGACGATCGAGCCGCTGCCGGCCTTCAGCATGTAATTGCCGAAGGCCCGGCAGCACCAGAAGGTGCCGTTCAGATTGACGTCGATGACGTTCAGCCAGTGCTCGTCGGTCACCGTCTCGGCCGGCGTCATGCTGCGGGCGATGCCGGCATTGTTGACGAGGATGTCGATCCTGCCGTGTTTGGCGACGACGTCGTCGGCGACCTGGTTGACGCGGGCCGAGTCGGTGACGTCCATCACCACTACGTCGACGTCGTAGCCCTTCGCCTTCAGGCTGGCCTGGCCGGCCCGCGCCACGGCCTCGTCGCGATCGGCGATGATCACCTTGGCGCCGGCCTCGGCGAGCGCTTCGACGGTGGAAAGGCCGATGCCCTGGCCGCCGCCCGTTACCAGGGCGACCTTACCATCGAGGCGCAGCTTTTCGAGATACATGGGGGTTTCCTCCGCGTGTTGTTCTTGGTGTTTTTCTTGGTGTCGTTCTTGGGCGCTGTCAGGCTACCGAACGATCGCCGTTCCGTCGCGGTCGAACCGATGGATATGCGCGGAATCCGGTATCAGAAAAACACGCGCCCCCGGCTTCAGCGCCAATTCGCCGACCGCCCGCACGGTGATGTCGCCGATCTCCGGCACCGTGACATAAAGGAAGGTGTCGCTGCCGACATGCTCGGCGACGCTGACGACGCCTTCCCATTCGCCCGAGGTCTGCGAGGTCGCGACATGCTCCGGCCGGACGCCGATGGTCACGGCGCCGTATTTCTCCGCCGCCGCGCCGGTGATGAAGTTCATCTTGGGCGAGCCGATGAAGCCGGCGACGAACAGGTTGCGCGGATGCTCGTAGAGCTCGAGCGGCGAGCCGACCTGCTCGATCTGGCCGGCATTCAGCACGACGATCTTGTCGGCGAGCGTCATCGCCTCGATCTGGTCGTGCGTCACATAGATCGCCGTGGTGCCGAGCGAGTTCTGCAGCCGGGCGATCTCGAGCCGCATGTTGACGCGCAGCGCCGCGTCGAGATTGGAGAGCGGCTCGTCGAACAGGAACGCCTTCGGCTCGCGCACGATGGCGCGGCCGATGGCGACGCGCTGGCGCTGGCCGCCGGAAAGCTGGCCCGGCCGGCGGTCGAGATAGGGCGTCAGGTTGAGCACGCCCGCCGCCGCCTCGACCTTCTGCGCGATCTCGGCCTTGGGCATGCCGGCCATCTTCAGGCCGAAGCCGATATTGCTGCGCACGCTCATATGCGGATAGAGCGCGTAGGACTGGAACACCATGGAGAGGCCGCGCTTCGACGGCGGCAGGTCGACGACGTTGAGCCCGTCGATGCGGATGATGCCGCCGGTGACATCCTCGAGGCCGGCGATGAGGCGGAGCAGCGTGGACTTGCCGCAGCCGGACGGGCCGACGAAGACGACGAACTCGCCGTCCTCCACCGTCAGGTTGACATCCTTGATGACATTGACGTTGCCGAAGGTCTTCTCGACGCCAACCAGTTCGATCTTGCCCATGGTGTTGTTCCCGTAGCCGGATTACTTGACAGCGCCGAAGGTGAGACCGCGGACCAGCTGCTTCTGGCTGAACCAGCCGAGCACCATGATCGGCGCGATGGCGAGCGTGGAGGCGGCCGAGAGCTTGGCCCAGAACAGCCCTTCCGGGCTCGAATAGGAGGCGATGAACACGGTCAGCGGCGCCGCGTTGACGGTGGTCAGATTGAGCGTCCAGAAGGCTTCGTTCCAGGCGAGGATGATGTTGAGCAGCACCGTCGAGGCGATGCCGGGGATCGCCATCGGCGCCAGCACATAGATGAGTTCCTTGCCGACGGTGGCGCCGTCCATGCGCGCCGCCTCGAGGATATCCTTCGGGATTTCCTTGAAATAGGTGTAGAGCATCCAGACGATGATCGGCAGGTTGGCCATGAACTCGACGAAGATCAGGCCGCCATGCGTGTCGAGCAGGCCGGTATCCCGGAAGATCAGATAGATCGGCACCAGCACGCCGACCGGCGGCATCATCTTGGTCGACAGCATCCAGAGCAGCGTGCTGCGGGTCCGCTTGGTCGGCGCGAACGCCATCGCCCAGGCGGCCGGGATGCCGATCAGGAGGCCGAGGGCGGTCGAGCCCACGGCCAGGATGATCGAGTTCATCGCGTGGTGGATGTAGTCGCTGCGGTTCTGGACGATGGCGTAGTTCTCGGTCGTCCAGTGGAAGAACAGGAACTGCGGCGGCGTCGAGAAGGCGTCCAGCTCTGTCTTGAAGCTGGTCAGCACCATCCAGAGTATCGGGAAGAAGATGATGAAGCCGGCCAGCCAGCCGCCTGCCGTGACGGTGATCCTGCGGGTGGTCGTGATGCGTCTTGCCATGATCACGCGTCCAGATTCTTGCCGATGAGGCGGACGAGGAAGATTGCGACGATGTTGGCGAGGATGACGGCGACGATGCCGCCGGCCGAGGCGCCGCCGACGTCGTATTGCAGCAGAGCCTGCGCATAGACGAGGAAGGCGATGTTTGTGGTCTGCAGGCCGGGGCCGCCGCCGGTGGTGACGAAGATCTCGGCGAAGACGGAGAGCAGGAAGATCGTCTCGATCAGGATGACGACGGTGATGGCGCGGGCGAGATGCGGCAGCGTCATGTAGATGAAGAAGGAGAGGGCCGGCGTACCGTCCATCTCGGCCGCCTCCTTCTGCTCCTCGTCCATCGATTGCAGCGCCGTCAGAAGGATCAGCGTCGCGAAGGGCAGCCATTGCCAGGCGACGATCAGGACGATCGAGAACAGCGGCACATTGGTGAACCAGTCGATCGGTTGCACGCCGATCAGCGTCGCGATCCAGGCGAACAGCCCGGAGACGGGATGCATCAGGAGGTTCTTCCAGACCAGCGCCGAGACGGTCGGCATGACGAAGAAGGGCGCGATCACCATCAGCCGGACGATGCCGCGGCCAAGGATCGGCTGGTCCATCAGGAGCGCCAGCAGCACGCCGCCGACGACCGTGATCACCAGCACCGAGCCGACCAGGATCAGCGTGTTGGCGAGCGCCGTGAAGAAGGCGGGATCGGTGAGGAAATAGCGGTAGTTCAAGAAGCCGACGAAGGTTTCCTGGCCGGGATCGAGCAGATTGTAGCGCAGGAGCGAGAACCAGATCGTCATTGCCAGCGGCACGATCATCCAGAGAAACAGGAGGATGATCGACGGCGCCGAGAGGAAGCGTCCGAGAGTGGTTGTCTGCTGGGTGGCCACGGCCTTCGCCCTCGATCCAGGTTTCAGTCAGCCCGAAAAGGTCCACCCGGCCAAGGTCGGGTGGCAGTCTTTGGGAGGCTCGGGGCCGGCCCGCGCCGCGGGCCGGGCGAGGCGCTACTTGATGTAGCCGGCCTTGGTCATTTCCCGGGTCGCTGTCGCCTGGGCGGCGGCGAGCGCCGCGTCGACGGTCGACGAACCGGCGAGGGCGGCGGAGAATTGCTGGCCGACGGCCGTGCCGAGCCCCTGGAACTCGGGGATGGCGACGAACTGCACGCCGGTATAGGGCACCGGCTTCACCGTCGGATGATCGGGATCAGCGGTGTTGATCGAGTCCAGCGTCATCTTCGCGAAGGGCGCCGCCTTCTGGTATTCCGGATTGGCATATAGCGAGGCGCGCGTTCCCGGAGGAACATTGGCCCAGCCTTCCTTCGAGGCGACGAGGTCGAGGTAGCCCTTGCTGGTCGCCCAGTCGATGAACTTCTCCGCCGCATCGACCTTCTTCGAACCGGCCGGCACCGCCAGCGACCACGCCCACAGCCAGTTGGCGTTCTTGCCGAGGCCGTTATTCGGGGCGAGCGCGAAGCCGACCTTGTCGGCGACCTTCGAATCCTTGGGGTTGGTCACGAAGGAGGCGGCGACGGTGGCGTCGATCCACATGCCGCATTTGCCGGAATTGAACAGGGCGAGGTTCTCGTTGAAGCCGTTCGAGGCCGCGCCCGGAGGTCCGGCTTCCTTCATCAGGTTGACGTAGAAGTCGAGCGTCTTCTTCCATTCCGGCTGGTCGAACTGCGGCTGCCATTTCTCGTCGAACCAGCGGGCGCCGAAGGAGTTCGACATGGCGGTCAGGAAGGCCATGTTCTCGCCCCAGCCGGCCTTGCCGCGCAGGCAGATGCCGTAGACGCCGTTGCTCTTGTCGGTGATCTTCTTGGCCGCGTCGGCGACGAACTCCCAGGTCGGCTGCTCCGGCATCTTCAGCCCGGCCTTCTCGAACAGGTCGGTGCGGTACATCACCATCGAGCTCTCGCCGTAGAACGGCGCCGCATAGAGCTTGCCGTCGAGCGACAGGCCGGCGCGGATCGCCGGCAGCAGGTCGTTGACGTCATAGTCGGCGCTGAGCTTGTCGAGCGGCACCAGCCAGCCCTTCTTGGCCCAGATCGGAACCTCGTAGGTGCCGATCGTCAGCACGTCGAACTGGCCGGCCTTGGTGGCGATGTCGGTCGTCACCTTCTGGCGCAGCGTGTTTTCTTCCAGCGTGACCCATTCGAGGTCGATGTCGGGGTTTTTCGCCTTGAAGTCGCTTGTCAGCGACTGCATCCGCACCATGTCGCCATTGTTGACGGTGGCGATGGTCAGCTTCGTGGCGGCCGCGGCTTGCCCGATGGCCAGGATGGAAGCTGCGCCCAAAAGGGCGCCGATCACAATTCTCATGTCATCCTCCCAGATGCGCTGCGAGCAATTGCTACAGCGATGATCATACGCTCAATCCGAAATCGAGGATGTGTCAATGGCAATTCGTTGCCGCAAGGCAGCGAAAGCCGGTCCGTCGCCGGGCGCGATGCGGTGGGAAAACGGAAGTCCTGAAGGGATTTCAACGGGCAGGCGGCATGCTGCGGCGCGGCATGGTCCGGACGCGGCGGCGGTCGGCTTCGGCGAGGACGGTGGCGCGGCGGCGCCGGGACGGAGGCGCGTGGAACGCGCCTGATCAGCCGAGATCGAGCAGGGTCCGCGCGGTCGTCTCGTTGGTGATCAGGCCATTGATGATTCGGCCGCGCAGCGCGCCATGGATGGCGAGCACCTTGCCGGTGCCCATGGCGACGCCGACCACCAGTCGTGTCGCCGGCACTTCGCGCGGGACGCTGGTCAGCCGGTCATTGGTGCCGCCGGCGATGATGCGGCCCTGCGCGTCGAAGGCCCAGCCCGTCACCTCGCCGACCGCGCCGAGGCGGCGCATTTCCGCCAGTTCCGGCTCGGATATGAAGCCGTCGATATAGAGCGGCGCGTGTTCGTCCATGCGGCCGATGCCGACCAGGCTGACATCGGCGGCCTCCGCCAGCTCGCGCAGGCGGCGCACCGGCTCCAGCCGCAGCATCTGATCGCGCTCGTCGCGCGACGGCATGACGACCGGCAGCGGCATCGGGTAGTGCGGCGCCTGCACGAGATCGGACAGGCGGGCGAGCACGTCGAAGAAGCTGGCCGAGCCCTCCATCGAGATGTGTCCGACCAGCGAAACAAGGCGATGCTGCGGGCAGGCGAGACGCGAGATCTGCTCGACGGCGGCGCGCAGCGTGCGCCCGGTTCCGATCGCCAGCACGATCGGCTCGACATTGCGCAGGTGCTGTTCGAGGAAGGAGGCGCTCGCCTCGGCGATGCCGACGACCGAGCTGTCGGCGGTCGGGTCCGAGGGCACGATCTGGCAATGGGCGAGGCCGTAGCGCTCGGTCAGCCGCGCCTCCAGCTCCATGCAGGCGGCGATCGGATGATCCAGGCGGAAGGTGATCAGCCGCTCGGAAAGCGCAAGCGAAACAAGGCGCTGCGCCGTCGGTCGCGACACGTTCAGCTTCTTGGCGATCGCGTCCTGGGTGTTGCCGGCGATGAAATAGAGCCAGCCCGCGCGGGCGGCGTCATCGAGGCGGGAACGTTCCGGATCGGTGGCGGTCATGGAGGAACTGCTTCTGATAGCTGCGGCAGGAGGTCCGCCATCCTCTCGACGATTCGGTCGGCGCCGGCGTCGGCGAGCATGCCGCCTGCGTTGCGCCCGGTATAGTGGCCGCCGCCGATAAATCCCCAGACCGTCATGCCGGCCGCCTTGCCGGCGAGCACGCCGCTGACGCTGTCTTCCAGCACCAGCGTCCGCGCCGGCGAGACGCCCATCCGCTCGGCGGCGAGCAGGAAGATGTCCGGCGCCGGCTTGCCGCGCGCCACCATGGTGGTGTCGAAGACGTCGGCGCCGAAGAAGGGCGCGAGCTCCGTCAGGCCCAGCGACAGGCGGATGCGCTCCGGCGTGCTCGACGAGGCGATGCAGCGCGGCGCCCTGAGGCCGTTGAGCAGCCGGATCGCGTCCGGCATGACGCGAAGCGCGGTCTGGTAGCGGGAAAGCAGCAGAGTGTTGAGTTCGGCGGCGAAGCCGGCCGGCAGCGGCGCGCCGGTGCGGCGGCGGTAATCCTCCTCGACGACGCTGAAGCCGCGGCCGAGGAAGTGCTCGAAAATCTCGTTCAGCGTCAGCGAGACGCCGTGCCGTTCGAGCGTCTCGCGCAGGCAGCCACAGGCGATGATCTCGCTGTCCACGAGCACGCCGTCCAGATCGAAGACAACCAGTTCGAATGCCGACACGATGCTGCCTGCCTCGGCCGAGAGAGGTTTGCCGTTAGCAGAGCATTAAATCAGGCGCAGAGCAATTGATCATTGCGAGGTCGGCGATGCGCCGCTTTTGGCGGCGCATGGCCCGGTTGTCTCGGGCGGATGCGTTTCAGGCGTGCCGGAGGGTAGGGGGACCAACGTCCCTAGCGCGGCGGCGCGTCGTGCCGGGTGGTTCCGGCCTTGTCCGGCTCGTCGCCCTGCTGGCGGGCGGGGTCGCGCGGCTCGGCCTGGTTCTCCGGATGGTCGCCCTGGACATCGGGCGGCCGGTGCGTGTTGCCGAAGCTGCTGTTGCCGCCGGGCTTGTCGTTGTCGTTGGGTCTCTTCTGGGGCGTCTGGGGCGTCTGGGGCGTCGACATGCTGAATCTCCTTCGCGTTGTCACGAAGAGAACCCGCTCGCGCCAGTCCGGTTCCGTTGCGAGAGGGTCAGCCGACGGCGATCAGGAAGGGGACGGGGCGGATCGGCACCAGCCATTCCGGCCGGGCCAGGCGCTGCAGATTGGTGCCGACCGACCGCCGCAGGTGCTGTTCCAGCGCCTTCTGCGCCTTTTCCGGCGCGCCGGCGATGAGGTGGTCGAAGATCTCCAGATGCTCGACCAGCATCTCGTCGAGATCAGGATGGACCAGGAAGATGTCATGCACGGCGATCAGCGGCAGCTGGCTGCGGTGGATGGCGTGGCGCAGCTGGCGGTTGGAGCATTTCAGCACGGTGTCGACATGCAGGTCGTGCTCGAGGCGGGCGAGCCGGGCGGCATCGCGCGTGCCCGACTGCACGCTCAGGATCCGCTCGCGCTTGCGGCGCAGGTCCGCCTTGTCGAGGCTCGGCCAGGCGAGCGCCAGCGCCAGCGGTTCCAGCAGCCAGCGCATCTCGAAATGCTCGCGCACCAGCTCCGGCGTCAGCGGCCCGGCATACCAGCGCTGGTTGCGGTCCTGGGTGACGAGGCCGGCGCGGTCGAGCGTGGTCAGCACCTCATGCGCCACGGTGCGGCTGACGCGATAGTGCTCGGCGAGCAGGCTCTCGTTCAGCTGGAACCGGCCATAGGGCAGGATACAGGCGACGATATGCTCGACCTCGGGATAGATCGTCGCCCGCCGGTTGCGCGTTTTCGGCTCGAGTATGCGGATGTCGGGAAGCGTCAGCCCGGCCTCGACCAGGTCGCGGCGGAGCGGCGCGGCGTCGGTGTCGTCGCCGATCATCAGCCCGCGCCCGCCGAACCGGCTGACCAGGCCCTCGTCCTCCAGCCGCTTCAGCGCCACGCCGGCCGGGATCCGGCTCGACTGGAAGGCGCGGGCCAGCGCCGTCTCGCCGACGACGAGGCCGTTCGGCAGCGCGCCGTCGACGATGTGCCGCCGCAGGACGCGGTAGATCACCTCGTAGAGCGGCAGGCTCTCGTCGTTCGGCTGCGGCTCGGTCGTCATCGTTCCGCGTTCCCGCGCGGTCGCCGCCCGGGGGCGCGACCGCCGTCCTTCCTCTCCGGTTCCGGATGGCCCGGGCGCTCAGCCAGAGAATAGCTCGCCATCGCCCGGTTCCTTCGTTCCCGCCAGGCGTCCGGCCTAGCCGTGCGCCGCGGCGGCGGCGCCCGGTTCGGTGTCGGCATGGATGAAGCCCATGATCTCGCGGCTCATCGGCTCGTAGCGGCGCGAATTCTCGATCGTGCCGGTGAGCGCGAAGTCGTTCATCACCAGGATGCGGTCGGCCAGCGTAATCATCTCCGGCATGTCGCTGGAGATCAGAAGCACCGAGAGACCCTCGCGGGTGATCTCGCCGATCAGCTCGTGGATCGCCGTCTTGGTCTTGATGTCGATGCCGACGGTCGGCTCGTCGATGATCAGGATCTCGACGCCGGCGGCCAGCCACTTGGCGATCGACACCTTCTGCTGGTTGCCGCCCGAGAGCTTGCCGACCGCCTGCTCGATCGACGGAGTCTTGACCTCGAGCTTGGCGACCAGCGGCTCGACTACCTTGCGCTCGGCCCCGCGGCTGATCAGGCCGAGATTGGAGGCGATGCGCCGCCAGACGGAGATCGCGATGTTCGAGCGGATCGGATGGGTGAGGATCAGGCCCTCGGCCTTGCGGTCCTCGGAGATGTAGCCGAGCTTGTGGCGGCGGATCGCCGTCGGCACGTCGGGGATGGTGACGGCCTGGCCGTTCAGGCGCAGTTCGCCGGCGGTGATCTTGGCGTCGCCGATGAGCGCGCGGGCGAGCTCGGTGCGGCCGGCGCCGACCAGGCCGTAGAGGCCGAGGATCTCGCCCTTGTGCAGCTGGAAGCTGATATCGCGATGGCCGAACGAGGTGCCGAGGCCCTTCGCCTCCAGCACGGTCTTCGAGCGGTCGATGTCGCGCTTGCCCATCTCGGCGACGCGCTCCTCGCGGCCGATCATGGCGGAGACGATCTTGCCGCGATCCATCTCGGCTATCGGCCGGCCGGCGGCGGCGATGCGGCCGTCGCGCAGCACCGTGACGCGATCGGAGATCGCCATCACTTCTTCCAGCTTGTGGCTGACGAAGACGATCGCCTTGCCCTCGTCGCGCAGGCGGCGGACGACGGCGAACAGCGCATCGGCCTCATGGCCGGTGATCGAGGCGGTCGGCTCGTCGAGCAGCAGCACCTGCGCTTCCAGCGACAGCGCCTTGGCGATCTCGACGATCTGCATCTGCGCCACCGAGAGATGGCGGACCTCGGTGCGGGTGTCGATCGTCGGGTCGATCATGTCGAGGAATTTGCGCGCTTCGGCATGGACGCGGTCGAAGTCGACGACGCCGTTCCGGGTCGGCGGCCGCTCGATCATGATGTTCTCGCCGACCGTGAAGCGCGGGATCAGGTTGCGCTCCTGGTGCACGGCCGAGATGCCGGCGGCGATCGCGTCGCGCGGCGAATGGAAGTCGACGGGCTTGCCGTCGACCAGCAGGCGGCCGCGATCCGGCCGGTACAGGCCGGTGATGATCTTGATCAGCGTCGACTTGCCGGCGCCGTTCTCGCCCATCAGCGCGTGGGTTTCGCCAGGCAAGATCTCGAACGAGGCGCTATCGAGCGCGGTGACGCCCGGAAAGTCCTTGCCGATGCCTTCGATGGTAAGACGCATGATCAGGCGCCTCCGGCGCGGACGGCGCGCAGCCGGTTCAGGCCGACCGCGGCGAGGATGAGGGCGCCGAGCAGGAACTGCACCCAGTAAGGGTCGACCTTGGCCAGCACCATGCCGTTCTGGATGATGACGATCAGCACGACGGCGAGCGCCGTGGCGGCGACCGAGATGTGGCCGCCGGTGAGCGCGGCGCCGCCGATGATCGGGGCGGCGAACGACATCAGCAGCCAGTCGACGCCGATCGAGGGCTGGGCCGAGCCGAGCTGGGCGACGGCGAGGATGGCGGCGGCGCCGGCGAGCAGGCCGGACAGCGTGTGCGCCAGGATGATGACGCGGTCGCGCGGGATGCCGGAAAGCTCGGCTGCGTGCGGATTGCCGCCGACGGCGAGCAGCTGCCGGCCGGGCACGGTGCGGGCGAGGAAGAAGGTGAGCGCGAGCGCGATCAGCACCGGCGGCAGCAGCAGGTAGGGCAGGGCGTAGAAGCGCTCGGTGCCGAAAGCGACGAAGCTCGCCGGCAGATTGTAGAACGGGATCGATTCGGTGATGCCGAGATTGATGCCGGTGAAGGCCGAGGCGGTGGCGAGCGTGATGATGAAGCCGTTGATGCCGGTGCGGACCGTCAAGAGGCCGTTGATCAGGCCGCCGGCGGCGCCGATCGCCAGGCCGCAGAGGATCGCGACCGGAACCGGGAAGCCCCACCGCTCCATCATGCCGCCGACGGCGATGGCGACGAGGCCGCCGAGCGCGCCGACGGAAAGGTTCATGTGGCCGACGGCGAGCGTCAGCATCTGCGCGAAGGCGACGATCAGCACGACGCAGAAGGAGCGCAGCATCACATAGACGTTGAACTCGGTCAGGAAGGCCGGCGACAGCGTCGCCAGCGTCACCAGGCCGATGGCGATCGCGAGCGCGAGCGCCGACCATTCATTGGCGAGGAACCGTTGGCCCAGGGTCATGTTGTTGCTCATGCGCTGCGTCCTGAAGTGTGAGCGGAGCTCTTTTCGCCCGCGGTCTTGCCGGCGACATCCTTGCGACCGAGGCTGCGGCGCTCGGCATAGACGCCGCGGTAGCGGTCGGCCATGACGGCGAAGAGCAGGATCAGACCGAGGAAGAGCTGCAGCCAGAAATTGCCGACCTGCATCACCAGGAGACCCGAACGGAGGGTGGTGACGAGCAGGGCGCCGAGGATGGTGCCGACGACGGAGACGAAGCCGCCGGCGAGCAGCGTGCCGCCGAGCACCGGCGCCAGGAAGGACGGCAGCAGCCAGTCCTGCCCGATCGACGGCATGGCGGCGCCGAGGCGGAACACCAGCATCAGGCCGGCCGAGGCGGCGAGCGCGCCCGAGAGCGTATGCGCGATGATGATGGCGCGGCCGACCGGTACGCCCGAAAGCTCCGCGGCGCGGGCATTGGCGCCGGCGGCGAGGATCTCGCGGCCGAGCGCTGTGAAACGGAACAGGATGATCAGCGCGGCGCCGATGGCGAGGGCCACGAACAGGAGCGGCGAGACGAAGCCCCAGCGCATGCGGCCGAAGGCGGCGATCTCCGGCGGCAGCGCGTTGAAGGTCTGCGCCTTGGAGAGGATCAGCATGCCGCCGAGGAACAGGCTGGCGCTGGCCAGCGTGATGATGAAGGAATTGACGCCGGAGCGGACGATGGCGAAGCCGTTCAGCCAGCCGAGGAAGGCGCCGAGCAGCAGCGCCAGCGCCATGGCGACGGGGATCGGCAGGCCGAGCGTCTGCATCAGGTAGCCCGATGCCATGACGGCGCAGACGCCGATCGACCCGATCGCCAGATTCATGCCGCCGGTCGCCAGCACGACCATGGTCGAGAAGCCGATGACGATGTCGACGGCGAGCGAGCGCGACAGGGCGAACAGGTTGAACGAGGAGACGAAGCCGGGGGCGAGGCTCGTGAACAGGACCCAGAACAGGATGATGATGGCCGCGAGGCCGATCAAGTTCGACTGTTCCGCCAGCCAGGACGGCCGCGCGCGGGTATCGGAGGAGACGGATAGGGTCATGACGATGCCATGTGTGAGGTCGGCGAGACGCTGCAAGGGCGGCGCCTGGGCCGGATTGCGATCATCATCATCCCGAGCTGCCTCGCGCGGGCGAAGCCTCGATGGATGATCCAGAGAGCGCGGCCAGTTCGGGCCTCTACGAGGCCGCTTCGCAGCACCTCAGGATGATGGCAGCGCGCGGAGCGCCGCCATCATCGCGAGTGGTGCGCTTACTTGCAGTCCAGGTACTTGTCCTTGAACGACGCCTGGATTTCGGACGTGACCTTCTTCAGGTCGTCCTTGTAGGTCGCGACATTGGCCGCGTTGATCAGCAGCGTGCCCGAATCGATGAAGCGCTCGGTCTGCGGCGTCTTCACGAACGGAGCCTCGGCCTTGACCGTGCAGGTGCCGCTGGCGAGCAGGTCGAGCACATAGGCGCCGACATAGCCCTGGCCATAGGGGTTCTGCGCCATCGTGCCGGCGGCGAAGCCGTCCTTGATGGCGTCGAGGACGATCTGGTCGTCATCGATGCCGACGAGCTTGATGCGCTTGTCGCCGAGGTTGCGCAGCGACTTGGCGGCGACCACCGACGGGATGTAGGCGGTGGCGATCATGCCGTCGATCTGGTCCTTCTGCGCGCCGAGCAGAGCGTTGATCTTCTGGTCGGCGGCTTCCTGCGCATCGGTATCGGTGATGTGCTGGATGACGGTCACGCCGCCATTGGTCTCGGCCGCGGCCTTTTCGACGGCGTCCATGCGCAGCTTGGTGTTCGGGTCGACCAGCAGGCCGGCCAGATGGACGATCTTGCCCTTGCCGCCGAGCGATTCGATCAGCGCCTTGGTGCCGAGATAGGCCGAGTTGTAGACGTCGGTGCCGAAGCAGAACGAGATCTTGGTCGGGTCCTGCGCGCAGCCGGCGAGGGCGAGCGACGGGACGTTGTTGGCGGCCAGTTCCTCGACGGTCGAGTTGATGCCGACGGCGTCGCCCGGGAAGATGCCGAACGCGTTGTAGCCCTGGGTGACCAGGCTCTCGAGCAGTTCGGTCTGCAGGTTGAGCTTCCACTCAGCCGGGACCTTGTAGTCGACCGCGGCGATGCCGAAGTCCCGCGCCGCGTCCTTGCCGGCCTGTTCCCAGGGGGCGAAATACGGATGCGGACCGGCCGGAACGAGCGCGATCTTGTTGTCGGAAGCGTGCGCGGCACCCGCGGCCAGGCCCATCAGGGCGGCAGCGAGCATCGGCAGGGCGCGCGAACGCACGCCGCGGTAGCGGTTCTTCATGATGTCCTCCCTCGGCGATAGACGCGGGCTGCTCCACCAGTCCACGCTCGCATCTCGATGTAAGCACGATCGCATATCGCGTGCAATATACGATTTCAACCTGTGAACGAGATCGAAGCCGGCGGACAAAAAAGGGCCCCGCCCCCGGGGTGTGGGGCGAGGCCTAGGAAGGTCAGGTTTGGGGTCAGATTCTATGGATTAGCTGGAGCGTCCGCGGCATGGGGGGCGGTGCGCGCGGACGCTCCAGGTGGGCTTACTCCGCCTGCCGGGGGGCGGTGTCAGCCGAACCGTTCGGGGCCTGGTCGCGCGGGCCGTGGTCCCGGCCATGATCGCGGCCGGGGCCATGATCGCGGCCGTGGCCACGCATCGGCGGGCCGAAACGCAGTTCGGCATCCGCGAGTTTCTGCAGCTGTTCCGGCGACAGCTTGGCCTTGAGCGCGTCGATCGCCTTCTGCAGATCGGCCGCCTTGGCGGCGCGTTCGGTGGTGATGGCGATCAGCCGCTCCTCGCGGGCGAACGGCGCCTTGGTCGCGTCCTTGGGTGCGTCGGCCGAAGCTTCGACGTCCGGCCGGGCCGGCCGCTGGAACATGGCGAGCACGGCGTTGGTATAATCGCGCCAGGCGTCCTGCTGGTCGGCGCGGACGCCGATCAGCGTCTCGACCGTGTTGAGGTGCTGGGCGATCCGCATCTGGATGCGTTCGCTCCGCGCACCGTGGCCCCAGTGCTTGCCGTCATGCTGACGCCGCATGTCGCCGCGGTCGCCGGTGGTGGCGCTGTCGGGCTGGGCGAAGGCAGGCGCGATGGCGGCAACCGAGACACTGGCGAGGGTGGCGATAGCGAGAGCTGCGAGAGTGCGCTTCATTGAGGATCTCCAAGGGCTACGCTGAACGAGGGGGCTAAGCTGGTGAAACCGAAACTAGGGAGCGGCCGTTTCCCCGATAGGTCGTTTCGTTTCCGAGCATGTCCGCGAGCAACGATTTTGTTGCGAAATGTTTCCGTCGCTGGTTTTGAGATGCTCGGTTACGAAAAACCCGCCCCCTCCCACCTAGGACGCGGTAGAGATTTTTCGATCGGGCTCGCGCACCGCGAGCATCGCAGATGGAGAGATGAGTAGCCCGCCACGATGTCCACCGCCGTCCCGCATATCCTCGTCGTCGATGACGATCTTGAAATCCGCAAGCTGCTCGGCCGTTATCTCGACGGCCAGGGTCTTCGCGTCACGCTCGCCGCCGACAAGCGCGAGCTGGAGGAGAAGCTGGAAACGCAGCAGATCGACCTGATCGTGCTCGACGTCATGTTGCCGGACGGCTCCGGGCTCGACATCTGCCGCCAGCTGCGCGATCGCCGGCCGCAGGTGCCGGTCATCCTGCTGACGGCGTTGAAGGAGGATGTCGACCGCATCATCGGGCTCGAGATCGGCGCCGACGACTATCTCGGCAAGCCGTTCAATCCGCGCGAGCTGCTGGCCCGCATCCGCGCCGTGCTCCGCCGCACGGGCGATCTGAGCGAGGCGCCGGCCGCGATCTCGCGTTACCGCTTCGCCGGCTTCGTCGCCTCGCCCGAGACGCGCGCGCTGGCCGATCCCGAGGGCGCCGACATCGTCCTGACCGGGGCGGAGTTCGATCTGCTGCGCGTCTTCCTCGACCGGCCCGGCCGCGTGCTGTCGCGCGAGCAGCTGCTCGACCTGACGCAGGGCCGCGAGGCCGATCCGCTCGACCGCTCGATCGACGTGCTGATGAGCCGGCTGCGCCGCAAGCTCGGCGATGACGGCAAGTTCCAGATCTTCAAGACGGTCCGCAATGGCGGCTACCAGCTGGCGGTGAAGGTCGAGACGGAGGGCGAGGCGTGAATTCGCTGCGCCTGAAGATCGCGCTTCTCGTCATCGTCGCGATCGTCGCCGTCGTCGGCATGGCGACGCTCGTCGCCGTCAGCGTCATCGGCCGGCCCGGCCCGGCGCGTACGCTCGGCCCGGCGGCGATGCAGATCGACCTGATCGCCCGGCTGGTCGAGCGCCATCCCGAGGATTTCCAGGACGGCTACCTCTCGCGGGGGACGCTGCACGGCAAGGATCTCGGCATCCGCCTGCGGCCGGAGCCGGCGCGCGGGCCGGTGCAGGAGGAACTGACGGAATCGCTGCGCGAGATCCTTGCCCATTTCGGCCATCCGCGCGAGGTCGTCGTCACCGAGCCCCGCGTGCGGGGGCCGACGCTCGTCTCGATCCCGATCGCCGATCTCGGCTACATCGCCGTGCCGCTCTCGAACACGCCGACGCCCCGCGCCGGCTGGTCGATTTTGATCGGCTGGATGGTCGCGATCGTGCTTGGCGCCACGGCGATCGCGCTGGTGATCGCCGGCCGGCTGACCCGGCCGCTGCAGATGATCGAATCCGCCGTCGCCTCCGTCGGCGCCGACGGCGTGCTGCCCGTCCTGCCGGAGACCGGCTCGGCCGACATGCGGGCGACCGCGGAGGCGCTGAACCGCCTGTCGGCGCGCCTTAAGAACGCCATGGAGAGCCGCATGCGCCTCGTCGCGGCGGCGGGGCATGATCTGCGCACGCCGATGACGCGGATGCGGCTCCGGGCCGAGTTCCTCGACGACGACGAGCGGCAGAACTGGCTGAACGACCTCGACGAACTCGACCGCATCGCCGACAGCGCCATCCGCCTGGTGCGCGAGGAGGTCGAGGCGGGCGAGCGCGAGCCGGTCGCCCTCGACGAGCTGGTGCGGCGGCTGACGACGGAGCTGGCGGCGCAGGGCCGCGACCTCGCCGCCGGAACGCTGGAGCCGCTGCAGGTGGCCGCCGCGCCGCTGGCGCTGACGCGGGCGCTGCGCAATCTGATGATCAACGCCGCGACGCATGGCGGCGGCGGCATCGTCTCGCTCGGGCGCGAGGACGGCATGGCGGTGATCCGCATCACCGACCAGGGGCCGGGCATTCCCGACGCGATGATCGAGCGCGCCTTCGAGCCATTCTTCCGCGTCGATCCGGCACGCCGGCAGTCCGTGCCGGGGGCAGGCCTCGGCCTCGCCATCGCCAAGGAGATCGTCGAGCGCTTCGGCGGCCGCATCGCGATGCGCAACGGCAGCGACGGCGGCCTGGTGCAGGAGATCGCCCTGCCGCTGGTGCCGCCGGCGGGCGCGCAGCCTGATCCGGCGAGCGCATAGAACGCCGCATGAGCCGTTCTCTCGGCTGTTGCCAGCGCGTCATGCCGGCGTGCTAGGGTCCCGCGCTCTTCCCGCCTGAACGGATCAGAAAATTGGCTCTCTCCCCTGAACAACGCGCCGCCCGCCTCGCCCTCGCCAAGGAGGTCGCGCGCGAAGCCGGCGCGCTGGCGCTCGGCTATTTCGAGCGGCTTTCCACCCTCGCCGTCGAATTCAAGCATGGCGGCCAGGATGTCGTCAGCATCGCCGACCGCGAGGTCGAGGTGCTGATCCGCGCCCGCATCGCCGACGCGTTTCCGGAGGACGGCGTGCTGGGCGAGGAGGACGGCCTGGTCGAAGGCGCGTCCGGCGTGCTCTGGGTGGTCGATCCGATCGACGGCACCAGCCCGTTCCTGAACGGCCTGTCGCACTGGTGCGTCTCGATCGCGGTGGCGGTCGACGGCGAGGCCGAGATCGGCGTCATCTATTCGCCTGTCAACGACGAGTTCTTCGCCGGCGCCAAGGGCCTCGGCGCGTCCCTGAACGACGCGCCGATCGCGGTCGCGCCGACCCGAGCCATCGAGGACGGCCTGCTCGGCTTCGGCAGCAACCATCGCATTCCGCCGGAGGATGTCGGCCGTTTCGTCACCGCGCTGCTGGAAGCCGGCGGCATGTTCTATCGCAACGGCTCCGGCGCGCTGATGCTCGCCTATGTCGCCTGCGGCCGGCTCGTCGGCTATTACGAGCAGCACATCAATTCCTGGGATTGCCTGGCCGGGCTCTGCCTGATCCAGGAGGCCGGCGGCTGGCACAACGACTTCCTCGCCGGCGAGGGCATGCTGCAGGGCAACCGCGTTGCCGCCGGCGCGCCGCAGATGAAGGCCGGCCTCGTCGCCCTGCTGGAGCGCGTGGGCGCCTCGACCGAAACGATCGTCTGAGGCAGACCCTCACCCCAACCCTCTCCCGCAAGCGGGAGAGGGAGCCGGGCTGCGCCGATCTCTGGTCAAGGCGGTTGCCGCATCCTATTCGTGTAGGCGATGGTTCGGTTCCCCTGCTTTCCCAAGGAGTCGCCCGTGGCCGAAACGACGTTGTCCTTCAAGTATCGCCTCGAGCAGGAGACCCCGCGGCTGGGGTCGGGCGGCACCACCCGCGGCGCCTCCGTGCATGAGTTTCCCGCCAGCCAGGGCATCGCCGGCGTGTCGATGCGGCTGGAGCCGGGCACTCTCCGCGAGATGCACTGGCACGCCAACGCCGCCGAATGGGGCTATGTCATCTCCGGCAATTGCCGCACCACGCTGATGCGTCCCGACGGCAGCTCGGCGATCGACACCTTCGCCCCCGGCGACGTCTGGTATTTCCCGCGCGGCTGGGGCCATTCGATCCAGGGCATCGGGCCGGGCGAATGCCATTTCATCCTGATCTTCGACAATGGCGATTTCTCCGAGGACCACACCTTCTCGGTCACCGACTGGCTGTCGCGCACGCCGCCCGAGGTGGTGGCGCAGAGCCTCGGCATCTCGCTCGAGGAAGTCGCGAAGCTGCCGAAGGGCGAGGCCTATTTCGCCAGGGGGCCGGTGCCCGACGACGCCTCCTTCCTCTCGGCGCCGCGCAAGGAGCAGGAGCTTGTCACCGTCCACCGCTATCCGCTGATGGCGCAGGTGCCGCGCCGCGTGCCGGGCGGCGGCGTGCAGCGCACGGTGACGGTCAACGAGTTCCCGATCTCGACGACCATGGCCGGCTCGCTGCTCGAGATCCAGCCGGGCGCGCTGCGCGAGCTGCACTGGCATCCGAACGCCGACGAGTGGCAGTATTTCATCGAGGGCACGGCCGAAATGGCGGTGTTTCTGGCCGAGGGCAACGTCGTCATCGACCAGTTCGAGGCCGGCGACATCGGCTATGCGCCGATGGGGGCCGGCCACTACATCAAGAACACCGGCCCGGGCGTGCTGCGCGTGCTGATCGGCTTCAACAGCCCGGTCTACGAATCGAACGAGCTGTCGACCTGGCTCTCGACCAATCCGGCCGCCGTCCTCGCCACCAATCTCGGCCTGCCGGCCGAGACGGTCGCGAAGCTGCCGAAGGAAGAGCACTTCTTCGTCCCGAAGCGCCCCGGCTGACGGGGCTGAAATATCCTTCCTTCACCTCTCCCTGAGGGAGAGGTCGGACCGCAGGTCCGGGTGAGGGTTTACGGCCTCTCCGGATGGTTCCCTAAACCCTCACCCGCCGCACCTCGTGCGTCGACCTCTCCCTCAGGGAGAGGTGAAGCGCGCTTCGCGCGGGCTGTTCGCCGAGTTCCGTCTGCAGTTCGCGGGAGAGACAGGCACCATTCTGTAGCCCACGCTCGCCGTCATCCCGGACGCAGCGAAGCGGAGATCCGGGATCCATCCCGCCGGGTTGCCCAGAGGCTGGAAGGATCTTCGTCGTCCCCGCGAACCCGGCTGGATGGATCCCGGGTCAAGCCCGGGATGACGCCGGTGTGTGTTGCGATGCCGTGCTCTTTCACCTCTCGCCCAGGGAGAGGTTGAAACCCTCCTACACCCCCGGTCCCGACGCCTCGCGCAGGTAGCGGACCGGGCGTTCCGGGGCGAGCGCCAGCGCCGCGCGAACAATCGCCTGCGCGTCGATGCCGTGGTGGCGGTAGAGATCGGCGATGGTGCCGGTCTGGCCAAAGTGCTCGACGCCGAGCGAGCGGGTGCGATGGCCGCCGACCGAGCCGAGCCAGCCGAGCGTCGCCGGATGGCCGTCGAGCACCGTCACGATGCCGCAATGATGCGGCAGGTCGGCGAACAGCCGTTCGACATGCGACCGGGCATGGACGAGCCCACGCTCGCGCGCCCGCCCCGCCGCCGTCCAGCCGGCGTTGAGCCGGTCGGCGGAGGTGATGGCAAGCAGGCCGATGTCGCGCCGGTCCTCGGCGAGCAACCCCGTCGCCTCGATCGCCTCCGGCGCCACGGCGCCGGTATAGGCGATGATCACCTCGGCGTTCGGGCCGGGCTCGCGCAGCCAGTAGGCGCCGTCGACGATGGCGCGCGACAGCTCGTCGTCGATGGTGCGGACCGGCTGTTCCAGCGGTCGCGTCGACAGCCGCAGATAGATCGAGCCGCCGGTCTGGTCGCGCAGCCAGGTGCGCTCGTCCGGATCGCCGTCGCCGTTCCGCTGGATGTAGTCGAAGCCGAAGCGGAGGATGGTGGCGAGCTCGTCGACGAAGGCGGGCTCGAAGGCGGCGAGCCCGTCCTGCGCCATGCCGATCAGCGGGGTGCCGATCGACTGATGCGCGCCGCCTTCCGGCGCCAGCGTGATGCCGGACGGCGTGGCGACGAGGATGAAGCGGGCATCCTGGTAGCAGGCATAGTTCAGCGCGTCGGCGCCGCGATAGATGAACGGGTCGTAGAGCGTGCCAACCGGCAGCAGGCGCTCGCCGTTGATGGAATGGCTGAGGCCCAGCGCCGACAGCATGAGGAACAGGTTCATCTCGGCGATGCCGAGCTCCAGATGCTGGCCCGACGGCGAGAATTCCCAGTTGAAGGTCGAGGGAATCCGTTCGGCCTTGAACGTGTCGGCCATGTTCTCGAGCGCGAACAGGCCGCGCCGGTTGACCCAGGGGCCGAGATTGGTCGAAACGGTGACGTCGGGCGAGGTGGTGACGATGCGGTTGGCAAAGTCGGAATCCTCGCGCGAGATCTCGTTCAGGATCTGGCCGAAGCCCGCCTGGGTCGAGAGCTCCTTGCCGCCGACGCCGGGGGCGGGCAGCACGGCCGGCACATCGATATGCGGCGCGACGGAAGCCTTTTCGCGCTGGTTGAACGGCACGGCGTCGAGGAAGGCCTGAAGCGCTTCCGGTGCTGCCGAAAGGCCTTCAAAATTCTCCCATTCATGGCCGGGGCGGACGTTCATCGCGGTGCGGAACGCGTCCATCTGGGTCGGGTTCATCAGGCCCGCATGGTTGTCCTTGTGACCGGCGAGCGGCAGGCCGAAGCCCTTGATCGTATAGGCGATGAAACAGGTCGGCCGGTCATGCTCGCCGGCTCTCGCGAAGGCGTCGAGCAGGGTGGGCAGGTCGTGGCCGGCGAGGTTGGTCATCAGCGTCGCCAACTCGGCGTCGGAGCGCGCCTCGATCAGCTTCGTCACCGGACCCTGGTCGCCGATCTCGTCGAGAAGGCGCTTGCGCCAGGCGCTGCCTCCCTGGAAGCAGAGCGCCGAATAGAGCTGGTTCGGGCAATTGTCGATCCAGTCGCGCAGGCGCTCGCCGCCCGGCTCCTGGAACGCCGCTTCGAGCAGTACGCCATATTTGAGGACGACGACGTCCCAACCAAAGTTCTGGAAGATCGCTTCGAAGCGCTGCCAGAGGCCCTCGCGGACGACGGCATCTAAGCTCTGGCGGTTGTAGTCGACAATCCACCAGGTGTTGCGGAGGCCGTGCTTCCAGCCTTCGAGTAGGGCCTCGAAGATGTTGCCCTCGTCCATCTCGGCGTCGCCGACCAGCGCGATCATCCGGCCTTCGGGGCGATCCTTGGCGCTCCAGCTCTTGGCGCGGACATAATCCTGCACCAGCGAGGAGAACAGCGTCTGCGCCACGCCGAGGCCGACCGAGCCGGTCGAGAAGTCGACGCCGTCGATGTCTTTTGTGCGCGAGGGGTAGCTTTGGGCCCCCTTGTAGCCGCGGAAGTTTTCGAGCTTCTCGCGGGTCTGGCGGCCGAGCAGGTACTGGATGGCGTGGAAAATCGGGCTCGCATGCGGCTTGACCGCGACGCGGTCCTGCGGCCGCAGCACGTCGAGATAGAGCGCGGTCATGATGGTCGCGAGCGAGGCGGACGAGGCCTGGTGGCCGCCGATCTTCAGCCCCTCGGCATTGTCGCGCAGATGGTTGGCGTTGTGGATGGTCCACGCCGCCAGCCAGAGGATCTTCTTCTCGAGCTCCGCCAGCAGGGCGAGCCGGGTCTCGGCCGAAGGGGTGGTGTTGGGCGCGCTCGACATGGACGATCCTCCATCGATCCGGAAACCGAGAATGGACCGGGCGGGGTGCCCGGTCCAGCCATTCCGTGCCGCGCCGGGGCGCGACAGGTATTCGCGGCGCCCGCGGCGCTTAGCCGATGCGCACGCCGGTCGCGGTGTCGAACAGGTGGATGCGCTCGACCGGGAACGAGACGCTGACCGTATCGCCGCGCTCGGCGAGGCCGCGCTCCAGCGAGAACGCCTTGACGTCGCTGCCGAAGGCGTTGGCGTGCAGGATGGTGCCGAAGCCGGTCGGCTCGACCAGGTCGATCCGCGCCTGGATGCCTTCGAGCCCGGTCTTGCCGACGAGGACATGCTCGGGGCGGATGCCGAGCGTCACCTTGGTGCCGTCCGCCGTCGGCGCCGGGCCGGCGAGCGGCACGACGACGCCCTGCGCCAGCGCGACGCTGCCGCCATTCCCGGCGCGATAGGTGCCCTCGAACATGTTCATCGCCGGCGAACCCATGAAGCCGGCAACGAAGAGATTGGCCGGCCGGTCATAGAGGTCGAGCGGGCTGCCGACCTGCTGCACGATGCCGGCGTTCATGGCGACGATGCGATCGGCCAAAGTCATCGCCTCGATCTGGTCGTGCGTGACGTAGATCGAGGTGGCGCCGAGGTCCTGGTGCAGCTTCTTGATCTCGCCGCGCATGTGCTCGCGCAGCCGTGCGTCGAGGTTGGAGAGCGGCTCGTCGAACAGGAACGCCTTCGGCTTGCGCACGATGGCGCGACCCATGGCGACGCGCTGGCGCTGGCCGCCGGAGAGCGCCTTGGGCCGGCGCTCCATCAGCGGCGTCAGGCTGAGCTTTTCCGCCGCGCCTGAGATCGCCGAGGCGATCTTCTCCTTGGCCGTCTTCCGCAGCCTGAGGCTGTAGCTCATGTTGCCGGCGACCGTCATGTGCGGATAGAGCGCGTAGGACTGGAACACCATGGCGATGTCGCGGTCCTTGGGGTCGAGTTCGTTGACGCGCTTGCCGCCGATCTGGATCTCGCCGGCGGAGATGTCCTCCAGGCCGGCGATCATGCGGAGCAGGGTCGATTTTCCACAGCCGGACGGGCCGACCAGCACGACGAACTCGCCGTCCTGGATCGTCAGGTCGACGCCGTGCAGGATCTTGACGGCGCCGTAGGCCTTGCGGACGCCGGTGATGTCGATGGATGCCATTGCGATGCTCCCTCAGCCCTTGACCGCGCCGGCCGTCAGGCCCTGCACGAGGTAGCGCTGGATAAAGAAGAAGAAGAGACAGGCGGGGATCAGTGCGAGCACGCCCGCGGCCATCATCTGTCCGAAATCGACCGAGAACTTCGAGACGAAGCTCAAAAGTCCGACCGGGAAGGTGCTGGCGTCGACGCCGGAGATCAGCATCAGCGCGAACAGCAACTCGCTCCACGCCGCCGTGAACACGAAGCCGAGCGTCGCCGCCATGCCGGGAAGCGTCAGCGGCAGGATGATCTGGCGGAACGCCATGAAGCGCGTGGCGCCGTCGATCATCGCCGCTTCTTCCAGGTCCTTCGGGATACCGTCGAAGAAGGACTGCATCAGGAAGGTCGCGAACGGCACGTTGAAGGCGACATAGACGAGGATCAGGCCGGAGAGGCTGTTGGTGAGGCCGAGCGGCGACAGCATCTTGAAGATCGGCGCGATCAGCATCACCAGCGGAAACATCTGGGTCAGAAGCATCAGTCCGACGATCCAGAACTTGCCGCGGAACGAGAAGCGCGACATCGCATAGCCGCCGAGCGAGGCGAGGATGGTGACGATGAAGGCGGTCGACAGCGACACGATCATCGAGTTGCGGAAGAACAGCGGGAAGTCGCTGTGCCGCAGCACGAAGTCGAAATGGTCGAACACGGTCCTGGACGGCCAGAGGCGAACGCCCTCGGAATAGAGCAGGTCGTTCGGCGTGACCGAGACCTTGAGCACCCAGAACAGCGGGAAGAGGGCGAACACCACGTAAGCGAGGATGGCGACGCGGTGGGCGACGGTGGCGACGATGCGCTTGTTGCTGGTCATGGTCTCAGCGCTCCCTGAGCAGCGTCTGGCGCAGCAGGATGATCAGCATCGAATAGACGAGCAGCAGTGCGAGCAGCACCATCGCGATCGCCGAGGCGTAGCCGAAATCGAGCCTGCGGAAGGCCTGGGTGAAGATGTAGCTGGCGACGATCTGCGTCCGGTCGGCCGGGCCGCCATTGGTCATGACGACGATCAGATCGGCGAAATTGGCGATCCAGACCGTGCGCAGCATGACGGTGATGGCGATGGTCGGCGCCAGGAAGGGCAGGGTGATCGAGCGGAAGCGCTGGAACGGCGTGGCGCCGTCGATGGCCGCCGCCTCGTAGAGATCGCGCGGGATCGACTGCAGCGCGGCCAGAAGCGTGATGGCGAAGAAGGGGATGCCCCACCAGACATTGGCGATGATCGGGCCCCACATGGCGTGGTCCGGGCTCGACAGCAGGTTGTCCGGCGCGTCCATCAGCCCGAGGGCGAACAGCCAGTGCGGGATCGGGCCGACGATGGGGTTGAACAGCATCGCCCAGTTGAGGCCGGACAGGAAGCTCGGCACCGCCCAGGGCAGGAAGCAGAGCGCCTGCGCCAGGCCGCGGCCGAAGAAGGGCTTGTCGAGCAGCAGCGCCAGGATCAGGCCGAGGAAGAACTGCAGCGCTACCGAATAGCCGGTCCAGTAGACGGTGTTCTTGAGTGCCTGCCAGAAGGTCTTGTCCTTGGCGATGGCGCGGAAATGATCGAGGCCGATGAAGCCGCCCGAGAACGGATCGAGCAGCGTGATGTCGCGGAAGGCGTAGGAGATGCCGATCACCAGCGGCACCAGCATCACCGTGACGATCAGGATCAGGGCCGGGGCGGAATAGAGATAGGGCTCGCTCGCCATGGCGAGTCGCCGCAGGAACGGTCGTCGGTCACGCCCGTAGGGGGCGGCGTTCACGGCCTCTGTCATCGAAAGTCGATCCCTCTGGTCTCTTCGCAGCCTGCTGGGCCTCGGTTCGGCGGCGGTCGCAGTCGCGGAAATGGGTTTCGGGAGGCGCCGTCGCTCGAACGAGGGAACGCGTCATTCCCGCAACCTTCCCGGCCGGTCTCCGGCCCTCCGCGAGGGAGGGCCGGGCGGTCGTATCGGCCGGCGGGCGAGCCCGCCGGCGCGCGCCTTACTTGTTGGCCAGGAACTTCTGCTGGCTCTTGGTCAGGTACTCGGCCCACTGCTGGCCGAGCTCTTCCGGCGTGATCTCGCCGAGCAGCGCCTGCTGGCTGGTCTTGATCACCACCGAGTCCTTGAAGAAGGCGAACTCGGGCAGGTAGCTCGGCATCACGGTCGGGACGACGTCCTTGTCGGAAAGCTCCTCGAACCAGCCCTTGAACTGCTCGCTCGAATAGAACGGATCGGTCTCGGCCGACTTGCGGGCCGGCAGCGCGCCCGTCTTCTTGTTCCAGGCGATGTTGCCTTCCTTGCCTTCAAGCGCCGCGAGCAGCTTCCAGGCGGCTTCCTTGTCGGAAGCGGTCGAGAACATCGACCAGCCGGCGAAGCCGATCGTCGGGAAGGTCTTGCCATTCTCGCCCTTCGGCATGGTCATGATGCCGTAGTCTTCCGGCTTCATCCGCTCGGCGATGGCGATCAGCGCGTCCGGATCCTGGTCGAGCATCGCGCAGGTGCCGGAATAGAAGCCGGCGACGATCTCGTTGAAGCCCCAGTTGACGCTGTCCTTCGGGGCATAGCCCTTCTTGTACAGATCGGTGAAGTAGGTGAGGCCCTTGACCCAACCCGGATCGGCGAAGGTCGACGTGCCGTCTTCCTTGAAGAAGGCGTTGTCGCCGTTGGCGGTCGCGCCGAACATCACCCAGCCGTTCAGGCCGCCGGGGCCGCCGCGCATGCAGTAGCCCGACTTGCCCGGCAGCGCCGAGACCTTCTTGGCGGCCTCTTCGAACTCGGCCAGCGTCTTCGGAACCTCGGTGACACCAGCTTCCTTGAACAGGTTCTTGTTGTAGAACATCGCGCGCAGATAGAAGCCGTAGGGCAGCATGTAGGCGGTGTTCTTGACCGAGCGGCCGAGCTCGAGGGCGCGGTCGTTCAGGTCGGACGCTTCATCCCACTTGGCGATGTAGGGCTCGAGGTTCTCGAGCATGCCGCGATTGGCATAGAGCGACAGCCAGGTGTCCGGCATTTCCATGACGTCGGGCGTCTCGCCGGCGGCGACCATGGTCGCGAACTTCTCGAAGGCCTGGCCCCAGGGCAGCGAGATGATCTCGACGGTGGTGCCGGGATTGGCTTCCTCGAACGTCTTGACGATGCCCTTCAGCGTCTCGGTGCGCTCCGGGCTGGTGATCACTTCGACGAGCTTCAGCTTGGTGTCGGCGAGCGCCGATCCGGCGAGCAGCGCCGTCATCACGGCCGCTGCGGCGATCTTCCTGAACATGGTGGTTTCTCCCTCTGTTGATTTGAGTGTTGGTTACGGACGCCGGGCGGATTCGATCGCCGCGGCGAGATCGTCCCAAAGTGCGTCGGCCCCCTCGAGGCCGACATGCAGGCGGACCATGTTGGCGTCGACGCCGAAGTCGATCGCCGAATTGGGTCCTGCCGCCTGTACCCGCACGACCTGGGCGGGCACGACGAGGCTTTCATGGCCGCCCCAGCTGACGCCGAGCTTGAACAGCCGAAGCTTGTCGGCGAAGGCGGGGATATCGACCACGCCATCGCGGAAGGTGAACGAGAACAGGCCCGACGTGCCGGAAAGCCCGGGCGGCAGCGCGTTGGCGAGGCCGGGATGGGACACGGAGGCGACGGCGTCGTGATCGGCGAGGCGGCGCGCCACATGCAGCGCGGCGGCTTCATGCGCCTTCATGCGGATCGGCAGCGTGCGCAGGCCGCGCACCAGCAGCCAGGCGTCGAAGGGCGACAGCTTGCCGCCGAGATAGGGCAGGGTGCCGGAGCGGATCTTGCCGACCAGCGCCTTCGAGCCGACGACGACTCCGGCGACGACGTCGCTGTGGCCGCCGAGATATTTCGACGCCGAATGCAGCACGAGATCGACGCCGAGCTTGATCGGCTGCTGGAACACCGGCGAGGCCCAGCTGTTGTCGATCGCCGTGATGACGCCATGGCTCCTGGCGAGCGCCGCCAGCGCCTTGACGTCATGCGTCTCCATCGTCCAGCTGGTCGGGCTCTCCATGTAGAAGAGCGCCGCGCCCGGCAGCGCCGCCGCCACGGCCGCCTCGTCGCGGCCGTCGACATAGGTGACGCTGACGCCGTAGCGCGAGAGCAGCGTCTCGAACAGGCGGTAGGCGTCGGGATAGACGTGGCGCACGCAGACGATGCGGTCGCCGGGCTTGACGAAGGTGATCACCGTCGAGGAGATCGCCGCCATGCCGCTGCCGAAGGCGAGGCCGTCCTCGGCGCCTTCCATGCCCGCCACCTTCTCCTCGAAGATGCGGACGGTCGGGTTCAGGCCGCGGCTGTAGACCGGCCGCACCTTGTTGCCCTTGTAGGTCTCTTCCATCTCGGCATAGGACGAGAAGGTGAAGAGCGAGGTCTGCACGATCGGCGGCACCACCGCCTCATAGGCGTTGGCGTCGTCATGGGCGGCGACGAGGGAGGCGTGGTCGAAGGCCGCTACGCTATCGTTCATTTCATTACCTTGTCGGGATGGGGGGCGGTGTCCTGCGACATCTCCCGGATGTCTTCCTCGACGATCTCGAGGATCGCGAGGGTCTCTCGGCGGGCGCGGTCGGCGTCCTGCGCCGCGATCGCCTCGAAGAGCTTGCGATGCATCGGATGCGAGCGATTGGCGAAATCGGGCCGGTTGAACGGCTTCGTCCAGAAGTTCTGGAAGGTTCCGCGCATCTGCTCCAGCAGTTGGCCGAACATCGGGTTGTGCGAGGCGTCGTAGACGGCGAGGTGGAAGGCGAGATCGGCCTCGCCCGAGGTCCCCTCGGCGCGATGGACGCGCTCCAGCTCGATCAGCCGTTCCTCGATGGTGGCGAGGTCGGCCTCGGTCCGCCGCACCGCCGCCAGCGCGCCCGCCTCGGCCTCGAGCCCGCGCCTTATGTCGAGCGTCGCCAGGAGGCCCTCGCGCATGTCGCTCGCATCGATCTGCAGCGGCATGTGGATGGTGTCGGACGAGATGCCGCGCAGCAGATAGGTGCCGCTGCCCTTGCGCGATTCCATCACGCCGAGCGCCTGGAACTGGCGGATCACCTCGCGCACGGTCGACCGGCCAACGGCCAGCGCCTGCATCAGCTCGCGTTCCGTCGGCAGCCGTTCGCCCGGCTTCAGGCCGGAGAGCGCGATGAAATCGGCCAGCGCCTTCATCACCGTGCCGGCGCGGTCGGAAGCGGGAAGCGGGGTGAGGCCCGGAAAGGCGATCGGCTCGCCGGCGCGCTGCCTGGTGTCTGACGAGAGGGTCGTCTTGATCACGCTGGGTCCCCGATCGGACGTGAGCTAAAATTGGTCTGACATCTGATAATTTCTGCAGGAGGGGCTTTTCGTCAAGGGCGAAAGTTTCGGCAAGCCGGCGGTGTTTTGGGCGGCGCTGTGGATTTCGATGCTGCGGGAAGGGGTGCGACGAGGCATGAAATTGCGGGCGCTCGCGAAAAACTCCGCGATTCCGCCACTTATGGCGCGGCGTCCGACCTGCTAGCCTCGCAGGGCGCATCCAGCGCCGGGCGAGCAACCATGAGCGACCAGCCGGAACTTCAGATCACGCCGACGCGGTTCGAGATGGAGCTCGACGGTCATGTCGCCTTCATCCTCTATCGGCTGCAGGGCGATGTCGTGGAACTCGTCCATACCGAAGTGCCGCCGGAACTCAGCGGTCGCGGCATCGGCACCAAGCTGGTTCGCGCCGTGCTCGACAGGCTGCGCGACCAGGGCGCGCGGATCCATCCGCTCTGCCCCTTCGTCGACGCCTATATCGGCCACCATCCGGAATATGCCGATCTCGTCACCGACTGAACCCGACGCCAGCCTTCCGCGTTCAAAGACCAGGACTTCGACCAGAACTTCAGAGACCAAGACTTCAGAGACCAAGACCCCGGACATCTATTCCCCGCCCGCAAGTCTTCAGTAGCCACGTATCCCGCAGCCCGATGTAGCAGCCCGATTCATGGAGATGCCTGATGCCTGCCTATGACGCCATCATCATCGGCACCGGACAGGCCGGTCCGCCGCTCGCGGGCCGGTTGAGCGCCGCAGGCCAGAAGGTCGCCATCATCGAACGCAACCTCGTCGGCGGCACCTGCGTCAACACCGGCTGCACGCCGACCAAGACGCTGGTCGCCAGCGCCAAGGCGGCGCAGATGGCGCGCCGCGCCGCCGAGTACGGCGTGGTGATCGAGGGCTCGGTCGGCATCGACATGCGCAAGGTGAAGGCGCGGGCCGACGCCGTCTCCGGCGCCTCGCGCGACGGCGTCACGGCCTGGATCGACGGCATGGAGAACTGCACGCTCTATCGCGGCCATGCCCGCTTTCTCGATGCCAGGCGCGTGCAGGTCGGCGATGACGAGCTCTCCGCCGACCGGATCTTCATCAATGTCGGCGGCCGCGCCGCGATCCCCGACATTCCCGGCATCGCCGACGTGCCGCATCTCACCAACAGCACGATGATGGACATCGACGCCGTGCCGGAGCACCTCCTGGTCATCGGCGGCAGCTATGTCGGGCTGGAATTCGCGCAGGCCTATCGCCGCTTTGGCGCCCGGGTGACGGTGTTCGAGACGGGGCCGCGCCTGGTCCGCCGCGAGGACGAGGACATCTCGCGGGCGATCGCCGAGATCCTTTCGGCGGAGGGCATCGACATCGTCGTCGGCGCCACCAGCCTCAGCGTCGGACGGGCCACCAACGGCGCCGCGGCGGGCGGCATGATCGCGCTCAGCCATGACGGGCCGAACGGGATGCGCACCGTCTCCGGCTCGCATCTGCTGGTCGCGACCGGTCGGCGGCCGAACACGGACGATCTCGATGTCGCGAAGGCGGGCATCGCCCTCGACGCGCATGGCTACGTCATCGTCGACGACGCGCTCAGGACCAATGTCGACGGCATCTGGGCGCTGGGCGACTGCAACGGTCGCGGCGCCTTCACCCACACCTCCTACAATGACTTCGAGATCGTCGCCGCCAACCTGCTCGACGACGATCCTCGGCGCGTCACCGACCGCATTCCCGTCTATGCGCTCTATACCGATCCGCCGCTCGGCCGCGTCGGCCTCACCGAGGCGGAGGCGATCCATAGCGGCAAGCGCGTCCTGGTCTCGAAGCGGCCGATGACGCGGGTGAGCCGGGCGATCGAGAAGGGCGAGACGCAGGGCTTCATGAAGATCGTCGCCGACGCCGACAGCGGCGAGATCCTCGGCGCCGCCCTGCTCGGCACCGGCTGCGACGAGGCGGTGCACTCGCTGATTGACGTCATGTATGCGCGCCGGCCGTTCGAGCAGGTCCGGCGCGGCGTCCACATCCACCCGACCGTGTCCGAACTGCTCCCGACCATGCTCGCCGAATTCAAGCCCGCCTTATTATCGTAGCGCCGCACTGTCGCGTTGTGCATTTCGGTTGCGTGACGCGCACGTCGCCGACGCGCGGTGGTGGCAGGAACGGCCATGTATGGTAAATGTTAAGGATAGTCTCATAGAGACAGGAGCGTAATCGGCCGATGTAGCGTTCCGGCGGCGTGTATGGGTGTTGTACTGTTGAAAGTCCCTGTCCTTAAACCGCGCGGCACCCGCTCTCGGCGCAGGATTCGCCAGACCGTCGCGTCGGCAATGGTCATCGTGGTGGCGGGGTCGACAGTTACCTACGCGCAGGACGGTGGATTCCTCAACGGCATCCGGTCGCTTTTCGGCAAGGAGAAAGTCGAGCCGGTCGCCGACGCCGTCCCCTACAAGCCGACCGTCAACGTCCCCGATGCCGCGCGCTCGCTGCGCAAGGCGATCACCGCCGCCTCCAATCTCTATTCGATGCGGAAGTCGCCGCCGTCCGGGGCGGCTGGCCTGCTCCGGCGCGCCCGCGCCGACATCGACCAGATCACCGGGGCGCTCTATTCGAACGGTTACTACGCCGGCTCCATCCGCATCACGATCGCCGGCCGCGCGCTCGACGCGCCCGATATCCTGCAGGCGATCGAGGCCGCCCGTCCGGCGGGCCCGGTCCCGGTCGAGATCGACGTGACGACCGGGCCGCTGTTCCATTTCGGCAGCATCACGCTTGTCGACGAGCGGAACCGTCCGCTGCCGATGGCACCGACCTTGCGCCAGCTCGGCATCGAGCCCGGCGGCGAGGCGAAATCCTCCGCCATCCTCGACGCCGAGAGCCACATCACCGATTTCTACCGCGACAAGGGCCACGCCTTCGCCAAGGTGGTCGACAAGGACGTCGTCGCCGACCACGCGACGAACCTCGTCAACGTCACCTATGTCGTCAACGCCGGCCCGGCGGTCGCCTTCGGTCCCGTCACGGTCTCCGGCGCGGAAAAGGTCCGCCCCTCCTTCGTGCAGGAGCGGGTGCGCATCATTCCGGGCGAGATGTTCTCGCCGCAGCGCCTCGCCGACACGCGAAAATCGCTGCTGCGCTACGAGGCGTTCTCCGGCGTCCGCATCCGCGAGGGCGACAAGCTCGACGCCGACGGCCGCCTGCCGGTCGATGTCGAGGTGACCGAGCGCAAGCCGCGCTATGTCGGCTTCGGCGCCAAATATTCCTCGACCGACGGTTCGTCGATCAACGCCTTCTGGGGACATCGCAACCTGTTCGGCGGCGCCGAGACGCTGCGCCTCGACGGCCAGGTGTCGTGGTTCGGCGGCTCGTCCAGCGCCGTGCCGGATTCCAATCCGCTCGGCTACCGCTTCGCCGCGACCTTCGGCAAGCCGGGCATCCTGACGCCGATCGACGACCTCGTCGCCCAGGCGGCGGTGCTGCGCGAAGTCACCGACGCCTATGTCCGCGAGGCGGTGACCTTCACGGGCGGTGTCCGGCGCAACTATTCCGACCAGTTCTCCGTGCAGATCGGCCTCGATCTCGAACAGTCGCATGTCCAGGATTCCAGCGGCTCGCGCGACGACACCATCGTCGGCGTTCCGATCGACATTGCCTACGACACCACCGACAATCCGCTCGATCCCTCCAAGGGCATCCGCGCCGCGGGCACCTTCGAGCCCTTCGCCTATCTCGGCCAGGCCAGCGCCGGCCCGATGATGTTCAAGGGCTCGCTGTCGTCCTACAAGGCCCTCGACGAGGACAAGCGCTACATCCTCGCCGGCCGGATCTCCGCCGGCACGATCTTCGGCGCCGACCTGCTCGACGTGCCGCCGCAGCGGCGCTTCTATGTCGGCGGCGGCGGATCGCTGCGCGGCTACGACTACCAGTCGGCCAGCCCCCGCAACGCCCAGGGCGACATCATCGGCGGTCTCAGCTACCTGACGGCCTCGGCCGAGGCGCGCATCAAGGTCACCGATACCATCGGCATCGTGCCCTTCTTCGACATGGGCGCGGCTTCCGAGGGCTCGGTCCCCGATCTCGGCGATCTAAAATATTCCGCCGGCCTCGGTCTGCGCTATTATACCGGCATCGGCCCCGTCCGGCTCGATGTCGCCATACCGCTCAATCCGGAGCCCGACGACAAGGGCTACGGCATCTATATCAGCCTTGGACAGTCGTTCTGATGACCCGCGCCCTCAAGATCCTGCGCTGGCTCGGCGTTGGCCTCATCGTCCTCCTGATCGCGCTCGTCGGCGCGTTCGGCTTCCTGCAGACAGGTCCGGGCCTGCGCATGCTTGCGAATGTCGGCAGCCGGCTCGCCAGCAGCGAGGGGCTGACCGTCCGCATCGACGGCATTTCCGGCTTCGTGCCGTCCAACCTGACGATCGCCCGGATCGAGGTCGCCGACGCCACCGGCCCGTTCGCCTCGGTCGACAATCTGCACCTCGCCTGGCATCCGCTGTCGCTCCTCTCCGGCAAGGTCTCGATCGCGGATCTCTCGGCGGCCCAAGTCGCTGTGTCGCGCCAGCCGGTTTTGCCGCCGGCGCCGGCGGAGAAGAGCTCCGGCGGCGGCATTCCGTTCATCCGCGTCGCGCTCGATCGGCTCGACATCGCCAAGATCGATATCGGCGAGCCGGTGCTCGGCATGGCCGCGGTCCTCAACCTGCAGGCCTCGGCCCGCCTGGTCGATCTTGCCGAGGGACTGGCGCTCGATTTCGCGCTGCTGCGCGAGGATGCGCCGGGCGAGATCAAGGGCAGCGTCCGCTACGCCCCCGGCAACGGCACCGATTCGCTCTATCTCGACGTCACCGCTTCCGAGCCCGCCGGCGGCCTCGTCGCGCGCCTCGCCGAGATCGAAGGCCTTCCGGCACTGTCGCTCTCGGTCAAGGGCAACGCGCCGCTCGACAATTGGGACGGCCGCATCGCGCTCGACGCGGGCAGCGCCGGCAATCTCGGCGGCACCGCCGCCGTCAAGCAGGTCGAGAACGGCCGCCGCGTCATGCTCGATCTCGCCGGAGAGATCGCCGGACTGGTTCCGGCCTCGATCCGCCCGCTCTTCGCCGACCGGACGACATTGCTCGGCTCGGCGATCCTCGAGCCGGAAGGCCGCATCGCCATCGAGGGGCTGAACGCCACCGCCGCCGGCTTCGGCCTGGCGCTGGTCGGCAGCCTCGACACCAAGGCGAAGACGGCGGATGTCACGCTCGATCTCGTCGGCGGCGACCCTTCGCATTTCGCCGCCTTCGCCCCCGGCGTGACCTGGTCCGGCTGGCGCCTCAACGCCGCCGTCAACGGCCCGTTTGCCACGCCGACGGTCGACGCGACGCTCTCCGCGCAGTCGCTCGCCGGTTCCGGCTATGGCGTCGCCGACCTGAAGATCACCGCCAAGACGACGCCTGCCAGCGCCGGCGGCCTCGATTTCACTGTCGACGGCACCGCGACCGGCCTTTCCGCCGAGGATCCGAAGGTCGTCGCCGCGCTCGGCAAGTCGGCCCGGCTGCAGGCGGCAGGCTCCGTCGGCGATTCCGGCCCGGTCCTGACCTCGGCCACGGTGGCGCTGGAGCCGCTGGACCTCGCCTTCGCCGGCACCGCGGCGGCGAACGACGTCAAGGGCGCGCTCCGGCTCGAGCGCTTGAACCTCGCCGCCTTCTCCGGCCTCGCCGGACGCCCACTCACAGGCAGCGCCGTGCTCGATGCCAAGATCGACGCCGATCCGTCGAAGCGGCGCGTCGCCGTCGATCTCGACGGGTCGTCGAAGGACATCAGCACCGGCATCGCCCAGGTCGACGATTTCTTCGCCGGCGAAAGCCGGGTCAAGGGCTCCGTCTCGTTGGCCGAGGATGGCCGCATCGCCGTCAACGGGCTGACGCTTGCCGCCCGCGGCCTCGACGTCGCCGTCGATGGCGGCATCGAGAAATCAGCCGCCGACCTGACCGCGCGGGTGAAGCTCGCCGATCTGAAGCAGCTCGATCCGCGCGTCTCCGGCGCCGCCAATGCCGATCTCCGCTTCACCGGCGGCCTCGACGCGCTCGGGCTGACCGGCAAGGTCGCGATCCCCGCCGGCATGGCCATGGACCAGAAGATCGAGAATTTGGCGCTCACCGTCGACCTCACCGATCTGACCGGCCTGCCCGGCGGCACGGTCGCGCTCGACGGCAAGCTCGCCGGCAAGACCGCCAAGGGCGGCGCGAGGCTGACCTCGCTCGCCGATGGCGGCCGACGCGTCGACGACCTCGACCTCGCCATCGGCGCCGTGCGCGCCAAGGGCGCGGCGGCGCTCGCGCCCTCCGGCCTCGTCGACGGCAAGATCACCATCGCCGCCTCCAACCTCGCCGATCTCTCGGCGCTGGTGCTGACGGAGCTCGCGGGCCGCCTCGACGCAACAATAGTGCTCGACGCGGCGAACGGTGCGCAGCGCGTCGCCGTCGACGGCTCGGCCGCGGGAATCCGCGTCGCCGGCAACCGCGTCGACAAGGCCGACATCAACGCCCGCCTCGTCGATCTCTCCGGCACGCCGGTGATCGACGGCAAGGTGGTGCTCTCCGGCGTCGTCGCCGGCGGCCAGACGATCGAGAAGGCGACGGTCACGGCGAAGAGCGCCGGCAGCGCCACCGATGTCACGCTCGACACGGCGCTGCTCGGCGCCAGCATCGACGCCAAGGCGCGGATCTCGCCGGCGGGCGAGGCGACCAATGTCCGCCTCGATGCGCTGAAGATCGCCCGCCCCGGCACCAATGTGACGTTGGCGCAGCCCGCCAACATCGCGATCGCCAAGGGCGGCGTTTCCATCGACAGGCTGGTGCTCGCGACCGGCGACGGCCGCACGACGATCAGCGGCAAGGCCGGCGAGACGCTCGATCTCAATGTCGACCTGCGCAACCTGCCGCTCGCTCTCGCCGCGCCGACGCTCGACATGAAGGGCACGCTGAGCGGCACGGCGCGGATTACCGGCAAGGCCGCCGCGCCAGCCGGCAATTACGATCTCCGGATCGCCAAGCTCACCAATGCCGATATCGCGCGGGCCGGCCTCGGTCCGTTCGACATCACCGCGAAGGGCAATCTCGGCGGCGGCCGGGTCGGCGTCGAGGCGACCATCAACGCGCCCTCCGTCTCCGGCCTGACGATCAACGGCTCGGTGCCGATCGCCAGCGGCGACATGGATCTGAAGATCAAGGGCGCCATCGACCTCGCCATCGCCAACACGGCGCTCGCCACCTCCGGCGGCACCGTGCGCGGCAAGGCCGTCATCGACGCCGCGCTCGCCGGGCCGACCGCGGCGCCGCGCGCCTCCGGCACGGTGCGCGTCTCGGGCGGCAGCTACAATGATTCGCTGAACGGCATCGCGCTCTCCAACATCGAGGCGGTGCTGACCGGCACGGATCGCGCCGTCCAGGTCACCTCCTTCGCAGCCCAGACCGTCCAGGGCGGCCGCATCGTCGGCAAGGGCAATATCGGCCTCGATCCCGCGCAGGGCTTCCCGGCCGCCATCGAGGTCACGCTGCAGAAGGCGACGCTGGTCTCCAGCGACCTGATGCGGCTCGTCGCCGACGGCAACATCAACATCCAGGGTCCCGTCGCGACGCGGCCGAAGATCGTCGGCCAGATCAAGGTCCGCAACCTCGACATCAACATCGCCGACATCCCCTCGGGCGGTCTCGACCCGCTCTCCGTCCGACACGTCAACACCGGCAAGCAGCCGGCGGCCAAGACCGGCATCCGCGCGCAGGCGAAAGCCCGCGCCGCCGCCACGGCGAAGAAGAAGACCCAGCCGGCGAGCCCCTTCGTCGCCGATCTCGACCTTCGCGTCTCGGCGCCGAACGGCGTGTTCGTGCGCGGCATGGGCATGGACGCGGAGTTCGGCGGCGACCTGACGCTTCGCGGCACGACGGCCGACATGGTGACGCTGGGCGGCTTCGAGCTGAAGCGCGGCCGCTTCAACGTCGTCGGCCGCCAGCTCGACTTCACCCAGGGCAAGATCACCTTCAACGGCAGTCTCGATCCGGAGCTCGACTTCAAGGCCGACACCACCGGCGGCGATGTCGTTGCCAGCATCATCATCACCGGTAACGCCTCGGCGCCGGAGGTGAGCTTCGCCTCGACGCCGACGCTGCCTCAGGACGAGGTGATCGCGCGGCTGCTGTTCGGCCGGGCGATCAGCACGCTGACGCCGGGACAGGCGCTGCAGGTGGCGCAGACCGTGGCGCAGTTCTCGGGCCGGGGACCGGGCGTGCTCGATTCCGTGCGCAAGTCGCTGGGCGTCGATTCCCTTTCCATCGGCACCGATGCCTCCGGCAAGGGCGGCCAGGTCGGCATCGGCAAGCGGCTGAACGACAAGGTCTATATCGGCGTGCAGCAGGGGACGTCGCCGGATTCGAGCAAGGTCACGGTCGACGTCGACTTGACCCGCAACATCCGCATCCAGGGCGCCGCCGGCGCCGACGGCTCCAACGAGCTCGGCATCGGCGCGCAGTGGGATTACTAGGGGCTCTCTAGGGCCGCGCCGGAATGGCTCTCCCTCATCGCATCCTCCGCCGTCATCCCGGGCTTGACCCGGGATCCATACGGCCGAGGCCTAGGGAGCTTCGCGCGGCCAACGCTCCGGCTGAATGGATCCCGGCTCGGAGGCCGGGATGACGGCGAGCTTGGGGCGGGCGTTGTGCGATATGTCCGCCGATATCGCCGGCAGGTGAGGGGTTTCGGCCTCACCGGAAAGACCTGCTTCTCATCCCACCCTCCATCGTCATCCCTGCGAAAGCAGGGATCCATGCAGCCGAGGCATGGGGAGGTTCGCGCGGCCACGCTCCGGCTGAATGGATCCCGGCTCGGAGGCCGGGATGACGGCGAGTTTGTGGCTGGTTGCCGCCGATTGATGCGACCTGCTACGCGTTGCCTCCACCGGCTCCGCCATCATCCTGAGGTGCTTCGCGCAGCGAAGCCTCGAAGGAGGGTCCAGTGGAGCGCCTCCGAAGGCAGCCAAGGTCGCGTGCGCTCCCTGGACCCTCCTTCGAGGCCCGGCTTACCCCGGGAACAGCGTCAGGCCGCCGTCGACGCGGAGGACCTGGCCGTTGATGAACTTCGAGCCGTCGCCGGCGAGGAAGGCCACCGCGTCGGCGATCTCGGCCGGCTCGGCGTAGCGGTTGAACGATTTTCCCGACGAATCCATCTTCACGGGGTCGACGACGCGGGTCGCCTGGAAGCGGGCCGACTTGGTCGGGCCGGGGCTGACCGCGTTGATGCGCACGCCTTCTTCCAGAAGCTCCTTGGCGAGGCAGCGCGTGTAATGCACGACGGCCGCCTTCAGCGTCGAATAGACCACTTCCGGCGAGCAGCCCATATGCGCCGCCGCCGAGGCGATGTTGATCACCGAGCCGCTGCCGGCCTTAACCATCGGCGGCACGAAGGCCTGGCAGACCAGCATGGTGCCGATCAGATTGTTGTTGGTGAGGACCTGGATGTCCTCGAACGAGATGTTGAGCGCGTCGTTCGGCTTCGGCTTGTTGCCGGAGGCGCCGATGTCGCCGCCGGCGCAGTTGACCAGCACGTTGACGGTGCCGAGCTTCGCCTCGATCTCCTGCTTCATCTTCTGGACGGCGGCCGGGTCGCCGATATTGCCGGTGACGGCGACGGTGCGCACGCCGTGTTTGGCGATCTGCTCCGCGACCTCGCCGAGGTCCTTCGCCTCGCCATATTTGGCCGGGCCCGTCCAGTCGAGGTCGTGGATGGCGACGTCGGCGCCGAGGCTCGCCAGCTTCTCGGCCATGGTGCGGCCGAGGCCGCGGCCCGAGCCGGTGACGAAGATGACTTTGCCGGAGAGTTCCTTGCTCATTTGCGAGCTCCTTGTCTGCCCCCGAAGGGATCTGCGTTGAAAATCTGAAAGGGGGCGGCCTAGGCCATGACGCCGAGCGCCTTCATGTTGGCGACGCTGCGCCGGATCATGTCGAGCTCGTAGGAAACGAGCGCGCCGTCGTCGCCGCGTTCCCACGGCGTGCGATAGTCGGCGTCGTCGGCGAGGCGGTTGCGGCGGGCGGCCTGGAGGCAGGCGGCGAGCGAGCGGGCGGAGCGCGGCGGATAGCCGTTCCACCAGTCCTGCGTCAGAAGCCGCACATGCCGGACGTCGAGCGCGCCCGGCTCCAGCACGGCGGTCAGCCGCTCATGGTGCTCGCCGAGGATCGCCAGCACTTCTTTGAACGGCACGGCGCCGTCGCCGATCGCGCAGCGGACGAGACGAAAACCTTCGTCGGTGAACTGGACGTTGTAGTCCTTGAGATGGACGTGCCGGACCCAGGGCGCGATGCGGCGGGTGAAGTCGAGCGGCGCCTCGGCCACCGGCAGCGTGTTGCCCGTGTCGTAGCAGATGCCGACGCCGCCCTCGACTTCCTCGCAGAAGCCGACCAACTCGTCGGAGGTGAAGTCCTGGTGGTTCTCGATCACCAGCGTCCGCCCCTCGGCGACGGCGCGCGGCGCATATTCGGCGAGCGCCGCATGCGCACCGCGCACGTATTCGTGCCATTTGTCGCCGGCAGCATAACGGTCGCCGCAGAGCACGGACGTCAGGCAGACGCGGATCAGCTTGGCGTCGAGCCGCGCCGCCGAGCGGAAGGCGCTGTCGAGCGGCCCCTGGTTCAGCCCGCTGCTGATCACCGGCGTCATGCCGAGCGCGGCGAGCCTCTCCTTCAGCGCCGCCGCCCCGACATCGTCGAGCCTGGCGATCCACGGCTCGAAGATCTCGAGCGTCTTTGCGCCCAGCTCCTCGGCCAGCGCGATGAAGCCTTCGAGCCCGCGCCCGTCCGGATTGGCGCGCGGCGTGCCGTGCCCCTGCAGGCCGAGATGATAGGTCAATCCATAGGGGTTCAGTCCGACTTGCAGCATGACGATTCCGTTCCGGCGAAGGGATTTTTGCGCGGCGTTCTAGATCAGGCCGCCGTCGACGATGATGGATTGCTTGGTGATCATGCGGCTGTCGTCGGCGCCGAGGAACAGCGCCGTGCGGGCGATCTCGTCGCCCTGCAGAACCTTGCGGATGCATTGCAGGCGGACGAGTGCGTCGACGCTTTCCGGCGTCTTGTACCAGAGCGCATGCTGCTTCTCGGTCATCACCGCGCCCGGCTCGATCGCGTTGACGCGGATGTTGTCGGCGCCGAAGGCGCGGGCGAGGCTGCGCGTCAGGCCGAGGATCGCCGCCTTGGCGGCGGTGTAGGCCGGCATATTGGGCGCGCCGCCGCGCCAGGCGATCGACGAGAAGTTGATGATCGAGCCATAGCCGAGCTGCCGCATCTGCGGCCGCACCGCCTGGGCGGTGAAGAACTGCGGCCGCAGATTGATCGATTGCGACCAGTCCCAGTAGTCGGGCGTCACCTCGTCGACCTCGCGGCGGTCGTCATTGGCGGCGTTGTTGACGAGGACGGCGATCGGCCCGACGTCGCGGCCGGTCTCGGCGATCACCGCCTGCGTCGCCTCGACGTCGGTCAGGTCGCAGCGGCGGAAGAGGGGCTTGTGCTGCGCGCCCTTGAGTTCGTCGGCGAGCGCCTCGCCGGCCTCCTCCTGGATGTCGACGAAGACGACCTTCGCGTCGCTGCCGGCATAGGCGCGGACGATGTCGGCGCCGATGCCGGAGGCGCCGCCGGTCACAAGGACGACGCGCCCGGAGAGGCTCGGATATTTGGCAAAATTCATGGCATGCGGCCTGTCGGGTCTGGGTCTTGAAGGGAAGGATCAGCCGATCGGTCAGATCAGGTTGCGGGTGGTGGGATCGAACAGGCAGGCATGCGACATGTCGATGCCGAGCGTGATCGTTTCGCCCATGCGCGGCGCCTCGTCGGGATCGAAGCGGCCGGTGACCTCGAGGTCGCCGACCCGCATCAGCCCGATCGTCTCGGCGCCGGTCGGCTCGACCATCTCGACGGGGGCGTCGAGGCTGGCGATGCTCTTCTTGGCCGCCTTCAGCTCCGGCGAGAAGCGGAAGATATGCTCGGGCCGGACGCCGAGGATGACCTCGCGACCCGGCGCGCCCGGCGAGATGCCGTCCTGCAGCGCCAGGATCGCCGTGCCGCCCGTCGCCTTGAAGGAGACCGCCGGGCGGCCCTCAGCGTCGGTCGCCAGCGTCGCGGGAATGAAGTTCATCGCCGGCGAGCCCATGAAGCCGGCGACGAACATGTTCGCGGGCCGGTCATAGACCGTCTGCGGCTCGTCGAACTGCTGCACCTGGCCCTGGTGCATCACGGCGATGCGCGAGGCGAGCGTCATCGCCTCGACCTGGTCGTGCGTGACATAGACCGTCGTCTTGCCGACGCGGTGATGCAGCTTCTTGATCTCGGTGCGCATGTCGACGCGCAGCTTGGCGTCGAGGTTGGAGAGCGGCTCGTCGAACAGGAACAGCTTCGGGTCGCGCACCAGGGCGCGGCCCATGGCGACGCGCTGGCGCTGGCCGCCGGAGAGCTGGCCGGGCTTGCGGCCGAGCAGCGGCTCGATCTGCAGCAGGGCCGCGACGCGCTTCACCGCCTCCTCGCGCTGCGGCTTCGGCACGCCGCGGCTCTCCATGCCGAAGGTGATGTTTTCGCGCACCGTCATGGTCGGATAGAGAGCGTAGGACTGGAACACCATGGCGATGTCGCGGTCCTTCGGCGCCACCGAATTGACCAGCCGGTCGCCGATGCGGATCTCGCCTTCGGTGACGCTTTCGAGGCCGGCGATCATGGCGAGCAGCGTCGACTTTCCGCAGCCCGACGGCCCGACGAGTGCGATGAACTCGCCGGTCCGCGCCTCGATGTTGATGCCCTTCAGCACTTCGACGGCGCCGAAGCTCTTGCGCAGGTTGCGGATGGTCAACGAAGACATGCAAGCCTCATCATTGGGTCGCGTTCGTCACGAGAGGGCGCCGTCACTTGATGGCACCTTGGGTGAGGCCCCGCACGAAATACTTGCCGCCGAGGAAGTAGACGAGCAGGGGCGGCATGGCGCCGATCAGCACGGCCGCGCTCATCACGTCATAGGCGCGGACATTGGTGCCGCTCGCCGTCAGCGCGACGAGGGCGGCGGTGATCGGTTGTTCGCGCCCGGAGGTGAACACGACGCCGAACAGATATTCGTTCCAGATGCCGGTGAACTGCCAGATCACGGTGACGATCAGGATCGGTGGCGACAGCGGCAGGATGATCCTGCGGAAGATGCGCCAGAACCCGGCCCCGTCGATTCGCGCCGCCTTGATCAGGTCGTCCGGGATCGAGACGTAGTAGTTGCGGCAGAACAGCGTCGTGAACGAGATGCCCTGGACGACGTGGACGAGGATCAGCCCGTAGGTCGAGTTGGTCAGGCCGAGCTTGCCGAGGATGAAGGCCCAGGGCATCAGCGCGATCTGCCCCGGCATGAACACGCCGAGCAGCATCAGCGTGAACAAGACTTCCGAGCCCTTGAAGCGCCATTTCGACAGCACGTAGCCGTTCAGCGCGCCGAGGAGCGTCGAGAGCAGGGTCGCCGGGACCGTCATCCAGAGCGAGTTCAGGAAGTTGCGCTTCATGCCCTCGCAGGTGCCGCCGATGCAGTAGGTGCTCCAGGCTTCCGACCAGGCATGCAGGGCGAAGCTGCGCGGGAAGGCGATCAGGCCGTTCTGCGCGATCTCCGGCTGCTCGCGGAACGAGTTGAACACCACCACCAGCAGCGGCACGAGATAGACGATCGCGAACAGCGACAGCAGGCCGTAGATCACGACCCGGCTGAAGAAGTGCCGGCGGAAGGCGGCGGCCGCCTCCTGGTCGTGCACCCGGGCGAGCGTGGCGTCAGTCATGTCGGCTCTCCCTGCGATGGCGCCAGACGACGAAGAAGGAATAGGGCACCAGGACGACGGCGAGGGCCGCCAGCATCATGATCGCGGCGGCGGCGCCTTCGCCGATCTGGCCGCGCTGGAACATCAGGTCGTAGACATAGATGGCCGGGAAGGTGGTCGAGATGCCCGGGCCGCCGCGCGTCAGCGCCGCGACGAGATCGAAGGTCTTGATGGCGAACTGGATCTGCACGACGGCGACCGCGAGGAATATTGGCGCGATCACCGGCAGGATCACCCGCCGATAGGTGCGGAAGGCCGAGGCGCCGTCGATCTGCGCCGCCTTGACGAGATCGGGGTCGACCGAGCGGAGGCCGGCGAGGAACAGCGCCATGGCGAAGCCGGAACTCTGCCAGATGCCGGTGATGATGATCGCGTAGATCGCCGTGTTGCGGTCGGCTGCCAGCGCGAAGTTGAAATCGGTCCAGCCGAGGCTCCGCACCAGCATCTGGATGCCGTCGACCGGATTGTACAGCCAGCTCCAGACCGTGCCGGTGACGATGAAGGAGACGGCGAGCGGATAGAGGAAGATCGTCCGCCAGATCGCCTCGCCGCGCACCCGCTGGTCGATCAGGATGGCCAGCAGCAGGCCGATCGCCATGGCGCCGGCGATGTACAGGGCGGAGAAGAGGAACAGGTTGCTGTAGGCGATGTTCCAGCGCCGGTTGCTCCAGAGCGACACGTAATTGTCGAGCCCGACAAAGCCGTAGCTGGGCAGGAGCGAGGAATTCGACAGCGAGATGTAGAGCGTCCAGATCGTGAAGACGAAGACGTAGATGAACGACGCCGCCAGCGATGGCGCGAGAATGAGGATGGGCGAAATCCGGGTCAGGCGTTCCCGCCATGTGGGGCCGGAAGCTTCCGGTCCGGAAACCCGGCCGGCTTCAGCATCGATGGTCGACATGGCTGGCCCTTGCATGAAAACGAAGGATCGGGCGCGGCGCGCGGCACCGCGCCCGACGAAGGGTTCGTTACATCTGGGCCTCGACGGCATCCGCGATCGCGGTCGCCGCCTGTTCCGGCGTCATCGCGGGCGTGTTCACGAACTCGGTGACCTGGTCCATGATCGCGCCGCGGAACTTCTGCGGGATGGTCATGTTGTGGGCCATCGAGCGGACCAGCGTGTTGCCGTCGATCGATGCCTGCAGGTCCTTCTGCGACAGCTGCTGGCAGGGGTTGAAGCCGTGCGACAGGTCGACGTCGAGCCGGGCCGGGATCGAGCCCTTGGCCTGGTTGAACACCGTCTGGAATTCCGGCGACAGGATCGTCTTGGCGAGCAGCTGCTGGCCTTCGATGAAGTCCGGATCCTTCTGCTTGAAGAAGACGACGGAGTCGGAGTTCAGGATGAAGCCGGGCTTGCCCCAATCTGTCGGCGCCTGGGTGCAGTTGTAGTCGACGCCTTCCTTGAAGCCGGCCGCCGTCAGCAGGCCGATGGTCCAGTCGCCCATGATGTGGAAGGCGGCGTCGCCGCGGCCGACCAGCGCCGACATCGAATCCCAGTCACGGCCGACCATGCCGGGATCCATGTATTTCGACGTCATCAGGCGAAGCTGGGTCAGAGCCTTGACCATGCCCTCGCTGCGCAGCGCGTCGACGTCGCCCTCGACGAAGGCTTTGCGGTAGAGGTCGATGTCCTGGCCGTAGAGCACGACTTCGAGGACGGTCGAATCCGTCCAGTCGGCGGTCGAATGCGAGATGCAGATCTTGCCGGAGGCGACGACCTTCTCGCAGGCGGCGTTGAACTCCGCCCAGGTCTTCGGGATGCCCTCGACGCCGGCTGCCTTGAGCACCTTCGGCGACGACCACAGCCAGTTGATGCGGTGGATGTTCATCGGCGCGGCGACCCAGTTGCCGGTCGGCTTCATCACCGGCAGAAGCTCGGGCGCGACGACCTTTTCCCAGCCCTCGGCGGCGGCGAGCTCGTCGAGATTGGCGGTCATGCCCGTCGCGTTCCACTCGGCGATCTCGGGGCCCTTGAGCTGGACGGCCGGCGGCGCGTTGCCGGCGATCACGTCGGCGCGCAGCTTGGCGAGCGTGTTCGACGTGTGGCCGGCGATCGAGGTCTGTTCCCACTTGCCGCCGGCGGCGGTGTACATTTCGCCGAGCTTGGCGATCGCCGCGGCATCGGAGCCTGTGGCCCACTGGTGCAGCAGGTTGGTCTTCGGTTCGGCCAACGCCGTCCCGCTCAGGAGAGCAAAGGTCAAAAGACCAGCGCTCGCCTTCCAAGTGAAGGTCATGGTTTCTCTCCCTGGATGTGCCGCCTGATACTTGCGACCGTTTTGCGCGGCGACTTGTTATTTTGGTGTTCGGTGCGTCTCCCCTGTATTTTGACGCCTCTTTTTTTCTAGGACGAACATATTTACCTGTCAACGCAGCTACGGTATCGGCAGTATTCGCGCTGCACTGCCAAAATGACTGCTTGCGCGGTGCGAAAACGGGCGAGATTTCGAGGATTAAGATCTTGTCGCTGCAACAGGATTGGCCGATGCTGCAACGCCCGCCCGAGACGTCGCCGCCGGGGCGGGCGGCCATCGACGGCTTGCATTAAAAGAAGGCATGGGATCGAACGACCGATTGGTTCGGCCATCGGCCGGATGCCCGAGCGGGAAAGAGAAACGATGACGACAGATCGCACGACGCGAAGGCCGCTACGCCCGGTTGCCGACGCTCCCGCCGAGCGGACCGCCTACCGGCCGTCGGGCCAGAATCTCGTCCATGCCGCCGATCACAATCTGCGCGTCACGCTGGAGGCGCTGCGGCGTACCGGGCCGATGAGCCGGCTGGAGCTGGCCCAGGTCACCGGCCTGACCGTGCCCGGCATCACCAACATCGTCCGCCGTCTAGCCGCCGACGGGCTGGTGGCGGAGGAGGCGGGGCCGAGCGGCTCGCGCGCTAACCGCTTCGCCATCATCCCGGACGGCGCGGTGGCGCTCGGCGTCGACATCGACGGCGCGCAGGCGAGCCTCGTCGCCATCGACCTGCTCGGCCGCATCGTGCTGCGCGACGCGGCCGAAATCTCCGTCGACGATCCGGCGCCCGCGATCGTCCGGCTGGTCTCGGAGGCGCTGGCGCGCCTCGCCGCGCGATCGGCGGGCCGGGTCCTCGGCGTCGGCCTGACGGCGGCGGCGGACTGCGTCGACGGCGTGCGCGCGGCGCTGGCGCCGCTGACGGTGATCGCCGAGCCCGACACGATCGCCGCGGCGCTCGGCGAACGGCAGTTCGGCACCGTGGCCGCCGACGACAGCTTCGTCTACGTCCTGCTCGGCCCGTCCACCCGGGCCGGCATGGTCATCGGCGGCGTCGTGTTCAACGGGGCGGAGCACAAGGCCGGCCGGGTCGGCACGATGCGGACCGGCGAGGACGGCAGGCTGCTCGACGAGGCGCTGTCGACGGCGCCGCTGGCCGGCTTCGATATCGGCGATCCGGAGGTGGCGCGCTGGATCGAGGATGCCAGCGCCCATCTGATGGATTCGATCATCGCCTTCTCCGCCTTCCTCGCGCCGCGCGTCATCTTCGTCGGCGGGCGGCTGCCGACGGCGCTGCTTGACGCGCTGGTCCTGCGGCTCGGGCAGCGGCGGCAGGAGCGCATGACCGAGCCGACCCATCCCTACTGGCTGCCGGAGTTGGCGCGCGGCACGCTGGCCGAGGACGCGGTGCTGGTCGGCACCGCCGCGCTGCCGTTCCTGGAATTCCTGCTGCCCGATCCCCGCCGGCCGTTCCGGCCGCGGGCGCTATAGGCTCGTCTGTTCCGGCGTCGTGACGGCGAGACGCCGTTCCAGCCGGGGCGCGCTGCCGCGCAGGGGCGCGCGGGTCAGCTGCGCCGGATCGGCGGATTCGAGCCGCAGCGCATGCGAGAGCGGCATGGTGGCGGCGCCGAGTGCCGCGGCGTCCTCGGAAGCCGCGGCGCGGTGGATGCGTGGCGTCGGCCGCGGATCGCGCGACAGCGCCTCGCGCACATAGAGCAGCAATTCGTCGAGGATCGTCACCGGGATGCGGCCGCCGATCAGCACGGCATCGGGGTTGATCAGCAGGCCGATGTCGATCGCCGCCTCCGCGATGTGCTGCGCCGCGCCGCGGAGCCACTGGCCGAGCAGCGCCTTGCCGCGCGCGTCGAGGGTGAGCAGCTCCTGCGGGCGGGTCACGACGACGCCGTGCTTGGCCAGGAAATCATAGAGGATGAACAGCGAGACGACCTGGCCGAGCGGCTGGATGCGTTCGCCCGCCGGCGCGTCCGGCAGCGTCACCGGCAGCCAGCCGATCTCGCCGCTGATGCCGGTGGTGCCGTGATAGCAGGCGCCGTCGAGCACCAGGCCGCCGCCGAGGCCGGAGCCGAAGAAGATGTAGAAGAAACTGCGGATCTCGGCGCCGAGGCCATAGCTCAATTCGCCGATCGCGGCGGCGGTGGCGTCGTTGTCGATCAGGATCGGCAGGTCGGTCAGGCGGGAGAAGCGCTCGCGGATGTCGACGCTGCGCCAGAGCTTGTAGGCCGGCGGCATGCCGATGAATGGGATTTCGCCGAGCCAGTCGGGGATGGCGATGCCGATGCCGGCGAGCCGCGTCTCGTCGATCGCGCGGCGGCGACGGAAGGTCTTCAGCGCCTCCTTCATCGCGGCGAAGAAGTCGTCCGGCAGCATGTAGCGCTCTTCGCGGTGGATGCGGTCGCGGATCGTGCCGACCGCGTCGATGGCGACGATGGTCAGGTGGTCGCGGCCGATGCCGGCGCCGACGGCGAAGCAGCCTTCCGGATTGATCTCGAGCTCGATCGCCGGCTGGCCGCGCATGCCGTAGCGCCGGCGCGCCTCGACGACGAAGCCGTCGTCGATCAGCTTTTCGGTGATGCGGGCGACGGCCTGCTTGCTGAGGCCCGAGCGCAGCGCCAGCTCGGTGCGCGAGATCGGCGCGTTCCAGCGGATGGTGCGCAGGATGACGGCCTGGTTATGGCTGGCCGCCAGTCCGGAATTGGAGCCGGCGAGATCGCCCGGTGCCGTCAGGAATTGGATCAAGATGTCATTGCCGCCGGAGGAGATCATGGTTGATCGTCCGCCGGCGGATAGAGGGCAAGGGGTGCTATCTTGTCAAGGATGGGCGTCGCCTATCTCTGCTTGATGAGCCAGCTTCTGACTTCGAACGGACGCAGGTCCGCGCCGGCCGCACGGTCGTCCGCTTCCTCCAGGATGTTGACCGGACCCGACAGCTGCCAGCCGTCCTTCGGCGCGACCTCGAAGCGGCCGCGGCCGCCGGCCGGCTCGTAGACGCGGAGCACCAGCGCGCTGCCGTCCTCGCTTCCCTTCAGGCCGCCGAGGCCGGCCGGAATGCCGGAGATCGCGATCGGCGTCTGCACGCCGGCGGCGAGGCCCGAGGCGCGGGTGGCGAGCAGCGGCTGGTTCAGGTCGAGCGCCTCCTCGCGGACGCCGCCCTCGTTCCAGGCGCCCTGGTGCGGCAGCAGCGAATAGACGAAGCTCTGCTCGCCCTCGTCGGCCAGCGGATCCGGATAGATCGGCGCGCGCAGCAGGCTGAGGCCGAGCACGTTGCCCTTGAGGCTGTGGCCGTACTTGCCGTTGTTGAGCAGCGCCACGCCGAAGCCCGGCTCCGACAGGTCGGCGAAGCGATGCGCCGGCACCTCGAACTTCGCCTCATCCCACGACGTGTTGTTGTGGGTGGTGCGCCGGACGACGCCGAAGGCGCATTCGAAGGTGGCGAGGTCCGAGCGGACGTCGACGGGCGTCAGCGTCCGGAGCAGGACGCGGCGGTCGTGCCAGTCGAGATCGGTCTTGATGTCGAGGCGCGGCGAGTTGGCGAGGAGCTGCAGCGTCTGGGTGATGGTCGAGTCGCGGAAGCGGCGGACGATCCGGATCGCGGCGCGATGCGGGCCCTTCTCGACCACTTCGAGGCTCTCGAACGAGGTCAGCTCCAGGCCATGGTTGGCGTAGTCGTCCTCGAGATCCCAGGCGTCCCAGTTGCGCGGCTTGTCCATGGGATAGACCCAGAGCTGGTTGCCGCGGCCGGCCAGCGCCTCGCGCTGGCTGCGCTTGTCGAAGAGGCTGGCGAGCGTGCCGTCCGGGTTGAGCGTGACGCGGATCAGGCTGTTTTCCAGCGTGTTCTTGGTGACGCTGAGGCCGGCGGTCGCAGCCGTCGCCTTGTCGTCGAGCACCAGGATGCCGAGTGGCGGCACCACGGCGTCGAGCGCGATCACCTCGCCGTCGAGCTCGACCCGGACCGGCCGGGCGTGCAGGTCGGGATTGACGAGGACGAGCGCGTCCTTGGCGTCGCCCTTCGGTAGCTGGCCGACGAGGGCATCGAGCGCCTGCTTCTGGGCGTCGAGGCCCGTCTCCAGCGCCTCTCCCAGCTCGCGCTCTGCGTCCTCGTAGATCTCGCGGATGCCCGAGCCGGGCAGGATGTCGTGGAACTCGTTCTTCAGCACCTTGCGCCAGGCAAGCTCCAGGCTTTCCGGCTGGGCGGCGCCCAGGAGGTTGGCGAGCGAGGCGACCGTCTCGGCGGTGATCAGCGCGCGCTCGGCGTGGCGATGCAGGCGCTTGGTGTGGCTCTGCGTCGTCAGCGTGGCGCGGTGCAGCTCGAGATAGATCTCGCCCTGCCAGACCGGGATCTGCGCCGCCGGCACCTCGTGCATGCGGGCGAACACGTCCTCGACGCGCACCGGCTTCAGCGCGGGGATGGCGGGGAAGTCGGCGAGCTGGGCCTGACGCTCCAGCATCTCCGGCGTCACGCCGCCGCCGCCATCGCCATAGCCGACGGCGAGCAGGCTCTCGTCATGGATGGTCTTGCCGCCGAAATTGCCCCAGGTGCCGAGGATCGCCTCGGGTTCGGTCGAGCCGTTATAGCCGCGCACCGGATTGTCGAAGGTGTGGGCCAGCACGCGGCTGCCGTCGAGGCCTTCCCAGTAGAACAGGTCATGCGGGAATTTGTTGGTCTCGGACCAGTTCACCTTGATGGTGAAGAACGAGTCCATGCCGCCCTGCTGCAGCAATTGCGGCATCGCCGGCGAGAAGCCGAAGCAGTCCGGCAGCCAGCAGACGCGGTGGCGGACGCCGAACTTCTCCTCGAAATAGCGCTGGCCGTAGAGGATCTGGCGCACGAAGCTCTCGCCGGTCGGCATGTTGGTGTCGGGCTCGACCCACATGCCGCCGATGGTCTCCCACTGGCCGCTCTTCACCGCTGCCTGGATTTCCTTGAACAGCGCCGGATCGTCTTCCTCGATCTGGGCGTAATAGGCCGCCGTCGACTGGTTGAAGACGAAGTCGGGGAAGCGTTCCATCAGGCGGAGCGCGGTGTTGAAGGTACGCCGTGCCTTGCGCCGGGTCTCGTCATAGGGCCAGAGCCAGGCGAGATCGATATGGGCGTGGCCGGTGATGCCGAGATTGCCCTGCTGCGGATAGCGCGCCTTCAGGCCCTTCAGCGTCTCGCGCAGATCGGTGAGCGCGCGCTGGACGCTGGCGCGATGGTCCTGGCGCAGGCCCTCGGGGTTCGCCTTCAGCGGCGGCAGCTGCCAGATCTTCTGCTGGCCGCGCTGCGGCGCCGTGCGCGCCACATAGTCCTCGGTCGCCGACGGCCAGTCGAGGGCTGCGAAGGTCTGCTCGGCGGCGGTGATCAGATGCGGCACCACCTCGTGCGCGCCGAGGAAGTGGGCGGCTTCCGAGACCTGGCGCAGCAGCAGGCCGAGCTCGTGCACCGGCTGGTCGATCCAGGCGAGATGCGCGCGGGTCAGGCGCGGCTCGCGCACCGGCTCGCCGAAGGGCAAGCGGGCGACGGCGTCGACATGGATCTTGAAGCTGCGGCCGGGGACGGGGAATTCCTGGTGGTAGGGATCGAGGCCGAAGCGCTTCTCGCCGCCGTCGTCGTTCGGGGTGAGCGTGATCAGGCTCTCGCCGCCGACGTCGATCAGGAGGCGCGTATCCGCGAGCGACCAGTGCTCCGGCACGGTGGCTTCCGTGTCGAAGGCGATGGCGCCGTCCTTCTTCGGCCAGAAGCCGCCGATCGCGAGCGGCGAGCCGTTGAACAGCCAGCCGTCGACCGCCACGGTCTCACGCTCGCGCCAGAACCCCAGTTCTTCGACGCGGACGTCGATGCGGGCAAGCCGCTGCTGGAGGGTCAGGGACATTGGAATTCTCCGTATCAAAAAGAAGCTCAGAAAAGCTCAGGAAAGGGGGATGGGAGTTGGGTTCAGCCCTTCACGGCGCCGGCGGTCAGGGCTCCGACGATCATGCGCTGCAGAAGGAGGAAGGCGATGATGGCCGGCACCACGGCCACCAGACAGGCGGCGGCGAGAACCTGCGTCGACGACGAGTTCGACGTGCCGGCGAAGTTGAAGATCGCCACCGAGATCGGCAGCTGCGCGTCCTTGTTCAGGAGCAGGAAGGGGATCAGGAACTGCGACCAGTTCAGGATCATGATCAGGATGAAGGCCGAGGCGAGGCCGGGCGCGGCAAGCGGCAGCGTGATGCGCCAGAAGGTGCCGAAGCGGCTGCAGCCGTCGATGGCGGCGGCTTCCTCGAGCGATTTCGGGATGCCGTCGATGGCGCCCTTCACCAGCCAGGTGCACATCGGCACGCTGATGGCGATGTAGACCATGGTGACGCCGAAATGGCTGTTGATGAGGCCGAGCGCGCTCATGTAGCGGTAGAGCGGCACCAGGATGACCAGCGGCGAGATCATCTGGAAGGCGAGGATCACCATCATCAGCGCCGACTTGCCGGAAAACCGGAAGCGCGAGAAGGCGTAGGCCGCGGGCGCCGCCACCAGCAGGCAGCCGATGCCGCCGAGCGCCGACAGCTTCAGCCCGTTCCAGAGATAGAGCAGGAAGGTCGGATCCGAGAGGATCTGGGCGAAATTGTCGAGCGTCGGCCGCTTCGGGATGAAGCGCGCGGCGCCGAGGAAGACCTCCTGCCGCGTCCGGAGCGACAGCGACAGCAGCCAGGCGAGCGGCGTCAGGAAGAAGGCGGCAATGAGGATCGCCATCAGATAGGTGAGGGCGTCGCCCAGTTTCTCTTGGCTTGCGGCGTTCATTCGGAAGCCTCCCGGCGCGGCAGGAACGACGCGTAGAACAGCGCGAGCACCAGGCTGATGGCGAGCATCAGCACGGAGAGCACGCTGCCTCCGGCGAGGTCGTAATTGCGGAACACCGTGTTGAAGGTGAAGAGCGACAGCACCTCGGTGGCGCGGCCCGGGCCGCCGCCGGTCAGCGAGATGATCGCGTCGAAGGTGTTAAGGGTCTGGATCGTCACGAGGATCGAATTGACCAGGATGGCGGCGCGCAGCTGCGGCAGCGTGATGAAGCGCAGCTTCTGGGGGCCGCTGGCGCCATCGACGCTCGCCGCCTCGTAGAGGGTCGGGTCGATCGCCTTCAGCGCCGCGTAGAACACGATCATCGAGAAGGCGGTGCCGCGCCAGACATTCGAGAGGACGGCCGAGACCATGGCCATGTTGGGATCGGACAGCCAGGCGACCGGCGAGATGTGTATCAGCCGCAGCACGCTGTTGATGGCGCCGAAGGGCGCCTCGCTGAACAGCATCTGCCAGATCAGGCCATTGGCGATGCCGGGAATGACCCAGGCGATCAGCACGATCGTGCGCAGCGCGACCATGCCGGGCAGCTGGCGCCGCTCGCCGCGCATGACGATGAGCGCGATGGCGAGGCCGAAGATCTGCTGGCCGACGACGCTGCCGAAGGTGAAGAGGAAGGTGGTCCAGAGGATGCCGAGGAGGGAGGGGTTCTCGAACATCGCCCGGATGGTGGCGAAGGTATACTGCTCGTTGCTGCCGACCAGGCTCGCATTGGTCAGGCCGAGGCGGAACACGTCGATGATCGGATAGAGATAGAAGACGCCGAGCATGACCGCGACGGGCACGAGCCATGTGAAGGGATTGGCCTCGAGGCGGCGGCCGAGACTGGGGCCGGCTAGGCTCCGGCCCATGGCCATCGAAGCGGTCTGTGTCGTCTGCATGCTGTCACTCCTGCCCAAACGCGGCGGTCGGTGTCCCCGGCCGGACTGGCCGGCCGGGGATTTCGCTCGCGTCAGAGCCGTGCGTAGGCGGCCTGGACAGCGGTATTGGCGGCGTCGAGAGCCGCTTCCGGCGTCTTGGTGCCGGAGAGCACGTCACCCATCATGATCTGGATCTGGTTCGAGATCTCAGGATAGATCGGCACGCCCGGACGGGCCTGGCCGTTGACCAGCGCCTTGGCGAAGGTCTCGTTGGCCTCGGTCTTGAAGACGTCGTACTTGCCGTAGAGGGCCGCGGCCGTCGGCAGCTGCTGCTGCAGCGCGTTGCCGGGGCCGGCATAGATCTCCTTGATCACGGCCGCGCACATGGCGACCTTTTCCGGATCGTTGGAGAAGGCGCCGAAGGTCCAGCCGCCGGTGCCGGTCGAGCGCTGGTCGGCGGTCGGGCCGGGGATCTCCGAGAAGGTCCACTTGGCGAACTCTTCCGGCTCCAGCGTGTTCTTCAGCTGGCCGTACTGCCAGTTGCCGCCGATGAACAGCGCCGCCGTGCCGGCCGCAGCGGCCGCGTTGAATTCGTCATAGTTGACGATGGTGGCGACGCGCTTCGGAGCAGCACCCGAATCGACGAGATCCTTGAAGTAGTTGACGGCCTTCAGGAACTTTTCGCGGTTCTCGCCCTCGGCGAAGATCGGCTTGCCCTTGTCGTCGACGAGCTTGCCGCCCTGGGCCCAGAAATTGGCGAGCCAGTCGAAGGTGGTGCCTTCCCAGCGGCCGCCGTTGAACAGCACGCCTTCGCCGCCCTTTTCCTTCGAGGCGAGGGCAGCGGCCTTCAGCTCAGCCCAGTCCTTGGGCGCATCCGGAACGATTTCCTTGTTCCGGTAGAGGACACGCAGGTCGGTGTTCCACCACCAGGCGTAGATCTTGCCATCCGGGCCGGTGATGCCTTCGCGGATGAACGGGAAGAGGTCGGCGACTTCTTCCTTGGTAAAGTATTCGTCGAGCGGCTTCAGCACGTTGGCGCCCTTGAAGAGGGCGAGCACGAAGCTGTCGACCGCGGCGCAATCCGGGCCGTGGCCGGACTTGGCCTGCTCGAGCATACGGGCCTGTTCCTGGCCGATATTGTCGGACATGCGCTCGAGATCGATGCGCCAGCCCGGATGGCGCTGGATGAACTCGCTGAACAGCTTCTGGTAACCCTCGGCCCAGACCGGATCGGTGCTGGTCGGGCCGTCATTGGTCAGGCGGAGCGTAAGGGATTTCGGCGCATCGGCGGGGCCGACGCGATCCTTGGTGACGAGGTTCTGGGCTTGGGCCGTGACGGCGACGAACGCGGCGGCGGAGGCCAGCAACGCGGTGACGAGACGCAGGCGCATCATGAAAATCTCCCGTGGGGTGCATCCTCGAACGGACGGCTTTTCGCGGCCGTCTCTTCTTGCGGCACATCCATTTTTCGGGTGCCTTAAAAAGATTAAATCACATCGATTTTATACGAGCAAGGGGCGAAAATTCCCGCCGGACGCCGGGTCCGGAATCGGACTCGGCGGAAAAACAAATCCGGCATTCCGGGCGCGCGGGCGGTGCGGCCCGTCAAAAGATCGGGTAAAGGCCGGCCGCGAACCGCCGGCGTTCCGCCGGCTTTCCGCCAATTCTCAGTCGATGGAAATTCCCGTCAGGCAGCGGCGCCGCGATGCTCGCGAAACGCGGCGGCCAGCGTGCGAAGCGCCTCGCGCGATTTGCGGTCGGTGAGCGTCGAATGCAGCACGATCTCGGAGGGCGGCAGTTCCGGCAGCCGGAAGCGCGGGCCGACCTCGATCGTGCCGGGCGGGGCGAGGCGGCTCGAAAACGCGCCGATGGCGAGGCCGGCCGAGACGGCGGCGGTCACCATCGAGGAGCTGCCGCCGAGAAACACCTCGGTCCAGGGAATTCCGGTGGCATCGAGGGCGCGGGTGGCGATGTCGCGCACGCCGCAGGAGGGGGCAAGCGCCGCGAGCCGCACCGGCTCGCCCTGCCGGTGCTCGAATTGCGGCACGGCGAACCAGCCGAAATGCTCCGGCCCCAGCACCTCGCCGTCGCGGCGATCGTCCTCGCGGCGGATGATGGCGGCGTCGAGCTCGCCGCGGTCGAAGGCGTCGAGCAGGGTGCGCGAATTGTCGAGCCGCACCTCGATCGTCAGGCCGGGATCATGCGCGTTGAGGCGCGCCAGCAACGTCGGCACTTCCGGGCCGGCGACATGGGCGGCGATGCCGAGCGCGAAGTGGCGGCGACAGTCGGTGAGCCCGGCAAGCGCTCTTTCATGCGCGGCGAGAAATCCCCGTGCGCCGTCGAGGAACAGGGCGCCCTGGGCCGAGAGCCGCACCGAGCGCGGCGTGCGTTCGATCAGGCGCTGGCCGACCCGGTCCTCCAGCCGCTTGAGCTTGACGCTGATGGCGCCCTGGGTCGTGCCCAGCGCTTCCGCCGCGCGGGTAAAACTCTGGAAGTCGGCGATGGCGACAAAGGCCCGGACCGAGTCGACGTCCAGCGTCATCATGGCGATCATCCGAAATTGTTGTCCCTGAAATAGATATCCATCCGGTTTCGCTGTCGTCAAGCGCCCGCTAAGGTCCGGCCCGAACCACCCGCGTCCCGAGCGCCCGCCTTTCCGCGTCGCGTGCCCGCTCGCGCTCCAGTCGAAAGCCAGAACCATGTCCGCCACCTCGCAACCGGCCTTTTCGCGCCGGAGCCTTGTCGCTCTCCTCGCCGTCAGCCTCTCCTCCCTGATGTTCGGGCTGGAGATCTCCAGCGTTCCGGCGATCCTGCCGACGCTGGAAAAGGTGCTCGGCGCTGATTTCGTCGAGCTGCAGTGGATCATGAACGCCTACACCATCGCCGTGACGACCGTGCTGATGGCGACGGGCACGATTGCCGATCGCTATGGCCGCAAGCGGGTCTTTGTCCTCGGCATCGCCGCGTTCGGCCTCGCCTCGCTCGCCTGTGGGCTGACGGAAAGCGTCTCGGTGCTGATCGTCGCCCGCTTCCTGCAGGGCATGAGCGGCGGCGCCATGCTGATCTGCCAGGTCGCGGTGCTGTCGCACCAGTTCCAGGAGGGCCGGGCGCGCGGCCTCGCCTTCAGCGCCTGGGGCATCATCTTCGGCATCGGCCTCGGCTTCGGCCCGATCGTCGGCGGCGCGATCGTCGCGGTCTGGAGCTGGGAATGGGTCTTTCTCATCCATGGCGCGCTGAGCCTCGTCACGCTGGGGCTGGCGCTCGGCGGCGTGGAGGAATCGCGCGATCCGGAGGCGACCCATCTCGACCTTCCCGGCATCGTCACGCTGTCGGTCGCCGTGTTCTGCCTGGCCTACTTCATCACCCAGGGGCCGGATCTCGGCTTTGCGAGCCCGGCGGCGCTCACGATCCTCGCCGTGTCGGTTGCGAGCTTCCTCGCCTTCCTCGTCGCCGAGAAGGTGAGCCCGAGGCCGATGTTCGATTTCACCGTGTTCCGGATCCGTCCGTTTTCCGGCGCGGTGATCGGCTCGGCCGCCATGAACATCAGCTTCTGGCCGTTCATGATCTACCTGCCGATCTGGTTCCAGGCCGGCCTCGGCTATGACAGCGTGGCGGCGGGATCGGCGCTGCTCGCCTATACGCTGCCGACTTTGGTCGTGCCGCCCGTGGCCGAGCGGCTGTCGCTCCGCTATAGGCCCGGCCTCGTCATTCCGGCCGGCCTCGTCCTGATCGGGCTCGGCTTCTTCGCCATGAAGCTCGGCAGCGGCGTCGAAAACGCGAGCTGGCTGACGATGCTGCCCGGCTGCGTCCTCGCCGGCATCGGCCTCGGCTTCACCAACACGCCGGTGACCAACACGACGACGGGATCCGTTCCCGCCGCGCGCGCCGGCATGGCGTCCGGCATCGACATGAGCGCGCGCATGATCTCGCTCGCCATCAACATCGCGCTGATGGGCTTCCTGCTCGTCGAAGGCGTCCGCGCCTCGCTGCAGGCGGCGCTACCGGCCGATGTCGACCCGGCGATTTTGCGCCAGCTGGCGCAGCAGGTCGCCGCCGGCACGGCCGTTTCGACAGAGCATGGCGTTTCCGGCGCGGTCGTCCATCAGGCGCTGGTCGACGGCTTCGGCTGGATCCTGCTCTATGGCGGCATCGGCGTCTGGCTGCTGGCCGTGGCGAGCTATCTCGTCTTCGGCCGCGGCGCGGCGAGCAAGGCCGCCTGCCCGGCGGGGCAGGCCGCGCGGTGAGGCGAGAACCGGACGTCAGTACGGCGTTTCGCCGGCGTCGGCGTTGATCGCCTGGCCGCGCACCAGCATGGCGTCGTCGCCGAGCAGGAACGAGGTGACGCGCGCCACTTCGACCGGCTGCAGATGGCGGACGAGCTGGGCCGACAGCATCTTGTCGAAGATCGCCGGTGCCGGTTCGGACGTGAAGGACGAATAGGCCTCGGAGACCTCGCGCAGCATCGGCGTGGCGACGCCGCCCGGGCAGACGCAGTTGACGTTGATGTCATAGGCGGCCAGAGCCTCGGAGAGCATGCGCGTCATCGAGATCACGCCGGCCTTGGAGGCGCTGTAGGCGAGCGACTCGACATGGCCCTTCTTGCCGGCCTCCGAGGCGATCGAGACGATGGCGCCGGGGATCGAATGCTCGATCATGTGCTGCGCCACAAGGCGCGAGATGTCATAGGCGCCGAACAGGTTGATTTCGAACTGGCGCTGCCAGTCGGAACGCGAGATCGCCAGCGGATCGGCATGCAACACGATCGCCGCCGAATTGACGAGGCCGTCGATCCGGCCGAGCAGGTCGATCGCTTTCGCCACGCCGGCCGCGACCGCCGCTTCCGAGGCGACGTCCATGACGACGCCGAAGCAGCCGCCGGCGGCGCCGCCGAGCGCCTCGACCGTGGCGTCGACCGCCTCCTGCTTGAGGTCGGCGATGACGACCCGCGCCTCCTGCGCGATCAGGAGCTCCGCGATCGACCGGCCGATGCCGCCCGTGCCGCCGGTGACGAGGAAGCCCTTGCCGGCATGGACGGGGAAGGTGCGGCTCTTGCGGATCGGCAGTGGCTTGTCCGGGCGGCGGGTCTCGTATTTCGACATTCGGGTTCCTTCGCCGGCATGCGCCGGCCCTTCCAGATCGCGGGTCAGAGGGGGCGATCGGGGGGCATCGCCTGCGCGCAGAATAGGCGTGATCGATAGGCGGTCAATCGCAGTTGTGGCCCGTTGTCTGAGTCGATATCTTCCGGCCATCCAACAAGCAGGAGACGTAAGATGAGGCTTCGGGGTCTTTTGGCTGGCGCGGCTGCGCTGATGGCGGTGACGGCGGCAGAGGCCCAGGACGCGAAGCCGCTGATCGTCTTCGTCTCGCCCAATCCGGTCGGCGTGAACGACTTCCTGAAACTCGCCAAGGTCGGCGCGGAAAAGGCGGCGGAAACCGTCGGCGCCACCGCCAAGGTCTATGAGAGTACGGACCCGACCACCATCCGCCAGAACCTCGACGCCGCCGCCAAGGAAGGCGCCAAGGTGGTGATCGCCGTCGGCTTCGAGTTCAACGACATCCTGCCGGAAGTCGCCAAGTCCTATCCCGACACCAAGTTCCTGCTCGTCGACAGCTGCCCGCAGACGCCGGGGCCGAACGTCCATTGCTCGGTGTTCCGCGAGTATGAGGCGAGCTTCCTCGCCGGCGCCGAGGCGGCGCTGACCAGCGAGACCGGCAAGGTCGGCGCCATCGGCGCGCTCGATATCCCCTTCATCCATCGCTACACCGACCCCTTCAACGAGGGCGCAAAGCATGTGAAGCCGGAGATCGAGATCGCCCCGACGCTCTGGATCGGCGGCAACAACCCGTTCTCCGATCCGGCCCGCGGCCAGCAGCGCGCCAGCGTCATGGTCTCCGACAACACCGATCGCATCATGGCCGGCGGCGCCGGCTCGAACGGCGGCATCTTCAAGGCGATGGAAGACCTGCCGGGCGCGGCGGCCTTCGGCGTCGACAGTAACCAGTGCCCGCAGGCGCCGGGCCTCGTCATGGACAACGTCCAGAAGCGCACCGACATCGTGATCGAGAAGGGCGTCGCCGGCCTGTTCAAGGGCGACCAGCCGGCCTTCGCCACCTACGGCCTCGCCGAGGGCGGCATGACGCTGACCAGCCTGGAGCCGGGCCTCGAGGAATCGGGCTGCCTGATCGTCAAGTTCCCGGACGTGATCACCAAGGTGAAGGCGCTGCGCGACGAGGTCGTCGCCGGAACGGTGAAGGTCGCCGATCCGATGCAGCTCGCGAAGTAGAGCTCAGGAAGTAGAACTCGTCCGCGGCGACGTTCGGGCTTGAGGCCCAGACCAGCCCGGCGTACTGGCGGCCATCGAGGCCGCTCAAATCGGATGCCAACCCGGCTCCGTCATCCCTGCGAAAGCAGGGATCCATGCAGCTGGGTTGGGCCGCGATCGGGATGGATCCCCGCTTTGGCGGGGATGACGGAGTAAAGATGATCGTCGACCCTTCCCGAAAGACATCGGAACCGCCACTACCCATGTCGACGATCGAGCTCGAAGCGTCAGGCATCGTCAAACGCTACGGGCCGCTCGTCGCCAATGACCATGTCGACCTCTCCGTGTTGCGCGGCGAGGTCCACGCGGTGATGGGCGAGAACGGCGCCGGAAAGTCGACGCTGATGTCGATCCTCTACGGCATGCAGGCGCCGGATGCCGGCCGCATCGTGCTCCGAGGCGCCGAGATGCAGTATCGCTCCGCGCTGGATGCGATCGGCGCCGGCATGGGCATGGTCCACCAGGCCTTCAAGCTGTTCAATTCGCTGACCGTCTGGGAAAATGTCGTCTATGGCATGGAGCCGACCCGCTTCGGCTTCATCGACCGGCGCGAGGCGGCGCGTCGCGTCGCGGCGCTGGCCGAGCGCTACCGCCTGCAGGTCGATCCCCATGCCGTCGTCGGCCGTCTCTCGGTCGGCGTGCGCCAGCGCGTCGAGATCCTGAAGGCGCTCTATCGCGACGCCCGCGTGCTGATCCTCGACGAGCCGACCGCCGTGCTGACGCCGCAGGAGCGCGACGGCCTGTTCGACATCATCCGCCACCTAACCGCCGACGACCGCACCATTTTGTTTGTGACGCACAAGCTGCACGAGGTGATGGCGATCACCAACCGCGTCACCGTGCTGCGCGACGGCAAGGTGGTCGACCGCATGGTGACGGCGGAGACCTCGGCCCGCGAGATCATCCGCGCCATGACGGGCAGGGCGGTCAATCTGACCGTCGAGAAGCGCCCCGCCAGTCCCGGCGCCGTGGTGCTGGAGGCGCGCGGCCTGACGGTCGCCACCGATGGCGGCAAGCCGGTGGTCGATCGCGTCGATCTCAAGATCCGCGCGGGAGAAATCGTCGGCATCGCCGGTGTCGCCGGCAACGGCCAGACCGAGCTGATCGAGGCGCTGACCGGCCTGCGCATTCCGGATGGCGGCAGCGTCGCCATCAACGGCGCGGACGTCACCCGCGCCGATGTCGAGCGCCATCGCGACGCCGGCCTCGCCTACATCCCGGAAGATCGCGCCACGACCGGCACGGCGCTCGCCGCCTCGGCTGCCGATAATCTCGCCATGGGTTTTCAGCGCAAGCCGCCGCTTTCGAACGGCAGCCTGCTGGACCGGAATGCGGTCACCTCGCATGCGAAGACGCTGATCGAGAAGTTCGGCGTCAAGATCGGCTCTGAGACGCTTGCTGTCGGCACGCTGTCGGGCGGCAATCTGCAGAAGGTGGTGGTCGCGCGCGAGCTGTCGCATCGGGCACCGCTCTTGATCGCCGAGCAGCCGACGCGCGGCGTCGATGTCGGCGCCATCGAGTTTATCCATGGCCAGCTGATCGCCGAGCGCGATCGCGGCGGCGCCGTGCTGCTCGTTTCGGCGGAGCTGACCGAGATCCTGGCGCTCTCGGACCGCGTCCTCGTCATGTTCGACGGCCGCATCCTGGCGGAACTACCGGCGGCCGAGGCCGACGAGGAAACCCTCGGCCTCCTCATGGCCGGCCGCGTCCGTGACGCGCATCTGACAGACGGAACGGAGGCCGCATGAGCGAGCAGAGCGTGCGGACCACGAGGTTGCCGCGCATCCCGGCCGTGCCGCTGGCGATCGGCATCGGCATTCTCATCGGCGGATTGCTGGTGCTTGCCTCGGGCGGCGATCCCGTCGCCGCCTATCGCGCCATCCTCGTCGGCGCGCTGGCGCCGTCGAACTGGCCGAATACGCTGAACTGGGCCGTGCCGCTGGTCGGCATGACGCTGGTCGCAGCACTCCCCTTGCGCGGCGGTATGGTCAATCTCGGCGGCGACGGTCAGCTCGTCATCGGCGGCCTCGTGGCGGCTCTTGCCGCGCTCTATCTGCCGCTGCCCGGGCCGCTTCTGATCGCAGCCAGCATCCTCTGCGCCATGATCGCGTCCGGCCTCTATGCCTCGCTCGCCGCCTGGGGCGAGACGCGTTTCGGCATCCCGATGCTGATCTCGACGCTGCTCCTCTCCTATCCGGCGATCGGCATCGCTTCCTATCTCGTCGGCTTCCCGCTGCGCGACATGGCGACCGGCCTTGCCCAGACCCGTATGATCCCGGAAGCGGCGCGGCTGCCCGTTATCGCCGGCCCGCTCAACATCGGCCTGATCCTGATGATCGTCGTGGCCATCGCCGTCGTCTTCTTCGACCGCCGCACCGTCGCCGGATACGAGCTCCGCATGCGCGGGCTGAACGCCAAGTTCGCCGGCTATGGCGGCGTGCGGCTTGCCGGCCAGCAGATCCGGGTGATGTTTGCCAGCGGATCCATCGCCGGCCTCGTCGGCGCCATCCTCGTGCTCGGCTCGCTCTATCGCTACCAGGACGGCGCGCTGCTGACGCCGGGCTACACCTGGTCCGGCCTGATGGCGGCACTGCTCGCCGGCGGCGCCCCGCTTGGCGCCATCGCGGCCGGGCTGTTCTTCGCCGGGCTGCAGACGGGCGGCTTCGCCATGCAGCGCGAGACCGAGATCCCGCGCGTCCTCACCATGGTGCTGCAGGCCGTCATCATTCTCTTCCTCGCCATACGCCATGGCGTCGGGAGGCGGTCGTCATGAGTTTGATGAGCTTCATCACGCCGTCGCTGGTCAATTCCGCCGTCCAGTCGATCACGCCGATCCTGCTGGCAGCGCTCGCCGGCACGCTTTGCGGCCGGGTCGGCGTCTTCAACATGGCGATGGAAGGTCAGCTGCTGGTCGGCGCCTTCGCGGCCGTCGTCGGCTCCTACGCCACCGGCAGCGCCCTCGGCGGCGTCCTGTTCGCCATTGTCTTCACCGTGCTGTTCTCGCTGATCCTCGCCTATGGCGCGACGGTGTTCAAAGGCGACGCGGTGGTGATCTGCATCGGCATGAACCTGCTCGCCTCGGGGCTTACCGCCTATCTGCTGCGGCAGATGTTCGGCGTCTCCGGCACGTTTTCCGATCCCGCCATCGTCGGCCTGACCAAGATCCGCATCGACGCGATCAACACCATTCCCTGGATCGGCTGGATCTTTTCGCGACAGACGGCGATCACCTGGCTCGCCTGGATCCTCACCGCCGCCGTGACGATCACGATGTTCCGCACGCCGGTCGGCCTGCGCCTGCGCGGCGTCGGCGAGGATGCGAGTGCGGCCGGCACCATGGGCATCGACGTCACGCGCTACCGCGTGTTGACCGTCCTCTTCGCCGGCGGCCTGACCGGGCTTGGCGGCGCGCAGCTCTCGCTCGGTACCGTCAGCATCTTCTCGGAAGACATGAGTGCCGGCCGCGGCTGGATCGCCGTCGTCGCCGTCATGCTCGGCCGTAACCATCCGCTCTGGGCAGCGCTCGCCTGCGTACTGTTCGGCGTTGCCGACGCGCTCTCCGTCCGCCTGCAGAGCCAGGGCCTGCCCAACCAGCTGACCGATATCGTGCCCTATGTGGTGACGCTTCTCGCCTTGGCGCTCAGCCATCGCAAGCGGCTGAAGCGCCGCGCCGCCGACACCCTTACCGCGCACGCCTGACCGGCCTGCCGTCGCAATCCAAGGACCCCGCCATGACCGAAACCTGCCGCATGATCCTCGACGTCGACACCGGCGTCGACGACGCCATGGCGATCTTCTACGCGGTGCGCCGGCCGGGCATAAAGCTCGAGGCGCTGACCACCACCTTCGGCAACACCGACACGGTGATCGCGACCGAGAACACGCTGAAGATCCTGGAACTGCTCGGCCGTCCGGAGATCCCGGTGGCGCAGGGCGTCGCCCGCTCGCTGATCCGCCCCTACCAGCGGATGGCCGACCATATCCATGGCTCCAACGCGCTCGGCGACGTCGAGCTTCCCAAGCCGAAGATCAGGGCCGTCGACGAGCACGCGATCGACCTGATGATCCGAATCATCAAGGAGAACCCCGGCGAGATCACGCTCTGCCCGGTTGGCCCGATCACCAATGTCGCGCTCGCCATCACCAAGGCGCCGGAGATCGCCAAGCTCGCCAAGGAGATCGTCGTCATGGGCTCGACGGTCCTGCATCCCGGCATCCATGGCCCGATCGCGCCGATGGTCGACGCCAATTTCGCCAATGATCCGGAGGCAGCCCACATCGTGCTGCAGTCCGGCGCCAACGTCACGCTGGTCGGCATGGACGTCACGATGACGACGCTGCTCTCGACCGACATGATGGCGGAGATCACCCGCGAGGGCGATCACGCCGCGCAGACGCTGATGCAGATCACGCAGTTCTATGTCGACGCTTACAAGACGATGTATCCGGGCATCCAGGGCTGCGGCCTGCACGACCCGCTCGCCGTCGCCGTCGCCGAGGATCCGACTTTGGTCGGCCTGGAGCGGATGTACGTCGATATCGAGCTGCATGGCGAACTGACGCGTGGCTCGACGGTTGCCGACCGCCGCCGCACGGCGATCCCGTTCCACAACGCCAATGTCGCCATGACCGTCGATCGCCCCCGCTTCGAGGCCGATTTCATGGCGCTGATGAAGGGGCACTGAGGCCTCATTGTTGCCGGCAACACAGTTCTCATCATGCTGAGGAGGCCCGAAGGGCCGTCTCGAAGCACGCAGAGCGGTGGTACGCGTCCGTCGCCGGCACACCCGCCGTGCGTCCTTCGAGGCCCGGCTTCGCCTGATACCTCAGGATGATGGTCGAGTTTGGGGAGACGGTCTCGGCGACCGATCAGATAAGCCGGGCAAGCCAGGGCTTTCGCCTTATGCCCCCGCGCCCGGCCTCCGCCGCGAAAACTGCTGCTCGATGACCTCGGAGCCCCATTGGGTTCCGGGCGCTTCTTTGGTCAGCTCGAAGCCGTGCGCTTCGTAGAGGCGTCGCGCCGCGTCGAGGCCCTTGAACGTCCAGAGCTGCGTGGCAGCGAATCCTGCCTGGTCGCAGAAGGCCAGCGCTTCGCCCAGCAGGCGGCGGCCGACGCCCTCGCCGCGGCAGCCGTCGTCGAGGATGAACCAGCGCAGATGCGCCTGGTCGTTGCCGAGGTCCTCGCCGTCGATCGCGATCGAGCCGACGATCCGGTCGTTCCGCACCGCTGACCAGATCCGGTTGCGCTTGTGGTTTAGGCGGCCGGAGAATTCGGCCGCGCCTGCCGCGACCGCGCTTTCGAAGAACTGGCCGAAGCCGGAATGCCTGGAATAGAAGGCGGCGTGCATCTCGGCGACGCGCCCGATCCAGCCCGGGCGGAAACCGGCGACAATCTCGATCGGGGCCTGCGGCGTCTCGCCGGCGTCCGTATGGCGCGCCGCGAGCGCGCGTGCATAGGCTGAGAGACCCTGTGCCACCGCCTGCTGTTCTCCGGGGTTCAGGCGCCCCAGGGCGGCTGAAACCTGGCCTCGCGCATAGGCATGGATGCCGGTGACGGTGCGGAGGCCCTGCGAGGTCAGGCGCAACGGCTTGACGCGGCCGTCATCGGCGCCAGCGGTTTCCGCCAGTTCGCCCGCCCGGACGAGCTTGCCGATCATCCGGCTGATGCTGGATTTCTCCAGCTTGAGAACCTGCACGAGCTCCGCCGCGGTCATCGATTCCCGGCGCTCGATCTCCAGGAGAGCATGCACGGCGGAGGCCGAATAGGCCGTGCCCGCCAGCGTCGGATCCATGAAGCCGAGCTCGCGGACGATCCGGCGCGACGCGGAGCGGATTTCATCGATCAGGTCGGATGGGGCGGACACGTCGGGATCCCTGTTGCCATGATAGTTGTACAATACAACTATCATGGCTGCCTCTTGTCCAGAGGAACCTCGCACTGTGTAACGTTTCCATTCGTCGCCGAAGCGTCGCTCAACCTTCCTTCAGCCGCGGGATTGGGCAGAAGCGAAGGCATATGAAAGGCTTGTTGGAAGGCCATGCCAACAGCCTCGCTCGAAAACCCTGTTCCGGTGCGCGAATGTCGCTTGACGCCTGCGGCGTGGCATGTTGACGTTTACATGAGGAAAGGGCGCGGGTGGAGGCGCCCTTGCGGCATTGAGGGATGCCGTGGACGGGAGGGAAGTGCGTGCGCAAGGACAGCGGATCTATTGTCGTGGCTGTTTGGACGGGTGGCCTCTGATGCCGCGCGCTCCGATCGTCGATACCCATCTCCATCTCTGGGATCCGAAGAAGCTTCGCTATGCCTGGCTCGACGGCAATCCCGTGCTCGACCAGGCCTATGGGCTCGATCGCTATGACGCGGCGACCGAGGGGCTCGGCGTCGAGGCCATGGTGTTCCTGCAGTGCGAGGTCGATCCCGCGCAGTATCAGGACGAGGCGGACTGGGTCGCCGGCCTTGCCAAAGTCGATCCGCGTATAAAAGGCATGGTCGCCTGGGCGCCGCTGGAGAAGGGTCGCGCCGTCGCGCCCGAGCTCGAGCGCCTGGTTCGGCATGACATCCTGCGCGGCATCCGCCGCATCATCCAGTTCGAGCCCGATCTCGATTTCTGCCTGCGGCCGGATTTCATCGAGGGGGTGCGCACGCTGGCCGATTTCGGCCTCTCCTTCGACATCTGCGTCGACCATCGCCACATGGCGAATGTGCTGAAATTCGCGGCCCAGATCCCCGAAGTGCCGATGATCCTCGATCATATCGGCAAGCCGGCAATCGCCGATGGCGTGATGGAGCCGTGGCGCAGCCAGATGCACCAGCTGGCCGAGCTGCCGCATGTCTCCTGCAAGATCTCCGGCGTCGCCACCGAGGCGGATCACGCCAGCTGGACCGAGGACGAGCTGAAGCGCTACGTCGAGGTGGCGATCGATGCCTTCGGCTTCGACCGCGTGATGTTCGGCGGCGACTGGCCGGTGGCCGTGCAGGCGATCGAGTACCGCCGCTGGGTCGAGCTGCTCGATACGATCCTCGCCTCGGCCAGCGATGCCGAGCGCCAGAAATTCTGGCGCGACAACGCCGTCCGCTTCTACCGTCTGGAGGCGGTGCGATGACAGCGCCGCTTGTCTCGGCGCGCGGCATCTCGAAATCCTTCGGCGGCGTCGAGGTTCTGAGGAATGTCGATCTCGACCTGATGCCGGGCGAGGTCCATGCGCTGCTCGGCGAGAATGGCGCGGGCAAATCGACCTTCGCCAAGATCCTCGCCGGCGTGCACCGGCCGACGCGCGGCACGATCGAGCTCGGCGGCAAGCTCGTCGAGATCGGCTCGCCGATCGGTGCGCAGCGCCTCGGCATCACGCTGATCCATCAGGAGCCGATCTCGTTCCCGGATCTGTCGGTGGCGGAAAACCTCGTCATCGGCCAGGTCGGCGGCAAGCCGCTCGGCCGTGTGCGCTGGGCCGAGCTCGCCAAGGAAGCCCGTCGCCTGATGGGGCTCCTCAACGTGCCGATCGACGTCACCGTGCCAATGCGGGGTCTGTCGATCGCCGATCAGCAGATGGTCGAGATCGCCCGCGCGCTCGCCTCCGACAGCCGGCTGATCCTGATGGACGAGCCGACTGCCGCGCTGACGCCGAGGGAGGTCGAGACGCTTTTCACCATCGTCCGCCGCCTGCGCGACGAGGGCCGGACGATCATCTTCATCTCGCACCGGCTGGAAGAAGTGCGCGCCATCTGCGACCGCGTCACGATCTTCCGCGATGGCGACAAGATCGAGACGGCTGAGACCGCGAGCCTGACCGACGCCGACATCATCCGCCGCATGATCGGCCGGCCGGTCGCCGATTATCTGCATCGCGGCACCAGTCATGTCGGTGACGTGGCTCTGTCGGTGCGCGCGCTGACCCTGCCGGGCCGGTTCGAGAACATCTCCTTCGACGTCCGCAAGGGCGAGATCGTCGGTCTCGGCGGCCTCGTCGGCGCCGGCCGCACCGATGTCGCCCGCGCCATCTTCGGCGTCGCCCCGGCGGCCTCCGGCGTCATCGAGATCGACGGCAAGCCGGCCGAGATCCGCGAGCCGACTGACGCGATCGCGCACGGCATCGCCTTCGTCTCCGAGGATCGCGCCATCGCCGGCATCTTCCGCTCGCTGTCCGTCGAGACCAACATCACCGCCGCCGTGCCGAAGCAGATCGCGCCGAATGGCATCATCCGTCGCGCCGTCGAGAAGCGGCTGGCGAAGGAATCGGTCGAGAAGCTGTCGATCCGCCTCGCCACCGTGCGCCAGCCGATCGGCGAGCTTTCCGGCGGCAACCAGCAGAAGGCGATCCTCGCCCGCTGGCTGCTGGCCGAGCCGGATATCCTCATCCTCGACGAGCCGACGCGCGGCATCGACATCGGCGTCAAGGCCGAGTTCTACGACCGGATCGGCGAGCTCGCCGCCAGCGGCCGCGCCATCCTGCTGATTTCCTCCGAATTGCCGGAACTGCTCGCCTTGTCCGATCGCATCCTCGTCATGTCCGAAGGCAAGCTGACGGCCGACATTCCGCGCGCCGAGGCGAGCCAGGAGGCGATCATGCATGCAGCCGTGCCGCGCTCCGGCCGCCACACCGTTTCGGGAGCGGCGGCATGAATTCGGTCGCCCGCCTGTTCCGCGCCCGCGAGGCCGGCATCCTCGTCATGCTGGTGCTGTTCGTCGCCGTCGTCGGCCTGATCCAGCCTCGCTTCGTCTCCGTCGACACGCTCCGGATCGTGCTGCTCGCCGTGCCGCTGATCCTGGTCGCGGCGATGGGCCAGATGATGGTTCTGGCCTCGCGCAATGTCGACCTCTCGATCGGCTCGATCCTCGGCTTCTCAGCCATCGCCGCCGGCATGATTTTTCGCGATCATCCGGAGTGGCCGCTTTCTGTCGGCTTCGCCGTCGGCGTGCTGTCGGGCGCGGCGCTCGGGTTCGTCAACGGCCTCGTCGTCACGGTCTTCAAACTACCGTCGATCATCGTGACGCTCGGCACGCTCAGCCTCTATCGCGGCCTGCTGTTCATCTTGTCGGGATCGAAGCAGATCGACCCGAACGACATTCCGGAACCCTTGATCCGCATGGCGCAGACCTCGCCGATCGACGTCCCGTGGATCGTCATCATCGCCTTCGCCGTCGCCTTCGCGACCTGGCTGTTCCTGACCTACACGCAGGTCGGCCGCCAGATCTACGCCATCGGCTCCAACCCGGCCGCCGCGCCGCTGCGCGGCATCCGCGTCATGCCGGTGACGATCCTCGTCTTCACCCTCTCCGGCGCGCTCGCCGGGTTGGCCGGTCTGATTTATGCGGCGCGCTTCGGCTATGTGAACCCCGGCATTACCGGCGTCGGCTTCGAGTTCACCGTCATCGCGGCGGTGGTCATCGGTGGCGTCTCGATCAATGGCGGCGTCGGTTCCGTGCTCGGCACGGTGCTCGGCGTGCTGCTGCTCGGCTCGGTGCAGGTGGCGCTGCCGATCCTCGGCGTCTCCGGCTTCTGGCAGAACGCCATCTATGGCGCGATCATCCTGATCGCCCTCGTCATCGACCGCACCGTCCGCCAGGGCGGCTTGCGCGGCCTGCTCGCCCGAGGTGGCGCATGAACTCCATCGACAAATCCCCGGTCGCTTCGACCACGCCGCGCATCGTCGTCCGCGAGGCGGCGGCGCCGAGGCCGCGCTGGCAGGTATTGCTGATCCGGCCGGAAACGGTGACGCTGCTGCTGCTCGTGGTGGCGACCGTCGTCGCCAGCCATCTGTCGCCCTTCTTCGCCGATCTCGGCTTCATCCTGGAGAGCTCGACCTATTACATCGAGTTCGCCATCGTCGCGCTGGTGCTGACGCTGGTCATCATCTCCGGCGAGATCGACCTGTCGCCGGCAGCCCAGATGGCGCTCTCCGCCTGCCTGTTCGGCACCGCCTTCAAGGCGGGACTGCCGATGCCGGTCGCCATGGGCGTCAGCCTGCTCGCCGGCCTCGTCATGGGCGCCTTCAACGGCCTGCTGGTCACGGTGCTGCGGCTGCCGTCGATCATCGTCACCATCGGCACGTTGATCCTCTATCGCGGCCTGGCGCAGGTGCTCGCCGGCGACAAGTCGATCGGCGGCTTTCCAGGCTGGTTTGTCGGCATCGACTACCGCATGGTCGGTATCGTGCCGGTGCCCGTGCTCGTCTTCGTCGCCGCCTCTCTCCTGCTCGGCCTCTTCCTCGGCATCACCATCTATGGCCGCCAGATCTACCAGATCGGCACCAGTGAGGTGGCCGCCATCCATGCCGGCATCCGCGTCCGCCGCATCAAGATGGGCCTGTTCATCGCCTCGGGGATCACCAGTTCGATCGCGGGTCTCATGGTCGCCTCGCGGCTTGGCTCGGTGCGCTATGACCTCGCTTCCGGCGCCGAGCTCACCATGGTGCTGATCGTCATGCTCGGCGGCACGTACATCTTCGGCGGTCGCGGCTCGATCCTCGGCACCTTCCTCGCCGCCTGGCTGCTCGTGATCATCGCCACCGGCATGACCGTCGCCAACATTGCCATCAACGCGCAGCTCACCGTCATGGGCCTGCTGCTCATCGTCTCGATCATCGCCACCAACGCGATCTATGCCCGCAGTCAGAGGTAGCGTTTTCAAGCGAAGTGGACACCGGTTCGCGTGAAGAAAACGCGACCAAACAAGGAGTTAGGCATTTCATCGTTCCCTGGGAGCGATGAAATGCCTAGTGGGATCCGTCTGTCAGCAACTGGGAGGAACTGATGCTGAGAAGAAACCTGATGCTCGCCGCCGCCTTCGGCGCCGCGCTTTTCTCGGGTGCGGCCTATGCGGCCGATCCGGTCTCGATCGTCTACATCCCGAAGAACACGGGCAACCCGTACTTCGATTCGATCATCAAAGGCTTCGAGGACGGCTGCAAGAAGCTCGGCTGCGAGTTCACGACCGTCGCTCCGGCCTCGGCCGAAGCGACCTCGCAGATCCCGTTCGTCACCGCGCAGATCCAGCGCGGCGTCAACGTCGTCGCCATCTCGCCGAACAGCCCGGACGCGCTCAACCAGGTGTTCGACCGCGCCCGCGCCAAGGGCACGCTGATCCTGTCGGTCAATTCCGACCTGCCCGGCAACGAGACGCATCGCGACGCGGCCATTCTGCCGGTCGACTTCACCAAGACCGGCCCGTCGCAGGTTGAGCTGCTCGGCAAGCAGATCGGCTATGAGGGCGAGATCGCCATCCTCTCGGCCACCACCGACGCGCCGGACCAGAACGTCTGGATCGCGGCGATGAAGGACAGCCTCGAGAAGGATCCGAAATACGCCAAGATGAAGCTGGTCACGATTGCCTATGGCGATGACGACCCGCAGAAGTCGACCACCGAGACGGAAGCCCTGCTCGCCAACTATCCGAACCTCAAGGGCATCATCTCGCCGACGACGGTCGGCGTCGCGGCGGCCGCCCAGGTGGTCGAGACGGCCAAGAAGGCCGATCAGGTCAAGGTTGTCGGCCTCGGCACGCCGAACCAGATGCGCCGCTTCATCGAGAACGGCACGGTCGAGGCGTTCCAGCTCTGGAGCCCCTACAATCAGGGCCTGCTCGCCGCCCATTTCGCCGTCGGCGTCAAGGACGGCTCGATCAAGAACGAAGCCGGCACAGTCTTCGAGGTCGAGGGTCTCGGCAAGGTCACGGTCGACGAGAACAGCGTGATCAAGACGCAGGCGGATCTAACCACCTTCGACAAGGCGAATATCGCCGACTTCAACTTCTGATCCTTCGGCTCGGCCCTGTTGCCCGCGACGCGCTTCGGCCCGTCGCGGGCATTTTCATGGGCGCCGCCTGTCGGGGCTATTCGCCCTCCGCCGGCGTCTCCGGCGCGAGCTTTTCGCGCGCCGCCGCCCAGACGAGGATCGCGTCGAGCGCGGGACAAAGCGCCTGTCCCCAGTCGGTCAGGCGGTACTCCACCTTGGGCGGCACCTGATGGTGGACGATGCGGTGCACGACGCCGTCGCCTTCCAGCTGTCGCAGCTGCTGAATGAGCATCTTCTGCGAGATCGTCGGTATCGCGCGCTCCAGTTCGGAGAAGCGGTGCGGCTCGCCGTCGAAGAGATGGAAGAGGATCACCAGCTTCCAGCGCCCTTCCAGAATGCCGAGCGTCGCCTCGACATCCGCCGCCGCCGTTTGCGGCGTATAGGGCGCGCCGTGGCTGTCGGACTTACTTTTTGGTTCGTACCTTACTTTTTCGTCGGTTCTTGTCATTTTGACAGCCTACTCGCATGTCTTGGCTCAACGCAATGGAGTGAGCCATGAACGCCATGACGGACAGACTTCCCGAACCCATCGCCGCCTATTATGCGGCCGAGAAGGCCGATGATTTCGAGGCGCTCGCGCTCTGTTTCGCCGTCGACGCGACGGTGCGGGACGAAGGCGCCGTCCGGACCGGCCGCGCCGCCATCGCGGCATGGAAGGCCGAAAACAAGGCCAAATACCGCTACGAAACCGAAATCGTCGACATCCGCGAACAGGACGGCGCCTACCTCGTCTCCACCCGGGTCAGCGGATCGTTTCCCAATTCGCCGGTTCTGCTGACGCAGAGGTTCGAGCTGGCCGATGGCGAAATCCGCTCCCTGGAGATCGCATGATGGCCGGCGAGTTTCAGGGCAAGCGCGTTCTCGTGACGGGCGCCAGTCTCGGGATCGGCCGCGCCACGGCCCTCCGGTTCCGGGAAGGCGGTGCGACGGTTATCGGCGTGTCGCGACGGACCATCGAAACCTCGGACGACCAGCTCGCATCGATCTCGGCGGATCTTGCCACCCTCGAAGGCTGCGCCAGCGTCGCGGACGCCGTGCTGACGCGATTGGGCGGGATCGACATCCTTGTCCACGCGCTCGGTGGATCTTCCGCGCCAGGAGGAGGCTTCGCCGCGCTGGACGAGACCGAATGGGCGAGGGAGTTGAGCCTGAACCTGCTCTCCGCCGTCCGCCTCGACCGCGCGCTTCTGCCTTCCATGCTCGACCAGAGCTCCGGCGTCATCGTGCATGTGACGTCGATCCAGGCCCAGTCGCCGGTGTTCGAAGCGACGCTTGGATATGCCGCCGCCAAGGCGGCGCTTGCCAATTACAGCAAGGGGCTTTCCAAGGAGGTCAGCCCGAAGGGTGTTCGCGTCGTGCGCGTTTCGCCCGGCTGGACGGAAACGGAGGCGGCTGTCGCACTGGTCGAGCGCCTCGCGGACAAGGCGGGCACGGACTACGACACGGCCCGCGCCGACCTGATGCAGGCGATCGGCGGCATTCCGATCGGCCGGCCCAACACGCCACAGGACGTCGCCGAGCTGATCGCCTTCGTCGCGTCGCCCCGCGCGGCGACGATCACCGGCACGGAACTTCGCATCGACGGCGGCTCTCTGCCCGTCGTCTAGGCGCCCGAAAGTCCCCTAGGCATTGCATCTTCTTGCCCCTCTCCCGCGCGCGGGAGAGGGTAGGGCGAGCCCTGGCCGCTTACGGTGTCGGGGCGTCGGCGCGGATCAGGCCTTCGTGCTTCAGCTCGGCCCAGAGGTCCGTCGGGATCTCCATGCGGACCAGGTCGAGATTGGTTGTCACCTGTTCCGGCCTGAAGGCGCCGGGGATGACCGAGGCGACGGCCGGATGATGCAGCGGGAACTGCAGGGCCGCGGCCGGCAGCGGCACGTTGTGGCGCTTGCAGACCTCGGCGACGCGGCGGGCCTTCTCCAGGATCTCCGGCGTCGGCTCGAAATAATTGTACTTGGCGCCCGGTACAGGGCCGGTGGCGTAGAGGCCGGACGAGAACACGCCGCCGATGATGATGCCGACATTGCGCTCGACGCAGAGCGGCAGTTCCTTGGTCAGCGTCTCCTGCTCGCCGAGCGTGTAGCGCAGCGCCAGCAGGAAGAAGTCCATGTCGAACATCTCGAGGAAGCGCGGGATCAGGCCGAGCTCGTTGATGCCGGCGCCGATGGCGCGGATGCGGCCCGCCGCCTTCAGCTCGGCAAGCGCGCGCCAGCCGCCATTGGCGAGCTGGGTGAAGCTGGCCTGCACCATCGATTCCGGGCCGCGATGCCACCAGTCGAGATCGTGGATGATCAGCGTGTCGATGCGGTTCATGCCGAGGCGCTGGATGCTGTCCTCGTAGGCGCGCATGACGCCATCATAGCTGTAGTCGAAATAATGGTCGAAATGCAGGCCGCCGGACCAGAAGCCGGTGTCGAACTCGTCGGGCTTCTGGATCGGCGCGCGCAGAATGCGGCCGACCTTGGTCGACAGGATCACGTCCTCGCGCGGCTGCTTGTAGAGGAAGCGGCCGACGCGATGCTCGCTCTGGCCGCGACCGTACCACGGAGCCGTGTCATAGTAGCGGACGCCGGCGTCCCAGGCCGTCTGCAGCGTCGCTTCGGCGTCGGCGTCGGTCACCTTGGTGAACAGTTCACCGAGCGGCGCCGCGCCGAAGCCGATCTGCGGCAGCATCAATTCGGTGCGGCCGAGTTGCCGGCGCTTGAAAGGATCCATGGTCATCTCTCTCCCTGTGGTCATGCCCGCCGGCGCGCCGAAGCCATGAACAGGCCATGAATCGGCAGCCCCAGGGCGAGGCAGTCGGGCGATAGAACGACATGGACGTGTGAACGTCAACATAGCCGTGTCGCTTCTTTCGACCGCAACCATGGCGATGGGACGGGGCTTGATTCTCCTTGATTGCTGGCGGGGCGAGTGGCAGTTTGCTGGCTATGGGTGCCCGGTAGGTCCGGCCGAAGACGGGTCAGGGATGTAAACGTTATGTCAGCGAAGATGCCGACCGGCGGGCGGCGCCAGCCGACGATCCACGAAGTGGCGGCGACGGCCGGCGTCTCGATCGGGACGGTCTCGCGCGTCGCCGGCGAGAGCCCGCGCGTCGCGCCGGAGACGCGGGCCCGCGTGCTGGCGGCGATGGCCGAACTCGGCTACCAGCCCAACGCGGCGGCGCGCGCCATGCGCACCAACCAGACCAAGACGATCGGCTTCCTAATCCCGGACATGACCAACCAGGTCTTTGCCCGCGTCGCGCAGGGGGCGGAGGCGGTGTTCGCGCCGGAAGGCTACATGCTGTTCGCCTTCTCGTCGAACCGCTCGCCGGCGCGCGAGATCGAATTCCTGCAGGCCGCCCGCCAGCGCCGCATGGACGGGCTGATCGTCACGCTGTCGGACGAGACGGCGACAGGCACGATCGAGGAATTGAAGCGCATGGGCGTGCCGGTCGTGGTGCTCGACCGCGACATCCCGGTCGAGGCCGACGTCGTCTACAGCGAGCATATCCAGCCGATCGAGACCGTCGTCGGGCAGTTGCTGCAGCTCGGCCATCGCCGCATCGGCCTGATCACCGCCTCGAGCAACATCCGTCCCGGCCGCGACCGGGTCACCGGCTTCAAGCGGGCGCTCGAGAAGGCGGGCGTGCCGATCGACGAGTGGCTGATCCGCGCCCGCACCCAGAGCGCCGAGCGGGGAGCCGCCGAGACGCATGATCTCCTGACCGGGCCGAACCCGCCGACCGCCATTCTCGCCGCCGGCAGCGACATCTTCTATGGCGCGCTGAAGGCGGTGCGGCTGCTTGGCCTGTCGATCCCGGACGACATCTCCTTCGTCGGCTCCGACGACGCGCTGCTCGGCGAGCTTGTCTATCCGCCGATCACGGTGATCGACCGCGACATGGTCGAGGTCGGCCGGCAGGCGGCCGGCCTGCTGATCGAGCGGCTGAAGGGGCTCGACATGCCGCCGCGCCGGATCATGCTCGGCAGCAGCGTCATCCTGCGCAGCTCGATCGCCCCGCCGAAGCGGCGCTGAACGAACGAAGCCGCCGCCACGCGGGGCTGAAACGAAAGAACCCGGGCCGTGGCGGCCCGGGTTCTTTTTGTTGGCGAGGGGCAGGGGCGCTTACGCCGGTTCCTGCTTGGCCTCGATCGCCGGGATTGCCGGCTCGGCCTTCTTCTTCGTCTTGCCGTCACGCCCGCCGATCAGCTTGTAGAACAGCGGGATGAAGAAGACGGCGATGAAGGTTGCCGCCAGCATGCCGCCGATGACGCCGGTGCCGATCGAATGGCGGCTGGCGGAGCCGGCGCCCGTCGAGATCGCCAGCGGCAGCACGCCGAGGATGAAGGCGAGCGACGTCATGACGATCGGACGGAAGCGCAGGCGCGCCGCCTCGAGCGCGGCGTCGAAGGCGCTCATGCCTTCCTCGCGCTTGATCACCGCGAACTCGACGATCAGGATCGCGTTCTTCGCGGCGAGGCCGATCAGCGTCACCAGGCCGATCTGGAAGTACACGTCGTTGCTCAGCCCCCGGAGCCAGATGGCCAAGAGGGCGCCGAACAGGGCGAACGGTACCGCCAGGATGACGGCGAAGGGCAGCGACCAGCGCTCGTACTGGGCGGCGAGGATCAGGAACACCATGATGATGCCGAAGATCAGCGCCTGCTGGCCGGTGCCGCCGGTGGCGATTTCCTGGTAGGCGGAGCCCGTCCAGGCGACCGTGTAGTTGGCGGGAAGCGCCGTGGCCGCGACCTCGCGGATCGCCGCCAGCGCCTGGCCGGAGGAATAGCCGGGCGCCGGGTTGCCCATCACCTTGGCGGCCGGGAAGTTGTTGAAGCGCTCCAGGAGGTCCGGACCGATGGTCCGATCGACGGTGACGAGCGTGTCGAGCGGGATCATGCTGCCGCTGTCAGACCGCACGAAGACCTGGCTGAGATCGCTCGGCTTCTCGCGGAAGTTCGCCTCCGACTGCAGCTTGACCTGGAAATTGCGGCCATAGAGCGTGAAGTCGTTGACGTAGAGGCTGCCGAAGGTCGCCTGCATGGTCGCGAAGATCGACGTCAACGGGACGCGAAGGGCCTTGGCCTTCTCGCGGTCGACATTGATCTTGAACTCCGGAACGTTGGTCGAGAGCGTCGTGCGGACGCCCGTGAGTTCCGGCCGCTTGGAGGCGGCGTCGATCAACGCCTGGGTGGAGGCGAGCAGCTGCTGCGTGCCGCCGCCGGCGCGGTCCTGGACGTACAGCTCGAAGCCGCCCGTCGTGCTCAGGCCCTGGATCGGCGGCGGGTTGAAGGCCAGGATCATACCGTCCTGGATGCCGGCGTTCATGCCCATGATCTGGCCGGGCATGGCGCGGGCGTCCAGATTGGGGCTCTTGCGCTCGGACCAGTCCTTCAGCATGACGAAGCTGGCGCCGGCGCTGGGCGACTGCGAGCCGGCCAGGAGGTCGAAGCCCGAGAAGGCCAGCACGCTCTTCACCGCGGGATGCGACGACATGTTTTCGCTCGCCGTCGACATGACGTCGCTGGTGCGCGTCAGCGCCGCCGCCGGCGGCAGCACGCCGACGACGATCAGATAGCCCTGGTCCTCGTCCGGCACCAGCGCGCCGGGGATCTTGGTGGACAGGTAGCCCGCGGCGCCCACCATGACGGCGAACAGCGTGATGCCGAGCGCGGCGCGCTTCAGGAAGAAGCGGACGCCCGCCGTATAGCCGCTGGTGATCCGGTCGAAGACGCGGTTGAACCAGCGGAACGGCGCCCAGGGCTCGTGGTGGCCCGGCTTCAGGATCAGGGCGCAGAGCGCCGGGGTCAGCGTCAGCGCGACGATGCCCGAGATGGTCACCGAGACGGCGATGGTGATGGCGAACTGGCGATACATCTCGCCGGCGAGACCACCCATGAAGGCGACCGGCACGAACACCGAGACGAGCACCAGCACGATGGCGATGACGGGGCCCGTCACTTCGCTCATTGCCTTGATCGTCGCCTCGCGTGGCGGCAGCTTCTCCGTCGTCATGATGCGTTCGACGTTCTCGAGCACGACGATGGCGTCGTCGACGACGATACCGATCGCGAGCACGAGGCCGAACAGGGTCAGGAGGTTGATTGAGAAGCCGAGCAGATACATGCCCGCGAAGGTGCCGAGGATCGACACCGGCACGGCGATCAGCGGGATCAGCGTCGCCCGCCAGTTCTGCAGGAAGACGAAGACGACCACCACCACGAGGATCAGCGCCTCGATGAAGGTCTGGATCACCTCGTCGATCGAGGCCTGCACGAACAACGTCGTGTCATAGGGGATCGAGTAGCTGACGCCTTCCGGCATCCGCGTCGCGATCTCGTCCAGCCTCTCCTTCACGAGATGGATCGTATTGAGCGCGTTGGCGCCCGGCTGCAGATAGATACCGATGGGAACCGTCGGCTTGCCGGAGAGCGCGGCGCGGAAGCCGTAGTCCTGGGCGCCGAGATCGATGCGCGCAACATCGCGCAGCCTGAGGGTCGCGGCGTTCGGGTCAGCGCGCAGGATGATGTTGCCGAAGGCCTCGGGGTCGGGCAGGCGGCCGTCGGTGGTGACGGCATAGGAGAAGACGAGCTCGCCCTCGGTCGGCGGATCACCGACGCGGCCGGCGGCGTATTGCTGGTTCTGCTCGCGGATGGCGGTGGCGACGTCGTCCGTCGTCAGGCCGAACTGCGCCAGCTTGTCCGGGCGAAGCCAGACGCGCATGGCGTAGTTCTCGCGGCTGAACAGGTTCGCCTCGCCGACGCCGGGGGTGCGCTTCAGCTCGTCGATGATGTTGAGCAGCGCGTAGTTGGCGAGATAGACCGAGTCATACTGCGGATTGTCCGAGGTCAGCGCTACCACGGCCAGGATCGAGCTGGACTGCTTGTTGACGGTGACGCCGAGGCGCTGCACTTCCGAGGGGAGGGCCGAAAGCGCGCGCTGGACGCGGTTGTTGACGTTGATGGTCGCCTGGTCGGCGTCGGTGCCGGTGGCAAAGGTCACGATCAGTCGCATCGAGCCGGAGCCCGAGTTGATCGACTGCATGTAGATCATGTTCTCGACGCCGTTGATCTGCTCTTCGAGCGGCGCGGCGACGGTCTGCGTCAGCACTTCCGCGCTGGCGCCGGGATAGGTGGCGGTGACGACCACCTGCGGCGGTGTCAGCTCGGGATACTGCGCGATCGGCAGGGCGCGCATGGCGAGAAGGCCCGCCAGCACGATGACGATCGAGATGACGGCCGCGAAGACCGGCCGATCGACGAAGAAACGGTTCATCAGCTCGCCTGCTCAGTCTGGGCGGTTGCCTTGCCGGGGGCGACCGGCGCGCCGGCGCGGACCTTGATCACGCCGGAGGTGATGACCTGGTCGCCGGACTTCAGGCCGTCGAGCACGACCCAGCCGCCCTCGACCGCCGCGCCGAGCGTGACCGGGGTGATCGAGGCGACGTTCTTGTCGTCGATCGTGTAGACGAACTTGCCCTGCGGTCCCTGCATCACGGCGACTTCCGGCACGACGATCGCCGAGGCGAGCTTCATGCCGGTCACGGTGACCCGCACGAACTGGCCGGGGATCAGGTAGAGGTCCGGATTCTCGAACACGGCGCGCGAGCGGATGGTGCCGGTCTGCGTGTCGATGCTCGACGAGGTGAAGTCGATCTCGCCGGCCTTGTCGTAGTGCTTGCCGTCACCGAAGGTGATGTTCGCCGTCAGCTTGATGTCGGAAGCGCCGTTGTTCTGCTCCTCGGCGATGCGGCGGATTTCCGCCACGTCGGTGTCGTTGAGCGAGAAGTTCACATAGACCGGGTCGAGCTGCGTGATGGTGGTCAGCAGGCTGTCGGTGGTGCCGACGCCGATCAGGCTGCCCTCGGGAACGACGTCCAGGCTGGTCACGCCGTCGATCGGCGCCCGCACCGTGGCATAGTCGAGATTGATCTGCGCGGTCTTCAGCTGCGCCTTGGCGGCGGCGACGGCGGCTTCCGCCAGATCGACGGCGGACAGCGAGTCATCGCGGGTCTTCTGCGAGCCGACCTGGCGGCTGAACAGCTCGACCGCGCGCACCTTGTCGCGCGATGCCTGGGCGAGCTGCGCCTCGGCGGTCTGCAGCTGGGCCTGGGCGCGGGCAACTTCCGCCTCGTAGGTGGTCGGGTCGACGCGGAACAGCACGTCGCCGGCCTTGACGCGCGCGCCCTCGACATAGGCGCGTTCCTTCAGGATTCCGCCGACCTGGGCGCGGACCTGCACCTCGCGGAACGCCGAAACGCGGCCGGCATAGGTATAGCTCAGCGGGACTTCGCGCGCCTTCAGGGTCGAGATCTCGACGCTTGGCGGTGGCGGTGCCGCAGGCGCCTGCGCAATGGCTGTGGCCGGGAGCGCCAAAAGGCTGGCGCCGAGCAGGAGCGCTGATAGGGTCGTGGGGGGCACGAAGGGCAATCGCATGATATTGCACCGCAAAAAATGACGAGTCTGGAATTGTTGCAGCACCGCATATATACCGACATCGATGTATGTAAAGGGGAGTTGGTAAGTGCGGCGTACAAAATCTGAGTCTGAGGAAACTCGGCAACGCATCCTGAACGCGGCGGAAACCGTGTTTCTCGATATCGGTGTCTCGCGCGCTTCGCTCGACCGTATCGCGACGGAAGCGGGGGTGACGCGGGGTGCGATCTACTGGCATTTCGCCAACAAGCAGGAGCTCCTGACGGCGATCTGCGCCCGCGTCTACGACCTGCATGACGGCGTCGTCACCCGCAGCTGCGGCGAGGGGGGCGATCCCCTGCAGCGGCTGCTCGACTGGGGGCTCGAGGTGATCGAGCTGTTCGTCCGGGACGAGCACACCCGCCAAGTCTACAAGATCGTCGTGACGCGCTGCGAATACACCGGCGAGATGCAGGAGGCGCTGCGGCTTCAGCAGACCATGCATGACACCATGGTGGCGAACTTCCGGTGCGCCTTCGAGGCGGTCGAGGCGGCCGGCCAACTGGCCGAGGGCTGGACCGCGGAATCGGCCTCGACCACGCTGAAGTGTTTCATGTCGGGCATGCTGGACAACTGGCTTCGCTACGATTTCGACGCCGATGTCGCCAAGACCTACCGGGCCTGCCTGCGGGGTCTCGTCGAGAGCTTTCGCAGCAAGGATGACGCGCCGGTTGCGCCGGGAACAGCCCTCAAAGGGGGGATGGTCTCCGCCTGACGATGCAGGATCCCACCCAGATCCTACCTAAGTTGACGTAACGGAATGTGCAGGATAGTTTGAATTTCAGAATATCCTGAGCTGTCGTCCGGAGGGGGTGCAACCGATCCTTGCCGTCATGCCGTTCGCTGGGGAATGGCGGTCATTCGGCATCCATGCGCCATTCGAGCTGACGGGCGGGCTGCCTCGAGCGGGGCGCCCGTCGGGCCGGCAATTCGTGCGTGGGATCAGTCGGACAGCAATTGGCGTCCGATCGCCCACCACAGCAGGATGCTGATGGCGATGAGGCCCGCATAGACGGCCGTGCGCAGGAGCGCCCTGCCGATCACGCCGGGTTCGAGCGGCGCCGTTCGGCTTTTGCGTCTTTCGGACGTCTCCGGGCCGAAGGCCGGCTTTTCGGCGGTCATCAGGCGCATTCCAGACATGACGGGTGAGAATCGGACGCAATTCGGACGACGTTCGCGATGTGACTTTGCCAAGGGGGCCGTGTCAATTCCTCTGCGTAATGGGGGGTGGGAATGGGACCTTCATCGATCCGCGCGACGAGCGCGGAAGCGGCGGCTCGGGCCACCGGCGTCGGGACCAGGGCGAAGCCGCGGGGCTATCGGTTGAAGCGGGGTCTCGACATCGGCGTCGCGACCTTCGCCATTCTGCTGTTGCTGCCGGTCGGCGTGATCGTCGCGTTCCTGGTCGGGCTCGGCGGCGGACCGGTCTTCTATGTCGCGCCGCGTCGTGGAGCCGGCGGCCGGCGCTTCCACATGTACAAGTTCCGCACCATGGTGCCGGGCGCCGACGCCATTCTCGACGAGTTCCTGCAGAGTAGTCCCGAGGCCCGCTCGCGCTATGCCCGGGCCTACAAGATCGAAAGCGATCCCCGGATCACCTGGATGGGGCGGTTCCTGCGGCGGTTCAGCCTCGACGAGCTGCCGCAGTTCTTCAACGTCCTGCGCGGCGACATGAGTCTTGTCGGGCCGCGGCCACGCGGCGAGATCGAATTCGCGAGCGCCGCCCCCGGCGACCGGCTGTTCGAGGCCTATTATCTCTGCCGCCCCGGCATGACCGGGCTGTGGCAGGTGTCCGGGCGCTCCCGCACGGACTACCAGACCCGCCTCGAATTCGACGCCGATTATGCGAGGAAAGTCAGCCTCGCCGGCGATCTCGTCATTCTGGCGAGGACCGTGCCGGCGGCGCTGATCGGCACTGGGGCGTATTGATCCGCCTGCCTATTTTCGGTCAGCGTCGGCGCATCAGCGCGTGATAGAGTTTTGCATGGGCTGCCGATCCCCCGCTACGCAGATAGCGCGAAGCCACCAGATGGCGGCCGTTCTCGGCCAGGCGGGCATGACGGGCGGGATTGCCCAGCAGGTCGAGGATCGCGGCGGCATAGTCCCGCGGGTCGAAGCCGTCGACGAGGCGGCCGGTCTCGCCGTCGATCACGATGTCGCTGGTGCCGCCGATCTTCGACGCGACGACCGGCAGGCCGACATGCAGCGCCTCGATCGGCGCGATCGGATGCCCCTCCCAGAGTGACGGCAGCACGAGCAGCCGGGCCGAGCGAAACGCCCGCAGCACCTCGGCGCGCGGCAGCGCACCGGCCAATGTAATCGCGGCACGGGCCGGGCTGGCGGCGATCCGCGCCCTGAGCGCCGGCTCAAGCGGGCCGCCGCCGATCATCAGGAGCCGCAGGCCCGATCCGGCCAGATGCTCCCGAAGCCGTTCCATGATGTCGACCAGGAAGAGCGGGTTCTTCTGGGGGTGGGCCCGGCCGGCGAAGACCAAGTCGAAGCGTTGATCCAGCGGCTCGATGCCGGCGAAATCGGCGGGGTCGATGCCGTTCGGGATCCCATGGCCCCTCGGATCGTCGCGGCTGAGTATGGCTTCCCGGTCGGCGCGGTCACGATCGTCGCCGGCGACGAAGACGACGGCTTGGGCATGACCGGCGATGCGGCGTTCGGCCAGCTGGCCGAGCGCGCGGAGTGGTAACGGCTTGTTAGCGTGGTGGTAGCCGTGGACGGTGTAGACGAGCGGGCGCGACATCCGGAACCGGGGCGATGTCAGCGGCAGCCCGGCACGGGCGCCATGGGCATGGACGATGTCGGGTCGGATGCGGTCGATCCGCTCGGCGAGGCGACCTGGCAGACGCGGGTCGAGCCGGCCAGAGAAGAAGTCGAGCGCCTCGGTCGAGATCCCTTGCTCCGTCGCCGCCGCGAGCAGCGACGATCCCGGCCGGGTGACCAGCGAGACGTCGAAATCGCCGGAGCGGATCAGGTCGCGGCAGAGCCCGAGCACGGCGGTGGCGCCGCCGCCAGGACTTCCATCGGGGAGTATGTGCAGGATGCGCGGGCGGCTCATGCCGGCTGCTCCGCGATCGCGACATTCTTCCAGCGGCCGAGCGCGAGCGACCGGCAGACGAGCAGCAGCGAAGCCGTCGCGATCATGGCGAGCGCGGTGCCGGTCAGGCCGAAGGCGTGGACGAGCAGAACGCCGAGTATGGCCGAGGCGAGGGCGGCGCCGAGATTGATGAGCGCGAGCGGGCGATCGAGGCCGAGGCTGTAGAGGCCGTAATTCACCGCGTCGGCGACCAGCCGGACCGCCATGGCGAGGAGCATCCAGCCGAGCAGGCGGGCGTCGACCGGCGCGCCGGCACCGAGAAGCCGGGGCAGGGCGAAGGCGGCGGCGACGAGCAGGAGCGTTCCAAGCGCGATCGCGGCGACGGCGACGCGGGCGATCATGCGGGCCAGCGCCCGTCGCCAGGCCTCGGGCCCGCCGTTCCGCCGCGCCTGGACCAGATCGGGCAGCGATACCTGCACGATGGCCGCGGAGACGAGGACGTGCAGCGCGTTGGCGATCGACCAGTGCAGCACGAACACGCCGACGGCGCGGAGATCGAGGAACCAGTCGACGATGTAGCGGTCGAGATAGACCATGCCGACGAGGGCGAGGTCGTTCAGATAGATCAGCCAGCCTTCGCGAAGGCGGCGGCGGATCCAGCCCCGGTCTACGGAAGCGCGGCCGATCGCGGCGAGTGGCCAGGCGCGGAGGACGAAGGCGAGCCCGGCGAAATTGGCAACGAGCGCCGCGAGCCAGCAGATGAGCACGAAATCGAGCGTCCGGAGCTCCGGCAGCAGGATGCCGAGGCCGGCCGCCGGCACGACCCAGGCGCCGGTGCGGATGAAGAGCAGCCAGTTGGCGGCAAGCGGCTTGCCGACGCTGATCAGCGCGACATGGATGTCGAAGGCGAAGGCCTCCAGAATGAGGATCGGCGCAACGAGGAAAAGCGAGGCCGGCGGCGTGACGATGCCGGCGCCGATCAGCGCGGCGCAGGCCAAGCCCGCCGCCGCCAGGCTGAGCCCCGTCAGGACCAGCCGGTCGCGCACTCGCCGCCCGGCCTCGACCGGGGGACGGCCGACGATCTCGCGGCCGAGGAAATAGCTGGCGCCCCAGCCGAGCGCCACCGGCGTGACGCCCGCCGCGCCCTGGATCAGCCCGAACTTCCCGACTGCGTCGATGCCGAGATAGCGGGCGAGATAGACGAGGAGGGCGAGGCGCATGGCGAGGCCCATGGCGCGGATGACGAGATTGGCGACCGGCGTGACGAGCGGATGCCGGGCGACGAGCGATCGCCCCGCCGGGTCGGCCGTCGCTCCGGCGCGCATCAGCGAGCCTGCCCGGCGGCTGCGCTCGCGGGACCGGCCTGCGCCGCCCGCCGCGGCAATCTCTCCGCCCGCTGTTCGAGTAGGGCCGCGATCCGGTCCCAGTCGAGCGACGCGGCATAGGCGCGGCCGGCCTCGGCGTGGCGGCCGGCATCGGCGAGCGCGGCCTCCGCCGCCTCGGCGAGATTCTGCGGATCCGCGCGCGCGACGACGCCGCAGCCGGAAGCGGCGACGATGGTCTGCGCGCCATTGCCGGGATCGCCGGTGGTGACGACCGGCAGCCCGCTCGCCATCGCTTCGGCGACGACGCGCGGAAATCCTTCGCGCCGGCTGGTCAGCATCAGCAATGCGCTCTCGGCGAGCAGGCGGGCGCGGGTGGCGTCGTCGACCGTGCCGAGGATGTCGATCTCCTGGCGCACCGGCGAGGCGGCGACGCGGCTTTGAAGCTCCGGCATGGCGGGGCCGTCGCCGGCGATGGTCAGCCGGTCCGGATAGCCGCGCTCCCGCAGCGCCTCGAACGCCGCGACGAGGAGCGGCAGGTTCTTGTGCGCGGCGACGCGGCCGAGCGAAAGAAGCCCCCGCCGGGACGCGGCGGCCGGTACGGCATAGGCTGCGAGATCGAGGCCGCTCGGCAGCACGAAGAAGGGCCGGCCGGAGGCCGCTGAGATCGCCGTGGCGACGGCCTCGCTGATGGCGGCGTTGTCGGCCGTGAGGCGGGGCAGCCAGCGCTGGATCGTCCGGTGGAACGGGTCGTCGCGAACCTCGCACCAGTGCAGGATCGCCCGCCGCCGCGCCGCGCGCGGCAAGGTCACGGCGTGCAGCAGCGGCCATTGATTGAGGAGCACGAGATCATGCCCCCCGCCGCGAAGCCGGCGGCGGGTCCAGAGCGCGTAGCGGAAAATCGCCGGCCAGCTCCGTTTCATCCAGGCGCGCGGCGGCGACGTATAGGTCGGCGCCACCGGATGCCGGTAGATTCGCAGCCCGTCGACCGCTTCCTCGGCGGCGAGCCCCTCGGCATGCGCGACGCAGAAGATCTCGACCTCGTGGCCGCGCGCCGCGAGCGCTCGGCCGAGGCCGGCGAAGAACAGTTCCTGGCCGCCGAGGCTGGGCGGGAAGAGCTCGGTCAGGAGCGCGATCCGCATCAGGTCACCCCGGCCGGTTCGAGCGGGCGCTCGAACAGAAGCGGGCTGAAATCCGGCCGGTTCCAGAGATCGCGCAGGCTGTCGTCGATCGTCCGGCGCGGCCGCCAGCCGAAGCGCCGGCCGATCCGGCCGATGTCGGCGGCGAGGAACGGTCGGTCGACAGCGCGGTTCCGCGCGGCGTCGGGAACGGCTTCGAGATGGAGGCCGGTGATGGCGCGCATCCTGTCGAGGATCTCGGCGACGGAATGGCATTCGGAGGTGCCGAGATTGACGGCGAGGCTGGTGCCGCGCGGCACGTTGCCCGCGAGCGCCAGCGCGGCGAGGCCGGAAGCGGCGTCGTCGACATGGATATAGTCGCGCTTCGGCCAGAGATTGCCGAGCCGCAGCAACCGCCGGCCGCTCCGGATCTGCCAGACGATTTCCGGCAGCAGATGGGGATTGGTCTCGCCGGGGCCGACGACGTTGAAGAGCCGCGCGGCGATACCGCTGAAATCGCGACCGCGGGCGAAATGGGCGAGATATTGCTCGGCCTGGAACTTGGTCAGTCCGTAGAGGTCGACCGGGCCGAGCGCCGAGCGATCCTCGACATGCGGGCTTTCGGCCGGGCGATAGACGGCGCCGCTGCTCACCAGCACGAAGCGGCATCCGGCGGGCGCCGCCCGAAGCAGGTTGACCGTGCCGGCGAGATTGACCGTCACCGCCGTGAGCGGATCCCGCTCGCATTCAGGGATGAAATGGGTGGCGGCGAGGTGCAGGATGATCTCGGGCGCGAAGGCGTCCATCGTGCCGGCGACGAGGGGGCCGTCGCGGATATCCCCCTCGACCAGGATGAATTGCTCGCGCTCGTCGGCGGAAAAGCGCTCGCGCCCGAAATGGAGCGCGTCCAGCACCAGGACGTCGTGGTGGGCGATGAGCAGGCGCACCAGCGCCCTGCCGACGAAGCCCGACCCGCCCGTCACCAGAATCCGGCTGCGATGGCTTGTCATGGAGCTCCCCCCGGAGGCTCGTCCGGGCCGGACGACCTCGGTCGCCGGCGCGGCTCTTCATTTCAAGCAGGGCATTGCATGCGTGGCGGCAGTCGAAATGCGACGAAGAATCCGGCGCTTACTGGCTTTGACCGGCCTGTCGCAGGTCGATCCGCAGCACGTTTCTTTAGCACGATGTAGGAAAGTTCGCCATTCGGCCGGAGCCGATGTCAAAGCCCGCGCCCGGCAAGCTGCAGTGCAACGGCACACTTGGGGCGCGAAAAGCCGTGGCTTGGTCGTTAAGCAATCGGAAACGATGTTTCCGATTATCCACGTTAATTACATTGCCTTCCTATGTATTGAGTGGAGGCAGATCAGATTTGGCTTCCGTGCGAGTCTCCCCGAGTCGCCGCGCCTGAGTCGCGCCCTGCGACAATCTTGCAGTTTTCCATCCGAAATCGCTGGAATGTGGCGACATTTCGGACGCCGCCTGCGAAAGCCGGCCGAATCTGGATCCAAGTGTGGAGATATTGTGGCGAGGCCGATTTCACTGCTTTGATTCAAACTCTCGCTGTGTCTCGGCGACAACACTAATTCGGATGGGCTGTGATATAGCTAGCTCACGTTATTCAATGGAGCTCCCCGATGAACATCCTCCGCATTTCCGCTCTCGCTTCCGTCTCGCTGCTGGCCCTCGGCGTCACCGCCCAGGCCGCTGACCTGACCTACGAGCCCGCTCCGGTCGCTGCCGCTGCCCCGGCCGCCTTCAACTGGACCGGCTTCTACCTCGGCGTGCACGCCGGCGCCGCGATCACCAAGGGCGACTACACGGTCAACGGCTTCGACATCGGCAGCGAGTCCAACACCGGCTTCATCGGTGGCGTCCAGGCTGGTTACAACTACCAGATCGACAACATCGTGATCGGCGCCCAGACGGACCTCGCCTACACCTCGGCGAAGATCGGCGACTCGTACCTCGGCTACTCGGCTGACAACAAGCTCGATTGGCTCGGCACCACGACCGCTCGCGTCGGCTACGCCTTCGACAACTTCCTGGTCTACGGCAAGGGCGGTGTCGCCTACGGCGAGTCGAAGATCGACGCCAACACCCCGGTCGGTTCGTTCGACGAGTCGAAGTGGCACGTTGGTTGGACGGCTGGCGTCGGCGCTGAATACGCCTTCACCCAGAACATCACCGGCCTGGTCGAGTACAACTACGTCGACCTCGGCTCCAAGACCTACTTCGAGAACGTCGTCGGCGGCGGCGTCAAGGCCGACCTGACGTCGAACGTCATCAAGGCTGGTCTGAACTACAAGTTCTAATCCGACTTTCGGATTGGTACCGGAAAGGCGGCCCATCGGGCCGCCTTTTTCGTTTTGGGTCGATGCGAAAGGGCGCTCGGCGGTTCACAATTCGGAAATCATGTCTCCGATTATCAATGTTAATTGCGTTGTCTTTCTATGTATTTGACGAGCTAAGGAACTGAATTCTCTGCCTAGTTTCAGCTTCTTGCTGTGGCTCGGCGACAACACTAATTCGGTTGGGCTGTGATATAACTCGCTCACGTTCTTGCATGGAGCCCCCGATGAACATCCTCCGCGTTTCCGCTCTCGCGTCCGTTTCGCTGTTTGCCCTGGGCCTCACCGCCCAGGCCGCCGACCTGACCTACGAGCCCGCTCCGGTCGCCGCCGCGGCCCCGGCCGCCTTCAACTGGACCGGCTTCTACCTCGGCGTGCACGCCGGCGCCGCGATCCTGGATGGCGACTACAGCTTCACCGGCGTCGACATCGGCAGCGACAAGAACACCGGCTTCATCGGTGGCGCGCAGGCCGGCTACAACTACCAGATCGACAACATCGTGATCGGCGCCCAGACCGACTTCGCCTACACCTCGGCGAAGATCGGCGACCAGAACTTCCTCGGCGCCACGGCCGAGAACAAGCTCGAGTGGCTCGGTTCGACGACCGCTCGCGTTGGCTACGCCTTCGACAACTTCCTCGTCTACGGCAAGGGCGGTGTCGCCTACGGCCAGTCGAAGATCGACGTCAACACCCCGATCGGCTCGGTCGACGATTCGAAGTGGCACGTTGGTTGGACGGCTGGCGTCGGCGCCGAGTATGCCTTCACCCACAACATCACCGGCCTGCTCGAGTACAACTACGTCGACCTCGGCTCGAAGACCTACTTCGAGAACGCCACCAACGGCATCAAGGCCGACCTGACGACCAACGTCATCAAGGCTGGTCTGAACTACAAGTTCTGATCCGCTGGGATCGGTACCGGAAAGGCGGCCCATCGGGCCGCCTTTTTCGTTTCCACCTCCCTGAAGGGGCCGCCTCGCGCGGCCCCTTTTGTTTGTCGTGACGACTGGCGGTTCGCCGAAGCCGCTTGCCAGGCGGCGGATCCTTTCGTAGAAGTGTTATGTTATAACATAACATGGAAACTGCGCGATGCCCCCCATCGACGCCGACGGCCGTCTGCCCGTCACCGTACTCTCCGGCTTTCTCGGCGCCGGCAAGACCACGCTGCTGAACCACATCCTCAATAATCGCGAAGGCCGGCGCGTCGCCGTCATCGTCAACGACATGAGCGAGGTGAACATCGACGCCGGGCTCGTGCGCGATGGCGGAGCGAACCTCTCGCGCACCGAGGAACAGCTGGTCGAGATGTCGAACGGCTGCATCTGCTGCACGCTGCGCGACGACCTGCTCCAGGAAGTCCGGGCGCTCGCCGCCGAGGGACGGTTCGACTATCTGCTGATCGAGGGAACCGGCATCGCCGAGCCGCTGCCGATCGCCGCCACCTTCGAGTTCCGCGACGAGGAAGGCGCATCGCTCGCCGACGTCGCAAGGCTCGACACCATGGTGACCGTCGTCGACGCGGTGAACCTCCTGAATGATTATTCCAGCCGGGATCTCTTGCGCGATCGCGGCGAGACGGCGGGGGAGGGCGACGAGCGCGCGCTGGTCGATCTCCTGGTCGAGCAGATCGAGTTCGCCGATGTCGTTGTCATCAACAAGGCCGAGGACGTCGAGCCGCACGAGCGCGATCTGGTCGCGACCATCGTCCGGGCGCTCAATCCCGACGCGCGCATCGTCTTTGCCGCCTTCGGCCGGGTGGCGATCGGCGACGTGCTCGGCACCGGACTGTTCGATCCGGACCGGGCCGAGGAGCATCCGCTCTGGTTCAAGGAACTGAACGGCTTTCGCGACCATGTGCCGGAGACCGAGGAATACGGCATATCGAGCTTCGTCTACCGGGCGCGGAGGCCGTTTCACCCGGCCCGATTTCAGGCGTTTCTGGCGGCGAGCTGGCCGGGGCTCATCCGGGCGAAGGGGCTGTTCTGGCTGGCGACGCGACCCGAATGGGTGGGCGACATGAGTCTCGCCGGATCGCTCTGCCGCACGGGTCCGATGGGCTTCTGGTGGGCGGCGGTGCCGAAGGAGCGCTGGCCGGACGACGCCGAATGGCAGGCGCGGTTGAAGCGGAACTGGGCGCCGGCCTTCGGCGATCGCCGGCAGGAGCTGGTCTTCATCGGTCGCCAGCTCGACGAGGCGGCGATCCGGGCGGCGCTCGATACGTGCCTGGTCGGCTCGTCGGATCCGGCCCGCTTCGACATCGCCGCGTTCCGCGATCTCGACGATCCGTTCCCGGACTGGCGGCGCGGCCGGGCGGCGTGAGGCGATGCGGTTTTTAAACCCGTTCGCGCCGCGCGAGCCGGCGCAGAATGTCGAGGCGGCGGCGCGGATCAAGGGCTGGACGCGGGACGCGCTCGGCCTCGACGAGGCGGCGCGCGTCCTGGTGCATGAGCTTGCCTGCGCGCGGCCGGGCTGTCCGCCGCGCGAGACGGTGGTGCTGGTGGTGCCGGCCGACGCGCCGCCGTTCCGGATCGCCCTGCACCGGGCGATGCACGAGCTGACCGAGGCCGATCTCGCCAGCGCCTGGCGCGACCGGCCTCCGGTCGAGGCGGACTAGATATTCGCCGGCGGCAGCTGCGCCATTTCTCTCTGGCTCTCGGGGCTGTCGAGGACGACGACCTTGGAGCCGGACGGCACGCGATTGTACAGGTCGAGGATGTCCTGGTTCATCATGCGAATGCAGCCGGACGAGACCGCCTGGCCGATCGACCAGGGCTGGTTGGTGCCGTGGATGCGGTAGAGCGTGTCCTGGCCGTTCTTGAACAGGTAGAGCGCGCGGGCGCCGAGCGGGTTTTCCGGGCCGCCTTCCATGCCGCCGGCCCACTTCGCGTTGCGCTCGGGGTCGCGCTTGATCATGTCCTGCGTCGGGGTCCAGCGCGGCCACTGCCGCTTGTACTGCACCGTCGCCGAGCCGGTGAATTCGAGGCCGGCCTTGCCGACGCCGACGCCGTAGCGCAGCGCCTGGCCGTCTTCCTGCACCAGGTAGAGGAAGCGGTTGTGCGGATCGACGACGATCGTGCCGGGCTGCTCGCCGGTCGGATCCTTGACCACCTGGCGCATGTTGCGCGTCTGCAGGCGCTTCAGGTCGACGGCCGGAATCGGGAACTTGTCGTCGTCGATGGCGGCGTAGCGGCTGACGGTGGCCGGGTCGAGGCGCGGCGGCGCCTCGGCGACCGGACCCGTGGTGGCGCAGGCGGTAACGACCGGCAGGAGCAGTGCCAGGGCGACGAAGTTCCGGCGCGACGGGTGGGAGGAAAGCGACATGGCGCTTCTTTCTGCTGGGATGGGCATGGGATTGGGGGAACGGATTTCGGTTATTTGGCCTGGCGTTCGCGCGCGTCGGCGACGACCTGCTTGAAGCCGGCATAGTCGAGCGAGCCGGTCCGGAACGGCCCGACCAGGAAGGTCGGCGTGCCGGTCAGGCCCAGCGATTCGGCCTGGGCGAGGTTGCGCTGGAGCAGCGCGGTGATCGCAGGGCCATGATTGTCGAGGTCGGACTGCAGGCGCTTCATATTGAGGTGGGTGGCCTGGATCGCCTTCAGCATGTCCTCTTCCGAGGCCCTGCGGCCGGAGACGTTCATCAGCGCGTTGTGCGCCGTCTCGTAGCCGCCCTGGTACTTGGCGCCGAGCGCCAGCTGCGCGCCGACGACGGAGGATTTGCTGAGGATCGGCCAGTCCTTGTAGATCACCCGGATGTTGCCGTCCTCCTTGACGACGCGTTCCAGCTCGGGCGCGGACTTCTTGCAGTAGATGCAGTTGTAGTCGAGATAGGCGACGATGGTGACGTCGCCCTTCGGATTGCCGCCGACCGGCGCTTCCGGATCGTTGAGGATCGCGTTGACGTCGACCTGCTGCGCGGAGGCGGGGCTGGCCAGCAGCGGGGCAACGGCCAAGGCGGCAGCGCTCGAAGCAAAGAAGTTGCGGCGGGTGATCATGATGTCTCCTTATAACCGGGGGATGAGGCGATGTTCAGACGCCTGCGCGCCGCAAGCTGCTTCCAAACGCCGCAGCCGTTGTCGCCCCGATGCTGCGCGTGCCTTCGATTTCGGTGCCGGTCCCGGGGTCGAGGATCAGCATGGTGGGCGGCCCGACGACGCCGAAGCGCTGCATCAGCGCCTGGGTGTCGGGCGTCGTCGCGGTGACGTCGGCGAGGATCACCGAGGCCCGCTCCAGCCGGGCGGAGATCTCCGGGTCGGCGAGGACGTTGCGCTCGTTGCTCTTGCAGACCGTGCACCAGTCGGCCGTGAAGGAAACGAAGATCGGCTTGCCGTCGGCGCGGGCGCTGGTGATGGCCGCGTCCATCGCCGCGGGCGAGCTGACGCGGATCGCCGTCTCGTGGCGGGTCGTCGCCGTCGTGGTCCGGCCCTCGGTCAGGAAGGCGAGCGGCCGCAACGGGTCCTCGGCGCCGGCACTGGCGCCGATGATCAGCACCGCGCCATAGACCAGCGCGGCGAAGCCGAGCGTCCGGCGCGGATGGTCGATGAGCGGCCGGGCGGGCAGGGAGCGTGGCGCGGCGGTCAGGGCGAAGCCGGTGCCGATCGCCAGCAGTGCCCAGAGCGCGAGCGTCAGCGAGCCGGGCAGCACGCGGCCGGCCATCTCGATGGCGAGGCCGAGGAAGACGATGCCGAAGATGCCCTTGATGCGGCCGAGCCACGGGCCGGCGCGCGGCAGCACGCCGGCGCCGAAGGTGCCGACGGCGATCAGCGGCAGGCCCATGCCGAGGCCGAGCGCGAACAGCGCGCCGGCGCCGCGCGCGACGTCGCCGGTCTGCGAGACATAGAGGAGGGCGGCGGCGAGGGGCGGGGTCACGCAGGGGCCGACGATCAGCGCCGAGCCGAAGCCGAGCAGGGCTGCGCCCGCCAGCGAGCCGCCCTTGCCGGCGGTCGCCGGCTGCAGGAAACGTGACAGGAAGGCCGGCGCCTGCAGGTCGTAGAGCCCGAACATGGAGAGCGCGAGCGCGACGAGAACCAGGCTCATCAGCCCGAGCGCCCAGGGCGTCTGCAGCGCGGCCTGGAGGTTCTGGCCCGACCAGGCGGCGACGATTCCGAGCAGGCCATAGGCCACGGCCATCGCCAGCACATAGGCGAGCGACAGGGTAAAGCCGCGCCGCGCCGAGGTGTCGGCGCCGGAGCGGGCGATGATGCCGGAGAGGATCGGGATCATCGGGAAGACGCAGGGGGTGAGCGCCAGCAGCAGGCCGAAGCCGAGGAAGGCGACGAGCATGACGGCGGCGTTGCCGGCCATCAGCGTCGTGCCGATGGCGGCGTCCGCCGGATCGGCCTCGACCGGAGTCGCCGGCGTCACGGACGTCGCTTCGTCGGCGCCGCCGACGCTGGCCATGTCGAATTTCGGCGTCGCGAGGCTGAAGGCCGGGCCGGCCGCGCCGACCGAAAGCGTGGCGAGGTCGATGGTCCTGCGCGTCGGCGGATAGCAGATGCCGGCCTCGGCGCAGCCCTGGAAGGTGACGGTCAGCGTCTCGCCGTCGCCGAGATCGGCGGCCCGGATCCGCGCCTCGGCCTCGCGGTGATAGACCTCGGTCGGCCCGAAATTCGGATCGTCCTTCATCTCGCCGGAAGGCGTCGTGACGGCGACGGCAGCGCCGTCCGCGTCGCTGGCTCCGATCTTGTCGCGATAGAGGTAGTTGCCGTCGGCAATGGTCCAGCCGAGCTTGAGATCGCCCGAGGCGTCGCGGCTCGCGGAAAGCGAGAACACGTCATCCGCCGCCGGTGGCGTCTGCGCGCCCGCCGGGGACAGGAAAGTCAGTGCCGCCAGCAGAAGCAGGGCGGTGAACGTCAGCGCATGGGAAAACGCACGTTCGAACGGTAGGAATCGCGACATCAGGGGGCTCATGCTTTTCGTCATGGAGCCTCCCTTCTGAATTCCACCTTAAGGCAGCCTTAAGCTGGCATGGCATGATGGGGCGCAAAGGAGACACGATGCGCATTCTGGTGGTCGAGGATGATCCGATCCTGGCGGACGGGCTGAAAGTCGGGCTGGGCCTTGCCGGCGCCACCGCCGATCTGGTCGGTTGCTGCGGCGACGCGCGCTCGGCGCTGGCCGGGCACGACTTCGACGCCGTCGTGCTCGACGTCATGCTGCCGGACGGCTCCGGCCTCGACGTGCTGAAGGAGATGCGCAGGGCGGGCGACCGCACGCCCGTATTGCTGCTGACCGCGCTCGACGAGGTTTCCGACCGCATTCGCGGGCTCGACGGCGGCGCCGACGATTATCTGAGCAAGCCGTTCGATCTCGACGAGCTGGCGGCGCGCATCCGCGCCATCGCCCGCCGCGCCGGCGGACGGGCGGCGCCGATGCTGGTCGCGGGCGGGCTGATCCTCGATCCCGCCGCGATGACCGCCGCCCTCGAAGGCGTCGACATCCCGTTGTCACGGCGCGAATTCGCCGTGCTGTCGCTCCTGATGGAGCGGCCGGGCATCATCCGCTCCAAGGCCGATATCGAGGACCGGCTCTATGGCTGGCACGAGGAGGTCGAGAGCAATGCCGTCGAGGTGCACGTCCACAATCTCCGCGCCAAGATCGGCCGCGCCGCCATCGAGACGGTGCGCGGGCTCGGCTACCGGATGAGAAGCGACGCATGAACTCGCTGCGCCGCCGCCTTTTCCTGATCCTTCTGCTCGCGACCGGCGTGATCTGGCTCTCGGCCGTCGTCTGGATCTACCAGGTCAGCCGCGTCGAGGTGGAACACGTGCTCGACACGCGGCTCCAGGAAGCGGCGCGCATGGTGGATTCGCTGGTTTCCGGTCGCCTGCCGGCTCCGGGCGAGCCGGCGGCGACGCTTCCGGGCGATTCCTATGCCCGCCAGTTGTCCTGCCAGATCTGGTCGCTCGACGGCCGGCTGATCGCCCGCTCCTCCGGCGCCCCGGACGAGCAGCTCGCCGGGCCCGCGCCCGGCTTCTCGGAGCGGATCATCGACGGCGTGCGCTGGCGGATCTTCACCGTCGACGACGCCGCCAAGGGCGTTCGCGTCATGGTCGGCGACCGGCTCAGCCTGCGCGACCGGCTGATCGCCGACCTGATCAAGGGCCTGCTGTGGCCGACGCTGCTGGTGGCGCCGCTGCTCGGCCTCCTGATCTGGATCAGCCTCGGCCGGGGCCTCAGCCCGCTCCGCGACATCACCCGGGCGCTCGAGGGGCGCGACGCCGAGGACATGCGCCCGATCGACGCCAGCCACGCGCCGGCGGAGATCCGCCCGCTCGCCGACGCGTTGAACGCGCTCTTCGCCAAGGTCGAGGCGGCGCGCCAGCAGGAGCGCGAGGTCACCGCCTTCGCCGCGCATGAATTGAAGACGCCGCTCGCCGGGCTGAAGACGCAGACGCAGATCGCGCTCGCCACCACCGACGACGAGATCCGCAACGGCGCGCTGCGGCAGATCCTCTCCTCCGTCGACCGCACGACGCGGCTGGTGCGCCAGCTGCTGGTGCTCGCCAGGCTCGACGCCGGCTCGTCGACCCCGCCGGCCTCGCCTATCAGCCTCGGCGACATCATCGACGAGATCCGCGTCATCGGCGGCCCGGCGCCCGGCTGCCGCGTGGTCGTCGATCCCTTGCTCTATGATCGCCGGGTGCCGAGCGACCGCGAAATGCTGACGATCGCGCTGCGCAACCTGCATGAGAACGCGGTCCAGCACAGTCCGCCCGGCGGCACGGTGACCTGGGGCTTCACGCCCGACGGGCTCGGCGTGATGGTCGAGGACGAGGGGCCGGGCATCGACGCCGACGAGTTGCCGCATGTCCGCCAGCGTTTTTATCGCGGCCGAAGCCGCAGCCCCGTCGGCAGCGGGCTCGGCCTCGCCATCGTCGAGGCGGCGGCGGCGCGCATCGGCTGGAGCCTGCATCTGGGAGGACGGACGGGGCGGAGCGGCCTCCGCGCCGAACTCCGGCGCGCCGGCGACGCCGAGCTCCGGCGCGCGGGCGACGCGGCCGCCTGACCCTTATATTACCTTATATTAATCGGCGGCGGACTAGGCTCGCTTCCGGACTGCCGATCGCGTTCGCACGCGGTCGACCGTCCTTGTCCGCGTTTCGTATTCGGGCCCCGATCCGGTGGCGCGACTGCGAATGGAAAAGAGGAAGCCGGCGCGTCGATGGACGTCTCCCGCGACAACGGATGGGCGAACCGGCGGCCGGCCGACGAGGCGGGCCCCTGGCCGATGGCGCTCGCCGTGCTGTCGGCGGCGCTGCGCCGCTGGCTCTGGGTGATCCTGCTCGCGGGCGTTCTCTTCGGCGGCCTCGGTATCCTGGCCAAGACGCTGCTGCCGGTGCGCTACGCGGCGACCGCGCAGTTCCTGCTTGATCCGCGCGGCCTGCCGGTCTTCCCCGGCGATCTCTCCAATGCACAGTTCGACGCCAACAGCCAGATCGGCGTGGTCGAGAGCCAGATGCGGATCCTGACCTCCGAGCGCGTGCTCTCGAAGGTGCTCGACGACAGCCAGCTGATGGACGATCTCGAGGTGGGCGACGCGAGCGAGGCGGGTGAGGCGCCGAAGGAGCCGATGCCGCTCCGGCCGAGCCTCGACAGCGGCCGCGGCAAGTCGGCGGCGCTGGCGGCCTTGCAGCGGGCGCTCACCGTGTCGCGGGCCGAGCGCAGCTTCGTCATCGACGTCACCGCGACGGCCCGGACGCCCGAACTCGCGGCGCGGCTCGCCAATGCCGTGGTCAAGGCCTATCTCGCGGAGGACGCGCAGAACCGCGCCGGCACGGCGGAGCGGCTGACGGACGAGCTGACCGGCCGGCTTGAATCGCTGCGCGCGCGGCTTCGCGACGCGCAGGCGCGGGCCGAGGCGTTCCGCACCGAAAGCGGCCTGATCAGCACCGGCGACCGGCTGGTGGTCGAGCAGAAGCTCGCCGAGGCGGTCACCGATTTGAGTGCCGCGCAATTGCGGCTCGACCAGGCGAACTCGCGCGCCGCCCAGCTCGACAGTTCCACGCGCGACCTCGGCATGCTGGGTTCGAGCGACGACAGCCGCGTGCTGACGCTTCTGATCGAGCGGCAGAACGCGGCGCAGGACGAACTGGCCGGGCTCGCGGCGCGGCTCGGCGATCGTCACCCGGCGCTGGGCGAGGCGCGCGAACGCGTCGCCGCGATCGGTCGGCGCATCGACACCGAACTCAGCCGGATCAAGCTCGCCGCCCGCGCCGATCTGGAGCGGGCGCGCACGACGCAGCAGGCGCTCGCCCGGACCGTCGCCTCGCTCTCCGAGAACGCCGCGAAGACCCAGCAGTCGAAGGTCGAGATGCGGACGCTCGAGCAGGAGGTCGAGAGCAACCGGGCGCTGCTCGAATCCTTCAAGACCCGCGCGCTGCAGGTCAGCGAGTTCGGCCGCATCGATCCCGGCAATGTCCGCATCGTCTCGATCGCGCAGCCGCCTCCGGAGCGCGGTGGCCTGAAGGGGCTCGCCGTCTGGGGCGTGTTCGGCGCGCTGATGGGCATGATCCTCGCCGCCGCCCTCGTTACCTTCCAGGCCATGCTCGCCATCGGCGCGGCGGCCGCCTCGTCCTCCCAGCGTTTCCGGCCGACACGGGAGCGCGCCCCGTCCGACGGGATGGCGCAGCCTTCCTGATGGCCGGCGGGACCTCCTCCCGCCTGCTCGGCTGGATCGGCTGGGCCGGCACCGACGCGATCGGCCGGCTGGCGCTTCTGACCGGCAGCACCGTCATCCTGTCGCGCATGCTGACGCCCGAGGATTTCGGCATCAGCGCGCTGGTCCTCACCCTGGTCGCCGTGGCGTCGGTCTGCGTCGGCGCGCCGTTCGAGGAGGCGCTGGCGCAAAGGCGCTCGCTCCGCCGCGCCCATCTCGGCGCCGCGCTCGCCATGTCGTGGCTGATCGGATTGGTCCTGCTCGCGCTCTCGGCCGTCGGCGGTCCTTGGCTCGGCGCCGCCTATGGCGAGCCGGAGATGGCGATCCTGCTGCCCGTTGCCATGCTCTCGATCTTCTTCAGCGGCCATTCCGACATCGCGACCGCGCTGGCGCGGCGGCTCCGCCGCTTCAACGACGTCGCCATGGCGACGCTTGCCGGCCATGCGGTCGGTATCGCGCTGGCGCTCGCCATCGCCTTTGCCGGCGGCGGCGTCTGGGCGCTGATCGCGCAGCGGCTCCTCGTGGTGGTGGCGCGGGCGCTGATCCTGCAATGGCGGCTCGGCTTCTGGATCCTGCCGCGCTGGTCGCGGGCGCATCTCGGCCATATCGGCCGCTTCGCCCGCATCTCCTTCCTCGACCGCCTCGCCGACAATCTGACCTATCTCGCCTTCAACAACGTCGTCGGCGCCCTCTACGGCGTCGCCGTGCTCGGCTATGTCAACATGGCGATGCGCCTGATCGAGCCGATCCGCGGCGCCATCGTCGCCACCTCGCACAACCTCGCCTTCTCCTATTTCGCTGGCGCGGCCGACCGGCCCGCCCGGCTGCGCGACCGGGTCGAGCCCGTCGTTGCCAATGCGGCCTTCGTCATCGCGCCGCTCTTCATCGGCCTCGCGGCGGTGACGCCGATCCTGCTGCCGATCGTCGCCGGACCGGGCTGGGAGGGGGCGATCGACATCGCCATCTGCCTCGCCGTCGGCGCCGCCATCCTGCTGCCGGCGCGGCTGGTCTACACGGCGCTCTCGGCCAGCGCGCGGCCGGAATTCAGCCTGATCGGCGCGCTCTCCGGCTTCGGCGCGACGCTCGTCGTGCTCGTCGCGGCGAGCCCGCTCGGGCCGATCAGCGTCGGCCTGTCGCGGCTTGCCGGCGACGCCGTGCAGGCCGGCTTCGCCATCGGCCTGCCGCCGCGCTACCTTGCCTGGTCGCGGCGCGAGCGGTTCTTGACCCTGCTGCCGGCTTGGGCGCTCGCAGGCGCGATGGGCGTGCTGGTGGCCGGCGCGGGGACATTCGCCGCCGGCATCAACCGGCCGCTCGCGCTGGGGCTCTCGATCCTCGCCGGCATTCTGGTCTATGCAGGGCTGTTGGCGCTGTTCGCCCGTCCGGCGCTACGCAATCTGATGGCGGTCCTTGCCCCCGGCCGCCGAGCCCCCCGCTCGATACTGGATCCTGACTGATGACCGCTACGCCCCGTGACGCCCGAACCGTTCTCGTGACCGGAGCCGCCGGCTTCATCGGCAGCGTCGCGGCGCGGGATCTGGCCGCGGTCGGCTTTGCCGTGCGGGCGGGCATCCGGCGCAGCCCGGCCACGACGCTGCCGCCGGGCGCCGTCGCCGTTCCCTGCGATCTCGCCAATCCGGCGGCGACGCGGGCCGCCGTCGCCGGCGCGCAGGTCGTCGTCCATGCCGCCTACGGCGACGAGCGGGCGATGGTCAGCGAATGCCGCAACCTGCTCGCGGCGATGAGCGCTGCCCGCGTCCCCTGCCTGATCTATCTGAGCTCGATCGCCGTCTATGGCGAGCGCACCGGCATCGTCGACGAGACGATGGGCGCTGCCGGGACCCCGGGCGCCTATGGCGACGGCAAGATTGCCTGCGAGGCCTTCGTCCGCGCCTGGGCGCAGGATCCGGCGGCGCCGGAGCGGCGGGTGCTGATCCTCAGGCCGGGCATCGTCTACGGCACCGGCAGCGTGTTCTGGACCGACAAGCTGGCCGAGCGGATCCGCGCCGGCGCCTGGGGCGATTTCGGGCCGGCGGCTTCCGGTCCGGCGGCGCTGGTCCATGTCGACGATGTCGCGGCGATGGTGGCGATGGCGGCGCGCTGGATCGCGCTCGCCCCGCACGAATGGCCGGCGGTGACGACGCTCAATGTCGTCGGGCCGGAGACGCCGTGCTGGAACGTCTATTTCGCGGCCCTTGCCGAGCGACTTGGCGCGCGGCCGCTGCGGCGGCTGGGCGGCCTCAGGCTCGGCTTCCGCCAGTCGCTCGCCGTGCCGGCCAAGATCTGCCGCCGCCTGCGCCTGCCGCTGTTCCGCCGCGCCGCCTTGGCGCCGACGCCGCCCGAGATGGCGATCTTCGGCCGCGACGTGACCTACAGCACGGGCGCCGCCAAGGGCCGTGGCCTCGCCCCCCGCATCGGGCTGCGCGAGGGCCTGTCGCGGACGGAATTCAAGCCGCGCTGAATCAGCGGCGGAAGGCCCTCACCCCAACCCTCTCCCAGGGGGAGAGGGGGCGCGCCTGCGCTTGTCGCCACGCTCGCATCTCGATGAAGGCCGCGGCCCAAAAACCCTCTCCCTCTGGGAGAGGGTAGGGTGAGGGCCTTGCTTCCTGCGGAACTCCTCAGCCGAACGCGTAACGCCGGGCCGCGCGAGCCGGCAGGGCAAGCCGCCAGCCGCCGTCGATCGCCTGCGCCCCGCCGTCGAGCGCCGTCACGCCGGGTAGAGACCCGTCGAAGCCGAGCGTGGCGGTGAGCGTTCGGGGGGTGTCGAAGCCGATGTCGAGCGTCGCCGGCGCTTCCGACTTGTTGAGCACGACGACATGCACGCCCGGCCAGTCGGCCGCCGTCGCCGCATAGGCGACCAGCCCGGGCGAACCCGTGATCGCGACGTCGAGCGAGCGATCGCCGAACCGCCGTCCCGTCGCGTCCTTGTCGCGATAGAGCCGGTAGGCGTCGCCGAGCCTGCCGGCGAGGCTGCCCCAATGGCTGGCGAAGACGATGTCGTGCCGGCCGAAGCGGCCGAGAACGTCGGCGAGCGCCAGGCCCGAGGCGAGCTGGCCGGCGCCGCCATAGTTGAACTCGGTGACGGCGATCGGCGTGCCGGGGAAGTTTTCGGCGGCGATGGCCTCGAGGCTCGGCAGCAGCGGCAGCCCGGGCTCACCGCCCTCCGGCAGCGCCTCCGTCACCCAGCTGTCCTCGCGAAATCCCGGCTCGGTCAGCGAGCGCGGCGCATCGAGGAGCGCCTGCGCCAAAGCGGGATCCTCGGTGCGGAACAGGTCGCCCTTGCGGCTATAGGGATACCAGTGCACGTCGAGCGCATCGAGCAGGCGGATGCCGTCCTGCTCCGAAGCCCGGCGAAACGCGTCCAGATAGGCGGCGAGGAAGCTGCCATGGGCGCGATAGTCGTCCCAGTCCGGCGCATCATGGAAATTCGCCATCTCGGACGCGCCCCAGCTCACCGGGCCGAACACCCGCGCCGCCGGATCGATCCGCTTGATTGCCCTAGCTGCGGTGAGCGATTTTTCGAGCAAGGCGCGGATCGTCGGCTTCGAGGTAACGACGCGCGGATGTGTCTCGGCCCAGAGGCCGGGCTCGTTGTCGAGCGCATAGGCATGGATGCCGCGCTCGCTGTCCGCGCCGCCGAAGCGCTCGACGAGGCGGGCGAGACAATGCGGAATGTCGGCGACAGTGGGGTCGATCGGGTCGCTCGCGCTTCGGCCGCCCTCCCAGCGCACCGGCACGAAGCGCGGCGACGGCGCGCTCGCCTCCGGCGGGACGGGACCGTCGAAATCGGCGGCGACATAGCCGGCGAGCGGCAGGGTGACCAGGCTTTGCGCGCCCATCGCCAGCGACGTCTCGTGCATCGTCTCGATCAGCAGCGCCGGACGGCTCCATTCCGATTTCGGCAGGCCGAGCACGTCGAGCAGGAACGAACCATTGGCCTGGTGGTAGTCCTTGCCGGAATTGGCGGCGTTGTTGACCCAGTTGTAGGTCGTCATCAGATTGCCGCCGAGCCGGCGCGCCGTGACGCCGGCCGCGCGGTCGAGTTCGGCGGAGGGCGCGCCGCCATCCATGGTGCCGATCTCGTTCGAGCCGTAGATCAGCGGATGGATCGGGCGCTGCCTGCCACCATCGGCGACGCGAAGCGACCAACGTCCTTCCGTTTGCGCCCGGGCCGGCAGGGCGCCGGCTAGACCTGCGGCGAGCCCGCCTGCGAGCACGGCGCGCCGCGTCGGGGCCGGCCGCCCGGCGTTCACGAGACGAGGCCCGAGCCGTAGAGGGCGGGGCGGGATCGCGCCCAAAGCACCTTGCCGAGCCCGCCATGCAGCTTGACGCGCGCCTTCTCGGCGCGGACCGGATGAAACGGCCGCAGCGCGATCGCGAGGAAGCCGTGCAGGACGATCTGGATCATGCCGGCGCTCATCCAGAAGGCGATCCGGGACCATTCGACCGGCCGCGTCTTCCAATGCGTCAGGACGCGGATCTGGCCGGAAAGGAACTTCCGCTTGCGGACATAGGCCCAGTTCTGCCGTCGCTCCGGCACCCATTCCGTCACGCTGCCGCGCCCCGACCAGGCGAAGCGCTTGCCCTCGTCGGCGAGCCGCTTCAGGAGCAGCGTATCCTCGCCGCCGATTTCGTTCATGCTGGTGTCGAAGGGGACCTTCACCGCGAAACAGGCCTCGCGCTCGAACATCGAATTGTTGGTGCCGAGATAGGGCGCGAGGTCGGTGACGTCCTCGCCGTCGAGGCGGTCGAACCGGCGGGAGAAATAGGGCGCCAGCGGCCCGATCGCGCGATCGCCCTCGGCTTTTGCGAGGACCGGGCCGAACACGGCCTGCGCGCCGCTCGTCCGCGCCGTTTCGAGGTGACGGCCGAGCCAGCTCGCCGACGCCTCCTCGTCATCGTCGAGAAAGGCGATCCAGCGGCTCGCCGACGCGGCGACGCCGGCATTGCGGGCATTGGCGACGCCAGGGACCGGCGCGGCCACGTAGCGGACCGGATGCGCGGCGTCGCGCGCCATCGCCTCGATCAGGCCACGCGCATTGCCGTCGCGCGAATTGTCGACGACGAGGATCTCGAAGGCGAAGGGGCCGGACTGCGCCAGGGCGCTGGCGATGGCGCGCCGCAGGGCCTGCGGGCGGTTCAATGTGGGAATGACGATGGAAACGCTATCCACTCGTAACGTCTCCTGTCGACGGGAAGAAATCGCCAGGAACGTCGGAATGCGAACCATAAGGCGACTGAATTTCGCTTGGCCGCCGATCCTACGAATCTATGCTAGGAAGGCAAGCGAGCAGGGCGGGTTCGACCAAACGGTCGCATCGCCGCGACGGCGCGTCCTGCCGCGGTTTCAGCCGGCGCGCGCCCATGGGCTCGCCGCCTTTTCTCGACGGAGCCCGAGCGCATGAGCGATGCCCCGATGCCCGCGCCGCTCCGCGCCCCGGCCGGCGCGTCGTCGCTCGGGTCTTGGCGCAGCGAGGCCGGGCTGTCGGGCCTCCTGCATGCCGTCCTTTTTGCCGGCTTCATGGTCTACACCTTCGTCGGTACGCGCCCCTTCGCCGATGCCTCGGTCGCCGAGCGGCTCGAGGGCAATCCGCTCGACCGGGTGGTGGCGCTCGGGCTGGTGCTGCTGGCGCTGGCAGCCCTCGTCCTGCATCACCGCGCCGCGGCGAGGCTCTTCCTCGCCAACATCCCGCTGATCGCGCTGACCGGCTTCTGTCTCCTGAGCACGCTCTGGTCGGACTATCCGGGGCTGACGCTGCGGCGGGCGATCCTGCTCGTGTTCCTGACGACGATCGCCGCCGGCATCGCGGTCGGCCTTAGGGATCTCCGCCGCTTCCATACGTGGTGGTTCGTCGGCCTCACCGGCGTGATGCTGGTCAATCTCGCCGGTACCGCGCTCTGGCCCGGCATCGCCGTCACCGATATCGGCGTGCGCGGCCTCTACACGCAGAAGAACGTCGCCGGCCTGGTGGCGATGATAACGGTGCTCTGTGGCGCGACCTGGATTCTGGGCGCACGAGGCGCGCGACCGGTTCTTCTTGGGCTCGCGATGCTGTTGCCGGCCGTGCTCTTCCTGGTGCTCACCCGCAGCAAGACCTCGATCGGCCTGACCGGACTGGCGCTCGCCGTCCTTGTCGCCGTCGCGTTGGCGGAACGATGGGGCACGCGCTTCGTGCTGCTGATGATCGGGCTCGGGCTCGTTGCCCTCGTCGCCATGCTCGGCCTCTTCGCCGCCTATGATTTCGATCTCGACGCCCTGTTGAATGCCACGCTCGGCGACGCCTCCTTCACCGGCCGCGACGAGCTTTGGGCCTTCGCGCTGCGGGCGGCCGAGGAGCGCTTCTGGCTTGGGCACGGCTATGGCGCGTTCTGGGATGTCGGCCTCGCGGCGGATCCGCTGCAGCGGCTGGAGCCCGGAACCTGGCTCGGCGACGTCGAGATCGGCACCATCAACCAGGCGCATAACGGCTATCTGGAGCTCTGGCTGCATGTCGGCCTGCCGGCGACCGTGCTCGCGACGTGGATCGTCGCGCGCGGCGTCGTCTCCGGCGCCGCGCAGGCGCTGGCGGGGCCGCTTGACCGGCCGTCGCGCGCCGCCATCGGCTTCATGGCGCTGCTGCTCCTGATCACGCTGCTGCACAACCTGACCGAGGCGACGCTGTTCATGCGCGGCACGGTGCTCTCGAATGTCGTCGTGCTCTTCCTGTTCCTTCTCTCGCGCAGCCGGACGCTGGAGGACCCCGAGGTGGCCGGGCGCCGCGCGTTGGGTTAGGAAAGCGGCAGAACCGGCGGGGGCAGGGCATTTGGACATTTCGACGAAGGCGGACGGCGCGATCGATCTCGCGATCGTCATCTGCACCTATCGGCGCGAAAAGCTGCTCGCCCGCGCGCTCGACAGCATCCGCAGGCAGGCGATTCCCCTCGGTGCGACGCTCTCCGTCGTCGTCGCCGACAACAGCGACGACGGCACGGCGGCTTCCGTCGTCGCGGCGGCGCAGGTGGCTAGCCCGTTCGCGATCCGCTATGTCGAGGCGCATCCGGCCAACATCTCCGTGGCACGCAACGCCGGCATCCGGGCGACCGACGCGCCCTTCATCGCCTTCATCGACGATGACGAGGAACTGGCGCCGGGCTGGCTCGAAGCGGTGGTGCAAGGGTTGAAAACCCATCCGCATGACGTCTTCTTCGGCGGCGTCGATCCCGTCTTCGCGGTGCCGGAGCGGGTGACGCCGGCAATCCGTACCCTGTTTTCGCGCCAGATCGAGGCGCCCGCCGGCCAGGACGTCGTGGCGCTCGGCCGGCGCAGCGAGCGCGTGCTGACGGTTGCGACCTGCAATTCGATCTTCCGCCGCGCCACGACCTTGACCGATGCCGAGCCGTTCAATCCGCGCTTCGGCCATGCCGGCGGCGAGGATCTCGATCTCTTCTGCCGGCTGCAGGCGCAGGGCCGCCGCTTCGGCTGGCTGCCGGCGGCGCGGGTTTCCGAGATCGTGCCGGCCGATCGCTGCGATCCCGCCTATCTCCGCCGGCGCTTCTTCGCCGGCGGGCAGGTCTATGCCGAGGCCGTCGCCGGCAACAGTTCATGGCCCGTTTTCACGCGCTGGTGGCTGCGGGCGAAGGCGCTGGCGCAGCTCGGCCTGCTGGCGCTGCGCTATCCGAGGGTTCGCCGGCAGGGTGGGGCGGCCGAGGCCGATTTCGGCTATCGCTGGGCCGGCGTGCGCGGCAAGCTTTCGCTCGGCAGCCTCTATCCCGTCTATCGCGAGGCGGACCCGGCCAAGCGCGTCGCTTCCTGATCCTGCTCGCTTGCCAGTGCCGCCACCTGCTCGAAGATGGCGCGGCGCTTTTCCATCGAGGTGTCGATGGTCGACTGGATCAGGCAGGTGACATGTTCCGGGCGCAGCGAGCGGATGAAGGCGGCCTCGTCCTCGGCGCCAGCGAATTCGTCGCCCCAGCGCGAATGGCAGAGGGTGAAATCCTCGGCCATCAGCCCGGCCGCCTCGAGGCCGACCACCTGGTCGGCATGGACGCCGTAGAGGACGTATTCGGCGAAATGCGGCGTGCGGGCGAGGACGATGCGCCAGTCGCGGCCGGCGATCGCCTCGATCCGCCCGATCATCGAGCGGATGACGGAGCGCCGCCAGACGACGAACGGGTTGATGTATTCGGCGCCATAGTAGCGGCTTGACGGCAGGCCGAGCAGCCTTCCCGCCGTCTCCTGCCAGACCCGGTGCGTCTCCAGCTCGACCCGCTCCGGATTGCGATAGATCCGCACCTTGCCGTCGTGGGCGAGGTGTTCGAGCTTCAGCGGGCGGATGAAGACGTTGTCGCTGTCGATATGGGCGACGATCTCGGCCGGCGCGCTCGCGGTGGCGGCGATCTTCATGATCTGCTGCGCGATCCAGCCGCGCACCAGCGGGCTGTAGGGCGTCACATACATGTTGCGACGGGGGAGACGCAGCCGCTTCCGCCATTCCGGGCCGGGCAGCGGCAGCTTCAGGAACCAGCGCGGCAGCAGTTCCTCCTGCGCGGCGACGGTACGACGATCGGAGGCGAGGTCGGCGAAAAGCGGGATGTCGGCGCGCGGCACATAGAGGATGTGCGGGATCGTCTCGGGCACGAAACGGTCGATGCTCTCGCAGAGCATGCGGCAGACGTCGAGATCGCCCCGGAACGAGCAGGTGATCAGCGCGGCTTCGGGAGCGCCGGTCATTTCGCCCAGTCCATCGGCCGGATCGGCGCGAAGCGGGATTTGACGTGCGCGGGGCGATCGAAGCGCTCGGGATATTGCAGCATCTCCGTCACTTCCGTCACATGCACGGCGAAGTCCTCGTCGAGCCGCGAGGGGCGTCCATCGCGGATCGCCTCGGCGAGCTCCGCCGGCCCGCGTAAAAAGTCCATGGTCGGCTTGCCGCGTCCGCCCTTGAAGGGAACGCGCCGCGCCATCGGCAGGCGCTTGCCGAGGCCGCCGCCGAGGCGGCGCTCGATCAGCCGCGCGATCCGTCCTTCGCCGGGACGGCGCAGGACGACCGGCGAGGCATAGTCCCACGGCTCCTTGATCTCGATCGTGCCGGTCTCGCCGATGATCCGCATGCGGTGGTCATAAGGCGCGACGATCGAATTGGTGAGGCGGGCGACGACGCCGTTCTCGAACTCGATGCAGCCGACCGAAAAATCCGGCGCCGGATGGGCGAGCGGCGGCGTCGTGCCCTTGTCGGGGACGAGCAGCGCCGCGAAGGACGTCACCCGCGTCGCCGGGCCAAACAGGGCGGCGAAGACGGTGAGCGCATAGCCGGCGTGCTCATAGGTGCAGCCGGTCTCGAACTCGCCGCGGCCCGGCCACGGCTTGCCGCTGCGGCTCCGCCAGTCGCCATAGTTGGCGCGGTGGATCATGCCGTCGTCGAGCTCGGCATAGGCGAGCAGCACCTTGCCGATCCGGCCTTCGCGGATCGCGGCCCAGGCGGTCTGCACGCTCTCGCCGAGCAGGTTGCACGGCGCCGAGGCGAGGCGGACGCCGGCGGCTCGCGCCCGGTCGCGCAGCGCCGCCGCCTCGGTCGCCGCCATGGCGAGCGGCTTTTCCGAATAGACGTGCTTGCCCGCGGCGATCGCCGCCTCGGTGACGGCGGCGTGGCCTTCGGGATCAGTCAGGTTAAGGACGATCGATACGGATGGATCCGCCAGCAGCTCGTCCAGCGAGGCATAGGCGCGGTCGCCCCAGGTCGCCTTGAACGACGCGAGGCGCTGCGGGTCGCGGTCATAGGCGCCCTTGAGCCGCAGCGTACCTTGATGCAGCGGCAGGCATTGCCGGTAGGCGTCGGCGACATAGCCGCATCCGACGATGGCGATGCCCGTCTCCGTCGTCGTCGCCATGCCGCCCCCGTTCCCTCGCGCTCCGGTCGCGCCGCCGGGGCGCGCCGCGACCATAGCCGCAGGATCTTAACGCGGGCTGACCCGTCAGCCCTGCTTGGCTTGCAGCAGCAGCCAGCCCGGGCCGGCGCATTCGAAGGCGGTCTCGGCCGGGCCGGGCACGCCGTCGGAGAGCTTCAGGACGGCGACACGCGACGAATCCCAGCCGGCGACGAGCAGGTGATCGCCATGCACCAGAAGATGCTGCGGCCAGAACACGGAGGAATCGACCTCCGAAACCAGCACCGGCTTCGCGCCGGAGACGTCGAAGGTCGCGATCGTGTCGTTGCCGCGATTGGCGAAATAGACGAAGCGGCCGTCGGCGGAGCGCTGGATGTCGCCGGGATAGTTGCGGCGATGACGGGTGCGGGCGGGGGCCGGCCGCGTCGTGCTCGGAACGCTCTGCCAGGCGCCTTCCGGCGCGCCGAGATGGCCGACGAGCAAATTGGAGCCGAGCTCGCCGGAGACGGCGAGGCGGCCGTCGTTCAGCACGACGGCATGGCGCGGGCCGCAGCCGGCGGGAAGCTTGGTCACCCGCGTCTCCGCCAACGCGGCGGCGCCGGGCTTCGAAAGGTCGAGGCTGAATTCGCGGATCGAATCGTCGCCGAGATCGATGATGACGAGCGTCTCGCCGATGAAGAATGCCTGATGCGGATGCGCGTCGTCCTGCCGGTCGATCTCCGGCCCGCCGCCGGAGAGCTTCACCAGCGCGACGTCGCCGTCGAAGCCGCCATCGGCGCCGAGGCGCTGCAGGCCGAGCGTCGAGGTCGTGTAGTTGGTGAAGACGAGGAGTTTGCCTGAAGGGTCGACGACGAGGTGGCACGGCTCGGCGCCGCCGCTCTTCTTTTCGCCGATCGTCTCGGCCTTGTCGCCCGCGATCCGCCAGGCGTGGATCTCGCCGTCCATGCCGGCGCGCGACGTGCCGTAGATGACCGGCAGCGTCGGATGCCAGGCAAGGGCCGAGAGCTGCTCGGCGCGCCCCAGCGTCTCGCCCACCCATGCGCCGTCCTTCTGCACCCAGCGGGTCAGGCCGTGCAGTTCGAAGACACCGCGCGAGGCGACGAACAGCGCCTCGCCGCTGGCGAGCTTGTAGTCGGACATGTTTGATCTCCCCCGATCGAATGTCTGCTTTGGCCGAAGCCTAGATCAAATCTGGATGCCGCAACATGGAACACCAATCTCAACATGCTGAGGAGGCCCGAAGGGCCGTCTCGAAGCACGCAGAGCGGTGGTGTGCCCCCAAACCATTTCTCGCATCCAGGCTGTGCGTCCTTCGAGACGGCTTTCTGCGAAAGCCTCCTCAGGATGATGGGACGTCGGCGGGTTGCAGGTCCGGCGGCAAGGCACAGTGGTTCTTCCGGATGGTTCCCTAAACCCTCTCCCGGACCTCCCCCTCAGGGGGAGGTGAGAGGCCGCGCCTCGCTGCGTCCGGCCCGTAATCCGCCTCTACTCCGACGAGCCCGGCCCAAAGCCTTCCCAGGTCTCCGTCACCTTGCCGTCCCGGATGATGGCGGCGCGGCGCAGCATGGCGAAGGCCATGCAGACATGGTTGGGCACGATTTCCAGCCGGGTGCCGACCGGTAGCGGCGTCGGCTCACCTGCGCCCTGCCAGCGCAGCCAGCCATGCTCTTCCGACATCTTGTCGATGACCCAGCCTGGCGCGTTCACGATCAGCCCCATGCCGGGATATTCGTGCCGGTGGGCGGCGGCGGGAACGAGATCGGTCGAGAGCGACTTCGAACCGGCGTCGATGCAGGCGCGGTCGGGGTCCGGATGGCTGACGACCGTGCCGATGACGCGGACGGCGACCGTATCGAGCGTCGCATTGCCGAGCGCGACCTGACCGACATCGTTGAAGGCGTAGATGCCGGGGCGGATCTGAGTGACGCCCGGCACGTGCGCGACGGCGCGGGCCGAGGCCGAGGCGCCGAGCGAGACGATCGGCAGCGGAATGCCCTCGGCGCGGATCGCCTCGGCGACGGCGACCATCGCCTCGCCGGCCGCCACCGCGCGGGCTTCAAGGTCGGCGCGGTCCTTGGCGCCATAGGTGCTGCCTTCATGCGTGTAGATGCCGACCAGCTCGACGCCCGGCGCCGCCGCGATCGCCTTGGCGACTTCGGGCGCCTTGGCCGGCGACACGCCCTCGCGGCCGAGGCCGGAATCGATCGCCAGCATCATGCGGGCGGTCGCGCCCGCTGCCGCGAAGACGGCGCCGATGCTCGCGGCGGCGTCGACGCTGTCGGTCGCGAACAGCGTGTCGGCGCGACGCGACAGCGCGAGGGCCCGCGCGCCGTTCTCGGCGCCGAAGATCGGGTTGGCGACGAAGAGCCGCTCGATGCCGGCATCGGCGAAGGCCTCGGCCTCGCCGAGCTTGGCGACGCAGAGGCCGTGCGCGCCGCGCGCGATCTGGCGGCGGCCGGCCTCGGCCATGCGGTGGGTCTTGGCATGCGGGAAGAGCTCGACCCCGGCCGAGCGGGCGATCGCCGCCATCTCGTCGAGATTGCGGTCGAGGATGTCGCGGTCGAGCACGAGGCCCGGGGTGGCGACCGGGATGTCGGTCCAGGCGGAGGCAGCGGGAGCGGAAGGGGCGGACATGTTCTGTACCTGTGGAGTTTCGATCAGGACGGCATGCGGATGACGCAGCCGGCGCGGCTGCCGGTCATGACGCCGTCCTCCAGCGCCAGCTCGCCGTTCACCATGACGTGGAAGATGCCGGAGGCGGCCTGGCGCGGCACCTCGTAGGTGGCGTGCGCCTTGACCGTCATGTGGTCGAAGACGACGAGATCGGCCTTGGCGCCCTCGGCGATGCGGCCGCGATCGGGCTGGCGCAGGCGGTTCGCCGCCGTGCTGGTCATGTGGCGCACGCATTCGGCTAAAGTCAGCACCTTTTCCTCGCGCACATAGGTTTCCAGCATGCGCGGGAAGGTGCCCCAGGAGCGCGGATGCGGCCGGTCGCCGACCAGGATGCCGTCGCTGCCGACGGTGTGCTCGTCGCGCTGCATCAGCGCGCGGACATGTTCCTCATGGCCGATGAAGAAGACGCAGGGCGCGCTGCGTTCGGTGGCGACGAGAATGTCGAGCGCGAACTCGGCCGGCTTCTTGCCAGCCTTGGCGGCGGCGGTGGCGAGGTCGCTCTCCATCACCCATTCGAGCTCGGGCGCGCCGGGCGTGCCGACGACATGCACCGTCGACCAGGCGACGGTCAGGCCCTGATGGCCGTCCGAGCCGGTGACGTCGAGCGCCTCGATGATCCTGGCGCGATCTTCCGGCGAGCGGAGACGCGCCATCTGTTCCTCGCCGGTGCCGGCGAGCGCCCAGCTCGGCAATTGGGAGAGGAGCGTCGTCATGCCGGCGAGGTAGGGGTAGCTGTCGAAGGTCAGATCGACGCCGTCGGCGATGGCGTCGTCCAGCATCTTCAGGAGCTCCGGCAGCTTGCCGCGATTGCACTCGAAGGAAAGGTGCGTGTGGGCGAGATGCAGCGCGACGCCGGAGCGGCGGGCGATCTCGAAACACTCCCGGTAACCGCCGAGCGCATCGAGGCCGTAATTGCGGTGGTGCGGACAATAGAAGCCGCCATACTCGGCGACGACCTCGCAGAGCGCGACCAGCTCGTCGGTGTCGGAATACATCGCCGGCACATAGGTGAGGCCGGTCGAGAGGCCGACGCCGCCTTCCTCGAGCGCGGTGCGCAGCAGCGCCTTCATCTGCTCCAGCTCGTCGGATGTGGCGAGGCGGGGGGCGTTGCCCATCACCAGCATGCGCAGATTGCCGTGCGGCACGAGATAGGCGGTGTTGACGGCGGTGTTGCCGTCGAGCCGCTTCAGATATTCGGCGACCGAGCGCCAGTTCCAGTCGAAGCCGGGCGGGTCGTCGTTCCAGCCCTTCAGCTGGGCGCGGAGTTCGGCCAGCGTCGCCTCGTCGATCGGCGCGTAGCTCAAGCCGTCCTGGCCGAGCACCTCGGTCGTCACCCCCTGCGTGATCTTCGAGGTGTGGTCGGGCTGGACCAGCACCTGCAGGTCGGAATGGGTGTGCATGTCGATGAAGCCGGGCGCGATGATCAGCCCGTCGATGGCGATCGTGCGATCGGCTTCGAGCTTTTCCGTGCCGTCGGTGATGCGGACGATGCGGTCGCCTTGGACGAGCACGTCGCCGCGCACGGGATCAGAACCGAGGCCGTCGACGATTATGCCGCCGGAGAAGAGCGTGGTCTCAGTAGTCATTCTGTGGGGATCCGTATCTTCTGTCCGGTGCGGGCGCTCTCATAGATGGCGTCCGTGACGGCGACCACATGGGCCGCGAGCTGTGCCGTAAGTCCCGTGGGCGCGGGTGCGCCGAGCGCGCAGGCGATCAGCGCCTTGGTCGGGGCGCCGGAATCATAGAGGCCGGAAGCGTCCGCCTCGCCATATTCGACGACGTCGCCGTTCGCCCTGACCAGGCGGACATGGTCGGCGACGGAATCGAGCCATATCTGCCCCTTCGAGCCGTAGAGCGCCATGTGCCATTGCGGCCGGGCCAGATAGGGATGCGTCGAGGCGCTGCTGATCGCCGCCGAGCCGCCGCCGGCAAACTCCGCGTTGACGGTCGCGTGCAAATCGATCTCGCGGCCGGCCGGATAGGTGCTGGCATTGAGTGCGACGATGGGCTCGCCGGCCAGCCATTCGATCAGGCCGAGCTGGTGCGACATCGAGACGGCGGCCGAGCCGCCGCCGGAAATCTTGCGGTCGGTATAGGTCGAGGCGTCGGAATTGCCGGCGCCGCCCCAGCCGCCATCCGTGCCGCCCATCAGCAGCGCCCGCGTGTTGACGGCGAGATGCATGGTCATCTGCTCGACCGCGCCGATCTCGCCGGCGTCGATCAGCTTTTTCGACAGCGCGAAGCAGGGCGCCGCCGGCCAGCCGAAGCCGACCAGCAGCACGCGGCCGACGCGCGTTGCCGTATCACGCATGCGCCGCGCGGCGCCGGCCTCGAGCGCGAAAGGCTTCTCGACCAGCACATGCGCGCCGGCTTCGAGAGCTGATATCACCTGCTCCTCATGCGCCACCGGCGGGCTGGAGACGACGACGATGTCGGGCTTCTCCGCCAGCACGTCGTGCCAGTCGGTGAAGGCGAGCGGCACGTCGAATTCGGCGGCGAGGCTCTTTGCCATCTCACCATTCGGGCTCGACAGGGCGACGAGATCGACGTCCGGGTGGGCGGCGAGCGTCGGCAGATGGCTCGACTGCGACCAGGCGCCGGCGCTGATGACGCCTGCGCGGATGGGCTTCGTCATTTCACGGCTCCGGCGGTCAGCGCGCCGACGACGTGGCGCTGGAAGATGACGACCAGCACGACGGGCGGGATCATCGACATGACGGTGGCGGCGGCGAGCGAGTTCCAGTTGAACTGCTGCACCGACTGGAAGCCGGCGAGGAGCGGCGGCACGGTCAGCTGGTTGGTGAGCACGAGCGAATAGAAGAACTCGCTCCAGGATTCGAGGAAGATCAGCACGCCGGCGGCGACGAGGCCGGGGCGGGCGATCGGCACGATGATGATCCAGAGCGTCTGGAGCCGCGAGGCGCCGTCGATCTTGGCCGCCTCCTCGATCTCGCGCGGCATCTGATCGAAATAGTTCTTCAGGATCATGATCGCGAGCGGCAGCGTGAACACGTTGTAGCTGATGATCAGCGCCCAGGGCGTGTTCAGGATGCCGACGACGCGGAAGGCGACGAAGAACGGGCCGATGATGGCGATCGCCGGCACGACGCGCGAGACGATGATCGAGAGCTCGAACAGGCGCGAGCCGGAGAACGGATAGCGCGACAGGCCATAGGCGGCGATGCCGGCGATGACGAGGTTCAGGACCACCAGCACGGACGAGACGAAGAAGCTCTGGCCGATCGCCGGCAGCAGGCGCGAGCCCATGTCGGTGCTGCCGAAGCCGGTCGAGCCGGTCGCGCCGGTCAGCACCGACAGGTAGTTGTCGAAGGTGATGCTGGACGGCACCATCGGGAACGGCTTCACGCCGAGCTGGGTGGGCGTGATCAGGCTGGAGACGACGAGATACCAGACCGGCAGCAGGATCCAGACGGCGAAGACGGCGACGCAGAGATAGAGGATGACCGTCGCGGTGGTGCTGCGCTGCAGGCCGGCGGCGGTGGCGGCCTTGCCGCGGCGGCGCGGCGCGCGGGAGAGGGCGATGTCGCTCATGCCGGTTGCCTTTCCGCACGATAGAGCAGCTTGACGGTGAGGAGGCCGCCGGCGAGCGCGACGAAGCCGAGGATGACGGCGAGCGCCGAGCCGAGGCCGATCTGGGTGACGCCGAAGAGCTGGCGATAGATCAGGATCGACAGCACCTGCGTCGCGTCGCCGGGCCCGCCCTGGGTCATGGCGAAGATCACGTCGAACTGCAGGAAGGCGTAGATGACGTTGAGCACCGTGACGGTGACCAGCGCGGGCTTGAGCCAGGGCAGGGTGATGTTGCGGAAGCGCTGAAAGACGCCGGCGCCGTCGAGCGAGGCGGCCTCGTTCAGATCGTCGGGGAGCGTCTGCAGGCCGGCGAGCAGCAGGATGCCGGCGAAGCTCGCCTGCCGCCACACCGCCGCGACGATGGTGATCACGAGCGCGGAGTTGGGGTCGGCGAGGAAGTCGTAATATTCGGTGGTAGCGCCGAGCATCAGCAGCACGGCGTTGAGGCCGCCGACGCTGCCGTCGGCGAACCACTTCCACAGGATGCCGATGACGAGCCAGGGCGTCGCCCACGGAATGATCAGCAGCGCGCGGGCGAGGCCGCGGCCGATGAAGCGCTGGTTGAGCAGCAGCGCGATCGCGAGCCCGATCAGCGTCGAGAACACGACGAAGCCGAGCGAGAAGACGAAGGTGACCCAGGCCGAGCGCCAGAACACCTGGCTGCCGAGCACGATGGTGTAATTCTCCAGCCCGACGAACGGGCCGAGGCTGCGGCCGTTGGCCGGCACGTCGTGCAGGCTGTAGAGGACGGTGAGGACGGTCGGCACCAGGAGCAGCGCGGCGAGGATGATCCCGGCCGGCGCCGTCAGCTTCAAACCGAACAGCCTGTCGCCGCGCGTCAGGGCGCCGCTGGAAATGGGGGAGGCCGCCAAGGTCGCTTCCTTCGGGCAATATCAGGGGATTTTGACGGGGGCGGGAGCGGGCCTGCCGGCCGATCCCGTCCTCCGTTCCGCGTTTCGGTTCCCCTCCCGCCGAGGCGAGAGGGGAGGCGCGGAAGCCTTAGAGGCTGCGGCCCTTCTGGGCGGAGTTCGCCGCCGCCGTCAGGTCCTCGACCGTCTTCTTCGGGGTCGCCTGGCCGAGCAACAGGGCGTGCACGACGTCGCCGACCTTGGCCTGGAAGTCCGGATACCAGGGGAGCGTGCGGGCCGGCACGACCTTGGAGCCGGTCTCGAAGGTCTTCGAGATCATCGGCAGGTCGAAATAGTCCGGGAAGGCGGCGATGACGTCCGGATCGGTGAAGAAGCCCGGATAGGGCGCGGCGAGGCCGGCGGCCTTGGCCCACTGGTTGAAGACCGTGAACTTGCCGGCCGAATCCTTCCAGCCATAGAACTTCATCAGGTCCCAGGCGGCGTTGCGGCGTTCCTCGTCGGCGATCTGGCCGAGCTGCAGCACTTCGCCGATCTGGAAGGTGTGGTTGGAACCGCCGATCGGACCCTGCATGACATTGGCCGATTCCGGGCCGTTCAGGCTGCGGATCGACGACAGGAAATAGTGGTGCAGCACGAAGAAGGCGGCGTCGCCCTGCGCCATCTGGTTCGACAGCTTGCCCGGATCGTCGTTCAGCACCGACTTCGGCGCCAGGCCGTCCTGGTACATGGTCTGCCACCACTCGAAGACGCCCTCGGTCTTCGGATCATCGGCGAAGACGGGCTTGCCGGCGGCGTCGAACGCGGTGATGCCCTCGTTCAGCAGGTAGGTGTGCAGGTATTCCTCGCAGAATTCCTTCACCCAGTAGGCGACATAGGGGTTCTCGACGATCTTCTTGTCCTTGAGGATCTTCGAGGCGTCGTGGATTTCCTTCAGCGTCTGCGGCGCGGCGGCGATGCCGGCTTCCTTCAGCATGCGGTCGTTGTAGTGCATCATGTGCACGGCGGAGAAATAGGGCGCGCTGATGATGTCGCCGGCCGCGTTGACATAGGCGGGCCTGGCGCTCTCGTACATGTCGGCGACCATGTCGTCGACGCCGGGAAGGCCGTTCAGCTTGGCGGCCCAGCCCTGGTCGACGAATTTCTGCGAGTTGTAGGCGAAGTTATAGAAGAGATCGATCGCGTCGCCGCCGCGCAGGCGCGTCTGCAGCGCCGGCGAGAAGCCGAGATTGGGGATGACGGCGACGTTGACGGCGGGATTGCCCTTGGCCGTCCATTCGCCGACGAGCTTCTTGATGGTGTCGGGCTGGAAGTCCCAGGCCAGCATGTCGAGCGTGCCGGAGAAGGCCGCTTCCGCCCGTCCGGCGAGGCCGGGGGCCAGGATCGCCGCCAGCGCCGTGGCGCCGCTGGCCTTCAGAAAGGCGCGCCGGTCGAGCCCGCCTCCTGCTGCTGCATTCTTGGATTTCATACTAAACCCCTTCCCGTGGATGGTGTTGAACCCGCTTGGACAATTGTCGGGGTCCGGGCCTTGGCCCTCGCCGCCGTCGTCCCTGGTCCCGCAGGCGTGTCATCCGCCTTTCGGGACCCGGTCGTTCGTGATCCGGAGCTGATCGTGGCCGCGTTGCCGGCGCCCTGAAGCGCCGCCGTGGCTCGCAATGAATGGTCGTTCCCGCTCCTCGAATTCCGCTGGTCGGCGGGTCGTCGAAGGGCCCCTCTGCCCTGATCCGTCAACCTTGCTGGCCGTCGATCCGGCCCGCCATGACGTGGTGTAACACGCCATGGCGGCCGCTATCAAATATCAACGTATATTATTGCTCATGAAATAATCCTCGCGCCTTTCAGACGAAGGTTTTCAGCACTTCCTCCGCCGTCTCCAGCGTGCGGTCGATCTCCGCCTCGGTATGGGCGGCGCTGATGTGGTTGCGCTTCAAGGGCACCGGCAGCATGAAGATGCCGCGCTGGACCATGCCCGCCCGGAAGGCGACGTCGCGGGCATTGTCGTTGGCGAGCAGGTCCTCGTAGCGGTCGATCGCGCCGGCCATGAAATAGGGCGTGAAGACCGAGCCGTAGCCGGCGACCTGCATCGGGATGCCGAGCCGGTCGGCGATTTCCTGAAGCCCCGTCCGCACGCGCTCGCCGAGCCGGAAGGTGCGCTCGTGCACGGTGCCGTCCTCCAGCGCCGCGATGGTGGCGAGGGCTGCCGCCGTGCCGACGGGATGGCCGTTATAGGTGCCGCCGACGAACACCTTGCCGCCGGGCGCGGTGTTGTATTGCAGCATGAGATCGCGCTTTCCCGCGACGATGGCGCAGGGGTAGCCATTGGCGATCGCCTTCGCCATGGTGGTCAGGTCCGGCGTCACGCCGAGCTTCGCCTGATAGCCGCCGAGGCCGTGGCGGAAGCCGGTGATCACCTCGTCGAAGACGAGCACGATGCCGTGCGCGTCGCAGAGCCGGCGCAGGCCCCGCACGAACTCCAGCGTCGGCAGCACGCAGCCGATATTGTGCGGGATTGCCTCGAGGAAGATGGCGGCGATCTCGCCGGGATTGGCTGCGATCGCCTGTTCGACCGCCTCGAGATCGTTGAAGCGGACGACGATGGTGTTGTCGATCGCGTCGGCGAACTGGCCGGCCGAGCCCGGATCCTTGTGCCCGATCTTCTCCGCCGGGCTGGCGATGTTCATCAGCAGGTAGTCGTGCCAGCCGTGGAAGGTGCCCTGGAACTTGATCAGCTTCTGTCTTCCGGTGACGCCGCGCGCCAGCCGCACCGCCATGTAGGTCGCCTCCGAGCCGGTCGAAAACGTCAGCGCCATCTCGGCCGAGGGGACGTGCTCGACCACCTTTTCGGCGAGGCGCACCTCGGCTTCGGTGATGCCGAGGCCGACCATGTCGATGCCCTTCAAGGCTTCGACGACGGCGGCGTTGACGCCGGGATCGTTGTGGCCGAGCACGATCGGCCCGAAGGCGGCGTGGTAGTCGAGATAGGTCTTGCCGTCGACGTCGCGGATATAGGCGCCCTCGGCCCATTCCCAGGCGGTCGGCACGGCGAGGCGGCGGCTGGCAGAGTTGACGCCGCCGGGGATCACCGCGGTGGCGCGTTCGGTCAGTCGGGTCGTCTTGGTATCGAGCATCGGATCGCCGTTCTTCTTCAGGAGAGGTTGAGCAGCGCGAGGCTGTCGCGATGGATGATCTCTTCGATCTTGTCCTCCGGCACGCGCGGGAACTTCGTGCCCTCGACGATCGCGTTGACGGTCCGGAGGCCGTGGATGGTCTCGGCCGGGGTGGTGATCGGGTAGTCGGAGGCGAACAGCAGCTTGTCGAGCACGTTCCACTCGGTCGCCTTGATCAGGCTGTCGTAGAAGCTGTAGGGCCGGTAGAAGAGGCCGGAGAGATCGGCATAGACGTTGGGGTGCTTGCGCACGACCACCGCCGTGTCGACCGTCCAGGGATGGCCGAGATGGGCCATGATGATCTTCAGGTCCGGATAGCGCGCCGCGATCTCGTCGATGACGAGCGGGTGGGCGTAGCGGATCGGCGCCATGCGGACGGGCGAGGTGCCCATATGCAGCAGGATCGGCAGGCCCTTCTTCTCTGCCTCGCGGAAGACGGCGAGGGCGCGGCTCTCGAACGGGTCGAAATTCTGGTAGTTAGCGCCGAGCTTGATGCCCCTGAGGCCGAGGTCGCCGACGCCGCGCTCCAGCTCTTCCAGGCAGCGCGGATCATGCGGATGCACCGACATGAAGCCGATCAGCCGGTCCGGATGGGCGCGGACGAAGGCCGAGGTGGCGTCGTTGACGCCGACGGCGACGTCGCCCGGTTCGCCCGGGCCGTTGACGCTGCCGGTCGGCTCGTTCGGCTGCCAGGCGATGCCGAAGACGATCGACTTGTCGGCCGGCTGCTGCGCTTCCAGGAATTCTTCCCAGTTGTAGACGGATTCGACCGCGCGATCGGGCCGCCATTTCGGATTGGTCCGGCGCAGCTCGGCGGGAATCGCGCCGCGAAACTGCGGCGTATGCGAGTGGACGTCGATGATCATGTCTTCTCTCCCTGGAAGCCCAGATCGCGCGAGATCCAGTCGGCGCAGGCTTTGACGAGCGGAATGAGGGTGGCGAAGGTGTCGGCGTGGACCCGCGTGGTCGGGCCCGAGATGCTGACGCCGGCGATCGCCTTGCCGGAGTGATCGCGGATCGGGGCGGCGATGCAGCAGAGCCCTTCCTCGATCTCCTCGACATCGGTGGCGAAGCCGTTTTCCCGGATCCGGCGCAGCTGCTCGGCGAGCGCGGCGCGGTCGGTGATCGTGTGCGGCGTGCGCGGCTCGAGCGTCATGCCGGCGATAAGCGCCTGCTGCGCCGCGTCATCCTGGAAGGCGAGCAGCGCCTTGCCGACGCCGCTGCAATGGAGCGGATCGCGGAAGCCGACGAAGGACGACATGCGCACCGAGCGGGTGCTGTCGATCTTGTCGATGCAGAGCGCGCTCGCCTGGCTGAGCACGGCGAGATGCACCGTCTCGCCGCTCTCGGCCATCAGCTGCTCGATGTGCCGGCGCGCGACGCGGCGGATATCGAGATCGCCGAGCGCGCGGGCGCCGACGACGAGGGCCAGCGTGCCGAGGCGATAGGTCTGCGTGCGGGGATCGCGATCGACGAACTGGCGCGCCGTCAGCGTCGCCAGCACGCGAAAGACGGTGCTTTTCGGCAGGCCGGTCGCCTCGGTGATCTGGTCGACGGTGAGCGCGCCATTCTGGCCGGCAACGCACTCGATGATGTCGAGGGCCCGGTCGACGGAGCGGATAGCATAACGATCTTCGGATGAAGAATTCATCTAGTGAATTCCTGATTTATTCAGTAAATTAGACTAGGAGTGACGAAAAAGCGTGTCAAGCCGCGACGGCATGTGTCGCGGCCTGGACGCCGTTGCTTCGCGATCCCGGCGAACGGTTGGTGCGCCTGGAAGCCGCCGGCGGACAGCCGGGATCGGCTCGAGCCAAGGCGAGCGCCGGGATGGCGCAGCGACAGGGAATTCAGAGGGATTTCAGAAGGGTGCCGGCGCCGAGGCGCGGGCGATCAGTCCGGCTGGATCTTCGAACCGTCGGCGCGGCGGGTGCCGTCGGCCTTCTCGCGGGCGATCCGTTCGAGGCGCTCGGCGCGGCGGGCGGCGACTTCTTCCGGCGTGCTGACCCGGGGCGGCGGCAGCTCGGCCGCCGCGGCGGCGATCGCTTCCGCGATGGCCGTATCGATGCCTTCGGCGATCAGGGCTGCTTTCAGTTCGTCGGCGCGGGACAGGGCGGCTTCCTCGATGGCCGCTGGACGGCGGCAGCGGATGCGCCGTCCTACCAGCCCCGTCCGCCGGGCTCAACAGGCGCGGCGCGCCGTCCACGTCTGTCGGTCCACGATCGCCGCAGCGCCGTCGCTTATCCCGGCGCGACGAAATGGCCGGAGATCGACCTGCGGTTGATTCAGCCGGCCGTTTCCAACTATTTGAAGGGACTGTGGATTGCAGCATGGCGGCCGGCGCGCGGTCGCGCGGCGGTTGGACGGGGACTGAGACCATTGACGCATAAGCCGGCCGGATGGCTCGTGAACCTGACCCGCCTCAATCCCAAGTCGGCCTGGCCCTGGCGTCATTCCATCCGCACCGCGCTGGCGGTGACGGTGCCGCTGGCGATCGGCCTGCTCGTCGGCCAGCTGGAGGCGTCGCTCCTCGTCGCCCTCGGCGCGCTGCTGAACTCGGTCAAGGTGCGGTCCGATCCCTACCGGGCCCGCTTCCGCAGCTTCCTGATCATCGTGCCGATCGCCATGGCGGGGTTCGTGCTGGGCGCGCTGGTGGCCGGGCACGGGCCGCTGACGCTGATGCTGCTGATCGGGCTCGGCCTGGTCTCCGGCCTGATCAGCGGCTATGGCGCGACCTACTCCACCGGCGCCATGCAGATGCTCATTCTCGCCGTCATCGCCGCCGGCCATGCGTCGGGCTCGATCTGGATTCCGCCGTTGTTGTTCGCTTCCGGCGCCCTTTATGCGGCACTGCTGCTGGCGATCGAGGCGGCCTTTGATCGGCGCATGCCGGAGCGGGCGGCGCTGGCGCAGCTCTTCCATGCGCTGGCGCAGCTCGCCAGGAGTGCCGCCCAGCCGACCCAGGAAAAATCGGCGGCGTCGCTCGCGACCCCGCTGGAGCAGCAGCGCCGCCACGTGACGGATGCGATGCTCAAGGCCTATTCGGGACTGCTGCAGACCCGGTTGGCGGACGAGGGGAGCACGCCGGAGACCGACCGGCACGCGGTCGTGCTGGCGAGCGCCGACCTGGTCTTCTCGGGCATCGTGGCGGGCTGCGTCGAGCCGACGGAGCTGCATGGCATCGCGCATTATCTCGACGAGATCGCGACGGCGGTGCGGAAGGGGCACGGACGGCCGAAGCGCCCGGCCGACCTGCCGGAAGCGAGCGGGCTTGGCGGCAGGGTCGACAACTTCGCCGACAGCCTGTGGCCCGACACCGTGCCGCCGCGCCCGGCGCACAGGGCGCGCGCCAAGGCGGCCGCCGCGCCGGTCCCGGATCTCGCCACGCGGCTGCGCGCGCTGGCGGCGCGGCTGGCGCTCGGGCAGGACGTCGTCGTCTCGGCGCTGCAGCTGGCGCTCTGCCTCGGCATCGCCTTCGCCGTGCAGGACATTCTCGGCGGCGCCCGGTCCTACTGGATCCCGCTCTGCGTCGTGATCGTGCTGAAGCCGGATTTCGGCTCGGTCTTCGTCCGCGCCGTGCAGCGTTCGCTGGGCACGATCGTCGGCGTCGCCATCGGCGTCGTCCTGCTGACCTTCATCCCCAAGGGCTGGTGGCTGCTGGCCAGCATGGGCGTGCTCGGCGCCGTGATCCCGGCCGCCGGCCAGCGCAGCTATGCGATGCAATGCGCGGTGCTGACGCCGCTCGTGCTGATCCTGATCGACATGACGGTGCCGGGGGCAACCGTCGATTTCGGCCCGCAGCGCCTGGTCGACACGCTGATCGGATCGGCGATCGCGCTGGTCTTCGGCTATCTGGTCTGGCCGCGCGACCCGGGCACCCAGATCCTCGCTTCCTTCACCAAGGCGATGAGCGCTTCAGCTGCCTATCTGCGGGCGGCCGCGGCTCCCGTCCCCGCCGACGAGGCTGAGCTTCCGGCCTCGCGGTCGGCGCTGCTGATGGCGACGATGGCGGCCTATAGCAGCCTCTCCAACGTCCGCACGACGCTGCAGCGGGCGATCGCCGAGCCGCCGCCGGCGAGCCGCGAGGCCGCCGCCTGGTTCCCGGTCGTCGTCGAGGCGGAGCGGCTCTGCGACCGCATCACCCGGCTGGCGCAGCAGAACGGGACCGGCGCGATCACGCTCGATCCCGCCGCCGTCGAGCCGCGCGTCGCGGTGCTGAAATTGCTGGGAGCCGAGGCGCCGGCGAAGCATGCGCCGGTGGCGGAGCCGGGCAAGCCGGCCGAGGACGGCGACGCGGCGTTCCGCGAGATCGACCTCGAACTCGACCAGCTGACGCGGATGATGGAGCCGGCGCGGTAGGTAAGGGCGTCCTCCCAGCGAAACGGGAATGCCGTTCGCTGGGAGCCAAGGAGAGCGGGCCGGTCGCTAGATCTTGCGGCCGGTATCGGACAGCAGCGTCACCGGCGTCAGGGTCGCCGTGGCGATCTGGTGCAGGTGGGGCATGTATTCCGCCCGCATGGTGGAATAGGCCTGGAGGCAGGCGGCCCGGTCCGGGTTCACCGGCAGGCCGGCGCTGACGAAGGCATCGTAGATGCCGTTGAAATCATCGGCGGTGCCGGGAAGCGTCTCTGGCTTCGAAACCTTTTCGCTGGCGCCGAGCGCGTGCGCGATCACGCGCATCGTCGTGATTCCTTCGGCCTGGCAGAGGCGCACTTCCGACGGCGTCTTGGAGGCGAGGCAGGCGATCGCCGCCGTGGCGGCGTCGAGCACGGTCGCCGAGGAGACGATCCAGGTCTTGCCTCGGTAGATCGCCGGCACGTAGCTCAGGATGGGCGCCAGCGTGTGCGTCTCGCGCAGCGCGCGGAACCAGTCCTCCCAGTCCTCCCAGCGCTGGTGGATCGCGCCGCCTTGCTGCTCCGCCAGCAGCCAGGTGACATAGCGCTCGGCGTTCGGGCTGTCGTCGGTGCGGGCATAGAGCCAGCCGACGCGGCTCTCGCGCGCCTGCACGGAGGCCTGGTAGCCCGGGACGAAGGTGAAGAGCAGCATGACGATGGCGAGGCCGATCGCTGCCTGGAACACCGCCAGATACTCGCCGATCAGATTGCTGGGCGTCAGATAGCCGAGCGTGCTGAGCGCCGAGCCGCTGGAGCTGAGCGCGCGCCAGAATTCCGGCTCGATCCGAAGGCTCCAGAGGATGCCGGTGAAGGCGAACTGGACCATCAGGAACCAGATCACCACCGAGATCAGGACGAAGAGCGGCATGACCCAGGCCTGCCGCCGCTGGATCTCGACATGCGTCGCCTCGGGGGGAATGAAGCGGTGGACGATGGCGATCGCGGCCCGGCGGGCGCCTCGCTCGACGAAGTCGTCGGCCTTCGAATTCAAGAGCGCGACGACGACGATGGAGCGGAAATACAGGACGAGCAGGGCAACGCCCCCAAGGCCTGCAAGGATTTGGAGCGCGAGCACCGTGGATCCCCCGATGAAGGTTAGCGGACAGGTGGATTGCGAAGCGCGGGCGTCACGGCTTCTTGGCGAACAGCCCGCCCTGCATCCGGCCGTGCGGATGCGGCTTCAGGTCGGCCTTCGGCAGCAGGAACAGCCAGGTCACGAACACGAACGGCGCCGTGAAGGTCGGGATGCCGATGGGCGCGATCGCCGCGTCGAGCGCCCCCTGCACCAGGACGGTGAAGATCGTCCCGAGCAGCGCGAACAGCGTGACCCTGAGCGACGGCGCGTAGAACACCGCGCCGAGCGCCACCGCCGTCAGCACGGCGCTGAAGCCATAGAGGCCGGCCGTTACCGAGCCGAGGCTGGCGCCGAGCACCAGCGACACGGCCAGCGCCACGGCGGCGCCGAGCGCCGCGAACAGCGCCGCGAAGGGGGAGCTGACCAGCAGGCCGACGAGCACCAGCACGCCACTGACCGGATTGTTGATCAGGAAGACCTGCGCCGGTCCCTTGAGCCAGGCGACGAACAGATCGACCGCCGTCAGCGCGGGCTCGGCGCCGGTCGCCGCCACGGCGTGCGGCAGGGCCGGCGGCCCCATCGAGGCGATCGGCAGATGGCCGAACGAATAGGCGCCGAGGACGAGGAACCAGGTCGTCAGCACGAAGGGGAAGGTGAGGGCGGGGGTTTCCCAGGTCTTCATGACCTTTGAGACGGCCAGCATCACGACGGTCGAGACGGCGGCGCCGACGACCAGGATGAACCACATGGCCGCGCCGTCCGCCAGGAAGGTCGGCACGGCGGCGCCGACGAGCACGCCGTTGAAGCCGAACAGGCCCTGTTGGAGCGTGGCTTCATCGGCCTCGAGGACGATGGCGGTGACAGTCGCGATGACAAGCGCCACGACCGCGCCGATGGCGATGTCGATCTGGCCGCCGGCAATGGCGCCCCAGACGATCGCGGCTAGGAAGAACAGGCCGGTCAGCGGGTTGTTCTGGAAGATGACCTGGCCGGCGCCGCGCAGGTTGATGTCGATGAACCGCAGGACCGGGTTCTTCGAGGCGGCGTTCGTCCAAGTGGAGAGTGCATCCGACATTTCGGCCCCCTGACATCTGATGCGGGTTGCCGCCGGCCCCCCGGCCGGCGGGTCGTCTCAGGCCCGCGGGCTCACGCCCACAGGAAGTTCTCCGGCACCTTGTGGCCCGTGACGATCTCGCGGGCCTCCGACCAGAATTCGCGGATCTTCGCCATCACCGGCGCGGATTCCATCGCCAGCACCTTGAAGATGATACCCGCGTCGTTGGGCAGGCGGCTGGCGCCGTAGGCGATCTCGTTTTCGCGGTCGAAAGCCGGCGTGATCGCATCGAACAGCGCGTCGGCCTTGTCCTTCGGCGTCAGCACGACGACGTTGCCGAAGACATGGAAGTCACCCATCATTCCCATCCGCGCCAGAGCGTGGACTTCGGGCTCGAGGATGAACTTCTCCGTGAACAGCGAGTTTCCGTCCGGCCTTGCCGCCTCGATCGTCGACGAGAACAGCTTGTACTGGAAGATCTCGCCGTCGCGGTAGTGCTTCCGGCCCGGCATCATGATCTCCGAGTAGATCAGGGTGGCGGTCGGGTCGATCGAGATCTTGGTGGACTGGATGAAGCGCGAGTTCTTCTGCGGGATGATCGGCCGCGAGATGTATTCCAGGTAGGACCCTTCGGCCAAGGTGAGCGTCTGGGTCTGGCTGGCGTAGTTCGCGTCCATCTCGTGGATGCGGGTGGCCGACTGCGTCGTGACATGCGCCTGCGCGTCGGCCGCCAGGTCGATCTCGATCACGTTGCGATCGCCCTGCAGGATGCCGCCGGCATTGGAGATGATGGAGATGCAGGGCAGGCCCGGCATCTCCTCATCCCAGTACAAGGCCTGCTGCACGATCAGCGGCGCGCGCCGGTGCAGGGTGCGAAGGACGCTTCGATGCGGACCCGGTTCGAAACCGAGCCGCAAGAATGCGTTCTTACCGAAGGAACCGCTCGGCAGCTGCGGGGGTTCGTCCTGGTAGGCCCCCAGTTCCTTGGCGTCGCTGAACATCAGGCCTCGGCTTTGTCGGTGGTTTCGAACAGGAGGTTCTGACGGATGAGGTTGGTCAGTTCCTCGATGCCCTCATTGGTCTTGCAGTTCGTGAAGACGAACGGCTTCTTGCCGCGCATCATCCGCGAATCGTCGTCCATGACCTGCAGGCTGGCGCCGACATAGGGGGCCAGATCGGTCTTGTTGATGACCAGGATGTCGGAATGGCTGACGCCCGGGCCGTTCTTGCGCGGGATCTTGTCGCCGGCGGCGACGTCGATCACGTAGATGAAGAAGTCGACCAGCGCCGGGCTGAAGGTCAGCGTCAGGTTGTCGCCGCCGCTCTCGATCAGGACGAGGTCGGAATCGGGGAACTTCTCTTCCATCTCCTCGACGGCGGCGAGGTTCATGCTGGGGTCTTCGCGCACGGCCGTGTGCGGGCAGCCGCCCGTCTCGACGCCGATGATGCGCTCCTCGAGCAGGATGCCGCGCAGCGTGCGCTGCACGTGCTTGGCGTCTTCCGTGGTCACGACGTCGTTGGTGATGACCAGGATGCGATAGCCGAGCTTCACCAGCACCGGCGTGATCGCCTCGATGATGGCGGTCTTGCCGGAACCGACAGGGCCACCAATTCCAATCCGGGGGATCTTTTTCATAGTGCTATCCAGCTACCTTGTTAGTTCATGAACATGCGCACGTGACCCTTGACGTGCACCGCCGCGAGAATGTCGACAATCGGAGCGAAGCTCGCCATCTCGTCGATCTCGGCGTCGGCGACCCGGTCGTAGACGGGACCGACCTGATCGACGACGTCCAGCAGGATCTTCTGGGTGTCGACGAACGAGATCCGCATCAGGCGAAGCGCCGCGCTCAGCACGCCGTTGCCGACGCCATATTGATGCACGCCGAACGCGTCGCGCCGATTGGCGCCGAGCGTGGCCAGCGTGATGGCGAGGCTGACCGGGTGGGTGCCGGGCGTCTCGCCACGCTTGATGCGCTGGAACCAGTCGCGCGGCAGCTCCGCCTCGATCATTCCCGACGACAGCTCGCAGAGCTTCTTGCCCATGCGAACCGTCATCAGGCGCGTCTCCTCGTTCAGCTTGCGCTGATAGGTCAGCCGATCAATGCGCAGCAGTTCGTCGACGTCGCCGGCCTCGACCGCCCGATGGGCGCAAAGCACCGCCACACCGTCGCTGGTGGCGGCCTGCCACATCGCTGTCTCGGTGTAGGCGCGCAAGGTGGCCGGGCCGTCGACGATCCCCTCCTGAATGGCGGTTTCCAGTCCGTTGGAGAACGAGAAACCGCCGACAGGAAGGGCCGAGTCGGCGAACTGAAGCAGATAGAGGAGCTCCGACAGGGACCGGCCGGATTCGGCCTCAGTGGTCATGGTCGTGCGAATGGCCATGGGAATGACCATGCGAGTGGTCATGGCCATGGCTGTCCTTCGACGCGTGGTGATGCGAATGCGGCGTGTCGCTCGCGCCACCGAACAGCCGGCGCGACTCATGCGGCGCCAGATAGGGGATCACGTCCGAGCCGGGCATGAATTCATGACGAACGCCGGGCAGGGCGTGCGTCTTCATGACCGAGTTCATGACCTTCTTGTCGACGGTAAGCGGCACATAGACCTTGGTGCCCTTGACGACGGCCGGCCAGTGCTGGTTGCCGAGCGCATGGCCGAGCTCGAACAGGGTCTGGACCATTTTCTCGACGTGCTCACCGACGACTTCCTGGAGGTCGATGATCATCACTTCGCGCAGCGTGATGCGCGCGACGACGGCCGCGCGCTTCGCTTCGTCCCAGATCAGGACGTCGCCATCATGCAGGTGCGAATTGCGGTCGAGCGAAAGAGCCAGCTCGACTTCGCCGAGCGTCGCCTTGCGGAGCCGGCTCTTCTGCGCTTCCCACTGGTCCAGTTCGAGCCAGTCGATCGTCGCTCCCTCGAGAGCGGCGACCCACTGGGGATCCCGAACGTTACCGAGCGTGCTTTCAATAAGTATCATGTCTGCCTCTGCCGCATCGAAATGCGGGCGATCAACTGAGAATGGCGATCAACTGAAGAAATAGAGCTGGTTCAGCGAAATGCTCGTCGGCGGGTCGACGGTGACGTGCTTGCCGTCGATCGTCACCGCGAAGGTCTCCGGGTTGACGTCGATATTGGGCAGGTAGTCGTTGCGCACCATGTGGTGCTTGCCGAGCGTGCGCGTGCCGGAGACGGCGGCGATGTTGCGCTGCAGGCCGAGCTTCTCGCCGATCTTGTCGTCATAGGCGGCGCGCGAGACGAAGGTGATCGAGCTCTTCGGCAGCGCGCTGCCGAAGGCGCCGAACATCGGCCGGTAGTACATCGGCTGCGGCGTCGGCAGCGAGGCGTTCGGGTCGCCCATGTTGGCCCAGGCGACGAAGCCGCCCTTCAGCACCATCTTCGGCTTGGCGCCGAAGAAAGCCGGCTCCCACAGCACCAGGTCGGCGAACTTGCCGGGTGCGATCGAGCCGATCTCATGCGCGAGGCCCGCGGTCAGCGCCGGGTTGATCGTGACCTTGGCGATGTAGCGGAGCACGCGGAAATTGTCGTGGTCCGGCGCATCCTCGTCGAGCTGGCCGCGGGCGGCCTTCATGGCGTCCGCAGTCTGCAGCGCGCGCAGGAAATTCTCGCCGATGCGGCCCATGGCCTGCGAGTCGGAGCCGATCATCGAGATCGCGCCGAGGTCGTGCAGCACGCTCTCCGCCACGATCGTCTCCGAGCGGACGCGGCTTTCGGCGAAGGCGACGTCGGACGGGATCTTCGGGTTGAGGTTGTGGCAGACCATGATCATGTCGAAGAGCTCGGCGACCGAGTTCTTGCCGCATGGCAGGGTCGGGTTGGTCGAGCTCGGCAGGACGTTGCCCTGGCCGACCACCTTCAGAAGGTCCGGCGCGTGACCGCCGCCGGCGCCCTCGCTGTGGAAGGTGTGGATCGTGCGGCCGTCGAACGCGGCGATCGTGTCCTCGACATAGCCGGATTCGTTCAGCGTGTCGGTGTGGACGGCGACCGAGACGTCATAGTCGTCGGCGACGGAAAGGCAGGCGCGGATCGCCGACGGCGTGGCGCCGTAGTCCTCGTGCACCTTGAAGCCGGCGGCGCCGCCATGCAGCTGCTCGATCATCGGGCCCTTGCCCGTCGAGTTGCCCTTGCCGAGCAGGCCGATATTGATCGGCAGGCCCTCGACGGCGCGCAGCATCATCTCGAGGTTCCACGGACCGTTGGTGGTCGTGACGCCGTTGCTGCCGTCGACCGGGCCGATGCCGCCGCCCCAGACCGTGGTGATGCCGTTCGAAAGCGCGGCATAGACCTGCTGCGGCGAGATGTAGTGGACGTGCGTGTCCATGCCGCCGGCGGTCAGGATCAGGTGCTCGCCCGAGATCGCGTCGGTCGAGGCGCCGGTGACGAGGCCGGGCGTGACGCCGTCCATGGTCGAGGGATTGCCGGCCTTGCCGAGGCCGACGATGCGGCCGTTGCGGATGCCGACGTCGGCCTTGACGACGCCGAGCGTCGGCTCGAGCACGGTGACGTTGGTGATGACGAGGTCGAGGCAGCCGGCTTCCTGGGTCAGCTGGTTCTCGGAACCCATGCCGTCGCGAAGCGTCTTGCCGCCGCCATACTGCAGTTCGTCGCCATAGACGGCGCGCAGATCCTGCTCGATCTGGACATAGAGGTTCGTGTTGCCGAGGCGGATCTTGTCGCCCGTGGTCGGACCGTACAGGTCAGCATATTGCTGGCGAGATATCTGGGTCATGACGCCGTACCTTTGAAATCGGGATGGGAAGAACGAACGGTCACTTCGCGGGCTTGGCTGCCTGGGGCCGCGACTTGAAGCCGAGTTCTTCGGCCTTCGCGATCGAATGGTTCTTGTTAGGCGTGTAGTCGGGCGTCGGCCCGGATCCGGTCCAGCCATCGACCAGATTGTTGAAGCCGTAGACGAAGCGCTTGCCGCCATAGGGGACCAGCGTCACTTCCTTCTCGTCGCCGGGCTCGAAGCGCACCGCCGTGTTGGCAGGGATGTCGAGGCGCTGGCCGAAGGCGGCGGCGCGGTCGAACTCGAGATAGCGGTTTACTTCGAAGAAGTGGAAATGCGACCCGATCTGCACCGGGCGGTCGCCGGTATTGCGGACGGTGAGCGTGGTGCGCGGGCGACCGACATTGATCTCGATCGAGCCGGGCGCGACGACATAGCCGCCGGGCGCCGTGGGAGCCGGCTTCGCCGCAGCGGGAGTCTTCGAAGCAGCTGAAGTCTTCGCAGCGCTCGCCGGGGCGGCGGCTGCCGCGGCCTTCGGGGCGTCGGCGGGCGTGGTTGTCGATTTCTTGGCCATGGCAACCTCCTGAAACGATGTGACGGCCTGAAGGACGATCAGACGATGGGGCTGTGCAGGCTCACGAGGCGGCTGCCATCGGTGAAGACGGCCTCGACCTGGATCATGCCGAGCATGGCGGGAACTTCGTCCATCACGTCATCGACGGTGAGGACGTGGCGGGCGCCGTCCATGACTTCCTCGACGGTCTTGCCCTCGCGCGCGCCCTCGAGCACGTAGTGGCAGAGCACAGCGACCGTCTCGGGATGATTGAGCTTCAGGCCCTTGGCCTTCCGCTTGAGAGCGACGTCCGCCATCGTGTGAATGATGAGTTTGTCAAACTCTCGCGGTGTCAAATGCATCGTCGTCTCCAAACTTGTTGCAGCAAATCTACGCTGGCCGACTTCGAACTATGCTTGCGCATAGAGTGCTTCGGGCATGTGACAATCTATTGCAGGCAGGGGAGTTCGTGGAAGATCCGGGACGACACTGTCGCTCGAGCCGTCGAATCCTTGAATGTCCCCCGATCAATCCTCGCCACCCGCTTCGCATCGAGGATCGATACGATGTATCGTCGGTTCCAACAACCCGAAAGCAGGACGGACGCGCGCAATCCCCATGCTGGCCGCATCGCCCTGTATCAAGGCCATAGGAAGCAGATTACGTCACGAGATGACGCCTTCAACCCCCGGATACCTACTATAGAGATGACTATGGCGATGGATCAACCCGTTTGGCCGATCAGTTGCCAACCGGGAGTTGCCGTGATATTTTAACTGACGGCCATAGTCTTAAGTATAGATTATAGATAGCTCGTGTCTTTTGAGAATTGAGCCCGGGAACATCCTGCGTTGCACTTGCTCGAATTAACCTCGAAGGCAGTTTCCAGCATATGCAATGCGGGTAACAAGCAAGAGTTGCAGGCGGCTATTCATGAAGCCGTTCGCTCGCTCGGTTTCGACAGCTTCAATCTGGCTTTCGAAAAGAGCGCCAAGCGCGAATTCATGACGGAACCTACCCTGACCAACTGGTCCTATGATGATCTCGTTGCCTACGAGCGCGACGGGTGGTCGGACAAGGACCCTCTGCTCGACTACGCCGCGACCGGTACCGGTCCTCTCCTTTGGCAAAGGCCCGGCTGGAAGAGCCGCAAGGAGATGGGTTATTACGAATACTTAAAATTTAACGGCATTTTTGGTGGATTGACGATCCCGCTACAGGGAGACTCGGAAAAGCTGGGCGCGCTGACGCTTCTGTCCTTTGGCGACCGCCCGCATGACCCGGATGTGCTGCACGCCGCGTCGATCATCGCCATGGTGGCCAAGTCGCGCGCGGCCGCGATCGGTTTGATGTCCGGGCAGGCCTCCGGCGGCGGCATCAAGGTCCGGTCGCTTTCGACCCTGCAGCGCGAAATCCTCAAATGGGTCGCCAACGGGAAATCCAACACCGAAATCGCTTTGATCGTCGGGCAGTCCAAGCGCTCGGTCGACTATCACGTGATCGAGATCCTGAAGAAGCTGGAGGTCGGCTCCCGCGCCCAGGCCGCGGCGATCTACGGGTCGCTCTGAGGGCGCGGCCCATGATGGGCCCTCGCCCCAACCCTCTCCCGCAGGCGGGAGAGGGAGCGCGCCTGCGCCAGTCGTCGCGGGACTGAAGGTCGATGCAGCGCGCCGCCCAGAACCCTCGCCCGCTTGCGGGAGAGGGCAGGGTGAGGGGCTTGCTTGGACTTGTGCGGCGGCGTGGCGGGCGGGTTAGCCGCCTCAGCGGGATCGGCCGATGTCAGCCGTTTCCTTCCAGGTTGAGGGAATATCCGACCTGCACCGTTTCCTTGTGCAGCGCCCCCCGAATCATGTCTGGTCCGGTCCGGCGGCGAACCGCGGACGGAAATCCCGCTTCGACGCCCGGAGATCGCCTGGCCCTGGAGTCACGGCGCCCGCCGCCTGCGCCTGGGAACTGTCGAGAACGAATCACATGATGCAATGGCTGCTCGAGCTCCTGCGCTCTCATCCCGAGATCGCCGTCTTTTTCTGCCTCTCCATCGGCTTCTATCTTGGCAAATTGTCGTTCAAGGGCGTCGAGCTCGGCGCGGTGACCGGCACGCTCCTGACCGCGCTCGTCGTCGGCCAGCTCGACATCACCCTTTCCGAAGACGTGCGGGCGGTCTTCTTCCTGCTGTTCCTGTTCGCCATCGGCTACGGCGTCGGCCCGCAGTTCGTGCAGGGGATTGCCAAGAACGGCGTGCCGCAGGCGCTGTTCTCGGTCATCGTCTGCGGGCTGTGCCTGGGCGCGGCGTGGCTGGCGGGGCGGATCGCCGGCTATGACGTCGGCTCGACCGCCGGCCTGTTCGCTGGCGCCTCGACGATCTCGTCGGCGCTCGCCCTGTCCATCGATGCGATCGACAATCTCGGCCTTGCCAGCGGCGAGGCCTCGAAGCTGGTCAACGCCGTGCCGACGGCCTTCGCGATGACCTACATTTTCGGCACCATCGGCGCGACCATGATCATCTGCGTGGTCGGGCCCAAGCTGCTCGGCATCGATCTCGTCGCGGCGTGCCGGGCCTATGAGCGCAAGATGGGCGGGCACGGCCGGGGAGCTGACGGCGCGCGGGCCTGGCACCAGCACATCGCCCGGGCCTATCGCCTCGGGGCCGGCTCGGACTGGGTCGGCAAGACCGCGGCCGACATCGAGGCGGCGCACGGCCTGGCGCAGCTCTACATCGAGCGCGTCCGGCGCGACGGCCAGATCGTCGACGCCACCTCCGACATGATGCTTCTGGTCGGCGACGTGGTGGGCGTCGCCGGCAACCGCAACGTCGTGATGCAGGTTTCGGGACCCGAGCTGACCGAGGTCGAGGATAGCGAGCTTCTGAACGTCCCGATCGAAGGCACGGAAGTCCTGATCACCAACCGCAAGGTCGACGGCAAGACACTCGCGGAGCTCGCCGCCCTGCCCAGCACGCGCGGCATCTTCCTGCGCCGGATCCGGCGCGGCGCCACCGGCGTCGACATCCCGATCCTTCCCGCCACCACGCTGCATCGCGGCGACGTCGTCACCATCCTCGGCCGGCCGCAGGACGTCTCGACGGCGATCGCGGCCTTCGGGCGCGCCGACCGCAGTCCGGAGGAGACGGATGTTGCCCTCGTCGCCGCCGCCATCGTCATCGGCGCCGTGATCGGCTCGATCGTGCTCCGCCTCGGCTCCGTGCCGGTCACGCTGTCCTCGTCGGGCGGCGTGCTGCTCGCCGGCATCGCGCTCGGCTGGCTGCGCTCCGTGCATCCGACCTTCGGGCGCATTCCGCCGGCGGCCAACTGGCTGATGAACTCGCTCGGCCTCAACATGTTCATCGCCGGCGTCGGGCTGACCTCCGGCCCGAGCTTTGTCGCCGGCGTGCAGGAACTCGGCTTCAGCCTGTTCCTCTGGGGCATGGTGGTGACGACCGTGCCGCTCATCCTGGCGCTCTATATCGGCCGCTACCTGTTCCGCTTCGACGACGCGATCCTGCTCGGATGCGTCGCCGGCGCGCGCGCCTCGACCGCCTCGCTCGGCATGCTGACGGGCCGCGCCAGGAGCCAGACCCCGGCGCTCGGCTTCACGGTCACCTGCGCCGTGTCCAACACGCTGCTCACCATCGGCGGCATCCTGATCGTCCTGCTGGCGAAGTAGCGGATGTTTCTCGCCTCTCCCTGAGGGGAGGAGGGGGCCCTTCTTGGCAATCGGCAGTCGCGGCTCTTTCACCTCTCCCTGAGGGAGAGGTCGACGCACGAAGTGCGGCGGGTGAGGGTTTACGGCCGCACCGAATGGTCTCCGTCGGTGGGGCGCTTCATCCGGATGGTTCCCTAAACCCTCACCCGGAGCTTCGCTCCGACCTCTCCCTCAGGGAGAGGTGAAGGGGGCTTCCCATCAACGGCTCTTGCCTGCCGGTCTCTACCGATACGGCAGCGTCTCGGCCGCCTGCGGCGATGTCATGGCGCCGAGGACGAAGGCGAGGTTGGCGGCGGCGATCAGCGACGCGGCATGCGCGTCGGCGCGGGCCTGGCGGGCATCGAGCAGGCCGCTGTCGGCAACGGTCGCCGCCGTCACCGTGCCGAGGCCGTTGCGATAGGCGTCGAGCGCGGCGTCGTAGGTGATGGCCGCCGCATCGGTCAGCTTCGACGCGGCCTGGTAGGAGGCGAGCGCCGAGCGCAGCGTGTTGGAGGCGACGACCATCTCGCGCACCGCCTCCTCCTGCGTCTTGTGGAAGGTGGCGCGGGCGGCGGCGGCGCGGGATTCGGCCGCCTTCAGATTGGCGGCGCGCAGCCCCGCGTCGTAGAGCGGCATGGTCGCGCCGACCAGCACGCCGGCCCCGGTCGCCTGCTGCCCGATCGTCGGCAGTCCGGCCGCGTTGAAACCGTTCGTGCCCTGGCCGGCGACGCCCGCCATGTAGACCTTCGGCAGGAAATCCGCCTCCGCCACCTTGATGCCGGCCTGACCGGCCTTCATCGCGGCGTAGCTGGCGAGCACGTCCGGCCGGCGCGACAGCGCCTGCTGCACCATCTGGTCGGTCGAGACGTCGGCCGGCGGCGGCAGGCGGCGCTTGCCGGAATTGGCGATCTTGATCTGAAGGGTCGGCGAGATGCTCATCGCCGCGAGCAGCGCCTGGTAGGCGTCCTGCTGCAGCCCGGTCGAGCTCACCTGTCGCAGTTCGGACTGCGCCACCTGCTGGCGCGCCTGCGCGACCTCGACCGTCGTGCCGAGGCCGTTCTTCTCGCGCTGCACGGCCGCCTCGAGGATGGCGCGGCTGTTGCGCAGCGACTGGCCCGCCACTTCCGTGCGGGTCTGGGCGGCGCCGTACTGGTAGTAGGCGCGGGTGACGTTGAAGATCAGCAGCTGGTGCGCGCCGTTGAAATTGACGTTCGCCGCGGTCGACAGCTGCTTGGCCGCGTCGACGACCGCCTTGCGCTGGCCGAAGTCGAAGACCAGCCATTGCAGGGCGACGGCCGAGGTCGCGCCATCGACATTGGTGGTGATGTCCTTGCGTTCGCCGAGAATGTCGACCGGCGTCGTGACCTGCTGCCTGCCGCCGATGACATTGGCGGAGAGCGTCGGCAGGAAGGTCGATTCAGCGATGCCGACCGCGAGCGCCGCCTGGCGCGCCTGTTCCCAGGCGACGCGCGTCGTCGGATTGTTGCGGGCGGCGAGGTCGATCAGCTCGGGGAGCTGGTACACCTTGCCGGCGCGGACTTCGGGCGCTGCCGGTAGCTGGGTGATTTCCGGATTGCCGCTCACCGAGAAGTCGCGCTGGGTCTGCGTCTGGCGAGACTCGGCCGGCTGGGGCAGCAGGGCGGTTCCGGTCTTGCGGCCCTGTTGCCAGGGTTCGGTCGGCGAGTCCGGCGCGAGCTGCTCGGCATAGTTGGCGCAACCGGAAAGCAGCGCGATGAGGCTGGCCGTGACGGCGAGGCGAAAGCTCGCGCGGGCGGGTCGATGCGGTCGGGTCGGGCGCGCCATCATGCCTCATGCACCAAAGCATTCTCGATTCGGGATATGCGTTCCGCAGCCGTAGCACGACTTGCGGTAGTAGCGTCCAGGGTTCTACCCGCGTCATCCGGCGCGGGGGAGGTCGCGCTGGCGATCGCCTTGGAGAGCCGCGCCAGGCGCGCCGCTTCCTCGGGATCGCCCGCTTCGGCCAGCAGCAGGCTTGCCGGAAGCTGCTCCGCCTCGGCCATGACGATTTCGTAGCGGCGAAGATCGGCGTCGCTCGGCCGCAGCGAGGCCGGTTCGTAATGGGCGACCGCAAGATGGTCGGCGGCCTGCCGGAGATCGACCGTCGCGGCGGCCGCCTCGTTGACGAGGGCGCGGCGATCGCCGCGCGGCAGGGCGGCGAGGCGCGACAGCGTCGCCAGCGCGCTCGCGAGTTCCGCGCGCGCCGACACGGTGACGCCGACCGGCCAGATCCGCGTGAAGATCAGATAGACGAGCAGGTTGCCGACCAGGATACCGACGATGCGGTCGCGGGCCGAATCCATGTCGAGGCTGGGCTCGAAGCCCTGCAGCACGGTGAGCAGGAAGGCGAGGCCGATCTGCACGCCGCCATAGGAGATCCGTTCGCTGCCGGAGGAGACCCAGGCGGCCGGCAGCAGGGCCACGAACACCAGCACCATCAGGCCGCCGACGCTGGTGATGTTCGGAATGACGAACAGAATGGCGCCGATGCCCATGGCGGCGCCGATCAGGCAACCGATGATGCGCAGCGTGAGCTTGTGCACCGTCTCGCCGGTGGTGCCGAGCGAGGCGACGAAGCAGGTGATCATCGCGGTATGGATGCCCTGCCAGTCGATGCCGGCATAGACGATGTAGGCGATCATCGCCGCGAGCGTGGTCTTCAGCGCGAAACGCTGGTGGTTCGGGTTCGTGAGCGCGTCGGCGGCGAAGAACGGCTCCTGCGCCATGACGGGCCAGGTCTGGTTGGGCTCCGCCATTTCGGCGAGCGCCGACCAAGCCTCCCGGAGCGCCGGATCGTCGGTCGCCGGCGGCATTTCGTCGGGAGCGGGGATGTCGCCTTCGCTCCGGATCGCCGCGGCGACCTTCCGGCAATGCGCGGCAAGGCGGGCGCGCTCTTCCGCCGTCACGTCGGCGGGCAGGGCTGAAACGGCGAGCATCAGCGCGTAGCTTTGCTCGATCGCATGCGCCAGCCGGTTCGAGACGCGGTTGGGCACATAGTGCAGCACGCGGGTCAAAAGCGCGCGCTGGTCGTGGTCGGTATTGCCCTCGCGCAGGAGCTCGCGCAACCGGGCGAGGCTCGCCGCGTCGTGCTTTTCCGCATGGTCCGCCGCCGCCTCGACGCGGTCGCGCCAGGTCGTCCGCAGCAGGCGCGACGGCTTCCAGCCGAGCACGAGGTTGAAGCACAGCATCAGCGCCATCGGCATCGTCACCATCTGCCAGGCGTAGAGCAGACCGCGCGTCACGGCCTCGCCGAACGGCGCGGCGCTGACCAGCGACAGCGCGAAGGTGATGACGAGCGCCATGTCCGAGCCGAGGTCGCCGAGCTTGCTGACCGAGCCGAGATAGACGAAGGCGAAGGAGGCGAGCGCCATCACCGCCAGCCGCAGGAAGGGGATCTCGATCGTCCATCGCGTCAGTAGGAAGACCAGCGCGACGAAGACCGTGACGAGGATGGTGGCGCCGATGGCGAGCGCGATGTTGGTCGAGGCGTCCTGCTTCATCAGATAGATGATCAGGTAGCAGCCGATCGCCGGTTCCGGGATCTTGTAGATCATGGCGACGGCGGCGACGAGCGCACAGAGCAGCGCGACCCGCCATGTCATGCCGAAGCGACCCTCGAAGGGCCGGAGATCGGCGATGACCTGGTGGATCCGCAGCGACATCGGGTCAGCAGCGCTCGGCGCTGTGGATGGTGGCGAGCGCCGAGGCGCCGGCGCGCATCAGGTTTTCCGGCGGGTTGTCGAGCAGGATGCGGACCGGGAAGCGCTGCGAGATGCGCACCCAGTTCAGCGTCTTCGGCACATAGGGCAGGCTGCGCGGGATCGGCAGCACTTCGCCGGAGCTGACGCCCCAGCCGATGCCGACGACCCGGCCGCGGATCGGGATCGACTGGTTCGCCATGACATAGCTGGTGGCGCAGGCGCCGACCTCGATCCGTTTCAGCTCGGTTTCGCGGAAGGCGGCGGTGACGAACCACTGCTCGGTGTCGATCAGGGTGAAGACCGACTGGCCGGTGATGACGAATTCACCGGTCGAGACGTTCAGCCCGACGACGAGGCCGTCATGCGGCGAGCGAACCTCGGTATCGGCGAGGTTGCGCTCCGCGAGCGCGAGCGCGGCCTTGCGCGCCTGCACCAGCGCGTCGGCGCCGTCGGCGGTCGAGACCAGCGCCTCGGCGGCCTCGCGCTGCGCGATCGCCTGCTTCAGGCTGATCGCGGCATCGCGCTTGGCGGTCGCGGCGTCGTCGACTTGCTGCGCCGTGACATAGCCCTTGGGACGAAGCGCCGTCAGGCGATCCAGCGTCTGCGTCGCCAGCTCGAGATTGACCTGCGCGCGCGATGCCTGCTCCACGGCGATCGCAGCGTTGGAGGTCTCGGCGCGGATCGTCCGCTCCTGCGTCGAGAGCGCGGCCTCGGCGATGCCGAGATCGGCGGTCGCCTGTTCGACCGCCAGGCGATAGGGCACCGGGTCGATGGCGAACAGCATGTCGCCGCGCTTCACCCGCTCATTGTCCTTGACCGCGATCTGGATGATGCGGCCGGGCACGGTGGAGGAGATGTTGATCAGATTGGCCTGGACGACCGCGTCTTCCGACATCGGGTTCAGTTCGCCCTCTTGCAGGTACTTCCAGCCGAGCGCCACGGCACCGCCGACAATGGCGAGACCGATGACGCCGCCGAGCGCCTTGCCGAGGATGCCGGGCTTGCCCATGGTCAGCGTCCGAAGAAGAGGAGGGAGGTGGCGAAGGCGATACCGGCGGCGAGGCTGGTATAGACCAGCAGGCGCAGCGGCAGCCTGTCGTCGATGCCCGTCAGGACGAAGACGACCCGGATGAGGACGGCGCCGAGAATGCCTGCCACGGCGCAGGCGAGCCAGGCGGGGAAATAGGCGCCGAAAAGGGGGATGGAGGGAGCGCGCGTCTCGGCGCAGCCGCCCAGCACGATCGCGGCGAGAGGCGCCAGGCGAGCGCAGGACTTGAAACTCATGAGACGCCAGCTCCCGAATTCCGAGCGCGGCGGCTCGCAATTTTCATACGGTACGATTACCGTCCCGGCTGCCGCTCTGCAACCGGCGGATGTCCTCTTTGTAAGGCTGGCTTGGAAGTCTTCTGGCGGTATGGCGGGGATCGGGGCATCCCCGACGCGCCGGACACGGCGCCTGGCGGCATTTGGCCGCAAACCGGCGTCGGCGACGCCAGCGGAGCAGGCAGGACGCGCGGGAAGGGGAGCGCCGGAGAGAGGGTCGTTTCCGGCGCCCTCGCTGTCTGGCGAAGGCGCCGGCTTTGGCCTTACTGGCTTGGTGTCTTCGCGGGCTTCTTCATCTCCGCCAGGACCTGGTCGAGATTGTAGCTCGCCGGATCCTGCATCGGCGGAAACTCCCTGTAGGTCTCGAGTTCCTTCAGCCAGAGGATCTGGCCGATCGGCAGGATGTTCCAGTCATAGATATAGGCGGTGCTGGGCGCTGCGAGCGCGCCGCCCATGCCCAGGATCGTCTTGGTGTCGTCCAGCGCGGAGATCTCGAACGGATCGCGCGCGATGTTGACGATCTGCGTCCAGCCATAGGTGACGTCGCCGGCAAGGCCGCAGGTCGGGCAGGTGCCGGCCATCGTGTAGTAGAACTTCCAGTTCTTGTAGCGGACGGCCGAAGGCTTGGGGCCGGCATAGTAGAAGAACGTGTCGCGGGCCGACTTGCCCTTGCCTTCCAGATAGTCGCGCTGGTCGACGCCATCGAGTGTCGTCTTGACGATGCCCGGATAGGCGCCGGCCTCGATCTTTTTCTTCAGGGCGTCACCCTTCGCGCCGCCGGCGATATCGACCAGGGTCGGCAGCCAGTCGAGCGAGGCGAAGGTCTCGGTCAGCACGGTTCCCGGCTTGATGTGGCCGGGCCAGCGGACGAGCATCGGCGCGCGCATGCCGCCTTCCCAGGTCGTCAGCTTGCCGCCCTTGAAGGGGGTGGTGCCGCCGTCCGGATAGGTGATGACCTCGGCGCCATTGTCGGTGGTGAAGGCGACGATCGTGTTGTCGAGCGCGCCCATCTCTTCCAGCTTCTTGAGGACGACGCCGATATTGTCGTCGAGCTGCTTCATGCCGACTTCGTTGATGCCCCAGTCCTTGCCGCCCTTCTCGCCGAGCATGGCTTCGTATTTGGGCGACAGCACCGTGGTGATGTGCATGCGAGCCGGATTGTACCAGACGAAGAACGGCTTGCCGGTCTTCTTGGGATCATTGCGGTCGAGATAGTCGACGACCTTGCCCGAGATCTCCTCGTCGACAGTCTTTGACCGTTCCAGCGTCAGCGGGCCTTCGTCGCTGCAGGTCTGGTTCGCGGACGTGCCGTCCGACGACTTGCAGGCGATGACGGGGCGGGGTGGGGTCAGGCAGATGGTGGTCGCGGGATCGACGGCGCCGGGCACCTCCGACAGGCCGGGAATCGGCGTGTTCTTGCAGGGCGGCGCGACGCCCTGATCCGTGGGGGACTTGTTGATGTCCGGGAAGCTGACGCCCTGCATGGCGTCGAGATGGTAGAGATAGCCCCAGAATTCCTGGAAGCCATGCGCGGTCGGCAGCGCGTCGGTGTGGTCGCCGAGATGGTTCTTGCCGAACTCGCCGGTGTTGTAGCCGAGATCGTGCAGGAACTTGGCCAGCGCCGGCGTGCCGGGGCGCAGATAGCTCGGGCTTCCGGGCAGTTGCGGCGGGATCATGCCGGTGCGTAGCGGATGCATCCCGGTGAAGAAGGCGTTGCGGCCCGCCGTGCAGCTTTGCTCGGCGTAATAGGTCATGAACTTAGCGCCTTCATGGCCGATGCGGTCGATGTTGGGGGTCTCACCGAGCGCCAGCCCGCCATGGTAGATGCTCGGCTGCATCCAGCCGATGTCGTCGCCCATGATGAACAGAATGTTGGGCTTCTCCTGCGCCGAAGCCATTCCGGATGATAATGCCATCGACGTGAAGAAGCAGGCGCCTGCTAAATGAATGAGTTTTTTCATTGCAGCCTCCTCGATTCCTTATCGCGATTTTGTGATTATCCGTGTATTCAGGTGATTAAAATATCTAATTATTCTGCAGGATAGTAAGATTTACTTAGTATCGAGCAAATGTATCCTAGCACGACGAGGCGAAATCTGCATCGGTGAACGGTCTGGCCTGCAGGTTGGGCTGCCGGCCGAAACAGAATGGCCCGCCGGAGGGGCGGGCCATCTGGATTGCCGGGCGCGGGCCGATGAGGCGGCGACAGCCCCTATGCCGGCAGGCTCTGGATGAACTGCCACGCCGTCCGGCCCGAGCGCGAGCCGCGCTGCATCGCCCATTCGAGCGCATGGCGCTTCAGCTCCTCCGCCGCGTGCGGCAGCTCGAAGTACTCGGCATAGCCCAGCACCATGTCGAGATAGGCGTCCTGCGCCACGACGTGGAAGCCGAGCGACAGGCCGAAGCGATCCGACAGCGACACCTTCTCCTCCACCGCCTCGCCCGGATGGATCGCCGTCGCCTGCTCGTTCTCGATCATGTCGCGCGCCAGCAGGTGCCGGCGGTTGGAGGTGGCGTAGAGCAGGACATTGTCCGGACGCCCGGCAATGCCGCCGTCGAGGATCGCCTTCAGCGACTTGTAGGCGGCATCACCGGCATCGAACGACAGGTCGTCGCTGAACAGGATGAAGCGCCGGTCGCGGGCCGCTTCCAGCAGCGCCAGCAGATCCGGCAGGCTGCCGATATCCTCGCGCTGGATCTCGACCAGTGCGACCGGAATGGCATCCGGCCGCTCGTCGTTCACGGCGGCATGGATCGCCTTGACCAGCGACGACTTGCCGGTGCCGCGCGCGCCCCAGAGAAGCGCGTTGTTGGCCGGCCGGCCCCGCGCGAAGCGCCGCGTATTCTCGAACAGCGCGTCGCGCTGCCGCTCGACGCTCTTCAAAAGGCCGATCTCGATCCGCGCGATCCGCAGAACCGGTTTCAGCTGCTTCTCCTTCGCGATCCACAGATAGCCCTCCGCGACCTGCTCTAGGCCGGACGGCCGCGCCGGCGGCGACAGCCGCTCCAGGGCCTCGGCGATGCGCAGGAGGACGTCACGGTTGGTTGGTTCGGTCATGGTCTCGTTCTTCTCAGTCAGCGATCTTTGGCAGGACGGGAGCCGCGCCCCGCAGCGGGCGGCGGAAGATTTCGGCACAGGCGACGCCGGCGAGCGCCATGCCGCCGCCGATGACGTGGTAGGCGCGCACCGGCTCGCCGAGCAGCACGATGGCGCCGAGCGCGGTCAGGACCGGCAGCAGGTTCATGAACACGGCGCAGCGGTTCGGCCCGAGAATCTGGACGCCGCGGATCCACAGGAAGGGCAGCACGACGGAGGCGAGGCCGCCGGCATAGGCGATCAGCGGCAGCGTCTCCGCGTTCAGCGACCGCATCGCCGCCGGCGTGGCGAGGAAGGCCGGGAACATGATGGCAAGCGCCGAGAGCGCCTGCATGTAGGTGGATTGCCAGCCGGCGACCGGCAGGTTCCAGCGCTTCAGCAGGACGCCGTAGAGCGCGTAGACGAGCGCGGCGAGGAACATCAAGGGATCGCCGAGATGCACGCCGTTCCGCGCCAGCGCCGCCGGATCGCCGCCGCTCACCAGATAGAGCAGGCCCGCGAACGACAGCACGCCGCCGCCGACCATGCCGATCGTCGGCGTGTCGTTCAGCATGAAGGCGCTGAGCGCCACGGTGAGCAGCGGCGTGAGCGCCGTGAACACCGCCATGTTGGTCGCCGTCGTGGTCTCCGCCGCCAGGTAGGAGAGGCTCTGGAACAGGCACATCGCCAGGAAGCCGAGGATTGCCAGCTGGCCGAGATGCGGCCAGATCACGGCGCGGTTGCGCCAGGCCGGAACGGCGACGAACGGGCTCATCAGGATGACCGCGAAGAGGAGGCGGTAGAAGGTGATCGCCTCGGGGCCGATCGTGTGGGCGGAGAGGCGCGAGACGATGACGTTGCCGGACCAGAGGACGATGGCGACGAACGGATAGAGGTAGGCTGCTTTGCTTTTCATGGTGCGTGCCGTGATGTCGGGGCTGGGCACGCAAGCCCTAGAGCTTCACGTCAGGTCCGTATCGCTCTATGCTGACCCAAGATGTAGAGTTTGGGACATGACGGACGAGATCCTCTATCGCCATCTCGACTTCCACGACACGGCGCGCGCCATGGCGGCGATGGAGGTCAACTATCCGGACGGGGCCTCGACCGGGCTGCACGCCCATCCGCGCGGCCAGCTTCTCTATGCGATCGAGGGCGTGATGATCGTCCGCTCGGCCATCGGCTCCTGGGTGGTGCCGCCGAGCCGGGCGCTATGGCTCGCGGCCGGCCTCGAGCACGAGGTCGCGATGGCAGGCAGGGTCAAGATCCGCACCGTCTTCATCGATGCGACGCGGGTGGCCGACCTGCCGGGCGAGACCTGCGTGGTGGAGGTATCGCCGCTGCTCCGCGAGCTGATCGTCGCGGCGGTGAAGATCCCGGTCGATTATCCGGAAGGCGGCCGGGACGAACGGCTGATGCGGCTTCTGGTCGACGAATTGCAGGTGTCGGACGTGCTGCCGCTGCATCTCCCCGTCCCGCGCGATCCGCGCATCCAGCGGATCTGCGAGGCGCTGATCGAGGATCCCGGCGAGAACGCCACGGCCGACCAATGGGCGCGCCGGCTCGGCGTGACGGCCAAGACGGTGCACCGCCTGTTCGCGCGGGAGACCGGCATGCGCTTTGCGCAATGGCGCCAGCAGGCCCGTCTGCTGCATGCGCTCCGCCGCATCGCCAAGGGCGAGCGGATCATCGACGCCGCCTTCGACTGCGGCTACGCCAGCCAGAGCGCCTTCACGGCGATGTTCCGCAAGCATTTTGGCGTTCCGCCCTCGGCCTTCTATCGCTGAGGGCGGTCGTCCGGGGCGGGCGCGGATCAGCGGGTCGCGGCGATATGCTCGGCGGTCCGGAAGGCGAGGGCGAGGATGGTCAGCACCGGGTTGAAGCCGCCATTCGTCGGGTGCAGCGAGCCGTCGCAGACGAAGAGATTGTCGTGCCCCCAGACCCTGCCATAGACGTCGGTCACGGACTTTGCGGGATCCGTGCCCATCCGGCAGGTGCCGGCCTGGTGGTGGCCGCCGGAGAGGCTGACGACCGGCGGGTTACCCCATGTCTTGACGGCGCCGGCCGCCTTCAGCCACTCGGTCGCGCGGTGGTGCATGTAGGTCGCCGTCTTCATGGTCTCCGGATGCACGCCGCCGGAGAGCATCGCCACCGGCACGCCCCAGCGATCGCGTACATGCGGCGCGATGCGCACTCGCGCATCCGGCGACGGGATCTCGTGCACCGGGCCGATCACACGGATCGCCCGGTTATAATTGTCGCGCATAAAATCCTTGGCGGGCTGGCCCCAGCGCGGCAGGTCGGGCGGCAGGAACTGCTTGAAGAACAGGATCGGCGGCCGCACGAAATCGTCCGCCAGCATGCCGCCGCCGATCAGGCCCGGATTGTCGTGGCTGAAGCTGGTGGTGGCGATGGTGACGCCCGGCCCTCGCGAGCTGTGCATCGGCTGGTCGAACAGGCCGTAGGCGCCGGGATAATAGTGTCCCTGCAGGTTGCGGCCGACCAGGTCGTTGGCGTTGCCGAGGCCGTCCGGCTCCTGCGCCGTGGCCGAGTTCAGCATCAGGCGCGGCGTCTCGATCGCGCCGGCGGCCAGCACGATGGTCTTGCCCCTGGCGACATGCCGCTTGCCGGTCGCATCCGCGAATTCGACGCCGGTGACCTTGCCGCGATCGTCGGTCTCGACCTTGAGCACCATCGTGCCGGTGAGCAGCGTGCAGCGGCCCGTCGCGATGGCGCGCTTGATCGTCGTGTTCTGGGTGCCGTTCTTGCCGTCGCTCGGGCAGGTGAAGCCGACGCAGGTGCCGCAGCCCATGCAGGCGAGCCTGCCGTCGCGCGGCACGCTGTTGATGGCGACGGGAACCCGCGTGACGCCGATGCCGAGCTTTTCGGCGCCGCGCCGCAGCACGGGCGTCGCCGGGGTCTCGGGCAGCGGCGGCATCGGATAGTCGCGCGCGCGGACGCCCTCGTGCCGGTTGGTGTCGCCGGACCCGGATACGCCGATCTCCCATTCGGCCCGCTCGTAATAGGGTTCGAGGTCGTCGAAGGAGAGCGGCCAGTCGACCAGCGAGGAATCCTCCGGCACGCCGTAGAGGCTTGCCATGCGGAAATCGTCGCGATGGTAACGCCACGCCTGGGCGCCATAGACCAGCGTTCCGGCGCCGACCGCGGCGGCCAGGTTGTGGTAGAGCAGCTCATGCGGCCGCACGACCTTCTCGATGCCGTCGATATCGATGACGACGCGCGGATTGCCGTCGAGGTCCGGCCCGGTGTTGTGGCCGTAGAAGGACAGGCGGTGATTGCGGAGATGGTCGCGGTGACCGCTGTCCTCGTAGTCGCGGTTCAACCCGCGTTCGAGGAGCAGCACGGTCTTGCCGCTGTCGGCGAGAACGCCGGCCGCGACACCGCCGCCGGCGCCCGCACCGACGATCACGACGTCGAAATCGAGATCGCCCGGCACCGGGGCGGGCGGCTGGCCCTCCGTCGCCGCCGGGCCGTTCGGGCCTTCCGGCAATCCATGCTCGTAGCCGACCATGCGCCAGGACGCGGCGCCCGGATTGCCGCCATTGTCGGGATCGGCATAGACGCCCTCGGCGACGAGCTCGACCAGCAGCTGGAACCAGGGTTCCCGCTCATGCCCGCGCAGGATCGCCTCCTGCGCGGCGCTTTCGAGATCCGCGAAATCCGTCGGCAGATGCCCGAGACCGGCGGCGATGGCGGTTGCCTGATCCGGGAACTCGCGAAAATGCCGGTCGAGATAGGCGGGGGCGCCCAGCTCGAGGGCTCCCCCGTCCTGGTCCGCGGGCACGATGAGGGCCACGACAGCATGCAGCAGCGCGGTATTCATTTGAACTCAACTCCGAGAGGGACTAGCGGCCGGCCAAAGAGCCGCCGATGCCGCCAATGCTGAAGTAGCGATTGAGGACGGCGAACAGGATCACGGGCGGGGCGAGCATGATGACCGCGCAGGCCATCACCGGTCCCCAGTCCGTAAGGTTCTGCTGGAAGAAGGTCTGCAGTCCGATCGGCAGCGTGAAGGCGCGGTCCGAGCGCAGGAACACGGAAGCGACGATGTAGTCGTTCCAGGAATGCAGGAAGGTGAAGAGCGACGTCGACAGGATGCCGGGCAGGGAGTTCGGCAGGATGATCCGAACGAAGCCGCCGAACACCGACGCGCCGTCGATCCAGGCCGCCTCCTCGAGGGTGACGGGCAGGCTGTCGAAATAGGCCGTCATCATCCAGCAGCCGACCGCGATCGACGAGGCGACATAGACGATCGAGACGCCGGTAAGCGTATCCGCCAGGCCGATATTCGCGAACATGATGAAGAGCGGGATGATGAAGGCGACCGCCGGCAGGCTCTGCAGCACGAAGATGAAGAGCGAGAAGGCGGAAGTGGCCCGGCCCCGGCCGCGGGACAGCACATAGCCGGCCGGCGCCGCCACCGCGACGGCGGCGACCGTCGAGACGAGGCTGACGAGGACGCTGTTCGTCAGCCAGCGCAGCACGTCGGTCTGCGTCAGCACGTACCAGAAGGTGCCGAGCGTCGGTCCGGTCTGCTGCCAGGTCACGGGGGGCCGCAGCGCCAGCCAGAAGACGACCAGGATGGGGGAGAGCAGCACCACGGTGATCACCAGCGTGACGAGCGACCGCAGCCAGGGACGAGGGGTTCCGCTGACGGGGCGGACAGGGGAGGACACACTCATTGCAGGCTCGACTTTCGGATCTGGCGCAGCAGGATGATGGAGAGCGCGATCATCACCGCGGTCATGAGGAAGGCGATCGCAATGCCGGTGCCGGGCAGGAAGTCGAGGAAGGTCGTCTTGTAGGCGAGGACGATCAGGGACGTCGTCGCATCGAGCGGCCCGCCGCGCGTCAGCAGGTAGATCGTCGGGAAATCATTGACGCAGAACACCGCCATCAGGATCCAGCTGATGTAGGTCGAGCGTGCCGTGACCGGCAGGACGATGTGGCGGAACTGCTGCCACTTACCGGCGCCGTCGATCGCGGAGGCTTCGTAGATGTTGCTCTCGACGCTCTCCAGTGCCGCGGCGCACATCATCATCATGAACGGATAGCTGATCCAGACCTTGAACACGCAGACCGTGACCATGGCGAGGGTCGGGTTGCCGAGGAACATGACATTGCCCATGCCGAGCGCGCGGGCGATGTTGGGCAGGACGCTGTCGCGCGCGGCCAGCAGCCAGTTCCAGCTCATGGCAGTCACGACGATCGGCACGATCCACGGCAAGAGCAGGAGCACCTTGAAGGCGTCCTTGCCCGGGAAATTGGGCTTCAGCTGCAGCGCCAGCGCGAAGCCGAGCGCCCAGCTGCCGAACACGCCACAGGCCGTGAAGACCAGCGTGAACCAGGTCGCCCGCCAGAAGCTCTGGCCAGTTAGCACCTCGGTGAAGTTCTCCAGGCCCACGAAGGGGCCCGGAGCGATGAGGCTGCCGCCATGCACCGATTGGATGATCGCGAAGAACAACGGATAGGCGTTCACCACGACCATCAGTATCAGCGCCGGAAGCGCCAGCCCTGTCAGGGTCAGCCGGTGGCCGAGTTGCGGAATTTGTCTACGAGCAGTGGCACTCATGCCTCGGTCTCCGGCCGGATCTTCATTACGTCTTCATGACCTTGACGAGGCCCGCCTGGAGTTCCTCGAGCAACGCCTTGGAATTCTTCTCGCCCTGCAGGATCCGCTGCAGCATGTTGATCATGGCCGAGCCGCCATCGACGGCGTTGAGCGCGCCGAACGGGTATTTGGAGCGGGCGGCGATGGTCTTGCCGATCGGCTGCCATTCATTGATCGACCGGGCGAGGTTCGGATCGTTCTGGAACAGCGGCAGGTCGGTGATGCTCTTCTTCGTCGGCAGGTCGGAACACACGCCCTGCTCCCAGAACACGTGCAGATTGTCGAGATAGTGAGCCAGGAAAGCTTCCGACGACGGCTGCGACGGCGTGGTCTTGAACATCATCAGCGGGTTGACCCAGTAGGCCGCGCCCTTGTTGCCGCTGACGCTGGTCGGCGGCGAGGCGACCACCAGGTCCGCGGCGACGTCGGCCGGCATCTTGCCGGGCAGGCCGACCTGCTCGAAGCCCATGGCGATGTGGCCGCTGGCCCAGTCCGGCACGACATTGGCGGAATAGTCGTAGCCGATCGCATAGGGATCGATGATCTCCTTGGCGACGAGCTCATGCAGGAAGTCGATCGACTCGATATTGCGATCGATGACGCAGTCCGGCGCGCCATCCTCGTTGAACAGGCCGCCGCCATTGTTGAGCATCACCGACGCGATGTTGTGGAAGCCGAAGCCGGAGGTCGCGAAGCCGACATAGCCTGCCTTCTGCAGCGCCTCGCCGGCCTTGATGTAGCTCTGCCAGTCGGTCGGAACCTCGGCGCCGACCTTTTCGAGGATCGACTTGCGATACCAGAGCACGCGCAGGTCGATCGACCACGGCACGGCGGCGAGGCCGTTCTTGGTCTGCAGCGCGTCGATCAGGCCGGGCAGGAAGTCGTCCTTGCCGTCCTTCTTCAGCTGCGCCAGCAGATCGTCGGCCGGCGCCATCTTGCCCTGCTCCATGAAGTAGAACGGCAGATAGGCCGCTCCGGAGCTGACGGCGGGCGTGGTGTTGGCGGCGCCGGCGGCGGTGAAGGTCTGGTACCAGCTCGCCCAGGGGATCGACTGATACTCGACGCCCAGCAGGCCCTCGGCCGGCTTGTAGGCGTTGGTGATGCCGCGGGCGGCATCGGTATAGCCCTGGCCGGTGCCCCAGACCATGTCCCAGAACTTGAGCTTGTCACCGGACTGGGCCCAGGACTTCTGGATGCCGAGGGTCAGCGCCGTGGCCGCCGCCGCGGTGCCGCCGAGAAAGGTTCTGCGGTTGATGGAACGCGGGGGTATCGACGATTCATTCATGCTCAATTCCTCCTTTGAGCGCGGCAGAAATTCGTCCCCTTCACTGGGGCTTCACTCAGAAATTGGGACCATCGGGTGGCCGGTGAACTCGGGGATCCCGAACGCCGGCCGCGCCGCTTTCCTCGCGATGGCGGGTTCGGCCCCGGATGGCGCGCGATGCACGGATCGGCCCTTTGCATGGGAGATCCTGGCGAGCCGGACGGCCACGCCGCGCCCGGTTCCCCGCAGGGCAGGGGTCGCGTGCAGGGGACGGATTCTATCGCGATCGGGCTCGGCCGGCTGGCGAACCGGCGCCCGGTCCGACCACGCGGACAGGTCCATCGCGCCGAACACTTCGCCGATCGGCGGCGTGTTCGGATGCGGTTGGAAGTCCGGAGTGACCTGGCGAAAGCGCATGTCGTTCCTGCCCGAGAACCGGGGCGCCCCGGAGGGGCGCGACGGCGTGGTGTTCGATCACTGCAGAACCGGTTCGTCACCGGCTTCTGCTCCTCCGCTCGACGATTTTCTCCTCAGATCGCCGAACCGTTTCGGTTGTCTAATGAGTGGGCGTCGGAGTCAAGAGTCATTTCAATCTACGGTGCCGGATTTGATCTGCATCAAGGCGCGAAAATCGTTATGAAAGTGAGGTTGCGGCGCCGAATGGCGGCGAGTATCCTCCTTCACGAAGAATTCACAGAAACGGTTCGGTAGATGGCGACCATTCGAGACGTGGCGAAGTTGGCCAGCGTGTCCATTTCGACGGTGTCGGTGGCGCTTCGGGACAGTTCCCAGGTCACCGCCGAGACGCTGAAGCGGATCACGGACGCCGCCGAGGCCGTGGGCTACACGCCCAATCCGGTGGCGCAGAGCCTGAAGGCCGGCCGATCGCGGCTGATCGGCGTGGTGATCGGCTCGATGCAGAACCCCTGGTTCGGCGATCTGATGGCCGGTATCGAGGACACCGCCCTCGAACACCATCATCTCGTCACCCTGTCGGAAACCAAGACGGATCCGCAGCGCGAGCGGGCGATCATCGATGCCCTTACCGGCCAGCGTGTCGGCGGCATCATCATCTCACCACATCTGCCGAGTGGCGAGCATTTGCAGTTCCTGGCGACGCTGAAGACGCCATTGGTCGCGATCGACCACAAGATCGAGGCGCTGAATACCGACTTCGTCGGCATCGACAATCAGCTCGCCACGTCGATGCTGACCCAGCATCTGCTCCGCCTCGGCCATCGCCGGATCGCGCACATCGCCGGAAGCAGCGGGCTTTGGACGTCCGAGCAGCGCAAGAAGGGCTTCCGTGACACGCTCGTCGCGGCGGGTGTGGAACCCGACGAATCGCTGATCGTGGACGGCCAATACAGCGGCGACGTCGCCTACGACCAGACGATGCGCCTGCTCACCCGCCCGGATCGTCCGACCGCGATCGTCGCGGCGAATAGCCTGATGGCGCTCGGGGCGCTGCAGGCCATCAACGATCTGAGCTTCAATTGCCCCGAGGACATTTCGCTCGCCACGATCGACAGCGTCCCCTGGGGCAACGTCATCCATCCACAGCTCACCGTCGTGGTGCAGCCGATTGCGGAAATCGGCCAGGCGGCAGCGAGCTTCCTGCTCGATCGCATCCAGCACCGGGGTCCCGAACCGATCCCGCCGCGCGAAAAGATCTTCGTGCCGAAATTCATCACGGGACGCAGCTGCGCGCCGCCGCCGAAGGCGTAAGGGCGCCGCGCTGGCGAGAGCTCGAAAGCCAAACCGGCCGCGTCCCTGGGAGGGAACGCGGCCGGCAGGGCGGCCTGCCGGAGAAACGGACGGCAGGCCAGGGAGCTCAGCTTGCATTCTGCGCCAGCCGGCGGATCGCCTGGTCCTGGAGGCTGCCTTCGGCCATCTCCATGAACTCGATGCGAATGCCGTCCGGATCCTTGATCCAGAACTGCCGGTTGCCGTCCTGGCCGAGGACGGGCGCCGCGTCCGGGTCCGGCAGGAGCGCCGGTCCGTCCGGCGTCTGCGTCCAGCGGCAGAGCGCGATGCCGTTCGCCTTCACGCGTTCGGCCACCGCGTCGATCCCCTCGACCTGCAGGCAGATGTGATCAATGCCGTTCGTCCCCGGCCTCGACGCCTGTTCGCCCTCCGCCTCGGGAAACACCTCGAGATACTGCGTGTCGCTGATCCGTAGATAGGCGAGCCAGAGGCGGCCGTCCTCGTGGTTCAGGCGGAACATCTCCGGGAATCCCAGCCCGTCGCGGTAGAAGGCGAGGGTTCGCGCCTCTTCCTTGACCTTGATGGCGATGTGCGCGAGGCCGACGACGCCCTGCATCAGCGGCCGCCGAACAGCTGCGCCAGGCTCTCGTAGGAGCGCTTGGCGACATATTCCCAGTCGGCCGGCTCGTCATGCTCGACCACGGCGAGCTTGGCGTTGCTCGCCTCGATGGCGGGCAGCAGGGCGACCCAGTCGATCACGCCGTCGCCATGCGCCAGCCAGCCGTCTTCCTCGACCGTCCCGAGCGGCGCCGCGTCCTTGGCGTGGATGGCGATGATGCGATCGGCGAAGCGCTTCAGCTCGGTCTCGATGTCGCCGCCGGCCTGGAACACCCAGCCGCAATCGAGCTCGAGGCGGACGAGCGGGTCGGAATGGCCGACAATCAGGTCGATGGGCCGCGATCCGTCCGCGAGCGGCTGGAATTCGAAATCGTGATTGTGCCAGGCAAAGTTCAAGCCGGCGGCGCGGGCGATCTCGGCCTCCTTCGAGAGCCGCTCGGCGAGGCGCTTCCAGCCGTCCGCTTCCGCGGGGCGATTGGCCGGGGCGAGGCCCGGGCGGACGATCGTCTTTCCGCCGAGGATCTGCGCCGCCGCGATCCATTCCTGCAGGTCGTCCGCCTCGCCGGGATCGGCGATGAAGACGCTCGGCGCGTCGAGGCCGGCCTCGTCGAGGGCGCGGCGGAAGCCCTTCGGGTCTTCCTTGTAGGCGCCGGGCCACACCTCGATATGGTCGTAGCCGATGCTCTTCAGGAACGGGAACTGGCCCGTCAGGGGAAGGGCTTTCCGCGAGGTGTAGAGCTGGTATGCGATTTCCACGTGTGGTCTCCAGGCAGATGTCGGCCGGCCCTGTCCGTCAGGGCGGCTCATCGGGGGTGATCAGGGTCGCGCGCCAGCCCATGGTTCAGGGCGGGCGTTAGAGGCTGAGGAGCTCATCTGGGAGGGGAGGCGCGTCCGCCGGCCGGCTGGCAAGCCGGAGCCATGTCGAACGCTGCCGGTCGCGGCGATGCCTTGGATGGTCAAAACCCGCATTCGCGCCACATCGCCCTCCCTTGCGATGAAACGTTTCAGTATAAAATGATATCGATGGCAGTCGAAGCTGTCAATACCGAACCGTTTCGGTAACGCGCGGATGGGAGCCGTTGGGATCGCCGCCCGGCGGGGTGCGACGCGGATCCGGGGCAGGGCGCCGCCGGGGCTGCCGTCAGGCCGAACGGGGACTGTCGCCACCGCCGCGACCCATGCGTCGGGACGATGCGTGGCGGAGGCTCAGCCCCGGTTGCCCCCGCTGCGATAAGCCTCGACCAGGGCATCGACAAAAGCGCGGATCTTGGGGCGACTGAGATGGGCCGGCGTGTGCAGGACCCATGCCTCCATGTGGCGATTGGGAACCCTTCCCCAGGCGCGCAGCCGGCCCTCCTTCAGGTCAGGCTCGATCAGCCAGGCGGGCAGCAGCGCGGCGCCCGCGCCGGAGAGCACGGCGTCATAGACGAGCATCATCGAGGAGCACCGAATCGTTTCGTGGGGGAGGACGGTAAGTGGCCCTCCTTCGTTCAACACGGTCCACGAATCCTGGCCGCCGGTCGCCGTCAGGATGACCGCGTCGACGACCTCGTTCTGTCCGGTAGGCAGGGGGATTTCCGGAGCGGCCGCCAGTTCGACGTCGGTGCGCAGGAAGCATTTGCCCACCAGGTCGGAATCGGCGGCGGGGTTGGCGCGGACGACGAGATCATAGCCCTCAGCGACCGGATCGACGAAGCGGTCGTCGACGTCGATCTCCAGCTTAACCTGCGGATATCGCTTCACGAAGGCGGTGGCGAAGGCGCCGATGCCGGACCGGGCCAGCAAAGCGGGGACGCTGACGCGCAGCGTGCCCCGGACTTCGCCGTCGCGCGCGCTGATCTCGGCGCCGGCCGAGGCGAGGTCGGCCAGAAGCGGCGCGGCCCGATCGAAGAGCCGCCTCCCGTCGTCGGTCATCCGCATCCGGCGGCCGCTGCGCTCCAGCAGCAGCGTGCCGAGGCTCGCCTCCAGCTGCCGGATGCGCCGGGACATCGTCGCCTTGGGAATGCCCGTCTCGCGGCTCGCCGCGTTGAGCCCGCCCTGCCGCGCCACCGCGACGAAGAGCCGGACCGCTTCGAGATCCATCTGTTCCATTTTCGGACCAACCTGTTCCAGATGCCCGCCTATTGCCGGCCGGAATGAAACACTAGCTGTCGTGACGGACCGGGGGAAGCCTCCCGTCCCGCATGCCAATTCATTCCGAGACCCGGCGAAGCTCGCCGCCTCTCGCCCCGAAAAAGCAAGGAACGCGCAGCAATGTCCGACATCTGGACCCCGGCCAGGATTGGCTCCATCGACATCGCGAACCGTCTGGCGATGGCGCCGATGACGCGGAGCCGGGCAGAAGCCGACGGCACGCCCGGCGCGCTCGCCGCTCAATATTACGAGCAGCGCGCCGGCCTCGGCCTGATCATCGCGGAGGGGACGCAGCCTTCCGCCGATGGCCAGGGCTATCTGACGACGCCGGGCATCTACACCGACGCCCATGTCGAGGGCTGGAAGAAGATCGCCTCGGCCATCCACGCCAAGGGATCGCGCCTGTTCATCCAGCTGATGCATGCCGGACGGACGTCGCATCCCGACAACACGCCGCATCACCGGCAGGCCGTCGCCCCCTCCGCCGTGCAGCCCGGCGGCGAGATCTTCACGCCGACCGGCATGCAGTCGATCCCGGAGCCGCGCGCGCTGACGATCGAGGAAGTCCGGCAGACGGTCGACGATTTCCGCAACGCCGCCCGCCATGCAGTCGACGCCGGCGCGGATGGTGTCGAGATCCACGGCGCCAATGGCTATCTGGTGCAGCAGTTCCTGGCGCCGAACGCCAATCTGCGCACCGACAGCTATGGCGGCAGCCTGCAGAACCGCGCCCGTTTCGCGATCGAAGTGGCCACGGCGGTCGCCGCGGAGATCGGCGCCGACCGCGTCGGCATCCGCCTCTCCCCCGGCGCGACGTTCGGCGGCTTGGACGAAGGCGCGGAGGCCCCCGACCTCTATCGCTATCTCGTCAGCGAGCTGAACAAGCTCGGGCTCGCCTATGTCCACCTCCTGCATCTCGGCAACGAGGCGCTGCTGGCGGATATCCGCTCGCTCTGGGACCAGGCGCTGATCCTCAATCGGCCCGGCCGCAAGCTCGAGGACGTCGGTTCGGACGTGAAGTCGGGCATCGCTGATCTCGAAGCCTATGGTCAGTTCGTGCTCTCGACGCCGGATTTCGTCGAGCGGCTGAAGTCCGGCGCTGCCTTGAACAAGCCCGACAATGCCAGCTTCTATGGCGGCGGCGCCCAGGGCTATGTCGACTATCCGACGCTCACCGAGGCGGTCAGCGCGTAGGGCGCCGGCGGGCCGGAGCCACAAGCGGCTCTCGCGAAGCTCGCGGGGGCCGTTCGGGCGGTCGGCGCGACCTGCCTGACATAACGCCGCATGAAACGATCCGACCCTTATGGATGACAGGCGCCGATGCTAGGCAGGCTTGTCACCGAGGGGCGGAAATCGAGTGAGCAGGGGACGACGAGGCGCGGGATCGTGGGTCGCATGGGCCGTCGTCGCCTATGCGCTCGTGATGCAATCGCTCTTCAGCGCCTATGCGCTGGGAAGCGTCTCGCCCCCCGTCCTCCGCGACGCGCTCGGCAGCATCATCTGCACCGCGAACCCGGCTGAGCCCGCCGGAGACGACACCGCCAATCCTCACAAGATGCCGGATTGCTGCACGGTCAGTTGCAGCATGTTCGCGCCCGCGCTGACGCCGCAAGGGGCACTGGCGGGCGCCTTTGTCTGGCGAGACCGCGAGAGCGCGACCTTCGTCCCTTCCCGGACACAGCTGTTCCTGCCCGCCCGCGACGGCAAGACCGGCAATCCCCGAGCGCCGCCTGCCGTCGTCTGACAGGCAGGCGCGGGCGAGGCTGCATCCTCGCCGCGCCTATGCTCGCGAATGCCCCGATCGGCACTGAACCCCTAAAGCTCCGGCGGTGAGACACGCCGCCGACACTGGCTTTTCGCCGGCGGGGTTCGCTGCGCGTCGTCCCGGCTTCCGGTCGGCGAAGACCGAGCCGTTCTCGCATCCCCCAGTCAAAGAGAAATATCATGACGGACAATCTCGACCGCCGGACGCTGCTCGCGCTCGGAACCCTTCTCGCTGCCTCGGCGGCCGCCCCGGCAAACGCGGCGGAACCGCAGGCCGGCGCCGCCCATATGCGTTCGATGATGGAGACGCCGCCGGACGCGCCGAAGGTGGCGATGCTGGTGCACCCGAAGATGGTGGCGCTCGACCTCATCGGGCCGATGACCGTGTTCAAGATCCTGCGTTTCGACGTGCAGCTCGTCTGGAAGGACAAGTCGCCCGTCTCCACCGATGTCGGCATTCCGCTCGCGGCGACGCAGAGTTTTGACGAATGCCCCGCGGATCTCGACATCCTGTTCGTGCCGGGCGGCACGCTGGGCTCGGTCGACTGCATGAACGATCCCGAGGTGCTCGCCTTCCTCGCCGATCGCGGCGCGCGGGCGAAGTGGGTGACCAGCGTCTGCACCGGGGCGCTGGTTCTCGGCGCCGCCGGCCTGCTCAAGGGCTATGACGCGACCGCGCATTGGGCCGTCGCCGATCTGCTTCCGCTCATGGGCGCGCGTCATGTCGACCAGCGCGTGGTGCGGGATCGCAACCGGATGACGGGCGGCGGCGTGACGGCGGGGATCGACTTCGCGTTGACATTGGCGGCCCTGATGAAGGGCGAGGAAGCGGCCCGGCGGGTGCAGCTGACGATCGAATATGCGCCGGAGCCGCCCTTCGCCAACGGCACGCCGCAGGAGGCGGGTCCGGAACGGCTGGCGGCGGCGCGGCAGAGCCGCAAATGGATGGACGGCCAGGCCCGCCTCGCCGCCGAAGCCGCTGCGAAGCGCCTGGGAACCTGACGCATTTCCTGGAGGTGCCACGCCGCCGCTCCGCGAAGGCGGCAAGGCGTGGCAACGTCCACAAGGAGGCGCAGGCGACAGAGGACTCGGTCGCCTGCTCGTCCCCGTCTCGCGATCCGGACCGGCGGCGGAGAATTCCCGGATTGGGCGTCGCCGTGGAAATTGCGTTCGTCAAAGCCGCAGCTCGGAATTATTCCGTCCACGACAAGATGGAGCCGAGAATCTAAGTATGGCGTAGAATAACGGGGCGGACGGGCGATGATTGCTGAATCGGATGGCGGCGCTCCGGCCCGCATCGCGCCAACCTCGTCGCGATCCCGGTGAGCGATTTCTCGCTGCGCGCCGATCTGTGGCTCTGCCATGCGGCCGCGCCGGGCGATCTCGCCGCGCCGATCCAGGCTTTCGGCGCCAGGGCGTCGGCGATCTTTCGCAAGGCCGCCCGCCATCCCGTTTCATCCGAACCCGAGGCACGACCATGAGCGATCACCACGACCACGATCACACGCACGACCACGATCACGGCCACGCGGAGCGGTGGAAGCATGACGGTGTACGCGTCATTAAGGGCGATCAGCTGGACCCGAACACGGCGCAGACGCCGGGGATGTACCGGCAGGCGGCGATCAATCACGCCCGCGTCGGCGCGCAGAAGATCTGGGCGGGAACCGTCGCCATCGAGCCGAACGCCAAGACCGGCGTGCATCACCACGGCGCGCTGGAGAGCGTGATCTTCGTCCTCCGCGGCAAGGCGCGGATGCGCTGGGGCGATCGGCTCGAATATGTCGCCGAGGCAGGGCCCGGCGACTTCATCTTCGTTCCCCCCTATGTCCCGCATCAGGAGATCAACGCCGATCCGGACAACGTGCTCGAATGCGTGCTCGTCCGCTCGGACAACGAGGCCGTCGTCGTCAACATCACGGATGTCGATCCGGTCGAGAAGCCCGAGGCGGTCTACTGGGTCGATCCCATCCATTCCCGCCCCGAATAACCGGGTCGGCGCGGCCGAAGGCCTCGCGCGATCGCCATGAACGCGATCGCCATGACGTTGAACTGAAAGAGCGACTGCATGTCCAAGACACCCCCTTCGAACCGACCGGGCTTTGCCACGCGGGCCATCCATGAGGGCTACGATCCGAAGGACGAGCAGGGGGCGCTGGTTCCGCCCGTGTTCATGACGTCGACCTATGCCTTCGACACCGTCGAGGACGGCGGCGCCGCCTTTCGCGGCGAACGCAATGCCTACATCTACGGCCGGACGAAGAACCCGACGCAGACGGTGTTGGAAAGCCGGCTGGCGAGTCTGGAGGGCGCCGAGGCGGCTGTCGCCACGGCGTCGGGGATGAGTGCGATCTCGGCGACCTTCTTCTCGCTGTTCCAGCAGGGCGACCGCATCCTCGTGCACAGCCGGCTCTACGGCAATTCGTTCGCCTTCTTCGGCCATCTGCGCGATCGCTTCGGCTTCGACATCCGCCTGATCGACATGACGGAGCCCGGCGAGCTGGAAGCCGCGGCGGCCGAGGGCGCCTTCAAGGCGGTCTATTTCGAGACGCCCGCCAACCCGATGCTGGATATCGTCGACATCGAAGCCGTTTCGGCGCTGGCGCACCGGTATGGGGCGCTCTCGATTGTCGACAACACCTTCGCGACGCCCTATCTGCAGCGCCCGCTCGAACAGGGCGCCGATCTCGTCCTGCACTCGGCCACAAAATATCTGGGCGGCCATGGCGACCTCATCGCCGGGATCGTCGCCGGCAGCGAAGCGCATGTGAAGCAGATCCGCCAGATCGGCCTCCGCGTCATGACCGGCGCGACGATGGCGCCGCTGACGGCGCATCTCATCCTGCGCGGCCTGAAGACGCTGGAGCTCCGGATGGAGCGGCATTCCTCGTCTGCCCTGACGCTGGCGGATAGGCTTTCCCGGCATCCGGCGATCGCCGAGGTGATCTATCCGGGCCTCACCACGGCGAAGGGGCACGCGATCGCCAGCCGCCAGATGTCCGGCTATGGCGGCCTCATCGGCTTCTATGTCGACGGCGATTACGACCGGGCGGCGAAGCTCTGCAATCGCCTGCAGCTGTCGACGATCGCCGTCAGCCTCGGCGACGCCGAGACGCTGGTGCAGCACCCCGCCAGCATGACGCACTCGACCTATCCGAAGGAGGAGCGCGAGAAGCTGGGATTGGCCGACAATCTGATCCGCGTCTCCGTCGGCCTGGAGACGGCGGAGGATATCGTCGCCGACTTCGACGCCGCGCTGGCCGGATTGCGCTAGGGGCAGGCGGCCTGCTCAGGCGCCCGCGCCGAACTTGGCGCGGGCTGCGGATCAGGCTTCCAGCCTGTGCCCCGCCGGCTCCGATCGCCATCCCCAGTCCCGCGCGAGATCCAGGCATTGCCGCCAGCTCTCGACCGTGACCGTGGTGGAAACGCTGCGCAGCGACGCCGCCGCGGCCGCATGGGCGAGGCGGACGCAGTCTTCCAGCGGCCAGGCCTCGTGCAGGCCGTAGAGCATGCCGGCGGCGAAGGCGTCGCCCGCGCCATTGGCGCCGACGACAAGCTCCGGCGGGATGGCGACGGACGGCTTGATCAGTCGCTGGCCGTCGCGGCTGACCGCGATGGCGACGGCGGGGCAGTGAACGACGACAACCGACATCGCGCCATTTTCCAGCACCGCTCGCGCCGCCCGCTCGCAGGCGGCGATGTCGGTCACCCCGTGCTGGACGGTCGCCATGCCGGCCAGTGCGCCGATCTCATGATCGTTGACGATGATGAAATCGAGATGCGGCAGGCAGGGCAGGGTGAGCGCGAGCAGTCGTTCCCGCTCGATGCTTGCGAGCTCCAGATTGGTCTGGAGCCCGGCCGCGCGCGCCTTTTTCAGCACGGTCACCCAGCCGCTTTCGTCGCTGCCATGGGGAGCGTCGAGCTGGCGGTGCACGCCGGGAAGGCCGAGATGCAGGAAACGCGCGCGGGTCGCGGAGAAGTCGAACTGCTCGGGCGTCAGTAGCGTCGCCGCGCCGACGCTGTAGACATGCGTGCGGCGGTGGGTGATCCGCGAGACATAGGCATCGCAGAACTGCGTGCCCATGGCGTCGGTCACCGTCAGCTGCTCCGTGCCGATGTCGAATTCTTCCGCGAGCGAGACGAGGTAGTGCCCCGCCTCGTCGCTCCCGACCACGCCGATCGTGTCGATCGGCATAGCCGGGTCCAGGCGCTTGATGTCGATCGCCAGGTTGCAGGCCGAGCCGCCGCCATGGCGCTCCTCGCCGACGATCTCGGCCATGCCGTCTTCCTCGGGCCAGTGCGTCACGACCCGATTGTAGTCGACGCACCAGGTGCCCCCGGTCACGATACCCCGGCGATGTTCGGACATGGTTCCTAGCCTGCCTTGAGGGGCTTTTCCGTGATCTCGCTGTCGGTCGCGAGGTCGCGCAACGGGGTGATGCCGCTCTTCTGCAGGCTGCCGTGATAGGCCTTGACCGCCTCGATCGGCTGCAGCGCGCCATCCGTGACCGCGCGCATGAAAGTGATCATCGCCAGCGGGTCTTCGGCGAGGTTGATCTTGCGGCCGAACAGGGCGACCCGGGCGCCGTAGCGTTCCGCTTGCGAGAGCAGCTCGAAGCAGTCGCGCGTGGTGCCCGCGCCGCCACCGAGAATGCCGACGACGATGCTGCTATCGTAGGAAGCCAGCTCTTCCAACGCCTTCGGGCCGTTATAGGCGATCTTCAGGAAGCGCGGCCGGTCGGCCTTCATCACGCCGGCGAGGCAGCGCATGATGCAGTCGTTGATGTAGTGCGGCAGGATCTCGGGATCGACGCCGCTGGCGACGTTCGGGTTGAACACCTCGAGGAAGTACTTGAAGTTGTTGCGGGCGGCGTCGTCGCGGAAGTCGGTGAAGGCCTCCAGCGCCGCCATGTCGTGCTCGAGGTCGTTGTTGAAGGTGATCGAATAGAGGCCGAGATCGGTGCCGGTGATGGGCGCGCCGGGGGCGGGATCGATCGAGCCGGTGGTGACGCGCGGCAGCGAGGCGGTGCGGAAGGCGCGCGAGGGGTGCTTGACGTAGCTGGCGCCGCGGCCGACCCAGACGTCCGTCGTGTCGTTGGCGCGGATGGCGGGCTTGATCGCGCTGCCGCGGTAGACGCCCATGTCGATCAGCGTTTCCATGTTGGACGCCGACGTCAGCATGACGTCGACGATGTCCTGCTCGACCACGGCGCGGATGTTTTCGAGGAATTCCGCCCTGGTGTAGTGGCGGGTCCAGCTGCCGTCCTTCTCGCGCTTCGGCCCGCAGGAAGTGATGCTGGGGCCCATGTCGCCGTCCTTGGCGTCGGCAAGGATGAAGTCGCTGCGGCTGTAGTTGCCGGAGCGGATGCGCTCCAGCTTCTGGTCAAGGCGGAACATGGAAGTCTCCCGGTTCGGATGGAGGCGCGACGCGCCCGGCGAAATGGACGAGTGGAGGGTTCACGTGAAACGGAGTGCCGGTTCACGCGGTGAGGGTGGGATGGAACGAGGTGTTCGCCCGGCGTCGCCGGGATCGGTGAACTAGAGTTCGACCGCTCCGGTCATGATCGCGACGACATCGGCCATGGAGTGGGTCTTGGGACTGACCACTCCCGCCCGCCGGCCGAGCCGCATGATGTGGATCCGGTCGGCCAGCTCGAAGACGTTCGGCATGTTGTGGCTGATCAGCACGACCGGCAGGCCGCGATCGCGGATCGTCTTGATCAGCTCCAGCACCTGGCCGGTCTCGCGCACGCCGAGCGCCGCCGTCGGTTCGTCCATGATGACGAGCTTGCGGGCAAAGACGGCGGCGCGGGCGACGGCGACGCCCTGCCGCTGGCCGCCCGAGAGCGTTTCGACGGGGCTGTTGATCGAGGGTAGCCGGAACTTGAGCTCCGCCATGCTGCGCTCCGCCTCGGCGCGCATGCCGGGCTTGTCGAGGCGGCGGAAGAGGGTGCCCATGATTCCCGCGCGGCGGCGCTCGCGGCCGAGGAACAGATTGCTGGCGATGTCGAGCGCCGGCGCGACGGCGAGGTCCTGGTAGACCGTCTCGATGCCGCGCTGCCGGGCGTCGAGGGGGCCCTTGAAGTGCACCGGCTGGCCGTCGAGCAGGATTTCGCCGCTGTCGGGACGCACGGCGCCGGTCAGCGCCTTGATCAGCGTCGACTTGCCGGCGCCGTTGTCGCCGACGACGGCGAGGATCTCGCCGGCGCGCAGCTCGAAATCGACGCCGTCGAGCGCGACCAGATGGCCGTAGTGTTTGGTGATGTTGCGCGCTTCGAGGACGACTTCGCCTCGGGTGGCGTCACGGGTGGCTGGAGCGAGCGACATCAGCGCCTCCTGCGGGACATCTGGTCGAGCGCGACCGCGACGATGACGAGGACGCCGGTGACGAGATCCTGCCAGAGCGGATCGATGCCGGCGAGGGTGAGGCCGTTGCGCAGCACGCCGACGATCAGCGCGCCGATCAGCGTGCCGACCAGGCCGCCGCGCCCGCCGAACAGGCTCGTGCCGCCGATCACCACCGCGGTGATCGAATCGAGATTGGCGGTCTGCAGCGAATTGGGGTCGGCGTTCGGGATGCGCCCCAGCGCCAGCCAGGCACCGATGCCATAGAGCAGGCCGGCGAGCACATAGACCGAGAGCAGATGACGGCGCACCGGGATGCCGACGAGGCGGGCGGCTTCCGGATTGTTGCCGATGGCATAGACGTGCCGGCCCCACTTCGTCTCGTTCAGGAGATACCAGACGACGGCGTAGAGGAGCAGCATGATCATCACGCCATAGGTGATGACGAAGCCGAACGGCTTGACGCTGTTGCCGGTCCAGCCGAGGAACGCGTCGCGGACCGGGAAGGCGCCGCCGGCTGAGATCAGCCTGAGCGCGGCGGTCAGGATGCCGAGAATGCCGAGCGTGACGATGAAGGGCGGCAGCTTCAGGCCGCTGATCAGCCCGCCCGCCGCGGCGCCGGCCGCGGTGCAGACGAGCACGGCGAAGGCCATGGAGAGGACGGGATCATAGCCGTTTGCTACCAGCTTGCCGGCGATGATCGTGCCCAGCACGGCGATGGCGCCGACGGCGAGATCGATGCCGGCCGTCAGGATGATCAGCGTCTGGCCGATCGCCAGCGTGCCGATGATCACCGTCTGCTGCAGGATGATCGAGAGGTTCTGGCTGGCGAGAAAGCGTGGATTGGTCAGCGCGAAGATGGTGCCGAAGACGAGCAGCACCAGGAGCGGGCCCACGGAGGGCGTGCCGACGATGCGCGCCATCAGCCCGGCGCGCGGCGTGGCCGCGGTCGCGGAAGAAGCAGTCATCTGAACCTCAAGCCTGACGGGTAAGCAAACCTTGGGATCTCCCGGCCGGGCCTGGCCGTCCGTCCGCCGCGCGAGGCGGCATCCGCCGGAGGCCCGGCCGGGAGATCAGAGCGCTTTCAAGCGAAATGGATTCCGGTTCGCGAAGAAAACGCGGCCAAACAAGGCATTGGAGCGGCCCGGCGGTTCCAGGGAAACGCCGAGCCGCTCGAAGTCGTCAGTCGCCCCAGCAGTTCTCGAGGCCCCAGGCGGTGTCCTTGGACTCGATCCCGTCCACCGGCTTGTCGGTGATCAGGAAGGAGCCGGTATCGACGAAGCCGCTCGGCTTCTTGCCGGAGGCGGCGTATTCGGCGACGGCGTCGACGCCCATGGCCGCCATCTTGTAGGGGAACTGCATGACGGTGGCGGCAATCTTGCCGTCCTTGACGTCGCGCACGCCGGCGCAGCCGCCGTCGATCGAGGTCAGCATCACCGCATCTTCCTTGCCGAAAGATTTCAGCGCGGCGAAGGCGCCGGCTGCGGCCGGCTCGTTGATCGTGTAGACGGCGTTGATGTCGCCATTCTTGGAGAGCAGATTCTCCATGCCGACCTGGCCCTTGTCCTGCGCGCCATTGGTGATGGCGGCGCCGGCGATCGAGGGATCGCCCTCGGCGATGCCGAAGCCCTTCAGGTAGCCGTCATGGCGGAACGTGTCGACGGTGCCGCCCGGCGTGCCGTCGAGCATGGCGACGACGGCCTTCTTGTCGCCCATCGCCTTGCGGGCATAGGCGCCCTGCTGCACGCCGGCCTGGAAGTTGTCGGTGGCGAACGTCGCATCGACGGCGTCGGCCGGATCGGTGGCGGTGTCGAGCGCGATCACCAGAACGCCGGCGTCGCGCGCCTTCTTGATGATGTTGAGCATGCCGGAGGAATTGTTCGGCGTGACCAGGATGCCCTTGGCGCCGGCGCTGATCAGATCCTCGATCGCGGCGACCTGGCCCTCATTGTCGCCGTCGAACTTGCCGGCGCGGGCGATCAGCTTGACGTTCTTGGCCTTGGCCTGCTCCTCGGCGGCCTGGCGCATCTTGACGAAGAACGGGTTCACCTCGGTCTTGGTGACGAGGCCGACGATGACCTCCTCGGCCGAGGCGGCCTGCATGGCGGCGCCGCTGAGCGCGAGGCCGAAGATCGTGACCTTCAGTCCGGCCTTGAGCGCGGACAAAGGCGACGTGCGATGACGATTGGAATTCATGCAATCCTCCCAGATTTGCGTTGAACCGGAGCTTTTCGCTTCTCGTTCCCGGCCTTTCTCCTCAAAGGCTGACGGGGATTAATTCATCCATTTTGGATAAAGTCAAACACGCGTTGTCGTCTTTTGTATATTTCTGATCTTAATTAATTAGCGGCCGGAGGGCTCGCCGGACCGCGTCGCCGCGAGGCGGCCGAGGTCGTGCATCGCCTCATGCAGCACCGGATCGGCGCTGAGGTTTTGGTAGTGCCGATAGAGCGCGCGATGGGCCGTCGCGTTCGCCGCGCGGGGCTCATAGGTCTTGAAATCGCGCGCGCCGAACCGCGCCGCGCCCTCCTGGAAGCTCCCGACGATTCCAGCCGCGACTGCGCCATGGATCGCCGCGCCGACGGCGGTTGGATGGTCGATCTCCGGCACCTCGATCGTGCGTTCGAGGATGTCGGCGAGGATCGCCACCAGCTCCGGATTGTTGCGCGCCAGGCCGCTGGTCATCAGGATCCGCTCGATCGCGAAGCCGGCGGCCTCGAACCGGTCGACGACGTTGCGCGCGCCGTGGCAGAGCGCCTCCATCAGCGCCCGGTAGATGTCGACGGCGGTCGTCTCCATCGAGAGGCCGAGCAGCAGCCCGGTGAGCTCGGAATCGGCGAACGGCACGCGGTTGCCGTTCCACCAGTCGAGGGCGAGGAGGGAATTGGCGGCCGGGGCGAGCGCCGCCGCCTCGCGATTGTAGGCTGCAAAACTCTCCGCCTCGCTGGCGCCGCGCGGAAACGTTTTCACGAACCAGCTCAACGTATCGCCGAAGCTCGCCTGGCCGGCCTCGTAGCACCACAATCCGCGCACCGCGCCGTCTTTCGCCACGCCCTCGATGCCTGAGGGCAGGGGACGGAAATCGTCGCTGAGCAGGAGATAGGCGGCCGAGGTTCCGAGCGCGCCGACGAGGCAGCCGGTGGAGACCGCCTGGATCGCCGGCAGCACGACATGGGAATCGATCGTCGCGACGCTGACGACCGCCGGCCCTTCGATGCCGGTCTTCTGGCGCCAACCCCCGGTCAGCGCGCCGGCAGCGGCGCCGGCCGCGAGCGGCGGCGCCAGTTTCGGCGCAAGCCCCGCCACCACGCCGGAGGGATAGCCGGCCTCGGTGGAATACTGCGCCTTGTAGGCGGCGAAGCCGAGGCCGCGCGCCTCGACGCCGGTCAGTTGCCAGACGAGCCAGTCGCCGCCCTCGATGAAGCGACCCGTCTCGGCCCAGATCGCCGGCGCCTCGGCCTCGATCTGCGCCGCCTTGGCGAGCAGCCATTCGCCGGAGAGCTTGCCGCCGAAATTGGCCAGGAAATCGCCGCCCGCCCGGTTGATGGCGTCGGCATAGGGCTGCGCCGCGCGATGCTTCCAGAGCTTCACATAGGCATGCGGATCGCCGGGATGGATCTCCGACAGCGGCGTCCCCGCTTCCGTCGCCGGCAGGGGCGAACTCGCGGTGAAGCCGGCGCCGATGGAGAGGATCTGCCGCCCGCCGCCGAGCACGGTCAGGATATCCGCCGCCGCCTCGAGATAATCCGCCGCGACCTGCAGGGCAAAGCCGCGTGGCAGCGGCGTGCTGTCCGGCAGCGTCCGCGTCAGGATCCCGTGGCGATAGGCGTGGACATGGCTTTCGACCTGCTGTCCGCTGGCGGCGTCGATCAACACGCCACGCGCCGATTCCGAGCCGTAGTCGAGCCCGATGAGATAGGCGCGCGTCATCGGCCCACCCTGCCTGTCCGGATGAGCGGGCGCGGCTTCCACTCGTTCCTCGGGACCCTATCCTGCAACATCGGGCTGGCACTTTCGCTGGCGATTGGCGGTCGACGCCGCATCTTCGATCCGGCTCTCCGATCTCCACTTAGATAAGATGTTTTCTTTAAATCGGTCAATAATGTAAATTATTGAACATAAGTGCTGTGTACGGCTTCGGTTTCCGCTTCATCTCTTTCGCGTTTGCCGGTAAAGCTCTGCTGGAAACAGGAGCTTGGAATGCTGAAGGACGCGACGTCATCGGATCTGTCCGCGCTGGCCAATGCGGGAGAAATCCTGTCGCTGGTCGCCTCGCGCGCGGCGACGTCGCGTTCGGATCTGCTCGCCGCCTCCGGGCTCTCCCGCGTCACAGTCACGCAGCGGCTGGGCGCGCTGCTCGCCGCCGGCCTGGTGCGCGAAACCTCCCGGACGCTGCCGAGCGGCGGCCGGCCGACCCGCGTCCTCGCCGTCAACGAAACGGCCGCGTTCCTGCTGGTCGCGAATATCGGCGAGACGCATATCCACCTCGCCGCGATGGATCTGACGCCGGCCGTCATCCTCCAGAGCACGATCCCGTTCAGCGTCGCCGACGGCCCCGCCGCAACCCTCGGGCGGATGGCGGCCGAGCTGGACCGGCTGTCGCAGGAGGCGAAGGCGAGCCATGGCGTCCTGCTCGGCGTCGGGCTGAGCCTGCCGACGCCGGTCGATTTCAAGCGCGGGCGGGTCGTCGGCCCCTCGGTCCTGTCGGGCTGGGACGAGTACGACATCATCGCGCGCCTGCAGGGGGCACTGGGCGTTCCCGTCTATGTCGAGAACGACGTGAACCTGATGACGCTCTACGAGTACCGACACAATTTTCCCGGTGTCGACGACATGCTGTTCATCAAGGCGGGCACCGGCATCGGCAGCGGCTTCATCGCCAGCGGCAGGGTGTTTCGCGGCGCGCAGGGGGCGGCGGGCGACATTGGCCACATACAGTTCCTTTCCGACGACGCGCCGCTCTGCCGCTGCGGCAAGTTCGGCTGCGTCGAGGCGCGGGCGGCCGGCTGGGCGATCGCCCGCGACCTGTCGCGGCTCGGCTTTCCGGCCGAGAACGCCCGCGACGTCATCCGGCTGGTCGAGAGCCAGACGCCGGAGGCGATCATGCTGCTGCGCAAGGCCGGGCGGACGATCGGCGAGGTCGCCTCGGATGTCGTCAGCATCATCAATCCGAGCCTGATCGTCGTCGGCGGGACGCTGGCGCGCGGCGGCGAGATCCTGCTCTCTGGCATTCGCGAGCTGATCTACCAGCGCTGCCTGCCGCTCGCCACGCGTGATCTCCGCATCGTCCTGGCCGAGCCGGATGCCGACAGCGCGCTGTTCGGCGCCGCCCATCTGATCCTCGACGACGTCTTCAGCCGCGCCAAGATCGGCGAGCTGATCGCCCGGTTCCGGGGCGCCGCCTTGCGGGCATGATCGCGCGCCGTCTGGTGATGGCGGGTCGCCCACGCTAGTATCCTTCGGAAACCTGGCATCAAGGACGCACTTCGGTGCGTCACCTCCGGAGGCAACTTAAAAATGGCGAAGAACCAGGACCTCGAGTCCATGCGCCTGCTGCTCGACCTGCTTTCCGACAAGTGGACGGTGCTGATCCTCACCGCGATCTGCACCGACGGCGGCAGGCAGCGCTTCAACGCGATCCGCCGGGCCGTGCCGGCGATCTCGCAGAAGAGCCTCGCGACCTGTCTCAAGCGCCTCGAGATGAACGGGCTGGTCGAGCGGCACGTCATGACGACGGGCGAGCTCGCCGTCGAATATCGCGTCACGCCGCTGGGCTATACGCTGGAGCAACCCGTCGGCGCGCTGCTGGCCTGGTCGGCGGACTACCAGCCGGCGGTCCGGGCGGCGCAGGAAGCCTATCGCCTGCGCGTGGCCGAGGTGGCGTGAGCCGACGGGCTGATTTTCCGGGACAGGAACCCGATCCGCCAACGCCCGGCGCCGCTCGAAGTCACCTTCGGGTGACCTGGTGCGGATAAGGTGCGTAATTTACACGTGGTATACATCTGATACTTATCTCGCCCCCTTGGCGGGTCGCTCGACCTGCCGGATCCAGAAGGAGCGAGATCATGACGGACACGACGCGAGATATTTCCGAGACGACGGGCGGCGACTATGGCCCTCGGGCGATCCAGCTCGGCTCCGTTCGCGTGACCGCCCTGCATGACGGCCATTTCGATCTGCCCGCCTCCTTCATCGCGTCGGAGGATCCCGCCGCCTCGAGCGAGGCCACCTTCCATCTCGACATCAACGCCTTCCTCGTCCAGACGGCCACTCAGAACATTCTCGTCGACACGGGCGGCGGCGCCAAGCTCGGGCCGACCCTCAATAAGCTCGTGTCGAGCCTCGGCGCCGCCGGCCTGACCCCGGCGGATATCGACGCGGTGTTGTGCACCCACATCCATCCGGACCACACCAACGGGCTGATCGACATCGACAACGCGCCGATCTTCCCGAAGGCGCAGGTCTTCGTGCATCAGAACGAGCTGGATTACTGGCTGAGCGACGAGCAGCGCGAACGGGCGCCGACCGATTTCCGCAATGTCTATGACTGGGCGCGCGAGGCCTTTGCTGCCTATTCGGGACGGATCGAGCCCTTCCAGCAGGGCCCGGTCGTGCCCGGCATCGAAGCGATCCCGCTTTTCGGCCATACGCCCGGCCATAACGGCTTCCAGATCGACGGCGGCGGCAAGGAGCAGCTGATCATCTGGGGCGACGCCGTCCACGATATCGAGCGGCAGACCCGCAATCCCGACATCTCGGCGCAGGCCGACGTCGATCCGGACCGGGCGCGCGCGGCCCGGCGCTTCATCTTCGATCGGGCTGCCGCCGACGATGTTCTCATCACCGGCATGCACATCACCTTCCCCGGCTTCGGCCGCATCCGCAAAGACGGCACCGGCTTCGAGTATTCGGCCGAGGCGTAAGGCTTTGATCAAAGGGATGGGGAGGGCGATCCTGGCTCTCCCCATTGCGCCCGCCGGCGTTTTGCGAGCCCGCTCTGCGCATTACGCAGAGTTACACCTATAGCTCGTCAGTGCAGAGGCAGTTTTCATTTTCTTGGATGTCCGGACTTCCTGCTTTAAGTGTGGTTATTTGTTCTTGGCGTTGCTATCATCGTGAATCTGGGTGCAATTGACCATTTGTACGGGGGATTCTATGCCTGAAATCGAATGGAACTCCGGGTATTGGGGCGGTTGGTACAATTGGGAAAGCAGGGGCGAGGAGTGGTCCGAAATATGGGGCGGCAGCGAGCCTCAATGGTTCGGATCTCTCTATCCGCGCCTGCATCGTCTGTTGCCGGCGCAAAGCGTCCTTGAGATTGCCCCCGGCTTCGGTCGTTGGACGAAGTTCCTATTGCCCCTGAGCCGCGAGTACGTCGGCATCGATCTGTCTCCCGTCTGCATCAAGAGTTGCCAGGAGATTTTCGCCGAGGCCAAGCATGCTCGCTTTTATCAGAATGATGGAATGACGTTGGGCCAGGTGCCTGACGAAGCTTTCGATCTGGTCTTCACCTTCGATTCTTTGGTTCATGCCGATACTGAGGTCTTGGACAGCTACGTCCCGCAAATCCTGCGAAAACTGTCGCCTCGAGGCGTTGCATTCGTTCACCATTCAAATGCTGGCGCCCTGCAGCCGTTCGAGCCGCAGCATGCGAGGAGCAAGACGGTATCCGCTGAGACGGTTGCGGCTGCGGTTAAGTCGCATGGCGGAAAGATCATCTGCCAGGAGGTCGTCAATTGGGGCTGCGCCGACCCAATAGACTGTTTCACGACCTTCTGTCGGCGGGAACGGCAAACGCCTGAGCCAGCCGTTTTCACGAATCCGCGCTTCATGGAAGAGGCGGAAATCATCCGTAGCACCCAGGCTCCCTACAGCTTGATCTAAGCTGAAGCCCAAGTCGTGAAACGGGCCATGACTTGCGCCCGAAGATCGCAGTCAGCGAACCAGTGGGGCGTGGGGCACAACATCGCCAGCAACCAGCCGCTTGTTCGCGCGCCGTTGCGCCACTGTCCTCGGAGCCGGGTCTATTCGGATCAGGCGAGCGCCACCTTTGAAATTCCGGCGGCCGTTCCCGGGCCACGCAGATGCGCCAGGCTGCCTAGAAGCCTAATCATATCAATAGCATGTGAGGTAAATGGCGGAGGGAGCGGGATTCGAACCCGCGATACGGTTTCCCGTATACACACTTTCCAGGCGTGCGCCTTCAACCACTCGGCCACCCCTCCGTACCAGCGCGCTCGGCGCCTGTCCTACGAGCGGGAAGCGGCGGGCGCTTCGATGCTTAGCAAGACAGGCGGTGCGGTATCACGTGCTGCAGGCGGCTGCAAGGCTTGCGACGAAAACAAGCGGGGATGGCCGGAAATCCGCCTCCGCTTTCTGGCGCTGGCTCATCAATCATTGCCGAAATCGCCCGCGAACATTATCTGTGGCTTGTCGCTTTCCGGATGGGAACCGCCCGCCGCGCGACGAGGGACCTTGCGATGTTCACGCTCTTCGTCCGCCTTCTCGGCCTGTTTGCCCTCGCCGGGGCGGTCGTCGGGCTGGTGATCGACGGAACCAAGTCGATCGCCGCCTCGTCGCTGGTCGTGACGCCGCTCGGCCAGGCCTGGTTCACCTTCGATCCCGACAGTTTGACGGCGCTGCAGACGGCCATCGCCACCCATATCGAGACCTATGTCGGTCCGTGGGTCTGGTCCCCCGTCATCCAGTTCCTGCTGACGCTGCCGACCTGGTTCGTGCTCGGCGCGCTCGGCGCGTTTCTGCTTCTGACCGGTCGCCGCAGGCGCTACCGGTCCGTCATTGCCTGACCCTCATACCTCAAGACAAGGAGACGACCCATGAATCTCCTCGACATCCTATCGCGCAAGACCCGGATGCCCGGGCCGGGCGAGGCCTTGCCCGGCCGCGCGCAGCCGATCACCGAACCGGGCGCGCATTTCGTCAATGGCCATCCGATCGCCGGACCCTATCCGCAGGGGATCGAGACGGCTTTGTTCGGCCTCGGTTGCTTCTGGGGGGCGGAGCGCAAGTTCTGGCAGGCGAAGGGCGTCTGGGCCACCGCCGTCGGCTATGCCGCCGGGGTGACGCCGAACCCGACCTATCGCGAGGTCTGCACCGGCATGACCGGCCACAACGAGGTGGTGCTCGTCGCTTATGATCCGGCCGTTATCTCCTATGACGAGCTGCTCGCGATCTTCTTCGAGAGCCATGATCCGACCCAGGGCATGCGCCAGGGCAATGACGTCGGCACGCAGTATCGTTCTGGCATCTACGTCGCCAACGCGTCGGAGCGCCAACGGGCCGAGGCGGCGCGCGACGCTTATCAGCGCGCGCTTTCGGCCGAGGGGCTCGGGAATATCACGACCGAGATCCTTGATCGGCCGCCCTTCTACTTCGCCGAGGAAGAGCACCAGCAATATCTGGCCAAGAATCCGGACGGTTATTGCGGCCTCGGCGGCACGGGCGTCTCCTGCCCAATCGGGACGGGAGTGGCCGCCCAGTGAGCGACGTGCTTTCGGAGACCGATGATTTCGACAGCACAGCCAGCGACGCGGTGATCGCGTCGCTGGCCGAACACGGGTTTGCCGTCGTCGATCGCTTGTTCGACCCGGCATTGATACAGGCGCTCGCAGGCGAGCTCGGGGGCCTGGAAAGCGCCGGCGCCATGGCGTCGGCGGGCGTCGGCCGCGCCACCGGGCTCAGGCGCGACGGCGACATAAGGCGGGCGGCGATCCGCTGGTTCGATGGCGGCACCGAGGCCGAGCGGCGCTTCCTGGCGGTGGCGGAACAGCTGCGGATCGCCATCAACCGGCGGCTCTTCCTCGGCCTGTTCGATTTCGAGTGCAACTTCATCGCCTATCCGACCGGCGGCTTCTACAACAGGCATCTGGACAGCCTCGCCGGCACCAGGAACCGCGTCGTCTCGCTGGTCGCCTATCTCGACGAGGGTTGGCAGGCGGACTATGGCGGCGCGCTCCGGCTCTGGTCGGGACCCGAGGATGACGGCGCGCCGGCGGCCGAAATCGTGCCGCAGGCGGGGCGCGTCGTGCTGATGATGTCGGAGGAGATCCCGCACGAAGTGCTGCCGTCGCACCGGCCGCGCCATGCCATCGCCGGCTGGTGGCGGGTCAACGCCTCCTCCGGACAGCGCCTCGACACTTCACGCTGAGACCTTCGCGCGGCGCACGGGCGTCGCGCGTCCCCACGGACCCTCCGCCCGTCCGGGCGAAGATCCTTCCTGCCCCTCCCGATGGAATGAACGATGTCCTCCGCACTCTTCACGCCCATTTCCCTGGGCGAATTCACCATTCCGAACCGCATCGCCATCGCGCCGATGTGCATGTATTCGGCCGATGACGGCTCGGCGACCGACTGGCATATCCAGCACTGGATGTCGCTCGCCATGTCGGGCGCCGGCATGATCACTTTCGAGGCGACCGGCGTGGAGCGGCGCGGCCGCATCTCGCTCGGCTGCCTCGGGCTCTATTCCGATGCCAACGAGGCGGCGATGGCGCGGGCGCTCGGCCCGGCGCGCCGTGTCGCGGCGCCCGGCGCCGTCTTCGGCGTCCAGCTCGGCCATGCCGGCCGCAAGGCGTCGACGCAGCTGCCCTGGCTCGGCGGCGGGCCGCTGACGCCCGAGCAGGACGCCTGGCAGACGGTCGCGCCCTCGGCGGTCCCCTTCGCCCCGGGCTGGCCGACGCCCGACGCGCTCGACGAGGCGGGCATCGAGCGGATCGTCGCCGCCTTCGTCCAGGCGGCGGAGCGGGCGGCGCGCATCGGCCTCGATTTCGTCGAGCTGCACGGCGCGCACGGCTATCTCCTGAACGAATTCCTGTCGCCCGTCTCGAACCGGCGCACCGATCGTTGGGGCGGCAGCCTCGAAAACCGCATGCGGCTGATCCTGACGATCGCGCGCGCCGTGCGGGCCGTGCTGCCGGAGCGGATGTTCGTCGGCGCGCGGCTCTCGGTGACCGACTGGGTCGAGGGCGGCTTCTCGGTCGAGGAGGCGATCGCCGTCTCGGCGGCGCTGAAGGCCGAGGGCGTCGTCTATATCTGCGCCTCGAGCGGCGGCAACGCCTATGACCAGCAGATCCCGGTCGGGCCGCTCTATCAGGTCGATTTCGCCGAGGCGGTCCGCAAGGGCGCCGGCATTCCGACGCGGGCGGTCGGGCTGATCACCACGCCGGCCGAGGCCGAGGGGGTTCTGCGCGAGGGCAGGGCGGACATGGTGGCGCTGGCGCGCGCCATTCTCGCCGATCCGCGCTGGCCCTGGCGCGCCGCCTACGAGCTCGGCGAGGAAGCCTATGCGCCGCCGCAATATGTCCGCAGCCTGACGACGGTGAAGCACTGGGTCGTCGACGAAGACGACTAGCAGCGTTCGCTGCCCGCCATGAAAAAGGGGCGCTCCGGTCTTCCGGGGCGCCCCTTTTTGCTGTTCGCTTCAGTGCAGCGTGCCGGTTACCGGCAGGTCGGTCGGGTTCTCGACATCAGCTCCCTGGCCGCCATCATAGGACATCGCCGCCGCCGGTTCCGGTTCCGGCGTGATGCCGGGCGGCGTGCCGATCAGCACCTGGCGGCAGGCGGCCGGCAGGTCGGCCAGCATCATCGGCCGCGGCTTGACGGTCGGCTTGGTCGGCTGCGTCGGCTTGGTCGGCTTCGGCGGCTGCAGCCAGGCATCGAGCTCGGGGCCGCAGCCGTCGCCGGGCGGCGGCGCCTTCTGCGGAACGCAGCTCGCCATGCCGGGCGGGCAATCGAGCCGGACGTGGAAGTGGTAGGTGTGGCCCCACCATGGCCGCACCTTGTTGAGCCAGGCGCGGTCGGGCCCCGCGCCCTCGCAGAGCGCCTTCTTGATCGCCGGGTTGACGAAGATGCGGGCGACGCGCGGGTCGAGCGCGGCGCGGCGGATCAGCTTCTGCTGGCCCATGGTCCAGACGGAGCGGTCGATCTTGCGCTCCTTCTCGTTGACCATCGAGGTGGCCGCCATCTTCTCCCGCTCGTCGCGCGACAGCGTCCGGCTCGGCATCGGCGTCAGCCAGAGATCGACGTCGAGGCCGATCTGGTGGCTGGCGTGTCCCGTGCGGGCCGGGCCGCCGCGCGGCTGGCCCATGTCGCCGACCAAGAGCCCCGGCCAGCCGTCCTTGGCCTTGGCGTCATGGGCGAGCTTCTCGGTGAAGGCGATCAGTTCCGGCGTGCCCCAGTTGCGGTTGCGCGACAGGCGCATCGCCTGCCACTGCGGACCGTTCACCGGCAGCGCCACGGCGCCGGCGAGGCAGCCCTTGGCGTAGGAGCCGATGGCGCGCGCCTCGAGCGGGATCGGTGTCTTGACGTCGCCGAACAGGACCTTGGCCGGCGTTGTGTCGACATTGTCGGCCGAGGCCGGGGCCATCGCGGCGAGCGGCAGCCAGATGGATAGCGCCAGCGCGCGGATCGGCTTTTTCAGCATGATGACACCTTCACGTTCAGCGCTCCCCTCGTCGCAGTATCGGCGATCTTGATTGACGATTTATCAACCATCCCGGCCGACCGGCGCGGCGTGCGATTTGGACGAATTTTCCAGAATGCCGGGCTCGTCGGCGAGCTGCGGAAATGGATTGTCGAAAGGGCGGTAATTGTTGGATGATTGCACTCAATCCCGACCAGATTCCGCAATTGACCCGTCATGCGGCCATGCGATACTCGGCGCCGATCTCGTCTCGGAGCGGCGCGCTCCGTACGCAACTTGTTGAAGGAACACGGAAAATGGCACTCAATCTTGGGGACGTCGTTCCCGACTTCACCGCTGACACCACGGAAGGCAAGATTTCGTTCCACGAATGGCTCGGCGACAGCTGGGGCGTACTGTTCTCGCATCCGAAGAACTTCACGCCGGTCTGCACCACCGAGCTCGGCGCCGTCGCCAGGCTGAAGCCCGAATTCGACAAGCGCGGCGTCAAGGTGCTGGGCCTGTCGGTCGACAAGCTTACCAATCACGACCAGTGGATCAGCGACATCCGCGACACGACCGGCGCGACGCTGAACTTCCCGCTCATCGCCGACGAGGACAAGAGCGTCTCGAATTTGTACGGCATGATCCATCCCAACGCCTCCGATACGACGACGGTCCGCTCGGTCTTCGTCATCGGCCCCGACAAGAAGCTGAAGCTGACGCTGACCTATCCCGCCTCGACCGGGCGGAATTTTGACGAAATCATCCGCGTCATCGACAGCCTGCAGCTGACGGCCAAGTTCTCGGTCGCGACGCCGGTCGATTGGAAGCAGGGCGAGGACGTCATCATCGTCCCGTCCGTTTCCGACGAGGCGGCGAAGGAGAAGTTCCCGGGCGGCTGGAAGACGCTGAAGCCCTATCTGCGCTTCGTGCCGCAGCCGGCCGCCAGCAAGACGAGCTGATCGTCGCTGGCCAGCATGTCTTTGAGAGGCGTCGGCATCGGCCGGCGCCTTTCTTTTTGGGTCTTTTGGGTCTTTCTTTGGGGGCAGGGCCGTGCCCGCGCGTCAGGCGATGGCCAGGATCTCCGCGTCCTGGCTGCCGATCGTGAACTCGTCGCCCACGTGGCGGCCGAGCACGGCCTGCGCCAGCGGCGAAACATGCGAGACGGTTCCCTGGTTGGGATCGGCCTCGTCCTCGCCGACGATCCGGTAGGTCTGCCGCCGCCCGTCCTCGCGCAGAATCGTCACCGTCGAGCCGAACTGGGCCGTCTCGCTGTCGTCGGAAGGCGCTACCGGCATGGCGCTGAGCCGGCGCTGCTGCCAATAGCGCAGATCGCGGGCAAGCGCCGGGATCGCCATCGTGTCTTCGGCGTCCCGCGCGGCGGCGAGGGCTTCGTCGAGACGCGCGAGCTCCGCCTCGATGGCGGCGAGCCCTTCCCGGGTGACGAGGTTCGGATGCGGCGAGACGGGCCGTTCCGGCAAGCCGTCATCCCCATGGTCCGCGTCGTCTTCCTTCACGAAGGCCCTGCTCATGCCGGGATGGTAGGACCGTCCCGGCGCGCCGTCCACCGGGAACGTCCCCGCCGTCGGCTGGCCCGGGGCCCGCTCTCATGAAAATGGCCGCTCCGAGGGCGATCGGAACGGCCATATCGAATTGGATCGAGCGGCAAGCGCCGGATCAATCGTCCATCTTCAGCGCAGCGATGAAGGCTTCCTGCGGGATGTCGACCTTGCCGAACTGCCGCATCTTGCGCTTGCCTTCCTTCTGCTTGTCCAGAAGCTTGCGCTTACGCGTGATGTCGCCGCCATAGCACTTCGCCGTCACGTCCTTGCGCATGGCGCGCACGGTCTCGCGGGCGATGATCTTGCCGCCGATCGCGGCCTGGATCGGAATGACGAACAGGTGCTGCGGGATCAGGTCCTTCAGCTTCTCGCACATGGCGCGGCCGCGCCGCTCCGCCTGGGTGCGGTGAACCAGCATGGAGAGCGCGTCGACCGGCTCGCCATTGACGAGGATCTGCAGCTTGACCAGGTCGCCGGGGCGGTGGTCGGTCAGGTGATAGTCGAACGAGGCATAGCCCTTCGAGATCGACTTCAGCCGGTCGTAGAAGTCGAACACCACCTCGTTGAGCGGCAGGTCGTAGGTGACCATGGCGCGGGTGCCGACATAGGAGAGGTCGGACTGGACGCCGCGCCGCTCCTGGCAGAGCTTCAGGATCGCGCCGAGATATTCGTCCGGCGTCAGGATCGTGGCGCGGATCCAGGGCTCGGCGATCTCCTCGATCTTCATCACGTCCGGCATGTCGGCCGGATTGTGCAGGTCGATCTCGCTGCCGTCGGTCATCTGGATCTTGTAGATGACCGAGGGCGCGGTCGCGATCAGGTCGAGGTTGAACTCGCGCTCCAGCCGCTCCTGGATGATTTCCAGATGCAGCAGGCCGAGGAAACCGCAGCGGAAGCCGAAGCCGAGCGCCGCCGAGGATTCCATCTCGAACGAGAACGACGCGTCATTGAGGCGGAGACGGCCCATGGCGGCGCGCAGCTCCTCGAAATCCGCGGCGTCGACCGGGAACAGGCCGCAGAACACCACCGGCTGCGCCGGCTTGAAGCCCGGCAGCGCCTCGGCCGTCGGCTTCTTGTCGTCGGTGATCGTATCGCCGACGCGGGTATCCGCGACTTCCTTGATCGAGGCGGTCAGGAAGCCGATCTCGCCAGGGCCGAGGCTGTCGACGGGCACCAGCTTCGGCGTGAAATAGCCGACGCGCTCGACGTCATAGACGGCGTCGGCGCCCATCATGCGGATGCGCATGCCCTTCTTGAGGTGGCCGTCGATGACGCGGATCAGCACGATGACGCCGAGATAGGAATCGTACCAGCTGTCGACGAGCATCGCCTTCAGCGGCGCTTCGGCGTCGCCCTTCGGCGGCGGCAGGCGGGTGACGATCGCTTCCAGCACGTCGGGAATGCCGATGCCGGTCTTGGCCGAGATGAGCACGGCGTCGGAGGCGTCGATGCCGATCACTTCCTCGATCTGCGCCTTGATGCGGTCGGGCTCGGCCGCCGGCAGGTCGATCTTGTTCAGGATCGGCAGGATCTCGAGGTCGTTGTCGATCGCCTGGTAGACGTTCGCCAGCGTCTGCGCCTCGACGCCCTGCGATGCGTCGACGACGAGCAGCGCGCCTTCGCAGGCGGCGAGCGACCGCGACACCTCATAGGCGAAGTCGACGTGGCCGGGCGTGTCCATCAGGTTCAGGATGTAGGTCTTGCCATCCTTGGCCTTGTAGTCGAGCCGGACGGTCTGCGCCTTGATGGTGATGCCGCGCTCGCGCTCGATGTCCATCGAGTCGAGCACCTGCTCCTTCATCTCGCGATCGGACAGGCCGCCGGTCGCCTGGATCAATCGGTCGGCAAGCGTCGACTTGCCGTGATCGATATGGGCGACGATGGAGAAATTGCGGATGTTGTCTTGCGCCGAGGTGCTCATGGCGCGCTCAATAGCATCAAGGATGTTGGCCGCAAAGCGCTGAAACGTGCCTTTTCAACGCCGGTCGGCATGAAGAACGCCGAGCGCGCTCGCGCGGACGACGATTCGGTCGGCGAGTTCCGCCACCAGGGGGCGCGAAAGCGCGTCGGACGCGCCGGCGACAAGGGCCGAATCCCGCCAGATCGGCGGCATGTCGATCGGCGCCAGGTCGACGAGTTCTCCGCGTGCGAGCTCGTCGGCGATCCCCGCCTCCAGCAGATGGCCGATCGCGTCACCGCTGGCGATCAGCGCGCGCCCCGAGCCGAACAGCACCTCCGACGCCGTCCGGGCCCGATGGCGGAGCGACGTGACGGCGTCGGGCGTCACCTGCCACCAGTAGAACGAAAGAAAATGCGGCGCGACGGCGAAGACGCGGTCGAGCGTCGGCGCCAGCCCGATCTCGCGGGCGAGCGCAGGCGCTGCGGCGAGCACCGCCTTCTCGCGGATGATCGCGATCGGCTCCAGCGTCTCCAGCAGCGGATCGAAATTCGGCCAGCCCATGATGGCGAGATCGATGCGGCGGTCGTGCAGCCATTCGGCGATGTCGCGGTGCCGGCCCTCCTGAAACAGCAGCTCGACACGGGGATGGGCGCGCATGAAATCGAGCACGGGCGGCGTCGCCAGCGGATCGACGAGGCTGCGCAACGAGGCGAGCGCGATGCGGCCGCGGTCGACATTGCGCAGCGCATCCTCGCTTTCGAGCAGGGTGGCGAGAACGCGACGGGCATAGGGCAGGAAGGTCGCGCCGCGCTCGGTCAGCTCGACTTTTCGCCCGCGCGTGAACAACGTCCCGCCGACATGGCTCTCCAGCGTGCGGATGCGGGTCGATATCGTCGCCTGGGTCACGTTCATCCGGGCGGCCGCCTTGGTGAAGCTGCCGTCGCGCACGATCCGGTCAAAACTGCGAAGCTGATCGATATCCATAAAGAATGTTTATGTTCAATTTCAATTTTTGCTATCGACTGAGTTTATCATTGACAAACTCGATCCAGAAGCCTGTTTTTGGCGCGGAACCCATGGAGACGTGATGGCTTCGGTCCTTCGAAAGCTGGATGCCGCCGAGGCGCGCGCGGCGATCCCGGCGCTTGCCGACATGATCGTCGACGCCGTCGCGAACGGGGCTTCGGTCAATTTCCTGGCCGGCCTCACGCAGGCCGACGCCGCCATCTTCTGGCAGGGGCAGATGGACGGGATCGAGGCCGGCGGCCGCGTGCTCGTCGTCGCGGAGCTGGACGGCCGCATCGTCGGGACGGTCGTCGTCACCCATGCGCCGCAGCCGAACGCCCCGCACCGCGCCGAGATCGGCAAGATGCTGGTCCATTCGAGCGCCCGACGGCGCGGCATCGGCCGGCAGTTGCTGGCGGCGGCCGAGGCCGTCGCGCGCGAGGCCGGCAAGACGCTGCTGCATCTCGATACCCAGACCGGTTCGGCCGGCGAGGCGCTCTACCGCGCCACCGGCTGGACCGAGATGGGTGTGATGCCCGATCATGCCCTCACGCCGGACCGCCGGCTGGCCGCCACCACCTTCTTCTACAAAGCAATCTGATCGGCTCGACCATGACCCTGATCCGCCCGGCCACCGAGGCCGATATTCCCGCCATTCTCGCGATCTACAACGATGCCGTGCTGCACACGAATGCGATCTGGAACGACGATGTCGTCGATCTCGACAATCGCCTCGCCTGGTTCGCGGCGCGGCAGGCGCAGGGCTATCCGGTGCTGTTGGCGGTCGACGACGAGACGGTGCTCGGCTATGCGAGCTATGGCGATTTCCGCGCCTTCCAAGGCTATCGCTTCACCATCGAGAATTCGATCTACGTCGCCAGTGACGCGCGCGGCAAGGGCGCGGGCACGGCGCTGCTCGGCGCGCTGGTCGAGCATGCGGCGGCGAACGGCAAGCACGTCATGGTCGCCGGCATCGAGGCGGGCAACAGCGTGTCGATCCGCCTGCACGAGCGGCACGGCTTCGTCGAGACGGCGCGCATGCCGCAGCTCGGCTTCAAGTTCGGCCGCTATCTCGATCTCGTCTTCATGCAGAAGACGCTGGACGAGCGAACGCTCTAGCTATTTGTCTGGTCGCGTTTTCTTCACGCGAACCGGTATCCGCTTCGCTCGAAAACGCTCTACGTCGCCAGTGCCCGGGCCCGCATGGCAAGCGCCGCGCCGTCGGCGACCGCCGCATAGGCGACGGCCTTCTTGCGGAAGGCGATGAAGGCCGGGTGGACCTCCTTGGCCATCGGGCTTGCGTCGCCGATCTCGGTCAGCACATCGGCCGAGGTCTTGGCGAGCGCCGCGATCACCGGCTCGGGGAAGCTCTTCACCGCGGTGCCGCGCTCGATCAGCATAGGCAGGGCGAGGATGTTGTTGGCGGTGAAATCGGCGGAGGTCTCGATCGCCGCGGCCTGCGCCGCCGTGCGGACGACAGTCTGGAGGTCGTTGGGCAGCGTCTCGAAGGCGGCCTTGTTGACGGTCAGCTCCAGGCTGGTCGCCAGTTCATGGAAGGCCGGCATGTAGCAGAAGGGCGCGGCGCGCGGCAGGTTGAGGGCGAGATCGTTCCACGGCCCGGCCCATTCGGCGGCATCGATCGTGCCGGATTCGAGCGCGGCGGCGATGTCGTCCTGCGGCAGCAGCACCGGATTGGCGCCGAGCCGCTTCAACACTTCCGCGCCGAGCCCGGTGATGCGGATGGCGAGGCCCTTGAAGTCTTCCGGCTTCTGGATCTCGCGCTTGAACCAGCCCGCCGCCTGCGGCCCGGTCGAGCCGGCATAGAAGGGCAGCACGCCGAACGGCTCGTAGGCGCGTTCCCAAAGCGCCTGGCCGCCGGCGGCGCCGAGCCAGGCGGCATGCTCATTGACCGTCAAGCCGAACGGCACGCCGGAGAAATAATGGAAGGCCGGATCCTTCGCCGCCCAGAAGAAGGGCGAGCCATGGCCCATCTCCGCCTTCCCGTTCGAGACGGCATCGAACACCTGGCTGGGGGCCACCAGTTCGCCGGCAGCGAAAAGCTGCACCGTCAGGCGTCCGTCCGATAGCGTGGCGATCCGCTCCACCAGCCGCTGCGCGCTGATGCCGACGCCGGGCGTGTCCTTGGGCCAGACAGTGGCCATCTTCCAGACGAGGCGGTCGGCGGCGCGCGCGACCGACGGTGTGGCGAGCGACGACATGACGAGGCTCGAGCCGAGGCCGGCAACCCCGACTCCGAACAACTGCCGCCTATCGATCTTCGTCCGTTCCCGCACCATGCGATCCTCTCGAGAAAATCCGACTACAGCCTAGCAGCGCTGAACGGTGGCTGAACACCTATCTGGCGAGCGTGAACAGAATACTCCATCCCTTGACGGGGCCAGCGGGAATGGCCAGTTTCAGCGCCGTGGATACCGTCAGGCGTTTCGTCGCCCTTCTTGTCGTGGTTGCAAGCCTGGTGCTGATGCCGGGCGGATGGACCGCTGCCCAGGCCATGCCGGACCATGGCGGGGTGAGCGGATGTCCGCATTCCGTCCTGCAGGATCCCGGCGGCACGCCCGCGCACAAGCCCCTCGGCCTGCCGACGATGCCGCAATGCTGTTACGCCCTGCCGACCTTCGCCCTCGTCGGCGTGGCCGGCCAGTCGATGCCGGTCCTCGCCGGTGACGCGTTTCGTCCGCTCTCGGATGCCATGCCGACGCCGCTCGCGATCGGCCCCGACGTGCCGCCGCCGCGCGCCTGATCGTTCGCGCATTTCCATCGCGCCGGCGCCCGCGGGCCGTCGCCGGCGATCAATCTGGCCCGTCTCCATCACAGAGAAACGATCATGAAATCCTTTCTGACGATCGCGGCCGTCGCCGCCACCTTCGCCCTCTCCCCGCTCGCGGCCTCGGCCGAGGAGGCCATGGACCATAGCAAGATGGACCACGGCAAGATGCACCATGGCGCCATGGCCGAGGAAAAGGCTGACGACACCGCGTCGACCAAGGCGTTCCGCGCGGCCGACAAGGCCATGATGGAGGGCATGGCGATCGACTATTCGGGCAATGCCGATGTCGATTTCATTCGCGCCATGATTCCGCATCATGAGGGTGCCGTCGCCATGGCCGAGATCGAACTCCAGTTCGGCAAGGACCCGGAGGCGAGGAAGCTCGCGGAGGCCATCATCAAGGCCCAGAACGAAGAGATCGCCTTCATGAAGGACTGGCTCGCCAAGAACGACAGCAAGAAGAGCGACTAGCTTTCCGCAGCTGTAATGGCTCACGGCCGCCGCGATGGCGGCCGTGATGCTTTCGGACGACTGTCTGCCGGTCACGATATTTGACCCGAAACGTGACGGGAGATTGACAGTTTCATCGTGCAGATGTTCCCTCACGCTGCGAGAGCAGGCGCGGATGCCCATGCCGCCTCGCCGGATCCGTTGCCGCCAGGCGGCATCGAAGGGAGATCGGCACTATGAAGATGCAAGCGAAGCTTCTCTGGGGTGGCGCGATCGTGGCGCTCGGCCTGTTCGCCGCGGCCTTGCCCGCATCGGCCGCTCCGTCAGCCGCCCAGCAGTCCTGCAGTGACGACTGGGCCAAGCTGAAGGACGCCGGCAAGGTCCCGGCCGGCCAGACCTGGCCGAAATTCTGGAGCCAGTGCGCCAAGGACTACGCCACCGAGCATCCGGACGCCGCCGCGGCGCCGGCTGCAAAGTCGGCCGCTCCGGCCGCGAAGGCGGATACCGACACCAAGCCTGCGAAGACAGCCAAGCCGAAGGCTGATGCCGCCGCCGCGCCGGCTGCCGAGCCGGCCGCCAAGACGGCGGGCAAGTCGCCGGCAATGGCCGCCTGCAGTGACGAATGGGCCAAGATGAAGGATGCCGGCAAGGTTCCGGCCGGCCAGACCTGGCCGAAGTTCTGGAGCCAGTGCTCCAAGGACTATGCCGCCGCCAATCCGGCCGACGACCTCGCCCCGGCGAAGGGCGCCAAGGGCAAGGCAGCCGCTGGCGCGGTCGAGGCGGACGAGGGGATCGCGTTGCCCGATCCGGAATCCGCCGCCAAGATCAACACGGCCGCAACCACAGTCGGCAAGCGTCCGCTGACGCCCGGCCAGCAGGCCGCGATCGTCCGCATCCGCGCCTGCGGCGCCGAGTGGCAGGAGCGCAAGGCCGCCGGCAAGCTGCCGGAAGGCGCGAAGTGGCCGCAATACTGGAGCGACTGCAACAAGCGGCTGAAGGCAAAGGGCCAGTAGCCGGTCTGTCGCCCGATTTCCGACGGACGGCATTCCGCTTTCTGAAGGAGAACCACCATGGGCATTCTTGACGGCCTCCTCGGCAACGTGCTGAGCGCGTTGAAGGGGCAGGGCAGTTCCCCCGAAGCGCTTGGCGAGACCCTGAACAAGGCGCTCGCCAACACGCAGTTCGGCAGTCTCGACGGCGTTCTCAGCCAGCTGCAGAGTTCGGGCCTCGGGACGCAGGTCGCTTCCTGGCTCGGACAGGGCGACAACCTGCCGATCAGCGCCGACGAGCTTCGCTCGGCGCTGGGCAACGAGCAGCTGCAGAAGCTGGGCACCCAGCTCGGCATTCCGATGGACCAGGTCGGCGAGCTGCTGGCCAAGGTGTTGCCGCCCACGGTCGACAAACTGAGCCCGGACGGCATGCTGAAGCCGCCGATCGGGCCGACGCCCGGCTGAGCCGGGCGATCGGCATGCAGGATCGACATGGCCGGGGCTCCCTCCGGCCATGCCCGTTTTGGGGCCGAGTCCGGGCCGTGCGCACCGGCTCTAGCGACATGGGACTGGAGATCGCAGGCGCGAGAGGTGCGCGCGGGGCCGCGACCTGATAGGACGTGGCGAAACGCCCCCTTACCAGACGAGCTCGCCGTGACAGTCGAAACCAGCCCCGCCGATCAGCTCCTGACGATCCGCGATTTTCTTCGCTACGCCATCAGCCGTTTCAACCAGGCCGGTCTCGCCTTCGGTCACGGCGCCTCGACCGCCTTCGACGACGCCGCCTTCCTGGTGCTCGAAGGCCTGAAGCTGCCGATCGACACGCTCGAGCCCTTCCTCGACGCGCGGCTGCTGCCGGAAGAGCGCCAGCGCCTCGCCGACCTGATCGAGGCCCGCGTCACCACGCGCAAGCCGACGCCCTATCTGCTCAACCGCGCCTATATCCAGGGCGTGCCGTTCTTCGTCGACGAGCGCGTGATCGTGCCGCGCTCCTTCATCGGCGAGCTCATCCATTCGGAGTTCTTCGGCGGCGACGAGTTCACGCTGATCGAGGATCTGTCGTCGATCGAGACCGTGCTCGATCTCTGCACCGGCTCGGCTTCGCTGGCGATCCTCGCCGCCGGAGTGTTCGGGAATGCCGAGATCGACGCCGTCGACCTGTCGCCGGACGCGCTCGAAGTCGCCAAGATCAACGTCGCCGAGCATGGCCTCGGCAACCGGATCGAGCTCTACGAGGGCGATTTGTTCGCCCCGCTCGGCGACAAGCGCTATGACCTGATCCTGACCAACCCGCCCTATGTCGACGAGATCGCCATGGAGGAGTTGCCGGAAGAGTATCGCCACGAGCCCGAGATGGCGCTGGCGTCCGGCCTCGACGGCCTGGACATCGTGCGTCGCATTCTCGAGGCGGCGCCGGCCCATCTCAATCCCGGCGGCGGCCTTCTGTGCGAGATCGGCGCCGGCCGCGAAATCCTGGAGGCCGAATATCCGGCGCTCGATTTCTTCTGGCTCGATACGGAGGAAAGCGAAGGCGAAGTGTTCTGGCTCTCGGCCGAGAGCCTCGGCGTCGCCGATACCGGCGCCGAGGAGCAGGATCTGGCCGATCTCGCGGATCTCGACGGCGACGAGGCCGAGGACGTCTGATCCAGCCTTCGGATCGATCGGATAAAGCAAAGCCCTCTCCCGCCCGCGCGGGAGAGGGCTTCTTTTTGTGCTGGAGCTTTTAGGCGCCGATTTCCAGCATGACCGCCTCTTCAACCGGCTTCGGCTTGCGCACCCTGAGCGTCACCAGCGCGATCAGCGCGGCGGTGAAGGTGATGGCGGCGCAGACCAGCATGGTGTTGCGGAAGGCGGCGCCATAGGCTTCGGCCGCCGCTGCCCTGGCGATCGACGGCGCGAGCAGGGCTGCCTCGTCGAGCCCGCCGCTCGCCACGACATTGGCGAATCCCGCCGGCAGTTCGGCGGACTTCATGTCGAAACCGCCGGTGACGAAGAAGGCCATCAGCGCGCCGACGAGGGCGATGGCGACCGTCTCGCCCGCGACCCGCATGGTGCCGAAGATGCCGGTCGCCATGCCGGCCCGCTCGGTCGGCACGACGCTGATGGCCAAGTCGTCCATCAGGCCCCAGGGCAGCGCCGCGCCGGCGCCGATCATGGCGAGCGGCAGGATGAAGGCCGTCGGCGCGCTGCCGACCGGCACCAGAGCCAGCAGCAGGACGCCCGCGCCGGCGAGGATCAGTCCGAGGCCGGCGAGGATTCCGGACGGGATCCAGCGCGCGATGTTGGCGGCGATGAAGGGGATGGTGGCGATCGGCAGGCTGAGCGGCAGCAGCATCATGCCGACCTGCATCTCGTTCATGCCCTCGATGCGGATGAAGCGGACTGGAAGCAGGATGAATGGCACGATGAAGGAGTAGGCGACCGCGACCGGCAGCGCCTGCACCGAGACGAAGCGGGCATAGCGGAACAGCGACAGGTCGAGCATCGGCCGCTTCTGCAGGTTCTCGATGGTGATGAAGCTGATCAGCAGGATCGCGGCGCCGGCGAGCAGCGCGACGACGAGCGTGTCGCCCCAGCCGCGATCCGGGCCGAGCATGATGCCGAAGATCAGCGCCACCAGCATGGCGGTGAAGCTGCCGGCGCCCCAGAAATCGATGCCGGTGGCGCCGGGATCGCGCGTCTCGCGCATGCGCGGAACGCCGGCGACGAGGATGATGACGCCGGCAAGCGCGGTGGCGAAGAACAGCGCCCGCCATCCGAGCGTCCCGATCAAGGCGCCGGCGATCAGCGGTCCGAAGGCGATGCCGATGCCGAAGCCGGTGCCGAGCAGGCCGAGCGCGCGGGTGCGGGCCGGGCCCTCATATTCCTGCGCCACGGCGGCGAAGCCAGCCGAGATGGTGAGCGCCGCGGCGATGCCCTGCAGGGCGCGGAGGAGATCGACGATCAGCACGTTCGGCGACAGGCCGACGGCGAGCGACGTGACCGTGAAGCCGATCGCGCCCAGACGGAACATGCGCTTGCGGCCGAACTGGTCGGCGAGCGCCCCTCCCAGCATGATCGTGCTGCCGAAGGCGAGCATGAAGCCGTTGACGATCCAGACGAGCAGGGAGAGGTCGCCGTTGAGATCGCGGCCGATGGCCGGCGTGGCTACGGCTGGGCCGGTGAAGGATAGCGGCATTATGACGGCAACGAGGAAAACGGCGGCGAGCACAAGGTGCCGGCCCGCGGCCGCCTGGGGGGAAGCGTCGGTCATGGTGGTCTCGATCTGTTGGGCTGGGTCGGCCTGTTGCGGTCGCCCGTCGCAAAGGGTGAAGCGCGCGGCGGGAGAGGCGCCGCGCGCTCTGGGTCACCACCGACTCTTTTCTGTGTCGGTCGATACAGAAACCATAGTCCCTTGATTCCCGGCGTCAAGTTCTTTATTTGTTGATCGATACAAAAAAGAAAGGGCTGCGCGCAGGCCATGAACGCACGCGGACGTCCCCGTAGTTTTGATCGCTCCGTCGCCCTGGAAAGGGCCATGGACGTGTTCTGGGCGCGCGGCTATGCCGGCACCTCGATTTCGGAGCTGACGGAGGCCATGGGCATCAATTCGCCGTCGCTCTACGCCGCCTTCGGCTCCAAGGAAGAACTCTTCCGCGAGGCGGTCGCGCTCTATGTGGCGACCGACGACGCCTGTACGCTGCAGATGCTGGAAGGCGATCTGACGACGCAGGATTCGATCGCCGCCATGCTGATCGCCACCGCCCGTTCCTGCGCCCGGCCCGACAAGCCGAGCGGCTGCTTCGTCATGCTGGGCGCCACCAATGGCGGCCCCGACACGGACGCCGCGCGGCAGTTCCTCTGCGACCAGCGCAAGGACATGGCGATCCGCATCCGCGCCAGGCTGGAGCGCGGCGTCGCCGACGGCGAGCTGCCGCCCGGCCTCGATCTCGCCCGCGTCGCCGCCTATTTCGGCACGATCATCAAGGGCATGTCGATCGAGGCGCGCGACGGCGCCGATGCCGAAACCCTGCTGTCGGTGGCGCACAGCGCCATGCGCGGCTGGGACGCGCTGACCTCGACGCAGGGTTGATGACTCCGGCCGCGCCGGCCTAGGCTGGCGCATGTCCGAACCTCGCCTTTTCATCATCACCGGCGCCATGGCGGCCGGAAAGTCCACGGTCGCGCAGGCCGTCGCCGAGGCGCTGCCGAAAGCCGTGCATCTGCGCGGCGACGTCTTCCGCCGGATGATCGTCAGTGGCGCGGCGGTGATGGGGCCTGTGCTCGATGACGAGGCGCAGGCGCAGCTGAAGCTGCGCCATGATCTCGCCTGCGACGCCGCCCGGCGCTATCACGCGGCTGGGTTTTCCGTCGTCTATCAGGACATCCTGATCGGTCCCTATCTGGTCGCGGTCGCCGAACGCCTCGCCGACCTCGATCCGCGCGTCGTGGTGCTCGCGCCCGACGCCGCGACGCTGGCGCGGCGCGATCGGGAGCGCCACAAGACCGGCTACAGCGCGGCCTTTCCGGCGGAGGTCCTCGCCGAGGCGCTTTCGCGCGAGACGCCGAGGATCGGGCTCTGGATCGACAGTTCGGAGATGGACGTCGGCGAAGTCGTGACGCGGATCCTCGCCGATTGAGCTGCCGGCTGCCTGTCCTTAGAGGCGTTGTCCCACGTCGATCCGGTTGCCGTCCGGATCGGCGAAGACGAAGGCCCGCAGCCCGTATTCCTGGTCGCGCATTCCCTTGATGATGCGCACGCCGTTCGCCTGGCAGCGCGCGTGCAGCGCGTCGATATCGTCGACCATCAGATGCGCGACATTGTGGAGGCCGGCCTTGTGGTCGCGCTGCAGGTTCAGATGCAGTTCGGCCGCGTCGCGCTTCAGGATCATGAAGCCGACCGGATCGCCGTTCTCGAAGGTCTTCGTGAAGCCGAGTATGTCGCGATAGAAGGCAAGCGCCCGATCGAGATCGCGCACGGTGATGCCGGGCGCCATGCGGCCGAAGCGGACGCCGTGATCGGCAGCGGTATCGGGGGAGGATTCGGTCATCGTCTCATCCAGGAATTGTCGCCAAACCAGCGGGCCGGACGGTGCCGGTGGGCCGCAGGGCCGCGAAGGGATTTGATGAGACGGTGCTCGGGAGGAAATCTAGCCGAGGCGACGTTAAATGAAAACGGGTCCATGCCCCGATTTCGGGCCTGTCCGGCCTCGTTCCTGCGGCTGCCCCTTGTCCCGCGCAGGGCGGCGGCTCATTTGAAGCATTCCTGATTTCTGTGAAATTGTGATATGAGGCCGGCAACAATGATGGATGGCCTCGTTGCGCGCGTCTCTCGCGCCCGGCCTCTCACCCGGATACCGACATGACCGCACCGCTCGCCGTGGCCACTACCGCCCCGATTAAGGCTCCGCTCTCCTTGACCGAGACGCCGTCGCTCGTCGGCCTCTCGCGCCCCGAGATCGGCGAGAAGCTGGCCGGCATCGGCATCGAGCCGAAGCAGATCCGCATGCGCACGGCGCAGATCTGGAACTGGATCTACGCGCGCGGCGTCACCGACTTCAACGACATGCTCAACGTGTCGAAGGATCTGCGCGCGACGCTTGCCGCCAACTTCACGCTGAAGCGGCCCGAGATCGTCACCGAGCAGATCTCGCAGGACGGCACGCGCAAATGGCTGTTGCGCTTCCCGGCGCGCGGCGCCGGCCGCCCGGTCGAGATCGAGACCGTCTACATCCCCGAGATCGGCCGCGGCACGCTCTGCGTCTCCAGCCAGGTCGGCTGCACGCTGACCTGCTCCTTCTGCCATACCGGCACGCAGAAGATGGTGCGCAACCTGACGGCGGAAGAGATCGTCGGCCAGATTCTCATCGCGCGCGATCGCCTCGGCGATTTCCCGGAGAAGACGACGCCGGTCGGCGCGGCCGTGCCGTCCGAGGGCCGCCTCGTCTCCAACATCGTCATGATGGGCATGGGCGAGCCGCTCTACAATTTCGACAACGTCAAGCAGGCGCTCTTGATCGCCTCCGACGGCGAGGGCCTGTCGCTGTCGAAGCGCCGCATCACGCTCTCGACCTCCGGCGTCGTGCCGATGATCCCGCGCACCGGCGAGGAGATCGGCTCGATGCTGGCGATCTCGCTGCACGCGGTGCGTGATGACCTGCGCGACATGCTGGTGCCGCTCAACAAGAAGTACCCGATCGCCGAGCTGCTCGAGGCCTGCCGCAACTATCCCGGCCTCTCCAACGCCCGCCGCATCACCTTCGAATATGTGATGCTGAAGGACGTCAACGACAGCCCGGCCGACGCCAAGGAACTGGTCCGCCTGCTGAAGGGCATTCCGGCGAAGATCAACCTGATCCCGTTCAATCCCTGGCCCGGCGTCAACTACCAGTGCTCGGACTGGGAGACGATCGAGACCTTCTCCGACATCGTCAACCGAGCCGGCTATGCCTCGCCGATCCGCACGCCGCGCGGCCGCGATATCCTCGCCGCCTGCGGCCAGCTGAAGAGCGAGAGCGAGCGCATGCGTGTCCGCGAGCGCCTGGCGCTCGAGGCCATGGTCACCAGCGACGAAGACTGATGCGGACTTTCCTTCGAATCATCCTGCTGATTCCGCTCGGGCTGATGGCGGCGATCGCCTCCGCCGTCGTCGTCTATCTCGCCGCCTTCGGCTTCACTGCCAATGACATCTGGGATGGCCCGAATGGCGAGATCCCGGTGATCCTCGCGCCGGCCTTCGTCCTGCTGGTCGAGATTTCGCGCTACGCGCTTCTGCCCTTCGTGGCCGGCATCGTCGTCGCCGAGATCTTCGCGCTGCGCTCGGCGATCCAGTGGACGCTGTTTGGCGGCGCGATCGGTCTTGGCATGCACCTCGCGGCCAACAGCACGGAATTTGCCGCGCTGCCGCCGGTCGCGGCCGGGCTGGTCGCCGGCTTCGCCTATTGGGTCTTCGCCGGCCATGGCTCGGGTACGGTGGTCCGTCCCGTCCCGGAGCGCGCGGTCTCGGTTCCGCCGGCCCCGCCTACTTCCCCTGCGCCAGAATAAGCCGCACGGCGAAGGCGCCCATCACGCTGGCGAACAGCCAGTCGACGGTGCGCGTCGCCCGGGGCGAGCGCTTCAGGAAGGTGGCGAGCGAGCCAGCCGACCAGATCATCGCGATGCTGATCGGCGTTGCCACGACGACGAACATCAGGCCGAGGAACAGCAGCTTTCCAGCGGCGTGCGGATCGGTCGGCGTCACGAACTGCGGCAGGAAGGTCACGAAGAAGACGATGATCTTCGGGTTGAGCAGATTGACCATCAGGCCCTTCAGATAGACCTTGCCGATCGGGTCGGCGGATCCCTTACCGCCGACGGAAAGCGCGGATCCGTGCCGGATCGCCTGGATGGCGAGATAGACCAGATAGGCCGCGCCGACCACCTTCAGGATCGTGAACGCCGTGGCCGACGCGGCGAGCAGGGCCGAGAGGCCGATCGCGACCGCGACCGTGTGCACCACAAGCCCGGTCGAGGCGCCGGCGAAGGCGGCGATGCCCGCCTTGCGCGACTGGCCGATCGCCTTGCCGAGGAACAGCGTCATGTCCGGCCCCGGCGTCAGCGTCAGAAGAATGACCGCGACCAGATAGGCCAGGAAAACCGACAGCGATGGCAGGAAGGTGAGCATGATGGAGGCTCCGGTGGAGCCTCCTCTGTAGCATGGGATTTCGCCGTTCCGATATCCCGCATTCGACGCGTTGCGGCCGAGGCCGCCCGGAGAGGCGAATGCGGGCTTCCGCCTGTCAGCCCGACGTCGTCACGAAGCAGATCGAGGTCGGCGTGCCGACGGCAATGTCCTGGCCGAGATGGGTCAGTCCGCCATCGTCCGGATCGACGGCGAACAGCGAGATGCAGTCGCTGTCCTGGTTGGCGACGGCGAGCGTGCGCCCATCCGGCGCGAAGGCGAAATGACGGGGCGTCCTGCCGCCGCTCGCAACCGTCGTGCGCAGCCGGGCGATGCCGTCGTCGCCTATCGTGAAGATCGACAGGCTGTCATGGCCGCGATTGGCGACATAGAGGAAGCGCCCGTCCGGCCCGAGCCGGATCTCCGAGCAATGGTTGCTCGGACGCGCCGCCTCGGCGACCGTCCCCGTCACGTCGAGAAGGGTGAAGCTTCCGGTCTCGGCGTCGAAGGCGAGCGAGGCGATCGCCGAGCCCAGCTCATGCACGGCATAGGCGAAGGGCCTGGCAGGGTGGAAGACGAAATGGCGGGGGCCGGAGCCCGGCGGCAGCGCCAGCTCGCTCGACTTGTCGATTGCGCCGGTCTCCGCGTCGAAGCGATAGGTGACGAGCCGGTCGGTGCCGAGATCGCTGACCACGATGTAGCGGTTGTCCGGCGTCGCCAGCACGCAATGCGCATGCGAGCGGTCCTGCCGGCTGGCGTCGGGTCCATGCCCCGAATGCGCCGCCGAGGCGACCGGCGGCAGCAAGCCGCCATCGGCGCGGCGCGGGAACACGGCGACCGACTGGTTCGGCGCCTCGCTCTCCGCCTGCATGATGTAGTTGGCGAGCAGCAGGTTCCGTCCCGAGCGGTCGAGGCTCGCATGCGCCGTGATGCCGCCGAGCGTGGACTGGCGGTTGATATAGGCGAGCTTGCCGGTGGCGGGATCGATCCGATAGGCGCTGATCAGCCCCTCGTTCCACTCCATCACTTCGCTCGTCGCATAGAGCGTGCCGCCATCCGCAGAGGCGGCGAGGAAGGTCGGGTTCTCGATGCCCGCCTGTGTCGCGACCAGCGTCGCGACGGCGGTGTCCGGATCGAAGCCGAAAACCGAGATTCCGCGTGCATTGGCGGAAGCGAAATAGGGCGTCGGGCGATTGCAGCCGCCGACATAGATGAAGCTCTGTTCCTGCGCCAAGACGATGTCCTCTTGCCCCGCGGATGATGCCGCCTGCGTTGGAGGACGATAGCGAACTTGCCGCGCCGGCGTCACCGCTCATTCGCCGGTCATCCACGGTTGCGGCGCCGCCGGCCCACCCGCAGTTTTCCCCTTGTGCGCCCGGCTGGCTCTGCCACACTGGGGGACGTTGCGGAAGGTGGCGGGCAGGGCATGGGCACAAGCTGGAGCCGGACCTGGCAAGGTGCGATTGGCGCGATCGGCGCGATCGCCACGGGCGTGTGGGCGTTGTCGGTCGCCTCCGCCGGGGCGGAACCCGTCTCGCGCGACCGCGTGCTGGCGGCGCTGCCGAAGCTTGACGCGATGGCCGCAAAGGCGATCGCCGACCACGCCGTGCCGGGCCTCGCGATCGCCGTCGTGCATCAGGGTGAGGTCGTCTATCTGAAGGGCTTCGGCCTGCGCGAGGCCGGCAAGTCCGAGACCGTCGATCCCGACACCGTGTTCCAGATCGCCTCGCTGTCGAAGCCGGTTTCGTCGACTGTCGTCGCGGCGCTGGTCAGCGCCGGGGTTCTCGGCTGGGATTCCCGCATCGCCGATCTCGATCCCGCCTTCCGCCTGCGTGACCCCTATCCGACGGCCGAACTGACGGTCCGCGACCTGCTCGCCCATCGCAGCGGCCTGCCGGGCGACGCCGGCAACGAGCTCGAGGATATCGGCTTCAATCGCGACACGGTGCTGCACCGGTTGCGGCTGGTGCCGCCCTCGTCGAGCTTCCGCGCCGGCTATTCCTACAGCAATGCCGGCTTCACCGAGGGCGGCGTCGCCGCCGCGCGTCCGACCGGAAAGCCCTGGGAACAGGTGGCGGAGGAGCGCCTCTACCGGCCGCTCGGCATGAACGCGACCAGCTCGCGCTATGCCGATTTCGTCGCCCGCGCCAACCGGGCCGCTCTGCATATCGATCTCGGCAAAGGCTGGGAGGCGAAACTCCGGCGCGAGCCGGACATGCAGGCGCCGGCCGGCGGCGTCAGCTCCAGCGCACGGGATCTCGCGCAGTGGATGCGGCTGGAACTCGGCGGCGGCCTTTTCGACGGCGAGAGGCTGATCAGCGCCGACGCGCTCGCCGCGACGCATCAGCCGCTGATGGCGCGCGGCAACAACCCGGTGACCGGCGCCGCCTCGTTCTACGGGCTCGGCTGGAACGTCGAATTCGGCCGCCACGGCCTGAACTGGGGCCATGCCGGCGCCTTCAGCGTCGGCGCCCGCACGCTGGTGTCGCTCTATCCGGACGCCGCGCTCGGCATCCTCGTGCTCGCCAACGCCTTTCCGACCGGCGCGCCCGAGGGGCTCGCCGACAGCTTCTTCGATTGGGTCTTCGACGGCGCCGTCTCGCAGGACTGGATGACGGCCTGGGACGACGCCTATGCCGGCCTGCTCGGACCGGCCACCGCCGCGGCCAAGGCGCGCTACGCCGCGCCGCCGGCGACCGCGAGCCCCGCGCTTGCGAACCCCGCCTATGCCGGGCGCTACCGCAACGCCTATGTCGGCGACGCGGTGGTGGCGGAGGAGGGCGGAAGCCTGACGCTCGCAGTCGGGCCGGAAGGCGTCCGGCGCTATCCGCTTCGCCATTTCGACCGCGACACCTTCCTCGCCTTCCCGGCTGCGGAGACGCCGGACATGCCCGCCGCCGTCCGCTTCGCGATCGGCCCCGACGGCCGGGCCGAGGCGGTGACGATCGAGTTCCTCGACGAGGTCGGCCTCGGCCGGCTCGCCCGCGTCACCGACTAGGCGCGACCGTCGCTCCTTCCGTTCCGCTCCGTCTTTCCCGTCGCCATTCAGCGTCCATTCAGCAAGCCGGCGTAATTTCGCCATCTCCGCCCGCCTAACTTCGCCCCGCTCGAAGCCGGGGGGCGGCGGGGTGGGGACAGACGAGCCGTGCAGCCAAAAAGAACGTGCCGGAATGGCGGAACACGGGGAATCTTCGTTCCCCTGATCGCCGATCCGTGGTTTAGACCTTCCGCCGTCCGCCCTGGGGCGCGGCGCCGATGAACGCTGGTCGACGGCCAGGAGGACACCCTTGATTGCTCAGTTCGGGCAGCGCCTCAATCTCCCCACGCAATACGCGCTTGTCTGCCTCTTCGCGCTGCCATGCTTCGCGCTCCGGCTGCAATGGCCGCTGCACAGCTTCTCCTTCTTCCTGTTCGCGCCGGCCGTGCTGCTGGGCGCCGCCCTCTTCGGCAAGGGCCCGGCGATCTTCGCCGCCGCGCTGACCTCGGTACTCGCCGTCTTCTTCTGGGTCGAGCCGACCTACACCTTCCGTCTGTCGTCGCAGCAGGTGCCGCCCCTGGTGCTGTATGCGCTGGTCTGTGCCGGCATCGTCGGCTTCTGCGAATGGTCGCGCGCCGCCCTGAACCGCGATCGCCGCGCGGCGCTGGCCGAGCAGCGGGCGCAATCCGGCACGCGTCTCGACGGCATCGATTTCTGGCGCGGCCTCGTGCTCTGCACGATCTTCGTCAACCATGTCCCCGGCAACATCGTCGAGGCGATCACGCATCGGAACTTCGGCGTCTCCGATTCGGCCGAGGCCTTCGTGTTCCTGTCCGGCGTGTCGCTGGCGCTCGCCTATGGCCATCGCTTCCAGCCCGGCGAGCGGGCGGGCGTGCTCCTGGCGCTGCTTCGCCGCGTCCTCAAGCTCTACGGCGTGCATGTCGCGCTTTCCTTCGCGGCGATCGCCATCTTCTCGGCCGGCGCCGTCACCTGGCAGAACCCGGCCCTGCTCAAGGGGCTCGGCCTGCAGCTCTATGTCGACGACGCCTCGAAGTGCCTGATCGGCATCCTGTCGCTCGGCCACCAGCTCGGCTATTTCAACATCCTGCCGCTCTACCTCGTGCTGATCCTCGCCGTGCCGCTGCAGCTCTGGCTGGCGCGGATCGATATCGGCCTGATGCTGGTCGTCTCGGCGCTCGTCTATGCGGTGTCGCGCAGCCTCGGCTGGAACCTGCCCAACTGGCCGGGGCAGGGCGGCTGGTTCCTCAATCCGCTCACTTGGCAGTTCGTGATGGCGATCGGCGTGGCGGCGGGGCTGACGCTGCGGCGGACGGGCACCGTGCCGATCCAGCCGGCGCTGGTCGCGGTGGCGGCGGCGATCGTCGTCATCGGCTTCCTGATCTCGCCCTCCGGCCCCGGCTCGGTGCGCAACTGGATCGGTGTCCACGGCCATCTCGACGTCAACAAATCGGCGCTCGGCCTGACCCGGCTGACCCATTTCCTGGCGCTCGCCTATGTCGTCTATGCGAGCGGCCTGACCCGGCTCTGCCGGCGGCTGCCGGTGTATGCGCCGCTCTCGACCATCGGCCGGCACGGCCTCCTGATCTTCGCGCTTCTGTCGCTGCTCTCGGCCATCGGCCAGGTCCTGACCAGCACGGTCCGCACCAGTCCATTGTTCGACGTCGCGTTCCTCGGCGGCGGTCTCGTGCTGCTCTGGGGCGCCGCGCGCCTCGCCGACGCGGCCCGGCCGCTGCGCCCCCGCCGCGCCGCCACGGGCCTCCAGCCGGTCGCGGCGCGCTAGATCCTTCCATCGCTTCATCGGCGCGACGAAGGATCTCGCGCCTTGCTCGATGACCACGAGCCGGCGTCCTTTTTGCTCTAGACGCGAAGGGCGCCGCGCGTGGCGTCATATCCGTCGATGGCGGAGGGGACGCGATCAGCGCCGCTTTCGCCCCGGATCCGAACTCTTCGGGGAAAGCTTGCCTTTCGCCATTGCTGCCCGCCGGTCCTTCGGTTATGTAGTCCGGCACGCGGCTCCGCCGCCTCCGGCCTGCACCCGTAGCTCAGCTGGATAGAGCGCTGCCCTCCGAAGGCAGAGGCCAGGGGTTCGAATCCCTTCGGGTGCACCACTTTTCCTTCAAGAATCTAGCCAGTCGTCCGGCTTACCTTCGTGGCAAGCCGTTCAGTCCGGATCCAAACCTTCATTTGTCTCCGATGCCTGGTGCTTGAGCGTCGGCAAGGATGCCTCGATGCGCGACAGCACCAGCATGGCGGCGTTGGACAATTGGCGGTTCGGTACTGCGCAGAGCGACAGGTTCAACGGGCGCAAGACGGTGTCCGTCAGCCGCATGAAAGCCAGGCTGCCGGCCTCAACCTCGTTCATCACGTCGAGCCAGCTCAGAACGCCGACGCCGACGCCGCCTTCCACCAGCGATTTGATCATCTGCACGTTGTCCGAGCCTGCGGCGCTGGACATGTCGATCCCGGTAGCGTTGGCCAGAGCCTGCAGCAGCTCGGCCAGTGCCAGTGGTTCCTTGGGCAGCACCATCGGCAGGCCGGCAACCTGGTTGAACTTGGCGGTCCCTTGCCTTGCCAGCGCATGATCGGGCGGTGTTATCAACCCAACCTCGACATCGACGAAGGCCCTGACCACGAGATCCCTTGACGATTGCGGGCTGAGCATGAGCCCGAAATCCGCCTCGCCGGCGACGAGGGCCTGCGGCACGTCCTTGTTGTCCAGCACCGCGATCTCGAACGCGATGCCGGGCAGCTCCGCCCGGATGTCGCGGACGACGCGGGGCAGGAAGCCGCGGCTCAACGCCTCGATGCAGGCGATGCGAACGGTGCCGCGGCGGAGCCCCACCAGGTCGGTAAAGCTCTCTTCGAGCCTGGCGAAATCCTTGTTCCACGACCTGGCCGCCGCCAGCAGCAATTCGCCCGCCGCCGTCATGCGCAAGCCGGAAGGCAGCCGTTCGAAGAGCGGCAGGCCCATCTCCGCCTCGGCCTGCAGGATCTGCCGGTCGATTGCCGAGGCCGAGACATTGAGATGCTCGGAGGCGCGACGGATCGAGCCAAGGCGAGCGACCTCGACGAAATAGCGGAGGAAGCGCGAGAAGACCAATCCAGCCCCTGTTCTCTTTTTTGCAATGAACTATGCGATTCATTGCGTTTGTTCGCAACGGCATTCGGCGGCAGGCTGGCGACATCATCCGGACTGTCGAGGAACCCCATGCTGGACAACGCCCCGCGCACCGACGATCTGCCGCGCCACTGCACGTTCGAGCCTGACGACTGGCGGATTTTGGCCCGCCATTGGTATCCGGTGGCCGAACTGCGCGAGGTCGAGGACAAAAAGCTCGTCGGCGCGGTGCTGCTCGACGAAAAGCTGGTGGTCTACAAGGTCGACGAGACTGTCGTCGTCGCGAACGACATCTGCACCCACCGCGGTGTGCCGCTAACCCTGGGTACCAATCCCGATTCCACGGGCGTGCGATGCGCCTATCACGGGCTGCAGTTCGGCAAGAACGGCCGGTGCATCAAGGTGCCGGCCCATCCCGACGGCGCCATCCCGAACAAGCTGCATCTCAGATCCTATCCCGTCGAGATCCGCTATGGCCTGGTCTGGACATGCCTGAGGCCCGAGGAAGGCGAAGCGGCGCCCAAGGTGCCCTTAATGCCGCATTGGGACGACGCGGGCTTCCAGCAGATCAACGTGCCGCCCTTCGACATTGCCGGCTTCGCAGGGCGTCAGGTCGAGGGGTTCCTGGATGTGGCGCACTTCGCCTTCATCCATACGGAAACCTTCGCGGACCCGGATAACCCCGTCGTGCCGCCCTACGTCGCGAAGCCCACCGACTATGGCTTCGAGGTCGAATACTGGTCGACCGTCGGCAACTATCCGAGCAGCAAGGCGCATTTGACGCCCAAGGATTACCAGTGGCTGCGCCACTTCCGCTGCTCCCCGCCTTTCACGGCGCACCTGACCGTGCATTTCCCCGATGGGGGCAAGCTGTCGATCCTCAACGCCGCCTCGCCGATATCGGCCCGGAAGACGCGCCTTTTCTGCCCGATTGCCCGCAATTTCGATACGCACTTGCCGGTTCAGGATGTCTACGACTTCAACCACAAGGTCTTCGCAGAGGACGCCGGCATGGTGGAGCAGCAAAAGCCCGAAAACCTGCCGCTCGATCCGCGTCTCGAAGCGCATATTCCGGCCGATCTGTCGTCGATCAATTATCGCCGCTCGCTGCGCGATATGGGTCTCAGCCATTTCTTCATCGCCTGAGGCCGAGCCATGGAACTGATGGTCTCCGCGATCCGGGTCAATGGCGACGACAACCTCGATATCGAGCTGACGGACCCGGCCGGCGCCGAGTTGCCTGCCTTCGAGCCCGGCGCGCATATCGATATCCGCACGCCGGCCGGGCCGTTGCGGCAATATTCGCTTTGCGGTTCCACGGCCGATCGGCGGCGCTACCGCATCTGCGTGCGCCAGGACCCGGCATCGCGCGGCGGATCCCGTTCGCTGCATGCCGATTTGCGTGTGCGCGGACGGGTCGAGGCATCGGCGCCGCGCAATCTCTTCGGCCTGCCGGACGCCGGGCGCTACATCCTGGTCTCGGCCGGCATCGGCATCACCCCGATCATCGCCATGGCGCGCGACCTCGCATCGAGGGGCGCCCGGTTCGAACTGCATCATTTCGAGCGCAGCCGCGCGCGCGTGCCCTTTCTTGACGAGCTCGAGGCCGGCCCGCTCGCCGGGGCGGTGACCCTGCATCTCGGCGAGGATGGGCGGAGTTTCCGGCATACCCCGCCAGCCTGCCTTGGCAGCGCGGACCCGGACGCGGCAGTGCTTGCTTGTGGACCTTCGGGCTTTCTCGACCTGATGGGAGAACGGCTGGCGGAGGCCGGCTGGCAGCCGCATCAATTCCACTTCGAGCGTTTCCGGGCCGAACCGACACCCGTGGCAAACGTTGCCGGCGTCGGTTTCGAGGTGCGGGTCGCATCGTCCGGCCGCTGCTTCCCGGTCGGGCCGGCCGACACCATCGCCAATGTGCTGATGGCCAATGGCGTGCCGGTTGACCTTTCCTGCGAGCAGGGCATGTGCGGCGCCTGCCTGACCCGGGTGCTGGAGGGCACGCCGGACCACCGTGATACCGTGCTCAGCGACACGGAGCGGGCCAGCAATGCGCAAATGACCCTGTGTTGTTCGCGCTCGCTCAGCCCGGTGCTGGTGCTCGATCTCTAGCTGCGTTCTGTATCAAGCAATGAGCAAGCTGGAGGACGTGTTTTGTGCGCGTCCTCCCTAGCTGTTCTACTGTCGCGACAGGCCGTTTCACAGAGGTGACGCGGGCTTTAGGAATAGTCAAGAATATATTCAGGCGTCCTGAGGTTTGCGCAGGGGGATCGTTCCCCTTTGGGCGAAAGGTATCGCGATTGCCCATCATTACGTTGCGTCAGGATGGAAAGGTTCATAGACTTCCCTCCGTTCGGCTGGCGGCTCGACTGCGGATTTCCGCGGTATAGCCTGCAGGGCCAGGCGGGGGAGGTTGTAGTTGCATTACAGCTCTCGTGCAGACAGCGTCGGCGAGGCCGAGGCAGGGGCATTCTGCGCATCGCCCTTTCGCCTCGCGCTGATCATTCCGGCCTATAACGAAGAGGAAACGATCGAACAGACGATCGCCACCTTGCGCGCCCTGACGCCCGATATCTCGGCCATGGGTGGCTCGATCGAGATCATCGTCGTCAATGACGGCTCGAAGGACGAGACCGGCCTCCGGGCGGCGCAGGCCGATCACATCATCACCCATCATTCCAACCGCGGCCTCGGCGCCAGCGTCCGTGACGGACTGGCCAAGGCAAGGCTTCTCGACGCGGATATCGCGCTGAAGCTGGATGCCGACCTACAGCACGACCCGGCGGATATTCCGAACCTGATACGGCCCATCCTGCGTGACGAGGCCGACATCGTGTTCGGGCATCGGCATGCCCGCATCGAATACAGGATGCCGTTCGTCCGCCGCGTCGGGAACAAGTTCTACAATTGGATGATGAGCAAATTGACGGGATGGCCCATTGTCGATGCGCAGCCGGGCATCATTGCCTTGAACAAAAGATACCTGTCGGCATTCGATCTTCCCGGAAATTATAACTATGCGCAGCAGATACTTCTGGATTCCCGATACAGGGATCTCAAATTCTCCCAGGTCGACGTCAATTTCAGGAAGAGACGGCACGGATCATCTTTCATCACGTTTCGATATCCGTTGCTGACGACCTATCAGATCCTCGTGGTCATCGCGCTCTATGCCCCGATCCGCGTCTTCGGACGGTTTGGACTGGCCTTGTCCGGCCTGGCCGCTTCGATCGCGATCGCCGAGATCGTCCTGTTCCTTCTGAACTTCACCTCGAAGCCGGTCATCCATCCCAATCTGGTGCTCGCCCTGCTGTTTCTCGGGATACAGAGCCTGTTCTTCAGCATACTTGCGGAGATCGTGCGGACGAGGAGGTCCTGATTGACCCCCGACCGTGATCGGCCGCACATCGCCGTTATCGGTTCCGGCGCCGCCGCGGCCGGAGTGCTCCTCGCCTGCGCCCAGCGCTTCCCATCCGGTTCCATCACCCTGATGGAGCGCCGGCGCGACGACGCGCCATCCGAGCCCGGGGCGGGGCGGCAATCGGACCCCTCCTATTGGCGGGAGCTCTATGCCTCCATGCGCGCGCAGGCCGGGCGAAAATTCCCGCCACCGAAGACACGTTTCGGCGCGGTTGCGCCGCGCCTGGCTGTCGAGGGCGGCGGTCCCGTCTGGCAGAGCCGCGAGCGCGGCGGTCTCACCAACTATTGGGGTGGCTCCACGGCCGTGTTCAGGCAGCGGGACTTCGACCGATGGCCGTTCGCCCTCCGGGATCTCGCGCCGTTCTATCGGATGGCGGCCGATGCGATCGGCATCTCGGGCGAGATCGATGATCTCAGTCCGCACTTCGAGTCCGAGACGCTGAACCGCCCTCCCATCCGCGTTTCGGAGACCACGAAGCGGTTGATCGGCGCCGTCAATCGCTCGACGCCGGCCTTCGGCTTCGGCATTCGCGCCGGCATCGCGCGGCTGGCGCTGGAGACGCGCGGCGGCCACGAGCACGAATGCATCTCCTGCGGACATTGCATGGTCGGCTGCCTGCAGCAGTCCGTCTATTCGGCCCGCACGACGGTCGACCGGTTCATCCGGTCCGGGATGCGGGTACTGAGCGGCAAGGTGCTCGCCTTCGATGCACCATCGCGCCGCCTGACGCTCGAAGACGAGCAGACCGGGCGGCGCGATCAGGTCGGCCCGTTCGATCTGATCTTTCTGGCCGCCGGGTGCATCGGCACGTCCGAGATCGTCCTGCGCTCGACGAGCCATCTCGACAGTCTCGGCTTTCGCGACAATCCGGTCGCGAGCTTCCCGATCTTCTATTTGGGCCGGTTGGAGGGGGCGAGCGAGGCGGGCCATGTCGCCCTCGCCAACGCATTGCTTGCTGCCATCCCCGAGACCACATCGTCCGGACACGCCTTCTCGGTGCAGATCTACCCGTTCCTCGACCATCTGTGGCGCTACGTCGTGCCGGGCTCGGTATGGCCGCCCTTCGAGTGGATGGGACGGGCGGTGCGCCGGCGCCTGATGATCGGACGTCTCTACCTGCATTCGGATCACGGACCGCGATATTCCCTTTCGCTCGATAACCGGGGGATGCCGACCATCCGGCTCGAGCAGTCGCGCTCCGTCCAGCCGGGGGCATGGCAGGCGCTGCGGAGCGCGCTCTCGCGGCACGGGTTCTATGTCCCGCCGAAACAGCCGGTCGCGCAGCACACGAGTTCGCACTATTCCGGCAGCCTGCCCTACGGTTCGCCGGGCGGGCCGACCGCTGGCGGCGAGATCGCTCCGGGCGTGTTCGTTTGCGATTCCTCGGTATTTCCGGATGCGCCGGCCTGGTCGCCCACGCTCACCATCATGGCCAACGCCATGCGCACGGCCTCGCATGCCGGCGAGATCCTGTCGTGATGAAGGTCGCGCGCTTTCTGGGCGTGCTGATCACCCTCGCGTCCTGGGTCTATGTCGCGAGAGCTCTGGTGAAGAACTGGCAGCTGCCGGCGGATGTCTCGATCCCATCGGCAATCGCGGAGATCCTTGTCCTGAGCCTCGTCTACGTCGTCGCGCTGATGGTGCTGGCTTTCGCCTGGCAACGGCTTCTGATCTTCAGCGGCTGCGCCGGGATCCCGCCGCCGCGAGCGCTGATCATCTTCGGAAAATCCGAGGTCCAGAAATACATCCCGTCAAACGTTGTTCATTTCGTCAGCCGCTATTTCCAGGCGCAGCAATCCGGCGCCACGATCCGGCAGGTCGGCATGTCGCTGTTTCTGGAGGCGGGCCTGATCGTCTTCACCGGCGCCGTGATCACCTTGCTGGGGGATGTGGACCATCTGACCGAGCTCACGCATGTGAACCCGGTCATCTGGCAGGTGATCATCGCCCTCTGCCTGCTCCCGCTCGTGTTCTGGCACACCGCCGGCAGTCTCCTGTCGCGCTTCTCGTTCTTCCGCGCGCTGAACTGGAGCGAGCGCGGCCGACTGAGCGTCGCCGTCAGTATCCTCTGCTATCTGACCTTTTTCCTCATTTGCGGCGGCATCATCCACACGCTGGTGGCCAGGCTCGGAATAGCCGGGGCGGGCGACGGCTTCTTCAAGACCGTCTCGATCGCGGCGCTGGCGTGGGTCGCCGGCTATATTGTCGTCGGCTCCCCCGGCGGCATCGGCGTCCGCGAGGGCGTCTTGATCTACGCGCTCGCTGGTTCGGCCGGATCGTTCAGCGCCTATGTGGCGGTGACCTACCGCATCGTCACGCTCGGCGGCGAACTCTGGTTCTTCTTGATCTGTACGCTCGCGGATCGTCTCGCACAAAGGAAGGCCATATGAACGGTATCTTTTCGCCGGTTCTCGCCGACATCCGGAAGCGGAACGTCGGCCCGCAGCTGCGCGGCCGCGTGCTCGATTTTGGTTGCGGCGTCGGGCGCCTGTGCGATCTGGTCGCGGCCGATCGGTTCGTCGGCGTCGACACGGGCGAGGACGTCCTGGCGGAGGCACGGCAACGGAACCCAGGGTACACCTTCCAGCCGGTGTCGATGCTTGGTCAGTTGGGCAGCTTCGATACGATCGTCGCCATGGCGGTCATCGGCTATTTCGACGATCTCTCCCGGCTGCTCGGTTCCTTTGCGGAAAACCTGACGCCGACGGGCCGTATCGTCATTACCTCTCCAACGCGTCTCGCCGCCCACCTGCATCGGATCGGACGCACCGTCCGGCTCTTTGGCGATGATTTCTACGAGGCCGACAAGACCCTGCCGCAACGGCCGGAGTTCGAAGCGGCCTCCGCCCGAGCGAAGCTTCGCATCGTCGAGTATCAGCCGTTCATGCTCGGCCTCAATCAGCTCGTCGTCATTTCCCGCTAGATCTGGTACGCCCCATGACAGCCTGGCCGCGCTTCAAGATGTACGGCGTTCCGACGATCTTCCGGCAGGCAGTCTCGGATTTTGCCGGCGGCCGCGTGCAGTCCGGTTATGACGTCGCGGCGCTGGAGCGGGCGCTCTCAGACCTCACGGGCGCCGCGCACGCCATCGCGGTGCCGCAGGCTCGCGTCGGCATTCACCTCGTCCTGAAGTCCCTGATCGGACGATCGGGCAAGCAGAAGGTCGTGCTGTCGCCCTATACGATCTACGACGTCGTGAACATGGTCGTATCGGCCGGCGGCATTCCCGTTTTCGCCGACATCGAGCCGTGCAACGCCAATCTAGATCCCGACGCGGTCGCTCCCCTGCTCGACGACGGCGTCGCGGCGGTGCTGGTCACGCATCTGCATGGCCTGGTCTGCGATCTGGAGCGCCTCGGGTCTCTCTGTCGCGAACGCGGGATTCCGTTGGTCGAGGACGCCGCGCAGGCGTTCGGTGGACATTGGAAGGGCGCCGCGCTCGGAACCGTCGGCCTCGCCGGAGTTTTCAGTTTCGGCCGCGCCAAGAACGTGAACTGCTTCTTCGGCGGTGCCGTTGTCACGGACGATGGCGAGCTGGCGCGGGCTCTCCGAGACGAGGTCAGGGACTATGCCGCGATGGATCCCGCCAAGCTGGCCAAGCGTGTCCTCTCCTGCCTCGGATACAGCGTCGCCGTCTCGCGGGCGCTCTTTCCGCTGATCACGCACCCGCTGTATCGCTGGCTCGCATTCCGGGATCCGAAGCGCGGCGCCGAACTTCTTTCGACCGAGCGGAGCCCGGTCCTGCGGTCGTCATTGCCCGAGGCATCCAGGCGCAAACTGTCGCCGATGCAGGCGCGGTGTGCGCTGGGTCAGTTTCCCGCGCTCGCGGAGCAGCAGCGAAAGCGCGGGAAGCTGGCGGAGATCTATCGCAGCGGACTGGCGAACCTGCCGTCGCTCCGGTTGCCGATCGAGTTGCCGGGAACCGACAACGTCTATCTGGCCTATCCGATCCAGGTCCCCGATCGCGTCGCCCTGCAGCAATTCATGGTGCGCCAGGGGCGGGATGTCGTTGTCCAGCACATCGGAAATTGCGCGGACTACGATTGCTTCGCCGCGTATCGGCGGCCCTGTCCGGTCGCCCGGGACGTCGCCGCCTCCGTGCTGCTCCTGCCGACCTATCCGGACTATCCGCCGTCCGAGGCGCGCGCCAATGTCGAGGCCATCCGCGCCTTTCTCGAGGTTCATTCGCAGTGAGCGAGGTCGACGACCTCCAGCGGTCCCTGCGGGTCCCTAATCTCGATCGATGACGTCGCGCAGGCGCTTGAGAGGCCGCGAAGCGTCTCGATCTCCTCGAGCCAGCGTTGCCCGCCCTCCTTGTTGCGGCGGTCGACGTCGTTGAGCGGTTCGAAGGTCGCGAGCCATTGCTGCAACTCGCCCATGCCGAAGTTGGCGCCGCCGTCGTTGCGAAGAAAAACAAGACGATCGATGCCCGCACTTCGCAGGCGCCGCAACGTGGCATCCGGATCGCCGACGACGGCGGCATGGTCGCCCATCATCGTCTTGTTGGAAAAGGGCAGGGCCCCGGAGGGGCAATCGATCAACATAACAGTGCCGGCGCCATCGAGGGCGCGGTCCAGCGTGCCCCGCGCCTCCGGCTGGAGCGACCAGGAACAGATCAAGGGATCCGACCGTGCCGGCGCGGCCACTCTCGGCCACTGCATCGCCACGGCCAATCCGAGAACGACGACGCCTGACATCGAGAGCAGCACCTGACGTCGCGACCGATCCAGTCCGTACCTCCGCGCGAGGTCGAGCAGGGCAAAGGTCATGGCGGTGAAGAGGACGCCGTCGATGACCGGGATATAGTAGCGCTGCAGCTCGATGAACCGCGCTCCCGTCTTGACGACGACAATCGCGGTCGTCGCGCCGGCGAGTAGCAAGAACATCGCCAGGATTCCGTATTTCTCGGCCGACGGGCGGCTTCCATGCAGAAGCGCCGCGGCGAGGGCGACAAGCCCGAGAAAGAGCAGGGCGAGACGCGAGAGAAACGGGACGTCGCCGATACCGACCCGCATCAGCCTGACGATTTCGGCTACCGATCCCACCGGCAGATAGTCGCTGCTTTGCGTCGATGTGAGGCCGCCCGTGTCCCTCAGAATGATGGCGTACCAAAGCCCGGCGGCCACGGCGGCGACACAGAGGATCAGAACGGAGCGCCGGTAGCGCTCGCGCCAGACCGTGAGCCCGATGGCCGCCGCTGCGATCAGGGCCAGTTGCGGCCGCGCCGTCGCCGCCAGGATCGGGATGATGGCGCTGACGAGGACGTACCGATGGGGCGTCCTCGAAAGGCTGAGGCTCACGAGAACAGCGGAAAATCCCCCCATGCAGATCGCCATGCCGAGATTGGTCTGGGAGGGCTGCAGGATCAGCATGCCCGCGAGGGCTGCGAAGAAGGCAAAGACGAAGCCGGTGCCGACGAGGAGCGCCGCGAACAGGAACAGGACGACGGCAATCGCGGAGTCGATCGAGGCGACGTAGGCGGTGCCGGCGGGCCCGGCCGAGAACAGCGCCTGGAGGAGGGTCCAGCTGCCGAGGTTCGTCGGCCGCCTGTCGCTGAAATATTCGACGACCGCGCCGGTATTCAGCATCTTCTCGATGAAGAACAAGTATTCCGGATCGTCATAGGGATTGATCGCGGGGCGTGCCAGAAGCGATAGCGCCAGAGCCGCGGCGGTATAGAGCCACCAAATCCGCCGCTCTCGCAACCAATCCCGCAGCCGGCGCCGTTCCGTCGACGCGATGGCGATAAGGGCGGCGGCGACAGGAACGGCCAGCATAGCGGCACGCGTCACATATCCGGCGGCGTAGATCGCGCTCAGACACAGCCACAACGCCGAAATGCCCAAGAGAACCGACCAGGCAAAATCGGCCGACCGCATTCCGGCCGCTGGCAGATCGGCCGGCATAGTCGCCCCGCGCCGGGCGAAAAAACCCGAAAGGGACAGGCCAACAAGATCGCAGGCGATCACGATGAAAATCGCCCAGCCGAGAAAGGCCATGAACGTCCAGAAATCAGGCATCGCCTATCTCCAACAGAGCCAGGCCGGCTGTACCCAAAGTGATTTCCTGCTTGGCCCTCTATGGGCCGAGGACCATTCAACTCGACGTCAGCGATTCGCGCACGCAAGTCGACGTATTCGTTGCGTCCTCAGCTTGCCGCGCCATGCCGATCTTCTGTGCCGACGGATACTGTCGCTAAGGAAGTCGCCTCCAGATGGAACCCTCGGCTCGCGGCTGGCGTTGAGCCTCGTCCAGACAGACGGAGGTGTGTCATGCCCCGGGGTGACAAATCGAAATATACCGACAAGCAGGAACGCAAGGCCGACCACATCGCGGAGAGCTATGAGGAGCGCGGCGTCTCCGAGAAGGAGGCCGAGCGCCGCGCCTGGGCGACGGTCAACAAGGACGATGGCGGCGGCAAGAAATCCGGCTCCGGCCGTGGCGCCCATACCGGCCATCCGGCAGCCCACAAGGGGGGCGAGAAGGGCGGGGCCGCCTCGGCGGCGCGATCGGCCGCCGATCGTTCCGCCTCCGCCAGGAAGGGTGCTGCGACCCGCAAGCGCAACGCCGAGCATCGCGCGCATAGCTAGCGCGCCGGGCAGGATACCCGAAATATCAAGGCTCCCGCCGCCGGTTGATCCGAGCGGGAGCCCCAGCCAAGGGAGGCGGGAATGGACCAGAGAGTGGGCCGGCTACCGCAGGAACCCGAACCCTCGGAGGAACCTCGCGCCAGCACCACGGCAGCCCGCCAGGGCATCGCGCCGCATCGGCTGCGCTACATGCTGGGCGCGGGTATCGCGGCGGTCGTGCTCGGCTTCCTCGCCGTTTATTTCCTCGTCGGGTGAGGGGGCGATCATGGCGCCGCGTTCGTTCTGGAAAGGCTATCTGAAGCTCTCGCTCGTCACCTGCCCGGTTGCGATGGTTCCGGCGACGACCGACAATGAAAAGGTGCGCTTTCACACCCTGAACCGCGCCACCGGCAACCGCGTCGTCAGCCAGTATGTCGATCAGGAGACGGGCGAGGCCGTCGAGGACGACGACCAGGTCAAGGGCTATCCGCGCGGCGAGGACGAGTATCTGATGCTCGAGGACGACGAGATCGCCTCCGTCGCGCTGGAAAGCACGCGGACGATCGATATCGAGAGTTTCGTGCCGGAGGGTGACATCGGCTGGATCTGGTACGACAAGCCGCATTACCTCGTGCCGGACGACGCGGTCGGCGAGGAGGCCTTTTCGGTCATCCGCGACGCCATGGCATCGACCGGAACCGTCGGCATCTCGCGGCTCGTGCTCTATCGGCGCGAGCGCGCCGTCCTGCTGAAGCCGCGCGATACCGGCATCGAGCTCTGGACCCTGCATTTCGGCGACGAGATCCGCGAGGAAGGGCTCTATTTCGAGGGTATTCCCTCCGAAAAGACCGATCCCAAGCTGATGGAGATGATGCAGGCCCTGATCCGCCAGCGCACCAAGGCGTGGTCGCCGGCGCTGGTCAGCGATCCCGTGCAGGAGAAGCTCCTGGAGATCATCGCCGCCAAGAAGAAGGGCAAGAAGCCCGCGACGTCGAAGGCGCCGCCGAAAACCGAGGGCAATGTGGTCAGCATTCTCGACGCCCTGAAGCGGAGCCTTTCCAGTGAGGGAAAGAGCTCTCCCAAAGGCGCCTCGAAGGGCCCACCCAAGGACAAATAGCCTCGAAAGTCGTCAGGTCTCGAAAGCCGTCAGGCCTTGGCCGGTTGTTTCTTCACCGGCTGCTTTGTCTCGCGGAGCGGCGCGGCGGCCTTGCGGAAATCCGCCCAGGGGTCGCGCGCGAGGGCGGCGAGCCGGGTCGGCATGTTGAGCACCGTGAAATAGGAAGGTCCGATGCCCGGCGTCAGCTCCTCCCAGGCGAGCGGCGCCGAGACGGGCGCACCGGGACGCGCCCGGGTCGAATAGGGCGCCACCGCCGTCTGGCCGCGCTGGTTGCGCAGATAGTCGATCAGGATCTTGCCCGGCCGCTTCGCTTTGGTGATCGTCGCGACATAGTGGTCGGGACTGTCTGAAGCCATGGCGTCGGCGAGGCCCTTGGTGAAAGCCTTGACCGCCGGCCACTCTGCTTTCGGTGTCAGCGGCGCCACCACATGCAGGCCCTTGCCGCCTGAAGTCTTGACGAAGGGTTCGAGGCCGGCGTCGCTGAGGCGCTGGCGGACTTCGCCGGCCGCGGCGATCACGGTCTCCCAGTCGACGCCCTCGCCGGGGTCCAGATCCATGATGATCATGTCCGGTCGTTCCCAGTCGGCGATCGTCGAGCCCCACGGGTGGATTTCCAGCACGGCGGATTGAGCCAGGGCGATCAGCCCGTCGAGATCGGTGATGCTGATCAGCTGCTCCACCGCCGCCGTCGACGGATCGTCGACCAGCCGGATCGCGGCGTTGAGGCCCTTCCAGGCATTCTTCTGGAAGAACTGTTCGCCGGTTATGCCGCTCGGACAGCGCAGCAGCGACAGCGGCCGGTCGGTGACGAAGGGCGCGATATGCGGCCAGATCTCGGCATAATAGTCGGCGAGGCCCTCCTTGGTGACGCCCGCGTCCGGCCAATAGATGCGATCGGGATGGGTCAGCTTGATGCCGTGGGACTCAGCCTCGGCGGCATCCTTCGCCTTCGCCGCCACCTTTCCCTTTGCCTTGCCTGTCTCGGACATGGTTGGCATCTCCCGGGTGATCTCGTCGGCGGGCTTGTCTTCCCGCAGGCCGCGGAAGGCAGCGTGGCGCAGATGCCCGTCCGCCGTCCAGGCGCGATATTCGATCTCGGCGACCAGATCCGGCCGCACGAAGCGAACCTGTCGGCCTTCCTCCGCCGTCAGCGGGCGGCCGAATGGGCTCGTCGTGACCCGCATCCGCTCCAGCGTCTGGAACAGGTCTTCCGCCAGCCGGGACGAAAAGCCGGTGCCGACGCGGCCGACCGGCTGCAGGGCTCCATTCTCGTGAACGCCGAGCACCAGCGACCCGATGGCCCGGCGCGACGTCGTCGAAGGAACATAGCCGCCGATGACGAATTCCTGCCGCTGCGAGCTCTTCGTCTTGAGCCAGGTCTTGCTGCGGCCGGAGCGATAGGGTGAGTCCAGCACCTTCGAGACGATGCCTTCGAGACCGAGCCGCTGTGCATGGTGAAAGACTACCGCGCCGTCTTCCTCGAAGTGCTGGCTGAGACGGAGCAGCGGCGCGCCGTCCGCCACGACCTGCGCAAGAACCTGTTTGCGCTCGGAAAGCGGCAACTCGCGAAGATCGTAGCCGTCGAGATAGAGGAGGTCGAAGGCGTAGAAGATGAAGCGATCGGAACGGCCCTCGCTCAGATCCGCCTGGAGGGCGGAGAAATCCGAGGCTCCGTTCGCGGTCTCGACCACCAGCTCGCCGTCGATCAGCGCCGTGCCGAGGGGCAGCGCCTGCAGCGCGGCGACGATCTCCTTGCCGAACTTCTTGGTCCAATCGAGCCCGGTGCGGGTCAGGAGCTTCACCCGCCCGGCCGCGACATGCGCCTGCAGGCGGTAGCCGTCGAACTTGATCTCGTGGATCCAGCGCGCGCCGGCCGGCGGGGTGTCGGCCAGTGTCGCCAGCGCCGGTTCGACGAAGTTCAGCATACGCGCCTTCTTCGCGCCCGGGAGCGTCGCCGGATCGGGCAGGGGCGGGGGCGGCTCGGGCGTCTCTTCGGCCTTGGCCGCGCGGGACGCTGCCTTCTTCCTGGCTGACTTCTCGATCTTGCCGGTCTTCGACGACCAGCCGGGCACCTCGTTCTCGACATCGGAGATGGCGCGCCCGGTCTTCACCGAATCCGGGAGCTCGTCGAGAATGTCGGGCGCGCCGGCCGGACGGGCCTCCTCGTCCTCGGCCTTGATCAGCAGCCAGTTCTCGCGCTTCTCGCGCGGCTTGCCGTGCATCTTCACCAGATGCCAGCGGCCATGCAGCTTCTCGCCCTTCAGCTCGAATTCGAGATGGCCCTTGGCGTAACCCTTGTGCGGATCGCCGACCGGCTCCCAGCTGCCGCGATCCCAGAGCAGCACAGTGCCGCCGCCATATTCCCCCTTCGGGATCGTGCCCTCGAAGCCGCCATATTCGAGCGGGTGGTCCTCGACATGCACGGCGAGCCGCTTTTCCGACGGATCGAGGCTCGGCCCCCGCGTCACGGCCCAGCTCTTCAGGACGCCGTCCATCTCCAGGCGAAAATCATAGTGCAGCCGCGTCGCGTCGTGCTTCTGGATGACATAGCTGAAGCCGGGCTTCGCCTTGGTTCGGGCCGGCTTGCGGCCGGCCGGTTCCGGCGTGGTCTTGAAGTCGCGCTTGCTGCGATAGGTTTCGAGCGTCGCGGCCATGTCGGCTCGCCCTCATCCGGTTTCGGTCAACTGGCCTTGCGTCTCGGCGCGGCAGGCTTTGCCGGCTTTGTCGTCGCGGTGGTCTTTCGGCGTGCCGCCGGCGGCTTTTTCGCGGCGGCGGCGCCTTTTTGCTGCGTGACACCGGCGCTTTCGCGGAGCGCCGCCATCAGATCGACGACCTTGGCCGTCTTCTGCGGCGCCGGCGGCGTGAAGCTCTTGCCCTCGAGCTTCGCCTTGACGAGCTCGCCAAGCGCTTCCTCGTAGCGGTCGTGGAAGGCGGCCGGATCGAAGCTGCCGCGCTTGGTCGAAATGATGTGCTCGGCAAGCTTCAGCATCTCGCCTTCGAGCTTCAGCTTCGGGATATCGTCGAAGACCTCCCGCGCCGGGCGGACGGCGTAATCGAAGCTCAGCGTCGTCGCGACCATGCCGTTGTCCTCGGCGCGGATCAGCACGCTGCGCATCCGGCGGAACAGGACGGCGCGCGCGATCGCCACCGCGCCGCTTGCCTGCATGCCGTCGCGGATCAGGGCGTAGGCTTCCTGGGCCGGCTTGTCGGCGGGCGCGAGGTAATAGGGACGGTCGAAATAGATGTCGTCGACGGCATCGAGCGGCAAGAAGGTCTCGACCGCCAGCGTCTTGTCGCTTTCGGGCTGCGCCGAGGCGATCTCGTCCGCGTCGAGCTGGACATACTCGCCCGATCCGATTTCGTAGCCCTTGACCTGATCGTCGGTCTCGACCGGCTTGCCGGTATCCTGGTCGACGAACTGGCGGCGGATCCGGTGGCCGGTGTTGCGGTTGATCGTGTGGAAGGCGATGCGGTCCGAGGTCGACGCCGCCGTATAGAGCGCGACGGGACAGAGGATTTCGGCGACCTTGAGGTAGCCCTTCCAAATCGCCCTTGGAGCCATCGACCGTACTCCTACGCCACGCCCACTTTTACAACGCGACTGCGCCACGTCCGCGCGACGACCACCCTCCGGCGCGGGCGAACGAGGAGTCCAACGAGGTTTTCGCAATTCGGTTCCGGAGGAATCCGCGCGAGGCGGAGATTGAGCCGGATTGGCGGTGCGGCTATCGTCGGTTGTGTTCGAGCCGGTGATGCCGGTCCCCGCCTTTGCCTCCATCCAGATTGACAGGTCCATGCAGTATTCCGCCTGCCTCGAATGGCTCTTCGCAGCCGAAGCGCCCGATTTCGCCGATCGCATCCGTCTTGCGCAGAAGACCGGCCTCGCGGCGGTCGAGTTCTGGCATTGGCGCAACAAGGATATCGACGCCATCGCCGCCGCGCTGGACGAGACCGGCATGAAGGTCGCCGGCTTCGTCGCCGAGCCGATGGTGCCGCTGACCGATCCGGCGAAGCACGCGGAATTCCTTGAGGGCCTGAAGGCCTCGATCGATGTCGCCCGTCGCCTCGGCGCGCCAGTGCTGATCGTGCAGGCGGGCGCCGATCTGCCGGGCCGGACGCGCGCCGAACAGCGCCTGGCGCTGACCGAGGGCCTCGCCCGTTCGGCCGAGGTCCTGGCGGGTTCCGGCGTGACGCTGGCGGTCGAGCCGCTCAACACGCTGGTCGACCATGTCGGCTATTTCCTGCCCTCGACCGTCGAGGGTCTCGACATCGTAGACGAGGTCGGCCGGCCGGAAATCAAGATCCTCTACGACATCTACCATTCGGCCGTGATGTCGGAGGCGATCGCCGACGTGCTCGCTGGCCGGGTCGACCGGGTGGCCCATGTGCATCTCGCCGACACGCCGGGCCGGCACGAGCCGGGCACCGGCGCCCTCGACTGGCAGGCGCGCGTCGCCTGGCTCGCGGCGAATGGCTACCAGGGCCTCGTCGGCCTCGAATACAAGCCGACGACCGATACGGTTTCGAGCCTGAAGCAGGTTCTCGCGGGCTGAGGCCGCTCTTTCACCTCTCCCTCAGGGAGAGGTCGACGGCCGAAGGCCGGCGGGTGAGGGTTTACGGCCTGGGAAGCAGGAAGGATGACGGCGGCAGGAAAACCGCCGCCATCCTCAGGCTTCTTACGCGAACGGCGTCTCGTCCAGGAAGCGCTCGAGCACGTTCCAGGTGATGCGCGAGACGTTGTTGTCGTAGTTGTTGTGCAGCAGCGAGCCGCACCAGGCGATCGACGAGGTGGCGAACAGCGCGCCGCCGGACGGCGTCTCGCCGAAGGCGAGATCCGCGTGGACACGCTCGTTCTGGTCGCCGCCGAGATTGGGCGGAACCACGCCGAACTCCTCGTTGACCAGCATCATCATGCCGCTGTGGCCGTCCGAGGAGGCCAGGCGGAGCATGTTCGGCGGGCCGCCGAGATTGGGCGTGATGCAGTCGAGCTCGATGCCGGCCGCGCCGCCGCCGACGAGGCCGAAATCGCCGATGATCTCGTCCGGCACGTCCTTGAAGATGAACGCCGCGCGCGGATTGTCGGCGTCGGGTGCTCGGCGGTAGTAGGTCGAGACGTCGAAGCCCTGGGCGATGAAGCCGACGCCCGCCATGACGTTGGGCGCGCGGCCGATGCGGCGCCAGAGGCCGCCGAACTCGCCGTTGAAGGACTGGTAGTATTCGCCGGGCTCCGCCGCCCAGGTGCGGATGCCGTCCTCGGCGCGGCGCACCTCGATGACGCCGGGCTCCGTCTTGTGGAAGCCGATGCGCCAGTACCAGCCATTGCCGCCCATATACATGAGCCGGCCGCCGCGATCGATCCACGCCTTCATGCCGTCCCACATCGCCGTCGAATGGTATTCGGGATGGGTGCCGGTGATGACGACGCGGTAGTCGGCGAGGAGGTCGTAGCCCTCTTCGTGCAGGTCCTCGTCGGTGATCAGATCGTAGTCGACGCCCTTGTGGTCGAGCCAGTCGAACAGGTGCGTGTCGGCATTGTACTGGTAGAGCGCCGAGCCGGGGCCACCGAGCCAGGAATGATAGCGCGGCGAGAAGTTCAGATTGGGTCGCAGCCGGCTCGAATAGCAGACGCCCGAGCCGTCAGCGTGGGTGTCGTATTGCGAGCCGCCGATCTCCGGATGGTCGTACATGTAGAGATCGGCGTGGCCGAAGGTGAGCAGCCGGCCCATCTGCCGCTCCGCGCCGCGGGCCGTGATGTGTTCGGCGTGGTTGCAGTAGGAGAGGTAGGACATGGTCGGCGCCAGCACGAGGACGGACGGGCGCTTGCCGCGCTTCGCCTTGTCGCGCGGCGGGCGGACGAAGAACGGGATGTAGGTCTCGCGCGTCGCCGTCTCGTCACTGTCGCCGGCGCGGGCATGCAGCGCATAGGCACCGCTCCTGAGATCCTCGGGGATCGTCAGCGCGACAGAGGTCTCCCACCCGGCGTCATAGATGTCGTCATGGTGGAAATGCACCGCGCCGTAATGCTCGGGCTTGTTCGGCCAGGCGTGTTCCTCGCCGGTCCAGTTGTGCCCCTTCATGCCGCGCGCCGGCATCTGCATCAGCCGGCCGTGCCGGCGGAAGGGGCCGACGTCCACGGCCCGCACGCTCTCGATCTCGCGCGAAAAATCCCAATGCGCGATCAGCGCGTTGCGGATATCGCGCGGCGCGATGCCGCCGAGGAGCGCGTCGTGATCGGCGTGGGTGTGCAGGCCCGTCAGCAGGATCGGCCCGTCGATCTTGCCGTCAAAATGGTGGCCGGTCGTACCGTCCGTCTCCGGCCGGCCGGCGAGGTGGAAAGCGACCGGCGCCGGCTTGACGGCGAGGCGGACGCGGCCGCGGAACTGGCCGTGGTCGCGGATCACCGCGAAGGGCACGAGCGGGCGCTGGTCGAGCGTGACTTCGCCGCTGACCGGATCGAAGGTTACGGCCAGCTGATACCACTGCCGCTCCAGCATCGGATGATCGACGCGGACGGTCTCTACCCCGCCGGCGCCGTCGCCGATGGTCAGCGACAGGCGGCCCTCGTCGCCGATGCCGATCGAAAAGCCGGCGTTCGTCGCGGCGTCCCATTGCGCGGCGATGACCTGTTCGCCGCGCTTCGGCAGCGTCGGCCAGACGAAGCCGAGAAAGGTGAAGGTCCGCTCGGTGATCGCCGGCAGGCCTTCGGCGATCATGTAGGAGCCGGCGTCGATGCGCTGCGGCTTGCCGGCATGAACGCCGTCGATTTCGGTCGGGATGTGGGGAAATTTGAGGCCGGGGCCGGCCGGGTTGCAGTCGCCATTGACGACGCGGACCAGCCGGGCTTCGAACGTTTCGCCCTCTTCGAGCGATATCTTGAAGGCGATCTCCTCGCCCGGGGCAACGCTGTAACGGTCCGGATAACCGACGATCTTGAGCATGGAATGAAGTCCAGATTGGCGCGTGAAACGGGATCGCCGCGGCCGGCGATCGACTGTTCGGGAACCGCGTCTGAAGCGTTTTCGAGCGAAGTGAATACCGGTTCGCGTAAAGAAAACGCGACAAACAAAAGGTTCTAGTCGCGGAGCGGCCGGTTGATGCTTTCGCCGGTCAGAAGGCGCCAGCGACGGCGGAAGACTTCCCATTCCGCCTCTTCGATCTCAGTGAAGACCGGCCCGTCCTCGATCGCGATCGGCTCGCGACGGTCGGCCGGCATCATGCCGAGCACCCATTCCTCGAACGGACGCTTGCAGACGAGCACCACCTGCTTTCCGGACGGATCGTGGCGCATCGTGTTGAGGAGGCGTTGCAGGCCCGGGCTGTGCGCCCCAATCGGCTTCTGGCGAAATTCCTCGATGTAGTGTCGATCTTTCTCCGGATCGATCTTGTAGACCATGAAGCACTCCCCCTGCATCGGCACTCTACAATGGAAACTGAAACAACTCCGACAAGACGAGACCCGCCGCGCCCAGCAAGGCCGCGCGGTCCTCCGTCTCGCCGATCGCGAAGCTGATCTCCCCCCCGCTTCGCGATGGTACGAGGGCGCGCACGTGTCCGGCAATCGCCTTCGCCATGATTTCCCCGCCACCGACGACGTCGCCATGCAGCACGTAGAAGTTCGGCGCCACGGTCTGCTGCAGGTTGGCGATGCCGACGGCGACGTTGCGGGCATAGCGGTCGAGCAGGTCGGCCGCCCCCGGCGCGCCCGCCTGCGTCAGGCTGACAAGCCGGCGTGAATTGATCTCGTCCGGCGCGTCGATGCCGATTTCGCGGGCCTGGCGGCGCAGCCAGCCGAGCGTCGCGATCGTCTCCCAGCAGCCGCGCCGTCCGCAGGCGCAGAGGTCGCCGTCAACCTGCACGAACGTGTGGCCGAGCTCGCCGCCGGCGCCGCTCTGGCCGCGATAGAGATGGCCGCCGAGATAGAGCGCGCCACCGAGCACCTCGCCCGTATAGACGGCGGCGAAGGTCTGCATGCCGCGCCCCTTGCCGAACCAGCGGTCGCCGACGAGCAGCGCGCGCGGATGGTGGTCGAGCAGGGCCGGCAGGCCGAAGCGCCTGGTCAGCATGGCGCCGAGCTCGAAGCCGTTCAGGGCCGGCGCCAGGTTGACGGCGATGATGGCGCGGCGCTCGGTGTCGACCATGCCGCCGACGGCGACGCCGATGCCGAGCGGTTCGCGCCGGGCTGCCGCGAGCGTGCGGGACGTGCTGCGTTCGATGGCACGCTCGATGTCCGCGATCCCGGGATGTCCGACCGGGAAGGTCTCGCTCGCCTCGGCCGAGATCGTGCCCTGCAGCGTGACGAGGCAGGTATGGACGGCGTCGGGCATCAGCATCATGCCGCAGATCGGCCGCGCGTCGGGCGAGAACCAGAGCGGACGCGCCGGCTTGCCGCCGGCCTCGCTCGGCGGGATCGGCTCGCCCTCGACCAGGACCTGCTGATCGAGCAAGGGCTGCACGATGCCGGAGATGGTGGTGCGGTTGACGCCGGCGAGCCGTGCGAGCTCGGCCCGGCTGGTCGGGCCGAGGTCAAACAACGCCTGCAGGACCCGCCCCCGATTGGCCGAACCGACCATGGCGGAGGAGAGCAGGGAACGACTTGGCCGGGCGGTCCGGAAGTCGCTCGCGGCGTCTTCCTCATCCGTTGCCCAGCGCTGCTCTGAAGGTTCGCGCTCCAATCCGTCCTCGTTCTGCTTGCGGCGGCCATTTGCGGGAATTCCGGCTTCCATACCGGAAACCGGCTCGCCATGCGTGCTTCCCTTGCGGCTTCCGAAATAATTCTTAGCCCAACGTCGCAGCGTTGACGAGGTAAAATGTTTGTGCGAGCCTCATACTAACAAGACGATCGAGACGCCGTGACAGACTTCGATGGGAACCGAAGTGTGCAACGCAGCAATCAACGGCGTTCGTGATGATCAACGAGCACCCGGCATGGACCGGGCGCCGGCCAATGCTTCCAAGAGGAGAGTGGGGACATGTCTGGATTCGATTTCAATATTTCCCGTCGCGGCCTGCTGAAAAGCGGCGTCGCCTTGGCCGGCACGGCAGCGATCGGCGGCGGCCTGGCGCCCCGCCCGGCGCGGGCGGCCGACACGACCCTGCGCGTTCTGCTTGCCGGTGACCCGTTTTACTACGCGATCGAGGGCCTGAAGGACCAGTTCCAGCAGGAGACCGGCGTCAAGCTGGCGATCGAGGCGATCTCGCTCGAGGCGCTGCAGGCGCGGCTCACCTCGTCCTTCATCAGCAACGAGCCGGACGCCGACGTCATCTCCGTCGACCAGATGTGGCTCGGCCAGTATCTCGAGAGCAAGTGGATCCACCCGCTCAACGAGTTCATCAAGGCGGACAGCGACACGCATATCGAGGACTTCATTCCCGAGGTCCTCTATTCGATGAATACATGGCGCGGGCAGGTCGGCACGCTTCCTGTCGCGGCCTATGGCCAGATGGTGCTCTACCGCAAGGATTTCGCCGACAAGGCCGGCATCAGTGTGCCGGAGGACGGCAGCTGGACGTGGGAGCAGTATCTCGCCGCCATCCAGAAGATGCACGGCCAGGATTTCGACGGCCACAAGATGGTCGGCACCGTGCTCGCCGGCCAGCAGCCGGCGCCGATCGTGCACATGTACAGCCAGCTCGCCGCCAGCATGGGCACGCGCTGGTTCAAGGACTTCCCGGCCGGCACGCCCTGGGACTTCCAGCCGACCATCAACAGCCCGGAAAATCTCGCGGCGCTGAAGCTCTTCGGCGATCTCTACAAGAATGCCCCGGCGGAATCGGTCGGCTACAACTGGTTCGACGCCGGCATGCGCTTCGCCAAGGGCGATATCGGCATGTTCTACTGGTGGACGCCCTATGCCTACCTTTGCAAGAAGGACGGCTACATGAGCGGCAAGGACTCGGTCGTCGCTGACAAGCTCGGCATGGCCCGCCTGCCCAAGGGACCGGGCGAGCAGGTCGTCTCGCTCGGCGGCCATAGCCTCGGCATCACCGCCAACACCCCCAATCGCGATGCCGCGTGGCAGTTCGTCAAATGGGCCACCTCGGCCAAGACGCAGAAGGCGATGGGCCTCTACAACAAGTATGGCTACCAGTTCTCGGACTTCGCCCGCCCGTCGCTCTACAAGGACGCGGAGCTACTGAAGATCTATCCGCACCTGACCGCCCAGCTCGGCGATCTCGAGCGCGGCAACGGCAAGGTCGTCCGTCCGCCCGTGCCGGTCTACACGACGCTCGAGGGCATTTACGGGCTCAACCTCAACAAGGTCCTGACCGGCCAGCTGACGCCGGAAAACTGCCTTTTGGAGACCTCGACCTTCTTCGAGACCATCCTCAAGGGCAATTTCCTGATCCCGTATCAGCAGGCCTCCTATGACGACACGCTCGCGGCGACCGAGGCTCTGATGAAGTCCCTCGCCTGAACCATGCGGCCGGAAGCCTCCTGCGAGGTTCCGGCCCACGAAGGGCGGACCGGTTGCTCCCGGCCGCGTCCGCCCTCTTTTCGATTGGAGCGTCCATGTCCGCTGTCACTCTCGCCGCGCCGCCCCGGGCGCGACGGCGCCTGCCCGACTATACGCCGTGGCTCCTGATCAGCCCGTCGATCCTGCTGCTTGTCGCGCTGATCGCCTTTCCCTTGCTCTTCGCCCTGAAGAACAGCTTCTACTTCTGGAACCTGCAGATGGGCCCGGCGCCGATGGGCTTCATCGGGTTCGACAACTACAAGATGGCGCTGTCGAACGGCATGTTCCTCGGCTCGCTATGGACCACGCTGCAGATGACGCTGGTCGGCACCGTGGTCGAATTCTGCCTCGGTCTCGCGATCGCGCTGCTGCTTCTGCGCCGGCTGCCCGGCATCAAGTTGACCCGCGTGCTGCTGATCATGCCGACCACGATCGCGCCGATCGTCGTCGGCTTCCTGTTCCGCTACATGTACGACCCGAATGGCGGGCTGATCCCCTGGCTGCTGACATCGGCCGGCATCCCGCTGCCGGCCGCCGGCCTGCTCGGTTCGCCGTCGACCGCGCTCTGGGCGGTGCTCTTCGCCGATATCTGGCAGTGGACGCCGTTCTTCGCGATCGTGCTCTACGCGGCGCTGCTCGCCGTGCCCGGCGAGATCGTCGAGGCGGCGCGGGTCGACGGCGTCTCGCCCTGGAAGCAGCTTCTGCACGTCAAGCTGCCGCTGATCCGCAAGACGGCGCTGATCGTCGTCATGCTGCGCTTCATGCAGATCTTCAACACCTTCGACCTGGTGGTCGTGCTCACCAAGGGCGGTCCGGGAACCGCCAGCCGCACGCTCGGCTACAGCCTGTATCAAGCCGGCATGGTCGATTTCAACATCGGCCTCTCCAGCGCCATGACCTGGATGATGGTGATTATCGTCAACGCCATCATCGGCCTGTTCGTCTTCTTCGCGTTCAAGGATTGGGACTGATGGAAGGCTCGGAAAGCGCTACCGGCCGCTGGCTCGGCATCGCAGCCATGGTGCTGCTGCTCTTGGTCTTCATCGGTCCGATCCTCTGGTTCATCCTGCTCGCGATCCGCCCGGCCGACACCTATTTCGCCATGCCGCCGGTGCTCTCCTTCACGCCGAACTGGGAATCGATCCGCTACACCTTCTTCGACCCCGGCAACAACGCGCCGCAGCTCGGCAACAGCCTGATCGTGGCGATCGGCGCCGTGGCGCTCAACCTGCCGTTCTCGTTCCCGGCGGCCTATGCGCTGTCGCGCTACAGGATCCGCGGCCGCAAGCACATCATGCTCTGGTATCTCGGGCTGTTGATGGCGCCGCCCGTCGCCTTCCTCATTCCCTATTCGGTCCTCGCCAGCATGGCGGGGGTGAAGGGCACCTATTTCTCGATGATCCTGATCTCGCAGACCCTCACCATTCCGTTCTCGGTCTGGCTGATGCGGAGCTTCATCGACGAGGTGCCGATCGAGATCGAGGAAGCGGCCCGCATCGACGGCGCCGGCACGACGACGATCCTGCTCAAATTCATCCTGCCGATGGTGATGCCGGGCCTGATCGTCACCTCGATGTTCGCCTTCGTGTTCTCGTGGAACAACGCGGCTTTCCCGCTGGTGCTCGCCAACCGCAGCACGACGACGCTGCCGGTCGGCACGCTGCAATATTTCGGCACCGCCGGCGTCACCTGGGGCTTCATCGCCTCGGCCGCCGTCGCCGCCATGATCCCGCCCATGCTGATCTTCCTCGTGCTCGACCGCTACGTCGTCCGAGGCCTGACCTTTGGTTCCGTGAAAGGATGATACGGAAATGACGTCATCGCGTAGAATTCGCTTCGGCGTGGTGGGGGCGGGCCTCTGGGGCTCGTTCCATTGCAAGACGCTGAGCGCCATCGAGGGCGCCGAGCTCGCCGCCGTCTGCGACCTGAACCCCGAACGCGTCGCCGAGATGCAGAAGCAGTTCGGCGCGGCCAGGACCTATACAGACTATCGCGAGCTGATCGCCGATCCCGATATCGACGCGGTGACTGTGGCAACGCCAGATTTCGCCCATGGCGACATCGTGCTGGCGGCGATAAAGGCCGGCAAGCACGTGATGAGCGAGAAGCCGCTGGCGACGACGCTCGCCGAGGCCGAGGCGATCGCCGACGCCGCCGACCGCAGCGGCCGCAAGGTCATGGTCGACTTCCACAACCGCGTCAGCCCGGCGATCGTCGCCCTGCGCGACACGATCGCGGCGGGCGATATCGGCCTGCCGCTGCATGGCGCGGCGCGCCTTTCCAACACGCTGTTCGTGCCGTTCGAGCTGCTGTCCTGGGCGAGCAAGTCCTCGGCGCTGTGGTTCCTCGGCAGCCATTCGGTCGATGCGCTGCGCTTCGTCATGGGCTCGGAGGTCAAGCGCGTCCAGGCCATGGTGCGGCGCGGCTTCCTCGCCTCGCAGGGCGTCGATACGGCCGACGTGCATGTCGCGCTGCTCGAATTCGAGAACGGCGCGGTGATCTCGCTGGAGAACAGCTGGGTGCTGCCGAATGACATGCCGAACATCGTCGATTTCCGCATCGAGATCGTCGGCGAAAAGGGCCTTCTTCAGGCCGAGCCGACCCAGGCCGGGCCTTTCCGGAAATTCACGGGACCCGGCCTCCGGACCGCCGATCTGTTCGGCGTCACCCCGGCGGCTGGTGGCCGCATCGGTGGCTTCGTCATGGAAGCGATCGCCCGCTTCATCGATGCCGTCGCCACCGATGCGCCTGTGATTGCGAACGCCCGCGACGGCCTGCAGGTGACGCGCGTGCTGACGGCGATCGAGAAGGCCGCCGCGATGGGGCAGACGGTGACGCTCGCCGACGGCGTCGCCTGACGACGGGGCGCCAGACAAAAAAGGGCGGCGGCACGGTTGGCCCGTGCCGCCGCCCTTTTTGTTCGGAGGGAGCTACTTCACCGCGCCGGCCGTCAGGCCCTTGACGATGTAGCGCTCGAGGAAGATGCCGACGATGGCGAGCGGGGCGATCGCCGCTGTCGAGAGCGCCGCCATCGACCACCAGTTGATGCCTTGCGAGCCGGTCTGGCTCGCGACCATCACGGGCAGCGTGTTGGCGTTGGTCGAGGTCAAAAGCGCCGCGAAGAAATACTCGTTCCAGCAGAGCACGACCGACAGGATGAAGGCCGCGACCATGCCGGGCAGCGAGATCGGCAGCACGATCCGCATGAACGCGCCCCAGGTCGAGCAGCCGTCGACGAGAGCCGCCTGTTCCAACTCGACGGGAATGCCGCGGAACTGGTCGCGCATGATCCAGATGACGATCGGCAACACCATCAGGGTGTAGACGACGATCAGGCCGATCCGTGTATCGAGCAGCGCCAGCTCCTTGTAGAGAACGAGGAACGGCATGGCGAGCACGACCGGCGGCAGGATCAGCTGCGACAGGAAGAAGAACGAGATGTCGCGGTTGCGCCAGATCGCGAACTTGTAGTCGAAGCGGACCAGACCGTAGGCGGCGAGCGAGCCGAGGACGACGGCGAGCAGCGACGCACCGATCGACATGATCGCCGAGTTCAGGAAGCGCTTCATGAACTCTTCGCGCACCGTCGAGGTGTTGAAGATCGTGTCCGGCGACAGGCCGATCGAGCGCCAGCCGCGCCAGTCCGGCTTGAAGTCGACCCAGGGGATCAGGTGGCCCTGCGTGACGTCGACGGCGACCTTGAACGAGGTCGTGATCGTCCAGTAGATCGGGAACAGCGCGATGAAGGTCCACAGCAAGAGCAGGCCGTAGATCGCGACCTTGGCTGCGATGCGCTTCGAATTGCTGGCGAACTCGCTCTGCGGTTCGCGATAGGTATAGGGCTTGCTGCGGGTGGCCATGCCGGTTTGTGCTTTCGTGCTCATGGCCATCACCCGGTCACCCGCTTCATCCAGCGGCTCGAGCCCCAGAGCAGCAGCGCCACGAAGATGGCGATCAGGATGAAGTAGAACTCGGCCACCATGGTGCCGTAGCCGACATTCGACCTGTCTCGATATTCACGGAAGATGAAGCTCGACACCGTGTCCGTGGCGCCGCCGGGGCCGCCGGAGGTGACGGTGATGACGATGTCGGCGAGCTTCAGCTGGAAGATGATGCGGATGATGATCGCGGTGATCGAGACCGGCAGCATCAAGGGGAAGATGATCTGCCAGAACGAGCGCCAGGGGCTGGCGCCATCGACCTTGGCCGCCTCGAGGATTTCCTTCGGCAGCGCTTGCAGGCCGGCGAGGAGCAGGATCATCACGAACGGGATCCAGACCCAGGCGTCCATCGCCATGATCGAGAAGCGGGCGATCCAGGGGGAGGCGAAGAAGGCCGGGTTCTCCCAGCCGAGGAAGCGGGCGAGGGTGGCGGCCGGGCCGAAGCGATATTCCATCAGCGACTTGCCGACCATCCAGCCGACCGCGACCGGGCTCAGCATGAAGGGCATCAGGAAGGCGACGCGGAAGAATTTGCGCGCGCGGATCTCGGCATTGAGCAGCATGGCGAGGCCGAAGGCGATGGCGTACTGCACGAGAACCGCCAGCACGTAATAGCCCATGTTGCGCAGCGCGTTCCAGAAATAGCCGTCGTTCATCAGGGCCCAGAAATTGGCGAGGCCGTTGAACGAGCGGCCCTCGAACGAGGCGAGGTTCCAGTCGGTGAAGGCGATGTAGAGGCCGGCGACGGTCGGGAAGATCACCACGGCGACGGTGAACAGGATGGCGGGCAGCACGAACAGCGCCCGCTTGCCGCCTTCGCCGCGGATCATGACCTGGCCGACGCCGAGCGCCACGCCCCAGGCGATGTAGGTGTAGAGGACCGGCCGCCAGTTGGCGAAGCCGCTCTCGGTCTGGCCGGCGGCGTAGAGCCCCTGGTAGAGGGCGATGGCGCCCAGCGCGATCGTGGCGAGGATGATCAGCCATCGACCCGCCGTGCGGCGCGACTCGGAGATGTCGTAAGCCGCGATCGCATCGTGCTGCGCGGCCGTTTGGGACGTCTGCATGGTGTTCGCTTCGTCAATGAGCGTCGTTAAGACGCTCCCAGAAAAAACTGGCTGGCGACGCGTCAGCGCCGCCAGCCCTGGAGGATCTGCAGGCGAGAACCCGCTTCGCTCAGAGGCCGAGCGATGCCTTGTAGAGTTCGATCTGCTTCTCGCGTCCGATCTGGTCGGTCAGCTTCTCCCAGGCGGCGGCGATCTTGTCGGCGCCTTCCTGGGCGGTGTTCTGACCGGCGAAGGTCTTGGCCAGTTCGTCCTCGGCGATCGAGTAGTACTGGAAGATGCCCGGAATGCGCGGCTCGATGGCGGCGTTCGGGTGGTTGTAGCTGTCCTTGTTGGCGTTCAGGTAGGACGTGATGAACGCCTCGTCATAGCCGGCAGCGACCCATTCCGGGATGTTGAACTGGCTGTTCCGGTAGGGCTGGAAGCCCGACGGATAGGCCGACATCCAGAGGCCGATATCCTTGCCGCCGAGATGGGCGGCGGCGGACCATGCGGCCTTCTTCTTCTTCTCGTCCGCGTCGACGCGCGACATGACGTAGATGCCCCAGCCGAGGAAGGCCATGTTCGGGGCGTAGTTCGGACCGCTCGCGAGCTTCTCCCACTGGCCGGTCTTGGCGTTGTAGACGTCGTCCGAGCCCGGCAGGATCGAGAAGCCGGTGACTTCGCCGACCACCGAGGTGTCGCTGGTCTTGGCGTTGGAGCCGACGTCGCCCCACCAGGAAACCATCGAGCCCGTGCCGCCGAGGAACTGCTGGAAGGCGGTGGTGTTCGGATCGGCGTTGATCTGGTCGGCCGGCTCCGACGGCAGCGCGTCGATCACGTCCTGGATGGCGCGCACCCAGGCCGGATTGTTGACGCGCGGCTTCATCGTGTCGGCGTCGAACAGCCAGGCATGGTCGTCCGGATGCTTGGCGTAGGCGGTGGCGCGGCTGCCGAGGAAGTAGAAGCCGAAACCGCCCCAGGCCTTCGGCGCGTCGAGGTAGCCGTAGAGGTCCTGGCCGCCGAGCTTCTTGCCCTTGAGGAACTTGGTCGCGGCCTGAACCTGCTGCCAGGTCTTCGGCACACCCCACTCGCCCTCGTGGCCCTCGTCCTTCCACGCCTTGGCGAGATCTGCATCGGCGAAGACGTCGGTACGGTGGTTGAAGGTGTGGCAGTCGCCGTCGATCGAGACGCGATAGGTCTTGCCGTTCCAGGTGCCGACCGGCGCCTTGAGGTAGCCGACATAGTCGTCCATGTCGATCTGGGCCTTGACCCAGTCCGGCATCTCCGAGGCGAGGCCCTTGCCGCAGACGTCGCCTTCGAACGGGGCGCCCATCTCGATGACGTCGAAATCGACGGTGCCGGTGGCGATCGACTGCTGCAGGCGGGCGTTATAGTCGGCCTGCGCCAGATCGATCCAGTTGATCTTTGCGCCGGTATAGGCCTCCCACGGCTTCAGGAAACCGCGGAACAGCATGTTGTGCAGGTTCTGGTTGTTGAGGCCCATGAACGTCAGCTCGACGCCGGCGAACTCGCCTTCCTTGACGTTCTTCTTGGTCGCGTCGAGAACCATCTCGCCGACCTTCTGCCAGTCGGCATCGGTCGGAGAGCCGGCGCCGACGCCGGGAACCGCCAGCAGCCGGGCGCGCAGATCCGCGTCCTGGGCGAGCGCCGGCTGGGCGAACAGGCTCGAGCCGCCCACGCCGAGCGCGCCAGTAGCAGCGAGCGCGCCAAGGCCGGCGGCGCCCTTCAGGATGCCGCGGCGGCTCGCCTGCCACTTCAGAAACCGATCATAGTCCTGAGTCTTCATGAAAAGTCCTCCCAAATTGTTGTTGCGGCCCTGCTGCGCTTCGCCCTGTCGCCGGAAACCGGCCAGGCGTGCGCGCTAGAATCCGCGATGGAGACGTCGTGACGGTCTCCATTCTCCCCCCAACGTCGCCCTCCAGCGACGCCGTTCAGTCCCAGTGAAGATCGCCGCAACTTTGCTTCAAACCCACTAGGCGACAACAAGAACCATAAATGTGCGACGCGTCAATCCGGAAGATGGCAGTGCCCCCGCAATAGGCGTCGTCGTTGATTTTGCTGGTAAAACAGTAAGGCTGCGCTACATCGCATCTGTTCGATTGAACGGATGCTTATAGTGCATCTATGTTTGCTTTATATGTAAAACCCCGCGCTTCATCGTTGCATCGACTAGGCGCGGACCCCCGCCAGCAGCGCCTCGACTTCGGCCTGATGGGGCATGGAGGGCGCGGTTCCGGCGCGGGTGACCGAGATGCCGGCGACGGCGCAGCCGAAGCGGGCTGCCTCGACCGGATCGGCGCCGCGCGCCAGCGCCGCCGCGAAGCCGCCATTGAAGGCGTCGCCTGCTCCCGCCGTCTCGACCACCGGTCCCGGCTTAATGGCCGGGATGTGCGTCGAGCCGTCGCGACGATGCAGCAGCACGCCGGCCTCGCCGAGCGTGATCAGCGCCGTGCCGACGCCCTTAGCGAGGAAGGCGTCGCCGGCCGCCCGCGCGCTCGCGAGATCGGTCACGGCGATGCCGGTCAGGAGCGACGCCTCGCTCTCGTTCGGCGTGACATAGTCGCAGAGCGCGTAGAGCGCGTCGTCGAAGGCTTCCGCCGGCGCAGGGTTGAAGATCGTCGTGACGCCAGCGGCGCGCGCGATCTCGAGCCCCCGCCGGGCTGCTTCCACCGGCTGCTCGAGCTGGGTGATGAAGACGGCGGCCTCGCGGATCGCGTCGCCGGCCGCTTCGACATCGTCGGCGCCGATCGTCGCCGCCGCGCCCGGCACGACGATGATGGCGTTCTCGCCCGACTGGTCGTTCACATAGATGAAGGCGGCGCCCGTCGGCTGGTCATCCAGGGCGACGACGCGGGCGGAGATCCCCTCCGCCTGCCAGGTGTCGAGCGCCACCCGGCCGAAGGCGTCGTTGCCGATCTTCGAGATGAAGCTCACGGGAGCACCGGCGCGCGCAGCGGCGACCGCCTGGTTCGAACCCTTGCCGCCGGGGCCCATCTTGAAGCCGGAACCGGCGATGGTCTCGCCGATGCCGGGCATGCGCCCCGCCCGAAAGGCGAGGTCCGCGACGAAGATGCCGAGAATGGCGACGCCGCGCTTGGTATCCGTCATGGTCCGTCTCCGCCTAGCGCGCGCCGGGCGGAATGACGCCCTTCTTCAGGATGAAGCATCCGTAGAAGCGGCGTTCACCGGTCTGGATGACGCAATAGGCGTTCTTCGCCCGCTCGTAGAATTCGAAGCGCTCGACCGAGCCCATCGGCCAGGAACGGCCCTCGGCGGCGTCGATCTCGGCCTGCACTTCGTTCTGCACGTCGGGAAGCTGGTCGGGGCTGCCGACGATCTCCATCCGGAGCGCGGGCTGGTCGACGAAGCTGTCGAGCGGCAGCACGGAGAGGATCGCGCGCGCGGCCTCGGCCGCCGTCACGTTGTCGATGCGCAGCAATTCGCCGAGCACGGTCTGCCGGGCGACGGAATCGGCCGGGAAATTGGTGTCGCAGATGACGAGGTCGTCGCCGTGGCCCATCGCCCTCAAGGCGTAGAGAACATCCGCGTTGAGGAGCGGGTCGATCGATTTCAGCATGAAGTCCCTCCGTTGAGCATGCGTCCGCTTGCTGCGGATCTTGGCATGGCGCCTGATCAGCATTCCGACGCGGGCGGCAGTCTAGCGTGACTATCGCGGCGGCGTGAATGGGTCTCGCGGGCAATCTTCAGCGGCGCGCGCGTCGGCCCCTGTGGAAATCTTTGCCGCCCTTGTCGAATGCCGGCCGGATCGTCCGTCGTCGTTGCGGGCGCGAAGTGGCAGCAGGGAGAGAGGCAGTGAGGCGTTTGAAAGTCTTCAACCAGCTGACGCTGGATGGCTATTTCACAGGCCGGGACGGCGATCTCGGCTGGGCCCATCGCGGCGATGCCGACCGGGAATGGAACGCGTTCGTCGCCGGCAATGCCGGCAGCGGCGGCCATCTCGTCTTCGGACGGATCACCTATGAGCTGATGGCGGGCTATTGGCCGACGCCGATGGCCGAGACGGCCGATCCCGTCGTCGCCCGCGCCATGAACGGGCTGCCGAAGACGGTGTTTTCGCGGACGCTCAAGGCCGCTTCCTGGCAAAATACCCGGCTCGCATCCGGCGAACTCGCCGCCGAGATCCGGGATTTGAAGGCCAACGCCGACCGGGATCTGGTCATCCTCGGCAGCGGCAGCCTGGTGGCGCAGCTCGCCGCGACGGGGCTGATCGACAGCTACCAGCTCGTGGTCAATCCGGTCGTGCTCGGCGACGGCTGGGCGCTGTTCGAAGGGGCGACGCGCCGCCTCGATCTGCGCCTCGCCGACATCCGCCGCTTCGACAACGGCAATGTGCTGCTCTCCTACGAATTGCCGGGCTAGGACCGCGAGACCTCAGCCATAATCGTTCGACAGGCGCTGGTACTGCGACGAGAAGAGCTGCTCCGAAATCGTCGTCGTCGCCGCCCGCAGCCTGGCGATCAGGCGCGGCCGGATCTCGTCGGTGACGCGGCGCTCCGGCGCAGAAACGCTGATGGCGGCGACGGGATAGCCGACTTCGTTCAGGATGGCGGCGCCGATGCACATCGTGCCTTCCTCGTTCTCGCCGATTTCGACGGCGACGCCACTCGCCGCCGCGTCCGCCAGTTGCTTCTCGATCGTCTTCAACTGGGTGATGGTCCGCAGCGTGCGCTGCGGCAGTGCGTCGGAGAGGAGCTTGGTTCGCTCGTCGAGCGGCAGTTGCGCCAGGATCGCTTTGCCAAGCGCGGTCGAGTGAACGGGATCGCGGCTGCCGATCCGTGCCTGCATGCGCAGCGCCCGGGTCGATTCCAGGATGTCGATATAGACGACGTGGTTGTCGGCAAGCACCGCGAGATTGGTCGTCTCGTTGAATTCGCGGTTGATCGCGGTCAGCGCCGGCAGCGCGCTGTCCCGCAGCCTCTGGATGCTCTTGTCAGCGGTGGCGAGCGCGCGAAAGCGGATGCCGACGCTGTAGCGGTCGCTGCCCGCGTCATAGGTGAGGAATCCCGCGGCGCTCAGCGTCCGCAAATAGCGGAACACGCTCGTCTTCGGCAGGCCGAGTTCGGAGGCGATCGTCGTCAGCGAGGCGGGGTGGCCCTTCTGCGCGATGGCATCCAGCACCTTGAGCGCCTTGAGGACGGGCCCGACGATGTAGCGGTCGTCCGATTCCACATTCATGGTCTGTGCCTCCGTTCTCGCATCTGTCGGGAAACTAGCTTTTTTCCGCCACGCGAAACAAGCGTCCGTTTACATGAAACGGACCATCTGGCTTGGTTGCACAACAGCCAAGCAGAGGAGCTAGCGTTGAGCATCCACAATCAGGCGGCCGCCGAAACCGCCCTGTCGTCCAAGCCATTGACCTTCGAACGCTCGGCCGAGGAAATCCGCCGCAACGCCCAGTGGATCGCGGGCGGCGTCAACAGCAATTTCCGCCTGAACATCTCGCCGACGCCGCTCGTCTTCGAGAAGGCGGAGGGGCCGTATCTGTTCGACGTCGATGGCAACAAGCTCATCGACTATTATCTCGGCATGGGGCCGATGATCCTCGGCCACAATCCGAAGGCTTTGACCGACGCGGTCACCGAGCAGATGAAGCGCGGCATCCTTTTCGGCGGTCAGTCGCATGTCGAGGTCGAGGCCGCCCGTCTCGTCTGCGAGATGGTGCCCTGCGCCGAGCGCATGCGCTTCGCCTCCTCCGGCTCGGAAGCCGATCAGGCCGCGCTCCGGCTCGCCCGCGGCGCCACCGGCCGCCAGGTCATCATCAAGTTCGAGGGCCACTATCACGGCTGGTTCGATAATGTGCTGTGGTCGACGGCGCCGCCGCTCGACGCCGCAGGACCAGCCGACAAGCCCGTGCCGGTCGCCGGCAGCAAGGGTCAGCTGCTGCAGTCGGTCGAGGGTCTCGAAGTCCTGCCCTGGAACAATCTGGCGCTGCTCGAGCAGCGTCTCGCCAAGGGCGACGTCGCCGGCGTCATCATGGAAGCGACCATGTGCAACGCCGGCGCGATCCATCCCGCTCCCGGCTATCTCGAGGGCGTGCGCGAGGCCTGCACCCGGAACGGCACGATCCTGATCTTCGACGAGGTCATCACCGGCTTCCGCCTCGGCGCCGGCGGCGCGCAGGCGCATTTCGGCGTCACGCCCGACCTCGCCACCTTCGGCAAGGCGATCGCCAACGGCTTCCCGGTGGCGGCGATCGCCGGCCGCGCCGACCTGCTCGACATGTTCGTCTCCGGCGGCATCGTGCATGGCGGCACCTACAACTCGCAGCCGCTCTCGATGGCGGCCACTGTCGCCTCGCTGAAGTCGCTGACGCCCGAGCTCTACGCCACGATCGGCAGGAACGGCACCCGCCTGATGGAGGGCATGCGCGCCATCTTCGCCAAGGCCGGCGTCCGGGCGGTCGTCACCGGCTATCCGCAGATCTTCCACGTCGCCTTCGGCCTCGATGCGCCGGCGAAGGACTATCGCGATCTCGCCCGTTCCGACAAGAAGGCCTATGTCGCCTTCACCACGGCGCTGCTGCGGCGGGGCGTCCGCGCGCTCGAGCGCGGCGCCTGGTTCATGTCAGTGACCCATGACGAGGCGGTCGTCGACGCGACGCTTCTCGCCGTCGAGGGCGCCGTCGGCGAGCTGAAGGGAAGTGGCATTCTCTAAGTCGCTGGTCGCGTTTGGATAATTCCACCAGGCGAAACACGGCACCCTTGCTTTGCATCGGCCCGCAAGGGACGCTGTGTTCCATAGCATAGGATCCGCGGCACGAAGATGCCGGACCCTACCGGTCTCGCACCGCGGAATCCTGACATTTTTCCGGGCAGGCGGAGCATAATTCGCCGCCCGGTCACGTTCCACCGTGGCGCGGCCGGGAAAATCCTCGGATGGGCGGCGCCACTTCAAAGAGGGGAAGACCATGCGCGCAACCGCATTGAAGATTGCAGCCGGCTTCGGCGCTGTGACGCTTGCCATGTCGATGGCGCAGCCGGCTTACGCCGGCAAGCTCCAGGACGTGCTCAGCCGCGGCAAGCTGGTCGTCGGCACCGGCAGCACCAATCCGCCGTGGCATTTCCGCGATGAATCGGGCGAACTTGTCGGCTTCGACATCGACGTCGCCAAGATCATCGCCAAGGGCCTGTTCGACGACGACACCAAGATCGAGTTCGTCAACCAGGCCTCCGACGCCCGCATTCCGAACATCGTCACCGACAAGGTCGACATCGCCTGCCAGTTCATCACCGTGACGGCGGCCCGGGCCCAGCAGGTTGCCTTCACCGTTCCCTACTACCGCGAAGGCGTCAGCCTGATGATGGTGGCGGGTGGCAAGTATCCCGACTATGCAGCGCTGAAGGCTGCCGGCAACGCCGTGACCGTCTCCGTGCTGCAGAACGTCTTCGCCGAGGGCATGGTCAAGGCGGCGCTGCCGGACGCCAAGGTCGACCAGTTCGAGAGCGTCGACCTGATGTACCAGGCGCTGAACTCGGGCCGCGCCGACGCGGCGGCGACCGATACCTCGTCGCTCGCCTACTATATGAAGCAGAACGAGGGCCGCTATGTGGACTCGGGCTACAGCTGGAACCCGCAGACCTATGCCTGCATCGTCAAGCAGGGCGATCCCGACTGGCTGAACTTCGTCAATGTCGCGCTGCGCGAGTCGATGACCGGCACGACCTTCCCGACCTACAAGGCGGCCTATGAGCGCTGGTTCGGCGTGTCGCCGAGCGAGCCGACGATCGGTTTCCCGGCTGAATTCCGCTAAGCCGGGACCGTTCACACCGTGAACTACACGCTGCACTTCGGTGCCGTCTGGGCGAGCTTCGACCATTTGCTGTCGGGGCTCGCCATCGGACTGGCTCTTGCCGTCGCCGCCGTGGCGGTCGGCACCGTCATCGGACTGCTGTCGGCCTTTGCCAGCGTGTCCAGATCGCGTCTGCTGCGCGGGATCAGCGGGACCTACGTCCTGCTGATCCGCAATATCCCGCTGCTGGTGCTGGTGCTGCTCGTCTATTTCGCGCTGCCGGCGACCGGAATCCGGCTCGACAAATATGAGAGCTTCATCGGCTCGCTGGCGCTCTATGCCGGCGCCTACCTGACCGAGGTTTTCCGCGCCGGCCTTCTTTCCGTGCCGAAGGGCATTGTCGAGGCGGGCAGGGCGATCGGGCTGACGCGGCTGCAGACCAATCTCTATGTCGTTGCCCCCGTCATGCTGCGCAATTCGCTGCCCTCGCTCGGCAACACCTTCATCGGCATGTTCAAGGACAGCTCGATCGCCGCCGCGATCGCCATCCCCGAACTGACCTTCGAAGCCCGCAAGATCAACGTCGACACGTTCCGCGTCGTCGAGACATGGACGGTTGCCAGCGGCCTCTACATTGCCGCCTGCTTCACGATTGCCGCCTTGCTGCGGATGCTCGAGCGCCGCTTCCCCAAATTCTGATCGGGTCAAACCTATCCAATGGACGCTTTTCTCGCCCAGCTCTGGATCGCCCGATGGCCGATTTTCGACGGCTTCCTGATGACGATCGGTATTTCGGTTGGGGCGATCGTATTCGGCACGATCCTCGGCTGTCTCGTCGGAATCCAGCTCGTCTTCGGCTCGTTCCTGGTCAAGCTGCCCTTCCGGCTCTATGTCGATGTCATGCGCGGCACGCCGCTGCTCGTGCTGATCCTGGCGGCCTTCTACATCCCGGCGGTGATGGGCCTGTCGCTCAGCGCCTCGCAGGCCGGCACGCTGGCGCTCGGCCTTTTCGCCGGCGCCCATATCGGTGAGCTGGTGCGCGGCTCGCTGCAGGCGATCCCGCCTGGGCAGATCGAGGCCGGCCGCGCCATCGGGCTGCGGTTTCCGCAGATCCTGGCCAATGTGCTGCTGCCGCAGGCGCTCCGGAGCGCGCTGCCGCCCTGGATCAATACCGGCGTCGAGCTGATCAAGGGGTCTAGCCTGCTCTCGATGATCGGTGTCGGCGAACTGCTGCTGAAGACGCAGGAAGTGATCGGCCGCAACTTCATGACCATCCAGTTCTACGTCTTCGCCGGCATCCTCTACCTGATCGTCAACATCAGCCTGGACCTGCTCGGCAAGTCGCTGGAACGCCGCCTCGGAGCCCGCCTATGATCCTCGATGAAAACGCGCGCCCGCTGCTCGACATCCGCGGCCTTCGCAAGAATTTCGGCGCGGTCGAGATCCTGAAGGGCGTCGATCTCTCGCTCCGGCCGAAGGAGGTCGTCTCGATCATCGGCTCCAGCGGCTCCGGCAAGACGACGCTGCTGCGCTGCGTCAACCTGCTGGAGGAATACCAGGGCGGCGACATCGTGCTGGATGGCGAGACGATCGGCTACAAGACGGTCGGGGCCAAGCGCGCGCGGCTGCGCGACGCCGAGTTGTCGCGCCAGCGCGCCATGACCGGCATGGTGTTCCAGAACTTCAACCTGTTTCCGCACCTGACCGCCGCCGGCAATGTCATGCTCGGCCTGCGCAAAGTGCGGAAGATGGGCAAGGACGAGGCCTTCGCCATCGCCGAGAAATGGCTGAACCGGGTCGGCCTCGGCGCCCGGCTCAACCACTATCCGAGCCAGCTCTCGGGCGGCCAGCAGCAGCGCGTCGCGATCGCCCGGGCGCTCGCCATGAACCCGAAACTGGTCCTCCTCGACGAAGTCACCTCGGCGCTCGATCCGGAGCTGGTGCAGGAAGTGCTGACGACCATCAAGGGCATCGCCGACGACGGCGCGACGCTGCTGATCGTGACGCATGAGATGCGCTTCGCCCGCGAGGTTTCCGATCGCATCGTCTTCATGGAACAGGGCCGAATCGCCGAGCAGGGCACGCCGGAAGAGATCTTCGGCGAGGGCCGCAGCCAGCGCCTGAACGAGTTCCTGAAGAGCTCGCGACACTGAGCGGCGGCATCGCTGCGTTGCTGGGATCGAAGCGGACGCCGGCAGCGGTGTCCGCTTTTTCATGAGGCGCGGCAAGGCGTTGGCCGGGGCGGGGTGCTATGGCACGTCTCGCGTGCTAGGCCTTGGTGGGGTGTCGGCGGCCGACGCCGGCATGATGGATTTCGACGGAGACGGAAATGACGAAGGTAGCGTTCCTGGGCCTCGGCGTGATGGGCTATCCGATGGCGCGGCATCTGCAGGCCGGGGGTCACGAAGTGACCGTCTACAACCGCAACGCCGCCAAATCCGCCAAATGGGTCGCCGAATTCGGCGGGCGCGCCGCCGCGACGCCGAAGGAAGCCGCCATCGGTCAGGACATCGTCTTCGCCTGCGTCGGCAATGACGACGATTTGCGCTCGGTGACGATCGGCCCGGACGGCGCCTTCGCCGGCCTCGCCGAGGGAGCGATTTTCGTTGATCATACAACGGCTTCGGCCGAAGTGGCGCGCGAGCTGCACGCGGAAGCCGCGAAGCGCGGCTTCGCCTTCATCGACGCGCCGGTCTCGGGCGGCCAGGCCGGCGCCGAGAACGGCGTGCTGACGGTGATGTGCGGCGGCGACGCCGAGCCCTTCGCCCGCGCCGAGCCGGTGATCCAGAGCTATGCCCGCGCCTGCCGGCTGCTCGGGCCGGTCGGTTCCGGCCAGCTCGCCAAGATGATGAACCAGATCTGCATCGCCGGCATCGTGCAGGGATTGGCGGAAGCGCTGCATTTCGGCAAGCGCGCCGGCTTGGACGTCGAGGCAGTAGTCGAGGTGATCTCGAAGGGGGCGGCGCAGTCCTGGCAGATGGAGAACCGCTACAAGTCGATGAATGCGGGGAATTTCGAGTTCGGCTTCGCCGTCGACTGGATGCGCAAGGACCTCGGCATCTGTCTCGACGAGGCGCGCAACAATGGCGCCCGGCTGCCGCTGACCGCGCTGGTCGACCAGTTCTATGGCGACGTCCAGCAGATGGGCGGCAACCGCTGGGACACGTCGAGCCTGATCGCGCGGCTGGAGAAGTAGGCGGTTCTGCCGGGGTTAACACGCCCCGGCGCCGTTAGCGTGCCGTTATCGTTGTGTGAACGCGCGAGCGGCGTTCCCGTTTGATCTCCGCCCGCGTTCCGCACTCCGGCGTCATCCCCGCGAAGGCGGGGATCCATGCAGCCGAGGATTTGGGAGTTTCATCTCCCGGCAACCCGGCTGAATGGATCCCGGGTCAAGCCCGGGATGACGGCGAGCGTGGGGCGCGGGGTGCCGCGCTCCTCTCGACGCGGATGCGGGAGGCCCACCTCAGACTCTGGCGTAAATATCCTCGATGCGGACGATGTCGTCCTCGCCGAGATAGGAGCCGGTCTGCACCTCGATCAGCTCGAGCGGGATCTTGCCCGGGTTGGAGACGCGGTGGATGGCGCCGAGCGGCAGGTAGATCGACTCGTTCTCGTTCACCGTCCGGATGGTGTCGTTCAGCGTCACCTCGGCGGTGCCGCGCACGACAACCCAGTGCTCGGCGCGGTGGTGGTGCTTCTGCAGCGACAGCTTGGCGCCGGGCTCGACGACGATCTTCTTCACATGGAAGCGGTCGCCCCGGCAGATGGTCTGGTAGGTGCCCCAGGGGCGGTGGATCTTGATGTGCTCGTTCGCCTCGTTGCGCTTCTCGGCCTTCAGGCTGGCGACGAGGTGCTTGACGTCCTGCGCCCGGTCGGACGGCATGATCAGGATCGCGTCCTCGGAGGCGACGACGGTCAGATTGTCGAGGCCGATGCCGGTGACGAGCGGGCCTTCCGTGTGCACGAAGGCGTTGTGGCTGTCGATCAGCGCCACCGGGCCCGAGGTGACGTTGCCGTGCTCGCCGGGCGAGCGGCTGTCGCGCACCGCGTCCCAGCTGCCGATGTCGGACCACGAGAAGCGGCCCTCGATGACGGCGGCGCGGTCGGTGCGCTCCAGCACGGCGTAGTCGATCGACTTCGCCGGGATGGCGGCGAAGCTCTTGTCGTCGAGGCGGATGAAGCTCAGATCCTCATGCGCGCCGGCGATGGCCGCCTCGGCGCCGGCGGCAATCTCCGGCTCGAACTTCGCGGCTTCCGAGAGCATCAGCGCCGCCGGGAAGATGAAGTTGCCGGAGTTCCAGAGATAGCCCTCGGCGACATAGCGCTCGGCCGTCTCGCGGTCCGGCTTCTCGACGAAGGAGGTGACGGCGAAGGCGCCCGGCGTGCCGAGCGGCTTGCCCGGCTTGATGTAGCCATAGCTGGTGCGCGGCTCGGTCGGCGTGATGCCGAAGGTGACGATGCGGCCCTCTTCGGCCGCCGCCGCCGCGGCGAGGCAGGCCTCCTGGAACAGCTTGACGTCGGGCACCAGGTGATCCGCGGCGAGCGCCAGCACGAGGCAGTCGTCGCCATGGAGCTTCTGCGCATAGCGGGCGGCGACGATCAGGGCGGCGGCGGAATCGCGCCGGGCCGGCTCCAGGATGATGGTGGCGTCGACGCCGATCTCGGCCGCCTGGCGGCGGGCGAAGAAGCGGAAGGCGTCGGCCGTGATGACGATCGGATCGGTGCCGCCCTCGCTCTTCGGCGGCAGGCGCAGCAGCGTGTCCTGGTAGAAGGTGCGTTCCGATCCCAGCGCGAGGAACTGCTTCGGCATGCTGTCGCGGGACACCGGCCAGAGGCGAGTGCCCGAGCCGCCTGCCAGAACCACCGGAACAATCTTCGAACCTGCCATGTCGTCGCCTCTCATGCGTTTTTCGCTGGGGTGGACCCGCTCGCTTTGTCCTGATGTGGCATGGAGAGGGTTACCAATTCAACGCGCGGCGCGGTTAACGGTTCTCGCCGGGGCAAAAAAGCGCCGCCGCCGCTCGGGAATGCGGGGAAGGGCCCGTCAGGGCGGGCGGCCGGGCGGCCGGCCGCGGCTCGGCCTTCCGGCGGCGAGGTCCTTGGCGGCGAGGCCCGGCGTCAAGACGTTCGGGGCGGGCGGCGGTCTGCGGCCGCGTCGCGGCGTCGGCCGCGCCTTGTGGATTCCGGCGCGGTTGAGGACGAGCCAGAGATGCGCCGTGCCGTGGCCGCCGCGCGATAGCGCCCGAAGCGCCGCCCGCACCTCGTTCGCCGGCGTCGCGCTGTCGACCACCAGCAGGATGTCGTCGACATGGCGAAGCAGCAGCAGCGCATCGATCACCGGCAGCACCGGCGGGCTGTCGATGACGACATGGTCGAAGTTCTGCCGCGCCTCCTGGATCCACTGGTCGAGCCGGCTTGATTGCAGCAGCGTGTCGAGATGGAGGCGCGGGTCGGCCGGTCCGCACGCGATGGCGAGATGCGGCGCGACGTCGTCGATCGTCAGCCCCTCCGCGCCGATGCCGCGGCCGGCGAGATAGTCGGCGACGCTGTGGCGCGGCGCGAGATCGAGCTCGGTATGGATCGAGGGTCGCCGGAGATCGCCGTCGATCAGGAGCGTCCGCCGTCCGGAGAGCGCCAGCGAGGCGGCTAGGGCGATCGCGGTCGACGTCGCCCCTTCGCCGGCGGTCGCTGCCACGGTCAGGATGACGCGCGCCCGGCCCTCGCGCGGGGGCGGGGCGAGGTCGAGGCCGAGCCGCAGGCGGCGGATCGCCTCGCTATAGAGGCTGTTTGGATGTTCGAGCGTCTCGGTCGCCGGCTTCTCGCCGGGCCGGTCGGGCCGCGCCTCGATCCTGGGCAGCGTCGCGAGGACGGGAACGCCGGCAAAGGCCTCCAGCTCGCTCTCGTCGGAAAAGCCCCCGGCAAAGCCGTCGCGCAGGATGGCGGCGCCGATGCCGGCGAGCAGCGCGCCCATCCCGGCGAGCGCGAGCACCAGCGGCTTGTCCGGAAAGGCAGGGGCGGAGGGGGCGAGTGCTGCGGAGACGATCCGGCTATCGGGCAATTGCAGCTCGATCTCGGCGGCGGCGGCGGTCGAGTTCGCCGCCAGCTTGTCGACGACCTGGCGCAGCGCCGCCGCGTCGCTCTCCGCCTCGCGGAAATGCAGCACGATGTCGGCCGGCACGTCGTTGCCGGCAAGCCGCCGGCCGAGGCGGCCGCGCAATTCCGTCTCGCTGTCCCGCGCCATCCCCGCTTCGGCCGCGATGCGATCGATGACGGCCTGCGCTTCCTTGTCGAGTTGCCGGTCGAGCTGGGCGAGCTTGGTCATCGCCTCCGGATTCGATGCCGCGTCGGCGCCGAACTGGCGGCGGAGCGCCGCGTGCTCGACATTCAGCCGGACCAGGCGGTCGGAGTTCAGCTCCGCGATCAGGGCGTCCCACTCGCGTTTACGGGCCTTTTCGCGCGCCCGGCCGGCGAGCGCATCGTAGCGCTGCCGCGTCGAGGCCTGCTCCTGGATCGCCGCGCGGATCTCGCCGAGTTCGGCGCGAAGCTCCGGATCCTGGATTTCGCCGAGGCTGTCGTCGAGAAAGCTGTCGAGCTTGCGCTCGTGCTCGCGCAGCGTCGCGCGGGTGGCTTCCAGCTGCTGGGCGAGCCGCTGCTGCACGCTGGCGGCAACCGCGACCTTGGCCTGGATCTGGCCGTCGATATAGGCGGCGGCGATCGCATTGGCGATCCGCGCCGCCTTGTCGGCGTCCTTCGATCGCGCGGTCACCTCGATCACATAGGTTTCGCCACGCCGCGTGATCGATGTCGCTACCTCCAGCCGCTTCAGCGTCAGCTGCGTGATCTCGGCTTCCGAAGGCGCGGGCGACCGGATGCCGAGCCAGGCGCGCGCCCGCGCCAGCCAGCCATCGAGCGGTGCGAATTCGGGATCGGCCGGGAGCCCCAGCCGCGTCTGCGCCGCCAGCAGCACGGAGGGCGAGCGCAGGATCTCCACCTCGCTGTCGACGCGGGCGTCGTCGGCGGGCCGCGTCGCGCCGCCCGGCTCCGAGTTCAGCATGCTGCGCTGCCAGGGATCGACGATGACGAGCGCCGAGGCCTTGTAGACGGGCGTCAGCTGGCCGAGGACGATCGCGGCGAGGGCGATGCCGGCGACGAGAACGGCGAGGATCGTCCAGACCTGACGCCGCATCAGCCGGAACAGCCGCCAGGGATCGAAGCTTTGCGCCGCGAGCGGCTGCGGATGGGTCTGCGCATGCGGCTGGGCTTGTGGCGCGATCGTTTCCGATGGGGAGCCGGGCGAGGCCGAAGGGATGCCGTCGTCGGGCGCCGTCTTGCGCCCGTCATCCGTGGCGAGGCGAAGGCCTCTCCCATCCAACATCCTGCTTTGCCCCCGGTCGCTGCTGGCGGTCGCTGGATGCAGGCTCGACCGCAAGATCAAAGGTGACGTAACGGCATCACCGAGTCAACGCGCGGCCCTATGCGCCTCCTTGGCGCGGCCCCGGATGCGGCCCTTCTCCGCATTGCGAACAAAACGGGAAACATGCTCCAATCCGGGACGCTCCCGCTCCTTGATTCGACGGAATGGACTGATCCGCCCATGACTGCCTTGCCGGTGACAGCCTTGCCCGTGACGGCTTTGCCGATGACGGCCGCCCATCTCGCCAAGCTGAACACGGACCAGCGCCGCGCCGTCGAATTCGGCATCACCACGCCAGAGCGCGGGCCGTTGCTCGTCATTGCCGGCGCCGGCTCCGGCAAGACCAACACGCTGGCGCACCGCGTCGCGCATCTGATCCTGAACGGCGCCGATCCGCGCCGCATCCTGCTGATGACCTTCTCCCGCCGGGCAGCGAGCGAGATGGCGCGCCGCGTCGAGCGGATCGCGTCAAGCGCGCTCGGCGACAAGGCCGGCATCCTGACCGATGCGCTCGCCTGGTCCGGCACCTTCCACGGCGTCGGCGCCAAGATTTTGCGCGAGCATGCGCAATGGATCGGGCTCGACCCGGCCTTCACCATTCATGACCGCGAGGATTCGGCCGACCTGATGAACCTCGTCCGGCACGAGCGCGGCCTGTCGAAGAAGGAGAGCCGCTTTCCTGCCAAGGGCACCTGCCTCGCCATCTATTCGCGCGTCGTCAACGCCGAGACGACGCTCGACGAGGTGCTGGTCCGGGTCTTCCCGTGGTGCGCCATGTGGAAGGACGAGCTGAAGGCGCTGTTCTCCGCCTATGTCGAGGCGAAACAGGCGCAGAACGTGCTCGATTACGACGACCTGCTGCTCTACTGGGCCCATCTGATGGCGGAGCCGTCGATCTCGGCCGAGATCGCCGAGCGCTTCGACCATGTTCTGGTCGACGAATACCAGGACACCAACCGCCTGCAGGCTTCCGTGTTGCTCGGGCTGAAGCCGAAGGGCGAGGGGCTGACGGTCGTCGGCGACGACGCGCAGTCGATCTATTCCTTCCGCGCCGCGACGGTGCGCAACATCCTCGATTTTCCCGCCCATTTCACGCCGCCGGCCGAGATCGTCACGCTGGAGCGAAACTATCGCTCGACCCAGCCGATCCTCGCCGCCGCCAACGGCGTCATTGGGCTCGCCACCGAGCGCTTCACCAAGAACCTCTGGACCGAACGCGACAGCGGCGCCAAACCGCAGCTCGTCACCGTGCGCGGCGAGGCCGAACAGGCGCGCTATGTCGTCGAGACGGTGCTGGAGGCGCGCGAGCGCGGCGTGGCGCTGAAGGAACAGGCGGTGATGTTCCGCGCCGCGCATCACTCCGGCCCGCTCGAATTCGAGCTGACCCGGCGCAACATCCCCTTCGTCAAGTTCGGCGGGCTGAAATTCCTCGACGCGGCGCATGTGAAGGACCTGCTGGCGGTGCTGCGCTTCGTCGAGAACCCGCGCGACCGCGTCGCCGGCTTTCGCGTGGCGCAATTGCTGCCGGGCGTCGGGCCGGGCACCGCCGGCAAGATGCTGGACGCGATGGCCGGCGCGGTCGACCCGGTCGCGGCCTTGGCCGATTTCAAGCCGCCGCAGAAGACCGCGGCCGACTGGCCTCCCTTCGTCGAACTGATCGACGCGCTTAGGGGCCGCGGCATGGGCTGGCCGGCCGAGATCGAGGCGGTGCGAAACTGGTACGAGCCGCATCTGGAGCGCATCCACGAGGACGCGACCGTGCGCCTCGCCGATCTCGTGCAGCTGGAGCAGATCGCCGGCGGCTATGCCTCGCGCGAGCGGTTTTTGACCGAGCTGACGCTCGATCCGCCGGACGCGACCAGCGGCGAGGCGGGCGTGCCGATGCTCGACGAGGATTATCTCATCCTCTCGACCGTGCATTCCGCCAAGGGGCAGGAATGGAAATCGGCCTTCGTGCTCAATGTCGTCGACGGCTGCATGCCGATCGATCTCTCGACCGGCACGGCCGAGGAGATCGAGGAGGAGCGGCGGCTGCTCTATGTCGCGATGACGCGGGCGAAGGACGAGCTGCACCTCGTCATGCCGCAGCGCTTCTTCGTCACGCAGCAGACGCGCGGCGGCGACCGCCACGTCTACGCGACGCGCACCCGCTTCATCCCCTCCGCGATCCTCTCTCTGTTCGAGCAGGTGATCTGGCCGCCGGTAGCGAGCGAAGCGCCCGGCGCAGTGGCGCAGCCGCGCGTGCCGGTCGACATCGCGGCGCGGATGCGGGGCATGTGGAAGTAGGGGGAGAGACCCTCACCCCAGCCCTCTCCTGCAAGCGGGAGAGGGGGCAAGCGAGCTCGGGGTAGGCCCTTGCCGTTGAAGCGAGATCGCGTCCCCAGGCTCGCCGTCATCCCTGCGAAAGCAGGGATCCATGCAGCTGAAGCCTCGTGAAACGCCCGGCAACCCTGCTGAATGGATCCCGGGTCTCCGCCCGGGATGACGGGGAGTTCTACCCACGCTTCCGCGCAAGCGCCGTCGGGCGCTGAGTGGCAGTCAGCGGAGCCCCCCGCTGGTCGGGGGCAGGCGCGGTCCGCTCCCTCTCCCGCTCGCGGGAGAGGGTTGGGGTGAGGGGCTTTCCGGACCTCACGCGTCCTGCAGGCAGACGCGCAGGCGGTGGCCGTCGGGGTCGAGGGCGACGAAGGTGGGGCCGAAATCGAGCACCGTCAGTTCCTGTTCGATCTCGATCCCGCGCGCCCGCCAGTCGGCATAGAGCGCGTCGATCCTCGGCTTGTCCTCGACCATGAAGACGAGCTCGCCATTGGCGCCGTTCGCGCTCGCGGTGGTGGCGGGCTTCGCCTGGCCGCGGGCCCAGAGGCCGAGCGTGATGCCGTTGTCGAGCGGCAGGGCGGCGAAGTTGGGCGAGCCGTGCGCCGCCGGCTGGCCGAGCAGGTCGGCATAGAATGCGGCGCTGGCGGCGGTGTCGTCGACATAGAGCAGGATCATGTTCGGGGTCGTCATGGTGTTGCCTCCGTTGTGGATGGAGGCAGGTTAGACGCTCATGCTGTCAGTTTATGGCAGCATTGACGGATGGCTGATGCCCTCGGCGATCTTCCATTCCTTCAAGAGCACCTGCCGCCGGCGCGGATAGCGCGTCTCCGTCACCACGAGATCGCTGATCCGCTCGGTGCGGAAATGGCGGAAATCCTGCCGGGTCTCGCACCAGGCGACGAGCATCCGCACCCGCTCGAAGAAGCCGAGCGCGAAGGGCCAGACCGTCCGCTTGGAGGCGGCGCCAGCCGCATCTGTATAGGCGAAGGAGAGCTTGCGCTCCCGGCGGATCGCGGCGCGGACGGCGGCCAGGTCGACGCCCGGCGTCTCGGTCGAGCTCGTCCCGACCAGCAGCGCCGAACTGTCGAGATCCTCGCGGAGATCCGGAGGCAGCACGGCGGCGATCTTGGCGAGCGCATTGCCGGCCGCCAGCGCCAGCCGGGGATCGGCGCGTTTCGACACCCAGCGCGAGCCGAGCACCAGCGCCTCGATCTCGTCTTCCGAAAACATCAGCGGCGGCAGCAGGAAGCCGGGCTTCAATATGTAGCCGACGCCGGCCTCGCCCTCGATCGACGCGCCCTGCGCCTGCAGCGTGGCGATGTCGCGATAGAGCGTGCGCAGGCTGACGCCGAGCTCGCCGGCAAGCACATGCCCGCTCACCGGCCGGCGATGGCGGCGCAGGATCTGGACCAGATCGAGCAGGCGTTCGGATCGGGACATGCGGCATTCCTTTCGCGCCATGATGCCATAAACTGGCAGCAGTTGCAGTGAGGGCTGGAAGCCAGTCGTAGCGAGGGTTGGAAGCAAGGCCCTCACCCAACCCTCTCCCATGGGGAGAGGGCTTTTGGCCGGCGGGCTGCATCGGTCGGGGAGGGCACCTGCTGGGGCGAGGCGCGATCCACTCTGCTTCGACCACGCGCGATCCGCTCCCTCTCCCCCTGGGAGAGGGTTGGGGTGAGGGCCTTTCGGCCTCACAGCCTCCGCCCGAGGTCGACCGCCGGGGCAAACCCCTCCCGCGCCCCCTTTCGAGGGTGACGGGCACTTCGCTGTGTCCTCGGCTGACTCTGGTTGACTCTCGATCGCTTTGGAGTCGTATTAGAACAAATAGAGAACATGAGAAGATGGATCGGGCAAGAACGGACGACGATGAGTACCGCGAAGGCGACCCTTTCCGCATTGCGGCAGCGCATTGCGACGATCGAGGCGACGGCCGGAATGCCGGGCGTCGCCGCGACGGCCGGAATGCCGGGCGCCGCCGCGTCGCGGTCGCGCATTGCGATCGATCGCGACCTTGTCGACGCGGCGCTGGGCGGCGGGCTGGCGCGCGGCGCGCTGCATGAGATCCACGCCGCCACCGGTGCCGACAATATCGCGGCGAGCGGCTTCTCGCTGGCGCTGGCGCTGGCCGCCGCCCCCGCCGGCCGGCCGATCGTCTGGGTAAGGCAGGATTATGCCGCGCAGGAGGGCGGCGGCCTCCATGGCGACGGCCTCGCCGCGCTCGGGCTCGATCCGGCGGCGCTGATCTTGGTCCGCCTGCGCGACCCGCTCGCCGTGCTGCGCGCCGGCGGCGAGGCGGCCCGCTGCGGCGCGCTCGGCGCCGTCCTGGTCGAGCCCTGGGGTGAGCCGAAGGCGCTGGACCTGACGGTGCAGCGCCGCTTCCAGCTCGCCGCCGAGGCGTCGGGCGTGACGGTCTTCCTGCTTCGTCCCGGCGCGCGGCCGATGCCCGGCGGGGCGGAGACGCGCTGGCAGGTCGCCGCCGGCCCGGCGACGCCGCTTGCCATGAACGCGCCCGGCCACCCGACCTTCGACCTGACCTTGTTGCGCCATCGCCACGGCCCCCCCGGCGGCCCGTGGCGGCTGGAGTGGAACCGCGATGAAAAGCTCTTCAAGCCCCCGGCGCTATTGCGCGATCCGGCTGCCGTTCCTCGCCTCGAACCGGCTGCGCCGCCGGCCGAACGCGCCGCATTCCGGCTTGCCGGCTGAGACGCCGCTCGTCATCGTCGAGAAGGCGAAGGGCGCGATTGCGATCGCAGCACCCGACGCGGCGGCGATCGACCTCGGCCTCGCGCCGGGCCTGTCGCTGGCCGAGGCGCGGGCGCGGCTCTCCGATCTCGTCGTCGCCGAGCATGACCCCGCCGCCGACGACGCGCTGGTGGAGGCGATCGCCGACTGGTGCGATCGCTACACGCCGCTCGTCGCCCGCCATGGCGCGCGCGGCCTGATGCTCGACATCACCGGCGTCGCCCATCTCTTTAAGGGCGAGGCGGCGCTGCTCGACGACCTCCTGACCCGCCTCGACGGGCTCGGCTTGACCGCCTTCGGCGCGATCGCCGGCGCGCCCGCGACGGCCCGCGCGCTGGCGCGCTCGCCGCGCCGCACCGTGGTCGAGCCCGGCCGCGAGGCGTCGGCCGTGTGGCCGCTGCCGATCTCGGCGCTCGGGCTAGATCCGGCCCGGCTGCAGGCGCTGGCGCGCGCCGGGCTGAAGACGGTCGGCGACCTGATCGACAGGCCGCGCAGCCCCCTTGCCGCCCGCTTCGGCGCCGATTGCGTCGAGCGGCTGGAGCGGCTCGCCGGGATTTTAGAGCATCCGATCTCGCCGCGCCGGCCGGTGCCGGCAGCGCTCGCCGAGCGCATCTTCTTCCAGCCGATCGCCCATGCGGACGACATCGAGGCGACGCTCGCCCGCCTCGCCGCCGACGTCGCCTCGCTGCTCGAGACGCGCGGCGAGGGCGGGCGTTCCTTCGAGGCGAGCTTCTACCGCGTCGACGGCGACGTCCGCCGCATCACGGTCGCGACCGCCCGCCCGAACCGTGCGCCAAAGGCGATCGCACGACTGTTTCACGAGAAACTGGATGCGCTTTCCGATCCGCTCGATGCCGGCTTCGGCTTCGACCTGATCCGCCTCGGCGCCTTCCGCACCGAGCCCTTCGTCGCCGCGCAGGCGAGCCTCGACGGCCACGCGCTCGACGACGAGGCGGTCGCCGATCTGGTCGACCGGCTCGGCGCCCGCTTCGGGCCGGAGCGCGTCCTCGGCTTCGTGCCCGAGGATACGCACATCCCCGAGCGGCGGACGCGCATGGTCCCCGTCTTCACGCTCGGTGCGGAGGGCAGCGCCGAGTGGAACGAGATGCCGGCGGCCGGCGAGCCGCCGCTCCGGCCCCTCAGCCTGTTCGATCCACCCGAGCCGGTCGAGGCGCTGGGCGAGGTGCCGGACGGGCCGCCGCTCTCCTTCCGCTGGCGCCGCGTGCTGCACCAGGTGGCGCGCGCCGAGGGGCCGGAGCGCATCGCGCCGGAATGGTGGCGCGCCGGTGGCCCCGACCGCGACTATTTCCGCGTCGAGGACCGCAAGGGCGCTCGCTTCTGGCTTTTCCGCGAGGGTTTTTATGCCGCCGACCGACCGCAGCCGCGCTGGTTTTTGCACGGGCTGTTCGCATGAGGATTCGAGCAAGACCCTCACCCAACCCTCTCCCGCTCGCGGGAGAGGGCCTTGGCCGGCGCCTTGCATCGACAGTGAGCGCGGCAACCGGCGCAGGCGTGCTCCCTCTCCCGCCTGCGGGAGAGGGGTGGGGTGAGGGTTCTTCGCGCCGCGCCCTGACGACGGAGGCCCCATGAGCGCCTATGCCGAGCTCGCTGCGATGTCGAACTTCTCCTTCCTGGAAGGCGGCTCGCACGCGGCCGAGCTGATCATCCAGGCGCATGCGCTGGGGCTGAAGGGGCTCGGCATTGCCGACCGCAACACTTTTGCTGGCATCGTCCGCGCCCATGACGCCTGGGGCAGCGAGGATTATGGCAATGCGCGCGCCGCCGGATTCCGCCTCGTCGTCGGCGTCCGGCTCGTCTTTCGCGATCGGACCCCGGACATCCTCGCCTATCCGACGGATCTTTCCGCCTATGGCCGGCTCTGCCAGCTCTTGAGCCTCGGCAAGCGCCGGGCGCCGAAGGGCGAATGCCACATCGATTTCGACGACCTCGCGGCGCATGCCGAAGGCTCGCTCTTCATCCTGATGCCGCCGGCGCGGCTTGAGAGGGATCTCGTTCCGGATCTCGGCGCCGCGCTCGGCCGGCTCGCTGCGCTGGCGCCGGGGCGGACCTGGCTCGCCGCCGTGCTCTATCGCAAGGGGGACGACCGCCGCCGGCTCGCTGCGCTCTCGGCGCTCGCCTGGGATCACCGCGTCCGGATGCTCGCCGTCAACGACGTGCTCTACCACGCGGCCGAGCGGCGGCCGCTGCAGGACGTTTTGACCTGCATCCGCGAAAAGACGACGATCGAGAAGGCGGGCCGGCTTCTCGCGATGAATGCCGAGCGACACCTGAAGCCGGGCGTCGAGATCGAGCGCCTGTTCCGCGATTTTCCCGGCGCTGTGGCGGAGACGGATCGCTTCCTGAAGCGCATCGCCTTCACCCTCGACGAGATAAAATACGAATATCCGCATGAGGCGGTGCCGCCCGACCTGACGCCACATCGCTATCTGCAATATCTGGTCTTCAAGGGAGCCGCGACACGCTATCCGGTCCGCGTCCCGCCGGCCGTTCGCAAGCAGATCAAGCATGAGCTGCTGCTGGTCCGGAGATTGAACTATCCGGCCTATTTCATCACCGTTTACGACATCGTTCGCTTTGCCAATGAGGCCGGCATTCTTTGCCAGGGTCGGGGGTCGGCGGCGAATTCGGTGATCTGCTTCTGCCTCGGGATCACGTCCGTCGATCCCATGCGGAACAAGCTCCTGTTCGAGCGCTTTCTGTCGCCGGAGCGGAAGGAGCCGCCCGATATCGACGTCGATTTCGAGCATCAGCGGCGCGAGGAGGTGATCCAGTACATCTATCGCCGCTATGGCCTCGATCGCGCCGCCATCTGCGGCACGGTGATCTCCTATCGGACGAAGAGCGCCATCCGCGAGGTCGGCAAGGCGATGGGCCTGTCGGAAGACGTCATCCTGGCGCTCGGCGGCACGGTCTGGGGCGGCGGCTGGGGCTCGGCCATCCAGGACAAGCATATCAGCGATTCCGGCCTCGATCCGAAGAACCCGGCGATCAAGCAGGTGGTGGAGCTGGCGATGGGGTTACGGAGTTTCCCGCGCCATCTTTCGCAGCATGTCGGCGGCTTCGTTCTGACCGAGAAGCTCCTGAACGACCTCGTGCCGAGCGGCCCGGCGGCGATGAAGGACAGAAGCTTCATCGAATGGGACAAGGACGACATCGACACGGTGAAGATGATGAAGGTCGACGTGCTGGGGCTCGGCATGCTGACCTGCATCCGCAAGGCGTTCGACCTGATCGCGGGGGCGGGCGGCGAGCGCTATGCGCTGCATACGATCCCCTGGGAGGATCCGGCCGTCTACGACATGCTCTGCGCGGGCGATTCGATCGGCGTGTTCCAGGTCGAGAGCCGGGCGCAGATGAACATGCTGCCGCGCCTGCAGCCGCGTCGGTTCTATGATCTCGTCATCCAGGTGGCGATCGTTCGGCCCGGGCCGATCCAGGGCAACATGGTGCATCCCTATCTGAAGCGGCGGGCAGGTATAGAGAAACCGAGCTATCCGTCACCGGCGCCGGAGCATGGTCATCCCGACGAGCTGAGGGAAGTCCTGTCGCGGACGCTGGGTGTGCCGATCTTCCAGGAACAAGCGATGCAGCTCGCCATGGTCGCTGCCAAATTCACCGGCGACGAGGCGAACGGCCTGCGCCGCGCCATGGCGACGTTCCGGCATCTCGGCACGATCCATCGCTACGAGGAGAAGATGGTCGGCCGCATGATCGCGCGCGGTTATGAGCCTGGCTTTGCCAATAACTGCTTCGACCAGATCCGCGGTTTTGGCGAATATGGCTTTCCCGAGAGCCATGCCGCGAGCTTCGCCCGTCTCGTCTATATCTCCGCCTGGATCAAGTGCCATCACCCGGCCGCCTTCGCCGCGGCGCTGCTGAACTCGCAGCCGATGGGTTTCTATGCGCCGGCGCAGATCGTCCGCGATGCCGCCGATCACGCCGTGCCGATCAGCCCCGTCGATATCAATGCGAGCCTCTGGGACAACACGCTGGAGCCGACGGAAGAGGGGCTGGCGCTGCGGCTCGGCTTCCGCCAGATCGACGGCTTTCGCGAGGATTGGGCGGAGAGGATCGCAGCGCGGCGGGGCGCGGGCTTCGCGGCGATGGACGATCTCGTCCGCTATACCGGGCTCGAGCGCCGCGCCTATGAAAAACTCGCCGATGCCGACGCGCTGCGCTCGCTCGGCCTCGACCGGCGGCAGGGGCTCTGGGAGGTGCGACGCCTGCCGAGTTCCGAGATCCTGCCGCTCTTCGCCGCCGCCGACGCGGCCGAACTGGGCAGGGAGCAGGATACGCCGCTGCCGGCCATGCCGCTTTCCGAGCACGTCGTCGCCGATTACCAGACGCTGCGCCTGTCCCTGAAAGCGCATCCGATGAGTTTTTTGCGCGAGCGCTACACGGCCGAGCGCATCCTGTCGGCGGCGGCGATCTCCGCGCTTTCAGACGGCGCCTTCGCGCGGACGGCCGGCGTCGTGCTGGTGCGGCAGCGGCCGGGCAAGGGCAATGTCGTGTTCATGACGCTCGAGGACGAGACCGGCATCGTCAACGTCGTCGTCTGGACGCGGCTGTTCGACACCTTCCGCCGCACCATCATCGGCGCCAAGCTGGTGCTGGTCGAGGGCAACATCCAGAAGAGCCCGGAGGGCATCGTGCATCTCGTGGCGAAGCATCTGGTCGACAGGACGAGCGATCTCGACCATCTCGCCGAGGACCGCCGGCCGAAACTCGATCCCGCCCGCGCCGACGAATTCGCCCACCCGAGTCGCCCAAGCCACCCCGGAAGCCACCCGCGCAACGTCCGCATCATCCCGAAATCGCGTGATTTTCACTGAGGGGGTGAGACAAGGCTTAATCTGATGCGCCGTCGCCAGCCCCAAGCTCGCCGTCATCCCGGCCCCCGAGCCGGGATCCATTCAGCCGGGTTGTGTGCCGCGTGCGGCTCCCGAGCGCGCGTCGGCATGGATCCCTGCTTTCGCAGGGATGATGGCGGCGTGCGGTTGGTCCTGTCCGGCCCTGTAGGGACGCGGTGCGTCCTTCGAGACGGCTTGCTCCGCAAGCCTCCTCAGGATGATGGGGGCGGTGCTCGGCCCGGATGAAGGCAAGCGCGGCGAGGCAGGTCCTTTTCCAGCCCCAAGCTCGCCGTCATCCCGGCCCCCGAGCCGGGATCCATTCAGCCGGGTTGTGCGCCACGTGGGCTCCCGAGCCCGCGTCGGCATGGATCCCTGCTTTCGCAGGGATGACGGTGGAGTGTGGTTGGTCCTATCCGGCCTTGTAGGGACGCCGTTCTCATCATCCTGAGGTGCCCGGCGAAGCCGGGCCTCGAAGGAGGGTCCAGGGAACGCCCCGGATTCCCGGACTCAGTCTGATACCGAAATGACCCGCTGGATCCTCCTTCGAGGCTTCGCTCACGCGAAGCACCTCAGGATGATGGCGGAGGGCGTGGATGGGCCTGGAGGCCAATGGCCTCGCAGGCAAGCTCGCGCCCCTCAATGCTCGAGGTCGTAGACCAGGATGCCGTCCGTGCCGCCTTCCGCCGCCGCGACGATGGCGGCGCCGACCTTCGCGTGCTCCTCGTCGGCCAGATACTGGTCGCGGGCTGCCGCGTCGCGGAAGGTCACGATGAAGCCTTCCGAAAAGCCCTTGTCGAGGCCTTCCGGGCTCATGTTGTTGCCGACGAAGATGTTGATCAGCCCGTCGATCCGTGGCCTTAGCGCCAGCAGCGCGTCGAGGATCGCCACCTTGGTCGAGGCGGTGGTGTCGGCGCGGTAGTGGATGAAGACGCAGTGGGTAATCATGATTCTGGAATGTCCTCCGGCGCGCAGCATAGGCGGGGCCGGGGCGGGACGTCACCTGTTTCGAACGCCGCACGGGGGGCTGTCCGGCCGAGGTCTGTGCATGGCCAAGCCTCAAGCAAGACCCTCACCCAACCCTCTCCCGCAAGCGGGCGAGGGCTCTTTCGATCGCGGGCGTCATGGGGGGCGGAGCTCTATCTTCGCTCGCGGCCGTCAGGGGGCGGCAATCGGACCGCTGGGTCGGCAGGCCGATGTGATGCGAGGACGACGCGCTCGATCCGTTTCGGCCTGAACCGGGCTCTCGGCGCAGCGCGCAGAAAAAAGCCCTCTCCCGCGAACGGGAGAGGGCTGGGGGGCTTCGGGATCCGGAGCGCCTTACTCGGCGGCGATCCGCATTTCCTTGGTGAGCGCGGGCAGCGGCGGCTCGTGCTCGGTCTCGTCCTCGTCCGCCTCGTTGGGGGCGAAGGCGCGATGGAAGAGATGGCCGACCAGCTTCGAGAGGTCGTCCATGATCGTGTAGACGGACGGGATGAAGACCAGCGACAGGATCGTCGACAGGAACAGGCCGCCCATCACCGCGATCGCCATCGGCGCACGGAACTCGCCGCCTTCGCCGAGCGCCAGCGCCGCCGGCAGCATGCCGGCGCCCATGGCGATGGTGGTCATGACGATCGGCCGCGCCCGCTTGCGGCCGGCGTCGATGATCGCTTCCTTGCGGTCCATGCCGTGCTTGACCTGCTCGACGGCGAAGTCGACCAGCATGATCGCGTTCTTGGTGACGATGCCCATCAGCATCAGCATGCCGATGATGACAGGCATCGAGAACGCGTTGTTGGTCAGAAGCAGCGCCGCCACCACGCCGCCGATCGAGAGCGGCAGCGAGGCGAGGATGGTCAGCGGCTGGAACACGCTGTTGAACAGGACGATCAGCACGACGAAGACGAGCAGGATGCCGGAGCCCATGGCGACGCCGAAGGCGGAGAACACCTCGGCCTGCGCCTCGGCATCGCCCGTATCCTGCAGGCGGACGCCGGCGGGGAAGTTCTTGACGACGTCCATCGTCTTGATCCGCTCGGTGCCCTGGCCGGAGGTGAAGCCGTGCGCCATGTCGGTGCCGACCTTCACCAGCCTTTCGCGGTCATAGCGCTCGATCGTCGCCGGACCCTGGCCGAAGCCGACATTGGCGACGGTCGAGAGCGGCACCGAGCCGCCGGCCGGCAGCGGCACGCGCAGCGCCGACAGCACCGAGAGATCGGAGCGGGCGACGCGGTCGAGCTCGACGCGGATCGGAACCTGGCGGCCGTCCACGGTGAACTTGGCCAAGTTGGCGTCGGCGTCGCCCGTCGTCGCGACGCGGATGGTCTCCGAGATGCGATCCGGCGCGATGCCGAGCGCCGAGGCCTCGTCGAGCTTCGGCACGATGCGGATTTCCGGCCGGGCGAAGGAGGAGAGCGCGACCGGGTTCAGGAACATCGGGTCGGCCTTCATCGCCGCCTCGAGATCGCCCGACGCCTTGGCAACGACGTCGCCGTCCTTGCCGGTGACGGCGATCGTCGTCTCGCGGTCGCCGCGCTCGTTGACGACGTAGAAGCGGATGTCGGGAATGCCGGCGAGCACGTTGGCGACGAGCGGCTTCATGTCCTTCTGGCTGACGGTGCGCTCCGCCTTCGGCACCAGCTCGAGGATGACGGCGGCGCGCCGCGTCTCCAGCGTGCCGGTCGGCGAGGTGCCGCCCATGACGAAGACGCTGCGGATCTGCGGCAGGGTGCGCAGCGCCGAGGCAATCTTGTCGGTGGTGAGGGTGGTCTCGGCGAGACCGGTTCCCGGCGGCAGCTCGACCGAGACGGCAAGTCGGCCCTCGTCGCCCTCGGGGATGAATTCCGAGGGCAGCAGGCCGGTCGCCCAGATCGAGCCGGCGAAGGTGGCGATGCCGGCGGCGAGCGTCACCCAGCGCATGCCGCGGGCGAGCGTCGCCTTGAGCAGGCTCGTATAGAGACGCATGACGAGGCCGTCATGCTCCTCGGCCGGATGCGGCTGGCCGAGCCAGGCGCGCACCAGCGCGAAGCCGGCGGCGATCGCTAGCGCGTAGAGCGCGATCCGGGTCCAGCCGATCGCGGTGACCCGCTCGGCGAGCGTGCCGAGCAGCGGAACGCCGACGAGGCCCTCGCCGGTGATCTCCAGCGCCAGCGCGCCGAGGCCGATCACCACCGCGACCGGGATCACGGCGCGCAGCTTGCGGCCGAGATCGTAGCGGAAGCCCTGATAGACCGGCTCGCCATCCGAGCCGTCGCCGGCATAGGGCGTGCGCATGAAATAGGCGGCCATCATCGGCGTGATCAGGCGCGCCACGAGCAGCGAGAAGAACACGGCGACCGCGACGGTCAGGCCGAACTGCTTGAAGTACTGGCCGGCGATGCCGCCCATGAACGAGACCGGGGCGAAGATCGCCATGATCGTCGTCGAGATGGCGATGACGGCGAGGCCGATCTCGTCGGCGGCTTCGAGCGCCGCCCGATAGGGCTTCTTGCCCATGCGGGTATGGCGGACGATGTTCTCGATCTCGACGATGGCGTCGTCGACGAGGATGCCGGTGACGAGCGTGATGCCGAGCAGGCTGACGAGGTTGAGCGAGAAGCCCAGCATCGACAGCGCCCAGAAGGTCGGGATCGCCGAAAGCGGCAGCGCGACGGCCGCGACCAGCGTCGCCCGCCAGTCGCGCAGGAACAAGAGCACGACGAGGATGGCGAGAATGGCGCCCTCGTAGAGCGTGTCCATCGCGCTTTCGTAATTGCCGTAGGTGTAGTGGACGGTGTTGTCGATGATCGAGAAGGAGACGTCCGGATTGGCGGCGCCGATCTCGGCGATCTTGGCGTTGACGACGTCGGCGACCGACGCGTCGCTGGCGCCCTTGGCGCGATAGACGGCGAGCGCCACGACCGGCTTGCCGTCTAGGCGGGCGAAGGATTTCGGCTCCTCCCAATGGTCCTCGACCGTGCCGAGATTGCCGAGCCGGACCTCGCGGCCGCCGGAGATGACGATCCGCGCATTGGCGAGATCCTCGATCGACTTGGCGCCCGCCAGCGTGCGAATGGTCTGTTCCTGGTTGCCGACCTCGCTCTTGCCGCCGGCGAGATCGACATTGGTGATCTGGAGCTGGCGGTTGACGTCGGCGGCGGTGACGCCGAGCGCCATCAGCCGGTCCGGATCGAGGCGGATCTGGATCTCGCGGGTGACGCCGCCCATGCGCTCGACCCGGCCGACGCCCTTCAGCGCCTGCAGGTCGCGGATGACCTGGTCGTCGATGAACCAGGAGAGCTGCTCCGGCGACAGCGTCGGGGCCAGCGCGCCATAGGTCAGGATCGACTGGGCCTCGACGTCGATGCGCTGGATGATCGGCTCGTCGACGGTCTTGGGCAGGTCGCCGCGGATCTTGGCGATGGCGTCCTTGACGTCGTTCAGCGCGCGGTCGGTGTTGACCTCGAGCCGGAATTCGATCGCGGTCGAGGACTGGCCGTCGGTGATGGTCGAGGAGACATGCTTGACGCCGGTGATCGACGCGACCGCGTCCTCCACCTTCTTGGTGACCTGCGTCTCCAGCTCGGCCGGCGCCGTGCCGGCGTCGGTGACGTTGACCGAGATCAGCGGCACGTCGATGTTGGGGAAGCGCGTGATCGGCAGTCCCATGAACGAGACGATGCCGAAGGCGCACAGCACGACGAACAGCAGGATGGGCGGAACCGGATTGCGGATCGCCCAGGCGGAAAAGTTCCAGCTCATCCCTTCGCTCCCTCGGTCTGCTTGGCCTCGCCTTGCGCCTCGACCGCGGTGACGGCGTCGCCGTCGCGCACGAACGTCCCGGCGCGCAGCACGACCGCCTCGCCGAGGGCAATGCCTTCCACGACCTCGACCATGCCCTTGCCGGAAATGCCGGTCTTGATCGGGCGGGTCTGGATCTTGCCGTCGACGACGACCTGCGCCGTCGCCTCGCCGGCGGTGGTGACGACGGCCGAGACGGGAATGCTCACGCTTTCGCGGCGGGCCAACTCGACGGTGCCGCGCGCGAAGGCGCCGGCGCTGACCTTGGAACCCGCCGGCAGGGCGACGCGCAGCCGGCCGAGCCGGCTCGCATCGTCGATCTTCGGCGAGACGAGGCGCACGGAGCCCTGGATGCCCTCGGAAATGCCCGGCACCGTGATCGTCACCGGCTGGCCGACGGCGATCTGCGAGAGCTCTGCTTCCGGCACCTGCGCCTGCAGCTCGATGGCGCCGTCCTCGGCGAGGCGGAACAGCGGCTCGCCGCCGCCGGAGACGATGGCGCCGATGCGGGCCGAGCGCGACAGCACCAGGCCGTCGGTCGGGGCCTTGATCTCGGTCTTGGTGACGCGCAGCAGCAGCTCGCGGCGCTGCGCCTCGGTCAGCGCCTTGTCGGCCTCGGCAAGCGCCAGGCCCTGGGTGGCGGCGTCGCGGCGGGCGGCGGCGGTCTTCGCCGTCGATTCACGCACGTCGAGCGCGTCCTGGGCGACGATGCCTTTGGTCTTCAGCGACTGGCCGCGATCGAAGGCGGCGTTGGCCTGCGCCTCGATGGCGGTCGCCTCGGCGATCTGGCTCTTCGCCTGCGCGATCGCCGCGTCATTGCGGGCGAGCGACGAGGCGTTCTGGGCGAGCTGGACGTCGAGCGTGTCGGTCGACAGGCGAGCGAGAACCTGGCCCGCCTTGACGTGGTCGCCTTCTTCCGCCGAGAGCTCGGTCAGCCGGTAGCCGTCGAGGTCGACGCCGACGAGCACTTCCTCGCGCGGCACCAGCGAGCCGACGACGATCGCCGTCTGGACGATTTCCTTGCGCGCGGCGGGGACGACGGTGATGGCCGGCGGCTTCGGCGCCGCGGGGGCGGGCGCCGGCTCGTTGGCCGCGGCGGGGAACATCGAGTCCGGCAGCGCCAGCGCTCCGGCGGCGATGGCGGCGACGAAGGCGGCCGAGGCCGCGAGGCGGGTCATGCGCTTCATGGTTTGTCTGGCCGCGGGGGCGGCCTCCTCTGGTCATGCAGACAAGGGCGGTCTCATGCCGCCGTCAGGTCGCTCAGGCTTTCAATCCCAGGACACCCGCGAGTAGCCGCCGCAGCAGCGGCTCGACGCGGGGCAGTGTCAGGTCAGGGTCGTTGATCTGGCGCAGGGCGATGCCGTCGACGGCGGCCTGGATCAGGCTGATCGTGGCATCGAGGTCCTCGATCGGGGGCATCTCGCCCTTCTCGATCGATTCCACGAAGATCTCGCGCATGATGTCGCGGACGCTTTCGTCGATCTTGGCGAAGCGCTTGCCGATCTCGGTGTTGCGCAGGCTCTCGGCGCTGATCTCGGCCATCAGCTCGCAGGCGCCGGGATCGCGCATATAGGCGAAATAGCCCATGGCGCAGTGCATCATCCGGTCGAGCAGCGGGGCAGAGCCCCGCATCGTCTCGATCAGCTCGGCCGCGCCGCAGCGCTCGTCCTGGGCGATCGCCTCGATGATCGCTTCCTTGGACGGGAAATAGCGATAGAGGCCGCCGGGGCTCATCTTCGCCTCGGCGCAGATCTCCTGCATCGACGCGCCGCGAAAGCCGGAGCGCGCGAAGCAGGTGCGCGCCGCGTCGAGGATCTGGCTCCGCCGGGCATCCTGCACGCTTTCGCGCACGGGCGTTTCGGCGGGATCGGGATGGACAAGAGCCGTCATGGGCACCCACAAAACATGCGAATGAATGTTCGCTCGCAGCAGATGCGGGGGATGTGCCGTTAAGTCAAGGTAAGCTGGGAAGAGTCTCTGGCGATTTTTTCGTCGCCGCCGTCGATTTTGTTCGGGACGGGGAAATTTGCGGCAAATCCGCCACAGATCCCGGGCCCAAAGGGGCGACGGCAATCCCGCCAAGCCCGGTTCCTCGGCAGGAACCGGAAGCATGCCCCGACGGAAGGTTGGGTCGCGCCCGGCGCTTTTCAAGCACCGATCGCCCGGAGATTTTCGGACGAAGGGAATGCCGGTTCGCGTCGGGAAAGCGCGAATGAACAAAATGCTGGAGCCGTCAGGCGTTTCCATGGAACGCTGACGGCTCTAGACAGAAACGACCGCCTTCGAAGCAGCGCGCAGACGTTGCCCGGAGTGCTGGGAAGAGCATGCCTGGGGAGGCGACGGGATGGAGACGATCGACCGCGAGCTCGCGGCGTGGCTGGTGCGCGCCGGCCTGGTGGAGGAAGGCGCGGCCATGGTGGCGGAACCGCTGACCGGCGGCGTCGCGTCCGACATCTGGCGGATCGAGGCGGGAGGCCGGCGTTTCGCGGTGAAGCGGGCGCTGGCGAAGCTCCGCGTGGCGCGCGACTGGCGGGCGCCGGTCTCGCGCAACGGCAATGAGGTGGAATGGCTGCTGACGGCCGGGCGCATCGCGCCCGACGCCGTGCCGCATATCCTGGCGCATGACGCCGGCATCGGCGCCTTCGCCATGGATTATCTGAAGCCGGAGGATCATCCGGTCTGGAAGGCGGAGCTCCGCGCCGGCCGCGCCGATCCGGCGTTTGCCGCCGCCGTCGGCCGGACGATCGCCGCGATCCATGCGGCGACGGCGCATTCGGCCGAGATCGCCGCCCGCTTCGACACCGACGCGATCTTCCATTCGATCCGGCTCGAGCCCTATCTCGAGGCGACGGCCGAGGCGCATCCGGATCTGGCGCCCGCGCTGATGGCGCTGTCGCGCGATACGCTGGCCACCAGGATCGCGCTGGTGCATGGCGATGTCAGCCCGAAGAACATCCTGGTCGGGCCGAAGGGGCCGGTCTTCCTCGACGCCGAATGCGCCTGGTATGGCGACCCGGCCTTCGACCTCGCCTTCTGCCTGAACCACATGCTGCTGAAATGCCTCTGGGTTCCGGCCTCCCGCGCCGCCTACCTCGCTTCGTTCGACGCGCTCGCCGGCGCCTATCTCGCCGCCGTCGACTGGGAGCCGCGGGAAAAAATCGAGGCGCGCGCCGCCCGGCTGCTGCCGGGGCTGCTGCTCGCCCGCGTCGATGGCAAGTCGCCGGCCGAATACGTCACGAGCGACGCCGACAAGGACCGCGTGCGCCGCGTCGCCCGCCCGTTGATCGCCACCCCGCCGAAGACGCTCGCCGCCATCCGCGACGCCTGGGAAGAGGAAATTTCGCAGTGAACGACACGACAATCAGCAAGATCATCGGCCGCCGGGTCTGGGATTCGCGCGGCCGGCCGACGGTCGAGGCGGAGATCCACACCGCTTCCGGCGCCGTCGGCCGCGCCATCGCGCCGGCCGGCGCCTCGACCGGCACCGGCGAGGCGGTGGATCTCCGCGACGGCGGCGCGCGTTTCGGCGGTCATGACGTCACCCGCGCGGTCGCCTCGGTGCAGGGCGAGATCGCCCGTGCGCTCGCCGGCATGGACGCCGCCGACCAGGCCGGCATCGACGCCGCGCTGATCGCGCTCGACGGCACGCCGAACAAGGGCCGCCTCGGCGGCAACGCGCTGATCGCAACCTCGATGGCGGTGCTGCACGCGGCAGCGGCGGCGTCGGGCGCGCCGCTCTGGCACTATCTGGCGGCGGGCAACAAGGTCCGCATCCCGGTGCCCGAGATCCAGATTTTTGGCGGCGGCGCGCATGCGGCGCGGCGCGTCGACGTGCAGGACTTCATGCTGATCTGCCCCGGCGCTAGCTCCTTCGCCGAGGCGCTCGACTGGACCGCCGAGGTCTATCGCGCCGCGGGGCTGCGGATGAAAAAGGCCGGCAAGCTGCAGGGCGTCGCCGACGAGGGCGGCTTCTGGCCGGCCTTCAACTCGAATGAAGAGGCGCTCGACGAACTGGTCGGCGCGATCGCCGATGCCGGCTTCACGCCCGGCCGCGACGCCGGCATCTCGCTCGACATCGCCGCGTCCGAGTTCGGCCGCAACGGCCGCTACAAGCTGGCGCTCGACGACAGCGAGCTCGACACCGGAGGCATGATCGACCTGCTCGGCGGCTGGCTCGACGCCTATCCGATCCTGTCGATCGAGGATCCGGTCGCCGAGGACGACGAGGCCGGCTTCCTCGCCTTCACCGAGCGCTATGGCGACCGCTGCCAGGTGATCGGCGACGACTTTCTCGTCACCAACGCCGCGCGGGTCGAGGCGGCGGCGGTCAAGGGCTCGGCGACGGCCGTGCTGGTCAAGCCGAACCAGGCCGGCACGGTCACCGAGACCAGGGCGGCGCTGGAGGCGGGCAAGAAGGCCGGCTTCGGCACCATCGTATCGGCCCGCTCCGGCGAGACGGAGGATGTCACCATCGTGCATCTCGCCGTCGGCTGGGACGCCGGGCAGTTCAAGGTCGGCTCGTTCTCGCGCTCCGAGCGGATGGCGAAGTGGAACGAGATGCTGCGCGTCGAGGAAGCGCTCGGCGCCGAGGCGGTCTATGCCGGCCCCGCGGCGCTCGGCCTGCGCCGGGCGGGCTGAGCGGGCTCCTCACCTCTCCCTGATGAGACCTTCGCGCATCCCTGTCCAGTCGTCATGCAGGACTCGATTCCCATCATCCTGAGGTGCCCGAGCGCAGCTCGGGCCTCGAAGGACGCACGGTCGAGGGGCAATCTCTCGATGGCACCGCCTCCCTGCGTGCTTCGAGACGGCCCTGCGGGCCTCCTCAGCATGATGAGGGTGGTGTTTTGCAACGGTCTCCTCAGGGAGAGGTGAAGAAGGCCCTCCGGCCCGGCACGAAGCGCCGACCAGAGGGCCCATTTCTATTCGGATCAGTAGGTCGCGCGGCCGCCCGAGAGGTCGAACACGGCGCCGGTGGTGAAGGAGCATTCTTCGCTCGCGAGCCAGGTCAGGATCGCGGCGGCTTCCTCGACGGTGCCGAAGCGGCCCATCGGGATCTTCGACAGCATGTAGTCGATATGCGCCTGGCTGACCTGCTTCAGGATCGGCGTGTCGATCGTCGCCGGCGTGATGGCGTTGACGGTGATGTTGTCCTTGGCGAGTTCCTTGCCGAGCGACTTGGTGAGGCCGATCACCGCCGCCTTCGAGGCGGAATAGGCCGAGGCCGTCGGGTTGCCTTCCTTGCCGGCGATCGAGGCGACGTTGACGATGCGGCCATAGCCGTTCTTCTGCATCAGGGGCGCGACGAAGCGGTTGCAGTAGAACAGGCCGTGCACGTTGATGTCGAAGACGCGCTGCCATTCGTCGATCGGGTAGTCGACGACGAGGGCGTTCTTGCCGGCGACGCCGGCCGAGCAGATCAGGATGTCGATCTTGCCGAGATGGCCTTCGGCGGTCTTGGCGGCGGCCTCGACCTGGTCGGGCTTGGAGATGTCGAGCTTGACGCCATGCGCCTTCGGGCCGAGGGCCGCCTTGGCGGCTTCGATCCGCTCAGCGTCCACGTCCCAGAGACAAACCGTTCCGCCCTCGGAAACAATGCGCTCGGCCGTCTTGAAACCGATGCCCGACGCGCCGCCCGTCACGATCGCGCCACGACCGGAAAAACGCTTGATATCTGCCATTCGTCTTCTCTTCCCTCTTCGCGCGGCTCGGCCGCGCACCTTCGCGGTGGCGATACTGGTAAGGGGGAGCGGGTCATCAGACAACTGGTTTCCGCATGGCCGCAGTGGCGATCGGTTGGCGATCGCTTATAAGAGCGTCATCTTCCCTGCTTTCAGGACTTGGCTCATGGCCCTCAACACGATTGAAGAAGCCGTCGCCGCGATCGCCGCGGGCGAACTGGTGGTGGTCGTCGACGACACGGATCGCGAGAACGAGGGCGATCTGATCATGGCCGCGTCGAAGGCGACGGCGGAGAAGGTCGCCTTCATGATCCGCCACACCAGCGGCATCATCTGCGTGCCGGTCAGCGCCGACCGGGCCGAGGCGCTGCACCTGCCGCCGATGGTCGCCAACAACCGCGACCCGATGCGCACCGCCTTCACCGTTACCGTCGACTACAAGGTCGGGCTGACGACCGGCATCTCGGCCGAGGAGCGCGCCAACACGATCCAGGCGCTCGCCAACGACAATTGCACCGCCTCCGATTTCCTGCGCCCGGGCCATATCTTCCCGCTGATCTCGCGCGAGGGCGGCGTTTTGATCCGCTCCGGCCACACCGAGGCGGCGACCGACCTGTCGCTCCTCGCCGGGCTGGAGCCGGCCGGCGTGCTGGCCGAGGTCGTCAATGACGACGGCACCGTCAAGCGCCTCCCCGAGCTCTTGGAATTCGCCGCCGAGCATGGGCTGAAGATCGTCTCGATCGAGGATCTGATCGCCTATCGCGCCCGTACCGAAAGCTTCGTCAAGGTGGTCGACAGCTTCCAGGTGCCGGTCGGCGGCCGCACCGCCACCGCCTTCGTCTACGAGACGCCGTTCGATCCGCTGCAGCATCTCGCCATCGTCTTCGGCGATGTCGCCGAGCAGGCCGACGTCACCGTCCGCATCCACCGCGCCAATCCGATCTCCGACCTGATCTCGCGCGGGCCGGATTCGAAGGGCTGGCTGGAGACGACGCTGCGCAAGGTCGGCGCCGCCGATCGCGGCGTCTTCGTGCTGATCCGCGATCCGGCCGTCGTCCGGCCCGACGGCTCGGCCGCCGGCGATGGCGAGGAGCGCCATCTGTCGGCGCGGCAGCGCAAGGAGCGCTGGCGCGAGATCGGCGTTGGCGCGCAGATCCTGCGCGACCTTCGCGTCCGCTCGATCCGGCTCTTGTCGTCGCAGGAGCGCCAGTATGTCGGCCTGCAGGGCTTCGGCATCGAGATCACCGGCCGGGAAAGCGCCGGCGAGTAAGCCGGCGTCGGAAAGGGAACCCCGTCAAATCTCTCGCATTGGATATGCGAGCGGCACATCTGCCGCGTGCACCCGTGGAGGGATTTGATGCTGAGTTGGGCGATTTTCTTTCTTGTCGTCGCGCTGGTCGCCGCGGTCCTCGGCTTCGGCGGTATCGCAGGGACGGCAATCGGCATCGCGAAGATCATCTTCGTGGTTGCGATCATCCTGTTCCTGATTTCCGGCGTCATGCACTTGATGCGGCGGGCCTGAGGTCTTAGCCAGCCGCCAGAACGAAAGGGCCCGCGATTGTTGATCGCGGGCCTTTTGGTATTTGGGGAGCGGTTCCGCGATCGGCGTGACAAGGAGGCGAGGGCGCACCTGGCTTCACCTCTCCCTGAGGGAGAGGTCGACGGCCGCAGGCCGGCGGGTGAGGGTTTACGGCCTCGCCGGTTGGTCTCCGTCGTCCGAGTCTTGTTCGGAAAGTTCCCTAAACCCTCACCCGGAGCTTCGCTCCGACCTCTCCCTTAGGGAGAGGTGAAAGGGGAGCCTCAGGCCGACCGACCGGCTCCGTGATCATTCTGGGATCCGGCCCATCGAGCGTTGGTTTCCCCGCAAGGCCATCATCCTGAGGTGCCCGGCGAAGCCGGGCCTCGAAGGAGGGTCCAGCGAACGTCTGGGATGGACATCGAGGAGCGGGTTTCGTCCGATTTCATCAAGGCGGTGCCCCGCTGGATCCTCCTTCGAGGCTTCGCGGACGCGAAGCACCTCAGGATGATGGCGGAGCCGGTTGAAAGGTCCGATTTCGCGCGCAGACCCTCACCCCAACCCTCTCCCGCGAGCGGGAGATCGCCCGCGTTTGTCGCTGCGCTTGAGATGGCTGAAGGACGCAGCCCAAAACCCTCGCCCGCTTGCGGGAGAGGGTAGGGTGAGGGGCTTGCTTGGACTTGCGGGGCTGGAGAGGGCGACCTCAGCTGCCGCGGACTGCCATGGCCTTCTGGATTTCCTGGACCGAGCGTTTCGCCATCTCGACCGGCGGCAGCGCGACGCCGCCGCGCATCACTTCCTCGAGGCGGGCGCGGGCGCGGGAGACGCGGCTCTTCACCGTGCCGACGCGGACCTGGCAGATCTCGGCCGCTTCCTCGTAGGAGAAGCCGCTGGCGCCGATCAGGACCAGGGCCTCGCGCTGCTCGTCCGGCAGCAGCTGCATGGCGCGGAGGAAGTCGTCGAGCTCGAGATGCCCGTGCTGGGCGCCAATGTCGGCGAGGCGGGCGGCGTGGGCGCCCTCAGCGTCTTCCACTTCGCGCCGTCGCTTGCGGCCTTCCGAATAATACTGGTTGCGCAAAATCGTCACCAGCCAGGCATGCAAATTGGTGCCTTCCTGGAACTTGTCGCGGTTGGCGAGCGCGCGCATGACGGTTTCCTGCACCAGATCGTCGGCGCGATCCCGGTTTCCGCTCAGAGAACGGGCAAAGGCGCGCAGCATCGGCAGCGCTTCGACCAGTTCATTCTTCATGACGCTCTCCCTGCGTATCTCGTCTTGGTCCGGTCGTCCTGGTCCTGGTCGTCAGGCCAAGTCGCCGGGCCGGATCTCGGGACAATCGCGATGGAGTCATGCGGACCCCTTCGAGCCTTCCGGATTTCCAGCGGGCGGCGCGTCGTCGAGTCGATCGAGTAGCGACATGATATCGTCGGGCAGCGGCTCGCTCAGTGCACTGTCGAAGACACGGCGCAACTGCCGACCGATCCAGTCCTCCTTTTCTCCTTGCGTGCTCGGCCCGGGTGAGGGCGTCGTACGAAGCTCGGCGTCCTTCACCATGCTTTCCTTGTTCATCTTCTTTTCCTGAGTGCCCAAAGGCCCCGTCCTTTGTAACCGCAGCGGTCCGACTGCTCGATTGGCAATGCGGAAGGTCAAAAATGGTTCCGGTGATTCCGGAACCGAATTCGATGTGCCACGTTCTGTTGCTATCTTGAGCCCAAAGAGGGGGAACCTATGCCCGAAAGTCTGTCGCAGGCCCTAGCACCGCATCTCCCACTTTTGCGGCGCTATGCGCGTGCTTTGACCGGCGGCCAGTTGAGCGGCGACGCCTATGTGCGCGCCTGCCTGCAGGCGATCGTCAACGAACCTGGCGTGATCGATCGCAACGTCCACCCGAAGATTGCGCTCTACCGGCTGTTCCATGCCATCTGGTCCGGTACCCAGAACGGGGCGGACACCTCCATCGACGGGCTGAGCCGGCAGGAAACGACCGCCCAGCAGCGCCTCGCGGCGATGACGCCGGAGAGCCGGCAGGCGCTCCTACTCACCACGATGGAAGGCTTCTCCGATGTGGACGCCGCCGCCGTCATGGGCATCCCGGCCGAGCGCGTGCAGCCGCTGCTCGCCGACGCCCTCGCCGAGATCGACCGGCAGACGCATACGCGCGTTCTCATCATCGAGGACGAGCCGCTGATCTCGATGGACCTCTCGGGCATCGTCCAGGAACTCGGCCACGAGGTGGCGGCGATCGCGCGCACCCGCGACGACGCGGTCGAGGCGGCGGCGCGGGAAATGCCGGGCCTCGTTCTGGCCGACATCCAGCTCGCCGACGGCTCCTCGGGCATCGACGCCGTGAAGGACATTCTCGCCGGCTTCAGCGTGCCGGTGATCTTCATCACGGCCTTCCCGCAGCGCCTCCTCACCGGCGAGCGCCCGGAGCCGACCTTCCTGCTGACCAAGCCGTTCGACCCGCGCACGGTGAAGGCGGCGATCAGCCAGGCGCTGTTCTTCAATTCGACCGCCTCGATGGCGGCGTGATCCCAAGCCGGCCGTCCCTGTCGCCCCGGCGCGGCAGGGACGGCGGCGACGTCGCGTGTCTTCCGGCTTCGGGAACGGTGTAGAATTGCCGGGAACGCCGGTGGACCCGTGGGCGCGCGGCGTCTATCCCGGAAGGACCCTTGATGGATTGGTTGCTGCACTTTCTGCCGGATCTGGTCGGCCGGGAAGAAGCCCTGCTGCGAGCGATCCCGCGCGCGCTGATCGCGGCGAGCACGCTCGCCATCGCGATCGCCACGATCACCTTCCTTATCAAGCGCCGTGATCTGCCCGGCGTCTACAAGCGGGTGGCGCTCGCTTTCGTGCTGCTGCTCCTCTGCATCACGCTCTCGCACGGCGTCGGGGCCTTTTCGCTCTTCTCTCCCTCGCCCGCCTACCAGCGCGTCTTCGACAGCGTCGCCGCGGTGATCGCGCTGGTCGCGGTGTTCCTGATCCGCTTCGCCCTGCCGGAGCTGCTCGCGCTGCCGTCGCCGCGCGAGCTCCAGCGCAACAACGCCAACCTCAAATCCGAGATCGACGCGCATATCGACACGATGCGGCAGCTGACGGACATTCGCGGCGAGCTCGAGGAAAAGGTGCGGCTGCAGACGCGCGAGTGGAAGGAGATCAGCCAGCGCTTCGAGGCGGCGCTGTCGGGCTCCGACATCGCCGTGTTCAACCAGGACAAGGACCTGGTCTTCACCTGGGCCTACAACAACCCGCATTTCGCGATCGGCGCCGAACAGATCCTCGGCAAGACCGACGCCGACCTGTTCGCCGGCGACGTCGCGAGCCAGATCGTCGATGTCAAGCGCGCCGTGCTTTCGACCGGGCAGGGAACGTCGATGAACGTGGTGGTGTCGACAGTCGAGGGCGGGACGCAATATCTGCGCCTCTCCATCGAGCCGCTGCGCGACGCGGCCGGCGAGACGATCGGCCTGACCTCGGCCGTGTTCGATCTGACGGAGCGGCACGATTACGAGACGCGCCTGCAGGCGCTGACCTCGAGCCTCGCCCTGGCCAATGCGCGCTTCGACCTGGCGCTGCGCGGCTCGGCGATCATGGTGTTCAGCCATGACGCCGACCTTCGCTACAACTGGATCTACAATCCGCCGACCGGCCTTGCGCCGGACATCATGCTCGGCCGTACCGACGAGGAGATCTGGCCGCCGGAGGTTGGCAGGCCGATCCTCGCCATGAAGCGCGAGGCGGTGGCCACGGGACAGCCGCAGCATGGCGAGATCGTCATGCCGCTCGCCGGCTCCGACCGGCACTTCCAGGTCCGCATCGAGCCGATGACGGCGGGCAATCACGAGGTTATCGGCCTCGCCGGCGTCGTCGTCGACGTGACGGAGAGCCATCTGCAGGAGGCGCATCTGCGCCTCGTCATGCGGGAATTGACGCACCGCTCGAAGAACCTCCTCGCCGTGATCCAGGCGATGGCGCGGCAGACGGCGGCGCGATCGGACGACCCGCAGACCTTCGTGTCGCGCTTCTCGGCGCGGCTGCGCGCCATGGCCGCCTCGCACGATTTGCTCGTCGCGCAGGAATGGCACGGCGCGATCCTGCACGATCTCGTCAACGCCCAGCTCGGCCAGGCGATCGAGCCGGGCTCGGACCAGCTGAAGATCGAGGGCCCGTTCATCAGCCTTCGGCCGGACGCGGTGCAGAACATCGGGCTGGCGCTGCACGAGCTCACCACCAACGCCTCCAAATACGGCGCGCTGTCGGTGCCCGGCGGGCGGATTTCGCTGCGCTGGGCCATTCGCGACGACAACCGCTTTCACATGCGCTGGGAGGAGACCAACGGTCCCTCGGTGCAGTCGCCGCAGAAGTCGGGTTTCGGCGTGACGCTGCTGGAGCGGAGCGTCGGCCAGGCGCTCGACGGCGACGTCACGCTCGAATTCACGCCCGGCGGCGTCGTCTGCGAGATCGACATCCCGGCGAGCCACGTCATCGCCTGAGGGGTAGTCCAGACACGAAAAAGGGAGCCGAAGCTCCCTGCTTTCGTGGATCTGGCGAGTGACAGGCTACCGCTTGCGGGAGAGGCCGCCCAGCAGGCCCATCGCGAAGGCGAGCGCCACGCTGGTCGTGCCGACTTCCTGCTGCTGGCGGCGGTTGTTGCGCCAGTTGGCGACCAGCAGCACGACCAGGCCGACGACGAGAAACGCGCCGCCCACCACGAGCTTCGCCACCAGCGAGCCGTAGGAGATCGACAGCGCCTGGTAGCCGGCGGCGACGCCGAAGCTGACGCCGATGATGATGAAGACGCCGGCCAGCGCCAGCAGGCCGATCCGCTTCAGCGTCCGCACGGTGGTCTGCGTGGCGGCCGCGGCCGCCACGCTGGTCAGGGCCTGGAACAGGCCGCTCATCGCCGGCCTATCAGCGCGCCGATGAAGAGGCCGATGCCCGCCGCGATCAGCACGGCCGGGACGGGGTTCTTGGTGATGTGGCTTTCGATGTCTTCGGCCGCCTGGTGTCCACGGCGGCGTGCTTCCTCGGCCGAGGCGCGGAAGGTCTCGCCCGCCCGGCCGGCGACGCCGTGCAGGGCTTCGGCGCCGGCGCTGGCCTGCTCGGAACCGAACTTCCGGATCGTATCCGTCAGGGACGCCAATTCGGCCTGAATGGCCTTGACCTGCTCGGAAAGGTCGGAGCCGTCTGTCTTGGTCACCATGTGGCACTCCTGTGTTGCTCAAGGCTTGGTAGTCTTGAGGGGTGTCGTCTCGAAACTATGCAACCTCGCCGGCACTATGTCGATATGGGTCAACGCAGCGGCGAGTTCTATGGTTAGGTTTCTATAAGCTTCCCGCTCGTCAGCCGATGCAAAGGCCATCAGGCGCGTGACCGCGCGTTTCCAGTGCAACAGCGTCTCCGTCTTCTGACGATCGGAGAGGACGTTGTCGGAGACGATATCGGCGGGTCGGCGGAAACCTGCATATCCCTGATGCGTACGCATACGCTCTCTTCCTTGCGCTCTGTTTCCAGTGATTTCCATGCGACCCGTGGGGAAACGGGCGGAAACGCCAATGGTTCCAGAGGCATCGGAAGGCGGGCCGGCGGTGTCGGCGGGTGTTGCCGAAACGCCGCCGGATGGCTCTCAGGCGGTGCCCTTGCCGGCGTCGGAGCCGTGCCGGCGGCGGCGCTGCTGGACGACCAGCATGACGAGGACGGCGGTGCCGATGACGGCGAAGGAGACGGCAGTGGTGACGGTGCCGAGCGCGTAGATGACGGGGGTGGTGACGGTCGTGGTGAGGCCGCGCAGCGTCAGCGGCAGCGTGTTGGTGGCGCCCACGGTCTGCGAGGAGCGGGCGATCTCGTCCCAGGAGAGGGTAAAGCCGAACAGCGCCACGCCGATCAGCGACGGCGCGATCATCGGCAGCACGACATGGCGGAAGGTCTGCCAGGACGAGGCGCCGAGATCGCGCGCCGCCTCCTCATAGGCCGGGTTGAAGCGGTTGAAGACGGCGAACATGATCAGGAGGCCGAAGGGCAGCGTCCAGGTCAGATGCGCGCCGAAGCCGGAGGTGAACAGGCCCATCAGGGTCTGGAAATTGTCCTGGATGGCGATGCCGACATTGCCGAGGAAGGTGGTCCAGGCGGTGGCGTTGTCGATATCGACATAATTGTCGACGAGGCGGTCGCCGAGCGCGGTGATGCCCTGGTTGAACAATTGGAATTCGAGCGCGATGCCGAGCGAGACGACGATCGACGGCAGGATCAGGCTGGCGATCGCCGTGAAGAACAGGACATTCGAGCCCTTGAACGGCCGACGGAAGGCATAGCCGGCCATCACCGAGATCACCACCGTCGCCAGCGTGACGGCGAGCCCGAGCTTGAGGGAGTTCAGCAGCGCGTCGACGACGTTGGGCACGCCGATGCCGGCCCAGAGATTGTGGAACCAGTGCAGCGACACGCCATTCATCGGGAAGGTCATGCCGCCGCTCGGGCCCTGGAACGACAGCACGAGGATGGTGATCGTCGGGCCGTAGAGGAACAGCACGTAGAGGGCGAAGACGGCCGACAGGACATAGAAGGCGCGGGAGCGTCCCTCGGTCATTCTCAGAGCTCCTTGCGGATGTCGACGAAGCGCAGCAGCGTCCAGATGATCATCAGGACGACGGCGAGCAGCACGACGGCGTTGGCGGCGGCGATCGGGAATTGCAGCGCGTTGATCTGGCTTTCGATCACCTTGCCGGCCGAGGCGATCTGCTGGCCGCCCATCAGGCCGATCGAGATGAAATCGCCCATCACCACGGTGATGACGAAGATCGAGCCGATGGCGATGCCGGTCTTCGACAGCGGGATGATGACGTTCCAGAGCGTCTGCCAGCCGGTGGCGCCGGTGTCGTAGGCGGCCTCGACCAGCGATTTGTCGATGCGCGACATCGAGTTCAGGATCGGCACGATCATGAAGACCGTGTTCAGGTGAACGAGCGCCAGCACGACGGAGAAGTTGGAATAGAGCAGCCAGTCGAGCGGCTCGGTGATCAGCCCCATCGAGAGCAGCCACTGGTTGACGACGCCGTTGCGGCCGAGCAGCGGGATCCACGAGATCATGCGGATGACGTTCGAGGTCCAGAACGGGATCGTCGTGATCAGCGCCAGGATCAGCCGGGCATTGTTCGACTTGACCTCGAAGACGAGGAAATAGGCGATGGTGAAGCCGAGCACGAGGGTGATCAGCCAGACCATCAGGCAGAACTTGAGCGTCGACAGATAGGTGCGGAAGGTGGTGCAGAGGTCGGGCAGCGAGGCCAGGCACTTGTCGAAGGCGGTGGCGTAATTGTCGCCGACGAAGGCCGGTTCGATCGAATAGCCCGTATAGGTCCAGAAGCTGACGGCGAAGGTCACCAGAAGCGGCAGGACGAAGAAGACGAGGAAGACGATCGCGAGCGGCGCCGCCTGCCAGTAGGGTGCCCAGCGCGATTTCATTTCCAGCATGTCGGGGCAGGCTCCGTTTCGGTGCGCTCGGACTGGATGTGCGGGGCGAGCGGGGCCCCTTGCTTCACCTCTCCCTGAGGAGGCCTTTGCAGAATACCTCCCTCATCATGCTGAGGAGGCCCGCAGGGCCGTCTCGAAGCACGCAAAGCGGCCGTGCCATCGATAGATTGCCCCGAGACCCTGCGTCCTTCGAGGCCCGAACTGCGTTCGGGCACCTCAGGATGATGGAATTGGAGCACTGCATGATTGCAGGGCGGCGTTGCGCAAAAGTCTCCTCAGGGAGAGGTGAGGAGAACCCTTTTCATCAGGTTCCTCCCGGTGCCGCCGGAGCCGAGACTCCGGCGGCCTTGCAGGGAGCTTCCTGTCGCCCGCCGGTCAGGCGGCGATGAACTCGTTCCACTTCTGGATCATGTAGGCGTTCTCATCCATGATCGAGTTCCAGCAGGCGACCGCGCCCATGCGGGTGTTGTAGGAGCCGCCGTCGCGGATCGTGCCGGCCTTTTCGAGCAGGCCGCCATCCGGACCATGGATGTCCTTCTCGGCCGGCTTGCCTTCCATCCAGAACGCCCACTCATAGGGCTCCATGTTCTTCTGCGCCGTATCGAGCACGGCGGCGTAGTAGCCCTGCCGGTTCAGGTGCGCGCCGGCCCAGCCGTCGAGGAACCAGTTGATGAACTCGTAGGCCGCGTCGAGCTTCTTGCCCTTCAGCGTCTTCGGCAGACCGAAGCCCGAGGCCCAGGCGCGATAGCCTTCCTTCAGCGGCTGGAAGGTGCAGGGGATGCCCTTGAGGCGAACGGCGGTGACGGCCGGCGACCACATCGACTGCACGACGGTCTCGCCCGAGGCCATCAGGTTGACGCTCTCGTTGAAGTCCGACCAGAAGGCGCGGAACTGGCCGGCCTTCTTGGCCTCGATCAGGGTGGCGATCGTCTTGTCGATCTCCTCCTTGGTCATGTTGCCCTTGTCGCCATATTTCAGGACGCCCATCGCCTCGTTGACCATGGCGGCGTCCATGATGCCGATCGACGGGATGTTGAGGATCGAGGTCTTGCCCTTGAACTCGGGATTGAGCAGCTCGGCCCAGCTCTCGATCGGGCGCTTGATCAGGTCAGGCCGGATGCCGAGCGTATCGGCGTTGTAGGTGGTCGGGATCAGGGTCAGCCACTCGGTCTGCTCCTTGGCGAACTCCTTGCCGCGCTGCTTCTCGAGATAGAGCACCTTGTGCGGCGCCGTGCCCTGGTTGCCGATCTTCTTGCCGTCGACCTCGCCCTTGGTGATGGCGGTCGCCAGCTTGTCGACCAGCTTCACCTTCTTGGCGTCGATCGCCTGGAAATTGCCGGACGGAATCAGGTTGCGCAGCGCGAAATATTCCGTGTCGACCAGGTCGAAGGAATCCGGCTGGGTGATGATGCGCTTGGTGACGTCGTCGGTGGTGACGGTGACGTATTCGATGTTGATGCCGGTGACTTCCTTCGCCTTGGCGGCGATCGCCGGCGACTGGTTGGTCGCGGTCGAGAGGTAGCGCAGCGTGATCGGCTCGTCGGCGTGCACCGCCGGGAAGCCGGTCACGGCGGTGGTGCCGAGGAAGCCGGCCGTGATGGCTGAGCCCTTCAGCAGCGTGCGGCGCGAGATGCCGGTCTTGTTCTTGTCGTCCATTCCCTTGGTCTCCTCTGGTGTTGTCGCAGGAAACCGCGCGCTCAGGCGGCGGCGGAAAGTTCGTGGATGTCGTTGGGGTCCCAGCGCACCGTCACGGTGTCGCCGGTCTGGAACGGGCTCTGGTAGAAGGTGCGTTCCGGCACGATGGCCGTCAGCTCGAGGCCGGCATCGGTGGCGAGGCTCACATAGACGACGGTCCCCTGGTACTCGACCTCGCGCACCGAAGCGGCGACGCCGTCGCCGCCCTCGGCCGAGACGCTCAGCCGGTCGGCGCGGACGCTGACCGTGCGGCCGTCGATCGGCATGACGTTGTGGCCGCCGATGAAGCGGGCGACGAACTCGGTCGCCGGCGCGTTGAAGATCTCGCGCGGCGTGCCTGCTTGCTCGATCCTGCCGTTGTTCATGATGACGATGAGGTCGGCCAGCGCCATCGCCTCTTCCTGGCTGTGCGTCACATGGATGAAGGAGATGCCGAGCTCGCGCTGGAAGCGCTTCAGCTCGGCGCGCACCTTGATCTTCAGGAACGGATCGAGCGCCGAAAGCGGCTCGTCGAGTAGCAGGATCTGCGGATCGGTGACGAGGGCGCGGGCGAGGGCCACGCGCTGCTGCTGGCCGCCTGAGAGCTGGCTCGGCAGCCGCTCGGCATAGCGCTCCATGTCGACGAGCTTCAGCGCGTCGGTCGCCTTGATCGAGCGGTCGACCTTGCCGACGCCCTTCATCTTCAGCGAGAAGGCGACGTTGTCGCGGACGGAGAGATGCGGGAACAGCGCGTAGGACTGGAACATCATCGCCGTGCCGCGCTTGGCCGGCGGCAGCTTGTTCACGATCTCGTGGCCGAGCGCGATATCGCCGTCGGAAACCGCCTCGTGGCCGGCGATCATGCGGAGCGTCGAGGACTTGCCGCAACCGGACGGTCCGAGCAGGCAGCAATAGGTCCCGGCCTTGATCTTCAGATTGATGGAATCGACGGCGATCGTGCCGGCGTAGCTCTTGGTCACCGAGGCCAGTTCGAGATCCGCGGGGCGTGCCATCTTCGTCTCCGATTGAACCTGCGAAAAGGAGTGGCAAGTCGCGTGCCAGCGGCGGAATTCCGCCATTTCTGGCGATCTTCTGGGCTGGGCCATGCCGGGAATTCCCCGATCAACTGGTCAAAAAACAGACTTGCCCGAAAAATAGGCTGATCGGACAGGCTGGAGCGGCGCGGGATGGCTGCGGGCTGGGCGGTTCGCGCAATTTTGATGCGTCGCCAGCGCGGCATAGCGGCGTCCTTCCGCTGGAAACGGAATGCCGTGATATTGTGCAAAGCACAGTTTGGAATGGCTCAAATCAAGCCTTGACGGTTTCCAGAAAGTTTGTCCAAATGATCAAGACTTCGACGCGGCCCGGACACAATAAAGAGGGGCGAGCCGTGTTGTCGGATCGATGCCGGACGGCATGGCGCCGGCCGGAACTGGACCCAGGGCCCTAGGCGGCCGACAGGGAGGGACGCATATGCCCACGCATGTGCCGGACATTGCAACGGGCCGTCTGTCGCCCGACGAATACGTCGCCAATTTTCTCGATATCCATCCGCCGCTCGATCGGCACCAGGCGCTGGTCGAGTCCGATCGCTGCTATTTCTGCTACGACGCGCCCTGCGTGAAGGCGTGTCCGACCTCGATCGACATCCCGCTCTTCATCCGCCAGATCCTGACCGACAATCCGGAAGGCTCGGCCGAGACGATCCTGTCGCAGAACATTTTGGGCGGCATGTGCGCCCGCGTCTGCCCGACCGAGACGCTCTGCGAAGAGGCCTGCGTCCGCGAGGCGGCCGAGGGCAAGCCGGTCAAGATCGGCCTGCTGCAGCGCTACGCCACCGACGTGCTGATGGAAGAGCGCGGCGAGCAGCCCTTCGCCCGGGCGGAGGCGACCGGCAAGCGGGTCGCCGTCGTCGGAGCGGGGCCGGCCGGCCTCGCCGCCGCGCACCGCCTCGCCATGCACGGCCACGACGTCGTCATCTATGACGCGCGCCAGAAGGCCGGCGGCCTCAACGAATACGGCATCGCCGCCTACAAGGCGCCGGACGATTTCGCCCAGAAGGAAGTCGACTTCGTGCTGTCGATCGGCGGCATCACCGTCGAGCACGGCAAGGCGATCGGCCGTGACATCAGCCTGTCGGAACTGCGCGCCAGCTATGACGCCGTGTTCCTCGGCATGGGGCTCGCCGGCGTCAACGCGCTCGGGCTTTCGGGCGAGGATCTCGACGGCGTCGCCGACGCGGTCGACTACATCGCCGATCTCCGCCAGGCGACGGATCTGGGCACGCTTCCGGTCGGCGGCCGCGTTGTCGTCGTCGGCGGCGGCATGACGGCGATCGATGTCGCCGTGCAGTCGAAGCGCCTCGGCGCCAAGGAGGTCACCGTCGTCTACCGCCGCGGCCAGGCCAGGATGGGCGCGTCGGAATATGAGCAGGACCTCGCCCAGACCGACGGCGTGCTGATCCGCCACAACGCCAAGCCGAGCCGGCTCGTCACCGAGGCGGGCCGGGTCACGGGCATCGAATTCGAGGAGACGCGCGAGGAGGACGGCAGGCTGGTTGGCACCGGCGCTCTCTTCACGCTTGCCGCCGACACCGTGTTCAAGGCGATCGGCCAGACCTTCGTCCCCGCCGCCTTGAACGGATCGGCCGAGACGATCGCGCTGGAAAATGGCAAAATCCGTGTCGACGACGAGCGGCGCACGACGCTTCCGGGCGTCTGGGCCGGCGGCGATTGCGCCGCAACCGGAGAGGATCTGACGGTGGCTGCCGTCGCGGACGGCCGTATCGCCGCCGAATCCATCCATCTCGCGCTCTCGACCCCGTCAGTCGCGGCCTAGGAGGAACCCATGGCCAATCTCGCCTCGACCTTCGCCGGCATCAAGTCGCCCAACCCGTTCTGGCTGGCCTCCGCGCCGCCGACCGACAAGGCCTACAACGTCGTCCGCGCCTTCAGGGACGGCTGGGGCGGCGTCGTCTGGAAGACGCTCGGCACCGATCCGCCTGTCGTCAACGTCTCCGGCCCGCGCTACGGCGCCATCCACTCGAACGACCGCCGCCTGATCGGCCTCAACAACATCGAGCTGATCACCGACCGGCCGCTCGAGGTCAATCTGCGCGAGATCAAAGAGGTCAAGCGCGACTGGCCGGACCGCGCCGTGGTCGTCTCGCTGATGGTTCCCTGCGAGGAGCATTACTGGAAGGACATCCTCGCCAAGGTCGAGGAGACCGAGGCGGACGGCGTCGAGCTGAATTTCGGTTGCCCGCACGGCATGAGCGAGCGCGGCATGGGAGCCGCCGTCGGCCAGGTTCCCGAATATGTCGAGATGGTCACGCGCTGGTGCAAGCAGCACACGCGCATGCCCGTCATCGTCAAGCTGACGCCCAACATCTCCGATATCCGCACCTCGGCGCGCGCCGCGCATAATGGCGGCGCTGATGCCGTGTCGCTGATCAATACCATCAACTCGATCATCGGCGTCGACATCGACAATTTCGCGCCGATCCCGACGGTTGACGGCAAGGGCAGCCATGGCGGCTATTGCGGCCCGGCGGTGAAGCCGATCGCGCTCAACATGACGGCCGAGATCGCTAGGGATCCGCAGACCCGCGACCTGCCGATCTCCGGCATCGGTGGCATCACAACCTGGCGCGACGCGGTCGAGTTCATGGCGCTCGGCGCCGGCAACGTGCAGGTCTGCACCGCCGCCATGACCTATGGCTTCCGCATCGTGCAGGAGATGATCTCGGGCCTGTCCGACTACATGGACAAGCACGATTTCGAGACGATCGAGCCGATCGTCGGCCGCGCCGTCGGCAATGTCACCGATTGGCAGTATCTGAACCTGAACTACGTCGCCAAGGCGAAGATCGACCAGGATCTCTGCATCAAGTGCGGCCGCTGCCACATCGCCTGCGAGGACACCTCGCACCAGGCGATCACCTCGATGCTCGATGGCGTCCGGCACTTTGAAGTCATCGACGCCGAATGCGTCGGCTGCAATCTCTGCGTCAATGTCTGCCCGGTCGATAACTGCATCACCATGGAGCAGATGGTCGAGGGCGTCGATCCGCGCACCGGATTCGCGATCACCGACCAGTATGCCAACTGGACGACGCACAAGAACAACCCGATGGCGAAGTCCTTCGTCCCGGCCGAGCCGGCGGAATAGGCAGCCTTCGGAAGTTCAGGCCGTCGCGCGCGTGGCGCGGCGGCTGATCGCCAGCGTCGCCGAGACGCCGATCGTGCAGAAGACGAGGAAGACCCAGCCCGACAGCGCGCCGGCATGGATGCCGGAGAGCAGCACGCCGACCGTGCAGCCGAGGCCGGTCATCGCCCCCCATCCCATCAGAATGCCGCCGACGAGCCCCTTGGCGACCTGCTTCGGCGTCGGCCAGGTAGGCGTGAACTGGCCGGCGACCAGCGCCGCGGCGAAGCTGCCGGCGATGAGCCCGCCGACCAGCGCGCCGTTCTTCGACAGGATAGCGGATTTGACGGCCGTGGCGCAGCCGCGCAAGGCATCGAGTCCGTGCAGCGTCTCGGGCAGCGCGCCGAGCGCGGCGCTCGACGTGCGCGCGATGCTGCCGAGCTCCGCCGTGACGCCGAGCGGGCCGACGCGCAGGAAGGCGAAGGCGGAGATCACGGCGATCGCCGCCCCGCCGAGGCTGTAGGGCCAGCGCTCGACGAAGACGCGCCGCAGCAGGAACCTGACCTGCCCATGCTCTCCCTCCGGCTCCGCAGCGCGCGCGACCGGTCGACCCAGCCAGAACGCCGCGAGGATCAGCGCCGCCAGCACGGCGAGGCCGAGCGCGAGCGTGCCCTCATAGCCGAGATGGTGTGGTAGCCAGACGGAGGGCGCCGTCGCGACGGCCGCGACATAGATAAAATTCCAGGTCAGGAAGCCGAGCCCGAAGCCGATCAGCGCGCCGAGCAGGGCGAAGGGCGAGGTCGGCGAACCTTCGCCGAGGCGGTAGAGATGGCCCGACAGGCAGGATCCCGAGATCGCCATGCCGATGCCGAAGACGAGGGACGCCGCCGCGAGCGCCAGGCTGACCGGGCCGATATGCGCGTCCGGCGGCAGCGCGCCCGGCCGGATCACCGGCATCCAGGAGGCGATGACGATCGGGTAGAGCAGCGCGCCCAGCGCCAGCGCAACCAGGATCGCGACCACGCCGCGCGCGTCGCGCCGCTCCTGGAAATCGCGGAAATGGCAGAGAAAGCAGAAGCGCGAGCGCTGCAGCACGATGCCGAAGGCGAGCCCGACCAGCAGCGAGAAGGCGATGGCGCGACCCTCGCTGGTCGCCTCCGTCGCAAAGCGCGCGAGGAGCAGGACGCCGCCGACGATGGCGACGCCGATGGCGATCCGCAGCGACAGGGGCGATTGGGCGACAGGCGGTTCGGCGACGGGCATGGAAGGTGTCCGCGAAAGGCAAAAAATGGAGTCGCGGACGCACCAAGGCGGGCACCGCCTGCGCGATGCCCGCCCGGATATGAACCGCTCGATGGGCGATGTTTACTTGCCGGTCCAGACCGTGCCGGCGAGGTTGACGACCGGGACGCCGACGCTGTTGCCGTATTCCGTCCACGAGCCGTCATAGTTGCGGACGTCGTAGCCGAGGATGCGGCTCAGCGCGAACCAGGTGTGGCTGGAGCGCTCGCCGATGCGGCAATAGGTGATGACCGGCTTGGAACCGTCGACGCCGACCTCGGCGTAGATCGCCTTCAGCTCCTCGGGCGACTTGAAGCGGCCGTCCTCGGCCACAGCCTTGCCCCAGGGCACGTTGACGGCGCCCGGGATGTGGCCGGCGCGGACGGCGAGCTCCTTGACGCCCTCCGGCGCGAACACCTTGCCCTCATATTCCGGAGCGGAACGGATATCGACGAGGACGTCGTCCTTCTGCTTCTCGACCGTGGCGATGACGTCGGAGAGGCGGGCGCGCAGCGCGTTGTTGCGCTCGGGCAGGTCCAGCGTGGTGGCGGCATGCTCGGGCGTGCGCGTGTCGAAGGGCAGGCCCTTGGCTTCCCAGTATTTGCGGCCGCCGTCGAGCAGTTTCACCTTGTCGCCGAAGCCGTAGACGTCGAATACCCAGGCGCCCCAGGCGGCGAACCAGTTGTTGTTGTCGCCATAGAGGATGACGGTCGTGTCCGGGCCGACGCCGGCCTCGCGCAGCTTGGCCTGGAAGGCCTCGCGCTGGGCGATGTCGCGGCTGACCGAGTCGACCAGCTCCGTGTGCCAGTCGAGATTGACGGCGCCGGCGATATGGCCGCGCTCGTAGAGGCCGGGATCGACGCTGACCTCGAAGACGCGGATGTCCGGATGGTCGAGATTGTCGGCGAGCCACTCGGCCGAGACGAGCGGGCCCTCAGGAACCGTCGCCTGCGCGGCGAAGGGCAGCGCCAGCGCGGCGGTGAAGCCGATGCCGGCGAGGATGTTTCGGATGGATTTCATGACGCACTCCCCAGTCGTGAGCCATGATCATCCCGCATGCCCGCCGGCTGGCGAAGGAACGTGGATCCAAATCGTCCTGATAGAGGGGATCGTCGTTCTCAATCACGAGTGGAGTTGAGAATTGCGACGGTAGATTTCTGGAAATACGTCCGAAGCGGCGCGATTTGCACTGGCGGGCGCGTGGATCATCGGAGGCGCCAAACCGTTACACGAAATTGTTCTGTCGGGCGGCGCGCCGGGACTCGCCGCCTGAGCTGTGTCTTCAGTCAAGCCAATCAGGCCGAGGCGGCCTTCCGGCCCTCGCGCGCCAGGTACTGGTGCACGAAGGCGATCGCCATGCTGCCCTCGCCGACGGCGGCGGCGACGCGCTTGACCGGGCTCAGCCGCACGTCGCCACAGGCGAAGACGCCGGGAACGCTGGTCTCGAGCAGATAGGGATCGCGGTCCGGGAAGGCCTGGCCGGTCTTCCTCAAATCGTCGCCCGTCAGCACGAAGCCGCGCGCGTCGCGGGCGATCTCGGGCGGCAACCACCCCGTCTCCGCGTCGGCGCCGATGAAGTTGAACACGCCGCCGCAATCGTGCCGGCTGGTCTCGTCGCTTTGATTGCTGCGGATGTCGATCGCCGTCAGGTTGGTCTCGCCATGCACGGCGACGATCTCGGAATGCAGCAGCGCCGTGATGTTCGACTTGGCGCGGATCTGGTCGATCAGATATTGCGACATGCTCTTTTCGAGCGAGTCGCCGCGCACGACCAGCGTGACCGTGTTGGCGTGGTTGGCGAAATAGAGCGCCGCCTGGCCGGCGGAATTGCCGGCGCCGACGAGGTGGATGTTGAGGCCGTGCGTGGCGCCGACCTCGCTGCGCGCCGCGCAGTAATAGATGCCCTTGCCGATGAAGCGGTCGAAGCCCTCGATCGACATGCGGCGCCAGGTGACGCCGGTTGCGAGGATGAGGGTGCGCGCCTGCACGACCTCGCCGCCGTCGAGGGTGATCCGGTGCGCGGCGGGATCGATGTGCTCGACGGCGCGCGTCACCAAAATCTCGGCGCCGAGGCGGCGCGCCTGCTGCAGCGCGCGGCTCGCCAGTTCGTCGCCGGAGACGCCGCTCGGGAAGCCGAGATAATTCTCGATCCGCGACGAGGTGCCGGCCTGCCCGCCGGGCGCCTCGCGCTCGATGACGATGGTCCGGAGCCCCTCCGAGGCGCCATAGACGGCAGCCGCGAGGCCGGCCGGTCCGGCGCCGATGATGGCGACGTCATATTCGGCGACGCGCGGTTTTGTCTGCAGGCCGAGGCGATCGGCGAGCGTGCGGATGTTCGGGCGGAGCAGGGTCTCGCCATCCGGGAAGCGCAGCGCCGGGCAGCTCTCTTCCGGCGGGCAGGGGCCGGCCCATTGCGCCGGCAGGTCGGGCGAATCCGGCGTCAGCCAGTTGAACGAGATCTGGTTGCGGGCGAGGAAGCGGCGGATGTCGCCGCCGGCGGTGTCCCAGCGGTCGCAGACCAGCGTGACGCGTGGCTTCTGCGGCTCGGCGGCGAGGCTCTGCAGCCCGCCGATCCGCTCGCGCGCCAGCGCGCTGACCTTCTGCGAGACGTCGGGCGCGATCGCCGCGAGCGCGTAATAATGCTGCAGCTCGATCCGCATCACGCGCGAGGGTTCCGCCGCGCGATAGCTGCCGGGGAAGGGCGAGCCGAGCGCGATCGGCACCTCGCCGAAGATTTGGCCGGGATTGCGCCAGCCGAGCGTTTTTTCCACGCCGTCGAACGTCTTCACCACCTCGATCTTGCCGGAAAGCACGGCATAGAGCGCGGGTTCCTCTCCGGCATGCACGGCGAATTCGTTGACGGAAAGGCTGATGTCGGCGGCGTTCCGCGTCAGCCGCTCGATCTGTTGCCGGGGAAGCGAAGAAAAAAGGGGAATTGCCGCTACGTCGTCCATCGTCAGCATGCTTGATGAGTCCGATATCCGAGCCAAGTTTGCTTGACTGGATTAGCAGGACGGCGGCCGTTGTTCCAGATGAAGGCGAGGTCGCGCAAATTCGTTCCGGCCGAGGCGCCGGCGCGGTCGTTTCTTTCCGGCGGCAGGGGTTATTGCGGCTTGGGCAGCAGGCCGTTCAGGAAGATCGCTTCGAGCGTCTGCGTCGCCGTCTCGAAATGGCGGTTGTCGCCGGTCGCCTCGCCGAGCGTGGCGCGGACCTGGACGTCGAAATCGGCATAATGCTGCGTCGTCGCCCAGATCATGAAAATGAGGTGGTGCGGGTCGATCGGCGCCAGGCGCCCCTCGGCGATCCAGCGCCGGACGACTTCGGCCTTGTCGTCGACCAGCGTCTTCAGCCGCGTCTCCAGCACGCCGCCGAGGATCGGCGCGCCCTGCATGATCTCCATGGCGTAGAGCCGCGACGCCTTCGGGTTCTCGCGCGACATCTCCAGCTTGCGGTCGATGTAGCTGCGGATCTCGGCGACGGGATCGTCGCCCTCGCCGAGCGCTTCCAGCGGCTGCAGCCAGAGTTCCAGCGTCCGGCGCAGGATCGCCAGGTAGATGTCTTCCTTGCGGCGGAAATAATAGAGCAGGTTCGGCTTGGTCATGCCGGCGAGATCGGCGATCTGGTCGACGGTCGCGCCGCGAAAGCCGTAGCTCGAGAAGATCTCCAGCGCGGCGTCGAGGATGCGCGCCTCGTTCTCCGCCTGGATGCGCGTGCGCTTCTTGGTCTGGCGCGCGCGGGCGGTGTTGGCAGGCGTCAGGGCGACACGTGTCATGACGGATTGAGGCTTTCCCGTTGGATCTCCGCGGCGCGTTGGGTCATCCGTCCGTTCTGGCTCGCTCGGCTCCGCATGCGACGCCGTTTGACGCCTCAGGAGACTTTCGGCCGATTCCGGCCCGATTTCAATGGTTTCGCGCCGCGCCTCTCCGGTTAGAAGCTCGGCGGCGTGCAGGCGGAGACCAGTTCCAGGTCCTCCTCGCCGACATTGCGGAAGGCGTGCGGCTTGCGGCTGTCGAAGAAATAGGCATCGCCGGCGGCGAGCTCATAGCGCGCGCCGTCGACTTCCAGCACCATGCGGCCGCGGATGATCAGGCCGGCTTCCTCGCCCTGGTGCGACAGCATCGCCTTGCCGGAGACGGCGCCCGGCTTGTAGCGTTCGTGCAGCATCTGCAGCGACCGGCCCTCGAGATTGCTGCCGACCTGGCGGTACGAGATCTTGCCGCCGCCGATCTCCTTCAGCTCGGCGGCGCGGAACACGACCTGCTCGGCCGGCGGCCGCGCCTCGGCGAAGAATTCCGACAGGCTGAACGGGATGCCGGAAAGGATCTGCCGCAAGCCGGAGACGGAGGGGCTCATCCGGTTCGCCTCGACCATCGAGACGGTGGCGTTGGAGACGCCGGCGCGCTTCGCCAGCGCCCGCTGCGAAAGGCCGTGGCGGATGCGCAGCTCGCGCAGCCTGCCGCCGACATCGATGTCGAAATGCGAGGCGTTCATGCGTTCGATATAAAGAACATTCTTAACGCCCGCAACCGTTTGACCGGGTTTGGCCCTACGGATACGTTCGAGAAAGTGACCGGCCGCGCTTGAAAATCGGCTGTAGAGGGACACCCAGCATCATGAACACGGCGCCTATTCCGAACAACCTCGAAGCCTTCTGGATGCCGTTCACGGCAAACCGGCAGTTCAAGCAGAACCCGCGCATGCTGGTTGGCGCCAAGGACATGCACTACACCTCGGCCGATGGCCGCCAGATCCTGGACGGCACCGCCGGCCTCTGGTGCGTCAATGCCGGCCACGGCCGTCCGAAGATCGTCGAGGCGGTGTCGAAGCAGGTCGCCGAGCTCGACTACGCGCCGGCCTTCCAGATGGGCCACCCGAAGGCGTTCGAGCTGGCCGCCCGCCTTTCGGCGATGATGCCGTCGCCGCTCGACCATGTCTTCTTCACCAATTCCGGCTCGGAATCGGTCGATACCGCGCTGAAGATCGCGCTCGCCTATCACCGCGCCAAGGGCAACGGCACCAAGTTCCGCCTGCTCGGCCGCGAGCGCGGCTATCACGGCGTCGGCTTCGGCGGCATCTCGGTCGGCGGCATTTCCGGCAACCGCAAGACCTTCGGCACGATGCTGACCGGCGTCGATCACATCCGCCACACGCATGACCTCTCGCGCAACGCTTTCACCCGCGGCGAGCCGGAGCATGGCGTCGAGTTCGCCGACGATCTGGAAAAGGTCATCGCGCTGCACGACGCGTCGAACATCGCCGCCCTGATCGTCGAGCCGGTCGCCTGCTCGACGGGCGTGCTGGTGCCGCCGAAAGGCTATCTGAAGCGGCTGCGCGAAATCTGCGACAAGCACGACATCCTGCTGATCTTCGACGAGGTCATCACCGGCTTCGGCCGCCTCGGCACGCCCTTCGCCGTCGACTATTTCGACGTGGTTCCCGATCTTGTGACGACCGCCAAGGGCCTCACCAGCGGCGTCGTGCCGATGGGCGCGGTGTTCGCGTCGAAGAAGATCTATGATGCGTTCATGAACGCACCCGAAAACACCATCGAGCTGTTCCACGGCTACACCTATTCGGCGCATCCGGTCGCCTGCGCCGCGTCGCTCGCGACGCTCGACGTCTATGAGGAAGAGGGGCTGCTGACCCGCGTCTCCGAGATCAGCAGCTATTGGGAGGACGCGCTGCACAGCCTGAAGGGCCTGCCGAACGTCATCGACATCCGCAACATCGGCCTGATCGGCGCGATCGAGCTGGAGCCGATCCCGGGCAGCCCGACCAAGCGGGCGTTCCAGGCCTTCCTCAAGGCCTATGAAAACAACCTGATGATCCGCACCACCGGCGACATCATCGCGTTGTCGCCGCCGCTGATCATCGAGAAGAGCCATATCGATCAGATCGTCGAGACACTCTCGACCGTCCTGAAGCAGATCGACTGAGGCTCGGGAGGACACAATGGATACAATTGCCCTGAACACCATCACCAATCTGGTCGACGGAAAGCCCTCGCCGTCGAATTCGACGCGCAGCCAGCCCGTCTACAATCCCGCCACCGGCGAGGCCGCGGCGACGCTGCCGCTCTCGACCGCCGCCGAGCTCGACGCGGCGGTCGCCTCGGCCAAGGCGGCGTTTCCGGCCTGGGCCGACACGCCGCCGATGAAGCGCGCCCGCGTGATGTATCGCTTCAAGGACCTCCTGGAGAAGAACGCCGACAGGATCGCCCGCGCCATCTCGGCCGAGCACGGCAAGACGCATGACGACGCGCTCGGCGAAGTGCAGCGCGGCCTCGAGGTGGTCGAGTTCGCCTGCGGCATCCCGCATCTCCTGAAGGGCGAATATTCGCGCAATGTCGGCCCGGCGATCGACACCTATTCCGATCGCCATGCGCTCGGCGTCGTCGCCGGCATCACGCCGTTCAACTTCCCCTGCATGGTGCCGCTCTGGATGTATCCGGTGGCGATCGCCTGCGGCAACACCTTCATCCTGAAGCCGTCGGAGCGGGATCCCGGCGCCGCCATGCTGGTGGCGGAGCTGCTTTATGAAGCGGGCCTGCCGAAGGGCGTGCTCAACGTCGTGCATGGGGACAAGGAAGTCGTCGACGCGATCCTGCACCATCCCGACATCAAGGCGGTCTCCTTCGTCGGCTCGACGCCGATCGCCGAATATGTCTACGCCACCGGCACCAAGGCCGGAAAGCGGGTGCAGGCGCTCGGCGGCGCCAAGAACCACATGGTGGTGATGCCCGACGCCGACATGGACAAGGTCGCCGACGCGCTGATGGGCGCCGGCTACGGTTCGGCCGGCGAACGCTGCATGGCGGTCTCGGTCGCCGTGCCGATCGGCGAGAAGACGGCCGACAAGCTGGTCGAGACGCTGGCGCCGCGCGTGCGGGCGCTGAAGATCGGCCCGGCGACGGACCGCGACGCCGAGATGGGCCCGCTGGTCACCAAGCAGCACATGGAGAAGGTGCTCGGCTATATCGACAAGGGCGTCGCCGAGGGCGCCAAGCTCGTCGTCGACGGCCGCGGCTTCAAGTTGCAGGGCTACGAGAACGGCTACTTCGTCGGTGGCACGCTTTTTGATCATGTGGACAAGGACATGACGATCTACCGCGAGGAGATCTTCGGTCCCGTGCTCGCGGTCCTGCGGGCCGGTTCCTATTCCGAGGCACTCGAGCTGATCAATGCCCATGAATTCGGCAATGGCACCGCGATCTTCACCCGCGACGGCGACGCCGCGCGCTCCTTCGCCGACAAGGTCGAGGCGGGCATGGTCGGCATCAACGTGCCGATCCCGGTCCCTGTCGCCTATCATTCCTTCGGCGGCTGGAAGCGCTCGGTATTCGGCGACCACGCCATCTACGGACCGGAGGGCGTGCACTTCTACACCCGTCTGAAGACGGTGACGACGCGCTGGCCGGACGGGATCAAGTCCGGTGCGGTCTTCAACTTCCCGACGATGTGACGCTAAGGTGTCGTCGGGTCAGTCCTCTGATTCCAGCCTCCCCGTCCTGACGGGGAGGCACACCGCCGCGATCGCTCGCGGCGGGATGGCGTTGCGTGTTTTTTCCGATCGCCCGGCTGGAGACGCTGGCCGGGAGCTCTAACGACGAAAGACGACCTGCATGACGGCTCCGACCGATAATCTCCGCATCAATGGCGAACGCCTCTGGGACAGCTTGATGGAGATGGCCAAGGTCGGCCCGGGCATAGCAGGCGGCAACAACCGCCAGACGCTGACCGATTCCGACGCCGAGGGGCGCGCGCTGTTCCAGTCGTGGTGCGAGGCGGCCGGCCTGACGCTCGGCGTCGACCAGATGGGCACGATGTTCGCGACCCGTCCGGGCACCGATCCCGAGGCGCTGCCCGTCTATGTCGGCAGCCATCTCGACACCCAACCGACGGGCGGCAAATATGACGGCGTGCTCGGCGTGCTGGCGGGCCTCGAGGTCGTCCGCTCGCTGAACGATCTCGGCATCCGCACGAAGCACCCGATCGTCGTCACCAACTGGACCAACGAGGAGGGCGCCCGCTTCGCCCCGGCCATGCTGGCGTCGGGCGTGTTCGCCGGCGCGCTGACGCTCGACTATGCCTATGAGCGCCGGGATCTCGAAGGCAAGAGCTTCGGCGAGGAGCTGAAGCGCATCGGCTGGGTCGGCGACGAGCCGGTCGGCGCCCGCAAGATGCACGCCTATTTCGAATACCACATCGAGCAGGGACCGATCCTCGAGGCGGAAGCGAAGCAGATCGGCGTCGTCACCCATTGCCAGGGTCTGTGGTGGCTGGAAGTGACGCTGACGGGCCGTGAGGCGCATACCGGCTCGACGCCGATGAACCTCCGCGTCAATGCCGGCCTCGCCATGGCGCGCATCTTCGAGATGGTGCAGGCGGTGGCGATGGAGAACCAGCCGGGCGCCGTCGGCGGCGTCGGTCAGGTCAATTTTACGCCCAATTCGCGCAACGTGCTGCCGGGCAAGGTCGTGTTCACGATCGATATCCGCAGCCCCGACCAGGAAAAGCTGGACGGCATGCGCGCGCGGATCGAGACCGAGGCGTCCGAGATCGCGGCCGAGCTCGGCGTCGGCTGCGCGATCGAGGCGGTCGGCCATTTCGATCCCGTAACCTTCGACCCGACGCTGGTTTCGCGCGTGCGCGCAGCGGCCGAGCGGCTCGGCTACAGCCACATGAACCTCATTTCCGGCGCCGGCCACGACGCGTGCTGGACGGCCAAGGTGGCGCCGACCACCATGATCATGTGCCCCTGCGTCGGCGGTTTGTCGCATAATGAGGCTGAGGAAATCAGCCCGGAATGGGCGGCGGCGGGCGCCGACGTGCTCATGCATGCCGTGCTGGAGACCGCTGAAATCGCCGGCTGAACCCGGCAAACCAAAAGAATGGCCGGCAAAGCCGGCCGAGAGACCAGAGGGAATTTCACCATGTCGACGGTAATCAAGGGCGGAACGATCGTGGCGGCGGATCGCAGCTACGAGGCCGACATCCTGATCGAAGGCGAGACCATCAAGGCGATCGGGCCGGATCTTTCCGGCGACACCGTCGTCGATGCGTCGGGCGCCTACATCATCCCCGGCGGCATCGACCCGCATACGCATCTGGAAATGCCCTTCATGGGCACGACGGCTGCCGAGACCTGGGAGAGCGGCACCTTCGCAGCCCTCTCCGGCGGCACGACGACGGTGGTCGACTTCGTCATTCCGGGCGAACCCGGCATGCTGGCGGCGCTGGAGGAATGGGAAGGCCGCGCCACGCGCCAGGCCTCGTCCGACTATTCCTACCACATGTGCGTCACCGGCTGGTCGGAGAAGCACTTCGACGACATGGCCAAGGTGGTCGAGCGCGGCATCAACACCTTCAAGCACTTCATGGCGTACAAGGGCGCGCTGATGGTGAACGACGACGAGATGTTCGCGTCGTTCCAGCGCTGCGCAGCCCTCGGCGCGCTGCCGCTGGTGCATGCCGAGAACGGCGACATCGTCGCCGCCCTGCAGCAGAAATACCTGGCCGAAGGCACCACCGGCCCCGAGGGCCACGCCTTTTCGCGGCCGCCGGAAGTCGAGGGCGAGGCGACCAACCGCGCCATCATGATCGCCGACGCCGCCGGCGTACCGGTCTATATCGTGCACGTCTCCTGTGAGCAGAGCCACGAGGCGATCCGCCGGGCCCGGCAGAAGGGCATGCGCGTCTATGGCGAGCCGCTGATCCAGCATCTGACGCTGGACGAGAGCGAATATTTCAACCGCGACTGGGACTATGCGGCGCGGCGCGTGATGTCGCCGCCCTTCCGCAACAAGATCCACCAGGACAGCCTCTGGGCCGGCCTCGCGGCGGGATCGCTGCAGGTGGTCGCCACCGACCATTGCGCCTTCACCACCGAGCAGAAGCGCTTCGGGCTCGGCAATTTCGCCAAGATCCCGAACGGCACCGGCGGCCTCGAGGACCGCCTCTCCGTGCTCTGGAGCCGGGGCGTCGAGACGGGCCGGCTGACGCCGAACGAGTTCGTCGCCGCGACCTCGACCAACATCGCGCAGATCCTCAACATCTATCCGCAGAAGGGCGCGATCCTGCCCGGCTCCGACGCCGACCTCGTCGTCTGGGATCCGAAGCTCACCAAGACGATCTCGGCCGCGAACCAGAAATCCATCATCGATTACAACGTCTTCGAGGGCTTCGAGGTGCGCGGTCTGCCGCGCTACACGCTGTCGCGCGGCGAGGTGGTCTGGGCCGACGGGCAGAACTCGCAGCCGCAGCCCGGCCGCGGCAAGTTCATCAAGCGCCGGCCGTTCCCGGCCGTCAACGCGGCGCTTTCGAAGTGGAAGGAAGTGACGGCGCCCCGCGCGGTCAACCGTTCGCCCGAGCATATGCCGATCGGCGTCTGAGGCAGGGATGAGCGCCGTGTTCAAACCTTACGAGGAACGAGCCGACGGTCAGCCTTCAACCGGGAATGCGGCATCCGTCATCGATATCCGTGGGCTTTCGCTCACCTTCGAGACGAATGACGGCCCGGTCCAGGCGCTCTCGAACATCGATCTCGACATCAAGCAGGGTGACTTCGTCTCGTTCATCGGCCCGTCCGGTTGCGGCAAGACCACGCTGCTCCGGGTCATCGCCGACCTCGAGCGGCCGACCGGCGGCTCGATCACCGTCAACGGCGTCTCGCCGGAGGAGGCGCGGCTCGCCCGCGCCTATGGCTACGTGTTCCAGGCGGCGGCGCTCTATCCCTGGCGCACCATCGCCCGCAACGTCGCGCTGCCGCTCGAGATCATGGGCCTGCCCAGGGCCGAGCGGGAGCGGCGGATCGCCGACAATCTGGCGCTGGTGAACCTCGCCGGCTTCGAGCGCAAATATCCCTGGCAGCTTTCCGGCGGCATGCAGCAGCGCGCCTCGATCGCCCGCGCGCTGGCGGTCGAGCCGGAGCTCCTGCTGATGGACGAGCCGTTCGGCGCGCTCGACGAGATCGTCCGCGATCATCTGAACGAGCAGCTCCTGAAGCTCTGGGCGAAGACGCAGAAGACCGTCGTCTTCGTCACCCATTCGATCCCGGAAGCCGTCTTCCTCTCGTCGAAGATCGTCGTGATGTCGCCGCGTCCCGGCCGCGTCACGGATATCATCGATTGCGGTTTTCCGCGTGAGCGGACGCTCGACATCCGCGAGACGCCGGAATTCCTGGAAGTCGCGGCGCGCGTCCGCAACGGCCTCAGGGCAGGGCACTCCTATGAGGACTGACGCGCCCTTCGCCCGGCTTTCGTCAGCGCGGCACCAGGCTTTCCAGCTCCGGCAGCAGGACGACGCTCTCCTGCTCGTTCGGATCGGTGCGGGCAATGACGGCGACCAGGGGCTCGGAGCTCCGGTTGACGGCGAGATGCGGGAGGTCGGCGGGGATGTAGAACAGCTCGCCCGCCTTGACGACGACGTGTTGCTCCAGCCGCTCGCCGAACCAGGTCTCGGCCTCGCCGGCGAGGATGTAGATCGCGGTCTCGTGGTGCTCGTGCTTGTGGGCGCTGGCCCGGCCGCCCGGCGGGACGGTCAGGAGGACCATGCTGAGCCCGGTCGAGCCGACCGTTTCGGCGGAGATGCCCTCGACATAGGTGAAGCCCTGTTTGCCCAGGTAGCTGCCGCCGGGACGGATCACCCGGCAGGCCCGTTCGATGGTCGCGCTCATGTCGCCTCCAGATGGCTCACTACCGGGAGATATGGGACGGGGAGGGCCGCATGACCACGCTCGCCTCTCCCGTTTCCTCGCCCGCCGTCGCCGCCCGGCCGCGCTCGCTGAAGAAGCCCGGCCAGATCTTCCCGGTGACGGTCGTTGTCGTCGCCATCCTCGCGATCTGGTATGTCGGCGCCTTCTTCCTGAACGCCCAGCTGGCGCGAGACCAATTCGCGCGCCAGAAGGTCGAGCCGACGATCAGCCAGCTCGCCGAGGCGACCTTCTCGATGGAGCGGCCGCTGCTGCCGGCGCCGCACCAGGTCGCGACCGAGCTCTGGAAGAGCACGACCGGCTACGCCATCAACTCCAAGCGCAGCCTCGTCTATCACGGCTGGGTGACGCTCTCGGCGACGCTCGCCGGCTTCGTCATCGGCACGCTCTTGGGTCTGCTGCTCGCCATCGGCATCGTGCATGTCTCGAGCCTCGACAAGAGCCTGATGCCCTGGGTCGTCGCCTCGCAGACGATCCCGATCGTCGCCATCGCGCCGATGATCGTCGTCGTCGGCTATAACCTCATGAACGGCCAGCTCGGGCTCTCGACCGATACGTCGCGCTTCCTCGCCAAGGCGATGATCTCGACCTATCTCTCCTTCTTCCCGGTGACGGTCGGCATGGTGAAGGGGCTGCGCGCGCCCGATCCGATGCATCTCGACCTGATGCGCACCTATTCGGCGACGGGCTGGCAGGCGTTCTGGAAGCTGCGTTTCCCGGCCTCGCTGCCCTATCTGTTCACCTCGATGCAGATCGCCATCGCCATCAGCCTGGTCGGCGCCATCGTCGGCGAGCTGCCGACCGGCGCCTCGGCCGGCCTCGGCGCGCGGCTGCTGGCCGGTTCCTATTACGGCCAGACGGTGCAGATCTGGGCGGCGCTCTTGGCCGCCTCGATCCTCGCCGCCGTGCTGGTGGCGATCGTCGGCTTCGCCAACCGCATCGTTTTGAAGCGCATGGGGATGGCACGATGAGTTCCCGCGGTCATCTCCAACCCTGGCTCGCCTTTCTCGGCCTGTTCGCCGCCGTGGCGCTACCGCTCGATGCGGCGGATCCGGCGCGGCTGCTGTCGCGCGAAGGCGCCGTCGGCTGGAGCATCATCCTCCTGCTCGCTCTCGCGACCTATGCCGCCGTCAAGGCCGAGCGCAGCGCCGTCACGGCGGTTCTGCTGGCGCTCGCGGCGCATGCCGGCGCCTGGTACGCGCTTGAGATCCTGCCCTCCGTCGCCGGCCATACCGGCCCGGGCTTCTGGGCGCTGCTCTTCACTTCCTGGCTGCTCGCCTGGCGGCTGGTGTCGCAGCTCGCCGCCATCAAGCCTCGCGGCGGTCCCGGCGGCTTCCTGCTCAAGCTCGTGGTGCCGCTGATCTTCGGCATCTGGGTGCTGATCTTCTGGGAGGTCATCGTCGTCGCCTTCCAGGTGCCGCGCGTGCTGATCCCGCCGCCCTCGGCGGTCTGGACCAAGCTCACCTCGTCGATCCCGATCCTCGCCGCCGACTTCCGCCAGACCTTCCTGAAGGCGGTGATCGCCGGCTATGCGATCGGCTGCGGCGCCGGCTTCCTGGTGGCGATCCTGGTCGACCGCATCCCGTTCCTGCAGCGCGGCCTGCTGCCGGTCGGCAACCTCGTCTCGGCGCTGCCGATCATCGGCATCGCGCCGATCATGGTGATGTGGTTCGGCTTCGACTGGCCGTCCAAGGCGGCGGTGGTCGTGGTGGCGACCTTCTTCCCGATGCTCGTCAACACCGTCACCGGCCTCGCCGCCTCGCAGCCGATGCAGCGCGACCTGATGCGGACCTATGCGGCGAGCTACTGGCAGTCCCTCTTCAAGCTCCGGCTTCCCGAGGCGCTGCCGTTCATCTTCAATGCTCTCAAGATCAATTCGACACTCGCCCTGATCGCGGCCATCGTCGCCGAGTTCTTCGGCACGCCGATCGTGGGCATGGGATTCCGCATCTCCACCGAAGTCGGGCGCATGAACATCGACATGGTGTGGGCGGAAATCGCGGTGGCGGCGCTGGCCGGCTCCGTGTTCTACGGGGTGATCGCGCTCATCGAGCGCGCCTCGACCTTCTGGCATCCGTCCTTCCGCACCTGAGGACGGGTTCCGGGAAAGGCAACAAGAACCGAACCTGGAGGGGTCAATGAAGAAGCTTATGATTGGGGCGCTCGCGGTCGCCGCGGGGCTCATGACCAGCGTCTCGGCCCAGGCGGCCGATGCGCTGACACTGCAGCTGAAATGGGTCACGCAGGCCCAGTTCGCCGGCTATTACGTCGCCAAGGAGAAGGGCTTCTACGAGGAAGAGGGGCTCGACGTCACCATCAAGCCCGGCGGTCCCGACATCGCGCCTGAGCAGGTGATCGCCGGCGGCGGCGCCGACGTCATCACCACCTGGATGCCGGCAGCGCTGGCTTCGCGTGAAAAAGGCGTGCCGCTCGTCAACATCGCCCAGCCCTACAAGAAGTCGGGCATGATGCTGACCTGCCGCAAGGACACGGGCATCAAGTCGCCCGACGACTTCAAGGGCAAGACGCTCGGCGTCTGGTTCTACGGCAACGAATATCCGTTCCTCGCCTGGATGGCGAAGCTCGGCCTTTCGACCGAGGGCGGCCCGAATGGCGTCACCGTGCTGAAGCAGGGCTTCAACGTCGACCCGCTGATCCAGAAGCAGGCCGACTGCATCTCGACCATGACCTACAACGAATTCGGCCAGGTCCTCGACGCGGGCATCCCGGAGAGCGAGCTGATCGTCTTCAAGTATGAGGACCAGGGCGTCGCGACGCTGGAAGACGGCCTCTACGTCATGGAAGACAAGCTCAAGGATCCGGCCTTTGTCGACAAGATGGCGAAGTTCGTCCGCGCCTCGATGAAGGGCTGGGCCTATGCCCGCGACAACACCGAGGAAGCGGCCAAGATCGTCCTCGACAATGACGAGACCGGCGCGCAGACCGAGGCCCACCAGAAGTTCATGATGGGCGAGGTCAACAAGCTCACCGAAGGCACCTCCGGCGCGCTCGCCGAGGCGGACTACAAGCGCACCGTCCAGACGCTGCTGGCGGCCGGCGGCGAAGCGCCCGTCATAACCAAGGAACCGACCGGCGCCTGGACGCACACCGTCACCGACGCGGCCGGGCTGAAGTAGTCAGCGGTCTTTGAAACGAAGTTGAAACGGGCGCCCTCGGGCGCCCGTTTTATTTGGCTACGATATTCATATGGAAGCTGAACAATTTGGTTGGCAAAAGCCAGGATTTTTGATTATTGGCTTTATGCAAGCAGCTCCACGCGTATTTATTTCTTATTCGCATGATAGCCCAGCCCATAAGGATTGGGTTCTCAAGTTGGCCACTCGTTTGGTGGCAAACGGTGTCGATGTATTGCTTGACCAGTGGGATCTTCGGCTCGGAAGTGATCTGCCGCGCTTTATGGAAAAAGGTCTAGCTGGAGCGGATCGAGTTCTGTCGATCTGTAGTGATAATTATGTCAAAAAGGCAAACAGCGGTCAGGGTGGTGTTGCCTATGAAAAAATGATCCTTACGGGTCAACTTATGCAAGATATCACTGCTGACCGGATTATCCCCGTTATTCGCTGCAACTTGACCAAACCGTTGTTGCCCACGTTTCTGTCGTCGCGCGTCTATATCGATTTTCGTGATGAGCAGGCGTTCGAGGTTCGTTATGCCGAGTTGTTACGTGAGATCCACGACCAGCAGGTTGCGCCTCGCCCACCACTCGGTCCCAATCCTTTTGCCCAAACTGTACCCGAGATTGAGCCTATATTGTCGTTCGCTTCGGAGCGTTACGTGTCACCGGCTCTTTCTGGTGAGGTTACCTTTGACTATTCCAACAACAATGGCCATTTCGTCGTAGGTGCGGGGGATATGCTATTCGAGACGGCTTGGGCAGGTGCAAGCTCTCAGTCTATTCATGCGTATTCTGATCCTCCAAGCATTAGGGCTGTGGCGCTTGCGGTTGGTGTAATGAATATCTCTGATATCGGGGATGCTTCGATTTATGACACGTCATCTCGAGTGCGTACTCCGAAATTGGGCGAGATAGTAATTTGGTGTAATTCCTCTGGATATTACCTATCCACCAGAGTTGAGAAACTTCAGGCGCGTAGTCACGGTCAACCATGCGACGAATTGACATTTTCATACGTGATTGCGCCAAATAGGAGCGCTGACTTTACATTTACAATGTAAAAGTAGCCCGCGCACGCTCGACCCTACCTCACGAGGCCTCGCAGCCCCGGAGCGCCGGGGGTACCAGGCCGAGGTCGCGGGCGATCATCGTCAGGGTCTGGTCGCCGAAGGGCCAGCGGCAGACGATGGCCCCTTCCGGAAGGCCGTCCGGCAAGGGCTGGTAGCTCGCCGTCAGCAGGAAGGCGAGGGGGCGACCGGCCGCCTTCGACCACAGGATCTCGATCGGCTCCAGCGCCGGGTCGATCGTGCCATAGGTGATGCGGGCCGCCTCGGCGACATAGTGGCGGAGCGCCCTTTCCGCCTGCGGCGCGTCGGTGAGCAGCTCGGTGTCGCGCACGCCGCCCTGCTCGAGGAAGGCGGCGACCGGGCGCCAGTCGTATTTCCGCGCCGATACCAGCATGTCGAGCCCCTGCAGCGCGAAGCCGGCGAAGAGGGCGGCGAGGCCGGCGAGGATCGGCAGCCGCCACGCGCCAGCCCGTTCGACGAGCGCCGTGACGCCGGCCGAAGCGAGCAGGATGGCGGCGGGCAGCATGCCGATCAGATAGCGCCCGGCGCTGGCCGAAAAGATGCCGAGGACGAGGAAGACCAGCGGCGTGCCGAAGGCGGTGACGGCGAGCATGCGGTGGGCCGGCCTCGCACGGTTCGCGAGGAAGCCGACGAGCATCAGCCCGAGAAAGCCGGCGGCGAGCCAGCCGTTCCAGCCGGAGCTGAGGAAGCGGTCGACGTCGCGCGGCACGACGAAGCCGTAGGTCTCGCCGAACGCCTCGATCGCCCGATCTCCGTATCCGTACCGGGCCTGCCATTTCATCAGCCCGACCGGCTTCGTGGCCTGCGTTACGACGGAGGGGAGCAGGAAGGCTGCGGCAAGGAGGATGCCGGCCCAGGTGACGAGGATGTGGCGCCACCAGAGCCGCTTCAGCGCCGGCGCGAGCTTCCGGAACCCGCAGACGGGAAGCGCGAGGTGCTGCAGCGCGACCGGGACGATGCCGGCGGGGATCGAGAATGCCGCGCCGAGCGTGCCGATCGTCGCCAGCACGGCCTGCCGGCCGGGCCTCGGCCGGCCGGTCAGTAGCCCGATCTGGCCGGTGATGGCGAGCGCCACGAAGGCGAGCATCAGCGCATAGGGCCGCGCCTCCTGGCCGTACTGGATCAGCGCCGGATAGAACGCGTAGAGAAGCCCGGCGGCGATCGCCCCGACCCGGCCGGAGAGGCGGAGCGCCACGAGCGCGACGAGCGCGCCGGCGGCGCTGTCGAAAAGCGCCGAGGGCAGGCGCAGCGCGAATTCCGAGCCGCCGCCAAGGCCGAGCGCCTTCAGAGCCGCGAAATAGGTCGGGAAATGCCCGTTGGCGAGGCGATCGGCGACGAGCGCCGGCCAGGATGTGGCGACGACATCGGCGGTGATCGCCTCGTCGAACCAGAGCGCCAGATCGCCGAGCGTCGAGAGGCGGAGGGCGAGGCAGAGCGCGAAGGTCAGCCCGGCAACGAACAGGGGCGCCAGGATTGCCGCATGCGGCCATCGCGTCGCGTTCGCTTGCGACGGAAGGATCTCGGCCTCAGCCATGCCGCCTTCCCATGCTTTGCTCGTCGCTGCCCCGGCCAGAATAGGATACGCGGCGCGGATCCGATGACAGGCTGTTGCGCGTCTTGTCCGGCAAATCCGCGCCCCGGGGGGCTTGCCGCTTGTGCAAGGCGCCGGGGAGCGCTACGAGCGCAGAAGGCATCGTCGTTTCCGTAGCGAAAGTCATTCCGGGCCATCCCCCCTTGCCGGCCAATTCTTGGAGAGTTCCGATCGTGTCCCGTCAGAAGGCCCCAGACGACGCCGTGTTCGAGGCCCTGATCTCGACGGCGATCGCCGCCGGCACCGTTGTCATGCACGTCTATGATGGCGGCTTCGCGGTCGAGCACAAGGGCGATGCTTCGCCGGTTACGGAAGCCGACCGGCTGGCCGAGAAGGTGATCCTCGCCGATCTCGCCCGGCTGGCACCGGATATTCCCGTCGTCGCCGAGGAAGCCTGTTCCGATGGCCTCATTCCGACGGTGGGCGGGGCGTTCTTCCTCGTCGACCCGGTCGACGGCACGCGCGAGTTCATCAGCCGCAACGGCGATTTCACCGTCAATATCGGGCTCGTCGAGAACGGCGTGCCTGTTCTCGGCATCGTCTATGCGCCGGCGCGCGGCGATCTCTATGCCGGCCGCCTCGGCAAGGGCGCCGAGCATCTCACCATCGTCGATGGCGCCATCGCGGCGCGGCGCGCCATCCACGTCGCCGATCCGGCCGCCTCGCCGCCGCGCATCCTCGCCAGCCGCTCGCACCGCACGCCCGAGACCGATCAGTTCATCGCCCGTTTCCCCGGCGCGTCGCTGGTCGCCGCCGGTTCGTCGCTGAAATTCTGCCTGATGGCGGCGGGCGAGGCGGACCTCTATCCGCGCATGGGACCGACCATGCAATGGGACACGGCGGCGGGCGACGCGGTGCTGCGGGCTGCCGGCGGCATGGTGGAAACGGTCGATGGCGGCGCGTTCGTTTATGGGCCCGCGGGCGGCGACGGCGTTCGCGCCTATGCCAATCCCTGGTTCGTGGCGCGCGGCGCCCGGATCCCGGTTATCGCGTGAAACACGATCATATCCATCGAGTTTGTTGAAACCACTTTTCGAAAATCGAGGTCATCGCGCCAATCTTCAAGCCATAGATGGATAATTACGGCACAGCTGTGCTTGAGACCGAGGGCTGACGAAGACTAGGTTTCCGCTCCATTCCGGAGTTTTTCATGGCACAACCCGTCCTGTCGCATCTTCGCCGCCTCGAGGCCGAGGCGATCTTCATCATGCGGGAAGTCGTCGCCAACTTCGACAATCCCGTGATGCTCTATTCGATCGGCAAGGATTCGTCGGTCATGCTGCATCTGGCGATGAAGGCCTTCCACCCCGGCAAGCCGCCCTTTTCGCTGCTGCATGTCGATACGACCTGGAAGTTCCGCGAGATGATCGCGTTCCGCGACGAGACGGTGCGCCGGCTGGGGCTCGACCTGAAGGTTCACACCAATCAGGAGGGCAAGGCGGCGGGCATCAACCCGTTCGACCATGGCTCGTCCAACTACACCCAGATCATGAAGACCGAGGCGCTGAAGCAGGCGCTGGATGCCGGCGGCTATGACGCGGCCTTCGGCGGCGCGCGCCGCGACGAGGAGAAGAGCCGGGCGAAGGAGCGCATCTTCTCGTTCCGCTCCGCCAATCACGGCTGGGACCCGAAGAACCAGCGGCCGGAGCTCTGGTCGCTCTACAACACCCGCGTGAAGCCCGGCGAGACGATCCGCGTCTTCCCGCTGTCGAACTGGACCGAGCTCGACATCTGGCAATACATCCTCGCCGAGCAGATCCCGATCGTGCCGCTCTATTTCTCGGCCGAGCGCCCCGTGGTCGAGCGCAACGGCCAGCTGATCATGGCCGACGACGCGCGCATGCGCTTCCTGCCGGGCGAAGTGGCGGAGATGCGCCGCGTCCGCTTCCGCACGCTCGGCTGCTATCCGCTGACGGCGGCGGTCGAATCCGACGCCGAGACGCTCGACGACATCGTCCGCGAGATGTTCCTCGCCACCACCTCCGAGCGGCAGGGCCGCCTCATCGACCATGACGAATCCGGCTCGATGGAAAAGAAGAAGCGCGAGGGATATTTCTGATGACCGAGATCGTCTCCCCCCGTCCGGTCGTCGACGGCCAGCCCGCGCCCGCCCTCTTTGCCGAGAAGGATGACAAGGGCATCCTGCGTTTTCTCACCTGCGGCAGCGTCGACGACGGCAAGTCGACCCTGATCGGCCGCCTGCTTTACGACACCAAGCGCCTGTTCGAGGACCAGCTCGCGACGCTGGAAAAGGACTCGCGAAAATTCGGCACGGTCGGCGATGACATCGACCTCGCCCTCCTCGTCGACGGCCTCGAAGCCGAGCGCGAGCAGGGCATCACCATCGACGTCGCCTATCGCTTCTTCGCCACCGAGAAGCGCAAGTTCATCGTCGCCGACACGCCCGGCCATGAGCAGTACACGCGCAACATGGCGACCGGCGCCTCGACGGCGGATCTCGCCGTTCTCCTGATCGACGCGCGCAAGGGTATCCTGACCCAGACGCGCCGCCACGCGACGATCGCCTCGCTGCTCGGCATCCGCCACGTCGTGCTCGCCATCAACAAGATCGACCTCGTCGGCTACGACCAGGCGGTGTTCGAGCGCATCGTCGCCGAGTTCGACGCCGACGCCGATCACTACGGCTTCGCAAGCCGTGTCGCCATCCCGCTCTCGGCCCGCTTCGGCGACAACGTCACCGCGCCGAGCCCGAGCATGGGCTGGTATCGCGGGCCGACGCTGCTGGAGCATCTCGAGACGCTCGAGCTGACGCCGAGCGCCGAGCGGCCGTTCCGCTTCCCCGTGCAATGGGTGAACCGCCCCGACCTGAGCTTCCGCGGCTATTCCGGCACGGTAGCGAGCGGCGAGGTTCGGCCGGGCGACGCGGTGGTGGTGGCGCGCACCGGCCAGCCGGCCAGGATCGAGCGCATCGTCACCTATGACGGCGACCAGCCGGTCGCCGCGACGGACGACGCCGTCACGCTGACGCTCGACCGCGAGATCGACGTGTCGCGCGGCGACATCCTGGTGCCCGCCGAGGCGCGGCCCGACGTTTCCGACCAGTTCGCGGCGCATCTGATCTGGATGGCCGAGGCGCCGATGCTGCCGGGCCGGCCCTATCTGATGAAGGTCGGCACCCGCGTCGTCGGCGCGGCCGTGACCGAGCTGAAACACCGCGTCGAGGCCGACACGCTGAAGCCGCTGGCGGCCAAGACGCTGGCACTCAACGATATCGGTTTCGCCAACCTCTCGCTCGCCGAGCCGATCGCCTTCGATCCCTATGACGACAACCGCGCCACGGGCGCCTTCATCCTGATCGACCGGTTCACCAACCAGACGGTCGCCGCCGGCATGATCCGCTTCGGGCTGCGCCGCGCCACCAACATCCACCGCCAGGCGCTCGATATCGACAAGGCGGCGCGCTCCGGCGCCAAGGGCCAGCGGCCGAGCATCCTCTGGTTCACCGGCCTCTCCGGCGCCGGCAAGTCGACCATCGCCAATCTGGTCGAGAAGAAGCTGCACCTGATGGGGCGGCACACCTATCTGCTCGACGGCGACAATGTCCGCCACGGCCTGAACCGCGATCTCGGCTTCACTGACGCCGACCGGGTGGAGAACATCCGCCGCGTCGCCGAGACGGCGAAGCTGTTCGTCGACGCCGGCCTGATCGTGCTGGTCTCGTTCATCTCGCCCTTCCGCTCGGAGCGCCAGATGGCGCGCGACCTGGTCGAGGCGGGCGAGTTCATCGAGATCTTCGTCGACACGCCGCTCGCGGTCGCCGAGGAACGCGACGTCAAGGGGCTCTACAAGAAGGCGCGCGAGGGCCAGATCAAGAATTTCACCGGCATCGACAGCCCCTACGAGGCGCCGCTTTCGGCCGACATCCACCTCGACACCACGACGCACGAGTCCGAGGCGCTGGCGGACCAGATCGTCGACTACCTCATCGGCAACGGTTACCTGCCGGGGTAATGGGTCGGAGGGGCGGCGACGCCCCGCCACCTCTCCCTGAGGAGATCTTTGCAGGACACCACCCTCATCAAGCTGAGGGGCCCGCAGGGCCGTCTCGAAGCACGCAGAGCCGCCGTGCCATCGATGGATTGCCCCTCGATCGTGCGTCCTTCGAGGCCCGAGCTGCGCTCGGGCACCTCAGAATGATGGAAATCGAGCACTGGGCGCGGGGACCGGCCCCTATTTCAAAATCTCGATCCGCACCGAGCTGACATCCGCCGCGGTGCCGTCGCCGGGGATGCCGGGTTCGATCATGATCGCGTCGGTTTCCGGGCCGCCGCGATCCTTCGGCACGGTCCAGGTCAGCGACAGCGGCGCATAGTCGGCGCCGATCGCGCCGTCCTGCCAGGGGCTGAGGCTGCGGCCGTTCTGGTAGGAGAAGCGGAGCGAGTTCGCCGGGTCGGTCGCCGCCGCCCGCGCCACCACGACGATGCGGACCGTGCGGCCGGCGAGGCGCTCGAACACGCCGCGCCCGACCGTGATCCGCGATCCCGTCGAGTTGGACGAGGAGGCGACGCGGGCGAAGCCGCCCAGCGTATCGCCCTCGAAGCGGACGGGATTGTCGGGCGACGACTGGAACACGCTCGGGTCGCGGCCGTCGAACAGGGTGATCGATTCGAGCGCCAGCGCGCCGGTCGGGATTTCCGCCGGAGAGGCCGGGGCCGGCGCGGCCGGCCTGGCGGGGGCGGCCGGCGCGGGTTGCGCCGGGCTCGCCGGTTCGGATGACGGGGCCGGCGGGGTCGTCGCGGCGACCGAGACGGGCGGCGACGGCGCGCGGCCGAGGAAATGGGCGCCGGCGAAAATACCGCCGACGAGCAGGATCGCCACCGCGGCGACCGCCGCGATCACCCGTCCGCTGACCTGACCGCTGAATTGGCCGATCGCGTCGCGGACACGCTCGCTAAGGCTCGGGCGCGCCTGCTCCTCGTCATAGAGCTCGTCGTCGGCCGGCTCGTCCTCAGCCGGCTCGTCGTCTTCGAGTTGTTCCTCGTCGTCGATCGGCTCGCCGGCGACGTGCGTGGGGCGCGCCGCGACAAGGCGCTCGCCGAGGCGATCCAGCCGGTCGAGGCGCTCGTCGTGCTCGTCGTCGCGGTCGTCTCGGTCGTGGTGGTGGTCGTCTTCCTGGGCGTCCTCGTCATCGTCGGACGCCGCCCCGGCGAGGGCATCGTCGAGCCACGTGTCGACGTCGGGAGCGTCGATCTCGTCCTCCTCGGCCGCGTCGTCGGCTTCCGGCGGCTCGTCCGAGGCGTCTGTTTCCTCGACCTCGTCCTCGAGTTCGATGGGATCTTCTTCCTCGGCGGGATCCTCGTCGTCGGCGGCCGGGACCAGCTTGCCGTTCAGCCGGGCGAGCGCTTCCTCGACAGCCTTCTTCGCCTTCAGGGCGCTTTCGGTCCGGTCCGCCTGGAGGACGGGCGTCGGAGCGCCGATCTCAGGCAGCGGCGCGAAGCGGGCCGGCCGGCGCAGGATGGCGAGCGCCTCGGCGCGCCGGTCGGGAAGCGGCGCGGGTTCCGGCTCGGGGCTCGGTTCCGGATCCTCTTCGGGCTCCGGTTCCTCCTGGGGCGCCTCGTCGCTTGCTGGCTCCAAGATCCTTACGGACTGCAAGCTCCGGCTGGGGTCGAAGCTCCGGCTGGACTCGAATGGCAGTTCCGGCGCGGCTTCCGCCTCGTCCAGCGCGAGCGCCGCGGCCAGTGGCAGTTCGGGTTCGTCGTCCTCGAATGCCGGCGGGACCTCTGGGGACGCGCCGGCTTCGTTCAGGATGATCACGACGATATCGTCGAACTCGTCGATCTTGCTGTCGATCTCGCTGGGCGAGAGGGGCGGGTCATAGGACCACAGCAGGCGGATCATCGCTTCGCGCGCATTCGCGAACATGCGTTCCCGACCGTCCTGATCGGACGGGTCGAGATGCGCTACGGAGCGACGCAGGACCGATTGGAGCTGACTCATATTCCCCGGGATGACCGAAAAAGGGTGAACGAACGGTTGATAAAGCGAACCGAAGGCAAAACTTCGGCAGCCTTCCCTCCGTCAGGAGCCCTTTTTCAGGAACTTCAGACCCTGTCCGAGGATGAGCGGATCGGGCTCGCGCACCACCGATTTGTCGCGGCCGGGATAGTCGATCTGGCCCAGCACGTGGCGGATGATGTTGAGCCGGGCGCGCCGCTTGTCGTTGGCAAGCACCACGGTCCAGGGCGTCGCCTCGTTGTGGCAGGCCTCGAGCATCGTGTCGCGCGCCTTGGAATAGTCCTTCCACTTGCCGAGTGCTGCATAGTCCATCGGCGACAGCTTCCAGATCTTGAGCGGATTGTGCCGCCGCTCGTGGAACCGCTTCAGCTGCATCTCCTGGCCGATATCGAGCCAGAACTTGAACAGGATCGTGCCGGACTGGACGAGCGCCTGCTCGAAATAGGGAACCTGCTTCAGGAAGATCTTGTGCTCTTCCGGCGTGCAGAAGCCCATGACGATCTCGACGCCGGCGCGGTTGTACCAGGAGCGGTCGAAGGTGACGATCTCGCCCGCCGTCGGCAGCTCCGCGACATAGCGCTGGAAATACCACTGGCCGCGCTCGGTCTCGGTCGGCTTCGGCAGGGCGACGTCGCGCGCGGTGCGCGGGTTGAGATATTGCCGCAGCGCGAAGATGGCGCCGCCCTTGCCGGCGGCGTCGCGGCCCTCGAACACCATGACGACCTTGAGGCCCTTCTCGATGACGTGGTGCTGTAGCTTGACCAGCTCGATCTGCAGCGCCGTCAGGTCCTCGTCGTATTTCTCCGACTTCAGCGTCTTGTCATAGGGATAGCCGCCCGACTTGAGGGCGGTGTCGGCGACCCATTCGGGCAGGACGGGATTGTCGAGATCGAAGGAGCCGAGCTTGGTCTCGATCGGCGCGGCGTCGAAGGTCGGCTCGAGCTGCTTGGGCAGCGGCGGAGCGGCCTCCGGCTTGCCGTTGTTGTCGCTCTTCTCGCCCTTGTCGTCCTTGGTTCCCTTGTCTTTCTTATCGTTCTTGTCGTCCTTCTTGCTCTCCTTGGCGTCTTTGGCGTCCTTGCCATTCTTGCCGTTCTTGCGCTTGTCGCCCTTGTCCGGCTTGTCCTGCTTGCCGGACGCCTCGTCGGCGGAGACGATGACTTCCGCCGTCGTGCCGTTTTCGGTCTTCGGATCCTCGGAAGTGCTGTCGCCGGCCCCGGACGCCGCGGATCTGGACTTTGTCTTCCCTGCATTGGCCATGTCGGCTCCGATCTCCTAAGTATGCCCTGCGCGGGACACTGCCACGATGTCATCTGCTTGTCCTGTTCGACATGCGATGATGAGCCGGCATTGCTGTCGCGGGACGGCGGATTGGGATGAAACGGAATTGTTGATGGCCGATAACGAAGGGTTGGCGGAAGAGCGGGAGATTGACGGCGACAGGGGAGGGCTCGCGGCTCGCCTGCTCGACGCGCGCGCCTTTTTCATGATGCTGGCGGCGCTCCTGCTGCTGCTCGTGCTGATCGGCCAGATCCGCGCCGTCGTCGCCGGCATCCTGCTCGCCTGCACCCTCGGCTTCTTCGCCGTCTTCGTGCGCGGCCGCGAGGCGCGCCCCGTTCGGCTGAAGAGCCGCCAGCCGCCCTCGATCTGGCCCGAGACCGGCGTCAAGCGCATGGCGGACGCGTTGCCGGAACCCTGCATCATCCTCGATCGGCGCGGCGTCGTGCGCTATGCCAACAGCCGCGCCGAGGGCGCGTTTCCGATCCGGCCGGGCGATCCGCTGACTTTCCGGCTGCGCGCGCCCGATTTCGTCGGCGCCTTCGACCGCGTCGCCGCCGGCGGCCCGGCCGAGAAGGTCGAGTTCCTCGAGCGCGGCCCGACCGAGCGCTGGTACGAGGCCTGGTTCTCGCCGCTCGAGCCGGCAGCCCATGCCGACAACGACCGCAGCGGCTTCATCGTGCTGATCTTCTCCGACCTGACCGAGCAGCGCGTCAGCGAGAAGATCCGCGTCGATTTCGTCGCCAATGCCAGCCACGAGCTGCGCACGCCGCTGGCCTCGCTCTCCGGCTTCATCGAGACGATGCAGGGCCCGGCCCGCGACGACGCCGTGGCGCGCGAGCGCTTCCTCGGCATCATGCACGACCAGGCGACCCGGATGAGCCGGCTCATCGACGACCTGCTGTCGCTGTCGCGCATCGAGATGAAGGCGCATATGCGGCCGGAGACGCCCGTCGACGTTTCCCGCGTCATTCGCGGTGTCGTCGACGCGCTGGAGCCGCTGGCGCGCGATCTCGGCGTGACGATCGAAACCAACCTGCCGGAAACGCCGCTGGTGGTGCCGGCCGATCGCGACGAGCTGGTGCAGGTCTTCCAGAACCTGATCGAGAACGGCTGCAAATACGGCCGCTCCGGCAAGCGCGTGCTGGTGACGGCGATCCCGGCGGTCGGCGGGCGCGGCGGCCCGGTCGTCTCGGTGCGCGATTTCGGCGCCGGAATCCCGGCCGAACACCTGCCGCGGCTGACCGAGCGCTTCTATCGCGCCGACATCCAGGCGAGCCACGCCCAGCGCGGCACCGGGCTCGGCCTCGCCATCGCCAAGCATATCCTCAACCGGCACCGCGCCAGGCTTCTGATCGAAAGCCGGGCAGGAGAGGGGTCGACCTTCACTGTCGCATTCACCACGCAACTTGCGGTGCCGGATTCGATGGCTCTTGAGAAAGTGAAGTGATTACAGGGGCTTGCACTGTCACAAAACAGTAATGGGACTGTCATAGAACCATAACGTGTGACCTCTACGGTCCCCTCGCGTCCCGGTCGTCTGCGGCGGGGACAAGCAACCGCAAGTCCCGAACCTTCGTCAGGGAGACGTCAGGTGAAACTCAAGAACTTCGCTCTCGCCGCCGGCCTTTTCGCCGCCGCCATCGGCCTCGGTTCGGCCCAGGCCGCCGACATCTCCGGCGCCGGCGCGACCTTCCCGTATCCGGTCTACGCCAAGTGGGCGGATGCCTATAAGAAGGAAACCGGCATCGGCATGAACTACCAGTCGATCGGTTCCGGCGGCGGCATCAAGCAGATCAAGGCCAAGACGGTCACCTTCGGCGCCTCCGACGCTCCGCTGAAGCCGGAAGAGCTCGAGAAGGCCGGCCTGGTCCAGTTCCCGACCGTCATCGGCGGCGTGGTTCCGATCATCAACGTCCCCGGCCTGAAGCCCGGCGAGCTCGTCCTCGACGGCCAGACGCTGGCCGACATCTTCCAGGGCAAGATCGCCAAGTGGAACGACGAGGCGATCAAGAAGCTCAACCCGTCGCTGACGCTGCCGGACATCGCGATCGCCGTCGTGCGCCGCTCGGACGGTTCGGGCACCAGCTTCGTCTTCACGACCTACCTGTCGCAGGTCTCGAAGGCCTGGGCTGACGAGATCGGCGCTGCTTCGGCCGTCGAATGGCCGGTCGGCCTCGGCGCCAAGGGCAATGAGGGCGTCGCCGCCAATGTCGGCCAGACCCAGGGTTCGATCGGCTACGTCGAGTATGCCTTCGCCGCCCAGAACGGCATGTCCTACGCCAAGCTCGTCAACAAGGACGGCCAGACGGTTGCTCCGGACGCGGCCAACTTCGCCGCCGCCGCCGCCAACGTCGATTGGGCCAATGCTCCCGGCTACTACGTCCTGCTGACGAACGAGCCCGGCGCGACCTCCTGGCCGATCACCGCCGCCACCTTCATCCTCGTCTACGCCAAGCCGGACAACGCGGCCGACGTCGCCGAAGCCCTCAAGTTCTTCAACTGGGCCTACGACAAGGGCGACAAGATGGCTGAAGAGCTGCACTACATCCCGCTGCCGGACGCGGTCGTCGCCAACATCAAGGCGACCTGGGCCAAGGACATCCTTGGCGCCGACGGCAAGCCGGTCTTCGCGGCCAACTAAGCCGAGCTGATCAGGAAGAGGGGCGCGCTGCCCCTCTTCTTCCTCGTGACAAATATTGGCTCCGTATGCGGAACCGGGAAAACAACATGGTCGATGCAGCGATGACGGGCGTGACCAGCGCCGGCATGGATGATGCCAAGCTGAAACGCATGCGCCGGTTCAGGGCCGGAGACGCCACCTTCAGGGGACTGACCTTCGGCGCCGCGACGCTGGTCCTGCTGCTTCTCGGCGGCGTGATCCTGTCGCTGATCCACGGCTCGATCCCGGCGCTCTCGACCTTCGGCCTGGGCTTCCTCACCTCCCAGTCCTGGAACCCGGTCACCGAGAAATTCGGCGCGCTCGCGCCCATCTACGGCACGGTGGTGACGTCCATCATCGCGCTTCTGGTCGCCGTGCCGGTCGGCATCGGCATCGCCATCTTCCTGACCGAGCTGTGCCCGCCCTGGCTGAAGCGTCCGATCGGCGTCGCCATCGAACTGCTCGCCGGCATCCCCTCGATCATCTACGGCATCTGGGGCCTGTTCGTCTTCGCCCCGTTCTTCCAGACCAACATCCAGCCCTTCCTGATCGACGTGTTCGCGCCGATCCCGGTGCTGAACGGCCTGTTCGCCGGCCCGCCCTACGGCATCGGCGTGCTGACCGCCGGCTTCATCCTGGCGATCATGGTGCTGCCCTTCATCACCTCGATCACCCGCGACGTGTTCGACACGGTTCCGCCGGTGCTGAAGGAGGCGACCTACGGCCTCGGCTGCACGACGTCGGAAGTCGTCACCAAGGTGGTGCTGCCCTATACCCGCGTCGGCGTCATCGGCGGCATCATGCTCGGCCTCGGCCGCGCGCTCGGCGAGACGATGGCCGTCACCTTCGTCATCGGCAACGCCCACAAGATCTCCGCCTCGATCATGGCGCCCGGCACGACCATCTCGGCCTCGATCGCCAACGAATTCACCGAAGCCGTCGGCGACCTCTACACCTCGTCGCTGATCGCGCTCGGCCTGATCCTCTTCGTCATCACCTTCATCGTTCTCGCCGCGGCGCGCCTGCTGCTGCTGCGCATGAACGTCAAAGCCGGCAATTGAGGCGCGCGACCATGGCAAGCACTCTCAGCACAACCGGATATTCAGCCGCCTCGACGCCCGCCGCCCAGGCGATCTATCGCCGCCGCCGGCGCGGCAACGCCGTCCTGCTGACGCTCTCCGTCGGCGCCACCGCCTTCGGCCTGGCCTGGCTGGTGCTCATCCTGGGCGCGCTGCTCTACCAGGGCCTCAGCGGCCTCTCGCTGGCGGTGTTCACGGAAATGACGCCGCCGCCCGGCTCGGCCGGCGGCCTGCTGAACGCCATCTGGGGTAGCCTCCTGATGACCTTCGGCGGCGTCATCATCGGCACGCCGATCGGCATCCTCGCCGGCACCTACATGTCGGAATACGGCCGCAACAACAAGCTGACGACGATCGTCCGCTTCATCAACGACATCCTGCTGGCGGCGCCCTCGATCGTCATCGGCCTGTTCGTCTACGAGGTCATGGTCGTCCAGATGGGCCACTTCTCGGCGCTCGCCGGCATGGTCGCCCTCGCCATCCTGGTGATCCCGGTCGTCGTCCGCACCACGGAAGACATGCTCAACCTGGTGCCGAACCAGCTGCGTGAAGCGGCCGCGGCGCTCGGCCTGCCGCGCTCGGTCATGATCCGCCACGTCGCCTACAAGGCCGCGATGTCCGGCATCGTCACCGGCGTGCTGCTGGCGATCGCCCGCGTCTCCGGCGAGACCGCCCCGCTGCTCTTCACGGCGCTGAACAACCAGTTCTGGAGCACCAACCTCAACGCGCCGATGTCGTCGCTGCCGGTGACCATCTTCCAGTTCGCGCTGTCGCCCTATCCGGATTGGCAGAAGCTCGCCTGGACCGGCGCCCTCCTCATCACCTTTACCGTGCTGGCACTCAACATCGTCGCCCGCGCCTTCCTCAGCCCCAAGGCTTCCAAATGACCCAGACCGCGATGAACACGGCCGGCATGGCCGAGAAGATCTCGATCCGTAATCTGAAGTTCTTCTACGGCGACAACCTGGCGCTGAAGACGATCAACCTGCCGCTCTACGAGAAGAAGGTCACGGCGTTCATCGGCCCGTCGGGCTGCGGAAAGTCGACGCTGCTGCGGGTCCTCAACCGCATGTACGACCTCTACCCGCGCCAGCGCGCCGAGGGCGAGGTGATCTTCGACGGCCAGAACGTGCTGAACCCCGACCAGGACCGCAACATGCTGCGCGCCCGCGTCGGCATGGTGTTCCAGAAGCCGACGCCGTTCCCGATGTCGATCTACGAGAACATCGCCTTCGGCATCCGCCTCTACGAGAACATCTCGCGCTCCGAGATGGACGGCCGGGTCGAGGCGGCGCTGACGCGCGGCGCGCTCTGGAACGAGGTCAAGGACAAGCTGCATTCGAGCGGCCTCAGCCTCTCGGGCGGCCAGCAGCAGCGCCTCTGCATCGCCCGCACCATCGCGGTGCGGCCGGAAGTCGTGCTGTTCGACGAGCCCTGCTCGGCGCTCGATCCGATCTCGACCGCGAAGATCGAGGAACTGATCGACGAGCTGACGACCGACTACACGATCGCCATCGTCACGCACAACATGCAGCAGGCGGCGCGCGTCTCCGACTACACCGCCTTCATGTATCTCGGCGAGCTGATCGAGTTCGACGAGACGACGAAGATCTTCACGTCGCCGAGCGACAAGCGCACCCAGGACTACATCACCGGACGCTTCGGCTGAGGCCGGGCGGACGTAGGAGCACGAGATGTCCGAACATATTGTTTCCCGCTACGACGAAGAGCTCAATGACGTCGCCCGCCGCATCGCCGAGATGGGCGGCATGGCGGAGCGCCTGGTCGACGTTGCCGTCGGTGCTCTGATCCGGGTCGACACGGCCACCGCCAAGCAGGTGATCGCCGACGACAAGAAGCTCGACGCACTGCAGCGCGAATGCGAAGAGCGCGCCATCATGATCATCGCCCGGCGCCAGCCGATGGCGATGGACCTGCGCGAAGTCATCGCGGCGCAGCGCATCGCCAGCGATCTCGAGCGCATCGGCGATCTGGCCAAGAACATCGCCAAGCGCGTCATGGCGCTCGATGGCCAGCTCCAGTCGAAGCGCTTCAACACCGGCGTCGAGCACATGGCGGAGCTGTCGCTGACCCAGCTCAAGGACGTGCTGGACGCCTATGCGAGCCGCGACGTCGACCAGGCCTATGAAGTCTGGAAGCGCGACGAAGAAATCGACGCCATGTACACGTCGCTCTTCCGCGAGCTTCTGACCTACATGATGGAAGATCCGCGCAACATCACCTTCTGCACGCATCTCCTGTTCTGCGCCAAGAACATCGAGCGCATCGGCGATCACGCCACCAACATCGCCGAGACGGTCTACTATGTCGTCACCGGCCAGGTGCTCGCCGAAGACCGCCCGAAGCAGGACGAGTCGAGCACGACTGCCGTCAACTATGAGAAGAACTGACGGTATCGTCAGCCACACCCCAGGAATTCGTGAATGACGCCACGCGTTATGATCGTCGAGGATGAGGAGGCGCTGAGCCTCCTCCTCCGTTACAATCTGGAAGCGGAAGGGTACACGGTCGAGGTCGTGCCGCGCGGCGATGACGCCGAGATGCGCCTCCTCGAAACCGTGCCCGACCTGCTGCTGCTCGACTGGATGCTGCCGGGGATCTCCGGCATCGAGCTCTGCCGCCGGCTCCGTGCCCGCGACGCCACGCGCACGCTGCCGGTGATCATGCTCACCGCCCGCGGCGAGGAGCAGGAGCGCATCCGCGGTCTCGCCACCGGCGCCGACGACTATGTCGTCAAGCCGTTCTCCGTGCCGGAGCTGATGGCGCGCGTGCGGGCGATCCTGCGCCGCTCGCGGCCCGAGGTGATCGCCACGCTGCTGCGCGCCGGCGACATCGAGCTCGATCGCGAGACGCACCGCGTCCGCCGCTCGGGGCGCGAGCTGCATCTCGGCCCGACCGAGTTCCGCCTGCTCGAATATCTGATGAAGAGCCCCGGCCGCGTGTTTTCACGCGAACAGTTGCTGGATGGGGTCTGGGGTCGTGACGTCTATGTCGACGAGCGCACCGTCGACGTCCATATCGGCCGCCTGCGCAAGGCGGTGAACCGCGGCCGCGTCAAGGATCCGATCCGCACCGTGCGCGGCTCCGGCTATTCCTTCGACGACCAGTTCGCGATGGCCTGAGGCAACCACTCCGCGTGAACCCTCCCCTTGAGGGAGGGTCGCCAGATGCGAGATAGTCCGGGGGGCTGCCGTGGCTGCCTCCGGCACGGCTTCTTCCGGGGAGGACCACCTCCTGCCTTCGCCTCCCCCTGAGGGGGAGGTCGGACCGCAGGTCCGGGAGAGGGTTTAGGGAACCCTCCGGATAGACCGTAAACCCTCACCCGCCGCACTTCGTGCGTCGACCTCTCCCTCAGGGAGAGGTGAGGGGCGAGCTTCGGATCCGCCTTCAAGAGCTAAAGAACAAGAAGCCGCGTGCGGGACAGAATCCCGGCGCGGCTTTCTGTTGTTGGCAAGGGGAGGCCGGAAAACAAATCGGCCGTGCGCCTCGATGGAGGACGGCACGGCCGGGATTGCGGCTGGTCTCGTCGGCGCGCCAGGCGCCGGAGCCAGCGTCAGGCCGGCGCGATCAGGCGCCGACGGCCTTCTTCTGGCGGCGGTCATGCACCGGCTGGTAGGCGACGCGCGAATGATATTCGCAGTAGGGAATGCCGGAGTTCGACCGCTGGCCGCAGAAATGGAAATCCTCGGTGCTCGGGTCGCCGATCGGCCATTTGCAGGTCTGTTCGGTGAGCGTGAGGATCGTGGCATGCAGGCTGATCGGCACGACGACGTCGTCCGAGCCGGCCGGGCGGGGCATGCGCCGCGGTTCCGGCACGATCTGGCCGAGCGGCTTCAGCGCGGTATTGCCCGCCACCAGCGGCCTGACAGGATTGGGGCGGCCCGTCGTTGCGGATCGGCCATTGCTGGTCGTCGCAGGCTTGCGGGCGCGAGCCACCGGCGTCGAAGCCGGCTTGGCGCGACCCGACAGGCTCAGCCGATGTACCTTGCCGATGACCGCATTGCGCGTTACGCCGCCAAGCTCCGAGGCGATCTGGCTCGCGCTCAAACCGTCGGTCCAGAGCTTCTTCAGCAACTCAACCCGTTCGTCCGTCCAAGTCATAGCGTGTCCTTGTCGGTCGGAGCGATACCCGGAATCCTGTCGCGGTCGTCGGCCAGGGGGCATGACGACTTTGAACGCGATACTTGGGTCAGGGGGAGGTACCGGCTCGATATTTCGTATCTTAACGGTTATTAAGATACTATATGGCCTGACTCGGTGACAAGAGTCGGCAGGAATCCTAGATGTGGATCCTTGCGTTTTCCCCAACTTGCGGTCTCGGCCCCGAACCGTGAGTCGGGTCAATCGCTTAGCCGCCGCCGAGGCCCCTCCGCCGCCGTTTTCATTGACACAAAACGTCACGACCGTGATATAAGGGCAACGCAAAAAGGTGCTGCCCGGCGCGTCGGCCTCGGGTGGCACTTTTGATTTTTGGCACCCATTTCCGTGGTTTCATCCGAAGGAGGGGATATGAACGCCCCCGATAGCAGCGTAAAAAAGACCTCGTCCAGCCTCTTTGACACCTTTGCGCGTGCACCGCTCGAGTTCGAGCGAGGCGAGGGGGCCTGGGTCTTTACGCGAGACGGGGACGCTTATCTCGATTTCTCCGCCGGCATCGCGGTGAACACGCTCGGCCATGCCAACCCGGTCCTTGTGCAGGCGCTGACCGAACAGGCCGGCAAGCTCTGGCACACGTCGAACCTGTTCCGGATCCCCGGCCAGGAGAAGCTCGCCGACACGCTGGTCGCCAACTCCTTCGCCGACCGCGTCTTCTTCGCCAATTCGGGCGCCGAGGCCAACGAGGCCGCGATCAAGACGGCGCGGCGCTACCACTATGTCAACGGCCAGCCCGAGCGGTTCCGCATCCTCACCATCGAGGGCGCGTTCCACGGCCGGACGCTGGCGACGCTCGCCGCCGGCGGTCAGCAGAAATATCTCGACGGCTTCGGCCCGAAGGCGGACGGTTTCGACCAGGTGCCGTTCGGCGACATGGCGGCGATCAAGGCGGCGGTGACGCCGGCGACGGCGGCGATCATGATCGAGCCGATCCAGGGCGAAGGCGGCGTGCGCTCCTTCCCGACCGATTTCCTGCGCGAGCTCCGGGCGCTTTGCGACGCCGAGGGCATGCTGCTGATCATGGACGAGGTCCAGACCGGCATTGGCCGCACCGGCAAGCTGTTCGCCTATGAGTGGACTGGCATCGCCCCGGACATCCTGACGGCGGCCAAGGGCATCGGCGGCGGCTTCCCGCTCGGCGCGTGCTTGGCCACCAACGAGGCGGCCAAGGGCATGACGCCCGGCACGCACGGCACCACCTTCGGCGGCAATCCGCTGGCGATGGCGGTCGGCAATGCCGTGCTCGACGCGGTGCTCGCCGACGGCTTCCTCGAGCATGTGCGCGAGACCGCGCGCTATCTGAGCCAGCGCCTCGGCGGGCTGATCGACAGCCATCCCGGCGTCGCCGACGGCATTCGCGGCGAGGGCCTCTTGATTGGCATTCACGCGCTGAAGCCGATCCCCGAGGTCGTCGCGGCGCTGCGCGACCAGCACATGCTGGCGGCCGGCGCCGGCGACAACGTGCTCCGCCTGCTGCCGCCGCTCAACATCGGCAAGGCCGAAGTCGATGCGGCGATCGACAGGATGGACGCCGCCTTCACCGCAATCGAAGCCGCCGCCGCCGATGCGGCGCGGCAATCCGCATAAGCGGGACGGGGCATCATGGTTCGGCATTTTCTCGACCTGACAGAGTTCGATTCCGCGACGCTTCGGCAGATCATGGAAGGCGCGAAGCGCATCAAGGCGTCCCGCAACGGGGCGCTCGACGGCGTCGGCCCGCTCGCCGGCAAGGTGCTGGCGCTGATCTTCGAGCAGCCCTCGACCCGGACGCGCGTCTCCTTCGACGTCGGCATGCGCGAGCTCGGCGGCCAGACGCTGATGCTCACCGGCGCCGAGATGCAGCTCGGCCGCGGCGAGACCATCGCCGATACGGCGAAGGTGATGTCGCGCTACGTCAACGGCATCATGATCCGTATCCTCGATCACGATGCGCTGGCGGAGCTCGCGCGCAACGCCACGGTTCCGGTCATCAACGGGCTGACGCGCCGCTCGCATCCCTGCCAGGTCATGGCCGACATCCTCACCTATGAGGAGCATCGCGGCCCGATCACCGGCAAGACGGTGGCCTGGCTCGGCGACAGCAACAATGTGCTCGCCTCCTGGGTGCACGCCTCGGCGCGCTTCGATTTCCGCCTGAAGATCGCGACGCCGGAGGAGCTGGCGCCGGCGCACAGCCTGCTCGACTGGGCGCGCTCGCATGGCGGCGAGGTCATCGCCGGCGAGGATCCGCATGACGCGGCGGCCGATGCCGATTGCATCGTCACCGACACCTGGGTCTCGATGGGCGACAACGAGGCCGAACGGCGGCACAATCTCCTGAAGCCGTACCAGGTTAACGCCCGCCTGATGGCGCGCGCCAAGCAGGACGCGCTGTTCATGCATTGCCTGCCCGCCCATCGCGGCGAGGAGGTGACGGCCGAGGTGATGGACGGACCGCAATCGGTCGTCTTCGACGAGGCTGAAAACCGGCTGCACGCGCAGAAGGGCATTCTTGCCTGGTGCCTGGGTGGCCCGGAGGCACTCTGATGGAAAAACTTGAACCCGTAGATACCGGCGCGATCGACGCGGCCGGCGACGATGCCGTGCTGCCCTTCGCGGTCGAGGGGCTGGACGTGCGCGGCCGCGCCATCCAGATGGGGCCGGCGCTGTCGGCGCTTCTGGCGCGGCACGACTATCCGCTGCCGGTGTCGAAGCTGCTCGGCGAGGCGGTCGTCCTTGCCGTGCTGCTCGGCTCGTCGCTGAAGTTCCAGGGCCAGTTCCTGCTGCAGACGCAGACCGACGGCCCCGTCGACATGCTGGTCGTCGACTACCGCACGCCCGGCAACATCCGCGCCTATGCCCGCTTCGACAAGGAGCGGGTCGCGGCAATGGAGGCGGAGGGCACGCTGAAGCCGGAGCTGCTACTCGGCAACGGCATCCTCGCCATGACCATCGACCAGGGCGAGTTCACCAGCCGCTACCAGGGCATCGTCAAGCTCGACGGCGCCAGCCTGGAAGAGGTGGCGCACGCCTATTTCGCCCAGTCCGAGCAGATCCCGACGATCGTCCGCCTGGCGGTCGCCGAGATGATGACGCGCGAGGACGGCGGCGCCGCGCATAGCTGGCGCGCCGGCGGCATGATGGTGCAGTTCCTGCCGCAGTCCGGCGCCGGTCATCGCGACCTGCCGGGCGGCGATGTCCCGGACGGCCACGAGGTCGAGGGCGAGGAGAGCGACGCCTGGGCCGAGGCCACCTCGCTGGTCTCGACCGTCGAAGATCACGAGCTGATCGATCCCGAGGTCCCGGTCGAGCGGCTGCTCTACCGGCTGTTCCACGAGCGCGGCGTCCGCGTGTTCGAGGCTTCGGCGGTGCGGGACCAGTGCTCCTGCTCGCGCGACCGGATCGAGGGCGTGCTGCGCGGCTTCTCGGCCGAGGAAATCACCGACAGCATCGAGAACGACGAGATCGCCGTCACCTGCGAGTTCTGCGGCGCCAAGTACAGCTTTGAGCCGCAGGAATTTCTGGGCTGAGGAGCTGCCCTCGGACGGGGCGACTGGCTTGCTTCACCTCTCCCTGAGGGAGAGGTCGACGGCCGAAGGCCGGCGGGTGAGGGTTTACGGCCTCACCGGATGGTTTCCTAAACCCTCTCCCGGACCTGCGGTCCGACCTCCCCCTCAGGGGGAGGTGAAGAGAGGCTTGCACCCCGGGATGGATTTCAGGCCTCTCGCGTGCCGCTCAGTGCAGCACGCGGGCGGCGTTCGGCATGTCGAGCGAGAAGGCGGGGATGTCGACGGAGAACATCTCGCCGTCCTCGGTCTGCATCTGGTACGTGCCGACCATGATGCCCGACGGGGTCGAGAGCGGGCAGCCGCTGGTGTATTCGAAGCTCTCGCCGGGCTTCAGCGACGGCTCCTTGCCGACGACGCCGACGCCGCGCACTTCCTCGGTATGGCCGCGCCCGTCTGTGATGCGCCAGCAGCGCGAGCGCAGCTTCACGTTCTCCAGGCCGAGATTGACGATCTCGATCGTATACGCCCAGACATAGCGACCTTCGCCCGGCGAGGAATCGTCCTCGACGAAGCTGGGCTGCACGGTGACCTGGATCGATCGCGTGACGGTTCGATACATCGGTTGTTCTCGACAATGGTGCGAGGCTCTTAGCCCCTGCCGAGCCGGCCCGTCAATCGTGCTCGACGCCGCAGGCGAGCCGGGCATCCACACGGCTTTCCATCCCGCAAAACAGCATTGCGTAGGTAAAGCGCACACGTTTCGCGCGCCATATGGCTGCGCTATAGTCTGGATGGTCGTGAATCGAGCTTGCCGCGCGAGCCGGGCAAAAGGAACATTTGCATGCTGAAGGAATTCAAAGAGTTTGCCCTCAAGGGCAACGTGGTCGACCTGGCCATCGGTATCATTATCGGCGCCGCCTTCAGCGGGCTGGTCAACTCGATAGTCAACGACATCATCATGCCGATCATCGGTGTGATCACGGGCGGTATCGACTACACCAACAAGTACATCCAACTGGCCGGTGAGCCGCAGGCGACCCTCGACGCCGCCCGCAAGGCCGGCGCCACCGTCGCCTATGGCAACTTCCTGACGCTGCTGATCAACTTCATCATCGTCGCCTGGATCCTGTTCCTGATCGTCAAGGGCATGAACCGCATGAAGCGCGAGAAGGCCGCAGCCCCGGCCCCGGTCGCGACGCCCGAGGACGTGGCGCTGCTGCGCGAGATCCGCGACCTGCTTGCCAAGAAGTAGGACCCGCGAAGGATAAATTTGCGTCTTCGCAGCAAACGGCGGCCCTTGGCCGCCGTTTTGTCTTGGTTGTCGGCTAAGTTCCCGCCTGTCACCGAACAAAGACGCCGAGGGTCCGGGGGGATCCGGCGCCTCAGCCATTGGAAACGTGCGTGTCCATTCACACCGCATTGAATACGCTGCGCCCGGAAGCGAGCCAGGCTCCGGAAAGCGGCATCGTCGAGGTCTTCAACTATGGCCGCGATCGCGCCGGCCTGATCCCGCTCTGGGTCGGCGAGGGCGATCTGCCGACGCCGGCCTTCATCAGCGAGGCGGCGCAGGCCGGGCTCAACGCGGGCGAGACCTTCTACACGCACCAGCGCGGCATTCCCGAACTGCGGCAGGCGCTGGCCGGCTATCACGAGCGCCTCTACGGCCGCCCGTTCGATCCCGAGCGCTTCTTCGTCACCTCGGGTGGCATGCCGGCGATCCAGATCGCGTTGCGCATGGTGGCGGGCCATGGCGACGAGGTCGTCGTGCCGACGCCGGCCTGGCCGAACTTCGCCGCTGCCGCCGAAGTCGGCGCCGCCAAGGTTGTCGAGGTGCCGCTCACCTATGGCAATGCCGGCTGGACGCTCGATCTCGATCGCTATTTCGAGGCGGTGACGCCGCGCACCAAGGCGCTCTTCCTCAACTCGCCCTGCAACCCGACCGGCTGGACGGCGACGCGTGACGAGCTGCAGGCGATCCTCGATTTCGCGCGGGCGCGCGGGCTCTGGATCGTCTCCGACGAGGTCTATACGCGCTTCTTCTACGAGGGCGACCGCTCGCCGTCCTTCTACGACATCGCCGAGCCGGATGACCGCATCCTCTACGTCAACACCCTGTCGAAGAACTGGGCGATGACCGGCTGGCGCGTCGGCTGGCTGTCGGCGCCGCCGGTCTTCGGCCAGGTGATCGAGAACCTCGTGCAATATTCAAGCTCCGGCACGCCGAAGTTCCTGCAGCGCGGCGCGGTCGCGGCGCTCGACCAGGGCGACGCCTTCATCGATTTCCAGCGCCAGCGGGCGACGGAAGCGCGCGAGATCGTCTGTTCGGGGCTGGAGAAGACGGGCCGGGTGCGGCTGGTCCGCCCGGCCGGCGCGTTCTACGCGTTCTTCGCCGTCGACGGCGAGCCGGATACGCGGGCGCTGGCGCTGCGCCTGGTTGACGAGGCCGGCGTCGGCCTGGCGCCGGGCGGTGCCTTCGGCGCCGGCGGCGACGGCTTCATGCGCCTCTGCTACCTGCGCGATCTCGACCAGATCCGCGAAGCGACGCGCCGCCTGGCGGATTGGCTGGCGAAGTAGTCGAGGACGCGCCGCACCGTCTTTCTGAACCCTCCCCTTGAGGGAGGGTTTCAAGGAGAGAGCCTCCCAACCGCGAACACAAAAAAAGGCCCGCCGATCGCTCGGCGGGCCTTTTTTATGGGCAACGAGGCGCTCAGCCACCGGCGGGCGGGAACACGTCGAAATGCGAGCTGCCGCCATTGGCGACCATGCGGCCGGCATTGGCGGGCGCGGTGCGGCCGAGCGGCAGCCAGAGGCGGTGCCAGACATCGATTAGCGCGTCGCGCAGGCCTTCGATCAGCTTCTCGTCATGCGCCGGCGTCGGCGTGATGCGCAGGCGCTCGGTGCCGCGCGGCACGGTCGGGTAGTTGATCGGCTGGATATAGATGCCGTGCTCTTCGAGCAGCATGTCGGAGGCGCGCTTGCAGAGATCGGGATTGCCGACGAAGAGCGGCACGATATGCGTCTCGGACGGCATCACCGGCAGGCCGGCATGGATCAGGATCGACTTGGTCAGCTGCGCGTGCTTCTGCTGCAGGTCGCGCTCGAGCTGCGAGGTCTTCAGATGGCGGATCGAGGCGGTGGTCGCAGCGGCGATCGCCGGCGGCAGCGCCGTCGTGAAGATGAAGCCCGGCGCATAGGAGCGCACGGCGTCGACGACGGCGCGGCTCGCCGTGATGTAGCCGCCGAACGTGCCGAACGCCTTGGCCAGCGTGCCCTCGATGACGTCGATGCGGTGCATGACGCCCTCACGCTCCGAAATGCCGCCGCCGCGCGGGCCGTACATGCCGACCGCGTGGACTTCGTCGATATAGGTCATGGCGCCGTACTTCTCGGCGAGGTCGCAGATGCCTGCGATCGGCGCGACGTCGCCGTCCATCGAATAGACGCTCTCGAAGACGATCAACTTGGCGCGGCCCGGGGCCGCTTCCTTGAGCAGCTGCTCGAGATGCTCGAGGTCGTTGTGGCGGAAGATGCGCTTCTGCGCGCCGGAACGGCGGATGCCTTCGATCATCGAGGCATGGTTCAGCTCGTCCGACAGGATCAGGCAGTCGGGCAGCAGCTTGGCGATGGTCGAGATCGCGGCGTCGTTCGAGACGAAGCCGGACGAGAAGACGAGGCCGGCTTCCTTGCCGTGCAGGTCGGCGAGCTCGGCCTCGAGTTCGACGATGGGATGGCTGTTGCCGGAGATGTTGCGCGTGCCGCCGGCGCCGGTGCCGAGGCCCTGCGCCGTTTCCGCCATCGTGCGGACGACGTCGGGGTGGTGGCCCATGCCGAGATAGTCGTTCGAGCACCAGATGGTGATTTCGCGCGCGCCACGCTCCGAACGCCAGATCGCGTGCGGAAACCGCCCGACAATGCGTTCGAGATCGGCGAAGACGCGATAGCGCTTCTCGGAGTGGAGAGCGTCGATCGCATCCACGAAAAACGATTGATAGTCCATCAGCAGCGCCCGCTTTTTGGATGGGTTCCAAACTAGAGCAGGACGACGAATCTGTCCAACATTCGTTTGGCATGGCGGCAGCCATCTGGCGCCAGTAATCACGGACGAAGCGGCCCCGCCACTGCGCAATTCAGCGCATGGACAATATGACCAACCAACATCGACACGACCAAGTGTCGACAAGCCTATCCTTGGAAGCGTGCGTGCCGCTTGACGCAGATCAAGCGGCACGAGGCAGTTGTTGCGGCAGCGTGCCGGAGCGGCTCAGAACGACCGCTTGTAACCGAAGGCGACGTTGATCTTGTCGCCCTTCAGCCCGTTCCCGGTATCCTTCCAGCTGTAGCCGGCATTGGTGTAGACCGAATTATAGGCATCGAACGAATAGGTGATGCCGGTGGCGGCCTTCGGCGTGATCCACTGATAGTCGAACGCGTCGCGATAGCGCAGGTTGAACACGTTCCAGGTCCATTGCGAGTTCAGCTTCAAATCGCCCGCGAGGTAGAACGCGTAGTAGAGCGCATTCGAATCCTTGTGGTCGCCGAGGCCGGTCGCGTCCCAGGTGTCGCCAAGGCCGACCGAGGGGGTCAGCGTGAACTTGTCGAATTTGAACTTATAGCCGCCAGTCACTTCGGCATAATATTGCTGCGTGTCGTCTTCCTTGAGCGTCGCCTGGAGCGAACCGCCGAGCACCCAGACGCCGCCGAACGTGTGCGACAGGCTGGCCTTCACCGCCGTATCGGCATAATTGCCGAGCGCGTTTGAACCGCTCGAGCGGCCGTAGAATTCCGGGCTCGCCTCGATGCCGAAGGTGGTTGTCGGCGCGGTCGGCGCCTCGATCGCGCCGTCCGGAACCTTGACGGCGCCAAGATCGGCAGCCGAAGCGGCAAAGGTCCCAAGGACCAGCGCACTGGCCGACAAAATGCCGGCCGACAGGATGTGACGTGGTGTCGTCATGGATATGGTTCCCAAAAAGGCATCAAAAAATCAGCCTCCGGCCGGTCTGGGGATACCCCAGCGGGTGGTCGGTTCCATCGCCCCGTGACGGAATTATAGGACCGGCGCGAACCATATGTGACAGCTTGGTGACTCGCGGCCGCCGGCCGCGAATCCCCGGAGTTGTGTGGTTTTTGCTACGCCTGCTGGCTTGCTAAGCTTGGTCGAGCGCGAGGCTGATGTCCTCGATGAGGTCGTCCGGATCTTCGAGGCCGATCGACAGGCGCAGCATGCCGGGCGTGATGCCGAAGCCGAGGCGCGCTTCCTCGGTCAGGCGCTGGTGCGTTGTCGTCGAAGGGTGGGTGATCAGGCTCTTGGCGTCGCCGAGATTGTTGGAGATCGTCACGACCTCCATGGCGCTGGCGACGCGGAACGCCGCGTCCTTGCCGCCATCGACCTCGAAGGCAATCAGCGTCGAGCCGGCGCCCATCTGCTTCTTGACGATGTCGGCCTGCGGATGGTCGGCGCGGCCGGGATAGATCAGCCTGGCGATCTTCGGATGGCCGGCGATGGCGTCGGCGATCTTCGCGGCGCTCTCGGTCTGCCGGCGGACGCGGATATCGAGCGTCTCCAGGCCCTTGAGCAGCACCCAGGCGTTGAAGGCCGAGAGGGTCGGCCCGGTCTGGCGCAGGAAATTGTGCAGATGGTCGTTCACATAGGCCTCATCCGCCGACAGGATGATGCCGCCGAGCACACGGCCCTGGCCGTCGATGTGCTTGGTGCCGGAATAGACGACGACGTCGGCGCCGAGCTTGATCGGCTGCTGCCAGATCGGCGTCGCGAACACGTTGTCGACGATGAGCAGCGCGCCGGCCTCATGCGCGATGTCAGCCACCGCGGCGATGTCGATCACTTCCAGCGTCGGATTGGTCGGGCTTTCGAGGAAGAAGGCCTTGGTGTTCGGCCGGACAGCGTCGCGCCACTGGTTCAGATCTGTGCCGTCGACCAGCGTCGACTGAACGCCGAAGCGCGGCAGCAGGTCCTCGACCACGTAGAGACAGGACGAGAACAGCGCCTTGGCGGCGACGACATGATCGCCGGCCTTCAGCATCGACATCAGCGCGGCGGTGACTGCCGCCATGCCGCTCGCCGTCGCGCGCGCCGCGGCGGCACCTTCCAGCAGGCGGATGCGCTCCTCGAACATGAAGACGGTCGGATTGGAGAAGCGCGAATAGATGAAGCCCGGATCCTCGCCCTTGAAGCGCGCTTCCGCCGCCTCGGCGGTGTCGTAGGCGAAGCCCTGCGTCAGGAACATCGCTTCCGAGATTTCGCCGAATTGCGAACGGAGGGTGCCGCCATGCACGAGCTCCGTGGCGGGGCGGCGGGGGCGCTTTGGCTTGTCTTCGGACATTCTGTTCTGATCCCGATCAAGAAAAACCCGACGCGAGGTCGGGCAAAAATCGGATGTCGGATTTCCGGCAACCGACCTTTTAGCGACATTGTTTAACGTGGCGGCAAGCCGGTCGGCTCAAATAGACCACGATCCATCCGTTTTTTGATATGCCTCCGGCGGCTTGGCGTCAACGGCGACTTCTGCTAACGCGCGACTTGCTGCATTCCCGCCGCTCGCCTATGCAGTGGCATGTGTTACGGAGCGGGCATGTCAAGCGAAGCAGCAATCGGAATTCTCTCGGCCGAGCAGATCGGCGCGAGCCTCGCTGCCGGCGAGATCCGGATCGAACGGCCGCTCGATGCCGACCAGATCCAGCCGGCGAGCCTCGACCTGCGCCTCGGCGCCGTCGCCTATCGCGTCCGCGCCAGCTTCCTGCCCGGCCCGAACGTTCTGGTGAAGGATCGGCTCGCCGAACTCACCCTGCACGCGATCGACCTTGCCAGCGGCTCCGTGCTGGAGACGGGCTGCGTCTATATCGTGCCGCTGCTCGAAAGCCTGGCGCTGCCGGCCGACGTGCAGGCTTCCGCCAATCCGAAATCCTCGACCGGCCGGCTCGATATCTTCACCCGCGTCATCACCGACCGGGCGCAGTCCTTCGACACGATCCCGGCCGGCTATACCGGCCCGCTCTATCTGGAAGTTTCCCCGCGCACGTTCCCGATCGTCGCCCGCACCGGCTCGCGCCTGTCGCAGATCCGTTTTCGTCGCGGCGACACACACCTCGGTGACGTCGAGCTCGCGGCGCTCAACGCCCGCGAACCGCTGGTCAACGGCGATTTCCGCGCATCGGGCGGGCTGCTGCTCTCGATCGACCTCGAAGGCTCGAACGGCATCATCGGCTACCGCGCCAAGCGCCATACCGGCGTCATCGACGTCGACAAGCGCGCCGCCTGCGACGTGCTCGACTACTGGGAGCCGATCCCGGTGCGCGGCAAGGCCGAGCTGATCCTCGATCCCGACCAGTTCTACATCCTCGTGTCGCGCGAGGCGGTGCATGTGCCGCCCGACTATGCCGCCGAGATGGTCGCCTTCGATCCGCTGGTCGGCGAATTCCGCGTCCACTATGCCGGCTTCTTCGATCCCGGCTTCGGCCACCAGGCCGCCGGCGGCGCCGGCAGCCGCGCCGTGCTCGAGGTGCGCAGCCACGAGGTGCCGTTCATCCTCGAACATGGCCAGACGGTCGGCCGCCTCGTCTACGAGAAGATGTCGCAACGGCCTGCCAAGCTCTACGGCAGCGACCTCGGGTCCAACTACCAGGCCCAGGGCCTGAAGCTCTCGAAGCATTTTCGGTAGGGTTGGGCGCAACGGGCATTGGCTTCCGAGCGGGCCGCGTCTTCGCAGGCGGCTGGCGGCGGATGAGGGTGATGTGCTCCGCCGTCATCCCCGCGATGGCGGGGATCCATGCAGCCGAAGCCTCGCAGCGCGAAGCTCCCCGCAACCCGGATGAATGGATCCCGGGTCTCCGCCCGGGATGACGGCGAGCTTTGTCGCAAGCCGTCGCATCATCAAGCCTTCAACGTCAAATCGCCATCAGCGGGACAGCCGGTACCGAGGCAGCTCGGTGCGAAGGGCGGATCCGCTTGTCTGCCGAAGCCGAGCTCCTGTTGCCGGTACAGCCAGACTACTCCGACACCGCCAGCGTTACCCCGCCAAGCCCCGAGATCTCGATCTCGACCTGGTCGCCGGCGTTGAGCCAGCGCGTTTCGACGAGGCTGCCGGTGAGGACGATCTCGCCGGCCCGCAGCATCGTGCCGCGTGCAGAAAGGCTATTGGCGAGCCAGGCCAGAGCCGCCAACGGATGGCCGAGCACGTCAGCGCCGCGCCCGCGCCCGACTTCCTCGTCGTTGATCCGCGTCACGCCGACGACCTCGGCGAGTTCAGGCGCGCCCGCAAACGGGATCGGTTCGCCCAGCACCGATCCGGCGGCGAAGAAATCGTCGGCGATCAGCGTCGGCGTGTCGGTCTTGCGCCAGTCGGCATAGCGGTCGTCGACCAGCTCGATCGCCGCCATGACGCAGTCGACGGCGCCGGCGACATCCTCGACGTGGAAGGGCGCCGGGCCTGGCGCCAGGTCGCGGCCGAGTTTTACGGCGATCTCGCATTCGATGCCGACATGGCAGAAATCCCCGGCCGAGACTTCGACGTCGGAACGATGCGCCGTGCCCTCGAACAGGCCTGCGCCGCAGGGATTGGGGATGCCGAGATAGGTCTGCATCACCGGCGTGGTGCAGCCGATCTTCCAGCCGATCCGCCGGCCATAACGCGTGTGCCTCAGGCGGTCATGCACGGCCGCCTGCACGGCATAGGCCGCCGCCTCGTCGGCGGGGCGGATCGTTTCCGGCACCAGCGCGAGCGGGCGGCGGGCGAGGCGGGCCTCGGCGATCAACGCGGCAGCTTGCTGGTATGGCATGGATCTCTCGAAACGGGCTCTGGGCGGCGGCGGGTTCGAAGCGGGTGGCCGAGTTGCGCTGCCGAGACGAGCCCGGCTAGGATCGCGCCCGGATTGTATCCGTCCGGGCCGGCCAGCGTGCCGTGCCGGGGCGGCGGGGACAAGACCACATAACGAATTCAGCTCGCGAACAGCGGGAACGGGCAGGGAAGTTCGATCATGGAAGCGCGCGTAGACGGCAAGATACTTCTGGTGACGGGCGGCACGCAGGGCGTCGGCCGGGCCGTGGCGCTGGAGGCGGCGCGCTCGGGCGCGGAAGGCGTCATGCTGGTCGGGCGCAACCCGCAGCGCGGCGCGGCGGTCGTGGCCGAGCTGGAGGCACTCGGCGTCGGCGGCGGCTTCGTCTCGGTCGATCTCGCGGCCGCCGATGCCGCCGCGATCGTCCTCGACGCGGCGCTCGACCGCTTCGACCACATCGATGCGCTCGTCAACGCCGCCGCCAGCACCGATCGCGGCTCGATCGTCGACGCCGACATCGATTTCTTCGACACCGTCTACGCCACCAATGTGCGGACGCCGATGTTCCTGATGCAGGGCCTGATCCAGCATTTGCAGGGACGCGGCGCGCCCGGCGCGATCGTCAACATCCTCTCCGTCAACGCCTATGGCGGCACGCCGGAGCTCGGCGTCTATGCCTCGTCCAAGGCGGCGCTGCTGACGCTCACCAAGAACGCCGCCCATTCGCACCGCTTCGACCGCATCAGCGTCAACGGCATCAATCTCGGCTGGGCCGATACGCCGGGCGAGCGCGAGATGCAGGCGGTCAAGCTCGGCAAGGGCGAGGGCTGGCTGGAAGAGGCCGAGGCGATGATGCCCTGGGGCCGGCTGATCAAGCCCGACGACGTCGCCCGCCTGACCCTGTTCCTGATGAGCGACGCCTCGCTGCCGATGACCGGCGCCATCGTCGACCAGATCCAGGACTTTGTCCTCGGCGTGCGCGATTGAGACTTCGGCAGGTCCTCTGACATGCGATTTTCGGGATTGTCGTGCCGGGTCGTCCTCCTCGCGGCGGTCGCGGTCGTTGTCGGCACCGACGCGATGGCGGCCGAAACACCCGCGCCGCCCGTCCGGCGCGATTTTCTCGATGCCGATACCGGGCTCGCCTTCACGGTTCCGCCGGCGCTTGTTCTCGGCGAGCGGCGGGGCCATCCGGGGCATGATTTCGTCGTCGATGTCGACAGCCCCGACCTGCCGCGCGCCGGCACGTCGAAGAGCCTCTGCGGCGTCGGGGTGAAGACGCAGCCGGAGGAGGTACAGGCCTTCGATCAGGCGACGCTGACCTCGCCGGAGATGATCGAGGAGACGATGGAATCGATGCGGACGACGCTCGGCTTCATGGGCCGCATCGAGGCGATCGATCCCGTCGATTTCGGCGCAGGCGTGCGCGGCGTCGCCACCATCGTCGTTCCGCATCTCGGGCCCGACCACGCCAATGTCCGCCAGTACATTGCGATCGCCGAGACGCCCGCCTATCGAATCAGCCTCTCCTGTGCGACCACCGCGGCGGCGATCGACAAGGCGCGCCCGCTTTTCGACGCGCTGGTCGGAACGCTGCGCATTGATACCGCCCGGTGAGCGGGCGTGGCCCTTCCTTGGACAGCATGTGACATGACGCTCGACAAGAATTCTCCCGACCAGGCCATCCTTCGCGCGCTGTTCGACGCCGCGCTTGCCGCCTCGCTGCCGGACGGCCGCTTCGAGGGAAGGCTCCCGGTGGCGCCAAAAGGACGGACGATCGTGCTCGGCGCCGGCAAGGGCGCGGCGCGCATGGTGCGGGCGTTCGAGGATGCCTGGGAGCAGGCCGGCAATCCGGCGCCGGAGGGCCTCGCCGTCACCCGCTATGGGCACGGCACGCCGACCCGCTTCGTCGAGGTGGTGGAAGCCTCGCACCCCGTTCCGGACGCGGCCGGCATGGCGGCGGCGCAGCGCATTCTCGACATCGCCGCTTCGGCCGGCGCCGACGATCTCGTCATCTTCCTGATGTCGGGCGGTGCGTCGTCGCTGCTCGCCCTGCCGGCGCCTGGCCTGACGCTTGAGGACAAGCAGGCGCTGAACCGCGCGCTCTTGAAGAGCGGCGCGCCGATCGGCGCCATGAACCGCGTCCGCAAGGCGCTCTCGGCGATCAAGGGCGGCCGCCTCGCCGCCGCGGCGGCGCCGGCCCGCATGGTGACGTTTCTGATCTCCGACGTGCCGGGCGACGATCCCGGCGCAATCGGCTCGGGCCCGACGATCCCCGAGGCGTCGGATCCCGAAGGCGCGCTGGCGATCCTCGCCGAATACGGCATCGCCGTCGAGCCGCGCATCGAGCAGGCGATCCGCGCCAATGCGGTTTCCGCCGGCGAGGGCGGCGCGGTCGAGATGCTGGCGACGCCGAAGATGGCGCTTGACGCGGCGGCCGATGCGGCGCGGGCGATCGGCCTGACGCCGCTGGTGCTCGGCGACGCGCTCGAGGGCGAGGCGCGCGACGTGGCGCGCGTGCTGGCGGCGATCGGCACCTATGCGGCGGCGCATGACCAGCCGGTGGCAAAACCCTGCGTGATCCTTTCGGGCGGCGAGACCACCGTCACCGTGCGCGGCAAGGGGCGGGGCGGCCGCAACGCCGAGTTTCTGCTGGCGCTCGCCGTAGCGCTCGGCGGCCATGCGGGCATCGCGGCGATCGCCTGCGATACCGACGGCATCGACGGCTCCGAAGACAATGCCGGCGCCTGGATCGACGCCGGCATTCTCGCCGAGGCGAGGGCCAGGGGCATCGACCCGGCGGCGCGCCTCGCCGACAATGACGGCTACGGCTTCTTCCAGGCGCTCGACCGGCTGGTCGTTACCGGTCCGACGCTCACCAACGTCAACGATTTCCGCGCCATCCTGGTGCGATAGGGGACCTGGACCCTCCTTCGAGGCCCGGCTTCGCCGGGCACCTCAGGATGATGGTGGAGTTTCGGGAATACGGTCCGGGAGAGGGTCTCGGGGGCATCGCCCCCCCTCCGCTCGCATCGCGCCTCGATCACCCCTACGATTCTGTTGCAGCGATGCCGCAGCGGCGGCCTGCTTTTCCCCCGCGTCTTGACGGCGGTCGCTCGCATACCGATTTCAGGCTTTCATGGGTCGTGATGCGGACATGTTTCCGCCCCATGGTAGGCATCGGCGGTGGGTATCGACGGAGTTGGGGTTCGAGAGGGTACGAGATGAGGCATCTGTTACTTGCAAGCGCGGCCTTTCTGGCGCTGGCGAACGTGGCTTCGGCCGCGGACATCTCGATCAATGAACCCGTTCCGGTCGCTCCCGCCGCACCGGCCACTTTCGACTGGAATGGCTTCTATGCCGGCGTGCATGGCGGCTTCGGCTGGGGACGCGGCACCAAGGACGCGGATTTCCTCGACAGCGTCAGCGGCGGATTGTTCGGCGTGCAGGCCGGCTACAACTACCAGGTCAATCCCTGGCTGGTCGGCTTCGAGACGGACATCGCCTATAGCGGCCTGAGCGACAACGCCGGCGACGTCGCGCTCGACCTGAACTGGCTCGGCTCGACCACCGCCCGCATCGGCTTCACCTATGACAAGTGGCTGTTCTACGGCAAGGGCGGCATTGCGTATGGCGATGTCGAGGCCAAGGTCGCGGGCGTCGGCTCGGACAGCAAGTGGGCCGTCGGCTGGACGGCCGGCGCCGGCGTCGAATACGGCTTCACGCCGAACCTGACCGGCCGGCTTGAATACGACTATGTCGATCTCGGCAGCAAGACCGTCCTCGACGGCACTCCCGCCCAGGCCGATGTCGGCATCACCTCCAACGCCGTCAAGGCGGGCCTGAACTACAAGTTCTGAACCCATTGCGGGATGCGCGGAAGTCCACCGTCCCCGCAGAGGCGCGCTAGATGCTGTCGTAAGCGACAAAGGAAATCACGTTTCCGTCGGGATCGCGGACGTGAAGGTCCGTTCCGCCCCAAGGTTGTCTGGTCGGCGTCTGGGCGAACTCCACGTCGCGCGCCCGGAACTCCTCGAAAAGCCGCTGGATATCGGAGACCTCGACGGTGGCGAGGATCAAGGACAATTCCCGCGCCGCAAGTTCCGCGAAGTTCGGCTGATGTACGTGGCGAAGGTGTAGGCAGGCAGCCGCCCCGCGCGATACCGAGCCGTAGAATGGCGGTTCGCCATAGAGGAAGTCGATCTCGAAACCGAGCTTCCCTCGGTAGAATTCCGCGCTTTTGGATACGTCGCGAACAAACAGGATCGGGACGAAGGACTTCAGGACCGGGTCGCTCATCAAGGGCCAACCTGCAAATTGCCGCCTGGTGCAGGGTAGCTGCCCATGCGGCGGCTGCAAAGATCGCTTGTGGACCGCAGCGGAACCGTCCCGATGCTCGACACCTCCAGTGTTCCCACCTGTCAGCAGGCTGCGACGGTTGCGAATGGCGATGGCGAAGGGAACACCGCCGGCCGGTTCGATGAAAAAAAGGCCCGGTCATGCCGGGCCTTTCCGTTTCACACCGGACGTGCCTACTCGGCCAGATAGGGCTTAAGGAAGGCGAGGTCGGCCGGGCCGAGGCGGTCGCTGGCGGTCGCCGCCTGGTGCCAGTAGGGGTAGTTCAGCGGTTGCTGGCTGACCTTGTCGAGGCGGGCGCGTTCCTCGTCGGAAAGCTTCAGATCGGCGGCAGCGAGGTTGTCGTGGAACTGCGCATCCGTGCGGCCGCCGATGATGGCGGAGGTCACGCCCGGGCGGCCGAGCAGCCAGGCGAGCGCCACCTGCGCGCCGGAGACGCCGCGCGCCTCGGCGATCGAGACCAGTTCGTCGACGATGTTCCAGAGCCGGTCCCAGTCATGGATCGGCGGCTCCGTCCAGCCCTTGGCGAGGCGGCTGTCCTGCGGCGTCTCCTTGTCGCGGCGATGCTTGCCGGAGAGCAGGCCGCCGGCGATCGGGCTCCAGACCAGGATGCCGAGCTTCTGGTCGATCGTGATCGGCACCAGCTCCTGCTCGGCCTCGCGCGCCTGCAGCGTGTAGTGGATCTGCTGCGAGACGAAGGGGACGCGGTGGTCGCGGCGGGCGATCTCCATCGCCTTCATCAGGTGCCAGCCGGAGAAGTTGGAGCAGCCGACATAGCGGACCTTGCCCTGGCGGACGAGCGTGTCGAGCGCTTCCAGCGTCTCTTCGAGCGGCGTGACGCCGTCCCACTCATGCACCTGGTAGAGGTCGATGACGTCGGTCTGCAGGCGCTTCAGGCTCGCCTCGCATTCGCGGATCAGGTGGTAGCGCGACAGGCCGCGATCATTGGGGCCGTCGCCCATGGGAAAACGCGCCTTGGTGGCGAGGAGCACGCCGCCCTTGCGCTTGCCGCCGAGCGCCTCGCCGATGATCTCCTCGCAGGCGCCGCCCGAATAGGCGTTGGCGGTATCGAGCAAGTTGACGCCGGCGTCGATCACCATGTCGATCTGGCGCTGCGCGTCCTTGACCTCGGTGATGTCGCCGACCTTCGAGAAGCCGCCCTTCCTGCCAAAGGTCATGGTGCCCATGGTGAGCACCGAAACCTTCAGTCCCGAATTGCCGAGTTGCCGATATTCCATCGTCCGCTCCATTGCCGTTGCGGTGATTCCGCTGAAGTTGGACAGCACCGTCCTGCATTCGGACAGCGCTGTCAAAGCGGCAATTGGCGGCAATTGGCGGCGGAAGCCGACGATCAGACGGTGATGATCGCCTTGATCAGGCCGCGCTTGTCATGGCTCCAGACCGGCATGTCGGCGGTGAGTTTGTCGAGCGTCGTCTCGTGCGTCGCCAGCGCGTCGAGCGGCACGAGGCCGGCCTGGATCGATGCGACGACGTGCTCGAAATCGACCTTCGTGGCGTTGCGGCTGCCGATCAGCATCATCTCGCGCTTGTGGAACTCGGGGTCCGAGAACGAGATCGTGTCCTTGACGATCGAGACCAGCACATAGGCGCCGCCATGCGCGACCAGCGCGAAGCCGGCCTCGATCGCTTGCGCGTTGCCGGTGGCGTCGAACACGACGTCGAAGCCGTCGCCGCCGGTCCCGGCCATCAGCGTCTTCTGCGCGTCGGGGCCGGTCAGTGCCGATTTTTCGAAGCCGAGCGTGTCGCGGGCGAAGGCGAGGCGCTCCTCGCTGGCGTCGAGCAGCGTCACCTCGAGGCCGGCGATGCGGGCGAAGATGGCGACGCCGAGGCCGATCGGGCCGATGCCAACGACGAGCGCGCGGCCGCCTTCCGGCTGGGCGCGACGGACGGCGTGGGCGCCGATCGCCAGGAACTCGACCATGGCCGCGTCGCGCAGCGACAGGCCCTCGGCGGGATAGAGATTGCCCTCCGGCAGGACGATCTTCTCGGCCATGCCGCCATCGGTATGGACACCGAGCACCTGGATCGAGGTGCAGCAGTTCGGCTTGCCCTTCCGGCAGGCGACGCAGTGGCCGCAGGAAAGATAGGGGTTGATGACGACGGGCGTGCCGACCGCAAGCGACACGCCGTCGCCGACCGCCGAGACGACGCCCGAGAGCTCGTGGCCCATGACGCGCGGATATTCGAGGAAGGGGTGCTTGCCTTCGAATATGTGATAGTCGGTGCCGCAGATGCCGACATGCTTGACGTCGACGGTCGCCCAGCCGGCGGCCGGCGCACCCGGATCGGGCCGCTCGACGAGTTCCAGCTTGCCCGGCTCCACGCAGATCACAGTTTTCATGAGGTCCTCTTCGACACCGCCCAGTCCGATGGTCCTAGCGCAGGCGCCGCGCCTCTGCCAGCCGCCGAGAGCATGGCGTGGCGCAGAGGCGCGATGATGAGGATGATTTTCCGCGCCGCCGCTGCGGAACCGGTTGTGCCGTGCTGCGACAACACGTCCGGCGCGGTGGGCGGATCCTTGCCGCGCCCGGCGCATTGTCCGAGAATGTGCCGATCATCCCATGAAGGAGATAGCGATGCCGCCCCGGAAGTCCTCGATTGATCTGAAGTCCAACACCAAGACAGCGTCGATCGAACTGCTGAACGCCGTGCTCGCCGACAGCATCGATCTGGCGCTGGTGACCAAGCAGGCCCACTGGAACCTGAAGGGCCTGCAGTTCATCGCCATTCACGAGATGCTGGACGGCTTCCGGACCGAGATCGACGGCCATGCCGACACGGTGGCGGAACGCGCCGTGCAGCTCGGCGGTTTTGCCCTCGGCACCACGCAGGCCGTCGCTTCCGCTACCAAGCTCGCGCCGTATCCGACCGAGATTTCCAAGATCAAGGACCATCTGGCGGAGCTGATCGAGCGCTACGCCCACGTCGCCAACGAGGTCCGCAAGGGCATCGACAAGGCCAACGATCTCGGCGACGCCGACACGGCTGATATCCTGACCGGCTATTCGCGCGCGCTCGATAAGGCGCTGTGGTTCCTCGAGTCGCATCTCGAGTAGGCGCGTCCAACGCCCGTTCGCCAAAAGAAAAGGCCCGCCGGTTGGCGGGCCTTTTCTTGTTTGGGATCCTGCCTCAATAGGGCGAAACGCACTGCCGCCGCGGGCCGTTGTTGGGCTGGAAGGTGTTGTCCGAAGCCCGGTAGGAGCGGTAGCGGTTCTCGCACCACTGGTAGTGCGCCGACGCATAGCTTCCGCCGCCGTAATAGGCCGGCGGCTGGGCGATCGCGGAGCCGACCGCCGCGCCGACGCCGAAGGCGGCGAGCGGATACCACCAGCCATTGTAGTAGCGGTAGCCGGGCCGCTCGTAGCGATAGCCGGAATAGCCGTTCCAGTAGCCCGGGCGATATCCGGGACCGTAGCCGGGACGATAGCCCGGTCGATAACCTGGACCGTAGCCCGGCCGGTGGTGCCGATAATAGTAGTCGTTGCGACCACGATACTGCACGTCGATGATATTCGACGTCGTATCCGCCACGCTCGGGGCGACGGCCGGAGCCACGAGCGGCGCGGCGATCGCCGGCAGCGGCGTCGACGTCAGGAACGTCGCGGCGAGCACACCGCCGCAGAGCTTGGTGAGGTTGCTGATCAAGGCCTTATCCCTTCGTACGGTTTCTCAGCCGAACTGAGGTTCACTGAGCCATCAATTCATGAGTCGGGGCTTCGTTCCAAGGGTATCCGGCAATGCCACACCCATGACGGGCGTTCCCTGGGTCGCATTCCCTTGGGGCGCTTCCCGATGCCATGCCCGTTGAACCGGCGCGCCGCCGAGCCTATCCATGGTTGGGTCGCGCCGCCTCTCGCCGGCCGATCGCGAACGGAGGACCGACGAGCCGATGACAAGGACGCATGCGGAAGCGGCGTTTCGCGCCGCGAGCGACGCCGAATGGCACCAGCTGGCCGTGAAGGCGCTGAAGGGCGCGGATTTCGAGGCGAAGCTCGTGTCCCGCACGCTCGACGACATCCGCATCGAACCGCTCTATGCCAAGGCCGATGGCGACCATGCCCGGCCGGCGCGATCCGGCCCCGGCGCCTGGCGCGTCGTGCAGCGCATCGACCATCCTAATCCGGACATGGCGCGGACCCAGGCGCTCGACGATCTCGACCATGGCGCCTCCGGCCTGGCGCTGGTCTTCGCCGACGCGCCTTCCGCGCGCGGCTTTGGCCTTGCCGATGCGTCGGCTCTCGCCCGCGCGCTCGACGGCGTGATGATCGACCTGATTGCGCTGCGCCTCGAAGCCGGGGCCGACGCGGTCGGGGTGGCGCGCGGCCTGCTCGACCTCGTCCGGGGCCAGGGTCTCGATCTCGATAGCCTCGATCTCGATTTCGGCCTCGATCCGTTTTCCGCGCTCGCCAGAGAGGGCGACGCCGGCCTGGTGGAGCCGATGCTCGACGGCGCGGCGGAACTGGCGGGCCGGTTCGGGCTAGATGCCGCAAGCCGCGTGCTTCGCGCCGATGGCCGCGTCTGGCACGAGGCCGGCGCCTCGGAGGCGCAGGAGCTGGCGCTGACACTCGCGGCGGGCGTCGCCTCGCTGCGCGGGCTGGAGCGGCGCGGCCTGCCGCTCGATCTGGCCAGGCGGAGGCTCGGCTTCCTGCTCGCCGTCGACGCCGACGAGTTTCTCGGCATCGCCAAATTCCGCGCCCTGCGCCGGCTCTGGGCGCGGGTCGAAGCGGCCTGCGGCCTCGACGTCCGACCGATCCGGCTCGATGGCGAGACCAGCTTCCGGATGACGACGCGGCGCGATCCGCACGTCAATTTGCTGCGCAGCACGGTTGCAGCATTTTCGGCCGGCCTCGGCGGCGCCGACAGCGTTACCGTACTGCCTTTCACGATCGCGCTCGGCCTGCCGGATGCCGATGCGCGCCGCATCGCCCGCAACACGCAGACGATTCTGCTGGAGGAATCCGGTCTCGGCCACGTCGTCGATCCGGCCGGCGGCGCCGGCGGGTTCGAGGCGCTGACGGATGCGCTCTGCGAGAAGGCCTGGGTCCTCTTTCAGAAGATCGAGGCGGAGGGCGGTCTCGCTCGCGTGCTTTCGAGCGGATGGGTGGCGCGCGAGATCGCCGCCGTCGCCGACAAGCGCGAGCGCGAGGTTCGCCGCCGCAAGCTACCGATCACCGGCACCAGCGCCTATCCGGATCTGGCCGAGACGCCGCCGTCCGTGCTGGCGCCGCGCCGCGAGGAACCGAACGCCACGCCGGGGCTCGCCGCGCGCCGCACGGCGGAGCCGTTCGAGCGCCTGCGCGATCGCGCCGAGGCGATCGAGGCGCTGCGCGGCCGTCGGCCGGCCGTTTTCCTCGCCAATCTCGGCACGCCTGCCGCCTTCGGCGCCCGCGCCGGCTTTGCCAAGGATCTGTTCGAGGCGTCCGGCATCGCCGCGCCGATGAATGACGGCTTTGCCACCGTCGACGCGCTGGTCGAGGCGGCGCTCGCGGCGAAGGCCGATGCCGTCTGCCTCTGTTCGTCCGACGAAGTCTATGAGCGCGAGACGGGGCACGCGGTCTATGAGGGCGAGACGCTGGTGGAAGAAGTCGCGCGCCGCCTGGTCGCCGCCGGCATCACTCACGTCGTCCTCGCCGGAAGGCCGGGCGAGCGGGAAACGGCCTATCGCCATGCCGGCGTCGAAGCCTTTATCTTCGTTGGATGCGACGCGCTGGACTATCCGGGCCGGATCCTCGACCGGCTCGACGAGGCTTTGAAATGACCCGCATCCCCGATTTCTCGACGGTTCCCTTCGCCGATGCGCCGGTTTCCCCGCCGGCCGGCGGCACGGACTGGCTGACGCCGGAGGCGATCGCGGTCAAGCCGCTCTACACCGCCGCCGACCGCGATCCCCTGGAGGCCATCGACAGCTATCCCGGCATCGCGCCGTTCCTGCGCGGTCCCTATCCGACCATGTATGTGAACCAGCCCTGGACGATCCGCCAATATGCCGGGTTCTCCACGGCCGAGGACTCGAACGCCTTCTACCGCCGCAATCTCGCCGCCGGACAGAAGGGCCTCTCCGTCGCCTTCGACCTCGCCACCCATCGCGGCTATGACAGCGACCATCCGCGCGTCGCCGGCGATGTCGGCATGGCGGGCGTGGCGATCGATTCCATCTACGACATGCGCACGCTCTTCTCCGGCATCCCGCTCGACAGGATGAGCGTGTCGATGACGATGAACGGCGCCGTGCTGCCGATCCTGGCGCTCTATATCGTCGCCGCGGAAGAGCAGGGCGTGCCGCCAGAGAAGCTTTCCGGGACCATCCAGAACGACATCCTCAAGGAGTTCATGGTCCGCAACACCTATATCTACCCGCCGGAACCGTCGATGCGGATCATCTCCGACATCTTCGCCTATACATCCGAGCACATGCCGAAGTTCAACTCGATCTCGATCTCCGGCTATCACATGCAGGAAGCGGGCGCGACGCAGGATCTTGAGCTCGCCTATACGCTCGCCGACGGCGTCGAATATATCCGCGCCGGGCTGAAGGCCGGCCTCGACATCGACCAGTTCGCGCCGCGACTTTCCTTCTTCTGGGCGATCGGCATGAACTTCTTCATGGAAGTCGCCAAGATGCGGGCCGCGCGCCTGATCTGGGCGAAGCTGGTGAGCCAGTTCCAGCCGAAGAACGAGAAGTCGCTGGCGCTGCGCACCCATTGCCAGACCTCCGGCTGGTCGCTCGCGGCGCAGGACGTCTACAACAACGTCATCCGCACCACGGTCGAGGCGATGGCGGCGACGCAGGGGCATACCCAGTCGCTGCACACCAATGCGCTCGACGAGGCGCTGGCGCTGCCGACCGACTTCTCCGCCCGCATCGCCCGAAACACGCAGATCTTCCTGCAGCAGGAGAGCGGCACGACGCGGATCATCGATCCCTGGGGCGGCTCCTATTATGTCGAGGCGCTGACGGCCGAGCTTGCAGCGCGCGCGATGGCGCATATTGACGAGGTCGAAAAGCTCGGCGGCATGGCCAAGGCGATCGAGGCGGGCATCCCGAAGCTCCGCATCGAGGAGGCAGCGGCGAAGACGCAGGCGCGTATTGATTCCGGCCAGCAGACGGTCGTCGGCGTCAACAAATACCGTCTCGACGACGAGCCTGATATTGACGTGCTGAAGGTCGACAATTCTGCGGTCCGCGCCCAGCAGATCGAGAAATTGGCGAGGCTGCGCGCCGAGCGCGACCCGGCCGCCGTCGCGGCGAGCCTCGAGGCGCTCGCCGCTTCGGCGCGTTCCGGCGAGGGCAATCTGCTGGCGCTCGCCGTCGACGCCGCCCGCGCCAAGGCGACGGTCGGCGAGATCTCGACCGCGCTGGAAAAGGCGTGGAAGCGCCACAAGGCGGTGATCAAGGTCAATTCCGGCGTCTATCGGGAAGGTTTCGGCGAGCAGGGCGCGCCGATCGAGCGGCTTTCGACCCTCGTCTCGGAATTCACCCATGACGAAGGCCGGCCCCCACGCATCCTCGTCGCCAAGATGGGGCAGGACGGTCATGACCGCGGCCAGAAGGTGATCGCCAGCGCCTTCGCCGATATCGGCTTCGATGTCGTCATCGGGCCGCTCTTCGCGACGCCGGAAGAGGTCGCGACCCACGCGATTTCGGAGAAGGTGCATGTCGTCGGCGTTTCGTCGCTCGCCGCCGGACATCTGACGCTGGTGCCGGAACTGAAGGCCGAGCTGGCGCGGCAGGGCCGGCCGGACATCATGATCGTCGTCGGCGGCGTGATCCCGCCGCAGGATTTCGAGGCGCTGATGCAAGCCGGCGCTGCCGCGATCTTTCCGCCGGGCACGCCCGTCACCGAGGCTGCCGCCGATCTCCTGGAAAAGCTGCGCGGGCATCTTGGCTTCGCGCAGAAGCACCCTTCCGCCTATGTCTGACGGCGCGGGGAGGGCGGTCCGATGATATCGCGCCTTTCCCGTCGCCTCTGCGCCGTGGCCGTGCTGGCGCTCGCCATCGCGCTGCCCACGCTTCCCGCCCGCGCGGCGGAAGAAACGACGGTGCAGACGCTCTGCCGCCTGATCGAGACGGCGGCGGACGCGCATGGGCTGCCGCGCGATTATTTCACCCGCCTGATCTGGCGGGAATCGAGCTTCCGTCCCCATGTGACGAGTCCCGCCGGCGCGCAGGGCATCGCGCAGTTCATGCCGGGCACGGCGGACGAACAGGGGCTCGATGATCCGTTCGATCCCGAGCTGGCGATTCCCGCCTCCGCCAAGTATCTAAAATCGCTCAGGAATCGGTTTGGGAATCTCGGTCTCGCAGCTGCAGCATACAATGCCGGCCCGACGCGGTTGGCGAGATGGCTCGACAGCGGCGGCTATCTGCCGATCGAGACCGAGGACTACGTGCTCTTCATCACCGGCCGCAGCGTCTCCGACTGGAACGCCGGCTCGGTCGAGGTGCTGGCGCCGCCGTCACCAAAGCCGGATCCGAAGGATGTCGAGCCGAGGCCGTCGGACCCGCGATCGGCCGAGGAGCGGTCCACCGATCTGAAGCCGGCTAATAAGAGGGTAGAGGCGGCGGCGCTGGAGGCGAAGGACTGCGTGACGCTGGTGGCGGCGATCCGGGCCTTCTCGCCGTCCCTGATCGAGGGCGCCTATGCGCCGTTCGGCGTTCAGCTCTCCGGCAATTTCTCGAAGAGCCGGGCGATCGCTTCCTATCACCGGCAGGTGTCGCGCTATCCCGCGCTGCTCGAGGGCAAGCCGACGCTGGTTCTCGGCTCGCGCGCCGCCGGACGCGGCCGGCGGGCCTTCTATCGCGTGCGGCTGCCGGCGGAGACGCTGCGGGAAGCGGCAAGGCTCTGTCAGGCCCTGCAGAACAAGGGCGGCGCCTGCGTCGTGCTGCGCAACTAGAGCACTTTCGTGCGAAAGGGTTCTGACGAAGAAGCCCGCCGGATGGCGGGCTTCCTGGGCGTTTCAGCTCAATTATAGGGCGACAGGCACTGCTGGCGCGGGCCCTCATAGGGCTGGAAGCTGTTGTCGGAAGCGCGATAGGAGCGGTAGCGATCCTCGCACCAGCGCAGATGGCTGGTGGAGAGACGCGGCGGCGCGACTTCTCGCGGCTGGTTGGCGATGGCGCCGCCGATCAGGGCGCCGACGCCGAAGGCCGCCATCGGATACCACCAGCCGTCGCTGTGGCGACGATAGCCGGGGCGGGAATGGTTGTAGCCCTGGTGGCCGTTCCAGTAGCCGGGACGGCTCGGGCCAGGGCGGTAGTGACCGCCATGGCTGGGACCGGGACCGCCCCAACCCGGGCCGCCATGGCCGGGTCGGCCGGGGCCACCGTGATTCGGGCCGCCGTGGTTCGGACCGTTCCAGTTGCCGCCGCCATGTCCGCCGCCATGTCCGCCGCCGTGCCCCGGCCGGCCCTGGTTGGGACGATTGCCCTGCCGGCAGCCTTCCGGCGGGCAGCGGACGTCGATGACATTCGAGGATACGCTGCCGGGATCGACGCGCAGCAGCGGCGCGGCCTGGACCGGCATGGCAGCGACCGCGAAGGTGAACGTCATGGCGGTAGCGCAGATCTTCTTCAGATCCATGGAAATTCCTTCTCGATATGGCGATCAGCAGGCTGATCGGAGGGGCCGTCCGTCCCGCGCAAGCGGTCCGAACGTCGGCATCGTTCCGACCCTGCGTTGCGCGCTTTCGCGCATGCACGCCGGACCATGAATGCCAACTTACTGTCAGTCTAACTGACGAAATAGACCAAAAGTATGATCTGCATCACGAGGAAGATCAGGGATTGCAGGATCCAGACGGAAATTTGGCGCGGGCACCATTCTCCGGCTCTGTCTTCGGACCTGGCTGGGCTGTTTGTTTGCGCGAGCGGCTGCGAACGGACGGAGAACCTAGCTCGGGAATATCTCGGGACTTTTTGCGCAGAACTACCAGAATCTGGCAAAATCAGGCCCGTTTTGTTCCCGTACGCGTCAGGGTAACCAGCATATAAGCTACTGAAAACGTAGGGAGTTTTTGGAGCGGGCGATGGGAATTGAACCCACGACATTCAGCTTGGGAAGCTGACGTTCTACCTCTGAACTACACCCGCTTTTTAAGTGATTGAAATCACTTAGCTTTTCGCGATTTTGTCCAACTGGAACGACATACTCGCGGAAAGTGGGACAATGTGTACCCGTTTTATCCCATGTTGATCAAGGCCATTGCCTTGCCGGCCTGCTTCTTCCGGTTGGCCTTTTTGCTGCAGATCACAGCTTGCTTCATCGACTGCCCGGGCGACTGCGGCGCCGCTGCGGCCTACGCCGCCGTTGCTATCAAAGGTTGCGTCACGTTGCTCGTCAGCGCTTCAATCTCGGCCAGGACGTGCTCCGCCGTGATGTCGTTCTTGCAGCGAACCTTCTCCGGGCATCGGCGCACGACGTCGAGGCCACAGCCTCGGCATTCGATCGCGCTCATCAGAATGCTGACGCGGGGACCCTGGAACCCCCAGAGCTCCGGAAGGTGCGAGGCCGTAAAGATGCCGAGCGTCGGACGACCGAGCTGGGCGGCGACGTGACCGGCCCCGGAATTGTTCGATATGACGAGGGAGGCGGAGCTCAGGAGCTCGTTGAACTGCTGTTCGGAGAGGTTCGATGCGACGTCGATGCTTCCCCCGCCACGCTCTCGTGCGGCGCGGGCGGTCTGGTGCAGAACCGTCGCGTCCTCGTTTCGCCCGACTAGGATCACGGTTCGGGTCCTGGAGAGTGTGGCGACGAGCTCCTCGAAATTCTGGATCGGCCAATCCCGCAAGTGGGAATTGGAAAACGGCGCCACCACGACCGGGCCATGGTCATCGACAGGCGGCTGGGAGACGGGTGGGGCCCAATCGGCTTTGCCAAATCGGGCCGCCGTCTTGGAGACCAGCAGGGTCAGCGTCTCGGCGATGTGCTGAATCCGCATTTGATCGCGATCGGCCTGCTTATCGACCCAGCGTCGTGGCAAGAGGGTTGTCATCGCCGTCTTTTGCAGCAGTTTGTAAATAAAGTTTCGGCGCAGTTTCACCTTTCCAGGTAAAATCGTAATATCGATCTGAGGAAGTAGGTATGGATCTGCTATGGCGGCTCGATATCGTGATTCAATCGCCAGCAAAACAGATCTGGTGTCGTCGGGTACACGCATGTCGATGGCGAGGTCGAACGAGTCTGCCAATAGTCTCCGTATTTCGATTGGCGTTACGGGCTCTCCGGCCAACTTCGAATTTTTTCGGAAGAAGTCAAAGGATATGTATTCGTCCGCGAGCGTGAACTGCTTGGCTGTGTTGATGTTCCAGCTGCCGACGACGAGCGTGATGTGTGCGTCCGCGAAAGCCTTTCTCAGCTCCTGCAGCGGTCCCAGTGACATCCAGAAGTCTCCGACGTGGTCGAGCTTCAGGGCAACGATTCGGAGTTTGCCCACTTCCGGCGGCCTCGCGTCCCAGCTTCGGTAGATCACCCTGTCGCTGTCACGATGGACAAAATATCTCATAGCTCGCCGGTACCCGTTGGACCGATATGCAATTTATAGTTTTTTATGAAGTCATATAAAATCTAAGGGTGCAAGGCGTATCCGAGGTGCGCACCTCGCCGCTACGAAAAGCTATCGGGAAGGGTCGGCCAAGACGGAGAGCCGTGTCGCCATTTGCGAGGCGATTATACCGGACGGCGGTTGGGCTGTGCCTCCAGTTGGCCGCCGGCCTTCGTCACGGCGCCGCGGCGAAGAGGAGGAAGGCGAGGAAGATCACCAGGTGGACGCCGCCCTGCAGGATCGTCGTGCGGCCGAGCATCAGGGTGAGGATGCTGGCCAGCAGCGTCAGCACGATCTGCACGATGTGATCGGGCTCGAGCCCGAGCGTGATCGGACGGTCGAGCAGGAGCGAAATCACCGCGATGATGGGGATGCTCAGCCCGATGCTCGCCAGCGCCGATCCGAGCGCCAGGTTGACGCTGGTCTGCACCCGGTTGGAGCGGGCGGCGCGGAAGGCGGTGCTGCCTTCGGGAAGCAGCACGACGGCGGCGATCACGACGCCGACGAATTCCGCGTTGAAGCCGATATCGGCGACGACCTGCGTGATCGTCGACGTCAGCCCCTCGGCCAGCAGGATGACCAGCAGCAGCGAGACGACCAGCATTCCGGCGCTGGTGATCGCCTGCTGCCGCGTCGGAACGGCGTGGTGGGGCAGGGGCTCGACGACGTCATCCAGAAAGTCCGTGCGGTGGCGCACGGTCTGGACGAAGAGAAACAGCGCGTAGAGCGCGAGCGAGACGACCGCGACGAAGGCAAGCTGCATCGGCGCGTAGAACGGTCCCGGCACGGACATGGTGAAGTTCGGCAGGATCAGCGTCAGCGTGGTCAGCGTTGCCATGACGCTCAACGCGCCGATGGCGCCCTTGGTCTGGAACTGCTGTTCGCGATGCAGGATGCCGCCGGTCAAAAGGCAGAGGCCGACGACGCCGTTCAGCACGATCATGACGGTGGCGAAGACCGTGTCGCGGGCGATCTGGCTGCTCTCGGTCGCGGACGCGGAGAGCATGGTCGAGACGATCAGCGAAACCTCGATCACCGTGACCGCGAGCGCCAGGATGATGGCGCCGAACGGCTCGCCGATCCGGTGCGAGACGATTTCGGCATGATGCACGGACGAGAAGACCGATCCGATCAGGAAGACGCCGGAGAGCCACAGGAACAGGTTCGAATGCGGGCCGGTAAGGTGTAGATGCTCGGCTGCGATCAGCAGGATCGCCCCGACGAGCGAGGCCGGAAGCAGCCAGCCGAACCGGGATTTCGGATGGGTTTGTTCGTTCGACGGGTGCATGAGCGATCTGCCGGTCCCACAGGAGCGATGTTCTGCGGCGTGTATAAGCTCCAATTCGAAAGGAAGGGTTGAGAGCGGGGGTCCCGGATCGTTAGCGTGGGGGCAGTTCACAGGCTGGAACGACGGATGCCGGCAGGCGATCCGATGGGACCGCATCCATTGCAGCTTTGGCCGTCTCCCGGGCTGCATTCCGGCGCCGGTGCATCGTCGAGGTTGGATGGGCGACCAGACGCCGAACCCTCAGGGCGACGTGGTTATCGCCGGGTTTCTCACGGGATCGAGCCGTTCCGGGTTCGATCCCGTTCGCCATCGGTTTCATGCAAGGGAGATACGCCGCCGATAGGCCCGGCAGCTGTTGGACGGATCCAGAAACTCGGATCGGCCGGCGCCTCGCAGCGGGGATCAGTGTTCCGTTGAGCCCGGCGGCTTGCCGCCGCCCTGGAGTTGGTCCGGATTGGGGGAGATGTCGACCTGGGCGGAGGGCGCGCGCTCCGGCGCGGTGGCGGGCGTGGGCCGTGCCTCGGCGGTCGGCTTCGCTGCTGCCGGCCGTTCCTCGGCAGGTGGCTTCGCCGCTGCCGTCGCGGCCCGGCGGGCTGGCTTGGCGGCTGTCTTCGGCGCGGTGCGGCGTGCGGAATCGGTCCGGGCCTTGACGGGCCGCGGGCGGTTCTCGGCGGAAAGGCGGGGTCCCACCTGCTCGAGCCGATCGGCGATCCATCCGAGATGCGTGAGAACCTGTCCGCGCTTCGCGCCGGCCGGTGCCTCGATGAAATCCTGAAGGTCGGATCGCAGCAGCCGCATGAGAACGGAGATTTCCTGCAGGCTGTTCTTCAATCCCGTGGCTGCGGCCATGTCGGCGCTCCCTCTCTGAAAGGCATGGCAGTCAACGCCGGGGGGCTGGCCTCGTTCCCTGAGATGGGAATGCGGATGGCGCTTCGTGCTCATGGCGACGCCCCGCCGGGGAGAGCGGGGCGTCATGCGGCGCGGGGCAAGCCCTCGACTACTGGATTTGGGTGCAGAAGGTCTTCACGGCCGCCGAATAGCGCAGCGGCTCCGCCGTGACGTTCTGGTTGCAGGTGTTCTTGGCGGCGGTGAGCTGCTCGGGCGTCAGGCCGACGGCGCCCTGCGTGATGTCGAAGCCGAAGACGTCCTCGTCCTTGATCTGCGCCTTCACCGGATCCATTCCGCTCGTGGCGCCGTTCTGGCCGCCCGTCCCGGTATTGTCGCTCGTCTGGGCGATGACCGGTGAAGCAAAGAGCGCCACGAATGCGGCCGCGGCAATCGTATATTTGAGACTGTTCATTGCGTTCCTCCTGTCGTGATTTGCCGGACAGGCATGGACCTTCAATCCTGCCAGCTATTCGATCAGGCCGTTGAACCTAATCACTGGAGAACGAACGACAGACTTGGCGGATGGTTCCGAATTTCTTCCGAGGATTGCGGTGGCTCGTTGCCAACTATTCCCGGCACGCGTCTCCGGCAAGGCCGACACGCGGCAGCCGCCCGCGGACGAAACCGAACGAAATGCGCTCGGCGCGTGCGTCGATGGCCATCAGGAGGGTCTCGATGACGGCGCGGGCGTCGCCCTGATGCGCCGTGATCAAATTGTCGACGCGCTGGTCGAGCTCGCTCTCGGCGCTTCGGTCGGGATCGATCTTTTCGGCGGGCTCGGCCATCACGCTTTCACTCCATAGGTCTATGTTCCTATTTTGTTCTCCTTTGACGGAGAGTCAATCCGGGAGTTGGACTCTGTCCAACGCGAAAACGTGATCGCCGGACGGAGACTCTTTTTTCTCGGGCCATCCCGTGCGGTGGACGCAAAAAAAGGGGCTCGCCGGTCGTCCGGCGAGCCCCTTGCTGCGATCGTCTCGCCATCTGGCGAATGCGTCGGCGGATAGCCGGTCGACGGCTCAGCCCTCGGCGGCGAGCTCGAAGGCTTCGGCGGCGGCGTCCGTCAGCGCCTCGGCGAAAAGCGCGGTGGCGACGGCCGGCGAGAAGGTGAAGGTGTCGACGCCGAGGCGGCCGAGGCGGACGAGATCGTCGCTGGAGCGCACGCTCGCCACCAGAACCCGCATCGGGCTGCCGGCGCCGCGCGCGATCTCCTGCATCGCGGCGATCTCGGCGAAGCCGTCGCGGCCGGCGTCGTTCATGCGGCCGAGATAGGGCGCGACATAGTCGGCGCCGAGCGCGGCCGCCGTCACGGCCTGGTGCGCGGCATAGACCGCCGTCATCGTGATGCGCGCGCCTTCCGCCTTCAGCACGGCGGCGGCGATGGCGCCTTCGCGGGTGATCGGCACCTTGACCACGATGCGCGTGTCGAGCTCGGCGATCCGCCGGCCGTTGGCGGTCAGCGCCTCGCTGGTCCGGCCCCAGGTCTGGGCCTGGAATTCCGCGACGCCCGAGGCGAAGGCGAAGGTCGAGAGGCCCTTGAGTTCGGCCAGCGAATTGGGAACGCCGGCGGCGGCGAGCAGGGTCGGGTTGGTGGTGATGCCGTGGAAGAGGCCGGTCGGCAGCCACTGGTCCCAGGCGGCCCGGTCGGCGGTGTCGAGGAAGAGGCGGGGACGTTTCAGCTCGGTCATGCGGATCTGCCAATCGTTTGAAGACGGCGCCACCTTAGCGCGGCGAAACGGAAATGGCAGGGCTTCGATGCCCGTGCGCCGTTTGTGATGACCTTCACTGACGGCAACGCGGCGACATGGTGGAACGAGGCCGCGCCGGGCGACGTTGAGCCGGTTGGGTAACAGGGGGCGCTGCGGCGCGGATCGAAATGGCATCCTTCAGCATTCGCACCATGGCCAGCGTCATCGGTTCCGCCGCGCTGGTCGCCTTCGCCGTCACCGCCTATAGCGGCCAGGCCGTCAGCCGCACCAGCGGTGCCAAGGACCCAACCGCGCGGACCCTGTTCGACAAGGTATCCGTCGGCGGCCGGGTCGGCTGCGAGGTGCAGTCCTGGCCCTATATCGCGCCGGAGTGCCTGCAGTCTTCGAACAGCAAACTGAGCCTGGCGCGGCCGGTGCGCCGGCTCTGACCGCGAGCGTGCCGAACGGTCCTAGGCCGAGAACGCCGCTGCCGCGTGGTGCAGCAGGGCATGGCGGCGGGCGATCGGATCGACATCCGCGCCATAGCCGCCGCCGATGACGCCGGCGAGCGGAATGCCTCGTCCCCGCACCGCGCTGATGACGAGCCGGTCGCGCGCCCGCAATCCCTCGTCCGAGAGCGCCAGCCGGCCGAGCCGGTCGTCCACATGCGGGTCGACGCCGGCATTGTAGAAGACGATATCCGGATGCGTGCGATCGAGCAGCGGCGCCAGGATCTCGTCGAGCGCGGCGAGATAGGCGTCGTCGCCGGTCTGGTCGGGGAGGCCGATATCGAGCGTCGATTGGCGCTTGCGGACCGGATAGTTCTTCTCGGCATGCAGCGACAGCGTCGTGACGTTGGCGTCGCCAGCGAAGATCTCCGCCGTGCCGTCGCCCTGGTGCACGTCGCAATCGACCACCAGCGCCGTGCCGATCAGGCCCTCGCGCATCAGCACGCGGATCGCGACGGCCACATCGTTGAAGGTGCAGAAGCCGGCGCCCTGGTCGGATCGCGCATGATGGCTGCCGCCGGCCGTGTTGCAGGCGAGGCCTTCGTCGAGCGCCAGCCGCGCGGCGAGGATGGTGCCGCCCGTGGCGGCGCGGGCACGGCGCACCACCGTCTCGTTCATCGGCAGGCCGATCTCGCGCTCGATTGCCGGCGGTACGGAAAGCGACAGCACCGCGTCGACGTAAGCCCGGTCATGCGCGAGCGCCAGCTCCGCCGCCGTCGCCGGCTCCGGCACGACAAAGCCCGCCGGCGCCAGCCCGTCGGCGACGACGATCTCGGCAAGCCGCCGGTATTTCTGCATCGGGAAGCGATGCTCGGCCGGAATGTCGGCGGTGTAGGCGGGGTGATGGACGATCGGCGGCGGCATGGCGCGACCATAGACCCCTCCAAGGATCGCGTCGACGCCGGGCCGCGAAGCGGCTATCGCTCTTCCGCTCCTTTCCGTCGCGCGAGATCATGACGCCCGTCATCCGCCCCTTCGAAGTCACCCATCGCGGCATTCTCGCCATCGCCGTGCCGATGACGCTCGCCTACCTGACGACGCCGCTGCTCGGCCTGGTCGGCATGGGCGTGATCGGCCGCCTCGGCGACGCGGCGCTGCTCGGGGCGGTGGCGCTGGGCGCCGTAATCTTCGATTTCGTCTTCGCGACGTTCAATTTCCTGAGGAGCGGCACCACCGGCCTGGTGGCGCAGGCACTTGGCGCCGACGACCGCACCGAGATCCAGGCGACCTTCTACCGCGCGCTCATCGTCGCCTTCGCCGTCGGGCTCGGCGTCGTCCTGCTGGCGCATCCTATCCTCGCGATCGCCCTCGCGGCGCTCGGCGGCAGTCCGGCCGTGCAGGCGGCGACGACGGAATACTACTCGATCCGGGTGTTCTCGACGCCGTTCGCGCTGGCGAACTACGTCATGCTCGGCTGGCTGATTGGTCTCGGCCGCTCGACGCTCGGCCTGTTCCTGCAGACCTTCCTGAACGGCCTCAACATCCTCCTGAACATCCTGTTCGTGCTCGGCCTCGGCTGGGGCATCGCCGGCTCGGCCTGGGGAACGACGATCGGCGAGGCGGTCACCGCCATTCTCGGCCTCACCCTGGTGGTCTCTCGGCTTGATCGCGCCCATCGCCCGTCGATGGCGCAGATCCTCGACCGGGCGCAGGTGCTGCGCATGATCGCGGTCAATCGCGATATCATGATCCGCTCGTTCACGCTGCTCTTCGCCTTCGGCTTCTTCGCCTCGCGCGGCGCCAAGATGGGCGATGTGGTGCTGGCGGCGAACGCCGTCCTGATGAACTTTTTCCTGGTCGGCGGCTATTTCCTCGACGGCTTCGCGGCGGCGGCCGAGCAATATGCCGGCCGCGCCATCGGCGCGCGCTATCGCCCGGCCTTCATCCGCTCGCTCAAGCTGACGCTCGGCTGGGGCTATGTGCTGGCGCTGATCGCGGCCGCCTGCTTCTGGTTCGGCGGCCCCTATCTGATCGACTGGATGACGGTGAACCAGGCCGTGCGCGACACGGCGCGGCACTATCTCGCCTGGACGGCGCTGACGCCGATCGCCGGCGTGCTCGCCTTCGAGATGGACGGCGTCTTCATCGGCGCCACCTGGTCCGAGGACATGCGCAACATGATGCTCTTGTCGCTCGTGCTCTATCTCGCCGTCTGGGCGGTGGCCGAGCCGCTCTGGGGCGTGCACGGCCTCTGGCTCGCCCTACTGGTTTTCCTGTCGGCCCGCGGCTTCACGCTCGCCTGGCGCTGCCGCGCGCGGACGCGGGCAGCGTTCGCCTGATCCGGATCGGCAGGGCGGGCGCCTAGGGCGCCTCGCTCGCCCATTTCTCCGTCTCGATGCCGACGGCGTCGGCGATCGACGGGATGCCGCGGCGGTCGAGGATGCGCGACAGGCCGGCGAGGATCGACGCCGGCAGGCCCGGGCCGCCATAGACGAAGCCGGAATAGAGCTGCACCAGGTCGGCGCCCGCCGCGATCTTGGCGAAGGCGGTCTCGGCGGATTCGATGCCGCCGACGCCGATCAGCGGCAGGTCCGGCCCGACCAGCTTGCGGAAGCGGGCGAGCTGGATGGTCGAGAGGCGGAACAGCGGCCGGCCCGAGAGGCCGCCGGTCTCCTTCGCCGTCGCCGCGTCGACAAGCTTCGGCCGGCTGATCGTCGTATTCGAGACGATGACGCCGTCGATCTTCCGCGCCAGCGCCACCTCGGCGACGTCGGCGAGGCCCGCCTCGTCCATGTCCGGCGCGATTTTCAGCAGCACCGGCACGCGCCGCGCCTGGGCGTCGCGCGCCTCGAGCACGCGGGAAAGCAGTTCGTCGAGCGCGCCCTTCGCCTGCAGGTCGCGCAGGCCCGGCGTGTTGGGCGAGGAGACGTTGACGGTGAAATAGGAGGCGATGTCGGCGAAGGTCTCGATACCGGCGACGTAGTCGGCGATCCGGTCCGTCGCGTCCTTGTTGGCGCCGATGTTGACGCCGACGAGCCCGCGCTTGCCGCGCCGCGCCTCGAGCCGCTGCCGCGCCGCCGCGTGGCCTTCATTGTTGAAGCCGAGGCGGTTGATCACGCCATGGTCTTCGACCAGGCGAAACAGGCGGGGCTTCGGATTGCCGGGCTGGGGGCGCGGCGTGATCGTGCCGATCTCGACGAAGCCGAAGCCGAGGCGCAGCATCGCATCGGGCACCTCGGCGTTCTTGTCGAGGCCGGCGGCGATGCCGAGCGGATTGGCGAAGTCGAGCCCGAACAGTTTTCGCGCCAGGCGCGGATCGCGATCGGGCCGGACCGAGGGGTGCAGTCCCGACGACAGGACCTTGATCGACAGGCCGTGGGCGACTTCCGGGTCGATCCGGAACAGGATCGGCCGGAGGAGGCTGCCGAAGGCGCTCATGCGGCGAGTTCCGGGAAGACGTGGTGGCCGTCATTGCCGAGCGGCAGCGCCTTGGTCCAGATCACGGACGAGAACTCGAGCGGGCCGTAGAGATGGGGGAACAGCGCCCCGCCGCGCGAGGCTTCCCATTTGAGCCGGTCGCCGAGCTTGTCGCCGTCGACCGCGACGAGCACGAGGTGGGGCTGGCCGCCGAAGTATCTCTCGGCCGTCTCGCGCACCTGCTCCGCCGAGGAGAAGTGGATGTAGCCGTCGGCGACATCGATCGGGGCGCCCGTGAAGACGCCCGCGTCCTTGGCCTCGCGCCACAGCGTCTCCGGGGCGATCTTGAAAATGATGGTCATGAGGGTTCCTAGCGGTTGCGCGGACCCTAGCTACGGCGCGGGCGCCGGACAAGGGCTGGCTTGGCCTGGAGCCGCAAAATCCGGCGACGCCGCTGGACATCGCCGGGGGGCGGGGATAAAGCTGGTGGAGAGGGATTTATTCCTTTGTGCCCAGGCTCCGGCGCCGGAGCCATGCGGGCGAAGGCCCGCATATGCGGAGGTTCCGCCATGTTGTCGCACGAGCGGATCTGGGCGGCGATCGACCGCCTCGCCGCCCGCAACGAGCTGACGGCGTCCGGGCTGGCCCGGAAGGCGGGGCTCGACCCGACGACGTTCAATCGCTCCAAGCGCATCGCCGGCGACGGCCGGCCGCGCTGGCCTTCGACCGAGAGCATCGCCAAGATCCTCGAGGCGACCGGCGAGCAGCTCGACGCCTTCCTGGACCTGATGCTGGCGAAGCGCATGGCGCCTCCCGTCTCGGCCGCCTTGTTGCGGCATGTGCCGCTGCTCGGCTTCGCCCAGGCGGGCGCGGGCGGCTTCTTCGACGATGGCGGTTTCCCAGCCGGACAGGGCTGGGACGAGGTCGCCATACCGGAGGCGCGGGCGGAGGAGGGCAACTACGCCCTGAAGATCTCGGGCGATTCCATGATGCCGCTCTATCGCGACGGCGACGTCATCATCGTTTCGCCGACCGCGCGCTGCCGGCGCGGCGATCGGGTCGTCGTCCGCACCCGCGAGGGCGAGGTGATGGCCAAGGTGCTGGAGCGCAAGACGACGCGCACCGTCGAGCTCCTGTCCCTCAATCCCGAGCATCCGAACCGCCAGATCGCCACCCGCGAGATCGACTGGATGGCGCGGATCATCTGGGCGAGCCAGTGAGGACGGCGCTCGCAGCGCTTTGTCTCGCGGGCGGGATGGCGCTCGCCATCATCATCATCTCGCAGTTCGGCGGCCTCGACCGTCGCGAACTCTCCGGCCTGATGGGCGCGCCGGCGCCCGAGCAGGTCGTGCTGCCGGAATTGACGGATCCAGCGCCCCGCGAGGTCCGGATCGTCGGCGGGCAGAACCCGGGAGCGGAGCCGCCGGTCGCCGCGAATGGGCCCGCCGCCACCGATGACCCGGCGAGCGCCGATTCCGAGCCGGCATGGATCAATCCCGCCCACCGCAATGTGACCGCGCCCGGCATGACGCCGGCGCCGGCGGGCAACGGTCCGCTGGAGCGCGAGGCGACGACGAAGCGGCCGGCGGGGCCTGCGCGCTGGAAGACCTTTTCGCCCGTCACCGTGCGCGAAGCGGGGCTGCTGGATCTTGGGCCTCGCAACGTCCGGCTCGCCGGCATCGTCCCTCCCGATCCGGACCGGCTTTGCCATCCGGCGGCGACCGGCGATCCGGCAATCGACGTGCCCTGCGCCCGGCTCGCCATGGTGGCGCTGCGCAGCCGCATCCGCGCCTTCGGCGTCGAGTGCCGGGTCTCGGCCAATGATCCGGCCGATCCGGCTGTCGCGCCCTGCCGGATTGGCAAGACGGACCTTTCGCTCTGGATGATCGAGCAAGGCTGGGCCAAGGCGGCGGCGCGGGCGCCGAAGCCCTACGCGGCGGCCGAAAAGGAAGCGCGCTGCGGCCGGCGCGGCATCTGGCAGGCCGGCGATCCGTCGGCCGACTGTCTGCAGAACTAGGCAGCGGCTCTCCGCAAGCCAGCGGCGAGGAGGCCGGCGCCGACCAGAAGGCCGCCGCCGGTGCGGTTGACGATGCGCTGTACGCTGGGCTTGCGGATCGTCCGGCGGGCGCCGGCCGCGATCAGCGCGTAGCTCGCGGCATTGATCGTCGCCAGCACCAGGAACGTCGCCTCGAACAGGATCATCTGCGGCAGCAGCGGCTGGCCGGCGACGAGGAACTGCGGCAGGAACGCCACGAAGAAGACGATGCTCTTCGGATTGAGCGCCGTCACCGCATAGGCGTGCAGGAAGATGCGGATCGGCCGTGCCTCGCGCGTATCGACGGCGCCCGGCTCGCTGACCGGCGCACGCCAGAGCTTGATGCCGAGATAGACGAGATAGGCGCCGCCCACCCATTTCAGCACGGTGAACAGCGCCGCCGAGGTGGCGAGCAAGGCGCCGAGGCCGAGCATCGAGGCGGTCATGGCGGTGAAATCGCCGAGCGCGACGCCGGCGACCGTGGCGCCGGCCGAGCGGCGGCCATGGCCGAGCGCGTAGGAGATCACGAGGATCACGGTCGGGCCGGGAATGGCGAGCAGCACGGCGGAGGCGGCGGCGAAGGCGAGCCAGTGTTCGAAGGTCATGGCGGATTCCCTTGGGAGACGTCGCCATCCATCCACCGAAAGCGGGGCGTTGCAAGCCCCCTCGACGGCGGCATTCGCTGGCGCCCCGTCAGCTCCTGTTGAAGACGAGGTCGGACAGCGTCGTCGTCGGACCGTCCGGCGTGGGGCGGCTGATCACCAGGATGCGCAGCGTGCCGCGTCCGTCATTGACGATGGTCATCTGCGCCTTGGTGCTGCCGTTGACGGGCTTTGGCCAGTTGATGGTGAAATTGACCCGGTCGCCGTTGCGCCGGCCGTAGATCGCGGCGGGGCCGACGCGGGCGCCGACATAGGTGCCGCTATAGGTGCCGGTCGCCGCGTCGTAGCGCACGCTGGCGCCGATCTCGCGCGTCACGATGACGGCGCCGCGACAATTGCCGTCGATCGCCATGCGGATGGCGGCGCGATCGCCGGCCACCGTGCAGGTCACGTTGAAGACCGGGGACTGCGCGTTACGGCGGACCTGCCCGCTCCCGGACCAGTTGCCGTCAAAGCGGTCGAGGAAGGCCTGTTCGTCGGCTCGGGCAGCCGGGTTGAACCCAACGCCGCCGGCGAGGCTGAGAAGGACGGCTAGTCCGGCTGTCCCGGTTCTGGACATGGCTCTTCGCTCCCGGGGCAGGAACGACCGGCGGTTGCCGGAGTTCCCGCCGCGCGGGTGCGATGTGATCACATTCGCTTCAATTAAAGCGGATCGCCGAAAGCGGAGCGCGCTTTCGGCGCGGGATCAGGCCTGGGCGGCGAGCTCGCCCTTGAGCGCCTTGGCGATGCGCTCGCGGGTCTCGGGAATGCCGTAGATCGCCACGAACGAGCCGAAGCGCGGTCCCTGGTCCTGGCCGAGCAGCACCTGGTAGAGGCCGCGGAACCAGTCGAGCGAGACGCCGGGCGGGTTGCCGTCCGGACCCTTTTTGTTGGGATCCGGGAAGTACTTCCGGCCGATGTCGAACACGACGGTCTGGATCTCGTCGGCATCCGCGGTTGCCGGCATTTCCGCCAGCGCCGCGTCGAGCGCGACGAGCGCATCGCGGATCGCGCCCTCCGGCAGGACATAGTGCTTGCCGGCCTTCAGCACGTCGTTGAAATAGCGGATCGCGTAGCCGGCGAGGCGGTCGAGCTTCTCGTGCGTGGCGGCCGTCAGATGCGGCATGTAGCGCGAGATATAGGCCCAGAGCACGCCCTTGTCGGTGGCGTCGGAGACGCTGACCAGGTTGAGCAGCATGGCGAACGGGATCGGCGAGCCCTCGGCCGGCGGGCGGCCGGAATGGATGTGCCAGGCGGGGTTGCCGAGCTGCTGCTCGACCGGCTGGCGGCCATAGGCGTCGACGAAGCCGAAATACTCGTCGACCGTGCGCGGGATCACCTCGAAGGAGAGGCGCTTCGCCGTCTTCGGCTTCTGGTACATGTAGAGCGCCAGGCTGTCATTGTCGGCATAGGTCAGCCACTGCTCGATCGTCAGGCCGTTGCCCTTCGACTTCGAGATCTTCTCGCCGTTTTCGGCCAGGAAGTGCTCGTAGGTGAAGCTCTCCGGCGGCTCGGAGCCGAGCGCGCGGCAGATCCGGGTCGAGAGCTTGACGCTGTCGATCAGATCCTTGCCGCTCATCTCGTAGTCGACGCCGAGCGCGAACCAGCGCATCGCCCAGTCGGCCTTCCACTGGCACTTGACGGCGCCGCCGGTGACCGGGACCTCGACGCGCTCGTTAGTGTCCGGGTCGACATAGGTGACGGTGCCCTTCTCGACATTGCGGTCGACCATCGGCACCTGCAGCACGACGCCGGTGGTCGGCGAGATCGGCAGGAAGGGCGAATAGGTGGCGCGACGATCCGGACCGAGCGTCGGCAGGATGATTTCCATAACCTCGTCATAGACTTCGAGCATGCGCAGCAGCGCCTTATCGAAGCGGCCGGAGGTGTAATAGTCGGTCGCGCTGGCGAATTCGTATTCGAAGCCGAAGCCGTCCAGGAAGGCGCGCAGGCGTGCGTTGTTGGCGGCGCCGAACGAGGGATACTCGTTCGAGAACGGATCCGGCACGCGGGTCAGCGGCTTGCCGATGAAGGCCTGCATCATCTCCTGGTTCGGCACGTTGGTCGGCACCTTGCGGAGGCCGTCCAGATCGTCCGAGAAGGAGAGCAGGCGTGTCGGGATCTTGTCTTCGGTCAGGAGGCGGAAGGCGTTGCGCACCATGGTGGTGCGGGCGACCTCGCCGAACGTGCCGATATGCGGCAGGCCCGACGGACCGTAACCGGTCTCGAACAGGACCGGACCCGCCGGGCGGTTCTGGCGCTTCAGGCGCTCGACGATCCGGCGCGCTTCCTCGAACGGCCACGCTTTCGACACCTGCGCAGCCTGAACGAGTTCGGGCGCAAGATCGAGAACAGGGAGCGTACCGGTCGACATCGAAAACCTCTTCTGGGGAAACGCGCGAAGGGATGTTTGGAGAGCGCGCGTGGGCGCGGACCCTAGGGAGCGCCCGGCTTCGCGTCAATGGCTGCAATCGTCCGGCCGGTATCGTTCTGACCGCGACAAGGCGGTGGTTGAACGGTGCACCAAGAGATCCTAATTTGGGCGGACCCATCCAGACGGGAATTTGGCCCGCGTGCAGGAGCGTATCGACATGGACAAGCCGACCGGCAGCACGGTCTCCCCGCAGGAGGCTCTGATCTATGCGATGGTGACGCTGTCCGCGGTGGACCGCCAGATGACGGATCGCGAGCTGCGCAAGATCGGCGATGTCGTCAACACGCTGCCGATCTTTGGCGGCTTCGACACGGACCGGCTGATCGCGGTCGCCGAAGCCTGCGCCGCCATCACCCGCGAGGACGATGGCCTGCACGCCGTGCTCGCAACAATCGCGACCTCGCTGCCGAAGAAGCTGCACGAGACGGCCTATGCGCTCGCCGTCGAAGTCGCGGCGGCGGATTTGCATGTCGAGCAGGAGGAGCTGCGCTTCCTCGAACTGCTGCGCGACGTGCTCGACGTCGATGCGCTGACGGCGGCGGCGATCGAACGCGGCGCCCGCGCCCGCTACCGGACGCTCTGATACCTAAAAATACCCGACCGGGAAGTAGCGGAGATAGAGCTCCGCGAACGCGCCCTTGTCATAGAGGCTGTCGAGCGCCCAGTTGAGCGCGAGCCGCAGGTCCTTGCGATCGGGCGGCAGCGCGATGGCCAACCCGGGGCCGAAAAAACGCGGCTCGACATAGGGACCGCCGACGAAGGCGCAGCAATTCGCCGCCGGCTCCGACTGCAGCCAGAACGCCAGCTGCACGCCGTCGCCGAAGACGAGATCGGCCGTTCCCGCCTTGAGCGCGTCATGCGCCGCCTCCGGCGTCTCGACCGCGACGGCGACGGCTTCCGGGAAGAAGTCGGCGAGATAGGCCTCGTGCGCACTCCCCTTGGCGACTGCCACCTTGCGGCCGGCGAGGCCTCCTGCGTCGAGACGGGGCGCGGCGCTCGCCTTGCGCGCGGCGAAGCGGGCGGCGGGGCGCAGATAGACATCGGAAAAATCGAGCTTGGCGCGGCTTTCCGGCGTGATCGCAATGCCGGCGAGCGCGGCGTCGACGCGGCCGGCGGCGACCGTGTCGATCAGCCCGTCCCAGGGCCGCGCCTGGATGGTGCAGGGAACGCTCAGCTCGCGGCAGATCGCCCGCGCCAGATCGACATTGAAGCCGGTCAGCCGGCCGTCGGCGCCCTTGAAATTATAGGGTGGAAAGTCGTCCGTCGTCGTGAAGCGGATGCCGGTCAGCGAGGTCGTGGCCGGCCGGTCGAGCCGGCGGTTCGGATCCCAGAGGTTGGGAATGACGACCCCTGACGACGAAATCGCCGGCGTCGGCGCCGTGTCCTGGGCGAGCGCGCTTCCGGCCTGGCCAGCGCCGCCGGTCTGCATCCCGAGGCTCGCCAGCATCACGAGACCCGCCAGGGTCGCGATACCCGCCAAGGTCGCGATGCTTGCCAACTGACGCCGCATGCCTGTATCACTCTCGGCTTGGATTACGTTACGGAAGCGCCTGATGCGCGATGGACTATAGACCAATTGTCGTCCGGGCAAGAGCCCGAAGGAGCGGACAGCGGGGTCTGGTTTGGATCACGAGGCAGGATTGGAACCGCCACGGCGAGCGGAACCTGACGGCGAGCTGCACTATGCGCTGCTCGCCGCGCGCCTCGGGCTGGCGTTCGATCCCTTGCCCCGCAAGAGCTGGGAGCGCGGGATGCCCGTCGGCGATGCCGATCTCGCCGATCTCGCCACTTCTATCCGCGCCGGCAAGACCGCGCTGATCGAGGACGGAACGTCGCGCCGCCTGCTGGTCGCGCCGGAGCCGGCGCAGGCCGGGCGGCTCGCGACCGTGCTCGAGCGGCTGCCGGGGCTTGCGTCGCGGCTCGTCGTGACGACGCCCGCCGTGATCCGGCGCTGCCTGACCGAGGCAGCCAGCGGTCCGCTGCTGGAGGAGGCTGTGACGGGGCTCGACCGCGACCAGCCGGAGCTTTCGGCCCGCCGGCTGCTGACGCCGCGCCAGATCCTCGGCGGCTTCGTCCTCTTCATGCTGCTGGCGCTCGCCTTCTGGTATGACGGCCGCCTCGTTCTCCAGGGCTTCAATCTCGCCGCCGGGTTCCTTTTCCTCGCCCTCGTCATGCTGCGGCTTCTCGCGGTCAGCATCGTATTGGAGCGGACGATGCGGCCGCCGCCACCGCTGGTGGTCGATCGGGATCGGTTGCCGGTCTACAGCGTCCTCGTCCCGCTCTATGACGAGGCGCACATGGTCGCCGATCTCGTCGGCGCGCTCGGCCGCCTCGACTGGCCGAAGGACCGGCTCGACATCAAGTTCATCGTCGAGGCCCGCGACCGCAAGACCCGACATGCCGTCGAGCGGCTCGGCCTCGGTCCGCCTTTCGAGATGATCGTCGTGCCGGACCGGGCGCCACGCACCAAGCCGAAGGCGCTCAATTTCGCCCTGCCGCTGGCGCGCGGCAGCTTCGTCACCGTCTATGACGCGGAGGACCGACCCGATCCCGGTCAGTTGATCGAGGCCTATCTGGCCTTCGCCGAAGGCGACGCGCGCCTCGCCTGCATCCAGGCGCCGCTCCTGATCGACAATGACGAGACCAACGGGCTCACCGCCTTCTTCGCGATGGAATATTCGATGCAGTTCGACGGCGTGCTGCCCATGCTCGCCGCGCTCGACATGCCGCTGCCGCTCGGAGGCACGTCGAACCATTTCCGCATCGAGGCGCTGCGCGACGTCGGCGGCTGGGATCCCTACAACGTCACCGAGGACGCCGATCTCGGCATCCGCTTCGCCCGCTGCGGCTATCGCACCAGCACGATCACGCGGCCGACCTATGAGGAAGCGCCGCGCACGACCAAGCTCTGGCTGAAGCAGCGGACCCGCTGGCTGAAGGGCTGGATGCAGACCTTCCTCGTGCATTCGCGCCAGCCGATCCGGCTCTGGCGGGCGCTTGGCCCGCGCCGCATGCTCGGCTTCATCCTGACGGGCTTCGGCGCCATCGTGGCGGCGGCGATCTACCCGATCTACCTTGCGACCGCCGTCGCCCTGCTGATCGATCCCTCGGCGCTCTGGCGGGCGGAAACTCCGCTGGGATCGGCGATGATCTTCCTGAACGTCTTCAACTTCGTCGCCGCCTATGTCGCGTTCGCGCTTCTGTCGCGCGCCACGCTCCGGATGCGTCAAAGGAAGCGCCAGCCGGGCATCCTGCTCTTCCTGCCCGGCTACTGGCTGCTCCTGTCGCTCGCCTGCTACCGGGCCTTCTTCCAGTTGATCGTCGCGCCGCATCGCTGGGAGAAGACGAAGCATCACGGGCAGGAAGGCCGGCGCAGCCTCGTCGCGCCGCCGCTTCCGGCCCGCGCCCTGGCCCCGCCCGCGGAAATGCGCCGTCGTCTCGGTCCGGCCTGATCAGGCGCCCGGACGCGTCGCGAGCCAGATGACGTGCTTGGCGCCGCTGCGGCCGCGATTGGCCCGCACCCGGACCTCCTCGACGGCGAAGCCGGATTTGCGCAGGCGCTGCGTGAAGACGGCGCTGGGGCCCGAAGACCAGACGGCGAGCACGCCGCCGGGGCGGAGCGCGGCGTAGGCGGCGCCGAGCCCCTGCAGCGTATAGAGCCCGTCATTCGACTCGCGCGTCAGCCCGTCCGGACCGTTGTCGACGTCGAGCAGGATGGCGTCGAAGCTGCCGCCTCCGGCGCGGATCGGGTCGCCGACATCGCCGACATGGATTTTTACGCGGGGATCATCGAGGCAATCGCCGAAGACCGGCTGAATCGGCCCGCGCGCCCAGGCGACGACGGCCGGCACCAACTCGGCCACGGTGATCTCGGCGTCCGGCCCGAATTCGGCGAGCGCCGCGCGCAGCGTAAAACCCATGCCGAGGCCGCCGATCAGGATCCGCGGGCTGGCTCGCCCGGCGATGCGTTCGGCGCTCAGCGAGGCGAGCGCTTCCTCAGACCCGCTCAGGCGGCTGTTCATCAGCTCGTTCGAGCCGATCATGATGGAAAACTCGGCGCCGCGCTGCATCAGCCGCAGCGTTCCGCCGCCGCCGGGAATGTCTGCCGTGTCGAGCCGGACCCAGGGTATCAAGCGCTCACTCTTCCGTTCTGTCGTCGAAAACGCCGGCACCATATACGGAGGATCCGGCGCCGGGCAGGGGAGCCCCGCCTGATTTCGCTGGCGTGTCGACGGCTATTCGCCCTTGAGGCGGCGGCCGGCGACGGCGTGGACGGCGTCGCCCAGCATCCAGGCATGGAAGGCATGGCCGTCGAAGAGCGGCCGGAAGGCGGCGTCGAGCACGTTGAGCCCGCCGGCGAGCGCGCCGAAGGCCGGCATGACGAGCCGGTTGCCGTCGGCGGCGAAGCAGCGACGGCGGATCGAGCGGCCCCGGCCGACGAGCCGGGCGGCGGGGTGGAGATGGCCGGCGATCTCGCCCGGCCGGGCGCCGGCGAGCGGTTCGTGGCGGAAGACGAGCGGGCCGACGGAAAATTCGCCGGTCGCCCAGCCGCCGAGTTCGCGCGGCGGCTCGGGATCATGGTTGCCGGCGATCCAGATCCATTCGGCCGAGGCGGTCATCGCGCGCAGCGCCGCGCGGTCGCTCTCGTCGAGGCGCTGGTCGCCCGTCCTGTCGTGAAAACTGTCGCCGAGCGCGATGACGCGTTGAGGCGCCAAGCGGGCGAGGATCGCCGCGAGCCGCGCCAGCGTCGTCCGCGTGTCGTAGGGCGGCAGCATCTGGCCGCGCCGCGCGAAGGACGAGCCCTTTTCGAGATGCAGGTCGGCGACGACGAGCGTGCGCTCGTCCGGCCACCAGAGCGCGCCTTCGATTAGCGGAACCAGCGGCACCGAGGCGACCGAGAGCCCGGCAGTCGCCGTTTCCGTCCTGTCCGGGGCTGTCGCGGTTCCTTGCATGTCGTTCCGGTTCGAAGCGGGGAATTGAATCAGGCGAGCATTCTAGCATTCGCGGCGCCGCACGAAACCTCGAAGCGCGTCCGTTTCGGCTCGCTCCTACATTCCTGCGAAGTGGCGTACAATCCTGCGGCAGATGCCCGGGGCCGGGAACGCTTTGGCATCGCCCGCATCCAATGAGCGCCCACCGATCGCGACCGCGCTTGGGGGCGGACGAGGAGGCAGGAATGGCCAGCCACGAACTAGCCCGCATCGAGCTCGGCGAAGCCGATTTGATCCTCCGCGCGCTCCGGCACGAGGAGGCGGCGGTCCGCACCATCATCCGCCAGAACAACCGGCGCCTGTTCCGCCTGGCGCGCGGCATGACCGGCGATGACGACGAGGCGGAGGATATCGTGCAGGCCGCCTATGTCCGCGCCTTCTTGAGGCTCGGCAGCTTCCGCCGTGAATCGAGCCTCGCCACCTGGCTGTCGCGCATCGTCATCAACGAGGCGCTCGGCCGCATCCGCCGCCGCCATCCGACGGTCGAGCTGACGCCGATGATCGAGGCCGAAGCGACCGAAGCCGACATCATCCCGTTCCCGCTGGCGGCAGCCAGCCCAGATCCGGAGAGGAGCATGGCCCAGCGCGAGATCCGCCAACTGGTCGAGGCCGCGATTGACGCGCTCCCGGAACCGTTCCGCATCGTGCTCGTCGCCCGCCTGGTCGAGGACCTTTCGGTCGAGGAGACGGCGTCGCTGTTCGATCTCAAGCCCGAGACGGTGAAGACGCGCCTGTTCCGGGCGCGCAAGCTGCTGCGGCAGGCGCTGGAAGCCAAGGTCGGCGACGTGCTCGGCGATGCCTTCCCCTTCGGCGGCGCGCGCTGCGAGCGCATGGCCGACCGCGTCGTGGCGATCCTCGCATCGCGGGAACCTTCGTCGACCGGCGACATCTAACGGATCGTCGCGGGCCAACCGGCCATCGCATCGACAAGATTATCGCAGCGACTGGGAGACGATCATGAACGCGCTGAAAACGATGGGCATCGCCCTTGGCGGGCTGATGCTGACGACGACGCTTGGCCTCGCCGCCGAGACCGCGAAGCCGACCGATCCGGAAATCGCCCACATCGTCTACACGGCCGACACCATCGACATCCAGGCGGCGCAACACGCCGTGAAGACATCGAAGAACAAGGCCGTGCTGGAGTTTGCCAAGGACATGATCCGCGACCACGAGGCGGTCAACAAGCAGGCCCTCGCGCTCGCCGCCCAGCTCAAGGTCACGCCGAAGGACAATGCGACCAGCCAGGCGCTGACGAAGCAGGCGGACGCGACGGCGAAGCACCTCGCGACGCTGAAGGGGGCGGCCTTCGACAAGGCTTATGCCGACAACGAGGTCGCCTATCACCATGCCGTCAACACGGCGCTCGAGACGACGCTGATCCCGGCGGCGCAGAACGCGCAACTGAAGGACCTGCTGACGACCGGCCTCAAGATCTTCCAGGGCCATGAGGAGCACGCCCGCATGGTGGCGGGAGAGCTGAAGTGACGGGCGGCTGGGGCCGCCGGCGGGCGCGCGTCGGGTTGGCGCTCGCCGGCGTCGTGCTCCTGCCGGCCGCTTTTACACCTCTCGCTGCATCGGCCGAGACGATCACCGTCCAGGTGAGCAAGCTCGCCTTTGTTCCGGCCAGCGTCACAGCAAAGGCAGGCGACACGATCGAATGGGTGAACGCCGATTTCGTCGACCACACGGCGACTGCGGCTGACAAGGGCTTCGACGTGAAGCTGCCGGCCGGCAAGACCGGCAGCGTGACGCTGAGCAAGGCGGGGACGTTCCCGTATTTCTGCCGGGTCCACCCGATGATGAAGGGGATGATCGCGGTTACGGAGTAGGGGAGTTTGGCCTCTCCAGAGGGGTGGGGCGGCGCCTGTTGCGGCACTGGAGTGCGTGGCCCCGCCGCTCGCCCACCCTCGCCGTCATCCCAGCTCGCCGTCATACCATCCTCGCCGTCATCCCCGCGAAGGCGGGGATCCATACAGCCGCTCTTTTGGGAGGTTTACACGCCCGCCGCTTCGGCTGAATGGATCCCGGGTCGGGGCCCGGGATGACAGCGAGGGTGGGATGACGGCGGAGCCAAGAGGCTGTGGCAGCCAAGCGCGGGAGTCGAAGCCCAAGACCACGAGCCAGCAGGCCCGTCACGCCGCCTCACTCCACCGCAGCCCTTTCCACCACTTCGCCCATCGCCTCGCGGACGAGGTCGTCGGCGTTCTCGCGCAGGATTGCCTCGTTCGCCTCGCCGCCGACCGGCTCCTTGCCGATATCGAGCATCACCGGCACGGCGAGCGGCGAGATGCGGTCGAGCGGCTGATGCCGGATGTGGTCCTTCACCCGCGCCAGCATGTCGGAGAGACGGCGGACGTCGAGCAGTCCGGTCGCGGCATCCGCCCAGGTCGCCTGCAGCAGGATGTGGTCGGGCTCGTGGCTCCGCAGCACGTCGTAGATCAAATCCGTCGAGATCGTCACCTGTCGGCCGGTCTTCTCGCGGCCCGGATGCCGGCGCTCGATCAGGCCGGAAATCAGCGCGCAGCTGCGAAAAGTCCGCTTCAGGAGGTGACTTTCCGCCAGCCAGGCGTCGAGATCGTCGCCCAGCATGTCCTGGTCGAACAGATCGCCGACGGATGGCCTTTCCCGGGCGAAGGCCTCGCCCATGTCGCCGAGGCCCCAGACGGCGAGCGCATAGTCGGAGGCGACGAAGCCCATCGGCTTGAGCTTCGCCCGCTCGAGCCGTCGGGTCAGCAGCATGCCGAGCGTCTGGTGCGCCAGCCGCCCCTCGAACGGATAGGCGACCATGTAGAAGCGGTCGCCGCGCGGAAAGGTCTCGACCAGCAGCTCGTCGCGCGCCGGCAGGACGGAGGCCCATTTCTGCAGAGCGAGCCAGTCGGAGACCTGATGCGGCAGCCGGCTCCAGGCGGTCTCGTCGGCGATCAACCCGCGGACGCCGTCGGCGAGGTAGGTCGAGAGCGGGAACTTGCCGCCGAAATAGGACGGCACCTTGGGCGCCTCGTTCACCGTGCGGCTGGCGATCGCCTCGTTGTCGCGAATGCCCTCGAAGCGCAGCACGAGACCGGCGAACAGGAAGGTGTCGCCCGGCACCAGCGTCTCGAGGAAATACTCCTCCACCTCGCCAAGCACGCGGCCGCCCATGCCGAGCGGGGCCCCGCTTCTTCGCGAGGCGAGCCGCACCTTCAGCATCGGATCGGCGACGATGGTGCCGACATTCAGCCGGTATTGCTGCGCGACGCTCGGATGGGTGATGCGCCAGGTGCCGTCGGTGACCCGGCGGATCTTGGCGAACCGCTCATAGCTCTTCAGCGCATAGCCGCCCGTGGCGACGAAATCGACCACGCGGTCAAAGGTCTCGCGCGGCAGCGACGCATAGGGCGCGGCGGAACAGATCTCTTCATGCAGGTCGTCGGCGGAAAACGGCGCGGCGCAGGCCATGCCGAGCACGTGCTGCGCCAGCACGTCGAGCGAGCCGGATTTCGGGCGCGGCGTATCCTGCGCGCCGATCGTGCTCGCCTCCAGCGCGACGGTGCATTCCATCACCTCGAAGCGATTGGCCGGCACGAGTAGGGCGCGCGACGGTTCGTCCATGCGGTGGTTGGCACGGCCGATGCGCTGGGCGAGCCGGCTCGCACCCTTCGGCGCGCCGACATTGACGACCAGATCGACATTGCCCCAGTCGATGCCGAGATCGAGCGTCGAGGTGCAGACGACGCAGCGGAGGCTCCCCACCGCCATTGCTGCCTCGACCCGGCGGCGCTGCGCGACGTCGAGCGAGCCGTGATGCAGCGCGATCGGCAACGCGTCCTCGTTGACCTGCCAGAGCTCCTGGAACACGCGCTCGGCCTGGCTGCGCGTGTTGACGAAAACCAGCACCATGCCGTTCGCCTGGATCGCGGCGTAGATCTCGCCGATCGCATGCACGGCCGAATGCCCGGCCCAGGGCAGGCGTTCCTCGGTGTCGAGGATGGAGATCTCCGGCTTGGCGCCGCCGGCGACGGTGACGAGATCGGACAGGTTGGCCGGTTCGCCTTGGGTCTGCGGCATCAGCCAGGCGCGCAGATCGTCCGGCTCGGAGACCGTCGCCGACAGGCCGACGGTTCGCAGGTCCGGCGCGAGACGGCGGAGCCGGGCGAGCCCGAGCGCCAGCAGGTCGCCGCGCTTCGCCGTCACCAGGGCGTGCAGCTCGTCGAAGATGACGGTCTTCAGATCGCCGAAGAAGCGGCCGGCATCCGGATTGGAGAGGAGCAGGGCCAGCTGCTCCGGCGTCGTCAGCAGGATCTCCGGCGGCTTCAGTTTCTGGCGCTGGCGCTTGTGCGCCGGTGTATCGCCGGTGCGTGTCTCGATCGCGATGTCGAGGCCGATCTCTGAGGCCGGGGCCTCGAGATTGCGGGCGATGTCGACGGCGAGCGCCTTGAGCGGCGAGATGTAGAGCGTATGCGGCCCGCGTCCGCCTTTTCCCGCCGGCGGGCGCGTCGCGAGATCGACGAGGGTGGGCAGGAAACCGGCGAGCGTCTTGCCGGCGCCGGTCGGCGCGATCAGCAGCGCGGATCGTCCCTCGCGCGCCTTTTCCAACAGCGCGAGCTGATGCGGCCGCGGCGCCCAGCCGCGACGGGCGAACCAGTCGGCGAACGAGTCGGGCAGGCTCGCGACAAGGCTTCCAGGGTCGGCTTGGGGGCGAAACTGGTGCGTCACGTTCGAGAGGTAGCGCGCGGCACGGTCATCGCCAAGGGAAAACTGGAACAAAACGGGACCAGAGTCGCGAAGCTCCGCAAGGCCATCAGGCCCGTTCGAACCGCATCACCCAGTTCTTTTCCCAATTGTCGCCGCCATCGGCCGAGAACCATTGTTCCCAGATCGGCCGCTCGCCGGCCGTCCAGTCGAAGCGCACGCGCACCGGAACCCCGCCCTCCCTGTCGTCGCCAAAGAACTGGCCATGCCCGTCCCGGAACTGGCCGATCGTCGGCGGGAAAAGCCGGAAGCTCTTGGTGTCCGACCAGTAGATCGACCAAAGGCCGGAAACGGGATCGAAGAGGCGTAGCGTCATGCCGGTGAAGCCGCGCGCCGGGACGAACATCGTGTCCAGATTGCCGCCATGCCCGCCCGCATGCCTCCCCTCGGGGATCGGCATCACCTTCTCCACGCGGGATGTCGCCGGGAATGTTTCCCACTCCGTCGAGCCGACGAGGCGGTGCTTCAGGAACTCGTTGGTGATGGTCCACTCGCCGATCAGGAAGTCGAAGTCGCCGAAACCACTCATCTGCCCCTCCGCGTGAAGCTGGGATCATGACGTTGTCCCAGCGGAAAGGGAACGGCAAGGAATCCTCGCGCGGATCTCGCAGGTTTCCCTTTCATCAGGGTCGAGACCACCTAGATTGGAGGCATGCGTCCGTCCGACTTGCTGTCCCCCGTTCCGGAAGGCCTCTATTGCCCACTCGGCGGCTTTCACATCGATCCCGTGCGGCCGGTGGCGCGGGCGCTGATCACCCATGGCCACTCCGACCATGCCCGGCCCGGCCACGGCGCCGTGATGGCGACGCGCGAGACGCTCAAGATCATGGCCGAACGCTACGGCCCCGATTTCGCCGGCAGCGAGACGGTGGCCCGCTTCGGCGAAGCGGTCACGATCGGCGACGTCACCGTGCAGTTTCATCCGGCCGGCCATGTGCTGGGCTCGGCGCAGATCGCAGTCGAGGCGAAGGGGATGCGCATCGTCGCGTCTGGCGACTACAAGCGCCGGCGCGATCCCACCTGCGCGCCGTTCGAGCCGGTGAAGTGCGACGTCTTCATCACCGAGGCGACGTTCGGCCTGCCGGTGTTTCGCCATCCCGACGACGGCCACGAAATCGGCAAGCTGCTCGCCTCGCTCGCCGCCTTTCCGGAGCGGGCGCATCTCGTCGGCGCCTATGCGCTCGGCAAGGCGCAGCGGGTGATCAAGCGGCTGCGCGAGGAAGGCTACGACCGCACGATCTACATCCACGGCGCGCTGGAGCGGCTCTGCCGGCTCTATCAGGAAGAGGGCATCGACCTCGGCCCGCTGGAGGCGGCGACCGTCGAGGCCGGCCGCAAATCGGCCGGCGACACGGATTTCGCCGGCGCCATCGTCGTCGGGCCGCCCTCCGCCTTCGCCGATCGCTGGGCGCGGCGCTTTCCCGATCCGGTCTCCTGCTTCGCCTCCGGCTGGATGTCGATCCGCCAGCGCGCCAAGCAGCGCGGCGTCGAGCTGCCGCTGATCATCTCGGATCATTGCGACTGGGCCGAGCTGACCCAGACGATCGCCGAGATTGCTCCCGCCGAGGTCTGGGTCACGCATGGCCGCGAGGAGGCGCTGGTGCGCTGGTGCGAGCTGGCCGGGATCCGCGCCCGGCCGCTGCACATGGTCGGCTACGAGGACGAGGCGGAGTAGGCCGCCTTGGCGCCCTGCTGCCGGCTTTCGCGCCAGAGCAGGAACATTGACGCGCCGACGATCAGCGCCGCGCCCGCCCAGAGATGGCTGGGCGGGATCCAGCCGAAGACGAGCCAGCCGGCGATGACGTTGAGCGGCAGCTTGACATGGTCGAAGGGCTGCACATAGGCGGCGTCGGCCCTGGCATAGGCGAGCGCCAGGAAGCCTTGGGCGGCCGCGGTAAGCACGCCGACGGCGACAATGGCGATCCAGGCGTCGCCGGACGGTAGGACGATGCCCGTGGGCAGCGCCAGCAGCAGATTGACCGGCGCGAGCAGCAGCAGCAGCCAGGCGGTCACCGCCTCGGGGCTATCCTCGGCGAGCAGCTTCTTCTGCACGAGCGAGACGCCGGCCCAGAGCACGGAGGCCGCCAGCGGATAGAGGCTGGCGATGGTGAAGCTTTCCGAGAACGGATCGAGGATGATCAGCCCGCCGGCGAAGCCGACGACGACGGCGAGCCAACGCTCGATCGAGACCTTTTCGCCGAGAAAGAGCCCGGCGCCCAGCGTGACGACGAAGGGCGAGGTCATGACGAGGGCGATCGCCTGGCCGATCGGCACGGCATGCGAGAGGCCGAGCACCCAGAACTGCACGCCGACGGCGGCGAGCAGGACGCGCAGCGCCTGCAGGCCCGGCCGGCGGGTCCGCAGCGAAGGCAGGCCGCGCCGCGCCGCCCAGGGCAGGACGACGACGAGGGCGATGGCATATTGCAGGAAGGCGGCGGTCGGCGCCGGCAGATGCAGGCTGACGGTCGCGACCTGTTCGAGCGTATTGACGCCGGCAAAGGCGACGCCGGCGAGGATCATCCAGAAGGCGCCGGCGACGGGCGCTCCAAGAGCGGAAGGCTTTGCAAGCGATGGCTTGGCGAGGGTCGTCTGACTCATGTTGGTTCCCATCGGGTTCGACAACACGAAATCAGGGCATGAGCGACAGCCATTGCGCCGGCCGCGAGGGCCGGGTTGCAATGTCTTCGCCGTTCTCTTCCATCCGGACTATGACCGTCGGCTTCGGAATTTAACCGAATCTGCTGACCCTTTCCGCTGGAACGGAAAGGCGCTCGCGGGCTTGAAGGAGAACCTTCTTACCGCCGGTGGGGAGTTTCACCCCGCCCTGAGAACGAGATCCGACGAAACGCCGGACCGCTCACATCTAGTCGGTCGCCGGCGTCACTTCAACCCGGGCGCGCCGGGGCTTTCCCGCGTCGTCGCCACTCCGCAGAACCTTTGTTGGTCGCGTTTTCTTCACGCGAACCGGTATCCACTTCGCTCGAAAACGCTCTAGATTGCCGTCATGCAGGCCTTCGCCGCCCTTCTCGACCGCCTGATCCTGACGCCGTCGCGCAACGCCAAGCTGCGGCTGATGGCGGAGTATTTTCGCGAGACCCCGGATCCCGATCGTGGCTGGGCGCTGGCGGCGCTGACCGGCTCGCTTGACGTCCCCGCGGTCAAGCCGGCGATGCTCCGCGCGCTGGTCGCCGAGCGCATCGACGAAGTGCTGTTCGCCTATTCCTACGACTATGTCGGCGACTTGGCGGAGACGATCGCGCTGGTCTGGGACGAGGGCGCGATCGCGCCGGTGGCGGCGGAGCCGGTACCCCTCTCTCCAACTCTTCCCCACAAGGGTGGAGAGGGCGCTCCGGTGGGCGTCCTCGACATCTCCATGGACGAAAGCCGAAAGCCCTCCCCCCTTGTGGGGGAGAGTTGGGTGGGGGGTACCGCCTCGACGCCTCAAGCCTCTCGCAAGACAAACCTCCCCTCGCTCTCCGCCATCGTCGAAACGCTGCTCGCCTCGTCGCGCGCCGACGGGCCGAGACGCGTCGCCGCCTTTCTCGATGCGCTCGATGCCGAGGGGCGCTGGGCGCTGCTGAAGCTCGTCACCGGCGGCCTGCGCATCGGCGTCTCGGCACGGCTCGCCAAGCAGGCGCTGGCCGATTTCGGCGCCGAAAAGGTGGAAGGGCTGCAGGTCAACGAGATCGAGGAGCTCTGGCACGGCCTCAAGCCGCCTTATCTGCCGCTGTTCGCCTGGCTGGAGGGGCGGGCGGAGAAGCCGGTTTCGTCGGCGCGGGCGCCGTTCCGGCCGGTGATGCTGGCGCAGCCGCTGGAGGAGGCGGATCTTCCGCGCATCGTTCCCGAGATCTATGCGGCGGAGTGGAAATGGGACGGCATCCGCGTCCAGGCCGTGTCGGACCAGGGCGTGCGCCGGCTCTATACGCGCACCGGCGAGGATATCGGCGACACCTTTCCCGACATGCTGGAGGCGCTCGACTTCAAGGGCGCGATCGACGGCGAACTCCTGGTCGGTCGCCGCGAGGGTGAGGTGATCGAGCCGGGCTCCTTCTCCGAGCTGCAGCAGCGCCTCAACCGGAAGACCGTCTCCGGCAAGCTGATTGCCAGCCATCCGGCCTTCATCCGCGCCTATGATTGCCTCGTCGACGGCGAGGACGACGTCCGCGCGCTGCCGTTTCGGGATCGGCGCGAGCGGCTGGAGAGTCTCGTCGCCGGCTCGCTCGCTGGCCGCATCGATCTGTCGCCGCTCGTTGCCTACGAGACGACTGACGATCTCATGGCGAAGCGCAGCCAGCCACCGGCGCCCATCATCGAGGGCCTGATGCTGAAGCGCTGGGATTCGGTCTACGAGCCCGGCCGGCCGAAGGGGCCCTGGTTCAAGTGGAAGCGCGATCCCTACACGGTCGACGCGGTGCTGATGTATGCGCAGCGCGGCCACGGCAAGCGCTCGTCCTTCTATTCCGATTACACCTTCGGCGTCTGGAAGGCGGGTGAGGGCGGCGACGAGCTGGTGCCGGTGGGAAAAGCCTATTTCGGCTTCACCGACGAGGAGCTGGTCGAGATCGACCGTTTCGTCCGCCGCAACACGCTGAACCGCTATGGCCCCGTGCGCGAGGTGACGCATACCGCCGCGACCGGCCTCGTGCTGGAAGTGGCGTTCGAGGGGCTGAACCGCTCGACGCGGCACAAATCCGGCGTCGCCATGCGCTTTCCCCGCATCAGCCGCCTGCGCTGGGACAAGCCGCCGGCCGAGGCCGACCGGATCGAGACGCTGGAGGCGTTGCTCGGCCCGGACGCGGGATGAAACGCCAGCGGTGATTTAGCCGGTTTTCCGACCGCCCCGATCCGCTATCATCCGACCGAATCGAACGCCGGGTCCGTGTCGGGCGCGGCGTCACAGGAGATGACGAATGAACGGCCTTCAACGCTTCATGGGCGGCTCGCCTGCCCAGGTCCTGCTTCGGCTGATCGTCATTTCGCTGGTCGTCGGCATCGTGCTCTCCGCGCTCGGACTGTCGCCCTACGACATCATCCAGAAGGCCGAGCAGATGGTCTGGCGCATCTGGAACATGGGCTTCGGCGCCATCGAGTGGATCTGGAAGTATTTCCTGCTCGGCGCGGTGATCGTCGTCCCGGTCTGGGTCGTCATCCGGCTCCTCAATCTGGGCAAGGGCGGCTAGCGGCCGTCCAGGCTCAGTCCCTGCGGAAGATGACACCGGCGAGCCAGCCGGTGAAGACCGCCAGGATCACGCAGATCACGCCGTAGAGCAGGCCCTGATTGTGGGCGAGGTCGAAGGTGAACTGCTCGAAGCCCATCTTGGCGATGCGGATCTCCGACTGGTCGGTGGCGAGCAGCGCGCCGTCGCGGAACAGATAGACGTTCACGACATAGCGCCCGACCGGCACGTTGGCCGGAATGCGCATGGCGGTCTGGAAGATCTCGTTGCCGGGAAAGGTGACGCCGTAGGCCTCGCTACGGAACAGGCCGTCCTGCTGTTTCAGCCGGATGAAGGCCTTGCGGAATTCGTCGTCGAAGTCCGCCGTTTCCGCCCCGTCGTCGGCCGAGACCGGGAAGATCATGTCGTCAGCGCCGATCTGGAAGCGCTTCAGGATCTGCGGCGTCGTCACCTGCGAAAGCGGGCGCGACGAGTTGATCGCGTAGAAGGACGGGATGTTGACGAAGGTGCGCGAGGCGCTGTTCAGCCAGACGCCGAGGAAGCGGTCCTTCTGGCGGGTCACCACCGTCTCGGGTGGGCCCTTGATCGCCACCACGACATCATAGAACTCGGCGCGCGAGACCGTTGCCGCGTCGCGCTCGATGGCGCCGAAGACGGTGATGCTGGTGCCCGTGAAGTTCGAGGTGATCCGCACCTCCTCGGCCGAAAGCGCGACGATGAGCTGCTCGGCGCGCGCCGGCGACAGCCCCAGCGAGAGCAGGGCGAGCGCGAGGAGGGCCGCCAGCCGTCTCACCTCGTGTCGCCCGTCAGCGTCGCCAGCGAGAACAGCTCGGCCGGCGTGTGGACCAGGTCGACGAGGAAGCGCACGCCGACGGCGAGCACCAGCAGCGCCAGCATGGCGCGGAGCTGGTCGCCGCGGACATAGGCGCCAACCCGCGTGCCGAACTGCGCGCCGATGACGCCACCGACCATCAGGATCAGCGCGAGCACGCCGTCGACCGTGTGGTTGCTGGTCGATTGCAGCACGGTCGCGACCGCCATCGTGCCGGTCATCTGGATCAGAGAGGTGCCGATGACGATGTTGGTGGGAACGCGCAGCAGGTAGATCAGCGCCGGCACCAGGATGAAGCCGCCGCCGATGCCGAGCAGCGATCCGAGCGCGCCGATGCCGACGCCGATGGCGATGACCGGGATGACGCTGACATAGAGTTTCGAGCGCTGGAAGCGCATCTTGAAGGGCAGGCCGTGCGCCCAGTTGTGCTGGCCGGGCCTGCGCAGCGGGGCCGGCCGGCCCTTCCGCGCATTGATCATGGCGCGGATCGATTCCGTCAGCATCAGGCCGCCGACGAGGCCGAGGAAGGTCACGTAGCAGATGGCGATGACCAGATCGAGCTGGCCATAGCGCCGGAGCATGCTGAATAGCCCGACGCCGATCGACGAGCCGACGATGCCGGACGCCACCAGCACCCCGGCGAGCTTCATGTCGACCATGCGGCGGCGCCAGAAGGTGATGGCGGCGGAAGCGGAGGAGGCGACGACCTGCGCCGTCGTGCTCGCGACCGCGACGGCGGGCGGAATGCCGGAGAAGATCAGGAGCGGTGTCAAAAGGAAGCCGCCGCCGACGCCGAAAAGGCCGGACAGGAAGCCGACGGCGCCGCCCATGCCGAAGATGATGAACATGTTCACCGGCAGTTCGGCTATGGGGAGGTAGATCTGCACGACGACAGAACCGCTGGCACAGGGTGGCGTTGAGGCAGAAGCCGGCCGCGACCGGACCGAAGCCATCACAAAGCCTAGTCAAGACAAGGGCATGACGAAGCAATGGACGTCGTGGCCGATAAAGCCGCTCGGCCCGCCTGTGTCAACGGCTGATCCGCCGGCGGCGACGAAGCGCCGGCCGGCTTCCAGCCTCAGCCGCGCGGCGTGGCCGTCTTCGTCACGTCGCGCATGCTCGTCTGCGCGGGCGAAGTCTTCCACTCCGGCCGGACGCGCGGCTCCGAATTGGCGGTGGTGTCGAGCGGCTTCGCCTTGAAGGTCTGCACCGAGGCGCGGGCGGCGGCGAGCGCGTCCGGCTTCATCGCCTTGGCGACCTCGTCGCGGCGCTTGCCGGCGTCGCGGTCGCCCTGCTGGGCGGCCAGCGCGAACCACTTGTAGGACTGCATCAGGTCGACGCCGACGCCGAGCCCGCGCGCATAGAGGACGCCGAGATTGTACTGGCTGTCGGCGACGCCGAGATTGGCGGCCTGGGTGAAATATTCCGCGGCGCGGCCATAGTCCGGGTCGCCGGTGGCGCCCTCGCTCATCAGCACCGCGAGATTGTGGGTGGCGCGGGCATTGCCCTGCGCGCTCGCCTTCTCGTACCAGCCCTGGGCGGCGGCGAGGTCGCGCTGCACGCCTTCGCCGCGCTCGTAGAGGCTGCCGGTGCGGTATTGCGCGATGGCGAGGCCGGCCTCGGCGGAGCGCTGGTACCAGTCGGCCGCGAGGCGCGCATCCTTCGGCACGCCGTTGCCGCCCTCGGAGAGACGGCGTCCCATCTCGAAGGCAGCGACGGCATCGCCCTTGGCGGCGGCCGTCTCTAGGTCCATGCCCTTGGTGGCGTCCGGGGTCGTGCTGAAGCTCGTGGCCGGCGGCGCTTCCGGCGCGATCGCGGCGAAGCGGCTGTCGGTCGTGGCGGGCGGGTCGAAGGCCAGCGCGCTGGAACCCTCGGAGTTCGGCGCCACCATGGCATTGGGAGCCGGCTTCGCCGGCGCGGCGACGGGGGCTGCCGGCTTGGCCGGAACCGAGCCGGTGGCGAGCGGATCGGTCGTCGCGGGAGCTGTGCTCTCGGTCGCGGTGCTGCGGGCCGACGGGAGAAGCTTGGAGGCCTGGCGCGTCAGCGGATCGGTCAGCTGCATGGCGCCGATCGCCAGCACGATGGCGGCGATGGCCAGCACCAGCGGCCGCTTGCGCGAGCGCAGCGCGTCGCCGATGCGGCTGAAGGTGCTCGGCCGTTCGCCGTCCTTGGCATCGTCGGCAAGCGCATCGGCGGATTCCGACTGCGCGGCCTGGGCGGCGCGGCGGGCGGCGGCGATGAAGTCGGCCTTGCGGTCGCCGGGGCGATCGGCCGGAGCAGCGCCGGTCACCACCGGAGCGTTGGGCGGCAGGACGGGGCGGCCCGAGCCCGGAGCGAGCGGGCGATGCTCTTCCGGCAGGCCGGCGCCGAGCGAGGAGGTCGTCCCGGACGCATGCGCGCGCTTAGCGTCGGAGCGCTCTTCGGTCTCGAGCTGGGCGATGCGGCTCACCACCTTGGCCAGCGTGTTGTGCACGGCCTCGAGCGTCTCGTGCGTCTGGCGATCCGACCGGTCGGCCGCCATCTGCAGGGCGCGCATGTCTTCGCGCAGCGCCTGGATCAGATGATCGTCCGTCCGGCCGTTCAGGCTGCCGGCGAATTCCTGGAAGGTGGCGCGGGCGGCGTCGCGCGCCGCTTCGATCGTATCCTGACGGCTGTCGCCGAGCAGGCTTTGCAGCCGGTCGAGGTTTTCCTCGACGCGGGAGATGGCGCGGGTGTCGGAGCCGGCCGAAACCTGCTCGGCCAGCGCGCCGACCTGCGCCTCGAGCTGCGCCAGCGCATGATGGTCGTCGGGCCGCGTCGTCTCGTCGAGCCGGCGGACGAGCGCCTGCATCTGTTCTTCGATCGCGCTCAGGCGGGCCGGCTCGCGTGCGACAAAATCCTCGCGCAGCTGGCTGATTTCCGAGCGCAGGCCGTCGAAGGAGTCGGAAGCGACCGGCGCGCGGAGCGTCGGCAGCTCGGCGAGGGCGTCGAAACGGCCGGCCAGCGCGTCGATGCGGTCCTCGAGCCGCGAGAGCGCCGTCGAATCGAGGCCCGCCGGACGCGGGTCGATCTCGTCGATGGTCGTGCGGATGCCGGCGATCTGCTTTTCCAGCCGGATCATCGTCAGCGGATCGGCGCCGCGGGAATGTCCGTCCATGTCGCGCCGGAGCGAATCGATCTCGCGCTCGATGCCGGAAAGGTCGATGGCCGGAGCCGGGCGGGAGGCGAGGGCGTCGATCGCGGCGTGCAGGCCGGCGACCTGCCGCTCCACGGCGGCGCTGACAGCGTCCGATCGGGAGATGGTCAGCGAGGCGACGGCGTTGCGGATGTCCTCGACCTCGGTCTCGAGCTCGCGCGACGGCGCGCTCGTCTCGATCGAAGTGGCGAGCTGCGCGATTTCCCGCGCCAGGCGGTCGAAGCGATCCTCACCGGGCGCGCGGCGGACGATCTCGTCCAGCCGCTCGATGATGTGGCCATAGCCGGATTCGATGGTGGCGAGCGTCGTCTCGCGGGCGGCGAGCTCGACCGACTGGCGGACTTCCGCCAGCTCGCGGCGCAGGTCGTCGATCGCCTCGGCTTCCGGCGGCCGGGTGTCGGCCAGCGCCTGGATGCGAGCGGCGAGTTCGTTCTTCAGCGTCTGGCCGCTTTCGTCCGTGCGGCGCGCCTCGGCCTGGATGCGGCGACCGAGCAGGGCGATGTCGTCGCGCAGCGCCGCGATGGCGTCCTCGATCGCGACGGCGTCGAAATGATTGGGCGCGCCGCTGGTCTCGCGGTCGATCGCCTGCTGGCGGTTGGAGATCTCGGCGATCGCCGCCTGCAGGCTGTTCAGCGTCTCGGTGCGGGCGCGGTTCGGCGCGCTGCCGGCCGAAGCGGGTTGCTGGACCGGAGCCTGGACGGGGGGCGCCTGGAGGGGAGCCTGCCTGGCCGTATCCACCTTGGCCGGATCCGATTTGGCGGCCGCCAGCTGGCTGGCAAGCGCGGCGAGCTTGGTCTCGATCCCGCTCAGCCGTTCGGCCTGGCGATCGTCGAGCTGGCGCCCGAGCGCGTCGATGCGGCCATCGAGGAGGGCGCGGCCGTTATCGGACTTCGGCGCGGGGGCACGCGGAACCGCGGGCTCGTCCGGCCGGATCGCCGGCCGTCGCGAGGATCCCTCGATCGCGTCGATCTGCTGGGAGAGATTGTCGACCAGGGCCGAGAGCGCGGCAAGGCGCTCGGCGCCATCCGGTTCCTGCCGGCGCACGAACACGCCAGCGGTTCGCCGCGGAAGGTCCGAGCCAGGCTGGCCTGTTCCGTAACCCGACCTGCTGTCCGACTTCATGTCCCACAACCCCTGGATGCCCTGATCACGGCATCGTCCCCAATCGCCATTGCCTCGTTGCCGACGCCGGGTGGCCCCTGGAGCCACTCGTGGCCCGATTCACCCTACTGGCTTCGTTTGCAGCTTCGCGTCATCATGGTAAACAACCGGTTAACCAACCAGCATGTTCTACACGCTTCGGTAATGAGGCTTAACGATTTTCCCAGAGCCGCCCATGGCTTAGGCGGCTTTTTTTGGAGGTCGCCTGAGCCGTTTAACCGTTATCGGAGAACGAAATTTCCGTTAGGTGACGATAAAGCGCTTTACCTGACGCAGCGACACCTGCATGAAGGGAGCATGCATTTCGGCGGCCTCCTCCCGGTTCGACCGATACGCTGCAACCAAGAATAAGGATGTGACTCCCATGAGCATGGCCCAACTTGCGGGGATTTCCCGTGAAGATCTCGACAGTGCCGGCGCCCCCGACGGCAACAAGCAGACCACCTTCACGATCGGCGATCTTTCGCGCGAGTTCGATGTCACCCTGAGGACGTTGCGTTTCTACGAGGACAAGGCGCTGCTCAATCCGCGCCGCGAAGGTCTGAACCGCATCTATTCCCGCCGCGACCGCTCGCGGCTGAAGTTGGTCCTGATGGGCAAGAAGGTCGGCTTCTCGCTGACCGAGATCAAGGAGATGCTCGATCTCTACGATCTGAAGGACGGTCAGGTGCTGCAGATGCGGCTGGCGCTGCGCAAGTTCAACGAGCAGATCGAAGTGCTCGAGCGCCAGAAGGTCGATATCGAGCAGGCGCTCGACGAACTCCGCCGCACCGTCGACGTGGTGGCGGGCCTGCTGCGCCAGAAGGAAGCCGGCGCCGCCTGATCCTTTCCGCAATCCGGACTGGCCGCGCCGATTCTGATTTCGGCCCGGCCCCTAGGTCGGCACCTTCTTCTCCTCCCTGGGTGCCGACCCTCTTCCCGCCGCGCGGGTTCGCGCCGCTGCCGCAGCGTGATAGGGTCGGCCGGCGTCGAAAAAGGGAGCAGGCTGATGTTGCAGGCATTCACCCCAAGACCGGTCACTACAAGGCCGGTCGATCCGGCGACGATGTGCCGTCGCATCGGGCTGGCCACGTTGACGATGGCGCTGCTTGCGGCCGCCGCGCCGGGCGCCGGCGCCGAGACGATCGCCCCGTCTCCCGCTCCCGGTTCCTCTGCCGCCTCCGACGCTGAAATCGCGCCCCGGGCCGGCCGCTACACGATGGTTCCGGCGGCAGGCGGCTTCGTCCGCCTCGACACGCAGACCGGCGCGGTTTCCCATTGCCAGCGCGGCGACGCGGCGGCGGGCGGCGTCTGGCATTGCGCCGCCATTCCCGAAGACGTGCTGACCGGACCCAAAGACGCGCTGACCGGACCGAAGGACGCGCTTGCCGGGCCGAAGTCGCCGGAAGCCGCCGGCGGCGACGTCGCCGAGCTCCAGCGCCAGGTGACGGCGCTTCGCACGCGCATCGACGAGATCGAACGCCGGCAGGAGCCCAAGCTCGGGGCATTGCCGTCCGGCGATCCGGAGCTCGATCGCGCCATGAACTTCAGCCAGGAGCTGATGCGCCGCTTCTTCGGCATGGTGCGCGAGCTGAAGCAGGACGCCGACGAGGGGCGGATCTGAAGCCGCTAGCGGGGTCTGAAATGCCCTTCCTTCACCTCTCCCTGAGGGAGAGGTCGACGCACGGAGTGCGGCGGGTGAGGGTTTACGGCCTCTCCGGAGAATTCCCTAAACCCTCACCCGGCTCTTCGAGCCGACCTCTCCCTCAGGGAGAGGTAAGGGGCAACGCGGCTCGGGGGGAGGGGAACGGACTCGCTCATCGAATTACGGGCCAGGTCCTCAGGCCGGCCGGGCTTTGAAGCGCTCGGTCGCCGCGATCAGCTCGTGGATGTTGCCGGGCTCCGACATGGCGTGGCCGGCATCCGGCACGATGCGGAGGTCCGACTCGGGCCAGACCTTCGACAGGTCCCAGGCGATCGCCGCCGGCGTGCAGAGGTCGTAGCGGCCATGCACGATGACGCCGGGGATCCTGGCGATCCGCCGGGCATTGGCGAGGATGAAGTCGTCGCGGTCGAAGAAGCCCCGGTTGACGAAATAGTGCGCCTCGATCCGGGCGAAGGCGAGCGCGTAATAAGGCGAGCCGAAGGCCGACACCCGCAGCGGGTCCGGCAGCAGCGACAACGCGTTGCCTTCCCACATGCTCCAGGCGCGGGCCGCCTTGAGGCGGACGGCCTCGTCCTCCGAGGTCAGCCGCCTGTGATAGGCGTTGATCATGTCGTGCCGTTCCTCGGGCGGGATCGGCGCCTGGTAGGCCTCGAACGCCTCCGGCAGCAGCCAGGACGCGCCTTCCTGGTAGAACCACAGCAATTCGCGTTCGCGCAGCGTGAAGATGCCGCGCAGCACCAGCTCGCTGACGCGCTCCGGATGCGTCTCGGCATAGGCGAGCGCCAGGCACGAGCCCCAGGATCCGCCGAAAAGCTGCCATCGCTCGATGCCGAGATGCTCCCGGATCGTCTCCATGTCGCCGACGAGGTCCCAGGTCGTGTTTTCGCGGAGCTCGGCATGCGGCGTCGAGCGGCCGCAGCCGCGCTGGTCGAACAGGATGATCCGGTAGGCGGCGGGATCGTGATAGCGCCGCATGTTGGGGCCGCAGCCGGCGCCTGGCCCGCCATGCACCATCAGCACCGGCTTGCCGTCGGGATTGCCGCATTCCTCGACATGGATCTCATGCAGGGCCGAAACCTTGAGCCGGTGCACGGCATAGGGCTCGAGCGGCGGGAAGAGCTGCAGGCGGTTCTGGGCGGAGGAATCGGGGGGCATGGCGGAACTCCGGGTCAGGCGTCGGTCGGCTTGTCGGCCGGGAGCGGCGGCGCGCCGGGCGCTTCGCGACGCAGGAGTCTTGCCGCGAAGGCCGGCAGCGGTCCGAACAGGGATGCCGGTGTGGTGCCGGGCGCGGCGAGGGCGGGTGTCGGCTCTGCTGTTTCGGTAGGCGCCGGTTCAGCAGGGTTCGCGGCGGCGACGCTCGCGGCGGGGATCGGGGCCGGCTGGGGAGCGGGGCGGGATCTCGCCTTCCAGCGGCGCTGCAGCTTTCGCGCCGCGTAGCGGATGCGAAGCCAGACCAGCGGCCATGGCACGCCGGGCAGCAGCGACAGCGCCAGCAGGGTCGCCACGCCGCAGACCATGCCGATCAGGCCGGACAGCCCGACGGGCAGGCCGAACCAGCCCGTCGGCCCCAGCACCGTCGGCGTGACCGTGCCCATGCCGAGGAAGCGCCCGGCGACCTCCGGCGCGAAGCGTGCGAGCAGCACGTTGGCGACGGTCAGCCACAGCCCGACCGCGATGGCGGCGACCGCGGCGAGCGGTGTGGCGCGCCGCATGCGCCAGCCGACGAGCAGCAGCGGCGCGAGGCTCGCCGCCGAGACCGACAGCGCGACGCCGGCCAGCATGGCGATGCTGCCGATGGAAAGGCGGTTCATGCCGAGGATGGCGGCTGTGACCAGGAGGATGCCGAGCCGGGTGATGAAGATGCGCCGCCCGGCCGGCACCCGCCGCTCGATGAAGGCGCCGTAGAGATCGTTGCCGATCGTCGTCGCGGCGGTGGCGAGCCCCATGGCGATGGCGATCAGCGAGGCGGCGAGCAGGCCGCCGATCAGAAGCACCGCCGGCATGGCGGAAAGCCCGACCCGGTCCGGGAAATTGACGACGAGGCCGAGCGGATCGAGCGTCGCCTCGATGCCCGCCAGCCGGCCATAGACGGCGTAGCTCGGCGCCGCCAGCAGGATCACCGCCGCGATGGCGATGCCGGCGACGAGATTGCGCCGTGCGGGCGGCTGCCTCAATGTCGACCAGGCCGGGAAGATCAGCGTCGGCATCGCCCCGACGCCGGCGACCAGCGAGATGGCGAAGGCGGTGATCACCAGGTCGGGGATGCGCGTCGCGCTCGAAAGCGACTCGGGCTCGGCCAGCCCGATCCACGGCATCGGCAGCCAGCTTTCGCCGAGCGAGACCGCCGCCACCGGCACCAGATAGGAAAGGGCCACGATCGGCCCGAGGACGGCCGCGATGGCGATCGCCGCCCGAAGGCCGCCGATGACACAACCGAGCGCGGCGAGGCCGAGGAGGATGTCCTCGGCGAGCTGCGGCCTGAGGCCCAGCATGCGTCCCGCCACCGTGCCGGCCAGCGACGCTTCCGCCGCCAGCAGCGGCAGCAGCGTCAGCAGGACGGCGACGGCGGAAAGGGCCCGGACCGGGGTTCCGAACCGCGTGCCGAGCGCCTCGGCCAGCGTCGTCGCGTGCAGGCTGCGCGCCGCCGGCGCGACGACGAGGACTGCCAACGCAAGGCCGATGACGAAGGCGGCGATCAGGACCAGTCCGCGCGCGCCGCCGAGCGCGGTGCCGACCGGGGCTGCGGCGAGTACGATCGCCGACAGCGCCGTGCCGGCGAGGGCCCAGCCGATCGCGGCGGAGGCCAGATTGCCGCCGCGCATGATGTCGCCGAAGTCGAGCGAGCGAAATCTGACGGCAATCGCGGCGGCGATCGCCAGCGGGACAATGGGGAACAGGGCGGGCAGCACGGGCCAGGCGCCGAACTGATCCAGCGCCTCGACCAGCGCCAGGCTCGCCAGAACGATGACGAGGGCGGTCGCCGCCATTGTCCCGAGACGCACTTCTCCGACCAATTCAGCCTCTTCCTGCCCGTTCGACGGCCGATCGGACAGGAGCGGCTCTCCCTTGTCAACGATGGTTTCCCACGCCCTCCGTGACAACCGGAGTTTTGGCGGATCGACGCGGCGAGGCCGCCTGCGGCCGGATCAGCCGGGCGGCCTCGCGCTCGAAGGTCTTCACGCCGCGCTTGAAGCCCATCAGGGGCTGGGCGATCTCGGCGACGGCATGGGCCGGATCGGTGGCGTCCATCACGACCATGTCGGCGGCGTTGCCGACCGCGATGCCGTAATCGGTGCAGCGCATCAGCCGCGCGGCTGATCCCGTCACCATGTCGAGGCAGCAGAGCATGTCCGCCCGGCGGCCGAGCTGGGCGACATTGGCATAGAGGTTGGCGATGCGGTTCAGCGAACCGTCGCCGAACGGGGTGAACGGGTTCAGCACATTGTTGGTCGCGAGCGAGCAGGTGACGCCGAGCTCGGCCAGGCGATGCGCCGGCGCCACGCCGCGCGGCACGCTGTGCTCGTGCTTTCGCCCCATCAGATAGAGATCCGTCGCCGGCAGGACGGTGACGGCGATGCCGGCGGCGGCGAGTTTCTGCCCGATCGCGGTCAGCGTCGCCGGCGGAATTGCTGAAAGCTTGGTCACATGCCCGACCGCGACGCGCCCGCCCCAGCCGCTCCGCTCGGTCGCCGCGATGACGGTGTCGAGATGCATCCAGCCGGGGTCGAGGTCGAAATCGAGGTGAAAATCGATGTCGAGATCGAATTCCCGGGCGATGGCGAAGATGCGATCGACATGGCCTTCGGGATCCGTGTCGGTATAGGGACAGCCGCCGATCGCGTCGGCCCCTGACTCGCAGGCGGCGACGATGAGCGCCTCGGCGCCGGGATCGTTGAAGAGCCCCTCCTGCGGAAACACGCAGAGTTCGAGATCGACCGCCCAGGCATAGTCCCGCTTCAGCCGGCGGAGTGCCTCGAACGAGCGCAGCCCGATGCGCGGATCGATCTCGACATGCGTCCGGATCCGCATGGTTCCCTGCAGGATCGCCTTCACGAGCGTCCGTTCGGCGCGGGCATGGACGTCGTCCTCGCTGAAGTCCCGCTTCAGCCGCGAGACTTCGGCGATCGCCTCGCCGAGCGCGCCATCAGCCGAGCAGCGGTCAAGGATGCAGGATTTGTCGAGATGGATGTGGCTGTCGACGAAGCCGGGCAGCACCAGCCGGTCGCCGGCCGTCTCGCTGCGCCGGGCGGGCCCGAGATCCCTGCCGATCGCCGCGATGACGCCGTCGACGACGCCGATGTCGAAGGAGCCGCGGCCCTGCTCGGGCAGGCGGGCGTTGCGCAGGACGAGGTCGAACATCGTGCGGGCTCCAAGGCCTGATATGCGGCAGCCGGACACAAGGCGGGATTTCCGGCTGCCGGGTTCTCCCAAGCAAGTCCCGCGCCATGACCGGGCGTCCGGACAGCGAGGGTTCCGCAAAGGGCGGGCGCGGCCGGTTGTGCCGGATGGCCCCTATCGAAAGAAAGTTGCGGCCGGCGCGGGCGCAACGGAAGATGCGCGGCAGGGGCTGCCGATTCTGTCGGCTCGGGGAGGCGACATGCAGACTTTCGTGAGCGATCCGGCGCTGATGTTTCTGGCCCTGATCGCGCTCTACAGCCCGCTGGCGGCGCTTTCGTCCTATTTGCCGGTGGTCGGCCCCTACAGCCAGAAGGACCAGCTCCGGCTGGCCCTCGGCCTGTTTCGCAATGTGGCGATCTTCGTGCTCGCGGCGATCTGGATCGGCGAGCCGCTGCTGCGCCTGCTCGGCATCAGCACGGCGGCGCTGTCGATGACGGGCGGCATCGCACTTCTCTACGCTGGCATTCCGATGATGCGCGGGATTGACGAGGTTGTGCCGGAGCAAGCCGCCGCCGCCATGCCGGATGCGTCCGGGACCGTGGAGAACTGGCGGTCAGTCCTGTTCACGCCGCTGACGTTTCCGCTGACCGTCGGCGGCACCACTTTCGGCCTGATCGTCGCCTTCGCGTCGCGGGGCAACGGCGTGGCGGACGAGTTGCGCTTCACCGTCGCTGGCCTTGCCTATGCGGTCGTCACCAGCGTCACCCTCTACGCCGCCGGCCATCTTCACCGCCGCGTTTCGCCGCGGATGCGGATCATCCTCTCGCGTGTGGCAGGCATCCTTCTGACGGCGATCGCCGTAACGCTCCTCGCCAATGGAGGGACGCAGCTGGTCGTTGCGACGCTTCGCGAACTGGGCGTTCTGGGGCCAGGGATCGCCCCGGCCATCTAGGCCGATCAAGTTCTTTCACGGCTTCGGCAGTATTGGCCTCAGGCCCGCGTTGTCGGGGGAGAGTGTGCGGGCATGACCGAGTGGAAGAGGAAGCTTCCGGCACAATGGTACGATTTGACTAGACTTGGGACACCTTGCTCATGCCTCCCTCGCGGGAAGAGGGCATAAGAATTCCTAGCCTGCTGCATTCTGGGGGGAAATGATATGGCATCGGCGACGACGGGGAAGCTGTCTCTCGGGGCGTTGACCGCGATGGTCGTCGGCTCGATGGTCGGGGCGGGTATCTTCAATCTGCCGGGGCGGTTTGGTTCGGCCACCGGGCCGTTTGGCGCCATCATCGCCTGGCTGATCGCCGGAACCGGCATGTACATGCTGGCCCGGGTGTTCCAGGCGCTGGCCGAAAAGCGCCCCGACATCGATTCCGGCGTGTTCGCCTATGCGAAGGCCGGCTTCGGCGACTATATGGGCTTCCTGTCGGCCTTCGGCTACTGGCTCGGCAGCTGCCTCGGCAACGTCTTCTACTGGGTGCTGATCGGCTCCACCCTCGGTCGCTTCTTCCCGGAAATCTTCGGCGACGGCAGCGCACCCACCGCCATCATCGTCTCGCTGGCCGGCGTGTGGCTGTTCCACTTCATGATCCTCCGCGGCGTCGAGCAGGCGGCCTTCGTCAACACCATCGTCACCATCGCGAAGATCGTGCCCATCCTCGTGGCTGTTCTCGCAATGGTCTTCTTCTTCAACTACGCGCAGTTCTCGGAGAACTTCTTCGGCGGCATCGGCATGCCGGAGAAGACGCTGGTTGCGCAGGTGCGCGACACGATGCTGATCACCGTGTTCGTCTTCCTCGGCATCGAAGGCGCGAGTGTCTATTCACGCTTCGCCAAGAAGCGCTCGGACGTCGGCAGCGCGACGATCCTCGGCTTTGTCGGCGTGACCGGCCTGATGGTCGCCATTACGCTGCTGCCCTATGCCAACATGCCCCGCGCGACGATCGCGGGCGTCAGCAATCCCTCGCTGGCCGGCGTGCTCGAAGTGGTGGTCGGCCATTGGGGCGCGGTGTTCATCTCGATCGGCGTGCTGATCTCGGTGCTTGGCGCCTATCTGGCTTGGTCTCTGATTTGCGCGGAGGTTCTGTTCGCCGCCGCCAAGTCGCAGGACATGCCGAAGCTCTTCGCCGCGCAGAACGGCAACCGGGTCCCTGCCAACGCGCTGTGGCTGACCAATATCGTCGTGTCGCTGTTCATCATCTCGACCTACTGGTCGCGGGATGCGTTCAACTTCATGCTCGACATGACCAGCGTGACGGCGCTGCTGCCCTATCTGCTCGTCGCGGGCTACGGCGTGCTGCTCGCCCGCAGCGGCAAGGGCTATGAATCCACCCCGAGCGAGCGCCGCCGCGACCAGATCTTTGCCTGGATCGCCGTCTTCTACACGCTCGTCATGTTCGTCGCCGCCGGGCTCAAATACGTGCTGCTCGTGGCGGTGTTGTTCGTGCCGGGCACCATTCTCTACGTCTGGGCCCGCCGCGAGCAGAATGCCCGCCTCTTCACCCCGACAGAACTCGTCGTCTTCGCCGTCACGGTGGTCGCTGGCCTCATCGGGACCTACGGCCTGCTGACCGGCACGATCACACCTTGAATGGAAGGATAGTCACATCATGGCCAATGAAATCCAGTTCGGTGTCCATTCCGAAGTCGGTCAGCTCCGCAAGGTGCTGGTCTGTGCACCCGGTCGCGCGCATCAGCGCCTGACGCCGAGCAATTGCGACGACCTGCTGTTCGATGACGTGCTCTGGGTCGACAACGCCAAGCGCGACCACTTCGACTTCATCACCAAGATGCGCGACCGCGGCATCGAAGTGCTGGAGATGCACAATCTCCTCGCCGAGACGGTGGCGATCCCGGAAGCGAAGAAGTGGATCCTCGACAACCAGGTCGTGCCGAACCAGGTCGGCCTCGGCCTCGTCGACGAAGTGCGCTCCTATCTCGAGGGGCTCACGAACCGCGAGCTGGCCGAGACGCTGATCGGCGGCCTGTCGACGGCGGAGTTCCCCGAGACGCATGGCGGCGAGATGCTGAAGCTCGTGCGCGAGGCAGCCGGCGTCAACGAATATCTGCTGCCGCCGCTGCCGAACACGCTCTACACGCGCGACACCAGTTGCTGGATCTATGGCGGCGTCACGCTGAACCCGCTCTACTGGCCGGCCCGGCACGAAGAGACGATCCTCACCACCTCGATCTACAAGTTCCATCCCGACTTCGCCGGCAAGGTGAACGTATGGTGGGGCGATCCGACCGAGGATCACGGGCTTGCCACCTTCGAGGGCGGCGACGTCATGCCGATCGGCAAGGGCAATGTCCTGATCGGCATGAGCGAGCGCACCTCGCGCCAGGCCATCAGCCAGGTGGCGCAGGCCCTGTTCGAGAAAGGGGCGGCGGAGCGTGTCATCGTCGCGGCGATGCCGAAGCTGCGTGCCGCCATGCATCTCGACACCGTCTTCACTTTCGCCGATCGCGACTGCGTGCTGCTCTATCCCGATATCGTCAACGGTATCGGTGCCTTCTCTTACCGCCCGGACGGCAAGGGCGGACTGGAGCTGCACAAGGACAAGGGCACCTTTGTCGAGACCGTGCGCGACGCGCTTGGCCTCAAGAAGATGCGTGTCGTCGAGACCGGTGGCAACGACTACATGCGCGAGCGCACGCAGTGGGATTCGGGCGCCAACCTCGTCTGCGCGTCGCCCGGCGTCGTCTACGCCTATGACCGCAACACCTACACCAACACGCTGCTGCGCAAGGAAGGCATCGAGGTCATCACCATCACCGGCGCCGAGCTCGGCCGCGGCCGTGGCGGCGGCCATTGCATGACCTGCCCGATCTCGCGCGACGCCGTCGACTACTAGTCGCGTTTCGAGCGAAATGGAGCCCGCCCCGCAAGGGCGGGCTTTTCGTTTCCGGGGGCATCTGACGCGCGTTCAAAACTCTGTCCGCAACGGTTGCGCTGGACCGCTTTGTCGCGCATGGATGGCTGGATCAGACGAGACGTCGATCGGCTCTACTTCACCGCCGGTCCGTCCAACCGGGAAGACATCCGCACGATGCGTTGGCTGCTGCGCAACCTGAAGCGAGCGATCGCGCTCGTCGTCGTCATCCTCCTGACGCTGCTCGCGGCGCGCATCTACGAGACGCAGCGCGGCCTGCCGCTGGCGCTCTGGCACACCCATGTGCCGCACGAGATGACGGCGAAGCAGATGGAGAAGGCGATCTGGCCGGACTACACCCGGACGGAAAACGCGATCTTCGACGACATCCGCGACGAGGTGACGGCCAAGCTCCCGGCCGAGCAGAAGGTCGCTTCCAACCGCTATTTCGCGGATAGCCGGGTCAACCCCGAAAGCTTCAAGCAGGACTGGAACCGTTCCGTCGTCCTGCAGCCCGAGGGGGCGCCGGTGGGCGCGGTGGTGCTGCTGCACGGCCTGACGGATTCGCCCTACAGCCTCCGCCACATCGCCGAGCGCTATCGCGATCGCGGCTTCGTCGCCGTCCTCATCCGCCTCCCTGGCCACGGCACAGTCCCGGCCGGGCTGACCGCCGTCGACTGGGAAGACTGGATGGCGGCGACCCGGCTCGCGGTCCGCGAGGCCAAGCGGCTCAGCGGGGCCGAGGCGCCGCTGCATCTCGTCGGTTATTCGAATGGTGGCGCGCTGGCGCTGATGTATGCGCTCGACGCCGTCGAGGACCCATCGCTGGCGCGTCCCGACCGGCTCGTCCTGCTGTCGCCGATGGTCGGCGTGACGCGGTTCGCGCGCTTCGCGGGGCTTGCCGGCCTTCCGGCCATTCTTCCCGCCTTCGCCAAGACCGCATGGCTCGGCCGGCCGCCGGAATTCAACCCGTTCAAGTACAATTCATTCCCGGTCAACGCCGCCCGGCAGTCGCATCTCCTGTCGTCGACGCTGCAGGAGCGCATCGCCCGTCTGGCGCGCGAGGGGAAGCTCGGCGGCCTCGCGCCGGTGCTGACCTTCCAGTCGGTCGTCGATTTCACCGTCTCGACGCAGGCGATCATCGCGGCGCTCTATGACCAGCTGCCGGCCAATGGCAGCGAGCTGGTGCTGTTCGACATCAACCGCAATGCCAAGCTCGGGCCGTTGCTGAACGCGTCGACCGACACCGTGCTTTCGCGCGTCCTGCCGCCGGCCGAGCGGCGCTACCGGACGACCGTCATCGCCAATGCGTCGGCTGACGAGAGCGAGGTGGTGGCGCGCACGGTCGAGGCCGGCCAGACCGCCGAGCAGACGACGCGGCTGGGGCTCGATTATCCGCACGACGTCTATTCGCTGTCGCATGTGGCGCTGCCGTTCCCGGTCGATGACGGCCTCTACGGCACGGATCCGGATCCGGCGGACGATTTCGGCATCAATCTCGGTGCCATTGCCTCGCGCGGCGAGCGGGGCACGCTCCTCGTCGGCCTCGACACGCTGATGCGGATCTCGTCGAACCCGTTCTATCCCTATCTGATCGAACGGGTGGAAGCGCTGATGCAGCCCGCGGCGACGCCGTCGCCCTGAGCGGGAGGCGGCGTCTATCGGCGGCCCATTGGCGGCCCAATGTCAGCGGACGAAGAAGCCGATGACGATGGCGTTGGCGATGTCGATGAAGAAGGCCGAGACCAGCGGCAGGATGATGAAGGCCATCGGCGCCGCGCCATGCACCTTGGTGACGGCGGTCATGTTGGCGATCGCCGTCGGCGTCGCGCCGAGGCTGATGCCGCTGAAGCCGGACGAAATAACCGCCGCCTCGTAATTGCGGCCCATGGCCGGGAAGACGACGAACAGCATGTAGAGCACGGCGGCGATCGTCTGGAGGCCGAGGACGAGCACCAGCGACGGGCCGAGGCCGCCGAGCGTCCAGAGCTGCATGCTCATCAGCGACATGGCGAGGAAGACGTTCAGCGACAGATCGGAAATGAGCGCCAGCGCGCGGGTGCGAGTCGGCCAGTGCATGGCCGGCATCAGCCGGGGCAGGGTGTTGGTCAGCACGATCGCCACCAGCAGGCAGGCGACGAAGAGCGGCAGGCGGATGCCGAACTCGGTGAAGATCTCGTCGAGCGCATAGCCCAGCAGCACCGCGACGTTGAGGACCAGGATGGTCCGCAGCAGGCTGATATGGCTGACGTCGTCGCCGTCGGTAGCGCCCTTGTCCTTCGGCAGGCCGATCATCGGACGCGCGCCCGTCGGGCCGCTCAGTCCGTAGCGCGAGATCAGGAGTCGCGCGACCGGGCCGCCGACGAGGCTCGCGACCACGAGGCCGAGCGTCGCCGCCGCGATGCCGACTTCCATGGCGTTCACCAGGCCGAATTTCTGCGTGATCATCGGCGCCCACGCGATCGTCGTGCCGTGGCCGCCGATCAGAGACGCCGATCCGAGCAGGACCGTGATCCCCTCCGGCAGTCCGAGCACGGCGACGCTGCCGGCGGCGATCAGGTTCTGGATGACGAGGAAGACGAGCGTGAGCAGCAACAGGACGAGCAGGGGCTTGCCGCCCGCGAGCAGGTCGTCCAGCCGCGCGTTGAGGCCGATACCGGTGAAGAAATAGAGCAGCAGCAGGTCGCGGGCGCCGAGATCGAACGAGATCGTGGTGTCGAAGAAGCGGTAGGCGCACAGCGTGGCAAGCGCCGCGAGCAGGCCGCCGGTCACCGCCTCCGGGATGTTCCAGCGCCGCAGCGGCGCGATCCAGTGATTGAGGCCCGTGCCGACGAAGAAAACGACGATCGCGATCGTCAGGCTGAGGAATCCTGGAACTGCAACGGTCGTCACGTTTGCCAATACCTGTCTTGTTAGCCGCTGGGCCTTGGGTCGTCGGAGGGCGCTCGGTGGCGCTCGCAGGGCGGGTGAACCGAATCAATCTCGCCTCCGCAAGACCTACACGGCCGATCCATTCCTGGCGATTTCGAAAATGCCCCGGGTCCCGCGTCGCCGGGACATCGCCCTTTCGAGCCATTCCAGTCTTGACCCAGATCAATTGTCACCTGCCGTCCGTATTGATAAAAGCAGTCCTCGGGGCTGACGTAAGGTTTGAACGCGGAGGCGGCGGGGGCCCCACCATGACTGTTCAGAAGACGGCAGCGGAAACGCGAGCCAAGCCGACCCATTTCAGCACAGCTTCGCTGCCCGTCCGCGATCAGTTCGACGCCTGGCGGGTCTTCATGGCGCCGGCGATCGATCTCGACATAAGGGGTGGGCGCACCGAGGCCTTCGAGGCCGAGCAGACCGCCTGGGACATCGGCAGCTTCGCGCTGACACGGGCGAGCCTGCCGGGCGACGGCCGCGAGCGTGTCTGGCAGCATCACCGGAAAAATGCCCTCGACCACTGGTGTTTCGTGGTCGTCCAGGGGAACGCTCGCGGTGCGGGCGGCGCATCCCGGCACCTGTTCTTCCGTTCGCTCGGCGAGCCCTTCGACGGCGCGGCGAGCGATAGCAACGTGCTCAGCCTCTATATCCCGCGTGAACTGTTTGGCGAACGGCTGACCCGCATCGACAGCGCCACGAGCGAGGTTCCGAACCTCGGGATCGGCGCGCTTCTCGCCGATTATTTCATCAGCCTGGAGCAGCGGCTGCCGGATATCGCGGTCGCGGATCTGCCGCAGGTGGCCGAGGCGACACGGGCGATGATCGCCGCCTGCGTCCGCCCCAGCGCCGAGCGGATCGAGGTGGCGCAGGGCGCCATCGTCGCCACGCTGATGGAGCGGGCGCGCCAGATCGTGCAGGCCAATCTCGGCAATATGCGTTTCGGACCGGAGCATCTCGCCCGCGATCTCGGCGTGTCGCGGTCGAGGCTCTATCGGATCTTCGAGCCGTTCGGCGGTGTCGCGCGCTATATTCATCGCCAGCGCATGCTCGCCGCCCATACGGCCCTTTCCGATCCGGCCAATGCCAGCTCCATTGTCCGCATCGCCGAGAGCGTGGGTTTCGGCGATGCGTCGGGCTTCAGCCGCGGGTTCAAGCAGGAGTTCGGCTACAGCCCGCGCGATGCGCGCGTCGCCGGGACGATCCGCTTGTCCGTCCCGCCGCCGCCGCGTCTGCGCGGATCGCAGACGACCGATTTCGCGACGATCCTGCGTCGTCTCGCAGCGTGAGGTTTTGCTGGCCCTTTGGGATTTCGCGCACAGGTCTGGGATGCGGCGCTCATCACAGTTCGCGGGCAAATCGCTAAGGTCCGCCGCGCCGGGACACGGTTGTTCCGTTGCGACGGCAGGTTGGATGGATGTCGGGTTGCAATCTTGACTGTGTCAGGCGCTGTCGTCACACAGGGTTGGGCTGCGCGGCGTCGCGCAAGGGTTCCGGAATAAGCAGGACGCTCGGGAACGGTCCCGTATCGTCCAGCGACTTCCGGGCATTTTAGGTTTGGGGGTTTTCGTGACGAAACGGGCTGATCATCGGAAGAGCACGGGCAGTCTTTGGCGTTCCGTCGCGTTCATCCTCGCTGTTGCACCCGTTCTGGCGGCCTGCCAGCGGGAAACCAAGGAGGCCGCTCCCGAAGTGCGCCCCGTCCGCACGGTGACCGCCGTGCGCGAAGCCGCCGGCGAGACGGTCGTCCTGACCGGCCAGGTGCAGTCCCGCAACGAGGCGGGCATGGCGTTCCGGATCGGCGGCCGCATGATCGAGCGTCCCGTCAATGTCGGCGACCGGGTCGAGGCCGGCCAGGTGCTCGCCCGTCTCGATCCCGTCAACGAGCTGAATGCGCTCCGTTCCGCCCAGGCGGCGCTCGCCGCCGCGCAGGGCCTGGTGACCCAGACCCGCAACGCCTATGACCGGCAGGAGCACCTGCTGCGCAACGGCTTCACCACGCGCGCCAATTACGACCAGGCGCAGCAGGCACGGAACACCGCGCAGGCGCAGCTCGACGATGCCGAGGCGCAGCTCGAGATCGCGCATGACCGTGTCGCCTTCACGGAACTGAAGGCCGATGTCTCCGGCACGATCACCGCGCGCGGCGCCGAGCCGGGCGAAGTGGTGCAGGCCGGCCAGATGATCGTCCAGCTCGCCCATGAGGGCGGCCGCGACGCCGTCTTCGACGTGCCGGCGCAGGTGCTGCGCACGGCGCCGACCGATCCGCTGATCACCGTCCGCCTGACCGACGATCCGTCCGTGAACGCGGTCGGCCGCGTCCGCGAGGTCGCGCCGCAGGCCGATGCCCAGACGCGCAACTTCCCCGTCCGCGTCGGTCTCGACAATCCGCCGGAGGCGCTCCGCCTGGGTTCGACGGTGACCGGCACGATGGTGACGGACACGGTGCCGGTGATCGCCATTCCGGCATCCGCGCTGACCACCGCCGAGCAGAACCCGGCCGTCTGGATCGTCGATCCCGCCGCCTCGACCGTCTCGCTCCGCAATGTCGAGATCGTCCGGCACGATCCGGCGACGGTGGTCGTGTCGCAGGGGCTCGACACGGGTGAGATCGTCGTCACCGCCGGTGTCCAGGCGCTTCATCCGGGCCAGAAGGTCCGTCTGCTCGGTGCCACGCAATGAGCGGCTTCAACCTCTCTGCCTGGTCGCTCAACCATCGCTCCTTCGTCGTCTACTGGATGATCGCGGTGATGGTGGCGGGCATCGCCTCCTTCATCAACCTCGGCCGGAACGAAGATCCGCCGATCACCATCAAGACGATGGTCGTGCACGCCGTCTGGCCGGGCGCGACGATCGAGGACACGCTCAACCAGCTCACCGAGCGGCTCGAGCGCAAGATCCAGGAGATCCCGGAGGTCGACGACGTCCGATCCTCGACCAGCGCCGGCAGCACGACGCTGTTCGTCAATTTGCGCCAGGAAGTGACCTCGGCCGAGGTGCCGGATGTCTGGTACGAGGTCCGCAAGGGCATCGGCGATATCCGCCAGACGCTGCCGAGCGGGGTCCTTGGGCCCTTCTTCAACGATAGCTTCGGCGACACCTTCGGCATCATCTACGGCTTCACCGCCGACGGCTTCACCCATCGCGACCTGCGCGACTATGTCGAGGCGGCGCGCTCGCGCCTGCTGCAGGTGCCGGATGTCTCGCAGATCGAGATCATCGGCGCGCAGGACGAGAAGATCTATGTCGAGTTCTCGACCAAGCAGCTCGCCGGCATGGGGATCGACCGCTCGGCGCTCTTGAACGCGCTGCGCGCGCAGAACATCGTCAGCCCGGCCGGCGTGCTCGAGACGGGCGAGGAGCGCATTTCGCTGCGCGTTTCCGGCGCCTTCGCCAGCGAGCAGGACCTGCTCGATCTCAATGTCGTCACCAATGGCCGGCTGGTCCGCCTGCGCGACATCGCCGAGATCCATCGCGGCTATGCCAGCCCGCCGCAGCCGCAGTTCCGCGTCGACGGCAAGCCGGCGATCGGCCTCGGCATCGCCATGCGCGAGGGCGGCGACATCCTCGCGCTCGGCGAGAACGTCCGCAAAGCCATGGCGGAGATCACCGCCGACCTGCCGCTCGGCATCGAGCCGACGCTGGTGGCCGACCAGGCCGTCGTCGTCGACGAGGCGATCGGCGATTTCACCACCTCGCTCTGGCAGGCGATCGCCATCATCGCGGTGGTGAGCTTCGTCAGCCTCGGCATCCGCGCCGGCACCGTGGTGGCGCTCGCCATCCCGATCTCGCTCGCCATGGTCTTCGCCGTGATGAACGTCGTCGGCATCGATTTGCAGCGCATCTCGCTCGGCGCGCTGATCATCGCGCTCAGCCTGCTGGTCGACGATGCGATGACGACGGTCGATTCGATGACATCGAGGTTGGCCGCGGGAGAAACCAAGGAAGACGCGGCGGCGAACACGTTCAAGACGCTGGCGCTCGCCATGCTGACGGGAACGCTGGTCACGGCCGCCGGCTTCGTGCCGATCGGCTTCGCCCGCTCGTCGGCCGGCGAATACACCTTCTCGATCTTCGCCGTCGTCAGCATCGCGCTGGTGGTGTCGTGGCTCGGCGCGGTGATCTTCTCGCCGCTGATCGGTGCGGTGCTCCTGAAGGCGCCGAAGCAGAAACCGGATCCGAACAAGGTCAGCGTCATCGTGCGGGTGTTCCGGACGATCCTGCTGACCGCGATGCGGATGCGCTGGGTCACCATCGGCCTGACGGTCGCCGCCTTCATCGGCGCGCTGCTGCTCTTGCCGCATGTTCCGCAACAGTTCTTCCCGGCCTCGGACCGGACGGAGCTGATGGTCGACCTGCGCCTGCCGCAGAACGCGTCGATCTACCAGAGCGGCGACGTCTCCGCCCGCTTCGACGCCATCATGCGGGACGATCCCGACGTCGAGCGCTGGAGCACCTATATCGGTCGCGGCGCGATCCGCTTCTACCTGCCGCTCAACGTCGAGCTGCCGAACGAGTTCTTCGCCCAGGCGGTGGTGATCGCCAAGGACGTCAATGCGCGATTGCGGCTCGAGGAACGGCTCGAAACCAAGCTGGCGGAGCAGTTCCCGGATTCCGTCTCGCGCGTCGCGCCGCTCGAGCTCGGCCCGCCTGTCGGCTGGCCGGTCCAGTATCGCGTCAGCGGACCGAACGTCGACCAGGTGCGCGACATCGCGATGCGTCTCGCCCAGGTCGTCTCGGCGAACCCGGATACCAAGCGCGTCAATTTCGACTGGATGGAGCCGGCGCGCATGGTGCGCGTCAAGATTGACCAGGACCAGGCGCGGCTTCTCGGCCTGAGCTCGCAGGCGCTCGCCTCCGCGCTGAATGCCGTGGTGACGGGAACGACCGTCACCCAGGTGCGCGACGACATCTATCTGGTGGATGTCATCGCCAGGGCGACCGACGAGCAGCGTGTTTCGCTCGCCAATCTGCAGACGTTGCAGGTGCCGCTGCCGAACGGACGGACCGTGCCGCTCAGCCAGTTCGCCACCTTCGACTTCGGCCAGGAATACCCGCTGATCTGGCGTCGCGACCGCGTGCCGACGCTGACGGTGCAGTCCGACGTTCGCGCCGGCGGTTCGCCGGAGGCGGTGGTGGACGAACTGACGGAGCAGGTAGCCGCGCTGCAGGCGACCTTGCCCTCCGGCTACAGCATCGCCGTCGGCGGCGTCGTCGAGGAGAGCGCCCAGTCGCTCCAGTCGGTCATGGCCGTCGTGCCGATCATGCTGTTCCTGATGGTGTCGTTCCTGATGGCGCAGCTGCAGAGCTTCGGCAGGCTGTTCCTCGTCCTCTGCGTCGTGCCGATGGGCTTGATCGGCGTCGTCGGCGCGCTGTTCCTGTTCAACCGGCCGCTCGGCTTCGTCGCCATTCTCGGCATCCTCTCGCTGCTCGGCCTGATCGCGAAGAACGCCGTGATCCTGATCGAGCAGATCGAGGCGGAGCGCAGACGCGGCCTGCCGACCTGGGACGCCGTCGTCGAGGCGACGGTGTCGCGCTTCCGGCCGATCATGCTGACGGCGATCTCGACCGTGCTCGGCATGATCCCGATCGCCGCGACGATCTTCTGGGGCCCGATGGCTTTCGCCATCATGGGCGGCCTGCTGGTCGCGACGCTCCTGACGCTGGTGTTCCTGCCCACCCTCTACGTCACCTTCTACCGGGGCAGGGAAGGCGAGGCGGCACCCGTTGCAGCAACTCCGGCGCCTCCGGCCCCCGCGACGACCTGATCCGGCATCGGTATTGCCGATCAAAGAAAAGGGCCGCGGTCTTCCGCGGCCCTTTTTCTTTGGCTCGGTGGTCAGGCCTGTCTTTTCACCGCTGAGGGAACCTTTGTAAGGGCAGCGCGCCGTCGCCCCGGCGGAGGCCGGGGCCCATGAACACCGACCAAGAAAGCTTGGTCCAGCAAGCTGGCTCAGCCTATCGGCCACAGGCCGGTGTGTCTGGATCCCGGCCTTCGCCGGGATGACGGCGGAGAGTGGCAAGATCCGATCCGCGCGAGGAAGGGGTGTTGCGCGAAGGTCCCCTCAGGGAGAGGTGAAGGGCCTGCCGGCAAGCCACCAGCCGCTTACTTCCGGGCGGCGCTTTCGAAGATCAGGATCGGGGCGGTCAGCACGGCGCCGGCGGCGGAGCCGATCACCTGTCCGGCGCCGAGCGTCGTCGAGCCGAGCGAATTGGTGCCGGCGAGGCTCGAATCGGTCACCGATTGCCCCTGGATCAGCCGGTCGCCCATCAGCTGCACCACCTCCGGGCTGGTGGCGAACTTGCTGTGGTTGAGGCGATCGCCGTTCTGCAGCGCGGTCAGGTCGAGGATGGTGATGCCGGTGGCCGTTTCCATCTGCGAGAGATACGGCTCGCGGGTGATGTCGACGGCGCCGAGCCGGGTCATGCGGCCCGAAAGCAGCCGGGACAGCCGCAGCGCCCGGTCGCTGGTGGAGACGAACAGCGTGATATGCGGCCGCTTCGGCCCCATCTCGAGGACCTGCTTGCGGAACACGTCGATGTCGAGGTCGGGCGAGGCGAGGATCAGGTTCGACACCTTGGCCGGGACGCGGCCGTCCTGCAGCGCGATCTGCCGGAGCGCCTCGACGGCGAGCCAGCCGCCCATCGAATGCGCCATGATGGTGACGTCCGAGACGGCCGGGCTGGTGGCGGCGGCGCGGATCACGGTGGCGAGCTCGCTGCGCGAATAATTGGCGCTCTCGCGGTCGTAATTGTAGTCGAAGATGTTGCCGCGCGACGGCCACGAGAACAGGATCGGCGCCACATTGGCGTCGGTGTCGTGGACGATCTGGGCGAAGCGGAAGATGCTGTCGGCATATTGGGTGTTGAAGCCGTGCACGAAGATCAGCACGCGGCGCTTCTTGCCCGAGGTGCGCTTGAACCAGTCCTTGGCCTCGCTCGGCTGCATCGTCGTCACCTTGGTGGTGACGAAATCGCGCGCGGGGTCGCCGGGCACGCGGCTCGGCCACTGGATCGAGCCGACCTGGCGCTGTTCCGGGATCGAGACGACGATGTTGTTGAGCGAAAGATCGGAGCCGCGCTCGCCGTTGAAATAGACGCCGGGCGCATCCGACCTGGCGCGGGTGGTGGCGACGAGCAGATCGACCTTGTCCGCCGCGGCGGCATCGGCCTTGACCGGCGTCAGCACGCCTTGCGGCCGCGAGGCGCAGGCCGCCAGCACGATCGCCAATCCAAGGATGAGCATCGTCCGTGAAAGGACAGAGACCACTGACGACACACGCCCCCCGCACACAATTCCGACCAGCACGACGCCCCAAGCTAGCCGGCGCTTCTGACGACAGTGTTACACGGTGCGGAAGACGTGGTGAAGCGCGGCCGGCGTCGACGTCCCCATCGACGCGTCGAACGTTGTGTCGCGCCCGATATTTCGGCCGGACGTTGCAGTTTCGCCGCTGTGGCGGAGCGGTCGTGCCGGATCAGGGGCCCGCGGTCAGGGTCAGTTCGGTGACGCCGGCCGCGATGTTGACGCCGATCTCGCCCTCGACGGAGATCGGCTGGAGCGCGAAGGCCTGGTTCGACCCGCCGACCAGCACGTTGGCGCCGAGCCCGGGACCGAAGGCGGCGTCGGCGCTGGCGCCGACATATTTCCCGGCCAGCGCACCGACCACCGGCGCATCATTGATCTTCGCGACGACGCCCCAGACGAGATGGCCCTTCTCGACCGCGCCGAGCGTGACGCCGAAGGTCTCGATCTTGCCGGTGTAGGCGCCGGTGATATCGCTCTTCAGGGGTTTGAACGAACACGTCATCGTCTGCTTCTCGACCACGAACATCCCGATCCCCGACGAGACGTCGCAGGACAGCGTGCCGATCTTGGTGGCGGACTGCGCCATGGCGGCGGGGGCCATCGCGAGCAGGCCGGCCATCGCCAGGCCGGCGGCGAGCCCCGGCGAGCGGAGGGCGATCCGGGTCTTCCGGGTGGTTGCGAACGACATGAGCATCCCCTTTCCTGATGAACGAAAGTTCATTCCGCTAGAGCGATTTCAAGCGAAGTGGATACCGGTTCGCGTCAAGGAAACGCGACCAAACAAAATAGTCTAGAAATGGAAGCCGACGCTGGTGAAGACGCCCTGTTCGGTCGTGTCGAAGACGAAGCCGTCCTTCTCATAGTCCGTGTAGATGACGCGATAGCCGATCGCGGTCGAAATCGTCTTGGTCCAGTTGTAGCCGATCGTGGCGAAGCCCTGCGACGTGAAGTTGGAGCCGACGCTGAAGCCGCCGACGTCGGCGAGCGCGTTGATGAACCAGCGTTCGTTGATGTCGTAATGCAGGCTGAGGCCGATCGTCGGGTCGATCCACTGCTTGGTTCCCTCGACGTCGAAGGAAAACCGGGGATCGGCCGCGTCGAGATCGAGCGACACGTTCAGGCGCTGGTATCGAAAGCCGGCCGTCGCGCTCAGATCGAGGTTCTGGATGTCGAGCGGCAGCCGGTAGCCCACCAGGGCCGAGGCGGTCAGCTGCTTCTGGACGAAGTCGAGCGAGCCGCCATTGCGGCCGACCTGCGCGTCGTCGCCGATCTTGACCCACATCAGGTCGGTCAGGAACAGCCAGTCGCCATATTCCGCCCCGAAGGATCCCATCACCGCGCCCTTGAGATGCTGGAGCGCGTCCCAGGCGGTGACGTCGATGTCCTGGGGCGGCAGTCCGCGCACGCCGACATCGCCGGAGACACCCGCGGCCCAGCCATAGAGGGTGGCCTGGAAGCGCCAGTCCTGTACGGGCGCCACGGGCTCGACGGGCGTCGGCGTGATGTCCGCGGCGAGGGCAGGCGACATCGTCGCCGCCAGCAGGAGCGGGGCAGAAAGGCGGAGCAGGTTCATGGTCCCCTCGTCCAGGATGCTGTCCGGTTGATGCTCCTGCCTGCGATCCGCCGCGGCGGCCCGGACGGGCGAAGCAGATCGCGGGCTGGAAGGGAATTGATTCACGAAACCGCGATGGCTGCTTGTTCGCGGGGGACATGATCTTGTCTTTCGAGGACAAAAGATGTGCCGCAGCGGAAAGTCAGATGAAGGCGCGCCGGATTTCATGCTAGCGTTGCATGGAAGCCCATATTTCGGTGCGCCATGGCGAATTCTGAGCCAAACGGGGAATGCGCCTGGACGACCGCGTCCGACGACGTCGGCGCTCGTTCCGGCGCGGCGCGACGTCGGAGCGAGGGAGAGGCCGCCGGTCCGCAGATCCTGGTCCGGCTCGGCATGGCGACGGCGATCCCCCGCCTGCTGCGCGAATACGGGCTCGATCCGGCGGCCGTTCTCGCAGGCGCCGGGCTGGACTTGCTCCTGTTCGACGATCCCGACGCGCTGGTTCCGCTCAGGGCGCTCGACGCCCTGCTGGGGCTGTGCCTCGAAGCGACGCAATGCGAGCATTTCGGCCTGCTGATGGGGCGCGCCTGCGGACCGTCCGCGCTCGGCGCCGTCGGCTGCCTCACCCTGCATTCGCCGACGGTCGGCGCGGCGCTCGACAGTCTCGTCCGTCATTTCCGCCACCATGGCCAGGGCGCGGAGCTCCATCTCGGCCTCCGCAGCGATGTCGCCATGCTCGGCTTCCAGCTGCCGCTCGCGGCGCATGCCGACCAGATCGCCGACGGCGCGGTGGCTGTCGCCTGCAATCTCCTGCGCGCGCTTTGCGGCCCCGGCTGGCAGCCGGTGGAGGTGCTGCTGCAGCGCCGCGTTCCCAGCGAGCTCGGGCCCTTCCGCCAGCACCTCGGGCCGAACCTCCGCTTCAATCAGGAGGCGCCGACGATCGTCTTCTCCGCGCACTGGCTCCGCAGCCCGGTCGAGGGGGCGGACCCCGTGATGCGGCGGATCCTGGAGCACCGGATCGCCGAGATGGAGGCGGAAGCGCCGGTGAGCCTGAGCGACAGCCTCCGGGGTTATCTGCGCTCCATGCTGCTCAAGGAGAACTGCTCGATTGAGGCGGCCGCCCGCCGGCTGGAGCTGCACCCGCGCGCCCTGCGTCGCCGGCTCGCCGAGGAGCGCACGACCTACAGCGCCCTGGTCGACGAGGTGCGTTTCGAGATCGCGCGCCAGCTTCTCTCCCTGACGTCGCTGACGGCCGGGGAGATCTCGTCGGCGCTGGATTTCTGCGACGGCGCGGCCTTCACGCGGGCGTTCAAGCGCTGGTCGGGATGGACGCCCTCGGCCTGGCGAAACCATGCGGCCGCCGCGCCGGGGCGTTGAAGGCTGGTCCTCCTGCTAGGGGCTTCGGATGATATTCGGACCAAATTTCAATTCGGTGTGGATCGGCGTGCTCGCCTTCGTCGCCATCTTCGGCGGCGTGCTCCTCGGCGTGTTGATGTCCAAGCGGCTACCCGAGCAGCACCTCGGCAGCGATACCCGCACGGCCGTGTCCGTCTCGATGGCCGTCGTCGGCACGCTATCCGCCCTCGTCATCAGCCTGCTCATCTCCACGGCCAACAGCTCCTTCATGGCGCGGACCAATGCGATCGGCGATCTCGCGGTCGACATTCTCCGTCTCGATCGTTCCCTGGTGCGCTATGGCCCCGGCGCCGACGCGATCCGTTCGACGATCCACGAATATGCGACGGCGAAGGTCGGCGAGCTGTCGAGAGACCGGCGCGAGGCTCTCGGGCTCGAAACGATGAGAGTGCTGGAGACGGTCAGCGACCAGATCACCAACCTCAAGCCCGTCGATGATCGCGAGCGGATCATCCAGGCCCAGGCGCTGCGGTTCGTCGAGGCGATTTCGGATGCGCGCTGGGTCCTGCTGGAAAAGAACAGCAGCGCCGTGCCGGGGCCCTTCCTCATCTTGCTGATCTTCTGGCTCGCGATCCTGTTTGCGAGCTTCGGGCTGTTCGCGCCCCGCAACGCCACCGCGCTGGCGGCGCTGTTCCTCTGTTCCGTCGCCGTGGCGGGGGGGATCTTCATGATTCTGGAGCTGGCGTCGCCGAGCGAAGGGATCATCCAGCCGTCGCTGAAACCCCTGCAGACAGCGATCGCGCAGCTCCGCGCCGACTGAGTCCGCCGGGCCTGCGGGCGGGGCGCGGGCTTCCCCAGCGAAGCGGGTACTTCAATATTGTGGATAGTTGCGGTCCCATACGGCAAGCTTGGCGCGCATCGCGCCGGCGCGGGCGTCCCGCCTCGGAGAGGTTCGTCGCCCGTTGTTCTGTATGAGATTGTTGGTGGTCCTCCAAAATCGGGCGACCCTTTGCGATTCCAATCATTTGGCCGTCATGTCCAAAGCCCGCAAAGTTTTCTCCCGATTTTCCTGCGCTCTTGCGCATTGACAGCCGCCGAACTTTCCCTTCAATCTCATAGGGCCACCAATGATATTGGCGATCAGGTGCAGGGAACGCGATCTGGTCGGCTCGACAATGTCGGAGAGGGCAGCGATAGCGAAAGCTTCTCATCAAGCTCCAGAGGTTGGATTCAATCATGTCTCGTTGGTCTCGTCGTCTCGTCGCGCTGTGTGGCGCTTCCGTCATCGCGCTCGCCAGCCAGGCCGCGCTTGCTAAGGACGTCTCCGTCGCGGCGATCTCCGGCTACTTCTCCCAGGGCTTTGGCGTTGCCATCGTCGAGGGCCTGAAGAAGGCCGAGAAGGATCTCGGCGTGAAGGTCAAGCTGGTCGACACCGGCAACCGCGCCCTCGACTACGAGGAGCAGTTCAACAATCTCGCCAAGGGCGGCGAGTACGACATCGTCTTCGTCATGGGCTGGGAGCTGGTCGACGCGCTGCAGAAGACCGCCGCCGCCTATCCGAACACGAAGTTCGTCTTCATCGACGGCGTGCTCGATTCCAAGCACATCGTCTATGCCAACTTCGCCCAGAATGAGGGCTCGTTCCTGGCCGGCGCGCTGGCCTCGATGATGGCGGAGAAGGGCAGCGAGATCGACGGTCTCGGCGACGGCAAGGCTGTCGGCTTCGTCGGCGGCCGCGACATCCCGGTCATCCGCGACTTCCTCGTCGGCTACGAGCAGGGCGCCAAGACCGCCGCTCCCGACGTGCGCCTCGACGCCGTCTTCGCCGGCACCTTCGACGATCCGGCCAAGGGCAGCGAGCTGACCATGGCCCTCTACGGCCAGGGTTCTGACATCGTCTACAACGTCGCCGGCCCGACGGGCGAGGGCGTGCTGCAGGCGAGCGCCGCCGCCGGCAAGTACTCGATCGGCGTCGACGTCAACCAGTGCAACGTCGCGCCGGGCCACGTGATGGCCTCGATGCTGAAGAACGCCAACGTCGCCGTCTATGACCTGGTCAAGGACGTCGTCGACGGCAAGACGCTCGAGCCCGGCAGCGTTCACACGGCGAACGTGAAGTCCGGCGGCGTCGAACTGCTGCTCTGCCCTGACGTCGCGGACAAGATCCCGGCCGACGTCAAGGAGAAGCTCGAAGGCCTCAAGGCCGACATCGCTTCGGGCAAGATCAAGGTCGCCACGACCACCCAGTAGAGAGCTTCGGCTTGAACCGGCCGGCCACCCACCTCTGCCCCTAGGGCGGGCGCGGCGGGCTGGCCGGTCGTCTACACTCGTTCCGTGCCTGCGTGCAGACAGTAGGTCTGTGCGCAGGCGCGTATCCGGGATTGGGCGCGGCCGGCGCATCCTTGCGCGGGTCTCTCCCAGGGGACAAAACTGATGACACTTGCCATCGAACTGAAATCCATCACCAAGCGGTTCGGCGCCTTCGTCGCGAATGAAGACGTGAACCTCGCCGTCGAACGCGGCAAGATCCACGCGATCATCGGTGAGAACGGAGCCGGCAAGACCACCTTGATGAACGTCCTGTTCGGCCTGTTGCAGCCGGACGAGGGCGAAATCTGGATCGATGGCGAGAAGAAGTCGCTTCCCAACCCGGCCGCGGCGATCGCCGCCGGCATCGGCATGGTCCATCAGCACTTCAAGCTGGTGCCGTCGCTGACGGTGGCGGAGAACGTCTTCCTCGGCATGGAGATCCGCAAGGGTGGCCTGATCGACCACGCGGCCCAGATCAAGAAGACCGCCGAGCTTTCGAAGCAGTTCGGCCTGCAGGTCGATCCGAACGAGCGCGTCGGGCTGCTCTCGGTCGGCATCGAGCAGCGCATCGAGATCTTGAAGGTGCTGGTGCGCGGCGCGCGGACCATCATCCTCGACGAGCCGACCGCCGTGCTGACGCCGCAGGAAAGCCGCGAGCTGTTCCAGACGCTCCGCGGGTTCGTCGCCCAGGGCATGACCGTCATCTTCATCTCGCATCACCTGGAAGAGGTGATGGAGGTTTCCGATACCGTCTCGGTGCTGCGCCTCGGCAAGAACGTCGCCTCGAAGCCGACAGCCGAGCTGACCAAGTCCGATCTCGTCCAGCTGATGGTCGGGCGCCTGGTTTCCTTTGATCGCCTGCCGCGTTCGCCGAGCCTCGGCAAGACGGTGCTCGAGGTCGAGGACCTGTGGTGCCGCGACGAGCGCCAGCTGCAGGCCCTGCGCGGCGTTTCCTTCAACGTCCGCGCCGGCGAGATCGTCGGCATCGCCGGCGTCGCCGGCAACGGCCAGACCGAGCTCGCCGAGGTACTTTCCGGCCTTCGACCGTCGAGCCACGGCAAGTTCCGGCTTGCCGGGCGGGACATCACCGGCCGCTCGGCGCGCGACATCCGCGCCGCCGGCGTCGGCCATGTTCCGGGCGACCGGCTGGTGCGCGGCGTCGACCGCAATGCTTCGATCGCGCTCAACCTGTTGATGGGGCGGCAGGACCAGAGCCCCTGGTCGCGCCACGGCATCATCGATCAGAACTATCTGCAGCAGGAGACGAAGGCGCTGATCAAGCGCTTCGACATCCGCGCCCGCGGACCGGAATCGACGGCGAAGAGCCTGTCGGGCGGCAACATCCAGAAGATCGTGCTCGCCCGTGAATTCACCGGCAGCGCCGATTGCCTGCTGATCGACCAGCCGACGCGCGGCGTCGACATCGGCGCGCAGGAATCGATCCACAGCGAGATCATGCGCCAGCGCGAGGCGGGCAAGGCGATCCTGCTGATCTCCGTCCAGCTGGACGAACTGATCGCGCTCGCCGATCGCATCCTCGTCATGTTCGGCGGCACCATCATGGGCGAAATCCCCGGTGACCGCGTCGACGAGGAAGAGATCGGCATGCTGATGGCCGGCGTCGTTCCGGAGCCTCGTTCCAAAACCGTGGGGGCCGCTTGATGTCGGACCGCTTCGACAGTCTTTTCGGCCAGAGCCTGGCCATCCTCTTCGCGCTCGGACTGGGCGCCCTTGTCATCCTGACGGTCGATGAGAGCCCGGTCCGCGTCTTCGTCACCCTGCTGAACGGCGCCTTCGGCAGCCCCGAGCGGATCGCCGGCACGCTCTTGCAGACGACGCCGATCCTGATCTGCGGCATCGCCGCCTGCATCTCGTTCCGCGGCGGCCTGTTCAACATCGGCATCGAAGGCCAGCTCTTCATGGGCGGCTTCTGGGCGACCTGGGTCGGCTTCTCGTTCAACCTGCCGCCGGTGCTGCATCTGCTCTTCGCCATGGCCGTCGCCATCTTCGCCGGCATGGCCTGGATCGCGATCCCCGCCTTCTTCCGGGCGCGCTACAAGACCAACGAGGTGGTCTCGACCATTCTCGCCAACTATGTCGCGATCCTGTTCACCTCCTATCTGACGATCAACATCTTCAAGCGCCCCGGCGGCCAGTCCGAGACGCCGCCGATCCTGGAGAGCGCCTACCTGCCGGAGCTGTTCTCGTTCTCGCGGCTGAACTGGGGCTTGATCATCGGCCTCGTGCTCGCGATCGGCGTGTACCTCTTCTTCACCCGGACCGCGCGCGGCTATGCCGTCAGCGAGATGGGCGCCAACCCGAAATTCGCCGAATATGGCGGCATCGACATCAAGAAGCAGACCTTCCTGGTGCTGATCGCTTCCGGCGCGGTCGGCGGCCTGGCCGGCGGCGTCGAGGCGCTCGGCGTGCACCATCGCTTCATGGAAGGCTTCGCGCCCGGCTTCGGCTTTGACGGCGTCATCGCCGCGCTGCTCGCCAACGGCAACCCGATCGGCACCATCTTCACGGCGCTGTTCTTCGGCGCGCTCAGGAGCGGTTCGCTGCTTCTGGAAGTCGACACCTCCGCCTCGCGCGAAATCATCACCGTCATCCAGGCGCTGATCATTCTCGCCGTCTCGGCCCAGATCACCATTCGCCGCAAGGCATCGGATTCGACCGCGGGAGAGCGTCGATGGAAGTTCTAGAACGTCTCCTCAACGTTACGCTCGTCATCGCGACGATCCGCACGACCGCGCCGATCCTGCTCGTCGCGCTGGGCGGCTCCTTCACCACCAAGGCCGGCATCTTCAACATCGGCCTCGAAGGCCAGATGCTGGTCGGCGCGTTCTTCGCCGTGATCGGCACGATCGCCACCGGTTCGCCCTGGCTCGGCGTGCTCTGCGGCGTCGCCGCCGCGCTGACGCTGGCGCTGATCTTCGCGTTGCTCGTCGTCACCTTCAAGGCGAACGAGGTCGTCGTCGGCCTGGCGCTCAACATCCTAGCGGGTGGCATGACCATCTCGCTGATGAAGGCGATCTTCGGCACGCGCGGCTCGATCTTCGGCCACGGCCTCGTCGGCCTGCCGCCGTTGAAGCTGCCGAATGTCAAGGATCTCGGCTGGTTCGGCCAGATGATCTCCGGCTACACGCCGCTGGTCTATCTCGCCTTCATCCTCGTGCCCGTCCTGATCCTCTTCTACAACCGCTCGCGGCTCGGCCTCTATATCCGTGTCGTCGGCGAGAAGCCGGAAGCAGCCGAGGCGCTTGGTATCTCGATCGTCCGCATCCGCTACGTGTCGTCGCTCCTCTGCGGCCTGCTGGCGGGCCTCGCCGGCGCGCATCTGTCGCTCGGCTACACGACGATGTTCACCGAGAATATGTCGTCCGGCCGTGGCTTCATGGCCGTCGCGATCCTGATCTTCTCGAACGGCGATCCGCTCAAGATCCTGATCGGCTGCCTGCTGTTCGGCTTCTCGGACGCGCTGGCGCTGCGCCTGCAGACGCTCGGCATCTCGTCCTACCTCGTGCTCGCCGTGCCCTATCTGGTCGCGCTGATCGCACTGTTCGCACTCTCCTACCGGTCACGCCCGCGCGTGATCCAGGAGACGCTGGCCAGCATGGGCCGCGCCCTTTCCGTCAAGTCCAACACCATCAAACCAGCTGCCGCCACGGACGCTTCCAAGCCGTGACGAGGGGATAAAATGGAACGCATCATTCTCGACGTCGACTCCGCGGGCGACGACATTCTCGCGGTGCTCTTCGCGGCGATCTCGCCGTCGATCAAGCTCGAAGGTGTCACCACCTGCACCGGCGCCGCCGGTCCCATCGACCAGGTGACCAACGTCGTCCTCAACACGCTGGCGCTGGCCGGCAAGGGTGACGTCCCGGTCGCCAAGGGCGCCTGGCGCCCGATCGTCGGCAATTCCAAGGAAGACATGGAAGCGCCGGTGCATTTCGAGAAGCGCCTGGTCGCCCGCTTCGGCGACCGGCTGAAGAAGTTCAACCCGCCCGCGCCGACGCCGACGCTGAAGGTGATCGACAAGCACGCCGTCGACTTCATCATCGACACGGCGCTCGCCAACCCCGGCGAGATCACGCTGGTCGTCACCGGCCCGATGACCAATGCCGCCATGGCGTTCCTGCAGGAGCCGGCGCTCGCCAAGGCGCTGAAGCGTATGGTGCTGCTCGGCGGCAACTTCGTCACCCCAGGCAACATCACGCCGCTGTCGGAATACAACATCTGGGCGGACCCCGAAGCGGCCCGCGTGGTGCTCAACCAGGGCGTCGACACGATCCTGGTGCCGCTCGACGTCTGCGAGGACAACCGCGCCGCCGCCAGCATGCTGACGCGTGACGATCTCGCCGATCTCAAGGATCTGGGCGACCACCCGGTCCTCAAGATGATCCAGGAGACGTTCCCGATCTATATCGACATCTGGCGCGAGTTCTTCGATCTCGTCGGCTTCCCGATGGACGATATCATCACCGTCGCGCTCGCCTTCGATCACTCGCTCTGCACCATGACCGAGCCGCTGTTCTGCGACATCGTGCTCGACGGGCGCCTCGCCCGCGGCCAGACGGTCGCCTATCGCGGTCGCCAGCTGCTTCCCGGCGGCGGCCCGAAGACGACGCGGATTTGCACCGACATCGACGGCCGCCGCTTCATGAAGCTCTTCAAGGAAACGATCGTCCGCTACCAGAGCGAAGCGGCGTAAGGGCACGAGAATGACCACGACCGAAATGACCAGCACCCGCCCGACGCCGATCCTGCTCGATTGCGATCCCGGCCATGACGACGCCATCGCGCTCGTGATGGCGCATCGCTCGAAGGCGATCGACCTCCTTGGCGTCACCGTCACCTGCGGCAATGCCGAGCCGGAGAAGACCGTCTCCAACACGCTCCGCATCCTGGAGTTCATCGGCGCGCATGACGTGCCGGTCGCGGCCGGCTGCGTGCGCCCGCTCGCCCGTCCGCTGGTGCTCGGCACCGCCGACGGCCCGAGCGGCCTGGAGGGCTCGCCCTACCTGCCGCAGGCGACCAAGAAGGTCGAGCCGATGCATGCGGTCGACTTCATCGCCAAGACGCTCCGCGAGCAGGACGAGCCGCTGCGCATCGTCGCCACCGGCCCGCTCTGCAATCTCGGCCTGTTCGTCCTGAAGTATCCGGAGCTTCTTTCGAAGATCAAGGATATCACCTGGATGGGTGGCGTGTTCTGGCGCAAGAGCGAGTACATCACGCCGACCGAGTTCAACGCCTTCTGCGATCCGGAAGCGCTGAAGATCGTCCTCGACAGCGGCGTGCCGATCACCATGGTCGGCCTCGACGTCACCATGAAGGTGCTGGTCGAGGAGCCGCAGTACCGCGAGTTCGAGAAGATCGACACCGAGCTCGGCCGCGTCGTTCTCGACTGGCTGAAGTTCTACGAGAAGCTGCATCGCAACTCGATGGGCGTGGGCGGCGCGCTGCACGACCCGCTGGCGCTGGCGCTGATCATCGACCCGACGCTGGTCAAGACCCGTCCGGCCCATATCGGCGTCGACCTGACCGGCACCTACACCTTCGGTGCGACGGTCGCCGATTACTGGAACGAGCGCGGCCTGCCGCCGAACGCCCAGGTTTGCGAGGAGGTCGATTCCGACCGCTTCTTCGACCTGCTCTACAGCCTGCTTCGGGACTGATCCCCGGCTCCGGCCAGTCTGGCAAAGTCTGGCAACATCCGCGCCGGCATGACGCCCCTCGGGCCGCCATGCCGGCGTTTTTGTTTGTAGTATCCGAGCCTTTCGGCGTCGCTCTTTCGAGGGCGCCAGACCGGCAACCGCCCTACGCCGGCGTCGCCAGCAGGCGGTCGATGCGGCGGCCTTCGAGGCCGACGACTTCGAAGCGCCAGCCTTCCCAGGTGAACGCCTCGCCGACCGCCGGCAGGTGGCCGAGATGCTCCAGCGCGAAGCCGGCCAGCGTCGTGTAGTCGCCGTCGCCCTGCATGTCGCCGGTCGCAAGCGTGCGCTCGACCTCGTCGATCGGCATGCGCCCGTCGATCAGCCAGCTGCCGTCATCGCGGCGCGTGGCATAGGGCTCTTCCTCGCCGGCCCGCTCGGGCAGGTCGCCGGCGATCGAGATCAGGATGTCGGTCGGCGTCACTAGGCCCTCGAACGTGCCGTGCTCGTCGACGACGATCGCCATGTGCACGGGCGAGCTCTTGAACTGCTCGAGCAGCTTCAGCACCGGCATGGATTCGGTGACGTAGAGCGGCGGCCGCATCGCCGCCTCCAGCGCCAGGTCGTGCTCGTCCTGGCCGATCAGGTCCTTCGCGTGCACGATGCCGAGGATCTGGTCGACGTCGTGCCGGCACAGCGGAAAGCGCGACCGGCCGCTCTCGCGGATCTCGGCGAGGATCGTCTTCGGGTCGTCCTCGATGTCGAGCCAGATCGCGTCAACGCGCGGCACCATGATCGACCGCACCGGGCGTCCGGCCAGCGACAGCACCTGCTCGATCATCAGGCTTTCCTCGGCGCTGAAGGCGCTGGCGCCGCCGCTGTTCGCGACGATCGCCGCGACCTCCTCGGACGCCTGCGGCGCCGACTGGCCGCCGCGCAGCATGCGCAGCACCGCCATCGCCGTCCGGTCGCGCAGGTCGGCCGTCGTCACCCGCCGCACCACGTTGCGGCGGCCGAGCTGGTTGGCCGCCTCGATCAGGATCGAGAAGGCGATCGCGGCGTAGAGATAGCCCTTCGGAATGTGGAAGCCGAGACCCTCGACGATCAGGCTGAAGCCGATCATCAGCAGGAAGCCGAGGCAGAGGATCACGACGGTCGGATGCCGCGAGACGAAGGCCATCAGCGGCCGGCTCGCCAGCATCATGACGCCGATCGCCACGACGACGGCGATCATCATCACCGAGAGATGGCTCGCCATGCCGACGGCCGTGATGACGCTGTCGAGCGAGAACACGGCGTCGAGAACGACGATCTGCACCAGCACCTGCCAGAAGACGGCGTGGGCGCCGCCGCTCGACCTGGCGCCGTGGTCGCCCTCCAGCCGCTCATGCAGCTCCATCGTGCCCTTGAACAGCAGGAAGGCGCCGCCGACGATCAGGATGATGTCGCGCCAGGAGATGTCGGAGCCGAAGATAGAGAACAGCGGATAGGTGAGCTTGACGATCCAGGCAATCGAGGCGAGCAGCACCAGCCGCATGACGAGCGCCAGCGATAGGCCGACGATGCGGGCGCGATCGCGCTGATGCGGCGGCAGCTTGTCGGCGAGGATCGCGATGAAGACGAGATTGTCGATGCCGAGCACGATCTCGAGGATGATGAGGGTCGCAAGGCCAGCCCAGGCGGCCGGATCGGCCATCCATTCGAGGATCATCGGTTCTTTCCTGCGGCGGATCGGATCGATCGGCCAGATTGTCGGGATCGGTCGGCCATCGTCAGGCCGGCGCTTCGGTCAGCATGCGGCATTCGCGCGACGCCGAGGCGACGCCCGCGAGGCGACCGGAGAATGGGGTCAAGGGGACGAGCGGCGCGTGATCGGTCCCGCGGGCGCGTCAAGGCGCGCGTCGACGAACGCGCCATCGCGCCGGAAACCGGCGCATGGCGGCGCGCGGGGCGGAATTCGTCCCGGGATGGAGTTCGCTGATAGCGGGGCGATCGATCGCTCGATCCGCCTCCGTCGCGGCCTTCGTTTCGGTTTGCCCCCTGCGCGCGTTGGCGGGAAGGGGGCTCGGTACTATCGGGGTCGTCGGATGGCATCAGGCGACAGGGCCGGGCAACGGAAGGATCCTCGGGGCATGTTGGCGAAGCGGTCAGGCGACCGGTCGGCGCCAGATTAATACGGCTTGCGCGACAGGTCCATGGATTGTCTCGCGCGAAACGAGCACGGCCCTCCGCCCGCGGGCTGCGGGGGAGGGCCGTCTTCTCGGGCTTCGGGGATGCTCGTCAGAAGTTTGCGGTCAGGCCGGCCCAGATCGTGCGGCCGGGGCCGGGAACGTTCGAGAGGCCGAGCGGATCGACATAGTACTGGTCGGCGACGTTCTCGACGCGCAGTTCGGCGGTCAGGGTGTCGTTGACCTTGTACTCCGCGAACAGGTCGACCAGCGTGTAGGGATCCCAGTTGATCGGCAGGATGAACGGCGCGGCGCCCTGGACGGTCGGCTGATCGGAGCCGATCGCCTTCGGCCCGATATAGCTGACACGCCCGCCGATGGTCAGCGCGTCGTCGAAGAGCTTTTGCGAGACCGTGAGGCTGACGGAATATTCCGGCGGCACCTGATTGGTCGCATAGTCGCCATAGAGCGTGCTGTTGGAGCAGGTCGACGCGGTCGGGCAGAATTCGATGTCGGTGTAGTAGTTCGCCGCGAGATCCAGCGACAGGCCGGCCAGCGCGTAGTGGCCGGTGAACTCGATGCCGCGGAACCTGGCTTCGTCGATATTGCCGACGGCGAGACCCTTGGTGACGATACCTCCGGTGTAGTGGAGATCGACGACACGGCGGGCGATGTAGTCGGTGACCCGATTGTCGAACCAGCCGAGCTTCAACCAGACTTCATCCCCGGTCGCGACGACGTTGTCGCGCATCAGGTTCATGCCGAGCTCCCAATTGTGGGCGCGCTCCGGCACGATGTCCGGCGTCACATAGGTGAAGGCCATGCTGGCCGATTCCGAAAGGGCCGGGGAGCGCAACCCTTCCGAATAGCGGGCGAAGAGCTGCATGCCGTCCATCGGCGTCACCACGGCGCCGATCGCCGGCGCGATGCCCGAGCCGTCGCGATGGTCGGTCTGCCCGACGAACAGCTTGCCGTTGGTGTCGCGCGCCTCGGAGCGATCCAGGGTGTTGTAGCTCTGGTAGCGCAGGCCGGCATCGAAGGTGAGCCAGTCCAGTGCCTTCCATTCGGCGTTGGCATAGGCAGCCGTCTCCTCACGCGTGCCGTTGCGCGGGCCATAAGGGTATTCGAGGATGCGCGTCAGCTCCGTCGGCCTGGCGTCCTCGCTGAGATACGAGGCGCCGTAGTGCAGCGAGACATCGCCCAGGGGCGTCTGCCACAGCGAGGTATTGCCGATATCGCCGCCCCACATAAGCGTATCGGATCCGATCAGGATGCGTTCCAGCAGGGGATTGGGCAGGCCGAGCGGCGTCGTCTTGGACCGGCCGGCGGTGGTCGGATTGCGGGTCTCCAGGGCGCTGACCCAGAGACGGGCCTTGAGGTCGACGAGATCGTTGTCCTGCGGGTTCCAGGCGTAGGTGGACGTTCCGGTGTCGGTGCGGGCCCGGGCAAGCCAGTTCTGGACCGGCCGGGAGGACATGTCGGACATGATCGAGGCGCGGATGTCGCCCTGCTCGCTGCGGAACCCCGTATAGCCGAGTTCGAAGCTCTGGCCGTCGCCGAACAGGAGCTTGCCCTTGGCGAGCCAGGACTCGGTATCGAGCGAGGTGTTCAGTACTTCCTCGCCCCGACGATAATTGGTGAGGCCCAGATTCTCGTAGTAGTTCTGGTAGGTCGGGCAACCCGGCGCCGAACAGGGCGTGTGGGGGCCGAGATTGCCGCTTGGCTCGGCGACGGGGCCATGGGTTCCGGCGTGGTAGTTGCCGTTTTCGCGCCGGGCATAGGCGGCGACCACCTCGTAATTGTCGCCGCGCGCGGCGGCGGCCGCGCTGCCATAGCCGCGCGTCGCCTCGAGCAGACCGGGCCTGTCGAGGCCGGCCGTGTCGCCAGGCCGGGGCGGCAGGCCGATATTGGGCAGGAAGAAGATCATGCCGCCCAGCGTGCCGCGATCGGGCACCGATGACGTGTTGGTGCCGCCGCCGCCCTTGATCCGGAGGCCGATATTCTTGCCGTCCTTGATGATGTCGTTGGCGTCGATCGTGCGCATGGCGACGGATCCGCCGATGCCGCCAAAGGGTCCCGAGGCCGGGCCCTTGGAGATGTCGATGCCGCCGATCAGGTCCGGATCGACATAGGAGCGGTTGCTGACGCCCTGGTAGCCCTGATAGGCCGTGGTCGAGTTCATCGCGCCGTCGATCGTGACCGGGACGCGGCCCATGCCCTGCATGCCGCGAATGTTGACGTCGATGGCGGCGCCGTTGCGGCTTTCACCCGACATCACGCCCGGCGTTCCGCGAAAAATGTCGCCGGGCGAACTGCCGCGGAAACGCTCGATCGTCTGCTGCGAGATGTAGGAGACGGCGGCCGGCGTCTCGAAGACCTGCTCGGCCGAACGGATGCCGCCGCCTCCCGCCGTCACGTCGATCACGTCGAGAACGGTCGAGCCGTCGGTCGCGACGGGCACGGCCGGCGATCCGGCCGTGCCGATTGCCGCCGTCGTGGCGTTCGGGAAGGAGAAGGCGAGGCCGGAGCCGGCGAGGATGCGCGCCAGCGCGTCGTCGCGCGTGGCGCGGCCGGTGATCCCCGGCGAGGTCTTGCCGGTGGCGGAGGCGGCGAGATAGGTCACCTGCAGGCCGGACTGGCGGCCGAAGGCGGCCAGCGCCTGATTGAGCGGACCGGCCGGAACCTTGAAATCGACCGTCTCTACCGCCGCCGATTGCGCCTGCGCCGGGGTGCTCATGACCCAGCCCGCGCCGATCGCCGACGTCAGCATCAGCGCAGCCGCGAGCGTCTTGCGCGCCACTCGCCGGCGCGCCGCATTGTCCGAATTTCGCATTATGACCCGGCCGTTCCCGTTGTTTGCATGAGGGCGGGATGCCGTGCCTGGTTGCTGGGTAGTGCAGTCCCTGGGGCTGATACAAACGGGATCCGGCGTTTTTCACCCGCAAGGGGAAGATTCGGATCTCGGCTCCGGAACGCGGCTCGGCCGGCCCAGGCAGGCGAGAACGAGGGCGAGCATCGTCAGGCCGGCGGCGACCAGAAATGTCGTCGCGAAGGCGTCGCCGATGCGATGCGCCGGCGCGTCGGCGATCGACCCGTTCCCGGCCGTGACGGCGAACAAGGTCGCCATCGCGGAGGCGCCGGTCATGAAGCCGAGGTTTCGCGACAGGCCGAGCAATCCGGACAGTATCCCGCGCTGCTCTTCCCTGGCGGCCAGCATCACGACGGTGTTGTTCGCGGCGAGGAACAGTTGGAAGCCCGGCGTCAGGAGGATCAGCGCGGCGACATATCCGGCAGCGCCCAAAAACCTCGGCAGGAAGGCCAGACAGGCGAGGCCGACGCTCATCTGCAGCAATCCGGCCTGAAGGACGCGTGGCGCGCCGAACCGGTCGGCGAAGCGTCCCGCCGGAACGCCGGCCAGGGCGGCCGTGACCGGCCCCACCGCCATGACGAGGCCGACGAGCGCCTCATTCAGGCGCAGACCGAACGCCAGAAAGAACGGCCCGACGACCAGGGTCGCCATCATCGCGGTGGAAACGAGCAGGTTCATCGTCAGCGACACGCCGAATACCCGGTCGCGCAGGATCGAGACGGGCACCAGCGGCGATGCGGATCGCGCCTCGACCCGAATGAAGAGCGCGAGAGCCGCGATCGCGACGGGGAGATGCAGATCCGGGTTCCAGCCCAACGAGACCTTCCCGCCGGCAGTCGCGAGCGCATAGGCCGTCAGGGCCACGGCGAGCAGGGCGAGGCCGGTCCAGTCCGTCGTCCCGACCCTTCGATGGCGGCCGGGCGGCGCGGCCGGGATGGCCCTGAGGGCGAGGCCGAGCACGAGGACGGACAGGCCGGACAAGAGGACGAAGGCCGATCGCCAGCCGAAGCCGGCGAGCAGCAGGCCGCCGAGCGACGGGCCGAGCGCCGTTCCGATCGCCGACATCGTGCCGAGGAGCCCCATCGCCGACCCGACCCGTTCCTTGGCGACCGCTTCCCGCACGATCGATATCGGCAGCGCCATGAGGATCGCGCCGCCGATGCCCTGGACGGCGCGAGCCGCGATCAGGGTTCCGAGCGTCGGGGCGGCCGCGCAGAGGACGGAGGCTGCCGTGAACAGTGCCAGTCCGGCGATCATCACGCGACGATGACCCAGTCGATCGCCCAGCCGCCCCGCCGATACGATCACCACCGTTCCCGTGATCAGATAGGCGAGAACTACCCACTGGACGTTCGAGACCGGCGCCGAGAACGCCCGGCTCAGGGTTGGAAGCGCCACGGAGGCCATGCTGGTTCCGAGCGACGCGAGCAGCATCGCCCCGGCCAGCGCGGTTTGCGCGGCCGGCGCTCCGTCGCTCCGGATCATCCGTTTCATGGCAGTTTTCCTTGTCGCTGTCTCAGGTCGCGGCTAGGTTGCCACTTCAAGTCAACTTGAGGTCAAGCATGCTGTTTCTCGACATCGGCGTCCTGGCGGAGAGAAGCGGCGTGCCGGCCTCGACGCTGCGCTATTACGAGGAGATCGGGCTGATCCGGTCGGTGGCGCGGCACGGATTGCGACGCCAGTTCGACGCCGAGGCGCTGACCCAGCTTGCCTTGATTTCGCTTGGCAAGACGGCGGGTTTCTCGCTCGAGGAAATCCGGGGGATGTTCGGCAAGGACGGCTCGGCCGATCTGCCTCGCACAGTCCTGCACCAGCGGGCCGACCAGATCGAACGGCAGATCCGCGAACTCACGACGCTCCGGAACGCACTCCGGCACGTGGCCGAATGCCCGGCCGAGCAGCACATGGAGTGCCCGAAATTCCGGAGGCTGTTGCGGCTGGCGTCGCCACCTCCGAAGCCACGGCGGGCGCCGCGCCGCGAAGGCTAGGCCGGCCCCGAACCCAGGATGGAACGCGAGATCATTCGTCCTGGTACAGGTCGTGTCGCGTGAGCTCGACGGTCAGGAGCGCGGTCAGGACGGCGTGGAGCACGACCGCGGGCCAGAGCAGCACGCCGGCGAAACCTCCCGCGAGACCGAGATAGGCGAGATACAGCGTGGCCAGGGCACTGTAGGTCAGCATGCCGACCAAGGGCCAGCCGCAGGCGATCCCCAGCGCGACCAGGGCAATCCCGACCAGGCGGGCGGTCGGGATCGCCGCGCCGGTCAGCGGCGCGCCGAACAGCAGCCACGCGACAAGCGACGGCGCGACGAGCAGGGCCAGCCCCGTCGCGATTTCGGCCGCGGCGGCTACCGTCAGCGCCCATTTGCCCGCCCACATCGCTTTCTCGCCCCTCCTGGCTTTCTCGCCTCTCTTGGCTCTCTCGCGCCCGTCGCCGCGCGGCCTAGTTGGCGCTCGCCGCCGGCTGCAGTCGGAATGTCAGCTTGTCGATCTTGCCGGTGAACTTGAACGGTGGGTCGTAGCGATATTCCACCAGCGCGACGCCGGTGCGGGTATCGAGGCCGACGTCGAAGGTCTCGTCCTCCGGGAAGGTGACGGGAATGCCGTGGTCGAGCGTATTGGTGGCGACCGCCTTGCCGTCGACCGACAAGACGCCCGTGCCGCCCTTGCCGAGGCCCGGGCCGGCCGAGGTGAAGTCGAAGACGATCGTGTGCTTGCCGGGTTCCAGCTCGGGCCCCTCCCACATCGTGCGCTTCAGGTCGAGGAGGTTGTAGAGGAACACGACCCTGCCGCGCCCGACGCCGAAATCGCCCTTGCTGAGAAAGAGGCCGTAGCCGCCGAAACGCCCGCCCTCGGTGACGATCATACCCTCGGCGCCGCCCTCGGGGATCTCGACCTCGGCGGTGATCGTGTAGGACTTGTTCAAGGTGCTGGGCGCCGCGCTCGCCGGCACGCCGCTCAATTCGCCGGAATAGGTGAACTCCGTGCTTCCCGCCGTCAGGCTCGGCCGCGGCGTGTTCCAGCGCGCGAGCGTCGAGTTGTCGAGCGGCAGCACGTTATATTTCCGCGCTTCCTCGTAGAAGAGGTCCTGCATCTGCTTGAGCCTGTCGGGCTCGGCCGCGGCGAGATCGGTGGACTGCGTCGGATCCGCGTCGACGTTGTAGAGCTCCCAATTGTAGCCGGTGATCACGTCGGGCGGCGTCTTGGTGCTGAGCTCCCAGGGGAGCGTCGCGGGCGTCGTCGCAGCCACCCAGCCATCGTGGTAGATGGCGCGATTGCCGAGCATCTCGAAATACTGCGTGGTGTGCCGGGTCGGGACGTCGGCATGGGCCTTGTCCCAGCTGTACATCATGCTCACGCCCTCGATCGGGCGTTGGGCGATTCCGTTGATCGTGTCCGGCGCCGGAATGCCGGTCGCCTCCAGGATGGTCGGCACGATGTCGATCACGTGGTGGAACTGGTTGCGGATGCCGCCGGCGTCGGTGATGTGGCCGGGCCAGGACATGGCGACGCCTTGCGCGGTGCCGCCGAAATGCGAAGGCACCTGCTTCACCCATTGGAACGGCGTATCCATCGCCCAGGCCCAGCCGGCCGAATAATGCGGGAAGGTCCGCTCCGAACCCCAGAACGGATACCAGAGGAACTGGTCCTTCACCGGCACGGCGATGCCGTTGAAGGTGGTGAACTCGTTCGGCGTGCCGTTGATCATGCCTTCGGCGCTCGCGCCGTTATCGCCGCCGATATAGATAATCAGCGTGTTGTCGAGCTCGCCGAGATCCTCGACCGCCTGGATGACCCTGCCGATCTCATGATCGGCATAGGCGAGGTACGTGCCGTAGACATCGGCCTGCCGGATGAAGAGCTTCTTCTCCTCGAAGCCGAGCGTGTCCCATTCGGGCAGCCCCTTCGGCCACGCCGTCAGCTTGGCATTTTCCGGCATGATGCCGAGCCGCTTCTGGTTGGCGAAGATCGTCTCGCGCAGCTTGTTCCAGCCCTGGTCGAACAGGTGCATGTCGCTGATCTTCTTGAGCCATTCGGGCGTCGGATGGTGCGGCGCGTGGGTGGCCCCCGGCACGTAGTAGACGAACCAGGGCTTGTCCGGCGCGATCTCCTTCAGTTGCTGGATGTGCTGGATCGCGTCGTCGGCCATCGCCGTCTCGAGGTTCCAGCCCGGATTGCCCTCGAACGGGTAGATCGCGGTGGTGTTGCGGAAGAGGTTCGGCTGCCATTGGCTCGCGTCGCCGCCGACGAAACCATAGAAATAGTCGAACCCCATCCCGGTCGGCCATTGGTTGAACGGTCCCGCCTGGCTCGACTGGTAGGACGGCGTGTTGTGGTCCTTGCCGAACCACGACGTGGCGTAGCCGTTCTCCTTGAGGATCGTCCCGATCGTGCCCTTCTCGATCGGAATGATCGAATCGTAGCCCGGATAGCCGGTCGCGATCTCGCCGACGACGCCGAAGCCGACCGAGTGATGATTGCGCCCGGTGATCAGCGCCGCGCGGGTCGGCGAGCAGAGCGAGGTGGAGTGGAAATTGGTGAAGCGCAGCCCGGACCGCGCAATGCGATCCATAGCCGGCGTCGGAATGACGCCGCCGAACGTGCTCGGCGCGCCGAAACCCTGATCGTCCGTCATGATCAGGAGGACGTTGGGGGCGCCCTTCGGCGGCACGACGCGGGGCGCCCACCAGGGCGTCGAGTCCGACGCCCTTTCCTTGATCACGCCGCCGAACTTCGGGTCCGGCGGCGGCAGCTGCTTGCCCGTTATGGTGGTCGTGGCCCCGGGAGATCCGACGTCTCCGGTCGTCTGCTGGGCCGAGGCGACGGCGCAACCAAGGGCGATGAAAACCGAACTCGCAAGGATTTTTCGAAGGCTGTTCATTTCGAATGCCTCCAAATATCAGTCCTTAGTTAGAATAGTCGCAGTCAAAACGTCTTTTATTCTCAAAGTAATAGATGGGATATGGATCGCCGCGGCGGGCCGGCAAGCTCGCCGTCGTGACGACACCGGTAAACTTGTGGAGAGCCGCCGGCTTCTCGGGCATGGCTGCGCCGGGCTCGAGCGACAGATCGCGCCCTTGCCATGCGCCGGCCTGCCATGCGAGGGCGGGAGGAAACCAGTCCGATCCGGTATGTGAAGGAACCATCCGCTTGACCAGCGCCGTCGCCCCCGCTCTCCCCAACGGCTATTCCTCGGTCGCGGCCGGGCATCTCGCCGCGGTCGTGACCAGTCTCGAGATGAAGGAGCGCCCGGCGCCGCGGCCCGCCCAGCCGTTTCCCGCGGGGATCAGTCTGCTGCCTCTAGGGCGGCCGTCGGTGGAGCGCTATCGCGCCCTCTATCGCGCGGTCGGTGAGGATTGGCTGTGGGTGTCCCGGCTCATCATGCCCGACGACACGCTGCGCGCCATCCTGGAGGACCCGCTGGTCGAGATCTTCGCGCTGCAGAAGGACGGCGTCGACGCGGGCATCCTCGAACTCGATTTTCGCGAGCCGGGTGCCTGCGAACTCGCCTTCTTCGGCGTCACCATGGCCGTGCAGGGAACGGGCATGGGCCGGGCGCTGATGAACCAGGCGATCGAGCGGGCCTGGGCCCGGCCGATCCGGCGGTTCTGGGTCCACACCTGCACGCTCGACCATCCCGCCGCGCTCGACTTCTACCGCCGCTCGGGCTTCACGCCCTTCGCGTTTCAGGTGGAGGTGATGCCGGACCCGCGCCTGACCGGCGCGATGCCGAGAAACTGCGCGCCGCAAATCCCGATTGTCGGAGCCGATTGAGGGAGGCGCGCGTCTCCCAATCGCAGGATGTTCCCGACCGACCGGCGCTGCCGTCCTATCCCAGCCTGGATCGATCGCGAAACTGTCGTGGCGTAACGCCGGAGATCCGGCGGAACGCGCGGCTGAAATGCGCCGGATCCGTGTATCCGGAAGAATAGGCGATATCGATGATCTTCGAATCCGTGCTGCGCAGCAGCTTGCTGGCGTTCTCGTATCGGACGGTCTCCAGTATATCGGAGTAGGTCAGGCCGATATGGTAGAGCTTTCGTTGGAGGGTCCGCGTGCTGACGCCCGCCATCTCCGCAACAACAGCCAGAGTCGGTGTGTTCTCGTCGAGATAGGCCGGCAGCATCAGCTTGATCAGTTCGACGATGTCGTAGCCCGAAGGGCCGTCTTCCGTGTCTAACGGAGGCGGAATGGATGCGCCGGCGCGAATGGAGAGACTGAGATGCGCGATCGGCACGCTGATCCAGGAGGCGTGCTGGCCTGACAGAAACCGCACGTTTGGCCATAGGGCCTGGGTCGCGCGACCGGGCGTATAGCGGGCTTCAAAGGCAATCGTATCCGGCATCCAGTCCGGCCCGGCAAATTGGCGGACGATGTAGATGGGAAAGACGAGCTGGAGCCATTGCGAATGCTCCAAATGCCGCAGCGCGCTCGTTCCGGAAAGCCTGCTGCAGATGCGCACGTGATCGACATGGGGCTCGATCCACAGGCTCAGAATGGTATCCTCGCGCGCCGCCCATTTGCAGGCGTGCTGCAGAGCCACGAGCAGCGTCGGAGAGTGCTCGATCAGCGCCCGGGTCTTGTCCCGCAGATGAGAATAATGCAGCCGCTGGGTGGCCAGAAAGCCGAAGTCCTCAATGCCCTGGGACCTCTGCGCGGCTTCTATGAAGCGGATGGTCGGCATTAGCGGAATATAAAGCTGGCTTTTTTCTTCCAGAGCCGAAGGAAGGCGAAACTTCCCCAAAGTTGAACTGACGGGAGCGCCGCTATCGCGAAGAATCCCGACGAAAGGAAGAAGAAACTGGCCTCGCGTCAAAGGGATGTTCGCCAATGGATTTCGCCGCGCTTACGGGGTTAGTCCCTGCGACGGGTTCCGGTACCGGCAAGGTTGACGATAGCAAGCCGTGATTGGCGCGAAATGGCAAGATTGCGATTTGCCTTTGCCCGAAATGAATCGCGTGGAACTCGCTTGTCGACACGAAAATCGACCGGCCGCCGGTATCCGCGAACGATCCGCCGGACGGCTGGTGGCGACATCGTCGCTTTGCCTGTCCGCGAGCATAAAGGGACTGGGAATATCAATGATGGGGAATGCAGTTCGGGCCGTTGCCGTCTCCGTGTCTGCCCTGCTGGGGATCTGCGGGCAGAGTTTCGCCCAATCAGACGAAGCCCAGCCCAACGTCACCGATCCTCATTTCAAGATTGCGCCGGGCTATCTGCAGCGATCCGATCTGCCGGACAGCCTGATGCTGCTCGGCCCGCCTCCCGCGCCGGACTCGGCAGCGCTCGCCAGAGACGAGGAAGCGCGCAAGGCGACGCTCGCTCTGCGTAGCACCGACCGCTGGAAGCTTGCCGCCAGCGACGCCGATCTCTCCTTCCCGCAGGCGGCGGATAATTTCTCCTGCGCGATGGGTGTCAGCATCAACGAAACGGACACGCCGCGTCTCTATGCAATGATGCAGAAAATGTTGTCGGATCTCGGCCTGTCGACCTATGGCGTGAAGAACAAGTACAACCGGACGCGTCCCTTCGTCGTGCACGACGAAGCGACCTGCAGGGCGGACCAGGAGCCAATTCTGCGGGAGGACGGCTCTTATCCTTCGGGCCATACGGCCGCGGGATGGGGATGGGCGCTTGTGTTTGCCGAGATCAATCCCGAGCGGGCGAACGAGTTGCTCCGGCGCGGCATCGAGTTCGGGCAGAGCCGGGTGATCTGCGACGCGCATTGGCAGAGCGATGTCGACGCCGGCCGCATCATGGGCGCGGCGACCGTCGCGCGGCTACAGACCGATCCGGTCTTCCTTGCCGATCTGGAGGCCGCCAAGGCCGAGGTGGCGCAGGCGAAGCTGAAGCAGACCGCGGCGCCGGATTGCAAGGCCGAGGCATCCGCCCTGTCCCAGCCATAAGCCAGGCCTGATCGAAGGACGCATCCCTAGAGGTCCGGCCATCTCAAGCGAGGGGAGCCAAGGCCGTGTTCGAAACGATGCTTGCGGCCCTCGGGCAGGATATGCGGAATGGAGGCGAGGGCTCGCGAGCCCGCGCCTCCAGCCCCGGCGCCCCGGCCTCTCCCCAGCACTCCGACGCACCGATGCGCCTCTGCACGCCCAAGGCGGCAGAGGCGCGCGCCCCCTCCAAGCCTCTGGCCCAAACCGAGCCCCTTCAACCCGCGCCAGGGGACGGTTTGGCCATGAAATCAAGGCTTCTCGCTGAGATCGAAGGCGGATTGCGGCAGAACACCTTCGAGTTTCACTACCAACCGATTGTATCCCTGACGGTCGAACGCGCCCCCTCGCTGGAGGCGCTCATGCGCTGGCGCCATCCGGATCGAGGTCTCCTGCTGCCCGCAGCCTTCAGGCGGGGTTTTGCCGAGCCGCGCATCCGCGCGGCTTTTGGCATGTACATGCTCGACAGGGTCTTCAGCGACCTCGTCGCCTTCCAGGAGCAAGGCCTCGCGCTCGACCGCGTCGCCATCAATCTGACGGGCTCCGATTTTCGGTCGCCGGATTTCCTGGATCGCTTCTTCGAATTGAGCGCGAGAACGGGCATTCCGCCCACGGCCTTCTGCGCCGAGATCACGGAGAGCATGTTTATCGGTCGCCGCCAAACCTCCCTGCAACGGGGGCTTCGCTGCCTTCATGACGCTGGCGTCGAGATCGCGCTCGACGATTTCGGAACGGGCTTTGCTTCGTTGACCCATCTGCGCCAGCTGCCGATCGACCGGCTGAAGATCGACCGAAGCTTCATTGCGAACATGGTCGCCTCGAAGCGAGATCAGGCGATCGTCCGCGGCATCATCGAGATCGCCCACAGCCTGGACGCGATGGTCGTGGCCGAAGGTGTCGAGACCCTCGAGCAGGTCGAGCTGCTCGCCGAGTTCGGCTGCGACATGGTGCAGGGCTGGTACTTCGGCAAGGCGTGCGAAGGGGGCTCCCTGACCGAAGTGCTCAATGCCATGCCGTCGGGGCGAAATCGCTAATAAGTACGGCCACTTATCTCGGTTGATAGGAAGGGGATTGAAATGGGAAACGGTCAGTCGGCTGACCGTCTCCCGACCGTATTGACCCTTCTGCACGTTCGATGGCGTCGGCTTGGTGTGGCTCTCCGGACCTGTCCCTCCAGGAAACAGGCCGGCCCAAGAGCCTATTCCTATGCGGCGAGGATCAGGTTGGATCGGCGCCCATGACGAGGCCTTCGATGTCATGCTTCTGGGTAATCGGCACCAGCTCGTCGACGACCCGGCAGACGAGATGCTGCCTGGCGATCTCGGGGAGGGCGTCATGCCACTCCCGCGTCACCATCATGTCGTGCAGCTCGGCGTGCCCGGCGCCCGGCCTGTCGACGCCGAGCACCATGACCGGTCGAGCGATGGGCGACTGGTGTTCGGTGCCGCGATGGACCGTCAGTGCCGAGCGGCAGGAAATGTCGCCTCGTTTCGGAAATTTGCGGGTCGCGCGGTCCTGGAAGCGGCCCCAGAGCGCCTTGTCCGGGAACATCTCATGTTTCCACTCCCGGCCATCGTCATATTGCGTTCCCGGCGCCACTTCGAACGGCCCCATGTCCTCGGTGACGTCGACGCCTGTCAGGTTGAAGGCCAACGAGGTGATCCGGCGGTCGCGATAGGTATCGACGGGTGAGGGGAAGTCGCGGTGCCACGGTTGGTATTTGGCGCCCTGGAACGGCACGTCGAAGCCGATCTCCACGATCTGGTAATCCGATCCGAGCACGTTGGTGCAGACATCCACGACCCACGGATGGGTGATGAGATCGACGAAGCCGCGAAACGCCTGCGGATGGATCTCGACATACCAGCGGCGGGGGCCGCGTCCGACCGCGCCTCCCGGCCTCTGAATGGCCGACCAGAAGGCGGTCATCATGTCCTCGCGCATCTCGTCGGCCCATGCCGGACTGAAAGCACCCTTCAGTCCGATGATGCCGTCCTCCGCAAGCTGCGCTGCCTGCGCGGCAATATCGTAGTCGAATGCTGGCGTCGTGTTCATCTGGTTCTCCTCCCGATTTCGGAGAAGCCTACCGGTGCTAATAATTATTAGTCAATGGCCGATCTTTATCACCTGGTGTAGAGGAGCAGAGCGGGGGAGAGCATGAGCGGCGGGAAAACGATGAAGCGCGTGACCATGATGGATGTGGCCAAGGCGGCGGGCTGCTCGCAGGCGACGGTCTCGGTCGTCCTCAACAATGTCACGGACATCAAGATATCGCCCGACCTTCGCACGCGCGTGCTGGAAGCGGCGCGCAGGCTCGGCTACGGGCTCGCAAGCCCTATCCGTCGCGCGGGCCTCGGGGATCTTCGGGGCGGCTGCATCGGCTTCATCGTCGACCAGCTCGCGACGACACCGGAAGCGGTCAACGCGATCGAGGGCGCCCGGCATGCGTCCTGGGAAAACGACGTGACCATCCTTGTCGCGCAGACGCAGGGGCGGGCCGAGCATGAGCGCAAGGCGGTGGCGCGCCTTCTGCAGGCCGGCGCACAGGGCATCGTCTATATGTCGATCTTCACCCGCCGCGTATCGATCGACGCCGTCTTCGACGACCTTCCCGTGCCGCTCGTCCTGCTCAACTGCTATACCAGCGACAATCGCTTTCCCGCGGTCGTGCCGGACGAGATCACCGGCGGGCAGATGGCAACGGCCTCTCTGATCGGGAAGGGACATAGACGCATCGCCACGATCGTCGGCGAAAGCTTCATGGAAGCCGCGCAGGACCGGCTCGCCGGCTATCGCCAGGCGCTCGCCGAGGCAGGGCTCGCCTATGATGACCGTCTGGTGGTCGAGGGAAACTGGACGCCGACATCCGGCTTCGAGGCGACCCAGAAGCTCCTATCGCTCGAGGAGCCGCCGACAGCGATCTTTTGCCAGAACGACAAGATGGCCATGGGCTGCTTCAACGCCATCACCGAGGCGGGGATGCGGATCCCGGACGATCTTTCCGTCATCGGCTATGACGACGACGAGATCTCCCGCCATCTGCGCCCCCAACTGACAACGCTGGAACTGCCCCATCGTCCGATGGGCGCCTGGGCGATCGAACAGCTTGCAAGGAAGCCGCTCGCGGGCCGGCATGAAATCCACAAGGTCGGATGCACGCTCATCGAGCGAGCCTCCACAAAAGGTTGCGTCCCTCGCACGTAGGGGCTCCGGGGGCGGGCCCACCGATTGGCCAAGCTTTATAGGCTTCGGGCTCGACAAGGAGACGGATCCTGCATGGACCTCTACCGGCCGCAAGAAGAACAGATGTCGCGACCTGTACCTGCAAGGGCGCGAGCGAAATATCGGCGTCCGGAAAGCGCGCTTCGTCCGGATCTGCGCGGAAATCGCCTTCGCTGAACCGCTTCATCAACTCGCCGCACTGCACAAAGACGCAGCCGAGCTATTCGAGGGGGCGCCCTGGAGCCAGGTGAACCACGATGTGGAGCTTCGCCAACTCCCTAACATCCGTGATCCAACCCACTGCTCCAGTCTGCCGGCCACGTGTGCCTCGACATGGAGCCTGAGGGCATGCGACCAGATGCCGAGCTCTCCCGGCTCGTTGCTCAGGGCTTCCAGATTGTCCCGATAGGTGCGAACGGCCGAACCGAGGCGATGTGGTTCAATCTGACTTGCAGGTGGCTGGGGGCGCCAAGGTCGTCAACATCCTCGCCGCATCCAGGTTGATTGGTCGGCTTATGGGCTAGGGGTCAGTGGCGGGTGAGGGAGCGCGGAAGAGGCGAGAAAACTTCGATGACTTGCGATACTCGCAAGGGTAGCACTTTGGATCCATAACAATTATAAAGTAAGGGCGCGCATCCTTTCAGAGCGCGTGAGGCAGCTGCTCTCGTGGGGGGCTGTGGCCTGTTGACCCCATATGGAAAGTGCGAATTGAGTTGGGCAATGGGTGACAGAGTAGTATCTTACTGTATCGCAGTGAAAGATCGACTTGATGACCTCATTGAGACGATGTCATTCAACTTAGATGAAAATAGAATATATTCGAGTCACGTCGATTTTGTCATCCTCTCCTTCGACGAAGAGAGAGAGTTACTTTACAATCATTTTCATCAAAGATTCCAGCAAGACCTTGATTCCGGATATTTGAAAATATTCCATTCGGATGCCATCCGGGCATGGCATTTCGGGCGAGCAAAAAATCAATTCAAGCATTTGCCCATCGGATCGTTCTTTTCAAGTCTGGATGCAGATAATTTTGTTTCGTCGGAGGAAACTGCGCAGATACTGGATGCGGCTAGGGAGTATCCCCGAGGATTTGTTTTTCATCACTTTTCGGGGACTTGGGGAGATGGGACGTGTGGGCGTGTAACGCTAAACTCAGACCTCTATAGAGATATAGGGTACGACGAGACGTTCATGCCCCGCCAATTCGATGAATTGGACCTCATTGTTTCCGCATTGCGGCATGGCGGAAATATTCCATTCTTATCTTACCTAGAAGGTGGCGTATTCGCGAAGTCGGATTCGGCTCAGAATTGCATCGATGAGATCGGGCTGGCGCCGCTGATTGTTCGGCGACCTGACTTGCGTACTCGACTTCCTATCGGTGGCAAGGCGGGGAGCTACGCAGAGAGCGACAGTGTCTTAGAACTGATGACGGCTTTCAACCAGGCGCGGTCTCTCGCCAAGTGCGCCCAAGTCCCTGAGAGGGCGGGCCTGCATCTGGAGGCCGCTAAAGCCGCTGGGGACGGCCTGGTAACCGCAATGGGAAAAGAAGCTGTTCTGGCGGTATTTTTCGGGCTGGGTGAGGTGCCCGAATATGAACCGGGGCAGATCCCAGTGGTGTCTTGCATCCGTGACGACGCGCATCTGCTAGCCGACTGGTATTGGCACTACAAAAAGCGCGGGTGCGGTCCATTTCTGATCATTGACCATGGATCAACGAGACCAGTCGCAGAGGTGTTGCCGTATGATGACGTGTATGTCCTGAACCCCGCTGTTGGTTGCTTCAGATCCTGCAAAAGTGTGTGGATCAAAGCTGCAATGAAGTGCTTCTTGGAAGAGGGGCAATGGGCGGTGACGGTTGATTCCGACGAGTTGGTCGATCTCCCGTCGAACTTCGGGAACACCTTCGAAAAGGTAATTCAACAGGCCGAGACCGCGGGACGTGGCTTTGTACCGGGAATTCTTGTCGATTTGGTCCCGGGCCGGGAGATTGATGCCGAAGCATCGCTTGCCCAAGGCGTACCGGTCCAAGAGATATTTGACCACCATCTCTTTGACGGCAGCGGTGATAGGACGGGATATGCGGCAGACCCTGCCATTGAATGGGCGTTTGGCCAAAGCTGGTTGACGAGCTTCTGCATAGATGTTCGCTATCGGCTTTTCGGGACAATCGACGTCCTCCGGAAGATTCCTCTCGTGAAGTACGCGGAGGCGGTAAGACTGAGCCAGGGGTTCCATGATCTACATAGAGCGGACAATGGGTATGGCTTCACTCACAGCTCTGAGTGGAGTGGGGATCTCCTGCTTCCAGTAAGGCACTACAAGCTTTCAAAGCTATTTGACCGCTCTTCGCGAGAGAGAATTGCTGAAGCTGCCGATGATCACACCAGATATCATCCTAGAACTAAGGAGAATCTGAAGAGGATTGCGTCGACGACAGCCGCCGAAGTCGTCGACTCTCTTCGGAGTGCAAAGATCCGAAAATATGACCCGGGCTTATTTGCTGCAAACGTAGTTCACGGGGCGGCGGCCAAAGAGAGCTTACAGCCGGTCTCCTCGGGGCGACTTTGGACCAGACTAGTGTCTTTTTTTCGAAGCGCAGCGGTGTTCGAACGATAGCGCTCTCGGGCTGTCTCTAAGCGCTTCGTCAGTGTGTTTTTCTGAAGCTTTCCGAAAGCGGGATGGCAGTGATGATTGATCCAAATGAGGCTCGCCATGACCCGCGCGTGCTTGGGTCGCTCTTTCATTTGGCATTGGACCAGATGATAGCTGGGGCATACTCCGAAGCGGAGGGCTTGCTCGTTGGCTTCGCTGAAAGGGTGGCGAGAGCGACGGATAGTTCGCAATTTGGCAATCTACCGTCGCGCCCGGCGGCCTCGATCGTCGTCGTCAGCTACAAATCGACCGGCGGGGTAGAACCAGCGATCGCGGCGATCGCCCATCAGGCGCGCGACGAGAACTGTGAAGTCATCCTCGTTGACAACGGCAATGAAGATCTCGAACGGATCGGGCGGCAATATCTCGATGGGGCGCGGATAGTTAAGCCGCCCTTCCAGGCCGGGGCCTCGCTCGGCCGCACTCTAGGTGCCAATTTGGCCGAAGCGCCTTATCTGATCTTCATCGACGATGACGGGTTGATCGAGCCCGGCTTCGTCAGCGGGCTGGTCAGCGCAGCGCGCGAGACGGGAGCGGTGTCCGTGCGTGGGCGAATTGAGATTTTGACTGCGGGGGGCTTCAAGCCACCTCACTATGATCTCGGCACTCAGCGGTGCCCTGCCTTTGCGGCAACCGAGGGCGCGTCGATTTGGCAGCGCGGCATCTACCTGCAATCCGGCGGGTTCCACCCGCTGTTATACGGTCACGAGGGAATAGACCTATGCGCGCGGCTCTATTGTTCTCACGGGCCGTTGGGATTCTACTACGAGCCTTCGGCCGTGTTGCGACATGACTACGCCGATGATCCGGCCGGCCGGGCCGTCAAGAAGATGCGCTACGATAGTAACGCGGGGTTCGTCGAGCACCGGTCACCTAGCGTATGGAAGATTCAGTCACTGATTGACGCAATTTCGACCGATGGCCGCTCGTCCGGCAAAGGGCTGTAGCAAGCGATGAAGTGGTTGGCCGGCTCGCCAACTTTCTTGTTTAGAACGAGGACCTCAGGGTGCTCGATTCCGCATTCGCAGCCGCGGCGCTGCTGCAAAGGCTCCCCTCTGTAGCGCGGAGGGCTGTCCCTAAGCCCAGCAGCTACCGTCTGTTTGGGAACCAGCCCCCTGACACCGGGGACAAGACACGCTCGTCCGCAGCCCCTCCTATCGCTATAAGGAGATTGTCTCCATTTACGTCGCCCAGACTTCGAGAATGTCGAGACCGGGCTTCGCGGGGCTGTCAGCTAGGGCCGCAGGCGGCGGTGACCGCAAGGGCGACTTCAGCAAAGTCATTTGGGAAGATGGTGCTGCAAGAGAGGATTGAACTCTCGACCTCTCCCTTACCAAGGGAGTGCTCTACCACTGAGCTACTGCAGCGCTGTCGGGGAAGTGTCCCGGAACGGGGGTCTTACTGCCACAGCGGTGCGGCGCGATCAAGCGTGTCGGCGAAGTTTCCCAGCCTTTCGCACGGACGGGGATAAGTTGGCGCGCCGTAACGCTCTTTTGCGGGCGGAAATCGCTTGCCTGTGGACATCTCCACCGCGGTCCCCGGCCGTGAAGCCCATAGCGCCGGGGGCGGCGCGCAATGGTCGCCGCCGACGGGATCCGGATATTCTGGCCCATAATTCGAAATCGGGCCTGATTGGTGATTCAGATGACGGGCGGCGGCCCGCCAAGCCATTGTCCGAGCCTCCCTGATCGACGCGGATGGGCGAAATCCGCGTGCAGATCGGCGCCCTTCCGACATTGCGGGCCAAACGCTGGGGAGGGTGCCGCTCGTCGCGGCAATTCGCGCGCTGGATCACCTCGGAATCCTCGCCGGCCTCCGAGGATCCTCGCCGGCTCGGCGCGCCGCCATGCTCCGGATGGAAGACGAGCGGGCGGCGAGGGGATATGTTGTCTGCAGATCGAATCCCGCCTGCGACGTGCCAGGCAAGGCGGATTCAAAGGCATTCACTCAAGACCGCGACCCACCGAACCATGATGACGACGCCAACGCCCGATCCGAACTCCCCGCCGACATCCGATGCCGAAACGCAGGAGGAGCCGGCGGCGGCCCCGTCCGCCGCGAAGGCCTCGTTGACGCGGGCGCAGAAGGCGCAGGAGGAACGGCTGGCGGCAGCGCTTCGGGCCAATCTCGCCCGCCGCAAGGCGGCGACGCGGGCGGCGCGCCAGGCGGGGCGCGCCTCCGACGACGACGAGGCGTGACGCGAAGCCGGCTTTTCCTTGTATCAGCCGCAATCCTGCATTAGAGCGACAGAAATCCGGGGTGGGGCACGCTCGTCAACGTTCGCCGCTGCTCGTCACCTTCGCTTCGAAAGGCTTGGCTGGTCATGGACAGAATCCGCATCGTCGGTGGCGCGCGCCTGAACGGCACGATCCCGATCTCCGGCGCCAAGAACGCCGCCCTGCCGCTGATGATCGCGAGCCTCCTGACCGACGAGACGCTGATTCTCGCCAACGTGCCGCGCCTCGCCGACGTGGCGCAGCTGAAGCGCATCCTCGGCAATCACGGCGTCGACATGACGGTCGCCGGCAAGCGCCTCGGCGAGGGCGAGCTTTCCGGCGAGACGGTGCACCTGACGGCGCGCACCATCGTCGACACCACCGCTCCCTACGAGCTGGTCTCGGCCATGCGCGCCAGCTTCTGGGTGATCGGCCCGCTGCTCGCCCGCGAAGGCTTCGCCAAGGTGTCGCTGCCCGGCGGCTGCGCCATCGGCACGCGCCCGGTCGACCTCTTCCTCGAGGCTCTGCAGACGCTCGGCGCCGAAATCGACATCGAGGGCGGCTATGTGGTGGCCCGCGCGCCGGAAGGCCTCAAGGGCGCCCGCGTCGCCTTCCCGAAAGTGACGGTCGGCGCGACGCATGTGACCATGATGGCGGCGACGCTCGCCAAGGGCGAGACGATCATCGAGAACGCGGCGCGTGAGCCGGAAGTCGTCGATCTCGCTGAATGCCTGATCAAGATGGGCGCCAGGATCACCGGCGCCGGCACCTCGACGATCCGCATCGAGGGCGTCTCGCGCCTGAACGGCGCGCGCCATTCGGTCATGCCGGACCGTATCGAGGCCGGCACCTACGCGATGGCCGTCACCATGACGGGCGGCGACGTGCTGCTCGAGGGCGCGCGGTCGGACGACCTGAAGCGGCCGCTCGAGATCCTGCGCGAAGTCGGCGCCGAGATCACCGAAACCAATGAGGGCCTGCGCGTCTATCGCAACGGCGCCGATTTGAAGCCGGTCAACATCTCGACCGAGCCGTTCCCCGGCTTCCCGACCGATCTGCAGGCGCAGCTGATGGCGCTGGTGACGCGGGCCGAGGGCACCTCGGTGATTCGCGAGACGATCTTCGAGAACCGCTTCATGCATGTGCAGGAACTCGCCCGCTTCGGCGCCGAGATCCATCTCGACGGCCAGAACGCCACCGTCGTCGGTGTGCCGCGCCTGAAGGGCGCGCCGGTGATGGCGACGGATTTGCGCGCCTCCGTGTCGCTCGTCATCGCCGGCCTCGTCGCCGAGGGCGAGACGATCGTCAATCGCGTCTACCATCTCGACCGCGGCTTCGAGCGCCTCGAGGACAAGCTCTCGCGCTGCGGCGCGACGATCGAGCGGATCTCCGGCTGAGACGCGCCGGAGCGGACGCCCGGCGGCTTTCCACACGCGACCTGTTGCGGAGCGGCCACACAGTGACTACCTGTCGGATCAAGTAACACAGGCCGACAGGTGTCTCTCATGGATCAGCTGAAACTCGCCGCGTTCGACGCCGAGGACCTCGCCGTCGTCTCCGCCCACGTCCAGGACGCGGTGCTGAAGGTTGGCGACATCGCCTTCATTCCGAAGGAAAAGCGCTTCGCCGGCGTCATCAACCGCTTCGTCTGGGAAAAAGAGGCGGAGGGGCGCGCCGCGAAGAAGAACTGGGAGCGCCGTCGGTCGGGCTTCCATTTCGACCGCGTGCTCGCGGTCCGCTCGACCGGGATCGACCGCACCCGGCCTGACGCCGTCCTCGACCTTCTCGCCATCGCCTTCGAGCCCGGCGAAGAGCCGGCCGGGACGATCACCCTGATCTTCGCCGGTGGCGGCGCCATCGCGCTCGACGTCGAGTGCATCGAGGCCGCCGTCCGCGATCTCGGCCCCGCCTGGGCAACCCAGTGCTGCCCCGAGCACAAGCTCGACCAGACCGCCTGACGGCGCTCCGGCACCGGAAGGCCGCCCGCCCATCCCCGTGCGGCCTTTCCCCTCCGGCCGAACCGCGCTAGAGACGTCGCTCGCATTGAAGGAGCCGTCGTCTTGGCCATTCGCCTGTCCCAAACCGATCCCGATTTCGAGACGCGCTTCCGGGCGCTGCTCGCCGCCAAGCGCGAGGTCTCGGAAGATGTCGACGCCACGGTGCGCGGCATTCTCGCTGACGTGCGCGCGCGCGGCGACGCCGCCGTGCTCGATTTCACGGCGCGCTTCGACCGGCTGCAGCTAACGGCGGAGGGGCTCCGCGTCTCCGAGGCCGAGTTCGAGGCGGCCGAACGCGCCGTCGACGAGAAGACCCGCGCCGCGCTGGTGCTCGCCCGCGACCGCATCCGCTCCCACCACGCCCGCCAGAAGCCGCAGGACGATCGCTACACGGACGCGCTCGGCGTCGAGCTCGGCTCGCGCTGGACGGCGATCGAGGCGGTCGGCCTCTATGTGCCGGGCGGCACCGCCTCTTATCCCAGCTCCGTGCTGATGAACGCCGTGCCGGCCAAGGTCGCCGGCGTCGATCGCCTCGTCGTGGTGGTGCCGACGCCCGACGGCGTGATCAATCCGCTGGTGCTGGTCGCGGCCCGCCTCGCCGGCGTCGACGAGCTCTACCGCATCGGCGGCGCGCAGGCTGTGGCCGCGCTCGCCTATGGCACGGACACCATCCAGCCCGTCTACAAGATCGTCGGCCCCGGCAACGCCTATGTCGCGGCGGCGAAGCGCCAGGTGTTCGGCACGGTCGGCATCGACATGATCGCCGGGCCTTCGGAAGTGCTCGTCATCGCCGATGGCGCCAATGATCCCGACTGGATCGCGGCCGACCTCCTGGCCCAGGCCGAGCATGACACGGCGGCGCAGTCGATCCTGATGACGGACGATCCCAAGCTCGCCGACGCGGTCGAGCAGGCGGTCGAGCGCCAGCTGAAATCCCTGCCGCGCGGCGAGACCGCCGCGGCGAGCTGGCGCGATTTCGGCGCCGTCATCGTCGTCGCCTCGCTCGACGACGCCGTGCCGCTTTCCGACCGCATCGCGCCGGAGCATCTCGAGATCGCCGTCGCCGATCCGGATCCGCTGGTCGAGAAGGTGCGCAATGCCGGCGCCATCTTCGTCGGCCGCACCACGCCGGAAGTGATCGGCGATTATGTCGGCGGCTCCAACCACGTGCTGCCGACGGCGCGCTCGGCCCGCTTCTCGTCCGGTCTGTCGGTGCTCGACTTCATGAAGCGCACCTCGATCCTTAGGACCGGGCCGGAGCAGCTCCGCGTGCTCGGGCCGGCGGCGATCGCGCTGGCCGAGGCCGAAGGGCTGGGCGCGCATGCCCGCTCGGTGGCGATCCGTCTCAATCTGTAGCAGGATCGGCCCGCGATCGATGGAAGCGGATCCAACCATGGCGGAAGCGACGGCGCCCGGGATCGACGGCCGGCTCGTCGCCGTCGATCTCGACGGCGCGACGCTGGGCCGTGCCTCGGCCGACGTCGACCATGAGCGCAAGATCGCCATCTACGATCTGGTTGAGGACAACCGCTTCACGCTGCCCGATCATCCCGCCAAGGCGTACCGGCTGCATCTCGCCATCCGCGAGAACCGGCTGGTGTTCGACGTGCGCGACGAGAAGGATGCGCCGCTCGTCCTGCATGCGCTGTCGCTGACGCCGCTCCGGAAGATCGTGCGCGACTATTTCCTGATCTGCGACAGCTACTACGCCGCGATCCGCACCGCGACGCCGAGCCAGATCGAGACCATCGACATGGGCCGCCGGGGCGTGCACGATGACGGCTCCCGTCTCCTGATGCAGCGCCTCGCCGGCAAGATCCTGGTCGATTTCGAGACGGCGCGACGTCTGTTCACGCTGATCTGCGCGCTGCACTGGAAAGGCTGAACCTTGGTACCAGCCGATGCTCCGGGTGTGTTCCTGCCCCGCGACGCGCGGCCACCGACTTCGGTCCTCTTCATGTGCGGCATGAATGCGATCCGCTCGCCGATGGCGGCGGCGATCACCGGCCAGCTCTTTCCCCGCCTCTATGTCGCTTCGGCCGGCGTGCGCAAGAGCGATCCCGATCCCTTCGTCACGGCGGTGATGGAGGAGAGCGGGCTCGATCTCTCGCGCCATCGCCCGCACACGATCGAGGAACTCGAGGACACGAATTTCGATCTCGTGGTGACGCTGTCGCCACAGGCGCATCACCGCGCGCTGGAGCTGACGCGGACCATGGCGGTGGTGGTCGAATACTGGCCTACCCCGGACCCGACGCTCGTCTCCGGTTCGCGCGAGCAGATCCTCGATGCTTATCGCGACGTGCGCGACCAGTTGCGGAGGCGGATCAAGGAGCGCTTCGGCTGGGCGCCGCTGCCGAGCGGCTAGGCGAGGGCGAGGGGAGAGGCCAGGGAGAGGTCAGGGGAGGGGCAGGCCGCGCCAGCGGCGACGCTGTTTCCTTGATCGGGCAATTCGGCTACGGTCCCGCCGCCGCGCGCCGCATTCCGGCGTTTCCTGGCGGCACTCTCTTGGATCCTCGACCGGACGGAAGAATGACAGGCACCCCCAAACTCCTGCTTGCATCGGGCAGCCCGCGACGGCTGCAACTCCTCGCCCAGGCAGGGTTGGAACCGGACAGCCTGCTGCCGACCTCGGTCGACGAGACCCCGCTCAAGAACGAGCTCCCCCGCAGCCTCGCCAAGCGGCTCGCGCGCAGCAAGGCGGACGCGGCCCGCGCCATGGCGGCGCGCACGCCCGATTTCGCCGACAGCTACATTTTGGCGGCCGATACGGTCGTCGCGGTCGGCCGGCGCATCCTCCCCAAGGCCGAATTCCACGACCAGGCGGCGGAATGCATCCGCCTGCTTTCCGGCCGCTCGCACCGCGTCTACACCGCCGTCTGCCTGCTGACGCCGAAGGGCGTCATCCGCCAGCGCCTGGTCGAGACCAAGGTGCGCTTCAAGCGGCTTGGCCGGCCGGAGATCGATACCTATCTTGGTTCGGGAGAATGGCGCGACAAGGCCGGCGGCTATGCGATCCAGGGCATTGCCGGCACTTTCGTCGTCAAGCTGGTCGGCTCCTACACCTCGGTCGTCGGCCTGCCGCTCTTCGAGACGATCGCGATGCTGGACGGGGAAGGGTATCCCGTCCGCAAGGGCTGGCTCGGGCCGGCCTGACGAGGACAGAATCTCATGACTGACGAAAACAAGCCCGCCGCCCCGAAGGCCGCGGAAATCCTGCCGCTGCGCGCGCCGCGCCCCTGCGCCAATTGCGGCAAGGACACGGTTCGCGCCTTCTATCCGTTCTGCTCGAAGCGCTGCAAGGACATCGACCTGCACCGCTGGCTTTCGGGCGCCTATGCGATCCCCGTGGTCGAGCGGGACGCCGGCGACGGCGAGGAAGACTAAGCCGGCGCGAGGCGGTTCGGCCGGCCTCCGCGGGCCGTCCGAGCCGATATTCGCGAGGTTGTTCACAGGCCTGCATCTTCTGCGCAACGCCTCTGGACACGTTCTGAAGCGTCGCCTATAAGGCCGTGACTTCGCGAGCGGGCCACCTCATCGGCCCCGCTCGCTGGGCCCGGATAGCTCAGTTGGTAGAGCAGCGGATTGAAAATCCGCGTGTCGGTGGTTCGAATCCGCCTCCGGGCACCACTTATTTCTCAAGAAAATTCAATGATTTAAGTGGTGCGCATCGTCCCGAGCGGCGAAGCGCATGGCGCAATTGTTTTGCGCGCGGTTTTCCCCGGTTTTCCTCCCCTTCGCCTGCGCCGCGCCTGCCTGACGCCGGAGGAAACGCCATCTGGCGTCTTGCTGCCTTCCTAGGTCAATTCTTCATTTCTTTACATCGATCGCTATAGTGTCTTCGCGCTGCGGAATGATCCCTCTGCTTGTGGAGGATGATCCCGGCGGCCTTTGCCATGCTTGAACAGGATATCGAAGATGAGAATGCAGATCATCGCGGTGGCGGCGGTTCTCGCTGGAAGCCTGACGTTCGGGCAGCCGGCCGAGGCCCAGGACGCCGCGTCGCTTCGCGTCGGTACCCTGGCGGCCACGCCGCAGCCCATCAACCCGGCCAAGGAATTCGTCGGTCGCATCGAGGCGCGGGAGCGCGTCGATGTCCGCGCCCGCGTCACCGGCTTCCTGCAGGACGTGCTGTTCGAGGACGGCCAGATGGTCAAGGAAGGCGATCTGCTCTACCGGATCGAGCCGGAGCCGTTCCAGGCGGCGCTTTCGCGCGCGGAGGGCGCGCTCGACCAGGCCCGTGGCCAGGCGGCCTATGCCGACCAGCAGTTCGCCCGCGCCGAGGAACTCCTGAAGACCCAGACCGGCACCGTCGCGTCGCGCGACCAGCGTCTCGCCGAGCAGCTGACCGCCAAGGGCAACGTCCAGATCTCCGAGGCGAACGTCCAGACCGCGCAGATCGACCTCGGCTACACGGAGATCAAGTCGCCGATCTCCGGCCTGATCGGTCGCACCGCCGTGACGAAGGGCAATGTCGTCGGCCCGGATCGCGGCGTGCTGACGACGATCGTCAGCCAGGATCCGATGAATGTAGTGATCCCGGTCAGCCAGCGTGAATTCCTGAAATTGAAGAGTGACGATCGCACGGCCGCCAAGCAGGAGCTGACGGTGCTGATCCGCTTCTCCGATGGCTCGGCCTATGATTTCCCCGGCAAGATCGACTTCGTCGACGTCTCCGTCGACCGCGCCACCGACAGCGTGACGATCCGGGCGGTCGTGCCCAATCCGAACGGGCGGCTCATCGACGGCCAGCTGGTCAAGGTGATGATGGAGCTCGAAAAGCCGGTCGAGAAGATCCTGGTGCCGCAGTCGGCGCTGCTCGCCGACCAGCAGGGCTTCTATGTCTTCGTGGTGGAGGACGGCAAGGCCGCCATCCGCCGCGTGACGCTCGGGCGCGAAGTCGGCGTCAACGCCAGCGTCGAAACCGGCCTTTCTTCGGGCGACCAGGTGATCGTCGAGGGCATCGCGGCGCTCCGCCCCGGCGCGCCGGTTTCGGCCTATCCGGCCACTGTGCTGCCGAAGGCGGGCTGAGCCGATGATCTCCTCGCTCTTCGTTGATCGGCCGCGCTTCGCCATCGTCATCGCGCTGGTGACGGTGATCGCCGGCCTGCTGTCGCTCTTCGCCATTCCGATCGCGCAATATCCCGACATCGTGCCGCCGCAGGTGTCGGTGACGACCTTCTATCCCGGCGCTTCCGCCGCCGTGGTGGAATCGACCGTCGCCCAGCCGCTCGAAAGCCAGATCGTCGGCGTCGACAAGTCGATCTACATGAAGAGCGTTTCGGGCAATGACGGCAGCTATACGCTGACCGTGTCGTTCGAGCTCGGCTCGGACGCCGACATCAACGCCGTCAACGTCAACAACCGCGTCCAGGTGGCGCTCTCCAAGCTGCCGCAGGACGTGCAGAAGCAGGGCGTGACCGTCAAGAAGCAGTCGTCCGCGATGCTGGGCGTCATCGCGCTGACGTCGCCCAAGGGCAGCCACGACCAGCTGTTCATCTCGAACTACGCCACGATCAACCTCGTCGACGAGATCCGCTCGACGCCGGGCGTCGGTCAGGCGACCTTGTTCGGGCCGCAGGATTATGCCATGCGCGCCTGGGTGCAGACTGACCTGCTGACCGGGCTCGGGCTGACCACCTCCGACATCGTCAAGGCGATCCAGGGCCAGAACGTGCAGGCCGCCGTCGGCCGCATCGGCGCGCGCCCGATCTCGGACGACCAGCAGCTGCAGCTCAACATCCAGACCAAGGGCCGCCTGTCCTCGGTCGACGAGTTCAACCAGATCATCATCCGCACCAATCAGGATGGTTCGGTGCTGCGTCTCTCCGACGTCGCCCGCGTCGAGCTCGGCGCTGCCAATCTCGACCGCTCGACCCGCCTGAACGGCCAGCCGGCGACGCTGATCGGCATCTACCAGTCGCCCGGCGCCAACGCGCTGACGACGCTCGCCGCCGTCAAGCAGAAGCTCGCCGAGGCGCAGAAGCAGTTCCCCGACGACCTCGCCTGGAGCGTCACCTACGATCCCACCACCTTCGTCACGGCGACGATCGACATCGTCATGCACACGCTGTTCGAGGCGTTCGTGCTCGTCGTGCTGGTGGTGTTCCTCTTCCTTGGCAGTTTCCGCGCCACGCTGATCCCGACCATCGCCGTGCCGGTCAGCCTGATCGGCACCTTCATCGTGCTGAACGCCATCGGCTATTCGGCCAATACGGTGTCGCTGCTCGCGCTCGTGCTCGCCATCGGCATCGTCGTCGACGACGCCATCGTCGTGGTCGAGGCGGTGGAAGCGAAGATGGAGGCCGAGCCTCACCTGACGCCGGCCGAGGCCACCAAGGCGGCGATGGGCGAGATCACGGCGCCGATCATCGGCATCACGCTGGTGCTGCTGTCGGTCTTCGTGCCGGTCGCCTTCATTCCCGGCATCACCGGCGAGCTGTTCCGCCAGTTCGCGGTCACGGTCGCCGTCTCGATGCTGCTCTCCGCCATCAACGCGCTGACGCTGTCGCCGGCGCTCTGCGCCATCCTGCTGAAGCCGCATCACGGTCCCCGTCGCGGTCCGATGGGCGCGGTTATGCGCGGCATCGACCGCGTGCGCGATGCCTATGGCTCGGCCGTCGCCCGGCTGCTCCGCATCTCGATCATCGGCCTCGTCATGGTGGTCGCCTCCGGCATCGGCATCTACCTGCTGAACGGCGTCACGCCGACCGGCTTCCTGCCGGAAGAGGACCAGGGCGCCTTCTTCGTCGTCGTCCAGACGCCGGACGGCGCCTCGGTCGGCCGCACCAGCGCGGCCGTCGCCGAGGTCGAGGCGATCCTGAAGCAGGAAGAGACCATCGCCGACACGTCGTCGATCATCGGCTTCAACTTCGTCGACGGCTACTCGCAGCCCAACGCCGCCTTCGTCATCGCCACGCTGAAGCCGTTCGAGGAGCGCAAGGGCGCCGATCAGTCGGCCGCGGCGGTGATCCAGCGGCTCGGCCCGAAGCTGAAGACCATCACCGGCGGCTTCGCGCTGCCGCTCGCGCCGCCGCCGATCATCGGCCTCGGCACCGGCGGCGGTTTCACCTACATGCTGCGCGCGCTCTCCAACAACGATCCGACGGCGCTGGCGCAGACCCTGCGTGGCCTGCTGGTCGCCGCCAACCAGGATCCGCGCCTCGCAAACGTGTTCTCGTCCTTCTCGGCTTCGAACCCGTCGATCTATCTCGACATCGACCGCGACAAGGCCGAGATCCTCGGCGTCGACATCTCGGCGATCTTCCAGGCGCTGCAGACCTCGCTCGGCGGCGGCTATGTCAACGACATGAACCTGTTCGGCCGCACCTGGCAGGTGCAGGTCCAGGCCGAGGCGCAGGATCGCCGCGCGATCACCGACATCGACCGCATCAATGTGCGCAGCCGGACCGGCGAGATGATCGCGCTGCGCAGCCTGGTCGAACCGAGGCTGGTGCTCGGCCCGCAGGCGCTGATCCGCTACGACAACAAGCTTGCCGTCACGGTTCAGGGCAGCCCGGCGCCCGGCGTCTCGTCCGGCCAGGCGCTCGCCGCGATGGAAGAGGTCGCCGCCCGCGCCTTGCCCAACGGCTATGGCGGCGCCTGGACCGACATCGCGTTCCAGGAAAAGCGGGCCGAGGGGCAGACCGCCATCATCCTCGGCTTCGCGCTGCTGTTCGCCTTCCTGTTCCTGGTGGCGCTCTACGAGAGCTGGACCATTCCGGTGCCGGTGCTGCTCTCCGTCTCGGTCGCGGTGCTCGGGGCGTTCTTCGCCATCCTCGTCGGTCGCCTGACGCTCGATCTCTATGCCCAGATCGGCCTGATCGTGCTGATCGGCCTCGCGGCCAAGAACGGCATCCTGATCATCGAGTTCGCCAAGGAGCGGCGCGAGCACGGCATGCCGCTGATCGAAGCGGCGATCGAAGGCGCGCGGCTGCGCTTCCGCCCGGTGATGATGACGTCCTTCGCCTTCATCCTCGGGCTGGTGCCGCTCGTCTTCGGCACGGGCGCGGCCATGCTTGCCCGCCGCCACGTCTCGACCCCGGTGTTCGGCGGCATGCTGGCGGCATCGCTGGTTGGCATCTTCGCCATCCCCGCGCTCTACGTGATCTTCCAGGGACTGCGGGAACGCATCAAGGGAACGGGCGTGGCGAAGACCGGCGGTTCCGAGAAATAACGAAGATCGCATTTCTGGTTCTGGCGGCCATGGCAATGGCCGCCGGATATCGGCGGGGGCCGATCAGGCGGGCCTAGCGGTCGCGCAGGGCGTGGGTGAGCGCCACCAGTTCATGCTGCTTGTGCGTGTCGGTCTTTGCGAAGGCGGAGCGGAGCTGGGCCCGGATGGTATGGGGGGAGACGCCCCAGGCGGCGGCGAGGCTGCCGAGATTCTCGCCCTGGCTGAGGGCGATGACGATGCGGATTTCCGCCGGCGTCAATCTGAAGTGTTTTTCCAGCTTCTCGGCGAGGGCGCCGCAGGGCGCCAGGAGCGGCTGTCTGCGCAGCAGGACGAGGAAGTTCCTGTCGGAGGTGAACAGCGAGCCGACGCCCCTTATGTCGGGCGGTCGTCCGGTGAAGGGGAGGACCGAGATGGTGAGGGGCATCTCCGGGTGATCCAGGTGCAGATCGCCGGCCGCTCCCGGCGCGGCGTCGCCGAGGCGTTGCTGGAACTGCGCCTGGAAGCGCGTTGAGGCGAAGCGGAACCGGTCCGCCCCGTCGATGGCGACCGCATCGTGCTGGCCGAGGAGTTCCGTCGCGGCCGTATTCAATGCGAGCACGCGCCCCTCCTGGTCGATGATGAGGGCGGGGAGTGCGAGTGAATGCAGCAAGGATGTGTTCTCGTTGAAGGTGTTGGCGTATTTTGCAAGCGCGCGATTGACGTTCAGCGTCTGCCGCATCCGTCTCGTCAGGCCGTCCAGGATGGGGGCCACCTTGGCATGCATGGCTTCGGCGTCCTGGCTGCTGAAATGGACCGCCAGTGTGGCCTTCCGGTTGATTTCGCTGAACAGATGGACGCCGGTAGCGCTGTCCGCCGCGCCTTCGGGGCGAAGCATGTCGTTGTAGAACTCCGTCCGGTGAAGCTCCGGGAGCGGCAGATGGTGGTCCGTCAAGGCGATCTCACCCAGCCGGATTCGGCCGAGCAGAGGGAGCCAGGGCGAAATCGAGGCGAAATATCCGGCGTAGTTGCGGAGGCTTTGCTCGCTGAAGCCGGCGCTGTGCATGGGCGTGCACCAGGTGAGATCATCGTCGAAAGCCTGGAAGATGATCTTGCTGTCGCCGGTGTGGCGGCTGAGGCGATCGATGAACTCGCTCCAGCGGGACGGGTCGAGGGCGGCGGAATCGAGGATCTCGCTCAATTCCGAAACGATCGCTGTCGTCGTCGCTTTCATTCCGGTCATATCCGTCTCTCCGCTGCAGAGGATAGCCGATCCATGGTTGTGGATGAAGCGTTCGTTTCCGGAGGTTGTTCGGATCCGAAGAAGGCCGTCGGCGGGGGCGGCGCTCGGCGGACGCGCGCACCCTCTAGGCTCCCGGCGACCGGCGAGGCCCCGATTTCATGGTGATGTCCATCGACCCCAGGCTGCTCGCCGTCGCGCTCTATTGGGTCGCCGTCAATCTCGCCAGCTTCATCGCCTTCGCCCACGACAAGCGATGCGCCCGGCGGGGGCTTCGGCGGATCCCGGAGCGAACGCTTCTGGTGCTTGCCGGCATCGGCGGCTCGATCGGCGCCCTGGCAGGCCAGCGCTTGCTTCGTCACAAGACCCGCAAGCAGCCATTTCGCGCACGGCTGATGGCCATCGTCGTCCTGCAGGTCACGGCCCTTGCCACGCTCGGAGCGGTGTCCGCCTGGGCCGGGGCGTGACCAACGGCACAGCAATTCGGCAGAATCAAATCAAATCATTGCGTTCGGTTGATCTGTATTCCGTTAGGGAAACCTTCGCGGGAATTTGGTAGCTGTGAGCGGAACACTTCGCAAAACGGGAGGCAATGATGCGAATAGAGATATTGGCGCTGGCCGGACTGCTTGCGGCTTGCACGACCACCCAGCCCGCACGGGTCGCCACCAGCGGCCTGGATCAGGCGCGCCAGGCCTGTCAGACCGCCTATGATTCGGGCCGGATCACGACGCGCGAGGCGCGCGCGAAGTGTCTCAACAATGCGGAAAACCAGTTCCCGGCCGACTTCCCCGACAAGAAAGCGCTCCAGCAGCAACAGGCGCTTCGCCTGAGTCTCGCGAAGCAGGTCGACAGCGGTCGGCTGACGCAGGCCCAGGCCGAGGCGCAGTATGTCAGCTCCCTGAAGCGGATTTCGGCGAAGGCGGGCACCTGACGTCCCCGAACCGCCCCCCTTCGTGACGACGGAAGATCGCGCGAAGGGGATCGCGGGCGCTGGCAACGCGGGCGTGACGGCTTCATCGCCGTCCGGCGCTTTCGGCCGCCCCGGCGTTGCGACAGACCTGTCACAGATTTTGCGCGGGGCACGTTGCCATCGTTCCCAGCCTGCTGACGCAGGGATGGGCTGGCGATTTGCCGTTCTCGCGATGCGGCTGTGCCGACGCGGCGCCGCAATCACGACGATTGCCGCTTTTTCGTCTCGCCCGCGCCTTAACCTCTTCAACTACCGTGCTTATCTTGCCTGACGTGTTGGTTCGGTGGATGCATGGAAGGGTTGATCATGGGGTTTGGATTCTCGCGGCGTGATTTCGTCAAGGTTGGAGCTGTCGCCGGCGCGGGAATGATTGTGACCCAGAAATCGGCGGAGGCCGGACCCGCCAAGGCCGCCAAAGCCGCCGCGACCGCCAAGGCGGAGGCGCCGGCATCGGTCGCCGGCTACCGGCAGCCGACCGGCGACGAAGCGCTGTCGATCGTCAATCTGAACGATCTCGAGGCGGAGGCGGCAAAGGTCCTTCCCAAGGGCGGCTTCGCCTTTATCTCTTCCGGCGCCGACAATCAGGTGACGCTGCGCGACAACCTCGCAGCTTTCGAGCGCATCCAGCTCCGGCCGCATTACCTGGTCGGCAAGCCGGCGCCGGAGACCAAGGTCACGCTCTTCGGCCAGGAACTCAGCCTGCCGGTGATCACCGCGCCGATGGGCGCGCACGGTCTGGCGCATGCCTCGGCCGAGCTCGGCACGGCGCGCGGAACCGCCGCCGCCGGCACGCTGATGACGGTGAGCACCGCCGCCAACGAGACGCTCGAGGACGTCGCAGCCGCCTCGACCGGGCCGAAATGGTTCCAGCTCTATCTGCAGGAAGACCAGGGCAAGTCGCGCGAGCTGATCCAGCGGGCCGAGAAGGCCGGCTATTCGGCGATCGTCTTCACCATCGACGCCTTCGCCCCCGGCTCGTCGGACGAGGCGAACCGCCTTGGCTTCTCGTTTCCCCCGAGCCTGCCCTTCGCCAACACCGGCACGGCGACGTTCAAGCCGAGCCTGACGTGGGAAGACGTCGACTTCATCAAGGAGACGACGGACCTGCCGCTGATCCTGAAAGGCGTTCTGTCGCCGGATGTCGCCGAGAAGGCGATCAAGCGCGGCGTCAACGGCATCCAGGTCTCCAACCATGGCGGCCGCCAGCTCGACGGCGTGCAGGCGGCGATCGATGCGCTGCCGGCGGTGGCGGGCGCGGTCAAGGGTCGGGTGCCGGTGATCATGGATGGCGGCGTGCGGCGCGGCACCGACGTCTTCAAGGCGATCGCGCTCGGCGCCAATGCCGTCGCGCTCGGCCGGCCGGTGCTCTACGGGCTGGCGCTCGGCGGCGCCAAAGGCGTCGAGAGCGTGTACGGACAGCTCCAGGCCGAGCTCGTCCGCACGATGACGATCGCCGGCACCGCCAATGTCGCCGAGATCAGCCGGAAATACGTGCTTTAGCGGCGGGTCGGCGACGCCACTTCCTTGAACCTCCCCCTTGAGGGGAGGTCGAAAACGCCCTTCGCGTTTTCGGGAAGGGGTTCTTCTTGCAGCTTGCGGTGGTTTCGACGAAGACCCCCCTCCCCAAGACCGCCCGAAGGCGGTCTTGACCCTCCCTCAAAGGGAGGGTTCAGGCGTCCGGTGCCACGGCTGAGTTTATGGAGCAGACCTGTCAGGTCGCCGGCTCGGCTCGGAGAGTTTTCACCGGTGTCGTGCCGTAAGGTGTCTTTCCCAATTCATCCGGGTGCCCGATACTGCCGGTTGAGTCTGCGTCCGACATGCGAGGTATCGAGCGATGCGTCACCCTTGGCCAAGAGCGGCGCTGGTCGCGTTTCTGGCGGTCTTCGCCACCGATGCGGTGACGACGCAGCTGGGAGCCGGGTCCTGGCTCGTTTCGGAAGCGGCGGCGCAGAACAAGCTGAAGAGCCTGATCGACCGGCTGCGCGGCAATCCGCTGCCGGCCGGCATCGCCCAGTCGAACGGCCGCATCGAGGGCCAGGAGATCGACATCTCCAGCAAATATCCGGGCCGTCTCGCCTCGGTCGACGTGCATGAGGGCGACACGGTCGAGGCCGGCCAGGTGGTCGCCCGCATCGACGACCGCGAATATCGCGCGCAGCTGCTCGGCGCCCAGGCGCAGGTGCTTCGCGCCGAGAGCGCGCTGAGCGAGGTCGACGCGCAGATCACCCAGCGCGACAGCGATCGCGCGCTCGCCCAGGCGAGCTTCGACCGCATCAACGCGCTGTTCCAGAAGGGGCACGCGACGGCGCAGCTGCGCGACGAGGCGCAGAACAAGCTGAACGTCGCCAACGCCGCCTACCAGGCGATGGTCGCGGCGCGGGCGCAGGCGGAATCGACGATCAAGGCGGCGGAAGCCGACGTGTCGCGGCTCAACGCCATCCTCGAGGACATGGTGCTGGTGGCGCCGCGGCGCGGCCGCGTGCAGTACGAGCTGGCGCGCGCCGGCGAGGTGGTCGGCGCCGGCACGCGCGTGCTGACGCTGCTCGATCTCTCCGACATCTCGATGTCGATCTACCTGCCGGCCAAGGACGTCGCCGGCATCGGCATCGGCGACGAGGCGCGCATCATCCTCGATCCGATCCCCGACTACGTCATTCCCGCCACCGTCACCTTCGTATCCGGCGAGGCGCAGTTCACGCCGAAGACGGTCGAGACCAAGGACGAGCGCGAGAAGCTGATGTTCCGCGTCAAGCTGCAGATCCCGCGCGCGCTGGTCCAGCGCTTCGAGAAGCAGGTCAAGGTCGGCGTGCGCGGCACCGGCTTCGTGCGTACCTCGCTCGACGCCGAATGGCCGGAGAGCCTCAAGGTCAACGTTCCGCAATGAGCGAGCCCGTCGCGCGGCTCGAAGGCGTCACCCATCGCTACGGCAAGCGGCTCGCCGTCGATGCGCTGAACCTCGCCATTCCGGCCGGCTGCATGGCCGGGCTGATCGGTCCGGACGGCGTCGGCAAGTCGACCGTGCTGGCGCTGCTCGCCGGCGTGCGCAAGCTGCAGACGGGTTCCGTGCAGGTTCTCGGCGGCAACATGGCTGAGAAGCGCTTTCGCGACGAGGCCTCGCCGCGCATCGCCTACATGCCGCAGGGACTGGGCCGCAATCTCTATCCGACGCTGACCGTCTTCGAGAACCTCGATTTCTTCGCCCGCCTGTTCGGCCAGGGCGCTGCCGAGCGGCAGGCGCGCATCCACGATCTCCTGACCGCGACCGGGCTCGACCCGTTCCCGGACCGTCCGGCGGGCAAGCTCTCCGGCGGCATGAAGCAGAAGCTCAGCCTCTGCTGCGCGCTGATCCACGATCCCGATTTCCTCATCCTCGACGAGCCGACGACCGGCGTCGATCCGCTGTCGCGGCAGCAGTTCTGGGATTTGATCGACACTATCCGCGCCCGCCGGCCGCAGATGAGCGTCATCGTCGCCACCGCCTATATGGACGAGGCCGAGCGCTTCGACTGGCTGGCGGCGATGGATGACGGCAAGGTTATCGCCGAGGGTTCGCCGGCCGAAGTTCGCGGCCGAGCCGGCAAGGAGACGCTGGAAGAGGCGTTCATCGCGCTGCTGCCGGAGGAGAAGCGCCGGGGCTATCAGAGCGTGGTCGTGCCGCCGCGCGTCGTCGCGCCCGACGAGGTGCCGGCGATCGAGGCAGAGGGGCTGACCTGCCGCTTCGGCAATTTCACCGCCGTCAACAACGTCTCCTTCCGCATCTCCAAGGGCGAGATCTTCGGCTTCCTCGGCTCGAATGGCTGCGGCAAGTCGACGACGATGAAGATGCTGACCGGCCTGATCACGCCGACCGAGGGCTGGACCAAGCTGTTCGGCCAGTCGCTCACCGGCAACGAGATGGAGATCCGCCAGCACGTCGGCTACATGTCGCAGGCGTTCTCGCTCTATACCGAGCTGACGGTCCGCCAGAACCTCGACCTGCACGCGCATCTCTTCCACATCCCGGCGAACGAGATCGACGCGCGCATCGAGGAGATGCTGACGCGCTACGATCTCTCCGAGGTGGCCGACGCGCTGCCCGACAGCCTGCCGCTCGGCATGCGGCAGCGCCTGCAGCTCGCCGTCGCGGTTATCCACCGGCCGTCGATCCTGATCCTCGACGAGCCGACCTCGGGCGTCGACCCGGTGGCGCGCGACTCGTTCTGGCGCACGCTGATCTCGCTCGCCCGCGACCACGGCGTGACGATCTTCATCTCCACCCATTTCATGAACGAGGCGGCCCGCTGCGACCGCATCTCGCTGATGCATGCCGGCAAGGTATTCGCCGTCGGCGCGCCGCAGGAACTCGCCGAGCAGCGCGGCAAGGCGACGCTCGAGGAGGCCTTCGTCTCCTATCTGAAGGAAGCCTCCGGCATTCCGGAGGAAGCGCCGGCCGCGACCGAGGCGGAGACCGCGGCGGTCGCGACCGCGATCCCGGCGACCTCGCACGCTGTCGCGAGGCCGCGCCGTTTCGATCCCGGCCGTCTCTGGGCTTATGCGCGGCGCGAGACGATGGAGCTGCTGCGCGACCGCATCCGCCTCTGGTTCGCGCTGTTCGGCCCCGTCATCCTGATGATCACCTTCGGCTACGGCATTTCGTTCGACGTCGAGAACCTGACCTTCGCCGCCTATGACCAGGACAAGACGCAGGAAAGCCGCCAGCTGCTGGAGAACTTCTCCGCCTCGCGCTATTTCAGCGAACGTCCCGATATCGCGTCGAGCGCCGAGCTGCAGAGCCGGCTGAAGAGCGGCGAGGTCAACATCGCCATCGAGATACCCTCCGGCTACGGCCGCGATCTGAAGGCCAACCGCCAGCCCGAGGTGTCGGTGACGGTCGACGGCAGCATGCCGTTCCGGGCCGAGACGGCGAAGGGCTATGTGACCGGCCTCGCGACCGGCTATGCGAGCGAACTGATGCGGCAGAGCGGGGCGGCGGTGCCGGCGATCTCGATGGAGACGCGCTTCCGCTACAACCAGGCCTTCAAGAGCGTCAACGCCATGGTGCCGAGCGTCATCATGCTGATGCTGGTGCTGATCCCGGCGATCATGTCGGCGATCGGCATCGTGCGTGAAAAGGAAACCGGCTCGATCGCCAATTTCTACTCGACGCCGATCAGCAAGCCGGAATTCCTGCTCGGCAAGCAATTGCCCTATATCGGCGTCTCGCTGGTGAGCGCGGCGGTCTTGTTCCTCCTGGCGCTGTTCCTGTTCCGATTGCCGCTGAAGGGATCCTTCTCCCTCTTCGCCATCGCGACGCTCGTCTATCTCGTCGCGACGACGGGCTTCGGGCAGCTGGTCTCGACCTTCACCAAGTCGCAGGTGGCGGCGGTCGTCGCCACCGCGATCATCGCGATCGTGCCGGCGGTCAATTTCTCCGGCCTGATCATCCCCGTCTCGTCGCTGACCGGCAGCGGCCGCGCGCTCGGCCTCGCCTTCCCGCCGGCCTGGTATCAGCCGATCAGCGTCGGCGCCTTCACCAAGGGGCTCGGCTGGCTCGACCTCTGGCCCAATCTGCTGGCGCTGGTGGGCTTCTGCCTGCTGTTCTTCGTGCTGTCGCTCGTCCTCCTGCGCAAACAGGACACCTGACGATGAACGCGCTCCGCTGGCTCTCCAACCTCTACTACCTGTTCATCAAGGAACTGCGCAGCATCAAGGCTGATCCGATCATGCTGGTGCTGGTCGTCTACGCCTTCACGCTGGCGATCTATACCGTCTCGACCGGCGCCTCGACCGAGCTGAAGAACCTCGCCGTCGCGGTCGTCGACGAGGACGATTCGCAATTGTCGCGGAAGATCATCAGCGCGCTGCAGCCGCCGATCTTCCAGGAGGCGGTGAAGATCTCGGCACGCGAGGCCGACGCGGCGCTGAACGAGGGACGGTTCGTATTCATCCTCGACATCCCGCCCGATTTCGAGCGCGACATCCTCGCCGACAGGCCGGCCGAACTGCAGGTCGAGATCGACGCGACGGCCATCGTCTTCGCCGGCAACGGCTCGGTCGCGCTGCAGAACGTGATCGCCAACGAGATCTCGGAATTCCGCTATGGCGGCGGCGTCACGGCCGCGGCGCCGGTCCGTCTGGTGATGCGCAGCGCCTTCAATCCGAACCTGAACTCGGTCTGGTTCGGCTCGCTGATGCAGGTGATGAACAACATCACCATGCTGACCCTGATCCTCTCCGGCGCGGCGCTGATCCGCGAGCGCGAGCGCGGAACCGTCGAGCATCTCCTGGTCATGCCGGTCGTCGCCAGCCAGATCGTGCTCGCCAAGGTGCTCGCCAACGGGCTGGTGATCGTCGCGGCGGCGATCCTGTCGCTGATCTTCGTCGTGCACCTCCTGCTCAGCGTGCCGATCCAGGGCTCGGTGCTCTTGTTCCTGCTCGGTACGACGATCTACACGCTGTCGATCGCCTCGATGGGCATCCTGCTCGCCACCTTCTCGACCTCGATGGCGCAGTTCGGCCTTCTGGCCATCCCGGTACTCATCATCCTGAACCTGCTCTCAGGCGGCATGACGCCGATGGAGAGCATGCCGGTCTGGCTGCGCTACGCCATGCAGACGCTGACGACGACACCGCATTTCGTGTCGTTCACCCAGGCCGTGCTCTTCCGCGGCGGCGGCTTCTCGCTCGTCTGGCAATATCTGCTGATCTTCGTCGTCTTCGGCGCCGTCTATTTCGCGCTGTCGCTGATGCGCTTCCGCAGCGCCGTGCTGAAGGGGTAGCAGGCCCGAAGGCCGGCGCCCTTCTGCGCCCTCAGGGCAGGGCGGCGACGGCCGTGATCTCGATCTTGTAGGCGGGATCGGCAAGCGGAACCTGGCCGGTGGCGCGGGCCGGCGTGTTGTTGGGATCGACCCAGGCGTCCCAGACGCTGTTCATGGCGGCGAAATCGGCGATGTCGTCGAGCCAGATCGTCACCGCGAGCAGGCGCGACTTGTCGGTGCCGGAAAGCGCCAGCACGCGATCGATCTCCGCCAGTGCGCCGCGTGTCTGGGTGACGATGTCGGTGCCCGGCTGGCCGACCTGGCCTGCCACATGCACGACGCCGTCATGGGTCGCCGTCTCGCACCAGCGCAGATCCGGCTCCAGTCTCTTGATCTCCACGAAAGTCTCCTTGGTCGAATGGGTCGGTCCGCCGTTCCGTTAGCCGATGGCGCGCGCCCCTGTCCATGCCGCGCCCCGGATGTCGCGATCCGATCGGCGTCGTGGACACGGGCGCCTCGCGGCGGATTTCCGATTGACAGGGCCGCCGCTTGCTATCTGATATGAACAATGCATCTTACATACAAAAGTCGATATCCGGCCATCGTGCGCGAAAAAAGGTTCGGATCAACAACGGCTTGGTGGGATCGAGGGAGAGGCGGGGGACGGATTTCGTCGCCCGATCAGAGGGAGAGACGCACAATGAAACTGGCAAACAGAGTGAAGTCGGTTCTGGCGGCGGCCGTCGGCGGCGCCGCCCTGATGAGCGGCGCGAGCCTGGCCCAGGCCGCGGAGCTGCCCGCGACGTTCCAGACGCTGCCGCCGGAAATCCAGGCGCTCTATCTCGGCGTCGAGGAGACGATCCAGCCGTCGGCCTATGACAATTTCGCGCCCGTGGCGAAGCCGTGGAAGTGGTGCCATTCGGAATCCTACCAGGGCAATCCGTGGCGCGTTTCGGTGACGCGCGAGCTCGAGCGCCTCGTCGGCCTCTACAAGGAGAAGGGCTGGGTCTCCGAATTCGAGATGTCGGATTCGAACGGCGACACCGGCCAGCAGATCGCCCAGATCCGCGCCTTCATCGACAAGAAGTGCAGCATCATCACCTCCTTCGCCGGTTCGTCGACGGCGCTGAACGAGGTGATCGAGGCGGCGTTCAAGGCCGGCATTCCCTTCGTCACGGGTGCGGGCGCCGTCACCAGCCCCTACGCCATCAACGTCGATTCCAACTATGTGAAGTTCGGCTATGACGTCGCCAAGGGCGTCATCGACGGCATCGGTGGCAAGGGCAACGTGCTGCGCATCGAGGGCATCGCCGGCAGCCCGCTGGTCGCCCAGCAGCGCGCCGGCGCCGACAAGGCCTTCGCCGAGGCGCCGGAGGTCAAGGTCGTCCGCGACGTCAACGGCAACTGGTCGCCGAACGTCACCAAGACCGTGACGCTGCAGGTGCTTGCCACCACGCCGCAGCCGATCGCCGGCGTCTGGACATCGGGTTCGGAGTCGCGCATCGTCGCCGAGGCGTTCCAGCAGGCGGGCCGGCCGATCCCGGTCGTCTCCGGCTCGATCTCGGGCGACGCGCTCGGCTTCTGGAAGGAGAACCAGGATACGTTCCGCTTTACCGGCGGCGCGCTGATGCCGTCCTGGACGGCGCAGACGCTGTTCCGCGTCGGTGTCCGCGTGCTCGAGGGCCAGCAGCCGAAGCTCAACATCCTGATGGTCCCGATCCCGGCCGTGAAGCCGGACGAGCTCGGCAAGTGGCATCGCGACTGCATGACCAAGGACGCCGTGTCGGTGTTCCCGGTCGCGCCGGAAGATCCGATGCCGGAGACGCTGATGGACGCGTATTTCGCCAAGCCCGCGCATACGGAGCTGTTCGACTACGCGAAGACGCCGGATCCCTGCGCCAAGTAGGATCCAGCCGAAACAGCGGGAGGGCCGGCCGCCGGCTCTCCCGTCTCCGCATCCGGACGGGAGACTGACTGCCTATGCTCGAGATCCGCGATCTCTCGAAGCGCTATGGCGAGACGATTGCGCTCGACGGCGCCCATGTTTCGTTCTCGCCCGGCACGATCCATACCATCCTTGGCGAGAACGGCTCGGGCAAGAGCACGCTGGTCAAGCTGCTCTCGGGCATCGTCTCGCCGGATCGCGGCACGATCAGCTTCGAGGGCCGGCCGATCGTCGGCCGTGATCCCGCTGATTTCCGCGCCGCCGGCTTCGCCACCGTGTTCCAGGAAGTGCTGATCGCGCCGGACCGCAGCGTCGCCGACAACATCCTGCTCGGCTATGACGGCCTCTTCCGCCGCCGTGTGCCGCGCGGCGAGCGGCGGGCGCTGGCCGCCGGCATCCTCTCCGAATTCGCCGTTACCGACGTGCCGCTGGACGAGCCGGCCGGCGAAGTGCCGCTGGCGGCGCAGCAGCTGATCGTGCTGGCCCGGGCGCTCACGCGAAAACCCCGCGTGCTGATCCTCGACGAGGTGACGGCGGCGCTCGATTTCGCCGATCGCGAGGCGGTGTTCGCGCTGATGCGTCGGCTGGCGGGGGAGGGCTGCCTGATCCTCTTCATCACCCACCGCATGGACGAGGTCACCGGCCTGTCCGACCGGGTGACGGTGTTGCGCAGCGGCCAGGTCGTGAAGACGCTGGAGAAGGGTGAGCTCGTGCCCGATGATCTGCTCGCCCTGATGGCGCCCGAAACGGCGCGGGAGCTGCACCATGTCGGATAGCCCGATCACCCTTTCCGCGCGGGGCCTGTCGCTGAAGCCGGGCGCGGTTCCGTTCGACCAGGACATCCGCCGCGGCGAGATCGTCGGCCTCGCCGGGCTCGACGGTCATGGCCAGGACGCGTTCATGGAAACGCTGGCCGGCCTTCGCGCACCGGTCACCGGCCGCGTGACGGCGCCGCTGGCGAAGGGTGGCGAGCGGGTGATCACCAGCTTCCGCCGCGCGGTCCAGAGCGGCATCGCCTATCTGCCGCGCGATCGCCGCGCCACCGGCATCTTCCCGTCGATGTCGATCCTCGACAATTTCGCCATCGCCACCGTCGGTCGCGACCGCCGGTTCGGGCTGATCAGCCCGGCCGAGCGGCGCAAGCGCTATGACTATTACCGCGAGCGGCTGTCGATCGTCGCGCCCGAGCCCGGCCGCCACCTGATCACGACGCTGTCGGGCGGCAACCAGCAGAAGGTGCTGCTCGCCCGCGCGCTGGCCCACAAGCCGGACGTGCTGCTGCTCAACGATCCGACCCGCGGCGTCGACATCGCCACCCGCCGCGTCCTCTATTCGGTGTTCCGCGAGCTGGCCAACGAAGGCATGGCGCTGGTCGTGCTCTCGACCGAGATCGAGGAGGCGCTGGTGCTCTGCGACCGCATCCTCGTCTTCCGGGAGCAGGAACTCGCCGCGCCGCTCGAAGGCGCCGCGCGCTCGTCCGAGCGCATCATCGCAACCATGTTCGGACGGGCGGCATGACTGTTCTCGCGACCTCATCCGCCGCCGCCGGCCGCGCGCCGGCGCTGAAGGCGATCTGGCGGCAGACCGGCTTCGCGCCGATCCTGTTCGTCATCCTGCTTGCCATCAACATCTTCATCAATCCGGCCCGCTTCGCGCCCTCCGCCTGGGGAACGCTGATCGGCCTCGCCGCGCCGCTGATCGGCGCGGCAATCGCCTCGGCGCCGGCCATCCTCGGCGGCCGCGGCGGCATCGACATCTCGGTCGGCCCGATCATGGGCTTCGTCAACGCCATCGTCGTCCTGGTGCTGATCCAGAAGCTCGGCCTGACCTCGCCATGGATCGTCGTTGGCGCGGCGGTCGCGATCGGCGGCCTCGTCGGCGTGCTGAACGGCTTCCTGGCCACGATCCTGCGCATCCAGCCGATTGTCGCCACGCTCGGCACCTATCTGCTCCTGGTCGGCACGACGCTGACCATCCTGCCGGCGCCGACCGGCACCGTGCCGGTGTGGCTCAAATCGCTCGGCGGGCCGCTGTCGATCCTGCCGCTCGGCGCGGTGTTCCTGATCTGGTTTCTGATCCGCCGCCTGCCCTATTACGATCACCTGATGGCGGTCGGCAGCGACGACCGCGCCGCCTACACGGCCGGCATTCCGGTCACGCTGGTGCGCTTCCTCTCCTATGTCATCACCGGCGTGTTTGCCGGCGTGGCGGGGCTGATGATGACGGCGCTGATCGGCTCGGCCGATCCGTCGATCGGCCCGACCTATACGCTGATCGCGATCTCCGCCGTGGCGCTTGGCGGCGTCAGCCTCGCCGGCGGCCGTGGCGGGCTGATCGGCGCCGCCATTGGCGCGATCGACATCTTCCTGCTGCAGAGCGCGCTGACCTATTTCAATTTCTCGACCTTCGTGCTGCAGATCGCCTACGGCTCCATCCTCGTCATCGCCATCGTGCTGACGGCGCTGCAGGACCGCTGGCTCGGTCGTTCCAGGGGAGGCCGCTGATGCCCCGCTTCAGCCGCGACCAGGCGCGCGTCCTCGGCGCCCTCATCGTCGCCGTCGTCCTGCATCTCGCCGGAACGGCGCTGATCCAGGGTTATTCCAGCGAGTTCTCGATGCGGGCCATGCTGGTGCTCGCCTCGCTGCTCGCCATCGCCTCGATCGGCCAGACGCTGGTGGTGATCATCGGCGGCATCGATCTGTCGATCCCCTTCGTCATCGGCTTCGCCAATGTCGTCACCGCCCATCTCTATGGCGGCGGCATGGACTTTACGCTCGTCTGCGGGATCGTGATCGGCCTCGCCTTTCTGATCGGCGGGCTGAACGGGCTGATCTCGTCCAGCCTCGGCCTGCATCCGCTCATCGTGACGCTCGGCATCGGCACCATCGTGCAGGGCTCCGTGCTGCTGTGGACCGGCGGCTTCCCGTCCGGCTCGGCGCCGGCCTCGGTCACCGAATTCGTCTCGATCGGCGGCTCCGTCGGCTTCCTGCCGGTGCCGTGGCTGGTGCCGTGCTTCGTCGCGCTCGCGGCCATCGTCACGGTGGCGCTGGCGCGCACGCCCTATGGCCGCCGCCTGTTCGCGCTCGGCAGCAATCCGCGCGCCGCCCCGCTGGCGCTGATCCACCCGGTGGCGATGTGGACGGTGACCTTCGGCCTCAGCGCTGTCTTCGCGGCCGTTACCGGCATCCTGCTGCTCGGCTTCACCGGCTCCGCCTATGGCGAGGTCGGCCAGCCCTATCTGTTCCAGACCATCGCCGCCGTCGTCATCGGCGGCACGGCGCTGGTCGGCGGGCGAGGCTCCTATCTCGGCACCGTCGCCGGCGCGCTGGTGCTGACCGAGATCAACACGCTGCTGATCGGCCTCGGCCTGCAGCCGTCGCTGGTCCAGGCCGTGCTCGGCGTCGTCATCGTCGTGCTGGTGTCGTTCTACGGCCGCGACCCGCATGTGCGGACGACGATCTGACCGTCGCCGCAACCCTTCGATATCAACGGAACTGGAAGAAACATGTCCGGCGATCTCTATAGCGGGCCGATCATCGACGCCCACCATCACTTCTGGGACCTCGGTCTCGGCAAGCATGGCTGGCTCGCCGGCGGCAATCCCGGCGACGAGCTGGCGCCGATCCGCCGCAACGTCCTGCCGGCCGACTATGAGGCACTGGCACTGCCGGAAAACATCGTCGCCAGCATCCATATCGAGGCGAACTGGGATCCGGCCGATCCGTCAGGCGAGAGCGACTGGCTCGACGGTCTGTCGCGCAGCGACGGCATCGCGTCGCGCTACGTCGCCCATGCGGCGCTCGCCGACGCGGACGCGCCCGAGATTCTGGAGCGACATGCCGCCAACCCGCGCGTCGTCGGCATCCGCGAGATCCTGAGCTGGCATCCCGATCCCGCCAAGCGCCGCATGCCGGACAATGACCGCATGGACGACCCGCGCTGGCGCGCCAACCTCGCCCACTTCCGCGATCTCGGCTTCAGCTTCGATCTGCTGATCTCGCCGCACCAGCACGAGACGGCGCGCCGCCTCGCCGACGCGTTTCCGGACGTCCGCTTCCTGGTCAATCACTGCGGCAGCCCAATGGATCGCGACGCAGACGGCATGCGGCGCTGGCGCGAGGGGCTCGCGCTGCTGGCGGGCGCGGAAAACGTCGCGATCAAGATCTCCGATCCGGTCGCCTATGACCCGGACTGGACGCCGGCGAGCCTCACCGAGGTGATCGACGCCTGCATCGACGCCTTCGGCGCCGACCGCTCGATCTTCGCCAGCGATCACCCGGTGGCCGGTCTACATATCGGCCTCTCGGAATGGATCGCCATCTTCAAGCAGGCGGTGCGCGGCTTCTCGGCCGACGAGCAGGCGAAGCTGTTCGCCGGCAATGCGCGGGACTGGTATCGGCTGGCCTGAGCACGGGGCGAGGCGATCTCCCTCGCGCTGTGCCGCCCTCCGCCGTCATCCCGGCGAAGGCCGGGATCCAGACACGCCGACCCCGAACCAGAACGCTAGACCCAGATTTCCGGGCCGGTGTTCATGGGCCCCGGCCTTCGCCGGGGCGACGGGGCCCTGCAGAGCTCTCCCGAAGGGACACGCCGCTCAGCGGCTCGCTTCGGTCTGCACGTCGTCGAGCTTGACGAAGACGGTGCCTTTGTCGATCAGGCGCTGGATGCCCTCGACGACGCCCTTGCCGGCCGGATGGCCCGGCTGGTTGATGTGGGCGATGATGACGTCGCCCGAGCGGGCGGCGGCGATGCGCTTCGCCACCGCCGCGGCCGGCAGCGACGCGCCCATGTCGGCGTTCAGCGAGAAGCCGGCGATCGAATAGCCCTCGGCCCGGATCGCATCCAGCGCGTCCTGGCTGTAGACGGCGGTGGCCCCGCGATACCAGCGCGGCGGCTTGCCGGTCGCCTTGAGGACCGCCGAGGCGCCGCCATCGACTTCCTTGCGCACTTCTTCCAGCGATCCCGCCGTCTTCAGGCCGTAGAGCTGCGGAACATCGGTGATGGCCGGGACGTGCTGGTCGCCATGGTTCTCGATCTGGAACAGCTCCGGATGCGCCAGGAGCACGGCCGTGGTCTCCTGGTTCCGCTTCAGCCAGCGATGCGTGACGAAGAGCGTCGCCGGAATCTGGTGCTGCACCAGCGTGTCGAGGATGCGCCGGTCGATCGTGCCGGAACAGGCATCGAAAGTGAGCGCGACGACGCGGGCGCCGGGCGGCGGCGCGGCGATCCGAAGCTTCAGTTCGATGTCCTGCGGCTTGGCGAGGGCGCCCTGGGCCAGCAGGAGCGTGGCGGCGACGGCCAGACAGCCGGCGCGAAGGGAGGGGATCGGCATCGGAACTCCTGGACACAGGAAGAAGACGCGCACCTAGCGTCGCGCTTGGGACGCATTTAAGGCAGGGCGACGGATTTTGCGCGGGGGGAGGGCTGTGAATCCTGTGCACTTTGCGAAATCCCGACTTGACGGTAATGTCTTGGGTTCCGGGACAGCATGGAGGCCATCACCCCGGGGCAAGGATGCCTCATGACCCGCAGGACGACGGAAAATGGTCGCCGAGAGGGGCGACGCAGCCTGACGGATGGCTCGCGACCGAGAGGGGGCGGGGCCTCTTTTTCGCTCGGGGCTTTGCCATGAACGAGCTCGCCCCCCTGATCCTGCTGGTGGAGGACGAGGCGACTTTGCGCCTCGCCGCGGCGGACCTGCTGGAAGATCTGGGCTTTCGCGTCGAGACGGCCGGATCCGCGCAGGAAGCGACGGCGCGGGTCGATCGGCGCGGTGGCGACTACCAGGTCGTCATCATCGATCTCGACCTGCCGGACCGCTCGGGCGCCGAGCTCGCCAAGGAAATCCGCGACAATCGCGCCGATGTTCCGATCGTGATCGCGAGCGGCTATGACGAGGCGAGCCTCGATCATGCGCTCGCCGACGACGCTCGCGTCGGCTTTCTCGGCAAGCCCTATGGGGTGAAGGGCGTGATGCAGGTACTGGCCGATCTCGGCATCCTCGTCGATCGATCTTTGCTACCCTGAGTGACCGGCGGGGGCCGGAAACCAGAGAGGATGCGGTCGGCATATGGAACTCTACCTGGAGGCCATGCTGCGGCTCGGCGCCGCGGCTATCTGCGGGCTGCTGATCGGCATCGATCGGGACACGCGCGAAAAGCCGGCCGGCATGCGTACGCTGGCGCTGGTGTCGCTCGGCGCCGCCGTGGCGACGCTGACGGCGATCCATATTCCCGGCTTCGTCATGGGATCGGACGCCATGAGCCGCGTGCTGCAAGGCGTGATCCAGGGCGTGCTCGCCGGCATCGGCTTCATCGGCGCGGGCACGATCCTGCATCTCGGCCAGCATGGCGGGCACGTCCAGGGCCTGACCACGGCGGCAACCGTCTGGGTCGCGGCGGCGCTTGGCATCACCTGCGGCCTCGGCACCTGGCCGATCGTCCTGGTCGCGCTTGTGCTGGTCCTCCTGATCCTGGTCGTCGCCCGATATTTCGAGCGCTGGCTGATCAGCCACCTCGTGCCTGAGAGCGGCAGATCGCGAGACGGCGCGGAGAAGGAAGGGCGGGAGAAAGGCTGAAGTTCCCATTTCAACGCTCCCATCGGAGGCCTTTGCAGAACGCCGAAGGTCACCACGTGTTTCAAGGTCTGCGGGCATGACACCGTCGCCCCGGCGGAGGCCGGGGCCCATAAACACCGGCCAAGAAAGCTTGGCCTAGCCTATCGGCCACAGGCCGGTGTGTCTGGATCCCGGCCTTCGCCGGGATGACGGCGGTGTTGCCCCTCACCTCTCCCTGAGGGAGAGGTCGGAGCGAAGCTCCGGGTGAGGGTTTAGGAAACCATCGGGTGAGGCCGTAAACCCTCACCCGCCGGCCTGCGGCCGTCGACCTCTCCCTCAGGGAGAGGTGAAAAGAAGCGTCCCACTACGGGCCAGACACGGAGGGAGAGACGAAGGCCGGCTTCCATCTGCATCCAGACATCGCGGCCCGCCCCCTCAGGTCAGCACACTCGCCCCGAGGTTGATGGCAAGCGCCAGCAGCGTCGTGTTGAAGATGAACGACGCGATCGAGTGGAACATCATGACCATGCGGAAATCCGTGGTCCGGACGTTCACGTCCGAGGTCTGGAAGGTCGCGCCGAGGCAGAAGGAAAAATAGAAGAAATCCCAGATCGACGGCTCCGGCGTATCCGGGAAGACGAGGCCGCCGACATCGTCCTCCTTGCCGTCCGCGTTGCTGTCGGTCCCGGCCGGCGCGTAATAGAGGCGGGCATAGTGGAACGCGAACAGCGTGTTGAAGACGGCCCAGCCGAGCGGGATGCTGATGATCGCGGTGGCGAGATGGGGCGCCGTCGTGTTGGCGCCGTTCAGGATCGAGAAGATCGAATAGAACGAGAAGGCGATGGCGCCGACCGTCAGGCACATGATCAGGACGATGCCTTCGTCCTCGCTCCGCGCCCTGAGCCGCAGCTTGTCGAGATTGGCCCTCGCCGCGAGCCGCAGCTGGAAGAACAGATAGACGATGAAGAACACGTCGCCGGCGGCGATCATCGCGAATTCCGGCCGCACCAGGCGAATGACGAAATAGGCGACGATGGCGACGAGGACCGACTGATAGAAATGGGTGTGCTGCTGCCAGTGGCGTTGGACGAAGGAAATCGGACTGCTCCGCCTTGCGGGTTACTCGACGAACACGGTCACGCGATCCGACCGTCCGGCCGAATCTACCACCGATAGCGTAACAAATCCGGGTCCGTCCGGCGCCCAGCTTTCCGCGCGCGAGAACGGGGTACGGGCGATCGGCACGCCGTTGGCGAACCAGGTGAAGGGCGGCTGGCCGTTGCGGATCTTGATCATCAGCGGCATCGGGTCGCCGGCGCGGATGCCGAGATCGACCTGCACGCCATCCGGCGGGAAGGCGATCTGCGGCGTGTCCGGCGCCTTGTTGGCGAGGATGTCGCTGCCGCGAAAGCGCTTCAGCGGCGCCGGCAGGTCGCCATTCGCGGCGATCAGCGCGCCACGCGGGGCGGGGGCGAGCGGAACGCGGTCGCCGCCCATCTTGTCGAACGCCTCGAACAGGATCGGCGCCGCTGTGCCGATGCCGGAAAGGCCGGAGACGGGCGCGCCATCGGCCCGTCCGGCCCAGACGCCGATCACCGTGCGGCCATCGAAGCCGATCGACCAGGCGTCGCGATAGCCATAGGAGGTGCCGGTCTTGTAGGCGATGCGGCCGCGCGCGCCGATGGTCGGCGGCGGCACGTCGGCGAGGATGTTTCCGACATACCAGGCGGCGAGCGGCTCCAGCACCGGCGCGGGCTCGGCCGTCGGCGTGCGCGGTGCGGGCTCGGTATGCAGCGTCACCGGCCGGCCGCCGCGCGCGATCGCGCCATAGAGCGAGACGAGGTCGCGCAGCGAAAGGCCGACGCCGCCGAGCCCGACCGCGAGGCCGGCGGCCGACATGTCCGGCAGGCGCGGGCTCGCCGCCGCGCGCTTCATCCGCGCGATCAGCCGCGCCGGCCCGACCGCGTCGAGCACCTGCACCGCCGGAACGTTGAGCGATTGCGTCAGCGCGTCGTGGATGGTCACCGTGCCGCGATAGAACCCGTCGAAATTGACCGGCGCATAGCCGGCGAAGGCCGAGGGCTTGTCCTCGATCAGGCTTTGCGGATGGGCGAGGCCCTGCTCGAAGGCGAGACCGTAGATCAGCGGCTTCAGCGTCGAGCCGGGCGAGCGGATCGCCTCGGTCATGTCGACGAAGCCGTTCCGCGTATCGTCCATGAAGCTGGCGGAACCCACCGAGGCGAGGATATCGCCGCTGACATGGTCGGCGACGAGAAGGGCGACGGAGGCCTTGGGGCCAGCCTTGGCGGCGCGGGCGCTTGCCAGCGCCTCGAGCTTCGCCTGCAGACGGCCGTCGACGGTCAGGCGGATGACGGGCTCGGTCGGATGACGCCTGCGCGCCTGGTCACCGAGATGGGCGGCCAGCATGGGGAAGGGTTTTCGCGCCTCCGGCACGCGCTCGGTCTTGGCGGCGGCGGCGGTCTCCTCGTCGAGCACGCCGGCCGTTACCAGCCGGTCGAGCACACGGTCGCGCGCCGCCTTGGCGGCCTTCGGGTCGCGGTCCGGCCGCCGCGCTTCCGGGGACTGCGGCAGCGCGACGAGGAGGGCGGCCTCGGCGATGGTCAGCCGGCGCGGTTCCTTGCCGAAATAGGCGAGGGTGGCGGCGCGGATACCCTCCAGATTGCCGCCATAGGGCGCGAGCGTCAGGTAGAGCGACAGGATCTGGTTCTTGTCGAGCCGGTCCTCCAGCGCGCGGGCATGCACGATCTGCTTGAGCTTGCTCTCGGCCTGCCGGGTCGAGCCGCCCTGGACGAGGCGTGCCACCTGCATGGTCAGCGTCGAGCCGCCGGAGACGACATGGCCGTTGCGGACGATCTGCGCGGCGGCGCGGACGAACGCCCGCCAGTCGACGCCGTGATGCTCGCTGAAGCGCCGGTCCTCGTAGCCCTTCAGCATGGTGATGAACATCGGGTCGACGTCGGCGAGCCCGACCGGCAGCCGCCAGCGGCCCTCGGCGATGGTGTAGGGCCGGAGCAGCGCGTCGCCGCGGTCGACGACGATCTGCGAGGTGGGCACCGTCGCCGGATCGGGCACCGGCGGCAGGGTCGTCTCGATCTGGCGCACGACGTCGGAGAACCCGGCATAGCCGAAGAAGCCGGCGAGTCCGAGCACGACCCCGGCAATGGCGGCGCGGCGTGGCCATCGGTTATGGCTGCGCTTGCCTTCTCCCTCCCCCTTGTGGGGAGGGCCGGGGAGGGGGAGCGCCGGGGACGAAGCGGACGTGTCCGGAGTGAGGGAGCCGGTACCCCCCTCTCCAACTCTCCCCCGCAAGGGGGGAGAGGGCTGGCCGTCGCTCGTCATCGACATCGCCGTTCAGCGCCTCACTTCGTCGTCGTCGGTCCGACGATCTCGACCGAGCCGGTGTCGGTGTGGGCCTGGCGGTCGGGGTCGTACATGTCCTCGACCGTCGCCGCCGGATGCACGAACTTGCCCGGCGAGACGGCGCGGACGCCGTAGGCGACCGTGAACTCTAAGGGATCGCCGGACGAGCGGGTCAGCGCCGCCACGAAGCGGTCGGTGCGCGCCTCGGTGTGCGCCAGCTCGGTCGTGCCCTGCAGCCACTCATAGGACGAGGTGTCGCCCGAGCGCGAGAGGTTGGGGTTCTCGATCTCGAAGCCGGCCGGCAGCGGATCGACCACCATCAGCCGTCCGAAGCGCGCCTGGTCGGCCGTCACCTTCAGAACCACCACCAGCCTGTCGTTCTGCGCGACCGTCGACGGGTCCGCCTCGCTGCCGTCGGTGTTGAAATAGCTGCGGGTGATGGCGAAGCCCTCGCCGCCGGCAGGCTCCGGTGATGACGGAATGCCGGTCAAGGTCAGCGCGGCGTCGAGCGGCACGTCGCTGGTGTTGGCGACGACGAGCGGCCGGTTGTCGACGTCCGAGCCGAGGAGCTTGCGGTAGAGCGGCACCTCGCCCTTGTTGCCGTCGATCTCGATCGAAGCCTGCTTTAGGTCCGACATCATCGCGGCGGCCGCCATCAGCATCCAGCCCTGCTCCTGGGTGGAGAGATAGCGGCGGTTGTCGCGCGTCGTCACGACGTCGTCGATCAGCTTCTTGACGTTGGCGCCCTTGTCGCCGCTCTCGGCCACGAGGGTGAGCACCGCCGCCTGGTCGCGCAGGCCCGAACCATAGTCCTCGCGGCCGGCGAGCTCGCGGCCGGTGACGCGGCGGAGATTGTCGATGGCGACGCCGAGCACGGAGCCCGAGCGCGCCTTGTCGCCATAGAGCGCCAGCGCCGCGCCGATCTGCGCCTGCGCCAGCGGGGTCGCGAAGTTGTTCAGCTTCGTTTCCGCGTAGTAGCGCAGATCGCCGATCGCTGCCTTGCCGTTGCGGGCGAGCACATAGAGCGAATAGGCGATCGCCTCGCCGCCCCGGTCGAAGTCGGAGGCGTAGCCGACCTTGTTCGCGAGGTTGTCGAGCGCGTTGTTGAACGCGACCTCCGGAACGAGATAGCCGCCCGCCTTGGCGCGGGTCAGGAAGTCGGTGACATAGGCGTCGAGCCAGAGGTCGTCATAGCCCGGCCCCCAGAGGCCGAACGAGCCGGCCGAGGACTGGTTGTCGAGCACCTTGCCGATCGAGGCCTGGATGCGCTCGCGCAGTTCGCTGTCCTGCGCGATGCCGATCGTCGCCGCCACCTGGTTCAGGTAGAGCAGCGGCATGGCCTTCGAGGTGATCTGCTCGGTGCAGCCATAGGGGTAGCGGTCGAGCGAGGCGAGGATCGCCGCGACGTCGAGCTTGGCCGTGCCGCCGACGGCGAGCGTCGCGCTCGTCGTTCCCGGCACGAACTCGGAGAAGGCGTAGCGGTCGACGCTCAGCGTGTTGCCGGGCGCGAGCGAGATCAGCGAGCGGCGCGAGACCGGCTGGCCGGCCGGGCGGATGCCCAGCATATACGTCCGGGCGAAGGTCTGGCCGTTCTCCGGGCTCGCCAGGCTGACGGTGATCTCGTGGTCGCCGATGTCGACGGCCTTGATCGGCAGCGCGACCGTCGCGCGACCGGCCTTTTCCAGCCGGATCCCTCTGTCCGCGTCGCCCGGATCCATGGCGACGCCGGGCGCGTCGACGGCGAGCCGGTAGTCGCCGGCCGGCCCCTCGACATTGTTGACCTCGACCAGGATGCGGCTCTGGTCGTCCGGCGTCATGAAGCGCGGCAGGCTCGCCATCACCACGACGGGATCGCGGACGATGATATCCTGCTCGGCATGGCCGATGCCCTCCTTCGACCAGGCCATCGCCATGACACGGACGGTGCCGTTGAAGTCGGGCAGGTCAAAGGTGATCGTCGCCTTGCCGTTTTCGTCGACCTTCACCACGCCGGAATAATAGGCGATCAGCTTCTCGGTCGGCGGCGGCGACTTCAGCCCTGCCGCGCCGCCATCGCCGCCGGAGCGGAGACGACCCGGAACGCCCTGCATGCGGTCGATCAGCAGGCCATAGAGGTCACGGATTTCCATGCCAAGCCGGCGCTGGCTGAAATACCAGCCGTCCGGATCGGGCGTCTTGAACTGGGTCAGGTTGAGGATGCCGACATCGACGGCGGCGACCGTGACATAGGCGTCCTCGCCGGCCTTCAGGTTGGCGAGCGTGACGGGGATGGTCAGGGACCCGCGTGGCCGGATCTGGTCCTCGGCGCCCAACTGGACGTCGATGCGGCGGTCGGCCGGATCGACCGGCACCCAGGCGAGGCCGAGCGCGCGCGAGGGCATGCGCTTCGCCTGCACGTCCATCGGCCGGAACAGGGTCGCGGTGACATAGGCGCCCGGTCCCCATTTCGTCGTCACGTCGAGGTCGACGGTGGTGCCGCCCTCCGGCACATCGACCGTCTTCATGTCGATGACGCGGTCGTCGATCACCATGATCTGGGCGATGCCGGGGAAGCGCGGATCGAGGCGCAGCTTGGCCGTTTCGCCGGGCTTGTAGTTCTTCTTGTCGAGCGAGACGGTCAGCATGTCCGGCGTCTCGGACGCTGCACTCGCGTCGACATACCAGCCGGCGTCGAAGGCGTAGCTCGACGAGGTCGGCGCCTCGCCGGCGAGCGCCACCGTCAGGCGGAAGCGGCCCCAGTCGACCTTGCTCTCGACCGTCGCGGGCTTGGAGGCGGAAAGGTCGACCGTGCCGTTGGCGACGCGGGTCGCCGTCGTGATCGCCTCGTATTTCCAGGCGCCGTCGCGACGGTACCACTGGTAATTCGTGTCGAGCTTCTCGATCGTCCAGGTCGCGCCCTTGGCATCGATGCGCTTGCCGTCCGGGCCGATGGCGATCAGCTCGAAGGACGCGGCGCCGCCTTCCGGCACGCTGCCGTCGAAAGCAGGCTTGATGCCAATATGCGGCTTGGTGCCGTCGGACGGCAGCGTCATCCGCCGCTCGACCGCGCGGCCGTTCGTGTCGGTGACGCGGACGATGATCTCGGCGTTGAAGAGCTTGGTCGTTTCCGGCAGCGACGGCACGGTGGCGTCGAAGCTGGCGCGGCCTTCCTCGTCGGTGACGGCGCTGGCGCCGAGCGAATCCCGCACGCTCTCGACCGGATCGTCCGAAAGGCCGAAGGCGTAGCCCGGATAGTCCGGGCTGACGCTGGTCGGCGTGGCGATGATGTCGCCGTCGACGCCGAGGCCGATCGCGTTGGCGCCATAGAGATATTTCGCGGTCAGCTCGATCGGGAAGGCTCCGCCCGAGGTGAGCCGCTCGGCGGTGGTCTTCAACTCGAAGGCGACGCGCTCCGGCTCGAAATCGTCGACGAGCGCCGAGATCTCGGTCAGCGCCGCGCCGTCGGGATCGGCATAGAGCTGGAAGCGCCAGGCGCCGCGCTGGGCGCCGTCGGGGATGGCGACGTCGCGGCTGTAGCCGCCCTGGCCTTCGTCGTCGAGCTTGGTGCGCAGGAATTCGACGCCGTCCGGGCGGTCGACGACGAGCGTCAGCGGCAGGCCGGCGACGGCCTTGGCCTGGCTGTCGCGCAAGAGCGCGGTCAGATGCACGGTCTCGCCGGGGCGGTAGATGCCGCGCTCGGAGGTGAAGAAGGTATCGAGCGCGCCCGGCGCCGGGCGGCCGTCAACGCCGCGGTCGGTCAGGTCGAACGCCGTCTTCTTCATGTCGAGGAAGGCGTAGTCGCCGGCTTCGGTCTGCGCGACCAGAAGCTGGGGCGCCATGCCGCCCGTGCCGCGCGCCAGGCCGGACTCGAAATGGACGTAGCCGTCGGCGTTGGTGGTGGCCTCGCCGAGGATCTCGTCATTGGTCGCGACCAGCTTCACCTTGACGCCGGCCAGCGCCTTGGCGGTGTTGAGCGAGCGGATGACGGCATGGACGCCGTCATTGCCGGAAAGGGCCGAGAGGCCGAGGTCGGAGACGATGAACCACTGGGTCGCGAGGGAGGAATCATAGCCGCCGTCGCTGGAGCCCTTGGTCGCCGCCTTGGCGGTGATGACATAGACGCCGGGCTCGATCGTCTTGACCGCGTCGCCGATCGGAATCGCCGTGGTGATGCTCTCGTTCAGCTTCTTGTTCGCCACCTCGATCTGGCCCTTCCAGACCGAGATGCCGGACTGGCCGGCGATCTGGCTGGCGGAGTAGCTGTCGAGCTGGCGCAGGAAATTGCCGTCGCGCACGGCGATGGCGAGCGCGCGATCGCCGATCCGGTAGACTTCGGCGTCGATCAGGTCCGTGTTGACCGAGTCGATCGGGATCGAGGCGCCCTGGCCGGCCGGCAGCACATAGGCGTTGCCGGCGAAGCCGACCCAGGGCGCGCGGTCGCGGATATAGCTCGAGACCTCTGCCATCTGCTGGAGCTTCTCGCCGTCGGCGGAAGGCAGGCCGGCGCGGAAGCGCATCGTGTAGCGCTGGCCGTGCTTCAGCCCGTCGATGCAGATCTGGTTGTCCTGCGGCTCGACCGCGAGGCCCTTGCCGCCCTCAACGACGACGAAGTCCGAGAGTGTCGGATCGGAGACGGGGAGGGGATCGGAGAAGACGACGCACATGCGCGGCGAGGCGGCGTCGGCGTCGATCGTGTTGGAGACGATGCGGAAGCCGCGCTCGGCGATGAGCTTGTCGAAGGCGGCGCGGAGCTGCGGATCCTGCTTGTATTCGAGGCTCAGGCGATAGGCCTTGATCGCGGCCTTCCACATCTCCCGCTTTTCCAGCGCCTGGCCGAGCAGGGCGAGGGCCTGCGCCTGTTCGCCGGTGCCGTCGGCGCGCAGATAGGCGTTGATCGCGGCCGACGAGGCGGCCGTCATCGCCTGCTGGCGCTGGCCGTAATCGTCGGGGTTGCGCTGCAGCTCGGCGGCGGCGAAGGCGCGCCAAAGCGCCGGGTCGTCCGGAGCGATGGCGAGCATGGCGCCGAGATCGCGCGCCAGCTCGGTGACGTTGCCGGTCTGGCGCGAGCGTTCGGCGCCGAGGCGGATCGTGTCGTAGCCGACGCCGTGCGAGGGATAGTCGCTGGCGAGCGCGCCGAGCTGGCGCTTGGCCTCGTCGAAGGGCGAGGGGCCGAGGAAGGCGAGTTCCTCGATCCGCTTCTCGGCGACGTTTCTGTCGATCGCCTTGGCGGTGACGACGCGGCCGGCATTGGCGCCGGGGGAGACCGCGAGCGCGCCGAAGTCGCTCTTCAGGAAGCACCACTTCGCCTTGGTGTTGTAGGTGAAGGCCTTGCAGTTTCCGTCGTCGGTGCAGGCCGTGGCGCAGGCCTTCTGGTCGACATCCTTCAGCGTCTGATAGTCGAAGCTCGGATAGTCGGCGTCGCGGCTGATGATCACCCGCCGGGGGCCACTCTCCTGCGCGCTGGCCGGAGCCGCGAGGCCGCCGAGCGAAAGGGTCAGTCCGAGCACGAGCCCGAAAATGCCGCCAACACCGCGCATGTTTGTCTCCCGTTCAGCCGCCGCCCAATCCGCCGCAGTCTACGGGCCGCGCCCCTCGCCGTAAAGCGGTGCCCGCCGCCGGCGCACAACGCTAAGTGTTTTGGAATGAATGGAAATTTGTCATGGCTAGCGCGTTTGTGATGGCGGTCACACGGGCCGTGCCTGCTCCTTCACCTCTCCCTGAGGGAGAGCCTTGCACAACAGCGCCGTCAATATGTTGAGATGGCACGAGCATCGGCTCATCAGGCCGTGCCGCCCTCCGCCGTCATCCCGGCGAAGGCCGGGATCCAGACACACCGGCCTGTGGTCGATAGGCGGAGGCCAAGCTTTCCTGGACGGTGTTCATGGGCCCCGGCCTCCGCCGGGGCGACGGTGCCCATAGGCCGGTGGCCCTCAGGGCGAGGGGAAGGTTGAGCTCAACCCTCGCCGAGCGCCGACAAAGCGGTGACCGCTGCCGAGGCGCGGTTTTCGACGCCGAGCTTCTGGTAGACCTGCTCCAGATGCTTGTTCACCGTGCGCGGCGACAGGCCGAGGATCTCGGCGATGTCGCGGTTCGATTTTCCGCGCGCGATCCAGAGCAGCACCTCCGCCTCGCGCTGCGTGACGGTGAACTGGCGGCGCAGCAGCGCCTCCTGGCCGCTGTCGTCCTCGCTCGACAGGCGGAACAGGAACTCGTCCTCGCCGGTCTTGCCGAGGAAGGCGAGCTGCAGTTGCCTTCCGCCCTCGACAGGGATCGGCCCGGGCTGGGTGGTGCCGCCGCGCTCGCCGGCCGAGACGCGCAGCCAGACGCGGATGCTTTCCGGCAGGCGGATATGGCCGTCGCAGTTCGGCAACGTCGCTTCGAGCAGCTTGACCGCCTGCGGCGTGCACCAGCGGATCTCGCCCTCGCGGTTGGCGGCGAGCAAATAGCGCCCGGCCGTGTCGAGCGCCAGGCGCGCGCTCTGCGCCGTGCGGGCATTGGCGAGGTGGACGCGGATGCGGGCGAGCAGCACGTCGAGCACGATCGGCTTGGTGACATAGTCGACGCCGCCCGCCTCCAGCCCCTCCAGCACATGCTCCGTCTCCGACAGGCCGGTCATGAAGATCACGGGCACATGCGCGAGCGCCGTGTTCGCCTTGAGCCGGCGGCAGGCTTCGAAACCGTCCATGCCGGGCATGACCGCGTCCATCAGCACGATGTCGGGGGTGATCCGCTCGACCAGCGTCAGCGCCCGCGCGCCGGAGGTCGCGACCAGCACGGTGGCGCCGGCGCGCTCCAGCGCCTCGGTCAGAAAGCTCAGCGTCTCGGGCGAATCGTCGACGACGAGGACGATGTCGCGGCCATGCGTCGTCTCACTCATGCTCGCTCACTTCCTCCAGCGTCGCCTGGTAGCGGTCGAAATCGAAGTTCCGGAGATGCCCGCGTAAGACCGCCACGAAGGGCTGGTTGTCCGTCTCGGCCGAAAGCGCTTCCAGCTTTGCCTCGATGCCGCGGACATAGCCGATATGGCCGAGATCGAGAAGCTCGCGCACATGGTCGGCGCCGGGGCTGCGCAGCGGCGCCGCGACCTCGATGCGAGGCGCCGGCGGCTCGTCGATCCAGTCGAGCTGCAAGAGCGCCTGGATGCGGTCGAGCAGCTGTCGCATGTCGAACGGCTTCGGCAGCGCGGCATCATGGGCGTCCTCGGCCGGTTCTGGCTGCATCTCGCCGAGGCTCGCCGACAGCATGACGATCGGCGCGGCGTGGCCGCCTTCCCGAAGCCGCCGCGCCAGCTCCCAGCCGGTCATGCCGGGCATGGAGATGTCGAGCAGGAAGAGATCGGGCCTTATGTCGGCCGTCAGCGCCAGGCAGGCGGGGCCATCGGCGACGGCGAGCACGGTGAAGCCGAGCGGCTCCAGGATCTGCCGCACCAGCTCGCGATGATCCTGGTCGTCGTCAGCGACGAGGATGACGCGGCGCTGGCCCTGGTAGCCGAACACCCGCTTGGCCGGCGGCGGCAGCGGCGCCGGCCGGTCGATGGCGGTGAGCATGACGCGCACCTCGAACCGGCTGCCGGCGCCGGGCCGGCTGGTGAGCCGGATGTCGCCGCCCATCAGCTGCGCCAGCATCTTGGTAATCGTCAGCCCAAGCCCGGTGCCGGGGGCTGCCAGCGCCTGCGCGCCGCTGCCGCGCTCGAACGGCTCGAAGATGCGGTCGAGATCCTCGGCGGCGATGCCGGGGCCGGTATCCTCGACGGTGAGCGTCGCGATCTGGCTGCGATAGGCGAGGCGGAAGGTGACGCCTCCCTGATCCGTGAACTTGATCGCGTTGGAGAGCAGGTTGACCAGGATCTGGCGCAGCCGCTTCTCGTCGGTCGCCACCACCTCCGGCAGTTGCTCCGGCCGCTCGAAGCGGAAGGCGAGGCCCTTCGCCTCGGCCTGGAAGCGGAACATGTCGACGAGCTGATCGAGGAAATCGCCGAGCCGGATCTCGTCGCGCTGCAACCGCAGCCGGCCGGTCTCGATGCGCGAGATCTCCAGGAGCCCGTCGATCAGGCCGGAGAGGTGCTCGGCGCTGCGGCGGATGACGCTGATATTGCCCTGCCGCTCGCGCGGGATGGTCTCGTCGCGCTCCAGGATCTGGGCATAGCCGAAGACGGCGTTGAGCGGCGTGCGCAATTCGTGGCTGAGGCCGACCAGATAGCGGCTCTTCGCCTGGTTGGCGGATTCGGCGACTTCCTTGGCCCGCTGCAGCTCGGCGTCGGTCTTCCGGTGCGCCTCGATTTCGCGCAAGAGCAGCGTCGTCTGCCGCGCTGATTCCTCCTGCGCCACATGCCGGCTCTCGTTCGCGAGCACGAGGAACCAGGCGGCGATGCCGGAGACGATCAAGAGGATGAAGAAGGCCGCCCAGAGCGTCTGGCCGATGATGTCGCCAAAGCCGCTCTCGTGCACGCCGCGATAGGAGGTCGCCTGCACGTGGATCAGCAGCAGCACCAGGCTGATCACCGCCATGAACAGGGTCAGCACGCCGGCATAGTGGATGATGCGCGGGCTGATGCGCTTGGCGAGCCCCGTCGGCAGCACAGCGGCGGCGGCGATGCTGACCTGGTTCTGCAGCCGCGCATGCGGCTTGCAGAGGTCGTGGCAGCGGGCGTCGAGCGAGCAGCAGAGCGAGCAGATCGGCCCGGAATAGGCCGGGCAATAGGCGGTGTCCTCCGGCTCGAAATAGTGCTCGCAGACCGTGCAGCGGATCTCCTTGATCGTATGCCAGTGCGCGCGCGGCTTTCGCGCCAGGTAGTAGCGGCCGCCCGTGCCCCAGGCGATCAGGGGAGCCGCCACCAGCGCCACGCCGAGCGCGATGAACGGCGCGAAGGCCTGCGCCACCGCGCCGGCGAGGCCGACCGCCGCGCCAAGGCCGAGCAAGGTGGCGATCGCCATCGCGCCGACGCCGACTGGGTTGATGTCGTAGAGATGGGCGCGCTTGAACTCGATCCCCGGCGGCGACAGGCCGAGCGGCTTGCTGATGGCGAGGTCGGCGACGATGGTGCCGAGCCAGGCGACAGCGACCACGGAGAACAGGCCGAGCGTCTGCTCCAGCGCCTGGTAGATGCCGAGCTCCATCAGGAGCAGCGCGATCGCGACGTTGAAGAGCAGCCAGACGACGCGGCCGGGATGGCTGTGCGTCAGCCGCGAGAAGAAGTTCGACCAGGCGAGCGAGCCCGCATAGGCGTTCATCACGTTGATCTTCAGCTGCGAGACGACGACGAAGGCGGCGGTCAGGAACAGTGCCGCATCGGGCCAGGGCAGCACGTAGCCGAAGGCGACGACATACATCCGCGCCGGCTCGGCCGCATGCTCGACCGGCACGCCGTGCCGGAGCGCCAGCACGGCGAGGAAGGAGCCGAACAGGAGCTTCGGCGCGCCGACGAGGATCCAGCCGGCGCCGGCGAGCAGCGTCGCGATACGTCCACGTTTTCCTTCAAGGCCCTGGGCCGGCAGGAAGCGCAGGATATCGACCTGCTCGCCGATCTGCGGCATCAGGCCGAGGATGACGGAGCAGGCGGCGCCGAGCGAGACCAGGCCGATGCCGTTTCCCGCCGTCGTCGGCGCCAGGCCTTCGAAGGCGAACCAGGAGGCGAGGGAGCCGGAATCCTGCCAGAGGATGAAGCCGACCGGCAGGATGTTGAGGATGATCCAGAGCGGCTGGGTCAGGAGCTGGAAGCGGCTGATCCAGGTGATGCCATGCGTCACCAGCGGGATGACGATGACCGCGCTCAAAATGTAGCCGAGCCAGATCGGGATGCCGAAGGCGATCTCCAGCGCCGTCGTCATGATCGAGGCTTCGATCGCGAACAGGATGAAGGTGAAGGTGGCGTAGATCAGCGATGTGACGGTGGAGCCGATATAGCCGAAGCCGGCGCCGCGGGTGAGCAGGTCGATGTCGACGCCGTAGCGCGCCGCATAGCGGGCGATCGGCAGGCCGGTCAGGAAGAGCACGATACCGACGATCGCGGTCGCGTAGAGGGTGGTCATCGTGCCGTGCGACAGCGTTATCGCGCCGCCGACCGCCTCCAGCGCCAGGAAGGAAATGGCGCCGATCGCCGTCTGCGCGACGCGCGGCGTGGTCCAGCGCCGGGCGCTCTTGGCGGTGAAGCGGAGCGCGTAGTCCTCCAGCGTCTGGTTGGCGACCCAGCGATTGTAGTCGCGGCGGACGGGGAGGATCCGCTGTCGTCCGGTCATCGCGTCTCTGCTCATCTTCTGGGCGTGCCTACTAATTAAGCGAAGATGCGCGATCCCGCGCTGCGGCGCAAGATGGGCGGGGGCGATTTTGGGGGCAGGAAGACCCTCACCCCAACCCTCTCCCGCGCGCGGGGGAGGGAGACGGACTGTGCGCCGCGCGTCGGCGTCGGCGTTGAGCTTGCTCGCAAGACGCCAGCCCCACGCTCGCCGTCATCCCGGCCCCCGAGCCGGGATCCATTCAGCTGGGTTGCCGGTTGTTGGTGCGCAACGACGTGAGCCTCAGGCTGTATGGATTCCTGCTTTCGCAGGAATGACGGAGCTTTTTCTGGGACGGGAAGTGGGCGACACGCCAACATCCTCATTGAGCTTGCTCGCACGACGCCAGCCCCACGGTCGCCGTCATCCCGGCCTCCGAGCCGGGATCCATTCCAGCCGGGTTGCCGGTCGTTGGAGCGCAACAACGTTGGCCTCAGGCTGTATGGATCCTCGCCTTCGCGAGGATGACGGCGGAGGGTGAGACGAGGTGGAGAGCCCTCCCTCCCCATGGCAGAGGCGAAGGCCCCGCCGTCGTCTCGGCAGCCCCCCGCCCAGCCCCTCCCGCCGACCTACGTCAATCGACGTATATGCTGCACTGCCAAAACTGCCGAGACTTCCCCCAAGAACGCGATCGGCCCGGCGACCCGCCGGATATCCCGCCGATCCCGTTCCGCGATGGTCGAACGCAACCGCTCCGCCCGGCAGGAAATGTCGCGGAAAGGGGCCAGCAGGGGGAATGGATACCGATGAGCTACATGAGCCGCATCGTCGGCGCGATCGCGACGGCCGCCATGATCGGCGCCGGAACGGTTGGCGCCATCGCCGCGGAGGACACGATCAAGGTCGGCGTTCTCCATTCGCTGTCGGGCACGATGGCGATTTCCGAGACGACGCTGAAGGACACCGTCCTGTTCCTGATCGACGAGCAGAACAAGAAGGGCGGCGTGCTGGGCAAGAAGCTCGAGGCGGTCGTCGTCGACCCGGCCTCGAACTGGCCGCTCTTCGCCGAGAAGGCGCGCGAGCTGATCAGCCAGGACAAGGTTTCGGTCGTGTTCGGCTGCTGGACCTCGGTCTCGCGCAAGTCGGTGCTGCCGGTGTTCAAGGAGCTGAACTCGATCCTGTTCTATCCGGTCCAGTATGAGGGCGAGGAGAGCGAGCGGAACGTCTTCTACACCGGCGCTGCGCCGAACCAGCAGGCGATCCCGGCCGTCGACTATCTGATGAGCGAGGAAGGCGGCGCCGTGAAGCGCTGGGTGCTCGAAGGCACCGACTACGTCTATCCGCGCACCACCAACAAGATCCTCGAAGCCTATCTGAAGTCGAAGGGCGTCGCCGCCGAGGACATCCTGGTCAACTACACGCCGTTCGGCTTCTCCGACTGGCAGACCGAAGTCGCCGCGATCAAGAAGTTCGGCTCGGCCGGCAAGAAGACCGCCGTCGTCTCGACCGTCAATGGCGACGCCAACGTGCCGTTCTACAAGGAGCTCGGCAACCAGGGCATCAAGGCGACCGATATTCCGGTCGTGGCCTTCTCGGTCGGCGAGGAAGAGCTGGCCGGCATCGACACCAAGCCGCTCGTCGGCCATCTCGCCGCCTGGAACTACTTCCAGTCGATCGACACGCCGGAGAACGAGGAATTCATCAAGAAGTGGCGCGCCTTTATCGGCAACGACAAGCGCACCACCAACGACCCGATGGAAGCGACCGTCATCGGCTTCAACGCCTGGGTGAAGGCGGTCGAGAAGGCCGGCACGACCCAGTCCGACGCGGTGATCGACGGCCTGATCGGCGTCTCGGTGCCGAACCTGACCGGCGGCTTCTCCACCATCATGCCGAACCACCACATCACCAAGCCCGTCTATATCGGCGAGATCCAGGACGACGGCCAGATCGACGTCGTGTGGCAGACCCCGGGCCTGGTCGTCGGCGACGAGTGGTCCGACTACCTGCCCGACTCGAAGGACCTGATCTCCGATTGGCGCGCCCCGATGTCCTGCGGCAACTTCAACGTCGCAACCGGCAAGTGCGGCGGCAAGGGTTCCTGACCTCCGCCGGAAAGCCCGAGAAGACGGGAGGCGGCGCGTCCGCCTCCCGGACTGGCCTCTAAAGCGCGCTACATCGGGGGGAAGATACCCCCTCCCCAAAACCGGCCATGCCGGTTTTGACCCTCCCTCGAGGGGAGGGTTCAGGGCGGAGCGGTTTCGCGAGGCTGGTGAATCGCGAGACCGGATCGCCGGGTCGTGCTCCGCTTGAACCCTCCCCTTGAGGGAGGGTCGAAAACGCCCTTCGCGTTTTCGGGGAGGGGTCGGACAAGGACGAACTCTCCGCCGCGTTTGCGCGGGCCCCGACCGACGGACGGCCCGCCAGCTCCTGTCCAGATACCGAGGACAAATCCGTGGTCGACATGATCCAACGTTTCAAGGCCCTTCTCGCCGTCCTGGCTCTCGTCCTCGTCGCCGCGCTGCCGGCCCGGGCGGACGATCTGAAGCCGCTGGTCGACGGGCTCGGCAAGACCGGCTACGCGGCGCTGAAGGATGCCGTCGGCGCGCTCGGCGCGAGCGGCGACCCGGCCGTGGCGCCCGTGCTGCAGGCGCTCGGTGCCGGCGATCTCTATGTGCGGAAATCCGACCGCGCGGTGTTCACCGCCGTGAAGGCCGATGGCGGCTTCAGCCTGAAGGATCCGCTCACCGGCGCCGATGCCGGCACGGCCGGTTCGCGCGACGTCGAGAAGATCAAGGTCAACAACGCGGTCCGCGAGGCGGTGACATCCGCGCTCGGCTCGCTGACGCTGATGAGCGCCGATCCGGCCAAGCGCCGCGCCGCGGCCGCCGACATGTTCCGGAACAGCGATCCGGCCCAGATACCGCTCCTCGACCAGGCGATCGCCAAGGAGACGGATCCGGCCATCGCCACCACGCTGCAGATGGCGCGGGCCGCGGCGATCCTGAAATCCGACGCTCCCGACGCCGACAAGGTCGCCGCCATCGCCGCGCTGCAGGCAAAGGGCGGCCGCGAGGCGCTCGGGCAGCTGACCGCGATCGAGGCCTCGGCGCCGGACGGTGCGGTCAAGGCAGCGGCCGGGAGCGCGATCACCGCGATCCACGGCACGTTGCAGCTCTGGGACGGCGCGCAGAACATCCTTTACGGCGTCTCGCTCGGTTCCGTCCTGCTGCTCGCCGCGATCGGCCTTGCCATCACCTTCGGCGTCATGGGCGTCATCAACATGGCGCATGGCGAGATGGTCATGCTCGGCGCCTACACGACCTTCGTCGTGCAGGAACTGATCCGTAACAATGCGCCGTTCCTGTTCGACTGGTCGCTGGCGATTGCGCTGCCGCTCGCCTTTCTCGTCGCGGGCCTCGTCGGCGTCCTGATCGAGCGCATGGTGATCCGCTATCTCTACGGCCGGCCGCTGGAAACCCTGCTCGCCACCTGGGGCGTGTCGCTGATCCTGCAGCAGGCGGTCCGCACCTGGTTCGGCCCGAACAACCGCGAGGTCGGTAATCCCTCCTGGATGTCGGGCGCCTTCGAGCTCGGCAACTTGACCATCACCTACAACCGCATGTGGATCGTCGTCTTCGCGCTGGTCGTGTTCGCGGCGCTGATGCTGGTCCTGAAGCGGACGTCTTTCGGCCTGCAGACCCGCGCCGTGACGCAGAACCGGCCGATGGCGTCCTCGATGGGCATCCGCACGCCCTGGGTCGACGCGCTCACCTTCGGCCTCGGCTCCGGTATTGCCGGCATCGCCGGCGTCGCGCTCAGCCAGATCGACAATGTCAGCCCCAATCTCGGCCAGGGCTACATCATCGATAGCTTCATGGTCGTGGTGTTCGGCGGCGTGGGCAATCTCTGGGGCACGCTGGTCGGCGCCTTCACGCTCGGCATCGCCAACAAGTTCCTCGAGCCCTATGCCGGCGCCGTGCTCGGCAAGATCCTCGTCCTCGTCTTCATCATCCTGTTCATCCAGAAGCGCCCGCGCGGCCTGTTCGCGCTGAAGGGCCGGGCGGTGGAGGCATGAGTGTCTTGATGTCCGCATGGGCCGTGGCCCGCATCCATCCCACGCTCCGGACGTCGAAAGGGCTCGCCCGATGCTGACCGCCTTCCTCCTGCGCGCCCTCGACCGCCGCACCTCGATCGTCCTCCTGGTCATCCTCGGCATCGGCGTCCTGCTGCCGGTGCTGAACCTCGCGACCGACCCGTCGAGCCCGTTGCATGTGCCGACCTATGTGCTGACGCTGCTCGGCAAGTACCTGACCTACGCGCTGCTGGCGCTCGCGGTCGATCTGGTCTGGGGCTTCTGCGGCATCCTCTCGCTCGGCCACGCCGCCTTCTTCGCGCTCGGCGGCTATGCCATGGGCATGTACCTGATGCGCCAGATCGGCGACCGCGGCACCTATGGCAATCCGCTCCTGCCCGACTTCATGGTCTTCCTGAACTGGAAGGAGCTGCCTTGGTTCTGGACCGGCTTCGACCATTTCTGGTTCGCCGCGCTCATGGTGCTCCTGGTGCCCGGCCTGCTCGCCTTCGTCTTCGGCTGGTTCGCCTTCCGCTCCCGCGTCACCGGCGTCTATCTCTCGATCATCACCCAGGCGATGACCTATGCGCTGCTGCTCGCCTTCTTCCGCAACGACATGGGCTTCGGGGGTAACAACGGGTTAACAGACTTCAAGGACATTCTGGGCTTTGACATCCAGGCGGATGCGACGCGCGGCGCATTGTTCTTCGCCTCGGCGCTGGCGCTCGCGGCCGGCTTCTGGATCTGTCGCGCCGTCATCGCCTCGAAGTTCGGCAAGGTGCTGGTCGCCGTCCGCGACGCCGAGAGCCGGACCCGCTTCATCGGCTATAGGGTCGAGGGCTACAAGCTGGTCGTCTGGACGCTGTCGGCCATGATGGCCGGCGTCGCCGGCGCCCTCTACGTGCCGCAGATCGGCATCATCAACCCCGGCGAGTTCGCCCCCGCCAACTCGATCGAGGCGGTGATCTGGGTGGCGGTCGGCGGTCGCGGCACGCTGATCGGCCCGATCGTCGGCGCGCTGCTCGTCAATTTCGGCAAGACCTGGTTCACCAGCGGCATGCTGGCCGAATACTGGCTCTTCGTCCTCGGCGGCCTGTTCGTGCTCGTCACCCTGTTCCTGCCCAAGGGCGTCGTCGGCACGCTTCTGGCCCGGGACCGGAAGAAGCCGGTGGAGAAGCCGATCGAGGACGTCGTGGCGCCGGGCGCCGTTGGACAGGCAGCGGAGTGAGCCTCATGAACACGGCAAATACCCAGGTCGCGAACGCCAAGGCCAAGGATTCGCTGCTCTATCTCGACGGCGTCAGCGTCTCCTTCGACGGCTTCAAGGCGCTGCGGGGCCTGTCGCTGGTGATCGAGCCCGGCGAGATGCGGGCGATCATCGGCCCGAACGGCGCCGGCAAGACGACGATGATGGATGTCATCACCGGCAAGACCAAGCCGGATTCGGGCGACGTCTACTTCGCCGGCGATACCGATCTGACCCGCATGGACGAGGCGTCGATCGCCTCGCTCGGCATCGGCCGCAAGTTCCAGAAGCCGACTGTCTTCGAGAGCCATACCGTCTGGGACAATATCGACCTGGCGCTCGCCGGCGTCCGCAAACCCTTTGCCACGCTGTTCCACCGCACCTCGAAGGCCGAGATCGCGCGGGTGGAGGAGATCCTCGCCACCATCCGTCTTGCCGACAAGCGCGACTGGCTCGCTGCCAATCTCTCGCATGGCCAGAAGCAGTGGCTGGAGATCGGCATGCTCCTGGCGCAGGAGCCGAAGCTGCTGCTCGTCGACGAGCCGGCGGCCGGCATGACCGACGCCGAGACGGCCGAAACGGCGATCCTGCTCAAGGAGATCGCGAAAACCAAATCGGTGGTGGTGGTCGAGCACGACATGACCTTCGTGCGCGACCTCGGGGTCAAGGTGACCGTGCTGCATGAGGGATCCGTCCTCTCGGAGGGCTCCCTCGACGCGGTCTCGGCCGATCCCAGGGTCATCGAAGTCTATCTGGGGCGCTAGCCATGACGCAGCGGCCCGCCGGCGAGCGGCCTGGGGATCCGGGACCGGATCCGCCGCAGCGGCCGCCGCTGGACGCCAAGCGCCCGTCACGCCGCGCCGCCGCCTGGAGCCTCGCGCTGAAGGGGCCGGGGGAGGCGACGCAGGAGCCGGAAGCCGAAAAGGACTGATCATGCTCGAAGCGAAGAATGTCGATCTCTTCTATGGCGCCGCGCAGGCGCTCCGCCATGTCTCGCTCTCGGCCGAGACCGGCGAGGTGACGTGCCTGATGGGCCGCAACGGCGTCGGCAAGACGAGCCTCTTGCGCGCCATCGTCGGCCAGCGGCCGATTGCGGGCGGCGAGATCCTGTGGGAGGGCAAGCCGCTCGGCCGCATGGCGCCGCACGAGCGGGCCAAGGCCGGCATCGCCTATGTGCCGCAGGGGCGGGAAATCTTCCCGCTCCTGTCGGTGAAGGAGAATCTCGAAACGGGCTATGCCCCGCTCGCGCGTCGCGAGCGCAACATTCCCGATTACGTGTTCGATCTGTTTCCGGTGCTGAAGGATATGCTTAGCCGGCGCGGCGGCGACCTGTCAGGCGGTCAGCAGCAGCAGCTCGCCATCGGGCGCGCGCTGGTGATGCGGCCCCGGCTGCTCGTCCTCGATGAGCCGACGGAGGGCATCCAGCCGTCGATCATCAAGGATATCGGCCGTGCGATCGAATGGCTGCGCGCACAGGGGACCATGGCGATCCTTCTGGTCGAGCAGTATTTCGATTTCGCACATGAACTGGCCGATCGATTTGCTGTGATGGATCGCGGTGAGATTGTCGTCTCGGGCACGCAATCCGAAATGGGCTCGGACATCGTCCGCGCCCATCTCACCGTATGAAGCAACGCTCCATCGCCTCGAGATCGCGGGGACGCCGCGTCTCGGTCCGGCGTTCCATCTTGCGATAGAGCGCGCGGATATCGTCGGAATGCACGCCGTCGCTTGCCATCAGCATGGCGATGATCGGCTCATGCAGCAGTTCGTTGAGTGAAGCCTCCCGTGGGAAGCAGGCGGTGGAAACGTCCATGACGGTTCTCCTGATCTCGCTTCATAGGCCTCATACTACACAGATCAGTATGCGGATTTTATGACGTCGGTCACAAGCGGGTTCACTTTCGCTTGAGGCGTTCGCTCTCGCGATCGTGAACCCTACTTGGTTGCTTCGTCAGCCTTATTCAACGGCAGTTGGCGGACAAAGTGCCGGGGGTGACGACCGTGCCGGCGACCGAGAAGGTCGCGCCGCCCGTCTGGACCAGATCGGTCGACGTCCACTGACCCGTCGCCGCCGCGCAGTCGGCCTTCGCCGTGCCGACCTTGATGTCGCCGGAGATGTTGCCGAGCGTGCCGGCGAGATAGACGGCTTCCTGGCCGGCGCTCTCCACCTTCACATTGTCGAAGCTGACATTCTGGAGCGGCATCCCGAAGAAGGGAGACGGGCCGTAGAGATAGATGCCGTGGTCGGCGACGTCGCGGATGGCGATGTTGGAGAAGTGGATGTCGCTCGAACCCATGTTCAGCATGATGCCGCTGCGGCTCTGGCCTTCGATGACGACGTTTGAGACCTGGATGTCGCTGGCGGGCTTGGCGAAGCCGGACGGTCCGATGAACTGCAGCGCATTGACGCCGCCGATCAGGGTCAGGTCGTCCATCTTGATGCCGGTCGACGACATCATGACCATCAGGTCCATCGTGCGCTGCGCCATGGAGTTGTCGATCGTGAGCTTGTGGATCGACGCGTCCTCGACGCCGACGAACTGGACCGCCTCGCGCCGCGTATTGCTGATCGAGACGTTCTCGATGGTCAGGCCGGTCGTCGGATTGGGCGCGTAGGAGCGCCAGTCGTCGTTATCCTCGAACTGGGCATTGGCGAAGATGCCGTAGGTGGTGTTGCGGATATCGACGTCGCGGATCGTCACGTCCTTGGCCGAGAACAGCGAGATCGCCGCGTTCGGCACGCTGCGGCTCGGATTGAAGATCGAGAATTCGCAGGTGGTGTTGTTCTGGCAGATCGTCAGGTCGTGGATCTTCGTGTTCTCGATCAGCGCGCCGTCGACGCCGCTCAGGAAGATGCCGTGGCTCGCCGTTTCGGCGATGTCGAGGCCGCGCAGGGTGATGTTCTCGACGTTCTTGCCGACAACGCCGTCGCGGCCGCCGCGGATCGACAGGCCGACCGCGCCGCTGTCGTCGGCCATGGCGAGCACGTCGGCGTTGGCGTTGCTGCCGACGAGCTTCGTCTCGGCGCCGGAGCGCGTGAAGGTGGCCGCGCCGCCGCTGCGGGCGCCGACGATTTCCAGGCCGCCCTTGCCGCCGACGATGAACTGGCCGGAGGAAAGCAGCAGCGACTGATTGAGCTGGATCACGCCGTCCGCGAGGATCAGCGCGTTCTTGCCGGCGGCGGCGAGCGCCTCGTTGATTTCGGCCGCGTTGCCGGTCGCGGACGAGATGGTGCGGACATTGCCGACCAGATTGCCGGTATCCTTGTAGATCGCCGCTTCCGCGTCGCCCGTCGCGCCGACGCGCGTGCGGATGAAGTTGGCGCGCTCGACGCGCTGCATCAGCGGATCGCGCGCCGCAAGCGCCGGTCCTGCCTTGCCGAGCGGGATGCGCAGCCGGGCCAGGAACTGGCCCTGGGCCTTGTCCTCGTTGTCGTAGGTCAGGCCGGCCGACACGCTGAAGGTCGAGCCCTGCGTGAAGCCGGGCAGATCGGAGAAGGAGAGCTCGGCCCGGGCGCTGACGCCGGTGATGTCGTCGAACCGGCCGTCGCCGTCATACCAGTAGCCGCCGCCATAGAGCATCATTTGGGCGGACGACTTGGCGTCGAAGATCGGCAGGCGGAAGCCGGCCTCGCCGTCGAAGCCGGCGAGCGCCCGCTCCTGGCCGGCGCGGAACACCAGGCGGCCGGCCTCGATCAGGGCGGCGTTCGCCTCGGCGGCGGAGCCGTACTTGTCGCCGAAGGGCAGGTAGCCGTTCAGGCGGAAGACCATGTCGCGCGAGATCAGCTCCGCGCCGGCCGAAACCTGGTGAAAGTTGTTGTCGTGGCCGCTGCGCAGATAGTCGTAATAGCCGTAGGCGCCGACGGTCCAGACGCCATCCAGGTTCATGCGCCAGCCGAGGCCGGCGGAGAACTGGGTCATCTGGTCGTTGTTCATGTGGCCGCGGATGTCGCCGAAGCCGATCGAGCGATCGCCGAAGCCGAACGGCAGGAAGATGTCGAAGCCGCCGAGCGCTCCGTTTTCCTGGCCGCCCCCGAGCGTGAATTCGACGGTCGGTCCGATGGCGTCGGCCCGAGCCGCGGTGGATATGGCGAGCGAGGAGGCAGCGCAGAGAAGCGCTGCGATCATGTGTGATCGCATGGTCGGAAATCCCGGTTTTCAAATTAGGCCGGGATTTGAAACAAATCGCCCGGCAGGCATGCCGGGCGATATAGATACGAATCAAGTCATTGAAAACAAATATGTTTTCTCATTAGACTAATGAGAAAGTAAGCTTACGCAACGATGGTTGCAGCCTTGAAGGCTGCAACCAGTTTGTGTGCCCGCTCGCCCACTTCGCCAGCCGTCATTCCCGGCTTGTAGATGTTCGAGCCGATGCCGAAGCCGGCGCATCCGGCCTGGATATAATCCCCGAAATTGGTCTCGTTGGCGCCGCCGACGGCGAGCACCGGAACGTGCTTCGGCAGCACGGCCTTCATCGCCTTGATGCCGGACGTGCCGATCAGCTCGGCCGGGAAGAACTTCAGCGCATCGGCGCCGGCCGAAAGCGCCGCGAAGGCTTCCGTCGGCGTGAACACGCCGGGGTAGGATTCCATGCGCAGCGCCTTGGTCTTGCGGATCACCGCGAGGTCGGCGTTCGGCGAGACGACGAGTTCGCCGCCGACGTCCCGGACCCCCTGGACCTGGTCTTCAGTCAACACCGTGCCGGCGCCGATCTTGGCGCGGCCCGCCGCGCGCCGGACCATGGCCGCGATGGAATCGAAGGGATCGGGCGAGTTCAGCGGCACTTCGATCAGCGTGATGCCGGCGCCGATCAGCGCGTCGAACACATCATCTGCCTCGGGCGGGGTGATGCCGCGCAGGATGGCGATGATCGGAATGTGATTGCCGAAGAGGGGATGGGTCATGGTGCTTTATCCGAAGGTCGTTCTCAGAGGAGGCCGTTGGCGCGGGCGAGGCGGATGAGGCCGCGGCGGACAAGGGCGGAGCCGTCGCGCGTCTCGGCCTTGTGGCCGGCGACCTTGAAGGCGGCGTCGTAGGAGCGGGCGAGCGTGCGCGAGCCGATGATGCGGATCGGCCGCTCGGCGTCGAGCAGCCCGATCTGCTTCGCCGCCGCGATCTCGCCGCCGATGACGAGGCCCGACAGGTAGGCGAGATTGTCGTCGCCGGAGACGCCGTCGAGCAGCTGGCGCACGCGGACCGAGAAGATCGCGCCGAGGAAGGGCAGCCCCTCGAGGACGCTGCGCCGGACCGCGAGAGCGAAATGTGGCGAACCGGCGATGTCGTCGGAATCCTCGGCGACGGAATGGCGCAGCAGCGATTTGCGCGCGAGCAGCTCGAAGACCTCGCCGGTCAGGAAGGTCTGGAACGTGGTGATCTCACCGTTCTCGATCGCCGCCCATTTGGAATGGGTGCCGGGGAGGATGGCGATGCCGCTGAAATCGGGCTCCTCCTCGATCAGGCCGATCAGCTGGGTCTCCTCGCCGCGGATGACGTCGCCGTCGCGCGTTTCCGAGCGCAGCACGAGCCCGGGTACGATCGCCATCGGCCGGTGGTCGGAGGTCTCGAACTTGAGCAGCCCCTGCGCGAGCGCTTCCGCCGAGGCCGGCACATTGACGTAGACCGCCTCGTGCCAGCCCTGCCGGCTGCCGACCATGCCGGCCATGATCGCCGGCACCTTGGGCCAGTTCGCGACGACCGCGTTGAAGGCGTCCTCATGGCCGGCGCCGCCGAGCGCGCCGATGCCGTCCGCGCTGTCCGCTTCGTCGAGAACCGCGCCATTGCCATCGAGCAACATGGCGCGGCAGCGGGTCGTGCCCCAGTCGACGGCGATCAGGGCGGCGTTGGCGAAGGGAGCGGCGGGCATTCTGCTTTTGATCCGTCAGTTCTAATTGCGGGCAGGATGGAACGGTTGTTCGATGATCGGCCGCTCGTGTCAAGGCGACCGGACGGCGCGGCCAGAGCGTTTTCGCGCGAAGTGGATACGGATTCGCGTCAAGAAAACGCGGCCAGACGGCGCGGCTAGATCCCGCGATAGGCGCGCAGCGCCAGCACCCGCTGCTTTACCAACTCGGCATTTTCCCGGGCGAAGGTCACGGAAAGCTTGGCGCCCTGAGCGCTTGCCCGGCGTACCGCCTGGAAGCGCTGCTCGGAGGACATGAAGCCTTCCCACTGCTTCTGCGAGCCGCGCAGCAGGGCGCGCGATTGCGCGTCGAGCGACGCCGACAGGGCGAAGAAGGCGGCCGCCATTTCCTTTTCCCAGGCGGCGCGCGCCGTGTCGAAGCAGGCGATCATGGCCGGGCTGGTGCTGGTCTCCGGCTTGCCGAGGCATTCCGCCAGCGCCGTGTCGATCGGATCGGGCGCTTCGCTCACCGTCTGCGCCTGCGCCGGCGTCGAAAGCGCTCCCGCCGCAAGAAGCAGCAGGCCGGCCAGGATGGGGCGCATCGCGTTCAACTCCGCTCGGGCAAATCACCGGCTGTGATTTCCACCGGATCGGGTGTCGCGGTCAATCCCGGGGCGCTGGACCGGTCGAGCCGCGGATGACGAGGTCCACCGGCCACAGTTCATGGATGCTGCCGGGGGCGCGGCCGTCAGCGATGATTTCCATCAGGAGTTCGCCGATGCGCGTGCCGGCGGACCGGATCGACGAGCGGGTCGTCGACATGGTGGGCACCATGGCGTCCGGGCTCAGGAACGGAATGACGTCGTCATGGGCGATCATCGAGATGTCGCGGCCGAGCACCAGCCCGGCGGAGCGGATAGCGCGCAGCGCGCCGAGCGACATCATCATCGAGGAGACGAGCAGCGCCGTCGGACGAGGGCGTTCCGCGAGAAAACGGGCCGTGACGCGGTAGCCGTTCTCGTCGCTCATCGTGCCCTCGGCGATCAGCCGGTCGTCGGCGGCGATGCCATGGTCGGCCAGCGCCGCGCGGAAGCCGCGCTCGCGGTCGATGGCGAAGGTGTGCCGCGTCTCGCCGTTGATCAGGCCGATGCGCCGGTGGCCGAGATCGAGCAGATGCTTGGCGGCATGGCGGAAGGCGCCCTCATTGTCGATGTCGAGCCAGGCATAGCTGTGCCGGGTCTGCGAGCGGCCGTGCACGACGAAGGGGAGGCCGATCTCGTTCAGGAGGGCGATGCGCGGGTCGTCGACAACCGGGCTCGACAGGATCACGGCGTCGACGCGCGAACTGACCGCCATGCGGCGGTAGGTGGCCATCTCGTCGCCGGCACGGGACGGCGACAGCACGATGTCGATCTCGTCCTTCATCAGCCTTTCGCCGAGGCCGGCCTGGAACTCGACATAGTGCGGATCGAGCAGCATGTTGCGGTCGGTCGGCAGGACGATGCCGATGGCGCCGGAGCGGCCGGTGGCGAGCCGGCGCGCGCTGGCGTTCGGGCGATAGTCATAGCGCCGCGCCGCGTCCAGCACCCGCCGTCGCGTGTCCTCGTTGACTTCGGGATATCCGTTCAACGCCCGGCTCACGGTCGTCTGCGACAATCCCAAGTGCGACGCCAGTTCCTTCAGCCTCATGTGGAAAAGCATCCTCCCGAAATCATTCAAAGCGCTTTCAATCGTCCTGGCAAGCGCGCTGTCGCGGAACCGCCCCGAGCCGGCCGAGCCTGCTGCACTGCGGAAACCGTCAATGGCAGCAAAGCGTCCGGAAAATCAAGAAATTACGCTGATTTATCGTATGAAATTGAAAGATTATCATATTGCAGCGCACATTCGACCCGTCGGCTGTCGGGGTTGACAGTGGAGCGGCTTGCCGGTGAGAATGCCCTCAAAGCGCTTTGAGGAGAGTGTGAAGGTACAACCTTCGCCAAGGGCGCTTTGGAAGCGGGAGGCCTGGCGGTTCGGGGTGCAAGGCACTGGCGAGGCCCGGTTTCCAAGTTTCTGTCATGGACAGTCTCTCAGGGAGGTTCCTGCAATGAACTTGCGCTCTGCGCTTCTGGCCTTCGGGGCCGGTATCGTGTTGATGGGCAGTGCTGCCAATGCCGCCAATCTGTCGATCGTCTCGGGCGACACCGGCAATGGCCTGGCCGTGCTGCGCGAACAGCTCGACCTGTTCGAGAAGGCGACCGGCAACAAGGTCACCATCGTGCCGATGCCGTCGTCGACGAGCGATCAGTTCGGCCAGTACAAGCTCTGGCTCGCCGCCGGCAATTCCGACATCGACGTCTACCAGACCGACGTCATCTGGGCGCCGCAGCTGGCCGACCAGCTGCTCGATTTGACCGATGCGACCAAGGACGTCATCGGCGCGCATTTCCCGTCGATCGTCGAATCGCAGACGGTGAACGGCAAGCTCGTCGCCATGCCGCTCTTCACCGACGCGCCGGCTCTCTACTACCGCAAGGACCTGCTCGAGAAGTACGGCAAGACGCCGCCGAAGACCTGGGACGAGCTCGCGGCGACCGCGAAGGAGATCCAGGACAAGGAGCGCGAGGCCGGCAACAAGGACATCTGGGGCTTCGTCTGGCAGGGCAATTCCTATGAAGGCCTGACCTGCAACGCGCTCGAATGGGTCAAGTCGAACGGCGGCGGCCAGATCATCGAGGCCGACGGCTCGATCTCGATCAACAACCCGCAGGCCGTCGAAGCGCTGGACCGCGCCAAGGGCTGGGTCAACACCATCTCGCCGCCGGGCGTGCTCGCCTATCAGGAAGAAGAGGCGCGCGGCGTCTGGCAGACCGGCAATGCCGTGTTCATGCGCAACTGGCCCTACGCCTACGGTCTCGGCAATGGCGCCGACTCGGCGGTGAAGGACAAGTTCGACGTCGTTCCGCTGCCGGCAGGCTCCGGCGAGGGCGCCAAGTCGGCCGCGACGCTGGGCGGCTGGAACCTGGCCGTCTCGAAGTATTCGAAGAGCCCGAAGGAAGCCGTCGAGCTGGTGAAGTTCATCACCTCGCCCGAGATGCAGAAGCTGAAGGCCCTCAAGGCCTCCAACCTGCCGACGATCCAGGCCCTCTATGACGATGCCGACATCGCCAAGGAGCAGTCGATCATCCCGCGCTGGAAGGAAGTCTTCCAGAACGCCGTGCCGCGTCCTTCGGCTCCGGCCAAGGTCAAGTACAACGAAGTGTCGTCCAACTTCTGGACCGCCACGCATGACACGTTGAGCGGCAACGGTTCGGCAGCTGACAACCTCGAGCAGCTCGAGGCCAAGCTGACCAAGCTCAAGGGCGCCAACTGGTAACATCCAGAAGCCCGGCCGGAAGCCTCAGTGGCTTCCGGCCGGTCTCTTTGGTTTTCTGCGTGGCGGGCAAGGTCCCGCCACCTTCCATCGATGACGACCGAGGCATCGGTCCAACCAGCGAGAGCCGAGAACATGGCGGTAGCCGAGACAATTACCGCGCCGGTCGAGGGAGTGCGATCGGACCTGATGCGCCAACGCGTGCGCTCGGCCTGGATCTTCCTGGCGCCCATGCTGGCCGTCCTGGCGCTGGTCGCCGGCTGGCCGCTGCTGCGCAGCATCTACTTCTCCTTCACCGACGCTTCGCTTGCCAATATCGAGGCGGCGCAATGGATCGGCTTCGAGAACTATTTCTCGGCCACGACGCTGAAGAGCGGCAAGGTCCTCTATGACGGCCTGCTGGTCGATCCGATCTGGTGGCGCGCCGTCTGGAACACCGTCAAGTTCACCATCGTCTCGGTGACGCTGGAAACCATTTTCGGCACCATCGTCGCGCTGGTGCTGAACGCCGAATTCAAGGGCCGCGGCATCGTCCGCGCCGCCATCCTGATCCCCTGGGCGATCCCGACCGTCGTCTCCGCCAAGATGTGGGGCTGGATGCTCAACGACCAGTTCGGCATCATCAACGACGTCCTGCTCAATCTCGGCATCATCAGCCAGAAGATCGCCTGGACCGCCAATCCGGACACCGCCATGCTCGCGGTGCTGGTCGTCGACATCTGGAAGACAACGCCGTTCATGGCGCTGCTCATCCTCGCCGGCCTGCAGATGGTGCCGGGCGACATCTACGAGGCCGCCAAGATCGACGGCGTGCATCCGGTCAAGGTGTTCTTCAAGGTGACGCTGCCGCTGATCCGGCCGGCCCTGATGGTCGCGGTGATCTTCCGCATGCTCGACGCGCTCCGGATCTTCGACCTGATCTATGTGCTGACGCCGAACAACTCGCAGACCAAGACGATGTCGGTCTATGCCCGCGAGAACCTGTTCGACTTCGACAAGTTCGCCTACGGCTCGGCCGCCGCGACCTTCCTGTTCCTGATCCTCGCGGTGATCACGGTGGTCTACATCGTCGTCGGTCGCGTCAATTTCGACGGAGGCCGCTGATGGTCTGGACCCTCGCCAAGCGGACCGCCTTCTATGCGCTGGTCCTGCTCATCGTCTTCATCTCGGTGTTTCCGTTCTATTACGCGATCCTGACCTCGTTCAAATCGGGCACGGATCTGTTCCGGATCGACTACTGGCCGAAGTCGCTGGTGCTCGACAACTACGTCGCCGTCCTGACGCAGGGCAGCTTCGTCCGCAATCTCGGCAACTCGCTGCTGGTGTCGACGGTGACGGTGGCGATCTCGCTGCTGCTTGCGGTGACAGCGTCGTTCGCGCTCGCCCGCGTCCGCTTCCGCGGCCGCTCGCTGCTGCTCTTCACCATCCTGTCGGTGTCGATGTTCCCGCAGATCGCGGTGCTCGCCGGCCTGTTCGAGATCGTCCGCTTCTTCGGCATCTTCAACACGCCGCTGGCGCTGATCTTCGCCTACATGATCTTCACGCTGCCGTTCACCGTGTGGGTGCTGACCACCTTCATGCGGGACCTGCCGATCGAGATCGAGGAAGCGGCGATCGTCGACGGCGCCACGCCCTGGGTGATCATCACCAAGGTGTTCATGCCGCTGATGTGGCCGGCGCTGGTGACGACGGGCCTGCTCGCCTTCATCGCCGCCTGGAACGAGTTCCTGTTCGCGCTGACCTTCACCTCGTCGAACGCCACCCGCACGGTGCCCGTGGCGATCGCGCTCTTGTCCGGCGCCAGCCAGTACGAAATTCCCTGGGGCAACATCATGGCCGCGTCGGTGATCGTCACCGTGCCGCTGGTCGTGCTGGTGCTCATCTTCCAACGCAAGATCATCTCCGGCCTGACCGCCGGTGGCGTAAAGGGCTGATGATGAACGAAGCAGTATCCGGCGGCGCAGCGTCCCCCGCGCTGGCCGCCGACGCCAACTGGTGGCGCGGCGCGGTCCTCTACCAGATCTATCCGCGCTCGTTCCAGGACACGGATGGCGACGGGGTCGGCGACCTGAAGGGCATCACCGCCCGGCTCGACCACATCGCCTCGCTCGGTGTCGACGCGATCTGGATCTCGCCCTTCTTCCAGTCGCCGATGAAGGATTTCGGCTACGACGTCTCCGACTATTGCGCCGTCGATCCGCTGTTCGGCACGCTGGAGGACTTCGACAAGCTGATCGCCGAGGCGCATGCCCGCGGCATCCGCGTCACCATCGACCAGGTGCTGTCGCACACCTCCGACCAGCATGCTTGGTTCAAGGAGAGCCGCTCGTCCAAGACCAATGCGAAGGCGGACTGGTATGTCTGGGCCGACGCCAAGCCGGACGGCACGCCGCCCAACAACTGGCTGTCGATCTTCGGCGGCTCGGCCTGGGAGTGGGACACGACCCGCTGCCAGTACTTCCTGCACAATTTCCTGACCTCGCAGCCGGATATCAACTTTCACTCGAAGGCAGCGCAGGATGCGCTGCTCGACAGCGTCGAGTTCTGGCTGAAGCGCGGCGTCGACGGCTTCCGCCTCGACACGGTGAACTTCTACGTCCACTCGCAGGGCCTCGAGGACAATCCGCCGTCGAAGCTGGAGGACCGCAACTCGCCCGAGGCGCCGGCGGTCAACCCGTACAACTGGCAGGATCACATCCACGACAAGAGCCAGCCGGAAAACCTCGAATTCCTGAAGCGCCTGCGCGCGCTGCTCGATCGCTATCCTGGCCAGACGACGGTCGGCGAGATCGGCGACGGCCCGCGCTCGCTGAAGACGATGGCGGCCTATACCGCCGGCGGCGACAAGCTGCACATGTGCTACACGTTCGACTTCCTGAGCCCGATCTTCACGAAGGAGCACTTCGTCAATCGGATCAAGGCGTTCGAGGCGATCGTCGGTGATGGCTGGCCGTGCTGGGCCTTCTCCAACCACGACATCGTCCGCCATGTTTCACGCTGGACCACGGACGGCGACTATGACGCCGTGGCCAAGCTCGCCGCCAGCATCCTGCTGTCGCTGCGCGGTTCGGTCTGCCTCTACCAGGGCGAGGAACTCGGCCTGACCGAGGCGGATATCGCCTATGAGGATCTGCAGGATCCCTACGGCATCCGCTTCTGGCCCGAATTCAAGGGCCGCGACGGCTGCCGCACGCCGATGGTCTGGGAATCGAATGGCGCCCATGCCGGCTTCTCGGCGGCCAAGCCGTGGCTGCCGGTGCCGCAGGAGCATGTGGCGCGGGCGGTCAACCGCGAGACGGCCGACCGCGCGTCGGTACTGGCGCATTACCGCCAGGCGATCGCCTTCCGCCGCGCCCATCCGGCGCTGCATGACGGCTCGATCGCCTTCGTCGACTCGCCCGCCGACGTGCTCGCCTTCGTGCGCGAGACGGAGGGCGAGAAGATCCTCTGCGTCTTCAATCTCGCCGGCACCGCGGCGAGCTTCACGGTTCCGGCCGGGACGACGGTATCGGCGCTCGACGGCAGCGGCTTTGCCGCTTCGCTCGACGCTTCGGGGCGGACCGTCAGCCTCGGCGGCCGCGACGCATTTTTCGGCAAGATCGCCTGAACAAGAAACGGGCACGGGAAGGAAACAGACATGGCCGGCTTGCTGCTACGCGACATCAAGAAAGCCTATGGCACCGTCAAGGTCCTGCACGGCATCGATCTCGACATCAAATCGGGCGAGTTCATCGTCTTCGTCGGTCCGTCCGGCTGCGGCAAGTCCACGCTGCTGCGCCTGATCGCGGGCCTCGAGGACATCACCTCCGGCACGCTGCAGATCGACGGCAAGGTGGTGAACCAGCTGGCGCCGTCGAAGCGCGGCATCGCCATGGTGTTCCAGAGCTACGCGCTCTATCCGCACATGACCGTCTACGACAATATGGCCTTCGGCATGAAGCTCGGCGGCGGCGGCAAGGAAGAGATCGACCGGCGCGTGCGCGAGGCGGCCAACGTGCTGCAGATCACGCCCTATCTCGACCGCCTGCCGAAGCAGCTTTCGGGCGGCCAGCGCCAGCGCGTCGCCATCGGCCGCGCCATCGTGCGCGATCCCAAGGTGTTCCTGTTCGACGAGCCGCTGTCGAACCTCGACGCGGCGCTGCGCGTGCAGACCCGCATCGAGATCAACAAGCTGCACGAGCGCATGGCCGGCGTGACGATGATCTACGTCACGCACGACCAGGTCGAGGCGATGACGCTGGCCGATCGGATCGTCGTGCTGAATGCCGGCCGGGTCGAGCAGGTCGGCGCGCCGATGGAGCTCTATCACAACCCCGACAACCTCTTTGTCGCCAAGTTCCTCGGCTCGCCGTCGATGAACACCATCCCCTGCGTGGTCGAATCGGGCGGTGCCAGCCCGCGCGTCCGCCCGAACGGCGGCGAGGCGATCGCCGTCCGCGCCGCCATTCCGGAGAGCGCCGCCGGCACCAAGGCGACCTTCGGCGTCCGGCCCGAGGATCTCGTGATCACGACCGGCGACGACGCGATCTTCCGCGGTACCGTCGACATCATCGAACAGCTCGGCGAAGTGACGCTGATCTATGTCGATATCGGGACCGAAGAGCCGATCGTCGCCAAGCTGGAGAACGACATCCAGGTCACCAAGGGCGACACGGTTGGGCTCACCTCGCCGCTGAAGCACCTGCAGGTCTTCGACGAGAAGGGCGTTGCCTACCGCCGCAATTGACGGCTGGGCTGCAGTGATTTCCGGGCTGGCGGATTTTCCGCCGGCTCGATCCCATGGAAAGCGAGGGAATGCCATGACTCTCACGCTCTACATGCATCCGCTGGCTTCGTTCTGCCAGAAGGCGCTGATGGCGCTCTACGAGACGGAGACGCGCTTCGAGCCGCGTCTCGTCGATCTCGGCGACCCGGCCGAGCGGGCGGAATTCAACGCGCTCTGGCCGATCGGCAAGATGCCGGTGCTGCGCGACCAGGCGCGCGGCCAGATCGTGCCGGAATCGACCGTCATCATCGAGTATCTGGCGCGCTTCTATCCGGGCCGGACCCGCTTCATCCCGGAAGATCCCGATCTCGCCTGGCAGACCCGGCTCGCCGATCGCTTCTACGATCTCTATGTGCACGAGCCGATGCAGAAGATCGTGACCGACAAGCTCCGGCCGGAAGGGCGCGGCGATCCGCATGGCGTCGAGGCCGCGCGGGCGACGCTCCGGACCTCCTACGACATGCTGGAAAAGGCCCTCGGTAATCGCTTCTGGGCCATGGGCGACGCTTTCACCATGGCGGACTGCGCCGCGGCCCCGGCGCTGTTCTACGCCAACGAGGTTCAGCCCTTCAACGAATCCCACCCCGGCCTGTTCGGCTATTTCGGCCGGCTGCTGGATCGCCCGTCCTTCGCCAGGGTGGTCGCCGAGGCGAGGCCCTATTTCGGGCTGTTTCCGGGCTGACCGGCGGCCTCAGGCCAGCCGGCGGGCGACGATCTTGCCTTCGGTGCGGACCGTCAGTTCGAGGTGTCCTGCCTGCGTGACCTCCTGGATCTTCGACGGCCGGTAGGCGCAGACATTGACGCCGCCGCGATGGCGGAGGCTGTCATAGAGGATGCCGTCGCCGCCCTCGGCACGGATCGCCTCGCCGAAAGCCTGCGGCGCGGCATAGTCGGCGCGGGCATAGAGGTCCGGCCGGGTCTCCGCCATCCCTCGCGTATCGACATAGAAGGCGCCTTCGATGCGGGCGGTGTAGGCGCGGTAGGTGGTGACGAAACGGTCGGCGCCCGAGCGCAGCATTTCGCGGCGGAGGTGATGCGACACCTCCGCGATGCAGGTCTCGACTGACATCGCGCCATACCAGGCGCCGAGCGCGCCGCCGGAAAAGCGCAGGCCGGTTGGCGGCGTGTGCAGGAACGAGGCCATGACGACGCTCGCGTTCGGCCGTCCATAGACCCATTCGGCGCGGGGGAGGCGGGCGGCGCGCTCGGCCACCAGCCGGTCGTTGGTCCAGCCCTCCAGCTCCAGGACGGCAGCGAGATCGTCGGCCGAGGCGACGTCCTCGAAGGCCGAAATCGGCGGAAACCGGGACGGAATCAGCCGGTGGGTCGGCTGCTCGATCGCGACTTGCGGAAAATCGGATGCGGTCATGCCCAGACGATGTCGCTCGTCTCGATCGGCGCGATCTCGTCGTCGAAGCCGGGGAGGGGCGCGGAGAACAGGCCGCCGCGCCAGGCGTCGAGATGGCGGCGCAGCAGCATCATGCCGTCCTGCGTTCCGGCCGTGATCAGTGCCATCGGCGGCTGGCCGCCGAACAACGGACCGGTGTTCCCGGTTGTTAACCACCTGTTAGCCTCGGCGTCGCTCGGGAAGACGATTTTGAGCGCCTGGTAGATGCCGAGCAGGGCGGAGATGCGGATCAGCGTGTCGACCGGCAACATCAGCTCGGTCCCGCTCCGCGCCTTGGCGAGCCAGCCGAAATAGGTCGAGCGTCCGGGCTGGCCGAGAATGCGCATCCGCTCGGCCTCGCCGAGCCCCCAGCGATCGGCGATGGCGCTGAAGGTGCGGAGCCCGGGCCCGCCGAGGCGACGCCGGGCCGACGCCGCGAAGCGGTCGGGCGCTACGGTGGCGAGTTCAGCGGTTCGGGCGAGGCGGGGCATGGCGGCGCTCCTTTATCCAATCATGGATAAGATAGTCCAATATTGGACTGGATCAAGGGGCGGTACGGGGGTGTGGAGGCGAGGGAGAGGGAGAGGGAGAGGGAGAGAGAAAGGGGGAGGGAAGGGCAAGGGAAAGGGAAAGGGAAAGGGGGTGGCTAGTTCGGCCTGCTAGGGTCTGGCAGCGGCAGGCGTCAAAGGGATAAGGCTTTCTTGAACCTCCCCCTGGAGGGGGACGAAAACGCCCTTGCGTTTTCGGGAGCGGGGCGCGCCGCCTGCCGCAAGTCCGACGGAGAACCCCTCCCCAAGACCGCCCGAAGGCGGTCTTGACCCTCCCTCAAGGGGAGGGTTCAGGGATGGCTCCAGTTTTGAATAGGGACCAGAAACTCAGGGGGCGCGCGGGGTAGGGGGGCGGAGATCCCTTCATCGCTTCATGAGAAGTATGAAGGGACGGGGAGAAGGACGAAGGGATCCGTGCCGCGCGATTTCCCCGACCTCAGCCGGTCACTGGGCAAGGGGCGCGAGGGCCTTCTGGCAGCGCGGCGAGAGAGAGGCGGCGTTCTCCTTCAGGCAGGCGACGACATTGCCGCCGCCGATCGGCACGCCGCGGCAGTGGCTGCGGAAATCCTTGGCGCAGGACTGCCGCACCAGCGCCAGTTCCTGGCGCGGCGTTAGCGTTCCCGGGGCCGGGGTGGCCTCTGGCGCGGCGGCCTTCGCCGCCGGCGCGGCGGTTGTCTTGCCAGGGGTCGTCTTGCCGGGAGCGGTCGTGGTGGTGCTCTGACCGGTGGGCTTGCTATCCGCCGGCGCGGCGGATGCGGCTGGTGCTGCGGGAGCGGGCGTTGTCGCCGCGCTGCCGCCGACCGCCTGCACGGCGGTCCGGCAGGCGTCGGAGAGCTTGGCCACGCTCTGCTGCAGGCAGGCCAGCGCCGCCTTGCCGCCCGGAGGAATGCCGGCGCAATGGCTCTTGTAGTCGGCCGGGCAGGCGGAGCGGATCGCCGATTGCTGGGCTTCCGTCGGCGTCTGCGCTTGCGCGCCGCTCAGGCCGAAGACAGCCCAGACGAGCAGGGCCGGCAGGATCGCATGAATAGAATCGGGAAAATTCCTCGTCATGGCAACCTCCACTAAGGGGGTTCTACCATGACGGTGGAAAGGCGGCGATTTGCGGGCCGGATCTTCTGGCTAAAGCAGAAATTCCCCTGCGGCAGGGTGGCGATCTTGTTTCGATCCGGCTCTCTGCCGGGCCGTCAGGACTTGCGGGAGGTCCGCCAAAGCGGCCGGAGGGCAGCGCCCTCCGGGAAAGCGCGATCAGCGATCGAGCCGGAACACGTTTTCCGCCAGGCCTGGCGCCTCGGTGCGGATGGCGAACAGGCCGCCGGCCAGCCGCTCGAGCGGGCCGTTTCCGCCCTGCGCGGTGGTGATGTAGAGCGTCTTCAGGTCGGCGCCGCCGAAGGTGCAGTTGGTGATGTTCGAGACCGGCATGTCGAGGATGCCGGCGACCTTGCCCTCGGGCGAGACGCGGACGACGCAGCCGCCGCCATAGCGGCAGTTCCAGACATGGCCCTCGCTGTCGATCTGCGAGCCGTCCGGGCCGCCGCGCTCGAAGCCGGAGAACCAGGGCCGGTCGTTCGAGACGGCGCCGGTCGCCGGGTCATAGTCGAACTGCCAGATCTCGTTCTTCATCGTGTCGCCGGTGTAGAAGCGCTGGCGCGCGACGTCCCAGCACATGGTGTTGGTGATGCCGATCTCCGGCTTGATCGTCGAGACGCGGCCCTTGTCGTCGACGAGGTAGAGGCCGCCCGCCTTGTTGTCGGTGATATCGACGCCGGAGCCATCGGGCGCGACATTGTTGAACATCGAGCCGACGACGAGGTTGCCGAACGGGTCGGGCCGGCCGTCGTTCAGCCGCGCCTTCGGGAAGTTCGGCTCCGGGACGGAGAAGTCGGTGCGGCTGTCGGTCTCGGGCTTCCAGAGAATCACCTTCGAGGCGAGGGCGGCGATCAGCGTGCCCGGACGATCGGTGAGGCCGAGCGTCGTCACCGGCTCGTCGAAGATCCAGTTCTGCGTCGTTTTCGTCGCCGGATCATAGCGATGGATGAGGAAACGGTTGATGTCGGTCCAGTAGACGGCCTGCTCGGCGGCGCTCCAGACGACACCTTCGCCGCAGCGATCGCCGGCCGGTACGACGCAAACTGGATCGGTCATGTGCATTTCCCCCGTTGCCCCTTGGGGGCTCGTTTAAGCGACTGAATTCGCTTAGCGTGTCGTCGCTGCCGTTACACGCGAATCTCGTCGCAAGGATTTTATTTCGGTTCTCTAATTTTGTCCCTCAACATATGACGCGGACTTGATTAGGACATGGCTGCAGACCAGCTGAGGCCCGGCTGACGCCGGAAAGAGGGAATTCATGACCAGTCGTATCATCGCCGTCGACCCCTTCGATCTCGTCGTCTTCGGCGCCACGGGCGATCTCGCCTATCGCAAGCTTATGCCGGCGCTCTACCATCGCCACCGCGACGGTCAAATCCCCCCGGTTGCCCGCATCATCGGCGCGTCGCGTCGCCCCATGAGCGACGAGGCCTACCAGAAGCTGACCGAGGCGGCGCTGGAGAAGTTCGTGCCGGCGGACGAGCGCGAGCCGGAGCAGGTCGCCTCGTTCCTGAAGCGGATCTCGTATGTCGCGATCGACGCGACGGCCGAGAAGGCCGGCTGGCCGGATCTCGTCGAGGCGCTGAAGGATGGCAAGGACCGCATCCGCGCCTTCTACCTGGCGGTGGCGCCGGACCTGTTCGGCATCATCTGCGAGGGCCTCGGCGCCCATCATCTCGTGACGCCGAAGACGCGCGTCATCATCGAGAAGCCGATCGGCAAGAGCCTCGCCTCCGCCAACGAGCTGAACGACTCGATCGGCAAGGTGTTCAAGGAAAGCCAGATCTACCGCATCGATCATTACCTCGGTAAGGAGACGGTGCAGAACCTGATGGCGCTCCGCTTCGCCAATGCGCTGTTCGAGCCGCTCTGGAACGCCAACCACATCGACAACGTGCAGATTACGGTCGCCGAGAGCCTCGGCGTCGAGGGTCGCGCGGGCTATTACGACACGGCCGGCGCGCTGCGCGACATGGTGCAGAACCACATCCTGCAGCTGCTCTGCCTCGTCGCCATGGAGCCGCCGGGCCGCTTCGACGCCGACGCGCTGCGCGACGAGAAGCTCAAGGTGCTGCGCTCGCTGAAGCCGATCGTCGATGGCGAGGTCGACAGCGTCACCGTCCGTGGCCAGTACAAGGCCGGCGCCTCGGCCGGCGGGCCGGTCCCCGGCTATCTGGAAGAACTCGGCCGCGACGATTCCACCACCGAGACCTTCGTGGCCATCAAGGCGGAGATCGAGAACTGGCGCTGGGCCGGCGTGCCCTTCTACATCCGCACCGGCAAGCGCCTGCCTTCGCGCCTCTCCGAGATCGTCGTCAACTTCAAGACGATCCCGCATTCGATCTTCGGCGACAGCGCCGGCCAGCTCGCTTCCAACCAGCTGGTCATGCGCCTGCAGCCGGACGAGGGCGTGCGGCTCTGGCTGATGATCAAGGATCCCGGCCCGGGCGGCATGCGCCTGCGCCACGTTCCGCTCGACATGAGCTTCGCCGAGACCTTCAAGGTGCGCAGCCCCGAGGCCTATGAGCGGCTGATCATGGACGTGATCCGCGGCAACGCCACGCTGTTCATGCGCCGCGACGAGGTCGAGGCGGCGTGGAAGTGGATCGATCCGATTCTCGAGGGCTGGGCGGCTTCGCGCGAGGCGCCGAAGGGCTACACCGCCGGCACCTGGGGCCCGTCCTCGTCGATCGCCCTGATCGAGCGCGACGGCCGCACCTGGCACGAAGAAGGCGCCTGAGCGAAAACCCGCCGCCGCGGGGCGGCGGGAACGCGGCTTGAGCGATAGGGCTTCGGCACAAGACCGATGCTCCAACAAGATGAGAACGGCCGCGCCGAACCAGATCGGCGCTGTCGCCGTTTCCAAGAAATGACCACCGAACGGGGAACCCTCTCCCGTTCACGGGAGGGCGTGGGGAGAGGGGTTTGAAGCGGGCGGCGCCACCGGGCCTCTCGCAGGTTACGGTTGCCCAGGAGACACCACGTCATGTCCATCCACCCGAAGATCCTCGAAGTGACGGATCGGATCCGGGCTCGCAGCGAGAAGTCGCGCGGCCTCTATCTCGATCGCCTCGCTGCCGCCCGCGACTCAGGCCCCCGCCGCGCGTCGCTCGCCTGTGGCAACCAGGCGCATGGATTTGCTGCCTGCGGTCCGGCCGACAAGGCGGCGCTGAAGGGCGACGTGGTGCCCAATCTCGGCATCATCACCGCCTATAACGACATGCTCTCCGCCCACCAGCCCTACGAGACCTATCCGGAACTCATCCGGCAGGCGGCGCGCGAGGTTGGCGGCGTGGCGCAGGTCGCCGGCGGCGTGCCGGCGATGTGCGACGGCGTCACCCAGGGCCAGACCGGCATGGAGCTGTCGCTGTTCTCGCGCGACGCCATCGCCATGGCGGCGGCGATCGGCCTGTCGCACAACACCTATGACGCGGCCGTCTACCTCGGCATCTGCGACAAGATCGTCCCGGGCCTCCTGATCGCGGCGCTGACCTTCGGCCACCTGCCGGCGATCTTCATTCCCGCCGGCCCGATGACCTCCGGCCTGCCGAACAGCGAGAAGGCGCGCGTGCGCCAGCTCTTCGCCGAGGGCAAGGCGACCCGCGCCAACCTCTTGGAGGCCGAGAGCGCCTCCTATCACGGCCCCGGCACCTGCACCTTCTACGGCACCGCCAACACCAACCAGATGCTGATGGAGATCATGGGCCTGCACCTGCCCGGATCCTCCTTCGTCAATCCGAACACGCCGCTGCGCGAGGCGCTGACCCGCGCCGCCGCCAAGCGCGCGCTCGCCATTACCGCGCTCGGCAACGAGTTCACGCCGATCGGCGAGATCATCGACGAGAAAGCGGTGGTGAACGGCGTCGTCGGCCTGAACGCCACCGGCGGCTCGACCAACCACACGCTGCACCTCGTCGCGATGGCGAAGGCGGCGGGCATCCAGCTGACCTGGGACGATTTCTCGGATCTCTCCGACGTGGTGCCGCTCCTGACCCGCGTCTATCCGAACGGCATGGCCGACGTGAACCATTTCCACGCCGCCGGCGGCATGGGCTTCCTGATCCGCGAGCTGCTCAAGGCGGGCATGCTGCACGAGGACGTCACCACGGTGTGGGGAACGGGCCTCTCCGGCTACACGGTCGAGCCGAAGCTCGGCGATGACGGCGCCATCCACTGGCGCGAGGCGGCGACGGAAAGCCTCGACGAGAAGGTGCTGGCGCCGGTCGAGAAGGCGTTCCAGCCGACGGGCGGCCTCAAGCTGCTCTCCGGCAATATCGGCCGCGCCGTGATCAAGGTCTCGGCCGTCAAGGCGGACCGCCACGTCATCGAGGCGCCGGCCAAGGTGTTCCATACCCAGGACGCGCTGATCTCAGCCTTCAAGGCGGGCGAACTGACCGAGGACTTCATCGCCGTCATCCGCTTCCAGGGCCCGCGCGCCAACGGCATGCCGGAACTGCACAAGCTGACGCCGACGCTGGCGGTGCTGCAGGATCGCGGCCTCAAGGTGGCGCTGGTCACCGACGGCCGCATGTCGGGCGCTTCCGGCAAGGTGCCGGCGGCGATCCACGTCACGCCCGAGGCGGCGGCCGGCGGGCCGATCGGCAAGGTGCGCGACGGCGACCTGGTCCGGCTCGATGCGGTCAACGGCACGCTCGAAGTGCTGGTCGACGCGGCGACCTTCGCGGCGCGGCCGCAGGTCGAGGAGGATCTCTCCGGCAACGAGTTCGGTTTGGGCCGCGAGCTCTTCGCCATGTTCCGCGCCAGCGCCGCCCCGGCCGAGCTCGGCGCCGGTGTGTTCTAGGGCGCCGACGGCAATATCTCGATAAACACTATGAGATAAGTCGTGTATAATTCGTTCTTCTTGGCTCCGCCGGAAGCGGGGTCAAGAAGAGCGCGAGGAAATCCGACCGGAATGACTGGGCAGGGCGGGCGATTGACGCAGGAATACGCTTCCTCGTCATGCGCACCGCCTTGCGTGGAATGTTTTTTCAAGCCGCTTTGCGAGATTGGAACGCGGATCGTCGTCTTTGGGCGCTGAAGTCTCTAGAAGTCTGCAATCGTTCCAGACTTCGCGGGATCCGTTCGTCGGGTCGCGCCCGAGGAGAGACGGATGGCTGCGGTCCATCGCACGGTTCAGCGCAAGCTCGGCACCTTTCCGGCCTTCCACAAGGTCGAGGGCCGCCGGGTCGTGATCGCAGGCGGTGGCGACGAGGCGGCGGCCAAGATCCGCCTGCTCGCCGAGACCAGCGCCGACATCGTCGTTTTCGCGACCGCGCTGGAAGACGAGGCGCGGCGAGATCTCGAAGCCGCCGGCGCCAGGCTGGAGCCCCGTTTCCCGGAAGCCGCCGATCTCGCAGATGCGGCGCTCGTCTTCGCCGCGACCGGCGATCTGGAGAGCGACCGCGCCGTACGCGACCTCGCCAAGGCGGCCGGCGTTCCGGTCAATGTCGTCGACCGTCCCGATCTCTGCGATTTCTATACCCCGGCGCTGGTCAACCGCGCGCCGCTTTCGATCGCGATCTCCACGGAAGGCGCCGCGCCGGTGCTGGCGCGCCACGTTCGCGCCCGCATCGAGGCGATGTTCGCGCCGCGCCTCGGCGATCTCGCCGACCTTGCCGAGCGCCTCAGGGCGCGGGTCGCGGAAAAAATCGGCTCCGGCGAGGCGCGCCGCCGCTTCTGGGCGCATTTCTTCACCGGGCCGACCGCCGCCAAGGTGCTGGCCGGCCAGATCGAGGACGGCGAGGGCGAGGCCACCGCTGCGATCGACGCCGCCGCCGCGCAGTCGGCAACCGTCGGCCATGTCAGCCTGGTTGGCGCGGGTCCGGGTGCGGAGGATCTGCTGACGCTGCGCGCCCAGCGCCTGCTGCAGGAAGCCGACGTCATCGTCTATGACAAGCTGGTGCCGGAGGCGATCGTCGCCATGGGCCGGCGCGATGCGCTGCGCATCTATGTCGGCAAGGCCAAGGGCGCGCATGCCGCCAGCCAGGACGAGATCAACGCCATTCTCGTGCGCGAGGCGCGCGACGGCCGCCGCGTCGTCCGGCTGAAGTCGGGCGATCCGCTGATCTTCGGCCGCGCCGGCGAGGAGATGGCCGCGCTGCGCGAAGCCGGCGTCCCGTTCGACATCGTGCCCGGGATCACCGCCGCGTTCGCTGCCGCCGCCGAGAACGAGATCCCGCTGACGCTGCGCGACGTCGCCTCGACGCTCGTCGTCGCCACCGGCCACGACATGCGCGGCGATACGCTGCCCGACTGGGCCGGCCTCGCGCTCTCGGGCGCCACCGTCGCCGTCTATATGGGCCGCAGCGTCGCCACCCGGGTCGCGGCCAAGCTGATCGAGAACGGCCTCAGTGCCTCGACGCCGGTCGCCGTCATCGAGAATGCCTCGCGCGCCGATCGCCGCGCCTATGCCGGCCGGCTCGACGAGCTGGCTGAAATCGCCGACCGGCCGGAGCTCGACGGCCCGGTCGTCATCATCGTCGGCCGCGTGGTCGCCGAGAGCGCGGTCGGCGTCAAGCCGCTGCCGCTCGTGGCGCTGGCGGCATGAGGATACGGATCTGGAAAGCGGAATGACCGACAAGCTCATCACAGCGAACCATCTCTCCGACGGGCTGGTCGTGTTCCTGACCGCTTCCGGCGGCTGGTCCTACCGGCTCGCCGACGCCCGGGTCATTCCGGATGCCGAGCTCGAGGACGCGCTCCGCCACGCCAAGGCGCAGCAGGAAGCGCTGATCGTTGTCGACCCCTACGAGATCGAGGCGACCGTCGACGCGGACGGCCTGCCGGTTCCGGTCCGTCTGCGCGAAAAGATCCGCGCTGCCGGCGGCCCCACCGTCACCTATGGCGAGGCCGAGATCGCCGCCCGCGCCGCCCTTCTGAATCAGGCAGGTTGAGTGATGTATCGCTACGACGAGTTCGACCATGAGTTCGTGACCTCCCGCGTCGCGCAGTTCCGCGACCAGGTCGGCCGCCGTGTCTCCGGCGAGCTGACCGAGGACCAGTTCAAGCCGCTCCGCCTGATGAACGGCGTCTATCTGCAGCTGCACGCCTACATGCTGCGCGTCGCCGTGCCTTATGGCACGATGAACAGCCAGCAGCTCCGCATGCTCGCCCACATCGCGCGAAAGTATGATCGCGGCTACGGCCACTTCACGACGCGGCAGAACATCCAGTTCAACTGGCCGAAGCTCTCCGAGATCCCCGATGCGCTGGCCGATCTCGCCTCGGTCGAGATGCACGCGATCCAGACCTCGGGCAATTGCATCCGCAATGTCACGGCCGACCATTTCGCCGGCGCCGCCGCCGACGAGGTCGCCGATCCGCGCCCCTATGCCGAGATCCTCAGGCAGTGGTCGTCGCTGCATCCGGAATTCGTCTTCCTGCCGCGGAAGTTCAAGGTCGCCGTCACCGGCGCCGAGCGCGACCGCGCGGCGATCCAGGTGCACGACATCGGCCTGCACCTGAAGAAGGACGAGAACGGCCGGCTCGGCTTCGCCGTCTATATCGGCGGCGGCCAGGGCCGCACCCCGATGATCGCCAAGAAGATCCGCGACTTCCTGCCGGAAGAGGATCTGCTCTCCTATTCGGAGGCGATCCTGCGCGTCTACAACCTGAACGGCCGGCGCGACAACAAGTACAAGGCGCGCATCAAGATCCTCGTGCACGAGACCGGCGCCGACGAGATCTCGCGCCAGGTCGAGGAAGAGTGGGAGCGCATCCGCCACGGCGCGCTCAAGCTGCCGCAGGGCGAAGTCGAGCGCATCCGCGAATATTTTGCCGCGCCCGCCTCGCTGAAGGCGCTGCCGCCCAGCCCGGCGCTGGCGATCGAGCGCGCCCGCGACCCGGAATTCGACGCCTGGGTCCAGCGCAACACGCATCCCCACCACGTCGCCGGCCATGTCTCGGTGACGATCTCGCTGAAGCCGATCGGCGGCACGCCGGGCGACGCCACGGCCGAGCAGATGGACGCCGTCGCCGACCTCGCCGAACGGCTCGCCTTCGACGAGATCCGCGTCAGCCACGAGCAGAACCTCATTCTCCCGCATGTCGCCAACAGCGATCTGAAGGCGATCTATGACGGACTGGTCGCCAATGGGCTGGCGACCGCCAATGCCGGCCTCGTCACCGACATCATCGCTTGCCCGGGCCTTGATTATTGCGCGCTCGCCAATGCGCGCTCGATCCCCGTGGCGCAGCGGATCTCGCAGCGCTTCGGCGACATCGAGCGCCAGCGCGACATTGGCGATCTCAAGATCAAGATCTCCGGCTGCATCAACGCCTGCGGCCACCACCATGTCGGCCATATCGGCATTCTCGGCGTCGAGAAGAAGGGCGAGGAGTTCTACCAGATCTCGCTCGGCGGCTCCGGTGACGAGAACTCCTCGATCGGCGAGATCATCGGCCGCGGCTTCTCGACCGAGGAGATCGTCGATGCGATCGAGACCGTGGTCGACACCTATATCGCCAAGCGCGAAAACAGCGACGAGACCTTCCTTGCCGCCTATCGCCGCCTCGGCCAGGCACCGTTCAAGGAAGCGCTTTATGGGACGCCTTGACCCCGTCGCCTTCGGCTTCGAGCAGGAGCGCGGCGGCCCCGTTTTCGATCACGAGAGCGCGGGGCTGCAGGAGGCCGCGATCCTCAATGCCCGGTTCGCCGGGCTTTCGGCGCGCGAGCTGATCGAGCGCTCGCTCCACGAGATCTTCCCCGGCCGCATCGCGCTGGTATCGAGTTTCGGGGCGGAATCGGCGGTGCTGCTGCATCTCGCGGCATCCGTCGATCGCGCCATCCCGGTCGTCTTCATGGATACGCACCGGCTCTTCGCGGAGACGGTTGCCTATCGCGACACGCTGGTGGAGCGGCTGGGCCTCTCCGACGTGCGCACCATCACGCCGGATCCGGCAGCGCTGGCTGCGGCCGATCCCTACAAGGCGCTCTGGATGACGGACGCCGACACCTGCTGCCGCATCCGCAAGACCGAGCCGCTGGCGCGCGCCATGGAAGGCTTCGACGCCTGGTTTACCGGGCGCAAGCGTTTCCAGGCGGCGACGCGGGCGGCGATCCAGTCCTTCGAGCAGGACGGCGCGCGCATCAAGGTCAATCCGCTCGCCACCTGGTCGGCCGACGAACTGAAGGCCTATGTGGCCGAGCACGATCTGCCGCCGCATCCCCTCGTGGCGCAAGGCTATCCTTCGATCGGCTGCCAGCCCTGCACCTCGAAGGTGAAGCCCGGCGAGGATGCGCGGGCGGGGCGCTGGCGCGGTCTGGAAAAGACCGAATGCGGCATCCATGTAGGTCTCGAGAACGACGGAAGCGGCATCTGACATGAGCCTCTGGAAGAATGGATCCTTCGTCGAAGACGCGTTTCGTCGGCTGGCCGACGACGAGTTGCCGGCCGATGGCGAGGCGGTGATCGTCAGCCTCGAGCGTTTCCGCGCCGAGCGCGAGGCGCTTCTGGCCCGCTCCGCGCCTCTCGGCGTGGTGATCGAGCCCGGCGCCGACTGGTCCGACATCGTCGCCGACCTGCCGCGCCTCGCTGTCGTCGCGGCGGATCTGCCGAAATTCGCCGATGGCCGCGCCTTCTCGATCGGCCGGTTGCTGCGCGACCGCGACGGCTTCCGGGGCGAGCTCCGCGCCGTCGGCGCCTTCTTCCTCGACCAGATCCCCTTCCTGAAGCGCGTCGGCTTCGACGCCTTCTCGACGGAGGACCCGCTGGTCCTGAAGGGGCTTCGCGAAGGCCGCTGGCCCGAGGTGACCGAATATCTGCAGCCCATCGCCGAGCAGGGCGAAGTGCCCGCCGGAACGCGCCCCTGGGCGCGCCGGCCGACCGCAAGGGTCGCCGACTAGTTTTTTTGGTTCGCTCGCGTCCCTTGGACGCGAGCCGGCATTCACTTCGCTCGAAAGCGCCCCTCGGTTGGGGCGGTCGAATAGGGATAGTGCCATGAAGATCTTCGTCACCGACCACGCCGGCGAGGAGCACGAGCTCGAAGCGCTCGAGGGCTGGCGGGTGATGGAAGTCATCCGCGACTGGAACATCGGCATCAAGGCCGAATGCGGCGGCGCCTGCGCCTGTGCCACCTGCCATGTCTATGTCGACCCGGACTGGGTCGACCGGCTGATCCCGATGACGGACGAGGAAGAGGAACGCCTCGACGACGCCATGGCAGTCAAGTCGAACTCGCGCCTGTCCTGCCAGATCCTGATGTCGGAAGAGCTCGACGGCCTCCGCGTCCGCCTCGCCCCCGGCAGCGAACCGGAAGAGCTGGCGGCGTAGTTCTTGTCCCGTACGGCAATTAGCCGTATGCTTCCAGCATGAGCGACACCGGAAACTCCTCGCGCCTCGAGGCGCGCGTTCCCACCCGCGTGCTGGATATGATCAAGCGCGCGGCGGAACTGCGTGGAATTTCCGTGACCAGCTTCGTGATCGAGGCGACGGCCGAGAAGGCCGTGCAGGTCATCGAGCAGATGGACGCGATCCGCCTGACGCGCGAAGAGCAGGCTCGCTTTGCCGAGGCGCTCGTCAATCCGCCGGAACCGACCGAAGCACTCCGCGATGCCGCCAGGCGTCATCGTGATCTCGTCGCCAGCAAGTCTTGACCACGCTCTACCGGATCGAACCGCTGGCTTCGACGCAGGATCGCAGCGCGTTTCGCTGTGGCAATGATCGTATCGACCGCTTCTTCCTGAACGTCGTTTCGCAGGATGTCCGGCGGAACTACGCGCGCTGTTTCGTCTGTATCGAACTGGAGAGCGAGGCGCTTGCCGGCTTCTACACCCTGTCGGCGCAATCCGTCGATCTCGGCGAGATCCCGGCGGAGATGGCGAAGAAGCTGCCGCGCTATCCACGAATGCCCTGTGTGCTGATCGGCTGGCTCGCCGTCGATCATCGCTTTGCCCGACGCGGCATCGGCTCGCTCTTGCTGGCGGACGCGCTCGATCGTGTCGCTCGCTCCGATATCGGTGCCCATGCCGTGCTGGTCGATCCGATCGACGCGGCGGCGACCGAATTCTACCGCCGCCACGCCTTCGTGAGCCTCGGCCCGGACAGCACCAGGCTCGTCCTGCCGCTCGCCACGTGGCGGGCTCTGGCCTCGCCCTAATCCAGCGTCCGCCGGTAGCGGAAGAGCGCCAGCGCGCCGACGGCGAGCCAGAAGGTGGCGAGGGGCCAGATTTCGCCGACGAGGTCGGACGGGCCGCTGCCCTTCAGCATGATGCCGCGCACCGAGCGGATGTAATGCGTGATCGGCAGCGCGCTGCCGATGACCTGCGCCCAGTCCGGCATGCCGCGGAACGGGAACATGAAGCCCGAGAGCAGGATCGACGGCAGGAACCAGAAGAAGGTCATCTGCATCGCCTGCATCTGGTTGCGGGCGATCGTCGAGAAGGTGTAGCCGAGCGTCACGTTGCAGCCGATGAACAGGAAGGTGACGCCGAGCAGCACGGCGAACGACCCCATCATCGGCACATGGAACAGGATCTGCGCGCAGACGAGGATGACGGCGACCTGAACCAGGCCGAAGCCGATATAGGGCACGATCTTGCCGATCATGATCTCGAACGGCGTCGCCGGCATCGCCATCAGGTTCTCCATCGTGCCGCGCTCGATCTCGCGCGTCAGCGCCAGCGCCGTCATCAGGATGGTCGTCATGGTGAGGATGGTGCCGAGCAGGCCCGGCACGATGTTGTAGGCGGTGATGCCCTCCGGATTGTAGCGGCGCTGGATGACGAGATCGACGGCGGCCGGGGCGCTGGTCTGGGTCGCGAGCGGACCGATCAGCTCCCGGTTCAGCGCGCTGGAGAGGATCTGCGGCAGGGCGCCGAGCGCATTGGAGGTGGCGGCCGGGTCGGTCGCGTCGGCCTCGACGAGGAGTTGCGGCCGCGTGCCGCGAACGAAATCGCGCTCGAAGCCGGGCGGCAGCGTGATGACATAGCTGGCGGAGCCGTCGATCAGCGCCTCGTTCGCCTGCGCCTCGCTGGCGAGGCCGGGCGCGACGCTGAAATAGCCCGACGCCTCCATCGCCGCGACGATGGCGCGCGAGGCGGGGCCGCTGTCGCCGGCGACGATGAGCGTCGGCAGCCGCTTCGGATCGAGGTTGATCGCGTAGCCGAACAGCACCAGCTGGATGATCGGAATGCCGATGATCATCGCGAAGGTCAGCCGGTCGCGCCGCATCTGGATGAATTCCTTCACCATCAGCGCGAGGATGCGGGAGAGGCCGGCGCTCATGACGATGCCTGCTCGCCGTTTGCAGGCTGGTCGCCTGCCTGCGCCGTCTGCATCAAGCGGATGAAGACGTCCTCGAGGCTGGTCTCGCCCGGCATCGCGACGGCGTCGGAACCGGTCTCGGCGAGCGCCGCGTCGACGGCCGCCTTGAGCGCGGCGGGATCGGGGCCGACGACATGCAGATCGTTGCCGAACGGCGCCACCTGCTCGACGCCCGGCTTCTCGCGCACGATCTTCGCGATCGCCCCGACGTCGCGGCCGCTGACGATGATGGTGGAGAGGCCCGAGCTCTCGATCACCTCCTCGACCGTGCCGCGCGCGACGATCCTGCCATAGGCGATGTAGATGATGCGGTGGCAGCGCTCGGCCTCGTCCATGTAGTGGGTCGAGACCAGCACGGTCAGCCCGTCGTCGGCCAGCGTATGGATCTCGTCCCAGAACTCCCGCCTTGCCTGCGGGTCGACGCCGGCGGTCGGCTCGTCGAGCAGCAGGAGCTTCGGCTGGTGCATGACCGAGGCGGCGAGCGCCAGGCGCTGCTTCCAGCCGCCGGAAAGCGCGCCGGCGAGCTGGTCGCGGCGCTTGTACAGGCCGAGCCGCTCCAGCGTCCGCTTCACCACCGCCGCCCGGTCCGGCAGGGCATAGATCCGCGCCACGAAATCGAGGTTCTCGCGGATCGTCAGATCCTCGTAATAGGAGAAGCGCTGCGTCATGTAGCCGACCTGGCGCTTGATCCGCTCGGCATCCCTGAGGATGTCGAGGCCGAGGCATGTGCCGCTGCCGCCGTCCGGCCGCAGCAGGCCGCAGATCATCCGGATCGTCGTGGTCTTGCCGGAACCGTTCGGGCCGAGGAAGCCGACGATCTCGCCGCGCCGGACGTCGAGCGAGACGTCGTCGACGACCGTCTTGTCGCCGAAGCGCTTGGTCAGGCCGTGAATGTCGATGACGACGTCTTCCGGCCTGTCGGGCGCCATGGTGCTATTTCTCCGCCGCCGGAAGCCGGACGTCGACCGGCTGGCCGGGATCAAGCTTTTGCGCCTCGCCCTCCGGCCGCGCCTCTACGCGATAGACCAGCTTGGCCCGGCTCTCCTTCGAATAGATCACCGGCGGCGTGAATTCGGCGTTGGTCGCGATGCTCGATACGGTCGCCGTCAGCCCGTCCGCGCAGCTGTCGCAGGATAGCGCCACGCGCTGGCCCGGACGGACGGTGGCGCGCGCCGGCTCCGGCACGAAGAACAGGATTTTTCGCGCGCCGTCGGGGAGGAGGGAGACGACGGCCTGGCCGGCCGGGACGATCTCGCCGACCTGGTAGAACACGTCCTCGATCCGCCCCGCGCTCGCGGCGCGCTGGCTGCGGCGGGCGAGTTTGGTCTCGGCGGCGGTGACGGCGGCGGCGAGCGCCTCGACCTGCTGTTCCGCCGCCGCGATCTGGTCGGGCCGGGCCGGCAAATTGGCGACGGCGCGGTTCTCGCGCGCCACCTGCACGCGGGCTGCGGCCGAATCGAGGTCCGCCTTCGCCTGGTCGAGCGTCGCGACGGCGACGACGGCGCGCGTCGAGAGGTCCCGGTTGCGGTCATAGCTCTTCTGCGCCACCGTCAGCGACGCCTCGGCGTCGGCAAGCTGCGCATCGAGCACGCGGATTTCTTCCGGCCGCTTGCCGGTCCGGAGATCCTGCAGGCTCGCTTTCGCCTGCGCCAGCTCGGCCCGCGCCTGGGCAAGCGCTGCCGTCTCGTCGCGATCGTCGAGGGTGAAGAGCGGCGCATCCGCCGCGACGGGATCGCCCCGCCGCACGGAAAGCGTGGTCACCCGGCCGCTGGCCTCGGCGCCGGCCAGCACATAGTCGGCGTCGACATAGCCGTGCAGCAGCGCGTCGTCGCCGCCGTCGCCGCAGCCGGCGAGCAGCAGTAACGCGACGAGCGCTGACGCCCGGCCGGCCTCCATGTCATCCCTCGTGCGTGAGCGTCTCTCCGACCAGCTGGTCGATATGGCCGGTAACGATGCTGCGGATTTCCTCGCGGTCCTGGCTCGCCAGACTATCGCGTCCGAGCCGCTTCAGCACCATCGGGCGGCCGACGCAGAAAATGACGAACTGGCCGGAGATGGTGAAAGAGCGCAAAATCGCCTCTTCCGAGCGCGGATCGAGCTCCAGCAGCAGGGCCACGAGGTTCGTCATCGTGATCTGGCAACGGGTCATGAAGTCATAGATGACGTCGAAGACCGAGGAGGGTTCCATCTGCTCGCGCATGATGAACCGGCCCCAGAGTTCGGCCTCGGCCTCGCCCAGCATGGAATCGATATGCGCGTCGATGATGTTCTGCAGCAGGCGGCGCGCGGTCGGCCGGTCGATCGTGCCGGCCAGCGCGGAGGCTGCCGCGTCCATGCTCTCGCCGATGCGGGCTTCCATCTGCTCGACGACATATTCCGCCACGGCCTTGTGCAGGGCGTCCTTGCTGCCAAAATGGTAGACGATGGCCGCGAGATTGGCGTCGGCGCGCTTGGCGATGTCGCGGGTCGCGGCGCCTTCGAAGCCGTAGCGGCCGAAGACGTCGAGGGCGGCGAGCAGGAGCTTCTGGCGCGTCTCGGCGCCGCGATCCTGGCGGGCGCGCCGGTAGTGCCGGGAGGCCGGGAGCGGCGCGGCGCTCGCATCGTCGTCCGCCTCGCGGACGGCGTTGTCCATCTCGACTCGGTCAAAACTGATCGCGTCCGCGCTCATCCGGCAAAACTCCGCTTCGTTTCCCACCCCCCCGAACGCAAAAGTTGTCCAATTCGGCGACGACGTCAATCGATCGACTTAATTTATGCAGGACTATAATTTTTCGACGAGCTCTTGCAGGAAGAGGCTGGAATCACCAAGGAAACCGCCATTCCGTAACGTCGCCCTCGTGCCGGCGTGGGACAACCTCAGCTCGCCCCGCGCGCGGCTTTGCCCATTCCGGACCGTCTCATGGCCCGGTGATACGCCGGCTAATTATCTCTGGCCGAACTCAGGCGGCTTTGACGATTCCCTGCTCGATCAGCCAGTCGAGCGAATCCCGCACGGCCTCGAGCGAGCTGAAACGCGGCTCGTAGCCGAGGTGGCGGCGCGCCTTCTCGATCGAGCAGCTCGGACTGTGGGCGATGTGGTCATAGGTCTGCTCGACGACCGTTTCGCTGTGGCGTTGCTTCCAGCTCTCCCAGGGCAGGTAGGCGAGCTTCGCCTCGTGGCCGAACCAGGACGAGACCGCCTCGGCATAGCCGCGTAGGCTGACCGCCTGCGGCGAGACGGTGTGATAGGCCTCGCCGACCGACACGCCCCAGTTGGCGATCGCCTTCATGAACATCTGCGCGACGTCGTCGGCATGGACGTGGTGCACCGTCTCCAGCCCGAAATTCGGCAGCACCAGGTCGTCGCCGCGCGCGAGCGCGGAGAACACGGCCGGATCGAAATGCCCGGCCGGATTGAGCGGCGCCCAGCCGCGCCCGACGATATGACCGGGATGGACGAGGGTCGCCGGAAAGCCGCTCCGCTGCGCCTCGGCCAGCAGATAGGCCTCGATCTCGGCCTTCTGGATGCCGTAGGCGCCGAACGGGCGTCGCTTCGCCGTCTCGGTCGTCGGCACGCTGACGCTCGGCCCGTGTACCCAGATCGTGCCGGTATGCAGGAAATGCTGCACGCGGCCGCGCAGCGCATCGACGAGCAGTTCGGCGCTGCGCTGCGTGAAGCAGATCATGTCGATGACGATGTCGGGATGGAGATCGGCGATCCGCGCGCCGAACGTGCCGGCGCGGTCCTCCGCCTCGCGGTCGGCCGTGATCGTCTCGACCGCCGACCAAGCCGCATGCGGCTGATAGGGCGCGCGCTGGCCGCGCGTCACGTTCACCACCTCGAAGCCTGCTTCGACCAGCCTCGGCACCAGATAGGTCCCGACATGGCCGCTGCCGCCGATCACCACCACGCGCGTCATTCGTCATCTCCCCCGAATTTCGGTGCGACGATGCTAGAGCGTTTTCGAGCGAAGTGGATACCGGTTCGCGTGAAGAAATCGCGACCAAACCAATAGCCAGAGCCCGGAACGGTTTTCGCTCGCTTTGTCGCGCCGGATTGCTTCGCCGAAGCCGCCGACGGGTTTTCAGCGGGGGGCTCGTGGATGCTATGCTTGCCTTCCTTGGCTGAGGACAGGAAACGTCATGACGAATTGGGCCGATCGCCGCATCCTCGATCTGTTCGGGATCGAACACCCCATCCTGCTGGCTCCGATGGCCGGCTTCGGCACGCCGGCGCTGGCGATCGCCGTGGCGGAAGCGGGCGGCCTCGGGGCGCTCGCCTGCGCGACGATCTCGCCGGACCAGGCGCGGGAAAACATCGCCGCCGTCCGCGCGGCGACGACGCGGCCGATCAATCTGAATTTCTTCTGCCACAGGCAGCCGGAGCCCGATCCGGCCCGCGAGGCGGCGTGGCGCGCCCGGCTGGCGCCCTATTATCGCGAGCTCGGCCTCGATCCCGCCATGCCGGTCCCGGCCTCGAACCGCGAGCCCTTCAGCGACGCGTTCTGCGCCGTGGTCGAGGATCTGCGCCCCGAGATCGTCTCGTTCCATTTCGGCCTGCCGGAGAAGCCGCTGCTCGACCGGGTCAAGGCGGCCGGCGCCAAGGTGATCGCCTCGGCGACGACGGTGCGCGAGGCGCGCTATCTGGAGGCGGGCGGCTGCGACGCGATCATCGCGCAGGGCGCGGAGGCGGGTGGCCATCGCGGCATGTTCCTGACCTCGGACGTCTCCGGCCAGGTCGGCACCTTCGCGCTGGTGCCGCAGGTGGTGGATGCGGTCGGCGTGCCGGTGATCGCGGCGGGCGGCATCGCCGATGCGCGCGGCGTGGTCGCGGCGCTGGCGCTCGGCGCCTCGGCGGTGCAGATCGGCACCGCCTTCCTGCTCGGCCCGGAGGCGAAGGTCGCGCCGCAGCATCGCCGCGCGTTGGAGACCGCCGAGGCCGACGAGACGGCGATCACAAACGTCTTCACCGGCCGTCCGGCGCGCGGCATCGTCAATCGCCTGATGCGGGATCTCGGCCGCTTCTCGTCGGACGTCCCGCAATTTCCCCTCGCCGGCGGCGCACTGGCGCCGCTCCGGGCCGAGACCGAGCCGGTCGGCTCGCGCGATTTCATGTCGCTCTGGTCCGGCCAGGCAGCCCGCCTCGCCCAGCCGATGCCGGCGGGAGACCTGGTCCGCACGCTCGCGGCCGAGGCGCAGGCGAAGCTTGGGTGAGGCGGGGCGACTCTATCTCTGCCCGAGGGAGATGAGGGGACGCAGTTCCCCCATGGTCGGCATTGCGAAGGGCCTTATCAACCAAAGGCACTGCCGCACCCTCGCCGTCATCCCCGCGAAGGCGGGGATCCATGCGGCCGCGCCCTTGGATGGATGACCTCCCGATGCCTCGGCTGAATGGATCCCGGCTCGGAGGCCGGGATGACGGCGAGCGTGGGGCTGAGGAAGTGCTTTCTCGGTCAAGACCACCGGAGGCGGTCTTGACCCTCCCTCAAGGGGAGGGTTCAGCCCCTCAGTGGTTGTTCGCCCCCAGCGCGCGCTCCAGCTCCTCGTCCGACATGCCGGTGATGACGCGTTCGACGTCTTCGACGCTGGATTGCTTCGGATTGATGTCGTCCGCCACCACGCGGCCGCCGCGCATCACCACGATCCGGTCCACCACCTGGAAGACGTGGTGGATGTTGTGGGCGATGAAGATGCAGGAATGGCCGGAATTGCGGGCGTTGCGCACGAAGCGCAGCACGCCCTGCGTCTCGGCGACGCCGAGATTGTTGGTAGGCTCGTCGAGGATGATCAAATCGCTCTCGAAATGCATGGCGCGGGCGATGGCGACGGCCTGGCGCTCGCCGCCGGACAAGGATCCGATCGGCGTCGAGGGCGGGATGTTCTTGCTGATTCCGACGCGCTTCAGGAGATCGCGCGTCACGGTATCCATGCGGGCGTGGTCGAGCCGGTTCAGGAAGCCCGTCACCGGCTCGCGGCCGAGGAACAGATTGCGGGCGATCGAGAGCTGGGTGACCAGCGCCGAGTCCTGGTAGATCGTCTCGATGCCGTTGGCGATAGCGTCGGTGGTCGAGCGGATGCTGACCTTCTTGCCGCGCACATAGATGTCGCCGCCGGTCGAGGGCACGGCGCCGGAGAGAACCTTGATGAGCGTCGACTTGCCGGCGCCATTGTCGCCGAGCAGGCCGACGATCTCGTTCTCGCGGACGCTGAAATCGACGTCCTTCAGCGCCTGGATCCTGCCATAGGATTTCGAGATGCGCTCCATGCGGATCAAATCGGTCATGATCAGGTTCCCGCCTGGTGCCGGCGCTCGAGGATCGAATGCAGCGTCATCATGCCGAGGATGATCGCGCCGATGAAGATGTTGTAGGCGAGGCCGGGCACGCCGATCAGCACGATGCCGTTGCGCATGACGCGCAGGATGAACACGCCGAGCACGGTGCCGATGATGGTGCCGCGGCCGCCCATCAGCGCCGTGCCGCCGATCACCACCATGGCGATGACCTCCAGCTCGTAGCCGGCGCCGCTGTTCGGGTTGGCGGCGGAGGTGCGGATCGAGCTGATCACGCCGGCGAAGGACGCCATCGTCGCCGACAGCATGAAGAGCAGCACCTTGGTGCGGTTGACGTTGACGCCGCGCGCCCGCGCCGCGCCGGGATTGCCGCCCGTCGCCTGGATCCAGTTGCCGGCCTTGGTCTGCGTCAGCACGTAGCCGAGCACCAGCGCCACGCCGATGAACCAGAACAGCGACATGTAGATGCGGAAGGGGCCGATATAGAAATCGCCGACCAGCACATGCGCCAGCCAGTGCTGGCCCGCGCTCCAGGTCCGCTGCGGGAAGCCGTCCGAGATGAACAGCGCGACGCCGCGCACGACCAGCAGCATGCCGAGCGTGACCAGGAAGGACGAGATCTTGATCCGCGTCACGAACAGGCCGTTGGCAAGCCCGATCAGCGCCGCGACGGCGAGCGCGATCACGAAGGCGATTTCGAGCGAGGTGATGCCGGAATTGAACAGCGTCCACATCAAGACCGGCGCGAAGCCGAACACCGAGCCGACCGAGAGGTCGAATTCGCCCGCCGTCATCAGCAGCGTCATGGCCAGCGCGATCAGGCCGAGCTCGACGGTGAAGGACAGTGTGTTGGAGATGTTGAGCGGCGAGAGGAAGTCCGGGTTGATCGACCAGAAGACCGCGATCTCCGCGATCAGAAGGACGAGCGGGCCGAACTCCGGCTTCGCGATGAAGCGCTGGACGAGGGAGCAGTTTTCCACGGGCAGACCGATTGGCATGAGGGCAGGCAGGTCGCGCCGCGCGAACGCGGTCATGCGGCCGTCGATCGACGGGGCATCCGCGAGCGATCGCGGATGCCTGCTGCTACGGGACTACTTGCCCGAGAGGATGTTGTCGTAGAGCTGCGCCGTGTCCTTCTCGTACAGGGCGCCGGTGATCACGTTGAAGCCCGGGGGAATGCCGCTGGCGGCCATGTTGGCGAGCGACAGCGCGACATAGCTGGTCGCCTGCGGATCCTGCCACTGGGCGGCGTTGACATAGCCGTTCAGGACTTCCTGGGTGGTGTCGAGCGAATTGCCCCAGCCGACGACCGGGATTTCGCCCGGCTTGACGCCGACCTGGTCGAAGACGCGCTTGATCGAGCCGGTGACGAGGTCACCGAGGCCGATGATCGCCTTGACCTTGGCGCGGTTGGCGGTGAGGTAGTCGACCATGCGGTTGATGGCGTCGGCCTGGTCGAGCGTCGCCTCGGTCACCTCATAGGTGATGCCGAGCGGCTCGAACACGCTCTTGATGCCTTCCTCTTCCTGCACGCCATAGGTGGCGCCCGGGATCTCGACCGGCATCCAGACGAAATCGCCCTTCTTCACCAGGCCCTTGTCGACGAGATACTGCGCCCAGCCGCGGCCGAACACGACGTTGTTGCCGCCGACATAGGCGTTGAACGAGGCCGTCGGGTCGGGCGTGTTGAAGTTGATGATCGGGATCTTGGCGGCGTTCGCTTCCTTGGCCACCTCGACCAGGCTGCCCGGATCCGGGCTGGTCGTGACGATGCCGTCGGCCTTGGCGGCGATGGCGGCGCGGACCGCTTCCTGCTGCGAGGCGACGTTGCCCTGGTGGAACGAGGTGTTGACCGTGTTGCCGGTATCCTTCTGCCATTGCTGCGCGCCGGCGAGGAAATAGGTCCACACCGGGTCGGCCGATGTGCCGTGCGAGATCCAGTAGAAGGTCTTGGCCTGCGCCGCGACCGGAATTGCCAGCGCCAGTATGGCGCCGGCCAAGAGTACCGCGAGCTTCTTGAACATTGGCATCCTCCCGTTGAACGTTGCGTTCGCGCGACCACGGCTATGGCTGCCGCTTCGCCGCTTTCGCGGCGCGCTCGCTGTCCGGTCGAGAGGTGCCTCTACGCCGGTGGCAGCAGCGGTCTCGGGGGGAGACTGACAGAACTGCCGCTCACGTCAACTGCCGCTGCGACAGATTGTCCTAAAAATGACATCGCTGTCATTGGCGGCTCGCCGCGGCTCCGCCGGGATGGGAGGCGGCCGGCGTCAGAGCCGGTCGCGCAGCGCGTACCAGCTCATGCCGGCGACGAGCGCCGGCCAGCGCAGGAGCTTGCCGCCGGGAAAGCGCGGGCAGGGGAGTGCCGCGAAGGCGTCGAGCCTCGACGGATTGCCGAGGATCGCCTCGGCGAGGATCTTGCCGCCGAAGGGCGCGAGCGCGACGCCCTGGCCGGAATAGCCTGACGCCGCATAGACGCCGGAGCGGACCTTGCGCAGGAAGGGCAGGCGGTTGACCGTGACCGCGAGCGTGCCGCCCCAGGCATGGTCGATGCGCGTCCGCTCGAGCTGCGGATAGATCTTCACCAGATGCCGCTTCACGAAGGCGAAGATATCGGCCGGGTCGGAGCGCGAATAGGTCTCGCCGCCGCCGAACAGGATGCGGCCGTCCGGCGTCGGGCGCCAGTAATAGACGACGAAGCGCGAATCCGAGACCGCCTCGCCGCCGGGGATCAGCCCGCCCGGCCCGCCGGCGCCGATCGGCTCCGTCGTCAGGATGAAGTTCTTGATCGGCATCGCCCGGGTCTCGGTCTCCTGGTCGATGCCGTCGAGCAGGCCGTTGCCGGCGAGGATGACGATGTCGGCCGTGATCTTCCCGCGCAGCGTCTCGATCACCGGCGCCGCGCCGCCCTCATTGAGCTTCCGCGCCGGCGTCTGCTCGTGGATGCGCGCGCCCGCCTTGGCGGCCGCCTTCGCCAGCCCTTGCGCGAATTTCAGCGGATGCAGATGGCCGGCCGTGCGGTCGATCCGGCCGCCGAAATAGGCGTCCGTGCCGATCTTCGGCGCCAGGCGGTCGCGGTCGATCCATTCGGCGGCGGCGTAGCCATAGTCGCGGTTCAGCTTCTCGACATAGTGCCGTTCCTCGTCGACGAGGCGCGCCTTGTGCACGGCCTCGATCAGCCCCGGCCGCCATTCCGCGTCGATGCCGTGCTTGTCGATCAGGTGATGGACGAGCGCCTTCGCTTCCTCGGCGAGGTTCCAGAGCTCGCGCGCCGCCGGCAGGCCCAAGCGTTTCTCCAGCCAGTCCTGGTCGCGGCGCTGGCCGGTGTGGAGCTGGCCGCCATTGCGGCCCGAGGCGCCCCAGCCGACCTTCTCCGCCTCGATCAGCACGACGTCGATGCCGGCCTCGGCGAGATGCAGCGCCGCCGACAGCCCGGTATAGCCGCCGCCGATGATGGCGACGTCGGCGCGCGTGTCGCCGTCGAGCGGGGCGAAGGCGAGGGTCTTGTCGGCCGTCGCGGCATACCAGGAAGGCGCGTGCGGATGGTTCATGCGGAATGTCCGTCGAACGGGTTCGCCGCCGCCATCATAGCAACCCCTGCCGCTTCAGTTCCGCCTGCGTGTCGTCCAGCGTCTTCCGCGCCGAGGCGACGAGGATCTCGGCCTCCTCGTGCGAGAGGGTCAGCGGCGGGGCGATGATGAGCGAATCCCGCACGGCCCGCATGACGAGGTTGTTCTTGAGCGAGATGTCGCGCGCGATCGTGCCGACCTTGCCGGTATCGGCGAATTTCTGCGTTCGCGACGGCTTGTTCGGCACCAGTTCCAGCGCGCCCATCAGGCCGGTCATTCGCGCCTCGCCGACGAGCGGATGATCGGCGAGCGCGCGCCAGCGGCTCTGCAGATACGGGCCAATGTCGTCGCGCACCCGCTCGACCAGCTTCTCTTCCTCCAGGATGCGGAGGTTTTCCAGCGCCGCCGCGGCGGTGACGGGATGGGCGGAATAGGTGAAGCCGTGGTGGAATTCGCCGGCCGTGTAGAGGACATCAGCCACCTTGTCGGAGACCATGACGCCGCCGATCGGCAGGTAGCCGGAGGAAAGGCCCTTGGCGATCGGCATCAGGTCGGGCTCGATGCCGAACGTCTCGGAGCCGAACCAGTTGCCGGTGCGGCCGAAGCCGGTGATGACCTCGTCGGCGACCAGCAGGATCTCTCGCTCCGCGAGGATGCGCTTCACTTCCGGCCAGTAGGTGGCGGGCGGGATGATGACGCCGCCGGCGCCCTGGATCGGTTCGGCGACGAAGGCGGCGATCCTGTCCTCGCCGATTTGGTCGATCGCCTTTTCCAGCTCGCGCGCCGCGAAGAGGCCGAATTCGTCGGGGCTCATCTCGCCGCCCTCGCCGAACCAGTAGGGCTGGGCGATGTGGTGGATGCCGGGGATCGGCAAGCCGCCCTGGCTGTGGATCGACGACATGCCGCCGAGGCTGCCGCCGCCGAGCGTCGAGCCGTGATAGGCGTTGTGGCGGGCGATCAGCACGGTCTTTTCCGGCTTGCCGAGGCTCGCCCAATAGTGGCGCGCCATGCGGATGACGGTGTCGTTCGCCTCCGAGCCGGAGCCGACGAAGAAGACGCGGTTGAACTGCGGCGGCGTGATCTCAGCCAGTTTCTCGGCGAGCGCGATCGCCGGCGGGTGGGTCGACTTGAAGAAGGTGTTGTAGAAGGAGACCTCGCCCATTTGCCGCTGCACGGCCTCGGCGATCTCCTTGCGGCCATGGCCGATGTTGACGCACCAGAGCCCGGCCATGCCGTCGAGGATGCGGTTGCCCTCGGAATCCCAGATCCAGGAGCCCTCGGCGCGGACGACGACGCGGCTGCCCTCGGCGTTCAGGCTCTTCATGTCGGAGAAGGCGTGGATGTGGTGCGCCGCGTCGCGGGCGCGATAGTCGGCGGTGACGTTCGAATTCGTCATGAGCAGGTCCGGTTGCGGTCGTCTCGATATCGCTGGCAGCGCTGGAAGCGCCGCCTTCTTTAGCTCTCGCCTCTAGGGAGGCCTTTGCAGAACACCGAATGTCGGCACGCGGTCAATGGCCTAAGGGCAAGGCTCCGTCGCCCCGGCGGAGGCCGGGGCCCATAAACACCGGCCAGGAAAGCTTGGCCCAGCCTATCGGCCACAGGACGGTGTGTATGGATCCCGGCCTTCGCCGGGATGACGGCGGAGGGCGGCATGGCCCGATCCGCATTTCCCCGTGCTATCTCAATCCCGGGCTAGACGTTCAGCAGCAGGAACTCGCGCTCCCACGGGCTGATCACCTGCATGAAGGTCTCGTATTCGGCCCGCTTGATCGCGCCATAGGTGGCGACGAAGCGCTCGCCGAAGATCTCGGCCAGCTCCTCCTGCTCCTCGAACAGAGCCACCGCTTCGAGCAGCCCGCGCGGCAGGTCGATCTCGTCGGAATTGGCCGAGCCCGAAACCGGGTCGCCGACCTTCAGCCCTTCCATCAGGCCGAGATAGCCGCAGGCGAGCGACGCGGCGATGGCGAGGTAGGGGTTGGCGTCGGAGGAGGGCAGGCGGTTTTCCAGTCGCCGGCCGGCCGGATTGGAATTCGGCACGCGCAGGCCCACTGTGCGGTTGTCATAGCCCCATTGCGTGTTGACCGGCGCAGAGGACGAGCGCACCAGCCGGCGATAGGAATTCACATAGGGCGCCAGCATGCAGAGCACGGCCGGCAGGTATTTCTGCGAGCCGCCGATGAAGGCGAAGAACTTCGAGGTCGGATCGCCGTCCTCGTCGGAGAAGATGTTCTTGCCGGTCGTCATGTCGATGACTGACTGGTGGATGTGCATGGCCGAGCCCGGCTCGCGCGACATCGGCTTCGCCATGAAGGTGGCGTACATGTCGTGCCGGAGCGCCGCCTCGCGGATGGTGCGCTTGAACAGGAACACCTGGTCGGCGAGCGCGAGCGGGTCGCCGTGCAGCAGGTTGATCTCCATCTGCGCCGCGCCTTCCTCGTGGATCAGCGTGTCGATCTCGAGGCCCTGCTGCTCGGAGAAGTCGTAGATGTCGTCGAACAGGTCGTCGAACTCGTTGATCGCCGCGATCGAGTAGGACTGCCGCGCCGCTTCCGGCCGGCCGGAGCGGCCGGTGGGCGGCTCGAGCTGGTAGTCGGGATCGGTGTTCGGCTTGACGAGATAGAATTCGAGCTCCGGCGCCACGACCGGCTGCCAGCCCTGATGCGCATAGAGCTCGATCACCCGGCGCAGCACCTGGCGCGGCGCGGTTTCGACCGAGCGGGCGTCGCGATGGTAGGCGTCGTGGATCACCTGCGCCGTCGGATCGGTCTCCCACGGCACGACGCAGAGCGTCGACAGGTCCGGCTCGAACATGACGTCCTGGTCGGCGGCGTCGCTCTGGAAGCGGTCGTCATCGTCGGGATAATCGCCGGTGATGGTCTGGGTCAGGATCGAGCCCGGCATCGACATGGTCGGCCCGGCGAGGAATTTCTGCACCGGCATCATCTTGCCGCGGGCGACGCCGGCCTGGTCGGGGACGACGCATTCGATGTCCTCGATGCCGCGGGCTTTCAGCCAGTCGCGGGCCTCGTCCAGCGATTTGACGCCCCGGACGCTGCCGTCGGCCGTCCTCACGCCCTTCTTCCGTTTTGCCACGATTTCTCCTCGGCTCTGACGGGAATTTCTTTGGAGTGTCGTCACCGCTGAAGCGAAGTCAACTTGTACGGTTGCCGTGCGGCTTCAGGTCCTTGCGAACGGACGCGATAAACGGTTGAGGTAGCTGAAAAAGCCTTCTAACGTCTGAATCTTAGTATGGGTTTGTGGCAGCCGCGCCTGAGAGGCGCGAGTCCATCTAGGGGTTAGACATGATCAAGCATGCCTTCAGCGGCGTCGCGATTTCCGCGATGCTGGCGTTCGGAGCCTCCAGCGGTGCCCTGGCCGCTGACAAGGAGCTCCATATCTTCAACTGGTCTGACTATATCGACACGTCGATCATCGACGATTTCACCAAGGAGACCGGGATCAAGGTCGTCTATGACGTCTACGATTCCATGGAAATCCTGGAGACGAAGATGCTGGCCGGCGGCTCGGGCTACGACATCGTCGTGCCGACCGACCGCAATCTGAAGCGCATGATCGACGTCGGCGTGTTCCAGAAGCTCGACAAGTCGAAGGTCCCGAACCTCTCCCACATGTGGGACGAGATCACGACCCGCCTCGCCACCTACGATCCCGGCAACGAGATCGCCGTGAACTACATGTGGGGCACCACCGGCATCGGCTACAATGTCGAGAAGATCAAGGCGGCCATGCCGGACGCGCCGGTCGACTCGATGGACATGTTCTTCAAGCCGGAAGTCGTGTCGAAGTTCAAGGATTGCGGCGTCTATATGCTGGATTCGCCGGACGACGTGATCCCGGCCGCGTTGAACTATCTCGGCCTGCCGCCGGATTCGAAGAACCCGGACGAGATCGCCAAGGCGGGCGAGCTGATCGACAAGGTCCGCCCCTATATCCGGAAGTTCCATTCGTCGGAATACATCCAGGCGCTCGCCAATGGCGACATCTGCCTGGCCTTCGGCTATTCGGGCGACGTGATCCAGGCGCGCACGCGCGCTACCGAAGCCAAGAACAACGTCGAAGTCGGCTACGCCATCCCGAAGGAAGGCGCGCTGCTCTGGATGGATTCGATGGCGATCCCGAAGGACGCCCCGAACCCGGAGGCGGCGCTCGCCTTCATCAACTACATCCAGCGCCCGGAAGTCATCGCCAAGGCGACCGACTACGTCTCCTACGCCAATGGCAACAAGGATTCGCAGGCATTCATCGACAAGGCGATCCTGAACGATCCGACGATCTATCCCACTCCGGACGTCATGAAGAAGCTCTATACGACGACCCCGAACGATCCGAAGGTTCAGCGGGTCGTGACGCGACTCTGGACGAAGATCAAGAGCGGCACCTGATCTGATGGACAAAGGAGGCCCGGTCTAGTACCGGGCCTCTTCACGACGGGTATCGAAGGCGGGGGTAGAGGCTTCATGGCAGGTAAGTCGCTTACGGCGGGCAAATCGCTTGGACCGATCCGCAGGGCCTTCGCGCCCTGGAACGATCCGGCCGCCAAGCCCTTCATCCAGTTCCAGAACGTCACCAAGACGTTCGGCGACTTCACCGCCGTCGACGATCTCTCGCTGAACATCTACGAGCGCGAGTTCTTCGCCCTGCTCGGCCCATCGGGCTGCGGCAAGACCACGCTGATGCGCATGATCGCCGGCTTCGAGGAGCCGACCAGCGGCCATGTCATGCTCGACGGGCAGGACCTCGTCGGCGTGCCGCCCTATCGGCGCCCGACCAACATGATGTTCCAGTCCTATGCGCTGTTCCCGCATATGAGCGTCTGGGACAACATCGCCTTCGGCCTGAAGCAGGACGGCATGCCGAAGCCGGAGATCGCCGCCCGCGTCGAGGAGATGCTGGCGCTGGTCAAGCTCGAGAAATTCGCCAAGCGCAAGCCGCATCAGCTTTCGGGCGGCCAGCGGCAGCGCGTCGCGCTCGCCCGCTCGCTCGCCAAGAAGCCGAAGGTGCTGCTGCTCGACGAGCCGCTCGGCGCGCTCGACAAGAAGCTGCGCGAAGAGACGCAGTTCGAGCTGATCGACCTGCAGATGAAGCTCGGCATGACCTTCGTCATCGTCACGCACGACCAGGAAGAGGCGATGACGGTCGCCGACCGCATCGCCGTGATGGATCAGGGCCAGATCGTCCAGATCGCCACGCCGGCCGAGATCTACGAACAGCCGAATTCGCGCTATGTCGCCGACTTCATCGGCGACATCAACCTGCTCGAGGGCACCATTGGCGCGGCCGAGGACGGCGTCGCGACGCTCGACTGCGTCGGCACCGGCGCAAGAGTCCAGGTCAGCCAGGACATCACCGCCAGCCCCGGCACCACGGCCTGGTTCGCGGTCCGGCCCGAAAAGGTCGCGATCTCGCTGACGCCGCCGGCCGATCCGGGCGTCAACGCCGTCACCGGCGAGGTCTGGGACATCGCCTATCTTGGCGACGTCTCGATCTATCACGTGCGGCTCGCCACCGGCGCCACGGTCAAGGCAACCATCACCAACACCACCCGTCTCGTCGAGCGGCCGATCACCTGGGACGACAAGGTCTGGCTGACCTGGTCGCGGGACGGCGGCGTCGTGCTGACGAGGTAGATGATGGCCACGACCAACCGCAATACCGGACCGTCCCGCCTGCGCTGGCTGGTCGTCGCGATCCCCTATCTCTGGCTGATCGTGCTCTTCCTGGCGCCGTTCCTGATCGTGGTGAAGATCTCGCTGTCGACGACGGCGATCTCCATGCCGCCCTATACGCCGGCGCTGGACTTCACCTCCGGCCTTGGCGCGCTCTGGGAGCAGATCCGGGAATTCAGCTTCGACAATTACGTCTTCCTGACCGAGGACGCGCTCTACTGGAAATCCTATCTGTCGAGCCTGCAGATCGCGCTGGTCTCGACCTTCCTGATCCTCCTGATCGGCTATCCGATCGCCTATGGCATGGCGCGCGCCCGCAAGGAGTGGCGGACGACGCTCTTGATGCTGGTCATCCTTCCGTTCTGGACCTCGTTCCTGATCCGCGTCTATGCCTGGATCGGCATCCTGAAGCCGGAAGGGCTGCTCAACCAGCTGCTGCTCAGCCTCGGCGTCATCAGCGAGCCGCTCAACATCCTGCCGTCGACGCTCGCCGTCTATATCGGCATCGTCTACTCCTATCTGCCCTTCATGATCCTGCCGCTCTACGCGACGCTGGAGAAGCTCGACGAGACGCTGCTCGAGGCGGCCGCCGACCTCGGCTGCCCGCCGATCCAGGCGTTCTGGAAGATCACCTTCCCGCTGTCGATCCCCGGCGTTATCGCCGGCTGCTTTCTCGTCTTCATCCCGGCGGTCGGCGAGTTCGTCATCCCGGACCTGCTCGGCGGCTCCGACACGCTGATGATCGGCAAGACGCTGTGGGCCGAGTTCTTCTCGAATCGCGACTGGCCGGTCTCCTCGGCGGTCGCCGTCGTGCTGCTGGCCATCCTGGTGATCCCGATCATGCTGTTCCAGAACGCGCAGAAGAAAGCGACGGAGTAGGCCCATGCTGACACATTCGCTTGCCCGGTTTGCCTTTGCCTCGCGCGGTTTCGTGGCCCTCCCGCGGGGAGGGGCGCGATGAGACGCGGCGCTTCCTGGTTCAACGTCACCTCGATCACGCTCGGCTTCGCCTTCCTCTATCTGCCGATCGTCCTTCTGGTGATCTATTCGTTCAACGCCTCCAAGCTGGTGACGGTCTGGGGCGGCTTCTCGACGAAGTGGTACGTGTCGCTGCTCAGCAATCAGGGCCTGCTCGACGCCGCCTGGGTGACCATTCGCGTCGCGTTGCTGTCAGCGACGATCGCCACCGTCCTCGGCACGCTGGCGGCGATCGCGCTGGTGCGCTTCGGCCGCTTTCCGGGCGGCACGCTGTTCTCCGGCATGGTATATGCGCCGCTCGTCATGCCCGAGGTCATCACCGGCCTCGCCATGCTGCTGCTCTTCGTCGCCATCGGTTTTGCCCGCGGGTTCTGGACCCTGACGCTGGCGCACATCACGTTTTCGATGTGCTTCGTCGCCGTCGTCGTGCAGTCGCGCCTGGTCACCTTCGACCGCAGCCTGGAGGAGGCGGCGCTGGATCTCGGCTGCCCGCCGTTCCGGACCTTCTTCACCATCACGCTGCCCTTGATCCTGCCGGCGGTGGTGGCGGGCTGGATGCTGGCCTTCACGCTGTCGCTCGACGATCTGGTGATTTCGAGCTTCACGACGGGGCCGGGCGCCACGACGCTGCCGATGAAGATCTACAGCCAGGTCCGGCTCGGCGTGACGCCGGAGATCAACGCCATCTGCTCGATCCTGATCGCCATCGTCGCGACGGGCGTCATCATCGCGTCAGTCGTCACCAAAAGGCGAGAGGTCGAACGCCAGCGGGCGGAGCGGCTGGCGCTGCAACTCGGCTAAAGCGGCTCCAACCATCACGGATAATTTACCCGGGTATTATTGACGAAAATATTCTATCCGGGTAATTTAAGGCCTCTGCGACAGAGGACATCACGATGAGCGTGGCCAGGACCATCTATTGCACGGCCTTCCAGGGCCTGACGCGGATTGCCTCCGGCGTCCTGCCGGAGGTCGCGCTGAAGAGCAAGGCCGCGATGGAGCAGGGCGGCGAGCCCGTCCTGCTGTTCGACGACGAGACCAGCCGGCCGATCGAGGTCGATTTTCGCGGCTCGCCCGAGGAAGTCCTGGAGCGGCTGAACCAGCCGCCGGCCGAACCCGGCGAGGCGGCCGAGGCCGTGGCGCCGGCGCGCGGCCCGGGCCGGCCGAAGCTCGGCGTCGTCGCGCGCGAGGTCACGCTGCTGCCGCGCCACTGGGCGTGGCTGACGGCTCAGCCAGGCGGCGCCTCGGTGACGCTGCGGCGGCTGGTCGACGAGGCGCGGCGCGCCTCGGAGGGGATCGATCGCATGCGCCAGGCGCGCGAGGCGACGCTGCTCTTCATGACGGCGATGGCCGGCAACCTGCCGCATTACGAGGACGCGACGCGCGCGCTTTTCGCCGGCGATCGGGCCCGTTTCGGGCAACTGATCGAGGCCTGGCCGGTTGACGTCAGGGATCACACCGAAAAGCTCGCCGGCCCCGCCTTCGAAACCGCCTGATCCCCTCGGAGATTGAAATGTCGCTGCCGCCGCTGTGGAGGGCGTTCCTCGTCTTCCTGGGGCCGATGATCCTCAGCAACGTGCTGCAGGCGCTGTCGGGCACGCTCAACAACATCTATCTCGGCCAGATGATCGGCGTCGGCGCGCTCGCTTCCGTCGCCGCCTTCTTCCCGATCCTGTTCCTGTTCATCTCCTTCACCATCGGCCTGGGCGCCGGCGCCTCGGTGCTGATCGGCCAGGCCTATGGCGCGCAGAAGCTGGAGACGGTGAAGGCCGTCGCCGGCACCGTGCTGACGGTGTCGATGCTCTTCGGCGCGCTGGTGGCGGTGTTTGGCGGCGCCTTCACCGCGCCGGTGCTGAAATTCGTCGGCACGCCGGCCGACATCCTGCCGGATGCGACGGCCTATGCCCGCATCATGCTGATCGCCATGCCGGGCCTGTTCGTCTTCCTGCTGATGACGTCGATGATGCGCGGCGTCGGCGATACGGTGACGCCGCTCTATGCGCTGGCGATCTCGACCGCGACGGGACTTCTCGTCACGCCGGCGCTGATCCGCGGCTGGTTCGGCCTGCCGAAGCTCGGCGTCGTCAGCGGCGCCTATGCCTCGATCTTCTCCTTCCTGGTGGCGCTCGCCTGGCTCGCCGTGCACATGCGGCGACGCAACCATCCGCTGGCGCCGGATGCCGTGCTGATCCGGCATCTCCGCATCGACTGGAAGCTGCTGCGCAATGTCCTGAAGATCGGCATTCCGTCCGGCGTCCAGCTCGTCCTCGTTTCGCTGGCGGAGATCGCCGTGCTGGCGCTGGTCAATTCCTTCGGCTCGGACGCGACCGCCGCCTATGGCACCGTCAACATGGTGATCAACTACGTGCAGTTCCCGGCGATCTCGGTCGCCATCACCGTGTCGATCCTGGGCGCGCAGGCGATCGGCGCCGGCCGGGTCGAGACGCTGGGCGTCATCACCAAGACCGGCCTTCAGCTGACCCTGATCATCACCGGCAGCCTGATCGCGCTCTGCTACCTGTTCTCGCGCACGCTGATCGGCTTCTTCATCACCTCGGAGCCGGTGATCGAGCTGGCGCAGACGCTGCTGCACATCGTGCTCTGGGGCTACATCCTCTTCGGCATGTCGAGCGTGCTCGCCGGCGTCATGCGGGCGAGCGGTACGGTTCTGGTGCCGACCCTGATCTCGATCGTGGCGATCGTCCTCGTCGAGGTGCCGGTGGCGTACGGACTGTCGGGCATCTACGGCATCAACGGCGTCTGGGCGGCCTATCCGATCGCCTACATCGTCATGCTGGCCCTGCAGGCGAGCTACTACCAGTTCGTCTGGCGCAAGAAGACGATCCGCCGGATGGTGTGACGGCTCCGCCGCCGTCCGCCGCTTGGGAAGCGATCAGTCGGGCAGGGGAGACGGCACGAGGCTGTCGCTGCTGCCGCTCCGGCGGGCGATGCCGCTGAAGTCGGGCACCAGGGTCGGATGGTCCCAGCTGCCGCCGATCACGAAGGGCACGTTGATCGACGTGCTCGCTGCGCCGGTGCTGCGCTCGATGGCGAGATCGCCGCGCGCGCTGATCGTCGGGACCTGCAGCGGCGCTTCGCCCGAGAGGTCGATGGTGTAGCCACTGCCCTTCACCACGATCGACGAGGCGGTGACCCGGTCCGCGTCGACGGTAAAGCTGCCGTCGGCCTGCGTGAACTTGGTGGAACCGCCGAGGAGATTGCCGCTGATGATGCCGTCGGCGGTGATCTTCTGCGACAGTGCGCCGATGTTCACGCCATCGAACGTGCCGTCGCTGATCGTCGCGCGCCCGCCGCCGGAAAGCGACGCCATCAGGCCGTTCCAGCTGGTGCCGTGCGCCGAGAGATTGACCGTGCCGCTGCCGGTGCCGTCGATGTGGCTGATGCCGAAGAGGTCGGAGAGCGCGGCGCGGACCGGCAGGCCGTCGACGCGGCCCTGCAGCGAGGTCGACGCGGCTTCATCCTTGAGCGAGGCGGAAAGGCTGGCCGACAGGCGGCCGCCATAGAGCTGCGCCTCGCCGACCGATAGCGTCAGCCGGTCGTCGCGGATCGTCGCCGAGGCCGCCGTGCGGCCGAGCCGGGCGCTGCCGAGCAGCACCTGCGAGGCCGAGACGCGGAGATCGACGTCGCCCTCGTTGAGCGCGCTGACCGGGAAGGGCTGGTCGGGCGCGGCGCGTGCCGCCGACACGGCGCTGGCCAGCGCCTCGGCATAGGCGGAAAGATCGAGGCTCTCGAAGGCGAGCGTGCCCTGGACCGCCGGACGCGCCTTGGCGAAGCCGATCGACAGCACGCCCTCGCCGTCATTGCCGTCGACGCTGATCTTGGCGTCGGCGAAGGTCAGCGTGTTGAGCGCGAGGCTCGCCTGCGATTCGATCGAGGCGCTGCCGAGCGTCGAGCCCTCTTCCATCGGCATGTCGAACAGGCCGGCGAGGCGGCGGATCGACGGCGTCGTCACCGTCAGCTGTCCCTCGCCCTCGGGCTGGATCAGGTTGCGAACCGTGCCGTTGAACGAAGCGCGCAGCGGCGTCGAGGCGACGGCGAAGCGCAATGTCGAGCGGTTGCCGGCGACGAGGTCGAGCGGCGCGCCGACCGAACCGTTGAAATCGAAGGTCTCTTCCTGCCAGGTCGCGCTGCCCTTGACGCTCGCCGTCGTGCTCGGATCCGGCCAGTTCAGGTCTGCGTTGACGCGGGAAAGCACCACTTCCGGCCGGTCGGCGGCGACGTAGTGGATGGTGCCCGCGCGGATGATCAGCCGGCCGAGCTCGGACTCGCCGAGCAGGGAGCGCGGCAGGGTCCAGTTCGGCGTGCCCTTGGCGTCGACGGCGAAACGGAAGACCGGCTTCTCGAGCTCCAGCGCCGACGGCCGGACATGACCGATGAAGAGCGGCAGCAGGCCGAGCTCCGCCCTCAGCGAATCCATCACGACGAGCGGCTGCGCATCCTGTCCCGAGCCGATCCGCACCTTCTGGAACGTGACGACCGGATAGGGCCGGAAGGAAACGGTCGGCGTTCCTTCGAAGGTCAGCGTCTTCCCGCTCCAGCCCGCGACTTCGCGCGTGATGGAGCGGCGAACCGCCTCGATGGTGACGAGCTTGGGCGCGATCAGCACGAAGCCGACGCAAATGACCAGAATCGTCAGGATGGCTAGCAGGATTTTTTTCATAGGACCCGGTGACGACTGCCCCTGACGTTTCGGAAGCTGTTACGGCCAACCGGCTTCCCGATAGGCAGAAATCCGCGATTTCGCAAGGCTTTTCTCTGCCGCGCCGGTGCGGTTTCGAGCGTGACTCGGGGATTTGCTGCGGATATCCATGGGCTGTCGACGCATTTTTTGCCGCACTGCAACCATTCTGGGGAGGACCGTTGCCGCCATGACGCCCGAGACCGCCGACGAAGTCATCGACCAGCCCCTCTGGACGCCGTCGGCGGCCCGCATGGCGGCGCATCCGATGACGCGGTTCCGGGAGCGCGCCGCGGAGCGGTCCGGGCGCGCCTTGCCCGACCATGACGCGCTGCATCGCTGGTCGATCGAGGATCGCGCCGGGTTCTGGGATCTGGTCTGGGACTTTGGTGGCGTCGTCGGCGACAAGGGCGAGCGGCGGCTCGTCGACGGCAACCTTATGCCGGGCGCGCGCTTCTTCCCCGACGCGACGCTGAATTTCGCGGAAAACCTGCTGAAGAAGACGGGCGCAGGCGACGCGCTGGTGTTCTGGGGCGAGGAGCGGGTGAAGCGCCGGCTCTCCTGGGACGATCTTCACGCGCTGGTCTCAAAGCTGCAGCAGGCGCTCGTCGCCGCCGGCGTCAAGCCCGGCGACCGCGTCGCCGCCATGATGCCGAACATGCCGGAGACGATCGCTGCCATGCTGGCGACCGCCTCGATCGGCGCGGTCTGGTCGTCCTGCTCGCCGGATTTCGGCCCGCGCGGCGTGCTCGATCGTTTCGGCCAGATCGAGCCGACCGTGTTCATCGCCTGTGACGGCTATTACTACGCGGGCAAGACGATCGACATCTCGCCCAAGCTCGCCGAGATCGTCCCAAGCCTGCCCACGGTCCGGGCGACGGTGATCGTGCCCTATATCGGCACCGCCGCCGCCACCGCCGCGAAGCTCCCGCATGGCGTCGCGCTGGAGGATTTCGTCGCACCGTTCGCCGCGAAGCCGGTCGCCTTCACGCCGATGCCCTTCGCCGCGCCGCTCTATGTGATGTTCTCATCCGGCACGACCGGCGTGCCGAAATGCATCGTGCACTCGGCCGGCGGCACGCTGCTGCAGCACATCAAGGAGATCCATCTCCATTGCGGCATCGGCGAGAACGACCGGCTGTTCTATTTCACCACCTGCGGCTGGATGATGTGGAACTGGCTCGCCTCCGGCCTCGCCACCGGCGCGACGCTGCTGCTCTATGACGGCTCGCCCTTCCATCCCAATGGCAACATCCTGTTCGACTATGCCGACGCCGAGCGGATGACGATGCTCGGCACCTCGGCCAAGTTCCTCGACGCCGTGCACAAGGCAGGGCTCCGGCCGATCGAGACGCACGATTTGTCGTCGCTCCAGATGATGACCTCGACCGGCTCGCCGCTGGCGCCGGAGAGCTTCTCCTTCGTCTATGAAGGCATCAAGCGCGACATCCATTTGGCCTCGATCTCGGGCGGTACCGACATCGTCTCCTGCTTCGTGCTCGGCATTCCCGGCAAGCCGGTCTGGAAGGGCGAGATCCAGGGGCCGGGCCTCGGCCTCGCCGTCGACGTCTGGGACGAGGACGGCAAGCCGATTACCGAGGGCAAGGGCGAGCTGGTCTGCCGTCTCGCCTTTCCCTCGATGCCGATCGGCTTCTGGAACGATGCCGACGGCAGCCGCTATCACGCCGCCTATTTCGACCGCTTCGCCAATGTCTGGTGCCATGGCGACTTCGCCGAATGGACCACGCATGGCGGCCTGATCATCCATGGCCGCTCCGACGCGACGCTCAATCCGGGCGGCGTGCGCATCGGCACGGCCGAGATCTACAACCAGGTCGAACCGATCCCCGAAGTGCTGGAGGCGCTGGCGATCGGCCAGGATTTTGACAATGACGTCCGCGTCGTGCTGTTCGTGCGGCTGCGCGACGGCGCCATCCTCGACGCGGCGCTCGAGAAGACGATCCGCGACCGCATCCGCAGCGGGGCCTCGCCGCGCCACGTCCCGGCGAAGATCCTCGCCGTCGCCGACATCCCGCGCACCAAGTCCGGCAAGATCGTCGAGCTCGCCGTGCGCGAGATCGTGCATGGCCGCCCGGTGAAGAACCAGGAGGCCCTCGCCAACCCCGAGGCGCTGGCGCTCTTCCGCGATCGCCCCGAGCTGGCGGTCTAGAGGAAAGAAAGACCCTCACCCTGACCCTCTCCCGCGGGCGGGAGAGGGGGCGCGCTCGATCGCTGTGCTTATCCTGAAAACTTGAACTCGGCCTTGACGATCCGCCGGCCAAAAAGCCCTCGCCCGCTTGCGGGAGAGGGTTGGGTGAGGGTCTTCCTTCTTCGTCAGCCCACCACCGGCCGCCGCCGATCCCGCATCCCGGCGCGGGCGAGCAGGGCTACCGGCAGCATGCCGATGACGACGATGACGAGCGCGGCGATCGCGCCGTCCTCATAGGTGCCGCGCGCCGCCTCGCCATAGACGTAAGTGGCGAGCGTCTCGAAGTTGAACGGCCGCAGCAGCAGCGTTGCCGGCAGTTCCTTCATGCAGTCGACGAAGACGAGCAGGCCGGCGGCGGCGAGCGCCGGCGACAGCAGCGGCACGTGGATGCCGCCCATCAGCCGGGCGGGGCCGGCGCCGAGGCTGTGCGCCGCCATGTCGATCGAGGGCGAGATGCGCGTGAAGCCCGCCTCGATGCCGCCGATCGAGATCGCCATGAAGCGCAGGCAATAGGCGAGGATCAGCGCCGCGCCGGAACTCATCAGGATCAGGCCCGGCGAGCGGCCCCAGATGCCCTTCACCAACTCGGCGATCCAGTTGTCGAGGCCGGCGATCGGCACCAGCAGGCCGACGGCGAGCACCGTGCCCGGAATGGCGTAGCCGATGCCGGAGAGGCGGATCAGGCCGTGCAGCGTCTTTCGCCGCGACATGCGGCCGGCGGTTGCGAGGAACAGGCCGATGGCGACGGTGAGGATCGCGGCGATGGCGGCGAAGAGCAGGCTGTTGCCGGTCCAGATCCAGAGCTCCGCCGGCAGGCCGCCGAGCTTGACCCGCCGCCAGGCCGAGACGACGAGATAGCTCGCCGGCACGACGAAACCGAACAGGATTGGCGCCGCGCAGGCCAGCGTGGCCGAAAAACCAGCTAGGCCGGTGAGCGGCTGCGGCATGGCCGGCTTGTTGCCGCGCGGGCCCGAATAATTCATGCCGCGCCGCCCGAGCCGCTCGATCACCACCAACGCGAAGACGATGGCCAGCATGACCAGGGCGATCTGCGCGGCTCCCTCGATCGACGAGCGCGTCACCCAGGTGGTGTAGATCGCGACGGTCAGCGTGCGCACGCCGAGGAATTCCGAGGCGCCGATGTCGTTCAGCGCCTCCATCAGCGCCAGGCTGACGCCGACGGCGACCGCCGGGCGCGCCAGCGGCAGCGCCACGGTGCGGAAGGCGCGGAAGCGGCTGGCGCCCAGCGTCCGCGACGCCTCCAGCATCGAGGCCGACTGCATGACGAACAGCGCCCGCACCGGCAGGTAGACATAGGGGTAGAGGATGAAGCCGAGCAGCAGGATCGCGCCGCCGAGCGAGCGTATGTCGGGAAAGGGCAGGCCGCGCGGATCGGTGATGCCGAAGAGGTTGCGCAGGCCCGTCTGCAGCGGCCCGACCGGGTGCACCACGTCGAGATAGGCATAGGCCATGACGTAGCTCGGCACCGACAGCGGCAGCAGCAGCGCCCATTCGAACAGGCGGCGGCCGGGGAAGCGGTAGGCCGTCACCAGCCAGGCCGTGCCGATGCCGATGACGGTGACGAGGATGCCGACGCCCGCGAGCAGAAGCGCCGTGGTCCGCGCCGCGACCGGCAGCACATTGGCGATCAGGTGCGGCCAGAGCGTGCCGGAGCCGCGCGCGGCGAAGAAGACGAGGCCGAAGATCGGCGCCAGCGCGACGAGCGCCACGAGGCCGCCGCCGACCAGCCAAAGCCGGTCGGAGCGGGCGGGACGCCGTGTCGCGCGGCGCGCAATCGCGGAAGCGGTCATGCCCCGGAGGATCCGGGGCATGCGAGGACGGGCGATGAGCCTGCCGGATGCGGCATGCGGCCGATCAGCCGTCGAAACCGACGACGTCGACCAGCTCGCTCGCCTGCTTGCGCTCCTTGGCGACCGAGGTCAGCGGCAGCGGATCGACCGTCAGCGTGCCGAGCTCGGCGATGATCGGGTCGGCGGCGACGCCGGCGCGGACCGGATATTCGAAGTTCGCCTTGGCGTAGATTTCCTGGGCCGGCTCGGAGGCGAGGAATTCCAGCAGCTTGATGGCGTTCTCCTTGTTCGGGGCGTTCTTGGCGACGGCTGCGCCCGAAACGTTCACATGCGTGCCCGCCTTGTCCTTGAAGGTTGGCAGGATGACGCGGATGGCGTTGCCCCATTCGACCTGCTCGGGGCCGCCCTTGCCGGAGCGCATCAGGCCGACATAGTAGGAATTGGCGACGCCGATGTCGCAGAGATTGGCGAGGATGTCGCGCGCCACGTCGCGGTCGCCGCCGCCGGCCTTGCGGGCGAGGTTTTCCTTGACGCCGCCGAGCCATTCCTTGGCCGCTGCCGGGCCGTCCTTGGCGATCACGGCCGCGATCAGCGAGGTGTTGTAGGGGTGCTGGCCCGAGCGGATGCAGACCTTGCCCTTGAAGCGCGGATCGGCGAGGTCCTCATAGGTCAGCGTCTCGTCGGTGACGCGGTCCTTCGAGGCGTAGATGACGCGGGCGCGCATCGACAGGCCGAACCACTGGCCGTCGGCGTCGCGCAGATTGGCGGGGATCGCCTCTTCCAGCACGGCCGACTGGATCGGCTGGGTCAGGCCGCGATCGGCAAGCTCGATCAGATTGCCGAAATCGACGACGGAAAGCAGGTCGGCCGGCGAATTGGCGCCTTCGGTGGCGACGCGCTCGGCGAGGCCTTCCTTGACGAAGATCACATTGGCCTTGATGCCGGTCTCTTTGCTGAAGCTGTCGAGCAGCGGCTGGATCAGGCCCGGTTCGCGGGTCGTGTAGACGTTCACCTCGCCGGAGGCTTGCACTTCGCCGGCCGCTTGGGCGGAAAGCGTGGTCGTCGCAAGCAGCGCAGCGGCGGCGGCGCCCTGGATCAGGCGGGTCAGGCTCAGCATAGTGAACTCCGTTCATTGAGGGGGCGGAACCCTGGCCGCCATCGTGTATCGGCGACCGGCGCTGGCTCCATCCCATCATCGCGAAGTGAGGTCAACCAGATGAACCGCATTTTGCTCAAAGTTAGACTGATTCTAAGGTGGAATTAGTCTATCCGGCCCAGGCTTTCCTCTTGCCGGAAAACGCCGTCATTGCTCTGGACTGTCGCCGACCGTGCTAGTCACGATTTCGTGAGCGGTCTATCCGAAAATATACAGACAAGTCCCGGCTGGTTCGTCCGGGCTAGCTCTCGATCCAGTCGCCGGCGACCGCCTGGACCAGCGCCAGCGCGGCGACGGCCGCGGTATCGGCGCGCAGGATGCGCGGCCCGAGCGGGATCGCCGTGACGAAGGGGAGGGCGTGCAGCGTCTCGCGCTCCTCCGGCGAGAAGCCGCCCTCGGGGCCGATCAGCACGGCGAGCGGGCCCTTCGGCAGCGTGCGCAGGATCGACACCGGATCGGCGCCGGTCTCGTCCTCGTCGCAGAAGATGATGCGCCGCTCGGGCTCGTCCTTCGGCCAGCGGGCAAGCAGGGCGGCGAGTGGCTCAGCCGGCGCGATCTCGGGGATCGACAGCACGCCGCATTGCTCCGCCGCCTCGATCGCGTTGGCGACGAGGCGGTCGTCGTTCAGGCGCGTCACCTGGGTGCGGCGGGTGATCACCGGCCGGATCAGCCCGGCGCCCATCTCGACCGCCTTCTGCACCATGTAGTCGAGCCGCGCCTGCTTGATCGGCGCGAACAGGTAGTGGAGCGTCGAGGGCGGCGTCTGCTCGCGCGCCAGCGCGTCGGCGGTCAGCACGGCGCCCTTGCGGCCGGCCTCGGCGAGCGTCGCCCGCCACTCTCCATCACGCCCGTTGAAAATCAACACCGGGTCACCCTCGCGCATGCGGAGGACGTTGACGAGATAGTTGGTCTGGCCCTTGTCCATGACGATGCGGGCGCCCGCGTGGAGCGGGGCATCGATGAACAGGCGTTGGGTGGTGAAATCATAGCGCGACATGCGCTTCGATAGCGCGGAGCCCGGCCGCGCCGCAAGGTGGCGCGGCTGCCGGCTTGACCGGGGCGGGCGGCGGGGGCATTCAGGACCGGCAGATACCGTCGGCACGTCTCGGCGGCATGAAGAAGGGCCGCGACCGACTTGACCGATCCCGTCCACAACGCCGGCGAATATTCCGTCTCCGAAATCTCGATGGCGCTGAAGCGCACGGTCGAGGACGCGTTCGGCTTCGTCCGCGTGCGCGGCGAAATCTCGGGCTATCGCGGGCCGCATTCCTCGGGCCATGCCTATTTCGCGCTGAAGGACGACCGCGCCAAGATCGAGGCGGTGATCTGGAAGGGCAATTTCGGCAAGCTGCGCTTCCGCCCGGAAGAGGGCATGGAGGTCATCGCCACCGGCAAGCTGACTACCTTCCCGGGCTCGTCAAAATATCAGATCGTCATCGAGTCGCTGGAACCGGCCGGCGTCGGCGCGCTGATGGCGCTGCTCGAGGAGCGCCGGCGCAAGCTCGCGGCCGAGGGCCTGTTCGACAGCGCGCGCAAGCGGCCGATCCCTTACCTGCCCCGCGTGATCGGCGTCGTCACCTCGCCGACCGGCGCTGTCATCCGCGACATCCTGCATCGCCTCGACGACCGCTTCCCTGTTCGCGTGCTGGTCTGGCCGGTGCGCGTGCAGGGCGAGACCTCGGCGGCGGAAGTGGCGGTGGCGATTGCCGGCTTCAACGCGTTGCCCGTTGGCGCCGCCATTCCGCGTCCCGACGTGCTGATCGTCGCGCGCGGCGGCGGCAGCCTGGAGGATCTCTGGGGCTTCAACGAGGAGATCGTGGTGCGCGCGGCGGCCGCCTCGTCGATCCCGCTGATCTCCGCCGTTGGCCACGAGACCGACACGACGCTGATCGATTTCGCCGCCGATCTCCGCGCCCCGACGCCGACGGGTGCTGCCGAAATGGCCGTGCCGGTGCGCTCGGAGCTGCTCGGCGCGGTGAGCGATCTCGGCCGCCGGCTCGACGGCGCCATGCTGCGCCTGGTCGAGGGACGCCGGCGCGAGCTCCGCGCCGCCGCCCGCGCCCTGCCGCGCCTCGACGACCTGCTCGCCATTCCGCGCCGCTCCTTCGACGAGCTCGCGGCCCGCATCGGCCGCGCGCTCGGCGCCAACACGCTGGCGCATCGCGGCAAGCTGGAGCGGACCGCCGGCCGCCTGTCGCCCGCCTCGCTCGACCGGCTGACCGTTCGGGCCCGCGACCGGCTCGCCGCGCTCGGCGAACGGCAGGGACGGGCGCTGGAGGTGCATGCCGAGCGCAAGCGCGCGCTTTTCGCCCGCATCGCAGGCCGTCTCCGCATCGAGCCGCTGTCGCAGCGTGTTGCGCGCGGCGCGGTGCAGATCGCCGATATCGACGGCCGTGGCGGCCGCGCGTTCATCCGCATCGTCGAGCGGAACCGCGACCGTCTCGACCGCGCCTGGCGGCTGGCCGAGACGCTCTCCTATCGCAGCGTGCTGGCGCGCGGCTTCGCGCTGGTGACGGATGCCGAGGGCAAGACGGTCCGCGCGGCGGCGCAGGTTTCGAGCGGCGAGGCGCTGACAATCGAGTTCCAGGACGGCAAGATCGGCGCCATCGCCGCCGGCGGCGCCGCCGAACCGCGCCCGAAACGCGCCGCCAAGCCAAAGCCGCCGACACAGGAGAGTTTGTTTTAGGACGCCATCCCTCGGCCCTGCCTCCGGCGTCATCGCGGGCTTGACCCGGGATCCGGTTGCCGGACAGGGCTGCTGCGGATCGGCGCCCAATTTCGCGGCTGTATGGATCCCTGCTTTCGCAGGGATGACGGAGCGGGATGGATGACGACGGAGTAGCTGCAAGGGTCTGTCGGCGGCGCACCTGCGCCCCTTTCGTTCCCTCCCCGAACGACCACGCTCAGCCGTCATCCCTGCGAAAGCAGGGATCCATTCATCCGCGTTCGCCGGGAGTTACGCTCGAAGCGGATCGGCGCAGACTGATCCTACTCCTTCAACCTCTTCCCCCGGATCTCGGCGATCGTCGCCGAGGGCGAGATGGCCTCTGGGTCGACCTTCAGGTGCAGGATCGCCGGCTTGCCGCTCGACAGCGCCCGCTCGAAGGCAGGGCCAAAATCTTCCGTTCGATCCACCGTCTCGCCATGGCCGCCATAGGCGCGGGCGAGCGCCGCGAAGTCCGGATTGGTGAGCTTCGTCGCCTCGATGCGGTCGGGATAGTTGCGCTCCTGATGTGCGCGGATCGTGCCGTACATGCCATTGTCGACGACGACGACGAGGATCGCCGCGCCCTCCTGCACCGCCGTGCCGAATTCCTGCCCCGTCATCTGGAAGCAGCCGTCGCCGGCGAAGGCAACGACGGTGCGCTCGGCAAAGCGCAGCTTGGCCGCGACCGCCGCCGGCAGGCCGTAGCCCATCGAGCCGGAGGTCGGCGCGAGCTGGGTCTTCGGACCCCGGAAGCGATGATAGCGATGCACCCAGTTGGCGTAGTTGCCGGCGCCGTTGGTGAGGACGGCATCCTTGGGCAACGCGTCCCGCAGCGTCCGCATCACCGCGCCCATCTCGACGCCGCCGACATTGCGCGGTTTCGGGTCCGACCAGTCGCGATAGGCGGCGTTGGCGGCGCGGGTCTCGCCGCTCCAGCGGATCGTCGCCGGCGGATGCACGGCCTCGAGCTGCGCGGCAAAACCGTTCGGCGTCGCGTTGATGGCGAGCGCCGGGCGATAGACGCGGCCGAGCTCCTCCGAACCGCCATGCACATGCACCAGCGTCTGCCGGGGCTCGGGAATGTCGAGCAGCGTGTAGCCGGAGGAGGGCATCTCGCTCATCCGGCCGCCGACGAGGATCAGGAGATCCGCCTCCTTGACCCGCTTTGCCAGCGCCGGGTTGATCGCGATGCCGACCTCGCCGGCGAAGTTCGGGTGCTCGTGGTCGAACAGCCCCTGCCGGCGCAGCGAGACGCCGACCGGCAGGTCGAAGCGCTCGGCGAAGCGCTGCATCGACGCGATCGCCGGGTCGCTCCAGCGCGAACCGCCGAGCACCAGCAACGGCCGCTCCGCCTTCCAGAGCAGCTTCTGCAACTGCGCCGTCTGGGTCAGGCCCGGATAGGTCTCGATCGGCTCGGACGCGCCGACCGTGGCGACGGCGGCGGTCTCGCGCAGCATGTCCTCCGGCAGCGCCAGCACCACCGGGCCGGGGCGGCCCGAGGTCGCGACATGGAAGGCGCGGGATAGGAATTCCGGGATCCGCGCCGCCTGATCGATCTCGGCCACCCATTTGACGACGTCGCCGAACATCCGCCGGTAGTCGATCTCCTGGAACGCCTCGCGCTCGCGCATCGAGCGGCCGACCTGGCCGACGAACAGGATCATCGGCGTCGAATCCTGCATCGCGACATGCAGGCCGGCGGCGGCGTTGGTGGCGCCGGGGCCGCGGGTGACGAAGCAGATGCCGGGGCGGCCGGAAAGCTTGCCCCAGGCATCCGCCATCATCGCCGCGCCGCCCTCGTGGCGGGCGACCGTGACGGGGATGGCCGAATCATGCAGCGCGTCGAGAACGGCCAGGAAGCTCTCGCCGGGCACGCAGAAGACGCGCTCGACGCCATTCGACTCCAGCGCCTCGACGAGGAGGCGGCCGCCGGTGCGGGGCGGGACGACGTCGGACATGAGGAATTCCTTGCATGGGCGGGTGTTCGGGCGGATCGCGCCGGATCGGGCGCGTCATTGGAACGGGGATGGTGGCATCAACTTCTGTTCGGCGGAAGGCGGTGTCGCTAGACTGCGTTGGGTGGGGTCAAGTCCAGGGATAAAGAGCGTGCGCAGCGGATCTGTATTCGGCAAGTCGGGCCTCGTCGGCCTGGTGGCAGCGGCGGCGATGGCGGTGTCGATCGGCGCCGTGTTCGCGCAGGAGGAGCCCGACGACGACGTCACCCAGGTCTCGCCTTATCCGACCACGGAATTCGCCGAAGGCGCGAAGGAAGCGACCGTATCCGATGGCGCCATCTCGGTGCGCGTGTTCCAGGAGCGCCGCCCCAACATCGATCCGGACGACGACGTGCCGGTGTTCCAGGTCAGCGTCGACGGCAAGATGGTGCTGGAGCATGTCGGCTCCGCTTCCGGCATGTCGGTGCCCGGCATGAGCGCCTCGATCGCCGAGATCGATCCGACCAACGACACCAAGGAAGTCTATCTCAGCAATTATACCGGCGGCGCGCATTGCTGCTCGGAGGTCGTCGTGGCCACGAAAACAGCCAAGGGCTGGGTCGCGGTGGACGTCGGCGCCTTCGACGGCGACGGCGATTATCTGCAGGACCTCGACAATGACGGCGTGGCGGAGATCGCCACGGTCGACAACCGCTTCCTCTACGCCTTCGACTGCTATGCCTGCAGCGCCGCGCCGCTGGTGATCCGGACGGTGCGCGACGGCAAGGTCGTCGACGTGACCAACGAGCCGCGTTTCGCCAAGGCGCATCGCGAATGGCTGAAGCAGCTCGAGGACGGCGCCGATCCTGACCAGCGCTGGAAGTCGCCCGGCTTCCTGGCCGGCTGGGTGGCGCAGAGTGTGCGCGCCGGCGAGGGCGAGCAGGCGTTCCAGGCTCTGAAGAAGCACTGGGACCTGAAGTCGGACGAGGGCGAAGAGGCCTGCCTGACCGGGCCGGATGTCGACAGCTGCCCCAAGAAGGATCTCAAGGTTCTGAAGTTCCCCGAACGGCTGAAGCTGTTCCTCGACCAGAACGGCTACAAGTTCTGATTTTTTTCGCATCCGGAGCGACGGAAGGGCCGCGCTCGCGCGTTAAACCGGTTGCGGGTGGTATCCGGGTGCGTTTCCGCGTCCAAAAGTGATGGGATGGATGACTATGCTTTCTCGACGTTCTCTGTTGACGGGCCTGCTGGCCGCGGCCGCTGCCGCTCCGCTGGCGACGATCGCCGCGGGCGAGGCCGAAGCGCAGTCGTGGGGTGGGCCGGGACCCGGTCCGAACGGCCGGCCGCCGCAGCCCCGCATGGAGCGCCGGCCGCCTCCGCGCCGCGGCTATGTCTGGGTGCCGGGTCACTGGCAGTGGAGCCGTGGCCGCTATGTCTGGGTCAGCGGCGGCTGGGAACGGTCCCGTCCGGGCTGGCGTCACCGCGATCCGCAGTGGGTCTGGCGCAATGGCCGCTGGGTCTTCATCCAGGGCGGCTGGTACCGCTAAAGGCTTCCTGATTTCAGGCTGGAACGGCGCGGATTTCCGCGCCGTTTTCTTTTGTGACGAAGCGCATTCCGCTGGAACCCGGCCCTACCGATACGTCCCGCGCAGGTGCTGGATCGTGAGGTCCGCCGCCGTCGGCGGGCGGTGGCCTGCCTCCGGCTTGAAGGCGACGCTGCGCGGTTCGCCCGGCAGCAGCAGGAAGCTCGCATCGTCGAAATGGCCGGGAATCCCCTCCGCCTCGGCACGGACATGAAAGGCGGGCGCGTCGCTCGAAAGCGTGAAGCGGCCGGGGCCGTCCTCGCGCACCGAGACCTTCGCCGCGGGCAGCTCGAACCGCTTCGGCACGTCCGGGAAGACGACGATCTGGCGCTCCGGCGCGGCGACGCCGTCGACCTCCGCGTCGACAACATAGAAGCGGTCCTGCGCGGCGGGCGCGGCGATCGTTGTGATTTCGACGGCGCGGTCGGGCGGCACATGGCCCTTCGCGTGCCGTTCGTCGATCAGCGTGCCGTCGAGCTGGAAGCTCCGCAGCCGCGTCGCGAGCGACACCTCGCGGTGCCGGTCGTTTATCGCGCGGACGATCAGTTCGCCGTCGTCGAGGCGGGCGGCGAGTGCGACGGGCGCGAAGAAGCGCTTGGCGTGATAATGCAGCGTCTTCCAGGCGAGCGAATGGTCGATCGACGACCAGGAGATTGACGGCCAGACGTCGTTCAACTGCCAGTAGAGCGCGCCCATCGAATGGGGCTTCAGGCTGCGCCAGTAGCGGACCGCCGTCTCGATCGCCAGCGCCTGCTGCAATTGCGACAGGTAGACGAAGCTCTCGAAGCCGGACGGCACGCGGAAATAGCGCGCCATCGTGTCGAGAATGCGCGAATTGCCGGCGCCGTCGCGCTGGTGGAACTCCATGACGGGAGAGGTGGCGTTCCAGCTCTCCGGCTCGGCGAAGGCGCGGATGCCGGTCATCGACGGGAAGGACTGGAAGCCGAACTCCGAGCAGAAGCGCGGCTTCACCGTGTAGTAGTGCTCGAAATTCTTGTTCGAGTGCCAGACGTCCCAGAAATGCAGATCGCCCGAGCGGTCGTCATGCCAGGCGTCACCATAGTCCATGTCGCCATTGCAAGGGCTCGACGGCCAGAAGCGCCGGTCGGGATCGGTGTCCTGCACCGCCTTGTCGATGACGCGGTTGAAGCGGTCGTAGTTGACGAGGTAGCGGTCGCGGTTGTTGCGCGAGATCTCGAACCAGTTGAGCGAGCCGATCACCTCGTTGTCGCCGCACCAGAGCGCGATCGACGGGCGGCTGGAGAGGCGCTGGATCTGGTAGCGCAGTTCCGCGTCGATCTCGGCCAAAAAGTCCGGCGTCGAGGGATATTGCGAGCAGGAGAACATCATGTCCTGCCAGACCAGCAGGCCGAGCCGGTCGCAGGCGTCATAGAAGGCGTCGAACTCGTAGAAGCCGCCGCCCCAGACGCGAATCATGTTCATGTTGGCTTCGACGGCAGCGGAGAGCAGCGCCTCGATGCGGCCCTTCGTGATCGCGGCGGGCAGCGCGTCGGCCGGAATCCAGTTGGCGCCCTTGGCGAAGATGTCGACGCCGTTGACGCGGAAGAACATCGAGGCGCCGACCTCGTCCTTCTCGGTCACCACCTCCAGCGTGCGAAAACCGACGCGGCGGCGGACGCTGTCGCCGGGGATGGTGACGACGGCGTCGTAGAGCGGCTGCTTGCCATGGCCGGCCGGCCACCAGAGATCCGGCGTGCCGATTTCGAGCGGGATCTCCGCCTTGCCGCCATGCTCGGCCGAGACCTTGACGGTCGCCGTCGCCGTCTTGCCGGCGAGCTCGAACGTCACGGGGAACGTCCCGTCCGCCTTGGCGGCGAGTTCGATCGCCGCGATCGCGGTCACCGTGCCGTCGGCATGGTGACGCTGGCGGATCTGCACCGCCTCGAGCCGCGCCGCCTCGTAGAAGCGCAGCACCGGCTCGGCGTAGATGCCCGCCACCATCAGGCAGGGGCCCCAGTCCCAGCCGCCATGGCATTGCGGCTTGCGAATCATGTTGAGGTCGGGAACTCGGTTGTTCGAGACGCTCCAGGGGATCGGGAAGGGCTGCTTCTTCGCCCGCGCGATCGCCTCGGCCCCGGCCGGCGCAAAGCGGATGCGGATCTCGTTCGTGCCCGGCTTCAGCGCCTCGGTGACGTCGATGCGATGGCGCAGGAAGCAGGAGCCGAGCGTCGCGATCGGCGCGTCGTTCAGGAACACCTCGGCGAAGGTATCGACGAATTCGAGCTCCAGCACGGCCCAGCGGCCGGCGAGCGCCGGGGCGCCGATCTCGAAATGGCGCCGGATCTCCCAGGTGCTCTCGCCGACCCACTGGATCTCGGCCTCGTGCATGGCGGCATAGGGGCTCGGAATCCGGCCGAGGGCGACGAGGGCGGAATGCACGTCGCCGGGAACCTGAATGGCCCCCAATGCATCCAAATCATCGTTCGAGAGTGTCCAGGAACCGGCAAGGGAATGTTTCGACATTGATGGGAACCTTGGGGCAATGCGGCCATTGGGCGGCCATCGAACGGTCAGCGTCGCCACTCCCGTTGCGGAATGCAATGCCGGAGGGCGCTACCGGGCGAATTGCACCCCAGCATTCGGTTCGCGAAGATAATTTCGCGCTTCCATTTGTCGTCCGGGATGCTCATATGCCAGGTAGAAGCGTGCCCAGTACAAGCGCGAACGCGTAGCCGTCAGATTGGAGGAGTGTCCTATGACCTCGAAACTTGATCAGCTTAAAGCCATGACCGTTGTCGTTGCCGACACCGGCGATCTCGAGGCCATCAAGACCTATCGCCCGGTCGATTGCACGACCAACCCGTCGCTCGTCCTGAAGGCAGCCGAGCTGCCGGCCTACCAGGACGTCATCGAGAGCGCGATCGCCTGGGGCCGCAAGCAGGGCGGCACGCAGGACGCCGTCGCGGCGCATGTCGCCGACCGCCTCGCCGTCGCCTTCGGCGCCGAGATGTCGAAGCTCGTCCCCGGCCGCATCTCGACCGAAGTCGACGCCGACCTCTCCTTCGACGTGGAAGGCTCGGTAAAGCGTGCGCGCGACATCATCGCCGCCTATGACGCCCTCGGCGTCCCGCGCGAAAAGATCCTCGTCAAGCTCGCCTCGACCTGGGAGGGCATCCGCGCCGCCGCGATCCTCCAGAAGGAAGGCATCGACTGCAACCTGACGCTGCTGTTCTCGCTCGCCCAGGCGGTCGCCTGCGCCGAGGCCGGCGTGTTCCTGATCTCGCCCTTCGTCGGCCGCATCCTCGACTGGCACGTCAAGGCTTCCGGCAAGACGTTCGAGCCGGAAGAGGATCCGGGTGTCCTCTCGGTCCGCCAGATCTACAGCTACTACAAGCAGCACGGCATCGAGACCGTCGTCATGGGCGCCTCCTTCCGCTCGACCGGCGAGATCGAGGCTCTGGCCGGCTGTGACCGCCTGACCATTGCGCCGGCCCTGCTCGAGAAGCTCGCCGCCGACAACGGCACGCTTGTGCGCAAGCTCGACCCGGCCAACACCGGCGAGAAGATCGCCGCCATCTCTGCCGACGAGAAGAGCTTCCGCTGGGCGATGAACGAGGACCAGATGGCGACCGAGAAGCTCTCGGAAGGCATCCGCCTGTTCGCCAAGGACCTGCGCGCGCTGCGCACGCTGATCGCCAAGCGCCTCGAGGCCGGCGTCCCGGCCTGATCGAACGCGATTTGAGACAAGAGGCCGGCCGCCCGATGGGTGGCCGGCCTTTTTTTGTTTTGGGGTTTTGTTTTCGTGGTCGTGCCGCGAAGGGGCGGCCTTCCTTCACCTCTCCCATGGGGAGAGGTCGACGGCCGAAGGCCGGCGGGTGAGGGGTTCAGCCCTATCCGGATGGTTCCCTACCCCCTCACCCGGAGCTTCGCTCCGACCTCTCCCCATGGGAGAGGTGAGGGGGCGGAGCAAATACCCGCGGACGGCGAAACGCCCCCTACAGCCCGATCTCGACGCCCGTCGTCGGGGCCAGAAAACTCTGGATCTGGCAGACGATCTGCGCCGCGTGGTCGCGGCCGAGCGTCTCGGCGCGGTCGCGGTCGCCGGCCGCGATGGCGGCGATCAGCGCCTCGTGCTCGTCGACGAATTCCTGCGGCAGGTGATCCTCGTAGGTGAGGTAATAAAGCCGGAGCAGTCGCGTGCCCTCGTTGAGGAGGCGGGCGAAGAGATCCGTGTAGTAGCGGTTGCCGCCGGCGATCGCGATGGCGAGGTGGAAGGCGCGGTTGGTCTCGATCATGCCGATGGCGTCGGAGGCGGAAACCGCGGCGACGAAATCGTTCTGGCAGGCCCTGAGCGCCGCGAGATCGGCGTCGCTCCGCCGTTCCGCCGCCAGCCGCGCTGTCACTCGGTACATCAGCATCAGCGCGTCGAGATAATCCGGCAATCCGGCATAGTCGATGATCGAGACGATGGTGTTGCGGTTCGGCAGCGTCGTCGCCAGCCCCTCCGCCACCAGCTTCACCAGCGCCTCGCGCACCGGCGTGCGCGACAGGCCGAAGCGGGCCGAGAGGCCGACCTCGTCGAGCGGGTCGCCGGGCGCGAGCGCCATGTCGAGGATGTCGCGCTTCAGCGCGTCATAGACGGCCGAGACGCCGAAGCCGCGCCGATGCGCCGTCTCGCCCGCCTCTTTCCGCTGCCCGTCCTTCGCCACCCGCCGTCCCCCTCGCTGCTCCCGACCTTATAGGGCCCGCGTTGCCAGCCTGTCGACGGCGGCCTCACCCTTGCTTGCCGCTTCGTCATGCAATGTGTATACAGATTGTACACATTTCGATCGAATCCGGACAGGAGGATGGAATGGCGAGGCCGAAGGTGAACTGGTGCGGTGTCTTTCCCGCCGTGACGACGCAGCTCCGCGCCGATTTCTCCGTCGATCTCGACGCTACCGCCCGGGTGATCGAGGCGCTGATCCGCGACGGCATTTCCGGCCTGGTGATGTGCGGCACGGTCGGCGAAAATCCGGCGCTCACCCGTTCGGAAAAGATCGCGCTTTTGGAAATGGCCAAGGCGACGGCGAGGGGACGCGTGCCGGTCCTCTCCGGCGTTGCCGAATATACGAGCGCCTTCGGCTCGGACTACGCGCGCGAGGCGGCGCGGGCGGGGATCGACGGGCTGATGGTGATGCCGGCCATGGTCTATCCGGCCAAGCCCCGCGAGACGCGCGATCATTTCGCCACCATCGCCCGCGCGACCGACCTGCCGATCATGATCTACAACAACCCGCCCTCCTACCGGACCGACGTCACGCCGGCCATGCTGGCGGAACTCGCCGACTACGAGACGATCGTCGCCTTCAAGGATTCCTCCGGCGACACGCGCCGCATCGTCGACGTCCGCAACATGACGGGCGATCGCTTCATCCCGTTCTGCGGCCTCGACGATGTCGTGCTCGAATGCGTCATGCTCGGCGCCGTCGGCTGGGTCTCCGGCATGTCCAACATCTTTCCGCGCGAGGGGGAGACCCTGTTCCGCCTGGCGCGGGCCGGCCGCTACCAGGAGGCGCTGGCGATCTACGACTGGTACATGCCGCTCCTGCATCTCGACGCCCGCGCCGATCTCGTCCAGGCGATCAAGCTCTGCGAGAAGATCGCCGGCCGCGGCACGGATCTCTGCCGCCCGCCGCGACTGGCGCTCGACGCGGCCGAGACGGCGGAGATCGAGGCGATCATGCGACAGGCGCTGGCGACCCGCCCGAACCTTCCGGATGTGGGCTTGCCGCTGGCGGCCTGACCATCGGATCATCGCGCAGCCAACGCGGCAGCAGGAGCACGGGAAGTATGGCGCGGCATACCTTCGTCTGCATCGACGGCCACACCTGCGGGAATCCCGTCCGCGTCGTCACCGGCGGCTCGATCCCGGTGCTGAAGGGCGCGACCATGTTCGACAAGCGCCAGCATTTCCTCGCCGAGTTCGACTGGATCCGGAAGTCGCTCTGCTTCGAGCCGCGCGGCCACGACATGATGTCGGGCTCGATCCTCTACCCGCCGTCGAGCGACGATTATGATGTGGCGATCCTGTTCATCGAGACCTCGGGCTGCCTGCCGATGTGCGGCCATGGCACGATCGGCACGGTGACGACGATCATCGAGCACGGCCTCGTAACGCCGAAGACGCCGGGCCTCTTGCGGCTGGAGACGCCGGCCGGCCTCGTCGAGGCGCGCTATGTCCAGAATGGACCCTATGTCGACAGCGTCACGCTCACCAACGTGCCGTCCTTCCTGCTCGGGCGGGACTACGAGGTCGAGGTGGACGGTCTCGGCGCGCTCAAGGTCGACGTCGCCTATGGCGGCAACTTTTATGCGATCGTCGAGCCGCAGCCGAACTATGCCGATCTTTCGGACTTTGAGCCCTCCGACATCGTCCGGCTTTCGCCAAAACTGCGCGCCGCCTTCAATGCACGGCACAGCATCGTGCATCCGGAAAACCCGGCGCTGGACAGGCTCACCCATGTGCTCTGGACCGGCCGGCCGAAGAACCCGGGCTCCTCTGCGCGCAACGCCGTCTTCTATGGCGACAAGGCGATCGATCGCTCGCCCTGCGGCACCGGCACCTCGGCCCGCCTCGCGCAGCTCTTCGCCACGGGACGCCTCAAGGAGGGCGAGGCCTTCGTGCATGAGAGTATCATCGGCTCGACCTTCACCGGCCGCGTCGCCGGCGCCACGACGGTCGGCGGGCTGCCGGCCATCATCCCGACGATCGAGGGCTGGGCGCGGGTGACCGGCTACAACACGATCTTCGTCGACGATCGCGACCCGTTCTGGGCCGGCTTCCAGGTCGTCGACGGGGCCGGGTAGGGGGCGACCCTGCCAAGAAGTGTGATGTCGGCTGCATCGGGATCGTAGCGGCGGTCGGTCGGCTCGGCTAAAACGGCTTAACCGCCGCCAATCTGGATTGCTGCCATGCGTGCTCTCGTTCTCGAAGAAAAGCTCAAGCTCTCGCTGCGCGACATCGACCTGCCGCTCGAAGTCGGCCCGCGCGATGTCCGCATCGCCATCCACACGGTCGGCGTCTGCGGCTCGGACGTGCACTATTACACCCATGGCGCGATCGGCCCGTTCATCGTTAGGGAGCCGATGGTGCTCGGCCACGAGGCCGCCGGCACGGTGCTGGAGATCGGCTCCGAGGTGAAGAACCTCAAGGTAGGCGATCGCGTCTGCATGGAGCCGGGCGTCCCGGATCTTACGTCCAAGGCGTCGAAGCTCGGCATCTACAATGTCGATCCGAGCGTCACCTTCTGGGCGACGCCGCCGGTGCATGGCTGCCTGACGCCGGAAGTCGTCTTCCCGGCCGCCTTTACCTACAAGCTGCCCGACAACGTCTCCTTCGCGGAAGGCGCGCTGGTCGAGCCCTTCGCCATCGGCATGCAGGCGGCGGCCAAGGCCAAGATCGTCCCGGGCGACACGGCGCTGGTGATCGGCGCCGGCCCGATCGGCATCATGGTGGCGCTGGCAGCGCTCGCCGGCGGCTGCAGCCGCGTCTACATTTCCGACCTCGTCAACGAGAAGCTCGCCATCGCCGGCCACTATGACGGCGTCATCCCGGTCAACATCCGCGAGACGGACCTGAAGGCGAAGATCGCGGCGGAGACGGACAATTGGGGCGTCGACATCGTGTTCGAGGCCTCCGGTTCCCCGCGCGCCTATGACGGCATCTTCAACTATGTCCGCCCCGGCGGCGCGATCGTCTTCGTCGGCCTGCCGGTCGAGCCGATCGCCCTCGACATCGTCTCCGCCTCGGCCAAGGAAGTGCGGATGGAGACGGTGTTCCGCTATGCCAATGTCTTCGATCGCGCCCTGGCGCTGATCGCATCGGGCAAGGTCGACCTGAAGCCGCTGATCACCGGCACCTATGATTTCGAGGAGTCGATCGCCGCCTTCGAGCGCGCCGCTTCGGCCAACCCGAACGACGTCAAGCTGCAGATCACGCTCTGATCTTCCATGAAAAAAGGCCCCGGATCACTCCGGGGCCTTTCTCGTTCGGATGGGATTACATCATCCAGTAGGGCGGCATGCCGTAATAGTCGTGCACGCGCTTTTCATAGTCGCGGTCGCCCCAGGCCGGCTCGTCGCCTTCGTCATAGGCGGGGCCGCCTTCCAGCTGTTCCTTGGTCAGGCCGACCACATAGCCACCCTGGTTGGTGTCGTATTTCAGCGTATTCCACGGCAGCGGATGGTATTTCTCGCCGAGACCCAGGAAGCCGCCGAAGGAAAGGATCGCATAGGCGACGCGTCCGGTCTGCTTGTCGATCATGATGTCATGAATATCGCCAAGACGATCGCCGGCTGTATTGTAGACGGCGGTGCCGTCAACCTTCGCGGCGCCAATCAGCGAATTGGAAACGTGCGCATGTTCCATCGTCTTCCTCCATGTTGCGTATTCATGGCAGGTTAACGTCGAGCGCCGGTCTTGGTTCCGAATAGGGCGCGCCGTTTTGGTCAGGCGCTCGCGGGCTTCCGCGCGACGAGATAGATGTGCTCGCAGGCGAGCACGGTCTCGCCGGTCTGCTTGGTGACGGTGACGAGCTCGGCGACGATGCCGTGCGTGGCGCGCTTCGGGTGGTCGCGCTTGTCGACAATCTTCGCTTCGACCGTGATGGTGTCGTTGATGAAGACGGGCTTCACGAACCGCACCTTGTCATAGCCATAGGACATGGCGTGCGGATTGATCGTCGTTGCCGTCATGCCGACCGCCACCGACAGGATCAGCGTGCCATGGGCGACGCGCTGCTTGAAATCCTGCGTCGCGCACCATTCGGCGTCCATGTGGTGCGGGAAGAAGTCGCCCGTCTGGCCGGCATGGATGACGATGTCGGCCTCGGTGATCGTGCGGCCCATCGTGCGGCGGGTGAAGCCGATCTCGTAGTCCTCGAAGAACTGCTCGACGATCATGGGGTCTGGTCCTTGGCAGCCGGCCGCAATGTCGGCGCCGGAAAAGCTGCGTCATCCCGGGCTTGGACCCGGGATCCATTCAGGCGAAGCGCTGAACGGCGAGGCTCAGGCTGCATGGATCCCCGCTTTCGCGGGGATGACGGCGGGGGCAGGGATACCGCCTCCGCCAGTCGAAGGATTGCCTCCCGCGCCATCCGATCTCGCCGGATGCGGGAGGGCAGGGCGAGGGTCTTAGTTGACCCAGCCGCCGTCGATGATGTGCATCTGGCCGGTCGTGTAGGTCGCGGTCGCCAGGTAGATGGCGAGGTCGGCGATCTCTTCCGGCTGGCCGATGCGGCCGATCGGCTGGCGGGCGATGAAGGCGGCGCGGGCCGCTTCATAGTCGCCCTGGTCGCGCAGGCGCTGCTGCAGCGACGGGCTCTCGACCGTGCCGGGGCAGATGCCGTTGCAGCGGATGCCCTTGGTGACGTAGTCGGCGGCGATCGACTTGGTCAGGCCGACGGTCGCCGCCTTGGTCACTGCATAGGCGAAGCGGTTCGGCACGCCCTTGATCGAGCCGGCGACCGAGCAGATGTTGACGATCGAGCCGTCCTTCTGCGCCAGCATGCCCGGAAGGGCGGCCGAGATCGTCCGCCACATCGACTTGACGTTGAGGTCATAGGCGAGGTCGAGATCGGCTTCGGTCGCCTCTTCCAACGTGCCGGCATGCACGATGCCGGCGCAGTTGAACAGCACGTCGATGGTGCCGATCTCGGCGACGAGCGCCTTGACGTCGTCGTTCGACAGGACGTTGAGCTTGCGGGTGGTGATGTTCTTGACGCCGTCGAGCTCGGCGAGCTTCGCCTCGTTGACGTCGGTCGCCCAGACGATCGCGCCCTCGGCCGCCGCCTGCTCGGCGATCGCCCGTCCGATACCCTGCGCCGCCGCCGTGACCAGCGCGACCTTGCCTGCGAGCTTACCGCCCATGTCGTCAGTCCCTTCCGTTCGCTGCCGGATCCGTCCGCGGATCCGGCCGATCGATCAATTCCTGGTCAGGAACGCCGAGCCCTCGACCGTCTGGCGGCCGATGGCGTCGAAATCCCACGAAATGCCAAGACCCGCCTCGGGGCTCGGAACGGCGTAGCCGTCGGCGATCGTCATACCCTTTGTCGTCAAGCTATCCAACTGGGGGATGTACTCGACCCAGCGTGCATTCGGCACGGCGGCGCAGAGGGCGACATGCAGTTCCATCAGGAAGTGCGGGCAGACGACAACGTTGAAGGTTTCTGCCAGGTGCGCGACCTTGAGCCAGGGCGTGATGCCGCCGATGCGGGCGACGTCGACCTGGACGACCGAGCAGGCGCGGCGCTGCAGATAGTCGCGGAAATGCAGGCTCGAATAGAGGCTCTCGCCGACGGCGATCGGGATCGAGGTCGATTCGGACAGGCGGATATGGCCGTCGACGTCGTCGGCGGTCAGCGGCTCCTCGAGCCAGCCGATATCGGCCGCCTCGTAGTGGCGCGCGCGCCGGATCGCCTCGTCGACCGAGAAGGCCTGGTTGGCGTCGGTGAACAGCTCGAAGCCCGGGCCGACGGCCTCGCGCACGGCCTTGAGCCGGGCGGCGTCCTCGTGGATCGGCCGGCCAACCTTCATCTTGGCGCCGCCAAAACCGTTCTCCTTGGCGCGCAGCGTGTCCTCGACGATCGCCTCCGTCGGCAGGTGCAGCCAGCCGCCCTCGGTGGTGTAGAGGCGGATCTTCTCCTGCGCGCCGCCGGCGAGGATATGCACCGGCAGGTTCGCCTTGCGCGCCTTCAGGTCCCAGAGCGCCGTGTCGATGGCCGCGAGCGCCAGCGAGGTGATGGCGCCGACCGAGGTCGCATGCGTTAGGAACAGGAGGTCGCGCCAGATCTGCTCGATCATGCCGGCCTCGCGGCCGATCAGGGCCGGCGCCAGCGTCTTCTCGATCAGCGACATGATCGCCGGGCCGCCGGTGCCGATCGTGTAGCTGTAGCCAGTGCCGACGACGCCGTCGGAATCCGTGATGCGGATGATCGGCGTCTCCTGGCTGACGAAGGACTGGATCGCATCGACCCGCTTCACCTTCGGCTTCAGGTCGACCATCAGGCCTTCGACACGTACGATTTTCGCCATTTTCTCCCTCGGGGCTCTCTGTTTAGACCAGCACGCTCTTCCCCGATGCCTTGTCGAAGACATGCAGGCGGGTGAGGTCGAGATTGAAGGTCATGCGCCCGCCGGGCTGGGCGGGGCGCGGGTTCAGTATCTTGCCCTGTACTTCCTTGCCGCCGAGCTGGGTGTAAAGCAAGGTCTCGGTGCCGAGCGGTTCCGGCAGGGTTACCGTGCGCTCGATCGCGGCGATCTCGTTGTCGTCGGTGAGGCCGTAGCCGGCCGGCGAGAACGCCTCGGCGCGGAAGCCGACGGGGATCGCCTGGCCGGGGAACTGGGTCCGATCGACAGCCTCTTCAGCGGAGGCGGCAGCTGTGAGTGCGCCAAGCGCCGCGCATGAATAAAGAGCGGCCTGAATGCCGCGCATGGAATTCATGTGCCTGATTCCTCCCCGTGGACACCCGAACCGCTTCGGCTCAAGGGCGTCACATTCTCCACCATTGAATGGAGCATTCGTATATAAGCGAATTTGACTGGCGCGAGTCAATGTCTAACTTGTCATCGCCCGGAGACAGGGCCGGGGGGAGTCGCTCAATGACGGAAGACGCAAATGACCGCTATCGGGCGCCCGCGCTCGACAAGGGGCTGGACATATTGGAGCTGCTCGCGGCGACCGACGAGAGCATGACGCAGGCGGAAATCGCCAAGGCGCTCAACCGCTCGCCGAACGAAATCTACCGCATGCTCGATCGCCTGGTGCGGCGCAGCTACGTCGCCCGCGTGCATGGCGACCGCTATGAACTGACGCTGCGGCTGTTCGCGCTGGCGCATCAGCACGCGCCCGTGCGCCGGCTCGTCAGCCAGGCGCTGCCGGTGATGCGGCAGTTCTCGCGCGATTCCGAACAGGCCTGCCATCTCGCCGTCTACGACCGCGGCCGGATCGTCGTCGTCGCCCAGATGGATGCGCCAAGCTATTGGAGTTATTCAATTCGCGTCGGCGCGCGGGTCAGCCTCTACAACACCGGCTCCGGCCATGTGCTGCTCGCCTTCGCCTCGCCGGAAGAGCGCGTGATGATGGAGGCCGAGCGCGAGGAGCAGGACGAGGACAAGCTGCGCCCGGACAATCTCGACGAGCGGCTGACCCAGATCCGCCGCCGCGGCTACGAATCGACGCCGAGCGCCCAGTCGCAGTCGGTCTACAATCTGTCGGTCCCGGTGCTCGGCGCCAACGACACCGCGCTCGCCGCGCTGACCTGTCCTTTCCTGCCGCGCATCGACCGCCCCAATGTCCCCGACCTGCAGGAGGCGCTGGCGATCCTGATCGCCGCCAGCCAGGAGCTCTCGCATGTCGTCGGGCGCGGCGGCGCGGAGGACTGAGCGTCGCGCCGGCGGCGACCGGAGACGTGCTCGCCCTTGCCAGTTGCCGGCTACTGTGAATGATACCCCCGTATATGAATGAGTTTCGGCCGTGCAACCCGGCCTGAGGGAGAGAGGCGTCATGCGGATGATCGATACCCACCTGCACCTGGTCTACCAGGAGCGGTTTTCCTACCCCTGGCTCGCGGATGCGCCGGCGCTCAACCGCAACTTCACCCTCGACGACTACCTGCCGCAGGCGAAGGCCGCTGGCATCACCGACATGATCCACATGGAGGTCGACGTCGCCGAGAAGGACATCGAGGCGGAGACAGCCTTCGTCACCGGCCTCGGTCACGGCATCCTCGGCGCCATCGCCGCCTGCCGGCCGGAGAGCGCTGATTTCGCAGCCCAGCTCGAGCGCCTCGCCGCCAACCCCAAGGTCAAGGGCCTGCGCCGCATCCTGCACCAGTCGCCGGACGAGCTCGGCCAGCGGCCGATCTTCGCCGAGAACATCAAGCGGCTCGCGGCGCACAAGCTGACCTATGATTTCTGCGTGCTGCCGCACCAGATCCCGATCGCGATCGCGATCGCCAAGGCGGCGCCGGACGTCCAGTTCGTCATCGACCATTGCGGCGTACCCAACATCAAGGACAAGGCGTTCGAGCCCTGGCGCACCAACATGACGGCGATCGCCGAAGTGCCGAACGTCGTCGCCAAGATCTCCGGCGTCATCGCCTATGGCGATCCCGTCAACTGGACGGTCGACGACCTCCGCCCCTTCGTCGAGCACACGATCGGCGCCTTCGGCTGGGACCGCCTCGTCTGGGGCTCGGACTGGCCGGTCTGCACATTGACGGCCGACCTCGGCCGCTGGGTCGCGGCGACGCACGAGATCATCCGGGGCGCCAGCGACGACGAGAAGGCCAAGCTCCTGCACCGCAACGCCGAGCGGGTCTATCGGCTGGACTAGGCGCTTTCAGGCCTTGTGCGTGCTTCGAGACGGCCCTGCGGGCCTCCTCAGCATGTTGAGTTTGGGGGAGACCTTCTCCGGTAGGTTAGGCCTTGTTCCCCAACATGCTGAGGAGCCCGCGTGAGCGGGCGTCTCGAAGCACGCACGACCAAACGATCCAAACTGAACGGGAGGAACGCCATGCAGCGCATGGGATCTGTCATCGGGCTGAAGCCGGCCGACATCGCCGAATACAAGCGCCTGCACGCCGCCGTCTGGCCGGGCGTGCTGGCCAAGATCGCCGACTGCAACATCAGGAACTACTCGATCTTCCTGAAGGAGCCGGAAAACCTGCTCTTCGCCTATTTCGAGTATCACGGCACCGATTTCGCCGCCGACAGCGCCAGGATGGCCGAGGACAAGACCACGCAGGAATGGTGGGCCATCTGCGGGCCGATGCAGCAGCCGCTGGAAAGCCGCAAGGAAGGCGAATGGTGGGCGGAGATGGAAGAAGTCTTCCACACCGACTGAGGGTTCGCCTCGATTTGTCCTCTCTCCCGCGAACGGGAGAGGGGGCAACTCTTCCTGCCGCCGGGAAACGAGATTGCCATGACGTCCTTCGACCCCGCGACGCTCGCCCAGAGCTGGCCGCAGCCGACCGCGCCGCGCCCGATCGTCATCATCGGCGCCGGCGGCATCGTCAACGACGCGCATCTGCCGGCCTATGCGCTGGCCGGCTTCCCGGTCGCCGGCATCTTCGATCGCGACGTCGGCCGCGCCAAGGCGCTGGCCGAGCAATGGAGCGTGCCGTTCTTCCGCACGATGGACCAGGCGGTCGCGGTGCGCGACGGCGTGTTCGACCTGGCGACGCCGCCCGCGGCCCATCTCGAAATCCTGCGCCGTCTGCCCAAGGGCGCTACCGTGCTGATCCAGAAGCCGATGGGCCGCGATCTCGACGAGGCGACCGCGATCCTGAAGCTCTGCCGCGAGCGCCAGTTCGCGGCGGCCGTCAATTTCCAGCTCCGCTTCTCGCCGATGATGCTGGCGGTCCGCGACGCCTTGCAGAAGGGCCTGCTCGGCCGGCTGGTCGACGTCGAGATGCATCTGAACCTCGTCACGCCCTGGCATCAGTTCCCGTTCCTGAAGGGGATGTCGCGGGTCGAGATCGCGGTTCACTCGATCCACTATCTCGACCTGATCCGCTCCATGCTCGGCAATCCGACCGGCATTCACGCGCGCACCCTCGGCCATCCCGGCAACGAGCTGGCGCAGACGCGCACCTCGGCGCTGCTCGATTTCGGGCGGGATGTCCGCTGCACGCTGTCGATCAACCACGACCATGATTTCGGCCGACAATTCCAGGACGCGACCTTCCGCTTCGAGGGCGACCAGGGCGCGGCCTCGGTCAAGCTCGGCCTGCTGCTGAACTATCCGGCCGGCGAGCCGGACGAGCTCTGGATCACGGCTTCGCGGGGCGCGGATGCCGCGTGGCAGCAGGTTCCGCTCATCGGCGGCTGGTTCCCGCACGCCTTCGTCGGGGTGATGTCGAACCTGCAGCGCACCGCCGCCGGCGAGGACGACGCGCTCGTCACCTCGGTCGAGGATGCCTGGCACACCATGGCGCTGGTCGAGGCGGCGTTCCGGTCGGCCGCAGCGCCGGCGACCCCAGTGCCGCAACAGCCGGACTAGCGGCTTCTCGATTCAATCAAAACACATCAATCCATCGCATTTCGCTGCAAACAATTTGCGCATGAGCGAATGATTGATCTATGAATGGCTCAGGGAGGAAGAGCCATGACCGAGCCATTCGCGCCGACCGTGGGCGTCGCGTCGACCCATCCGAAGGACATGCCGAAAGAGCATTCCGACCTGCCGGTCTGGAACGCCGAGAACTGGCTGTATGAGGATTGGCCCGTCGGCCAGAAGATCCGCTCGCTCCGCCGCACCCTCGGAGAGGGCGAATCCCATCTCTTCAACACGCTCGTCACCGACATCCATCCCTATGTGCAGGACAGGATGTTCGCGGAGACGGAAGGCGTGTTCGGCCGCCGCCTCGTCGCCGGCGCCTTCGTCTTCTCGGCCGGCCTCGGCCTCGTCGCGACCAACTGCGTCAACGCCTTTTCCTACGGCTATGACAAGCTGCGCTTCATCAAGCCGGTCTTCATCGGCGACACGATCTACACGATCCGGACCAATCTCGATAAGCGTCCGAAATACAAGGAAATGGGCCTGATCCGCGCTTCCTACGAAGTGTACAAGGGCGAGGGCGAGCTGGTGCTCTATTGCGAGCATCTGCAGACGGTCCGATACCGCGACGCCGGCGCTTTCGCCGATCAGGTCGAGAAGAAATAGGCGAAGAATAGGCCAACCATGTCCCAGTCCGATCTGCCGCTCGACGGCCTGCTCGTCGTCGACCTCAGCCAGTTCCTGTCCGGCCCCTATTGCGCGCTCCGGCTGCGCGATCTCGGCGCCCGCGTCATCAAGATCGAGCGGCCGGACGGCGGCGATCTCTGCCGCCGCCTCTATCTGACCGACACCGAGATCGGCGGGGATTCGACGCTCTTCCATGCGATCAACCGCAACAAGGAGAGCTTCGCCGTCGACATGAAGAACCCGGTCGAGCTGGAAAGCCTGAAGAAGCTGCTCGCGAAGGCCGACGTCGTCATGCAGAACTTCCGCCCCGGCGTGATCGACCGTCTCGGCCTCGGCTACGAGGCGGTGAAGGCGATCAATCCGGACGTCGTCTATGGCTCGATCACCGGCTATGGCGACGAGGGGCCCTGGGTGACGCGTCCGGGCCAGGATCTGCTGGCGCAGGCGCGCTCCGGCGTCACTTGGTTGAACGGCGACGAAGGGCAGGGGCCGGTGCCGTTCGGCCTCGCCATCGCCGACATGCTGGCGGGCGCTGCCCTCTGCCAGGGGCTCCTCGCGGCGCTGGTGAAGCGCGGCATCTCGGGGCGGGGCTCGCATGTCGAGACCAGCCTGATCGAGGCGCTGATCGATTTCCAGTTCGAGGTGCTGACGACGCATCTGAACGACGGCGGCCGCAAGCCGACGCGGGCGAGCTTCCGGAGCGCCCACGCCTATCTCTCCGCGCCCTATGGCATCTATCCGACGAAGGACGGCTTCCTCGCCGTCGCCATGATGCCGGTGCCGAAGCTCGGCGAGCTGCTCGGCATGCCGGAGCTCGAGCCCTATCGCGAGGCGCCGAGCTGGTTTTCCGAGCGCGACGCCATCAAGCGCCTGATCGCCGCGAAACTGGCGACGGAGACGACGGACCACTGGCTGTCGATCCTGGAGCCGGCCGACGTCTGGTGCGCCAAGGTGCTGGAATGGCCGGAGCTCCTGACGAGCGAGGGCTTTACCGCGCTCGACATGCTGCAGACGGTCGAACGCGCCGACAACGTCCGCGTCGTCACCACGCGCTCGCCGATCCGCGTCGACGGCAAGCGCCCGGTCAGCGCGGTCGCGGCACCCCGCATCGGCGAACACACCGACGCGATCCGGGCCGAATTCGGCCTGTGAGAGAGGCTTGAGGAGGCTGGCCTTACCTCACCTCTCCCGCAGGGAGAGGTCGACGGCCGAAGGCCGGCGGGTGAGGGTTTACGCCCTCTCCGGATAGTTCCCTAAACCCTCTCCCGGAGCTTCGCTCCGACCTCCCCCTCAGGGGGAGGTGAAGGGAAGGGCGTGCTGAGGAAGCTGGCCGCTCACCGGCCGAACATGTTCATTGCCAGCCGGGATGCCGCCCGACGCGGATCCTGTCCGAGGGGGAGAGATCTTGAGCAAGTCCATCACGCTGAAGGGCATGACGTGGAGCCATCCGCGCGGCTACGACCCGGTCGTCGCCTGCGCGGAGCTCTATCGACACGAGACCGGCGTCACCGTCGAATGGGACAAGCGCTCGCTGCAGGATTTCGAGAGCTTCCCGGTCGAGGAGCTGGCGCGCGCCTATGATCTGATCGTCATCGATCATCCGCATGTCGGCCAGATCACGAAAGAGGGCTGCCTGGCGCCGCTCGACGTCGCCGGCCGCGAGGCGGAGCGCGCGGCGCTTGCCGCCGGCTCCGTCGGCGCTTCCTACGAGAGCTACACCTGGCAGGGCCATCAGTGGGCTTTTCCCATTGATGCGGCGACGCCGGTGCTCGCCTATCGGCCGGACTTGATCGCGACCCCGCCGACGAGCTGGGACGAGGTGTTTGCGCTTGGGCCGGGTCGGGCGCTGGTGCCGTTCCGCGCGCCGCATTCGCTGATGAGCTTCTATTCGCTCGCCGCCAATCTCGGCCGCCCCTGCGACGTCAGCGGCGACGGCGATCTGATCGACCCGGCCATCGGCGTCCGCGTCTATGATTTTCTCGCCAAGCTCGCGGCGAACGGCATGGCCGATTTCGACAGCGACCCGATCCAGGTGTTCGAGAAACTGGCGGCGGAAGGCTCTGATCTCGCCGTCGCGCCGCTTCTCTACGGCTATGTCAGCTACGCGACCGACGGCTTCCGGCCGCACCGCCTCGCCTTCGCTGACATGCCCGTGCTGGGCACCGCTGGCCCGGTCGGCTCGGCCCTCGGCGGCACCGGCATCGCCGTCTCTGCCTATTCGCAGAACCGCGACGCGGCGATCGACTTTGCCTACTGGCTCGCCAGCGCCGACGTGCAGCGCGGCCCCTATGCCGCGAATGGCGGCCAGCCCGGCCACGCGACCGCGTGGGAAGACCCGGACGTCAACGCGCCGACGCACGGTTTCTACGAGAACACGCGGGCGACGCTGGAAGGCGCCTGGGTCCGCCCCCGCCACAACGGCTACATGGCGTTCCAGGACGCCGCGTCGAAGCGCATCAACGCGGCGCTTCAGGCCGGCGAGCCGGGCGAGGCGCTGGTCGCCGAGCTGAACCGGATGTTCCGCGACAGTTTCGCCGAGGCGTGAGGGGGGACGGCCCCTCGCCGTCATCCCCGCAAAGGCGGGGATCCATGCAGCCGCGTCGCTAGCCGTTCGAACCTCCCAAGGCTTCGGCTGAATGGATCCCGGCTCGGAGGCCGGGATGACGGCGAGGGTGGGGATGCGCGGTGCGTCCCTGTCGACGCTGAATGGGAGCTGCGCCGCCGGGCGTTCGAGCCTCCGAAGGTCCCGGCTGAATGGATCCCGGAACCTCTTCGGGACCGTCAGCCCCAGGGCTGTCCGCCTAAAAAATAGGCCGTCGTCGAAACGAAACGCGCTATGGCATAAGGTGCTTCCGTGATGAGGCGCCGCGTTGGGGCATTCCGGCCGTTCCGGAGGTCCGTCCGATCCGGCATCTTTGTTGCATGGATCAGGAGCCGGCCCGAACGATCGCCGTGGGGCCGGGGACGGAAGAAAGCGCGGCGAGCCAGACGAGGCCATTTCGATGCACGATACCGTCATGCCGACACCGACCGGGGAAACCGGTTCGGGCAAGTCCGCGCGCGCTCCCGCAGCGCCGGTCTCCGCCGCCGACGTCGCCGCGGCGCGCGACGCGATCAACGCCAAGCTCACCTATGCCGTCGGCAAGAACGCCGTCACCGCAAGCGACCGCGACTGGTTCGTCGCCACGGCGCTCGCCGTGCGCGACCGTATGGTCGATCCGTGGATCGCCTCGTCCAAGGCGACCTATGCCGAGGGCCGCAAGCGCGTCTATTACCTGTCGCTCGAATTCCTGATCGGCCGGCTCTTGTTCGACGCGATGAACAATCTCGGCCTGACCGAGGCGTTCCGCGCCGCGCTTGGCGATCTCGGCGTCGACATGGACCGGCTGAAGACGGTCGAGCCGGACGCAGCGCTCGGCAATGGCGGCCTCGGCCGTCTCGCCGCCTGCTTCATGGATTCGATGGCCTCGCTGTCGATCCCCGCCTATGGCTACGGCATCCGCTATGACCACGGCCTGTTCCGCCAAGTGGTGAAGGGCGGCTGGCAGCAGGAATATCCGGAGACCTGGCTCTCCTTCGGCAACCCCTGGCAGTTCGAGCGGCCCGAGGTCGTCTACGACATCCAGTTCGGTGGCTCGGTCGAGGCGATCATGTCGCCGAACGGCGTCGCCCGTTATGTCTGGCATCCCTCCGAGACGATCGAGGCGGTGCCCTATGACACGCCGATCCCCGGCTGGCGCGGTCGCCACGTCAACACGCTCCGCCTCTGGTCGGCGCGCGCCGTCGATCCGCTCCGCCTCGACGCCTTCAATTCGGGCGATCACATCGGCGCGCTGGTCGAGCAGGTCCGCGCCGAGGCGATCTCGAAGATCCTCTATCCGAGCGACGAGAGCGCCGCCGGGCAGGAGCTGCGCCTTCGGCAGGAGTACTTCTTCGTCTCCGCCTCGCTGCAGGACCTGATCCACCGCCACACCCGCACCTATGGCGACATCCGCTCGCTGCCGGACAAGGTGGCGATCCAGCTGAACGACACGCATCCGGCGATCTCAGTCGCCGAGCTGATGCGCATCCTGGTCGATCTGCGCGAGATCCCGTGGGACGAGGCGTGGGACATCACCACCCGCACGCTCGGCTACACCAACCACACGCTGCTGCCCGAGGCGCTGGAGACCTGGCCGGTGCCGCTGCTCGACCGGCTGCTGCCGCGCCAGATGCAGATCATCTACCTGATCAACGCGATCCATCTCGAGAAGGCGAAGAAGCTCGAGGGCGCGGATGACGGCTTCTTCTCGTCCGTCTCGCTGATCGACGAGAACAATGGCCGCCGCGTGCGCATGGGCCATCTCGCCTTCATCGGCTCGCATTCGATCAACGGCGTCTCGGCGCTGCATTCCGACCTGATCCAGAAGACGATCTTCCAGGATCTCGACCGCGTCTATCCGGGCCGCCTCAACAACAAGACCAACGGCATCACGTTCCGCCGCTGGCTGCACGAGGCCAATCCCGGCCTGACGCGCATCCTGGTCGATACCTGCGGCCCGGCGATCCTCGACAATGCCGACGTGCTCTCGAAGCTCGAACCGCTGGTCGGCGACACCGGCCTGCACGAGCAGTTCGGTGCGGTCCGCCGCGCCAACAAGGTGGCGCTCGCCAGGCTGATCCGCGACCGGCTCGACATCCGCGTCAATCCGAACGCGTTGTTCGACGTGCAGATCAAGCGTATCCATGAATACAAGCGCCAGCTCCTCAACATCCTGGAGACGATCGCGCTCTACCAGGCGATGCGCGCCCAGCCGCACAAGGAATGGGTGCCTCGCGTCAAGATCTTCGCCGGCAAGGCGGCGGCGAGCTACCATCAGGCCAAGCTGATCATCAAGCTCGCCAATGACGTGGCGCAGGTGGTGAACAGCGACCCGACGGTGCGCGACCTGCTGAAGGTGGTGTTCCTGCCGAACTACAATGTCAGCCTCGCCGAGATGATCATCCCGGCCGCCGACCTGTCCGAGCAGATCTCGACCGCCGGCATGGAAGCGTCGGGCACCGGCAACATGAAGCTGGCGCTGAACGGCGCGCTCACCATCGGCACGCTCGACGGCGCCAATGTCGAGATCAAGGAACGCGTCGGCGACGACAACATCTTCATCTTCGGCCTGACGACCGAGGAGGTCGCCGAACGCCGCCGCGCCGGCATCGACGCGCAGGAGACGATCGCGAACTCGCGCATGCTGGCGGACGTGCTGGAAGCGATCGAGAGCGGCATTTTCTCGCCCGGCGAGCCGGCCCGCTTCGCCGCGCTGACGACGGCTTTGCGCCATCACGACTACTTTCTCGTGACCGCCGACTTCGATTCCTACTATGCCGCGCAACGAGACGTTGACGCCCTGTGGCTCGACAGAGCAGCATGGTGGAAAGCGAGCCTGACGAACACGGCTCGGGTCGGCTGGTTTTCCTCGGACCGCACCATCGCGGAATATGCCGGGGAGATCTGGAACGTGCCCGTCAGACCGGCCGGATAGGCAGAGCGTACAGGGAGATGCAATGACGGGCTGGCGGGCGAGCGTATCGGATGTCGAAGCCCTCATTGCTGCGCGCCATGGTGATCCCTTCGCGTTTTTAGGGCCGCACGAGACGGATGACGGTCTCGCCATCCGCGCCTTCGTGCCCCATGCCGAAACGCTCGCCGTCGAGGATCTCGACGGCAAGCGGATCGCGCCGCTGGAGCGGCGGCCGGGCACGGATTTCTTCGAGGGCCTCATTCCCGGCCGCAAGAAGCGGTTCGGCTACCGGCTCCGGGCGGAGAACGCCGGCGGCGGCTGGACCTTCCACGATCCCTATTCCTTCGTCGGCGTGCTCGGCGCCACCGACGACTACCTGCTGGTCGAGGGCACGCACCGCCAGCTTTACGAAAAGCTCGGCGCCCATCTGCTGCATCATGAGGGCGTCGACGGCGTGCATTTCGCCGTCTGGGCGCCGGATGCGCGCCGGGTTTCCGTCGTCGGCAATTTCAACGGCTGGGACGGCCGCCGCCACCAGATGCGCAAGCGCGTCGACAGCGGCCTCTGGGAGATCTTCGCGCCGGGCTTCGGCGAGGGCGAGATCTACAAATACGAGATCGTCGGCGCCGATGGCGTCGTGCAGCCGCTGAAGGCCGATCCCGTCGGCTTCGCCGGCGAATTGCGGCCGTCGACCGCCTCGGTCGTCGCGCGCACCGACAATTTCACCTGGTCCGACGACGCCTATTTGCGCCAGCGCACCGAGGGCGAGGCGCGCCGCCGGCCGATGGCGATCTACGAGGTGCATCTCGGCTCCTGGCAGCGCGGCGACGGCAATTCGTTCCTCTCCTATGACGAGTTGGCCGACCGGCTGATCCCCTATGCCGTCGAGATGGGCTTCACCCATCTGGAACTGCTGCCGGTCAGCGAGCATCCGCTCGATGATAGCTGGGGCTACCAGCCGATCGGCCTGTTCGCGCCGACGCGCCGGCATGGCGAGCCGGCCGGCTTCGCCCGCTTCGTCGACCGCGCCCACCAGGCCGGCCTCGGCATCATCCTCGACTGGGTGCCGGCGCATTTCCCGACCGACCGGCACGGCCTCGCCCATTTCGACGGCAAGCCGCTCTACGAGCATGCCGATCCGCGCCGCGGCTTCCATCCCGACTGGAACACGGCGATCTATGATTTCGGCCGCGCCGAGGTGTCGAACTTCCTCGCCGCCAGCGCGCTCTACTGGCTCGATCGCTTCCATGTCGATGGCCTGCGCGTCGATGCCGTCGCCTCGATGCTCTATCTCGACTACTCGCGAAAAGCCGGCGAGTGGCTGCCCAATCCAGACGGCTCGAACGACAACAAGGATGCCGTCGCCTTCCTGCGCCGGGTCAACCAGCTCTGCTACGGCGAGCATCCCGGCACCGCGACGATCGCCGAGGAATCGACCTCCTGGCCGGGCGTGTCGCAGCCGGTGCACGAGGGCGGCCTCGGCTTCGGCTTCAAGTGGAACATGGGCTGGATGAACGACACGCTCGACTACATGTCGCTCGAGCCGATCCATCGCCGCTATCACCACGACAAGCTGACCTTCGGCCTGCTCTACGCCTTCTCGGAAAACTTCGTGCTGCCGCTCAGCCATGACGAGGTCGTGCATGGCAAGCGCTCGATCCTCGGCCGCATGCCGGGCGACGCATGGCAGCAATTCGCCAATCTCCGCGCCTATTACGGCTTCATGTGGGGCCACCCCGGCAAGAAGCTGCTGTTCATGGGCCAGGAGTTCGGCCAGCGCAACGAATGGAACTTCAACCAGAGCCTTGACTGGCACCTGACGGTCGAGCCGGCGCATGCCGGGGTCCGGGATTTCGTTCGTGACCTGAACCGCGCCTATCGGGACCATCCGGCGCTTTACGCGCGCGACTGCGAGGGTGACGGCTTCCGCTGGGTGGTGGCCGACGACAAGGACCAGTCGGTCTTCGCCTTCCTCCGTTTCGGCGCGCCGGGCGACAAACCCATTCTCGTCGTCTCGAACTTCACGCCCTTGATCCGCGACGGCTACCGCGTCGGCCTGCCTGAGGCGGGGCGCTGGCGCGAGATCCTGAATTCGGACGCCGCCGTCTATGGCGGCTCCGGCGTCGGCAATCTCGGCGCCGTCGAGGCGACGGCCGTGCCGGCGCATGGTTTCCCGGCTTCGGCCGCGATCGTTCTGCCCCCGCTGTCGACGGTCTTCTTCGAGTTCGAAGGCTAGCGCTGTCGCCGGTCCGGGGATTGAGTTTGAGAAAAACACTGCTGGGCAAAGAGCGTTTCGGGAGGGACTGAGGGATGGAACGGCCGCAGACCAATGCGCCGCTGGCGCGTAATGCCATGGCCTTCGTGCTGGCGGGTGGACGCGGCAGCCGGTTGATGGAATTGACGGATCGCCGCGCCAAGCCGGCCGTCTATTTCGGCGGCAAGTCGCGCATCATCGATTTCGCGCTGTCGAATGCCGTGAATTCCGGCATCCGCAAGATCGGCGTCGCCACGCAGTACAAGGCGCACAGCCTGATCCGCCACCTGAACCGGGGCTGGAACTTCTTCCGGCCCGAGCGCAACGAGATCTTCGACGTCTTCCCGGCGAGCCAGCGCGTATCCGAGGATCAGTGGTATCGCGGCACCGCCGACGCGGTCTATCAGAACCTCGACATCCTGAAGGACTACGACGCCAAGTATTTCGTCATTCTCGCCGGCGATCACATCTACAAGATGGACTATGAATTGATGCTGCAGCAGCACGTCGATTCCGGCGCCGACGTCACCATCGGATGCCTCGAGGTGCCGCGCCTGGAGGCGACCGGCTTCGGCGTCATGCATGTCGACGAGACGGATCGCATCCTCTCTTTCATCGAGAAGCCGAAGGATCCGCCGGCCATGCCCGGCAAGCCCAGCCAGGCGCTCGCCTCGATGGGCATCTATGTCTTCGACACCAAGTTCCTGATCGAGGAGCTGGAGCGCGACGCCAACGATCCGAATTCCAGCCACGATTTCGGCAAGGACATCATTCCGAACATCGTCAAGAACGGCAAAGCGGTCGCGCATCACTTCGAGGATTCCTGCGTGCGCTCGTCGCAGGAATCGATCAGCTACTGGCGCGACGTCGGCACCGTCGATGCCTATTGGGAAGCGAACATCGATCTCACCAGCATCGTGCCGGATCTCGACCTGTTCGACCGCAACTGGCCGATCTGGACCTACAGCGAGGTGACGCCGCCGGCGAAGTTCGTGCACAACGAGGATCATCGCCGCGGCTATGCGCTGTCCTCGCTCGTCTCGGGCGGCTGCATCGTCTCCGGCGCCTCGCTGGAGCGCGCGCTGCTCTTCACCGGCGTCCGCTGCAATTCCTATTCGCACATCGAGAACGGCGTGATCCTGCCCTATGTCGATGTCGGCCGCTCGGCCCGGCTTTCCAACGTGGTGGTCGATGCGCGCGTGCAGATCCCCGAGGGCCTCGTCGTCGGCGAGGATCCGGAGCTCGACGCCAAGCGCTTCTCCCGTTCGGCGAACGGCATCTGCCTGATCACCCAGCCGATGATCGACGCGCTGAACACGTGATGATGCGTTTCCTTGGACCCTCACCCCAGCCCTCTCCCGCAAGCGGGAGAGGGGGTGGCCGGCGCTATCGCTCGATCTTTGCGAAGCACGCCGGCGCAAAGCCCTCGCCCGCTTGCGGGAGAGGGTTGGGTGAGGGCCTTGCTTTCCCGAAGGCCGATCCATGCCCCTGAAAATTCTCGCCGTCGTCTCCGAGATCTATCCGCTGGTGAAAACAGGCGGACTGGCCGATGTCGCCGGCGCGCTGCCCGGCGCGCTCGCGGCCGAGGACGTCCAGGTCACGACGCTGGTGCCGGGCTATCCGGCGGTGAAGGCGGCGCTGAAGAAGCCGGAGACGGTCCATACCTTCCCGAACCTGTTCGGCCACGAGGCGCGGCTTTTGAAGGCGCAGGCGAAGGGGCTCGACCTCCTCGTCCTCGACGCGCCGCATCTCTACGACCGGCCGGGCAACCCCTATGTCGACGCCGACGGCAAGGACTGGATCGACAATCCGCTCCGCTTTGCGGCGCTCTCGCGCGTCGCCGCCGAGATCGGGCAGGGGCTGGTGCCGAAGCTGACCCCCGATGTCATCCACGCGCATGACTGGCAGGCCGGACTCGCCGCCGCCTACCTGCACTATTCCGATCGCCCGGCCGTGCCGACGGTGATGACCGTGCACAACCTCGCCTTCCAGGGCCAGTATGGCCGCGACCTGCTGCCGGCGCTCGGCCTGCCGGCCCGCGCCTATGCCATCGACGGCGTCGAATATTACGGTACGATCGGCTTCCTGAAGGCCGGCCTGCAGCTTTCCGACCGGGTGACGACCGTCTCGCCGACCTATGCGGCGGAGATCCGCACGCCCGAGGGCGGCATGGGGCTCGACGGCCTGCTCCGGAGCCGCGGCAGCGCCGTCTCCGGCATCCTGAACGGCATCGATACCGGCGTCTGGGACCCGGCCACCGATCCGAGGATCGCCGCGCCTTATGACCTCGCGCATCTCTCGGCGCGCGCCGCCAACAAGAAGGCGCTGCAGAAGAAGCTCGGCCTCGACGTCGATCCGAACGCGCTCGTCTTCGGCGTCGTCAGCCGGCTCTCCTGGCAGAAGGGGCTCGATCTCCTGCTCGATCGCCTGCCCGCCCTCGTCGCGGCCGGCGGGCAGCTGGCGCTGCTCGGTTCCGGCGAGCCGGCGCTTGCCGGCGGCTTTGCGCATGCCTCCGTCGCGCATGGCGGCCGGGTCGGCATGGTCAACGGCTATGACGAGGCGCTCGCCCATCTGATCCAGGCCGGATCCGACGTCATTCTTGTGCCGTCGCGCTTCGAGCCCTGCGGCCTGACCCAGCTTTGCGCGCTGCGCTATGGCGCGCTGCCGCTGGTCGCCCGCGTTGGTGGCCTCGCCGATACGGTGATCGACGCCAACGAGGTGGCGCTCGCCGCCGGCGTCGGCACCGGCATCCAGTTCAACCCGGTCACCGGCGACGCCTTCGAGAGTGCGCTCACCCGCACCTTCGACCTCTGGCGCGATCGCCCGGCGTGGAAGAAGCTGCAGAAGAACGCAATGAAGCTGGACGTGTCGTGGACGCGGCCGGCGGCCGCCTATGCGAGGCTCTATCGCGAACTCGCGGCCGGGCGCGCCTGATGTCGTCAGACGCGCTTCGCGACGGCTCGCCGGAGCCGCTCGGCGTCGCGCCGACCGCGACCGGCGTCAACGTCGCCGTTCATTCCACCCATGCCGAGGCGGTTCATTTCTGCCTGTTCAACGCGGCCGGCGCCGTCGAAATCCGGCGCATCCGCCTGCCGGCGCGCACCGGCGACGTGCATCACGGCGAGATCGACGGGATCATGCCGGGCGACCGCTACGGCCTTCGTGCCGAAGGGCCGTGGCACCCGGAGGCCGGGCAGCGCTTCAATGTCGCCAAGTTGCTGGTCGACCCCTATGCGCTGGCGCTCGACCGGCCGTTCGCCCTGCACGAGGCGCTGTTCGACGCGCGCCGTCTCGGCGAGGCGAGCGACACGCGCGACAGCGCCGCCTTCGTGCCCAAGGCGATCGTGACCGGCGCCGCAAACGCGCCCGCGCCCCGCCAGGGTCCGCCGATCGCCTGGGACCGGCAGGTGATCTACGAACTGCATGTGCGCGGTTTCACCAAGCTCAATCCGGCCGTGCCGGAGCGGCTGCGCGGCACCTTCGCCGGGCTCGGCCATCCCGCCTCGATCGCGCATCTGAAGCGGCTCGGCGTGACGACGGTCGAGCTGCTGCCGGTCGCCGCCTGGCTCGACGAGCGCCATTTGCCGCCGCTCGGGCTTTCGAACTACTGGGGCTACAATCCGGTCGCCTGGATGGCACCCGATCCGCGCCTGGCGCCGGGCGGTTTTGCGGAGGTGGCGGCATCCGTCGCGGCGCTGCATGCGGCCGGCATCGCCGTCATCCTCGACGTCGTCTTCAACCATTCTGGCGAGAGCGATCACCTCGGTCCGACCGTCTCGATGCGCGGCCTCGACAATGCGACCTACTACCGGCTCGAGCAGGGCGATCCCTCCGGCTATGTCAACGACGCCGGCACCGGCAACATCCTCGCCTGCGACCGGCCGCCGGTGCTGCGGCTGGTGATGGACGCGATGCGAACCTGGGTCGAGCGCACCGGCGTCGACGGCTTCCGCTTCGATCTCGCCACGACGCTGGCGCGGCGCGAGGACGGTTTTGACCCGGCAGCTCCCTTACTCGCCGCCATCGAGCAGGACCCGCTGCTGCGCGACGTCATCTTGATCGCCGAGCCCTGGGACATCGGGCCGGGCGGCTACCAGCTCGGCCAGTTCCCGGCCGGCTGGGGCGAGTGGAACGACCGCTATCGCGACACGGTGCGGCGGTTCTTCCGTGGCGACGGCGGCATGATCGGCGATCTCGCCACGCGGCTCGCGGGTTCGGCCGACATCTTCGCGCCGCGTCATCGCAGCGTCGACCGCAGCGTCAATTTCGTCACCGCGCATGACGGCTTCACGCTCGCCGATCTCGTCGCGCATGAGCGCAAGCACAATGACGGCAATGGCGAGCACAATCGCGACGGCACCGACGACAACAAGTCATGGAACAACGGCGCCGAGGGCGAGACCGCCGATCCGGCCATTCTGGCGCGACGGGTGGCCGATGTCCGCGCGTTGCTGATGACCCTGATCGTCTCACGCGGCACGCCGATGCTCTCGATGGGCGACGAGCTCGGCCGCAGCCAGCGGGGCAACAACAACGCCTATGCGCAGGACAATGCCGTCGCCTGGCTCGACTGGGAAAAGGCCGACGACGACCTCGTCGCCTTCACGGCGGAGCTGATCGCGCTCCGCGCCGCCCACCCGGCCTTGCGCGGCCCGCGTCCGCTGACGGGGGAGGCGGCCGGTGAGGACTGCATTCCCGACGTGCTCTGGATCGGCGCCGACGGCCTGCCGCTCAAGGAGAATGCCTGGAGCGATCCGGCAGTCCGGACACTCGGTATGGTGCTCAACGAGCCGGAGATCGGCGACCGCCTCTGCCTGCTGCTCAACGGTGGCGGCGACACGGTCGAGGCGACGGTGCCTCCGGCGCGGGCCGGCCGGCTGTGGCGCAAGGCGGCGGAGAGCCTCGATTTCGGCCCGGTGGACGCGGCCTTCGCGATGCCGCCGCGGTCGGCGATCCTGCTGGTCGAGGCCGTCGCGGAATGAGGTTTCCGAGCGGTTAACGGGACTTAACCCGTTTTTGGTTTGTCGCGGCGTTTGGCAGTTTACCTTAAGTCGCCGAATTGTTGGCAATTGCGCGGGATCTCGCCTAGCTTCCGCCGAGAGGGCAAATCGAGCGAGGGGCGCGACATGTCTGATGCCGTTCTTAGGAATTGGAATCCCGGCAACGTGGCCAAGTGGGGCAACGAGCCGCTGCTGATCGAGCACACGCTGCACGAGAACCCGTTGTTTTCCCGCGAGGCGCTGGCCGAGCTGATCGAGCGCTATCCCGTCGAGCACTACGCGCTGGTCCATACCGGCAAGCGCGGCGAGAGCAAGAAGACCTGGCGCGAGGGCGAGGTCGGCGATCTCTCCGGCCAGGAAGTCATCGACGCGATCGGCAACGGCCGCATGTGGCTCAACATGCGCAACGTCAAGATGGTCGACGACCGCTATGGCGCGCTGCTCAACACGATCTTCGACGAGTTCTCCGCCAAGGTCCCGGGCTTCGAGACCTTTAACCGCGGCATGGGCATCCTCGTCTCCTCGCCCGGCGCGCAGGTCTATTACCACTGCGACCTGCCCGGTCAGTCGCTCTGGCAGATCATGGGTCGCAAGCGGATCTACATCTATCCGACCGAGGAGCCCTATCTGCCGCAGGACGAGCTTGAGAAGATCGCGCTCTATGGCGTCGAGGTCGACATGCGCTACGACCCCATCTACGACCGCGACGCGATTGTGTTCGACCTGGAGCCGGGGCAGATGCTGACCTGGCCGCTGAACGGCCCGCATCGCGTCGAAAATTATGACGTGCTCAACGTTTCGGTCACCACCGAGCACTGGACCGACGACATCCGCCGCTCGCAGATGGTGACGGTGGCGAACGGCATCCTGCGCCAGCATTTCGGCGTCACACCGAAGAGCCGCTCGCTCGATGGTCCCGGCTTCTGGGCCAAGGCGGCCCTGCAGGCCGGCTGGCGCCGCAGCCCCTGGATGAAGCGGGCGCGCCGCAACCGCCGGCCGATCGATTTCCGCCTGTCGCGCGAGAACCCGGGCACGATCGTCGATATTCCCGCGTATACGCGTTGAGCCGGTCCAGCCCGGAAGGGGGCCCGTCCTTGCGCTACCGTGTCACCATCGATCGATCGTGGGACGCCGCGCTGCCGCGCTGGCAGGCGCTGCTCGACGGCGCCCTGTTCTCGCCGTTTCAGGCGGCGCCGTGGCTGTCGCACTGGTATCAGCGCTTTGCCGGGAACCCGGGCGTCAAGCCCCTCCTGGTGCATGTCGCGGACGCCAGCGGCGCGGACGTGCTGGCGCTGCCGCTGATCCTCAGGCGCGGCCGGCTGCGCTCGATCGAATTCGCCGATCTCGGCATCACGGATTACAACGCACCGCTGCTCGGCCCCGCCGCGCCGAGCGATGAGGCGGGAGCCCGCGCGCTCTGGCGGGCGATCCGGGCGGCCTTGCCGGCGGCCGATCTCTTCGAATTCACCAAGGTGGTGACCGCGATCGGCGAGCGGCCCAATCCGCTCACCCTGGCGCTCGGCGGCGAGGTGTCGAACCTCTTCGGCAACTATGTCCGGATCGATGGCGATTATGAGGGCTGGCTGCGCAGCCTTTCCAAGGATAACCGCAAGGAGCTCGGCCGCTTCTGGCGGGTGTTCACGCGCGACGAGCGCGCCCGCTTCGTGCTCGCGGAGACGCAGGCGGAGGTCGAGGCGATCTATGCCGGGCTGACGGCGCAGCAGAGCGAGCGGATCGCCTCGCTCGGTCTGCCCTATCTGCTCGACGAACCCGACTACGACGCCTTCTACCGCGAGCTGATCCTCGACGGGCTGAAGGACGGCTCGGCGCGGCTGACGGCACTGATGGCCGGCGACGAACTGGTGGCGGGCCTCTATGGCGTCGCGCATGGCGACCATTATTCGATGGTGCGGATCAGCACGGCCGGCGGCCAGTGGGCGAATTGCTCGCCGGGCCGCCTCGTCATCGAGCGGACGATGGAGGCGCTGTACCGCCAGGGCTTCCGCACCTTCGATTTCACCATCGGCGATTATGGCCATAAGCGCAGCTTCGAGGTGGCGAACATCCCGCTCGTCAACATCCACCAGGGCGCTTCCTGGCGCGCCTGGCCGACGATCGGCTACGAGGGCGCCAAGGCCTTCGTGAAGCGCCACCCCGCGCTGGAGCGTTTTGCCCGCAAGGTTCTCCGCCGCGCCGCCTGAAGCTTACGCGGAAGCCTGGGCCCGGCGGCTCAGCCGGCGCTCGAGGATCCCCCGCGCTTCGCCGCGATAGGCAACGAGGATCGCCGCGGCGTAGACCGCCATGCCGAACAGGATCGTCAGGACGAGGCCGGTGACGCTGGTCGCGGTCGGAAGCACGGCCAGCCCGATCGCCATCGCGGCGGTTGCCGCCGCCACCTGGGCAATGTCGCGCATCGGCGGCACGAAGTCGAGTTTCGCCATGGCGAGGTAGAGGCTGACGATCGCAGCGAGCAGCGAGCCGAGCGCGGTGCCGATGACGGCGCCAACCGGGCCGTAGGCGAGGAGGCCCGCCGCCGTCAGCGCGACGGCCGCCACGATCTCGACGACGTCGACGATGCCGGCATAGCGGAGCCGCTTCTCCAGCACGAAGATCTGGTCCGTGACGTGCACATGCAGGAAGCGGATGGCGGCGGCGAGCGCCGAGAGGCCGAGAATGGCCTTGGTCATCTCGCGATAGGGCTCGGCGATCAGGAGATCGGTCGCCGGGGCGCTGATCATGGCGATGCCGGCAACCGTCGGCGCCATGACGCCGATCAAGAGCGCCGCGTTGGTGGAGAGCTGCCTCAGCGCTTCCTCGCGCTTGCCTTCGTTCAGGAGCCGCGCGGCGATCGGGAAGGCGGCGGCGGCCACCAGCATGGCGCCGAAAGAGGCGCAGCGGCGGCCGAGCCCCCAGCCGACGGCGAGCAGGCCGAAGACGGCGGCGCCGGATACATGGCTGACGACATAGCGGAAATTGTTCTCCGCGATCCAGCCGAGGCCGTAGAGCACCAGCATCGGACCGCCGAAGGCGAAGGCGGCCTTCAGGATGACGGTATCGATGCGGCGGGGCAGGACGGCGATGCCGATCATCGGCGCGGCGACGAGATTGGCGATCATCTGGGCGATGCCATAGGCGAGGATCAGGGCCTCGCCGGTCGGCTGCCATTCGATCAGCAGCGCCAGGCCGAGGCCGAAGCCGAGGATCGGCCCGAGGATCTGCAGCATCGTGTAGGCGAGGATGTTCGATTGCGCCCGCGCCCGCTCGGAATAATGGGTGTTGATGCCGCGCGTCGCGAAGAAGAACGCGATGATCGCCACCGTCTGCCAGGTCAGATGCGTGACGTCGATGATGCGGATCGTTGCCACAGCGGCCAGGAGGCTGATCGGGATCGAGATCCAGATGATCGCCGCTTCCGTATGCAGGAAGGCGCTGCGCTCGGCCCGGCCGCGCTCGAACGGCATGAAGCGCAGCGCATAGACGGAGAACCAGGAGAGCGCGATCAGATAGGCGAATTCCTGCGTCGCCGTGATCAGCATGTAGGAGCCCATCTCGGCCGGCGGCAGGAAATAGGTCCACACCACCATCGACAGCAGCTGGAAGGCCGGCGAGAGCAGTTGCGCGGGCAGGTATCGGATCGTCTGGCGAATCAGCATGCGGGGCGTCCGGGGATCGCCTGGGGAATGAATCGGCGATCGAGCAGGATCAGGATCATCGCCATGATCAGCGCGAAGTCGATCGTCTTGTTGGCGATGCCGGTCGCGGTCGAGGTGACGACGAAATAATAGCCGAGCGGCAGCAGCGCGGCCGGCCCGACCGAGCGGACGATCTCGGCGACGAACGCGGCGAGGCCGAGGAAGAACAGCACCGTCGTGACGATGCCGTAATAGGCGAAGAAGGCGACGACGAAGCTCTCGATGCCGATCGCGAGATCGAGCCGGCGCTGGTTGGAGCCGACATGGACGAGATCGGGCGCGAAGAACACGTCCCGGAGCGCCATGCCGTCGAAGATGTGGAACATTGCGACGCGCGTCGCGGCGCTGCCGGAATCGTCCTGGAAGCGGCCGACGAAATTGTCGAGCGCGCCGCCCTGCACCAGGAGCGAGCCGATGGTGGCGATCATCGTCAGGATGACGGCCACTACCATGGCGTCGCGCAGCCGGAAGCGGCGGCCGGCCAACACCCGGAGCAGGCTGAGGGCGCCGCGAAGGGCCAGCAGGGCGAGCAGCACGATCGTCGCCGCGCGACCGCCGAACGCCACCATCGCGCCCAGGTTGTAGAGGAGCAGAAAGGCGCGGATCGGCATGTCGAAACGGCGTCCGCCCGGCCCGGTCAGGATCAGCAGATAGATGCCGGTCGAGAGCGCGTTGATGAGCGGGTGGCCGAGCAGCGCCGTCGCGCGCCAGTCATAGGTGACGATGACGCCGTCCTGGTAGACGGGGGTCAGCCGCCAGGGCGTGAAATATTCGAGATAGCCGAGCGTCGAATTCAAGAGGAAGAACAGGTGCAGGCCGATCAGCAGCCGCTCCGCCACCGGCGCCCGCAGCGCGGAGATCGAGACGAACAGCGCCAGCGGCAGCACGAAGGTGTCGACCACAGCCGAGATCGGCAGCTTCTGGACGATCGCGGCCTGGAAGGCGAGGAGCAGAATGGCGAGGGCGAAGACGAGGGTTCCCGGCCGCTTGGCTGCCAACTGCGCGAGCAGCCGCCCGGGTCCGATGGCGACCGCCCAGATGCCGAGCGCTGCCAGCGCCAGGAAGGTGGCCGGGTGGAACTTGGAGAGGGCCGAACCGCCGGGCGATCCATAGGGGATGCCGGCGGCATCCAGCACCTTGGAGGACACGAAGAAGAGCACGATCAGGCAGAGCACGGTCAGCGCGCTGGCGAGGCCGACCGGTCGCGCGACATAGATCGGACGGGATGCCGGTGCGGCCTGGGACAGGCTCATGGTGCGATCCCGTCGGCGCGGCCGGCGTCCGCCGTCGTCAGTCGGGCGCGCGGGGCCGGCCGGCTGATGCCGAGGAACAGCAGCGCGGTCCAGCGCCAGCGGATCAGGACCTTGTGCAGCCCGATCGGCAGCAGCAGGCCGGCGGCCAGCGCGGTGACGAAGAAGATGCCGCTGGAGGCGCCGGGAAAGGCGATGCCGAACGATTTGCGCAGCGCCGCCGTGAAGAACACGTGGAAGAGATAGATCGTATAGGAATAGGCGCCGATGCGTTCGAGCGGCCGCCACTCCAGCCGCGTCAGGAACAGGAACAGGCAGGCGCTCACGCCGAACAGCAGGCCCAGCGCCGATTGCCGGGCGAAATTGAGCTGGTTGAGGCCCTCATACTGCGCGAGGTCGAGCGCGAACATGAGTGCGACCAGCAGCCCCAACCCGATCACCAGCGGCTGCCGGCGCGACGGCACGGCGCGGATCCGCCGCTCGGCCGACCAGACGCGCAGCAACTGGCCGAGCAGGAAATAGGGCAGCAGGTAGATCGCCGAGCTGATGGCGAAGACATCCGGATCGAACACCGGGGCGGCGATGAACAGGGCGCAGGCGAGCGGGAACAGCGCGGTCATGAAGCCGCGCGCGCGATCTCCGGCAAGATGACAGCCGACCAGAATGCCGATCATGATCAGCAGCGTCGCCTGCAGGTACCAGTAATGCTGGTAGGGCAGGACGTAGATCTGCCAGATCGGTTCGTCGAAGCCGTCATTGATCAGGCCGAAGCAGAGATAGAACAGCGTCGAGACGACGACGAGCGGGATGCCGAGGCGGCGGAACTTCTTGGTGATGGCGACGCCGAGCCCGGCGCGATCGGCGACGATGGCGGAGAAGACGTAGCCGGACAGGAACGAGAACAGCGGCATGCGGACATGGATGAACAGCTCCGTGAAGAGCCGCCAATTGTCATGCGCGGTGATGTGCATGCCATGCGCGGGATCGTTGCCGATGACGTGGTAGGCGACCAGCAGAATGCAGGCCAGCCCGCGCAGCGTTTCGATATGCCTGTCTCTCCGCTGCGGACCCGTCGCCATGCCGTTCAACTCGCCAGGTTGCACACGACGAGCGCATGCGCGCGGGAGCTATAGAGCCATTTGAACGGCCGTGGGCCAGATTCTGGCCGTAGCGTTAACCGATTCGACCGGGGGTGGGGCAAGGCTAGATATTCCAGGTATCTGTCGAGGATTCCACCGTGATACTGAGGGATTAACGGAGGATATCTTTCCGGAAGCGCTTGCTGCCGTCGCTAGATTTGGTCCGGCTAAATGATGATTATCGTTTACATATCCTTAATCCAGAAAACTCCATAGTTCGGTTGTCGGGTGGGCGGACCGGCAACTCTCTAACCATGCGCATCACGATCTCGTCCGTGGAAGACAATGGCGGCCAGAGCCAATTTCTCGATCACGCGACCATCGGAAACGGCGGGCGAGCGTGGCGCGGCGTTCGATCCGGTTTCGGACCAGATCGATCTCTCCGCCCTGTTCGCGCTGCTGCGCCGGCAATGGCTCCTGATCCTGCTGACGCTAGCGCTGTTCCTCGGCGCTGCCTTCGCCTATGTCACTTTCGCCGACAAGGTGTTTCAGGCGACGACCCGCGTCCTGCTCGATCCGCGCGACAAGCAGCTGGTCGGGCCGGAAGTGGTCCGGCCGACCCAGGGCATCGATCTTCCCTGGATCGAGACGCAGGTCGACCTCGTCACCGCCTCGGCGACGCTGCGCAAGGTCGTCGACAGTGAAAACCTGATCAACGATCCCGAATTCGGCGGGCGCGGCGAGGCGTCCGACATCGACGCCGTCTTGCTGTCCCTCGCCAGGCACGTCCGGGCCGAGCGGGCCGCCGATACCTATGTCATCGACGTGATCGTCTCGTCGACCTCGGCGGAGAAGGCGGCGCGGCTGTCGAACGCGGTCGCCGAGGCCTTCATCGTCAGCCAGACCGAGGCGAAGCAGAACGCGGCGCGGCAGGCCAACCTGCTGATCGCCCGCCAGGTCAGCGATCTGCAGGCGAAGTCCCGCGACGCCGACGAGCGGCTCGAAGCCTATCGCAAGAAGCATGGCTTCGTGCAGGTCGACGGGCGGCCCGTCGACGAGCAGACGCTCCGGCAGCTGAACGAGGCCAATGTCACGGCGCGCCTGCGCGCGGACGAAGCCTCGGCGCGGCTGGCGCAGCTCGATGCGATCGCCCGGTCCAGCGGCGGCGATCTCGCCTCGGCGCTCTCGACGATCGATTCCCCGGTCCTCGCCCGGCTGAAGCTCGACTATGCCGCCGCATTGCGCCAGCAGACCGAACTCGGCGAGACGCTCGGCGCCCGGCATCCGCGCATGCAGACGGTCGGGGCCGACGTCGCGCGCAGCCGCAGCCTGATCGCGCAGGAGCTGGACGCGCTCGCCGCCAAGGCGCGCGTCGATGCCGATCTCGCCAAATCGCAGGTCGCGAGCACCACGACGGCGCTGGCGGCGGCGACCGTCAAGGCCAACGACACCAGCGATGCCAGCGTCGCGCTGCGCGAGCTCGAGGGCGAGGCGGCGATCCTCCGCGACGCCTACCGCGCCTTCGTCGCCCGCGCACAGGAGACGGGCCTGCAGGAGAACCTGCAGGTCTCCGACGCCCGCGTCATCAGCCCCGCCCAGATCCCGCTCTATCCGTCCTCGCCGAAGAAGAAGATCATCCTCGGCCTCGCCGGCATCGGCGGGCTTGGGCTCGGCATCGCGCTGGCGCTCTATCGCGGCCGGCCCCGCCTGCCGGCCCCGAGGCCGGCCCGGGCCGAGCCGGTCTTGGGACCCGCCATTCCCGCCGTCGTCGCGATCGAGCCTCCGATCGACGTCCCAGCGGCCCCCGTCGCCACAACAATCCTCGCCGAGATCCCGGTGCCGAAAGCGCTGCTGGACAGCGCCACACTGACCGAGGCGATGCTCGGCGAGCGGATGAACGAGGTCGCCCGCGATGCGGCGGAAACGTTCCGGGCGCTGGCCGGAAAGCTCACCTCGCCCGCCGATACGGAAGGCCCCGCCGTCCACGTCCTGTTTGGCACCGCCGCCAGCGGCGTGATCGCGACGATTGCCTGCGGCCTCGCCCGCGCCGTGGCGGAGCCCCCCGCCGAGACCCTGCTGATCGATGCCAATGGCGGCGCGATCACCACCGGAATGGCGCTCATCGGCGAGGACGCGCCGGGCATCCTCGACGCGGCGTTGAGCGATACCGATCCGGAGGCGATCGGCACAAGGCTTCAGCTCGCCTCGATCGTGCTGCTGCCGGCGGCGAGCGCCGGGCGCCGCGACGAGCTCGGGGAGCATGGCGACCGCGTGGTCGAAACCATCCGGGACGTCGCCGACGGCTTCGAGCGGGTGATCGTCGACCTCGGGCCATCCTGCCCGCCGGCACTTTTCAACGCCCTGGTGGCGATCGCCGACGACGTCGTCATGGTGGTCGACGCCGAGGAGGCCGGGACGGCGGCGATCCTCACCGCCTATGCCGATCTTCGTGAACTCGTGCCGGAGCTTCGGGGCATGGTGACCGTGCGTGCGATGCCTTCCCCCCAGGAGACGGGCCAGGAGCCGGCCCGGGAACTCACCCAAGCGCCGCTTGAGCTGACCTGACCATGGCGCGCGATCCCGTGCTCTTTGTCGATGAAAGCCATCTCGGCCGCCATGTGACGGGGCTGGAGCGGATCACGCTCGAGCTGTTCTCGGCCGAGGCGCTGGCGCCGCTGCCGGTCGAGGCGGTGCGCGCCTCCGGCCTGCGCGGAATGATCACCGCGCAGACGATGCGGCTGCCGTCGCGTCTCCTCGCCAATCGCCGCGCGCTGGCGCTCTGCCCGGGCTTTCCGCCGTCGATCCCGCTGACGCTGTTCGGCGACCGGGTCGTGCCCTACATCCACGATACCTTCCTGCTGACCCGGCCGCAGGACCTGAACTGGCGCGCCCGCCGCTACATGGTGCCGGCCTTCGCCTTCGCGCTGAAGCGGCTGCGCTGGCTGCTGGTCAATTCCGAGACGACGCGGGCCGAGCTCGCGGCCTTCGCCCGTCCCGATGCGGAGATCTCGCTCTATCGGCCGCGCGTCCGCGACGTCTTCGGCATTGCCGGGCAGGCGACGCGTCCGCGTCTCTGGGCGCCGGGCGAGACGCTCCGGCTGATCGCGATCGGCACGGTCGAGCCGCGCAAGAACCTCCGCGCCGCCGCGGCAATCGTCGGCGCGCTGCGCGAGAGCGGCCTCGACGCGCATCTCGACGTCGTCGGCCGGCTCGGCTGGGGCGACGAGGCGGAGGCGCTCCAAAAGTTCCCGTATGTGACGCTGCACGGCTACCAGGAAGCGGATTATGTCCGCGAGCGGATCGCCGCCGCCCATGCCCTGATCACCACCTCGCATGACGAGGGCCTCGGCCTGACGCCGCTGGAAGCGCAGCATGGCGGGCTCGGCGCGATCGCCACCGACATCAAGGTTTTCCGCGAGGCGCTCGGTCCTTCGGGCTGGATGATCGATCCCGCCGATCCGGCGGCGAGCGCGGCCGCCATCCGCGCGCGGCTGGAGCAACCCGATGCGCTCGCCGGCATGGCGGCGCTGGCAAAGCGCAATCTGGAGCGCTGGAACGAGGCCGCCGATCGCGATCGCGCCGCGCTGCTCGAGCGGCTCGGCGCCCGGCTCGCCGCGCTGCGCTAGGTCATTCCTTCGTCGCTGCGCCAAACGCCGCGACCATCGCGTCGAAGGCGGGCTTCGGCTGGAATTGTTCGTCGAAGGGCAGGGGACGCGGCAGGCGGGCGGCGCCCGGATCCTCCTCGCGCGCCGCGTGATCGTACCAGCTCGCGGAATCCGCCAATTGCCAGGTGATCACCGTCGATACCGCCGGCACCGCGAGAACCGCGCCGAGAAAATCGCGGTAGCGGGCGGCGACGGCGGCGTCGCGCAGGCGGACGTCATCCGGGAACGGCGTGTCGTCGACGTCGAGTTCGGTGATCCAGATCTCGACCTTCCGCTCGGCGATCTCGTGCAGGAAATCCGCGAAGCCGGCGTCGTCGAAGGGCCGGCCGGGCTGCAGATGCCCCTGCAGGCCGACGGCATCGAGCCGGACGCCCGAATCCTGCAGCGTGTCGACCAGCCGGAGCAGGCCCTGCCGGATCCTCGCGCCGTCCTCGCTCCAGACCTCGGTCATCGCCTCGTTGAGCACGAGCCGGGCCTTTGGGTCGGCGACCTGCGCCCGCTTGAAGGCGCGCTCGACATAGCCGGAGCCGAACGCTTGCAGCCAGGGGCCGTTGCGAAAATCGCCGGGCCGGCCATGGCCCGGCCAGAACGGCTCGTTGACGACGTTCCAGGACGGCAGCCTGCCGGCGAAATGGCCGACCGTCTCGTCGATATGGCGGTCGAGCGCCTTCCGCTTCTCCGCCTTCGAGAGCTTCATCAGCCAGTCGGGTCGGCTTTCGTTCCAGGCGAGCGCATGGCCGTGCACGGGAACGCCGGTCGCCCCCGCAAAGGCGAGGATCGCCTCGGCGCCGTTCGGGCGGAACTGGTCTGCCTGCGGCCGCAGATAGGCGAACATCAAGGCCCAGTCGACGGTGAAGATCCGCGCCTCGCGGCGATAGAGCGCCGCCTGGGCCGGGTTCAGCAGCGTGTCGGCGGCGATCGAGGTGCCGAAATGGATGCCGGCGCGCCGGGCCGCCGCGCCGAGCGTGATATCCGCCGCCGCCGTTGCCGGCCTCCCGCTAAGGGGAAGCGCGGCCAGAAGGGCGCTGGCGCGCAGAAGCTCGCGGCGAGATGGCTTCAACGGGTCACCCAGCGTTACTCCGGTTCCGGTCTTTTTAACCTTCTCAGCTATATCGATAACCGGCAAGTCGATGCGACGGCCCTTTCGGGCGGCGCTGGCACGCGGCCGCCGGGCCGAGACGTGGGAGTTTGAGGCAGCTCATGGCAATGCGAGAGCGCGATGGCCGCCGGCCGGATGCGCCGGCCGATCTGGTCCGGATCGGCGACGGCCGCGTCAACATCGGCACCGAGGCCGAGCTGATCGCCCGCATCCTCGCCGATGCGCGCGCCGGGCATGGTGGCACCGTCTTCACGCTCAATCTCGATCATCTCGTCAAGCTGCGCGAGGACGCCGGCTTCCGCGCCGCCTATGACGCCGCGACCTATGTCAGCGCCGACGGTGCGCCGGTGGTGAAGATCGCGCGCCGGCAGGGGGCATCCGTGGACCGGGTGACCGGAGCCGATCTCGTCCTGCCGCTCTGCCGCGCCGCCGCCGGCGCCGGCATCTCCGTGCATCTCTTCGGCACCTCGGACGCCATCCGCGACGAGGCCGCCGCGAAGCTCGTCGCCGACATTCCCGGTCTCGTCATCGCCGGCTCGGAATCGCCGCCGCGCGGCTTCGATCCCGAGGGCGAGGCGGCGAAAGCTGCGGCCGCGCGGATCGAGGCATCCGGCGCCGGCATCTGCTTCGTCGCGCTCGGCGCGCCGAAGCAGGAGCTCTTCGCCCATGCCGCCACCAGGCATCCGGCCGGCGTCATCTATGTCTGCATCGGCGCGGCGCTCGATTTCATTTCCGGCCACAGCAAGCGCGCGCCGATCCTGTTCCAGCGCACCGGCACCGAATGGGTCTGGCGCTTTCTCCAGGAACCGCGCCGGCTCGGCATGCGCTATGCGCGCTCGATGGCCTACTATATCGGCTACCTGATAAAAGGGCCCGACAGGCGTTCGAATGGGCGCGGCTGAGGGAGCTGGGGGAAGGGAATGGTGCATCGGCTGACCATGCTGCATCCGATCGATCCGCGCGGCTTCAAGGTCGGCGGCATCGAAACGCATGTGCGGCTGATGTTCGAGCGCCACCCGCCCGACTTCTCCGTCCTGCTTGTCGGCGTCGACGAGCGCGGCGACCTCGAGCTCGGCAAGGTGGTGAAGCTGCCGGTCGGCGACCACACGATCGACTTCCTGCCCGTCGTGCACATTCCCGACCAGGAAATCCACGGCGCCGCCAAGAAGCTATGGCAGTCGGTGACGCTGCGCTTCGCGCTCGGCGCGCTGCGCTATCTGCCGACGATCCGCAGGCTCGGCGCCGCGCCGCAGGCGACGACGGAATTGCAGCGCTTCGAATTCGCGCCGATCGGGCGGATGCTCGGCAGGCCTGTCGTGCAGCTCGTGCATGGCGAGGGCAGTCGCAAGGACCAGATGGATTCGCTGATCAAGCGCTTCTGGTACATCAACGCCGTCAACGAGCGCATCGCGCTCCGCCTCGCCAGCCGCATCGTCTGCGTCAACCAGAACATCATCGAGCGCTTCAAGAAGGTGATGCCGCAATTCGTGGCGAAGTCGGAGCTCCTGACCGTCTCGGTCGACATGGACCGCTTCGCCTTGGCGCCGTTCCCGCAGGATGACGTCTTCCGCATCGTCTTCGCCGGCCGCCTCGATACCTTCAAGGACCCGCCTTTGATGTTCGAGACCATGCGCCGCCTGCATCAGGCGCGCGCGGGGCGGTTCGAGTTCCACTATATCGGCACCAGCGATCCCCACCGCTTCGCGGAGTTCGCCGCCATCGAGCCGTTCACGGTGCGGCACGGCTTCCAGAACTCCGACGGCGTGGCGGCGATCATGCGCCGGTGCCATGCCGGCGTGCTGACCTCGTTCTTCGAGGGCATGCCCTGCTATCTGCTGGAATTGCTCTCGACCGGCCGCCCCGTCGGCGCGATCCGCCTGCCGCAGTTCGATCCGCTCATTGTCGCGGGCGAGAGCGGCTTCCTGGTCGAGCGCCCCGCTGATCCCGAGGCTTCGGCCGAGCAGATGACGGCGGGCTTCTTGAAGCTCTTCGACGACATCCGGTCGGGTCGCCTCGACCCAGCGGTGATCCGCGCCAAGGCGGTTCCCTATTCGACCAAGGTGCAGATGCCGAAGCTGTTCGAGCGGCACCGCGAGTTGGCCCGAGCCTGATCAGCCCTTCCGGGCGATCTCGTCGAGCAGCCTCGCCCAGGCGGCGAAGCCGGCTTCGCTGGAAAAAGCTTGAGCGCGGTCGATGCGCGGCGCTGGATCGCCGGGGGCCGCCAGCGCCGCGTCGATGCCCTGCGCCATCGCTGGCGCATCGCCGACCGGAACCAGCGTGCCGAAGCGGCCGCCGTCGAGGATCTCGCGCGGCCCGGCGCAACGCGTCGCGACAACCGGCAGGCCGGCTGCCAGCGCCTCGACCGCCACCATGCCGAACGCCTCGGTGCGCGACGGGATCGCGCAGAGCCGGGCGCGGGCATAGAGCGGGGCGGGATCGGTGAAGCCGGCGAGATGGACGCGGCCGGCGAGCCCGAGCGCGCCGATCTCGGCTTCGAGCTTGCCGCGCTCCGGTCCCTCGCCGGCAATCGTCAGCATCGCGTCGCGGTTCGCCACCAGGGCGAAGGCGGCGATCAGGTCGCCAAAACCCTTTTCGGGCGACAGCCGGCCGACGGCGACGACCTCCGGCGGCCGCGCCGCGAGCGTGGCGGCGTCGATCTCGGCGGGGGCGAGCGGCACGGGATTGTAGATCCGCACCGTCTTGTCGGCTTCCGCGCCCCAGCGCTCGATCATCACCGCCTTCAGCGTGTCGGAGACGCAGACGATCCGGCTGCAGGATTTGGTCAGGATCGGCATGCCGTAATAGGCGGCGGCGCTCAATTTGCCGGTGCGGTATTCCTCGAAGCCGTGGAACGAGACGACCAGCGGCACGGACGAGCGCGCCCAGAGCTTTGCCAGCGCCAGCTTGGTGGCGTTGCCGGAAAGGGCTGACAGCGCGACATCCGGCCGGAAGCGGCGGAGCAGGCCCGCCAGCGCCGTGATCTGCGCGCGGTTGCCGGCGGGGAGCACTTCGACGCGGACGGACGGGTCGAGCGGGACGGACGGATCGCCGGCGCCGTCGACGGCGAGGATGACGTCGTTGCCATCCGACGCGAAATGCGAGGCGAGCAGCGCCCAGACGCGTTCGGCCCCGCCGCCGCCGGCGAGCGATCGCGTGTAAAAGAGATACTTACGCTTTGCCATTAGCCTGTCCGTCCCGCCCGCCCGGAATCGTTCCCCTCCGAGGCGTAAAGCCTGATGCGCGCCGCGCCAAGGAGAGAGATGACATGCGGATCGATATCCGGCTCGACCCGATGGACCTGCGCGGCTGGCAGCGCGAGATCGTCGCCCGGCTGTCGACGCTTCCGGGCTGCGCGGTCCGGGTCGAGCAGGGACGGTCGACCGCGCCGTTGCCCCAGGGCGCCGCGACGCTGTTCTTGCTGGAACGCACGCTCTACGGCGCCACACACGACGCGCTCGAAGTCGGGGTTGCCTGGTCCGATCTCGGCGTGCCGGAGGCCGATGGCGTCGCGCCGGAACTTCTGATCGACCTCTGCGGCGACGGCTCCAGCGCCGTGCCCGTGCTGACGCTTCGCTGCGACGGTGGCCCCATCGAGGCCGGGGCGCTCGCCGCCGTGCTCGACGAGCGCGCGCCGCTGTTCGAGACGGTTCTCGTGACGGCGGGGAGAGAGCGCATCCTGTCGGCGTGGCGGCCGGCGGTCGAGAGTCCGCGCAGCGCCACGGCCGCGCTCGGCATGCTGCTCGGCCGCGCCGCGCACATGGTCGTGCATCAGGCGGCACGACTGGCCGAGGGCATTCCGCCCGGCAGCCTCGCGCCCGCGTCGGCGCCCGCCGCGCCGCGCCGGTCGGCGGCCGGCTTCTTCACGGCGATGCTCGCCGCCCGCATCAAGAGCCGGATCGAGCGCCAGCTCGGCCGCGCGCCGAACTGGTATGTCGCCTGGCGCGAACGGGCCGACACCTCCGAAGCGCTGCCGGTGATCGGTCCCAGCGGCTTCCGCCGCCTCGCCGACGACGGCGCGCGCTTCTACGCCGATCCCTTCCTCTGGGAGCAGGACGGCCGGCGCTTCCTCTTCGTCGAGGAGTTTCCCTATGCGACCGGCAAGGGCGTCATCTCGCTGGCCGAGATCGATGCGGCCGGCAGGGTCGAGACGCCGCGCATCGTGCTGGAGACGGATTGCCATCTCTCTTATCCGTTCCTGTTCGAGCATGACGGCGCGATCTGGATGATCCCCGAAACCTCATCCCGCCGCACCGTCGAGCTCTACCGCGCCGATCCGTTCCCGGATCACTGGACGCTGCATTCCGTGCTGCTGGAAAATGTCGATCTCGGCGACGCGACCTTGCAGAAGATCGGCGACAGTTGGTGGATGTTCGCTGCCTCGCGCGAGCGCTGGACGTCGAGCTGGGACGCGCTGTCGCTCTTCCACGCCCCGTCGCCCTTCGGTCCGTGGCAGCCGCATCCCGGCAATCCGGTGTTGGTCGATCTTCACGCCGCGCGACCGGCCGGCCGCATCCTCGATGTCGGCGGGCGGCTGGTGCGGCCGGTGCAGAATTGCGACGGGCTCTATGGCGCGGCCCTCGGTTTCGCCGAGATCCGGTCGCTGACGCCGGGGGCCTATGCGCAGACGCTCTCTGCGACCGCACTGCCCTGGGGCGACAATCTCGGCCTGCACACTTTCAATCGCAGCCCCTCGCTGGAGGTGATCGACCTTTTTGGTCCGCGCGGCTGAGCCCCTTCTAGCAAACCCTCACACACGAAGACCCTCACCCAACCCTCTCCCGCCAGCGGGAGAGGGCTTTTTCGCTTGCGCTCGCTTCTGTCTGACACAGCGAACCCGCTGGACTGGGTCCGACGCGCTCCCTCTCCCGCCAGCGGGAGAGGTTGGGGTGAGGGCCGTCTTGACTCCATCTCGACAAATATGAAAAAGATTTTTGCATAAGAAAATGCGGAGATCGGAACATGGCAGTGGCGACTCTGGTGGAAACGGACCTGATCGAGCGGGGCGGCAAGCGGATCGACTGGATCCGGTCGCGGATGCGGCTGCTCGCCGGCGTGCGCGCCGATTTCGAGCGCGAGAAGCCTTTCGCCGGCCTCTCCATCGGCGTGTCGCTGCATCTGGAGCCGAAGACGGCGGTGCTGCTCGAAGTCTTGAAGGCCGGTGGCGCCGACATAGTCGGCACCGGCAATCACGGCTCGACCCAGGACGACATCGTCGCCGTGCTGAAGGCGCAGGGCATGAACCTGTTCGGCAAGCGCGACGACGATCTGCAGCGGCACCTGAAGAATGTCCGGAGCGTCGTCGCGGCGAAGCCCGATATCCTGCTCGACAATGGCGCCGACCTCGCGGCGCTGGCGATCGAGGCGGGCACGGAAGGCTCGATCCGGGGCGGCACAGAGGAGACCACCTCGGGCGGCGACCGGCTGCGCGACGAACTCGCCGGCAAGGTGCCGTTCCCGGTCATCGTCATCAACGACAGCCCGCTGAAGCAGATCGCCGAGAACCGCCACGCGGTCGGCCAGTCGATCGTCGAGAGCTTCATGCGGATCACCAATCTGATGATCCCCGGCCGCCGTTTCGTCGTCGTCGGCTATGGCTGGTGCGGGCGCGGCATCGCGCAATATCTGGATGCGCTGGGCGGCCGCGTCGCCGTGGTCGAGACGGATCCGATCAAGGCGCTGGAGGCGGCGCTCGACGGCTATCGCGGCGGCACGATCGACCAGCTCGCGCCCTGGGGCGAGGTGTTCATCACGGCGACCGGCCGCGCGGGCGTCATCGGCGAGGCCGCGATCGCGAAAATGCGCTCCGGCGCGATCCTCGCCAATTCCGGCCATTTCCCGTGGGAGATCGACGTTGCGGCGCTGCGCCGGCAGGCGCGCGTCACCGAACTCGTCGACGACTCGCTGGAACGGATCGAGTTGGCCGACGGCCGCCACGTCGTGCTCGTCGCGGACGGGCGCATGTTCAACCTCGCCGGCCGCGAGCCGAAGGGCAATTCGATCGAGTCCATGGATATCGGCTTCATGCTGCAGGCCCTGTCGCTGGCGCGCGTCGCCGACGCCGGCCGGACGGCGCTGGTTGCGGGCGCGCAGCCCGTCCCCGCCGACATCAACGAGACGATCGCCCGCCGCATGGTGGCGGAGATGGGCGTCGACCTGTAGAAGCCGATGGTTCCGGGCGTCGCGTGGGCCGCGCGGAGCGAGGAATGGAGCAAGCCGATGGCGGTCGAGGCGACTGGCGAAGGCCCGAACTACGGCGTGCCGGCGCTCGACAAGGCGCTCGATATCCTCGAGCTGCTGGCCGGCAGCCGCGAGGGGATGACGCTCGGCGAGGTCGCGGCGGCGGTCGATCGCTCGATCAACCAGATCTACCGCACTCTGGTGACGCTGGAGCGGCGCGGCTACCTGTTCCGCGCCCGCCCGTCCGGCCTCTATTTCCTCTCCATGATGATGTTCGAGCTCGCCCACCGGCAGGAGCCGATGCGCGGCCTGATCGACATGGCGCTGCCGGCGATGCGGGGCCTGAGCGAGGCGATCGGCCAATCCTGCAATCTGAGCATCCATGACGCCGGCCGCGTCGTCGTCATCGCCCAGATCGACAGCCCCAGCGCCTTCGGGTTTCGCGTGCGCGCTGGGGCGACCTTCCCGCTGTTCGAGAGCGCGACGGGGCGGCTTCTGATGGCGTTTGAGCCGGAGGAGCGGGTTCTGCCTTGGCTCGAAGGTCAGGATGCGGCGGTGCGGGCGACGATGCCGGCCCGCCTCGCCGCGATCCGCGAGCGCGGCTTCGAGGAGGAGCCGGACAGCCTGCAGCCGGGCATCACGGATCTGGTCTTCCCGATCCTGTCCCGCGACGGCCGCATCGTCGCCGCGCTGACCGTCCCCTATGTCGCGACCAGCTATAGCCGCCGCCCGATCGCCGACGTTCTGGCCGCGGCGCAGGAAGCGGCCAGGACCATCAACGCGGTGATCGGCGGCGAGGGCGCCTAGCCCTCGTATTTTTCCAGGAACGCTTCGATCGAAAGGGCGCGGAAATCCGGCAGGGCGTGGCGGAGCTGCTCGTGGTCCCAGTCCCACCACGAAAGCGCCATCAGCCGGTCGGCGATCGCGACCGGGAAGCGGCGCTTGACCGTCTTCGCGGCGACGCCGACGGCGATCTCGTAGGGGCCGACATCCTTGGCGACGACCGCGCCCGAGCCGATGATCGCGCCGGTGCCGATCGAGACGCCGGCGAGAACCGTGACGCCATGGCCGATCCAGACGTCATGGCCGATGGCGCAGGGCGTCGACCGTCGCCAGTCGAAGAACTCGGCCTCGTCCGCTTCGCCGTCGAAATACTTTGACGCGCGATAGGTGAAGTGGGACTGGCTGGCGCGCCATTGCGGATGGTTGCCGGGATTGATGCGGACAGCGGCCGCGATCGAGCAGAACTTGCCGATCGTCGAATAGATGACGTCGCCATCGGGCGAGATGTAGGAATAGTCGCCCATCGTCGTCTCGATCAGCGACGTGCGGGCGCCCACTTCCGTATAGCGCCCGAGCGTCGACCGCTCGACATGCGCGGTCGCGTGAAGGGCCGGCGTCGGGCCGAGTTGCATCGCGAATTCTCCATTGTCAGTTGGTTGCGGCGAAGGTGGAGAATGTGGATGACGTTGCGATGACTAAGCCGGCGAAGCCGATTTATGCTTGAGTTGTCGTGTTGTGCCGGTTCGCTTCCAAGTGGAAAACTCCGTCACAAAAGTTTTGCTTCGAAATTGCATGATCCGCCCAATCGGGAGATCATGACATGTTGGTTCTGGACGGCGTTGCACGACACTATAATCACAAGGCTGCCGTCAGCGACGTCAGTCTGACGATCGGGTCGGGAAGCTTCGTCGGCGTCATTGGTCGGTCCGGTGCCGGCAAGTCGACGCTCCTGCGCATGATCAACCGCCTCGTCGACCCGACGGACGGCTCGATCCGCTTCGGCGATGTCGACGTCACCAAGCTGAAGGGCAAGGCGCTGCGCGACTGGCGTGCCCGCTGCGCCATGATCTTCCAGCAGTTCAATCTGGTCGGCCGCCTCGACGTTCTGACCAATGTGCTGATGGGCCGCCTCAATACGGTTTCGGCCCCCCGCTCCATGCTGCAGCTCTGGAAGGACGAGGATCGCGCCGTGGCGCTCTCGGCGCTGGAGCAGTTCGATATCGCCCAGCTCGCCGCCCAGCGCGCCGACAGCCTCTCCGGCGGCCAGCAGCAGCGCGTCGCCATCGCCCGCGCGCTGGTGCAGGAGCCCGAAATCATCCTCGCCGACGAGCCGATCGCCTCGCTCGATCCGCGCAATACCAAGGTCGTGATGGACGCGCTGCTGCGCATCAACCGGCACTACGGCATCACGGTCATGTGCAATCTGCATTCGCTCGATCTCGCCCGCACCTATTGCGACCGGCTGATCGGCATGTCGGCCGGCCGCGTCGTGTTCGACGGCGTGCCGGCGGAGCTGACCGAGGACGTCGCCCGCGACCTCTACGGCCTGGAGGCCGAGGAACTTCTCGATTTCGAGCCGGCGACACTGCCGGCCGGACTGCCCGGCGTCGCCGTCGCGGCCTGATCGCATCCAGATCGGTGCCGCACCGGCACCGCCATACCAACACCTACCGACCAACACCTGGAGAATACCGATGTTGAACCGTCGCACCCTTATCGGCGCCGCCGTTGCTGGCCTCGCGCTGGCCGGTGTCGCTTCGCCCGCCTTCGCCGACTGGAAGGCCGAGTATCCCGAGCTGACGATCGCCGTCATCCCGGCCGAGAACGCCTCGACCACCACCGATCGCTACCAGCCGCTGGCCGACTATCTCGGCAAGCAGCTCGGCGTTCCGGTCAAGCTGGCCGTCGCCACCGACTACGCCGCCGTCATCGAGGCGCAGCGCGCCGGCAACGCCCAGATCGCCATGTACGGCCCGGCTTCCTACGCCCGCGCCGTGCTGACCGGCGTCGAGGTCGAACCGGTCGTCGTGCCGCGTCATTCGAACGACGCCACCGGCTATTATTCGGTCATCTACACGCTGGCCAACGGCCCGTACAAGTCGATCGACGACCTGAAGGGCAAGACGCTCGCCCTGGTCGATTCCAACTCGACCTCCGGCAACAACGCACCGCGCTTCTTCCTGCATCGCGACGGCAAGGACGTCGATACGTTCTTCGGCAAGGCGATCTTCGCCGGCAGCCATGACAACGCCGTGCTGGCTCTGGCCCAGGGCACCGTCGACGCCGCCGCCAATTCCTGGAACTCGGAAAACGATTCCAACCTGACCCGCATGATCTCCAAGGGCATCCTCAAGAATGCCGACGGCAAGCCGATGACGAAGGAAGACTTCCGCATCGTCTTCAAGTCGGACTTCCTCCCCGAGGGCCCGTTCTCGGTGCTGTCGACGCTGCCGGCTGACCTGAAGGCCCAGATCAAGCAGGCCTTCCTCGACATGCCGAAGAACGACCCGAAGGGCTTCGCCGGCCTGTCGGACGGCAAGGACAAGGAATTCGTCGCGATCGAGCCGGCCGCTCTCCAGCCGATCATCGACATGGTCAAGTTCAACGACGAGCAGCGCAAGAAGGGCTCCTGAGCCTCTTCTAGCCTTTCGAGAGGCGGCCGGTTCATCCGGCCGCCTTTTTCGTAACCGGCCGCAAGTGGCGGTCGTTCGTCCCCTGGGGCGGATGAAGAAAAGCGGAGACGGCTCTTGGCGACCGCCATTGCAAAGCTTCCCGACCAGCAGGCGACCGCGCTCAGCCGGGCCTATTCCCGCGCCGTATCCGCCAAGCGGATGAAGACGCTCGCCGTCCTCGCCGTGCTGGTGGTGCTGATCGTCATCAGCGCGCAGATGGCCGGCGTGAAGCCCGCCAAGCTCGTCGCCAATATCGGCAATTTCGGCAGCTATATCGTCCGCACCCTGCCGACGATCACCTTCGACAATTTCTTCGCCGACATCCGCGCCTGGTACTGGAATTTCGGCGGCTGGTTCCGCCTCTTGATCGAGACGATCCTGATCGCCTATCTCGGCACCTTCATGGGCGGCATCCTCGCCTTCTGCCTCTGCTTCTTCGCCGCCGCCAACCTCGTCCGCAACAAGACGACGCGGTTCATCGCCCGGCGCTTCCTCGAATTCTGCCGCACCGTTCCCGACATCGTCTTCGCGCTGATCTTCGTCATCGCCTTCGGCCTCGGCCCGATGGCGGGCGTGCTGGCGCTGACGATCCACACCGTCGGCGCGCTCGGCAAATTGTTCGCCGAGGTAGTCGAGAACATCGACATGAAGCCCGTCGAGGGGCTTTCGGCGACCGGCGCCTCGTGGCTGCAGATCGTCCGCTTCGCCGTGCTGCCGCAGGTCTCTTCCGGATTTGCTTCCTACGGCCTGCTGCGCTTCGAGATCAATGTGCGCGGCGCCGGCGTCATGGGCTTCGTCGGGGCCGGCGGCATCGGCCAGGAGTTCCTGATCGCCATCCGCAATTTCTACTACACCGACGTCAGCGCCATCCTGCTGATGATCATCGTCACCGTGATCCTGATCGATCTCGGCACGGAGCAGGTCCGCCATCGGCTGATCGGCATGGAGCGCATGCGATGACTTCAGCATCCACGATTACCGCATCCACCACCCTTTCGCCCGGCAACCGGGCGATCCGCTCGGCGGCGCTGGCCGATATCGACGGCCTCAAGGCCCGCCACCCCGCCGCCTTCGCCGCGTCGGGATCGAAGCGGGCGCTCGCCATCGGCCTGCCGCTTGCAGCCGTCCTGCTGGCGCTCGGCGCCATGGTCTGGCTCGATTTCTCGCTGGTGCGGATCTGGAACGGCCTGCACCGGCTCGGCCAGTTCGCCGTCCTGATGATGCCGCCGGCGCCCGAGGGCCGCTTCGGCGCCTTCGCCATCGCGCTCGGCGAGACGCTGGCGATCGCCTTCCTCGGCACGCTGACGGCGGCGATCCTCGCCTTCCCGGTGGCGTTCCTGGCGGCCAAGAACGTCATCCCGAACATCTTCGTGCATTTCGGCATGCGCCGGACGTTTGACGTCTTCCGCTCGGTCGACACGCTGATCTGGGCGCTGATGTGGATCAACGTCGTCGGCCTCGGCCCGTTCGCCGGCGTGCTGGCGATCGCCTGCGCCGATTTCGGCGCGCTCGGCAAACTGTTCTCCGAAGCGATCGAATCGACCGACGGCAAGGCGACCGAGGGCATCGCGGCGTCTGGCGGCAACAAGGCGCATCAGGTGCGCTTCGGCCTGGTGCCGCAGGTGCTGCCGGTGATCGCCAGCCAGATCCTCTATTTCTTCGAATCGAACACCCGCTCGGCCACCATCATCGGCATTGTCGGCGCCGGCGGCGTCGGCGCCTATCTGACCGAGCTGATCCGCGTGCTCGAGCTGCAGCAGGTCGCCTTCCTGATCCTGATGATCCTCGTCACCGTCGCTGTGATCGACTTCATCTCGTCGAAGCTCCGCCTGGCGGTGATCGGCAAGTCGAAGATCGTCTGAGGCTCCTTCTTGGACCTCCCCCCTTGAGGGGAGGTCGAAAACGCCTTTGCGTTTTCGGGAGGGGGCTGCGCCGTTTCAGAAGGCAACCCCTCCCCAAAACTGGCTCCCGCCAGTTTTGACCCTCCCTCAAGGGGAGGGTTCAAGCCGTGCGTGCTTCGAGACGCCCGCTGCGCGGGCTCCTCAGCATGTTGGATTGAGGTCTGCTGACGGGTCTTGGCCAGTCGCAGGCCTCAGCGCTTTCTAGAGATGGCCTTCCAACCCCAACATGCTGAGGAGCCGCTCGAAGAGCGGCGTCTCGAAGCACGCACGAACACCCCAAGCCTCAGCTCCCGATCACCAGCTCCGTCCGGTCGGCGGAAAACGCCGCGCGGGTGAACTGGATCGGCTGGCCCTCGATATCGACATTGATGCTGTCGACGGTCAGCAGCAGCCGGCCGGGCGCGAGGTCGAGCCGGGTGGCCTCCTCGGCGCCGGCGGGGCGGGCCGAGATACGCGTCTCGTGCCGGCGGTAGTCGGCGACGCCGCAGGCTTCCAGCGCCGCGGTCAAGGTATCGAACGACCGGTAGGCCTCGATCAGGCCGGAAAAGCGGGGCAGCGGGAAATAGGCGCTGCCGAGCGAGATCGGCGTGCCATCGGCGTATCGAACCGTATCCATCCGCACCACTGGCGCGCCCTCGTCGATTCCGAGGGCGGCGGCGACCTGGCGATCGGCCGAGGTCGGATAGGCGTCAAGAAGTTTGCCGCCGGCCTCGCGACCGGCGCGCGAGACGTTTTCGGAAAAGCGCGTGCGCGCGCCGATCGGGTAGGGGATCGGCCGGTCCTCGACGAAGGTGCCGCGCCCCTGCGTTGCCCGAACCAGCCCGCGCGCCGCGAGCTCCGCGAGGCTGCGCCGCACCGTGTGCCGGTTGACGGCGAAACGGGCGGCCAGCTGGCTCTCGGTCGGCAATTGCATGCCGGGGCCGAGCCGGCCGGCCCGGATGTCGGCCTCGATCTCGTCGGCAATCTGCCGCCAGGCGGCGATGCCGCGTCCCCGCGCCACTTCCGTCACGCTGCTGTCGCCGCTCGGGCGCACTGTATCCGTCATCAAATCGTCACTGGACCTATTCATGGAGTTGTCTATATCATTAGACAAATCCGATGAGAAGCTTTTGATGGATTGGATCATGCCACAACAAGCGAGCGGCGCGCAGCCGATCCCCGAATCCGAGATCGCGGCCCGGCAGGCCGCCATGGCGACCTTGACCGGCGCCTCTCCGGCCGAACTCGAGCAGGCGCTGGCCTCGCTCGGTCCGGTCCCTGCGGCAAGCGACCTGCGCGGCACGGAATCCGGCCTCGTCATGCTGCGCGGCCGGATGGGCGGCGACGGCCGTCCCTTCAATCTCGGCGAGGCGACGGTGACGCGGGCGGCGGTCCGTCTGGAAGATGGCCGCACCGGCTTCGCCTACCAACTCGGCCGCGACGCCGCCAAGGCGCGCACCGCCGCCATTCTGGACGCGCTCTGGCAGGGTCCGGAGCGCGCCGCCGTCGAGGCAGCGCTGTCGCCGATCCGCGCGCGCATCGCCGACGAGGCCGCCGCCAAGGCCCGCCGCGTCGCCGCGACCCGCGTCAATTTCTTCACCATGGTTCGCGGAGAGGATTGATGTCCGCCCCCGTCATCACTGCCGGCTTCTCCGATCCCGTCATCGAGGCGCAGGCGCATTTCCACGCCCTGATGGACGCGCTGGCGCGTCCGGGCTCGGTCCAGCCGTTCCCGGCCGCCGTCGACGCGCCGTCGCCGCTGACGCCCGAGCTCGCGGCAACAGCGCTGACGCTCGTCGATCACGAGACGACGCTCTGGCTCGATAGTCCGCTCGCGGCGTCGAAGGCCGTCGTTGACTATCTCCGCTTCCACACCGGCGCCCGCATCGTCGCGGATCCGTCCGAGGCCGCCTTCGCGCTGGTCACGGATGTCGCCGCCATGCCGCGCCTCGCCGATTTCGCGCAAGGCTCGGATGAATATCCGGATCGCTCGACGACGATCGTCGTCGCCGCCGACGCGATCGTGCCCGAGGGCGCGTTGGAGCTCGCCGGCCCCGGTATCCGCGACCGCGCCCGCATCGGGCTCGCGCCGGTGCCGGCCGATTTTGCCGCCCAGCTCGCCGCCAACCGGGCGCAGTTCCCGCGCGGCGTCGATCTCGTCTTCACTTCAAGCCGCCAGGTCGCCGCGCTGCCGCGCACGACCCTCGTTTCGGAGGTCTGATCATGTATGTCGCCGTCAAGGGTGGCGAGCAGGCGATCGACAACGCGCATGCGCTGCTGGCGCATGAGCGTCGCGGCCCCGTCTCGATCCCCGACCTCTCGCCCGACCAGATCGAGAGCCAGCTGGCGCTCGCCGTCGACCGCGTCATGGCCGAAGGTTCGCTCTACGACCCGGCGCTGGCCGCGCTCGCCATCAAGCAGGCGCGCGGCGACCTGATCGAGGCGATCTTCCTCGTCCGCGCCTTCCGCACCACGCTGCCACGCTTCGGCCATGCCGAGCCGGTCGAGACCGGCGCGATGGCGATCGAGCGCCGCATCTCCGCGACCTTCAAGGACCTGCCCGGCGGGCAGGTGCTGGGCCCGACTTTCGACTATACGCACCGCCTGATCGACTTCCTGCTCGCCGCCGGCGTCACGCCGCCGGCGCCCGCCGAGGTCGCGACCGAACTGGAAGCCTCCCCGCGCGTGACGGATCTGCTCGACGGCGAAGGCCTGATCGAGCAGGAGTTTCGCGCCGACGACGCGGAAGTCGGGGATCTGACCCGCGCGCCGCTCGACTTCCCGGTCGATCGCGACCTGCGCCTGCAGGCGCTGGCGCGTGGTGACGAGGGTTTCCTGCTGGCGCTCGGCTATTCGACCCAGCGCGGCTATGGCCGCACCCATCCCTTCGTCGGCGAGATCCGCTTCGGCGAGGTGATGGCCGAATTCGTGCCGGAGGAGCTCGGCTTCGCCGTGCCGCTCGGCCCCGTGGCGCTGACTGAGTGCCAAATGGTCAACCAGTTCCGCGGCTCCGCCGCGCTGCCGCCGCAGTTCACAAGGGGCTACGGCCTCGTCTTCGGCCAGAGCGAGCGCAAGGCGATGTCGATGTCGCTGGTCGACCGGGCGCTCCGCACCCGCGAGTTCGGCGAGGATGTCACCGCCCCGGCGCAGGACGAGGAATTCGTGCTGTCGCATTGCGACAACGTCCAGGCGACCGGCTTCGTCGAGCATCTGAAGCTGCCGCACTATGTCGATTTCCAGGCCGAGCTCGGGCTCGTCCGCAAGATGCGCGCCGAATACGAAGCGCGCCAGCAAGAGCTGAAGGAGGCGGCGGAATGAGCGCCGTGGCAGCGCCGCAGGCGAGCGGCTACAACTTCGCCTATCTCGACGAGCAGACCAAGCGGATGATCCGCCGCGCAATCCTGAAGGGGATCGCGATCCCTGGCTATCAGGTGCCGTTTGCCAGCCGCGAAATGCCGATGCCCTATGGCTGGGGCACCGGCGGCGTGCAGGTGACGGCGGCGATCATCGGCCCGGCCGACGTGCTGAAGGTGATCGACCAGGGCTCGGACGACACCACCAACGCCGTCTCGATCCGCAAGTTCTTTGCCAAGACCGCCGGCGTCGCGACGACGACGGAGACGAAGGCCGCGACCATCATCCAGACGCGCCACCGCATCCCGGAGCAGCGGCTGACGGAAAAGCAGACGATCGTCTACCAGGTGCCGATCCCGGAACCGCTGCGCTTCCTGGAGCCGCGCGAGACCGAAACGCGAAAGCTGCATGCGCTGGCCGATTACGGGCTGATGCATGTGAAGCTCTACGAGGACATCGCCCGGCACGGCCACATCGCCACCACCTACGACTATCCGGTCGAGGTCGCGGATCGCTATGTGATGAACCCGTCGCCGACGCCGAAGTTCGACAATCCGAAGATGCACATGTCGGAGGCGCTGCAATTGTTCGGCGCCGGCCGCGAGAAGCGCATCTATGCCGTGCCGCCCTTCACCAAGGTGCGCAGCCTCGATTTCGAGGATCATCCGTTCGAGGTGCAGCGCTTCGACAAGCCCTGCGCGCTCTGCGCCGCGACCAATGTCTATCTCGACGAAGTCGTGCTCGACGATCGCGGCGGGCGGATGTTCGTCTGCTCGGACTCCGACTTCTGCGAGGAGCGCCGGGCCGAGGGTCATCGCGGCGAACTCTCCGGGGAGGCGGCATGATGACCGAAGTCTCCGTCCGCAAGGCGACCGAAGCCGATCTGCCGGCCCTGCTCGCGCTCTATGCGCAGCCGGATTTCAACAATGGCCGCGTCACCACGCTCGAAGTGGCGCAGGCGACGCTCGCCCGCATGGCGACCTATCCCGATTTCGCCGCCTATTGCGCCGAGATCGATGGCGAGATCGTCGGCACCTTCTCGCTGATGGTGATCGACAATCTCGCGCATTGGGGCATGAGCTCGGCGCTGGTCGAGAACGTCGTCGTCGCCAACGGCCACCAGGGCGCGGGCATCGGCCGCGCCATGATCCGGCAGGCCTTCCGGCTGGCCGAGGAGAAGGGCGCCTACAAGGTCGCGCTTTCCTCCAACATCAAGTCGACCCGGGCGCACGCCTTCTACGAGAGCCTCGGCTTCGAGAAATACGGCTTCAGCTTCAGGCTGGAGCCGGTGGTCGGCGATCGCGCCCTTCAGGTTGAACTCATTGACGGAGCCGCATCATGACGGCCAATCTGAACGACAAGCCGCTGCTTTCCGCGCGCGGTCTCGGCAAGCATTACGGCCAGCGGCTCGGCTGCCGGGATGTGAACTTCGATCTCTACGAGGGCGAGGTGCTCGCCGTGGTCGGCGAATCCGGTTCCGGCAAGTCGACTTTGCTCGGCCTGCTCGCGACCGAACTCGCACCCACCGCCGGCGCCGTGCACTACCGCATGCGCGATGGCGAGACGCGGAACCTGTTCGATCTCTCGGAGGCTGATCGCCGCTTCCTGCTCCGTACCGACTGGGGCTTCGTCCGCCAGGACGCGCGCGACGGCCTGCGCATGGGCGTCTCGGCCGGCGGCAATGTCGGCGAGCGGCTGATGGCGGTCGGCGGCCGGCACTATGGCCGCATCCGCGACACGGCGAGCGACTGGCTCGGCCGCGTCGAGATCGAGCCGGAGCGGATCGACGATTTGCCGAAGAGCTTCTCCGGCGGCATGCGGCAGCGCCTGCAGATCGCCCGCAACCTCGTCACCCATCCGCGCCTCGTCTTCATGGACGAGCCGACGTCCAGCCTCGACGTCTCGGTACAGGCGCGCCTGCTCGACCTGATCCGCGGCCTCGTCGCCGAGCTCGGCCTCGCGGTCATCATCGTCACGCACGACCTCGCCGTCGCCCGCCTGCTGTCGCACCGGATCATGGTGATGCGGCAGGGCCGGGTGATCGAGACCGGCCTCACCGACCAGGTGCTGGACGATCCGCGCGAGGCCTACACCCAGCTTCTCGTCTCCTCGGTGCTCGCAGCATGACCCAGAATCTCGTCAGCCTCGAAGGCGTCTCCAAGGCCTTCACCCTGCATCTGCGCGACGGTCTTAGGATCAGCGTCGTCGACAACGTCTCCTTCAAGGTCGAGCCCGGCGAATGCGTCGTGCTGGGCGGCCCCTCCGGCGCCGGCAAATCGTCGATCCTCAAGATGATCTACGGCAACTACCGCTGCGATCACGGTCGCATCCTCGTTCGCGACGGTGACGAACTCGTCGATGTCGCCACCGCCGAGCCGCGCCGCATCCTGGCGCTGCGCGGATCGGTGATGGGCTATGTCAGCCAGTTCCTGCGCGTCATTCCCCGCGTCTCGGCGCTCGACATCGTCGCGGGTGCTGCGACCGACAGCGGCGTCGGCCGGGCCGAGGCTTGGAGCCGGGCCGAGCGGCTCCTGACGCTCCTGAACGTGCCGGAGCGGCTCTGGAGCCTGCCGCCGGCGACCTTCTCCGGCGGCGAGCAGCAGCGCGTCAACATCGCGCGTGGCCTCGCCGCCGACCGGCCGATCCTGCTCCTCGACGAGCCGACCGCCTCGCTCGACGCGGCGAACCGCGCCGTCGTCGTGCGGCTGATCGAGGAGAAGAAGCGCGCGGGAACCGCCATCATCGGCATCTTCCACGACGAGGACGTCCGCGATCACGTCGCCGACCGCATCGTCGACGTGACGGAATTCGCCGCCTCCAGGGCGGCCTGAGCGGCAAGAGCCTGCAAGCAAACGAGATCGAAATGACCGAACCGACCGAATTCCTGATCGAGAACGCCAGCCTCGTCCTGCCCGACCGGGTGGTGCAGAACGGCTGGATCGCCATTGCCGGCGGCAGGATCGCCGAGATCGGCGAGGGCAAGGCGCCGGAGCGCGGCCTCGACGTCCAGGGCGACACGCTGGTGCCCGGCCTCGTCGAGCTGCACACGGATCACCTGGAAGCGCATTTCGCGCCGCGTCCGCATGTGCGCTGGCACGCGCTTTCTTCCGTCATGGCCTATGACGCGCAGATCGCCGCGGCCGGCATCACCACCGTGTTCGACTCGCTCCGTGCCGGCTCCGACGCCGATTCCGCCTCGATCGGCACCGATCTGGCGCAGCTTGCCGCCGCGATCGCGGAAGCGCGCGCGACCGGCCATCTCCGCGTCGATCACCGCACGCATCTGCGTTGCGAGATTGCCTGCGAGGACGTGCTGGAGCATGTCGAGGCCTATGCCGCGCAATACCCCGTCCACATGATGTCGCTGATGGACCACACGCCCGGCCAGCGCCAGTTCAAGGATCTCGAGACCTGGCGGCGCTACTACATGCGCAAGAAGCCGATGTCGGACGAGGAAGTGAACCGCTTCGTCGGCAATCGGCTGGCGCTGCACGCCAACAATGCCGGGCCGAACCGGCTGCGCCTCGTCGAGATCGCGGCCGAGACCGGCGCGGTGCTGGCGAGCCATGACGACGCAACGATCGCGCATGCCGAGGAAGCCGTCGAGAACGGCGTCGGCCTCGCCGAGTTCCCCACCACGATCGAGGCGGCGGAAGCGCTGCACCAGGCCGGCATCAGCGTCATGATGGGCGGACCGAATGTGGTGCGTGGCGGCTCGCATTCCGGAAATGTCGCAGCCGAAGAGCTCGCACGCGCCGGCGTTCTGGATATTCTGTCGTCGGATTACGTGCCTGCGAGTCTCCTGATGTCCGCCTTCGAACTGCCGCGCCGGATTCCCGGCATCGACCTTGCCACTGCCATCCGCACCGTGACGCTGACGCCGGCGCGCACCACCGGCCTTACCGACCGTGGCGCCATCGAGACCGGCCTGCGCGCCGATCTCGTCCGCGTCCATGTCAGCGGCGGCGAAAGCCCGACGCCGATCGTGCGCCAGGTCTGGCGCGAAGGGCAGCGGGTTTCGTGAGGCGGTGATGGGACAGGGCGTTCTCGTCGCGGTGGTCGGCCCCAGCGGGGTCGGCAAGGACACGCTGATCGGCCACGCCAGGGCGGCGCTGGCGGAGGAGGACGGTTTCGTCTTCGTCCGCCGGCTCGTCACGCGCGGCGAGAATGCGTTCGAGGATCATGACACGCTGGACGAGGCGGCGTTCGCCAGAGGCGTCGAGAGCGGTCGCTTCCCGGTCTCCTGGCGCGCGCATGGCCTCGGCTACGCGCTCCCCGCCGCGACGCTCGACGCGATCGCAGCCGGCGCCATCGTCATCTGCAATTTTTCACGCGGCGCGATTGCTGCCGCGCGCGAACGCTTTCCCGCCGTGCGCGTGGTGGCGATCTCCGCGCCGGACGCGATCCTCGCGGCCCGCCTGATCGCGCGCGGCCGCGAGACCGAAGAGGGCGTCGCTGCCCGCCTCGCCCGCGAGGCGATCTGCGCGCGCGAGATCGATCCCGACCTGACGATCGTCAACGACCGCCCGATCGAGCAGTCCGGCGGCGAGCTGGTGGCGTATCTCCGGAGCCTGCGGGGGTGAGGCGCGCTTTCCGGACGCTGTTTCCACTCGACCATCATCCTGAGTGTCTAGCCGCATGTTCGGATGGAAGAGGAGACGTCCTTCTTTCAGGTCGAAAACGCTCTTGCGTTTTCGGGAGGGGGCACTTCGCGTAGCTTGCGGTAAATCCGACGAAGCAACCCCTCCCCAAGACCGCCCGAAGGCGGTCTTGACCCTCCCTCAAGGGGAGGGTTCAGGCATCATCCTGAGGTATCAGGCGAAGCCGGGCCTCGAGGGAGGGTCCAGGGAACGCGTCTGCAGGCCGATCCCTAGAACCGTCGCGCCATGGTGAGGCTGCCCGCCGGCAAATCGTCCGACACTACCTCCGCGAAGCCGAGCTTTTCGTAGAAGGCGATGGCGCGGTCGTTCTGCGGGTGGACGTCGAGATGCATGCCCGGCGATCCGGCCGCCGCCAGCGCGTCCATCAGATGCTGGAAGCCGCGTTTGCCCCAGCCTTGGCCGCGCGCCTCGGGCAGGAAGTCGATATGTCCGTGCGAGGGGAAGGCGTGCAGCGCCGGCGGATAGGCGTAGGGCGGATGGTGGATGCGGTGGCGCACCCAGTCGCTGCCGCGCCAGAGGCTCTCGTCGGCTCCCGGATCGCGGATGCGTTGCCTGAGGCCCGGCAGCCAGTCTCGCTCCATGCGCCGATAGAAATCCGGCGTGTCGAGCGCGCCCATGATGTAGCCGGCGACGCCGTCCGGGCCGTCGAGCACGAAGGCGAGCTCGGGCTCGAGCACCAGATAGGGGCCGATGAACATGTGGCCGAGCGCGTCGGGATCGTCCTCGCGCGCCGTGGCGTCCTGCCCCGCGTCGCCGGTGCGCAGGCAGACCCGGTAGACGGCCGGTAGGTCGGCGAGGTCGGCCTTGCGCAGCCGGAACGCTCCGCTGGATACGGCCGTCATGCGGAAACTCCGTTCTTCACCTCTCCCTGAGGGAGAATCTTTGCAGCCCACTGTCCTCATCATCCTGAGGAGGCCTGAAGGGCCGTCTCGAAGGACGCAGAGCGGTCGTGCAGCTGAAATCTTGCCCCAAGGTCGTGCGTCCTTCGAGACGGCTTGCTGCCGCAAGCCTCCTCAGGATGATGGACATCGGGCCCCGCACAACTCAAGGGTTCCAAGAGAAGCGCCGAGGCTTGAGCCTCGGCTTATTCTCGCGTCAGGCCTCAGGCGAGTGTGCGGCCGCCGTTTACCGCGAAGGTCTGGCCGGTGATGAAGTCGGCGGCTGGCGAGGCGAGGAAGGCGACGATGCCGGCGATGTCCTCCGGCACGCCCTGATGGCCGAGCGGCACCAGGCGGCGATAGTCCTCGAGCTCGTCGACCGTCGTGTCGGCGTGGCGCTCGACCGGGATGAAGCCCGGCGCGACGAGGTTGACCGTGATGCTCTCCGGGCCGAGCTCGCGGGCCCAGGAGCGCGTCAGCCCGACCATGGCGGCCTTGGCGGCGACGTAGTGGCCGAAGATCGGATTGCCCATGTCGACCACTTCGGAGCCGATATTGATGACGCGGCCGGCGCGCCGGGTCCGCCAGTCCGGCAGCACCGTCTGCAACAGGAGCAGCGGCGCCTTGACGAAGAAGCGCAGCTGGTCGAGGTGGTCGTCCCAGGTCTGTTCCTCGATCGGGATCAGCGGCTGCGGGCCGGTGGCGTTGTTGACGATGAGGTCGACCGGGCCGAGCTGGCGGGTGATCTCGGCGATGCCGTGGCGGACGCTGGCCTTGTCCGTGACGTCGAACTTGAAGGCCGCGGCCTGTCCGCCGGCGCTGGTGATGGCGTCGACGACGCTGCCGGCGCCGATGTCGTCATGTGCGAAGTTGACGGCGACCGTCCAGCCGGCGCCGCCGAGCCCCTTTGCGATCGCTGCGCCAAGCCCGCGTGAAGCGCCGGTGACGAGTGCAATTCCCACGATCATCCTCCCGAAATGACGCCCGCCCTGGGATTCGTGCGGGCCGCCGCCGATCGAAGCACAGGCGGCCGGGATTGTCTCCCGACTTCTTAGCCGGGTAGGGGGCGCCTAATCGACAGTGGCCGCGACCGGCACCTCGAAGATCGTGCCCGAGACCATGTTTCGGCCGGCGGCCTTGGCGATGTAGAGCTGCTCGTCGGCGGCCCGGATCCACGCTTCCGGCGCCGCGCCCGGAACGCAGGGCGCCGTGGCGACGCCGATCGAGACCGAGACGGTCGGCGCCGCCTCGGAGCCGGAATGCGGGATGTTCAGCGCCTCGACCCGCTCGCGGATGCCGCGCGCGATCTCCATCGCCTCTTCGAAGCGGGCTTCCGGCAGCACGCAGGCGAACTCCTCGCCGCCATAGCGCACCGTCAGGTCGCTGCCATGGCGCACGGCCCGGTTCAGCGCCGCCGCCACCATGGTCAGGCAGCGGTCGCCGGCCGTGTGGCCGTAGAGGTCGTTGAAGCGCTTGAAGAAGTCGATGTCGAGGATGATCACCGACAGCAGGCCGCCGCTGAGCGAGAGGCGGGCGGTCTCGACATTGAGCGTCCGTTCCAGCCGGCGGCGGTTGCCGAGGCCGGTGAGCGCGTCCGTCACCGCCAGCCTGGCGAGGTCGTCGCGCAGCCGCTTCATCTCCAGATGGTTCTTTACGCGGGCGCGCACGACCACCGGCGAGATCGGCTTGTGGATGTAGTCGATGGCGCCGAGTTCCAGCCCCCGCACCTCGGCCTCCTGGTCGCCGAGCGCCGTGGTGAAGATCACCGGCACGTCGGCGAGCAGCGGATCGTTCTTGATCTGGGTGCAGACGTCATAGCCGTCGGTGCCCGGCATCAGGATGTCGAGCAGGATGAGATCGGGGAGGGCGGTGCGGGCGATCGCGAGCGCTTCCTCGCCGGACGTCGCGAAATAGATGTCGTGATCCTCCTCGAGCACGGCGCTGAGGATCTCGATGTTGCTGACTTCGTCATCGACGAGGAGGATCGATGGCCGCTCGCTCAATTCAGTTTTTCCTTGGTGTCGTCAAACCGACGCTCGATGGCGTCCAGCCCGGCCAGGGCGTTGGTGAAATCCAGCCGGGCGATCGGGTCGCGGATCCCGTCGAGCGATGTCGCCTCGGCCGAGCCGCGAAGCGTCGTTTCCAGGGCTTCGAAGGTCTTGCGGGCCCGCATGCTGCGCACGCCGAGCTGCTGGCGAAGCTCGCCGAGAAGCCGGATCGCCTCGGCGCGCCCGGCGGCGTCGAGCCGCGTCTCGGGCTCGGCCGCCTTAACCGTCTCGGCCGCGCTGGCCGTCTCGGCCGGCTGCAGCGACCGTGCCGCGGCGAGCGCCGGCTGCAGCGCCTGGTCGAGCCGCTCGACGAGATCGTCGATGTTCATCAGCTCGCGATGCGCCAATGCGTCCTCCAGCTGGCGCGAGGCCTCGGCCACCTTGCGCAGTTCGAGCGAACCGGCGACGCCCTTCAGCGTGTGGGCGAGGCGGCGCGCCTCGTCCAGCGCCCCTGCATCGATGTCCTCGCGCAGCGTCGCGGCGAAGCCGCGATATTTGGCGCCGAAACTGACGATCAGCTTGCGCAGCAGGGCGGACTTGCCGTTGACGCGGGAGAGCGCCGCCGGGATGTCGAACGGCGGCAGTTCCTGCGGCAGCTCGGTCGAGGCGAGCGGCGCGGCCGGCGTGGCGGCGGGCGCGACGGCCGCGGGGCTCGATGCTGTGGCGGCGGGCTTGAGCCAACGTTCCAGCGTGCGCATCAGCGCGGCCGGATCGACGGGCTTTGCGACATGGTCGTTCATGCCGGCATTCAGGCAGTTCTGGCGTTCCTGCTCATAGGCATGAGCGGTCATGGCGATGATCGGCAGGGTTTCGGCGGGGATGCGCTCGCGTATTTTGCGCGTCGCCGTGATGCCGTCCATCTCCGGCATCTGGATGTCCATCAGCACCGCGTCGTAGCGGCGGCCGGGATCGAGCGCGAGCTCGCAGGCGATCCGGCCGTTCGCGGCCAGCTCGACGACGAGGCCGCCGTCGCTCAGGATCTCGTAGGCGACCTCGCTGTTGATCTCGTTGTCCTCGGCCAGGAGGATGCGCGAGCCGCGCAGTTCCGGCGCCACCATCGGCACCGTTGGAAGCGCGGGAACGACGGTTTCGTCCGGCGCGCGCGCATTGCCGATGAACTGCGTGATCTGGGTGAGGAGTAGCGCGGGATCGATCGGCTTGACGAGGAAGGCGGAAATGCCGGCCGCGCGCGCGTCGGCCATCGCCTCCTCGCGGGCATAGGCGCTGACCATCATGATCGTCGGCAGCTTCGTCAGCTTTTCGCTCGCCTGCATCGCCTCGACCGCCTGGATGCCGTCCATGCCGGGCATCTTCCAGTCGATCAGCATCAGGTCGTAATTGGTGCCGCGCTCGTTCGCCGCCTCGAGGAAGGCGATCGCCTCGGTGCCGGAGGCGACGAGGTCCGATTGCACCGACCAGCTTTCGAACAGGTTGTGCAGGATCTCGCGCGAGGCGGGATTGTCGTCGACGATGAGGACGCGCAGCCCGCGCAGTTCCTCGATATGGGCGGCGCTGGCGAGCATCTCGGCGTCGCCGATCTGCATCCGCACCGTGAAGGTGAAGGTGCTGCCGGCGCCCGCCTGGCTTTCGACGCGGATCGAGCCGCCCATCAGCTCGACCAGCTGCTTGCTGATGGCGAGGCCAAGGCCGGTGCCGCCGAAGCGGCGCGTCGTCGAGCTGTCGGCCTGGCTGAACGAGCGGAAGAGGTTCGCCTGCTGCTCCGGCGTCATGCCGATGCCGGTATCGCGGACGGAGATCTCGAGGAGGAGGTCCGGATCCCGGCGCTCGAGCGCGCGGATCGACAGGATGACGCCGCCGCGCTCGGTGAACTTGACCGCGTTCGAGACGAGGTTGAGCACGATCTGGTTCAGCCGCAGCGCGTCGCCGAGAAGCGTCTCGGGCACGCTGTCGTCGACGACGATGCGGATCTCGACGCCCTTCTCGGCCGCCTTCACCGCCGAGATCGCCGTGGCGTTCTCGATCGTGTCGCGGATCTCGAAATGGGTGCTCTCCAGCGTGAGCATGCCGGCCTCGATCTTGGAGAAGTCGAGGATGTCGTTGATCAGGCCGAGCAGGGCGGTGCTGGCCGCCTTGATCTTGCTGACATAATCGGCCTGCTTCGGCGTCAGCTCGGTGCGCAGCGCCAGGTGACTGAAGCCGAGAATGGCGTTCATCGGCGTGCGGATCTCGTGGCTCATATTGGCCAGGAACAGGCTCTTGGCGATGCTGGCGGCATTGGCCTCGCGGGTCTTGACCTCGAGCGTGCGGTTGTAGCTGACGATCTCGTCGCTCATCGCCTTGATCCGGCGGAAGCTCGCCACCAGCGTGATGCTGAGCCAGACCAGGACGGCCGTCTGGAACGCGACGATCGAGGCGTGCAGGTAGACGCGGGGCAGGTCGGCGCCGGCGGGGAACACCGCATAGGGGAACACGAAGTTCAGCATCAGGTGGTGGGCTGCGACGGCGACGGCCGCGACGACCACGGGCCGCCAGTCGCACCAGCCGATCACCAGCGCCAGCGTGGCGAAGAAGTACATGTGCATGTCCATCTGCCACGCATGTCCGGCGAACAGATAGACGAGAAGGGCGGGCTGCCCCATCAGCGCGACCGCCGAGACATAGCGCGTAACCGGCGCCGGACCGCGCAGCAGCCACGAGATCTGCAGCGCGGCCGCCAGCAGCGCGGCGATCAGCGTCGGCGCGATCACGCTCCGGCCGATCGACCCGGCGACCAGCGCCATGAACGGCACATGCACCCAGATCAGGACCACCAGGAACAGGCCGAAATTGCGCCGCAGTCTATCGAGTTCGGCCATTGTGCAATCCTTGAAAGGTACTGCCCCGGCGGGCAGGTCTGGTCTGGCGGACAAATCGGATCAGGCGGGCAGGCAGCCGCGCAATTTGACGGCATCGAGGACGAGCCACGCGCCCGTCCGATACAGCCTGGCGATGAAGTCGGGATTGTCGGACCGGGCGATGAGGACGTTCGCAAGGCCGGCGCCGGCGACGATCGTGCCGCCCGAACTGGCGATGATCTCCGCGGTCTCGGCGGCGTCGGCCCAGAGGGGTGCCACCACCGCGACCTCGGGCGTGCCGGCATCCGCCGTCATCGAGCCGAGGAAGATGGCCAGAACGCTCACGATCAGGAGCAGGCCGGCCGGGATGAAATCCCGCCAGCTTCCCCGCTCCGTCCGAGAATCGAGCTCTACGCGTGAAATTCGCTGCCCCCTGCGACTGCCCTGCCGCAAAGGCGCATAAAACCCGGTTCACGGTACGTTATCAAGGCGCATAGGGTCGCGCCCGCCGGCAAAGGTGGAATGCTGCCGGCGGGGTCGGTAACGGACCGGAGCGCTATCGGTCAATCCAGGTGGGCACTTCCCCCATGACCGGCCATCATTCGCCGGTGCTGCATTCTGCTTTTCTGGATTGGCTCGGTCGTTGGGGTCTCCCGCTTCGCTTGAACCCTCCCCCTGAGGGAGGGTCGAAAACGCAACAGCGTTTTCGGGGAGGGGGCGCTGCGATGGGGACAGGTGTTTTGTGCGGGGGAGCCGAAGGCACCCCTCCCCAAAACCGCAAAGGCGGTTTTGACCCTCCCTCAAGGGGAGGGTTCAAGGGAGAACGGGCGTGGAAATCATCCCTTCACGGCGCCGACGGCGATGCCGTTGACGATCTGGCGCTGGAAGATGACGTAGAGGATCACGATCGGCGCGGCGGCTAGGCAAATGCCGGCGGCGAGCAGCGGCACGTTGGTGGTGTATTCGCCGCGCAACGCCGCGATGCCGACCATCAGCGTGCGCTTGTCCTGCAGCACCAAAAGCGAGATCAGTACGTCGTTCCAGCAATAGAGCGTGTTCAGAATACCAAGCGTTACCAGCGCCGGCTTGCCCATCGGCAGCATGATGTGCCACCAGACCTTCAGGAGGCTGGCGCCGTCGATCTGCGCCGCCTCGAACAATTCGCGCGGGAGGCGGGCGTAGAAGGCGGTCATCAGATAGACGCTGAACGGCAGGAAGAACGCCGTATAAGCGATGATCAGGCCGGGGCGGCTGTCGATCAGGTTCAGGCCGATCATGGTGCGGTAGAACGGCACCAGCACGACCTGCACCGGGATCATCAGCGACACCAGGATGGTGATGAAGATCGCCTTGCGGCCGCGGAAGCGCAGGATGGCGAGCGCGAAGCCGGCCATCGAGGCGACGACCAGCAGCACCAGCACCGCGCCGACCGTGACGACGACGGAATTGGTGAAATATTCGGAGAGGCGCGACTGGTTCCAGGCCTGGGCGAAATTGGCGAAGGTCGGGTCGGTGGTCAGGCCGAACCGGTCCAGCACATAGCCTTTTCGCGTCTTCAGCGCCGCGTTGACGGCGAAGAAGACGGGATAGACGGCCGAGAGCGCGAGCAGCGCCATCGGGATCGAGATCAGCCAGAGGATGCGCTTCTCTCGGGTCTGGACGGCGGCCATGGCGTGCTCCTCAGATGCTGGCGTTGCGGGACATGATGCGGATCTGGATGGCGGCGAGGCCACCCATCATCAGGAACAGCACCATCGAGATCGCGCTGGCATAGCCCGGGCGGTTCATCCGGCCCTGTTCGAGCCAGATCAGGAATTCCGGCAGGATGGTCGAGGTGCCGGGGCCGCCGGCGGTCAGCACGTAGATCAGGCCGAACATCGCGGTCAGCATGCCGATCGTCGTCACCACGGCGGCGAACTCGATGATCGGCCGGATCGACGGAATGACGATGTACCACCAGGTCTGGGTCAGCTTCGCGCCGTCGAGCTTGGCCGCCTCCAGCATGTCGGACGGCACGGTCGAGAGGCCGGCGAGGAAGATCAGGAGGCTCATGCCGAAGGTCGACCAGAGCTGCACGGCGATCAGGCTGAAGAGCGCGGTCGACGAATTGCCGAGCCAGTCGACGGCCGAGAAGCCGAGCGCCTTCAGGAACATGTTGAAGGAGCCGTCATAGCGCAGCAGCACGTTGAAGATGGCGCCGACGATGACGGAGGAGAGCACGGCCGGGAAGAAATAGACGGCGCGGTAGAGCTTGCCGCCCGGCACGCCCTGGTGGATCAGGATGGCGAGCACCAGCGGCAGGCCGATCCAGATCGGCAGCGTCGCCAGCAGGATCAGCATGTTGACGAGGCTGTCGAGGAATACAGGGTCGCTGGCGATGCCGATGTAGTTGTCGAAGCCGACGAAGCGCGGCGCCGACATGCCGTCATAATCGGTGAAGGAATAGCCGAAGCCCCAGATCAGCGGCACGATCCGGAAGACGACGACCAGCGCTAAGGCCGGCAGCACGAACAGATAGGCGAAGCGCTCGACGCTGCGGCTGCCGGGATCCGCATGCGCCGCGGCGGCGGCCTTGCGGCGCTTGGTGTCCGTTGCGGTCAGGATCTCGGTCATGCGCGGGGCCTTCTGGCTATCAGAATGGAGGAGGTTCCGGGCGAGCGCGATCTCGTCCGGACCATCGTCGCGGGGCTCGCGGAGCGACCCGGCAGTCCACTCCCGTCACCCCCGCGAAGGCGGGGATCCATGCAGCCGGGTTCCGGGAGATTCGCGGGATCGGTCTCGGCTGAATGGATCCCGGGTCAAGCCCGGGATGACGGCGAGCGTGTGGATGCACTCTGCGGCTTCAGGGCCGAAGACTACTTCTTCTTCGCCTGCGCCTGGACTTCGTCGAGGCGGGCGACGGCCTTGTCGACCGTGGTCTCGCCGGTGAACAGCATCTGGCTCTGGCGATGCCATTCCTCGGTCTCGGCCGTCGAGGTGTTGTTGTGCAGCAGCGCCGCGCCGTTCGAGAGCGAGCCGAGCACGACCTTGGCCGAGGGGCTCTCGACCTTCGAGGTGTCGACGGCGGTATCGGACGGCACCGCGCCGGCGGCCTCGAAGAACACCTGCATCGCAGGCGTCTCGGCGAAGCTCTTCGCGAGCGCGATGGCGAGGTCCTGGTTCGGCGAGAATTTCGTCACCGCGTAGCCGATGCCGCCGGCGAGCGGCATCAGCAGCGTCTCGTTCACGCTGGTCGTGACCGGCGGCATGACGAAGACGCCGACATTTTGCGGCTCGAGGAACTCGTCGAATTCCTTCCAGTGCGCCACGTCCGAGAGCAGGCCGATGGTGTTGGCGTTCTCCGAGCGCTCGAAGCTCTGGTATTCGTCCATGAACTTGGCGGTCGAGTTGGCGCCTTCCGCGTACCAGCCGTCCTTCTGGGTATCGACCCAGGCCTGGACGATCGCCTTGATCTCCGGGCTCGACCATTTGAGGTCGCCGGCGGTCCAGGCCGCCTGCTGCGCCGGCGTCAGCGCGTTGGCGGCGGCGGAGGAATAGAAGAAGTCGGCGCCGTAGCCTTCCTTGTTGCCGAGCGCGAAGCAGGTGGTGCCGGCGGCCTTCAGCGCCTCGCAGACCGCCTTGAGCTCGGCCCAGCTCTTCGGCGTCTTCTCGGGATCGAGCCCGGCCTTCTTGTAGAGTTCCTTGTTGTAGTAGACGGCGAGGCCCTGGATCGAGATCGGCACGGCATAGACGCTGCCGTCGGGACCGGCGAACTCGTCCCAGCCGGCGACGCGCGTTCTGATGTCGGCGACCTTGTCGTCGAGCTTGGTCAGCGCGGCGATGCGTTCCTTCGCCTGCGAACCGCCATGCACCAGCACGACATCCGGCCCCTTGCTGGCGGCGATCGCCGTGCCGAGCAGGGTGTAGTACTGGTCGTGCGGCTGCATGACGTATTTGATCGTCACGCCGGGATGCGCGGCCTCGAAATCGGCCTTCACCTTGTCGTAATACGCCGTCGTCGTCGGATCGCCGGACTTCCAGTCCCAGACCGTCAGCGTGACGTTCTCGGCGCTGGCGATCGACATGGCGCCGATGGTGACGGCCAGCGTGCCGGCGAGCCTCGTGCCGAGGCGCAGAAGCGTTTTCGTCGTCTTCATTAGAGGTCTCCTCCCTCGCTTATCGTTCCCCTTGCCCGCTGCCGGCGAGCGCGGCGGCGGGCATTGTCGGCTTGCGGCCGGCCTAGTGCGGCAGGCGCGTGTTCACCGGTCCCGGCGGCAGGGCGTCGTTCGCCAGCACCTCGGGCACGGCCCATTCGCTGCGCGCGCTTTCGGAAAGCACCAGGCCGTGGCCGGGGCGGTCATGCGCATGGATCCAGCCGTCGCGGATCTCGAAAGGCGTCTCGACCAGATGGTCGAAATTCTGGAACGAGTATTCCAGCCATTCGACCTCCGGCAGCGCGATCGCCATGTTGACGCCGATCTCCAGGAACGAATTGCCGAGGCTGACGGGAATGCCGTGCTCGGCGGCGAGCCAGCCGATGCGCATCACCTCGGAGACGAAGCCGTGCACGTTGATCATGTCGGTGCCGCGCGCCTCGATCAGCTGGCGCTTGCCGTGCGCGTCGAAATATTCGCCCGAATTCACCAGCGTGAACGGGCAGCCGGCCCGGATCATCTTCAACCCCTCGAAATCGTAGCGCAGGCAGGGATCCTCGATCCACAGGATGTCGAAGCCGGCATCCCGGATCTTGTTCATGTTGCGGACGGTCTGCTGCGGCGACCAGCCCTCGTTGGCGTCGATCATGATCGCCTCGGGCTTGCCGACGGTCTTCACCAGCAGGTCGAGGCGGTGCAGGTCGCGCTCGATGTCGGGATGGCCGACCTTGATCTTGAACGCTCGGTAGCCGATCGACGCGGCGTGGTCGAACAGCGCGCAGAAATCATCGTCCGAGAGGTGGAAATCGAGGCCGCTGGCATAGGCCTTGACCCGCGTCTTGCTGCCGCCGAGCAGCTTCCAGAGCGGCATGTCGAGTTCCTTGGCGGCGAGATCCCAGAGCGCCTGGTCGACGCCTTCGCCGAAGGGGAGCGAGGCGCCGCGGATGTTGCCGCCGCGCGGCCGGCGCACGCGGTGAACCAGCGCCGCCGGGGCCTGGCCCTCGAGGCCTGGCCAGATCTCGGCGCGGAAGATCCGCTCGATCTCGGCCTGCGCGGGCAGCGGGTTGAATAGCGTCGCGAGGAAGCCGAGACCGACCATGCCGTTGTCGGCGATCAACTCGATCGTCGCGACATGCGCATGCGCGATGCGGACCTGGCTGTCGCCGATCACACGGTCGCGGGCGAACTGGAAACGGACAATTCGGAAATCCACGATACGCATGCTATGCTCGCTTAATCGATCAAGAATGAGAGTTGATATGTCACGTAAGCGATCTGATAGATCAGATCTCCTTTCTTCGCAAGATGCCGGCGCGACCGAACCGACGGAGCGCGAGGGCGATTCCGTCACCGTGTCGCTGAGCGAGGTCGCCTATGAGCGCATTCTCGACATGCTGTTCGGACGCGAGCTGCCGGCCGGCGCCTTCGTCTCGCAGAACGATTTGGTGAAGCTGATCGGCGTGCCGGTGGCGCCGCTGCGCGATGCGCTGCGCGTGCTGCAGACTGAAGGGCTGCTGACGATCCATCCGCGCTCCGGCATCCGCTTCCTGAAGGCGGATTTCGAGCTGGCGCGGAACACCTACCAGCTGCGCGGCATTCTCGAGCGGCCGGCGGTGCGTGTGTTCGCCGAGACCGCCTCTATGGAAGTCCTGGACGCGCTGATCGCCCGGCACGAGCGCGGCATCGCGGCGCTGGAGCGCGACGGCTTCACGCCGGCGATCGCGCCCGAGATGATCGACATCGACGCGGTGCTGCATTTCGAGATCATCGGCGCGCTCGGCAATCCGCTGATCGGATCGACCTATCGCCGCGTCCATAACTATCTGCGGCTGATCCGGCTCGATCGCACCCTGACCACGCCGATCGTCATGCGCACTTTGCGCGAGCACATGGTGCTGCTCGAGGCCTGCAAGGCCCGCGACGCCGACGCCGCCGAGGCGGCGCTGCAGGCGCATTTCTCCAACGCGCTGCAGCGGACGCTGGGGATTTTCTGAGGTCTTTGGCCGGAGCGGTGGGGGCGTGGTGCGTGCTTCGAGACGCCCGCTTTGCGGGCTCCTCAGCATGTTGGGAATTTGAGGGCCAAGAGACCCTCACCAGACCCTCACCCCAACCCTCTCCCGCAAGCGGGAGAGGGGGCTGACCGCGGCCAGCCTCTCTGTCGACACAACACGGGCGGAAAGCCCTCTCCCGCGAGCGGGGGAGGGTGGGGTGAGGGGCTTGCTTCTCGCTCCGCGACTAGCTCGCCTTGGTCACCCAGCCGAGCACGTTCTTCCACAGCCGCGCATAGCCCGGCCATTCGACGAAGCTGTTCGGCAGCCAGTGCGGGCCGATGTCGGAGGTCCAGGCGACGCTGCGGCCCTCGCCATAGCTGCCCGTGACGAGGAGCGGGTGGCCGCCGTCGGAATCGGGCAGCCGCGCCAGCAGCTCGACGCCCGGCCGGTCCTTGAGCTTGACCTCGTTGGCGCCGAGCAGGATCGGCCATTCGCCGTCGAGCCCGGCGAGGATCGGATGCGAGCGGTCGCCGGTGATCTCGGCGCGGAAACCTTCCGGCACCTCGATGCGGTCGTCATGGGGCAGGCAGTCGACCGGCAGCGCCTGCTCGACCGCCGTGCGCGCCCAGCGCCCGCGTCCGTCGATGCCCTGGAAGGTCAAATAGCCGCCGATCATGACGAGACCGCCGCCCTTTTCCGTCCATTCGCGCAGCAGCTTGACGCGGTTCGGCACCGGCTTGCCGTGTAGCCAGACGTCGGGATGCAGCAGGATCGAATTGGAGCCGATGTCGGAGAGGATTACCGCGTCATAGGCGTCGAGCCCTTCGAGCGTGAAGGGGAGGTCGGTCGGCGCCTGATGCGCCTGCATGTAGGTCAGCTCGAACTCGCTGTCCTTCAGCGCCTTCACCAGCGGCTCGGCGCCGAGATGGAAGGTGACGCTGCCGAACTGGTCGAAACCCTTGTAGTGCGTGGCGCTCGACATCCAGCTTTCGCCGACGAGCAGTACTTTCTTCCTGGCCATTTTCTTCCCTTGAGATGCCGCTCTCAGATACGTGGCGGCTTGACGGATTCGCGGATGATCAGCTCGACCGGCAGGATCTCGGTATCCGGCCTGCGGATTTCCCCCTTGATCAGGCTGAGCACGCGTTCAACCGCCAGCCGCCCCATGGCGGCGACCGGCTGGCGGATGGCGGTAAGCGGCGGATCGAACAGGTCGAGCGGGCCGGCATCGTCGAAGGCGACGACGGAGATGTCGGGGCCGACCTTGACGCCGCGCTGCTTGAAGACGGCGAGCATGCCGAGCACGATCTCGTCGGAGGCGGCGAAGACCGCCGTCGGCGGCCGGTCGAGCGCGAGGAGCCTGTCCGCCGCCTCGCGGCCATGCGCCGAGGAGTACTGGCCGGTGAGCTCGGCCGCGATGGTCATGTCCAGCCCGGATTCGGCGATGGCGCGGCGAAAGCCGGCGACGCGGTTGCGGCTGCTCGAAAGCCCGGCCGGGCCGCCGACATAGGCGAGATTGCGATGCCCGGCCTCGATCAGATGGGTGGTGGCGAGAAAGCCGCCCTGTTCGCTGTCGGCCATGATGGTCGGCGCGATCGTGCCGTCGACGTCGTCGTCGACGAGGACGACCGTGCCTGCCGCCTGCAGCGCCCGCGTCAGCGCCGGATCGTCGCCATTGTTGGTGATGAAGAGCAGGCCGTCGACATAGCGGCGCGACAGCCGGCTCAGATAGTCGAGCTCGCGCTCGGTCCGGCTCAGCGTCGGGCAGAGGACAAGGCCGAGGCCGAATTCCGACGCCGCCCGTTCGACCGCGGCGGCGAGATGGGCGAAATAGGGATTGGAGATATCCGGCACGACCAGGCCGATGGTCTCGGAGCGGCCGAGGCTCAGGCTGCGCGCATGCGGATTGGGCTGGTAGCTCAGGGCGGCGATGGCGGCGTCGATGCGATCCGTCGTCGCCTTGGGCAGCTTGATCGAGTGGTTGAGATAGCGCGATACGGTGGCGATCGAGAGGCCGCACGCTTCCGCGACATCCTTCAGCGTCGCAATCTTCCGGCCCGTCGCGTCTTTCTTTTCGATCATCGCATTCCTTCTCGATGACGATGGCTGGCATACCTCAGCATGCGCGGTGCCGACGCCCCAATTCGCAGGATGAAATAATTCTGACCTGCAAAGCAACCTGCGGATGCGACATCGACCTCGAAATGTCGAAAAGCGATAGAGCGCCTATGTCTTTCGGGGGAGCCGCCTTGCCTCCCCGTGATGGGGCCGCGATAGACTGAACCCGGATTCTGGATGTCTGTCGCAGGAGTATAGCGTGAATTCACCCGATCGGTTCCGTCCGGACGCCGCCATCGGCCTTCGTTGCGAGGCGCTGCTCGAAACGGTCGAGCCGGCGCTCAACGCCGAGGTCGCGGCCAAGCTGGCGGAGCCTCGCCCGCCGGAGGATGGCCTCGTCCTCTCGGCCGATGTCGCCGCCGAGCTGGTCGCGCGGCACGGCCTCGCTGACATCCGCGAGCTGATGCTGCTGCTGGTGCCGTTCGCGCGCAACGTGGCGCGGCCGCCGATCTCGAATTTCACCATCGGCGCGGTGGCGCTGGAGCGCGAGACCGGCGCGCTCCTCCTCGGCGGCAATGTCGAATTCCCCGGCGCCAATCTCGGCGAGGCGATCCATGGCGAGCAGTTCCTGTCGGCGCGCGCCTTCTCGCGCGGCACGTCGATCGCGGCGATCGCGCTCGAGGCCGCGCCGCCCTGCGGCCATTGCCGCCAGTTCCTGGCCGAGTTCAGGGGCGGACTGGACGTCGATATCATCACCATGCAGGGACACCGGATCCCGCTCCGCGACCTGCTGCCCTGGGCCTTCTCGCCCGCCGATCTCGGGGAAGCGGGCGTGACGCCGTTGGCGCCGGGCTCAATCCGGCAGGCGCTCGCAGTAGTGCATTCGGAGATCGCGGATATGCCGGCCCTCGAACAGACGCTCATCGCCGCCGGCCAGTTCGCCTATGTGCCCTATGGCCGCGCGCCGTCCGCCGTGGCGCTTCGGCTCGTCGACGGCAGCGTCATCACCGGCGCGGCGCTGGAGAACGTCGCCTTCAATCCGAGCCTCGGCCCGTTGCAGGTGGCGCTGGTCAATCTGATCGCCGCCGGCCGCGCCTATGACGAGATCGAGCTGGCCGTGCTCGGCGGGGTGGAGAAGGGGGCCGTCGACTATTCCCGCGACCTGCCGAACCTGCTGGCGACGGTGGCTCCGGCGGCGAGCTTCGAGCGGGTGGTCTGGGAAGTGGCGTGACGGGGGCTCCCCTTGGAACCCTCCCCTTGAGGGAGGGTCAAAACCGCCTCGGCGGTTTTGGGGAGGGGGCTCTTCGAGGGATGGATCCATGCGGCCGGACCCCGTTGCCCCTTACCTCTCCCATGGGGAGAGGTCGGCCCGCAGGGCCGGGTGAGGGGGTAGGGAACCATCCGGTGAGGCCGTAAACCCTCACCCGCCGGCCCTTCGGCCGTCGACCTCTCCCTCAGGGAGGTTAAGAAGAGAGGGCGTTCCCTGGACCCTCCTTCGAGGCCCGGCTTCGCCGGGCACCTCAGGATGATGGTCGAGTTTCTGGGGAGGGGGCTCTTGTCATGCAGGGCCCCCGAGGCAGGTCGATCTGCCGGTCGCCCCTCCCCGAAAACGCTGGCGCGTTTTCGACCCTCCCTCAAGGGGAGGGTTCAAGGGGAGGCAACCCTCTCCCGCGAGCGGGCGAGGGTTTAGGGAAGCAATTACGCCGCGACGCCTTCGCCGAAGGCGGGGATCGTCGAGGCGATCTTGTCGCCGGTGAAGTTCGCGACCCAGCCATCCGGCGAGATGAACAGGCGGATACAGGTGAAGTTCGGCTCCGGGCCCATGTCGAACCAGTGCAGCGTGCCGGCCGGCACCGACAAGAGGTCGTCGCGGGTGCAGACCACCTGGTAGACCTTGTCGCCGAGATGCAGGTAGAACGCGCCCGATCCCTCGACGAAGAAACGGACTTCGTCCTCGTCATGCGTGTGCTCGTCGAGGAACTTGGTGCGGATCGTCTGCTTGTTGGGATTGTCCGGCGTGATGCGCATCACGTCGATCGTCTTGTAGCCCTCGGCGGCCGAAAGCCGGTCGATCTCCGGCTTGTAGGCGGCGAGGATGTCCTCATGGCTGGCATCGGCGGCGAGCTCGGCGCCGGCCTTCCAGCGCTCGAACAGCACGCCGACCTTGTTGAGCTCGGCGGCGATCTCGGCCGGATCGGACGTGACGGTGACGGGGTTGGCCGGATCCTTGTCCGGATAGATGGTCAGCGTGGTCATGGCGTGAACCTCCTGTAGGAAAGCTCGAATTCGAACAGCGTTTCGAGCGCTTCAAGATGACGGGCGGCATCGCCTTCGGTGGCGCCCCATGCATAGACACCGTGTCCGGCCAAGAGATAGCCGGGCGCGGGAATAGCCCCCTGGCGGGTCGTCGGCTGCGCCAGGCGCGCCTCGACCCGGCCGGACAGGGCCGGGATGTCCTGATCATTGGCGAAGACGGGCACTTCGACAATTGCTTCATGCGTCCTGACACCGGCGAGCGCCTTCTGCAGCTCCCAGCCGGTCAGCGTCAGCGTGCCTTCGTGAAGCGCCAGCCGCGACAGCACGGTCGCCGCCGGGCTGTGGACGTGGAAGATTGCGCCGAGTTCCGGCCGTTGCCGGTAGAGGGCGGTGTGCAGCTCGGCTTCCGCCGAGGAGCCCGGCAGCAGCGGCTCGCCGAGCGGCTGGATCAGGATGTCGGACGGGACGAGGTTGCCCTTGTCGACGCCCGAGCGGGTGATCGCGATCTGGTCGGCATCGATGCGGACGGAGAAATTGCCCGATGTCGCCGGCACCCAGTGGCGCAGCGACGCGTTCCGGCCGGCGGCGATGACGCCCGCGACCGCCTTCTGCACGATATCGGCCGTGTCCGGCGCGCCGGTTTCGGTCTTCAGGGGAATCGTCTGCGCCAACCGCGCAACCTCCGTCAAAAAAGCGTCCCGGAACGGGTCCGGGCGCCACCATACTAGCTAAACCACGCGCGGGCGCGCGCGGGAGATCAAATTTCCCAATCCGGGCCCATGAAAGAGAAAATCCTTCGTTCCGCCAGCGTAAGCCGTCGCGCTATCAGAATTATATTGCAACTTCGCAGTCGAATTACAGCGCGTTCTCGGGTCGCAGCCCCGACCGGACGGAACACAGGGAGAGTTTAGCATGAAGCGTTTCGCATTCGGTCTTGCCGGCGCGGGCCTGCTGGCCACCAGCCTGCTCGGCGCCCCCGCCTATGGCGAAGGCATTGCCGGCGCCCCGGCTCCGTTCGACAAGGGCGGCGTCAAGGTGGCGCTGGTCACCTTCATCTCGGCCGGCGATTTCTTCCAGTCCTACCAGGCCGGCGCCGAGAAGCAGGCGAAGGCGCTTGGCATCGACCTGCAGATCTTCCCGGGTCGCCAGGACGCCGCCCAGCAGCGCGAGCAGATCGAGCAGGCGATCAATCTCGGCGTCAAGGGCATCATCATCGATCACGGCCAGCCGGAAGCGCTGAAGGACGTCGCGCAGAAGGCGCTCGACGCCGGCATCAAGGTCGTCGCCTTCGACGTCGATCTCGGCAATCCCGCCATTCCCCAGGTCGAGCAGTCGGACCACGAACTGGCCAAGACCGCGCTGGAGCAGGCGATCGCCGACAACGGCAAGTCGTTCAACGCTGGCTATGTCTATGTCGCCGGCTTCGCGCCGCTCGACCGCCGCAACGAGGTCTGGGAAGAGACCAAGAAGGCCAATCCGGGCATCGTCGAGAAGGCGCGCTGGGGCGCGGTGAACGACACCACCGCCGCCTCGACCGCCGACCAGACCAAGGCCGCCTTCCAGGCCAATCCCGACATCACCGTCGTGTTCGCGCCCTATGACGAGTTCGCCCGCGGCGTGAAGCTCGCGACCGACGAGCTCGGCATCTCCGACAAGGTGAAGATCTACTCGGCCGACGTCTCGACCGCCGATATCACCGAGATCGCCGCCGACGGCAGCCCGTGGGTCGCCACCGTCGCCACCAACCCCGCCGTCGTCGGCGAAGTCTCGGTGCGCGCCGTCGCCAAGCTGATCGCCGGCGAGGACCCCGGCCACAATATCGTTGTGAAGCCCGTGCTGATCACGCAAAAGGATCTGCGCGACAACGGCATCAAGACGGTGGAAGATCTCGACGCGAAGCTGCCGGCTTTCGGCAAGAGCGACGCGGCGAGCGCCAGCTGGATCCCCGTCGCGACGCAGTAGACGCAATGGAGCGAGATGCATGAGCCTGCCCATACGCAGCATGTTCGGCAAAGCGGCCCTCGGGGCCGCTTTCGTCGTCATGGCCCTCTCGACCGCGGAGGCGGTCGAGCCGGTCCTGATCTCCTACGAGGCGGCGCCCTCGGCGGGGTATGACCTGCCGAAGCTCGGCGAGGCGCCCTATGCGGTGCGCTCCGCCTTCGCCACGCAGGCGCTGGCCGGGATCGTCCCGAAGATCGCCGACGCCGTCGGCGTCGAAGACGCCAAGATGGTCAGCGAGGTGACGCCCGGCGGCTACCTGCTGAAGACCAACGCCTCGCTGCAGACCATGGCCGATCTCGACGACGCGGCGGCCGACCGCTTCGCCGCCGCGCTCGGCTATGTCTTCCGCCAGGAAAGCGTGCTGGTCTCGCGCCTCGACGACCCGTCCGGCCAGACCGACTTCGTCACCGTGACCTATCCGCGCGACAAGCTCGATTCCACCGTCGCGCAGGCCTTCTTCGAGAAGGCGGCCTCGATCGATCAGGGCCTCGGCGGCGGCTACACGGTGTTCGGCGACGACCAGATCTTCCTGAACGTCACCGATGGCGACGGCAAGCCCTATAGCGGCCTCGACCACGACGCCTTCCTCGCCGGCCTCAGCAAGGCGGCGGCGGAGTTCGGCCCCCTGAAGCCGACCGTTACCAACAATGGCAAGGCGGTCGCCCGCTTTGTCGGCAATGACTGGAAGGCCCAACCGGACGGCGCGGCCTATATCGAGCGCCTCGGCGGCAAGGATTCCGATCTCGTCAAGAAGCTCGAGACGATCGAGGCCGACTATGCCGTGCTGGTCGACGCCGCCGCCACGCGCTACGGCTGGAAATGACGCTAGAGCGTTCTCGAGCGAAGCGGATACCGGTTCGCATGAAAAAACGCGAGAAAACAAATAGTTAGAGCGCGCGGTCCCGTCCGCGCGCCCTCCCAGACTGAATGAGCAGGTTCGATGTCGCTTCATACTCCCGACGGCTACCAGGCCCTCGACAACCATTCCGTCCGGACCTTCCTGGCTGGCCTTCCGGAGATCCGCTCGAAGCTCGGCGGCGCCCCGGAGCGCTGGACGGTCGAGGAGGTCGGCGACGGCAATCTGAACCTCGTCTTTCTCGTCGACGGGCTGGACGGCTCGGTCTGCGTGAAGCAGTCGCTTCCCTATGTGCGCGCCGCCGGCGAGAGCTGGCCGCTGCCGCTCGACCGCGCCTTTTTCGAGCAGTCCTACTACCGGGCGATCGAGCCGCATGTCGAAGGGCTGGTTCCGCGCTTCTACTACTATGAGCCCAAGCTCTACGCCTTCGTGATGGAGAAGCTCTCGCCGCACATCATCCTGCGGCGCGGCCTGATCGAGGGCCGGCGCTATCCGCAGGCTGCCGCGCATGTCGGCGATTTCGCCGCCCGCTCGACCTTCGCCACCTCCGATTTCGGCGCCACCATCGAGGAAAAGGCGGAGCTGACGGCGCGCTTCGCCAAGAACACCTCGCTGATCCGCATCACCGCCGAGGTGGTGTTCTCCGATCCGCTGAGCCCGTCGCCGCGCAACCGCTGGACCAGCCCGGAGCTCGATGGCCTCGCGGCGCGCTTCCGCTCCGATTCCGTGCTGAAGGCGGCGGTCGCCCATTTCGGCTGGCGCTTCCTGACCGAGGGACAGGCGCTGATCCATGGCGACCTGCACACCGGCTCGGTCATGGTCACCGAGACCGACACGCGCGTCATGGACCCGGAATTCTCCTTCGTCGGGCCGATCGGCTTCGACGTCGGCGCTTTCCTCGCCAATCTCGTCATGAACTACCTGGCGCAGCCCGGCCACGCGACGGCGGCGGACGACCGGCGCGAGCAGGCCGACTGGGTGCTCGACCAGGTGCCGGTGTTCTGGAACGCTTTCAAGACGCGCTTCCTGTCGCTCTGGGAGACGAGCGCCCGCGGCGACGCCTATCCCGTCACCATGTTCGGCAACCCCGCCGACGCCACCGTGCTCGCGGCGGCGCGCGAGGTCTTCCTCGACCGGATCTTCGCCGACGCGGTCGGCTATGCCGGCGTCAAGACGATCCGCCGTATCCTCGGCTTCGCCCACAATGCGGATTTCGAGCGGATCGCCGATCCGGCCCGCCGCGCGCCGCTGGAGACGAAAACCATCGAGCTCGCGCGCGCCTTCCTGCTCGAGCCGGCAAGCTTCCGCACGCCGGAAGACATCGTCGCCGCCGCGAAGGCGATCTGAGGCAAGTTGGCGGGGGCTCAGGCCCCGCTGCCCTCGGGGGCCGGTGCGCGCGCCGCCATCGCCTTGGCGCGCAGCTCCGCGACATGCGGGTCGATGAATGTCGACCGGTAGTGGAGCCGGTAGCGAAGCCGGCGCCAGTGCTTCGGCCGCAGCGTCAACAGGCCGAATACCGTCCGCCGGAAGGTCTTGAACTGCCAGCCGCGCTTCGGCTTCGGAATATCGGCGCCGGACACCTCGCGATAGGCATCGAAGACATCCGCCAGCGGTGAGCGCTTGTTGCTCCACGGCTTGTCGGGGCCGGGATAGTGGATGATGCGCGGGATCATCTTCGGGAAGCGGGTGTATTCGCGCGCGAAGAAGTTGAACTTGCGGTCGATGTAGCGAACGCGGTCCCGGGCGACGAGGTTGATCGCCGTCTGGTCCGGAAACTCCAGCCCGGGCCGGTCGAGCAGTAGCGCGATCGCCTGCTCCGCGATCCGCTCGGCGCGCCAGAGGGCGAGGTTCATCACCAGGACGCCGGAGTTGATGTACTGGTCGGGCCGGAGTCCGATGTCCGCCAGGAACGCCGGCGTCATCAGCCCGTCGAGCGCGCCGGCGACCAGATCCCTGCCGAGATCGAGCTGCCAGAGCTCCGAAATGTCCGAATTCACCACCGCGTCGCCGTCGATATAGATGGCCTTGTCGTGTTCGGCGAGAAGATCGGGAATGAAGAGCCGCGCATACATGGCGGGCGACCAGTTCACGCTCTTCGGCAACCGGGCCAGAAACGCGGGGTCGACGCCAACGATCTCGCAGGAAATGCCATGGTCGGCGCAGAAGGCCGAAAGCTTCTTGCGCCCGTCCGGACTGATGCCGGCGTCGACGACATAGAAGCGGGCGTTCCGGTTGTTGATCCATGCTGAGTAAATGAGCATCATCATGCCTGGGACGAACTTGGTGTCGCCTGCGCTGACGATGATCATTCTAGGTCAGTCCGATATCCCGATATTTCGTTGACGGTCGTCGATGCAATGCCATTCGGTACGGCGACAGGGCCTGAAGGCGCCCTGACTGTCCGGTGCATGGATTGGTTGCATAGCGGATCGCTGCGACCGGAACCAGCGCTGTTCGAGCGGCCGGTGCACCGGTTTACGTCAAGAAAACGTGAGGGAAGGTTGCCCGCTCCGCCCGCCCCTCGACGCAGGGGAAGCGGGCGCCGGACTACCGCTTCTTCTTGCCGAGGCCGAAGGTCAGCGCCAGCGCGCCGACGAGGACGACGCCCTTGACGAAGTCCTGCGTGTAATAGGGCGCGTTCAGCATGGTGAGGCCGTTCAGGAGCACGCCGACGAAGATCGCGCCGAGCACGGTGCCGAGCACGTGCGGCCGGCGCTTGTCGAGAACGGCGAAGCCGATCAGCGCGGCGGCGACGGAATCGAGCAGCAGCGAATTGCCGGCCGAGACGTCGCCGCGTCCGACGCGCGAGGCGACGATGAGCCCGCCGAGCGAGGCGAGCGTGCCGGAGATGACATAGGCCCAGAGGCGATACGCCTTGGTCGGCGCGCCGGCGAGATGCGCCGCCGTCTCGTTGCCGCCGATCGCATAGAACACGCGGCCCCAGCGCGTCCGCTCCATCAGGAACCAGGCGAGGATGGCGACGACAGCCATGACGATGACGGGGTAGGGCACCGTGTCGAACAACCGCCCGCGACCGAGGATGAGGAAGGCCGGATCATAGGCGCCGGGCGCCGTCGTGCCGTTCGGCAGGGTCATGCCGGCGGTGATCGAGCGCCCGCCGGTCGGGATCAGCTGCAGGCCGGCCAGCAGGAACATGGTCGAGAGCGTCGCCAAGAGGTCGGGCACGCCGACGCGCACGATCAACAGGCCGTTCACGAGCCCGATGAAGGCACCCATCAGCAGCACGAGGCCGAGCGTCTCGACCGCGTTCATCTGCAGGACGACCATGGCGTAGCTCGCCGCCATCACCGAGGAGGCGGCGACGCTGCCGACGGAGAGATCGAAGCCACCGGCCGACATGGTGATCGAGACGCCGACGCCGAGGATGGCGACGACGGACACCGCCTGCAGGATGGAGAACAGGTTGGCCGAGTTGATGAAGGCGGGCTGGGCGTACCAGAACCCAACCAGCATCAGCGCCAGGAGCACGAAGAGCGCATATTTGCGCCCCGTCTCCGCGAAGGTCGAGGCCGGCTTCGACGAGGATGCAGCGTGGTCGGTCATGGTGTCTGTCCTGTGCCGTCGGCCCGGGTCTCGGCGCTTTCGACGCTGCCGATGACGGCGGCGAGGCCGCCCTCCTGGCTGCCGTCGGCCTCGTAAAGGGAGTGGTCGCGCATGACGAGGATGCGGTCGGCAACCTCGAGCGCCTCTTCCGTGTCGCTGGTGGCGATCAGCGTCGCCGAGCCGGACTGGCTGTTGCGGATGGCGGCGATCAGGTCGGCGCGCGCGCCGACATCGACGCCCTGGAACGGCTCGTCGAGCAGCAGCAGCCGGCAGGGCGCCGCCTGCCAGCGCGCCAAGACGACTTTCTGCTGGTTGCCGCCGGAAAGCTGGTCCAGCGTGTCGTCGGGGCTGCGGGCCTTGATGCCGAGCCGGCCGATCGCCTCCGAGGCGACCAGGCGCTCGCGTGTTTCGCGCAAGATGCCGAGCGGGAACCAGCGCGGCAGATGCGGCAGCGCGATGGTGCCGGCGATCGAGGCGCCTGGGATCTCGGGCGGCAGCAGCGACGAGGCCCAGCGGTCCTCCGCCACCATGAACACGCCGTTGTCGATCGAGCGTGCGGGCCCGTTCGAGAGCCAGGGCTTGCCGTCGAGCGTGAACGAACCCTCGACCAGCGGCTCCAGCCCGAACAGGGCGCGCAACAAACGACTCTTGCCCGAGCCGAGGGTGCCGGTGATGGCGACGACCTCGCCGGAGCGCAGATCGAGGTCGAACGGCCGGGCGCCGGGGATCAGCCGCGCCTTGCGGATCGAGGCGAGGACCGGCGCGGTCGAGATGGTCGGGGCATGCGCGCCGGCGTCGAGCGTCCGCCCGATCATGGCGGCGATGGCCGCGGAAAAATCGATCGGCCGCGCGAAGGAGGCGACGACCTTGCCGCCGCGCAGCACGACGGCGCGGTCAGCGATCGCCGCGAGATCTCCGGTCCGGTGCGAGATGTAGAGGATGGCGATGCCGCTCTCTTTCAGCCGGCGCAGCACGGCGAAGAGCCGCTCGGCCTCGGTCGCCGAGAGGCTCGAGGTCGGCTCGTCGAGGATCAGCACCGAGGCCTTGGCCGCGACGGCGCGGGCGATGGCGATCAGCTGGCGCTCGGCCGGGCGGAGGTCGATGAAGTCGCGGTCGAGCGGCAGGTCGAGGTCGATCAGCGCCGCGATTTCCTTCGCGCGCTTGCGGGTCGAGCGCGGCGAGACGAAGAAGCTGCCGGTGCCGCAGAGCTCGTTCAGCGTCAGGTTCTCGGCGACCGTCAGCCCCGCCGCGCCGGCCTGGTCGGTCGCCTGGTGCACGGTGGCGACGCCGGCCGCCTGCGCCCCGGCCGGCGAGGCGAACGAGACCGCCTTGCCGTTCAAAAGGATGGTGCCGCTGTCGGCGGTGATCGAACCGGAGAGGATCTTGACCAGCGTCGACTTGCCGGCGCCATTCGCCCCCATCAGCGCCACGATCTCGCCAGCCCCAACCTCGAGATCCGCGCCGGCGAGCGCCCGCGTCGGGCCGAAGGATTTTTCGATGGCCCTGACGGAGACGACGATGTTGGCGGGGGAGGTGGTCAAGGCGGCTCGGTTCGGGACTGGACGTTGACAGGCTCAGGCGGAATTCCCTCCCCCTTGTGGGGAGGGTCAGGGAGGGGGTACCGGCTCGGTCTACAGAGAGCCGCTACCCCTGGCGTTCATTCTTCGGCTTCGGCGCTGGTACCCCCACCCCGACCCTCCCCACAAGGGGGAGGGCGAAGAGGGCGCCGCCCCTAGGCTCAGCTCACCCCTCATACTCCATGATGGCGAGGCCGGCATTGTAATCGGTCGAATAGATGATGCCGTTGGCATCGACGAAGAGGTCGGCCGACTGGATCACGCGGGGACGATTTCCCCGCTTGTCGACCATGCGCTCCGGCGCCGCCGGCACCAGCGCGCCGGTTTCCTTCGGCTCATAGGGGTTCGAGATGTCGAACACGCGCACGCCGGCGTTCTGGTAGGTGGCGAAGATGAGCGTGTCGGAGACGAAACTGCCCGGCCGGTTCTCATGCAGATTGTGCGGGCCGAAATGGCCGCCCTTGGCGGTGTAGTCGGCCTCGGACGGCGTCGGCAGCGTTGATATCGAGATCGGGTTCGCCTTGTCCCTGATATCGAAGATCCAGGTGTGCTTGCGGCCGTCTTCCTCGTGGTCGAGCACGGCCTCGTCGGCGACGACGAGGAGGTCGCGCTTCGGCAGCGGCAGGGCGGAGTGCGTGCCACCGCCGAAGGGCGGCGACCAGTTTTTGTGCGTGATCAGTTTTGGCGATGACTTGTCGGCGATATCGAGGATGGTGAGGCCGCCGTCGCGCCAGCAGGCATAGGCGGTGTCGCCCTCGACCAGGCCGTGATGCAGCGCATAGCGCCGGCCGTCGCCCCAGGTCGGCTGCTCGCCACCGGCCAGGTGCATGCCGGGGATCCACCAGCGACCGGCCTCGACCGGCCTGGTCGGATCCTGCAGGTCGACGATCAGGAAGATGTAGTCGCTGTAGCCGTCGAGCAGCGCCGAGACATAGGCGTAGCGGCCGCCGACATACCAGATGCGATGGATGCCGACGCCGTCGACGGGGAAGAAGCCGATCTGGCGCGGCGCCGTCGGCTTCGAGATGTCATAGATCGCCATGCCGGCCGACCAGTTGCGGGACACCTTGCCGGCGGCGGTGCCGACGGTCTCGCCGACCGATTTCGTGTAGTAGACCTTCTCGTCGACCGCGAAGGCGGCGTCGGCGAACAGGTCGCGCGCATGGATGACGAGCAGCAGATCGTCATGCGTCTGCAGGTGGATCGTCCAGGTGTTCGGCGGCGCCGGCACGAAGACGGTCTCGCCCGGGTTCTTCGGATCGCGCACGTCGATGATGGAAAAGCCCTGCGACCAGGGATGCGCCACATAGGCGAAGCCGCGATGCACCATGACCTGCAGCGCATCCGGCCGCCCGCCCTGGTCGGAATGGCCGATCAGGCGGATGTTCTTGGCAAAATCGGGCGTCGGCAGCGTCATGGCGTTTGGCGGCTTCTTGTTCAGTCGTGATTTTGCCGCGCGTGCGGTCGCGGCGAAGCGAGTTTCTTTCTTCACCTCTCCCTGAGGGAGAGGTCGGACCGCAGGTCCGGGTGAGGGTTTACGCCCTCACCGGATAGGTCCCTAAACCCTCACCCGCCGCACTTCGTGCGTCGACCTCTCCCTCAGGGAGAGGTGAAGGGAAGGGGGCGACGTCATCCCGGGTCAAGCCCGGGATGACGTCGGAGTGTTTGCTGGCCTCACTTCGAAGCCGGGATCCAGTCGGCCTTGGCGGCGTCGCTGTCCTTGAAGGCCGGGAACTTGTCCTGCAGTTCCTCGATCGTCTTGATGTTGTTGTCGACGAGGTCCTTCTTGGTGACCAGAGTCGGCTGGATCAGCACCGAGCGGCCGGGATCCTGGCCGGCGATCAGCTGGGCGAGCGCACGCACCGAGACCTCGCCGACGACGGCCGGGTTGGTGGCGGCGGTGGCGACCCACGGGCTGTTCGGCTCGAGCATGGCCTGGATGTCCGAGGTCGAGATGTCGACGCCGTAGATCTTGACCTTGTCGCTGACGCCGGCCTCGTCGATCGCGAGCTTCACGCCGCGGGCGAACTCGTCCCAGGGAGTGAATACGACGGAGAGCGTCGGGTTGGCGGCGAGCACGGCCTTGGTCTGGTCGGCGACGGAGGCCGGGACGCTGTCGTTGACGACGCCCCAGGTGGCGACTTCCTTGATGCCCGGATACTTCTTCTCGAAGTCCTTCCAGACGGCATAGCGGCGGTCGAGCGGCGCGAAGCCGGCGACATAGACGGCGCCGCCGTCGAAGGTCTCGCCCTGCTCCTTGACCGCCTGCTCGAGCACGAGGCGCGCCATGTCGGCGTCCGACTGCTCGATCTGCGGGATCTTGGCGTTGTCGAGGTTGACGTCATAGGCGACGACCGGGATGCCGGCGTCGATGGCCGCCTGGGCGACGTCCTTCAGGGCTTCCGGCTGGCCGTTGTTGATGACGATGCCCTTGACGCCGAGATTGACCGCCTGCTGGATCAGTTCGCGCTGGGCGTTGATGTCGTTGCGCGCCTGCGAGACGTTGGCGTCGATGCCGAGCGCCTCGGCCTGGCGCTTCACGCCGGCCTCGAAGGCCTGCAGCCAGTCGCCCGAGCCGAGGAAGCTGATGACGGCGATCTTGACGCCGCCCTTGTCGAACGGCGCCGGCGCGCCGGCGATGCCCTCGGCATAGGCGCCGGATGACAGCGCCGTCAGACCGGCGGCGAGCGCCAGCGAAAGAAGTTTCTTGCCCATGTCCCAAACCCCCGTTTGATGGCTCGAAATTGTGCGCCGGCATCTGTGCTCGCTGGAGCTGCCGCCACGATTGTTGCCAAGCTAGCGTTCTACTGTGGGGCATAAAGGAACAGCATTTCAATTCAAGCCATAATTCGGGACATTTGTTGCTGAATGCCATTCGGCCGATGCCGGCGCGGCGGTCCACTTTGACGCGCGATGGCAGGCGTGACTTTCGACGGGATCGCCACCAGAATTCACCGGTTGGACAGGGCGCGCCAGGGCGGCGCATCGCAGGGAACGAAGACAAAGAATGACCAGGCTCACCCGCTTCTCCGTCGCGCCGCTCGCGACGATGACCCGCCATCTCGCCGACGTCGCCTCCGGCCGCGCCGCGCCCGATCTCGTCATCAAGGGGGCGCGCGTCCTCTCGACCTATTCGGAGCGTATCCTGCCGGAGCGCGAGATCTGGATCTCCGGTGGCCGCATCGCGGCGGTGAAGCCGTCCGGTACGCACAAGGGCGGAGCGAAGGCGATCTATGACGCGAAGGGCGGCATCGTCGCGCCGGGCCTCGTCGACCCGCACATCCACATCGAATCCTCGATGGTGACGGCCTGCGCCTATGCCGAGGCAGCGCTTTTGAACGGCACGACGACGATCTTCTGCGACAGCCACGAGATCGGCAACGTGATGGACGTCGCCGGCGTCGAGGCGATGCTGGAGGATGCGCGCGTCGCGCCGCTCTCGATCTTCCTGACGGTGCCCTCGACCGTGCCGGCCACCTCGCCGGAGCTGGAGACGGCCGGCGGCGACCTGACGCCGGACAAGATCGCGGCGCTGTTCGACAAGTGGCCGGAAGCCGTCGCGCTCGGCGAGAAGATGGATTTCGTACCCGTCGCCATGGGCGACGAGCGCAGCCACGCGATCATCGCGGCGGCGCTGTCGCGCGGGCGGCCGGTCTCGGGCCACGTCTATGGCCGCGAGTTCGTCGCGGCCTATGCCGCCAGCGGCGTCACCGATACGCATGAGGCGATCGACCGCGACATCGCCGACGACATGCTGGAGGCCGGCATCTGGCTGTTCCTGCGCGGCGGCCCGCCGACGACGCCGTGGCATTCGCTCCCGCAGGCGATCAAGACGATCACCGAGCTCGGCTCCTCGCACAAGCGCGTCGCGGTGTGCACCGACGACCGCGACGCCGACGATTTGATGCATTTCGGCCTCGACTGGGTGGTGCGCGAGGCGGTCAAGGCCGGCATGTCGCCGGAACAGGCGTGGTCGATGGGCTCGCTGCATGGCGCCACCCGCTTCGGCCAGGAGAACGAGATCGGCGGCATGGGCGGCGGCCGCCGCGCCGACCTCGTGCTGATGAGCGACGATCTCGATCCGCAATCGACCTGGTATGGCGGCGAGCTGGTCGTCGACGGCGCGAAGATCACGCCGATCCTCGATGCGGCGCTCTCCGATCGCTACCAGTATCCGAAGGCGGCGTACCAGACGGTCAAGCTGCCGAAGGGGCTGAAGCTGACGCCGGAGCTGCCGTCCGGTCCCGGCACGCTGCATGCGATCCGCACGGAGCTTCCCGGCATCACGCTCGGCCACGAGCGTATCGAGATCGAGGCGGCGAACGACTGGCAGACCCTGTTCGAGCGGCACGGCCTCTGCTTCGTCACCGTCGTCGAGCGGCACGGCAAATCGGCCGGCAACGTCGCGCATGGCGTGTTGTCGAATTTCAGCCTGCTGCGCGGCGCCGTCGCCTCGTCGGTCGGCCATGACAGCCACAACATCATCGTCGCCGGCACCAACGAGCCGGACATGCAGCTGGCGCTCGACACGGTCGCGGAAACCCAGGGCGGCGTCTGCGTCGTTGCCGACGGCAAGGTGCTGGCGAAGATCGACCTGCCGATCGCCGGCCTCCTCTCCGACAAGCGCGTCACCGAGGTGGCCGAGGAGACGCGGGCGCTGAAGGTCGAGTGGGAGAAGGCCGGCTGCTCGATCCCCTATATGGGCTTCAACCTGATCCCGCTCTCGGTCATCCCGGAGATCCGCATCACCGACAAGGGCCTGGTGCTGGTGCCGGAAATGGCGATCCAGACGATGTTCGAGCCGGCCTGAAGCCAAACGAAAACGCCCCGGCACGCGGTGCCGGGGCGTTTTATCCTGTTCGCCCGTCCGGGATGTCGGAGGACATCCTTTCAGGGAGCGATCTCGCTTCGCGAGCCTAGCCCACCGGGACGGGATGGCTGGTCGCCGGCGCCGCGGCGATGCGGTCGAGCTTCTCGCGCTTGGCGAGGACAGGCGTTTCGTAGGTCTTCTTGGCCATGGTCGTTCTCCTTGCGGGCCTGCCCAGAAGCTCTCGGGCCTCCGGGCCTGGCGCTCATTTCAACGGATGGTGGCGTTCGAAATCGCCGGCAGGGACGCCGGCGACGGCGACTAGGGCGGCGGCGGGCTCACGGGACGCGAGCCGGCGGCCCCGGCTGCGATGCGGTCGAGCTTCTCGCGCTTGACGAGAGCAGGCGCCTCGTAGGTCTTCTTGGTCATCGGAGATGTCCTTCAGGCTAGCCCCGATGCTCCTGGCATGCGGGCATGGCGTTGCTTCAACCGATAGTAAGGGGCCAGTCCGCCGGCAGAAACGCCGGCGCGGCCTTCAACGGAGCGGACGCGAGCCGACGGGTTCGGCAGCGATGCGGTCGAGCTTCTCGCGCTTGACGAGAGCAGGCGCTTCGTAAGGCTTCTTGGTCATGGCAGTTTCCCATTCGCGCCAGCCCCGATGCCTTCCAGCATCCGGGCCGGGCGCTCATTTCAATGGATCGCGGTGTTCGCTACCGCCGGCAGAAACGCCGGCGACGGCCATCAGGTGACGTTCGGACGCGAACCGATGCTCGCCGCGGCGATGCGGTCGAGCTTCTCGCGCTTGACGAGGACGGGTGCTTCGTAGGTCTTCTTGGTCATGGTATTCCCCCAGCCGCCATGCCCGATGCCTTCGCGCGGGGCATGGCGTCCATTTCAATGAATTGTGGTGTCAGGGACCGCCGGCAGAAACGCCGGCGACGGCATCAGACCGGCGGCTTCTGGCCCGAGACGACGGAGTTCGCGGCGATGCGGTCGAGCTTCTCGCGCTTGACGAGGACGGGCGCTTCGTAGGTCTTCTTGGTCATGGCAGATTTCCCATTCACGCCGGCCCCGATGCGCTCTGGCATCGGGCATGGCGCTCATTGCAACGGATGGTGGTTTACGGGATCGCCGGCGGGGACGCCGGCGACGGCCATCACTCGGGCGGACGGACGGCACCCGAGACGGGCGGCAGCGTGGCCGCGATGCGGTCGAGCTTCTCGCGCTTGTTGAGAACAGGCGCTTCGTAAAGACGCTTTGTCATTTAGCCCCCTATGCGTGACGTAGCGTCTTTTCGTTCCAGCTTTATTGGCGCTCCGCAATGGGATCCTAAGGTAACCAGATCGTTCGACACAGTTTTGAAATATCCGTTGCGTGGAAGTCGCACACGCCAACAATCCGCAGGTTGCAGACTATACATAAGACATCTTTGGGTTGCTTCAGAGCGCCGAGGTGACCAGCTCGCGCGCGGCGCGGTCGGCTTCCTGCAGGGCCAGGAAGACGCGATATTTGGCGTCGTGGATTCGCGCCGTCGCGCCGCCGGTCGGCTTCTGCTCGGCGCAGAGGCGCGACATCCGGTCGATCGCCGCGCCGGTGTCCGGATAGGCGCCGGCCGCCACCGCGCCGAGGATCGCTGCGCCCAGCAGCACCGGCTCGGCCGTCTCGGGAATGGCAATGGTGAGGCCGGTGGCGTCGGCCATGATCTGGCGGACCAGCGGGCTCTGTCCGGCGCCGCCGGAAACGACGATCGTGTCGAGCTCGGCGCCCTGTTCGGCCACGGCCGCCACGATCTGCCGCGCGCCATAGCCGAGGCCGCAGAGACCAGCGAGATAGAGGCGCGCCAGGCTGTCGAGATCCTCGTCCATGTCGAGCCCGGCGATCACCGCGCGGGCGTCCGGATTGGCGTTGGGCGAGCGGTTGCCCAGGAATTCCGGCACGACCTGCAGGGTCGCGGCGAGGCGGGCGAGCGCCTCCGGCGTCGCGGCGAGCGCGCCGACGCGCGCCTCGAGATAGGCGAGCAGCGACTTGCCCTCGGCCTTCGCCCTGGCGGTCGCCTCGGCATGGGCCGGGTGCAGCTTGACCAGATGGTCGATCGCGGCGCCCGCCGCCGACTGGCCGCCCTCGTTCAGCCAGAAGCCCGGCAGCATGGCCGAGAAATACGGCCCCCAGACGCCGGGCACGAAGCGCGGCTCGACCGTCGTCGTCATGGCGCAGGCCGAGGTGCCGAAGATATAGGCCATCTGGCGCTTGGCGTCGGTCGTCCGGTTCGCCGTATCGCGCGCGCCGATCGAGCCGACGCCGCCGGCATGCGCGTCGATCAGCGCCGCGCCGACCGGGATGCCGGCCTTGAGGCCGAGTTCGTCAGCGGCCGCCTGCGTCAGGCCGCGGCCCAGCGGCGTGCCGGGATCCACGACATTGGTGCCGATGCGGGCGAAGCCCTCGTCGGCGAGGGCGCCGAGGCCGATTTGGCGGAAATAGCTCTCGTCCCAGCGCTTCTCATGCGCGAGATAGGTCCACTTGCACGTGACGGTGCAGACGGAGCGGTCGAGGCTGCCGGTGGCGCGATAGGTGAGCCAGTCGGAGAGATCGAAGAAGTGCTTCGCCTTGTCGAAGCTTTCGGGCAGGTTTTCCGAAAGCCAGAGCAGCTTCGGCGTCTCCATCTCGGGCGAGATGACGCCGCCGACATAGGCGAGCACCGGATGCTTGGTCGCGTTGATCCGGCGCGTCTGCTCGGTGGCGCGGTGGTCCATCCAGACGATGATGTTGCGGTCGGGATCGCCCGACTGGCTGACGGTGACGGGCTTGTCCTCGGCGTCGATCAGCACCAGCGAGCAGGTGGCGTCGAAGCCGATGCCGGCGACGGCGTCCGGCGCGACCTTCGATGCCGCCATCGCCTCGCGGACCGAGGCGACGATCGCCTGCCAGATGTTCTCCGACGACTGCTCGACGACGTCGCCGGGCTCGTGCCAGAGCGTGATCTCGCGCTTGGCCGAGGCCTTCAGCACGCCGTCCGCGTCGAACACGCCGGCGCGCGCGCTGCCGGTACCGACATCGATGCCGATGAAGAAGCTCATGAGGACATTCCCGTTTCGCTGTCAGCCGGCGGCGTCGGCGCCATAGCCCGGCCGCAGCAGCACCTTGATGGACTCAAGTCCATAGGCCTTGTCGATGGCCGTGGTCCAGTCCTTGAGGCCGTAGTGATGCGTGACGATGCCCTTCGAGGTGACGAGGCCGCGCTGCAGGAGATCGATGGCTACGGGATAGCAATAGGGCGCGAGATGGGCGCCGCGAATATCGAGCTCCTTGCGGTCGCCGATGATCGACCAGTCGGCCGTCGTCTCGGCGCCGAAGACGGAGAATTCGACGAAACGGCCGAGCTTGCGGATCATCTCCAGGCCCTGCGTCACGCCGGCCGGCACGCCCGTCGTCTCGATATAGACGTCGCAGCCATAGCCGTCGGTCAGGCCGCGAATGACCTCGATCGCATCCTCTTCGCGCGGGTTGATCACCACGTCGGCGCCGAAGGATTTCGCCAGCGCCAGCCGCTCCGGCACGAGGTCGACGACGACCAGCTTCTTCGGCGTCTTCAGATGCGCGACCTGCGTCATGAACAGGCCGAGCGGGCCGGCGCCGGCGATCACCACGACGTCGTCGAGCTGGATGTCGCCGCGATTGACCGTATGGATCGCGCAGGAGAGTGGCTCGATGATCGCCGCGTCCTCGAGCGAGATCTCTTCCGGGATCTTGTGCACGCGCGCCGTCTCGGGAATGCGCATGTATTCGGCCATGCCGCCATCGGCGACCTGGCGCTGGAAGCCGAAGATGTTGTGGATCTCGCACATCCAGTACTGGCCCGAGCGGCAGTAGCGGCACTTGTCGCAGGGCACGATCTGCTCGGCGATGACGCGGTCGCCGACCTCGACGCCGAAATGCTCGGCCGCTTCCTCGCCGATCTCCTCGACGCGGCCGAAGAATTCGTGGCCGGGGATCACCGGCGGCTTCACGTAAGGATTCTGGCCGCCCCAGAACATGTTGGCGCCGGACCAGCACTTGCAGTCGCTGGCGCAGATGCCGCAGGCGTCGATCTTCAGCACCAGCTCGCGCCGGCGCGGCTCCGGCTTGCCGACCGCCTCGACGCGATAGTCCTTCGGGCCGTGGCAGACGATCGCCGTCATGGTGCGGGCTTGGTACATGGAGGCCTCTCCAGGGATCCGGGCGACGCTCACGCGGAACGCGCCCTCGTGTTGGAACTGGCCCGCGAGGATAGGGACAGTTCGCGCCCCGCGCCAATCGCGAAACAGCGCCGGACTGATACGGATTTGACCGGGTGGTGATGGTGGGGGGGCCGGCGGGAGGGCGATGCGGGCGCAACCCGCTCGCCGTCATCCCGGGCTTGACCCGGGATCCATGCAGCCGAAGCGCGGGGCGCTCGAAACGCCGGAAAACCCGGCGGGATGGATCCCGGATCTCCGCTGCGCTGCGTCCGGGATGACGGCGAGGGTGCGGAAAGGTTCGACCTGAGCCCCCCACGAATTCAAGGCAAAGCCCTGCGCCTCACACTTCCGGAATGTTCTCCTTGAAGATCGCCTGCAGGCGCGTCGCCGGGCCGGTCGGGTTCGCCTCGCCGCGGGCGGCGCGGGCGAGCCGGTCGACCGCCTCGCGCGCCTCGACGCGCGGGTTCTGGTCGATCGCCGCGTCCATCACGCCGGAGATCAGGAAGCGGCGCGTGTGCTCGGTCAGCTCGTGGCCGATGAAGACGACGGATTTCTCGCGCCCCGCCTCCTGCAGCGCGCGCGCGATGCCCCGGTTTCCCGCGCCGATATTGTAGATGCCGGCGAGATCGGGGTGGCGGGCAAGCAGCGCCGCCGCTTCCCGGTAGGCGCGCTCGCTGTCGTCGCGGATCTCGCGCAGCTCGACGATCGCAAGCCCCGGATAGTCCTCGCTCAACATGTGGCGGAAGCCCATCTCGCGCTCCTCGTGGCCGCGATAGGAAAGCGAGCCGGCGAAGAGCGCGACCTTCGCCGTTTCCGCCTTCAGGAAGCGGCCGAGCAGATAGCCGGCGAGGCGGCCGGCGGCGCGGTTGTCGATGCCGACATAGCCGACGCGCGGCACGTGGCTGATATCCGAGACCAGCGTCATCACCGGCACGCCGGAATCGGCGAGCGCGCGGATCGCCTCGCGCACCACCGGGTGATCGAGGCCGATCAGCGCCACGCCCTGGCTCTTTCCGCGCAGGGCTTCGAGCTTTTCGGCCAACAGCGCCGGCTCGAAGCCCTCGATCGAGTGCAGGCGCAGATTGACGTCCGGCCGCGCCATGGCGGTGTCGGCGAAGCGGGCGGCGAGGTTGTTGATGAAGGTGTTGGTGCCGCCGGGCAGCACGATGTCAAGGTCGACGATATCGATCGGCGGGCGGGCGGCCTCGGCCGTCTCGAGAACGTAGCCGAGGCTGGCGGCGGCGGTAAGCACCTGCGCGCGGGTCCGCTCGCGCACGCCGTCGCGCTGGTTGAGGACGCGATCGACCGTGGCGGTCGAGACGCCCGCCACCCTGGCGATATCAACAAGTGTCGTCCGCATTCCGTCTGTCCGAGTCGTTTGGGCCGAGGAGGCTGCACCTAAGCCGATTGGGGTTCGCGCCGGAAGCGCCGCCGCGTCTCGGTCGATGAAATGATGTAAAATGATGGTTCTGATGTCAATATCATCAGTTGACATCCGATCTGATCAATAACAATCATCTGGCCGTTGACGCCCTCGCGGCGTCGCGGCGCGGTCGTCGTGGTTTCGGTCATCCCGGGAGGAGGGCGCCGGGACCGATCGGCGACGGCTCGGCCGGCTTCCATATGGCTAACGGGAGGTTAACGGCCGCGGCGCGCATTCAGGAATGGTGGAGGAACCCATGGTCGACACGAAGGGCTTCGCGCCCGATCCGGAAATCCGGGTCAACGATCTCCGGATCGGCGCCATCGGCGCCGGCATGATCATGGCCGAGTGCCATCTCGCCGCCTATCACGAGGCCGGCTTCCCGGTCGTGGCGATCGCCTCGCGCACCAAGGCGAACGCCACCAGGGTGGCGACACGCTGGTCGATCCCGACCGTCCACGAGACGCCGGAAGCCCTGATCGAGGACGAGCAAGTCGAGATCCTCGACATCGCCTTCCCGCCGGACCAGCAGCTGGCGCTGATCCGCCACGCGCTGAAGCAGAAGCATATCAAGGGGATACTGGCGCAGAAGCCGCTGGCGCTGACGCTCGACGAGGCGATTGCGCTCCGCGACGAGGCGAAGGCGGCCGGCAAGATCCTCTCCGTCAACCAGAACATGCGCTACGACCAGTCGATGCGCGTGCTGAAGCAGATCCTCGATCGCGGCGAGCTCGGCACGCCTGTCATCGCGACGATCGACATGCACGCGATCCCGCATTGGCAGGGCTTTCTCGAAGATTATGACAGGCTGACGCTCGCTAATATGAGCGTGCATCACCTAGATGTACTTCGCTTTCTGTTCGGCGAGGTCGACGAGATCTACACCGCCGCCCGTCCTGATCCGCGCACGACCTTCGAGCACAAGGACGGCATTACCGCCTCGACGATCAAGTTCCAGTCCGGCGTCTTCGCCGTGTCGCTGGAGGATGTCTGGTCCGGCCCGCGCGAGGAGGGCTTTGACTCGGACATCTACATCAGATGGCGGGTCGAGGGCACGGAGGGCGTCGCCCAAGGCACGATCGGCTGGCCGACCGGCGCCGCCTCGACGCTCACCTATGCCTCGAAGCGCACCACCGGCGGCAAGTGGGTGACGCCGGATTGGGACACGATGTGGTTCCCGCACGCCTTCAAGGGCGTGATGGAGCAGCTGCAATACGCGGTGAAGACGGGCACCGAGCCGGCGCTCACCGTCGCCGACAATGTCCGCACCGTGGCGCTGATCGAGGCCGGCTACCGCTCGATGGCCGAGCGCCGCGCCGTCCGGCTTTCCGAAATCGCCATCTGAAGTTCAGGGAGGAACTCATCATGATGCAGACCGGCATTTTTTCCGGCTATTTCCCCTATGGCCTCGAGGAGACGGCGAAAAAGATCCGCGCGCTCGGCTTCAATACGGTGCAGCTCGACCTGCATTTCAAGGATATCGACCTCTCGGCCGGAGAGATCACCAAGGCCAAGGCGAAGCAGGTCAGGGACACGTTCCGCGACCACGACCTGCCGATCTCTTGCATCTCGGGCTACACCAACATCATCCATCCCGACCGCGACGAGCGCGCCCGCCGCGTCGGCTATCTTAAGGAAATCATCCGCAACGCGCGGGATTTCGGCAGCCCTTACGTGATCTCCGAGACCGGCACCTACAACACCGAATCCGACTGGGTTCATCACCCGAAGAACAAGACCGAGGAAGGTTTCGAGGAATGCCGCAAGGTGATCGCGGAGCTGTCGCAGGAAGCCTATGACCATGGCGCGGTCTTCCTGCTCGAGACCTATGTGAACAACGTCGTCGGCTCGGTCGAGGAGACGGTGAAGATGTTCGCGCAGGTCGATCATCCCGGCCTCGGCCTCTTGATGGACCCGACCAACTATTTCGAGACGCACAACATCGACCGCATGGATCCGATCCTGAACCAGGTGTTCGACACGCTGACCGACAAGATCAAGATCGCGCATGCCAAGGACGTGAAGCGGTCCGGCGACGACAAGAGCGAGAAGCACGCCGACATCGGCGACAGCGACGCGCTCGAGAGCCACACCTTCCGCGGCGTCGGCGAGATCGAGCTGCCGGCGCCCGGCCTCGGCTCGCTCAACTACGACCTCTATCTGCAGCGCCTCTCGGAAAAGCACCCGAACATTCCGGTGATCATCGAGCACCTGTCCGAGGACGACGTGCCGCGCGCCAAGAAATTCCTCGACGGCAAGCTGCGCGCCAACGGGCTGTAGGGAAGACCCTAACCCTCTCGCGCAAGCGGGAGAGGGGAGCGCGCCCCGCGGCCGCGATGTCGGTGAGTGGGCGCCGGCGGAATTGCCCTCTCCCGCTCGCGGGAGAGGGTTGGGTGAGGGCCTTGTGGCCTTCCGCGAAACGAGAAAAGCGAGACACGACCATGGTGGAACTCTTCGGGCGGAGTTTTTCGCGGCGCGAGCTGGCGGAGCATTCGGGAATGCTGTCGCAATTCGCCGGCGTCCGGCTGGTGACGCTGGGCGACGGCGTCGAGCGCGGCATCCGCATGCTCGAATTCCGCACCGGCACCGGCCTGCGCTTCACCGTGCTGGTCGACCGCGCGATGGATATCGCCGATCTCGACTACCAAGGTACCTCGATTGGCTGGCATTCGCCGGCCGGCTTCAGGAACGCCTTCCTGCATGAATATGAGGGCGAGGGCGGGCTGGCCTGGCTGCGGTCGTTCTCGGGCCTGCTCGTCACCTGCGGCCTGGACCATGTGCTCTTCATGCATGAGGCCGCTGCCGACAGCTACGTCTACGGCCCGCGCGGCACGGTCAAGCATTCGCTGCATGGCCGGGTCAGCACGATTCCCGCGCGCCTCACGGGCTATGGCGAGACGTGGGACGGCGACGAGTGCACGCTGTGGGCGGAAGGCATCGTCCAGCAGTCGGCCGTGTTCGGCGAGGATCTGCACCTGATCCGTCGCATCGAGGCGAAGGTCGGCTCGAACGAGATCAAGCTCACCGACCGCGTCGTCAACCACGGCTTCTACAAGACGCCGCACATGTACTGCTACCACATCAACCCGGCGGCGCCGCTGCTGGAAGAGGGCGCCCGCTATGTCGCGCCGATCGAGGAAGTTGTCTGGGCGGCCCATGCCGGCGCCGATTACCGGAAGCAGGGCGTCGGCTACCGCACCCTGCCGGCGCCGCAGCGGAACTTCCACGAGCAGGTCTGGCAGCACCAGATGAAAGCGGATGCGAACGGCCTGGTGCCGGTGGCGCTGGTCAACGACCGCCTCGGCCTCGCCTTCGAGGTCGAGACGCGGCAGGACCAGTTCCCCTGCCAGTTCGAGTGGCAGAACCTGCAGGCCGGCCAGTATGCGATCGGCCTCGAGCCCTCGACCAACCACGTGCTCGGGCACAGATATGCCGAGGAGCACAACGAGCTGATCTGGCTCGAGCATGGCGACGAGCGCCATTACGACACGACCTTCCGCATCCATGCGGGGACAGATTCCGTGGCGGCTCTGGAGCAGCGGATTTCCGGCCTCGCCGCGCAGCCGACCGACGAATATCCGGCCCCGACCGGCAACCACCGGCCAATCCTGGGGCGATGATGTTCGAGAGCGGCCGAGGGCCCAGAAACTGGCGTCATCCCGGCGAAGGCCGGGATCCATTCAGCCGGAGCGGAGGGAGGTTCGCGGACTCTCCCTGGCGGCACGGCTGCATGGATCCCGGGTCGCGCTGCGCTTGCCCGGGATGACGGCGAGCGGGTGGCGAGGCCGAGGTCTCTCCGGCCCGAAGACCTAATTCCTGCGCTTGGGAACTGACCTTGGGAACTGACCCATGAACATCCAGAACAAGACCATCCTTTACACGGGCGCTGCCGGCGGCCTCGGACTGCCGGCGACTTTGGCCTTCCTGCGGGCGGGCGCGACGGTGGTGGCGATCGATCATGATCCCGCCAAGGGCGAGGCGCTGAAGCAGGCGGCTGCCGAGGCCGGCCTAGACAGGCTCGTCTTCGAGGCGCTGGACCTCTCCGATCTCGCCGGTTTGAAGGCGGGGCTGGAGCGGCTCGCTGGGCAGGTGGGCGGCTTCGATGTCGTCATCAACAACGCCGCGATCTACCCGTCGAAGCCGTTCGAGGACTACACGATCGAGGAGCACCAGGCGGTGCAGCGGGTTAATGTCGACGCCGGCATCGTCTGTGTGCAGGTGGCGCTGCCGGGCATGCGGGCGAAGGGCTTCGGCCGCATCATCAACATCGCCAGCGTGACGCTGTCCGGCGGCTGGGCCAATCTCTCGCCCTATGTCCAGTCGAAGGGCGCGCTGGTCGGCCTGACGCGCGCCTGGGCGCGCGAATTTGGTCCGTACGGCATTACCGTCAACGCGATCTCGCCCGGCGCCTTCCCGACCGACGCCGAAAAAATCCATCCCGATCCCGAGGGCTACAACCGCTTCGTGCTCGACCGCCAGGCCGTCAAGCGCCGCGGCGCGGCCGCGGACATCGCCAACGCGCTGATGTTCTTCGCCTCCGAGGAATCGGGCTTCGTCACCGGCCAGACGCTCAATGTCGACGGCGGATGGTGGATGACGTGAGACGGATCGCGAACGCGACCATGCCGGCCGTCTGGCGCGGCTCTCTGCGCTTCCGGTGCTCACGGACCGAAGTCCGCTCCGCTCCGGTTCTCGACAGCCACGCCAGCCGACTCTGCCTGGCGCATTCCCGAGCCGTCTCACGGCCGACGATGTACAAGGGATACTGAAAATGGGCATTCTCTCCGGGTACCGTGTGCTCGACTGCTCGATCGCCATGGCCGGGCCCTTCGCCGCCCAGCGCCTCGGCGATCTCGGCGCCGACGTCGTCAAGGTAGAGCCGCTGAATGGCGAGTGGCAGCGCCATGTCGCCGCCGGTGGCGCGCGCGGCAACAAGGTCAACGTCTCGTTCCTGTCGCTCAACCGCAACAAGCGCTCGCTCGCCATCGATCTGAAGAATCCGGACGGCAAGGCGATGCTGCTGGAGCTGGTGAAGACGGCCGACGTCTTCCTGCAGAACTACCGCCCCGGCGTCGCCAAGCGCCTCGGCGTCGACTATGAGAGCCTCTCGAAGATCAATCCGAGGCTGATCTACGTCTCGATCTCCGGCTATGGCGAGGATGGGCCGTATCTCAACCGCCCGGGTCAGGACCTCGTGCTGCAGGGCATGTCCGGCGCGATGCTGTCGGCCGGCCGCGCAGGCGAGCCCCCCAACGCCGCCGGCCAGTATCTGGTCGACGCGATCACCGCCTATACGGCGTTCGAGGGCGCTCTGGCCGCGCTGCTGCATCGCGAGCGGACGGGCGAGGGCCAGTTGGTCCAGGTCAACATGCTGGACGCGATCACGACGATCCAGATGCAGGAGCTCTCGGTCTTCACCGTCGCGGGCAAGCCGCAGACCCGCTCGGCCGAGCCGCATGCGCATGTCTATATCCGCGCCCCTTACGGCGCGTTCGCCACGACCGACGGCTACATCATCGTCTCGTTCCCGAAGCTCGCGACGCTCGGCCAGGTGATCGGCGAGGATAGCTTCCTCGGCATGGACGACGAGGTCGACACCTGGGAGAAGCGCGACGAGATCTTCGCCAAGACGCGCGAGAAGCTGAAGACGAAGTCCTCGGCCGAATGGCTCGAATTGCTGCGCGCGGCGGATATCTGGTGCGGCCCGGTCTATGGCTATGCCGACCTCGTCGAGGACGAGCAGATCAAGCACAACGGCACCTTCGTCGAATATGACCATCCCACCGAAGGCCATGTGAAGACGCCGGGCTTCGCCATCAGGTTCTCGAAGACCCCGTCCACGGTCGAGCGCGGCGCGCCGCTCGCCGGCGAGCATACCCGCGACGTGCTGCGCGAGGCGGGCCTCGGCGAGGCCGCGATCGACGAACTGGTCGCCAAGGGCGCGGTCATGGACGGCACGGCGAAGGAGGCGGCGGAATGACCGACGACATCCTCTTCACCGTCGACGGTGCCGTCGCCACCATCACGCTGAACCGGCCGCAGAAGCTCAACGCCGTCACGCCGGAGATGTCGAAGGCGATCGTCGCCGCCGTGCGAGAGTGCAATGACAGCGACACGATCCGCGTCGTCATCGTCACCGGCGCGGGCGAGCGCGCCTTTTGCGCCGGCTCCGACATCAAGGAGCTCGACAGCTACGAGACACCCTGGCAGTTCCGCAATCGCGCCGATTATTGCGACGCGATCCGCAAGCTGCTGAAGCCGACCATCGCGGCGGTCAACGGCTATGCCTTCGGCGGCGGACTGGAGACATCGCTTTCCTGCGATATCCGCATCGCTTCCGACAATGCGCAGTTCGCCGCCCCTGAAATAAAACTCGGCTGGATCGGCGGCGGCGGCATGGCGACCTTCCTCGCCCATTCCGTCGGCCCGTCCAACGCGGCGCTGATGATCATGACCGGCGATCCGATCCCGGCCGAGAAGGCGCTCGCCTGGGGGCTGGTCTCCGAAGTGGTGCCGCAGGCCGAGCTTCTCGCCCGAGCCCGCGCCATCGCCGAGGTGATCGCCAGCCGCGCGCCGATCGCCGCCGAGACCGCCAAGCTCAACCTGCACGCGGCCTTCACCATGCCGCAGGAGCAGGCGATCGACTACGAGCGCGACCTGCAGACGATCTGCTTCGCTACCGAGGACGCCATCGAGGGCCGGGCCGCGTTCAAGGAAAAGCGCCAACCCGTCTTCAGGAGGCGCTGATTGGTGTCGTCCTCGTCGGTCGATATTGGATCGGACCGGCAGTTCGGCTAACGTCGCGGCTCTTGCGGCAGCTCCGGCCAGCGTTGGCTCTGGTGTTGCGGTGACATCGTAGCGATGGAGACGTTGGCTTGGACGGCGATGTCACCTCTCAGCTCGAGAGGCTTCATGAGGCGTCGGATGTATTGGTCGCGCTCTATGACGCCTTCGATCGCATCCGCTATGCCAACCGGGCTTTTCGCGATGCCTATTTCGTCGACCGCGACGAGGCTCCGACCTGGGCCGAGCTCATGCGCCGCAATCACGGCCTACGGCGCGGCACGGTCCTTCGCGTCGACGATGTCGAGGCCTGGCTGACCTCGACGCTGTCGCGGCGCGGCAAGACAGGCTTTCGCGCCTTCGAGACGGACTTGCATGACGGGCGCTGGCTCTGGATGACGGAGACGGTGCAGAGCGAGGGCTGGATGCTCTGCATCGCCAGCGACATCACCGGCCTCCGCGTCGAGGAGCGCGCCATCCGGCAGGATCGCGACCAGGCGATCAAGGCGTCCTACACGGACGACCTGACCGGCATTGCCAACCGTCGCTTCCTGACCACGCGCATCGAACAGATCCTTTCCGCCCACCGCGCCGACGCGCAGGCCGGATGCCTGGTCGTCATCGATCTCGATCACTTCAAGCTGGTCAACGACCGTTTCGGCCACCAGACCGGCGACATCATCCTGCGTGACTTCGCGCTCCAGATTCAGGGCCAGTTGCGGCGCGCGGATTCGTTCGGCCGGATGGGGGGCGAGGAGTTCGCGCTGACCTTGCCCGACACGTCGCTCGAGCACGCGAGGCTGATCCTCGAGCGTATGCTCGCCGTGGTCCGCGCCTCGCGGCCGCTCACCCTCTATCCGGATTTCTCCTATTCCTTCTCGGCCGGGATCTCGGTGTGCCGGCCGGAGGACACGTTGAGCGAGTTCTACCGACGCGCCGACGAGGCGCTCTATCAGGCCAAGGTCGCGGGCCGCAACCAGGCGCTGGTGTTCGTCGATCCCGTCGATACCACCGTCGAGGCGCGCTAGGCCCGGATCTCTCCGGTCTTCTCAGGCCGAGGCCCGCATGACGAGCTTGCCTTCGAGCCGCACCTGCTGGGGCGGGTGGCTCTCGTCGCCTTCCACCTCGTTCTCGACCCGGTCGAGCAGGATCGAGACGGCGTTCTGGGCGAGTTGGTCGAAATCCTGGGCCACCGTCGTCAAGGGCGGACAGCCATAGCGGCTGTGCGGCTGGTCGTCGTGGCCGGCGATGCGGATGTCGCAGCCGGGCTCGCGGCCGATGCGAAGTCCGTGCTGGAACGCCGCCGCCATGACGCCGACGGCGCAGCGATCATTGGCGCAGAGTACGGTACGGGTCGGAAAGCCCGGTCCCTGCAGGACGCGTCGCGCCTCTTCGAAGGCGATGTCCTCGAAGCGCCAATCGTTCTTCGGCGTGACGGCGACGATCTCCGGCTTCAGGCCGAGCCGTTCCATGGTCTTCACATAGGCGAGCTTGCGCTCCGGGCCGTTCTGGTTGACGGCCGGCATGTCGAAATAGGTCGGCGCGTCGCCGCTGCGGCAGAGATATTCGGTGATCAGCGGGACGCTCTGGAAATTGTTGGTGCCGACGAAGGGCGTGTCCTCGTCGAGGCTTGAATCGAGGAACACCATCGGAATGCGAGCCTGGAGACTGCGGATCAGCTGCTGGTCGGAATGGACGCCGAGCGGCGCGACGATGGCGCCGGCGATCTTCAGCGACAGAAGCGTTTCGATGGCGCGGGCTTCGAGCTGCGCATCGCCGCGCGACGACAGCACGATCGCCAGATAGCCGCGATCGACGCAGCGCATCTCGATCCGCCGCACCAGCTCCGAGAAGAAGGTATCGCCCGTATCCGGCACGATCAGGCCGACGATCTTCGGCCGCTTCTTGTTCAGGTTCACCGCGAAGAAATTGGGGCGGTACTCGTACTTTGCCAGCGCCTTCTCGATCTGGGCCCGGGTGGATTTGCGGACGCTGTCGGGGTCGTTGAAATACTTGGATACCGTTGGTCGCGAGATGCCGCTGAGCGCCGAGAACTCCGCCATGTTCTTGATCGTGCGATCGGTCATTCGTGTTCTTTCAACACCGGGTTTTGGCGGGGCAAGCAACCGTGCGTCACGGTAGCCGAAATCGTCGTCCGTCGACGCGTGATGACGCAGGGTCTGCATTTCGGGCGAAGCGGACAGGAGACGTAAAGCTAGAGTAACAGACTGCTTTACGCGTGCAAATTTCCAAGTTGACGTGCTTGGGCGGAATGTTAGCCTCCTTGGAGAGGTTGAGCGGGACCGGGAGGACGCGCGAGGCGGAGTTGTCTCGTGCGCGGGACCAAGCCAGCACCCATCATCGACGAAGCGCGGAAGCCGGGCGGATGTTTCGGCGGGCGACGACGTCGTGCGACCAGGGAGGGTCTGCATGAGCCGTGATCTCAAGGGAAAAGTCGCGCTGGTCACCGGCGCGAGCTCGGGCATCGGCCGCGCCATGGCGCGGATGCTGGCGGGGCAGGGCGTGCGCCTGGCGCTGGTCGGCCGTTCGGCGGAACGGCTGCAGGCCGTGCGCGACGAATTCCCCGACGCTGACGCGCTCGTCATCGCGGCCGACCTGACCAAGCCCGCCGAGGTCGAGCGCACGATCGCCGAGACGATCGCCCGCTTCGGCCAGATCGACATCCTGCTTGCCAATGCCGGGCTCTATCTGGCCGGCGACCTTGTCGACGGGAACCCCGACGATTTCGACGCGGTGATCGGCGTCAACATCAACGCCGTGTTCCGCGCCGTGCGGGCAGTCCTGCCCGGCATGATCGAGCGTGGCTCCGGTGAGGTGATCGTCACCAGTTCGGTCGCCGGCCATCAGGCGATCCAATGGGAGCCGGTCTATAGCGCGACCAAGCATGCGGTGCAGGCTTTCGTGCATGGCGTCCGCCGCCAGGTCGCGCCGCATGGCGTGCGGGTCGGCGCGGTGGCGCCGGGCGTCGTCCTGAACGAGCTCTGGGGCTATTCGGATCCCGCCGTGGTCGCTGCCAAGGCGGCGGCGCGCGAGGGGCTGCTGTCGGAAGACGTCGCCGACGCGGTGCTGTTCATGCTGACGCGACCGGCCAATGTCACCATCCGCGATCTGGTCATCCTGCCGCAGAACCAGGACATCTGATCGGCCTTCCGCAGCTGCGGCGCGCCGGGCGGCCCGACGCCGGAAACGGCGTCGGCCGGACGCTTGCGCCCGGCCGGGCGCATCGCTCTCCACTCGCCGGGTCCGATCAGACGGCGTTGATCCCGCTCGTAGCGGGCCGGGATCCATGGATTCCTCTTGGGCATGCCCAAGAGGTATTCCAAGCAAACTTAGCTTGCGTAAAATATCGGATTGACCTCGTCGAAACGCGCAACTAGGCTCATTTCAACAAAAAAGAAATGGGAGGGCTTGGCTCTGCGGAGCCATCAGCCAAATTTGCTGTATTAGTCTCGGCGTCGCCTGTCATCAGGCGCGATGAGGATTGTATTGTCTGATGTTGCAGGCGTCAGGCTGCCAATTTGCTTGTCGAATTTCTTTTATATCCGAATTTTAACTTGGGCGCGCCTTGGCGTGCCAGTGTCCAATCAAGGCCGTATCGATCGCCTGGAGCGTCGATGCCGGCCGAGACCATCGGGTCGAACCGCCCCGAAGAAGGGCGTCGGCAGATGGACCACCGTTGCTCGGCAACAGCTTCCAAATGCAAGGCAAACACGAGGGAACGCCATGAAGAAAATCGTCAAGGCACTGGCGGCACTGGCCGTCGGCGCGACCGTCCTGACCGGCGCCGTGGCGCAGGCGCAGGACAAGAAGCCCACCATCGCGCTCATTCCGGGTCTCACGACCGACGGCTTCTACATCACCATGCGCCGCGGCGCGGAGGCCGCGGCCAAGGCCGTCGGCGCCGAACTCGTCTTCCAGGGCGCGCCTGAATTCAACCCGGTGCTGCAGGTGCCGGTGCTCGATGCGATCATCGCCCGCAAGCCCGACGCGATCCTGATCGCGCCGACCGACAAGGTGCAGCTCGTCGAGCCGCTGAAGAAGGCCCACGCGGCCGGCATCCCGGTCATCACCGTCGACACCTTCATCGGCACCGGCAACTACCAGACCGGCGCCGGCGACGCCGACTTCCCGCTCGCCTATATCGCGTCCGACAACGTTCTCGGCGGCCGCATCGCCGCCCGCTCGCTCGCGAAGGCGATCGGCGAGAAGGGCAAGGTCTACGTCTCCAACGTCAAGCCCGGCATCTCGACGACCGACCAGCGCGAGGAAGGCTTCAAGGCGGAGATGAAGAACTTCCCGAACATCGAGGTTCTCGAGACCCAGTTCAACGACAACGACTCGAACAAGGCCGCTTCGCAGCTGCAGTCGGTGTTTGCCCGTAACTCGGATCTCGCCGGTGTCTTCGGCGCCAACCTGTTCTCCGCGCTTGGCGCCGCCAATGGCGTCCAGCAGGCCGGCCAGTCGGGCAAGGTCAGGGTCGTCGCCTTCGACGCGCCGCCCTCGATCGTCGACAACATCAAGACCGGCCTGGTCGACATCGCGATCGCCCAGCATCCGGCTGAAATCGGCTATTTCGGCCTGATCTCGGCCTTCGCCCATCTCTCGGGCCAGTCGATCCCGGTGGCGATCGGCACGGGCTTCACCGTGATGGACAAGGACAACATCGACAAGCCTGAAATCGCGCAGTTCATCTACAAGGATTGAGCCGCCGGCGCCGTCGGGCCAGCGGTCCGGCGGCGCTCCCTTTCAGTTCGATACCTGTTACGGAGTGGCGCATGTCCGCCCATACGTCTACGGAATCGCGCGCGGACCCCACCCAGTCCCGGTCACGTCAGCTGATCGTTCGCATTGCGGCCCTGCGCGCCTGGCTGTTCCTCGCCCTTCTCTTGATCTTCTTCGAGACGTGGTCGCGCGTCAGCTACGGCCAGACCTTCCTGTTCTCGAGCTATAATGCCCAGTCGATCGCGATCTTCGCCGTCGCGCCGCTGCTCCTGGCGCTCGGATCGACCTTCGTCATCATCTCCGGCGGCATCGACCTTTCGGTCGGCTTCATCATGGGCCTCGCCGCCGTCATTGCCGCGCACGCCACCAATATCGCCGGCCAGTCGCTGCCGCCCTTCGCGGCCATGCTGGTGGGCATCACCGCCGGCCTCGTCGTCGCGCTCGGCCCCGGCTTCGTCAACGGCTTCCTGATCTCGAAGCTGAAGGTGCCGCCCTTCATCGGCACGCTCGGCATGTTCGGCGTGGCGCGCGGCGTCGCCTTCCTGCTCGCCGGCGGCACGACGGTTCCGGTCTCCAATGCCTGGTTCGCCTCGCTCGGCAATGGCCGCCTCTTCGGCGTGCCTATCATCGTGATCATCACGGTCCTGTTCGTGCTCCTGATGCACTACGTCCTGTCGCAGACGCGCTTCGGCCAGCACACCTATGCGATCGGCGCCAACGAGCAGGCGGCGATCCGCTCCGGCATCAACGTGCCACGCCATATCCGCAAGCTGTACATGCTCTCCGCGCTCTGCGCCGGCCTTGGCGGCGTGCTTTATGCGGCGCGCTTCACGGCCGGCGCCGCGCAGGCCGGCGAGCCGCTGCTGCTCGACTCGATCGCCGCCGTGGTGATCGGCGGCGCCAGCCTGTTCGGCGGCTCCGGCACCATCCTCGGCACGGTCGCCGGCGCGCTGGTGATCGCGGTGATCCAGTACGGCCTCGTCTTCATCAATGTCGAGCCGTTCTGGCAGTTCGTCGCCGTCGGCGTCGTCATCATCATCTCGGTGCTCGTCGACCAGACGCAGCGCAAGTTCGGTGGGGATCGTTAGGGATGTCCGTGCAAACCAAGCTGCCGTCCGAGGAGCCCGTTCTCGACGTTCGCTCCGTCTCCAAGCGGTTCGGCGGCGTCGAGGCCCTGAAGGGCGTTTCGATGTCGCTCTATCCCGGCGAGGTGGTGGCGCTGGCCGGCGACAACGGCGCCGGCAAGTCCACCCTGATCAAGACGATCTCCGGCGTGCATGGCCCCGATGGCGGCGAGATCCGCTTCGCCGGCGAGGTGGTCCATTTCGCCACGCCGGAAGCGGCCCGCGCCCATGGCATCGAGACGATCTACCAGGACCTCGCGCTCGCCGACAATCTGTCGATCGGCGCCAACATCTTCCTCGGCCGCGAGCCGATGAAGCGACTGTTCGGCATCCTGCCGGTGCTCGACCGGCCGGCGATGGCGAAGGCCGCCAAGGAGACGATGGCGCGGCTCGACTTCCATGTGAACCGGCTCGACGCGCCTGTCGGCCGCTTTTCCGGCGGCCAGCGCCAGGCGGTGGCCATCGGCCGGGCGATCTACTGGAACGCCCGCGTCCTGATCATGGACGAGCCGACGGCGGCGCTCGGCGTGCCCGAGCAGCGCAAGGTCGTGTCACTGATCCAGAACCTGAAGGCGCAGGGCCGTGCGATCATCTTCATCTCGCACAACCTCCAGGACATCTTCGCGGTGGCCGACCGTATCGTCGTCCTGCGGCGCGGCACGCTGGCCGGTGAACGCAAGATCGCCGAGACCAACCCCGACGAGATCGTCAAGCTGATGGTCGGCGGCTGAGGTCGGTCTCCAACGATGACGGCCGCACCGGTGCGGCCGTCATTTTCTTCCTTGAACCCTCCCCTTGAGGGAGGGTCGAAAACGCCCTTCGCGTTTTCGGGGAGGGGGTCTCTTTCTAGCTCCGGCGGCTATCCTCGATGGGTCACTTCGATAACAAGCGGCCCCTCCCCAAAACCGCTGCGCGGTTTTGACCCTCCCTCAAGGGGAGGGTTCAAGCGGAAGCCCGTATCGCTCACGATGTCTGGGGGACGTCGAACTCCCGCTGCATCTTGAGAATCCGCCGCAAGAACAGCTGCGTATAGATGCCCGGGCCGCTCGAATAGGTGCGCCAGCCGCCGTCGACGGCGATGTCACCGTCGCGGACCCGGCTCCATTCCGCGCTGGCGCGGTAGCGGTCGGAAAAGGCGGCGTCGCTCGAGCTGAAATAGGTGTTGCGCTGGCGGAGCGACGCCTGCGGCAGCAACTCGGTGACGGCAATCGGGTTGACGAAGGCGAGCGCGGCGCGCGCGCCGTCGACATCGCCGCTGACGGCCAGCGCCTCGCAATAGCGTAAGTGCGCGTGGACATAGAGGAGGCCGATCTCGCGGCCGAAGAAGGCGGCGGATTCGGCCCGGCGGAACAGCGTCTCGACGCCGCCGCGATAGACGACCGGCTTGTCCATCAGCCGCGCCCCGTCCGGGAAGAGCAGGTGCTCCTCGATCAGTTTCAGGTGCCGCTTCGTCTGCTCCGGCGTGAACAGCCCGCCCAGAATGGCCTGCGTCATCGGGATCAACGAATAGGAAAGCCCGGTGCGCCGGTCATCTGGATGCAGCATCAGCTCGACGCCGTGATGGCCGGGGTCGAACACGCCGTAGCCGGCAAGGACGCCGTCGCGGATCAGGTGGCGGTTGACGTCGGCCCGGATCGCGTCGGCGAGCGAGGCGAGTTGGTCGGCCTCTTCGATGGCTCCGGTCCGCCGCAGGATCGCGCCATAGCGGCGGATCTGCTCATAGAGCAGCGCGACGGTCCAGCTTGAGACCATCCAGTCGGCGAGATGCGGATCGGCCGGCTGCAGGGAATCGTTCCAGTCGCCCTCGCCATAGCGGATCAGGTGCGTGCCGGGGACGAAGCGGGAGCGGACGGTCGCGAGCAGCAATTCGACATGCTCGCGGATGGAGCCTTGCTCCGTCGTTGGCTCGAGATTGTCGTCGCGCCGCCAGGGCAGCGCCTCGTCGAGGATGCCGAGATCGCCTGTCGCCTCGACATAGTCGCAGAGCGCCTTTAGGGGCCAGACGACGATGTCGCCATGCGCCTCGCCGGCGCGGATGTTGGAATAGGGCGGCAGCATGAACCATTGCGGCCAATCGCCCCGCGTCCGGAACTGCTCGGCGAACAAGATCGTCAGGATTGCGCGCGCCGTCACGTCGTGGCGGAGCGCCAGCATGAATTCGAGCGGCCCCTGGCAGACATCGCGCGTGCCCCAGGCGGCGCCGGTATATTGCTCGAGCCCGTGCGGCACGGTGAGGTGCACGATCGCGTCATGTGCCAGCCAGGGCAGGATCGCCTGCTCGGCGGTCAGCGCGTCGCCATCGTCGGGGACGCGGATCTCGCGCGTGACATTCCGCCAGAAGGCCTGCGCCGGCTCCAGCAGCGTCAACGCGTCGATGCCGGCGGCATAGCGATCCGCGAGCCTTTCCGCCTCGGCGGCGTCGGTCATCGAGCCGACGACGGCGAAGGCGAGGCGGCGCGTCGCGTGGGTGCGGATCGCGACATGGCCGCCGGCGCGCGCGACGCCGTCCTCATAGAGCAGCTCGTCGCCGCCGATCGCCTCGACCGCGTCGGGCGTGCCGGTGATGAGATGGTAGGCGGCGTCCGGAAAGCGCTGGCCCCAGAGCCAGTCGGAGCCCGGACGGAAGGTGAAGCGCTTCGCGGCCGCGTCGACGGTGATCCGGCCGCACTGCTCATATTCGCGTTCGCCGAGCACGATCTGGCCGAAGACGAGGAAGCGGGCCGGCGGCCCTTCGACATCGACCTGCCACTGCATCGCTGCGTCAGCGCCGGCGGCGATCGCCGAGACGGTGACGATCCGGTCGGCGAGGCGATAGATCCAGCGGCAGTCGCTCAAGCCCATGTCGAAGGCGGAGGGCACGGCGAGCAGGCGCCAGCCGTCGCCAATATCGATCAGCATCCGCAAGCCGCTGGCGCGGGTGATGTTGTAGGGGTCGCGCGAGACCGAGAACAGCTTGTGGAACGAGGTGTTGCCGATCGTCAGCTGCGCCGCGAACACGCCATGCATCCAGCAGGTCGCCGCCAGCGTCGCCTCGTCCGGCAGCATCGACTGGCCGCTCCGGAGGATCGAGCCGTGCCGGCGGGCGACGAGCAGCTCCTTTTCGGCAAGCACGACATGGCGGTTCAGCGCGCCGTCGGGCACGAAGAAGGAGAGGAGGGCGGCGTCGCCTTTCTCTTCCAGCGCGCGCGACGGATAGAGCCGATCGAGCAGCGCGGCGTCGAGCGGCAGCACGTCGAGCGTCGGCGCATCCTGCAACAGGCTGCGGACCGTCGGCGCGGGATCGGCCTCGGCAGGCGCGGGTGCGAGCGCCGCGGCGGCGATGCCGTCGAGACGCCCGAGGTCGGCGTCGCTGGAGGCTTCGGGATGGTCGGCGACGAAGACGTCGAAGAAGGTGCGGCGGTCCGATCGGCCCGGCTTGAGCCTCATCGGCTTCGATTGCAGGGCCGGGCAGGCGAGCTCGTGCTGCCAGACGACATTGGCGAGATCCCGGCCGAAGCCGAGCCCGATCTCGTCGAGGACGCGGTATGGCGTGCCGAAGAGCTGGATCGCGTCGGTCGAATAGGCGGTCGCGCCTTCGATACAGCCGAGCGCATGCCAGGGATGGCGGCCCGCCTGCGCAAGATTTTGCCGGCTCAGCACCACCGGGCCGAAGGTCGGATGCAGGGCGGCGCGATGGTCGAGATATTGCGAGGCATAGGCTTCGCTCCCCATCAGGAAGCCACGGCCGCCGAGGCCGAGATCCTGCGCCAGCAGGACGTCGCAGGCGATCTCCGCGGCTCCGAGGTTCTGCAGCTCGACATGCCAGAACCAGCGGGTCGCCACCGGGTCGAGGCGGAGCGTGACGCGATGCGCGATGCCGCCCGTCTGGCCGCGCCAGGCGAACTGGCTCTCGCTCGCCGTGAATTCGACCCTGGCGCGCGGGCCGACCAGCTGCGCGATGAACGGGCTCGCGCCGCCGACGCGCAGCCAGATCCGCCCGATGCCGCCCTCGACCGGCGAGCCGAGGACCTGGTTGATCATCGTCTGGCTGCCACCGTCGCGATGCGTGATGGCGAAGAGCGAGCCGTTCGGCAGGACGGAAATCGAGAGGCCGGCCGGATTCTCGATCCCATGGAGGCCAAGGTCGCCATCCCGGGGTGTCTGGATTTCGCGTCGGGTCGTCTCGGACATCATCGCCTCGCCAGTTTCGCCGTTCCTGCCGGCTTGGCGGATGATATCGACCGTTCGGCGATTTGCCGATGGCCAGATCGGGCTTGTCTGGCTCCTAGCCCTTGAACGGCACCAGCGGCAGGCCCTTGACGCCGACGTCGAGGGCGAACAGGCCACCGGGATTCTGCTGGCCCTTGAGCTGCTCCGGCGTGCGGTTGTAGATCGCCGTCGTGACATAGAGCGTGTCGAGATCCCGCCCACCGAACTCGCAGCAGGTCGGCAAATCCGTCGGCATCTCGATGGTCCGCATCAGCTTGCCCGCCGGATCGTAGCGCAGCACCTTGCCCTTGAAGGGGATGGTCGCCCAGTAGCAGCCCTCGGCATCGACGGTGGAGCCGTCGACGACGCCGCCCATCTCCGAGAGGTCGAAAAAGGGGCGCTGGTTCTCGACTTCGCCGGTGGCGGGATCAAAATCCCACGCCCAGACGACCGGGCCGTGGCTGTCGGTGTAGTAGAGCGTGCGGCTGTCCGGGCTCCAGGCAAGCCCGTTCGAGCAGCCGAAGCCGCCGGCGACCTTATGCACCGAGAGGTCCGTATCCATCCGGTAGAGCGAGGCGTTCTTCACCACCGGCTTGCCGGGCGCCTCGAACATCGAGCCCGACCAGAACCTTCCCTGGCGGTCCGTCTTGCCGTCGTTGAAGCGGTTGTCGGGCAGGTCGGCTTCGGGATCGGCGATCGGGGTCAACGCGCCGGTGTCGGGGTCGAAGAAGTGGAAGCCGCTCGCCATGGTGAGCACCAGCCCGCCCTTTTCGCGCACCGCGATACAGCCGAGATATTCCGGCAGGACGAAGGTCCGCGTGTTGCGCGTCTCGGGCTCGAAGCGATGGATCGCCTTGGCGTAGATGTCGATCCACCAGAGCACGCCGGCCTTCGGATCCCAGTAGGTGCTCTCGCCCAGCTGCGCCTTCGCGTCGGCGACGCATTCGATGTCGGTCATGGGATTCCTCAGACGGATTGGCTTCGCCGCCGGCGGGGCAGGAAGACGGAAAGGCCGGACAGGGCCTCGCTGGCGAGCGAGACGGTGACGAGGATGACGACGCCGTAGACGATCAGGAGCGCGCCGCTGGAGAGGTTCAGCGCCGGCAGGAGCCCGGTCAGGATCGTCAGCACGAAGGCGCCGGCGATGGTGCCGATATAGTGGCCGCTGCCGCCGAGGATCGAGGCGCCGCCGATCGCCACCGCGGCGATCGAGGTGAAGAGATAGGGATCGCCCATGCCGAGATAGGCCTGCGCCGTGTAGCCGGTCAAAAGCATGCCGGCGAGCGCCGCCGTGAAGCCGGAGAGCGTGTAGGCGAGGACGGTGGTGCGCAATGTCGGCACGCCGGAGAATTCGGCCACCGTGGCGCTGGTGCCGACGGCGTAGAGATGGCGGCCGAACGCCGTTTTCGACAGGAGCACGGTGGCGAGGATGGCGAGCGCGATCCAGAGGATCAGGATAACTGGGAAGCCGAGGATGCGGCCGACCGCGAGGAACTGGATCGCTTGCGGCGCGGTCGAGGTCGGCGCGCCGCCCGTATAGACGAGGATGCCGCCCTGCAGGATCACGTTGACGGCGAGCGTCATGATGATCGGCGGCACGCCGAACAGCGCGACGCCGAGCCCGTTGATCATTCCCACCAGCGCGCCGGCGGCGAGCAGCAGCGGCACGATCCAGACCAGCGGCGCGTCCTGGCTGCCGGCGAGCAGCGTCATCAGCACGGCGGCCGAATTCAGCACCCAGGGCACGGAAAGGTCGATGCCGCCGCCGATGATGACGAAGGTCTGGCCGAGCGCGACGATGCCGATGAAGGCGGCGAGCACGGCCGTGCTGCGGAGATGCGTCGGCGACAGGAAGCCCGGCGCGACGACGCTGGTGAGAAGCAGCAGCGCGATCATGCCGAGATAGGCGAGCAGGATGGCCCGGTGGCGGCGCAGGTTCATGAAAGGCTCCGTCGCGCGGATTTCTCGGCGATCGAGCTGGCAAGCACCGCAATCAGCAGGATGATGCCCGAGACGATCGGCTGCCAGTAGCTGGAGACCTCCAGCACGAAGACGAGATTGCCGATGATGGTCAGGATGTAGGCGCCGATGATCGTGCCGACGAGGCCGCCGCGACCGCCGAACAGGCTGATGCCGCCGATCACCGCCGCCGCCACCGAGGGCAGGATGTAGTCCTTGCCGATGGTCGGCGATCCGGCGCCGGTCTGGGTCGTCAGATAGAGGGCCGCCAGCGCCGCGAACAGGCCGGAGAGGCCATAGGTGGCGACGTTGATGCCGAGCGGCGAGACGCCGGAGAGGAAGGCGGAGCGCTCGTTCGAGCCGGTGGCGCGGATCGAGATGCCGAGCCGGGTCCGCTTGAACCAGAACCAGAAGGCGAGGAGGGCGAGGAGCAGCCAGACGGAGCTCGAAAGTCCGAACCACTCGGAAATGCCGAACCGCGTCCAGCTCGCCGGCACGCTGCCGCCGTCAGTCGGCAGGATGATCATCGCCGTGCCGGAAAGGATCGACCAGGTCGCCAGCGTCACCAGGAAGGGCTGCAGGCGGAGCACTGTGATCAGCAGGCCGTTGAAGGCGCCGACGAGGCCGCCGATCGCGACGATGCCGAACGCCCAGGCGGCCGCCTGCGCCGGATCCGTGCCGAAGCGGGTCGCGGCTAGGACGGTGCCGAGGCTGATCATGCCGCCGATCGAGAGGTCGATGCCGCCGCGTAGCAGCACGATGGTCTGCCCGGTCGCCGCCAGCAGCAGAGTCATCGCCGCCGCCGTGTCGAGGTTCAGCTCGTCGATGGTGAAGACGCCTTCGCGGAGCGTGCCGTAGACGGCGAGCAGCGCGGCCAGCATCACGCAGGGAATGATCAGCGAGGCGCGGTCGAGCAATCTGCCGCGCCAGAGGGACGCCGCGCTCTGTCGCGTCGCCGCGCCGTCGGTTGGATGTTCGAGCGTCGCCATGGTCATGCCGCCCTCGTTTCGATCATGGCGGCGCGCAGGATCTGGCGCTCCGAATTGTCGTCGCCCTCGAGGATCGCGGCGAGCCGGCCGCTGCGCAGCACCGCGACCCGGTCGGCGACATGCACCAGTTCGGCGAGATCGCTCGAATAGAACAGGATGGCATAGCCCTTGGCCGCGAGATCGCGCATCAACTGGAAGATCTCGCCCTTGGTGCCGACATCGATGCCGCGCGTCGGATCGTAGAGCAGCAGGATGCGCGCCTGCGTCAAAAGCATCTTGCCGAAGATGACCTTCTGCTGGTTGCCGCCGGAGAGCGTGCCGGCGAGCTGCTCGGGCGTGCCGGCCTTGATCTTCAGCGTGGCGATCATCTCGTCGACCAGCTTGCCCTCGCGCTTCGGGTCGGTGAGGCCGAAGCGGGTGAAGCGCTGGATGACGGAGAGCGTCAGGTTCTCGCGCACGCTCTTCGAAAGCAGCAGGCCGTGATTGCGCCGATCCTCCGGCACCAGCGCCAGGCCGTCGCGGCCGGTCAGCGCCTGGCGCGGGCCGCGGATCGTCTTGGTTTTGCCCCAGATCTCGACCGATCCGCGCGACCCGCCAATGCCGAACAGCGCCTGGAACAATTCGCGCTGGCCGTGGCCCTGCATGCCGGCGACGCCGAGGACTTCGCCCTCGCGGAGATCGAGGTCGATGCCGTCGAGGCGGTGGCCGACGCCGAAACCGCGCAGCCGCACGGCCACCCGCTCCGTCGCCGTCGGCTTCCGCTCCGGATAGAGCCGGTCCATGCGGCGGCCGAGCATATCGGCGATGATCGTCTCGTCATCGACCGAATGGGTGTCGTAGGCGGAAACCGTCGCGCCATTGCGGAAGACGGTGATGCGGTCGGCGATCTGGCGCACCTCGCCAAGCCGGTGCGAGATGTAGATGACGAGCGTGCCGGCCCTGGCCAGCCCCTGCGACAGGCCGAGCAGCCACTCCGTCTCGCGCGGTCCCAGCGCCGAGGTCGCCTCGTCGAGGATCAGCACTTTCGGATCGCTCGACAGCGCCTTGGCGATCTCGACCAGCTGGCGATCGGCCAGCGTCAGCCGGCGCAGCTCCTGATCCGGCCGGATCGCCGGGAAGCCGTGCCGCGCGAACAGCGTCTCGGTGGCCTCGCGCAGGGCTCGCGCGCGGACGGTGCGGGCGAAGGACAATGGCTCGCGGCGGAACCAGATGTTCTGCTCGACCGTCAGGTCGGGGATCAGCGACAATTCCTGGAAGACCGGCGCGATGCCGGCGTCCTGCGCGGCCTGCGGATTGCGCGGCCGGTAGGACTCGTCGCGGAACCGGACGCTGCCGCCATCGGGACGGACAGCTCCGGCGAGGATCTGGATGAAGGTGCTCTTGCCGGCGCCGTTTTCGCCTAGCAGGGCATGCACTTCGCCGGCGCGCGCCGAGAAATCGGCGCGGCTGAGCGCGGTGATGCCGCCATAGGATTTGGTGACGGCGGTGGCGGTCAGAAGTTCGGTCATGCGTGGCCGGATCTCTGGTCAAAATTGCAGCGGCAGGCGAAGGGCGCGTCGGCGAAGGGTCAGGAAGCTTTCTCCCTGTGAGCCGGTAGCAAGACCCTCACCCAGCCCTCTCCCGCTCGCGGGCGAGGGCTAGAGCTCGATCAACTCCCTCTCCCGCGAGCGGGAGAGGGCTGCGGTGAGGGGGCCCTTACGAGCCGGCGGCTTCCTTGGCCGTGATCTCGACCCAGTCGGGCGTGATCGGCAGCGACAGGCCGGGCGCGAGATCGGGGAAGGCGTTCTTGCCGATCTCGATCTTCTGCATCTTCACGTCCGGGTAGAGCTTCGAGGGCTGCGGATCCGTCGCCAGGAACGGGCCGTAGACGAAGACATGCTTGTCCTCGACCTTCTTGCCGTCGAGGATGTCGACCGCGAGCTTCAGCGCCTCGGCCGAGAGATAGGCCGGGTTGGTCTCGAGGATGCACTGCGCCCCTTCCGTCTGCGCGCAGACGAGCGAGGCGGTGTTGTAGCCGCCGCCGGCGACGGGCACGAGCGGGCGGCCAGCATCCTGCAGCGCCTTGATGGCGCCGGAGCCGTAGCCCTGGGTCAGGATCGCGTCGACCTGCGGATGGGCGGCGAGCAGCGAGGCGACGCCTTCCTGCTCCGGGCCGAGCGCGTAATTGCCGTTGAAATAGCCGACGATTTCGATGCCCGGATAGTTCTTCAGCACCTTCTCGAAGCCGGACTGCAGCTGCTCGGAGATCGGCGCGCCGGCGAGGCCGCGATCGACGAACACCTTGCCCTTGCCGCCGATCTTCTCGGCGATCCACTCGGCCTGTACCGCCGGCAGCATGTTCCAGTCGGATTCTAGCTTGTAGGCGCAGTCGGCGGTGGCGACCTGGTCGAAGGTGATGACCAGGATGCCGGCGGCGCAGGCCTTCTCGATCGTCGGGTTCAGCGCCGTCGGCGAGCCGACGTCGATCAGGATCGCGTCGGGCTTGGCGCGGATGATGTTGTTGAGCGAATTGATCTGCGCCTGTGTCGTCGTCTCGACATTCTCGACCTTCAGGTCGACGCGGCCGGCGAGCGGCGGCTTCTTCACCACGGCGTCGGCGATGCGCAGCATCTGCTGGCGCCAGTCATTGCCGACGAAGTTGTTGGAAAGATAGATCTTGTAGGTCTTTTCGCCCTCGGCCTTGGCCGGCGGGGCATAGCCGTATGTCGTCGCGATCGCCGACAGGGCGACCAGTGCTGCGGCAGTGCGCTTCACGGTGTTTCCTCCCTCAAGGAATGCGTCGATGCATGCGCGCGGATGCTTCTTCCCGAAGGCGGCACCCGTCATGATAACGCGATCATCTGCGCCGGCGGTCCTGCGCGCCGACGATCCCTGCACCCCCTCCGGGCAGGGAATAAATATATGCTATTATAATCTCTTTGGGTTGTCCAGCCTGCCGGCCGTCATTCGAGATCGTTCGGCGCGTCGTAGGAAAGGCTGAACAGATCGGCGCGGTTCTTGTTGATCGTCAGTTCGACCGGCTCGCCCTCGGCGGACAGATAGAGCATCTCGATCACCAGGATCGGCCCGCCGACCGCATAGTCCAGCGCCTTCGCCAGCGCCTCGTCGGCGATGTCGGCCCGGACCGTGATCTTGGCGCCGGAAAGCTGGATGCCGAGATGGCGCTGAACGGCGCGGAAGACGACGACGTCGTCGAAATCGGCCCGCTTCAGCCGGCTGCCGATGGCGGGCGGGAAATAGAAGGTCGTCTGCCCGGTCGGGCCGTCTTTCTGGTGCAGCGTCGCCCGCAGGCAATGGCAGGCCTCGTCGGGCTTGAGGCCGAAGGCGGCGGTCGCCGCGGCGGAGCGTTCCTTGCGATAGGAATGGATCTCGAGCGCGCGGCCCTTGGTCGATTCGGCGATCTGCGCGAAGCTCCGGAAGCCGAAGCTCGGCATGGCGGGGGCGGCCGGCGCCGTCACGATCGCCGGCTTCGCGGCGCGCTTCTTGATCAGCCCGTCATTCTCGAGATCGCGCAGCGCCTGGCGCACGGTGATCAGGCTGACGCCGAAGCGCTCGGCGAGGTCGGCCTCGCGCGGCAACGAGGTCCCCGGCTGCAGCGTGCCGCTGGTGATCGGCTCCCTCAGAATGGCGACGAGCTGGCGGTAAAGCGGTCCGTCGTCGCGCGACAGCACGCGCGGCATGAAGCTTTCGAGCGCTGCGACGGCGCCCGCGGAATCGGACGGGTTGTCGCTTGCCGGCTCCGTCTTGCTTGCTCTCACCTGCGCATTCCCCAGAATCGAATTGGCCCCAGAAACGGAACTTGCCTCAGAATCGGAATTTGTTTGAACACCAAATTAGCGAAGTTCGGGGCCTGCACCAACGCGCCGTTGCAGCCCGCCCGGTTGCCGTTCGTTTCCATTAGATTATAGTATCATAATAGATCCGTGAAGTCCGGCCTGTTCGGACCGATTGCCGGGGAGGGCAGGGGGCATGCGCAGCGATCTCAGAGGGAAGGTCGCCTTCGTGACGGGGGCCGCCGGCGGCATCGGACGGGGCATCGTCAGCCGGCTGGCGGCGAACGGCGCCTCGATCGTCGTCGCCGACATCAACGGCGAGGGCGCCCGCGACGTGGCGGCCAGCCTGCCGGATGCGCTCGCCGTGACGGTCGACATCCGCGACCCCGCTTCGGTCGACCGCGCCGTCGCGCTGACGTTGGAAACATATGGCCGCCTTGATATTCTCGTCAACAATGCCGGCGTCAACACGCTGGCCTACCGGGTCGACGTCGACGCCTTCCCGGTCGAGGAATGGCACCGCATCGTCGGCATCGACCTCGACGGTCTGTTCGTGATGAGCCGGCGGGCGCTCGAGCCGATGCTGGCGGCAGGCGAGGGCGGGCGCGTCATCAACATCGCCTCGGTGGTCGGTCTCGCTGCCATGCGGTTGCAGAGCCCGTTCGTCGCGGCCAAGGCCGGCATCATCCACCTGACCCGATCGATGGCGCTCGAACTCGGGGCGAAGGGCGTGCTCGTCAACGCGATCGCGCCCGGCTCGATCATGACCGAGGCCACCAAGGCGCTGTTCTATGGCGCCGAGGGCAAGTTCCAGGCGAAGACACAGGCATTCATGGAGCATATCCCGCTCGGCCGCCCCGGCACGCCGGAGGAGATCGCGGAGGCCGTGCTGTTCCTCGCCGCGCCGGAATCGTCCTACATCAACGGCCAGATCCTCGCCGTCGATGGCGGCTGGACGGCCGGCTACATGATGTGAAACGACGAAGGGGTTAACACGGTTTTCGCGTTAACCCCTCTGTTAGCGTCTCGTAACCGTCCCGTCAGCGCGGGCGCGGCCTCATACCAGCAGTCGCAGCGGCGCCTCGACCAGGTCGCGGAATCCGGCGAGGATTTTTGTCGCGTCGCCCTCCGAGACCGCCTCGGCATCATGTACGAGCAGCACCTCGGCGCTCGCCGCGTCCTCCGCGGCGACGACCAGGAGGCGGAGCTCGGCATCGGCCGGCAGCGCGCCCGCGACCGGTCGGATGCCCCGGGTCGACAGCCGCGACATCACCAGCGCCTTGCCGGTCGTGTCGCTATCCGCCTCTCCGGCGAGCCGCCGCGCGATCTCGGTCGGCGCTAGCGCCACCGCGATGGGGATCGTCACACTGCCACCCTCTGGCCTCGCCCAGCGGATTGCCTCCGCCCGGGACCCGGCCGCCCGCGCCGCCGCCTTGACCAGGAAGGCGTCGATCGAGAGCGCCGCGCCCGACGCCGCGATGAACTCGGCAAGCGGCGCCAGATCGATTGTTGCGGCAAAGGCCGAGATCGACCGGGGCTGCGCTGCTGCAAGCGCCGGAGCCGCAATGGCGGCTTCGGGTGCCGGAGCGGGAGCGGGCGTCGTCGCCACCTTCGGGGCAGGGGCAGTCACGGCCGCTGCGACCGGCGCCGACAGCAGGTCGCCGGCGATGATGCGGCCGTTCGGGCCGGAGCCGGCAAACCCTTCGAGCGCGAGGCCGCGCTCGCGGGCGAGGCGTCTCGCATAGGGCGAGGCGAGGATGCGGACGGGGGCGTTCATGCCGTTCTCCTCACCGGACGCTGCCGATGCGGCCGCCCATCGGCACGACCGCGCCCTTCGGCTGCTCGATCGGGCCGAGAATGCCGTCGACCGGCGCCTCGATCTCGACCACCGCCTTGTCCGTCTCGATCTCGGCGACGATCTCGCCCGCCTTGACCGCGTCGCCCTCCGCCTTCAGCCAGCCGACGATCGTGCCTTCGCTCACCGTCAGATCGCCGAACGGCATGGTGATCGGCTCGCCGTCGCCAGCAGGAGCCGTTGCTGGAGCGGGCGCCGGCGCGGCCGGAGCGGGGGCCGCCACAGGCGCGACCGGAGCAACCGGCGCGACGGGCGCGGCCAAGACCTGGCCACCGACATGCCGCCAGTGCTTCGGCACGGGCGGTCGGCCTTCGAGCACCCCCTTCGCGCCGGCGACGATCTTGTCGGTATCGACCAGCATGGCGCGCTCCAGCGCCGGCGCGAGCGGATGCGGCTGCGCGTCGGTGTTCAACCGGCCGACCGGCGCGTCGAGATCGTCGAAGGCGAGCTCGTTCATCGCCTGCGCCACCTCGGCGCCGACGCCGAACGCGCCCCAGCCCTCGTCGACCACCAGCAGCCGGTGCGTCTTCGCGACCGATTTCGCCACCGTGCCGACGTCGAGCGGCATGATGGTGCGGAGATCGACCACCTCGGCCGAGACGCCCTCGGCGCTGAGCTTCTCCGCCGCTTCCAGCGCGCGATGCACCAGCTGCCCGGCGGCGACGATGGTGATGTCCGTGCCCTCGCGCGCGATTCTGGCGAGTCCGAACGGCACCAGATGCTCGCCCGTCGGCACCGCGCCCTTGGTGGCGAACAGCGCCTTCGGCTCCAGCATCATGACGGGATCGCCGGCTCGAAGCGCCGTCTTCATCAGCCCCTTGGCGTCGGCCGGCGTCGACGGCATGCAGACGATTAGGCCCGGAATATTGGCCCACGACGGATGATAGGTGCCGCTGTGATGGGGCCCGGCCGAGCGCACTGCGCCGGAGCCGACGCGCACCACCATCGGCGCGTTCATCTGCCCGTTCGACATGTAGCGCAGCTTCGCTGCCTGCAGCACGATCTGCCCCGCCGCCTCGAACACGAAATCGGCGAACATCAGGTCGGCGATCGTTCGCGTGCCCGTCGCCGAGGCGCCGATCGCCGCCCCCGTGAAACCCTGCTCGGAGATCGGCGTATCGACCATGCGGTTCGGCCCGAACTCGGCCCAGAGGTTTTTCGTATGCGCGAAGGTGCCGCCGCGCTCGCCCGTGCCCTCGCCGAGATAGAGGATGTTCCTGTCGCGGCGCATTTCCTCCGCGATGCCGTCGCGCACCGCGTCGAGCCAGCTCTGCGTCACGCTCCCCGTCGGCGCCGCCTGCACGAGCGCTTCCGCCGGGTTGATCGGCTCGGCATAGACGTGCAGCCCCGTCGTCGCCGGGTCCGGCTCGGGTGAATTGCGCGCGAATTCGAGCGATTTCTGCACGATGCCGTCGATTTTCGCGTCGATCGCGTCGAGCTCGTCGGTCGTGGCGGCTTCAAAATCCTCGAGAATGCGACGGCGCAGCATCTGGATCGGGTCGCGCTTCGCCCATGCGTCCACCTCCGCCTGCGTGCGGTACGTGCCGGTGACCGGATCGCCCTCGTGATGGCCGACGGTGCGATAGGTCTTCGCCTCGATCAGTGTCGGGCCCTCGCCGGAACGGGCGCGGGCCGTTGCCTCGGCCATTACCTGCCAGACGGCGATGACGTCGTTGCCGTCGACGGCGACGCCGGGGATGCCATAGGCCGACGCGCGGGTCGCGATCTCGGGGTTCAGCGTCGCCGAGGCGAGCGGCGTCGCGGTGGCATAGAGGTTGTTCTCGCAGACGAAGATAGCCGGCGCCTTCTGGATGCCGGCGAAATTGAGCGATTCATGGAAGCCGCCATGGTTGGTCGCGCCGTCGCCGAAGAAGGCGACGCCGACGTCGTCGCGCCCTTGCGTGCGGGCCGACATGCCGGCGCCGACGGCGTGGCTGATGCCGGCGGCGACGATGCCGTTGGTGCCGAACAGGCCGACCGAGCGATCATAGAGATGCATGGTGCCGCCGCGTCCGCCGCAACAGCCGTCGCGCTTTCCGAACAGCTCCGCCATCAGGATGTTGGGATCCATGCCCTTGGCGAGCGCATGGCCATGGCCGCGATGCGTCGAGGTGATCCAGTCGGCCGGCCTGAGATGCGCGCAGACGCCGACGGCCGTCGCCTCCTCGCCGATATAGAGATGCAGGAAGCCGGGCGTCTCGCCCTTGCGGCAGGCGGTTTGCGCCACGCTCTCGAATTTGCGCAACAGCACCATCTGCTCGTAGAGCGCGAGCAGCGCCGGCGCGTCGAGCCCGGCCGGCAGGACCTTGCCGGGTGTGCTGCGGACGACCGGGCTGACGGCAGCCGGCTTGTTCGCTGATTGGGCCGGCTGGCCTCCGCTCTTCCCGCCGTCGGAACGGATGGCTTCCGGGCTCGCGTCCGGGCTTGGTTGCGCGCTCATGCTTCCTCCCTCTTCCCCGCCTGGGCGACGGGGCGATGCGTCCTCGCGTCCGGGTGGACATCGCATCAAAAATTATAATAGCATGATGTTATGTTATCGAACGACGAATTGCCAAGGCCAAAAAGCACCGGTCCTGCAAATCGTCGGAGCGGCGCGGGACGGCAGGCCGGGCGATCGTTTCAGGCCGGCCGGCGGCGAGCCGATGCCGGCCGGCGTGCCGGCCCGCGTCGCGGGAAAGCAGCGCCGGCACAAGAGGTTGAGCCTTGCGGCGTTTCCATGGAACGATGCGCGGCGAGCATTCGGGGGAGAACGCATGGAAGTCGAACTGGCCGGCCAGACCGCGCGCGTTGCGGGCGCTGAATCCGCCATCCTGGAGGCGGTCGCCGCCGCGCTCCGCGCCAATGGCGCGATCGTCACGCGGGATTTGGCACCAGCCTCCGGCTCGCCAGGGGAGGAGGGGAGCGGCGAAGTTTTGGTCGAAAGCATCGCGGCGCCGGATATCCTGATCCTGGCCCATCCGCTGGCGCCCGACGCGAGCTACCGGCCGGAGGCGCTCGTCGCCGAGGCGGAGCGCGTCGCGCGCGCCATGGTTTCGCGAGGCTCGGGCCGCATCGTCCATCTCGTCTCGGCCGCCGGCCTCGTCCCGATGCGCCGCCATCCCGCCTGGTCGGCGGCGGCGGCTTCCGTGATCGCAGCCGTCCGGGCGCTGGCCATGACGGCCGCCCCAAGCGTCCGCGTCAACGCCGTCGCCGTCGGCCGCATCGAGGCGGAAGACGAGGGCGGGGCGGATCCGGCAGCGAGCGGCGACGCGGCCATGCTCTCCCACGTGCCGCTCGGCCGCGCCGGCACGCCGGCAGAAATCGCCCACGCCGTGCTGTTCCTGGTCGACCCGCTGAACAGCTACACCACCGGCCAGACCCTCGCCGTCGACGGCGGCTGGACGACGGGATACGGCCGGAATTTCTGATTTCGTCTCGTCCGGACATCATCTTGGTCAGGCGAGACGTATCTGGACGTCCAAGCCTTCACGTCTCCCCGAGGGAGACCTTTGCAGAACACCACCCTCATCATGCTGAGGAGCACCGAAGGGGCGTCTCGAAGCACGCAGAGCGGTTCTGCAATCGATGCACTGCCCCTGAACCGTGCGTCCTTCGAGGCCCGAGCTACGCTCGGGCGCCTCAGGATGAGGGGGCCGGCGCACTGGATGACTGTCGCCTAGGGTTGCGCGAAGGTTTCCTGATGGAGAGGTCGACGGCCGGAGGCCGGCGGGTGAGGGATTGCAGCCTCACCGTAGGGTTCCCCAAAACCTCTCCCAGAGGAGACGTGCAGCGAGGCTTCCGGCATGAGCGACGCCGTCATCCCACCCTCGCCGTCATCCCGGGCTTGACCCGGGATCCATTCGGCCGGGTTGCCGCCGCGCGGACCCCGGGAGCCCTCGGATGCCTGGATCCTTGCTTTCGCAAGGATGACGGGGAGGGCAGCCAGGCGAGCCTCTGGCAGGCGACGGCCCCCCGACCGACCTGCCCGTCTCAACCCCCATCATCCTGAGGAGGGCCGGAGGCCCGTCTCGAAGGACGCACGGCGCGCCTGCATCCAACACGCGGCCACGAAAGGCTCGCCGGAAAGCGGGGACGACCTCCGCGCGCCCCTTTCGCGCGCGCCCCGGCCGGCTAACATCGAAGCCACGAACAGAATCCAAGGAAACGCCAGCATGATCGAACTCGCCGCCGGTGATCTCACCCTCGTCCTCGCGCCAAAGATCGGCGGCTCGATCGCCGCCTTCCGCAAGAACGGCGTCGACATCCTGCGGGCGCTGACGCCGGAGCGGGCGGCGAAGGGCGACGTGCTCGGCGTCGCCTCCTTCCCGATGCTCCCCTATGCCAACCGCATCGACGGCAACCAGTTCACCTTCGACGGCGTCCCCTATCGCTTCGAAGCCAACAACGGCGCCGAGCGCTTTAATGTGCACGGCACCGGCTGGCAGTCCGTCTGGCATGCGGAGCAGCTATCGGACTCCACCGCTCTGATGACGCTGGAGCGCCGCGTCGCCGGCGAGCCGTTTCAGTATCGCGCCACGCAGCGCTTCGAGCTGGCGCCGGAGGGGCTGACGCTGACGACGACGCTGGAGAACCTCGGCCCCGTCCGCATGCCCTTCGGCTTCGGCCACCACCCCTGGTTCGAGCGCGACGCCGATGTCGCGCTCACCTTCAACGCCCAAAACTTCTGGCTCGAAGCCCCGGACGGAGTTGCCGGCTCGCGCATCACGGTTCCGCCCGAGCTCGATTTCTCAAATGGCGCAAAGCTGCCAAGCCACTGGCGCAACAATGATTATTCCGGCTGGGACGGCGTCGCCGAGCTCCGCTTCCCCTCGCGCGGCGTGACGCTCGTCATCGAGGCCGAACCCATCTTCGAAAACCTGATGCTCTACGCCGACCCGAACCAAACCTTCTTCTGCCTGGAACCCCAAACCAACGTCCCCTGCGCCGCAAACAAGCTGGAAGCCGGCGAGGAAGGGCTGGGGCTGGTCGTGCTCAAGCCGGGCGAGGGGATGGCGGGGGTGGTTCGGTTTGGGGTGAGGTGAGAAGAAATCAGGCACTCCCATTGGAGGCCGGATTGAGGATGGAGAAATCAATCTTAGGTTGAATTAATCGTAAGTGCCTGCTCTCATTCTCGCAGACTTGGAGGCGACTCATTTGCGTATTCAGAGCATAAAAATCGATTGGTGGCGGCACTTTGAGAGTATCGAATTTCAGCTCCCGGATGCGGCCCCGGTAGTATGTATTGTTGGCGGTAATGGCACGGGAAAGAGCCAGATCCTTGAGCTTATTGCAGCGTGTGCACAGCGTATTGGTCTTACTCCTGGAACAGAAAGCAATCGTGGGGATCCATTTTCCGAGGGTGCTCAATTTGAGGTGGTTTTCTATATAAACTCCCTTGCAATTCCTGATCTAGATCGGGGTGATATATATAAGAATCTCAATCTGTCCGAAGCGTATACGCTTTGGGATCGAACGCTAGCTGTAATCTGTAGTCCTGAACTTGGCATTAGAATTCGTGCGGGAGGATTGAAGGAGGAGTGGGAGTCAGAGCTGTTTGCTCTACATACAGTTGGGATAATTCAGCAAAGTGCGTCTGTTCATTATCTCCCTCTGGACGCGGACCGAGCCTACCCAAAACTCCAAATCCCTACTCATCAGTTGGGAGATGTTTTTGAGAAAGATTGGGAAAACACGAAGAAGCAAAGTTCTTTCAAGATCACTCGAAATCTTTATGACGAATGGTTTAAATTTCTAATTGGTCGAGAAAATCAGGAGAATAATAAACATATTCAGGCCATACGCCTCGCTAGGGACGGTGGTGTCGATGAGCCGATGTTTGTCGATCAATTTGAGAGTTACAAAGATGCTATACGAAAAGTTCTGCCACATCTTCTGTTCGTCGGGGTGGACTCCCAGACTAGGCAAATAAGATTTGACTCTACGGGATTGCCGCTCACGTTTGACCAGTTAAGCGGCGGTGAGCGAGAGATAGCTTTTCTTGTGGGGCAGATTGAACGCTTTGGGCTAAAGCGTGGACTCTTGCTTGTTGATGAGCCGGAGCTTCATTTAAACTATGATCTGCTAAGGGCTTGGATCAGCTTTCTGAAGGATAGTGTCGAGGAAGGTCAGATATGGCTGGCAACCCATTCATTGGAGGTCGTTGAAGTTACCGGCCAAGATGCGACCATAATCCTAGATCGAGACGTGAGAACTCGCCGCGTCACTGGTGCCACTAGACTTAGTTTAAGGCCAGTCATAGCGACGTTGTCGCGGGCTATCGGGTCGCCAGCGTTCTCAATTTCGAGTTTGTCTTTTATTATGATTGAAGGTGAGGAGGAGATCGGAGAGCGGGAGAGATTTAGGCTTCTCTGCGATATTCAGCCACATGTGCGATTCCTGGAATCCGGATCTTGCACCGAAGTGATACGAAGAATTGAGGGCCTTAAGAGCCTTGCGAAAGCCTCAGATCAACCCATCCGGATTGGTGGTGTAATTGATCAGGATTGGCGTTCTCCCAGTGAAAGAAGCTTTCTTGTTTCTAAAGGTGTGTTTGTCTTGGGGGTCCATGAGGTGGAGAACTTCTTTCTGCACCCTCAGACATTGATGGAAGTTATGTCCGTCAATGGATCTGATCCGAGCTCTGTAGAGCCGCTTATCTTGATGGCCGCAGACCGGAGGGCTGGCTCCTGGATATTTGATGCTGCGCGCACCAGCCAAAAATTCCGTGACTACCCTGAGCCTTCAAAGGCCGTAAGAGAGTATGTGCATAGATTAACGTGGCAGGATTTTGCCGATCTGGGCGGGCGTTGTGCTGAAATCACTAAAATTCATGGCGATCTTAACGCAAAGCAAGAAGCCGATTTTATAGCCTCGCTAATAGCAAATGCAAAGATATTTCAGAGGAAGCGCGATAGTGGAGACGTATGGAAGTCTTGTGAGGGAAAGGAGGTTTTTCGATCGATCGTTTCTCAATTGGGTTTTGTAGATGATGGTGCGGCCGAGCGAGCGATTTACGCTGTATGGCGTCGTAGGCCGGAGTTATTGCCGAAGGAGTTGTTAGAGCTGCGCGAATATATCGCCGGTATCTAGAGATTGGCCCTCTGCGGCTTGGGCTTGACGATGTCTATCCCTACAACAACAGCGCCGTCAAACCCCCATCCGCGGTAAACGCACTCCCGGTGACAAACGACGCGTCGTCGGAGAGCAGGAAGGCGATGGCGCGGGCGAGTTCGGCGGGGGCGGCGACGCGCGGGACCTTGCGCTCGTCGAAATGGAGGCCGGCCGCTTCCACCCGCTCGCGCGCGTCCGGCGCGTCGCCGAGCGTCATTCTTGTCGCCACCGAGCCGACGACGACCGCGTTGACGCGGACGCGGTCGACCGCGTAGTCGAGCGCCATCTGCTTCGAGAGGCCGACCACGGCCGCCTTGGTGGCGGCATAGGCCGGCACGCCGGGGACGGTCGCGACCGCGTGCACCGAGGCGAGGTTGACGACCGAGCCGCCGCCCGACGCGCGGAGCAAGGGCAGCGCGGCGCGGCAGACGCGAAAGATCGCGGTCAGGTTGACGGAGACGCAGAGGTCCCACTCGGCATCCGTGACGTCCTCCAGGCGCTTGCCCGTCGGATAGATGCCGGCGCCGTTGACGACGGCGTCGAGCCTTCCGGATGTCTCCTGCGCACGCGCGATGGCGGTCCGGATCGCCGCGTCGTCGGTCAGGTCCACCTCGGCGAAATGGAGCGGCAGGCCGCGTCTGGCGTAGTTGGCGGCAAGCGCGCGGCCCTCGTCGGCGTCGAGGCCGAGGCCTTGCACGGTGGCGCCCTCGGCGACGAGATGTTCGGCCGTGGCGCGGCCGATGCCGGTCGCGGCGCCCGTGACCAGGATTGATTTGCCGGCGAATCGTTTCGTCATGCTGTCTGTCCTGCCTTCGCCAGCGCGGCGCGCTGCATCTCCGCCTGCGCGGCGGTGATAGTGCGCAACACCTTGTCCTCGCTGCCTTCCGCGCGCGAGAATTCGCCGACGAGGCGGCCATCGGCGACGACGAGGCAGCGGTCGGAGATGCCGATCACCTCTTCCAGCTCCGAGGCGACGACGACGAGCGCCACGCCCTTGTCGGCGAGGTCGACGATCAGCCGGTAGATCTCGGCGCGGGTCGCCGCGTCGACGCCCTTGGTCGGCTCGTCGAGGAGGAGCACGCGCGGCGCGCGCATCAGCACGCGGGCGAAGAGCAGCTTCTGCTGGTTGCCGCCGGAGAGATGGGCGACGGAGGCTTGCGGCGAGCGCGCCTTGACGTTGAGCGCCCGCATGGCGGCGAGCACGGCGCTCTTCTCGCGGCCGTCGCGCACCATGCCGTGGCTCGAAAGCGGGCCGAGATTGCCGATGGTGATGTTGGCGCCGACGGGCAGGTTGAACAGCAGCCCGTCGCGCTTGCGGTCCTCGGTCAAGAGCGCGATGCCGGCGGCGCGCGCATCGGCGGCGGTGCGGATCGCGACCGGTGCGCCGTCGACGGCGATTTCGCCGGAATAGGGGATGCGGCCGTAGATCGCGTGCAAAATCTCGGTGCGGCCGGAACCGAGCAGGCCGGCGAGGCCGAGGATTTCGCCGGGGCGCACGTCGAAGGAGACATCGCTGACGCCGCGATTGACGCCGAAGCGGCCCGCGATCGAGAGGTTTTTCACCTGGAGCAGCGGCCTCGTTTCCGCCGGCGGCGCGTCATGATGGGGATAGAGGCGCTGCAGCTTCTGGCCCGACATGGCGTAGATGAACTGCTCCTCGTCGAAGGCGTCGCGCTCGATCGCGGCGGCGACGCGGCCGTCGCGCAGCACCGTGGCGCGGTCGCAGATGGCGAGCACTTCGGGCAGGCGGTGGGTGATGAAGATCATCGTCTTGCCCTGCGCCTTCAGCCGGCGCAGCACTTGGAACAGTCGCTCGACCTCGACGCCGGAGAGCGAGGCGGTCGGCTCGTCGAGCATCAGGACGCGGGGCTTGAAGGAGAGGGCGCGCGCGATCATCACCAGGTGGCGCTGCGCCGAGGTCAGGCTAGCGACCAGCATGCGCGGGTCGATCGAGAGGCCGAGCTCGGCGAAGAGGGCGCGCGCCTCCTGCTCCATGCGGCGGCGGTTGATGATCGGGCCGCGGCCGAGGCCGGTATGCCCGGCAAAGACGTTTTCCGCGACGGTCAGCTGCTCCAGCACCTCGATTTCCTGCGGCACGTAGCCGACGCCCCTGGCGCGGGCTTCCGAGGTCGAGGCGAAGGCGACCAACTCGCCGTCGACCAGGATTTCGCCCGAATAGGAGCCGGCCTTGTGCACGCCGTTCAGGATCTTGACGAGGGTCGATTTGCCGGCGCCGTTCTGGCCGAGCAGGGCGTGGATCTCGCCGGGATGCACGGCGAAGTCGACGCCACGCAGCGCCGGCACGCCGGCGAAGCTCTTGGCGATGGCGCGGGTCTGGATGACGGGCGGGGCGGTGTTTGGGTCGGTCATGTTTAGGTCCCCGAAGTCCTTTTCTCGATCGCGCAGTCTCATAGGCGGTCGTCCTCACCGCGACGCCGGTGGCGCATCCGGCCGCGCCACGCTCGCCGTCATCCCGGGCAAGCGCAGCGCGACCCGGGATCCATTCAGCCGCCGGCAGAAGGCGGCGTGGATCCCTGCTTTCGCAGGGATGACGGCGGAGTGGCCTTCGTCGATCTCCGCCTTCACCCACGACGCCCCGGCAGCGGGAGCCAGATTGGCGAGGCCGTAAACCCTCACCCGCCGGCCTGCGGCCGTTCACCTCTCCCTTGAGGCGAGAGGTGAAGAGCGGCTCTCCTCGAAAACCTCAGTCCGGCTTCGACGAAAGTCCCTCACCCAACCCTCTCCCGCATGCGGGAGAGGGCAAGTTGGGAGCCGCTTACTGCCCGGCGCGGTCGAGCATGGCGTAGTAGGGCTCGAGGTCGCCGGCGGTGATGACGCCGGCCGGCAGCGGGTTCAGGTAGGGAACCGCCTTGCCCTCGGCGAGATCGTTGGCGAGCTCTGCGGTCCGGGCGCTTTCCTCGTAGAGCGGCTGCGCGACGACGCCATAGGCGGCGCCGGACCGCACCAGGTCGAGGTTCTGGCGGATATAGTCCATGCCGATGATGACGAGCGGACGGTCGGCCTTGCGCGCGGCGCCCGACCAGGTCTGCGCGCCGTTGCCGGTGGTCGAGAAGGCGGCGGTGACGTCCGGGTTGCCCTGCAGCAGCGCCACGGCCTTCGCCTCGGCGGCCGAGGGCTCGAAGCCTTCCATCTGGGTTTCGAGGATCTTGATGTCGGGGAAGCGCTCGGCCATCGTCTTGCGGAACGAATCCGCCATGACGTTCTCGGTATCGTTCGACGAGCCCTGGGTCAGCGCGATGACGCCCTTGCCGCCCAGCTTCTCGCCCATGGCGATGGCGGCCGACTGGCCGGCGCTCGGGATGTCCTCGCCGACGGCGGCCTTCAGGCCGGGGACGGAGCCCTCCGGCGGCAGCACGTGCCAGGTGACGACGGGAAACCCTTCCTTGCCGAGCTTGCCGATGAACGGGAAGATCTCGGGGCCGGGGCCATAGACGGCGATGGCGTCGAACTTGGTGCGGGCCATGGCGGCCTCGGCGAGCGGGATCGAGGCGGAGACGTCATAATTGGTGGCGCTCGGATTGCCGACCACTTCGCAGCTGTTGCCGAGTTCCTTGCACTTCTCCAGGAAGCCGGCCTGCATCAGCCGGTGCACCGGATGGTCGCGCATCGGCTGCACCCAGAGCACGTTCTTGCCGGCGGCGCTCGCCGCCTGGCCGAAGCCGGCGAGGGCGCCCAGGATGGTCACGGCACCGAGTGCCGCCATTCGGATCTTGTGGTTCAACTCGGTATCCTCCCTGTTGGTGTCCGGCCTGTGCCGGATCGTTTGAAGCTATTGGCCGGCGCTTTTCAGCATGGCGTAGTAGGGCTCGAGGTCGGCGGCGGTCGCGACCTTGGCCGGCAGCGGGTTGAGGTAGTCGACGGCCTTGCCCTCGGCGAGTGCTGCGGAAAGCTCCGCGACCTTCGCGCCTTCCTCGTAGAGCGGCTGCGCGACGATGCCGTAGGCCTCGCCCGACTTGATCAGGTCGAGGTTCTGGCGCGTGTAGTCCATGCCGATGATGACGAGCTTGCGGCCGGCGGCGCGCGCTGCGCCGGACCATGTCTGAAGCCCGTTGCCGGTGGTCGAGAAGGCGCCGGTGACGTCGGCATGGCCCTGGAGCAGGGCGACGGCCTTGGCCTGGGCCGCGCTCGGTTCATAGCCCTCGAGCTCGGGGTCGAGCACCCTTATGTCGGGGTATTTCTCGGCCATCGTCTTCTTGAAGGCGGCCGCCATGTCGTTCTCGGCCGTGTTGTAGCTGCCCTCGGTGACGGCGACGACGCCCTTGCCGCCGAGCTTGTCGCCCATGGCGATGGCGGCGTTGGCGCCGGCCTCCGGGATGACTTCGCCGGTCGCCGCCTTCAGGCCCGGCACGGAGCCTTCCGGCGGAAGGATGTGCCAGGAGACGACGGGATAGCCGTCGCGGGCGAGGCGCGAGATGTAGGTGTTGATGGCCGGGTCGTTGCCGATGACGGCGACGGCGGCAAACTGGGTCCGGGCCAGCGCCGCGTCCGCCAGCGGAATGCTGGCGGGGATATCGAAGCTCGTGGCGCTCGGATTGCCGACGATCTCGCAGGCGTATCCGAGCTCCTTGCACTTATCGAGGAAGCCGGCCTGCATGATCTTGCAGACCGGATGGTCGCGGAGCGGGTTGACCCAGAGCAGGTTCTTCTCGGCGGCTTGGCTCGCCTCGCTCAGCGCCAGCAGGGCGACAATGGCGGCGCCGAACGTCAGTCCGGTCGATCTTGCGGCTTTGTATGACATCACGCTTCTCCCCTCGTTCTTCTTGCCTGGAGCCGATGCATTGCCTGCCGATCCGTCCGGGCTATGGCGGATTGGGCGGGGTCTCGGCCGGCGCGGACGTGGAGCCGGCGATGAAGAAGCGGCGGCGCAATATGTCGAGGCCGACGGCGAGCACCATGATCACGCCCACCGCGATCTGCTGCCAGTTGGCGTTGACGCCGACGACGACGAGGCCGCTGGTGACGACCTGCAGGAGCAGCACGCCGATCAGGCCGCCCGCCATCGTGCCGGCGCCGCCGAACAGGCTGACGCCGCCGACGACGACGCCGGCGATGACGTTCAGTTCCCAGCCGCTTCCGATCGAGGTGGTGCCGGAGGCAAGGTCCGCCATGACGAACATGCCGGCGATCGCCGCGAGCGCGCCGACCGTCATGAAGGCACCGATCTTGTAATGCGCCGTGTCGATGCCGACGAGGCGGGCGACCTCGGGATTGCCGCCGGTCGCGTACATGTTGCGGCCGAGCACGGTGCGGCGGAGCACGAAATCGGCCGTGAGCGCGGCGACGATGAAGAAGACGAAGCTCCAGCCGAGCCCGAAGACGATGCTGGCATAGCCGATATCGCTGATCACGGCCGGCAGCGGATAGACCGGATAGCCGTTGGTGACGACCTGGATCAGGCCCTGGCCGATGAACAGCATGCCGAGCGTCTGGATGAAGGCCGGGATCCTGAACTTGACGACGACGATGCCATTGACGAGGCCGACGCCGGCGCCGACCAGCACGCCGCCGAGCAGCGCTAAGGGCACGGGCAGGGCGAGGGCCGTCATCAGCTTGGCGCTGCAGACGGCGGAGAGGCCGGCGACCGCGCCGACCGAAAGGTCGAACTCGCCGCAGACGAGCAGGATGGTTTGGCCGATGGCGATGATGCCGATGAAGGAGACGACGCGCAGGATGGCGCGGATGTTGCGCTCCGACAGGAAGGCGGGCTCCATCAGGTAGAAGAAGGCGACGAGCACGATCAGCGCGAGCAGCACGCCCACTTCGCCGACGGCGACGAGCCGCGTCAGCCGATCGCGCAGCGCGCGGCCGGATCCCTCGAAGGCGGCATCCCGCTCGACGGTACGTTCCATGTTTTCCTCCCTTTCCACCGGGTACATCCTCCTCGATGCGCTCCCAGGCGGGGCTTCCCCGGAACAGCGGGGCGGCCTGTTCGCATAACATCATGCTATTATAAATTTATCAACTCTCATGAAAATGGGAGGCGGGGAATTTCGGGGGGCGCGGGACGAATGGTGGGATGGGCGAGGGGTGAGCGGCGAATGGTGAATGGCGGGAGGGCTGGGTCGCACGTCGAGTGTGCGACTGGCGTGAGGCGCGCGGCTGGCGTGAATCCTCTGGCCGTCATGCAACCCGTGCCGTCATCCTCTGTCCGGCAGACTGGCAAGCCACCCATTCCCATCATCCTGAGGAGCCCCGAAGGGGCGTCTCGAAGGACGCACGGCCTGCGTGCCGGCGCGGTCCCCACGCCCTCCGGCCGCCATCCCACGCTCGCCGTCATCCCCGCGGAAGCAGGGATCCATCCATCCGAGGCATCGGGAGGTTCGCGCGGCCAACAACCCGGCTGAATGGATCCCGGCTCGGGGGCCGGGATGACGGCGAGCGTGGGGGCGGGCGGCGGAGTTCCACCCGGCCAACAACCGGGCTGAATGGATCCCGGCTCGGGGGATGACGGCGAGGGTGGGGCGGGGTGGGGCGTTCCACGCGGTGGGGGAGGGCGGCAGCGAGATCAGTCCGACGAGCGCGGCTGGCTGCAGCAAGCTCGGTGAGAGCCGCTTTGTCGATTGTTAACAATCAGCCAAGCGCCGCGAACGCCGACCTGCCGAGGCCGCACCCGACCGTCTCGGCCAACCCTACCCGGCCGCCTCGGTCTCGAGCAGGTGTTGCCTCAGGCGGCCATAGGCGGCTTCGATGTGGTCCTCGATGCAGGCGAGCGCGGCAACGGAATCGCGGCTGCGCACCGTTTCGAGCAGCCGCGCGTGCGCCTCGACCCAGGAGGTCAGATAGTCCTCCGGCAGGCCGTCGCGGAGCAGCAGGAAGACGAAGATTTGCGAGCGCAGCGCCTCCCAGGCGCGGTAGAGGCGGGCGTGATGGGCGGCGCGGAACAGCGCGTCGTGGAAGTCGATATCCATCTCCGCGACGCGGCGACGGGTCATCGAGGCGCGCGGAATCGATTGAAACAACAGGAGAATGGCGTCGAGCGGCGCGAGGTCGGCCTCGGTCGCGTTGCGGCAGGCCTCGACCACGGCGAGCTTTTCCAGCGCCGTGCGCAGGCTGTAGATCTCGCTCGCGTCGTGCAGCGAGATCTGCGCCACGGTGGCGCCGCGATGCGTCTCGTGCACCACCAGGCCTTCCTGCTGCAGGCGGAAGATCGCCTGCCGGATCGGCCCGCGGCTGACGTTCAGGCTCTCCGCCAGCTCGTCCTCGATCAGGCGCTCGCCGCGCTGGAAACGGCCGCTCAAAATCGCCTCGCGCAGCGCATCGGCGACGTCGTCGGTCAGCACCCGGCGTTCGCGGCGCTGCAGGGGAGGGGTCATCGGACGCTTGCTCATTGATATAGTCTACTGTTAACAATCCGGAGAACGCCAGCACGAATGTGGCGAGCCAAGGCAGGAAACACCATGCGCATTCTGAAAGCCAACTGGTATCCGCCCGAAAATCCGGAGCTCTTCGAGATGTTCGGATCGAAGGCGGATTTCGACATCGATCCGACCCCCGCCGATCCCGCCTATCGGCTCGATCGCGCCCGCTCGGCCGCCGCCGACGCCGTCATCAACTGCTCGGCGACGCTTCTGTTGCCGGCCGAACTCGACGACTTCGAGAAGGTGAAGATCGTCGTCCGCGAGGGCGTCGGCTACGACAATCTCGACCTCGAAGGCTGGGGCGCGCGCGGCGTGCCGGTCTGCAACGTGCCGGACTACGGCACGACGGAGGTGGCCGACCACGCCATCGCGCTGATGCTGGCGCTGACGCGCGGCACCGACAGCTATGACCGTCTGCTGAACGCCGACCCGGCGCATGGCTGGAACTTTGCCCGCGCGCCGCTGGTGCGGCGGCTGCGGGGCGCCACGTTCGGCGTCGTCGGCCTCGGCCGCATCGGGCTCGCCGCCGCGCGCCGCGCCGCCGCCTTCGACATGCGCGTCGTCTTCTTCGATCCGCATCTCTCGAACGGCGTCGAGCTCGCCACCGGCTACGAGCGCGTGCACAGCCTGCATGAACTGATGGCGATCAGCGACATATTGAGCGTGCATGCGCCGCTCTCGACCGAGACCAGCGGCTTTATCGACGCCGCCGCCTTCGCGGCCGCCAAGCCCGGCCTGATTTTGATCAACACGGCGCGCGGGCCGATCGTCGATCTCGATGCGCTCTTCGCGGCGCTGAAGGACGGCCGCGTCGCCGGCGCCGGGCTCGACGTGCTGCCGAAGGAGCCGGCCGATCGCTCGCATCCGCTCATCGCCGCCTGGGCCGCGCGCGAGCCCTGGATCGACGGCCGCCTGGTCCTGTCGCCGCACGCCGCCTTCTACAGCCCCGCCTCGATGAAGGACATGCAGAGGAAAGCTGTCGAGTGCATCCTCGCTTTTCTGAACGAGGGAAGGCTGACCAACTGCGTCAACCGCGAGTTCCTGGTGACGCCGGCCAGGGTGCGCAAGGCGTCGTAGCTGGCCGCCACCGTCGATCCACGCTCCCCGTCATCCCGGGCTTGACCCGGGATCCATTCAACCGGGTTACTGGGAGGCTCACACGCCCGAGGCTTCCGCTGCATGGATCCCCGCCTTCGCGGGGATGACGGCGAGGGTGGGGCGACGGGGGGCGCTGGTTGGATGAAGAAAAAGGGCGGTGATCATGCGATCGCCGCCCTTTTCATTTCGAGCCGTTTGGTCTCAGCCTCAGCCGTTGTCGGCGGTCGCGGCCGGGACCTTGACGCCGTACTTGGCAGCAAAACCTTCGAGCGCGTTCCAGGTGACGTTGTCGACAGGGATGCCGTCGACGGCGCGCTTCTTCGCCTCGCCCTTCTCGATGTCGGACGGGGCGTAGACCTTCTGGCCGGGCTTCGCCGGCTGGGCGCGCAGGTCGGCCAGGAAGTCGGTGATGCGGGCGTCGAAGACGGAGAGCGCCTGGAACACGGCCGGCGACAGCACGATGAAGAAGTGGCCGATCTGGATCGGCTTGGTGAAGTCCGGGCCGTTGAACGAGGCCATGGTCTTGCCGTGGCCCATGCCGGTGAAGGCCGAGCAGAGCAGGTCGACCATGCCGGCGAGGCCCGAGCCCTTGTAGCCGTAATCGGCGCCGCCTACCGGGGCGACCCAGACGGCCGCGTTGGCGTCGGTGGTGAATTCGCCCTTGTCGTCGACGGCGACCTCGGCCGGCAGCGGCTGGCCGGTGGCGCGGCGGAGGCCGACGCGGTTGAACGGGATCGAGCTGGTGGCCATGTCGAGCACCATCGGATCCTCGCCCTCGACCGGCACGGCGAAGGAGAGCGGGTTGGTGCCGAAGAAGGCCGAGGCGCCGCCATGCGGGATCACCATGGCGTCGGCATGGGTCATGCCGATGGCGACATAGCCCTTGGTCGCGGCGTAGCGCGTGTAGACGCCGGTGGCGCCGTGATGGGTCGAGCGGCCGACGGTGGCAACCGCGACGCCGGTCTTCTCGGCGAGCTTGGCGGCCTCGTCGATGGCGCGGTAGCTGGCGTAATGGCCGAGGCCGTCGTCGGCGTCGATATGCACGGCCGAGGCGGCCTTCTCGGTGACGGTGAGCGTCGGCGTCTTGTTGATGCGGCCGCCGTCGAGGCCCTGCATGTAGAACGGGATCAGGCGGACGCCATGCGTGTCGTAGGCGCGGGCCGAGGCGTCGACCACGGCGCGGGCGCAGGTCTCGGCGCTCTCGCGGTTCACGCCGGCTGCGATGAACAGCTCGGTGACGAACGGTTCGACATCACGGGCCGCGGCACGAACGCCCGCGATCTTTTCCAGGGCCATGTTTTATTCCTCGAGCAAGCGCAGAACCGGAAGCCGTCGGGCGACATCATGGTTCGCCAGATGAAAACAGCAGCGGCCTCGGGGCGTATCCGCGAGCCCACGCAGCCGCGAACCCTCGTCTAAGGCGAAACCGCGCTCTATTCAAATGATGATTGACACGGGAAGGGGCAAAGACGCTGGGGAAGGCGCGACTTTTGTGATCGGTAACGCCGTCACGCGGCATTTCTCCCACAGATGCCGTGGCGAGACGCCGGGGAAAGTCCCTGGCGAGATGCGGCGAAGGGGCTCCGGCCGGCCGGCGAAGGGCGCCGGCCGGCCGGGTTAGCGTGGATCAGCGCAGCTTGTTCACCTTGTCCATGAAGCGCTTGACGCGGTCGGCGTCGACGGCGTTCCAGGTGTAGCCGTCGACCTTGAAATGCGTGCCGATGACGACGCCGGAGGCGAAGTTGAAGATGTCGGTGACGTTGTCGATGTTGACGCCGGTATTGGCGAAGATCGGCACGCTCTTCACCGTCTCGGCGACCTTGCGCAGATTCGACGCGTCGGCCGGCTCGCCGGTGATCGGGCCGGAGACGAGGATGGCGTCGGCGAGCGAGGAGAAGACGGCGCTCTTGGCGCGCAGTTCGATCGGCCGCTGGTCGAGCGAATGGGCGAACTCGGCGTTGATGTTGAAGAGCAGCTTCATGTCATCGCGGCCGAGATTGTGGCGAAGCCGCGAGGCCTCGGCGCAGTTCGGCTCCCAGATGCCCATGTCGGACGCGAACACACCGGTGAAGATCTCGCGCACGAAGGAGGCGCCGGTCACCGCGCCGATCGCGACCGAGGCGATCGGATCCCAGAGGTAATTGACGCCGAACGGCACCTTCAGCTCCGGCTTGATCGCCTGCACGATCGCCGACATCGCGGCGATCGATTCCGGCGCGCCCTTGAAGACGTAGGGGCGGTCGTTCTCGTTGCCGAACATGATGGCGTCGACGCCGCCGGCCTGCAGCTTCTTGACGTCGGAAAGCGCGTCGTCGATCAGCTTGTTCAGGCCACCCTTGGCGTCATAGAGCGGCGAACCCGGCAGGGCGCCGATATGCGACATGGAAATGACCACCTTCTTCTTGTCGCCGAAGAAATCGAAAACCATAAGTCCGCTCCATTATTGCGAAGGATGACAGGGGTAAGCTGGGGTTAACCTCGTTACGGGGCGACCTGAACGTCGACCCGGGCGGCCGCGAGCGCCGCCGCGATCTCAGGCGGTGGCGCTGCGTCGGTGATCAGCACGTCGAGATCGGCGAGCGGCGCGACATGCACCAGCGACATGCGCTGGAATTTCGAGGCGTCGCAGAGCGCGACCTTGAGGCCGGACCGGTTCAGATAGACCTGCTTCAGGTCGACATCCTCGATCGAATAATCGAACAGCCCATCCTTGGTGAGGCCGGAAATGCCGACGAAGCAGACGTCGAACCAGAGCTTTTCGAACTGGGCCACGGCTTCCGCGCCGCCGACCGAGAGCTCGTCGCGGCGGACGCGGCCGCCGGCCAGATAAGTCTCGGTCTGGCTGGCGCCGAGCAGCTCCGCCGCCCGTACGCTGTTGGTGAAAACCTTGGCATGCGTCCGCTCGCGCAAATGCTGCGCCAGCAGGAAGGTCGTCGTGCCGACGTCGAGCGCGATGGCGCGGTGGGCGAGCGACAGCGTGGCGGCCGCGGCGGCGATCCGCTCCTTGGCGTCGCGCTGGTGGCGCAGTCGCGCGTCGAAGCCCGGCTCCTCGCTGTCCATCGCCACCGGGGGCGCGGCCGCCGCGGGCATCGCGCCGCCATGCGTCCGGACCAGCTTGCCGGCGCGCTCCAGTTCCAGGAGGTCGCGGCGGACCGTCATGTCGGAGACCTGCAGCTCGGCGGCGATCTCCGCGACCAGGACGGCGCCGCTGGCGCGCAGCGCATCGAGAATGGCCGCCTGGCGCATCTCGGGCAGGCGGGGACGCGCCTGGATGGAGACGGCATGGGCGGGGGACTTCGGGTGCGCGGCGGGCAGCTTCGACAAGGATCTTCCCTGTTGCAGTGGTCGGGCTCGACGGAACCCGGACCATAGCAGGCCGCCAAACAAATTCAAACATGCTGCGTTGTTTATTGTTTGAATATGTTGTTCTGGGTTCGCTGTGAAAAAAATCTGCGGTCCCGCGAGGCAGCCCCGAAAAGCCTGTCATTGACCGATTTTGTGGCTGTTTTCCTCATTTTTGATGATATGGCAGCCGCTCGATTGCCTCTCCCGAGGGCCGCTTCGCGTAAAAATTAAACACGATCGACCAAAATTGATCCTTGAGGCGTTTGAATTTGTGCGACTACAATCGCCACGTCACGAGAGGGAAAGCCGGCCCGGTGCCGGCGATCGAGGGAGACGCGAGGGGGGCCGTCACGCTCCGTTCGCACGAGGAACGACATGGCATCCATTGAGCTCGACAAGGTTTCCAAGATCTACGCCAACGGCGCCCATGGCGTGCGCGATGTCGATCTCAAGATCGAAGACGGCGAATTCGTGATCTTTCTCGGCCCGTCCGGCTGCGGCAAGTCGACGACTTTGCGCATGATCGCCGGGCTGGAGAGCATCTCCTCCGGCGACCTCCGCATCGGCGGCCGCAGCGTCACGGGCATGGCGCCGCGCGACCGCAACGTCGCCGTGGTGTTCCAGAGCTACGCGCTCTATCCGCACATGTCCGTCTGGCACAACATGGCCTTCGGGTTGAAGATGCGCGGCGCATCGACGGCCGAGATCGATAGCAAGGTGGCGAACGCCGCCGAGCTGCTCGGCCTCAAGCCGCTGCTGCAGCGCAAGCCCGGCGCGCTTTCCGGCGGCCAGCGCCAGCGCGTCGCGCTCGGCCGCGCCATCGTGCGCGAGCCGGAAGCCTTTTTGCTCGACGAGCCGCTCTCCAACCTCGACGCGCAGCTGCGCGCCGAGATGCGGCTGGAGCTGGTCAAGCTGCATCGCCGCCTCGGCCGCACCATCGTGCACGTCACGCACGACCAGGTCGAGGCGATGACGATGGGCGATCGCATCTGCATCATGAAGGACGGGCGGATGATCCAGACCGGCCGGCCGCTCGACGTCTACGCCAATCCGGCCGACACCTTCGTCGCGCGCTTCCTGGCGACGCCGCCGATGAACCTGGTGCCGGCGCGGCTGGAGGCGGCGGGCGACGATCTCGTCGTCGCCATCGACGCCGCGACACGCATCAGCGTGCCGCGCATGCACCATCTGCCCTATGTCCATAAGGCGGGCGGTCCGATCACCGCCGGCATCCGCGCCGAGGACATCTACGAGACGCAGCAGCGCCCCGAATGGCAGAAGATCACGGTCAAGGTGGTCGCGGTCGAGGCGCTCGGCGCGGAAAACGTCCTGATCGGTCTCCTCGGCCGCGACAAGCCGATCGAGATCCAGGCACGGCTCGGCCGGCATTTCTTCGCGCCGGTGGATTCGATGGTCGACCTCTATGTCGACGTCGAGCCGATGCATCTTTTCGATGCCGAAACCGGCAAGGCGGTCGCGCGGCCGCCTCTGCCGGTCGGCCGCTGAGGCGAGGGTATCATGCGCAAGTTCGGCCTGCATTTCGGTTTGATATTGGCATGCGTGGTCGTGCTGCTGCCGCCGCTCTGGGCGCTGCGCACCAGCCTCGTGCCGGAATCGATGTCCTACAGCACGGAGATCTTCCCGGCCTTCACGCTGGACAACTACGCCGGCCTGTTCGCCAAGAACCGGTTCGGCACCTTCTACGTCAACAGCCTGATCGTGGCGCTAGGCTCCGTCCTCGTGGCGCTGCCCTTCGCCGCCTGCACCGGCTACGCCTTCGCCCGCTTCCGCACCGGCGGCCGTTTCGCCCGCTTCGTCGTGCTGGCGACGCAGATGCTGCCGCCGGTGGCGCTGGTGCTGCCCGCCTTCGCGCTTCTGCGCGGCGCCGGCCTCACCAATTCGCTGCCCGGCCTCATCCTCGTCTATTCGGCGCTGAACCTGCCGTTCCTGACCTGGATCCTGATGGGCTTCTTCGAGGGCGTGCCGGCCGACATGGAGGGCGCGGCGATGACCGACGGCGCCACCGCCTGGGGCGCGTTCTGGCGCATCGTCATCCCGGTCTCGCTGCCCGGCCTCGCCGCCGCCGGCGTGCTCGGCTTCATCCTGTCGTGGAACGAGTTCCTGTTCGCGCTCGTCTTGAGCGGGCCGCAGACCGCCACGATCCCGGTTTCGCTGGCTGCGTTGCAGACATCGAATGGCGTGCAGATCGCCAAAGTCTCGGCAGGCGTGGTGCTGGCCATCCTGCCGCTGGTGATCGCCTCGCGCTTCATCCAGCGCTTCATCATCCAGGGGTTGACGTTCGGCGGCGTCAAATAATGCCCGGAGGGGGCAGCGACGCAGCCGGTATCAAAGAGGAGAACACCATGACGCTGAAACGGATTCTACTCGCAGCCGCCGGCCTCGGCGCGCTGATGGCCTCGGCTCCGGCCCATGCCGACGAGATCGTGCTGCGCGCCCTGATGGAGGACGTGCCGGAGACGCAGATCATCGAGAGCCTGCTGCCCGATTTCGAGAAGGAGACCGGCATCAAGGTCGAGTTCGAGAAGATCGGCTACCCCGACATGCACGACAAGCTGGTGTCGCAGCTGGTCTCGCCGCAGAGCTACTACAATCTGCTCGAGGTCGACTTCCTCTGGGCCGGCGAATTCCCGGCCGCCGGCTGGCTCACCGACCTGAAGCCGTTCGTCGAGAAGTCGAACTACGACTTGTCGCCGTTCATCCCCTCGACGCTCGACCTGCTCGGCCGCACGCCGGACAGCCTGCAGATCCTGCCGATGTACAATTACTCGATGGGCCTGCTCTACCGGAAGGACCTGCTCGAGGATCCCAAGCTCAAGGAAGCCTTCAAGACGGCGACCGGCAAGGAACTGGCGGCGCCGACGACGCTCGCCGACTATGTCGAGATCTCCAAGTTCATGAAGGCGAATGCCGGCGTCGCGGGTGCTGCCATGCAGGGCCAGCGCGGCGATCCGAACAGCATGGAGTTCTCCAACTACCTGTTCGCGGCCGGTGGCAACTATCTCGGCGACGGCAAGAAGGTCGTGCTCGACAGCCCCGAGGCCAAGGTCGCGCTCGACCTCTATGTCGACAACATCAAGAACGGCGCGCAGCAGGGCGCTCTCTCCGCCACCCTCGACGACACGCTGCGGCTGATGTGCAGCGGCAAGGCGTTCAGCATGGTCACCTACTGGTGGATGCTGCCGCAGGTCGACAATGCCGAGAAGTGCCCGGATGTCGCCGGCAAGGTCGCGATTTCCGTGATGCCCGGCGGGCATGGCGAGAGCGGCGGCTGGGGCTGGGGCATTCCGAAGAATGTGAGCCCGGAAGAGCAGGAAGCCGCCTGGAAGTTCATCCAGTGGGTGCAGAGCAAGGACATTTCGGTCGCCCGCGCCCTGCAGGGCCACGCGCCGGTCCGCTCCGACGTCTTCGCCGACGCCAAGGTCCTGGAGAAGTACCCCTACTACAAGACCGCGCAGGACATCGTCGCGAGCGGCAAGTCGTTCCCGATCTTCGCCTATTCGGCGCAGTACGAGGACGTGCTCGGCACCTCGCTGTCGCAGGCCGGCGGCGGCGAAGTTACGTCCGACGCGGCGCTGAAGGCGGCCCACAAGGGCCTCGAGGAACTGCTGGCCAAGTAAAGGCCACAGCCAGAGACGGAGCGCGGCGCGGATGCCGCGCTCCGAAGACCACGCGGCGGGAGGCCGCGGGAACGAAGAGCACGATCGGACGGGAATTCAATGACAGGCTGGATCAACAGGGTCAGTCGCGAGACGCGGATCAGCTGGGGCTTTGCCTCACCGGGGCTGCTGCTGCTCGCCATCGTCATGGGCTTTCCGCTCCTCTATGCCTGCCTGCTCTCGGTCTCGTCCTACACGCTCTTGAAACCGGCGATCCTGCCGATCGTCGGCGTCGACAATTTCGCCACCATGATGGCGAGCGACCGCTTCTGGAACGCCACCTGGCTGACGGTGAAGTATTCGGTCGTCACCGTTGCCGGCGAGTTCGTCATCGGCCTCGGCATCGCGCTGATGCTGAACCGCGTCGTCCGCACCAAGCCGATCTACTTCGCCATCCTGACCATCCCGATGGCGATGTCGCCGGTCAGCGTCGCCCTGATCTGGCGCATGCTGCTGCAGCCCAATCTCGGCATCGTCAACCATCTGATGGAGACGATGGGCCTGCCGCGGCTCGACTGGCTCGGCTCGCCCAATCTCGCGCTCTGGACCATGGCCGGCATCGATATCTGGCAGCAGATGTCCTTCGTCGTGCTGATCCTCGCCGCCGGCCTCGCCTCGCTGCCGCGCGAGCCCTATGAGGCGGCCGAGGTCGACGGCGCGCGCGGCTGGCAGCAGTTCTGGTTCATCACCTTGCCGATGCTGCGCCCGGTCGCCGCGATCACCGTCATCATCCAGCTGATCAACGAATTCCGCACCTACGACCTGCCCTATGTGCTGACCAAGGGCGGGCCGGGCACGTCGACCGAGGTGCTGAGCTTCTTCGCCTACCGCCAGGCCTTCCTCGGCCTCTCGATCAACGAGGGCGCGGCCGCCGCCTTCGTCCTGCTCGTCATCGTGCTCGCCATGACGGTGGTGTTCTTCTCGCTGCTGGAAAAGCAGGCGAAGGGGTAGGGCGCCTATCCCTCCACCGCGCCGGGGCTCCGTCCCGGGCCCCGCGCTCCCCGTCATCCCTGCGGAAGCAGGGATCTCATGCAGCGCGAAGCTTGAGCGTCTAGGCTCCCAGAACCCGGCTGAATGGATCCCGGCTCGGAGGCCGGGATGACGGCGAGCGTGGGACGGGCTCGGACCCAGAGAACCCAGATATTGTTTCAAGCAGCCGGCCGGCTCCGCTCCGATCCCGGTTCAGGCGAACCGGGCGAGGTTCAGCAGGCTGTCGCCGGATTGGCTGTGGGTGTGCAGGCGGCGTGACAGGACGATGCCGCCTTCCTGGAAATGGAGCGTTTCCGGCGCTTCCAGCGGGCGTTCCAGGTCGTGCAGCCAGCCGGCGACGTCGCCCGCCGCGACCGTGTCGCCGATCTCGACCGCCGGCTCGAACCAGCCCTCGCGCTCGGCATAGACGAAGAGCGACTGGCCGCCGGTCGAGAGCACGATGGTTTCCGGGCCGCGATCGGCGTCGGTGTAGAGGATCGGCCGATTGGTGATGCCGACGGCCTGCAGCAGATTGTCGACCGCGCGCTGCGTCACCGCCATGGTCGCCTTGGTCGCCGTGGCGCCGCCACCGAATTCACCGGAGAGCGCGATGCAGCCGGCGCGCAGCGCCGCCGCCATCGAGGTCGGCGAATCCGGGCCGTTGTCGGCGATCATGCCGTAGGGCAGGCGCATCGCCTGCATCAGCTCCAGTCCTCGCGAAAAGCGCTCGCCGTCGCCGCTGCGCTCGATCAGGCTGCAGATCAGGTGGTCCATGCTGGTGCCGCCGGAATGCAGGTCGAGCACGACCTCGTGGCGCGGGAAGATCTCGTGCTCGATGTAATGCGCCATGCGCTGGGTCGGGCCGCCATAGGGGTTGCCCGGAAACGAGCGGTTCATGTTGCCGCCGTCGAAGGGCGAGCAGCGCTTCGCGGCCATGACGGCCGGCGTGTTCGCCGCCGGCAGGATGGTGAGCGAGCCGCGGATGTCGGCGGCCTCGATCAGCCGGATCGCCTTCAGCAGCGTCAGCTCGCCCTCATATTCGTCGCCATGGTTGCCGGCCATCAGCACCAGGCTCGGGCCGTCGCCGTTCTTGATCCGGCAGACGGGCATCTTGATCTGGTAGTAGGGCGAGCGGTCGATCGAATAGGGAAAGCTGAAGAAGCCGACCTGCTTGCCGTCCTTGTCCCAGTCGATGTCGGAAAAGGCGCCCGTATGCATCGTTGATATCCTTCATGATGGGGTTTCGTTGCGCCGCGGCGCAGCGTTGACTGGAGTCTGGGACGAGATCGACCGCGGGGCCGCAAGGGAACGGGCCCCGGTGGGGAAAAGGGAGTGGAGACGGCGATGCGTATCGAAGAGGGGCTCTATCTGGTGATGAGCGGCGGCGGCGGCTTCGACCTGACCGACGCGTTCGACTGCAACGTCTTCCTGGTCGAGACCGGGGAGGGCCTCGCGATGTTCGACGCCGGCGCCGGCCGCTTTCCCGACCAGGTCTTCGACGTGCTGGAGGAGGACGGCATCGACCCCGCGAAGATCCGCCATCTGTTCCTGACGCATGGCCATGCCGATCATTCCGGCGGCGCGGCGGCGCTGCGCGAGCGGCTCGGCCTGACGGTGCATGCGGGTGCCGCGACGGCGGCCATGGTCTCGGCCGGCGACGAGGAGGGGATCAGCCTCGGCAAGGCGAAGCGCGGCGGCGTCTATCCGACAGACTACGCCTACCGCGCCTGTCCGGTCGACCGTGTCTGGGCGCCGGGTGAGGCGCAGCGCTTCGGCGACGTCACCGTCGAGCTGGTCCCGACGCCCGGCCACAGCCGCGACCACGTCTCCTATCTGGTGACCACGCCGCGCCGGCGCATGCTGATCGGCGGCGACGCGCTGTTCCATGGCGGCAAGGTGGCGATCCAGGACATCGTCGATTGCGACATCGCGGCGATCTGCGAGACGGTGCGCGTCCTCGCGGCGCTGGAATTCGACACGCTGTTGCCCGGCCATCTCGCCTTCACGCTGAAGGACGGCCACCGTCACGCCGAGCTGGCGCTGGCCTGCGTCAACCGCCTGCAATGCCCGCCCTCCATCATCTGACCGTTCCGACCGGGAGGCTGGCCGCATCGCGTTCAGCCTTCGCGCATGCCGCCGAAGATCATCGAGGACATGCCGCCGTCGACGGTGAGGGTGGAGCCGGTGACGAAGCTCGAGCTGTCCTCGGCCAGGAACAGGGCGGCGGCGGCGACCTCGTGCGGCAGGCCGGGGCGCCCCAGGATCACCTCGTCGCGCAGCTCGGCGGCGAGCTTCGGCTCGCTGTAGCCGGTGTGGTCGCCGGTCACGTCGACGGGGCCGGGGGCGATCATGTTGACGAGGATGCCGTGGCGGGCGAGGTCGACCGCCATGGCGCGCGTCAGCATGGCGACGCCGCCCTTGGTCGCGACATAGGCGGCCGCCTCCGGCTCGGCCATGAAGGAATTCACGGAGCCGATGGTGATGATCCGGCCGGTCCGGCCGCCCTTGCCCGCGCCCGCTGCGACCATGGCGCGCGCGCCGGCGCGGCAGGCGAGGAAGGTTCCGGTCAGGTTGACGTCGACATAGAGGTCCCAGTCGCGATCGGTGAGATCGAGGAAATTGCCGGTGCCGCCCTTGATCGCGCCGGAGGCGACCAGGATGTCGAGGCCGCCGAGTTTCTCGACCGCCCGGTCCGTCGCGTCCAGGACGGCGGCGCGGTCGCCGAGGTCGCAGGCGATCGGGATGGCGCCCTGCGCGTTGAAGCGGGTGGCGGCGAGCGGCCCCGGAAGGTCCATCGCCACGACCAGGGCGCCCTCGCGCAGGAAGGCCTCGACCGTGGCGCGGCCGATGCCGCCGGCGGCGCCGGTGACGATCGCCGCCTTGCCGGCAAGGCGCCCCGCCTTGGCTGAACCCGCGCCCGTGATCATCGCCCGCTTCCACTCCCCGACCGCCGGGCTTCCGGCAAAAGCCGTGCCCTGCTTGACCTCATGGGGCAGAATGCTAACGTTCCACTTTAATGCGCGCAATTGCATAACTATGGAATTGAAGGGCCCGGGCTCTTCCGGCCCGGGCGCACGATCAATCGAAAGGCGCGCCCCAGCGCGCGGAAGCGAATGGCCCGGATGCACGACCCCATCTCCCGCGCGACCGGGTCCGTTCAGGACCGGCTGCGCGCGCTGAAAATCGACCTGCCCAGCCCGCCGGCGCCGGTCGGAAGCTTCGTCACCCATGTCCGCGAAGGCAATCTGCTGTTCCTGTCGGGGCAGGGACCGACGCGGGCGGACGGGTTTCTTTTTCAGGGCCGGGTCGGCGACGACGTGACGCCGGAAGAGGCCTATGACCACGCCCGCGTCACGGGGTTGAACCTGCTGGCGGTGATGCAGGAGGCGCTCGGCTCGCTCGACCGGGTGCGCCGGGTGGTCAAGCTCTTCGGCATGGTCAATGCCGTGCCGGAATTCGGCGCGCATCCGCAGGTGATCAACGGCTGCTCCGACCTGTTCCTGGCAGTCTTCGGCGAGGAGCGGGGCCGGCACGCGCGATCGGCCGTCGGCATGGCGTCGTTGCCGAACCGGATCACCGTCGAGATCGAGGCGGTGGTCGCCATCGAGGATTGACGGCCTCAGCGCTCGCGCCAGCCGAGACGGCGCTCGATCGCCTCGGAGGCGCCGCGCACGGCTTCCGCGTAAAGGGCCGAATTGGCGACGACCTTGTGTTCCGGCAGTACGATCGAGATCGTCGCGACGCAGGCGCCCGCCCGGTCGCAGATCGGCGAGGCGACGCAGGAGACGAGGAAATCCGTCTCGCTGATCTGGATCGACAGCCGCTCCCGGAAGGCGAGGCCGGCGAGCTTCGACAGCTTCAGCGCATCCGTCTCGGCGCGCTCGGTCGGCGAGGCGCAGGCGGTGCGGCGGAAGATCTCGATCCGCTCCGGCTCCGGCAGGTGGCCGATCAGCAGCCGTCCCGACGCGGTCCAGTTGAGCGGCACGCGCGTGCCGACCTCCGACAGGATGCGGAAAGGACCCGGCCCCCTGGCCATGGCGAGCACGACCATGTGGCCGTCGTCGCGGCCGCAGATCTGCACGGATTCGCCGATCTCGCGTCCGAGCTGGTGCATGACATGGCTCGCCTCGCCGAGGAAATCGAGCGAGCGGGCATAGGCGAGGCCGTAGTGATAGAGCCGGGCGCCGAGCCAGACCAGGCCGTCGGCGCGGCGCGACAGCATCTCGCGCTCGACCAGTTCGTCGATGACGACATAGACGGTCGAGAGCGGCGCGCCGACCGCCTTGGCGATGGTGTAGCTGCCGGCCGGTTCGCCGGTCTGGTAGAGATGGTCGAGGATCTGCAGGGCGCGGTCCATGCCGCTGACCCGCGCCCGACGGGGTAACTTATCCGGCTCAGGAGTTTCGCCCGTGCCGCGCTGGGGGGATTTCATGGCGGTCACTTTCCGTTCCAGTGGCCGATATTGCATATATCTGGAACAGTCGCGCGTCCACCGCAGCGTCGGGAACCTCAACCCGGCGCGAGGCTGAGTTCGCCGGGGAAATGGCAGGCGACGGTGTGATCCGCGGCTCTGTTTTGCTGGGGCGCGTTTTCTTCACGCGAACCGGCATCCACTTCGCTCGAAAACGCTATCGCCCCGTGCGGTCGCAGCGCCGGGCGTTCCTCGGCGCAGATCGCGCGGTCCTTGCCGACCGGGCAGCGGGCGCGGAAGACGCAGCCCTTCGAGGCGCCGCTGCCGAGCGGCGAGACCTCGCCCTCCAGCACGATGCGCTGGCCCGTCTTGGCGCCGACGCGCGGCACGGCCGAGAGCAGGCTGACCGTGTAGGGGTGCTGCGGATCGGCGAAGAGTTCCTTGGCCGTGCCGCTCTCCATCACCTGGCCGAGATAGAGCACGGCGAGGCGGTCGCAGAAGAACTCGGCGACCGTCAGATCGTGCACGATGAAGACGTAGGAGACGCCGAGCTTCTCCTGCAGATCCTTCAATAGGTTGAGGATCTGCGCCTGCACCGAGACGTCGAGCGCCGAGATCGGCTCGTCGAGCACCACCAGCTCCGGCTCCAGCACGAGCGCGCGGGCGATGCCGATGCGCTGGCGCTGGCCGCCGGAAAACTGGTGCGGCCGGCGATCGGCGAATTCCGGCCGGATGCCGACCAGCTCCAGCATGGCGTCGACCTTGGCGCGGCGTTCCCTGGCGTCGCCGAGGCCGTGCACGATCAGCGGTTCCTCGACGAGGTCGCGCACGCTCATGCGCGGGTCGAGCGTGCCGGTGCTGTCCTGGAACACCATCTGCATGCGCCGGCGCAGCTTTCGCATCGGTTCTGGCGCGAGGCTCGCGACGTCGATGCCGTCGAAGCGGACGCTGCCGCCGGTCGGCTCGACGAGACGGAGGATGGCGCGCGCCGCCGTCGACTTGCCGCAGCCGGATTCACCGACGAGGCCGAACGTCTCGCCGCGTCCTACGGTGAAGGAGATGCCGTCAACGGCGCGCAGTTTTTCGCGGCTTGGTTTGAACGGATTGCTGCTTCGCGCGGCAAAGCTCTTTTCGAGATGATCGACGACGAGGAGCGGCGAAGTTGTGTCGCGTCCGGTCATGATGCGGCGACCTCGCTGGCGCGGGCAGCGCGCTCGGCGGCGAAATGGCACTCGACAAGCGACGGCCCGGCGACGGTCTCGATTTCGACCGGGGCAGGCTGGTGCGCGCGGCAGATCTCGCGGCCATGGCCGAAGAAGCAGCGCGGCTCGAAGGCGCAGCCGGAGGGCATGGCCGAGAGGTCCGGCGGCATGCCGGGAATGGCTCGGAGCCGCGTGCCGATCCGGGCAGGATCCGGAATGCTTTCGAGCAGGGCCTGCGTATAGGGATGGGTCGGTTTGGCGAGGATCGCCTCGGTCGGGCCGCGCTCGACGATGCGCCCGGCATACATGACCTGCACCACGTCGCAGAACTCGGCGACGACGCCGAGATTGTGGGTGATGAGCAGCACCGCGACGCCATGATCGGCGACGACGCGCTCCAGAAGCGACAGCACCTGCGCCTGCGTCGTCACGTCGAGCGCCGTCGTCGGCTCGTCGGCGATGATAAGATCCGGCGCATTGGCGAGCGCGATGGCGATCATGACGCGCTGGCGCATGCCGCCGGAATAATGATGCGGATAGTCGTCGAGCCGCCGTTCCGCCGCCGGCACTTCCACTTCGCGCAGCAGCTCGACGGCCCGGGCGCGCGCCGCCTTGTGGCTGAGGCCCGGCTGGTGGCGGCGCAGCGTGTCGATCATCTGCGCGCCGACCGTCTGGATCGGGTCGAGCGCGCCCATCGGATCCTGGAAGATCAGCGACACGGTCTTGCCGCGGATCGTCTTCATCGCCCTCTCGCCAAGCCCCACCAGGTCACGGCCGTCGAGCAGAACCTGGCCCGAAGCAATGCGGCCGGGCTTGTCGATCAGGCTGAGGATCGAGAGCGCCAGCGTGGACTTGCCGCAGCCGGATTCGCCGACGATCGCCACCTTCTCGCCGCGCCGGACCGTGAGCGAGACGTCGCGCACGGCCGCGACCGCGCCGGCGCGGGTGGCGAATTCGGTGGTGAGGCCGCGAACCTCCAGCAGGGGCGGCTGGTTCGTCGTTGCGCTCATCGTCCGCCTCCCTGGCTCTGGGCGACGCGCGGATCGAGCATGGCGGCGAGGATGTCGACGACGAGGCTGGTCAGCACATAGATGAAGGCGGAGAGCAGGATGAAGGCCTGCACGACGGAGAAATCCTGCTTCAGCACGCCGTCGGTGACGAGGGCGCCGGCGCCCGGCCAGACGAAGACGCGCTCGACCAGCACGCTGCCGGCGAGCAATTGCCCGAACAGCAGGCCGGCGGCGGTGAGCGTCGGCAGGAAGGCGTTCGGCAGCGCGTGGCGGACATAGGCGGCCCAGCGTGTCAGGCCACGCCCGCGCGCGACGGTGATGAACGGCTCGCGCGTCACCCCTTCGAGATTGGCGCGGAGCAGCCGGTAGAGGAAGCCGAACGGCATCAGGCCGAGTGTCAGCGCCGGCAGGATCAGGTGGCGGATCGCGTCCTTGAAGGCGGTCCAGTCGCCGGCGAGGAGCGAATCCACCGTCAGCAGGCCGGTGACGGTCGGCGGCGGGATGATGCGCAGACCGAGCCGCCCCTCCGGGCCGGGCAGCCAGCCGAAGCCCTCGAAGAAGATTAAGAGCATCATCAGGCCGAACCAGAAGGGCGGCACGCCCTGGGCGAAGAAGGAAAGCGCCCGTACGCCGCCATCCGAGACCGGGCCGCGCCGATAGACCGAGACGAGGGCGCAGGAGACCGCCGCGACGAAGGCGAAGAAGAAGGCGAAGAGGCCGAGCTCGATGGTGGCCGGGAAACGGGCGAGCAGCAGGCCGGCGACCGATTGCCCGGTCGAATAGGAGAAGCCCCAGTCGCCCGACAGGAAGCGCTGCATGTAGATGAGGTACTGGCTGAGGATCGAGCCGTTCAGGCCGAGCTCGGCGCGCAGCGCCTGCACCGCCTCCTCGCCGGCGAACTGGCCGAGGAAGAGGCGGGCCGGATCGCCGGGCGTGAGGCGCAAGAGCACGAAGGCGATCAGCGATGCGCCGATCAGCGAGATCAGCGAAGTGACGATGCGGCCCGAGATCAGTCTCAGCATGTCAGCGCACCTGGTTGCGCGCCGAGCGCGGGTTCAGGCTCTCCTCGAGCCGGTCGGCGAGGAGGTTGGCGGCGATCACCGCGAGCAGCACGCCGAGGCCGGGGAAGAGCGCCAGCCACCATTGCCCGGTCAGCGCATATTGCAGGCCGTCGGTGATCATCGCGCCCCATTCGGGCTCCGGGATCTGCGCGCCGAGGCCGATGAAGCCGAGGCCGGCCAGCGTCAGGATGGCATAGCCGAAGACGGAGGCGCATTGCACCAACATGGTCGGGGCGGTGTGCGGCAGCAGATGGCGGGCGATGATGCGGCCGCGCTTCGCGCCCATGGCGACGCTCGCCTCGACGAAGGGCATGGTGCGGATTTTCAGGATATCGCCGCGCATCAGCCGGGCGAAGAAGGGCACGGAGGAGAGCGCGATGCCGATCGCCGCCGTCTTCAGGCCGACGCCGAGCCCGACCGTCACCGCCATGGCGAGGATCAGCGGCGGGAAGGCGGCGAGCGCGTCGATGATGCGCATCAGCATGGTGTCGACGACGCGGCCGCCGATCCCCGCCGCGACGCCGATCGCGCCGCCGACGACGAGGCCCGCCAGCACCACGATAGCGCCGACGGCGAGCGAGATGCGGGCGCCGGTGAGGAAGCGGGCGAACACGTCGCGGCCGTTGCTGTCGGTGCCCATCGGATGGGTGAAGGAGGGGGCGGCGAGCGGCGCGCCGAAATCCATGTCGAGCGGGCCGAGCGGCCAGAGGAGCGGCCCGATGAGGGCGCCGAGGATCAGCAGGGCGGCAATCAGCGTGGCGAGGGCGAACGCCTTGTCGTCGCCGATCCGCCGCAGCGCCGTCCCAACCCAAGCTCGTTTCACCAGCGGCACTCCGCATAAAGCACTGCGCGCGGCCCATGGACCGCGCGCTGTTTTCGGATCGGTCGACCGGGCGGAGGCCCGATCAATGCGTTATGTTACCGGCCCCAGAGATTGAGGTCGAACGGACCGTCCTGGGCGAAGTGCCAGTCCTTGACGTCGGCCGAGACGACGGCCGTGTAGACGTCGGCATAGACCGGGATGCGCGGGCTGTCGGCCACCCAGATCTTGGCGATCTTGTCCCAGAGCGCCTGCCGCTCGGCATCGCTCTTCAGGTCGTGGCGGGTGTCGAGCAGGGCTTCCGCTTCCTTGCTGCAGTAATTGCTGGTGTTGTAGGCGGAGGCGCAGCGCAGGTCGTAATCGAGCAGCCAGGCCGGATCGTCGACCGACGGGCCGTCGAAGCGGACGATCGCCGAGGTCTTGGTCTTGGCGCCGACCGCTTCCTGATAGCCTGAGGCCGGCAGCTTGCGGATCGTCAGGTTGACGCCGATCTGCGACCAGGCGCCCTGGGCGATGGTGGCGATCTGCTCCTGATCGTTCTGGCCCTCGCGGATGATGATCTCGGCGGTGACCGGGGTCTTCACGCCGGATTCGGCCAGCAGCTTCTTCGCCTTCTCGAGGTCATAGGCGCGCGCCGCGCCGATTTCCTTGTTGTAGGCCGGGAACTGCGGCGGGTAGGGGCCGTAGAAGGTCTCGCCGAAGCCGTGCGCGACGTTCTTCAGGATGGCGTCATAGGGCAGCGCGTAGGAGAGCGCCTCGCGGAACTTGGCGTTGTCGAACGGCGCGACCTGGTTCGGCAGGCCGATCAGCTGCCAGCGCGCGGTCGGGACTTCGATGACCTTGAGGCCGTCGGCGCCCTTCAGGCTCTCGACCGAGGCCTTCGACAGGCCGAGCGTCACGTCGGCCTGCTTGTTGCGGGCCTGCAGCAGCAGCGTCGCGTTGTCGGTGATGAAGTTGACGATGACGTCCTTCTCGCGCGGCGCTTCGCCGAAGAAGTCCGGATTGGCCTTGAACACGGCGCGGACGCCGGGCTGGTAGTCGGCGAGCAGATAGGGACCGCTGCCGGCGGCGTGGCCGGCGAGCCAGGCCTTGCCGCCATTCGCCTCGACCGTCTTCAAATCGATGATGCCGAGATTGGGCTGGGTCAGCGCATGCGGCAGCAGCGGCTCGCCGCGCTTCAGCTTGATCACGACGGTCGTCGCGTCCGGCGCCTCGATCGCCTCGGTGTTGCCGAACTGGGCCGCCTCGAGGAAGTAGGTGCCGCAGGTGCCGCTCTTCAGCACGTATTCGAGCGAGGCCTTCACGGCGGCCGCGTCGAGCGGATTGCCGCTCGGGAATTTCAGCCCGTCGCGCAGCTTGAAGGTGAGCACCTTGCCGTCGTCGGAGACCTTGTAGCTCTCGGCCAGGTAGCCGACGATCTTGGTCGTGTCCTCGGTGGTGACCTTGACGCCCTCGGCGGCGTTGGCGACCGGCTTCGCCTCGTAGCGCAGGAGCGGCGTGTAGAGCGGGGCCAGGAAGCCGTCATCGGCGATGTCGCAGACGATGGTCGGATCGAGCGTCGGCGGCGGCAGCGAATAGTTGATGACGAAGGGGCCTTCGGCGGCGGTCGCGGCGAGCGGCGCGAGGGCCGTCGCGGCGAACGATATGGCCAAGGCGCCGGCCCGGACGCGCGCGGAAATACCAGACATGAGTCAATCCTCGATTGGCTTGCGGATCATGGTCGCACCGCGTTGGGACGTAGTCCGGGGGGCCGGCCTGCTGCCTGGACGGGGACGATTGTGGCAGATTAAGCGCGAAGTCCCCGCGCTGCGCGGCGCGAAATTTTAAGTTTCGCTAAAATCGTGGATTTTCGTCCCCCTTGCTTGGGCCGCGAGAGAACATCGATCCTTATATCGTTCCGATCCATCTGGTAAAAGCACGGTTCTACTGCTCGGGAGAGAATTTCTTTGCGTTGGCTGTAACGTTAGGGAAGTTCGCAACCTGCAATTGATCGGGAACAGATGATGTCGCACTGGAATGTCGGTATTGACGTTGGCGGAACCTTTACGGATCTCGTGGCCATCGGTCCCAATGGCGAGTTCCGCGCCACGAAGACACCGTCGACGCCCGATCAGTCGGACGGTGTTCTGAACGGCCTCGGCCGCCTCGCGACCGAGCTGGGCCGCTCGCTGGCCGATTTTCTCGGCGAATTGCCGCTCATCGTGCACGGAACCACCGTCGCGACCAATTCGCTGCTCGAATACAATGGCGCCAAGGTCGGCCTGATCACGACCAAGGGCTTTCGCGACGAGATCGAGTTCCGCCGCTCCTACAAGGAGAGCGTGTTCGACCCGCGCCTGAAGCCGCCGCACGCCATCGTGCCGCGCCGCTCGCGCATCGGCGTCGCCGAGCGCGTCGACCATCAGGGCAACGTGCTGACGCCGCTCGACGAGGCGGAGGTCCGCGCGGCCTGCGAGGAATTCCGCCGCCAGGGCGTCGAGGCGGTGGCGATCTGCTACCTCTTCTCCTTCGTCAATCCGGCGCATGAGCGCCGCACCGCCGAGATCGTGCGCGAGGAGCTGCCGGACGCGTTCATCTCGCTCTCCTGCGACGTGCTGCCGGAAATCCGCGAGTTCGAGCGCGTCTCGACGACGACGGTCAACGCCTTCGTCGGCCCGCGCGTCAACGCCTACCTGACCCATCTCGAAGAGCGGCTGCGGAGCCAGGGCTTCAAGGGCGAGCTCTTCATCATCCAGTCGAATGGCGGCGTGCTGTCGGCAGGCGAGGCGGGGCGCTACGCCGTCAACACGCTGCTCTCGGGACCGGCCGGCGGCGTCACGGCCGGCTCCTATCTCGGCGAGATGGCGGGCTACGACAATCTGATCACCGTCGACATGGGCGGCACCAGCTACGACATCGCGCTGATCGAGAACCTGCAGCCGGCGGTGACGACCGAGAGCTGGATCGGCCGCTACCGCATCGCGCTGCCGATGCTCGACATCCACACCATCGGCGCCGGTGGTGGCTCGATCGCCTGGGTCGATGCCGGCGGCGCGCTGCAAGTGGGACCGGCGAGCGCCGGCTCCTATCCGGGCCCCGCCTGCTACAGCCGCGGCGGCACGCGCCCGACCGTCACCGACGCCAATGTCGTGCTCGGCCTGCTCAATCCCGACTTCTTCCTCGGCGGCGAGATGGTGCTCGACCGCGAGAAGGCAGTCGACGCGGTGCGCCGCGAAGTGGCCGAGCCGCTCGGGCTCTCGGTCATCGAGGCGGCCTCGGCGATCATCGAGTTGGTCAATTCCAACATGGCTAACGCCACGCGGCTGGTGACCACCAAGCGCGGCCGCGATCCGCAGCAGTTCGCGCTCGTCGCGGCCGGCGGCGCCGGCGGCATCCATGCCGGCAAGCAGGCCGAGGAACTCGGCATCCGCACCGTGATCGTGCCCGGCCTGGCGCCCGTCTTCTGCGCGCTCGGCGACAACGTGGCCGACCTGAAGATCAGCGAGAGCCGCACCCATATCGGCCGCGTCGACGAGCTCGATTTCGAGGCGCTGAACACGATGTTCCAGGAGATGGAGCAGCGCGCCCGCGGCCGCCTCGCCGGCCAGGCCGTGGCCGGCAATTTCGAGATCAAGCGCAGCCTCGACATGCACTATGTCGGCGAGGTGCACGAGGTGACGGTGCCGATCCGCTCGCGCACCCGCCGCATCACCAAGCTGAACCTCGACGCGACGCTTGGCGATTTCCACGAGCTGCACGAGCGGCTGTTCGCGCACAAGGATCCGAGCCAGCCGGTCGAGATCCTGACGCTGCGGCTCGACCTGATCGGCGTGCGCGAGCGGCCGCGCATGATCCCGCAGGAATTCGGCGACGAGGATGCCTCGGGCGCGCTGAAGGGCGAGCGGCAGGTGCATTTCGACGTCGAGCCGACGAAGGTGCCGGTCTATGATGGCGGCCTGCTCAAGGCCGGCAGCTTCATTCCGGGGCCGGCGATCATCGAGCAGTGGGGCACCACCATCGCCGTCTATCCGGGCCATGAGTGCCTGATCGACGCCTATGGTAATGTCATCATCGAGATCGGCCAGGCTCGGACGGCGGCGGAGCGCGCCGCCTGATGATCCGCTCGCAGATCCTCTACAGCCGCATCGCGGCGATCGCCCGGGAGCTGGCCGAGACGGTGGGCCGGACCGCCCGCTCGCCGGGCCTGACCGAGGGCCGGCGCTATGCCGCCGCGCTCCTGACGGGCGAACCAAAGCTCGTGGCGCAGGCGCAGTACGACGCCAGCCACGTCTTCCTGATCCGCGACAGCGTCGCGGCGCTGCTCGATCGCTTCGCCTTCAATCTCGGCGAGGGCGACATCGTCCTCGTCGGCGATCCCTATAGCGGCGGCTCGACGCCGCAGGCCCTCACCATCGCCGCGCCCTTGTTCTACGAGGGCGAGCTGGTGCTGTTCCCGGCCGTCCGCGCGGAGATGGCGGATCTCGCCGGCGAGTTTCCGGGATCGCTGCATCCCTTCGCCTCGGAGACCTGGCAGGAGGCGGTGCGCTTCACGCCGCTGAAGCTTTATCGCCACGGGCTGCTGCAGCGCGACGCGCTCCGCTTCATGCTGCGCAACAGCCGCGCCGAGAGCCAGGTCCGTGCCGACATCGAGGCGATCGTCTCCGCACTTCGTGCAGCTTCCGCCTCGCTCGTCGCGCTGATGGACGAGAAGGGCCGCAAGGCGACCGAGACGGCGATCGCGCAGACGATCGCGCACAGCCGCGCGCTGGGTGCCGCCGAGATCACCGAGCGCTTCGGCGCCGTCGACCGGACGGAGCGGACGAGCCTGCCGGTCTCGGTCGATGCGTCGGTCGATCTCGTCGTCCGCGTCACCACCTCCGACGGCCATCTCGGCCTCGATTTCACAGGCACGGGTTCCAATCGCTCCGGCCCCTACAACATGACGCCCGGCCAGGCGAAGGGCTACGCGCTGGTGGCGGCGCTGGCGGAATCGCTCGATGCGACGACGCTGAACGACGGCCATCTGCAGCTGGTCTCGATGACCGCGCCGAAGGGCTCGCTGGTCGATCCGGTGCTGCCGGCCGCGACCGGCCTTTCGGATGCCGTCACCGCGCATCATCTGGTCGGCCTCGTCCGCGCCGCGCTCTTTGGCGGCGAGGCGCCGGACGAGACGCGGCTCGACGGCGTGCAGCCGGCCGTCCTCGCCTTCCTGCCGATCGGCGCCGAGGACAATCCGCCGATCAGCCTCGATCCCGGCTTCTCGCTCTCGGCGCAAGGCTGGGGACCACCTGTGCTCGCCGGCCGTCGCCTGATGCCGTCCGCCGAGGTGCTGGAGGCGCGCGAGCATTTCAATCTCGTCAGCCGCGAGATCGGCGCCGATGGGCGGATCCACGCCGTCATCCGTAATGACGGCCCGACGCTCGAGGGCAATTTCTTCGTGCCGCGCGACGCGGGCGGCCCGCGCGGCCGGCTCACCCTCGTCGTCGACGGCGCCCGGCAGGTGCTGGAGAGCGCCGTGCTCGTCGTCATCCCGCCCGGCGGGCTGATCGAGTTCATCTACCCGACCTATGCGGAGCGCGCCGATGGATAAGAGAAGTTTCGTTCTGTCGCAGGTCGTCGCCGGCTCGCTCAACACGATCGCCGACGAGATGAGCGCCACCGTGACGCGGACGGCGCGCTCGCCCGTCTTCAACGAGGCGCATGACTTCACCACCGCCATCTTCGAGATGAAGGACATGAAGTCCCGGCTCGTCGCCCAGTCGCCGGGCTGCACGCTGCATCTCTATGCCGTGGCGATGGCCGTCGACCGCGCCATCGACGCGTTCAAATACGACCTGCAGCCGGGCGACGTGATCCTTGCCTCCGATCCCTACAATGGCGGCACGCATATCCCGGATCTCGTCGTCATCACGCCGGTGTTCCACGATCGCAAGCCGGTCCTGTTCCCGGCCGTGCGCGCCCATATGGGCGATGTCGGCGGCCCGGTCGCCGGCGGCTACAACCCGCATGCCCGCGACGTCTGGCAGGACGGGCTGGTGATGCCGCCGGTCAAGATCGTCGAGCGCGGCGAGAAGCGCGCCGACATGTTCGACCTGATCGTCGCCAACAACCGCATCGCCCACTGGATCAACGGCGACCTCGACTCGATGATCGGCGCCTGCCAGCTGGCGAGCCGCCGCATCGGCGAGCTGTTCGACCGCTACGGCCTCGACACCGTCCGCGACGCCATCCAGGCGAATGTCGACTATTCGGAGCGCCGCGTGCGCGCCGAGATCGAGAGCTGGGCTGACGGAGAGTACTACGCCGAGACCTTCGTCGACCACGATTATCAGGGCCAGCGCGACGTCAAGATCGCCTGCAAGGCGATCGTTCGGGGATCCGACCTGACGCTCGATTTCACCGGCACGGACCCGCAGGTGAAGGGCTTCATCAACAGCCCGATCGCCAACACCATGTCGTTCATCTTCATTGGGCTGACGACCTGCTGCGACGAGGACATCCCGATCAACGAGGGCTGCATGGCGCCGGTGACGGTGATCGCGCCCGAGGGCACGGTGATCAACCCGAAGCGGCCGGCCCCGGTCGGCACCTGCACCTGCTCGGCCGGCGCCGAGGTGACCGAGGCGGTGCTGCTGGCGCTGGCGCAGTGCGCGCCGAAGCGCGTCGGCGTCAACGCCCACAAGATGCCGCTCGTCATGTCCTATGGCAGCTACGACGACGAGCGGATGTGGGTGTTCCTGAACTTCATCGGCTTCACAGGCGGCGCGGGTGCTGCCTACGAGACCGATGGCTGGGGCCTCTATCCGCCGCTGATGACGGGCGTCATCCTGCCGTCGATCGAGATGACCGAGATCCAGTATCCGACCCGGATCCTGAAGCACGAATATGTCGCCGATCAGACCGGCGCCGGCCGCTGGCGCGGCACGCCGGGGCTGGAGACGATCACCCAGCATCTCGTGCCGAACCAGACCAGCGTGATGATGGAGGGCGTTCGCCACACCGCCAAGGGCATGGTCGGCGGCGAGCACGGCGCCTCGAACCGCGTCTATCTGGCGACGCCGGAAGGCGCCGAGACCGAGATCCCCGAATACGCCTTCATGCATCCGCTCGAGGCCGGCGGCGCCATCCGCACCATACGCGGCGGCGGCGGCGGCTGGGGCGACGCGATGGAGCGCGCGCCGGAGACGGTGCGCGAGGACGTCATCGACGGCTATGTCACGCGCGAGGGCGCGCTCGCCGATTATGGCGTCGTGCTTGACGAGGAACTCGGGATCGACGTCGCCGCGACCGAGGCGGCCCGCGCCGCCCGGCTCGCCCGCGCCGCCTGACGTCGGAACCGGCCGGGCGACGCGCCCGGCCACGGAGAGAGACCACCATGTCCGATCTCGATCGCCGGCGCGCCAAGAGGCTGCTTGACGAACGCGGCCTCGACGCGCTGGTGCTGACCCAGCCGGAGAGCTTCTCCTATGCGACGGGCCTGCCGGCCGGCGTCGCCGCGATGTGGCGGCGCGCGGGCGGGGCGACGGCGCTGGTGCCCTCCGACCCGGATGCGCCGATCGGCGCCATCGTCGGCGACTTGAACGCCGACGCGCTGGCGCGACGCGCCCCGGCGCTCGACATCCGCACCCATCCGCTCTGGATCGATCTGGTCGACATCGGCGGTCTCGATCCGGCGGAGCCGGACACCGCCAAGCTGGTGACGGCGGGCTACCGGCGCGACAATGGCGGCTCCGACCGGTTTGCGCCCCGGCCGACGACGTTCCGCGCCGAGACGGCCTTCGCGGTGCTCGGCGAGATGCTGCGCGAGCGCGGGCTTGGCCGGGCGCGGATCGGCGTCGATCTCGAATTCATGCCGGCGGCCGATTTCGCCTCGTTGGGGGCGGCGCTGCCGGAGATCGACTGCGTCGACGGTTCGGAGGTGGTCCGGCGGCTGCGGGCGGTGAAATCGCCGCGCGAGCTCGACTGCATCCGCCGCGCCTGTGCGCTCTCCGACGCCGGCTTCCGCGCGCTCGTCGCCGGCATCCGCGCCGGCGATACGCCCAAGGACATGACGCGGCTCTGGCGCGACGGCGTGGCGGCGGAAGTCGCGCGGCGCGGCGAGACGGCCCTGACGGGCGTCTGGGACTACATGTCGGTCGGCCCCGATCCCTGGAGCGGCGGCGGCGAGGTCGTGCCGGGCGCGATCCTCAAGGCCGATGTCGGCTGCGTCGTCGACGGCTACAATTCGGATACGGCGCGCAGCTACGTGTTCGGCGAGCCTGACCGGATCGCCCGCGACGTCCATGCGGCGCTCGCCGATGCCTTCGAGGCGGGACTAGCGGCGATCCGGCCGGGAGCAAAGATGTCGGACGTGTTCGAGACCACGGTCGCTGCCATGCGCGCCGCCGGCTATCCCGGCTACCGGCGCGGCCATTTCGGCCATTCGATCGGCGCCAGCGTCGGCTCGGAGGAATGGCCCTTCTTCGCCGCCGACAGCGATTTCGTGCTGGAGCCGGGCATGGCGCTCGCTTTCGAGACGCCGTTCTACGGCAAGGGCATCGGCGCACTGACGATCGAGGACTCGCTCATCGTCACCGAGACGGGCGTCGAGATCCTGAACGATCTGCCGCGTGGGCTGGTTCGGCTCGGCTAATGCCGTCACACACTACGCGTCGCGCGGCAGCACCTGCATCACCCGCGCGACGAAGATGTGAAACGATTCCATGTAGTTGCGCAGGAAGGTCTCGGTCGATTCATCCGAGACCTCGCCGTCGTCGTTGATCAGGCCGGGCTTGAACTGGATATAGGCCTCCGGCGCGTTCATCTGCGGCGCGTTGCAGAAGGAGAGCACGCTGCGCAGGCTTTGCTGGGCGATCGCCGTGCCGATCGCGCCCGGCGAGGTGCCGATCACGGCGGACGGCTTGCGGGCGAAGGAATTGGTGCCATAGGGCCGGCTCGCCCAGTCGATGGCGTTCTTCAGCCCGCCGGGGATCGAGCGGTTGTATTCGGGCGTCACGAACAGCAGCGCGTCGTTCTCGGCGATCGCCGTCTTGAAGGCTCGTGCGACCGGCGGATAGTCCGCGTCATAGTCGTAGCTGTAGAGCGGCAGGTCGCGGAACGAGATCTCGGTGAATTTCAAATTCTCCGGCGAGAGCTTGATCAGCGCCTTGGAGAGCTTGCGGTTGATCGAATTGGTGGCGAGGCTGCCGACGAAATATCCGACCTGATAGGTTTTCATGATCCATCCCGTTTGAACGCCGCGCGGACGGGACCTCCGGTCCCCTCCCTCTAAAGAGGGCACCGCCGCGGCGTTTCAAGTCGGGGAGGGGCGGCGGACCGGGGCGCCGCCGGGGCCGGACTACACTGGCTCGCCCAGCTGGATCTCGCCCTCGAAGCGCTGGATGCGCGACGGTTCGGGCAGGCTGGAGGCCGAGAAATACTCCGGATAGCGCTCCTGCACCCGTCCGAGCACCGAGAAGATCCGGCGCAGATGGTTGCGCATCGCCTCCTCGGCGGCGTGGATGTCGCCCTTCTCGATCGCCGCCGCGATGGTCCGGTGCTGGTCGATGACGACGGCGACGCTGTCCATGCGCGGGAAGGTCAGATAGCGGAACCGGTCCATGTGCAGCTTGGCGGCGCTGATGTCGGCCCAGATGCCGGGGAAGCCGGCATAGGCGGCGATGTGCTGGTGGAACAGCTCGTCCGACTTGAAGAAGCGCGCGTCGTCCGAGATCGCCAGCAGCGTGTCCTGGATCGCCAGCTCGTCCTTCAGTTTCTGCACCAGCTCGTCGCGCTGGGGGCTCTCGATGGCGCGGGCGACGAGGCCGATCTCGAGCGCCTCGCGCAGGAACTGCGACTTGCGCAGATTGTCGAGGCGGAGCGGCGCGACGACGCTGCCGCGCTGCGCGTAGATGTCGATCAGCCCGAGGCTCGCAAGGCGGGCGAGCGCCTCGCGCACCGGAGTGCGGCTGACGCCGAGCGCCTCCGACATGCCCTTTTCCGAAATCAGCTCGAACGGCTTCAGGCGGAAGGCCATGATCTCGTCCAGGAGGACGTCGAAGGTTCGTTGCGCCACCGAGCCGGCCGGTGTGGTCTCGGGGTAGAAGGCCGAACTGGTGCGGGCTACGCGATCTCGCGCCATGGTCGGAATTCCCTAAAGGCTCTGCAGTTTCAAACCGTTCATGAAGTGCTTGCGCAGCAGCAGGAACAGCGCGACGCTGGGCAGGCTGGCGAGCAAGGTCGCCGTCATCACGACATTCGGCGTGGTGTTGGCGTAGCTGCCTTGTAGCACCATCAGGCCGTTCATGAGCGAGCGCGCTTCCTCGCGGCTGGTCAGCACCATGGAAAAGATAAGGTCGTTCCAGATCCAGGTGAACTGGATCAGGAAGAGGGTGGCCATCGGCGCCCAGCAATTCGGCAGGATGATCGAGCGGAAGATGCGGATTTCCGAGCAGCCGTCGATGCGCGCCGCCTCGTCCATCTCGCGCGGCAGGCCGGCCATGAAGTTGCGGAGCACCAGCACGGGGAAGGGGATGCAGACGGCGGTGTAGAACAGCATCATGCCGATGCGCGAGTTCGTCATGCCGAGCTTGTTGTAGCCCATGAAGAGCGGGATCAGGTACATCTGCAGCGGGAAGATGGTGCCCGAGAAGATCAGCATGAACCAGAAGCCCTTGCCGGGAAACTCGATGCGCGTCAGCCCGTAGGACGCCAGCGCCGCGATGAAGATCGCCGCGCCGCCGCCGACCAGGCCGTAGAGCAGCGAGTTCAGCATGCCGGAGCCCATCTTGGCCTTCGACCACGCCTCGGAGATGTTCTCGAACACGGGCGTGATCGAGGTCGGCAGCGACAGCGGATGGCCGAGGCCGTATTCCGCGTTGGTTTTGAAGATCGAGATTGCGAGATAGTAGAACGGCGTGATCCAGGCCAGCGCCAGGATCGCGGTGATCGCGAACAGCAGGATCCGCTGCGTGCGCGCCTGGTCGTTGCGGCGGGCGATGGCGTCGAAGTCGAGCGTCGCGAGGTCGAAGGTGGTTACGGACATCTTGTGATCCTCAGCGCTTGTCGAGACGGTGCTGGAGCGCGCCGAGCGACCAGGAGATGCTCATCGCGATGATGCCGAGGACGACGGCGATCGCCGCGCCATAGGCCCAGGAGCCGGCCCGGAACGATTCCCAGTACTGGTTGACCGAGAGCGTCAGGGTCGAGCGGTTGGGGAAGTCGCGGCCCATCACCCAGACGAGATCGAACGAGGTGAAGCCGGCGAGCACCGAGACGGTGGTGACCATGATCAGCGTCGGCATCAGGAGCGGCAGCACGATGTGGCGGAAGACCTGGCTGCGCGAGGCGCCGTCGACCTTGGCGGCTTCCATCGGCTCGCTCGGCAGCGCGTTGAGGCCGATCAGGAGCAGCACCATCATCAGGCCGACCTGCTGCCAGACATGGGTGACGATCATGGCGGGCGTGGCGAGATGCGTTTCGTAGAGCCAGCGGTTGGCGAGGTCGCCGAGGCCGATGGCGCGCAGCCCCGAATTGACGATGCCCTCATTCGCATAGACGTAGTACCAGACGACGCCGACGGCGGTGGCCGAGAACATGCGCGGCAGGAAGAAGATCGACTTGAAGGTCTCCTCGCCCTTGACGCCGCGCACCAGCATGGCGAGCGACAGGCCGATGGTTGCCGGCAGGACGAAGGAGACGGCGACCCAGATCATTGTGTTGATCGTGGCGTCGAAGAATTTCGGATTGGAAGCGAGACGCTGGTAGTTGGCGAAGCCGGCGTACTGGTTGAGGCCCGAGAACTTCGCCCACTGCGTCATCGACGCGTAGAGATTGAACACTACCGGCAGCAGCAGGAAGATCGCCACGAAGGCGATCGCCGGCGCCATGAAGGCGAGCGCGGTCCAGAGCCGCTTGCGGGCGCGACGCCGCTCGGCCGCGATCATCGCGTCGATCGAAGGCGCGCCGGGCGGCAGGGCAAAGGCTGGTTGTGGCTGCTTCATCTCTCGTCTCCCGCGCAGGAATTGCACCCGGCAGGGCCGCGCTGGGCGGTCCTGCCGGGGATCGTCGGATTACTGGTGGTTGGCCCAGTACTGCGAGGCGATCGCCTCGATATTGGCCATGGCCTTGTCGGCCGCTTCCGGCGACGGATTGGTCATGAAGCGGTTGAACTCCTCGACCGCCGGCAGGACGATCTCGGACGGCGAGGCTTCCCAGTAGCGCGTGACGGAGTTGTACTTGCCGTCGGTCGCGATCTTGGCGATGTCGGTGATGATCGTGTTCGGCGTCTTCGCCTTCAGATTGCCGGCATAGAGGCCGGGATCGGTCGCCCAGCTGTTCATGGCGTTCTCGCTCATGTACCAGTCGGCGAACTTGGCGACGTCGGGGTTCTCGAGGCCCGCCTTGGTGATGACGATCGGCGCGCCTTCGACGATGACATTGTTCGGCAGCGACGGATCGACATTCGGCATGATGAAGGCGCCGAAATCGGTGCCGGCCTTCATGCCGCCCTTCTCGACCAGGCCGATGATCCAGTCACCGAACAGGTACATCGCGCCCTTGCCGCGGGCGAAATCAAGCGGCTCTTCCTGGCTGGTCGGATCCGTGAAGTAGCCCTTGGCGTAGAAGTCGTTCCAGATCTTGAAGACGTTCCTGACCGGCTCGTCGGTGTATTTGAGCTTGCCCTGGTTGAGGGCCGCATAGGCGTCTGGATTGGTCCTGAGCAGCAGTTCCTGGAACCAGACGAAGCCGCGCCAGCCGTCCTGGATGCTGGCGTTGAACGGGGTGATGCCGGCGGCCTTCAGCTTGTCGGCGGCGGCGATCAGCTCCTCCCAGGTCGCCGGCGGATTGGCGATGCCGGCCTTCTCGAACTGCGCCTTGTTGTAGAGCACGATCCAGCGGTTCAGGCCCGTCGGCATGCCGTAGATGTGGCCGTCGACCGTGAAGGGCGCGGCGCTCGAGGCGTCATATTCGCCCGACGCGATCTTCTTAGCCCAGAGGTCGTCGAGCGGGGCGAGCTGGCCGCTGTCGACGATTTCCTTCAGCTTGGTGCCGTTCCACCAGGTGAAGGCCTGCGGCGCGTCGCCCGACATCAGGCTCGACTGGATGTAGGCCTGGAACTGGTCGGTGGCGTAGGCGCTGAAATTGAGGTCGATGCCGTCTTTCTTCGCCGTCGCCGTCAGGCCGTCCCAGCCGGACTGGTAGAACGGCTTGTCGTGGAAGACGGTGACGGGATCGGCGGAAGCCGCCGCCGTTGCAAAGGTCATGCCCAGGGCCGCCGCGGCCAGGAGCTTCGTCAATCTGTTCTGCATGGCTCTCCTCCAGAGTTTTTGCTTGGTTCAGACGTTCAGGATCTGCGCAGCGTGCGGCCGGTATCCGCATCGAAGAGATGCAGCCGCTCCCTGTTCAGCAGGAAGGTCAGGGTCTCGCCCTCGGCGACGGGACGCGGGCGCTGCATGCGGCTGGTCACGTCGGCGCCGGCGAATTCGGCGAAGATCAGCGTCTCGTTGCCGAGCGACTCGGTCAGGTTGACCTTCGCCTCGAAGCGATGGGCGCGCTCGGGCGGCATGCCGTGCCCGTCCGGCACGATGTCCTCGGAGCGGATGCCGACCGAAACCGGGCGGCCCTCCGCCGGCACGTCGAAGGCGGCGCCGTCGATGGCGATCGTCGTGCCTCCGTCAAGCGCGATGGCAGGCTGGCCGTCGGCGGTGCGGGCCGAGCGGGCGGGCAGGATGTTCATGGCGGGCGAGCCGATGAACTGGCCGACGAACTGGGTCGCCGGGCGCTCGAACACGTCGAGCGGCGCGCCGGCCTGCTCGATCAGCCCGTCGCGCATGATGACGATCTTGTCGGCCATGGTCATGGCCTCGATCTGGTCGTGCGTGACGTAGATCGCGGTGGTGCCGAGGCGCTGGTGCAGGCGCTTGATCTCGACGCGCATGGCGCTGCGCAGTTGCGCATCCAGATTGGACAGCGGCTCGTCGAACAGGAACACCTTGGGCTCGCGGATGATGGCGCGGCCCATGGCGACGCGCTGGCGCTGGCCGCCCGAAAGCGCCGAGGTGCGACGATCGAGATAATCGGTCAGGCGCAGGATGTCGGCGGCGTGGCGGACGCGGCGGTCGATTTCATCCCGCGGCACCTTCGCGACCTTCAGCGCGAAGGCCATGTTCTCGTAGACGGTCATATGCGGATAGAGCGCATAGGACTGGAACACCATGGCGATGCCGCGATCGCGCGAGGCGACGTCGTTGACGCGGCGGCCGCCGATGCTGATGTCGCCATGCGAGACGCTCTCAAGCCCGGCGATCATGCGGAGCGTCGTCGACTTGCCGCAGCCGGACGGCCCGACAAAGGCGACGAAGCTGCCGGCCTCGATCTCCAGGTCGATGCCTTTGACGGCGACCTGGCGGCCATAGACCTTGACGAGTTCGCGGAGGGTTACGTTGGACAATGGCTTAATCCTTGCGCGGCGAGCCGCCGATCCTGGACAGGAGGCCGCCATCGACGCGGACGACCTCGCCGGTGACGAAGGAGGCGGCGTTCGAGCCGAGGAAGGCGACGACTTCGGCGACTTCTTCCGGCCGCGCCGTGCGGCCGAGCGGATGCATGCCGTCGAGGACGCGCCAGAGCGCGGCGGGGTTTTCGTTGAGCGCCACGGCATCGCGCAGCATCGGCGTGTTGACCGCGCCGGGGGCGACCGCGTTGACCCTGACGCCGAGTGGCGCATAGTCGACGGCCATGGATTTCGTCATGCCGATCAGGCCGTGCTTGGCGACGGAATAGGCGAGCACGCCCTCCTGGCTCGCGAGGCCCTGCGCCGACGACATCAGCACGATGGCGCCGTGGCTCTCGCGCAGCATCGGCATCGCGGCCTGCGAGATCAGGTAGGCGGCCTTCAGGTTGACGTTCATCACCTCGTCCCAGAGCGCCTCGTCGGTCGTCTCGACGGTGCCGTAGCGCTGGATGCCGGCATTGTGGGAGAGGAGGTCGAGCCCGCCGAGCTTCTCCCGGGCGACCGAGGCCGCCTGTTCGCAGACGGCCTTGTCGGCGACCGAGCCGATGACGGTGTGAACGTCGGAACCCTGCGCCCTGAGCTCCGCCGCGAGCGCTTCGAGCGGCTCGGCGGCGAGATCGAGCAGGACCATGGCGGCCTTGTCGCGGGCGAGCCTTTCGGCGACCGCGCGGCCGATGCCCATGGCGGCGCCTGTGACGAGCGCGCGTTGTGCCTGTGCCGACATGCGGCTTCTCCCTCTCTGTAGGCTCGTCCGACTACCATGGCAGCCTTATGAGCCTGTCTCCCTGTCGGGACCGGCCATCGCTGGCCGGCCGGTTGTCTCAGCCGCGCGCCGCGCGGATCGCCTGAAGCGACGCCGCCATGCGGTCGCGGATGCTGTCGCTCGGTCCTTCCGCGTACATCCACGATCCGCCGACCGAGGTGATGTTGCGGAGCTTGCCGTAGCCGGCGAGATGCGCCGGCTGGATCTTGCCGCTCGGCATGAACGTGGCGGAGGTGAAGATGTTGGCGAAATCGGCGAGCACCACCGTGCCGCCGGCCGGCTCGGACGGATAGAACTTCAGCAGATCGAAGCCGGACGCCTGCGCCGCCATGACCTCGCTCGCCGTCTGCACGCCGGGCACCAGCGCGATCGGGCCCGCCCTGGCGTGATCGCAGACGGCGGGCAGGAAGCCGGGGCTGATGGTGAACTCAGCGCCGGCGTCGACAGCGGCGTCATAATGCGCTGTCGTCAGGATCGTGCCGGCGCCGACGAGGAGCTCCGGAAAGCGCTTGCGGCAGGCCTCGATGGCGGCGAGCGCCGCCTCGCTGCGGAGCACGATCTCGATCGCCTCGGCGCCGCCCTCGGCCAGCTCTTCGGTGAGCTGCAGCACGAAATCGACCGAGCGCGGCTGCACGATCGGCAGGATCGCGGCCTGGCGCAGCTTCGGTTCGAGGCGGTCCGGCGTCATCGGGCGAGCTCTCCATCCAGCATGGCGAGCGTCTCCGCCCGGTTGGGCGCGCCGAGGCGCCCACCGAACGTCAGGCATTTGAGCGCCGCGGCGGCGCTGGCGAAGCGGATCGTGCGCTCCATGTCCCAGCCTTCCGCGAGGCCGACGGCGAAGCTGCCATGGAAGACGTCGCCGGCCGCCAGCGTATCGACCGGCGTGATCTCGGGCGCCTTGGTGTGGCGCACGGCGTTGGTCGCCATGTCGAGCCAGAACGTTCCGGCGCCGCCGGCAGTCACCGCGACGAAGACGCCGGTGCGCGCATGAAGCGCCTGGACGGCCTCGGGGCCGGCGATCTCGTCGCCGCAGAGAATGGCGGCGGCGGGTTCGGAGGCGACGATATGGGTGGCGAAGGGGAGGAGGCTCTCCAGCACTGGCCTTGCCGCGACGTCGACATCGAGAATGGCGGGAATGCCGGCGTTGCGCGCCGCCCGCAGCGCCATCGCGGCGGCGCCCGGCCAGCGCACGTCCGTCAGGACCGCGTCGAAACCGGAGATGTCAAAGGGGAGGGCATCCGGCACGGTGGTGGCGCGCGGGTCATAGAACGGCACGATCATCCGCTCGCCGGCCGCGTCGACCAGAATGGTGGCGATCGCTGAGCGGGCGCCGGCAACGCGGCGCACGCCCGAGCAGTCGATGCCTTCCGCCACGAGTTCGGCGATCAGTTCCCCGCCCAGCATGTCGTCGCCGACGCTGGCCCAGAGCGAGACATCCGCCCCCTGGCGCTTCGCCGCCGTGGCGGCGCTCGACGCCATGCCGGCCGCGTTCTGCACGGCCTCGAGGGGAATGAACTTGCCCGGCCCGCGCGGCAGCTCGTCGAGCCGATAGATCGTATCCTGAGTCAGCGCGCCGACGCAGAGGATGCGGGGAGGGCGGCTCACTGCAGCGCCAGCCTGTAGCCGCGCTGATGCGCGAGCGTGGTCATGATGCCGCGAAGCTCGGCGAGGCCGCGCAGGCGGCCGATCACCGGATAGCCCGGATGGGTCGGCCGCGTGACGTCGTCGATCAGGTCGTGACCGTGGTCGGGCCGGAACGGGATCAGCGCGTTGGGCAGGCCTTCGGCGCGCCGGCGCTGTTCCTCTTCCATGATCACGCTCACCACCGCGACCATGTCGACGTCGCCGCCGAGGTGATCCGCCTCCATGAACGAGCCGTCCGGTTCCTTGGTGACATTGCGCAGATGGGTGAAGAAGATCTTGTCGGCGAAGCGCCTGGCGATCGCCGGCACGTCGTTGGCGGGATTGGCGCCGAGCGAGCCCGAGCAGAGCGTCAGGCCGTTCGACGGCGACGGCACGGCGTTCAGGATGAAGTCGATGTCGTCGGCGTTCTTGACGATGCGCGACAGGCCCATGATGTCGCGCGGCGGGTCGTCCGGATGGATCGCCATCACCACGCCGGCCTCTTCCGCCGCCGGCAGCACGTTCTCGAGGAACTGCACCAGATTTGCCCGCAGCTTCGCGTGGTTCATCTCGGCCTGCTCGGCCAGGATGTCGCGCAGCTCCTCGATGCCGTAGCGTTTGAAGGCGCCCGGCAGGCCGGCCATGATGTTGGCGAGCAGCTTGGTCTTCGCTTCCGGCGGCGTCGTGTCCATCCACTCGCTCGCCCGCTGCAGCACGTCCTGGTGATAGTCGCGCTCGGCGCCCGGCCGCTGCAGGACGTGGCAATCGAACGCTGCGACCTCATGCATGTTGCACTTCAGCGCGCGGGCGCCGCCCGGCAGCTCGACGGCGAGGTCGGTGCGGGTCCAGTCGAGCACGGTCATGAAATTGTAGCAGACGGTGCGGATGCCGGCCTGGCCGAGATTGCGCAGCGTCTGGCTGAAATTGCCGTAGAGCCGGTCGAGGTCGCCGCGGCCGAGCTTGATGTCGTCATGCATCGGCACACTCTCAACGACGCTCCATTTCAGGCCCATCGACGTGTCGGCCTCGATGATCGCCTTGCGTTCGAGGATCGCTTCCAGCGGCCAGACTTCGCCATAGGGGATCTCGTGCAGCGCACTGACGATCCCGGTCGCGCCCGCCTGGCGGGCGTGGGCGAGCGTCGCCGCATCCTTCGGTCCGAACCAGCGCCAGGTCTGTTCCATTCAATCCATCCCGCATCTGCGATTGCATCCGGCCCGCGCCGTCTGTCGACGCCGTCCCTCGGCCGGAACCAGCTTGCCCCAAGCCCGATCGCTTCTAGAGGTCGGCTACCATGGTAGTCAACTGGAGTCTTCGTGATCGGTGGGATTCGAGGGCTTGGATGTTGGGGCCTTGCTTGAACCTCCCCCTTGAAGGGAGGTCGAAAACGCCTTCGCGTTTTCGGGAGGGGGCGCTTTGCGCAGCTTGCGGCGAATTCGGGAAGAACCCCCCAAGACCGCCAGCAGGCGGTCTTGACCCTCCCTAAGGGGAGGGTTCAGGGCATCGAGCTTCCCGGGACGAACGATGGACCAGACCGCATCCCGAAAAGCGATGGCTGCGGCGATATCCCCGGATGGTAAACTGGCGAAAGGCCGACTGAGTCGCGCCGATACCGCCACGGACGCCGCCGGTCCGCCTTGCGCAGAGCGCGCCCGCCGATTGCCGGTGGGACAAGCCACGGGGAACCATGTTTCGCTTCATTCACGCCGCCGATCTCCATCTCGACAGCCCGTTGCGCGGGCTGGCCCGGCGCGGCGAGCTGGCCGGCGTGTTTCTCGAAGCCTCGCGGCGCGCGCTCGAAAACCTCGTCCAGGCGGCGATCGATGCGAAGGTCGATTTCGTCGTCATCGCCGGCGATGTCTATGACGGCGACTGGAAGGACTATGCGACGGGGCAGTTCTTCGTCCGCGAGATGGGCCGGCTGGCGCGCGCGGATATCCGCGTCTTCCTGATCCGCGGCAATCACGACGCCGAGTCGCTGATCAGCAAGAGCCTGACCCTGCCTCCCAACGTCTTCAGCTTCTCGGTGCGCTCCGTGCAGACCGAGACGATCGAGGATCTCCGCGTCGCGCTGCATGGGCGCGGCTTCGCCAATCGGCACGTGCCGGACAATGTCGCGCTGACCTATCCCGCGGCGAAACCCGGCTATTTCAACATCGGCGTGCTGCACACCTCGCTGACCGGCCGCGACGGCCACGACGCCTATGCGCCGTGCTCGGTCGAGGACCTCGCCCGCGCCGGCTACGACTATTGGGCGCTCGGCCATGTCCACAAGCGCGAGGTGGTCTCCGAGAACCCGGCCATCGTCTTCCCCGGCAATCTGCAGGGGCGGCACGCGCGCGAGACCGGGCCGAAAGGCGCGACGCTCGTCACCGTCACCGACGGCCGCATCACCGACATGCAGGCGCTGACGCTGGACGCGGCGCGGTTCGAGGCGGTCGAGATCGACGCGGCCGGGCTGGCCGATCCGAGGGCGCTGCTCGCCGAGGCGCGGCGGATCATCGCCGAGACGCGCGACGGCGCCGAGGGACGGCCGTTGGCGCTGCGGCTGACGATCACCGGCGAGACGGCGCTGCACGATTATCTCTCGGTCCAGGCCGAGCAGATCCGCGAGGAAATGCAGGCGCTCGCCTGGGAGGCGGGCTCCGACATTCTGATCGAGAAGGTGCGCGACCGCACCACGCCGCCGCGCGGCGAGGCGCGGCTTTCGGCGCTCCTCGGCTTCGACGCCATTCTCGCCGATATCGCTGCCGACCCCGCTTTCCGGGCCGAGATCGCCCGCACACTTGGCGACATGCGGGCGCGCACGCCGGCGGATGCGCTGGCGCTGCTGGACGCAGCCGATGCCGAGGCCGATGTCGTGGCGGGCAGCGTCATCGACGCCGCGACCGAGGCGGTGCTGGCGGCGCTCGGCCATGTCGGCAACGAGCCGGAGGGCGCGCGATGAAGCTCCGTTCGCTTGGCCTCGAACGCTATGGCCGCTTCACGGATCGCGTGCTGGAATTCTCTTCCGAAGCGCGCGTGACCGTCATCGTCGGCGCCAATGAGGCCGGCAAGACGACGGCGCTGGCAGCCGTCGCCGACGCGCTGTATGGCATCGAAACCCGGTCGCGCTACAATTTCCTGCATGATTACAAGACGATGCGACTCGCCGCGACGGTCGAGGCGCCGGATGGGCGGACGCTCTCCTTCGCCCGGCTGAAGCGGCTCAACGCGGCGCTGGTCGATCCGGCCGACGAGAAGCCGTTGAATGACGATGCGCTGGCGCCCTTCCTCGGCGCGCATGACCGGCAGGCCTTTCTCGACATTTTCGGCCTCAACCAGAAGCGCCTGCGCGAAGGCGGCGAGAAGCTGCTCGCCGGCGGCGGCGACCTCGCCGAGACGCTTTTGGCGGCGGCGCCCGGTCTCGGCCATGTCGCGGCGCTGCGCGACCGCTTCCAGGACAGTGCTGCCAAGATCTTCAATCCGGCCCGCAAGACGTCGAGCCATCTGTTTCACGTCGCCGTCGACAAGCGCGCCCAGGCGCAGCGCGCCATCCGCGAGCTGGAGCTCCGCGTCGACGAAGTCCGGAAGTTGCGCGACGAGGCCGAACGCGCGGCCGAGGCGCGCGGGGCGGCGGAGCGCGACGAGCGCGCCGCCGACATCGCGCTTGTCCGGGCGCGCGGGCTGGTGCAGGCGGCGCGCGAGTTGCGCATTCTCGACGGCCAGGCGCGGGCGCTGGCGGCGCTCGGCGAACTGCCGGCCGTGCCGGCCGGCTTCGCCACCGGCGCGCGCGAAGCCTTGCAGCATCTCGCCTCGGCGCGCGAGCGGCATCGCTTCGCGGACGATGAGGTGGCGCGCGCCAGTGCGGAACGCGACGGCATCGACCTCGACGACGCGATCCTGCCCTTCGCCGAGACCGTCGAGGTCGTCGATGGCGAGCGCGCGGCCGTCGCCAAGGAATTGTTGAGCCTGCCGAACCGGCGCGCCGAGGCGGCCGAGGCGCGCGCCGCGCTCGAACGGATCGCGCAGGCGCTCGGCCTCGCCGACGTGGCGCGCCTGCTCGCCTCGCTGCCGGACATGCCGCTTCTGGCGCGGGCCGAGGACCTTGCCGATCGCAAGTTCACGGCCGCCGCGGCGGCGGAAGCGCTTTTACGCGAAAAATCGCGGCAGCTGGCCGATCGGCAGCTCGCCGAGACCGCGCGGGCCGGGCTCGGCCATGTCGCCGACCCGACGCCTTTGCAGCGCCGGCTGGCGCTGCTCGACGGCGCCGAGGAGCGCGAGCGGGCGCTCCGCCAGCTGGAGCACCGGCTCGGCGCGCAGCGGGCGCAGCTCGGCGAGCGGGTCGCCCGGCTCGGCCATGGCCTCACCGACGCCGACGCGCTCGCCGCCCTGCCGCTGCCTTCGCTCGGCGCGGCGGAGGCGACGCTCCGGGACCTCAGGCTGGTCGACGATGCGCTCGGCCGGCTGCGGGAGGCGCTTTCGGCGCTTGAGGAAGAGGATGGCCGGGTCGAGGCGCGGCTGGCGCTGTTGAAATCCGGCCGCCCGGCGCCGACCGACGCGGCGATCGCAGCCGCCCGCCGGGACCGCGACATGGCGTGGTCGGCGCTCCGGCCGCTGGCGCTCGGCGAGCGGCCACGGCGCGACGGCGACCTCGAGAGCGTCGTCCATCTCGACCGGGCGCTGATCTCGGCCGACCAGCTTGCCGACGAGCGGCAGGTCGAGACGCAGCGGCTCGCCGAGCTGGCGCAGGCCGAGCGCGACCTCGCCGATCTCGCCGTGCGCAAGGACGCGGCGCGGAAGCGCCTCGCCGAGGCGACGGCGCGGCACGTCGCGGTGCTGCGCGACTGGACGGGGCTCTTTGCGCCGTCGGCGCTGACGCTCGAGGCCGACGACCGGGCGCTGGCGTTGTTGCGCGAGGTCGAGAGCATCCGTCAGGCGCGCGACCTCCTGCGCCAGGAGACGGCGCAGGCCGAGGCGCAGCGCGAGTCGATCGCCTTCGAGCGGGCCGAGACCGACCGGTTGCGCGCCCAGCTTGAGCTCCCGACGCTCGGCGATGCGCCGCTCCGCATGGCCGACCTGCGCGACGCGATCGCCGTTGCCGAGGCGCGCTTCCGGAAGGCGCGCGACCATGAGCGCGACCTGAAGCAGCTGGACGCCGGAGAGGCCGATCTCGCGGCGCGCGAACAGGCCGCCGCCGAGGCGCTGGCGGCGCTGGTCGCCGAGGCGGGCGAGATCTTTCCGCGCCTTTCGATCCGGACCGAGGCGTCGGCCGGCGAGGCGCGCGCGGCGATCGATCTCTGGCGTGACGCGCTGCGGTTCGCCGCCGAGCTCGGCACGGCCGAGCGCCGCATCGCCGGCATCGAGCGGGACCGTGATCAGTTCGTCGCGCGCGTTGCGGCACTTTTGGGTGAGCTTGGCGCCGCCGCTGAGGACGATCCCTTCGCGGCGGCGAAGCTGTTGCGCGGCCGTCTCGACCGGGCGCGGCAGCTCCGATCGCGCGCCGACGCGGTCGACGAGGCGGTCGAAGCCCGTCGGCGTGGCCTCGCGGTCGCGGCCGAGGCGCTGCAGGTGGCCGAGGCGGCGATGGCCGGGATCCTCGCGACCGCCGGCTCTGCCGCCGAGGCGCTGCTGGCGCCGCTGCTCGACCGGCTCGACCAGGCGGCCCTCTGCGCCGGGCGGATCGCCGAGGCGCGCGAGCGCTTCGAGGGCTTGAGCGGCGGGCGGAGTGCCGACGAGGTGCGCGCCGCGATCGACGGCCGCGACGACGAGGCGCTGGCGCTGTCGGCGGCCGAGCTCGAAGTGGCGCATGCTGATGCGCGCACGGCGCGCGACGCCGCGATCGAGATGGATACGCAGGCGCGCGCCGCGCTTCAGGCTCTCGAGCGGCGCGACGGCGCGGCAGCCGCGGCGCAGGACGAGCAGGACGCGGTCGCCGAGATCGCCGAGGCGGTCGAGCGCTTCAGCCGCGACCATGTCGCCGCGCGCCTGCTCTCGGCCGCGATCGAGCGCTACCGGGCCGAGCACCAGAACCCGATCGTCGAGCGCGCCTCGCACGCCTTCGCGATGCTGACGGGCGGCGACTGGAGCGGCATCGGCATCGATTATGACGAGGATCCGCCCCGCCTCGCCGCGCTCCGCGACGGCCGCCTGCTGGGTCCGGACGCGCTTTCGGAAGGGACGCGCGACCAGCTCTTCCTGGCGCTGCGCATCGCCGCGATCGAGGAGCATGCGCGCCGGGCGACGCCGCTCCCCTTCATCGCCGACGACCTCTTCATCACCTTCGACGAGAAGCGCACGGAAAACGGCTTCCGCCTGCTCGGCGAGCTCGGCGCCTTCACGCAGGTGATCGTCTTCACCCACCACCTCTACGTCGCCGAACGCGCGGTGGCCGCGCTGGGCAAGCAGGCGGCGGTGATCGAGTTGTGAGGTGGGACGGTGCCCGGGCGGGATGCGGAGTTCCTTTACCTCTCCCTGAGGGAGAGGTCGGCCCGAAGGGCCGGGTGAGGGTTTACGCCCTCTCCGGATGGTTCCCTAAACCCTCACCCGCCGGCCTGCGGCCGTCGACCTCTCCCTCAGGGAGAGGTGAAAGGAGAGCGTCCCCGCATTACGGGCCAGACGCTCAGGATGATGGATATCGAGCATCGCATGACTGCAGGGCAGCGTTGCGCAAGGGTCTCCCCAGGGAGAGGTGAAGGGGGAGGTCTGGCCCCGGCCTTTGCTCCACGCTCGCCGTCATCCCGGCCCCCGAGCCGGGATCCATTCAGCCGAGGCCTTGGGAAGTCAGGCCTGCGGATGCATGGATCCCTGCTTCCGCAGGGATGACGGCCAGGGTGGGACGGTTCAGGCGGGCCCGACCGGGGCGCGCAAACCTCGTTGCCTCTTCCTGAACAGGAACGCGGTGTGTTACCCCGCTCCCGTCGTCCACTCGCCAAAACTCGCGATGAACCGGTCGACTTCTTCCGCCGTGTTGTATTGCGCCAGGCCGACGCGGACGACGCCGCCCTTGTCGATCAGGCCGAGGCGGGTGGTCGGCTCGATGCCGTAATTGTGGCCGTGCCAGAGCGAGATGTTCTTCCTGGCCATCGCCTTGCAGATCTCGGTCGGATCGGTGCCGGCATAGGTGAAGGAGACGGTGGGGACGCGTCGCGACAGCGCCTGCTTCTCGGTCAGGCCCTGGATCTTCAATTTCGGGAAGGATTGCAGCCCTTCGATCAGCCTCGCCGTCAGGACGCGTTCATGCGCGTCGACGGCGTGCATGCCGGCGACGAAGCGCTGGCGCCGCGTCGCCTGGTCCGATGCGCCGCCGAACGTGCTGCCGATCCATTCGAAATGCTCGATCGCGCCGCGCACGCCGGCGAGCGACTCGCGGTTGGTGGTGCCGGTCTCGAATTTGCCGGGCGGCGTGTTGGAGGCGGCGCGAACCTTGTAGGCCTCGAGCTCGTCGAGCACCTCGCGGCGTCCCCAGAGCACGCCGTGATGCGGGCCGTAGAACTTGTAGGCCGAGCAGACGAGGATATCACAGCCGATCTCCTGCACGTCGATGACGCCATGCGGGGCGAACTGCACGGCATCGACATAAACCAGCGCGCCGACCGACTTCGCCGCCCGCGCGATCGTCTTCACGTCGTGGATCGTGCCGGTGACGTTCGAGGCATAGCCGATCGCCGCCACCTTGAGCCGGTCGGTGACGAGGCTGTCCAGCTGCGTCAGGTCGAACTCGAAGCTCTCGGGATCGAAGTCGATCCAGCGCACGACCAGCCCCATGTCCTCGGCCAGCATCAGCCAGGGCGCGACATTCGCGTCGTGGTCCATGCGGGTGAGCAGGATCTCGTCGCCGGGCAAGAGATCGCGGCCGATGGCGCGCGAGATCGCGAAGGTGAGGGTGGTCATGTTCTGGCCAAACACCACCTCGCGCCAGTCGGACGCGTTGAAGAGATCGGCCATCGCCTTGTGCGCTTCCTGCGCGTTGGCGCCGGCGCGCAGCGAGGTGTCGAAATAGCCGCCGAGATTGGCGTTGTCTTCGACGAGCGCCTCCATCATGCGGTGGATCACCCGGCGCGGCACCTGCGTCCCGGCCGGATTGTCGAAGAAGACGGGCGCGTCGGCCCGGTCGGCGATCGCCGGGAATTCACGTCGGATCGCCTCGATGTCCAGGCCTGTCGCAGCGGCGGTGCTGTCGCTCATGGCCGCTTCCTCCCGTTTTGATGTCACGCCGTTAGCGATGGATGGCGATGGCGCGCGCCGGAAATCCCGAGCCGCCTTCGGCCTTCGGCCAGCTCGCCAGGATCAGCGCGCCGGCCTCCGGCACTTCGTCGAGGCGGGCGAGCAGCTCGATCTGCCAGCGGTCGAGCGACAGCACATAGTGCTCCAGCGCATAGCTGCCGGCGGACGTGGCGAGGCCGGGATCGGTGTCGATCTGCTCGTGGCCGATCGCCGTGATGCCGCGCTCCTCGAACAGCGCCTCCAGCACGTCGCGGGACCAGCCCGGCGTGTGCGCGACGCCGTCGGCGGAGCGGTTGTAGAAATCGTCGGTATCCGGCCAGCGCTTCCACCAGTCGGTGCGCAGCGCCACGAAGGATTTTTCCGGGATGCGGCCGTTGCGCGCCTCCCACCCTGCGATGTCGTCCAGCGTCGGCGTGGCGTCGGCGTTTGCCGCCACGCGTTCGCTGATGTCGAGAATGACGAGCGGCAGCAGCATCTCTTCGACCGGGATCTGGTCGACGGTCCGGCCCCATTCGATGAAGTGGACCGGCGGATCGACATGCGTGCCCCATTGTCCGACGAATCCATAGCGATGGACCTGGAATCCATCGCCCCTGGAATGGTCGAACAGCACCTCGCGTTGCTCGTCCGGGAACAGCGCAAAGCGTGGCTGGCCCGGATGGAAGGCATGGCTCAGGTCGGTGAAGGTCGCGCCGGCGAGCTCGGCTCGAAAGAGTTCCCAGAGGCTGCTGCTGCCGTTCATGGTTTTATGGCTCCGGCACGTAGGTCGGGGCGGCCTCGCTGGCGAGCGTCAGCTTGCCGTCCTTGACGCCGATGACCGAGACGGACTTGTCGGGAACGGCGACACCCGGACGGTAGGTGATGGTGCCGGTGACGCCCGGCAGGCCCGACGTGGCGGCGATGGCGTCGCGGATCTTGGCGGGTTCGGGCGCGCCGGCGCGCTTGATGGCGTCGGCCATCAGCTTGACGGCGTCATAGCCGAGCGCCGCGAAGGAGTTTTCGGGCGCGTTGCCGGTCGCCTTCTTGTAGGCCTCGCTGAAGGCGACGACGGCCGGGCTGCCGCCTTCGCCCATGAAGGCATGCGTGGTGAAATAGGCATCGTTCGCGGCGGCGCCGCCGACTTCGACGAGCAGCGGCGTGTCGTAGCCGTCGCCGCCGACCACGGGCAGGTTGATGCCGGCCTGGCGGAGCTGCTTCAGGATCAGGCCGATCTCCTCGGCGTTGGACGAGGCGTAGATGAAGGCGGGCTGTTCCGGCAGCGCCTTGATCTTGGCGATCTGGGCCGTGAAGGTCTTGTCGCCGATCTTGTAGGTGTCCTGGCCGAGCAGTTTGCCGCCGCCATGCGCGTAGGCATCCTTGAAATAGTCGGCGAGCAGCGTCGTATATTCGGAGCCGATGTCGGTGAGCAGGTAGCCCGTCTTGGCATTGAGCTTGTTGAGCGCGAATTCCGCGCCGACGGCGGCCTGGACGTTGTCGCCGAAGGCGGCGAGGAAGACCTGGTTGCCGAGCTGTTCCGGCAATTTGGGCGAGGTGGCGCCCGGCGTGATGAACGGGATCTTGGCCTTGTCGACCTGCGGCCCGATCGAGAGCACGCTGTCGGAATCGGCGAAGCCGATGATGCCGACCACCTTGTCGCTGTCGATCAGCTGGCTGGCGACGGTCGAGATGACGGTCGCGTCGCTCTTCGAGTCATAGGTCACGAGCTCGATCGGGCTGCCGAGCACGCCGCCGCTAGCGTTGATCTCGGCGACGGCGAGCTTGGCGCCGTTCAGCATCGGCCCGTCGAGCGAGGCCTGCACGCCGGTGAGATTGGCCGGGAAACCGATCTTGATCGGATCCGCCGCCTGAGCGCCGGGGATCGAAATGGCGAAGGCGGCGCCGAGGCCCAAGCCGATGGCCGCCCGTCTGGAGAGCTTCATCATCTGTCTTTTCCCTCTTTATGATTATGGTTCGCCGACTTGCCGGAGAGACCGAACGTCAGTTCGCGGTCTCCCATGATCCCCTTCGGCCGGAAGATCATGATCAGGATGAACAGGAAGCCGAGCACGATCTGGCTGGCTCCGAACAGCGCCGGGACGGTGAAATCGCCGATCGAGAAGCCGCGCTCGACCGAGCGCAGCACTTCCGACAAGAGCGACACGCAGATGACGCCGATGATCGCGCCGGAGAGCGAGCCCATGCCGCCGAGAACCAGCATGGCGATCAGGTTCATCGTCATGGCGAAATAGAAGGTGTTGGGCGAGAACGAGCCGAGATAGTGGGCATAGAGCGAGCCGCCGACGCCGGCGAAGAAGGCGCCGATGACGAAGGCGAGCAGCCGGGCGCGCAGCACGCTGATGCCGACGGCGCTCGCCGCGATCGTGTCATCGCGCACCGCCTTCATCCGCCGCCCGAACGGCGAATAGACCAGCCGAGACAGCACCAGCAGCGTGATGGCCAGCCAGCCGAGGACCCAGGGCAGCGTCGTCGCCAGCGGCACGCCGGTGAAGGTGCGCGCGCCGCGGGTGAAATCCGAGGCGTTGATCAGCACGACGTTGACGATGATGAGGAAACCCATCGTCGCGACCGAGACGAAATAGCCGGAGAGCCGCATCAAGGGATAGCCGACGATGACGGCAAGCAGCGCCGTGAACAGGCCCGCCGCCAGCGTCGCCGGCAGGAAGGGCAGGCTGAACCAGTTGAGGAGATCCGGCAAATGCGGCAGCAGCGCCTTCTTCTGCTGCACCGTCAGCGACAGGATGCCGGCGGCATAGGCGCCGGCGCCGATGAAGCCGACATGGCCGAGCGAGAACACGCCGGTGAAGCCGTTCGAGAGCGAGAGCGACAGCACCAGGATGCTGTTCAGCGCCATCAGAAGCAGGATGCGGACGAAATAGTCGCCGACGACATGGGGGGCCGCGAAGGCGACGATGGCGGCAAGCACAAGTGCGGCGCCGACGGCGAGCGGAATGCGGACATCGGCCTTCACAGCTTGATCTCCCGGTTTGGCTGCATGAGGCCGCCCGGCCGGAACAGCAGGAAGGCGATCAGGAGAGCGAAGACGATGGCGTCGCGATAGGGAACGACGGTGTCGGGCAGGAAGGCGACGATGAAGATCTCCAGCGCGCCCAGCATGTAGCCGCCGAGCAGCGCGCCCGAGATCGAGCCGAAGCCGCCGATGATCGCGGCGACGAAGGCCTTCAAGAGCGGCGTGAAGCCCATCTGGGGCTGCACGACGCCGGCCTGCGCCGCCCAGAGCACGCCGGCGAGACCGGCGAAGGCGGAGGCGACGAGGAAGGCGACGATGATCAGCCTGTTCACGTCGAGGCCGACCAGCTGCGCCGCCGACATGTCCTCGGCCGCCGCGCGCATGCCGAGGCCGACGGTGGTGCGCGTGATGAACCAGCCGAGACCGATCAGCGAGACGAAAGTCAGCGCCACGGTCAGCACGTTGATGTTGGTGAAGGTGATGGCGCCGCCGGCGAGCTGCCAGGAGCTGTTCAGCATGTCCGGCAGCGGGAAATTGCGCGGCGACGAGGTGAACAGCAGGATGCCGAGATTTTCCAGGATGTAGGTGACGGCGAGGCTGGTCAGGAGCCGTGTCACGTCGGGGGCGTTACGGATCGGCCGGTAGGCGATGCGCTCGATCAGGAAGCCGGCGATCGCCGAGGCGAGAATGCCGCCGATCAGCGCGGGCACGAACGGCACGCCGATCGCGATCAGCAGCACGGTGGTGAAGGCGCCGACCATCATGACGTCGCCATGCGCGAAATTGGTCAGTTTCAGCACGCCGAAGACGATCGACAGGCCGACCGCGACCAGCGCGTAGAGGCTGCCGAGGCTGACGGCGTTGATCACCTGCTGGAGGATGTATTCGAACTGGCTCATTCGGCCGCCCCCAGATAGGCCTGCGCCACCCGGTCGTCGTCGCGAAGCTCGGCGGCGTCGCCCGAAAGCGCCACCTTGCCGGTTCGGAGCACATAGGCGCGGTCGGCGAGATTGAGGGCGAGCGCGATGTTCTGCTCGACCAGCAGCATGGTCATGCCCTGGCGCTTCAGTTCGGCCAGCGCCTCGAAGATGTGGCGGACCAGGAGCGGCGCGACGCCGAGGGACGGCTCGTCGAGCAGGAGCAGGCGCGGCGCCGCCATCAGGGCGCGGGCGAGCGCCAGCTGCTGCTGCTCGCCGCCCGAAAGCGTGCCGGCCAATTGCCGCCAGCGCTCGCGCAGGATCGGGAACAGCACGAACATCTTCTCGGTGTCGCGGGCGACGCCGTCGGCATCGGAGCGCGTGCAGGCGCCGAGGCGCAAATTCTCTGCCACGGTGAGGCTGCCGAACAGGCGGCGGCCCTCGGGGCTATGGGCGACGCCGAGCCGGACGATCTGCGGCGGCGAGCGACGGTTGATGACCGCGCCGTCGAAGCGGATCGTGCCCGCCTTCGGCCGGGCCAGCCCGGAAATGCTGCGCAAAGTCGTGCTCTTGCCGGCGCCATTGGCCCCGACCAGCGCGATCACCTCGCCCTCGCGCACGTCGAGCGAGACGCCCTTCAGCGCGCGCACGGCGCCGAAATTGACTTCGAGATCGTGGACCTGGAGGAGGGGCGTGTCAGCTGTGGCCAAGATACGCCTCCCGGACGCGCGGGTGGCTGCGCACTTCTTCCGGCGTGCCGACGCAGATCACCTCGCCGGTCGCCAGCACCTGGATGCGTTCGCAGAGCCCCATGATCAGGTCCATGTCGTGCTCGACGACGACGACCGCGACGCCGAAGCGGTCGCGGATGGTGCGGATCAGGCCGGCGAGCACCTTGGTCTCGTTGGAATCGAGGCCGGCGGCGGGTTCGTCGAGCAGCAGCAGTTCCGGCCGTGTCGCCAGCGCGCGGGCGATCTCGAGCCGGCGCTGGTCGCCATAGGGGAGGTCGGCGGCGAGGCGGTCCTTTTGCTCCGCGAGGCCCATCAGGTCGAGAAGCTCCGCCGCCACCGCCTCGGCAGCCTCGACGCGCCGGCGATAGAGCGGACCGCGCACGACCGAGGCGATCGGCCCGATCGGCTCGCGCAGCTGCGCCGCCGCCAGCACGTTCTCAGCCACCGTCAGTGTGCCGAACAGCCGCGAGCCCTGGAAGGTCCTGGCGATGCCGAGCGCGACGATGCGCGAGGTGCGCATGCCGACGATGGAGCGGCCCTTGAACTCGATGCGGCCGGAGTTCGGCTGCGAGAAGCCGGTGATCAGGTTGAAGAAGGTGCTCTTGCCGGAGCCGTTCGGGCCGATGATGCCGACAATTTCGCGCGGCCTGAGCGTGATGGTCTGGTCGCGCAGGGCGACGAGCCCCCGGAACGACTTGGTCAGTCCCGATGTCTTGAGCAGGATCTGCTCGTCCGATCTGCCATCCCGCAATGCCAAACTCGATCCCTCAAGAGAACTTGTTTCATGCAGTCAAACTGGTCGTTGTCTTTATTGTATCTTCATCGCCGAGATGGAGATTAAAATCGATGCAATATTATTTGCGCCGATCGAATATTATAGTTGAACCTTATTTCTATATTGGAGTGTCAAGCTGACGCTATGTCAAGCGAGGTTGCCTCCGAACCTTCGAAATTCGATCAGACCCGGGCGGCAAGCTCCTCGATGAGGCTCGCCGTATCGGTCTGGCGGCAATAGCCCTTGAAGGCGGCGAGCGCGTTGTCGTGCCGTTCGCGGCTGTCCGTGGTGCAGGCATCGACCGGGCAGATCATGCGGAAGCCGCGATCGGCGCCGTCGCGGACGGTGTGGTCGATGCACTGGTCGGTGAGGAAGCCGGTGACGATGACGGTATCGATGCCGATGTTGCGCATCAGATATTCGAACACGGTCGAGTTGAAGAGGCTGGACGAGGTCTTGGGCAGGACGATCTCGTCGTCGCCGGGGCGCAATTCCGCGATCACGCGGGTCTCCGGTGAGCCGGGCGCGAAATGGAAGTTGGTCTGCTTGTAGTCGAGGCTGCGGTCGCGGCCGTCGCGGGTCAGGCTCTCGATCACGGTGAAGACGATCTCGGCGCCGCTCGTCCGGCCGGCGGCGATCAGGCGGGCGATGTTGGGGATCGCGACGTCGCGGGCGCTTTCGAAGAAATAGGGCCGCGCCGTCGCCGCGCCGGGGTGAAAGATGCCGTCCTGCGTGTCGATGACGAGGATGGCGGTGCGCGCGGGATCGACGGGCGCGAGCCGTTCGGTGAGCGGCGCGCGGCTCATGTCCGGTCCCCGGTGAAGGTGCCGTAGGCCTGCGAGAGCACGCGCTCGAGACGTTCCGCCCATTCGGCCTGCCCGGTGGCAGTGCCGATCAGATCCTGACGGATCTCGAATTCGACATAGGGCAGGCCGCGCTCCTCGCCATGGACGGGGATGGAATAGTCCTTCGCCATGTCGACGCCATAGGGCTCGTTGCGGCCGACGACGAGGTTCTCTTCCTCATCGAGCCCGGCCAGGACCGGCAGGGTGAAGCGGGTGTCGACGCCATAGCAGAGCCCGACATGCCAGGGGCGGTCGAACGGCCGCGCCCGCAGCGACGGCGTGAAGGAGTGCATCGAGACGAGAATGGTCGGAATGCCGGCGTCCGTGCGGGCGTCGAGGATCGCGACGATCTGGCGGTGATAGGGCTCGGCGATCTCGCGCAGGCGCAGCGCCCGCGCTTCGTCCGAAAGGCCGGCATTGCCGGGAATGACGGTGCCGTCGGAGACGAGGGCGATGCTGTCCGGCGAGGTGGTGCGGCGGTTGCACTCGACGACGAGGCGGGAATAGCGCTGGAAGATGAGCGGCGCGTCGAGACGATCGGCAAGGCGTTCGGCGACACCGTGAATGCCGATGTCGATGCCGATATGGCGGTCCAGTTCGGCCGGCTCCAGTTCGAGCCCGTCCAGCATCGCCGGCACGGCGTTGCCGGCATGATCGCAGATCAGCACGAAGGGCGAGGCGCCGTCCTCGTTGCGGAGGCCGACCGGCTCGGGATCGCCGGGGCCGAGCAGGCGGTTGGCGGCGTGGTGGGGCGCGGTCATCAATAGGCCCGCGCGTAGAGGCGGCAGAGTTCGTCCATGTCGATGCCGGCCGTCATGCCGATTTCTCCGCGCTTGTGGATCAGATAGGCGTTGGAAAGCACCGGCCCGAGCCAGCCCATGGCGGCGCTGTCCGCCTGCAGCGCGTCGAGCGCTTCCTCAAGCGTGCGCGGCAGGTCGCCGATGCCGCGCTCGTCGCGCTGCTCTTGCGTCAGCGCGCCGGGATCGCCGCTGGAGATGAAGGGCGCCGGCAGCTTCTCGCGGATGCCGGCGAGGCCCGCATGGATCAGCATGCCGAGCTGCAGATAGGGGCTCGCGGTCGCGTCGGCGGCGCGGAATTCGAGATTGAAGCGCCTGGCGACGTCGACGCCCTCGACCTCGGGATAGGGGCAGATCCGCAGCAAGGCCTCGCGGTCGCGATCGGCGAGATTGGCGTAATAGGCCGACCAGGAATGCGGCTTCAGCCGCTCGTAGGAAATGGCGCTGGGGGCGGCGATGGCGCAGAGCGCGCGGGCATGCTTCAGGATGCCGGCGGCGAAGGCGGCGCCGGTCGGGCTCAGTTTTCCGGGGCCGTCGGCGGCATAGGCGACCGGCTTGCCGTCCGCATCGATCAGGCTGAAATGGATGTGGACGCCGTTGCCGACGATGCCGCGCGTCACAACCGGCGAGAAGGAGAGGTGGTGGCCGTGCCGGCGCGCCACCGAGCGGCCGATCTCGCGCAGCTTGACCGCCTCGTCGGCCGCGGTCAGCGCCAGCGCCGGATCGACGGTGATCTCGTATTGGCGCGGGCCGTATTCGGGCAGGAACGTGTCGGGCGATAGCCCGTTGGCGCGCAGCGCGCCGACGAAATCGCCGATGAAGGGTTCGAGGCCGCGCAGCGTGCTGGCGGCATAGGAATCGCCCGGCCGTTCCTCGCCGCCGTCGATCCAGAATTCATGCTCGAAGCTCGCGAGCAGCCGGAGGCCTGTCTCGCTTTCGAGCGCCTCAATCGCGCCCTTCAGGAAGCCGCGCAGGCAGCAGTCCCAGCGCTCGCCCGCCATGGTGAGGATGTCGCCGAGGATGACGCGCTCGACGGTTCCGCCATCGCCATAGTCGAGGGTGATGTCGCCCTCGGGCACCGGCACCAGCATCAGATCGCCCTCGGCGCCGAACGGCGTCGCCGGAATGCGGCCGAGGCAGTTGATCATGATGTTGGTCGGCGTCCAGCCGACGCCGAAGCGGCGCCGGCTTTCGAGTTCGCGTGCCGGAAAACCCTTGCCACGAACCTGCCCGGCAATATCGCTGCAGCAGACAGTGACGATCGTCTCACGCTCGATCGGCATGCATCCCCCGAATTCCCTCTGGCTTCGGTGCCGTCGCGCGGGTTGACCCGCATCTGTTTCCGGCACGGAAGGAACGCTAACATGCGTGACGAAAATTTTACAAGCCGACCCTTTAGGCGGTGAAGCTGTAATTTTTCGCAATGCCAGAGGGGTGTTCGAATCAGGGCATCAGCTTTGTTCGAACCGCCTCGATCGTCTCGAAACGGGCGCGGCCGATCGCCCATTGCCGCGCGTCGATCGAGAGCGCCAGCGTCTCGACCAGCGCGATCAGGCCGATCAGGCTGTCCCAGGGGGAGGGCAGGTCGACCTGGGCGCGCAGCACGACATCGGCCACTTGCGCGACATCCGACATCCAACGGTCGGTGAAGAGGGCTACGACCGCGCCGCGCTCCTTGGCGATCTCGGCGGTGCGGATGGTGTCTTGCTGGTAGCGGCGGATGTCGAACAGGATGACGACGTCGCGCTTGCGCAGGTCGGCCAGTTCGTCCGCCCGGCGCGACAGCCCCTGCGAGAACAGCCGCACGCGGCTGCGCATCTTGCGCAGGTGGAATTCCAGGTGCCGCGCCGCCGGATCGGTGAAATCGCCGCCGAGCAGGAAGATCTCGCGACGCTCGTCGACGAGGAGGTCCGTCAGCCGCTCGATATCGGCCGGGCTCGCCATGGCGAGCGAGTTCTCGACCGTGGTCACGAGGCTGCGGGCGAAATCGGCGAAGGGCGCCGTCTTGCCGTCGACATGCGGGCGGGTCAGCGGATACTCGGCCTGAGCCTCCATCTCCTCGCGCAGCGCACGGCGGAAATCGGCATAGCCGGAGAAGCCGAGCTTGGCGACGAAGCGCAGGATGGTCGGCGCGCTGACCTTGGCGCGCTCGGCGAAAAGTGCCACCGTCTCCATGCCGGTCGTCGGATAGCGGGCGAGAAGCGCACGGGCGGCGCGCCGCTCGGCCTCGCTGAGCGACGCCATGCTGGCGGTCACGCGGTCGGCCAGCGTCGGCTTGTCGGCCCGGGGGCCGGTGGCCGGACTCTCGTCGTCTTGGCCGCTCTGGCCTGCCGTGTCCCGCGTCCCGCTCATGCCGTCTCCTTCTGCTCCCTCGCAGAATAATCCAATAACATTTCGACGGCATCTTCCCAGAAGCGTAATCCTCATTACAGTACCGATGCGTCCAACCAAGCTTCGTCCCCTGGACCAGGCCGCCGCCTGATCCCAGGTCCCTTATGCCCTTGCCGGAGTTGCCGATGACCGTCCTGCCACCGATCGACGCTCCCAACGGCGCGTATCGCGAGCGAAACTTCGTACCGGCGCGGACCGCGCTTCTCAATGTCGACATGCAGAACGGCGAGTTCAACGAGGAACTCCTGTTCCGCGCCCGCCTCGACGGCACGCCGGAAGCGAAGAAGCGCGCCTTCTACGAGCGGATCGCCGATGTCGTCATCCCGAACCAGGCGCGGCTGCAGGACGCGGCGCGGGCGGCCGGCATCGAGGTGATCTTCACGGTCATCGAAAGCCTGACGCAGGACGGCCGCGACCGCAGCCTCGATCACAAGATCTCCGGCCTGCACTGGCCAAAGGGATCGTGGGAGGCGAAGCCGATCGAGGCGGTCGGGCCGCGCGGCGACGAGATCATCATCCCGAAGACGGCGTCGGGCATCTTCAACTGCACGAACCTCGAATACGTCCTGCGCAATCTCGGCGTCGAATATCTCGTCATCTACGGCGTGGTCACCGACCAGTGCGTTGAATCAGCGATCCGCGACGCCGCCGATCGCGGTTTCCTGGTGACGCAGGTCGAGGATTGCTGCGCCGCCGACGCGCCCGGCAACCATGAAGGCTCGATCGAGGCGATGCGCGGCCACTATTGCCGCACCCGCACCACCGACGAACTGATCGCCGAGATCCGGGGCGCCTGACCGCGCCCGTTTGACCGCCTCCCATTCTCGAAGCCGCGATCCGGGCGGCGCCGAACCCAGAGGGACCGCCATGTCCGACCAGCCGACGCTCTCGCACAATGAACTCCACGCCTGGGACCGGGATCATTTCTTCCATCCCTCGACCCACATGGCGCAGCATGCGCGCGGCGAGACGCCGAACCGCATCATCGCCGGCGGCGAGGGCGTCTACATCACCGATGTCGACGGCAGGCGCAGCCTCGACGCCTTCGCCGGGCTCTACTGCGTCAATGTCGGCTATGGCCGCACCAAGATCTCCGAGGCGATCGCTCGGCAGGCGGCGGAGCTGCCCTACTATCACGCCTATGTCGGCCATGCCTCGGAGCCGTCGATCCGCCTCGCCAAGATGGTGATCGACCGGGCGCCGGCGCATATGAGCCGCGTTTTCTTCGGCCTGTCCGGCTCGGACGCCAACGAGACCAACATCAAGCTGGTCTGGTACGTCAACAACGTGCTCGGCCGGCCGGAAAAGAAGAAGATCATCTCGCGCTGGCGCGGCTATCACGGCTCCGGCGTCATGACCGGCAGCCTGACGGGGCTCGCCGCCTTCCACAATCTGTTCGATCTGCCGCGCGCGCCGATCCTGCATACCGAGGCGCCGTATTTCTTCCGTCGCGCCGACCGCAGCCTCAGCGAGGAGCAGTTCTCGCAGTTCTGCGCCGACCAGCTCGAGGCGATGATCCTGGCCGAGGGTCCGGAGACCATCGCCGCCTTCATCGGCGAGCCGGTGCTGGGCACGGGCGGCATCGTGCCGCCGCCGGCCGGCTACTGGCCGAAGATCCAGGCGGTGCTCGACAAATATGACATCCTGCTGATCGCCGACGAGGTGGTGACGGCGTTCGGCCGGCTCGGCTCGATGTTCGGCTCGGATCACTACGGCATCAGGCCGGACCTGATCACCATCGCCAAGGGGCTGACCTCGGCCTATGCGCCGCTTTCCGGCGTCATCGTCTCGGAGAAGGTCTGGCGTATTCTGGAGCAGGGGTCCGACAATTTCGGCCCGATCGGGCACGGCTGGACCTATTCCTCGCATCCGCTCTGCACGGCGGCCGGCGTCGCCAATCTCGAAGTCGTCGACGAGTTGGACCTCGTCAACAATGCCCGCGACGTCGGCGCTTATTTCAGGGAACAGCTCGCGGAGGCGGTCGGCGGCAAACGGATCGTCGGCGACGTGCGCGGCGAGGGGCTGCTGGCGGCGGTCGAATTCGTCCGGGATCGCGACGACCGCGCCTTCTTCGAGGCGTCGGAGAAGGTGGGCCCACGCATCGCCGCCGCGCTGCTCGAACAGGGCGTCATCGGCCGCGCCATGCCGCAGGGCGACATCCTCGGCTTCGCGCCGCCGCTCTGCCTCTCCCGCGAGGAGGCCGATATCGTCGTCGCAGCGACGGCCAAGGCGATCGACGAGGTCGCCGCCACGCTCTGATCCGCACGACCCAACGGAAACGGCCGGCTCATCCTCGATGACCCGGCCGTTTCGTTATCTCGGTTTGGCGCTGGCAGCGCCTATTCGTCGATCCGGTTCAGCAGTTTGCCGCCCTCGGCGCGATGCAGATATTGCGAGCAGACCAGCCAGCCCTTGATCGGTCTCAATAGCAACAGGGTTGGCAGCAGCAGGATCGGCAAGGTCGTGATGAGGTGAACCCAGAGGGGCGCCTCGTATTTGAACTGGATCCAGAGCGCGAAGACCACGGCCGGAACCGCGCCGATGAACTGCGCGAAGAAGGCCGGCCCGTCGGCCGGATCGGCGAAGGAAAAGTCGAGGCCGCAGACCTCGCAGCGCGGGGCAAGCTTGAGCCAGCCGCTGAAGATATGACCGGACTGGCAGCGCGGGCAACGGCCGGAAATGCCAAGCCGGAAGGCCAGGCGGTATGGGGATTCGGTTTCGCTCATGGCGATCCTTTGGGTGCTTTCGGGCAGGCCTGCCTGCCGGACGGATTGGCTCGCTGGCTTCGGAATGACCCTGGCGCAGTGTGCCGGAGGCGGGCAACTCTGCTGGTCGCGCCTGCCTTTTGATCTCCGATGATCAAAATATAGCCTTTATCGCCGCGTCATGCGAGGCGACGAAATGTAGCCGTCACACATCCGCCGGTTGACGCCTCCGCCGCGGATGACCGTGCGGGACTCTTCTTTCACACTGAGGAGACCTTTGCAGAACACCATCCTCATCATGCTGAGGAGGCCCGCAGGGCCGTCTCGCACGCAGAGAGGTCGTGCCATCGATCGGTTGCCCCGGGATCGTGCGTCTTTCGAGGCCCGAGCTACGCTCGGGCACCTCAGGATGATGGAGATAAAGCCCCGCATCACGATTGGATACGGATGCGCAAAGGTCTCGTGACGGAGAGGGGGCAACGCGGCCCGAGCGGGAAATCGGGTTCGCTTGTTTACGGACCAGACACTCAGGAATCGCCGGGATCGCGGTCGAACTCGTCTTCGTCCTCGTCGAGCTCTTCCTCGTCTTCCGGCAGGTCAACGGCATCGCGCATCGGGCGGCCGTCGGTGTCGATCAGATTGTCGAGAAACGCCTGGTTGGCGCGATCGTCGATCTCAGGCACGGCGTGCTCGGGCACGTCGCGGCTCGGCGGCATCGGATCGGGAAGCGGCTTCTTCGGATCCATCCATGTCTTCCTTTGCTGAAATCAGAACGAACGACAACGCTCGCTGACGCGAAAGCGTCGCCGTGAGTTCGCCCGAACGTGCCGTCGTCTAGCCGGTGAGCAGATCGTCCTGCACGCGCAGCCCCCTGGCCAGCAGGCGCAGGGCGTCCTTCGAAATCATCCAGCCGGTCTCGCAGCGTGTGATCTGGGTCAGCGCGACGCCGGTGCGGTCGGCCAGATCCGTTTGGCTGATGCAGCGCCATTCACGGATCGCCTTCAGCGGATGTTCGCCTGCAGCAATCTTGTCCATGACATGGCTCGGGAGCGCGGCCGTATCGCGCGGTCCCACATTGGGCTGCTGACGGAAATGACGAAGCTCCATCTCTCCCTCCCAATCAACGGCATACGGATGCCGTTAGGTAAGAGGAACGCACGAAATCACGAAATGTTCCAGTGTTTTCATGCGCCCGGAGCTTCAACTTTCGATGCGGCTCAGACCGGGGCGAGCCCGGCCCGGGCGCGGAATTCCGCCTCGCGAACGTCGAGCGCGCGGCCCGCGAGATCGTCGGCGTCGGCCGAGCAGAGATAGACGATCGCGCGCGCCGGGTCGTCGACCGAGGCGAGGGTTTCACGCGGCAGCTTGCTCACCGGGCCGACGCCGGAGGCGCGGATGACGCCCTGCATGTCGGTGTCGACGATGCCCGGCGAGAAGCCGAAGACGCGGATGCCGCGCGCGCCATATTCGAGTGCGACCGACTGGGTCACCATGGCGAGGCCGGCCTTGCCGGCGCAATAGGCGCTCCAGCCCTCCATCGGCCGATGCGCCGCGCCGGAGGAGAGGTTGACGATGGTGCCGCGTCCCCGCGCCAGCATCGCCGGCAGGACCGCGCGGATCACCGCGACCGCGCCGACGAGATTGGCGTTCACGCTGGCGGCCCAGGCGGCCGGATCGGTCTCGTGCAGCAGGCCGATCGGCTGCACCACGCCGGCATTGTTGACCAGGAGGGTGGGCGCGCCAACCCGGGCGGTCGCTTCCTTGACCGCTGCCTCGACCGACGCCACGTCGGAGACGTCGCAGGCAATGGCGATGGCGCGACCCTCGGCGCAGCGCGCGGCGGTCGCCTCGGCGTCGGCAAGCCGGCGCGCCGTGACGACAACCGTGGCGCCGGCTTCCGCCAGCGCGATCGCCGCAGCGGCGCCGATGCCGCCCTTGGCGCCCGTGACGAACGCGATCTCTCCGTCGAGCATGTCAGCCCACTCCTAGTCCATGTGCCATTGCAGCGGCAGCATATAGGCGAAACCGGTGCGCGGGTCGCCTTCGAGCTTCATGATCGGCGCCATCGCCTCGCCCCAGCGCTTGTTGACCGGATCGTCCTTCAGATGGGCGATGGTCTTCTGCAAATCGTCGGTCTCGAAATAGCCGATCAGCTTCAAGCCCAAGCGGAAGATCGAGTAGTTGCGGATGCCGGCCGCCTTCAGCGTCTCCAGCATCTCAGGCCAGATCTCGTCATGCGCCTTCTTGTATTCCTCCTCGCAGCCGGGACGGACTTCGAGAACCCAGGCGTGATGTCCCATTCTTCTTCCCCTCAGGCGAGATAATCGTGAACGATGCGGCCGGGCACGAGCGTGAAATCGGCCTTCCAGTGCAGGCCGTCCAGCATGTCGACCACCGGCAGGCGGTGGATCGGCGCCTGCGCGTTCGGGCGGAGCTCGACCGTGCAGGGCCCGCCCCAGCATTCGTGCACGACGACGTTGGAGAGCCGCCGCGCCGTCAGCTGCCGGATGGCCGGGCGCTGGTCGATGTGGTCGATGACCTTCAGATTGATGTTCTCGGCGAAGTCGAAATGCCGGTTGAGGCTGGCCAGCGTATCGGTGCGCTGCTTGTAGGGTAGGGTGCCGGTCAGCACGTCGATGCCGTTCCGCGCCACCGTGCCGACGACGAGGTCGCCGCGCAGTTCCAGCTTCGGCTCGCCTGATTTCTTTGGCTGGCCGTGCAGCTCGCGGCCATGCGCGACGCCGGCGTCGGAGGAGAGGAACAGATAGGGCGAATAGGAGCCCTCGGCGACGCCCGGTAGGCGGCAGCCGAGCGAGACGTTGCTCTCGCCATAGGGGCCGAGCCATTCGGTGTCGTTCATCCGGTAGATATGCGCCATGACGATGTCGCTGGTCGGCTCCAGCGGCGGCGGCAGCAGCCTTGCCACGGCGGCTTCCGTCGTCCGCCAGACCAGCGTCAGCACGTCGACATTGCGGAAGGTGAACGGGTAGGGCGGCACCATCGGTGCGTCCCAGGGCGTCGAGAAGCCCGGCTTCAGAATGTCCTCGACGGTCAGACGATCGAGGCCGCCATTGCGCAGGTCCTTGCTCATTCCGTTGCATCCTGCGCGAAGCGCGCTTCCTTGGGCGGCGCGATGCCGTAGCCGACGAAGCCGCCCGTGACGTTGATCAGTTCGCCGGTGACGAAGGAGGCCTCCGGCGAGGTGACGTAGGCGACGGCGGCGGCGACGTCGGCCGGCCGGCACCAGCGGCCGACGGGGATGGTCTTCAGCACCTGCGCCTCGAACGCCTCCCAGGAGAGGCCGAGCTTTTCCGCCTTTTCGCGGAACTGCTTCTCCATGCCGGTGCCGGGGCCGACATGGCCCGGCGCGACGCCGTTCACCGTGATGCCATAGGAAGCGAGCTCGACCGCGAGGCACTGGGTCAGGCCCCAGAGCGCGTTCTTCGAGGCAATGTAGGCGCTGGAATAGGGATTGCCGAAATTGAGCCGGGTGATGATGTTGACGATGCGGCCGCGCTCCGCCCGCATCATCGCCCGCGCCGCCGCGCGGCAGGTCAGGAACGGCCCGCGCGCATTGACGCTCTGGATCCGGTCCCATTCCTCCGGCGTGGTGTCGACGACGAGCTTCTGCAGATGGATGCCGGCGGCGTTGACGAGGATGTCGAGGCGGCCATGCTGGTCGAGCACGGTCTCGAAGGCCTGGTCGACCGAGTTCGCGTCGGTAATGTCGATGCCGACGGCGCTGCCGCCGACGCCGTTGGCGACCTCGGCCGCGAGCGCCTCATTGTGATCGGCCGCGACGACGTGATAGCCGTCCGCCGCCAGTCGCCGGACGATCTCGGCGCCGATGCCGCCGGCGCCGCCGGTCACGAGCGCAATGCCTTTTGCCGTCACGCCAGCCACTCCCTCACGCAGTCGCGCATGTCGACGGTCTCGGTGAGCACGTCGTCATGCAATCCGTCCATGTAGTCCTGATGCACATATTCGATCGCCAGATAGCCGTCGTAGCCGGCCGCTTTCAGCGTTCCGAGCATGGCGCCGAAATTGATCGTGCCGAGCGAGAGCTTGCATTGCAGCACGCCCATCCGCGCCTGGCGGAGATGCACGTGGGCCGCATGCGGCGCCAGTATGTCGATCTCCTCCTGCCGGTAGCCGAGGCAGACGAAATGTGCGTAGTCGAGCGCGAGCTTCAGGCCGGGCACTCGGCCGAGCAACTCGAGCACCAGCGTCGGGCTTTCGAGATAGGAATGGACATGCGGCTCGATGGTGAGCTGCACGCCTTCCGGCGCCGCGATCGCGACCAGCCGGCGCAGGCTCTCCGCCGATTCCGCCAGCGCGCTCGCCCGGTCCTGGCCGGGATTGACGACGCCGGGCAGCACGAAGACGCTGCCGAGGCCGGCGCGCTTCGCGAAGCGCACGACTTGGCGAAAATCCGCCTCGTTCTGCTCACGATGGCGCGGGCCGGCGAGGTTGCGGTCCGACAGCGAGTTGCCGAACAGATGGTAGAGATTGGGCAGCGCGACGCCGAGCTTCAGCACGCGGTCGGCCATGCCGTCCGGGTCGGCGATCAGCGCCTCCTTGTCGAGGCCGGGCTTGTAGAAATAGCCGAGGTCGAGCGCGCCGATGCCGAGAATGCGGGAGAGCCCCGCCGCCTCGTCCAGCGTCAGGCTGCGCAGCGACCAGGTGGTGAGCGAGAGCTTCATCCGCGTCAGACCTTCTCGACGCGGCCGCTCTCGGCCGAACGGTAGAGCGCGTCCAGCACCTCGACGGCGCGCATGCCGACAATTCCGGGCGAGGCGTTGTGCGGGGCGAGGCCACGGCAGATGTCGACCAGCAGATTGACCGGCTCGATGCAGCTATAGGCGCCGGCGCCGGCGGCGATCGGAACGATCTCGTCGGTGCCGTCGCGGCGGCTCACTTCCAGCCGCTCGCGCTCGATGTCGAGCAGCAGCATGCCCTCCGAGCCGAAGATGCGCAGGTCGATCTGAAAGCCGCGATGCTTCGGCACGGTGGACGAGCCGGAGAGCGAGCCGGTGGCGCCATTGGCGAAGCGGACGACGGCGGCGTCATAATAGTCGACGCCGCTCGGCGAGCGGCCGACCATGGCGAAGACTTCCTCCGGCGCGATGTCGGCGATCTTGAACAGCAGGCCGAGCGCGTGCACCAGCTGGCCCCAGCCATAGCCGCCGGCCCGCTTCGGATCGGCCCAGGTCGAGGCCGGCGGACGGAACATCGCGCCCTCGGTTTCCTTCATCGGCTCGCCGGCCATCAGGTCGCCGAGGGCCGAGGCCATCTGCAGCACGACGTGCTCGACCTTGCCGATCTTGCCAGAGGCGACGAGTTCGGCGGCGCTGGCGCTGAAATGCTTGAAGTTCCAGCCATAGGGCACGACGATCTCGCGACCGCGTTCCGCCGCGGCGGCGACGATCTCGCGCGCGTCTGATGCCGTCGTGGCGAGCGGCTTCTCGACCAGCACGTGGCAGCCAGCCTTTATCGCGGCCAGCGCATGCTCATGGTGCAGCACATGCGGCGAGGCGACGATGACGCCGTCGAGCGGCACCTCGCGCAGCATCTCGGCATAGTCTTCATAGCCATTCTCGATGCCGAAGCGGTCCTGGATTTGGCGCAGCTCCGCCTTGCCGAGCCGGTTGACGGCGACCAGTTCGCAATGCGGGTTGTCCCTGAGCGCCGGGATGTGGTTCTCGACCGCCCACCATCCCGCGCCGATGATGCCGATCCGCGCGCGTTTCATGAGTTTCGTTCCATCAGGGAGTGATATCCATGGCGTTGACCGTCGAGAGGTGCACGTTGGTCATGTGCTGGACCATCGCCGCCTCGGCGGCGTCCGGGTCGCGCGCTGCCAGCGCCGCGACGATCAGTTCGTGATCCTGGAAGGATTGGCTGAGGACGCCCGGCGTTTCGGCGGCAATCCGCCGGTATTCCATGCCGAGGATGTAGAGCGAGGTCGAGACGCGCACGAGGAACGGGTTGCCCGTCGCGTCCGACAGAACGCGGTGGAACTCGACGTCGGAGACGCGAAACCCGATGGGATCGTTGATCAGCCCGCGCTGGACGAGGAGCATGTTCTTCATCCGCGTCAGGTCCTCGGGCGTGATCCGCTCGGCGGCCATCCGTCCGATACCGCCGTCGATCAGCTTTCGCGACTCGTAGAGGGCGTTGACGTTCTGCTCGTTGAGCGTGATCAAGAGCTGCAGCGGGCCGAGCAGATCGGACGCTTCGAGCGACGACACATAGATGCCGCCGCCCTGCCTGACCTTGAGCACGCCGAGGATCTGCAGACCGCGCAGCGCCTCGCGGACGCTGGGGCGGCTGACCTGCATGGCCGCCGCCAGCTCGCGTTCGGGCGGAAGTTGGTCGCCCGGCCTCAGGTTCTTTGTCCGCACCAGGTCGAGCAGCTTCTTGGCAACCTGTTCGGCTACCGAGCTGCGCTCGATCGGTTCGAAATCGGCCGGGATCATCTCCGCCATCCTATTCCCCCAGCGCGCGGGTTCGGATCTGGTCGAGGCTGACCGCCAGCATCAGCACGACACCACGGGTGACATCCTGCCAGAAGCTGGAAACATCAAGCAATGTCAGGCCGTTGTTGAGCGTGCCGAGGATCAGCACGGCAAGCAGGGTGCCCCAGACGCTGCCGCGGCCGCCGTTCAGGCTGGTGCCGCCGAGGATGATCGCGGCGATGACGGTGAGGAGCTGCGAGCCGGCCGCCGTCGGGCCGGCGGCGCCGAGCATGGCGCCGAGGATGGTGCCGGCGACGGCGCCGGAGATGGCCGAGATGACGTAGAGGATGATGACGGTCTTCTCGAGCGGGATGCCGATCAGCCGCGACGCCTCGGCATTGCCGCCGGCGGCGTAGATGTAGCGGCCGAAGCGCATCCGCGTCATCACGACCCAGAGGCCGACGAAGGTCACCATCATCAGGATGAACGGGATCGGGATGCCGACGACGCGGCCGGAGCCGACCCAGTTGAAGCCCGGCACCATCAGCGGCCGGGTCAGGCCGCCGGTCAGCACCAGCGCGATGCCGGAGATGATGCTCATCATGCCGAGCGTCACGATCAGCGGGTTGAGGCGCAAGCGCGTCGTAAACAATCCGTTAACCACGCCGATCGCCGCGGCGACGAGGATGGCGATGGCGACGGCAATCCAGATCGGGACGCCCATGCCGAATAGCATCGAGATGACGACGCCGGTCAGTCCGGCGATCGCCGCGACCGAGAGATCGAGGCCGCCGGCGATGATCAGCGGCGTGCCCGCCGCCGCCATCAGGCCGATATAGGCGACGTTGCCGCCGATCTGCAGCATGTTCCTGAGCGTCAGGAAGAAGGGCGACAGCACCGAGAAGACGGCGATCAGGATCAGGTAGAAGATCGCCAGCATCGCGACGCCGGACCAGGGCTGCCCGAGCAGGGCGGACATCCGCTCCCTGGCGCCGCCGGCGGCATGTGTTTCGACTGAATGGGCCATGGAATGAAGTCCTTCAGGTGGCCTGGAAGGCAGGATCGTTGCCGGTTGCGGCCATGAGCTCGGCCGGCTTGGCGCCGCGTTCGAATTCGCCGACGAGGCGGCCGCGATCGAGCACCAGCGAGCGGTCGCTGATGCCGGCGACTTCCTCGACGTCGGAGGAGAGGATCAGGACGGCGTAGCCGCGGTTCGCGAGCTCCCGCAGCTTGCCGTAGATCTCCCGCCTGGCGCCGACATCGACGCCGCGCGTTGGCTCCTCGAGGATCAGCAGGCGCACGCCCTCGACCAGCCAGCGGGCGATGCAGACCTTCTGCTGGTTGCCGCCGGAGAGGGTGCGGATCTTCTGCTCGGGACCGCGCGTGCGGATGCCGAGCTCGCCGATCCAGCGGATGGCGTGCTGGGCCTCCTCGTCCTTCGAGACGAACAGGCCACGCTCGAAGCGCTCCTCGAAGGGAAGGGCGATGTTCTCGCGCACCGTCAGGTCGGCGACGATGCCTTCCTTCTTGCGCTCGGCCGCGACGAAGCCGATGCCGGCGAGCTTGCCGGCGCGGGCGCTCATCGGCCGGTAGCTCTGGCCCGCGAGGCGGACATCCGCCGTCTTGAGCGGACCGAGCGCGCCATAAAGCGCGCGGCCGAGCACTTCGACGCCGGATCCGACCAGGCCGAAGATGCCGAGGATCTCGTTCTGCCGAAGCGTGAAGGAGATGTCGTCCAGCTTGCGCGGGATGCTGAGCTTCTCGACGTTCAGGATCTCGGCGCCGGGTGCGCCGGGCGTGCCGACGTCGTAGAGGTCGTCGACCGTGTTGCCGAGCATGGCGGCGAGCACTTCGGCGCGCCTTGTGTCGGCGGTGTTGAAGGTGCCGGCGTTGCGGCCGTCGCGCAGCACGACGATGCGGTCGGAGATCTCGAACACTTCCGAGAGGTAGTGCGAGATGTAGATGACCGAGACCCGGTTCTCCTTCAGGCGGCGGATGATCCTGAAGATCATCTTCGCTTCCTGCTCGGTCAGCGCCGCCGTCGGCTCGTCCATGACGAGGATGCTCGCATTGCCGGCGAGCGCACGGGCGATCTCGACGATGCGCTGTTCGGCGACGGAGAGCCGCTTCACCAGCATGTCGGGCAGGATGTCGGCGAAGCCGAGCTGGTCGAGCAGTTCGCGCGAGCGGGTGCGCATCGCGTCCTTGTCGACCTGCAGGATGCCGAATTTGCGCTTCAGCGGCATGTCGCCGAGGAAGATGTTCTCGGCCACCGTCATGTCCGGCATGACGGAGATTTCCTGCGGCAGCAGCTTGACGCCGGCGGCGACGGCTGCGGCCGGATCCTTGAAATCGACCTCCTCGCCGTCGATGCGGATGGTGCCGCCGTCGCGGCTGTAGAGGCCGGTCAGGATCTTCATCAGGGTCGACTTGCCGGCGCCGTTGGAGCCGAGCAGGGCGACGACCTCGCCGGGTTCGACGCTGAGATCGACATGGGTGAGCACCGGCACGCGTCCGAAGGACTTGCCGATGCCGTGCATGCCGAGGCGGGGAACGTTGGTCGCCATGCGGCCCTTCCTGAAATCAAAGAGAAGTAGGCGGGCGCGTTTGGCGCGCCCGCCGGCCGATCCTATCAGTTGGTCGGGATCAGGTTCTGGTAGTCGGCGAGATCGGGCAGGGCCCGGATCTCGGCCAGGTGCTTCTCGAAGGCGGCCTGCGGGAACTCGAACTTGATCGGGTCCTTGCCCTCGGCGCAGGCGAACTTGTCGTAGAAGGTGCAGACATTATCCTTGGTCACCATCACGTGGTTGACCAGGACCGTATCCGGCACTTCCTTGCCGGCGAGCTGCATCAGCGCCAGCGGGATCAGGTAGTTGCCGTAGCGCTCGGGGAAGTAGCCGACCGACGATACGAAGCTCGGCTCGTCGATCATGTTCTGGATTTCGTCGGCGCCCATGCCGACGACGATCAGGTCCGCCTCGCGGCCGGCCTGCTTGACGGCGCGCAGCATGCCGGTCGCCGCCTGGTCGTTGATCGCCGTCACCATGATCGGCGCGCCCTCGGGGATGCGCCCGATGACGTTGTTCATCTGGGTGAAGCTCTCTTCGAGCGTGTTCTTGGTGTCGATCTTGATGATGTGATCGTCCGCGAAGCCGTCGACGGCCGCCTTGAAGCCGGCGACCTGGCCGCCTGTGCGCATGGCGGGAATGGCGCCCGACTGCGGCAGTTCGCCGACGACGAAGTAGCCTTGCTTGACCTTGTCGGCACCGAATTTGGCGATCGCCGCCTGGCCGAGATAGGCGCCGCCCATGAAGCCGGAGCGCGGGTTGTTGGCGCCGAAGAAGGTGGCGCCCGGCATCGGGATGTCGATCGCCACCACCTTGGTGTTGGCGTCATTCATCTGCTGCATGATCGTGGCGCCGAAATTGGCGTCGGTCTGGAATTCGGTGACGTGGTCGACCTGGCGCTGCAGGAAGCTCTGCGCGTTGGCGAGCGCGGTGGCGCCGTCGAGGCGGTTGTCGGCGACCTGCAGCTCGATGCCCGCCGCTTTGGCGTTCTCGAGCATGCCGTTCTCGACCTTCAGGCAGAACGACACGTCGCGCTGCAGGTTGGCGAAGCCGAGGACGAGGTTCTTGCCGTTGTTGGGCTTATGGGCGGCGGTGGCGTCGGCCACCATGGCCTTGAGCTGGTCGGCGCTCAACATGGCGCCGTCGAATTTCGCCGGGTCGAACCCGTGGAAATCCTCGGCATAGGCGGCGCTGCCGAGCAGCAGCGTCATGACGGCCGCGCCGGCGACGCGGCGCATGGCATCGAACGGAATCCGAGCGTTCATTGGAATCTCCTCCCTCAAAGAGCATTCAGAATTGGTAAGGCCAATTTCTTATTGCCGTAAAACAAGCACGACATTTCACCTCACGCAAGCGTCACGTTGAAATAATTGGCCTGACCAATTTGATTGACGCCTCTCCGGTTTTGCCTCTAGCCTTGACGGAAAGTACCGCTCGAAAAGCGCGGTGAAGGGGAGGAATTTCGCATGCGTCTCGGCGGAGCTGAGTGCTTTGTGCTGCGTTGGCCGGAGCCGAATGATTTCGGCCACGACCGGATGACGCTGCTGGTCCGGGTCGACACCAAATCCGGAATCTCCGGCTGGGGCGAGGCGATCGCCATGTGGCCGGAAGCACTGCGGGCGACGGAGCTTGTCATCCGCGACGGCCTGCTGCCGCTGCTGGTCGAGCGCGACCTCTCCGATGTCGAGGGCTGCTGGCAGGCGATGAAGAACCATTGCTGGTGGTATGGCGAGGGTGGCATCGCCTCGATGGCCATCTCGGCGATCGACATGGCGCTCTGGGACCTGAAGGCGAAGGAAGCCGGCAAGCCGCTGGTCGATCTCTTCGGCCGCCATCACCAGGCGCTGCCCGTCTGCGCCAGCCTGCACGTCAACCAGGCGACGATCGAGGACAGCGTCCGCGACATCGCCGGCCACATCGCGAACGGCTTCCGCTCGACCAAGCTCGGCCTCGGCAAGCGGGGCCTGTCGCGCGCCGGCCGAGATCCCGATTACGACGTGGCGCTGGTGGCGGCGCTGCGCGCGGCGATCGGGCCGGAGGCCGGCATCATGGTCGACGCCGGCAACGGCACGAAATGGGATCTCGACACCGCCATCCGGACGGTGAAGCGGATGGAGGAATCCGCAATCGCCTGGATCGAGGAGCCGTTCCTGCCCGGCCAGGTCGCCGACCATATCGCCTTGAAGGCCGCCGTTTCGACGCCGGTCGCGGTCGGCGAGCGCGAGTTCACCGTCGCCGGCTACCAGCGCTGGCTCGATACGGGGGCTGCCGACGTGCTCGGCCTCGATCCCGCCCGCATCGAGGGCGTCACCGGCTTCCGCAAGGCCGCCGCCGTCATCGAGGCGGCCGGTAGAACCGTCAACGCACATGCCTGGAGCACGGCGGTCCTGACCGGCGCCAGCCTGCACCTGTCGCTCGCCTCGAAGGCGGCCGAGCTGTTCGAGCTGAAGCCGCTGCCGGGGCCGATGCAGTTCGACCTCGTCGACGAGCCGTTCTGGCACGAGAACGGCCTCATCTCGGCGCCGAACCGCCCCGGCCACGGCGCCGAACCCCGCGCCGATGTTCTTGCTCGTTACCGGGTGAACTGAGGCGGGCAGGGAGGATGGTCGATAGACCCTCACCCCAACCCTCTCCCGCAAGCGGGCGAGGGGGCAGACTGAGCCCGGTCTCGTTGCATCCGCCACACGGCCGGAAAGCCCTCGCCCGCTTGCGGGAGAGGGTGGGGTGAGGGGCTTGCTTGATACCACGCGTGGTCAGAATCGCTGAGCGTGGTCACCATCCCAGCGAAAGCAGGGATGACGGCGAGGGTGGAGAAACGGCGGAGGCAGGACCGAGGCAGCAATCCCGGTCCAGTTTCACAGTTGTGATGAGTCTCCTCCGTGAGAGGTGAGAATTCAGATGGTCATTGCTGAGGAAAACCCGATGAAAACCGTGATGGTCTATGGCGATTCCAACAGCTGGGGCGCCGAGCCGCAGCCTGAGCGCGGTGTCGGTGGCCGCTTCGCGCCGGATGTGCGCTGGCCGGGCGTGCTGCAGCAGAAGCTCGGCGCCGGCGTGCAGGTGATCGCCGAGGGGCTGAACGGCCGCACGACCTGCGTCGACGATCCGGTCGAAGGGCATCACAAGAACGGCGCGCGTTTCCTGCAGGTGGCGATCGAGACGCACATGCCGCTCGACCTCGTCATCATCAAGCTCGGCACCAATGATCTGAAGGCGCGGCTGTCGATGCAGGCGGGCGACATCGCCGATGGTGCGGTGCGCCTGGCCGACATCGTGCTGGGCTCGGCCACCGGGCCGGAGGGCAGGGCGCCCAAGGTGCTGCTCGTCGTGCCGGCGCCGATTGTGAAGCTCGGCTGGCTCACCGAGATGTTCGAGGGCGGCACGGAGAAATCGCGAAAGCTCGGCAAGGAATTCGCCCGCGCCGCCGCGCCGCGCGGCATCCCGGTGTTCGAGGCGGGCTCGGTCATCGCGTCGAGCGAGGTCGACGGCATCCATCTCGACGCGGACGCGCATCGCACGCTCGGCGAGGCGCTCGCCGGCCGGGTGCGCGACCTTCTGGCGGATTGAGGGAAGAACCATGGCGCATGACACGTTGAAGGTCGGCCTGTTCGGCATCGGACTGAACGCCTACTGGCCGCAATTCGCCGGCCTCGAACCGCGCCTGCGCGGCTATATCGAGACGGTGGCGGCAAAGCTGGCGCGGCCGGGTGTCGAGATCGTCAATCTCGGCCTGATCGACGATCCCGAGAAGGCGATGGATGCCGGGCACCAGTTCCGCGCCGCCGATGTCGACCTGATCTTCCTGCATGTCACGACCTACGCGGTGTCCTCGACCGTGCTGCCGGTGGTGCAGCGCGCCAAGGTTCCGGTGGTGATCCTGAACCTGCAGCCAGCCGCCGCGATCGACTATGCGACGTTCAACGCGCTCGACGACCGCACGCAAATGACCGGCGAGTGGCTCGCCTTCTGCGCCGCCTGCCCGGTGCCGGAGATCGCCAACGTCTTCCGCCGCGCCAACATCGATTTCCACCAGGTGACGGGCGTGCTCGAGGGCGACGACCATGTCGACCGCGAGATCGAGGCCTGGATCGAAGCGGCGCGCGTCGCCTATGTCATGTCGCACAACCGCCTCGGCCTGATGGGGCGCTATTACAACGGCATGCTCGACATCTATTCCGACACGACGGCGCAGGTCGCGACCTTCGGCGGCCATCTGGAGATCGTCGAGATCGACGAACTGGCTGAATTGCGGAAATCGGTGACCGAACTGGAGGCGGCGGCGCGTGTCGACGGCTTCCGGGGCGAGTTCGACATCCAGGCGGATTGCGATCCGGCCGAGCTTTTGCGCGCCGCCCGGACCTCGATCGCGCTCGACCGGCTGGTGGCGAAGCACAAGCTCGGCTCGCTCGCCTATTACTATGAATCGGTGCCCGGCCACGACCACGAGGACGTCATCTCGTCGGTGATCCTCGGTTGTTCGTACCTGGCGGCGCGCGGCGTGCCTGTGGCGGGCGAATACGAGGTGAAGAACGCGCAGGCGATGAAGATCCTCGACACGCTCGGCGTCGGCGGGTCGTTCACCGAGTATTACGGCATCGATTTCAACGACGACATCGTGCTGATGGGCCATGACGGCCCCGGCCATACGAAGATCGCCGAGGGCAAGACCAAGGTCCGGCCGCTCAAGGTTTATCACGGCAAGGTCGGCTCCGGCGTCAGCGTCGAGATGTCGGTCAAGCACGGCCCGGTGACGCTGCTCTCGGTGGCCGAGGACGGCGCCGGCAAGCTGAAGCTGGTGGTGGCGGAGGCTGAATCGGTGCCCGGTCCTATCCTCGAGATCGGCAACACCAACAGCCGCTATCGTTTTTCCATCGGCGCGCGAAAATTCGTCGAGACGTGGAACGCCGAATGTCCGGCGCATCACTGCGCCGTCGGAATCGGCCATGTCGCCGACAAAATCGAGAAGCTCGGCCAGCTGCTCGGCATCAAGACCGTGAAGGTGTGTTAGAAAAATACGGACGACCCCGACGCGGAGATCGGGACGTCCGTTTCAAGTATCTTCCCAGAGGGGATGCCGGTTCGGGCGGTCCCGCCGTCAGGGCGTGATCGCTACCTTCAGCACGCCGTCGCGCTGGTGGCCGAAGAGGTCGTAGGCTTCCTCGATGTCGTCGAGCTTGAAGCGGTGCGTGACGAGCGGCGTCAGGTCGACCCGGCCGGAGGCGACGACATTCATCAGCCGGCGCATGCGCTCCTTGCCGCCCGGGCAGAGCGAGGTGACGATCTTGTTGTCGCCGAGGCCGGCCGAGAACGCGCTGAGCGGGATCTTCAGATCGCTCGAATAGACGCCGAGGCTCGACAGCGTGCCGCCCGGACGCAGGACGCGCAGCGCGGATTCGAACGTGCCCTGGGTGCCGAGCGCCTCGATCGCCACGTCGACGCCGCGGCCGCCGGTCAAGGCCATGATCTGCTCGACCGGATCGCCCTTCTTGAAATCGACGACGATGTCGGCCCCGAGCTTCTTGGCGACCGCGAGGCGCTCCGGCACGGTGTCGACGCCGATGATCGTGGTGGCGCCCATCAGCTTGGCGCCGGCGACGGCGCAGAGCCCGATCGGGCCGAGCGCGAACACGGCCACCGTGTCGCCGATCCTGACGGCGCCGCTCTCGGCGCCGGCGAAGCCGGTCGACATGATGTCGGGGCACATCAGGATTTCTTCGTCCTTCAGCCCTTCGGCGACCGGGCTCAGATTGGCGGCGGCATCGGGAACGAGGACATATTCGGCCTGGCAGCCGTCGATCAGATTGCCGAATTTCCAGCCGCCGGTCGCCTTGAAGCCGTGCTTGGTGCCGGGGCCGTCCTGCGAGCCGCAGCCGCAGAGGCAGGCATAGCTGTGACCGCTCGGCGTGATGGCGCCGGCGATGACGCGCTGGCCCTCCTGGTATCCCTCGACCGCCGAGCCGAGCTTCTCGATGACGCCGACCGGCTCGTGGCCGATCGTCAGGCCCTTGGCGACGGGATATTCGCCCTTGAGGATGTGGATGTCGGTGCCGCAGATCGTCGTCGTGGTGATGCGCATCAGCGCATCGCGCGGCCCGACATCGGGAATGGGCTTCTCGTCGAGGACGATCCGTCCGGGTTCGACGAATATGGCGGCTTTCATGCGCGGCATCGAAACCTCCTCTTCCTCGCTCGCAGGAGGAGCCCCGCAGGCGAGTGTGCGACATCCGATCAGGATAGATCGTATCCGGATGCGGCGCAGAGTGGTTTGATATCCGTCAAATCGCGCGAAGGAGCCCTCAGCCCCGCGCGGTGTGCTCGCCGTCGTTTATGCCGCGGTCACCGACCAGCGAGGCGACGCTGTCGGCCTTCTCGGTCCGGTCGCGATAGATCGCGGCGCGGGCGAGCAGCATCAGCGTCACCGGCGTCGTCACGGTGACGAAGGCGGTGATCAGCAGCTCGTGCAGCACGAGGCGCGATTGCAGCACCGAGAAGCACACCATCGAGGCGATCAGGATCGCGCCGGCGCCGCCCGTCGTGCCGAGGGTGGGCGCGTGCACGCGCTCGTAGAAGCTCTTGAAGCGGACGAGGCCGATGGTTCCGAGCAGCGTCAGCCCGGAACCGAGCAGCAGCAGGAAGGCGACCAGCAGCGCCGCCCAGGCGGGAAGGTCTTCGAGGCCGTTCATTCGATCACCTCGCCGCGCATCAGGAACTTGGCCAGCGCCGCCGTCGAGACGAAGCCGAGCAGGGCGATGACTAGCGCCGCCTCGAAATAGATCGTGCTGCCGTTGCGGATGCCGAAGGTCAGGATCAGCAGCATGCCGCAGACATAGAGCGCGTCGACGCCGAGCACGCGGTCCTGCGCGCGCGGGCCGGCGAGGATGCGGTAGGCGGCGCAGGCCATCGCCGCGACGAGCATCAGCTGCGAGGCCGTGATCGACCAGAGGAGGATCGTCGTGCTCATTCGAAAACCTCCATCAGCAGCTGCTCGTAGCGTTTCTGGATCGTCTCGATCCAGAGATCGCCGTCGACCAGGTCGAGGACATGGATCAGGAGCCGGCCGTTCTCGGCGTGATACTCGACCCAGGCGGTGCCTGGCGTCGCCGTGAGGATGCAGGCGAGCACCGCGAGGCCCGTCCGGTCGCGCAGCCGCAGCGGAACGACCACGAAGCCCGGCCGCCGGGTGCTCCGCTTGCCCTGCAGGATGAGTTTCGAGACCGCGACGTTCGAGTGGTAGATGTCGATCAGCACGCGCCCGATCAGGACCGGGATCAGGTGCCAGCGCCGCAGGCGCGGCTTGTCCGGCTGTAGCGCCGCCATCGCCCAGGACGCGGCGACGGCGATCACCGTGCCCAGGATCAGATGGCCGAGCGAGAAGCTGTTCAGGAGCAGCCACATCAGGATCAGCGACGCCGTCAGCAGCGGGTAGGGCAGGAACCGGCTCATGGTGCGACCTCCGGCGTCTTGCTGGCCGGAGCCTCGGGGGCAGGGGCCTCGACGCGCGGCGCCGACATGACATCGCGGATGTAGCTGTGCGGCGCGTGCAGCGACTGGGCCGTCTGGTCCATGTAGCGCATCACCGGCCCGCCGAAGATCGTCAGCCCGACGCAGAGCGACAGCAGGAAGGCGATCGGCGCGATTTCCATCAGGAGGACGCGCGGCACGATGCCCTCGATCGGCGCCCAGAAGGCCTGGATGCCGGCGCGGGTCAGCGAGATCATCGCGGCGAGGCCGGAGATGACGAGCAGCGCGACGAAGGTCCAGATCGCCGGCGACAGGCTGCCGCCCTCGGTGAGCCCGTCGGGATTGAGCAGCGCCGTCAGGATCGCGAACTTGCCGACGAAGCCGGAGAGCGGCGGCAGGCCGGCCAGAAGCAGGCCGCAGGCGGCGAAGGAGATGCCGAGGATGGCGAGGGTCGAGGGAATGGCGACGCCGATCTCCTCCTCCGCTTCCTCTTCCTCGAGGTCTTCGCCATAGGCGTCGAGCGTGATGGCGAGGACGCCGGCGGAGGGATCCTGCACGCGGTCGATCAGCTCGATCAGCAGGAAGAAGGCGCTGATCGCGAGCGTCGAGCTCACCATGTAGTAGAGCGCGCCGGCGGTGGCCGAGACGTTGGCGATGCCGATCGCCGCCAGCATCGTGCCGGACGAGACGAGAATGTAGTAGCCGGCGAGGCGTCCCTTGGCCTGGGACGCCATGACGCCGATGGCGCCGAAGGCGATGGTCACCATGCCGCCGACCAGAAGCCAGGAATCGCCGAAGCCGCTCGAGGCTCCGGCCTCGACACCGAAGAGGAGCGGCGAAAGACGGAGCAGCACATAGACGCCGACCTTGGAGAGGATGGCGAAGATGGCGGCGACGGGGGCGGCGGCAGCGTTGTAGGCGGTCGGCAGCCAGAAGCCGAGCGGCCACATGCCGGCCTTGACCAGGAAGGCGATGCCGAGAATGCCGGCGCCGGCGTCGAGCAGCATGCGGTCCGAGGCCGGCACGCCGGGGATCCGCAGCGCCAGGTCGGCCATGTTGAGCGTGCCGGTGACGCCATAGATCATGGCGACGCCGATCAGGAACAGCGACGAGGCGGCGAGGTTGACGACGATGTAGTGCAGGCCCGCCTTGACGCGCGCCTGGCCGGAGCCGTGCAGCATCAGGCCGTAGGACGACGCCAGCATCACCTCGAAAAACACGAACAGGTTGAACAGGTCGCCGGTCAGGAAGGCGCCGTTGACGCCCATCAGCAGCAGCTGGAAGAGCGTGTGGAAATGCGGGCCGCTCCGGTGCCAGCGCGCCAGCGAATAGACGATCGCCGCGATCGCCAGCATCGAGGTCAGCACCAGCATCAGCGCCGCCAGGCGGTCGAGCACCAGCACGATGCCGAACGGCGCCGGCCAGTTGGCGAGCAGATAGACCTTCGTCGCCGGCCCGTTGGTCGCGGTCGGCGTGTTGGCGAAATCGAGCAGCGCGATCGCGACCAGAGCCAGCGCGATCGTCGAGATGACGTTGATGGCGGCTTTCAGCGCATGCCGGCGTTCATCGATCAGAAGTAGCGCCGCGCCGGTGATGAGCGGCAGCAGGATCGGAACGATGACGAGATGTTCAGCCCAATCCATCAGCTGGGCTCCCGGCCGTCGACATGGTCACTGCCCGTCAGGCCGCGCGAGACCAGAAGCACGACGAGGAACAGCGCCGTCGTCGCGAAGCCGATGACGATGGCGGTCAGCACCAGCGCCTGCGGGATCGGATCGGCATAATCGGCCGGATTGACGGCGCCGGCGGAGGAAAGCACGGGCGGTGCCGCCACCTTCAGCCGTCCCATCGAGAAGATGAACAGATTGACGCCATAGGCGATGAGCGACAGCCCGATGATGAGCTGGTAGGTGCGCGGGCGGAACAGCAGCCAGACGCCCGAGCCGATCAAGACGCCGATGCCGATGGCGAGAACGAGTTCCATCAGGCGGCCTCCTCCTCGCTGGTCGCGGCGGCGCGCGTGGAGCGCAGGCGGCGGATCGATTGGTGCGCGAGAGCGATCAACATCAGGCTGGTTGCGCCGAGAACGAGGGAGAAGACGCCGAAATCGAACAGGCTGGCGGTGGCGGCCGGCACGGCGCCGATCAGCGGCAGCTCGATATATTGCGAATGCGAGGTCAGGAACGGATAGCCGAAGACCCAGGAGCCGGCGCCGACGATGGCCGCCAGCAGCAGTCCGAAGCCGATCCAGACGACCGGCAGCACGCGCAGCCGGTCCTCGACCCAGATCGTGCCGGCGGACATGTATTGCAGGATGAACGCCGCCGCCATGGCGATGCCGGCGGCAAAGCCGCCGCCCGGCAGGTCGTGGCCGCGCAGGAACAGGTAGGCGGCGAACAGGATGATGACCGGGAACAGCCACTGCATGATCAGCGACGGCACCAGCAGATAGTCGCTGATCGTGTCGCCCACCTTGCGGTCGGGCTGGGCGTCGTCATGCGCGTTCTGGATCCGCTGCTGTTCCGGCGATTCGACGCTGTCGGCGGCCGGGCGGAAACGGCGGAGCAGGGCGAACACCGTCAGCGCGACGACGCCGAGGACGGTGATCTCGCCGAAGGTGTCGAAGCCGCGGAAGTCGACCAGGATGACGTTGACGACATTCTTGCCGCCGCCTTCCGAATAGGCCTTCTCGAGGAAATAGTCGCCGATCGTGGCCGGCTGGGTGCGCGTCATGATCGCATAGGCGACGATCGTCGCGCCGAGGCCGGCGGCGATCGCCATGGCGAAGTCGCGATAGCGGCGGAACCTGGCGATGACGGGAATCGTGTCCGTGGCGATTTCCGGCGACCGCTTCGGCAGCCAGCGCAGGCCGAGCAGGATCAGCACCGTGGTCACTACCTCGACGAGGAGCTGCGTCACGGCGAGATCCGGCGCCGACAGCCACAGGAAGGTGATGCAGGTGACGAGGCCGGAAACGCCGAGCAGCATCAGCGCCACCAGCCGGTGGAACTTGGCCTGCCAGGCGGCGCTGACGGCGCAGATGATCCCGATCAGCCACATGGCGACGAAGACGGGATCGGCGCCGGCAAGCGTCGGCCTACGCCAGTCGAGCCCCTGCAGCCAGATCGGCCATGTCGCCGCGATCAGAGCCACGAGCACGAGCAGCCGCAGCTGCGGCTGCAGCCGGCGGGTGCCGAGATTGGCTTCCAGGAAGCGGGCCCAGCGCCACGAGATCGTGGCCATGACGCGCTCGAAGATGCGCTGCCCCTTGAGGCGGCGGAAATAGGGAGGCCCTTCCTCGGAGGTGGCGAGGTAGTTCTTGAGGAAGTGGTAGAGCAGCACGCCGGCGGCCAGCGCGCCGATGCTCATGATCAGCGGCAGGTTGAAGCCGTGCCAGATGGCGAGGCTGTATTCCGGCGTCGCCGGGCCGAGCACCGACACCACCGCCGTGTGCAGATACGGGCCGATCGTGTAGCCCGGCAGGATGCCGACGACGAGGCAGGTCAGCACCAGCAGCAGGATCGGGAAACGCATCCAGAAGGGCGGCTCGTGCGGCTCATGCGGCAGGTCGGTCGGCGGCGGTCCGAAGAAGGTGCTGTGGATGAAGCGCAGCGAATAGGCGACGGCGAAGGCGCTGCCGAGGAAGGCGGCGTAGGGGGCGGCCGTGTCGAGGATCGAATTGACATGCGTCTCGATCGTCTCGGCGAAGAACATCTCCTTCGACAGGAAGCCGTTCAAGAGCGGCACGCCCGCCATGGCGGCGCTCGCCACCATCGCCAGCGTCGCGGTGAACGGCATGAAGCGGAACAGGCCGCTCAGCCGCCGCATGTCGCGCGTGCCGGTCTCGTGGTCGATGATGCCGGCGGCCATGAACAGCGACGCCTTGAAGGTGGCGTGGTTCATCATGTGGAAGATCGCGGCGACGGCGCCGAGCGAGCTGCCGAGGCTGAGCAGCATGGTGATCAGGCCGAGATGGCTGATCGTCGAATAGGCGAGCAGGCCTTTGATGTCCTGCTGGAAGATGGCGAAATAGGAGCCGAGCAGGAACGAGCTCATGCCGGCGAGCCCGACGATCCAGAACCATTCCTCCGTGCCCGCGAGCACCGGCCAGAACCGCGCCAGCAGGAACACGCCGGCCTTCACCATCGTCGCCGAATGCAGGAAGGACGAAACGGGGGTCGGCGCCGCCATCGCGTTCGGCAGCCAGAAATGGAACGGGAACTGCGCGCTCTTGGTCAGCGCCCCGAGCAGGATGAAGCAGAGCGTCGGCACATAGAGCGGATGCGAGCGGATCAGCTCGCCCGACGACAGCACGCGGTCGAGGTCGTAGCTGCCGACGATGTGGCCGATGAGCAGCACGCCGACCAGCAGGCCGAGGCCGCCAATGCCGGTGATCGTCAGCGCCATGCGGGCGCCGTCGCGCGCGCCGGCATTGTGGTGCCAGTAGCCGATCAGCAGGAACGAGAAGATGCTCGTCATTTCCCAGAAGATGACGAGCAGGATGAGATTTCCCGACAGCACGATGCCGAGCATCGAGCCCATGAAGGCCAGGAAAAACGAGAAGAACCGCGGCACCGGGTCTTCCGGCGACATGTAGTAGCGCGCGTAGAGCACGACGAGCAGGGCGATGGAGCTCACCAGCATGGCGAACATCCAGGCGAATCCGTCCATGCGCAGCGTGAAGTTCAGGCTGAGCGACGGGATCCATTCGACGTGGTTGTGGACGGCGCCATTCTGGGCCACGGCCGGGTAGAGCAGGGCGGCGAGCGCGATGCAGATCAGCGCGACGGCGGCGGCGAGGCCGGCGGCGGCATTGCGGGCATGCGTGGGGAGAATTGCAGCAAGGATGCTACCGGCGAACGGCAGGCCGACCATCAAAATCAGCGATGTGTCGTCCGTCATTCTCTACAATGATCCGCTGTCAACCCAGGCAACCATTGCCTGATCTCACCCATTATGGTTGACTTGGGAGAGGTAAGGCAAGGGCATAGGACAATGAATTTGCTGCCGGAGCAATGTCGGGCTGCACGCGGGCTCCTGAATTGGACCCAGGAGCACCTCGCGGCGATCGCGGGTGTATCGCGCAGCACGATCAAGGACTTCGAGTGCAATCGCCATGTGATTCACCGCGCCACGGAATCCCTGCTGATTCGCGCGCTGGAGGAAGGCGGCGTCCGCCTCATTCCCGCCGAAGGCGAAGGCCCGGGCGTCCGCCTCGCCTGCCGCTGCGCCGGCGCCCAGCCGGGCATGGTCGGCTGAGGCGCAGCCTCGTCGCGAACTCGGATTTACCTCCCCCTGAGGAAGCTTTTCGCGCAGCACCGTTCTTTGGGCGGCGACGCCCCAAGCCGCTGGGCCTTCCAGGCCCATCGACCGTCTCCACCATCATCCTGAGGTGCTTCGCGCAAGCGAAGCCTCGAAGGAGGCTCCAGGGAATGCGGTTCGGCAAAAAGGTCTCGGCGCCCTGAATCAAAAAGGGCTGCCGCACCGGGGTGCGACAGCCCTTCTTCATTTCGGAACCTCGTCGACGGCGCTTACTGCGCTTCGACCAGGAACGGAGCCAGGTCGAGCTTGGCGCCCATGTACTTCTCGAAGATCGTGGAGAGCGAGCCGTCGGCGGCGCCCTGCTTGACCCAATCCTGCAGCCAGGCCTTCAGCTCCGGCTCGTTCTTGCGCAGGCCGATGCCGAGCGGCTGCTGGACGACTTCCGCCTTGGGCTCCAGCTCCTTGGCCGGGTAGCGCTCGGCGAGCGTCAGGAACATGCCGTAGGGCGCGCACATGGCGTCGACCTGGCCGGACATCAGCGCGGTGATGGTGGTCGCGTCATCGTCGAAGCGGACGAGCTTGGTGTCGGCCGGGGCCTTCTTGGTCAGCTCGGTGTCCTGCAGGTTGCCGCGGACGACGCCGACGCGCTTGCCGGAGAGGTCCTCGAGCGACTTGATCTCGACGCCCTTCGGTCCGAACACGATCAGGCGGTTGACCGAGTAGGGGACGAAGTCGACGACCTTGGCGCGCTCGGGGGTGATCGCGAAGGACGAGATGACGATGTCGGTCTTGTTCGTCAGCAGGAACGGCACGCGGTTCGGGCCGGTCACTTCGACGAGCTTCATCTTGACGCCGAGATCCTGGGCCAGCTTGTTGGCGACGTCCACGTCGGCGCCGGCCGGCTTCAGGTTGGCGTCGGTCATGCCCCATGGCGGCGCGCCGAGGTCGATCGCGATGGCGATCTCGCCCTTGGCCTTGATGTCGGCCAGGAGATCGGCCTTGGCGACGCCGGCAACGCCGAGCGCCATGGTCGCGGCGAGCGCGACGCGGGTCAGGAACTTCATTCTCTTACCTCCAGTTAGAATGTCAGAGACCGCTGCTCAGGAATTGCCGCAGTTCCGGGGTCTTCGGATCCGCGAAAAGCTCAGCCGGCGGCCCTGCCTCCCAGACCTTGCCCTGGTGCATGAAGACGACGATGTCGGCGACACGGCGGGCAAAGGCCATTTCATGCGTGACGAGGACCATGGTCATGCCGTCACGCGCGAGATCTTCCATGACCTTCAGCACTTCGCCGGTCAGTTCCGGATCGAGCGCGGAGGTCACTTCATCGAACAGCAGCACCTTCGGGGAGAGGGCGAGCGAGCGGGCGATGGCGACGCGCTGCGCCTGGCCGCCCGAGAGCTGCTCCGGATAGGACTCGGCCTTGTCCGCCAGCCCGACCAGCCCGAGCACCTTGTGGGCGATCGCGTCGGCGTCGGCGCGCGACTTCTTCTGCACCGCCGTCAGGGCGAGGGTGATGTTCCGGAGCACGGTCAGGTGCGGGAACAGATTGTAGCTCTGGAACACCATGCCGACTTCGGAGCGCAGGCGCTTGATCGACGCGCGGTCCGACATGCTGACATTGTGGCCGCAGACCTTGATGGTGCCGCCATTGATCTCTTCGAGCGCGTTGATGCAGCGCAGCAGCGTGCTCTTGCCGGAACCGCTGCGCCCGACGATCGCGACCATGGTGCCGCGCTCGATCTGGAGCGAAACGCCGTGAAGGACCTGGAGAGGGCCGAAACTCTTCGAAACGTTGTCGACGACGATGATGGGTTCGGCGCCCGGGACGGCTTCGTTCCGAGGTCTCGTGCCGGTTGCTTCATTTACCGACATTGAGCTTCCTTTCGAAATGCCTGCTGGCGAGAGAGAGGGGGTAGCACATCGCGAAATAGATGATGGCCACGAAGATGAAGGTGATGAACGGCTGGAAGGTCGAGTTGTTGACGATCTGGCCGGCTCGGGCGAGTTCGACGAAGCCGATGATCGAGGTGATCGACGTATTCTTGATGATCTGCACCATGAAGCCGACCGTCGGCGGGATCGCTATACGCATCGCCTGCGGAAGGATGACGTAGCGATACTGCTGCGTCCGGCTCAGGCCGATGCAGTTCGAGGCTTCCCACTGGGTCTTCGGCACCGACAGGATGCAGCCGCGCCAGATCTCGCCGAGGAAGGCGGAGGTATAGAGCGTCAGCGACAGGCCGGCGGCGGCGATCGGCGGGATGTCGAGGCCGAGGATCGACAGGCCGAAATAGGCCAGGAACAGCACCACCAGCAGCGGCGTGCCCTGGATGATCTGGATGTAGGTGGCCGACAGAAGGCGCAGCGTCTTCAGCTGCGAGACGCGGCCGAGCGCCAGGATCAGGCCGAGGATGCCGCCGCCGATGAAGGCGATCACCGACAGCAGCAGCGTCCAGCGGGCCGCCTCGATGAGATAGATCAGATGGGTGGAGGAAAACTGGATCACGATCTCACCTCACGTGCGCAGCTTGCGGCGGCGGACAAAGGCGACTTCGCCGATGGCCCAGAGAACGACGCGGAAGAGGACGGAAAGGGCGAGATAGATGGCCGCGACGATCAGGTAGACCTCGAACGAGCGGAACGTTTCCGACTGGATCAGGTTCGCCTCGGCGGTCAGCTCCTGCGCGGAGATCTGCGAGGTGATCGAGGACGACAGCATCAGGAGCACGAACTGGCTCGAAAGCGCCGGATAGACGCGCTCGACCGCCGGAATCATGATGATGTGCCAGTAGACCTGGAACTTGTTGAGGCCGAGGCATTCCGCGGCTTCGAGCTGGCCCTTGGCGATCGATTCGATGCCGGCCCGGATGATCTCGCTGCCATAGGCGCCGGTGTTGATCACCAGCGCGATGACGGCGGCGGTCTCGGCCGAGAGCTTCAGACCGAGGCTCGGCAGGCCGAAATAGACGATGAAGATCTGGACCAGCAGCGGCGTGTTGCGGATCACCTCGACATAGGCGCCGACCAGCCCGGAGGCGAGCTTGTTCTTGCCGGAGCGGATGACGGCGCAGATCAGGGCGAGGACGAAGCCGATGGCGATCGACGCGCCCGCGAGCAGGATCGTCTGCCAGGCGCCGCGCAGGAACGCGGGCCAGCTGTCCAGAAAAAATGAGAAATCAAACGAGTATGAGAGCATCCCGTCGCCTGCGCTGTTGGTGGGCTCGGTAAGGATTGTGGTGAGATCGCGTGTCGTGCGGCAGGCTGCTGCCCGTCACCGATCGTTCCGAAGGCGCGACGAGGCGCTCCGGAAATCCGCTGACCTGGCTGAGGACGGCGGGATATTTCCTGTTGCGGAGGGCCGCGGGATCAGGGCCCTGTGGCAATCCGGCTTGGCGAGCCGGCGGCGGGCGTCGCCCGTTCCGCGAGGGCTCGGCCGGCGGGACCCGACGCTGCCGGCAGGCCGAGGGGGGATCGGCCTTCCGTTCGTCAGAGTCTCGATTTCCGTGGTGCTCATTGCATTGCCTTGGTCGAACGCCCCCTCCCGGAGGCAAGAATAGCGTTCCGCCGGAAACCGGCGCGCGCGGGCCTTGCTCAGGAACGTTGGACGGATGCGCGGGCCTGCCGCGCAGACCGACCGTCACCATGGCGAGTTGTCGACCGCGGGTCTGACAACCAACCGGGCACCTGTTGCCTCTTTTTGCGTCCCGGCACTAGTATTCTAGTCCACTGTGAATGACAATATGCGTTAACAAGCGGCCCTTACGGAAGGTCGGAATCGCCTAAATGCTTGGTTTTTCACCTGCATTGGACGAAAACCGGCGAAGCGGCAGCAAACGCCTATAAAAAAATGTGCGGGACGGAATTGATGACGGAACCGGTTGGGCAATCGCTCGGTGCCATCCTGGATGATGCCAATCTGAGCCGGGACCGGCGGGCATCGCTTCAGGTCTATGAACTGCTGCGCCGGGCGATCATCTCGCTGGAGCTGGAGCCCAACCGTCCGATCTCGGAGCAGGATGTCGCCAACCGTCTGTCGGTCAGCCGCACGCCGGTCCGCGAGGCCTTCATCCGTCTCCAGGAAGAAGGTTTACTGACGAGCTACCCGCAGCTCGCGACGGTGATCGCGCCGATCCGGATGGAGGGGCTGCTCGAGGCGCAGTTCCTGCGCGAGGCGATCGAATGCGCAACGGCGGAGCGCGCCGCCCGCATCATCGACGAGGACGGCATCCTCCGGCTGCGTTCGCTGCTGGCGCGCCATGCCGCCTCGCTCAAGGCCGAGAAATGGCCGGAATTCCATCTCCTCGACGAGGAGACGCACCGGCTGATCTGCGAGGTCGCCGGCCTGCGCGGTCTCGGCCGCCCGGTCGAGCAGGCGCGCGGACATCTCGATCGCGTGCGCTATCTGACCTTGCCGGAGCTCGATACGTCGCGCCGGGTCGTCGACCAGCACACGACCGTCGTCGAGGCGATCTGCGAGCATCGGCCGGAAGACGCGCGCGAGGCGATGCGCGTGCATGTGCGCGACCTGCTGCCCCGGCTGGAAGGCTTGCGCGAGCGCTATCCCGACTTCTTCGAGGAGAAGCCGCAATTCGCCCGCCGGACCTCGGTCCGCTAGCCGATCCCCTCTTCGGCTCCAGCGCCGGCTGCCAGCAAGGCGGGCGGGAGCCGTTTGTCTTTGCGAATACCCCCGGCTACGATCCGACGGCGACAACAGGGAGGTCGCGGGGGGATTGCGGCATCATCGTTTCCGGGCGCGACATCTCGCGCCGGCTGGTTCGCTGCCGCACCCTCGGCGATGTCGGGCAGGCGTGAGTGCGTGGCATGGCAGATCGTAGCCCGAAGGGCGCGCGGAGCGGGCAGGGGGCGGACGGAGGTGGCGTCGATCGGACGCCCGCCTATGCCTTCATCGCCGAACGGCTGCGCCGGGGCATCGCGAGTGGCGGGCTTCCCGAGGGGGCCGTGCTGCTCGAAGGGCATATCGCCTCGATATTCCGGTCGAGCCGCTCGCCGGTAAAGCGGGCGCTGGCCCGGCTGGAGGCGGAGGGGTTGCTCAGCCGGTTCGACGGACGCGGGCTCCTCGTCGGCCAGCGCGACGCGCCGAGGCGGCTGAAGATCACGTCCGACATGCTCGGCCTCGACGCGGAGGCGGCGCTGCCGCCCAAGCCCTTCGCCTGGCAATCGCTCTATTACGATTTCGAGCGCGAGGTGATCCTGCGCTCGGTGTTCGGCCGCTTCCGCGTCAACGAGCTGGCGCTCGCACGCCATTTCGACGTCGGCCGTACCGTGGCGCGCGACCTTCTGATCCACGCCCAGCAGGTCGGCATCGTGACCAAGGGTGAGAAATCGCACTGGTGGCTCATTCCGCTCGACGAGGCGCGGTTCCGCGATCTCTACGAGTTGCGCATCCTGCTCGAGCCAGCGGCGCTGGAGACCGCCGTCGACGCCATTCCGCCGACGGTCGTGGCCGGCATGGTGGCGCGGCTGCAGGCCGGCATCGATCGCTCGGGCGATGCCGACGTCGCCGAGCTCGACGTGCTGGAGAGCGATCTCCACATCGATTGCCTCGCCTATGGCGGCAATCGCGAGATCACCGAGGCGCTGAAGCGCACACGCTGCATCCTCGTTTCCGGCAAGCACTTCCAGGTCGCCCTGCAGCGCCAGCCCTATTTCGATTCGTTCCCGCAGGAGCATCTCGAAGTCCTGCAGGCCGTCGCGCGGCGGGACGCCGCCGCGGCGACGCATCTGCTCAGGGCGCATCTGCGGGCATCGAGCGAGAAGGCGGCGGAACGCCTGGCCGCCTTCCGCGCCACCCATGCCGTCTCGCCGACGTCCTATTTCGTCTGAAGGCCGTCCAGGCGGGCCGATCCGGCCGCCGGCGCCTGTCGATGAAATCTATTATAAACCTTACGAAGGAATGGAGTTGCGCGAACGGCCGATTGCAATCATTCTGCGCCGCGTTGTCGCCGAAAAGGCGGCACCAGAGTTCTGCTGGTCCCGGAGTGTTCCTTTGGAGTGAACGCCCGCAGCCGGCAAAGCCCGCCGCCCTGAAAAGGGTGTGCTGTTCCGGTGTGTCGGGGGGAGATGCCGGAACGAGGGAAGGGGAGAGCATCGATTTGGCGCTCGCCCCTCCCTTGGGCCCGACCCGAGGCAATCCACGAAACCAGCGAGACCCGAGCCGCGTCATTGTCGCCGGCTCCCGGTGGCATCCGCGCTGACGCCTGCCGTCGATCCGGCTACGGCTTCCGATATCGTGAGTTGTTCCGTTGCCAGCTGCCCTGTCAGGGTTGCAGGATGACGGCGATGCTTGACGCAGATGAACATAGTCTCGTTCTCGTCATGAACATCCGATTCGGAGTCTTGCCTTCTGGTTAGATCGACGTCACGCATTGCCAATATTGTGCACTTGCGAACAAGTACTGTGCAGTCGCGGCGCTCGATTCACAGGAGGGTAATGTTTCGCGCTGCGGACTTAAAAAATAGCTTGGCAGGAGCTGCCCGCCCGACACATGATCCCGGTCCGGGATCCTCGTTGGATGGAGGTCCAACGAGCCCGGCTTCCGGAGCGGGCCGTCGCGGCGGGAAGGCTTTTCCGAGGCGACCGAGGGGATGGGGAGGACGCACGGGCCCGGAACCGGGCGGTTTCAGATCATCTGCCGCGGAAGGACGGGGCGCCGGAGCGCCTGAACCGTCTCCGCCGGATCGAATACATCCGATTTCTGCGAGGCTGCCGGGGGAACAATCAACAATACGGCCGTCCTCGCAAGCCGGATGAAGGTTACATCGACTTCTACCTCGCTCGTTAGACATTCACGCAATGAATACGACAGGATCAGCTCAATGTACCAAATCAGGAAACGCAGGGTTCTCAGTCTATTGCTCGGCGCGGCCGCCATCCTTGGCGCGACGTCCGCGTCGCAGGCGGCGACCATCCGCGTCGTGCTCGGCTATTACAGCGCCGCGACGCAGGGCCTGTTCGAGGGCATGGCCAAGGACTTCATGGAGAAGCACCCCGGCGACGAGGTGAAGATCGAAGTCATCCAGTGGGACAACCTCCAGCAGCGCCTCACCACCGACATCGCCGGCGGCACCGCCCCCGACATCGCCATGATCGGCACGCGCTGGCTGGTCGACTACGTCAAGAACGATATCGCCGAGCCGCTCGACGGCTACATGACGCCGGAGTTCAAGGCCGGCTTCATCGAATCCTTCCTGTCGCCCTCGACCTTCGACGGCAAGATGTACGGCCTGCCGGTCGCGGCTTCGGCGCGCGCCATGTATTACAACAAGGACCTGCTGGCGAAGGCCGGCGTCAACGAGCCGCCGACGAACTGGGACGGCGTCGTCGATGCGGCCAAGAGGATCAAGGCGCTCGGCACCGATGCCTATGGCTTCGCGCTGCAGGGCAAGGAGATCGAGACCGACGCCTACTGGTACTATTCGCTCTGGACCCATGGCGGCGAGATCATCAAGGACGGCAAGTCCGGCGTCGCGAGCCCGCAGGCGATCGAGGCGCTGGCGCTCTACAAGATGATGATCGACGAGAAGCTGACTGAGCCCGATCCGAGCGGCCTGAACCGCCAGGACATCGAGCGCCTGTTCAAGCAGGGTCGCATCGGCATGATCCTGACCGGCCCGTGGCTGCGCGGCCAGATCAAGACGGACGCGCCCAACCTCAATTATGGCCTGTCGTCCATTCCGGAAGGCTCGAACAAGGCCACCTACGGCGTCACCGATACGCTGATGGTGTTCAATTCGAGCCCGAACAAGGAACTGGCGATGAAGTTCCTGACCGAGACGGCGTTCAGCCCGAAATGGCGCATCGAATTCTCGACCAAGGAAGGCTTCCTGCCGGTGATGAAGGAGGAGGCGGCCGCGCCCGTCTTCGCCAATGATCCGCAGCTCAAGGCCTTCACCGACATGCTGCCCTATGCCCGCTTCGCGCCGCCCGTCGCCAACTGGGAGCAGATGGTCGATGCGGTGATCGCGGCGCTCCAGAAGGTCTATATCGGCCAGGCCCAGCCTGAAGCCGCCCTGAAGGACGCGGCGGCGACGATCGATGGCCTCATCGAGCAGTAGTGCCGGCAAGGCATCGGAGGTCGGTGCCCGGCGCGGGAAAACGCGCGCCGGGACCCAGGCCAACGGCAGGATAGGGAGCGTCAGCGCGCCCTATCTTCTCATCCTTCCCGCAATCCTCTTCGCCTTCTGGATCATCGGCTATCCGATCTACGACATGGCCAACATGTCGGTGCACGCGGTCAACCGCTTCGGCAAGACCACGGCCTTCAACGATTTCGCCAATTACCAGCGGCTGTTCTCGCACCAGCTGTTCCTCGGCTGCCTCATCCGCACGCTGGTCTGGACGGTGTTCGTCGTCGGCGGCACGGTGATCCTGTCGGTGCCGATCGCGCTGGTCCTGAACGAGAAGTTCTATGGCCGCACGCTGGCCCGCATCATCATCATGCTGCCCTGGGCGGTATCGCTGACCATGACCGGCATCGTCTGGCGCTGGTCGCTGAACGGCCAGTTCGGCATGGTCAACGCCACGCTCTCGAGCTTCGGATTGCAGAATACGCCGGTCGAATGGCTGGCGACGGCGGGGACCGCCTTCCCAATCCTGATCGCGATCGGCATCCTCGTCTCGATCCCGTTCACGGTGACGGTCATCCTCGGCGGCCTGTCCTCGCTGCAGGCCGACATCTTCGAGGCGGCGAAGATCGACGGCGCCAGCGGCTGGCAGCGCTTTCGCTACCTGACGCTGCCCTTGATCCGGCCCTTCCTCAACATCGTCCTCGTGCTGAATTTCATCTACGTCTTCAACTCGTTCCCGCTGATCTGGGTGATGACGCAGGGCGATCCCGCCAACAGCACCGACATCCTGGTGACCTGGCTCTACAAGCTCGCCTTCCGCTATGGCGAGCTCGGCATCGCGTCCGCCTTGTCGATCGTCATGTTCCTGATCCTGCTGGCGCTGACCATCACCTATGCGGCGCTGGCGATGCGGCACGAGCGGAGGGAGATCTGAAATGGAGCATCCGGTCCGGAAATCCCTTCTGATGTGGCTCTGCCTGTCGCCGCTGATGCTGGTGATCCTGTTTCCCTTCGCCGTCATGGTGTCGACGGCGGTGAAGCCGCGCCTCGAGGTGCTGTCCTATCCGCCGCACTGGCTGCCGAGCGAGATCCGGCTGCAGAACTTCGCCGACATGTGGGAGGCGACGCGGCTCGGGCCGGCGGTGCTCAACAGCGTGCTGGTCAGCATCGCCGCGACCATCCTCTGCCTGCTGGTCGCCATTCCGGCGGCCTATGCCTCGGCGCGGATGGAGTTCACGGGAAAGCGGCTGTTCCGCCAGTTCCTGCTCGTCACACAGATGCTGTCGCCGATCGTGCTGGTGCTCGGCATCTTCCGGCTGATGGCGCGGATGGGGCTGGTCGACCAGCTGCCGGCGCTGGTGCTGGCCTATGTCGCCTTCAACCTCGCCTTCTCGGTCTGGATGCTGCAGGCCTATTTCCAGACCATCCCGAAGGAGCTGGAGGAGGCGGCGAAGCTCGACGGCGCCTCGGCGCTGCAACGGTTGCAGCGGATCTTCCTGCCGCTCGCCCTGCCGGCCATTGGCATCACGGCCGTTTTCGTCTTCATCTATTGCTGGAACGAATTCGTGCTGGCGATGACGCTGCTGCGATCGCCCGAGAACAACACGCTGACCTTCCAGACCTTCTCGCTGGTCGGCGGCCGCTATCAGGTCGAATGGGACCACGTCATGGCGGCGACTCTCGTCGCCAGCGTGCCGGTCGCCGTCATCTTCGCGCTGCTGCAACGTTCGCTGGTCAGCGGGCTGACGGTCGGCGCCGTGAAGTGATCTTCGGGCGGCGGGGAACGGCCCGCCGCCTCCATCATCCAAAAATCGCGGAGACCGAGATGGGACTGAAGGATTGGTTCGGGCTTGAAGGCAAGCGTGCGCTCGTCACCGGCGCGAGCCGCGGCCTCGGCCGCGAGATGGCGTTGGCGCTGGCGGAAGCCGGCGCCGACGTCATCATCACCGGCCGCACGCAGGAGACCCTCGATGCGACCGTTGGCGACATCCGCGCCTTCGGCCGGCAGGGCTGGGGCGTCATGGCCGACATGGCGAAAGCGGATCTGTGCGAGGCGGCCTGCCAGACGATCCTCGAGCAATACGGCCCGGTCGACATCCTGATCAACAATGTCGGCAACCGCATCGCCAGCATGCCGATCGTCGAGGAGACGCTGGAGACCTGGCAGCAATCGCTCGACATGAACCTGACGAGCTGCTTCCTCGGCACGAAGATCTTCGGCGCCGCGATGCTGGAACGCGGGCAGGGCGGGCGCATCATCAACATCGCCTCGATGAGCGGCCTGATCGCCAATCGCGGCATTGGCGGGCGCGACTACGAGACCGGCAAGGCGGCGGTGATCCATTTTACCCGATGCGCCGCCGCCGACTGGGCGCCGCACGGCGTCACCGTCAACGCGATCTGCCCGGGCCTGTTCATGACCGACACCAACCGCAGCTGGAACGAGCGGCGGCCTGACGTGATCGAGGCGATCGTCGCCCACATTCCGATGGGCCGCCCCGGCAATCCGCCGGAGATCGCGCCGCTCGCCGTCTATCTGGCTGGTCCCGCCGCTTCCTACGTGACCGGCGCCGCCTATGTCATAGATGGCGGCTACACGCTCTGGTAGGCTGATGATGCGACAGAGGCAACTTCACCTCTCCCTGAGGGAGAGGTCGGAGCGAAGCTCCGGGTGAGGGTTTAGGGAACTCTCCGGATATGCCGTAAACCCTCACCCGCCGCCGTTCCGGCGTCGACCTCTCCCTCAGGGAGAGGTGAAGAAAGAAAAAATCCGCCCGGGCAATACCGGGCGAGCGTCCTATCCAGGGAGTTATCGTGTCGATCCATTTCTTCGGCCGCCTGCCAGACGGCACGGCCATCTCGGAGATCAAGCTTTCCAACGCCGCCGGCGCCAGCGCGTCGATCCTGACCTTCGGGGCGGCGCTGCGCGATCTCGTCGTTCCCGTCGAAGGCGGCGAGCCCCGGCGCGTCGTGCTCGGCTTCGAGACGCTCGACGGCTATCTCGAGAACAATCGCTATCTCGGCGTCACAGCCGGCCGGCATGCGAGCCGCATCGATCGCGGCCGGCTGGTCATCGACGGGGTCGAGCATCAGCTCTCGCTGAACGAGGGCGGCGTGCATCTGCATGGCGGCGTCGTCGGGTTCTCGCGCAAGCTGTGGCGGATCGTCGAAACGGATGAGAGTTCGGTGACGCTCGGGCTGCTCTCGCCGGACGGCGACGACGGCTATCCGGGCGAGCTCGACGTGCGCTGCACCTATCGGCTGCTGGAGCCGGGGACGATCGCGATCACCATGACGGCGACCACGGACGCGCCGACCGTCGTCAGCCTGGCGCACCATTCCTATTTCACGCTGCAGCCCGGCACGTCCGTCCGCGACCATCGCATGCAGCTGAACGCCGTCGGCTACACCCCGCTCGGGCCCGATCTGGTGCCGAGCGGCGAGATCGTCGACGTCGCCGGCACGCCCTATGATTTTCGCGCGCTTCGTCCGCTTTCCGACCCGAAGGGCGATCCCGACTTTCTCTATGACTGCAGCCTGGTCATCGACCGCGAAGGCAAGGCGGACGCCAGGGGGCTGGTCCGCGCCGTCCGCCTCGTCGCGCCGGACGAAAGCCTCGCCATGGAGGTCCACACCACCGAGCCCTGTCTTGTCTTCTATGACGGCGCCGGCCTCGCCTCCGACTGGCCGGCGGTCGGCGGCATCCCGCATGCGCCGCATGCCGGGCTCTGCCTGGAGCCGATGCGCTATCCCGACAATCCGAACCAGCCGGCCTTCCCCTCCGCCATCCTGCGGCCGGGTGAGCTCTACCGGCAGGTGACGGAGTACCGCTTCTTCTGATCGAGCGCTCTAGCGCGCCAGACCGGACGCGATGGCCGCCATCGGATGGGCGGCCGTCGTTTCCGACAGGCGCTCGACCTGGCAACGGCAGGAGAAGCCGGTGGCGAGAACCGCCGCTTCGCCTGTGATCACCGGTGCCCAGGATGCGTCGAAAAGCGTCCGGCTGACCGTCTGGTTGCGCGCCTCGTGGCCGAACAGGCCCGCCATGCCGCAGCAGCCGGTCGGAACCGTTTGGACCGGCAGGCCGAGGGCCGTGAAGATCTCCTTCCAGTGCCGAAGCGCCTGCGGCGCCGCCGAGGCCTCGGTGCAATGGACCATCAGCTTCGGTCCGGCGCCGGTTGCCGATGCGGCCTTCGGCCAGCGATCACCGACCGCAAGACGCTCGCGCAGGAACTCCTGCACCAGCATCACCTTCGGAACGCGGCTTTCGATCTCGCGGAACTCGCCGCGGGTCATCAGCACGAAGGCGGGATCGACGCCGATCTTCGGCAGGCCGGTCTGTTCCAGCCGCTCAAGTGCTGCGATCTGGCGGCGGGCGAGCCGTTCGAAGCGCCGGCGCATGCCCTTGACGTGGCTCGCCTTGGAGCCGGGCGGCAGGGTGACGATGACCGGCTTGTAGCCCAGCGCGGCGAGCCCGTCGCAGACGGCCTTCACCGCGCTTGTGTCGAAGGTGGCGGTGAAGGGGTCCTGCAGCACCAGCACCGCAGGGTCGGTGCGATCCATCGCCGGCACGTCGGCGAAGGAGAGTACGGGATGGCCGAGCTGGCGCAGTCCGAGCCGCGAGATCGCCGGCAGGTCGACGAAGCCGAGCCGCGGCCCGGCGAGGCGATAGGCGAGCGGCGCCAGCCGCCGCGCCAGCGGCCGGAGGGCGGCGATAACAGGCGCGAGCGCCTCGACGGCAATGGCGGCGCGGTCGCGCAGCGGGCGGCGGCGGGTCGCGTGGTATTCGTCGAGAAAGCGCGACTTCAGGGTCGGCACGCTGACATGCGCCGGGCAGGCGCTGCCGCAGGCATTGCAGCCGAGGCAGGTGTCGAGCGCGGCATAGGCGTCGCGCGCGATCGCGTCCTGCTCCGGCGCGCCGGCTGATTTCGCCTGCCGCCAGCGCCGGACGGCCTCGGCGCGTCCCTTCGGCGACTGGGTCAAGTCGCGCGTCGCCTTGAAGGACGGGCAGATCGGCACGGTCTTGCTGTAGTTCAGGCAGGACGCATTGCCGTTGCAGTGAAACGCCATCTCGAAGGCCGGATCCCCCGGCGCATTGCCCTTGCGAAACGGCATGTCGAGAATGCCGATCGGCCTCTGGTCGACGGCGACCAGCTTGCCGGGATTGAAGCGCTCGTTCGGATCGAAGGCGCGCTTGATCCGCTGGAAGGCGGCATAGGCGACCGGGCCGACATAGTCCGGCAGATAGGCGCCGCGAATGCCCTTGCCGTGCTCGCCCCAGAAGATGCCGCCATGCGTCTTGCAGAGCGTGTAGACGGCGTCGGAGACAGCCTTGAAGATCGCCTGGTCGGCCTTGCCGTCGAGATCGAGCGCCGGCCGGACATGCAGGCAGCCGACATCGATATGGCCGTAGATGCCGTAGGCGAGACCGTGCTTTCTCATGATCGCGTCGAAGCCGTCGACGAAGGCGACGAGGTTCTCGACCGGCACGACGCAATCCTCGACGAAGGCGACCGGGCGCTTGGCGCCCTCGCGCTTGCCGAGCAGGCCGACGGCGGCGGCGCGGGTCGACCAGAGGCGGGCGCTGTCGGCCTCGTCGACCGCGCGGTAGGTGCCGATCACGCCGGGAAGGCGGGCCGCATCCGCCGTCAGCCGGGCGACGGAGCGATCGAGCGCCTCACTGTCCTCGCCGACGAATTCGACGAAGAGATAGGAGATGCGCGCGTCGGCCTCGCCGCGGATCGCCAGCGGCAGGCCGTCCATCAGCCCGGCCTCACGGGCGAGGCGCTGCACCCAGTCGTCCATGATCTCGATCGCCAGCGGCTCATGCCGGAGGATCGGTTCGCCCGCCGCCAGCGCATCGGCGAAACGCTCGAAGGCGACGACGACGAGGCGCTTTTGACGCGGCTTCGGCGTCAGCTTCAACCGGACGCGCGTGACGAGGCCGAGCGTGCCCTCGGCGCCGAGCAGCAACCGCCACCATTCGAGCTCGTCCGGGGCAGGGCGCGCCCGCTCGAGGTCGTAACCGGTGAAGCGGCGCGAGATCCGGGGCGTATTGTCGATCAGCGCCTGCCGTCCGGCATCGCAGGCCCGGGCGACGTCCGCGAGCAAGGGGGCAGCCCAGTCGGGCGCCGGGCGGAGGCTCGAGATCGTCCGCCCGCCCTCCGTCACCAGATCGAGCCCCAGCAAATTGTCGCTGGTCTTGCCGTAGATCCGCGATCCCTTGCCGGAGGCGTCCGTGCTGACCATGCCGCCGATCGTGCAGCGGTTCGAGGTCGAGGTGTTGGGCGCGAAGAACAGGCCGGTGTCGCTGATCCGCTCGTTCAGCTCGTCGAGGACGATGCCGGGCTCGACATCGACCCAGCCCTCGTCGGCGTTCACGGCGAGGATCTTCGTCATGAAGCGCTGGAAATTGACGATGACGCCGCGATTGAGGCTCTGGCCGTTCGTGCCCGTGCCGCCGCCGCGCGCCGTCATCGGCAGCGCGCGGAAGCGCTCCTCGCCGGCGACGCGCATCAGGATCTCGACATCGTAGCTGCTTCTCGGCGCGACGATCAGGTCGGGCTCGATCTCGTAGACGCTGTTGTCGGTCGACATCGCGGCGCGCGAGGCATGGTCGCCGGCGATCTCGCCGGCGAAGCCGGCGGCGCGCAGCGCGGCCTCGAAGGCAGCGAGGGGAGAGGGAGCGTCCAGCGGGCGGAGGCGAGTGGCGGTGGCGGGCATGGCTTGGGCGGGGTCCTGACGATGGCCCTATTGAAGCACGGTGGAGAAATTCTCTACATTGGAATGAAATGAGCATTTATTCGAAAAATACGAACATCGGTATCCGTCACTTTCGCGCCGCGTTGGCGCTGGCCCGGGAACAGTCGTTCGCGCGCGCCGCCGATGCGCTGGGCGTGGTTCCCTCGGCGTTGACCGAGACGATCAAGCAACTGGAGGCGGATTGCGGCCTGCGCCTGTTCGACCGCGAGTCCCGCCCGGTGACGCCGACCGAGGCGGGCGAGGCGTTCCTCGTCGAGGCACGGCGGGTCGTGTCGGATTTCGAGGCGGCGCTGCACGATCTCCGCCGCGTCGGCGGCGTCGAGCGCGGATCGGTCAGGGTCGCGGCCGCCCCCTCCGTCGTGCTGTTCCATCTCGCGCCGGCCTTGAAGACGTTTCGCGCCGTGCATCCGGCCGTCGAGGTCTCGGTTCATGACGACATCGCCGCGCGGGTCGGCTCCCTCGTCCTGGAGCGCGAGGTCGATTTCGGCATTGCCGAGCGCTGGCACGAAAGCGACCAGCTCGCCTATGAGCCGTTCCATGTCGATCCCTTCGTGCTCGTCTGCCACCGCGAGCATCCGCTCGCCGAACGAAGCCGCGTCCGCCTCGCCGATATCCCGGCCGCCGATGTGATCGCCCTCGACGAGAGCACCGGAACGGGCAAGCAGATTGCCGCGGCCGCGCCGGCGATGCCGCCGGGCTTCCTGGAAGGGCGGCTCCGGGCGCATGGCACGATCGCGCAATTGACGATGATCGCGCAGGGCATGGGCGTCGGCCTGATGCCGGAGCTCGCGGCTTCGGTGATCCAGAGTCCCGAAATCCGCCGTATTGCGGTCGAGGATCTGGGCCTCCGGCGGACGCTCTGCATCATCCGGCGCGCCCGGATCGGGCTGTCGCCGGCGGCGGAACGGCTGCTCGGGCACATCCGGCCGCTCGGCTCGCTCGCCTCCGCCTGAACGGTCCTTTTGCCGGGTAAGCCCGAATCCGATCTGACTTCCGTCGTTTCCATCCGTCCACGGCCGAAATTGTCACGCAGAAACCTTGTCTAAAATAGCGATTCCTCCGTCATTATTGTTTGAACTCATATGAGTTTGCGTGTAGGGACGAAGGGCTGCCTGACTTATGGACGCTATGGAGAAATGCGATGTCACACGATCCCGTTTCGGCACAGCCGAAGGGCAAACTCGTCATTCGCAACATCGGTATGGTGCTCAGCGGCGCCATGGAAAATCCGATCCTTGAAGCGGATACGGTTGTCGTCGTGGACGGCAAGATCGCAGCCATCGGGCGCGCCAAGGATGTCGACACCGATCATCCGGATCAGGTCATCGACGCCAACCAGGCGGTGCTGGCGCCGGGCCTGATCGACAGCCACGTTCATCCGGTCGCGGGCGACTGGACGCCGCGCCAGAGCCAGCTGAACTGGATCGACAGCACCATGCATGGCGGCGTGACCACCATGATCTCGGCCGGCGAGGTCCATACGCCCGGCCGTCCGACCGATATCGTCGGCCTGAAGGCCCTGGCGATCGCGGCGCAGCGCACCTTCACCAATTTCCGTCCCGGCGGCGTCAAGATCCACGCCGGTGCTCCGATCATCGAGCAGGGCATGGTCGAGCAGGACTTCAAGGACCTCGCCGACGCGGGCGTCCGGCTTCTCGGCGAGATCGGCCTCGGCAGCGTCAAGGACGGCGAGACGGCCGGCAAGATGGTGGCCTGGGCGCGGAAGTACGGCATCCAGTCGACGATCCACACCGGCGGCCCGTCCGTGCCGGGCTCCGGCCTGATCGGCGCCGATGTGGTGCTGGCGGCCGGCACCGACGTCGTCGGCCACATCAATGGCGGCCACACCGCGCTGCCGGATCGCGAGATCCGTTGCATCTGCGAGGGCTGCAAGGCCGGCCTCGAGATCGTCCATAACGGCAATGAGCGCGCCGCTCTCTATGCGCTGCGCACGGCGCGCGAGATGGGCGAGATGGAACGCGTCATCCTCGGCACCGACGGCCCGGCCGGCTCCGGCGTCCAGCCGCTCGGCATCCTCCGCATGATCTCGCTGCTGTCGTCGCTCGGCGACGTTCCGGCCGAGATCGCCCTCTGCTTCGCGACCGGCAACACCGCGCGCATGCGCAGCCTGGAAAGTGGCCTGATCGAAGTCGGTCGTCCCGCCGACTTCGTCTTCCTGGCCAAGGCGATGCACTCCGCCGGTCGCGACCTGCTCGACAGCATCCAGCTTGGCGATCTGCCTGGAGTCGGCATGATCGTCATCGACGGCATCGTCCGCTCGGGTCGCAGCCGCAACACGCCGCCGGCGGAACGCCTGCCCTTCGTCTGCAACTAACGCTCTCGACTACTTCAGGAGTTTGAAAATGACCGACGTTGTCGTCCGGAAATTCCTCATCCGCATCGAGGAAATTTTTCACGAGGGCGGACCCGTTTCCGCCAATCCGCCCCGTCGCGGCACGATCATGGCGGTCGTCAAGAACCCCTATGCCGGCCGCTACGTGGAAGACATCACCGGCTTCATGGAAGACCTGAAGCCGCTCGGCCTCGAAATGTCGACGCGCCTGCTCAACGCGCTCGGCGGCGACAAGTCGGTGATCGAGGGCTACGGCAAGGGCGCCATCGTCGGCGAGGGCGGTGAGCTCGAGCACGGCGCGCTCTGGCACATGCCGGGCGGTCACGCCATGCGGGCGCTGCTCGGCGACGTCAAGGCGATCGTCCCCTCGGCCAAGAAGGTCGGCGGCGTCGGCGCCAACATCGACATCCCGATCACCCACATCCACGCGTCCTATGTCCGCAGCCATTTCGATGCGATCGAGGTCAATGTTCCCGACGCGCCGCGCGCCGACGAGATCGTGCTGATCCTGTCGATGACCACCGGCTCGCGCGTCCACGCCCGCGTCGGCGGCCTCGCGGTTTCCGACATCAAGGGCGAGGATGGTCTGCGATGACCGTCATCCGCAAGATCATCACGACGCTGGAAGAGACGCTGATCGAGGGCGACGTCGTCCTGCCGCATCCCTTCCGCAAGGCGTCGGCCGTCGCGGTCGTCTCGAATTCGGCCTCCGGCCGCTATGTCGAGGATCTGAGCGAGCTGATGGATCTGGGCGAGCAGCTCGGCGACATCCTGCCCCGGCGGGCCGTGGCGCTGCTCGGCATTCCCGGTGATCAGGTCGAGAGCTTCGGCAAGGCGGTGATCGTCGGCGCCGAGGGCGAACTCGAGCATGCGGCGGCGATCATGCACCCGAAGCTCGGCGCGCCGTTCCGCGCGGTGCTCGGAAAGGGCGACGCGCTGATCCCGTCGGCCAAGAAGCGCGCCAATATCGGCGCCGTCATCGACGTCCCGCTCGGCCACAAGGATCATGCGCGCGTGCGCAGCCATTTCGACGCCATGGAAGTCCGTGTCCCGGACGCGCCCAAGAAGCACGAGATGGTCGTGGCGATCGCCGTCACCGATTCCGGCCGTCCGCTGGCCCGCGTCGGCGGCCTGCGCAAGGAAGATATCGACAAGGCCTAGACCGTCTGCGCCTCGTCGAAAATGAAAAGGGCCGCTGCTCGCGCAGCGGCCCTTTTCTATTGGGGGGGGGCAGGGGTCGTCAGGCCCGGGCGGCGATCTCCGCGCGGATCTCGTCTCCATGCTCGCCGAGGCGCGGCGAGCGCTTGTCGATCGACAGCTCCGCGCCCGACATGGTGATCGGCGTGCGCACGCCCGGCACGCCGCCGAGATCGAGGCGCATGCCGCGCGCGACCACCTGCGGATCGGCGAAGACGTCTTCCAGCGTGTTGATCGGCCCGGCCGGAACATGCGCGACTTCGAGCTTGGCGAGCAGGGCGTCGCGCTGCCAGTTTGCAAGCTCCGCGGCGATCGCTTCCGTCAGCGCCGTCCGGTTGGCAACCCGGCTCGCATTGGTCAGGAACCGCGTATCGGTGGCGAGTTCCGGCTTGCCGATCACCGAGGCGAAGCGGGCGAACTGGCCATCATTGCCGACGGCGAGGATCAGGTGGCCGTCGGAGACCGCGAAGGTCTGGTAGGGCGCGATGTTCGGATGGGCGTTGCCGAGCCGGCGCGGCGGCGTGCCGGTGGCGAGGAAGTTCATCGCCTGGTTCGCCAGCACGCCGACCGAGGTGTCGAGCAGCGCCATGTCGATGTGCTGGCCGACGCCGGTGCGCGCGCGCTGGGCGAGCGCCGCCTGGATCGCGATGACGCTGTAGAGGCCGGTGAAGATGTCGGAAAAGGCGACGCCGATCTTCTGCGGTTCGCCGGCGGGATCGCCGGTCAAATCCATGATGCCGGCCATGCCCTGGATCAGAAAGTCGTAGCCGGCGCGCTCGCGATACGGCCCGGTCTGGCCGAAGCCGGTGATCGAGCAATAGACGAGGCGCGGGTTGATCGCCTTCAGGCTCTCATAGTCGAGCCCGTATTTGGCGAGGCCGCCGACCTTGAAGTTCTCGATCACCACGTCGGCGTCGCGGATCAGCGCGCGGACCAGCTCGACGCCTTCCTCGGTCCGGAAGTCGGCGACGATCGAGCGCTTGCCCCGGTTGCAGGCGTGGAAATAGGCGGCGGATCTCTCGCCGCCGTCCTCGATGAAGGGCGGCCCCCAGGTGCGGGTGTCGTCGCCATCGGGGCTTTCGACCTTGATGACGTCGGCGCCGAGATCGGCCAGCGTCTGACCGGCCCAGGGGCCGGCCAGGATGCGCGCCAGCTCGATGACCTTCAGTCCCTCGAGCGGCTGCATCAGAAGAACGCCTGGATGCCGGTCTGGGCGCGGCCGAGGATCAGCGCATGCACGTCGTGCGTGCCCTCATAGGTGTTGACCGTCTCGAGGTTCTGCGCGTGGCGCATGACGTGGTACTCGATCTGGATGCCGTTGCCGCCATGCATGTCGCGGGCCTGGCGGGCGATGTCGAGTGCCTTGCCGCAATTGTTGCGCTTGACCAGCGAGACCATTTCCGGTGCTGCCTGGCCCTCGTCGAACAGCCGGCCGACGCGCAGCGACGCCTGCAGGCCGAGTGCGATCTCGGTCTGCATGTCGGCGAGCTTCTTTTGGAACAGCTGCATGCCGGCGAGCGGCTTGCCGAACTGCTTGCGGTCGAGGCCGTACTGGCGGGCGCGGAACCAGCAATCCTCGGCAGCACCCAGCACGCCCCACGAGATGCCGTAGCGGGCGCGGTTCAGGCAGCCGAACGGCCCCTTGAGGCCCGACACGTTCGGAAGCAGCGCGTCCTCTGAGACCTCGACATTGTCGAGCACGATCTCGCCGGTGATCGAGGCGCGCAGCGACAGCTTGCCGCCGATCTTCGGGGCGGAGAGGCCCTTCAGGCCCTTCTCCAGCACGAAGCCGCGGATCGCGCCGTCATGCGCTTCCGATTTCGCCCAGACGATGAAGACATCGGCGATCGGCGAATTGGAGATCCAGGTCTTGGCGCCGTTCAGGACGTAGCCGCCCTCGGTCCTCTTCGCGTTGGTGATCATGCCGCCCGGATCGGAGCCGGCGTCAGGCTCGGTCAGGCCGAAGCAGCCGATCCACTCGCCGGTCGCGAGCTTCGGCAGGTACTTCTGCCGCTGCGCCTCGCTGCCATAGGCATAGATCGGATACATCACCAGCGACGACTGCACGCTCATCATCGAGCGATAGCCCGAATCGATGCGCTCGACCTCGCGCGCCACCAGACCATAGGCGACGTAGGAGGCGCCAACGCCGCCATATTCGGCCGGCACGGTGACACCGAGCAGGCCGGTCTCGCCCATCTCGCGGAAGATCTCGGGATCGGTCAGCTCTTCGAGATAGGCCTTCTCGACGCGGGGCAGCAGGCGGTCGGCGGCGAAGGCCTTAGCCGTGTCGCGGATCATGCGCTCTTCGTCGGTGAGCTGGGCCTCGAAGTGGAACGGATCGTCCCAGACGAAGCGTGACAGTGCCGGCAGGTCCTTCGGCTTTAGGGTCGGGTTCTGGGCGGACATCGATCTCACCTATTGCTTGGATCCGGGGCGCGCGCGGCGGGCGCGGACGGTCGGTCCGGCCGGAGTCCTGGCGCGTTTCGGCGTTGAAACTAGCAAATTCGGGCTCTCCGCGATAACAAGGGTTTCAGCGAAGTTGATGAGTATTAGTGATAGGCTCGCGGGAGCGTGACCATGCGCGAAGGCTACATACCGACGATCACGGAGCTGCAGGCCTTCTCGGCCTGCGCCCGTCTCGGAGCAACGACGCGCGCCGCCCAGGCCCTCAACCTGACCCAGAGCGCCGTCAGCCGCTCGGTCGGCACGCTGGAGGAGCGGCTCGGCGTCCGCCTGTTCCACCGGGTGAAGCAGCGCCTCATCCTTTCCGATGCCGGACGGGCCCTCTATCGCGACGCGGACCGGCTGCTCGATGATCTCCGGCAGGCGGCGATGACGGTGATGGCCTTCGGCGGCCATGCCGACGTGCTGCGGCTCGCCGTGCTGCCGACCTTCGGCTCCAACTGGCTGGTGCCGCGGCTTGCCGCCTATCGGGCGATCGCGCCCAATCTCACCTTCGATGTCTCGGCCCGGCTCGACGTCGTCGATTTCGAGACGGAGGGCTTCGACGCCGCGATCCAGCGCGGCGATCACCGGCCGGGCGGCGCCTATGCCGACGTGCTTATGGCGGAGGAGCTTGTGGTGCTGGCGGCGCCGTCGCTGCTCGGCGGGCGGCGCGTGCTGGCGGATGACGAGCTGGCGGGCCTGCCGCTGCTGCAGCAATCGACCCGGCCGACGCTCTGGCTCGACTGGTTCCGCGATGCCGGCCTCGACAGCCGCACCATCCTGCGCGGCGCCCGTTTCCAGCATTTCGACATGGTGGTGAACGCGGCCATCGCCGGCCTCGGCGTCGCGCTCGTGCCGGAAGTGGTGGCGCGGGCGGCGCTGGCGGCGGGCGATCTGTGTCCCGCTTCCGAGCGCCGGCTCGTCGGCGACCAGCCCTATACGCTGATCTATCCCGCCCGCAGCCGCCAGATGGATGGTTTCATGCGGTTCCGCGCCTGGCTGCTCGACGAGGTGAAGGCCGGTCCTGCCGCCGAGACGACGGCGGGCTGATGGCCGGTCCTCGTCGAGGCGGCTATTCGTCGCCGATGCGCTTGAGCAGTTCGAGCAGCAGGGCCTGTTCGGCCGAGGAGAGGGGCGCGAGCAGCTGCTGGCCGGCTTCGCGGCTCTTGGCGAGCCGCTGAAGCGTGTAGTCGACGCCCTTGTTCGTCAGCGTGATGATCACCATCCGCTGATCGGTGCTGGAGGCGCTGCGCGCCACCAGGCCGAGCTTGCGCAGCTTGCGCACGACCAGGCTGATCGTCGACGGATCCATCGCGGTCAGGCGACCGAGATGGTTCTGCGAGACATCGCCATAGCGCAGGATCGTCGCCAGCGCAGCGAACTGCGTCGGCGTCAGATCCTCGCCAGTCATCACGGTCTGGAAGCACGTCGTGGCGCGCTGATGGGCCTTCCGGATGATGTGCGCGGGATGTAGATCGAGGTCATATCCGGTTGCCGCGAGCGTCGCGTCGATCTGCTCCCGTGTATAGCGGGTGCCTTCGACTGGCGGGTGGTCGAGAAGCCGGGTATTTCCGCTGCTGTCATCACTCAAAGGATTGGTGTCCCGTTCAGCCCCGCTTGTCCTAGAGACAAGCCTCAAACCTGTTGTAGCGCAAGGCCGTTCTGCAGAGAGGCCACAACATCCGCGGCGTTGGAGACGACGCCGAAATGGGTGGCGATGTCGTAGAGCGAGCTTTCCTGCTCTCGCGCTCCGGTTGCAGCGCAGCAATCCTGCGGTACGACGACGTCATAGCCGATGAAGAAGGCGTCGTGCACGGTCGAGCGCACGCAGATGTTGGTGACCACGCCGAACACGACCAGCTGGGTGATCTGCATGTCCTTCAGCGTCAGGTCGAGATCCGTCTGGAAGAACGCCGAATAGCGGCGCTTGATGATGTGGATCTCGTCGGGACGCGCGCCGAGGTCGTCGATGATCTCGGTGCCCCAGGTGCCCTCGACGCAATGCGGGGTGCGCTTCACCCATTCGCGGTCGCGGCGCATGTTGGCGCGGTGCACGTCATGGACCCAGAGGACGGGCGCGCCGACGGCGCGGGCGGCCTCGATCACGGCGAGCTGCGGCGGCACCAGCGTCTCGTAGCCCGGCAGCACCATCGCGCCGCCCGGCTTGCAGAAATCATTGATCATGTCGACGACGACCACCGCGGTGCGCGCCTTGTCGAGCGACATGGTTTCGCCATGACGGTGCGACGAGAAAACGTCCGAGCTCATATGAACCTCCATGCCTGCCGCGGGTGCCACCTCATGCTTTCGGCATGGGTCGTCCGGGTTCCCTGTGCCTCGGACTTTATTTGGCTAATAAGTAAAATGAACCATCAAGTCAATCTCCGCCGCCTGTGCATTTTTGAACCATTCACATGCGCTATGTGACTGATTTTAGAGCATTTTATCAAAATTCAATCACATTGTAGCAACGCATTGACAACCGCGGGATTTCGATCAAATTATTGTATGACTATCAATGAATGGAGGGGTCGAGGGGACGCCTCGTGTCATTGGTATGGAGGGACTCTACATGCACATTCGCAAGCGGACTCTTTCGCGACTGATGCTCGCCAGCGCCATGACCGTGCTGGCGGCTCTTTCACCGTCGATCGCCAGCGCCGAGGGCGTCACCCTCAAGGTGTTTGGCGGCTCTGCGCTCAACAAGCTGGCCCCCCGCCAGACGCCTGACGTGCAGAAGGCCATTCAGGACAAGGTGATCGCCGGCTTCCTCAAGGAGCATCCCGAAGTCAAGGCGGTCGAGTGGGACGCCCAGGGCCCGCAGGCCAACGACGTCCAGCGCCTGATGACGGCGCGGCTCGCCAATCAGGAAATGGACCTGATCGCGTGCTCGGCCTTCTACACCAACGGCGCCTATGTCCGCCGTGGCCTGGTCCGTCCGATCACCAAGGAGATCCAGGCGTTCGCCGGCAATCTCGACCAGCCGGCGATCGGCGCCTTCACCGTTCGCGGCGAGGTCTACGCCGTTCCGATTACCACGATGTCGACCTCGGCGATCTTCTACAACAAGAAGCTGTTCGCCAGCCTCGGCATCCCCGTCCCGCCGACCTACGAGGACCTGAAGGCGGCCGCGCCGAAGCTCGCCGCCGCCGGCGTGATCCCGCTGCTGCATCAGGGCTCGAACGCGCCGATGTGGCCGATGTGGTATTTCGAGACCTTCGCCCAGTCCTCCGGCGATCCGATCGGCCGCACGACGGCGATCCTCGACGGCAAGGCCAAGTTCAACGATGCCGACGGCGTCGCCGCCTTCGCGCTGCTCAAGCAGTGGGTCGATGACGGCATCCTCTCCAAGGACTCGCTCGCCGTCGACCAGGACGGCATGCGCTCCGCCTTCGCGAGCGGCAAGAGCGCCATGTACTATGGCGGCACCTGGGAAGTTCCCTCGCTCGAGGAGAGCGTGAAGGACTTCGAATGGGGCGTCTTCGCCTTCCCGAAGATGCCGGGCGCCGCGGGTGAGCCGAAGCATGGCGGCGGCGCGGACAACGGCATGTGCATGTCGGCGACCATCGCGCCGGAGAAGGTCGACGCCGCCGTCGCCTTCATGGGCTACCTGACCAAGCCGGACGTGGCGACGCTCTATCTCGAGCCCGAGCAGCCGCTGGCGACCTCGGTCAAGGGCGTGCCGGTCGTCGAGGACGCCTATGCCAAGGATCTGCGCGCCAGCGCCTTCCCGAACACCGTCAAGTTCCTCGATTGGGTCTGGCCGGCCGAAATCGCCACCGCCGTCTCGTCCTCGATCGCCGGCGTCGTCGGCGGCCAGCTGACGCCGCAGCAGGCAGCCGATGCCGTCCAGGCCGTCTATGACGATCTGGTCGCCCAGGGCAACTGGCCGCCGGCCGACTAAGTCTCTGACTTGAAAATGGGCATCGACCTCGAAACGATGCCGATGCCCGCAGCAAGGCGAGGCGCCGTCTCCGGCAATCCGGAACGGCGCCCGCTGATTTGGCATGCCGCCTGATCCGATAGTCGATAAGGACAAGACGATGACGACCCTGAGCTCGAAGCCGCAGCGCTTCTCGATCGGTTATCACCTGAACAGCTGGGACCTCGAAGGCCTGCCGCTGCAGCCGGCGCTGAAGTTCCTGGCCGACCAGGGCTTCGGCTGGTTCGAGATCCTGGCCTTTACCAGCCTCTCCGACCAGTTCGCCCGCAAGTACATGCAGCTCGGGCACCAGGCGCCCATGGGCGTCACCACCGATACCGACATCCTGCGCCGCTACGCGATCCTGTCGAAGGCGCAGAGCGAGCTCGGCATCCGCCTGTCGTCGCTCTACGTCAACGCGGTCTTCGTCAATCCGGTCGCCTGGGAATATGAGCGCGACGTGCTCCTGTCGCTGGCGCGCCTCCTCAAGGGCTTCGATGCGCCGGTGCTGGTGCTCGGCGGCGGTCCGTCGGTCGCTTCCGGCAATGCGCATGACGCGCAGGACTACCGCGATTTCGCCCGCGCGCTCGAGGATATCGGCCGCCGCACCAAGGATCTCGGCATCGATACCGTCTACCACCCGCACCTCGACACCTTCGTCGAGACGCGCGAACAGCTCGACCGCCTGATGGACGTGCTCGACACCTCCGTCGCCGGCCTCTGCATTGATCCGGCCCATCTGGCGCAGACCTATTCCGACCCGGTCGACGCGGTGAAGACCTACATCTCCGCCATCCGCTACATGCATCTGAAGGACACCAAGGTCGATCCGGCGCTCAAGGGCTATGACCGCTACGCGGCCTTCTGCGAGCTCGGCGCCGGCGTCGTCGACCTGAAGGGCATCGTCAAGGAGCTGCTTGACAACGACTATGCGGGCCTCGCCATCGTCGAGCTCGACGCGTCGCAGAAGACGGCCGAGCAGAGCACGCTGGAGAGCATCGACTATCTGAAGAACACGCTCGGCCTCGTGCTGACGCCTGACGGTTCGGCGTAACGATGGCGAACCTGTCGGCAATTTCTGGTGAGCGCGCGCGGGCTGTCCCGCGCGCTTCCTTGGCGAAGCGCCTGGGGCGCAGCGATGGCTTTGTCGCGGCGATGATGATCTTGCCGGCAGCCATCCTCTTCTCGCTGTTCTTCCTCTGGCCGTTCTTCAACGGCCTGTGGCTCAGCTTCCATCGCTGGGACGGCTTCTCGGCACCCCGCTTCATTGGGGTGGCGAACTATCTGCGGCTGACCAAGGACGGCGTCTTTCTCGGCGCGCTGAAGAACAGCTTCATTTTCGTGATCCTGAGCCTCGCGCTGAAGAACGGGCTCGGCCTCGCGCTGGCGCTGCTCCTCAACCGGGTCACCTTCGCGCGCGCCTTCTTCCGCGCCTCGGTCTTCGTGCCGGTGACGATCTCCTTCGTCGCGGCGGGCCTGCTCTGGTCGTGGATCTACAATCCGGTGTTCGGCCTGCTCAATGCGGGGCTGGATTTTGTCGGCCTGGCGTCGTGGAAGCGCAGCTGGCTCGGCGACGCCAATACGGCGCTCTATGCCGTCATCGCGGTCGACGTCTGGAAATGGCTCGGCTTCCACGCCGTCATCTATCTCGCCGGCCTGCAAACGATCCCGTCCGAGCTCTACGAGGCGGCCCGCGTCGACGGCGCCAGCGCCTGGCGGCGCCTCTGGCACATCACGCTGCCGCTGATGGTGCCGGTGATCTTCATCAACACCATCCTCGGCCTGTCCGGCGCCTTCGTCCGCAACTTTGACATCGTGCACGTCCTCACCCAGGGCGGCCCCAACCATGCCACCGAGGTCGTGATCACGGCGATGGTGAAGGCGGCCTTCAATGAGAGCCAGATGGGCTACGCCGCCGCCATGGGCTATGCGCTGTTCGTCCTCGTCGGCGGCCTCTGTGCGGTGCTCGTCTATCTGCTCGGTCGAACGAGGTTCAAAGTCTGATGGCCACGTCCTCCGCCCCCGCCGCGCCGCCGGCCGCGTCGTCCTCCTTCACGCAGACGCTGGAACGGCTCGGCATCTACGCCGCCTTGGCGATCGTGCTGTTCCAGACGCTCTACCCGCTGCTCTGGGTGCTGTTCGGCTCGTTGAAGACCAAGCCCGAGCTGATCAACAATGTCTGGGGCCCGCCGTCGAGCCTGGTGTTCGAGAACTATGTCCAGGCCTGGCAGATGGCGGACATGGGCAACCGCATCTTCAACAGCGTCACGGTGACGGCGCTGTCGCTGGCGATCCTGATCGTCGTCGTCACGCCCTGCAGCTATGCCCTGGCGCGGCTGCGCTTCCCCGGCCGGGTGGTGATCACCGGTATCGTCGTCGGCTCCATGCTGGTGCCGCCGCAGGTCCTCGCCATCCCGCTCTTTATGGTGGCGCGCGATCTCAACATCATCAATTCGACGGTCGGCATCTCGTTCATCTACGCCGCCTCGATCATGCCGCTGTCGATCTTCATCATGCGCAGCTTCTTCATGTCGCTGCCGTTTGATCTGGAGGATGCGGCGCGTGTCGACGGGGCAGGGCGGGTGACGATCCTGTTCCAGATCATGCTGCCGCTCGCCCGCCCGGGCATGGCGCTGATCATCATCTTCGGCTTCATCGAAGTCTGGAACGACTTCTTCCTCGCTTTCCTGCTGCTCCGGCAGCCGGATGTTCAGACCATCCCGCTCGGCTTGGTCAATTTCTTCCAGCAGTACGACTCCCTGTGGAACCTCTATTTCGCAGCGTTGATGATCACCACCCTGCCGGTGATCGCCCTGTTCGTGCTCATGCAGCGGCAGTTTATTGCCGGCCTGACCGCCGGCGCAGTGAAGGCCTGAAATGACAAAGCGTAAGATCGGTGTCGGCGTGGTCGGCTGCGGCGAGATTGCCCAGCTCATGCATCTGCCCATCATCAAGGAACTGCCGGGGATCGAGATCGCGGCGCTGTGCGATCTCTCCCGCCAGGTCGTCGACAGCCTGGGCAATGCCTATGGCGTCGCCGGCCGCTACACCGACCACCACGACCTGATCAACGACCCCGCCGTCGACGTGGTGGTGATCTGCACCTATGACCACGGCCCGATCATCGAGGACGTGATCGCCGCCGGAAAGCATTTCACGGTCGAGAAGCCGCTCGCCTTCACCGCCGAGGAGGCCGCTCCGCTGGTCCAGAAGGCCAAAGCCAAGGGCGTCCTCGGCCTCGTCGGCTACATGAAGCTCTATGATCCCGGCTATGTGCTCGGCATCGAGCGAATGGCCTCGATCGAGGCGCTGAAGCAGATCCACGTCCACAATTTCGCCGGCCGCTTCGACCGCTACCAGAGCCTCTATACCCAGGTTCGCGGCAACGACATCGACCCGTCGAGCTTCGCCGCCGGCCGCGCCTCGGCCGATGCCCGCATCGAGGCCTCGCTCGGCCCGGATCACGCCGGCTACAAGGACCTCTATCTGATGCTGCTGATGCTCGGCAGCCATAACCTCGCCGTGCTGCGCGGCGCCTTCGGCGTCGCCGAGAGCGTCGAATACGCCAAGGCCGTCGATCCCAACCACATCTTCGCGCTGCTCAATTTCGCCAATGGCGTGCCCTGCGTGTTCGAAGTTTCGTTCGGCGCGCAGTATGAGTGGTGGGACGAATGGATCGCCGCCTATGGCAAGCATGACGAGGTCCGCGTCGACTTCCAGAACCCCTATGTCCGCAACACGGCGGCGACCGTCACCATCCGCGAGCCGCGTGGCAACGGCCCGTCCGAGACGATCATTCCCGGCAAGCCGGACACCGCGTTCCGCCAGCAGTGGCTGCATTTCATCGACTGCATCGAGAACGGCACCGCGCCGCGCACCAGCCTCGAGGGCGGTCTCGAAGATCTGAAACTGGCGCAGGCCATCATCCAGGCGCTGCCGCCCCGTCCGAAGGCTGCCAACTGATGCGTATCGTCATTACCGGTTCGAGCGGCCTGCTCGGGCGCCACGTCGCCGCCGCCACCGTCGCGGCGGGCCATGATGTCCTCGGCATCGACACCGTGCCGCCGCCGGGCGCCGAGGCCGGCTGGCGCCACATCAGCGCCGACCTGACCGATCTCGGCGTGGCGCTGCAATTGGTGCGCGACGCCGACGCGGTGTTCCACATCGCCGCCATTCCGCGCCCGACGGGCCGGGCGGCGGCGGAAGTGTTCCAGACCAACATGGCGCTCGCCTACAACGTCATCGAAGGTGCTGCGCTCTCCGGCGCCCGCCGCTTCGTCTACGCCTCGTCCTTCAGCGTCTTCGGCTATCCGTTCTTCACGCGCTGGCCCGAGCAGCAATATCTGCCGATCGACGACGCCTACCCGACCGGCCCGCAGGACGCCTATGGCCTGTCGAAGTGGCTCGGCGAGGAGATGGTGCAGTCGGCCGTCCGGCGTGGCGCCTTCTCCGCCGTCAGCCTGCGCATGCCCTGGGTGCAGACGCCCGAGAGCTTTGCCGGCCAGATCGGCCCCCGCCGCGCCTCGGGCGACGCCGGCCGTGATCTCTGGTCCTATATCGACGCCCGCGACGCCGCCGACGCGTTCCTTTTGGCGCTCGAGGCGCCGGTCGAGGGCCATGCCCGCGTCATGATCAGCGCGGCCGACAGCTATATGGACGTGCCGACGGCGGAGCTCGCGGCGCGCCACTTCCCGAACGCCAGGCTCGGCGCGCTGCCGGGTTTCGCCAGCACGTTCGACCTCGACAACGCGCGGAAGACGCTGGGCTACGAGCCCCGCCATTCCTGGCGCGACTACCCGAAAGCATGATTGGAGACTGCGTATGACGAGGTTCGTGGACAAAATCGTCGTGGTGACCGGCGGCGCGGGAGCCATCGGCCAGGCGGCCGTGCGCCGCTTCCTCGATGAGGGCGCGGCCGGCGTCGCCATCCTCGACCAGGACGGCGCGCGCGCCGAGGCGCTGGCGGCGGAGCTGGGTGATCGCGCGCTCGCCGTCGCGGCCGACGTGACCGAGCCCGCGGCGGTCGACAAGGCGCTCGCGGCCGTCGTCGCGCGCTTCGGCCGGATCGATGTCCTCTTCAACAATGCCGGCATCTCCGGCACGCCGGCGCCGGTCTATGACCTGCCGCTGGAAGAGTGGGACCGCGTCATCCGCATCAATCTGCGCGGCATCTTCGTCGTGCAGCAGGCGGTCGTCCGCATCATGATCGCGCAGAAGACCGGCGGCGCCATCGTCAACATGGGCTCGTCCATGGCGGGCTGGGACGTGCTGTCGGGTGGCTCGCCCTACGCCGCCAGCAAGCACGCCGTCGTCGGCCTGACCAAGGTCGCGGCGCTCGACTGCGCGCCCTACGGCATCCGCATCAACGCGATCTGCCCGGGCGTCATCCAGACGACGCTCGGCGTTCCGGCTTCCGACCGCGCCGCATTCGAGGAAAGCACCAAGCGCTTCTCCGACCGCATCCCGCTGCGCCGTATCGGCCAGCCGGAGGACGTCGCCGCCTCGGTCGCCTTCCTCGCCAGCGACGATGCCCGTCACCTGACCGGCTCGGAGCTTCTGATCGACGGCGGCCAGACGCTGCAGAGCTGGGCCAACGCCCCCGACGCGGACGCTTTCCCGCGCTACATCTGAAACGACGAAGGGGCAGCCAATGGCTGCCCCTTCTGATTCAGGCTGACGTCGTCAGGCCTGCTTTCGTCAGGCTTTCCTGGCGATGGCAATGCACTCGACTTCGTAGCGCAGCGCGGCGCCGAGGCAGTTGGTGATCGTCGTGCGGGCCGGGAACGGCTCGCTGAAATATTCGCGGTAGAGCTTGTTGAAGAGCGGGATATCGGCCGGGTCCTGCACGTAGTTGCGCGTCTGCAGGACGTGCTTGAAGTCGCTGCCGGCGGTCTCCAGCACCTTGCGCATATTCTCCATCGAACGGCGCATCTCGCCTTCGAAGTCCTCGGAGATGATCTTACCCGTCGCGTCGACTGACGCCTGGCCGGAGACGAAGATCAGCTCGCCGAACTTGGTCGACGGGCTGAACGGCAGGTGCGAGCGGGGGGTATCCGGTTCGCTCGGATATTCGATCATCTTGGGTCTCCGTAAGATCGTGGGATATTGTTCACCTCTCCCCGAGGGAGAGATGCGAGGAATGACTTCCGTTGCGATGCGTGCGCCGCTCAGCTGACCGGGAAAACCGGCGAGCGCAGGCGGCGATAGGGGAGCGAGGTGATGACGCTCGTGCAGGGGCCTGATGTCGCCACCGTGTAGCTCCCGACCGTGATCGGATCGTAGGCGCGGCGATGCGCGACCGCAGCCTTGACGCCGATCGCCTTCAGATCCTCCGGGATGATCCCCTGCGAGCGGAGCTGGCCGAGATCGAAGGGCGGCGTCTTGCGGCTGTTGACCAGGATCTGGATGCCCGCCGTCTCCAATACGATCGACGGCCCCATGCTGATATGGACGCCCTGCATGGCCGCGAGGTGGCTGTTGCGGTCTTCCAGCTCGAATTCGCCGTCGCTGCGGCTGACGAAGGCGGCCTCGATCTCGACCGGCCCGGCGCCGAGCCGGCTGCCCTTGCCGCCGAGGGAGACCTTTCGGATCTCGCCGGGCTTCGCGTCGGCAAACAGTTGCACCGCCTGCGCGTCGGCGATGGCGACGGCGGCATTGCGGATGCCGTGGCGCAGGAAGCCGCGCAGGATGGCCGTATCGTCGCCCGGCGCGCCGCCGCCGATATTGTCGGCCGGCTCGACCACGACATAGGGGCCGCCCTCCAGCGTGGCGATCTCGGCGAGCGCGGCGTCGAGGTCCCATTCCTTCGGCTGGCCGAATTCGCGCAGCTCCCAGGCGAGCGCCTCCAGCCGGTCGAGCGCTGCCTTCGCCCGCTCGGCGGATCCCGTCGTGATCAGCGAGAAGGCGACACCCGCATCCGGCACGTCGGAAAAGGAATAGCCGCCGATGATGTTGACGGCCCAGATCTCGGGATCCTCGGCCTCGATCTGGCGGGCGAGCGCTTCCAGGTCGCGCATCGGCCGGTCGGCCGTGCCGGTGCCGGGCGGCGCCCATAGGATCGCGGCGTTGCGGGCGTGCATGACCGGCGCGGCCTTCTCGCGCAGCGCGTGGGCCAGAAGCTCGGCCGAGCGGACGGCGGCGTCGCGCGCGTCGGTGTGCGGGTTTTCTCGATAGGCGACGAGGCCGTTGGCGTATCTCGCCATGGCGGCGGTGAACGTCGCATGCAGGTCGAACACGCCGTAGAGCGGCAGCGCCTCGGCGCCGGGAACCGCGCGGATGCGGGCTAGGAGCTCGCCTTCGGGATCGACGCTCGCCGTCGTCACCATGGCGCCGTGCAGCGCCAGCCAGATGCCGTCGAGGCCGCCATTGGCGAGCGCCGCGCGCAATCCGGCCTCCAGCTCCTGCCAGAACTGCTCGAACACGGCGTGGTCCGTCGTGCCCGAGGGGAGGGCGGAATATTCGATGACCGGGACGACGTCCCAGCCCTCGGCAGCCGCCACCTCCAGGAAACCGTCGACGGTGGAGCCGTCGCCCTTGCGGGCCGGCAGTTCCGCGCCGCGCAGGATCTCGTAGTCCGCGAGCCGCGTGATCTCGTCCACGAAGGTGTGGGTCTCGTGATAGAGCCCGGCCAGCAGGATGCGAGGGCGGCGCGTATTCATGGAGGCTACCTGATTATCTGTTGCGTGACATGCTCGCCGTGACCTCGGCGAGGGTGGCGACGAGAAGCCGGCCGAGCCGCTCGATGGCGTCCGGCTCGAAGCGGGCCGAGGGGCCGGCGATGGAGACGGCGGCGATCGCTTCGCCGCCCGGCGCGAAGATCGGCGCGGCGACACAGGCGCCGCCGACCTCATTTTCCTCGTATTCGGTGGTCCAGCCGACGGTGCGGCAGCGCTCCAGCACTTCTTCCAGCGCCTGCGGATCGGTGATCGTCCGGTCGGTCGCGGCCGGCAGCGAGCCGAGATTGTAGATGATCTTGCGGAAGGAGAGCGGCTGATAGGCGAGCAGCGCCCGGCCGCAGGCAGTCGAGTGATAGGCGGCGCGCGTGCCGGAATAGGACGAGACGCGCAGCGTCTGGCTGCCTTCGAGGCTCTCGACGATGACGGCGTCGGTCGGGCCGGGCAGGGCGAGATTGACGGTTTCCCGCGTCTCCGCGCACAGTCGCACCAGATAGGGCTGCGCCAGCGCCGCGATGTCGAGCCGCCGCTCGACCGCCTTGCCGTAGACGAGGTGCTGCAGGCTGAGGCGGTAGGCGCCGGCCTTGGCGTCGCGCTCGGCCAGGCCGACGTCGACGAGCGCCGTGACGAGGTTGAAGGCCGTCGTCTTCGCGAGCCCGGTGCGCAGCGCCAGGTCGCGCAGCGATACGAAATCGCCGCTCGCCATCGCGTCGAGCAGCGCCTTGGCGCGGGCGACGGACTGAATGCGCGCGGCGACGGCCGCGCCGGAATCGCTCTCTTGCTTCGACATGCTGCTTCTGACCATGGTCATGAATTCCGGAAGCAATATTCCATATTATGGGATGACTTGTCACCTGCTCTTGAAGTCAGTCTGGCACGAAGGCAAAAGTTCGCGCAAGCCGAACATTGTGCTTTCCATGGAGAAGCCGCCCTGCGTTGTTGACAGCACGCCCATCCATCCCTTTAACTTTGCCCAAGCGACCGAAGTGTCGTTCCATTATGTGGGATATGCATCGCAATATATCCCCGTCGCGACAGGGGAGCTGGAATGCGGGTTTTTGTGGCGTCGCTTGCGACCGAGACGAATACGTTCGCGCCGCTCTTCGTCGATCGGACCGCGTTCGAGGGCGCCTTCTATTGCCCGCCCGGCACCCATCCCGAGACGCCGACGCTCTGCTCCGGCCCGATGGTGGCGGCGCGCCGCCGCGCGGCCACGGACGGCTTTACCCTGTTCGAGGGCACGGCGACCTGGGCCGAGCCGGCGGGACTGGTTTCGCGCGAGGCCTATGAAAGCCTGCGCGACGAGATCCTCGACCAGCTCCGCGCCGCCATGCCGGTCGACGTCGTGCTGTTCGGCCTGCACGGCGCCATGGTCGCGCGCGGCTACGATGATTGTGAAGGCGATCTTCTGGCGCAAGCGCGCGCCATCGCCGGGCCGGACGCCATCGTCGGCGCCGAGCTCGACATGCACTGCCACCTGAGCGACCAGATGGTCGAGGCGGCGGATATCCTCGTCGCCTTCAAGGAATTCCCGCATACCGATTTCCTCGAGCGCGCCGAGGATCTGGTCGAGCTCTGCCTGCGGGCGGCGCGGCGCGAGATCGCGCCGGTGAGCGCCGTCTTCGATTGCCGCGCCATCACCGGCTTCATGACCAGCCGCGAGCCCGGCCGCGGCTTCGTCGATCGCATGCTGGCGCTGGAAGGGCAGGACGGCATCCTCTCGATCTCCGTCGCGCACGGCTTCCAGGCCGCCGATGTCTACGATGTCGGCACCAAGGTGCTGGTTGTCGCCGATGGCGAGGCCAATCGCGCCAAGGCGGCGGCGCTCGCCGAACGCCTCGGCCGCGAGATCCTCGGATGGGGCGCCGGTGGCGGCGGTCCCTACCACTACAAGCCCGAGGAGGCGATCGAGCAGGCGCTTTCCGAGCTCGGCCAGCCCGTCGTGCTGGCGGATCGCTGGGACAATCCCGGCGGCGGCGTTGCCGGCGATTCCACCGTCATGATCGAGGCGCTGCTGCGGCATCCGGAAATCCCGGCCGCCATCGGCGCGCTCTGGGATCCCGTCGCGGTCGCCTTCTGCCGCGCCGCCGGCGTCGGCGCCGAGATCGAGCTGCGCTTCGGCGGTAAGGCGGCGCCGACCTCCGGCAAGCCGATCGATGCGCGCGTCACGGTGCGCGGCATCACCGACGACCTGCTGGTGCCGTTCGAGCAGAGCTGGGTCTCGCTCGGGCCGGCTGCCGCCATCACGATCGGCAATCTCGACGTCGTGCTGGCGTCGACCCGCGCGCAGACGTTCAGTCCGCCGGTCTTCACCGATCTCGGCGTCGATCTCGCCACGAAGAAGATCGTGGTGGTGAAGTCCTCCAACCATTTCCACGCGGCCTTCGCGCCGATCGCCCATAGGGTTCACTACCTCGATACCGGTGGGCCGTATCCGAGCGACACCGCCAAGATTCCCTACACCAAGGCCCGCCGCCCCCTCGCACCGATGGACCCCAATCCATGGCTCTGATCCCCCGTCTCGATATCGGCTCGCTCGACGAGCTCGAACTCGATCCGTCCACCAAGGGCCTGCCCTTCGACGCGCCGCGGCTGACCGTCGGCGATGTCGCGCTGCAGGGCTGGAGCCTGCTCGACGGCGACCTGCCGCTGCCCGTCGCCGTCATCCGCCAGGATGTCGTGGCGGCGAACAGCGCCTGGATGAGCGCCTTCACGGCCGGGAACGATCTCGTCATCGCGCCGCACGGCAAGACAACGATGTCGCCGCAATTGTTCGACCTGCAGATCGCCGACGGCGCCTGGGCGATCACGGCGGCGACGCTGCAGCAGGTCGGGGTCTGCCGCCGCTTCGGCGTCAAGCGGGTGCTGCTCGCCAACCAGCCGGTCGGCGGCCAGGCGATCGACGCCTGTTTTCGCGCGCTCGCGGGCGACGACGCGATCGAGCTCTATTGCCTGGCCGACAGCCTCGACGGCGTCGCCATGCTGGCCGAAGGAGCGCGCCGCAACCCGCCCCCGGCCGAAAATCCGCTGCGCATCCTCGTCGAGATGGGGTTTCCGGGCGGCCGCACGGGCGTGCGCTCGCGCGCCGGCGCGCTGGAGATCGCCCGCGCCGTCGCGGCGGCGCCGGGGCTGGAACTGGCCGGCTTCGAGTGCTTCGAGGGCATGCTGCCGACGCCGGAAACGGCGGACGGGCTGATCGACGACGTCGCCGAGACGGCGCTGATGGCGCTGGAGCAGGGGCTCTATGCCTCGCTAGCGCCGATGGTCATCAGCGCCGGCGGCTCAGCCTTCTTCGACCGGGTCGTCGAGCGCTTCAACCGCGTCGCCTTCCCACATCCGGTGCTGCGCGTGCTGCGCTCGGGCTGCTATCTGACGCATGACTCGATCGCCTATGCGGCGGCCTTCCGGCGCATCGTCAGCGAGACGACGCTCACTCTGCCCGAGGGCGGGCTGGAGCCGGCGCTCGAGGTCTGGGCGATGGTGCAGTCGCGCCCGGAAGCTGGCCGGACCATGCTCACCATGGGCAAGCGCGACGTCAGTCACGACGCCGGCCTGCCGGTGCCGCTCCTCTGGTATCGCCCGGACGGCAGCATGGCGGCGCCCGCCGACATGCCGCCCGGCCACGAGGTCGTGGCGCTCAACGACCAGCATTGTCATCTGGTGACGCCGGAGGACAGCCCGCTGAAGCCGGGCGACATGGTCGGCTTCGGCATCAGCCATCCCTGCACCACCTTCGACAAATGGTCGATCCTGATGCTGGTCGACGAGAACTACCGCGTCACCGGCGCGCTGAAGACGTTCTTCTGAAGCGATATCCGCCCCGAATTGTCTGGACTGTGAAAGTTGTTTCACGGAGCGAAACGACTTGGTGTTGACACGAAATGGGCCGGTTTATAGCCTGACGATCAACAGGTTGCCTTACAATTCGCACCTCGGCCCGGATCGGACCGGGTCTTATACTGGGCGTGTTGCGGTCTTCTTGGCTGCCGATTGAACGCATCAGTGAATCTATTCGTCCGGGCCGGAAAATAATTCTCATGGAGATTGACGTTGCGGATCGCAGTCATTCACGTCGCGCAGGAAACCAACGATTTCAATCCGGTGCTGACCACGCTGGCTGACTATCAATCCTTCGGCATTTTCGAAGGGGCGGAGATCTTCGAGAAGCTGCGGGGCTTCGGCCAGATCGGCGGCCACATCCAGGCGATCGAGGAGAGCGGGCTCGAGGTCGAGTCGATCCCGATCCTCCGTGCCTGGGCCGTGGCGGGCGGCCGCATTTCGGCCGAGGCGTTCCAGTTCTTCCAGGACAGGATCCGCGCCGGCCTGCTCGCGGCGGGCCAGATCGACGGCCTGGCGCTGCAACTGCACGGCGCCTGTTCGGCCGAGGGCGTCGACGATGTCGAGGGCGCGCAGATCGCGCTCTGCCGCGAGATCCTCGGTCCCGACGTGCCGATCGTGCTCGGCCTCGATCATCACGCCAACGTCACGCAGAAGATCATCGACAACGCGACCGCCATCGTCGGCCACCGCACCCAGCCGCATGATCCCTATGACACCGGCCTGATCGGCACCAAGCTGCTGCTGCGCATCCTGACCGAGGGCCTCAAGCCCGCGACGGCCTGGCGCAAGATCCCGCTGGTGTCGCACCAGGAGCAGTTCCTGACCTCGCAGGGGCCGATGAAGGTCTGGTTCGACGCGGCGCGCGCGGTCGAGGCCGATCCGCGCGTGCTGCAGGCGTCGAACTATCCGATGCAGCCCTGGCTCGACGTCGCCGAGGGCGGCTGGTCGGTCATCGTCGTCACCGACAACGACCCCGAACTGGCGGAAAAGCTGGCCGACGACCTCGCCGATCTCTGCTGGTCGCTGCGCGATGATTTCCAGATCCGCGAGGCGGTTCCCGTCGACGAGGCCGTCCGGCTCGCCGACGCGGCGCCGGGGCTCGTCGTCCTGAGCGATACCGGCGACACGGTGTTCGGCGGCGCCGCCGGCGACAGCAATCTGCTGCTCGAAGCCATGCTCCGTCTCAAAATCAGCAAGCGCGCGCTGGTGCCGCTGATCTCGCCGCAGGCGGCAGCAAAGCTGGTGGCGGCGGGCGAGGGCGCCACGGTGACGCTGCCGCTCGGCGGCGACGCGGCGACCGAGTTCTTCACCCCGCTCGAGGTGACCGGCACGGTCCGCAAGGTTGGCGGCGGTGTCGTCGTGCTCGACGATTACAACCAGCAGGGCGACGTCGATCTCGGCCCGTCCGTGATCTTCGACGTCGGCAACGTCACGCTGATGATCACCACCTTGCGCGGCGTCGCCGGCAATGTGCCCGGCGTCTATCGCGCCATGGGGATCGAGCCGAAGGATTACGGCATCGTGGTGCTGAAGACGGCGTCCAACTTCCAGTATTTCGCGCCGATCGCGCCCAAGGTGGTCCGCGCCGATACGCGCGGCCCCGGCCAGTCCGACGTCTTCACGCTGCCGTGGAAGCGGATTCCACGCCCGATCTACCCGATCGAGACGTTCGAAGACTGGCGCGAACACTCGTCGCAGCCGGGCGGGCGGGGCGGCGCCTGAGCGGCAGCATCCCGTTAGCGCTTCGTTAACCCAGACATACACCAAGGGGGGAACACCAGCATGAAGACGACCCTATTTCGAACACTCCGGCGGCTGGGGTTCCTGTTTCTCGCCGCGACCGCGCCCGTCGCCGTCGGTGGCGCCGGCTGGATCGCTCCGGCGCAGGCCGAGGAGGCGGCGCTGAAGGGCGGCACGCTCCGCGTCGCGGTGCTCGCGGACCTGACCAATTTCGATCCGCAGCAGTTCTCGACGGTGAACTTCCACCTGATCAAGAACCTCTATGACAGCCTGATCGAATACACCGCCGAAGGCGAGGCGGTGCCGAGCCTGGCGACCGCCTGGACCATCGCCCCCGACAACCAGTCGGTGACGGTGACGCTGCGCGACGACGTCACGTTCCACAGCGGCGCCAAGCTGACCTCGGCCGATGTCGCGGCGACGCTCGCCAAGGCGGCCGATCCCGAGCGCGGCAAGAACGTCTACGCCACCATGTCGATCGTCAAGGACTGGGCGACGCCGGACGACAACACCATCACCATCAACTTCAAGGCGCCGGTGCCCGAGCGCCAGATCACCGACCTCCTGCAGTTCACGATCCCGATCGAGGCAAAGGGCATCGACACCGTCGAGACCGTTCCGGCCGGAACCGGCGCCTACATGCTGGACAGCCGCACTGTCGGCCAGGGCCTGTCGCTGAAGGCCAATCCGAACTACTGGCGCAAGGGCCAGCCGGTCGCCGAGAAAGTCGATTTCACGATCTTCAGCGAGGACTCCTCCGCCAGCGCCGCACTCGAATCCGGCGCGATCGACCTGATCTATGGCGGTTCCTCGCGCAGCGCCGTGCGCCTCAAGGACGCCGGCTACCAGGTCCTGCGCGGACCGGGCCCGCTCGTGCAGGTGTTCCGCATCAATTCGACCCGCGGTCCGTTCCAGAACGCCAAGTTCCGCCAGGCCTTCAACCATCTGATGGACCGAGAAGGCATGCTGCGGGTCGGCTATGCCGGCCTCGGCGAGGTCGTCGCCCTGCCATGGGCGCGGGCAAGCCCGGCCTATGACGCGGCCTACACGGCCGAATTCGCCTATGACCTCGACAAGGCCAAGGAACTGCTCGCGGCTTCCGGCCTCACCCCGGCCGAGATGAGCAACTGGAAGATGCTGGTCTGGGGCAGCGACGAGCCGAGCGTCGTCCTGAGCCAGATCGCGCAGAGCGCGCTGGCCGAGGTCGGCATCAACATCGAGCTCGATGTGCGCCAAGGCGCCGAATATACCGAGGCGCAGCTTGCCGGCGATTACGACACCACCTTCGGCGCCGTCGGCAACGTGCAGAAGTTCCCGTCCCGCGTCGCCACCAACAGCATCTACCGCGTCGTCAAGAACCCGGTGCTGAAGGATCCGCATCCCCATCCCGACTATGTCGACGCCATCAACCGCGTGAACACGACCTCGGGTCCGGAAGCCGATGTGAAGGCGGCCTACGACCATCTGAACCGCGTCCTCGTGACCGATGCCTTCGCCGTGCCGATCAATTCCTACGACACCGGCCTCGTCGTCGCCGCGCCGAACCTCGGCGGTCTGGCGCTCGACATCGACAACCTGTTCGTCGCGCGCACGGTGGGCTTCCAGTGATGCAGGCAGGCACCGACGCCCCGCCGGCAAATCCACGCGCGATCGACCCGGTGCTCTCCGTCCGGGGACTGAAGGTGGATTTCGGCGGCGAGGCGCGTTCGGTGCCCGTCGTCCGGGGCGTCGATTTCGACGTCTTCCCGAATGAAGTGCTCTGCATCGTCGGTGAGTCCGGCTCGGGCAAGAGCGTCACCTCCCTCGCGGTCACCGGCCTTCTGTCGGAGACCGCGCGGGTCAATGGATCGATCCGGCTCTGCGGCATCGATGTCACGACCGCCGCGCCGGAAACGCTGCGCCAGATGCGCGGCCGCGATGTCGGCTTCATCTTCCAGGACCCGACGACGACGCTCAATCCGGTGCTCACCGTCGGCCGCCAGATCACCGAGGGCGAGGTCGCGCATGGCCGCCTGAAGAAGTCCGAAGCCCATGGTCGTGCGGCAGAGCTGCTGCGCGAGGTCGATATCGCCGATCCGCAAGGGCGGGCGGGCCAATATCCGCACCAGTTCTCCGGCGGCATGCGCCAGCGCGCCGTCATCGCCATGGCGATGGCCGGCCAGCCGAAGCTGATCATCGCCGACGAGCCGACCACAGCGCTCGACGTCACCGTGCAGGCGCAGGTGCTCGCCGTGCTGGCGCGTCGCCAGGCCGAGTTGGGCTCGGCCGTCATCCTGATCACGCATGATCTCGGCGTCGTCGCCGAAGTGGCCGACCGCGTCGCCGTCATGTATGGCGGCCGCATCGTCGAAACCGCGCCGGTCGCCGAAATCTTCGAGAACCCGCGCCATCCCTATACGCGCGCTCTGCTGCGCAGCGTTCCGCGCATCGACACGTCGGACTCGCGGCTCGATCCGATCCCGGGCCAGCCGCCCATTCCCGGCGCTCTGCCGAAAGGCTGCTCGTTCCAGCCGCGCTGCGCCGTCGGCCGCGATCAGCCGCTCTGCATTGCCGAGGAGCCGTCGCTCAGCGCCGTCGGCGACTTCAGGCAGTCGGCCTGCCATTTCGCCGAGAGGCTTCCGGCCGAGACGGTGGCGGCCGAACCGCGCGTCCACGCCGAAGCGCCGATGTCCAAGCCCGAACCGCTCCTCGCCGTCGAGGGGCTGAAGGTGCATTTTCCTATTCGGACCGGCGTGCTCCGCCGCACCACCGGCTGGGTCAAGGCGGTCGACGGCGTCAGCCTCTCCGTCAATCCGGGCGAAACGGTGAGCCTCGTCGGCGAATCCGGCTGCGGCAAGACGACGACCGGCCGCGCCATCATGGGCCTGATCAAGGCCACCGGCGGCAGCATCCGCTTCGCCGGCCGCTCGATCCGCGATCTCGACGGCGGCGCCATGCGCAAGGCGCGGCGCGAGATGCAATATGTCTTCCAGGATCCCTATGCCTCGCTGAACCCGGTTAAGTCGGTCGAGGACATCGTCGCCGAGCCTCTGAAGATCCATGGCATCTATGACGAGATGGGCGGCGCGCGCCGCATCGCTGAGCTGTTCGACATGGTCGGCCTGTCGCGCACCATGCTCGGCCGACTCCCGAGCGAATTCTCCGGCGGCCAGAAGCAGCGGATCGGCATCGCCCGCGCGCTGGCGTTGCAGCCGAAGCTCCTGATCCTCGACGAGCCGGTGGCAGCGCTCGACGTCTCGATCCAGGCGCAGGTGATCAACCTGCTGCAGGATCTGCAGCGCGAGCTCGGCCTCGCCTATCTCTTCATCGCGCACAACCTCTCGGTCGTCCGCCACGTCTCCGACCGCGTCGCCGTCATGTATCTCGGCCGTATCGTCGAGGAGGGGACGCGCGACGGGCTCTATGATCTTCCCGTCCACCCCTACACGCAGAGCCTGCTGTCGGCGGCGCCTGTGCCGGACCCGGCCGTCCGCGATACGCGGCGGCGGATCGTGCTCGAAGGCGAGATCCCCAATCCGGCCTCGCCGCCCTCCGGCTGCACCTTCCATCCGCGCTGCTTCCGCGCCACCCCGCTCTGTTCGGCCGAGGCGCCGATATTCGGGCGCCATCCGGGCTTCGCGACGCGGACGGCCTGCCATCACGCGGGGCCGCTCGCCGCGGGCCATCGCAACGTCTTCGCCCCGGTCGCCCTGGAGGCCGCGTCGTGAGCCGTTTCCTTCGCAAGACGCTCTCGATCCTCGGCCGGCTGATGGCGAGCAAGGGTTCGGCGCTGGCGCTGATCTTCCTGGTCGTGGTCACGCTCCTGGCTGTTTTCGCCGACTTCCTGCCGTTGAACCCGGTGGCGCAGAAGCTCGCCAACGCGCTGAAGGGGCCGTCCGCCACCAACTGGTTCGGCACCGACGAGCTCGGCCGTGACATCCTCGCCCGCGTCGTCTTCGGCGCGCGCACCTCGCTCATGACGGCCGGCGGCGCCGTCGCGATCGCGGCGCTGGCCGGCGTGCCGATCGGCCTCGTCGCCGGCTTCTTCGGCGGCTGGCGCGACGCCGCGCTGATGCGGCTCGTCGACGTGCTGCTGGCGCTGCCGGCGATCCTGTTCGCCATGGCGATGATCGCCGTGCTCGGCCGCAGCCAGGCGGCAGCGCTGATCGCGGTCGGCCTGACCGGCATCCCGAGCTTCGCCCGCATCACGCGGGCGCAGGTGCTGACGCTCAGGAAGCGCGATTTCGTCACCGCCGTCGAGGCGTTTGGCGGCACCGCGACCTACAACATGTTCCGCACCATCCTGCCGAACTCGTGGAGCCCGATCTTCGTGCAGGTTGTCGTGCTCTGCTCGGTCGCGATCCTGCTGGAAGCGGCGCTTTCCTTCCTCGGCGTCGGCGTACCGCCGCCGACCCCAAGCTGGGGCGAGATGCTGCGGACAGGAAAATCCTACCTGCATGAGGCGCCCTATTACGCCGTGCTGCCCGGTATCGTGCTGACGCTCACCATCCTCTCCTTCGACGTGCTCGGCCGCGCGCTTTCCGGCCTGCTCGAAGGCCGCCGCGATGTCGTCATCGCCCCGAAGGCCGAAGAGGTGACGTCATGATCGGCTTCGTGCTCCGCCGTCTCTTGCAACTGGTGCCCGTGCTGCTGCTTGCCTCGATGGGCATCTGGGCGATGATCTACGCGGTGCCGGGCGGGCCGATCGGCGCGCTCGCCGGCGAGAATGCCAGCCCCGAGCAGATTGCCGCCGCGACCGCGCAGTTCGGTCTCGACCGGCCGGTGCTGGTGCAATATGCGGAATGGCTCTGGAACGCGCTTCGCGGCGATTTCGGCATCTCGATCCGGGGCCGCGCGCCGGTGCTGGAACTGATCGGCCAGCGTCTGCCGGCGACGCTGCAGCTTGCCGTCGCCGCGACGATCGTCTCGCTCGTCATCGGCATTCCGGTGGCGATCGCCAGCGCGCTGCGCCCCGGCTCCTGGCTCGACCGCGTGCTCTCCGGCTGGAGCGCCATGGCGCTCGGCGTGCCGACCTTCTGGCTCGGCATCCTGCTGATCCTCGTCTTCGCGGTGGAGCTGCGCTGGCTGCCTTCGGCCTCGACCTATGTGCCGTTCTGGGAAAACCCGATCGGCGCGCTGCGCAACGTGGCGCTGCCGGCGCTGACGCTCGGCATCTACGTGTCCGGCATCCTGGCCCGCTTCCTGCGCGCCTCGCTGGTCAGCGAACTCCGCGCCGATTATGTGCGCACGGCGCGCTCGAAGGGCCTGCCGGAGCGGCAGATCGTCGGCGTCCACGTCCTGCGCAACGCGCTGCTGCCCTTCATCACCATCGTCGGCCTGATGATGGCGAACTTCATCGGCGGCGCGGTCGTGACGGAGGCGGTGTTCACCTATCCGGGCATCGGTCGCCTGCTGATCCAGGCGATCTCGACGCGCGACTACCCGCTGATCCAGGGCTGCATCGTCGTCATCCTGATGCTCTACATCGCCATCAACCTGGCCGTCGACGTCCTCTACGCCTACATCGACCCGCGGATTGACTATCGGTGAGGTCTGTTGCCGACCGCTCGCTCCGCTGCCGCCCCACGCTCGCCGTCATCCCGGGCTTGACCCGGGATCCATCCAGCCGGGTTGGCCGACGTGCGAGATTCCCTGGATCGCGGCTGCATGGATCCCCGCCTTCGCGGGGATGACGGCCAGGGTTGAACGGACAATCGCGGTGGGACGGTGAGGCCCTTCCTTCACCTCTCCCAGAGGGAGAGGTCGGCTCGAAGAGCCGGGTGAGGGGATGCGGCTTCTCCGGATGGGTCTGAACCCCTCACCCGCCGGCCTTCGGCCGTCGACCTCTCCCCATGGGAGAGGTGAAAACCGAGAGCCGGCCGCGGTTCGAAGAAGAACTCAATCCGACAGGCCGCGGGCCTCGATCGGCCAGATGTCTTCCAGCTTGTCAGCGCGCACGACGTGCAGGAAGTCATGCAAATTGGCCGTCGGGTCGCAATGCGGGACGCTGCATTCGAGGCGGGTGCCGATCGGCGGCACCGGCCTGCCGGGCAGGGAATCCAGCCGGCCGAACTCGTCGCCGACGAAGGCGATCGTGCCGATTTCTCGGCCGTCGAGATAGGCGCGGGGCGGCGGGCCGTCGACGGCGAAGCTCTTGCTGCCGGCGTCGACGATGGCGTCGCCATGCAGATTATGCGCGATCACCGTGACGACGACGAAGAGGGCGGTGCCGAAGACGTCCGCTCCCGATCCGTGCAGGTCGACCCGGCGATAGTCCTCGTCCATGAACACGTAGGAGCCGGCCTGCACCTCGGTCAGGACCTTGTCCTCGAGATCGAGCAGGTGGCTGCCCGTGCCGCCGCCGGTGACGATGGCGGGCGGCAGGCCGGCTTCGTCGAGCGCGTTGATGATCGCCAGCAGCCGGCCCATGGCGATCCGGTTCTCGGTCCGCCGCGCTTCGTGGTCGAAGATGTGCTGGACGAAGCCGGCATAGCCCTGCACGCCGACGAAGCGGAGCGCCTCCTCGTCGGCGATCTGCTGGGCGAGGGCGACGGCGCGCTCGGGCGTCGCGACGCCGGTGCGACGCTGGCCGACATCGCATTCGACCAGCACGTCGAGGCGGACGCCCGCCTCGCGCGCCGATTCCGCATAGTCGGCGACCAGGCCGGGGCGGTCGACGACGACGGTGAGGATGGCGCCGCGTCGCGCCGCCTCGGTGAGGCGGTCGATCTTCAGGCGGCTCGCGACCGGACCTCTCCCTATGGGAGAGGTGAAAGGCAGCCTTCGACGTTGAAGCCCGACGCCCGCCCCACGCTCGCCGTCATCCCGGGCTTGACCCGGGATCCATCCATCTGCGCCTCGCTGCCGGGATTTGCGCGCGAAACGCCCGAGGCCTCGGCTGCATGGATCCCTGCTTTCGCAGGGATGACGGCGGAGGTTGGGGAGAGGGCGGGCGACTTTCTTCACCTCTCCCAGAGGGAGAGGTCGGCGGCCGTAGGCCGGCGGGTGAGGGGTTCAGACCCATCCGGAGAGGCCGCAACCCCTCACCCGGCTCTTCGAGCCGACCTCTCCCTATGGGAGAGGTGAAAGGCAACCTTCGACACTGGAGAGCGTCACCTACGCCAGCGCGTTGCCCGCCAGCCCCGCCTCGACGGTCAGAATCGCGCCGACGAGATTGCGCGTCGCTTCCGCCTGCGGCTTCGTGAAGAGGTCGAGCGGCTTGCCGACTTCGACGATCTTTCCCGCCGACATTACCGAGACGCGGCTCGTCGTGTAGGCGACGACGGAGAGGTCGTGTGCGATGAAGACGAGGCTGAGGCCGAGCTCGCGGACGAGGTCCTTGAGCAGGTTCAGCACCTGCGCCTGGATCGAGACGTCGAGCGCCGAGACCGGTTCGTCGGCGATCAGCACCTTCGGCGCCGGCATCAGCGCGCGGGCGATGGCGATGCGCTGCAGCTGGCCGCCGGAGAACTCGTGCGGATAGCGCTCCAGCGCCTGCCGGCTCATGCCGACTTGGTCGAGCACCTCGTGCACGCGGGCGGCATGGTCGCCCTCGATCTTGAGCGCCCGCAGCGGCTCCAGCAGCGACAGGCCGATGCGCATCCGGGGGTCGAGCGACGAGCGCGGGCTCTGCATCACCACCTGCACCGAACGGCGGAAATTCCGCCAGCGTTCGCCGTCGCCGGCCCAGACATCGGCGCCGTTGTAGAAGACGTGGCCCTGCTTAGGCGTCTCCATGCCGGTCAGGATGCGCGTCAGCGTCGTCTTGCCGGAGCCGGATTCGCCGACAAGGCCGACTGCCTCGCCGGGGCGGACGTCGAAGCTGACATTGTCGAGCACCGTCAGCGACGGCCGCGCGCCGAGCAGCGACTTGCGGTTCAGCAGGTAGGTCTGCGTCACCTGCCGCATTTCGAGCAATGGCGGCGTCAGGGGCGTTTGGTTCAGCTGTCGGGTCATGACGCGGTCAATCCGGCTTGGGCGGCAAGCTCCGCTCCGGCTCCGATCGGATGCCAGCAGGCGGCGCGGCGGCTGCCCTGGTCGAGTTGCGGCACTTCGGTCCGGCAGCGTTCGCTGGCGGCGGCGCAGCGCGGATGGAAGGCGCAGCCCTTCGGCAGGCTGTGCAGCGGCGGCACCATGCCGGGGATCGAGGCGAGGCGCGAGCTGCCGTCGAGGGCGATGTTGTCCATGGTCGGCTGCGAGTCGAGCAGACCCTTGGTGTAGTGGTGCCGGGGCGCGCGGAACACTTCCGAGACGGGGCCCATCTCGACGATGCGGCCGGCATACATGACGGCGACCGTGTCGCACATCGCCGCGATGATCGGCAGGTCGTGCGTGATCATCATCAGCGCGCAGCCGCGCTCCTGGACGGCGCTGTTGAGGAGGCGCAGCACCTGCTTCTGCACGGTGACGTCAAGCGCCGTCGTCGGCTCGTCGGCGATGATCAATTGCGGATAGCAGGCGAGCGCCATGGCGATCATGACGCGCTGGCGCTGGCCGCCGGAGATCTCGTGCGGATAGGCGCGCATCAGCTGCTCGGGGCGCGGCAGCGACATCTGGCGGAAGAGCTCCAGCGTCTGCGCCTCGGCCTCCTGCTTGCTTGCCCGCGTGTGGCGGCGGATGACCGACGAGACCTGGAAGCCGATGCGGCGCACCGGATCGAGCGAGGAGAGCGGGTCCTGGAACACCATCGAGAGGGTGCGGCCGCGCCGGCTGGAGAGCGCCTTGTCGGACTGGGTGATCAAGTCGACGCCGTCGTGACGGACGCTGCCGTCCGCCTGCCAGCCCATCGGCAGCAGGCCCATCAGCGACAGCGCGGTCAGCGTCTTGCCGGAGCCGGATTCGCCGACGAGGCCCATTCGGCCGCCGGCTGGCAGCGTGAAGTCGATGCCGCGCACGGCGGTCAGCGCGGTGTTGTGCACGACGAGGTTTTTGACCTCGAGCGCGTTGGGCCGGCTTTGCTGGGGCTTCGTCATGAGGCCCTCCGGGCGAGCTTGGGGTCGAGCACGTCGCGCAGGCCGTCGCCGAGCAGGTTCAAACCGAGCACCATCAGCACGATGGCGAGGCCGGGCCAGATCGCGAGCGGCGACGACACGCCGACCTGCTGCTGCGCTTCGTTCAGCATCAGCCCCCAGGAGATCGATGGGCGGTGCACGCCGACGCCGAGATAGGAGAGGCCGGCCTCGGTCAGGATGCCGGCGGCGAAATAGAGCGTGAACTGGACGATCATCACGCCGGCGATGTTGGGCAGCACATGGCGGGCCAGCACGAAGATCTTGCCGCGGCCATAGAGCTTAGCAGCGGTGATGAAGTCCTCGTTCAAGACGCCCATCGCGGCGGAGCGGATGACGCGGGTGAAGGAGGGCGTGAAGAAGGCGGTCAGCGCCAGGATGGTGGTGAGCGCGCCGGAGCCCATGGTGGCGGCCAGCACAAGCGCCGTCACCATGCCGGGGATCGACAGCAGGATGTCGGCGCCGCGCGAGATCGCCTCATCGGCGATCTTGCCGGAGGCGGCGGCGGCGAGGCCGGCGATGGTGCCAAGCAGCAGGCTCAGCGTCGCGCCGCCGGCGCCGACCAGGATCGAGGTGCGCGCGCCAACCATCAGCTGAGCGATGATGTCGCGGCCGAGCACGTCGGTGCCGAGCCAGTGGCCGGGCGTGCCGGCCGGCAGCAGGCGGTTGCGGATCACCGGGATGTTGGGGTTCGACGGCAGGTAGAAGAACGAGACCAGCGCGACCGTCAGGAAGATCGCGGTCAGGATCAGGCCGAGGATGAGCGAGGCGTTGCGCGGCAGCCTGCGGCGCGGCTTGCGCTGCGGCGGCGAGATCGGCACGCCGGAGCCCGGCATGCCGGCGGGCGCGGGAGTCTGGTGGGATTTGCTCAGGGTCATCATGTTGGTTCTCCCGCTCACCGGCTCGACCGGACGCGCGGATCGAGGATGCCGTAGAGGAGGTCGACGAGGAGGTTCACGCCGATGACGAAGATGATGATCAGCATCACGGTCGACTGCACGACGATCACCTCGCGGGCGGCGACGTTGGCGAGCATCATCCGGCTCAGGCCCGGCAGCGAGAACACCGTCTCGATGATGACGGTGCCGCCGATCAGCTCGGCGATCTGCAGGCCGACGATGGTGACGAGCGGCAACGAGGCGTTGCGCAGGCCGACCTTCAGCAGCGCCTCGGTGCGCGTCATGCCGACGGCGCGCGCGGTGCGCAGATAATCCTGGTTCATGACGTCGAGCACGGCGGAGCGGACATAGCGGATCAAGACGGCGGCCATGATCAGGCCGAGCGACAGCACCGGCAGCACCAGCGAGCGGATCGCGCCCCAGGGGCTCACCGACCAGTCGGTCCAGCCGCCGGTCGGCAGCCAGCCGAGGCGGACGCCGAAGAGCAGCGACAGAAGAATGCCGGCCCAGAACACCGGCACGGCGACGCCGACCTGGCTGACGAGGGCGAGGATGGCGCCGGACGGCGTGCCGACATTGCGCGCGGCATAGGTGCCGACGGGAATGGCGATGATCAGGCCGAGGATCAGCCCGGAAAGCGCGAGCGGGATCGAGACGGAAAGCCGCGCGGTGACGAGGTCGGCGACGCTCTCATTGGTCCGGAACGAGCGGCCGAGATCGCCGGAGAGCATGTTGCCGATCCAGTCGAAATACTGGACGAAGAGCGGCCGGTCGAGGCCGTAGCTGTGCGCGAGCGCGTCGATCGCCTCGGGCGTCGCGCCCTTGCCGAGCACGACCGCGGCGACATTGCCGCCGGCGCCCCGGATCAGCAGGAAGATCGCCACCGAGGCGATGAAGATGGCGCCCAGGAAGAACACCAGTTTGCGCAGGACGTAGATCGCCATCAAGCTTTCCCGGAGAGATGCAGGGGATGCGGCCGCCGCCGGCCCGGAGGCGGGCGGCGGCCGTGTCTTGGGCCTGTGCGGCTTACCAGTGCAGCTTGTTGAGCTCGATCGCGACGTTGACGCGCGGCTCCTCAAAACCCTTCAGGTCGGGATTGAAGAGGCCGACGCCCTTCTTGGCGATCAGCGGGATGATGACCGCGTCCTTGCGCAGGATGTCGGCGGCCTTCTTCATCTCGGCCGTATAGGCCTCGTCGGTCAGCGCCACGTCGGCGTCGGCGAGCGCCTTGGTGTAGTCGGCCGAGCAATAGGTGCTCCAGCCGGCCTTGGTCGGATCCGGGCAGGCCCACTGCACCGGGTTGGCGTCGCCCGACATGATCGTCACGTCGAACTGCGGAGGCCGGCCCTGGAAGATCAGCTGCGAATAGCGCGCGAGGTCGATGGCGTTGCGGTTGACGTTGAAGCCGGCGCCCTGCATGGCCGGAACCATGATGTCGGCCGGCAGCGACAGGTCCGGCACGTCGCTGAGCGAGGCGTATTCGAGCGGCGTGCTCGCATAGCCCTTCTCGGCGATCGTCGCCATCGCGCCTTCCATGTCATACGGGAACGGGCAGGTCTCGGCGTTTTCCGGCGAGTACCAGACCTGGTTCGGCAGCGCGAAGGTGCAGGTGTTCTCCGCGCCCCAGGCCGCGCCGAAGGCGTCGTTGTAGGACTGGCGGTCGAGCGTCCGGGCGATGGTCTCGCGCAGTTCCTTGTCGAGCTTCTGGTTCAGCACCGCGTAGGTCGGCTCGCCCACCTGCGGATAGGTGACCAGCGTGTACTTCTTGTCGAGCCCGCGCTTCGAGAGCTGTTCCCAGAGATCGATGGTGATGACGGGAAGCGAATCCACTTCGCCGGCTTCGAGTGCGTTGAGGCCGGCCGTGCCGTCGGTGACGATGCGGACGGTGACGTTCTCGACCGCCGGCTTCTTGCCCCAGTAGGTCGGGTTGGCGGTGAACTCGAAGGCGCTGTTGGTGGTGTAGTTGGCGAGCTTGTAGGGGCCGGTGCCGATCGGGTTGGTGGCGATGTTGGCGGCGTTCGCCTCGGGCTGGATCAGGCCGGAAATCGCACCCATGCCGCGCCAGAAGTTCTGGCTCGGGCGGGAGAGCGTCACCTTGACCGTGTGGTCGTCGACCTTCTCGATCGCCGTCACCGCCTCATAGGCGGCGGCGTAGTCGACGACCGGGCTCGCCTTCATGGTGTTCAGCGAATAGATGACGTCCTCGGCCGTCACCGGCGCGCCGTTCGAAAACGTCGTGTCGCGGATCTTGAAGGTATAGGTCAGCTTGTCGTCGCTGATCGTCCAGCTCTCGGCGACGCCGGGCTCGACGCTGCCGTCCTTGTTGAAATAGACGAGCGGCTCGACGATGTTGGCCGGGATCCACAGCCGCATCGCCGTCAGGTTGCTCTTGACGAAGTCGAGCGTGCCGGGGTCCTGCCGGGCGACGAGGATCATCTTGTTCTCGGCGGCGCGAGGCGAGGCGGCCTCCGCCGTCGTGGCCAGGCCGCCGAGGGCGCCGGCGAAGAGCGTCGCTGCGGCCGTCAGCAGGCCGAGGCGCTTGGTGATCGAATTCCGAGTTCCCTGCATCTTTCAGTTTCCCTTCTGGAAGTGGCGGACGCTGCGGCGTCTCTTCATGCGTGATCTAGGCGGTCACGTTCCCAACGGTGTCCGGGCTGTCGCGTGCTGCGACGCGTCTTGGTCTTGCATCCCGTGTGGTTGCGCGCCGGAGACGGCCGCGCCGCAACACCCTCCCAATGTCGTTCCATGATATGGAACAAGAATTTCTTATATACCGCCGCAGTTTGTATAGGATGCGGCAGGAATGCAAGTCGCATCCCAAAAATGCCGTTGCTGAAGAATGCTGTGCCACGGATTTACGTCGCCTGCGTTCTACCGGATGGAATGCAGGCCTTCCCGCTTGCCCGAGCCGGAGCGCGGGGCGGCCTTGCCTGGCAGGCGCGCGCACGGAACGGCGATCGCCGGCCGGGCATCCGGGCGGAGTTCGAATCTGGAAAGGTTGGGGATTCTTAGCCGCCTTCGATGGCGAGGCGGCGGCCCCGGCCTCCACGCTCGCGGCAATAGGGGCGCGAGCGGAGCGGGAGAGCCCGTCCCGTCGCTTGTCGCGACGAGACGGGAAGGGGCGGCCTAGTCCTCGTCGGAGCCGGCGACGGCCGATTTCGGCATCAGGAAGCGGACGGCGACGAGGCAGAGCAGGGTGGTGAACAAGAGCACCAGCGCCACCAGCGCGTTGATGTCAGGCGTGAAGCCGAGCCGCATCATCGCCCAGAGCCGGATCGGAAGCGTGCTCTGCGTGCCGGTGACGAGGAGCGTGATCATCGTCTCGTCGAAGGAGAGCGCGAAGGCGAGCACCGCCGCGCCGACCATCGCGCTGGAGAGGTTGGGCAGCAGGACCAGGCGGAAGGTCTGCCAGCGGCTGGCGCCGAGATCGTAGGAAGCCTCGACCAGGCTGCTGCTCAGCGATTGCAGCCGCGTCAGGATGGTGCGGTAGACCAGCGCCAGCACGAAGACGGTGTGGCCGATGATGATGGTGACCAGAGAGCGCTCGAAATCGACCTGCCGAAAGAAGATCAAGAGCGCCAGGCCGGTGATGATCGGCGGCATCAGGAAGGGCAGGAAGATGATGAACTGCAGGAAGGCGCGTCCCTTGGCGGTGGGCGAGGTGTAGTAGAGCGCGATGCCGGTTCCCAGCGCGACCGAGCAGACGACCGCGCCGATGCCGACGACGAGCGTGGTCCAGAGCGCGTTGAGCACGCTCTCATTGGCGGCGAGCGCGACATAGGCCGAGGTCGTCGGCTGCGACCAGTCGACGGCGCCCTGGTGGATCGTGAAGAAGGACGAGACGATCGGCACCATCAGCGGGCCGTAGAGCAGCACGAAGACGACGAGCGTCATCAGGATCAGCAGAGCGGGGGCAAGCCTGTCGGCGAGGCGGGTCATCGCGGGCCTCCCTGCTGGCGCTCGACGCTGCCGCCGAGCCGGATCGCGACGATCACCACGGCAGCGAGGATGACGGAAAGAGCGGCGCCGAACGGCCAGTTGAAGGCGGTTCCGAACTGGCTGTAGATGATGCGCCCGAAGGTGAAGCCCGACTGGCCGCCGACCATCTGCGGCGTCAGGAAGTCGCCGATCGCCAGCACAAAGACGAAGCTCATCGCCGACAGCGTGCCGGGCATGCTGAGCGGCACGGTCACGCGCCAGAAGGTCTGCGCGTTGCTGGCGCCGAGATCGGCCGAGGCATGGCGGAGCGCCTTCGGGATGCGCTCGAGCGACAGGAAGATCGGCAGCACGGCGAACGGGATCAAAAGCACGGTGAGCGTCAGCAGCACCGCGTTCAGATTGAAGACGAACAGCATGGACGGCTTGTCGATCAGGCCGGTCGCCAGCAGCGCCTTGTTGAGCATGCCGTTGCCGCCGAGGATGCTGCGCACGGCGTAGATCTTGATGACATAGCTCATCAGGAGCGGCACCAGCAGCAGTACCAGCAGCATGTAGCGGCGGCGGCCGCGCAGCGTCGTCAGGAAATAGGCGACCGGAAAGGCGAACAGCACGCAGAGCACGGCAACGGCCAGGCACAGCAGGCAGGTGCGCCAGAAGATCGGCAGGAAGATCGGATCGGTGAAGAAGCGGACATAATTGGCGACCGTCGGCGTGAAGACGATGTTGCCCTTGTCGACGCTGAAGAACGAATAACCGAGGAAGAGCGCCATCGGCGCCAGCACGAACCAGAACGGCACCGCATAGGCGGCGAGTGCGGCGAGCCAGGGCGTCAGCCGGCTCGGCCCGGCATGGGCGGCCGGTTCGGCGCCGGCGTCGAGGGTCTGCCCGCTCATGCCGGCACCAGGCGGCAGGCGCTCGCGGGCACGACGAAGGTGACGGCGTCGCCGGGCGTGAGCGGTGAGCCGCCCGGACGGCTCGGCATGCGCGCCTTGAGCGACAGAGCGGGGTCGTCGAGCGCGGTGGCGGTCGCAACCGTCGAGGCGCCGGCGAAGGCGACCTGGCCGATCGAAACGAGGAAGCGGTTCTCGCCGGCGAAGTCGTCGCCGATCGCCACCGCCTCGGGGCGGCAGACCGCGAAGGCCGGGCTGCCCACCGGCGCTGCCGCCATTGCGGGCTGGCCGTCGACGGAGCAGATCACCCGTCCGGCGCGGGTCTCGAGCGCCCGCGTCTGGCCGTTCAGCGGCCCGAGCGTGCCCGGAATAAGGTTGTTCTCGCCGAAGAACTTGGCGACGAACTCGCAGCTCGGCCGGTAATAGACCTCGTGCGGCGAGCCGATCTGCTGGATGCGGCCGCCATTCATGACGCAGATCCGGTCGGCCATGGCGATCGCCTCTTCCTGGTCGTGGGTTACGAACAGGAAGGTGGTGCGGATCTCGGTCTGGATCGACTTCAGGAAGGTCTGCATGTGGCGGCGCAGCTCGACGTCGAGGGCGGCGAGCGGCTCGTCGAGCAGGATCAGGCGCGGCCGGCAGATGATGGCGCGGGCGAGCGCCACGCGCTGGCGCTGGCCGCCGGAAAGCTGGGCCGGATAGCGCTTGCCGAGCGGACCGAGCTGGACCAGTTCGAGCGCATCGGCGACGCGCTTGGCGATCTCGGCGCGCGGCGTGCCGCGCACGGCCAGGCCGTAGCCGACATTGCCCTCGACGGTCAGATGCGGAAACAGCGCGTAGTCCTGAAACACCGTGTTGAACGGGCGCTGGTTGATCGGCATCGCCGCGATATCGCGGCCATCGAGCAGGATCTCGCCGCCGGACGGCTTGGTGAAGCCGCCGATCAGGCGCAGGATGGTGGTCTTGCCCGAGCCGGAGGGCCCGAGAATGGTGATGAACTCGCCATCGCGGACGTCGAGATCGACGTCGTGCAGGATCGCGGTCGCGCCATAGGATTTCGAAACCGACCGCAGTTTCAGGAGCACACCGGCTTCGTTCATCGCCACTCCGGGACCATCAGCAAGGAGAAGGAACCGTCCGCGCAGCGCGCGCGGACGGGGATCTGCGTTCGGGCGAGCGCTTACGGCGCTGCCTTGATCTCGTTCCAGAGGTCCGAGCGCTTCAGCGGGTCTTCGACGTTCTCGATCCAGACGAGCTTGTCGCCGTCGCTGGCATTGCTGCTGGGGACGACGGTGTTGCCGAAGCCGGTCCGCTCGGAGAGCTGGGCGCCGATCTTCTTGTCGAGCAGGAAGTTGACCCACTTCGCCGCTGCCGCCTCGTCCTTGACGCCACTGGTCATTGCCCAGTTGTCGAGCCAGGACAGCGAGCCCTCCGTCGGCGCGACATAGGCGACGTGGGCGCCGACCTTCTGCAGCGCCTTCAGCTGCTGCTGGCCGTAATTGGCCCAGATCAGCGCGACGTCGTTGTTCTGGTAGATCTGCATCGCCTCGTCGGCGGTGGTGTAGAAGCTCAGCGTGTTGCGCTTCAGATCGACCAACTTGTCCTTGATCTTGGCGAGCTGTTCGTCGGTGAGCTGGAACGGGTTCTCGATGCCTTCGGTGAGCGCGGTGAAGGAGAAGTTGTGCTCGCCATTGTCATAGGCCAGCACCTTGCCCTGGTACTGCGGATCCCACAGCACGGTCATCGAGGTCGGGGCCGGCTTCACCTTGTCGGTGTCGTAGATCAGGCCGATCGAATCGAAGCAGAACGGAATGCCGTAGGCCTTGCCGTCGCGGGTCATGCCCTTGATCTTGGAAAGGTCCTTGAAGCGCGGCAGCGCCTCCTGCTGGTTCGGGATCTTGGTGAGGTCCCACGGCTTGACCAGGTTGGCGTCGATATAGCGCTGCAGCTGGGCCGTGTTGACGGCCATGACGTCGAAGTCCTTGCCTTCGCTGCCCTTGATCTTGGCCCAGATCTCGTCGTCGCTGCCGACGAAGACGACATCGACGTCGATGCCGGTCTCCTTGGTGAAATCCTTCACCCAGTCCGGGTCGGCATAGCCTTCCCAGGCGAGGACGCGCAGGGTTTCGGCCGAGGCGCTGGAGGCCCACAGGCCGGCCGCCAGCGCCGCGGCGCCCAGAACATGTTTGAATCCGATCACGACATTTCTCCTCTGGCTGGTGTCTGGTGGTGTGGAGCCCCTTGGCCGCGGTGACGGCTGGGGCTCTCTTGCTTGGTTCAGTCCAGTTCTTGGTAGAGGTCCGCCGACGTCAGAGCGGCGTGACGGAGATCCGCTTTTCCTCAGGCCCGGCCGTCATGCGGTTGCGCAGCGGCTTGCCGAAGGTCGGCGAGACGATCTCGAACTCGTCGTTCACCTCCGTCTTGAAGTTGGAGGCGTAGCTCATCGCGTCCGCGCCGAAGAAATAGGCGTGCAGGTCGCCCGGCCGGCAGAACATCGGATAGCGGAAGTGATAGTGCTCGAGATTGGCGATCGAGTGCGACATGTGGCTTTCGCCCGACAGGAACGCCTCGTCCCAGACCACCTTGCCGTCGCGGATGACGCGGACATTGCCCGAGACTTCCTGCGGCAGCTCGCCAAGCAGCAGCTCCGGCCCGAGCGAGCATTCGCGCAGCTTGGAATGGGCGAGGTAGAGGTAGTTCTTGCCCTCGGTGACATGGTCCGAGAAGTCGTTGCCGAGCGTGAATCCGATGCGGCGCGGCTTGCCGTTGCCGTCGACGACATAGAGGCCGACGATCTCGGCTTCCTCGGCGCCGGCGAGCGCGAAGCCCGGCAGTTCCAGCGGCGCGCCGGTCGGCACGACGCAGGTGCCGACGCCCTTGAAGAACCATTCCGGCTGGATGCCGATCTCGCCCTCGGCCGGCTTGCCGCCCGCGAGGCCCATGCGGAAGATCTTCATCGAGTCGGATTCGTCCGCGTCCGGCCCGTGCGTGTCCATATGCATGCGGTTGCGCGCCGTGGCGCTGCCGGTATGGGTCAGGCCCGTGCCGGTGATCAGGAAGCGCGCCGGCTCCGGATGGTCGAGCGGCGGCAGCACGCGGCCGGCCTTCAGCACCGTGTCATAATCGATCGCCGCCTCGCGCGGGCTGTTGGCGACCAGCGCCTCCAGCCCGGTGCCCGTCTCCAGGCTGCGCTGCACCAGCTCGTGCGTGGTGGCGAAGCCCGCGAGCGGCAGCAGCGTCTCGCCATCGGCGCCGACGACGGCGACCTTGCGCTCGCCCGCCTCGGTCTTGAACTGAATCAGCCTCGTGCGGCCTTGTTCTACGCCGTGCATCAGACCCAACCCCCGTCAACGATGAAATGCTGCGACGTGCACATCCGGCTATCGTCGGCAGCGAGAAAAAGCGCCATGCGCGCGATGTCGGACGGCTGGACGCGGTCCTGCAGGCACTGGCGATCGGCGATCTGGCGTTCGCCCTCCGGCGTCAGCCAGAGGCGCACCTGGCGTTCCGTCATGACCCAGCCCGGGATCATGCAGTTGACGCGGATGCGCTCCGGGCCGAACTCGCGCGCCAGCGCCCGGGTCAGGCCGGTGATGGCGGCCTTTGAAGTCACATAGGCCGGGCAATCGGCGTCGCCCACCATCCAGGTGATCGAGCCGAAATTGATGATCGAGCCGCCGCCGGCGTCCCGCATCATCGGCCTGACGGCCTGCGCCGCGAAGAACTGGTGGCGCTGGTTGACCGCGACGCGGTCGTCCCAATAGGCAACCGTCACGTCTTCGGTGCGGTGGCGATCGTCATTGCCGGCATTGTTGAGCAGGACGCGGATGGCGCCGTGCTTCTCCTGCGTCGCGCGGATGGCGGCCTGCAGCGCCTCGATGTCGCGCAGGTCGCAGGGGATGAAGTCCGGCGCCCGGTGCCCGTCGGCGCGGATGCTCTCGACCACGGCGCGCGACGCTTCCTCCGCCATGTCGACGAAGGTGACGATCGAGCCCTGCGCGCAGAAATGGCGGACCAGGCTTTCGCCGATGCCGCTGCCGCCGCCGGTGATGAAGACGACGCGGCCGTCCAGGCTCGGATATATCGCGAAGGGGAAGTCGTGTTCCATCAGCGCCTCAATGGGAATGGCGGGGGATGCCCGCTTCTCGTTTGCCAAGAAGGAAGTCGAAGTCGCAGCCCTCGTCGGCCTGCAGGACGTGTTCGACGAAGAGTTTCTGGTAGCCGTTGACGCCTTCATGCGTCGGCGGGCTCCATTCGGCGCGCCGCGCTTCGAGCTCCGCGTCGGAGACGTCGAGATGCAGGCGCCTTCCGGCGACGTCCAGCTCGATCATGTCGCCGTCGCGCACCAGCGCGAGCGGGCCGCCGGCGGCGGCTTCCGGCGCGGTGTGCAAGACGACGGTGCCGTAGGCGGTGCCGCTCATGCGCGCGTCGGAAATCCGCACCATGTCGGTGACGCCCTGCTGCAGGAGCTTGGCGGGAAGCGGCATGTTGCCGACCTCGGCCATGCCGGGATAGCCCTTCGGGCCGCAGTTCTTCAGCACCATGATGCAGCTGGCGTCGATATCGAGATCGGGATCGTCGATGCGCTTGTAGTAGTGCTCGATGGTCTCGAAGACGACGGCGCGGCCGCGATGCTGCATCAGCGCCTCGGTCGCCGCCGACGGCTTGATGACGGCGCCGCCGGGGGCGAGATTGCCGCGCAGCACGGCGATGCCGCCCTGCGGCGTCAGCGGTTCCTCGAAGGAGCGGATGACCTCGCCATTATAGTTGGGCGCATCGGCGACGATCTCGCCGATGGTCGGGCCGGCGACACTCGGCGCGCTGCCATGCAGCAGGCCGTGCTCGTCGAGCACGCGCATGACGGCGCGCAGGCCGCCGGCATAATAGAAGTCTTCCATCAGGTAGCGGCCGGACGGCATCAAGTCGACGATGGTCGGCACGTCGCGGCCGAACTTGTCCCAGTCGTCGAGCGACAGGTCGACGCCGAGGCGGCGGGCGACCGCGATCAGGTGGATGACGGCGTTGGTCGAGCCGCCGATCGCGCCATTGACGCGGATGGCGTTCTCGAACGCCTCGCGCACGAGGATCTTCGACATCTTCACGTCGTCGCGTACCAGCTGCACGATGCGGCGGCCGGATTCCTGCGCCAGGATGGCGCGGCGGGAATCGACAGCCGGGATCGCGGCGTTGTCGGGCATGCCGATGCCGAGCGCCTCGACCATCGACGCCATCGTCGAGGCGGTGCCCATGGTCATGCAGCTGCCGGCCGAACGGCTCTGGCCCTGCTCGGCGGCGAGGAAGTCGTCGACCGACATGCGGCCGGCCTTCACGTCCTCATAGAACTTCCAGACATGCGTGCCCGAACCGATCGCCTTGCCGCGGAAATTGCCGTTCAGCATCGGCCCGCCGGAGACGGCGATGGTCGGCAGGTCGCAGCTGGCAGCGCCCATCAGCAGCGCAGGCGTGGTCTTGTCGCAGCCGACCAGCAGGATGACGCCGTCGATCGGGTTGGAGCGAATCGATTCCTCGACATCCATCGAGGCGAGGTTGCGGAACAGCATCGCCGTCGGGCGCATGTTGCTCTCGCCGAGCGACATTACCGGGAATTCGAGCGGGAAGCCGCCGGCCTCGTAGACGCCGCGCTTCACATGCTCGGCGATCGTCCGGAGATGCGCGTTGCAGGGGGTGAGCTCGGACCAGGTATTGCAGATGCCGATCACCGGCCGGCCGTCGAAGACATCCGGCGGATGTCCTTCGTTCTTCATCCAGCTCCGGTGCATGAAGGCATTCTTGCCCGCTCCGCCGAACCAGGAGGTGGAGCGATATTTGCGTGGCTCGTCGGCCATGGACGCCTCTGGGTATGTTTCTTATTGAAAAACACTATTCTGTATTACATGATGGTCGTCTCTTTCCCCGTCCAAGTCAACAGACCGTCTGCACGGATGGAACATGCGGGATTGCGCTTGGCCGGATAAAATTCGGCTGCTAGAAGTTTCGCATTGAAGAATGATGTTTCTTGTCGCCAAAGAAGTGACCGCGTATCGATGGCGGACACCTCCGGAAGGATCGACTGCCGATGACCGACGAACGCTACCGGGTGCAGAGCCTCGGCCGTGCCCTCGATTTGCTCGACAAGATCGCCGAAAGCGGCCAGGCCGGCGCGCGGCTGACCGATCTCGCCCGCGATATCGGCCTGTCGAAGCCGGCGGCCTATGCAATTCTCGTCACGCTCCGGGCGCGCGGCATCGTCACCGATATCGGCGAGGGCATGACGCGGCGCTATCGGCTCGGCCTGTCGCTGCTGCGCCTCGGCGATCTCGCCGTGTCCAATACGGGGCTCGCCGACATCGCGCTGCCGATCCTGCGAGACCTGACGCAGATGATCGGCATGACCTCCCGCGTCGCCATGATGGATGACGGTTTCGCGGTGGTGATCGGCCGCGTCGACGCCCCGGGCGCCATTCGCTTCAACGCGGCGCTCGGCCGGCGCGAGCGTCCGCACTGCTCCGGTGTCGGCAAGGTGCTGCTGGCGGCGATGCCGCGCGCCAACGCGCTGGAGCTCGTCGAGCGGGTCGGCCATCCGCCGAGGACGCCGAAGACGCTGAGCACGATCGAGGCGCTGAACGCGGATCTCGACCAGATCGCCGTTCGCCACTATGCGATCGACGACGAGGAAGACCACGAGGGCATCATCTGCGTCGCTGCCGCCGTGTTCGGGCGGGACGGCCAGACGGTCGGCGCCATCAGCGTGACGACGCTGAAGCAGCTTCTGCCGCTCGAGGCGGTCGGCTCGATCGCAGGGCCGCTGGTCCAGCACGCCGACCTGATTTCGCGGGCGCTGGGCGGCCCGAGCGCCGCCGAGGCCTGGCTGCTGCGGCCGCAGGGCTAGCGCCGGAACGAGGGCGATCGCGGCGCACGATTTTTCCGAAGGCGGAGCGGCGGCGGGTCATCAGTTGCGTTCGCCGCGGACGGTATCTCCGGCGCTCTTTCGTCCTGATTTCGAGGTTTGCCGGGACGCGGCGGGCGGTGACGCTACTTTGTGCACAGACGCCGTCGCCCTCGAGCGTCCGGGGGGCCGGGCGGGCCGGGATGTGGCGCGCTCCGGCGTGAAACACTTATTTCCACAGTGAAATTGACGCCGGCGGGCCGGGTTTTCGACGCTCGGCGCGTTTCTTTCCGACTTATCTCGATTCATTTCCGTTGCCGCGTTTTCATGCCTTTTGTTCAGAACGAAGGCATGTATTCCCGTCCTGCGTGTGCCGGAATATCTGGCGGCAGCGTTTACCTTCCGCGCCGGAAAAAGGTGCGTTGACATTCGTCTGCGGCAAACCTAGCATCAAATTACAGAACATTGTTCTGCACTACAAAACAAATGGATTGGACCTGACGGCGCTCCGGCGGAGCCGCCGAAGGATCCGGTCTGGTCCAAGAACGACCCTGTGCTTCTGCTACGGATACGGAAGGCGTCCCGTGCTGACGACATTCATCAACCTGTTCAATTTCGACGGCATCGGCGACTATTTCCCCGATTTGATGCGCGGCGCCGCGATCAGCTTGCAGCTGACGTTCTGCGTGATGTTGATCGCGTTGCCGCTCGGCCTCTTGCTGGCGCTGGCAAAGCTCGGTCGCTCCCGAATTCTTCGGGTCGCCGCCTCGTTCTACATCGAGGTGATCCGCGGCACGCCGTGCCTCTTGCAGCTGTTCTACATCTACTTCGTGCTGCCGGCCTTCGGCATCCGCTTCGATCCGTTCATGGCCGGCGTCATCGGCCTGTCGGTCAACTACTCCGCCTATCTGGCCGAGGTGTATCGCGCCGGCATCGTCGCCATCCCGCATGGCCAGGTCGAGGCCGCCAAGGCGCTCGGCATGTCGCGCCGCAAGATGCTGCGCCTGATCATCCTGCCGCAGGCGATCCGTGTCGTCGTGCCGCCGCTCGGCAACTATTGCATCTCGCTGTTCAAGGATACGTCGCTGGTATCCATCGTCACCGTGCGCGAACTGATCTTCACCGGACAGATCATCTCGTCGACGAATTTCCAGTATTTCACCGTCTTCACCATCATCGGCGCGATCTACCTGTTCTTCTCCTATCCGGCGGCGCTGTTCGTCCGCTACCTGGAGAAGCGCATGGCGATCGGCGCGCGCCGCCCGCCCGTCGTGGTTTCCGACGTCGCCCAGGCCGAAGCCGCCGAAGGGACCGCCAAGTCATGATCCGCCTCGAAAGCATCAACAAGAGCTACGGCTCGCACCACGTCCTGAAGGACGTCTCGCTGAGCGTCGACCGGGCGGAAGTGGTCTGCGTCATCGGTCCGTCCGGCTCCGGCAAGTCGACCATGCTGCGCTGCATCAACAACATGGAGGAGATCAGCAGCGGCACGATCTCGATCGAGGGCCAGCCGGTCTATCGCTACGAGAAGGACGGCAAGCTCATCATCGACAGCGAGAAGCAGATCGAGGCGATCCGCGCCAAGGTCGGCATGGTGTTCCAGTCGTTCAACCTGTTCCCGCATCTGACCGTCACCGAGAACATCACGGTCGCGCCGATCCACGTGCTCGGCCGCTCCCGTGGCGAGGCGACCGACATCGCGCTGGCGCTGCTCGAAAAGGTCGGCCTGGCGCAGAAGGCGCAGGCCTATCCGCACGAGCTTTCCGGCGGCCAGCAGCAGCGCGTGGCGATCGCCAGGGCGCTGGCGATGCGGCCGAAGGCGATCCTCTTCGACGAGGTCACCTCGGCGCTCGATCCGGAACTGGTCGGCGAGGTGCTGCGCGTCATGCGCGCGCTCGCCGACGAAGGCATGACCATGGTCGTCGTCACGCATGAGATGGGCTTCGCCCGCGACGTCTCGGACCGCGTCGTCTTCATGGCCGACGGCCGGATCGTCGAAAGCGGCAAGCCGCACGAACTCTTCGCCGCCCCGCAGCAGGAGCGGACAAGGGACTTTCTGCGATCGGTCCTCGAGCGCAACAGGGAAATGGGCGCCGCGGCCGGTCGATAAACGCGCTTCAAGCAATAACAACGAGGGGATACATCCGTGAATTTCAAGAGCTTGGTTCTCGCGACCGCGGTTGCGACCATGATGACGGGTTCCGTCGCCATGGCCGGCGACATCGGCGTCGGCAATGCCACCTATCATGGCGGCGACGGCTCCTATCAGCGCGCCATCGACAACGGCATCACGCTGCTGATCGCCGCCGATCCGCCGAACACCTATCTGGACGAGAAGACGAAGGAATATGACGGCACCGACGTCCGCATCTTCCGCGAAGTGACCAAGCGCCTCGGCATCGACAAGGTGACCTGGTCGCTGATCCCGTTCGACGCCATGGTGCCGACGCTGCTGTCCAACCGCGGCGACGTCATCGTCGACAATCTGCACGAGAACGAGAAGCGCCTGAAGGTGCTGGCCTTCACCGGACCGTCCTACTGGTACGGCTCGGGCGTGACGGTGGCGAAGGGCAACCCGCACAACATCCACAGCTGGGACGACTTCGCCGGCAAGACCGTCGGCACGCTGCGCGGCTCGGTCAACCACGGCCTGCTCGAGAAGCGCACCGACCTGAAGGAACTCAAGCTCTATACCAGCAACGAGGCCGAGTTCTCCGACATCATCGCCGGCCGCCTCGACGTCGGCATGGAAGACGACATCAAGGTCGGCCAGTTCCTGAAGAAGCATCCCGACGCCGCCATGGAGCTGGTCGCCGACTACAAGCCGCTTCCGGAAGAATATGGCTATGCCCGCTACGCGCTCCGCAAGGACGACGTCGACCTGAACAGCGCCATCTCGCGCGCGCTCGCCGAAATCCGCGCCGATGGCACCATGTCGGAAATCCTCAAGGAGTTCGGCTACACCGACCGCAATCTCTGGTTCTTCCCGGTCAAGAACTGACGCTTTCGACCGGCCCCGCCTCGCGGCGGGGTTCCGCACAGCGATATCGCAGGCCGGCTCACGCCGGCCTGCATTGCATTTGCTTCCTGCCTCAAGTCGCGCGAGGGTAGGCGGGCGCCGACCGGCCGCCCCTTCTCCGGCGGCGGCCCCCTGGGAGCCTCGAGGCTTCGCGGTGCGAAGGGACAGGCGATCCATCGGGTCGCCGCGCGGACACGAAGAAAGATGACCACATGAAGAACCGTCAGCTCGGGCGCACCGGCGCCACGATTTCGGAGATCGGTTTTGGCGCCTGGCAGATCGGCGGCGCCTGGGGCGACGTCAGCGAGGCCGACGGCAAGAAGGCGCTGAACGCGGCGCTCGATGCCGGCGTGTCCTTCATCGACACCGCCGACGTCTATGGCGACGGCCGCTCGGAAAAGATCATCGCCGAGGTGCTGAAGGAGCGCGGCGGCCTCCGCCCGTTCGTCGCCACCAAGGCGGGACGTCGTCTGAGCCCGCATGTCGCTGAGGGTTATACCGGCGCCAACATCGAGGCCTTCATCGATCGCAGCCTCAAGAACCTGCAGACCGACACGCTCGATCTGGTGCAGCTGCACTGCCCGCCGACCGAGGTCTATTACGAGCCGGATTTCTTCGGTGAGCTCGACGGCCTTGTCGCCAAGGGCAAGATTCGCCACTACGGCGTTTCGGTCGAGAAAGTCGAGGAAGGGCTGAAGGCGATCCAGTATCCGAACGTCGCCACCGTCCAGATCATCTACAACATCTTCCGCCAGCGGCCGCAGGAGCTGTTCTTCACGGAAGCCGCGAAGAAGAATGTCGGCATCATCGTCCGCGTGCCGCTCGCCTCGGGCCTGCTCTCCGGCAAGATCACCCGCGACACCGCCTTCCGCGCCGACGACCATCGCAACTTCAACCGCCACGGCGAGCAGTTCGATGTCGGCGAGACCTTCGCCGGCGTGCCGTTCGAGGTGGCGCTGGAAGCGGTCGACGAGCTGCGTCCGCTGGTGCCGGAAGGCGTCGCGATGTCGACCTTCGCGCTCCGCTGGATCCTGCAGCAGCCGGCCGTCTCGGTCGTCATCCCCGGCGCCCGCAACGAGGCGCAGGCGCAGTCCAACGCCGCCGCGAGCGACGGGGCGGCCATCGCTCCCGAGACGCTGGCCCGGATCTCCGAGATCTACGACCGGCTGATCAAGCCGCACGTCCACCAGCGCTGGTAGGCGCTTCTCCCGCCTCCGGGCCGCCGCGCACCGATTGCGCGGCGGCCCGCGAACGATGCCGACAGCATGCGGCTCGACAGGGGCCGACGGGAGGAATGCGATGAAGAAGCTGATCAACGCGACGGCCGACGTCGTCGACGAGATGATCGCCGGCCTGGCGATCGCCAATCCCGGTCTCGCGCTGCTCGAAGGCGAGCGGGTCGTGCTCCGCGCCGATATCGAGGCGTTCAAGGCGAGCGGCCGCGTCGCGCTGATCTCGGGCGGCGGCTCCGGACATGAACCGGCGCATGCCGGCTATATCGGCGAGGGGCTTTTGACCGCCGCCGTTTGCGGCGACGTCTTCACCTCGCCGTCGACGGACGCCGTGCTGGCGGCGATCCGCGCCGCGACCGGCCCGGCCGGCGCGCTGCTCATCGTCAAGAACTATACCGGCGACCGCCTGAATTTCGGCCTCGCCGCCGAGATCGCCCGCAGCGAGGGCTTCGCGGTCGACATGGTGGTCGTCGCCGACGACGTGGCGCTGGCCGAGAATGCCGAGACCGCCGGCCGGCGCGGCATCGCCGGCACCGTGCTCGTGCACAAGATCACCGGCGCGGCGGCGGCCGAGGGACTGTCGCTCGCCGATGTGAAGACCGAGGCCGAGCGCGCCATTTCAGCGATCGGCAGCATGGGCGTCGCCCTTTCCGCCTGCACCGTGCCGGCCGCCGGCAAGCCGGGCTTCACGCTCGGCGACGGCGAGATCGAGCTTGGCCTCGGCATTCATGGCGAGGCCGGCGTCAGCCGCACGGCGATGCAGCCGTCGCGGGCGCTGGTCGAGATCCTGCTCGGCCGCATCTTCGCCGACCGCAAGATCGGCCAGGGCGACCGCGTCGCGCTCCTCGTCAACAATCTCGGCGGCACGCCGGTGATGGAGATGCAGATCGTCGTCGCCGACGTCGCCCGCGTGGCGGCGCGCTTCGGCGTGACGATCGACCGTCTCTGGGCCGGCACCTTCCTGACCGCGCTGGAGATGGCCGGCTGCTCGCTCTCGGCGATGAAGGTCGACGCGGCGCTGCTCGCCCGTCTCGACGCGCCGGCGTCCGCCCCGGCCTGGCCCGGTCGCGGCGCCGGTCCGATCGGCGACGGGCCGAAGTTGATTTCGCAGGCGGCGGTGGCGCCCGGCGCGCCGGAAGCGGGGGAGGGCGACCCGCGACTTGCCGTCGCTGTGCGCGCGGCGGCCGAGGCGCTGATCGCCGACGAGGCGCGGCTGACGGACCTCGACCAGCAGGTCGGCGACGGCGATCTCGGGCTCAATCTGGCGCGCGGCGCCGAGGCGATCCTGAAGGAGATCGACGCCTATCCGGACAAGCGCGCCGCTGCCGTGCTCCGCGCGTTGTCGGCCAGCCTGCGCAAGACCGTCGGCGGCACCTCCGGCGCGCTCTATGCGGCTGGATTGCTGCGCGCCGCCTCCGAACTCGAGGGCGTTCCAACGCCCGGTTTCGCCGATTGGGCGAGGGCGTTCGCGGCCGGCTCGGCGGCGATCGCGCGGCTCGGCGACGCCAAGGTCGGCGACCGCACCATGCTCGACGCCCTGCTGCCGGCGGCGGAGGTGCTGTCGGCGGCTTCCGCCTATGGTGGCTCGGAGGTTCTCGGCCACGCCATCGCGGCGGCGCGTGAGGGAAGTGCTGCGACCGCTGCGATCGCCTCGCGGCGTGGCCGCTCCAGCTATCTGGGCGAGCGCGCGGTCGGCGTTCCGGATCCCGGCGCCGAGGCGGTCGTCGTCTGGCTGGCGGCGATCGCCGGCTCGCGCGGTCGGCCGGGCTGAGCGGCGAACAGCACCGGCAAGGCCAAGAAGGGCACCGGCACGGCCAAGAAGAGCATCGGCAAGGCGGAGAGTGGAGGGTTGCTCCCGCGCCTTGCCGTGCCGTGCTCCGGTCCTGGACCGGTCCGGAGCAGTGTCAGGTCGCCGCGTGCTTCTTGTCGTGCTCGCGGCGCCAGGCCTGGTATTCCTCTTCGGCCGCCGGCGTCAGCGGGTAGTATTTGCGCAGGTCCGCGCCCTCGGAAAGCTTGAGCTTCGAGAACTCTTCCCACTCCGTGTGCTTGCTGGCGCGCTCCAGCAGCTCCTCGGCCATGGCGATCGGCACGACCACGACGCCGTCATCGTCGGCGATGATGATGTCGCCCGGGATCACCAGCGCGTTGCCGCAGGCGATCGGCACGTTGACGCCGAAGGGAATGATGCCGGTCTGGGTGTGGAAGTTCGGCGTCGTGCCGCGGATCCAGTAGCCGAGATCGAGCTTCATCGCCTCGGCCGAGTCGCGGATGCAGCCGTCGATGATCACGCCGGCGCCGCCGCGGCCGGCGAAATAGGTCAGCATCATCTCGCCGAACACGCCGCTCGCCATGTCGCCGCGCGCGTCGACCACGACGACGTCGCCGGCCTGCGCGTGATAGAGCACGTGCCGGTGCAGCTGCTTTTCCGGGTCGTCATATTCGCTGGCGCCGTAAAGGTCCTCGCGCTTCGGCATGAACTGCAGCGTCAGCGCCGGGCCGGCGATGCTGCGGCCCTTGGTATAGGGCAGGGGACCGCGGATCTGCGGGTCGCGGATCCCCATCAGGTGCAGTTCGCCCGCCGCCGTGGCGCTGCCGACCTTGGCGAGGGCGTCGACCAGGGCGCGCGGCGGTCTCTTGATGTCGGGTGTGTGGGTCATCTCGTGTTTCCAGGTTGCGCGCTCGGGCGCGGGTAGGGGAGCCTGTGCGCCGGCGGGAGACCCGGCCCGGGAAGCCCGGGCCGGGCCTTGCCTCACTGCGCGGCGGCCAGACGTTCCATTTCAGCCTGCGCCCAGGCGACGGCCTTCTCCGGGCTCTCGCCGTCGACCAGCACGCGCTGCAGCGACTGGGTGACGATCTTGGCGTTGAAGATGGCGGCGGCGGTCGCGGACGGCGGGCCGGCATGGCCGTCGACCAGGCCGTTGCGGGCCATTTCGTCGAAATTGGCGAAGGCCGGCGTGTCCTTGAACAGCGGCATGGTCTTCGTCTGCTCCGGGTAGATCGGCACCCAGCGGCCGCCGACCGTGGCGATGATCTGCTCGTAGCGAGCCGGCTCGAAGAAGTGGTTCAGCCACGCCTTGGCGTCGTCGGGACGCTTGGTGTCCTTGCTGACAAGCCAGGAGAAGGACGAGATCATGTTGGCCGAGCGGCCCTTCTCGCCGGGGCCCGCCGGAATGGCGATCATCGCCGTGTTGGCGAGCAGGTCCTCGTCGTTCTGCACCATCCACTGGTAGATGCTGGGCGGATTGATGGTGAAGGCGGTGCGGCCCGTCTGGTAGGCGGTGTTGTTGCCGGCGTCGTCCCAGGTCAGCGTCGAGCGCGGGATCGTGCCCTCGGCGAACATGTCGGCGATGTACTGGTAGGCGGCCACCGTCTCCGGCGAGTTCCAGGTGATCGTCTTGCCGGTCTCGTCGAACATCTGGCCGCCATAGGACAAGACGATCATCCGCGCGAAGGATTCGGCGTCGTTGGCCGAGGACAGCGTCATGCCGAAGGCGGTGATGCCCGGATTGGCCTTCAGGATCGCCTGCGAGGCCGTGCGCAGCTCGTCCAGCGTCTTCGGCACTTCCAGGCCGACTTCCTTGAGCAGATCGGTGCGGGCGAACATCGGCACCACGTCGACCTCGAGCGGCAGGGCGTGCGCCTTGCCGTCATACATCACCTGCGAGACGGTGCTCTCGTAGATGCCGCCCGGCACGGCCCGCATCGTCTCCAGGATGTCGTCGAGCGGCAGGGTGACGCCGAGCTTGGCGTAATACTGCGCCTGCGGGCCGACCTGCATGAACACGTCGGGCGGCGCGCCGGCCTGCAAGGCCGCGGCGAGGCGCTCGGTCATGGCGTTGCCGGGGACGACGACATATTCGACGTCGATGCCGCGCTCCTTGCCGAACTGCACGGCCATCTCGGTGATCAGGTCGTCTGCCTGCTGGTTGAAGGCCTGCAATCCCCAGATCGTCAGGTCGGCTGCCTGTGCCTGGAACGGCAGCAGGGCTGCGGCCGAGACCAGCAGGGTCATGGCGAGTTTCTTCATGGTTTCCTCCTCCTTTTTGGTCGTTGAACTTTGTGTTTGTTGGTCTTCCCGGGCGCGCTAGCCCTTGACGCTGCCGGCGGCCAGGCCCTCGACGATGTAGCGCTGCGCGACGATGTAGATGATCAGAATCGGCACGATCGCGATGACGGAACTCGCCATCAGCTGGCCCCAGATGAAGGTGTCGCCCATGATCAGGCCGGTCAGGCCGGCGGTCAGCGTCTTGGTGTCGTTCGAATGGACGAAGACCAGCGCGTACAGGAACTCGTTCCAGGCATGGGTGAAGGCGAAGAGCGCCACCACGGCGAGGCCGGGCTTGGCGATCGGCAGGATCACCTTCAGGAGCGTCTGCAGCCGCGTCGCGCCGTCCACCGTCGCCGCCTCGTCCAGCTCGCGCGGGATGGTGCGGAAGTAGCCGATCAGCATCCACGTGCAGAACGGCACGGTGAAGGTCAGGTAGGCGACGACGAGACCCGTCTTGGTGTTGATCAGCCCCATGTTCTGCAGCACCAGGAACAGCGGGATGAACAAGAGCGACGGCGGCAGCAGATAGGCCATGACGATGGCGCGCGCCGCGGCACCCCGGCCCTTGAAGCGCATGCGGGCGATCGGATAGGCGGCGAGCGCGCCGATCACCGCTGAGATCAGCGTCACCGAGATGGCGACGGTGGCGCTGTTCAGCACGAATTGCGGGAATTTCGAGTTGAACAGCGCGGTGTTGAAGTTCGCGAGCGTCGGGCGCGCCGGCAGCAGGGTCGGCGGAACCGCGTAGATCTCGCGGGATGTCTTCAGCGAGGTGACGACGATCCAGTAGATCGGCGCCAGCGACCAGAACAGGGCGATGACGATGCCGATCGCCGTGAGGATGCGGCCGACCAGAAGTTCTGTCGTGCTCTTGACCATGTCCGGCTCCTATTCTTTCGACGACAGCATGCGGCGCGTCAGCAGCACGATCAGGATGACGAAGACGGGGATCACCGAGACGAGGACGGCGGCGCCGAGCCCGAGCTGGCTCTGGGTGATGCCGTATTCGTAGGCGAGCGTCGGCAGGATGTGCGTGCGCATCGCCGGGCCGCCGCCGGTCAGGATGAACACCATGTGGAACGAGTTGAACGTCCAGATCGTCGACAGCATCACCGTGACGAAGATGACTTCCTTCATCTGCGGCAGCGTCACCGAGAAGAAGCGCCGGAGCGGGCCGGCGCCGTCGATGGCGGCGGCCTCGTTCAGATCGCTCGGAATGGCGGTCAGCGCGGCGAGGAACATCATGGTGAAGAAGGGGAGGCCGTGCCAGACCATGGCGGTGCCGATCGAGAGCATGGCGATCCGCGGATCGGACAGCCAGTAGATCGGCTGGTCCGACAGGCCGAGCGCCAGCACCAGATAGCTGAGCACGCCCGCCTGCTCGTCGAAGATCCATTTCCACGACAGGCCGGCGATCAGACCGGGAACTGCCCAGGGCAGGAAGACCAGGGCGCGGACCAGCCCGCGCGCCGGCATCTTCTGCGCCAGCAGCACCGCGCAGACGAGGCCGATCACCAGCTTCACGGCGACGACGCCCACCGTCAGCACCAGCGAGTTGAAGGCGGCGCGCAGATAGTGCGGATCGCTGAGCAGCTTGGTGAAATTGGCCAGCCCGACGTAGGAGCCGGCCTTGGCGACCATCTGGTCGGTGAACGACGTCGTGACGCCGTCAACGAGCGGATAGGCGATGAAGGCGGCGAAGACGGCGGCCGCCGGCGCGAGAAACGTGTAGGCGACCAGCCAGTCCGGTCGCCGCGTCGGATTGCGGCGGGGAACGGGGGGCGCGGTGAAACCTTTGGGCAGCCGGGCCGCCTCAGCTGCGGCCGGTCGCATCGACGCCCTCCCTCAGTCCGTTCATGTCGCCGAGGGTGACGGTAGCGGCGAGGCCGGTCCGGCGCGTCGCGACCCTCATGTCGCGCGGCCCTTCGACGGACAGGACGGAACTCGGGCGTGAATTGGCGTGGCCTGAATTGACATGGCGTTTCCTCAACCGACTTGCTGCCGCGTTTCGGGCAGGCTATTGACGAGTTTATTATTTGAATTTTACTCGTTCATATTGTAACCGTGGCAAAGAAGCCGGGAGGTGTCAACGTGTCTGATGACGAGGAGGGGCTGCAAAATCGCAATCCGGCCATCGAGCGGATGATGGCGATCCTGACCGAGCTTGAGAAAACCCCGTCCGGCCTCAGCCTGAAGCGGCTGGCGGAGCGGACCGGCGTGACGCGCTCGACCGTGTACCGGATCCTGAATTCGCTCGAGGCGCACGACATGGTGCGCCAGGTCGACCGCGCCCAATATGTCCTCGGCGCCCGGCTGCTGTCGCTCGCCGACGGGGTCACCTCGACGCCGGTCAGCCGCGAGATCGCGGAGAAGGCGCAGCCGCATCTCGACCGCCTCGCGGCGACGTTTGGCGAGAGCTGCAAGGTCTCCGTCTATGATCGTGGCTTCGTGCTCGTGATCGCCGCCGCCACCGGCCACAATCCCTATGCCCTGCATGCCGCCATCGGCCAGCACCTGCCCATCCATGCCGGCGCCGGCAGCAAGGTCCTGCTCGCCCACCAGCCGGAGGCGGAGATCGAGGCGGTGCTGTCGCACGAGCTCAAGCGCTACACCGTCCTGACCTTCGTCGATCCGGAGGCGCTCCGGGCCGAGCTCGCGCTGGTCAGGGCGCGCGGCTGGTCGCGCGACGGCGGCGAATTCGCCGTGTCGGTCAACGCCTATGGCGCGCCGATCGTCAATCTGTCGGGCCAGGTGGTCGCCGCGATCAGCATTCCGTTCCTGGTCGGCCAGGATGCCGAATATGAGGACAAGGTTCGCAACATCGCCATGACGACGGCAATCGCGATCGGCAGCGACCTGACCTGATCGACCGGCTCTCCGCCATCACGGCTGCCGCAGGAAGGCCTGCAGCAGGGGCACGGTGAAATCGAGGAAGGCGCGCACCCGGTGCGGCATGCGCTCGCCGCCGAGGAAGAGGGCGTGGATCTCCTCCTCGTCGCCGACGGTCTCGGCAAGCACCTCGACGAGACGCCCCTCGGCGAGATCGGCGCGCACGTGATAATCGCCGAGGCGGGCGAGCCCGACGCCGGCGACCGCTGCCCTTCGCATGGTTTCGCCATTGTTGGTGAGGAGCGAGCCGGTGACGGCGCGGTCGACCGTGCGGTTGCCCTCGCGCAGCGGCCAGACCGGCACGGCGCGGCGAAAGTTGAAGCCGAGGCAATTGTGCCGGGCGAGATCGTCGACCGAGCGCGGCGTGCCGAACTGCTTGAGATAGGCGGGCGAGGCGACGATCTTGCGCCGCGCGACGCCGATCCGCCGGGCCCGCATGCTGGAATCCTGCAAGGTGCCGACGCGAAAGGCGACGTCGGTGCGGTCGAGATAGAGATCGACCATCTCGTCGGATAGCGACAGGTCGACCCGGATGTTGGGATAGGCCTGCCAGAAGCCGGTGAGCGTCGGCTCGACGCCGTAGATGCCGAAGGCGACCGAGGCGTTGACCCGCACCGTGCCGCCGGCGCAGGCCGCTCCCTGCGAGAGCTCGCGCTCCACTTCGTCGAGCTCGGCGAGCAGCGCCAGGCTGCGCTCGTAATAGAGCTGGCCCTCGGCCGTCAGCGACAGCCGCCGCGTCGACCGCTCCAGCAGGCGGACGCCGAGCCGCGCCTCGATGCGCGAGATCAGCTTGCTCACGGTCGAGGGCGTCATGCGCATCTGGCTGGCGGCGGCCGAGAAATTCCCGGCCTCCACGACGCGCAGGAACACCTGCATTTCGCCGGCGCGATTGTCCATTGGGCGATCCGATCGGTGAATTGGTTTCACAGATTGTGTGGCCCACCAGCGAATTATCAAGCGCCAATGCGGCCGTTATCTCCTCGCCATGCGGAAACGGCGGCAAACGTGTCGCTGCCGCCACCACGGCAAGGGCGGCGCCGCGTCGCTCTCCTCCAGGAGTTTGATGATGCAGACTGTGAAGGCGCATGGCGCGTCGATCCCGGCGCTAGGGTTCGGCGTGTTCCGGATGTCGGATGACGAGGTCGAGCGGGTCGTCCCGGCAGCGCTCGAGGCCGGGTTTCGCCATTTCGACACGGCGCAGATCTATCAGAACGAAGCCGCGCTCGGTCGCGCGCTTGCCGTAGCCGGCGCGCGTCGCGACGATCTCTTCCTGACCACCAAGGTGTGGGTCGACAACTATCACCCGGATCGCTTCATGGCCTCGGTCGAGGAGAGCCTCGACAGGCTGCGGGTCGATCGCGTCGACCTGCTTCTGCTGCACTGGCCCGGCGACGCCGTCCCCGTCGCCGAGCAGATTGCCATGCTCAACGCGGTGAAATCGGCCGGCAAGACGCTGCATGTCGGCGTCAGCAACCAGAACATCGCGCAGATGCGCGAGGCGCTCGCCCTGAGCGCCGCGCCGATCGTCACCAACCAGATCGAGGCGCATCCCTATCTCGACCAGCGTGCCGTCGCGGCGGCAGCCAAGGCCGACGGCGTCTCGGTGACGGCCTATTTCGGCATGGCGGACGGCGCGGTGCCGCAGGATCCGCTGCTTGCCGCGATCGGCCAGAGATACGGCAAGAGCGCGGCGCAGGTCGGATTGCGCTGGCTGCTGCAGCAGGGTTTCGTCGCGCTCTCCAAGACGGCGAAGCCGGAGCGCGTCGCCGAGAACATCGCGGTGTTCGATTTCGAGCTGGCGGAAGACGAGATGGCGGAGATCGCCGGTCTCGCCCGCGCCGATGGCCGGCGCGTCAGCCCGCCGGGCCTGGCGCCCGCCTGGGACTGAGCGCTTCGCCGGCCGGCCCGATCGGGCGCCGGCCGGCTTGGCTTTAGTCCTGCTCCAGCTTCAGGTGGAGCAGGGGGAAGGGGCGGCCTTCGTCGTCCAGCTCGGAGCGGCCGGTGACCACGAAGCCGAGGCGCTGATAGAAGGCGCAGCCGCCCGGGTTCTGCTCGTTGACGTCGACGGTCAGCACCGGCGCCGACTTTCGGGCGTGCTGGATGAGCAGCCGCCCGATGCCCTTGCCGTGCTCGGCCGGGTCGACGAACAGCGAATCGATCTTCGCCTCCGTCATGCCGAGGAAGGCGAGCGGGCGATCGGAGGCGTCGACGACGACCGAAAAGGCCGCGTTCGGCAGATAGGCGCCGCGCACCATGACGCCGATCGAGGCGATGTCCGCCTCGGTCAGGAAGTGGTGCGTCGCCTGCACGGCGCCGAGCCAGATCTCGTACATCCGGTCGAGGTCGTCGGGGCGGGAAGGGCGAATTTGATACATGCTGGCTACCGAAACGCGAAAGGGAGGCACGAAATAAGGGAAGGGGCCGGCAGGGTAAAGAGGGGCGGCGGCAGGCTTGCCGGCGAAACCCGATCGGCGGCCGCATCCAGACGCCGACTTCCGCGTTGTCATGGGTCAACCCAAGGAGATGCGGAATGTTCGATGCAGCACGGATCAAGGAACATGCGGACGTCATCGGAGCCGATGGTGTCCATGTCGGCACGGTCGACGGGGTCGAGGGCGATCGGATCAAGCTGACCAAGCGCGACAGCGGCGAGGGTTCGCATGCCGGCCATCACCATTTCATTCCGCTGGCGCTGGTTGCGGATATCGAGAACGGCAGGGTGCGGCTTTCCGCCAATGCCGACGTCGCGGTGACCTTCGAGGAAGAGCAGAGCGGCGTCTCCACCGAGTGATGCCCCGACGATGAAAAAGGGTCCGCCAGCGCGCGGGCCCTTTAGCTTTCAGCCTGGCACGATCGCCTGGATATCCGCGAAGATGGCGTCCCAGGCGTCATTCTCGATGTCGATCAGGCCGAGGCCGCGCAGCAGGAAGGCGCCTTCCGACGCCAGGATCGCGGTCAGCGCCCTGCGCCCCGCTTCCGTCGAGATGTCGATCCGCCCGAACAACTCCTCGTAATAGCCCTGGATCTGGATCTGATAGGCGGGCGAGCGAACGAGGCTTGCGAGCAGGGCGCTGGCGCGGATGCTCGCCAGCCTGTCCTCGCGATGGTTGGCGTCGATATGCGCCGAGGCGTGGGCGAACGGCTCGTCGGCATGGTTTTCCAGATACGCGCCGACCAGCCCCTCATAGGAGGCTTCGGCCCGCTCCAGCATCGCCTCGATCAGCGCGTCCTTGGTGCCGAAGGAATAGAGCACGCCGCCCTTGCTGACGCCCGCCTCGCGGGCCACGGCGTCGATCGTCAGGTTGATGACGCCGGTCGTGGCGATCACCCGGTCGGCGGCGTCGAGCAGCGCTTCGCGATCGATGGTTGGACGTCTGCCCATGGCTTTTCTCTTTTAATACCGTCTGGACGGATATATATCTCCGCCCCCGCCCCGGCAATCCATCCGGCGCGGAAAGGAGAAGACCATGACAATCGCGCCTCGCAATCGCTGGCTGGTCCTGACCGCCGTGATCCTGGCGTTCCTGCCGGTGGTCGTCGACATGACGATCCTGCATATCGCCGTTCCCACGCTCACCGTCGCGCTCGGCGCGAGCGGCACGGAAATCCTCTGGATCATCGACATCTATCCGCTGATCATGGCGGGGCTGCTGGTGCCGATGGGAACGCTCGGCGACCGGGTCGGCCATCGTCGGCTGATGCTGATCGGTCTCTCGATCTTCGGCCTCGCCTCGATCTCGGCCGCCTTTTCGCCGACCGCGATGATGCTGATCCTTTCGCGCGTGCTGCTCGCCGTCGGCTCGTCGATGATCATTCCGAGCGTGCTGGCGCTCATCCGTCAGACCTTCGAAGACCCGAAGGAAAGGGCGCTCGCGCTCGGCGTCTGGAGCACGGTCGCTTCGGCAGGCGCTGCCATCGGCCCGCTGACGGGCGGCTTCCTGCTCGAGCATTTCTGGTGGGGATCGGTGTTCCTCATCAACGTGCCGATCATGCTGGTGGTGCTGCCGGTGGTGTTCCTGCTCATCCCGAACCGGCCCGTCGCGGCGCTGGGCAGCTGGAAGATCGGTCATGCGCTGCTGCTGATCGCCGGCCTGATCGCGACGGTCTATGCGGTGAAGACGGGCTTCAAGGCGGGACCGTCGGTCTTTGTCTTCGGCGTGCTTGCGCTCGGGCTCGCCCTGATCGCCTGGTTCGCCCGGCTGCAGATCGTCGCCGCCGAGCCGCTTCTCGACCTGTCCCTGTTCCGCAAGCCGGCCATCTCGGTCGGCATGCTGATGGCCTTCATCGCGTCCGGCTCACTCGCCGGTTTCGAGCTGCTGCTGGCGCAGGAGCTGCAATATGTCTATGGCCGGACGCCGCTGCAGGCCGGCCTGTTCATGATGCCGCTCGTCGTCGCCTCGGCGATCGCGGGGCCGATCGCCGGCAAGCTCGCCGGCCGCTTCGGCCTGCGCTGGCTCGGCACGGTCGGTCTCGCCGCCGCGTCCCTGGCCTTGTTCGGCATCAGCCAGTCGAACATTGGCGGCGACGACGTGGCCATTGCCTGCCTGATGGCGCTGCTCGGTTTCGCGCTGGGCGTCGGCCTGCTGGCGTCGTCGGCCGCCATCATGGGCGCCGCGCCGGTCGAAAAGGCGGGGGCCGCCGGATCGCTCGAGGCCACCGGCTACGAGCTCGGCGCCGGTCTCGGCATCACCTTCTTCGGCGTGCTGCTCAGCGCGATCTATCGCAACAATTTCGGTCTCGGCCTGACGGGGGAGGCGGGCGTCGCCGCCCACTCGATCGGCGAGGCGATGGTGGTGGCGCAGAAGATCGGCGGCGCGGAGGGCGAGGCGATCGCCCAGACGGCGCGGATCGCCTTCGCCAGCGCCCATGCCTCGGTCCTGATGGTGACGGCGGCGCTGATCGCGACGCTCGCCGTCGTCGTCTTCGTGGCGCTGCGCAACGAGGGAACCGAGGCCGGGGCCGCCGTCGCGGAGCACTGACGACAAGGGTCCGCCGGATCTTCGGCGGACCCTTCCGCTCGTTCGTTCAGCCCTTCACCGCGCCCGCCGTCAGGCCGGCGACGATGTGCTTCTGGGCGCCGAAGAAGACGATGATCGTCGGCAGGATGGTGAGCGTGATGAAAGCGAGCACCAATTGCCAGTCGGTCGAGAATTCGCCCTGGTAGACCATGATCCCGAGCGGCCACGGATATTTGCTGTCCGTGTTCAGGAGGATCAGCGGCATGATGTAGTTGTTCCAGGAATTCACGAAGGCGATGATGCCGACGGTCGCCAGGATCGGCCGCGAGAGTGGCAGCGTGATGTGCCAGAAATAGCGGATATAGCCGCAGCCATCGACGAGCGCCGCGTCGAACAGTTCATGCGGCACGTTCTGGAAGAATTTCCGGAACAGCATGATGCTCATGCCGAGCCCGAAGGCGACCTGGGGCAGCACCACGCCCCAATAGGTGTCGAGCAGGCCGAGGTCGCGGATGCGGATGAACAGCGGCAGGATCGCGGTCGCGACCGGGAACATCAGCCCGATCAGGAAATAGTTGAGCAGGAAGCCCGAGCCGAAGAACTTCACATGCGCGAAGGTGAAGGCGGCCATGGCGGCGACGGCCAGCGTCAGGATCACCGACAGCACCGCGATAATCAGCGAATTGCCGAGCATCTGCCAGTAGCGCGCGCTGACCAGGATATCGAGGTAGTTGGACCAGATCCATTGGCTCGGCAGGCCGAACGGATGGACCCGCAGGTCGCCCAGCGTCTTGAAGCCGCCGAGCGCCGTGGTGAGGAGCGGCAAAAGCACGATCGCCGCGACCAGGAACAGGCTCGCATAGAGATAGAGCCAGGTGACGAAGCTCAGCCGATGCTTCGAGAATGCGTCCCGGCGCGGCTGCCGGGCGGCGAGGGGCTTCGCGGCGATGATGGTCTGATCAGTCATTGCGCATGAAGATCCGTTTGTAGCCGAAGGCCAGCGTGATGCAGATGACGAACAGCACGACGCCGACGGCGCTGCCGAAGCCGACCTTCATGCGGGTGATGCCGTAGGAATAGAGGAAGGTGACCATGGTCTGGGTGCTGTTCGACGGCCCGCCGCCGGTCAGCGGCATGATCATGTCGAAGAGCTGCAGCGAGCCGATCACCGAGAAGAAGACCGAGAGCCGGATCGTCGGCGCGAGCAGCGGCAGGGTGATGTTGCGGAAGCGCTGCCAGCGCGTCGCGCCGTCCATCTCGGCCGCCTCGTAGTAGCTCTTGTCGACCGATTGCAGGCCGGCGATGAACAGCATCATGTGGAAGCCGAAATACTTCCAGACGATGACGCCGAGCACGGCATAGATGGCGAGGTTCTTGTCGGCCAGCACATAGGGCGAGCTGACGTTGAAGAACGAGGCGATGGCGGCGAACAGGCCGTAGTCGCCGTCATAGACGAAGCGCCAGATCAGGCCGGCCGCCACGTCGGCCAGCACATAGGGCATGAAGAAGATCAGCCGGAACGAGACGGCGCCGGGAATGCGGTGCGACACCATCGTCGCGAGCCACAGCGCCAGCGGAATCTGGATCACGATCGACACGATCATGATCAGGCCGTTGTTGACCAGCGCCTGGCGGAAGGCGCCGTTGCGGAACAGAAGCTCGAAGTTCTTCAGGCCGATGAACTTCTCCGGCAGCCCGTAGCCGCTCCAGTCATAGAGACTGTACCAGGCCGCCTCGCCCATCGGCAGGATGACGAAGAGGGTGAAGATCAGCAGCGCTGGCGGCAGGAACAGGACGAGCACGGGCAGCGTCCCGCCGTTCCTGCGGTGGCCGCCGGCGCGGGCGGCAATCATCGTTTGGGTCATCGGCCCGAACTCTCCGGCTGGAAAGGATCGGCCGCCGCGGGCAGGGAAGCCGCGGCGGCGATGGACAGCCCTGGGCTAGTGCTCCAGTTCCCAGGCGTCCTGGATCTGCTGGGCGGCGTCTTCCGGCGACATCTGGCCGGAGACGATCTCGACGGAGACGTCGTTGACAACGCGCCCGACGGCGGGGCCGAGATCCTGGTCGAGGAAGTTCTGGTGCCAGGTCGAGGCGGCGAGCCCCTGCGCGGCGTTCTTGACCAGCGGCTCCTGGATCGCCTCGCCGCTGCCGATCGCGGCGGGGATGATCAGGTTCTTGCTCGCCATCAGCTTCTGGCTTTCCGGATTGGTCAGGAAGGCCGCGAATTCGAGCGCCTCGGGCGGCGCGTTCTTGGTCAGCACCCAGCCGTTGATGCCGCCCATCGTGTCGGTCAGCTGGCCGGCGCCGCCCTCGACGAGCGGGAAGGCGAAGGTGCCGATCTGGTCCTTGGGCAGGCCCTTGCCGTCGGCGGCGCCGTTGGCCTGGACATAGACCGTGCTCTCGAAGCCGAGCAGCATGGCCGCCTTGCCGTCGGCGAAGACGCCGATCGTCTGCGGCCAGGTGGCGCCGAGATAGCCCTGCTGGAACGGCTCGAGCTTGCCGAGCGCCGCCAGGTCCTGGCCGGCCTTGATGAAGGCTTCCGACTTGAAGCCGTCGCCCTCGTTGGCCTTCGCCGCGTCGAACGCCGCCTTGCCGCCTTCGCGCATGGCGAGGTAGCCCCAGTAGAAATGGATCGGCCACTTCTCGCCGCCGCCGCCGGCGATCGGGGTAATGCCGGCTTCCTTGAGCTTCTTCACCGCCGCCAGGAAGTCGTCCCAGTTCTTGATGCTGGCGGCGTCGACGCCGGCCTTCTCGAACAGCGCCTTGTTGTAGTGGAAGCTGACCAGGCCCGTCTGGTAGGGCAGGGCATAGACCTTGTCCTCGACCGTCAGGCCGTTGACGAGCGCCGGGTTATAGACCGCGCGGAGCTTGCCGCCATCCGCGTCCATCGCCTCGGTCAGGTCCTTGATCGCGCCGGTGCGGGCCTGCTCGGCCAGCACGCCGCCGCCCCAGGTGTAGAACAGATGCGGCGGGTCGTTCGACTGCAGCAGCGTCGGCAGCTTGGCCTTGAACGCCTCGTTCTCGAGGAACTGCATCTCGATCTTGACGCCCGGATGGGACGCCTCGAAGCTCTTGACGATCTCCCCCCAGGCGGCGCCGACATCGGGGTCTATGTTCAGGTGGAGCCATTTGACCGTGGTATCGGCAAGTGCCGTGCTGGCCGAAAGCGCAAGCCCGATCGCCGCGCCGCAGAGCGTTCTGAACTTCATCGATTGTCCTCCCAGACGGGCCCGGCCGTTTCCTCCCACCGGAACCCGTTTAATAAACAATGCGGATTAAATCTGTTCCCGATATGGGGTGGCTGTCAAGCGAAGCTGCTATTTGCTGCGGTGCAGCGCAGAAATCTGGCGTTGACACGCCTCCTTTGCAGTGTGAATAACTGCCTGACCCGGATTAAATGGCCCCCTGGAAATGAAGACAGCTGATCCCGAATTGATGCGCGCCATCAATCGCTTCCACGTGATGGACGCGATCCGGAGATATGGCCCGATCTCGCGCGTCGAGATTTCGGATCGCACGCAATTGTCGGCGACGACGGTCTCGGCGATCACCGCCGCGCTGCTCGACGACGCGCTGATCGTCACGCATCAGCTCGGCGGCATTCGCGACGCGGCGCGCGGCCGCCCGCGCGTCATGCTCGATCTCAATCCACACGCTGCCTATGTCGTCGGCGTCAAGCTGGCGCTCGACCAGATCACGATCGCGACCACCAATTTCCGCGCCGACGTGCTGTCGAGCCTGATGCTGCCGATCCGGCTCGGGCGCCAGCCGGTTTCGGTCATCGCCGACCTCGTCGAGGACGGCATCCGCCGCTCGGTCGCCGATGCCGGCCTCACCATTGAGCAGATCTCCGGCGTCTGCGTCGGGCTGCCCGGGGTGGTCGAGCGCATGGCCGGCGTCTGCCGCGCCAGCCCCATCTTCGGCGAGCGCGACGTGCCGTTCGCGGCGGAGCTGACGGCGCGCCTCGGCGGCGTCGTGTCGACGATCGACAGCGACGTCAATCTCGTCACGCTCGCCGAGCACTGGTTCGGCCAGGCGCGCGGCCTCGATGATTTCCTCGTCATTTCGGTGGAGCTCGGGCTCGGCCTCGGCATCCTGCACAATGGCGAATTGTTCCGCGGCGCCAACGGCCTCAGCCCGGATCTCGGCGACCTGATGGTGCGCACGGCCAATGGAAGCGGCCCGGTCCGGCTCGCCGCCGCCGCCTCCGAGGCGAGCATCCTGGCGGAGGCGCGCGAGATCCTCGCCGGTGGCGAGCACGAGCATGCCTTCCGCCTCGGCCGCGGCATGGAGAAGATCCTGGAACTCGCCGCCGCCGGCGAGCCGCGCATCCTGGCGTTGCTGGAGCAGGTGGGCGGGTCGCTCGGCTTCGCGATCGCCAATCTGATCACGCTGTTCGCGCCGCCGAAGGTGATCCTCGCCGGTGCCGCGCTGCAGGCGGGCGACGCGCTGGTCGAGCCGATCCGGCGCACGGTCGCGGAACTCCTGCCGCCCAGCCTCGCCGATGTCTCCGACATCGTCGTGCATCACTGGGCGGACGACATCTGGGCCCGCGGCGCCGCCGCCATGACCCTGCGCGACCTCTATGGCGCGCCCTGGAACACGACGGGTCCGGTCGTGCACCGCTGACCGTCACACAGAAATCCATCGCATCTGGGAGTGAGCGCGAGATGGTTGAACGGGTAGGAATTGGCTTTATCGGCTGCGGCAATATCAGCGCCGCCTATCTGAAGGCGGCGAAGGGCTTCCCGATCCTCGACATTCGCGGCGTCGCCGATCTGAATGCCGACGCGGCGAATGCCCGCGCGACGGAATTCGGCCTGAAAGCGATGTCGATCGACGCGATGCTCGCCGATCCCTCGATCGAGATCATCGTCAATCTGACCATCCCCAAGGCGCATGTCGATGTCGGCCTCCAGGTCGTCGCCGCCGGCAAGCATGTCCATTCGGAAAAGCCGCTCGGCATCTCGACCGCGGAGGCGCGCCGGCTGGTCGACGCGGCGAAGGCGAGGGGCGTCCGCCTCGGCAGCGCGCCGGATACGTTCTTCGGCGGCGCGCACCAGACCAGCCGCAAGCTGATCGACGAGGGCGCCATCGGCACGCCGATCGCCGGCACCGCCTTCTTCATGTGCCCCGGCCATGAGAGCTGGCATCCGAGCCCCGGCTTCTACTATCTCGGCGGCGGCGGCCCGATGCTCGACATGGGCCCCTATTACGTCACCGACCTGGTCAATCTGCTCGGCCCCGTCGCCCGCGTCGCCGGCGTCGCCACCAAGCTGCGCGACGAGCGCCTGGTCACCAGCGAGCCGCTCAACGGCACGAAGATCCCGGTCGAGGTCGCGACCCATGTCGCCGGCACGCTGCAATTCGTTTCCGGCGCCGTCGTTACCATCGCCATGAGCTTCGACGTGCCGCGCCACCAGCACAGCCCGATCGAGCTCTATGGCTCGGCCGGCTCGATCCTGGTGCCGGATCCCAACCATTTCGGCGGCGACATCAAGCTGGCGACCGCCTCGGAGGACTGGCGCACGGTGCCGACGCAGCACGGTTATGCGGACGGCAATTTCCGCGTCATCGGCGTCGCCGACATGGCGGAGGCGATCCGCACCGGCCGACCGCACCGCGCCAGCGGCGACCTGGCGTTCCACGCGCTGGAGGTGATGGAGGCGTTCCAGCGTTCCTCTGACACCGGCGAGCACATCACGATCGAGAGCCGCCCGGAGCGGCCGGCCGCTCTGCCGGTCGGCGTCGCCATCGGCGCGCTCGGCTGACCATTGAGATCAACAGGGAGTGAGACCATGCGCGAGGCATTGATTGTCTGGGGCGGCTGGAGCGGCCATGAGCCGGAGCAGGGCGCCCACGTCATCGCCGGGATGCTCGAGGAGGAAGGCTTCAAGGTCTATCTCGAGAATTCGACCGAGGCCTTCGCCGATCCGGCGATCGCCGACATGAGTTTGATCGTGCCGATCTACACCATGTCGAAGATCGAGAAGGAGGAGCTTCTCAATCTGACCAAGGCGGTCGAGGGCGGCGTCGGCCTCGCCGGCTATCATGGCGGCATGGGCGACGCGTTCCGCGAGGCGGTCGAGTACCAGTTCATGGTCGGCGGCCAGTGGGTGGCGCATCCCGGCAACATCATCGACTACCATGTCGACGTGACGAAGCCGGACGATCCGATCATGGCGGGCCTGCCGGCGCGGTTCCCCTACCGGTCCGAGCATTACTACATGCATGTCGACCCCTCGAACGAGGTGCTCGCCACGACGACCTTCACCGGCGATCACGCCTACTGGATCGACGGCGTCGTCATGCCGGTGGTCTGGAAGCGCAAGCATGGCAAGGGACGGGTGTTCTATTCCTCGCTCGGCCATGTCGCGAGCGAGTTCGAGGTGCCGGAGATGAATACGATCATGCGTCGCGGCCTGCTCTGGGCGGCGCGCTGAACGCATGCTTCCTGCCGGCCACGCTTCCGGGCGTGGCCGGCATGGTCCGCCGGCCGGGCTGGGCAGGACGGCCCGGCTCTGTCATCCTCGACCCGTTCGCGACGACACGGTAGCCGAGGGACAATGTTGAAATCCTTGAAGATCCTGACCTTTGTCTTTCTGGCGATCGTCGCCTTTCCCGTGATGGCGTCTGGACAGGGCATGAACGAAACCAAGCTGCAGGCGGCGGCCGCGAAAGGCGACGTCGCGACGATCAAGGACCTCCTGTCGCAGCCGATCCAGATCGACGCGCGCGACGCCAACGGGCGCACGGCGCTGCTGCTGGCGACCCATGCCAACCAGGTCGAGGCGGCGAGGGCGCTGATCGAGGCCGGCGCCGACGTCAACGCCAAGGACGATATCCAGGACAGTCCCTATCTCTATGCCGGCGCGCGCGGGCATCTCGAGATCCTCAAGCTGACGCTCGACCACGGCGCTGATCTCAAGAGCACCAATCGCTTTGGCGGCACGGCGCTGATCCCGGCGGCCGAACGCGGGCATGTCGAGACCGTCCGCAGGCTGATCGAGGCGGGCGTCGCCGTCGATCACGTCAACAATCTCGGCTGGACGGCGCTTCTCGAGGCGATCATCCTCGGCAATGGCGGCGAAAAGCACCAGCAGATCGTCCAGCTTCTGGTATCGGCCGGGGCGGACCCGAACCTCGGGGATCGCGAGGGCGTCTCGCCGCTCCGGCATGCCCGCGACCGGGACTACAAGGCGATCGAGGCGATCCTCGTCGCGGCGGGCGCCCGCTGAAAGGAGAGATCCGATGACCGACGCGCAGGACTATCTCCGCCAGGCGATCGAGCTCGCTTACGACAATCTCGAACAGGGAGGCCGGCCGTTCGGGGCCGTGCTGGTCCGGGACGGCGCGATCGTCGCGACGGGCGTGAATGAGGTCATCGACACCAACGACCCGACGGCGCATGCCGAGCTGATGGCAATCCGCGCCGCGAGCCGCAAGATCGGTTCGCCCAATCTCGAAGGCGCGGTTGTCTATGCGAGCGGCCATCCGTGTCCGATGTGCATGGCCGCGATGCGGCTCGCCGGGGTCAAGGAAGTGGCCTATGCCCATTCGAACGAGGACGGCGCTCCCTATGGCCTGTCCAGCGCCGCGATCTACGCCGACCTCGCCAAACCGTTCGCCGAACAGTCGATGACGATCCGCCACGTGCCGACCCGCCTGCAGGCGCGGCCGGAGCTCTATGCCGACTGGAAGCGGCGCCAGGACGAGAACGCCGCGTCCTGAGTGGGTGGCTTTGTTCGGAGATCGCGGCGGTCGATCGGCTGCCTCTTGGCCTTTAGGCCGATCGACCGACTCCACCATCATCCTGAGGTGCTTCGCGCGAGCGAAGCCTCGAAGGAGGCTCCAGCGCGCATTCCGGTGCGCAGACGCAATCCGGCGAGTCCGCCCCGCGATCTACTCAGGTGTTCCCTGGACCCTCCTTCGAGGCCCGGCTTTGCCGGGCACCTCAGGATGATGGTCGAGTTCTGGAATGCAGTCCGGAAGGGCACCTCCCCATCCGTGCCGCTTGGCGGGTGTCTCGCATCAAAAAAGTATCAGTGAGATGATGCCGGTTTGGTAGCATGGGCCGGCGGAGCCCCCTAGGGTCAGGTCATGCAGAGAACCACATAAAGCTGGCCTGCTGGGAGTTCCGTGACGAAGCCGGCGAAGAACTGGCATGGAACGGTTTGGGTGGGGAGGTCCGCCATGACGCCTGATCTGGAAGTCGTGCAAATCTGCCGGGGCGAGTCCTTCAAGGCCTGGTCTCACGGCTATCCGTTTCGCACCGTGCGCTGGCACTTTCATCCCGAATACGAACTTCATCATGTCGTCGCGACGCGAGGACGTTATTTCGTCGGCGATTTCATTGGCGAGTTCGAGCCCGGCAATCTGGTGCTGACGGGGCCGAACCTGCCGCATAACTGGATCAGCGACCTGCCGGAAGGCGCGACGGTGCCGCTGCGTTGCCGGATGGTGCTGTTTTCGCAGGAACTCATCGGCAGCCTCATCAACCTGCTGCCGGAGCTCGCCGCCTTCGACCGCGTGCTGGAGATGAGCCGTCGCGGCGCGCTGTTTTCGCCGGATACCGCGGCCGAGGCCGCGCCGCTGGTCAAGGAGATGACCGAGGCGCAGGGCATCCGCCGGATCGAGCTCTTCGTCACCCTGATGGGGATCCTGAGCCGCTCCGAGGACATGCGGCCGCTCGCGAGCTCGCATTATCTGCCGGATCCGTCCGGCTACATGTCGGTCGGCATCAACAAGGCGCTCGCCTATGTCGGCGAGCATCTGACCGAGCCGTTCAGCGAGACGGACCTCGCCAAGATCGCCGGTCAGAGCCCGAGCGCCTTTTCGCGCAGCTTCCGCCGCCACACCGGCATGGCGCTGGTGCAGTTCGTCAACCGGCTCCGGATCAATCTCGCCTGCCAGCTCCTGATGAGCAACGCGGCGCAGCCGATCACCGAGATCTGCTACGCGGTCGGCTTCAACAATCTGTCGAACTTCAACCGCCAGTTCCTGGCGCAGAAGGGCATGCCGCCCTCGCGCTTCCGGACGTTGTTGGCGGAGAACTCAAAGGTGGCACAGGCTGCCTGAGTAGCGGAGGAGCAGGGAGGAAAGTCCATCGTCGTCGAAGGCCCAAGGTGAGGCGCTTGCCCGCTTCGCCATAGGGAACGTTTGTCCAAATTTCCAAGAAGAAGTCCAGGCGGAAAGGGAGAGAAAATCGAGGATTTGAAAATGCCGGATCCGGAGGGATCCTGCCCGAAACCTTCAAGCCTCGTGATTTCGTCTGGCTCCGCGTTTCTCATAAGCATAATCTTACCAAAGGGAGAAGACCGAATGACAAAATTTGCTTGGAAGCGGGCCGGCGCCTTGGCGCTGGCGGCGGGCTTGCTCAGCGGCGCCGCCACCTTCGCGCAGGCGGCGGAGGTCACCGACGCCACGGTGGCGTTCCTGATGCCGGACCAGGGCTCGACCCGCTACGAGGAGCACGACTATCCGGGCTTCAAGGCCGAGATGGACAAGCTCTGCCCCGGCTGCAAGGTGATCTACCTGAACGCCGGCGCCGACGTGACCCGTCAGCAGCAGCAGTTCAACTCGGTCATCTCGCAGGGCGCCAAGGCGATCGTGCTCGATCCCGTCGATTCGTCCGCCGCCGCCTCGCTGGTCGAGCTGGCGCAGAGCCAGGGCATCAAGGTCATCGCCTATGACCGCCCGATCCCGGACGCCAAGGCCGATTTCTACGTCTCGTTCGACAATGAGGCGATCGGCAAGTCGATCGCGGAATCCCTCGTCAACCATCTGAAGGCCAAGGGCGTCTCGCCGGACAAGGGCGGCGTGCTGCAGATCAACGGCTCGCCGATCGACGCGGCCGCCGGCCTGATCAAGAAGGGCATCCACGCTGGTCTCGACAACAGCGGCTACAAGATCCTCGCCGAATACGACACGCCGGACTGGATGCCGTCCAAGGCGCAGGAATGGGCTGCCGGTCAGGTCACCCGCTTCGGCGACCAGATCGTCGGCATCGTGGCGGCGAATGACGGCACCGGCGGCGGCGCGATCGCGGCGCTGAAGGCGGCCGGCGTCGACCCGCTGCCGCCCGTGACGGGCAATGACGCTACCACGGCCGCGCTGCAGCTGATCATCGCCGGCGACCAGTACAACACGATCAACAAGCCGAGCGAGATCGTCGCCGCGGCCGCCGCGAAGGTCGCGATCCAGCTCCTGAAGGGCGAGACGCCGGAAGCCGGGACGACGCTCTACAACACGCCGTCGCAGCTCTTCGTGCCGGTCGTGGTCACGGCCGACAACTTCAAGGCCGAGATCATCGACAAGAACATCGCCAAGGCCGATGCGCTCTGCGTCGATCGCTATGCGGACGGCTGCAAGGCGCTTGGTATCGCCAAGTAAGTGACGCCGCCCGGCCTCGCGGGAGGCCGGGCGGACCTTTCCGATAGACTTGCGAAGGCTTGCCAAAGGCATGACAAACACACAGCAAGGCGCCCCGGCCGCCGGCGATCCGGTCCTGAGCCTGAAGGGTATTTCCAAGCATTTCGGCGCCGTCTCGGCGCTGACCGACATCGATCTCGACGTCCATGCGGGCGAGGTGGTCGCGCTCGTCGGCGACAACGGCGCCGGCAAGTCGACGCTGGTCAAGATCCTCTCCGGCGTGCACCAGCCGAGCGCCGGCACGATCCGCTTCCAGGGCGAGACGGTGACGCTCGGTGATCCGGGGGCTGCCCTTTCGCTCGGCATCGCGACCGTGTTCCAGGATCTCGCGCTCTGCGAAAACCTCGACGTCGTCGCCAACATCTTCCTCGGCAAGGAACTCAGTCCGATGCAGATGGACGAGGTCTCGATGGAGACCCGCTCCTGGACGCTGCTCAACGAATTGTCGGCGCGCATCCCGAGCGTCCGCGTCGCGGTGGCGTCGCTTTCCGGCGGCCAGCGCCAGACGGTGGCGATCGCCCGCTCGCTGCTGCTCAATCCGAAGCTGATCCTGCTCGACGAGCCGACGGCGGCGCTGGGCGTCGCGCAGACGGCCGAAGTGCTCGACCTGATCGAACGGGTGCGCGAGCGCGGCCTCGGCGTGGTGATGATCAGCCACAACATGGAGGATGTCCGCGCCGTCGCCGATCGCATCGTCGTGCTCCGGCTCGGCCGCAACAACGGCGAATTCTCGCCCGACGCCTCGAACGAACAATTGGTGAGCGCCATCACCGGCGCATCGAACAACTCGGTTTCACGGCGCGCCGGTCGACGGCAGGCCCAGGCCGCCCAGCATTCGGAGACCGGCCTATGAGCGACAACAGCAAATCCGGCGCCTCGCCGGCCGCCGTGCCGATGCTGGATCGCCGCGACGAACGCGTCGCGCATGCGGCGAGCCTCAGCGACAGCATCCGCGCCTTTCTCGACCGGGTGCGCTCCGGCGATCTCGGCATGCTGCCCGTCATCATCGGCCTCGTCATCATCTGGACGGTCTTCTCCATCCTCAACCCCGTCTTCCTGACGCCGAACAACCTCGTCAATCTGCTGTTCGATTCCTCGACGGTCGGCATCATCTCGCTCGGCATCGTCTGCATGCTGATGGTCGGCGAGATCGATCTTTCCGTCGGTTCGGTGAGCGGCGTCGCCTCGGCGATCCTTGGCGTGCTCTGGGTCAACCAGGGACTGCCCGTCGCCGTCGCGATCCTGGCGGCGGTCGGCGCCGGCGCGCTGATCGGCTTTGTCTATTCGCAGCTCTACAACCGCTTCGGCATGCCGAGCTTCGTGGTGACGCTGGCGGGCCTTTTGACGTTTCTCGGCCTGCAGCTCTACCTGCTCGGCACGACGGGATCGATCAATCTGCCCTATGGCTCGCCGCTGGTCCGCTTCGGCCAGCTGATGGTGATGCCGGCCATCGTCTCCGTCCTGTTCGCCGCGCTGCCGGGCGTCGTGATGCTCTACACCGGCTACCGGACAGCCGCGCGCCGCCGGGCGGCGGGGCTGTCGTCGCAGTCGTCGGGCGGCATCATCGCCCGCGCCCTCGCAGTGACGATCGTGGCCGAGCTGGTCGTCGCCTATCTGAACCAGGGCCGCGGCGTGCCGTGGATGTTCGCCCTGTTCGTCGGCCTCGTGCTTGCCATGCAGTACGCCCTGACCCGCACGCGCTGGGGCCGCTCGATGTTCGCCGTCGGCGGCAATCGCGAGGCGGCGCGGCGCGCCGGCATCAATGTGCGGATGATCTATACGAGCGCCTTCGTCTGCTGCTCGACGCTGGCGGCCTTCGGCGGCGTCATGGCGGCGGCGCGGCTGGCGTCGTCCAGCCAGCAGGCGGGCACCGGCGACGTCAATCTGAACGCCATCGCGGCGGCGGTGATCGGCGGCACCAGCCTGTTCGGCGGACGCGGCAGCGCCTATTCGGCGCTCCTCGGCATCATCGTGATCCAGTCGATCTCGAGCGGATTGACGCTTCTCGATCTGTCCTCGTCGCTTCGCTACATGATCACCGGCGGCGTCCTCGCCATCGCCGTCATCGTCGACTCGCTCGCCCGCCGCTCGCGCGTCAGCCACGGCCGCGCCTGAGCCGGCCCCGTGGGTGTCGGCGGTCAAGCCGGCACCCATCCCTTGAAAGCTCCGTCGCTCCCGACGCGTCGCGGCGCGCTGGTTGCTGTCCCCATGCCAGTCCTCTCCAGGACGGGTCCCTCCCGCTCATTCAAAATCTGCAAGAAGGAAGACGATCGTGATTCCCAGGAGAGGCGACGGCCAGGCCGTTCTCATCACAGGCGCCTCGCGCGGCATCGGGCGCGCCATCGCGCTGCGCTTCGCGGCCGAGGGCTACCGCGTCGTGGCGATGGACATTGCGCGCCAGGAAGGCGAGCTCAGGGAAGTGCAGGACCTGATCCGCGCGGACGGCGGCCAATGCGACCTCGTCTTCGGCGATGTCAGCAATCCGGGCTCGGTCAAGACCTTCGTCGCCGAGGCCCGCGCGATCGCCGGCCATATCGATGTGCTCGTCAACAATGCCGGCGTGCTGTCGCTCGCCCTGGTCGACGACATCGAGCCCGAGGAGTGGGACCGCATGTATGACGTCAACACCAAGGGCACGTTCCTGGTGTGCCAAGCGCTGCTCGACCAGTTCCGCGAAGCCGGCAAGGGCCGCATCGTCAACATCGCCTCGATCGGCGGCAAGCGCGGCGCGCCGCTGCAGGCACATTACTGCTCGTCGAAGGCGGCCGTCATCGGCTTCACGCATATCCTGGCGCAGGAAGTGGCCAAGGATGGCATCACCGTCAACGCCGTCTGCCCCGGCATCATCGATACCGACATGGGCCGCAACAACTATCGCGATGCCGCAGCCCTGCAGGCGGTCAAGGACAAGACGGCGATGGGCCGCCTCGGCTATCCGGACGACGTCGTCGGCGCGGTCGCCTTCTTCGCCTCCGACGATGCCTCGTTCATCACCGGCCAGGCGCTGAACGTCTGCGGCGGCATCCTTTTCCACTGAGGCCGCCGAGCGGTCCCGGGACGCTCCCTCCCGCGTTCCGGGACCGGACCCATGGCTTTTCCAAGCCCGAAGCGGCAACGCCCGGCGCCCTCGGCGTCGGGCGTCTCGGTCGTATTTATCCTGACCGTTTCGAGGCGAGAGCACGGATTGACATTTGGTCGCCGGGGTGGAAATGTAATCCCTATACAAAATACTGTATCGCATTACAAAACTGATGCGATGCCGGCAAGAACTGCTTCAGCGGTCGCCGGCGCCGGGGAGTTCAATGGGAGGAGTGGCTATGATTACGAGACGTACACTGTTGACGGCTTCGGCCGGCGGCCTGGCTCTGGCAGGCCTGGGCAGCCGCGCATTCGCCGCCGAGCTCGCCAAGCTCAAGCAGAAGGACACCTACAAGATCGGCTTCGCGCAGACGGAAAGCAACAATCCGTGGCGCCTCGCGCAGACCGCGAGCATGAAAGACGAAGCGGCGAAGCGCGGCTGGCAGCTGGTCTATACCGACGCCGCCGGTTCGGCCGCCAAGCAGGTCGCCGACGTGCGCTCGATGATCGCCCAGAAGGTCGACGTCATCCTGCTGGCGCCGCGCGAAGAGAAGCCGCTCATCCCGGCCGTCATGGAAGCGAAGAAGGCGGGCATTCCGCTCTTCCTCATCGACCGCAACGTCGACGCGACGCTGGCGACCGCCGGCAAGGACTATGTCGCCTTCATCGGCTCGGACTTCGTCAAGGAAGGCCACCAGGCCGCCGAGGCGCTGACCAAGGCGGTGAACGGCCAGGCGAAGATCATCGAGCTGCAGGGAAGCACCGGTTCGTCGCCGGCGAATGACCGCATGAAGGGCTTTGCCGACTACATCAAGGACCACCCCGGCATGCAGATCATCGCGTCGCAGTCCGGTGACTTCGCGCGCGACAAGGGCCGTCAGGTGTTCGAGACGCTCTACCAGGCCCATCCGGACGCCACCGCGCTCTACTCGCATAATGACGAGATGACCATGGGCGCGATCGCGGCGATGGAAGCGGCCGGCAAGGTTCCCGGCAAGGACCTGATAATCGCTTCGATCGACGGCACCAAGGACGCGACCCAGGCGCTGATCGACGGCAAGGTCTATGTCGTGGTCGAGTGCAACCCGAAGTTCGGCCCCGCGGCCTTCGACGCCGTGCAGCGCTACGGCCGTGGCGAGTCGATCGACACCTGGCTCGTCAATGTCGACCGCGTCTTCACCAAGGAGAACGCGGCCGAGTACATGCCCGAGGCCTACTGATCGACGGATCAAGGGGGCGCCGCTCGTCGCGGCGCCCCGCTTCGCACGGGAGGCGTATTGGGCGTCCCCCAGATTTCCGCGACAGTCCCCCAGGGTAACCCATGGATACAGCATCTCGACCGGTGCCGCTGCTTTCTATGCAGGGCATCGACAAGAGCTTTGGCGGCGTTCCGGCGCTGACGGGCGCCTCGCTCGAGGTCGCGCCGGCCGAGGTCATGGCGCTGATCGGCCAGAATGGCGCCGGCAAGTCGACCATGATCAAGATTCTCAACGGCGCCGTCGTGAGCGATGGCGGCGCGATCACCTTCGCCGGGGCGCCGTGGTCGGCGACCTCGCCGCAGGCGGCGCAGCGCGGCGGCATCTCGACGATCTTCCAGGAGATCAACCTGATCGCCTTCCGCTCGGTCACCGAGAACATCTATCTCGGCCGCGAGCTCAAGACCCGTTTCGGCTTCCTCGACTGGCGCGCCATGCATGAGGGCGCGCGCGGCCTGCTGGCCCGCTTCGACGTCTTCGTCGACGTGCGCGAGCCGCTGATGAATTTCTCGACCGCGATCCGGCAGATGGTGGCGATCGCCCGCGCCGTCTCGTTCGAGGCGCGCCTGGTGATCATGGATGAGCCGACCTCGTCGCTCGACGAGAGCGAGGTGCAGATCCTTTTCCAGACCATCCGCCAGCTGAAGGCGCAGGGCGTCGCCGTGGTGTTCGTCAGCCACAAGCTGGACGAGCTCTATGCCGTCTGCGACCGGGTGACGGTCATGCGCGACGGCCGCACCGTCGCCGTCGCCGACATGGCGGATATGGGCAAGCTGCAGCTCGTCGCCGCGATGCTCGGCCGCGATCTCGCCGAAATCCGCAAGGCCGGCTCGACCGCCTTTGGCGAAGGCGGCGATGCGATCGGCGGGGAGCTCCTGGAGACCAAGGGCCTCGCCGTCGGCCGCCGCGTGCAGTCCGCCGACATCGCCGTGCGGAAAGGCGAGATCGTCGGCCTGGCGGGTCTGCTCGGCTCCGGGCGTTCCGAGACGGCGCGGGCCGTCTTCGCCGCCGAGCGGCACACCGCCGGCACGGTCCGCTTCGACGGGCGCGAGGTCGATTTCACGTCGCCGCGCGCGGCGATCGCCGCCGGCCTCGGCTTCTGCACGGAAGACCGCAAGATCGACGGCATCGTGCCGGAAATGTCGGTGCGCGAGAACTTGACGCTGGCGCTGCTGCCGGCGCTGGCTCGCTCCGGCATCGTCGACGAGGCGCGGCAGAACGAGATCGTCAAGCGCTTCATCGCCGAGATCGGCATCAAGTGCTCGAGCCCCGAGCAGAAGATCCGCGAGCTTTCCGGCGGCAACCAGCAGAAGGTTTTGTTGGCGCGCTGGCTCTGCATGGATCCGAAGCTGCTGATCCTCGACGAGCCGACGCGCGGCATCGATGTCGGCGCCAAGGCCGAGATCCAGCGCCTGATCCGCAGCTTCGCCGAGCGGGGCCTGGGCGTGCTGATGATCTCCTCCGAGCTCGAGGAAATCGTCGAGGGCGCCGACCGCGTCTTCGTCCTGCGCGAGGGCCGAACGGTCGAAGCGCTCGACAAGGACCAGATCAGCGAGACCGCGCTGATGAACGCCATGGCGCATGGCGGCGAAGCCGATGCAACTTCCCCGAAGGGGGCTACCTTTGTCTGATATCTCCACTTTTCTCAGGCGATGGGGCGCGCTGCTGGCGCTTGCCCTGCTGATCCTCTTCAACTTGGCCTTCACGCCGCATTTTGCCACCACCCAGACGCTCGCCATCAACCTGACGCAGGTCGCGGTGGTCATGGTCGTCGGCGTCGGCATGACGCTGGTCATCGCGACGGGCGGCATCGACCTCTCGGTCGGCTCGCTGATGGCGATCGCCGGCGCGCTGTCGCCGATGATCTTCACCGGCCAGCTGTTTCCCGTGCCCAACCTCTATGTCGGCATCGCGCTCGGCATCGTGCTGCCGGTCCTGGTGGCCGGCATGTTCGGCTATTTCAACGGCTGGCTGATCACCCGCTTCTCGATCCAGCCGATCATCGCCACGCTGGTCCTGTTCATCGCCGGCCGCGGCATCGCCCAGGTCTGGACGAATGGCGACCTGCAGGTGTTCAAGGTGCCGGAATTCCAGCAGATCGCCATCGGCCGGCTGCTCGGCATTCCCTTCCAGGTCTGGATCATGGCGGTGATCGTCATCGCCGCCACCTGGACCCTGCGCAAGACGGTGTTCGGCCGGCAGGTTCTTGCGATCGGCGGCAACGAGGCGGCGGCGCGGCTCGCCGGCGTTCCGGTCCGCCGGGTCAAGACCCTCGTCTATGTCATCTCGGGCCTCTGCAGCGGCATCGCCGGCATCATCGTCATCGCCATGAACTCTGCCGCCGACGCCAATCTGATCGGCCTCGGCGTCGAGCTCGACGCGATCGCGGCCGTCGCGGTCGGCGGCACGCTGCTCACGGGTGGCCGTGCGACCATCCTCGGCACGCTGATCGGCGCGCTCATCATCCAGCTCGTCCGCTACACCCTGCTCGCCAATGGCGTGCCGGATTCGGCGGCTCTCATCGTCAAGGCCGGGTTGATCATCCTGGCCGTCTGGCTGCAGCGACAGGACAGGGCATGACCTCGATCGCCACATTCCGCGGCGCGGCCCGCGAGATCCGCTTTCCCCAGGGGCTCGGCGTCGTCCTCCTTCTCCTCGCTCTCGTCGCCTTCGGCGGCTGGCGCTACGACGGCTTCCTCGGCAGCTACAACGTGCTGTCGGTGCTGCGCTATTCCTCGATGTTCGCGCTCGTGTCGCTCGGCATGTGCTTCGTCATCATGACCGGCGGCATCGACCTGTCGGTCGGCTCGGTCGCGGCGCTCGGCTCGGTCGTCTCGGCGATATTGAGCCCCTATGGCCTGCTGCCTGGCCTCGCCGGCGGCGTGCTGGTCGGGGCGGCGGCCGGCGCCATCAACGGCCTCGTCATCACGCGGCTCAAGATCCTGCCGTTCATCGCGACGCTGGCCGTCATGCTGGCGGCGAGCGGCACGGCGCTGCTGCTGGCCGGCAACCAGTCGGTCTCGGTCTCCTATGACACGGCGTTCATGACGCTCGGCCAGGGCGACCTGCTGGCGCCGCTCAAGCCCGAATGGATCGACGCGGAGGATGCGGGCTGGCTCGCCGGGCCGCTCGGGATCCTGTTCGACTTCCCGACGCCGGCCTGGATCGCGCTCGCCGCCTATGTGCTCGGCGCGGTCGTCATGCGCTGGCGCGCCTTCGGCCGTCACGTCCTCGCCGTTGGCGGCGGCGAGGAGGCGGCGCTGCTGATGGGGCTTCCCGTCGGCCGCACCATCTTCGCCGTCTACCTGATTTCCGGCAGCCTGGCCGGGCTCGCCGGCGTCATCCTGGCGGCGCAGTTCGGCGCGGGCCAGCCCGTCGAGGGCGCCGGCTGGGAGCTCTTCGCCATCGCCTCGGTGGTCGTCGGCGGCACGCTGCTCACCGGCGGCAAGGGATCGATCGTCGCGACGCTAGCCGGATCGCTGCTGCTCGGCCTGATCTACACCATCCTCAATTTCGAGAATGGCATGGGCTGGATCTCGCTCTCCGCCTACTGGCAGTCGGTCGTCCGCGGCGCCTTCCTGCTGGTCGTCGTCATGGTCCAGGCGAGCTTCGTGAAAAACACCAGGAACTGATCGCGGCTGGCGGCGCGGTCGACCGCGCCGCCGTCGGGTCCACCATGCGGAAGGCCTGCCTCGGGCGGGCTTTCCTTCTCATGCCTTCGCGCCCAAGCGAGGCGGCAACCAGGCTCGGGGGAGAGCAAAAATGATCGAGAGCTTCGTGTTCGGGCATCTGGACGGCGAGGTCGTGCGCGGCTTCGTCCTGCGCAATCGCAACGGCCTGTCGGCCAAGCTGATCACCTATGGCGCGCGGCTGACCGAATTCCACGCGCCGGACCGTTCCGGTGAGATGGCCGACATCGTGCTCGGCTTCGACGACGTCGCTTCCTATGTCGCCACCGACACCTATTTCGGCGCCACCTGCGGCCGTTATGGCAACCGCATCCGCGACGGGCGCTTCTCGCTCGGCGGCGAGGCGTTCCAGCTGTCGCTGAACGAGGGCGCCAACCACCTTCACGGCGGCATCGCCGGCTTCGATCGCAAGAACTGGGACGCGACCGTCGACGAGGCGACCAACACGGTCACCTTCTCCGCCGTGTCGCCGCATGGCGAAGAAGGCTATCCCGGCACCGTCCACCTCTCGTCGAGCTACCGGCTCACCGACGACAACCGGCTGGAGATCGCCATTCGCGGCATGACGGATCGCCCGACGATCCTGAACGCCGTGCACCACACCTACTGGAACCTGGGCGGCCACGGCTCCGGCGACGTCCGCGACCAGGTGCTGGTCCTCAATTCCGATTTCTACACGCCGATCGACGCGGAGCTTTTGACCACCGGCGAGGTTCTCGCTGTCGCCGGCACGCCGTTCGATTTCAGCGTTCCGAAGCCGATCGGCGCCGATATCGATGCGCTCGCCGATGTCGGCACCGGCCATCTGGTCGGCGGCGGTTATGATCACAATTGGTGCCTGAAGGGCGAGGCTGACGATCTCCGGCTTTGCGCCCGCGTCGTCGACCCCGCCTCGGGTCGCGGCCTCGAGCTGCACACCACCGAGCCCGGAGTGCAGTTCTATACCGGCGGCTATCTGAACGAGACGGTCATCGGCAAGTCCAACACGCCCTATTGCCGTTTCGCCGGCTACACCTTCGAGACGCAGAAGTTCCCGGATACGCCGAACTTCGCCCACTTTCCGAGCACGACCGTGTCGCCGGGCGAGGTCTATGACCACCGCATGTCGGTCCGCTTCTTCACGGAATAGATATCGTTCGGATCCCGAAACAAATCGCCGCCGCGCGCCACGCCGGAGCACGGCGGCGATCGAAGGGAAACGCAGCGGCAGTCATAGGTCCGGCGGCGTCGCCCCGACGTCATGTCGGCTCTTGCCGTGGGGTCAATTCTCGCGTCCCTTCTCGGCGCTGCGAGGTTCCGGATTGCACCGATTCGCAGCGCCAGAATGTGAGGGGGGTCTTTCCGGCAGCCGAATGCGGCGCTCGGGACATGCCGTGTGACCGCCTGTGCCCGCCACCGACACCGGATGAGTGATCTCGATGAAAGCCTCTGACAAGAAGCATCTCAAGCGTTCGAATATCGACCTGACCCTGCTCGGCCTCGGCACCGCGCCCTTCGGCGGCCTCTATGCGCCCGTCGCGGTCGAAGACGCCGCCGGCGCCATGCAGGCCGCCTGGGATGCGGGCCTGCGCTATTTCGACAGCGCGCCGATGTACGGCCTCGGCCGCGCCGAGCACCTGATGGGCCATTTCCTGCGCGAGCAGCCGCAGGACGCCTTCCACATCTCGACCAAGGTCGGCCGGCTGATGAGCTTCGAGCGACCGGGCCGCGTCCTGCCGCCGGAAGCGCCGAAGAACGAGTTCGATTCCGGCTGGAGCAACGGCCTGCCGTTCCGCGAGGTGTTCGACTATTCCTACGATGCCATCCTGCGCTGCTATGACGACAGCCGTCAGCGCACCGGTCTCGGCCGCCTCGATATCCTCTTCCTGCACGATATCGGCCGCGTCACGCATGGCGAGCTGCACGATCATCACTGGGGCGCGCTGACCAAGGGCGGCGGCTTCCGGGCGCTGGCCGAGCTGAAGGCCGCCGGGCTGATCGCCGGCTTCGGCCTCGGCGTCAACGAATGGCAGGTGATCCGCGACGCCATGCAGGAGGCCGATCTCGACGTCTGCCTGCTCGCCGGGCGCTACACGCTGCTCGACGGCGACGCGGCCGAGACCTTCCTGCCGCTGGCGAAGAAGCATGACGTCGATCTCGTCATCGGCGGCGTGTTCAACTCCGGCATCCTGGCGTCGACGTCGGGGCGCAAGAAGTTCAACTATGTCGACGCGCCGGCCGAGGTGCTCGCCAAGGTCGAGAAGCTGGAGGCCGTATGCCGCCGCTTCGACGTGCCGCTGCCGGCCGCCGCGATCCAGTATCCGCTGCGCCACCCGGCCGCGACAGTGGTGGTAATCGGCGCCAAGACGGCGGCGCAGGTGAAGGGCAATGTCGAGTGGTTCGAGCGCGACATTCCCGAGGAACTCTGGACCACGCTCGAGTCCGAAGGCCTGATCCCGGCGATCTGACCGGCCGGCCGCTTTGCTGGCTTGAATTATGGCCGCTCCATCGGGGCGGCCATTTTTCGTGGAGGATGCGGAATTGGGCCTGACGTGGCCATTCCGGAGTGTTCATGCGGCGACGAAATTGTCGTCGGCGGTGGCCTGAAGACGTAACTCGGCGTATGAGCCATCATGAGAACGGGCAGGGCGGGCGCCGCCATTCCGGTTTCGATGAAAGGACAGATGCCGCGATGGAGATCAATCCGAACAAGGTCAGCCGGCTGGGGCTTCCCGCTCAGGTCGCCGCCTTTGTGCGCTTCGAGATCCTGCGCGGAAACCTGAAGCCCGGCGACAAGCTGCCGACCGAGCAGGCCTTCGCGGCACAGCACGGCGTCAGCCGCGCCGTCATCCGCGAGGCGATCGCCAAGCTGCGGCATGAGGGGCTGGTGGTCTCGCGCCACGGCATCGGCGCCTTCGTCGCCTCGCCGGAATCCGCGAACTCGCTGACGCTCGAGCCGAACAGCCTCGCCGTGCCCGAGGATTACCGGCATCTCTACGAGCTCCGCCGGATGCTGGAGACGGGCGCGGCCCTGCTGGCGGCGCTGAACCGGACCGAGCAGGATCTCGAGGAGATGGCCCGCTGCATCGACAATATGGCGGCGGTGCGCGACCTGCACAGCGTCTATGTCGAGACGGATATCAGCTTTCACCGCGCCGTCGCCGGCGCGACGAAGAACCCGTTCGTGTCGCTGTTCATCTCCTTCGTCGACGTGAAGCTGCAGGAGAGCATCCTCGTCGCGCTGCGCTCGCTCGATTTTGCCACGACCTCCCTCATCGCGATCGACGAGCACCGCCGCATCTACGAGGCGATCCGCGCCGGCGATCCCGTTGCCGCCTCCGACGCGATGCTCGCGCACCTGACGAACTCGTCCCGCCGGCTGGGGCTGTAGAGCCCCACCGTCTACAGCTTGAAGCGGACCGGCGCGGTGATCGTCTTGTTGGCGCCGGGAGGCGGGGGCGGGACGGGGGAGGCCCTTTTGACGAGGGAGAGGACCTCCTCGTCGAGATCCGGGAAGCCGGAGGATCGGGCGAGCGCGACGCTCAGGACGTTGCCGCCGTCGTCGACGGTGAAGTGGACGGTGACGATGCCGGTCTCGCCGCGCGAGCGGGCGCCGGCCGGATAGCGCTTGCGCCGCTCGAGATGCGCCATCAGCCGCGACTGCCAGCGCGCCGGCGACATCGAGGCGGAGAACAGGCCGGTCATCGACTGCCGCGCCGCGGTGCGGTTCGACTGGCGGACTTCGGCGGCGGCCTCGTTGCTTGCCCGGGAAGCAGCCGACGGCGCCGGGCGCGGCGGTTTTTTGGCCGTCCCCTTGGCGGGTTCCTTGACCTTCTCCCGGGTCTGCTCCTTGGGCGGCTTCGCCTCCGCCAATCGGGTGACGGGCGGTTTCGGGCGCGGCGCCGGCAGCGGAACGGCGACGGTCTCGGCCTCGGTGACGGCTTCCTCGACCGGTTCGATCTCGTCGTCGAGCGGCTCGACGGCAGCGGTCTCCTCGACGGGCTCGACCGTCGCTTCGGCGATCTCCTGCGGCTGCGCCGCCTCGACGACCTCTTCCTCGACCGGCTGCAGTTCCTCCGGGGTCGGCTCCTCGACCGGCTCGGCCATGTTCGGAGCGATCTCGGCCGCGAGCTCGGGATCCGGCGAGATCTCGGTCTTCTCGGTGACGACGGCTTCCGGCTCTGGCGCCAGTTCGATCATGATCGCCGGCGGCGGCGAGGAATCGGCAGCCGTGATCGGCGGCTCGCGCATCAGCCAGGCGGCGGCGCCGACATGCGCACCGAGCACGACGAGCCCGGCGCCGGCCCAGAGCACGGTCTCGCCGATGCGCGCGCCTCGTCCGATCGAGCGGCTCCAGTCGCTCATGGGGTGGCTGCGCCCGCTGGGACGGTCGCCGGCGGCGCGTCGCCCGTCGCGGCCTCGGGCAGGACCTCCAGCCCGACCAGGGCGATCTTCAGATAGCCGGCCTCGCGCAGCAGGTTCATCACCGACATCAGCTCGCGATAGGCGACGGCCTCGTCGGCGCGCAGGAAGATGCGGGCCTCCTTGTCGCCGGAGGTGAAGCGGTCGAGGGCGGCGGCGAGTTGCTCACGCGGGACCGCATCGTTGCCGACATGCAGCGCGAGGTCCGATTTCAGGGTGAGATAGAGCGGCTCGTCGGGCCGCTCCTTCGGCTGCGCGGTCGAGGCCGGCAGGTCGATGTCGACGTCGACGGTCGCGAGCGGCGCCGCCACCATGAAGATGATGAGCAGCACCAGCATCACGTCGATGAACGGCGTGACGTTGATCTCGTGGTTTTCTTCCAGTTCGCCGCTGTCGCGCTGACGGATGCCTCCGGCCATGTCGGTTACCCCGCCAGCCGGAGATTGGCCGGCACCTTGGCGTAGTCGAGATCGCGGCTGACCAGGCGCTCGACGCCGGTGGCGGCGTCGGTCAGCAGCTGGCGATAGCCCGTGATCGAGCGGGCGAAGACGTTGTAGATCACCACGGCGGGGATGGCGGCGACGAGGCCGATCGCGGTGGCGAGCAGCGCCTCGGCGATGCCCGGCGCGACGACGGCGAGGTTGGTCGTGTGCGCTTCCGAGATGCCGATGAAGGCGTTCATGATGCCCCAGACGGTGCCGAACAGGCCGACGAAGGGCGCGGTCGAGCCGATGGTGGCGAGCGCGCCGGTTCCCTTCGACATCCGCCGTCCCGCCTGCGCCTCGATGCGGGCGAGGCTGGAGCCGAGCCGCTCCTTGACGCCGCCGTCGCCGGCATAGTCGAGGGCGGCGAGCGAGCGGCGCAACTCCTCCTCGGCCGAGCGGACCATGAAGGCGCCGGGGCCGCCGCGGCCGGAAAGCGCGCGGCCGGCGTCGACGAGGCTGTTGGCCTGGAGGATGACGGCAAGCGCGCGGCGGATGCGCGCGCGGGCGCAGGCGATCTCGACGGTCTTGGCGAGCCAGATCGTCCAGGTGATCAGCGACGCGACGGCGAGGCCGATCATCACCGCCTTCACGACCCAGTCGGCCGCCATGAACATGCCCCAGGGCGACAGATTGTGCGGCAGGTCCGCGCGGGGTTCCGGCGCCAGAAGCTGGTCCAGCAGGCTGGTTGGCGACGAGGTCGTTGCGGGGGAGGGAGCCGCGTTGGCCGGGGTCGATTCCGGCGGGGTGGCGGTGGACGCTGCCGGCGCAGCCGGGGCCGGAGCGGCTGCAGCAGGAGCGGTGCCATCAATGGCGGGTGCCGCTGGAGCCGTCGAGGCTGGCGTCGGCGTGGCCTCTGAGGATGCCGGAGAAGCCGCCGCCGGCTCGGTGCCGGTCGTGGGCGCAACGACTGTCGGGGCGGGCACCGGTGTCGACGCTTCGACGGCCGGGGCTTCGCTCGTTCCGGAGCTCTGCGTCGCTGGCGAGGACACGGCTGCGCCGCTCGTCTCCTGCGCCAGGGCAAGGCCCGCCGGCAGCAGCAGCGTCGCCGCGAGGACCAGTCCCAGGAGAGCGCCCGCCATGCCGCCGTCCTGGCGACGGCCTCGGAGGGCTCTGGCGGCGGGCTCTATCGGGTCGGACATGGTCGGCATCTCTCTACGGGGTTCATGCGACGGCCCGCGCCGACCTGGCCGGTTGGGGGCGAGGTCGACGCGGTTCCAATGGCGATGTCATTTTTGGGTGCCGACGGGCGAGAGAGCCCTGGGTGCCTAGATCAAGAGGCTTCGGCAGGCATGGCGCCCGCCGCGGCCGGGGATCGCGAGGGGCCGCGATCCGGCGTCAGGGGAAGTTTTCCGTCACCAGGCCGTGCACGCGCCGGAAGGCGGCCTTCGCCCCCTCCATCATGCGCGCCTCTTCGGCCTCGTCGAGCTCGACCGTGTCGAGGGCGGCGGTAAAAGTCTTCCAATGCAGGCCGCGGCCCTCGGGCGCGCCGGCGAGATGGCGGGCGCCGAACGTCTCGGAAAGCCCGAGCTTCGCGGCTTCCTTGATCAGGAACGCGGCGCCGAGATTGGAGCCCTCCGCCACATAGAGCCAGCCGAGCGCCGTCGGAATGTCGGGATCGGCGCCGAAGGCGGGCTCCGTCACCGGGGCCGGAACCTCGACCGCGAGATCGCCCAGATCCTGGCTGACGTCGTCGAACCGGCGCCGGCCGGCGAGGTCGGGCAGGAGGCCGTCGAGAACGGGGTCGGAATAGAGCGCGTCGATGTCGCGGTGGAACTGGTGCTGCACGGCCAGGAAGCGGGCATAGCGCTCCCGGCTCTCGAAGGGACGGCCGGCCATGATCGCCTGGTCCAGCCTGCCATGCGTCTCGTTGGTCTCGGCCTTCAAGCGCTTGGCGCGGCTCGCTTCCAGCGGCCGGACGGTATCCATAGTATCGCTCATGCCTGGGAAACCTTCTCCATGAGATGTGTTTTGCCTGGGGTCGCCTGATCGAAAGGCGAGGGCGGAACCGGGTGTTCCGCCCAAGCCGATGGGATGTGCTGTCTCTCTGCCTGATACAAGCCGGATGTCCGGATTTTCTCTCTTCGCGAACGATTTGGAGGGGATGCCGGAGCCCGCGTCCTAGAACTTGGCGGTCAGGCCGGCGCGGATCGTGCGGCCGGGAGAGGGGATGGCACCAGTTGACATCGGATCCATGTAGTAGCGGTCGCCGAGGTTCTCGGCGCTGAAGTCGAGGGTGACGTCCTGGCTAACCTTGTAGCTGCCGAACAGGTCGACGATCGTGGACTTGGTCCAGACGGTCGGCGGGTTGACGGCGCCCGGTGCCAGGCCATAGCCGCCGAAGCGCTCGCCGAAGGAATAGACCCGCGTCCCGACCGTCAGCCTCTGGTCGAACAGCCGCGCGCCGGCGGTCACCGTGCCCGAATATTTCGGCGGGACGTTGGTGATGCCGTAATCCGTCGCGGCGGCACCATCGCCGCAGGCGCTGTTGGAGCCACAGAACCGGATGTCGTCGTATTTGGTGAAGCCGGCTTCGACGAAATAGCTGCCGGTATCGTACATGGCCGAGAGCTCGTAGCCGCGGAACTTCGCCTTGTCGATGTTGGACCAGGTGTAGATGAATTCCTGGTTGCGGCCGCGGATGATGTAGTCGTCATAGTTGTTGTCGAAATAGACGGCCTTCAGGCGGAAGGCGTCGCCGGTCCGGAAGAGATCGTCGCGCTTCACGTTGAAGCCGAATTCGACATTCTTGGAGATTTCGGGCTTCAGATAGGCGTTGTGAACCAGTCCGCCGGCGCCCACCGCCGACCATTCGCGCAGGCTCGGCGGACGCCAGCCCTCGATGTAGCTCGCGAAGACCTGCAGGCCGTCGAGCGGCGTCACCGTCACCGTGCCCGACGGATTGACGCGCGAGGCCTCGCCCGCCGGCAAATCACCGAGGATCTCGCCCTTTCCCTGGCCCTCATAGGAATCGTAGCGCACGCTGCCTTCGAGCCGCAGCCAGTCGGTGACGTCGAGCCGGGTTTGGTTGAAGGCGCTCAGCAGCAGCCGGTCGCCATTGGCGTTGACGCTGGCATAGATGGGCGGGGTGTTGGGATAGGAAAGGAAGGTCTGGTTTTCGCGCGCCCGCTCGTCGACGAATTCGAGGCCGTTGTTCAGCGTCAGCACGCCGAAGCCGGTCTCGACGACGGTGCGGTTGGAGACGTCGCCGCCATAGGTCCGCACCCGCGTCTTGCCGTCAGCGCCGGAGCCGAGCGTAAAGGCGCGCAGCGTCTCGCTATAGGTATCGACGTCGGAGGCCCACAGATTGGCCGTCAGGTCGATGTAGTCATTGCCTTCCGGATTGTACTTGTAGGTCGAGGTGAAGGTGTTGGTCGTCGTCTCGCTCAGGCCGAACTGCTCCGCCTTTATATTCAGGAACGGGCTGAGGGCGAAGCCGAGGACGGTCTCGTTATTTTCGCCATACTTGTTGTTGTAGCGGATGTAGCCGAGTTCCAACGACTGGCCGTCGCCCCATTTGACCTTGCCCTTGGTGAGGAGGGTGGTCACGTCCTGCGAGGTGTTGAAGACCTCCTGGCCGGGGCCGAACGGCGAGAACCTCTTTTCCGACGGCGGCTGCCAGACGACGCGGTCGTCGACATAGGTGGAGGAGCCGTTCTTGCCGGCGAAGTAATTGCCCTGCTGGCGCCGCGCGAGGGCGGCGACGAACTCGTAATTGTCCTCGACGACGCCGGCGGCGAGATTGCCGGTCCAGGCATCGCCGTTGAAGAGGTCGGACCCGTCGTCGCGGATGGTCTTGGAGCCACGCGCCTGCGGGCTCTCCGTGTTGCTGCCGAGGCTTCCCTTCAGGCGCGCGCCATAGGTCTTGCCGTCCGCGACGATATCGCGGGCGGTGATCGTCCGCATGTTGACGACGCCGCCCATCGCGCCGGTGCCGCCGGCGCCGCTATAGGGGCCCTTGTTGATGTCGACGCCAGCCAGCAGGTCGGGATCGACATAGACCTCGCTGCGGCTGCCGCGATAGCCGCGATAGGAGCCGTTGGACTGGCGCGTGCCGTCGACCATGACGTTGACGCGGCTCTGGCCCTGCAGGCCGCGGATGTTGAGATCCATCGACGCGCCGACGCGGTTGCCGGTGGCGTTGACGCCAGGCGTGTTGCGGAAGATGTCGCCGACCGAGGTCGGCGGTAGCCGCTCGATCTGGGCTCCCGAGATGTGCGCGACCGAGCCGGGCGAGGCGAACGGCAGGTCCGAGGCCGTCGTGCCGCCACCGGCCGTGACGTCGATGACGTCGAGGACCGTCGTGCCGTCGCCCGAAGCCGCCGCACCTGCCGTGGCCGGATCGACCAGCGCGGCCGAGCCGGGGGCGCCGATGCGGACCTGCAGGCCGGTGCCCGCCACCAGCCGTTGCAGCGCCTGCGCCGGCGTCATCGTGCCGGTGACGGCCGCCGACTTCTTGCCCCGCGCCAGCGCGGAGGAATAGCTGATCTGCCAGCCGGTCGCGCCGATGAAGGCGTTGATCGCGGCGGGAAGCGGCTGGGCGGGAATGGAGAAGGCAATGGCCTGGCTGCCGGTCGCAGCCGGCGCGGCGGATTGCGCCGAGGCCTGCATGGGGGCGAGGCCCGTCGCCAGGCCGATCACGGCGGAGGTCACGAGCAGCGATGCGAGGCGGCGTTTCGAGCGTCGGCTCTCCCCTGCGCCGGTACCTGCGCCGGTGGTCATCATCCCGTTCGTCATGCCGCAAAGCCCCTTTTCCAGATCGAAGAGGCCGTCCGGCGTCACGCCGAAATCGACCTCTCACACACCCGACGTTCGAGGGGAGCGAAACCGGAAAAGAAAAGTTGAATTTCTAGCGAAGGATTATGACGCCGCCCGGCAGGGCCGTCAGCGTGACGCCGGCGGCATCCGCCAGGGACTGCAGCGCGCCCTCTATGTCGGTCGTCCTGTAGTTGCCGCTGACGCGAAATCCATCGGCCAGGCTGGCGGTGACGAAGATGGGGGCGCTGCGATAGCGGCGCAGTTCCGAAAGCACCTTGGCGATGGGCTGGTCGTCGAAGACGATGCGCCCCTGTCGCCAGGCGAGCGCCGTCGTCGGATCCGCCGGCTCGACGGCGGAAAGCCCGCCGGCGCTTGCAAAAATCTGCTCGTCCGGTTCCAGCGTCGCGCGGTCGGCCTGTTCGGACGTGCGTCGGACCTCGACGCGGCCGCGCTCGAGGATGACCGCGTCGCGCGCCTCGTCCGCCCGCACCGAGAACGCCGTGCCCTTCACCTCGACGACGCCGAATTTTCCCGCGACGTGGAAGGGATGCGCGGGGTCGTGCAGCACGTCGAAGAAGGCCTCGCCCTGCAGCAGACGCACGTTCCGGCGTCCGCCGTCGAAATCGAGCGCGACGGCCGACGCGGTGTTGAGGATCATGGTCGAGCCGTCCGGCAGCCGGACCGTCGCGCGGTCACCGGCGGCGGTCAGATAGTCGGCCTGCCAGCGCAGCCACAGCGCCGGCGCCTGCCAGATGCCGATCGCCAGCATCAGGAGTGCCGCGACGGCGCCGAGCTTCAGGCGCAGCCGCTTCGCCGGGGGAGCGCTCGCCGTCCGGCCGGCGCGTCGCGCGGTTGTCTGGGTCGACGACGGCGGCGCGACGGGCAGGCTGCGAACGGCGGTGGCGAAGGCCGACGATCCCCAGATTGCCTCGAGGTCGGCAAACGCCTCGGCATGGCGCGGGCTCTGCTGGTGCCAGGCCTGGAATTCGGCCAGTTCGGCGGCGTCCGGCGTCGCGTTGCGCAGGCGGGCGAACCAGTCGAGCGCCTCCTCCTCGATGAGGTCGACGGTCTCGTCGTCCTGCCTGCCGGTGGGCGGCATGGCTTCGGCGCGGACGTCGTCCTCTGAACTCTCTCGTCCCACGCAACTCATCCGATCGTCTGGGCCTTCGGGTCTTTATAGAGATGACGTTTCGCAGTCTGGAATCCGGCAAAAAAAGTTTCGGGCGCCGGATCGCCCGCCCGCGAGGCCCCGATCAACCTCTGTCCTTCCGCGCCAGCGCATCGCGGCAATGCGCCATGGCGAGCTTCAGATCGTTGAAGACGGTGCGCTCGGAAACGCCGAGATGCAGCGCGATCCGCGCATTGGTCCATTCCTCGATCCGGCTCAGCCGGACCACCTGCTGCACGCGCTCGGGCAAGGTTGCGAGCGCGGCCTGGAACAGCCGCAGCCGTTCGCGCTCGATGATCTCCGTTTCCAGCGAGGGCGTATCGGCGGGGATGTTCTCCAGCATTTCGTCGCTGAGGCCGTCCGTCTCGACGCGGGCCCGCGTCTTGCGCCGGCGCAGATAGTCGAGCGCCAGATTGCGGGCGGTCTGGTGCAGGAAGGCCTCGATGTGCTCGATCGGACCCGCCTCGATCGCCTTGTGGGCCCGGACATAGGTCTCCTGCGCCAGATCCTCGGCAATCTGCGGGTCGCGCACGATGCGCATCACGCTCCAGGTCAGGGACCGGCGATGCAGTTGAAATGCGTCGTTCAGGATCGTGGGCATGACGGGAGGCGGCGCGGGGCAAGAGCAGGCTCGCGCATCGTCGACACGGCGAGTGGGGGCAACCTGAGCCGTCAGATAGTCCAGCCGAAAAGATCACGCAACGCCAATGATTTAGACTGTCTCTAGACTGATCCCGTCCGTGCCTGTCGCCGCTTCGGCTCAGAGCGGCGAGATCACGGTCAGGAAGGACGAGGCCTGGCGGACGCGGCCGCCGGCCGGCAGCACCGCCGCCTCGAGCGCGCGGCGCGGGTCGGCGAGATCGAACAGGCCGCTCACCCTCTGCGCCCCGACGAAGGGATCGGCGATGAGGATCCGTCCGGGCACCCAGCGCCCGATCCGGGCGACCAGCGCCGACAGCGGTTCCCGGTCCGCCAGGATGAGCTTGTCCCGCCAGGAGCCGATCTGGCCGGGTTCGCGACGTCCGCGCTCGACCGCCTGCTGGGCGGGATCGAAGCTCATCCAGTCGCCGGCATCGAGGCTGAGCGTTGCCTCCGCCTGTCCGCCGGCCTGGGTCTCGACGAGCCCCTCGTCGACCGAGACGCTGACGATGCCGGCGTCGCTCGATACGTCGAAGGCGGTGCCGCGCGCAATGGCGGTGAGATCGCCTGCCTCGACCTGGAACGGACGGCCGGTGTCCGCCGTCACGTTGAAGAACGACATGCCCTTCAGCAGCACGATGCCGCGCCGGGCGTCGCTGAAGGCGATGGCGATGGCGCTGTCGGGGCCGAGCGTCGCCAGGCTGCCATCGGGCAGATCGATGCGGCGGATCTCGCCCTTGTCGGTGATGTGGTCGGCGCGGGCGCGAAGGATCGCGTCGGGGCCGAAGAGCGAGCCGGCGGCGAGCGCGCCGAGGCCGACGGCGCCGCCCAGCATGAAGTTCCGGCGCGAGGGCGCCTGACGCCGCCGGCGCTCGGCCTCGTGCCGGTCGGTCAGGACCTTGCCGCTCATGCCGTGCACGTCGGAAACCTGGATCCAGATCCGCTCATGCTCGGGACTGCGTGCCCGCCAGGCGCGGATCATCTCGATCGCCACCGGATTATTGGGGGCCGTCTGCAGGCGGATCACCAGGTCGATCGCCTCGTCGAGCAACCGATCGGTGTCCGGTGTCCTTTCGCTCATGCTGCCCCTCCCGGCCGGCCCGCACGATGGCCGGGTCCCTGCGTGCTCGTCCTCTAATACCCGTGGCGCGGCGGAATTTTCGCCCCGTGACGGAGAATTCGTTCAGAGGCTCCCGGTCCGCAGCACGATATGGCGATAGGCCTCGCGGATCAGCGCCCAGGTCCGCGTCGTCGACAGGCCGAGTTCCTGGCCGATCGCGGCGATCGTCTGCCCGCCGAGGCGATGACGCTCGAAGGCGATCCGGGTGCGTTCGGGCAGTTCCGCCAGCGCCGCCTCGACCAGCCGCAGGCGCTGGCGGTCATAGAGCACGACCTCGGGCGAGGGCGTCGGATCGGCGATCTGCAGCAGCATCTCGTCGGCGACGTCGATCATCTCGGACCGGCGGTTGCGCTGGATGTAGTTGATGCTGAGATTGCGCGAGACCTGATGCAGATAGGCGCGCGGATTGTGGTTCGCCGTGCCTTCCTGCGGCGGCGAGGCCAGCACGCGCAGGAACGTGTCCTGCGTGATGTCGGCCGCCGTCTCCTCGTTCAGGCCGCGCCGGCGCAGGGCGCGGGTGATTTCCTTGGCGTGGCGCCGGAACAGGCTCTGAATGTCCCAGGACATGCCCTACCACCCGCCATGGCGTTGCAGGCGATCGAGCGACGCGGCGACCCGGTCCGGCCGTTGCAGGCGCCTTCCGCCGCGAGGGATCGGCTCCGTCACCATCGGCGGATGCCAGTGGCGGAGGCGGATCGGAGCGGGGTTTTCCGGGCTGTCGGTCGTGAACGTCGCGGTCATGAGGCGCTGCACAGGTGAGGGTGGGAGCTCGCGCGCCTCCGAAACGGCGAGTGGGTTCAACCTGGACGTTCGGATAAGGGAGGATCAAAAGCGTTGCAACAACAATGATTTAGAGAGTTTCTAAGGCTCCCCGGCGCAAGGCGCCAACAACCGGAAATCGTTGCGGAAACGTGGACGGGACATGTTTGCCCCGCCCGGCCGTGCTTCTGGAGCTGGGCCGGACGGGGCTTATCGAGGGTTTGAATTCCGCCGGACAGGCTTGGTTATTCCGCGTAGACGGCCTGATGCAGGCCGCGGATGTAGCCGATCGCGTAGAGACGACCGAAAGCCGAGTAACCGGCGTCTTCGTTGCTGTCGCCCTCGACCGTCGGCACGTGGTCCGGCCGCAGCACGCCCTCGTAGCCGATGTCGCGATAGGCCTTCATGCAGGCCAGCATGTCGGTCTTGCCGTCATCGTGCCAGGTCTCCTCGAACGCGCTGGGCGTGCCGCGCACGTCGCGGAAATGCACGAAGGAGATCTTCTTGCCGAACTTGCGGATCGCCGCCGGCAGATCATCGGTCATCAGCGCGAAATTGCCCTGGCAGAGCGTGATGGTGTTCATCGGGCTCGAGGACAGGTCGAGCAGGCGCTGGTAGTTTTCGATGCTGCGCATGATGCGGCCGACGCCGCGGATCGGCGAGAGCGGCGGATCATCCGGATGCATCGAGAGCTTGACGTTCGCCTTCTCGGCGACCGGCAGGACCTTGTTCAGGAAGTATTCGAGATTGGTCCAGAGCGCCTCTTCGTCAATCGGCGGGTTGCTGGTCAGATCCTCCGGCACGTCGTCGATGTTGAAGCTGGTCACCACCGAACCGCCGCGCGACGGCGTCGACAGATTGGTGCGTACCCAGTTGAAGTCGGTCATCCACTCGTAGCACCAGACGGGCACGCCGAGCTTGCCCATGTTCTCGATCAGCGTGCAGACGGTGGCGATTTCCTCGTCGCGGCCGGGCAGGCCGCGCTTCGCCTTGTTGAGCGGCGGCCGCGCCTCGATCACCGCCAGCCGGAAGCCGGCCTGTTCGTAGCGCGCCTTGAGGCGGGTGAGCGGGCCGAGATCCCACGGCGCCTCGCCGGGTTCGAGCAGATCCGGGGTCGGCAATCCGCCGACGGCGACGTCGACGCCGGCCTGTTTCGCCAGTCTCCAGACGGGGGAGGGCGTGGGCTGGATGATCTCAGCGATTTCGAGCATGGGGCGGTTCCTCGGTGTTGGTTTTTGTCGGCGTGAGCCGAAGGTTAGAGAACGGCGGAGCCTGACGCCTCGCCGCCCTGGCGGTTACGCTCCCGATTGACCCTGCCTCTCTCGCGCCCGATCGGACGGGGAATCGCGCCAGGCCGGGGCCTTCGCGACGTCTCTGCGGGGAAGAGTGGGCAAGCTGCGTCCTCCCTTTCGGGATGCGCGGCCGGAGGGGGCAGCGGGTTCGTCTCCTCGATGCGCGTGATCTTGCGAAAGCCGGCTAAAAACCTGTCTTTCGTGACCTGCGTCTGTTCTGTTGAGGCGACGCTAGCATCGTCCTGTATAGCTGTCCACCTGTAGGACAGCATTGCCTTGGCCGAATTTTGAAGCTACGCATTGCCTGTTCGCGAGGCGCGGAACGGCCCAGGCCGGCGGAGAACATGCACCGATGGATTTCCCGAACCTGCACGCCCAGAGAGTGACGCTGGCGGATCAGATCGAGGCGCATATCCGCGACCTCATCGTTTCCGAGCGGCTCGGTTCGGGGGAGTTCCTGCCGTCCTCGATGGATCTGGCGGCCGAGTTCGGGGTCAGCCGGTCGATCGTGCGGGAGGCGATGAAGTCGCTCCAGGCCAAGGGCCTGATCGAGATCGCCAACGGCAAGCGCGCCCGCGTGCGCCCGATGACCAACAGCGTGCTGATCGACTTCTTCGACCGCTTCGCGCGGACCGAGCGCGAGGCGGTGATCGACCTGCTGGAACTGCGCCGGGGCATCGAGGTCCAGGGCGCCATCCTGGCGGCGCGCCGCCGCTCGCCCGAGGATCTCGCCAGCATGTGGGCGAGCGTGCGCAGCATGGGCGACAACCTGGGCGCGGACCCGGACGCGTTCCTCGAGATGGACGTGCAGCTTCATCTCGCCATCGCGCGCGCCTCAAAGAACCAGATGATGTTCCATCTCGTCGCCTCCATCCGCGAGGTCATGCGCGACACGATGCGCGAGGGCCTGTTGCGCCATCCGAGCGAGGAGGACTGGAAGAAGAACTATGCCGACCATCGCAAGCTGGTGACGCTGATCGACGAACAGGACGAGCCGGGGGCCGGCGCGCTGATGGCGCTGCATTTCGACCTCGCCATCCACCGCATCATGACCCTGGATCCGGTCTCCCCTCGGGCAGCGCGTTCCGGGTCGCTCGCGGAGGATGACGAGATTTCCTGACCATCACGGGCAGGAGCCGCGGCAACCGCGATCCGGAGGACGGGGCGCGGAGCGGGAGGGGCGCGCCGCGTATCGACAGGCAGCCGGGTCAAACCGGCTCGGCTGACAAGAAGACCAGGGAGGAAGACATGACGACCACCGCCGCGCCGCTCGCGGAGAGCCTCGAAAACGCCGTGCGCATGGATTCGCGTCCGAGCGATCTGCGCATCACCGATATCCGGGTCGCGACCATCGTCGGCCAGGGCTACTACCCGATCCTGAAGATCGACACCAACCAGGGCGTCTACGGCCTTGGCGAGGTTCGCGACGCCGCGCATCCGGACACGGCCCTGCGGCTCAAGCATCTTCTCGTCGGTCAGAACCCCTGCAACGTCGACTACCTGTTCAAGTCGATCAAGAGCTACGGCAATGACAGCCGCGAGGGCGGCGGCGTCTGCGGCATCGAGATCGCGCTGATGGACCTCGTCGGCAAGGTCTATGGAATTCCCTGCTATCAGCTGCTCGGCGGCAAGTATCGCGACAAGGTCCGCCTCTATGGCGACACGCCGGCGCCGCGCCAGATGACGCCGGAGGGCTATGTCGAGGTGGTGAAGCGGCGCCTCGCCATGGGGCTGACCTTCATCAAGTTCGACCTGCCCGGCGAACTCTTCGAGGCGACCCCGGGCGCGCTGGTCGGCGCGGCGACGAAGTTCGAATATCCGCAGTACAAGCAGTGGTACGCGCCGGGCCGGGGAGCGGGCGCGCGGATCAGCGAGCGCGGCGTCGAGCTGGCGGCGGAGATCACGGCGGCGGTGCGCGACGCGGTCGGCGACGAGATTTCGCTCTGCACCGACCATTTCGGCGAGGGCTTCGTCACCGCCGACGAGGCGATCCGCATCGGCCGCGCGCTCGAGCCCTACAACCTCGCCTGGATCGAGGATCCGCTGCCCTGGACCGACATCGCCAACCACAAGAAGGTCGCCGATGCGCTGCTGACGCCGGTCGCTGCCGGCGAGGATCTCTATCTCTGGGAAGGGTTCCGCGATGCGATCGAGACGCGCGCCTTCGACATCATCCATCCCGACATGCTTTCGTCGGGCGGCCTGATGGAGACGAAGCGGATCGCCGACCACGCCGAGCGCTTCGGCATCCCGACCGCGCTGCATGCCTGCTGCTCGCCGGTCGGCTTCATGGCGAACGTCCATCTCGGCGCGTCGATCGCCAGCCTCGTCGCGGTCGAGCATCACGGTCTCGACCTGCCGTTCTTCCGGCATCTCGTGACAGGCCTCGACGCCGACTACATGGCCGACGGCTATGTCACGGTTCCCGACGCGCCGGGGCTCGGCATCGACCTCAATGAAGAGGTCATCCGCGAGAACCTGCGCGAAGGGGCCGAATATTTCGGCGACACCAGCGAATGGAACCAGCTGCGCGTCGGTCCGGACTGGCTGGCGCACGACTGATCGGGTCGCTCCGGGGCGCGTCGTGAAGGCGCGCCGCGCCCCCGGAAAGCCGCCGGGTCCCTGCTGAGCGACCCCTTTGATCCGCCCGCAAATGCGGCTTGCGGCACGAATTCGCATGATTGACCCGTTAACTTCTCGCTCCCGTTATAGGTGTTGAGCTTATTATGCTGGTGGCTGTCCTTGCGGCATCCTCCCGCGTGACGCGTTTGCGGCCCAACCAACAGATGGAGAAGAGAAGATGACTGCCCTGCGAATGAACAACAACGATCCCATTGCCCTGAACACCGTGGCTTCCGGCTCCGCGACGGCGGATGCCGTGCGGGCGATCCGCGACAATGGCTACGACAATATCCACCTCGATATCGACACGGTGAACGCCACCTGCTGGTGCTTCATGGAGCCGGTCGGCAAACCCTCCTACACGCATGAGTTGATGGACGACATCAGCCGGATGCAGAAGTCGATCACCGGCGCCTTTGCCAACCTGCCGAACCAGGCGGCCGCGCCGTTCTCCTGGTTCGTCATGGCCTCGGCCGTGCCGGGCATCTACAATCTCGGCGGCGATCTCGGGCATTTCGCCCAGCGCATCCGCAGCCGCGACCTGGATGCGATGCGCCACTACGGCCATGTCGCCGTCGAGGCCATTCACCGCAACGTCGTGGCCTTCGATGCGCCGGTGGTGACGATGGCGCTCGTCCAGGGCGACGCGCTGGGCGGCGGCTTCGAGCATGCGCTGTCGTTCGACCTGATCGTGGCCGAGCGCAGCGCCAAGATGGGTCTGCCGGAAATCCTCTTCAACATGTTCCCCGGCATGGGTGCGTACAGCTTCCTGTCGCGGCGCATGAGCCGTGACAAGGCCGAGGCGCTCATCCTGTCGGGCCGCATCCACACGGCCGAGGAGCTCTACGACATGGGCGTCGTTGACGTCCTGGCGGAAGACGGGCAGGGCCAGTGGGCCGCGATGGATTACATCGCCAAGCACAACCGCAAGCACAACGCCCACCAGGCCATGTATCGGGCCCGTCGGCGCGTTAACCCGGTGACGCTCGAGGAACTCATCGATGTCGTCGACATCTGGGCCGAGGCGGCGCTGAACCTGACCGAAGCCGATCTCCGCAAGATGGACCGGCTCTGCTCGGCCCAGAACCGCCGGCTTGCCAGCCTGCAGACCGAGGCCCCGATCCTCGTGGCCGCCGAATGACACCGATTGGCGATGCGCTCGACCGGCGCATCGCCAACGCCCCGGCTGGCTGTCAGCCCAATCCCGCCTCGCGCGCCGAATAGGCGCGCATGGCCTTCTGCGTCCGCCGGAGCTCCGCCCTGGCCTGGCGCGCGAACTCCGCCGAGGCGGCCCGCAACTCGTCTCCGCGCAGTTCGCGCCAGGGAGAACAGATGCGGCCGAGCGCCACGGCGCCGATATTCGCCGAGCTGCTCTGCAGCGCGTGGTCATCGGTGCGGAAGGCTTCCAGGTCGCCCTTGGCGGCGCTCTTGACCAGCCGTTCGAGCATGATCTCGGCGTCTGCCAGATAATCGTCCATCAGTTCGAGCACGAATTCCGTGCTGCCGAGCTTTTCCAGCCGCTCGACCGCCTTCTCGTCGAGGCTCGGCAGGATCTCGGTGCGCACGAGCGTCGGCCGGCTCCCCTTCGGGACAGGGGCGTCCGCCCCGCCGCGGGTGATCCGCTCGATGGCGGCGATGAGCGCGGAGGGCTCCACCGGCTTGATCAGGCAGTCGTCCATCCCCGCGTCGCGCCAGCGGCTGTCGTTGAGCGCGGTCGCATCCGCCGTCAGGCCGACGATGGGAAGATGCCGTCCCCCGGTCTCCATCACGCGGTAGAGCTTGGTCGCCTCCAGCCCGTCCGTATCGGGCATGTTGAAGTCCATCAGCACGATGTCGAGCTGGTCCGCCTTGTCTTCCAGCAGGTCGAGCGCCTGGTCGCCGGTCTCCGCGATGAGCACGGTGTGTCCGGCCTCTTCCAGAATGCGGGAGAAGACGCGCTGGTTGATGCGGTTGTCGTCGGCGAGCAGCACGCGGCAGGGCCGGGCCTGCGGCACGGGGCGTGGGGCCGCCGCCGTCGTCAGGGGAACGAGCATCGGCACCGGCGCCGCCAGCCGGCAGGCGATCGTCAGCGCGCGGCGCAACTCCGTCGCCGTCGGGCGCTCCGACAGCAGGCTGACGCAGCGCTGCCGGATGGACAGGCCGGGCAGCGACGGGAAGGCCTGTGGCTGGATCAGCACGACTTTCGGCGTGGAGCCCCCCGTGCCGCCGGACGGCAGCGCCAGATTCTGGGTGTCCGGCTCGAAGAGCAGGCGGATGGCGCCGGCCGCCTCGGGCGGGAACATGCGCATCGGTCCGAGGCGCGGATCGGCGATCTTCGGCTTCACGCCGAGGGCTGCGAGCGTCTCCGTCAGCGCCGCGAGCGGCGCGATATCGCGGCAGACGACCACGACGCCGCGCTCGCGCCAGGGCTCCTCCATCAGCGCCTCGTCCGGCAGGGTCTGGACGAGGATGTTGAAGCGGAAGGTACTGCCTTCGCCGAGCGCGCTTTCGACCGAGATCGAACCGCCGAGCAGTTCCACCAGCCGCCGCGCGATGGCGAGGCCGAGGCCGGTGCCGCCGAAGCGGTTCATGATGCTGGCGTTGGCCTGCGTGAAATCCTCGAAGATGCGTTCCTGGTCCTTCGGCGCGATGCCGATGCCGGTATCGCTGATCTCCATGATGAGGCGGAGGCTGCCGTCTTCCTCGGTCTGGCCGTCGACCGCGATCGTCACGCCGCCCTCGCGGGTGAACTTCACGGCGTTGCCGACGAGGTTGACCAGGATCTCGTGCAGGTGCTGCCGGCTGCCGTGCAGGAGCAGCGGCGTGCGGGGCGTGACGTGGATGGCGAAGCTCAGCCCGCGCTCGCGCACCTGGCTCTCGACGAGGCGGCGCGCGTCGAGAAGCAGCGCCGCGAGGTCGATCGCCTCGTTCGAGACCGGCATCCGCCCGGCCTCGATGCGCGAGAGATCGAGCAGGCTGTTGATCAGCGATTGCAGCGAACGGGTCGCGACATCCACCGTCTCGACCATGTCGCGCTGTTCGGGGACGAGTGGCGTGTTGCGCAGCAGTCCCGTCATGCCGACGATGGCGGTCAGCGGCGTGCGCAATTCGTGGCTGACGCTGGCAAGGAACAGGCTCTTCGCCTGGCTGGCTTCCTCCGCCGCCTGGGTCGCGAGCGAAAGCTTGCGGATCAGCGTGCCGGCATAGGCGGGCAGGATGACGAGCCCTCCCAGAAGTCCTGCCGAGAGATACCAGCGCTCGTACCAGAACGGCGTCGTCATCACGACGATGCCGAACGAAATCGTCGCGACGGGAATGGCGATCGCGAGCGAGGTCAGGCCGAAGCGGAAGCCGTTGCCGAAGATGACCCAGAGGTAGATCGGAAAGAACAGCGCCGCGACGCCGCCGCCGAGATGCATCTGCCAGGAAAGGAAGCCGCAATCCATCAGCAGTGCGAAGAGGCGCCGGCCGCGCGAGATGCCCGGATAGAGCAGGATATGGCCGAGCACCCCGAGCGCCAGGGTGATGTAGAGCGCCATGACGTCGAGCGCCTGGCCGATCTCGTTGCCGCCGCGGTTCACGAGCAGCACGATGACGATGATGATCGCGAAGACGAGCCGGTTGTAGCTCATCTCGTGCTCGCTGTCGGGCCGGTCCCGCAGTCGTGCGGCCATCCAGCGGAACGGTGCGGCCAGCGTCTGGAGCACCCTAGCTGGCGCTCGCATGTTCGGTCTCCGTCGAACCCTGCACGGGGCCGGAAGTCCCTTCGCCGTATTGCGCGATCCAGTCGGCGAAGGCCTCCGCCGGCAGCGGCCGGCTGAAGAAGTAGCCCTGCACCTCGTCACAGCTTTCCGAACGCAGAAGCGAAAGCTGTGGTTCCGACTCGACGCCCTCGGCAAGCACCTGCAGGTGCAGGATATGGCCGAGGTCGATGATGGTGCGCACGATGGCAAGCGCGCTCGGATCGTTGCCGAGATCCTGCACAAAGGAGCGATCGATCTTCAGCCGGTGCAGCGGGAAGCTGCGGAGATAGCTGAGCGAGGAATAGCCGGTGCCGAAATCGTCGACCGACAGCGTCACGCCGAGCGAGCGCAGCACATGCATCTGCTTGACGATCTGCTCGTCATTGCCGAGCAGGATGCCTTCCGTCAGCTCCAGCTCCAGCGATGTCGGCCGCATGCCGCTCGAGCGCAGCGCATCCTTGACCAAATTCTCGACGCCCTGCCGCTTGAACTGGATCGGCGACATGTTGACGGCGACGCGCAGGTCGCCGAGCCCGGCGCCTTCCCAGGCGGCGCCCTGGCGGCAGGCCTCGTTCAGCACCCACTCGTTGATCGGCAGGATCAGGCCCGTCTCCTCGGCAAGCGCCAGGAACGAGCCGGGGGCCAGCAGGCCGCGCTGCGGGTGCTGCCAGCGCAGCAGCGCCTCGGCGCCGACCACCTTCCGGCTGCGGAGATCGATCTGCGGCTGGTAGTGCAGCACCAGTTCACGGCGCGAAAGAGCGCCGCGCAACTCGCTCTCGAGATGCGCGGTCTGGCTGGCGCGCGGGCGCATGTCGGCCGCGAAGAAGCGCCAGATGCCGCCGCCCAGCGACTTGGCCAGATACATCGCCTGGTCGGAATTCTTCAGCAGCTCGTCCGGGTCGGTTCCGTCCTGCGGCGCGAGCGTGACGCCGATGCTGGCGCCGATATTGAGCGCGAGCGGGCTGTCTTCCTCGCTGTTGAGCAGGTCGAGGATCGACTGGGCCATGCGGCTGGCGTCATCCGGCCCGTCGATGTCGGATTGCAGGATGGCGAATTCGTCGCCGCCGAGGCGGGCGACGGTATGGCGGTCGCCGACCAGCCCCTTCAGCGCATCGGCGACGCGCTGCAGCAGCTCGTCGCCGCGGTGGTGGCCATGCGCGTCGTTGACGGCCTTGAAGCGGTCGAGGTCGATGAAATGCAGGGCGAAATGCTGGTCGCCGCGCCGGCCGCGCGCCAGCTCGCGCCGGAGATGGTCGCGCAGCATCAGCCGGTTCGGCAGGCCCGTCAGGGAATCATGGTTGGCGATATGGAGCAGGCGCCGCTCGGCGTGGCGCTGCTCGGTGATGTCGATCGAGGTCGAGAGGACGCTGGCGATCGTTCCGGTGCCGTCATAGAGCGGCGCCTTGCTGGTCAAGTAGATGCGCGGCTCGCCATTCGGCGCCACCACCTCTTCCTGGCGGGCCGAGATCGGGCGGCCGGTCTTCAGCACGAGCTGGTCGAGCCGGCGGCTGATATGGGCGCGCTCCTCGCCGAGCAGCGTCTCGATCGGCTCGCCAACGAGATCCGCCGGCGTCTTGCCGAAGAAGGCGGCCTGATGCGCGTTGACGAAGACGCAGCGTCCGTCGCGGTCGGTGGCGTTGATCATGGCGGGCACGGTGTCGATCACCTGCGCCAGCGCCTCGCGGCTCTCCCGCAGCAATTGCTCCTTGGCGTTCAGGCTCATCTCCAGCAGGTCCGCCCGCTTGGCGATGACGAGCTGCTGCGTCCGGAGCTTCAGGAGGTTCTTGGCCCGGGCGAGGAACTCGACATGGTCGACCGGGCTCAGCAGGAAATCCGTCGCGCCCGCCTCCAGCGCCGTGACGCGGAACTGCTGGTCGCTATAGGCCGTGATGACGATGATCGGGACGTCCCAGTTGCGGACGTCGGCGCGGATGGCCGCGGTCAGGTCCGCCCCCGTCATGGTCGGCATCTTGTAGTCGGTGATGATCAGGTCGACGGTGTTCTCGGCAAGCCATTCGAGGGCTTTGCGGGGATTGCCGAAAGTGCGGATATCGATGTCGGATTCAAGCTGTCGGGCCAGCTTCGAATAGATGCGCTGATTGGTCGAGCTGTCGTCGACAATGAGGATCTTGAGCATCAGCGCTGGTGCCATGGACACTCGGAAGGCCTCTTGCGGTGGCATGGGCACGGTGGACTGCGATAACCGTATAGCATTGGAAGCTGTTTGGAAGCGGCTGCAGAGTGTGGCTCAGCGCGATTTATGTGTGTAGCCCGGCTGTTACGCAAGAGGCAGCCCCGGATCGCCGCGCTTCCGGAAGCGAACAACCGCGTGAAGCGCGAAAAGAGACATTTCCCCAGCCCCGACCCCGGATACGCGCCGCGCCGGCCGGGTGGCGCCCGTTTTTCATGGCAATCGCCGGCTCAGCGAGGCGACGGGCATAATTTTCCCGCCGCGCCGTTCCGCGCATGATGCGGTTTCTGTAAGCGCTCCGACCGATCGGATATCGCTGGAAACAGGCTTCCCTTGGCGAGGTCTTGGCTCATCCGGGACCGCTCCATCGCGCCGGCGGCGGCCATGTCGCTCACGGCGGAAGCATCACCCTCTTCTGTCAGGCGAGGATCACGAGAGATGACGCAGATCGACGCGGCCTGGGGCGCGGGCCCGAGCGCTTCCTACGAGGCGCTGGCCGAGACCTTCCGGCCGGTGTTCCAGAAGATCGCGGCGGGCGCCGTCGAGCGCGAGGTTTCCCGTCGCCTGCCCTATGAGGAACTCGCGCTGCTGAAGGTCGCGCGTTTCGGCGCCCTGCGGGTGCCGCGTGAACAGGGAGGTTTCGGTGCGTCGCTGCCGGAGCTTTTCGCGCTGCTGATCGAGCTGTCGGCGGCGGATTCGAACGCGACGCAGGCGCTGCGCGCGCATTTCGGCTTTGCCGAGGAGATCGTCAGCACGCAGTCGCGCGCCTGGCAGACGAACTGGTTCGAGCGGCTCGCGGCCGGCGACACGGTCGGCAATGCCTGGACCGAAGTGGGCGACGCCAAGCAGCTCACCTTCTCGACGCGGCTGGCCCGGGACGGCGAGCGCTGGAAGCTGAACGGCACAAAGTACTACACCACCGGTTCGCTGTTCGCGGAATGGATCGACGTCACCGCGACCGGCGAGGACGAGGCGCCGATCGGCATCCTCGTGCGCACCGATGCGCCCGGCGTCGAGATCTTCGACGACTGGGACGGCTTCGGCCAGATCGGCACGGCGAGCGGTACGACGGTGTTCACCGACGTCGCGATCGAGCCGGCGCAGCTGGTCGAGAATGACGGCCGGATCCAATACGGCCAGGCCTTCTTCCAGCTGGTGCATCTGGCGACGCTGGCCGGCATCGGTCGCGCGGCGGCGACCGAGCTCGCGGCGGCCGTCGCCGCCCGCACGCGTCACTACAGCAATGGCGCCGGCGCACGTTCGAGCGAGGATCCGCAGGTCCTGCAGGTGGTCGGCCGCGTCCGCGCCTCCGCCTATTCGGCCGGGGCGATCGTCCTGAAGGCGGCGGAGGCGCTGCAGCGCGCCTTCGAGCAGAGGCTTGCCGGCAACGCGGATGGCGAAGCGGCGGCCGCGGCCATCGCCGACATCGAAGTCGCGCAGGCGCAGGTCATTGTGTCGAGCCTGGTTCTTGACGCGACCGCGTCGGTGTTCGATGCGCTGGGCGCTTCGGCGACGCGCAAGGGTGTGGCGCTCGACCGGTTCTGGCGCAATGCGCGCACGCTGTCGTCGCACAATCCGCGCATCTACAAGGATCGCATCATCGGCGACTTCGCCGTCAACGGCGCGCCGCATCCGGCCCAGTGGCGGATCGGCAAGGTCGCCTGATCCGGCAGGTCTCGCAGCCGCCGGTGCATGCCGGCGGCTGGTTCCTGCCTCAGGCGGGACGACGGCGCAATCCCGCCAGCGCCAGCGCGCCGACCAGGATGAGGCCGGACAGGGCGGATTTCAGGTTGAAGTCCAGCCCGAGCAGATTGAGCCCGTTGGCGACGACGCCGAGGAACAGCACCCCGATGAGCGTTCCCGGCACGTTCGGCCGCAGGCGCGGATGCATCGAGGCGCCGATGAAGGTCGCGGCGATGGCGTCGAGCAGATAGGACTGGCCGGCGAGCGGCGTGAACTGGCGGAGCGTCGCCGCCAGGATGACGCCGCCGAGCGCTGAGCTCGCCGCCGCGATGATGAAGACAACAGTCACATGCCGGCCGACGCGAATGCCGGCGACCCGTGCCGCGCGGGGCTGCAGCCCGATCGCATGGACGCGCTCGCCGAAGATCGTCCGCTCCAGCAGCAGGTAATAGGCGACCAGCACGAGGCCGGCGATGACGATCTCCGTCGGGATGCCGGCGACATCGCCCGTCGCCAGATCGCGGAACGCCGGCTCCATGCGGCGGAAGGCGATCGGGCCGCCGCCATCGGTATAGATGCGCTGGATCGAGCTGCCGATGAAGAAGGTGCCAAGCGTCGCCAGGAACGGCTTGATGCCGAGCCCGACGATCAGGAGGGCGTTGAACGCGCCGACCAGCGCCGCGCCCGCCAGCGCGGCGAGGATCGCGACATACCAGGGCGCGCCATAATCCTTGAGCGCGATCAGGGCGAAGGCGGCGCCGAAATCGACGGCGACCCCGACGGAAAGATCGATCCCGCCCGACGCGATGATCAGCGTCATGGCAAGCGCGACGATCAGGAGGATGGCGCTGCTCTCGACAATGGTCAGAAGGTTGGACGGTGTTGGGAAAGCCGGAGCCTTGAGCGAGAAGAAAATGACCAGGCCGACGAGGATGACGATCAGGCCGTGGCGGAGCGCCATCTCGGCGAGACGGGCCGGGAGGAGGGCTTTCATCGACGCAGCCTTTCGTCCAGCGCCGCGGCGACCAGCACGAGCAGGATCAGGCAGCCCTTGATGCCGCTGACCCAGAAGATGTTGACCTGCAGCAGGGCGAAGCCGGTCGAGAGCGCGGTGACAAGGACGGCGCCGAGCAGGGCGCCCCACACGGTCACCGTCCTGCGCCGGGAGAAGGCGGCGCCGAGAAAGGTCGCCAGCACCATTTCGAGCAGCAGCGGCTCCTCCGAGCCGGGCGAACTGCCCGATCCGCGCGCGAGAATGGCGACGGCGGCGACGGCCGCGGCGCCGGCGGCGAGAAGATAGGAGAGGGCGACCGGCCCGCGTGTCGGCAGGCCCGTCAGCGTCGCGACGGCGCGGCTGGCGCCTACCGCCTGCAGATGCGCGCCCCAGCGGGTGCGATGGATAAGGAAGCCGAGCGCGGCGAAGACGATCAGCGCCAGCGCCATCGAGGCCGGGATGCCCACGACGCTGCCGTCGCGGATCCAGTCGATCCCGGCATTCGAAACGTTGATGCGGCGGTTTGATGTGACGAGCCGGGTGAGGCCGGAGACGGCGACCGAGGTGGCGAGCGTCGCGAGCAGCGGCGTCAGGCCGATGCCGACGACGAGCAGCGCATTGACCGCGCCGACCGCGAGGACGGCCGGCAAGGCGAAGGCCAGCGCCGCCCCGAGGCCGCTGCCGGCGACGGAGAGCTGGTAGCTGACGATGCCGGCGCCGAGCACGGCGGCGGCGGGCAGCGACAGGTCGATGCCGCCCGAGACGACATCGTCGCCGCCGCCGATGACGACAACGGAGAGGCCGCAGGCGAGGATCGCCAGCGGCGCCGACTGGTGCAGGATGGCGGTCAAGTTCTGTGCGTCGAGGAAGTTCGGCGCCCGGAGCGCGAGATAGGCAAGCAGGAGCGCCAGAACGATCAGCGCCGCATGCGAGACGAGGCGGGCGAGCCACACCCGTCCGGCGGGTTCGGCGAGCGCGAGGCTCATGGCAGGACCTCCGGTCCGGTTGCGCCTGTCGTCAGCGCGATGAGGCCGTCGACGCTGATGTCGTCGCGCCGGACGATCTCGACCAGTCGGCCGCGCACGAGAACGCCGATGCGGTCGGAGAGGCCGATCAGCTCGCCGGCGTCGCCGGACGAGACGAGGATCGTCGCACCGTCATCGGCGAGGTCGCGCACCAGCCGGTAGATCTCGGCCCGGGCGCCGATGTCGACGCCGATGGTCGGCTCGTCGAGCAGGAAGATCTGCGCCTCCGCCGCCAGCCAGCGGCCGAGCACGACCTTCTGCTGGTTGCCGCCGCTGAGCAGGCTGACGCGCGTGCCCACGGCGCGCGGGCGGATGTCCAGCAGTTCGGCGAGCCGGGCGGCCCGTGCGTTGGCCCGGCTCTCGCTGCGAAATCCGGCCGAGGAGACTTCGCCAAGCGAGGCAAGGTTGATGTTGCCGGCGACGGCGAGATCGAGCACGAGACCATCGCGGCGTCGATCGCGCGGGACGAGGACGAGGCCGGATTCGACGGATCGCGCCGGATCGAGGCGGATCGGCGCGCCGGACCGGGTGACGCGACCTGTTGCTGGTGGCCGGAGGCCGTAGAGGACGTCGACCAGCTCGTCGCGCCCCGAGCCGATCAGCCCGGCGATGCCGAAAATCTCGCCCTTGGCGAGGCGGAAGCTGACATCGGCGAAGGCGCGGCCGTCGCCGAGCCCCTCGACCGCGATCGCCTCGTCGGGCTCCGGACCTGCCGGGCGGGGCGATGCGGCCGGATAGAGATCATCGAGCTGGCGGCCGATCATCAGCGTGATGATCTCATCCGTCCGCGACGGATCGGGCGCATCGAGCGTCGCGACATGGCGGCCATTGCGGAACACCGTGACGCGGTCGCAGATGTCGGCGATCTCGCCGAGATAATGCGACACGTAGAGGATGGAGACGCCGCGCGCCTTCAGGTTGCGGATGGCGGTGAAGAGGCGCCCGGTCTCGGCCGCGGCGAGCGGCGCCGTCGGTTCGTCGAACACGACGAGGCGGGCGCGGCCATCGATCAGCGCGGCGGCGATCTGCACCAGCTTGCGCTCGGCGATACCGAGATCGCGGATCAGCGCGTCGCCGTCGAGCGGGCAATCCAGCGTGTCGCGCAGGAAGCGCTCGGCCTCGCGGCGCATCCGTCGCTTGTCGAGGCCGCCGAAGCGTCCGGTGCGCTCCTGGCCGAGAAACACGCTCTCGGCGACGGTGAAATGATCGACGAGGTTCAGTTCCTGATGGATGATGCGGACGCCGATCGCCTGCATGTCGGCGGCGGCCCCTTCGGCGAGCTTGCTGCCATCGGCGAGGATGTCGCCGCCGTCGCGCGCGTAGACGCCGCCGAGGATCTTGATGATCGTCGACTTCCCCGCGCCATTCTCGCCGACCAGACCGTGGATCTCGCCGGCGCGGATTTCGAGATCAGCGCTGTCGAGCGCCCGAATGCCCGGAAAGTCCTTGACGATCCCTGTCATGGCGAGCGTCAGGCCGGGCGGCGCGGCGCCGGAAGGGAGGGTCATCGGCAGATCCGTCTCAAAAAGCCGAAGCCCCCGCGAAGGCGATCCATCGCGGGGGCTTTCATTGGGCGTTGGGCCTATTCGATCGTGCCGTAGCCGAGCTGCTTGTAGACGCGCTTGGCGTTTTCCGGGCCGTCGACCGGGATGACCGGCACGAAGGTCTGCGACAGCAGCTTTTCGCCGGCAAAGTGGCGCGCGACGTTCTCGGCCGCGGTGGAGCCGATCAGGTACGGTTGCTGCGCGATGTTGGCGACGAAGGGGCTGTCCTTCTCGGCGATGATCTCGAGCGTCTCCGGGCCGGCATCGACGGCCGTCACGACGACGTCGCCGGCGCGGCCCGCTTCCTCGATCGCCTGGACGACGCCGATGGCCGGCTGGTCCCAGCAAGCGACGTGGATCGCGTCGAGCGTGCCCTTCGGATGCTGTTCCAGCAGCGCCAGCGTCTGCTTGCGCGCGTCCTCGGGCGAGTTGGCGAAGACTTCGGCGAGCTCCGGCTTGAGGATCTCGATCTGCGGGAAATCCTCGAGCACGTATTTCCAGAGATCGTAGCGGACGCCGCAGAACTGCAGCGAGCCGGAGAAGGCGTTGAACACCGCGACCTTGCCCTTGCCGCCGATGGCCTTGGCGAGAAGGATGCCGATCTGCGAGCCGGTATAGTAATTGTCGGAGGCCGTGTTGTTGACGGCCTCGGGCGAAAGGTGATCGACAGTAAAGACCGGGATGCCGGCCTCCTTCAGCGCCTTCAGCTTCGGATCGACCGAAGCATCGCCAAGGATCGTCACGACCGCGTCGACCTTGCGGGTGATGAAGACGTCGTGGTTGTTGGCATGCACCTGGTTGTCGCGGCCGCCATCGGTCGGCACCACGGTGCCGCCCAGCTTCTCGATCGTCTCGGTCGCGCCCTTGAAGGCCTCGCGATCCCAGAAATGCTGGGTGCCGACCACGGCGACGCCGATCGTCTTGCCGGCGAGGCTGAGATCCTGAGCGCTGGCGGCCCCCGCCGCCAGCGCCAGGAGGGAAATACCGCCAACCAGGCCGCCCGCGAGCTGCCTGACGAGCGAGGAAGCAAAATGGAATTTGGTCATAAGAATTCCTGAAAACGGATGGTGTCGCAATCAACACCGGCCCCCCGGGACCGGGAGGCTCGACAGGCCGCCCGGCCTTCGTAAAGTCTACCGAACAAGTCGGGTTTTGAAGACAGGGCGTTCTATCTGCGCGTGCAGGAGGGAAAAATTCGTCGACCGGTCGTCCGGTTCGGGCGACCGATGCCGGGGCCCTAGCCGGCGCCGGCGAGGTCGGCCGATGGTTCGGCGCCTCTCAGAGCGCGCCGTTGCGCGGCGGTGCGACCTGGTTGAGCACCCAGTTGCCGACGACGTGGTACTTCCAGCGCACGGGGTCGTGCAGCGTGTGGGTCCGGGCGTTGCGCCAGTGACGGTCGAGGTTTTCCTCGATCAGTGTCGAGCGCGTGCCGGAAAGCTCGAACAGCGTGTTGGCGGCGGCGAGCGCCACCTCGGTGGTCAGCACCTTGGCACCGGCGGCAGCGATCGTCGCGGCGGTGACATCCGGCTCGGCGAGCGAGGCGCGGGCGATGTCGACGCGCCGGCCGGCGTCGGCCAGCAGCGCGGTGGCGGCATCGAGGCGGATCGCCAGATTGCCGACGATCGAGATCGTCAGCGGATCGTCCGAGGCGCGATCGACGCCGGCGTCCATCCAGGGACGGGCCCGGTTGCGCACGAAATCAAGGGTTTCCGCGAAGGCGGCGCGGGCGATGCCGAGATCGATGCCGGCATGGATGATCTGCCCGAGCGAGCCGATCGTTGTCGGGCGCGCGAAGCCCTTGTGGTGCTCGACGACGCTGTCCTTCTCGACGCGGACGTTCTCGATGATCGTCGTGCCGCTGCCGGTCGTCCGCTGGCCGAACCCGCTCCAGTCGTCGACCAGCGTCAGCCCCTCGGCGTCATGCGGCAGGAAGGACATGGTCGTGCGGCCCTCCGGATCATTGGCGAAGACCACGACCCAGTCGGCGAACAGCACGCCGGTCGAATAGAACTTGCGCCCGTTGATGCGGTATCCGTCGCCGTCCGGCACGATGGTGGTGTTGTGCTGCGCCACCGTCTTGGTGCCGATTTCCGACAGCGCGTTGCCGAACTGGTCGCCGGCGAGCGCCCTTTCGAAGAAGAAGCGCTTCTGCTCCTCGGTGCCGTCGACCCGGAGCGCCTCCAGAATATAGAAGTGGTTCTGCGGGATCTGGCCGATCGAGCCGTCCGCCTCGGCGAGGATCGCCGATACCTCGCCGAGCGTCGCCGCCGAGACGTCGATGCCGCCATAGGCGCGCGGAACGGTGATGGCGAGCAGGCCGGTGGCGGCGAGCGTTTCGAGCTCGGCCCAGGGCAATTGCCGGTCGCGATCGCGCTGCGAGGCGCCACGCGAAAATTCGGCGGCGAGGGCGCGGGCGACGTCGAGCGCTTCCTGATCGCTTTCGATCCGTTTCGCGACGGGCGTGGACGAGCTCGCGGATGCGGGGGAGAGCGGCATGGCGGATCCTGACTGAAGGAGGACGGAGCGCCTGGCCGGGCCGGCGCGCACTTAGCCAAATCTCACCGGGTGAACCGTTTGCGAGAAGCTATCGAATTTCTATCTTCGACCCATATTTGATAATTGTTTCCTTTTGTTTATGTTTATTCGCCAATACGTTACTGTGCCTTTCCATGATTGCGGAAATGTCAGGTAATTCCCTTTTCTATTGGAGATATACATGAGCGCGAGCGTTCCCGAGCGCATCAAGGTTCTCTGGTTCATTCCCACTCATGGCGACAGCCGCTATCTCGGCACGTCGGTCGGGGGCAGGGCGGTCGATCTTCCCTATCTCACCCAGATCGCCCAGGCGGCGGACGGGCTCGGCTATTACGGCGTGCTGCTGCCGACGGGGCGGGCCTGCGAGGACAGCTGGGTGATCGCCTCGGCGCTGGTACCGTCGACGCGCCGTCTGCGCTTCCTCGTCGCGGTACGGCCGGGCCTGCAGTCCCCGACGCTCGCGGCGCGCATGACCGCGACGCTTGACCGGATTTCGGGCGGCCGGCTGCTCATCAACGTCGTGACGGGCGGCGATCCGCAGGAGAACAAGGGCGACGGCATCTTCCTGAGCCATGCCGACCGCTATGCCGTCACGCGCGAGTTCCTCGATATCTACAAGGCGGTGCTGCGCGGCGAGACGGTCGAGCATCATGGCGAGCATTTCCAGATCGAGGACGGGCGCCTGCTCTTCCCGCCGGTGCAGACGCCGTATCCGCCGCTCTATTTCGGCGGCTCCTCGCCGGAGGCGAACGACGTCGCGGCCGAGCAGATCGACAAGTACCTGACCTGGGGCGAGCCGCCGGCGCAGGTGGCCGAGAAGCTCGACACGGTGCGCCGCCTCGCCGACGCCAAGGGGCGCGACGTCAGCTTCGGCATCCGCCTGCACGTCATCGTCCGCGAGACCACCGAGAAGGCGTGGGCGGCGGCCGACGAACTGATCAGCCGTCTCGACGACGATACGATCGCCGCGGCGCAGAAGGTGTTCGCGCGCATGGATTCGGAAGGGCAGGCTCGCATGAGCCGCCTGCATGGCGGCCGGCGCGACAAGCTCGAAGTGTCGCCCAATCTCTGGGCCGGCGTCGGCCTCGTGCGCGGTGGCGCCGGCACGGCGCTGGTCGGCGATCCCGACACCGTGGCGGAACGGATCGACGAATATCGGCGCCTCGGCATCGGTACTTTCATCCTGTCGGGCTATCCGCATCTGGAGGAAGCCTATCGCTTCGGCGAGCTGGTCCTGCCCAATCTGCCGCTCGACCATCCGATCCCCTCGCGCAACAAGGCGGTCAACACCGGCCCGTTCGGGGAAACGATCGCCGGCGACCATCGCCCGTCGGGCAAATGAGCGCCTGTTCATGACCCGTCGCAGAAGACGGCCGACGGTCGTTGTCGTCGGCGGCGGCTTCACCGGCGCGGCGGTGGCGTACCACCTCGCGGCCCGGCGCCTGCCCCGGCTCGGCCTGATCACCGTCGTCGAGCCGCGCCCGCTGCTGGGCGCGGGCCTCGCCTATTCCTCCACCGAGGCGGCGCACCGGATCAACGTGCCGGCGGCCCGGATGAGTTTGATCTCGGAGCAGCCCAGCCACTTCACGGAATGGCTGCGGCGGACCGGCGCGGCCGACCGCGATGCCGAGACGCCGGAAGGACATGTCTTCGCGCAGCGCCGTCTGTTCGGCCTCTATGTCGACGCGACGCTGCTGCCGCTGCTCGGCGAGGGGCTGATCCATCACAGCCAGACCCGCGCGGTCGCCATCGAGCGGCAGAAGGATCGCTTCCGGGTCGGCCTGGAGGACGGCAAGGCGCTCGAGGCCGATTTCGTCGTCCTCGCCGCGACGCATCCCGCGCCTTCCGTGCCGGCGGTGCTCGAGCCCTTGGCCGATCGCCAGGGCTTCGTCGCCAACGCCTATGCCCCGGATGCGATCGAGGGCATCGGCCCGCGGGACCGCGTCCTGATCGTCGGCAATGGCCTCACCTCGGCGGATATCATCGCGGCGCTCGACGCGCGCGGGCACACCGGGCCGATCACGGCGCTCTCGCGCCACGGCCTGCGCTCGAAGGGGCACGCCGCTTTCGCCTGGGAGCCGCGCGGCGATTTCACCACGGCCCCGGCCTCGACCGTCCTGGAGCTTCTCGGGAATATCCGGGCCGAGCTCGACGCGGGCGAGGCTGCCGGCGAGAGCTGGCATTCGGTCTTCGACGCGCTGCGCGATCAGGGCGGCGCGATCTGGGCCGCGCTGCCGCCGGAGGAGCGCCGTCGCCTGGTTAGTCATCTCCGGGTGATCTGGGACATTCACCGCTTCCGCATCGCGCCGCAGGTCGAGGCCGTGCTGCAAAGGCGGATCGCCGAGGGCAGGCTGCAGATCCGCGCGGGATCGCTGGTTTCGGCCGACAGCGAAGCGTCGTCCTTTGTCGTCGGCATCCGCCCGCGCGCGACGGACACGGTCCTGCAAGAGCGCTTCGACGCGGTTGTTGTCGCGACGGGCCCGGCCCATTCGGCCGTCGTCGACGACAATCCGGCCCTCGCTTCCCTCAAGGCGGATGGGCTGGTCACTCTCGACGCGCTGGGCTTAGGGCTTTCGGTCGATACCGGCGCCGTCGCCCTCGATGCTTCAGGCCATCCGGTCACCGGCCTCTATGTCGCCGGGCCGCTCGCGCGGGGAACCTTCGGCGAGCTGATGGGATTGCTGGAGGTGACCCGCCATGCCGAGCTGGTCGCCGACCGGATCGCTTCCCAGATCGCCGACTGAGACAGCGGCGATCCAGGCTTCTCTCGAATTCTAAGGCGTCACGAGACGATCCGCGTCAGCGGATCGTCGGCGCCGTCTGGTTGGACAATTGGCGATAGCCGCCGTGCCAGTAGAGCAGGGGCTGGGCTTCCGCCCGCGTGGTGATGGCGCGGACCGAGCCGATCAGGATCGAGTGCGAATGGCGCTCGATCGCCTCTTCCAGCTCGCAATCGAGCACGGTCAGCGCGTCGACGAGGCCGAGGCTGCCGGTGACGAGCTTCTGCCAGGAAGCGCCCTCGTAGCGGTCGGGTCCCTTGACGCCGCCGCGGCCGGCGAAATTGTCCGCCACATGCTGCTGCTCGTCCGTCAGCACGTTCACGCAGAAGCTCTGGTAGCGCTGGATGGCGGGCCAGGAGGAGGAGCCGCGGTTCAGCGACACGATGATCGTGGGCTGATCGGCCGACAGCGAGGAAACCGATGTCGCGGTGAAGCCGGTCAGGTCCTGTCCCTGGCCGACCGTGATCACGCTCACCGCGCCGGCCAGAAATCGCATGGAGTTCTTGAATGCCGCGCTTTCGACGGGAAGCGGAAAGGCGTCGGTGCCTGCCGGGTGGGGATAGGCTGCGGCAAGGGACATGGTTTTCTCCATGGGGACGTTAGATCGAGGACGGGAAAATGAGGGCGTCCGCCCGCGCCGGCTCAAAGACGGGGCCGGGGAGGCGGTCGGCAATCTGCCTCTCCGCGCGCGGACGGGTCGGCGGCGAAAGGCGGGCATGCGGCGGGTGCCGCCGATGGCTCTGGCGGTTCTCGTGTTTCATGCCGTTATTGCAGCACGAGCGAAGGCTGGAAAACGAGGCCGCGCGTATCCGGATTGGGCCGCCGCGAGGACTTTCCTTGCTCGAAGCCGGGCCGGGAACAGAAGAAAAAACCGAATAGCGATTTTCTCTATTCTGTTGGTCGTGTTGTGGTTGTTCCGTTTCCCTCGCGCGCGTTGGCGATGTGCAGGACGAAAGCCGCGGGACGTCTCGGCCTCGACAGCGGCAAATCCGCGAAACGCTTTTTTATCCATCTCCGCTTCCTGCGAACCGACGCCCTAAGCGGAGGCGGAATGGCGGAAATCATTATTTTTTGAGCCCGATTTGGGGTCGGGTCGGTCGAAATAACGGCGGCACTTCTGATATAACGGATGATGTCAGCCCGTTTTGGAGGCAACCGACGTGCAAAGTCAGACGGCCCAGATCATTGACCTCGCATCCTACCGGAAGGCAAGATTGCCGGAGCCGAAGGCTCCGCAGATGCCCTACGCGATGGCATCGATGCCGGTCGCCTGGATGCCGGTCTGGGTTCTGGTGCCCGTGCCGATGATGTCTCCCGTGGCAACCGCCTGAACGGGGAGTGAGGATGGCCCAGTGGGCGCCCGCCATGATCGATGATGCCGCCGACGAAGTGGTCGCCGATACTTCCGGTGAGCTCGCGGCCCTGGTCGGTCGCAATCTGCGCCGGCTCCGCACCCGGCGTGGTCATTCGCTGGAGCGTCTGGCCAAGCTGTCGGGCGTCAGCCGCGCCATGCTCTCCCAGATCGAGACCGGTAAGAGCGCGCCGACCATCAACCTGCTCTGGAAGGTGGCGACCGCGCTCGGCGTGCCGTTCGCGACGCTGATGAACGGCCAGGAGACGCGCGGCACGACGTTCCTGCCGCGCGACAAGGCCAAGATCCTCGCCTCCAGCGACGGCCGCTTCTCGTCGCGGGCGCTCTTCCCCTTCAGCGGCGAGCGCAAGGTCGAGTTCTACGAGCTGCGCCTCGCGCCGAACCACCGCGAGGATGCGGATCCGCACGCGCCGGGGACGCTGGAGAACCTCGTCGTCGCGCAGGGGACCATCGAGATCATCGCCGGCCGGGATGCGCCGCAGGTTCTGGGCGAGGGGGATGCGATCGCCTTCGAGGCCGACGTGCCGCACAGCTATCGCAATCTGCGCGCGTCGGAGGCGGTGATCTATCTCGTCATGACCTATGTCGAGACGATCTCGGGCTAGGTCGCTGCGGCCATAAAAAAAGGGCCGCCCGACGGGCAGCCCTCCAAGGTGCCGTGAAGCAGGCCGTCAGGCCTTCATTTCCATCATGCACATCATCATCGGCATGCCGCCCATGCTCATCATCATGGGCATGCCGACGCCCATCATGCTCATCATGCGGTTGCAGCAGTCCATGAACATTTCCTTGGACATGCCTTCCATCGGCATCATCTCGCAGGACATGCCCTTGTCGGTCATGGTGCAGGTCATCTTCGCCATCATCATGGGCATCGGCATCATGCCGGGCATCATGTTACCCATCGGCATCATGTTGCCCATCATCGGCATCATGCCGTTCATCATGCCCATTCCGGGCATCATGTTCTGCATGGGCATCGGCATCATGGCGGGCATCGGCATCATCTGCATGGCATTGCTCATCTCAAAGTCTCCAGGATCTCTTTGGCGGCCGCTGCCGTCCATGTCTGGGCATCTAGACCCGCCCCTTCCGTCGGGCAATGGACCATTTTCGCGGCGCTGACGTTTCCTCCTAGCGAGCGGACAGGGTGTCGCAGGAGCGAGCGGCGACGATGAAGATTTCGATCTTTCGTCTGCTATAGCGGAATCGATAATTCGCGGCAGCGCGATTTTGGCGCGTGGGATGGCGTTGTTCGAACATCTTGGCGCGGGGCGGTCGCGAGAGGCAAATTTCTGCCATCGGCGATTCCGTCAGGCTGAAGCCTTGCCAACGCGATGCCTTCCTCTACGGAGCCGGCTTCGCAACGTGCACGGGTGTCGGATGGTCGGGCCTCAATCGGAGGGATGGTTGCACCGGTAAAGGAAGTCGGTGAACCTTCACATTCACAAGCACTTGTCCTATCGTGGCTTAAAATCAACCCAGCTTAGAATTCGCATTCTAAAAGTACGGATCTAGAGAGTATTCCTATGCCCATTTCTTCGTTTGATTGGAATTCTTCTGCCGCATCGCCTGAAATCGTCGAGCTGGCGAAGGCGGAGCAGGAGCGGGCGGGGCGCATCACCAACATGAAGGGCGTGCTGCTGCATTCGGCGCCGGCGTTCCATTTGTTCGGCGCCGTGCTGCCCCTGAAGCAGAGCCTGCAGAAGCGCCTCGGCGCGCGCGCCGTCGACATCTTCTCGCTGGCGATCTCCGAGGATGCGCAGTGCCTGCTGTGCTCGCTCTATTTCCGCCGCGCGCTCAAGGCGCATGGCGTCGATCCCGACAGCTACGAGCCGACTGAGGATGAGGCCGCGCTGATCGAGATCGGCCATCGCATTGCCGCCGAGCCCACGTCGCACTATGCCGCGCCGCCCGAGGGCCTGAAGGGGCTCGAGGCTCGGCATGGCGCGGAAATCGTGGTCGCCGTCGTCGCCTATGGCTCGGCGATGCTCGCGACCAACCGCCTGAACACGACGCTCGGCATTCCGATCGACGAGGATCTGCTGACGGCCGCCGACGTTGCCGGCCTTGCCTCCAAGGCAAGCGCCGCCTGAGTCGGCAGGATGGGCTGAGGTTTGCGAGGCCGGAGAGCGGACGCTCTCCGGCCTCACTTTTTTCTAGCCCTGCGGCAGGTCCCAGACGCCCGGCAGCGCCAGGGCGTCGCGATCGAAGCGGAAGGCGGAGATATCCGCCGGGGTCTCGCCGTCGGTCAGCAGTTCGGCGAGTGTGCGACCGATCACGGAAGCGAACTTGAAAGCGTGGGTGGCGCCGACCACGCAGACCGCGTTCGGATGGCCGGGAAGCCGGTCGAGGACGAAATCGCCGTCCGGCGTATGGGTGAGCAGGCAGGTCTTGGTGTAGAGGAGCGGCCCCGCCGCCCTCGGGATGTGATCCCTAAGGAAGCGAAGCACATCCTTCTCGTTCTTCTCGTCCGGCTCGAAGCCGCGCGTGTCCGGGTGGGTCGGATGAAAGCGGTCCTTGGCGATCTTGACGCCCGGGGCGCCATAGACGGGAAAGCCGTAATAGTTGTCGTGGATCATCCAGATCCAGACCGGGAAGCGCTCCGGCGCGAATTCGTCGAGATGCGGGCTCGCGACATAGCTGACCTGCTCATGCGTCACCTGGAGCGGCAGTTCGAGCCCGAAATGCGCCAGCAATCGGTTCGTCCAGGGCCCGGCGGCGATCACCAGCTTCTCCGCCTGGAACCGGCGTCCGCCGGCCGCGATCTCGTAGCCGCCGTTGATCTGCCGGATCTCGTCGATCGGCATGTTGTCGACGAGCGTCGCGCCGTTGTGGCGGGCGAGGCGGCGATGCGCCTCGTTCGCCTTGATGGCGGCGACGAGGCCGCCATCCGGCTGGTAGACGGCGTGGACCGTGTCGTCGAACTGGAACTGCGGAAAGCGGCGGCGCAGTTCCGCCGGATCGAGCCGGTCAAACCCGACGCCGCAGGCCGCCATGCTCTCGTTGTAGGCGCTCTCGTCGAGCGTCGTCTTCTCCGGCCAGAAATTGAGTTCCCCCGTCTTCAGGACCAACTGCTCGCCGCTATCCGCCTCGACCGCTTCCCAGGCCGCGTAGGCCTGCTCCGCGAAACGCACATAGGGGACCGTGTGGTAGGTCTTGCGGATGATCCGCGAGTGGTCGTGCGATTCACCGCGCCCATGCCCGAGCTCGAACTGCTCGAGGCCCAGCACGTCGCCTCCCGCCTGGTGCGAAAGCCAGTAGCAGGCGGCGCTGCCGAGCCCGCCCAGTCCCAGGACCGCGTAGGTGAAGCTGTCTTTCATGATGGGTTCCCAAGGCTGGAAGCGACGGCATTTTCCAATGCGCGAAAGTTCCAAATATTACAACAGCGATCCGGAATACGATACAAATTGCCTTTCTTTCTGCCGCTGCGCGGGTAAATTATGCTGGGCAAGACGTGCTTGATTTTGATCCGCTCCGTGGGTTGCGACGGGATCTCGCGTCGCCCGCGGTGACCATCTGGCCGTGCCGCGTTGCAGTTTGAAGGAGCGTTTTCGGCCATGAGCCAGAAGTCCCTGCGTTACCGCCTTGGCGTAGACATCGGCGGCACCTTCACCGATGTCCTGGTCATGGAGGAGGAGAGCGGCCGGCTCGTCGCCCTGAAAGTCCCGTCCAACCGCAAGAACCCGGAGGATGCGATCCTCGCCGGCCTCGGCCAGCTCGACGAGCGCCACGATATCGGCGCGTCGGAGATCGTCTATTTCTCGCATGGCACGACGCTCGGCGTGAACACGCTCTTGGAGCGCGACGGCGCCGAGGTGGGGCTTCTGACCACCAAGGGATTCCGCGATATCCTCGAATTGCGGCGGCTGCGGCTGCCCAAGGCGAACGACCTCTTCGTGCCGCGCCCGCGTGCGTTGGCGCCACGCCGCCGGGCCGCCGAGGTGGACGAGCGGATCGCGCAGGATGGCGAAGTCATCGTTCCGCTGAAGCGCGACGACGTCTTGTCCGCCGCCCGCCATCTGGTCGCGCAGGGCGCCTCGAACATCGCCATCTGCTTCCTGCATTCCTACCGCTTCCCGCATCACGAACAGACGGCGAAGGCGTGGATCCTGGAAGAATTCCCGGACCTCTACGTCATCGCCTCGTCCGATCTCTGGCCGCAGCAGCGCGAATATGAGCGCTGCCTGGTCAGCGTCATCAACGGCTATATCGGCGCGCGCATGCGCACCTATTTCGACACGCTGGAGGAGAAGACCCAGGCCGCCGGGCTCGAATGCCGCATCTTCTCGACCAAGTCGAATGGCGGTGTGATGGGCCTGGAAGCCGCCGGCGACCGGCCGGTCGAGACCCTCCTTTCCGGTCCCGCCTCGGGCGTGATCGGCGCCGCCTTCATCGGCCGGATGATCGGCGACGAGCGCCTCATCACGCTGGACATGGGCGGCACCAGCGTCGACATCGCCGTCGTCGACGGCGAGATCCCGTATTCGACCGAGAACACGGTCGGCGATTTTCCGGTGCTGCTGCCGGCCGTCGACGTCTCCGCCATTGGCGCGGGCGGCGGCTCCGTCGCCTGGCTCGACGCGGAGGGCGTGCTGAAGGTCGGGCCGCGCAGCGCCGGTGCGATCCCGGGGCCGGCCTGCTATGGCCGCGGCGGCACCGAGCCGACCGTCACCGACGCCTATGCGCTGCTCGGCATCATGGCGCCGAGCGGCCTGCTCGGCGGCGAGATGAAGCTCGATATCGAGAAGGCGCGGGCGGCGCTGGCGACGCTGGGCGACCGGCTCGGCAAGACGCCGGAAGAGACCGCCGACGCGATCCTGCAGGTGGCGACCGCCAACATCTATGCCGAGCTGGTGCCGCAGCTCGCCCGGCGCGGCGTCGATGCCGGCGAGTTCTCGCTGCTCGCCTATGGCGCCGCCGGACCGACGCATGTCTTCATGCTGGCGCGCGAGCTCAACATGCGGCGCGTGCTGGTGCCGCCGACGCCGGGCCTGCTCTGCGCGCTCGGCTGCCTGGTCGCCGATCTGCGCGCCGATTTCGTGCGCAGCCTCTGGCAGGATGTTCGCGATCTCTCGGACGAGACGCTCACGGACTGCTACGCCGTGCTGGAGGACGAGGCGCGCGAGTGGCTCGACAAGCAGCATGTCGACGTGACCGAGACCTACCTGATCCGCTCGGCCGACATCTGCTATGTCGGCCAGTCGTTCGAGCTGAATGTCGTGTTCCCGGACGAGCCGCGGTCAGTGGAGGCGTTGCAGCGCTGGTTCCACGACCGCTACGAGCTCGTCTACGGCTTCGCCGATCGCAGCAATCCCATCCGCGTGCTGGAAGCGCGCGTGCAGGTCGTCGGCGTCACGCGCAAGCCGAATTTCGAGGCGCTCCGCCCCTTCGCGACCGTCAGCGACAAGCCTGTCTCGTCGCGTCCCATCTACGAGCAGGGCAAGACGGTCACCGGAACGGTGCTGCAGCGTTCCTCGCTCCAGCCCGGCGACCGGTTCCTCGGGCCGGCGGTCGTCGAGCAGTACGACACCACCGTCTATGTGCCGGAGGGCTTCGAGGTCACGGTGGACAAATGGTTCAATCTCGTTGGGGAGCTGTCGCAATGATCGAGGACAAGATCGGTCTGGAAATCCTCAGCAACCGCTTCCAGGCGACCGTCGACGAGATGGCGCAGGCGCTGTTCCGCACGGCGCATACCGTCTTCATCAAGGAGACGCAGGACTACGGCGCCGTGCTGGTCAGCCCGGGCGGCGAAGTCTTCGCGGCGTCGCGGCGCTACGGCGTGCTGATGATGGTCGGCATGCCGATGGACGATGCCATCAAGGCGATGGGCGACGACGTCCGCGAGGACGACGTGTTCATGACCAACGACCCCGAGGCGACCGGGGGCATGTGCACGCATCTGAACGACATCTTCCTCTGGAAGCCGATTTTCCATGACGGCAAGCTGATCTGCTATGCGTGGACCTTCGTGCACATGTCGGATGTCGGCGGCCGCGTTTCGGGCAGCATCGCGCCGTCCAACCACGAGATCTACCAGGAAGGCATCCGCGTTCCGCCGCAGAAGCTCTTCAACCAGGGCAAGCTCGACGAAACCTTCCTGAAGATGTTCCTGGTCAATACCCGCACCGCCGACCAGAACTGGGGTGACATGAAGGCGTGCCTCGCCGCGCTTTCGACCGCCGAGCGCAGGGTCAAGGAGCTGCTGGACCGCTTCGGCGCGGAAAAGATCAGCCAGGGCATCGTCGACGTGCTGAACTACGCCGAGATCCAGGCGCGCCGCGTCATTGCGAGCGTGCCCGACGGAATCTACCGCTTCAGCGATTTCATCGAGGCGGACATGGTCGGGCAGGGCCTGCTCCGCGTCAATCTCAAGCTGACGATCGCCGGCGGCGAGATGCACATGGACTTCACCGGCACGGCGCCGCAGGTCCGCGCGGCGCTCAACCTGCCGAGCTTCAGCAAGACCGGCCACTGGATGCTGATCACCGGCGTCGTGAACTGGCTGTGCACGCGGGAACCCAACATCGCCTACAACGCTGGCCTCGTCCGGCCGATGAAGGTCCATATCCCGAAGGGGACGATCATCAATCCGGAGGCGGGCGCCGCCTATGGCGGGCGCTATTCGACCTCGCACAAGGTCTGCGACGTCATCATCGGCGCGCTCTCGCAGGCCGTGCCGGAACAGCTTCCCGCCACCGATTCCGGCCAGGGCTCGATCCTGCTCGTCTCGGTGCCGGACATGGCGACCGGCGAGACGCGGGTCAGCGTCATCCAGCCGCTGGTCGGCGGATCGGGCGGGCGTCCGGTCGATGACGGCGTCGACGGCACCATGGTCATCCTGAATTTCTTGAAGAACGTCCCGACCGAGCTGCTCGAGCACGAGATGCCGAACCTCCTGATCCGCCGCTATTCGCTGCGCGAGGATTCCGGCGGCGCCGGTCGCTATCGCGGCGGCACCGGCTCGATCGTCGAGTTCGAGACCAACGTGCCGTTCACGACGATCACGGCCCGCAACATGGAGCGCTATCTGTTTCCGCCGGCGGGACGAAAGGGCGGCACGCCGGGAACGACGGGCTTCACCACGCTCAATCCGGATACCGACCACGAGCGCGACATCGGCAAGATCGACATCCTGGAGATGGATGCCGGCGACGTGCTCAGGATCGGGACGCAGGGCGGCGGCGGCTATGGCGATCCGCTGGAGCGGCCGGCCAAAACCGTCTGGGAAGATGTCCTCGACGAATATGTCTCGATCGACACCGCGCGCGAGAAATACGGCGTCGTCGGCACCCTGGCCGGCGGGCTCGATCTCGCCGCGACCGAGGCGCTGCGGAAGGAGATCCGCGCGCTTCGGGCCGGTGCGCCGCTGAAGGAGTTCGATTTCGGACCCGTGCGCGAGGCCTATCACGCCCGCTGGCCGAGCGCCCTGCATGACGCGATCAGCGAGGCGACGCAGAACATGCCGCGCGTGCAGCGGCAGGTTTCCTACCGCGCCCTCTACACCGAGATCGATCGCCGGCTCGATGCCGGCGAGACGGTGACGGCGGACGACGTGCCGGGCCTGCTCCTCTCGCTGCAATCGTCCGGCCGGCGGCGCGCACCGGCCTCGTCGAGACGCTGACGGTGGCCTCTTCGGCGGCGCCGGCCGCCAGCCACGATGGGTCGCGGCGCGCCTTGCCATTGCGCGAGGTCGCGTCGGATGCCCGGCTGCCGAAGGCCGTCGATGTCGTCGTCATCGGCGGCGGCATCGTCGGCGCGTCGGCGGCCTGGCATCTGGCAAAGCGCGGCCTTTCCGTGGCGCTCTGCGAAAAGGGCGTGATCGGCGGCGAGCAGTCGGGCCGGAACTGGGGCTGGTGCCGCAACACGCTGCGCCATCCCGCCGAAATCCCGCTGATGCAGCAGAGTATGCGCGACTGGCGCGATCTCGCCGTGTTCGGCGCGCTCGACACCGGCTTCCGCACGAGCGGGATCCTCTATTCGTCCGGGCGCAACCGCAACGACGAGGCAAGCTACGCCGCCTGGCTCGCCTCGGTCGCGCGATACGGCCTCGATTCCCGGATGGTCACGGCTGCCGAAGTCGCCGGCCTCGTGCCCGGCGGTGCCGGCGCGGCCGTCGGCGGGCTGTATACCGCTTCCGATGGCGGCGCCGAGCCGGACCGCGCGACGGCCGTAATCGCCGAGGCGGCGCGCAACCTGGGGGCCAGCCTCCATGCGGAATGCGCGGTCCGGAGCCTCGAATTGCAGGGCGGCGAGCTCTCCGGGGTCGTCACCGAACAGGGACGGATCGAATGCCGGGCCGTGCTGCTCGCCGCCGGTGTCTGGTCGCGGCTCTTCGCCGGCAATCTCGGCATCGACCTGCCGCAGCTGAAGGTCATGGGCTCGGTGATGCGGACGCATCCGCTGCCGGGCGGCCCCGACGTCTCGGTCGCCGGGCGGCGGTTCGGATGGCGGAAGCGCAGGGATGGCGGCTACACCGTCTCGCAGGCCGACGCCACGATCTTCGACATCGTGCCGGACAGCTTCCGGCTCCTGTCGGATTTTCGCCCGGCCTTCGCCACCGGTCTGCGCAGCCTGCGGCTTCGGATCGGCCGGCGCTTCGTCGAGGAGGCGCGCCTCGCCCGGCACTGGCAAGAAGACGAGATCACGCCCTTTGAGCAGGTCCGCATCGCCGATCCGGAGCCGGCGGAACGGGTGCTGCAGGAAGCGGTGCGGGCGATTTCCGCCGCCTATCCGGTATTCGCCGGCATGCGCATCGCCGGCCAGTGGGGCGGGCTGATCGACGTGATGCCGGATGCGCTGCCGGTGATCGGCCCGGTCCTCTCGATCCCCGGTCTCTTCATGGCGACCGGCTTTTCCGGCCATGGCTTTGGCATCGGTCCGGGCGCCGGCCGGCTCGCGGCCGAACTGATCCATGGCGACGCGCCCTGCGTGGATCCGGAGGCCTTCCGCCTCGAGCGGTTCCGCCGCGCGCAGCCCGGGTCGGCCCGCGCTTACGGAACGTCCTGATGAACGCGGTTCCCGGGTTCCGGCCAGGAGAAAGCGCTGGCACCGGATCGCCAGAGGTGTCAACATACGCAATAGAGTATCATTATTTGGAACGTCTATCCTGCATCGATATCAGCGCCAGGCGCGCGGGATTTCCCCGCGGCGCGATGCGAGCGCTGCGACGCGAGGATGTGACGGGACGACCATCGAGTTGAGAAAGCCGGAATGAAGTATGACGTCGTCATCGTCGGGGCGGGCCATAACGGTCTCGTCTGCGGTGCCTATCTGGCCAAGGCCGGATTGAAGGTCTGCGTGCTCGAGCGGCGCGGACAGGTCGGCGGCGCCTGCGTGACCGAGGAAGTCTGGCCGGGCTACAAGGTCAGCACCGCCGCGCACATGCTGGGCCTGCTGCAGCCGCGCGTGATCCTCGATCTCGAATTGCAGAAATTCGGCTACGAAGTCCTGGCGACCCCGCCGATCGTCCAGCCGATCGAGGGCGTCGGTCCGGTCGTGCTCTGGCGCGAGACCGATCGCCTGGTGAAGCAGTTCGCGCGCTTCTCGCAAAAGGACGCCGCCGCCTATCCCGAATACATCGCCCATCTGGCGCGGCTCGGGCCGGTCTTCCGGCAATTGATGTGGGAGATCCCGTTCGATCCGAGCCGGCTCACGGTCGGCAATCTCCGCGATGCCGCCCTGTTCGCCTGGCGCAACAAGGGGCTGGTCGGCCGCTTCCACGAGGTGGCGGACCTGCTCACCATGAGCGCCTACGACTATCTGAGCCGCTGGTTCGAGTCCGACGCGGTCAAGGCCATCCTGGGTTACTACCCGGCCGGCGGCTCCGGCCAGAGCGTCGGCTTCCATACCGAAGGTACGGCCTATTTCCTGCTGCGCGGCTATCTGCGCGACAACAATACCGCAGCCGGCGGCACCGGCCTCGTGCGGGGCGGGATGGGCACGGTCAGCGACGCGATCGCGCGCTCGGGCGCCCGCTTCGGCATGGAGACGCGGGTTGACGCCGAAGTCGCCCGCATCCTCGTCCGCAACGGCAAGGCCGAGGGCGTGGTGCTGGCGAATGGCGAGGAGATCCGCGCCCGGCTGGTCGTCTCCAACGCGTCGGCCCGGCACACCTTCCTGAACCTCGTCGACGAGGCGGCGCTGTCGGACGAATTCCTCGGCGGCATCCGCAGCTTCGGTGGCCGGGCGACCGCCTTCAAGGTGCATCTCGCCGTGACGGAGCTGCCGAAATGGGACGGGATCGAGGCCTCCGGCTTCGGCCCGGGAGATCCTTCCCAGGTTACGATCGCGCCGAGCGTCGCCTATCTCGAGCAGGCCTTCGCGGATCTGCAGGCCGGCGTGCCGTCGCGCCGGCCCTATCTCACCGTTCAGGCGCCGAGCGTGGTGGATCCGAGCCTCGCCCCGGCGGGTCATCACCTGATGAGCATCTATGGCGGCCACATTCCGACCGGCCCCGGCGCCGATCAGGGCGAGGACACCAAGGAAGCCGTCCTGCAGCGCGTCCTGGAGACGATCCGGATCTTCGCGCCCGGTTGGTCGGGCGCCTATCTGCACAAGCAGGTGATGCTGGCGGCTGACTACGAGGCGGCTTTCGGCCTGCCCGGCGGCAATCCGCACCACGCCGATCTGACGCTGAGCCAGCTCTTCTTCCGCCGCCCGGCGCCGCGCTTCTCCGATCACTCCACGCCTGTGCGCGACCTCTATCTCTCCAGCGCTTCCAACCATCCGGGCGGCGGCGTCACCGGCATTCCGGGCTACAACGCCGCCCGCGTCGTACTGAAGCGGCTGGGGCGAAAAGCCGGCTAAAGGGGACGGTGCGCCCGATAGAAGCCGACAATCGCAGGTTTAGCGGCGCGGAAACGCGCGCCCGCTAAATGGAGGCGCGTTTCACATATTGGAATTTCGCGCCGGGCGCGCTACAGCCTTTCGACAGGACGGATGGGATTTCCGGCGGCGAATCGGGAGAGACGCTCCGGTTGACCGATGTCGATGTGGGGAGGCTGGCATGGAAACGACGGTCGTCAAAGGCTTCAAGGTGCTGGAAGCGCTGGCGCGCAGCCCGGGCAGCCGCACGCTGACCGACCTCGCCGCCGAATGCGGCATGAGCAAGAGCAACGTCCATCGCCTGCTGCGCACGCTCGAAGAGTGCGGCTATGTCGGGCGCGATGTCGACGCCAGGACCTACCGGGCGACGCTCCGGCTCTGGGAACTCGGCGTTCGCGTCTATTCGCGGCTGGATCTTCGGACTTATGCCGTCCGCCATCTGCGCGAGCTCGCCGAAGTGACCGAGGAAACCACCCATCTCTCCGTCTTCGACGGCGAGGGCGTCCTCTATCTCGACAAGGTCGACGGCATCCATGCCGTGCGCACCTATGTCAATGTCGGCGACCGCGCGCCGGCCTATTGCTCCTCCACCGGCAAGGCGATCCTCGCCTATCTGCCGGACGAGACAATCCGCCGTGTCAGCAGCGATCTGAAGCCGTTCACGGAGAACACGGTGCGCACGCCGGCGCAGCTCCGCGCCGATCTCGAACTGATCCGGCAGCGCGGCTATTCCGAGACGCGGGGCGAATATCGCCCCGGCGTGCTCGGCTTCTCCGCCGCGATCCGCAGCCCCTCCGGCGAGCCGCTCGGCGCGATCGGCGTCGCGGGCCCGGAGGAGCGCATGCAGTTGCGCGATCTCGACGCGACGATCGCGGCCGTGCTGACCGCCGCCCGCCGCATCGAGGCCGATCTCGGTTTCGGCCCGACGCCCTCGCTCGGCGAGACGGAGCCGGCGCCGGCTAAGCCGGCCGCCAAATCCGCCACAGCAAAACCGCGCCGCAAGGCGGCCGCCGAGTAGGGCGGCCGCGGCAGGCGGGGAATTAGACCTTCGAGAGCTTCCGTTCGGGATCGAAGAACGGCATCGGCACGACGGTCGCGTCGAGCCTGCGATCCTCCGCCACCACGTGGAGCGCGGTGCCGTGCCGGGTCGCCGGCGTCTCCAGGAAGGCGATCGCGATGGGGTGGCCGAGTTCGTGCGAGTACGACGCGGAGGTGACATAGCCGACATCGCGTCCGTCCAGCGTCACGCGATCGCCGTCGATCGGGATTTCCGGCCCGGTGAGGGTCAGGCCGGCAAGCTGGGTTGCCGGCTGCTCCTTCTTGGCGCGGATCAGCAGGTCCCTGGCGCGGTAGTCGCCCTTCGTCTCGCTGATCATCCAGCCGAGGCCGACCTGGGCCGGGTTGTGCTGCCAGTCGAAGTCATGGCCGAAATTGAGGATCGACGCCTCCATCCGGCGCAGGTTCAGCGCGCGGCTGCCGGCGAGCTTTACGCCGGCGGGACGGCTATGGTCCCAGAGATCGGCGAAGAACTTCGCACCGTGCTCGACGGGGACGTAGATGTCGTAGCCGAGCTCCGCCGTGTAGCCGGTGCGGGAAATGACGACCGGCGCGCCGCAGACTTCCGTCTCCACCGACCAGTAGAAGGGAAGCGCGGAGAGATCGGCGGCGGTGACCTTCTGCAGGATCTCGCGCGATTTCGGGCCCTGGATGCTGGCGACGTGGATCGTGTCGAGATGGCTGGTGATCGTCACGCGCTTTCCCTGCGCGTTGGCATAGATCCAGAACTCGGAATTGCCGGGACCGCCGATCCACCAGAACTTCTCGGCCGAGAAACGGACGAGCACCGCGTCCTCGACGATGCCGCCGAAGTCGTAGCACATGATGGCGTAGTAGCACTGGCCGTCCTTCATGCGCGTCAGGTCGCGCGGGACGAGGCTGTCCATCAGCGCCAGCGCATCCGGGCCGGCGATCTCGATGATCTCCTCGCCGGTGACGTCCCAGAGCCCGGCCACCTTCCGGCAGGCCCAGTATTCCTCGACCGCGTCGGTGAACTGGTCCGGCTTCAGATAGGTGTTGTGCAGCTTGAAGTCCGTCGCGATGGCGCCGATCGTCGGATAGAAGGCCGTCCGCTTCAGGCCCGACCGCGACCGCATGCCGGTGCGCGCATAGGGAGGCGCGCCGGTTATGCAGGCGAACTCTGTGCGCTTGAAGGGCCTGTTTCTCTCGATATCCATCAGGGTCTCCGTTGGGGCGGCGGCGTGGTCGCGGAAAGGTCGGCGCCGATCCGCGGCACGGCATTGAGCAATTGGGCTGTATAGGGGCTGGAGGGCGCGCGGAGCGTCGTCTCCGTGTCGCCGATCTCGCAGAAGGCGCCGCCGTTCAGCACGCCGATCTCCTGGGCGAACCAGCGGACGACCGCGAGGTCGTGCGAAATGAACAGGTAGGTGAGGCCGCGCTCCCGCTGCAGCGTCTCCAGAAGCTCCAGAATGGAGGCCTGCACGGAGACGTCGAGGGCGGAGAGGATCTCGTCGCAGATGATCAAATCCGGATCGGCCGCCAGCGCCCGGGCGATGGCGACGCGCTGTCGCTCGCCGCCGGAGAGCTGGTGCGGACGGCGATCCGCATAGGCGGGATCGAGCCGAACCGCGTCAAGCAACTCGGCGACGCGCGCCTCTCGCGCCTTGGCGTCGAGCGTGCCGAACATCCGGAGCGGCCGCGCGAGGATGCTGCGCACGGTCTTGCGCGGATTGAGCGAGCTGTCGGGGTTCTGGAAGATGATCTGGATCTTCTGGCGCTGCAGCACGGGCCGCCGCTGCGCCAGCGCCGCCACCGGCGCGCCGCCGAAGCGGATGGTGCCGAGGCGGGGGCGCGACAGCCCCGCCACCGCGCGGGCGATGCTCGACTTGCCGCTGCCGCTCTCGCCGATCAGCGCGAAGGTCCTGCCGCGCGCCACGCTGAAGCTCACGCCCTTCACGGTGTCGGAGCCGGGCGGATATTTGCCGAGCCCGAGCAGGCGCCGGTTGGCGTAGCAGATCGAGAGGTTCTCGACTTCGAGCAGGGGTTTCGCCGAGCCGGTCTCGGCCGGGGGAGTGGCGGGTCGGTTGGGCGGCGGCACGTCGATGCGCGGGATCGCCGCGATCAGCCGGCGCGTATAGTCGTGCGCCGGACGTTCGAACAGCGCCGTGGCATCGGCTTCCTCGACCAGCTTGCCTCTCTGCATGACGGCGACCCGCTCGCAGATCTGCGACAGCGAGGCGAGGTCATGGCTCACATAGAGCATCGAGACGCCGGTCTCGCGCTTCAGGTTCGCGAGGAGCTCGAGGATGCGCTTCTGCGTCGTCACGTCGAGCCCGGTGGTCGGCTCGTCCAGGATGATCAGGTCGGGCCGGCAGGCGAGGGCGATCGCGATGGCGACGCGCTGCTGCTGGCCGCCCGATAGCTCGTGCGGATAGCGGCGCGCGGCCTGGGCCGGCTGCGGGATGCCGACCTGCTCCAGAAGCTCCACGACGCGCGCGGAAACGCCCTGCGGCGCGGCGACGGAATGGTAGGTCAGCATCTCGCCGATCTGGCGGCCGACTCGCATCGACGGCGTCAGGCTCGCCATCGGGTTCTGCGGCACGAAGCCGATCGAGCGTCCGCGCAGCGCGAGCAGCTCGGGCTGCGGCAATTCGAAGACGTCGCGGCCGCGAAACAACACCTGGCCGCCGCCGATCCGGCTCGCGCCGCGCTTTTCGCCCATCAGGCAGTAGGCGACGGTGGTCTTGCCGCTGCCCGACTCGCCGGCAAGGCCGAGGGCCTCGCCGCTGGCGATTTCGAGCGAGACGTCGTCGACGGCGCGCGTCCAGCCGTCCCCGCCGAAATAGTCGACGGAGAGGTTCTTCAGCTGCGCGACGGGTTGCGGTGAAGCGGTCACTTCGCCCCCGATGTGCGATGGCCGGGATGGTCGAGCCGCCGCGACAGCCCATCCGCGAAGAGGTTGATACCGATGATGAGGACCGCCATGACGGCCGCCGGCGCCAGGACCGGCCACAGCGAATTGGTGGCGTTGGCGCGCGCCTCGTTGATCATCAGGCCCCATTCCGGCGTCGGCGGCGGCGCGCCAAAGCCGAGGAAGCCGAGCGAGCCGATGAAGATGATGGCGAAGGCGGAGCGGATCGCGAATTCCACCAGCAGCACGCCGAGGATGTTGGGCAGGATCTCGTGCAGGCAGATGCTGAGTGTGGTCTCGCCGCGCGCCCGCGCCGCCGCGACATAATCGTGGGTCGAGACGTTGAGCGTCGCCGCCCGCGCGACGCGGGCGACGCGCGGCACGAACAGGAACGCGACGGTCAGCACGACCAGCCACAGGCTGTTGCCGAGGGCGCTGATGATGAGCAGCGCCAGCACCAGCGTCGGGATGCTGATCAGGATGTCGATGATCCGCATGCCGAGTTCGTCGATCCAGCCCCGGATATAGCCGAGCACGATGCCGATGAGGCCGCCGATCGCGAGCGCCAGGAAGGTCGCGGCGAAGGTCATGGTCAGCACGGAGCGTGTGCCGAGCACGACCCGGCTGAAGACGTCGCGGCCGAGATTGTCGGTGCCGAAGAGGTGCTGCAGCGAGCCGCCTTCGAAGGGATTTCCGGTCAGGATCGCGGCGGCGCCATAGGGCGCCCAGAGCGGGCCGGTCAGCGCCACGCCGATATAGACGAGGATGATGGCAGCACCCACCCAGCCGCTCGCCGACAGGCCGCGCGTCGCGCGGCGAATGCCTCGCCGCCATGACCCGATGCTGGCTTCGGAAAGGGTCATGTTATCGGAGCTTCGGATTGAACAGGATGATGAGGAGATCGGCGACGAGGTTGGTCGCGATATAGGCGCCGGTCATGATCATGCTGATGGCGAGGATGACGGGAATGTCCTTGTGGCCGATCGAATCCACCATCAGCCGGCCGATGCCGGGGAATTCGAACACGGCCTCGACGACCACGACGCCGCCGATCATCCAGGCGACGTTGAGGGCGGTGATGTTGATCGCGGGGCCGAGCGCGTTGGGCAGGGCGTGGAAGAGCAGCACGCGCCAGGCGGGCATGCCCTTCAGCCGCGCCATCAGGACATAGCTGGAATCGAGCACTTCGATGAGGCTCTCGCGCATCATGCGAACCGCATAGGCGGACATCGCGGCGACGAGCGTGATCGTCGGCAGGGCGATCAGCTGCAGCAGCTCGCCGAAGCTCTTCGCCTGGCCGATCAGCGCGAGCGGCGGCAGCCAGGAAAGCTTGATGGCGAAGACCGAGATCAGCAGCAGCCCGATGACGAACTCCGGCAGGCACATGAAGACGAGCACCATGCCCGAAATGAGATGGTCCGCCATCCGGCCCCGGTTGATCGCCGTGATCACGCCAAGCGTGATGGAGATCGGGATGTAGAGAAGCAGCGCGAAGCCCGACAAGATCGCCGTGTTGGCGACGCGCGACGCGATGTAGCCGAGTACCGGCCGGTCGGCGGCGATCGAGGTGCCGAAGTCGCCGCGCAGGAGGCTCGACAGCCACTGCCAGTAGCGCTCGGGGGCGGACAAATGCAGGTGAAGCTGGTCGCGCAGCAGCGCCAGGGTCTCGGGCGTCGCATTGCGGCCGAGAATGCGCGCGGCGGCGTCGCCGGGCAGCATCTCGACCAGCCAGAAGTTGATCGCCGACACGGCGAGAAGGCTGATCAAAGCCATCCCGATCCGTGTCAGCACTGTCCTCGATATCGACAAGGGTCAGCCGATCTCGACCTGGGAGAAGTCCTTGGTGGACTGCTGCGGATGCGACTTCCAGCCGGTGACGTTGGCGCGCGTCGCCGAAAGCGCGTCCGGGAACATCGAGATGATGGCGCCGCCGTCGTCGCGCAGCAATTGCTGGGCCTGCTGGTAGAGCTTGGTGCGCTCGGCCACGTCCGTCGCCGCGCGCGCCTTCTCGATGAAGGCATCGAATTCGGGACGCTTCCAGTGCGTCTCGTTCCACTCCGAGGTCGACAGATACGGCGCCGCGAGGGCGTCGTCGGCGCCGCGGCCCGACCACGACGAGCAGATGAAGGGCTGCTTCAGCCACACCGCGTTCCAGTAATCGTTCGCGGGCGCCTTGTTCAGCTTGACGCGAATGCCGGCCTCGGACGCCATGGCCTGGTAGAGCGTCGCCATCTCGATGAAGCCAGGCACCGTCTCGGAGGTGAACAGCTCGATGTCGATGCCGTCCGGATGGCCGGCTTCGGCGAGCAGGGCCTTGGCCTTCTCTACGTCCCGCTCGCGGGGCTTGGCCTCGAGGCCATACTTGACCCACGGCGCCACCGGATTGTCGTCGCCGATATTGCCGTAGCCGCGGAGCACCAGCTGCAGCATCTGCTCGCGGTTGACGACATATTTCATCGCCTGGCGGACGCGGACATCGTCGAAGGGCGGCGTGTCGGTCCGGGTGCTCAGCGTCAGCACGAAGGGAGCGCGGGTGCGCACCACCTTGACGTCGGGGTTCTGTTGCAGCCCGGCGACGCCGGCGCGGCCGAGATCCCAGACGAGGTCGATCTGGCCGGATTCGATCGCCGCGATGCGGGCGGATTCCTCGGGGATCGAGCGGAGCTCGACGACGTCCACCTTGGGCAGGCCCGGACGCCAGTAGTTCTCGTTCTTGACGTAGGTGCTGACGTCCTCGCCGGGAACGAAGTGCTGGACCTTGAACGGACCCGTGCCGATCGCCGCCGTGCGGAGCTCGGATTCCGGCTGGCCCTCGCGCAGGATGTAGGTGAAGCGGTTGGCGATGAGCTCGGGGAACTCGACGGTCGGCTTCTTGAGCTTGAAGCGAACGGTGAGATCGTCGGGCGCGGTGATCGCGGCGGGATCGATCGTCGCCAGCGCGGCGGCGGCCGGCGAGGCGGTCTTCGGATCGAGCAGGCGCTTGAAGCTGTAGATCACATGCTTGGCAGTCAGCGGCTCGCCGTCGTGGAACTTGACGCCCTCGTGCAGCTTGAACGTCCACTCGTCACCGGTGGCGTTCGATTCCCAGGACTTGGCGAGCTGCGGGACGGCGGCGAAGGTTTCGTCCAGCACCACGAGGCGCTCAAGCACGAGGCTAGTGCGGGCGGCATCCGGATCGATGCTGCTCTTCGCGGGGTCGAGCGTGCCGGTGGCGTTGTCCGCCTCGCCTGCCGCGATCCGGAGCGTCTTGGTCTGCGCCCAGGCCTTCGGGACCGGAATGACCGCGGAGAGGGGCGCGGCGGCCAAAGCGGCCATGGCGCCCGTCATCAACCGGCGGCGAGAGATCCGGAGAACGTCTTTCCCGTGCATGCAACCCCCTAATAAGCTCGCGACCCTGGCCGCGCGACTGGCGTGATCTCTCGGTGCAGCATCGATGGGATCGTTGCCGGCGCTTTGCCGGCGTATCTCCCGCATCCCGATGCTAGCCAGTAATCTCACTATTTGGAATACTGTCTTTCATATTGATACGATCGGATGGCGCCCGCTGTTAAGCCAATCCGTCCTCAACCACACGCCGCCCCAAAACGGAATTGCTCCGCTTGGCGGTTGACGTGGCAAATCCGACCAAATGCTCATTTGGCCAAGGATTTCCGTCGCCGCCAGGCGCGTCCGCCTGTAGTTTTCGCGGCCTGGATATCGTGGGGAGCGCTCGGAAAGCGGCATGACGATCGAGGCCTTCGCGGATCTGCTGCCCGTCCCGGCATCCGGCAACGGCCGGTTGGCCGCTTTCTTCGACGGGGAAACCCTCGACATCGAGATCGAGGCCGATCCCGGGATCGGGGCGTTTCAATGGTTCCATTTTTGCGTCTCCGCCGCATCCGTCCGGCGCATCTGCATCGTCAATGCCGCCCGGTCGAGCTATCCGCGCGGCTGGGACGACGCCGTCGTCTGGGCCCAGCCCGCCGGCGAGACCTGGCGGCCGATCCGCGCCCGCTATTTTGACGCCCAACTCTCCTTTCCGCATGTCGCGCCGGGGCGCGAGGTCACCTACGCCCTGTTCCCGCCCTTCGGGCTGGATCGTCTGACACGAATGGGGCAGCGCGTGGGCGCGAGCCGCCTCAGTGAGGTCGTGTCCGAGGACGAACGGTCGGGGCGGGCGACGCGGCTGGTGATCGGCGACCCCGACCCTGCCGCGCGGCAGGTCTGGGTCGTCTGCGGCCAGCACGGCAACGAGCATCCGGCGCTCTGGTTCGCCGAGGGCCTCGTCGAGGCCCTGCTGGAAGCGGATCGCCTTCCCGCGGGGCGGCGATTTCACGTCGTCCCGGTCGCCAATCCCGGCGGCATGCGGCGCGGGCATCTCCGCGCCAATCCGCAAGGCCAGGATCCCAACCGCCATTGGGGCGGGCAGGGGGATCCGTGCCCGGAAGTCGCTACCTTGCTGCAGGCGATGGACGGGATCGGCGTCGACGTCCTGCTCGATGTCCATACCGATTTCGAGATCGGCTATGTCTATCTCGATGTTCTGGATGCGTGGCTCGGGACCGCGGAGCCGCTCTCCCGACGGCGGGAACGGTTCGAGCGCGGCCTCGCCGGGCGCTCCGGCGATGTCGCCTTCGGCCGGCGCTATCCGTGGCCCGAGCCGCCGAGCCCCGATCTCCTCGCCGGTATGTGCGCGCCGGCGGTCGAGCGCCGCTTCGGGGCGACGGCCATGACGCTGGAATTGCCGATCGGCGCCTATCGCGACGCATCGGGGGCTTCCGGAATATGGACTCCTGAGCATTCTTTAGCGCTCGGCCGGGCGGCGGCCGCCACGCCGCTGGGGCTCTAGTCGCGGCGGGAGAGCGCTTCGTGTTTGTTGCATATTCTGGAAGTCAGTTGCGGTATTCGGAATAATCTGCATTTGTCGCCGCCGGTCCGGAGCCTCTCCGGACGCCGAATCCGGCGCATTCAATTCAAGAAGGAGCGGAACATGGCTCGGTTCCAGGACAAGGTCGCCATCGTTTCCGGCGGCGCGGATGGCATGGGGGCCGCCTGCGTGCGCCAGCTGGCGGCCGAGGGCGCCATCGTTTTCGCGCTCGACGTCAAGGCGGATGTCGCGCGCGACCTGGCGGACGAGCTGGCCGCTTCGGGCGCCCGCGTGCAGGCGATCGAGGCCGACGTGCTGGACGAAGACCAGTTCCGCGCCGCCCTCAAGGCCGCGATGGATCAGGTGGGTCGCGTTGACGTGCTGATCAATGTCGCCGGCGGCAGCGCGGCCGGCCTCGTCGCCGATATCGATCTCGCCGTCTGGGATCGCCTCTACCGGCTGAACGTCCGCAGTACGCTCGTCGCCTGCCAGGAAGTGCTGCCGGTGATGCGGCGGACCGGCGGTAGCATCGTCAACATGGCCTCGATCTCCGGCCTGCGCGGCGATCCCGGCTGGGCCGCCTACAACTCGGCCAAGGCCAGCATCCTCTCGCTGACGCAGTCGCTGGCCTGGGAAGAGGGGCTGAACGGCATCCGCGTCAACGCGATCTGCCCGGGCCCGGTCGCCTCGAAGCGGATGCTGGCGACGCTGCCGCCCGAGGCTTTCGAGGCCTATGACCAGGCCTGCGCGATCGGCCGGATGGGGACGGCGGAGGAACTCGCCGAGGCCATCCTGTTCCTCGCCTCGGACCAGGCGTCCTTCATCACCGGCGCCTCGCTCGTCGCCGATGGCGGGCTGACGGCCAGCACCGGCCAGCCGACCGATTTCGACGATGTGCGGCGCGAGGTGTTCGAGCGCCGGCGTCGTGAGCGCTCGGCCTGAGCGGACAAGAAATGAGACAGGCTGGAATGGATAATCTCGAATTCGATATCGTCGTGGTCGGTGGCGGTGGCGCCGGCGCCGTGCTCGCCCGGACGCTCGCCGACCAGACGAGCGCCAGCATCGCCCTGCTCGAGATCGGGCCGAGCGACGCGGGGCGCGAGGAAGTGCTCGATTTCCGGCGCTACCGCGAGGTGCCCGCCGGCCCGCTCGGGACGCGGATCCCGATCGTGCCACCGGCGCGCGGCAACGGACGCTTCAGCTATCCGATCAGCCGCGTGCTGGGCGGATCGACCTCGCAGAACACCTGCATCTGGTTCCGCCCGCCTGCGACCGATTTCGACGACTGGGTCGCGGCCGGTGCTTCCGGCTGGGACGCCGAGACGGTCTTCCAGCATTTCGAGGCGCTCGAGGCGAAGATCCGCATCGAGACGCACGCGACCCATGGCGATTTCCGCCGCGTCCTGTTCGACGCGGCCGAGCAGTCGGGCTTCCCGCGCATCGATTTCAGCGAGCCATTCGACGCCGGCATGGGCGAGTACCGGATGAGCAAGTCCGGCGCGAACCGGCAGTCGACCTCCGTGGTGTTCCTGCAGCCGCCGTCGTCTTTGCCTTCGAACCTCACCGTCCTCACCGAGACGGCGGTGACGCGCCTCGTCTTCGGCGCTGACAACCGGGTGGTGGGCGTCGAGACCAGCCGTGGCGTCATCCGGGCGCGGCGCGAGGTCGTGCTCTCGGCCGGTGCGCTGGAGACGCCGAAGCTCCTGATGCATTCCGGCATCGGCGAGGCGGCGCAGCTCCAGCAATTCGGCATCGAGGTGCGGCAGGATCTTCCCGGCGTCGGGCGCCATCTGCTCGACCATCCGGCGGCCTGCGTGAACATCGCGGCGACGCGGAGCCTGCCGCAGGACGATCTCTGGAACTATGCCGGCGTGCTGTTCGAGCGGGTCGAGCCGGACGCGCCCTGGCCCGACATCGAGATCCAGCTCGGCCCGGAGCTGTTCGAGCAGCAGACGGCGCCGGCCGGCTACCCGTCCGCGCCTTTCGGCTTTGCCGCCTATTTCACCGTCAACCGCGCGAAGAGCGAGGGCAGCGTGCGGCTCGCGTCGCCGGATCCTTCCCAGCATCTCACCGTCGATCCCGCCTATTTCAGCGATCCCGACGGCTACGACATGCGCATTATGCTGGGCGGCGTCAAAGCCGCGCGACGGCTCTTCGCGACGCCGGCCATGGCCGGCTGGGTGGGCGAGGAACTCGCGCCCGGCGCGAATTGCCGGGACGACGAGGCGATCGCCAATTTCGTGCGCGAGACGGTGACGACCGGCTATCATCCCGGCGGCACCTGCAAGATGGGCGATCGGAACGACCCGCTGGTTGTGGTCGATCCGGAACTCCGCGTCCTCGGCGTGCAGGGCCTCCGCGTCGCCGACGCCTCGATCATGCCGACCATGGTCAGCGTCAACATCGCGCCGACCTGCATGATGATCGGCCACCGCGCCGCCACGCTGATCGCGCGCTCGCTCGCCTGATCGGAAAGGGCCGGCCCGTCGGGGCCGGCCCTCGAAAGATCCTAGCGCTCGTAGAACTTGTTCAGCCGGGCGCTGATGACGACCTCGTTCAGGCAGACCGAATCCGGCTGCGTGGCGATGAAGAGGGCGAGCGACGCGAGGTCCGCCGGCTGCAGCATCTCGGCCCGCTCCTGCGCCGACGGCGGCACCGGCCGCTTGTCGAGGATCGGCGTCGCCACTTCCGCCGGCAGGATGACCGTCGAGCGGATGCCGTTCTTGTATTCTTCCATGTTGATGCTCTGGCTCATCGCCACCACCGCATGCTTCGCCGCCGTGTAGACGGGGCCGCTGACGGGGTGGATGAACTTGCCGGCCCAGGACGCGACATGGATCAGCTGCCCCTGTTGCGCCTTGCGCATCGGGTGCATCGCGGCGCTGGCGCAATAGAACGCTGCCGACAGATTGCTGTGGATCAGCGTGTCGATGCTAGCCGGCGTCAGGTCCTTCCAGGCGCGCTCGACGATGTTGCCGCCGGCATTGTTGACGAGGAGGTCGAGCCGCCCGAAGCGTTCCTCGATCTCGGCGACGATCGCGCCGGCCGTCTCCGGCTGCGTCAGGTCGCCGGAACGGGCGAGGCTCGTGCCACCATTCTCGGCGATCAGCTTCGCCGTCTGCTCAAGGGCTTCCTGCCGCCGTCCGGTCAGGACGACGGTGCAGCCGGCTCCCGCCAGCGCGGTCGCGACCGCCTGTCCGATCCCGCTGCCGGCGCCGGTGATCCAGGCGACTTTTCCAACCAGGCTGTTCATGCTCTTTCGTCCTTCCAGATGAACGTCGCTGATAGCGAAGGAACGGGCGGAAGAGCAAGGGCGTCGGGCGACGACCGGAAAATCAGCGGTGGTCGACGCGGCGGGTGACGAGGTCGCCGACCCACTGCATGCCGCAGACGAGCACGATCAGCACGGCGACGACCGCGACCATCACGCCGGTCTCGAAGCGCTGGTAGCCGTAGCGGATCGCGAGATCGCCGAGGCCGCCGGCGCCGACGGCGCCAGCCATGGCCGAGGCGCCGATCAGTGTCACCAGCGTCACCGTGAAGCCGGCGGTCAGGCCCGGCAGCGATTCCGGCACGATGACCTCGCGGATGATCGTCCAGCGGCTCGCCCCGATCGAACGGGCCGCCTCGATCAGGCCGCGGTCGACCTCGCGCAGCGAGACCGCCGCCATCCGCGCGTAGTAGGGGATGGCGGCGATCGACAGCGGCACGATGGCCGCCGTGGTGCCGATCGAGGTGCCGACGATCAGGCGCGTGAGCGGGATCAGCGCCACCAGCAGGATGATGAAGGGGATCGAGCGGAAGGCGTTGACGAGGCCGCCGAGTACGAGGTTGACGGGCCGGCTTTCGAACAGGCCGCCCTTGTCGGTGGCGATCAGGATGATGCCGAGCGGCAGGCCGATGACGAGCGAGATCAGCCCCGAAGCCGCGGTCATGATCACGGTTTCGACGATCGAGCGAAGCAGGAGATTAAGCAGGATCGGTGACATAGCCGAGCACTTCCAGTCCGGAGACCTTGCCGTCGAAATGGTGGAGGATGCGGTCGCGGTCGCCGGGGCCGATCAGGGGCACGGCGACGAACAGCGTGCCCAGCGGCTGGTCGCGGACATGGTCGATGCCGCCATGCAGGAGGCGCGGCAGCAGCCCGAGCTCGGCCGCCGCCTCGGCGAGCAGCGGACGGCGCGCCGCCTCGCCCGCGACGTCGAGCCGAAGCACGATCTCGGCGCCGCCGGAAAGGTCGATCTGGGCGGCGATATGGGCGGGGAGGCTCGGACGCAGGCTGCGGAGCAGGCTCTTCGTCGTCTCCGAGCGCGGCGCGGCGAAAACCTCCGCGACGGCGCCTTCCTCGACGATCTTACCGTGGTCGAGCACGATGACCCGGTCGGCGATCGCGCGGATCACTTCCATCTCGTGGGTGATGAGAACGATCGTCAGGCCGAGGCGGCGGTTGATCTCGCGCAGGAGCTCCAGGATCGAATGGGTCGTCTCCGGATCGAGTGCCGAGGTCGCCTCGTCGGAGAGCAGGAGAAGCGGCTTGGCGGCGAGCGCACGGGCGATGCCGACGCGCTGCTTCTGGCCGCCGGAAAGCTGGGCCGGATAGGCGTTTGCCTTGTCGCGGAGGCCGGTCAGCTCCAGGAGCTCGGCGACGCGGGCCTGACGCGCGGCGCGGGTCTCGCCAGCGATCTTGAGCGGGAAGCCGATATTGTCGGCGACGGTCTTCGCCGAGAGCAGGTTGAAATGCTGGAAGATCATGCCGATGCGCCGGCGAACCGGCTGCAGGGCCGTCTCGCTGAGCCGGGTGATGTCCTGCCCGTCGAATTCGACGGTGCCGTCATCGACCTTTTCGAGGCCGTTGATGCTGCGGATCAGCGTCGACTTGCCGGCGCCGCTTCGTCCGATGATGCCGAGGATCTCGCCCGGCTGGACGGCGAGCGAAATGTCGTCGAGCGCGGCGACGCCGCCGAAGCGGCGGCGGACATGGCGGAGGCGGACGACGGGGGGCGTCGCGGCGGCGACGTCGTCGAGAGGCGCATGCGCGCCGAGGGTGGGGAACGGTTTGTTCAAGGGCTCGAAGCTCGGATCCTTGCGGGCAAGGCTGGGTCGGGAAGGCCGGAATGCAAGCGGGGCGGCGCTGCCGGATCGGCGCGCCGCCCCGCTTGTCCGGTGCTTACCAGGCAGCCTGGCCGGTGCCCTTGTAGATGGTCACGATGCCGTCCTTGACGCGGTCGTTCTGGTAGGAGGCGACGAGATCCTTGACCCAGGCTTCGTCCTTGCGGTCGTTCTTCACGGCGATGAAGTTGTTGTAGGGATTGTCCTTCGCCGATTCCTGCGCGATCCGGTCGGTCTCCGGCTTCAGGCCGGACTTCAGCGCCCAGTCGGTGTTGACCACGGCGGCGTCGAGATCGTCGATCGAGCGGCCGACGATGCCGGCGTCGAGTTCCTTGATCTCGAGCTTCTTCGGATTTTCGACGATGTCGGCGGCGGTGGCGAGAATGCCGGTGCCGTCCTTCAGCTTGATCAGGCCCTCGGCCTGCAGCACGCGCAGCGCGCGGCCCTCGTTCGACGGATCGTTCGGCACGCCGATCACGGCGCCCTCGGCGATGTCGCCGACCGACTTGAACTTGCGCGAGTAGAGGCCGATCGGCCAGACGGCGGTGTAGCCGACCGGGGTGATGTGATAGCCCTGCGTCTTGATCTGGTTGTCGAGATAGGGCTTGTGCTGGAAGGCGTTGGCGTCGATCTCGCCGCGCTCCAGCGCCTCGTTCGGCTGGGTGTAATCGGAGAACACGACCGTCTCGATGGCGAGACCGTGCTTCTTGCCTTCCTCGACGACGATCCGCCAGAGATCCTCGTCCTCGCCGCCGATGATGCCGACCTTGATCGCCTTCTCCTCGGCGGCCTTGGCAGCGGACGGAGCGAACGAGACGCTGCCGAGCGAGAGCGCGACGGCGAGCGCGCCGAGCAGGGTGCGGCGCGTGGCCGGTGCGGCTTTGAGGCTGAACTTCATCTTGGGTCTCCTTGCGAGGGTCGGGCGATCCGCCGCCGTTTGGCCTGCAATCGCGGATGCCTAAATTCTCACCAGTCGACCGTGCTTTTTCGAGGGATCGGGTTGCCTCCATTCCTGCCGCGCGGGAAAAGCCGGCATGCCGGTGTGCGGTGCAGCGGAATTAAATGTCTCGACCCGCGCTTCCGGCTTCTCCAGTCGAGAAGCCGGCGACGCGCCCCGATCTACCGAAGCCGGGATTTCCACGCGCCCGCTTCGGGCCGGGGCACGCCGAGGTTTTCGCGCAATGTCGCCCCTTCATACTGCTCGCGGAACAGCCCGCGCCGCTGCAATTCCGGCACGACGTGCTCGGCGAACTGCTCGAAGGCCGCCGGCACATGGGCAGGCACGATCATGAAGCCGTCCGCCGCATGGCGGTCGAACCACTCCTCCATCCGGTCGGCGATCACGGTCGGCGTGCCGACGAGATCCCCCTCGGTGCGGGCGCCATACCATTTGCCCAATTGCCGGACGGTGAGCTTCTCGCGCGTCGCGACCTCCAGCACCTCGCGGTAGTGGCCATAGACGCCCTTGACGTCGAGCGGCGGCAGCGGCTTGTCGAGGTCGAACTGCGAGAGGTCGACGTCGATATGGTAGGAGAGGCGGGCGAGGCCGGCCTCGGCCGGCACCAGCTCCTCGAACTCGCGCTTCCGCGCCTCGGCCTCTTCCTCGGTCGCGCCGACGATCGGCGTCACCGCCGGCAGGATCTTGATGTGGTCGGGATCGCGGCCGTATTTCACCGCCAGCGACTTCACGTCGGCAAAGAAGGCGATGGCGGAATCGATAGAGGCGTGGCTGCAGAAGATCACGTCGGCCCAGCGCGCGGCGAAGTCGCGGCCGTCCGGCGACGAGCCGGCCTGGATGATGACGGGATAGCCTTGCGGCGAGCGCGGCAGGCTGAGCGGGCCCTGCACCTGGAAATGCCGGCCCTGGTGATCGATCGAGGCGACCTTGGCCGGATCGGCGAAATCGCCGCTCGCCTTGTCGAGCTTCAGCGCGCCGTCCTGCCAGCTGTCCCAGAGCTTGGCCGTGACTTCGAGGAACTCGTCGGCGCGCTGATAGCGCTCGGTTCGCCCGGGCAGCTTCTCATTGCCGAAATTGAGCGCCTCCGCGTCCTGGAACGAGGTGACGACGTTCCAGCCGGCGCGGCCGCTGGTCAGATGGTCGAGCGAGGAGAAGGTGCGCGCGGCGTTGAAGGGCTGCTGATAGCCGGTCGAGAGCGTCGCGCCGACGCCGAGATGCTCGGTCGCCGCCGCGATCTGCGCGATGACGGGGATCGGGTCCAGCCTCGGCGTGCCGACGCCGTAATGCACGTGGTTCTCGATGCTATTGCCGAAGCTTCTCGGGATGCCGAGGCTGTCGGCGAAGAAGACGAAGTCGAACCGCGCCGCTTCGAGGATGCGGCCGACCTTCTGGTAGAAGGCCGGCGAGAACCAGCCGGATTCCGCATCCGGATGGCGCCACGAGCCGACGCCGCCGGGGCCGGCGTTCATGAAGGCGGCGAGATGGATCTGTCCGGGGCGGGTACGGGGCATGATGATTCCGGGGGAGAGCAGGGGCAGGGAGGTATTTTACGAATGGGCCGGGAGCGGCACGCCGAGATGGCGCAGCAACTGGGCTTCGAGGGCGGCGAGATGGCCATCCTCCGGACTGCGCGGACCGCGGCCGGGGATCGCGACGGTCTCGGAGATCCGGCCGCCGTCGAGCACGATGACGCGGTCGGCGAGCCGGACCGCTTCGGCGACGTCATGCGTGACCATGACGACGGTCCAGCCATGGGCGCGCCAGAGCGTGCCGACGAGGTTCTGCATTTCGAGCTTGGTCAGCGCATCGAGTGCGCCGAATGGCTCGTCGAGCAGCAGCACCTCGGGCTGGCGGACGAGGGCGCGCGCCAGCGAGACCCGTTGCGCCTGGCCGCCGGAAAGGGTGAGGGGCCAAGAGGCGGCCTTGCCGGCGAGGCCGACCTCGCCGAGCGCGTCGGCGACGATGCGCGCCCGGTCCTTCGCCGGCAGTCCGAAGCCGACATTCTCCGCCACCTTCAGCCACGGCATCAGCCGCGCCTCCTGGAAGGCGACGGCGAGCCGGTCGGTGGACTGGAGCTTGCCCGACGAGGCCTGCTCCAGTCCGGCGATGATGCGCAGCAAGGTCGATTTGCCCGAGCCCGAGCGGCCGACGATGGCGATGAACTCGCCCTTCGGGATGACGAGATCGACGCGATCGAGAACTGGCACATCGTCGAAGGTCTTCGAGATGCGCTCAAGCCTGATTTCGGGCACGGCAGGGACTTTCGGTAATCAGACTACTTCGACAGGTCGACGACGTAGTTGGCGATGTCGGGCGCCTTCTCGATGAAGCCGAACTCGACATATTGCTGGCCGAGGCGGTTCAGATCGGCGACGGCGGCAGCGTCGAGCGGCAGGATCTTCGGCGTGTCGAAGCCGGCGACCACCTTGGCGAGCTCTTCCGAGGCGCCGAACTCGCGATAGGCGTCGGGGATCAACGCCGGGTTGGCGTGGGCGCGTGCGGCCTCCTCGACCAGTCCGTCATAGACGGCCTTCAGCGCCTCATGGTGCTTCTCGGCGAATTCGCGGCTGACGATGTGGATCGACCAGTTGGCGGTCGGCAGCTGGTCGGCGGTCACCAGCACCTTGGAGCCTTCCGTCGCGACGGCGTTGGCGAAGTTCTGGTCGTAGCTCGAGATCGCGGCGACCTGGCCGCTGGCGAAGGCGCTGGCGAAGCTCGACGTGTCCAGCGTGACCTTCTCGACCTTCGAGATGTCCAGCCCGGCTTCCTTGAAGGCGAGGTTGAGGACATAGTCGCCGGTCGCGCCGGGGTTATCGATGCCGACCTTCTTGCCATAGAGGTCCTTGAGAGAGGTGACGCCGGAGCCCGGCGCCGCGACGACGCCCTGACTGTTGCCCGAATACTTCTCCAGCGCGAACGCGACCCAGTCGCTGTTCTGCGCCGAGAGGTTGACGAAATAGCCCGTGCCCGTCGACGAGGCGTCGGCGCTGCCGGAGGTGACGGCGTTGTAGGCCGAGAACGGATCGAGCGGGCCGATGAACTCGGCCTTGGCGCCGACCTTGGCGAGTTCCTTCTCGAGGATGCCCGTGGTGCGGATGGTCGTCAGGTAGTTGGCGGTCGGCAAAAACGCCGCGCGAAACGTCACCGCGTCCTCGGCGAGCGCCACGCCGCCGGAGAAGAGCAGCCCGAGCGAGGCCGCGACGGCCGTGCGGCGGAGGCTGAAATTCGAATGGAACATCATGTCGTCCTTGGAGGGAGGGGAGGCAGGGAGGAGAAGTTGGACAGTCGATCGCGATCAGCGCCCGTCATAGCTGTTGCGCCAGGCGAGGAGCCGGCCTTCCAGCAGGCGGACCAGATAGTCCGTGAGGATGCCGAGCAGCGCGTAGATGACGATGCAGAGGAATACCTGGTCGGTGCGCACGAAGCGTTGCGCCTGCGCCAGAATGAAGCCGATGCCGGCATTGGCGTTGACGGTCTCGCTGGTGACGAGCGCGATCCAGGCGATGGCGAGCGAGAAGCGCAGGCCGGTCAGGATCGAGGGCAGCGCGCCGAGGAACAGGATCTTGGTGGCGATCAGGCGCCTCGGCACCCGGTAGACCAGCCCGACCTCGACCAGCTTGCTGTCGACATTGCGGACACCGGCGAAGGTGTTCAGGTAGATCGGCACCAGCACGCCGACGGCGATCAGCGACACCTTCATCCATTCGCCGATGCCGAAGGCGACGATGAAGAGCGGCACTAGCGCGTTGAACGGCACGGCGCGCAGCATCTGCAACGGCTTGTCGACCGCGATCTGGGCGACCCGGTAGTAACCGGCGAGCAGCCCGGCGGCGAGGCCGAGCGCGACGCCGAGCAGGGTGCCGGCCAGCACCCGGGCGAGGCTGGCGGCAAGCGCCTGCGGCAGCTTGCCGTTCAGCGTCAGTTCCCAGCCGGCGGCGACGACCTGCGCCGGCGAGGGAAGCGCCTTCGGTCCCACGAGGCCGATGGCCGACACGAACCACCAGACCAGCAGGATGGCGATCGGGCTGAGCCAGGGGAGCAGGAGGCCCCTAGCAAGGCTGGCTCTGCGTCCGCGCGGCGAAGGCCCGGCAAAGCCGGCCTGCCGCAACGTCTCGGTCTCGGCGCTCATGGGTTCGGTAATCGTCTCAGGCCGCGGGATCGAGCAGCGACAACTGATCCAGCAGCGCGACCGAGAACGAGCCGGTTCCCGGCGCGATCGCCGCGGCCCGCTCGGCGGCCACGGCGAGAACCGCATGGGCGGATACTGCTGCCTGAAGCCGGTCCGGCACAACCCCCGCAAACGCTGCCACTAGGGCTCCAAGACTGCATCCCGTGCCGGTCACGCGGGTGAGATTGACATGGCCGCCCGGCACCGAGACGACGGTTTCGCCATCGGTGATGTAGTCGGTCGGGCCACTGACGGCGACGATGCCGCCGGTCTTCTTCGCGAGGCTCTGCGCGAAGGGAATCGCTTCTTCCGGGCTGGCGGTCGAATCGACGCCCTTGGTGCCACCCTCGCCACCCGCGAGCGCGATCACCTCGCTGGCATTGCCGCGCACGACGCCGGGGCGCAGCGCCACCAGCTCGGCGGCGAGGCGGTCATTCGCGGTCGCGCCGGCGCCGACCGTCACCGGATCGAGCACCCAGGGCGTCTGCTTGGCCGAGGCGGCCTTTGCGACTGCCAGCAGGATTGCCGGATCGTCGGCCACCAGCGCGGCCAGGTTGATCCAGACGCCCTGCGCGATGCCGGCGAAATGCTCGGCCGCCGAGGGCATGCCGCCGATGGCGGGCGACGCGCCGACCGCGAGCAGCACGTTCGCGCTGAGGGGCGCGGCAATGTAGTTGGTGAGGCCGAAGACCAGCGGCGAAGCGGCGCGGACGGCGCGCAGGTCGGATGCGATGGCGGGGGCGGGCCAGGTCTGGGAGGTCATGGTTCTCGATCTCGAGCAGGCCTCCGACGATGGGCTCGGGAGGCGCGATGGGTTCTCCGGAAGCCGCTGTCGACGCGGGCTCCTCGGGAAGAAACGGTCGCCAGCTTATGGAGTTTGGCGGGCGGCCGTAACGCCGTAACGCGCTGAAATATCAAGCGAAAGGCACATGCTATTTCGCCCCGGCCGACAAGCGGGAAATATCATTTCTGGATCTTCGCGGTGCCTCGCAGCGGATCTACACCGCCGGCGGTTCGAGCTCGCTTGCGCGCGTCTGCGCATCGAGTTTGGGGAGATGCGGCGCCGAGGCCAGTAGGCGGCGGGTGAACGCGTGCTGGGGATTGGCGAACAGCGCTTCCGTCGCGCCGCGCTCGACGACCTTGCCGTCCAGCATCACCAGAACCTCGTCGCTGATCTCGCGGATGACGCCGAGGTCGTGCGAGATGAACAGGTAGGAGACGCCGAGCTCGTCCTGCAATTCGCGCAGGAGATCGAGGACTTGCGCCTGGACGGACACGTCCAGTGCCGAAACCGGTTCGTCGCAGACGATCACCTTGGGGTTCGAGGCGATGGCGCGGGCGATCGCGATGCGCTGGCGCTGCCCGCCGGAGAGCTGCAGCGGCCACCGCCCGGCGTAGTCGGGCGAAAGCCGCACCTTTTCCAGGAGCGACGCGATCCGCTCGGCCTGTTGGCCGCGGGGCAGGCCGCCGGCGTCGAGCGCGTCGGAGAGGATCCGTCCGACATTCCAGCGGGGATCGAAGGAGCTGAGCGGATCCTGGTAGATCACGCTGAAGCGCGGCCGTTGCGGCCGCCGCGCGCGTTCAGACACGGCCTCCTTGCCGGCGCCGTTCCAAGGCTGCCCGTCGAAGCGCACCTCGCCGCCATCCGGCCCGACCAGGCCGAGCGCGATCCGCGCGGCGGTTGTCTTGCCGGAGCCGGATTCGCCGACGATGCCGAGGGTCTGGCCGGCGCGAAGCGAGAAGCTGACGTCGTCGACGACGCGGCGATCGCGACGGTCCGGACCGACATAGGTCTTGGACAGCTTCGACGCTTCCAGGACGACCGGGGCCGGCGCTCCGGCATTGGCGGGAACCCGCGTCCGGTGCGGCCGCGCGCCGGGCACCGAACCGAGCAGCAGGCGCGTATAAGCGTGCGACGGCTGGCCAAGCACGATATCGGTCGGGCCCTGCTCGACCACCTCGCCCTGATGCATCACCACCACCTCGTCGGCGATCCGCGAGACGACGGCGAGGTCGTGGCTGATGATCAGCAGACCCTTGCCCCGCTGCTTCACCGCCTCCAGCACGTTCAGGATCTGCGCCTGCACGGTGGTGTCGAGTGCCGTGGTCGGCTCGTCGGCGATGACGATGGCCGGGTCGAGCGCCAGCGCGGTGGCGATCAGGGCGCGCTGGCGCAGGCCGCCGGAGAGCTGGTCGGGCCGCTGCCGGGCGCGCAAATGCGGCTCCGGAATGCCGACGAGATCGAGCAGTTCCAGCATCCGCTGGCGTCGGGTCTCGCGCGTACCCCAGCCATGCGCCGAGAGCGCCTCGATCAGTTCGTCGCCGACGGCGCGGAGCGGATCGAGCGAGACCAGCGCATCCTGCAGCACGAAGCCGATATCCTTGCCGCGCAACTGGCGCCATTGCCGGTCGCTCAGCGAGCGGAGGTCGGTGTCGCCATAGTGCAGCCGTGTCGCCGATATGCCGGCGCCGGCCCCGGCCAGTCCGACCAGCGTGCGCGCCGTGACGCTCTTGCCGGAACCGGATTCGCCGACCAGCGCCACCGCCTTGCCGGGCTCGACGGTGAAGGAAACGTCATGGACGACCCGCCGGCGGCTCGCGCCATGGCCGAGCTCGACCGAGAGGTTTTCGACGGTGAGGGAGTGGCCGGTCATGCGCCGCGTCCTTCCAGCCGGCGCTGCAGATAGCGGCCGAAGACCGTGGTGGCGAGCGTGGTCAGCACGATGAAGAGGCCGGGGAAGAAGGTCAGCCACCAGGCGCGCTGGACGAAGTCGCGGCCCATGGCGAGCATGGTTCCCCATTCGGCTGCCGGCGGCTTGGCGCCGAGGCCGAGGAAGGAGAGCGCCGAGGACCAGACGATCGCCTGGCCGATCCCCATGGTGATGGCGACGATCAGCGGCCGCATGGCGTTGGGCAGGATCTGCCGCGCGATGGTACGGAGCGGCGGATGGCCGAGCGCGCGGGCCGCCTCGACATAGCCGGCGTTGCGGGCCGTGATGACCTGGCCGAGCACCATACGGGCATAACCCGGCGCGGTGCCGATGCCGGTCGCGATGATCAGCGGCCCGATGCCGCTGCCGAGCTGCGCCGCGAACAGAAGCGCCAGCACCAGCGTCGGAAAGGAGAACAGCACGTCGAGCAGCCATGACACGGCGCGTTCGGCGAAGCGCCCGCCCAGTCCGCCGATCAGCCCGAGGACGATCGCGAGGCTCATCGACAGCGCCACGGCGCCGATGCCGAGCAGCAGGGATTGCCGGGCTCCGTAGATCACGCGGGTGAAGATGTCCCGGCCGGATTGGTCCGTGCCGAAGAAGTGGGCCCAGCTCGGCGGCTGGAAGGCCTCGCGCGGCGCAATCGCCAGCGGATTGGCGGCGGTGAAGAGCCTGGGCTCGATGGCGGCGAGCGCCAACGCGACCAGGAAGAGGCTGGCGAGGATGGCCCCCAGCGGAGGCAGCCGGATGGCCGGAAATCGCCAGGCGCCGGGACGGATCGATAAAGCGTCGGAAAAGCTCATCGCGTGGCTGCCTTGATACGGGGATCGACGAGGACGAACAGCAGGTCGGCGACGGTGCTGGCGAGGATGTAGACGATGGTCACCACCAGCGTGACGCCGATCGTCAGCGGCATGTCCTGGCGCGAAACGGCCTGATAGAGGACGCGGCCGAGACCCTGGCGCGAGAAGATCACCTCGACCAGCACGGCATTGCCGATCAGCGACCCGACCGCCCAGGCCGAAAGGCTGATGCCGGGGAGGACGGCATGGCGGAGCGCATGGCGCAGCCGCACCGCGAGGTCGGACAGGCCGCGCGTCCGCGCCGACAGGATGAAGGGCTGGTCGAGCGCCAGTTCGAGCGATTCCCGCGTCACCTGCGCCAGGAAGCCGGCGAGCGGGATGGCGAGCGCCAGCGTCGGCAGGACGAGGCCGGCGAAGCCGTCGCGGCTCTGCGGCGGAAACCACTTGAGCCCGAAGGCGAACACCGCGAGCAGGACCAGCGCCAGCCAGAACTGCGGCAGCGCCGCCGCCACCGCCTCGAGGCCGGAACCAAGGGCGCTGAGCACCCGGTTGCGGCGGGTCGTGCCGATGACGGAGGCAAGCGCCAGGGCCCAGGCCACGACCAGCGCCGACGCCGTCAGTTGCAACGTCGGGCCGATCTGCTCCGCGATGACGCGGACGACCGGCAAGCGCTGCGAGAAGGAGACGCCGAGATTGCCGGTGACCAGCCGCTGCAGATAGAGGCCGTACTGGACGTGCAGCGGCCGGTCGAGGCCGAGCTCGCGGATCGTCGCGGCGATCGTCTCGGGGCTGGGGTTGGCGGTCGGGCCGCCCAGCACGGCGCGGACGGGATCGCCCGGCGTCAGCTTCAGCGCGAAGAAGGTCACGGTCGCCGACGCCAGCAGCACGAGGATTCCGACCAGCGCGCGGATCGCCACGCGCTGGCCGATGCGTCGCAGGCCGTCACCGGATGGGAGAGCCAGGACGCCCGCGGTCATTTGCTGACCCAGGCGTCATAGAGCGTCGTCACCGACAGCGACGGTTCGAGCCGGACGCCATGCGCGGTCTTGTAGACGCCGAGGCGCGTGCTCTGCGGATAGGTCAGGAGCTGCAGGAAGTTGGAGGCGACGATCTTCTGCGCCTGGTAGTAGAGGTCGCGGCGCGGCGCCTCGTCCTGCGTCTCCAGCGCCTTTGCGACCGTCGCGTCGAACTCCGGATTCTTGAAGCCGGTGCCGTTCTGGTGGTAGCCGCCGGAGCCCGCCGCGCCGATGAATTCGGAGCTCAGCACGATGCGCAGCACGTCGGCGGTGTTGGTGTTCCAGTAGGCGCCGATCACGTCATAGTCCCAGCGCGAGTCGCGATCGAGCCACTCCGAGAAGCCGACCGACTCCAGCTGGACGTCGAAGCCGACCTCGCCGGCCGTCGCCTGGATCTGTTCCCAGAGCGAGCGGTCGGCCGGGCCCTGGAAGTCGCCGAGCGGGATGTGGACGGTGAGCTTCTTGCCGTCCTTGGTGCGGATGCCGGAGCCGTCGCGCTCGCTCCAGCCGGCCTCGTCGAGCAGCTTGTTGGCACGCTCGGGATCGTGGTCGTAGAGATGCTGGAAGTCGGCCGTCGCGAACGGCGTCACGGCGCTGAGCGGACCCGGCGCGCGGTGGTAGCGGCCGAAGAAGACGCTGTCGAGCGCGGCCGGGATATCGGCCGAGCGGATGAACGCCTCGCGGACGCGGATGTCGTCGAACGGCGCGCGCGTGATGTTGATGTTGCCATTGGTCGGATTGCCGGGGCGATCGGCGACGATGAGCTTCAGGTCCGCGTTCTGCTCGGCCTCGGCCTCCGATTCCGGCGGCACGGCCTCGATCACGTCGACGTCGCCGCTCGCCAGCGACGCGTAGCGGACCGAGGGCTCGGGAATGATCTTCCAGACGATCTTGTCGAGATAGGCCGGGCCCTGATGGTCGGCGGTCGGCGGCGCCCAGTTGTAGTCGGGATTGCGCTCCAGGATGATTTCGCTCTGGCGGTCCCACTTCACCACCTTGAACGGACCGGAGCCGATCGGGCTCTCGCAGTTGACGTTGCGCTCGCGCGCCAGCGCCGCCGGCGCCTGGATGCCGAGGAAGCCTTGCGCCAGCACCTCCAGGAACGCCGCATAGGGCTTGGAGAGGTGGACGACGGCGGTGAATTCGTCCGGCGTCTCGGTGTTCACATATTGCTGGATGTAGCCGCCGGCGGTCGAGGATTGCGTCGCCGGGTTCTTGATATGGTCGAGGTTCGCCTTCAGCGCGGCCGAATTGAACTTCTCGCCATTGGTGAAGGTGACGTCGTCGCGGAGCTTGAAGGTGTAGGTCTTGCCGTCCGGCGAGATGGTCCAGCTCTTCGCGAGCCACGGGCCGATCCGGCCCTGCTTGTCCTGCGAGACCAGCGAGTCCGTGTACTGCTGCGCGATGAAGACCTGTGGCATGTCGCCGTCGACATGCGGATCGAGGCAGGTGGGCTCGCGGTCCGTCGCGTAGATCAGCGTGCCGCCCTTGACCGGCGACGCCTCGTCGGCCGCCGCCTGGGAAATGCCGCCGGCCAGTAGAAAGAGCGTGGCGATGGCCGTGGAACCGCGCGCAACCGAAGCGCGGCGAGAAATGCGTTTCATGCTGGAATCGTCCTTTGCGGGGGAGGGCAGGCAAAAGTCCACGCCACCCCGTCAAGGGGGGGCGGGCATCCGGGTCTGTGCCGGCCTGCGACGGGCCAGGCCGCCGACCGGGGGCATTTCCGTCTTCCGGGCCGATCAGGCGGCTTCGGCGTCCGATCGTTGCTGGGCGGCGGCTTCGGCCCGCTTCACGGCCTCGATGTCGCGATAGCGCGCACCGGGGTGGTCGTTCGGCAGGAGCGGGCCTTCGCCAAAGAGTTTTTCGCGCAGCGTGCCCTCGGCATAGTGGGTCGGATAGGCGTCGCGGCGCTGCAGCTCGGGCACGAGATGGGCGACGATGTCCTCGAACGTGCCGGGCGTAATCGCATAGCAAAGGTTGAAACCGTCGACGTCGGTCTCCGCGACCCAGTCCTGCAGGATGTCGGCGACGGTTTCGGCCGAGCCGACGAAGACCGGCCCGGCGCCGCCGATGCCGCCCCAGCGCGCCAGTTCCTCGATCGTCCAGGGACGGCCGGTCTGCTCGATCGAGTCGACCAGCGACGTCAGGCCGGCGGATTCGACTTTCCGCACCAGGTCGGTAGGCGCGTACTGGCCGAAGTCGATGCCGGTCCAGCCGGACATGAAGACGAGCGAGCCGTCATAGGAGACATATTCCTGCAGCTTCTCGAACTTGGCCTGCGCCTTGGCGTCGGTCTCGTCGACGATGACGGTGATCAGATTGTAGACGAGGAGCTTGCGCGGATCGCGCCCGGCCGCGGCGGCGCGGGCGCGGATGTCGGCGACATAGCTCTTGAGCGACGGTTTGGTCAGCGCGCCGACGAAGACGCATTCCGCGTTGCGCGCGGCGAAGCGGCGTCCCGCCTCGGACTGTCCGGCCTGGAACAGGAGCGGCGTGCGCTGTGGCGAGGGCTCGCTCAAATGATAGCCGGGAACCTTGAAGTATTTTCCGTCATGGCCGATCTCGTGCACCTTGGCGGGATCGGCGAAGATCCGGCGCTCGCGGTCGCGGACCACGGCGTCCTGTTCCCAGCTGCCTTCGAGCAGCTTGTAGAGAACTTCCAGATACTCCTCCGCCACGTCGTAGCGATTGTCGTGCTGGCGCAGCCCGGCTTCGCCGACATTCTTGGCGCCGCTTTCGAGATAGGAGGTGACGATGTTCCAGGCGACGCGGCCCTTGGTCAGGTGATCGGCGGTCGAGAGGCGGCGGGCGAAGGTGTAGGGGTGCTCGAATGAGGTCGATGCCGTGATGCCGACGCCGATATGGCGGGTGTTCATGGTGATCGGGAGCGCCAGCTGCAGCGGATCGTTGACCGGGATCTGCGCCCCTTGGCGCAATGCATCGTCGAGCTCGCCCTTGTAGACATCGTAATAGCCGATGACGTCGGCGATAAAGATGCTGTCGAAAATTCCTCGCTCAAGAGTTGTAGCGAGATCGGACCAGTATTCTACGTCCTTGTATCTCCAGGACTGGTCGTCCGGATGCGCCCACAAGCCGGGAGACTGATGCCCGACGCAGTTCATCTCGAAGGCGTTAAATCGAATATGACGAGGCACGGGGGATGTCCTTCGAAATTTCGTTGAAGGAGACTAGCCGTGGCGGTCTGGCGGTTACAGGAAGGCGCTATCCTTCTTCGCGGGATCGATGGAAATTTCCTCCGCAATCGGAGGCCTGCTCCAACGGCGGATCGCGTGGTTCGCGCGGGATGGAGATGCGGCGGAGGCTATGACGGGCTGGCAGGTGGGTCTGGCCTTGCTGGCGATCCAGGCGCGGGCGGAGGCCGTCATCCCGGACCGCATTCCCGCAACTCGACCATCATCCTGAGGTGCCCGGCGAAGCCGGGCCTCGAAGGAGGGTCCAGGGAATGCCCTGGCTTCGCCCATAAGCTGCAGGGCTCCGCTGGATCCTCCTTCGAGGCTTCGCTGACGCGACGCACCTCAGGATGATGACGGAGCTGGTGGATCGACCTGGAGGGCTCTGAGAATTGCACAGAATCTCAGCGATCCATCCAGGCCTCGATCTCGAATGACGAGCCGGCGTTAGGCAGAAACCGGCAGCGGTACGTCGGCGTGCACCAATCCCTCGCCGCGCAGGTCCGACCAGAACGCGTCCGGAATGACGGCGGTGAAGTGATCGACATTGGCCACGATCTCGGACGGCTTCACCGCGCCGAAGATGATGGACGAGACCTGGGGCGCCGCGAGCGGGAACTGCAGCGCCGCGGCCGGAAGGGCGACGCCATGGGCGCGCGCCACGTCCGACAGCCTGCGGACGCGCTCGATGACCGCGGGAGAGGCCTTGCCGTATTCGTATTTCGCGCCGTCGACGGCGCCAGTCGCCAGGATGCCGGAATTGAAGACGCCGCCGACCACCAGGCTGGCGCCGCGCTCGCGCACGCGGGCGATTTCGTCGAAATAGATGTCGTGCTCCAGCAGCGTGTAGCGCGAGGCGACGAGGAAGACGTCGAGATCGAAGCGGTCGAGGAAGCGGTTGATCATGCCGCGCTCGTTGATGCCGGCGCCGATGGCCTTGATCTCGCCGCTGCGCTTCAGTTCTTCGAGGGCCCGAAAGCCGCCCTTTTCCAGATCGTCAAGCCGCGCATTCAGCGCCTCCTCGCTCGGGAAGTAGCCGCGATCGAGATCGTGGATGTAGAGCGCATCGACCCGGTTGATGCCGAGACGCTGCAGGCTGTCCTCATAGGAGCGCATGATGGCGTCATAGGTGAAGACGTGGTGATGCTCGAACGGCAGCGCGCCTGCCCAGTTCGGCGGCGTGAAGGATGCGCGGTCGCGCGGCGCCTTCAGGACCCGGCCGACCTTCGTGGTCAGCACATAGCTGTCGCGGTCGTGTTCGTAGAGCGCGCGGCCGGTCCGGTGCTCGGCCTGCCCGAGGCCATACCAGGGCGCGGTGTCGTAGAGACGGAGACCGGCATTCCACGCCGCCTCGAAGGTCGCGCGCGCGGTCGCCTCGTCGATGGCTTCATAGACGCCGCCGAGCGGGCAGGTTCCAAGGCCGAGCACGGGAATTTCGAGGTCGGTCTGGCCGACGCGCCGGAGGGTATCGGGTTGCATGGCTTGTCCTGGAGCGAGCGAGGTGGGTAGCGGGCCGCGCCGAGAGGGCGCGACCGGGCAAAGCGTTAGAGCATTTTTTCCTAGAGGTCTCTCGCGCTGACGACGCGGCCGCTTTCGGCGGATCGGTAGGCCGCCTCCGCCAGGGCATAGGTCTTCAGGCTGTCCTCGGCCGAGGTCTCGAAGGCGCCGCCGCTGCGGAGCGCGTCGATGAAGTGCTGCTGCGTGCGCGGCACGCTGTCCTGGATCTGCGTCCAGGGCGCGGACGTCCAGTCGCGCGCGTCGGCCTCGATCGTCTCGCGCCGTTGCTGCCCGTCCGCGTGCACCAGCAGCACCTCGCCTTCGAGGATCTGGATGGAGCCCTTCCGGCCCTCGATCTCGCCGAGCGTCTGGGGGAAGGGGTTGGGGAAGCGGTGCGAGGCGTAGCTCACGTCGACGATCGAGGTCGCCCGGTTGTCGTGGCGGAGCAGGATCGTCGCGGCGTCTTCCCCGGCCAGTCCCTCCTTCACCGATTGGGTGAAGCAGGACACGTCGTCGGCGTCGCCGAACATGAAGCGGGCGAGATCCAGCATGTGGATGCCCACGTCCATGATCATGAAGCGCTCGGTCTTCAGCAGATAGGGCTGGTTCGAATAGACGTCGATCGCGTTGCGCCAGGAGAGGCGGCCGAAGGTCAGCTCGCCGATCTCGCCGCTATCGAGGATCTCGCGGATGCGCCGGAAGATCTTCTGGAACCGGAAGTTCTCATGCACCATCACCGGCACGCCGGCAGCAGCCGCGTTGGCGACGATGCGCCGGCAGGTGTCGATGTCGGGCGCGAACGGCTTCTGCACGATCACCGGCACGCCATGCTGGACCGCCAGGGCGACGAGCGCCTCGTGCGTTTCCATCGTGGTGCAGATATCGACGAAATCGAACGCGCCGGAGGCGAGCACCTCGGCCGTGTCGTACCAGGCGGGAATGCCGAACTCGGCGGCATAGGCCCGGGCCCGCTCCGCATCGAGGTCGCAGACCGCTGTGATTTCCGCGCCGTCCGTTTCCGTCCAGGCATGGAGTTGATTGCGGGCGAAAAAGCCACAGCCGATCAGCAGCCCCTTGAGGGTTTCCGTCATGTCGCAGTTCCATATTCGACGTGGAGAACGCCATAGGCGCCGAGGCGGACCGTTGTTTCGAGCGGCTGAAGCGCGGAGAACGCCTCGCGACCCAGCGCCGCCGTCTCCAGGCTGTCTTCGTCCAGCAGCCGGCCGGAGGCGACGCCCTGATCCAGCTCGACGGAAACAGGCGTCTCGGAGAGATTGGCGAAAAGCGCCCGCTTGCGGCCGTCCTTCTCCCAGATCACCTGCGCCAGGTTGCCTTGCGTCGAGGCCGAAAGCACCCGCCCTCCGGCGGCGCCGGAGATCCAGCGCGCCACGTGGTAGAGCGGATAGACGCTTCCGTCCGCCCACGTGTCCCAGACTTCGCGCTCATAGGGCTGGCGCGATGCGACGAGCCCGAACGGGCCGGTGGCGGCGCCGAAGGCGAAGCGTTCAATGCCCCACGGCGCGAGCCGGGCGAGATAGCCGACATGCCAGGCGGCGGCGAACAGGCCGCGCTGGCGCGGGTCCCTTGCCGCCATGCCGGTGCGTTCCTCCGGCTGGTTGTCGCTCGGCCCGGGGCCATAGGGGTTGAGCCGCGCGCCGATGCCGACAGGCCCAACGGCCAGGGGCCGGCCGTCCGCGAGCGCCGTGGCCGAATGCAGGATGTGCGGGAGGGATTGCAGCGTTTCCGCAACCGACGCGTCGTCGGCCGCGTGCACGACGGGCGTCGTCGCGAAGGTGAGATAGTCGGCGAACGCCGGCGTCGGCCGCTTGCGATTGAACTCGGTGAAGAAGGCGGGCGAGCCGCCGCCGCGCCGGCTTTCCGGGAAAGCGGCGGCGAGCGCCGCGGAAAGCTCCGCTTCGCCGAGATGCGGCGGGCGCGCCTCGCCCGGCTGGAACGACTGCTCGTCGATCTTGGCGAAGGCCGCGATGTGGGAAACGGCGATCCCGGCAGCCTTCAGATCCGCCGCCAGCCGCGCCAGTTCGGCTCCGGCCGCGGCGGCATCGGCGCCGCCGAGGATCGCTTGAACTTCCAGCGATGCCCCGGTCCGCCGCAACAGTTCGGCGAGATCGCCTGAAGCCGCCGTCGTGTCGCCGCGGGCAAAATCATGGCGGAGCAGGATGCGGGCGGGCTTCAGCTCGGCCAGCGCATCGGCGAAGCGCAGCGCCTCGGTCGCATCGTCCAGGCGGTCGAGCGGCAGCGCGTAGCCCGGCAGGACCTGCACGTCGAGCGCGGGAACGGTGACGGAATCCGCGACCGTTCCGCCGAGGCCCGCATCGGTGATCGCGATCGTCACCGATTGGCGGACCGGAGCGTTTGGCTCGAGAAGGTAGGGATAGGGCAGGCCGATGGGGCGGCTATAGGTCTTGAACGACGCGTCGGACCAGTTGCGGTGATCCTCCATCTCGAACACGTCGCCCTCGAATTGCGTGGAGACGCGGAGCCCTGCGCGCGGCGAATGCGCGATCGCCCGTATGTCCATCACCGGCTGGCCCGGGCTGATCGGCAGCGGGATGACCAGCTTTCTCGCGCCCGAGGATGCGTGCTCGACCTCGACCTCCGTGCCGGCAAAGCCCAGCAGCGGATGGAGGATGACGAAACCCGTCCGGTTGGTGCTGAACGGCGCATCGGCGTGGATCTCGGCCGAGGCCTCGAGATGACCGCTCGCCCGCCCTTCGAGGCGGATCCGCGCCAGCACGCCCTTGCCCGCTTCGCCAAAATAGGCGTCGTAGCGGACGACGAAGCCGGTCGCCTGCTCGTCGATCTCGAGGTCCGAGATCGCGGGCGACGGCGTGCCCCAGCCGGGCGTGCGCACCAGGAAGCTGAGGCCCCGCAGGATTTCCACATTGTCCCATCGCACCCAGCGCAGTGCGCCGGCGTCGAGGGTGGCTTCAAGCGGTCCGGCCTTCAGGAGCCGCTTCGGCGACTCTTCGATCGCGGTGCCGGTACGGAGGATGCTGGGCTTCATCGGGACTGTTTCTTCACGAAGCTGTCGAAGGCCACGGCAGCGACGATGATCAGGCCGACCAGAATCTGCTGCACGTAGGGGGAGACGTTCAGGATGACGAGACCGTTCAAAAGGACGCCGGTCAAGAGGGCGCCGATGACGGTGCCGATGATGGAGCCGGATCCGCCATGCAGGCTGGTGCCGCCGATCACGACGGCGGCGATCGCCGTCAGCTCGTAGCCGGTGCCGGCCACCGCCTCGGCCGAGTTCAGCCGCGACGAGAGCACGAAGCCGCCGAGGCCGGAGCAGAAGCCGACGACGGCATAGACGGCGATCGTAACCCGCGTCGTGTTGATGCCCGATAGCCGGGCGGCGTCGGGATTGGATCCGACCGCGTAGACCGCCCGGCCGAAGCGGGTCTGGGTCAGGACGAAATGCGCGATCAGCGCCACGACGGCGAAGAGGATGACCGGAACCGGAATCGGGCCGATCATGCCGCGACCCCACCAGCCGAAAGCCTCGTCGAAGCCCGAGACGGGGCCGCCATTGCCGATCGTCAGCGCGATGCCGCGAAACACCGTCATGCCGCCGAGCGTGACGACGAAGGCGGGAACCGCGAGCCGCGCCACCGCGAGGCCCTGCAAATATCCGGCAACCGTTCCGACCGCCATGGCGGCGAGCACGGCGAACGGCCACGCATAGCCGGTGCCGTCGCTGCTGAGCAGGAACCGCCCCTCGATGCCGCCCTTGGCGACCACGGCCGCGACCAGCCCGGACATCGCCACCAGCGCGCCGACCGACAGGTCGATGCCGCGCGCCAGGATCACGAAGGTCATCCCGACCGCGATGATGCCGTAGATCGACACCTGCCGCAGGATGTTGAACAGGTTGAGCGGCGTGAGGAACCGCGGCTGCAGGACTGCGAACAGCACGACCAGCGCCAGCAGGAAGATGAGCGGCGCGATCCGGCCGAGCACGGCGAAGGTCTGCGCGCGATGCGTCGTTGTCAGGGTGTTGCTGGACATGGAGATTTCCGGAGATTTCCTTGGAAAGGGTTCAGCCGTGGTGCTTGGTCATTTCGGCCATCAGCTCTTCCGCCACGGCTTTATCGCCGTTCGTCTCGAAGACGGAGCGGCCCTCGCGCAGCACCACGATCCGGTCTGAAAGCGCCATCAGTTCCGGCAGGTCGGAGGAAATGACGAGGACGGCCACAGACTGGCCGGCGATGTCGCGCAGGAGCGAGTGCACGTCTTCCTTCGCGCCGATGTCGATGCCCCGCGTCGGCTCGTCGACGATCAGGAGCTTCGGCTGCCGGGCGATCCAGCGCGACAGGATCACCTTCTGCTGGTTGCCGCCGGAAAGCGTGGCGATCGGGGCGTTGAACGAGGCCGCCCGGATGCCGAGCCGTTCGACGAAGGTGCGGAACAGGCTTCGCTCCGCCGGCCGGTCGTTGAGCCAGCCGTAGCGCGGCGGGCTGGCGCCGGCGAGCGCGAAGTTCTCGACCACGGCGCGCTGCGGCAGGATCGCCAGTCCCTTGCGGTCCTCGGGCACGAGGCCGATGCCGGCGGCGATCGCCTCGGCGGCGGACGACGGCGCAAATCGCTCGCCGTTCAGGCGGATCTCGCCGGAGGCGATCGGATCGACGCCGAAGATCATGTTGGCGGTTTCGGTCCGCCCGGCGCCGACGATGCCGGCGAGGCCGACGATCTCGCCGGCGCGCACCTCGAAACTCACATCCGCGACGCGGGCGGGCGCGCGCCCCGATGCCGGGGCGGCCAGATTGCGGACCTGCAGCACGACGTCGCCCGTGGCGGCGCCCTGCCGTCGCACGCCAATCTGGACGTCGCGACCGGCCATGGCGCGGATCAATTGCTCGTTGCTGGCGGAGGCGACGTCGCCTTCTTCGACCATCTTGCCGTCGCGCAGAACCGTATAGCTGTGGCAGAAGGCGCGGATCTCATCGAGCCGATGGCTGACATAGAGGATCGCGACGCCCTCGCGCGCCAGGCGCTCGATGATCTCGCCGAGATGGCCGACCTCTTCGGGCGAGAGGGAGGCGGTCGGTTCGTCCATGATGACGAGGCGGGATTTCCGCGTCAGGGCGCGCGCGATCTCGACCATCTGCTGCTGCGCGATCGACAGGCCCGCGACGGGCCGGCGAACGTCGAGCGCGGTAATGCCGAGCTGGGCCAGCGCCGCGCGCGCCGCGTCCCGCATCCTGGCCCAGTCCACGGTTCCGAGGCGGCGGATAGGGAGATGCCCGGCGAAAATCGCCTCGGCGACCGAAAGCTCCGGAAACAGCGAGAGTTCCTGGCGGATGACGCTGATGCCGGCCTTGTCGGCGGCGCGCGGGCCGTCGAACTGGACCGGGCGTCCGTCGACGTCGATCGTTCCGCCGTCCGGCGTGAGGACGCCCGACAGAAGATTGATCACGGTGGACTTGCCGGCCCCGTTCTCGCCCAGCAGCGCCCGCACTTCGCCGGCTCCGAGCGAAAGCGAGACGCCGTCGAGGACCGTCACGCCGAAGAAGCGTTTGACGAGGCCGGACGCAGCCACAAAAGGTACGGGGCGCTGTGCGCGCCCCGAAGTCTCGACGTCCACGGTAGAGGGACGTGCATGGATCGTCATTACTTGATGAGCCCCACGCGCTCGGCCTGCTGGAGGTTTTCCGGGGTGATCGCGATCGGGGCGACCAGAATGTTGCTCGCCTCCGGCTTCTTGCCTTCGCGGATGAAGTCGACGAGCGTGCGGACCGCGACGCGACCCTGCTGGCCCGGGAACTGATCGACCGTGCCGGCCAGCTCGCCGTTCTTCACGGCCTTGAGCGCGTCTTCCGAACCGTCATAGCCGTAGATCTTGACCTTGCCCTTGAGGCCGCGGGCTTCGACGGCCTGCGCGGCGCCGAGCGCCATGTCGTCATTGCCGGCGACGATGACGTCCGGAACCTCGGCGAGGCCGGTCAGGACGTTCTCGGTGACGGCGAGGCCCTTGTCGCGCGAGAAGTTGGCGGCCTGCTCGGCGACGAACTGGTACTTGCCGCCGGCAGCGTCGAGCACCTTGTGCACGCCGCCATTGCGGTCATTGGCGGTCTTGTCGCCGGGAATGCCCTGCAGGTTGACGATCTTGGCGCCGTTCGGGAAGTCCTTGGCGACGGCCTCGCCCTGCGCTTCGGCGCCCTTGAAATTGTCCGCCGCGACGTTGGCGAGAACTTCCGGAACGCCGTTGACCGGGCGGTCGACCGTGACGACGGCGATGCCGGCCTTGATGGCTTCCTGAACGACCGGGGCGAGCGCATCGGCTTCTGCCGGCGCGAGGATGATGCCGTCGACGCCCTGCACGATGGCGGATTCGATGTCGGCGATCTGCTTCGGCGCGGAAAGCTGGCCGTCCGCCTTCAGGACCGTGACGCCGCCGATCTTCTTGGCCTCGTCTTCCAGCTGGTCGGTCAGGAACACGAAGTGCGTGAAGGCGAAGGTGAGCGGCGAGACGAACACCGTCACCGGGGCGTCCTTGCCCTTGGGCTCGGCATGCGCCGAGGATGCGGCGGCGAGGATCGCGAGGCTGGCGCCGACGGCAAGAGCGGTCTTACGGAACATGGTGTTGGGCTTCCTTATTTCGGTGCCCAGAAGCTAGCGAGGGCGGCCTTCCCAGCCAAAGGCGAAACCACCAATTTCGGAATGGATTCAGGAAATTAAATACGGAAATTCGAAGGGGATTGGGATATTTTGTCTACATATTTTATGGAGATTATATAATTTCTGCCGAAACGCATACGGTGCGGATAAATTAAATTCTATCAGCAGGTTGCGACTCGATCCAGCATGCCAAAGCCTGTCGTCCCGGCATATTTAACCGGTCGTCGGCCCGGAGAATCCTGGAATATGGATCGGGCCTCGGAAAGGAATGTTATGTCCCAGTATCTCTCGTCCCTTTTCTCGCTCGAAGGGAAAACCGCGCTGATCGCCGGCGGCGCCGGCGCAATCGGCTCGGTCATTTCCGAGGCCTTCGCGAAGGCGGGTGCGCGCGTCATCGTTCACGATCTCTCGGCCGAGCGTCTCGCCAGCCTGGAGGCGCGCTTCCAGGAAGAGAAGCTGCCGTTCCAGGGCCTGCAGGCGGATCTCGATTCCGCCGCGGCCTGCGAGGCCCTCGTCGAGCAGGCGCTGAAGGTGACGGGGCGCATCGACATCCTCGTCAACCTGCAGGGCACCAACCGCCGCAAGCCGATCCTCGACGTCACCCAGGAAGATTTCGACCTGATCACCTCGGTGAATTTCCGCAGCGTCTACTTCCTGTCCAAGGCGGTCCAGCCCGTCATGAAGGCGCAGGGCGGCGGCAAGATCCTGCATTTCAGCTCGCTCTCGGCCAACATCTCCTTCGACACGATCTCCGTCTATGCGGCGACCAAGGCGGCGGTCACCTCGCTGACCCGCTCGATGGCGCACGAATGGGCCGGCGACAACATCCAGGTCAACGCGATCGAGCCCGGCTTCGTCCAGACCGAGTTCACCCGCCCGCTCTGGGACGACGAATATCGCAGCCGCTGGTTCGCGAACTACATTCCCGCCGGACACCTCGCCGTGCCGCAGGATCTGATCACCACCTCGCTCAGCCTGGTGTCGCCCGCTTCGCGCTATGTCACCGGCCGCAGCGTCGTCGTCGACGGCGGCGTGCTCTCGGGCGACTCCTGGGTCGAGCAGCCCGGCCGCCAGTCCGTCTATCCGTAAGAGAGATTGCCGTGACCAACTGGCTCCTTGAAACCGCCGAGCTTGCCGATCTCATCGAACGGCAGGCGGAGAACCTCGTCGTGCTGGATTGCTCCTGGTATCTGCCGGAAGCCGGCAAGCATGCCCGGGACGATTTCCTTGCCGGCCACATCCCCGGCGCCCGGTTCATCGATCTCGCCGATATCTCCGATCCCGACTCGCCCTATGTGAACATGCTGCCGGCGGCCGAGCTCTTTGCCGCCCATGTCGGCCGCCTGGGGATCGGCAACGATACCGACGTCGTCATCTACGATGCCGGCTACGTGTCCTGCCGTCTCTGGTGGATGTTCCGGACCTTCGGCCACGACAAGGTCCGCATCCTGAACGGCGGCTGGCGGAAGTGGAAGGCCGAGGGCCGCGCCATCGAGACCGGCGCGGGCGAGCCGGTCGAGGCGCGCGCCTTCGAGGCCCGGCTGAAGCCCGGCCGGGTCGTCACCATTGACGACGTTCGCGCGGCGATCGATCGCGGCGATACCACCATCGTCGATGCGCGCACGGCCGCCCGGTTCGACGGGCTCGAGGGTTCCGGCTATCCGGGCGTCGCCTCCGGCTACATGCCGGGCGCCATCAACACGCCCTGGGCGCGCTTCTTTGATGCGAGCAAGAATTTCGAGTTCGTCTCGCCGGAGGCCGCCTCGGCGATCTTCGAGCAGGCGGGCGCCGATATCTCCGGCAACGTCATCACGACCTGCGGCTCCGGCGTGACCGCCTGCATCCTCGGCTTCATGATCGAACAGTCGGGCAATGCCGATTGGCGTCTCTATGACGGCTCCTGGCACGAGTGGGGTCAGCAGCCCGACACGGTCAAGCTGGTCAAGCAGCCGGGCTGACGCCCGACGGAAGACGCGCGCCGCCGGGTCGTCCAGATCCTCGGCGGCGCGCTGATGACCCGGCCGAGATCCTTTCGTCGCCTCCAGGCAGGCACGAAAGGATCTCGGCGAGCGGGCTCTGGATATTCCCGACGCATACGCGCGCGTTCGCGCTCTGCCTCGCCCCGCACCGGCGGACGATGTCCGATCGGCGGGCGCTTCGGGCCGCCGGTATCGCGGTCCCATCCTTCCCAATGGATGACGGAATGAGGTCCATCGCGGCTGGCGATGGGCCGTTGTCCGGCTCCTTCGATCCCCCTTCTGGCCGAGCATGGCGTGGCCCCCGGCGGGACGGCGCGTCCCTCATTCGCATAATTGTTGTCGTTGGTGAGCCTGCCGACTTGCGGTTGCGCGCGCCAATTGGAATAAGTGCCTATAATGCCCTAAGGGAATGTCGAGGAGTCGGCCATGTCTCGGAAGGAAATAGTCGATGTAGTCAAGCAATATACGGAGCCGTTCCGTGTGACGAAGGGCAAGGACTTCCGCCTTAAGGATTTCGACCCCGGCGATACGCTGGGGCTCAAGATGGACAAGAAGGAGGCGGCGGAGCTGCTCCGGCGCGGATCGGAATGGCTCGCGATGGAGCAGGACATGCTCTACGCGCAGGATTCCTGGTCGGTGCTGCTGGTGTTCCAGGCCATGGACGCGGCGGGCAAGGACGGGACGATCAAGCACGTGATGTCCGGCGTCAATCCGCAAGGCTGCGACGTCTTCTCGTTCAAGCAGCCCTCCGACGCGGAACTGTCGCGCGACTTTCTCTGGCGCTATGCGATGAAGGTGCCGCAGCGCGGCCGCATCGGCATCTTCAACCGATCCTACTACGAGGAAGTGCTCGTGGTGCGGACGCATCAGGAGCTGCTCCGGGCCCAGAAGATCCCGCCGAAACTGGTGGGCAAGCACATCTGGGAAGAGCGGCTCGCCGATATCGCCCGCTTCGAGGACTATCTCACGCGCCAGGGCGTGATCATCCTGAAATTCTATCTGAACCTCTCCTATGGAGAGCAGAAGAAGCGCTTCATGAGCCGGCTCGACAGGCCGGAGAAGAACTGGAAGTTCTCGGCCAGCGACGTTCGCGAGCGCCGGTACTGGGACGATTACATGAAGGCCTATGACGAGGCGATCCGCGCCACCGCCTCGAAGCAGGCGCCATGGTTCGTCGTCCCCGCCGACAACAAATGGTTCACCCGTCTCATCGTCGCGGCGGCTATCGTCGACGCCGTCGAGAAGCTCGACCTCGAATATCCGACGGTCTCGGCCGAAAAGCTGAAGGACCTCGCGGCGGCGCGGGAAGAGCTCGAGCAGGAATAGCTCGAACAGGAATAGCCAGGGGCAGAGGGAGAGCCACCGCTCATGTCGACGACGATAGCGATACTCGGCGGCGTCGGACTTTTTCTGCTGGGCATGACCGTCATGACCGACGGCCTGAAGGCGCTCGCCGGATCGTCGCTGCGGACGGTTCTCGGCAAGGCGGCGGCGACGCCGCTGTCCGGCGCGTTCTGGGGCGCGATCATCACGCTGCTCGTGCAGTCGTCGAGCGCGGTGACGATGACGACGATCGGCCTCGTCAGCGCCGGGCTGCTCACTTTTCCGCAGGGGCTCGGCCTCGTGTTCGGCGCCAATGTCGGCACCACGGGCACCGGCTGGCTGGTGGCGCTGATCGGCGTGCGCGTTTCGTTGTCGACCTACGCGCTGCCGCTGATCTTCATCGGCGCGCTGGCGCGGCTGCTCGCCAGCGGACGGGTGGCGGCGGCGGGCGGCGCGCTCGCGGGCTTCGCGCTCGTGCTCTACGGCCTGACGACGCTGCAGCAGGGCATGGGCGGGCTCGCCGAAAGCCTGCATCCCTCCGACCTGCCGTCCGTGCTCGGCATGCCGGGCGTCGGCTTCGCCTCCGGCGCGTTCGGTCTCTTCGCCCTGATCGCCGTCGGTCTGGTGATGACGGCCGTGATGCAGTCGTCGACCGCCTCCATCGCCGTCACCATCTCGGCCTTCTTCGCCGGCGCCGTGAGCCTGGAGCAGGGAGCGGCGCTGATCATCGGGCAGAACATCGGCACGGCGACGAGCTCGGCGCTGGCGGCGATCGGCGCCAGCACGACGGCCAAGCGCCTGGCGCTCGCCTATGTGCTGTTCAAGCTCATCGCGGCGCTGATCGCGATCGTCGCCTTCCCCTTCACGGCGGCGCTGATGAGCCGCTTCTCGACTTCCGTCGACGGGACGACACTGCTCGCCGGTTACCATACGGTTTACAATGTGGTCGGCGTCGCGGTGCTGTTACCCGCGACGCAATGGTTCACCCGCGTCGTCGAGCGGATGCTGCCGTCCAAGGAAACGGCGCTCGAACGCGCGCTCGATCCGAGCACGCTCGTCAATCCGGTGGTCGCCGTCGAGACCGCGCGGCGTGTGGTAGCGGAGGTGCTCCGGACGATCACCGCCTCGGTCTCCGCCGCTCTTTCGGGCAGCGGCGCGGCGCAGGACACCGGTCCCGCGGCCGCGACGCTTGAAAAGGTGCGGGACTTCCTGTCCGAACTGAAGGAACCGCCGGAGACGGAGGCGGAGCGCCACCGCATGACGAGCACGCTGCATGCGCTCGACCATACGTCGCGCCTGGCGGAAGCGCTGGCGGGCAGCGGCTTTCCCGGGCAGCCGGCAGGAGGAGCGGATGATCGTCATGCCGCCGCGCTCTGCGACAAGGTTATGCGGGATGCCGAGAAGGTGGCTCTCTCGATCACGACGGAATCGGCGATCAGCGAGCAGGCCAGCCCGATCGGCTGGAGCCTTTCGCCCGAGATCGAAGCGGCGCTGGCCGAGGCCGAGGGCGCCGTGGGCGAGCTCGACGCCATCCAGCGCGACTACCGCACCCGCACACTCGCCGCCGTCGCGCCGGGACAACTGACCGCCGCCGATGCGCTGGCGCGGATCGACGCCGCCCGAGAGCTCGAACGGATTGCGCGTCACGCCTGGCGCGCGACGGCGCATCTCGTCGGCCGTGGTAGGCCGGGCGATCTGGACGTGCGGGCGCAATCGGAAAACACGGTGAGGGATCAATATGAGCGCGCATGAGGCCACCGTATCCGGCGCGGAAAGCGCGCCCTGGCATGCCTTGCCGGCGGAGCAGGTCGAGAAAGAGCTTCGCGTCGATCCCGCGCGTGGCCTCGAAGCGGCGGAGGCGGCCGAGCGGCTTGCTACCTACGGCCCGAACCGCCTGCCGCAGGGCAAGAAGAAGAGCCCGCTGCTGCGCTTCCTCGCCCAGTTCAACAACATCCTGATCTACGTCCTGCTCGCCGCCGGCTTCGTCAAGCTCATGCTGAGCCTGTGGCTCGACGCCTCGATCATCTTCGCGGTGGTGGTGCTCAATTCGCTCCTCGGTTTCGTGCAGGAGGGGCGGGCCGAGAAGGCGCTGGATTCGATCCGCAACATGCTGTCGGCCGAGGCGCGCGTCCTGCGCGGCGGCGAGACGCGGCTCATCCCGGCCGAGGACCTCGTGCCCGGCGACATCGTGCTTCTGGAATCGGGTGACAAGATCCCGGCCGATCTGCGCCTCGTCGACGCCAAGAATTTGCGCACGGAGGAGGCGGCGCTGACGGGTGAATCCGTACCCGCCGAAAAGACCACGGCGCCCGTCGCCGCCAAGGCGACGGTCGGCGACCGGCAGAACATGGTGTTCTCCGGCACCATGGTGGTGTCCGGGCGGGCGTCCGGCATCGTCGTCGCGACCGGCAGCGCCACCGAGCTCGGCCGGATCAACCAGATGCTCGCCGAAGTCAACGCGCTGGAAACGCCGCTGCTGCGCCAGATCAAGAAGTTCGGCTACGTCATCACGGCGGCAATCGCCATCATCAGCGTGCTGCTGTTCGCCTGGGGACACTGGCTCGGCCATATGAGTTTCGTCGAGCTGTTCCAGGCGGTGGTGGGCATCGCCGTCTCGATGATCCCCGAGGGGTTGCCGGCGCTGATCACCATCACGCTCGCGATCGGCGTGCAGCGCATGGCGCAGCGAAACGCCATCATCCGACGCCTGCCGGCGGTCGAGACGCTGGGCTCCGTCTCGCGCATCTGCTCGGACAAGACCGGTACGCTGACGCTGATGGAAATGATGGTCACCTCCGTGGTGACCGCGGATACGGCCTATGAGGTCTCCGGCGACGGCTACGCGCCGGAAGGCGAGGTCAGGGCGGATGGCAAGCCGGTCGGCGAAACGCCGGAAGTGCTGGCGCTGATGGGCCGCGTGTCGCTGCTCTGCAACGACGCGGAATTGTTCCAGGACGACGGCAAGTGGAAGGTCGAAGGCGATCCGACGGAAGGCGCGCTCTATCCGTTCGCGACCAAGCTCGGCATGGACCGGGCCGAGGAGACGGCGGCCGCGCCGCGCATCGACGCGATCCCGTTCGAGTCCGAGCACAAGTTCATGGCGACGCTGAACCGCGCGCCGCAGGGCGAGTTCCTGCTGGTGAAGGGCGCGCCGGAGGTGATCCTCGAGCATTGCGACCGGCAGCAGCAGGCGGCCGGCCCTGCGCCGCTCGACCGCGATCGCTTCGCCAGCGAGGGCGACCGGCTCGCCGCGCAGGGCGAGCGCGTGCTGGGGCTGGCGTGGCTGGAAAACCCCGGCCTGAACGCCGGCAGCCTCGGACCCGAGGACCTGCCGAAAAACCTCGTGCTCCTCGGCCTCGTCGGCCTGATGGACCCGCCGCGCAAGGAGGCGGTCGATGCCGTGCGCGAATGCCATGGCGGCGGCATCCGCGTCACGATGATCACTGGCGACCACAAGATCACGGCCGCGGCGATCGCCAAGATGCTCGGCATCGGCGACGGCCAGACGGCCGTTGCGGGCACCGAGATCGAGGCGATGAACGACGCCGAGCTGCAGGAATGCGTACGCGACGTCGACGTCTTCGCCCGCGCCAGCCCGGAGCACAAGCTGCGGCTCGTGAAAGCGATCCAGGCCAACGGGCAGATCGTCGCCATGACCGGCGACGGCGTCAACGACGCGCCGGCGCTCAAGAAGGCGGATATCGGCGTCGCCATGGGCATCAAGGGCACCGAGGTGACGAAGGAGGCGGCGGGCATGATCCTCGCCGACGACAATTTCGCCTCGATCTCGGCGGCGGTGAAGGAGGGGCGCACCGTCTACAACAACATCGAGAAGGCGATGCTCTTCCTGCTGCCGACCAATGTCGCGCAGGGCGCGGTGATCGCGATCGCCATCCTGTTCGCCTTCACGCTTCCCATCACCGCGCCGCAGGTCCTCTGGGTCAACATGGTGACCTCCGTGGCGCTCGGGCTCGCCATCTCGTTCGAGCCGCATGAGGCGGACGTGATGGGGCGGCCGCCGCGCGCCATCGACCGGCCGATCGTCACCAGCTTCGGCATCTGGCGCATTCTCTTCGTCGGCGCGGCGCTGGTGATCTACACGCTCGTGGCCTTCTTCTGGATGAAGGCGCAGGGCGCCTCGGATCCGATGGCCCGCACCGTCGCCGTCAACGCCATCACGCTCGGCCAGATCTTCTATCTGCTCAACAGCCGCTACTTGGTCGATTCATCCCTGTCGGTGCGCGCGCATCTCGGCAATCCCTATCTCTGGTATGGCATCGCCGCCGTCGTCGTGCTGCAGCTCCTGTTCACCTACGCGCCGCCGTTCCATGCGATCTTCGACACGGCATCCTTGCCGCTCGCGGCGTGGTTCTGGCTTTTGGTCGGCGCGATCATTTTCTTCCTGGTCGTGGAACTGGAGAAGCTCGTTATCCGCTCCGTTCCAGCCCTGCGGGACGCGGCGACGTCACGTCCGGAGATGCCGTCCGCGCCGGCGCTCTGACCGGCGAGGCAGGGGATAAGCCGATCGACCGGACAGGCACCGCGCGGGCCTGGGCCTGCCGGCGTCCCACGAAGTGGGCAATATGGGACGGGTTGGAGGATTGGGCGGTTGACATCGACATGCGAACTGCATGCTGTTCCGCTGTCCCAATCAAAACACGTTCCGAGGCTCCCAGCATGAAAACATACCAACTGCCGCGAACCGGGCTCAACGTTTCCAGCGTCGTGCTCGGTCTGATGCGCATCGCGGCATTGAGCAAGGCCGAAATCCAGCAACTGGTGGGCGGGGCCCGGGATGCCGGCGTCAATGTCTTCGATCACGCCGACATCTATGGCGGCGTGCGCCACCTCTGCGAGGAACGATTCGGCGAGGCTGTCACGCTGACGGCGGCTGAGCGCGAGCAGGTCGTCATCCAGAGCAAGGTCGGCATTCGCAAGGGCTTCTTCGACTTTTCCGCCGAGCACATCCTGCGTTCCGTGGACGAGTCGCTAGCGGCGCTCCGCACCGATTACCTCGACGTCCTGCTGCTGCATCGGCCCGATACGCTGGTCGAGCCCGAAGAAGTCGCTTCGGCGTTCGAGACGCTCCGGACCTCCGGCAAGGTCCGGTATTTCGGCGTCTCCAACCATACGCCGGGTCAGATCGAGCTGCTGAAGAGCGCGGTCACTCAGCCGCTTATCGTCAACCAGGTGCAGTTGAGCATCGCGCATGCGCCGCTCATCGCCACCGGCATCGCCGCCAATATGGGCGGGCTCGATCAGTCGATCGATCGCGACAACGGGCTGCTCGACTATTCCCGCCTCAACGGAATGATGCTGCAGGCGTGGTCGCCCTTCCAGAAGGGCTTCTTCGACGGCGTCTTCCTCGGCGACCGGGAGAATTACGCGGCGCTCAATGACGCCATCGACGAACTGGCCGATGCCTACAACGTCACGCCGACCGGCATCGCCGTCGCCTGGATCACGCGCCACCCGGCCAAGATCCAGGTCGTGCTCGGCACGACCAAACCCGGCCGCGTCGCGGAAGCCGCTGCCGGATCCAGCGTGCCGCTGACCCGGGAAGAATGGTACCGCCTGTTCACGGCGGCGGGGCATACGCTGCCCTGACGCGGTAGCGGACCCTGCTTGTCGGCCGGGATGTCCGGCCGACTTGATCTTGAGCCGTCTCCCGTACGCGGGAGAGGGCGATCGCCAGGGTATTCGTCCGCCGCGGGCGACGACCCGATCGGATCGCCGCGCTAGGCGGGCGTCTCGGCCCGCGCCGCGTAGCGTCTTGCCATGGCGGCGCAGACGATCAGCTGCAGCTGGTGGAACAGCATCAGCGGCAGCACGATGAGGCCCACGCTCTGGCCGGCGAACAGGATGTTGGCCATCGGGATGCCGCTCGCCATGCTCTTCTTCGAGCCGCAGAAGACGATGGCGATCTCATCCGCCTTGGAGAAGCCGAGCCGGCGCGCCGCCCAGGTCGTGACGATGAGAACGATCGCCAGCATCACCACGTCGATGATGACGACCAGCGACAGGCTGGACCAGGTCAGCTGCGACCAGATGCCGGCGACCATGCCCTCGCTGAAGGCGGCGTAGACGATCAGGAGGATCGAGCCGCGGTCGACGAAGGAGGTGAGCTGCTTGTGCCGGACGATCCAGTTGCCGAGGAGTGGCCGCGCGATCTGTCCGAGCGCGAAGGGCAGGAGCAGCTGCAGGCCGATGTCGCGCAGCGAGGTTAAGTCGAGGCCGCCGCCATGCGAGCTCAGAAGCAGCGCGACGAGCGCCGGGGTCAGAAGGATGCCCAGGATGTTCGACACCGAGGCGCTGCAGAGCGCCGCCGGCACGTTGCCACGCGCGATCGACGTGAAGGCGATGGACGACTGCACCGTCGAGGGCAGGACCGCGAGGAACATCAGGCCGAAGGCGAGGTCGGCGCCGAGAAGCGGTTTTAGCAGCGTCGTCAGCGCCAGCCCGACGAGCGGGAACAGGACGAAGGTGCTGATGAAGACCAGGCTCTGCAGGCGCCAGTGCAGGATGCCCTCGACGATAGCCTTCGGTGACAGGCGGGCGCCGTAGAGAAAGAACAGCAGCCCGACGGCGAGATAGGTCACCTTGTCCATGATCTCGGCGCCGATGCCGTGCGCCGGCAGGACGGCGGCAATGGCAACGGTCGCGAGCAGCGCCAGGACATAGCCGTCGATGGGCAGCTTGAAAGGCAGTCTGAAGGACGGCATGTCGAATTCCGATATGGCGGCGGGTCGGGGGGGAGGGTGTCAGGCTTCGGAGGTCAGCGCGGGGTTCAACGCCGCGGCGGCAACACCGAAGAGATCTTTATGAGTCTTTTCAATGGCAGCCCCGACGCAGCCGATCATGGCGGCGCGGCTGCCGAGGACGCTCGCCTCGATGCGCGGCGGGTAGGGCGTGCAGCGGGCAAGCGCCCGGCGGACTTCCGCGATCAGTTCCTCCCGGATGCCGATGCTGCCGCCCAGGATGACGACTTCCGGATCCAGGATGGCGCCGATCGCCGCGATGGCGGGGGCAAGCAGGCGCGCGGTTTCCTCAATGGTGGCGACGGCGGCCGGCTCGCGCTGCTCGAAGGCGGCGAAAACGTCTCGCGCCGTGGCATCGGCGGCGCCGCCATAGCCGGCATAGCGCCGCGTCATGGCGGCGCTACCGACCGCATATTCGAGCGTGCCGAGCGAGAAGCCACGCGAGTCGTAGGGATCGCCGCCGACGGGAAGATAGGCGATCTCGCCCGCGCCGCCGCGGGCGCCGCGCAGCAGCCGGCCGCCGGCGACGATGCCCATGCCGATGCCGGTTCCGAGCGCCAGGAAGGTGAAGTCCGAGATCCCCGCGCCGCTGCCGCGCCACTGCTCGCCCTTGGCCGCGAGGTTGACGTCATTTTCGACGACCACCTCGGCGCCGGTGGCGCGCGCGAGCAGGTCGCGCACATTGATCGCGTCGAAGCCGGGAACGTTCGGGGCGATGGCGACCTTGCCGGTCTCGGCGTCGACGACGCCGGGCGTGCCGAGGACGATCAGCCGGACGGCGTTCGCGGGAATGCCGGCGCGCTCAGTGAGGCCCTGCACCATGCCGGCGATCTGGCGGATCAGTTCGGGGCCGCCGCGCAGGTCGGTCGGCTGCTGCTCCTCGGCGATGATCTCGCCGAGGAGGTCGGCGAGCGCCGCGTTGATCTTGGTGCCGCCGAGATCGACGCCGGCGACGAAGCGCGCGCCGCCATGGATCTCGTAGGTGAGGGCGCTGCGGCCGACCTTGCCGACCGTGCGCCCGCACTCCTTGACCCAGCCGCTTTCCTCGAGCGCGCGTACGACTTCCGACGCCGTCTGCTTCGAGAGGCCGGTCATCTTGGCGATGTCCGCCCGCGAAATGGGCCCGTTGCGCAGGATCGCCTGCATCACCGTCGTCGTCGATATCTGTCGGGCGGCAGGCGGCTCTTGCGGATCGGAGGCCATCGGGGTCTCGCTGCTATTGGTTCGTATGATTGACTAATCCGATCAAAACTCAGGCGTCAAGCCTATCGATTCATCAAAACCAGCTGCAGATAATATACGATCCTCGATAAAAATATCTATCGGCGATTAAATTGGTTCTTCGTCTTGACAAAGTGAAGGGCTCGCCACCAGACTTTGCCATCGACCGATGGAGGGACGGATGACGACGATCGCAGATATCGACAGCTTGCTAGGGCGGGCGACCGCCGAAGTCGGCGTCAGCAGCAGCCGGATCGCGAACGACGGGACGACGATGGAGGCGTCGCTCTGGAGCGTGGCGCCGGGCGCAAAGGCCGCCATCACGGTTCCCGCGCGTTCGGACGGCTACTGGTTCGTTCTGAAGGGGACGGGAAGCATCGCCGATGCCGAGGGCCAGAAGCAGCCGGTCAAGCCGCAGGTCTTCGCCATCGCGGGGCAGGGCAGCGACGTGACGCTTTCGAATGATGGCGGCGAGCCGCTGGAATTTCTCTATGTGATCTCGCCGCCGCCGGGCAGTCAGGCGGAGATCGCCGGCTATGAAGGCGGGCTGAAGACCATCCCGGCCGAGACGGTGGCGCTGGCGCACGAGCCGGAAAACAAGAAGCGTCGCGCCTTCTTCGTCGGCCCCAAGGCGACGCCCTCCGGCCGCGCCGAGGGCATGATCGTCCACTACGAGGCGGAGACGGTGACCCATCCGCATTTCCATCCGGACGCGGACAGCATCTTCGTCATCCTCGAAGGCACGCTCGAATTCACCAATGGCCGCGATCTCACGACGATCCGGCCCGGCCAGGCGGTCTTCATCAACCAGGGCCACCGCCACGGCACCCGCGTAACGCCCGGAGAGAGCGGCGCGGCCTTCCTGGAGTTTCATGTGCCGGCCAAGTTCCAGACGATCCAGGATCCGTAACGGCGGAACTGGGAGACATGGGAACACGTCGTATCAGAGGGGAATAAGATGTCGATCTCGTCTTTCTCGCGGCCTTCGTCCGGCCATCGCGCCAAACGCTTGCTGAAGTCTTTCGCTGCGGCGCTGCTGCTCGGCGGCGCCGCTGTCGCTCCCGCCTTCGCGGCGGATCCGCTGCCGGTGACGATCGGCATGAGCAGCCGCAATTTCCAGCCCGGCATCGCCAATATGTGGATCGGCCAGCCGCTCGGCCTGTTCGGTCCCGATATCGCGGCGACCACCATGGGCACCCAGGGCGGCACCGAGAACCTGGTCCTCATGCTGGCGGGTCGCGTGACCGTCAGCACCGGAACGCAGGACATCGTGCTGAACGGCCTCGCCGAGGGCCGCGACGTGCCGGCTGTCAGCCCGTGCGTCTATCTGCACGGCCTGATCCAGCGGGTGGACGTGCTGCCGGACAGCCCGATCAACGCCTATGCCGACCTCGCCGGCAAGAAGATCGGCATCGAGAGCCTCGCCTCGAGCGACACGGCGGTGCTCAAGTTCCTGCTTCGCAATTCGGGCGTCGATCCGGATTCCGTGACGTTCCTCGCCGTCGGCGCCAAGCAGCAGGCCGCCGCCGCGCTGCGCTCGCGCCAGGTCGACGGCATCATTCTCTCTGACACCGCGGAATCCGACCTGATCGCCGCCGGCGTCGAGCTCAAGAAGGTGCCGCTGGATGCCGCCCTGGAGCAGGCGGCCGTGGGCTACACCTGGGCCTTCGCCAAGAACTGGTATGACGGCAACAAGGACGCCGCCGCCAAGGTCATGCAGGGCATGATCAAGTCGATCATCGTCGCCACGCAGAATCCGGAAGCCGCGGTGCGGATCAGCTTCCACATGCATCCCGAGGCCTTGCCGGCCGGCGTGCCGCTGGATGATGCGGTTGCCAACGGTGTCCGCTCGATCAAGGTGCGCGCGCCGCTGGTGACCGTCGACCGCGCCAAGGGCGAGAAATGGTGCGAGTTCACCCCGGCGCAGTGGACGGGTTACGTCGACATGCTCGGGCTCACCGGCAAGGTCGACCCCGCCGTCTTCTACACGCCGGAGCTGATCGACAAGATCAACGACTTTGACGAGGCCGCCCTGCGCAAATGGGCCGACGAGCTCAAGGTCCCGGTCGATGCGGGCGAATACCAGCGGTGGGTCGCCGAACTCAAGGCTCCGTGATGAACCAGTTGGCAGCGGCCGGAACCTCCGGCATCTCCCCCGCCTCGATCGCCGTCCCCGCCCGGCCGGCGATCGAGGTCCGGGATCTCGACAAGGTCTATTCCTCGCACCGCGAGGGCACGGTCAAGGCGCTGACGGACATCTCCTTTTCCGCGAAAGAGGGTGAGTTCATCTGCGTCGTCGGGCCGTCCGGTTGCGGCAAGTCCACATTGCTCAAGATCATTGCCGGGATCATCCCGGCGACGAACGGTACGCTGCTGGTGAACGGCGCGCCGCCGAGCGACGTGCAGACCAAGGTGGGACTGGTGTTCCAGTCCCCCGTCCTTTTGCCCTGGCGGACGGTGCTGCAAAACACCATGCTGCCCGCCGAGGTCTATGGCCTCGACAAGAAGGCCGCCGAGGCGCGGGCGGCCAAGCTGCTCAAGATGGCGGGGTTGTCCGGGTTCGAGCAATCCTATCCGTCCGAGCTTAGCGGCGGCATGCAGCAGCGGTGCTCGATCACGCGCGCTTTGTTGCCGGATCCCGCCATCCTGCTGATGGACGAGCCGTTCGGCGCTCTCGATGCGATGACGCGAGACACGATGAATCTCGAGCTTCAGCGCATCTGGATGGAAAGCAACAAGACCATCTTCCTGATCACTCATTCGATCCCCGAGGCGGTCTTCCTCGCCGATCGCGTGCTGGTGATGAGCGCGCGGCCGGGCCGGATCGTTGACGACATCAAGATCGACCTGCCACGAGCGCGCGATCTTGACGTCATGCTCGCCCCCGAATTCGGCGAGGCGGTTCGCCGGATCCGCATGCATCTCGGGCTTGGCAACCAGGAGCGTCCCTATGCCGACTGATACTGCCGTCAAGGCGAACATCGCCGCCGGACGCCTCTCATCCTCCCCGGCGGCGAAGGCACGGCCGAACCGCGTGACGGCATTCCTCAACCGCCATATCGCGCCGATCTCCTTCGTCATCCTGCTGATCGTGATCGAGATTTGCGTGCGGGCGTTCAAGGTGCCGGAATATATCCTGCCGACACCAAGCCAGATCCTCCGCTCCCTGATCGCCGGCTTCTCCACGCCGATCGGTTCGCCCAACGGCTTCTACATCCACCTCTATGCGACGGGGCTCGCGGCCGGTTCTTCCTTCGTCGGAGGCGCCATTCTGGGCGTGGTGATGGGCGCTGTCGTGGTGCGGTTCAGCTTCGCGCGACGACTTTTCTATCCCTATATCATCGCGCTCCAGAGCGTCCCCAAGGTGGCGCTGGCGCCGCTGTTTACGGTCTGGTTCGGGCTTGGCTTCGAGTCCAAGGTGGTGCTGGGCGTGCTGCTCACCTTCTTCCCGGTGCTGATCAACACGGCGGCGGGACTTTCCGGCGTAGAGCCGGATCGGCTGGAGCTGATGGCCAGCATGAAGGCGACGGCCTGGCAGACGTTCAAGCTCGTGCAGCTGCCGAGCGCCTGGCCCTTCGTCTTCGCCGGACTAGAACTGGCGGCGATCTATTCGATCCTCGGCGCGGTCGTCGGCGAATTCGTCGGCGGCGAGGCCGGGCTCGGCGTGCTCATTCTCAATCGCAACGCCGCGCTCGACATTCCGGGCTCGATGGCCGCGCTGGTGGTCCTGGCCGTCATCGGCATCGGCGTGCAGAGGCTCGTCGCCTTCGTGCGTCGCAAGATCCTGTTTTGGGCGCCGAGCGAGAAGACGCTGACGCGGGAACCCACCTGACGCCTCTCGCGCAGCACGCTCGATCGCGAGCCAACTCAACGTCGCCGTGATTTTTGTCGCGGCGACGTTTTTGTGGGCGCTGTTCCGGGAAGGGTATCGGCGGATTGCTCGAGGCGCCCGTCGCCATGCGCGCTGGCCGACCGGCCTCGTCGTTGGAATGTCTCAGCGAGGGCCGCGGTCGCCCGGCTTCCTCGCCCTGTGCCAGGCTGACGTGCCTGCCGGGCGGGTTCGGGCGAAGCGGATGCCGGCTCGTTGATTGGAAGTGCCGAGGGAAGCCGATCGGCGACGGCCATCAGGTCGCGCATTGCAAATGAGCAATCCAGGGGAGGGAGGTGATCATGGGCGCATCGCCAAACGAAAAGGCCAGCCGCGCGGTGCGCGGCTGGCCAGGTCTCCTGCCCGTCGGAAGGTCTCGGGGCGGGGTCGGACGAAGCGGTGGCGGGCTACTGGCCCGCCGGCTCGCTGATGGTGACGGTGAGGCTGCCGAGACCGTCGATCGCGCCGACCAGGACCTGCCCGGTGGTGACGGCGCCGACGCCGCTCGGCGTGCCGGTCAGGATGATGTCGCCCGCCTCGAGCGCGAAGTAGCGCGAGAGGTTGGCGATGATCTCGGGCGTGGTCCAGATCATCATGCCGAGATCGGCGTCCTGCTTGACCTCGCCGTCGACGGTCATGCGGATGCTGCCCTTGTCGACATGGCCGACTTCGGAGACGGGGTAGATCGTGCCGACCGGGCAGGAGCGGTCGAACGCCTTGCCGAGTTCCCAGGGCTGGTTCGGCCGATCGGACTGGCCGTCGACGCTCCGCCGGGTCATGTCGAGGCCGACGCCATATCCGTAGACATGGTCGAGTGCCTTCTCGACGGGGATGTTGTAGCCGCCCGACTTCATCGCGACGACCAGTTCGAGCTCGTAATGGTAGTTGCTCGTCATCACCGGATAGTCGAGCACCGCGCCGTCCTGCTCGATGCTGTCGGTCGGCTTCTGGAACACGATCGGGAAGTCGAGCTTCTCGTCGCCACCCATCTCGCGGACATGCGCCACATAGTTGCGGCCAATGCAATAGATGCGCCGCACCGGATAGCGCCCGTCCGATCCATGAACGGGAAGGCTCGGCCGCTCCCCGGCATCGACGACGAAATTCTGGCTTGTACCCATCTGCATCCCTTTCTGTGCGGCATCTGGACGTTGGATCATCCAATGTCCATGCACATATCGAAGGCAAAATCCGAAATCAATATGATTTTGACAATCTACGCATAATCATACATTATTCGGTCGTCAGGGTTACAGAGGGAGGACAACCATGCTCAAAAAGGGACGTGGGCGTTTCGGCGCCATCTGCCTCGCCGCCGCCATGGCGGCAGCTACGGTCATCGGCAGCGCATCCGCGCAGGAACTTCGGGAGATAACCGTCGTCCTGCCGCATCCGGGCGCGATCGGGCAGTATCCGATGCATGTCGCGATCGGGGAGGGCTATTTCGCCAATGAGGGGCTGAAGGTCACGGTGCGCGCCGTCGACGGATCCGGCCAGGTCGTGCAGGCGATCGCCGCCGGCCAGGGCGATATCGGCGTGCCGGGCCCGGGGCCGCTTCTGTCGGCGCGGATGCAGGGCGTCGACATCGTCTCGTTCTATAATCACTTCACCAAGAGCCAGTTCGGCATCATGGTGGGGCAGGACGCACCGTTCCAGCAGCTGACCGATCTGAAGGGCAAGGTGATCGGCATCGGCACGGCCGATGGCGCCGAGGTCTCCTTCGCGCGTTCGATGCTCGACGCCGCCGGCATGAAGGAAGGCGCTGATTACACCTTCCTGACCGTGGGCGATTCCGGCCCCGCCACCGTCGCCTTCCAGCGCGGCGAGATCGACGCCTATGCCGCCGCGACCGCCGATGCCGCCATTCTCTCGATGCGTGGCATGAACGTGCGCGACGTCACGCCGGTGGAGTTCCAGGGCTATTTCGGCAACGGCTTCGCCGCGATGCGCCCGTTCATCGACGCCAACCCCACGGTGATGGAAGGTTTTGGCCGTGCGCTCGCCAAGGGCGCGGCCTTCGGCCAGAAGCCGGAGAACCGCGAGAAGGTGCTGGCCTATTCGGCCGTCGGCAATCCCCAGGAGGCCGAGGATCGCAAGCTGCTCGAGGCGCTGTTTGACAACATCAAGCTGCGCGTCCTGCCGACCGATCTTTCCAAGGGCTGGGGCTACAACCATCCGGAGCAGTGGCAGGCCTGGGAGAAGTCGCTCGTCGCTTCGGGCAGCCTGAAGGGGCCGGTGGACGGTCTCGACAAGGCCTATACGAACCAGTTCGTCGCGGCGTGGAACGAGGGCCTGCCGCAGTGAGCGACCGCATATCCGCAATCGGACCGGCCGGGGAGCAATCCCGGCCGGTATTTCAGCTGCGCGGCGTGAGCAAGCACTATGCCCGCCGCAAGGTCCAGGCGCTGGACAAGGTCGACCTGACCTTGCCCAAGGGCACCTTCGCCTCGATCATCGGATCGAGCGGATGCGGGAAATCCACCCTGCTCAAGATCATGGCCGGCCTGGTCCCGCCCTCGTCCGGCAGCGTGCTCCTGAACGGCAAGCCCGTCCTCGGTCCCCGCCGCGAGGCGGGCATGATGTTCCAGCAGGCGACGCTGTTTCCGTGGCGCACGACGCTCGAGAACATCGTGCTGCCTATCGAGGTGCAGCGCGGCAAGGCGGCGGCCCGCCAGGCCGAGGGGCGGGCGCTCGACCTGCTCAAGCTGGTCGGGCTCGAAGGTTTCGAGAAGGTCTATCCGAACGAGCTTTCGGGCGGCATGGCCCAGCGCGCCGCCATGTGCCGGATGCTGATCACCGAGCCGGACGTCCTGCTGCTCGACGAGCCGTTCAGCGCGCTCGACGAACTGACGCGCGACTTTCTCAACATCGAGCTGCAGCGCATCTGCACCGACCGGCAGGCGACCGCGTTCCTGATTACCCATTCGATCTCGGAAGCGGTGATCCTGTCGGACATGGTCTATGTGATGTCGCCGCGGCCCGGCCGCTTCGTCAAGGCGATCCCGATCGACCTGCCGCGCCCGCGCACCCTCGAAATGATGACCGAGCCGCGCTTCGGCGCCTATGTCTCCGAAATTCGCGGCCTGCTGGACAGGGGAGCCTTCCTGTGACCGATTTTCCCGAAACTGTCTGGCGCGAGAAGGTCGCCTTCGTCGACCGCATTCCGCGGCCGCTCGCCATCGCGCTGCTCGTGGCCATCATCCTGGCGGCCTGGCAGACGGTTACCGCGCTCGGCCTCGTCTCGCCGATCATCCTGCCGTCGCCGGCGCGCACGGCGCAGGATCTCGTCTATGTCGGCATGGGCATCCTGACCGGCAGCTATATCTTCTCCGCCTTCCTGGTCACGGCGCAGGAAGTGGTGCTGTCCTTCATCCTTGCCTCGGCGATCGGCATCGCCATCGGCGTCATCGTCGGCGGCACGGCCTTCGGCGAGCGGGCCTTGATGCCGGTGATCGTGGCCATCGATACCATGCCGAAGGTCGCCTTTGCGCCGCTCTTCCTGTCCTGGCTCGGTTTCGGCATCGCCTCCAAGGTGGCGCTCGCGACCTTCATCGCGCTGTTCCCGATCATCGTCGGCGTCGCGGCCGGCCTGCATGCGACGGATGAGAACGCCCGCATGCTGTTCCGCAGCCTCGGCGCCGGACCGTGGCGGACGCTGGTCCAGCTCAAGATCCCGACCGGCCTGCCGCACTTCTTCACCGGGCTCAAGGTCTCGGCCATCGGCGTCGTCGGCGGCGCGATCACCGGCGAGCTCGTGGGCGGCGGCAAGGGCTTCGGCGAACTGATCCGGATCGCGGCCTCCCAGCTTGACACGCCGCGTGTCTTCTCGCTCATCTGCTATCTGAGCTTGATGGGGCTTGCCACATTCGGGGTGGTGGCTTGGATTCAGCGCCGGTTCGTCTTCTGGCATCGCGATTCGGCCCTTGGCGATGGCAACTGAGAGGCCGCTGGAAGGAATGAGCAAGTGAGCTTGAAACCCGAGAAGGCCACGACGGCCACCATGGCCTACGACCAGCTGCGGCTCGATATCCTGCGGGGCAACCTTCAGCCGGGCCAGAAGCTGGCGATCGACAGCATCGCCCAGCGCTATGGCGTCGGCACCAATCCCGTGCGCGAGGCGCTCAACCGGCTCTCGTCGGAGCGGTTGGTGGACCGGCATGACCAGCGCGGCTTCTTCGTGCCGCAGATCAGCATCGAGAGCTGGCGCGAACTGGTGAAGACGCGCTGCTGGCTGGAGAGCCTCGCGCTCGAGCAGTCCATGCGCAACCGGACGGTGGAATGGGAGGAGGAGATCGTCCTCGCCCTCCACCGGATGTCGCGTTCGCCCTGGACCGAGGAGAGCTCGGACATGGCGCGGCGGGCGCAGTTCGAGGGGGCGCACCGCGCCTTCCACGTCGCGCTGCTGGCGAATTGCGGTTCGTCCTGGCTGCTCCAGTTCTGCGAAGTGCTGATGGACCATGCGCAGCGCTACATCTTCGTCTCGGCTGGCGCTGCCTATCCGCGCCGGCACGGCGAAGACGAGCACCGGCAGATCGCCGACGCCGTCCTCGACGGCCGGATCGAAGAGGCCAAGGAGCGGCTCGTCGCTCACTACATGCTCACGCTCGAATATATCGAGCGCGATATCGAAGCCTGATCTCCAGCTCGCGGAATTGACCCATGTATCTGCGTGACTTCATGCAGCCCGGCCGCTCCGTCGCCGTGGCTGAAAACGGCATGGCTGCGACCTCGCACCCCGCCGCGACCCTCGCCGCCCTCGATGTGCTCCGCGCCGGCGGCAACGCCGTCGACGCCGCGGTCGCGGCCGTGGCGCTGCAGGGCGTCGTTGACCCGCACATGACCGGCATCGGCGGCGACTGCTTCGCGCTCTATGCTCCGGCCTCCGGCCCCGTCGTGGCGCTGAACGGCTCCGGCCATGCGCCGGCCGCGGCGACGCTCGACCACTATCTCGAGCGCAAGATCTCCGTCATCGAGGAGCCGACGCCGGACGCCGTGACGGTTCCGGGCGCGGTGGCGGCCTGGGCGCATCTGGTCGGCCGGTATGGCCGCTTCGAGCTGGAGCGCGTTCTGGCGCCGGCGATCGCGGCGGCCGAGGACGGCTACCGGATCACCCCGCGCGTGTTCCATGACTGGGAGCGCTATGCCGGCCGCGTCGCCGCGAACCCGGCCGCCAGCGCGCAGTTCCTGCCGGGCGGCCGCGCGCCGCGCATCGGCGATCGGATGACGGCCCCCGCATTGGCCGCCACCCTGCGCGCGATCGGCAGAAAGGGCGCGAAGGCCTTCTACGAGGGCGAGGTGGCGGAAGAGATCGTCGCCGTGCTGCGCTCGCTCGGCGGACTACACGATCTCGACGATTTCGCCGCCTATGCGCCGATCGAGACGGCGCCGATCGGCGCGGACTATCGCGGCTATCAGTTGCTGGAGTGCCCGCCCAACGGGCAGGGGCTCGCGGCGCTGATCATCGCCCGCATCCTGGACGGCTTCGATCTCGCCGATCCCAGCCTCGGCGAGGCGGACCGCATCCACCTGCTGACCGAGGCGACTAAGGCCGCTTACGCCCAGCGTGACGCGGTGATCTGCGATCCCGCGCACGTTACCGTCGATATCGAGGCGCTGCTCAGCGAAAGCTCGATCGGCGCCATGCGGTCGCGGATCGGGCTAGGCCTGGCGTCGGATCCCGGCGAATGGGAGGTTCCCGCCCATCCAGACACGGTCTATGTGACGGTGGTGGACAAGGATCGCAACGCGGTCTCGCTGATCAACTCGATCTTCTCGGCCTTCGGCAGCGGCATCTATGCGCCGCGTTCGGGCGTGCTGCTGCAGAACCGGGGCTCGGGCTTCTCGCTGCGGCCGGGACATCCCAACGCCATCGGCCCGCGCAAGCGGCCGCTGCACACGATCATCCCCGCCATGCTGATGAAGGACGGCCTGCCGGTGATGTCCTACGGCGTCATGGGCGGCCAGTATCAGGCCGTGGGGCATGTCCATGTTCTGTCGCAGATCCTCGACAGGGGGCTCGACCCGCAGATGGCCAACCAGGCGCCGCGCAGCTTCCATTTCAAGGGGGAGCTGTCGCTTGAAACCACGCATGACCCGGCGATCAAGGCGGAGCTCGAGCGGATGGGGCATAAGGTGAGCTGGGCCACCGAGCCGCTCGGCGGCTGCCAGGCCATCTGGATCGATCGGCAATCGGGCGCGCTGTTCGGCGGCTCCGACCACCGCAAGGACGGCATCGCCCTCGGCTACTAGCTGCTCACACTGACGAGAGACGCGAACCGGAATTCGTTCCGGCTCGCGTCGGGCGGCGTCCGGTCACCCTCAATGGGCGGGGGCGGCGGTCTGCAGGATGATCTTGAGCACGGCCGACGCCAGTTCCGTGACGATGTCGCGCGCGGCTTTCTCCGCCTCGGCTACGTTCGCCGCCTCGATCGCGTCCCGCATGCGCCGCCAGCCTGCGATCAGCCTGCCTTTGCGGTTGGCGCAGGTCAGGCTCGACCGGGTGAAGCCGAGGTTCCGGATCAGCACGAGCGACATGACATGCGGCAGGCTGTTGTTGCCGCTGAGCGCCGCGAGATCCAGCGAGAGCTGGTTGATGGCGACGAGGAAGTCGACGAGCGGCCCCTCGGCGGCAAGGCTCTCCTCGAGCAGGCGCACGGCTTCGTCGAGCAGCTCCAGAGCCTCGCGCGACGAGGCCTCGGCCAGGCGGTGCGCCATCAGCGCATAGAGCTGCCCTTCGATCTCGAAGAGGTCCCTCGCTTCTTCCGGTGTCAGCGACACGACCTGGGCGCCGCGCCGGGCCGAGATCGACACGAAGCCGTCCCGCTCCATGATGCGGAACGCCTCGCGCACCGGATTGCGGCTGACGCCGAAATCGGCGGAGATCTGCTCTTCCACCAGCCTTGCGCCGGGCTCGTATTCGCCCGCGATGATCATCGCGCCGATCTGCTGCGCGATCTGCTCGGAGACGGAGAGCGTTCGCAAAGGCTCTCCACCGGGCCAATCAGCCCGGAACATCGGCGGCGCCTGCCGGTGCAATCCCCCCGGACCCTTCGATTTCACCAGCCAAACCTCCTCAGACGGGCGATACCCATTCGCCCTCGAACGGACCCCGCAATCTGGGCGCCGAGTCGAGACGGGGTGCCTGCTATTTGTCGCGAGGGTTCCCGCGATTTGCAACCATACCGGATCATGGGTTCACCGGCGCCGTCGCCGTCATGGACGGCCGTGATGAAAAGCCGGCGAACCAGTGCGCGCTCACCGGCTGCTCGCTGCGCCAGTCGAGCGCGGGTACGCGGTGATCGAGATAGGCGAAGGCGCAGGCGAAGGTGATCGCGGCGAGGTCGATCCGGTCGCCGAGCTCCGGTATGGCCTGCTCCATGCCGGCGAGGCCGGAGCGGATCTTGCGAAGCTGCGCCTCCGTCCAGTCCGACCAGACGAGCGGTTCCGGCCGCAGCCCGGTCTCGTAGCGGTAGAGCTGCGCCGTCTCGATGACGCCATTGGCGAGGCCGTGCAGGCTGAGCGTCCGCCACCGCGCGGCCCCGGAGGCGGGGACGAGCCGGTCGCCGGCGATCGAATCCAGGAACTGGCAGATGACGTCGCTGCCGGTGACCGTCGTGCCGTCCTCTAGGACGAGCGTCGGCACCTGCGCGAGCGGGTTGACGGCGGCGAGCCGGGGATCGGGCGCGAGGCGGCTCGGCGTGACGGGCACGAGCTCGATCCGGTCGGTGAGCCCCAGCTCCGCCGCGCAGACGCGCACCTTGCGGACATAGGGGGAGGTTGGGGAATGGAATAGTCGCATCGCGGCGCGCGTCCCGGCTTTCAATTTCAAGGTCGACCTTAGTATCGCATTTCTTGACATTGTACACAATTAGACAATGCTCAGGGGCATAGTTTGATCCTGCGCAAGGAACGGCCTGTCGCCGCTCCGCGCGCGGTGCTGCATGCGGGCGGGAATGACCTTGAGTTCGGCGGTTCGGAAGCATCCAGGCGGCAATGCCTCGGGGGAGCAGGGCGCGGTGTTCGACGTCCTCATCGCGGGCGCCGGGCCGGCGGGGCTGACTATGGCCAACCTGCTCGGCCAGGCCGGTGTACGCGTTTTGCTGATCGAGCGGGATCCGGGCTTGTCCGAAATCCCGAAGGCGCTGCTGATCGATGACGAGTTCTTTCGCCTTCTCGCCACGCTCGGCCTCAGCGCGCCCGTCAGCGCCCATGGCGTCTACCCGATCTCGTTCGATTATTATTCGCCGATGGGCTGGCGCGTCGGCCATGTCGAGCCCAGCATCACCGAGCACCACTATTCGCGCCGCACGGCGACCTTCCAGCCCGAATTCGAGGCGATCCTGCTCGCCGGCGGCGAGCGTTTTCCGACCTTCGAGGCGCGTTTCCGGCACGAGCTGGTCGACTTCGAGCAGGATGCGGACGGCGTGGTGGCGACGCTGGCGACCCCGGAGGGCGAGGCGCGGGTACGGGCCCGCTATCTCGTCGGCGCGGATGGGTCGCACAGCCTCGTCCGCAAGAAGCTCGGCATTCCCTTCGACGAGGTGCGGAAATTCGGCGACCGGCACATCGTGGTCGATGTGCTCGAGGATCCGGATACCTCGCCTGTCGCGGTGACGAAGCTCGGCTGGAGCCGGAACTATGTCAGCCTGCCTTCGCCGAACGGCGGCCGGCGCTACGAGGTGTCGCTGCACGAGCACGAGACCGACGACGCCGCCTTGCTCGAGGATGCGGCGCTCGCCCGAATGCTGGCGCCGATCTGCGACGACATCCGCACCCGCCGCGTCATCCGCAAGGCGATCTACACGTTCCATTCGCGCATCGCGCGGCGCCTGTCGGAAGGCCGTGTCCACCTCGTCGGCGACGCGGCGCATGTTATGCCGATCTTCGGCTCCCAGGGCATGAACAGCGGCGCGCGCGACGTGAAGAATCTGGGCTGGAAGCTGGCGGAGGTCATTCACGGCCGCGCTCTTCCGTCGCTGCTCGACAGCTATCACGAGGAGCGCTTCGAGCACCTCGTCGAGACGATCAAGATCGCGACGGCGAACGGCAAGCTGCAGTCGGCGCGCATGCTGCCCGTCACCATGGCGCGGGATCTGTTCCTGGGGGCGGCCTCGCTCATTCCGGCCTTCAGCCGCTGGATCCGCGACATGCGCTATATTCCGAAGCCCTATCTGAAGTCCGGCATCGTCCTGCATGACGGCCGGCCCGATCCGAAGAGCCTGATCGGGCGCGTACTGCCGAACCCGTCCGTGGTCCCGGATGGCGGAGCCGAGACGCTGCTCGACGACCTCCTCGGTCCGGGCTTCGCGCTCGTGGGGTTCGACGTCGCCGAGGCGCCCGTAGCCGCGTTGCGGCATCCCTTCCTCGATCCGGCGCGCATCAGCCGCGTGGCGCTCAGGCCCGCAGGGGCGCCCGCGCCGCGCGCCGCCGAAGGCGTCATCACCGCCGCGCTCGCCGATCACCGGCTGTCGGAGGCGATCGCCTTCCATGCCGGCCAATGGCTGGTCGTGCGGCCCGATCGCATCGTCGCCGCCGCGCTGGCGCCGGCCGACCTCGCCGCGGGCGCCGGGCATCTTTCACGGCTGCTCGCCGGCGAAGCGAGCCCGGAGCCGGCGAGCGTCGCCGCCTGAGACATGTCATCCCAAATGGAGATCAGAAGAGCATGCGTCGTATCCTAATGCTGGCGACCGCCGCCGCGATGGCGTCGCTTCCGCTGCTTGCCGCCCGCGCGGCGGAGGAGCCGGTCATCATCGGCGCCGCCACCGCGTCGAGCGGATGGATGGCCCCCTATGACGAAGGCCCGGTCTCGGCAGCCCAGGTCGCCGTCGACGAGATCAACGAGGCGGGCGGCGTGCTCGGCCACCCGCTGAAGCTGGTGCATGTCGACACCAAGACGGATCGCGCCGAGGCGGCGAAGGCGGCAGCGCAGCTCGCAGGACAGGGCGCCAAGGCGATCATCGTTTCGGCGGATTTCGACATGGGCGGCCCCGCCGCGCTCGTCGCGAACCAGGAAGGCGTGCTCGCCTTCTCGACCAATGGCGCCGACATCAAGCTCGGCAACAAGGCCGTCGGTCCCTACGTCTTCACGCTTGCGACCGAGGCCGAGGGCGCAGGCGCGCTGCTGGCCGACTGGGCCTACAGGAAGCAGGGCTGGAAGACCGGCTACCTGCTCGAGGATACGGCGCTCGAATATACGAAGTCGCTCGCGCGCGGCTTCAAGGCCGGCTGGACGAAGGTCGCCGGCGCCGACGCGCTCGTGGGCGAGGACAGCTACAAGAACGCCGACCCGTCGGTGGCCGCGCAGGTCTCGCGCCTCGCCGCCCTCGACAAGAAGCCCGACTTCATCTTCCTCGCCGGCGTCACTCCCGGCTTCCCGGCGGTGCTGCGCCAGCTGCGGGCGGCGGGCATCGATGCGCCGGTGATCGGCGGCGTCGGCTTCGACGGCGACGAATGGCATGGCGCGTTGCCGCCCGAAGCGCTGACCAAGGTCTATTACGGCTCCTATTCCTCGGCGCGCGGCGACGATCCCCGTCCGGAAATCGCCAGCTTCCTCGAGCGCTTCAAGGCGCGCAACGGCGGCAAGCCGCCGGCATCGGGCGGCCTCGCCGTCTCCGGCTACAGCGCCGTCTACGCCTGGGCGCGCGCCGCCGAGCGCGCCGGCTCGGTCGAGCCGGCCAAGGTCCTCGCCGAGCTGGAGAAGTTCAAGGACGAGCCGCTCCTCGTCGGCCCGACCACCTTTACGCCGGATCTGCACATCAACCGCTCGCGCGCGACGCTGATCGTCGGCTTCGACAACGCCAAGGCGACGCCGCTCGGCTATTACGATCCGGCCGTCGGCGACTATGTCGAATGGTGGAAGAACTGAGCGCGGGCATGATCGAGGCGCACGCCGTCTCGGTAAGCTTCTCCGGCCTGCGCGTGCTTTCCGATGTCTCCCTCGGCCTCGCCGAGGGAGACATTCTCGGCCTGATCGGACCGAACGGCGCCGGCAAGACGACACTCGTCAACGTGCTCTCGGGCTTCACGAAGCCCGGGAACGGCGAGGTTCGCGTCGATGGCCGGTTGGTCGAGGCCGGCGATCCCGCCGCGTTCGTCCGGGCCGGCGTTGTGCGAACCTTCCAGAACGTGCGCCTCTTTCCGCGCCTCAGCGTGCGCGAGAACATCCTCGCGGCCGTGCTGGCCCGGGGCGGTCCCCGGCGCGCGGCGGCGGAACGGGTCGAGCAACTGATGGAAGCCCTCGACCTCACGCGCTTCGCCGATGCGGAAGCGCGCTCCATTCCCTATGGCGACGAGCGCCGCGTCGGCATTGCCCGCGCGCTCGCCGGCAAGCCGCGCTTCCTGCTGCTCGACGAGCCGGCGGCCGGCTTGAACGCCGCCGAGAACGAGGCGCTGATCGGGTTGATCATGCGCCTGCCGCGCGACTTCGGCTGCGGCATCCTGCTCATCGAACACAACATGCATGTCGTGATGGCGCTCTGCAGTCGCCTGCATGTGCTCGACGGCGGCCGGACCCTCGCCGTCGGCGCGGCGGACGAGGTGCGCTTTGATCCGGACGTGGTGCGCGCCTATCTCGGCCGGGCGGGGAAGGGGCGACATGCGGCTCTTAGTTGAAGACCTCTCCATCCACTATGGCCGCATCGCCGCCGTGCGCGGCGTCAGCTTCGAGGTTGGCGAGGGCGAGGCCTTCGCGATCATCGGCGCGAACGGCGCCGGCAAAACCTCGACGCTGCAGGCGATCGCCGGCGGACGGCCGGCATCCGGCGGCACGATCCGCTTTGGCGGGGTTGTTCTGAACCCTCTCTCGCCGGAGGCGAGGGCGAGGCTCGGCCTTTCGCTCGTGCCGGAAGGCCGGGAGGTGTTCGGCTCGCTCACCGTCGAGGAAAACCTGCTGGTCGCCACTGCGGCGCGGCGCGATCGGTCCGGTGTCCGCCGCGATCTCGATCGTCTGCTCGACCGCTTTCCCGTGCTGCGCCATCGCCTTCGCAGCCTCGGTCAGAGCCTTTCCGGCGGCGAGCAGCAGCAGCTCGTCATCTGCCGCGCGCTGATGACCCGGCCGCGACTGCTCCTGATCGACGAACCGTCCCTCGGCCTCGCGCCGCAGATGGTCGACACCGTCTACGACATCCTCGCCGAGCTGCGGGCGACCGAAGGGCTGACCCTCCTGGTGGTCGAGCAGAGCCTCGACCACGTGCTGGAGATCGCCGACCGGGTCGCGATCCTGGAGACGGGCGGCGTCCAGCGCATCGCGTCGCGCGCGACGCTACGCGCGGAACTCGCGGCGTCAGCCACCTCGCGCCAGGCGGCCTGGAGCCTCGCATGAACCAGATCTTCCAGATCGCCTTCGACACGATCAGCCTCGGCGCCCTCTATGCGCTCGCAGCGCTCGGCGTCGGCCTCGTCTTCGGCGTCATGCGGCTCGTGAACTTCGCTTTCGGCGACTACATCACCTGGGCCGGCTATGCGTTGCTCCTGCCCGCGATGGGCTTCGGCGCCTCGCTCGGCGGCGCCGGGCTGGCGGTCCTTTCCGTCGCGCTGCCCGTCGCGGTCGCGATCGGGCTGGCCCTCCTCACCGAGCGGATCGCCTTTCATCCGCTCCGGCGGGCGGATTCCTCGACGCTGCTGATCGCCTCCTTCGCCGTCAGCTACCTGCTGCAAAACCTTATCCTGATGACGGTCGGCGGCCGGCCGCAGAGCGTCGATATCGGCGGCGCGCTGACCGGCCTCGTCGTCCTCGGCGGCGTTCGCCTCGCCATCCTCGACCTCGTGACGCTCGGCGTCGCGGCGGCGCTGATGGCGGCCCTCTATTTCGTGTTGAGCCACACGCTGATCGGCATCCAGCTCCGCGCCGCCTCGGAAAGCTTCGGCATGGCGCGCCTGCTCGGCGTCCGCGCCAACCGGATCATCGCCGCCGCCTTCGCGCTCTCGGGCCTGCTCGCGGCCTTCGTCTCGTTGCTCCTCGTCGCCAAGACCGGCTCGCTCGACTACCGCATGGGCATGCCGCTCGTGCTCGCCGCCTTCATCGGAACGGTGGTCGGCGGGCTTGGCAACATCGTCGGCGCGGCGGTCGGCGGCTTTCTGATCGGCGCCGTGGCGATGATCTGCCAGCACCTGTTGCCGGGGGATTTGCGCGGGGCGCGCGATGCCTTCGTCTTCGCCTTTGTCGTGCTGGTGCTGATCGTGCGGCCACGCGGCCTTCTCACCTCGACGAAGTCTCTGGAGCGCGTATGAGCCGATCCCTGAACAAGGCCGCGCTCCGCAACGCGGTGGCGAGCCCCATACTCCTCATCCTCGGCCTCGTCATCCTCTCCGGCGTCGCCTATGCAGCCGGCGGCAACCTGCCCGCGACCGTTACCGAGCTCCTCGTCTATGTCGTCCTCGTGGTGGGGCTGCAGATCTTCATCGGCAACAGCGGCATCGTCTCGTTCGGCCATATCGTCTTCGGCCTCGTCGCCGCCTATGCCTCGACATGGCAGACCTGCTGCTCGGGGCTGAAGAGCTTCTATATGCCGGGCCTGCCGGCCGTTCTCCTCGACAACAGCGTGCCCGTGCTGCCGGCCGCGCTGCTGGCGGGGCTCGTCGCCGTCCTCTTCGCGCTGGTGATCGGCGTGCCGCTGATGCGGCTTTCGGGCATCGCCTCCGGCATCGCGCTCTTCGGCGTGCTCGCCATGGTGAAGGCGGTCTACGAGACCTGGGACGGCTGGACCGCCGGCACCTCCTCGATCATCGGCCTGCCGCGCTATGTCGATCTTCCCGTCGCCCTTGGTGCGGCGTCGGCGGCGATCGTTATCGCCTTCCTGTTCCGCAATTCGCGCTACGGGTTGATGCTGCGCGCCGCGCGGGAGGACGAAGTGGCGGCGCGCGCGGCCGGCATCCCGGTCGTGCGGCTCCGCATCCTCGCCCATCTCGTCAGCGCCTTCGTGATCGGCATCGGCGGAGTGCTCTATGTCCACTATATCGGCACGATCTCGGTCGACGTTTTCTGGCTCGACATGACCTTCCTGACGCTTGCCATGCTGGTCGTCGGCGGCCTGCGAAGCGTCACCGGCGCGGTGGTAGGCGTCGTCCTGGTTCGGCTCGTCACCGAGCTGCTCCGTCTGCTCGAGGACGGTGTCGGCATCGGCGGCCATGTCCTCGTCTTCCCGCCGGGCAGCCAACAGGCGGCGCTCGCCATCGTGCTGCTCGTCATTCTGCTGTTCCGGCCCGAAGGGCTGTATGGCAGCCGTGAACTGACCTGGCCGATCGGCCGGCCGCGAGCCGGTTCCGGCAAATCCGAGGAGACTTCTCCATGAGCGACGACATCCCGCTGCTGGTCGATCCCGAATGGCTCGCGGCCCGGCTCGGTGAGCCGGATCTGGTCATTCTTGATTGCAGCACGCGCCTCGAGCCGGATCCGGCCGGCGGCCCCGACCGCAACATCGCCGAGCGGGCCGAGTTCCTCGCCGCGCATATTCCCGGCGCCCGTTTCGCCGACATGGTTTCGGAGCTGTCCGACCCAGCCGGCGCCTATCCCTTCACGGCGCCGCAGCCCGAGGCTTTTGCCGCCGCGGTCGAACGGCTCGGCGTCGGCCCGGACAGCCGCGTCGTGCTCTATGCCAGCGGCAATCCGTGGTGGGCGACGCGGGCCTGGTGGGTGCTGCGCCTCTACGGTTTTGACCGGGCCGGCGTGCTCGACGGCGGCTTCAAGGCCTGGCGCGCCGCCGGCCTGCCGGTCGAGGCGGGCGAGCCGGCGCCGTCTCAGCCTGTTCGATTCCCGGCGCGGCCCCCACGCCCGTTGATCGCGACGGCGAGCGATGTGCTCGCGGCGATCGGCTCGGATGCAGGCTGCGTCGTTAACGCCCTGCCGGCCGCGCGCTTTCGTGGCGAGGGCGCGACGTCCTTGCCGCGCGCCGGCCGCATCGCCGGCTCGATCAGCCTTCCCGGCGCCGAGACGATCGATCCGGCGACGGGGAAAAGCCTGCCGCTCGACGTCATCGAGGCGCGGTTCCGCGCGGCTGGCCTGTTCGACAAGCCGGTGATCGCCTATTGCGGCGGCGGCGTCACGGCGACGTGGATCGCCTTCCTGCTGGCGCGGATGGGCGGCCCGGAGCCGCTCATCTACGATCACTCGCTGCAGGAATGGACGGTCGACCCGTCGCTGCCCATGGCAACCGGCTGAATGGGGCTAGAGCCCGGCCCGCGTGACCAGCTTCTCCACCAGATAGGCGCCGACCGCGTCGGCGCCGGCCTCGCTGCCCCAGCCGGACGCCTTCACGCCGCCGAAGGGCAGCTCCGGCAAAGCGAGACCATGATGGTTGACCGAGATCATGCCGGCCTCGATCGCCGCCTCGGCGGCCGTCGCCCGGGCGATCGAGCCGCTATAGACATAGGCGGCGAGACCAGCCTCGAGCCGGTTCGCCTCCGCGATCGCCTCCTCGGCGGTGTCGAAGGGGCGGAACAGCGCGATCGGGCCGAATGGTTCCTCGTTGAAAGCGCGCGCCTCGATCGGCACGTCGAGGAGCACGGTCGGCTCGAAGAACGAGCCGGCATTGCCGATCCGGCTGCCACCGAGCGCCAGTCGCGCACCCTTCGCCACCGCGTCGGCGACGAAGCCTTCGAGGGCTGCGATGCGGCGGGGATGCGCGAGCGGCCCCATGCCGACGCCCGCGTCGACGCCATTGCCGACGACGACGCCCTTGGCGGCTGCCACGAAGGCCTCGGTCAGGCGGTTGTAGATGCCGCGCTGGACCAGAAATCGCGTCGGCGACGCGCAGGTCTGCCCGGCATTGTAGAACTTGGCGCCGGCGAGCCGCGCGCCGACGAGGACGGGGTCGACATCATCAAAGACGATGACCGGCGCGTGGCCGCCGAGTTCCAGCGTCGAGCGTTTCAGATGTTGCCCTGCAAGCGCCGCGAGTTGCCGTCCGACGGCGGTCGATCCGGTGAAGGAGAGCTTGCGCACGGTCGGGTGAGGGATGAGGTAGGCCGAGATCTCGGCCGGCGTGCCGAAGACGAGGTTGATGACACCGGCCGGCAGGCCGGCATCCGCGAAGGCCTCGACCAGGGCGGCGACCGAGGCGGGCGTCTCCTCCGGGCCCTTCAGGACGATGGAGCATCCCGCGGCCACGGCGGCGGCGAGCTTCAGCACCGCCTGATGCACCGGAAAATTCCAGGGCGTGAAGGCGGCGACGACGCCGATCGGCTCCTTGACGGTCGATTGGGCGATCGCCGCGCCGCCGCGCGCCGGGATGGTGCGGCCATAGACGCGGCGTGCTTCGCCGGCGAACCAGCGCAGGATCTCGGCGGCGAAGGCTGCCTCGCCGATCGCCTCGGGGAGTGGCTTGCCCTGCTCGAGCGTGATCAGGCGGCCGATCGCCTCGGCTCGTTCGGCCAGCAGCGCCGCCGTGCGGTCGAGCACACCCGCGCGCTCGGGTGGGGAGGCGACGCGCCAGACGGCGAAGCCCGCCGACGCAGCCTCGACGGCCGCTTCGAGATCGGCGGCGCGGGCATGAGCGACGCGGCCGATCTCGGCATCATCGGCCGGGTTGTAGATCGGGAGGCTCTCGCCCGCCGCCGACGGCCGCCAGCTACCCCCGATGAAGAGCCTCGTTTCCGCCGGATAGGGAGCGCTGGAGGCAGGATCGGACAGGGACATCGTTATCTCCGCTGAGGCAATCGGTCGGTGGGCGACTGACGCCGACCGGCCGAGGGGACTTCAATTGTAGTACAACATACATTAAGCATGTCTACAGACATTGTCGACTTTTGCCGCTGAGGACGCCATGACCGCCACGCCCACTTATGATCACATCGTCATCGGCTCCGGCTCGGCGGGCAGCGCCGTGCTGCGGCGGCTGGTGGATGCGGGGCGGCGCGTGCTGCTGCTGGAGGCAGGCGGACCCGACGACGTCTCGGCGATCCATCGCGCCGACGGCATGCTGGAGCTGCGCGGTTCGAAGGTCGACTATGGCTACGTCACCGAGCCTCAGCGCGGGCTGAACGGCCGCAGGATCTTTTGGCCGCGCGGCAAGGTTCTCGGCGGATCGAGCGCGATAAACGGCATGATCTTCGTGCGCGGCCATGCGCGGGACTATGACGATTGGGCCTATAACGGCGCCGATGGCTGGGCCTGGGCGGATGTGCTGCCCTATTTCAAGCGGCTCGAAAACCACGAGGACGGCGAGAGCGAGTTGCGCGGTGGTTCAGGGCCGCTTCCGGTCCGCCGCAACGCGGATCCGCATCCGCTTTCCGTGGCGACGGTCGAGGCCGCCAGGGCGCTCGGCCTGCCGGGGAATGATGGCCACAACGGTGCTGACATCCTCGGCGTCGGCCTGCTCGAGATCAATGTCGTGAACGGCCGCCGCATCTCGGCCTGGCAGGCCTATGGCGCGCCCGTCATCGGCCGGCCGAACCTCGAAATCCGCACCGGAGCCCGGGTGCAGCGCATTCTCTTCGAGGGCACCCGGGCCGTCGGCGTCGAGTACCGCGATGGCGAGGGCGTGCACACTGTCCACGCGGACGGCGACATCGTGCTGTCGGCCGGCGCCATCGGCTCGCCGCAGATCCTGCTTCTGAGCGGCGTTGGCCCCGCCGACGAGCTTGCAGCGCTTGGCATCCGGCCGGTCATCGATCTGCCCGGCGTCGGCGCGAACCTGCACGACCATGCGATCAGTCAGGTGGCCTGGCGCTCGAAGCGGCCGCTGCCGCCGACGACCGCCAATCACCTGCAGGTCCAGATCTTCGCGGCGAGCCGGCCGGGCGCCGCCGTTCCCGACACGCAGCCCGTCACCGGCCTGTTCGCCTATCCGGTCGAGGGCTATTCCTTCCCGGCCGGCGAGAGCTTCGCCTGGTTCCCCGGACTCGTCCGGCCCTACAGCCGCGGCCGCCTCAGCCTGAAATCGGCCGATCCGCGCGAGGCGCCGCGCCTCGATCCCGCCTATCTCGACGACCCGGCGGATCTGGAGGCGCTGCTCTTCTCGCTGAAGATGTGCCGCGAGATCGGCGCGCGGCCGGAGCTCGGCGACTGGAACGCGGGCGAGATCGCGCCGGGACCGGGCCTCGTCAGCGACGAGGCGCTGCGGGACTATATCCGCCTCTCGCTCGACACCTATTTCCACCCGGTCGGCACCTGCAAGATGGGCGTCGATCGCCTCGCGGTGGTCGATCCGACGCTGCGCCTGCGCGGCGCGGAAAACCTTCGCGTCGCCGACGCCTCGATCTTCCCGGTGATCCCGACCGGCAACACGCATGCCCCGGCCGTCATGACCGGCGAACGGGCCGCCGACTTCGTGCTGCGGGCGGAGGGCTGAGGTTCTGGTGCCGTCGTGGCCGCGCGCGTTCGATCGCGGGGCTACACGGCGCGGGTTCCCGGCTAGCGGGCGTTCACGAATTCGCCTTGCCGGTAGCGCGGGAAATAGCCCTCGGCGGTCGGGGGCACGCCGCGGTTGAGGCGTTGGAACGCCTCCTCCATGAGGACGGCGCCGCAGATATAGGTTGGCAGCGTATAGGACGCCCATCCCGCCTTGAAGTGGGCCAGCCCGGCGTGTGCCTCGCCGGCGGGAACGCCGCCGAGCGTCAGACGCTGAGCAACCGGCCGGAAAAACTCGATCGCCGCCTGCATCAGCGGATAGGAGATCGCGCGCTCATAGCCGGCGTCCGAATAGGCGGACAAATGCGCGTAGACGTCGCCGCCGTCCCGAAAATACCAGTCCGCGCCGATGAGATCGTCCTTGAGCCAGGCGGAGACGATGGAAGTACCGGGGACTTCGATCTGGCGGGTGAAGATCTCCCGGGAGAATTTTCGCATGTCCGTGATGTTCTTTCGAGCAACCAGCCCTTCATACAGATCGGACCAGCGGCTTGCGAAGGACGAGCCGGGGGAGAAGATCTCGATCCGGTAGTCTCGCGGAGTGGATGAACGCAGCTTTCTGCGATGGTGGCGACCGATCCGATCCGCGGCCTGAACATCGAGATCGATGACATAGTGCTGGTGAAGCGGACGAACGACTTCGAATTGCTTGGCGAGACCGCGCTCGTCCACGGGCGCGAAAGGGTCCGTCACGATTGTCGCTGAGACAAAGGGTCCTTCCAGCTCACCGATGTCCTCGCGCAGCGTCCGCCAGTCTCGGCAAGCCAGCAGCGGGTAGGCGCTCGCTAGGTCCCTCAGACCGTGATCGATCGAACGGGAAATGAGATATCCGCCGGAGCGGTGAAGCGCGGCGATTTCCGGCTCGGCGGCCAGGGAACTGGCATAGGCGAGCGAACGATATCCCGCGCCTTGGTCCTGGGCCGAACTGGACATCAATTCGAAGCGTCCCTCGCTCTATGAATAGCTGTTGTCGATCGGATACAGGTAGGTGCGCGGGGCTCGCTTGTCGGAGCCGATGACGGACACCGTGAGTTCCATCATTGCGGAAGCGAACAACGGATCGACATAGGTCTTCACCTTCACGTGCAGCTCATCGCCAGCAGTCGCGAATATCTCCTCGATCGGCAGGTAGGATTGCTGCCAATGGGTAAGTTTGGAGTAGGGCGAGGTGTTGATGACAATGCCTGGAGCCAGTTCCAGGTTAAAGTAGCCGATGAAGCCATGGCAGGCGCCGTCAGCTTCGAAGCGGTGCACGAACTCGGTTTCAAAGAAAAATGCACTGGATTGATCTGTCTTGCAGTCGAACGATCTGAGTTTGTATTCGCCGAGCAAACTACTGGGTCGAGCCTCGACGATGATCCTGCGTGGCGCGGCGAGTTGGCGACTTTCGGCGACGGAGAAGTCGAAACCGTGAACGGGCTTCTTCCAGAAGCCAAAGCCTCTTTCCGTATAGAGTTGCGAGTTGTCAATCGGCGCGATGTATATCGATGCAGATCCCGGAAGCGCTATCCCGGATGGCTTGAGGTAACGATCTCTTACCTGGCAGAACGCATCGAAGTGCCGGTATTCGTCGATGAGGTACATGCCGGCCCATTCGCTGAAGATAAGATCGACGGGCTCGGGCGCTGCGAAATTGGTGGCGTCGCCCTTGATGAAGGTGATCCGATCGGAAAAGCCATTGTCCGATGCGATCTGCGCCGCGTCCTCGATCATGCTCGTCAGCTCGAGCGCGTAGACCTTGCGCGCGCCGGCTCGCGCCGCGAACAGCGACAGGATCCCGGATCCGGCTCCGACATCGATGGCAACCGTGCCCGGCTTGCATTGAGCGGCGATCGCCTGCCCGAACAGCCTTGTCCGGGTCTCGTCGGCCAGCATGCCGCGCTGGGAACGCCAGGACGAATAGGCCTCGGTGAATACTACCGGCTGAACATTCGGGCCGTCAAATTGCACCAGTTCGGATTGTATGGCCCATTCCAGCAAGCGACGCCCTTCCGAGGCGGAGCCGTGTTTCCTTGAGACAAAGCGCGCCACGAACTGCTCCTCCGTGGCGGAATTCGACAGCAGCGCTACCAGGCGGCCTGCATCCTGCGAAAGACAATAAACGCTCATTCTGGCATCCATCCTTGCGAGTATCGACAGATCAAAGAGAGGCCTATTCGCCTGGTGGCCATGAATTCTGGGGGATTTTCAAAAAGGGCGGTTCGACATAGAGACAAGAATTTTCGTTCCGGAAACGGGCGAAATCGGCGGTCAATCCTTCCAGATCCAACGCGGCGGCACGGTTGAGCTTTCGTCAGTCGGCGTTTTTCTCACGACGAACGTGCTTTCCCACAAGCCGTAATCCATGCGGATGCGGACATGCCGGCTCAAAAGCGTCTTGCACGCGGCCATGGCCTCGTCGAGCGGCCAGTGAAAGAGATCTTCCCGCTCCCAATCGACATGTTTCGCCATGGTGTTGAACACCAGCACGTTCGACACCGAAGGCCAGACCGCCGCGAGCGTGCTCCGTACGAACTCGACCATCTCAGGATAGCTGTTGCCGGGTCGGGCGGTGAAAACGCCGCACATGATGCAAGCGTCGAACGCCTCGGCTTCATAGGGCGCCTCGCGCACGTCGCGGAGATCAAAGCGCCGATCCGGCCATCGCGTTTGCGCAAGCTGAACGGTCGATGCAACGATATCCACCCCGGTATAGTCGACCCGTTCCAGCAATTGGTTGGCCTTGAGATAGTCGAGCAGAAGTCCCGGCCCGCAGCCGAAATCGAGCAGACGGAGAGGGCGCTCCGCAGTCGAGTTCGCAATTCCGGCCTCGGTGAGCTGGACGTGGAAGCGCCTGGCCAGATCGTCGGCGTTCGGCCAAAAGACACCTTTTGGCGTCGCGCCCCACTCCAGGAGGGACCCGACATAGTCTTCGGTCAGCTTGCGGACGTCTTCTCGCATCAAGGGTCTCCTCCCCGGTAGAGCGAGGGTGCGTTACGGACCGGCTGCTGTGATCATCGTCCCGGCCACTGCGCAATCAGGAAGAGCGCAACGAGGATCAAGGCGGGTATGCACAGGGCTATGATGGTGTGCCTTTCGCGCCTTCGCATGCGCTCCAAGCGATGGAATGCGAACTCGAACATGCGCCGCCATTCCTGCTCCTTTTGCAGGATCTCGGTGCGCAGATCGGCGGTTTCCTTTGATCGGGCTTCGAGGGCGCGATCGATGCTTTTCATCGGCTCGAATGCGAGCTCGACCATGCGCCGCCATTCCGCTTCCTTTCGCAGGAATTCGCTGCGCAGGTCGGCCCTTTCCTTCGAGCGGGCTTCGAGAGCGCTATGGATCGTCTCCATCGTCTCGCTTTTCTCGGCCGCCGCCGCCGTTGCCGCCGCGAGCAACGCTTCCACCTCGCGCACGCGGATGCCGGCTTCGTAGGCGCGGACGGTTGCGTCCTTCGCGGTCCATTCTGCCTGGCGGAGGCGTTCTTCCGGGTCGAGAGCGACAGGCGCGACGCTTGGGGCTGACTCCGAGACCTCGCGCAACCGTCCCATCATGTTGCGTCGGCTGCGCTGGAACGACTGCGGATAGTCGGCGCCAAGATGGTCTTCGAGGTCGTTCAAGAGTTCCAGGGACAGGAGGGATTGCTCGAGCAGCGGCCGGGCCGCCCAATTTGAGGAACCATGGATGCGATAGTGGGCCAGCGGCCCCGGGAGATAGTCGATGAACCCCGACCGTGCCGCGAGCAGGCAGAGCGGCCAATCGCCTGCCGGCATATCTCGGAGCCACGCCGGGATATCCTGCAGCGCGGCGGCGCGGATCATGCCCCCGATACCGACGAAGTTGCTCTGGATCAGGTCGTCGATCGTCGCCCGCTTGTCCGTTCCCTTGAGGATCCGGATCACTTCGCCGGTCTCGGTGACCCGTGCGACATCGTGGTAGGTGATGGCGCTATCGGGATGCGCCTCCATGAAGTCGAACTGAGACTGCAGCTTGTCGGGTGACACCCAGTAATCGTCGCCATCCAGCCAGGTCAGGTAACGGCCGCGCGCCAGCTGCAGGGCCCGCGTCACGACGTCATTGTTGCCGAGATTGACGTCGGATCGGATGACGCGGATCCTGTCCGGATAGCGGTCGACGAAGTCCTGAATGACATCCATCGTCGAGTCCGTCGACCTGTCCTCCGATACGATCACCTCATAGGGGAAGGTTGTTTTCTGCATCAGCACGCTGTCGAGCGCCTGGGCAATGTATCGCTCATGGTTGTAGGCAACGATGACGGCCGTAACGGCAGGGTCATTCGATGGTCGTGCGGTCGCATCCGCGCGCAGGAGAGCATCGGCACCGCAATCCGGGCTGTCGGCGAAAGGATCGGCTCGCTCGATTTCGACGGACACGCCGCCGGATTGCTCGTTCAATTTATCCTCCCCCTCTCGTCAAGAATGGATCGATCCCCCGGATGGTCCTCGATGCGCCCCACAGGGCTGCACCTCCAACAGCCTGGCCGCGCCCGTGCGGATATGGATCGCCGGCACGCGGCGGTGGCATCCAGGCGCATTTGGCTACGATGCTACGCAATGCAGTCTTTCCGGGTTCATCCGATGCAGGATGTCCCCGCTCTGACGGCAGATGAAGCGCAGCAGGTCGCAAACATCGGTGACATTGCGCTCCGGCATCGCCGTTCCAGTGGGAAGCTGCATCACCCGTTGCACGAGTGCGTCCGTGACAGGTAGCGATACGGGCGCCGCTGCGCCGGACCCGTAAGGTGCCATGCGGTGTATGCCAGGGTAGAAGTAGCGCCGCGCCAGCACTCCCTCCGCAATGAGCAAGTCGACGACGGTGTCGCGCGTCAGTCCAGTCCGCGCGGGATCAACCTCCGCAACTACATATTGGTAGTTCGAGCGGACCTCGTCGGGAAATTCATAGAGAGAGAGGCCATCGATGGCAGAAATCTCTCTTCTGTAGATACCGTAGTTGCGTCTGTTGACGTCGATGAAGGTATCCATGCTCTCAAGCGAGGTAAGTCCCATCGCCGCGGAGATCTCGGTCATCTTGCCGTTGGTGCCGGTGCTGGTGACGCTGTCGAGGCCCGCAAAGCCGAAATTGCGCATGCGCCGAAGTCGATCTGCCAGCGCGGGATCGCGTGTCGTGATGGCCCCGCCCTCGAAGGAGTTCAGAAACTTCGTGGCGTGGAAGCTGAATACCTCGGCATCGCCGAAGGCTCCGACCATGCCCTCGGCCGTGCCGCAGGCAAAGGCGTGAGCCGCGTCATAGATCAGCTTGAGGCCGCGGCGGTTGGCGAGGTCGGCGAGGCTCGGAATGTCGCAGCCGCGCCCCCAGGTGTGGACGCCGATGATGGCGCTGGTTCGCGGCGTGATCATCGCCTCGACGGATTTCGGATCGATCGTATGTGTCTTCGGGTCGACATCGCAGAAGACGGGCTGAACGCCGAGCCAGCTCAGGGCGTGCGCCGTGGCGACGAAGGTGAAGGCCGGGACGATCACCTCGCCCGTCAGCCCGAACGCCCGGATCACCAGTTCCAGTCCGATGGTCGCATTGCAGACGGCAATGCAATGCGGCGCTCCCGTCACGTCGCAGATCCGTCGCTCGAACTCGACGACGTTCGGTCCGTTGTTGGTCAGCCAGCGCCGATCGAACATTGCGTCAACACGCTCGAGGAAACGCAGGCGATCCCCCACATTCGGCCGGCCGACATGGAGCGCGTCTTGAAAGAGCGGTGTCCCGCCGAGCAAGGCGAGATCGTTCACGTCGTATTTGTTCATGCGTCCCTCCCTTTCCTCGTTCCGGCGGGGCGCGGACGCCCGGTTCGTCTACAGAACGAGGACAGGGACTGTCGTTCATGCTGTAGTCGTGAAGATATGTTTCGTGGCGCGGCGCGGCCCTCCGTCAGGCCACGGCCTGAAGGCCATAGCCGACGCTCTTCGGCGGCCTTGCCTCCGAGGCAAACGAGCCGGCGTCGTCGAAGCCCTTGGCGAAGGAAAGGCGAAACGCGTCGTGATACAGCCCATGCAGCCGGGCGATCTCCATCTCGGAAAGGTTCGCTCCCCGTCTGGAGGCGTTCCGGTCCGCGGTGAACGCGGTCCGGAAGATGCGCGCATAGTCCCGCCAGTACTTGTTCCAGATCGTGATCGTCTCTTTGACCCGAAGGTATTCGCTGATCATCGGGACCGGATGCAGCCGGTAGAAATGGCGGGCGGCCAAGCCCTGGCGGTAGGAGCGGTCGCAGAAGCCGTCGAAGGTGATCGCTCGTACCATGGTCGAGTGCGCTGCCGGCTCGTAGAAGACCTCGAGGCCGTGCCGATCGAGACGCCAGCCACATTCGATGTCTTCGTAGCCGAAGCGAAACTCCGGCGTGAACATCGCATGCTCGAGCAGGAAGGCGCGCTTGCAGGAGGAGCGGCCGCCCCAGAATTCGCGCCAACCGTAGGTATTGGACGACGAGAGACCCGAATAGCAGAAGAGGGAGCCGGCCTTGTTGACGACATAGTCCATCACCGGCGAGCTGGAGACCTCCGGCGCCAGGGAGGTGTAGCCCAGAACCGCCTGATTGGGATTGGGGTGCGACTGATGCGCAAGGAGATGGGTGCGCAGCGCGTCGGGATGCAAGACATCGTCATCATCGAGAAAGACGACGATCGGTGCGCTGGACGCGAAAATCCCAACGTTCTTGGCCGTAGCGATGCCGCAGTGCCGCAAGGTGAATACCTTGAGCGGCAGGTCCTGCCGATGACTGGCGAGGACCTCCAGCGTATTGTCCGTCGAGCCGTCATTGACGACGATAATCTCGAACTGGTCGCGCGGCAGCGTTTGCTTGGAGAGCGCATCGAGGACGAGCGGCAGGTAGTGGGCTCGATTGTAGGTCGGCAGGATCGCAGAGATTTCGAGGGCCATGGAGACTTCCTGCTGTTTACACGACGACGTCAAGCACTCGGAAGGCGTCTTCCGATGCGAGATGGCGATGATTGGTGAGCAGGATCTTGGATTGGCTGCGCGCGTGGTTGCCGTTGTAGGTCGTATTGGGCGGCCGTATCCGGTGAGCTGCTGGCGAGGCGTCGACGATTCCCATTTTCAAGCCGGCGTCCCTGATGACGACAGGCCAGATGTAATCGAGGCCCCAGGCCATTTCGGTTGTTTCGTCGAACGGGATCAGGAGCCTGGCCGCGTCGGCGCGGAGGCAGACCATGGGGCCAATCTCCACGAAGTTGGTCTGGCGAGCGATCGTGCCATCGCACTGAGCGGTGATCCGGTGATCGATGAAGCTGTCGCGGGTGCGCGCCGGTTGGAAGAGCGCGAAATCCGCCCGGATCGCGACGGCAATCAGGTCGTCGAGGAAGCCGGGCGCCAGTTCGACGTCGTCATCGGTGACGACGATCCAGTCGAAGTTCTGAAAATCACGGAGCATTCGGTTGATCAGGGTGAACCGCGCTGTCCGTCGCCGGACGACGGCGTCTCTCGCCGAGACAATCCGCGCGTTGGAATTCAGGGTTATGGCAGTCCAGCGCTGGACGACGTTGAGCGTTCTGGCGCCGGCGAAAACGGCGCGGATGTGCTCGTTGGTATTCTCGACGTCCGCCAGATAGACGCCGGCGGCGAGAACGTTCTGCTTGGCGCTGTTCATTGGAAGAGACTTTCGACTTTGGCGGAGAGCGCCTCGGTCGAGAAACGCTCTTCGATGAAACGACGCCCATTCGCTTGGGTGCTGCGCCAAAGCCCGTCATTCTCGAGCAGGGTGAGGATATGCGCGGCGAAACCTTCAGGCGTGTCGGACTGCAGAAAATGATCGTTGGAGTCGTCGAGCATGCCTTCGAAGGCGATGCTCGTGCCGACGACGGGGAGGCCGTTAGCCATCGCCTCTCCGACTTTGCCCTTGACCCCGGCTCCAAAGCGCAGGGGGGCGACGCAGATGCGAGCGTCGGCATAGAGCGGGCTCAGATCTTCGACGTAGCCCAGGACCGAGACGTTCGGATTTCGCGCGAGCTGTTTGACGGTGTCGTCGGGATTGCTGCCGGCAATGGTAAAATGAACGTCCGGTCGAACGATGAGGACGAGCGGCAATATCTCGTCGACGAACCACTTTACGGCGTCGCCATTGGGCGTATGCCAAAAGCCGCCGACGAACAGCAGTCCCTTCCGGCGCTCCGGTCCCTTGAGTGGCGTCTTGGGGATGACAAAGATGTTGGGCAGCGTCCGGACGTTGGCAAGCGGTGACAGCTTCAGCAGCTCGCGCTTTTCATCTTCCGTAACGGCGATCGTCACGTCGGCTTCGTTGGCGAGCCAGATCTCGAGCGCCTGCATCTCGTCGGCAGCCGTCTCCAGTCTGGGATCGTCTTTCAGCTTTGCTTCGCGTCGCAGGCGCAGCGCATGAAAATCGACCATGTCGTACAGAATGATCGTCTCGGGCCGCTTTTCCCGGATGATCGGAAGAAAGGTTTCCGCGACATTGGGGAAGGACAGGAAGGCATCGGAAAGCCGAGGCTCCGCCTCATCCAGCAGGCGCTCGAGCTGAGCCGGGCCATAGAGTATCTGGGTCACTCCAGCGTTGTGGAGCGCCGTTTCGTAGCGATGCCGCCCCAGCTTGGTGGCGAGGTCGCCGGGGAGCGCGCTCTTCTCGAAAAGCGAGCAGAAGATGATCGGGCGATTTTTCCGCGCGGTGAGCTCGATGAGCGTCTTGAGGCGAAGCGCGCCGCTGCTCTGGTCAAACATCGGCGGCATGTCCGAGCAGATCAGGATCGCAGCCTCATCGGACGGCGTAGCCCGGGACGAGACGTTCGTGAGCTTGAACGTTTCGCGAGGCGAAAAGTCGTATTTGTAAATAAACTTATGGAATGCCGGGCGGGGGCGACCATCCTCCAGGAGGACGATCTTCCGGGCCCACGCGCGGGGCGTGCGGTCGTTGAAGAGGAGTTTGCGCACCCAGCCGCGCGGTTTGCCGTTCTCGTGAAAGGCGAACGGCACGAAGGGGGGGCGGACGGCGCGGCCGATGGTCCGGGGCAGATGGGCAATCCTGTAGCTGAGGGCCCGCTCGCGGCGCGCGATCTTCGCCCGCAGCTGGGCGATTTCCTGATAGCGGGCATCGATCTCTGACCGCATGGATTCGTTCGCGGCGACCAGGGACGCCTGTTGGTCGCGCAGCGCCTGAAGCTCGCCATGCGGAATGAATTTGTGCTCGAAGCCCGCCGCATGGGGCATGTCGCGCTCTATGGCGCGGAGGATGAATTCCGTCGCTGCGATGAAGGGAGCGGCAGCCAGGATCGCGGTGAGCGGTGGCTTGCGGAGGTGCTTTGCCGTGACGTTGACGTAGATGTCTCGACCCTCGTCGACGTTGCGGGCAAAGGCGGCTCCGACGCCGACGCTCGCGGCGAAGTCCCGCCATTGAAACGGCAGGTCGATGTTGCCGTTGTCATAGAAGGCGAAGGGGATGTCGTAGGCGCAGGCGATCATGGCGGCGCCGAGGGAGCCGGCGAGAACGAAGGAGGCGCCGGCGATTTCGTCGATGCGCTCGATCAGCTTGGCGAAGCTAGGCTCGACGGTCGGACGCACGACAAGATCGACCCCCGATGCGTCGATCAGCTCGGCATCGGTTGACGTATCCAGGAGATGGGGCACGCAGATCGTCTTGCCAGCCGTCGAAGCGCGCGCGTTGACGGTGTGGACGAGCGGCAGCAGGAGGGTCGGATCCCCGAGCGGCGCCGATTTCGGCAGGCCGAGGCTGTCACGGGTGAGCGGGCCGCGCGCGCCAAGGAAGGTCGAGCATCTGAGGCGCTCGGAATCGAGAGGGGCATCGTCCCGCTTGCCGCAACCCCAGAAGGCGACTTCGGAGGGGCGGCCGGGGTTTGCGCCGTCCTTCGCGTCAAATGGGAAGGAGTCGATGAGGCCGCCGACCAGCCAATGCCTGTGAGCAAGACCTCTATCTGAGGTTGCAAGCGACGCCGGCAGGTAGGTGCCGAGATAGTCGCCGATATCCTGGACGCGCTGACCATCCGGTTTCCATCCTAGGCGCGCCCGAATGACCTTCTCGATAGGCGTGTCGATGTCGGGGAATGACGCCGGCAGATCAAGATCGTCGACGGCGTGAAGGGCGCTTGGGCCAAGCGGGATTGCGGGTTTGGTCATCGGAATTTTGCCTGGCAGAGGCCCGCTCCGGGCGCATGACGAATCGTGCGTAAGGTCCAAAAGTCCATGAGAGCCTCGATGCCGCCGTCTTCCGTATATTAGAGAAGCACAAATGCTATGTTTGTAAATCCACGATACCAAAAAAAGCTTACGAAAGGGAAGCTTCCGACTTTTGGTGCGGCCTTCACGATATATAAGAGTCGTTCTCATATTAATCGTTATATAGCTCGCCTTATAAAAGCGATCTTGATTTGGTGCGATCTATGGATGTCGATAAAACGACCGAAACCTTGTTGCGTTGATTCGATTGTTAAAATTTTGGATAATTATTATATTTATAATATCATCAGGGTCATTGTGTAATTTTGTTGGCTGTCAATAGGCGAAGCCCTGGAGGTAATGGCTCAAACGGCGCCGCGGGGCGGGTGCGGCGGCTTCTGCGCGCGGAATGAGTCCATCAGGCAGAATGCCGGTCTCCCTGCCGCGGCGTCGCGGTCCAGGCGGATCCAAATGGCAGCTTGCGGCAGGTGCTATGCCGCAGGCGATCTGCCATGGTTAGGGGCGCGGCTGCCTCAGTCGGGGCGCGATGTCAGGCGGTTCTCGTCATCGCGGCGGAAGGGTGGCTCGGCGACTTCTGTGGCATCCCTAGGCTGAATCTAGAGTGTTTGGCGCATCACAGGTTGTAGGCCGATCCCGGGACATTGTGACCTCGATCGGCGAGGTCGGATCGCGGCGGTTCCGCTTGCCCGGTTCGTGTTTTCGCGAGAATTGGGGCGAGAACAGGGAGGCTATCCGGGCCGGGCCGCTCGCCGAGCGTGTCGGTGTCGTGATTGTATCCGCCAATATATGCGGATCGAAGCCGCCAGCGATGAACCGTCAGGACTGGCTTCAGCTTCAGAGGCTGGCACGGCTGACGATGCGACGTCATTGCCGATGCGACGTCAATTTATCGGCCTGATTGACTGGCCGCCTTGGACTTGAGGTCTCGGGAGACGGTGTCCCGGTCCGCCGCCTGCACAGCGGGACGGTCAGCCATCGGCACCGAAACCAAATTCCGGGTCGCCACGCAAACTTGGAACATCCTCTCTCACTATATTCGATGAACTCTGTAGAATTTATCCATGTTAGCGAAGCAGATATGGCGAATTTTCGGATTGTCAGGAAACTTGGCCGACCCTTCGAGCGCAGGGGTGCAGGTGAACCAAAGCGCTGCGACGCGTCGCGAGGCGGTTGACCTCGACCGGGCGGCGTTTGACGCAGACGACCTTGGCCGTTGTTTCCGCTCGAGATCGTCTTCAGGCGGATCATCGTGGCGGACGGTCCTCTCGCCGAGGCTAACATCTTCGAAGGTTCTCATGCCGGTCTCCCTGGACATTTCCTCGACCTGTTCGCTCCGGCGCCTTGCAAGGGCCGATGTGTGATCCCTCCGCCGGCACCTGCCGCCGCCCCGTAGAGGCGTTTGCCCTCATCTCGCCTTGATGCTTTCCGGCGTCCTCAGTCCCCTGTTTCAGTAAGAAGGCCCCGTCATGTCCAGGAAGCAGATGAAGCTTGGCGTCTTTCTGATGTCGCCCGGTCATCACATAGCGGCATGGCGCCAGAAGGACGCGCAGGCGGATCTCGGAGCCAATTTCAAGGCCTACGCGCAGATCGCGCAGCAGGCGGAAGCGGCCAAGTTCGATATGGTGTTTCTGGACGATGTCGTCGCGGTCAAGGATACCAGCGCCGAGACCGGCACGCGCGTAGCGCGGTCGGCCTATTTCGAGCCGGTGACCCTTCTGTCCGGACTTGCCGCCGTGACCAAGACGATCGGCCTGACCGGCACGGCCTCGACGACCTACAACGATCCCTATGGCCTGGCCCGGCGTTTCGCCTCGCTCGACCTGATCAGCGACGGCCGGGCGGCCTGGAACCTGGTCACGTCCAATACCGAGGCCGAGGCGCAGAACTTTGGCGCGGCCAACCACCCGAAGCATGGCGATCGCTACGAGCGGGCCGAGGAATTCGTCGATGTCGTGCTGGGCCTCTGGAACAGCTATGCGGACGACGCCTTCGTTCATGACAAACAGTCCGGCGTCTACTTCGACCACGACAAGCTGAATGTGCTGGGGCACAGCGGCCGGCATTTTTCCGTCCGGGGTCCCCTCAACGTGGCGCGTTCCCGGCAGGGGCATCCTGTGGTCGTCCAGGCCGGCGCCTCGGATCCGGGCAAGGAGCTCGCCGCCCGCACGGCGGAGATCGTCTTCACGGCGCAGCAGACCCTGGCGGACGCGCAGGCCTTTTACGCCGATCTCAAGGGGCGGATGGCGAAGTACGGCCGCAGCGAAGACCAGCTCAAGGTCATGCCCGGGATCTTCCCGGTCGTCGGCCGGACGCGCGCCGAGGCGCAGGAGAAGTTCGAGGAACTGCAGGAGCTGATCCACCCGGCCGTGGGGGTGAGCCTGCTGTCCTACATGATCGGCGATTTCGATCTCTCGCAGTACCCGCTCGATGGCCCGGTGCCGGAACTGCCGGAAGCGAATGGCGGCAAGAGCCGGCAGCACCTGCTGTTCGACCTGGCGCGGAAGGACAATCTGACGATCAACCAGCTGGCCAAGCGGATCGCCGGCGCGCGCGGGCATTGGCAGGTCGTCGGTACGGCCAGCGACGTCGCGGATCTGCTCGAGGACCGCTTCCTGAACGGCGGCGCCGACGGTTTCAACATCATGCCGGCGACGCTGCCGGCAGGCTTGACGGACTTCAACGAGCTGGTGCTTCCAGAACTGCGTCGGCGCGGGCTGTTCCGGACCGAATATGAGGGCGCGACGCTGCGCGAGAATCTGGGGCTGGATTTCCCGAAATGGCAGCGGAAGCCGGCCTCGGTAGCTGCGGAGTGATCCGCCGGGCCGAGCGACAAGCACCGTTCGAGGCCATCGCCTCCCTGATTTCTGAGGACGAACCATGACTTTGCAAGACACGCAGAAATCGATCCTGATCGGGGACGGCGAGCGTTCGGCGCCTGCGAATGTCGACGTCCTGCGCGCGACAGCCGCTGTGTCTGGCCGTTTCCTGTCGCGATATGGCGTGTTGCTTGGCTTCCTTCTGCTTTGGCAGGTCGCAAGCCGATACGGCTGGGTCAATCCCTCCGTCCTGCCGACGGTTGACGCCGTTCTGGTCGCGCTTTGGAAGGGGCTCAGCAGCGGAGCCCTGCTCAAGGATATCGCGATCAGCCTGCAGCGATCCGGCATTGCCTTCTTCGCGGCGGTCGTTGTGGCGATCCCGCTCGGCCTGTTCATGGGGCAGATCCGCGCCGTCGACCACGCGCTGGATCCGATCCTACAGCTCTTCCGCCAGACTTCCGCGCTCGCGCTCTATCCGGTCTTCATCCTGCTGCTCGGGCTTGGCGAGGCTTCGAAGGTCTTCGTGATCTTCTGGGCCACCCTGTTTCCGCTGCTGCTCAACACGATCAGCGGCGTGAAGGAAGTCGATCCGAAGCTGATCGAGATGGCCCGCGTCTATGGCGCTTCGCAGCTCACCGTGTTCCGGCGTGTCGTCATGCCGGCGGCGATTCCGCCGATCTTTGTCGGCCTGCGGCTCGCGGCGACGACGGCGCTGCTGCTTTTGATCGCCTCCGAGATGATCGGCGCGAACAGTGGCGTCGGCTTCCAGGTCATGAACGCGCAGTACAATTTCCAGATCCCGCTGATGTTCGCGGCGATCGTCCTGCTCGCTCTGTTCGGCCTGATCGCAAACTACGCATTGGTCCTGCTCGAGAGACGTTTATGTCGCTGGAGCGACGTTCGTATTTGACAATCGAAATCAAGTATTTTTCTTCAACCACGTGAGAATAGAATGACGTTATCCTTTGTTCGTACCCTAGCTCTCGGAGCCCTTGTATCCGTCGGCATCGCGGCGGTGGGCCAGCCCTATGCGCAGGCCGCCGAGACCGTCACCTTCCGCTATCTCGCCAATCGCGGCGGCTTCACGCCGCATGAGCTGGCGGCCGAACTCGGTTATTTCGACGGCACCGGCGTCGAGGTGAAGGAGCTCGGCTATACGGGCGGCGGGCCAGAGACCCTGTTCGGCGTGGCGTCGGGAAGCATCGACGTCGCCAATGCCGCGGTGCCCGCTGTCCTCAACGCCATCGCGGGCGGCAACGATCTGGTCGCCATCTACCCGCCGAACGGCATCGATGACGTCTCCAAGAGCACGTTTTACGTGCTGGACGACAGCCCGATCAAATCGGTCGCCGACCTCGCCGGCAAGACGATCGCGGTGAATACGCTCGGCGCGCATCTGGACTACGTCGTTCGCGAGGCCCTGAACAGGGCGGGCCAGCCGCAGAACGCGGCCCAGCTCCTGGTCGTTCCGGGTCCCCAGCTCGAGCAGACACTCCGTTCCAAGCAGGTCGACGTCGTGGCGGTCGGCCACTGGCAGGCCACCTTCGACGGCAAGCTGGTCCAGAATGGCGGCGTGCGCCCGATCTTCACCGATACCGAGATCCTCGGCCCGATCGCCGGCGGCTTCATCGCGCTGAAGCGCGACTTCGTCGAGGCCCATCCGGAAGCCGTTCGCGTCTTCGCGGAGCAGTCCGGCCGTGCGGTCGACTGGGCGAAGGCGCATCCCCAGGAGGCCAAGGAGAAGCTCGCCGCCGTGCTGAAGCGCCGGGGCGAAAACGAGGAGCTCGCGCAGTATTGGCGCGGCTTCGGCGTGCCGCCGGGCGCCGCCGCGACCAACCATGACATCGATTTCTGGGTCGGCGTTCTGGAGCGGGAAGGCACGCTGCCGGCGGGCAAGTACAAGGCGGAGAACATTCTCTACCATCGCGACAGCGGGCAGTAAGCGTGCGCTCGTTCGCCTCTGCCGGGCTGCGTCGATGACGACTGCCACCAGCGCGAAGTCGAAAGGTCAGGTCACGGTTCGTGGCCTGACCAAGACTTTCACCATCAACCAGCGGTCCCTGACGGTGTTGAGGGGGCTCGATCTCGATATCCGGCCCGGCGAGATCCTGGCCGTGGTCGGGGCGAGCGGCTCCGGCAAGACCACGCTCCTGCGGGTGCTGGCGGGGCTGGAGACCGCTGACAGCGGCGACGTCCGGATCGACGGGCAGCCAATCACCGGCGTCGGCAAGGAGCGCGCGGTCATCTTCCAGGAGCCGAGGCTTCTGCCGTGGCTGACCGTGCTGGAGAACGTGGCCTTCGGCCTGGAAGTGCGCGGCGAACCGCGCAAGAAGGCGGAGGCGCAGGCGGCCCGCTATGTCTCCCTCGTTGGCCTGAGCGATTTCGTCGACGCCTATCCGAAGCAATTGTCGGGCGGCATGGCGCAGCGCGTCGGCATTGCCCGGGCGTTGACGGTGCAGCCGGAAATCCTGCTGCTCGACGAGCCGCTCGGCGCGCTGGACGCCATGACCAAGATTACCATGCAGGAAGAGCTCACGCGCATCTGGAGCGAGGAGAAGGTCACCATGGTCGTCGTCACGCACGACCTGGAAGAGGCCGTCTATCTCGGCGACCGGGTGCTGGTCCTGCCCAAGGAAAAGGGGCATGCGATCCGTCTGATTGATATCGATCTGCCGCGCCCGCGGGACCGCAGCGAACCCAAATTCGTGAGGCATCGCGAGGAACTGTTGCGCGAGTTTGGCCTGCACTGAGGCGGAAGAGCAGGGGATGACGGCGGCGAGGCTTTCTCGCCGCTTTTTTGTTTTCCGATTGCCCGTGGGGAAGTCCACGACCCTTGCATCCGCTGGGGATCGTCGATGCACGATTGAATGGGTCGCATCCTGCCTCTATCGCATCTAGCGCTCACCTGCCGGCAGGCGCGAGGGCATCTGGCGCGCTCCATTCTCATGCCGTGATGACACTTAGGTGATGAATAAAGTTTCCGCTTGTGTCGCGGCTTGCGGAGTCATAACTTAGGTCCATGCCTAAGTGTCCTGCATCCATCGATGTCCTGCTCAATGCCCTTTCGGAGCCTGCGAGGCGCGCGATCGTCGAGCGGCTCGCGCTTGGTCCTGCATCCGTCAGCACCCTGGCGTCGGTGACGCCGATGTCGCTGCCGTCCGTGATGCAGCACCTGGGGGTTCTCGAAGAGGCGATGCTGATCCGGTCGGAAAAGATCGGCCGGGTCAGGACGGTCTCGCTCAAGCCCGATGCTCTCAAGGAGCTGGAGAATTGGGCGGCCGCGCAGCGGACGGTATGGGAGCGCAAGCTGGACCACTTGGGTGACTATCTCGAAGAAATGGACGTGTCTGAGGAGAAAACACGATGACCGATACGACCGTTACTCATGGATCTTTCACGTTGGAGCGGGTCTACAACGCGCCCGTCTCGCGCGTTTACAAGGCCTATACGGACGCCGAGGCCCGCCATCGCTGGCTGATCCGGGCCGACGACTGGACCGTGCATGAATATCGGCCTGCGCCAAGGCCCGAGGTGGGCGCGACCGAGTTCAGCAAGTTCAGCCCGCCGGGCGCGAGAGTTGTTCTCACCAACGAAACGGTTTTTCTCGACGTGCAGGAGAACGACCGCGTCATCGTCGCCTACGCCATGACGCTGGAAGGCGCGCCGCTGTCGTCGTCGCTGCTGACGACCGAGTTTCGCACCGAACCCGACGGCAAGACCCGCATCATCCTCACGGAGCAGGGCGCCTATCTCGACGGCAACGTGAAGGGGCGCGAGGCAGGCACGAGGATCATGCTGGAGCGCTTCGCCAAGGAGGTCGAGCCGACGGCCGTCGGCTAGCGATCTCGAAATCAGGCCGCCGGTGCGCGCCGCGCCCGGCGGCCGTTTCAGGCGCGGCTGACGACGAGCTTCAACGAGCCTTCGAAGAAGGGTTGATGGCGCAGGGGACCGTAGCGGCGATCCCACGTGCCGTCTGCCAGATCGCGGCCGAGATGCTCGGCGAAGCGCTCGCCGACGGACGGGTTCAGGAAGCTCCAGGCCGAATTGGCCAGGCGGGCGCCCGGCTCCAAGAGGCGCTCCGGACGGCCGTAATAGGCCTCGCTGAAGCCGTCGGTGCAGCCGAGCGGAATGGCGAGCGGGAGGATGTCGGCCCCGCCCAGCGCCACCGCGATGTCGCGTGTGGCGGGATAGCGGCTCGCTTCGACCGCGATCGCCTCCGGCGCGTAGTCATTCAGCCAGAAGCGATCGAGCTCGTCCGGGGCGCAGCTGAGGATGAGCACCGGCCCACGCGTCACGCGCCGCATCTCGGCGAGGCCGGCGCCGAGGTTCGACCACTGGTGCACCGTGAACGTCGCCATGCTGGCGTCGAAGCTGTTATCGGCGAATGGCAGATGCTCCGCCACCGCGTCGATCGCCTCGGAGAGATGGGCGGGGCGCTGGGCGCGCATCGACGCGGAAGGCTCCACCGCCGTGACGTCGCGATCCGTCGGCTCGTAGGAGCCGGCTCCCGCTCCGACATTCAGCACGCTGCGGGCGTCGCCGAGCTGGTCCAGGATCGCTCGGGCGATATGCGGATCGGGCTGGCGATAGCGCGTGTAGCCGCCGCCGCCGATGACGCCATAGTCGGCATCGCCGGCGCTGCCGTCGCCTTTGCGCAGAATAGACATGTGCCCCCTCCGGTCCGCGTTGCGAGCGTGTCATGGAACCGATTTGTTGCAGCGGTATGACGCCCCTATAAGGCCGCCTTGAACTCTCCAGACCCTGCGGACCCATGATTCGTCTCGATAACATCAGCAAGCAGAACGGCCACCAGATCCTGTTCATCGACGCCTCGATGGGGCTGCAGAAGGGCGAGAAGGTCGGCCTGGTCGGTCCGAACGGCGCCGGCAAGACCACGCTCTTCCGGATGATCACGGGCGAGGAGAAGCCGGATGACGGCCAGGTGTCGATCGATCCGGGCGTGACCATCGGCTATTTCAGCCAGGATGTCGGCGAAATGTCGGGCCGCAGCGCCGTATCTGCCGTGATGGATGGCGCCGGCCCGGTCAGCGAGCTGGCCGCCGAGATGGCCGAGCTCGAGGCCGCCATGGCCGATCCCGACCGGATGGACGAGATGGACGCCATCGTCGCGCGCTATGGCGACATCCAGGGCCGCTTCGAGGAGCTGGACGGCTACGCGCTGGAAGGACGCGCGCGGGAAGTGCTCGCGGGCCTGAGCTTCAGCGAGGAGCGGATGGACGGCGACGTCGGCGGGCTGTCGGGCGGCTGGAAGATGCGCGTGGCGCTCGCGCGCATCCTGCTGATGCGCCCGGACGGCATGCTGCTCGACGAGCCCAGCAACCATCTCGATCTCGAAAGCCTGATCTGGCTCGAGGATTTCCTGAAATCCTATGACGGCGTGCTGTTGATGACCTCGCACGACCGCGAATTCATGAACCGCATCGTCGGCAAGGTGGTCGAGATCGACGGCGGTTCGCTTACCACCTATTCCGGCAATTATGATTTCTACGAGCAGCAGCGCGCGTTGGGCGAGAAGCAGCGCCAGGCGCAGTTCGAGCGCCAGCAGGCGATGCTCGCCAAGGAGATCAAGTTCATCGAGCGCTTCAAGGCGCGCGCCTCGCATGCCTCGCAGGTGCAGAGCCGGGTGAAGAAGCTGGAGAAGATCGACCGGGTCGAGCCGCCGCGCCGCCGCCAGTCGGTGCAATTCGAGTTCCGCCAGGCGCCGCGCTCCGGCGACGACGTCGTCAGCCTCAAGAACGTCCACAAGGGTTTTGGTAGCCAGTCGATTTATGAGGGGCTGAACTTCCAGGTCCAGCGCAAGGAGCGCTGGTGCATCCTCGGCGTCAACGGCGCGGGAAAATCCACCCTGCTGAAGATGGTGGCCGGTTCGACGGAGCCGGACCAGGGCATCGTGGCGCTCGGCGGCAGCGTCAAGATGGGCTATTTCGCGCAGCACTCGATGGAGTTGCTCGACGGCGACGAGACGGTTTTCGAGTCGCTCGAGGGTTCGTTCCCGCAGGCCGGGCAGGGCTCGTTGCGCGCGCTCGCGGGCTGCTTCGGCTTTTCCGGCGACGATGTCGACAAGCGCTGCCGCGTGCTGTCGGGCGGCGAGAAGGCGCGTCTGGTGATGGCCAAGATGCTGTTCGACCCGCCGAATTTCCTCGTCCTCGACGAGCCGACCAACCATCTCGACATGGCGACGAAGGAGATGTTGATCGCCGCGCTCTCGGATTTCGAGGGAACGATGATCTTCGTCTCGCACGATCGCCACTTCCTGGCGGCGCTCTCCAACCGCGTGCTGGAACTGACGCCGGACGGCATCCGCCAGTATGGCGGCGGCTATACGGAATATGTCGCCAGCACCGGCAGCGAGGCGCCCGGCCTGCACCCGGCCGGGTAGGGCGGCGCCGGCGGCTGCGCGCCCGTTAGGATCCGGGTTTCCAGCCGAGCGCCGGGCCGACATTCGTCGCCAGTTGCTCGAGAATGTGCCGGTAGTCGGCCTGGTTGAAGACGAAGGGCAGTTCGAAGACGAATTCGTCGGTTTCCTGGAAACTGACGTCCTGCTCGAGCTGGCGCACGATGTCCTCCGTCGAGCCGAACGCGTCGCGGGCCACGATGCGGCGGTTCTCGTCCGGCGCCAGCGTTCTCGGGGTGCGCTTGGCCACATAGGCGGCGAATTTCTCGGCCTGCTCGGCGCTTGCGCCATCGGTCGGCACGACGACGCGGCCCTGGCTGACCACCGCCGCGTCGCCGAGCGGGTGGCGCGCGCGAAAGAGCTGGATCTGGTTCCGTTGGGCTTCGGCAAAGTCGCTCGTCGTCTCGAAGGTGCTGATGTTGCTGACGAGCAGCTTCAGCCCCGCTTCGCCGGCCCAGCCGGCCGAGCGCAGGCTGCCGGCACCGTACCAGGTCCGATCCGCCAGCCCCGCGCTGTGCGGCTCGACCCGATCGGAGAAGACCTCGAACTCTTGCGTCGCGGTGTTCCGGATCGGCTCGCCGCGCGCCAGCCGCAGGAACGCTGCGATGCGCTCGTAGCTGAAATCGTCCTCGCGCCAGGAGGGGCCGAAGATGCGGTCGTTGAACGCGTCCTTGGCCGGCGGGCTGACGCTGAGGCCTGCCTGAAGACGCCCGCCGCTGAGCAGATCCGCCGTCGCCAGATCCTCCGCGAGGCGGAACGGGTTCTCGTAGCCGACCGGGATGACGGCGGTGCCGAGCTGGATGCGCTTTGTCCTCTGGCTCGCCGCGGCCAGAAAGACGGCCGGAGACGACACGCCATATTGCAGGTGGCGCGTCCGGATCCAGCCGCCGTCCAGGCCGAGTTCTTCGGCATATTCGAAGAGCTGGAGGGCCTCCTCCAGGCCTGTTCCGGGATCGTTCCGGTCAAACGGGACGATGTGAAGGAAGCCGAGCTTCTTCAGCGGTCTCTTCTTGCTCATGCCGTGTCCTTCGACATTTCAGGTGTAGTCGCGCGCGGCGCGATTGCTTTGCGGAACGCGTGCAGGTCGATCTGCTTGTGCCCGCCGATGAACAGGCCGTCGCGCGCGAAATCGCGCGTGAAGCCGAGCTTGAAATAGAGGTTGTGCGCCTTCACCATTTCCGGCGCGCTCTTCATGAAGACGGCGCCGAACCCCCGTTCGCCGGCGATCTCGATCAGATGCGCGACGAGCGCCTGTCCGATGCCCCGCTTGCGCGCCTCGGGCGCGATGGCGAGCAGCCGGAAATCCAGCTCGTCGGGACGCGCGTCCGCCATCAAAGGAGCGCCCCCGACCTTGCGGGTCGTTACCGATCCGGTGAGCGCGCCGCTTTCTTTGTCGACGGCCACGAGGACTTCGAATTCGGCCGAGCGCGAGGCGCTTCGATAGAACGACTGCTCCTCAACGGCCTTCTCGCGCGGGCCGTAGTCGAACGCATAGGCCGCCTCGATCAGGCGGTCGACCGCTTTGAATTCGTCGGGCCGCACCGGGCGGATCGTAGGGCTCATGCGGGCACGTATTTGTCGGCGATATGGCCGAGATCGTTGGCCCGGAGCCAGTCGGCATTGTACTCGCGCGAGAGATAGTCCCGGCCGCTGTCGGCGGAAAACGAGACGATGAGCGCTTCGTCCCGCGCCTGCTCGGCGAGTTCGAGCGCGATCTTCAGGCTGAGGATCGAGGAAATCCCGAGGAAGAGCCCTTCCGTCCGCGCGACGTGCCAGCCGAAATCGATCACGTCCGGGGTCGGCAGGTGGCGGATCTCGTCGATGACGTCGAGATCGATATTGGGCGGGAAGTTCCGCTCCAGCGCCTCGTGGCCCGGCGCGCGGTTGAAGACCGGCAGGAGATTGGTGGCTTCGGCGAGCTTGGTGAAGTTGGTCGCGATCACCCGGATGTCCGGGTTCTGCCCTTTCAGATAGGAGCCCGTGCCGCTCACGGTTCCACCGGTGGCGATGGCCGCCACGAAATGCGTGATCCTGCCCTCCGTCTGATGCCAGATTTCCGGCCCGGTCGAATGGACATGGGATTGCGGATTGTAGGGGGTCGCGCCCTGACGCGCCCACCAGCTGTTCGGATCCTCGTTGACGTAGCGCTCGGCCACGACGGCCCAATTGTCGGGGTGGTCGGCGGCGACGTCGGCCTTTCCGGGCAGGATCTCCGCGCCGAGCAGCTTCAGGTAGTTGGCCTTTTCGGGCGAGAGGTGGGTATCGGCGACCACGGTCACCGGATGACCAGCGACGAGGCCGGCGAGGGCGTAGCCGATCGCCGTATTGCCGGCGCCGAAGTCGACGATCCGGTTGCCGGGCTTCAGCTCGCCCGAGGCGCGCGCCTCGCGCACGATGTTGATGCCGATGCGATCCTTCGACGAGCCGCCGATGTTGAACTGGTCCAGCTTCACATAGACCCGCCCCTTCGCCTCGGGCGACAGAAGGCGGTTTACCCGCACCAGAGGCGTGTTGCCGACGAGGTCGAAGAGCGTCTCACGGGTGGGCGCCGCCGTGACATCGGGAAACCCGGCGGGCAGGCCATCCGCGGCGGAAGCGGGCAGGGGCAGGGGAAAGGAGGGGCGTGGAAAGGGGGAGCGCGACATGGAGGGGACTCGGCCGTTTCAGGAAAACTGCTCGATGAAGCCGGTGATGCCGGCGATGGTCAGCGGGGCTGCGAAGGCCTGATCCTCGTGGTCGCCGCCGCCGAGGCCGAGGAGATAGGCTTTCCCGTCGCGGCGGCCGAGCGTCTCGAAGAGCTGGACGCTCTGCCGATAGGACACGCAGGTATCCCGGTCGCCGTGGAGGATCAGGAAGGGCGGTGCCTCGCGACCCACATGCGTGAAGACGACTGGAGAAACGGCAAGCTCCGCATCCCGCAAGAGATGCCGGCCGAGCTGGAAGGGGGGCCAGACGCCGCTTCTCGAAAAGGACGAATGGGCGAAGCTGCCGGGCTCCGGCAGGGGCTCGCTCTGTCGCTCCGCGTCCCACTCGAGCGGGTCGGCGACCAGCGCATAGGTGATCACGCCGGCAGGCTGCCGCGCGTGGGAACGCTTCGTCAGCTTCTCCCATGCGCCGAGACCCACAAGGCTGGCCAAATGCCCGCCCGCCGACGAGCCGGCGAGGAATATGGGAAGGCCGGGATAGCGTTCGGCCGCCCATTCATAGGCGTCTCCCGCATCGTGAAGCTGCGCCGGATAAGTGGCGGCATCCGAGAGGCGATAGTCCGCCGAGAGCACCACGACGCCGTTCTTCGTGAACGGGGCGAGCCGCGGCACGGTGCCGGCCATCTCTCGCGAGCCATATCGCCAGCCGCCGCCGTGGAAATAGAGCAGGACGGCTCGCGCCGGTATGTCTGGCCGGCTGAAAACGGTCAGGAGCTGGTCGCCCTCGGGCCGCGCGGCATAGGTGAAATCCTCTGTCCGAAGCTCGGTCATCGCCGTTCTACTGCTCCAGATCCTCGATGTGCGGGAACAGGTAGTCGGCGACATAGGCCGCCTCCTGCTCCAGCGGCCAGCCGGAGAAGATGAAGGTGTCGACGCCGGGGATCTCGCGCTTGTAGCGCCGGATCGAGGCCGCCACCTCCTCGCCGCTGCCGACGAGATAGATCGAGGCTCCCTCGCCGAAGAAATCTGGCAGGCCGATGAACTCGGTCAGGCCGGCGAAGACGCCCGGCTCGATTTCGAGCTCCTCGATCGTCGGCAGGCGCTTGGCCCGGAACGCCTCGATCCAGCCCTGACGCCGGGCATCCGGCGCCGCGAAATTATAGAGATCGAACTGGCCGCCGGTGAAGAAGCGGATGCGCGTGTTGAAATCGTCGGCGAGGCGCTCGGCCCCGGCAGCCTCATAGGTCTCGTAGAAGGCTTCGCGGGCCCGCTTCGGCGTGCGGCGGACGGTGACGCTGCCGTGAATGCCTACCGACTGGAATTTCCGGCCGTGGCGCGCGGCGGCGGCATGCGCGGCCTCGATCTGTGCCTTGAGCGGTGCGAAGCCCCGCAGAAACGCTAGGTAGACTTCGACGACCTGGCCCGCGTGCTCGATCCCGCCGGGCGTCGTGCCCGCGCCCCAGAGCGGCGGATGCGGCTTCTGGAACGGGCCGAATGGCAGGGCGTTCGGGTTGTCCTGGTAGATCGGCGGGCCGGTCAGCGTCTCGCCGCCGGTTTCCGCGCGACGGTCCAGATAGGTGCCGTCATAGGTGCTGGAGCGCCCCTCGTAGAAATCCTTGAACAGGCGCCAATAGTCGGCGCTCAGCTGGTAGCGCTCGTCCTTCTTCACCGTGAAGCCGTAGGCCGAAAGCTGCCGGTCCTGGCCGTTGACGAGGTTGATCAGCAGCCGTCCTTCCGAGAGCAGATCGAAAGTCAGGGCCTGCTGCGCCAGCAGACGCGGATTGGTGAGGCCGGGATAGATCGGGATCAGGAAGCGCAGCTTCCGGGTCGCGGCGATCAGGCTGGCGACGGTGACCAGCGGGTCCGACGACGAGGTGCCGTGCAGCGCGCCGTAGAAGCCGCGCCGGTCGATGAGCTCGGCCGTGCGGATCAGGTCGTTGTGCTTGAACAGCCGGCGACCCTCCGGATGCCACGGAAAGCGGCCATCGATATGCTTCAGATACCAGAGTATGCGCGTGGTCATGTTCGGTGTTCCGGAAAGGCGGGGTCAGTAGGCGTCGACGTCGACGCCGAGCTCATGAAGCAGCCGCTCGCAGATGTCGCCGAAGCGCTTCAGCGAGCGCCGCCTCGGCGTGGGAATGTCGACGGCGAGGTCGAGCGAGATCCGTCCGTCCCTAAGCACCAGGACCCGGTCGGCCATCGCCACGGCTTCCTCGACGTCGTGGGTCACGAGCAGCGCCGCAAATCCGTGCTGCTCGCGCAGCCGCAGGCTGAGCGCCTGGATCTCGAGCCGGGTCAGGGCGTCGAGCGCGGCGAAGGGTTCGTCGAGGAGCAGGAACTCCGGCTCCTGCGAGAGGGCGCGGGCAACGCCGACGCGCTGCGCTTCGCCACCCGACAGGATGCCCGGCCACAGATCCGCATGGGCATGCAGGCCGACTTCGGCAAGCAGGCCTTCGGCCTTGCGCCGCCAATCCGGGCCGCGATGGCCGAGGGCGACGTTCTGCCAGACCTTCTTGTTGGGGACGAGCCGCGGTTCCTGGAACACGACGCTGTAGCGTCTCGAAACGCGGAACTGGCCCGCGGTCGGTTCTTCGAGGCCGCTCAGGATGCGCAGAAGCGTCGTCTTGCCGCTGCCGCTGCGCCCGAGCAACGCCACCACCTGGCCCGCCGGAATGGTGAGGTTGATGTCGTCGAGCACGGCGCGGCCATTGTAGACCTTGCCCAGGCGTTCGGTGACGACGGCCGCCGGCGCGTTCGAGGAGAGGGTCACTACCGGATCCCCTTCTTGCCGCGCCAGGGCGTCGCCAGCCGCTCGACCGTGCGGACGATCGTGTCGGCGGTCAGGCCGAGAAGCGCGTAGATGAAGACGACCAGGAAGATGAGATCCGTCTGGAAATAGGCCATGCCCTTCGAGGCCAGATAGCCGAGGCCGAGCTTCGCGTTGATCGCTTCGGCGAAGACCAGCAGGATCAGGGCCGTTACCGAGGCGATGCGCAGGCCCTTGAAGATGAAGGGGGCGGCGGCGGGCAGGATGATGCCGAAGATGGTCTGGAACTTGCCGAGCCGGAAGATCTGCGCGACCTCCAGCAGCTTCTTGTCGACGTTGCGCAGGCCGGTGAAGGTATCGACATAGAGCTGCGGCGCGGTCGCGAGCACGATGACCAGCACTTTCGGCAGCTCGCCGAAGCCGAACCACACGACGAAGAGCGGCAGCAGCGAGGAGAGCGGCATCGACCGGAACAGCTGGATGCTCGGGTCGATCAGGCGCTCGACCGGACGAAAGAAGCCGCTCGCCACGCCGAGCGCGATGCCGGCCGAACTGCCGATCGCAAGGCCGAGCGTAGCCCGCTGGATCGAGATCGAAAGATGCTCCCACAGCGTGCCGGCGGCGTAGAGGTCATAGGCGCGGCGAAACACCAGCTGTGGCGAGGAATAGACGCGGACGTTGATATGGCCGGTCTCGGCGGCCCAGCCCCACCAGAGCAGGATGGCGACGGGGATCAGCACGCCGACTAGGCCGCGCAGGATCGGCTTGAGCAGGCGGCTTGCGCGGGATGGCTCCCAGGGCGCGAGCCTGACGCCGGCCTGAGCGGCGGGCTCCGGAAGAGACAGCGACACGGAAAACGTCCTTTCTTCGGATGCATCCGCCGGGGAGGGAGGATGCATCCGGGAGCCTCAGTATTGGTAGTCGACGCTGTTCAGCAGCTTGTTGTAGCGATCGTCGAACGTGACGGTGATGTCCTCGATCGGGCTGATGTCGCCGTTTTCCGCCAGCACATCGGCCGACTTGCGAACGCCCTTGAGCAGCGCGTCGTTGAAGTTGATCGAGGCCGTGCCCTTGTGCCGGCTGACGATGAAGTCCGCGAGGTCAGGCGGAAGCTGGCCCACCTTGATGAAAGCCTCGCGCGCCTTGTCGGGATGGGCGCCATACCACTCGGATTCGAACTTGTTGTAGCGGACGAGATAGTCGCGGATCCGGGCTTCCTTCACCGGGTCGGCGAGGTCGGCGGAACGCGCGGCGAAGCCGTAGAAAACGGCAACGCCGAGATCGTCGGACGAGTAGATCACCTTCGCGTCGCCGGATTGCAGCAGGTCGGCGATGTCGTCGGCAAACGCCGTCAGGACCTGCGCCTGGCCGCTGTGGAAGGCGGCGATGTTGGTGCCGTAATTGTCGTTTTCGAGCGGGGTGATGTCGTTGTGGGTAAGGCCGGCGGCCTTCAGCGATGCGAGGTAGACGGTCGGCGTGTCGCCGCCGACGCTGAAGGCCCAGCTCTTGCCCTTGAGGTCGGCGGGGCTGGCGACGCCGGCATCCGTGCGCGCCGCGGTGACCACCTTCGGGATGTCGCGGATCGGCGGCGGCGAGAAGCCGGCGATGACCTTGATCGGCGCGGTCTGCGCCGTCCAGGCCGGCGTTTCGGCGGCCTGCTGGCGCAGCGCGGTCGTGGCGCCATAGAAGGCGACGTCGATCGTGCCGGCGTTGAGGGCCGCAACCTGCTCGCCGAACGGGGTCTTCGCGGCTTCGATGATGTAGGGAGCGTCGTCGAACAGGCCAGACTGCCTGGCAAGTTCCGTGATCGCCGGGTCGAACGAACCGACCTTGAGCACCGGCTTCCCGTCGGCGGCGTGGGCCGCTGCGACAAGGCCGAGCGCGCCGGCCAGCGCCAGGAGAGATACGCCTAGGGTTCTCATGTTCATTGGGGTCCTTTTGTCCTCGCATGCGCGGAATACGGCCGTTCGCGGCGGCGAACTCGGCGCCAGCTGATCCGATCCAGGCTGGGCTAAGCATCGGATAAGCGAGCAAAAACGCCCCGAAAAGATCATGCGAGGAACGAATGACGTCATGAATTTCAGGAGGTTAGTGAATTTCGTTTCACTACAGGCGGGTCCTGCGAGACGGACTTTGCTCGACCCAAAGTCGCGACGCGTTATCATGCTGGAGAACGCCGAGGTCTTGAAAACCGGCAGGCGGCGCATCCTCGGACCGAGCCGCGAAATATTCGGCTTTATCCGCAAATCCGACGGCCAAAGGCTCCCATGGACATCGATCATCTGCGCCTTTTGCGCGAACTGGCGCGCCACAGGTCCGTCTCCGGCGCGGCCGGCGCGCTGGGCCTCACCCAGTCCACAGCGTCCAAGCAACTCCTGTTGCTGGAGAAGGAGGCAGGCCGGCGGCTGGCGGAGCGTTCGTGGCGCGGGGCGTCCCTTACGCCGGATGGGGAGCGCCTGCTTGCGCATGCCGAGATCATCCTCGATCAGCTGGACCTGGCGGCGCATGAGCTGCAATCGATCGCCGATCGCTCGAAAGGCGCGATATCGCTTGCGGCGTTCGACGGGGCTGTCGCCAGCTTCGTTCCGACCGCCATCCGGGCGACCAGCCAGAGGATCGCAGGGGCGGCGGTAAAGCTCGTGGTTGCCGAGCCCGGCGCCGCGGAAGCGGCGTTCGGCAAGGGCGAAGTGGATGTCGGCCTGGTGCTGAGGGAGACGGCGCAGGCGGCGCACGGGAACGACGGCCGGACGCGGCTGCAGCCGCTCTTTCATGAAAATCTGCTATGCGCCGTTCCATCGGGCCATCCGATTGCCGCGCGGGCCTTCGTCGAGCTCGCCGATGTCGAGCACGAGGCCTGGACCTTCGCCGCCATTGACGGATGTCCGCTCTATGCGGAGTTCTTCGACGCCTGCTCCCGGGCGGGCTTCGAGCCCGAATGCAAGTTTCTGATCGAGGATCTGTCGACGCGGCTTGGCGTCGTGGCGTCCGGCGCCGCGTTCACGATCATTCCGGAACTCATGGTGAGCCACATACCGGAAGGCGTCGCGCTTCGCCCGTTCGGCAATCCCATCCAGACGGTGGTCGCCGCCGTGACCTCGGCGCGTCCGTCGAAAACGCGCGACATCCTGGTCGAGGAACTGATCAACGCGGCAAACGCCCGGCGTCTGCAGATCTCGAGAAAATCCGGATCGACGAACGTGACATTCGCCAACTTCGCCTGAGGTTGGGCGGCCGCTTTCACGCATCGAGGCCTCGACCGAATGGGGAGAGACCTCGATGCGCGGACGGCGTCGCGAACTAGTCCTGCGAGGGCAGGAGCAGGAACTTCTCTCCCGTCGCCTTGCGCTGGTAGGCGCGGATGACGGCGGGGTCGAGCGCCTCGGTCATCGTGATCTCGCGCGTATAGGGGCTGGCGAAGGTCGTGGTGATTTCGTTCGCGACACGCTCGCGGAGCTTCAGCTCCTCTTCGCGGCCGATCCGCTTCAGGTGGTAGAACAGCAGCCAGCCGCCCATCCCCCAGGCCATGCCGGGGCTGGACGGCAGCACCGACGGCGACCGGTCGAGCCGGCCGTAGACATAGACCTGCTTGTGCACCGGCGAGCCATAGGGCGTCGTCGGCGGGGTCTTGGCGACGAGCGCCGCCTCCATGGCGCCAAGGATCTGCCCGGCGAGCGGGCCGCCGCCGATGGCGTCGAACGCCAGCGTCGCGCCGGTCTCGCTGACCGCCGCGATCAGCTGCTCGTGGAAGTCGGGATCGGTGGAGTTCAGGATATGCTTTGCGCCGATCGCCTGCAGGATCGCCGCCTGATCCTGGCTGCGCACGATGTTCACCAGCTCGACGCCGTCGGCGATGCAGAGCTTGTTGAGCATCTGGCCGAGATTGGACGCGGCGGCGGTGTGCACCAGTGCGCTGTGGCCTTCGAGCCGCATGGTCGACAGCATGCCGAGGGCGGTCAGCGGGTTGACGAACGCCGCCGCGCCCTGCTTGGCGGTGACGCCTTCGGGGAAGGCCAGGACGTCGTCCGCGTTAACCTTCCGGTAACGTGTGAACATCGATCCACCCAGCGCGCCGACGACCTTGCCGATCAGGTGGCGGGCATTCTCGCCGGCGGCGATCACTTCGCCCGCGCCCTCATTGCCCATCGCCAGAGACTTGCCGATACGGGGCGCGGCGAAGGCGGCGGCCTGCGGCGGGATCTTCGCCGTCGCGACCGGCCTGCCCGATGATGCGTCGGCGGTGAACGTCGTGACGTCGGCCGGCCCCAGCAGCGTGCCGAGGTCGGACGGGTTGATCGGCGCCGCATCGACGCGAAGGATGACCTCGTCGGGACCGGGATCGCCGACCGGCACGTCCTCGAGCGTCAGCCGCAATTCGCCATCCGGCGTGACCAGCGAACGCAATTCCAGCGAAGTGAAGCTCATAGCAACTCCCAGAGTTCCGGATGAGGGCACCGTTGCGCCCTTCCTTCAGGATGACCCGCTCGCAGCGATCAACCGCGAGTAGCCGCCCCGTATATGGGGGTGACGCTTGCCGGGGTGAGGGGAGCCGACAAAAAAGCCCCTGCCGCTCAAATCCGGCAGGGGCCTCTTCGTGCTGGAGACGCGACGAGGCGTCCCGATTTCGATGCCGTCGCGGCGGATCAGGCTGCCAGCTTGTTGTCGAGATAGAGCTGCAGGGTTTCGCGCGAGCCCTTCTCCCAAAGGGTCTTCAGGGCGTGCGCGAAGCGCTTGCGGAAGAGCTCGGATTTCGTCACTTCGCCGAAGATGTCGTCAAAAACGAGGAACGCGTCCGGATCGTCCTTCGCCTTCAGTGCGGCGGCATGCAGCCGGTCGGCGTTCGGGTCATTCAGGGCGATCTCCTTGCCGCTGTCGGTGGTGCCGGCGAGATAGCGGCACCAGAGGGCGGAGACGAGGGCCAGCCCGACGACGTCGCGGCCTTGGCGCAAGTTGTCGAGCGTCGAGGGCAGGATGAACTTGGGCTGGCGGTTCGAGCCGTCCTGGGCGAGCCGCGGGATGGTGTCGGCGATCTTCGGATTGCGGAAGCGCCGCTCGATCAGGCCGAAATAGTCGGTGAGCGAGGTATCCGGCACCGGCGGCACGATCGGGATGATCTCGTCAGTCTCCAGCTTGGCGAGGAAGGCGCGAACCAGCGGATCCTCCATCGCCTCATGCACGAAATGGATATCCATCAGCGCCGCCGGATAGGCGATCGCCGCGTGCCCGCCGTTCAGGATGCGGATCTTCATGTGCTCGTAGGGCGTGACGTCGGGAACGAAGGTGACGCCGACCTTTTCGAGCGCCGGGCGGCCGTTGGTGAACTTGTCCTCCAGCACCCACTGCTTGAATTCCTCGCAGAAGACCGGCCAGTTGTCCTCGATGTCGAACTGGTCCCGGAGGAAGTCGATCTCGCGCTGGCTGGTCGCCGGCGTGATGCGGTCCACCATGCCGTTCGGGAACGAGACGTTCGCCTTGATCCAGTCGGCGAAGGCCGGATCGGAGAGCCGCGCCGTGCCGATGACGGCGTTGGCGGTGACGACGCCATTATGGGGGATGTTGTCGCAGGACATGACGGTGAAGGGGACGAGGCCCTTCTCGCGGCGCGCCTTCAGGCCGGCGACGATCAGGCCGAACACTGTCTTCGGGGCGGCCGGGTTCTCGCCGTCGGCGGCGATCGCCGGATGCGCCGGATTGAACTTGCCGGATGCGTCGATGAAATAGCCGCCTTCGGTAATTGTCATCGAGACGATCCGGATGGCAGGATCGGCGAGCTTCGCGATGGTCGCCGCCGCATCGCCGACCGGCAGGATGTCGATCATCGGCGCGGTGACGCGCGCCGCCGTCCGGTTGTTGTCCTGCTCGACGACGGTCGTGAGAAAATCCTGCGCGGCGAGCTTCTCGCGCATGGTGACGTCCGACGGCAGCACGCCGGCGCCGATGATCGCCCAGTCATGGTCCTCGCCGGCGTTGAAGAGATCGTCGAGATAGACCGCCTGGTGGGCGCGGTGGAAATTGCCGACGCCGAAATGCACGATGCCGGCTTTCAGCGATGCCCGGTCATAGGCCGGGATCGTCGCCGTCCGCGCAACCTCTCCGAGGGCTGCTGCAACCAACTTCACTGCCATTATGTGTCCTTTCGCGATGGCGGCATGCAGCCAGCGCAAGTTACCGTTTCATGGGGGAGGCCACGGGAGAGCGACAATGTAGCCAGCGTCTACAAAGCTGTGGCTCGCGTGACCGGGATCAAGCGGGGGGCTTTGGTTATTGGGCATTGGGGAGGCGATGGGCACCGCGGACGGCGTCGACGAACGCAGCGCCGCCCATCGCCTCGTTGCATTTTACGGCGCGAGTTCCGCCGACTTGGCCCAGAGGTTGATGTCGGCCTCCTTGGCGTAGGCGTCGATGTCCCGAAGCTCTTCCGCCGAGAACTCGAGATTGTCGAGCGCCTTGACGCAATCGACGATCTGCGAGGAACGGCTGGCGCCGATCAGCGCCGAAGTCACCCGGTCGCCGCGCAGGACCCAGGCGATCGCCATCTGCGCCAGCGTCTGGCCGCGCTTTTCGGCAATCTCGTTGAGCTTGCGGACGTTGTCGATGACGGAAGGACGGATGAAGTCCTTCTTCAGGAAGTGGTTCTGCGCCGCGCGGCTGTCCTCGGGGATGCCGCCGAGATACTTGGTCGACAGCATGCCCTGCGCCAGTGGCGAGAAGACGATCGAGCCCATGCCGACCTCGTCGAGCGTGTCGAGAAGCTTGTCGTCCTCGATCCAGCGGTTGAGCATCGAATAGCTCGGCTGGTGGATCAGGCAGGGCGTGCCGAGATCCCGGAGGATGGCGGCCGCCTCGCGGGTGCGGTGCGAATTATAGGAGGAGATGCCGACATAGAGAGCGCGGCCGGAGCGGACGATGTGGTCCAGCGCGCCGCAGGTCTCCTCCAGCGGGGTCTCCGGGTCGAAGCGGTGGGAATAGAAGATGTCGACATAGTCGAGGCCCATGCGCTTCAGGCTCTGGTCGCAGGAAGCGATCAGATATTTGCGGCTGCCCCATTCGCCATAGGGGCCGGGCCACATGTCGTAGCCGGCCTTGGACGAGATGATGAGCTCGTCGCGCAGACCCGCGAAATCGGTGCGCAGGATCTCGCCGAAGGCGATCTCGGCGGTGCCGGGGGGCGGGCCGTAATTGTTGGCGAGATCGAAATGGGTGATGCCGAGGTCGAAGGCGGTGCGGCACATGTCGACCTTGCGGTCATGCGGCGTGTCGTCGCCGAAATTGTGCCAGAGGCCGAGCGAGACCGCCGGCAGCTTCAGGCCCGAGCGGCCCGTGCGGTTGTACTTCATCTTCGAATAGCGGTCGGATGCCGGTTGCCAGCTCATGTTTCCATTCCTGAAAGAGGACGAGGGACCCGTTCGGGGTCCCTCGCCGGACCTTCAAAGCTGGGAGGCTCTTCGAAGGTTACCGTTCCTGGTCAGTCATACCAAATCCGGCGGGGCATCGTCTGCGACTATCCGCGCTTGTCGTTCCAGGCTTTGAGCTTGACGAAGAAATCCTTGAGGATCGGATCGCGGTGAATCCTGTGGACATAGCGCATCGGGTGACGGCCGCGGTCGACGCTCCAGGTCACCTGGTCGGTGAGAACCGGCGTCGGAACGATGACGCTGTCGCACCAGCTCGGATCGATCAGCCAGGCGACGGGCGCCATGTCCCAGATCTCCTTGGACCAGCCGAGATGATCGTCGGAATATTCCTTGTAGCGCTGCGCCAGGAAGCGGCCGATGTCGCCATGCGGCTCGACATAGCGCTCGATCTCGGCAACCGTGCTGAGGAGATGGGAAACGACGCCCATGCAGGGGAACAGCACGACGGGGACGCCGCTGTCGAACAGCACCTGCGCGCCGCCGACATCCTGCTTCAGGTTGAATTCCCGAACATCCGGCCATTCCAGCGCATGGCCGCCGAGCCAGACGACGACGATCCGGTCGACGATGTCGGGGGCCTTCAGGATCGCCGAGGCGACGTTGCTGATCGCGGCGATCGCGATCACGTAGAGCGGCGCGTCGGGCGTGCTGGCGCGGGCGCGCGCGATCAGATCATCGACGGCCGGCGCCTCGCGAACCACCTTCTGCGGCCCGACATACTCGGTCACGCCCTTGTAGACGAGGCCTTCCGGGCTGACGTCCATACGCTCGAGCAGGCGCAGGATCTCGTCATAGCTGAGCTCCATCCCGTGACCGGCGTCGTTCGAACGGTCATTGTGGAACGGCGCGGCGTAGATCGCCTGCAGGTCCAGGCGATCCGAAGACAACAGCAACTGCACGATCGCGAACTGGTCATCGATCTCGTTGAAGGTATCGGTGTCCAGGACACACTTCACACGGCCAGAAGGCGCCTCCAGCAAACGCAAGTGGTCGGCGTAGTCCAGCACTGTCATGCACGTTTCTCCCTGATGCGAGGCTCGGGCCGCGCGCGAACGGCTTTGCCGTCGCTGGCGGTGAACAGGTAAATGTCTTCGGTTTTCGCGGTGATCCGGACGGTGTCGCCAGGCTCCAGCATCACCATCCCCTCGAGCACGACGGTCACGGACTGCCCGAACACATCGACGACGAGATGCGTCTGCGAACCCGTCTGGTCGACCTGGCTCACGACGGCGGGCAATCCTGCCTCTTCCGTCAGGGTGATGTGCTCGGGGCGCAGCCCGATCTCGACGGCCGTTCCTTCCGGCAGATCGGCGACCGCCACCTGGGGGAGGGCGTCCGCCGACTGCGGCACGACCGCCTTGCCGTTCACCACCTTGCCGGCCAGGAAGTTCATGGCCGGCGAGCCGATGAAGCCGGCGACGAACCGGTTGGCCGGGTTGCTGTAGAGCTCGATCGGCGTGCCGATCTGCTCGATCTTGCCGCCGTTCAGCACGGCGATGCGATCCGCCAGCGTCATCGCTTCGATCTGATCATGCGTGACGTAGATCGAGGTCGTGCGGACCTTCTGGTGCAGCGCCTTGATCTCGGCGCGCATCAGGACGCGCAGCTTCGCGTCGAGGTTGGACAGCGGCTCGTCGAACAGGAAAACGCCGGGGTTGCGGACGATGGCGCGGCCCATGGCCACGCGCTGCCGCTGTCCGCCCGACAATTGCGACGGGCGGCGATCCATGATCCCGTCGATCTGCAGCAATTGCGCGGCGTCGTTGACGCGCTTCTCGATGTCGGCCCTGGCGATCCCGGACAGGCGCAGGTTGAGCGACATGTTCTCGCGCACCGTCATGTGCGGGTAGAGCGCGTAGTTCTGAAACACCATCGCGATGTTGCGCTGCTTCGGGTCGAGCGAATTGACGACCTTGCCATCGAACTCGATCTCGCCGGAGGTCGCGGTTTCCAGCCCCGCGATCATCCTGAGCAGGGTCGACTTCCCGCAGCCCGACGGGCCGACGAGGGCGAGAAACTCGCCCTGCCTGACGGTCAGATTGACGCCCTGGACGACCTCGACCCGACCGAATGACTTCTTGAGATTGCGCAGCTCGACGGCACTCAAAGCATGTCCTCCCTGTCCCCTCCCATGGGGCCTCCGCTTGCCTCGTACGGATCGCAAACGACCGTCCGCATGGCAGCAAAAGTATTGTGGTCACGTGTGCAGTATGTACAAATGCCGGATGACGAGGGTCAAGAGAAAGAATCCATGGGCGATAAAAAAGAGGGCAGGGTCCGCGCGATCGATGTCGCGCGACTGGCCGGGGTCAGTCGCTCGGCTGTCTCCCGGACATTCACGCCCGGCGCCTATGTGTCCGATGCGACAAGAGCCAAGGTGCTCCGCGCCGCGCAGGCCCTGACCTACTATCCAAACGCCATGGCGCGCTCGCTGACGACGCAGAGGAGCGGCATCGTCGGCGTCATATCCGCGGACCTGCAGAACCCCTTCTACGCCCTCACGCTGGAACGGATCGGCGGCGCCCTGCAGGGGCAGGGGCTCGCGCCGCTGGTTCTGTTTGGCGATGAAACCAGCACGAAAGCCCAGATTTCGCAGATCCTTTCCTACCGGGTCGACGCGCTGATCGTGACGAATGCGGTGCTGTCTTCCCGGCTCACCGAGACCGTCAGCCGGATGAAACTGCCGGTCGTGGCGGTCAATCGCTACTTTCCGCAGGACTGGATCACGTCGATCACCTGCGACAACATCCACGCCGCCGGTTCCGTCGCCGATCACCTGCACGGTGTGGGGTCGACGCGGATTGCGCTGGTCACCGGCAAGGCAGACACGTCGAGCAGCCGGGACCGGGAGGCGGGGTTCCTTCGCGCACTGGTGGAGCGCGGCGCCGCCCCGATCGCCATCGAAACCGGCGACTACAGCCATGACAGCGGCGTCCTCGCCGGCCGAAGCCTGCTCGAGCGGGCAGTCGCGCCCGACGCGGTCTTCTGTGCCAACGACCTGATGGCCATGGGCGTCGTCGACGTCGCGAGAAGCGAGTTTGGCCTGCGCGTTCCCGAGGATCTCAGGGTCGCGGGTTTCGACAATTCCGCGGTCGGTTCCTGGCAATCCTACAGCCTGACGACGGTCGATCAGAACATTCCGCAAATGATTGATTTAGCCGTCGAAATCGTCCTTCGGCAGTTGCGCGGCGACGGCGGGCCGACCGGCCAGCACCTCCAGGTCAAGGGAACGCTGATCGTTCGGCACTCGACGTCATCGCCCATCTGACCGGTTGACAGCGACGGGGCCAAATGCAAATCGTGGATATGCACATGTGTGCATACTGAGGAGGAAAGACATGGGAAACATCAGAACACTGTCGGGCGCGCTGGTTGGCCTGGTGACGCTTGTCGCCGCCGGAACCGTGCAGGCCCAGCAGACGACCATCACGCTGCTCACCGCCGAACGTGAAGACACGATGCAGCCGGTCATCGATGGCTTCGAGAAGCTTCATCCCGATATCAAGGTCGTGCACCAGTCCGTGCCCTTCAACGACCTGAACGCGGCCGTCGAGTCGCGCATCGGCCAGGGCGACTCGGGCATCGACGTCATCGCCGCCGACACGCCCCGCATTCCCGCCTTCGCGGCCAAGGGCTATCTCAAGGATCTCAGCGAGCGCGCGGACCAGATCAAAGCCGGGGCGCCAAACCCGGTCGACATCGAGCAGGTCTCCTTCGACGGCAAGATCTTCGCCTATCCGATGTGGACATCGACGCAGATGCTCTACTTCAACCGCGACCTGCTCAAGAAGGCCGGCGTCGAGCTGCCCTCGGGCGATGTCGACAAGCGCCTGACCTGGGACCAGGTCGTCGAGGCCGCGAAGGCGGCGCAGAAGGCCGGCGCCAAGTGGGGCCTCGAATTCCAGCAGTTCGACCGCTACTACCAGCTGCAGGCTCTGTTCGAGTCCGCCGGCGCGGGTTCGGGCCTGACGGGCGACGGCCTCCTGAAGTCGGATGTCGGCAGCGAGGCCTGGGCCAAGACGGCCAAGTGGTATGGCGATCTCTTCGCCGACGGCGTCGCGCCGCGCGGCGTGACCCCTGAGCAGACCGACGACCTGTTCTTCAACGGCGAGGTCGCGTTCCTGGTCGGCGGTCCCTGGTCGATCCATCGCTTCGAGGCCGCCAAGGGTCTCGACTATGGCGTCGCCCCGCATCCCTACTTCAAGGACGGCAAGCCGGTGACGGCGACGGGCTCGTGGGCGCTGGCGATCAACCCGAACACGACCAAGCTCGAAGCGGCGCAGGCGTTCGCCGAATACGCTTCGCTGAGCGGCGAGGGCAACTACCTGACGACGGCCAACAATCCGGTTCCCCCCACCAATCCGGATGCCTTCAAGACCTATGCCAAGAACATGGAGGCGCTGGAGCCGAAGATCGGTCCGGTCGTCGAGCTGATCAATTCGGAGCTCAAGAACACCGCCGTCGGTCGTCCGCGCACCACAGGCTTCGTCGCGTTCGAAACCGTCATGAACAAGTCGTTCGCCGACATCCGCAACGGTGCGGACGCCGCCGATACGCTGAAGGCGGCAGACCGGCAGATTGACAGGCAGCTCTCGCGCCTCAAGTAATCGCGGTTTTTGATTGGCGGGAGGTGCCAATGCATCTCCCGCCCTTCGGGATAGGATCAGCGCAAGATGGCATCTAGCAAGTCTCGGTTCCTGGTCGCCTTGGCGTTCCTGGCGCCCGCCCTCATTTCCGTGTTCGTGCTCAGGCTCTGGCCGGCCGCGGTCGCGGTCTACAACTCGTTTCAGGCGCCCGGCGGCGGATTCAGCCTCGAGAACTACTCGTATATCTTCACCGACGAGAGTTTCCTGGGCAGTCTCAAGACGACCCTGATCTACTCGATCATCATCAATCCGCTCCAGATCGCCGTCGCGCTCGCGCTCGCCGTCCTCATGAACGCCGGCATGCGCACCATCGGCTTCTGGCGCACGATCATCCTGCTGCCGGTCGCCATACCCCCGAGCGTTTCGGCTGTCGTCTGGGGCGTCGCGCTCCGGCCCGACGGGCTGGTCAACTCGATGCTCGAAACCTTCGGCCTCGCTCCGCTCCGCTTTCTCACCTCGCCCGACCAGGCGCTCGCCTCGATCATGCTGATCGTCAGCTGGATCGGGGTCGGATACTGGATGACGTTCCTCATCGCCGGGCTGCAGGAAATACCGCAGTCGCTCTATGAGGCGGTCCGGATCGACGGCGCCAATCGCTGGCAGCAGTTCCGTTTCGTGACCCTGCCGCAGCTCAGGCGCCCGCTCACCTTCGTGCTGGTAGCGAACACGGTTGCGAACTTCCTCGTCTTCGCGCCCGTCCAGATCCTGACGCAGGGCGGTCCGCAAGGCTCCACCAATCTGATCATGAACGAGATCTATTCGCAGGCCTTTATCCTGAGCGACCCCTCGAGCGCGGCCGCCTCGACCGTCGTCCTCGTCGCCGCGACGCTGCTCGTGGTGTCGATCCAGTTCCGCCTGATGAGCACGAAGGAGGATCGGGCATGAGCACCACGTCGCTGCCTCGCAAGGTTGCGATCGTCGCGGTCGCCGTCATCTTCTTCGTCCCGCTCTGGTGGCTGATGATCAGCGCCTTCCGGCCGACGGATTCGATCTTCCGATATCTGTCGCCGATCAGCCTCTACACGTTCTGGCCGGACGAGTGGACGTTCCGCAACGTCCTCGGTGTCTGGAACAGTCCCTTCCGGCTGGCGATCTGGAACTCGATCCTCGTCTCCTCGATCACCATTGCGATCGGCCTCGTCCTCTGCTCGATGGCCGCCTTTGCTCTCGCGGTCATCGAATTCCCCTTCCGCAACGCGATCTTCGCGGTGATGGTCATCAGCTTCCTCATTCCGTTCGACGCCATCGCGGTGCCTCTGTTCGCGATCATGCGCTCCTTCGGTCTTCAGGACAGCTATGCCGGCCTGATCCTGCCCGGCATCGGCAACGGGCTCGCGGTGTTTCTCCTGCGCCAGTTCTTCCTGGGCATTCCGCGGGAGATCCGCGAGGCCGCGGTCGTCGACGGAATGGGATGGTTCCGGATCTACTGGTCGATCTATCTGCCGCTGTCCGTGCCTGCCCTGGTCAGCGCGGCGATCATCCTGTTCGTCTTCCAGTGGCAGTCCTATCTGTGGCCGCTGCTGATCGCGCCGGGTGCGGAGTACAAGGTCGCCGCGGTCGCCATCGCCCAATTCTCCAATGGCTACCAGATCGACTACGGGCTGATCTTCGCGGCGGCCCTGTTCATCGCAGCGATCCCGATGGCGGTGCTGGTCATTCTGCAGCGCTTCTATTCGGCGTCGATCGCCGCGACCGGAAGCAAGGAATAGCGAACGGCGGCGCCCGCTCGGCAACGAGCGGGCGCCGCGCTTCGAGGCCCTGCCGAAGTGGCGCGCCGGTGCGGCGCCCGGTCCTTCAGAGATAAATTCCGCCCACCAAATGAAAGGGTGATAAGAGCTGGGAGACCAGCGTTTCGGCGCGTTATCCGGAGAGATTCGGATCAGGAAGGAAGCGGCGCAGAGTGAGCGAGAGAAGAGACACGCGGGTGCGATCCATCGACGTCGCGCGGCTCGCCGGGGTCAGCCGATCCGCCGTGTCCAGGACTTTCACGCCCAACGCCTATGTCTCTCCCGAGACCCGCAGCAAGGTGCTCAAGGCGGCGGCCGCGCTGAACTATCACCCGAACGCCATGGCCAGAAGCCTGATCACGCAACGAAGCGGGATCATCGGCATCGTCTCGGCGGATCTGCAGAACCCTTATTACGCCAAGATACTGGAAGTTCTCGGCGGCGCCCTGCGGGATACGGGGCTCGCTCCCCTCGTCCTGTTCGGCGATGAGACCAGCACCAAGTCCCAGGTCGCCCAGCTGCTCTCCTATCAGGTCGACGCCCTCGTCATCATCAATGCCGTGACCTCGACGCTCACGGAGAACATCAGCCGGATGAAGGTCCCGGTCGTCGCGGTCAATCGCTATTTCCGGCACGACTGGGTGACGTCGATCACCTGCGACAACCAACATGCTGCCGAGCTGGTCGGAAACCATCTTCTGGATCAGGGCTGCACGCGCATCGGCCTCGTCGCGGGCAACAGCGATGCCTCGAGCGGAACCGATCGCGAGACCGGCTTCCTCCGGGCGCTGGCCAAAAGGGGCGTCGCGCCCGTCGTCGTCGAGAATGGCGACTATACGCACGACAGCGGCGTGGCGATCGCCCGGAAGCTGTTCGGAAGCGGCGCCTCCATGGACGCGGTCTTCTGCTGCAACGACCTCATGGCGATTGGCCTGATGGACGTGGCGCGCAGCGAATTCGGCCTTCGAGTTCCCGACGATCTCCTGGTCGCGGGCTTCGACAACTCCGTGGTCGGCGCGTGGCAATCCTACCGCCTGACCTCGGTCGACCAGAACGTCGAGCAGATGGTCGAGCTCGCGGTCCACTACATCCAGCGGGCTCTCGAGGACGACGGCAAGGAAGCCGGTCAGTTCTTCCAGGTCCAGGGCAAGCTCGTGGTGCGGGAGTCGACCGGGCGATCGCACTGAGCCGGTCATCGCCTCGGGCGCAGGCGCTCTGACAGTCTCCCGGATTTGCGCCATCCAGGAGGAGACCTTTGCAGAACACCGAGGTCGCCATACGGCCCACGGCCTATGGGCAAGGCTCCGTCGCCCCGGCGGAGGCCGGGGCCCATAAACACCGGCCAAGAAAGCTTGGCCCAGCCTATCGGCCACAGGGCTGTGTGTCTGGATCCCGGCCTTCGCCGGGATGACGTTGGAGGGTGGCAAGACCCGATCAGCACGATGGACGCGGTGTTGCGCGAAGCTCTCCGCAGGGAGAGGTTAGGGCAGCTCGCATCGGGCGGTTCGCTGGTTGAATTGCGGGCCAGAAACCGAGGCCGGAACCGGGTCCTCCGGGGCAGTTTTTCCCCCGCCGGTGGCTGCCACGCAACATTTGGGTCGTAACCGTACGAGCGACGCCGGCGACGCAAGATTCGATTGTTCTCCGACCGAATTGGGACTAGCAGTCAGGCCCCCGAATCCCCTGACGGCGTGCCCCAATGAACGAAATGAGCGCAATCGCGGAGATCGCCACGGCCTCCGCAAGGGATCAGATCCTGATCGGTGCGGACTTCGTCCAGAAGGGGGCGCCGGGGGAACGCCTCGACCGCTATTTTGCCGGATTGGCGAGCCAGTTCGACGTCGCCCCCGCCGTGATTTCGGGCGGCCGCGTCTGGTCCTATCGCGAGATGGACACCTGCGCGAATCAGTTCGCCCGCCTGCTGATCGAGCGCGGCGTCAAGGCCGGCGACCGGATCGGCCTGCTGCTCGACCGTTCGGCCGAGACCTACATCGCTGTGCTCGCCGTGATGAAGGCCGGCGCCGCCTTCGTGCCGCTCGCGACCGCGTTCCCGGAAGACCGGATGATCATGATCATCGAGGATGCCGGGATCAGCATGGTCATCAGCGTCTCCGACTATGCGGCGCGGGTGGCGCGGTTGCCGGTGCCGCATATCTCGATCGACGCGGCGCGGTCCGAGATCGAGCTGAAGTCCGCCGACGTGCCGACGCCGATCGGACCGGACGACACGACCTGCTACATCCTCTATACCTCGGGCACGACCGGCAAGCCCAAGGGCGTCGTCGTCACCCATCAGAGCTTCTGCAATTTCATCCGCGTCGCCGCCGCCTCCTATGGCTACCGGCCGGGCGACCGCATCTATCAGGGCATGACGATCGCCTTCGATTTCTCCTCGGAGGAGATCTGGGTGCCGTTCGCCGCCGGCGCCACGGTCGTGCCGGCGCCGGGTCAGCAGCCGCTGGTGGGCGAGGAACTGGCCGATTTCCTGCGCCAGCACGAAATCACCTGCATGGCCTGCAGCCCGACGCTGCTGTCCTCGGTGGAAACCGACGTGCCGAGCCTGCGCGCCATCCTGGTCGGTGGCGAGGCATGCTCGCCCAAGCTGGTCAAGCGCTGGGCGAAGCCGGGCCGGCAGATCCTCAATACCTACGGCCCGACCGAGGCGACGGTCACCGCGACGATGGCGCTGCTCAGCCCCGACGAACCGGTCACGATCGGCACGCCGCTGCCCACCTATTCGATCGCGATCCTCGACCCCGCGAAGCCCGTCCTGCTGAAGGGCGACGAGTTGGGTGAAGTCTGCATCGCCGGCATGGGCGTCGCGGTCGGCTATCTGAACCGGCCCGAGCTCACCGAGCAGAAGTTCATTCACGACTTCATCGGCATCCCGAACAATCCGAGCCAGCGCATCTATCGCACCGGCGATCTCGGCCGCATCAATGCGAAGGGCGAGATCGAGTATCACGGCCGCATCGACACGCAGGTGAAGATCCGCGGCTACCGCATCGAGCTCGGCGAGATCGAGGCCGTGCTGCTCGACCAGCCTTCGGTCGCCCAGGCCGCCGTCACCACCTGGGAGATCGAGCCCGAGCGCGTCGAGCTGGTCGCCTATTACGCGCCGAAATCGGGCGGCGAGCCGATCGACCGCGCCGACCTCGTCAAGGAACTGAAGCGGCGACTGCCCGACTACATGGTGCCGTCCTATCTGGAAGAGTTGTCGGCGATCCCGATGACCGTTTCCAACAAGGCGGACCTGCGGAAGCTGCCCAAGCCCACCAGCGCCCGCGTCGCGGCCGGTCGGGCGATGGTCGAGCCGCGCAACGAGGACGAGACGTTCCTTGTCGAGACGCTGGTCGACGTTCTCAAGTTCGACAGCGTCTCGATCGAAGACCACTTCTTCGACGATCTCGGCGCCAACTCGCTCCTGATGGCACGCTTCTGCGCCCGCGTTCGCAAGCGCGCCAATTGGGCGACGACCTCGATGCGCGACATCTACACCTATCCGACCGTCGCGAGCCTCGCCCAGCACCTGCGCGCGCCGGAGGCGGTGGTTGTCGCCGCCAACGAGCCGATGTTGTCGCGCAAGGCGTCGAATTTCGCCTACTGGATGTGCGGCGCCGGGCAGATGCTGTTTTACGCCGCCTACAGCTATCTGGCCGTCTGGGCGCTCAATGACGGCCTGAACTGGGTCTATGCCGTGCTCGACGAGCCGGCCAAGCTCTATTTCCGCTGCGTCGTCCTTTCCGCCGGGATGTTCTTTGGCCTGACGGGTTTCGCGGTCGTCATGAAGTGGCTGCTCGTCGGCCGCTGGAAGGCAGAGACCTTCCCGATCTGGGGCTGGCGCTATTATCGGTTCTGGGTGGTGAAGACCCTGATCCGCACGGCGCCGGTCGTGCTGTTCCGCGGCAGCCCGCTCTACAGCCTCTATCTGCGCCTGCTCGGCGCCAGGCTCGGCAACCGCACCGTCATCGAATGCCGGTCGGTGCCGGTCTGCACGGACCTGATCTCGATCGGCGACAATTCGATCCTGCGCAAGGAATCGATGATCCTCGGTTTCCGCGCGCAGTCGGGCTATATCCACACCGGCCCCATCAGCATCGGCAAGGGCTCGTTCGTCGGCGTCGGCTCGGCGCTCGATATCGACACCCGCATGGGCGACAATTCGCAGCTCGGCCACGCCTCGTCGCTGCAGCGCGGCCAGTCCATCCCCTCCGGCGAGCATTGGCATGGTTCGCCCGCCATTCCCACGGACGCGGACTATTGCACCGTTCCCAACGTCTCGCTGTCGCGCGTTCGCCGCGTCGTCTTCGAGGTGGTGCAGCTGATCGTCCTGTTCGCGATCGTCACGCCGTTCCCGCTGCTCTTCCATACCTATTGGGAAAACGTCAGCGACGACTACCAGGAGACGATCGGCATCGTCGCCATCGGCACGACGGTCACCGTCTTCGGCTTCATCATCGGCGGCACGCTGCTGGCCGCGCTGGTGCCGCGCCTGTTCAGCCTGGTGCTCAAGCCGGGGCGCATCTACCCGCTCTACGGCTTCCACTACTGGCTGCAATCCATGTCGGAGATCGTCAGCAACATCCGCCTGCTCAACACGCTGTTCGGCGACAGCTCGGCGATCGTCTACTACCTGCGCGCGCTCGGCTGGAACCTGAACAAGGTCGAGCAGACCGGCTCGAATTTCGGCACCAACCAGCAGCACGAGAACCCGCTGCTGTGCGAGATCGGTTCCAAGACCATGGTCTCGGACGGCCTGTTCATGATCAACATGCAGAAGTCGGCCACCGCCTTCCGGCTCGAGCACACGAAGATCGGCGAGCGCAATTTCTTCGGCAACAACATCTTCTATTCGCCGGATGCGCGCGCCGGCGACAATTGCCTTCTCGGCACCAAGGTGCATGTCCCGGTCGACGGTCCGGTGCGGGAAAATGTCGGCCTGCTCGGCTCGCCGCCGTTCGAGATCCCGCGCATGGTCAACCGCGACAAGGAATTGCTCGGCCTGATCTCGGAGGCGGAGCGCAAGCAGCGTGTGCGGTTGAAGAACCTGCACAATCTCGGGACCGCCATCCTGTTCGTGTTCGCGCAGTGGCTGTTCCTGTTCGCGACCCTGGCGATCTGGGACCGGGCGCTCAACTACTATACCGAATGGGGCGAGATCGCCCTGTTCACGGCCATCGTCCTGACCTCGGCCGTCGCCATTCCGTTCTACATCCTGCTCGAGCGGATCAGCCTTGGCTTCCGGCGGCTGAAGCCGCGCATGAGCACCATCTACGATCCCGTCTTCTGGCGGCATGAGCGGCATTGGAAGCTCTCCGACTCGCCGATCATGAACCTGTTCGCGGGGACGCCGTTCCGCCCGCTCATCCTGCGCCTCGTCGGCGTCCGGGTCGGCCGCCGCGTCTATGACGGCGGCTCGATCATGACCGAACGCTCGCTGGTGGAGATCGGCGACGACGTGACGCTGAACGAGGGCTGCGTGATCCAGGCGCATTCGCTGGAGGAGGGCGCCTTCAAGTCGGACTACATCCGCATCGGCAAGGGCTGCACGCTGGCGCCCTCGGCCTTCATCCACTATGGCGTCGTCATGGGCGAAGGATCCGTGGCCGACGTCGACTGCTTCGTCATGAAGGGCGAGACGCTGGAGCCGGACACGGTGTGGCGCGGCAACCCGGCCAAGCTGTTCGGCTATGTCACGCGCATCGAACCCGGTTCACCGGCGGCGAGGCGCTGAGAAGGCGCGAGGCAGCGTCGATGAGCTGCATCTTCGAGGCGGAAGAGCGCGCGCTCGACGAGGCCCTGCGGGCGATCGTGCCGGAAGGCGTGTGGATCGGCTGCCGGCGGATCCGCCCCGGCGACGAGGACCGGCTGACGCCGACCGAACGGCTCACCCTCGGGGCGCGGCCTATGATGCGTCAGCGCGCCAGCGGGGCGGCCCGCCAGATCGCGCGCGATCTCTGCCGCGACCTTGGCCATGCTGACGCGGATATCGCCGTCGCACCTTCCGGCGCGCCCCGGTGGCCGGAGGGGCTGATCGGCTCGCTCGCGCATGACGACGAATTCGCCGTCGCCGTGGTGGCGCGAAGGGGGGGCGTGGCAAATCTTGGCTTGGCAAGCCTCGGCGTCGATGTCGAGCCGGCGGAACCACTGCCGGCGGAGGTAGAGGAATTCATCCATGCCCAAGGCGACCAACTGGCCGGCATCGATCCGGCGCTCGCGACCCGCATGCTCTTCAGCGCGAAAGAGGCTGTCTACAAGGCCGTGTTCCCGCTCGACGGCGTGATCCTCAACTATGACGACATCGCCGTCGATCTTCGCTCCGGTCTGGCCGAAACGACGACCGGACGTCGCGTCAGGCTTTCCTGTCTGCCGCGGCCGCGCGTGGTGACGCTTGCCTGGTGCTGACCGGACGCGGAGCCCGGTCCGTGGCCGGCGATTTCTGATGATCCGAGGCGCGCTTCAGCGCCGATTCCAGGCGGCCGAGGATGAGCGAGGAACGCTTCAGCGCCGTCTCGCCGGCTTCGAGGATTTTCCGATCCCAGGTCGGCGCCTGCGGCTCGGCAGCGTTGCGCTCGAGGATGCGCTTCATGGCAAAGGCTTCCATTCCCTGAGACGGGTCGATCGGGATCGGCGGGCCCAACGGATATCGGGGCCGGGTATTTATTTCGACTGCTAAATCGATCGGTTGACAGCGATCTTGTCAACTACCTTGCCGTGCAGCCGCGACCTCTGTCTCGAATGGCGGAAATCTGCGGACGGGACGAGCCCGCATCGATCGGGGATAGGGCGATGCCGCCTATTCCGCCTCCAGTTTCACCAGAATCGTGTTGTCGGGACCGGTTCCCTGCAGCCAGAATCGCACGGTGTCGCCGACGTGGTAGGCGCTGAAGGCGGAGGCCTCGATCACGCGGAAGCCGGTGGTCCTGGCCGGAAGCAGGTCGGCGATCTCCTCGTGGCTGAGCAGGATCAGGCGCGGATGGATGGCCCGGATCACGCCGTGGCCCTCCCATTGCTGCTGGCCGGGCGCGCCGCCGGCAAGCGACGCCTCGCGTTGCCGCTCGAGTTCTCCGACCTGCTTCTGGAGATCCCGGTAGTCGGTTTCGAGGGCACGGAGCGGACGGCCCCAGGCGCCGTAGCCGACGAGCAGCCCGATCGCCAGCGCGAGATTGAGAAGCAGGACGACGTGCCACGCGCGCATTTGGTTCGATGCCTTTGTCAATGAATGTGCAATTCCGGGAGCGGCGGCGGCGTCTTCTCCTCGTTGAGCTTTTCCACCTGCGCCTGCACGCTGGAAGCCTCGGGCATGCCGGTTTCGCTGCCGCGCCAGATGGCGCGGATATAGCCTTGGCGGTCGATCAGGATTTCCGTGTGCGTGTCGGCCGGCGCGAACAGGCGGTACGCGGCGGTGATATCCTCGTTGCCCTCCGTGACCACCGGGAAGAGGGCGGGGGGCGACGCGCCAAGCTCCGCCACGCGATCCGGCGAACCGGTGGGCGCGACGGCGACGACCTCGACGCCCAGCACGGAAAGGGCCCCGTAGCGCCGCGCAAGCTCGGTCATGCGCTCGCGGGAATCGGGCAGGCTGTAGAGCACCAGCAGGACCATCTTCCTGTTGCGATAGTCGCGCAGCAGTCCCGGTGTCAGCGTGCCCATGGCAATCGGAAAATCCGGAGCGGCCAGCCAGGCGCTGTCCGGCACCACATCCGGCCCGATGCGTCGCTCGTCCTGCGCCGCTTCGGCGGTTCGCAGATAGTTCACGACGCTCCAGCGCTGTTCGTCGCTGAGTTCTCCGGCCTCTGCCTTCAGGAGCCCGAATTCGTCGCCCGGTGTCCGCCGCTCGTTTGACGCGGACGGATAGTCCTTGGGCGATGGCGAAGCGGTGCTGCCTGTCTTCCTTGCCTGCGAGAGCTTCACGCCTTCGACGATGGAGCCGACCTGATAGGGGATCGGCGGCGAGACGAAGGAGGTGGGGTAGGCCTGGACGACAAAGGGCCATAGCCCAAGCGCGGATCCAAATGAGGCGAGGACCGCGATGGCCCCCGCCGTGATCATCGCGCGTCGCCGCCCGGGATAGACGAGGGAGGCAAGGACGAAGGCCAATCCAGCCAGAAGCAGCAGGATCACGGGCAGGAGGAAAAGCTGGCTGGTCGTGCCGTCGGCAATCGCGTCGAAGGACAGCCTGAACGGTAGCGGCCATGCCGGATCTTCGTGCCGGGCCGGCGCCGTCACCGTCATGGCGGAGGCGAAACCGACCAGCAGGATGACCAGGCCGGCCTCCACCGCGATGTACCAGGCCATGGCCCGCGCCGTCTGGCTGGAGGTGGCCTCGTCCGTGCCGGCGAGGGATGCCAGCCGCGCGCGGCTGGCGGCGGCGAGAAGCAGGGCGAAGAAGAGCAGCGCGAACTTGGCAAGCAGGAGATGTCCGTGAAGCGTTCCGAGCAGCCCGGGCACGCCTTCCAGCAACAGCCACGCCGATACGCTGCCCGATCCGGCGAGGATGAGCACCGCGACCAGGGCAATTCGCGAAAACCGCTGCATCGTCCGTATGGCGTAGGGATCGGGCCTCGCGCCGCTTCGGCTCGCGGCATGGAGCAGCAGCGCAAGCGCCGGCAGGCCGCCGACCCAGACTCCGGCGCTGAGCAGATGCGCCATGTCGTTGACCTGCGGCCAGAGGCTGTCGGAGATCGCCGCCGAATGGCCGGAAGCGGCGAACAGCACAAGGGCGACGGCGGCGAGGGCAAACGCCTCGCTGCGCACCGCATACCAGTCCAGCTTCGCTGTGACGTCGGCGCGAAGCTGGAGAAGGACTGCCAGGACGAGGAGGAGCCCCAGCCGCGCCATAAGGACGAGGCCGGGCCATGTGTCCAGCATCGCATGCAGGATCGCGTCGGGATCGAAAGCGGCCTCGGCGCGGCCCTCAAACGACGCCGTGCGCGCCGCCAGCCAGACGACGCCCGAAAGGAGGGCAGCGATGGCGAGCCAGCGCGCGCTGGCCAGAACGCCGCCTTCCCATCTGCGAAAGGTCGGATTTGGCGGCGGTCCGGCCAGCAGCAGCAGCGAGACCGAGCCCGTCAGAAGGACGCATGCCGCGACATGAATCCACAGGGCCGATAGAAGAACGATGCTCATTCAACCTGAAACTTGAAGCGCCCCTGCGTCACATGGGAGTCGACGGAGAGAACGCGCCAGATGACGGTATAGGTGCCCGGTTCGAGCGGCGGCAGCGTCGCCCGCAACAGCTTGGGGTTGGCGCGATCGAAACGACTGTCCTTCCGGTCCGCCTTTTCGCCCTTCTCGCTCTCGACCTGGACGCTGCTATAGGCGGGCTCCAGCTGTTCGGAGAAATAGAGCTTCACCTCGGTCGGCGGACGCTTGAGCTTGCTGTCCGCCTGCGGCTCGGAGCGCTGCAGCCCGCTATGGGCGAAGGCGCCACCCGTCGCCACGAAAAGGGCGGTGAGTGCGAGGAAAGCTCCTCGCACCAACTTGCTGGTCGTCATCGGACAATCCTCAGGCGAGACCGGCGTTTGCCTTGTAGAAGGCGATGATCTCGCTGGTCGGGAGCCAGAACAGGTCGTAGACGCCCGCGGCTCCGTCGCTCCGGCCGGAGATGAGGTCCGGTCCGCGATCATAGCCGGCCGACCAGATCATCCGCTCGCCGGTGTGCTGGAAGTTCGGGCAGGCGCCGTCGATGTTCCAGTCGTTGAACGGGGCCTCGACGACCGGTCCCTTCCACTCCTGCGTGGTGGGATCGTAATGCACGAACAGCAGCGTGTGGAACTTGCCGAAATCGTGGACCGAGACGACGCCGAGCGTGAAGTCGTTCTCGGTGACGACATTCAGGCGGCACTTGAGCGCGATCGAATCCAAGAGGCGGCTCTCGTAGCGCTTGGCCGGCTGCCAGGCGCCGTCGACGAACTGCGTCGTATAGATGTCCGCGCCCGACGGGCCGCCGTCTTCACGCGGGCGGCCGGAAATGAACGACTTCTGCGCCACCTGACCGGGGAGATCGAACGGCATGAAGCAGTGATTGCCGTGCTCGGTGTTGATGTTGCCGCCGGCGACCAGCTGCGCCTTCGTCCAGCCGCCGTCCGCCTGCTTGTGCGTTTCCCAGATAGAGGACTTGCCGCCGCCTTCCGGGCGGGAGCTCATGAAATAGAGCGTGTTGCCGTCTTCCGAGATCCACGGCTCCAGGTCGGTGGAGGCGCTGTTGACCTCATCGGGCAGGCGCTCCGGCGCGGACCAATCCTCGCCATTGCCCGGCCATTCCCGCGACGTGTTGGTGCGGTGGGTGACGAAGATATCCGACGGTCCCGTCACGCGCTTGTCGCCCGGGCTCGCCCAGCGGGCGAAGTAGATCGTGTTTCCGTCCGCAGAAATCGTTGGTTCGTAATTGCCGAACTCGTCGTTGGGGAGGAACGGAAATTTGCGCGGCACAAGCGTTGCCTTCGACGATCCGGCCGTTGCCTTCGACGTTTCGGCCCGGACCTGCGTGGCCGCGCCGCCCGACAAGGTCGCCGCCGTCACAGCCGTCGCAGCGACGGAGCCAAAGAACTTCCTTCGAGACAGATTAGCCATATTTTCCTCTTTTACGGCGGGGATACGAGAACGTATCCATGAAATTTAAACTTGAATTGGCAATCCTTGTTATTTGATTTTAGGGTTTCGGATGAGGATGAAGAAGGTCACAAATTTCATTTCATCTGCGTAATTTGAAACGTTCCGCCTTGGAGTGGGCATTCGGTTATTACGTGACTATTGGGAAGCCGAGTTCCGCAGCGAAGCAGGCGCGCGAAGACGTCCGCGCGCCTGGGGGGCGACGGGCTTGCGGGTGGTGATTCAAGGGGAGGGGGCGGCGCGTCGGTCCCGGCGGGGCCGTGATCAGGGCGGCCGAGGCGGCTCTCGAACGGTATGCGTGACGGCGGCGCGAGACGGAAAGCCTCGCGCCGCAGCCAATGTCCTATCCGAAGGTGAAGGCGAAGGCCTGGACGCCGGGATCGAGGAACTCGATCTCGAAATCGCGGTCCATGACGGGCCCGGCCTGCCGCACCAGCTGGTAGAGCCGCTGGCCGGTCACGGTGCCGTTGCCCTCGTTATCGACGTCGACGCCATGGTCCGCGCCGGGCGCCTTGCCGTCGATCCGGACGCGGTAGCGCACCGGCTTGCCATCGGCCGAGGGGCCGAGGACCAGATGCAGGTCGCGGGCGTGGAAGCGGTATTTTATGCCGCCGCCGGCCTGGTTGAGCGTGGCGCGCTCGCCGCCGACCGACCAGGTGCCGACCAGGCCCCAATCGTTCAGCCGCAACGGCCGGCCGATCGCATAGGCGCGCACCTCGTCCGGCAGGATGCCGCCGTCGGACGCGAAGTTGGCGGCCCGCTCGAAGCCGACATAGGTCTCGGGCGATGCGACATTGTTCATGTCGGCCGCCGCTTCCGCTCCGCTCGCCTTGACGTCGACCAGGGTTTTGGCGACGTCGGCGTGGCCGGCTTCGGCCAGCAATTGCTGGATCACCCGCTCCGACTCGTCATATTCGCCCTCGCCGAAATGGTGGTGGCGAATCCGGCCCTTGGCGTCGATGAAGTAGTGCGCCGGCCAGTACTGGTTCTGGAACGCCCGCCAGATCGCATAGTCGTTGTCGACGGCGACCGGATAGGTCACCTGCAGGTCGCGGGTCGCCTTGCGCACATTGTCCAGGTTCTTTTCGAAGGCGAATTCCGGCGCGTGCACGCCGATGACGACCAGCCCCTGATCCCGGTATTTCTCGGCCCAGGCGCGGACATAGGGGATCGAGCGCAGGCAGTTGATGCAGGAATAGGTCCAGAAATCGACCAGCACGACCTTGCCGCGCAACCCTTCCGCGGTCAGCGGCGGCGAGTTCAGCCAGGTGACGGCGCCGTCGAGCGAGGGGAACTCTCCCTCGATCGGCAGGCTCGGGCCCGACGCCTCGGCATTGGCCGACATCATCATCGCCGGCTCGCCGATCATCACGACGCTAGAGGGATTGCTGTCGCCGGCGGGCTTGGCGTCGTCCTGCGGCATCGGCCGCACCTTGTCGATCAGCGCCTGTTCGATCCTCGACGTGCTGGCGAGCGAGACCTGGGTCAGGAGCCCGGTATCGAGGCCGAGCGCGATCGCGCCGACGCCGACCAGAACGGCGACGCCGAGGCCACGCCGGATCCATTCGCCGGCGCCGAGCGAGCGCTTCATCAGCGCAAAGAAGCGTCCGCCGATCAGCAATGCGAGAGCCAGAGACGTCGCCGCGCCGGCGGCATAGGCGAACAGCAGCAACGAGGTCTGGGCATTGGCGCCGTTGAGCGCCGCCCCGGTGAGGAGAAGGCCGAGGATCGGTCCGGCGCAGGGCGCCCAGAGCAGGCCGGTGGCGACGCCGAGCAGGAAGGAAGGCGCCACCGACGATCCGGTCCGTGATCCGGCGTCGGCGGCCTGCGACAGCCGCGCCCCGAACGCCACCAGCGGCCGGGTCAGCCGGTCGGCCAGCGAGGGGAACAGCAGCGTGACGCCGAAGAGCGCCAGCAGAACGATGGCGGCGATCCGGCCATATTCGTTGGCCTGCACCGCCCAGCTGCCGCCGACGGCGGCCAGCGTCGCCACCGCCGCGAAGGTCAGTGCCATGCCGGCCAGGAGCGGCAGGCCGCTGCGGATAAAGGGCTGGTCGGCGCGGGCGAAGACGAAGGGCAGCACAGGCAGGATGCAGGGGCTGAGGATGGTGAACGCGCCACCGAGATAGGCGAGGATGAACAGAAGCATCAGAACGATCCTGGGCTGGCGGTCAGGCGGCGGTGAAGGTCAGGGCGACGCCATTCATGCAGTAGCGCAGCCCGGTCGGCGCCGGCCCGTCCTTGAAGACATGACCAAGATGGCCGCCGCAGCGGCGGCAGCTGACGGCGGTTCGGGTCACGCCGTAGGATTTGTCGGTGGTCTCGTTGACGGCGCGCGGCAGCGGTTGCCAGAAGCTCGGCCAGCCGGTGCCGCTGTCGAATTTGGTTTCCGACGAGAACAGCGGCAGCTGGCAGCCGGCACAATCGAACCGGCCCTTGCGCTCCTCATGCAGCAGCGCGCTGGTAAAGGGCCGCTCGGTGCCTTCCTGGCGCAGCACAGCGAACTGGTCCGGCGTCAACAATTTGCGCCATTCCGCCTCGCTGTGCGTCACCTCGAAGTCAGCCATCGTCGCAGCGTGGGCGAGGCCCGACGCGGCGAGCCCGGGAATGAACGAGGCGGCAAGTCCGGCCGCGCCCGCCTGAAGCATATGTCGACGTGTCAGCATGTCTCGAAACTCTGCAAGGCGGGGGCCTATCCCTCACCTCAGAGCTTGTACGGACGCGGCCGTCATTTTGTTTCGGAAGGGGCGAGACTCACATCGAATTGATCGATCGCCGGCGGCGTAGGTGGCGCCGGCGGAGCCTCGGGGAAGGGAGGCGCACGCGATCGCGTGCGCTCGAGGATGGCGTCGCCGCCGATCAATCTCCGGCGACGGCGTCCGTCAGGAAGTCGGCCATTTCGGCGTGGTAGAAGGTCTTGGAGCGCGGGCCGATCTGGATCGGTTCGAGCATGCTGACGCACTTGCGGTAATGCGGCGTGTTGCGGTGTTCCTCGAGCGCGGCGGCGGACGTGAAGACCTCGTAGATCAGGAACTTGTGGTCGTCGTCGGGGTCGCGCAGGACGTCGAAGCGCAGATTGCCGGGCTCGCGGCGCGTGCCTTCATAGTTGATGCGAAAGGCTTCGAGAAACGTGTGGGCATGGCCCGGCTTGACCGAAATGGTCACCATCTGGATGAACATAACAACTCCTTTGCAAATGGATCGAGATCGCGCGAGGGCGCGACGCTTTGTGAAATTCAGAGGCCGGGCGCCTTCCACATTGACGTGGTGACACCCTCGTCGACGAGCTGCCGCTGCAGCGCATAGGCGCGCGCCCAGCGCTCGCCGGCCTCGTCGTAGATCGCCTTGTGAGCGGGCTCCGGCTCGAAGTGCCGGTCCCAGCGCACCCAGTTTTCGGCAGTAGAGACGAAGTCGCGTTGCAGACCGGCGCCGATCGCAGCCGCCGCGGCGCAGCCGAGTGCGGTTGCTTCCTTCACCACCGGAGTCACCACGGGAAGCCCCGTGGCGCTCGACAGGATCTGGGCCCAGTGCGCGGATTTGGCCGCACCCGCCGCGAAGACGATCCGCTTCGGCGTCACGCCGGAAAGCGCGAAGATCGCGGCGAGATTGCGCGCGGCGACGATGGCCGCGTTCTCCTGCAGCGCCCGGAAGATCGCCGCCTTGCCGGATTTTTCCGGATCGATCGAGAGGTTCAGGAGCGACGGCGCCGCGTGATACCACTTGCCGTAGCGCATCACGTCGGAGAACACCGGAATGATGCCATAGGCGCCGGGCGGGATATGCGCCGACTGCGCCTCGAGCCGCGCATAGGCATCGCCGTCGGCGCCGGCCGCCGCCACCTCCGCCGCGCCAAAGCTGTCGCGGAACCAGCGCATGACGACGCCGACGAAGAAGCTGATCGCCTCCGCCTGGTTGAGGCCGGCGACCACATGCGGGTTGATGCGCAGATTCATCGACGGATCGGTCAGCGTCTGGTCGACATTGACGATCTGCTGCCAGAACGTGCCGCCGAGCACGGCGCAGTCGCCCTTGTTGACGACGCCGAGGCCGGCCGAGCCGATCTGGCAGTCGCCACCGCCGGCGACGACGCGGGTGCCGGCCCGGAGGCCGGTTGCCTCGGCGGCCGCCGCGGTCACATGGCCGATCACCGCGCCGGGCTCCACCGTCTCCGGGAAGATGTCGTCGCGCATGTCGGCCCAGCGCATCGCCTCCGGCAGCCATTTGCGCTCGCGAAGATCGAACAGGCCCGTCGTGCCGGCATTGGAGGGCTCGCTGACGAGAACGCCCGAGAGCCGCGCCAGCACCCAGTCCGACAACATACTGATCCGATGCATGCGGTCATAGATTTCAGGCAGGTTGCGCTTCAGCCAGAGCAGGCGCGGCAGCGCGCCGAGCGCGAAGGTCTGGCCGGTGTGCTGGTAGAGGCGGGCCTCGAGCTCGGGAAAGGCGAGCTTCAGCTCGCGCACTTCGCTGTTCGAGCGGCTGTCGACATTGGCGCAGGCCCAGATCTCGCGGCCCTCGGCGTCATAGACGACCAGCGCCTCGCGCATGCTGGTGGCGCTGACGGCGGCGATGTCGCCGGCCGAAATGCCGGCGCTGGCGATCGCCTGGCGGATGGCGCGGGCGAGATGCGCCCAGTTGCCCTCGATGTCGAAATCCATCGAGCCCTCGAAGCGCGGATCGGGCTTGTGCCACCACTCGTGCTGGGCCGCCGCGATCTGGTTGCCCGCCGCATCGAAGACGACCGCACGGCCGCTCCCGGTTCCGGCATCGACCGCCAGAAGATACGTCCCCGCCATAACTCTCTCCCTAGTCCTTGAGGTCCATCAGACCCAGCGCCGTCGTTTCATCCGTGATCAGGATGCCGACGAACTTCCCCTTGAGCGCGGCATGGATGGCCGGCACCTTTTCCAGGCCGCCGGCCGCCGCGACGACCTTCTCGGCGCGCGAAAGCGCCGCGAGCTTCACGCCGATGACGCGGTCGTGCAGCTGCAGATCGAGCACTTCGCCCTTGTCGTTGAAGAACTGGCAAAGGATGTCGCCGGCGGCGCCCTTGCGGCGCAGCGGCTCGATCTCGTCCGGTCTCACATAGCCGGAGCGCACCACGGTCGACGTGCCCGAGAGCTCGCCGATGCCGACCAGCTGGTAGGAAGCGTTCAGCGCCATGTCGAGCAGGTTGGCGACGGCGGGCTCGGACGAGAGGTTTTTCGCGACGTCCGGATCGCGCACGACCAGCGGGGCCGGCACGAGGTGGACGCTGCTGCCCCAGTTCGCCGTGCGCATGCCGTCGACATAGGTGCCGACGCCGCCGGTCAGGCTGACCAGGCCGATATTGCGCTCGTTGGCGAGATGGCCGAGGCGCTGGATGGCGTTACTGACGGTGGCGCCCCAGCCGACGGCGAGAAGATCGTCGGGCTGCAGGCGCTGCATGAGGAACTGCGCCGCCGCCTGGCCGAGCCGGTCGCTGGCGCTCTGCTCCGGCAGTTCCGGCACGACATAGGCCTCGAGCAGGCCGTAGCGGCTCTTGATCTCGCGCTCGAGCGACAGGCAGCCCTGGTAGCGCGAGTTGATCCGGACCTGGATGATGCCGGAACGGCGGCCGCTCTCGAGCAGGCGCGACACCTTGATGCGCGACATGCTCAGCTTTTCGCCGATCTCGTTCTGAGTCAGGCCGTCATTGTAATAGTACCAGGCGATGCGCGTGAGGATCTCCTCGTCGGCATCGCCATAGCTCCACTCGTTGCTTTCGATGGCCATACGCCGAGCTTCCCTTCTCGCGACCTATGATCATATCGATAACGCAAAAACATTTGATACGTCAACAGAGTGACTGTCGCCGGCTCGTCAGCTCGTCTGAAACTGCCATAAATCCAGCAAAACCGCGATATTGCAGCGCAATATGCCAGGTGCACCACGGTGACTCCGAGTTTGACCATATTGACGCCCTCCGATTCTTATGATCACTTGAAAGGAACAAGAGACATCTGAACAGGTGCGGAATGACTGCGGATATGGCGGCCGGGAGGGCTGCTCAGCTCACCGGCATATGGAAATCCTACGGTCCCGTTCCGGTCCTGAAGGGGGTTTCGCTGGCGTTGCGGCAGGGCGAGGTGCATGCGCTTCTGGGCGGCAACGGCGCCGGCAAATCCACGCTGATGAAGATCATGTCCGGCCTGGTGCCGGCGAATGCCGGCTCGATCGAGATCAACGGCGAGACGCTGACCCATGCGTCGCCGGCGCTGGCGCAGCAGCTCGGCCTTTATCTGGTGCCGCAGGAAGCGCACATCCTCGGCAACCAGTCGGTGCTGGAGAACATCTGCCTCGGCCTGCGCCCTTCGCCACGTGCCTTGCGCAAGCGGGTCGAGCAGCTTGTCGCGGACCTCGGCGTCACGCTCGACCTCGACGCGCAGGCGGCGACGCTGGAGATCGCCGAGCGCCAGATCGTCGAGATCCTGCGCGGCCTGATCCGCGAGGCGCGCGTCCTGATCCTGGACGAGCCGACCTCCGCGCTGACGCCCTTTGAGGTGCATGCGCTCTTCCAGCGCGTGCGCAAGCTCCAGGCCCAGGGCGTCGGCATCTTCTTCATCTCGCACAAGCTGCGCGAAATCCGCGAGATCTGCGGCACGATCAGCGTGCTGCGCGATGGCGCCGTCGTGCTCAGCGGGCCGCTCGACACCTATAGCGACGCGGAGATCATCGATGCGATGAGCCGCGTCGCCACGGGCACCGCGCCGGTCGCGGCTTCTGCCAAGCAGACCGGCGACAGCGGCGCCGTGCGCCTCTCGGTGCGCAAGCTGAGCGGGGAGGGGTTTCGCGACATCAGCCTGCAGATCCGCGCCGGTGAGGTGCTGGGGCTCGCCGGCGTCGTCGGCGCCGGCCGCACGGAATTCTCCGAAACCCTGTTCGGCCTGCGCCGCCAGAGCGCCGGCTCTGTCACGCTCGACGGCGTCGAGCTCGCCAACCGCTCGCCGCGCCGCTGCATCGACGCCGGCCTCGTCTACCTGCCGGAGGACCGCCAGCAGAACGGCCTGTTCCTCGAGGCGCCGCTCTACTGGAACACCTCGTCCTACCTGATCCACCGCCTGCCTTTCTTCCTGCGGCCGGGCCGCGAGCGCGGCCTCTTCAACGGTTTCCGCCAGAGCATGGGCATCAAGTGCACCGGCCCCGGCCAGCAGGCGAAGGCGCTTTCGGGCGGCAACCAGCAGAAGGTGCTGATGTCGAAGTGCCTGTCGGCGAAGCCCAAGGTGCTGGTGCTGGACGAACCGACCCGGGGCGTCGACGTGGCGGCGCGCAACGACATCTACGCGCTGATCCGCCAGCTCGCGGCTGACGGCGTCGCCGTCATCCTGATCTCGTCCGATTTCGACGAGATCGAGCTGCTCGCCGACCGCGTCACGGTCATGGCCTTCGGCCAGCTCGGCGGCGAACTCACCGAGAACATCAGCGTCGACGCGATTGCCCGCCTGGCATTCGGCGCGGGGGAGCAGGCCCATGCTTAATCTCGTCGCGCGCAACCGCGTCATCATGCTGGTGCTGGTCATGGCGGTTGCCTGCCTGGCGCTCGGCTTTGCGGCGCCCGGCTATCTGTCGGCCGCGACCGCCTCGGTGATCCTGTCGAACAGCCTCGTGCTGCTCCTGATCTCGCTCGGCACCATGCTGGTGATCCTGACGCGCAACATCGACGTCTCCAGCGGCTCGATCCTCGGCTTGAGCGCCGCGACGCTCGGCCTGTCGCTCAACGCCGGCGTCAGCCTGCCGCTGGCGATCGCACTCTGCATCCTGACCGGCGTCGTCGCCGGCGCCGTCAACGGCCTGCTCGTCGCCTATCTCCGCATCCCCTCGATCGTCGCGACGCTCGGCACGCTCGGGCTGTATCGCGGTATCATGCTGATCCAGACCGGTGGCCGCTGGATCGAGGGTCTGCCGCAGGATCTGAAGGCGCTGGCGGGGAGCATCGGCTTCGGCGTCTCGATCCTGACCGTCACCGTGCTGGCGCTGTTCGTGCTCGCCTGGATCTTCCTGCGCCGAACCCGGTTCGGCCGCTATTTCTACGCCGTCGGCGACAATCGCGACGCCGCCCACCATCTCGGCGTGCCGGTCCGGCGCGTGCAGTTCACCGCCTTCGTCGCCTCCGGCGCTTGTGCTGCGATCGCCGGCCTGATCTTCGCGGCGCAGATCGGTTTCATCCCGAACCAGGCCGGCAACGGCGTCGAGCTCAAGGCGATCGCCGTCAACGTGCTCGGCGGCGTCAGCCTGCTCGGCGGCAGCGGCTCGGTCGCCGGCGTCTTCACCGCCGCGATCTTCCTGACCTCGATCGACAGCGCGCTGGTGTTCCTGAAGATCCCGGCATTCTGGAACGACTTCATCGCCGGCGCGATCCTCTTGATCGTGCTGCTGCTCGATGGCCGCATCCGCCTCCTGATCGACCGGCGCATCCGCGCCCGCCGCTACGCCGTCCATGCCCGAGCGCCGCAAGGCGGGGCCGACAAGACTGCCGAAAAGACCCTGCTGGCGGAGGCAAGCCGATGAAAAACGTATTCTTCCGCTGGGAAGCGGCGCTCTTCCTGATGCTGGTCGCCGAGCTCGCCGTGTTCGGCTTCATCAACCCGCGCTTCCTGAATGTCGGGAACCTGATCTACGGCACGTCGGACTTCGTCCAGATCGGCATCGTGGCGCTGCCGTTGACGCTGGTCATCATCGCCGGCGGCATCGACGTCTCCTTCGCCTCGGCGATCGGCCTCTGCGCCATCGTCTTCGGCGTCTCCAACTTCTTCGGCGTGCCGCTGCCGCTGGCGATCGGGTTTTCGCTCGTCGCCGGCGCGCTGGCCGGCCTGCTCAACGCCACTGTCATCCATCTGTCGAAGATCCAGCCGCTCGTGGTGACGCTCGGCAGCCTCTACCTGTTCCAGGGCGCGGCCACTGTATTGTCCGGCGTCGTCGGCGCCGGCGGCTATGAAGGCATCGGCAACTTCCCGCCGAGCTTCACCTCGTTCGGCTATGCCGAGTTCCTCGGCCTGCCGGCGCCGCTCGCCGTCTTCCTCGGCCTCGCCGCCGTCCTCGTCGTGCTGCTGCACTTCACCCGCTTCGGCCGCGCCGTGTTCCTGATCGGCCAGTCGGCGGAAGCGGCGCGCTATTCCGGTCTGTCGGTCGCGACGACGCAGACGATCACCTACGTCATCACCGGCGTCTGCGCCGCGATCGCCGGCCTCGTCATGTCGGCCTATTTCGGCTCCGCCCGCGTCGATCTCGGCGCCTCGACGCTGCTGCCGGCGGTGACGGCGGCCGTGCTCGGCGGCGCGTCGATCTATGGCGGCCAGGGCTCGATCCTCGGCACGCTGCTCGCGACGTTCGTCATCGGCTACCTGCAGCAGGGCCTGCAGGCGAGCGGGGTTCCAAGCCAGATTTCCAGCGCACTTTCGGGAGGTTTGCTGGTTGCGGCGGTCGCATTGCGCCACGGGAGCGCATTGCTGGCCGATTTCATCGCTGTCACCCGACAGAAGCGAAACGATCGGGCGGCGGCATTTTGAGGAGGAAACGACAATGACGATGAAATTCCTGAAGTCCGGTCTGATGGCGGCGACGCTGCTGGCGGGCACGATGTTCGCCTCGGGCGCGGCGCAGGCCGAATCCCAGATCGCCTTCATTCCGAAGCTGGTCGGCGTCGGCTTCTTCACCAGCGGCGGCGCCGGCGCGGTCAAGGCCGGCGAGGAAGTCGGCGCCAAGGTGACCTATGACGGCCCGACCGAGCCGAGCGTCTCGGCGCAGGTGCAGTTCATCAACAACTACGTCAACCAGGGCTACAACGCGATCGTCGTGTCGTCCGTGTCGCCCGACGGCCTCTGCCCGGCCCTGAAGCGCGCCATGGATCGCGGCGTGCTAGTCATGACCTGGGACAGCGACGTCAATCCGGATTGCCGCAGCTACTACATCAACCAGGGCACGCCGGATCAGCTCGGCGGCCTGCTGGTCGACATGGCGGCGGAAGGCGTGACCAAGGAGAAGGCCAAGGTGGCGTTCTTCTATTCGAGCCCGACGGTTACCGACCAGAACGCCTGGGCGGAAGCCGCCAAGGCGAAGATCGCCAAGGAGCATCCGGGCTGGGAAATCGTCACCACCCAGTACGGCTACAATGACGCGCAGAAGTCGCTGCAGACGGCCGAGAGCATCCTGCAGACCTACCCTGACCTCGACATCATCATCGCGCCGGATGCCAACGCCCTGCCGGCCGCCGCCCAGGCCGCCGAGAACCTGAAGCGCGCCGACGGCGTCAACATCGTCGGCTTCTCGACGCCGAACGTGATGCGCCCCTATGTCGAGCGCGGCACGATCAAGCGCTTCGGCCTCTGGGACGTCACCCAGCAGGGCAAGATCTCGGTCCATGTCGCCGAGCACGTGCTGAAGAACGGCAAGATGAAGGTCGGCGACAAGCTCGACATCCCGGGCATCGGCACCATCGAAGTCTCGCCGAACAGCGTCCAGGGTTATGAATTCGAAGCCGACGGCAACGGCATCATCCTGCTGCCGGAGCGGACAGTGTTCACCAAGGACAACATCAACAACTTCGACTTCTGATCACGCACTTCCTGCGGGCGGCTCCACCCGGAGCCGCCCGATCCATTTCTCCAGAACAGACGGATCCTGACCATGCAAAGCCGCTGGAACGGCGACGAGGCCAATCGTTTCATTGAGGCAGCCCTTGCCGCCGGCCAGAGCGAGGCGCTCGGGCTTCGCATCTACACGTCGCGCATCATCGGCCAGGATCCGGATCTCGTGCTGCATGGCGGCGGCAATACCTCGGCCAAGGTGACCGGCGAGGACGGCCAAGAGATCATGCACATCAAGGGCAGCGGCTGGGATCTCGACACGATCGAGGCGCCGGGCCTGCCGGCGGTGCGGATGGAACCGCTCCTCGCCGCGCGTGATGGCGGCAAGCTTTCGGATCCCGAGATGGTGGCGCTGCTGCGTTCCGCGCTGCTCGATCCGGCCTCGCCCAACCCCTCGGTCGAGGCGCTGCTGCACGCCTTCCTGCCGTTCCGCTTCGTCGATCATACGCACGCGACCGCGGCGCTGGCGCTCGCCAACCAGCCGGACATGCGCGAGACGGTGAAGCGCATCTATGGCGACCGGCTCGCCTGGGTTCCCTATGTCATGCCCGGCTTCGACCTCTCGATCGAGGGCGACAAGGTCTATCGCGACCACCCCGGCTGCGAGGGCCTCTGGCTCGAGAACCATGGCCTGTTCAGCTTCGGCGACACGGCTGAGGGCGCTTATGAACTGATGATCGAATTCACCACCCTGGCCGAGCTGGAACTCGCGCGCGCCGGCGTGACGCTGGAAGGCCCGCAGCCGAGCGATCGCGAGGCCGACCCGGCGCTGGTCGAGCGGCTCACCGCCGCGCTGACCCGCGCCGGCTCACCCTTCGCCAAGGGGCTGTCGCTCGACTACCGCTCGACGCCGGCGATCCGCAAGCACGCAGCGAAGCCCGATGTCGAGGATATCGCGCTGCGCGGCACGGTCACGCCCGATCACGTCATCCGCATCAAGCCGTTCCCGTTGATCCTCGATGCCGATGCCTCGGAGGCAGACATCGACGCGGCGCTCGCCGGCTACATCGAGCGCTACACCGCTTATTTCGAGCGCAACGCGGCCAAGGCGGCCGAGCCGAAGACGATGCTCGACGCCTATCCGCGCGTCGTGCTCATCCGGGGTGAGGGCATGTTCGGCCTCGGCGCCAACGCCAAGGCGGCGAAGATCGCCGGCGACCTGATCGAGCAGTCGACGCGCGTCATGAACGCCGCCGAGGCCTATGGCCGCTTTACGCCGATCTCGGAGCCGGACCTCTTCGACATGGAATACTGGTCGCTCGAGCAGGCCAAGCTGAAGCCGGCCTCCGCCTGAGCCCGTTCGGGCGCAGGTCGTCCCTCTGATGCGCGGAGAACGGCTCCCCCGAGGGGGAGCCGTTCCTGTTTCTGCCGGTCGTCATGGGGTCGTTCCGGCAGTTGCCTTCATTCCGCTGCTGCCCCAAGCACCGGTGTGGTGGGCTCTGCCTCGACCCGTTCGGCGGCGGACGTCGCCGGCAGCCGCCATCCCTTGATCAGCGCGTAGATCGCCGGGATCACCACCAGCGTCAGGGCCGTCGACGAGATCATGCCGCCGATCATCGGGACGGCGATGCGCTGCATCATCTCGGAACCGGTTCCCGTGCTCCACAGGATCGGCACCAGGCCGGCCATGATGGCGACGACTGTCATCATCTTCGGCCGAACCCGCTCCACCGCGCCGAGCATGACGGCCTCATAGAGGTCGGCGCGGCTGAAGGTACGCCCTTCTGCGGCGCGTTCCCGCTTCACCTCGGCCATCGCCTGCTCGAGATAGATGAGCATGACAACGCCGGTCTCGGCGGCGACGCCGGCGAGCGCGATGAAGCCGACGGCGACGGCGACCGACATGTTGAAGCCGAGCCACCACATCAGCCAGACCCCGCCGACCAGCGCGAAGGGCAGGGAGAGCATGACGATCAGCGTCTCGGTCAAGGCGCGGAAATTCAGGTAGAGCAGCAGGAAGATGATCAGCAGCGTGACCGGCACGACGATCTTCATGCGCGCCTCGGCCCGCTGAAGATATTCGAACTGGCCGCTCCAGCCGACCGTATAGCCGGGCGGCAGCGTCACCCGCTCCGCGACGGCCTTTTGCGCATCGGCGACATAGCCGCCGAGATCCCTCCCATTGATGTCGACGAAGATATAGGTCGCGAGCTGGCCGTTCTCGGTGCGGATCGAGGTGGCGCCACGGGTGCGCTCGACCTTGGCGACCGCGCCGAGCGGCACCGCGCCGCCGCCGGGCAGGGGCACCTGCACGTCCGCCTCGATCGCCCCGGGGTTCGAGCGCAGATCGCGTGGATAGCGGATGTTGACCCCGTAGCGCTCGCGGCCTTCGACTGTCGTCGTGACCGTTTCGCCGCCGAGCGCGGTGGCGATGACGTCCTGGACGTCGCCGACGGCGAGCCCGTAGCGGCCGAGCGCCTCGCGGTCGGGTACGATGTCGAGATAGTAGCCACCGATGACGCGCTCGGCATAGGCGCTGGACGTCCCCGGCACGGTCTTCAGCGCCGCCTCGATCTCGCGCGCGATCTTCTCCATCTCGCCGAGATCCGGGCCGAACACCTTGACGCCGACCGGCGTGCGTATGCCGGTCGACAGCATGTCGATGCGGGCGCGGATCGGCATGGTCCAGGCGTTCGAGACGCCCGGAAATTGCAGCGCCTTGTCCATCTCGGCCTTGAGGCTGTCGATGGTGACGCCGGGTCGCCACTGCGCCTTGGGCTTCAGGTTGATGATCGTCTCGAACATCTCCGTCGGCGCCGGGTCGGTCGCCGTCTCGGCTCGCCCTGCCTTGCCATAGACGCTCTCGACCTCCGGGAACGACTTGATGATGCGGTCCTGCATCTGCAGCAACTCCGTCGCCCGGGTGACCGAGATCCCAGGCAGGGTCGTCGGCATGTACATCAACGTGCCTTCATTGAGGCTCGGCATGAACTCGGAGCCGAGTTGGCGCGCCGGCCAGACGGAAATGCCGAGGACGACCAGCGCCAGCACGATGGTCAGCGTCTTGGCGCCCAGCACGCCCCGGATCACCGGGCGATAGATCCAGATCAGGAAGCGGTTGATCGGGTTTTTGTGTTCCGGAACGATTTTCCCGCGCACGAAGATCACCATCAGCGCCGGCACGAGCGTCACCGAAAGCAGCGCCGAGGCCGCCATGGCGAAGGTCTTGGTGAAGGCAAGCGGACCGAACAGCCGGCCCTCTTGCGATTCCAGCGTGAAGATCGGCAGGAAGGAGACCGTGATGATCAGCAGGCTGAAGAACAGGGCCGGCCCGACCTCGCTCGCCGCCTCGATCAGGATCTGCACTCGCGATTGGCCGGGTTCCGCCCGTTCGAGATGCTTGTGCGCGTTCTCGATCATGACGATGGCGGCGTCGATCATGGCGCCGACCGCGATCGCGATGCCGCCGAGGCTCATGATGTTGGAGCCGAGCCCGATCGCCCGCATCGCGGCAAAGGCGATCAGGATGCCGACCGGCAGCATCAGGATGGCGACCAGCGCGCTTCGGAGATGCAGCAGGAAGACGACGCAGACCAGCGCGACGATGATGCTTTCCTCGAAGAGCGTTCCTTTCAGCGTTTCGATCGCCGCCTCGATCAGGTGCGAGCGGTCATAGACGGGCACGATCTCGACGCCCTTCGGCAGGCTGCCGGCGATGTCGGCGAGGCGCTGCTTGACGTTGTCGATCACGGTGAGCGCATTGGCGCCGAAGCGTTGCAGCACGATGCCGCTCGCCACCTCGCCCTCGCCGTTCAACTCGGTGATGCCGCGCCGTTCATCCGGCCCGATCTCGACGCGGGCGACGTCGCGCAGCCGCAACGGCACGCCCTCGGCCGTCTTGAGCACGATGTTCTCGATGTCGGCCTGCGATCGGATATAGCCGCGGCCGCGCACCATGAACTCGAACTCGGAGAGCTCGAGCGTGCGGCCGCCGACGTCGCGGTTGCTTGCCCGGACCGCGTCGCGGACCATGGCGAGCGAGATGCCCTGGGCGCGCAGCCGCAGCGGATCGACGACGATGTTGTACTGCTTGACGAAGCCGCCGACGCTGGCGACCTCCGCGACGCCCTCCGCCTTGGACGCGCCATAACGCACGACCCAGTCCTCCAGCGACCGCAGCTCGGCCAGCGTCATTTCCTTGGCGACGACGGCATATTGGTAGACCCAGCCGACGCCGGTCGCGTCCGGCCCGAGGACGGGCGCCACGCCCTGCGGCAGGCGCTGCGCTGCCGCGTTCAGATATTCGAGCACGCGGCTTCGGGCCCAGTAGGGATCCGTGCCGTCCTCGAAGATCACATAGACGAAGGAGACGCCGAAGAAGGAGAAGCCGCGCACCACCTTCGACTTCGGCACGGTCAGCATCGCCGTCGACAGCGGGTAGGTGACCTGGTCTTCGACCACCTGCGGCGCCTGGCCGGGATAGTCGGTATAGACGATGACCTGCACGTCCGAGAGATCGGGGATGGCGTCGAGCGGCAGCGTCTTCAGGGCATAGAGCCCGGCGGCGACGGCGAAGGCCGTGCCGACGAAGATCAGGACGAGGTTGCGTGCGGACCACGCGATCAGCCGGGCGATCATGGCGTGGCCTCCGCGTTTGTCATGCCGTTCAGCGCGGCCTTCAGATTGCTTTCGGCGTCGATCAGGAAGTTCGCCGCGACGACGACCTTGTCGCCGGCGGCGATCCCGGAGCGGATTTCCGCGAAGCCGCCGCCCTGCTGGCCGACCCGGACCTCGCGCGGCTCGAAGCGGCCGTCGCCCTTGTCCACGATGACGATCTGCCGGTCGCCCGTGTCGATCACCGCGTTGTCGGGCACGGAGACGACCTCTTTGCCGCTGCCGCTGGCGATCTCGACATCGGCATACATGTCCGGCAGCAGGACGCCGTCCGGGTTCGGGATTTCGATGCGCACCTTGGTCGTGCGGGTATCGGTTGCCACCTGCGGATAGATCAGGGCTACCCGGCCGCTGAAGCTCTCGCCCGGCCGGCTGCGCAGCCGGATCGTGGCCGATGCCCCGACGTTGACGGCGCCGAGCTGGTACTCGGGCACGTCGGCGACGACCCAGACCGTGGAGACGTCGGCGAGCCGGAAGAGCACGTCGCCGGGCGCCGCCTTCATGCCTTCGACGGCGCTGCGCTGAAGCACGATGCCGTCGCGCGGCGCCGGCCAGGTGATCGAGAGCGGCAGTTTGAGCGTCCGCTCGATCTCGGCGATCGCTTCGGCGGGGACGCCGAGATTTTCAAGCCGCTGGCGGGCGCCGCCGAGCGTCCGCTCCCGTCCGCCGCTGCCGAGGTCGGTCAGGAACTGGGCCCCCGCCGCCGCGACCTCGGGCGAATAGAGCTGGAGAAGCGGCTGGCCCTTGGTGATGCGGTCGCCGGTCGTCACGTTCGCGACCGCGTTGATGAAGGCGTCCGAGCGGGTCGAGACGACCGTCACCCGCCTTTCGTCGAGCTGCACCACGCCCGGTACGCGCACCGGATTGACGATCACCCGTTCGGCGGCCGCCTCCGTCCTCACGCCCGTCCGCTGCAGCCTGCCCGGCGAGACTTTGACCGACGCGCCGTCGTCATTGTCGCCCTCATAGACGGGGATGTAGTCCATCCCCATCGAATCCTTCTTTGGAATCGGCGACGTGTCCGGCAGGCCCATCGGGTTGCGGTAATAGAGCACGCGCTTCGCGCCGCCGTCGGCGGGCGCCGCCGCGACCTTCGGGGGCGCCGGTTTCTCGTCGAAGCTCACATCCTCGCCGGCATGGACGGCCACGAAGTCCCGGCCATCCGCCGTCTTTTTTCGCGCGGCGGAATAGGCGGGCTTTCCGTCGGGATCGCGGTAGTAGAGGACGGGCCCGGATGGCGCGGGATCGGCCTTCGCCGGGGGCACGGCCCTTTCGAGCCAGGGGAGGGCGCGGAGCCACGAAGGGTCAGGCAGCGCGAGATCGCGATGCCCGGCCCAATAGCCGCCAGCCCCCGCCGCCAGAATGGCGGCGAGGGTGAGGCCGGTTCGGCCAGCCCGGCTCACGGGACTGCCTTGAACACGAGCTTGCTGTCGACGGTGCCGGTCTCGCCCTGCACCTTGGCGCCGAGCGACAGGCGCCATCCGCCCGCCATCGATATCTCGGCCTTGAAGCGATAGATGCCGGACTCGGTCGAAGGCAGCGCTTCGATCGGCATGGCCATCATCTCCATCCCGTCGGGGGCCATATCGACGCGCTGCGCGAAGATCACCGCGTCGGGCACGGTCTTGCCGGACCGCTTGTCGATCAGGCGGACGTCGATCTCGGCCGCGTTGCCCTGCTTGATTTCGGGCTGGACGAGCTGGAACTCGTAGTCCTCGATCCCGGCCCACGCGCTGGTGGAAAAAGCCGCAAGACCGATCACCGCCGCGACGGCGGCGTGCTTCATGGAAAACGTCATGGTTCAATACCCAGGTTCATCGTGATCCGCGCAGGCGCGCGGCTGGGCCATGGCGACAAGCCACGGCGCTTCTCCGCGCGGCGGTCGGCCGCGCGGCGACAGGCGGCTCAAAATCGAGCCGACGATGAACTCAGGTTCTGGGCGGTCGTGGCGGGGGCGGTTCGGCCCAGGGATCGCGCGCGGCGTCATTCGACGGCACGAGCACAGCGACCGGCACGAGGATTGCCGGCGTCGATGCGCCGACCACCGGCGCGTTCGGGAAACACTTGGCGAGGCACAGGATCGCCAGCGGGCACGCCTTCTGGCAATCCGGCAGCGACTGCTTCTGGTCAGGACAGCACGGCATGCCGTCCGTCATGCCGGCCATCGCTTCCATAGCCGGCATGTCCTCCATCGCCGCCATCGGCTCGGCGGTCGTCATGGTCTCGACAGCCGCCATCGCCGCGGCCGAGGGCACAGCCATCGGAGCGGTCAGAAGGCCGAGGATCGCCAGGATCGAGAGCAGCCGGGGGAGGAGGGACCGAAGTTTCACGCGCGCAACCTCTCACATCGCGCGGAGCCGGCAAAGATGGCCGCGATCACATAAGTGTCAGGGCGGTGAGGCTGTTTGCCGCGAGGCGCGTTAGCGGGACGGCCGCCATGGGCCAGCCGTCCCGGATGTTCCCGAGGCGCATCCTGATCCGGCGAGCCGACCTAGGCCGTGATCGGGGTTTCCCGGCGCGCGAGGGCGACCCGCTCGTCGTTCGTCGGGTTCTCCGCGAAGATCTTCTGTATGTTGGCGACGAATTCGGCTCGCTTCGCGGGCGCCGCGCCCTCGACCGCCGACGCCAGGGCGCGGCGCAGATCGCTCAGGCCATAGTCGGTGCAATAGGCCGGGGTGTTGGGCTGCTGCCGCCACGAGTCCTGCAGGCTGCCCGCATCGAGCGGATCGAAGCCGACCTGGTCCACCAGCCCCATGGCAACCCGCTTCTCCTCGGGAGAGTCTCCCGCGACGGCGAGCGCCACGCGGTTTCTCGCGCCGGCGGGCTTTCCCTTTTCGGCGAGGGAGGCGGCGAAGATGCTGTTGAAAGCCTTGATGATGGGGCGGCCGAGCTGTTCCGCCACCCACACGCTTTCGGTCTTCCCGGCCTCGATCTCATCCACCGGGGGATCGCGCAGGACGGGATAGTAGTTGCCGGTATCGATCACCGGCACGCCCTCCCGGAGATTGGCGAACAACCCTCGCGGCAGTTTCGCGATGGCCGAGAATGGAATGGAAATGATGACCGCATCGACGCCGTCGACGGCGCCGGAGACGTCTGTTGCGCTGGCTCCGGCCGCCTTGGCGAATTCCCGGACCGCATCCGCGCCACGCGAGTTGGCAACCCTGACCTCATGCCCTTTCGCGGCCAAGGAGCGCGCCAAATGCCCGCCGATTGCGCCGACGCCGATAATGCCGATTTTCATGAGAACACCTTGTAGGTTGACCGCGCTGTTCCCGGACGTAGGTCTGCGCTACCGCAACGACAAGAACACATCGAAAAGTTGAGTGCCGACATAGGCGGCACCGGCGACCGGGGCAGGGGGCTCGCGGGGAAGGGCGAAGGCTGGAGACGCGACGGCGAATGGGGCGAAGACGACAGCGCTTCTAGGCCGTCGAGCCCCAGCGGGCGGTGCACTCCAGAAGGATGCTGTGCGAGGCGTCGGCGTCCTTCTCGTGGCGTTCGATCAGCGCCACGATAGCATCGACGAAGGCGACGTGGTCCTGGCTGAGCGTCGTCAGATCATGGCTTTCCCAGGCGGCCATGGCGATGCCGTCCTGGCCAACGACCGCGAGATCCTCCGGAACCCGCCGGCCCAGGACCTTGCGGGCGGCGTCGGCCGCGCCGATCGCCATCACGTCATTGCCGCAGATGATGGCATCCACCTTGGCGCGATGCAGGAGCAGCACCGCTTCCTTGAAGCCCGCGTCATAGGAATAATCGCCGGAGGCTTCCGCCACGAAGGCGAGGTCGCGCTTTTCCAGCGCGTCCGCGAACCAAGCCCTGCGCTTCTTGTCGATCCAACTGGTCGCTGTGCCCGAGATATAGCCAAAGCGCCGGCGACCGTCCCTGACGATCTTGTCGATGAGCTGGTCGGCCGCCTCCGAACCGTCGATCCGGATGTGCGAGACGTCGGCGTTGTCGAGCGGCTCGGACGAAACGATGATCGGCCGGGTCGTATGGAAGATGTCGACCGCGTCCTGCATCGAAACCGTATCGGAAAAGACGACGACATGATCGACCTGATAGGTCGAGGCGAGCCGGATCAGTTGCAGCCGGTCCTCGTGATCGGCGCAGCACAAAAGGATCGGCAGAAGCTGCCGATCCTGGAGACGATGGACGAGGAGCTGCAGATCCTCGGCCTCGCAGGGATTGCCGATCGCATTGACGACCAGCGCGACGAGACGCGAGCGCTGGTTGTTCAGCGACCGTGCGATCGCATTCGGCTGGTAGCCGTGCTCCCTGGCGACGCTGAGAATGCGGTCGCGCGTCGCGCTGCCGATGCGGGAATCCGGCGAGAAAGCGCGGGAGATCGTTGCCGACGAAACGCCGGCAAGCTTGGCCAATTCCCTCGACGTGATGCGCTTCTTGTTCATCGGAACCCGCAGATTGGTTTCATCCGGCTGTAGCACCAATCCGGATCGATTCTCCATCGCGCGCCGCCGACGCCTTGATCGCGTCCCAGAGCTGCGCGAAGCGGAGGCCGTTTTCGACGGTGGAGGAATTCGGAGCCGTCCCCTCGCGGATGGCGAGGAAGCTCTTCATCGGATTGTCGAGAATTTCGGCCGTCTCGCGCTGGGCGGTCTCGCCGGGCAGGCTGATCTCGCGCCAGCCGCCCCAGGCGTCGATGCGGATGATCGCGCCGGCATAGAAGAGCGTGATGTAGGAGGCGCAGCCGGGCGGGCCTTCGCCTGCCGCCGTGAAGGTGACGAGCGCGCCGCTATCGAGGCGGGCCGAGACCGCGCACAGGATATCGATCGGCTTGCCGCGGTTGTTCATATAGGCGGAAACGCGGGCAAATCCGGAATCGGCGAGCAGGCACACCGTGTTCATCATGTGCGCGCCAGTGTCGAACATGAAGCCGCCGCCGGAAATCTCCGGCTGCTGCTTCCAGTGCCCGTTGTAGCTTTCCGACCAGCCCTCCCAGATCGTCGCCGCGACGTTGACGAGCTCGCCGAACTCTCCCGCCTGGGCGCGCCGCTTCGTGTCCAGCACCAGCGGCGACAAGCCGCCCTGGAAGGCGATGACGATGGTGACGCCCGTCTGCTTCTGGGCGGCGATCAGTCGTTCGGCTTCCTCGACCGTCGTCACCATCGGCTTCTCGAGCAGCAGGTCGAGCCCGGCCTCGGCAACGGCGATCGCCTGCTCGGCATGGAAGGCGTGCGGGGTCGAGACATAGACCGCATCCAGCTGGTCCCGGCAGGCCGCGAGCATGTCGCGATAGTCGTCGAATTCCTGCGGTTCCGGCTTGCCGGCGGCGGTGCAGATATCGGCGAGGCGGCGGCGCGACGGCACGTTCACGTCGGCGGAAGCCACGAAGGTCACCTCCGGCATATGCACCCAGCCGCGCGCATAGTCGGCCGCCTTCAGGCCTGCTCCAATGATCCCAAGCCGCAATGGATTGGACATGTCTCTCTCCCGAGTGATGGTGTTGTGTATACGGTTACACAGAATTACATTTCCCTGCAATGACGAAATAATTACGCTATTTCAATGACTTGATGATTTGATGCGGGAGCGATTGATTCACGTCTTGCCGATTTGAAAAACACGTGTACAGTTTTGTGTGACCGCTGGAGGGCGGCCGTTACCAGGGAGGAAACTATGAGGAAAGTGCTCTTGGCGGGCCTTTGGGCCGCCGGGCTGAGCGTGGCTGTCGCGCCCGTTCACGCCGAAACCATCCGCATCGCCAATCACGGTCAGGCCGGCATCGACGCGATGAAGGGGACCGTCGCGGAAATCGAGAAAAAATACGGCGTCACCGTCGAAGTCGTCGAATATCCCGCGCCCGACAAGGACTATGTGACGAAGCTGCTCACCGAGCTGGCCGCCGGCAATGGGCCGGACATCTTCTCGGTTCCGAGCGCAAGCTATGTCGCCGACATGGTGGCCGCGGGCTATCTCGCGCCGATCACCGCGGAGCTGAAGGCCTGGGACGGCTATGACCAGCTCTACGACGTCGCCAAGCAGCTGGCGGTCAGCCCGGATGGCGAGACCTACGTTCTCCCGTCGATGCTCGGCATCAACCAGATCTATTTCCGTCGCGACGTGATGGAGAAGGCCGGCATCTCGACCGAGCAGCCGAAGACCTGGGCCGAACTCATCGATCGGGCCAAGGAAATCAAGGCCAAGACCGGCCAGTACGGCCTGCTGTTTCCGGCCGGTGTCGCCTGGGGCGGCGGCGCGTTCGAGGAGGGCTTCCAGCATCTCCTCGTCGGCTCGAAGACGCCGCAGATCGCGGCCGCCGACGGCAAGCTCAGCCTGACCGGCGAGGGCGTCAAGGACGTGTTCGGCGTCTACAAGGAGCTGATCGACAACGACCTGATGCCCGTCCAGCCGCTGCTCGGACCGGAGCCCTGGGTGATCCCCAAATATGAGATGTTCCCGGCCGGCAAGCTGGTGGCCACGACCTGCGGATCCTGGTGCTACATCTACGACTGGGGTCGCGAGAGCAAGAACCCGATCCCGAATGTCGAGAAGGTCGTCGGCACCTGGACGATCCCCGGTCAGACGAGCGGGCAGTATGTGCTGGCGGGCCTCGCCGCGCCCTGGGCCGTCAACTCCAAGGCCGCGAATGTCGAGCTCGCCAAGAAGGCGCTGCTCGAGATCGGATCGGTCAAGACCGAGGTCGCCTATGCCGGCCTGATCGGCAATATTCCGGCCCGCAAGGATGCCGGCTCCGATCCCGACTTCCAGAAGCTGGTCGAGCTCGTGCCGATCCATGCCGCCGCTGAAAACGGCGTCTACCTCAAGCAGGCGGCAGGCTTCTCGGCCGTGTCGGAAGGCGTGGCCCGCGCCACCGAGGCGCTGCTTCGCAAGGAGACGGACGCCGCCGGCGCCCAGAAGATCCTGGTTGATTACGTCAAGGAAGTCCTCGGCGACGACGCGGTCGAATAACCTCCCTCGGCCGTAGATCGTCCAGCCAGGGGGAGAGGCGGAGCCTTGTCCGCTTCTCCCCTCGGCCGCAATTGGCGGCCCGCCGGACGATGTCGCTGACCCGATCCTGAAGCCCGGATGTTTCCATGACTTATGAGAAACGTGTTTCCTGGCAGCTCCGGCTGATCTTGCTGCCATCCGTCCTGCTGCTCTTCGCCTTCGTCATCTATCCGGCGATCTATTCCGTCTATCTGAGCCTCACCAACGAGGCCCTGACCGGCGCCGCCGCGCTCAATCCGCGCTTCGTCGGCGCCCGGAACTATATCCGCCTCTTCAACGACCCGAAGTTCTGGAATTCGCTGCTCGTCACGCTCCTCTTCGTGATCGGCTCGGCCATCATCGGCCAGTTCATACTGGGCCTTGTTTCGGCGATCCTGCTGCGCCGGCCGCTCAGGATGAAGTCGATCTTCAATTCGATCATCCTGCTGCCGAACGCCGTGCCCGAGGTGGTCGCCGGCTTCATGTGGATCTCGATGCTGGCCGGCGGCGAGCGCGCCACGCTGTCGCGCATCGTCGCCTTCTTCGGCCTGGAGCCGACGGACTGGCTGCAGACCTTTCCGCTCACCATGATCATCATCGTCAATACGTGGCGCGGCATCGCGACCGCGATGATCCTGCTGACCGCCGGTTTGAGCGCCGTTTCCGAGGAGGTCTACGAGGCAGCGCGCATGGATGGGGCGACCCCGCGCCAGATGTTCACGCGCATCACGCTGCCGCTGATCGCGCCGACGATCCTGCTCTACATGCTCGTCTCGACGGTTTCGACGATCGCCATCTTCGGCTTCGTCTACGCGCTGACGCGCGGCGGCCCGGGCGGCGCGACCGAGCTGATCAGCATCTACATCTACAACCAGTCCTTCACGGCCTTCCAGCTCGGCTATGGCTCCGCGGTGGCGGTGGTTGCGCTCGTCTTCTCGCTCGCGATCGGCGTGATCTACGTCCGTGCGCTCAAGGTGGAGGTCTGAGATGGCGATCCATCATGCCCACAATCCTTCAAAGCGACGCGGCGCCGAATTGGGTGCGTATGCGACGCTGTCTCTGATCTCGATCTTCTGCGCCATCCCGTTCTTCTGGGTGCTGCTGGCCTCGATCGACGGCAACGCGTCGCTGTTCCTGCAATGGCCGCGCGAGCTGACGATCAACAACTACGTCCGGATCTTCGCGCAGGAGGACGGCACGCGCTGGCTGCTGAATTCGCTCTTCGTCGTCGGCACCGCGACCTTGATCGTCATGGTGCTGGCGGGGCTCGGCGGCTATGCGCTGTCGCGTACCCGCGCCTGGTGGAAGCGGCCGTTCCTCTACACGATCCTGCTGATCCGTGTGTTGCCGACGACCGCGCTGGTCGTGCCGCTCTACAAGGTCCTCCTTACCGCCAATAACGGCCTCGGGACGGTGCTTCGCGAGCTGTTCGGCAATGGCCCGGCGCGGCAGATCCTGCGCTATGTCGGCTTCATCGACGGCTATCTCGGCCTGATCCTCGTGCTGGCGACGATGCAGTTGCCGCTCGCGCTCTGGATCATGAAGACCTTCTTCGACACCGTCCCGCGCGACTATGAGGAAGCGGCGCTGATGGACGGCGCAACCCTTCTGCAGCGCATCCGCCGAGTTTTGATCCCGCTCGCCCTGCCGGGGCTGGGGGCTGCCGGTCTCTTTGCCTTCATCTCGGCCTGGGGCGATTTCCTGCTGCCGCTGATCCTGCTTTCCTCGCCGGATCTGCAGACGCTGCCGCTGGGGCTCTTCCGCGCCTTCCTCCGCGTCAACACCATCGACTACGGATTTCTGGCAGCCCTCGCCTTTGTCTATCTGCTGCCGGCCGTCGTCGCCTTCGGCTTTGCCCGTCGCTTTCTGGTCCAGACCTTCTCAGGCGGGGTCAAGGGCTGATGCCTCTCATGATGGATACATTCTCATGGCCGTGATCGAACTCAGGAACGTCCGGAAATTCTACGGCTCCCTCGAAGTCATCAAGGGCGTCGACCTCAAGGTCGAGGATGGTGAATTCGCCGTCTTCGTCGGCCCGAGCGGCTGCGGAAAGTCGACGCTTCTGCGGATGATCGCCGGGCTCGAAGGCATCGACAGCGGCGAGTTCCTGCTGGACGGCAAGCGCATGAACGAGATCGCGCCCGACAAGCGCGGCATCGCCATGGTGTTCCAGTCCTATGCGCTCTACCCGCATATGAGCGTCGCCGAGAACATCGGCTTCTCGCTTGATCTGAAGAAGGTGCCGAAGCCCGAGATCCGCCGCCAGGTCGAGGCGATCGCCGAGATCCTGCAGCTGACGCAATATCTCGATCGCCGGCCGGCCGCGCTTTCGGGCGGCCAGCGCCAGCGCGTCGCGATCGGGCGCGCCATCATCAAGAAGCCGTCGGTGATCCTGTTCGACGAACCGCTCTCCAACCTCGACGCGGCGCTGCGCGTGCAGATGCGGGCCGAGCTGCAGCGCCTGCATCGCGATATCGGCGCCACCGCGGTCTATGTCACGCATGATCAGGTCGAGGCGATGACCATGGCCGACCGGATCGTCGTCCTGAACGGCGGCAAGGTGGCGCAGGAAGCAGCCCCGATCACGCTCTACCACCAGCCGGAAAATGCCTTCGTCGCCACCTTCATCGGTTCGCCGCGCATGAACCTTATCCCGGTCGAGCTCAGCCGGCCCGGCAACGGCCAGATACGGCTGGCCACGCCGGAGGGATGGTCGATCGATCTGCCGGATCCGGGGCCGGCCCTGCCGGCGGGTCCCGCGCGCCTCGGCATCCGGCCGGAGCATTTGAGGCTCGCCGAGGGATCGGATCGCGATTTCGAGGCCGAGATCGCCGTCGTCGAGCGCCTCGGCGTCGAGACCTATCTGGCGGTCGGCTCGCTGGCCGATCCCATCATGGCCCGCGTCGAGGGCGACGTCTCGATCCGGCCCGGCGACCGGGTCGGATTCTCCATCGACCGCACGGCCTGCCACCTCTTTGGCGCGGACGGCCAGGCCGTCCATCGCTCCTGACTGAAGCTCCCTGGAAACTGAGGACAGCATGACGATCAAGGTTACAATCTGGAATGAAGGCCGCCACGAGCAGCTTCATCCGGAGGTCCAGAAGATCTATCCGGATCGCATCGACGGCGCGATCGCGGCCGGGCTCGCGCACGAGGATTTCGAGATCCGTCGCGGCACGCTGGACGATCCCGACGAGGGCCTGCCCGATGCGCTTCTCGAAGATACGGACGTCCTGCTTTGGTGGGGCCACATGGCGCATGACGAGGTCAGCGACGGGCTGATCGACCGGGTGCAGCAGCGCGTCCTGAAGGGCATGGGCCTGGTCGTGCTGCATTCCGGCCATCACTCGAAGCTCTTCCGCCGTCTGATGGGCACCAACGCCAATCTTTCCTGGCGTGAGATGCCCGAGGGCGACCTGGAGCGCGTCTGGGTGCTGAACCCGTCGCATCCGATCGCCGAGGGCCTGCCGCCCTTCTTCGAGATCGAGGCCTCGGAGATGTATGGCGAGCCCTTCGACATCCCGCAGCCCGACGAGCTGATCTTCGTGTCCTGGTATTCGGGCGGCGAAGTCTTCCGCAGCGGCTGCACGTTCCAGCGCGGGCGCGGGCGGATCTTCTATTTCGGCCCCGGCCACGAGACCTTCCCGATCTATCACAACGAGATGGTCCACAAGGTGATCGGCAACGGCATCCGCTGGGCGAAGCAGGCGCACACCGACGGCCGCATCCTCGCCAACTGGCACCGCGCCGAGCCGATCCACAAGCGACCTGTCTAAAGCCGGCTCACTTCTGTCTTCGGTTCCCCGATCAAGGGGAAACGGCCTGCAGCCCTCGAGCGATCCGTCGTTCGAGGGCTGTATCGTTTGGGGAGACTGGACGGCGTTCAGGCGATGAGGATCTCGAGGCCTGAGGCGGAGAATACCTCCGCCAGCCGGTCGGGCGGCGCAGCATCGCTCACGAGTTTGGCGAAGGCGCGGGGCGGCGCGATCTGGGCGATGGCGTGCCGTTCGAACTTCGACTGGTCGCCGAGCAGGATGGCATTGTTCGTCCGGCGCATCGCCGCCTGCTTCACGGCGATCTTCTCGAGATCGTAGTCCATGACGGCTCCATCGTCGTCGAAGCCGGAAAAGCCGATGAAGGCGAAATCGAAGCGGATCGTCGACAGGGTAGCGACCGTGCCGGCGCCGGCGAGCGAACCGTCCGCGCCGCGGGAGGTCCCGCCGATGACGTGAAGCTCGATATCCGGCTCGCCCGCCACGACCATCGCCGTGGCAAGACAGGTCGTGAAGATGCGGAGCCCCGTCCTGCGGCCGCGCAGCTGCTGCGCCAGCGCTTCGATGGTCGTGCCGGAATCGAGGAAGATCGTCGCGCCGTCCGGCACCAGCTCGGCCGCCTTCCTGGCGATCCGTGTCTTCGCCTCCGCCGAGCGCGACCGTTTCTCCTGGTAGCCGAGCCGGACCGTGTTGTCCGAAGGGCCGGCGCCGCCGTGGAAGCGCTGGAGAAGGCGCATCTGGTCGAGCTGGATGATGTCGCGTCGGACCGACTGCATCGACACCGAGAAGCGGTTCGCGAGCGACTCCAGCGTCGTGTAGCCCTGCTCGGCGACGATCGCGACAATCTCGGCCTGGCGGGCGGTCATGCCGTCGCTCTGCCGATCCCCGTATGTCATCTAACTTCCTTGATTGTCACAAATCTTACGTCAGATGGGAGAATAGAAGGCCAGCGGCAAGGCGCAAGCGGAAAAGGGTCGAGGCGGCAAGTGACAGTGTTGCATTGGGTGGAAGACAGCCGGAAGTTGCTTTGCGGGGATCGGGTCTTCGATCCCGCGCGTCTGGAGTGGGTCGAGACCGAGGCGTCGCAACGTTCGGGAGAAGACCTGTCGCCGACCGAGGCGCTCCTCCGCTTCGCCGAGCGAAGCGCGCTCCGCCGTGTCCCGATCGGCATCATCGGCCCGCGCGAAGCGACATCAGGCCAATGCGAATTGGCGGAAAAGCTCGGCGCCGCGCTGGCCGAGCACGGGCTGCAACTTTTGTGCGGTGGCAAGAACGGCGTCATGGAAGCCGCCTGCCGTGGGCACGCATCGGCGGGCGGGTTGCCGATCGGCATTCTGCCCGACGACGAGTGGCAAGCCGCCAATCCCTATGTCGCCATTCCCATCGCCACCGGGATCGGCCCCGCTCGCAACGCCATCATCGCCCGCGCGTGCCTCGCGCTCGTGGCGATCGGCGGCGGCGTCGGCACCCTGTCGGAAATGGCGCTGGGGCTTCAGTTCAACCGTCTCGTGCTCGCCACGAGCGAGGCGCCGCCCGTCGCCGGCGTGCCTGTTGTCGACACGGTCGAGGCGATCCTCGACCGGATTGCCGGGCGAATCTTCCAGATTCCGTAATATACCTTACGACTGTCATTTAGCTTACATACGCGGGCGGTAGAAAGCAGGGGTAACCGGGCGCCTCGACAGCAAGGAGGGCCGACTTGCCTATCGTTGCGATTGCCTATCTGATTTTTCTGGCGGCGCCCGTGCTGCTGCTGGGGCTTGGATCCTTCGGCGAGAGCTGGAGCAACACGCTCCTGCCCAGCGGATTTACCGTCCGCTGGTTCCAGGAGGTCGCAGGAGACCCGAGCTTCCGCCGCGCCTTCTTCACCAGCCTGCAGATCGTCGGCACCACCTGCGTTCTGAACCTGGTCGTCGGGCTGCCGCTCGCCTATGCGATCCAGGCGGGTGCGAAGGGCGGTGTTCGGTTTGCCGCCCGGCTGGTCACGCTGCTGCCCGTGGCCGTGCCGGAACTGGTGCTCGCCTTCGGCTTCATCCTGGTCTTTTCATCCGACGCGCTGCCGTGGCTCGGCAGTTTCTGGCTGCTCGCGGCGGGCCATCTGGTCCTGACGCTGCCCTACACGGTGACTGCGCTCGTCGCCGACATGGAGCAGCTCAACCTCGAGGAATACGAGCACGCCGCCGCGACGCTCGGCGCCTCCTTTCCGGCGCGGCTGCGCGACGTAACCTTTCCGCTGCTCCGGACTAGCCTGCTCTCCGCGATGCTGACCGCCGCCGGCCTCTCGATCGGCGAGTTCCAGCTTTCGAACCTTGTCTCGGGCTTCCTGTCGCGAACCTATCCGGTCGTGCTGCTGCAGGCCTTCTACGGGGCGACCGGCTTTGCCTGCGCGGCGACCCTGGTTCTCCTGTTCCTCGCCATCCTCGCCGCGCTCACCAGCAGCCTGACGGCCCAGTTCGCTCAAGCCAACAAGACGAAATCCGCATGACGCTCCGCTATGAAGCCGTCAACTACACCTATCCGGGAACGACGACCGGCGTGTTCGACATCTCGCTCGAGATCGGCCGGGGCGAATTGCTGGCGATCATCGGCGCGTCGGGCTCGGGCAAGTCGACCCTTTTGAAGCTGCTCGCCGGCTTCGTCATGCCGTCGAGCGGCCGGGTTCTAGTCGAGGGGAGGGACGTCAGCTCTCTCCCGCCGGAAGCGCGCCGGCTCGGCGTGGTGTTTCAGAACTACGCCCTGTTCCCGCATATGCGGCTCTGGGAGAACGTCGCCTATCCGCTCAAGGTGCGCGGCATGGCCAAGGCCGAACGCCGCGCCCGGGCGGTCGACATGCTCGGGCGCGTCGGCATGGGCAGCCGCAGCGACGCCCTGCCGGCGGCTCTCTCGGGCGGGCAACAGCAGCGCGTGGCGCTGGCGCGCGCGCTCGTCTTCGAGCCGCGCGGCCTTCTGCTCGACGAACCGCTTTCGGCGCTCGATGCCGGCCTGCGCGTCGAGATGCGGGACGAGATCCTGCGGGTCCAGCGCGCCTCCGGCATCGCCACGCTGCTGGTCACCCACGATCAGGAAGAGGCGCTGTCGATCGCGGACAAAGTCGCGGTCATGCGCGACGGCCGCCTCGTCCAGCTGGGTACGCCGCGCGAGCTCTACGAGACGCCCGCCAACGCCTATGTCGCGGGCTTCGTCGGCCAGTCCAATCTCTGGAAGGGCAGGGTCGCAGCCGCGGGGCTCGTCGAAACGGACATTGGCCCGCTTCGCTGCGACACGAGCGGCCACGGGCAGGGCGACGCCGTCACCGTATTCGTCCGTCCGGAACGGATCGTTCCCGCGTTCGACAGCAACCCGTCGGATACCGCCAGCCATTTCTCCGGTTCCGTCGCGGCCGATCGATACCTCGGCCCGATCCGCCGGATCGATCTCACCGTTCCAGGCGGACTGGTTCGCCTCGAAACCCATCTGCGCGACGCCGTGACTTCCGTGCGGGTTCCAGCAGATGCCGTGCGTCTCCTCCCAGCGAACTGACTTCAGCAACAGGGGTATTTCCATGAACAGACGGCAATTCATGACGACCGTGACCGCCGGCGTCATGGCGCTGAGCCTTGGCAGCAGCGCTTTCGCCTTCGAAGGCCCGGAGCTCTACAAGGGCGAGCAGGCGCTCTACGACGCCGCCCTCAAGGAAGGCATCGTCGTCTCCTTCGACACCGGACCGACCTGGGCCAACTGGGCCGGCCAGTTCAAGGCGTTCCAGAAGCGTTATCCGGGCATCGAGATGGTCTATAACGACATCGGCTCGGCCGCGACCGTCGTCACCCTCGACAAGTCGCGCAACCGACCGCAGGCGGACACCGCCTATTACTTCGCCGCCTCCGCGCTCGATGCCGTCAAGGCCGGCGTCGTCGTGGGATACGAGCCGGTCAATTTCGATCGCCTGCCGGAGGCGCTCCGGGCCAAGGACGGCCAGTGGTTCACCGTCCACACGCTCAGCGTTGCATTCCTGGTGAACACCAAGCTGGTCAAGAACGTCCCGAAGAGCTGGGCCGACCTTCTGAAGCCCGAATACAAGAACGGGATCGTCTACCAGGATCCGCGTTCCACGGGGCAGGGCCAGGTCGTCACCTTCGCCGCGAGCTTCGGCAATGGCGGCGACATGGAAAACGTCCAGCCGGGCATCGATTATCTCGGCAAGCTCAGCAAGGCGGGCAACGTCCTGCGCACCGTCGGCACGACGCCATACGCGCAGTTCCTGAAGGGCGAGATCCCGATCTGGATCGGCTATGAGAACGACGGCCTGAAGGCGAAATTCGTCGACGGCATGAAGGACGACATCGCCGTCGTCATCCCGCAGGAGGCTTCGGCCGCCGCGCCCTATGCGATCTCGCTGGTCAAGAACGGCCCCAACCCGAACGCCGGCAAGCTCTGGCTCAACTTCATCATGAGCGAAGCCGGCCAGAACATCTTCGCCGAAGGCTATGTCCGTCCCGCCGTCGCGGACATCAAGCTGCCGGAAGCGATCGCCGCGAAGATGCCGGTGGCAGCCCAGATCAAGCCGCTCGATATCGCCAAGGCGACCGCCAAGAAGGCGGAAATCGACGCCGGCTGGGCGAAGGCCGTCCTCGGCCAGTGATCTTCCCAACCCGCCGTCCGCGCCTGCATGGCGCGGACGGCGTCCCTTCGTGCCGATATCGTGAGGAGAGTTCAGATGGGCGCCCGTGCTTCCAGGCCGATGCTGGCCGCCTTTGCACTCCCCGGGCTAGTCGTGCTCGCCCTGTTCTTCCTCCTGCCGGTGAGCTCGGTCCTCGTCGGCGCCTTTTCGGATGGCGGCAGCGCCTTCGGACGCCTCGCGGCCGATCCGGTGTTTTGGAACGGCCTCAAGGGAACGCTTGTCATCGGCACGGCCGCGCCGTTGTTTTCGCTCGCGGTTGGCTTCTGCGTCGCCCTGGCGATTTCGCGCATGGCGCAGGGTCTGCGGACGGCCGTCCTCATCGCTATCTCGCTGCCGCTGACCTTTTCCGGCCTGATCGTCGCCTATGGCTTCATCCTGCTTCTCGGCCGCTCGGGCTTCATCACGCTGCTTCTGGCAAAACTCGGCTTCGATCCGGCGGTGACGGGAGGGTTCATCTTCTCGCCGTTCGGGCTGGGCCTCGCCTACAGCTACTATCTCGTCCCCCGCGTCATCCTGATCGTCCTTCCCGCGATCGCCAATTTCGATCGCAACCAGATCGTGGCGGCGCGTTCGCTCGGCGCCAAAGGGGGAAGGGCGCTCGTCGACGTCATGCTGCCGCAGATCCTGCCGAGCCTCGTCGCCGCCTTCTGCCTGACCTCCGCCGTCGCCGTCGGCGCCTATGGCACGGCCCTGGCGCTGGTGGGCACGCAGGTCAACATCCTGCCGCTCGTCCTCTACAGCAAGGTTTCCGAAACCGGCACAGACCTGCCCGCCGCCTCCGCCGCCTCCCTCGTGCTCGTCGCGATCTGCGCGACCGTCGTCGCGGTCGGCGAGCTCATCCGAAGCGCGCGCAAGGGCTGACGCAGGGGCTGCCGAAGGCGGTCACGAAACCGTGAGGGACCGCCGTTCCCGCGCCGGGGAACAGGCCCGCCGCTGTCACGAAAGCATTATGAGCCGGCACTAGAAACGCCGCCGGTTTGGCGAATGCGCTTGTGAACAGGCCGGCCAGCGTCGGCTTCCGGTGGGTCTGCGACCGGGTCGCGCTTTGCATCTTCACCGCACCGACGAAATCGGAGACGACAATGGACCGCCGTACTTTCCTGATGTCCGCCGCCGGCGCCGCCGCTGGTCTGGCCCTCATGCCCCGCATGGCCTTCGCCGCCAAGGGCACGATCGACTGGTACACGGGCTCGGACGCCAACGTGCTCGACTTCTGGGCCAACACCATCAAGCCCGCCTTCGAAGCCGCCAATCCGGGCATCAAGCTCAACCTCGTCGACGCCGGCGACAATGCGGGCATTCAGGCCATCGCCGAGCGCGCCATCGCCGCCAAGCAGACCGGCACCGACCCGCAGGCCGATTATTTCGAGCACGCCGATCCCAACCTGCCGGCCGGCGCCCTCGATGCCGGAATCTATGTGAACCTGGCTGAGGCCGGTCTCTCCAACTATTCGCACGTCAACCCGCTCGCCATCACCAGCCCGTTCAGCCTGCCGTATCGCGGTTCGCAGGTGCTGCTCGCCTATGACAGCTCCAAGCTCAAGGCCGCCGACGCGCCGAAGAGCTGGGAAGCGCTGGTCGCCTGGATCAAGGCCAATCCCGGCCAGTTCATCTACAATCGTCCCGACAAGGGCGGCTCGGGCGGCAATTTCGTCCGCCGCGCCATCCATCAGGCGAACGGCCTCGATCCCAAGGCGTTCACTATCGACAACTACAGCGACGACTACGCCGCCAAGACGCTCGGCCGCGCCTGGGAGCTCCTCACCGACCTCGCGCCGTCGCTCTACGACAAGGGCGCCTATTCGTCGGGCAACACCCAGTCGCTGCAGCTGCTCTCCCAGGGCGTGGTGACCATGATCCCGGTCTGGTCCGACCAGGTGCTGCAGGCTATCCACCAGGGCGTGCTGCCGGCCGATACCGGTCTCGTCCAGCTTCAGGATCTCGCGCTCTGCGGCGGTTTTTCGCGCGGCGTCGTGCTCTCCAATGGCGTCAACCGCGAAGCGGCCCTGCGCCTCGCCGATTTCATCCTGTCGGAAGAGATCCAGGGCGCCATCCTGACCGAGCTCGGCGGCTTCCCCGGCGTTTCCTGGGACTATATCTCGACCGATCTGCGCAAGCGCTTCGCCGACATCGTCCCGCAGTCCATCCCGACCTTCCCGGAGGGCAAGTGGGAAGCGGCCGTCAATGACGGCTGGTATCGCAACGTTGCTCCGAACGTCGACCGCAAGTCGTGACAGAGGTCGCCCAAGGGGTGGCCCGCCCACCCGTCGATCCCGCAGCGAGCAGGAGGCCGGTAGGCCTCCTGCTCGTCGCCGTTCCGGTTCTCCTGATGATCTGGCTGGTCATCTGGCCGGCCATCAACGCCATCGCCAGCACCATCTGGCGCGCTGACGCCAGCGGCGTTTCCCGCTTCGATCTTTCGAGCTATGCCTTCTTCTTTTCGGATCGCTACAGCCTCGACAATCTTGCCGTCACGCTCTGGACGACGCTGATCTCCGCCGTGCTTCTGCTGCTGATCTGCCTGCCGATCGCGCTCTATCTGCGTTTTTCGCGCGGCCGGCTGCCGGCCTACGTCCAGGCGCTCGCCATCCTGCCGATGTTCGTGCCCTCCATCATCCTGGCCTTCGCCTTCATCCGCGTGCTGGGTCCGAACGGCATGGTCGACATCCTGCTGAACGCGGTCGGCCTCCCGAAGATCCGGACGCCCTATCTCACGCCCTGGGGACCCGTCATCGGCCTGGTGTGGGACAATATTCCGCTGACCGTGCTGATCCTCCTTGCAGGGTTGGGCAGTGTCGCCAACCAGTCGATCGAGGCCGCGCGGGATGTGGGGGCCAATGCCCTGCAGGTCTTCTGGCACATCATCCTGCCGCGCATTTCCAATTCCGTCCTCGTGGCGCTTTCCTTTTCGATCCTCGGCATCTTCTCGTCCTTCACGCTCCCCTATCTGCTGGGGCCCGCGTCGCCGGAAATGCTCGGTCCCTTCATGCAGCGCACCCTGCGCGACGTGCACGACCCGGTCGGCGCCATGACCCAGGCCGTCGTCGCCTTCGGCTTCTGCATCGTGTTCGGCCTCTTCTACGTGCGTTCGGTCGCGCGCAACCGGGGCAAGTGAGATGAAGACGCTTGTTTCCCCGCGGCCGCGCATCGACGGGCTCGGCGTCCTGTTCGCAGCCGTCCTCACGCTTGCCATCATCGGCCCCTTGCTCGTCGTCGGCACCTGGGCCTTCACCGAGGTCTGGCGCTATCCCAGCATCATCCCGCAGCAGTTCGGGCTCCGGTTCTGGGGCCAGACGCTCGGGCGCGCCGACGTCTGGAGCGCGCTGACGCTGAGCCTCCAGCTCTCGACGGTCGTGACGCTGCTCTCGGCGCTGATCTGTCTTCCGGCCGCCTATGCGTTTGCCCGGATGAAGTTCCCGGGGCGCGACATCCTGTTCTTCTCGTTCCTGGCGGGCCATGCCTTTCCGAAATTCGGGCTGCTGGTCGCGATCGCCGCGATCTTCCTGCAGCTGAACCTCATCGGCTCCTTCTGGGGCGTCGTGCTCATCCAGCTCGTCGGCACGCTGATGTTCATGATCTGGATCCCGGTGGCGGCCTTTCAGGCTGTCGACCGTCGCATGGAGGAGGCCGCCCGCGATGTCGGCGCCAGCCCGTTGCGGGTGTTCTGGTCCATCACGCTTCCCCAAGCCGGGCCGACCATTGCCGCGGCCGTGCTTCTGACCTTCGTCAGCACCTTCTACGAGACCGAGGGCGCCTGGCTCGTCGGCGCGCCGAGCATCCGCACCATGCCGGTGCTTATGATCAGTTTCATCAACAACCAGATGGTCATCCAGTTCGGCGCGGTCCTCTCCGTCCTGCTCTGGGTGCCCTCGTTCATCGCCCTCATGTTCGCCCGCCGCGTCATCGGCGGCGGTGCGTTCGCGCGTGGTTTCGGCGGTTAGGAATTCGCATGTCCGTACTCAACATCGCCCAGATCACGAAGACCTATGCCGGCGGCACCCGGGCCGTCGACAGCTTCTCGCTCGACGTCGTGGATGGGGAGCTCGTCTGCCTGCTCGGCCCTTCGGGTTCGGGCAAGTCGACGCTTTTGCGCATGGTCGGCGGCTTCGAGCAGCCGACCGGCGGCCGCATCACCATTGACGGTGAGGACGTCACCCGCCTGCCGCCGGAGCGCCGGCCGACCGGCATGGTGTTCCAGAGCCACGCGCTCTGGACCCATATGAACGTGTTCAAAAACCTCGCCTTCGGCCTCAAGCTGCGCCGGATGCCGGCGCCCCGGATCCAGGAGAAGGTCGAGGCCGTGCTCGAGCTGGTGGGGCTGGCCGGCTATGGCGACCGCATGACCAGCCAGCTTTCGGGCGGCCAGCAGCAACGCGTGGCGCTGGCCCGCTCGCTGGTGCTCGAGCCCAAGATCCTGCTGCTCGACGAACCCTTCGCCAGCCTCGACCAGCATCTTCGCGAGCGCCTGCGCGAGGAGGTGCGCGACATCCAGCAGCGCCTCGGCATCACCACCCTGTTCGTCACCCACGGCCAGGACGAGGCCCTCTCCATGGCCGATCGCATCGTCGTCATGGCGGATGGCAAGACCGAGCAGATCGGCCGCCCCGATGTCGTCTATCGCGATCCGCAGACACCCTTCGTCGCCGGCTTCATCGGCACCATGAACCTGATCGAAGGCGAGGTTCTGGACGGAAGCTTCGTCCGCGCCGATCTCGTCGTGCCGCTTCCGGTTTCCGACGGTCCTGCTACGCTTGCGATTCGCCCCGAAGCGCTCGACCTCGCGGCCTCCGAGACGCCTAGGGCCAGCGTGCATCGGGTCACCGACTATGGCTCGCATGGCCTCGTCGATCTCGATCTCCGCGATGGCACGCGGCTCAAATCCATGGTCGCCCATCCCGATCTGTTCCGGGCGGGGCAGGGGGTCGAGCTTCTGCCGCGCGCCGTCGCGGCCTACCGCAACAACCAGCAGATCTACCGGAGCTGAACGTGACCGTGCCCATCCTGATCGAGCGCGAAGGCCACCGCACGTGGCTCAAATGGCATCGCGGCCGCCGCCGCGCCTCTGATCCGGCCTTTACCGGCGAGCGCATCCTCGAGGCCATGCGCCTCGGCGCCAGCGTCGAGGTCGACCTCGTCATCCATGCCGAGGGCGGCTGCGCGATCCTGCACGATTTGACGCTCGAGCGGGAAACCACCGGCTCCGGAAAGGTGCGCGATACCGGCGCCGCTGCCTTGCGCGAACTCCACCTGCGCGACAATGACGGCAACCCAATCGCCGAGAAGGTGAGGCTGCTCGAGGATCTCTGCGCCCTGCTTGCCCAGGAAGGCATCCATCCCGACGCGCTTCTCCAGCTCGACTTCAAGGAGGACCGGCAGGCGCTCACCCCGGAGGTCATCGAAAATTTCGGCGCCAGCGCCACGCCGATCGCCGGATCGCTGATCTTGTCGGGCGGTGATTTCGACGCCATTGCCAGGCTGGCCGAAGCGGCTCCCGGCATCGCGACCGGTTTTGATCCCTGCTATGACGGCGCGCTGGCCGACCTTCAGGCACGCGGCAACTATCTCGATTTCATCCGGGAGGCGCTCGCCACGGCCCCCGACGCAGGGATGATCTATCTCGATTACGAGATCGTCCTGGCCGCCGAGGACGCCGGTGTCGACATCGTCGCGCCGATCCACGCGGCGGGTCGCCGCGTCGATGCCTGGACGATCCGGGGAACCGATCCCGTCGCGATTGCCCAGGTGGAGCGCCTGTTGCGGCTCCGTGTCGACCAGATCACCACAGACGACCCGGAAGGGCTCGCCGAGGCCTTCAACTCATGACCGTCGATTACGCCACTATCCTCGACCACTTGGTCGCCACCGCCCGCGAGGCGGGGGCGTTGACGCTGGAGCACTTCCAGCGCTTCCGCGACATCGAGATCGGCATCAAGGGCCCCGGCGACTTCGTTTCCGATGCGGACAGAGACTCTGAGACGCTGATCCGCGAGCGCCTGCTCGGCCGCTGTCCCTGGGGCCTGACCGGCGAGGAATTCGCGCCTGTCGAGGGTTCGGACGACGACCACCGCTGGCTGGTCGACCCGATCGACGGCACCACCAATTTCCTGTTCGGCCAGCACTACACCATCACGATCGCGCTGCGTCGCGGCAACGAGACGATCTGTGGGCTGGTTTACAATCCCGTCTCCGACGAGATGTTCACCGCGATGAAAGGCGAGGGCGCCTATCTCAATGGCGTCCGCCTCCAGGTCAGCGCCAGCACGGATATCGCCTTGATGTGCGTCGGCACGGGCCTGCCCACGCCCAACCTCTCGCTGTATCCCGGCGCCTATCAGCGTCTCGACGATATCCGTGCGCCGATCGGCGCGGTCCGCGTCGTCGGCAGCGCCGCCAATTCCTGCGCCTATGTCGCCTGTGGCCGGCTCACCGGCTACTACGAGGAGACCGGGTTCATCGACACGGCGGCCGGCATTCTCCTCGTCCAGGAGGCGGGCGGCATCGTCACCGACTGGTGGGGCCGGGGACCGGAAGTCTATGAGAAGACGGGCACGCTGATCGTCGCCAATCCCGCAACCCACGCCTATCTCCTCGAACGCCTGCGCGACGTGCCGCCGAAGGACCCCACATAGACCCACAGGAACGCCGCCGGCGGATATCAAAGCCGCCGGCAGCTCTCCCGGATGATCAGTTCCGGCTGGAAGACCTCGACGGCGCCGCTCGGCTGCGCCTTGCTGCCGATTTCGTTCAGCAATTGCTTGATGGCGCTTTGCGCCATGTCCGCGATCGGCGCCGCGATCACGGTCGGCGGCGGGTTCATGATGTTGGCGAAGTAGAAATCGTCGATGCCGATCACCGAAACGTCGGCCGGCACCCGGAGCTGCAACTCGCGGAGCGCGTTCAGAACGCCCAGCATCATCATGTTGGACAGCGCGAAGATCGCCGTCGGCGGCTCGGGCGCGCGCATCAGGGCCAGCGTGCTGTCATGCGCGACGGCCTGGTCGAACTGGCCGTCGATCAGCAGGCGCTGTTCGACCGGCACGCCATGGGCGGCGTGGGCGTCGAGATAGCCCTGAAGCCGGTCCTCGCCGGTAACGACATTGGGGCGGCCGGTGGTGACGGCGATGCGGCGGTGGCCGAGTTCGAACAGATAGTCGATGGCGAGGCGCGCGGCGCGCACGTTGTCCAGCTTCACCACGTCATAGGGCAGGCCGGCGATGAAGCTGTCGAGCAGGATCGTCGGCACGTGGATCTGCTCGGCGAGGCTGGCGCCGTGCTCGGCGTCCGATCGGGTGGGGATGATGATCAGGCCGGCGACGCGCTGCGCCCGCATCATGGTGAGGATCTGACGCTCCCGGTCGAAATCCTCGTTGGTCGAATAGACGGCGGCCATGTATCCGGCCTGCAGGCAGGCGGATTCGACCACGCGCGCGACATTGGCGAAGTGCGGATTGGTGATGTCGGGCAGGATGAGGCCGACCAGTCGCGACTGGCCGATCCGGAGGCTCTGCGCCGCACCATGCGGCACGTAGCCGATCTCGCGCACCGCCTTCCGGACCTTCTCGATGACCTCGTCGCTCACCGGCGCCGACCGGTTGATAGCCGCCGATGCGGTCGAAATGGCGACGCCAGCCCGTCGCGCAACATCCTTGATGGTAGCCAAGCTTCCTCCAGCCCCGTCGTCGCCCACTTGTCAAACGGGCCACGACATGCACTATACGAAACGTTTCGTGCAGGCAAATTTCTAGGACGCGGTTTGGGGAGGAGCCCATCCGCGTTTTTTCGGGGAGGGCGCACGAAACGTTTCGACCGGAAATCCGGCGAGACAACAACGACGCTGGGGACGGCGCAAAGGGAGGACATCCATGCATATGCTTTCACGGCGCAGCCTGCTGCTGTCGACGGCGGCTGCGGCCGTCGGCGCGAGCCTCGGTTTCGGGCCGGCTTTCGCTCAGTCGGACGTGACGGCGACGCTCAGGCTCCAGGGCTTCGGCGGCGATGCGGAGCTGAGCGCCATCACCAACGCGATCGCGCGCTTCAACAAGAAATATCCCAACGTCACGGTCGAGCTGGAGATGGACGCCATCGCCAATGGCTGGGGCGACTATGTGACCAAGGTGCTCGGCCAGTTCAACGCCGGCGCCGCCGCCGATGTCTATGGCACCGCCATCGAGACCTTCCAGGCGTTCTCGTCGCGCAATCTCTGGATGGGGCTGGACGACTTCGTCCAAGCCAATTCCGGCTTCTCGGACTTTGCGCCGAGCCTGTTCAAGCAGGGTTCCTACAACGGGGTGATCCACTACATCCCGATCGGCTGGAACAACATCATGATCAACTACAACCGGGACCTGTTCGACAAGGCCGGCGTCGCCTATCCGGCCGACGGCAAATGGACCTGGGACGAATTCCGCAAGGTCGCCAAGGCGCTGACCGTCAAGGACGCATCCGGGACGGTTGTCCAGTTCGGCTACGAGGTTCCGAACCAGAACTTCTTCGTGCAGCCCTGGTTCTTCTCCAACGGCACCGCCATCCTCAACGATGACTGGTCCGCCTCGAACATGCTCGATCCCAAGGTCGCCGAGACGCTGCAGTTCCTCTACGACCTGATCCATGTCGACGGCGTCTCGCCCATTCCGGGCAGCGGCGCGCCGATGGACAGCCAGTTCTTCGCCGGCCAGGTTGCCATGATCAGCCGTGGCCACTGGATCGTGCAGGGCGCCAAGACCAACAAGGTCAACATGGACATCGCCATTCCGCCGAGCAAGGAAAGCGATACCACCGTGATCGGCTTCGGCGGCTACGCCATCAACAAGGACACCGCCAACGCGGACCTTGCCAAGGCGCTGGTCCTCGAGCTGACGAGCGAAGAGACGCAGAAGGAAGAGGGCGAGAAGGGCGGCGGCGTGCCGGGCCGCAAGTCCGCCGCCTCGACCGAGGCGTTCCTGAGCTTCCCGCCCTCGGCCGCGCTCTACTACCAGACCCTGCCGCATACCAAGGCCGTGCCTTCGCCGGCTAACTTCCAGGAAGTCGAGAAGATTTTCATTCGCCACTACACCGCGATGATGGCGGGCGAAATCTCGGTCGCCGACGGCGTCAAGGCGGCCGATGCCGAGCTGGCCGCTTCGTTCGCCCGGCTGAAGCAGTAGCGGCGGCTTCGCCTCCGACATCCTCCGACCGGTCCGGGCGCGCCTCTCCACGGGCGCAGCCCGGGCACCCATCACGGAACGCCGCCCCCGGGTCATCCCCGTGCGGGAGGCTGCCCTATAGCCTTGCTTGGAACTCTCCATGGCCGCCAGTATCGCCGCCCGCCGTTCCTCCTCCGATCTCCGCCGGGCGCAGGCGCGCACCGCCTATCTCTTCGTGCTGCCCACGACGGTCCTCTATGTGACCTTTGTGCTGGCGCCGGTGGTGGTCACCTGCATCCTCGCCTTCGCCCATTTCGACCCGATGATGGGATCGCGCTGGGTCGGCTTCGACAACTTCGTGCGCTTCTTCTCCGATCGCCGCTCGCTGCAGATCCTCTGGAACACGCTGCGCTTCACCTTCTTCGCTGTGACCTTCAACGTGTCGATCGGGCTGATGCTGGCGATCGCGCTCAACCGGGCGATGCCGGGCTGGCTGCTCTATTTCTTTCGCCTGTCGTTCTTCCTGCCGGTGATCATCGCGGCGGCCTTCGTCTCGATCGTCTGGAGCTATCTCTACGGCGATGATCTCGGCGTCATAAACTACTACCTGCGCGTCATCGGGCTGCCGGGCGTGCGCTGGCTGACCGACGCCAATCAGGCGATGACGTCGATCATCATCATGGATGTCTGGAAGAACACCGGCTTCTTCATGATCATCTTCATCGCTGCGTTGCAGGGCGTTCCGAAGACGATCCTCGAGGCGGCGGTGATGGACGGGACGCCCGCCTGGCGGCAGTTCTTCCGCATCACTCTGCCTTACATCTCGCCGGTCGTGTTCTTCTGCATCGTCTATGCCTCGATCGGCGCGCTGCAGGTGTTCGAGTCGATCGTCATCCTGACCCATGGCGGGCCGGGCGACGCGACGCGCTCGCTGTCTATCCTCATCGTCGAGGAAGGCTTCGGCAGCTTCCAGATCGGCTACGCCGCCGCGATCTCGGTCGTCATGACGGTGCTCATTCTCGTCATCACCGCCGCGCAGCAGATCCTCTCCCGCCGTTGGGTGCAGCAATGAATTCGATGATGCAGACGCGCGCCGCCAAGCGCTGGATCGACTGGGCCATCATCGCCAGCATGGTGCTGCTCGCCTTCTTCATGCTGCTGCCGTTCCTGTGGCTGTTCTCGATGTCGTTCCGCTCGGTCGCGGACGCCTACAAGATGCCGCCGAGCTTCCTGCCGCCCAGCCTGGATTTTTCCAACTATTGGGCGGTGATGACGTCGAAGGTGCCGTTCCTGAAGATCTACGCCAATTCGGTGATGATCGCGCTGATCGTGACCGTCGGCCAGATGATCACCTGCACGCTCGCCGCCTTCGCCTTCGCCCGCCTCCAGTTCCGCGGCCGCAACGCGCTGTTCTTCGCGCTTTTGGTCGGGCTGATGTTCCCGGCCCAGGTGACGATCCTGCCGATCTATCTCGGCTATGCCCGCATCGGCCTGATCAACAAGCCGATCGGCCTCGCGCTCATGTATCTCACCTCGAGCTTCGGGGTGTTCCTGATGCGCCAGTTCATGATCAGCCAGCCGAAGGCGCTGGAGGAGGCGGCGCTGATGGACGGCGCCGGCTATCTGAAGATCTTCTGGCGCATTTCGCTGCCCCAGTTGCGGCCGGCCCTCTCGGCGCTCGGCATCATCACCTTCACCCAGACCTGGAACTACTACTTCCAGGCCAAGGTGCTGCTCGGCAAGCAGGACCAGATGACGCTGCCTCTCGCGATGGATGTCCTGCGCGGCTACATGGGCGCCGGCAATCTCGCTGTTGTCATGGCGGCCATGAGCATGTCGATCCTGCCGGTCGTGCTGCTTTTCCTCATTGCCCAGAAATTCGTGATCGAAGGCATCACGATGAGCGGCATCAAGAACTAGAACCTCCAGGGAAATGAACCGAATGTGGGAAGATCTCGCTTCCATCGATACGCGTTTTCACTATGCCGGCGATCGCAGCCGCTATCTCGCCTTTCCGCTCGGCGGCATCGGCTCGGGAGGTCTCTCGATCTCCGGCAGCGGGCGGCTGGTCGATTGGTCGATCCGCAATCGTCCAGCCCTGCAGGGCTATAACGGCTACTCGCATTTCGCCATCAAGGCGGAAAAGGCGGGCGAACTGGTCGATGCCCGCGTGCTCAACGGCCCCTATGATCTCAATCCGTCGGGCGCGCCGGGAATCCGCAAGATGTTCGACGGCTTCGGCCATGGCGCCAATCGGCAGACCCTGGTCGGCGTGCCGCATTTCAAATCCGTCGATTTCTACGGCCGCTTTCCGACCGCCGACCTGGTCTTTACCGATGAGCAGTTTCCCGGTGGCGTCCGCCTGACGGCGCTCTCGCCGTTCATTCCGCACCAGGATCGCGATTCCTCGATGCCGGTGGCGATGTTCGCCTTCGAGATCGTCAACGATACGGCCGACGAGCTGACCTACACGCTCGCCGGAACGCTGGGCAATTATGGCTCGAACAGCGGCCGCCACACCTTCCGCCAGCAGGACGGCATCAGCTCGATGCACCTGACCTCGACCGACGAGGATCTGCCGGAGACGGCGCGCGGCGATCTCACCATCGCGACTGATGCCCTCGACGTCGACCACACCGACCACCATTACCGCGGCCAGTGGTTCGACGATCTCGCCGTCTATTGGAAGGAGTTCGCGCGTCCCGGCCGACTGCCGAAACGGCACTATGACGAGCCGCGGACGAGCCGGCACATGAGCCAGCAGCCCGAGCACGCGACGCTCGGCGCTCGCGTCACGATTCCCGCTGGCGGCCGCGAGACCGTGCGCTTCGTCATCTCGTGGAGCTTCCCCAAGGGCGACGTCTACTGGGCGTTCCGGGCCAAGCCCGATGGCGTGATCCCCGATCGCCCGACGCCGAGTTGGACCAATTACTACGCGACCCAGTGGGCGGATTCGACGGCGAGCGCCACCGATGCCCTGAAGCGCTGGGACGAACTCGCCGGCGCGACGATCGTGTTTCGCGATGCGCTTTTCGGCACCACGCTGCCGGCCGAGGTGAAGGACGCGGCCAGCGCGACGCTGGCCCTGCTGCGCACCGCCACCGTCATCCGTCTGGAGCATGGCGAGCTCTGGGCCTGGGAGGGCCAGCATACGCATGACGGATCCTGCGAGGGGAGCTGCACGCATGTGTGGAACTATCAGCAGGCGCTGCCGCATCTCTTCCCGGCCATCGAGCGCACGCTGCGCGAGACCGAGCTTGCCTACAATATGCTGCCGACAGGCGGCCTGACCTTCCGCCAGAAGCTGCCGCTCGGCTCTGGATTCGACATCATCGGCCCCTGTGCCGACGGGCATTTCGGTGCCGTCATCAAGACCTATCGCGAGTGGAAGCTCGCCGGCGACACCGAGTGGCTGCGTCGGCAATGGCCGCTGTTGAAGCGCGCCGTCGAGTATGCGTGGAGCCCGGAAAACCCGGACCGCTGGGATCCGGACGAGACCGGCATTCTTTCGGGCCGCCAGCACCAGACGCTGGACATGGAACTGTTCGGCCCCAATTCCTGGCTCGGCTCCATGTATGTCGCGGCGCTGCTCGCGGCGGCCGAGATGGCGGCGGCCATGGGCGACGCGGAATTCTCCGAGAAGACCGCTCGCCTCGGCAAGGCCGGCGCCGACTACATCAACGACGAATTGTTCAACGGCCGCTGGTTCGTCCAGAAGATCGATCTCTCCGACCAGTCCGTCCTCGTGCCGTTCGATGTCGGCCGCACGGCCGGCGTTCTCGCCGACGGGTTCATGGAAACCTATTGGTCCGAGGAATTCTCCGAACTCAAATACCAGATGGGCGAGGGCTGCATCTCCGACCAGATCCTCGGTCAGTGGCATGCCGAAGTCGCCGGGATCGGGTCGTTCCTCGACGGAGACAAGGTCCGGACGGCGCTGCGCTCCGTGCACGCCAACAATTTCCTGCCGTCGTTCGACGACCATTTCAATCCCTGCCGCAACTACGCCTATGAGGATGAGGCCGGGCTCTTGATCGCCACCTATCCGGAGGGCATCCGCCAGCCGATGGTCGCGGCCCCCTATGCCGAGGAGGTCTGGACCGGCATCGAATACATGTCGGCCTCGCACCTGATCATGCACGGCCTCGTCGAGGAGGGCCTCGACATCGTCCGCGCCGCCCGCAACCGCCATGACGGCGCCCGCCGCAACCCGTGGAACGACATCGAATGCGGCTCGTACTATGCCCGCTCGATGTCGGCCTGGCAGCTCGTCAATGCCTTCTCCGGCCTTGCCGCCGATTTCGTCGCGGGAACGCTCGGCTTCGCGCCGAAGGGAAGCGGCGATTACCGCCTGTTCTGGTCCGCCGGCAACGGCTTCGGAACCTTGACGAAGTCCGGCGAGACGCTCACGCTTTCGGTCGAAGGCGGCTCGCTCGATGCCCGGGAGGTCCGGGTCGACGGGCGCCGGCATTCCGGGCCCGTAGCGCTCGGAGCGGGGGAGAGCCTCGTGCTGCAGGTGTCCTGATGGCTGCGATCGAACTCAAATCGGTCACCAAGAGCTTCCAGGGCCTCGACGTCATCCATGGCATCGATCTCGCCATCAAGGACGGTTCGTTCACCGTCTTTGTCGGCCCGTCGGGCTGCGGCAAGTCCACGCTGCTGCGGATGATGGCGGGCCTTGAGGAGGTGACGGGCGGCGAGGTCCATATTGACGGAACGCGCTGCGACCATCTCCTGCCGTCCGCCCGCGGCATGGCCATGGTGTTCCAGTCCTATGCGCTCTATCCGCATATGACCGTCGAGGCCAATCTGCGGTTCGGGCTGGAGAACCACAAGCTCCCCAAGGCCGAGATCGACGCCCGCGTCGCCAAGGCCGCCGGCATCCTGCAGATCGGCCATCTCCTGGCTCGCCGGCCGAGCCAGCTTTCGGGCGGGCAGAGCCAGCGCGTCGCCATTGGCCGCGCCATCGTCAAGGAGCCGAAGGCGTTCCTGTTCGACGAGCCGCTAAGCAATCTCGACGCCGAACTCAGGGTCAAGATGCGCGGCGAACTGATCAGCCTGCACAAGCGCCTGAAATCGACGATGATCTATGTCACGCACGATCAGGTCGAGGCCATGACCATGGCCGACGAGATCGTCGTGCTGCATGACGGCCGCGTCGAGCAGGTCGGCTCGCCGCTCGAGCTCTATGCGCGGCCCCGCAACCTGTTCGTCGCGCGGTTCCTCGGCGCCCCGCCGATGAACTTGCTGAAGAGCACGATCCGGCGGGACGGCAATGCGCTCGCCGTGCATCTCGACGAGGGCACGGCGATCCCGCTTCCCGGCCGCGACGTGGCGCTCGCCGATGGCAGCGCGGTGACGCTGGGCATCCGGCCCGAGCATGCGCAGCCCGCCGCCGACGGGATCGAGATCCGCATCGAGAATGCCGAGATCCTCGGCTCGCAGACGATTCTCCATGCGACGCTGAAATCCGGCGAGCCGTTCACCGCCGCGCTTTCCGGCATCCGGGCGGCCCGGTCGGGCGACGTCCTGCGCATGGGCTTCGGCGCGGATTTCGTCCACCTCTTCGACGAGGCGGGCCAGGCGATCGGCGCCACCGACGACTGGCGAGCGGCCTATCTGATCTAGGCCGCGGCCCAAAAGCGGCCGATCGCTATAGCTCGACGCGGAAGCGGTAGCGGTCGGCCCGATAAGTCACCACGGCGAATTCGACCGGCATGCCGGCGGCTGATTTCGCGATGCGGGTGACCACCAGCACCGCCGAGGCGGGCTCGACGTCGAGCAGGCGGGCGATCTCGTCGCTCGCGAGATTGGCCTCGATGAACTCGACGCCGCCCGAGATCTCGACCTCGAGATTCTCGCGCAGCCACGCATAGAGCGATCCGCCGGCCAGTTGCCCCTCGGTCGGCGGCTCGACGCTGCCGAAGAGATCCGGACGGATCCACGAGACCGAATAGCCCATCAGCCGGTCGTTTGCCCTGAGCAGGCGGTCCGAGCGGAACGGCTTGTCGGACGAGGCGAGGCCCAGCGCATGCGCGACCTCGCCGCTGGCCTGCTCCCAGCCGGCCGAAAGGACGGCGAAGGAGGGCTTCAGCCCGCGCAGCAGCATGTCTTCGGTGAAGCCGCGGATCTGGTTGACCGGCTGGTCGACCCGGCCGCCGAGCACGATTGACCCGACGCCGGAGCGGCGCGTGATCAGCCCTTCCTGCACCAGCTTGTTCAGCGCCGAGCGCGCGGTGGTGCGGCTGACGTCGAACACGTCGTTCAGATGCGCCTCGGTCGGCATGACGTCGCCGGCCTGGAATTCGCCCTCGACGATCGACTGCCTGAGGATGTTGGCGATCTGAAACCACTTCGGCGCGCCGTCGTCCGAAAGTCGTGTCGCGTCCCAGCCCATCATATCCCGCCAAATGTCATGACAATTGCATGATTTATCATCCCGGACGGCGGGACGGCAAGGGCATCGCGGCCGCTCATTCCGCGACGTGGCAAAACGCGAGAACTCCCGGACGCAGCGTTGCCGTGGATTTAGTCCAAATGATCAAATTATAGCCAATGCATTCTTCAGCGCATTTTTTGCGCAATACCCGCTTGCTCAAATGTAATGACAAAGTTACAAATCAAACCATCGCATGGGAGGACGCCTTGGTGCACTACCTTTTTGTCGGCGATATCAGTCTGGATCTGAGCCTGCAGGCGCCGCACATGCCGGCGCCGGACGAGAAGGTGCACTGCACTGCCTCGACCGAGGGCATGGGTGGCGTCGTCACCAACACCGCCGTCGCCTTCTCCCGCGCCGGCGGCGACGCAGCGCTCGCGATCCAGCTCGGCGACGACCACGCCTCCGTCCAGGTCCGCCACGAGTTCGAGGCGATGCGCCTCGATCTGCGGCCGGCGATTGTGCCGGGTGGGCTCTGCCGCGTCGTCACCGTGATCGAGCCGCATGGCGAGAAGCGGCTGCTGCTCTATCCGGGCGTCTCGATCTATCCCGACGACGCCGCGGTTCAGGCGCTCCGCCTCGACGACGTCGCCCATCTCCACACCGCCTGCTTCGGCCCCGCCGCCCCGGCGCTGGTCGCGCGGGCGCGGCAGGCCGGCATCCGCTGGTCGGTCGACCTGGAGCCGGCGAGTTTTCCGGGCGGCATCGCCACCCTGGCTCCGGTTCTGGATGGCGCCCGCGTCGTCTTCGTCAACGACCGCGCCGCCGATGTGATCGGCCACGACCCGATCGCCCGCCTGCGCGACCTCGGCGTCCGCGACGTGGTCCGCACGCGCGGCCCCCTCGGCGCCGAGCTCTACCTTGAGACGGGCGAGATGTTGTACGCGCCGCCGCCCAAGGGCCTCACCATCGTCGACACGACCGGCGCGGGCGATTGCCTCGCCGGCTGGTTCCTCGCCGGCCTCGCCGCCGGCTGGCGCATCGACATCGTGCTGGCGCGCGCCGTGCGCGCCGCGTCGATCGCCTGCACCCGGGTCGGCGCGCAGACCGCCTATCCGACGCTTTCCGAACTCGAAATTCACGAACAGGACTGAAGAGGTAAAATGTCTCCCCCCATCGTGATGCCGGCCAAGCCGAGCGCCCTCGAAACCCATTTCGACAAGAAGAAGCCGATCATCGGCGTCGTGCATCTGCGCGCGCTCCCCGGCGCGCCCCGCTATGAGGGCGAGGCGATGCGCGACATCATCGCCGCGGCTCTGCGCGACGCGCGCACGCTCGCCGATGGCGGCATCGACGGCATCATGGTCGAGAACGCCAGCGACATGCCCTTTTCGCGGCCCGAGCATATCGGCTTCGAGACCGTGGCGGCGCTTTCGGTCGTCTGCCAGGAGATCCGCAACGCCGTCAGCGCGCCGATCGGCATTACCTGCGTGGCGAACGGCGCCATTCCCGGCCTCGCCGTCGCCAAGGCGGTCGGCGCGCGCTGGGTGCGCGTCAACCAGTGGGTCAACGCCTATGTCGCCAATGAGGGCTTCCTGAACGGCCCGGCCGCCGAGGCGCTGCGCTATCGCGCGCAGATCGGCGCCAAGGATGTTTCCATCTTCGCCGACGTGCATGTGAAGTTTGGCGCCCACGCGATCACCGGTGACCGCTCGATCACCGAGCAGGCGACCGACGCGGAATGGTTCGACGCCGATGTGCTGATCGCCACCGGCACCCGCACCGGCTCGCCGACCCAGCCGGAGGAAGTGGCCGAGGTCCGCGCTGGCACCAATTTGCCTGTCATCGTCGGCTCCGGCCTGTCGCCCGAGCAGGTGCCGAGCCTGATGCCGGTCGCCGACGGCGCCATCGTCGGGCAATGGCTGAAGGTGGATTCGCGCTGGTGGAACCCGGTGGACCCCGTCCGCGTCGAGCGACTGATGAGCGCGGTCGAAAAGGCGCGGACATGACCAGCCTCACCGGAGATACCGACGTCTTCGCGTCGGCATCGTCAGGCGCCTCGCCCAGGGCCTCGGTGATGTTCGTCGCGACGCGTCAGGACGAGCTGCCCGGCGTCTATGGCGAGGAGCACCGCCGCGCCATCCTGGCCGTGCTCGACGAACTCGCCGCCGAGGGCTGGACGCTGTCGCTGCGCCGCGTCTTCGATCCCGATGCCGCCAACGTGGCGCGGGCGCTCGACACCGGCTTCACCCACACGCACGACATCGCCGGCGTCTTCGAGGCGCCCGACCTCGAAAGCGCGCTCGCCGGGACGATCCGGCTCGAAAAGGCCGGCTGGGCGCGGGCGTTCCGGACGGAATGGCTGATGGGCGCCAAGGAGTTCGCCCCCGTCCTGGGCAAGGGCGCGCTCACCGATCACGGCTGGTCCTTCCTGGCGCTCTGGGAATGGAACGACCAGTGGTGCGAGGCGACGCCGGAAGAGCGCACCGAATACGACTTCGAGTGCGACATCGCCTTCAAGGGCGACCTGGCGCTCGGCGTCAACATCGCCGGCCGCCACCGCATGGACTGGTCGCATTCCTGGCACCATCTCGGCGCCTGGGAGATCGACGGCCCCGACACCGCCGACGCCGCCATCCGCGGCCACGAGCGCGTGGCCGACTTCAAGTTCACCACATCGCGTCACATCGTGGGCCGCCTCGCGCCGCTCGCGGACCTGATCGCTCCGAGGCACGGCTGACATGACCCAATCCGTCTGGATCCACTATTCCCGCCCGCGTCCGCACTGGTACCTGCTGGACGACAAGGACAAGCAGGCGCTCGCCGACGCCTGGCAGGCCGTCCGCGACGGCGCGAAGGCCGCCGGCGCCGAGTTCCACGGCCGCTTCCACATCCGCGGGCAGCACGACTTCCAGGAAGTCGAGATCTGGAAGTTCGCCGGCACGACCGAGGCGTTCAACCATTGGCAGGCGCTCTGCGCGGCGCGCTACAACGAGTTCTACGCCTTCTCGAACAATATCGGCCTGGAAACGGGCACATGAGCGCGCCGCTGCTGGAAGCGACCGGCATCCGGCGCACATTCGGCCATGTGCAGGCCCTGAAAGGCGCCGATTTCCGCGTCATGCCGGGCGAGATCGTCGCGCTGATCGGCGACAACGGCGCCGGCAAGTCGACCCTCGTCAAGATCCTCTCCGGCGCCGACAAGCCGGACGAGGGCACGCTCCGGGTCGAGGGGAGGGCGGTGACCTTCACCTCGCCACTCGACGCGCAGGCATGCGGAATCGCCACGGTCTACCAGGATCTGGCGCTCGCCCCCGATCTGACGCCGGCCGACAATCTCTTCCTCGGCCGGGAGCTCACCCGCAGCGGCCTTCTCGGCAAACTAGGCTTCCTCGACCGTCGCACCATGCAGCGCCAGGCGGTCGACCAGTTCGCCAAGCTCGGCGTCCAGCTGAAGTCGCAGCGCGTGTCGATCGCCTCGCTCTCCGGCGGCCAGCAGCAATCCGTCGCCATCGCCCGCGCGGCGATGTGGGCGAGCAAGCTCGTTATCCTCGACGAGCCGACTGCCGCGCTCGGCGTGGTCCAGACGCAGCGCGTGCTCGACCTCTGCCGCCGCGTCCGCGACGCCGGAACCTCCGTCGTCCTGATCAGCCACAACATGCCCCAGGTGCTGGAGGTCGCCGACCGCGTGCACGTGCTGCGCCTGGGCCAGACCGTCGCCGACCTCCGCGCCGCCGAGGCGAGCGTCGAGGACCTGGTGCGCGAAATGACCAGCGGGCAAGCCAAGGAGCTGGCAGCATGAGCAACGAACTCGCCATCGCCCCCGTCGAGACCACGGAGGACCGCCTGCTGCGGCTGGTCGCCGGCGGCTGGATCTTCCTCCTGCTGCTCGCCCTGATCGCGATCTTCCTGGTTCTGAAGCCGGCCCAGTTCGGTTCCGGCTACAATGTGCAGCAGCTCTTCATCAACGCGGCCATCCTGCTCGTGCTGGCCGTCGGGCAGACCTATGTGGTGATCACCTCGGGCATCGACCTCTCGGTCGGCTCGGTGCTGGTCTTCGCCTCGGTCGTCTCGGCCAAGCTGATGCTGCTCCTTTCCGGCGCCGGCGGCACCACCTACGGCACCACCGCCGCCGGTTGGGACATCATCGCGATCGGCACCGTCGCGGCGCTGCTCGTCGGCGCGGCCTGGGGCGCTTTCAACGGCATCCTGATCGCCGTCACCAAGATCCCGCCGCTCATCGTCACGCTCGGTACCATGGGCATGGCGCTCGGCGGGGCCCAGATCCTGTCCGGCGGCGTCGACGTCCGCGCCATGCCGGAACTGCTGGTCACCCATGTCGGCTCCGGCCGCATCCTCGGCATCCCGGTGCTGGTCGTGATCGCCGCCGTCACCGTCATCATCGCCGGCATCGTGCTGCATCTGACCCGCTTCGGCATGCATGTTTTCGCCGTCGGCTCCAACGCCGAGGCGAGCCGCCGCAGCGGCATCCCGACGACGGCGCGGCTGATCCAGGTCTACGCGATCTCGGGCCTCATGGCCGGCATCGCCGCCGTCATGTCCAACGCCCGGTTCTCGACGACCACCATCAACGGCCACGCCATGGACAACCTCGCCACCATCTCGGCGGTGGTTCTCGGCGGCACCAGCCTGTTCGGCGGCGTCGGCAGCGTGTTCGGCACGGTCGTGGGCGTCTTCATTCCCATCATCCTGCTCAATGGCTTCGTCATCCTCGGCATTCCGCCGTTTTGGCAGACGGTCGCCATGGGTGGCGTGCTGATCCTCGCCGTCTGGATCGACCAACTGAAGCGACGGCTTCGCAAACGGGGCTAGCGCCACGCACGCTCCGCAATACCAAAGGGGAATAAACAATGACAAAGACGATCGTTTCGGCGGCGGTAGGCCTCGTGCTGACCTCGCTCTCTGCCTCGGGCGCCTTCGCCCAGGATGCCAACACCGTGGCCCTCGTGCTCGGCTCGAGCGGCAGCCCGTTCTACCAAGCCATGCAGTGCGGCGCGCAGGCCCGCGCCAAGGAACTCGGCCTCTCTCTCACCGTCTCGGCCGCCGACCAGTTCGCCGCCGACGCGCAGATCCCGGTGGTCAACGCCGTGACGGCGAGCGCCCCCAAGGTCGCCGCCATCGTGCCCACCGACATGCAGGCGCTGATCCCGCCGATGCGGGAGCTCGCCGGGCGCGGCACGCAGGTGATCACGGTCGACCAGACCATCTCCGATCCCTCGATCCTGAAGACCCAGGTTCTGACGGACAACAAGGCCGGCGGCGGCATGGCGGCCGACGCGCTGGCGGCGCTGATCGGCAAGAAGGGCAAGGTGCTTGTGATCACCCAGCCGCCGGGCTCGCTGGCTCAGGACGCGCGCGAGGCCGGTTTCGCCGCGACGCTCGCCGCGAAGTACCCGGACATCCAGTATCTCGGCCCGCAATACCAGTCGAACGATCCGCAGCGCGCCGCCGAGATCGTCACCTCGACGCTCTCCGCGCATCCGGACCTCGCCGGCGTGTTCTCGACCAATGACCAGGGCGCGATCGGCGCGATCACCGGCCTCCGCCAGGCCGGCGCCGTCGGCAAGGTCAAGATGGTGGCCTATGACGCCGCGAGCGCCGAGGTCGCCGCGCTGAAGAATGGCGAGCTGCAGGGCCTGATCGCCCAGAGCCCGAGCCAGCAGGGCGCCGTCGCGATGGACATCGCCGCGAAGCTGATCGCCGGCCAGGCCGTCGAGCCCGTCACCATGGCCGAGATCGTCGCCATCGGCGCCGACCAGCCGGAACTCGCCGACAAGTACGAATACGTCGCGGGCTGCATGTAGCCAACTCCGTGGCCGCCCAACTCCCGGGGCGGCCACCTTTCTCTTCGCGTTTTGTCAGCCCGTCGGGCGACCCATCTGCGGCACCGCGTCCAGCAGCTGTTTCGTGTACGGATGAAAAGGCGGCGCGTAGACGTCTTCCGTCGCGCCGATCTCGCAGAGCGCGCCATAGCGCAGGACGGCGACGCGGTCCGCCAGCCAACGTACCACGGCGAGATCGTGCGAAATGAAGAGGATCGCGATGCCTTGGTCGCGTTGCAGCGAGCGCAGCAATTCGATGATTTCGGCCTGCACGGAGACATCGAGCGCCGATAGGATCGCGTCGCAGACCAGAACCTTCGGCTGAGCCGCCAGGGCGCGTGCGATCGCCACGCGCTGGCGCTCGCCGCCCGAAAGCTGGCGCGGGTAGCGCGATGCATAGTCTCCGCTCAAGCGCACGTCGGCGAGGAGCGCATCGACTTTCGAACGCACGGTCGCGCTGTCGAGGCGGTGGAAGGCCCGGATCGCTCGGCCGAGGATGAAGCCAATCGAATGCCGAGGGTTCAAGGAAGCGTCCGGGTTCTGGAACACGATCTGGATGTCGCGCCGGAGGTCCTGGCTCCGCCTCTCGATCGGGATGTTGATGTCCCGCCCGTCAAACCGGATCATTCCCTTGCGTGCCGTCACGAGGCCGCTGATGGCGCGCGCGATCGTGGACTTGCCGCTGCCGCTTTCTCCGACCAGCGCCAGCGTCTCGCCCCTGGCCAGGTCGAAGGAGATGTCGCGCACGGAAGCTGCCGGCTCGCGTCGGCCGAGCGCCGCGAGCCAGCCGCGGCCCGGATAGGCGATCTCGACGCCGGACAGGGCAAGCAGCGGTTTTGCTTCGGCGCTCATGCGCTCGCTCCAAGCTCGCGCCAGCGGGAGCAGGCGACCGAATGGTCCGGCGCAACGGTCTCAAGATGCTGGACGGTCGCCGCACAGGCATCGATCGCCGAGGGGCAGCGCGGCGCGAACCGGCAGCCTTCCCCCAGCGCGTCGCGCCGCAGGATGCCTTTCAGCGCCGCGCTCCTGTCCGGCGCACGGTCGAGGCGCGGCACCGACGCCATCAGCCCGCGCGTATAGGGGCTTCGTGCTCCGTTCAGAAGCTGTTCGCTCGTGCCGATCTCGACCAGTTCGCCGGCATACATAATGCCGACGCGGTCGCAGAGGCTGAAGAGCGCGCCGAGATCATGGCTGATGTAGAGGAGGGCCGAGCCGATCCGCGTGCGCAGATCGGCCAGGAGGCGGAGGATCCGCGCCTGCGTCGTGACGTCGAGGCCGGTCGTCGGCTCGTCGAGGATGATCAGGCTGGGCTCGCAGGCGATCGCCATGGCGATGACGACGCGCTGCTGCTGGCCGCCGCTCAGTTGATGCGGAAATCGCTCGGCGATCACGGCGGGATCCGGCAGGCCGACGGAGTCGAGCAGTTCCACGACACGGGCCTGCACGCCGTTCGGCGGGCGAATGCCGTGAAAGCGCAGGACCTCCGCGACCTGGCGCCCGACCGTCATCGCCGGAGAGAGGCTGGTGGTGGGATTCTGCGGGACGAAGCCGATCTCCCTGCCGCGCAGGGCGCGCAGCTCGGAAGGCGGAAGGTCGAGAATGCTCCGGCCCGCGAAGGTCACGCGACCGGCGCGGATACGGCTTCCTGCCCGCAGATAGGCGAGCAGCGCGTAGCCGACCGTGGATTTGCCCGAGCCGGACTCGCCCGCGAGCCCGAGGATCTCGCCGCGCCGGATTTCAAAACTCACGCCGGTCACCGCGTTCGACCAGCGCGACTTCGACCCGTAGTCGACGGCGAGGCCGTCTACCTGCAACAAGGAACGATCCTGGGTCACACGCGTGGCCTCGAGGCGTGGCCGGTGCCGATCCGGCCGGCGATCGCGTCGGTCACCAGGTTCAGCGAGACGACGAGGATGGCCATCGCCGCGGCTGGCGCCAGCACCGGCCAGAGCGAGACGCTGATCGTGCTGCGGCCCTCATTGATCATCACGCCCCATTCCGGCGTCGGCGGCGGCGCGCCGAATCCCAGGAAGCCGAGAGCGCCGATGAAGACGATGATGAAGCCGGAGCGGACCGCGAACTCGACCAGGATCGTGCCAAGCACGTTCGGAAGCAGCTCGACGAAGACCATGGAGAACGGCGGGACGCCGCGCGTAACGGCGGAGGTGATGTAATCTTCCGATACGATGGCCAGCGTCGCGGCGCGCACGACGCGGGCGATGCGCGGCACGTTGATGAACGCCACGGTGACGACCACGAGAACGGCCGTGTTTCCCGCGGCGCTCAGGATGAGCATGCCCAGAATGAGCGTCGGCACGCTGATCAGCGCATCGAGCCCGCGCATGAGCAACTGGTCGAACCATCCGCCGAGATAGGCCGCAAAAAGACCGAGCGTCGCCCCGACCGTGACCGCGAGCAGCGCTGCGGAGATCGACATGATCAGCACGGGCCGGCTGCCGAGCACGACGCGGCTGAACACGTCGCGGCCGAGGGAGTCGGTGCCGAGAAGGTGGTCGGCACCGGGCGGCGCCAGCGGCATCCCCACCATCACGGCGGAGGGATCGTAGGGCGCCCAGAGCGGCGCGGTGAGCGCGACGACCACATAGGCGAGCACGATCGAGGCGGCGACCAGCGCCGGCGGCTCGATCGACCTGAGCTCCCGCAGCATAGTGTCGAACCAGGTCGTTGCCGATGGCAGGGATGCGCTGCTCATCGGCGCGTCCGCAGTTTCGGGTTGAGCGCCATGATCGACACGTCCGCCAGAAGGTTGGCGAGCACGTAGACCGCGCAGAGCAGCATGACGATCGCCTGGATGACGGGCGTGTCCTTGTAGCGGATGGAATCGACCAGCAGCCGCCCAAGCCCGTCGAAATTGAAGACGGTCTCGACGAGCACGATGCTGCCGATCAGCCAGGCGATGTTGAGCGCCAGCACGTTCAGAGCCGGTCCGAGCGCGTTCGGCAGCGCGTGCCAGCCCATGATCCGCCAGTTGGGCAGGCCCTTGAGACGCGCCAGCTGGATGTAGTCGGAATCGAGGATCTGGATCAGGCTCTCGCGCATCAGCCGCACCGAATAGGCCGACATCGCCGCCGTCAGCGTCAGAACCGGCAGGAAAAGCATCCGGACGAGGTCGCCGAAACCCTGGGCCGTATCGAGAAGGGCTAGCGCCGGGAACAGGTTCAGCGTCACGGCGAACAGGGAGACCAGAAAGATCGCGATGACGAATTCCGGGATGCACATGCCGAGGAGCACGAAGACGGTGAGCCCGACGTCGACGGCCGTGCCGCGATAGACGGCGGTCAAAAGCGCCAGAGCCAGGCTGACCGGCACATAGAGCACCAGCGCGAACGCGGCCAGAATGGCGGAGTTCTGGACGCGGCTCGCAACATAGTCGGCGACCGGCTGTCCCGCGATCATCGAGGTGCCGAGATCGCCCCTGAGCAGACCGCTCATCCAGGCGAGGTAGCGATCGAGCGCCGAATGGTTGAGGCCGAGCTGCTCGCGGAGCACGGCCAGCCCCTCGGTCGTCGCATCCTGGCCGAGCACGCGCTCGGCCGCGTCGCCGGGGAGCAGGTCCACCAGCCAGAAGACGAGGATGGAGACGAGCAGCAGGCTGAGCAGCGACAGCGCAGCCTGGATCGCGATGTGACGCGTCATGTGCAGGCCGACATTCTCAGCCGCCGATCGCAATCTGCGAGAAGTCCTGGGCGTTCTTCTGGGGATGGATCTCGAAGCCGGTCAGGTCCTTGCGATGGGCGCCGACGGAATTGGCGAACATCGGCACGATTACACCGCCGTCGTCACGCAGAAGGCGCTGGGCCTTGCGATAGAGCTCGGCGCGCTTGCCGGCGTCGAGCGTCTGGCGCGCCTCGGTGATCAGATTGTCGAATTCCTCGCTCTTCCAATGCGTGTCGTTCCAGGCGGCATTCGACAGGTAGAATTGCGACAGCGCCTCGTCGGCGTTGCGCGCGCCCTTGGACGTGCAGAGGAAGGGCACCTTGCGCCAGACATTGGCGAAATAGCCGTCGCCGGGAACCTTGTTGATTGCGACCCGGATGCCGGCCTCGGCCGCCATCGCCTGGTAAAGGGCTGCCATCTCCAGGAAGCCCGCGGTTGCCTCCGAGGTGTAGAGCTCGACGTCGATGCCGTCGGGATGCCCGGCTTCGGCGAGCAACTGCTTGGCCCTTGCCACGTCGCGGGCGGGCGCCGGCTCCTCGAGCCCGTACTGGACCCAGGAGGCGACCGGCTGGTCGGAAGCCGGTTTTCCCAGCCCGCCGAGAACCAGATCGATCATGCGCTGGCGGTCGACGACCAGCTTCATCGCCTGGCGGACCCGCACGTCGTTGAAGGGCGGTACGTCGACCATCAGGGTCAGCGACATCACGTAGGGCGAGGGAACGGTCACCACGGTCAGGTTGGGTGCGGCCTGAAGCGCCTGCAGGCCGACGCGCGGCACATCCCAGGAAAGATCGATCTGCCCGGTCAGCAGCGCCGACAGGCGCGCAGACGTGTCCGCGATGGCCCGCAGCTCCACCCGGTCGACCTTCGGCAGGCCCTCGCGCCAATAGGCTTCATTCTTGACGAAGACGCTCGGCTCGCGGCCGGGCACGAATTCCTGCACCTTGAAGGGGCCGGTGCCCTGGCCGTGGGTGCGCAGCTCCTCGGCGGTCGAGCCCTCGGGCACGATGTAGGTGAAGCGGTTGGCGATCAGCGAGGGGAACTCGACGACGGGGCTCTTCAGGGTGAAGCGTACCGTCTTGTCGTCGACGGCCTCGATACCTTCGGGCGTCAGCTCGCCGAAGGTGGTGGCAACGGGCGAGGCGGTCTTCGGATCGATCAGGCGGCGATAGGTATAGACCACGTCGGCGGCGGTGAGCGGCTTGCCGTTGTGGAAGGAAATTCCGGGCTTCAGCTCGATCGTCCAGACATCGCCCTTCTCGTTGCTTGACCAGGATTGCGCCAGTTGCGGCTGTGGTTCGAAGTTCTTGTCGAGGATGATCAGGCGCTCATAGACGAGCGAGATGCGAGCGGCATCCGCGTCGATCTTGTTGAAGGCGGGATCCATGGTGCCGGTTGGCCCGTCGGACTCTCCCGAGGCGAGGCGCAGCACGCGGGACGCCGCTGCGGAAGCCTTCCCGGACCCTCCGAGAACCGCGACGCTGCCGGCCATCGCCGCCGACGACAGAAGCAGCCTGCGTCGAGAAATGCCCTTGAGAACCGACTCCATGCCCAAATCCGTCCCGTTGATCCGAATTGACTTTGTTCCAAATAGTCACATTCTGTTCCAGAATATGCAAAGAATTCGGTCCCTATCCTGCGGCGCGAATTAGAATGACGTCTTCGCGAAGCGAGGAAATCGCGGCAGGCTATTCTCGAATATCGGCAGGGCGTTTCATTATTTGGAAGAAATCCGGGAAGCTCGGGCAAGACGGTCCTTGGCCGCACGGCTGACGCTTGGTCGCGCTTCCGGGCGCGCGGGCGCCGATCTAGAAGCCGACCACCAGTGCCCCGCCGGTCAGGCCGGCGCCGGCGGCGGCCAGCAGCAGTTTCTCGTGACGCCGAAAGGGATCGGCATTGTGGGCAACCGATAGGGACAGGGGGATCGTCGCTGCCGACGAATTGCCATAGTCGGCGATGGTCTTGACGATGCGTGCATCCTCGATGCCGAGCGACTTGCTGACGGCGTCGAAGATGCGGGCATTCGCCTGGTGCGGCACGAAACGGTCAATATCCGACGCCGAAAGGCCCGCCGCCTCCAGAGCCTCCAAGGAACAGCCGCTCATCATCTCCACCGCCCTGGCGAAGACGTCGCGGCCGTTCGCGATCGTCATGCGCGTTTCGAGGATGTCGGTCTCTTCCGCGAAGGGTCGGTTGCTGCCGCCGGCCGGAATCTGGATCAGGCCATAGGCGGAGCCGTCCGAGGCGAAAGAGGCGCCAAGGATGCCGTGGCCGGGATCGTCGGACGGCGCCAGCACCACGGCGCCGGCGGCATCGGCGAACAGCACGGCGCTCGCCCGCTCGGTCGGATGGATCCTACGGCTCAGTATGTTGGCCGCGATGACGATGGCCGGCTTGTTGTGCAGGCGCACGAAGCCGTCGGCGAAGCTCAGGGCGTAGAGGAAGCCCGCGCAGGCGCCCGCGAGGTCGATCCCGCCTGCCCTTGCGAGGCCGAGCTTGTGCGCGACGAGCGGCGCGCTCGGCGGCAGCAGGTGATCCGGCGTCGATGTCGCGAGGAGCAGCAGGCCGATGTCCCTGCGATCGATGCCGGCGGCCTTGAGCGCGATGTCGCCGGCCTCGGTCGCTAATCCGGAAAGTGTGTCGCCGGGCTCGGCCCAGAAGCGCGAGCGGATGCCGGTGCGCCGCTCGATCCAGCCCGCCTCCAGCCCGAGGTCGGCCTCGATCTCGGCATTTTCGACTCTGCGCGCTGGTACGTGATGTCCGAGGCCGATGATCCGCGCCGTGCGGTTCATCGCTCATCGCCCGCGAGCCCGGCCGCCTCGTCGATGGCGTCGTAGAGCCGGTCGAGTTCGTTCGATGTCACGCAATAGGGCGGCAGCACGTAGAGGACGTTGCCAAGCGGCCGCATCAGCAATCCGCGCTCGAGGAAGAAGCTGCGCAGCGCCGGGCCGACCTCAGCCAGATAGCCGGCGCTGCCGACGCGAAGCTCGAGCGCCGCGATGGTGCCGGTCGTGCGCACATTCTCGAAGCGAGGATCTCCGTCGAACCGGGCAACCCGCTCCGCCTGCATCCGCGCCAGCGCTGCCACGCGCTCCGCCACCGGCTCGTCGTTCCAGATCTCGACATTGGCGAGCGCCGCGGCGCAGGCGATCGGGTTCGCCGTGTAGGAGCTCGAATGGAAGAAGGTCCTCGCCCGGTCGCTGGAATAATGCGCGCGAAAGATCGCGTCGGTGGCAAGCGTCGCCGCGAGCGGCAGCGAACCGCCCGTCAGGCCCTTGGACGTGCACAGGATATCGGGCGCGACCCCCGCCTGCTCGCAGGCGAACAGGCTGCCGCAGCGGCCCCAGCCGGTCATCACCTCGTCGGCGATCAAGAGCGTTCCAGAGGCTTCGGCAATGCGCTTCAGTTCGGCGAGGACGGAGGCCGGATACATCTTCATGCCGCCGGCGCCGAGCACCAGCGGCTCGACGATCAGCGCGGCGACGTCGCGGTCGCGCGCCAGCTTCTCGAAGGCGTCAAGCGTTTCCTGCTCCCTGCCCGCCGCCGGGAAGGGGATCGTGTCGACCTGAAACAGCAGCGGCTCATAGGCGGCGTTAAAGACGCCGCGCGCGCCGACGCTCATCGTCCCGATGGTGTCGCCGTGATAGCCGTGCTCCATGACGACGATGCGCGACCGTGGCGCGCCGTTGTGGCGGTGAAAGCCGAGCGCCATCTTGAGCGCCACTTCGACGCTGGTCGAGCCGCTGTCGGAATAGAAGATCCAGTCGAGGCCCGCCGGCGCCATCTCGACCAGCGCCGAAGCCAGTCGTTCGGCCGGCTCGTGGCTGAGGCCGGCGAAGATCACCTGGTCGAGCGTCTCGGTCGTGTGCCGGATGGCTTCCTGGATTTTCGGGTGGCGGTGGCCGTGGGTGATGACCCACCAGGAGGAGATCGCGTCGAGCAGGCGCTTGCCGTCCTGCGTCTCGACATAGGCGCCCTCGGTCCGCGCGATCATCGGCGGCGCCGGCTCGATGGCATGCTGGGTGAAGGGATGCCAGACGGCGGAGCGGCTCATCGCGGGATCTCCATGAAGTCGGACCGTGGACGGCGTGTTTCGGTCATCGCGATCGGCGCCGTCATCGTGGCTCCCATGCCTCGGCAAGGGCATCGAACAGGGCCGAGACCTCGTCCTCGCCGACATTCAGCGTCAGCGAGACGCGCAGCCTCGCCGTGCCCTCGGGCACGGTCGGCGGGCGGATGCCGCGCACGTCGAACCCGCGCGACTGCAGCGCCTGCGCCAGAGCCATGGCGCGGGCATTGTCGCCGACCAGGATCGGCAGGATCTGCGAACCGCTCGCTGGCAGGCCGAGGTCCTCGGCCCGCTTGCCGGCCAGCGCGACCAGCCCCGCCAGCCGCTCGCGGCGATCCGGCTCGTCAGCGACGATGTCGAGGGCGGTCGCCGCCGCCACCGCCATCAGAGGCGAGGGCGCGGTGGCATAGATGAAGGGCCGGCAGCGGTTGACCAGATAGTCGCAGAGGATCGCGGGCGCGGTGACCAGCGCGCCGGACGCGCCGAGCGCCTTGCCGCAAGTATGCAGCACCACGACATTGTCGCGACCTTCGAGGGCGTGCGCGAGGCCGCGCCCGCCCGGGCCATAGACGCCGGTGGCATGCGCTTCGTCGATGAACAGGAAGGCGTCGTGACGCTCCGCGACCTCGGTGAGTTCGCCGAGCGGAGCCCGGTCGCCGTCCATGCTGTAGAGGCTCTCGACCGCGATCCAGGCTTGGCCGGTGCCGCCCCGCGCGCGCCAGCTCCGGATCACGTCGTCCACGGCGTTCGCATCGTTGTGCGCGACTTCCGTCGCTTCGGCCCGGCCGGCTCGCGCTCCCTCATGCGCGCTGGCATGGATGAGTTCGTCCAGCACGACCAGATCGCCCTTCTGCGGCAAGGTCGTCAGCACCGCGAAATTGGCGACATAGCCGCCGCCGAAGAACAGCGCCCGCTCGGCGCCGAAGAAGCCGGCCGCTTTCGCTTCCAGCGCCTCGTGTTCGGGATCGTTGCCGCGCAGGAGCCGCGAGCCGGTCGCCCCGACCGGCGTACCGGCGGCGAGCGCCGCCGCGACCGCCTCCGCCATGCGCTTCGATCGCGCCAGGCCGAGATAGTCGTTGGAGGAGAAATCGGCGCCGGCGCGGTCGCGGAGCGTCCGCAACCGGTCCTTGCGGGCCAGCCCGCGCAGGCTGGTCTCGTAGCGGTCGAGCATGGCCATACTGTTTGCCAACCTGCTGGCGCGTGGATCGAAGGCTGTCTTCTATGGGTAATCCAGCCCGATATCCAGGATCGGCGCGCTGTGGGTGATCCAGCCGACGGAAATCAGGTCGACGCCGGTCGCCGCGATGGCCGGGGCCGTCTGCGCCGTTACCCGGCCGGAGGCCTCGGTGGTCGCGCGGCCGCCGACCCTCGCCACCGCCTCGGTCAATTGCGCGACGGACATGTTGTCGAGCAGCACCGCGTCGATGCCGGCTGCCAGCGCCAGGTCGAGCTGCTCCAGCGTATCGACCTCCACCTCGATCCGGACCATGTGGCCGACGCCGGCGCGCGCCCGTTCGATGGCGGTGCGGATATCGCCTGAGATCGCGATGTGGTTGTCCTTGATGAGCACGGCGTCGTCGAGGCCGAAGCGATGATTGCCGCCGCCGCCAGCGCGCACGGCGTATTTCTCCAGCGCGCGCAGGCCCGGCGTGGTCTTGCGGGTGCAGACGATGGTGGCCTTGTGGTCCCGCACGGCTTCGACCACCGTCGCGGTCTGGGTGGCGATGCCGCTCAGATGGCAGAGGAAGTTGAGCGCCGTCCGCTCGGCCGTGAGCAGGGCGCGCGCCGGTCCGTGCACCGTCGCGACGACATCGCCGGCCGCGAGAACGGAGCCGTCCCGCTTGGCCACGCTGATTTCGATCCTGGGGTCGATCAGCTCGAAGGCGAGGGCGGCGACGTCGAGGCCGGCGAGCACGCCCGGCTGACGCGTTGCGAGCACCATCGTCGCGGTCGCATCGGCCGGGACGATCGCGTCGCTGGTGAGATCGCCGGCGCGGCCGAGATCCTCAAGCAGGGCGGCGCGCACCAGCGGCTCGATCATCACGCGCGGCAGCGGGGTCAGGGGCATGGTCAAGCGCTCCGGTCGAGCCGCGCTTCCGCGGCGGATGGGATGTCGGCAACGGCTGCTGCCGCCTGGAAGGTTTCGTCGATCGTCAGCCGCAGCGAGCGCGGCTGGGCATCGCGTCCGGGGAAATCATTCCGGAGGTGCGAGCCCCGGCTCTCCTCGCGACGCAGGGCGGCAATGGTGATCATCAGCGCGACGAGGGCGGGGTCCGAGGCGGCATCGTCGCCGGTGGCGATCGGTGCCAGAACTCTCGCGGCTTCGCGCAGCGTCTCTCCGTCCCGTTCGATGCCGAGCGCCTTCGAGGCGATCTGGCGGATGCGAGAGGGATCGGGTCGCCCCGGCACGATCGCCGGCATCGGCCGTCTCGGCGTGCCCGGCGACGCGGCGGCGACGCTCGCGGCGGTCCATGCGGCTGATGTCGCCGCCTCGATGAGCGAGTTGCTGGCGAGGCGGTTGGCCCCGTGCAGCCCGGTGCGGGCGATCTCGCCGCAGGCCCAGAGGCCGCGAAGCGAGCTGCGGCCGTCGGCATCCACCGCCACGCCGCCCATGTGATAATGCGCGGCGGGACGCACGGGGATCGGCTCGATGGCGGGATCTATGCCGGCTTCGCGGCAGAGCAGGGCGATCGCCGGGAAGCGCTCGGCAAATCGCGGCCCGAGACACTGCCGCGCGTCGAGGAACACGCGATGCCCGGCGGCGAGCTGGCGCCAGACGCCACGCGCAACGACGTCGCGCGGCGCCAGTTCTGCGCCCGGCGTGTCGGCGAGGAAGCGCCGGCCGCGCTCGTCGACGAGAACCGCGCCTTCGCCGCGCACCGCTTCGCTGATCAACGGCATCGGACGCTTCGGGCCGTCGAGCGCGGTCGGGTGGAACTGGACGAATTCGAGATCGGCGAGCTCCGCGCCGGCGCGCGCGGCAAGCGCCAGACCCTGGCCGAACGAGCCGAGCGGGTTGGTCGTATGGTCGAACAGGCCGCCTATGCCGCCGGTCGCAAGCACCACGCGGCCGGTCGAAAGCGAGATCGCCTCGTTGTTGCCGACGGCGAGCACGCCGGTGATCTCGCCGTCCTCGAAGAGCAGGCGCCGCACTTCGACGCCTTCGAGAACCGCGATCGAGGGTGTTCGTCTGACCGCCGCGGCGAGCGCGCGGATGAGCTCGCGGCCCGTGGAGTCGCCGCCGGCGTGGACGATCCGCCGGCGCGAATGCGCGGCTTCGAGCCCGAGCCGAAATGCGCCGTCGGGAGCACGGTCGAAGGCGACGCCGAGCCGCGCGAGTTGGTCGATCGCCTGCGGCGCCGCCTCGACGACGCGCTTCACCGCCGCCTCGTCGCAGAGCCCGTCGCCGGCGGCGAGCGTATCGGCGAGATGCAGGCCCGGGCTGTCGTCGCGGGCGAGGCTCGCGGCAACGCCGCCCTGGGCGAGGATGCTGGAGGAGGGGCCCTCCAAAGGCGAGCTTGTGATGAGAACGACCGGTTCCGGGGCCAGATGCAGCGCCGTCATCAGCCCCGCGATACCGCCGCCGATGATGACCGGCCGGCCGTGGAGGTCGCGCGCGGTCATAGGACGAGCATCCTCTCGACCGCAAGGCGTGCGCGATCGGCGACGCCGGGATCGATCTCCACGACGTGGCGGTTCTCCTCGAGCGCCGTGCGGATGTTGGCGAGCGTGATGCGCTTCATGTGCGGGCAGAGATTGCAGGGCCGCACGAAATCGACGTCGGGATGCTCGACGGCGACATTGTCGCTCATCGAGCATTCGGTCACCAGCACGACGCGCGCCGGCTTGTACCTGCCGACATAGTCGGACATCGCCGCGGTCGAACCGGCGAAATCCGCCACCGCGACGACCTCCGGCGGGCATTCGGGATGGGCGAGCACGGTGACGCCGGGATGCGCTTCGCGCAGCTCGTGGATGTCGGCGGGCGTGAAGCGCTCATGCACCTCGCAGTGGCCCTTCCAGGCGATGATCTCGACCTTGGTCTGCGCCGCGATGTTCTGCGCCAGATATTCGTCGGGCAGCATGATGACGCGCGGCACGCCGAGCGATTCCACCACCGCCAGCGCATTGCCCGACGTGCAGCAGACGTCGGATTCGGCCTTCACCGCGGCGGAGGTGTTCACGTAGGTCACGATCGGCACGCCGGGATAACGCTGCCGCATCAGCCGCACGTCAGCCGCGGTGATGGATTCGGCCAGCGAACAGCCAGCGTCCTGATCCGGAATGAGCACCGTCTTGCCGGGATTGAGGAGCTTGGCCGTCTCGGCCATGAAGTGCACGCCGGCGAGCACGATGACGTCGGCATCGACCGTCATGGCCTTGCGCGCCAGCGCCAGGCTGTCGCCGACGATGTCGGCCACGCAATGGAAGATCTCGGGCGTCTGGTAATTGTGCGCGAGGATGACGGCGTTGCGCTCGCGCTTCAGCGCCAGGATGGCGTCGATGTCGTCGGTGAAAGCAGGCCATTCCACCGGCGGAATGACCCGTCGCACGCGATCATAGAGCGATGCGGCGGTGGGGAGTGAGACAGACATCGGCGCCTCCATTATTCTCAAAGAGAGTATAATTTCGACATATACTTACTTTGAGAATAAGTACCGTCAAGCGCGCGGGAGTGGCAATTTCGTGCCCGCGGCAACCCGCTCGTCGAGGACGGCGTGGCGGAAGCGGAACAGCTTCGCCGGCCGCCCGACCGTGTCGGCGGTGGTCCCTCCGGCTTCCTCGACCAGATCCTGCTGCTCGATGAGGCGGCGGAAGTTCGGCTTGTGGACCAGCCTTCCGGAGAGCGCTTCGACGGCGCGCTGCAGCTGGAGAAGGGTGAAGACGGGCGGCATCAGCTCGAAAACGACAGGCCGGTATTTGATCTTGGAACGCAGCCGCGCGATCCCGGTCGCCAGGATGCGGCGATGATCGGCGATCATCGGGACCCCGGGTATCGGCGGGGAAGCGCTCCGCTCCGTTCCGCGCATCGCCTCCTCGATCAGGCCCGCCTCATAGAGGAGCTCGTAGCGCTGCAGGACGAGCTCTTCGTTCCACTCGTGACCATCCATGCCGAAGACGATCGCGGCGCGACGCTGGCGTTCGCGCCGCTCCGCGTCCAGCTCCGCGCCGTCCGCCCAGGCCAGCAGGCGCGGTTGCAGAATGTTGGCAAGAATGAGCGGAATCCCGGAGCGATGGTCTTCCCAGGGGAAGTAGTCATACCAGCTCCGCCAGGCGCGCTTGCCCGATGCGTCGGCGTTGTCGGCACGCGTCAGGGCCAGATAGCTGATCGAGATCACCCGCTGCTGGCGCTGCTCGCCGATCCGGTCGCGGTCGGCGAAGGTGTAGAGCTGCTCGATATAGCCGAGCTGATGGCCGGTCTGGTGTTCCACCCAGGTTCGGAGACCGAATTGAAGCGAGCGATGGCCGAGCTCGAAAGGTCCGGAGGGCAGGGCATTGGCCTGGCCGACGGTGAGAACGCTCGGCCCGTGATCGGTCATCGCCACGACCACTGCGATCAGGTCCACATTCGCATCGAGAGCTTTGCCGGAGGGGCCTTCTTTGCTGGTGGTGGCTCGCTGGTCCTGCATGATCTCGCGAATGTTTCGGCCGACCTCCTGTCGGGCGCCTGAATCGGGTCGTCGCGAAGGTGTACTGCGCCCGTCGATCCGTCAACGTGGCTGGACGACGGAGGCTGGATGGAGCCGTTGGGCCTGTGAACGGCGCGCTCAGCGCGCCGGCAGGTAGTCCAGACCGGGATCGATTTTCGTCGGGCGACCCTCGAGGAAGAGCTCGCCGATGCGCGGTGCACTTCGGGAGATTACCTTGCCGCCCTTCACGACCCAAAGTCGCGTCGGCTTGAGCCGGAGCGCCTCGACGACATCGGCGGCCTGAAGCACGATGAGATCGGCGTTGCAGCCGACCTCCAGCCCGTAGCCTTCGAGCCCCATGGTCTTCGCCGAGTTCACCGTCAGCGCCTCGAAGATCTTCTGCTTGTCCTCGATGCCGCCCATCTGCGCCACATGGATGGCCATGTGGCCGACTTCCAGCATGTCGGCGGAGCCCATCGAGTACCAGGGATCCATGGTGCAGTCCTGGCCGAAGGTGACGTTGAGCCCCGCGTCCATCAGCTCGCGCACGCGGGTCATGCCGCGGCGCTTCGGATAGGTATCGTGGCGCCCCTGCAGCATGATGTTGATCAGCGGATTGGGGATCACGTTGATCTCGGCCTCGGCCATCAGGGGGATGAGCTTCGAGACGTAGTAGTTGTCCATCGAGTGCATGGATGTCAGGTGCGATCCCGCCACCCGTCCCTGCAGGCCGTGGCGCACGGTCTCGGCCGCCAGCGTCTCGATATGGCGCGACATCGGGTCGTCGCTCTCGTCGCAATGGATGTCGACGGGAAGCCCGCGCTCGGCGGCGATGCGGCAGAGCGCCTCCAGCGAGCGGCGGCCATCCTCCATCGTCCGTTCGAAATGCGGAATGCCGCCGACGATGTCGAGGCCCATGTCCAGCGCGCGCTGCAGGGATTTTTCGCCGTCGGCGGCGCGGTAGTAGCCGTCCTGCGGGAAGGCCACGAGCTGCAGATTTATGTAGGGGGCGACCCGCTCGCGGACCTCGATCAGCGCCTCCGCCGTGACCAGCCTCGGATCGGAGGTGTCGACATGGCTGCGGATGAACAGCAGGCCCTGGCTGACGGCGAGGTCGCAGTAGCGCAGCGCGCGTTCGACCAGCGCTGCCTTGGTGAGAAGCGGGCGCAGCTCGCCCCAGAGCGCGATGCCTTCCAAAAGGGTGCCGGAGACGTTCATGCGCGGCAGACCGAGCGAAAGCGTCGCGTCCATATGGAAATGCGGATCGCAGAAGGGCGGGCTCACCAGCCTGCCGGTCGCATCGATCTCCTCTTTCGCCGACGCCTCGAGATGCGTCTCGATCGCGGTGATTTTGCCGTCGGCGAGGCCGATATCCAGGCCCTGGCGACCATCGGGCAGGTTGGCGTTTCGGAGGATCAGGTCGAACATGCTTGGCTTTCTCCGTTCAGCGCTCGCCACGCCGATAGGGTTGCATCAGGGCCTGCGGTACGCGGGCGCGCCGCGCCATGATGGCGAGCGCCGCGATCGACAGGATGTAAGGTATCATTAGGAATAGCTGATAGGGCACGGTTCCGCCCAGCGCCGTCTGCAGGCGCAGCTGGAAGCCGTCGAAGAAGGCGAAGAGCAACGCGCCAAGAAGCGCCCGTTCCGGCCGCCAGGAGGCGAACACCACGAGCGCGATGCAGATCCAGCCGCGCCCCTGCACCATGGTCGGAAAGAAGCTGTTGAAGGCCGCGAGCGTCAGGAAGGCGCCGGCCATTCCCATCAGAGCGCTGCCGACGATTACGGCGCCGTAGCGCACCACCATCGGGTTGATCCCCTGCGCCTCGGCCGCATGCGGGTTCTCGCCCGTCATGCGGATCGCAAGGCCAAGCGGCGTGCGGAAAAGGACATAGGCCAACACGAGGGCGAGCAGGATCGCCAGATAGGTCGGAGGCGTCTGGGCGAAGAAGGCGGGACCGAGTACGGGCAGGTCGCTCAGGCCGGGGATGGCAATCGGCTGGAACGGGGTGATGGTCGGCGGCGTTCCGGCAACCGGCACGGCCAGACGGAAGACGTAATAGCTGAAGCTTCCCGCGAACAGCGTCACGCCGAGCCCGGCCACATGCTGCGACAGTCCGAGCGTGACCGTCAGGCCCGCATGCAGCAGCCCGAAGACGCCGCCGGAGAGAGCCGCCAGCAGGAAGCCAGTCCAGAGGTCCGCGCCGTTGTAGACGGCGAGCCAGCCGATCATCGCGCCGAAGGTCATGATGCCTTCGATGCCGAGATTGAGTACGCCCGAGCGCTCGCACAACAAGGCGCCGAGCGTGCCGAGGATCAGCGGCGTTGCGATCCGGAGCACTGCCGCCCAGAGCCCGGCAGAGGCCAAGATGTCGAGGATGGCGCTCATCGACGGATCCTGTATTGGGTGAAGAAGACGGCGACCAGCATGGACAAGAGCGACAGCGCCACGATCACGTCGGCGATGTAGCTCGGAATTCCGAGGCTTCGGCTCATGCCGTCCGCTCCGACGAACATGGTGGCCGTGAACAGTCCCGCGAGCACGACGCCGAGCGGGCTGAGATTGGCCAGCATGGCGACCACGATGCCGGAATAGCCGTAGCCAGGCGAGAGGTTGGTCGTGACATAGCCCTGGACGCCCATGACCTCGACCGCGCCGGCAAGGCCGGCAAGACCGCCGGAGATGCAGGCGACTGCCACGAGGGTTCTGCCCAGCGGCACGCCGGCGAAGGCGGCCCCCTGCGGGTTGATGCCGGCGGCGCGTGATTGCATGCCGAACACCGTGCGCGACTGGACGAAGGCGAGGACGAACGCCAGCACGATGGCGATCACCAGGCCGAGATGGAGCCGCGACCGGGCCAGGAGCTTCGGCAGCATGGCGGCATCGGATACCGATTGCGACTGGGGCCAGCCGAAGGCCGTGGGATCCTTGAGCACCGTGTCGATCAGCATCGACACGAAAAGCACGGCGACGAAATTGAGGAGCAGGGTCGTCACGACCTCGTCGACGGAGAAGCGCAGCCTCAGCCAGAGCGGCACGAGCAGAAGGATCATGCCGGCGACGGCGCCGAAGAGGAGCAGCAGCGGGATCTGCACGATCGAAGGCCAGGTGCCGAAGAGATGCGAACCCGCCCAGGCGGCGGCGATGGCGCCGAGATAGAGCTGCCCCTCCGCGCCAATGTTCCAGAGCCGGGCGCGGAAGGCGACGGCAGCGGCAAGGCCTGTGAGGATCAAGGGTGTTGCGCGGGTCAGCGTCTCGGTCGCCGACAGGCGAGATCCGAACGCGCCCACCAGAATGCGCCAATAGGCTTCGAGAACCGGCGCGCCGGCAATGGCGATCAGGACGCCCGCAATGGCGAGAGCCGCGGCGATCGCGATCAGCGGCGTCGCGATGACGAGCGCGACCGGGCGGTGTTCCCGCCGTTCAAACCGCATAGGTCACCTCGTTCTCCCATTCGCCTGCCATCATCAGTCCGAGTTTTCGCGCCGATGCCTCTTCGGCTGAGATCGGTGGCGAAAGCCTGCCGCCGACGATGGCCTGGATCCGATCGGCGAGCGCCATCACCTCGTCCAGGTCCTCCGAGATCAGCAGCACGGCCGTTCCCTGCCGCCGCGCGTCCAGGAGGCGCTCGTGAACGGCTGCGACCGCACCTTCGTCCAGCCCTCGCGCCGGTTGCGCCGCCAGCAGGATCCGCGGCCTTTCGATCAGGTTGCGCCCCAGGATCAGCTTCTGCATGTTGCCGCCGGAGAGCAGGCGAATGCGGCTCGCCGGTGTTCCGCCGCGGACGTCGAACTGGTCGATGATCTCTTGCGCAAAGGCGACGGCGCGCTTGCGATCCACCAGCCCACGGCCCGAGAACGAAGCCAGCCGTTCGAGGATCGCGTTTTCCCAGATCGCCATTTCACCGATGGCGCCTTCCTTGTTCCGGTCTTCCGGAATGCGGCCGATCCCGGCCGCGACGACGTCGGCGACCGAAAGGGCATCGACCGCCTGGCCGTACAGCAGCAGGTCGCCGCTGGCCTTCGCGGTCGTGCCCGACAGCAATTGCGCCAGGGCGGCCTGTCCATTGCCGGAAACGCCGATGATGCCCAGCACCTCGCCGGCGCGAAGCCGGAAATCGATCGCCTTCAGCCTGTCCACGCCGCCGGAGCGAACGGTCACGGCAGCCGCCTCGAGGACTAGTTCCCCCGGTGTCGACGGCTCGCGGACAGGTCGGGTCACGGTACGGCCGACCATCAGCTCGGCGAGTTCGGACTTGCTGGTCTCGGAAGCCCGGCGTTCAGCAACGTGGCGGCCGCCGCGCAGGACAACCACGCGGTCGGCCGTCGACATGACCTCGTCCAGCTTGTGGGAGATGAAGATCAGCGACAGGCCATGCGCCGCCATATCCTTCAGCGTCGCGAAAAGCCGCTCGGCCTCGATCTGGGTCAGGACCGCCGTCGGTTCGTCGAGGACGAGAATCCGTGCCTCGTTGTAGAGCGCCTTCAGGATCTCGACCCGCTGCTGCTCGCCGACGGAGAGATCGCCGAGCCTTGCGTCCGGATCCACCTTCAGGCCGAAGCGCTGCGATATGGCGAGCAGCTTGGCGCGCGCCTCGGCCCGGTGCGAGCGCGGCGACCACAGGCTTTCCGTCCCGGTCGTGACGTTCTCGATCACGGTGAGGTTCGGCGCCAGGGCAAAATGCTGGTGAACCATGCCGATGCCGGCGCGGATCGCCGCGCGCGGCTTGCCCTGCGGCAGTTCCTGCCCATCGACCAGGACATGGCCGCTGTCCGGCACGTAGTGGCCGAACAGAATGCTCATCAGCGTCGTCTTGCCGGCGCCGTTCTCGCCGAGCAGCGCGACGATCTCGCCCTTGCCGAGCGTCAGCGAGATGTCGTCGTTGGCAAGCGTCGTGCCGAACCGCTTGCTGACGCCGACGATTTCGAGAACCGGCTTGTTCATGCGGGCAATCCTGCGACGGGCAATCCTGCGACGGGAAAGCGGTGCTGCCAGCGACCTTCCTGCTCCAGCGACGCGGCAAGCGCCAGCAGAAGCCGGTCATGCCCCATGGGGGCCAGAAGCTGGATCGGCAGCGGCAGACCCGCCGCATCCGCGCCAAACGGCAGGGTGATCGCCGGAAAGCCCGTGATGTTGGCCAGCGACGCCAGCGGGGCGAAGGACGTCATGCGCCGGACCTGCAACTCGGTATCCTCATGGTCGAACGGGAAGGATCCTAGCGGAAGCGGGGCGCTCGACAACATTGGCGTCAACAGGCAATCGACCTCGTCGAAGATGTCCCAGAGCGCCCGGCCGGCATGGATGCCGGCATCGAGCGACGCCCAGAGGGATTGGGCGGCCAGCGCCTGACCCCTGCGGATGAAGGCCCGGGTGAGGGGCTCGGCCTTCCGCGCATCCAGAGCCGCCGCGTCGACGAAATTGGCAAGATTGACCGCGACGATATCCGCGAACGCCCGACCGCTGGCGGCGACGGCGTTTTCAAGCCGGCTCCAGGCGATCGGCACGATGGCATGGCCTTGGGCTTCCAGCGATTTCGCGGCCGCCTCGACCGCAACGGCGCGCTCGGGATCCAGCGGAAATTCACTGCCGAAATCGCTGACGACGCCTATTCGCAGCGGGCCGGATCTTGGCTCGGGCAGAAACGGATCCGCGAACGGGCCGCGCGCCGTGCCGCTCGCGGCTTGGAACACCGTGGCGAGATCTCTCGATGAGCGGCAGATCGCGAGCTCGCTGGCGATGCCGCCGAGATGGTTGCCGAAGCCGGGGCCGGCCGGCATGGCCCCGCGGGTCGCCTTCAGGCCCACCAGGCCGCAGCAGGCCGCCGGAACCCGGATCGACCCCCCGGCGTCGGTGGCGTGGGCGATCGCAACGATGCCGGCGGCGACGGCCGCCGCCGCGCCACCGGAGGACCCGCCTGATGTCAGGGATGGATCCAGCGGATTGCGAGCGAGCGGCCCGACTGCGGGCTCGCTGGACAGCGACAGACCCATTTCGGGCACGGTGGAAAGTCCGAAGAAGCAGAGGCCGGAGGCGCGAAGGCGCGCGGCAAGGTCGGAGTCGGGCTCCGCCGAGCGCCGATCGAACATGCCGGAGCCGGCCGCGACCGGAAGCCCGAGAAACGGACCGCCGAGATCCTTGGCGAGGCTGGGAACGCCGGCGAAGGGCACACGGCCGGCCGCGTCATCGCGCAGCCGCTCGTCGATCGTCCGCGCTGTTTCCAGCCCAAGGTCCCGGTCGAGATAAGCGATGGCACCGAGGTCGGACCGGCGCTCAGCCTCATCGAGCGCGGCCTGCATAGCCTCCAAGGCACTGAGGCGACCCAAGCGGATCGCCTCAGCCAAGGACGTTGCATCATCCTGCATGGCCGAACTCTATTGCTTGGGCTCGTCCATGACCCTGGGCACTTCGAACGTACCGGCCTTGATCTCGGCGCGCTTGGCTTCCATGGCCGCCTCGGCATCCGCCGGCGCCACGCCCTTGACGTAGGCGATGTCGCTGCCGCCCTCTTTCATCAAGCCATAGGCCGTATAATCGCGGCCGGTCGGCTTGCCGGCAGCGGCGTCCGCGATGGCGGCGTTGAGGATCGGGCGGAAATTCCAGAGCGCGTTGGCAAAGACCGTATCCGGGTAACGCGGCGTGTAGTCGATGAGCGAGCCGACCGACTTGATGCCGCGCTCCTTGGCCGCGTCGGCCGTGCCGATACGCTCGCCGAACAGGATGTCTGCCCCGGCGTCGATCTGGGCAAGGCCGGCTTCGCGCGCCTTCGGCGGATCGAAGAAGGTGCCGATGAAGGTCACCAGAAGCTTGGCGTCCGGATTCACCGACTTAACGCCCGCCCCGAAGGCATTGATCAGCATGTTGACTTCCGGGATCGGCATGGCGCCGACGGCGCCGACGATGTTGGTCTTCGTCATCTTGCCGGCCAGCATGCCGGCTAGGTAGGCGCCGTCAAAGTTCCAGGTGCCGAACACGCCGAAATTGTCACCCGACGGCTTGCCGCTCGAGCCCATGACAAAAGCGGTTTCCGGATAGTCGGCGGCCACTTCGCGGGCCTGCTTCTCGACCGGGAAGGTCTCGCCGATGATCAGCTTCGCGCCCTGTTCCGCATATTCGCGCATGGCGCGGGGATAGTCGGTGCCGGAAACGCCTTCGGAGAAGACGTATTCGATGATCCCCTCCGAATCCGCATCCTGAAGTGCCTTGTGCAGCACCGAATTCCAGGCATTCTCGACCGGTGAGCCGTGGATGCCGGCGACCTTGATCTTGTCGGCGGCGCGAGCGGAGGGAAGGTATGCGAAGGCGCCGAGTGCGAGGCCCGACGCAAGAACGCCGCGCCGAGACATCAGAATTTTGCTGGCCATTATCTGTTCCCCAGTTTTTACCAACTGGTGAAAATCGTTAGCCAGCGCCTAAATTGGAGTCAAGGATATGATGTGCGCATAAATTGCGCATATCTGTTCGATTTAGTGCAATTATATAAATGTATTTGAGAACAAGGTGTTGGCGAGAGCGTATTGGGCGAGCAGAGGGTGCGCGAGCCTTCGAAAAGTCCGCCGATGGCTTGTTTCATTCGCTGCCTTAAACTTCATCGTCGCAACTTCGATTGATCCGATTGGCAGTTTTCTACTTCTGGTTTCGAGGCCGGGATAGCCGCTTCGTCTCGATCCGTCGTCAAAGCAAAGTAGTATCGGGTCCAGAAATTCTGTCCTGCGAAGCGTCTTCCGCAAAGTAGCTGTCGGTGCAGGCGCGGCTCAATTCCGCGTGACCGCGTGGCTTGGGATCCAGCGTTCCAACGCGCGGGACGCACCGTTTGCTCCTCAGTGTGTGGCGTAAATAGTGGCGTATTTGACATTTGAGACAAGCCGGCTTGGGCCTAGGTGAGAGGTGTCAACATCCAAGGAGCCCAGCATGGGTAAGTCGCTTGAAGGGAAGATCGCAGTCATCACCGGCGGCAGCGCCGGCATAGGCTTCGCGACGGCCAGGACGTTCGTCGACGAGGGCGCCTATGTCTTTGTTACCGGGCGACGACAGGCCGAACTCGATGCGGCGGTTGCGGAGCTTGGGCCGAACGCACTGGCCGTCCGGGCCGACGCGTCCAGCCTCGCGGACCTCGATCGACTCTATGCCGAGGTAAAGGACCGCAAGGGACGGATAGACATCCTGTTCGCCAATGCTGCGGCGGCGGAGACGGCGCCGCTCGGATCGATCACCGAGGATCACGTCGATCGTCATCTGAGCGTCAACGTGAAGGGGACCGTGTTCACGGTCCAGAAGGCGCTCCCGCTTCTGGTCGACGGCGGCTCGATCATCCTCATGTCGTCGGTTTCGGCCTTCACCGCCGATCCGGGGCTCAGCATCTACTCGGCAACGAAGGCGGCGATCCGCAGCTTCGCGCGCTGCTGGGCGCTCGATCTGAAGGAGCGGAAGATCCGCGTCAACGCGATCAGCCCGGGTTCGACGGAAACCGCGGGTCTCGCCGGGCTCGCCGGCCCGGGTGGCAACGTGCAGGGCCTGTTCGACTATCTCGGTGGACGGATCCCCCTCGGTCGCCTGGGCCAGCCGAGCGAGATCGCGGCGGCGATCGCCTTCCTCGCTTCGGACGCGTCGAGTTTCGTCAACGGGGCCGATCTTCAGGTCGATGGCGGCGCAGAGCAGATCTGAGTATCCGGAGGCCCCCGACGGCCACGCTACGGCTGTCGGTGGGGCCTCCTTTCGGGGCGATCCTCAGATCGTCCGACGCTGCGCCAGGGCGTAGCGCTTCGCAGGCTCGGCGCGCGACAGGTTCGGCCCCAGCGCGGCGCGGGCCTGCTCGAAGGCGTCCCAGTCGGACTTCTCGGGAAGCGACGGGATGGTGACGAGTTCGCCCTGTTCGAGGCCGGCGAGGGCGGCGTCGACCATGTCTTCGGCCGACATCACGATCGCCTCGGGCAGATGCTCGAGCGGCGTGCCCGCGATCTCCCAGAAATCGGTCGCGGTCGCACCCGGCAATACGGCCTGGACGCGAACGCCCTTCGCGCCCAGCTCATGATGCAGCGATTGGGAGAAGGCGAGCACGAACGCCTTGCTGCCGCCGTAGACGCCGTTCAGCACCTCCGGCGCGATGGCGACGATCGAGGCGATGTTGATGATCGTGCCTTCGCCGCGTGCCACGAAGGCGGGAGCGGCGGCATAGGCGAGCCGGGTCGGCACTAGGACGTTGAGCGTGATCATCTGCTCCATCTTCGCGATTTCGGACTGGAGCAGCGGCGCGGTTGCGCCGACGCCGGCATTGTTGATCAGCAGCGTGATGCTGGCATCCGTCTTCAGGACCGCTTCGACCCGGGCGAGATCGGCCGGGTTCGTCAGGTCGGCGGCGATCACGTCGACCGATCGTCCGTGTTTCTCGATGAGCCGCGCGGCGATCGTGCGCAGCCGCTCGGCGTTGCGCGCCACGAGAATGAGGTCATAGCCGGCGCTCGCGAGCCGGTCGGCATAAACCGCTCCAATGCCCGAGGACGCGCCGGTGATAAGGGCTGTGCCCTTCCGTGTGGTGGTGGTCATAGCTGGTTCCTCTATCCGGCCCTTGCCGGGATAGGCGGAACGTAAGCGCGCTGGCCTTTGTCTCAAATGTCATATATGCCACTTTTTATGACAGATATCGTCGTCGGAGGCTGGAATGCGCACGATCGGAATTGTCCTGAGCCCGAACTTCCAGCTTCTGAGCCTTTCGGTCATGACGGGGTTCGAAATCGCCAACACGCTGCGTGGCGAGCGGGAGTACGAGCTGCGCTATCTGTCGGAACATGGCGGCCCGGTCGTCAGCTCCACATCGCTCCCCGTCGTCACCGAGGCCTTCAGCGGTTCCTACTGCGATACGTTGATCGTGCCGGGTGGCATGGCGCCGGAAAAGGCCAGTCCGGGACTGCTTGCCTATCTGCGGGAGGCCGCAACGATATCGCGCCGCGTGGCGGCGACCTGCATGGGGGCCTTCATCGTCGCGGAGGCCGGCTTGCTCGATGGCAAACGCGCGACGACGCACTGGGCGTTTGCGCGCGCCTTCCAGAAGGAATACCCGGCGATCAAGGTCGAGGAAGACCGCATCTTCATCACCCAGGGCAATATCTGGACTTCGGCCGGCATGACGGCGGGGCTGGATCTGGCCCTGGCCCTGATCGAGCAGGATCTCGGATCGGATTTGTCGAAGGCCGTTGCGAAAAACCTGGTCGTGCACCATCGCCGCAGCGGCGGGCAGTCGCAGTTCTCGGCGCTTCTGGAGCTTTCGCCAAAATCGGACCGCATCCAGACGGCCCTGATGTATGCGCGCACGCATCTGCGGAACGAGCTGTCGGTCGAGGAACTCGCGGATGCGGCCCGCCTGAGCCCCAGGCAGTTCAGTCGGCTCTTCAGCGCCGAGACCGGCCAGTCGCCGGCGAAGGCCGTCGAGCTCCTGCGTCTGGAAGCAGCCCGCGACATGATCGAGAGGGGAAGCCACGCCATCGAAACGGTGGTGCGGGAAGCCGGCTTTGGCGACCGCGAACGGATGCGCCGCGCCTTCCTGCGCGTCTACGGCCAACCGCCCCAGGTGGTGCGACGGCAGGCCCAGTTGTCGAGGGAGGACGTCGTCTGAAGCTGTCGGGCGGCTTTGGGGGATTTGCGCGCCTTGGGCCGTCGTCAGACTCCGAAGCGAGTTCAAATGGCGCTCACCCTTTGCACTCGATTTATGATTGCGAAGAATGCGCGCCGTCTACTCCGGTGTTCGCGGCATCGAGCTTGAGTTGGTCCGCCATGCGAACCAGCTCGGCAAGCGAACCGGCCTGCATCTTCTGCATGACCCGCGCCCTGCGAACCTTCACCGTGACTTCCTTGACGCCGAGTTCAGAGGCGATCTGCTTGTTCAGGAGCCCCCGGACGACCCGGTTGAGCACGTCGCGCTCGCCGGCGTTGAGGTTTTCCCAACGTCGTTGAAGCTCCGAGGAAATCCGTGCCTGGTCCAGCCTCTGCTGATCCCGGGCGATGGCAATCTGCACCGCGTCGAGCAGATCGTGATCACGGAACGGCTTCGTCAGAAAGTCGATGGCCCCGTCCTTGATGGCCTTGACGCCCATGGCGATATCGCCGTGGCCGGTGATGAAGACGACGGGAATCCGGATGTCGAGGCTCTCCATCTGAAGGTGGAAATCCGTCCCGCTTTGCTCGGGCATCCGGACGTCGAGAACGAGGCAGGCCGGACCCGTCGTGCGCGCGTGGTCCAGGAACTCGCGAACAGAGGAAAATGCCACGGCCTGCAAGGCAACCGAGGCGAAGAGATCCTCGAGCGACACCCGCATCGAGCGATCGTCGTCGATGATATAGACGACGGGGCGGGGAGGGTTCGGTGCAGTCATACCGTCGCTCCCGTCGCCTTCACGTTGAAGAGGAAAATCACGCCCGGCCCGCCCGCGACCGGTTGCGTCCAGATGTGTCCGCCATTGTTCTCCACGATCGCGCGGCTGATGGTCAGGCCGAGGCCGAAGCCTCGTTCCTTCGTCGTCCAGAAGGCGTCGAACAGATGCTGCGCCGTCTCGGACGAGAGGCCGGGTCCGTTGTCCGAGATCGAGAACCGGATCGTTCCTGCCTTTTCCAGTTCGGTCGCGATCGCGAGCCGGAGCGTGCGGTCGGGGAGGGCCGACGCGGCCTCCATGGCGTTCAACACCAGATTGCCGACGACCTGCTGGATCTGGACCCGATCCGCGAATGCCGCCGGCAGCCCTTCTGCCAGCGACAGGGAGACTTCCGCGCCGGTTCGGATCATGTCGCCTTGCGACAGCTCCAGGACTTCGCGGACCGCCTGGTTGAAATCGAATTCGGCCTTGCGCGGCGCCTCGCTTCTCGCCATGCCGCGCACGCGGGCGAGGATATCGCTGGCCCGGTTCGCGTCGCTGGCAATCCGCTCGACCGCCGCCAGGGCTTTCTCCACATTGGGCGGTTCCTGCGCCAGCCAGCGGCTGCACGCGCTGGCGCTGGTGGCAATCGCCCCGAGCGGTTGGCTGACCTCATGCGCGATGGAGGTCGTCAATTGGCCGAGCGTCGTTAGCCGGGCCATCCGCAACAACCGTTCGCGCGCCTCATGCGCCGATTGTTCCGCGGATTTCAGCTTCAGGCCCAGATAGGCCGTCACCCCGATGACCACCACGCTGATGGTCGTGTTGATGATGCCGACCTCATAGGCGCCGGAACGGGTAAGCTCGAAACTCACAAGGGTCAGCAGGACGCTGGCGCCCGTCAGGATGACGACCGTGCGGACCGAGAGAAATCGCGTCGCGATCAGCAGGACGGCCGTGTAGAGGACGGCCGCCGCGACGGCGTAGTCGGTCACCGTATCGACGACGAAAATCACCGTCATCAGGGCGATCAACATGGCAAGCACGACCGTCGACCGCGAAATCGCGGGGACGCGTGATACCGCCTTCCTCAGCATGGCCCGGCCTTTCGAATTGTCACCCCGGATGCCTCACGTCCCAGCGACGATCCGTTTCCATCCAAGCTTCTTGCAGCATGACGGCCGATACTAACCTCTAAGCGCCTGCGATGCGCCAGCGTGCCGAGGTGATGCGCGGTTCCAGGCTGAGCCGGCCGATGATCTGCTCGAGAAGACGATGCTGCCGGTCGTCGGCGTAGATCGAGGCGCAAACCTCGACGCGATCGGTGTCCTCGATATTGGTGCTCTCCAACTCGCGGATGTGGAGCCGGTCGCCGAGGTCGCGCAGGAGCAGGGCCCGGACATGGGCTTCCGCCTCGCCATGGCAGATGATGCTGATGGCATAGCTGTTGTCGCCTTCGCTTTGGCCGATCGCCTGCCGGTCCAGCAGGCGAACCAGCGGCCGGAGCAGGCCATTCACCGCGATGACGAATGCCGTGGCGATGGCCGCATGGAAGAAGAAGCCGGCGCCGCAAAGCGTGCCGATCGCCGCGGAACACCACAGGGTGGCCGCGGTATTGAGCCCCCGGACGTTTAATCCTTCCTTGAAGATGATGCCCGCGCCGAGGAAGCCGATCCCCGAAACGACCTGTGCCGCGACGCGTGTCGGACTTGCATCCCCCGGGAACAGGCCGGCGAAGACCACGAACATCGATGCCCCGAGAGCGACCAGCGTGTTGGTGCGCAACCCGGCCATCCGCTGGTGCAATTGCCGCTCGAAACCGATCAGGCCACCCAGGAGAAACGCGCTGCCCAGAGCGGCCACCGTCGGCAAGAGACTTTCCCAATTCGCGTCCATCTTCGCCTGCTACCAACGACTTTTGCGGAGAAGCCTTATCGAGGTCCGGTTCAGGCGATTGGCCCAGCGGAACAGCAGGCCCAGCTCGGCGCGGCTGAGAAAGCCGCTTCGAGCCAGCTTCATCGTCACCTCGAACAGCTTGTGCGAAGCGGCGGCCATCAGCCAGCACAACCACCGCTCGATGCGGCAGCGCATGCGCGCCAGAAAGCCCTTGGGACGCTTGTGGGATGGCTCCGCAGCCGGTCGGTACGGTGGGGGCGTGCGACGCGGCGCCGGCGAAGACGCGGAGGTATCGACGAACGCCAGAGCGAACGGGGCATCGCGCATGGCTGGTCTCCTTTGACCCTTCAGGATTTTCGCGGGATTGGCGATGGCGGACGGCGACGATCGCCACCCGCCATCGCGTTTGTTTCCGGTCAGCCGATCACAGCCACTGGCGGAAGCGGCGGATGTAGAAAGTCTTCATGGTCTGGGCGACGAGGCAGTAGCTGAGCAGCGTTCCGGCCAGCCAGGGGAAGTATTCCCACGGCAGCGGCTGCAGGCCGACCATCGCGCCGAGCGGCGAGAACGGAATGTAGATGCCAAGGACGCAAACTAGCCCGGTCATCAGCATCACCGGCAACGCCGCCGTGCTCTGGATGAACGGAATCTTCTGGGTGCGCAGCATGTGCACCACCAGCGTCTGCGACAGCAGGCCCTCGATGAACCAGCCCGACTGGAACAGCGACTGGTGCTCGGGAGTATTGGCCGCGAAGACGAACCACATCAGCGCGAAGGTCGTGATGTCGAAGATCGACGACGTCGGTCCGATCCAGATCATGAAGCGGCCGATGTTCCTGGCGTCCCACTTGCGCGGCTTCTTCAGGAACTCCTCGTCCATCCGGTCCCAGGGCAGCGACAGCTGCGAGATGTCGTACATCAGGTTCTGGATGAGGAGATGGATCGCCAGCATCGGCAGGAAGGGAATGAAGGCGCTCGCCACCAGCACCGAGAACACGTTGCCGAAGTTCGAGCTCGCGGTCATGTTCAGGTACTTGATGATGTTGCCGAAGGTCTCGCGTCCCTTGATGACGCCTTCCTCCAGGACCATCAGGCTCTTTTCCAGAAGGATGATGTCGGCCGATTCCTTGGCGATGTCGGTGCCGCTGTCGACCGAGATGCCGACATCGGCATCGCGGAGCGCCGGGGCGTCGTTGATGCCGTCGCCCAGGAAGCCGACCGTATGGCCGTTGGCCTGCAGGGCCTTCAGCACGCGCGACTTCTGCAGCGGCGTCAGCTTGGCGAAGATCGTCCGTTCCTCGACCGCGACGCGAAGCGCGTCGTCGTCGAGCTTCTCGATCTCCCGGCCCAGAAGCGGGATGCCCGGCTCCAGGCCGACCTCGCGGCAGATCTTCGTGGTGACGACCTCGTTGTCGCCGGTCAGCACCTTGACCGTCACGCCATGGGCGGCGAGAGCGGCGATGGCCGGCCCGGCCGTCTCCTTCGGCGGATCGAGGAAGGTGACGAAGCCCCGGACGACGAGATCCCTCTCGTCGCTGATGGTGTAGCGAGCCTTCGACTCGACATCCGGAATGTCGCGCGTGGCCAGCACCAGAACGCGGAAGCCGTCGGCGTTGTAGGCCCGCGCCATGGCAGCCAGCCGCGCGCGCTCGGCATCGCCGAGATCGCGCGTGGCATCGCCGTCCCGGACACGGGTCGAGATCGACAGCATCTCCTCCACCGCGCCCTTGCAGACGAGCAGCTGGCTTCCCTTGCCGTCCTCGACCACGACCGACAGCCGCCGCCGGACGAAGTCGAAGGGCAGTTCGTCGACCTTGCGATAGGCCATCGCGGAATGCAGGATCTCGGGCGACCGCTCGGCGAACTGGACCACGGCCTGATCCATCAGGTTCTTGATGCCGCTCTGGTGATGGCTGTTAAGCCAGGCGAGCCGGAGCACGCTGCCGTCGCGCTTGCCCTCGACATCGACATGATGCTCCAGGATGATCTTGTCCTGGGTCAGCGTGCCGGTCTTGTCCGTGCACAGCACGTCCATCGCGCCGAAGTTCTGGATGGCGTTGAGGCGCTTCACCACGACCTTGCGCCGCGCCATGGCCACCGCGCCCTTGGCTAGGTTGGACGAAACGATCATCGGCAGCATTTCCGGCGTCAGGCCGACGGCGACGGCCAGCGCGAACAGGAGGGCCTCCATCCAGTCGCCCTTGGTCAGCCCGTTGATCAGGAAGACGATCGGCACCATCACCAGCATGAAGCGGATCAAAAGCCAGCTCACGCTGTTGACGCCGCGGTCGAACGCCGTTTCCGCCCGCGACCCGACGATCGCCTTGGCCAGCGAGCCGAAATAGGTTCGCGTTCCGGTCGCCACGACGACGGCCGTGGCGGTGCCGGAGACCACGTTCGTGCCCATGAAGCAGATGCTGGGCAGATCGAGCAGGCCGGCCTGGTCGTCGGCGATGGCGGCTGCCGACTTTTCGGCGACGGCCCCCAGCGTGTCGTACTTCTCGACGGGCAGCGCCTCGCCGGTCAGCGCCGCCTGGCTGACGAATAGGTCGCGCGACTCGACGAGGCGGACGTCGGCCGGGATCATGTCGCCGGCCGAAAGCCGCACGATGTCGCCCGCCACGATCTGCGCCATCGGGACTTCGCGGATTTCCGGCCGAGACGTCGCAGTTGCGCGGCGCACCACGGTCGCCGTGGTGCGCACCATCGCCTTCAGCGAATCGGCGGCCTTGCCGGAGCGGTATTCCTGCCAGAAGCGGAGCAGGGCGCTCAGGATCACCATGGTGACGATGATGGTGACCCCGGTGAAGTCGGGATCCTCGCCCTCGCGCAGCGGCAGGATGATATCCGTGACCGCGTTGATGGCGGCCAGCACGATCAGCACCGCGATGAAGGGGTTCTTGAACGCCAGCAGGAATTGAACGAGCGCGTGCGGCCGCTTGTCGTGCGCCACCTCGTTCGGTCCGGACTCGGCAAGACGGCTCTCGGCTTCGGCGAAGGTCAGGCCGTCGAGACGGCCGTCGACGTTCGCAAGCGTCATGTCGATGTCGTTGCGGGCCTCGATGACCGCCCGCATCGACAGTTTGCGGTTGTCCAGCTTCTCGGCCTTCAGCGAGGCTGGTTTTACGGCAGTGTTCATTGGCGTGATCTCCTGCCGCACGTCACGGCAACGACGCCGAGCTTTCGACAGGAAAGCTCGGGCCGAGCGGCGAGGCGCGGTCGGTGGGGTTGAAGGATCTCTTGGGAAGGTCGGCCGCCGTCGGCAGGCCGCGCGCGGCTAGGCTTGCGGCGCGCCGGGAGGCTGTTGCCGTCGCCCTGGCAAGGGCGTGCCGATCCTGCGCCCCAACCGATGCAGGCGGAGGCGCAGGATGACCGAGGCGAGCATCAGCGCGAGGACGATCGAGGTCGCCGTGCCGGCCAGGAGCGAGGTCATCGGAACGACCCCGTCCCGCGCGATGGCTGGACCGCGGCGAGGATCAAGCCCGCGCGCTCGATCCAGGGGCGGGACAGCCATTCGGCGATCTCATCACCGTCGGTCGTCCACCGGCATTCGACCCGGCCCGTGTCGGGATTGACCGACCAGACGGCCACGGGCCGTGGGTCCGTCGAGGCCGATTTGGCGCGGAACGTCAGGAAGGACGGCGCAGCGGCCGCGGCTCCGATTTTGGGGGAGAAAGCGCTCGCGGAGAAGAAGCGAGCGTTGTTGCGAGCGGATACGCTCCGCGAGGCGAAGAATACGAGGTTCATGTCTCACTCCTTGACGCGCCGCGCCGGCCGTCAGGGCGAGACCGATTTCTCAGACCCGACCGAATGGCCCTTGCGGCACGTTTATTCGACTACTGTCGCTGGGCATTTCAGGGTTTCCATTTGACTGTCGGAGGACTTCGCCGTCCGAACGCCGCACCAATATCAAGGCGATCGATGTACATCCATCCCAAAAGCGGTGCTTGGGAAAGGCAATCGAATAGGGCGTATATACCAAAGGATATCATCGACTTGCGGTTGCCAAGCCGTCCCGGTGGGGGCGGGGTTTCTTAGGCCCTTGCCGCGCCAGATCTCGGTCGGATTGCGGGGAGCAACGGCCACATCATGGCCGCTCGCGGCTTGAAGCGCTCCAGAAAGCCGATCCCTCGGGCGATCGATCTTTCCCGGAGCGTTCTCGCGGGTCCGCGCCCGACGCGTCCTGGCGCCGCCATGCCTGCTGCTTCGCTTGTCGTTCGGCGGCTCAAATAGGCGTCACCCGATTATCAATCGGTCAAAACCCACAAAATGCCCCGTCATAGCCCGCCAGGTTTAGGCTTTTCCAAACTGGCACACCCTTTGCAATTGGCTGTTCTGACCGTTTGCCAGACATGGCGGTCTCAAGAACGACAAAGGGGAACTCGATGAATTCGGAATTCAATCGTCGTCGTTTTCTGCAGGGAGCAGCCGGCGCAGCCGCTGCTGCCGGATTGATGCAGATAAATCCCGACTTCTTTATCTCTTCGGCCTACGCGCAGTCCGGCAAGGCCATGACCTTCCTGTCGGCCGAGAACATCACCGGCAATTGGGATCCGACGGCCCACACGACTCTGTCCCAGAAGAACATCGAAGGCTTCGTCATGGGCTTCCTGACGCGGACGCCGATGAAGATCGAGAGCCCCGGCGACGTCGTCTACGAGCTTGCCACCGAGATCAAGCTGCTCGACCCGAACCGCCTGCAGATCAAGCTTCGCGAAGGCATCACCTTCCACGATGGAAAGCCGTTCAAGGCGGAGGACGTCAAGGCAACGTTCGAGTACGGCTCGCGGACCGACCGCCCGGCCCAGTGGTATCCGGGGCCGACCGAGACGCTGACGATCGAGACGCCGGACGATTACACGGTCATCGTCGACACGTCGAAGGGCGGCTATCCCGCGCACCTCTTCATCTTCCTCGCCTCCTACCTTCCGATGATGTCGGCCAAGGATATCGCGGGCGGCCCGGGCGGCCCGCTGTCCCAGCGTCTGAACGGCACCGGTCCGTTCAAGTTCGTGGCGCAGCGCGGCAACGACACGGTGCTCGAAGCCAATGATGGCTACTTCAAGGGCAAGCCGGGCATTCCGGGCATCAACTTCACCTTCACAGGCGATTCCACCACGCGCCTGCTTTCGCTGATGAACGGCCAGGCGTCGATCGTCGAGCGGCTGGAGCCGGAACAGGTCGATTCCATCAAGGACAATCCCGCGATCTACATCAATCAGGTCGTCTCGGTGGAAAACAAGTATCTCTGGTTCCGCTGCTCCAAGCCCCCGTTCAACGATGAGCGCGTTCGCATGGCCGCCTGCCACGCGATCGATCGCGACATGATCATGGAGCTGATGGGAACGGCCGGCCACGCCTCGTCAAACTACGTCTCGCCGGTCAAGTTCGGCTATATCGACCTGCCGAACTACCCGAAATACGACCCGGAGAAGAGCCAGGCCCTGCTCGCCGAGGCCGGTTTCCCGAACGGCAAGGGCTTGCCTCCGCTCGAATACATTACCTCGGTCGGCTTCTATCCGAAGACCAAGGAATATGGCGAGATGATCACGTCGATGCTCCAGGAGCAGGGGTTCCCCGTAACCCTTACCGTCCTGGAGCCGGCGGCCTGGAACGAGCGGCTCTATCATCGCCCCGGCGGCGGCCCCGGCCATATGGTCGATTGCGGCTGGTCGACCGGATCGCCGGAACCCGACCTGGTTCTGCGCGCGCATTTCCATTCCACCTCGCACCGCATCTGCGGCATCGAGGACAAGGAGATCGATGCGAGCCTCGACAAGGAGCGCAGCGCGCCGACGCTCGAGGCGCGCCAGCAGATCCTCCAGAACGAGACCATGCCGCTCATCGCTTCGAAGGTGCCGTCGCTCTCGCTGTTCACCTCCGTGATGATCCACGCCATGCAGAAGGAATTCCAGGGCCTCTACATCTATCCGGACGGATCGATCGACGCCTCGAAGTCCGCCGCCTGACCCGTGATCGGCCGCGCGCCGCTGCCTTAGAGGCGGCGTGCGGCCTCTCCAGAGCCCCTGACGCGGAGTCGATGGAATGTTCGCCGTCAATTTTCTGATGCGACGCCTGATGCAGGGCGTCGTCATCATCTTCCTTGTGTCGCTGCTGATCTTCACGCTCTTGCGGGTCGTCCCGGGTGATCCGGTGCGCCTCATGGCGGGCGGAATGGCGCCCGAAGCGCTGATCGAGAAGATCGCCACTGATATGGGGCTGCGTGACCCCATCCTCGTGCAGTTCGGACGCTATATGGGCGGCGTCGTCCATGGCGACCTCGGGCAATCCTTCGTTCGCCCGGCCAATGGCGCGGCGACGGGCGGCGCGACCTTCAACGACAGCACCCGCGGCGAACGGGCCAAAGTCTTCGACCTGATCTTCGAGGCGCTTCCCATGACGCTGCAGCTCGCGGCGGTCACGCTGGTGATCGCGCTGATCTTCTCGGCGATCGTCGGCATCGGCGGAGGACTGGCGATCGGCCGCTGGCCTGACAAGGTGGCGTTCTACGTCTCCTCGATCTTCATATCGCTCCCCAATTTCTGGCTGGGGATCGTGCTGGCTTTGCTGTTCTCCGTCAAACTCGGCTGGCTGCCGGCGATCGGCTATCAGGGCTTTGGCTACACGATCCTGCCGGCAATCGTCCTGGCGGTCGAACTCTCGCCGGTGCTGATCCGCACGCTCGTCAGTTCCGTGTCGACCCAGATGATGGAACCCTATGTGTCGGTCGGTCGCGTCCGCGGCCTCAGCCGTCCGAGGATCATCGCCAACCACGCGATCCGCAACGCTTCCGTTCCCTTGCTCAATCTGCTCGGCGTGCAGTTCTCGAGCCTTCTCGGCGGGGTGATCATCGTCGAATACATCTTCGACTATCCCGGCCTCGGCCTGCTCACCATCAATGCCGTGCTGCAGCGCGATTTCCCGCTCATTCAAGGCATCGCGATCGTCACCAGCGCGATCTTCGTCCTCATCAACATCATCGTCGATCTCGCCGCGACGACCATCGATCCGAGGCTCGAATACTGATGACCCTCACCTCGACCGCAGATATTCAGATCGTCAAGCAGACCGCCTCCAAATCCATCTCCCGGCGAATTCTCGATCGCGCAGCGTCGACACCCGGGTTCCGGATCGGACTTGCCATATTCGTGATCCTGGTCATCGCTGCCGCGCTCTATCCGGACTTGAGCGGCATTGATCCGACCAAGATGGATGTCCGCTCAAGACTTCTCCCGCCTCTCTTCCTGGGCGACAAATGGAGCTGGGCGCATCCGCTCGGCACCGACCAGATCGGCCGGGATATGCTCGTGCGCTCGCTGGTCGGCCTGCGCTATTCCTTCCTGATCGGCGTGGCGTCCGTTTTCGTGACGCTGACCATCGGCTGCGCGCTCGGTACGGTCGCCGGCTATTTCGGCGGCCGGACGGACATGCTGATCATGCGGCTGACCGACGCCCAGTTGTCCATTCCCATGATCATCCTGGCGATCGCCGTGCTCGGGGTGTCGCGCCCGACCATTCCCGCCATCATCCTGGTTCTCGGTCTGTCGAACTGGCCGGTCTATGCCCGCATCATGCGCAGCATCATGATGACGGAGCGCCAGCGCGAATATGTGCGGGCGGCCAAGCTCGGCGGATCGACGGATCTGCGCGTTATCCTGACGCTTCTCGTGCCGCTTCTGCTTCCCCCGGTCGTATTCACCTCGGTGCTCGACGTCGCGCGCATGATGATCTTCGAGTCGACGCTCGGCTTCCTCGGGCTCGGCGTGCAACCGCCGACGCCGACCTTCGGAAACATCATCGCCGATGGCCGAAAGTACCTGCTGAATGCCTGGTGGATCGCCACCATGCCCGGCGTCTTTCTCGGTCTTACGCTCACCAGCATAAATCTCGTCGGCGCATCGCTGGAGCGGGCGCGCAACACGATCCACGGAGGTTCCGAGTGATGAACCCGCCGCTTCTCGAACTGAAGAATCTCACCGTATCGGCCGGCCGAAACGAGAAGGCGCGGATCATCCTGAATGACGTGTCCCTGACGCTGGCTCCGCGGGAAATCGTCGGCGTGGTGGGGGCGAGCGGCGCCGGCAAGACGGTGCTGTCCAAGGCGGTCGTCAACTGGCTGGAACCGCCGCTCGCCCTCAGCTCGGGCGCCGTGCTCTTCGAAGGCAAGGACATCTACGATCTCAACGAGAGCGAGATGCTTACGCTCCGCCGGCGCGTCGCCTATGTCGGCGCGAACCCGATGGGCGCGCTCGACCCGACCCTGCCTGTCGGCACGCAGATCGTCGAGAAGCTGCGCGCCGTCGTTCCGGGCACGTCGCGGGAGGAGGCGAAAAAGCGCGCCATCGAACTGCTGGAAGCCGTGCGCATCCCGTCGGCGCGGAGCCGCTTCCTCGATTATCCCTCGCAGTTCTCGGGCGGCATGATGCAGCGCGCCCTGATCGTCGACGCGCTCGTCACCAATCCCGCGCTTCTCGTCGCTGACAACGTCACCCAGCCCCTCGACGTGACGGTGGCGGCGCAGGTCATCCGGCTGATGAAGGAGCTGACCGAGAGCTTCGACACCGCCGTCCTTTTCGTGACCTCGTCTCTTCCCGTCGCGCGGGAGGCCTGCGGGCGGATCCTCGTGATGGATGAGGGACGTATCGTCGAGGAGCAGGAAACGGAGCGCCTCATCGTCGCGCCGGCCTCTGCCTACACGCGGGAACTGGTCGCCCAGACCCCGAAGATCTGGATCGAGAAGACCGAATTGCCGCGCCTCAACGAGAAGCGCGACGTGGTCCTGAGCCTTCGCGACGCCTCGCAGATCTACAAGGTCAAGAAGAAGACCGGCCTCGGCGGCTTCAACCAGGTGCGCGCCGTCCGCGACGTCACCTTTGATATAAGGCGCGGCGACAGTTTCGCGATCGTCGGCGAGTCCGGTTGCGGCAAGTCGACCCTGATGCGGCTTCTCAGTCGGCTCGAATTGCCGAGCTCCGGCCAGGTGCTGTGCGGGGGCGAGGATATCGCGACCCTTTCCGGCAAGTCGCTTCTGTCGTTCCGCAAGAAGCTGCAGATGGTGCTGCAGGATCCGTTCGGCTCGCTCCCGCCCCGGACCTCGATCGGCAAGATGCTGGAAGGGCCGCTGCGCACTCATGGCTGGAATGACAGCGCTAGGATTCGCCAGCGCGTGCTCAAGGTCATGGGCGAGGTGGGTCTGCCGGACCAGCTCTACGAGGAACTGCCGCTTGGCCTGAGCGCCGGCCAGCGCCAGCGGGTCAACGTGGCTCGTGCGCTGGTTCTGGAGCCGGAAATCCTCATCATGGACGAGACGCTTTCGGCGCTCGACCAGACGGAGCAGTTCAAGCTTCTCGACCTCTTCCAGAAGCTGCAGAAGGAATACGATCTCACCTACATCTTCATCTCGCATGACCTCGCCATGGTTCGAAAGGTCTGCAACCGGGTTGCCGTGATGTATCTGGGCGAGGTCTTCGAGCTTGCCGACAATGAACGGCTGTTCTTCGATCCCGGCCACCCCTACACGATGGCGCTACTCAGCGCGATGCCGACACTCGAGACGCGGCGCTACTGGCCGGAAGATTGCCTGCTGGAAGGCGAGCCGCCAAGCCCGATCAACATCCCCGCCGGGTGCAGCTTCAAGTCGCGCTGTCCGCGCGCCATCGAGGAATGCGGCAGCGTGCACCCGATCCTGACCGTTCGCGGCAGCCAGGACTTCGCCGCCTGCCATCTCGTTGAAGTGCCAACGAGCCATCCAAATGTCGTTGCCAGAAATATAGCGCCGGTCTGACGATGGCTATGACCCCCGCAGGGGCCGGGGATTGGTTTCAATACAAGGTAATACTTATGAGTTTTACGGAACATCGTCTCAATATTATTCTGGAAGAGCTGAAGCAGAAGCAGCGCGTCTATGTGAACGAGCTCGTGACGCAGCTTGGCGTCAGCCAGGAATCGATAAGACGTGACCTCAGGGAGTTGGAGCTTCGGGGGTATGCCCGACGTCTCTATGGCGGGGCGGTGATCAACCAGCAGGAAAGCGATCAGCCATTCGCCGATCGTCTGCGCGTCGGAGCCAGGGAGAAGGCCAGGATCGGCGAGGCGGCGGCCGCGCTCGTGGAAGACGGCATGAAGGTGTTCATCGACACGGGCACGACGACGCTTGCATGCCTGAAACATCTGGAGACCCGCAAGGACATCACGGTCGTGAGCAATTCGCTCGCGATCGCCGCGCATTTCTTCAATTTCCCGCAGGCGGGGGTCCGCGTTCTGGGCGGACGGATGCGACCCGAATATCAGGCGACCTACGGTCACGAGACCGTCGCGGCGATGAAGGAGCACTTCTTCGATCTCGCGATCATCGCCATCTGCGCCGTCCATATCGAGCGCGGCTTCATGGATTTCGGCGAGGACGAAGCCGTCCTTCGCCGCATCGCGCAAGCGCAATCGAAGCGATCCGTCATCGTCGCCGACAGCTCGAAGTTCGGCCGGCTGGGCTCGATCCATACCCTCGGGCTCGACGAGGTCGACGCCGTCGTGACGAGCGGCGTGATCGCCAAGGAATTCTCGGACCAATTCAACCAATCGAACGTGGAAATCATCCATGCATGACGTCTCTTCTTCCTCCCAAGCCCCGATCGACGCCGAACGCCTCCAGGAAATGATGGAGGCGGTTTCGACCTTCGGCGGCGGCCCCGACGGCTCGATGACGCGCCTTACGCTCAGCCAGGAAGACGGCATGGCGCGGGACTGGCTCGGCCGGTGGTTTTCCGCCAACGGCTTCGAGCAGGCCATCGACGCCATCGGCAACCAGTTCGGCAAGATGACGCTTGCGGGCGCCAACGCCCCTGTTGTCATGGTCGGCTCGCATATCGACAGCCAGCCGAACGGCGGCCGTTTCGACGGTGCCTTTGGCGTCGTCGCTGCCTGCGAGGCGATCCTCGCGGTCTCGGAGCGCCTGAAGGCGGAAAACCGGCTTTCGGCCTGCAATTTCCAGGTCGTGAACTGGACGAACGAGGAGGGCGCGCGCTTCCAGCCCAGCCTTCTCGGCAGCAGCGTCTTCGCCGGCGCCGCCGAACTCGACTGGGCGCTCGATCGCCGGGATGGCGACGGCATCTCGGTGCGCGAGTCGCTCGACGCGATCGGCTATGCCGGCACGGACAAGGTGGCCATTCCCGACGCCCTGATCGAACTGCATGTCGAGGGCAATTCGACGCTCGAGGATGCCGGCGAGCGGTTCGGCATCTTCACCGGCTTCTGGGGCGCCACCAAATATCGCCTCGCGTTTCTCGGGCTGCAGGCACACACCGGCCCGACGCCCATGGCGATCCGCAAGGATGCCCTGCTCGCCGCGGCCTATCTCATCGGCGACCTCAAGCAGATCGCGGGCGAGCATGGTCTCGACCTGCATACCTCGGTCGGCCGCCTCGAAGTCTATCCCAATTCGCCGAACGTCGTGCCGGCGGAGGCGGTGCTCTTCATCGAGCTGCGCTCCGGTTCGCCGGAAATCCTCGCGGAAGCCGAACGAAAGCTGAAGGTCCGGATTGACGAGGCGGCGCTGAAGGCGGGCGTCGGCTTCGAGGTCCGCTCAATCGATCGCCGCAAGGCCGGGACGTTCGCGCGCGGCCTGATCGAGCTCGCGGAGAGGGCCGCCGCCGGTCGCGGCGAGACGGCCCGGCATCTCGCGACCATCGGCGGCCATGACGCCGTCGCCATGTCGGGCGTCTGTCCGTCCGTGGTGATCGCTGTCCCGAGCCGGGATGGCGTCATCCATCATCCGACCGAATACACCTCGCCGGAGGACCAGGCGTTCGGAACGCAGCTTCTCGCGGACATGCTCTACCGGATCGCTTGCGAAGGGCTCCAGGAAGTCGAGCGCAGCGAGGCTGTCGCATGAAAGCCCTGGGGTCTCCCGAGGATGCTCTGGAGGCGCGCGCGGAGCAGGCGCTTGCCGCCTTCTCCGTCGTCGACACAGGCGCGGCGACATACGAGCCGGCGATGCCGGCTGTAGCGTCGCCCTCCTATCACGCCGTCGAATCCCGGACCTTCACCGTGGCTCGGGCCGGCGCGGAGGCGACGCATTTCCTCCGTCTCGGGCTTGAGGAAGTTGCCGATCTGGTGGACGGCGAGATGGCCTTAGCCGCAGCGAGGCGCCTTCATGCGCTGGGGTTCTCGCCCGAGGTAATAGGCCACGATCCCGGGACGGGCAGCATGCTCTTTGCCCGGCTGGGCGATGGTTGGCGGGCGGCCAGGATCGACGACCTCATTCCCGAGGCGCGGGTGACCCGCCTGATCGCGATGCAGAAGGCGATCGGCCAGGGAAAGCCCTTCGGTCGCCCATGGTCCGTCTTCGACGGCGTCGGGCAGCTCCGGCAGATCCTCGGCGACGAGGTCGACTTGCCGGATGACGTCGACTGGATGCTCGCCTGGATGGGGTCGATCCGGGAGGCGATCGAGGCCTCAGGCGTGGATCTCAAGCCGGCGCATGGCGACCCGCATTCTTCCAACGTCATGCTTGGCCCCGACGGCGCGATGCAACTCGTCGATTTCGACATGGCCGGAGACGTCGACCCCTACTACCAGCTCGGCGCGCAGATGAACGAACTCTACCAGTTCGACAGCCAGATGAAGCCGTTGCTCGAAATGCATGACGGCGCGTTCTCGGAAAGGGCCTTCAACCGTTGCCGCGCCTATGCGGCGGCCGACGATCTCTACTGGGCGCTGCGCAGTCTCGTGCTCGAATTGCGCTCGCCGCGGCGCGGCGTCGAATTCCTGAAATATGCCGGCTGGCGCTTCCTGCGCTGCCGGATGCTGCTGGGTCACCCGGACTTCGAAGGGCGGCTGCGCACTCTCTGAACGCACCGATAAACCGGAACGAACGACATGAACGAAGTGGGAATGGCCAGGTCCGATGCCGAGCGCGCGGTCGAGGCTGCCATCGTCCAGGTGGAAGCCTGGAAAGGGCGCCGCCTGCGATACAGTCCGGTCTCCGGGGGCATCAGCAACACGAATTTCCGTATCGAGGTCGAAGGCGACGACCTTGGCTATTTCCTGAAGATACCCGGTCGTGGCACGGAAATGTTCATCGACCGCAAGGCCGCCGCCGCTGCGAGCAAACAGGCAGAGGCCATCGGAGTGGGCCCGCGAACCTTCGACTATCTCGACCATTTCGGCATCGAGATCGCCGAATTCATCGACGGCCGCCGGCCCTCGACGCACCACGATTTTGCCGACCCGGCGATCCGCAACGAGGCGGTCCGTATCTATCGTCAGTTCCACGCGGCTCCTGCGCTGCCGTTGACGAAGACCGTCTTCGACATGATCGAGGAGCACTATGCGCAGGTTCGCGAACTGGGCGGCTACTGGCCGCTCGACCATGGCTGGCTCTATCGATCCTACCGACAGGCGCGCGAGGCGCTGGAGGCCTCGGGCCTGGATCTCGTGCCATGCTTCAACGATCCCATGCCGGGAAATTTCCTGATCGGCGAAGACAAGACGATCAAGCTGATCGATTTCGAATACGCCTCGAACAACGAACGTCTCTACGATCTGGCGATCTGGAGCAGCGAAGTCTTCTACTCCGAAGACGTCGAGCGCGCTGTCATCGAGGAATATTTCGGTCGCTACGACAAGGGCCTGCACGCCCGTCTCATAGTCCACAAGGCGCTCGCGGACATCAAGTGGAGCACCTGGTCGATGGTCCAGAACCGGATCTCGACGCTGGATTTCGATTTCTACAAATACGGAATCTGGAAGCACATGCGCGCCCGCTCGATCATTGGCGATCCCCGCTGGCCGCTGTTCCTGAAAGCACTGTAATGCCTGACGTCGATATCAGCCCGGCGGAAGCCGATACCTATGCCGCGTTCGCGGCCGAGCTTGCCGACGCGGCGCGGCCACTGGCCCTTTCTTACTTTCGCACGCCGCTCGAAATCATCTCGAAGCTCGATGAAAGCCCGGTGACGATCGCGGACCGGACGATCGAAAAGCATTTGCGGGAGAGGATCGAGGCACGCTTTCCCGAACACGGCATCTACGGCGAAGAGATGGGCGTGAAGGAAGGCAATGCCTTCACCTGGGTTCTCGATCCGATCGACGGGACGAAGAGCTTCATTACCGGGTTTCCGCTGTTCGGCACGCTGGTCTCGCTAACCCATGACAGCAAGCCTTTCTGCGGGCTGATCGACATACCGGCGACCGGCGAGCGATGGGAGGGCGGTCCGCGAGGGACAGCTTTCGCAGGCGCGGTCGCGCGCACGAGCGGCTGCGAAGCCCTCGCCGACGCCCGTTTCTATACGACCTCGCCCGACATGTTTTCAGGCGACGAAATCGAGCTTTACAGCGCCCTCTCGGCCGCGGCGCGAATGCGCCGTTTCGGCGGAGATTGCTATATCTACGGCCTGCTGGCGTCCGGACATTGCGATCTCGTCCTCGAGACGGCTCTTCAGCCTTACGACTACATGGCCCTGGTGCCGGTCGTGCGGGGCGCCGGCGGTTGCATCACGGATTGGGAAGGAAACGCGCTTTCCATTCATTCGGAAGGCCGGGTGCTGGCTTCGGCGTCACGGCGGCTTCACGACGAAGCGCTAAGCTTCCTCAACCGGTGATCCTGTCCCATGGCCTATCAGACGACGATCGAGCAGACGGTCTTCCGTTTCGACGACCTGAAGCAGTTGATGGCGAAGGCGACGCCGGAGCGGTCGGGCGACCAGTTGGCCGGCGTCGCGGCGGACGGTCCGGTCGAGCGGCTGGCGGCGCAGATGGCGCTGGCCGATCTGCCGCTGAAGGCGTTTCTGGCCGAGGAACTGATCCCGTCCGAGGAGGACGAGGTGTCGCGGCTGATTGCCGAGCAGCATGACGCCGAGGCGTTTTCGCCCATCGCCTCGCTCACAGTAGGCGAATTCCGCGAATGGCTGTTGAAGCCCGAAACCGGGCAGGGGCAGCTGGCAGCCGTCGCCTTCGGGTTGACGCCGGAAATGGTCGCCGCCGTCTCCAAGATCATGCGGGTGCAGGACCTGATCTCGGTCGCCTCCAAGCGCGAGGTCGTGACACGCTTTCGCTCGACGATCGGGCTCAGGGGCCGGCTGTCGACCCGCAACCAGCCGAACCATCCGACCGACGATACCTTCGGGATCGCCGCTTCCGCCATCGACGGGTTGCTGATGGGATCGGGCGACGCGGTGATCGGCGTCAATCCGGCGACCGATGCGACGGAGGACTACATCCGCATCGTCACGCTGCTCGACGAGTTGCGCGCGCGGCTGGCGATCCCGACCCAGACCTGTTGCCTGGGCCATGTGACGACGGCGATCCGGGCGATCGAGAAAGGCGCGCCCGTCGATCTCGTCTTCCAGTCGATCGCAGGCTCGCAGAAGGCCAATGACGGGTTCGGGGTCAGTCTCGCCATTTTGGGGGAGGCACATGAGGCCGTGCGCTCGCTCAAGCGCGGGGCGCCGGATGCCAATCTCATGTATTTCGAGACGGGGCAGGGGGCGGCGCTCTCCGCCGACGCGCATTTCGGCATCGACCAGCAGACGATGGAAGTGCGCGCCTACGCGGTGGCGCGGCAGTTCGCACCGCTGCTCGTCAATACCGTCGTCGGCTTCATCGGGCCGGAATATCTGTTCAATGGCAAGCAGATCATCCGCGCCGGGCTGGAGGATCACTTCTGCGCCAAGCTGATGGGCCTGCCGATGGGTGTCGATGTTTGTTACACCAACCATGCGGATGCCGATCAGGAAGACATGGACATGCTGCTGACGCTTCTCTGCGCGGCGAACGTCAACTTCGTCATCACCGTGCCCGGCTCCGACGACATCATGCTGAACTACCAGTCCCTGTCGCATCACGACGCCGTCTATTGCCGCGAGACGCTCAACCGGCCGCCGGCACCGGAATTTGAGCGGTGGCTGCGGGAGGTCGGACTGATCGATCCGAACGGCGTGCTGGTGGACGGGCCGGCCCGCCTGACGAGCCAGATCTCCGCGCTCCGGCTGCTCGAAGCATGAGAGGGCTGAGGGTGCGATGAGCACGCTGGATATCACCGCAGATATGGCCGTGCCGACGCCGGCCGAGGCGCCGGCCGCGAGCGAGCGCGGCCTCGATCTGAAGGCGATGACGGATGCGCGGGTGGCGCTCGGGCGTTTCGGCGCCGGCTTGCCGACGAAGGCGCAGCTCGCCTTCCTGCTCGACCATGCCCGCGCCCGCGAAGCCGTCTGGACGGCGGCCGACCGCCAGGGGCTAGGAGCGCGCATCCAGGCGCTGGGGCTCGATGCGGTCGAGGTCGAGAGCCTGGCCGAGGAACGCAGCGTCTATATCCGCCGGCCCGATCTCGGGCGTCGGCTTTCGGAACGCTCGCAGCAGATTTTGAAGGCCGCGAACGCCCAGCATGGCGCTGCGGATGTGGTGATCGTCGTTGCGGACGGATTGTCGTCCAGTGCCGTTGAGATCAACGCGGTGCCGCTCATCGAGGCATTGTCGGGTTTGTTCCCGCAGAAGGGCCTGTCGCTCGGCCCTATCGTGCTGGCGAGCCAGGCCCGCGTCGCGCTGGGCGATCCGGTCGGCGAGGCGCTCGCCGCCAGGGTCTCCGTCATCCTGATCGGCGAGCGGCCCGGCCTCTCGGCGGCGGACAGCCTCGGGGCCTACATCACCTATGGTCCGAAGAGCGGCACGCCGGATTCGCGGCGCAACTGCGTTTCCAACATCCGTGACGGCGGCATGGCGATCCCCCTCGCCGCCGATGCGATCGCCGCGCTGGTGCGCAACATGCTCGCCACCGGCATCAGCGGTGTCGGACTGAAGGATGCGGCGTCCAGGCTCGCCTCGTTTTAACGGCGAATGACGGCCCGTCGCGATTGTAACGAGCCGCCCGACACGTAGGCCGCAGTTCACATTGTGAGACAGGATCGGCTGCGGCCTCGGCGCGAGACTTTTCTCGCGCGGCGGCCCATGCAACAACTTTGTCCCAGGCGGGCACAAGCTGCCTTTGGGGGATAGACCGGAACCTTTGGGATTTTGGGTGCGGCAGCGAATGCGTTGCCGGCCGACGGGCGAGCTTTGCCCGGCTTCCCTGGCGAGTTGCAGATAGAACGGACATGAGATGATCAGCGAACATTTGAGAACCAACGCCGTCTGGCCGGTCATGCTGACGCCGATGACGTGGAGCGGCGCGATTGACTGGGACGGCGTGGATCGCCTGACCGACTGGTATATCGACGCGGGTTGCCGCGGCCTCTTCACCAACTGCCGCTCGAGCGAGGTCGAGTTCCTGACGGCGGAGGAGCGCGTCGAGCTGGCTGCCCGGGTGGTGAAGCGCACCAATGGCCGCGCCGCCGTTATTGCGACGGGCACGTTCGGCGCGTCGCCGGAAGAAGAAATCATCTCGATCAAGCAGATCGCCGATGTGGGCGCCGACGCCGTTTGCCTGCTCACCAACCATCTGGGACCGCAGGGTGCGTCCGAAGCGCAGTGGAGCGGAAATCTGAAGCGCATCGTCGACGGAACCGGCGATATCCCGCTCGGTTTCTACGAGTGCCCGACTCCCTGGAAACGCCTCGTCCCGACGACGGTCTACGAATGGGCCGCCAATTCCGGCCGCTTCGTCTTCCATAAGGACGTCAGCCATTCCGTGCCGGACATGAAGGCCAAGCTCGATGTCTCGCGTGGCACGCCGATGCGGTTCTACAATGGACAGATCTCCTCGGTGATCGAATCCATGCAGATGGGTGGCTCGGGCCATTCCGGCTATGCCTCGACCCTTGCGCCGGAGCTGCTGGTCTGGCTCTGCGCCAACGGCACCCGCGACGACGAGCAGACACGGCTTGTCCAGCGTCTCCTGACCGTGTTCGAGCGCATGATCAACGTGAAGTATCCGAGCTCGCTCAAGCAGTTGTTGAATGAAACCGACCGCGTGCGCATGACCCCGTTCAGCCGCATGACGGGCGCGGAGCCGCTCGGCGCTCACGAGTTCGATCCGCTTCTCAATATGGTCGACCTCATTAAGAGCCTGAACATCCAGACTCAGTGATGAAGGAAGCCCGGCGGCGGGCGCCACCCGCCGCCGGGCTGTCGTTCGCGATCAATGACAACAAGCAGGAGGAAGCCGCCCATGATGATGTTCAAGCTACCGAAGTCCCGGCAATCCCTGCCACGTCGCGCCACGCTCGCCTTTGCCCTGTTGGGAATGATGACGGCGGGCAGCTCCGCCGAAACCCTGACGCTGGCGGTCGCGCTCGACAACGGCTCCTTCGACCCGGCCATCGTCGAGAACGGACCGAGGGCCCAGTACTGGTCGGCCGTCTATGACACGCTGCTGCTGATGCGGCCCGACGGCTCCATCACGGGGAACCTGGCCGAGAGCTATGAGTACAGCAAGGACAACACGGTCCTGACCCTGAAGCTGCGGCCGGGCGTGAAGTTCACGGATGGAACGCCGTTCAACGCCGCCGCGGTCAAGGCCAATGTCGAGCATCTGCGCGGGGGAAGCGGCCAGAACAGCTTCATGGTCGGCTCGGTCACCGATATCGTGATCGTGGACGATCTTACGGTCGAGCTGCATCTCGGCGCCGCCAATCCGGCCCAGCTCACCTACCTCACGATGGCCGGCGGCGTCATGGGCAGTCCGGCTGCCCTGGGCAAAGAGGAGATCATCTCCGTTCCCGTCGGCTCGGGGCCCTATGTGCTGGACACAGGCAATTCCGCGCGGGGCGCGCGATATACCTTTGTGCGGAACCCCGACTACTGGAACCGGGACGCCTTTCCCTATGATGAGGTCGTTCTGATCCCCATGGGCGAGATTACCGCCCGGATGAACGCCTTGCGCTCCGGTCAGGTCAATGGCGCGCAGGGCACGGCCCAGACCGCGGCCGAGGCCGAGTCTTCGGGTCTTGTCGTCAATCGCACGCCGATCGACCGGCATGGCCTGATCCTCGCCGATCGCAACGGCGTGCTCGTGCCTGCCCTGGCCGACGTGCGGGTGCGGCAGGCGATCAACTATGCCATCGACGGCGAGGGCCTGCTTGCCGCCATCCAGCGCAAACTGGGCCATCACTCGACGCAGGTATTCCAGCTGAACAGCGCCGCCTATCTGCCCGAGCTCGACAAGCGCTATCCCTTCGACCCGGACAAGGCGCGTGCGCTGCTGGCCGAGGCCGGCTATGCGAACGGCTTCGAGTTGAAGTTGCCCGAGAACCCGACCGTTGCCGCGAACCCGATCATCGCCCAGCAACTGGCCGACGTCGGGATCCGGGTCGTGTGGGACAAGGTCGTCTCGGAGAACTACGTCACGGAAGCGCAGTCCAAGCGCTATGGCGCCTTCTGGATGTCGCTGAGCACGGGCAATCCGTGGTGGGATGCCACCAAGCAGATTTCCGCCGCAGGCCCGTGGAACCCCTTCGACAGTTCCACTCCGGAGCTCGATGCACTGCTCGCCCAGGCCCGCAGCGCCAGCGGGGCGGACTATGACGCCCTGATGCAGAAGATCAACACCTACGTGACCGAAAATGCCTGGTTCAACATCTGGTACCAGGCCGACGCGGTCTATTTCTCCTCACCCGACGTGACGGTCACCATGCACCCTCAGAACGTCGTTCCCTATATCCGCGACTTCGCGCCGGCGCGTTAGTTCCCAGCGGTTCTCGGACGGAGCGATCCCGGTCCCCTCCGGGGTCGCTCCTGCAATTCGGAAAGGAACGGGGATGACCGGCTTTGTCGTCCGAAAACTCGCTTCTGTCGCGCTGCTGCTCCTCGCCATCACGGCCGTCGCGTATGTCCTGATCTATAGCGGCGGCGCCAACATCTCCCGCTCGATCCTGGGAGAGCTGGCCACCGCGGAGCAGGTGGCGGCCAAGAATGCGGAACTCGGCCTGGATAAACCGCTGCCGGTTCAATACGGCAACTGGCTTGCCGGCGCGGTCCGGGGCGATTTCGGCCGTTCCTGGTTCAGCTCCGAGCGCGTATCCGATGCGATCCTGTCGCGCCTCGGCGTCACGCTCTCCATCGTCTTCGCAGCCATTCTGGTATGCACGTTCATCAGCATCGCGATGGGCGCCTTCGCAGCCGTCCGGCGCGGCTGGTGGGACAGGGCCGTCCAGATCGTCGCGGTGGGAGGCGAGGCCCTGCCGAATTTCTGGGTAGGCCTGCTTCTGGTCGCCACCTTCGCGATCTCCATGCGCGTCTTTCCTGCCACCGGTTTCATCCCGATCACTCGGTCCCCGCTCGGCTGGCTCAGCACGATCGCCCTGCCGGTGACCGCCCTGGTGATCGGCGGCGTGGCCTCGGCGGCCGCGCAGGTTCGCGGCGCGCTGATCGACGTCCTGAACCGCGACTATATCCGCACCCTGCGGGCACGCGGTTTGCCGGAGAGCCGTGTGATCCTGCGCCACGCGCTTCGCAACGCGGCGCCTGCCGCCATCACCGTTTTGTCCCTGCAATTCATCGGCATGATCGGCGGAGCGGTGATGATCGAGAAGGTCTTTGCCCTGCCCGGAATGGGCACCCTGGCCATCGAGGCCACGGTGCGTGGCGACATTCCCGTCATCATGGGTGTTCTCATCACCATGGTGCTGATCGTGGTCATCGTGAACCTCTTCGTCGATCTGGCCAATGCGTGGTTGAACCCGAAAGCGAGGGCGGCGTGAGCACGACGGATCTACAGGCTTCGGCCCCTTCGCTCCCCAGCGTTGCCCGGGGTCGCGCGGTGCTTCGGCGGTTCCTCAGCAATCCGCTGGCCCTGATTGCCAGCATGCTCTTTCTTCTCATCGTCCTCACGGCGGTGCTCGCGCACTGGATTGCCCCCTTTGGTCCGAATTACACGCGCCTCGCGCTGGTAACGGCGCCGCCGGGTGGCGAATTCTGGCTCGGCGGCGACGGGGCGGGGCGCGACGTTCTGAGCCGGCTCATCTATGCAAGCCGGCTGACCCTGTCCGGCTCCTTTCTGACCGTCATCGTCGCAGCCACCCTCGGCGTCAGCACCGGCCTCATTGCCGGCTATTTTGGCGGCTGGTTCGAACGCGTCGGGGACTGGCTCGCGAACTTCCTCATTGTTCTTCCCGGCACGATCGTGCTCGTGGCCATGTTCACGCTGATCGGGCCCAACATCTTCATCACCATGGTGGTGCTGGGCATCCTGATCGCGCCGAACTTCTTCCGTCTGGTGCGCAATCTCGTCCTGTCGGTGCGCAGCGAACTCTATGTCGACGCCGCCCGCGTGTCCGGCTTGTCCGATGCGCGCATCATTCGGCGGCACATTCTGCCCGTCGTCCGCGCGCCGATCATCATCATGGCCGCTTCCGTTTGGGGCATCGCGATCGTGGTGCAGGCCGGCCTCGAATTCATCGGGCTGGGCGATCCTTCCACGCCGACCTGGGGCAGCATGCTGCTCGACGCCTACAACAACATCTACATTGGCCGGCATCTGCTTCTGCCGCCGGGAGTTATGATCGGCGTTACCGTCGGTTCGCTGATCCTCATCGGCAATGCCCTGCGCGATGCCCTTAACGGCGACGACGTCCTGCCGCGAGCCCGGCGAACGGCCGCCATGCCGGCATCGGCAAGTGCGCGGGCGACGCAATCTGCACCCGACGCCTTGCTGGAGGTCAGCGGCCTGTCGGTCGGCTATGCCGGGCGGGACGGCAACACAACGACGGTCGTGAAATCCGTCAGCTTCACCATCGCCCGCGGCGAAATCCTCGGCCTCGTGGGGGAGTCGGGCTCCGGCAAGACCCAGACGGCTCTCAGCATCCTGCGGCTGCTGCCGGAAGGCGGGAAGCTGACCGGCGGCAGCATCTGGCTGGAAGGCCAGAACCTGATCGATGTCCCGGAAAGCCAGATGCAGGCCATCCGTGGCCGGCGTATCGGCTACATCCCGCAGGAGCCGATGAGCAATCTCGATCCGCTCTTCCGGATCGGCGATCAGCTCTGCGAGCCCCTGCAGGTGGTTGGCGGTCTCTCGCGTCGGCAGGCCGAGGAAAAGGCCCTGGCCCTGCTCGAGCGCGTCGGCATCGCCGATCCGCGTCGCGCCTTCAAGAGCTATCCGCATCAGATCAGTGGTGGCATGGCGCAGCGTGTGCTGATTGCCGGCGCGCTTTCCTGCGATCCCGACCTGCTGATCGCCGACGAGCCGACCACCGCGCTCGACGTCACCGTGCAGGCCGAGATCCTCGATCTCATTCGCGATCTCAAGGCGGAGCGCAATCTCGGCGTGCTGCTGGTGACGCACAATTTCGGCGTGGTGGCCGATCTCTGCGACCGGGTCGCGGTGATGCGTAATGGCGAGATCGTGGAGCAACGCCCGGTTCTCGACATCTTCGCCCAGCCCCAACACGACTATACGCGCACGCTCCTGGGGTCGACGTTGGAGGGCGCCCCCCTTCGTCCGCCGCTGGTTCCGCGTCCGCCACGCCAGACCCTTGCCTTGGCCCAGGAGGTCACGTCTTGAACACGCTGCACGATGCGAGCGGGATCTCAGATCTCCTGGAAGTGAAGGACGTGGTCGTCCACTACGGGCGCTATCTCGCGCTCCGGAACGTGTCGATCTCCATCGCTCCGGGGGAGACCCTGGGTCTGGTCGGGGAGTCGGGCTCCGGCAAAAGCACGCTGGGGCGTGCCGTGCTCGGGCTCGCCCAGGTCTCCTCCGGCAGCATCCGCTATCTCGGCCGTGAGATCAGCCAACTCAATCGTGCCGGGCGCAAGCAATTGTCCCGCGAGATCCAGGTGGTGTTTCAGGATCCCTATACATCGCTGAATGCCATGCTCACGGTGGGCGACATCCTGGTCGAACCCTTGCTCGTCCAGGGCATTTCCGGCGTCGAGGCCCTCCGGCGGGTTCAGGAACTGCTCGACCAGGTAAGGCTGCCGTCCGACGCCGCCAGCCGCTTGCCGCGCGAGTTTTCCGGCGGCCAGCGGCAGAGAATTGCCATCGCCCGGGCCCTGGCGATCAATCCGCAGTTGATCGTCTGCGACGAACCAGTCAGCGCCCTCGACCTGTCGACGCAGGCTCGAGTGCTCGACCTCTTCATCGAGATCCAGGAGCGCACCGGCGTCGCCTATCTCTTCATCACGCACGACCTTGCCGTCGTGCGTGCGATCAGTCACCGCGTGGCTGTGATGAACAAGGGCGAGATCGTCGAACAGGGCCCGGCCGACTTGGTCACCAGTACGCCCCGACAGCACTATACCAAACGGCTGCTGGCGGCGGCGCCGGTGCCCGATCCCGTCGCCCAGGCGGAACGCCGTCGCGAGCGGCTGGCGCTGGAAGGCTAGCCGCGCTAGTTCGGCGTCAGGCGCAGCAGCCGTCCGGGGTTGTCGTCCTCGATGACCCAGAGCGCGCCGTCGGGGCCGACGGCGACGTCGCGGATCCGGGCGCCCATGTCCCAGCGGTCGGCTTCGTCCGCGCCGCCCTTGTCGTCGAAGGTCACGCGGACGAGGGCGGAGGCGGCGAGGCCGCCGATGAAGGCGGAGCCGCGCCAGTTCGGGAACATCGTCCCCTCGTAGAAGGCAAGACCCGCTGGGGCGATGACGGGCGTCCAATACAACACGGGCGCCGTGAATTCCGGTCGCGTCGCGTGGCGCGGGATGGGCGTGCCGTTGTAGTTGTCGCCGTTCGAAACGAGCGGCCAGCCATAATTGCGGCCGGGCTCGATCCGGTTCAGCTCGTCGCCGCCGCGCGGGCCCATTTCGTGCAGCCAGAGCCCGCCGTCCGGCGCGAAGGCGAGGCCGTAGGGATTGCGATGGCCCGTGGTCCAGGTCTGCGCCGGCACGCCGCCCTCCCTGGCATGCGGATTGTCGGCCGGCGTCGATCCGTCCAGGTTGAGGCGAAGCAGCTTGCCGCGCGCCTGGGCCGGATCCTGCGCCGTCTCTGGCCGCATGCGATCGCCCACCGTCAGGAACAGGTGCTTGCCGGCCGGATCGAAGGCGATGATGCCGCCGGGCTGTCCACCGCCACCGGCCGGCGACTGCCGCCAGATCACCTCGAAATCGTCCAGGTTGGCCTTGTTCGGCGCGGTCGCGAGGGTGGCGCGCGCCAGCGCCAGCCGGCTACCTTCTCCGGCCGGCTCGACATAGGTGATGTAGATCTTTCCGTCCGACCGGAAGCCGGGCGACACGGCGACGTCCAGAAGCCCGTTCTGGCCGCCGGCGGCGACCTTCGGAACGTTGGTGACCCGGGTCTTGCGGCCGTTCCGCGTCACCAGGAAGAGCTTGCCGGGCTTTTCGGTGACCAGCAGGTTGCCGTTCGGCAGGAAGGCGAGGGCCCAGGGCGTATCGAAGCGGGTGATCTCCTTGGCGACGAACGGTTTGGTCGGGTTCGTCGGGCGGTCGCCCGCATTGATGCTCTCCGCCTGGGCCAGACCGGTCAGAGCCGCCCAAACCGCGATCACCGCCAAGATCTTCATGCCTGTTCCTTCAATCCGCCGCCGTCATCCGGGCAATACTGAACTAGCCATCGCCCGGAGCATAGTTCATCGGCGGCGGCGCGGTTCCCCGCACCGGCGCCTTGACGGTCAGCAACCGGCCCGACAAGGGCGCGTTCTCCAGAACCTCGCGCGCCAGATCCATGCGGGCCGTCGTCACATGCAGGGTGCCGTCGGAGCCATCGGAAAAGGCCAGCCCGGTGGGCCGCGGCACGGGCAGGGCGATGACGTGGTCGATCTCGCCGACATGGGTCAGCCGGGCAATGCTCCAGCCATCGTACAACGCCACCCACAAGCGCCCATCCGCGTCCACGGCCAGTCCGTGCGGTTCGCCCGATGCCTTCGATATCCGAGCCAGAATGCGAGGATTGGGCGAGGCCTGCGTCAGCGAATAGATCAGGCCGCGCTGCGGCACGGAGGCGTAGAGCGTGCCGCCGTCCGGAGACCAGACCATATGCTCGACATGGGCTGCGAGGCTCCAGCTTTCGACGATCTCGCCGCTGGCGGCCATCGTGCCGATCTTGGTTCTGGCTTCATATTCGCAATAAATCGCGCCGAACGGCGTTCCATCCGCGCGGACCGCCAGACAGGTCAGGTTCTTCAATGGTTCGAACCGGCGCTCATGCGCCAATCCGTTTTCGTCCACCAGCAGAAGCGAGCCCTTGGCAAAGGCGACCGCATACCGACTTGTGTGTCCTACCGCATCGATGGCGACTTCCGACGTGAAGCCATGCGCGCGCGTCGTCGCTTCGCTCGAATGCAGGCGGGGCGCAAACCTGTCCGCCCAGTGCAGGCACTGTCGCCCGGCGTCCCAACTCGGCGACACGCCATGCAATGCGGGATCCCGATGACCCGGATGGGCCGCAGGCCAGTCGGCCGGATGGGCCGGCGTCGGAACCGGACTGCGCAGGAGCTGGGCGATATCGTGCGCCACCTGCGCCACTTCCGGCCCGAGCCGCTCCACCCGCTCGTTCGTTACGCGATAGGTTGGCCCGGCAAGGCTGATGGCGGCCACGGGACGGCCGGCACTATCGAGTATCGGCGCGCCCACGCAACGCGTCCCGATGGCCGCCTCCTCGTCGTCGATCGCGTAGCCGCGCTGACGAATGATCCGCAATTGCGAGCGCAGGAGGTCCGGATCCGTGATCGAATGTTTCGTGCTCGAGCGAAAATTCATTCGGGCGATGAGCGCCTCGACGTCGTGCTCTGGCAGGAAGGCCAGCACCGCCTTGCCCTGGCTGGTGGAATGAAGCGGTTTCCGGATGCCAAGCCGCGCGGCGTCCTTATGTGGATGTGGGCCCTCGAACTTGCCCAGGGCCAGCATCTGGTCGCCCTGGAGCACGCCGAGATGCGTTGTTTCGCCGGTGATGTCGCGCAATCGCCGCAACTCCAGCGAGGCCGTCGTCACCAGATCTCCGGACGACCAGACGTTCTGGGCCAGCTCGATGAAGCGGAATCCCAGCGTGTAGGTGTTGCTCCTGGGATCAAGCCTGAGGAAGCCATGCGCCGTGGCCGCGCTCAAAATGCGATACAGAGTGGCGCGCGGCCAACCGGTCTGGCTGCTGAGGCCGGCAACCGTGACATCCCCCGGGCTTTGCCCCACGATGTCGAGCACGACAAAGAGCTTTCGCAGCAAAGCCGTGCCAGGAATGGTCTTTTCCAAGACTGTCGAATCCTTCCCGGATCATGCGGTCCCGTAGTCGATCCCGACAGGATAGGCTGCGAAATATGCAATCTCAAAGCCTGGAGTTGACAGCGCTTCTCACGATGTGGGCGGACGATCCATCCACGCATCCTCTGTTGTGTTTGGGCGTAAGGGAAATGCTCGGCTCTGCGAACTCGATCGAGTCGCAGAGCCGATCGTGGCGCGCGTGGCCTCTGTGACGGGCGGCAGGTTCGCGTCGGAAGTCTGCCGGCCCGCCGATCAACCTTTGACGCCGCCCGTGACCGCGCCGTGGACGATGTATCTCTGGGCGAAGAAGAACAGGATCAGCGTCGGCAGCATCATCAGGACGCAACCCGCCATCAGGTTTCCCCAGTCGGTCGTGTATTGCTGCACGAACATCTGTATTCCGACGGGAACCGTCAGCGAGTTCGCGGTCCTCAGAAACACGCTCGCAATGAAGAACTCGTTGAATGCCGCGAGGAACGAGAAGACGGAGATCACCGCGACGCCGGGACCCGAGAGGGGGATGACGATCCGCCATAGCGCCCCCAATTGCGAGCATCCGTCGATCCGCGCCGCCTCCTCGATCTCCGTCGGTATGCTGTCGAAATAAGATCGCGACATCCAGGTGACGAAGGGCAGGTTGAAGACGGTGCAGAGGATGATGACCGGTATCGGCGTGTTGATCGTGCCGAGCTCCCTGAAGATCGGGAAGACCGGGATGAGAACCAGCACGACCGGAAACATCTGTACGACGAACAGGCTGTACGAGAAGACGGTCAGCAGCGGGCTGCGATAGCGCGACATCGCATAGCCTGCCAGCAACGCCAGCACGGCGGACAGCACGGTCGTGCCGAGGGCTATCGTCAGGCTGTTCGCGAGATAGGTGAAGAAAGGCGTTCTCGCGAGCACCGTCTCGTAATTGGCCAGGGTCAGCGATGTCGGAATAACCCCGGCGGTGCTGGACATGTTCGAGGTCGTCTGGAACGACCCCAGGATTACCAGCATCACCGGAATGTTCATGAGGGCGACGGCGGCCCAGGCCACGCCGCTCAGGGATAGTCGGGAATACCACGTCATGCGGTTCATTTGGGCTGCCTCTGCTGGCGGAGGCTCATGACGATGAGGACCATCAGGACGACCAGGGTCATGATGGCGATGGCGGTGCCAAGGCCGACATTGGAGCGCTTGAACGTGTAGAGGTAGGAGAGCACGACGAGGTTCTGGGTCGCGTAGCCGGGCCCGCCCTGCGTCAGCAGCCACACCGTCTCGAAATCATTCACCGACCAGATCGCCATCATCAGGCTGAGAACGATCGAGACCGTCTTCAGCTGAGGCAGCGTGACGTTGAAAAACGTCTGCAATCGATTGGCGCCGTCGATCGCCGCGGCTTCGTAGAGCGACCGGTCGATCGCCTGAAGTCCCGCCAGCAGCGACAGCATGACGAACGGTATGCTGCGCCAGATCTTGATCACGATGACGGAGATGACGGCCCAGGTGTCGTCGCTCAGGAAGTAGACCGTGTTCTGCCCGATGGCGCGCAGGAACAGGTTCGCGAGGGCGTCCTCGCTGCCGATCACCTGCCGCCAGCCCGCCACCGCGACCACCGAGGGGATGACCCACGGCATCAGGAACAGCACGCGCAACAGACCACGGGCCGGCAGGGTTTTCTGCAGCAAGAGCGCGATGCCGAGACCGAACACATAGCAGCCGGCGATGCTGGTAACGGCAAAGATCGCCGTAAATCTCAGGGCGCTCAGAAACTCCCGGTTGGAGAAGAGGCTGACGTAGTTCGCCCAGCCGACGAAGCCGCTCGTCTTCATCAGCGAGCCTTTCGTCATGCTCAGATACATGGCGGAGACGAGAGGGAAGGCGACCACGACCACCAGAAGGATCAGCGTCGGAAGCACATAGGGCCATCCTTCGCCGATCCAGGTTTCATACCTGGACCGGGCGCGTGGGCGCCTGGTCCTGTCACTGCGCACAGCGATCGACATTACTGGCCGTTGACGATGGCTTCGAGGCGCTGCTGCGCAGCCGGGAGCAACTGATCGACCGGCTTGCCCTGCCAGATCTGCTGCACGGTCTTGGCGATGAAGCCGTCGCCTTCCACCGCGTTCAGTTCGGGGAACGACTGCTTGGCCTTGTTGTAGATCGGCTTCGCCACGGGCAGATACTGGTCGGCATACATCGTGGTGATCGGGCTCTCGGTGAAGAACGGATCCTTGCGGATCGAGGCCCGGACCGGCAGCATGCCGCCACCCGCCTTGGTCCATAGCGGGGTTTCGTTCTCCGACCACCAGCGGATGAAGGTCATCGCCTCCCTCGGGTGCTGCGTCTGGCTGTAGGCCATGATGCCGGCGTTCCATGCGGCCGTGCCCTTGTCGCCATGCGGCCCCGCTAGCGGCGGCAGGATGCCGATCTTTGCCTGCGTCTCGGCATCGGCGTTGGCCAGCAGCGACGGCCCCGAAAGGTAGAAGGCCGCCTTTCCGCTGATGAAGGCCTGGATCGCGTGGTTGCCGTCGTAACCCACCGAAGCCCGGTCGACGGAGCCGTCTGCCTGCAGCGCCGCGAGAAATTCCACGGTCTCCCGGTTTCGCTCGCTCAGCAGATCGGGCTTGCCGTCCTCGTCGAAGAAGCCGCCGTCATTGTTCTGCAGGAGCGTGATCAGGATTTTGTCGTGATCGCCCGAGGACATGATGCCGTAGACGCCATCGCCGGTGACGGCTTTCGCCGCCTCGCGCAATTCCTGCCACGACGTCGGAGGCTGGATGTTGAACTTCTCGAGAATGTCCTTGCGATAGTACCAGCCCGCGAAGTCGACGGCCCAGGGCAGGGCGATGTAGTGCCCGTCGACATGATAGGTCTCGAGATTGGCCTCCGGGATGTCGGCCAGGCTGCCGTCCTTCCGCATTGCCTCGATGAGATCATCGATGGGAAGGATGGCATCCTGGGAGTGGAAGTAATTGGGCTGGAAGCTTGCCCCCGTCGACACGTCGGGAGCGGAGCCCGAGGCGACGGCCGTCACGAAAGTCTCGAACCAGTTCGTCCACGGTACGATCGTGAGCTCCACCTGGATGTCGGGATGCTCGTTGTTGAACCGATCGACCAATTGCTGGGCGACGACCTGGTAGGAGGCATTGCCCCACTGAAGATCCCAGAAGCGGAGCGTAACGGGGGCTGCCATCGCCGGTGCGGATGAGAGCGTAGCCGCGGCAAGCGCAAGCATCGCGGCGCCGTGCTGCAGGATAGTGCGACGTCGAAGGTTCATGGTCTCCTCCCATGTTGAACCGACACATCCAATTTGTGCTGGGCCAGTTGTTGGATGGCCCAGCCAGCCGGGTCGCGCTTTCGCGACCCGGCCGTCGTGCTTGATCAGTCCTTCAGGAAGATCTCGATCACCGGAACGACTGCATCGGGCCTCTCATGCGGAAGCTCGAGCGTGACCATGCCGTCGTCGCGGAATTTCTCGATGTTGAGGTAGTTCCAGCCGAAATCCGCGATCTTGATGTCGCTGCCGTCGTGGAGGAACTGCGCGTGGCGGATCTTCCCCTCGAGGCCGGGGAGGTGCACGTGGCGGAATGGCCAGGCAAAGAGGTGGACATAGAGGCGGTTGCCGTTCTGCGTCAGCCGCGCATCCGTCGGGGGATCGAACTGCGAGGGGCCGCAGCCGTAGATGCTTCGGCTATGCAGATCCATCCACTTCGCATAGACGTCGAGCTCCGCCAGCGCCCGGTCGTTGAAGCGCCCGCGGGCGGTCGGGCCGATGCCGTACAGCATGTTCGACCCGACCGAGACCAGGTGGATCAGGGTCTGGACGATCTGGGCCGCTTCCTTCTCGTGGTTGAAGGCCCGTGCCGTCGACGAATAGGCCCACTGGTCGGAGAAGACGATGCAGGTTTCCTGCGGAATGGTCTGGGCGCTCATCTTCTTGCGCGACTGCGGAATGAACTGCTCCGGAGTATCGAAGTCCGGCAGGATCCCGCTTTCCTTGGGAAGTCCGAGGCGATTGTTGATCACCATGTCGGGCTGCAGCTCCCGGGCCAGCGCGTGGAGCTTCTCGCTTTCCCAGTCCTTGGCTCCCTTGCCCATCCAACGCTCGTGGATCACCTGGCCAGGCACCGGGATTTCGTAAGAGTAGTCGAACCACATCAGGTCGATCTTGCCGTAGTTCGTCAGGAGCTCGCGCACCTGGTTGCGCATGAACTCGGCGTAGACCGTCATGTCGCGCGTCTTGTTCATTTCCTCGATTTCGGCGAGGGGGCGCGGCGCCATCGGGGTCTTGGGGTCTTCGCGGGTTCGACACAGCGGATGGACGCTGTCGATCGGGAATTGCTCGTGGTGCCAGTCGATCAGCGAATAATAGAGCCCTACCTTGATCCCTTCTTTCCGCAGCGCATCGACATAGGGCGCGATGACGTCGCGGCCTGCCGGCGAATTCGTGATCTTGTAATCGGAATAGGCAGTATCCCAGAGCGAGAAGCCGTCATGATGCTTGGTGGCCAGGATCGCGTAGCGAATGCCGGCCTGGCGCAGGAGCCGCGCCCACTCATACGGATCGTAGAGATCGCCTTCGAAGACCGACTGATAGCGGTCGTAGTCAGCGCAAGTATTGAGACCTCGCTGGAGACCCCAGGAGGCCTCCTTGCCTGAATGCGAGTAGATACCCCAATGCAGGAAGACGCCGAAGCGGTCGTGGACGAACCACGCCTTGGGATCTGCATCGAGTGCTGCTGCGGTAGACATCTTAGGTGAGTGCTCCCTAGTTCTGGTTTGTTGGTCTAATGGTCCAACCAGCAATTTGATCATTGTCCCCTTGATCTTGCCTGTCAAGGTTATGGATAGGGTCGGATTAGATCTCGTTTGTAGAGTTGGTAAGAATTACTGACCAATATCGGTGGTTCAGCATGGCGCAGTTGTTCGTTCCGTTGCGCGAGAAGCGAACGGATCTAAGAAATGATGCGCGGCGCGATGTGTGAGCGGTCTATTCTCTAAAGAAGACCAGGATCACGGTTTTCGCGTAGGGGAGAGTGGGCGCAGCTGGGGCGATGTGCATCGAGGGACCTAACGTTTCGAAAGAAAAGTAAGTCAGCCGTCAGTCGCTTCAAGCTGGCCAACAGGTCCAGCCACTTGATCATTAGTCCTATTGAGGCATACTCGTCAATGATGAAACCGGGTAAGCTGCGTTTGCCTTGCTGGACAACGACAGGTCGCGCGACTAGCTTCAGACAAGGTGAACGAACAGCGCATCTAAGGCATTGAGATAAATGAGTAATCCTCCTAGGGGTGAGGATATCGCCCATATGCGCCTGCCTCAACTTGAGACGACCCGCCTCTATCGTCGGATCGCCGAGCTTCTCGAGACGCGGATCGACCAGGGCCTGTTTCCGGTCGGAACATTTCTTCCGTCCGAACGCGAGCTCGCCGAACAACTTGGCGTCAGCCGCACCTCGGTCCGCGAGGCCCTGATTGCCCTGGAGGTCACCGGGCGCGTCGACGTGCGTCAGGGGCATGGCGTCGAAGTGCTGGCCGGGAAACAGCGATCGGTTCGACAATCCAGTGACCTGGACATCGGTCCAATCCAGATCCTCGAAGCGCGTCGTGTCATCGAGCCGCGGATCGCGGAGCTGGCGGCGGCCAATCACCGCAAAGAGAACCTCGATGCCATGCGAGCCGCGATGGCGCTCCAGGCCTCCGCCTCTTCGGCGACGGTGGAAAATTACCGCGAAGGCGACCGCGAGTTCCATCTGGAGATCGCTCGCGCCAGCGGCAATCCGGCCTATCAGGTCGTGGTCGACAAGCTGTGGGAGTATCGAACCAAGCCCCTGTTCGAGCGCTTCGAAAGGCTTCTGGTCGGACCGGATCGCCCGCGCGATACGGCCACGGAGCACGAGGCCATCTACGCGGCGATCGAGGCTGCGGATACCGCCGCCGCCGGGCGGGCGATGAAGCAGCACCTCGACGCCGTGCTCAGTGCCTTCATCAAGGGCTCCGCCGCCGACTAGACCTTCCACGCGCGCTCGCGGGGAGGGGGAATGGCGTAGGTGCCGATTGAACCACGCGGCGCCGCGCCCCTCCTGTCGCGCGCTCAGCGATTGCGCATGGCGCGGGAGAGGAAGCTGCGCGTGCGCTCCTGCTGCGGGTTGCGCAGGACGTCGCGCGGGGTTCCGTCCTCGAGAATCCTCCCATCGGCCATGAAGATCACGCGGTCGCCGACATCCTCGGCGAAAGCCATCTCGTGGGTGACGACCAGCATGGTCATGCCGTCCTTGCCGAGCTCGCGCATGACCTTCAGGACTTCGTCGACCAACTCCGGGTCGAGCGCCGAGGTGACCTCGTCGAACAGCATCAGTTTCGGCTTCATGGCGAGTGCGCGCGCGATCGCCACGCGCTGCTGCTGGCCGCCGGAAAGCTGGCTGGGATAGTGGCCGGCGCGTTCGGCGAGGCCGACGCGTTCGAGCAGGGCCATCGCCATGTCGCGGATCTCGGCCTTCGAGCCGCGACGGTGGGCGAGCGGGGCCTCGCAGACATTCCCGAGCGCCGTCATGTTGGGGAACAGATTGAAATGCTGGAACACCATGCCGATCTGGGCGCGCTGCTGGCGCAGCAGCCGCGCCGACACGCGGGCCGGATCGTCGCTGCCGATCTGCTCGCCATTGATGCGGATGGCGCTGCCGGCATCCGGTGTCTCGAGATAGTTGACGCAGCGCAAAAGCGTCGACTTGCCGGAGCCCGAGGCGCCGATGAGGGAGACCACCTGTCCGGGCTCGACCCTCAAGTCGATCCCTTTCAGGACCATCTGCTCGCCCCAGGATTTACGCAGATTGACGATCTCGAGCATGAAACGGCTGCGGTTGGCGGAAGCGTTGGGGTCGATGGAATCCATCAGCATGTCTCTTGTCGTGCTCAAGGAAGGCTCACGCGGCGCTGAACCCAGGCCTGAAGCAGGGCAAGCAGCGAGCTCAGGGCGAGATAGGCGACGGCGGCAAAGGCGAGGAACTCCACCGACCTGTAGGTCTCGGTGATCTTGGCCATGCTTTCGGCGGTGAGTTCGTTGACCGCGACGATCGAGGCGATCGAGGTGGCCTTCATCGTCACGATGGCGCGGGTAAAATAGGGCGCGCAGAGCACTGGCAGCGATTGCGGTACGAGGATCCGGCGGGTGAAACGCCAGGGCGACAGGCCCAGTGCCTCGGCCGCCTCATACTGCCCCCGGGGCACCGCCATCAGCGCGCCGCGAAAATCTTCCGACAGATAGGCGGTGGTGACGAGGGTCAGGCCGATCATCGCCGCCACGAACGGCGGAACGAAGACGCCGAGCGCCGGCAGGCCGTAGAAGGTGAAGAAGAGGATGACCAGCAGCGGCAGCGAACGGATGACGTTGACATAGGTCGCGCCCGTCGTTCGCAGCAGCCTGTTGCGGGAGAGGCGCGCCAGCGCCACCAGGAGCGCCAGCGGCGTGCAGAGCGCCATGATCGCCAGGAACAGCCAGATCGTCGTCTCGACGCCCTGGATCAGGGGATCGATGTTGTCGAGCAGGATAGCGGTGTCGAAATTCATGCCGCGCGCCTCCGGGCTTGGCCCCAGTGCCTTTCGCACCACGTCTGAATGGCGATCAGAACCGCGTCGATCAGGCCGTAGATGACGGCGACGCCGATCAGGATCTCGAAGGGGCGGTTGGTCGCCACGATCGCCTGATTGGCCCGGGTGACGAGTTCCATCACGCCGATGGAACCTGCAAGCGCAGTGCTCTTCACGATGTCGGTCGCATTGGAGATGTAGGGTGGCACGATGACGGTCATGGCCTGCGGCAGGATGATACGGCGCAGGGCCCGAAACGGCGGAATGCCCATCGCGGCGATGGCCTCGTGCTGGCCGCGCGGCACCGCGCGCAGGCCGGCGGCGACGATCTCCGCGCAGATGAAGGTGTTGTAGAGGGTAAAGCCGAAGATCGCGGCCGGCAGCGGATCGAGCCGCCAGTCGAAGGCGATCGGCAGGATGTAATAGGCGCCGAAAAGGATGATCAGGGGCGGCACGCCTCTCGCCAGCCAGCTGAGGCAGGCGACGGCGAGCCGCAGCCACCGGTTTTTCGCCGTGAGGGCGAGACCCGCCACCAGCGCCAGGGGCGCGCTGATGGCGAGTACCGACACGATCAACGCAAGCGTCAGCCAGAAACCTTCCAGAATGTAGGGACCACGGTGCAACCAGACTGAAAGGTCCAAGGCGATCACTCTTTCCGATCAGTAGGCTAGCTTGCTCAGCAGATCGGACGTATCCGGCACGCCCCATTTCTCGTTGATGGCCTTCATCGTGCCGTCGGCGCGATATCGGGCGATCAGGAAATTGACGGCGTTGAGCAGATCGGCCTCGCGGTGATTGACGCAGAAGCTGGCGACGCCGACCGAGGTAGGCTCGGGCAGGATCGTGAACTTGTCGCCATCGGGACCTTCCATGGCGGCGGCAGCGATGTGCAGGCCGGTGCCGTACACGTCCATCTGCTTGTTGAGCAGCGCCAGACGGGCTTCGCTGATGCCCGGCAGCGAAAGGACGCCGTCCGGGGAGGCGTTGAGCTTGGTCAAGAGGCTCTGGAGTTCGACTTCGCCCTTCACGCCGCCGAGCTTCTTGCCGGCCATGTCGACATAGGACTGGATGCCCGAATCCTTGCGCACCATCGCGACGTTGACCTGAACCTGGATGGGACGGGTCAGGAAGAAGTCCTGCGAGGACAGGCGCGCATTCGTCCAGAGCGCGCCTTCGCAGCCGAGGTCGAAGCGGTTCGCCACGAGACCCGGAATGACGCCGGGCCACTCGACCTTGGCGAATTCGGGCTTGAGGCCGAGATCGTCCGCCATCTTGGTCCAGAGGTCGATGAGTGCACCCTGAAGCTCGCCATTGTCGCCGATGAAGGATTCCTTCTCGGTCTGCCCGCTGGTGGCGATCACCATCTTGCCCGGCTCGATCAGGTTCTTGAGCGGCCAGGGCTTTGGCGCGTCGAGGCTGACCTTCATGCTCGACAGGTCGATGCTGTCGGCTGATGCCGGCACCGCGGCAACGACGAGGCAGGCCGCCATGGCGAGGCCTGCGATGGTGGATTTCGAACAGGTCTTCATCGTGATCCTCTCTGGTGTTCCGGACGCCTCGCTGCGGGTCCCGTCCCTTCAGCGCGGGCTCGCCATTCCTGTGGGGCGCCTTCTGAATGACGCTTCCCAAGTCGGTGGACCTGTCCAGCTAGAGCCAACCGAGCATGAAATACAATGAAAATATTGTGAAATATATCATGAGGCCAAATATCGGTATTCATTGCTGAATTTGTCAGCAAAATGCCTCGCGGGATGCCTATGGGGCGGGCAGAAGTTGGACGATGTCAGAAAGCGACGCGGGGCGTCGCATCGGCGCCGAAGACGCGAGCGAGACGGCCTGCGGCCTCTTCCACGGCGGGCATAACGGCCGCCATGACCGCGGCAAGGTCGCCGTGTTGGCCGCAAGGTTGCTTCGGGAAGGTGCCCGTCGGCCGGCGCCGGTTGCGGCTGACGAGCCGCGTCGCTCGGTCCGCTCGGCATAGGAGCGCTCCACGATGTCAGGCGGGCTGATCCTGGGGCACCGTCGCCCCTTGAATAATTCATGCCTTGTGATATTTCATAAGAAATTCTTGTGATGTATCGTGTGGCGTTCGCGTCCGCTCGATGAGGTCATACCGTGCTCGCTGGCGTCACCCTCGACGATACCCCGTGCTCCTTCCCGGACTGCCGAAACGCCCGTGAAAAGCCCGGATCTCCGAGGCGCCTGCCGATCGCTCCCTACCGCAACTGACGATGGTCCATTCCCCATGACGCGCATTCTCGTTCTCAATCCCAACAGCTCGGTCGACGTCACGCAGTCGATGGATGCGGCGCTGGACATCCTGCGCACGCCGGGCGGTCCCGAGATCGTCTGCGCGACGCTGCGGGTAGGCCCTCCGGGCATCGAGACGCAGGAGCATGTCGAGAGCGTCGTTTTGCCGATCACGCGCTATTTCGAGGCGAACCCGGCCGACGCCTATGTCATCGGCTGCTTCTCCGATCCTGGCCTGGCGCTCGCTCGCGAGAACCTGAAGCGGCCGGTTCTGGGCATTGCGGAATCGGGGTTCCATCTGGCGACGGGGCTCGGTCGCCGCTTCGGCATCATCGCCATCAAGCAGGGTTCGATCGCCCGCCACATGCGCGCGGTCCGCAGCCTCGGCTACATGGACCGGCTAGCCGGCGACCGTCCGCTCGACATCGGCGTTACCGAGATGCAGGGCAGCGGCGTCGTCGACCGCATCGTCGAGGTGGGCATGGAACTGCGCGACCGCGATGGTGCCGACGTCCTGATCCTCGGCTGCGCCAGCATGGGCGGCTATCGGAGCGAGATCGAGGATCGGCTCGGCCTTCCGGTCGTCGATCCGACCCAGGCCGCCGTCATGCGCGCCATGAGCACGCTCTCCCTCGGCTACAAGCAGGCGGTGTGAGGTTCGTTTTGGTCGTAGCGCTCGCGGCGGGCCGGAGCGGCTGCGTTCCCTGGACCCTCTTTCGAGGCCCGGCATTGCCGGGCACCTCAGGATGATGGCGGAGTTTGGGGTATGCAGTCGGGCGGGAGGACACGGCTGCCGCTCGACCGGCGAGCTATGGCGGGAAGGAAAGGGGCCTAGAGGCTGATCTGGGCGAAGCCGGGCGAGCTCGTGAGGGCCCTGAACAGGCCCTCGCGGGTGATCTCGTTGTGCTTGATCATGATCTCGCGCGCCGCGACCGGATCGCGTGAGCGCAGCACTTCGACGATCGCCTGGTGATCGCTGATCGTTTCGTTGTTGACGTCGCGCAGGCGCGCGCCGAGGTAGAAGAAGCGCTCCAGTTCGTCGATCTGCCGCGTGATCATCAGTTGCAGCCGTTCATTGCCGGATGCCTTGGCGATGGCCGAGTGGAAGTCGCGATTGGCCTTGATGAAGCGCTGCAGGCTCGGCTGCTCGCCGCGCTCATAGACGACGTCCGCCAGCTTCTGCAGATGGTCGAGTTCGGCATCGGTGATGCGGGCGCAGGCGAGCTCGGCGGCGCCGGCTTCCAGGATCTTGCGCAGGTCGAACAGCTTGTTCAGGTCGCCGAAAGTGATCGGCACGACCTGATAGCCGCGACGCGGAAAGGTGCGCACAAATCCTTCGGAGCGCAGCGTCGCCAAGGCCTCGCGGACGGGCGTCTTGCTGACGTCGAAGCGCTGCGCCAGTTCGGCTTCCGACAATTCGCGGCCGGGCTCCAGCGCGCAGGTCAGGATCTCCGCGCGCAGGAGATTATAGACCTTGTCGGTCAGCGAAGCCTTGTCAGCCTTCTTGGGTGCGCGCGCCTTCTTCACGGTCGCCGGGATGGCCTTTTCTGCATTCTTGTCGGCGACCAAATCCATCATCCCCAAGTTTAGCCCGTCAGGCCTTCTCGGCTCGTCCGCCCATGAGGCAAACGCCGCATTATATCCTTGCTCATATCAAGCGCTACACGCTCACAATGCCCGATGCAATCCGCACGTGGCATGCGGACTCATATGCCGTCACGCACATCCTCGCGGATGCGATGAGGACGGCGGGAGGCAGTTCTCGCCGTCCTTTCTGCCTCGAGGCTAAAGCTTCAGATTGAAGCGTGCCTTGAACGCGGGCCCGCTGGACGGAACATCAGATGATCCTTCGGCGGCGCCAACGGCGTCCTTCACTCGTAGAAAGTTCGCCTAAATCCACGAATGCTGGGGCGGTCGCACGCCGTTGAGGTAATAATTCCCCACGGCATGGAATTTCCAGCGGACGGGATCGTGCAACGTGTGCGTCCGGGCATCTCGCCACAGCCGGTCCAGATTGTAGTGGCCGAGGGTCGAGCGGGTCCCGGCGAGTTCGAAGAGCTTGTTGGAGGCGCTGAGGGCCACCTCAGTCGACATAACCTTGGCTTCGGCGTTCGCGATCTTGGCTTCCGCGATCGCTGCATCGCTATTTTCAACGATCGTTCTGTCCAAGACGCGGCCGGCCCGCTCCAACAGCGCTTCCGCGGCATGCAGCCGGATCTTGAGGTCGCCGATCGCCGCGATCGTGTAGAGGTCGGCCGATGCGGTTTCCTCGCCGCTGTCGATCCATGGACGAGACTTGGTCTTGACGAATTCTATGGTCTCGCGGATCGCCGCGTCCGCTATGCCGATATCGATGGCCGAATGAATAAGCTGGCTCTGCGGGCCGACGGCGCTCGGGTTCTCGTAGACCAGATGGGCTGGCAGAACGCGAGCGGCCGGAATGTAGACGTTCTTCAGCACCACCGTTCCCGACGCCGTGGTGCGCTGCCCGAACGCCGACCAGTCGTTGATGACCTCCAGTCCCGGCGAAGCTCGATCCGCGACGGCGACCACGACGTGGCCGTCGTCATCGAGGGCGACGATCGGCACAAGATGCGCAAAGAGCGCGCCGGTGGAATAGAACTTTTCGCCAGAGACCCTGAAGCCTTCGCCATCCCGGGTGAGCCGGGTCTCGAAGGCCTCGACGTTCTTGCCCTTGAACTCGGAGAACGCGTTGCCGAGCCGATAGCCCTTCAGGACCAGGCCGAAAAGCTCCCGCTTCTGTTCCTCGGAGCCCGTTTGCCGGATCACGTCCAGGATCTCGAAGCTGTTCTGCGCGATCTGCGCCACCGACGCGTCGCCAGAGGCCAGGATGGCGAAGACTCGGCCAAGGGTCGCGAAGGAAACCCCGGCGCCGCCATACGCCTTCGGCACGGTGATGCCCCAAAGGCCGCTCTGCGAGAAGATGTCGACCTCGGCGAAGGGGAGCCGGCGCTCCCTGTCCCGCTCCGCCGCTTCCGCGGCGAAGGTGGAAACCAGCGACTGGGCAACGGAGATCGCTTCCTCGTCATTGCCGATCACATGGGCGGGGGCCGCCGGTATTTCTGGAAGCCAGCCGTCGATTCCCGGCTTGGGTTTTGCTGATGCAATTTCACTCATCCAACGTGCTCCTTCCGGCTGGCGTCCAGTTTCGAAATTGCGCGGTGCGATCAGAAGGCAGCGATGATCTGCCCCTTGTAGTGATCCGCGATGAACTGGCGCGTCTCGTCGCTGTTGAGGGCCTTGGCGAGAATTCCAATAGCCTTGTCGTCCTTGTTTTCGGGACGCGTCACGAGATACTCGCTCCACACGTTGAAGCCGTCCTGGCCGCGATCGATTAGCAGGGACTTGGAGAGGTCGAGCTTGGCCTCGAAAACATAGTTGCCATTGAGCGCCGCAAGATCCACTTCGCTCAATGCGCGGGGCAGGATCGCCGATTCAAGTTCAACGATCTTAAGATCTTTCGGATTCTCGGTAATATCCTTGATCGTCGGCAGCTTGTCGTCGGGAGCCGTCAGGACGGCCTTGCCGCTCACCTTGATGAGGCCGAGCTGCTGCAGGAGCAGCAGGCCGCGACCGCCGTTCACCGGGTCGTTCGGAATGGCGACCGTCGCGCCGTCGGCGAGCTGATCAACGGAGGTGATCTTCGTGGAGTAGGCGACGAAAGGCTCAATGTGGACCGGCACGATCGGTACAAGATTGGTGCCGCGTTCGCGGTTGTAGTCATTCAGGAACGGTCGGTACTGATAGTAGTTCGCGTCAAGCTCGCCCGAGACGAGCTGCGCGTTCGGCTGGATGTAGTCCGTGAAGACGCGAATATCGAGATCGATACCTTGCTTGGCGACAATTGGCTTCACGAACTCGAGGATCTCCGCATGGGGAATGGCCGTCGCCCCCACGGTGAGTTTTTCACCCGCATGGGCGCCCGTGAAGGTGCTGAGTGCCAGGGCAGCTGCGGCAAGAATGGATCGTACGCTTTTCATGCTCATTCTCCTTCGGGGTTTGATTGATCGGTTCAACTGCGGGAAAAGCGCCGGACGACGCGGTCGCCCGTCATTTGAATGAGCTGGACGAGCACGATCAGGATCGTGACGCAGACCAGCATGATTTCCGTCTTGAAGCGCTGGTAGCCAAAGCGGATGGCGAGATCGCCGAGACCGCCGCCACCGATGGCGCCGGCCATGGCGGTGTAGTCGATCAGGACCACCGCTGTGAGCGTGATGGCGGCGGCCAGGCTCGGATAGGCCTCGGGAAGCACGGCACGGAAAATCGTCTGGGCCGTCGTGGCGCCCATCGATTCACTGGCCTCGATGATGCCCTTATCGACCTCGCGCAGAGCCGTCTCCACGAGCCTCGCGAAGAAGGGCGCCGTCCCGACCACCAGGGGAAAGATGACGCCACGCACGCCGAGCGAGGTGCCGGTGACGATCACGGTCACCGGCATCAGGACGATCAGCAGTATGATGAAGGGGACGGAGCGAATGATGTTGAGGACAAACGATATCCCGCCATAGGCCACCGGCTGTTCCAGCGCCTGGCGCCGGCCCGTGAGAAACAGGAGGATGCCGAGGGGAAGGCCGATCAAGACGGTGAAAACAAGCGATCCCGCGAGCATGGCCAGCGTCTGGCCGAGCGCGCGAAAGATGTCGCTCCAATAGATCGCGTCAAACGACATCGGCGATTTCCTCCGGCGTCACCCGTTCGACGTGGACGCCGGCATGGCGGAGCACCTTGACCGCGCCATTCTCGTCCCCGCCAAAAAAACGCACGACGAACTTGGCGTACCGAACTTCACGGACATGGCCGACGCGGCCTTCAACGATTTCGAAATCCACGCCCGTTTCGCGCGCCGCGAGGCTGAGTACCGGCTTGTGTGCGGTCTCGCCCGTCAAGGTCAGCCGGTAGAGGCGCCCCGCATCCCCCGCGTCCAGATCCACGACGGGATCGAGATGCTCGGCTTCGCGCACCAGCTTCAGCGTTGCCGGATGTTTCGGATGCAGGAAGACGTCGAGGGTCGGCCCGGTTTCGACGACACGGCCGTGGTCGAGCACCGCCACGCGATCGCATGTCTGGCGAATGACTTCCATTTCATGCGTGATGAGCACGATCGTCACGCCGAGATCGCGATTGATCTCGCGAAGAAGCGAAAGCACCGATCGCGTCGTGACGGGATCGAGGGCGCTGGTTGCTTCATCGCACAGCAGCACTTCGGGATCGTTGGCCAGCGCCCGGGCAATGCCGACACGCTGCCGCTGGCCGCCGGAGAGTTGCCTTGGATATTTGTCGGCATGCTCGACGAGCCCGACGCGCGCGAGCAGCCCCGAAACCTTCGTATCGATTTCGCGGCGGCGGAGGCGGCCCGCGAGTTCTAACGGATAGGCGATGTTTCCGGCGACCGTGCGGGAGTTCAGGAGATTGAAGTGCTGGAACACCATGCCGATGCGTCGCCGCAGGCGCCTTAGCTCTTCTCCCCGTGCGGAAGTAATCCGCTCGTCGCCGAGAAACACGTCGCCTTCGGTCGGTCGCTCCAGAAGGTTGATGGTGCGAACCAAAGTCGACTTGCCGGCGCCAGAGGCGCCAATGATGCCGAAGATCTGCCCCGCCGGAACTTCCAGATTGATCCCGTGAAGGGCGCGAGTGATCCCGACACGCGTGGAGAAATCGCGCGCAATGTTGACGAGTCGGATCATGGCCGGGCGACGCTCACGCCGCGAACACCGGCAGCGTCGTACCCAGGCGGCGCTTGCAACGGCACCTCGCAAAGTTCAAGAGGAGCGGACATCAGGCCTCTGCAATCGCTGCTTCGATGAGGCTTTCGCGGCGCTTTACAGCCTCGATGTCCCGGTAGGCGTCAGCTGGATGGTTCTTGGGAAGATACGGCCCATCGCCAAAAAGCTTCTCGCGAAGGGTTCCCGGCTTGTAGGCCGTCGGATAGACGCCGCGCTTCTGGAGTTCGGGAACCAGCAAGTCGACGGCCTGCTCGAAACTCTCCGGCGTCACGGCATAGGCGAGGTTGAAGCCGTCGACGTCCGTCTCTTCCGCCCATTCCTGCAGGATGTCGGCGATGGTGCTCGGGGAGCCGACAAAGACCGGACCGACGCCGCCGATCCCGCCCCATTTGGCCAGTTCATCGACGGTCCAGGTCTGTTCGTTCCCTGCGAAGTGCTCGACCATCGAAACGATCGCGTTGGTCTCGACCTTCTTCAGGGCGTCCGTCGGGGCATATTGACCGAAGTCGATGCCGCTCCACCCGGACATGAAAACCAGCGAACCGTCGTAGGAAACGTAGTTCTGGTATTCCTCGAACCGCTTCTGCGCTTTCTCGTCCGTCTCATCGATGATCAGGGTAGTCAGATTGTAGATCAGAACCTTGCGAGGATCGCGGCCGGCGGCGGCCGCCCGTTGTCTGATCTCGGATACATACGCCTTGAGAAGAGGCTTGGTCGGCGCGCCCACGAAGACGCATTCCGCGTGCGCGGCAGCAAACGCCTTGCCGGGACCGGAAGCGCCTGCCTGATACAGAACCGGCGTCCGCTGGGGCGACGGTTCGGAGAGGTGGTAGCCCGGCACGTTGAAGAACTTGCCCTTGTGGCCGATCTCATGAACCTTGCTCGGATCCGTAAAGATGCCACGCGTCGGGTCGCGCAGGACGGCGTCTTCCTCCCAGCTTCCCTCGAAAAGCTTGTAGAGCACCTCGACATATTCGGCCGCTATCTCGTAGCGGTTGTCATGATTTTGCAGCCCCGCCTGGCCGACGTTCTTCGCGCCGCTTTCGAGATAGGAGGTGACGATGTTCCAGCCGACGCGCCCCTTGGTGTGGTGATCGGCCGTCGAGAGGCGTCGGGCGAAAGTGTAGGGATGCTCGAACGAGGTCGATGCTGTGATGCCGATGCCCAGATGTTCGGTCGCGAGCGCGATCGGCGCGGCCAATTGCAGGGGATCATTGACCGGGATCTGCGCGGCCTGCTCGATGGCGTGATAGTTCGACCCTTTGTAGACGTCGTAATAGCCAATGACGTCAGCGATAAAGATGCCGTCGAAGACGCCGCGCTCCAGCGTGCGCGCCAAATCCTGCCAGTAATCGAGATCCTTGTACTTCCAGGATCTGTCACGCGGATGCTTCCACAGGCCGGGCGACTGATGGCCGACGCAGTTCATATCGAAGGCATTAAAGCGAATCTGGCGGGGCATGCGGGTTCCAACGAGGACTGATGACAGCAAGCCTAGCGGCGCCCCTTCTTAAAGATAGATAATCTATAGTTATTATCGGCTAATAGTTGGAAGATTTTTCGAAGCATAGGCGCCAAATCGAACGGGAATACGTGGATTTGGATGCGTTCTGCGCGGGGCCATGCAATGTTTACTTCAAATGATGGACTTGAGGTCCTGCGCAGTCCTGGCGGCAGGCGTCCCGGCTCCAGTGGCTGAAGGATAGTGAGCCAGCCGGCCGGACCGAGCCCTTGCTGCCCGGGGGGCAAGGGCTCGCATTGCGTTGGCGACCTCGACGCCCGGCAACTTCAAGCGCAATCGTCTGTGAGGGGAGCGGGCGATTCCGCATTGCGTGGCGGCCATTGCCGGGCATGATGGGCGCCATGAATGCCGCCTCGACGCTCCGGATCCTTGTGATCGACGACAACCGTGTTCGCGTCTCCGTCATCGAGGCGGGGCTGCGCGATGCCGGCTATGACCGGGTGACCATCATCCACGACGTCACCGACATCGCGCGGCGCATCGGCGAGATCGAGCCGGATGTCATCATCATCGATCTGGAGAATCCCAATCGCGACATGCTGGAGCACATGTTCCAGCTGTCGCGGGCCGTGAAGCGGCCGATCGCCATGTTCGTCGACCGCTCCGACACCGCCTCGATCGAGGCGGCGGTCGCCGCCGGCGTCTCGGCCTATGTCGTCGACGGGCTGCGGCGGGAACGGGTCAAGCCGATCCTCGACATGGCCGTCAGCCGATTCCGCGCCTTCTCGCGCATGGAGCGGGAGCTGGAGGAAGCCCGCTCCGAGCTCGAGGGACGCAAGGTCATCGAGCGCGCCAAGGGGATTTTGATGAAATCGCGCGGGCTTTCCGAGGCGGAGGCCTATGCGCTGCTGCGCAAGACCGCGATGAACCAGAACCGCAAGATCGGCGATATCGCCCAAAGTCTCGTGACGGCGGCGGGCCTGCTCGGGGGCGACCTTTGAGCGACCACGTCATCACCGCCGGCATCATGCCGCTGCTCGACAGCGCGCTGCTCGTGGTCGCCCGCGAAAAGGGGTTTGCCGAGGCCGAGGGGATCGAGCTCCGCCTGGTGCGCGAGATTTCCTGGGCGAATATGCGCGACCGCATGGCTGTCGGCCATTTCGACGTGGCGCATATGCTGGCGCCGATGCCGATCGCCTGCAATCTGGGGCTGACCCCGCTCGCCGTCCCGACGCATGTGCCGATGGCGCTCGGCCTCGGGGGCAATGCCGTTACGGTCTCGAACGCGCTCTGGCGGCGGATGGAGGATGCCGGCGCGAAGCCGGATCTCGATCCGGCGCTCGCGGGCAGGGCGCTGCGCGCGGTGCTGCGCGAGCGGGCAAAGGCCGGCGATCCGGTCACGCGGTTCGGCGTCGTGCATCCGCATTCCGGCCATGGCTACGAGCTCCGCTATTGGCTCGCCGCCTGCGGCATCGATCCCGAGCAGGATGTCGAGATCGTCATCCTGCCGCCGCCGCTGATGGCGGATGCGCTGGGCGCCGGCCATATCGACGGCTACTGCGCCGGCGAGCCCTGGAACTCGATCGCCGTCGCCTCGGGCGTCGGTCACATCGCCACCGTCAAGGCGAAGATCTGGCGCCTGAGCCCGGAAAAGGTGCTTGGCGTCGCCGCCGGCTGGGCGGCGGAAAACCCGCACGCGCTCGACGCACTGCTCAGGGCGCTCTATGGCGCGGCGGAATGGTGCGGCAATCCCGGAAACCGCACTGAGCTGGCGGCGCTGATGGCGGAGCCCGACTATGTCGATCGGCCGGCCGAGTGGCTGCTGCCGGCACTCACGGGCGATATCCCGACAGGCTCCGGCAACAGCGTGCTGGTGCCCGATTTCCTCGTGCCCCATGCCAAGGGGGCGACCTTTCCGTGGAAGAGCCATGCGCTCTGGTTCTATTCGCAGATGGTACGCTGGGGCCAGATCCCGGCTTCCGACCAGAACGCGGCCATCGCCAGCGAGACCTATAGGCCCGATCTCTACCGCTCCGCGTTAAAACTGCTTGGCGTGGCGTTGCCGGGGGCGAACGCCAAGGTCGAAGGGGCCCTGACCGAGGCGACGCCGGTCGGCTCGGCGGGCGCCAGCCTGGTGCTCGGCCCGGACGGGTTCTTTGACGGCGGCGTGTTCGATCCAGGCCAGCTCGAGGCTTATATCGCGGGCCAGATCGGCCGTTCCTGACGGCGGGCGCCGCGTTTCGAAATTGGCCGATACAAAAGCGGGCAGCTTGATGCATTGCATATGAATTGTGCAATGCGATGCGAAGGGCTGCCGGATCTGTGCGCGTCGAATGGCGCCGCCGAAAGCGCCTCGATCCGGCGCGGGCCTTGATTTCATGGAACAATTCCGCCCGGCATGAAGTTGGCACGGTTCATGCTGGAATAGTTCCAGGCCCAGTGTAGGGCCACCGAATTGGCGTCCAACGACGGGCGCATCCAGGCAAAGCCGCCGTACAGGTCAAGCTGCGATCCCCGCTCGGGGAGCGCCGTCGATCTGTCCGGCGGCTTTTTGTTTTTCAGTCGCAGCGCGGCCGCCACGCCGCCCCATGGAGCCAGGAATGACGAATCCAGCCCCGACCAGCGCAGAACCGGACCCGGCCGCCAGCCGCGCCCTGGTCATTTCGACGATCGCCTTCACCGTTTGCTTCGCCGTCTGGACGATCTTCTCGATCATCGGCATCAAGATCAAAGCCGAGATGGGCCTGAGCGAGACCCAGTTCGGCCTGCTCATCGGCATGCCGGTGCTGACGGGATCGCTGGTCCGGATGCTGCTCGGCATCTGGACCGACCGCCTCGGCGGCCGGCTGGTCTATACGGTGACCATGCTGGCGGCGGCGATCGCGACGTTCCTGCTCGCCTTCGCGACGACCTATCCGCAGATGCTGCTCGCGGCGCTGGGCGTCGGGCTTGCCGGAGGTTCCTTCGCGGTCGGCGTCGCCTATGTGTCCCGGTTCTATCCGGCCTCAAGGCAGGGAACCGCGCTCGGCATCTTCGGCGTCGGCAATGTCGGCGCGGCGGTCACCAAATTCTGCGCGCCCTTCGTCCTGCTCGCCTGGGGCTGGCAGAGCGTGGCGTTGATCTGGGCGGCGGTGCTCGCCGTCATGGCGGCGGTGTTCTGGTTTTCGACCGAGGACGATCCGGTCATCCGCCAGCGCCGCCTTCATGGCGCCGGACCAACCCGCAGCTTCATCGCCGAATTCGCGCCGCTCCGGGACATCCGCGTCTGGCGCTTCGCCCTCTATTACTTCTTCGTCTTCGGCGGCTTCGTCGCCCTGGCGCTGTGGCTGCCGCGCTACCTGATCGGCGTCTACGGCTTCAATATCGCCACCGCCGGCATCATCGCCGCGGCCTATTCTATTCCCGCATCGGTATTCCGCGCCTATGGCGGCGTGCTGTCGGACAGGATCGGCGCGCGCACGGTCCTCTACTGGACCTTCGCGGTATCGGCGCTTTGCTGTGCGGTGCTGGCTATGCCGGCGACGGACTATACGGTGCGCGGCATCAACGGGCCGATCGCGTTCCATGTCGAGATCGGCTGGCTGCCCTTCATCGTCGCGGCCTTCGTGCTCGGCTTCTTCATGGCGATCGGCAAGGCCGCCGTCTTCAAGCACATCCCCGCCTATTACCCGCAGAATGTCGGCGCGGTCGGTGGCCTGGTCGGCATGATCGGCGGGCTGGGCGGCTTCGTCCTGCCGATCGCCTTTGGCGCGCTGAACGACCTGACGGGCGTCTGGTCGAGCTGCTTCATGCAGCTCTTCGTAGTCGCCGCGCTCTGCCTCGCCTGGATGCACGTCACCATCCTGCGCCTCGAATATCGCCGCGCGCGGGCGGAGGAGACCCTGGTCTCTCCGGCGCTTGCCTCTCCGGCCGAATGATCGACGGGAAACAGCGAACATGACCGAGAAACTCGTCATCGTCGGCAACGGCATGGCCCCGGGCAGGATGCTGGAGCACCTGCTCGAGGCGGCGCCCGACCGCTACCAGATCACCATCTTCAACGCCGAACCGCGCGTGAACTACGACCGGATCATGCTGTCGCCGGTCCTGTCAGGCGAGAAGGCGTATGAGGAAATCGTCATCCATGGTGACGGCTGGTACATCAAGCACGGCATCACCCTCTACAAGGGCCACCGGATCGTCGCCATCGACCGTGCTGCGAAGACGGTCACCTCCGACCAGGGTGTGACGGAGAGCTACGACAAGCTGGTCATCGCGACCGGCTCGCAGCCCTTCATCATCCCCGTGCCCGGCAAGGACCTGCCGGGCGTGCTCTCCTATCGCGATCTCGATGACGTCAACGCCATGCTGCTCGCCGCGCAATCGCGTAGCCGGGCGGTGGTGATCGGTGGCGGATTGCTGGGGCTCGAGGCGGCAGCCGGCCTCCGGGAGCGCGGCATGGACGTCACCGTGCTGCACGTCATGCCGACGCTGATGGAGCGCCAGCTCGACCCGACCGCCGGCTATCTCCTGCAGAAGGCGGTCGAGCAGCGCGGCATCACGGTGCGCACCAAGGCCAACACCAAGGCGATCATCGGCAACGGCAAGGTCGAGGGTGTCGAGCTCGATACCGGCGAGATCCTGCCCGCGACGCTCGTCGTCATGGCCGTCGGCATCCGCCCGAATACCGGCCTCGCCAGGGAGGCCGGCCTCGAGGTCAATCGCGGCATCGTCACCGACGATCGCATGCAGACCTCCGATCCCGACATCTTCTCGGTCGGCGAATGCACCGAGGTCGGCGGACGGGTCTACGGCCTCGTCGCGCCGCTCTACGAGATGGCGAGGGTCGCAGCCTCAGCGCTGGCGGAAAGCGAGGACAAGCGCTTCGTCCACGCGGACACGCCGACCAAGCTGAAGGTCACCGGCATCGACCTCTATTCGATCGGCGACTTCGCCGATGGCGACGACCGCGAGGAGATCATCCTGCGCGACGCTTCTGCCGGCATCTACAAGCGCGTCATTCTCCAGGACAACGCGATCATCGGCGCGGTCCTGTTCGGCGAGACGGGCGATGGCGCCTGGTTCAACGAGCTGAAGAAGAAGGCGACCAACATCTCGGAGATGCGCGACACGCTGATCTTCGGTCAGGCGTTCCAGGGGGGCGCCTCCTCGGACCCTTTGGCAGCCGTTGCAGCGCTGGCGGATGATGCGGAGATCTGCGGCTGCAACGGTGTCTGCAAGGGGACGATCACCAGCACCATCACGGCGAAGGGCCTGACCTCGCTGAACGACGTCCGCGCCCACACCAAGGCGTCCGCCTCCTGCGGTTCCTGCACCGGGCTGGTCGAGAAGCTGATGTCGCTGACGCTCGGCGACAGCTACCAGCCGGCGGCCGTGCAGCCGATATGCGCCTGCACGGAGCTCGGCCATGACGAGGTCCGCCGGCTGATCCAGGCCAAGGGACTGAAGACCATTCCGGCGGTCATGCAGGAGCTGGAGTGGAAGACCTCCTGCGGCTGTGCCAAATGCCGGCCGGCGCTGAACTATTACCTCGTCTGCGACTGGCCGGACGAATATGCCGACGACTACCAGTCGCGCTTCATCAACGAGCGCGTCCACGCCAACATCCAGAAGGACGGCACCTATTCGGTGGTGCCGCGCATGTGGGGCGGGATGACGTCGGCGAGCGAGCTGCGCGCCATCGCCGATGTCGTCGACAAGTTCGCCATTCCCGCCGTCAAGGTCACCGGTGGCCAGCGCATCGACATGCTGGGGGTCCGGAAGGAAGACCTGCCGGCTGTCTGGGCGGATCTCGGCAGGGCCGGGTTCGTTTCAGGTCACGCCTATGCCAAGGGCCTGCGCACGGTGAAGACCTGCGTCGGCACGGACTGGTGCCGCTTCGGCACGCAGGATTCGACCGGCCTCGGCATCCGCATCGAGAAGTTCATGTGGGGCTCGTGGACGCCGGCCAAGGTGAAGATGGCGGTGTCGGGCTGTCCCCGCAATTGCGCGGAATCGACCTGCAAGGACGTCGGCGTCATCTGCGTCGATTCCGGCTACGAGATCCATTTCGCCGGCGCGGCCGGCCTCGACATCAAGGGCACGGAAGTGCTCGGGCTGGTGAGGACGGAGGACGAGGCGCTGGAGGCGATCGTCGCGCTGACGCAAATGTATCGCGAGCAGGCTCGCTATCTCGAGCGCATCTACAAATGGGCCAAGCGCATCGGCCTGGACGAAATCCGCCGCCAGATCATGGCCGACCTGGACCGGCGCAAGGCCCTCTACGACCGCTTCGTCTTCAGCCAGATATTCGCCCAGGTCGATCCATGGTCGGAGCGCGTCTCCGGCAAGGACAAGCACGAATTCCGGCCCTTGGCGGTCACCGAACTGGCCCCGGCGGCGGAGTAGCGATCATGTGGCTCGACATCGGAGAGATCAACGACATCCCCCGGCGCGGCGCGCGCTGCGTGAACACGCCGCGCGGAAAAATCGGCGTCTTCCGCACGCAGGACGACCGGATCTTCGCCATCGAGGATCACTGCCCCCACAAGGGAGGGCCGCTCACCCAGGGCATCGTGCACGGCACGTCCGTGACCTGCCCGCTGCACAATTGGGTGATTTCGCTGGAAACAGGCAAGGCGACGGGCGCCGACGAGGGATCGGTGCCGACGATCCCCGTCCGGGTCACGGAGGGCCGGATCGAGATTGCCTTGGGCGAAGCGCTTGTTGCGGCGGAGTAGCCCGATGGACCCGATGCTGACAGCCGAGGTGAGGACGACCTGCCCCTATTGCGGGGTCGGTTGCGGCGTGCTGGCAAAGGTAGCCGCGGACGGAGCCGTCTCCGTCCGCGGCGATCCGGATCATCCCGCCAACCGGGGCAAGCTCTGCTCCAAGGGCATGGCGCTCGGCGAGACGACGGGGCTCGAGAGCCGGGTGCTCCATCCCGAGATCGGTGGCAGGCGCGCCGATTGGGATACGGCGCTCGAACTGACGGCCAGGCGGTTCGCGGAGACGATCGCCGCGCATGGCCCGGATTCGGTCGCCTTCTACATTTCCGGCCAGTTGCTGACCGAGGACTACTACGTCGCCAACAAGCTGATGAAGGGCTTCATCGGCTCCGGCAACATCGACACCAATTCGAGGCTCTGCATGGCGTCCTCCGTCGCCGGCCATCGCCGGGCCTTCGGCGAGGACATCGTGCCCGGCGTCTACGAGGATTTCGAGCAGGCTGATCTGATCGTGCTGACCGGGTCCAACACCGCATGGTGCCACCCGATCCTCTATCAGCGCATGCTCGCGGCGCGGGCCGAGCGCGGCACGAAGATCGTCGTGATCGATCCGCGCCGGACCGCCACAGTCGATGCGAGCGACCTGCACCTCGCGCTCGACCCGGGCACGGACGTGCTGCTGTTCAACGGGCTGCTCGCGCATCTCGCGCGCTCGAACGCTGTCGACGAGGCCTATGTCTCCGCCCACACCTCCGGCTTCGACGCCGCGATCTCGGTCGCCTCGGCGGACGCGCCCACCATCGAGAAGGTGGCGCAGGGCTGCGGCCTGTCCGCTGCCGACGTCAGGCGCTTCTACGCGCTCTTCGCCGCGACGGAGAAGGTCGTCACTGTCTACAGCCAGGGCGTCAACCAGTCGGCGCATGGCACCGACAAGGTGAACGCCATCCTCAACTGCCATCTGGCGACCGGCCGCATCGGTCGTCCCGGTATGGGACCCTTCTCCGTCACCGGCCAGCCGAACGCCATGGGCGGCCGCGAGGTCGGCGGGCTCGCCAACCAGCTCGCCGCGCATATGAACTTTGACGATGCGGCCGATATCGACCGGGTCTCGCGCTTCTGGCGCGCGCCGAACATTTCGCGAAAGCCCGGCCTGAAGGCCGTCGATCTGTTCCAGGCAGTGGGCGAGGGGCGGATCAAGGCGCTCTGGATCATGGGAACCAATCCGGCCGTCTCGATGCCGGACGCGGGTCGCGTGCGCGCCGCGCTCCGGGCCTGCGATTTCGTCGCCGTATCCGACATCACCCGCACCGATACGACACGCTATGCCGATGTCTTCCTCCCCGCCGCGACCTGGGGCGAAAAGGTCGGGCTCGTGACCAATTCCGAGCGCCGGCTGTCTCGGCAGCGGGCCTTCCTGCCGATGCCGGGCGAGACGCGGCCGGATTGGCGCATCGTCTGCGAGGTGGCCCGGCGGATGGGGTTCGGCGAGGCGTTCGACTATGAGAGCCCGGCCGCGATCTTCCGCGAGCACGCGGCGCTGTCGGCCTTCGAGAACCAGGGCGAGAGGCTGTTCGATCTCGGCGCCCTGGAGGCCATTGCGGATGCCGACTACGAGCGCTTCGCGCCGCGCCTCTGGCCGCAGCCGAAGCATGGTGAGAGCGGCGAGAGGCTTCTGTCTGACGGCCGCTTCCCGACGCCCGATGGACGGGCGCGTTTCGTGGCGGTGCGGCAGGAAGGCGTGGCGCAGGCCGCAAGCCCGGACTTCCCGCTGACGCTCAACACCGGCCGCTTGCGCGACCAGTGGCACACCATGACGCGCACCGGCCTGGCGCCCCGGCTGATGGCCAACGCGCCGCAGCCCCTGCTCGATCTCCATCCGCGCGACGCCAGCGCGAACGGGCTGGCCGAGGGCGATCTGGCACGGCTGACGACCCCGTACGGCTTTGCGCGCGCCAGGGTGCACGTCACCGAAAACCAGCGGCCCGGCCATGCCTTTCTGCCGATGCACTGGAGCGGCCACTACGCGGCGAATGCCGGCGCCGGACCACTCGCCTCTCCGGCGACCGACGTCTTCTCCGGCCAGCCCGAGCTGAAGCATGCGCCGCTCCGGATCCAGCGCGAGGCCGTCGCCTGGGAGGGCGTGCTGATCACGCGGCGGGATCTGAGGCCGACCGGCTTCGTGCATTGGAGCCGGCAGCGCGTCGAGGGCGGCTGGGTCTACGAACTCTGCGGCACGGAGACGCCCGACCAGGGCATCCTGCTCGCGCGAAAGTTCATCGAGGCCTATCCGGCGGAGCGCCTGCTCGAATACCGCGACCGGCGGAGGCTTTCCTATCGCGCCGCCGTCGTCGACGACACGGACCGGATGGCCGAGGCGCTGCTCGTCGCGCAGGCCGGGCTGCTGCCGGCGCGCGACTGGCTCGTCTCGCTTCTCGGCGCCGGCGAGCCGCTGACGATGGCCGACCGTCTGGCGCTGCTGTCCGGCCGCTCGCCGTCGCCGGCGCCCGCCGTCGGGCGGATCGTCTGCTCCTGCTTCAACGTCGGCGCCAATCAGCTCGCCGATGCCGTCGCCGCCGGCTGCGACAGCCTGCAGGCGATCGGCGAGACGTTGAAGGCGGGGACCAATTGCGGCTCATGCCGCTCCGAGATCAGGAGTATCATCGATGCAAATCGTGTCGGGGCAACGCGTGTCGAGGCCGCCGAGTGAAGCCGGTTCCGCCCGCATCCAGCCCTTAGCCGTGCTTCCGGTCTTCCTCGATCTCGATGGCAAATGTGCCGTCGTCGTGGGCGGCACCGATGCCGCCGCGTGGAAGGCGGAGCTGCTTTCGGCCGCCGGCGCGCTGGTCGATCTCTACGCGCCGGACGACGAATTGTCGGAAGCCATGCGCCGGATCCTCCGGGATAGCCCGGCGATTCTGCATCACGCCCGGCGGTGGAGGCCGGCGGATCTGGTCGGCGCGGAGTTGGCGCTGGCCGATCTCGACGCGGACGAGGCGGCCGAATTCGAGCAGGCGGCGCGCGAGGCGGGCGCTGCCTGCAATGTCATCGACAAGCCGGCCTTCTGCCATTTCCAGTTCGGCGCGATCGTCAATCGTTCGCCTGTCGTCGTCGGCATATCGACCTCCGGCGCCGCGCCCATTCTGGGGCAGGCGATCCGCCGCCGCATCGAGACGATCCTGCCGCCGTCGCTGGCAGAGTGGGCGGCGCTCGCGCAGACCCTGCGCGAGCGGGTCGCCGGGGCGCTCGCGGGGAGCGTCCGCCGGCGGGTGTTCTGGGAGAGATTGGCGGACCGCGCCTTCGTCGCCGCGCCAGACACCGGCACGGAAGCGGAGCTGCGCGAGGCCATCGCGCTCGGATCGGCTGCGTCGACCGCCGGCCATGTGAGTTTCGTCGGGGCCGGTCCCGGCGACGCCGAACATCTGACGCTGAAGGCCGTGCGCGCCCTGCAGGCGGCCGACATCATCCTTTACGACGATCTCGTCTCCGCCGAGGTGCTGGAACTGGCGCGCCGCGAGGCGAAGCGCGTTCCGGTCGGCAAGCGCGCCGGGCGGCCGAGCTGCCAGCAGGAGGAGATCAACGAGAGGATGGTGACGCTGGCAAAGGCCGGGCACCGGGTCGTCCGGCTGAAATCCGGCGATCCGATGATTTTTGGGCGCGCCGGCGAGGAGATCGCCGCGCTCGAGGCGCATGGCATAGTCTACGACGTCGTGCCGGGTGTCACCGCCGGCCTGGCGCTGGCCGCCTCGCTCGGCGTGTCGCTGACGCATCGGGATCAGGCGCGCTCCGTGCGCTTCGTCACCGGTCATTCGAAACAGGGCGGCCTGCCGGACGATATCGACTGGCGCGCCATCGCCGATCCCGCCACGACGACGATCTTCTACATGGGCGGACGCACCGCCGGCGCCATCGCCGAGCGGCTGGTCGGGGCAGGGATGCCGGCCCGGACGCCGGTCATCGTCGCCGCCTCGGTCGGCCGCGCCGGGCAGGTCGTTAAGTCGGGCACGCTGGCGGACCTGCCCAATCTGGCCGCGACGTTCGACGCGACCCAGCCCATCCTGATCGGCATCGGCACGGTCTTCGCGGCCCGCGCGGAATGCGCCACAGACGTCCCGCTCGACCGCCAGGCCTCGCGCTTCTGAGGGGTAGCTGGATTTGGCGACGCGAAGGCTGGCGCGGCGCGCCGGCCGAATGCGATCGCCATGGCATTCCGGCAGGATTGCAAGCGGCCCTCAGGATCGCGGTTGAGGTTGCTCCGTCAACACAACCCCTTCGTGCGACTGCTGGTGTGGGCAAATCGTGGGATTTCGACCTCACGAAATTTCTCTCTTGCATCCATTCGGCAATCAATTAAAACGTTTTCCGTAAATCGTTTTAAAAATGCTTGTGCTCTGGGAGGGGTGTGGCGTTATGGTTGTATCCATCAAAGACGTTGCCAGCAGGGCCGGCGTTTCCGCCGGGACCGTCTCCAACGTCTTTAGTGGCAATCGCGTCGTAAAGCCCGACCTCGCGGAACGTGTGCGCCGCGCGGCAACCGATCTTGGCTACCAGCCGGACCGCGCGGCGTCTCAGCTGCGAGCCGGCAAGGCAAAGGTCGTGGCCGCCATTGTTCCCGATCTGAACAATCCGTTCTTCACCAGCCTGATCGCTTCGATCGAGGCGAGCGTCCGGGGGGAAGGGTACGACATCATCGTCGCAAGCTCCCATGGCGATGCTGAGGAAGAAGCGCGCCGGCTGTCCGCCCTTCTTGGCTGGAAGCCCGCGGGCGTCGTGATCATCCCCTGCACGGACGAGTTTGCGAGCCGCGAACTCCTGTCAGGCAGCGGCGTTCCTTTCGTCGTGGCGGATCGCGTGCCTTCGCTATTCGATGGAGATGCCGTGACCGTCGACAACGTCGATGCTGGCGTGAAGGCGGCGGAGCACCTTGTCGCTCTCGGTCATCGTCGGTTCGTCGTCGCGGCCTCCTCCATGAAGCTGCAGAACATCCGCGAGCGCTGCGAGGGCATCGAAGCGGTGCTTTCCAGGGAGGGCCTGGCGGCGCCGACCCTCATCGAGGTCGGCCTCGATTTCGATACGGCCGCCGAGCGCCTGGGCACGTTCATGGAAGGCGAACGGCAGGCCACCGCATTCATCGCTCTGACGAACTTCGCGACCCTCGGAATTCTTGCTTCCGCCAACAAGAACGGACTGTCGGTCCCCCAGGACATCTCGGTGCTCGGTTTCGACGATTATTCCTGGATGCACGCGTTCAAGCCGCCACTGACTGCAATCCGGCAGCCAGTTGACGAGATGGGACGCGCAATCTGGAACAGGCTGCGGGGCCACCTCGGCGATGAGAGCCAGCCCTCCGCACGCGAGCGATTATTGTGTGATTTGCTGGTCCGGGCGTCGACAGGCGCGCCGGCTGCCGAAGGGGTGCGCTCCGCATAGCGTGCCGAGAAGCGCGCGCAGATAAACGTCACCCGCAAGAGAAGACCAATGTGGTGGAGCGATTCACCGCACGGGAGGAGCTTTGTCGACGCTCTGGCGCCGTCACAAGCGTAGTCGAATGCGCCTTTAACCTGGAGGAGTACTATATGCTACATGCGAAAATGATCGGTCTGCTCTCTGCCGCAGCGATGCTCACGGCATCGGCGGCCGCGGCCGAGGATATAGACTGGAAGGGCCAGCTCGGCGACCACTCGGGCAAGACCCTGCGCGTGATGACCATCACCGATCCGTTCATCGACTCGATGAAGGCCGTGAAGGACGGCTTCACCACGGCGACCGGCGCGAAGGTGGAAATCGACGGCTACGGCTATGACGCCCTGCACGAGAAGGAACTGCTTGCCTGTTCCCAGAACGACGGCAGCTACGACGTCATGCTGATCGACGGCGTCTGGATCGGCGAATTCGCCGAAGCCGGTTGCCTGGATCCCGTCGAAGCCAAGATCGCCGAGAATCCCGAAGTCTTTGCCTGGGACGACTTCACCCGGGCGGGAGCCGGCCAGGCGAGCTGGGAAGGTGAGCGCGTCTGCCTTCCGGTCGGCACCTACTATGAACTCATGTACTACCGCTCGGACCTGTTCGAGAAGGCGGGCATCAAGGTTCCGGAGACGTTCGAGGAGCTGAAGAAGGCGGCAGCCACCTTCACCAACAACAAGGATTTCCCAGGCGTCTACGGCTATGCGATGAACAACAAGCGCGGCGCGGCGGCCGGTCAGCAGTGGTTCGAGTGGATCTACAGCGCAGGCGGCAAGCCCTGGGCATCGAACGACATCGGTTCGGCGGAGCCCTACAAGGATCAGACGCCGCTCCTCAACTCCCAGGAATCGGTCGATCTCGTCCAGTTCTTCCGCGATATGGTCGCCTATGGTCCTCCGGGCGTGGAATCCTTCGCCTGGGATGAGCGCGCCAACGCGTTCGCGGCGGGCAAGCTCGCCATGATCAACGATTGGTCCGTTCGTGCGCAGATCGCCAACGATCCCAAGCAGAGTCAGATCGCCGGGAAGTTCAAGGCAGCGCTGATGCCGCACAAGGAGGGTGGAAAGACCATCACTCCGGTCGGCGGCTGGATCGCCTGCGTCAACACGCATGGCGCTCAGAAGGACATCGCCTGGGACTACCTGAAGTGGTTCGCGAGCAAGCCTGTCCATCGCGACTTCGTGCTGGCCGGCGGACCGCCGAGCCGTCTGTCGGCGATGGAGGACAAGGAGATCCAGGCGAAGTTCCCCTGGACGTCGGTCCTCTTGGAAGGTCAGAAGGATTCGTGGGCTGAAGTTCGTCCGCGCAATTCCGTTGCATTCCAGCTCATCGACACGGTCGGAGCCCAGGTCAACAAGGCGATCATCGGCGAGAAGAGCCCGAAGGATGCCATGGATGGCGCGAACGAGGACGTGACGAAGCTCCTCAAGCAAAACGGGCAGCTTTGACGAACTCTTTCCGGGGGCGGGCGATCCGTCCGCCCTCGGATTTCGTGTTTACTGGAGGATTTCACGATGGCTGATGCCGTTATACAGGCTGGTGTGCCCCGGGCAGCGCCCCGGCGCGCTTTCATTCATGGCGATCGGTTCCAGATGACGGCGTTCATCGTTCCGACTTGCATATTCCTGGCCCTGTTGACCATCTGGCCGTTCCTCTACTCCGTCTACCTCAGCCTGCATGCCGTGAAGCTGACGGCGTTGAAGCGCGCGGTGTTTGTCGGCGCGGACAACTACATCAATCTGCTGACCGATCCGCTTTTCCTGCGGGCGATGCTGAATACGGGCCTGCTTGCGGTCGTCTCGATCACATTCGAGATCGTGATCGCCTTCGTCATCGCGAAAGCGTTCGTGAGCCTCAGCCATATCAAGTGGGTGAACGGCCTCCGCTCCCTGTTCATGGTCCCGATGATGGTCACGCCGCTGATTGTCGGCATGATCTTCTCTTACGTCTTCAATCCCGTGCTCGGCATCGCGAACTACCTGCTCGGCGGCGTGGGCCTTGGTCCGGTTGCGTGGTTCGGCGGATCGACCGCCGCCATGATCTCGATCCTCCTGATCAACGTCTGGCAATGGACCCCGTTCATGATGCTGCTGATCATGGCGGGTCTGCTGTCGATCCGCTCCGATCTGTACGAGGCGGCGCGCGTCGATGGAGCGAAGTGGCATCACGTGCTGAGACTGCTGGAGATCCCTTCCATCAAGGGCATCGTCCTCCTCGGCGTCATCCTGCGCATCATCGACACCTTGCGGTTCTTCGACGTGGTCTACGTGACGACGCGCGGAGGCCCCGGGGATTCCACCATGGTTCTGACGCTCTACGCCTACCAGCAGAATTTCCAGTTCTTCCAGGCGGGCGTCGGATCGGCCGCTGCCGTCATCATCCTCGTCATCTCGATGGTCATCACAACGTTTGCCGTGAAGCTCCTCAGGAGAATTGAAGATGAATAACGCTTTCCGGCTGCGCGACCTTGGCCCGCTCGTCCTGGTTCTGCTCTTCGTGTTCGTGTCGGTGGCGCCGCTGCTGTGGCTGACGCTGGCGGCCTTCAAGCCGACAGCGGACATCATTGCCATACCGCCCGTCTGGATCCCGGACTTCACGTACCTGCAGAACTTCTATGATGTGATCACGCAGTTCTGGCCGTTCATCGTCAATTCGCTCGTGGCGACGATCGGCGCGACGATCCTGGCGCTCCTTTTTGCGGTTCCAACGGCATTTGCGCTGGTCAATCATCGGTTCCGCGGTCGCGAGGCCCTGGCGGACTGGATTCTCTCGACCCGAATGATGCCGCCGATCGCAGCCGCGGTGCCGCTGTTCGTGATCTTCCGCGGCGTCGGCCTGCTCGACTCGCTTCCAGGCCTGATCATCGCCTATGCCGGCTTCAATCTGCCGTTCGCCGTCTGGATGACGATGTCGTTCATCCGACGCGTCCCGAAGGAGCTCATCGAGGCCGCGCGTCTCGAAGGCTGCACGTGGTGGCAGGTGCTGCGGGACGTCGTTCTGCCGCTCAGCAAGAGCGGTCTGGCAGCGGTGTCGACGTTCGTCTTCATCTTCGCCTGGAATGAATTCATGCTGGCGCTGTTCCTGACGACGCGCGAGGCAAAGACATTCCCGGTCGTGATCTCGTCCTTCATCGGCACTGGCCGAGTGTACTGGGAATACATTGCCGCGGCATCTGTCATCCAGTGCCTGCCTCCGGTGCTCTTCACCTTCTTCATGCAGAAACACATCGTCTCGGGCGTCACCATGGGCGCAGTCAAAGACTGAGACACAGAAACACGTTACGGAGAATTCTCATGATACCGAACCGCGGACGGAACAAGGCGGCACTGGTGACGGGCGCCTCCCGGGGCATTGGAAGAGCGATTGCCGAGCGCCTGGCGGCGGAAGGCTACCGGGTGTTCGCCAACGATCTTCCGGCGCGCGAGGCTGAGCTCGCGGATCTCGCCGCCACGGTCCAGGCAAATGGCGGCCAATGCGAGATCGTCTATTGCGACGTGAGCAATCCCTCGTCGGTCGAGGCCATGGCGCAGGAGGTGCTGGCGAAGGCTGGTCGCCTCGACGTGCTGGTCAACAATGCCGGCGTCCGCTCGGTTCATACGGCTGAAAACATCGAGCCGGACGAATGGGATCGGATGTTTGCCGTGAACACGAAGGGCACCTTCCTCGTCACCAAGGCCTTCCTGGCGCACTTCACTGCCAACGGGCGGGGCCGCGTCATCAACATCGCCTCGATTGGTGGCAAGTTGGGCGGTCCGACCGAAACGCACTACTGCGCTTCGAAGGGCGCGGTGGTCAATTTCACCCAGGGCCTCGCCAGGGAGGTCGCGAAGAGCGGCATTACCGTCAATGCGGTCTGCCCCGGCGTGATCGCCACGGAGATGGGCCGGACACACCTTGAAGATCCGGAGACCCTCCGGAAGGTTCTTGAGAAGACGGCAATGGGCCGCGTTGGCAATCCGGAAGACGTCGTTGGCGCGGTTGCCTTCTTCGCTTCGGACGACGCGTCTTTCATTACCGGACAATCCTTGAACGTCGATGGCGGGATCGTCTTCCATTGAAGCGATCGGCGTCGATCGCGGCGCGTGCACGTCGCGTACTACCGGAGGAAACACATTGGGTCAGATAACGCTGCAGAACGTCGTCAAGAGCTTTGGCGACGTCGATATCATTCGTGATATCAGCCTGACGATCAACGAAGGCGAGTATGTGGTCTTCGTCGGCCCATCTGGCTGCGGAAAGTCTTCGTTGCTCCGGCTCATCACGGGCCTCGAGGATGTCACGAGCGGCCGCATCATGATCGACGGACGGGATGTGACCCACGTTGCCCCCTCCGAGCGGCAACTCGCGATGGTCTTCCAGTCCTACGCTCTGTTCCCGCATCTGACGGTCGCAGACAATATCGGCTTTGGCCTCCGGGTCTCCGGAAGGCCGAAGGCTGAAATCAAGGAACGGGTCCTCACGGCGGCGCGTGCCCTGGCGTTGGAGCCCTATCTGGACCGCTACCCGCGTCAGCTTTCCGGCGGTCAGCGGCAGCGTGTCGCGATCGGCAGGGCGATCGTGCGCGAACCGACCGCCTTCCTGTTCGACGAGCCGTTGTCCAATTTGGATGCAGCCCTTCGCGTCCAGATGCGGCTCGAGCTGATCCGTCTCCACGACGAATTGAAGACCACGATGATCTACGTGACGCACGATCAGGTGGAAGCCATGACCATGGCCGACCGCATCGTCGTCCTCAACGCGGGAAGGGTGGAGCAGTTCGACACGCCGATCGCGCTTTACGACGCGCCCGCCAACAAGTTCGTCGCGGGCTTCATCGGCTCTCCGAAGATGAACTTCATCGATGCAACGACGGCCGGCGACAACCGCATCGAAACCGCGGCCGGTGCAATCGAGATCGCCAACCTCAAGGCGCCCCTCACGTCCGGCAAGGTGACGTTCGGCATCCGCCCGGAGCACCTTCGCTACGATCGCGAAATTGGCCTTTGGTCCGGAAAGATCCTGGTCGAGGAGCAGCTCGGCAGCGACGCGTACTTCACCGTGGATGTGAAGGGCCTGGGAACGCTGACCGTCCGCGCGGTTGGGGAACGCGGCTATCGTCGCGGCGACACCATTTTCCTCACGCCGGATGCCGCGCGCTCGCACGTCTTCGGTGAGGACGGCCGTGCTCTGACGGCGCCGGCAGCCCCGTCTTCAGTCTCGCCGCAGCCGTTACAGGCCGTCTCCGCGTGACTGCATTTCTGTTTTGAATGGAAACACCAAATGTACATGGAAAAACTGAGACTGGACGGCAAGCTCGCGGTGGTCACCGGTGGCAGCCGCGGCATCGGGCTTGCGATCTCCGAGGCGCTCGCTGAAGCCGGCGCCAAGGTCATCCTGCTGGATCGCGATGCCAATTCGCTGGAGGAGGGGAAGGCCTCCCTCGCGGCGAAGGGTTTCACCGCCCTGTCGCATGTCGTGGACGTTACGGATTCCGCTGCGGTGCAACGGGTCGCGGATGAAATCGCTAGCGAACATGGCGCCGCGGATATTCTCGTGGCGAATGCCGGGATCGGCCGGCCGCCTGTCGCCGCCGAGGACGTCGAGGATGCCGACTGGCTCGCCGTCAATGATGTGAACCTGAATGGCGTGTTCTGGTGTGACCGCGCCTTTGGCCGTCACATGCTGGCCAAGGGTTCCGGATCCATCGTCAACATCGGATCCATGTCCGGCCTGATCGTCAACCGGCCCCAGGGCCAGTCGCACTACAATGCCTCCAAGGCCGCGGTGCACCATCTCACCCATTCGCTCGCGGCGGAATGGGCTGGCCGAGGCGTTCGCGTCAACGCGGTCGCTCCGACCTACATCGAAACCCCGCTGATCGGCCATGCGGAAAGCAGCGGCCTCGCAGCCGTATGGCGGCGCGACACCCCCATGGGCCGCTTCGGCCAGGCCCACGAAGTGGCCAGCGTCGTGCACTTCCTGGTTTCGGACGCGGCCAGCCTGATGACCGGCGCCGTCGTCCCGGTCGACGGTGGCTTCACCTGCTGGTGAGCAGGGACGCTTTCGGCGCTTGGCGCGACCGCCGTCTCTTCTGGTGGTCGCGCCGGCGCCGCGGTCACGTCGTTTCTGAACGGGATCTTTCATGAGTAGCATTGAGAGTAACGCGCGCCAGATCGCGGATATCGCGCTCGAGCGGTTCACCGGCGCAAACCGGCGCGTCCTGATCGCCGTGGCGGGCGCGCCCGGATCCGGCAAGTCGACCTTGGCGGAACGCGCCGTCGAGCTGCTCAACGAGGGCGGCGCGGCCAGCGCCGCGCTCTTCCCCATGGATGGGTATCACTACGACGATGTCGTGCTGGAGGCCGCGGGACGCCGCGCCTTCAAGGGGGCGATCGATACGTTCGATGCCCATGGTCTCCGGCACATGCTTTCGCGCCTGAAGGCGAACACGGACGACGTCGTCGCCATTCCCGTCTTCGACCGCGCGATCGAAATCGCTCGCGCAGGCGGCAGGCTCATTCCCCGGTCGGTCGACATCATCGTCTGCGAGGGAAACTACCTGCTGGCGCAGCAGGCGCCCTGGGATCTCCTGAAGCCGATCTTCGATTTCTCGATCTTCGTTGACGTCGACGAGAACGAGTTGCGGCGCCGTCTGCAGCAGCGCTGGCGCAGCTTCGGACTGGATGAAGCCGAAATTGCCAGGAAGGTCGAGGAAAACGATCTCCCCAACGGTTTGGCGATCATCGCTGGAAGCGCTGAACCGGACCTTCGTCTGAAGAACTCCGAGAGCCACACTTTGGCATCCTGAAGCGCCAAAGATTTCCGAATGCCGACGAGCTGTCGGCGAAAACATGCAGCAAAAATTCAGAGAGACTTCCATGAAGCACGGAATTTATTACTCCTATTGGGAAAAGGAATGGAGCGCCAAATTCGGCCCGTACGTCGAGAAGGTGGCAAAGCTTGGCTTCGATGTCATTGAAGTCGCTGCGCATCACATCAACGAATACAGCGATGCCGAACTGGCTGCTATCCGGCAGATCGCGAGGGACAACAACATCGTCCTGACCGCGGGAATTGGTCCTTCGAAGACCAAGAACCTGTCCTCCCCGGACAGCGCCGTGCGCCAGGCGGGAAAAGCATTCTTCGAGCAGACGCTCACCAATGTGGCGAAGCTCGATATCCAGACCATCGGTGGCGCGCTTCATTCCTACTGGCCGGTCGACTACTCGAAGCCGGTCGACAAGGAGGGTGACCGGGCGCGGGGTGTCGAGGGCATTCACGGCATTGCCGACTTCGCCGCCGACCTCGGGATCAACCTCTGCATCGAAGTGCTGAACCGCTTCGAGAACCACGTCCTCAACACGGCCGCCGAAGGCGTGGCCTTCGTGCAGGATGTTGGCAAGCCGAACGTCAAAGTCATGCTCGACACGTTCCACATGAACATCGAGGAAGACAGCTTCGGCGAGGCCATCCGGACCGCCGGCCCGCTGCTCGGACATTTCCACACGGGCGAGAGCAACCGCCGCGTCCCGGGCAAGGGCAGAATTCCGTGGCATGAAGTCGGCCTCGCGCTTCGCGATATCAACTACACCGGTGCCGTCGTGATGGAGCCGTTCGTCAAGACCGGCGGAACGATCGGATCCGATATCCGGGTCTGGCGTGATCTCAGCGATGGTGCCGACGAAGCGAAGATGGACGAGGACGCACGAAACTCGCTCGCCTTCTCGCGCTTCGTGCTCGAGGGTTGAGCAGGCGCCGGGGCCGGGGAGAATTCCCGGCCCACCCATCGCCTCCAGGCCAAAACCGCGCGCCTGGATAGCCCTTTGCAGAGGGGGCTTGCCGCGTTTAGCGCAGTCGGGATCCCGTCCGAGCTCGAACCGCTCCCGCCATCGGCAGAGGGGCTCGGACGTTCCCTGCCACTTCAGGAGAATGTCAGTCGCGGGCATGCGCGGTTAGAGGGCGCGTATCCGCTATTGGGCGGTCGGGGTATCGGAACTCAGGATTTCGCGCACGGTTCTGGAAATGAGCTGCGTCAGCGCGTCCTCGTCGACCTCACTCAGGCTGCGGACTTCGACCACGTTCTTCAGGATGCTCGCGCCCGCCAGCAGCGCCATCGCCATGGTGGCGCGCAGATGGGACGGCTCGTCTCCCTCGTCGGAAAGCCCCTTGAGAAAGTCGGGTGCATTCTCTCTCAGGGCACGCGAGGCGTCCGGGCTCGAACAGGACCGCACAAAGATATCGAGCGGGCGGACGTCCTTCGCCATGTCGGGGCTGACGACATTCTGGACCAGGGCGTCGATCAGAGCCTCGCGACTGCTCGCCTCCGCGTGGTCTTTCATCGTGGCTCTGACGCATTCTGCGAAGAGCGCTTCCTTGGATCCGAAGCAGCGATGCACATAGGCAACGTCGACCCCGACGGCAGTGGCGACGTCGCGAAGTCCGGTCGACTCATAGGAATTATTGGCAAATTGGACGATCGCCGCCCTGAGGATGCGATCGCGCGTCGTCTCTTCCTTCGGCGATGCGCCGGCCCCCTTCGCCATTGATCAGTCTACCTTAAATATTAGCCCGCTATCTTTCTCCTCCCAGAATAGTCTGATGCCCGATTTCGGTCAACGCGCGTTGATCTGGCGCTAGACACTCGTCAACCATGGTTGATCCCAATTTCATGACAATCAACAACGGTTGATTTACGCCAATTCGGCCTTGCTTCCTGCCAATAAATTGCCGATCTCGATTTACGTATTCTGCGTATATACCAAATATCTATAAAGTAATTTTATACGTTTATTACGTAAACTGACGCATATACTGAATATTGCCACCAATCGGTACTTGAGTGAGGCGTCTAAATTCAACCGGCAGATGCGTAAAGACGAGTTATGTTACAGTTATGCGTCTGGATGTTCTTCTTGGTGTTGCAATTCGGCTATATCGGGCCGTCCGACCGTCAGTAATAGTCAGTGCAGGAATCGCAAAACGAGGTTCCGTCGCATCCGCGCCCTTCCCGCAGTTGCGGGGCCGAAGGACCGAATGTGGCTAAACGGGGGTAGGACGGAATTCGTGCGAGCTGACGAGAAGGGGTGATCCCGCGGGATCGACTCGGCGGCGACGAGAAGAACGAAATGCTCTCCTGGTTTTACCTTTTTGGAGGTCAGGATATGAACTTTAAGACCCTTCTCCTCGGCTCTGCGGCAGCCATGATCATGGCTGGCGGTGCTCAGGCGGCGGATCTCACGGTCGCCGAGCCGGTCGACTACGTGAAGGTCTGCGACGCTTTCGGCACGGGCTTCTTCTATTCGCCGGGCACGGACACCTGCATCAAGGTCGGCGGCTACGTTAAGTTCGGCACCTCGTTCGGTGATCGTGGCGGCGACAAGGCCCTGGTTGGCAGCTTCAACCCGGACTATTCGAACAGCAATTGGGGCAACTTCTACACGGAAGCCTCGATCCAGCTGACGGCTTCGTCGGTCACCGAATACGGTAACCTGACCGGCTGGATCGACTACCGCGCCAAGACCGGCAACGTCCGCGGCTCGGGTGACGTCAACGACTACATCAACGCCTCGACCAACTCCGCCTATGTCGACAGCGCCTACCTCGAGCTCGGACCGCTCAAGGCCGGTTACTTCACCTCGCTGTTCGACTTCGGCCGTGGCTATGACGACACCGGCATGTTCGGTTCGGACTCGACCACCGACCACATCCAGCTGACCTACGCCGTCAACGGCTTCGGTCTGGCGGTGTCGGTGGAAGATCAGCGTGATCGCAGCTCGTTCGGCCAGGCCAGCGGCACTCTGGACGGCAACCCGATCAGCTCGACCAATCCTGCCTACTATGGCGGCCAGGACAACGTTCCGGACATCGTCGGCGCCGTCACCTACGCTTCCGGCATCTTCTCGGCCAAGGTCGCCGGGGCTTGGACGCATCAGGCGGTCAGCATCACCCCGTCGGGCATTCCGAACACGTTCGACGTCGACGCCAAGGACGGCTGGGCCGTCGGCGGCGGTCTCGAGGTCGCGCTCGACAAGTTCTCGGCTGGCGACCGCTTCTTCGTGTCGGCTGCCTATGGCGACAACGCCAACTCCTACACCGGCATCGCCGGCGGCACCTCGGTGGCTGGCTTCATCGGCCCGATCCGCAACTACAACGCGGCTTCGTCGACGGGCTCCAGCTGGAGCGCGCTCGCTTCGTACAAGCATGTCTGGACCCCGCAGCTGTGGTCGTCGCTCTCGGGCGGCTACGCTCAGTTCAGCGGCAAGGACGAGCTGGACGGCACGACCGTCGACGCCTGGCGCGCTGGCTTCAACACCACCTACACGCCGGTCAAGGGTCTCGATGTCGTCGGCGACGTCTTCTACACGGACGTCAAGCTGAAGAGCGACGATCCGACGATCGCTGAAGAAAGCGGCAATGGCTGGACGTTCAACCTGTTCCTGAAGCGCTCCTGGTAATTCCAGGACAGCTTGACGATCGAAGGCCCGGTGGAGCGATCCGCCGGGCTTTCATTGTTGCGCCGGAACCGGAGAAACGCGACGCCTTCGAATTCAAGGCATGTCAGCGCCAAATCGGGCGTTCATCTGGCGATTTACTTCGGAATGTCTTGCCGCCGGCGTGCGCGCTTTTGAGCCCAGGGGATCCGGCCGCGTTCCCTGGGGGCGAGAACGCGGCCGGCAGACTGACCTGCCGGAGGGAAGGCAGGCCCGGGGTCTCGGTCACGACTCCGCGTCAGTCGCGGATCCGGGCCTACGCCTCTTCCGGACGACTGCGCAGCGTATTGGGAAGTCGGTGAAAACGGTTTGGTTTTGGCTCGCCATTTCGAGCGGAAACTGCGGAAATAGTAAGTCAACCGCTGTTGATTTGCAAGCCGGCAGCCGTCGATTTAGATGCCCCTCCGGCCTTGCCGCGGCAGAGCAAATGGACTGCGCGCGACGCTCAGCCTGCTGCCGTCGCGGCCCGTCAGGGCGGCGGCTCTCGGCCAGGCCGGGTCACGGCGCAGCCGATCCCGTCGATGCTTCGGATAGCGATGTCAGGCGCGGCGCGCCGAAAACATGGCGGCGTAGTCCCGGTCCTCGGGCTTGTCCTTGCGGCTGATCCGGTCGCCGGGCAGGGGATGCGACCGCACCCAGTCATTGATGACGAGGATGTGATCGCGCAGCAGCTCGGCCGCCGCGTCGATGTCGCCGGCAGCCAGATGCGCAGCGATCGCCTCGTGCTCCCTGAACGAGCGCACGCGATAGCCGCCCTCGCCACCCTGCAGGCGCACGCGCAGGGCCTCCAGCGCGGTGGATGTCAGCAGATAGGCGCGCTCGATATAGCGGTTGTCGCACTCCTCGAGAAAGGCGGCGTGGAAAGCGCTGTCGTGCCGGCGATAGCCGTCCCAGTCGCTCCGCTTCAGCGCGCGCGCCATCGCGGCGATTGCCGTCTCGAGCCGCGCGAGCACGCGACCAGGATTGCGGCGCATCGATTCACGCAGCGCCTCGTCCTCGAGCAGGGCGCGGAAGCGGCTCATGGTGAGCACGTCCTCGGCAGTGGGGGAGAACACATAGGTGCCCGATTGCGGTACCACCACGACGAGGCCCTTGTCCCGCAGGGCGATGAACGCGGCGCGTACCGGCGCCTTGCTCATGCCGAGCGCGTTGGCGATCTGGGTCTCTGACAGCGGCTCGCCGAATTCGAGTCCTCCCGACACGATGGCGTCGCGGATGCGCTCGAACGCCTCCGTGGTCATCGACATGACGTCTTCTCCATTCCGATTCCGTCCGCCGTCATAGCTCAGGCGGCGACTCTTGACAATAAACTGAACTTCTAGAATTCTAGAATTGCAACGATAAGCCCGATGGGCCTGCCCGAGCAGGGCGAGGGAGGACATCATGACACCGATGACGACCAAGCTGACCGGAGCCATAGCTCTTTTGATGCTGTCGACCGCGGTCGGCCACGCCGAGCCTTTCAAGATCGCGGTCTCGAACTCGTATATCGGCAATGAGTGGCGCGTGCAGATGATCAACTTCATGCAGGCCTATGCCGACAAGGCGCTCAAGGACAAGGTGGTGCTCACCGTCGACAATTCCGGCACTGACGCGCAGAAGCAGATCGCGGTGCTGTCCGACATGATCGCCTCGGGCGCGAATGCCATCCTGGTCAATCCGGCCTCCGACACCGCGCTCAACAGCGTGATCGAGGAGGCCTGCGCCCAGGGGATCACCGTCATCGCCTTCGACCAGCCGGTCACGGCGCCGTGCGCCTATGTCGTGGCGGTCGATTTCAACGAGATCGGCCGCATTCATGCCCAGTGGCTGGCCGATGCGCTCGGCGGCAAGGGCAACGTCATCATCAATCGCGGCGTCTCGGGCTTTCCGGCTGACACCAACATGAATGCCGGCATGACCGGCGTATTGGCCAAATATCCCGACATCAAGGTCGTCGCCGAAGTCTATGGCAAGTGGGACAATGCCGTCAGCCAGCAGGAGCTGACCAAGGCGTTGACCGCCAATCCGGAGGTCGACGGCATCCTGAACCAGTACGGCACCTATGGCGCGTTGCAGGCGCTGCTCAACCTCGACCGCCCGCTGGTCGCGATGTCGGGGCAGGGCGAGAATGGCTGGCGCCAAGCCATGCTGCAATACAAGGACAAAGGCTTGAAAGGGGTCTCGGCCGGCGATCCGGCTGTGATCGGCGCCTATGCCCTCAAGGTCGCCGCCGATATCCTCAGCGGCAATCCGCCGGCCGACAAGCGTGTCGCGGTGCCGGTGCCGACGGTCTCTACCGACACGCTGAAGCCCGGCGTCAACGTGTTTCCCGATCTGCCGCCGACGCTCGATGCCGACAGCGAGATTCCCGGCGCCAACCTCGGTCTCAAGATCGCGGACGGCATGAAGAAATAGCGGCGCCGCCAGAAAACGGGTACGGCCCATGCTGCGCCTTGTCGCCATCGACAAATCCTACGGGGCGACGCGCGCTCTGCGCGCCGTCACGATGGAGGCTGCTCCCGGCGACGTGCTCGGCCTTGTCGGCGAGAACGGCGCGGGGAAGTCGACGCTCCTCAAGATCCTGAGCGGCGCCGTCGAAGCCGATGCTGGGCGGATCGAGCTCGACGGCCGCGAGGTCGTCCTGCACGGCACGCATGATGCGCAGGCCCTCGGCATCGCCTCGGTGTTCCAGGAACTGACGCTGCTGCGCGACCTCAGCGTTGAGCAGAATCTCTTCCTGGCCGAGGCGCCGCTGACACGCTGGGGCACGGTCGACCGGCGTCGCCTGCGTCGGCACGCCGCCGAGGTGCTTGCGGCCCACCAGCTTGCGCTTGTCCCGTCCGCCCGCGTCGCCGCCCTGTCGCTCGGTCAGCAGCAACAGCTCGAGATCGTGCGCGCCGTCGCCCGCAAGCCGCGCATCCTGCTGCTCGACGAGGCGACCTCGGCGCTCGGCGCCACCGAGGTCGCCTGGCTCCGCGCGCTCGTCGCGCGGCTCGCGGCGGCGGGCACGATCGTGCTGTTCATCTCGCATCGATGGGACGAGATCGTCGGCTTCTGCAACCGCGTCGCCGTGCTGCGCAACGGCGAATGCGTCGGCGAGGCCGAGACGGCCGCGCTGGACGAGCCGGAAGCCGTCCGTCTGATGACGGGCCATGCCGCGAGCGAGCATGCCTTCCCGGCCAAGGCCAATGCGGCGGACGAGGTTGCGCTGCGCGCCACGCAGCTGGCGAGCCCGGTGCTGCATGGCGTCAGCCTCGCTCTCAGGCGCGGCGAGATTCTCGGTCTGGGCGGGCTGGTCGGCCAGGGGCAGGGCCATCTGCTCGAAGCCCTGTTTGGCGCCCATCGCGCCGCCGGAACCGTCGAGATCGGCGGCAGGCCGCTACGGCCCGCCTCGCCGCGCCAGGCGATGGCGGCGGGCCTCGCCTATGTGCCACAGGAGCGCAAGACCCAGGGCCTGCTGCTGTCCAAGTCCGTCGGGCTCAACCTCACGCTCGCCATCCTGCCGCGGCTGCGGGCGATGCTGGGGCTGATCGACCCGCGGGCTGAAGCTGCGATCTTCCGCGGTGCCATCGAGCGGCAGAAGATCAAGACGGCCGGCGCGGACGAGATTGTCCGCCACCTCTCGGGCGGCAACCAGCAGAAGGTTCTGCTCGAACGCTGGCTGCTGGCGCGCCCGGTCATCCTGTTGCTCAATGACGTGACGCGCGGCGTTGACATCGGCACCAAGCAGCACATCTACGAGGTCATCGCCGGCATCGCCCGCGAAGGCGTCGGCGTGATCTGGTACTCGACCGACGCTCGCGAGCTGGTCGGCGTCGCCCACCGCGTCCTCGTCATGCTCGGCGGGCGGGTTGTCGCCGAACTCGCCGGCGAAGAGATGACGGCCGGCCGTATCGTCGAGGCTGCTGTGCTCGGCGGGGGCAGCCGATGACGCGCCTCCGCTCCGCCGTCTCGGACGCCTGGCCGGTGCTGGTCTTCCTCGGCCTCCTCGCCATGCTCGTCCTGCTCAAGGGCCGGTTCAACGGCTTCGACATGCGTGCGCTTAGCGTCAACGCCCTGCCGCTCGTCCTCATCGCGCTGGCGCAGTTCCTCGTCATCCTGACGCGCGGCATCGATCTGTCGCTGGGGCCCGTCGCCAGCCTCGCCGGGGCGCTGATGGCCCTGCACGTCACCGACAGTCCGGCTCTCGGTTTCGCGCTGCCGCTGGCCGCGGGTCTCGCCGCCGGGCTGCTCAACGGCGCCCTCGTGGTCGGGCTCCGGCTGCCGCCAATCATCGTGACGCTGGCGACGATGTCGATCTGGCAGGGCGTGGCGTTGCTGGTGTTGCCCAATCCCGGCGGCTCCATTCCCGCGCTCTACCAGTCGATCTTCATGGGCGGCTTTTCGGCGCCTGCGATCGGCCTCGCCAGCCTCGCCGTCTGGACGGTGCTGCTGAGCTGGCTCATGGCGTCGCGCTTCGGGCTGGACCTCCGGGCCATCGGCAGCGACGAGGCCGCGGCGCGCATGAGCGGCATTCGCGTGGCGCGCGCCAAGCTTGGCGCCTATGCCGCCGCGGGGTTGCTGGCCGCGTTCAGCGGCATGTATCTCGGCGTCGCCATGGCGTCGGGGTCACCCGTCGTCGGCGACGGCTACATCCTCACCTCGATCGTCGCCGTCGTCATCGGCGGCATACCGCTGACCGGCGGACGCGGCGCGCCGATCGCCGTCGTCATGGGAGCGCTGATCCTCACCATCATGGCGAGCCTGCTCTATTTCGCGCAGGTCTCGTCCTTCTACCAGAGCCTCATCAACGGCCTCATCCTGCTCGCTGTCGTCGGTACGCCCGGCGCGCGCGGCTTCGCTGCCGGACTGTTTCGTCCATGACCGCCGCCGATCGCCTGCCGGCCGCGCCCCGGGTCCGGACATCCTCGCCGCGGCTCGCCGCCGCCGTGCCGCTCTTCCTCATCCTGCTGGCCATCGCCATGCTGGGGATCGGCGCGGCGCTCGCGCCCGGCTTCGCCTCCGCTGCCAATCTGCTGCAATTGCTGAAGATCGCTTCGTTCCTCGGCCTGGTGGCGCTCGGACAGACGCTGGTGATGCTGGTCGGCGGCATCGATCTCTCAGTCGCCTGGGTACTGACCGGCTCGGCCGTCGTCTTCACCGCGCTCTGCGCGGGGCAGGACGCCAATACCGCAACCGCTTGCCTCGCCGCGCTCGCCGTCGGCATCGCGGCGGGCGCCGCCAACGGCTTTGGTATCGTCAAGCTGCGCATCTCGCCGATCGTGATGACGCTGGCGATGAACAATATCGCGCTCGGCGGAACGCTCGTCTTCACCGGGGGAACGCCGAGCGGCGGGGTTTCCCCGCTGGTGCGCGGCATCGCCACCGGCGGCGTCGGCGGCATCCCCTACATGGTGATCGTCTGGGGTCTCGTGGCGACGCTCGCCATCGTCGCGATCCGTTATTCGCGCTGGGGCAGGCGGCTGCTGGCCGTCGGCGAGAACGCCACCGTCGCCCATCTGAACGGGATCGCCAATGACCGCGTCACGATCGGCGCCTATGTGCTGTGCGGAGCGCTGGCATCGGCCACCGGCATCCTGTTCGCTGCGTTCTCGGGATCGAGCTTCCTCGGCATGGGCGACCAGTTCGTGCTGCCGGCCATCGCCGCGGTAGTGCTGGGCGGCACCTCGATGTTCGGCGGCCGCGGCGGCTATGGCGGAACCTTCGCCGCCGTGATCTTCACCACCGTGCTGTCGACGGTGCTGGTCATCGGCAATATCCCCGCTGGTGTCCGCTCGATCATCTTCGGCGTCGCGATCCTTGTGGCGCTGGTCGCTCAGCGCGTGCTGACGCGCGGCGAGGACCGCGAATGAGGAACCCCATGCCACGGCGACAGATCACCGACGCGCATCATCATTTTTGGGATGTCGACCACGGCTATGCCTATCCATGGCTACAGGATCGCGGCGGCGGCGAGGGAATGCTCGGCGACCTCGCGCCGATCGCGGTGAGCTATGGACCGGGTGACTATCTCGCCGATGCGGCGGGCTACGACGTCGTGAAATCGGTTCATATCGAGGCCGTGCCGCTGGCGCCGCTGGCCGAGACGGATTGGCTGAACGGGCTCGGCCATTCCCTGCCTTCGGCGATCGTGGCGCAGGTCCGGCTCGACGAACCCGGGGTCGAGGCGGCGCTCGCGACGCAGGCGGGCCGGCCGCGCGTCAGGGGCATCCGCCATATCGTCAACTGGCATGCCGATCCGCGCTACAGCTTCACGCCGGCCGACCTCTTGCAGAGCACAAGCTGGCAGGCTGGCTACGCCCTGTTGCGTCGCTACGACCTCAGCTTCGATCTGCAGCTCTATCCGGGCCAGATGGCGACCGCCTTCGATCTGATCCGCCGGCATCCCGAGACGCTCGCCATCATCAATCATGCCGGCATGCCGGTCGACCGCGACGAGGCGGGCCTCCACGCATGGCGCGAGGGCATGCGGCGTCTCGCCGGACTTGACAATGTCGTCGCCAAGATCTCGGGCCTCGGCATGGTCGAGCATGGCTGGAGCGAGGCCAGCATCCGGCCCTTCGTGCTCGACACCATCGCCGCCTTCGGCACCGGACGGACCATGTTCGGCTCGAACTTTCCGGTGGATCGGCTGTATTCGTCCTTCGATACTCTCTATGGCGCTTTCGAGCGCATCGTCTCCGATTTCAGCGAGACCGAGAAGGATCGGCTGTTCCGCACCAATGCGGAACGCTGGTACCGGATCTAGAACGCTGACCCTGGAAAGAGCACGACATGGCGCGTTTCAGACTGCCGACCCTCGATGCGCAAGATGCCGACCGGTGGCTGCGCAACCTCGTTGCCGCCTCGGCGCTGACGACCAGGGCTCCGTGAACGATGGACGACATACGCTACGACTTCGTCATCATCGGCGCCGGCAGCGCCGGCTGCGTGCTGGCCAACCGGCTGAGCGCTTCCGGGCGGCATCGCGTCCTGATCCTCGAGGCCGGCGGACGCGACGACTGGATCTGGTTCCACGTTCCGGTGGGCTATCTGTTCGCCATGGGCAATCCGCGCGCCGACTGGTGCTTTCGCACCGAGCCGGTGCCGGGCCTCGGCGGACGGGTGCTCGACTATCCCCGCGGCCGCGTCATCGGCGGCAGCTCGGCGATCAACGGCATGATCTACATGCGCGGCCAGGCCGCCGACTATGATCATTGGCGCCAGCTGGGCAATGCCGGCTGGGGCTGGGACGACGTGCTGCCCTATTTCATGCGCAGCGAGAATCGCGCCGCTGGCGGGGATCTGCATGGCCGGGACGGGGAGTGGCATGTCGATTCGATGCGCCTCCGCTGGCAGGTTCTCGACCGGTTCCGCGACGCAGCCGGGGAGATGGGAATTCCCGCGACCAGCGATTTCAACCGCGGCGACAACGAGGGCGCCGGCTATTTCGAGGTCAACCAGCGGCGTGGACGGCGCTGGTCCGCGGCTTCCGCGTTCCTCAAGCCGGCGCTCCGCCGCGCCAATGTCACGCTCTGGACCGGCGCCCGCGTGCGGCGCCTGCTGGTCGACGGCGCGAGGGTCTCGGGCCTCGAAGTCGAGCACGAGGGCGATATCAGGCGGATCGCCGCCGGCCGCGAGATCATCCTCAGCGCCGGGGCCGTGGGCAGCCCCCATCTGCTGCAGCTCTCGGGGATCGGCGATCCCTCTCTGCTCGGCGCGCATGGCGTCGCGCCCGTGCACGCCTTGCCCAGCGTCGGCGAGAACCTGCAGGATCATCTGCAGCTGCGCCTGATCTACCGTGTCAGCGGGCTGCCGACGCTCAACCGCCGCGCTGGCAGCCTCGTCGGCAAGGCGGCGATGGCGCTGCAATATGGGCTTGCCCGCCGCGGTCCGATGACCATGGCGCCGTCGCAGCTCGGCGGCTTTACCCGCTCCTCGTCCGAATTCGCGACGCCGAACGTGCAGTTCCACGTCCAGCCGCTCAGCCTCGATCGCTTCGGTGAGCCGCTGCACAGTTTCGATGCCTTCACGGCGACGGCCTGCAACCTGCGGCCCGAGAGCCGCGGATCGGTGCGGCTCAAGGCGGCGGACGGCGCGCTGGCGCCCGCGATCCAGCCCAACTACCTGGCGACCGAGGGCGACAGGCGCGTCGCCGCCGACAGCATTCGCCTCGTGCGCCGCATCGTGCTGGAGAGCCGCGCCTTCCGGCCGCACGATCCCGAAGAGTACCGTCCTGGCCTCGCCTTCGCGTCGGAGGAGGAATTGCGGCAGGCGGCGGCCAGCATCGGCACCACCATCTTCCATCCCGTCGGCACCTGCCGCATGGGTTCGGATCGCGATGCGGTCGTCGACGCCCGCCTGCGGTTGCGCGGCCTCGCGGGCCTGCGCATCGCCGACGCCTCGATCATGCCGACCATCACCTCAGGCAATACCAACGCGCCCACCACCATGATCGCGGAGAAGGCGGCCGACCTCATCCTCGAGGATGTCGGCCTCTGACGACGCGCTCGCCGGCACCGCTATGCTCCTTTGGACGAATACTGCTCCTCTGTCTCGAGGACGGTCTTGGGTCCCTTCCAGGCCGGCACTTTCGGTCCGATATTGGATCGCGTCCGGACCTGCCCCGCATATGACGCAAGCCTTCAGGCGGCGGCGTCATGCCCTCGGCTACCGGGTGGAGAACCAGAAGCTTCTGCGCGATGATGTCGAGCGGCAATCGTCGTTCGCATGTTCGAGCGTTATCCGGAATTGGCTGGTCTCACGCCGCGGGTCCAAGAGCCGAGCGCGGGCGGCGCCAGAACCCGAAAGCGGCAGTTCTCGCACGGGAAGGCTCCTTTCGGCGCCGTACTGCACGGTGCCGTCATGCGGGAGGTCGGCGTGGCACTGAACATCAATGTCAGCACGGTCGATATCGCGACGGTGCCAATCAACCTTCCGCGCTACACCGATCGCAAACTTGCGGTGCGCGCGCTGGCGTGTTCTCAACTCGTCGCGGCCGACATCAGCTACGGCTTCAAACCGGTCGAAACCACCGCGGCGTTTCCGAGCTGGGAGGACGCCTACAGTATCGGCGTGCGGTTCAACGATGAGAAGAGCGATATCTTCGTTGGAGGTAAAAACTATGCCGAGCCGCATCGCAGGGGCGAGGCTCACATACTCTATCTCTCCGGTGTCGAGCACATCGACTTCTCGACCCCACGGCACACCATCGAGATCCTGCTAAGGCGCAGCTTCATGCGCGAGATAGCCGACGACCTCGAAGTGCCTGATGTCTCGTATCTCGGCCATAGCCTCTTTCACGTTTCGAACGATCCGCTACTTCGACAGTTGGCGCTGCGCATCTACCCTTACTTCGACGAACCCGAAACACTCGAGCCGTTGTTCGCCGACCATCTCATATGGGGGGTGGGCATCTATGTTTGTGCGCACTATGGCGATCTTGCCGCTCGTCGCCGCCTGGTCGGAGGGTTGAGCACCTGGCAGGAGCGATTGGCCAAGGACATTATCGAGACGCGTCTCGTTGGTGGATTGGGTCTGGCTGAGGTCGCCGCGCTGTGCGGCCTGCGCACAAGTCAGTTTGCGCATGCGTTCAAGCGATCGACGGGCGTCGCGCCTTATCAGTGGCTTCTGCTTCGCAGGCTGGCTCGTGCGAGAGAGCTATTTATCAATCGCCACATATCGCTCGCTGACATCGCCATGATGTGCGGCTTTGCAGATCAGGCCCACCTTACCCGCATGTTCTCCCGCCATTTGGGGATCACGCCGGCGAGGTACCGCCTAGCCTTGCAGTGACCCATACATCCGCTGGCGGCAATCCAAGCCTGAAGGCCGACCCCGTGCGATGCGTCGAAAGGCGGCGAGTTGTGCTCGCCGCCTCCCGTTGATCGGTGCCTAGTCCAGGTATTCGACCTTCAGATGCTGGATCGTGCCATTGAAGGCGAAGGGCTTGCGGTCGAAATACGCGAGCGAGACGGGGGAATAGCTGTCCCGGCCGACGTCAAAGGCGTCGTTGGCGGTAAAGGCAAGCGCTGTCGAGCGCGGGACACGCCCCTTGCTGACCTCCTTGCCATCCACGCGGATGACGATGTCGAGCGGCGCCAGGCGGACGTCGCTGGCCTTGCGCGTTTCGACCTCGATCTTGACCTTTCCGGTCGGGAGCGGGGCGGACGTTTCCAGCTGCGTCCGCTCGATCTCGAACAGATTGTACTCGTAGTGGAGCTTGCCGTCCTCGACCCACAGGGCGACACCGCCCGAGACGGCGCCGAGCGCGTAGAGCACGCCCTTCGAGTCGGGCTGCAAATCCGCATCGATCGTGACGAGGGTGCTGCGTGAACCCAGTCGCGGCGCGGTGAACTCGGGAACGCCGACGACCTCCTGTGTGTAGTTGAATGTCTTGGCGGGATTGGACGGAGCGTCTTCCGGATGGAAGACGACGGACCACAGCCCTCCGCCAACCGGATAGACCTTGTTGTCTTTCGCGCTCGCGTCGAACGCATCCTTCAGCTCCTTGAGCTTGTCGGGATTGGCGGCCGCGAGGTCCTTCGCCTGCGAGAAATCCTTGTTGAGATCATAGAGCTCCCAGACATCGTCCTTCGGCGACCATTTCATGATCGAAGGATCGATGCCGGCTTGCCAGGGCACTCTCGGCCCGAATACCGAAGCGATCCAACCGTCCTTGTAGTAGGCGCGGCTGCCCATGACCTCGAAATACTGCTCCTTCTTGTGGTCGGGCGCCGTCGGGGACGCGAAGGAATAGGTCATGCTGGTGCCGTCGAGCTGATCCTGGCTGACGCCGTCGACGAGCTTCGGCGGCGTGATGTGCAGGATGTCGTAGATCGTCGGCACGATATCGTTGACATGGTGGAATTGCGGACGCGGCGTCTTGTCCGCCTTGATCCGGCTTGGCCAGGACACCGCGAGCGGCGTGCGCGTGCCGCCAAAATGCGCGGCGATCAGCTTGGTCGACCGGTACGGCGTCGAGCCAGCCCAGGCCCAGCCGGCATGGTACATGTTGTCCACTTTGGACGACCCGAGCACATCCAGGCCGCCGAGCTCGTTCAGCGTGCGAATGTGATCCTTGACCTCGGAAGGAATGCCATTCTGCGCCAGGAGCTCGCTGATCGTGCCGTTCTGGCCTTCCGCGCTCGAGCCGTTGTCGCCCCAGATATAGAAGACGAGGGTATTGTCGCGGATGCCGAGCTCGTCCAGGGCATCGATCAGCCGGCCTGCCTGCGCGTCCGCGTGTTCGGTGTATCCGGCGAACACTTCCATGAGCCGACGCTGGAATGGTTTTTCATCCTCGGGAATATCGGCCCATGCGGCGAGCGTCGCCGGCCGGGGCGTCAGTTCCGTGTCTTTCGGGATCCAGCCGAGTTCCTTCTGGCGGGCGAAGACGCGCTCGCGCATGACGTCCCAGCCGTCGTCGAACTGGCCCTTATACTTGTCCGCCCATTCCTTGAAGATGTGATGCGGACCATGGGAAGCGCCGGGGGCCCAGTACATGAAGAAGGGCCGCTCCGGCGTCAGCGCGTGGACCTGCTTCATCCAGGAGACGGCCTTGTCGGTCATGTCTTCTGTGAAATGATACTCGTCCTTGCCCTCGGACGGATTCACCCGGACCGTGTTTTCGACGACCGCAGGCTCCCATTGCGAGGATTCTCCCGCAAGGAAGCCGTAGAAGTAGTCGAAGCCGATTCCCTGGCCCGCCGGCCAGTTCGTATAGGGACCGACGGCCGTGGTCTCGTTGGCGGGCGTGTTGTGCCATTTTCCGAAGGCGCTGGTCGCGTAGCCATAATAGCCGAGGACCTTCGCCGCGGTCGCGGATGTGCGCGGGATCCGGCCGGAATAGCCATCCCAGTCATTCGCCAGTTCGGCGATCTGGCCATAGCCGACGCGGTGGTGATTGCGCCCGGTCAGCAGCGCCGCTCGGGTGGGGGAGCACATCGCGGCATTGTGGAAGCGGTTATAGGTGATCCCGTCCCCGGCAACGCGGCTCAACGTGCTTGTATTGATGACGCCGCCGAAGGTGCTCGGAAGCGCCGGGCCCACGTCGTCGAGCATGATAACGACGATATTCGGTGCGTTGGCCGGAAGATGCGACGCCGCCGGCAGCGGGCTGTAGGTCGATTCCGCGATCGTCGGACCGGCCTTGCTGCCGGAGGGCGTCGGCGGAAACGGCAGCGATTCCTGAGCTGCGACGGGGGATCCCAACATCAGGAGCGACGTGCTTACGCCCAACCAGCGCGCTCTGAATCGGTGACTAGGAGGCCGGTTCATTCACTTCTCCATTTCGAACAACACACCTGAACCCGACATGGCTTGTCGACGTATCGATCGCTTCGGCATGGCGGGCTGCGGGTCGATAGCGGCGGCAGTAGTTCGGCGCGCACAGATGCGATCCGCCCTTCAGAACCTTCCGCGGGATTTTTATGTGGGGGAGACACGGATCGTAGCTGGCGGACTCAAGCCCTCCGCGAGGGTTTTGGGGTATGCAGCAGGCCTTCGCCGCGTCCGCTTCGTGCTTGGGAGCGTACCAGTCGGACGTCCACTCCCAGACGTTCCCGATCATGTCGTAGAGACCGTATCCATTGGGCGGAAAGGCCTTTACGGGTGACGTGCGGGCGTATCCGTCGAGCTTGTGATTGACCGTCGGAAACGATCCCTGCCACGTATTGGCCATATGCCGACCATCCGGGGTCAGCTCCGAGCCCCAGGCGTATTCGGCCCGGTCGAGATCCCCTCTAGCGGCAAATTCCCACTCGGCTTCCGTGGGAAGATCCTTGCCCTTCCATCGAGCGTAGGCCAATGCGTCGTGGTGGCTGATATGGACGGCGGGATGATCGTCCAGCCCGGCAAGGCTGCTGCGTGGTCCATAAGGCTGGCGCCAATTGGCGTCCTTCAGGAAGCTCCACCATTGCGACCAGTCGCCGAGATCGACGCGCCCGATCGGCTCTCGGAAGACGAGCGAGCCCGCATACAGCATCTCTGGCAAGATGCCGGGATAGTCTCGAGGGTCCGGCGCGAATTCCGCAAACGTGCGATATCCGGTGGCCGCCACGAACTCGGCAAACTGTCCGTTGGTGACAGGGGTTTCGTCGATGAAGAAGCCCTCGACGCTGACACGATGAGCCGGCTTCTCTTCGGGGTAATGATGATCCGAGCCCATCCAGAAGGTTCCGGCCCGCACGAAAATCATGCCAGCGCGCGCGCTCGCCGATGACAAGTCCGTCTGAGCCGTCTCGCCCTGCATTGCCAGCCTTCCCGTCGATCTGCGTCACGATCGCGAGCGCATCCGCGATCCCGGCGAACCCATACAGGGCGTAGTGATCGAGACTGTCCCGATCGCACAATTCGCGACTGCGGCGGCATTGACGGAGCCAAGGTACTGGCTCCGATGGATGCAATCGCGGCAGGACGGTCGCGCATCCGTAGGACGAGACTGTTCCGTTGGAACAATCTCTTGGTTTGAATGTGCTATGGGCTCCATATGAGCCCACGATTGATCAAAAGAGACGCCGCCGAGGCCATTCTCCGGCAGAATGGCTGGCTGTCCCATCAGCCCGAGGCCTTCCAGAAGGAGGTCCTGCGGCGCTCCGTCCTTGTGCATTTCGAGCCGGGCGAGCTGATTTTCGATTTCGGCGACGAACTGGGAGGCATCCATGGCCTCGTGAGCGGCGTCACGACAATCAACACCGCTCCGCCAGACCATATCCCGCAGTTGATCAATGTCGGCGCGCCGGGCGCCTGGGCCGGAGAAGGGTGCTTCCTGGCGCGCCAGCCGCGGAGCGTCCAAATACGCGCCCTGGTCGAGACCTGGCTGATGTACCTGCCGCTTGAGCAGATGGATGAAATGGCCGATGCCGACCCGATGGTCGCTCACAACTTCGGCCAGATCATCATGACTAATGTCGACGCCCTGATCCGGGTGATCCATGACCTGCAGAGGGTCGATCCCGATCGCAGGATTGCCTCCGTTCTGCAGCGGGCGCGGTGGATCGGGGAGCATCCCCTCCCGTTGACGCAGTCCGAGATCGGCACCATGGCCCGCGCGTCACGAAGGCAGGTTAATGCCGCCTTGAAGCGTTTTGCGGACTATGGATGGCTGAGGACCGGCTATCGTTCGGTCACCATCCTCAATCCCGAGAAGCTGCGGCTTTTTTCCACCGAAGACGACTAGGCCAACCCGTCCAGGCGGAGCGGTTCTCCATACGAGGCGGTGGTTCATGAGCGTGACATTGAACAAGAGAGCAAACGCAGAGGCCATTCTCCGGCAGAACGGATGGCTGTCGACGCAACCGGAAGCTTTCCGGAGCGAGGTCCTTCGACGCTCCGTCCTGCTGCGTTTCGCGCCGGATGAGGTCATCTATCACTTCGGTGATGACCTCGGAGGCATCTATGGCCTTGTGAGCGGCGTCGTTGCCGTCAATACCGCGCCGCAGAGTGATGCTCCGCAGTTGGTCCACATGGGCGTACCGGGTTCCTGGACCGGCGAAGACAGCTATCTGATCCGCCAGCCGCGACGTCTCGAACTGCGGGCAGTGGTCGAGACCTGGGTGATGCATCTGCCGCTCGACCAGATGGCCCAGATGACCGCTGCCGATCCCACGGTCATTCGCAATTTCTGCCAGAATCTCCTGAGCGGCGTCGGCGTGCTCATCCGGATCGTCCACGATCTGCAAAAGCAGGATCCCGATCGCAGGATAGCCTCGGTGCTGCAGCGCATGACGTGGAGCAGCCATCAGGTCCTGTTGACCCAGACCGAGGTCGGCACGATGGCCTCGGCGTCCCGCCGCCAGGTCAATGCCGCCTTGAAGCGATTTGCCGCCAACGGATGGCTGACGACCAGTTATGGTTCGATCACAGTCCTGAATGCCGAAGCGTTGCGGCTCTTCGGCAATGAGGACGTTCGTTGAGGTCAAAGCCGATTTCCGGTTTAAGCCGAAGCGGGGCGTTTTGCCCTGACCAGCGCGATGCCTCGCGTTGAGCCTGAGCGAGGTTGGGCCGCCACCGGAGCGGCGGCCCTCGAGATCAGGTGTTTTCGGCGGCGCGGCGCCGGCGCAGTTCCGGAACGGGCAATCCGCCCCAACCCCAGTTTTCCAGCTCGACCTCTTCGATCACGACGAACGTCGAATCGAGGGGCTTGCCGAGCACGTCGAGCAGCAGCTGGCTCGTGCCGGCGATGAGCCTGACCTTTTCCTCGGCCGTGGCCGCATCACGGCCCGGAGCCGAGCCTTCGCGGGTGATTTGAATGGTGACGATGGGCATTGCGGCATCCCTTAGTGACCGGCGCTCTGGCCGCCGTCGACATGCAGGATCTCGCCCGTCACGAAGCTCGCGGTTTCGAGGTAAAGCACGGCGTCGGTGATGTCGCGGATCTCGCCCATACGCCTGACCGGGTGCAGGCCCGCCATGAACGCATGGGTTTCCGGGGCATGCATCGGGGTCTTGATGACGCCGGGCGACACGGCGTTCACGCGCACGCCCTTGCCCGCATATTCGATCGCCAGGGCTTTCGTCGCCGAATTGACACCACCCTTGGTCAGGTTGGCCAGCACGGTGGGCACCCCGGCAATCGCATGGTCGGTCAAGCTCGTGGTGATGCTGACGATATGGCCGGAACCCTGCTTCAGCATCTCGGCCGCAACGGCCTGCGTGATGTGGAAGAAACCGGCGAGGTTGGTCGAGATCTTCGACGCGAAATCCTCGGCAGTATAGTCGATGAACGGCTTGGCGATGAAGAGACCGGCGTTGTTCACCAGCGTGTCGATCCGGCCAAAGCGGTCCAGTGCTTCCCTGACGATGCGCTTCGCGGTGGCCGGATCACCGATGTCGCCCGCAATGGCGAGGATGTCGGGATCGCTGCCCTGCTTGATCGAGCGCGACGTGGCCACGACCCGGAAGTTGCGTTCGCGATAGGCCTTGACCAGCGCGGCGCCAATCCCCTGCGAGCCGCCGGTGATGACGACGACCTTTTGTTCATTGCTCATGATCAGTCCTTAGTGAATGAGTTCCGGCAGGTCAGCTGCTGCCGTCGACCCTTCCATTCGGGTCGGTCATCAACATCGGATTGATCGTCGATCGACTGAATAACCGCTCCTCGGCAGGCATCCTTCCTTCAATCGGAAGAATGATGAGCGACTATTCCGCGAGGGCGTCAGCTTGGGCTGAGAGCCGCGCAAACTCCGCTCGTAGTCGTGGAACCGCGAAATCCACGAATGCACGAACCTTGGGGGTCAGAGTTCGGCCCTCCGGGGTGATGAGATGCACGGGAAGAGGGGCGGGCTCCGCATCGCGCAACAGGATCTTCAGCGAGCCGTCCTGCACCCGCTCCGCCACATGGTAGGTATAGAGGCGCGTGACGCCATACCCGTCCACTGCCGAGGCGAGCGCGGCGCGAACGCTGTTCACCACGAGCCGGGGCTTGAAATGGATCGAGCGCGCGATCGTGCCGCCCGGAGGCGGAGGGAATACCCAGGCATCATGTCCGAAGTGCGTGGTGGTGACGATGCGATGCTTGGTCAGATCCGCCGGTTCGACGATGCGCGGATGCTCGGCCAGATAGCGCGGCGAGGCCACGATCACGCGCTTGACGTCGCCGCCCACCCGAACGGCAACCAGCGAGGAATCGGGCAACTGCGCGACGCGAAGCGCCACGTCGATGCCCTCTTCGACGAGATTGGCCGAACGATCGACCAGGATGAGATTCACGGTCACGGCCGGGAAGGCGTCGAGGAACGCATCAATGACCGGGCGCAGGATTTCCTCGCCGCTGATCGGGGGCGCCGTGATCGTCAGGGTTCCGCGCGGCGCGGCGCGCTCGCCTGTCGCGCACATATCGGCCTCTTCGAGATCGATCAGGACACGCCTGCACGCCGCGGCGTATCGCTCGCCTGCCTCGCTGAGCTTGATCGATCGCGTGGTGCGATGAAGCAGTTCGGCGCCAACATGATGCTCAAGGAAGGCAATGGCCCGACTGACCGCAGCGGGCGAACGCTGGAGCTTGCGGCCAGCAGCCGCCAAACTTCCTTCGTCCAGCGCCGCAACAAACACCCTCATTGCCTCGATACGGTCCATGTATCCTTCCCAATCGCGGAACGCTGTGGCCGGCCCCGAGCGAAGACGGCTCCAGGGAGCAACAAGTTCATACTGTTCCCGGCCGTTATGCCGATAGCCGGAAGGATGCGTGTCAAATGACGGCAATTCAAGCCGCTTCCCGCATGAACTGACAAAGCAGGATCAGCTCCGCCGCGAAGATTCCTGGCTAGTCGTAATCCAGGGCTCCTGCCGGTCATGATGCAGAGCAAACGGTCGCCAGCGCTTTACCGTCGGCCGAGACATCCGCCAACAGGCCTGCCTTGCCGCCATGGACACGATGATGTCTACGAAACGCGGGGCTGTTCATGCCGCTGCTGAGGCTGTGACGGCCTAGAGCCATTCGGGTTCAGGATTCTCCCTGCTTCCAAATGGCGTCTGGCCCGCCAAAGTGGCAGAAACGGCGAAGGACTTGCCGCGAGTTTAAGCAGACTGGTTTCTTCATGAGCAACCTGCAAGAAATCATTCGTTCATAGAAAACCAGTGTTGCGTTCCCTTCCGTTTGATGAAAAGTTGCCTATAGAGCAACCTTCGGAGGGCGGATGGAACGGTCTTCCACCACCTGTGACGATACGACAGAGCCTGCGGTCGAGGATGTGCCTGCGTCCCCGAACGGTTTCAACGTCGGTGCGCGGCTGCGCGCATTCCGTCAGCAGAAGAACATTTCGATCGATGCCGTGGCGGCGAAGGCCGGCGTCAGCAAATCCTTCCTCAGCCGCTTCGAGCGCGATCTCGTACAGGCCTCGATCGCATCGCTCCTGCGCATTTGCGACGCGATCGACGTGAAGCCGGGTGCGATCTTCGATCCGCCGGCGACGAGCTTCGTCAAGGCCGGGCAGGGCGCGCCGATCAATCTCGGCGGTGTCGGCATGCGCGAGCGCATCGTCGGCGGCGTCGGCAACGAGCACATGATGACGCTCCATTCCGTGATCGACCCGGGCGGCGGGTCCGGCCCCGAGGCCTATGCCATCCGCGCCGATCTCGACCTCGTCCACGTCATCAGCGGTGAGCTCGACATCTCCGTCGGCGGCGAGGACTACCACATGACCTCGGGCGACACGCTGAGTTTCGACCCGAAGATTCCGCATACCTGGCAAAATCCGTCCGCGAGCGAGCCCTGCGTCACGCTCTGGATGATCGTGCCGCCCCCGGCCTGACCGGCCTTCCAAGCTTTTCGTTGAGTCCGCCCATGCAGAAGCTCCACGTCACCGACATTCACAAGCGCTTCGGCGAAACCGAAGTCCTGAAGGGCATCGGCCTCGACGCCGCGGCGGGCGACGTCATCTCGATCATCGGCTCTTCCGGGTCGGGCAAGAGTACGTTCCTGCGCTGCATCAACATGCTGGAGCGGCCGAACAGTGGCACGATCCGCGTCAACGGCGAGGTCCTGGACCTCGTGCCTGACCGGCGCGACGGAACCCTGCGCGCGAAAAGCGCCAGCCAGCTGCAGCGCATTCGCTCGCGCCTCGCCATGGTGTTCCAGAACTTCTGCCTCTGGTCGCATATGAGCGTCCTCGACAACGTGACCGAGGCTCCCGTCAGCGTGCTCGGCGTATCCCGCAAGGAAGCGGTGGAGCGCGCCAAGGCCAATCTCGCCAAGGTCGGCATCAAGCCTGAAACCCACGAGCGCTATCCCTCGCAGCTTTCCGGTGGCCAGCAGCAGCGCGTTGCAATCGCCCGCGCGCTCACCATGGAGCCCGACGTGATGCTCTTCGACGAGCCGACCTCGGCACTCGATCCCGAGCTCGTCGGCGAGGTGCTGCGTGTCATGCAGACGCTCGCCGAGGAAGGCAGGACCATGGTCGTCGTCACGCACGAGATGGGTTTTGCGCGCCATCTCTCCTCGAAGGTCATGTTCCTGCACGAGGGGCGCGTCGAGGAGGAAGGCTCGCCCGAGGCTCTGTTCGGCACCCCGGAGAGCCCGCGTCTCCGACAGTTTCTGGCAGGCCGTCTCCAGGCCTGAACCATCGCCGCGTCGAGGGCGGCTCACGAGATTTCGACGCCAGGGCCCGGCGCCGAATGGAATGCCAATAATCCCTTTCAGAGAACGAGACTTCCCATGACCAAGCTTTCCACCCTCTTCCTCAGCGGCTTCATCGCCCTGGCCTCGCTTTCGCCGGCGATCGCCAAGCAGGTGACGATCGCGACCGACGCGACCTTCCCGCCCTTCGAGTCCGTCGACGCGAACGGCAAGCTCGTCGGCTACGACATCGAGCTGATGAGCGCCGTGTGCAAGGCGGCTGAACTCGACTGCAACATCATTGCCGCCGCCTGGGACGGCATGATCCCCGGCCTCACCGCCGGCAAGTATGATGTGTTGATCTCGCAGCTGACCGTCACCGACGCGCGTCGCAAGATCATGGCCTTCAGCGATATCTATTCGCACCCGACCTTCCGCTTCGTCGCCAAGAAGGGCGCCAATCTCGACGTCAGCCCGGACGGGCTCGCCGGCAAGATCATCGCCGTCCAGACCGGCACGCCGATGGACGCCTTCGTCACCAAGACCTTCCCGAAGGCGACGATTAAGCGCTACGACGGCGGCAGCGCCCCCTATCTGGAGCTCACCGCCGGACGTGCCGATCTCCACATGAGCTACGAGGCGCAGATCACGCACGCCTTCCTCAACGGCGACAACGCCGAGAAATTCGAGCTCGTCGGCCCGCAATACACCGGCAAGGACGCGCCGGAATTCGGTGAGGGCGTCGCGATCGCGATCAACCGCCGCAACGCCGACCTCCTCGCGAAAATCAATGCCGGCCTCGCCAAGATCCGCGAGAACGGTGAGCTCGCGGCGATCGACGCCAAGTATTTCGGCAAGAACTAAGGCGGATCGATGCTCGGCGGCTATGTCGCATCTGTGCTGGCGGCGGGGTGGATCACCCTGTCGCTGGCCTTCGTGTCCCTGATACTGGCCGTCGTGATCGGCATCGCGGCGGCGCTCGCCAAGCTTTCGCGCTCGCGGGCGCTGCGCGTCACCGCCACGCTCTATACATCCGTGGTCCGGGGCATCCCGGACCTCGTCATGATGCTTCTCGTCTTCTATTCGCTGCCCGCGCTCCTCAACCAGGCGGCGCAGGACTGGGGTTACGACGTCTATATCGAGTTCAGCCCCTTCGCGGCGGGCGCCGCGACGCTGGGGCTCATCTTCGGCGCCTATATGGCCGAGACGTTTCGCGGCGCCCTGATGAACATTCCCAAGGGCCAGGTCGAGGCTGCCGAAGCTTATGGGCTCGGACGGATCCGCATCTTCTGGCGCATCCTCCTGCCGCAGATGATGCGCCTCGCGCTGCCCGGCTTCACCAACAACTGGCTGGTGCTCGCCAAGGCTACGGCGCTCGTTTCGCTGCTCGGCCTCCAGGACGTCATGTTCCGGGCCAAAGGCGCGGCGGAGGCGACGGCCAAGCCCTTCACCTTCTACCTTCTCGCCGGCGGGTTTTATCTCACGATCACCGCCATTTCGCTCTTCATCCTTTCCCGTGCCGCCAAGCGCTATGAGCTCGGCGTGAAGGAACTTGCCCAATGAGCTGGGACATCATCGTCGAGAATCTCGGCTTCTATGCCGAGGGCGCGAAGCTGACGGTGATCCTCACCGTCGCCTCGCTCGCCATCTCTTTCGTTCTGGCGATGCCGCTGGCGCTCGGGCGCAATTCGCACAACGCGTTCCTGCGCAATGCGATCGCGCTTTATACGCTGGTGTTTCGCGGGACGCCGCTGCTTGTCCAGCTGTTCCTGATCTATTACGGGCTCGCGCAGTTCGATCTCGTGCGCGAAAGTCTCCTTTGGCCGTGGCTGTCGAGCGCGCTCGTCTGCGTCATCCTGACCTTCGTCCTGAACACGACGGCCTATACGACGGAGATCTTCGCAGGCAGTCTTCGACATCTGCCGGTGGGGGAGATCGAGGCGGCGCGCGCCTATGGCATGTCGCCCTTCACCCGGGCTCGGCGCATTCTCCTGCCGGCCATGCTGACGCGCTCGCTGACGCTCTACGGCAACGAGACGGTTATGATGCTCCACGCGACGTCGCTCGCCAGCACCGTGACGCTGCTGGAAGTCACCGGCGTCGCCCGCAACATCGCGCTGAACTACTACATCATGTTCGAGCCCTACGTGACGGCGGCCGCGATCTATCTCGTGCTGACGCTCGTGCTAGTCCTCCTTTTCCAATACGCCCAGCACCGCTGGGCCGGCTACCTCCAGGCGCGGCTCTGACCGCGCCCTTTCCAGCAAGGATCATCCTTCCATGAACCAGAAGCCCGATCTCGGCGCCCTGTTCGGCGCGGGCGAGACCTCGACCTTCCTCGGCCTCGACGCCTGCGACGACCTCAGCGCCCTGGACGCGCCGATCGCGATCCTCGGCGTTCCCTGCGCGACGCCCTACCGCTCCGTCGGTGCCTATTGCCGCAACGCGCCGGACGCGCTGCGCCGCGCGACGGCGCCGCTTACGGCCAATCTCGAACGCCACGATTTCGACAGCGGCGGTCAGGTCTTCCCCGAACGGCGCCTTCGCGCGGTGGATTGCGGCGACCTTCCCTTCGACGAAGCGGACGGGGCCGCCAATCGCGACGCGATCCGCGGCGCGGTGCGCACGATCCTGGAGCGGAACGCCGTGCCGGTGCTTCTCGGCGGCGACGATTCCATCCCGATCCCGATGCTTCAGGCGATCGGCGACACGGCCGGTGACCGGAAGTTCACCATTCTCCAGATCGACGCTCATATCGACTGGCGTGAAACGCATATGGACGAGCCGATGGGGCTCTCCTCCACCATGCGCCGCGCCTCCGAGATGGCGCATATCGAGCGCATCGTGCAGGTCGGCGCGCGGGGCATCGGCTCGGCCGCGACGAGCGACTACGAGGATGCCGTGAAATGGGGCGTGTCCTTCGTTCCGGCGCGCGAACTCCACCGTTCGGGCGTCCAGAAGGCGCTGGACCTCATTCCCGAGGGAAGCGACATCATCGTCTGCATCGATGCCGACGCGATCGACCCGGCCTTGGTTCCGGGCGTCATCGCCCGCTCGCCCGGCGGCCTCTCCTATGACGAAGTCACCGACCTCATCCGGGGCGCGGCGGCGCGCGGCCGGATCGCGGCGATCGACTTCGTGGAGTTCATGCCGGAGCGCGACGTCGACGGCATCGGCGCCCTGACTTTCGCGCGCGTCATCACGACGGCACTCGGCCTGATCGCCCGCCAGAAGGCCTGATCGCCTTCACCGTCATCCCAATCGAACGGCCTCCCGCGTACCCGCGCGGGGGGCCGTTTCGCGTTCAGACCGAGCTCAGGAGAATGCTCGTCTCGCTGTTGAGAATGCCGTCGATCTGGCGGACCTCGCGCAACACGCGGTCGAAATCGTGGAGCGAGGAAGCGCGGATTTCCGCGATCAGATCCCAGCTTCCGTTCGTCGTGTGGAGCGAATGAAGCTCCGGCATGCCGCGCAGGCGCTTGATGATCGCCGTGGTGGACTTGCCCGCCACCTCGATCATCATCACCGCGCGGATCGCGTTGGCGTCATGGTCCTGCCGCACGCGTACCGTGAAGCCGAGCAGCGCGCCGCTATCCAGAAGGCGGTCGATGCGCGCCTGCACCGTGCCGCGCGTGACGCCCAGAATGTCGGCGAGCTTGGACACGGGGGCGCGTCCGTCACTGCGCAGGACGTCGATCATCCGTCGATCGAGCTCGTCGAGCTGGTACATGCAAAACGTCCAATCTCTACTGGCAATCTGCTTAGCATAGCACGCATTTCTCGCCATCATTGACATTTCTAACGGCATTTTGCGCGCCTATCCTGTGGTCTTTCCAGCCTTCTCCAACCCTTCTGAAACGAGTTCCATGAGCGGTTTCGCAGTCCAGGCGCCATCGGGCGTCGTGATGATCCGTCCCCACCATTTCACGCCCAATCCCGAAACGGCGGCGGACAACGTCTTCCAGTCGGCGGACGGCTTTCGCACCCGTGGCGAGATCGCGGAAGCGGCCTTCGACGAGGTGACGCGCATGGCCGGGCGCCTGCGCGAAGCCGGCGTCACCGTCCATCTCTTCGAGGACGAGAGCACCGCGACGCCGGACTCGGTCTTTCCGAACAACTGGTTCTCGACCCATGCCGGCGGGCATGTCGCGATCTATCCGATGTTCAATCCGAGCCGGCGCCGCGAGCGCCGCTCCGACGTCATCGAGATGCTGAAGCAGCGTTACCGCGTGCAGGACGTCATCGATTATTCCGGCCTCGAGCCCGACAATGTCTTCCTGGAAGGCACAGGCGCGATGGTGCTCGACCATATCGGCCGCATCGCCTATGCGGCGCGCTCGAACCGCACCAACGAGGTCGCGCTAGAGCGCTTCTGCACGCATTTCAACTTCGAGCCCATGCTGTTCGAAGCCGCCGATGCGAACGGCGCGAAGATCTACCATACCAACGTCATCATGTGCGTCGGCACCGAGATCGCGCTGGTCGGCCTCGACTCGATCGTTGGAGACGCGCGCCGGGCCGAAATCCGCGCGCGGCTGGAGGAAACCGGCCGCATCGTCGTGCCGCTGAGCCACTCGCAGATCGCCGAGTTCGCCGGCAACGCGCTCGAACTTCGCGGCAGCAAGGGGCGGTTTCTCGCGATCTCATCGCGCGCCGCGGCCTCGCTGACGCCGGAGCAGCGCGCAAGCATCGAAGCCGTCACGCCCCTGCTTGCCCTCGACGTTCCGACGGTCGAGCTCGCGGGTGGTTCGGTGCGCTGCATGCTTGCCGGCATCCATCTCGCCGCGCGTTCCGAGCCGACGGCTTCGCTCGGCTGACCTCCCTGAAGTGGAAACGAGAGCCATGAACCCCAAGCTGAACGTCGTTCCCTTCGTGAGCGTCGACCACATGATGAAGCTCGTGCTGTCGATCGGCATCGAGCGCTTCCTTCTGGAACTCTGCGCCTATGTCGAGGACGACTTCCGACGCTGGGAGAGCTTCGACAAGGTGGCGCGTGTCGCCGCCCATTCGCCGGACGGGGTGATCGAGCTGATGCCGACCTCCGATGGTGCGGCCTACGGGTTCAAGTATGTGAACGGCCACCCGAAGAACACGCGCGACGGTCGCCAGACCGTGACGGCCTTCGGCGTCCTGGCGGATGTCGCCAACGGCTATCCTGTTCTCCTCACCGAAATGACGATCCTGACCGCGCTGCGCACCGCCGCGACCTCGGCCGTCGCCGCCCGGCACCTGGCGCCGAAGGGCGCGCGGACCATGGCGATCATAGGCAACGGCGCGCAGGCCGAGTTCCAGGCTCTGGCGATGAAGGCGCTGATCGGCGTCGATCGCTTGCGCCTGTACGACATCGATCGTGCGGCCAGCGAGAAATGCCGGCTCAACCTCCAGAGCTTCGGCTTCGACATTGCGATCTGCGAAGGGACGGAGGAAGCGGTACAAGGCGCCGAGATCGTCACCACCGTCACGGCGGACAAGCAGTACGCGACGATCCTCACCGACAATCTCGTCGGCGCGGGAATCCATATCAACGCGGTCGGCGGCGACTGCCCGGGCAAGACCGAGCTGCAGGCCGCCATTTTGCGTCGCTCCGACATCTTCGTGGAATACCCGCCGCAGACGCGCATCGAGGGCGAGATCCAGCAGCTCTCACCCGACCACCCGGTGACGGAGCTCTGGCGCGTCATTGTCGGCGAAGCGCGAGGCCGAACCGACGGGCGGCAGATCACCCTGTTCGACTCCGTCGGCTTCGCCACCGAGGACTTCTCGGCCCTGCGCTATGTCCGCGACAAGCTGGCGGGCACGACCCTCTACGAAGAACTCGACCTTCTCGCCGACCCCGACGACCCCCGCGATCTCTTCGGCATGCTGCTGCGCGCAGCAGCCTAAGGGAGGCGCTTTCGGATACTTGCGCCGCAGCAGACAGGCGACTTTCCACCCGCGTGGCCCGCCCGTGTCCGGAGGCCGAACGCATCGCTGGCTGACGGCGGCGCCCTCAATCCGCCGCTACGCGATAAGCACCTCGGCGCGACCTCGACGAATAGCCTCGGCAACCTCGTCGGGAGGAGCTGCATCCGACACCAGGCGGTCCACGTCTGCCCAACTTGCAAGCTCGAATATGCCGCGCTTGTAGTACTTGGTGCTGTCTGCCAGCACCGTGACGCTCTCGACACGGTCGATCATCGCTCGGGCGATCTGGGCTTCCCTCTCGTCGAAGTCAAAAACGCCCGCCTTGTCGACGGCGCCGACCGTCAGGAAGGCGTGGTGGGCGCGGAAGCGGCCAATCTGCTCGACGGCGAGCGGCCCCACGGTTTCGGAGGCGTCTGGACTGTAGGCCCCCCCCAGCAGGAACACCTTGTTTTCCGGGTTGGCCGCGACGGTCGCAGCGATCCGCGAGCTGTTGGTGATGACGGTCAGGCCGTTGCAAGACAATATCGCCTCGGCCAGGACCAGCGTGGTCGTGCCGGTATCGATGAAGAGTGAGTCCCCGGGGCGCAGCAGAGCGGCCGCCGCTTGGGCGATCTTGCGCTTCGCGCTCAGACTCTCCCCCATGCGCGTGGCGAAGGGCCCCTCCACCGTGGCATCAGGCGCCGAAAGCGGAATGCGTGCGCCGCCATGGAACTTGTGCACGCGGCCAATGGAATCGAGCACAACAAGATCGCGTCGCACGGTTTCCTTGGACATGCCTAGCCGGGCGGCGAGATCGTCGACGCTGACCTCGCCCTGGCTGAGGACAAGCTTGACGATTTCTTCCTGGCGTTCATTCGGACGCACTGTGCACATCCTCGGTTTGTGGATACGGCCCGCCTAACGTGCACCGTGATGACCGAATAGGCAACATTCGGTCACAAAAATAACGCTAGCGGGCCGCCATCCCAGCGTTTCGTGGCCCAATACTGCGGCCGAGGAGCACTCCCGGTGGCCGTTATCCCCAGATCAGCGCCTTGGGGTGGGCGAGGCCAGACGGGCGGCGGTCCTGCTAAGCGTCTGCGACCATTGGCGTATCGTTCACGTTCGGTCGTTCATTTTGCTCTTTCGGGCAAAAATGACAGATTCATGTTGACCGTTCGGGCATGATGAGTTGGAATGTGCTCAGCGCATAAGGGGTGCGCTAAGCAAGGGAGAGTTCAATGTCCGCCAATACCCGACGCGCGGTCCGCGGCCTGATGGCCACGGTGGCATTCGCAGCCGGCTTGTCGACCGTCGCATCCGCCCATGCCGCGGAGACGGATCCTGCGGTCCTGGCCGCGGCCAAGGAGGCCGTCGCCGCAGCCAAGCAATTGCCCTCTACCTGGCCCGGCCCGACCACCTCGCCGGCGGCCGCGGAAGGCAAGACCATCACCATCATTTCCTGCGCACAGGCTTCCAACTGCAGCGTCGACGCCCAGTCCGCGCTGGAGGCGGCGCAAGCCCTCGGGTGGAAGGCCACGATCATTGACGGCAAGGGCGACCCGGGCATCTACAACGCTTCGATCCGCTCGGCAGTGAACAGCGGCAGCCACGGCATCATCAACATTTCGCTCCCCACCTCGCTTGTGCAGGATGGCCTGCGCTATGCGGCGGCCGCCAAGATCCCCGTCATCAACGCCGCCGATATCGTCTCCAAGGATCCGCTGGTCTTCGGCAATGTCGAGCATCAGTGGGTCGACCAGGGCAAGATGCTAGCCGACTGGATCATCGCCGACAGCCAGGGCAAGGCCGGCGTGGTCATTCTGCGTGATGACGAGTTCCCCGGCGTCAAGGATCGCCAGGATACCGTGGCCGCGACTCTCGCCAAATGCGTTGGCTGCAAGGTCCTCGACCAGGTCGGCCTGACGATTCAGCAGGCCACCAACCCCGCCACGATGCAGCAGCAGGTGCAGAGCCTCGTCGCCCGTTTCGGCAACGACGTCCAATACATCGTCGCGCCGTTCGGCACGGTGGATGGTCTCGTCGTCCCGGCGCTGCGCGCCGCCGGCCGCACCGACATCAAGGTTCTCGGATATGACGGCAACAAGCAGCAGGTCCAGCTGTGCCAGCAGGGCAGTGTCTCGGCCATCGCCGTGACCATGCTCGCCTGGACCGGCTGGGGCGCCGTCGATCAGCTGAACCGCGCCTTCGCCGGCCAGCCGGCAGCCAATCAGGCGGTTCCCGCGTTCCTCTCCACAAAGGAAACCTGCACCGGCTCGGGTCTGGCCGAAGATGTGGCGACCTTCGACTACAAGGCTGAGTACCTCCGTCTCTGGGGCAAGGGCCAGTAAGGAGCGACGAGCATGTTGGACGCTTTGAACACCCGGCCGCTTCTGACCGCACGACAGGTCACGAAGACCTTTGGGGCCACCCAGGCGCTCAAAGCGTTCGACTTCGCCCTGATGCCGGGCAGCATTCACGCCCTGATCGGCGAGAACGGGGCGGGGAAGTCGACCTTCATCAAGATCCTGGCCGGGCTCTACCAGCCCGATGGCGGCGAGCTCTACATTGATGGCGCGTCCGCGGATCAGCCGTCCATCGCCTTCATCCATCAGGATCTTGGTCTCATTCCCGGAATGAGCGCCGCCGAGAATGTTATTCTGGGCAGCGACTATCCTCGCCGCTTCGGCGCGATCGACTGGAAGGCGGTCGTCGCGATGGCCCGCGAGAGCCTGGCGGTCATCGGCGCCGAATTCGATCCCGAACTGCCGATCGAGCAGCTCGCGATCGCCGACCGCGCCCTCGTCGCCATCGCCCGCGCCGTCCGTCTCAATGCCAAGGTGCTGGTGCTGGACGAGCCGACCGCCACCCTTCCGGGCAGCGACGTCAGCAAGCTTTTCGCCGTGCTGAAGCGCCTGCAGGCGCAGGGCATGGGGATGATCTATGTCAGCCATCGCCTGCGCGAAATCCTGGATATCGCCGATACCGTGACGGTGGTCCGCGATGGCGCGCTGAGCTTTTCTGGTCCCGTCGACGGCCTCAACGAAGCCAAGCTGGTCGAGCACATGATCGGCTCCGAGGCGGTCGAGCACGGGCGCGCGACGAGCCGTGCTTTCAGCGGCCCGGCCATGCTCACCGTGCGCGGCCTGCATTGTCAGGGCATTGCCGGTCTCGACCTGACGGTCGGTCGCGGCGAGATCGTCGGTTGCGTCGGCCTTCGCGGGGCGGGGCAGGAAATGCTCGGTCGCGCGCTGGCGGCGGTCATTCCCTTTTCCGGCGACGTGACGCTGGATGGGTCGGCCTATCGCCCGCGCCGCATCGACGCCGCGATCAAGGCCGGCATTGCCTTCGTCACCGGCGACCGTGACGCGGCGATCGTCCGCAATCTGACGCTCAAGGAAAACCTCTTCATCCATCCGCCGAGGACCAGCATTTCCAGCTGGGTGCGCAGTCCGGCCAAGGAAAGCGCCCATATCGGGCGGACCATCGCCAATTACGACATCCGACCCCGGCAAGCCGATAAGCTGATCGGCGAGCTGTCCGGCGGCAACGCGCAAAAACTCGTCTTCGCCCGCGGCTTCGAGAGCAGCCCCAAGCTCGTCATTCTCGACGACCCGACGGCGGGCGTGGACATGCCGACCCGCTACGCGCTCTACGACCTGATGCGCCGGGAAGCGGCCAAGGGCGTCAGCTTCATCGTCACTTCGTCGGACCATGACGAGGTGGCCGCCGTCTGCGATCGCGTCGAGATCTTCAAGACGGGCCGCATCACCCACACCCTGACCGAACAACCCTTCGACCCCGAGCAGATCGTCGCTCTGGCCCAAGAGGAAGCAGCATGACCGACATCATCCAGCCTCTGAACTCGCAACCGAGGCGTTCGGGCACGCAGCTGCTGGACGCCGTCATCAGCCGCTATGGCCTGGTGATCGTGGTCCTCGTCATGATCGGCATATTCGCCGTCCTGCGCCCCAACACCTATCTGACCGTGCAGAATCTTATGTCGATCGCCACGTCGCAGGCGATCGTCGCACTGCTCGCCCTGTCGATCCTCGGCGTCCTGATCGTCGGCGAGTTTGACCTCTCCTTCGCCTCGGTGCTGGGGCTTTGCCAGGTGCTGGTGATCGGGCTTGTGGCCAATTCCGGCCTGCCCTGGTGGGCATCCTGCGCGATCGTGCTAGCGATCGGCCTGGCGGCCGGCCTCGCGAATGCGTTCATGACCGTGCGTATGCAGGTGAGCTCGTTCGTCACCACCATGGGCGTTTCCACCGTGGTGGGCGGATTGGCCGTCGGCTATTCCGGCGGCATGGTGGTGACGGGCATCCTGCCCGACCCCTTCTACGCCCTCGCGCAGGCTTCCCCGCTCGGAATCTCCATGCCGGTCTGGTACGTCGTCGTCGCCGCGCTGGTCCTGTTCTTCCTGTTCGAATACACGACCGCGGGCCGCCACATGCGTGCCGTCGGCGGCAATCGGGCCGCGGCCCGTCTGGCAGGCATCAGCATCGGCAAGTCGCTGACCCTGGCCTTTGTGCTTGCCGGCGTCCTGGCATCGCTCGGCGCCATCATCAGCGGCAGCCAGCTCGGCTCGGGCCAGCCTCTCGCCGCCGCCGGCTATCTGCTGCCCGCCTATGCCGGCGCGTTTCTGGGCGCCACGACCATCACGCCCGGCCGCTTCAACGTGTGGGGCACGCTGGTGGGCGTCTATCTGCTTGGGGCCGGCGTCAGCGGGCTGCAGCAGCTTGGCTTTGCGCCCTGGGTGCAGGATCTCTTCAACGGCGCCATGCTTCTGCTCGCCGTCGCCCTGTCCGGCTACCTGACCCGGACCCGCGGCGCGGCCCGTCGTGCGAGCGGCGCAAAATGATCGCTCGTGCCAAGAAAGGGATCGTTGCCGCCTCGCGTCAAGAGGCGATCGGCATCGGCACCGCCGTGCTCGAGGCCGGCGGCAATGCGATCGACGCGGCGGTCGCCACGTCCTTCGCGCTGGGCGTCGCCGAACCCTATATGAGCGGCATCGGCGGCGTGGGCGAGATCGTCGTCGGTCAGCCGAGCGGCGAGGTCGTCGTCGTCGATGCCGCCGCCCGCGCTCCCCTGGCTGCGACGCCGGAGATGTTCGACGTGGTGGGCGACGCGGAAGGACTCTACGCCTGGCGCAGGGTTGCTAATGACGCCAACATCTACGGCGCGCGATCGGTGACCGCGCCGCAGATCGTGCCGGCGCTCTATCTGCTGCACGCACGCTATGGCCGCATGCCTTGGTCCGATCTGGTTCGCCCGGCGATTGATCTCGCCAGGAAAGGCACGATCCTGGATCACTTCACCGCCGCCGTGCTGGTGCATGAGCGGCCGACTTTCGAACGCGATCGGTTGGCGCGCGAGCTCTTCTACGATGGCGGCATCAATGCCCCGATCGACGGCAATCCGCGGGTGCTTCTCAACCCGGGGCTCGCCGACGCGCTCGACCTGATCGCAAGGGACGGCGCCGCGCCGATGCTGGCGGGCGGCGAGATTACCGCGGCGATCGTCGAAGCCGTCCGGGCCGATGGCGGCATCCTCGCAGAAGAAGACTTTGGCTTCGGCGAGGATCGGCTTCTTCGCGACGTGCCCGCCTATGGCGATTTCCACGGCTGGGCCATTTATGGTTCGCCGAAGCCGTCCGGAGCGGTCTCCGCCTGGGACATCCTTTCCGGCCTCGCGCCCGCCGCCGCTCGCGCTGCCGATCCCTCCCGCTATGTCGATTTCGCCCGCAGTTCCCGAGATGCCTTCCGCAGGCGTCTGTCGGTTCTGTCGGGGGAGGGCGCGGCCAACGGCCCGTCCACGGCGACCACGCATTTTTCCATCGCCGCCACCGATGGCACCGTCGTGAGCCTGACGCAGACGCTGCTGTCGCTTTATGGCGCGCAGATGGGCGTCTCGCCGTTCGGCTTCTTCCTGAACAACGGCATGATGTGGTTCGATCCCGAGGCCGGGCGGGCCAATTCCATCGAGGGCGGTCGGCGCGCCCTCATGGCCGTCAGCCCGATGATCGCGATGAATGGCACCAGGACCCGGCGCTTCGCCGTCGGCGCGCTCGGGGCCCGTCGCATCATCAGCGCGGTCGCGCAGATCGTCGACAATCGCCTGCGCTATGGCGATGCCCCGCAGGCCGCGGTCAATCGCCCGCGCATTCACGCAGACAGCATCGCCGCCGTGCAGGTCGATCACCGCCTTCCCGAAGCCGTCTTTTCGGCGCTTGCGGCAGAGGGGCCGGTTGAGCGGGTCTATCATGGTCCGACGACCCTCAATTCGGCTCGCGCTTTCATGGCCAGCGTGGACACCCGTACCGGCGATCTCGCCGCCGGCTACGACCAGCGCGCCATGAGTTCCTGGGACATGAGTGGAGGCTTCTTCGATGAGTGAGAGCAAAGACGTCCGCATCGCGTTGACGTTTGATTTCGACATCTATTCGACCTGGATCGGCACGTTCGGCGCGACCTCTCCGAGCATGTTGTCGCGAGGCGAATTCTGTCCGATCGGGGCGCGCCGCATCCTGGCGCTGCTGGAGAAGCACAACGCCAAGGGCACGTTCTTCACCCCCGGCCATGCCGCGCTGTCCTTTCCCGATGACGTTCGCGCCATCCGCGATGGCGGCCACGAGATCGGCCATCACGGCTGGGTGCACGAGAACCCGATCACGCTTTCGCCGGACGAAGAACGCCGCGTCATGGAGAGGGGGCTCGAGGCGCTCGACAAGGTGGCGGGCGTCCGTCCGGTCGGCTACCGCTCGCCAGCCTGGGACAATGCCCCCACCACCATTCCGCTGCTGCTCGAATTCGGCTTCGAATATGAAAGCAGCATGATGGGTTCCGATTTCGAGCCCTACTGGTGCCGGGTTGGCGACGAGTGGTCCAGGACCGAGGAATTTCGCTTCGGCAAGCCGGTCGACCTCGTGGAGCTGCCGGTCGCCTGGCATCTCGATGACTGGCCGTATTTCGAATACATCATCACGCCCACCCACGGCATGACCGGCCTGCGCAATCCCAACGATCCGCTGACCGTCTGGAAGGGCGAGTTCGACTATCTCTACAACCATATCGGCAGCGGCCTGCTCACCATCACCATGCATCCGCAGGTGATCGGACGCGGATACCGGATGCTGATGCTCGAGCAGTTCATCGAGCATGTCGCGCAGCATCCGGGCGTGAGCTTCACCACCATGCAGGACTATGCGCGTCACTGGCGCAAGGGCCGCACCCCCAGCCTTCCCAAGGGCGCCGGCGAGGCTCGCTCTTCGGCATGGGAGAGCTGACATGCGCGTGGATGGCAAGGTCGCCCTCGTCACCGGTGCATTTGGCGGCATCGGCAAGGCTTCGGCCGAAGTCCTTTCGCGGCAGGGCGCGACCGTCATTGCGCTCGATATCAAGCCGGAGGCGCCGACCTATTCGGAGCCTGACATCGACTATCGCGTGCTCGACGTGCGCGACAACGACCAGTGGCAAAAGTTGATCGCCGCCGTCGTCGAGCAATTCGGTCGCATCGATATCTTCGTCGGGGCTGCCGGCATCACGGCCTATGAAGATCTCGACGCCGCCAGCGACGAGGTCTGGCACAACGTCATCGCCGTCAATCAGACCGGTCTGATGTACGGATTGCGCGCCCTGATCCCGGTCATGAAGGCGGGGGGAGGCGGCAGCATCGTGCTGATTTCCTCGATCTTCGGCATCAATGCGGTCGCGGGCATCGCCGCCTATCACGCCAGCAAGGGCGCCGTCACGATGATGGCGCGGAATGCAGCGCTGACCTATGCCAAGGACAAGATCCGGGTCAATTCGATCCATCCGGGTCTGATCGATACTCCCATGGCGCGCGCTCGGGATGGCGGCGGTCAGGCGCATACGATTTCTCTGACGCCGCTCGGTCGGATTGGCACCGCCGAAGAAGTCGCGAACGGCGTGGCATTCCTGGCCAGCGATGCGGCCAGCTATGTAACGGGTGTCCAGCTTCCGATCGACGGAGGCTATCTTGCCCAATGACAGAAAGCCGGTCGCCCTGGTCACGGGCGCAGGCTCGGGCCTCGGCAATGCCATCGCTCGCAAGCTGGTTGCTTCCGGCTATCAGCTGATCCTGGCCGATATCGACGCGGAACGGATCGAGTTGGTGGCGCGGGACATCGGCGGTGGCTGCGTGGGGCTTCCCGCAGACGTCGCCGTTGAGGCGGATTGGGTGAGCCTCATGAAGCATGCGCTCGACGCCTTTGGTGGTCTCGATCTGCTGGTGAACAACGCCGCGATCTATGATCCCAAGGTGATCGCCGACCAGACCATCGACGGCTATCAGCGTGTCTTCGCGGTCAACCAGCTCGGCGTCTTCCTCGGGATCCAGGCCGCGGTCGCGCCCATGCGCAGGCGCAAGGGAGGGGTGATCATCAACATCTCCTCGACCGGCGGGCTGCGTGGTTATGCTGGGACCATCGCCTATGCGTCCACGAAATGGGCCGTGCGTGGCATGACCAAGGTCGCCGCGGTCGAGCTCGCGCAATATGGCATCCGGGTCAACTCGATCCATCCGGGTCTCTGCGAGACGCCCATGGCCTACGAAAACACCCCGGAGCTTTTGGCCGAACTCAGGGCCGGCATTCCCGCCGGGCGGCTGGGGGAGCCCGCGGAAGTAGCCGCGGCGGTCGCCTTTCTCGCCAGCCCGGAGGCCGCCTACATCAGCGGCGCGGAACTGGCCGTCGACGGCGCCGCCACGGCATAGCCCATCACTTCCGATCGCCCGTTCTGCAATCCAGGAATATTCGTGGTGACAACCCTCCAATCGCACGCCCCCAACGAAAGCTTCGACGTCGCCGTCATCGGCGCCGGCGTGGTGGGTTGCGCCGTCGCACGCCGCTTCGCCCTCGCCGGCGCAAAGGTCGTGGTGATCGAGAAGGGCGCCGATATTCTTTCCGGGGCCTCCAAGGCCAACAGCGCCATCCTCCACACTGGGTTCGATGCACCCGAAGGCAGCCTTGAACTCAAGCTCGTGCAGGCGGGGCGGCAGGAATATCTCGATATCAGCGGCGGCTTGAACCTGCCGCTGGTCGAGACGGGCGCGCTGGTCTGCGCCTGGATCCGATCCGAAGCCGAAAAGCTTGCCGAGATCGCCGAGCAGGGGCGCAGAAACGGCGTCGATCGACTGAGATTGCTGACGGCGGCCGAGGCACGCCAGGTGGAGCCGGGTCTGTCGGACGGGCTCCTGGCCGCGCTGTATGTGTTCGATGAGCACGTGATCGATCCATGGTCGGCGCCGCTCGCCTATATCAGCCAGGCCATCGCGCTTGGCGCTGTCGTGCTGCGTCAGTGCGAAGTCCTGTCGGGCCGCTTCGACGGCGAGTGGCGCCTCGAAACCAATAAGGGCGCGGTTCGCGCCGGATATGTGGTCAATGCCGCCGGCCTCTACGGCGACATCGTCGATGCGCGGCTGGGCCTTGAGCCCGCCTTCACGATCCGGCCACGCAAGGGCCAGTTCGTCGTGCTGGACAAGGCGGCGTCGCGACAGCTGAAGACCATCATCCTGCCGGTGCCCAACGAGATCACCAAGGGGATCGTGGTCTGCCCAACGGCCTTCGGCAACGTGCTTGTCGGTCCGACGGCCGAGGAGCAGGACGATCGTGTCCGCGCGACCGTCGAGCACGACACACTGGCGGCGCTCGTGGCGCATGGCAGCCGCCTTGTTCCGGGCCTCGCCAATATCCCCGTGACGGCGGTCTATGCCGGCCTTCGCCCCGCCAGCGAGAAGAAGGAATATCGAGTGATCGATCGCCCGGACGTGAGGGCGGCGACGCTGGGCGGCATTCGCTCGACGGGGCTCAGCTCCGCTCTCGGCCTCGCCCAGCATGCGCTCGACCTTTATGTCGCCTCCGGCAGCGCCGCGCTCGAAGCGAGGATCGCTCCCGCGATCCAGATGCCGAACCTGGCCGAAACCCATCCGCGCGACTGGCAGTCCGAGGGTCACGGCGAGATCGTCTGCCATTGTGAAATGGTCACGCGGCGCGAGATCGAGGCGGCGCTGAACAGCGCCTTGCCGCCCGGCGATTTCGGCGGCCTGCGCCGGCGCACGCGCGCCGGCATGGGCCGATGCCAGGGCTTCTATTGCAATGCCCGGCTCGCGGAGATGACCAAGGGCTTGCTCACCGTTCCCCTGGCCCTGGAAGCGGAGGCCGGAAAATGAGCGGCTCGGAAGCGGATGTTGTCATCGTCGGCGGCGGACCATCCGGCGTCGCCGCGGCCATCGCCATGCGGAAGGCCGGAGTGCGATCGGTCACGCTCCTGGAACGCGAACAGTCGCTGGGCGGGGCGACGCGCCATTGCAGCCATTCGCCCTTCGGCATGCTCGAATTCGGTCGTGTCTATCTCGGCGCCGCCTATGGCCGGCGGCTCGAACTGGAGGCCCGGCGACATGACATCGATGTTCGCTTCGGGCATTCCGTCGCGAGCATGGCCGAGGACGGCAAGCTGCTCGTGGCCAACCATGCCGGGCTCGAAACCCTCTCGGCGCGGCGCGTGCTGGTCACGACCGGCGTGCGGGAAACCACGCGCGCCGGCCGCCTGGTGACGGGCGACCGTCCCGTCGGCGTTCTCACCACGGGCGCCCTGCAAGCCTATGTCGCGTTCCACGGACTGATGCCGTTCAAGCGGCCGGTCATCGTCGGCTCGGAACTGGTGACCCAGTCTGCGATCCTGACCTGTCTCAGCCACGGAGCCCGTCCGGTCGCCGTGCTCGAGCCGGGTCCGCAGGCTCTCGCTGGCGCCCCGTATGGCTGGTTTCCCACCCTTGTCGGCATTCCCTTCCATCGCGACGCCCAGATCGTCGATATCCTGGGCGGGGGCAGGGTGGAGGCCGTGAAGATCCGGCGCGGCGGCGTTGAGGAGACTTTGGCCTGCGACGGCATCCTGTTCTCGGGACGGTTCACGCCGGAAGCGTCGCTGTTCCAGACTTCCGGCCTGGAGCTGGATTGGGGCAGTTCGGGACCCGCCGTGGACCAGTACGGCCGCTGCGCCAACCCGCACTATTTCGCCGCCGGCAATGTGCTCCGGGCCGTTGAAACCGGCGGGTGGGCCTTCCGGGAGGGGCGCGCGGTCGGCGAGGCGCTGGCCGCTGACCTCGGCCATGATGTTTCCGACGTTACGCCGGTGCGCGTCACGCACGATGAAGCGATCAAGCTCATCGTCCCGAACCTGATCCGCAACGGCGCGACGCTGCCGGGCGGGCTGAAGAAGTTCCAGCTGCGCTTCGCCCGCCACGCTCGTGGCACGCTGTCCCTCCAGTTGGATGGAAGCACCGTGTGGCGGCAGCGGAGCCTTTGGAAGCCGGAGTCGCGGATCCTCGTCCCGATGCCCGACGGGGTGAGCCGGGCCAAGCAGGTGCATTTCGCGTTCGAGGAGGCCGCCTGATGCGTTTTGCGGCGATCGATCAGGGCACGACCTCGACACGGTGTCTGGTCGTGAGGGATGGCGGCGATTGGACTTTGGCCGCCAGCCTCAAGCACGGCCAGAAGCATCCGCGCGCGGGATGGGTCGAACATGACCCGGAAGAACTGCTCGGCAATGTTCGCTCGGTGCTGAACGCGGCCGGTCCTGTGGATGCGATCGGCATCGCTAACCAAGGCGAGAGCTGCCTGGCCTGGGAAGCTGAAACGCGCCGGCCGCTCTCGCCGGTGATCGTCTGGCAGGATGCGCGAACGGCGCAACATCTCGCCGGCCTGGACGCGGCGTCGCATGCACTCTCGCGGCAGGTGTCGGGGTTGCCGCTCGACCCCTATTTCTCGGCCAGCAAGCTGGCCTGGTTGCTGCGGAACAGCCCTGCGGTCGCGGAGGCTTTCGGCGCTGGTCGGCTGCGGTTGGGCACGACGGATGCCTTCTTTCTCGATGCCCTGGCCGGCACCTTCGCCACCGATCTGGCGACGGCGTCGCGCACCGGATTGCTGGATCTCGCCACGGGCACGTGGAGCGACGAGCTCTGCGCGCTGCACGGCGTGCCCCGCGAATGTCTGCCTGAAATCCGGAGTGTCGATGGCCAATTCGGCGAGATCAGTGGCATCCCCGTCAGGGCTTCGATCGTCGACCAGCAGGCGGCGCTTTTCGGCCATGGCTGCCGCTATCCCGGCGATTGCAAGATTACCTTCGGTACCGGCGCCTTCCTTCTCGCGGTTTCCGGCGCGAGCCGGCCCGTTCCGGGCGATCTTCTGCCGACCGTCGCCTGGTCCCGCCGTGGCGCGGCGACCTTTGCGTTGGAAGGCGGCGTGTACGACGCGGGCGCGGCGCTGGAATGGGCCCGCAGGCTGGGGTTCTATGGGGATCCAAAGGAGCTGAACGCCTTCGACGGACCGTCCGCCCTCAGCCGCGGCATCGTCTTCGTTCCCGCGCTCTCCGGGCTCGCGGCGCCATACTGGGATCGTGACGCGGCCCCGCTGTTCATCGGCATGGATCATGCCACGAATCGGCGCGATCTCGCCCGGGCGGTGCTCGAAGGCATCGCCATGCTCACGGCCGGCCTGATCGATGCCGCCGCCAAGGTCACGACGCTCGGTCCCGTCATTTCCATCGATGGCGGGCTCTCACAGAGCCGATATTTCGCTCAGTTCCTTGCGTCGGCGTCGGGACGCACCATCGCCGTGCCCAAAATGCATGAATTGACGGCGCTCGGACTTGCCGAACTCGGGGGGCTCGACGTCGAAGCCGGCCGTTCCCAGCGGGCGATCTACCACGCCGATGGCTCGATATCGGAACAGGACCGCGCGCGCTTCGCGTCGGCAATCAAAAAGGCGCGGGGCTGGCGGACCAACTCCGCCCCCGCATAAATCACGGAGACAATGTGCATGCGAAAGATCTTCCTCGCCGGCCCCTATGGCCATTCCGATCGCGAGGTCGTCCAGAGCCGGTTCGAGGAGGCCAATGCGGTTGCCGCCAGGATTGCGCGTAGCGGCTCGGTCGTGTTCAGCCAGATCTCGATGTCGCACCCGATCAACGCGCATCTGCCCGATCTCGACCGCGCCGGTATCGGCCAGCTCTGGGCGCCGATCGATCGGGCGTTCATGGAAGCGATGACCGAAATCGTCGTGATCGACGGCCCCGGCTGGCAGGAAAGCAGCGGCGTCAGGCGCGAAATGGACTTCTTCGCCGAAAGGGGGTTGCGCGTCTCGCTCTGGAGCGAGGTGGAAGAGGAATTCGCGGTGCCGGCGATCTAGTGAGAAGGATGGGACGCCGAGGACGATCGGGCTTTCCCGTCTTGCGCCGATGCTCTGGGCCGGCCAACGGCATGAGCTGGGTCTATCGGCCGTCTGAACGCGGTAAATTCCGGACTGAGCGGGCGCGTCGTTAGCGGCGCGTCTGTTTCGTTAGCCGTTAGGCCCCCCGCGCGGCTCAATCCTGCGTTCGAAGTCGGGCTCCCTACCACGGATGCCGTCTGACTGGTCGCTCGGCATCATCGTCTGAGCGCTGAAGTGAGAGGCGTTCGTTCCGCTCTGAGCTGTTCGTTCTGATTGGGGAGCCTGTCGAGGCCGACGCCATCCGTAAGCAACGTATAAATTCGATCGGTCGCGCTCGGTCCAACGATAGCTCCAGCGCGATGCGGGTCCGATACGGCAGGTGCCTCAACAATGACGATTCGACAGATAGACCATATATTCCAAGCCATTGAATTTAGCTTGTAAGAAAGTATGCTGTCATTCGCGAATTTCTGATTTATGAAGTCTTTAGTTTTCGCCCGTATCGTAAAAGTGTAGTCGGGGCCGTGATAATGGTCAGATTTGACTACCAGGTTCGAGAAGCACTGTATAATTCCGTCTTCGTTCCTGTGGCACTCAATATAAAATGCGATCATATTCCTCAGTATCGATAGCGATGGCTCGCTTGACGATGTGATGTAATCGACTTGATCGGCGATGTTCTTAAGGATTGGGACTGTCGCATTCTCTAAGAGATCGTATCGATCCGGGAAATAGTAGCTGATAAGCGCTGGGGTTACATTCAGAAAACTCGCGATTCCTTTGCGGGAAACATCGGAATCGAAGTTTTCGCGGAGAAAATCGCGCACACCGTGCAGGATTGCATCTTTGCCTCCGACGGCTGAATCGCGAATGGGGCGGCCTTGAGATCGCGTTCCCGACATATTCGTTCCCTTCGCCACTTCGAAAAATGGAAGAAAGCAAACTCCGGAGGGAGGATATGTAAGCGCTGGCATGTTGCCTTGTTGCGCGCCGCGATAATAGAGCCAACTGATAATCTAGTATCATCTAGATAATCAGTTTGGCGCCGGCTCTCTATCGCCAGAACTGGCTACATGGTGCACTGCAAATTCATTTCAAACATTAAATTAACGGAAATCGTCTCATCCGCTCGGTGTGCGGGCCGGTTGGGCCTGTCATGAAAAGGGGCGTCGCAGGGGAGGGCGCTCGGGTCTGGCTAAGATCCCACCGCGGCGGCCGGATAGGCGTCGACCGCTTGCGGCATCTGATCTGCGCCGCCAATGCCCAAGCTCGCGTCCTGCGGGCGGAGGCGGGCGGAGGCGAGGGCGGAGAGGACGAAGAACGGCATGCCAAGATCAATCAGGGCGCCAGAAATCGATGACGCGATCAGCGCGGCGAGCATGCCCGCCTTGGCGGCGCGACGCGCGGCATGGGTGAAGCCGTCATCGCTGGCATCGCCACGCAGCATGGCTGTCGCGATGAAGAGCGCATAGCAGGCCGAGCCGAACACGCCGAGATTGGCCAGCGCCGCAAGCGGGAAGCTGGACGCGCGGACGCTGCCAATGCCAGTGCCAAGGCCAAAAGTCTCGGTGAAGGTTCTGAACGCCTCGACATTGTAGCGCGAGCGCTCGATTCCGGATTGGCTGGCTGATTTCTGGAACACCATGCCGTTCAGGACGTCCATGGTAGCGTCGTGGGCGGGCTGGTAGAGCGCGATGACGCAGACGATGGCAGCCAGCACGAGCGGGGCAAAGACAATCAGCAATCCGGTCGTCCACGGTGCCGGCCGGCCCTTGCGCAGAAGCTGCAATATCGATCCGGCGTAGAGCAGGGCGAGGCAGATCGGCAACGCCACATAGGCTGTCGTCGAGGTCGACAGCAACAGCAGCACGAGCGACAGGAGAGCGACCGGGAACGCGATCTTCGTGTAGACGCCGCCGAGCCAGAGCTGCAGTGAGAAAGCGAAGGCGCCCAGCGTCGCAAAGGCGAAGGCCGAGGCTTCCGTGAAGGAGCCGATGATGCGCCGCATGCCGCCGGAGGTAGCGTCGAGATAGATCGTGTAGGTGGCGTTGCGCATGAAATCGAGGAGATCGCCCGTTCCGGTCCAGAACGTCGCGAGGTCGAGGCCAGCGAAAAGGATGTTGGCGACGCAATAGGCGAGCAGGGCCTGCGTCACGGTCTTGAGGCCTGCTTGCGTCTGCACGAAGACCGAGGCGGCAAGGAAGCAGACCATGTCGCCGGTGAAATAGATGGATTGGGTCAAATTGCCGGAGGTCGGCCCGAGCGGGATCTGCGCGAAGCCGCCGAGAGAGGCGCTGACCCCGATGGCATTGACGTAATACTGGCCAGCCAGCAGACGCGGGAAAAAGAAGGCTCCGACGATGCCGTAGAGCCAGGTGCATAGCAGCCAGAAGCCGGGCCCCGGAAAGCGGAGCAGCAGGACTGCCGCCCGAAAATTGGCGGTCTTGCTGAATACGCCGATGGCGAGGAAGCCGAGCAGCAGATGCGCTGGCTGTATGCTGGCCCCGGTGGCGCTCAGGATCATGGCCGCCGATGAGCCGAGTAGCGTCGAAAGGATGAAGGCCTTGAAGGCAAATGTCTCCCCGCGCAGAAGCGCGAGGATGCCGACTACCATCGTCAACAAGCCCATCAATTCGATCGACATTCGTCCTGTCCGTAAGCCCTCGTTGCGGCCTATCCAGGTGCAGTCTGCCGGGTTCCTTCAGCCCAGCGCGTAGTGAACCAGGCGGTGCGCGATGGCTCCTGCCGATACCGGAAGGTGATCGGCGAGCGACCGGATCTTTGCGATGTCCTCCGCCTCCAGCCCTCCGAAGACGCGCACTGCGGCGAGATAGGTGAAGGCGCCCATGGCGATGGCGACGACGACGCCCAGCGGCGTCGGCATCACGATCAGACAGAGCCGCGCTGTGCCGGCGCAGAGCAGCGCCGCCAGCAGAAGGCGCGCCAGCGCGTTGAACGGGACATCGAAGCCGAGCCGCCGCCAGAGGAACCATGTGCCGAGGCCGATCACGACGCATTGGGTGATAGCGCGCGAATAGGCGGCCCCCATCAGGCCGAAGGGTGCGATCAGCAACAGGCCGCCGCTCACGGACAGGATGGCGCCGACGATCCCGAGATAGAAATCGACGTCGCTGCGCTCCATCGCCCAGATCAGATTGGCGCCGACCGTTGCCGTCGCTGGTACGGAAGCCGCTGCGACGAGCACGACGGCCGCCGGCACCGCGTCCGAAAACGCCTGTCCGAACAGGAGCGGCAGGAGCACAGGAACGATCGCGGCGAGGCCGAAGCAGGCGGGGAGGATCAGGAAGCCCATGATCCGCGTTCCCGACGCGTAGGCCGCGCGCAGCCCGTCCATGTCCTTCTGGCCGAATTTCTCGGAGAAGTGAGGCAGGAGCCCCCAGCTCAGCATCAAGGGGCCCTGAATGGCGAGATTGGCGAGTGTCAGGCTCGCCGCGAGATAGCCGACCGATTGGGCGCCCCAGAAGGCATGCAGGAAAAATATCTCGATGCGCGAGAAGACGAACGCCGCCCCGATTTCGGACGCCCAGCGATACCTGGCGTATTTGAACAGGCGCCGTTTCGTTTCGGCGGGCGCGTAGGGCTTTTCGCGCCAGAAATCGCGGATCGGGATGATCGGCAAGATAGCGCCGATGAGATAGCCGAACATGGCGCCCTGCACGCCAAATTGGAGGCTGCCCAGGACGATCAGGACCAATTGGATGAACATGGCGATCGACGAGATCCGGGCCACGCGGTCCATGGCGTGCATGCCGCGCAGATAGGCCTTGGCAAAGTCGCCAAGGCCCTGGGCGGCGCAGGAGAGGCCGATCAGCAGGCAGAGCAGGGGATCCCTCAGCACAGCCTGGCCCGTATCGCCCCCGCTGAACCAGATGATGCAGGCTATGGCAATTGCGATCGGGAGCATGTTGAAGGCGAAGACAGGGCGAAGCAGGAAGGCGGCCAGCCCGCGTGCCTTCTGCTCGCCATCGATGACGGCATATTCCGGCAGATACCGGGTCAGGGTGAACGGAAGGCCCGCGCCGGTGATCGTCGTCGCGACCGCGATGATCCAGACGGCGAAGGAATAGGTCCCCACGCCCTCGACGCCGAGGAGGCGCGCCACGATCAGGCCGCTCAGAAAGTTCGCGGCGGTATTGCAAACTGCCGCGATCGTGCCGAAGGCCGAATTTCTGACAAAGCGGATATTCAAATGCGCTCTCACATGGCTCTGATCACAGATGCTGGCACCTTGGCGTCAGTCCGGCTCCATCGGGGCGACAGAACTTGCGCGAAGTCTGGTTAGAGTTGCCGTCCCAATTGTTCTCGCGCAGTGTCAAAGGATGTCGGCGAAGCCTATAGTGCAGGACTGTTTGGTGCTAATTTTTTCATGAAGTAATTATTCAATATTTTCCTGTCGGCATGCCCGTCTTGATAGTAAATTGGCCTTGGAGGCGGGATGTAGAAATTTCGAAGAGAGGCGTAGATGAAAGACGAATGCTGTTGCTACGTCATCGATCAAGGCTATCTTTTCCCGACGGTATTGAGTGCTGCGCAAGCGCGTAAAGCGACTTGCGTCAATACCACCGACATCAAGATATTTTGTATTGGCTCGGAGAACGCCGAAACCCAGCCGTTCCGAAATGTCTGCGAAAGCCTGGGGGTCGAGCTTGTCTTCGCCCCGCCCGCGGCGATCGACCATATGCCGATCCTGTTCGCGCGCTTTTTCCTGTCGCGCCTGCTGGACCCGGCCTATCGCTCGATCGTCTACGTCGACGGCGACACCCAGATCTCGGGGTCGCTGCAGCCCTTGCTCGATATCGAGCTGGAACCCGGTCGATTCATCGCCGCGCCGGATCCCATGTCGATCCTGATCGACCAGCCGACGCGTATGTGGCGCAAGCGCCGCGCCTATCTTCAGTCGATCGGAATCGCCGATGCCGTCCTTCAGCGCTACTGCAACTCCGGCGTCTTGCGGTTCAATCTTAGGGATTGGGAAGCGATCAGCACGGCCGTCATCGAGACGTCCTCGCGCCATGGTCACGAGCTGAAGTTCCCTGACCAGGATGCGCTGAACCTGATGTTCGGCACCGACTATCTGACGATGTCCTATCGCTGGAATTTCCCGAGCTTCTTTCTCGCCTGCGGTTTCGAAGACCTGATCACGCCGACGATCTATCATTTCATGTCCAACCCGCGACCCTGGCATGGTCCCTTCCAGCCCTGGGGCGCCGCCTGGCACGAGCCCTATCTCCGTCTTGTGAGCGAACATCCCGAACTGGCGCGATTCCATAAGACGTTCGGGCCAATTAAGACCGCGAAGTACATTGCCCTGCAGCGGATCAAGAGTGCGATCGAACTGCCGCTTTGGCGCTCTTCCTTGGTTCGGCAACGGATCGAACGGCACGAGGCCCGGGCCTACGTCTAGGGCCGTGGCGCTGCATCTGATCGACGCCGTACAGCGCCTCAGCCGCGAGCATCAGGCCTCTGGAGATCCGGCGGCTGGTCGACATGGACGGTATCGCCCGGTTCGACCAGGTCGTTTTCGGATGTCGTATCCGTCTTGAAGATGCCGTTGATCCGTCGGGTGATGGAGTAGACCGGGGCGCGACGCGCGTTCACGGACTGCTGTGCCGTCACCTGGGGAGAGCGAACTTCGGATTGATAGATGAGGGTCTGCGTGGTGGCGATCCGTTCGTTCACGGCATCGAGGCTCGTCCTGACCTCGCGCGCCTCGGCGAGGAACTGGCTGCGCTGCTTGTCGCGGAAATCCGAAAGATCCCTGTCGATACGGGCAATATCCTGCTGGGCGCGAAGCGAAGAGAGCTGAATGTCGAGGAGATTGCTTTCGAATTGGGAGGTGTTCTGCTCCGTCTGCAACTGACGCGGCATGACGGCGAGGCCTTTGGCGACCAGGCCGTTGACCTGATCGAGCTCCTTTTTCGAAAGCGCCAGCTGGCGCGAGACGGACGCCTCCTTGGCAGAAAGCGTTTCGACTTCATGCTGCAGCAGGATCTTGGCCTGCCCGAGCGATTCCGTCTGTGATTGCAGGGCGCTTCTGCCCGTCTCGAACAAAAGCTGCTCCTCGCGCATGGCGCGGGCGACTTCCGGGGTGGTTTCCTGCGCCAGGAGCGACTTGGGGAAGGCGATGGAATCCGCGCCGTGGAGCTCGGCATCTAGCCTGGCCTGACGCGCGATCAGCGCTTGCTGTTCGGTGGCGAGAACGCGCAATTCGCCACGCTGCGTGAGCGCGTCCCGCTCGTAGTCGAGCATGTTCGCTTCCTGTGGCCGGACCAGCCCGCCAGCGATGCTGACGGCCTGCAGGACCGTCATGCCTGGACGGTAGCCGTATTCGCCCGGCTTCACGACTTGGCCGATCATGTAGAAGGGTCGGTAGTTTACGACTTCGATCGAAGCGTCGGGACGTTGGGCAAGGCCGGCCCTGTCCTTCAGTCGATCGGCGAGCGATTGTGCCAATTGTGACGTCGTCTGATCGGCCGCCGGAACCTCGCCAACCAGCGGCAGCGATACGTTACCGGCCGCATCGACCACGAATTCGCCGGTCAGCGCCGTCCATTCGTGCATCTCGGCCGAGCCCGTCCGCCAGTCGTAGACCTTGACCCGCAACCGATCCTGCGGCCCAAGCCGATAGCCATTTGCGCCGGCATCTGCCGCGATGGCTGGGCCGCCCCAGCCTATCCAGCCGATCAGGACGAGAGCCGCGATTTGCATCGCGCGCATGGCATTCCTCCGCAATACGTCCAAGTCTCAGTTTCCTGCAGTCTCGGACCAATAGAGCCGGTACTATCGCCGTGTTGGCAGAAATAGATGCCGTTAAACGGTGGGCAATTTTAATCCTCAAAGTAATTATCCATCTTCTTCGAGGGAAGTTGTTGATTTGTGATCAACGCCCGCGGTCCTAACCGTTGTATGAGTCTTGGCTTCTGCATGCCGTGGTTCGTCGGCCAAGCTGAGCTTCGTTATCAGAATGACTTCCGCTTTCGGTCTTGGTATCGGGGCGGACGGATCCGATCGTGGCCGTCTCGGCGAACGCTATAGAAAGTCGGCGCAGGGGCGGCGGTGTCATCGGGTGCCCGGTCCGATGTAGCCAATACTCCATCTGGGCCCGGCTGCCTGGCCGGGGAACGGGCTTCGGTCGCCGCGGGGCGCAGCGATCGCGCCGTCAATGAAGGTCCGGAGTTTGGTTGAGAACTGGGCTGTATCGAAAAGCCGTGCGCGAGCCATGAGCGCTCGGGAATCCCAGCTTGCGCGCTCGAGCCGATCGCAAGCGTCGAGCAGGGCCTCGACGGTCTGCTCTTCGAAGAAAATGCCCGTCAGCCCGTCCACCACCGTCTCCGTCGCGCCGCCACGGTTGAAGGCGATCACAGGCCTTCCGCTCGCCATGGCTTCGACCGGGACGATCCCGAAATCTTCCTCGCCCGGAAAGATCAGCGCCTTGCAGCGCGCATAATAATACCGGAGCTGTTCGAAGGGCTGAGATCCGAGGAACGTGATATTGGGCTCGGCCATCGCCTTGAGCTTGGCCAGCATTTCGCCGCCGCCGATGATGACCAGCCGTCGCCCGGAACGGTTGAAGGCTTCGACGGCAAGATCGGGTCGCTTGTAGGGCACGAGCTGGCCGACCATCAGATAGAAATCGCCAACCTCGTCACGCGGCGCGCATTCGAAACTCTCGGTATCGACTGGCGGATAGATCACGGTCGCCTCGCGACGATAATAGGCTTCGATGCGCCTGGCGACGGTCTTTGAATTGGCGACGAAGTGATCGACGCGGTTTGACGAGGTTACATCCCATGACCTTATGTAGTGGGATAGCGGTGGCATCAACAATTTGTTGATGAATCCGGCGCTCTCGCGGTAGTCATGCGCCATGTTCCAAATGTATCGCATCGGTGAATGGCAATAACAGATGCTGACGGCGTCAGGTGGCGGGATTATTCCTTTGGCTGGGCCTGCCTCGCTGCTCAGGATCAAATCATAACCACGCAAATCCAGCTGTTCCAATGCCAGCGGCATGAGGGGCAAATACTGCTTATACAATTTCGATGCCCATGGCAGCTTGCCGATAAAGGATGTGGTCACATTGTGTGACGCGATCCGGTCAGAGACGGCTCTGGCGTCATATACGTGCGTAAATATGTCAGCGTCAGGGTACATGGCGCATAGTTGTTCTAAGACTTTTTCTCCGCCCCGCATGCCTGTTAGCCAATAGTGGACGATTGCTATTCGCATATGAGCCTCGTTTCGAGCGGGGTTCGGGTCGAATTTTTCTTCATATTTTAGAATGAAGCCATCACCTATCAGAGTAAATTATGACGTGGTTAGGTCATATTTTTCTGAATCGATGCATATTGCAGCGCAGCAATTGTTGTGAAGGCGCTGTATAGGTGTATCGCTATACTTTAGTCGAGGATCTCGATTTTATGAATCATGGCCCGTGTAGATAGGGCGGCAGCCATGTATAGTCACTATTATCTTCGGTGTTAATTTTTATCAAAAAAAATCGAGTTGCAATGCTGTGTTCGAGGCATAGCATAAATCTCGAAGATGAAAATCTCCCCGGAGGTTGTAATGCCTAATTTTGTTGATGGCAGTATGGGAGATGCGTCCGAAATCGGGTCCATCCCGATGTCGGAAGCCGGAATTCTTCCCGAAGATAAATATATCGGCGCCGCCGTGAAGAGTGGGTTTGATTTCGTCGGCGCGCTCTGCGCGCTGGTGATCTTGCTGCCCTTCTTCATCGCGATCGCGGGCGCAATGCTGGTCCTTCAGGGGCGGCCGATCCTCATACGACACCGGCGCATCGGTCGCCACGGCAGGCCATTCGGCTGCTTCAAGCTGAGGACAATGGTCGTCGATGGCGACGAAGTGCTCGAGCGCCATCTGGCAGCCAACCCCGAGGCGCGGCGCGAATGGGCCGGAACGCACAAGCTCAAGGCGGACCCACGCGTTACGCCGCTTGGCCGCGTGATGCGCTCGTCAAGCGTCGACGAATTGCCCCAATTCTTGAACGTCGTCATGGGGCAGATGAGCCTTGTCGGACCTCGGCCGATCGTCGAGGCTGAGGTCGTCAAATACGGCCAGGTGATCAACCAGTATTGCAAGGTCCGGCCTGGAATAACCGGGTTGTGGCAGATCAATGGACGCAACGACGTATCCTATTCACGGCGCGTCGAGCTCGACGATGACTATGTCACGAACCGGAGTTTCTGGGGTGACATCGGCATTTTGCTGCGGACGATTCCCGCCGTGTTGAAGTCGAAGGGTTCTTATTGATGAAGCCCGCTGCGATCCTGATGGCGCTGTCCCGCTTCATCCCGGCGTTCGGCCGCGGCAGGAGGTTCGGATGAGCCAGGCCTCCGGCGCTGTTGAGAGATCGGTTCCGATGGTGGAGGCGCCAGTCCCGGATGGCGTGCGCCCGCCGCCGACGCTCCGTGATTTTGTCATCAATGGGCGTTTCCTCACCCAGCCTACGACCGGGGTTCAGCGCTATGCCCGGGAAGTGACGCGCCACCTCGGCCAGCTTTTGCAGCCTGAGAATGAGGGCGTCGCCCTGCTGACGCCGCATCATGAGGCGCCGGATCCCGACTATCGATCGGTCCACGTTCGCCGGGTGGGCCCCGGCGGCGGGCACCTCTGGGAGCAGTTCGTGCTGCCTTTTCGAAGCGGCCTGCCGATCCTCAATCTCTGCAATACGGCGCCGGTGTTTGGCGGGGCTCAGGTCGTCTGCATCCATGATGCAAACGTCTTCACGCAGCCGGAGAGTTACAGCCCGGCCTTCCGACATTTCTATCAGGCGCTGCAGCCCTGGATCGTGCGGAAAGCGACGCGGGTCGCCACCGTATCGCAGGACTCCGCCGCCCAGATCGCGCGCCACCTTCACATTTCGCTGACCCAGGTGACGATACTCCCGAACGGACATGAGCATGCCCTGCGCTGGAATGCCGGCGCGTCGAAGCTTCTCGATCACCACAAGCTGACGCGGCCTTACATCCTCATGCTGGGCAGCCGCGCGCAGCACAAGAATCTGGGGCTCATCACGTCGCTTGCCGGCGCCCTCGATCTGCTCGATCTCGACATCGTTATCGCCGGTGAGGCTGGCGCCATCTTCGCGCAGACGCCGGCCGCGGCCGCCGCGAATATAGTTTGGCTCGGCGGCGTCTCCGACGATGACCTTGCCCTGCTGATGTCGCGTGCGCTTTGTCTCGCCTTTCCGTCCCTGACCGAAGGCTTTGGCCTGCCCGTGGTCGAGGCGATGGCACGCGGCTGCCCCGTCGTGTCCAGCGACCGGGCCAGCCTTCCGGAGATATGCGGCGGCGCGGCGCTGATGGCCAGTCCGCTCGATGCCGGCCAATGGTACGGGCATTTCAAGCGGCTCCTCGGGTCGGAGGGGCTTCGTTCGGAACTTGCCGCACGCGGGCGCGAACAGGCGAGGAAGTTCTCCTGGCGCAGCTCCGCGGCCGGCTATCTCGATCTGCTAAGCCGCGGGGTGACAGCATGAGACGGAGATCTGGCCCTTCGCTTGCCCTCCCGGCTCTCCTTCGTGCCGAACACCGCCGCCTTCTGGCGCTCGCCGGCTTCCTGCTCGCTGCCGCATTCGGCATCGGTCTCCCGGCTCGGTCGGTGTCCGCGGAGGATCTGGATCTCGGGAACTTCGTTCCGACCTTTGTCGAGCGTTTCGAGACCTTGGACATATCGGCCCACGGGCCGGGAACCCGTTGGATCGCGCACACGCCCTGGAATGGCGATTTTGGCGATGCCGTCTTTGCCGATCCGGGGCCGGGCGGTCCGTTTGCCCTGACGCCGGAAGGCCTGACGATCACCGCCAGCAAGCGGGCGGACGGAAGCTGGCAGGGTGGTCTCATCTGCTCGATGGACAAGGACGGCGCCGGGCAAAGAGGCTTTGCCCAACAGTTCGGCTATTTCGAAATGAGAGCCAAGCTGCCGGACGGTCCCGGCGTCTGGCCGGCGTTCTGGCTGATCGGTGTAGACAAGAAGACGTCATCGTCCGAGATCGATGTCATCGAATATTACGGGCAGTTTCCGGAATATTACCATAACGTGGCCCATCTATTCCGGGATGGCAAGGATCGTCTTCAGAAAGACAATCTTGTCCGTGTGCCGGCGGGCAGTTTGACGGATCGGTTCAACGATTTCGGCGTGCTGGTCGAACCGGACTTGACGCGCTTCTTTCTGAACCGGAAGGAGATCTGGCGACTGCCGACGCCGCCGGAATATCATCAGCCCTTTTACGTCCTCGCCAATCTGGCGCTGGGCGGCGGCTGGCCGATCGACAAACTCAAGTCGCCGGCGGTCATGACCATCGCGCACATCATGGTCTTCCAGGACAAGGCCCGCCTGACGGCGCAGGGATCGGCGACCCCGCAGGGGGGTGTCGAGACAGATCGACAGGACAGCCCGGCGGCCAAGAGCGGGGGAGGCTAGCCGTGCGCATTCTTCACGTTCTCAATCATACCGGCCGGCTGAACGGCAATGTGCATGCGGCGGTGGATCTCGCCTGCGCGCAGGCCGATCTCGGACACGACGTCGCTCTCTGCAGCGCCGGCGGTGATTTCGACGGCGTGTTGCGCGCTCATGATGTCCAGGTCTTCGTCATCAACCAGGCCCGAAAGGTCGGCACGCTGGGCGGCGCCTTTCTCGCTGTCATGCGCCTGATCCGCTCCTGGCGCGCCGATCTCGTGCACGCCCACATGATGACGAGCGCCGTGCTTGCCTATCCTGCCTGCAAGCTCGCGGGCCGCCCGTTGGTAACGACCGTTCACAATGCGTTCGAGAGGTCGGCCGTCCTGATGGCGGTCGGATCGCGGGTGATCGCGGTAAGCGAGGCGGTTGGCCAAACCATGCGCAAGCGTGGCGTTCCTGCCTCCAGGCTCCGTGTCGTGCTGAATGGAACGATCGGCTCGGCGCGAATGCCGAAGCCCTATCCAGAGCCTGAATTGCTGGATCATCCCAGTGTCCTGTTCGTCGGGGGACTTCATCCGCGCAAAGGCGTGGGGGACCTGCTGACGGCCTTCGATATCGTCCATCGCGCCGCGCCGCACGCCACGCTCTACCTGGTGGGCGAGGGGCCGACGGAAGCCGAATACCGCGCGACGGTCGACGGGATGGCCTGTCGTGGCGCGATCCGCTTCTGCGGAGCCGCAAGTGATCCGCGCTCCTATTTCCGTGCTGCCGATATTCTGGTCCTGCCTTCGCATGCCGACCCCGCGCCCCTGGTGCTCTCGGAGGCCCGGGAAGGCGGCTGCGCTATCGTTGCAAGCGCGGTCGACGGCATCCCCGAACTTCTCGAGCATGGCCGCGCCGGCATCCTGGTTCCGCCCGCCTCGCCGGACCTGTTGGCCGCCGCGCTGCTTCTTCTGGTCCAGGACCCGCAGGTGCTCGCATCGTGGCGCCAGAGCAGCCAATTCAACATCGAGCGGATGTCGATCGCTCGCGTCGCGCGAGACACGCTCTCTGTTTACGCGGAATGCTTCGAACACGGCCCTCTGCAGCTCAAGGACGCCTGAGATGACCAATCCGTGGACGCATGCCGGGGACGATGTTGCCATTTGGGACGCCAAGCTCGCGGCAAAAGATCCTTGGGCGGCGCTTGGCGAAAAGATCCGGCGGGAGGCGCCGAACGACTGGAGCGAGAAGCTGCGCGTCGCCGTTGTCATCGCCACGCATGGGCGCCCGGACGCGCTGGCCGGCGTGGTGGAGAGGCTGGACCGGCAGACGGTCAAGCCCGATTCAATCTGGATTTCCTGCGCCAGCATCGCGGATGCCGGCGCCTTGGTCCATCGCACGGATATCAACGTCATCGTCGCGCCCGCGGGCTTGCCGCGCCAGCGCAATGCCGCTCTTCGCCAGATCGGTCCCGATACCGGGATCGTCGTTTTCTTCGACGATGATTTCGTGCCGCATCCGCGCTGGATCGAAATGACGGAGCTTCGCTTCCGGGTCAATCCGGACGTGGTCGCGGTCACGGGACATGTCATCGCCGACGGCATCAAGGGTCCGGGGCTCACCCTCGAGGAGGCCGACACATTGCTGGCGTCGCTGGACGGCCAGGGTGTCGACTGGCTGCATGAGAACTACAGCCCCTATGGCTGCAACATGGCCTTTCGGTGCTCGGCCATTGTCGACCTCTATTTCGATGAACGGTTGGTTCTGTACGGTTGGCTGGAGGATCGCGATTTTGGCGGTGCGCTGGTGAAGCGCGGCGGCCGAATGCTCAGGCTGGGCGCAGCCTGCGGCGTGCATCTCGGCATCAAGCAGGGGAGGGTCTCCGGCAGGCGGCTCGGCTACTCCCAGATCGTCAATCCGATCTACCTGCACCGAAAAGGCACCATGACGCTCGGCAGCCTGATGCGGCACATCGCCGGCAATTTCGGCAGCAATCTGATCGGTACGTTCGTCCCCGAGCCCTACATCGATCGGTTTGGGCGTTTGCGTGGAAATCTCCTCGGCTTCGCCAACGTTCTCGTCGGGAACGTGCGGCCCGAACGCGCCGAGCGGCTTTAGGGCGGGGTGGTCCAAGATGATGAACCAAGCCCCGTTTGCGCAAAATTTCACTGGCGCCCCCAATGCGTTGATCCGCCCAGGTCACGCGTCTGCGATACGCAGCGCCAGCGACTTCTTTCGTCATATCCGCCGCAGCCTGCCTGCCCTCGCGCTTTGGGTCGTTCTCTGCGTCGGCATCGGCTTTGTCGTCCTCTTCCGGTCGACGCCGGAATACACGGCCTCGACGCTGGTGATCGTCGAACCCCATCGCGTCGTGGCCGGGAGCACCGCGCCCGAGAACCTCAATCAGGCTCCGTTCGACACCAGCGAGTTCGAGAGCCAGATGCAGATCGTCAGGTCGGAAAGGCTGCTTCGCTTCGTGTTCGATACGCTGAAACTCGCGGATGCGCCCGAGTTGGCGCCTGAGGCGCCCAGCCTCTTGCAGCGTCTCATCGGCATGATCCGGCCAAACAGCGGCGCGCCGGCTTCGAAAGGCGATAAAGTGTCTGCAGCCTTCCTCGACTTCATGAACCGGGTCGGTGTTCGTCGCGTCGGTCTCTCCTACGTGCTGGAAATCTCCTATCGGGCGCCGTCGCCTGACGTCAGCGCCAGCCGTGCCAATTCGATCGCCGCCGCTTATATCCTCGATCAGATCGATATCCGTTTCGAGTCGGCCAAACGCGGCGGGGAGTATCTGCAAACGCGCATCGCCGATATCGCCGCGGAGCGTGCGGCGGCTTTTGCGGCGGTTCAAAGCGGGGAGGCGCTGCGCGACCGTTTTCCCGATTCCGACGCGCGCATCCTCAGCGCGGCGATTCCGCCGACCGGCAAGTCCTGCCCGAAGAGCGCGCTGATCCTGGTATTCGCCTTCACGATCGGGCTCCTGGCGGGGCTTGCTTTCCTGGCGGTTCGCTTTGCTCTCGATCGGACCATCCGGACCCCGGAGCAAGTGCGCGAGCTGGTGGGTGGGGAGGCCGTTGTGGCGGTTCCTGCCATCTCCAGGCGAGAGAGACGGCGCTTGCTCCATGTCTCTCCTGGCCTCGATCGATCGGAGCGGAGCGACTTTCTCGATGCCCTTCGCACGCTTCGCGCGGCTATCCTCGTGTCTGGCCGAGGCCGAGGACGATCTCTGTCGGTCGGCGTTCTGTCCTGCAATCCGCGCGAGGGGAGAAGCGCCATCGCGCTGCAATTGGCGCTGACGATCGCCGCGTCCGGCAGGCTGGTGAGGCTGCTTGATTGCAGTTTCGAGAACGCCACCCTGACCCGTGGCCTGGCGCCGTACGAGCAAAACAGCCTCAACGCGTTTTTTGCCTCGGGCGCAGCGGAAGTCATGCCGTCTTGCGTCGAGATTGCCCCCAATCTCGAATTCATGCCGGCGGTTACCGCCGATCATCCCCTCGACCGCGATGCCTTCGTTGGCGGACGACAAATGGAGCATTTGCTAAAGGGGGGCGCGGAGGAGAGCTACGCTGTCCTTGACCTCTCCAGTCTGCGCGCCTCGTCGGATGCCGCGGCGATCGCTTCCTTGCTGGATGGCGTCATTGTCGTCGTCGAGGCGGGCCGCACGACCATGGAAGAGCTCCAGGCGACGATGGCCGCCTGCTTCGGCAATGTTCATGTCTACGGAATTGCGTTGAACAAGTTCAAGGCATAGCAACGGCGACCGCCGACCGGATGCTCGAGAACTTCCGGAGCGTTGTTCGCCTTAGTCCGAACAAACTTCTTGTCGGAAAATGAGAGGAAGCATGAGCTTGCTTCGGAGCGTAGTTCGATGAGCTATGTCGCCGCGATCCGGAAATGCAAGATCATCCCCCATCCCGGAATTTCGAGTTTACGCTGGATCAGAGCAGTTCTTTCTCCGGAGGCATGCGGTCCACCTTGCTCCGTGTAGGGGCGGGCGTCCCGCGACGGCTCGGAGATGGACTGCGTGTCGTCCTGGCGAGGGCAAGCAGGATCAGCCCTGCCGCATATCCAACCTGTGCCGCTCCGGCAAGGAGTGCCGCCTGGAGCAAGATATCGACACCAGACTGATGCTGAATGGCGCCCATGATCGCGCTGAAAATGGCGCCGCCGAGCACGGCCAAGATGAATGGTGGGAACGAAACCATGCAGCTCGCTGCTGCGCCTGCCAGAAATGCTCCAAGGCAAAGGCCGATCACGGCGTTTCCCATTCACTAGGGCCCGTTCTTTCTTAAACCAATCGGGCCAAGACGTCATCTTTTTGCGCGGGGGGCACCTTCATCATCGGTCGCAAATCTCCGGCAGGACCTCTCGTCCGCACCGGCCGTCAAGGCGCGAGGGGCGCACGCAGTCTCGCGGTGAAGCTGCTTCGCTCGGATGCCGCCAACCAGCGCCGCATGGCGGCTTCGTTGGCGAAGCGCCCATCGGCGGGCAGGAGCCGCGCCGGGCCCTCGACGTCAAGGATGTCGAGCGCGAACGGCCAGGGCGAAAGCGTGAATTCGAAAGGATGGCCGGGGCGCTCGCGCAGGCTGAGCATCTCGACGCCGCCGTCCGCGCGGGGAGCCTCGATGTCGAGCGGGGCCTTCAGCTCGCCGCAAAGGGCGAGCGACAGCGTATCGACGAGAGCAATGAGGGTCGATTGGGCCTTCAGCAGCGCTGGATCAAGACCCAGCTTGCGGGCCCAGTCCTCCTCGGCCGGGGCTTGCGTCGCCAGATAGAGCCGCGCGGCGGCGGCATCGGCTTCGGTCAACTGGTGCCGTTCCGTAAATCGACGATAGATCACGCCGCCATGCCGCGAGATCAGCAGCGCGACATGCGAGCCCCAGGCGCCGAGCGCGCGCTCGACCCCGTTTCGCCACATCGGCGCGTGGATTGAAGCTCCGACCTCGCGGAAGAGATGCGGCAGGCCGGTTTCGGGATTGAATGTCGGCGCGACCTCCCAGTCGAGCCAGCCGATATCGTGCTGCTCCGCCGCGAGCAGCAGCGGCTCGGCGAGCGGTTCCGCCCAGGCCCGCAGGATCTGACCGGAGATCCATGCATGGGTTGGCTGACTGATGGCGAGGGAACCAGATGGCTGAAAGCGGAAGAGCATGGAATATCCTCGTGCAAGACCTGTCGGCGAGGCGGCCGACCGGAGAAGGATGGTCCGCCCGCCGGCCTGGCTGGCCGGCGACCGGTGGGGGATCTTCTGACGGCCGGCTGCCGTGGGGCTGGGATCGGCGTGACCGGCCGATCCGGCTCGTCAGGCGTCGGCGGCCGCTGGCGCCTCGTCTTCGCGGCCCTCGACCATTCTCAGGAAACGCCTTGTCCTCGCCTCGCGCGGTGCGCCGAGAACCTGCGCGGGCGTTCCCTGCTCGATGATGCGGCCGTCGTCCATGAAGATCACCCGGTCGGCCACGTCGCGGGCAAAGGCGATCTCATGGGTGACGACGATCATGGTCATGCCGGCGTCGGCCAGCTTCCGCATCAGCCCGAGCACCTCGCCGACAAGTTCGGGATCGAGCGCTGAAGTCGGCTCGTCGAAGAGCATCAGGCGGGGCGCGGTTGCGAGCGCGCGGACGATCGCCACGCGCTGCTGCTGTCCGCCCGACAGGCGTTGGGGCAGCTTTCCCGCATGCTGACTGAGGCCGACGCTCTCGAGAAGGCCCATGCCAAGCTCCCGCGCCTTGTCGGCCCGCTGACCATAGGCATGCACGGGCGCCTCGGTGATGTTCTCGATCACGGTCAGATGCTGGAACAGATTGAAATGCTGGAACACCATGCCGATGCGGGCCTCGGCGCGGGCGCGCGCCAGATTCCGCTTCGGCTTCAGCCCGCCGCCGGCGATCTTTTCGTAGCCGACATACTTGCCGTCGACCTTGATTTCCCCCCAGTCGATCCCTTCCAGATGGTTGATCAGCCGCAGGAGCGTGCTCTTGCCCGACCCGCTGGGGCCGAGGATGACCACCACTTCGCCGCGCCGGACATCGAGATCGATTCCGCGCAGGACTTCGCGCGAACCATAGGACTTCTGCACATTGGTGCACTGCACGAAGGGGCGCCCGGAAGCGTCGCCTTCCTGCAGCGCGGAGACGCCGATCTCGGCCAATATGTGCGAGAGATCGGCGTCTGCCGTCTCGGGGACTGCCGCCGCCGCGCGCCGACGGGGACGAAATCCGACCAGGCGGACCGTGGACAGGAACGCCGTGCCGTCCTGGCGTCGCTCGAGGTCGAAATGCCGTTCCAGCCACATCTGGATGCCGGCGACGGCGCTCGTCATCGCGAGATAGATGATCGCCGCCGCCGAGAAGACGACGAAGAACTTGAAGTTCTGGCCGACGATCTGCTGGCTGCGGAAGGTCAGCTCGTTCACGAAGATGATCGAGGCAATCGACGTGCCCTTGATCACGCTGATCGTCTGATTGGCGATGCTCGGCAGGATCGCGCGCATCGCCTGCGGCAGGATGATCCGCCGGAGCGTCAGCAACGGACCCATGCCGAGCGAGGTTGCCGCGATGCTCTGGTCGCGATCGACCGAGAGAATGCCGCCACGGATGATCTCGGCGCCGAATGCGGCCTCGTTCAGGGCGAAGCCGAGAACCGCGGTCGCGTAGGTGCCGAGCTTGATCCCGAATCCGGGCAAGGCGTCGTAGAGGAACACGAGTTGCAGCAGAAGCGGGGTGCCGCGGATGAGCCAGATATAGATCCAGGCCGCGCCGCTCACGAGGCGGAAGCGCGAAAGCCGCATCAGGGCCAGCAGCAGGCCGAAGACCGTTCCGCCGAGCATGGCGACGACAGCGATTTCAAGCGCGACCACCGCCCCCTGCAGCAGGAACGGATCCATCAGGTATCCGGCCATCTCCCGGAGGCCGTCCAGCGTCAGATGCGAATAGGTCGCCACTTCCTGACCGCCCGTCGACGCCGGGGCCGCCTGGACGCCTGTCGCCCATGCGAGGGAGGATCCGATTGCCAGTACGCGGATGAAAGCCATGAGGTTCTTCAGCCCAGCCATTGTCTCTGCCGGAGGCGGTCCTTCCGTCGGGAGCGGCATGATCCTTGGGCCGTCCCGACGAAAATGCGGCCGCGTCTAGGGCTTGCGGATTTCGAGCGGATAGATGAGGGCGGGGTCGATGCCGTATTTCAGCAGGATCGCCTTCTGCTTGCCGCTCTCCTGCTCGATCTTCATCGCGTCGGCGATCGCCTGGGCCAGCACCGGCTCGCCCTTGTTGACAGCCGCGCCGACGCGCAGATCGCTTTTGATGAAGAAGCCGACCTCGATCGCGGGCTCCTTCGAGGCGAGATAGGCGGCCTGTCCCATATCGTTCATGATGACGTCGATGCGCCCGTTGCCGAGTTCGCGATCGCCCTGGGCCTCGTCGTTGAAGGTCAGGAGATTGACGTCGGGCTTGCCCTCCGCCAGGCATTTCTTGCCCTGCTCGCGGAAGGCTGCCTCCTGGATGGTGCCGAGCATGGCGCCGACATTGAGGCCGCAGACGTCATCGAGGGCCTTCACCTTCTTGGGATTTCCCTTTTGCACGAGGAACCCGGTTCCGGCGGTCTCGAACAGCACGAAATCGACCTGCTTGCCGCGCTCGGGCGTATAGACGAGCGAGTCCCACATCACGTCGTTCCGTCCTTCGGTCACCGAGGTGATCAAGCCGGAAAAGGCGCCGAGATTGGGCTGCCATTTCACGCCGATGCAGGCGAAGGCATCCGTCATCAGCTCGATATCGGCGCCGATGAAGTGATCGAGATTGTCGGGATCGCGGAAGGTGTAGGGCGCCTGCGCGCCGGTGATTCCGACATTGACGACCTTGCCGACCAGCGCCGGGTATTTCTCGGCCAGCTTGTCCGGCGCGCAGCCCTCGGCGGCGGCAGGGCTCGCGGCCAGAGCCGCGCAGGCCAGGAAGAAGAGCCCGATCGGGGCCGTCAGATGTTCCTTCATCGTCTGTCTCCTCTGTGAAGTCACTGCGATCCGCATGTGCCCGATCGCGCGGGGCGTGAAAGGCGGCAGGGAATCAAAGCACGAGGGCGGCCGCGCGAACCGGGCAGCCGGTGCTGCCGACCGCCTTGATCGGAAAGGCGACGAAGAGGAACGACTTTCCGGCCAGCCGATCCAGATTGCACAGCTGCTGAACCATGCAGATGCCATTCGAAAGCCATGCCAGATGCGTCGGCTCCCACCATTCGTCGGGGTTGTCCATGCCGATGAGGTCGGTGGCGAACAGCGACACCTTGCGCTCCGCCATCCACAAGGCGGTTTCGGCCGGCACATAGGGACGCATGCGGTTCATCTGTGGCAGGCCCCAATGCTTGTCCACGCCGGTCCAGCAGATGACGGCCGTGCCCGGCCCCACCGCCTGTCCCGAGGCCGCTTCCGCCGCCTCGAAGTCAGCCACCGTGATGGCCTCGCCGAAGCCCTTGTGGGTGAAGTCCAGCAGATGGCCGGGAAGCATGAGATTGGAGAGTGGAATCTGCTCGACGGACGGTCCGTCGGCGACGAAGTGACGGGGAACGTCCAGATGCGTGCCGTTGTGCTCGGAAACGAGGATCATGCGCGAGGCGACGCCCATCCTGCCCTGGCTCATCGTCATCGTCTTCTCGATCGTGTCGATGACGGGGAACGCCGTTGCCCATCCGCCGAGGTTTATCGTGTCCTCGGAGACCTCATGACTAAGATCAACGACCTCCTTCACTGGATTGGCGAACATCGATACCATTTCCACCTCGAGTTGCGTATTGCCTGGTGAAGTAGAGTCCGAGAGTATTGGATAGAGCGCCGTTGGAATGGCCGTATATGCCCGGGATAGAGGCATCTTCAGCCGGATTTGTTGGCGTCAGTATTCCATTTCTCTTGGAGTTCTTTCGGGAACAAGGTCGCATGCTCAGGGCTGACCCGTCTTGTCTCGGCGCGCCCGAAAACTTGATCGAACGCCGGCCGCGACCGACAGCTCGCCCACATTTCAGGCGCCGTGGTCGATTTCCGTGCGGATGCCTTGCCCATTTGGGTGGCACGATACTTGCTGAAACCTTCGTGGGAAGGCTGTCGCCACGGAGAAGCCGATGCTCGCGGATCGATGGGACTTCAAGACGGGTTCTTACTCCAGCGAACAGCAGGTTTCGGCCTGGAGCGAGAACGTCGCCCGCCTGTCCTTCGCGCTGACAAGGCCCGCCGAGGGCCAGCCGATCGAAGCTTCCGCGCAGACCCGCATCGGTCCGGACGGCGTTGTCTGCGCGCGGATATCGGCCGGCCCCCAGTCGCTGGTCAGCACGATGCAAGGCGATCCTGGCGCTGTATGGCTAGCGCTGCTGATCGAGGGGCAGGGTCAGCTCAACCGGCCCGACAATGCCCTCCTCATAAGGCCCGGCGACATCGCGATCGGCCATGTCGGAACGCCGACGGAGCTGACCTTCGACACGCCCTTCCGGGCTCTTTTCGTGAAGTTTCCGGGATCCGTCATTGCGCGGCGCGTGGTGCTGCCGCCCACGGGCTATCTTGGCATCCTGCCACGCGACGGCGAGGTCGCGCCGCTGATGAGCGCGCTGCTCACCGCCGTGGGCCAGACCTTTGACAACCTGACGCCGGAGCTGATGCGGCTCCTGGAGGGCGTTCTCGCCGAATTCCTCATGGTCGCGCTGACGAGCGCGGGTGCCGCGCTTTCCGGCCCGAGCGTCAACCGGGCCATCATGCTGAACCGGATATGCGCCGAGATCGAGGCTCGGCTCAGCGACCCCCAGCTCTCGCTCAACGCCGTCGCGGATGGCCAGGGGATGTCGCCCCGCTCCCTGCAGAAGTTGTTTGAGGCTGCGGACGACAAATTCGCGCACTATCTTCGCCGCCGTCGCCTCGAACGCTGCCGTGCGGATATCGCCAATCCGGCATTTGCGCAGCTCTCGATCTCGGAGATCTGCTTTCGCTGGGGCTTCAACGACGCGGCTCATTTCAGTCGCGTCTTTCGCGAGCATTTCGGCGTCACGCCTCGCGCTACGCGGGCCCAGCTTCTCTCGGAGGTCGCCGCCGACGGCAAGTCGGGTCGTTCGCGAGGCTGGCCGGAAGGGCATGAACGGCAGCTTCGCCGGGCGAGGTCAGATCTTGAGTTGACGGACAGGAATGTCGCGGCCGGCGAGCCGCCGCCGCGGGTGTCGGAAGGGGCGGTCGCGGAGCCGGGCCGTCACCATCTCGCGGTCTCCGTCGAGACGGTGCATTGGGGCTTTCTCAACCGGGCGCTGGAACCCGTGCTCGAAGTCCGATCCGGCGATTTCGTGACGGTGGAGACGCTGACCCATCATGCCTCCGACGATCATGAGCGCATGATCAAGGGGGATGCGGCGGCGGAGAGCGTCTTTCGCTGGGACAAGCACGACAAGGCGGTCGATCGGCGCGGGGCAGGCCCGATGGGCGCCACGATCTACGGGCGAGGTGCCGGCGAGGGGTTCGGCGTCCATATCTGCACGGGGCCGATCGCCATTCATGGCGCCGAGCCGGGCGATGTCGTCGAACTGCGCGTGATCGACGTCGCGTTGCGGCCGAGCGGCAATCCGCTCTTCGAGGGCAAGGCCTATGGCAGCAATGCTGCCGCGTGGTGGGGATTCCATCATGACGATTTCCTGACCGAGCCGCGCCCCCGCGAGGCCATCACCATTTATGAAATCGCGGAGGAGAGCGACGGTCTCTTTGCCAGGCCGCTCTACAGCTACCGCTGGACGCCGCAGCGAGATCCGTTCGGCGTCCTGCACGCGACCATGGATTATCCCGGCGTCCCGGTTGATCCGGCGACGATCGAGAAGAGCGTCCCCACTCACAAAAATCTCCGCATTCCGGCGCGGCTTCATTTCGGCTTTGTCGCGTTGGCCCCGAAGGAAAGCGGCAATGTCGATTCAGTGCCGCCGGCCTATTTCGGCGGCAATCTCGATAACTGGCGCCTCGGGAAGAATGCGAAAGTGTACCTGCCGGTGAGCGCGCGGGGCGGCTTGCTCTCGATCGGCGATCCACACGCTGCGCAAGGCGATGGCGAGGTCAACGGCACCGCCATCGAGGCTTCGCTCACCGGCGAATTCCAGATCATTCTGCACAAGAAGGGCTCGACGCTCGAGCCGGCGATCACCGATCTCGACTATCCGCTGATCGAGACCGCGACCGAATGGATCATCCACGGCTTCAGCCATCCGAACTACCTCGCCGAGTTTGGCCAGTATGGACAGGGCGAGATCTATCAGAAGTCGTCCCTGACAAACGCGATGCGTGATGCATTCCGCAAGATGCGCCGCTTCTTGATGGTGGGCAAAGGTCTCACGGAAGATGAAGCGATTGCGCTTATTTCGGTTGCCGTCGACTTCTCCGTGACCCAGGTCGTCGACGGCAATCTCGGAGTTCATGCCATCCTGAGAAAGGAGCTGTTCACGGATTGCCTGTGAAGGTGATTTCGTTCGGGTTTATCCGTACCTTGTTCGAGGTCGGGTCGATGCGCTCGGCCAATGCAGCGTGGTGTCTGCCGGGGATTACAGCCTAGCTCGCGCGACCGAAGATTTCGGAGGCGTCTCTGTCTGTCTGGTCCATTCCGCCAATAGCGTTTCGCTGTCGGTGACGACGCCGAGGTGCAGCGAGATCATGGCGAGGGCGGCGGCCTCCAGGGGTTCGTCCGTGCCGCGCACCAGATCTTCGAGCACGGTCACGCGATAGCCGAGGTTGGACGCGTCAAAGGCCGTGTTCAGCACACAGCAATCGGCCATGCAACCGGTCAGGATCACGCGGCGCGCGCTCATATTGCGCAGCAGGAAATCCAGATCGGTCGGGTAGAATGCCGACAGGCGCTTCTTGCTGTCGACGATCAGATCCTGCGGCGCGACCTCGGTGACGAACTCCGTCCAGCGGCTTCCTGCCAGCGCGTGAGCGTCGGCATTGGGGATCTCGCCGACGAACAGGGGAAATGTCAGGCGCCACGCGGACGGGATGCCTTTGACGTCATCGACGCCGCCCTGACGCAGCGTACTGCGCACATGGATCACCGGCACGCCCAGCTGTCGCGCGGCGGCGTGGAAACGGTTGACGCCATCCACCACCTCGCGGGCGCGGGGGGCCGGGCAGGGGCAGTCAGGATCCGCCGATAGGTGCCCCTGATGCAGGTCGATCGAGATCGCGACCGTCCCTTCGCAGGTGGTGAACTCGCTGAATGCAGCCGGAAGTTCCTGCCTGCGACCGTAAACGATGGCTTCCATGGAATGTATCCCTCGAGAATATTGGAACTTATAGGAACGTCAGCGCCGTTCCTCGCGCACATAGGGCTGGCCAAGAGCGCCCGGCTCGTCACCCGGCGCATTCAGATGCCGGACCGACACCCAGATCATGACGGCCAGCGTCGCCAGATAGGGCGCGGTCATCAAAAGATATTGCGGCAGCGCGATGCCGGCGGCCGCCAGCTTGGGAATGACGGCCTGGATGCAGCCGAACAGCAGCGCGCCGGCAAGCGCGCGCCACGGGCTCCATCGGGCAAAGATCACCAGCGCGATGGCGATCCATCCGCGTCCGGCCGTCATGTCGTCGATCCAGATCTTGATGCTGGCAATCGCGATGTAGGCGCCGGCAAGTCCCACCAGAGCACTGCCGATCACCACCGCCAGAAAGCGCGTTCCGGACACTGGGATGCCCACGGCATCCGCCGCCTCTGGGTTCTCGCCGACCGCGCGCAGGCGCAGGCCAAAGCGCGTGCGGTTGAGCATGTAGGAAACGGCAATGAATATCGGGATCACCAGATAGGTGATCAGGTCCTGGCGGAACAGGATTGGACCGATGACGGGAATGTCGGCAAGCGGGCCCAGCGGCACGGGACCGAGGCCGGACACGGCCTTGCTGGTCCAGCCGAACAGATTGCCGAGAAGACTGGTCAGACCCTGGCAGAAGAACACCATGACCAGCCCGGCGATCACCTGGTTGACGCGGAGCACGATCACCAGAAAGGCAAAGACCACCGAGACGAGGCAGGCGCTCGCCATGCCGGCCAGCATGGCGACCAGCGGATCGACCTGAAAGGTCAGAACGACCGCAACGGAAGACAGCGCCCCCACCAGCATCAGGCCCTCGGCCGTGAGGTTGAGGATCCCCGACCGCTCGGTGATGATCAACCCGAGTGCGGCAAGCGCGTAGGGAACGGCCAGTTGCGGGATGATTGCCATCCAGGTGACAAGAAAAACACTCACGGCGCTACCTGACCCAGTGAACACGATGGACGACGAGGAAATTCGAAGCCGCGACGCTGATGACCACGAGGGCCTGGATGAGCTGCACCATCGAAGGCGGAATGGAATAGAACACCTGCAGGTTCTGGCCCGCGACGACGAGGATCGACATCAGGAAGGCAACGACGGCGGCGGCAATCGGATTGTTGCGGGCGAGAAAGCCGATCAGCACGCCCGACACGCCGTATCCCGGAAAGAACGACTGGGTAAGCCTTCCTTCCTGCCCGGCGATCACCACGAAACCCGCAAGCGCCGCCAGACAGCCAGAGACCAGCACGACCGACAGAACCATGCCGCTGACCGGCACACCCAGGGCTTTGGCAACGCCGGGATTGGCGCTGACGAACCGCATGTAGATGCCCGCTCGGCTGCGTCCGGTCACATAGGCCATAACCACGACGGCAGCCACGGCGATGAGGAGCGACACGCCGATGCCGGAGGGCAGGGCCGGCAACAGTTCGGACGGAGCGAAGGCCGCCGAATGAGGAAAGCCGTCGGCATCCTTCCATGCGCCATAGAGCAGGTGAAGCAGCACGTAATAGGCCACATAGTTCAGCAGCAATGTGGAGATGATCTCATTGACGGCGAGGCGCAGCTTCAGCAGGGCCGGGATCAGCGCCCAGAGAGCGCCGCATATCATCGCGGCTCCAGCCATCAGCCAGAGCCGGGTCTCCTCCGGGCCGAGGTGCAGCAGCGAAACGGCCGTCGCGCCAATTCCGCCGAATATCATCTGTCCCTCAATCCCCAGATTCCAGAACCGCACGCGAAACGCCATGGCGGCGCAGAGGCCGACAAGGATGAGCGGGGCTGCCTGGGTCAGGACCGCCTTGAAATTGGTCGGATCGAAGATCGTCGCCAGGATGAATTCATCGGCAAGGCTCGACGCCGGAACCCCGGCCAGAACCAGGGCGACGGCCGACAGGCCGAGACCGGCCAGAATGGCCAGGGTCACCGCGCTGAAGCGCAATAGCGGGCTTGCCGAGCGCCTGACCTCGATCGACAGCTGACCAAAACCCTGCCGCCGCTGGGTGGGCCGCCCGACCAGGGCGGGTTGCGAGGTTTGTTCAATCATGAGCCACCATTGCATGCCCGATTGTGTGCCGTTCGAACGGCGCTTCGAATTCCGCGGCAAGCCGCCCGGCCGCCATCACGCCGATCCGGTTGGAGAGTTTCATGACCTCGTCCAGATCCTCGCTGACGAGCAGAACCGCGGCCCCACGCGACGCCGCCTCCTGCAGCCGCGAATGGACCGCTGCCGTGGCGCGCGCATCGAGGCCACGGCTCGGGCTCTGGGCGAGGATGATGCTGGGTGGCTCGAAGAATTCGCGCGCGATGACGAGCTTCTGCGCATTGCCACCGGACAGGAGAGCCGCATTCTGACCGAGACTGCGCACGCCCTGCACGTCGAAATCCGCCAGCGCCTTCTCCGCGTCGGCGCGCATCCGGCCGCGCCGGGTCCACAACCATGATCCGTAGGCCCCGCGCACGACATGGCCGATGCCGAAATTCTCGGCCACCGAAAGTCCACCGGCCAGCGCATAGCGATAACGGTCGGCGGGAATGACCGCGACGCCGAGATGCCGGAGCGTTGCCGGATCAACCTCGGTCAGCGCCTCGCCGGCATCCTCGAACTGGATGGCGCCCGCATCCGGCCGGCGCATGCCCATCAGCATTTCCGCCAGTTCGTTCTGCCCGTTGCCGGAAACGCCGGCCAGTCCGTAGATTTCTCCGGCCCGCACATGGAAGGACACGTCCTCGACGGCGCGCGTGCCGTCCGGTTTGCGCACGGAAAGGCCCAGCGTTTCCAGCCGGCGCCGGTCGAAATTCCGAGGGGTGCCGCCGATCTCCGGCAGCGCATCGCCGACCGTCAGGCGGGTCAGTTCATCGACGGTCTTGGTGGCCGGATCGACAGACGCGACGGTGCGACCGCCCCGCAGAATGGTCACCCTGTCGGCGAAACGCTTGACGTCGGACAGCTTGTGCGTGACCAGCACGATGGTCGTGCCTCTGGCCGCGAGGTCACGCAGCGTTACCATCAGCCGCTCGGCTTCCCCGTCCGTCAGCACCGCCGTCGGCTCGTCGAGAATGAGGATGCGCGCGCCGCCCACCAGTGCCTTGATCACCTCGACGCGCTGCTGCTCGGCAACGGAGAGGGAATCGACCCGACTGTGGGGATCGACCGTCGCTCCGAGAAGGGCGGACGTCTCCTCGATCGCCGCGATGGCGGCTTGCCGTTCCTGCGCGGCCGAGCCGCGCCGGTCACCCGAGCCGATGCGCGACAGAAGCACGTTTTCGAGGATCGTGAACGGACGCACCAGCTTGAAATGCTGATGCACCATGCCGATGCCAAGCGCCGCCGCCTCGCGCGGGCCGGACAGGAACATCTCCTTGCCCGACAGGCGGAGATGACCGCTATCGGGCGTGTAGAGCCCGCAGCACACATTCATCAGCGTCGATTTTCCGGCGCCGTTTTCCCCGAGCAGGGCATGGATCTCGCCGGCATGCGCACTGAAGGACGCGCCGTCGAGCGCGCGAAAACCGTCGAAGGTCTTGATGACCTCATCCAGTTCAAGGGTGGCAGTCGTCATGAAGGTACTTTCGGGATCCGATCTCGTCCAGGGCGACCCGGCGCAGGCCGGGCCGCCCTCTCGGCCAGGTTATTTCTGCGAAATCACGCCATCGACGAACCAGTCCATCTTCCACAGGTCGCCATCGGCGATGGGCACGTTGGCCGCCAGACGCTCCGTGCCGTCACGGTCTTTCAGCGGGCCGACGAATACTGGCTTCCCATCGATGATCGACTGGCGGGCAGCCATGATCTTCTTCTTGTTTTCCTCGGAAACGGCCGAACCGCAGCAGGCGATGTCCGTGCCGCCTTCCTTGATGCCGGGGAAAGCGCCATAGGGGCCCGGCTCCCAGGTTCCGGCCTTGATCTTGGCCAGTTCCGGCGCGAGGAACTTCGCCCATGTCCAGACCGACGAACATTGCGTCGCCTTGGGCGCGAATTCGGTCAGGTCGCGATGGTGACCGGTGCCGAAGACGCCACGCTCCTGCGCGACGATCTGGGGTGTCGGCGTATCCACATGCTGGCCGATGACATCGATACCCTCGTCGATCAGGGCGGAAGCCGCCGCCCGCTCCTTGACTGGATCGTTCCACGCGCCGGTGAAGACAACGGTCAGAGTGGCATCCGGATTGATGGTCTTGGCGCCCAGTTCATAGGCATTGATCGTCCAGTTGACCACCGGCAGCGGATTGGCCGCGACGAAGCCGAGCTTGCCGGTTTTGGAGGCTGCGGCGGCCGCCATGCCGCAGAGATACTGGCTTTGATAGGTACGACCGTAGAAGGATTCCAGATTGGGGCCGTTGGTGATGCCGCTGGCATTCAGGAAGGCGATTTTCGGATGCGCCTCCGACAGCTTCTTGAACGCATCCGAATAGCCGAAAGCCGTTCCGATGATCACGTTATAGCCGCGCTGGATGAAGCGCTCCGCCGGCGGCATGATGGATGCGGCGTCCTCGGGCACCTTCTCCACCATCGGAATCTTTTCGCCGAGCGCCTTTTCCAGCTCCGGACGGGCCTCCTCGAAGGCCTGGCTCCAGCCGCCGTCGTTCTTCGGTCCGAACAGGATGATGGCGGCCTTCGGCGTTCCCTCCACCTTGAACTCCGCCGCAGTGGCGAACGAGGCGGAAGATATGGAAGCCGCAACCCCCAGGGCGACGGCGATCTTGAAAGTCTTCATGTCGGAATGCTCCACTGGATAGGTCCCCGGCCTCTTGCGGACCGGTGTTCGCAATTTTGGCTGACGTCACAGCATCTTGTTGATCCGGAAGACGTTTCCTTCCGGATCGAGCAGAACGGCCTGGTACCAGTTGTAGTAAGTCTTGTAGGGCTCCTTGATCAGCGTCGCCCCTCTGGCGATGGCGATCGGCGTCAGCCGGTCGACATCGCCAGCCTCGTCGACATCGATGTTGAGCAGGAACTTGACGCCGGTCGGCTGCGCATGAGTGGAAAGGTTCAGGAGGTCATAGGCCTCCAGTGCATTGAACCCGAGGCAGCTCTGCCCGGTTTTCAGGCCGACGAAAATCGGCGAGCGGATCTCCGGGATCTCCTCGAAACCGAAGAGGTCGCGATAGAATCCGGAAAGAGCCTCGATATCCCTCGAAAAGACGTTCACGTATGAGAGGTGCATGGCGTCAGGCGGCCTTCTCGCCCTTGCCGAAGGTTGTCTGCTTGACGAACTTGCTCTTGAGGTGATCGCCGGAGGTGACGGCCTCGTATTTCGGGGCCGCTCCCGGCTCGACGCAGCTCGGGAGGCATTCGATGATCGCGTCGTAGTTCGGCTGGTGGAAGAACACGATCGACAAACGATCGACGTTCTCTTCGGACGCCATCATCGGATTGATCACGCGGTGCACAGTCGACGTCCAGGTATCGTTGGTCCACTGCTGCATCAGGTCGCCGATATTGACGATGAAGGAACCTTCGATCACCGGCACGCCGACCCATTCGCCGGCCTTGTTCTTGACCTCGAGACTACGGTCGCTCAGTTCCTTGCGAAGGATCGTCATGCTGCCATAGTCGGAATGGGCACCGGCGCGCAGCTGGCCGGGAAGCGGGTCGCTCGTCTGGCGGGGATAGCGCAGCACGCGCATCATCGAGATGTTGCGGTCGATGGTCTTGTCGAAATAATGCTCGTCGAGATCCAGCGACAGGGCGAACAACCGCATCAGATCGGTCGCCAGATCGTCCACGGCGGTGAAGTACTGCGTCCAGACTTCCTTCAGTTCTTCCGGCACTACAGGCCAGACGTTCGGCGCAAAATGCGGCCCGGCCGCAGCTGACGTGTAATAGGGGTCGTTCGGCGGAACATCGACCGGTCCGATCGACAGCGATTCCTTGATGTCCGGCGGCGTCGGCTCGTCCAGGCTGAAGGACAGGCCTTCGCCGCCAACGGCAGAGTAGCCGCGCACCTGATCGGGTGCCGGCCGCTCGCACTTCATCTTGTCGCCATGCGGCAGGGCGAAAAAGGCGCTGGATACGGCATGGGTCTTGCGCACCAGATCTTCCGGAATGCCATGGCCCGAAACGACCAGAAATCCAATATCGCGGCATGCCTGGCCGATCTGCGCCGCAACAGACGCCTTTCCCTCGCGCGTTCCGGTTTTGTAGGGGCTAAGATCGATGACAGGAACTTCAAGTAGAGTCATTCGCATTCTCCTCGTCTGTAAGTTGAAGAGCTCATCGTCATTGCTTTGGAAGCAAGTGCCATGCCAGTCAAATGCGTGACTGATGCAATATGTTCGAGAGTACAATTCTGTTATTAGATCAAATTTCGAATGAAATATTCAAATGACCGTTTTCGTCGATGGGGAGATCGTTACTTGGTCGGAAGATGTCGCGACAAAGACATTTGAGTTGAGGCTTACCCATGGTTATCGATTCAATCGACGTTCGATATGAGCAGGGGGTTGGGCGATGGCACGCTGTCCCTTGAGCGGGACGCTGGTGTGCTTTTCAGGAGGGCAGCCAAGCTCACGCTCGTCAGGGCGGCGGATCAGCTCGCGATCGCGCGCACGCGGATCGAACGGTGGGATCGTCAGGTGGTAGACGCGCTGCGTGGGCTACCGGCTCCCTTCAGGTCGCGCCAGCAACGCCTTCCGACAGACAGGAAATTATTTCCCTGTGGGTCAGGACGGGCCCAACCACCTCTTACAACCATCCGGGCGAACCATAGATGCTGGCCTCCGCCCGGCCAGCACCTGAAGCACAATCCGACACGAGCGGGAATCCAGGCTATTCGGTCAAATGAGGAGCGGCATCTAGGGATGCTATTCCGTCCCACGGCGGCTCATAAACGGAGAAAAACAGCCGGATTGCAGAGGGGCATTTCAGCTGGGAATCGGCGTGCGCCGCAGCAACGATACGGGCGATCGGACCTACGAAGGCTTGATTTCGTGTGTCTCCTGCGCTTCCCGCAGCAGAGCGTTCATTTCCGCTTCGGCCAGGTTTTCTTCACGCGAAAAGACAGCATCCGCCACTCGCTTATGACGGGTGATCCAGCGATCATCTTCTTCGCTGGTAGCCTGCAGACCCGCATGGAAGAGATGGCGTAGCCCTACCGAAATCAGCTCGCCAAGCGAATAAAAGAGGCGATTTCCGGACGCGGCCAGGATTGCAATGTGAAAGGCCACGTCCTGTTCCACGCGGTCGTTTTCGTCGAGATAGGTTGCCATCCCGCGTAGCGCCCGCCGCACGGCCGCTTCGTCAGCCTGATTGTAGTTGCGCGCAGCCATGCGCGCCGCCTTGGGCTCGATCGCCATGCGAAGCGCATAGAGGTCGGAAATGGCCTTCTTCGCCTGGTTGGTGTCCTGCAGTGCCCAGTCGAGGACCATGGAATCCATCATGTTCCAACGCTCGTTGGGCTTAACGACGATGCCAATCTTCGGCTTGCCTTCGATCAGGCCCTTCGAACTCAGAATCTTCAATGCCTCGCGCGTCGCGGTTCGCGAGGCATTGAACGTCTGGCCGATGTCCGTCTCGCTGCCGATCACGGCGCCCGGCGTGTAGAAGCCGGAGACGATACGCTTCCCCATCGTCGTGACGATCGTCTCATGAATGCTGATCGATATCGCGTCCTGGGTGGCCCCGTCGTCCCGATCCGTCTTCAAGCATTGCCTCCGTGCGTCCCGTCGCTATCCGTTGACATAGCGGAAACAGCCTTGAAGCGCAAACAGTCCCACCAAAAATTCAATAGTACTACACTTGACATGATTGATAGTATTGTTATTTTCTCAAGATCGAGGGGTGGTCGAGGAGTCCGATGCGTTTGCATCGACGGGGTTGCGCCCAGGCGACCTATTGGGAGGAGCAGGAGGAACAATGAGTAGAGGTATCCGGCTGGCCGGGCGTGGGCTGATGACCCGCGCGGCAGCGACGGCTCGGCCTGCTCGATACGGATCTCGGCCGGATCCTCGCCCGTGTCGCGCTCCGGCCGTGCTGAGACTTGGGAAGCCCGGGGGATCGGTGCTGACTTCTCAGTCGCGACTGCGGGCAAATGGGGTCAACTGGCAATCACGGTCTACCTGGTCGAGCCAGCAGGCGATGTGACCCTCGTTGTCGGCGAGCTTAGCAAGGGCCGGCAAGCATTCGCCGCCGACCGGCATTTCCGATCGGAGATCGCTGCCAGCGCAGAACTCCGTCCTTCCTCCAACGGCATTCGCTTTTCGATAGCGCCACCGGCGCACGGCTGAGGATTACCCAATGAAAATCACGAAACTCGAAACCTTCGTCGTGGCTCCCCGATGGCTGTTTCTGAAGGTCTCGACCGATGAGGGCATTAGCGGCTGGGGGGAGCCGGTGCTCGAGGGGCATGCGGAAACGCTTGCCGCGAAGATCCGTGAACTCGAGACCCTCCTGATCGGGCGCGATCCACTGCTTGTCGAAGACACCTGGCAGATGATCTACCGCAACGGTTGCTACCGCGGCGGAGCGGTGCTGATGAGCGCGATGTCGGGCGTCGACATGGCGCTTTGGGACATCAAGGGCAAGGCCCTCGGCCAGCCGGTGCATGCGCTGATGGGCGGCAAGGTGCGCGACAAGGTACGCACCTACCGCTGGATCGGCGGCGATCGGCCCGGCAATCTTGTGGCCGACGCCGAAGCGCTCCTGGCGGCCGGCTACGACGCCTGCAAGCTGAATGCCACCGAGGAGGTCCAGTTCCTCGACAGCTACGCCAAGATCGACCGGATTGTCGCCAAGCTTGCCGAATTGCGCGACGCGGTTGGCACGCGCATGGATCTTGCCTTTGATTTCCATGGCCGCCTGCATGCTCCGATGGCAAAAGTCCTGCTCAAGGAAATCGAGCCGTTGCGGCCGATGTTCATTGAGGACGCCGTCGTTTCCGCCCAGGTCGACCACATGGCGGACCTGGCGCGCTACACCTCCATTCCGCTGGTCATCGGCGAGCGGCTGCATAGCCGCTACGATTTCCGCGCGGTCTTCGAAAAGCGCGCGGCCGGCATCGTCAATCCCGATACGGCCCATGTCGGCGGCATTTCGGAAATGGTTCGGATCGGCCATATGGCTGAGGCCTATGACGTCGCCCTGGCGCCTCATTGCCCGCTCGGGCCGATCGCGCTGGCGGCCAGTCTTCAGGTCGATGCGATTTGCTACAATGCCGTGATCCAGGAGCAGTCCCTCGGCATCCACTACAACCAGGGTGGCGATCTCAACGACTACCTGAAGCCCGAAAGCCGCTTCAGGGTCGAGAACGGCTATCTGCCGATCCCGATGGGGCACGGGCTCGGCATCGACGTGGACGAGGACATGGTCCGCGCCCGGGCCATAGAGGGGCATGCCTGGCGGGCGCCGGTCTGGCGCCACACGGACGGCTCGATTGCGGAATGGTGAGAACATGACAGGCTTCGACTACATCGTCGTGGGCGGCGGCTCGTCCGGTTGCGTGACCGCGGCCAAACTGGTCACGGAACATGGCGCGCGCGTCGCGTTGATCGAGCAGGGCCCGTCGAACCGTCATCCGCTTTTGCGAATGCCGGCCGGTTTCGTGAAAATGCTGAAGGGCAGCCAATACCTGACCTTCCACAAGACGGAACCGCAGCCGCAACTGGACGGCCGGGCGCACGACCTGCCGCAGGGCCGCGTGCTTGGCGGCGGTTCCACAGTCAATGCCATGGTCTATATGCGCGGGCGCCGTTCCGACTACGAGCATTGGAACAGCGCAGTACAGTCGGGTGCGAACGGCATCGGCTGGGGCTGGGATGATATCCTGCCCCACTACCGCCGGCAGGAAAACAACCAGTCGCTTGCCGGCCCGGCCCATGGCACCGACGGACCGCTGCACGTCTCCAACCCGCGCCACATCGCCGAGATATCGCATGTCTTCGCCAAGGCGTTGCAGGAAATGGGTCTGCCACTGCGCAACGACTTCAATGACGGCACGCAGGCGGGTGTCGGCTACATGCAGACGACGATCGGCGGCGCGCGGCGCTGCGGGGCGGTCGAGGCCTTCATAGATCCAATCGCGGGAAACCCGAACCTGACCATTCTCACCGGCGTGCGCGTTCTGCGCCTTGTCGTTGAGCGCGGACGGGCGGTCGGGGTCGAGATAGCCGAGGGCAATCAGGTTAGGAGGCTCGAAGCGGCGAACGAGGTGATCGTCACGGCCGGCGCCTTCGGTACGCCGAAAATCCTGATGCTCTCCGGCATTGGCCCGGCGGACGAATTGCGCCGCCACGGCATTGATGTGCGGGCCGATCTGGCGGGCGTCGGCGAGAACCTGATGGATCACCACGAGGTCCCGCTCGTCGCCGCCACCCATGAAAAGCTCGGCTATTACGGCGAGGATCGCGGCATGCGCATGCTGGCCAACGGCCTGCAATACATGCTGTTCGGCTCGGGGCCCGTCTCGACCAACGGCTGCGAGACCTGCGCCTTCATCAATCCGCTCGACCCGTCCGGCGAGCCGATGATCCAGTTTTATTGCGTTCCGACCGTCTATCTCGATCGCGACGTGATGAACGTCGCGCCTACCGATGGCTTCACGCTCAATTCCTGCCTGCTGCAGCCGAAGGCACGTGGGTCCGTGCGCCTGCGCTCGGCCGACCCGGCGGCTCTCCCGATGATCAACTCCAACTATCTCGGCCATGCGGACGATATCCGCCATGAGATCGCCGGATTGCGCTTCGCGCGCGAGGTGCTGAAGTCCGGACCGATGGCAAAAGTCGTCAAGGGCGAGATATTTCCCGGCGAGGCTTTCCAGTCCGACGCCGAGCTCCTTGCCCATTGCAAGCGTACGGTCAAGACCAACTATCACCCTTGCGGGACTGCCCGCATGGGGGCCGAAGACGATCCACTGGCCGTGTTGACGCCCGACCTGCGCGTGAAGGGGGTGGAGGGTTTGCGCGTCTTCGACGTTTCCATGATGCCGCGCATCATCAGCGGAAACACCAATGCACCCGCAATGGCGGTCGCCGATCGCGGCGTCGACATCATGATGGGTTTGGCGTGATCGATGCGCATGTCCCTGATCGACGGGATCGCCGGTGATCGCCGTTGCCGCGTTGGCAACCCGTAGCATCCCGTCGGCATGGTGATGGCCGTCCGGCTTCATCGCGCAAGAGGCGGTCCTTGGCTCTGCTCCCATCCGGCCTGTTGCGGCAAGGATCGTCAATGTTTCGCGCCTGTCGCGAGGCTTTGAGCGTCAGTCGCAAATTGGGCTCGCCGTAGATCGTCGCGCCCGTATCGCCGTCCGCACCATGTTTTCCCAAGGGAAGGGGGCGCGAAGCCGAGCGCCATCTCGGGTCGTGATGCCTCGCGCCTGACGCCAGCCCGCTCTCCGACGGCGCCCTCTCAGCGCAGAAAATCGGAATTCCATCCAGGCCGATTTTTTAATAATAGGACAATTGACTTATATGATACTACTGTTAACGTGAGCGTGTCGGTGATTTTGGGAGGATCAAATGAACACGACGCTACGCGGTCTCGTCGGCTCTGCAGCCTTGGCCCTGACCCTGACTCTGTCCTCAGGTCAGGCGTTCGCGGACGCTGCCAAGCCGAACATCCTGGTGATTTTTCAAACGGAGGAGGGGTTTCCATTCTTCAACCCGGTGAAGGCCGGTGCTGAAGAGGCGGCAGCCGCACTCGGCGCGACGGTCAATTTCCAGTACGGAAACGGCAATCCGGAGCGCATCAAGAGCCTGTTTCAAGGTGCACTCGCCGCTCGTCCGGACGGAGTCGCCCTGACGATTATCGATAGCAATGCCTTCGACGACGACATCTGCGCCTTGGTGAAGGCGGGCATTCCCGTGGTCGCCTACAACGTCGACGACGAGGAAGGCGCCGCTGGCAATTGCCGCATGGCCTTCATCGGCCAGGACTTTGTCTCGGCCGGCTATCTCATCGGCAAGAGGATGGTCGAACAATACAAGATCGGAAAGGGCGACCTCGTCTTCACCCCGGTCGATAGCGCCGATGCCGTCTATGCCCAGCTTCGTCAGAAGGGCGTCGACAAGGCCATGCAGGAGGTCGGGGCCAGGACCGAGATCTTGGCGACCGGCTTCAACGAGAGCGACATTCTCAATGCTCAGACCCAGTACCTGATCGCCAACCCCAATGTTAAGGCGATCATCGGCATCGGTCTGCCGCAGGTCGAAATGGCGGTGCGCGCCGTCGAGACGACGGGACGGGCCATCCCGATCGGCGGTTTCGACCTATCGCAAGCGATCGTCGACGGGATCAAGAGCGACAAGATCGCGGCCACGGTTGATCAGCAGCCCTTCACTCAGGGCTTCTACTCGGTCGCACAGCTCATCCACAATATTCGCTACGGCCTCTATCCGTCCGACATGAAGACCGGCGGCAACGGCCTGGTGGACAAGACAAACTACCAGAACGCCGAAGCCAATCTCGGCACGCGCCGCTGAACGATGCAAAGCACCGCCCGCTTGCCCGGCGGGCGGCTCTTCAGTCCCAAGAGGTTCTCATGATTGCGAAACTCCGCCGGCACCCGGCAGGAAATGTCATTATCGTCTTCCTGCTGGCACAGGCGCTTTGCATCGCCGCGTCCCTGCTGTTTCCCGGCAGCTTTTTCTATCTGACCAGCGCCAACATGTCGGCTCTGCTCGACTCGATCCCGATCCTCGGCATCGTGGCATTGGGCGTTGCCATCTTGATGATATCGGGCGAGTTCGATCTGTCGGTCGGATCCGTCCTGGTGTTTACCGCGCTGGCCATGGGCGAGCTGTACAGTGCCGGTTTGAGCCCCTGGCTGGCTTCTCTGATTGCCATCGTCATCGGCGGCCTGATCGGATTCCTGAACGGCTGGCTCGTGCTGACGCTGAAGCTGCCGTCTTTCATCGTAACGCTCGGCGGCATGCTGTTCTGGAAGGGCATGGCGCTGTTCATCTCCGGCGCCAGGCAGATCAAATTCGCTCCCGGGGGCCTGTTCGGCGATCTTACCTATTCGAAATTCTGGGTGGTTCCATCGACCTTTCTCTGGTTCACCCTCCTGGCGGTGGTGTTTCACATCGTCCTGCAGCATCGTCGCTTCGGTAACCATGTCTTCGCCGTAGGCGGAAACGCCAGCGCCGCCTATGCGATCGGCATCAATGTGCGCCGGGTCAAATACGCGGCCTTCACGCTCTGCGGCATGACGGCGGCTTTCGCCGGTATCCTGAGCTCCGCCCGCCTCGGCAGCATTTCTCCGACCCAGGGCGCGAACTACGAGCTTGATGCCATCGCGGCCTGCGTTGTCGGCGGCATCGCGCTGACGGGTGGCCGTGGATCGATCGTTGCCGTCTTCCTGGGCGTCATTCTGATCAACATGATCCGCGACGTGCTGCTTCTGGTCGGCGCGCCCGGCTTTTATCTCAGCGTGTTCGTCGGTGCGTTGATCGTCGCCGCAGCCGCTCTCAATCAAGCTTTCCGCCCGCAGAACTAGAACATTGGAGGACGTATCATGAAGCTCAAGGACAAGGTCGCGCTGATCACCGGCGGTAACAAGGGCATCGGCCTGGCGATCGCGCATCGCTATGCGAAAGAGGGAGCAACGAGCGTCATTCTGGCACGGGACGAGGCGGCGGGCACCAAGGCTGTCGAGGAGATCCGTGCCGCCGGCGGCAAGGCACATTTCATCCATTGCGACCTGACGCAATTCGCGTCGCTGCCGGGCGTTGTCGAGGAGGCTGTGAAGATCGCCGGATCGGTTGATATTCTGGTCAACAATGCCGGCGTCGTGGATCTGCGGCCGCTTGAGCTGGTAACCCCGGACAACTGGGACTTCATCTTCGATACTAATGTAAAGGGTCTGTTCTTCATGCTGCAGGCGGCAGCCGCGCAGATGATCAAGCAGGGCAAGGGCGGCAAGATCGTCAACATCTCCTCCCAGGCTGGCCGCCGTGGCGAGGCGCTGGTGCTCGTCTACGGCGCCGCCAAGGCCGCGGTCATTCACATGAACCAGACGGCGGCTCTCGAGCTCATACGCCATCGCATCAACGTCAACGGCATCGCGCCGGGTGTCATCGATACGCCGATGTGGGACGACGTGGACGCGCAGCTCTGCAAGTTCAAGGGGTTGCCGCTCGGTTCGGTACGCAAGTCGGCCGAGGCCGGCGTGCCTCATGGGCGGTTCGGCGTACCGGACGACCTGACCGGCGCAGCCGTCTTCCTTGCGTCCGACGACGCCGAATACATCGTCGCGCAGACGCTGAACGTCGACGGCGGAAATTGGATGAGCTGAGGGCAAAGGCCATGCAGGACTGGATCTTCACGGCGAAGAATATCAACAAGAGCTACGGTAGCCACAAAGCGCTGGCCGACGTCGATTTCGGCGTCCGTCGTGGCGAGGTGGTCGGCCTTCTCGGCGATAACGGCGCCGGCAAGTCGACGCTGGTCAAGACGATCTCCGGCGTCGTCATCCCGGACACCGTGGACTACACGGTTGAGGGCAAGCATTGGAAGATCGCATCCCGGGCGGATTCCGAGGCAGCCGGGATCGAGACGATCTATCAGGACAGCGCGCTTTGCGACAACCTGTCGATCACGCGCAACATCTTCATGGGCCGGGAGTTGACCGGCCGGGGTGGCTTTCTCGACCACGCCAAAATGCGACGGATCGCCACCGAAGTCATTGATGCGGCCGTTCACATCTCCGGCGTCGAGAACCCCGACAAGGAGGTCGGCAAGCTTTCGGGCGGCCAAAAGCAGGCCGTGGCCATTGCGCGCGCGATCTATTTCAAGAGCCGGATACTCGTTCTCGACGAGCCCACGAGCGCCTTGTCCGTGCGGGAGATCGACCGGCTGCTGGCATACATCGTCAAGCTGAGAGACGACGGCGTTTCCTGCGTGTTGGTCACCCACAATCTCTATCACGCCTGGCAGGTCTGCGACCGGTTCGTGGTGATGAATCGCGGCCGCAAAATCGCCGACGTCGAGAAGGCGGAAACCAGCCTGGAGCAGATCACCGAGTACGTGACCCGACACTGAGGCCCACCGTGCAGGGCACGGTTCGATCCCTGCGGGAACCGGATCCAAGGGCTCTCGAAGGCTTTGGGCCGGGTTCCGTTGCGCAACCCCGTTCGACCAGGGGCTCCCCATGAAAATCACGAAGCTCGAAACATGCATCCTGGGGGTGGTCGTATGACCACCTCCAGAATTCATGACGGCGTTCACGCCGTGCTCTTCGCCCTCTTCGATGCTCAGGAAGCGCTTGATCACGGCGCGATGAAAGCGCAGGTCGACTACTGCGCCGAAGCCGGCTGCCATGGCATTACCGTTCTGGGGCTTGCGACCGAGGTACTGAAACTCACCTTCGTCGAGCGCTGCGCACTGGTGGAAACGACCGCGCGTGCGAATGGTGGCCGCCTGCCGCTGTCGGTAACCGTCGCCGGTAACTCGGTCGCCGAACAGGTGGCGCTTGCCAAATGCGCCGAGTCGGCCGGTGCGAACTGGCTAATCTTCCAGCCGCCGATGGTCGGCAGCTACGGGGCGGACGTCTATCTCGATTTCTTCGCCCGCGTGGCCGCATCGACGACACTTCCGGTCGCGGTGCAGAACGCACCGCAATATCTCGGCCGCGGTCTTTCCGGCGAGGATCTGGTCCGTCTCAAGCAGCGTGCGCCGAACCTCAGTGCCGTGAAGGCGGAAGATGCGGCGCTCGGGCTTGCCCGCATCATCGATGTCGCCGGCGACAGCTTTGCTGTCGTCGGTGGTCGGGGCGGGCTCGAAATGACCGATGCCCTGCGCATCGGTTGTCGCGGCTTCGTTCTTGCGCCCGATATCGCGCCGGTCGCTGCCCGGATTTTCGATCTGTGGCTGGCCGGTCGTCGCGACGAGGCTGAGGCCGTCTACGCGGCGGCTCTGCCGGCCGCGACCTTTGTCATGCAGTCGCTCGAGCATCTCATCGCCTATGGGAAGCGGATCTTCGGCGAAAATGCCGGCATCGCTATCCATGATCGCGCCCCGTGCCTGCCCATCCAGCCTGTCGGGCTGACGATCGCCCGGCAATGGGCCGGCGCTCTTTCCCGCCTGCAACAGGAGCGGTCATGACCGCCATCGTTCTCGACAATGGGACCCTTCGCCTTTGTCTCGATCCGGATTTCGGGGCACGCGTCAGCGAGTTGACCGATCTTCGCACCGGTCGGAACTGGGTGGTCGGCGGACCGTCCGTAGGCTCGCCCGCGCAGGAGGCAAGCTTCGGTGTCGAGCAGGCGCGTGGCTGGGACGAATGCTTTCCTTCCGCGGCGCCCTGCCAGGTCGATGCCTGGCCCATGCGGCTTCGCGATCACGGTGAATTCTGGGCGCGTCCGATCGAGGTGGTGGCCTCGCCAGAGAGCGCCACGCTGACTGGGCAGGTCGGGCCACTCCGCTTCCAGCGTGCGCTTGCGCTGGATGGCGATCGTTTGACCCTGACCTATCGCGTCTTCAATGAAGGCGTCGCGGCAATGCCCTACCTGTGGGGCCAGCATCTCCTCATCGCACCGGAGGATGGCGACCGGCTGGAGCTACCGGGTCTCGACAGTCTCGACGCCGCTTTCCTCAGCCATGAGGGTCGCGTTCTTCCAGCCGGTCCCGTTGCCTTCCCCGATCCTGCGCGCGACGGCCTGCCGCCACTCGATCGGATCCATCCCCTGGCCGCCAAGTTCGCTGCGAAGTTCTTCGCGCCGGTGCGCGGACAGGCGGAAGCCCGCATCGTCGGTCGGCGCGGCGCCTTCAGCCTGAACTGGAATGCGGCGGAGGTCGGATATCTAGGCCTCTGGCTGGACTATGGCGGCTGGCCGGCCGGGGCACCCGTGAGCCAGATCTCTCTCGCGCCCACCACCGCGCCGATGGAAAGCCTCGCGGATGCGGTCGCGAGCGGCAAGGCAAACTGGCTTCAACCGGGCGCCACTCACGAATGGACCGTCGTCATTCGTATGGAAGCGGAACAGGACAATGGACATGACTGACCCCATCTACCCGGATCTTGCCGACGTTTCGGTCTTCATCACCGGCGGAGGTTCCGGCATCGGCGCCGCGCTTACGGAAGGGTTTCTGCGGCAAGGCGCGCGCGTGGCCTTCTGCCAGAGGTCGGATGCCTCGGCATTCTGCGAGGCAATGGAGCAAAAGACCGGCCGGAGACCGCTGTTCCTCCCCGCCGACATCAGCGATCTCGGGTCGCTGGCGCGAGCGCTGCGGGCGGCCGCCGATGCCCATGGCGCCATCGCCGTTCTCGTCAACAATGCGGCCAACGACCAGCGGCATGACACGCTTGCGGTCGATGAAGCCTACTGGGAGCAATCGATTGCCATCAACCTGAAGGCCTATTTCTTCGCATGCCAGGCGGTCATTCCCGACATGCAGGCGAGGAAGGGTGGATCCATCATCAATTTCACGTCCATCAGCTACATGATGGGAAATTCCGGCTACCCCGTCTATGTGACCGCCAATTCAGGCATCAATGGCATGACGCGCGCGCTTGCCCGCGAGTTCGGGCCGGATCGCATCCGCGTCAACGCGCTCGCGCCGGGCTGGGTGATGACAGACAAGCAGAAACAGCAATGGGTGACGCCAGAGGCCCTGTCGGCGCATCTTGAGCGGCAGTGTCTAAAGAACACGTTGGCACCGCAGGACATCGTCGGTGGCTGCCTTTTCCTTGCCTCCTCGGCCAGCCGCATGATGACCGGCCAATCCCTCGTCATCGACGGCGGCGTCGTGACCACTGGTTAGCGCTCGGGCCGGCGACGCAAGAGCAAGGATCGTTCCGCCAAAGTCGATAGTCTCCGTTCGCTGAAGCCCGGATCGGTACTGGTTCGCGAGTGGAAGGACGATCTTCACTCCGTCAGGGTCACCAGCAACGGCTTCCAACGTCAGGGAACTCCTGCTGAAACCCGGGAAACGGTTTTTCGTCGGCCGAGACTGTGGCGGCGAAATCGAGGCATTTCCGAGATTGGGGGCGCGCTAAGACCGCAGCATATCCGCAGCGCGCGGCTAACCCGCTGACTTGTCGTCAGTATTCCAGGCTCAGGAATATCCGGGTTTGGGGGAGGGTGCTTTGGTACACGAGGTCAGTTCGTCCAAACCTGTCTGGTTGCCGAATTCCCCGCAAATTGGGGAGAATACAGGGAAGAGCTGCATATCCGGGCCTCGGGTTGGCGCTCTATGTCGAGTATTTCCGTGCTCAGCGCTTCATCCTGGCGGATAGCTCCCTTTCGCTAACAGGGAATTGTGCGCAGTCTGACGAGGGGGCGGGCACCTTCTTGTCGCCGGGCGCCGCGCCATCGGTGCGACGCCCGGGCATCGATCAGCTCTTCGGCAGGCCGGGCGGGTTCGTTCTCGACTGGGCGATCGACTCGGCGTCGAGATGCCAGCGCTTCAGCGCGGCGATGTACTTTCCGTCGGCGATGAGCCCGTTGATGGCCTTGGTGATGGCGTCAGCGATGCCGCTGCCCTTGCGGGTAGTCACCGCGATCTCGGCCGTCAGCGGCCAACCACCGTTGATGATGCCAACGAGCCGGGTCTTGCCGCTCACCGCGGCGCGATAGGAGAGTGTCGAGTTGGGATCGAACTGCACATCGGCGCGGCCCGAGAGCAGCGCGAGCTCGGCGGCGCCGTTGTCGTCGTAATACTGGAACTCGGCCGCGACCAGGCCGTCGGCCTGGTTGCGCCGGTCCCATTCGACCACGATCTTTTCCTGGTTGGTGCCGGCGCTCACGATCACCTTCAGTCCGGCGATGTCTTTGGGCTCCTTGATCTCCTTGATCTTGCTCTCGTTCGGCACGTAGAAGCCGATGACGTCCTCGCGATAGGTCGAGAAGTCGAACTTCTCCTTGCGCTCTTCGGTGACGGTGACGTTGGAGATCACGGCGTCGAACTTGCCCGACTGCAGGCCGAGCGGCCAGTCCGCCCAGGCAACCGGCACCAGTTCGAGCTTGAGCCCGAGCGCGTCGGCGATGAGTTGCGCGGTGTCTTCTTCCGCGCCGACGGGTGTGAGCGAGTCACTCGCATAGGTGCTCTGCGGCGGGTCGCCCACCGTGAGTGCGACGGTAAAGACGCCGTCCTTCGCGGCCTTGAACTCGGGCGAGATGAGCGCGATCGCTTCCTTGTTGGGCTCGGTACGGATGCGGCCGGCTTGTTCGGGGCTCAGATCGAACGCGTCCGCGGCCAAGGTGGCCGAAGCGGAGAACAGGGTGGCGGCCAGGAGGCCGGCGGCCAGGAGAGGTCTGGTGGCTTGCATGGGGCAACCTTTCGGAAAATGGGCGCGAAGAGGTTGGCGGGCACCCTGGGGTGTCCGCAGGCCCGGCGCTTCGCGCGATCGCCGGTTCCTGTCGCTCAGAGAACCTTGGCGAGGAACGCTTTCGTCCGAGGATGCACGGGAGCCTCGAACAGCTGGCGTGGCGGCCCCTCTTCGAGAATGCGGCCGCCCTCCATGAACACCACCCGGTCGGCGACCTCGCGGGCGAAGCCGATCTCGTGCGTGACGATCACCAGAGTGGTGCCGGATTTGGCGAGTTCCTTGATGGTGTCGAGCACCTCGCCTACCAGCTCGGGGTCGAGCGCCGACGTGGGTTCGTCGAACAGCAGCACCTTGGGCCTCAGTGCCAGAGCCCGGGCGATCGCGACGCGCTGCTGCTGGCCGCCGGAAAGATGGCGCGGATAGGCATCCGCCTTGCCGGCCAGACCGACGCGGCCGAGCAGGTCGAGCGCCAGCGCGACCGCGTCGGCATGCGGCAGCTTCTGGATGGCGATGGGCGCCTCGATGATGTTCTCGGTCACCGTCAGATGCGGGAACAGGTTGAAGTTCTGGAACACCATCCCGACGCCCGCCCGGCGTTTGCGGATGGCGCGGTCCTTGAGTTCGTAGAGCACGTTGCCACGGCGTTCGAAGGCGATGATCTTGCCGTCGATGGCGACATAGCCGTCGTCCGGCCGCTCGAGATGGTTGATGGTGCGCAGGAGCGTCGACTTGCCGGCGCCGGACGGACCGATGATGGCGGTGACCTCACCGGGAGCGATGTTGAGGCTGACCGTGTCGAGCGCCGCGAAGTCGCCGAAGCGCTTGGAGATGTCGCGGATCTCGATATGGCCGACGTCGTGGCCATGCCGGTCGAAGGCGGCGAGCGGCGCGCGCGCGGTCGCCGGCAGGGCTCGGGCGGCCGCGATGGCGCGCGCCGTGCGTCCGGGCCCGAACAGGCGACTGAGGATCGACGTCTGCACCTCTCGGGTCACCCCGCGGGCGAAATAGCGCTCGATGCCGAACTGCACCAGCGACAGCACGCTCATGATGATCAGGTACCAGACCGTCGCCACCATCAGCAGCGGCACGACCTCGAGATTGCGCTTGTAGATCACCTGGACGCTGTAGAAGAGCTCGGGCAGCGCCAGCACGTAGACGATGGAGGTGGCCTTGGCGAGGCCGATGATCTCGTTGAAAGCCGAGGGGACGATGGCGCGCATGGCCTGCGGCACGATGATGTGCAGCGACTGGTGCCACCAGGAGAGCCCGAGCGCCGCCGAGGCTTCCTGCTGGCCATGGTCGATGGCGAGGATGCCGCCGCGGATGATCTCGGCCGAGAACGCCGCCTGGTTGAGGCTGAGACCGATCACGGCGACGGCGAAGACGCTGAGCACCGTCGTGGTGTGGTATTCGGCGAAGACGATGCCGGTATAGGGTATGGCGACGTCGATCGTCGGGTAGAGATAGCCGAGATTGTTGAGGATGAGCAGCAGGACGATCAGCGGGATCGATCGCAGCAGCCATATATAGCTCCAGGACAATCCGGAGAGCAGGCGCGATTTCGACACGCGGGCGAAGGCGAGCAGTCCACCGAGCAGGAAGCCGAACACCGATCCGAGGACGGTCAGCAGCAATGTGCGGCCGAGGCCAATCAGCACGGGCGTGGCCAGGAAATACTGGGCAAATACCGGCCATCCCCAGCGCTCATTGAAGAGTATAGACTGGAGGGTGATCGCAATCAAAAGCGCAGAAACGATTGCTCCAAATATACGCCAAGGATGCCGGGCCGGAACAATCGTGTACCGTTTGGGCGTTTCTCGATGCGGCGCGTCGAGAACGCCCGCCACCGTGCCGGTTTCTGCTGTCGTCGACACGCGAACCTCATCCGTAGGTTACATGAATTAAACTCTACTGAATGAATCGACTAAAGCGTACGATGGCTTTTTTGTTTCTGAGCCCGGTGCGGGTAGGGATTTGCACAACCGCGCTGTCAGGCGTGATTGTCGTGCGCGGGCGCTTTCCACCCGCCCTCCGGTGGTGGCTGTATGGCGGGCGCGTAGCCGGGCGGCGGGCCGTAAAGATACTTCTCGAACGGGAGCGTCCCGTAGAGTTCGGGAGCCAGATCCACATCGAACAGCGCTGAATAGCCGCTGGTCAGGTAGAGAGACCGTGCCTCGGGCTGGCGGAAGCCGGTCGTGAGGTAGAAGCGGCTGTAGTGCTGCCGTCGCGCCTGCGCCTCGAGCTCGGCCAGCACGATCCGTGAAAGACCCTGGCGGCGATGTGCGTGATCGGTCCAGACCCGCTTCACCTCCGCCGTCGTCTCGTCATAGCGCTTGAAAGCACCACCGGCGATGGCGACGCCGTCGCGCAGGAGCAGCAGGAAATTGCCGTGCGGCGGCGCGAAATATCCCGGCGGATAGCGGTTCATCTCCGCATCGGCCGGCTCGCCGAAGATATCGCCGTAGCGGCGGGCATATTCTTCCGTCAGTTGCTCGACCAGGGGGCGGGCAAGCTCGTGAAGCGGGGTCGTGTAGAAGAAGACGTCGGTGCTCATGCGGCCGCCTCAGTATTCTTGGAAAGGTAGTCCTGCACGAGGCTGACCCAGTAGCGGGCCGCATCCGGCAGGATGTCGTCGTTGAAGTCGTAGTTCGGGCTGTGCAGATCGGCGCTCGGACCATTGCCGACAAAAAGGTAGGAACCCGGGCGCTCCTCCAGCATGAAGGCGAAATCCTCGCTGGCGGTGATCGGTCTCAGATCCCCGACGCGATCGTCGCCGAAATGCCGGATCGCCGTTTGCCGCGCGAAGGCGGTCTCAGCGGTGTGATTGACGAGAACGGGATAGCCGCGCGGATAGTGCACCTCCGCTCGGGCGCCGAAGCCGGCGGCATGGGCGTCGGCGAGGGCCAGGATGCGCTCGCGCACCTGTTCGCGGATCGCCGGGCTGAAACTGCGGATTGTGATCTGCAGCTCGACCGCGTCGGGAATGACATTCGATGCAATGCCGCCATGGATCGAGCCGACCGTGACGACGGCCGCGTCGAGTGGATCGACATTGCGCGAGACGACGGTCTGCAGCGCGAGCACGAGCGAGGCCGCCGCGACGACCGGATCGACGGTCTCGTGCGGTCTGGCGCCATGGCCGCCCTTGCCGATGATGCGGATGATGGCGAGGTCGACCGAAGCCATCGCCGGTCCCTCGATGAAGCAGAAGCTGCCGGCCGGCACGCCGGGCCAGTTGTGCAGGCCGAAGATCGCGTCGACCGGAAAGCGTTCGAACAGGCCGTCCGCGATCATCTTGCGGGCACCACCGCCACTTTCCTCGGCGGGCTGGAAGATGACCCGCACCGTGCCGGAGAACGGCCGCGTCACCGCCAGTTCCTGCGCCGCGGCGAGCAGGATCGCCGTGTGCCCGTCATGGCCGCAGGCGTGCATTCGCCCCTTGACGGTGCTCGCATAGGCAAGCCCCGTCGCTTCCTCGATCGGCAGCGCATCCATATCGGCGCGGATGCCGATTGTGCCCGTGCCGTGACCTTGCCGGAGCGTGCCAACCACGCCTGTCCCGCCGACCCCCGTCGCGACGTCATAGCCCCATTCGCCGAGAAGTCCGGCGACCAGGGCGCTCGTCTTCACCTCCTGATAGGCGAGTTCGGGTTCGGCATGCAGCTGGCGCCTCAGCGCGATGAAACGTTCGCTGTCGATCGTCATCCAACTGCTCCGAGCACGGTCTGTCCCGCCGCATAGCGGCTCCTCGGAAAGGGCAGTCCCAGATGTTCCCGCAATGTGGAGCCGGTCAGGCCCGGTACATGCCGTCCCCGCGCTTCGAGCAACGGCAGCACATGCGCCTCGAAATCGGCGAACCCTTCCGGGATGACCTGGAAGCCGAGCACGAAACCGTCCGACGCCCCCTCGTCGACCCAGCGCTCCAGTTCGTCGGCGACTTTTTCCGGCGTGCCGATAAAGCCGCTCCGGGGCGTTGCTGTGTCGAGCGCGATTTCTCGCAGCGTCAGGTGCTTCTCGCGCGCGACTCGTTTGATGCGGTCGGTTGTGGAGCGGAAATTGTTGCGGCCGATCTCGCCGATCTCGGGAAACGGCGCGTCGACGTCATATTGTGTGAAGTCGTGATGGTCGAAGAAGCGGCCGAGATAGTGGAGGGCCTCCGTGATCGTGACCAGATCGCGGACCGCCCGGTACTTCCGCTCCGCTTCCTCCTCGGTCGAGCCGACGATGGGAGCGATCCCGGGAAACACCTTGAGTTCGTCGGAGCGGCGGCCATGCGCCACGGCGCTCGCTTTCAGCTTCCGCGTCAGCTCGCGGTTCTCGGCCAAGGATGCGCCATTGGCGAAGACGGCGTCGGCATGCCGGCCGGCAAGCGCGATGCCGTCGTCGGAGCCGCCGGCCTGGAAGAGAACCGGCTGGCCCTGCACCGAGCGGCCGAGATTGAGCGGCCCCTCGACGGAGAAGAACTGGCCCTTGTGGTCCAGCCGGTGCATGCGCGAGAAGTCCGCATATTGGCCGCTGTCGCGGTCACGGACAAAAGCGTCGTCGTCCCAGCTGTCCCACAATCCCTTCACGACATCGATATGCTCGGCGGCGATCTGGTAGCGCAGAGCATGTTCCGGGTGGTGCTCGCGACTGTAGTTTCGCGCCGATCCTTCAAGCGGTGAGGTGACGGCGTTCCAGCCGACCCGGCCGCCGCTGATGCGATCGATCGAGCCGAACTGCCGCGCGACCGTGAACGGGTCGGAATAGGAGGTGGAGAGCGTTCCGACGAGACCGATCTTCTGGGTGACGGCTGCGAGCGCGGAGAGAAGTGCGATCGGCTCCAACCGATTCAGGAAATGTGGGATCGAGACCTCGTTGACGTAGAGGCCGTCGGCGACGAAAGCGAAGGCGATGCCGGCGGCCTCGGCCCGTCGAGCGGTCCGCACGTAGTAGTCGAAGTTGACACTCGCGTCCGGCGGCACGCTCGGATGCTTCCAGGCATTCATGTGGCCGCCGGGGCCCTGCAGCATGATGCCGAAGGGGATCTGTCTGCTCATGGCTGGCTCCTGTCAGGCCGAGACGGTGGTGCGCGCGGCTGCATATGCGCGACCGATCAATTCCGCCGCTTCGAGCCGCGAGTCGCCGGAATTGAACAGGTCGACGACGAACTCGCCGACATCGAAGCGGTCATGCAGGCGGTCGAGCTCGTCGAGAAGATCGCCGGCGTCGCCGGCGACCAGGCTCGGCGTGGCGGGTGTTGTCCGGAAGTCCGTGGCCCCGGCCTGGCGCGCATATTCACGCGCCTGTTCCTCATTGACGACAGTGACGCTCTGTCGACCCTCGACATGCAGTTTGATCGGCTGGAATTTTTCGCCGAGCTCGGCCGCCTTCCGGCGGTCGCGGCCGACGATCGCCGCGATGGCGACAATCGCCTCTCGGCCTCCGTCCCGGCGGTAGGCGTCGAGCGAAGCCTCGAGCAGCGCCTCGTCGCCGTTCAGGTGGCGGGCGAAGACGAACGTCCAGCCGAGGAGGGCGGCCAGCTTCGCGCTGTCGACGCTGGCGCCGAGGAGGAAGCGCGATGCCGGCGTCTCGGCTGTCGGAGTCGCCCGGGCCCGCGTCTCGCCCTGCGCGTCATCGAGGAAGAGCGTCAGTTCGGCGAGCTTCGCCTCGAAATCGGGGCGCGTGCCGTTGACCCGCTCGCTCTGCAGTTCGCGGGTCGAGAAGGGCAGGCCGCCCGGTGCCTTGCCAATGCCGAGATCGACACGGCCGGGCGCCAGCGCCGCGAGGGTGTTGAAGATCTCGGCCACCTTGTAGGGACTGTAGTGCTGCAGCATGACGCCGCCCGAGCCGACCCGGATGGTCTCGGTCGTCGCCAGAACATAAGGGATCACCGCTTCGGGCGCGGGGCTCGCGAGATCGGCCGTGTCGTGATGCTCGGCTATCCAGAAGCGGCGAAAGCCCTCCCGCTCGGCGATACGGGCGAGGCGCGTGGTGCGCGCCAGCGCCGCAGCGGCCGTCTCGCCCTTGGCGATCGGACTCTTGTCGAGAAGACTGAGTGCGTAAGCCATGGCGCACCTCAGGGATGTATGACCGGAATGCCGTGCCGCTCGGCCAGGGTGGCGAGGATCGCTTCGGCGCCGGAGGCAAAGCTGCGTCCGTTGGCGGAGCCCGTGGCGGCCGAACTCTGCTCGCCGGCCGGCAGGACCAGCAGCGGCAGGCTCTGATGCGCCTCGCCGACGAGTTCGATCACGCGCTGGCGCGGTCGCGGGAACGGTACCCGCTCGATCTCCAGCGCATCGCGCACTTCCGGAAAGGCTTGCAGAACCCCTTCGACGAGAGTGCCATGCCGGCAGAAGAAGCGCTGGTCGGGATAGGCAGCGTCGTCGAATTCGGCCGGAAGCAGGAACAGTTTCGCCTTCTCGGGCATCATGCGCTCCAATTCTCTATCGATCCGGTAGAGAATAGGATACCGGGCAGGGCTTTGGCCGGTCACCGATTTGCGGAGTTGTCCTTACTTGCGGAAGAATTTCTGGGCAAAGCGGTTGCAGTCGGTATAGGCGTTCCATGCGTTACGCAGCGATGCACCGCTCAACGACGCCGGTAGGCGGTTGTGTACGTCGCCAGGAAATACCGACCTGTCGATTGCTGAAGCATTGGTGAAGCGGATGATTTCGCCCGTACTTTGCCCAATCGCGCGAACTTCCTGCATGCGATACGGGTAGGACATGCACAGCGCGATGCGGAACCGGCACCCGCGAACACCCAACCAGACGGTATCTTAAGCCATAGTATAGCTTTTGCGCTGGCTTTCAGAAGAACGGCAGACATGGCTTGCTAGTTAGCTTGCGGCCGAGCGGGGGATCCTGCAGCCGAGCAGATGTGTGAGCTGCCCTGGTCGAAGCCATCGCGTCGCCGGCGGGCAGATCCTGGCTGCTGATCCCGGTTCCGGTTCGGCACGCGCGATCTCCTCCGAGCAGCAGCGCTTTGCCGCGCTTTCGACAACCGGATGACGCGCAGTCACGCCAACAAGCGTGGGGTTCGCTACTATGTCTCGCGTGCTCTGGGGGAGGCGGGATTGCAGATCGGCTGGCTCAGTGCCGCGGCTCGCTGCCTGTAGGTGCCTCAACAAACTCCTCGAGCCGAAAGCAGTACGCCTTTCTCAGAGGCGTGCTCAAGGGCCCAACTTGCTCCCTATCAAAATTGCTCAAGTAGCGCGAACCACTAAAGCCGCTGACAGGCTTGTGGCCTGCGGATCGAACTGACTACGATCCCGCGGGCGGGCCTCTGCTCGCCACGAACGGGCAGGAGGGTGTGACCTTTCAGTCATCGCAAAGCACCCGCCTGTCCGCTCGTTGTTGCGCACGTCGTCGACGCAAGGCCTCAGACCTGGTCAAAACACCGGCCATGTTCCGCGCGTGCGTTTTGCTGCCGGAGGGTCCGCTCCGATTTCTCCCCTAGCAGAAGTCGACCAACTGCTTTCGACCCCGATTGGGTCGCTCAGATGAATGCATATCTATGACTTCTGCGAACCGAGTGTGCCTTCGTTTCAGGCGGGTCGATACTGACGGATGGCAAAAGTGGTGAACTGCCATCAGTTTTTAGAGCGACCACTTTGCGCCCTCAATTGCGAACGTTCGACGATCTAATCGAAGACGCTAGAAGCCGACGATGCGCGCGATGCTGCGCGGATAGTCGACATCAACGTTGCTGCCGATGACGAGGGCGGGGAGGGAGATCGAAACCTTGTAGTCGGGTTCGCGCTCGCGCCACTGATTTCGGTTGGTGTAGGTTTTCGGGACGTTCCAGAGCGGCAGGAAATTGTAGCTCAAGTGGTTATGGAGCTCGATTAGACCCGGGTAGATCGTCCCGTGGGTGTCGATTGGTGTGATGCCTGCGAATTCATTGGGGACATGACCAGGGTCGGCGACGACGGCGGCAATGCGGTCGGCTTCGATGCAGATTGCGCCATAGGGGGTAGATCGTACCATTCCCATCCATCGTGACAATGCGGCCGACGAGTACCTGTCGAACGCCGTGACTGCCGCAATAAAACTCCCCTTTGAACTTATGTGCCTGCCACAAATTCTCGAGCCGTACGAGCGTGTCGAATCTGTGTCTCTCGGTGCGGGAAATACCGCCGCGATTTCGATCTGGAGACGGAGGCGGGCACGAGACGATCCGCCAGAGTTCGGTTTTCAAGGACTACCTGCTGCTTGCGGAGCATCCGACGGCGAAGCGTAAGCACCTCTATTTGCTCGGAACGGAACATGCGATCAGGTTCATGCGTGGTGGTCGCGCCATGTCGAGCGTCTTGAGCAGAGACGCCAAGCTGCAGAGGATGTTTACGGAGCGGCTCGGGGAGCGCTTCCGGACCGTCGGTGTTTACTACGCGGTTCACGCCAACGTGGTTCAGATCGATGATGGTTCGCCCTAGCTTTCGGAATTGGCGGAGGAGTTGATTGCGGAGCCGGATAGGGAGATGAGCGATTGAAGAGCAGCGCAGATGAGCGAATGCGTTGGCGAACGGGAAAACCTTGAAGGGCTGGGATGGGGAAGACTCTTTACATCATCGGAAACGGCTTCGATCTCCACCACGGAATTCCGTCATCCTATAAGGCGTTCGGAAAGTATCTCCGGCGGTCGGATAACAAGACCTACGTGGTCGTCGAGAAATACTTCGAGATGGATGCGCAGTTCTGGGCCGAATTCGAGGATCGGTTGGCTTCCTTCGATAGCGATTCACTGATCGAGGACGCCTCCAGCTTTCTGGTCGGATATGGGGCCGACGATTGGAGCGACGCATACCACCACGATTACCAGTACGAGATTCAACAGGCGGTCGAGGCGATCTCGACGACGCTGCGGTTGCGGTTCGCCGAATGGATACGCCAGCTTCATGTCCCATTGGCTGTTGAGTTTAGCGGGCAGCGCGTTCCGGTGGATCCCTCGGCGGTCTTCTTGAACTTCAATTACACGCCGTCTCTACAACGCCTGTATGGGGTTCCCGACAACAACGTGTTGCATATCCACGGGGCGGCGGCGAACCCAACGGAGACATTGGTGCTGGGCCATGGATGGGAGCCCGATCCCAATCCGGATCCCTACCGTTTCGAGCAGGATCCGGAGGGTGCGGACATGCGTGTCGTCGAAGGGCAGAGGATTGTCGACGACTACTTCAGGGACACGTTCAAACCCACCGCCAAAGTCATCGAGAAAAACGCGGGCTTCTTTGCCGGGCTGTCGGATGTCGATCGGATTGTTGTGATGGGACATTCGGTTTCGGAGGTCGATCACCCGTACTTTGAGGAGGTTATCGCGAATATCGACGTCAATTGGGTCCGCTGGAAGGTCAGCTACTGCGGGGATCTTGATGGGTTGCGCCAGCGCATGGAGACGCTGGGTGTGCAGGCCCATCTGACTGAGTATGCCTTGCTGAATGCGTTTTGAACCATCGAAGAGGTTTGTAATCGGAGAGGAAATAAATTTGGCGACGACCGCCCCGACTAGAATTCCCAATGAAGAATATAGTCTCATCATAGACGATATTGCTCGTTTGAAGTCGATCAATCGATATCTGCGTTGGAAGCCGAGCGCACCTGGGCGGCATCTTGGCACCTACCGCTCCTGAATAATCGGGTTGGGGCTCGTATCGGCGTGGTCCTCTGGGGAGATTGTTTCTGGTCATAGTGGTCCCGACCTAGTCACATTCGGGGCGGCAATGACGACCGTGGGTGCGCTCGCATGGAAAATCATAGTCTTGTAGCATCCTGGTACTCCCCCAAGAAAAGCTGTCACTGACCGCCTAGCCCTCGACTTCGGAAGAAATGGAACAGCTGGGCTGCGTCGCGGGAAAGATGGCTTCGATTCGTCGCATTAGGTCCGCGGAAATACCAGGGCTGCGGATATGAACCCCGATTTCAGCCTCGGGAAAGTCGTCGTGCGCCCTTGCTGACCCCCAATTGAGGCTGGTCACGGCGACGTCGTCGTCGTCCCACGCCAAGAACTTGCCGTGCAGGGGGGGCTTTTCAACCCTGATCAGGTGCACCCCGTTACCCGCTGCCTCTTCGGCCAGCTTCCGAGCATGCCGGTTCTTCAGCGGACCAGAGGCTATCGTATAGAGCAGCGTCACTTCTAGAGTGGAAACGCGTTCGCGCGCCGCCTCAGCCTGGATAATGTATCCCGGCCTTGCGGTCGAACCTAGGCGATGGCTACCGGCGAGAACCTTCCGGATCGCCGACCCGCTACCAGTGCGCATCATGACGTCGTGATGGTCACCGCGGATCAAAGTGGCGGTCGCCGTGCCCTCGCTTGCGGGCCGGCGCCGCAGTTCACGAGCGAGGAAAGCCATTTCGGTGGCAATGTCTTCTGAAAGGCCACGGCGGCCGATCATCCGCTGCAGGGCGACGGCGACGTCCGCCACAATCGACGCGGCCCGCAAGACCGCAGTCAACTCGACAGCCCCGAACGGCGAGGAAAGCCAGTTGCACGATCCGACGGCCGCGACCCAGTCGCCCTCGGCATTGTCTGCGAGCAGCAATTTGGCATGGGAGCCGGTGGTCTTCATGTGGACGCGGAAGCGGCGACCAATGTCGCGATCTTCGCGTACCATGCGCGCAATCTCGACGGCTGAGAGCGCGTTCTTGCTCTCTTCGTCATCAGTTGGGGTTTCGGCGCCCCACAGCAAGTCGAAGGTCACGCCTCGCGAACAGGCCTCGCGAATTTCGGGGAGCAGATCCTTAAACTTCCTATGGTCTAGGAACGTGGAATGCATGATCACCCGCGAATGGGCCGACGCAATGACGTCCAGCAGCAATGTCTTCTGGGCAGATCCGCCGATGACCAGGTCCTCCGGCCGGAAATCCAGCCTATGTTCGGACCTGGTCTCTTCGGCTTCTTCGGGGGCCCCCTCATAGTCAACCGGAACGTTGGCATTGGCCGGTCCCGCTGAGGCTTTTTCGACCACGGCGCGCAAGGCCTCGGTTGCGTTGTCGGGCAAGTTGCGGATTACCCCGTCGATCACCTTGATGACCATGTACTCGGATCGCAGCGAGGCAGTGCGGCCGTCTATATTGGCCAGCTGCTCGTCGTAGCCGCGTGCCGCGATCTGGGAAAGGCGCGCCAGGTTGGCCTCGTGAGACATGACGGGCCCTCCTCCCTCGACCACCACGATCCGTTTGTCGGGATCGCTGTCGGCGTCCAGGATGGATCTCGAAATCACGCGGACCTGTGCACTGGGAAAAAAGCCGCCAGTCGCCTGTTCGATAACAAAGGAAACACGCTTGGTCTCCTTTTTAGGAAAGAACGGTAGTGTACGTCCGTCCTTGATTGCGTCCCGGCCGTAGTCGCTGGCGACAAATGTGGCCGCGCCGTCTTTGATCGAGAGTTCCACCAAGCGGAAACGCATCAGGCGGGACAGCGCTGCCACCACGATCTGCTTCTTCAGACCGGATGCCGAAACCAGATCGGACACAGCGGATGGCTTTCTACTCACGGTCCAGAGGAGCGCTTCCTCGACCACGCTCCAGGCGCGACCCTTGTCGATCGTGACCGTGCAGGACAGGCGAAATACGGGAATGGCGATGAGCATAAGTTAGTTGATCCCTAGCGCCTTGGGCGGGACGACCGCCGCCGGCGGCTCTCCGGCGATACGAAGACCGGGCCGTTTCTGCAACTCAGTCAAGACCTCGTCGACGTTTGTGAGGAACGAAAGGTCGTGGTCGAGGCCCTCGGGATTGACGCCGCGGACAGCCTCGCGGAGGAAGGTAAGGCTGCCGACGATCACAAGTTTAGATTTGGCTCGGCTCAATGCGACGTTCCACCGGCGCCGGTCCCTGAGAAAGCCCAACGCGCTGGCGCCGCTGCCGGCGTTATTCCTGACGAGGGAAAGAATTACCACGTCGGCTTCGTTTCCCTGGAAACCGTCGACCGTATTGGCCCAGCGGCCGTCACTGGCGGCAGGAACAAATCCCGAAAGATGGGCGAGCGCCCCCTGTTTGATCGCACCGTCGATCTTCTCGTTCAGTTTCTCGACCTGGGCATTGTAGAACGACAACACTGCCAGGGTGGGGCTCTTCTCATGCCGTTCCGAAATGGTGGGCCGCAAGCGGTTCAAAACCTCAGCAACGGCCCTGACCTCGCTCGGATTGTGGAACCGCGGCCGACTATGCTCATAGGCCGATCCTGTGCCGCGGGAGGATACGTGAGGGAAATCCACCAAGGTCACGGGAGCCGCCGTTAGGTTCCTGCAGGTGAAGCCGTCCGGCTCATTTGCCGCGTAGGCTGCGCGCCCCTCTTCGGTCAGCAACGTGCCGCCATAGAACCCTCGCGAGACGATCTCGGCTATGGCGGGATCCATGCGGCGCTGTTCGGTCAGCACGGAAGAAACCGGTCGATGGCCGGTATTGAGCTTGGCGCGGCGTTCGTCTTCGACCACCACATTCCGGAACGGTTCGAGCAGACGGAGCGCGGTATCGGCGATTTCACGAAGTTGCCCCTCGTCGGCAGCGACCTCCGCGAGCTCGGTCAATTCGCCGTCACGCATCAGAGGGCCGACGTATTGCTCAGCGATGCCTACCACCTCGGCGACCCGGCCGTGGTCAGAAAGGATTTTGGTCAGCCGCTCCGCCTCAAACGGAGGAAGCTGGTTGTGGTCGCCGATTAGCAGGCGACGGCCCGACAGCGCCAGCGCCCCGACGAGCTCTGGGCCGACGGCCTTGGCAGCTTCTTCGACCAGAACCCAATCGAATTGCTCGCGGGCTTCGACCAGCCGCTCGACGTCCGCGGAGTTAAGTGTCGAGAAGACCACATTGGCCGCGTCAAGTACGAGACTGGATACGGCGTTGAGCCCGGCACGTTCATCCTTGAGCGACGAACCGGAATCCGCCAGCCTTGCCGCAGCATCGGCGAGGGTGATCACGCGGTCACGCGCCGAAATTGGGAGGCTCTGAGCCATTCGGCTTTCGGAAAGTACCCGCAGGATCTGATGAGCTGTCTTCTGCACATCGGCATCACCGGCATCGCGGTCAGGAACGGAGGATCGCGCAATAATCACGTCGAGCTTGGCGTTATCTAGGGTTTCCTGGACCTTTTCCTGCAGATGGTCCAGCGCATCGTGTCCCTGCGCCGTGACGAGCATTCTGGTAGAAGAATCGTCAGAAAACCGTCGCCTGATGACTTCGGTCGCCAGCTTGGTCTTGCCGACGCCTGGCGGCCCGACGACGAAATAGGCGGGCAAGGTTCCCCACAAACCGGCCAGAGCCCGACGTTTGGGGGCGTCCAGATCCATCAGTTCGGTATCCTTGGTGTCGCCGATATCTATCGGATCGCGACTAGACCTCCGCACGCGCCACGAATCGTCGAACATGTCGGCTAGATCGACCCGAGTCGATAGGCCTTTTATGATCTTTAATCGGCGGCTGATCTGGTTCTCTGTGCCGGTGTCGCGTTCGGTGCGCAAGAAAAGCGTCGGCAACGCCTGGAGCTCTTCTTCGATCTCGAAGCGGTAGACCGTCGCTCCCCTATGTTCTTCTACCTGGGTGAACGTCGCCGTTACGTCTTCCCTACGGCTGGCGCCGAGGCTGGCCGCCATAGATAATCGCCATTTGCCCTCGCTGTCCCGATGGTCGTCGTCGAAAAGGCGCTTGAGTGAGGTCTGCGTATCGATCATGCCGATGCGCTTGGCGACCTTGTCCCGGTCGCTGTCGCGTGCATTGCGCAGCAGGACATAGCGCCGGCCGTTCTCGAAATCCTGCCGAACAACCTCAACGGGATAGACTTCGAGAGATTTGACGACGGCCTCGATCACTTGGATCATCATCAGCGAGCGGCGAATTAACTCGACACGACCCGGTGAATGGACGTCGCGGTTTGTGTCCGCGAATGCGCTCCAGTCTAGGGCATCGGGACCCAACCGCGCCCGGGTGTCAACCGCCACGCGGACCGATGGGCTGACTTCAATGGGCTGCAACAGGTCATGCTCTTGCTGATCGCCCATCCACAGCGCGTCGGGACGCGACTCGGCCTTAATGCAGGCAGCGATATCCCAGGTCGCCGACCCGTCCTGCCGATGCGGTATTAGGACATATCGCATCGCGGTCGTCACAAGCTGCAGTTTGCCGGTGCCTTCTTCAAAGTCGCGTGGCACTAGCAATGTGGCGCCACCGTCCAGGTCGGCCCTCACCCAATCGAGCTGCCTAAAGTATTCGTCGACGGCAATTTGGCCGTCAGATGCGTCGTAGATGGCCTCCGCCAATCCCGAATTCTGATAAAAAACCAGGACGAGCGTGCCCGAGCGGACTGTCCCCGCGCGGCCCACCTCAGCGATGACGTCGTCGACGGCCCGGGCAATGGACGCCGCTTCAAGATTGTCGGTCCGACTTGGTGCCACCATACGCTTGAGTAGAATGCGCTCGCTGGTGCTGAGCGAGATCGGCGGATCGATTCTCCCCAACGGAGAAGCTTTGCCTGAAGGGTGAATCGAGGTATCGAGCATACGTGCTATCAGCAGCCCAAGTGCCTTCCAGTCCTCCTCGTACGAGTACTTCGTCGGTCGAGTGGCGGTCGATCTTCCAACGACTTTGACGTGGGTCTTACTGGGAGTGTCCGCCGTGAGACGCAAGCTCCATTCGAACCCGGTCAACTGGAAATCGGCTTCATCGGCGCCTTCGGTCATGATGTTGTCAGCATCGATATTGCCGTGCACAAGCCCTTGGGAATGAATGATACCAAGGGCCCAGACGACGCGCTTGAAATTGCGCCAGAATAGTGTGCGCGAACGAACAGCGCCCAGGTTCTTGAGCCAATGCCCTGCTGACACTCGATCTTTCCGAGTTTTTAAGGGTTGGCCTGCATGTTCAAGTAGAATGCCGAAGTTTTCCTCATCCTCTACGAACTCGAGCACGTCGACGATGATGTCCCGCGCGCCTGCATAGGACATGACCCGCTGTACTTGGCGCATCTCGTGCACCCAAAGAGCCCGCAGGTCGGCGTCGGCCTCCGTGCCGGTTTTGCGCCAAAGTTTGAGGATACGATCATGCCCCGTCGTTTCGTCGAAGACGGCGAATTTTGCAGCTTTAAGCGCCTTGTGATCGCCAGCCGCTACAGCAGTATCGTGAAAGGTGAACCGTGCTTCTAGTGAAGGAAGTCGCTTTTTCTTGGCCTTCTGCGCGGTCGGTTTGCCCATTTGCCATCCTTGATCGTATCTCGTTGGGCGAGGTGGTTCGTACTCTCTCGACTCCTGATGGGAATATTTGTTGGTCGGCGGCCTCGAGTCAAAGCCATTGTCGTACCGTGGTCCAAGAACAATAAGGCGCGGATTGGTAGGTCATAGCCAGTGCAGCTAGCTGGCCGATATCCAGATTCCGTTCGAAGCCGCAGGCGTTCCATTTGTCGGTCAGCTCCAGCGCATCGACCCGGCCTTCCGGAATGTTTCTATCGAACGTACCCCCAAATAGGCGTTCTGCGGCACGAGACATTGCCGTGGCCCGCAACCGCGTTGATCTGCAAAGTTTCAATGGGGGCTGCGTCATTCGCCCAAAATAGGCAGCTTTTGGTAACTTGCAGAGACCGTCTAAACGGCAGAAATGAGGGCGCCAAGCCGACATTCGCAAACTCATGGCAGTTGGCCACTTTTGCCACCAGTGGCCCCCGAGCCTCTCTTGTCCTCTGGGCACGAGACTCGACACTTTCTTGAGCCCCTGCTTTGATACCATCGGGTATGGGAGGGGATATGAAATCAATGATTGTGGCCGCTTTGGCGGCTCTGACTCTGTCGACGTCCGCGGTCGCACATGGTGGCGGCTGCCGGAAGAACTCCCCACCGGGGGAGTGCTGCCACATGGATAAGCGGGCGGGATCGGTCCATTGTCACTAGTACCATTCGTTGGTCCTGCACTTATCGGGCGAAGGCTGATGCTATCCGCAATCATGTTGGGTTGGTCGATATGTTTCGCATCCGGCGCGATTGTGGAACAACTCGCCGGAAGAGCCTCCGTCGTCGATGGCGACACAATTGAGATACGAGGTGAACGGGTCCGCTTGAACGGGATTGACGCGCCAGAAAGCCGGCAGCTCTGCGGAGATTCGAAGGGCAAAGCCTACCGCTGCGGGCAGGTTTCAGCTAAGGCGCTCGACGACTTCTTGGCCAAGTCCCGACCTACCTCATGCAATTTCGTTGACCGCGACCGGTATGGACGCTTCGTCGGAGACTGCTACCGCGCAGATGGTCAGTCGGTAGCCCGCTGGCTTGTGCGAAACGGGCATGCGATGGATTGGCCACGCTATTCCAATGGCGCTTACGTCGCCGATCAGTCTGACGCAAGGGCAGAAGGTTTAGGGATCTGGTCTGGCCCCTTCCAACCGCCGTGGGACTGGCGGGCTGCCCAACGGGAAAACACAACTTCCGCGCCGATCCAGCCTCTCTCTAGCACAGTCGGTACGGCCGATTGCAAAATCAAAGGCAACATCTCGAAGAATGGAAGGCGCATCTACCATGTGCCGGGGCAAAAGTACTACGAGCAAACCGTGATTTCTGAGAGCGCAGGAGAGCGCTGGTTCTGCTCGGAATCCGAAGCTCAGAGCACAGGATGGCGAAGGTCCAAGACCTGACCAGTCAGCCATAGGCGTGCCCGACTTCATGTCCGAGCACAACAATTCAACGCTCCTGGGGAGGGGCACGTGAAGCTCAGATTCCGAAAATCTGTAAAGCTGATGCCGGGGGGTCGATTGAACCTCGGGGGCAAGAGCCCAAGCGTCAGAATTGGGCCTCGAGGTGCCGGAGTTACGGTCAGCAAATCGGGGAAGCGCTTCAGTGCTGGCATCCCTGGGACGGGCATCTATGCCACCCATAAGTTTGCCTCACCAGAAAGGTCCGCGCCAAGCTTTACCGAACACCAGCCGCGCCGGGGGCCCCGATTGGCACGGATACTGCTGCGAGTTGCGCTCATATTGATCGTGCTTGGGGCGATTGTAGTCGCTCTATCCCGCTAATTTCGGAGCCGGATAGATCTATTGCCAGCAGACATCGCCGCCTTGAGGTTCCACTACTGGGCGGAGGCGCGATCCGCATGACGTCGAACGCGGATTTCAATCCGGCGGCGCTCTTTTACATCGCCGGAATGTCTGCCGTCGGCAACTTTGTCGCCAGGCATGATCAACTGAGCGCCCGATAGAGGTAGAACCGTAACTGCCTTCAGCTTGGGATCCGCACGCAAAACGCTCGCCACGGATACGGCACGCGCCATTCCTAGTCCGGCATTATCAGCAGGGGCGAGGCTTTGGATCGGCACCTTGCCGCCAAACGCATCCACAATGTTGGCATCCAGGTTTGACGGCCGAGCAGCAATAGGCTGCTCGTCGGTGTGGCCGATGACCTCTACGATATCGACGTCATACTCGTGAACAATCGAAGCGACCCTGTCGACGACATCTGTCGTCAATTTCTTAGCGAAATCGGCTGAAAGATCTGCCCGACCGGTGACGAAGTTGTAGCCCGCCGCCTCGCTTAGGTCGATGATTGGCGGCCAGTCGTGGCCAGTCTTTCCTTTTTCGGATGCGGGTTGTTTCATGCCAGCGGCTGCTAATATTGCAAGCCCGTCGGGAGAGCGCTCTGGCACATTTTTAGCGATAAGCTTCTCCTCAAGGTCGCGTCTGAACCTCAGCGCGCTCTCTAGTTCCTCGGGGTCGGTTGCTCCGCTCGCGAGCTTAAGAACTGCGGCCACCTTCGCCGGATCGGCTAGCATTCCCGCAACACTCAGACCTGCCTTCTCCAAATCGTCAATCGCCTGTCTTGCTGCAGTCAGTTTCGTCCAATCGTCGGCAATGTTGACTGAGCTCGCCTTCTTAAACTCATTGAGCAGTGCTGCAAGGCGCCGCTTTTCATCTGCCAGTTCTTGAATAGTAGCCCTTGCGTGCGCCAATTCGCGCGCGAGGTCCTTCTGGTCCGCCTGACTTCGAGAAAAGAGTGTTGCCATGGCGATCAACAGGCAAAACACCAGAAGCAGCATTACCTCGGCCATAGTGAGACCAAGAACCATGCCCCTCCGGTATGCGCTCGTGTCCCGCCCTATCGGTTGATTGGACCTCATGGCGTAGCACTGCTATCCGAACCTAGTGACGGGGTAGCATAAGATCGAGTGCTAATATCGAAGAGATCGGAAGCCGGCTCGGTAGCGCTTTGGCTCGGCCACGCTGGTATCGCTAGCTCCTTGGTAGGTGCTTTAGATCCAGCCTCGACCAATTGCCTAAGAAGGTCGAGCTGCGATTCTATCTTAGTTCCGAGCCCGACAATCGTCTGTGACTGCCTCTCCAAGGACTGCACAAGCTCGTTGATCGAGCGGCCATCTTTCCCAAGCGCTTCCGCAACGGCGGCGCTGGCGGCTCGCTCGGCATCGCTTCTGGTGCCCATGTGTTGAGCGAAATCTTCGACCGCTTTTGTAAGTTTGGTCATGGCGGGATGCAGCTTGACTTGAATGATCTGATCCGGAGTCTGCATTTCCGCCAATCGAGCAGCGGTGGCTTCCAATGCCTCCGAAATCCGGGCTGACCCGTCAGCGAGTCTAGTGGTTTGATCGGCCAGATGATTGGCTGAAGCGTTGACATTGTCCTCGATCGCCTTCGCTAGGAGAGCGAGTGCCGTAGCCGATGTCTGAGAAGACTGCTCCAATTCTGATGAGGCCGCGGCAGTGGTTTTCGCAAAGCCTCTAAGCAGCTTCTCCGACGCCTCGTCAAAACTCCGGTGAACCTCGTCCAAGCCATCAACCAGTGACTGCTGCGACGCGAGCCTGAAGTGCGCAAATTCAAGAGCGGTGCCCTCCAGTTCGCGCCGGATACGCCGAGCTGCCTCCGACAATTCCGCACGGCTGGCCTGCTCAATATCAGTCGGATCCCGGCGCATTTGGCTGAACAAAACACGCAGCCAGACACCCGCAATTGTCGAGCCGATCGCTATACCGAAGTTCTGGACGATTTCCTGTGCGGCGCTGCTGGCATCGAACTGATAGAGCGACACGCCGAGGCTGGTGAGCGTCAGCAGAAATCCCATGTAATAGAGGTTATCGCCGCCTTGGTCTAACCGCAACCGAAACGCTGGCAAGAACAGCGTTGCCGCGTAGACCAGCATGATGCCAATGGGTATTGAGGTAACCAAATAAGCTGGGAAGCCAGAGAACTTGGCGCCTATTATATAGGCGCAGCCTATCACCACGAATACGCAAAACAGGATGGGGCTGACGGCGTCACGGTGGCCCGCCATAGCATCGTTACGCGCCATGCTATCCAGCCCCTTGGAGTTTTTCTGCTGACGTTAAGGCGCCGCCATTATCCGTGACCCACTCTCTCCAGAACTCAATGTGCTTGCCACTATCGAGGCGACTGCTCTGCCTCTGGATATAGAGGATGGTCACTTCGGCTTGATTCAGGTCAGTCCTCAGGCGGCGATAGGCCGGAGACGACTTGAAGCGGGCATAAGAGAGATCTCCGCGGTACTGCGAATAGTCACTTTCGTGCTCAATCATGTCAGACACGATGACAAGGCTTTTGGGAATAGCGCTAGCCACACTACCTAGGAAGCGCTCGACAGCAATGTTCTGGATCGTCTCCATCAGAGGCGAGCTATCAGACCTTGAAGGGCTAAGCTGCGTAGACAAGGCATTCTCTAGCGGCCTGGAAAAGCCGTCTAGCCAGCGTCGTTTCGCCATCTCCGGATTCGCAACGAGGGTATCCAAATTGGAACCGTCTCCCGGGTTGCACTTGTCGAAGACAATGCGGCCGCCCGGTTGCTCAGGCGATAGAACGCGAAGCTCGAGCCGTCCATAAGCGGGAAGCGCTTGGGCTAGGTCATGAAGAATCCCCAAGATCTGCTTCTTTGCGACCGGCTGAATGTCGTCTGAGGCGTCAATGAGTACCTCTGTGATGGACTGAGCTCCATCCACTGGACAGAAAGTATCGGCGACCAGCTTGGGTTGCTCCTTCGCCGTCAGCTTGACATATCCGATCGCGCCCGCGACAGCGAAGCACAAGAGCAAGAGAGCGATAACCCAAGCCAAGTGGGGACCGTCTCTTCTGTCCCTCATGCTTTTGCGAGCGCCGCGCGCTGCCGATGGTCTAGGCGCGCGCCTTGACATCGAATACCTCCGCGCCAGGCATGAGATCCTCGAGCCCCTTGTATTGCTTTATGGCGTCTTCGAACTCTCGGTGGATGGCTGCGCTCTGCTCGTGCAAGAGCTCTTGAACTCCGGTTATCCTCGATCGGAGCTCTTCAGCATTCCATTCACCTATCGGGTCCGACACTATCGTAACCGTTTCCAGCTTCATTGGCTTGGAAAAGCGCTTTGGCACCGAGCTGGCCGGACGCGCTGAGCGGTTGGCGTCACGGTATATACTGAAGAGCGTGCTGCCTGTCCGTTCGAGATGGCGTTGGTGTTCCTCAAACAGTCTGACTAGTCGTTGGCGACCATGCACAATTGCGTCATGCGCTTCACGGCGAAGCCCGAGGTCACGACTCAACTCCTCAATCTGATCGACATAGTCCGCCTGAATGTCCTGAAGACGCTGAATGAGATCCGAAATGGAGGCGACGTAGGCCAATCGTTGCACGTCGACGCGCTTTTGAACGGCCGCGAACCCTGGATAAGGGTCGGTCGCATAAAATCCGTCAACGCATGCGATGATTGAGAATACCAATCCAATCGCAAACAGAATCCAAGAATTCAAATCACTTAACTCGAACGGGTTCTCGCGGATGCGAGCGACCACAAGCTGTCCTACGCCATCGACGAATGTGCCGGAAACCTCCCGGTAGTGGGCCAGCACAAGATTTAGGCCAACCGCCCACGCCATATAGACGGCGAGAGCAATCAGCCCGAGAAACTCCCGAAATAGCGAACGATGAACGAGCTGGCGAAGCCCAAACCGGGCCAAAGCGTAAGCCACGACGATATTGAGGAAGGCGAACGTAATCGCCTCGAAGAAGCCTCCGATCAGTCCTTGCTCGCTGCCCTTCGCCAAGAATGATCCGTTGGCGATTGCCTCAATCAGAAAGAGAGCTAGCAGGAGGACCCATTTCATCAGCTCTCCATTGCGGGACGGTATCCTGGCCGCTCGCCGAAGCTTGTTCCGGGACCGGAAATCGTCGATCTCCCGCTCTGCAACAACGAGTCCTTCGCGTTGGATGAAGAGCTCGTTGCGCCCCTGCTTCACCTCCGCCTGGTACTCACTGATACAGGACGGTGCTGCTTGTCGGATTGAGCTGAAGCGCGCCTCGAAGTCCAAGCTCGACAAACGTTCCGCATAGGTTCGAAGCTCGTCTTCGACCGTCGCATGCGCCTGTTTCTTGGCAGACTCGATGCGCTCGACGATCTTGGCTTCAACTTCATCCAAAGCGGTCGAGTTCGTCGCCGGCTCCTCTCGCGCGCCCCGCTCACGTCCGAGGTCTTCGAGCTGCAAATCTGCAGCGACCCGGTTCACGTCGAGGTCAGGGAAGCGCTGTGTGGTAGCCCTCAAATCGTGTGGTTTTTTCCAAGCGCCTTCAATCAGGCGAGAAAGCGCAGAGCTCCTCACAGTGTGTCCCCCGCAGCGACCAAACGCACAAAACTTGCAAACAAATTCAGTGCAACCTAATCACCGGAATGAACTTCAGAGCAAGCAAGCTATGAACTTGACTGACCGAAATCGCGTCACGTTCACATCTATTCCGCGGCTAGGGCTTTCGGAGGAACATGGCAGGCATGGTGGCTTTCCCGGCCATGAGGCATGCGCGACCGATGTCCGTCTCTTCGGTACGCGTGCTCTTGCTAAGGTGGAGCCAATCAGTGATGCAGAAGGCATGGCCAAGTTCGGCGTGTGCGTTCGGCTGCCGGAGGCGCCACTTCGTCTTCTTCCTTGGGAGAAGCTGATCAACTGTTTCGATCCTGATTGGGTCGCTCAGATGAACCTACATCTATGGCTACTGCTACCCGAGGGATGCCTTCGTTTCAGGTGGGTTGATGTTGACTGATGGCAAAAATGGTGAACTGCCATGAGTTGCGAGGTCGGCTCTGCGCCCCATAACAGCCGTCAATCTGGCAAGGGCCGCAGCCCAAAAGTGGACATCAGCGAGTTGGGGCACGTCAGCACCTTTGCACCAAATGCGGACATAGGCTCTGCTCCAGGGCTGAAACTTCGAAGCATCGAGTTTTCGCACCGATCGAACACCACATTATGGTTATGGTTGGCAAGTTAAGCGCAACATATTGATCTCTACGCTGCATTGCGTAAGTTCTGGATTGCTAGCTCAGGTTCAGGACGAGGCGATGGCAGGGTTCTTTTCAGCGAACGAGATCACGTTCCAGCCGATCTCGACTCCCAATAGCGGATTCAGGCCAGGGCAGATTGGAGCGCTGCACGCCGCGCTTTCGCATTTCTCGGTCTACGACGAGCCAGCGACCCTCTGCTTGCCCACCGGTTACGGCAAGACGGCACTTATGATGGCTCTGCCCTTCGCTCTCAAGGCGAACAATGTTCTGGTCATCGAGCCTTCCGAGGCGCTCCGCCGTCAGACCACCGGTCACTTCGCAGCCCTTTCGGTTCTCAAGAGGATTGGCATCGCTGACGGGCTGACGGCCTTGCCGAACGTCTTGAGCCAGAAGGGGTGCCCTGTCGATTTGGCCGAATGGGAAGCGATGCGGGCGACCGACGTGATCATCTCGACCCCCCAGAGCACTTCGCCAATCGTCGCCCCGGACGCGCCACGTGATCTTTTCGACCTCGTTATTTTCGATGAGGCCCATCATGCCCCGGCCGATACCTGGTCGGCCTATCTTTCGCACTTCGTCGACGCGAAAGTCGTGTTTCTGACCGCCACGCCGTTCCGACGCGACCGCAAGCCGATCCCGGGACGTCTGGCCTACTGGTATCCCGTGTTGAAGGCGTCGCGGGAGCAGGCGTTCGGGAAGGTCACTTTCAAGCCAGCGATGGTGAAAGACGACCGCAACGAGGAAGAGGTCGACCGGGCGGTTGCCGCCGCGGCCGTAGCTCAACTCGCCAAGGACAGGAAGGACGGGTTCGATCACCGGATATTCGCGCGCGCCGCAACCATCGCCTCCGCCAAGCAGCTCGGCGAGCTTTACGAGAAGCTCGGGGGCAAGGTTGCGGCGATCACCAGCCATCTCTCGCTGAAGCGCCAGATGGAGATCGAAGCCGAACTGATCGACGGCAAGCTCGACGGCGTTGTGTGCGTCGACATGTTTGGCGAAGGCTACGATTTCCCGAAGCTAAAAATCGCGGCGCTCCACGCGCCGCACCGCTCGCTGGTTCCGACCCTTCAGTTCATCGGCCGCTTCGCCCGAACCAACGATGTGGCGACCGGCGACGCGACCCTGGTGGCGCCTGTCAGCCGGTTGAAGGAAGCCAACGCCCGGCTGTTCCAGGAGGGCGTCGACATTGCGGAGCTGATCGACGACGCGGCGCAGGCGCAGATCGCGGACGCCGAAGCCAACCGGGCGATCCTCGAGGTCCTCAAGCCCAAGAGACAGATGGACTCGGACTACGACGCGGTAACGCCGCTGTTGCTTCAGCTTTACGCCCACGCGCGAATTTTCGAGTGCGAAGAGCGGCCCGATTTCTCGCTGTTCGAAGAGACGATCGGCCGGAACCTGCTCCTGGTCAAACAGTGGACGTCCGAAGACGGATTGATCACGCTTCTGCTGACGATCGACAACTCGCCGCCCAACTGGGCGACGTCGGACGTCATCGCGAATGTCCGGCATGATGCGTTTCTTCTTGCCTTCAATGAAACCAGCAAGCTGTGCTTCATCGGGTCGACGCGGCGTACCGATCGTCTCTACATCAGCCTGATGGATACGGTTTGCGAAAACAAGCATCGGCCGATCAGCTACGAGCGGACGCGCCGTGCGCTGGCCGGCCTGACCGACCTGCGCTTCTACAATGTCGGCCTACGCAACACGACACTGAACACCCAGACGGAATCGTATCGGACGGTGACCGGACCGCGGGCAGAGCGCGCGATGACCGCCGGAGATGCTCGCGCTTATGTCCAAGGCCATTTCTTCGGTAGCGGCGTCATTGGAGAGGATCGCGAGACGATCGGTGCCAGCAGCAGCTCGCGCGTGTGGAGCAACCAGCGGCTAACGGTCGCCGGTTATCTCGACTGGATCTCCGCCTTGAACCACCGGCTGAGCGGCGGCGGCGCGATCGCCCCTTCGCAGCTGGACATCGTCCAGCACGCCAAGACGCTCGAAAAGCTGCCAGAGCACATCATCGCCGCTGGGTGGAACAAGGTCGCCTATCGCTCCGCGCCGCGGGTGCGGCTTAGGCGAGGCGCCGGCCAGTGGTTCTATTTTCAGGTCACCGACCTTGAGATCGACCACTTCTGCGTCGCGGCCGACCGCGCCAAGCTCGGCTTTCGTGTGGGGACGGACGAGCTCGGGATCGGCTTCGAATTTCAGATCGGCGGCGGCGCCATCATCCGGCAGACCGAGCCCGAGTGGGCGATCGAAGTCTTGTCGGGCGTCGATGACTGGACCGAGTTCTCGACCTGGATGTCGATGAACCCGCCGGTGTTCTATGCAGCGGATAAGTCGTCGTTCCAGGGCGTGAACCTCATCAGGCCCCCGAGCGTGACGATCAACAAGCTGTCCGACGACGACACGTCGACGCTGGATTGGACCGGATGCGCGATTGGCATTGAATACGACACGACGAAGAGCGGGGGCGAACTCACGGTTCACCAGCAACTCGAGAAGCATCTCCTCGCGGCCGATGGGCTCACGGCTCTGCTATACGATCACCGTAGTGGGGAGGCAGCTGACTACATAGCGGTCCGCCAGGACGGCGAACATGTCCAGATCTCGCTCTATCACTGCAAAGGCGCCGGCGGCCAACCGTCAGGCGGTCGTGTAGGCGACGTCTACGAAGTTGCCGGGCAGGTCCTGAAGTCGGTCGCCTATTGCGATCCGATCGTTTTGCGGGAGCACGTCGAACACCGGACGCACCTGACCCGGCACGTCACTCCGTCGAAATTCATCGTCGGCGACCTGACCGTGATCCAGAAGGCGCTTCAGGATACCGCTCCGGACAGGCTGAGCTTCGCGATCTATGGCGTGCAGCCCGGAATCGCGCAGTCCCAGATTGATGAGCATCTCGCGGATCTAATGGCGTTCGGTTTGGAATACGTTCAGCGCGGCGGAGCAGCAAAAGCGGCCTGGTTAATTAGCCCGTGACGAAAGGTGGACTGGCTGGACGAGCGCGTGTGCGACGCAGCCTTTGATACGATCCCAAGTCCGGAGTCTACAGGCACCATGGTAGCGGGTCTAATCGACTCTACGACAAGCGTGATTGGCGCAGAGCCTGCATTGCAGAGGTCCGCATTGGGTCAATCCCGGCCTTAGAGGTTCATTGGTGATAGGTCCGCTTTTCGTTTGAAGTCCCCAAGAGCGGACAGACCGCTAACGGCCCCATTTCGGACGTTCAATCGAATCCTCCGCCCAAGCGGGCGGTTCTATGGGGGCGGCGACGCGACTCCCGGCTCTTGGCCAGAAATCCACTTCACTTCTGCCTGCAAGCAAGCATTGGTGGTCTCGCCAGCGGCAGAGGCAGGAGGGTGATCATGAAGCGGGCCGATGTTCTGAAGGAGTATTGTGCCGAGCTCGAGATACGTCTCTATGAGGCCGCGTCCAAGGCAAAAATGCTGATGCGCTACGCGGACAATGAAGATGTTGATTCAGCGATTGCAACTTGTCTTGATATCGAACCGCTGATCCGCGAGGCCAATCAAATTCTTCAGGTCGCCGTTTTCACTTCAAGACGACGGGAATAGTGGGAAGCGCATATAGGAATCCTTGAGGGCCTCCCTGCTGACGCGGTGAGGCCTTGGTCAGTGACGGGAGAGTTTTCCGTCTGACCAGTGAGGTTCAAATGACTGCGCCTGCAAAGCTCCGACTGACCGATACCCAGCTGACGCTGCTCGGCCAATTCGCTGTCGCCGATGGAAGGCGAGCATCAACCCGTATTTCGTCCGGAGACCGCCGGAGTTGCACGGGACTGTGCAAGCGGGGCCTCCTTCAGCGGGTCGGAAACAATCGAGCTGGAACTTACGAGCTGACCCCTGCCGGCTGGACGACCCTTGGTCTCAAGCCGCCGTCCCCGAAGCCGGAGAGGGCCGAGTTCATCGGTTCGGAAGCTCCCTCCGAGATCGAAGAAGGAAAGCGGGAGATTGGTCTTCCCCGGCCCGGCTCGAAACTATCCCGCGTGGTCGATCTCCTGCGCGATCCGGAGGGCGGATCGCTCGATCTTATCCGCGAGAGTACGGGCTGGCTTCCGCATACCTGCCGGGCGGCGCTGACGGGGTTGAGGAAACGCGGCTATCAGATCGCCAGGGACGACAGCACGCTGCCTGCAAACTATCGCATCACTGGCTACTCGGCACCTGAGAGCCAGCCGTGATGTCGGGGCTTGCTATTGATGGCTTCGGCGGACCGGCGCCCTTCCAAGTTGAGGAGGCCAACAAGGAGGTCCGGCAGATCGTCGGAGCGCTTTCGCAGCACGACGATGTGCAACTCCGCTTGGTGTGGCGCAACGAGACGGGTAAACGAGCGCCAACAACCTTGCCCCGCCATCTGGTGATCCGGATGCTGGCCTATCGTGTTCAGGCCAATCGGCTGGGTGACCTCGATCCCCTCGCCATGAAGCGATTGGCGCGGAAAGGCATGCGGGCCGGCAGCGCAAAAGCCAAGGATCCTTCCGCCAAAAGCGATAGTCCCCGTTCGCTGAAGCCCGGATCGGTACTGGTTCGGGAGTGGAAGGACGAACTTCACTCCGTCACGGTCACCAGCAACGGCTTCCAATGGCAGGGAAAGGAGTTCGGCAGCCTGTCGACCGTGGCGAAGGCCATCACGGGCACGGCCTGGAGCGGCCCCCGCTTCTTCGGGCTATCGGATCCTCGACCCAATCAAAGGTCAGCCACATGAGGAACAGGGTGGCGCAGCGGCGGGCGGCGGACGGCGCCGGGGCAATCTCCAGAGGCGTGGCCTCGAAACGCTGCGTGATCTATGCGCGTGTGTCGACCGACCAGAATCTCGACCAGGAGTTCAACTCGCTCGACGCGCAACGCGAGGCCTGCGAAGCCTATATCCAAAGTCAGCGAGCGGAGGGCTGGGTTCTCACCCAGTGCTATGATGACGGCGGTTTCTCGGGTGGGTCCCTGGCGCGTCCGGGCGTGCAGCAATTGCTGTTGGACGTGCAGGAGGGAAGGGTCGACGTCATCGTCGTCTACAAGGTCGACCGCCTGACGCGCTCGCTTGCCGATTTTGCCAAGCTGGTCGAGTTGTTCGATAGCCGCGGCGCTTCCTTCGTCTCGGTCACCCAAGCCTTCAATACGACGAGCTCGATGGGCCGACTAACCCTCAATGTGCTTCTATCGTTCGCACAGTTCGAACGGGAGGTGACAGGGGAGCGCATCCGCGACAAGGTCGCCGCGTCGAAGCAGAAGGGCATCTGGGTCGGCGGTGTCGTACCCCTCGGCTATCGCGTGGAGAGCCGCAAGCTCCTGCCGGATGAGGCCGAGGCGGCGACCGTCCTTCACATGTTCGAGCGCTATCTCGAATTGCCCGGTCTCACGCCGCTGGTTCAGGAGCTGAGGGAGGCCGGCATCCGAACCCGACAGCGACAGCTTGCCGACGGGAAGATCGTCGGTGGCATCTTCTTCAAGCGTGCCGCGCTGCTGCACATCTTGCGCAATCGCGTTTATGTCGGCGATCTCAACCACCGGGGACGCAGCTATCCCGGCGAGCATCCGCCCATTGTACCGCAGCCACTCTTCGACGCGGTCCAGCGGAAGCTGGAGAGCAGCAAGACGCCGATGCGGCAGAGCGGGCATGCAGCGTCGGCACTCCTGATGGGCAAGATCCATGACGATGCCGGAAACCGAATGACACCCAGCCACGCCAACAAGCGCGGGGTTCGATATCGCTACTATGTCTCGCGCGCCCTGGGGGAGGGGGATCGCCAATCGGCTGGTTCGGTGGCTCGAGTGGCCGCGCCCGAGATAGAGGCGGTGGTTTTGGCGGGGCTACGTTCGAGAAGCGACGAGTTCGGAGGCGACAGCGAGGTTGGTGATCGCGAGTTGGTCGAGACCTCGCTTGAGAAGCTGGTCGTGAAATCCGACCGGCTTGAGCTCACCTTATTCGAGCGAGAGGATCCCGTTGCGGACCGGATGTTCGAGCTGCCCTGGTCGAAGCCATCGCTTCGCCGGCGGAGGCAGATCCTGGCTGCCGATCCCGGTTCCGCTTCGGCACGCGCGATCTCCTCCGAGCAGCAGCAGCGCTTGGTGGATGCGATCGCCGAGTCGCGGAGCTGGCTGGACGAGATCACGAAGACCGGCATCGATACCGCGGCGATCGCAGCGCGGGTCGGACGCAGCGAGCGCTCGGTTCGGATGGGCTTGTCGCTGGCCTTCCTCGCCCCCGATATCGTTCAGGCGATCCTGGACAGAACCTTGCCGAGGACGATCGGGCTTTCCCGCCTTGCGGAACTGCCGATGCTTTGGGCCGACCAGCGGCGTGAACTGGGTCTACCGGCTGCTTGAACACACCATTTCCGGACTGAGCGGGCGCGTCATCGGTGGCGCGCCTGTTTCGTTGGCGGTTAGCTCTGGGCGTGGCTCAATCCAACGTTCGAACCGGTCTGGGTTTTGCTCCCTGCTGAAACCCGGGAAACGGTTTTTCGTCGGCCGAGACTGTGGCAGCGAAATCGAGGCATTTCCGAGATTGGGGGCGCGCTGCGCGCGCGGCATATCCGCGGCGCGCGGCTAACCCTCTGACTTGTCGTCAGTATTCCAGGCTCGGGAATATCCGGGTTTGGGAGAGGGTGCTTTGGTACAGTTGGGTGGGCTCGAACCACCGACCTTCGGAGCCACAATCCGACGCTCTAACCAACTGAGCTACAACTGCCTGCCAAAAGCGAGCGGAACCTAGAACCAAAATTGGCGGGTTTCAAGTGCGGAAATCGACTTATCCCAAGATGCTTCCACAGCTTGTTCGAAGAGGCTTGCGCGTTGCGTAAGAACGGCCGCGGACGGGGCAGGCCGGCGTCATTCCGGGGCTCTGTTGGCGGTGTCCGAAAGCGGCATCGCGCGACCGCTCAGCCCGCTCGCGAAAAAAAACGGCCCGAACGAGGTTCGGGCCGGTTTCATTTCGAAGCTCTGTCGGCGGTGGTTTTCGGCTCCCCGGGGGCGGCTCGGCCGATGGCGGAGCGCGTTTCCCGATGAGCCGTCGCGCGGCGGCTCAGCCGTTCTGGAAACCCTTGAAGGCCTTCTCGACGCCCTGGCGCACCGGGCGCGCGGCGTCGGTCGAAAGCTTCTGCGTGAAGGCCTGCAGATCGCGCGTCTGCTCCGTCAGCGTCTCGAACTGCTTGCGGGCAAAGGCGGCCTGCAGTTCGACGGCCTCGGCGAACGAGGTCACCGTCAGGAAATCCCGCGCGAACGCATAGGTGGCGTCGGTGTGGGTCTTGACGTTGTCGAGCGACTTGTGGGTGAGGGCGACGAGACCCGTGCGGGTGGTCTCATAGCTGTCCTCGAACGCCTCGGTCGCCTCTTCGGCGGCCGTCTTCAGCTTGGCGTAGGCCTCCTTGGAGCCGGAAACCGCCTTGTCGGCGATATCGCGGAACACGGCCGGCACTTCAACATTCGGAACGGAGAAAGCGAACGCCTCGAACGGGGCGTCGAAGCCCTTGGCGGTCTTGGCAGCGCCCTTGGCGCTCTTCGGGGCCGTGGCGGCGGTATCGGACATGAACGAAAGTCTCCTTCGGGCTCTGTGGCCGTCGCGGAGCTTCATCCTGGATCTTCGGGACCCATTTCACTCCGATCGACTTGTCGTGAATATAAGCCGGAGCATGATGCAATGCAATATTTTGTTGCATTGCACAAAAGTTGAATGGTTCCAAGGACCTAGTCTTCGGCGGCTCCTCCGGGCAGCCAAAACCTGACGCCGTCGCGGGCATCTGCCGCCGGCGGCGTCATGCAGGGAGGCGTCAAATCGGGCGACTGCCCATTTCTTCGCCGGTCTCTACTTCTTGGCCTGCTGCTGGACGTCCGTCGCCGCCTTGCTGATGGTTTCGGCGATGTCGCGGGTCTGCGTCTGGGCGGCTTCGGCCTGTTTCTTCAGGAAGGCCTGCTGGATCTGCGCGATCTCCTCGACCGTGCGGGCGCGCACCAGCTGCTGGGCGAAATCGAACGAGGCGGCGACATTCGCCTCGAGAAAGGCCAGGGCCTGCCGGTTGACGTCGCGGGCGCTCGACTGCACCGATTTTGCCGAAGCCTCCGATTTCTCGACGGCCTTCGCGGTGGCGCCCATGAATTCGTCGAACGCCTTCTTGGCCTGGTCGACGCTCTTGTCGGCGAAAGCGCGCATCTGTTCCGGAATCTCGAATTGCGTTTTGTCGGCCATCGTTTTGCTCCCGCTTGGATGACACAAGGACAATAGTGACTGCGCGACATGACGCAAGGCAAGCGTTGGAGACGGGCGAGGGCGGGCCCGAATTCAACTTCAGGGAGGTAGTTCCGTCGCATCCGCGCTTTCAAAAAAGCGCAACATTAACCACCTGATGCAAGAGATAAGGGGGTGGCGGGCCGGTTCGTGGACCCGGGTCCGTCCGAGCTATATTAGATGATTGCTGAGGAACGGGCGCAGGGACGACACGGCCGCGCCTGCCGGCGACGAAACCCTGGTCCTGTCGAGGGCGCGGAAACGAAGGCCGACGCGGGCCGGCACCGACCCGCGAGAAGAGTGGCAGCGGAATGAGCGGACACAATCTTGCCTATCTCGACCTGTCGGCGCTGCCGGCCGTCGGACCGGCATTGCTGTCGCCGCGCCCGAGCTTCGTCTGGGCGGCGGACGGCCGGCATGTGCTCTGGGCCAATGCCGCCGGCGCCGGCTTCTTCGGCGCGTCTTCGATGGAAAGCCTGCTGGAGCGCCGTTTCTCCGATACGCTGCCGTCCACCAGCCAGATTGCCCGCCTTGCCCGCGCGCTGCCGCTCGGCGCGACGCGGCTGGAGCGCATCGGCTTCGTCACCGGCGGCCGGCTGCAGAGCCTTCCCGCCACCTGCACGCGCATCCGGCTCGAGGACGGCGCCAGCGCCATCCTGGTTATGCTGGAAGCGCCGCGCGGCGGCAGGGTTTCCCTGGTCGAGCGCGCCGAACAGCTCGCCGATATCGTGGTCGGCGAGGATTGCCTCGTCGCCATTCTCGACGCGAGCGGCGATGTCGTCGCGGCATCCGGCGGGCTGGATGCGCTGGCGGCGGCCGAAGTCGCCATCGAAGGCCTGATCGCCGGCATCGACCGTAGCCCCCAGCCGCTCCTGAAGCGCGCCATCCGCGTCGACCGTGCGCGCCGGCCTGCCGGCATCGCTCGGTTCGAGCTGGACGATCGCCGCTTCCATCTCCTCGTCATCGGACCCGCGGAATGGATCGGGGTTGAGCCGGCGGCCGCCGAACCGGAGCCGCGTGTTTCGGCCGTGACGGTCGCTCCCGTCGCTTCGGCAACGCGGGTCGCTGAGCTGCCTGAAGGCGAGCCTGAGGCCCAGGATGCGATCCCGGCGATGGATGTGAGTCCCCGGAAGGGAATCGAACCGGAGCCCCAGGGAACCGAGCTTCCGATCGAGGCCGTGTCGGAACCCGCGTCCGTTCCCGAAGCCGAGCCGATCGTCGCCGCCGTGCCCGCCGAGCCGGAAGCGTCGGATCACGCCGTTGCGCTTCCCGAGATAGACGCCGAGATCGAGATCAAAACCGTCCCCGCGATCGAAGAGGCGTTGTTGCCGTCCGTCGAGCCGGAGCTTCCGCTCGTCGAACCTTCGCTCGACGTCGAGCCTGAGGCCGAGGCGAAGCCTGTCGAGCCGGTGGCGTTCGCGGCGGAGCCGGTCGAGATGGTAGTCGCCGAAGCGCCTGCGCCCGGGCCTGACGATGGATCGACCGAAGATCTCGTCGGGCCCAAGGACGTCGTCGCGCGCGCGCCGCTTTCCATGGCCGATATCGTCGAGGCGGTGAGCGAAACTTCGCCGGCCGAGCCGGTAACGACAGCCGAAGCCGAGCCGGATCGCTCCGAGCCCGCGCTTCCGGAAGCGATCCTGGTTAAACCGGCCGACGACGAGGTTCTGCGGGTCTCCGCCGGGGAGCCTTCCGAGCCAGCCGACGACGACGCGGTCGCGCCGGTCTCCGCAGACGCGCCTTCCGAGCCGGCTGATGACGAGGTTCCGCCGGCTGCCGCCGATGAACCGTCCGTCGACGAGCCTCTTGCAGACGAACCTCATGCAGCCGAGGCCGAAGCGGCCGAGCCGGCATTCCGCTTCATGGCGCCGACAGGGCCCGTCCGCTTCGTCTTCCAGATGGACGCCGAGGGGCGCTTCAGCTTCGTCTCGCCGGAATTCGCCTCCGTCGTCGGGCCTCGCTCCGCGGCCACCGTCGGCGCGAGCTGGCAGGACGTCGCGGCCGTCAGGGGGCTGGACGAGAAGGGGACCATCGCTGCCCTGATCGCCCGCCGCGATACCTGGAGCGGCGCGACGCTGAGCTGGCCCGTCGACGACACCGACCAGCGCGTCTCCGTCGATCTCGCCGCGTTGCCGGCCTTTTCGCGGGACCGGTCGTTCGAGGGCTATCGCGGCTTCGGCGTCATCCGGCCATCCGAAATCCGGCGCGAGCCGCCGGCGCCTGTCGAGGACAAGCGGGCGACGGTCGTCGCGCTGCAAAAAGCGCCCGTCGTGGCCGAGCCGAGCAATGTCGTGCGCCTGCCGCGCCCGGCGCCCGTGCCCGGCGATGCCGAGCGGCTGACCATGCCAGAGCAGGACGCCTTCCGGCGGATTGCCGTGGCGCTCGGCGCCAAGGTCGGGCCGGTCGATCCGGTTCAGCCGGCCTCGTCCGATGAAGCCATTGCCCCCGAGGCGTTCGAGGCCGACGAGCCCGATACGTCCGTCGAGGAAACGGCCGCTGACGACGCGGCGCCGGAAGACGAGGCCGTTCCTGCCGGGGATGTCTCTGACGAGGACGCGTTGCCCGCTGGTGACGAGATCGCGGAGACCGACGTCTCGGCGCCGGAGGAACCGGTTGCGGAGGCCGCGCCGCCGGAGGCGGATCTGGGCGAGACCGTCGAAGACGCTGCCGAGGCGGCAGAGCGCATTGCCGGGGACGTCTGCGAGCCGGAGGCAGAAGCCCCCGACGTCGAGACGCCGGTCGCCGCGCTGGAAGCGCCTGCCGTCGAAGAGCCCGAAGAATTCGAGCCCGAAGAGTTCGAGCCTGACGAAGAGCTGGATCTGCAAGGCGAAATCGCGCCGGAAGAGCCCGTCGAGCCGGAGCCCGAGGCCGTCGAGCCGGCCGCGCCCGCCATCCCCGAACCCTCCGTGCACGAAGTCGTGCAGCCCGTCGCGTCCGATCCGAAGCTGCTGGAAGAGCTGGCCGAGGCCGGGCACAAGATCGCGGAGCTGGAAGCCATTCTCGATACGGCGACCGACGGCGTCGCCGTCGTCGATGCCGAGGGGCGGATCGTCCGCATCAACCGCAGCGCCGAGGCGCTGTTCGGCGTCGAGACGGGCGATGTGGCCGGCCTGCCGTTCACCCATCTCCTGGCCGAGGAAAGCCGGAAGGCGGCGCTCGACTATCTCGAGGGCCTCGCCCAGAACGGCGTCGCCAGCCTGCTGAACGATGGCCGCGAGGTGATTGGCCGCGTGCCGCAGGGCGGGCTGATCCCGCTGTTCATGACGATGGGCCGGCTCGGCGAGACCGGCAAGTTCTGCGCGGTGCTGCGCGACATCACGCAGTGGAAGAACGCCGAGGAAGAGCTGATCAACGCCCGCCGCGCCGCCGAGACGGCGTCGATGCAGAAGTCGGACTTTCTCGCCAAGGTCAGCCACGAGATCCGCACGCCCTTGAACGCCATCATCGGCTTCTCGGAAGTCATGATGGAGGAGCGCTTCGGCCCGATCGGCACCGAGCGCTACAAGCAGTATCTGCGCGACATCCACGTCTCCGGCGCGCATCTGATGAGCCTCTTGAACGATCTCCTCGATCTCTCGAAGATCGAGGCCGGCAAGATGGAGCTGAATTTCGAGGCGGTGGCGCTGAACGACATCGTGATGGAATGCGTGGCGCTGATGCAGCCGCAGGCCAATCGCGAGCGCATCATCATCCGCACCAGCCTGTCGAGCCAGGTGCCGAGCATCGTCGCCGACCCGCGCTCGATCCGCCAGATCGTGCTCAACCTCGTCTCCAACGCCATCAAGTTCACGCTGGCCGGCGGCCAGGTGATCGTGTCGACGGCGCTGGAAGAGCGCGGCGAGGTCACGCTGCGCATCCGCGATACCGGCATCGGCATGTCGGAGAAGGATGTCGAGACGGCGCTGATGCCGTTCCGCCAGGTCGCGACCTCGGCCAAGCACAGGAGCGACGGCACCGGCCTCGGCCTGCCGCTGACCAAGGCGCTGGTGGAGGCGAACCGCGCCGCCTTCCTGATCGACAGCGCTGTCGGGCAGGGGACGCTGATCCGCGTCACCTTCCCGTCGACGCGGGTCCTGGTGGGGTAAGGTAGACCTTCACCCAGCCCTCTCCCGCAAGCGGGCGAGGACTTTCCTCCGCATCCGCCCCTGGCGGTCTGCGACAGACTTCAGTCATCTGACAAAGCCGATTGAGCGCGTTCCCTCGCCCGCTCGCGGGAGAGGGACAGAGGCGTGCTGCCCTCCCGACTATTCGGCTGCGATCTGCATCGAGAGATTGTCGAGCGACGAGACGATGTGCTCGGCCAGCGCCTCGACGATCGGCGACGTCGGCTTGTTCCAGGCGCGCATCAGCGCGATTTCGCAAGGCGGCAGGCGCGGGAAGCCGTCGAACTCGCCGAGCACGCGCATGCCGGGCCGGAGCGCCGATTCCGGCAGCACGGAGATGGCGAGCCCGGCCAGCACGGCGGCGGAGATCGCGGTCGAATTGTTGCTCGCATAGAGGATGCGGTAGCGCCGGCCGATCGGCCCCAGCGCTTCAATCGCCGACTTGCGCCAGCAGCAGGTGTCGCGACCGAGCGCCAGCGGAAGCACCTCTTCCTGCTCGATCTGGTGGTGGTTCGAGACGACCCAGAGCAGGGGCTCCTGCCGGACGACCTCGGTCATCGGCGCGCCCTTGGTGTTGGTGATGATGCCGAGGTCGAGTTCACCGGCCCGCAGGCATTCGAGCAGCTGCACGGTCGGCTCGCAGACGACGGTCACCTCCACGCGCGGATTGGAGCGCGAGAAGCGCGCCAGGATCTCCGGCAGGAAGCGGTCGGCATAGTCGTCCGGCGTGCCGAGGCGTACCCGGCCCGACAGCTCCTCGTCGTCGAAGGCCGCCATGGTTTCGTCCGAGAGGCGCACCATGCGGCGGGCATAGCCGAGCAGGCGCTCGCCGTCCTCGGTCAGCTTGGCGCTGCGGCCGTCGCGGCCGAAGATCGGCTTGCCGAGCCGTTCCTCCAGCCGCCGCATCTGCATCGATACCGCGGACTGCGTCTTGTGCACGGACTCCGCCGCCCGTGTGAAGCTGCCGGCATCGGCGATCGCCACGAAGGTGCGGAGCTGGTCCAGATCGAGCATGTTGGCCATCGGTAATCTCCCTGGAGCGCGTCGCGCGGGCTTTTGCCTCTGCGCCGGGGCTCCGGACGCAAGCGCTTTGCGCCCCTGCGTCATGCATCATCAAATCCGATGGCTGATATTAAAAACATTCGTTGGAATGATCAATCGCGCAGGCGCATTCTCCATTCGTTCCCAAGAAGCATGCCGGGTCGCCTCCTTCAAACGAGATCGAAGGAACCCTGGCACGTCTGCCGATGGAGGCTGAAATGAGCACCTGTGAAACCTATTCCGCGTCAGCCCGGCCCACCCGTTCGCGCTCCTTCGCCGCGATCGGCATGGTCGTCATCGCCAACGTGGTGGCCCGCTTCCGGGTCTGGCAGAACCGTCGCTCGGTCGCCCGCCTGCTTGAATGGGATGCCCATATGCTCGCCGATATCGGCCTGACGGAGGGCGACGTCTATTCGGCGCTCGCGAGCCGCGCCAACGAGGACGCGTCGACGCAGCTCCAGATGCTTTCGCTCGAGCGCCGCTATGCCAGCCAGGCGCAGGCCCGCGAGCGGGTGGCGCATGCCACGCTGCTCCGCGTCGGCTCCGCCCAGTATCGGCGCAAGGCCTGATTGATCCTCAAGACTTGCGCGGTCCGGCCGGCCGCTTAGAGGCCGGCCCGATCGGCATACCCGCAGCCGGAACCCCGCGATCCCCTGGTGGTTCCGAACCTTGGCCCGCCGAGCTCTCGGCGGGTCATTTTTATTCGGCCTTGTTCTTGTCTTCAGTCCTTCTTCGCCGGTCCGGCGAAGCGGTCGAAGATCAGCTCCATCGACTTCCGATAGCTGTCCTGCATACTCTTGCCGGCGTCGAACAGGCGGTCGATCACCTCCTCGTTCGTCATCGGTCCCGGTTCGGGCTCCGGTTCCTTCTCCTTGCCGAGGAAGCTTTCCATCAGCGTGACGAAGGGCAGGTCGGGCCGCTTTTCGGGCCTCGGCTTCGGCTTGCTGGCGGCCCCGGTCATCTCGCGCATCATGGCGAGGAAGGGGTTGTCGTAGGTCTCGGTCTGGCGCTGGACGCCGCCCATCATCATGTTGGCCATCACCGGCATCATGCGGCGCACGACGTCCTGCGCGATGCCCGTCGACGCCTCGACCTGCAGCGCCACCGCCTTCGCCACTTCCGGCGAGCCGAACATGCGCTCCAGCATGCCGTCGCCCTCGGCGCGGGCCGAAGGCGTCATGGCGGCGAGGGGATTGTCGAAATAGGACCTGTACTGGCCGCTGCCGACCTGCTGCCAGAAGGCGGCGACGCCGAACGGGTCGGCGGCGCTCCGCCGCATGCCCTGCCAGAAGGCCGGCATCATCGCCTCGAACGCCTTCGATTGCTGCTCGAAGGAGAGGCCGAATTCCTTCGCCATGGCCGAGGCGAAGGCGCCCTGCTGGGCTTCCAGCATCAGATCATAGATCGTCTTCATCGGATCGCTCCTGCCGCCGCGCTCATCATGATCGGCGCGGCGGTCGGTCCGCGTCAACGAAACCTCGTCGATCAGTGCGTCATCAGCACCGGCAGCGTCAGGCCGGTGAGCATGCCGCGCGTCGCGCCGCCGAGAATCCATTCGAGCAGGCGGCTATGACCATAGGCGCCCATGACGATGATGCCCGCGTCGGCGTCGACGGCCGCCTGGCGGATCGCCTTGGCGACGTCCTTGCCGGGGTTCGGCACCTTGCGGATGCTGCTCTCGATGCCGTGCCGCAGCAGATGGCCGCAGAGCCGCTCGCCGGTCGGCAGCTTCTTGCCGTCGTCGACGAGCACGACCTCGACATGCTTGGCCAGCTTCAGGAAGGGCATGGCGGCGCGTACCGCGCGCGCGGCGGTGATGGTGCCGTCCCAGGCGATCATGATCCGGTCCGGATTGATCGTCACCGGGCCGTTGCGCGGCACGATCAGCAGCGGCGCGCCGGCATTGAACAGCACGGCCTCGATCAGCGCCTCGCGCACCGGCTCCGGCCGCTCGGGGTCGTCCTCGCCGATCACCACGAGGTCGGCGAGGCGGACTTCGTGGACGATGCCGTCCAGTCCGCCGCCGGCCATCACGTCGACGAGATGCGCCTCGGCGTCGATGCCCGTCTCGGCCGCGATGCCGTGGAAGGCGGTGATCGCCGTCTCGGCTTCCTTCAGCGCCTGGTTGCGGGCGCTGATCATAAAGTCGGCCGGGACCGGGGCGACGGCATAGCCGGGCACGATCGGATCATAGGCGAGCGACAGCCCGGTCAGGTGCGCGTCCAGACGCTTGGCGAGGTCAGCCGCCGCGCGCGCGGCCGGCCGATCTCCGGCGAGGTCGACGACGACGGTGATGTCCTTGATGTCCATGATGCGCTCCATTCCCAAGATCAATCTGCGGACGAGTCTAGAGTCTACTCTGCCCGAAGAGATTGAGAAGGATCAATCGCGGCTCGCGGTTAATAGGCATGCTGGCGGAAGACCTCGCCGATGTCGCCGTTCCAGCTCGTGCGGTATTCCTCGAGCAGGCGTTCGGCCGGCGTGCGGCCGCTGGCGACGGTTTCCTCGACCGGCTGCAGGTAGACCGTCTCGTCATGGCCCTCGCTGTTCAACGCATGGCGCGCGGCAAGGCCTCGGCGGGCGATCTCGACCATCTCGCGGGCGATGTCGCGCACGGTGCGGTTGCGGAAGGGCGTCGCGAGCGCGGTCCGCGGCACGCCGTCGCGCAGCGCCTGCCGCTCCTCGACGGTCCAGTCCTTGACCAGTTCCCAGGCGGCGTCGAGCGAGGCCTGGTCATAGAGCAGGCCGACCCAGAGCGCCGGCAGCGCCGTCAGCGTCCGCCACGGCCCGGCATCGGCGCCGCGCATCTCGATGTACTTCTTGAGCCGCACATCGGGGAACAGCGTCGTCAGGTGGTTGTTCCAGTCGGAGAGCGTCGCCCGCTCGCCCGGCAGGCCCGGCAGCTCGCCCTTCAGCAGGTCGCGGAACGACTGCCCGGCGACGTCGTGATAGGTGTCGCCGCGCTTGACGAAATACATCGGCACGTCGAGCGCCCAGTCGACATAGCGCTCGAAGCCGAAGCCGTCCTCGAACACGAAGGGGATCAGGCCCGAGCGCTCGTTGTCGGTGTCGCGCCAGATCTCGGCACGGTTCGACAGCAGGCCGTTGGCGGTATTGTCGAGGAAGGGCGAATTGGCGAAGAGGGCCGTCGCGATCGGCTGCAGCGCCAGCGAGACGCGCATCTTCTGCACCATGTCGGCTTCGCTGGCGAAGTCGAGGTTCACCTGCACGGTCGAGGTGCGGAACATCATGTCGAGGCCGCGCGTGCCGACCTTCGGCATGTAGCGCGACATGATCTCGTAGCGCGATTTCGGCATCACCGGCGTTTCTTCCAGCGACCAGATCGGCGAGGTGCCGAGGCCGATGAAGCCGACGCCGAGCGGCTCCGCGCATTCGCGCACCTGGGCGAGATGCGCGTGCAGCTCGCGGCAGGTCTGGTGGATCGTCTCGAGCGGGGCGCCCGAGAGCTCGAACTGGCCGCCCGGCTCCAGCGAGATGGCGCCGCCGCCGACCGGATCGACCAGGCCGATGATCAGGCCGCGATCCTCGATCGGCTGCCAGCCGAGCATGCCTTCCATCAACCTCAGGATGCGCTCGATGCCGTGCGCGCCGTCATAGGGGACGGGCGTCAGATCCTTTATGTTGAAACCGAACTTTTCGTGCTCGGTGCCGATCCGCCATTGCGTCTTGGGCTTCGACCCGCTGGCAATCACGTCGACAAGTTCGTCGCGCGATTCGACGAGCGTGGAATCGGTAGCGTCGCGGGCCATGAGTACTCCGAAGCAATGTGGCGCGGCACATTAGCGGCGCGCCGTCGGAACAGCAATGGAGCCGCGAGATGCCCGGAAAGGCGTGCTTTGGCGGTGGACCCAAGGGCGCAATTTGTGCACCGATATGGCCCGGGAAGGTTCGGACGGAGGAGGATTCGAATGAGCGATTCGGCAAGGCCCGTTGCAATCATAACGGGAGGCACGCGCGGCATCGGCGCGGCCATCGCGCGGGCGCTCGCCGCCCGGGGCGTCGATCTTGTGCTCTCCGGCCGCTATCGCGACGCCGAGGTCGAGACGCTGCTGGCGGAGCTCGAGCCGGTCACCGGCGTCCTGTTCTTCGCCGCCGACGCGGCCGATCCGGCGACGGCGACGGCGCTGGTCGAGGTAGCGCTCGAGCGCTTCGGGCGAATCGACTATCTCGTTCCGGCCGCCGGCGGCGCGGTTCCGGGCACGGCGCTCACCGTGACGGAGGAAGCCTGGGAGGACGCGTTCCGCGTGCATGTCCATGCGCCGTTCCATCTGTTCCGCGCGGCGCATGCGGCGCTGGCGAAGCAGGGCGGTGCGATGCTGCTGGTCTCGTCCGTCGCGGGCCTGCGCGGTTGCCCCGGCACCGTGGCCTACCAGACGGTCAAGGGTGCGCTGCCGCAAATGGGCCGCGCGCTGGCGCGGGACCACGGGCATGAGGGCATCCGCGTCAACACGATCTGCCCCGGCATCATCGAGACCCGCTTCCACGCCGCGATGACGCCGCAGGCGCGCGCCAACAACCTCGCCAACCGCATTCCGCTGCAGCGCCTCGGAACGTCGGAGCAGGTCGCGACCGCGGCCGTGGAACTGCTCACCAATGAATTCATTACCGGTGAGGAGCTGGTGATCGACGGCGGCATGAGCATGCGCATGGTCTGATGCCATTGGCCCGGAGTGCCTTGTCGCTCCGGGCTTTTCTTCACGCATGGATCCGACCGTCGCGGCGACGAAGTGGCCGGGCGGAATACCGGTTGGATCGAGCCGATCCGCTGAAGCGCGCCCGGGGCCGGACGGGCTGTGATGCTTCGCGCCGGTTGCCTGGCGATCCGAAATTCCGGCGTCGTAGCGCGCGTTGGAAATCGGGCGACCGTCCGAACACACACATTTTCGTGAGCGCCGGCATCACGTCGATGGATCCGGCCTTTGGTGCAGTGCGGCAAAAGTCGCGGGATTCAGCGCCGAAAGACCACGGAAGGCGCATCCATCGAGACGCAGGCAAAACCGGCGGAGCGCTGCCGGCCCGAAGCTTACCGCGATTTAACGAGCAACCCGCCGAAGGCCGTCCCATAGCAGGGCGGGGGACACAGGAAAGCTCGTCATGCGCAGGTCCGTTATCGTCACGCTCCTTGTTGTTGCAGGTCTCGGTGTCGGTATTGTCTATCGGGAGACGCTGTTCGCGTCGGTCGACAAGATCATGGGTACGCAGCTGGCGGGGACCGAAGGACCGCCGGGGCCGGGCGGCGGGGCAGGGGGCGGGACAGGCGGCGGGCGCAAGGGCGGCCGCGGGCTGTCGCCTTCCGTCGTCGTCGCAACGGCCGAGACAGGCGATCTTCCGGTTCGGCGCTCCACCATCGGCTGGATCAATTCGACCGCCTCGACCTCGGTGACCACGCAGCAGCAGGGCGTCGTCACCCGCATCGCGCAGGCGAACGGCGCGGACGTCAAGGCGGGTGACCTGCTGGTCCAGCTCGACGACCGCGCGGCCCAGGCGACGCTGGCGCGCGACAAGGCCGCGCTGGCGCGCGATCAGGCCACCGTCGTCTCGACCTCCGCCGATCTCAAGCGGGCGAAGGATCTGGTCGCCCGGCAGGTGGATTCGAGCCAGCAGCTCGATCAGGCCGTCGCGGCCGCTTCCAGCGCCGCCGCCGTGGTGACCCTCGACCAGGCGAACATCGATGCAGACCAGGTCGTCGTCGACAACATGCGCATCACCGCGCCGCATGACGGCCGCCTCGGTGCGTTCTCGATCACGGTCGGCAGCCTGGTCCAGCCCGGGACGACGGTGGTCGTGCTGACCGACATGGACAATGTCGAGGCGAACTTCACCGTTTCCGACGCGGATGTCGGCCTGCTGCGCCAGTCGCTCGCCTCGGGCGCCGTGCCGGTCCGGGTCTCCACGTCGAACCAGCCGACCGCGACCGCGACGGTGCCGGAGGCTTCCGCCAGCACCAAGGACGCCGCGCCGAAGGGCGCGCCGGTGGCGACGGAGGTCTCGGCCGCCGCGACCGTCGACTTCATCGACAGCAACATCGTTTCCGGCTCCGGCACGATGGCGGTACGGGCCGCCGTTCCGAACCAGAGCCGCACCTTCTGGCCGGGCCAGGCCGTCAAGGTCGCCATCGATCTCGGCACGAACCGGAACGTCGTGATCGTGCCGACGGTCGCCGTGCAGCCGGGCCAGTCGGGCTCCAACGTCTTCGTCGTCAAGCCGGACAACACCATCGACGTCCGCCCCGTCCAGGTCGTCGGCATCGTCGGCGACCGCGCCGGTATCGTCGCGGGCGTTGAGGCGGGTGAGAAAGTGGTGACCGACGGCCAGCTTTCGCTCGCCCCCGGCATGAAGGTCACGATCCGCCAGGCCGCGGCCACGCCTGCCGCCCCGCAGTCGACGCCTTCGGCCCCGGCCGGCAAGGCAGGCGGCGAGGTCTCGCAGAAGAAGTCCGCCGCGCCGGACGCCAAGCCTGCATCGGAGGCCAAGCTGTGAAGATCTCCGAACTCTGCATCCGCCGTCCGGTCGCCACGACCCTCTTCTTCCTCGGCATCGCCATGGGCGGCATCTTCGCCTACCAGCAATTGCCGGTCGCGGCGCTGCCGGAAGTCAGCTTCCCCACCATCAGCGTCAGCGCCCAATTGCCCGGCGCCTCGCCGCAGACCATGGCGACGGCCGTCGCCACGCCGCTGATCAAGCAGTTCGAGACGATCTCCGGCATCGACACGATCTCGGCCACGAGCTCGCTCGGCAATTCGCAGATCGTGCTGCAGTTCGCGCTGAGCCAGAACATCGACACCGCCGCCGGCGACGTGCAGGCGGCGATCGACCGGGCCGAGCGGCAGCTGCCGCCCAACATGCAGAACCCGCCGAGCTACCGGAAGGTCAATCCGGCCGACGCTCCCGTGCTGTTGCTCGCGGTGCAGAGCCCGACCCTGCCGATGTCGACGATCGACGACTTCGCCGAGAACGTCATCTCGCCGAGCCTGTCGACCTTGCCCGGCATCGCGCAGGTCAGCGTCTATGGCGGCCAGACCTATGCCGTCCGCGTCCAGGCCGATCCCAACAAGCTCGCGACCCGCAATATCGGCCTCGATCAGCTGTCGAACGCGCTCGCCGCCGCGAACGACCAGACGCCCGTGGGCACGATGCAGAACAAGAGCCAGTCGCTCGTCATCGACGCGCCGACGCAGATGACCAATGCCGAGGCGTTCAAGCAGCTGATCATCGCCAATCCGAACGGCAGCCCGGTGCGCCTCTCGGATGTCGCCAATGTCGTCGACAGCGTCCAGAACGCGCAGACGGCCGGCTGGTATGACGGTTCCCGCTCGATCGTGCTCGCGATCCAGCGCCAGCCGAGCGCCAACACCGTCGCCGTCGTCGACGCGGTCAACGCGCAGCTGCCGAAGCTGATGGCGTCGATGCCGGCCTCGATGACGATCAAGGTGCTGAACGACCGCTCGACCTCGATCCGCGCCGCCATCGCCGACGTGCAGGTGACGCTGGCGATCACCATCGGCCTGGTCATCCTCGTCATCTACCTGTTCCTCGGCAAGGTTTCGGCCACCTTCATCCCGGCGCTCGCCGTGCCGCTGTCGCTGGTGGCGGCGTTCGGCGGCATGTATTTCTTCGGCTTCAGCGTCGACAACATCTCGCTGCTCGGCCTGACGCTCGCCGTCGGCCTCGTCGTCGACGACGCCATCGTCATGCTCGAGAACATCATGCGCCATGTCGAGGAGGGCATGCCGCCCTTCGAGGCGGCGCTGGTCGGTAGCCGCGAGGTCGGCGCCACCATCGTGTCGATGACGCTGTCGCTGGTCGCCGTGTTCCTGCCGGTGCTTTTGATGGGCGGCGTCATCGGCCGGCTGTTCAACGAGTTCGGCGTCGTCGTCGCGCTGGCGATCGGCGCCTCCATGGTGGTGTCGCTGACGCTGACGCCGATGCTGACGGCGCGGCTACCGAAATCCGCCTCCAGCCACGTCCGCAGCGGCCCGGCCGCCTGGTTCGAGAGCGCCTTCCTGTGGGTCGAGGGGCACTATGATCGCGGCGTCGCCTGGTGCCTCGCCCACCGCTTCGTCATCCTCGGGCTCTTCTTCGCTTCAGTGGCGGCTTCCGTCTGGCTGTTCATGGCGCTGCCCAAGGGCTTCTTCCCGCAGGAGGACATCGGCCAGCTCTCCGTCTCCACCCAGGCGCGGCAGGACATCTCCTTCGACGCCATGGTCGGCCTGCAGCGCCAGGTCGAGGCGACGCTGCGCGCCTCGCCCTATGTCACGCATGTCGCGTCCTTCGTCGGTGGCGGTCCGGGCTCGCAGACGCTGAATTCGGCGTCGCTCTCCGTGCAGCTGAAGCCGAAGGAGGAGCGTCCGCCGCTCAACGTCGTTCTGAACGACCTGCGCGGCCAGCTCGGCCGCATCGCCGGCATCCAGTCCTACATCCAGCCGGTGCAGAACCTGCGCATCGGCGGTGTCAGCTCGCAGAGCACCTACCAGCTCATGCTGCAGGCGCTCGACCAGCAGACGCTGAACGAATGGGCGACGAAGCTGACGGCCGCGATGCGGACGGACAGCCAGTTCGTCGACGTGGCGAACAACCTGCAGAACAACGCCCTGCAGGCCCGCATCGTCGTCGACCGCGACAAGGCGGATTCGATCGGCATCTCGGCCGCCACCTTGCGCAAGACGCTGGAGGACGGTTTCGGCACCTCGACGGCCGCCACGATCCAGTCGACCGGATCGAGCTATGACGTCATCCTCGAATACGATCCGGATCTCGCCTGGTCGGACAGCCTCTTGTCCGAGATCCGGGTGCGGTCGGATTCCGGCAGTCTGGTGCCGCTGTCGAGCTTCGCCAGCGTCCAGCGCACGGTCGGCCCCGTAACCGTCAACCAGCTCGGCCAGCTGCCGGCGGCGACCATCTCGTTCAACCTGCCGGACGGCGTGGCGCTGAGCCAGGCGACCGATCAGGTCGAGGTGCTGAAGCAGCAGATCGGCGTGCCGGCCGATGTCTACACCTCCTATGCCGGTACCGCGCAGGTCTTCCAGCAGTCGCTGGCGACGCAGGGCATCCTGATCTTCGCGGCTGTGCTCACCATCTATGTCGTGCTCGGCATGCTCTATGAGAGCTTCATCCATCCGCTGACCATCCTGTCCGGATTGCCGGCGGCGGCCTTCGGCGCGCTGGTGGCGCTGAAATGGGCCGGGCTCGATCTCTCGGTGATCGCGCTGATCGGCATCCTGATGCTGATCGGCATCGTCAAGAAGAACGCCATCATGATGGTGGACGTCGCGATCGACGGCCAGCGCGAGGAGGGTCTCGAACCCGATCCGGCGATCCACCGCGCGGCGGTGCGCCGGTTCCGGCCGATCATGATGACGACCTTCGCCGCACTTCTCGGCGCCGTGCCGATCGCGCTCGGCACCGGCGCCAGCGCCGAGCTGCGCCAGCCGCTCGGCATCGCCGTCGTCGGCGGCCTGCTCGTCTCGCAGCTCCTGACGCTCTTCATTACGCCAGTGATCTATGTCGAGATGGAGCGCTTCAGCCGCTTCCTGTCGCGACTGCGCGGCGGGGCCGCTGCGAAGCCGGAAGCCGAGACCGCCGAGCCCGCAGCGGGAGCGGCGCCCTTGCCCCAGCCCGCCGCCGAATAGGCCGGCCACAAAAAAAGCGGCGTCCCTGTCGAAACGGGGACGCCTCGCTCGTCCTCCTGTCGTGACCCCGACAGGAGGATGTCTCATGCAGAAGATCACCCCGTTTCTCTGGTTCGACGGCCAGGCCGAAGAGGCCGCCAATTTCTATGTCTCCGTGTTCAAGAACGGCAGGCTCGGCCAGGTCTCCCGCTATGGCGATGCCGGGCCCGGTCCGGCCGGAAGCGTTATGGTGGCGTCGTTCGAGATCGAGGGACTGACGTTCACGGCGCTGAACGGCGGTCCGCATTTCAAGTTCACGCCGGCCGTCTCCTTCCTCGTCGACTGCAAGTCGCAGGAGGAGGTCGATTATTTCTGGGACAGGCTCTCGGAAGGCGGCCGGACCGATCAGTGCGGCTGGCTGCAGGACAAGTTCGGCCTATCCTGGCAGGTGGTGCCGCGCGTGCTGATCGAGCTCTTGAACGATCCCGATCGCGGCAAGTCGCAGCGCGTGATGGCGGCGATGATGCAGATGACCAAGATTGAGATCTCCAAGCTGCATGAGGCCTACGAGGCCGCGTAGCGGGCGCTTGAAAAGTCGTCGCCACGGTCTGGCGGAATCGTTCGGTTCGGCATCTATTGATGGGAAGCCTCTCTTCCGCGAGCCGACGTCATGCGCATTCTCGTCGTCGAAAACTATCAAGCCACGTCGCTCGGCCTGATGCGGCCGGCGCTCGCCGCCGCCGGGGCGGTGATCGATGTCCGCCAGGCGCATGAGGGCGATCCGCTGCCCGCGGCGCCGGACGGCTATGACGCGATCATCGTGCTGGGTGGCGGCCAGAGCGCCGTCGACGACGAGACGCATCCCTATCTGCCGCGCCTTGCCAGCCTGATGCGCGCCTTTGGCGACGCCGACAAATCCGTGCTCGGCATCTGCCTCGGCTCGCAGATTCTGGCACGCGGCTATGGTGCCAGGAACATCCTCGACAGGCCCGTCGAATTCGGCTGGCAGGCCGTGACGCCGACAGAGGCCGGACGCGACGATCCCGTCGTCGGCGTGCTGGACGGGCCGTCGCCGCTGTTCCATTGGCATTCCGACACCTTTACCCTGCCGGAAGGCGCCGTCCACCTCGCCACCAGCGCGATGACGCCGCATCAGGCGTTTCGCATCGGCCGCGCCGTCTACGGCATCCAGTTCCATTTCGAGGCGGATACGGCGCTTGTGCGCGATTGGAACGAGGCCTTCGCGGATGTCGCGACGTCGATCGATCCCGACTGGACGACGCGCCACGCGCGGGAGGAGGGGCCGTTGGGCAGCCAGGCCGACGAAGCCGGCCGGGCGTTGGCCCGCGCCTGGATCGCGACGATCCGGTAAGGGATCAAGCGGGCAGGAAATCCGGGTCGCGCAGCTGTTCCAGCGTCCACGGGCATTCGGCCGGGAAGCTCTCGCGCGGCAGGCCGGTTTCGATGGCGGCCTCGCGAAGGGCATATCGATAGATGTCGGCGACGATCCGGCCCGCATCGGCCTTCAGGGAGCGGCTTCGCTTTTCGCGGCGTTCGATGTTTGCCCTTTCCCGGAAGATGGTGATCTCCCAAGACGACGAACGTTGCTCAGGTTGATGTTGCCATTTCAAGAGATGGCTGATGACGAGGCGATAGGAGGACTCCAGCGCATGCCGCTGTTCGCTTCCCATGTCCTCGAGCTCCTCGATCAGGTTGGGAAGGTCCACTTCGTTGATCCGCTTCTGTCGAAGCAGTTCGATCTGCTCCAGCAGCCAGAGGTTCAGATCGTCCTCATAGTCGGTCGGCGTCTCGTAGAGCGGCTTTTCCTTCGCAAGGCCCATGCGATTTCTCCAGGCGGCATCGGCATCGAATGGCGCATCATGCCACGGTTCAGGGGCAGCGCCGAATCGTCATCGCTGTATCCGTGCCTCCGTCCTCTCCCCACCCTCCGCCGTCATCCCCGCGAAGGCGGGGATCCATACATCCGAGACCTCGGGCGTTTTGTGCATCCACCAACCCGGCGGAAATGGATCCCGGCTCGGAGGCCGGGATGACGGCGAGGGTGTTGCTGGCGATGCGTTTCGACGACAAGGGCTTAATTTCGGCGTTTCCGAAGGAAGAGGTCTACGCCCGCAGGCCGGCCGGTGAGGCAGGAGGGCTCCCGTCCTCTCCCCACACTCCGTCGTCATCCCTGCGAAAGCAGGGATCCACCGATCCGGCGCCTCGGCGTCCCGATCTTACTCGCGCCGCACCGGCCGTTTCGCCGTTGCGCGTTCCTCGAACTGCATCAGCCGCAGCGTGCCGATCTCGGCGCGGGCGCCGGCCTCGGCCGCGTCCTTCATCGAGGCGGCGACATAGCTGATGTGTTCGATCGCTGCCCGCCGCGCCGCCTCCGGCTCGCCGGCGCAGATGGCGTCGCGCAGCGCCTTGTGCTGGGCGAGCAGCTGGTCGCGCGAGCCGGCCTGGCCGTAGAGCCGGCTGCGGTTGTAGAACACGCCGTCGGCGAGCAGGCGGTAGCAGGCGCGCAGCACGTGGATGATGACGATGTTGTGCGTCGCCTCGCCGATCGCCTGGTGAAACTCGACGTCGAGCGCCGCCTCACGGCGAAAGTCCGCCTTGTCGTGCTCCGCCTCCATCGCCTCGATGATGCGGCTCAAAATGGTGCGGTCGGCCTCGGTGGCGCGCTCCGCCGCCATGGCCGCGGCGCTAGCCTCGATCTCGCGGCGGAATTCCAGATAGTCGCCGCCGGCCTTGGGCGATTGCGCGATCAGGTCGACGATCGGCGCGGCGAAGATCGCGCCCTCGATCGCCGCCACATAGGTGCCGCCGCCGGGCCGGCTCTCCACCAGCCCGCGCGCCTCCAGCGCCTTCAGCGCATCGCGCAGGATCGGGCGCGACACGTCGAGCGTCGCCGAGAGGTCGCGCTCGCCCGGCAGCTTGTCGCCCGGATGCAGCACGCCCTCCAGCACCAGCATCTCGATCTGTCGCGCCACCTCGTCGGCGGTCGCGCGGGAAGGAATCGGTTGAAAGACCATGCGGAAGAGCCTATCAGCAGAAATCAGGAAGTGGTCAAGAAATTGATCCAGTTAGCGGGTGGCACCCGCATTTCAAGAAATCAGATCAAATTGGAGCGGCGCCATGGGCGGCTTGAAGGACGCAACGAGCATTGCAGACCTGAGATTGTTGGCGAAGCGCCGCGTGCCGCGCGCCTTCTTCGACTATGCCGATCGCGGCTCCTACAATGAGGAAACGATCGACGCCAATTCGGCCGACTTCAAGGCGCTGAAGCTGCGCCAGCGCGTCATGGTCGACGTCTCCAACCGCTCGACCGAGGTGACGCTGCTCGGCGAGAAGTTCGCCTATCCCTTCGCCTTCGCGCCGACCGGCTTGACCGGCATGCAGCATGCCGATGGCGAGATCCTCGCGGCCAAGGCCTGCGAGAAGGCCAACATCCCGTTCGCACTGTCGACCATGTCGATCTGCTCGATCGAGGACGTGGCGGCGGCGACGTCGCGGCCGTTCTGGTTCCAGCTCTACGTGATGAAGAACCGCAACTTCGCCAAGCAGCTGGTCGAGCGCGCCATCGCCGCCAAGTGCTCGGCGCTGATCCTGACGCTCGACCTGCAGGTGCAGGGCCAGCGTCACCGCGACATCAAGAACGGCATGACGGTGCCGCCGCAGATCAAGCTGCACAACGTGCTCGACATGGCGACCAAGCTGCCGTGGGCGTTCCAGGTTTTGGGCAGCAAGCACAAGACCTTCGGCAATCTGAACGGCGTCGAGGGCATGAGCGGCGTCAAGTCGCTGGGCCAGTGGATTTCCGGCCAGTTCGACCCGGCGCTGAACTGGGACGACGTCGCCTGGATCCGCTCGATCTGGCCGGGCAAGCTGATCCTGAAGGGCGTTCTCGACGTGGGCGACGCGCAGAAGGCGGTCAACACCGGCGCTGACGCGATCGTCGTCTCCAACCATGGCGGCCGCCAGCTCGACGGCGCCCCGTCGGCGATCTCGCGCCTGCCGCGCATTGTCGACGCGGTCGGCAATCAGACCGAGATCCTGTTCGACAGCGGCATCCGCTCGGGCCAGGACGTGCTGCGCGCGCTGGCGCTCGGCGCCAAGGGCTGCATGATGGGCAAGGCCTTCCTGTTCGGCCTCGGCGCCGGCGGCGAGGCGGGCGTCTCCAAGGTGATCCAGATCGTCGGCAAGGAGCTCGATGTCTCGATGGCCCTGACCGGCCGTCGCACGCTGGCCGAGATCGACGAGACCGTCATCGACCGGGGCTGACATGGTTGGGGCTGACGCGCGGAGTTTCGCCGTGCGTCAGCCCCGCGTCGGCGCGAGGATCGTCTCGAGCCCTTCGTCCCAATGCGGGCGTTCGCCATAGAGGCCGGCGAGATGGTTGATGAACAGGCGGACCTTGGCGGCGAGAAAGCGGCGGCTCGGATAGACGGCGTGCACGGCGACGTGCCGCGAGGCGCGGTAGGCCGGCAGGACCGTCGTGAGCCGCCCGGCGCGCAGGTCCGGCCCGACATCCCAGGTCGAGCGGAAGGCGATGCCGAGGCCGGCCAGCACCGCCTCGCGCACAACCTCGTTGGAGTTGGTGCGCAGCCTCCCCTCGACATGCACGGTGACCGGCCCGTCCGGTCCCTCCAGCCGCCAGGGATCCTGGCTGGCGGTGGCGAGCAGCGAATGCTTGTCGAGATCGGCGATCGTCTTCGGCGTGCCGTGTTCGGCGAGATAGGCCGGCGTCGCGCAGAGCACCCGGTGATTCGGCGCCAGCCGCCGCGCCACCAGGCTCGAATCCATCAGCTCGGCGATGCGGATCGATACGTCGATGCCGTCCTTGATCAGGTCGACGAATTCGTCCGAGAGCACGAGATTGACGGTCAGGTCCGGATTGGCCGCCAGGAACGAGCCGAGATAGGGCGTGATGTGCAGCCGGCCGAAGGTCGTCGGCGCCGACACCTTAAGCGTGCCGCGGGCAACGTCGGAACGCCGGCTGACGAAGGATTCCGCCTCGTCGATCGAAGCCAGAATCTGCACGACGCGATCGTGAAAGCCGCGCCCCGCCTCGGTCAGAGCAATCTGCCGGGTCGTGCGTTGCAACAGGCGCGTGCCGAGCCGGTCCTCCAGCCGCTTCAGGCGCTTGGACACGACGGCGGGCGACAGATCGAGCTCGCGCCCCGCCGCCGAAAGGCTTCCGGCGGTGACAACGCGGGCGAAGATCTCCATATCAGTGAGGGTGCTCATTTGCGATCATACTGGCAAAAGAAAGGGGCGATTTTCAATCCTGCGGAAAGGATGTTGTTTTCCAGGCCAGCTTGGGTACAAAACCGTCCGCGCTTAGACTGTTTCTGAAGTGGGAGGGAGGTCGCCATGTCCGCGATAGAGATTCCGAAGCCGGATCCCGGCATTCTCGCGCGTCGGGATGCGATTCTTGCCGGTCTCGCCGCCTTGGTACCACCAACCTCCCTGATCACCGAGGAGGATGAGCGCCGCGCCTTCGATACGGACGCGCTCACCGCCTATCGCCGCATCCCGCTCGCGGTCGTGCTTCCGGAAACCACCGAGCAGGTTTCCAAGGTGTTAACATTCCTGAACCAGCAGGGCGTCAAGGTCGTCGCGCGCGGCGCCGGCACGTCGCTCGCCGGCGGGGCCATCCCGAGCGAGGACGCCGTCGTGCTCGGCGTCTCGAAGATGAACCGCATCCTCGACGTCGACACCGACAACCGGACGATCCGCGTCGAGGCGGGCGTCACCAATCTCGGCGTGACCGGCGCCGTCTCCCATCTCGGCTTCTTCTATGCGCCCGATCCGTCGAGCCAGCTCGCCTGCACCATCGCCGGCAACATCGCCATGAACTCCGGCGGCGCGCATTGCCTGAAATACGGCGTCACCACCAACAATGTGCTGGGCGTCAAGATCGTCATGATCGACGGCACCGTGCTGGAGATCGGCGGCGCGCATCTCGATGCGCCGGGCTACGACCTGCTCGGCCTGATCGTCGGTTCCGAAGGGCAGCTCGGCATCGTCACCGAGGCGACGCTCCGCATCCTGCCGCTTGCCGAAGGCGCGCGCCCGATGCTGATGGGCTTCCAGTCGGCCGAGGACGCCGGCGCCTGCGTCGCCGCGATCATCGCCTCGGGCATCATCCCGGTGGCGATCGAATATATGGACCGGCCGGCGATCAAGGTCTGCGAGGCCTTCGCCCATGCCGGCTATCCGCTTGATGTCGAAGCTCTTTTGATCATCGAGGTCGAGGGATCCGAGGCCGAGATCGAGGATCTGATCGGCCGGATCACCAAGATCGCCGCCGATTTCAACCCTTCGGGCCTGCGCATCTCGCAGTCGGAAGCGGAGAGCGCCGCGATCTGGAAAGGGCGGAAGTCCGCCTTCGGCGCCATGGGTCGGCTCGCCGATTATATCTGCATGGACGGCACTATCCCGACCGGCCAGCTCTCGGCGGTGCTCACCGGCATCGCCAGGATCTGCGACGGCTACGGCTTGCGCGTCTCCAACATCTTCCATGCCGGCGACGGCAATCTGCATCCGCTGGTCCTCTTCAATGCCAATGATCCGGACGAGCAGGACAAGGCCGAGCGCTGCGGCGAGGATATCCTGAAGCTCTGCGTCGATCTCGGTGGCTGCCTGACCGGCGAGCACGGCGTCGGCATCGAGAAGCGCGATCTGATGACCTACCAGTTCAACACGATCGATCTCGACCAGCAGATGCGGGTGAAAAGCGCGCTCGATCCGCAATGGCTGCTCAATCCGCACAAGGTGTTCCCGCTTCAAGGGCGCCCGGTCTGATGCCCGATATTCTGCCCTTCCAGGAAGCATGCCGATGACGTCGATCCTTCTCCCCGATACCGAGGCCGAGATCGAGGCGATCGTGCATGAGGCGGCGCAGTCGCGCAGCCCGCTGGCGATCCATGGCGGCGGTTCGCGACCGATCGGCGGCATCGTCCATGCGCACCGGACGCTGTCGACCCAGCAGATGACGGGCATCACCCTCTACGAGCCGTCCGAGCTCGTGCTTTCGGCCCGCGCCGGCACGCCGCTCTCCCTGATCCAGGAAACGCTCGCCGCCAACCGCCAGCGCCTGCCGTTCGAGCCGATCGACTATCGCCATTTGCTCGGCAATCACGGCACGCCGACGATCGGCGGCATGACCGCCTCCAACAGCTCCGGCCCGCGCCGCATCCATTCGGGCGCCGCGCGGGACGCGCTGATCGGCATCCGCGCCACGACCGGGCGGGGCGAGACGATCAAGTCCGGCGGCCGGGTGATGAAGAACGTCACCGGCTATGATTTCGTCAAGCTGATGGCCGGCTCCTGGGGCACGCTCGGCGTGCTGACCGAGGTGACCTACAAGCTGCTGCCGGAAGTCGAGACGGAAGTCACCCTGCTGCTCTTGGGCCTTTCGGCCGAGCGTGCCGTCGCGGCAATGACGGCAGCTCTCGCGACGCCGTTCGAGGTGACGGGAGCCGCGCATCTGCCGGCCGTTGATGGCGCGCCGTCGCGCACGGTGCTTCGGATCGAGGGCTTCGATGCGTCGGTGACCTATCGCACCGCCCGTCTCGAAGGCGTGCTGCGGCCGTTCGGAACGTTCGAGACGCTGGGGCTCGAGGCGTCTCGCGTGCTGTGGAAGTCGATCCGCGACGTGGAAGCGCTGGAGACGCCGCGCGACGCGGCCATCTGGCGGATCTCGGTCCGGCCGAGCGACGGCCCGGAAATCGGCGCGAAGCTCGAGGCGGCGCTGGGCAGCCGGCTGGTCTATGACTGGGCCGGCGGCTTGATCTGGGCGAGCGCTTCGGCAGACGGGGATGGCGGCGCGGCGGTCGTGCGCGCAGCGGTCGGCGCCGTCGGCGGCCATGCTCTTCTGGTGCGCGGTTCGCCGACGCTGCGGGCCAGCGTGCCGGTCTTCCAGCCGGAGGCACCGGCGGTGGCCGAGATGTCGCGCCGCATCCGCGCGACCTTCGATCCGGCCGGCATCCTCAATCCCGGGCGGATGTGAGCCATGGTCGCGGCCGCAACAGGAACGGGATGGCCGCCGGCGCTCAAGGGCGCCGGGGCCGGCCTTTCGGCCCTACTCCGTGAAGCGGACGACGCCCACTTCGCAGACGTCGATGCCCTCGACGGTTGCTTCGCTGTCGTCGACGAAGACGCCCTTGAAGTCGAATTTGCAGTAGCCGCTGCCGTCATCCATGTTGATGGTGACCGAGCCGCCGGCCGGAACCTGATCGTCGCCGAGGATGTCCTCTTCCCAGTCGGCGGAGCCGACATTGGAAGCGTAGAACTGGTCCAGATCGCTGCTGGTCTCGTTGATGATCTTGACCTTGCGGTTTTCCGCGTTGGCCGCGCCGGCGAGAACGAGCGAAGAGACGACAGCCGCGCCGACGGCCGTCCAAAGACGAAACTGCATAGAACTTCCCCTGGGTGCGCCGACGAGATGTCGGGCTCGCCGCCAATGCCAGATGCATTCAGGGCGTGCAAGCCGGATTGTGCACCCTCCAAAACCCCGCCCGCGGCGGCAGAGTGATCCATGCAAACCTCCTTCTCCCTTGCCCAGCTCGCCGACCCGGATGTTCGTGAATCCGAGAAGATCCTGCGCACCTGCGTGCATTGCGGCTTCTGCACGGCGACCTGTCCGACCTATGTGCTGCTCGGCGACGAGCTCGACAGTCCGCGCGGCCGCATCTACCTGATCAAGGACATGCTGGAAGGCGGCAAGCCCGCCAACGAGCAGGTCGTGAAGCATGTCGATCGCTGCCTGTCCTGCCTCTCCTGCATGTCGACCTGTCCGTCCGGCGTGAACTACATGCACTTGGTCGATCATGCCCGCGCGCATATCGAGGAGACCTACGACCGGCCGATCGCCGACAAGGCAATCCGTGCGGCGCTCGCCGCCGTGATGCCACACCGCAACCGCTTCCGGCTGGCGCTTGTCGCAGCGGCCGCCGCGCGACCTTTCGCAGGTCCGATCGGCAAGGTGCCGGGCTTCAAGCGCATCAGCGCCATGTTGAAGCTGGCGCCGCGCTTCCCGCATGGCCGCACCGCCTCGGAAGGGCCGGGCACCTTCCCGACGAAGGCCGAGAAGCGTGGGCGGGTCGCGCTGCTCTCCGGCTGCGTGCAGCCGGTGCTCGATCCCGGCATCAACGAGGCGACGATCCGCCTCCTGAACCGCGTCGGCGTCGAGGTGGTGATCGCCAAAGGCGAGACCTGCTGCGGGTCGCTCGCGCACCACATGGGCAAGTCCAGCCAGGCGCATGAAACGGCGAAGCGGACGATCGACGCCTGGATCGCCGAGATGGACGGCGAGGGCCTCGACGCCATCATCATCACCGCGTCGGGCTGCGGCACGACGATCAAGGACTATGGCTTCATGTTCCGCGAGGACCCCGCCTATGCCGAAAAGGCGAAGCGGGTCTCGGCGATTGCCAAGGACATCACGGAGTATCTGGAGAGCCTGAAGCTCGCGCCGGTCGCGGCGCCGAAGGCTCTCACCGTCGCCTATCATTCGGCCTGCTCGATGCAGCACGGCCAGCAGATCAAGACGACGCCGAAGACGCTGCTGTCGAAGGCCGGCTTCACCGTCCGCGACGTGCCGGAGGGGCATCTCTGCTGTGGTTCTGCCGGCACCTACAACATGCTGCAGCCGGAGTTGTCGCAGCAGCTGAAATCGCGAAAACTCGGCAACATCGCCAAGGTCGCGCCCGATGTCGTCGCCACCGGCAATATCGGCTGCATCACGCAGCTTTCCGACGGCGCCGGCGTGCCGGTCGTCCATACGATCGAGCTGCTCGACTGGGCCTATGGCGGCCCGAAGCCGGCCGGCATCGCGAACTGAAGCGGCCGGGGCCGGGCGGTCTTCCGCCCGGCGCCTCCGTATCAGATATCGCGGGCGGTGAGCGTGTAGGAAGCGTGGGCGTGGCGGGAATAGAGCCGCATCGCCGCGTGCTCGATCCGCGTCCGGTTGGCATCGAAGGCCCGAAGCGCCGAAGCCTCGTCCTGCGCGGCATCGGGATGAATCCGCTCCAGCGCGTCGGCCTCCAGGAAGAACGACACCTCCAGCGACTGGTCATGCCCCCAGAACTGAATGCGGTGGTGCGTCTCGCTATAGCTGCGGCTTCGATTGGGGAACTGGATGCTCATGCCGCCAGTATACGCCCGATCAAGCCCGAATGATTGCGCGAATGTCCCAAACTGCGATTGGCGAGGCTGGATCGTCCCGATCAGGGGCGCGGCGCATTCGGTCCCGGTGTGTTCCCATGCGCCGGGGCGGCCAGCAACACCCTTTCGACGCGGCGGTCGGGAACCAGCCAGATCAAGGCCACCACGACATAGCAGGCGATGGCGATCCACGGACTGACGAAGGCGAGCACGATTGCGGCGGCGTAGATCAGCACCGAGATCTTGCCCTTGCGATCCTGGCCGAAGGCGATCGCCAACGCCGAGTCCTGCCCCTCCAGCGCGATGAGGGAACGGGCGAGGATGTAGTAGGCGACGCCGGACATCATCAGCACGAAGCCGTAAAGCGCCACCGGAAGAGATTCGATGTGGTTCTCGCCCATCCAGGCGGTCGTGAACGGCATCAGCGACAGCCAGAACAGAAGGTGCAGATTGGCCCAGAGCACGCCGCCCCGGACGTGATGGACGACATGGAACATGTGGTGGTGGTTGTTCCAGTAGATGCCGATCATGATGAAGCTCAGCACATAGCTGAGAAAGACCGGCAGCAGTGGCAGCAGCGCGGGAAGGTCCACGTGGTGGGGGACCTGCAGCTCCAGCACCATGATCGTGATGATGATGGCGATGACACCGTCGCTGAATGCTTCGATCCGGCTCTTGCCCATGGCGCGCTCCGCGTTGTGCCAAGCCTACGCTACGCGTTCGCGGGGATAGTCTCCAGTCCCGTTCTGCGGTCCGTCATTGGCGCGAGGTGAAGGGACGCCGAGCGCATTCCGCTTGCGCGCCGGCCCGCCCGTGATAGGTTTCCGACCGTCTCATCGGGGTGCCCTGATTCATCCGAATCCTGGCTGAGAGGTCTTCGGACTAACCCGCGAACCTGATCCGGATCATGCCGGCGGAGGGATTGAGCCAAGCGCGTAGATGCTCTTGCCATCGTTCCGTCCTGCTATTTAGCAAAGGACGTCTTTTCATGTCTGCCACCCCCCAATCTGCCACCCACCAAGTCTCGATCGCCGAGGCCGTCAGCGCCCTCGACGCCCTGCGCGCCGCCCGGCCGCTGGTGCAGAACATCACCAACTATGTCGCCATGACGATTTCGGCCAATGTGCTGCTCGCCGTTGGCGCGTCGCCGGCGATGGTGCATTCCGAAGCCGAGGTCGACGAGTTCGTCGCGATCTCGAACGCGCTCGTCATCAATATCGGCACGCTGTCGCCGGACTGGCTGACCGGCATGCGCAAGGCCGCCGCGCAGGCGGTCGCCCTGGGCAAGCCGTGGGTCCTCGATCCGGTCGGCTGCGGCGCGACCAAGTTCCGCACCGATTTCGCCGTCGAATTGAGCCGGGCCGGCCCCGCCATCATTCGCGGTAATGCCAGCGAGATCATGAGCCTCGCGGGCGCGGCCGGGGCAGGGGGCAAGGGCGTCGACTCGACCGCCTCCTCCGACGCCGCGCTCGAGGCTGGCAAGGCGCTGGCCAAAGCCAGCGGCGCCGTCGTCGCGATCACCGGCGAGACCGACTATGTCACCGATGGCACCCATGTCGTGGCGATCACCGGCGGCAGCCCGTTGATGCCGCTCTCGACCGCGCTCGGCTGCGCGCTGTCCGCCACCGTCGCCGCCTTCGCCGCCGTGCGTCCGCCCTTCGAGGCCGCCGTCGCGGCGCTCGCCGTCTATGGCGCGGCCGGCGCCGCTGCCGCGGAGCGCGTGACCGGGCCGGGGCATCTTCCCGCCGAACTCTGCGACGCGCTCTACGGAGCCGACGCCGCCCTCGTCGAGCGCTATGCGACGATCAAGACCGTTGAAGAGGTGAATGTCTGATGAGCCGTCCTTTCGATCTTTCGCTCTATCTCGTCACGGACGAGGACCTGGCCGGCCCGCGCGGCGTGGTCGAGGCGGTCCGCGCCGCGATCGACGGCGGCGTCACGCTCGTCCAGCATCGCTTCAAGCAGGGCTCGACCCGCGATTTCGTGGCGACGGCGCAGGCGCTGGTGGACCTTCTGCGCCCGCGCGGCATTCCGCTGATCATCAACGATCGCGTCGACGTGGCGCTGGCGGTCGATGCCGATGGCGTGCATGTCGGCCAGAGCGACATGCGGGTCGCCAAGGTGCGCGAGCTGATCGGCCCCGATCGCATCCTCGGCCTGTCGGCGGCGCAGTTCGAGGAACTGACGCCGGAAGACCTCGCGCCGATCGACTATCTCGGCGTCGGCCCGGTCTTCGCCACGGCGACCAAGGCGAATGCGCGCGATCCGATCGGCTTCGAGCATCTCGGCCGCATCAAGGCGGCGTCCGGCCTGCCGGTCGTCGCCATCGGCGGGCTGAAGGCGGAGCATGTCGAGCCGACGCTCGCTGCCGGCGCTGACGGTCTCGCCATCGTCTCCGCCATCATCGCGGCGGAAGACCCGGAACGCGCCGCGCGCGATTTCGCCGATCGCATCGCCCGCTTCCGTTCGCAGAAATAGGCGACTTATTCCCGCCTGGAACAAGTTCTGCCCTGTTCCTGCAGGTTCAGTTGAAGAGGGTGGCGTGGCATAGTCCGCTCCAACGTGCCACCGAGGAGAGACCATGTCCGCCACCAACGCTGAACGCCTCGTCGTCAAGGGCGCCATCGGCCCCCGCTTTGACGAGATCCTGACGCCCGAGGCGCTCGCTTTCGTCGCCGAACTGCATGGCCGTTTCGATGCCAAGCGTCGCGCCCTGCTCGAATTCCGCAACGAGCGCCAGGTCTTCTTCGACAATGGCGGCCTTCCGGACTTCCTGCCGGAGACGAAGGCGATCCGCGAGGGTGACTGGAAGGTGGCGCCGATCCCGGCCGACCTGCAGGACCGTCGCGTCGAGATCACCGGCCCGGTCGATCGCAAGATGATCGTCAACGCGCTGAATTCCGGCGCGAAGGTCTTCATGGCCGACTTCGAGGACGCCTCGTCGCCGGTCTGGGCCAACATGGTCGAAGGCCAGATCAACCTGAAAGATCGCTGGGCCAACAAGATCGACTTCACCGATCCGCGCGGCAAGGACTACAAGCTCGGCCCCAACCCGGCCGTGCTGATCATCCGGCCGCGCGGCTGGCACCTGCCCGAGCGCCACATCACCTTCGACGGCGCCGACGCGTCCGGCTCGCTGGTCGATTTCGGCCTCTACGTCTTCCACAACGCCAAGGCGGCGCTGGCGCAGGGATCCGGCCCGTATTTCTACCTGCCGAAGACCGAGAGCCACCTGGAAGCCCGCCTCTGGGACGAGGTCTTCACCTATGCCGAGGAAGCGCTCGGCCTCGCGCATGGCACGATCAAGGCGACCGTCCTGATCGAGACGCTGCCGGCGGCGTTCGAGATGGACGAGATCCTCTACGAGCTCAGGGATCACATGGCCGGCCTCAATTGCGGCCGCTGGGACTACATCTTCTCGTTCATCAAGACGCTGCGGAACAACAAGGCGTTCCTGCTGCCGGATCGCGGCCAGGTCGTCATGGGCAAGGCGTTCCTGCTCGCCTATTCGGAGCTTCTGATCAAGACCTGCCACCGTCGCGGCGCCTTCGCCATGGGCGGCATGGCGGCGCAGATCCCGGTCAAGAACAACCCGGAAGCCAACGCCGCCGCCTTCGAGCGGGTCAAGGCCGACAAGGAGCGCGAGGCGAAGGCCGGCCATGACGGCACCTGGGTCGCGCATCCGGACCTCGTGCCGGTCGCGATGGAAGTGTTCGACCGCCTGATGCCGACGCCGAACCAGCTCTCGAAGCTGCGCGAGGAAGTCTCCTTCGGCCAGAAGGACATGCTCGCCATCCATGAGGGCACGCGGACAGAGGCGGGCCTTCGCCACAACATCCGCGTCGGCGTCCAGTATATCGAGGCGTGGCTGCGCGGCCGCGGCGCGGTGCCGATCTACAATTTGATGGAAGACGCGGCGACGGCCGAGATCAGCCGCGCGCAGATCTGGCAGCAGCTGAACTTCGAGGCGACGCTCGAGGACGGCCAGAAGGTGACGGAAGAGCTGTTCCGCCGTGCTCTGGCCGAGGAGATGGAAGTGGTGAAGGGCGAGGTCGGCCCGGACAATTACGCCGCCGGCCGCTTCCCGGAGGCGATCGAGCTGTTTGCGAACCTCTCGACCGCCAAGACCTTCGAGCCCTTCCTGACGGTTCCCGCCTACAAGCTCATCGACTGAGCCGATTGACGCGCTATTCGCGTCCAGTAAGATCGCGGCAGGCTGATACAGCCTGCCGCTTGCGCCCTTCGGGGTAGGGTGAATGTATCGTTAAGGACTGAGCCTGATCCGTTTGCTCCCGGCGAACGCCTCAGCAATGCAAGCGCTGATGGAACCGCGTTCGCCTTGAGGCAAAGGACAGGAAACATGCGCGATTTTCGCGATGCCAAAGCCATGGCAAAGGCGCTCCGCGCCGCGATGGCCGAGCGCCAGATCGAACTCTCCCATAGCGAAACGCTGGAGATCGTCGCCCGCCAGTTCGGGTTCGACGACTGGAACATCCTCGCGGCCGAATTGGCGGTGGAGGCAAAGCCGGCCGAGCCGGAAACGGCGGCAGGCCCGCAGTTCAAGCAGGTAATCCCGATCCTGCGGATCTTCGATATCGCCAAGGCGATGGAGTTCTATCGCGATTTCCTCGGCTTCGCGGTCGACTGGGAACATCGCTACGCCGAAGGGATGCCGCTCTACGCGCAGGTGTCGCGCGCCGGCGCGGTCCTGCATCTCTCCGAGCATCACGGCGACGCCAGCCCCGGCTCGACCGTGTTCGTCTGGATGCGCGGCATCGAGGCCTTTCACCGCGAACTACTCGGCAAGAAGTATGGCTATTCGCGTCCCGGTCTCGAAAAGACCGGCTACGACGCGCGGATGGTCGAGGTGCCGGATCCGTTCGGCAACCGCATCCGCTTCAACGAGGCGAATGCGCTGCGCGCCGACGGTGCCGGCTAGAGCGCGCCACCCGAGATCGGGCGTTTCGGAAGTGCGCCTCAGGTCGGCGGACACGTGATCGAACCCATCCCGAGCGATCGGGATGGGTTTTTCTGTTTCTAGACTTCGACGGCGGAAGGCGCGGGGCCGCGGCCGCCCCGGAGCGGACGCTCTTCCATGATGACCAGCAGCGCCAGCGCGATGGCGATGCAGATCGTCGCCGCGATGAAGACGCCGGAGAAGGCGCCCGCGAGCGAGACGCCGGCTTCCGACGCCGCGGCGATCTTGGCCTCGACCGAGGTGCCTTCGCCGCCCGAAATCGCGCCGAGGCCGCCCAGGAAGATGGCGCCGAAGGCGGCCACCAGGATGGCGCTGCCGAGCGAGCGCATGAAGTTGATCGTCGCCGTTGCCGTGCCGAGGTGATGCGCCTGGACGGCGTTCTGCGCCACGACGATCGTCACCGGGAACAGCGTGCCGAGGCCGGCGCCGATGAAGGTCAGCAGGATCTCGATCGAGACGAGCTCCAGCCTGCCGGCGAAGACGGCGAGCACGGCGGTCAGGATCATGGCGACGGAGAGGCCGATGGTCGGCGAGCGCTTGTAGTGCTGGACGCGGGCCATGACGCGGCCGGAGAACTGGGCGCCGAACACGGTGCCGATCGAGAGCGGGATCAGCGCGAAGCCGGATTCCGCCGCCGAGAGATGCAGCACCGACTGGAAGAACAGCGGCATGTAGATCGACAGGCCGACCATGGTGCCGATGCCGAAGAAGCCGGCAAGCGTCGCTGTCGCCACCACCTGGTCGCGCAGCACGCCGACGGGCAGGAAGGGCTCGGGCGCCGTCAGCACGCGGGTGACGAACAGCACCCAGGCGACCAGCGAGGCGGCGAGCAGGCCGATGATCGGCAGCGAGTCCCACGGATAGGAAACGCCGCCCCAGCTCAGCGCCAGCAGGAGCAGCACGGCGGCCGCGACCAGAAGCACGGCGCCGATGACGTCGAGCCTGTGCGGGCGATCGTTACGCGGCAGCTTCTTCAGGGCGTTGAAGGTCATGGCGAAGGCGACGAGGCCGAGCGGCACGTTGATCCAGAAGATCACCGACCAGTGCAGCGCCTCGGAAAGCACGCCGCCGAGCACCGGGCCGGCGACGCTCGCCAGCGCGAACACGGCGCCGAAATAGCCCATGTACTTGGCGCGTTCCTTCGGCGAGATCGCGTCGCCGATGATGGTGTGGGCGAGCGAGATCAGCCCGCCGCCGCCGAGGCCCTGCAGGAAGCGGGCGAGGATCAGCCCGGTCATGGTCGGGGCGGCGGCGCAGGCGATCGAACCGAGGATGAAGATCGTGATGGCGATCAGAAGCACGGTTCGCCGGCCGTGAATGTCGGAAAGCTTGCCGTAGAGCGGAGTCACGGCGGTCGAGGAGAGCAGGTAGGCGGTCACCACCCAGGCGATGTTCTGCAGATCGCCCAGCTCGCGGCCGATCGTCGGCAGCGCGGTCGCGACGATGGTCTGGTCGAGCGCCGCCAGGAACATCGCCAGCATGACGCCGAGAATGATCGAGCGGACGGTGGCATGGTCGAGCGGAGGCGGGCCGGGCCGCGCGGAAACGGAAGCATCCATGGAAAAGTCGCCAATGTAGTTTGGCCGGCCGGGAAGGGGCAGGTCAGGAGGGGTGCCGGATCAAACTCGGTTCAATCGGGTATCGGACCTTAGACCCGATACCCCGCGAGCTCAATCCGCGACGGCGACGATCTCGCCGCCGTCGCGGTCCGGCATCAGTGTCCGCCACCGCCGCCGGCAGGTGCTGCCTGCGGCTTGCGGGCGAGGGGAACCAGCAGGACGATGCCCGCGAAGATCACGGCGAGCACCAGGAACACGTCCGAGAACGCCATCACCAGAGCCTCGCGCTTGACCGAGAGGGTCAGCGTCTTGATCGCGGCGATGTTGGCGTCGGAACCCAGCGTCGCGGCGAAGCCCTTGGTCATCAGGTCGAGCCGCTCGGTCGCCGCCTCGCGTCCCCACTGAACCTGCTCGTGCAGGCGCGTGATGTGCAGGTCCCAGCGATTGTTGAGGATCGTCGTGATGACGGCGAGGCCGACCGCGCCGCCGAGGTTGCGCGTCAGGTTGAACAGGCCGGAGGCGTTCTTCATGCGCTCGGGCGGCAGCGTGCCGAGGGCGAGCATCGAGACCGGCATCATCGAGGTCATCAGCGCGACGCCGCGCATCGCCTGCGGGATGAACAGCTCGCTGAAGGCCCAGTCCTTGGTGATCGGCACCAGCTCCAGGCAGGACAGAGCGAACAGCGCCAGGCCGAAGGCCATCATGTAGCGCGGGTCCATCTTCTGGCCGAGCCGGCCGACGATCGGCGCGGTCATCATCATGAACAGGCCGGTGACGAACATCGTCTCGCCGATCTGCAGGGAATCGTAGCCGCGCACGCGCGCCAGATAGACCGGGTAGAGATAGACGAGGCCGTAGAGGCCGACGCCGAGCATGAAGGAGAACAGCGCGCCGGTCGCGAAGTTGCGGTTCTGGAAGGCGCGCACGTCGACGATCGGCTCGTTGGCGCGCAGCACCCGCCAGAAGAACAGGACGCCGGCGACGACGGTGACGACCGCCAGCGAGGCGATGGTCTCGTCCTGGAACCAATCGTTGGCCGAGCCCTCTTCGAGCACATATTCGAGGCTGCCGAGGAAGGCGGCGAGCGTGATCAGGCCGATATAGTCGAAATGCTGCAGCAGCTTGAAGTTGGGCTTGTCCCAGTCGACGAAGGAAAGCACGCCGATGGTGACGAAGATGCCCGGGATGACGTTGACCAGAAACAGCCAGTGCCAGGAGAACAGATTGGTCAGGTAGCCGCCGATGGTCGGGCCGACGGTCGGCGCGAGCGTCGCGATCAGGCCGACGATCGCCGAAACCATGGCGCGGCGGTTGGGCGGGAAGATCGTGAAGGCGGCCGCGAACACGGCCGGGATCATGCCGCCGCCGATGAAGCCCTGGGCGGCGCGCCAGACGATCATCTCGCCGATCGAGCTCGAGGTGGCGCAGCCGATCGAGGTGATGGTGAAGCCGCCCGCCGCGATGGCGAAGAGATAGCGGGTGGAAAGCGCCCGGCCGAGGAAGCCCGACAGCGGGATCATGATGATCTCGGCGATCAGGTAGGCCGTCTGCACCCAGGAGATTTCCTGCGCGCTGGCCGAAAGGCCGGCCTGGATCTCGGTCAGCGACGACGACACGATCTGGATGTCGAGGATCGCCATGAACATGCCGACGGCCATGGCGACGAAGCCAAGCGTCCGGCGCGGAGTCATTTCGGGCAGGGCGGGCTGCTGGGGACCGGCCATGATCGTCTCCTGGGGCTCTGGCCCCGAATACCGGGACTATCCCCCGGCGGCACGGCCGTGCGCGGACGGTCGGAATGGGACGAGAGAGGGCGGGCGGGGCCGGTAGGGACGGCTCTGCCCGCCCTCTCTCGCGGTTCTCCCCGTGGGGGAGAACGTCTGGTGGATCAGTTCGTCGTCGCCGCCACGCGGGCGCTGTCGCCGGTGCGGCTGTCGATATCCACGACGACGGAAAGGCCCGGGCGCAGATGGCCCTTGGCGGCTTCCGAAGCCGGAATGCGGATACGGACCGGCACGCGCTGCGTGATCTTGGTGAAGTTGCCCGTGGCGTTGTCCGGCGGCAGCAGGCTGAAGACGGCGCCCGATGCCGGCGCGACGCTATCCACCGTGCCGGTGATCGGCGTCTCGGAATAGGCGTCGACGCTGACGCTCGCGGTCGCGCCGGGCCGGATCCGGTCGAGCTGCGTTTCCTTGAAGTTGGCGTCGACATAGACGTCCTGCAGCGGCACCAGGGCCAGCAGGCGCTGACCGGTGGCGACATACTGGCCGGGCTGCACCGCGCGATTGCCGATCACGCCATCGAACGGCGCGCGCACGACCATGTGCTCGAGATCGAGCTTCTTCTGGTCGAGCGTCGTCTGGTCCTGGTCCAGCGCCCGTTCGGCTTCGACGCGCTGCGCCTGCAGCACGCCGACATTGGCCTCGGCCGTGGTCAGGCCGGCCTTGGCGGAAAGGACCGCCGCGCTGGTCTTGTCCTTGGTCGCCTGCGCCTGCTGCAGGGCCTGCTGGGTGGCGAACTGGTTCTTGGCCAGCTGCGTGGCGCGGTCCAGATCGGCGACGGCGAGCTCGGCGTCGGCATTGGCGGTCGTGATGGCCGTACGGGCCTGCTCGACACTAGCCTTGCCGGCCTCGATCTGCTTGTCGATCCGGTCGATCGCAGCCTGCTGCGCGGCGATCTGGTTTTGCGCCGCCTCGACCGCGAGCTTCTGATCGGAATCATCGAGATAGACGAGCGGATCGCCAGTCTTCACCGCCGAATTATTGGCGACGGCGACCTTTGTGACATAGCCGGGAAGCCGCGGGGCGACCGTCGATGTGTCGGCGCCGACATAGGCGTCGTCGGTCGAGACCATGAAGCGGCCGACCGTCCACCATTCGTGCCCGAAATAGCTGCCGGCCGCGATCGCGACGACGGCCACCGTCAGGAGAAGAAACCGCCGTCGCCCGCCGCGCTTGGCCGGGGGTGGGGCAGCCGCGATCTTGACCTCGCCATCGGAGCCGGGCGTGGAGGGGCGCTCGGCGATCGGCGCGGCCGCGGGCGGCGGCGGTGTGGAATCGGCGGTCTTGCGCTGGATCGGCTCCAGCTCGGAGACGCCGGTATCGTCAGGGTTCTCGACAAGTGCGACCTTTGCCATGACTTGGCTCTGTCCTTCTGCCCCGAAAAGCTCGTTGACCGAACGGTTCGGTCATTGGGTGCTTGAACTAATCCCATCGATCGCCTAAATCAAGATCGAACTGAACGGTTCGGTCAAAAAAATTCTGCGCTGCAACACAAGTTGGCGTTGATTGGATGGGCCGCCGCTTCTTGGTATTTTTGAAACGACGACGAAACGGACGCGATTCAAGGCCGCTGGCGGCCAGGGCGCCCGGGAAGGGAGAAAGACCGTGGCATTCGTAGATACGCCTGACATTGCCCAAGAGGATGGGGCAGGGCAGGATTCACGAAAGCGCGAGCAGATCATGCGCGGCGCCAGCCAGGTCTTTTTGGAGAAGGGCTTCGACGCGGCCAGCATGAACGACATCGCGCGGGCCGCGGGCGTTTCGAAGGGCACGCTCTATGTCTATTTCGCCAACAAGGAGCGTTTGTTCGTCGAGCTGATCTCGTCGGAGAAACGCGAAGAGCTTTTCCGGATCGTCACGCTCGATTTCGAAAACCACGATGTCGAGGCGGTCTTGAAGAAATTCGGCCGGGAGCTCTGCGAGATCCTGACCAAGCCCTATTACATCAAGGCGATGCGGTCGGTGTTCTCGATCATCAACCGGATGCCGGAGATCGGGGTCGAGTTCTATTCGAACGGGCCGCTGCTCTGCACGGAGCTGCTCGCCAAATATCTCGATGCCCAGACCAAGGCAGGCGTGCTCGATATCGAGGATTGCCTGCTCGCCGCCCAGCAGTTCGTCGAACTGTCGCAGAGCGGTGTCATGCGCAGCGTCCTGTTCGGGGTCATCGATACCCCCAACGCCGCGGAAATCGCGCGCCGTGTCGACAGCGCCGTCGTCGTGTTCATGCGGTCCTATCGGGCGCAGCAGGCGGTTTCCACCGCCGGCTGATCCGAGCGGGCGGGCGGCCGGAGCCGCCCGACTCCCATATCAGCGGACGACGACCTTGGTGCCGATCGGCACGCGCGAATAGAGGTCGCTCACATCGGCATTGACGAGGCGGATGCAGCCCGACGACACGTTGTGGCCGATCGTCCAGGGCTCGCTGGTGCCGTGGATGCGGAAGATCGTGTCCTGGCCGCCGCGATAGAGATACATGGCGCGGGCGCCGAGCGGGTTCTTCGGGCCGCCCTCCATATAGGCCGGCAGGATGCGGCCCTTGGCGCGCTCGCGTGCCCGCATCGAGGCCGGCGGCGTCCAGCCCGGCCATTCCGCCTTGCGGCCGACCGTGACATTGCCCTTCCAGCCGAAGCCCTCGCGGCCAACGCCGACGCCGTAGCGCATGGCCTTGCCGTTGCCCTCGACGAGATAGAGGAACTTCTCGTCCGAGTGGATGATGATCGTGCCGGGCTTCTCGTTGGTCTCGTAGCGGACGCGCTGGCGCTGGTATTTGTAGGGAACCGCGGCGCCCGGCCCGGAGGCCTGCGGGCGGAAATTGTCGCTGCCCTGGAAAAGCATCTTGAAGAAGTTCTCGGCATGGGCCGTGCCGCCGGCGGTGAAGGACACCGCTCCGGCGAGAAGCGAAGCTGCCAAGGTGCGTTTGAAATTCATCATGTCCCCCCTATCAGGCCGGTTTGCGCCATGAAGCGCCGTTTTGAATATTCGCACGATAGGATCGCGGTCTATCAGCGGCAACCTTCGTGCGAATCACGGGGCCGTGATTGTGATTGCGATCACAGAGCCTGCATTCTCCAGTTGGCTCATTAAGTTTCGGTAACGTGGCGGCCATCTCGCCGTCAGACGCCCGCCGCGATAGTGGGGCCGACAGTCAGGCCACCTGTGCCGGTTGGAGATCTACATGCGCAAGCTTAAGTCAGCACTGGCGACCGTGCTGAGGATCGCGCTTCCCTATTTTCGTTCATCAGACATGTGGGTGGCGCTCGGCCTGCTGGCCGTCGTCATCGGGCTCAGGCTCTTCAATGTCTGGCTGGACGTAAAATTCAACTATTGGAACAACGATTTCTATACAGCCCTTCAGAAGAAGGACTGGTCGACCTTCGCCTACCAGATGTTCGTCGTGTTCTCCTGGATCGCGGCGCTGACGATCATTACCACGGTCTATCAGCTCTACTTCTCGCAATGGTTGCAGATCCGCTGGCGCAACTGGCTGACGCAGAAATACGTGAACGGCTGGATGGCGAAAGGCACGCATTATCGCATGCGGCTGGCCGGTAATCCCGCCGACAATCCCGACCAGCGTATCGCCGAGGACGCCGACCGCTTTACCGACGGTGCGCTGTCGATCGGCGTGGCGTTGCTGGGCCAGATCGTCACGCTCATCACCTTCATCTTCATCCTCTGGAGCCTGTCCTCGTCGGCGCCCCTGATCATCTTCGGCAAGAGCTACGCCATTCCGGGCTATCTTGTCTGGCTGGCGCTCGGATACGCGATTATCGGCACGGCGCTGACGCACTGGGTCGGCAAGCCGCTGGTGGCGCTGAGCTATCAGCAGCAGCGCTTTGAAGCCGACTTCCGCTTCGCACTGGTGCGCCTGCGCGAGAACGGCGAGGAGGTCGCACTGCTGAAGGGCGAGCCGGCCGAGCGCGCCGGTCTCTATGACCGCTTCGGCTCGGTGCTTTCCAATTTCTACCAGATCATGAGCCGGACCAAGCGGCTGACCTTCCTGACCGCCGGCTACAGCCAACTCGCCGTCATCTTTCCGTTCATCCTGATCAGCCCCCTCTATTTCGCCGGCACGATCGAGCTTGGCGGCCTGACCCAGGTCGCCTCCGCCTTCGGCACGGTGCAGGGGGCGCTCTCCTTCTTCGTCACGGCCTATTCCACCCTGGCGGGCTGGAAGGCGGTGGTCGATCGTCTCGACGGTTTCGAGCATGCGATCGAGCATTCCGAAGAGCTAGAGCGGCAGGGGCCGTCGCTGCAGCCCGACAGCGCTGCGTCGGATCTCGTCATCCGCGACCTGACCGTCCATCTTCCGGACGGCCGCGAGATCGTCGATGTGCCGGCGCTGACGCTGGTGCCGCGCGAGCGTGTGCTGCTCACCGGTCCCTCCGGCTCCGGCAAGTCGAGCCTGTTCCGGGCGCTCAGCGGCATCTGGCCGTTCGGCAACGGCTCGATCCACATCCCGCAGGGGGCCGATCTGCTGACCCTGCCGCAGGGGGCCTACATGCCGCTCGGTACGATCCGCGCCGCGCTCGCCTATCCGCGCGATCCCGAAACGCTCTCGACGGAGCAGGCGGAGGACGCTCTGCAGGCGGTTGGCTTGTCGCGGCTGGTGCCCGAGCTCGACGTCAATGTGCATTGGGGCAACCGCCTGTCGGGCGGCGAGCAACAGCGCGTCGCCATCGCCCGCGCGATTCTCGCCGCGCCCGACTGGCTGCTGCTCGACGAGGCGACGAGCGCGCTCGACGAGAAAGCCGAGGCCGCCGTCTACAATCTGATCCGCGAAAGGCTGCCGCAGACGACGGTGATCTCGATCGGCCATCGCTCGAGCCTGACGGTGCTGCATGACCGCATCCTCGAACTCGTCGAGAACGGCGGCGGCAGTCATGTGCTCGTCGAGCGGTCCGAGCCGGCGCTGGCGCCGGCCTGAGATTGTATTTCCCGTGAGGCTCTATGGACGCAATTGTTTACCTCTGTCGAACAGTGTGTCGTGTCGCAGCTATGTTTCGGTCAGGCGTGTAATGAATTAATGTTGGCGTCAGATTAAATTGAACAGCCATGATGGCGCCTGGAGAGAGCAATGTCCGATACCACGTCGCAGAAGTTGATCGTGCCTGCCTTTAGCGGGATCTACTCGGCTACACCGGTCTTCGAGGCGCTGCTGCGCTTCGTCGTCGGCTTCTGGCTGGTGCCGCATGGCGCGCAGAAGCTTTTCGGCCTGTTCGGCGGTGGCGGCATTGAGGGCACGGCCGGCTTTTTCGCCCAGATCGGTCTTCAGCCCGCCGTGCTGCTGGCGACGCTCGCCGGCCTCGGTGAGTTCTTCGGCGGCCTGTTCCTGGCCATCGGCCTGCTGACCCGCCCGGCAGCCCTCGTCGCCGCCTTCGTCCTGCTGGTCGCGACGCTTTCGGTCCATATCGGCAACGGCTTCTTCGCAGCCAGCGGCGGCTTCGAATACGCCTCGCTCTGGTTCTTCGCCGCGCTCTACTTCGTCTTCAAGGGCGGCAACGAGTATTCGGTCGACGCCAAGATCGGCCGCGCGATCTGATCGCCACGATCCTTCGAGACATGGAAAGGCCGCCTCCGGGCGGCCTTTTTGCTTTGGTGTCATCGGCACGTGAGGTTGCCCGTTCACGGTCGATGCGGTACGAAACGCGCCGCTGGACGCGGTACAAAACGTACCAATTGATGCGGTACAAGACGTATCGCGTGAGAGACGGGATCGACGGAAATGGCCGAGAAAGACAAGACGAACGCCCTGAAGGCGCGCCTGCCGCGTGGGCTCGTCGATCGCCATGCCGGCGCGATCAAGACGGCCGACCGGATGATCTCAACGATTCGAGGCGTGTACGAGCTCTACGGCTTCGAGCCGGTCGAGACGCCGCTGATCGAATACACGGATTCGCTCGGCAAGTTCCTGCCGGACCAGGACCGTCCGAACGAGGGCGTGTTCTCGTTCCAGGACGATGACGAGCAGTGGCTGAGCCTGCGCTACGACCTCACCGCGCCGCTCGCCCGCTATGTCGCCGAGAACCACGACCAACTGCCGAAGCCCTATCGCAGCTATCGCAACGGCTGGGTTTTCCGTAACGAGAAGCCGGGCCCGGGCCGCTTCCGCCAGTTCATGCAGTTCGACGCCGACACGGTGGGCGCCGCGTCGCCGGCCGCCGACGCCGAGATGTGCATGATGATGGCCGACACGCTGGAAGCGCTCGGCATCCAGCGCGGCGACTATCTGATCCGCGTCAACAACCGCAAGGTGCTCGACGGCGTCATGGAGGCGATCGGCCTCGCCGGGCCCGAGAACGCCGGCAAGCGGCTGACGGTGCTGCGCGCCATCGACAAGCTCGACAAGTTCGGCCCCGAGGGCGTGAAGCTCCTGCTCGGCGAGGGCCGCAAGGACGAGAGCGGCGACTTCACCAAGGGCGCCGGCCTCGACGAGGCGGGTGTCGCGACGGTCATGCAATATGTCGCCGCGCAGTCGAGCGTCGGCAACGAGGCGACCGTCGAGAGCATCCGCAAGCACATCGAGCTTGGGCCGTCCGGCGTCGAGGGCCTGAACGAGCTCGACCAGATCGCCATCATCACCACGGCGGCGGGCTATTCCGACCGCATCAAGATCGACCCCTCCGTCGTGCGCGGCCTCGAATATTACACCGGCCCGGTCTTCGAGGCGGAGCTGCTGTTCGAGACGGTGAACGAGAAGGGCGAGCCGGCGCGCTTCGGCTCGGTCGGCGGCGGTGGCCGCTATGACGGGCTGGTCGGCCGCTTCCGCAGTGAATCGATCCCGGCCACGGGCTTCTCGATCGGCGTCTCCCGCCTGATGGCGGCGCTGACGGCGCTCGGCAAGGTCTCCGAGGAGGCCGAGGTTGGCCCGGTCGTCGTGACAATCTTCGACCGCGACCGCGTCGGCGAATACCAGAGGATGGTCAAGGACCTGCGCGACGCCGGCATCCGCGCCGAGCTCTATCTCGGCGGCTCCGGCCCGAAGGCGCAGCTGAAATATGCCGACAAGCGCAATGCGCCCTGCGTGATCATCCAGGGCGGCGACGAGAAGGCCAAGGGCGTCATCCAGGTCAAGGATCTGGCGCTCGGCAAGCAGATGTCGGCGGAGATCACCGACAACGCCACCTGGCGCGAGGCGCGTCCCGCCCAGGTCGAGGTGCCCGAGGCCGATCTGGTCGCGGCGGTACGCGAAATCCTGGCGCGGCAAGCGGGGTGACGGACATGGTCGATACGACGCAACTGCGCGTACTTCTTTCCGAGGCGGGCTACCGCTTCGTCGAACCGCCGATCGTCTCCGACGCCGACGTCTTTCTCGACGTGGCGGGCGAGGATCTGCGTCGCCGGCTCTATCTGACTTCGAACGCCGAAGGCCGCGAGCAGTGCCTCCGGCCCGAGTTCACCATTCCCGTCTGCCTGCAGCACCTCGCCTCCGGCGACGCGCACCGCACGGCCGACTACGCCTATCTCGGCCCGGTCTTCCGGCAGCGCGAGGGCGGCGTCAACGGCGAGTTCCTGCAGGCCGGCATCGAGTCGCTCGGCCGCACCGACCGCATCACCGCCGATGCCGACGTGTTGGCGCTGGCGCTCGACGCCGTCCGCGTCTTCGGCCTCGACGAGCCGATCGTGCGGATCGGCGATTCCGCGCTGTTCGCCGCCGTCATCGACCAGCTGGGCGTCGCCGCCGTCTGGAAGCGCCGCCTGTCGCGCGCCTTCGGCGACCGGACCCGGCTCGACGCGACGATCGAACGTCTCTCCGGCGGCAAGCCGGCCGAGGCGCCGGCGCATGCCGGCTTCCTGGCCGCGCTCGACGGCACCGACCACGACGCCGCGCACCGGATCGTCGAGGATCTGCTGTCGATCGCCGGTATCCGCGCCGTGGGTGGCCGTTCGGCCGGCGAGATCGCCGATCGCTTCCTTGAGCAGTCGGCGCTGGCTGCCGGCGGCGGGCTCGACGAGCGCGCCCGGGCGGTTCTCCTTCGCTTCCTCCGGATCGTCGGCAAGCCGACCGCCGTGATCGAGGATCTGAGGGCGCTCGCCACCGAGGAAAAGATCGACATCGACGCGACAATCGACGGCTTCGAGAAGCGCGCCGACGGGCTCGCCCGCCGCGGCATCGATCTCGACCGCCTCGACTTCGCCGCCGATTTCGGCCGTCGCCTCGACTATTATTCGGGCTTCGTCTTCGAGATCTACGACAAGGCGCTACCCGCCGGCCAGCAGGTCGTCGGCGGCGGCCGCTATGACCGGCTGATGCCGCTGCTCGGCGCCAAGTCGACCGTCCCCGCCGTCGGCTTCGCCCTCTGGCTCGATCGCGTGAAGGAAGTAACGGCATGACCGACGCCCCGCTCGTTCTCGCCGTCCCCTCCAAGGGCCGGCTGCAGGAAAACGCCAACGCCTTCTTCGCGCGCGCCGGGCTGCCGGTGGTGCAGCAGGGCAGCGCCCGCAGCTATCGCGGCCGCATCGGCGGCCTGCCGGATGTCGAGGTCGCGTTCCTCTCGGCGTCCGAAATCACGCGCGAACTGGCGGCCGGCTCCGTCCATCTCGGCATTACCGGCCGCGATCTCGTCGAGGAGGAAGTCTCCGACTTCGCCCAGCGGCTCGATCTGGTCCTGCCGCTCGGCTTCGGCCATGCCGATGTCGTCGTCGCCGTGCCGGAGGCGTGGATCGACGTTCGCTGCATGGCGGATCTCGACGACGTCGCCGCCGACTTCCGCGCCCGCCATGGCCGCTGGCTGACCGTCGCGACGAAATACGTCAACCTGACGCGTCGCTTCTTCACGCAGAACGGCATCGCCGACTACCGCATCGTCGAGAGCCTCGGCGCGACGGAGGGGGCGCCCGCGTCGGGCGCCGCCGATCTGATCGTCGACATCACCTCAACAGGCTCGACGCTCGCCGCCAATGCGCTCAAGGTCATCGGCGACGGCGTCATCCTGCAGTCCGAGGCGCATCTGGTCGCGAGCCTCTCGACCAACTGGAGCGGGGCCGCTCGCGGCGCGCTGCGCACCATCCTGGACCGGATAGAGGCAGAGGCGGCGGGGCGTTCGCTGCGGGAGATCCGCGCCGACGTCGTCGATCCCGAGGGAGCGGCCAGGGTCGCGGCCGACCGTTTCGGCGCGACGGCGCCGTTCGGCCTCGCCAACGGCCAGTTCCTGCTGCATTGCCCGGCCCCGAAGGTCTATGCCTGCGCGGAATGGCTGCGGACGGGCGCCGGCGCTCGCACCGTTTCGGTCGCCCGCATCGAGACGGTCTTCTCGGCAACGAGCCCGCTGACGGAGCATCTGCTCGGCCGCATCGACGGCCGCTCCGCCTGATCGGTAGCCGCCATGCTGGTTCGCCGGCTTGGCGACGCGTCATGCGTGCATCGCATTGCTGCATTGCGATATCGTGTTTTGCAATGCAGCGAAATGCGGCTTACCTTTGCGTCATCACCCCATGAAAGGGAGAGACGCAAATGTTCAAGTCCCTGAAGAAGCTGAAGCGCAGCTGGTCTGACTACGTCAACTACGATCCCGAGGCCGAGCGGCTCGCCCAGGCCGGCGATCTCATCGACCTCGAGATGATCCAGCGCGATCTCGACCGCCGCGGCCGGCGCTCCTACGGCGGCTACTGAGCCGCCGCCCTACCGGGCAACGTCAGCCCCTGCCGGAGCCGCAAGGCTTCTTCGCGGCAATGACAGCCTTCGAGGTGGTCGTTGACGAGCCCCATGGCCTGCATGAAGGCATAGACGGTGGTCGGCCCGACGAAGCTCCAGCCGCGCCGCTTGAGATCCTTCGAAAGCCGCACCGAGGTCGGCGATGTCGCCGGCATTTCTCCTTTGACGAACCGCGCCGGGCGCTCGCTCGCCGGCGGCTCGAAACTCCACACATAGGCTGCGATCGAGCCTTCGGTTTCGATCAGCTTCAGCGCCTGCTTCGCATTGTTGATGGTCGAGGCGATCTTGCCGCGATGGCGGACGATGCCCGTGTCGGCGAGCAGCCTCGCGACATCGGCCTCGCCGAAGCGCGCGATCTTTTCCGGATCGAAGCCTTCGAAGGCGTTCCGGAAGTTCTCGCGCTTCTTCAGGATCGTCAGCCAGGACAGGCCGGACTGAAAGCCCTCGAGGCATAGTTTTTCGAACAGCCGGCGATCGTCCGTCACCGGCCGCCCCCATTCCTTGTCGTGATAGGCCTGGTACATCTCGGTGCCGTGCGACCACCAGCACCGGGCCAGTCCGTCGTCACCGGCAAGAAGTCCATCGGGGAGGGGCATGGGGCGCTCGCGGGCTGTTGATAGGTTCGTGCTTTGTTCTAGCTTTTCGAGGGTAGGCAGGGCAAGTCCCCGCCGCGCCGGTTCCGCGCGCAGCCATCGCCGCTAGGGCTTTGTTGACCATAATGGGTGGCGGCTTCCCGGATTCATGCTTCCTTTGCCCCAGGCTGGCTAGCGTGAAGGATGGCTGGCGGAGATCCCTCGCGATCGACGTCCGGCCGAACGTCGCGCCGAATGTTCCGAGGGGGGCCATGCGAAGCCTGCTGCATCCGATGACCCTGGCCAGCCTGTTCCTGATCGGCCTGACGATCGGCGCCGCGGCCAATGACCGGTATACGCCGCGGCCGCCCGTCCTGATCGACGAAGGCTATCCGGAGCGACCGCGGATCCGCGAGCGCAGTGTGGATCGGCCGGTAGTGCGGAGATCGCGGCCGGCGACGCAGGAGAGCGCCGGGCTGGTGCCGACGCCGTCCAAGCAGCGCAAGGCGCGGCGCGACTTCGATCCGGCCTTCCTGCCGACGGTCATTCCCTATGACGGCAACGAGGCGGCGGGCACGATCGTCATCGATACGGCATCGCGCTACCTCTATCTGGTCGAGGCGGACGGAAGCGCGCGACGCTATGGCGTCGGGGTCGGCAAGGCCGGGTTCGACTGGGTCGGCACCCACAGCGTCACGCGCAAGGCCGAGTGGCCGACCTGGACGCCGCCGCCGGAAATGCGCAAGCGCCGGCCGGGGCTGCCGGTGCGCATGGAGGGCGGGCCGAACAATCCGCTCGGCGCCCGCGCGCTCTATCTCGGCTCGACGCTCTATCGCATCCATGGCTCGAATGAGCCGTGGACGATCGGCAAGGCCGTCTCGTCGGGCTGCTTCCGAATGCGGAATGAGGATGTCGTCGATCTCTACGAGCGGGTCGATGTCGGCGCGCGCGTGATCGTCCGCTAGGGCGCAAAACAAAACGGGCGCCCGAGGCGCCCGCTGATGTGATGTCCGGTCGAAGCTCTAGAACGGCCAGAGCTTGCTGACGTCGAACTTCTTCTTGACCTTCGCCGGCTCTTCCATCGGCGCGTTGGGGTCGGCCTCGCGATAGGCGACCGGCGGCTCGGTCAGATATTTGCGGGTCGCGTTGCCCTGGGCGTCGTAGGAGCCGCCCTTGCCCTTGTGTAGCGCGTCCCAGGCCTTCTTGCCTTCGGCGCGGCGGGCTTCGGAATATTCTTCCTCGCGGCGGCTGAAGGTCGTCTGGCCGGGGGCCAGCTTCAGGTTCGGCGCGCCTTCGCTATTCGGAGCAACGGCGTCGTTCTCGCGCTTCTTGCGCCTGGCGACGTCCGGATCCTTGGGCCAGTTCATGTCGGTGGCGGCCGAGGCCGTGTTGACCGGCTGCGGCAGGCTCTGGCTCGGCGGCACGACGATACCACCGCGCGGCTTGTAGTCGATCTGCGGCCGGTCCTCGGAGCCGAGGCTCGCGATGCTCATCACGTCCGTCAGCGTCTGCTTCTCGGGCGATACGCCGGTGCCGTAGGTGGTCCCCGAACATCCTGCGAGCGCGGTCGCCAACAGGGCGCCCGCAGGCAAAATCAGAAATCGCTGAACAGTCGATGCGGGCATGTCGATCGGTCACTCCTGGGCGCGCTCGAATCGGCACACCTTAACCTGTGTCGTGGTTAAACGCAGAAAAGCAGGCAAAATTCCGGCACGGTCTCGGGCGTCCTTCTAACGGATGGACAGGGCCGGGGCAACATCGGCGGATGGCGCGATGAGGGCCAGCCGCTGGTCGAGCGAGGTGCCCGGCCCGGCATCGGCGAGAATCCGGAGGGCCGCCTCCGAATCCCGATCCATCTGCGCGATCAGCGCGTCGATGCTCTCGAAACGCTCTTCGCCGCGCAGGAAACGATGGAAGGTAATGACGACGGCTTCGTCGTAGAGCGAGTCGGCAAAGTCGAATACATGCACCTCGAGCAGCACCGCGCCATTGTCGAAGGTCGGCCGGCGGCCATAGCTCGCGACGGCGTCGTGCGTCGTGCCGTCGGCGCGGGTGAGGGTGACGGCGTAGATCCCGAGCGCCAGCCCGCAATCGGCCGGAAGCCGCACATTGGCCGTCGGATAGCCGAGCTCGCGCCCGCGCTTGTCGCCATGCTGGACCTTGCCCATGACGAACCAGCGATAGCCGAGCTCGGAATTGGCCCGCTCGATCTCGCCTTGCTCCAGGCTCTGGCGCACGCGGCTGGACGAGAACGACTGGCCGTTGCCGTCGATGACTGCGCCGAGAACCGAAACCGTGAAGCCGTGTCGCGCGCCCTGATGCGCCAGGAAGGCCGGGGAGCCGAGCCGGTCGTGGCCGAACTGGAAGTCGTGGCCGATGATCGCCGCCGTGATGCCGAGCCGCTCGACCAGGATCTTGTCGACGAAGTCGTCGGCGCTGGTCTCGGCGAATTCCCGGTCGAAACGGGCGACGACGATGCCGTCCAGCCCGAACGCCGCCGCGAGCCGCGCCTTCGCCTCCATGGTCGAAAGGCGAAACAGCGGGCTGTCGGGCCGGAAGACGGAGCGCGGGTGCGGCTCGAAGGTCAGCAGCAGCGCCGGCGCCTGGTGGGCGCTGCCTTCGCTGCGCGCCGCTTCCAGCAGCGCCTGATGGCCGCGATGCATGCCGTCGAAATTGCCGATCGCGACGGCGCCGCCGCGACAATCGGCCGGAATGGCATCGAGCGGCAGGATCCGGGCCGGCAGCAGGTGCGCGGGGGCGCTGGTCATGTTGGCTCCAGGTGAGCCCGCCGGCGTGGTGTCGGCGGCTGCGGCCGGAAACTGGCCTCTCGGCTCGACAGGGTCAAGACGTCTGTTTCGTTTGCCCCACCGGAGCGGGACACTCGTGGTGGATCACCAGGCGAGGTGCGGAATATAGGCGCGGACCGCCAGCCGGTTCTCGACGAGGAAGCCGTGCACGGCGCCCGCTTCCGGGGCCTCGTCGGGGCCGAAGCTCGCCGAATGGATGCCGCCGGTGACGAACAGCACGTCGAGATCCTGCTGGCAGGCGCCGCGCAGATCCGTCGGCGCACCGTCGCCGATCGCGAGCACCTCCTGCTTCTCGACATGGCTTCCCCGGATGGCCGATGCCTTGCGGAGCGCGGCCTCGTAGATCGGCGGGTTCGGCTTGCCGGCGACGAAGCTCGTGCCGCCCAGCGCGGTATAGCGCTCGGCGAGCGAGCCGGCGCACCAGACGAAGCGCTCGCCGCGCTCGACCACGATGTCGGGATTGGCGCAGATCATCGGCAGGTCGCGCTTGCGCCAGCTGGCGAAGCGGCCGGCATAATCATCCGGCGTCTCGACGCTGTCGTCGAACAGTCCTGTGCAGGAGATCAGTTCCGCCTCGTCCTCGCCGACCAGCTGTAGCGGCAGGCCCTCATAGAGCGATTTCTCGCGCTCGTTGCCGACATGGAAGGTCTTGGCGGCGCCGCGCGCCTCGAGCAGGCCGCGGGTCACGTCGCCCGAGGTGACGATGCCGTCATAGCAGTCGGGCCCGACGCCGAGACCGTTCATCTGATCGACGATGTGCTGGCTCGTGCGCGGCGCATTGGTGATGAGCACGACGATGCCGCCCTGCGCGCGATAGCGCCTGAGCGCGTCGCAGGCCGGCGCAAAGGCGCGCACGCCATTGTGGATGACGCCCCAGACGTCGCTGAGCACGACGGGATACTGGGAGGCGAGTTCCGACAGTCCGGCGACTGCGAGGGGGGAAGTCGTGTTGGTCATGCGCCCGGGCGTATTGCTTCCCCTTGCAGGGGTCAAGCGCGCCGCTCGGCTTGGCCGGGAGTTTGCATGTTCGCCGTCCAGCTGATGCGCGGCTGCAACGGAAGCGGGTCCGGAAAGGGATCGAAGAGGCCGATCGGGGGCGGCTGCGGCAAAGCGCTCTCCGGCAACTCCCGGTCATGATCTAGACATGATAGCAGTGCGGGTTAGCGTAACGTAAGGAATGGGTTGAAAAACAGAAGGATGTCTGTTTTGCCGGTTCGGCGTGGCTTCGGGTCATGCTACCCAAGTTTATGATTTCATTGGTGTCTCGGTTCGACGTCCTGTGATTGTAGATCGCGGACCCTACACCTCTAGTTCGTTTGTCGAGATTGTGTGGGTTGGTGATCGAGTTGTCCCCCTGGCTCGGAGGTTGCCTTGAATGAGCATGCAGCCATTCCGCGGATAAGGTTGGCCCGGCTGCCCGACGAGGGCAGTGTCGCGCTTCTCCGGGAGCGGTCGCTGGATGCTGGCCGCATCCCTGCCGGCGGCGGGGAAGGGCGTTGAACTACATGCCCGACGCCGACCGCCCCGCGACCGAGATCGATTCGGCCTTCCCGCCCGCCGAGGTGCGCGCCGCGCTGCGAAAGGCGCTGGCGAGCCCGGAGCTCGTCGCCTCGCCCCAGCTCTGCGCCTTTCTCACCTACGTCGTCGAGGCCCGTCTCGCCGGCAACGAGCATCTGCTCAAGGGGCAGAACATCGGCAGGGTGGTTCTCGGCCGTCCGGAGAGCTTCGACGCCCAGCGCGATCCGATCGTCCGCGTCGAGGCCAATCGGCTGCGGCGCACGCTTACTGCCTATTACAAGGGCAGCGGCGCCGACGAGACGATGCACCTCGTCGTCGGGCGCGGTTCCTACGTGCCCCGCTTCGAGCCGGCCCCGCCGCCGCCGGCCGTGGATGCGCCCGAGCCGCCGGCCGCCGCCCCGCAGGATCGGCCCGCGCCGGCAAAGGCGCACCCGCTGCCCATGCGTGTCGGCCGCCTGGCGCTCATCATCGGCGTCTCGCTCGCCTCCATCGCCGTCGCGGTCTATGGCGCCATCACCCTTTTCGCTCCGCAACCGGTCGCCAGAACGCCGGTTGTCAACGCGACGCATGTCTTTGGCCCGGGCGTCGGGCCGGGCGCCGACCAGCCCTACCTTCCCAGCGTCGAGGTGATGGCCTTCACGACGCATACGGCCGGCAGCGCGGCCGAGCGCGCGCGCGAGCTGGTGGCGACGCTCACGGTCTCCCTGGCGCGTTTCCCCGAATTGCGCGTGCTCGCCCGGGGAAGCGAGCGGGCCGATTTTCGCCTCGACGGTGAAGTCACGCTGGGCGAGACGACCAATACCGTGGCGATGCGCCTCTCGGTGGCCGGAACGGCCGAGGTGATCTGGAGCGCCAGTGTGGAGCTGAAGCCGAACGAGCTGGGATCGGATGCGGGCATCGAGCGCGTCGTGGCAATCGCGACCACGGCGATCGCGCCGCAATTCGGCGCCATCGCCCAGTACCTCGCCGGCGGCAAGGATGTCGGCGAGGCCGATGAGGGCGGCATCGGCGACTATGGCTGCATGATCAGCGCGCAACTGCAACACCATCGCCTGGATGATGGCAGCTGGCAGAAGCTCGACGCCTGCCTGCGGGATACGATCGCGCGCTATCCGAATTTTGCGACGGCGGCCGCGTCGCGCGCCCTGCTGCTCGTCGAGGACTATCGCTTGGATCCGGTCGAAAGCTCGGCTCAGGTCGCGTTGCGGGATGCCGAGACCGAGGCGCGGCGCGCCTTGCAGCTCGAGCCGACGAATGTGCGCGCCCTGACGGCCGCGGCGGTCGTCGCGCTCGGCAAGGACGATCTCGACGTTGCCCGGACGATCGGCCTGCGGGCGGTCACCGCCAACCCGCTCGATCCGCTGTCGCGGTCGCAATATGTGCTCACTCTGATCGCGTCGGGCTACTACGATCAGGCGCTTGCCCAGTCGGCGATCGCGCGCCAGATCGACCCGGCCCATATCAGCTTCTACGACTCGCTCGACTATCTCGCCCATTTCGGCAAGGGAACCGAGCCGAACCCGTTGCGGAGCGCGGTCGTCGCCGATGTTCCGACGCTGCCTTATGGCGCAATTGCGCGCGTTCTGGCGTATAATTCGGGCGACGAGAACGAGGCGCGCGATCAGGCGCGCGCGGTTCTCTACGAGATCATGCCGGCCTTCGCCGACGATATGCCGTCGGCACTGCATCGACAGTTTACCGCTTCGCCCTTCACGGAGCGTCTCGAGGTCGCGCTGCGGCAGGCTGAGGTCGGCAGCTGAAATGGTGCCTCGATGAGCGACAGCGGCCTGAAGGATATCGGACCCTCCGATGCTTCCCCCGCCGACGTGCGCGCGGCGCTATCGGCGATCCAGTCGTCGGCTGTCTTTGGCGCGTCGCGCCAGCTGAGCCTGTTTCTCGGCTATGTCGTCGAGAAGACGCTTGCCGGAGACGCCGACAGGATCAAGGCCTACAGCATCGCCACCGAGGCGCTCGGGCGGCCCGAGACCTTCGATCCCTCGGTCGATCCCATCGTCCGGGTCGAGGCCGGCCGCCTGCGCAAGGCGCTCGAGACCTACTACCAGGGCGAGGGCGCCGCAGCGCCGATGCGGATTTCCATCCCGCGCGGCAGCTATGTGCCGAGGTTCGAGCCTCGGCAGGAGGGCACAGCCAAGCCTTCGGGCGCCTCGGACTTGCCGGCCGATGGGGCGGCCGATGCCGGCCGGTCGGACGAGCCGGGTTCTGCCGTCGTGGATTCGGCGGATGCTGCCCAGCGCGGGCGCGCATGGCGGATCGGCGGGCTGGTGCTCCTCCTGGCCCTCGCCATGGCGGGCATTTTCGGCGCAAGGGCATTTTTCTCGGCCGGGCCGTCCGACGCAGCGGGGGCGCCCCCCGTCGCGAAGGTCGAAACGGCCGCCTCCACGGCCGCGAGGCCGATGGTGCCCCGGATCTTCGTCGTGCCGTTCGCCGTCACGAACGATCTGGCGACGGGCATCACCGGCAGCCAGTTCGCCACCAAGATGGTGACCGCGCTGTCCCGCTTCGACGAGGTCACGGTGGTCACCCGCCTGGACGGCGATGCCGATTACCTGCTCAGCGGCACGCTGTCGGAAGGTCAGGGCGGGATCTCCGCCGCGACGCTGCTGACCGACCGGATTTCCGGGCGCGTGATCTGGTCCTCCAAGCTGAGCGCGCCCCGCAATCCGATCCAGCCGTCGCTGGCGATCGACGAACTGGTGGCTGACATCGCCGTCACGCTGGCCCAGCCCTATGGCGTCGTCATGTCCGACCGGCTGGCCCGCACGGATCGTCCCGACGACGGCTTCCTCTGTCTCGCCCGGTCGTTCAACTACTGGCGCGATTTCACGACCGCGACCCATGCCGAGATCCGCAACTGCCTGGAAGAGTTGACCCACCGCTATCCGACCTATGCGCTGCCCTACGCCATGCTGACCTTCATCTATCTCGATGAGGACGGGCTGGCCTTCAACGTGCAGCCCGAAAGCCCTTCCGTCGATCGCGCCGTCAAGGCTTCGGCGATGGCGGTGCAACTGGCGCCGACCAGCGCGAGGGCCCAGCAGGCGCTGCAATATGCCTATTTCGCCACCGGCCAGATCGATCGCGCCATCGCGACCGGCAAGCGGGCCGTGCAGCTCAATCCGCTCGATACCGAGGTCCGGGCCTCGCAGGGCCAGGTTCTCATCGTCGCCGGCAACTATCTGCTCGGCGCCACGCTGATCGAGGAGGCGGCCAGCCACAACCCGGCCTATCCGCCCTGGTATGATCTCTACCTCGCGCTGGCGGCGTTCCAGGCCGGCAACGAGCCCGCCATGCGCACGCTGGTCCGGCGCGTCGCCCTGCCGGAGCATCCGCTTGCCGCCACGCTCGCGCTGATCGCCGGCGGCGCCGACGGCTCGCCGGTGGCACGGCTGGATGCGCTCGCCAATATCGAGAACAAATTTCCGGAACTGCGCGCCGATCCGGCGCGGGTGCTCGCGCGGATCATTCCCAATCCCGTCCTGGTGGACAAGCTGGTCGACGCGGTCAGGACCGCCGGGCTCGTTTAGCTAAATTGCGTAGTGATTTTGGAGGGATGCGGCGCGTTTCTGAACGCTTTGTTTACCCTGTTCTGAGATTGTTCGGCTGTCGCGGCAGATATTTTGCGGCGGAAGAAGGGTCTTCCTGGCATGGGATTCGGTGGTGGCTCGCAAGAGCCCGTTCAGGTTCTGATCGTCGATGCCGATCCGGTTCAGCGGCGCACCGTTTCCGCGCATCTGGCGGCGCAGGCGGGGCTGCGTTTCGCGCCGATGGCCTTTGCCACCAAGGCCGAGGCGATCGAATGCCTCGCGGGTCGGTCGCAGTCGATCATCGTCGCCGATCTCGAGACCGTGGGCGGCGTCGACCAGCTCGGCAGCCTCGGCGGCAACGCCTCCTCGATCATCGCCATGAGCGCGCGCGGCTCCGTCCATGCGGCGGTCGCCGCCATGCGGGCGGGCGCGGTGGATTTCCTGCCCAAACCCTTTGGCGCGGCGGCGCTGCTCGACAGGCTGGAGGCGGCCATCGCGCAATGGCCGGTCGCCAAGTCGACAGCAAGAGACAATACAAGTCCTGAGGAACCCGGCCCGGCTGCGGTGGCGTCGCTGGCGCGCGAGGATTTCGAGGGCTTCATCGGCCGGTCCGCCGCGATGGCGGTCGTCTATGACCAGATCAGCCGCATCGCGCCGTCGCGCGCGCCGGTCTTCGTCACCGGCGAGAGCGGCACCGGCAAGGAACTCTGCGCCGAGGCGATCCACAACCGTTCCGGCCGCGCCGGCCGGCCTTTCATCGCGATCAACTGCAGCGCGATCCCCAAGGATCTCATGGAAAGCGAGATCTTCGGCCATGTTCGCGGCGCCTTCACCGGCGCCACCGACACGCGCCAGGGTGCGGCCGAGCTCGCCGATGGCGGGACGCTGTTCCTCGACGAGATCGGCGAGATGGACCTCGCCTTGCAGGCGAAACTGCTGCGCTTCATCCAGAGCGGCGTCGTGCAGCGGGTCGGCGACGGCACCAGCCGCCGGGTCGACGTGCGCATCGTCTGCGCCACGCATCGCGATCCCACGGCCGAGATCGCCGCCGGACGTTTCCGCGAGGATCTCTACTACCGGCTGCACGTGCTGCCGATCCAGCTGCCGCCGCTGCGCGAGCGGCCGGAGGACATACTCCCGCTCGCCTCCGCCTTCCTGTCGCGCTATGCGGCCGAGGAAACGCGCGGTTTCCGGGGCTTCGAGCCGGCGGCGGCGGCGCTTCTGATGCGCCATGCCTGGCCCGGCAATGTGCGCGAGCTGCAAAACGCCATCCGCCGCATGGTCGTGCTGCACCAGGGCAGCGAGGTCACCGTCGCCATGCTGCCGCCGCCGATCCGTGCCGCCTCCGCGCCGGTTCGGGGCAGCGAATGGACGGATCCGGACCGCGCTTCGCTTGGCGCCGTGGCGCCGTTCTGGGAGCAGGAACGGTCGATCATCGAGAGCGCCATCGAGGCGCATGGTGGCAATATCGCGCGCGCCGCGGCGGCGCTCGAGATCAGTCCTTCGACGATCTACCGGAAGCGCCAGGCCTGGCAGGAGCGGCGCACGGCATAAGCCGTTGGCGAGCCGAATTAATCCTCATTTGTTGAATCGCTTGCACGCGACGCGCCGGAACGGCATGTTCGCGCGAAATGGGGTGGCGCGGACGTTCTGCGTCCGAGATGAGGGGAAAGTCATGATGGACGGGGCGTCCCGGATTTCCGGGATTGCGGTGGCGGGTGCGTTGCTGTTCGCGGTTTCCGGCGCGGCGTTCGCCGGCGAGGTCGCCGACAAGGCCGCCGCCGCGGAGACGCTGCTTCAGGCAGGCAAGGCGGCCGACGCGCACACGGCCCTCGACCAGGCGGTCGACGCGTTCTGGAAGTCGGCGCCGCTGACCCTGAAGAACGCTCGTTTCGTCAACGAAGCCAAGGGTTTTGGCGACTATGTCGAGCATCCGGGCTCGAGCTTCGCGCCGTCCACGACGCTGCAGGTCTATGTCGAGCCGCAGGGTTTCGGCTGGCAGGAGGTCGATGGCGGCTACAAGATCGCCTTCGCCTCCGATGTCGAGATCCGCAATGCCGGCGGCCAGATCCTGACCAAGTCGGCGGCTCCGGCGGTGCTGGAGAAGACCAGCCGCAACAAGAACCGCGAGTTCCAGGTCACCGTCGGCTTCCAGCTACCGGCGCTGAAGCCGGGTAACTATGTGCTGGTGCTGACCGTCACCGACCAGGCGACGGGGCACTCGGCGCCGGTCGAGCTGCCGTTCACCATTTCCGGCTGACCGACTGCCGCCGGACTGTGTCCGACATCACTGCGTCCGCGCCCCCGCGGATGCATGACGGCGGGCATATCGGACAGGCTTTTCCCCTCGATCGGTTGCGGCGCGCTGCATGACCTCCGTCTATGATCTGAAGCCGCGCTTCCAGGCGCTGTTGCGCCCGCTTGTTAGCGTTTTGGTAACCAAGGGCGTCACCGCCAACCAGGTGACGCTGGCCGCCATGGTCGCGAGCCTCGCGACCGGGCTGGCGCTCTGGGGACTGGCCGGTTGCCGGCTCAGCCTGCTGCTCCTGCCGCTAGTGCTCTTCCTGCGCATGGCGCTGAATGCCATCGACGGCATGATCGCGCGCGAGCACAACCAGCAGAGCCGGCTGGGCGCCATCCTGAACGAGGTCGGCGACGTGGTTTCCGACGCCGCGCTCTATCTGGCGCTGGTGCCGGCCCTGGCGCCGTTCGGCGCGCATGGCTGGCCGATCGTGCTCTTCGTCGTCGCGGCGATCCTGACCGAGTTCGTCGGCGTGCTCGGCCAGACGATCGGGGGAGGGCGCCGCTATGACGGACCGATGGGCAAATCCGACCGCGCCGCCGCGATCGGCCTTATCGCCTTCCTGATCGCCGTCGGCGTGCCGGGCGGCGCGTGGCTCGACTGGATCGTCGCACTGCTGGCGCTGCTTGCGCTCTGGACCACGGTGAACCGGGCGCGGCGCGCGCTCGCAGGCGGCTGACATGGACGGATCGATCCTCTCCTTCAAACTCTTCGGCTGGTCGGGCGCCAATGTCGTGACCCTGGCGCTGGTCGTGCTCGGCCTCGCCATCGCGACCGCGCTCGTCTGGTCGCGGCCCGAGCCCTCCGGCGAGGATCCGAAGGCGACAGCCAAATATCGCGAACTGCGCGCCCGCATCGGCAGCTGGTGGGTGATGGTGGCGCTGCTGGTCGGCGCGCTGGCGCTCGGCCCAACCGCGATGATCGTGCTGCTCGGCTTCGTCAGCTACCTGGCGCTCAAGGAATATCTGACCATCATCCCGACGCGGAAGGCCGACCGGGTGGTGCTGCTCGTCGCCTATCTCTGCGTGCCGATCCAGTACTACTGGGTCGGCATCGGCTGGTACGGCATGTTCGTGATCTTCATCCCTGTCTACATGTTCCTGATCCTGCCGGCCGCCATGGTGCTGCGCGGCGAGACGCAGGGCTTCCTCAGGGCCGCCGGCACGCTGCACTGGGGGCTGATGATCACGGTCTTCTCGGTCAGCCACGCCGCCTATCTGCTGGTCCTGCCGCCGCCCGGCGCGCCCTCCGGCATGGGGCCCGGCCTCTTGATCTTTCTTCTGATCGCGACCGAGTTCAACGATGTCGCCCAGTTCCTCGCCGGCCGCCGCTTCGGCAGGCGCAAGATCACGCCCAAGGTGTCGCCCAACAAGACCGTCGAGGGTTTTGTCGGCGGCCTGATCGCGACGACGCTGCTCTCGATGGCGCTGGCGCCGATCCTGACGCCGATCGGCCTGCCGCAGGCGGCCGCGATCGGCGTGCTCCTGGCGACCGCCGGTTTCTTCGGCGACATCGTCATGTCGGCGGTGAAGCGCGACCTCGGCATCAAGGACACCGGCACGATCCTGCCCGGCCATGGCGGCATCCTCGACCGCATCGACAGCCTCGTCTTCACCGCGCCGGTCTTCTTCCATGCCGTCCGCTATTTCTATTTCTGAGACGCGCATGACCCCTCGCGATTTCCTGCGCCTCGCCTTCTTCGCGCTTCTCGTGCGGCCGTTCCTCTTGGTCGCGATCGGGCTCTCCGTCCGGCATCGCGAGCGGCTGCCGAAGGATGGCCCGGTGATCATCGCCGCCAACCACAACAGCCATCTCGACACGCTGGCGCTGATGTCGCTGTTCCCGCTCGCCAAGCTCAGGAAGGTGCGCGCCGTCGCCGCCGCCGATTATTTCCTGCAGAACCGCTGGCTGAAATGGCTCGCCGTCGACCTGATCGGCATCCTGCCGATCGAGCGCGGCACGGGCAGGGGCGGCGTCGATCCGCTGGCGCAGGCGCTCGCCGCCCTCGATGCCGGCGACATCCTGATCATCTTCCCCGAGGGCTCGCGCGGCGAGCCGGAGATGCGCCAGGCGTTCAAGCGCGGCGTCGGCCACATCGCCCGGCGCCGGCCGGACATTCCCGTCCTGCCGGTGTTCCTGCGCGGCTTCGGCAAGGTGTTGCCGAAGGGCGACCATCTTCCCGTCCCATTCTTCTGCGACGTCGTGGTCGGCGAGGCGATGACCGGCGCGGGCGAGGGCTTCATGCAGCGCCTCGAAATGGCGGTCGACGCGCTCGGCCGCGAGACGCCCAGCCCGGAATGGGTGTGAGGCGGCTTAGGAAAGCGGCCGAGGCGGGGGCGTCAGCCGCCTCCCAAGGATGGAAAAATCCTCCCGTCGCGCTATTGCGGTCTCCTTGACAATGCGGACCCCGGCTCCTAGATCGGGCTGGCCTGCTAGCACTCACCCCCGGTGAGTGCTAATGCACCCCACATTGGCGGGCGGTCCGCACCGGATCGCCCTGCACGCGAGGAGAGATCAAACATGGCATTCCGTCCTCTGCACGACCGCGTCGTCGTCCGTCGCGTTGCGTCGGAAGAGAAGACCGCCGGCGGCATCATCATCCCGGACACCGCCAAGGAAAAGCCGCAGGAAGGCGAAGTCGTCGCCGTCGGCACCGGTACGCGTGACGACGCTGGCAAGCTCGTCGCTCTCGACGTCAAGGCCGGCGACCGCATCCTGTTCGGCAAGTGGTCGGGCACGGAAGTCAAGATCGACGGTGAAGAGCTCCTGATCATGAAGGAGTCGGACATCCTCGGCATCATCGAAGGCAAGGGCAAGGGCAAGTAAGTCGCGCAGGGTTTCCCTGAACGCGATTTATTCCTGTCCGGCACAACCTCTAAGGAGCTCATTCAATGGCTGCTAAAGACGTAAAGTTCTCCGCTGACGCGCGCGAAAAGCTGCTGCGCGGCGTCGACATCCTTGCCAACGCCGTCAAGGTGACGCTCGGCCCGAAGGGCCGCAACGTCGTCATCGAGAAGTCGTTCGGCGCGCCCCGCATCACCAAGGACGGCGTCTCCGTCGCCAAGGAGATCGAGCTCGAGGACAAGTTCGAGAACCTCGGCGCCCAGCTGGTCCGCGAAGTCGCTTCCAAGACCAACGACAAGGCTGGTGACGGCACCACCACCGCGACGGTTCTCGCTCAGGCGATCGTCAAGGAAGGCGCCAAGTTCGTCGCCGCCGGCATGAACCCGATGGACCTGAAGCGCGGTATCGATCTCGCCGTCGCCGAGGCCGTCAAGGATCTCGTGCAGCGCTCGAAGAAGATCAAGACTTCCGAGGAAGTCGCCCAGGTCGGCACCATCTCCGCCAATGGCGAGAAGGAAATCGGCCAGATGATCGCTTCGGCGATGCAGAAGGTCGGCAACGAGGGTGTCATCACCGTCGAGGAAGCCAAGACCGCCGAGACCGAGCTCGAAGTCGTCGAAGGCATGCAGTTCGACCGCGGCTACCTGTCGCCGTACTTCGTGACCAACGCCGAGAAGATGGTCACCGAGCTGGACGACCCCTACATCCTCCTGCACGAGAAGAAGCTCGGCAACCTGCAGGCGATCCTTCCGGTCCTGGAAGCCGTCGTCCAGTCGGGCAAGCCGCTGCTGATCATCTCGGAAGACGTCGAGGGCGAGGCCCTGGCCACGCTCGTCGTCAACAAGCTCCGTGGCGGCCTGAAGGTCGCAGCCGTCAAGGCTCCGGGCTTCGGTGATCGTCGCAAGGCCATGCTCGAGGACATCGCTGTCCTGACGGCCGGCCAGGTGATCTCGGAAGATCTCGGCATCAAGCTCGAGAACGTCACGCTCGCTCAGCTCGGCCGCGCCAAGAAGGTCACGATCTCCAAGGAGAACACGACCATCGTTGACGGCAACGGCAAGAAGAAAGAGATCGAAGCCCGCGTCAACCAGATCAAGGCTCAGATCGAAGAGACGACGTCGGACTACGACAAGGAGAAGCTCCAGGAGCGTCTCGCCAAGCTCGCAGGCGGCGTCGCGGTCATCCGCGTCGGCGGCGCGACGGAAGTCGAAGTCAAGGAGCGCAAGGACCGCGTCGACGACGCGCTGAACGCAACCCGCGCTGCCGTTGAAGAAGGCATCGTCCCGGGCGGCGGCACGGCTCTGCTGCGCGCCAAGAAGGCCGTCGAGAAGCTGAAGAGCGACAACGCCGACATCAATGCCGGCATCAAGATCGTTCTCCGCGCTCTCGAGGCTCCGATCCGTCAGATCGCCGAGAATTCCGGCGTCGAGGGTTCGATCGTCGTCTCGAAGGTTCTCGAAGGCAAGGGTGACACCTTCGGCTTCGACGCCCAGACGGAGACCTTCGTCGACCTCGTCGCGGCCGGCATCATCGACCCGACCAAGGTCGTCCGCACGGCTCTGCAGGACGCGGCTTCCGTGTCCTCGCTGATCGTCACGACCGAGGCGCTCATCGCCGACAAGCCGAAGAAGGACGGCGGCATGCCCGCTATGCCTCCGGGCGGCGGCATGGGCGGCATGGACTTCTAAGAAGTCCTGTCCTCAGACCTACGGAAGGGCGCGGCGAAAGCCGCGCCCTTTTCTTTTGCGCATGGCCCAGGCGGGGGACGATTCGTGGAGGATGCCAGTCTCCGTATATGATGATAATATACGCGGATGATCGAATTCACTCGCATCGTCGGCTTCGACTGGGATCAGGGAAATCTGACGAAGAACGCCGACAAGCACGGCGTGTCGGTGGCGGAGTCGGAAGAGGTGTTCTTCAATCAGCCGCTTCTGGTCGTGGACGATGCGGCCCATAGCCACCTGGAGATCAGGCTCCACGCCTTGGGCGTTGCCAATGCCGGCCGGCGACTGCATGTGAGTTTCACCTTGCGCGCCGATGACACGTTGATCCGCATTATTTCTGCCCGCGACATGAGCGAGCGGGAAAGGAGGCGCTATGAGCAAGAAGCTTGAACCCATTCCTTCCTTCAAGGACGAGGCGGAGGAGCGCGCCTTCTGGGAAAGCCACGACTCGACTGACTATGTCGACTGGGGCAAGGCCGAACGGGTGGTGCTGCCCAACCTGAAGCCAAGCACGACCTCGATCTCGCTGCGCCTGCCGGTGAGCCTGCTAGACCGGATCAAGGTGGAGGCCAACAAGCGCGACGTGCCGTATCAGTCGCTGATCAAGACGTGGCTGGCGGAAAAGGTCGGTTGATCGCCATCCGACACTCTGGCTGATCCGCGAGGCTCGCCTCCGGCGCAGTAGTATGGGGGTGTTACCTCTCCGTCGTCCCGGCTCGCTACGGTCTCGGCGCTGAGGTTCGTGTGGAGGAGACCGCCATGGCCAAGAAGATCCTGTTTCTCGTCGGCGACTATGTCGAGGACTATGAAGTGATGGTGCCGTTCCAGCTTCTGGCCGCTGTCGGCCACGAGGTGTCGGCCGCCGCCCCCAACAAGCCGGCCGACGGCAAGGTCGCGACCGCGATCCATGATTTCGAGGGTGACCATACCTATTCCGAGAAGCGCGGCCACAATTTCGCGCTGACCACCGACTTCGCCACCGTCAAGGCGAGCGATTACGACGCGCTCGTCATCCCGGGTGGCCGCGCGCCGGAATATCTGCGCCTCGATGACCGCGTCATCGCGCTGGTCAAGGATTTCGTCACGGCTCGCAAGCCGATCGCCGCCGTCTGCCATGGCGCCCAGGTGCTCGCTGCCGCCGACGTGATCCGCGACAAGACGATCTCGGCCTATCCGGCCTGCGCCCCTGAAGTGCGGCTTGCCGGCGGCAAGTATGCCGATATTGCCATCAGCGGCGCGATCACCGACGATATCTTCGTCACTGCGCCGGCCTGGCCCGCTCATCCGGCCTGGATGGGGCAGTTCCTGGCGCTGCTCGGCACCAAGATCAGCCACGCCTGATCGGCCCGGGCGCGCAATCCAAGGGGGAGGTGCGCCTGTGTGTCAGATCTTCGCGTCGACGGATCCCGAGCTGTTCGCGCCGGTGACGCGGTCCGTCCGCATCGCCGGCGTCGTCACCAGCGTCCGGCTCGAAGCCATGTTCTGGTCGCGGCTCGACGAGATCGCGGCCAGTCAACAGATGCCGACGGGGCGCTTCCTGTCGGTGCTCTATGACGAGGTCGTGGAACTCCGCGGCGAGATCGGCAATTTCGCCTCGCTGCTGCGGGTGATCTGCTGCCGCCACGCCGAGACGAGCGCCGCGGCGGCCGGCCGGCGGATGCTGGACAGTTCGGCGGCCTGAGCGGGTTTCGGGAGGCGGGCGTCTACCGCCGTTCCCGGAAGAAATTCCGCAGCATCTCGGCCGCATGGCTTTCGGCGATGCCTTCATAGACTTCCGGCGCGTGATGGCAGGTCGGCTGGCTGTAGAGGCGGACACCGCTCTCGACCGCGCCGCCCTTCGGATCGGCGGCGCCGTAATAGAGCCGGCGGATGCGGGCGAACGAGATCGCCGCCGCGCACATCGGGCAGGGCTCCAGCGTCACATAGAGATCGCAGTCCGGCAGGCGCTGCGAGCCGAGCTCGGCGCAGGCGGCGCGGATCACCAGCGTCTCGGCATGGGCGGTCGGATCGTTCAGTTCGAGCGTGCGGTTGCCGTCGGCGGCGAGGACGACGCCGTCGCGGACGATGACGGCGCCGATAGGCACTTCGCCACGGGCGGCGGCCTTGCGCGCCTCCTCCAGAGCGACGCTCATGAAGGAGTTCGTCGCGCCGTTCAGTTCCCCTCGCATCGCCCTGTTCGTCCTGCCAATTTCGACTTGTCGCATTTAGTTTGCATCTAGCGGTATCCACCCGGCTGCAAAATGATCTAAGGATCCGTTTCAAGGATGGATCGAATGAAGCCGCCGCAGAAACGCACGAAGGACAGCGCCGCGCAAGACGACGCACAGGACGCCCGCATCGCCAAGGTTTTGGCGCGGGCCGGCCTCTGCTCGCGCCGGGATGCTGAACGATTGATCGAAGAGGGACGCGTCGCCATCAATGGCCGTGTCCTGACCAGCCCGGCCGTGAATGTCGGCCCGAACGACCGCGTGACGGTCGACGACGAGCCGCTGCCGACCAAGGAGCGGACGCGGCTGTGGCTCTACCACAAGCCGAAGGGCCTGGTGACCACCGCGCATGACCCCGAGGGTCGCCCGACCGTGTTCGAATCGCTGCCGGAACACCTGCCGCGCGTGATCGCCGTCGGCCGCCTCGACATCAATACCGAGGGCCTGCTGCTGCTCACCAATGATGGCGGGCTAGCGCGTGTCCTCGAACTGCCGTCGACCGGCTGGATGCGGCGCTACCGCGTCCGCGCCTGGGGCGACATCCTGCAGCCCGACCTCGACAAGCTGAAGGACGGCGTGGCGATCGACGGCGTCATGTATGGCGCCATCGAGGGAACGCTCGACCGCGTCCAGGGCTCGAACATCTGGGCGACGATCGGCCTGCGCGAGGGCAAGAACCGCGAGGTGAAGAAGGTGCTCGCGAGCATCGGGCTCGACGTCAACCGCCTGATCCGCGTTTCCTATGGCCCGTTCCAGCTCGGCGATCTCGCCGAAGGCGAGGCCGTGGAGATCAAGGGCCGCGTGCTGCGCGACCAGCTCGGCGAGAAGCTCGCCCGCGAAAGCGGCGCCGATTTCGATGCGCCGTTGCGCGAGGAAGAGGAAGCCGCCCGCCGCAGCAATCGCAAGGCAGGCGGCCGGACCATCCGTCGGGGGCCGATCAAGCCGCTGGCGCAGGTGAAGCCGATGGGCGAGCGCCCGTCACGGATCGTCACCGAGCGCGTCGACGAGGCGGAAACAGGCGGTCGCCGTGGCGGCCGTCCGGGCGCCGCGCCGAAGGGCGAGGGACGGGGCCGTCCGGGCGCCGAGCCGCGAGGGGACCGGCGTTCCCGCGACGAGCGTCCGGCCGAGGGGCGGGCGCCTCGGGGCGAGGGCCGTCACGGCCGTGGCGAGCGTGCCGCCGAGGCGGATGCGCCGTCGAGATCGTCGCATCGCGGCGCTTCGCGGGGCAGGGGCCGCAACGAAGGCGGTGAGGGCGATCGTCGCGAGTTCCAGGATGGCCGCCGCTTCGAGGGCAGCCTGCGCAATGCGCGTCCCGTCACAGGCCGCAATCCCGATGGCGACAAGCCGGCGCGCGGTCCGCGTGGCGGGCTGGTCAAGAGCGGTGGCGGTAAAGGTGGGCCGAAGCTCGGCCGCTCCTTCGACAAGCGCCCGGTGACGGGCCGCAACCCGGACGGCGACAAGCCGCGCGGCGGCGGCAGGTCGGGTGGTCGCCCCGGCGGATCCGGCGGCGGCAAGCCGTCCGGTCCGGGCAGGGGACCGGGTGGATCGGGCAACAGGACGGGTGGATCGGGTCGTGCGGATCGTCGCCGGTGAGTTTCGTGGCCGCGCGCTCGCGGCACCGCGCACGCAGACGATCCGGCCGACCGCCGACCGGCTGCGTGAAAGTCTCTTCAACGTGCTGGCGCATGCCTATGACGACATCGTCGTCGATGCGCGCGTGCTCGATCTCTTCGCCGGCACCGGCGCGCTCGGCCTCGAGGCGGTATCGCGCGGCGCGCGCTACGCGATCTTCGTTGAAGAGGGCGTCGAGGCGCGCGGCCTGATCCGCGACAATATCGAGGCGTTCGGGCTGACGGGCCGGACCAAGCTGCTGCGTCGCGACGCGACCAAGCTCGGCCCGGCCGGCACCGTCGAGCCGTTCCAGCTCGTCTTCGCCGACCCGCCCTATGGGCGCGGCCTCGGCGAGCTGGCGCTGCGATCGGCGGTCGAGGGCAACTGGCTCGCGCCCGGTGCGCTGGTCGTGCTCGAGGAAGAAGCGAAGGCCGAAATCGGCGAGATTCCGCGCCTCGAAAGGCTGGAGACGCGGCAGGCCGGCGACAGCCAGCTGGTCTTTCTAAAATTTAATGTTTGATTGCGACAATATTGTCGCAATCTGGCCGCAAGTGCTGCATACCGTCGCCCTCGAGACTGGCACGCCGACCAAATCGAGGGTGAATGGCCTCTATCTTCCAGAAGACTCTGGCTGCGCGAAAGTGCGGACCAGCCGCCCTGTTCATCGCCGTTACCATCGGCATGGCAGCTCCTTCCTTCGCCGAGAGCAAGGCGCCGGTTCCGGCGCAGACCGAAGCCGGCAAGTTGCCGCGCATCGCGCCTGACGCCAGCACGTTCCGGCTCGCCAACGGGCTCGACGTCGTGGTGATCCCCGATCATCGCGCCCCGATCGTCACCCACATGATGTGGTACAAGATCGGCGCCGCCGACGACCCGCACGGCAAGTCCGGCATCGCGCATTTTCTTGAGCATCTGATGTTCAAGGGCACGAAGGCGCATCCGGCCGGCGAGTTCTCGGCCAAGGTGTCGGAAGTCGGCGGCGTCGAGAACGCCTTCACCACCGCCGACGCGACCTCCTATTACCAGACCGTCGCCAAGGATCAGCTCGGCATGGTGATGGGCTTCGAGGCTGATCGCATGCAGGGCCTGCAGCTGACCGATCCGGTCGTGCTGCCGGAGCGCGACGTCATCCTTGAGGAGCGGCGGATGCGCACGGACAACAATCCGGGCGCGCAGCTTTCCGAGGCGATGGACGCGGCGCTGTTCCAGAACCATCCCTACGGCATTCCGATCATCGGTTGGGCGCATGAGATGGCCGGGCTGACGCGCGAGGACGCAGTCGGCCAGTACGAGCGCTACTACACGCCGAACAACGCCATCCTCGTCGTCGCCGGCGACGTCACGGCGGACGAGGTGAAGAAGCTCGCCGAGGAGACCTATGGCAAGCTGCCGCGCCGGGCCGAGCCCGCGCCGCGCAACCGGCCGAAGGAGCCGGAGCCGCTGACCGAGCGCAACGTCGTGCTGCGGGACCAGCGGGTCAGCCAGCCGTCCTGGACCCAGGTCTATCTGGCGCCGTCCTATACGTCGGGCCAGCGCGGCGAAGCCGAGGCGCTCGACATCCTCGCCGACGTCATCGGCAGCGGTGCCACCAGCCGCCTCTATCGCAGCCTCGTCGTGGAGCAGGGCCTTGCGAGCAGCGCCGGCGCCTATTTCTCCGGCGACGGCCTCGACTACGGCAAGCTCGGCTTCTACGCGACGCCGCGCGGCGATGTCTCGCTCGACAAGGTGAGCGCGGCCGTCGACGCCGTCCTCGCCGATGTGCGCGCACACGGCATCACGGCGGAAGAGCTGGCTCTGGCCAAGAAGCGGACCCGCGCCGCGACGATCTACAGCCAGGACAACCAGGCGATGCTTGCCCGCATCTTCGGCTCGGCCATGATCAACGGCCAGTCGCTGGAGGACGTGCAGGACTGGACCCGCCGGGTCGACGCCGTCACGCTCGCCGACGTCGCCAAGGTGGCGGAGAAGTATCTCGACAAGCGCCGCTCGGTCGCGGGGTCCCTTTTGCCTGCGCCGGCCGATGGCCGCAGCTAATGACGGGGGAATGACATGATGGCCAATCTGTTTTCGCGAGCGAGCCTCGCCTTCGTCGGTCTCGTCCTGCTCGCCCCGGTGAGCCAGGCGATGGAGATCCAGCGCGTCGTCAGTCCCGGCGGCGTCGAGGCGTGGCTGGTCGAGGACTACGCCGTTCCGATCATCGCCGTGAACTTCGCCTTCTCGGGCGGCACGGCCCAGGATCCGGCGGCGAAGCCCGGCGTCGCCAACATGCTCTCCGGCCTTCTCGACGAGGGCGCCGGCGACATCGACAGCAAGGCCTTCCAGGCCAAGCTCGACGATCTCTCGATCAGCCTGTCCTTCGACGCCGGCCGCGACGAGTTCTTCGGCACGCTGAAGACGCTGGAGGAGAACAAGGGCGCGGCGTTCGACCTGCTGGCGCTCGCCGTGCAGAAGCCGCGCTTCGACGCCGAACCGGTGGAGCGCATCCGCTCGCAGATCACCATCGGCATCAACGAGGCCAAGAAGCAGCCCGAATCGGTTGCCGGCGACGCCATGCGCGCGGCCGCCTATCCGGGCCATCCCTATGGCCAGCCGGGCGACGGCACGGTCGAGAGCGTCGCGGCGATCTCCGCCGACGACCTCCGCGCCTATCGCGACAAGACCTTTGCCCGCGACAATCTGAAGGTCGTCGTCGTCGGCGCCATCGACGCCAAGGGCGTCTCGACGATGCTCGACGAGGTGTTCGGCCCGCTGCCGGCCAAGGCCGACCTCGCCAAGATCGCCGATGTCGAGCCGAAGGGCGGCAATATCGACATCGACATGCCGAACCCGCAGACCGTGATCCGCTTCGGCGGTCCCGGACCGGCGCGCTCCGCCCCCGACTTCATGGCGTCCTTCGTCGCCAACCACATTCTCGGCGGCGGCACCTTCTCGTCCCGTCTGTACGAGGAAGTGCGCGAGCGCCGGGGCCTCGCCTATTCGGTCGGCACCATGCTGATGCCGTCGCGCCATTCGGCCGTCATCGTCGGCAGCACGGCGACGCGCGCCGACCGCGCCGGCGAGACCGTCGACCTGATCAAGAGCGAGATGGCCCGCCTCGCCAAGGACGGCCCGACGGAAGACGAACTCGCCAAGGCGAAGAGCTTCCTGACCGGCTCCTACGCGCTGCGCTTCGATTCCTCCTCCAAGATCGCCCGGCAGCTGCTCGGCATCGCGCTGGAGGATCTCGGCATCGACTATGTCGAGAAGCGCAACGCGCTCGTCGAGGCGGTGACGCTCGAGGACGTGAAGCAGGCGTCGCAGAAGATGTTCTCGACCGGCACCAACCTCGTCGTCCGCGTCGGCCCGCACGAGAGCTGATCCGGCAGACATCCGTCACGATTTCGAGGCGCGACCGCAAGGCCGCGCCTCGTTTCGTTTGGGGGGGCGGGGCGCTGCTAGGCGCACAGCCATCATCCTGAGGTGCCCGGCGCAGCCGGGCCTCGAAGGAGGGTTCAGGAAACGCCCTTCTGCGGACTGGCGTGCCTCACTGGAGCCTCCTTCGAGGCTTCGCTGACGCGAAGCACCTCAGGATGATGGCGGAGTGGGTCGATCGACCTATCCACCCGCTCCGCCGTCATCCCGGGCTTGACCCGGGATCCATCCCTCCGCAGCCTCGCTGCCGGGCGCGAATTCCCGATTTCCCGGCTGCATGGATCCCCGCCTTCGCGGGGATGACGGTGAGCGTGGGACGGCGGTCGTTCGAGGTGCGCGGTCGCTGGCGGTCGTGTCGTGCGTCCTTCGAGCAGCACAGCCATCATCCAGAGCTGCCCGGCGCAGCCGGGCCTCGGAGGAGGGTCCAGGAAACGCCCTTTGGGAAGCCGACGGCCACGTGCCGGTGCTGGGATCTCTGGAGTTTCGCTGGAGCCTCCTTCGAGGCTTCGCTGGCGCGAAGCACCTCAGGATGATGGCGGAGCCGGTCGATCGGCCTATCCCACCGCTCCGCCGTCATCCCGGGCTTGACCCGGGATCCATCTCTCCGCGGCCTCGCTGCCGGGCGCGAGTTCCCGATTTCCCGGATGCATGGATCCCTGCTTTCGCAGGGATGACGGCGAGCGTGGGACGGCGGTCGTGCGAGGTGCGTGGTCGCTGGCGGTCGTGCCGTGCGTCCTTCGAGCAGCACAGCCATCATCCTGAGGTGCCCGGCGAAGCCGGGCCTCGAAGGAGGGGCCAGGGAACGCTCTTCTGCGGACTGGAGTGCCTCGCTGGAGCCTCCTTCGAGGCTTCACTGACGCGGAGCACCTCAGGATGATGGCGGTGGCGGTCAATCGGCCTCCCGCTCGCCGTCATCCCGGGCTTGACCCGGGATCCATTCTTCCGCGGCCTCGCTGCCGGGCGCCAATTCCCCATTTCCCGGCTGCATGGATCCCTGCCTTCGCGGGGATGACGGCGAGCGTGGGACGGCGGTTTAGGGAATGCGGAGCCGCCTTTGGACAACGGGCGCCGGCCCGAACCCTCCCCTCAAGGGGAGGTTCAAGAAGGGAGCCCCTCAGTCCTCCGAATCCGACGTCGCCGGCTCGGTCTGCTTGTTGAGTGACTTTGCCTCGCGTCTCGGGACTGTCAGCGGTTCCGGCTGCACGGTCTGGGCGCGGATGTCGCGGCCGGCCGTCATCAGGCCGCCGAGCTGCTGGTTGGCGAGCCGGTCGGCGTCGCGGGCGCGCAGATTGTCCTCGATCTCGGCGATGCGCTCGTCCTCGATGCCGAGGCCGGCCAGCGTCGCGCCGCCGAAGCTGAAGGCGGATTCGAGCGTCTCGCGGATCTGGTAGTTCACGCCCTTGTTGAGCAGCCGCAGCGTATGGCGGCGGTCATAGGAGCGCACATAGAGCTGCACGAAGGGGAATTCCGACTGGATCAGCTCGACGATCCGGTCGGTCACTTCCGGGCCGTTGGTGCAGATGGCGACGATCTGCGAGCGCTCGATGCCGGCGGCGCGCAGCACGTCGAGCCGGGTGCCGTCGCCGAAATAGACCTTGAAGCCGAAGCGCGAGGCGGCGCGGATCATTTCGGCGTCGGAATCGATCGCCGTCACGTCGACCCCTTCTGCGAGCAGGAACTGCGCCGAGATCTGGCCGAAGCGGCCGAAGCCGATCATCAGGACGCGGCCGCCGGCGCCGTCGAAATCCTCCTCCAGCTCCTCCGGCTTCGGCGGTGGCAGGATCCATCTCAGCGCCAGCACGCCGAGCGGCGTCAGCGCCATGGAGATGATGACCGTCGCCGTCAGCATGGCGTTGACGTCGCGGCTGAAGATGCCGGCATTGGTGGCGGCGGCGTAGAGCACGAAGGCGAACTCGCCACCCTGCGCGAGCAGCGCCGCTCGCGTCAGCGCCTCGGCGTGATCGGCCTTGAGCAGGCGGGCGACGACATAGATGCCGAGCCCCTTCAGGAGCATATAGGCGACGACGCCGAAGGCGATCAGCCGCCAGTCGCGCGCGATCACGCCGAGATCGAGCGACATACCGACGCTCAGGAAGAACAGGCCGAGCAGGATGCCGCGGAACGGCTCGATATCGGCCTCGAGCTGGTGGCGGAAGCTCGATTCCGACAGGAGCACGCCGGCAAGGAAGGCGCCCATCGCCATCGACAGGCCGCCGATCTGCATGGCGAGCGCCGCGCCGAGCACGACGAGCAGCGCCGCCGCCGTCATCACCTCGCGCGCCTGCACGTTGGCGAGGATGCGGAACATCGGGTTGAGCAGCCAGCGCCCGGCCCCGATCAGCGCCGCCAGCGAGCCGATGGCGATGGCGATCGACAGCCAGCGCGACTGGTCCGGCTCGACGGCGCCATGCGCGCCGAGGAGCGCGACGATCGCCAGCAGCGGCACGATGGCGAGGTCTTCGAGCAGCAGGATCGAGATCACCCGCTGGCCGGCCGGCGTCGCCGTATCGCCGCGCTCCTCCAGGATCTGCATGACGATGGCCGTGGAGGAGAGCACGAAGCCCATGCCGGCGATGAAGGCGACCGCCGGATCGAAGCCGGCGACGACGCCTAGCCCCGTCAGGAGCGCGCCGCAGGCGGCGACCTGCGCCACGCCGAGGCCGAAGATCTCGCCGCGCAGGCTCCAGAGCCGCGACGGGCGCATCTCCAGTCCGATGATGAACAGGAAAAGCACCACGCCCAGTTCCGCGACATGCAGGATCGCCTGTGGGTCGGTGAACAGGCGGAGCCCGTAGGGGCCGATGACCAGGCCGGCGGCGAGATAGCCGAGCACGGTGCCGAGCCCCAGCCGTTTGGAGATCGGCACGGCAATGACGGCGGCGCCCAGCAGCGCCACCAGCTGGACGAGATCGGTTCCCTGGGTATCGACCGCCATGCGGCCTCGCTATGTGGAGGAATGGGTGGCGCCACGATGGGGCCAAGTCCGCCGGTTAGCAAGCGGCGCATCGGGGGCTGTGCCGGCCGCGCCGGATTGTCGCCGGGGTTGTCGCTCGCGCTTGCGATCCCTACACAAGGGGGTAACGGAGACGTACCCATGACCGCCCTGCCTGACCAGACCCGCCTCGTCGAAACCGCCGCCCAGCTTGTCGAAGCCGCGAAGCGGGCCGGCGCCGACGCCGCCGATGCCGTCGCCTTCCGCCGGATCGGCCTTTCCGTCGATATCCGCAATGGCGCGGTCGAGGAAACCGGGCGTTCGGAGGGCGATGAACTGGCGCTGCGCGTGTTCATTGGCAGCCGCCACGCCAGCGTCTCGACCAACGGCCTGTCGCCGGCGGCCGAGCTTGCCGAGCGAGCAGTCGCCATGGCGAAGGTCGCGCCGGAAGATCGCTTCGCCGGCCTCGCGCCGTCCGACCGGCTCGCCCGCTCGTTTCCCGAGCTCGACCTGCTCGATCCGGCCGTTCCCTCCGTCGAGGCGCTGATCGAGCGGGCGACGCGGGCCGAAGGCGCGGTGCTCGCCGTGCCCGGCGTCTCGAAGTCGGGCGGCACCTCGGCCGGCTGGTCGCTCTCCGGCGCCGTGCTGGTGACGTCGCACGGCTTCACCGGCTCCTATCTCGGCTCGCGCCACAGCGTCTCGGCGACGGCGATCGCCGGCGAGGGCACGGGCATGGAGCGCGACTATGACAGCGTCGGCAAGATTCATTCGAGCGACCTGCCGGATCCGGCCGAGATCGGCCGCAGTGCCGCCGAACGCGCCGTCCGCCGGTTGAACCCGACCCAGATGCCGACGGGCCAGGCCACCGTCGTCTACGACCCGCGCGTCGCCGTCAGCCTGCTCGGCCATCTCGCCGGCGCGGTCAATGGCGGCGCCATCGCCCGCAAGTCGAGCTTCCTGCAGAAGGCGCTCGGCGAGGCCATCTTCGCGCCGGGCATCCGCATCACCGACGATCCGCACCGCGTCCGCGGCCTCGCCTCGCGCCCCTTCGACGGTGAGGGCGTGGCGTCGGAGCCGTTCGACCTGATCGCTGACGGCGTGCTGCAGCGCTGGTTCCTCGACAGCGCCACGGCGCGCGAGCTGGGGCTGGAGACCAACGGTCGCGCGGTCGGCGGCGGCAGCAACCCGCATCCGAGCGCCACTAATCTGACGCTGCTGCCGGGCGACAAGACGCCGGAGGCGCTGATCGCCGAGATCGGCGAGGGCCTCTATGTCACCGAACTGATCGGCCATGGCGCCAATGGCGTGACGGGCGACTACAGCCGCGGCGCCAGCGGCTATCGCATCCGCGGCGGCCAGCTCGCCGAGGCGGTGAGCGAGATCACCATCGCCGGCAATATGCGCGACATGTTCCGCCGCCTGATCCCCGCCAGCGACCTCGACTATCGCTATGCCTTCAACGCGCCGACGGTGGCGATCGAGGGCATGATGATTGCCGGACGTTGAGCGGGTGTCGGACAGGGATGCGGATCTGGCGCTGATCGTCGCGGCGGCGCGCGAGGCCGGGCGCATCGCGCTCGGCTATTTCAAGCGCGACCCGAAGGTGTGGATCAAGGGCGCCAGCTCGCCGGTCAGCGAGGCCGATCTCGCCGCCGACCATTATCTGCGCACGACGCTGACGGCGGCGCGGCCCGACTATGGCTGGCTCTCCGAGGAAAGCGTCGACACGCCGGACCGGCTGTCGCGACACCGCGTCTTCGTCGTCGATCCGATCGACGGCACGCGCGGCTTCATCGACGGCCATCCCGACTGGTGCGTCTCGGTCGCGGTGGTGGAAGCCGATGCGCCGGTGGCGGCCGCGCTCTTTGCGCCGGTGCGCGACGAGCTGTTCGAGGGCGCCGTCGGGCAGGGGGCGCGGCTGAATGGCGAGCGGCTCGCCGTCAGCGGCCGGACGACCTTGGAAGGCGCGCGCATCGCCGGGCCGGCGCGGCATCTGCGGGCGATGGCCGCGCACGGCATGGACGCGAACGAGCGCCGCTTCACCCCGTCGCTCGCCTATCGTTTCGCGCTGGTCGCGGCCGGCCGTGTGGATGTCGCAACGGCACGTCCCGGCGCCTATGATTGGGATCTTGCGGCAGTGGACCTTTTGGTGCACGAAGCTGGCGGAACGCTGCGCGACCTCGAAGGCGCGCGGCTTCGTTTCAATGGCGCGGAGCCGCGCCATCCGGCCCTGATTGCCTCGACGCCTGCGCTTGCCGCGGCGACGGAGACCATCATCGCGGAGGCCGAGGCCGATCATCCGGCCTCGGGGCCCGCCGCGCGCTAGATACGTGCGACACCGGTTTTGACAAGGAGACGTCGACTTATGCCCGGTACGGACAAGCAGCTGCTGCATCTGGTCTTTGGCGGTGAATTGAGCTCGGTCGGAGCGATGGAATTCGCCGATCTGTCGAAGCTCGACATCGTCGGCATCTATCCGAACTACAAGACCGCCTATGACGCCTGGAAGCAGGCGGCGCAGGGCTCGGTCGACAGCGCCCAGACGCGCTATTTCATCGTGCATCTGCACAGGCTGCTCGAGCCTGACGCAACGGCGGGCTGAGCCACTCCGCCTTCGCGCCGCGGCGCTCGTGGCGGACATCATAACCGCCGCGGGGTCGCGGCGCCGGAAGGGACAGATCGGATTTGGCGGACGCACAGGCAAAGAGGCACAACAAGCGCCCAAGCCTCTTGAAGAGGATTGCGACTTCGGACGCGGTGACCCGGCTCGCCGGCCGCTCGGCGGCGGCGTATCTGCGTTTCGTGCGCCGCACCAGCACGCTCGAATTCGAGCCGAGCGAACCCTATGAGTATTTCGGCCACCTGCTGCCCGGCATCGTCGCCATGTGGCACGGCCAGCACCTGATGGTGCCGTTCATCCGCCGCGAGGGTCATGATGTCCGCGTCATGATCTCGCGCCATCGCGACGGCGAGATCAACGCGATCGCCGCCGAGAGCCTCGGCCTCGGCACGGTGCGCGCCTCCGCCGCGCGCTCGGCCTCGCGCGTCATCGAGAAGGGCGGCCTGCGCGGCTTCCTCGAGATGAAGGCGGCGCTGGCGCAGGGCGCGACCGTCGCGATGACCGCCGATCTCTCGAACCAGCGATCGCGCCGCGCCGGCCCCGGCATCGTCATGCTGGCGCGCGCTTCCGGCCGGCCGATCGTCCCGGTCGCCGTCGCCACCAGCCGGCATTTCGTCATCCGCAACTGGGACCGCACGACGGTGAACCTGCCCTTCAGCAAGGGCATCTGCGTGTTCGGCTCGCCGATCTACGTGCCGGATGACGCCGACGACGAGCTGGTGGAGCAGAAGCGGCAGGAGCTCGAGAGCGAGCTCAACCGCGTGACCGAACGGGCCTATCAGCGCGTCGGCAAACCGAATGTCTGAGCGCCCGGGGCCGGCCCTGACCGCCTATCGTCTTGCCGGCCACCTGGCGCGCCCTCTGGTGCCGCTGCTGCTTGCCTACCGGACGCGCCGGGGCAAGGAAGACCGCGCCCGGCGCGGCGAACGCTATGGCCGGGCCGGCGTCGCCCGACCGGCCGGACCGCTGGTCTGGATCCATGCGGCGAGCGTCGGCGAGACCAACGCCGTGCTGCCGCTCGTCCGTCGCATCGTAGAGGAGGGGGTCAACGTCCTCTTCACCACCATCACGGTGACGAGTGCTGCCGAGGCGGCGCGGCGCCTGCCCAAGGGCGCGCTGCACCAGTATGCGCCGCTCGACATCGCCCCCTTCATCGACCGCTTTCTCGACCACTGGAAGCCGGACCTCGCGCTCTCGGTCGAATCGGAAATCTGGCCGGCGACGATGGGCCGGCTGGTGAAGCGCGGCATTCCGCATGTCTTCGTCAATGCGCGCATGTCGGAACGCTCCTTCGCGCGCTGGCAGAAGCTCGCCAATGGTCGCGACAATCTGTTCGGCAGCGTGACGATGTCGCTGGCGCAGAGCGAGGGCGACGGCAAGCGCCTGGCCGCGCTCGGCATCCGCGATGTCCGCGTCACCGGCAATCTGAAATTCGACGTGCCGCCGCCGCATGCGGCGCCCGACATGGTCGAGCGCTTCCAGCGCCAGGTCGACGGCCGCTCGGTCTTCGTCGCGGCTTCCACGCATGAGGGCGAGGAAGAGGTGATCGCCGCGGCGCACAAGGTGCTGCGCCATCGCCGGCCCGATCTCCTCACCATTATCGTGCCGCGCCATCCCGTGCGCGGCGCCGCGATCCGCGAGCAGCTCGCCGCCCGGGGTCTCGTCGTGGCGCAGCGCAGCCTCGACGAGCCGATCACGCCCGAGACCGACATCTACCTCGCCGATACGCTCGGCGAACTCGGCATCTTCTACCGGGTCGCGCCGATCGCCTTCATCGGCGGCACGCTGGTGCCGGTCGGCGGTCACAACCCGATCGAGGCGGTACAGCTCGACGTCGCCATCCTGCACGGCCCGCATGTGCACAACGCCGCCGAGATCTACGCCGCGCTCGATCGCAGCGGCCGCGCCGAGGTGATCCGCAGCTCCGAGCAGCTCGCCAAGGTGCTCGACGATCTCTTCGCCGATCCGACCGCGATGCGCCGCCGCGCCACCAAGGCGGCCGAGGCGCTGACGCCCTTCACCGGCGCCCTCGACGCGACGATGCGGGCGCTGGTGCCCCATCTGGAGCCGCTGGCGATCTCCGCGCGGCTGCAGGACCGGGGCCATGCTCCCGGCGACGGAGGGACGCCCCGGTGATCTCGGCGCCGCGCTTCTGGTCGCTTCAGCGCCTTTCGGTTCCGTCGCTGCTGCTGGCGCCGGTCGCGGCGCTCTACGGCCATGTCGCCGGCCGCCGAATGCGCCGGGCGCCGAAGGCGGCCGCCCCGGTTCCGGTGATCTGTGTCGGCAATTACGTCGTCGGCGGCGCCGGCAAGACGCCGACGGCGCTGGCGCTGGCGCGGATCGCCAGGGCGCAGGGGCTGAAGCCCGGCTTCCTGACGCGCGGCTATGGCGGCCGGGCGCGGACGCCGCTCCTCGTCGATCTGGCGGTGCATGGCGCGGTCGAGGTCGGCGACGAAGCGCTGCTGCTCGCCGCCGCCGGCCCGGTCGTGGTCTCGCCCGACCGTCCGGCCGGCCTGCCGCTGCTCACGGAGGCCGGCGTCGACCTCATCATCATGGATGACGGCTTCCAGAACCCGTCGCTGCGCAAGGACCTTTCGCTGATCGTCGTCGACGGGACGGCGGGCATCGGCAATGGCCGGGTGTTCCCGGCCGGGCCCCTGCGCGCGCCGCTCCGCGCCCAGATCGTCCGCACCGACGCGATGATCGTGGTCGGCGACGGCAAGCCCGGCGACAGGATGGTGCGCCGGGTCTCGCGCGCCGGCCGCGCGGTGCTGCGGGCCAAGCTGGAGCCGGCGTCGCTGCGCGTCTGGGGGCCGCGTCCCTATCTCGCCTTCGCCGGCATCGGCCGGCCGGAGAAATTCTTCAACACGCTCGACCGCGCCGGCGTCCCGCTCAGCGATGTCAAGGGTTTCCCCGATCACCACGTCTACACGGCCGAGGACGCCCGCAAGCTTCTCGCCCGCGCCGACGCGGAGGGCCTCGATCTCGTCACCACGAGCAAGGACCATGCGCGCCTGGCCCGGGCGACCGGCGATCTCGCCCGGCTGCGCGAGCGCACCCGGGTATTCGACGTCGAGATGAAGTTCGAGAACGAGGCGCAGGTCGCCGGCCTGATCGCCGACATCGTCCGCCGGGCGCCGACACGGTAGGGGCGGGCGGGTTTTCACGAAGACCCTCACCCCAACCCTCTCCCGCAAGCGGGCGAGGGAGCGCGCCGGCCCTCAATGCTATGCACGAGATCGATGCAGCACGCAGACCGAAACCCTCGCCCGCTTGCGGGAGAGGGTAGGGTGAGGGTCTTGCTTCCTGCTGCTGGGTCAAGCGGCGTTGACCGGACGGAGAGGCCGGCACGCGCTAGGCGGCCCGCTCAGCTCCAGGTCAGGCCGAGCTGCTTGTGGCGGGCGAGGCAGGTCGCCGGGTCGACATAGGCTTCCTGGTGCGCGACGTTCCAGTACTTCAGTTCGTCGAGCGGGATGGGGACGCCCGTCACGGCGCAGCGCACGAACGCGCCCGGCGACAGGATCTGGTAGTCGCCATCAAGAAAACGAATGCGCGCTTCGCCGCCGCGCCCGGCTGGTTCTATACGGTTCATGTCCGGAATATCGTGCGGAACGCTCCCGCGCGCAACTGGCCTCGATGCCGCTGGAGGCGTCCGGAGGCGCTTTTCGAGTTCGGGGGCTCAGGGCTGTGGTTTGGCCCGGTTCGGGCTTGAGCTTGAGGGACGCCCTCCGCCGTCATCCCGGGCTTGACCCGGGATCCATTCAGCCGGGTTGTCGGTCATGCGACCCTCCCGGTGGCACGGCTGCATGGATCCCCGCCTGCGCGGGGATGACGGCGAGTAGGTCGAACCCCTACCTTCGCCCGAACAGGCGCTCGATGTCGGAGAGCTTCAGCTCGACATAGGTCGGACGGCCGTGGTTGCACTGGCCGGAGCCGGGCGTTGCTTCCATCTCGCGCAGCAGCGCATCCATCTCTTCCGGGCGCAACCGGCGGCCGGAGCGGACCGAGCCGTGGCAGGCCATGGTCGCCGCGACATGGTCGAGTTTTTCGCGCAGCCTGGTCGTGTCGTCCCATTCGGCGAGGTCGTCGGCGAGGTTGACGAGGAGCGCCCGCGTGTCGAGCTCGCCGAGCAGCGCCGGCGTCTCGCGCACGGCGACGGCGCCGGGGCCGAAGCCCTCGATGACGAGGCCGAGCTCGGCGAATTCTTCGGCCCGCTTCAGGAGCCGGCCGACATCGTCCTCCGGCAGGTCGATGACGTCCGGGATCAGCAGGATCTGCCGGGCGACGCCGGAGCGCGCCAACGCCGTCTTCATCCGCTCATAGACGAGCCGCTCATGCGCCGCATGCTGGTCGACGATGACGAGGCCGTTCGTCGTCTGCGCGAGGATGTAGTTCTCGTGCAGTTGCGCCCGCGCCGCGCCGAGCGGGCGGTCGGAATGGTCGATCTCGGCCGGCGCGTTGGCGCGCGCGTCGGCGGAGGGCACGTTCACCGCCGCGAAGGCCGGCTGCAGCGGCTCGGCGAAGGCGGTTGCCTGGGCGTAGGCCGGCTGGGCCGGCGCCGGGCTGCTCTGCCAAGAAGCGAAGGAAAGCGGCGTTGCAGAGGCCGACGCGGCCGGGCGCCAGGCGGGTGCGGCCGGCGGCGCGCCGGTGCGGAAGGCGGCGAGCGTGGCGCTGCCGCCTGTCGTCGCCGAGCGGTGGCCGGCCTGGTGGATGGCGTTGCGCAGCGCGCCGACGATCAGCCCGCGCACGAGGCCCGGATCACGGAAGCGGACGTCGGATTTCGCCGGATGCACGTTGACGTCGACGCCATGCGGCTCGAGCTCGATGCGGAGCGCCGCGACCGGGTGGCGGTCCCGCGACATCACGTCGGCATAGCCGGCGCGCAGCGCGCCGAGCAGCAGCTTGTCGCGCACCGGCCGGCCGTTGACGAACAGGAACTGGTGCAGGCCGTTGCCGCGGTTGAAGGTCGGCAGGCCGGCATAGCCCGTGAGGCGGATGCCCTCGCGCTCCGCCTCGATGGCGAGCGCGTTGTCGACGAAATCCTGGCCGAGGATCTGGCCGAGCCGCTCGACGAAGGGGTCGTCGCCATGCGCCACCGGATAGTCGATCGCGCCGCGGTCGCTGCCGGTAAGCGCGAAGCGGACCTCGGGATGCGCCATGGCGAGGCGCTTGACGATGTCGGTGACGGCGGTCGCCTCGGCGCGTTCGCCCTTCAGGAACTTGAGCCGGGCCGGCGTCGAGAAGAAGAGGTCGGTCACCTCGACGCGCGTGCCGGAGGAAAGGCCGGCCGGGCGCGGCGGGTGCACCAGCCCGCCCTCGACGACGATCTCCCAGGCATGCGGCTCGCTCGCATGGCGCGAGGCGATCGAAAGCCGCGCCACGGCGCCGATCGAGGCGAGCGCCTCGCCGCGGAAACCGAGGGTGCGGATGTCGAGCAGGTCGTCGGTCAGCTTCGAGGTGCAGTGGCGGTCGACGGCGAGCGCGAGGTCCTCGCGCGTCATGCCGCCGCCGTCGTCGCTGACGCGGATCAGCGACGCGCCGCCGCCGGCCGTGACGATCTCGACCCGCTTCGCGCCGGCGTCGATGGCGTTTTCCACCAGTTCCTTGACGACGCTCGCCGGCCGTTCGACCACCTCGCCGGCGGCGATGCGGTTGATCATGTCTTCGGAAAGGCGGCGGACGACGGTCATTCGGGAGCAATCTGGCTGTTGGCCGGCGATCCTGCCGGATTCGGCCGCGCGAGGGAAGCAGACCCGCGCATCGATCCCCGGACGGTTCTTCGTGGCCGCGCATTGGTTATAGTGGGGGCCGGATTATCCGCTCCTGGAAGGAAAGCTCATGATCGGAACGCGACACAGACAGGCGGGAGCCGGTTCCGGCTGGGTTCGCCGTTCGCTGGCTGCCGCCGCCCTCGCGGTCGGCCTCGGCGGGCCGGCGATCGCGCATGACATGGACCTCGCCAATCTCGGCCAGCCTGACCCGGCGGGCATCCCGGCCCCCGACGGCGTCACGCTGTTCCAGAATGTCCGCGTCTTCGACGGCCGCAAGGCGGAGCTGTCGCCGCCCTCGAACGTCCTGGTGCGCGGCAATCACATCGCGCGCATCTCGGTCGATCCGATCGAGATCCCGCCCGGCGACGATACGGTGGTGATCCCCGGCGACGGCCGTGTGCTGATGCCGGGTCTGATCGACGCGCATTGGCACGCCTTCATGGCGGCGACGCCGCAGGCGGTGCTGATGACGGCCGAGCCTTCCTATCTGCAGCTCTTGGCGGCGCGGCAGGCCGAGGCGACGCTGATGCGCGGCTTCACCACCATCCGCGATCTCGGCGGCCCGGTGACCGGCCTGAAGCGCGCCATCGACGAAGGCGTCGTCGTCGGCCCGCGCATCTATCCCTCGGGCGCCTTCATCTCGCAGACCTCGGGCCACGGCGATTTCCGCCAGCTCGCCGAGCTGCCGCGCCAGCAAGGCGGCCCGCTCAGCGTCTCCGAGCGCGAGGGCATCGCCGCGATCGCCGACAGCCCGGACGAGGTGCGGCTGCGCACGCGCGAGCAATTGCGGCTCGGCGCCAGCCAGATCAAGCTGATGGCCAGCGGCGGCGTCAACTCGCCGCCGCATAATTCGATCCAGTCGCTGCAGTTCAGCGAGGCGGAGCTGCGCGCCGCTGTCGAGGCGGCGGCCGACTTCGGCACCTATGTCACCGTGCACGCCTACACGCCCGGCGCCATCCGCCGCGCCATCGCGGCCGGCGTGCAGTGCATCGACCACGGCCAGCTGATGGACGAGGATACCGCCAAGCTGATGGCGGAGAAGGGCATCTGGCTCTCGATCCAGCCGCTGCTCGACGACGAGGACATTCCGCCGATGAGCGCCGATTCGCGCGCCCGGGCGCTGCAGGTCTTCGCCGGCACCGACAACGCCTACCGCCTCGCCAAGAAATACGGCATCAAGACCGCCTTCGGCTCGGACGCGCTGTTCGATCCGCGCGTGGCGACCCGCCAGGGCGCGCAGCTGGTGAAGCTCCTGAACTGGTACACGCCGGCCGAGGCGCTGAAGATGGCCACCGCCGACAATGGCGAGCTGATGGCGCTTTCGGGCACGGTCAATCCCTATCCGGGCAAGCTCGGCGTCATCGAGGAAGGCGCGCTCGCCGACCTGCTGCTGGTCGACGGCGATCCCCTGCAGAACCTGGCGCTGATCGAGGATCCGGAGACCAATTTCCGCGTCATCATGAAGGACGGCCTGATCTACAAGGACACGCTGCCGCAGTAATCGCGGAGATTTGATGCCCTACACCGCGTGCCGGACTGCGCAAGTGCGACTATAGCTTGCGTAGTCGGGTGCTCTTGCCGGTGGTGAGGTGCGCATGTCGATGACGGTTACTGACTATGCGAAGGCCACGAAGGAACTCGCGGACGCCAACCAGCGTAAGCTCGATCCCTATCGGCCCTTTCTTCAGTTTCTGGTCGGACACCTCACCTTCACGGGTGTCATTCTCGTCGGGGCACTCGCAACCTTGCCGAAGAAGGGCGCGGAGCTGGAACCGCCGATGGCCGCTGCGCTCGGCGGTGTCCTTGCCTGGATGGCGCTTTCGGCGCTGGCAGCAAGCTTGCTCGCACTCGTCGCGCAGGTGCTCCGGTTCGTCTACGTCCGCAGCAAGTGGGATCCGGCCTGGGATTGGAGCCGCGCTGTCGGAATCGCCTGCGTGCTGTTGCCGATAGGGCTAGGCATGGTGGCCGTGGCCTATTGCCTGCGTGCCGGCGTCGCGCTCCTCGGCGGCGCGGCGACCCTGCCGTCGCTTTTCGATACCGTCAAAGGCCTGTTCGTCTGAACGGCCTCAGGCCTTCTTGACGAACTCGGCGCGGAGCACGAGGCCCTTCACCTGTTTGGTGTTGCATTCGAAGGTGTCGGGATCGTCGATCAGGCGGATGCCCTTCACCAGCGTGCCGCGCTTCAGCGTCTCGGACGTGCCCTTGACCTTCAGGTCCTTGATCAGCGTGACGCTGTCGCCGTCCTTGAGCGGCGTGCCGTTGCTGTCGCGCACGATGATTTCGTCGGTCATGGTCTGTCCTGGGTAAGGGGAGGTCGGGGCTGGCAGCCGTCTCAGACGGCGCGCCAGCCGATGTCGCGGCGGGCGAAGCCTTCCGGCCAGTCGACCGTGTCGACGGCCGCATAGGCGCGGCTCTGCGCCTCGGCGACGCTGGCGCCGAGCGCCGTGACGTTGAGGACGCGGCCGCCATTGGCGACGAGCTTGCCGTCGACAAGCGCGGTGCCGGCCTGGAACACCTGCGTCTCCGGCAGCGCGTTGGCCGCCTCGACGCCTGAGATCAGCGTGCCCTTGGCATAGTCGCCCGGATAGCCCTTGGCGGCCATGACGACGGTCAGCGCCGCCTCCGGCCGCCAGCGCGTCTCGACGCCGGCGAGCTTGCCCTCGGCTGCCGCGAGCAGCAATTCGAGCAGGTCGCTCTCCAGCCGCATCATCAGCACCTGGCATTCCGGATCGCCGAAGCGGACATTGTATTCGATCAGTTCCGGGCCCTTGGCGGTGATCATCAGGCCGGCGAACAACACGCCCTTGAACGGGGCGCCGCGCGCCGCCATCGCCTTCATCGTCGGGCGGATGATCTCGTTCATCGTCCGCTCGATCATCGCCTCGGTCATCACCGGGGCGGGCGAATAGGCGCCCATGCCGCCGGTGTTCGGGCCGGTATCGCCGTCGCCGACGCGTTTGTGGTCCTGTGCGGTCGCGAGCGGCACGGCGTCGACGCCGTCGCAGACGGCGAAGAAGCTCGCCTCCTCGCCGATCAGGCATTCCTCCACAACGACCTCGGCGCCGGCCGAGCCGAACGCGCCGTCGAAGCAGGCGTCGATCGCGGCATGCGCCTCGTCCAGCGTCTCCGCCACGACGACGCCCTTGCCGGCGGCGATGCCGTCCGCCTTGACGACGATCGGCGCGCCCATGCTGGTCGCGTAGTCGCGCGCCGGGGCGGCTTCCGTGAAGCGCTGGTAGGCGGCGGTCGGGATGTCCGCCTCGGCGCAGAGATCCTTGGTGTAGCCCTTCGAGCCCTCGAGGCGCGACGCCTCGCGGCTCGGGCCGAACACCTTGATCCCGGCCTGATCGAGCGCGTCGGCGAGGCCGGCGACCAGCGGCGCTTCGGGGCCGACGACGACGAAATCGATCATGTTGTGGCGGCAGAAGTCGACGACGGCGTGATGGTCGAACGGATCGAGCCGGACGAGTTCGGCGAGCGCGCCGATGCCCGGATTGCCGGGGGCGGCATAGAGCTGGCCGAGGCGCGGCGATTTCCGGAGCGCCCAGGCCAGCGCATGCTCGCGGCCGCCCGATCCGATCAGGAGAATGTTGATGCGCGTCTCGCTCATGTCTGGCCCGTCCTTCGATCCCGTGCGCGGCGCTTAGCAAGCGAAGGGCGGAATGTCGAATCCGGAGGTGGGGTCCGGCGACGTTATCGCAGGTCTTTCGCCAGGAAGACGGTGCCTTCGATCGGCGTGGCGTAGTAGGGCTCGATCCTGCGGAAACCCGCCTTGCCATAGAGCGCCAGCGCCGCGGTAAGGCTCGGCAGCGTATCGAGCCGCATCTCGCGATAGCCGATGCGCCGGGCCTCGGCGACGAGGGCGTCAACCAGCGCCCGGCCGACGCCGAGCCCGCGGCCATCCGGCGCCACATAGAGCCGTTTCATCTCGCAGATCTCGGCGTCCAGCGGCCGGAGGCCGACGCAACCGAGCGGCAGCCCCGACGCGGCCCGCGCCAGAAGCAATTCTCCGCCGGGCGGCGCGTATTTCCCCGGCATGGACGCGATTTCCGTCTCGAAATCCTGGAAGCGGAGATCGATGTCGAGCGAGGCGGCGTAGGCGCGGATCATGCCGACGACGACAGCGAGATCGTCGTCGCTCCGGACGGGGCGGATCTGGAAGGAGGTTTCGGACATGCCGAAGCCTAGCCTCCGGCGTGGGCGGAGACAACGGAGGCGGGTTGGCGGGAAATGCCGCGCTTGCAGCAAGTCGTCGCGTGGCGCCCGCCGGGATCGGGTGTATGAAGGGGCCGTCACGACCGAAGCGGAAGAGCCCGATGAGCCTGAACCACGGAACCGTCGCCGATGCCGACCGGGGCAACTGGGTCGATCATTTCGCGCCGCCATGGCTGCGCCCCTATGCAAGGCTCGCGCGCTGGGACCGGCCGATCGGCTGGCGGCTGCTGCTTTTGCCGTGCTGGTGGGCGGCGGCGATGGCGAGCGGCGTCGCCGGCTCGTCGCTTCCGAATATCGGGCACCTGATCCTGTTTGGGATCGGCGCCGTCGCCATGCGCGGCGCCGGCTGCACCTATAACGATATCGTCGACCGCGAGCTCGACGCCGGCGTGGCGCGCACCCGCTCGCGGCCGATCCCGAGCGGCCAGGTCAGCGTCCGCAACGCCAAGATCTTCCTGATCCTGCAGGCGCTGGCCGGTCTCGTCGTGCTCTTGTTCTTCAACTGGTTTTCGGTGGCGCTCGGCGTCGCCTCGCTCGCGGTCGTCGCGGCGTATCCCTTCATGAAGCGGATCACCGACTGGCCGCAATTCGTGCTCGGCCTCGCCTTTTCCTGGGGCGCGCTGATCGGCTGGTCGGCCGTGTTCGGCAGCCTGTCGCTGGCGCCGCTGCTGCTCTATGCCGGCAGCGTGCTGTGGACGATCGGCTACGACACGATCTACGCGCTGCAGGACATCGAGGACGACAAGATCATGGGCGTGCGCTCGACCGCCCGCCTGTTCGGCGACCGCGCGCCTGAGATGGTCGGCCTGCTCTATGCGGGGTCGGTGCTGCTCTGGGCCGGCGCGCTCGTCGCCGCCGGCGTCCATTGGGCGGCTTGGCTCGGGCTCGCGCTCTTCGCCGCCCATCTCGCCTGGCAGGTCCTGAGCGTGCGCCTCGACAACGACGCGCTGGCGCTTCGCCTGTTCAAGTCGAACTGGCCGGCCGGCCTGGTGTTCTTCGCCGGTCTCGTCGTCGCCGGCTGGCTCTGAGGCCCGGTCGCGCAGCACGGCCCGCGGGCCGTTTCCGGTATTCACGAACACGTCACTTGATGATCTCGGGCAGTCGCGCGCTATTCAGCGCGTGACTTTGCCTGCGCATGGAGAATTGCAACAGAGATTCATTTGGGAGCGATAGCTTATGTCTACAGAAGCACTTGCCGCCGTTTCCGAAATCAATCCTGGGCCCGTCATCGACGCCGTGCTCGGCTATCGCGATACCGCCGCCATGAAGGCGGCGATCTCGCTCGATCTTTTTACCCTGCTCGGCGAGGCGCCGGCGACCGCCGCGACACTCGCGGCGCGCACCAGCGCTTCCGAGCGCGGCCTGCGCATCCTCTGCGACTATCTCACCGTCAGGGGAATCGTCGAAAAGCGCGGCGATCGCTATCAGCTGAGCCCGACCAGCGCCGTCTTCCTCGACAAGCGCTCGCCCGGCTACATGGGCAGCATCGTCGATTTCCTGGCGTCGCCGGAGATGGTGGCGCTCTGGCTCGACGATCCCGTCGCCTATGTGCGGCAGGGCGGCTCGCTCGGGCTCGCCAACATGTCGCCGGAGAACCCGATCTGGATCAAGTTCGCGCAAGCCATGGTGCCGCTGGTGATCGGCAGCGCCGAGGGGCTGGCGGCCGAGGTGGCGACATGGCCGAACCCGCCGCGCAGGGTGCTCGATATCGCCGCCGGGCACGGCTTCTTCGGCATCGCGGTGGCGCGCGCCGTGCCGGATGCCGAGATCGTCGCGCTCGACTGGCCGTCGGTGCTGAAACTCGCCGAGCGCAACGCCGCCGACGCGGGAATGGCCGGGCGCTATTCGACGATCGCCGGCAGCGCCTTCGATGTCGGCTGGGGCTCGGATTATGATCTCGTGATGATGCCGAACTTCCTGCACCATTTCGACCACGAGACCTGCGTGCTGCTCCTGCGCAAGGCGCGGGCGAGCCTGGCGCCGGGTGGTCGGGTGCTGGCGGTCGAGTTCGTGCCGGAGGAGGATCGCGTCTCGCCGGCCTGGCCGGCGGCCTTCGCCATGATGATGCTGGCGACGACGCAGCGTGGCGACGCGTATACGGCGAGCGAGCTCGATCTGATGGCGCGGGATGCCGGCTTCTCAGGCGCCAGCGTGCAGCCGATACCGCCGTCACCGGCGAGCCTGGTGGTGTTCGAGGACTAACCCGATTAGTCGCGGGCGATGATCTCGCGGCCCGAAAGCGTCTCGACCTCGTTGTAGAAGCCGGTCTTGCGGCGCTTCAGGAAGCGCGGGCGGCGGCGGGTGATCGAGGCCGGGGCGCGGCGCGCCTTGGGGTCGCCGACAACCAGCGAGCCGAGCTGCTCGAGCGGCGCGCGCACCGTGCCGTCGCCGTCGACGATCAGGAGCGGCAGGCCGAGCGCGCGGCCCCAGGCCTGCCAGTCGGCCGCGACGTCCTCGCCGTTGCCGAGATCCTCGACGACGACCAGCGGCAGCGACATGGCGGGATCGCGATGCATCAGCTCGACGACGGTGCGGACCGCGCCGGTCTCGGGATCGCCGGACATCCGGACGGCGACGCCGCGAAAGGCGCTGACCGGGGTGGAGAGGGTGGTCGGGATGCCGCCGAGGCGACGCTTGATGATCGCCTGCTCGCGGTCGAGATAGACGGCCGGGGTGGTGGCCGAGGCCGGGCCGGCGAGGGTGGCCTCGTAGCGGACGGGAAGCGCGAAGGGATCGAGGCGGAGATCGTTGCCGGATGCCTGAGCCATGCTGTTTGCCATCGTCTTCAACTCCGTCGCTGCCTTGTTTCGGTCCCGCCACCGGGCGGTTAACAGGACCTTAAGGGGAGGGATCCGCTTGACCGGGCCCGCTCTTTGTTGAGGCGACAATGCCACGCGATCGGCCATTCAGAGCTTAAGGGACATGGTTAACGGCCCGGCGATCGCGGGCAGGGTTAGCGGCCGGTGATCGAAGACGGTTGACGAAAACTTGCTGAATTGTGGCAGCGGCGGCGGCGATGGCGGCAGCCCGCCATTTGCGCCGGGGACCATCCCGGCGGCGTTCGGCCAGAGGCCCGCGCGTCGCGCAACCATCGCATGCGGAGAGGGCGCATCTCCCTGTGGGCATCTCCGACGCGCGACGGCGAACGTGAACTTTTGCAGCGCCCCGGGACCGGCGGAGTGTGAACTCTTTCGCCTTCGGCTCGTCGAGACGGAAGTCGGCAGCCCCACGCTCGGTCGTCATCCCTGCGAAACCAGGGATCCATGCATCCGAGATCTGGGGAGGTTCGTCCTGCCGGCAACCCGGCTGGATGGATCCCGGGTCAAGCCCGGGATGACGGCGAGGGTGGGGAGACGACGTCTGCCTTAGAGCCGCAGCATCTTGCCCGGGTTCAAAATGCCCTTCGGGTCGAGGGCCAGCTTGATCGTCCGCATCATGTCGATCGCCACCGGTCCCTTGGCATCCGGCAGGAGGTCGCGCTTCAGGCGGCCGATGCCGTGCTCGGCCGAGATCGAGCCATGATAGCGGGCGACGATGCCGTGCACGAGGGCGTTGACCTCGTCCCAGCGCGCCAGGAAGGCTTCCTTGTCGGCGCCGACGGGCTGCGTGATGTTGAAATGAATGTTGCCGTCGCCGAGATGGCCGAAGGGCACCGGCCGGCAGCCGGGCACGAACGCCTCGACGGCGGCGATCGCCTCCTTGAGAAAGGCGGGAACGCTCGCCACCGGCACCGAGACGTCGTGCTTGATCGAGCCGCCTTCCGGCTTCTGCGCCTCCGACATGCCGTGCCGCATCCGCCAGAACGTGTTCCGCTCGGCGAGCGACTGCGCGATGGTGGCGTCCTGCACGACACCGTTCTCCAAGGCGGTGCCCAAAATGTCCTCGATCGCGCCGCGCGCCGCCTCGTCGGAATGGCCGGACGAGATCTCCATCAGCGCGTACCAGGGCGCTGTTGTCGCCACCGGCTCGCGCGAGCCGGGGATATGGCGGAGCACGAAATCGACGCCGATGCGCGGCATCAGCTCGAAGCCGGTCAGATCATGGCCGGCGCGGTCGCGCGCGAGATTGAAGAGGGCAAGGGCTGCTTCCGGATCGGCCAGCGCCGCGAAGGCGACGGCCTGCCCCTTCGGGCGGGGATAGAGCTTCAGCACGGCGGCGGTGATGATGCCGAGCGTGCCTTCGCCGCCGATGAAGAGCTGCTTCAGGTCGTAGCCGGTATTGTCCTTGCGCAGCGCCCCGAGGCCCTCCCAGATCCGCCCGTCCGCCAGCACCACTTCGAGGCCGAGCACGAGGTCGCGCATGTTGCCATAGGCGAGCACGGCCGTGCCGCCGGCATTGGTCGAGATGTTGCCGCCGATCCGGCAGGAACCTTCCGAGCCGAGCGAGAGCGGGAACAGCCGGTCGGCCGCTTCCGCCGCGGTCTGGACGTCGGCGAGGATGGCGCCGGCCTCGACCGTCATCGAATAGCCGTCGGCGTCGACGGCGCGGATCTTGGTCATGCGATCGAGCGACAGCACGATCTCGCCGCCGCTCGAATCGGGAACCTGGCCGCCGACGAGCCCGGTATTGCCGCTCTGCGGCACGATCGCGGTGCCGGTCTCGTTGGCGAGCGCGAGGATCGCCGACACTTCCGCCGTCGAGCCGGGGCGCAGCACGAGCGGCGTTTCGCCGACATACTTGTCGCGCCATTCCATCCGGTAGGGGCGCGTCGCTTCCGGGTCGGTCAAGGCCGCGCCGGGCGCGACGAGGGCGGCGAAGCGGGCGATGAGCTCGGGGGTGGGGCGGTTCAGCATGATGGCGGGTTTCGATCCTTGGGCTTCCGCCGTGCAGGATACGCGCCTCGCGGCCTTTGTAAAAAGCCGGCATGCGGGGGCACGAAAAAATGTCGCCGGCCTGCTGCGGCAGGCCGGCGAGCACGGGCGGGTCCTCCCCAGGCGACAGGATCGCTCGACCCATCCCGTTGATCGGGAAATGGCGACGGTCTCGTCCGTCAGCGGTGGCGCGATCGTCGCGCCACCGGATGTCTTAAGCCGCTAGCGGCAGTTGTCCTGGCCGGGCCGGCAGTTGCGGCCGCGGTTCTGCTGCGGCCGGTTGCGGTTCTGGTTGTTCGGCCGCGCGTTCTGCTGCTGCGGCCGAGCGTTCTGCCCCGGCCGGGCATTCTGCGGCCGCTGCTGCGGACGGGCGTTCTGCGACGGGCGCTGCTGTGGGCGGGCGTTCTGCCCTGGCCGCTGTTGCGGCCGGGCGTTCTGCCCAGGGCGCTGCTGCGGACGCGCGTTCTGCGACGGGCGCTGCTGTGGGCGGGCGTTCTGGCCAGGACGCTGTTGCGGACGCGCATTCTGCCCGGGGCGCTGCTGCGGACGAGCGTTCTGCGACGGACGCTGTTGCGGGCGGGCATTCTGGCCAGGACGCTGCTGCGGACGGGCATTCTCCGGCCGCGACGGCCGCGTCACTTCGGGGCGGTTCGGCCGGTTCGGACGGCTCTCCGCGCCGGGGCGACCGGTCTCGGGACGGTTCGGACGCGTGTTCGCCGGCCGCTCGGGGCGATTCGGACGCCCACTCTCGGCGCCGGGCCGGTTCGGCCGATTCGGGCGGGCATTCTCCCCCGGACGTTCGGGCCGGTTCGGACGACCGCTTTCAGCACCCGGACGGTTGGGGCGACCGTTCTCGGCTCCCGGCCGATTCGGACGGCCGGTCTCCGTGCCGGGACGGCCCGGACGATTGTTGTTGTCACCGGGACGACCGGGGCGGTTGTCACCAGGACGGCCGGGGCGATTGTTGTCACCGGGACGACCCGTCTCGGGGCGGCCCGGGCGGTTGGGCCGGTCGGGGCGATTCGGCCGCTCGGGATACCAGGCGCCCGGCGGACGCGGGCGATGCGGCGGGCCGGGACGCCAGCCGGGGCTGCCATGCCAATGATGATGGACCCAGACATTGTTCCAGCCGCGATTGTTCCAGCCCCAGCGATTGTTCCAGGCCGAGCCGACCAGGATGGCGGTGCCGAACACCAGCGCGCCGGTGGCCGCCGTCGTGAAGACGTCGGCGGAATTATAGACCGGCACGTAGATGCGTTCGGGCTCGGCCGGGGCGATCGAGATCACGCGCGGCGCGCTCGGCGTCTCCTGCACGACGGTGACGACCTGCTGCGGCGTCGTCTTCAGATTGCCGACCTTCTCGGCCTGCGCGCGCAGCAGCTGGATGACGGTGGCGACATCCTCGGGCTGGCGATCGAAGGCGAAGCCGAGCGATTCGGTCCATTCCTCGTGGTCGACGAGCATCTCGACGACATCCGGGAAGCGCAGCAGCGCCACCACCGGCGCGTCGAGGCCGAGCTTCTCCGCTTCGGCGTAGTCGCCGGCTTCCGCCGCCTTCGGATTGTCGAACAGCCATTGTTCGGCCTTCGCCAGCTGATCCGGCCGGGTGCTCGCCGAAAGCACCAGCGAAAGCAGGGGATCGGGATAGAGCGCGATCGGGCCGAGCAGGTATTCGAGTTCCGACACCGTATAGAGATCGGGATCCTCGTCGCTCGCCGCCGCGGTGGCTTCCGCGGCGCCCGGCACCCGGTCGGGAAGGGCGGGGGCAGCGCGCGGCGCCTCGGGCTCGACCGGCTTCTGGTCGTCCGGCGCCGGGGTCGAGTCGGCCTGGGCGAGCCGTGCGGGAGCCGTCAGCGTCTCGGCGAGAACGGGGTAGATCGTTGTCGACCAGCCGAACAGGGCTGCTACCGCCAGTCGTGAATAGTTGCCTGTCCCGAGCCAGGTCTTGTCTTTCAAGCGTGGCGCCATGCCTGGCCCCTCCTATCGGTCGAATGCCTTAATGATTGTCACAATGCCCCCGTTTCCGGAAGCGTTCCCCGACGTCCGGCTTGCCCGATGGTTAAATCTGGGATGCCTCGCCGCGAGGCGGGATTCGGTGCCTAGGACGCGTCCCGTCCAGGTTGCATCGGCCGGTGGGGCCGGGGCTCGCTTCCGCGTTCCGCAACAGGCATACACTGAGTGTGATGACCGCTCCGTCGCTTCGTCTTGAAGCGGCAAAGGGCCTGTGCGATAGGAAGCGCGCCTCCGGACGCTACGAAGAGGGAAAAATAGGCATGACTGAAGCAGGCGGTTTGTTGAAGGGTAAGCGCGGGCTCGTGCTGGGCGTCGCGAACAACCGGTCGATCGCCTGGGGAATTGCCAAGGCTGCCCACGACCACGGCGCCGAACTGGCCTTTACCTACCAGGGCGATGCGCTGAAGAAGCGCGTCGAGCCGCTGGCCGCCGAGCTGAACGCGCTCGTCGTCGGCCATTGCGACGTTTCCGACGCAGCCTCCATCGACGCGGTCTTCGCCGAAGTCGAGAAGCAGTGGGGCAAGCTCGATTTTCTCGTGCACGCGATCGGCTTCTCCGACAAGGACGAGCTGACCGGCCGCTATGTCGACACGAGCGAGGGCAATTTCAGCAAGACCATGCTGATCTCGGTCTATTCGCTGACCGCCGTGACGCAGCGCGCCGAGAAGCTGATGACCGATGGCGGCTCGATCCTGACGCTGACCTATTACGGCGCCGAGAAGGTGATGCCGAACTACAACGTCATGGGCGTCGCCAAGGCCGCGCTCGAGGCGAGCGTGCAGTATCTGGCGGTCGACCTCGGCCCGAAGAACATCCGCGTCAACGCGATTTCCGCCGGCCCGATCAAGACGCTGGCCGCCTCGGGTATCGGCGATTTCCGCTATATCCTGAAGTGGAACGAGTACAACGCGCCGCTGCGGCGGACCGTGACGACGGAAGAGGTCGGTGATTCCGGCGTCTATTTCCTGTCGGACCTGTCGCGCGCCGTCACCGGCGAAGTCCATCACGTCGATTCCGGCTACCATGTCGTCGGCATGAAGGCCGTCGACGCGCCGGATATCTCGGTGATCAAGGACTGACGAATGCGCGCTCCGGTCCGCCGGAGCGCCGCCCTGCCTCTACCGGGCGCCGGTTCGCCGGCGCCTTCTTGCCCGATACCCCTGCGCCAATGCGGAGTCTCGCCATGCCGATCCTCGTCTTCATCCGGCACGGGGAGACGGACTGGAACGCCGAGGGCCGTTTCCAGGGGCAGCGGGACATTCCCTTGAATGCGCGCGGACGCATCCAGGCGCAGCGCAATGGCCGCGTTCTCCTCGAGCGCATGCCCGAGGCCGCCGGCTTTGACTTCGTCGCCAGCCCGCTCGAGCGTACCCGTCAGACGATGGAAATCGCCCGCGGCGCCATGGGCCTCGACCCCTCCGCCTATCGCCTCGATCCGATCCTGAAGGAAATCACCTTCGGCGACTGGGAAGGTTTCACCGCGCCGGAACTCGAGGCGCGCTGGCCCGAGCAGGTGGTGGCGCGCGAGGGCGACAAATGGGGCTTCGTGCCGCCCGCCGGCGAAAGCTACGAGATGTTGTCGGTGCGGATCGGCCAATGGCTCGAGAGCCTCGACACCGATACCGTCGTCGTCTCGCATGGCGGCGTCTGCCGGGTGCTGCGCGGCCTGCTGCTCGGGCTCGACAAGGATACGACGCCCAATCTCGACGTGCCGCAGGACCGGATCTTCGTCTGGAACGGCGCCGCGCACTGGCTCTGACGGCTCGCTGACGATCCGGGCTTTCAGGCCTGCCGACTTCTCAAATATCTGCCAGACTTCTCTGTTGCATCGCGAGCGCTGTGACGCTGACCGCGATCGCGGATGCATGGCCCCCAAACGAGAACGACGTCCGGAGGGGTGCCGGGCGTCGTTCGCGAGGTCAGTCAGGTAGAGATGAGATCGGTTGGGACCGATCGCAAGAGGTCGTGGGTCGATCGGTCGTACGACCGATTATTCAGCCGGTATTCGGCCGATCCCTTCACCGATTACTGGGTGGCTTACTTGGTCGCTTACTTGGCGGCGGGATAGGGATTGAACGCGCCGAGGCCTTCCGAGCCCTGGTGCGCGACGCCGACCGTCTGGCCCGGAAGAATGCCGAGCAGCTGGTTGCCGTTGGCGAACTTGAAGGTCTGGCCGTCCTGCAGGGTCAGCGTGCCGGTCGAGACATTGACGCTCTCGACCGAACCTTCGGTCTGCTCGGCGGCGATGGCGGCGGCACCCGAAGCGAGGAAGGCGACGGAAGCAGCGGCAAGGATGAGATTACGCATGGGAGGTCTCCTGGTCGAACCGGGGTTCGTTCGACTTATTGCGCCCGTTTTCGGGAGGGCAATTCCCGCCGCCTGTCGGGGGGAGGCAGGCGGAGGAGACAGGGTCCGGCTCGCCGGACGCTGTCAGGGGGATGCGATCCATAGAGGGAGCCGGGCTCCCCGGCGGATCAGCCTCGGCTGTTGTCGGCGCGGGCGGGGTTCGGATTGAAGGCGCCGAGACCTTCATTGCCCTGATGCGAGACACCGATGTTCTGGCCCGGAAGGATACCGAGCAGCTGCTTGCCATTGGCGAAATTGAAGGTCCGGCCGTTCTGCAGGGTCAGCGTGCCCGTCGTGGCGTTGACGCTGACGACGGTGCCTTCGGTCTGCTCGGCGGCGATGGCCGCGGCGCCAGAGGCGAGGAAGGCGACGGAAGCGGCGGCGATGATGAAATTGCGCATTGTCTTAAGTCCTTGTCGAACCACGGGTTCGACGTGATTGCGCCCGATTTCGGGAGGGCGATTCCCATTGCCTGACGGGGTGGACAGGCAGGCAGTTTCTTGGCTGGAGGCAGTGTCCGGTCTGCCGGACGCTGTCTCGAAGCTCAGTCGGTCCAGGCGGGAGGCGATCCTCCCGACGGATCAGCTATTGCTGCTGTTCGAAGCGCGGGCCGGGCTCGGGTTGAAAGCGCCGAGGCCTTCCGAACCCTGATGCGAGACGCCGATGTTCTGGCCGGGGAGGATGCCGAGCAGCTGCTTGCCGTTGGCGAAGTTGAAGGTCTGGCCGCTCTGCAGGGTCAGCGTGCCGGTCGTGGCGTTGACGCTGGTGACCGTACCTTCGGTCTGCTCTGCGGCGATGGCGGCGGCGCCCGAAGCGAGGAAGGCGACGGAAGCGGCGGCGATGATGAAATTGCGCATGGTATCAAGTCCTTGTCGAACCGGGTTCGACGTGATTGCGCCCGATTTCGGGAGGGCGATTCCCATTGCCTGACGATGTGGGCAGGCAGGAAGTCTTCTTGGCTGGAGGCAGTGTCCGGCTCGCCGGACGCTGTCTCAAAGCTTGGTCGTTCCGGGCGGGATCAGCTGTTGCTGCTGTTCGAAGCGCGGGCCGGGTTCGGGTTGAAAGCGCCGAGGCCTTCGTTGCCCTGGTGCGACACGCCGACGTTCTGGCCCGGGAGGATGCCGAGCAGCTGCTTGCCGTTGACGAAGTTGAAGGTCTGGCCGCTCTGCAGGGTCAGCGTGCCGGCGGCGGCGTTGACGCTGGTGACGGTGCCTTCGGTCTGTTCAGCCGCGATGGCGGCGGCGCCCGAGGCGAGGAAGGCGACGGAAGCGGCGGCGATGACGAAATTACGCATGATAAGTCTCCTGGTCGAACGGGGGTTCGACATGCTTGCATTCTGGGAGGGAGGGAATTCTCTCGCCCGGGGGGAGGGAGAGGCTGCGGGCCGTCCGGTTGGGGGAGCCGGACGTTGGCCCGCGGTCAGTCGAGGTCAGGTATTCAGAGAAACTTCAGGCAGCTCAGCTGTTGGTGCTGCTCGAAGCGCGGGCCGGGGCCGGGTTGAAAGCGCCGAGGCCTTCCGAACCGTTGTGCGAGACGCCGACGGCCTGGCCGGGCAGGATGCCGAGGAGCTGCTTGCCGTTGGCGAACTGGAAGGACTGGCCTCCCTGCAGGGTCAGCGTGCCGGCCGAAGCGTTGACGCTGGTAACGGTGCCTTCGGTCTGCTCGGCGGCGAAGGCGGCAGCGCCGGAAGCGAGGAAGGCGACCGAAGCGGCGGCGAGGACGAAATTGCGCATAATAAGTCTCCTGGTCGAACGAGGGTTCGACATCGTCATGTTCAGTGGGGAGGGGGGAGTGCGGGCCGCCCGGTAGGGGAGCCGGGCGCTGGCCCGCGGTCAGGGGAAGTCAGGTACTCGAAGGAACTCTAGGTAGCTCAGCCGTTGCTGTCCGAAGCGCGGGCCGGGTTCGGGTTGAAGGCGCCGAGGCCTTCCGTGCCCTGGTACGACACGCCGACGGCCTGGCCGGGGACGATGCCGAGGAGCTGCTTGCCGTTGGCGAACTGGAAGGTCTGGCCTCCCTGCAGGGTCAGCGTGCCGGCCGAAGCGTTGACGCTGGTGACGGTGCCTTCGGTCTGCTCGGCTGCGATGGCAGCGGCGCCCGAGGCGAGGAAGGCAACCGAAGCAGCGGTGATGATCAGGTTACGCATTCTATATTCTCCTGGTCGATATCGGATCGACCTGCTCTCCGGGGGCGGTTGGGAACCACGGGGTTGGTTCGCTTTCGTTTCGCTTCCGGTGAGCTGAAATTGGGTAGCAGGGTCAAAAGCTACAAGGGGTCGTTTTTTCGGTCGAGAGGCCCTTAAAAAGCTAGTGACCGATACGTAATGCATTTTTTCGTGAAATTTTCCTAATTTATGCTCCTGAATCGGGCGTTCAGGAGAAATTCGTACCAAATCGGCTATCCATTGTTCACCGAATTTGGTGAGACTGTTCAATAACATGCATTGCTTATTGTTGCTGGGGCTCACTATTTCGTGAGGCGCCCGGCAAAAAGGCGCCCAAAGCCATGGCGCAAGCAGGGCGGCGCTGGGCAAAACGTGGCGGGACCGTCCGGGAATCCATCAAATCCGCGTGATTCACGGTTCCGATTGGGAGGGCGGGGCGAAAAGATGCCTCTTGCGCGCGAGGCGGGCGCGGCCGTCATTCCGGCGGCAGAAACGATAACGGCGCCCAGAGGGGTACCGGGCGCCGTTCTCAGGGAGCGGAAGAAACGCGGAGGTCAGTCACAAACGCCGCTTCGGCTCCCCATTCGGACAGGGCGGGGGAAGCCATGTCCGATCTGAATCTCGTTTAATGTCGTTGTTGCTGATTATAGCAAAGCTTATGATATGTGCAAGTGATTGTGTGTACTGCTCATTCTGCCATCATTGCCGCGGCCTTTTGCGCCCCGGCGCAAGCCGGCGTTTGACGGGAAGGCGCTGGCTTTCTAGAACCGGGGCCAATCTTCGGGAGCGCCTTCGTCCATGTCGCACAATACCTTCGGCCATCTGTTCCGCGTCACGACCTGGGGCGAGAGCCATGGACCCGCCCTTGGCGCCGTCGTCGACGGCTGTCCGCCCCGCATCGCCATCTCGGAAGCCGAGATCCAGGCCTGGCTCGACAAGCGCAAGCCCGGCACCTCGCGCTTCACCACGCAGCGCCGCGAGCCGGACGAAGTCCGTATCCTTTCCGGTGTCATGCCCCAGGAAGATGGCACGCTGTTGACAACCGGGACGCCGATCGCGCTCGAGATCCAGAATGTCGACCAGCGCTCCAAGGACTATGGAGATATCAAGGACCGCTACCGGCCGGGCCATGCCGATTTCACCTATGACGTGAAATACGGCATCCGCGACTATCGCGGCGGCGGCCGGTCCTCGGCCCGCGAGACGGCGGCGCGCGTCGCCGCCGGCTCCATCGCCCGCAAGATCGTGCCGGGCATGAGCGTGCGCGGCGCGCTGGTGCAGATCGGCCCGCACAAGATCGACCGTTCGCGCTGGAACTGGAACGAGGTCGACCAGAACCCCTTCTTCTGCCCCGACGCCGAGGCGGCGAAGGTGTGGGAGGAATATCTCGACGGCATCCGCAAGGCGGGCTCCTCCGTCGGCGCCGTCATCGAGATCGTCGCCGAGGGCGTGCCAGCCGGCCTCGGCGCGCCGGTCTATGCCAAGCTCGACCAGGATATCGCCAGCCTCCTGATGTCGATCAACGCCGTGAAGGGCGTCGAGATCGGCGAGGGCTTCGACGCCGCGGCGCTCACCGGCGAGGAGAACGCCGACGAGATGCGGATGGGCAATGACGGCAAGCCGCTGTTCCTCTCCAACCACGCCGGCGGCATTCTCGGCGGCATCTCGACCGGCCAGCCGATCGTCGCCCGCTTCGCCGTCAAGCCGACCTCGTCGATCCTGACGACGCGCCGCTCGATCACGGCGAAGGGCGAGGAAGTGGACGTCATGACCAAGGGCCGCCACGACCCCTGCGTCGGCATCCGCGCCGTGCCGATCGGCGAGGCGATGGTCGCCTGCGCCGTCGCCGACCACTATCTCCGCCATCGCGGCCAGAACGGCTGAGGCGGCAAAACTCTATTCAAGCAGGACTGGAGCCTTTCACCGTTTCCTGGAAGCGGTGAAAGGCCGTTGAAATATGCGCGCTTCGCGGTCGGCTGACCGGCGCACGGAAGATCGGGCTCCGGGGGGAGTTGAGAGTGCCACCACGCCATCGGCGAACGCCGATCCGCGATATCTTTCGCGTTTTGAAGCGCTACCGGCGCGCCCATGGCCGCTATCCCAGCCTGTTCCGGCCGCGGCGCTTCTCGGAAAAGATCCAGTGGCGCAAGCTGTTCGATCCGAACCCGCTCTATTCGGTGTTCTGCGACAAGCTGGCCTGCCGCGACTTTATCGAGGCGCGGCTCGGGCCGGGACATCTGCCGCCTCTCCTCTGGTCGGGCGACGATCCGGCGGCGCTGCCGCTGGAACGGCTCCCAGTGCCCTTCGTCGTCAAATGCGCGCATGGCAGCGGCATGAACGTCTTTGTCGACGATCCAACGCGGGCGGATTTCGCTACGATCCGCGTGAAGCTGGCCGCCTGGCAGGCGCAGAATTTCGGCCGCGCCCTGCAGGAGGCGGGCTATGTGCCGGTGCCGCCGCGCCTGCTCGTCGAGGCCATGCTGACCGAGGACGACGGCGCGCTGCCGCTCGAATACAAGCTCTTCCTCTTCGACGGCCGGGTCGAGCTGATCATCGTGCGGATCAACGACGGTCCCGACAGCCATCGCAACCTGTTCCTGCGGCCGGACGGATCGCGCGTCGACGTCCGCTTCGATGCCCCGATCCATGCGGGGCCGCTTCCCGAGGCCGATCTCGCGGCGATGTTCGCGATGGCCGAGCGGCTCGGCGCGGGGCTCGACCATGTCAGGGTCGATTTTCTCGTCTCGCGCGGCAGGATCCATGTCGGCGAGCTCACCGTCTATTCCTTCAGCGGCCTGACGCCCTGTGAACCGGCGAGCTTCGATCTCGAGCTCGGCCACGCCTGGACGATCCATGCGCCGTTGCGGCGGGCGCTCGCCGCCATGCTGGGCCTGGCGCGCCCCGACGAGGACGGACATTCAAGCAGCAATGGGCAGTCGCGCGCCGGTCTTGCGGCCGAAGCCGGCGAGTAGGCGCGGCTGCCGCAGCATTGCCGCGATGCCGGCGCAGCCTGCCTTCCTCCAGACACGAAGGAGGGAGGCTTGCGATGAGCGTGGCACGGATCGGTGAATTTCGCGCGGCCGACGGCGATGGCGACGCGCTGGCGGCGTTTCTCGGCTCGATCCGGATGATCATCCTCGGTTCGGAGGGGGCGATCTCCTGCGAGGTGTTCCGCGACCGGGAGGACTCTGCCCGCTTCTTCGTGATCGAGTACTGGCAGACGGCCGAGGCGCATCAGGCTTCGGTCAAGAACATCCCGCCCGACATGTTCAGGACGGCGATGGCGCTGTTCGCCGAAACGCCGAAGGGCAGCTATTTCGACAGCATCGCCTAGGGAGAAGAGAAGGCGGAACGGTTGACGGACCGTTCACTCCGGCGTCATCCGATAAGCACTATATATGGTCGCGCCGCCTTATCGGATCCGCACAGGACGCCTCATCTTGCTCAAGCTTCACACCATCGTCGCCTCGACCCGCCCGGGCCGCGCCGGTCTTTCGATCGGCACCTGGTTCCACGGCATCGCCAGCGCGCACAAGGACTTCCAGGCCGAACTGATCGACCTCAAGGCCGTCAATCTGCCCCTGTTCGACGAACCGCATCATCCGCGGCTCCGCCAGTATGTGCACCAGCACACCAAGGACTGGAGCGCAACGATCGACGCGGCCGACGCCGTCGTCTTCGTGATGCCGGAATACAATCACGGCTTCACCGCGCCCCTGAAGAACGCCATCGACTATCTGTCGCATGAATGGGCCGACAAGCCGGTCGGCTTCGTCAGCTATGGCGGCGTCTCGGCCGGCACCCGCGCCGTGCAGTTGCTGAAGCCCGTCACCACCGCCGTCGGCCTGGTCGCTGCCGGCGAGGTCAACATCCCGTTCTACGCCCAGTATCGCCAGGACGAGACGTTCACGCCGCCGGAGAGCTTCAACGATGCCGCCCATCTGATGCTGGGCCGCATCGCCAAGGTGGGCGCGACGCTGAAGGCGCAGCGCCAGGTTCTGGTCGCCGCCTGAGCGGTCTACCTCGCTATCGGTTCCGAAATGGCGGCCTCCGGCCGCCATTTCTTTGCGCGCTCGGCGACAGTCCCTCCACCGCTCGCTGTCATCCCGGGCTCGACCCGGGATCCATTCAGGCGGGTTGCTGGACGCCCGGGCGCCCGGCGTGAATGCGCCTCAGGCCGTGGATAAGTGGATCCCGGCCTTCGCCGGGATGACGGTGGAGGAGGGCAGAGACCATTCTCTCAGGCTGCATAGCCGCGCTCGATCCGGCACTGGAAGCAGTTGTTGGTCGAGGAGCGGAGATGGACGAAGGCGATGTCGTCGCGCGCCAGTAATTCGCCAGCCTCGTCGCCGATCGCCGCGCGCGGCACCACCTTGCCGCTGCCATAGACGATGCGCTCGTCGGCCGAATAGCCGCGGATGATATAGGCGGCGGATGTCAGCATTGCCGGCGAGGCATCGCTCGCCTCGGCCCGGGCGCAGGCATCGGCACACAGGAAGATCGGCCCCAGCTCGGCATAGGGGTTGACTGTCTCGAACGGTCGATGCGCCACGATCAGATAGGCGGAGCCGTCCGGCACGGTGCGAAGGCAATGCCGGCAGGGCACGCCGTTGCCGTCCGAGATCTGGCGCTCCGGCGTCTGGCCGTTGGCGTCCGCCCCGCCGCCGCGATAGTGCGCGGCGACACGGCTCGGGATGGCGACAAAGCGAATGGCGGGCATCGAAGCCTCCTCATTGAAATGGAGGCTTCGATGGAACGTCAAGCCGCGGGCTGCCGCTATCCGGATCTTGCGATGGAATCGCCGGCAGGGATTGCCAGGCCGATCAGCTCAGCCGGACCCGCCTCGTCGTGGCTCCCTTGCGGGCGAGCTCGAAGGTGGCGACGACCTCGATATGGCCGGACCACAGGAACTGGTCGACCGGGGTCACCCGCGTCAGCTTGTAGCCGCCGTCGATCAGGATGCGCGCGTCGCGGGCGAGCGTCGCCGGATTGCAGGAGACGCCGACGATCTGCGGCACCACGGATTTCGCCAGCGTTTCCGCCTGCGCCTTGGCGCCGGCGCGCGGCGGATCGAACACGACCGCCTTGAAGTCCTTGAGCTCGACCGGCGCCATCGGATTGAGGAACAGGTCGCGCCGGCGGGTGGTGACCGCCCGGATGCCCTTGGAGAAACGCATCGAGCGATCGAGCGCCTCCAGGAGCTTGGTCTCGCCCTCGACGGCCAGCACCGGGAAGCGCCGCGCCAGCTTCAGCGTGAACGTCCCGATGCCGGAGAAGAGATCAAGGACGGGCCCGCTGGACTTGCTGATGGCGGCGTCGACGAGATCGGCCATGGCGAGCTCGGAGCTGGCGGTCGCCTGCAGGAAGCCGCCGGGGCTCGGATAGAGCACAACCGGATCGTTGCGGATCTCCGGCATGCGGCTCATGACGATCTCGGCGCCGTCCACCGTCAGCCGGCAGATCGCCCCGTCGACGGCGGCGCGTCCGAGCGCCTCATAATCGGCGCGGCCCGGCTTGCGGGCGCCCTCGAGCGAAACGTCGAGGCCGGTATCGGTCGAGACCACGGTCATGCGCGCGCGCTTGCCCTGGTCGACCAGGCGGTTGGCCAAGGCTGCCAGCTTGTCGCGCCGCGTCTCGATCTCCGGCACCAGCAGCGGGCATTCCTCGATCGCCAGCACGTCGTGGCTTTCGCGCTTGTTGAAGCCGAGCACGAGGCCCTTGTCGTCGCGCGCCAGCGTGAACACGGCGCGACGGCGCGAATGCGGGCCGACCGGCACGACCGGATCGACCTCCGTCTCGATGCCGCGCTGGGCGAAGGCGTGGACGACGAGGTCGCGCTTCCAGGCCTGGTATTTCTCCGGCGCCCAATGCTGCAGCGCGCAGCCGCCGCAGACGGTGAAATGCTTGCAGGCGGGATCGATCCGGTCGGGGCTCGGGGTGAGGATCTCGACCAGATGGCCGCGCTCACCGTCGATCTCGGCGGTGACGACTTCGCCCGGCAGCGTGAAGGGCACGAAGACCTTGGCGCCGGAAGCCGTCTCGGCGATGCCGTCGCCTTCATGGCCGAGGGCGGTGATGGTGAGCGTCTCAGCCATTGTCTTTCCTTACGCCGAGCAGGAATTCGTGATTGCCGTCGCCACCGGCGATCGGGGAGGGGATGAGGCCGTCGACGACCCATCCCGGCTCCGCGGCAATCCAGTCGACGATGCGCTCGACGGCGGCCTCGCCTTCGCTGGCGTCGCGAACGAGGCCATTCTTGGCGATGCCGTCCTTGCCGACCTCGAACTGCGGCTTGACCAGAAGAACGCCCCAGCTGCCCGGCTCGGCCAATTCAAGCGCCGGCGGCAGGGCAAGGCGGAGCGAGATGAACGACACGTCGCAGACGATGGCGTCGAACGGCTCGCCTATGTCGTCGGCGGTCAGGTCGCGGACATTCAGGCCCTCGCGCATGGTGACGCGCGAACGGCTGGCGACGCGCGGATGCAGCTGGCCATGCCCGACATCGAGCGCATGCACATGCCGCGCGCCGCGTTCGAGCAGGACCTCGGTGAAGCCGCCGGTCGAGGCGCCGAGATCGAGCGCCGTGCGACCGGTCGGATCATAGCCGAAATGGTCCAGCCCGGCGACGAGCTTCAGCGCGGCGCGCGAGACATAGCGCTGCGCCGGGTCGTCGATCTCGAGCGTGGCGTTCGGGCGGATGGTCGCGGCGGGTTTGGTGATCAGGACGCCGTCGACGCGGACATGCCCGCGCAGGACGGCGTCGCGCGCCTTGGCACGCGAGGCGACCAGCCCGCGCGCGAGCAAGACCATATCCAGGCGATGTGTGGTGTCGTTCATGGCGCGAGTGATGGCGTGCGCGGCGCCCAAGCGCAAGGGCCATGGCGGCGCCATCGGGCCGCAGGGCCGGTAAACCGGTCCGGCGGCACTCCCGGGGGGAGGTTCAGCGCCCCGGCGCCTGTCGGACCTCGACGGTGACATGCGACAGCCCGGCGAGCCCTGCGAGCGCCGAACGATACTGGTCCGGCGTGCGCGGATCGGCCGAAGAGAGGCTGATCACAGCCGCGTTGTGGCCGGGACCGACGCGCCAGAGATGAAGATCGGTGATCCGCGCGCCGGTCGCCTCGATGCGGGCGCGCATGGCGTCCTGCAAGGATTTGTCGGGTACCGCGTCGACGAGGATGCGGCCGCTCTCCCGCAACAGCCGGACGGACCAGCTTGCGATCATCACAGCGCCGAGGATGCCGATCGCCGGATCGAGCCAGACCCAGTCGAGGAAGCGCCCGGCGAGCAGGGCGCCAATGGCGAGAATCGAGGTCACGGCGTCGGCGAGGACATGGAGATAGGCCGCGCGCAGATTGTGATCGCGGGCGTGTCCGTGATCGTGGTGATGCGGATGGTCATGCGCATGATCATGGGGATGATCGTGCGCGTGACCGGGCGTGCCCTCATGCAGCAACAGCGCGCTGACGAGATTGACGGCGAGCCCGATGACGGCGACCGCGATGGCCGGGTCGAAATCGATCTCGACGGGCGACGCCAGCCGCCATGCAGCGTCGACGGCGATCAGCACGGCGATGATGCCGAGGATGACGGCGCTGGCGAAGGCGGCGAGATCGCCGATCTTGCCGGTTCCGAAGGTGAAGGCCGGGTCGTTGGCATGGCGGCGGGCATAGCGATAGGCGAGCGCCGCGACGAGGAGGGCGCCGGCATGCGTCGACATGTGGAAGCCGTCGGCGAGCAGCGCCATCGAGCCATAGGCGTAGCCGGCGGCGATCTCCGCCACCATGGTCAGCGCCGTGATGCCGACGACGATCATCGTCCGCCGCTGGTTGCGGTCATGCGAGGCGCCGAGGAAGACGTGCTCGTGTCCGCCAAAGCTGTCTGTCGCGCTCATGCTGTTCATCCTTCCGCCCGGCGTCCGGCGCGGTGTTTCAGAGATACTTGCTGACTTCCTTGATCTCGGCGACGAGCGCGCGGGCATCGGAAGCGGGCAACGCGCTCGCGGCGGCGCCGAGATGCTCGTCGATGTGATGGTGGATCAGCGTCCGCTTGGTGCTCTCGATCGCCTTGATCACGGCCTGCATCTGCTGGGCGATGGCCAGGCAGTCGCGGCCGTCCTCCACCATGGTGATGACGCTGGAAAGATGCCCGGCGGCACGGCGCAGGCGCTGCAGGATTTCTGGGTTCTGGGCGTGGCTCATGGGTATGATCCTATCCTAGGGGAGGGGATATGGGAAGCGGGAGATTTTGGGGGGCAGGGCGGAGGCGGGGGAAGCGTGAAGGCAGGGAATACGGGGACGTGCGGGGCGGTGGCTGGGAGGGCGGTAGGCCGGGTGCGTGGACCCGGTGGGCAGGAGGCCGGGTGGCGGGAGGCGGGGAGGCAGGAGACGGGGCTCACCGGCGGCGCAGGGCGAGGGGCCTTGGCGGCCAGACCGGCGGAGGGCAGGCTGTGAGGCAATGGCGACGCCAGGTGGAGGGCGGGGCCGAGGCCAAGCGGCCGGCGGATATGGAATGGGCAGGTCGGGAGGCAATGGTGACACCCGCTCGAGTGCGTGGCGGCGCCGGAAGGCGGACACGGGAACGGCCGTCATCTGAGAAAGGGGGCCGCTCCCCGTCGGCCCGACAAAACTCGTCATCCCTGCGAAAGCAGGGATCCATCCATCCGCGCATTCGGGAGGCTCGCGTAGCTGGCAACCCGGCCGAATGGATCCCGGGTCAAAGCCCGGGATGACGGCGAGCGTGGCGCACAGGCTGGCGTTTCATTGCAGCCGGAGCAGAGGAAGGGCCGCGTCGCGAATTTCAACCTCGGGGGCGCGCCAAAGTGGCAGTGCCAATCTCCCTCATCCCCGCGAAATCGGCGCGCCGAAGCCGCCGCGCCACCGTCCGTCATCCCTGCGAAAGCAGGGATCCATACAGCCGCGCGTCCGGGAGGTTCGCGTAGCTGGCAACCCGGCTGAATGGATCCCGGGTCTCAGCCCGGGATGACAGCGAGCGTGTCGCGCAGGCTGGGGCTCGCTCCGGCCGCAGCAAGGGGAGGGGGCCGCGTCGTGTGTTCGACTTCGGCCGCATACCGAAGCGGCAGCGCCAACTCCATCATCCTTGCGAAATCGGCACGCCGAAGCCGCCGCGCCACCGTCCGTCATCCCTGCGAAAGCAGGGATCCATACATCCGCGCATCCGGGAGGTTCGCGCGGCCAGCAACTCGGCTGGATGGATCCCGGGTCAAAGCCCGAGATGACGGCGAACGTGTCGCGTAGGCTGGCGTTTCGCTCCGGCAGCAGCAGGAGGCTGTGCGGGGCGTCACGCATTTCGGGGCAGGCGGCAGACCGAAGCGGCAGCGCCAACTCCATCCTCCTTGCGAAATCGGCGCGCCGAAGCCGCCAAGCCACCCTCCGTCATCCCCGCGAAGGCGGGATCCATACCGCCGCGCGTACGGGAGGTTCGCGCGGCTGGCAACCCGGCTGGATGGATCCCGGGTCAAAGCCCGGGATGACGGCGAGCGTGTCGCGTAGCCTGCCCCGAGCTTGCTACGTCGAGCAGCCGCGCATTGCCGCGCGGCGCGGAAAGAGGCGGCGAGGATCGCCTCTGCCCCCTTGAACACGACAGCCACGCGAGCTTCGCGCGGCCGTCCGTCGATCCCGGATCAGCTGGCGACGAGGCGGCGCAGCTTCTCCATGATCGTCTCGTCCTTCTCGTGATAATCGGCCGTGCCGACGAAATTGGCGTTGGAATCGAGCAGGTACACGGCGGCGCTGTGGTCCATCGTGTAGTCCTCGCCGTCGCCGACCTTCTTCGAATAGACCTTGTAGGCCTTCAGAATGCCGTCGATCTGCTCGCGGCTGCCGGAGAGGCCGACGATGCGCGGGTCGAAGGCGTGCAGGTAGTTCGCCATCTGCTCCGGCGTGTCGCGCTCGGGGTCGACGGTGACGAAATAGACCTTGAGCTTGTCGCCGTCGGGGCCGAGCTGCTTCAGCCATTGCGTCGCCTGGTAGAGCGTCGTCGGGCAGACGTCGGGGCAGAAGGTGAAGCCGAAGAACATCGCCGAGGGGTGGCCCTTCAGCGCCGCCTCGGTGACGGGCTGGCCCTTCTGGTCGACGACGGAGAACGGGCCGCCGATCGCGCTCAGCTGGACGACCGGATTGCTGCTCTTCGGAAGCAGCGTGAACACGCCGATCGCGACGACGACGATGGCGACGAGCGCCCAGAGCACGTAGCGGACCGTCCGCAGCGTCTTGTGGGGATTGCCCCCGGTCTTGGTCTCGCTCATTCGCCTGATCCGTGATTGCCGTGGGCCTCAGCGCCGGTGTTTTCCTGTCCGGCGCCGTGGGCGGAGGTGTCCATGTTCGGCTTGTCGCCGTCGGTCTTGGCCGGTCCCGGCGCGCCGATCGGTGAGACGGTGAGGTTCACCTCGACGGCGCCGGCCTTGGCGAAGGTCAGCGTCAACGGCACGCTCTCGCCCTGCTTGAACGGCGCCTTGGGGCGGATGAACATGACGTGGTAGCCGCCGGGCTCCAGCACCAGCGTGCCGCCGGCGGGGATCTCGACGCCTGCCTCGGCCGGACGCATGGCCATGACGCCGTCCTCGGTCTTCATCAGGTGCAACTCGGCCTTTTCCGATGCCGGCGAGGCGACCGAAACCAGCGTGTCGGGCTCCGAGCCGGTGTTCTTGATGGTCAGGTAGCCGCCGCCGACCCGCGCGCCGGGGGGCGTTGCGCGCGACCAGGGCTCGCTGATGACGAGCGTGCCGGCGGTGACGTCGGCGAAGGCTGGCGTGGCCAGCGACGCGGCGAAGAGAAGCGAAAGGGCGATGCGTTTGATCATGATTGCCAGAGATAGCCCCCTCGGAGGCCCCTGAGAAGCGTGGCGGACTGCCGCGAGGGGACGCTTTGGAGACAATTTTGGCGCGATCGGCCCGTCGCACCGGCCATTTCGTCGCCAGATCGCCGTCGCATCGCTTCGAGGCCCCCGGCCACGCCCGCGCGCAGCCCTCAGCCCGGATGCGCTAGGATGCCGGCGCAATCGACGAGGAGCCGACCATGATTCCCTGCTGCAGCCACCGCGCGACCGCCCTATCGACCCGGGGGATCGCATGATCGCCGTGATCTTCGAGGTCTGGCCGGCGGAGGGCGAGCGGCAGGTCTATCTGGACCTCGCCGCCGCGTTGAAGGCCGATCTGCAGGCGATGGACGGCTTCATCTCGATCGAGCGCTTCGAGAGCCTCGCCGAGCCCGGCAAGCTGCTGTCCCTCTCGTTCTGGCGCGACGAGGAGGCGGTCAGGGCTTGGCGCAACCGGCCGGCGCACCGCGAGACGCAGGCGCGCGGCCGCAACGGCGTCTTTGCCAATTATCGGCTGCGGGTCGCCAGCGTGCTGCGCGACTATGGCCTCGACGAGCGTGCCGAGGCTCCCGGCGACAGCCGCCGGGCGCATGGGGATGGCGTAGCCAAACCCTAGGCGCTGCGGAAGGCGGCGGCGTCGTCGCTGCGGCCGAGCGCCTCGAACACGGTCGCGACGATGCCGCGCGTATCGAGGCCGCTGTCGGCGACCATCTTTTCCGGCTTGTCGTGGTCGATGAATTCGTCGCGCATCACCAGTGTGCGGATCTTGAGGCCGCGATCAAAGGCGCCGGCGCCGGCGAGGAAGGCAAGCACCTGGCCGCCGAAGCCGCCGACGGCGCCTTCCTCGACCGTGATCACGACTTCGTGATTGCGGGCGAGGTCGAGCACGAGGTCCGTGTCGAGCGGCTTGGCGAAGCGGGCGTCGGCGACCGTGGTCGAGAGCCCGTAGGTGTCGAGCTCTTCCGCCGCCTTCAGCGCGTCCTTGAGGCGCGTGCCGAAGGAGAGGATCGCCACCTTGCTGCCCTGGCGGATGACGCGGCCCTTGCCGATCGGCAGGATCTCGCCGCGCGCCGGCAGGTCGATGCCGACGCCTTCGCCGCGCGGATAGCGGAAGGAAGAGGGGGCGTCGTCGATGGCGACCGAGGTCGCGATCATGTGCACCAGCTCCGCCTCGTCGGACGGCGCCATGACGATCATGCCGGGCAGCGCCGTCAGGAAGCCGGTGTCGAACGAGCCCGCATGGGTCGCGCCGTCGGCGCCGACGAAGCCGGCGCGGTCGATGGCGAAGCGCACCGGCAGCTTCTGGATCGCCACGTCATGCACAATCTGGTCGTAGCCGCGCTGCAGGAAGGTCGAGTAAATCGCGCAGAACGGCTTGTAGCCCTCCGTCGCGAGGCCGGCCGCGAAGGTGACGGCATGCTGTTCGGCGATGCCGACGTCGAAGGTGCGCTTCGGGAACGCCTGGCCGAACAGGTCGAGCCCGGTGCCGGCGGGCATCGCCGCGGTGACGGCGACGATCTTGTCGTCGGCCTCGGCTTCCCTGACCAGCGCCTCGGCGAAGACGCGGGTATAGCTCGGCGCGTTCGGCGTCGACTTGGCCTGCTTGCCGGTGATGACGTCGAAGCGGTTGACGCCGTGATACTTGTCGGGCGCGGCCTCGGCGGGCGCGTAGCCCTTGCCCTTCTGCGTCACGACATGCAGCAGGATCGGGCCTTCCGGCGCGTCGCGCAGATTGCGCAGGATCGGCAGCAGATGGTCGAGATTATGGCCGTCGATCGGGCCGACATAGTAGAAGCCGAGCTCCTCGAACAGCGTGCCGCCGGTGAAGAAGCCGCGCGCATATTCCTCGGTCTGCTTCGCCTTCTCGTGGAAGAAGCGCGGCAGCTTGCTGGTCAGCTGCTTCGCCACCTCGCGGAACGAGCGATAGGTGCGGCCGGAGACGAGGCGGGCCAGATAGGCGGACATCGCGCCGACCGGCGGGGCGATCGACATGTCGTTGTCGTTCAGGATGACGATCAGCCGCGAACGCTGCGCGCCGGCATTGTTCATCGCCTCATAGGCCATGCCGGCCGACATCGCGCCGTCGCCGATCACGCAGACGACGGCGTTGTCGCCCTCGTCGAGATCGCGTGCCACCGCCATGCCGAGCCCGGCGGAGATCGAGGTCGAGGAATGCGCCGCGCCGAACGGGTCGTATTCGCTCTCGGAACGCTTGGTGAAGCCCGAGAGGCCGCCCGGCTGGCGCAGCGTGCGGATGCGGTCGCGGCGCCCGGTCAGGATCTTGTGCGGATAGGCCTGATGGCCGACATCCCAGATGATCCGGTCGTCCGGGGTGTTGAACACATAGTGCAGCGCCACCGTCAGCTCGACGACGCCGAGGCCGGCGCCGAGATGGCCGCCGGTGATCGAGACGGCGTCGATGGTCTCGGCGCGGAGCTCCGCGGCCAGCTGCGCGAGCGCGCTCTCCGGCAGGTTGCGGAGGTCGGCGGGCGTGGCGACGGTATCGAGAAGGGGCGTTTCGGGCTTGCCGGTCATCTATCGAGCGTGACTGTTACATGAACGGGCACGGTTACACGACGCGGCGACGGGTGGCAACGCGGGCGGCCTCGCCGGGGCGCGGCCAAATCCCGCGTGGGTTGCGGTTGCGGCCGCGGACGCTACTGTGAATACTTGCTGCATACGGGGGCATCCATGATCCGGCACACGGTGGTTTTCCGGCTGAAACACGAAAAGGGCTCGGCGGCGGAGCAGCTCTTCCTGGCCAATGCGCAGAGGCTCGCATCGATCCCGGGCGTCGGCGGATTCGAGCAGCTGCGCCAGGTAAGCCCCAAGAACGACTATGATTTCGGCTTCTCCATGGAGTTCGCCGACGAGGCCGCCTATGCCGGCTACAACGACCATCCGGACCATGTCGCCTTCGTGCGTGACCATTGGGTGCCGGAGGTCGCGGCCTTTCTCGAAATCGATTATGTGCCGCTCGCGCCGGTCGAAAACGGCTCGTGATCCCCGCGCGATCCTGCATGGAGTGAATTCTTGCTTTTGCGACTGAAACTGCAGCGGCCACGCTTCCGGAAGCTGTCCGACCAGCCCCTGCCGCCCTGGCTCTCCCGCGATTTCCTGCGCCAGCGCCTCGTGTTCTGGGTGGGCGCCGGGACGATCGGCCTGGTCAGCGTCTTCTTCGCCTTCGCCGCCGATCAGGCGCAGACGCTGTTTCAATACATGGCGGGGCAGGGAATCTGGGTTCCGCTGATCCTGTCGCCGCTCGGCTTCATGCTCTGCGCCTATCTGGCGCGCACGGTGTTTCCGGGCGCCGCCGGCAGCGGCATCCAGCAGGCGATCGCCGCCTGCGAGACGACCGATATCGCGGCGCGCTCGAAGCTGCTGTCGCTGCGCGTCGCCATCGGCAAGATCTTTTTGACGCTGGTCGGCATCGCCTCGGGTGGGTCGATCGGCCGCGAGGGGCCGACCGTGCAGATCGGCGCGGCGATCATGCTGAAGGTCGGCGAGATCGGCGGCGCGGATCGCGCCAAGGGCCTCATTCTCGCCGGCTCGGCGGCTGGCATCTCCGCCGCCTTCAACGCGCCGCTCGCCGGCATCGTCTTCGCCATCGAGGAAATGAGCCGTTCCTTCGAGCAGAAGACATCGGGGCTGGTGCTCTCGGCCGTGATCATCGCCGGCCTCGTCTCGCTCGGCCTCGTCGGCAATTACGATTATTTCGGCCAGGTCTCGGGTTCGGTCAAAGGCGTCGATGGCTGGTTGATGGTCGTCTTCTGCGGTGTGTTCGGCGGCCTGGCCGGCGCCCTGTTCGGCCAGCTGATGCTCCGCCTGACCCAGCAGATCCGCGTCTGGACCAGCGTCATGCCGTGGAAGCGGACGCTCGCCGTGGCGGGCGCCTGCGGCCTCGCCGTCGCCCTGATCGGCATCGCGACCGGCGGCAGCACCTTCGGCACCGGCTATGAACATGCGCGCGCGGCGATCGAGGGCGAGGTCCTGCCCTGGTATTTCGCCCCGGCGAAATTCGCCTCCACGCTGCTTTCCTCGATTTCCGGCATTCCCGGCGGCATCTTCGCACCGTCGCTGGCGGTCGGCACCGGCGTCGGCAGCCTGCTCGTGCTGGTGATGGGCGGCAGCGCCGGCGTCGCGGCGCTTTTGGGCATGGCCGGCTATTTCGCCGGCGTCGTCCAGGCGCCGATCACCGCCTTCGTCATCATCCTGGAAATGACCGGCGACAGCGCCGACCTGATCCCGATCATGTGCGCCTCGGTGATCGGCTATGGCGTGTCGAGCCTGCTGGTGCCGCAGTCGCTCTATCACGGGCTCGCCGAATCGCTGATCCCGCAGCCGAAGCCGACGGTGGGCTGAGGGTGACACGGGCGGCCTGATCCGTCATAGGAGGGCATGAACAGGGGCAAACCCTTCCTGCCCGGGATGAGCATGCACGAGATTCTGACGGACTACCCGCTCGACGATTGCAACAGCTTCGGCTTCCGCGCCCGCAGCCGGCTGGTGGTTCCCCTGCGGTCCGAGGACGATCTGCAGTCGGCGCTCGCCGATCCCGGGCTTGCAAACCTGCCGCGCCGCCTCATCGGCGGCGGCAGCAACATCGTGCTGAGTTCCGATTTCGACGGCGTGACGCTTTTGATGCGGATCGCCGGCAAGCGGCTGGTGGAGGCGCATGCCGATCACTGGATCGTCGAGGCGGCGGCCGGCGCGACCTGGCACGATTTCGTCCGCTGGACGCTGTCGGAAGGCTATCCGGGGCTGGAAAACCTCGCGCTGATCCCCGGAACCGTCGGCGCGGCGCCGGTGCAGAACATCGGCGCCTACGGCATCGAGCTCGCCGACCGCTTCGACAGCCTGCGCGCCTTCGATACGACGAGCGGATCCTTCGTGACCTTCGGCCGCGAAGACTGCGCCTTCGCCTATCGCGACAGCGTCTTCAAGCATCAACCCGGCCGCTATGTCGTCACCAGCGTCCGCTTCCGCCTGCCGCGACCCTGGCAGCCAGTGCTGACCTATCCCGACATCGCGACAACGTTTCGCGACGCGGCGTCGGTCACGCCCGAAGCCGTCTTCGACGAGATCGTCGCGGTCCGGAGCCGCAAGCTGCCCGACCCGGCGCGGATCGGCAACGCCGGCAGCTTCTTCCAGAACCCGATCGTCCCGGCGGAGCTGCATGGGCGCCTCAAGGCCGATCATCCGGCACTCGGCGGCTATCCGCAGGCGGACGGCCAGATGAAGCTCTCGGCCGCCTGGCTGATCGAGCAGAGCGGCTTCAAGGGCATCCGCCTCGGCCATGTCGGTGTCTATGACCGCCACGCGCTGATCCTCGTCAACCACGGCGGCGGATCGGCGGCGGAAATCGTCGCGCTCGCGACGCGGATCAAGGACGGCGTGAAGGCGAAGTTCGGCGTGCAGCTGGTCGAGGAGCCGGTGTTTCTCTGAGGGTTCTTCGGAGGAGGGGCCCGCTCTCCGAAGAGAGATTTATGCCCGGAGCTTCCTCACGCTCGCCGTCATCCTCGCGAAGGCGAGGATCCATACAGCGGATGCCTCGGGAGGTTCGCGCGACTGCCAACCCGGCCGAATGGATCCCGGGTCTCCGCCCGGGATGACGGCGGAAGGGGGCACACCCTTCCTCATCTTCCCCTTGGGGGGCGGGCGGTGAGGGGGCGAGCCGAAAGGCCGTCCTGCAGTTCCCGATCTCCATCATCCTGAGGTGCCCGAGCACAGCTCGGGCCTCGAAGGACGCACGGCCTTGGTGCGAGATGGCGACTGCACAAGCGTCGTGCGTGCTTCGAGACGGCCCTTCGGGCCTCCTCAGCATGATGAGGAGGGGGCTCTGCACGAAGGGGAGTTGAGCCCGCCTCGCCCTACGGTCCTTCCGGCAGCGGAATGAACTCTTTCTCGTCGCCATAGACCTTGTGGAAGCGGCCCGCCTTCCAGTCGGCCTTGGCCTGCTCGATGCGATCCTTCGACGAGGAGACGAAATTCCACCAGATATGGCGCGGGCCCTCCATCGGCGCGCCGCCGACGAGCATCAGCCGGCTCGGCGCCCGCGCCGTGACGAGGATCGGGTCGCCAGGGCGCAGCACCAGCAGCCGGCCCGCCTCGAACACGTCGCCCGCGATCTCGATCTCGCCCTCGAAAATGTAGATGGCGCGCTCTTCGTGCAGGGCGTCGACCGGCAGCTTGCCGCCCGGCTGCAGCACGATGTCGGCATAGATCGTGTCGGAGAAGGTCTGGACCGGCGAGGTCTCACCATAGGCGGAGCCGACGATGAGGCGGAGGTCGACGCCGTCGCCGGTGATGACGGGGAGGTCGCCGCGGCTATGGTGGTGGAAGACCGGCGTCACCTCTTCCTGGTCCTTCGGCAACGCCACCCAGGTCTGCAGGCCGCCGATGCGGCGGTCGTTCGCCTTCTGGCGGAATTCCTGACTGGAGCGCTCGGAATGGGCGATGCCGCTGCCGGCCGTCATCCAGTTGACGTCGCCCGGCCGGATCGCCTGCTCGACGCCGGTCGAATCGCGGTGGATGATCTCGCCGTCGAACAGATAGGTCACGGTGGCGAGGCCGATATGGGGATGCGGCCGCACGTCGAGGCCTTCGCCGACCGGCAGGTCGCCGGGGCCCATCTGGTCCAGGAAGATGAACGGGCCGACCATGCGGCGCTTGACCGTCGGCAGGGCGCGCTTGACGGCGAAGCCGCCCAGATCGACGGAACGCGGCACCACGACCAGCTCGATGGCGTCGCTCGACGCGGCGTCGCCGAAAATGGGATCGATATCGGGCAGGCGGCTCATGGCACTCTCCTCTGCATCACGGGCAGCACCGATAATGGAGACGCGCAGTATGAACCGAAAGGCTCCGTTCCGGCGACGGATTGTTCAGCGATGACGTCGCCGGAAGATTGGATCAGTCCACGTCGAGCGGCTCGGTGCCGGTCGCCTGGCCGCCGGCGCCGGTCCGGATCTTCTCGACCTTCGCCTCGGCCTGCTTCAGGAGCGCGTCGCAATGCTTCTTCAGCGCTTCGCCGCGCTCGTAGATCTTGATCGATTCCTCGAGCGGAACGTCGCCACGCTCGAGATGGCCGACAATCGTCTCCAACTCGGCCAGGGCCTTTTCGAAGGAAAGGCTCTCAAGAGCGGTCTGGGTGTCGGACATGAAGCGGTCTCCGGATTGTGCGGCGAACCTTTTCGGTCATCGGGCGGCGCGATGCAAGCCGTTCCGGCCCGCGCGACCCGGATGCCCGGTCAGCCGGCCTGCATCAGCCGTTCGACATGCACGGCCGTCGACGTCGCCAGCGCCTTCAGGTCGTAGCCGCCTTCCAGGATGCTGACGATCCGGCCATGCGCATGGCGCGCCGCGCTCTCCATCAGCCGGTCGGTCGCCCAGGCGAAGTCCTCTTCGTCGAGGTTCAGCTCGCCGAGCGGATCGCGCTGATGCGCGTCGAAGCCGGCCGAAATGATGATCAGCTCCGGCCGGAAGGCGTCGAGCGCCGGCAGGATGCGGCTTTCGAAGGCGCGGCGGAATTCGGCGCTGCCGGCGCCGGGCGGCAGCGGCGCGTTGACGATGTTGCCGGCGCCGGTCTCGCTCGCCGCGCCGGTGCCGGGATAGAGCGGCATCTGGTGCGTCGAGGCGTAGAGCACGCTGGGATCGTCCCAGAAGATCGCCTGCGTGCCGTTGCCGTGGTGGACGTCCCAGTCGACGATGGCGACACGCTCGATGCCGTGGCCGCGCTGGGCGTGGCGGGCGGCAATCGCCGCCTGGTTGAAGAAGCAAAAGCCCATGGCGCGATCGGGCTCGGCATGGTGGCCTGGCGGCCTCATCGCGCAAAAGGCATTTTTCGCATCGCCGTCCATCACCGCGTCGACGGCCTGGCAGGCGCCGCCGACCGCGACCAGCGCGGCTTCCAGCGTCTTCGGCGACATCGTCGTGTCAGCGTCGATCCGGATCATGGTTTCGGACGGGCTGTAGTGGCGCATCGCTTCGAGATGCGAGCGCGGATGACAGAGCAGGATCATCTCGACATCCGCCATCCGCGCCTCCTGGCGCAGCAGCGCCGCGAAGCGCTCGTCCTCCAGCGCCGCCTCGACGGCCTGGATGCGCTCGGGCCGCTCCGGATGCCCGAAGGGCACGAGATGCCTGGCGAAGATCGGATGGTGGATCAGAAGCGTCGCCATGATGGTTCCTGGTCGTCGGTGGATCCGCCAGCCGGATCCCCGCAGCCCGCATCGCCGGCGGCGCGTACCGCCGTCAGTGCGTCTTGCGCATGTAGGCGACCAGTGTGTCCCGCGCGAGGGGGGAGCGCAGCCGGTCCGAAATATGAACGATCTCCTGGTCGATCCTGGCCAGCACGTCGCGCCGGTCGCCGCGCAACAGCCGGCGGGTCAGCTCGGCTGTTTCCAGCGAGCGGCCGATCAGGTTCTTCGCGATGGCGAAGGCAGTCTTTTCGACATCGGCGGCGGAAACGACGCGGTTGACGAGGCCGGCCTGGTAGGCCCGATCGGCGTCGAAGCGCTCGCCGAGCACGAGGAATTCGAAGGCGCGCTGCGGCCCCATGACGCGCGGCGCCAGCAGCGTCGCCGCGCCGCCCGGAATGACGCCGATCTCGACGCAGTTCGATTCGAACGCCGACCACTCGCTGGCGATGACATAGTCGCAATGCAGGAGGATGTGGGCGCCGAGGCCGAGAGCGAGGCCGTCGACGGCGGCGATCATCGGCTTCTCGATCGTCGCGATCGTCTTCAGGAAGCGGATGACGGTTTCATCGAGCCGGCCCGCATCGGCGAAGTTGAGCATTTCGCGCAGGTCGCTGCCGACCGAGAAGACGCCGGAGGTGCCGAGCAGGACGAATACCTTGGTGCGGCCGTCGCGCTCGCCCCGGACGAGGGCATCCGAGATGGCCGCCATCATGTCGACCGTCAGCGCATTCTGAGTCTCCGGCCGGTCGATCCGAATGACGGTGATTCCGCCCTTCGTCTCGATGGCAATCGGTAAACTCATGCTGTCCTTCATGCGCTGTCAGCCCCCTGCAGTCCGGCATGGAGAATTGGACTGCGCCCGCCATGAAGTAAAGTGTCCGAACGAATTTGATTGCATTTTCCGAGTGTCTCGGTTGTGCCAGAAAAACTACTCGCGCTATGCGTGGGTTGACTGGACGGGCGCGCCGGTCCTTTTGGCGTATTCCGCCGCAGATGGTTTCGGGAGATCGGCTTGGCCGCGCACAAATCCTCCAACATTCGTCCCGCCGACGACGCCGGCGCGCTCAGCGAGGCCGTGGCGGCGCTGGAGGCCGGCCAGCTCGTCGCGATGCCGACCGAGACGGTCTACGGTCTCGCCGCCGACGCCACCAATGGCGAGGCGGTAGCGCGGATCTACGCGGCCAAGGGACGGCCGAGCTTCAACCCGCTGATCGCGCATGTCGCCGATCTCGAGGCGGCCGAGCGGCTGGTGGTGTTCGACCCCGTGTCGCGGCGCCTCGCCGAGGCGTTCTGGCCGGGCCCGCTGACGCTGGTGCTGCCGAAGCGCGCTGATGCTGGCGTCTCGGATCTCGCCACGGCGGGGCTCGACACGCTGGCCGTGCGCATGCCGTCGCATCCGGCGGCGCATGCGCTGTTGAAGGCCTTCGGCCGGCCGCTCGCGGCGCCAAGCGCGAACCGCTCCGGCCATGTCAGCGCCACGACGGCGGGCCATGTCGTCGCCGATCTCGGCGCCAGGGTGGCGATCGTGCTCGACGCCGGGCCAAGCGATGTCGGGGTGGAATCGACCATCCTCGCCGCGACGCCGACCGGGCTGGCGTTGCTCCGGGCTGGCGGCCTGCCGCGCGAAAAAATCGAGGCGGTCGCCGGCATGCCGGTCGAGAAGGTGGAGCTCTCCGATCCCGATGCGCCGACGGCGCCGGGACAATTGGCCTCGCACTATGCGCCGGGCGCGATGGTGCGCCTCGACGCGGCCGAGGTGCTGCCGGGCGAGGCGCTGATCGCTTTCGGGCCGACGCTGCCCCTTCATGCCGAGCTGGCGTCAGCCGTCATCAATCTGAGCCCGCGCGGCGACCTGATCGAGGCGGCGGCGCGTCTCTTCTCGGCCCTGCGCGAGCTCGACGGCAAGGCGGCAACGATCGCCGTGGCGCCGATCCCGATGAAAGGGCTCGGCGAGGCGATCGTCGACCGGCTCCGGCGCGCCGCGGCGCCCCGGCCCTAGGTTCAGCCTTCGAACTCGGGGCCGCGCGCCGAATAGAACTTCTGGTCGCGCCAGCGCAGCATCAGCGCCTCGAATTCCGGTTCGATCGTCTCGGGCAGGACGATCTTCAGCGAGACGAGCAGGTCGCCATGGCCGCCGACCGAGGTCGGCAGGCCCTTGCCCTTCAGGCGCATGACGCGGCCGCCGTCGGAACGGGCGGGGATGGTCATCGTGCCGGAGCCGGTGAGCGTCGGAACGCGGACCCGCGCGCCGAGCACGGCCTCGTCGAGCGTGACGGGCAGGTCCAGGCGAAGCGCGTCGCCATCGACCTTGAACAGCGGATGCGGCACGAACTCGACCGTGACCAGCGCGTCGCCCGAGGGACCGCCGGTGGGGCTGGCCCAGCCCTGGCCGCGAAGCCGGATCACCCGGCCGGGCCGTGTGCCGGCGGGAATCGAGATCTCGAGCGTACGGCCCGTCGGCAGTTCGACGCGCACTTTCTCCTCGCGGACGATCTGTTCGAGCGTCACCGCGACGGCGGCCGAGACGTCCTCGCCGCGGCCGCGCGGCTGGGCCGAGGCCCTGGAACCGCCCGAGGCGCTGCTGAAGCCGCCCGTCTGGCCGCCAAAACCGCTGAAGCCGCCGCCCTGGCTGCCGCCAAAGCCGAACAGGTCGTTCAGGATGTCGTCGGCGCCGCCATTGCCGCCGCCGCTCGACGACCAGCGGAAGCTGCGGGCGCCGGAGCTGGAGGCGGAACTCGGATCGAAACCGGAAAAGCCTTCGAAGCCCTGGAACTTGGGCTTGCCTTCGGCGTCGATTTCGCCGCGGTCGAACTGGCCGCGCTTCTCGTCGTCGCCCAGAATCTCGTAGGCCGAATTGATCTCGGAGAACTTCTCCTGAGCCTTCGGGTCATCCTGATTCTGGTCGGGATGATGTTTTTTGGCGAGACGGCGGAACGCCTTCTTCACCTCGGCCGCGGTCGCCTTCTTCTCGACGCCGAGCACCTGATATGGATCACGCATGGGAAACCCCCTCTAAGGGCAGGATTCATCCCGGCCCGCCATGCGGCACCGGAACTCTCCATAACATAGGGAGGCTAGGAATTGATTCCAATCGCCTCGAATCGCTGGAAGATTAGAGAAGTGCGCTGTCTTCGGGAACGACTTCGAAGAGCTGCCACATGCCGTCCGTCGCGCGGCAGGCGTCGCCCTTGTAGCGGCGGATGCCGCGCACGTCGCTGACCGTCAGCGAGAAGGCGCGGCAATTGCGGCCGTCCGGCTCGGTCCGGGCGACGCGAACCGGCGACAGCGTGCCGTTCGAGCCGGTGTCCGGATTGGTCCAGTCGATGACGTCGCCATTGGTCGAACCCGGCATGAAGGTCGAGGCCGTCAGGCGGATATGCTCCCAGTCGGATGGCGCCACCGCTTCGACGACCGAGCGCGTGGGCTTCGCCGGTGTCGCGGGCCTGGCCGGCGCGATCGAGGCGGTGGTCATCGTGTCGAGATCCGATTCGGGTCCGCCGGGTACGAGGCCGCAGCCGGCGAGGCCGCAGCAACCGGCGATCAGCAGGAGCGGGCGCAGGCCGCCGATCATCCGCATTCCCGTGCGATCCCGTCTTGTCTGGTCATGTGCCGTCCGGTCGATATATGTCTGTCCCGTAGCAGCACGAATGACCCCCAGCGGACGCTCTGCGGATCGCAGCATCGGAAAAGATGATTAAGGATGAGTGACTTCACAGCCGCGACCGATCCCCTTGCCCTTTTCGCAGCCTGGCTGCTCGAGGCGGAGGGCTCGGAACCGAACGATCCGAACGGCATGGCGCTGGCGACCGTCGATTCCGACGGGCTTCCGGACGTGCGCATGGTGCTGATGAAGGATTTCGACGAGCGGGGCCTCGTCTTCTACACGAATTACGGCAGCGCCAAGGGCCGGGAGCTGCTCGCCAATCCCAAGGCGGCGGCGCTGTTCCACTGGAAGAGCCTGCGTCGCCAGGTCCGCGTGCGCGGGCCGGTGCAGCCGGTCACCGCCGAGGAGGCCGACGCCTATTTCAAGACCCGGCCGCGCCACAGCCGGCTCGGCGCCTGGGCCTCGAAGCAGTCCGAGCCGCTCGAATCGCGGTTCGCGCTGGAAAAGTCGGTGGCCGCGCTCGCGGCGAAGCATGCCATCGGCGAGATCCCGCGCCCGCCGCACTGGTCCGGCTTCCGCATCCTGCCGACCCAGATCGAGTTCTGGAAGGACGGCGCCTTCCGCCTGCACGACCGCATCGTGTTCCGCCGCGACGTGCCGGGCGCGGGCGACTGGAACCGCGAACGGCTCTATCCGTAAGCCTTGAGGCTGGCGCCTTCCTTCACCTCTCCCCGGGAAGGCCTTTGCAGGACACCATCCTCATCATGCTGAGGGGCCCGTAGGGCCGTCTCGAAGCACGCACGGCGGCGGTGCAATCGATCGGTTGCACCGAGATCGTGCGTCCTTCGAGGCCCGAGCTGCGCTCGGGCACCTCAGGATGATGGAAATCGAGCGCCGCAGGACGGGCGGACAACGATGCGCAAAGTCGCCTCAAGGAGAGGTGACGGGCAGGGGCTCACCCCGCCGTGCCGCCGACCGTGATCTGGTCGATGCGCAGCGTCGGCTGGCCGACGCCGACCGGCACGCCCTGGCCGCTCTTGCCGCAGGTGCCGATGCCGAGGTCGAGCGCCATGTCGTTGCCGACCATGGACACGCGCTTCATCGCCTCCGGGCCGTTGCCGATCAGCATGGCGCCCTTCACCGGCGCGCCGATCTTGCCGTCCTCGATCATGTAGCCTTCGGTACAGGAGAACACGAACTTGCCACTCGTGATGTCGACCTGGCCGCCACCGAACGAGACCATGTAGAGGCCCTTCTTGACCGAGGCGAGGATCTCGCCCGGATCGTCCTTGCCGCTCTTCATGATCGTGTTGGTCATGCGCGGCATCGGCACATGCGCGTAGGACTGCCGGCGGCCGTTGCCGGTCGGCTTCATGCCCATCAGCCGCGCGTTCTGGCGGTCCTGCATGTAGCCGACGAGGACGCCGTCCTCGATCAGCGTCGTCGATTGCGTCGGCGTGCCCTCGTCGTCGAAGGAGAGCGAGCCGCGCCGGTCGAGGATCGAGCCGTCGTCGACGACGGTGACGCCCTTGGCGGCGACCTGCTGGCCCATCAGCCCGGCAAAGGCGCTCTCGCCGCGGCGGTTGAAGTCGCCCTCGAGCCCGTGGCCGACCGCCTCATGCAGCATGACGCCCGGCCAGCCGGGACCGAGCACGACGTCGAAGGTGCCGGCCGGGGCCGGGACCGCCTCCAGATTGACCAGCGCCTGGCGCAGCGCCTCGTCGACGGCGAGGTGCCAGCGCTCAGTGGTGACGAACTGACCGAAGCCCTCGCGTCCGCCCATGCCGTAGGAACCCTGTTCCTGGCGGTCGCCTTCGCCGGCGATGATCGAAACGCTGACGCGGACCATCGGCCGGATGTCGCGGCGATAGGTGCCGTCGGGACGGAGGATCTCGATCACCTGCCAGGAGCCCGCGAGCGAGGCGCTGACCTGGCGGACGCGCGAATCCTTCGCCCGCGCATAGGCGTCGATCGCCTCGAGCAGCTTGACCTTGTCGGCGAAGCTGGGGCTGCCGAGCGGGTTCTCGTCGGTGTAGAGGATGCGGTTGGTGCCCTGCGGCGGTTCGGCGAGCGTGCCGGAATGACCGCGCTTCACCGAGGCAACCGCCTCGCCGGCGCGGCGGATCGCGTCGAGCGACACCTCGCCGGCATGGGCGTAGCCGACCGCCTCGCCCGCGACGGCGCGCAGGCCAAAACCCTGGCGCGTGTCGAAGCTGGCGCCGGAAAGCCGGCCATTGTCGAAGACGAGGCCCTCGGACTGGGCGTATTCGAGATAGAGCTCGCCATCGTCGGCGCCGGAAAGGGCCTCGGCCACGACGCCTCGGGTCTCTTCGCGGTCGAGGCCGGCGCGCGCGAGAATGGACAGTTGTTCATCGGCCATGGGAAGCTCCGGGAAAGTGTGTCAGCAGCTGAAATAGGCGATCGCGCGCCGTTTCGCACCCCTTGCAAGCCCGGACGCGACAGATCGATCCGCCGGGCAGTCGGATCATGGGTTGTTGCAGGCGTTGCCGAGCGCCGCGGGAATATCGGTTTTCAGCGCGGCGATCCGCGCGTCATAGGCGCTTTGGAGGCAGGCGACATTGCCGCCGCAGGCCGCGCGCTGGGCCAGGAAATCGCGCGCCGCGTCGTGGCGATTGCCGTTGCCGCCCATCATCATCGGGATCTTGCTGTAGGCGAACCAGAGCGCCGCCATCTCGGTATCGCGTTCGGAAAGCGCCGGATTCCGGCAGATGGCGATCTCGTCCGGCGCCGAGGCCTTGGCGCAATCGAAGCTCGCCGCCCCGGCCGGGATGGCGGTCAGGCCGGAGAGGGCCGTGGCGAGAAGGGCGATGCGGATCATGACGGCCATCCTGGGTTCGCGCGGGAATTTTCCGCGAGCTTGATGCGAAGGAGCGGCCCTGTCGAGCTGCCTGCGACGCGCGACCCATTGCCTTCCGGCCCCCGAATGGCCCATACGCTGCGGCACGGAACAGAGTGAGGGGATCGAAGGCCGCGGCGACGTCGATGACGCGCCTTTGCGCCGCGATCCCGGTGAGGAAGACGGAGACGAGAATGGCGACGGCATTCGGCCTGGACAAGCAGGCCCTGACGATCATCCCGGTGGAGGGCCCGTTGAACGGCCGCGTCACGCCGCCGGGATCGAAGTCGATCACCAACCGCGCCCTGCTGCTGGCGGCGCTGGCCAAGGGCACGAGCCGGCTGACCGGCGCGCTGAAGAGCGTCGACACCAAGCTGATGGCCGAGGCGCTGCGCGCCATGGGCGTCACCATCGACGAGCCGGACGACACCAGCTTCATCGTCACCAGCACGGGCCGGCTGAACCCGCCCTCCGCGCCGCTCTTCCTCGGCAATGCCGGCACCGCCATGCGCTTCCTGAGCGCGGCGGTAACGCTGGTCGAGGGCACGGTCGTCGTCGATGGCGACGCCCATATGCGCAAGCGGCCGATTGGCCCGCTGGTCGAGGCGCTGCGCTCGCTCGGCATCGATGCTTCGGACGCCGGCGGCTATCCGCCGGTGACGGTGCATGGCACGGGCGCGTTCGGCGCCGGCCGGGTCGAGATCGATGGCGGGCTCTCCAGCCAGTACGTCTCGGCGCTCTTGATGGCGGCGGCCTTCGGCAACGGCCCGATCGAAGTCGCGCTGACCGGCAGCGAGATCGGCGCGCGCGGCTATGTGGACCTGACGATCGCGGCGATGCGCGCCTTCGGGGCCGAGGTCGAGCAGATCGACGCGGCGAGCTGGCGCGTGCAGCCGACCGGCTACCGCGCGGTCGACTATGTCATCGAGCCCGACGCTTCCGCCGCGACCTATCTCTGGGCGGCCGAGGTGCTGACCGGCGGCAAGATCGATCTCGGCGTGCCGTCCGACGCCTTCACCCAGCCCGACGCCAAGGCGCGCGAGGTGATCGCCCAGTTCCCGCATCTTCCGGCCGTCATCGACGGCTCGCAGATGCAGGACGCAATCCCGACGATTGCCGTGCTCGCCGCCTTCAACGAGACGCCGGTGCGCTTCGTCGGCATCGCCAACCTGCGCGTCAAGGAATGCGACCGCGTCGCCGCGGTGGCGACCGAGCTGTCGCGCATCCGGCCGGGCCTCGGCACGGAGGAGGGCGACGACCTGATCGTCGCGTCCGACCCGTCGCTCGCCGGCCAGGTGTTGCCGACGCGGATCGAGACCTATGCCGACCATCGCATCGCCATGAGCTTCGCGCTCGCCGGCCTGAAGATTGGCGCGATCACGATCCTCGATCCCGGCTGCGTCGCCAAGACCTACCCGACCTACTGGGAAGCGCTGAAGAGCCTCGGGGTCCAGCTCGCGGAGTGAGGTTGGGTCGTGTCTGAGCCGGGCGTTTCCTTCACCTCTCCCTGAGGGAGAGGTCGACGGCCGCGGGCCGGCGGGTGAGGGTTTACGGCCTCGCCAGTGAGGCTCCGGTAGAGTGATGCTCTATCCTGAGGGTTCCCTAAACCCTCACCCGGAGCTTCGCTCCGACCTCGCCCTCAGGGAGAGGTGAGGGGCCTAAGCCTTTCCGAACGCATCCGTTTCGGTGAATTCATTCCCCCAGGCCGCATTCCCAACCTCGACCATCATCCTGAGGTGCCCGGCGAAGCCGGGCCTCGAAGGAGGGTCCAGGGAACTACCCTGATGCTGACTATCTGGTGGGCTGTGCCAGCTTCAGGATTCGTCGGCCAACTGCAGTGCCCGCTGGACCCTCCTTCGAGGCTTCGCTCCCGCGAAGCACCTCAGGATGATGGTGGAGCGGGTCGATAGCCTGGAAGTCTCAGAATTTTGAGGCGCTACTCAACACGATGAACGCATTGCTCCGCGTAGGCCGCCCTCAGGAGAGGCGCCCTGCGCTCAGTACAGCGACGTGGCGTAGCGGGCGAGCATCTCCGCCTGGGTCTCGGCCGCCTCGTGCGAGCGGGTGTGGTCCCTGAGCATCTCGCCCATGGTCGGCAGGCTATCGCGCGGGACGCGGCTTTCCTGCGCCCAGAGCTTCGAGCGCATCAGCGCCTTGGCGCATTGCAGATAGGCCTCGCGCACCGTCACCACCAGCACGGTGGCGGGGATCCGGTCCTCGGCCATGTGGGCGGTGCGCAACGCGATGTCGTCATCGATCACGGCCGTGCCGTTGACGCGCAGCGTCTCGTCGACGCCGGGGATCAGGAACAGGATGCCGATGCCGGGCCGCTCGACGATGTTGGCAAGCGAATCGATGCGGTTGTTGCCGACGCGATCGGGGATGATCAGCGTCGTGTCGTCCTTGACCGTCACGAAGCCCGGATGATCGCCGCGCGGCGTGGCGTCGCCGAACCCGTCGGCGCCCTGCGTCGCAAGGACGAGGAACGGCGAGAGGCCGATGAAGGCGCGGCAGTGCCGGTCGAGCCGGTCGAGCTGCTTGGCGACGGATCGGGCCTTGGGGGCGCCATAGATGGCCCGCAGTGATTCCATCGTCTCAATGCGGGCCATATGTGGTTCTTCCGTCTAGGGCAGGGCGTCGAAGCCGGGGCCGAAGCCCGTCAGCGAGATCGGAATACCGATACCTTCTTCCGGCGTCTGGAAGATGACGAAGGTCGCGGTCTTGCCGTCGCGCAGCTTCTTGATCAGCTCGTCGTCGAGGATGACCTCGGCCAGGCAGCCGTCCGGCAGGCAGCGCACGAAACCGGCGCGGCCCATCTCGTTCTGGTCGATCTTCAGGCCGAGGCCGGAGGGCAGCAGCACGCCGAGCGGCGCCAGCACGCGCATCACCTTCGCCTTCTTGTCCGCCGTCTTCAGAACGATGACGGAAAGGCCGACATTGTCGCGGTCCTCGGCCGTCACGAACTGCATCATCGAGCAGACTTCGCCCTGCGCGCCCGGGGGCTTGTCGCAGCGCGTTTCCCAGTCGCCATGCATGCCCTTGGAGACGCCCTGCGCCGAGGCGGCACCAGGCATCACGGCTGCCAGAGCGGCGGCTGCAAGGCCTGCCTGAACGATTCGCAGGGGCCTGAATGCGCCTAGGCGCACAGTCGGAAATACCTTCACCGGAGCGATCTCCTCGATTCTCACATGTGTCGCACATCCATGCACGACGAGGCGCGGCGCAGTAACCCTTGCGGGGCGCTTTGGCGAGCGCGATTTGCCGCATCTCATCTCACGATCCCCCGTTGCGAGCCAAAGGGGCATGTGGTTTGTCTCGGTCCATATTCGGCCGATTCCAAACTCTGCGCATGGCAGAAAACGCCCTCGGCCTATACTGTTGTGGAAAATGGCGCAACGGAGGCCGTTTTTCGGTTTTCGTTGCGCTGATCGGCTTCGATGCCGCGATGGCATGGATAGGGAGTGAACACGTGACGAAGGCGATCACGCGTCTCGGATCATTTTTGGCGTTCGGTGGAGCGTCTGTGGCTGTCCTCGGCGGACTGACGGGAGCGGCTCAGGCCGCCCAGCCGGCGCCCTGGTCGATGTGGATGCAGCCCTCTGGCTCTCCGATCATGGACATGATCCACCGCTTCAACGCGGGCATCACCATCGCCATGGCGATCGTGGTTATCGTTGTCCTCTTTCTGCTTGCCTATGTGGTGCTTCGCTTCAACAGGAAGTCGAACCCGGTACCGTCGAAGGTCTCGCACAACACGTTGATCGAGGTCGTCTGGACCCTGGCGCCGATCCTGATCCTGATCGGCATCTCGGTTCCGTCGTTCTCGCTGCTGTTCGCGCAGGCCGACCCGGCCCGCGTCGTCCAGAACTACGATCCGGCCAAGACGCTGACCGTCAAGGCGACCGGCCTGCAGTGGTACTGGAACTACACCTACACCGACCATGACGGCGTCTCCTTCGACTCAACCATGCTCGAGGACAAGGACCGCACCGATCCGGTCAACCAGCCGCGCCTGCTCGCGGTCGACAACGAGATGATCGTGCCGGTCGGCACGGTGGTGCGGATGCAGGTCATCGGCGCCGACGTCATCCACTCGTTCGCCGTCCCGTCCTTCGGCATCAAGATCGACGCCGTGCCGGGCCGCCTGAACGAGACCTGGTTCCTCGCCGAGCGCGAAGGCATCTACTACGGCCAGTGCTCCGAGCTCTGCGGCATCAACCATGCCTTCATGCCGATCGCCATCCGCGTCGTGACGCCGGAGCAGTTCCAGGCCTGGGTCGCACAGGCCAAGGACGATCTGCCGGGTGCCTACAAGGTTCTCGCCGCCGCCGTCGCCAAGGAGAAGGTCGCCCAGGCTTCGGGAACCGCCGTCGAGGTGGCCGCCCGCTGAGGTGGCCGCGTCGCAGGATTGAAATGGATCGGCTCCGGCGCGTGCTCTGCGCCGTGACGCCGCTGGAACACAAAAAGGGAGCAGGCCATGGCCACGGGTGCTGCACACGCTGCTGATCACCACGACCATCCGACGGGTTGGCGTCGTTGGGTCTATTCGACCAACCACAAAGACATCGGCACGATGTACCTGATCTTCGCGATCTGCGCGGGTATCATCGGCGGCGCGCTGTCGGTCGGCATTCGTCTCGAGCTGCAGCAGCCCGGTCTGCAGATTTTCGCCAATCCGAACGTGTTCAACATGTTCACGACGGCGCACGGCCTGATCATGATCTTCTTCATGGTCATGCCCGCCATGATCGGCGGCTTCGGCAACTGGATGGTGCCGATCATGATCGGCGCGCCGGACATGGCGTTCCCGCGCATGAACAACATCTCGTTCTGGCTGCTGCCGCCGTCGTTCCTGCTCCTGATCCTCTCGCTGTTCGTTCCGGGCGCCACCGGCCACAACGGCCCCTCCGGCGGCTGGACGATCTACCCGCCGTTCTCCGGCTCGGGTCCTGAAGGCCAGCCGGGTCCCGCCATGGACCTCGCGATCTTCGCGCTGCACATCTCGGGCATCTCGTCGATCCTCGGTGCGATCAACTTCATCACCACGATCTTCAACATGCGCGCCCCGGGCATGACGCTGCACAAGATGCCGCTGTTCGCCTGGTCGGTGCTTGTGACCGCCTTCCTGCTGCTGCTCTCGCTCCCGGTTCTCGCCGGCGCGATCACCATGCTGCTGACCGACCGCAACTTCGGCACCACCTTCTTCAAGCCCGAGGGCGGCGGCGATCCGATCCTGTTCCAGCACCTGTTCTGGTTCTTCGGTCACCCGGAAGTGTACATCCTGATCCTGCCCGGCTTCGGCATGATCAGCCACATCGTCTCGACCTTCTCGAAGAAGCCGATCTTCGGCTACATCGGCATGGCCTACGCCATGGTCGCCATCGGCGTCGTCGGCTTCATCGTGTGGGCCCACCACATGTACACGACGGGCCTCTCCTTCGAGACGCAGGCCTACTTCGTCGCGGCGACGATGGTCATCGCGGTGCCGACAGGCATCAAGGTGTTCTCGTGGATCGCCACGATGTGGGGCGGCTCGATCGACTTCAAGGCCCCGATGGTCTGGGCGATCGGCTTCATCTTCCTGTTCACCGTCGGCGGCGTGACGGGCGTCATGCTGGCGAACGCCGGTCTCGATCGCTCCTTCCAGGACACCTACTTCGTCGTCGCGCACTTCCACTACGTGCTGTCGCTCGGCGCCGTGTTCGCGATCTTCGCCGGCTGGTACTACTGGTTCCCGAAGATGTTCGGCTACATGTACAATGACACCATCGCCAAGACGCATTTCTGGGTGATGTTCATCGGCGTGAACCTCGTCTTCTTCCCGCAGCACTTCCTCGGTCTCGACGGCATGCCGCGCCGTATCGTCGACTACCCGGATGCGTTCTGGGGCTGGAACTTCATCTCGTCGATCGGCTCGTACATCTCGGCCTTCGGCGTCCTGATCTTCCTCTATGGCGTCATCGACGCGCTCCTGAAGAAGGTTCCGGCTCCCGACAATCCCTGGGGCCCGGGTGCGACCACGCTCGAGTGGCAGCTGTCTTCGCCGCCGCCCTTCCACCAGTGGGAAGTCCTGCCGCGCATTGGTGAGACCAAGCACTAAGCGCAACAATCAGGGGCCGGGATGCGTCCCGGCCCCCATTTACGAGTAACAGTGACGGCGATGTCTGACGTGCACCTCAACCGGATCGACGCTGTGGCCGGCAATCTCGCTAGCCCCTCCGACTATCTCGCGCTGCTGAAGCCGCGTGTGATGTCGCTCGTCATCTTCACGGCATTCGTCGGCATGATGCTGGCGCCGGGCGGCATTCACCCGGTCCTCGGATTCACGGCGCTGCTCTGCATCGCCATCGGCGCCGGCGCCTCCGGCGCGCTCAACATGTGGTACGACGCCGACATCGACCGGGTGATGAAGCGGACCCAGTCCCGCCCGATCCCGATGGGCAAGATCACCGAGGGAGAGGCGCTCGCCTTCGGGCTGACGCTCGCCTGCTTCTCGGTCGCGCTGCTGGCGCTGTTCGTCAATCTGGTCGCGGGCGCGCTGCTCGCCTTCACGATCTTCTTCTATGTCGTCATCTACTCGATGTGGCTGAAGCGCTCGACGCAGCAGAACATCGTCATCGGCGGCGCCGCCGGCGCCTTCCCGCCGGTCGTCGGCTGGGCGGCCGTGACCGGCAGCGTCAGCATCGAGAGCCTCGTGCTCTTCCTGATGATCTTCATGTGGACGCCGCCCCATTTCTGGGCGCTGGCGCTGTTCAAGTCGCAGGACTACCAGCGCGCCGGCGTGCCGATGATGCCGGTCGTCTCCGGCCTTGCCGAGACCCGCAAGCAGATCCTGATCTATTCCGTTCTCCTGGCGCCGATCGGCGTGCTGCCGACGATCCTCGGCTTTGCCTCCTTCGCCTATGGCATCGCCGCCGTGGCGCTCGGCGCCGGCTTCGTCTACCTCGCCTGGCGCGTCTTCCGCATGCCGGACAGCGACGAGACCATGGTGCCGGCGCGGCGCCTGTTCGGCTATTCGATCATCTACCTTTTCCTGCTCTTCGCCTTGCTGCTCGTGGATCGCTGCCTTGGCTTGCTGGGATTTGTCGCGTGAAGGACATCACCATGAGCGAAGACGGCGTGCGTCTTACCCCGGAGCAGAAGAAGCGCCAGCGCGCGCGTTCGATCGCCATCGCGGCGGTCCTGATCGCGCTCGTGGTGCTGTTCTATGTCGTGACCATCGTGAAGATGGGCCCCGGCGTCATCACCAATCGGCCGATATGAGGGAGCGATGAGCGAGCAACCGAACAGGAAGAATCATGGCTTGATTGCAGCCGCCTGTGGCGTCTTCGTCGTCGCCATGGTCGGGGCCGCCTTCGCCTCGGTTCCCCTCTACAGCATGTTCTGCCAGGTGACCGGCTTCGGCGGCACGCCGCTGCGCGCCGAGCAGGCGCCCACCAAGTCGCTCGATCGCACGGTCACCGTCCGCTTCGACGGCAATGTCGCCAACGGCATCGGCTGGGCGTTCCGGCCCGAGCAGCGCCAGATCAAGGTGAAGCTCGGCGAGGTCCAGGAGGTGAAGTTCATCGCCGAGAACCGGACCGACCGCGTTTCGACGGGCACGGCGGCGTTCAACGTCACCCCGGACCTGACCGGCCAGTATTTCAACAAGATCGCCTGCTTCTGCTTCACGTCGCAGACGCTGAAGCCCGGCGAGAAGGTCGAGATGCCGGTGACCTTCTTCATCGATCCCGCCATGGATGCCAACGCGCAGGCGCGGTTCATCGACACCATCACTCTGTCCTACACCTTCTTCCCGAGCTCCGACGAGCCCGCGGCGCCTGTCGCTGCGGTCAAGACGCAGGAATCGGGGAAATCGCTTTGAGAAAGACCGGGGAGCATCTCCATGGCTGAGGCCCACGCCAAGCAACACGACTATCATCTCGTCAACCCGAGCCCGTGGCCCTTCGTGGCCTCGATCGGCGCGTTCGCGCTGGCGGTTGGCGGCGTCGCCTACATGCATGGCAACAGCCTGCTCTGGCTGCTGCCGGGCCTGATTGTCACGCTCTACGTCATGTATGCCTGGTGGGCCGACGTGATCGCCGAGGGCCAGCAGGGCCACCACACCCGCGTGGTCCAGCTGCACCTGCGCTACGGCATGATCCTGTTCATCGCCTCGGAAGTGATGTTCTTCGTGGCGTGGTTCTGGGCCTTCTTCGACGCCAGCCTGTTCGCCCACGAGGCGCAGAACGTCGCGCGCTACGAGTTCACCGGTGGTCACTGGCCGCCGAAGGGCATCGAGGTGTTCGATCCCTGGCACCTGCCGCTGCTCAACACGCTGATCCTGCTCACCTCGGGCACGACGCTGACCTGGGCGCATCACGCGCTGATCCACGACGACCGCGAGGGCTTGAAGTGGGGCCTGCTCTGCACCGTCGTGCTCGGCCTGATCTTCTCCTGCGTGCAGGCCTACGAATATGCCCATGCGACGTTCTCGTTCGGCGGCAGCATCTACGGCTCGACCTTCTTCATGGCGACCGGCTTCCACGGCTTCCACGTCATCATCGGCACGGTGTTCCTGATCGTCTGCCTGCTGCGGGCACTCGCCGGCCAGTTCACCGCGAAGGCGCATTTCGGCCTCGAGGCGGCTGCCTGGTACTGGCACTTCGTCGACGTGGTCTGGCTGTTCCTCTTCTTCGCCATCTACGTCTGGGGTGGCTGGGGCGCGCCGATGCACGGCGCCTGAGCCGAGACAAATCCTGCGACGGGCGGCTTCGGCCGCCCGTCTCTTTTTCGGGGTCTTTCCAAGTGGGGAAGGCCCAGTCCGTCCGGCGGCTTCGCGCCGCCTTCGAGGAGCCTGTCGTTGAGCGAGATGCACCAGCCGGCCCGCGACACGGCCCTTTATCCGCCTCTGACGCCGTCCAGCACCGGCCTCCGCGGCCGATGCCCGCGCTGCGGCGAGGGGCGGCTCTTCAGCGGCTTCCTGACGCTCGCGCCGCGCTGCGCCAATTGCGGCCTCGACTACGCCTTCAGCGATGCCGGCGACGGCCCGGCGGTCTTCGTCATGCTGATCGTCGGCTTCATCGTCGCCTTCCTGGCGCTCTATGTCGAATTCACCTTCCAGCCACCCTTCTGGCTGCACGCCCTGCTGTGGATCCCGCTGGTGATCGCCCTGGCGCTCGGCCTGCTGCGGCCTCTGAAGGGGCTGATGATCGCCATCCAGTACAAGCACAAGGCCGAGGAGGGGCAGCTCGACCAGGGCTGATCCCGCACGCACATGTCCCAGTCATCCGTTCGATCGCCCGTTCGCAGGCTCATCTGGCCCACCATCGCGACCCTCGTCGTCTTTGCGATCCTCTGCTCGCTCGGCACGTGGCAGTGGCGGCGCATGGGGTGGAAGGAGGCGCTGATCGAGCATGTCGACAACCGCCTGAAGGACAAGCCGGTCGCCGCGCCCGGACCGGAGCTCTGGCAGGGCCTCGACCTGGCCGAGGCCGACTACACGCCGGTTACGGTGTCGGGCACGTTCCTGAACGACAAGGAGGCGCATTTCTACGGCGCCCTGATGCAGCCGCGCGGGCCGATCGGCGGCCCCGGCTGGTTCGTGTTCACGCCGCTCCGGACCGATGACGGCTGGATCGTCTATGTGAACCGCGGCTTCGTGCCGGACGCGATGAAGGACGCCGCGAAGCGCGAGCAGGCCCAGTTGCAGGGCCACGTCACCGTCACCGGCCTGCTGCGCCGGCCGGAGAACCCCGGCATCTTCCAGTCCTCGCCCAACCTCACGAAGAACCAGTGGTTCGCGCGGGAGCCGGCGCATTTCGCCGCCACCGCCGGCCTGCCGGCGGATCAGGTCGCGCCCTATTCGATCGACGCCGACGCGACGCCCAATCCGGGCGGCCTGCCGCAGGGCGGCGAGACAACGGTCACCTTCTCCAACAATCACCTCCAGTATGTGGTGACGTGGTTCGGCCTCGCCTTCGCGCTGCTCGGCGTCTACGGCGTCTTCGTCAATGGCGTGCTGAAGCGGAAGGACTGATCCGCGCGTTCGGTATGGGGCGGCTCAGCCGTGCCCGGATTCGCCGGAGAGCATGGCAGGATCGACGCCGATCAGCGCCATGGCGCGATCATATTTCGACCCGAGGTCATGGTCGAAGATCAGCTCGGGGCGGGCGGCGCAGTGCAGCCAGCCATTGGCGCGGATCTCGGCGTCGAGCTGCCCCGGCGCCCAGCCGGCATAGCCGAGCGCCAGCATCGCGCTCTTCGGGCCGGAGCCGGCGACGATCGCCTTCAGGATCTCCAGCGTCGCGGTCAGGCAGATGTTGTCGTCAATCGGCAGCGTCGAATTCTCGATGAAATAGTCGGCGCTGTGCAGCACGAAGCCGCGTCCGGTCTCGACCGGGCCGCCGCGCTGCACGATCATCCGGTTGGCGACCGGCGGCAGCCGGATCTCGGGGCCTTCCGGGATGATGTCGAGCTGCATCAGGAGATCGGCGAAGTCGATCTGCGGGGCGACCTGGTTGACCACGATGCCCATGGCGCCGTCGGCCGAGTGGGCGCAGATATAGACGACGGAGCGGGCGAAGCGGCCATCCTCCATGCTGGGCATGGCGATGAGGAGCTGCCCGTCGAGATAGCTTGGCTCGGAGATCGAGCGAAACCGGTTCCCAATCATGGCGCCAAGGGTACCACGAGTGCCCCAAAAGAAAAATCCGGCAGTTCGCGTAAAGGTCGGGACACGAACAAATGATGGGAGAGGCAAATCCCGGTCTGGAGATTGCCGGAATCGACGGATAGCCTTCCGGCATGTTGATCCGGACCTTCGCCGCAACCTGCCTTCTTCTTGCCGCCGCCGCGCCCGCCAGCGCGACGACGGGACCTTGGGTCGCCACCGACAATGTCCGCGTCCGGCTGCTCGCCACGGCGCCCGCGGCCGACGGTTCGCTGCAGGGCGCGATCGAGATCAAGCTCGAGCCGGGCTGGAAGACCTACTGGCGCTCGCCGGGCGACGCGGGCGTGCCGCCGCGCTTTGATTTCTCCGCCTCCACCAACGCCCGCGACGTGACGGTCAGCTTCCCGGCGCCGGTGCGCTACGACGACGGCTATGCCGCGTCGAACGTCTATCGCGACCATGTCGTGCTGCCGCTCAGGATGACGGTGCCGGATCCCGCCCAGCCGGTGCGGCTCGACGTCGTCCTCGATATCGGCGTCTGCGAGGAGATCTGCATTCCCGTCAACCTCAGGGCCGACCTGGAGCTGCCCGCGGATGCGGACGACAAGGAAGGCGCGCGCGTCATCGCGGCGGCGCAGGCGGCCCTTCCGGGCCCCGGCCGGCCGGGCGAATTCGAGATCCGCTCGCTGAAGCGCGTCGGCGGCCCTGACAAGAAGCCGGAATTCGAGGTGGGCTTCATCGCGGGCAAGCCGTCCGAGGCGTCTCTCTTCGTCGAGACGCCGGGAGACTGGTACGCCGACCCGCCGAAGCCCGTGGCGGCCCCGGGCGGCGAGACCGTGTTCCGCTTCGCCGTCGATCGCAAGTCGGCCGCCGGGCCGATCGACGGCACGGAACTCCATTTGACGCTGACGAATGGCGGCGCTGCGACGAGCCGGACATTCAAGCTCGACGGCGGCGACGCCAGGCCGTAACCTCCCGGCCGTGACACGGTCCCCGTGTCATCCCTTCCGCTCTATCCCTTTCCGTCCAATCGCTATCCATGGAGCCCGCGATGACCATCTCGGTCGGCGACCGCATTCCCGCCGCGAAATTCCGCGTCTCGACCCCCGACGGCGTCGTCGAAAAGACCGACGCCGACATCTTTGCCAGCAAGAAGGTCGTCCTCTTCGCCGTCCCCGGCGCCTTCACCCCGACCTGCCACAAGAACCATCTGCCGGGCTATATCGACCAGGCCGCCGCCATCAAGGCGAAGGGCGTCGACACCATCGCCGTGCTCGCCGTCAACGATCCCTTCGTCATGGGCGCCTGGGCCAAGGCGACGAACGCCGAGGACAAGATCCTGTTCCTCGCCGACGGTTCCGGCGAGTTCACCAAGGCGATCGGCCTGGAGTTCGACCTCTCCGCCAACGGCCTCGGCATCCGCTCCAAGCGCTTCGCCATGATCGTCGAGGACGGCGTCGTCAAGACGCTCAACGTCGAGGAAGCGGGCGGCGTCTCGGTCTCCGGCGCGGCGGCGATCCTCGAACTGCTTTAAACGCTGCTTGTTTCCGTAACGGAAACCTTCTAGCTAGGGATTAGCTGATGGGTTTCCGCGCCATGATACGGGTCAAGATGCACGCAGCGAAGACGAACCTCTCCCGCCTTGTGGCTCAGGCGCAGGCGGGCGAGGAGGTCGTCCTGATGCGGGGCGACGAAACAGTCGCCCGCATCGTCCCGATCGTCGGCGGCGAGCCGGCCGTCGCGCCGGATACCCCAAGGGTTCCAGGCCGTCTCCGGGGCCAGATCGATTTCGACGATCGCTTTTTCGAGCCGTTTCCGGGGAACGATCAAACCGCATGGGATCACTAGCCATGCGGCTGCTTCTCGATACCCATGTGTGGCTCTGGTGGATGATGGGGAGCGCGCGGCTGGCGCCGCCGGCGCGCGAGGCGATCGCCGACCCCGCCAACGAACCGCTGGTCAGCGCGGCCTCGATACTGGAGCTGCTGGAGAAGGCGAGGGCGGGCATCCTGCCCGGCCTGCAGCGCCTCACAGCCGACATCGAAAGCGAGATCGACGAGGAGCGCTTCGGCCGGCTGCCGATCACGACGGAGCATGCCGCGCGCGCCGAGACGCTCGCGGGCGCGCATGACGATTTGTTCGACCGGCTGCTGATCGCCCAGGCGCTGATCGAGAATGTCGAGCTTGTCTCCAGCGAGCGGCGCTTCGATGCGTTTGGCGTGCGCCGGCTCTGGGAGGGCTAGGGGCGATCAGCCGGGCGAGAAGCTTTTCTTCCGGGCCGTCTTGTAGGGCGCCATGCCCTCGCGCGCGAGCTGGTCGGCGCGCTCGTTCTCTTCGTTGCCGGCGTGGCCCTTGACCCAGTGCCAGGTCACCTTGTGGCGCTGCAGGGCCGTGTCGAGGCGCTGCCAGAGGTCGACGTTCTTGACCGGCTTCTTGTCCGCCGTCTTCCAGCCATTGCGCTTCCAGCCGTGGATCCAGCCGGTGATGCCGCCCTTCACATATTGCGAGTCGGTATGGATATCGACGACCGAGGGGCGCTTCAGGGCGTCGAGGGCCTCGATCGCCGCCGTCAGCTCCATGCGGTTGTTGGTGGTGTCGGCTTCGCCGCCCTTCAGGTCCTTCTCATGCTCGCCGGCGATGAGAACGGCCCCCCAGCCGCCCGGTCCGGGATTGCCGGAACAGGCGCCGTCGGTCCAGATGGCGATGCGGGTTTCTTCAGTCACAAGGTCAATCCATATGCGCTGACGTCCTTCACCGTGCGGTGAAAGCGCAGCTTCTTCCAATATTCGAGCGGATCCTTGGGCGCGACGAGCGCGCCGGGCGGTACGTTCAGCCAGTCATAGAGCCGCGTCAGCAGGAAGCGGAGCGCCGAGCCTCGCGCCAGCAGCGGCAGCGCCTGGAGCTCCTCCGGCGTGAACGGGCGCACCTTCTGGTAGCCGTTCAACAGCGCCCGCGCCTTGGTCACGTTCAGCGAGCCGTCCGGCTCGAAGCACCAGGCGTTCAGGCAGACGGCGGCGTCATAGGCGAGGAAGTCGTTGCAGGCGAAATAGAAGTCGATCAGGCCCGACAGCGCGTCATGCAGGAAGAACACGTTGTCGGGGAAGAGATCGGCGTGGATGACGCCGCGCGGCAGGTCGGTCGGCCAGGCGGCCTCGAGGATATCGAGCTCGGCCGCGATGTCGGCGGCGAGGCCGGGCAGCACCTCGTCGGCGCGGGCGGAGGCGCGGTCGAACAGCGGGCGCCAGCCATCGACGGTCAACGCATTGTGGCGGGTCAGCTCGAAACCTTCGCCGGCGATATGCAGCTTCGCGAGCGCGCCGCCGACGGCGAGGCAATGATCGGCGCGCGGACGGCGTACCCACATGCCCTGCAGGAAGGTGACGATCGCCGCCGGCCGGCCGGCCAGCGTGCCGAGCGCGTGTCCCTCGCGGTTGCGCACCGGCTGCGGGCAGATGATGCCGCGCGCCGCCAGATGCTCCATCAGCCCGACGAAGAAGGGGAGGTCGTTCGGATCGACGCGCTTCTCGTAGAGGGTGAGGATGTGCGGACCGGCGTCGGTGACGAGCAGGTAGTTGGAGTTCTCGACGCCCTCGGCGATCCCCTTCAGGGACAGCACGGAGCCGATGTCGTAGCCCTCGATGAAGCATGCGAGCTCATCGTCGGCGATCTCGGTATAGACGGCCATCAGGAAAGACTCATTCTGCGGCTGGAAGGCGAAGTTCGCGGGGCAGGTTGAAGGCGATGGTCTCTTCGGCGTTGCGCACGACCTCGACCGAGACCGTATAGCGGGCGGCGAAGGCGTCGATCACCTCCTCGACCAGGATTTCCGGCGCCGAGGCGCCGGCGGTGACGCCGACGCGGCTAAGGTCGCCGAAAAGCGACCAGTCGATGTCGGCGGCGCGCTGGATCAGCACGGAGACGGGGCAACCTTCCCGCTCGGCCACTTCGCGCAGGCGCTGCGAATTCGACGAATTGGGCGCGCCGACGACGATCATCGCGTCGACCCCGCCGGCGATGCGCTTGACCGCTTCCTGGCGGTTGGTCGTCGCGTAGCAGATATCTTCCTTGTGCGGCGCGGTGATCGCCGGGAAGCGCTCCGTCAACACCTTGACGATCGCCGAGGTGTCGTCGACCGAGAGCGTCGTCTGGGTGATGAAGGCGAGTGCTTGCGGATTCTTCGGCTGATAGGCCTCGGCATCGGCGACGGTCTCGATCAGCGTGACCGAGCCCTCGGGCAGCTGGCCCATCGTGCCGATCACCTCGGGATGACCGGCATGGCCGATCAGCACGATCTCGCGCTCGCGCTTGAAGTGGATCTGCGCTTCCTTGTGCACCTTGGAGACGAGCGGGCAGGTGGCGTCCAGGAAGAACATCTCGCGGGCGCGGGCGTCCTCGGGCACGGATTTCGGCACGCCATGGGCCGAGAACACCACCGGCTGGCCGTCGTCCGGGATTTCGTCCAGCTCCTCGACGAAGACGGCGCCCTTGTCGCGCAGTCCGTCGACGACATAGCGGTTGTGCACGATCTCGTGCCGGACATAGACGGGCGCGCCGAAGCGCTCCAGCGCCAGCTCGACGATCTGGATCGCGCGGTCGACGCCGGCGCAGAAGCCGCGCGGCGCGCAGAGCAGGATCTCAAGCGGCGGCTTGGCGGAGGAGGGGGAGACGGCGTCGGCCATGCTGGGTTCTCGGATCGACATCAGACGGGAATAGAGGGACCGGGCCCGCCGCTGTCAAGCGGCGGTTCCGCCTCCCGCTTCGCGCGCGGCGTCCTTCCGCCGCGGCCTCTCAGGCGATCAGCGCCTCTTCCTCGCGGAAGATCAGCTTGCTGGCCTCGGTCGCGGTCATGGCCTGGCCGAACAGGAAGCCCTGCGCGTATTCGCAGCCGAGATCGTAGAGATCGAGCGCGTCGTCCTCGGTCTCCGCGCCCTCCGCGACGACGTCCATCTCCAGCTCGTGCGCGAGGCCGATGATGGCGCGCAGGATGACGCGCTTCTGCTTGGCCGAGGGGCCGCGCACGAAGCTCTGGTCGATCTTCAGCGTCTCGAACGGGAAGCGCTGCAGATAGGAGAGCGAGGAATAGCCGGTGCCGAAATCGTCGAGCGACAGGCCGGCGCCGAGCTCGCGGACGCGGGTCAGCACCTGCGCCGCATATTCCGGGTTCTCCATCACCAGGCTCTCGGTCATCTCGAGCTTGAGCGAGCCGCGGGTGACGGCCGAGCGGGAGAGCACCGACTTCACGTCGTTGATGAGGTCGTGGCGCAGCAGCTGCCGGCTGGAGACGTTTACCGAGACGAACAGCGGCACGTCGCGGCCGAGCTGCTCCTGCCAGTCGGAGAGCTGCTTGGCGGCGCGCTCGAGCACGAACAGTCCGAGCGGGATGATCAGGCCGTTGCGCTCGGCGAGCGGGATGAACTCCGCCGGCGGGATGCGGCCGTGCTGGGGATGGTCCCAGCGCGCCAGCGCCTCGAAGCCGGCGATCGTCCGGTCTTCCAGCCGCACGATCGGCTGGTAAAGCACCTTGATCTCCTCGCGGCCGATGGCGCGGCGGAGATCCGCCTCCAGCGTCAGCGTGTCGGCGCCGTGCTGGCGCAGCGCCGGCCGGAAGGCCTCGATGCGGTCGCCGCCGAGGCGCTTGGCGTAGTACATGCCGATCTCGGCGTCCTTGACGATCTCCTGCGCGTCGCTCTGCTTGCCGTCATGCATGGCGATGCCGATCGAGGCGGTCAGGAAGATTTCCTTGTCGCCGAACGAGATCGGCGCGCGCAGCGTGCGGCGGACCGAATCCGCGAAGCCGGCAATCCGCTCGGGCTCGCTCTCCGAGATCAGCAGGAAGGCGAACTGGTCGCCGGAAATGCGGGCCAGCGTATCCTGCGGTTTCAGCAGGCGCGTCAGACGGCGGGCGATCGTCAGCAGGATCGAATCGCCGACCGAGAGGCCGAAGCCGTCATTGACGTGCTTGAAGCGGTCGAGGTCGAGCACGAAGACGGACGGGCGCGCCGCGCCCTCGGCCTGGGTGCGGGTGACGGCCGAGGCGAGCCGGTCCATGAACAGTTCACGGTTCGGCAGGCCGGTCAGGTTGTCGTGCACGGCGTCGTGCAGCAGCCGCTCTTCCGCCGTGCGCTCCTCGGTGACGTCGGCGAGCGTGCCGACACAGCGCGTCACTTCGCCGTCCGAGCCGAGCACGGGGCGGGCGCGCAGGTGGAACCAGCGATAATGGCCGTCCTCGGCGCGCAGGCGGAAATCCTGGGCGATGCGGCCGCGACGCTGCTCGATGACGGCGTCGAGCGTCGCCTTGAAGCGGTCACGGTCGGAGGGGTGCAGCACGTCGAGCCAGTCGCGCGCCGGGCCTTCCAGCGTTCCGTGCTTGAGGCCCAGCAGGTCCTCGGCGTCGGTGCCGGTATAGATGCGGTCGCGCGAGACGTCCCAGTCCCAGACGATGTCGCCGGCGCCGGTGAGTGCCAGCGCCCGTCGCTCGGTCTCGCCGATGGCGCCTTGGGCGATCGCGCCGCCGGCGAAGGCGTGCTGCATCACCGTGAAGCCGATCAGCAGCACGATCAGTACGAGGCCGCCGTTCAGCGCCGGCTGGATGACGTCGTTGGTGAGATTGCCGGTCACCGTCAGATAGGCGCCGAGGATCCAGACCATCAGCAGCACCCAGGTCGGGATCAGCATGATGGCGCGGTCGTAGTGGTGCACCGCCAGATACAGGATGACGACGAAGCCGAGCGTGACCGTGAGGCCGAAGGAGAAGCGCGCGACGCCGGCGGCGATGCCCGGCTCGAACACGGCGACGCCGAGCAGGATCAGCAGGCCGACCAGCCAGGCGATCGTCGCGTGGCTATAGCGCGCGTGCCATCGGTTCAGGTTCAGATAGGTGTAGGTGAAGATCAGCAGCGTCGCCGACAAAAGCACCTCGGCGAAGGCGCGCCACATCTTGTCGTCGCCGGGCGCGATCTGGATCACCTTGTTCCAGAAACCGAAATCGATCGCGAGATAGATCAGGACGGACCAGGCGAGGGCGGCGGTCGCCGGGAACATCGCCGTGCCCTTGACCACGAAGACGATGGTCAGGAACAGCGCCAGAAGGCCGGAAATGCCAAGGACGATGCCGTGATACAGCGTGTAGCTGTTGATGGCGTCCTTGTAGTTGTCGGGATCCCAGAGATAGAGCTGCGGCAGCACCGGGGTGCGCAGCTCGGCCACGAAGGTGACGACCGCGCCGGGATCGAGCGTGATGCGGAAGACGTCGGCTTCCTGGCTCGGCTGCCGTTCCGGCGCGAAGCCCTGGCTCGGCGTCACGGTCGCGATGCGCGAGGCGCCGAGGTCGGGGATCAGCAGGCCGGAATTGGCGAGGCGGAAATGCGGCGCCACCAGCAGGCGGTCGATCTGCTCGTCGCCATTGTTGGTGAGTGCGAAGGAGACCCAGTAGGAGGTGCCGCCGCCTTCGTTCGAGCGAACCTCGATGCGGCGGACGATGCCGTCCGCAGCGGGCGCCGTCGACACCTGGACGCGATCGGACGGATCCCGCGACGCACGTTCGACAGCCCGGGTGAGGTCGAGCGTCGTGCCGTCGAGCGGGACGTTGACGGCGTCGAGCGCCTGGACATGCGTGGATGTGCCCACGACCGCGAGCAGAACGAAAAAGACCGCGGCGACGATGCGGTTAAGCAACAAACAAACCTCCAGAGCCCGAAGGCCGTCGAGCAGTACTATCCGCGCCGGGACGGCACAAGGAATTTTCGGCCGCGTGACAAGTTAGCGACAGAACGTCGGGACTTGCAGGCGCGCGCCGGGGCGGTGTCGTGGGCGTCATGGTCGTGGGTCATCGCTGACAATCGCGTAGAGCAGGTGGTCTTGCCACCGGCCTTCGATGCAGAGGTAGCGACGGGCGTAGCCTTCCCGCGAGAATCCGGCTTTTTCGAGAAGGCGGATGGAGGCGGCGTTGTGGGGCAGGCAGGCGGCTTCGAGGCGATGCAGGCGCAGCGTATCGAAGACGAAGGGAATGACGGCCTTCACGGCCGCAGTCATCAGTCCCTTGCCGGCATAGGGCGCGCCCATCCAGTAGCCGAGTGAGCAGGACTGGGTGACGCCGCGCACGACATGCGAGAGCGTGAGGCCGCCGACCAGCTGCCGGCCGTCGGCGGTGAAGACGAGGAACGGGTAGCCGGTCGATTCGCGGATTTCCCGCTGGTAGCGGCGGAGCCGGCGCTTGAAGGCGCCGCGCGTCAGGTCGTCGACCGGCCACAGCGGCTCCCACGGCGTCAGGAAGGCGCGGCTCTCGGCGCGCAGGCTCGCCCAGGCGGCGAAGTCGGAGAGAGCCGGCGGGCGAAGCAGCACCATGCCGGTCCGGATTTCCGGCATGGGGTGGAATGGCACGACGGATCGCAGAAATTCCATTTGTCGTGCCGCGCCCCCGCTCCGCACTAGATCCCTTCATCGTTTCATGGAAGCGACGGAGGGATCTAGCTATTTGTTTGGTCGCGTTTTCTCGACGCGAACCGGGATCCACTTCGCTCGAAACGCTCTGGCACCCAGCGTGACCATTCAGGCTGGATCGAACGTCCCCACTTCCCGGCCCGCTTCCGGGCCAATCCGGACCGTCCAGCGGTGAGGCTCAGGCCGCCACGATGGGCGACCCGAGGCGCGTGGCGATCTCGTCGCGGCCGATCAGCTTCTCGATCGGGCCGATCGCGGCGACGGTCGGCGGGCTGCCGGTAAAGATGCGCTGGGCGAGGTCGCGCACGCGGGCGACGCTGACGTCGTCGATGCGGGCGACGATTTCCTCGACCGGAATGGGACGGCCGAACAGCAGCATCTGCCGGGCCACCTGGCCGGCGCGGGCTGCCGGGCTTTCCAGGCTCATCAGCAGGCTGGCGCGCATCTGGGCGCGGGCGCGTCCGAGCTCGGCCTCGGTGATGTCGAGGCTCGCGCGCTCCAGCTCGCCGAGCATGACGGGCATCAGGTCCTCGATGTCGTCGCCGCCGGTCGCCGCATGGATGCCGAACAGGCCCGTGTCGGCGAAGCTCCAGTGGAAGGCGTAGACCGAATAGCAGAGGCCACGCTTCTCGCGCACTTCCTGGAACAGGCGCGAGGACATGCCGCCGCCGAGCAGCGAAGCGAGGATCTGCACCGCGTGGAAGTCGTCCGACTTGTAGGGCATGCCCTCGAAGCCGAGCAGGATCTGCGCTTCCATCAGGTCGCGCGTCTCGCGCATGTCGCCGCCGCGATAATGCGCGGCGATGCCGTCGGTGAGCTCGGCCGAGGGAAGCGAGGAGAAACGGTCTTCCGCCAGCTTGACGAGCGCGTCGTGGTCGATGGCGCCGGCGGCAGCCAGCACCATGTTCGGGCCGTGATAATGGCGATCGAGATAGGTCGAAAGATCGTGCGAGCGCGTGCGCCGCACCGTCTCCTCGGTGCCGAGGATCGTCCGCCCGATCGGCTGGTCGGGATAGGCACCCTCGACGAAGAAGTCGAAGACGCGGTCTTCCGGCGTGTCGAGCGAGGCGCCGATTTCCTGCACGATGACGTGCTGCTCGCGCTTCAGCTCGTCGGCGTCGAAGGCCGAGTTGCAGAGAATGTCGCTCAGGATGTCGACGGCGAGCTCCGCGTCCGGCTTCAGGATGCGGGCGTAGTAGGAGGTCGTCTCGACGCTGGTCGCAGCGTTGAGTTCGCCGCCGACCGCCTCGATCTCCTCGGCGATATCGGTGGCGGAGCGCTTGTGCGTTCCCTTGAACGCCATGTGCTCGAGCAGGTGGGAAATGCCGTGCTCCGACGTTTCCTCGCGCCGCGAGCCGGCGCCGACCCAGACGCCGAGGGCAGCACTTTCCAGGTGATTCATGTCGTGGGTCGCGACCGTCAGCCCCGACTTGAGTTTCGTCACCTGCACGGTCATGCGCGGATCACCGGCGTCAGCTTTGCGTCGAGCACCATCTTCACACCTTTTCGTGGATGGCGCGGGCGCGGGCTTCGACGAAGCGGGCGATGGCACCGATGTCGTTGGGAAGAACGGTGAAGCGTTCCTCCCGCTGCATGAGATCCCCGAGCCAGGCGGGCAGGGCAGGGTCGATGCCGGTCGCCGCCTCGACGGCGGCCGGGAACTTGGCCGGATGGGCGGTCGAGAGCGTCACCATCGGCGATGAAGTGACCGGCTGGCGCGCGGCGACGGCAAGCGCCACGGCGGTGTGCGGGTCGGCCAGGTAGCCGGTCGAGGCGAGCGTGTCGCGCATGGTGGCGTCGGTCTCGGCCTCGTTGGCGCGGCCGGCGGCGAACTCGCCGCGGATGCTTTCGAGTGCGGCTTCCGGAATCGTGAAGGCGCCGGACTGGCCGAGGCTATCCATCAGGCGGCGCACCGTGTCGCCGTCGCGGCCGGCGGCCTCGAACAGCAGCCGCTCGAAATTCGACGAGACCTGGATGTCCATCGAGGGCGACTGGGTCGGCACGACGCCCGTCGTCTCGTAGCGGCCGCTTTCGAGCGTGCGCGCCAGGATGTCGTTGGTGTTGGTGGCGATCACCAGCCGGTCGATCGGCAAGCCGATCTTCTTGGCGACATAACCGGCGAACACGTCGCCGAAATTGCCGGTCGGCACCGTGAACGAGATCGAGCGGTCCGGCGCGCCGAGCGAGAGCGCGGCGGTGACGTAATAGACGACCTGCGCGACGATGCGGCCCCAGTTGATCGAATTGACGCCCGACAGCGAGACCCGATCGCGGAAGCCGTGGTCGTTGAACAGGCCCTTCACGATCGCCTGGCAGTCGTCGAACGTGCCTTCGAGCGCGATGGCGTGGACGTTGGCGTCATGCACCGTCGTCATCTGCCGCTGCTGCACCGGCGAGACGCGGCCATGCGGGAACAGGATGAAGATGTCAGTGGCGGCGCGGCCGCGGAACGCCTCGATGGCGGCGCCGCCGGTATCGCCCGAGGTCGCGCCGACGATGGTGGCGCGCCGGCCGCGTTCGGCCAGCACATGGTCCATCAGCCGGGCGAGCAGCTGCATCGCCACGTCCTTGAAGGCGAGCGTCGGCCCGTGGAAGAGCTCGAGGATGAAGCTGTTCGGGCCGGTCTGCACCAGGGGGGCGACGGCCGGGTGGCGGAAGGTCGCGTAGGCCTCGGCGCACATCCGCTTCAAATCGGCATCGGCGATCTCGCCGGCGACGAACGGATGGATCACCGCATAGGCGACCTCGTCATAGGGACGCCCTCTCAGGCGCGCGAAGCTCTCGGAAGAAAATGCCGGCCATGTCTCGGGGACATACAGGCCGCCGTCACGCGCGAGCCCAGCCAGAAGAACGTCGGAGAAGCCGAGCGCGGGGGCAATGCCGCGCGTGCTCACATATTTCACGGAAGAAACGCCTCCACATGCGGCCAGACTTGTGGCAAGCCGCCCTTTGCTGCAACCCTATCGTCGCGGGATGCGGCGGGCAAGGTGCGGCGGGTCGTCAGCCACTAAGTCGCCAAAGATCAATCGGACTGTTATAGACGTCGCGCATCAGCGTCGAGGATTATTGGGATGCATGGTTCTTCTTTCGGTGGCTCGAGCGCGTCGCGTCGCCTCGTGGCCTTTGTTTCGGTGGCCGCCCTGGCTGGCCTGGTCTCCGCTTGTTCGAGCGTGACCGATGGCTCGTCATCCGGTGGTGGCGGCAATGTCGTCAACAATGCGCTCTTCGGTGCGCCGAACAAGAATCTGCAGAACGCGACGATCGTCTCGGCCGAGAACTTCGGCTACACGGTGAATTGCCCGCCGGTCGCGGTGCGGCCCGGCACCGAGGAATTCAAGGTCCTCGCGCCCGGCAAGCCGGACCCGATCACCGGGGCCGGCCCGCCGGTGGTCTACCAGGTGGCGATCACCGACACGGCGCGGGAATGCTTCAAGGCGCCCGGCGGCGGCGTGACCGTCAAGCTCGGCATCAAGGGCCGCGTCGCTTCCGGCCCGGCCGGCAAGGCGCAGACGGTCAACGTCCCGGTCCGGGTCGTCGTCATGGAAGGCCGCGACAAGGTGCTGAAGTCGGAGCTGCATCGCATCGCGGTGCCGCTGCAGGCGCCGGAACTCGCCGCCGACTTCACCAAGATCGACGAATCGATCGTGGTGCCGATCTCCGAGGGCAACACCGACTTCCACATCTATGTCGGCCTCGACGACAAGGCGACGCCCGCCAAGCAGCGTCGTAGCTGACGATCCGGGGCTCGGCTGACGACTCGTGTCGCAGCTGACGACGAGGCGTCGCAGCTGAGATCGCCGTCTGCCGCACAATGAGGCAGGATCGCGCGCGCCGTCGATTGACAGGGGCGCGCGCGAACCTACAGTAGCTTCCAAGCTGGGTCCGTGTCGCGACCCGGCCGAGCCGGCGCCCTCGGGCGCAGGCTGAACGACCGCCGGGAGAGACCGAAGGGGTGAAATCCTCGTCGGCGCCGAAGGAGCAACCGCCCCGGAAACTCTCAGGCCAACGGACCGGACGGTCGGCGACGCTCTGGAAAGCAGCCCTTGGTCGGGATTCCGACGATGGGCTCACCGAAGGAGTAGCCGCCTCTGCCGCATCGGCAGGGCGGGAAATCTCTCAGGTTCTCGGACAGAGGGGGCGCGGAACAGGCCATTCAGGCCTGCCCGTGCCAACGACTCTGTTCAGGGATCCGGTGCATGGCTGATTCGGCCACTACAGAAGACATCCTGCTCGAGACGCCGCTCGCCGGCCTCCATCGCGAACTCGGCGCCCGCATGGTGCCGTTCGCGGGCTATTCCATGCCGGTACAATATCCGCTCGGCATTCTCTCGGAGCACAACTGGACCCGCGACAGCGCCGGCCTGTTCGACGTCTCGCATATGGGCCAGGCCTATCTCGTCGGGCCGGACCACGCGACGACGGCGCGCGCGCTGGAGGCGCTGACGCCGGGCGACTTTCTGGCGCTCGCGCCCGGCCGCGTCCGCTACACGCTGCTGACGACGCCCGAGGGCGGCATCATCGACGATCTGATGGTGACGCGCTCGGCCGATCCCAGCGAGGACGGCACGCTCTATCTGGTCGTCAATGCCGGCCGGAAGACGATCGACTACGCCCATATCGCGGCGAACCTGCCCGAAGGGGTGCAGCTCGAGATTGCCGGGCAGCTCGCGCTGATCGCCCTGCAGGGGCCGAAGGCGGCCGAGGTGCTGGCGCGCCATTGTCCGGATTCGGCCGCCATGGGCTTCATGACGGCGATCCGCACGACCATCGACGGCATCGACTGCCACATCAGCCGCTCCGGCTATACCGGCGAGGACGGCTACGAGCTCTCGGTCGTCGAAGACCATGCCGAGTCGCTGGCGCGCGCGCTGCTGGCCGAGCCGGAGGTCGAGCCGATCGGCCTCGGCGCCCGCGATTCGCTCCGGCTTGAGGCCGGGCTCTGCCTCTATGGCCACGACATCGACGAGGCGACTTCGCCGGTCGAGGCCGATCTCGGCTTCGCGCTCGCCAAGCGCCGCCGCGCCGAGGGCGGTTTTCCGGGCGCGGAGCGCATCCAGGGCGAGCTCGCCGACGGCCCGGCGCAGCTCCGCGTCGGCATCAAGCCGGAGGGCAGGGCGCCCGCCCGCGAGGGCGCCGAGATCCGAGACGCCTCCGGTCGTCAGATCGGCATCGTCACCTCGGGTGGCTTCGGCCCGACGGCCGGCGGCCCGATCGCCATGGGCTATGTCGCGGCCGAGCACGCCGCGCCCGGCACGCCGGTCACGCTCGTCGTCCGCGGCAAGGATCTGGCCGCCTCGGTCGTGCCCATGCCCTTCGTCCCGCACCGCTATTTCCGCAAGCAAGCCTGAACGGCCTTTCCAGGGAAGACCACCACATGACCGTCTACTTCACCAAAGACCACGAATGGGTCCGCCTCGAAGGCGACTCGGCCCTTATCGGCATCACCGATTATGCGCAGTCGCAGCTCGGCGACGTCGTCTATGTCGAGCTTCCCGAGGTCGGGAAGACCTTTGCCAAGGGCGACGAGGCGGCGGTGGTCGAATCCGTCAAGGCGGCGAGCGACGTCTACGCGCCGGTCTCCGGCCTCGTCATCGCCGTCAACTCGAAGCTCCCGGATTCGCCCTCGACCATCAACGACGCGCCGGAGAGCGACGGCTGGTTCATCCGGCTGACGCTGACCGAACCCAGCGAATTGGAGGGCCTCCTGGATGAGGCGGCCTACCGGGCCTTTGTCGAGACGCTCTAGGCCGGTGGACCGGATCGTTTCCGACACCTCTCCCCCAAAACCCTCACCCGACGGCGCCGCCGTCGACCTCTCCCCCGGGGAGAGGTGAAGGAGAGAACCAGAAGATGCGCTATCTTCCCCATTCCGACAGCGACCGGCAGGCGATGCTGGCGACGATCGGCGTCGGCTCGATCGACGACCTCTTCGCCGACATCCCGAGGGATCTTCGCGTGCACGGGCTCGACCTGCCGCGGGCCGCCGGCGAGATCTCGGTCGAGCGGACGCTCGGCCGGCTTTCGGCGCAGAACGTCGCGGCCTCGTCGGTGCCGTTCTTCGTCGGCGCCGGAGCCTACAAGCACCATGTGCCGGCGACCGTCGACCACCTGATCCAGCGTTCCGAGTTCCTGACCTCCTACACGCCCTACCAGCCGGAGATCACGCAGGGGACGCTGCAATATCTGTTCGAGTTCCAGACCCAGGTCGCGCATCTGACCGGCATGGAGGTAGCGAACGCCTCGATGTATGACGGCTCGACCGCGACGGTCGAGGCGGTGCTGATGGCGCACCGGCTGACCAAGCGCAACAAGGCGGTGCTGTCCGGCGGGCTGCATCCGCACTATCGCGCCGTGGTCGAGTCGCTGTCGCCGATGGCGGGCGACACGGTGACGTCGCTCCCGGCCGATCCCCGTGGCACCGAGGACATCCTCGCCGCGATCGACGCCACCACCTCCTGCGTCGTCGTGCAGTCGCCCTCCGTCTACGGCCATCTGATCGATCTCGCGCCGATCGCGGCGAAGGCGCATGAGGTCGGTGCGCTGCTGATCGCCGTCTTCACCGAGGTCGTCTCGCTCGGCCTGATCGAGCCGCCGGGCGCGCAGGGCGCCGACATCGTCGTCGGCGAGGGCCAGTCGATCGGCAACGCGCTCTCCTTCGGCGGGCCCTATGTCGGCCTGTTCGCCACGCGGCATAAATTCGTCCGCCAGATGCCGGGCCGCCTCTGCGGGGAGACGGTCGATGCGGAGGGGAGGCGCGGCTTCGTGCTGACGCTCTCGACCCGCGAGCAGCATATCCGCCGCGATAAGGCGACGTCGAATATCTGTACGAATTCAGGGCTTTGCGCGCTGGCGTTCACGATTCATATGACGCTGCTCGGCGAAACGGGCCTGGCGCGACTGGCGCGGATCAATCACGCCAATGCCGTGAAACTCGCTGAATCGCTTTCTGCGCTGCCGGGCGTAAGCCTCTTGAATGACTCGTTCTTCAACGAGTTCACCATCCGGCTTCCCGGCGACGCCGCTGATATCGTCGAGAAGCTGGCAGCGAAGGGCGTACTCGCCGGCGTGCCCGTCTCCAGGCTGGAGCCCGGCAAGAGCGAACTCGCCGACCTGCTGCTCGTCGCCTCGACCGAAGTGAATACGGATGAAGACCGCGCCGCCTTCGTGGCCGCGCTCGCGGAGGTGCTCGCATGAGCATGAACAGCCAGGGCCGTCCCACCGTCGCCGCCACCGCCGCGACCTCGGCCATTCCCGATACCTTCACCGGCAACCGCGCCCTGCAGATCGAGGAGGCGCTGCTGTTCGAGGTCGGACGCCACGACGTCACCGGCGTCGATCTCGACGAGCCGGCGGATTTCGCGCCCCGTCTCGGCAAGCTCGCGCGCAAGCAGCCCATCGATCTTCCCGGCCTCTCGGAGCCCGAGACGATGCGCCACTATGTGCGGCTCAGCCAGAAGAACTACTCGATCGACAGCGGCCTCTATCCGCTTGGCTCCTGCACGATGAAGCACAATCCGCGCCTGAACGAGAAGGTGGCGCGGCTGCCCGGTATCGGCGACGTGCATCCGCTGCAGCCGCTTTCCACCGTCAAGGGCGCGGTCGAGCTGATGGCCGAGCTCGGCCGCTGGCTGATCGAGATGACCGGCATGACGGCCGTGGCGCTGTCGCCCAAGGCCGGCGCGCATGGCGAGCTCTGCGGCATGATGGCGATCAAGGCCGCCATCGCCGCCAAGGGCGAGACGCGCAACATCGTTCTGGTGCCGGAATCGGCGCATGGCACCAACCCGGCCACCGCGGCCCTGATCGGCTTCAAGGTCGTCACCGTGCCGGCGCGCGCCGACGGCACCGTCGCGCCGGAGGCGGTCAAGGCGCTGCTCTCGCCCGACGTCGCCGCGATCATGCTGACCAACCCGAACACCTGCGGCCTGTTCGAGCGCGACGTCGTCGAGATCGCCGCCGCCGTGCATGCGGCGGGCGCCTATTTCTACTGCGACGGCGCCAACTTCAACGCGATCGTCGGCAAGGCCAAGGTCGGCGAGCTCGGCGTCGACGCCATGCACATCAACCTGCACAAGACCTTCTCCACCCCGCATGGCGGCGGCGGGCCGGGCGCGGGTCCGGTGGTGCTCTCCGAGCGGCTCGCCGCCTTCGCGCCGCTGCCCTTCGTCCGCATCGAGGCGGAGGGCCCGGTGCTGGTCGAAAGCGAGGAGGCGCTGTTGCCGGGGGAAACACCCTTCGGCCGCATGACCGCCTTCCATGGCCAGATGGGCATGTTCGTGCGGGCGCTCTCCTACATGCTGTCGCATGGTTCGGACGGGCTGCAGCAGGCGTCGGAGGACGCGGTGCTCAACGCCAACTATGTCCGCGCGGGCCTGCGCGACCTGATGAGCCAGCCCTCCGGCGACCGCACCTGCATGCATGAGGTGCTGTTCGACGACACGTTCCTGGAGGGGACCGGCGTCACCACGCTCGACTTCGCCAAGGCGATGATCGACGAGGGCTATCACCCGATGACGATGTATTTCCCGCTCGTCGTGCACGGGGCGATGCTGATCGAGCCGACCGAGTCGGAATCGAAGGCCTCGCTCGACCTCTTCATCGCGACGCTCCGCGATCTCGTGATGAAGGCGAAGGCAGGCGATCTCGAGCGCTTCCAGCAGGCGCCGCGCTTCGCCCCGCGCCGCCGCCTCGACGAAACCCGCGCCGCCCGTTCGCCCAAGCTCAAATGGGAAAAGCCGGAGCCGTGGGTGGAGGCGGCCGCGGCGGAGTAGGGCGGACGAACCCTCACCCCGACCCTCTCCCGCTCGCGGGAGAGGGGGCTCGCCTGCGTCCGCAAGGGCGATTGGTGACAGCTGGAAGAGCATGGCGCCCGGTCGATGCCGAGCACCGGCCAAAAAGCCCTCGCCCGCTCGCGGGAGAGGGTTGGGTGAGGGTCTTTCTTCCTGATTAGCCCCCTGCCAGCCGCGTGCCCTGGAAGCCGCCGCCGGCGACGCTGTCGCAGAGCCCCGACCATTCGCAGCCGCCGCAGGCCGTGCGGGTGGTTCCGGCGGCGAAGGCGGCGCGGAAGCGGGCGAGCGTCATGGCGTCGAGGGAGAGCCGGAAGCCCGGCTGGACGGGAGCGTCGAGCAGGGCGGCGATCGAGGCGGCCGCCTCGGCGTCGCGGTCGAGCACGCTCTCATTGTGGCAGTGCGGGTCCTCGGTCGACAGCAGCGGCGCGCAGACATCGTCCGGGCCGCTGACGAGGAGGATGTCCTCGCCGCGCGTCAGCCGCGCGGCGATGATGTCGTAATTGGCGCAGAAATCCGGCGTGTAGCCCTTGCCGACATAGGTCAGCATGCAGAGCAGGTGATGGGCGCGAAGCCGGACCGTCATGGGTGCGCCCCGCGGCTCAGAGGTCGTCCGGGTTCCAGGCGGCCAGCGCCTCGATGGTCGCCGGCAGGTCGGCCATGCGGTTGATCACCGTGATGGCGCCGGCGGCGGTCAGCGCGTCGGCATGGCCGGGCCAGGAGTGCATGCCGCCGGTGAAGCCGATGACGCGCATGCCGGCGGCGCGGCCGGCATGGATGCCATGGGTCGAATCCTCGACGACGATGCAGTCCTTCGGATCGACGCCGAACTCCGCCGCGCCATGCAGGTAGACGTCGGGCGCCGGCTTCGGCTGCTTGTTGCGGACGGCGACAGCCGAGAAGATGTAGGGCCGGAACCGGTCATAGAGCTCGGTCTTGGTCAGCGAGATCTTCAGCCGCTCGGGCGAGGAGTTCGAGCAGATGCAGCGCGGGTAGTCGAGGCGATCGAGCATCTCCTGCACGCCGGGGATGATCTGCAGATCCTTGGCGAGGCGCCGGTCGAGCTCCGCATTGGTCTCGGCGTGGAAGTTCTCCGGCAGCGCGTGGCCGAGATCCGCCTCGATCAGCTTGGAGATGCGCTCCCAGGTCAGGCCGGCGAAGCGGTGCGACATTTCCTCGACCGAGATATCGTAGCCGATGGCGGAAAGCCGTTCGCTGTCGACGCGGGAGGAGATGATTTCGGAATCGACGAGCACCCCGTCGCAATCGAAAAGAACAAGCATGAGGGACTTCCGGTCGGTATGAGCGCGATCTCGAATTCCGGAAGTTCGGCTGAGACGGCGCGTTGCAAGGGAGCGAAGAGGCAGGGTCGAGCGTGGAGGAGGATCGAACCCGCGAGCCAGCGGGCTCTCTACCAGATCGCGGCGGAACTGTCTTGGCCCGTTCTGTCGCGACTCTTCCGCCGGGCGGCCATCAGCGCACGGTGAGCGGCGCGCGGGCGAAGATCGCGGTGCCGTCGCCGGCGATATAGCGCAGCTCGTAACGGCCCGGATCCTTCGGAACGACGATGCTGACGGTCGGGCGATCCGGGCGGATGCGGGCCATGGTCAGGTGATCGCCGGCTTCCATGTCGGTGCGGGCGATGACGATGTCGTCGTAGCGCGCGGCGGGGCCGGACCAGTCGACGGTGATCCGGCTGCCCGCCTGGGCCGTGTCCGGGCCCTTGAGCGAGGCGGAGGGCGCGTCGACGGTGAAGGAAGCGGTGGCGGCGACCGCATTGTCCTCGGCCGAGAGGTAGCGCGCCTCGTAGCGGCCGGCCGTCGTCGGGGCGATGAAGGTCAGCGCGCGGCCGTCCTTGTTGACGGGAATGGCGGCGAGCTTCGTGCCGGGCGCGGCGCCGGCCGGCGCGATCCGGATCTCGTCCTTCGACGAGGCCGGGCCGGACCAGACCACCTTCACGGGCGCGCCGGCGCCGACATGCTCGTCGACCGTGACGGTGGTCGGCTTGACGTCCACCTCGATGGACTGCGTGGCGAGAATGACGTTGAGCTTCGGATGGTAGTACCGGATCTCGTAGGTGCCCGCCTCGGTCGGCGCGCGCAGCCGGCGCATCTTGCCGTCCTTGTCGACGAGGGCGCTGCGGATTTCCGATCCCGCCGGCAGGCCCGGCCAGACGATCTGGATGCGGTCGCCCTTCACCTTCGGGCCGTCATAGGCGACGTCGAACACGCTCGACTGGATCACCTTGGCCGGCGCCTCGATATGGGCCGAGGGCAGGTTCGCCGGTGGCGCCTTGGCGGCGGCGAGCGCCGCGGCGAGGCCGCCGGCGACGTCGGTGCCGTCCTTGGCGTTGATGAACTTGCCGCCGGTCTTGTCAGCGAGGCAGGCGACCTGCTCGATCTCCTTGTCGTCGAGACCGAGGCCGATCACCTCGACGGTCAGGTCCTTGGCGCGGCTGGCGAGCGATTCCGCCAGAACGCAGGGATTGGCGTCGCAGGCTTCCACCTTGTCGACGAAGACGATGACGGTGGCGCGGGCGCTCTTGTAGTCGAGCGCGTTGGCGGCGCGCTCGACGGCGACGGCCAGCGGCGCCTTGCCGCGCGGCTGCAGCTTGGCGGCGGCGGCGGTGACGGCCTCGTTGCCGTTGCGCTGCGGCTTCACGATGACGGAGGCGTCGGTGCAGCTCGTCTTGCTCTTGGAGCCGAAGGCCAGCATGCCGATCCGCGCCTCGGTCGGGAAATCGGCGACGGCCGCTTCGATGCTGTCGGCGACCAGGTCGATCTTGCGGTCGCGGCCGAGCTTGCCGGCCATGGAGGCGGAGGCGTCGAGCACCAGCATCACGTCGTCGGCGAGCACCGAAACGCTGGTGGCGCAGAGGAGAGCCAGCGCAGCCGGCAGGGCAAGGAAACCGCGGATCATGATGGCCTCGAACATGCGACCCGGCGCCGGGTCCTTCTTTGCCGAAACCATAACCCAAGAGATTCGGCAAAACGATGTCGAATGTACCGAAAGACGTGCAATCCGGCGTGGTTACAATTGATTAACCATACTTGCTAACGCGTCCTTCACCCTGTTCGCTAACCATAGGCGCATGTTCTTGTTGCGTCGGGGAGTTGGGAAATGAAGGCACTCGCTCGGAAGCCGGCCGAGGTCGCTCACAGGGCGCCCTGGCTTGACACCATCATCAAGGGCGATTGCGTCGCCGCGCTGGAGAAGCTGCCTTCCGCGTCGGTCGACCTCGTCTTCGCGGATCCGCCCTATAACCTGCAGCTCGAAGGCGGGCTGACCCGTCCGGACCATTCGGTCGTCGACGCGGTCGACGATCATTGGGACAAGTTCGACAGCTTCGAGGCCTATGACGCCTTCACCCGCGCCTGGCTGCTCGCGGTTCGCCGCGTGCTGAAGCCCGATGGCGCGCTCTGGGTCATCGGCTCCTACCACAACATCTTCCGCGTCGGCGCGACGCTGCAGGATCTCGGCTTCTGGATCCTGAACGACGTTGTCTGGCGCAAGTCGAACCCGATGCCGAATTTCCGCGGCAAGCGCTTCACCAACGCGCATGAGACGATGATCTGGGCCTCGCGCGGCCAGAACTCGAAATACACGTTCAACTACGAGGCCATGAAGGCCTTCAATGACGACGTGCAGATGCGCTCCGACTGGCTGCTGCCGATCTGCACCGGCCATGAGCGGCTGAAGGACGGAGAGGGGCACAAGGTGCATCCGACCCAGAAGCCGGAAGCGCTGCTCGCCCGCGTCATGCTTGCCTCGACGAAGCCCGGCGACGTCGTCCTCGACCCGTTCTTCGGCTCCGGCACGACCGGCGCCGTCGCCAAGCGCCTCGGCCGCCACTTCGTCGGCGTCGAGCGCGAGCAGAGCTATATCGACGCCGCGCAGGCCCGCATCGACGCCGTCGAGACGGCGCCGGCCGCTGCCCTCGAGCTGCTCAAGGGCAAGCGTTCGGAGCCGCGCATCCCGTTCGGCACGCTGCTGGAGCGCGGCCTGATCGTTCCGGGCGCCGTGCTGACGGATTCGCGCGGTCGCCACCAGGCCCGCGTCCGCGCCGACGGATCGCTCGAATCCGGCGCGCTGATGGGCTCGATCCATCGCGTCGGCGCGCTGGTGCAGGGTTTCGACGCCTGCAACGGCTGGACCTTCTGGCATGTCCATCACAACGGACGGCTGACCTCGATCGACGATCTTCGCAAGATCGTCCGCGATGAACTGGCTGCAGCCGGAGGCTGAGCCGACGCCGCGAAGCCCCGGCTTCGCGGTGTCCTGATTGGCTGCTGGCAGGCCGCCTCAGGCCGCCAGCGGCTCGAATATCAGCGCCTGATGCAGCGACGTGCCGGCCATGACGCCGTCGGCCGAGGCGAAGGTGGCGTTGTGCATGCCGCGCGCGATGTCGCCGGCGGCGTAGACGCCGGGAACCGTCGTCATCTTCATGGCGTCGGTGCGCAGGACCGGCCCCAGCATCCCGTCGTCGAAGGCGCAGCCGAGCTGCTCGGCGATGGGGCTCGCCATCCTTGTCCGCGAGGCGGTGAACAGCGCATCGAGCGCCACCACGCGACCGTCCTCGAACCGGACGCCGGTGAGCTCCGTCTCCGTCCCCTCCAGCGCCACGATCTTCGCCGGTTCGAGCGACACCTCCCGGCGGGCGAGCTTCTCGAGCGTCTCCTCATCCGGCATGGCGCCACCGTTCAGGAAGAACGTGGTCGGCCCCCAGTCCGGGATCATCAGCGCCTGATGCACGGATTTCTCCATCGCGTTGAGAACGCCGAGGCGCTGTCCCTTGAATTCGTAGCCATGGCAATAGGGGCAGTGCAGCACCGACTTGCCCCACTTCTGGGCGAGACCGGGGATCTCCGGCAGGTCGTCGATCACGCCGAAGGCGAGCACGAGCTTGCTGCCGCGCAGCATCTCCCCCATGCCGAGATCGACGGAGAAGCCGTCCGGCTCGGGATTGGCATACTGGGCCGAGCCGCCGACGAAATGGACGTTCGGATAGGCGAGGAGCTTTTCGCGGGCCTGGGCGATCATGGCGCGCGGCGCCGCGCCGTCCTGGCCGAAGAAGCCGTGCGAGGCGGCGGCGAAGCGGTTGCGCGGAGTGTTGCTGTCGACGACGCAGATCGCGCGTCCGGCGCGGGCGAGCTGCATCGCCGCCGAGAGCCCGGCATAGCTGCCGCCGATGATGATGGCGTCATACCGCATGGCTGATGTCCTTCTTGGTTGCATTTCTGGCCTGGAAACGGGCGTGGAAATCGGCGGCGAGCGCTGCGAGCGTGACGGTGCGGAGGCGCTTGAGCAGCAGTTGCTCGGCCTCCTGGAAGGCCGATTCCAGCGAGGCGTTGACCGCCTGCTCGACGAGACAGGCCGGGTTTTCGCTGCGATGGCCGAGCGCGAAGACGGGCGGCGAGCCGATCGCCGCATAGATGTCGTCGAGGGTGACGGCGGCGGGGGCGCAGGTGACGGTCCAGCCGCCGCCATGGCCCTTGGCCGAGCCGACGAAGCCCGCGTCGCGCAGGCCCGCCATGATGCGGCGGATGACGACCGGGTTGGTCGACATCATCGCGGCCAATTGCTCGGAGGTGAGCGGTTCGCCGGCCTCGAGCATGTGGAGGAGGACGTGGAGCACGCCCGAAAGTCTGCTGTCGTGTTTCATGCAACATTAAATGTTACATGAGTGGACGGACGTCAACCCCTCGTCATTCGCGCCCCGGGCGGAGGCGGGCGGTCAGGTGGAAGCGGAGGAAGAGGCGGCGAGGGGAATGATCACGCCGTGGCGGGCGAGGTCGCGCCGCATCGTCGCGGCGTTGACGAAGAGTTCGGCCTGCCAGCCGGCCTGCCGCGCCCCTTCGACATTCGCGGGGGTGTCGTCGAAGAAGAGCGTCGAGGCCGGCGTCAGCCCGAAGGTTTCCGCATGCAGCCGGTAGATCTCCAGATCGGGCTTCAGCATCCCGATGTCGCCGGAGACCGTGACGCCCCGGAACAGCCGCAGATAGGGAAAGCGCTCGACCGCCTCGACGAAGGTGTCGCTGGCGAAATTGGTGAGCGCCGTGACGTCCTGCCCGGCCGCGACCAGCGTATCGAGGATCGCTGGCGTCTCGGCGAGGGAGCCGGGGATCATCTCGTGCCAGTTGGCCCGGAAGGCGCGGATCATCGGCTCGTGCTCGGGAAAGCGCTCGATCAGCACGGCTTCGCCATCCGCCCAGCCGCGGCCGCGATCCTGCTCCTTGTTCCAGTCGCCGGTGCAGATTTCGGTCAGGAACCGGCGTCGCGCGGCCTCGTCGGGGATCAGCCGGCGATAGGGGATCTCGGGGTCCCAGCGCAGCAGCACGTTGCCGATGTCGAAGACGATGTGCCTGATCTCGCTCATGCCGGATCCCCGTGCCCTGCCATCCCGGTTTCGAGTTTCCGCATCTTCATGACGTTGTGATGGCGGTCACTGACAATTTCGTATGTCGGCATAATGATCATGCTGGCCGGAAAATCTGCCCTGCGATAGATTTCGGCCCAAGTAGATCAGATCGCTCCGTGTCCTTGCTCGCGGTTTTTCTGTTCTCGCCCTGCCGCGATCCTGGCCACCCATAGATGTTCCGGGAGGGACGAAATGCGGTTCCTGGTGGGATTGGCGGCTCGGGTTCAGGCGGCGGGACGGCATGCGTCCCGGCTGACCGGGGGTTCACGGCGCCTCGCGGGCGCCGTTTTGCTGTTCGCGGCCGCTTCCTGGCTGCCTCCGGCAGCTGCGCTGGCGCAGCAGGCCATCGTTGGCCCGGAGGACGCGGTGGTCACCGGCTTCTCCGGCGCGGGCGAAGGCCAGGCGCCTTCCGGCGCCGATCCGCTCGATTATCTCGTCCTGCCGCCGGACGGCCCGGCCGCCCGTGTCGTCGACCTCTCCCGCCTCGGCCAGCAGGGGCGGCTCTCCGAGGTGCGAAAACCCTTCACGGTCACGGCAGGGCAGGTCGGTCAGGTGTTCGGCGTCGCGCTCGACGATGCACCGGCGCCCTCGATCTACCTCGCCGCGACCTCGGCTTACGGACTGTCGATCGGCCTCGCCGACGCGTCGGGCGGCCCGGTGAAGCGCCTGCTGCACGGCCTCGCCGGCGCGACGTTCCTTCCAAACCAGTTCGGATCCGCCGACCGGAACGGCGGCCCGCGCTCGATCTGGCGCGTCGACGGCACCACCGGCCAGGTCGCGCTCTTCGCCAATGTCGGCGATATCAGAGGCAACGCGGCCGCGTCGCTCGGCGGGCTCGCCTTCGACCCTGAGAGCCAGCAGATCTTCGTCGCCGACCGGGCGACCGGCCTGATCCACCGGCTCGGGCTCGATGGCACGGATCGGGGCAGCTACGACCACGGCGTCGACGGCCGCGCCAGAAACGGCCTGCCCGAGGTGCCGCTGACGCCGGTCAACGTCGACATCGCCAGCCAGTCCTTCGACACGGAGCAGCCGGCGACCTGGGGTTTCGCCGATCCGGAGCGGCTGGTGTTCGCGCTCGCGGTCCGCAATGGCCGCCTGTTCTATTCGGTCGCCGCCGGGCCGGAGATCTGGTCGGTCGGCATCCAGCCGGACGGCTCTTTCGCGGGTGACGCGCGGTTCGAGACCGCGGTTCCGGCGCTCGACCCCGGCATGGAGGTGGCCTCGATCGCCTTCGACAATCGCGGCCTGCTCTACGCGGCCGAGCGGGCGCCGCCCACCGGCGCCTATGATTTCCGCAATGTGGCGGAGGGCGGCAGCAGCCGTGTCCTGCGCTTCCGTCCGAAGGCGCGGCCGGATTCCGAGCCCGGCCTCTGGACGCCCGTTCCGCAGGAATATGCGATCGGCCTGCTGCCCGATTACCAGAACGCCAATGGCGGCGTGGCGCTCGGCCGGGGCTATGATGCAAACGGCCGGATGCAGCCGAACGCCTGCGCCGTGACGCTGTGGTCGACCGGCGAGCAGCTTCTCGGCGACGTGCCGTCCGCCGGGACGGTCGATGGCCTGCAGGGCAACGACACCCAGCTCGTCCTCCCCGCCAATGCGCCGCCGAATTCGAGCTGGTTCGTCGACTATGACGACCGGCCGGGCGACAGCGCGGTCGCCGGCCATATGGGCGCGATCGCCACGCTTCCCTGCGTCGCGCCCCGCCGCGCCGCGGCACCGCCGCCACCCCCGCCGCCGCGCTTTTCGGAGCCGCTGCCGCCGCCGCCTCCGCCGATCCTCGGCTGTCCGGTCGGCACCTTCCTCGTCGGCGACGCCTGCCTGTTGCCGCCGCGCTGCCCGCCCGGCACCCGCTTTCGCGATGGCTATTGCGTCGCCATCGGTTGCCCGCCGGACATGATCCGCATCAACGGCGCATGCCTGCCGCCGCCGATCGTCTGCGATCGCTACGAGACCTTCGTCGATGGTCGCTGCATCCCCTGGCGCTGCCCGCCCGACCTGGTGCGGCTGCCCAACGGCTATTGCGGCTGTCCGCGCGACGCGATCTATGTTCGCGGCCAGTGCATCCCGCCGCGCTGCCCGCCGGACCTGTTCATGACCCCGGATGGCCGCTGCGTCCCGCCGCAAGGGTGCCGTCCGCCGATGCTGCGCGATGACCGTGGCCGCTGCGTCCCGCCGCAGGGTTGCCGCCCGCCGCTGGTGCGTGACAACGACGGTCGCTGCGTGCCGCCGCAGGGCGGTCGGCCCTGTCCGCGCGGTCAGGTGAGGGACGATAACGGCCGTTGCCGCCCTGTCCCGGTCCAGGAATGCCCGGACGGCCAGATCCGGCGCGGCGGTCGTTGCCTGCCGGTCGTCGTTCCGCCGGTCGTTGCTCCGCCCGTCATTCCGGGACCGGTCAATCCGGGGCCCGGCACGCCGGAGTGCCGTCGTGGCCAACGTCTCGTCGACGGCGTCTGCGTCGACGCCCGCCGGCCTCAGCCGCGCGAATGCCCGGACGGCACCCGGTTGCGTCGCGGCCGCTGCGTGCCGGCCGAGGCGGCGCAGCCCGAACGGCCGAACCGGCCGGCGCCGGTCGAGTGCGGCCCGGGCCAGCGCCTGCGCGGCGGTCGCTGCGTCGATCTCCAGCCGCAACGCCAGCCGCCGCCGAAGCCGGGCGCGGAGCCCAAGGCACCCGAATGCCCGGATGGCACCCGGCTGCGTCGGGGGCGCTGCGTGCCGGCCGAGGCGACGCAGCCCGCACAGCCGAACCGGCCGGCGCCGGTCGAGTGCGGGTCGGGCCAGCGCCTGCGCCGTGGCCAATGCGTCGACGCCCAGCAGCCATCGCCGCCGCGCCAGCCGGCGCCGGAGCGCCAGCCGCCGCGCCAGACCCAGCCGGAGCGTAAGGCGCCGAATTGCCCGGAGGGGACGATGTTGCGGCGTGGCCAGTGCGTGAAGGTGCAGCCGCAGAACGACGGCGACGCGACGCCGCGCCTGCCGCCCCGGATCCGCGATCAGCTGGAGCGGTTGCAGCAACAGCAACCGCAGCAGTAGCGCGCGGCGAGGCGAGCGATGGCGGCGGGATTTCCCGCCGTCATTTCCGTTTGCGCGTCGCGCCTGGAGCGGCCGCCTCGATCGCCTTCTTCATCACGCTCGGCAGCGCCTCGTGCGGCAGCTCGGTGGCGCTCGCCCACCAGGCATCGGCCGGTGCCGGATGCGCCTCGGGCAGGCGGACATGCCAGATGTCGAGCGTCAGGCGGAAATGCGTGAAGACATGCACGACGGGCGCGGTGACGCGCTGCCAGTCAGCCGGGAAGGGGGCGGCGCCCGGTCCCAGCGCTGGTGCGGGGCCGGTGATCCAGTCCGATCCCGGCACTTCGGTCATGCCGCCGAGCAGGCCGCGTTCGGCGCGTTTGCGAAGCAGGATCGCGCCGTCGGTGCGGATGGCGACGAAGGCGGCGCCGGCGCGCTCGGGCCGGTCGGTCTTGGCGGCCTTGCGGGGATAGAGCTCCTCGGTGCCGCGCGCATGGGCCGTGCAGGATTTTTCCCACGGGCAGAGCGAGCAGGCCGGCCGCTTCGGTGTGCAGAGCGTCGCGCCGAGATCCATCATCGCCTGCGCATAGTCGCCGGCCCGCTTCGTGGGCGTCAGCCGCGCCTGCAGCTCGGCGATCTCCTTCTTGGCGGCGGGAAGCGGCGTCTCGACCGCGAAGATCCGCGACAGCACCCGCTCGACATTGCCGTCGACCACCGCCGCCGGCTCGTCATGCGCGATCGCCGCGATCGCTGCCGACGTATAGACGCCGATCCCTGGCAGTTCGCGTAAGGCCGCCGCCGTTTCTGGAAAGCGGCCGCCATGCTCGCGCACGACCGTGTCGGCGCAGGCCTTCAGATTGCGGGCGCGCGAATAATAGCCGAGCCCGGCCCACGCCTTCATGACGTCCTCGTTCGAGGCCGCGGCGAGGTCGGAGACCGAAGGCCAGCGCGCCAGGAAGTCCTCGAAATAGGGCTTCACCGTCGTCACATTGGTCTGCTGCAGCATGATCTCGGAGAGCCAGACCCGGTAGGGATCGGGCTTCACGCCGGCGCGGCGCTCGGCCGGCGGCGTCCGCCAGGGGAGCCGGCGGGCGTGACGGTCATACCAGGCGAGAAGGTCGGCGGCATGGGGCGGCGGGGGGCTCGGAATCATGGCCGCGATCATGCTGGAATCCGGCCGAACGCGCCAGCAGTCGGGAAAAACCTGAGCGGCCAATGGGCCCGCCGCATTTTTCGGCCGAAGCCATTCCATGCTAGCTTGCCGCCGGCCAATCGGCGCGTCGGGTGCCGATGGCTTCTTCCAGCGCGGCATCAATTCAGGGGGCGTGCCGCATCCTTATCGTGGTCAGGCAAGGCCCGCGCGGGCGCCTGTCCCGGGAGCAGGAGCAGGGCATGAGCGATGCGACCGGCTATGACGTCAGTTCCGGGTCCCTGGCGGTGATGCCGCCGCCTGTCGATGCGACCGGCCGCGAGACGGCCGTTTCCCCCCGCGTCGACGCGTTCTTCGAGCGGGAGACGGGCAGCGTCCAGTATGTGCTGACCGACCCCGCCACAGGGCATTGCGCGCTGATCGATCCCGTCCTCGACTATGACGAGAAATCGGCGACCACCTCGACGAAATCGGCGGATGCGCTGCTCGCCTTCGTCGATCGGGAGAAGCTGCGCGTCGAATGGATCCTCGATACCCATCCGCATGCCGATCATCTGTCGGCGGCGAGCTATCTGAAGGAGCGCACCGGCGCTGCCATGGCGATCGGCGCGCAGGTGACGGATGTGCAGCGGCTCTGGAAGACGCTGTACAACCTGCCGTCCTTCCCGGATGACGGCTCGCAATGGGACCGCCTTTTCGCCGATGGCGACCGGTTTCGCCTCGGCGAGATGGACGTCGAGGTGCTGTTCTCGCCCGGCCACACGCTCGCCTCCGTCACCTATGTCGCCGGCGACGCGGCCTTCGTTCACGACACGCTGCTGATGCCGGATTTCGGCACGGCGCGCTGCGATTTTCCCGGTGGCGACGCCCATGCGATGTGGCGGACGATCCAGCGCATCCTGTCGCTGCCGGACCATACGCGGCTCTTCACCGGCCATGACTACATGCCGAACGGCCGCGCGCCGGCCTGGGAAAGCACGGTGGCGCGGCAGAAGGCCGAGAATGTCCATCTCGCCAAGGCGGCGAGCGAGGCCGAGTTCGTGGCGCTCCGCCGGGCGCGCGACGCGACGCTGCCGATGCCGAAGCTGATCCTGCATGCGCTGCAGGTGAACCTCGCCGGCGGCCGCCTGCCGCCGCCCGAGAGCGACGGCCGGCGCTATCTGAAGATCCCGCTCAACGCGCTGGGCCCGGCTTCGCAGGGCTGACCGCATTGCGCGACAGGACGATGCGCCGCGTCACGCCGATCGCGGCGAGGAAATCCTCGTCGTGGCTGGTCACCAGCAGCGCGCCGTCGAAATCGCGGAGCGCCGCCTCGATCGCCGCGATCGAATCGAGGTCGAGATGGTTGGTCGGCTCGTCGAGGATGAGCAGGCCAGGCGGCGTCGCGCCGCCGAGCACGCAGGCAAGGCCGGCCCTGAGCGTCTCGCCGCCGGAAAGCGCGTGCACCGGCTTCAGCGCCGCCTGGTTGCGGAAGAGGAAGCGCGCGAGCATGGCATGGGCGTGGTTGAGGCTGGCGTCGGGGTTCAGCCGGCGGAAATTCTCGACGATCGAAAGGGCGGGATCGAGAATGCCGACGCTCTGGTCGAGCCTCGCCGAGGCGACCGGGCGGAGGACGCGGCCCTCGGTCGGCTCGATCTCGCCGCTCGCGAGCCGGAGCAGCGTCGACTTGCCAGCGCCGTTCGGGCCGATGAGCGCGATCCGCTCCGGCCCGGTGAGGGTGATGCTGAACCCGGCGATGACGGGCGGTTCGCCCGGATAGGCGAAGCCGGCCCCCTCGAAGGCGAGCACGACGCGGCTCGCCGGTAGGCCGGTCGACGGCAGCTCGATCCCCAGCGTCTCCACGCGCTCGACCTCGGCCTCGGCGCTGGCGAGCGTCTCGGAGACGGCCTGGCGCTGGCGCTCGGCGCGCTGGCCGATCGCGCCCTTGGTCCGCTCGCTGCGGTCGCGCTTGGCGTCGACCAGGATCCTCGCCTGGTCGCCCTTGGCGCGGCTTCGCGCGCCCGCGCCGTCGCGCTTCTGCTGGCGCTCGACCGCCGCCTGGATGCGGCGCTCCGTGGCCCTGGCCTCGCTTTTGGCGAGATCGAGATCGCGCGCCGCCGTCGCCCGCTCGGCCGCCTTCCGTTCGGCATAGAGGTCGTAATTGCCGCCATAGATGCGCGCGCCGAGCGTCGAGAGCTCGACGATGCGGTCCATGTCGCGCAGCAGCTCGCGGTCATGGCTGACGACGATCGCGCCCTTCTTCCAGCTTGCGAGCAACCGGGCGACGGCGGCGCGGCCTTCGGCGTCGAGATTGTTGGTCGGCTCGTCGAGCAGCAGCATGTCGGGATCGGCAAGGAGCAGCGCGGCGAGCCCGAGCCGCGTGCGCTGGCCGCCGCTGAGGCTCGCCATCTCGCGCGCCGGATCGAGGCCGGGAAGGTTGACGGCGGCGAGCGCGTCGGCAAGCCGGGATTCGAGCGTCCAGTCGGCCTCGGCGGCGTCCTCGGCCGAGCCGAAGCCGCGCTCCATGCGGTCGAGCCGGGCGAGATCGTCGGCGATGCCGAGCGCCTCGGCGACCGTCTGGCCGGCGGTCGCGCGCACGTCCTGCCGCAACATGGCGATGCGACCGACGCGGTCGACCGAGCCCTGCGCCGGCGGCATCTCGCCGGCGAGAATCTTCAAGAGCGTCGACTTGCCGATGCCGTTGCGGCCGACGAGGCCGGTGCGCTCCGTGCCAAAGGCGAGATCGATGCGGTCGAGGAGGGGGCGTCCGTCTGGCGTCGTGAAGGAGACGTCATTCAGGGCCACGAGCGGCGTGGCGGAACGAAGAGACATGGCAATACCGGAAGATGGAGCTTGCGCTGGGCCTTGGGCCTTGCGCTGGAACAGGCGGGCACGGCGTTACGCCGTCGCGGTGGCCTGATGCTTCATCGTCTGGGTACTCCCGTTCTTCGGATGGCCGCAACATAATGGCTCGTCGCCGGATGGCAAGTCCAAAAGGCAAGTCCGAAAAGACCCTTCCTTGCCGCAGCAGTCGGTTCGCCTATTTCCCATGTCATCAACCGAGGGTGGATCATGGGCAGCGATATCGCGCGCTTCGTCGGCAATATCCCCGAGGATTACGACCGGGGCCTCGGGCCGGTGATCTTCGTCGATGCGGCGGAGGATCTTGCCCGGCGCGTCGAGAGCCGCAATCCGGCGCTGGTGCTGGAGATCGCGGCGGGAACCGGCATCCTGACGCGGCGGCTGCGCGACGTGCTGCCGGTCAGCGTCCGGCTGACGGCGACCGATCTCAACGCGCCCATGCTCGAACTGGCGCAGTCGAAATTCCGTCCCGGCGAGCCCGTCGAGTTCCAGACCGCCGACGCCATGGTGCTTCCGTTCCGCGACGCTTCGTTCGACGTGGTCGTCTGCCAGTTCGGCATGATGTTCTTTCCCGACAAGGACCGCTGCAACCGCGAGGTTTTTCGCGTCATCGATCCCGGCGGGTACTATTTCTTCAACACCTGGGGCTCGCATGCCGACAATCCCTATGGCCGGATCGTGCACGAGACCATCGGCAGCTTCTTCCCGAAGGATCCGCCGCAATTCTACCACGTGCCGTTTTCCGCCCATGAGGTCGAGCCGATCCGGACCTCGCTCTCGGCGGCCGGCTTTACCGACATCGAGGTCACGGAGGTCCGGCGCCAGGGCGTCATTCCCGATGCGCATGCCTTTGCGCATGGGCTGGTCTACGGCAACCCGGCCATCGCCGAGATCCGCGGGCGCGGCGGCGTCGATCCGGAGCGGCTGGTGGACGCGGTCGCCAAGGCGCTCCGGGCCGAATTCGGCCCCGATCCCGGCCACATGCCATTGAAATGGTTCGTCTTCCAGGCGCAGAAGGCGATCTAGAGCGTTTTCGAGCGAAGTGGGGGCCGGTTCGCGTGAAGAAAACGCGACCAGGCTAAGCGGTATCGTCCCAGGGCGGCGCCGGCAGGAAGCGATCGAACAGGGCATCGAGGACGACGCGGAGCCGGAGCGGCATCGGCCGCTGCAGCGGCCAGACCGCGTGGATCGGCAGCGCGTCGCTGGTCATGTCCGGCAGCACGGTTTCCAGCACGCCCGCGCGCAGCATCGGCGCGACGAGCCAGCGCGGCAGGCAGGCGATGCCGTGGCCGGCGATCACCGCGTCGGCGATCGCATCGGCGCGGTCGAGGGCGAGGCGGCCGCTCACAGTGGCGACATGGCTGTGTCCGGTGGCGTCGACCAGCCGCCAGGGCGTCGGCCGCGCCTGCCGCCGCTCGACGAGGCAGTCGTGTCCGGCGAGTTCGGCGAGCGTCGCCGGACGGCCGGCGCGATCGAGATAGGCGGGGGAAGCGCAGAGCTGCGTCGTCTGCGTGCCGAGCCGGCGGGCGGCAAGTCCCGCCACGTCGTCGAGCGCGCCGATCCGCACCGCGACATCGATCCCCTCTGTCGTCAGGTCGGCGCGCCGATTGGCGAAAGCGACGTCGAGGCGCAGGCGCGGATGGGCGCGGGCGATTTCGAGCAGGACGGGCAGCACCCATTGCCGGCCGAAGAGAACCGGGATCTCGACCCGCAGCCTCCCGGCCGCCGCGCTGGTGCGCTCGGCGAGGCTCGCCTCGGCGCTCTCCAGTTCGGCGAGTGCCTTGAGGCAGCTCTCGCGGAACCGGCTTCCCTCGTCGGTGAGGCTGAGGCTCCGCGTCGTCCGGTTGAACAGGCGCACGCCGAGCCGCGTTTCCAGACGGGCGATCGTCTTGCCGACCGCCGAGCGGCCGAGCCCAAGCCGCTCGCTGGCGCGGGTAAAGCTGCCGGCGTCGGCGACTTCGACAAAGGTGACGATGCCTTCGAGGCGGGCGAGGTCGATCATGGTCACATGATTGGGGAATTAGGATCCCGAGTAAAGCGACCGTGGCCACGCATACGGTCCGAAATCGCGCGGATAGTCTAGTTGCCCGCATTCAGCAGCAAGGACGTTTCGCATGACTATCGAGGGCAGGGCGACATTCGAGGGCAGGACCGTCGCGATCATCGGCGGCGGCTCGGGCATCGGTTTCCGCGTCGCCGAACTCGCCGCCCAAGCCGGGGCCGAGGTGATCCTCGGCGGCCGTTCGTCCGAGCGGCTGCAACAGGCCGTCGCGGCGATCGGGCCAAAGGCGCGCGGCGCTACGGTCGATCTGGAGGATCGCGCGTCGATCCGGGCGTTCTTCGAGCCGCTGCCGAAGCTCGACCATCTCTTCGTCCCGGCCGCCACCTATACGGTGGGATCGCTGGCGGATCTTTCGGACGAGGATGCCGAAAGCCCGTTCCGGACGAAATTCTGGGGCCAGTACCACGCCATCAAGGCCGCCGCGCCGAAGCTCGCATCCGATGGCTCGATTGTGCTGATGGCGGGCGCCGCAGGCGCGCGGCCGCTCAAGGGCGCTGCCGCCTATGCCGCCTGCAACAGCGCGATCGAGGGGCTCGGCCGGGCGCTGGCGCTGGAGCTCGCGCCGGTCCGGGTCAACACCGTGTCGCCCGGCACGATCGACGGCCATCTCTGGCGGAGCCGCCCCGAGGCGATCCGCGAGACGGCCTTCGCGCATTATAGCCGGATCGCGGCCGCCGGCCGTCCCGGCACCGAGGACGAGATCGCCGATGCCGTGCTCTTCCTGATGAAGAACAGCTTCATGACCGGGACGACGCTCTACGCCGACGGCGGCTACACGCTGCGCTGATCGTCAGCCCGCTTCGCGATACTGCTCGGCGGTTTCGAGGTCGACCGACACCAGCTGGCTGACGCCGCGCTCGCCCATCGTCACGCCGAACAGCCGATTCATCCGCGCCATGGTGATCGGATTGTGGGTGATCGTCACGAAGCGCGTGTCGGTCGTCCGCGCCATCTCGTCGAGCAGGTTGCAGAACCGCTCGACATTGTGGTCGTCGAGCGGCGCGTCGACCTCGTCGAGCACGCAGATCGGCGCGGGGTTGGTCAGGAACACGCCGAAGATCAGCGCCAGCGCCGTCAGCGCCTGCTCGCCGCCGGAGAGCAGCGTCATCGGTTGCTGCTTCTTGCCGGGCGGGCTCGCCATGATTTCGAGCCCGGCCTCGAGCGGATCGTCCGATTCGGTCAGCTGCAATTCTGCCGCGCCGCCGCCGAACAGATGCGTGAACAGCCGCTGGAAATGACCGTTCACGACGTCGAAGGCGGCGAGCAGCCGCTCGCGGCCCTCGCGGTTCAGACTGGCGATGCCCTGCCGCAGCCGGCGGATCGCCTCGATCAGGTCGTCGCGGTCCTTGATCAGCGCTTCGCGCCGGGCCGCGACCTCGACCGCCTCGTCATCGGCGCGCAGATTGACGCCGCCGAGCTTCTCGCGTTCCTGCCGCAGCCGGTCGAGGCGGGTTTCGAGCTGGCCGAGATCCGGCACCGGCGCCGAGGGATCGATCTCGGCCTGCTTGACCACCTCATGCGGCTCGCAATCGAGAATCTCGGCGATGCGCGCCTCGATCTCGAGCCTGCGCTCCTGCGTCGCCTTCAGCCGCTCCTCGCCGCGTCCGCGCTGCTCGCGCGCCTCGGAAAGCGCGGTCATCGCCTCCTGCGACGCCTTGTCGAAGGCGGCGAGCGTCGTCTCCGCCTGTCGCAGCGCGTCGGCGGCCTGGCGCTTCGCCGCTTCCGCCTTGTCGATCTCGGAGAGGAGCGCGCGGCGCTTCTGCTCGATCTCGGCCGGCGCGTCGGCGAGGCCGCCGCGCTCGGTCTCGATCTCGGTCCGGCGGCCGGCGAGGATGCGGATCTGGCTGTCGGCGTTGGTGGCGCGCTCCTGCCAGTTCTGGCGTTCGGCGGCGATTGTCCCGAGCCGGCGGCGGCGGATGTCGGTCTCGCGGGTCAAATTGTCGGCGGCCGCGCGGGCTTCCGAGAGCGCGCCGCGATCCTCCGCGACGGCGCCGCGCAGCATCATGACTTCCTGCTGCGCCGCCAGCGGATCGGCGGCGGCGGCCAGCGCTGCCTCGGCCTCGTTCCTCTGCGCCTCGGTCTCGGCGACGGTCGCAGCCATCCGGGCGCGAGATTCTTCCAGCGCGCCGCGCCGGCTGGTCAGCCGTCCGGCCTCGCGCTCGACGGCGGCGAGCCGGTTGCGGGCCTCGTCGAGGCCGCGCTGCGCCGCGCGGCCGGCGTCGCGCGCCAGTCTTTCCTGTTCCTGCGCCGCGCGCGCGGCGAGCGCTGCCTGCGCCAGCGCATTCTGCCGCTCGGTGACGAGGGCGCGGGCGCCGATCGCGGCTTCTTCCAGCTCGGCCAGGCGATTGCGGTTGGCGAGCCGCATCGCGGCGGCGGTGGGGGCTTCGGCGGTGGCGACATAGCCGTCCCAGCGCCAGAGGTCGCCCTCGCGCGAGACCAGCACCTGTCCCGTCTTCAGGAGGTTCTGCAGGGCAGGGCCGTCGGTGCGCGCGACGATGCCGACCTGCGCCAGGGCGCGCGTCAGAAGCGCCGGCGCCTTGACCTTGACCGCCAGCGGCTGCGCGCCCTCGGGCAGCGCCGGATCGTCCGCGAGCGGCGCGGCGCCGCGCCAGTGCGCGGCCACCTGGCGGTCGTCCGACGCGTCGAGCGCGTCGCCGAAGGCGGCGGCGAGCGCCGCCTCAAAACCCTTGGCGACGGATAGCGTGTCGAGGAGCGGCGGCCTCCGGCCGGCCTGCGCGCCGGAGCCGAGGATCTTGGCCAGCGTCCGCGCCTCGGTCTCGATGCCGGAAAGCGCGCGCTCGGCCTCGGCGAGCGGGGTCCGCGCGGTCGTCTCGTTGTCGCGTGCCTGGACCGACTGTCGCTCGGCCGCGACCGCCTTCTCCTCGGCAGCCGCGACCGCGGCCTCGCCGGCGGCGACGGCTTCCTGCGCCGGGGCGACGCCGGGCAGCTCGGCGATCTGGCGCACCAGCGCGATCAGCTCGCGGTCGACATCGGCCAGCTGGCTGCTGGCGCGCATCGTGCGTTCGCCCGCCTCGCGGTGGGCGCGTTCGAGCTCCGATTTCCTAGCCGCGATCGCCGCATGCGCCGTGGTTGCCTCGGCAAGTTTGCGCTCGGTCTCGCCGAGCTTCGATTCGGCCTGGCTACGGGCGGCGTCCGCCTCGGCCTGCTTGCCGACGGCGTCCTGTTCCTCGCGGCGCAGCGTCTGTTCCTCGGCATCGAGGCGTTCGAGGATGGCGGCGTTCTCGCTCACCATGCGCTGCTCGCGCTGGATGTCCTCATTGAGCTGGGCGAGGCGGCGGTCGAGGTCGACCAGCCGCTCCTTCATCCGCTTCTCGTCGCTGTCGAGCTGCTCGCGGGCGAGCGTCAGGCGCTGCAGCGCGGCGGCGGCGCCGGCCTCGCCCTCGCGCAGGCCCGGCAGCACGCTCGCGGCGACGGCCTGGTCGCGCGCGGCCTTCGCCTGCGCCTCGCTGCGCGCCACGACCGTCTCGCCGGCGGCTGCGAGCGCGGTCTCGGCGTCGCGCATCTGCACGGCGGCCGCCAGCATGCGCAGATAGAGGACGGTTGCCTCGGTCTTGCGGATGTCGGCGGAGAGATTGCGATAGCGGTTGGCCTGCCGCGCCTGCCGCTTCAGGGCTTCCAGCTGACCCTCGAGCTCGGAGAGCACGTCCTCCAGCCGTTCGAGGTTCTGCTCGGCGGCGCGCAGGCGCAGCTCCGCCTCGTTGCGGCGGGAATAGAGGCCGGAAATGCCGGCGGCTTCCTCCAGCACGGCGCGGCGCGCCTGCGGCTTGGCCGAGATCAGCTCGCCGATCCGGCCCTGGCCGACCATGGCCGGCGAACGCGCGCCGGTCGAGGCGTCGGCGAAGAGCAGCTGGACGTCGCGGGCGCGCACATCCTTGCCGTTGATCTTGTAGACGGAGCCCGATTCCCGCTCGATCCGGCGGGTGACTTCCAGCACATCGGCATCATTGAAGGCGGCCGGCGCCTTGTGGTCGTGATTGTCGACGACGAGGGTGACTTCGGCGGTATTGCGGGCCGGGCGCTTGCCGCTGCCGGCGAAGATGACGTCGTCCATGCCGGACGCGCGCATGTTCTTGTACGAGCTTTCGCCCATCACCCAGCGCAGCGCCTCGACGAGGTTCGACTTGCCGCAGCCATTCGGCCCGACGACGCCGGTCAGCCCCGGCTCGATCAGGAAGTCCGTGCCTTCGACGAAGGATTTGAAGCCGTGAACGCGGAGCCGCGTGAATTTCATGACGCGGCACCGGCGCTGGAGAATTCGATACGCATAGCAAAAACCCTCCCCGATGGGGGAGGGGAACTCAGTGAAGAGACGGAACGAGGCCGGGCGTCAGGAGGCGACGCCCCCCGACGGGTCCGGCCGGTGCGCGGCGCGCGGTCAGGACGCCAGCAGCTTTTCCATTTCCTCGAAGGAGAGCGCACCCGGATGCTTGGCCCCGTTGATAAAGAAGGTCGGGGTCGAATTGACGCCGAACTGCGACGCCGCCCGTTCCTTCACGGAATTCACACCATCGAGCAGGGCCTGGTTTTTCAAGGTCAGCTCGAAAGTCTCCTGTGTAAAACCGACCTGCTTGGCGATGGCGAGCAGCGCGCTGACCGGATCGTCGACGAAGGCCCACTTCTCCTGCTGGTCGAACAAGAGGTCGACCATCTCGAAGAATTTGTCGTTCGGCGCGGCGTGCGCCAGCATGATCGCGGCGGTCGCCAGCGGATCGAGCGGGAAGTCGCGCAGGATGAAGTACACCTTGCCGGTGTCGATGTACTTCTCCTTCAAGGGCTTCCAGGTGGTGTCGTGGAAGTGCTTGCAGTGCGAGCAGGTGAGCGACATGTACTCGATCACGGTGATCGGCGCCTTCGGATCGCCGAGCGTCTTGTCGCCGAGCGGGCCGGGCTTCATCAGCTCGGCGACGTCGACCTTCTCGCCGGCGGCCTGAGCGGCGCGCGGCAGCAGGGAAAGGGCGCCGATGGCGAGCGAGCCGGCTCCGACCTGGCCAAGAAACTGTCTGCGATTGAACGTCACGGTTCCTGTTCTCCTTGTGCGCCGGTCGACCCGGTGCGGGACGGCGGAGCGATTGACACGCTTTGCGCGAAACTTATCCGATCAATTGCGGCGTTTGTCAGCCCGAAGGCTGGCGCGGCGCTTTGACCGAAGAATAAACGCCCCGGCCAAGCCGCGCGAGCGCCTCGCGCAGACCGTCGCTTTCGACCGAGGCGACGGTCGAGGCGACCTCTTGCTCCTCGACCTTGGTCAGGGGAGGCGGCGCCACCACGCGCGGCGGCGGCCGCGAGACGACGCCCTGCACGATCTTCAATTGCGTCACCGCGCCGAAGCCGAGGAAGCCGTTGATTCGGTCGAGCAGCACATTGGTCTCGTGCTGCAGATAGATCGCCATGCCCGAATCGACCCGGATCACCAGCGTAGCGCCGCCCGGCGCCTTGGCCTGGTCGCGGCGCGGCCAGGTGATCTTTTCCGGCAGGGTGGTGGTGGCGTAGCGCGGGCCGACAATGTCGGACCAGGCGGAGATCAGGTCCGCCGTCGCGAAGCCGCGCTTGGCGCAGACGGGGGCAATGACGCCGCCGATCAGGGCACCGATGCTCTGCGGGCCGCGCCTGGCCTTGATGTTGGTGTTGTCGCTCATGCCCCTGTTGTCGCATGATGGCCGGGCGCTGTGAACGCCGTGCTCGCCACGGATTCGCCCTTTTGGTCAAAACGACTCGTTTCCGTTCGAATAAAATACAATAAAATCAAGCGGTTAAAGGTTGTTCACGGCTTCTTGACACGGTGGGGAGGCCTCACTATGGTGCGCGCGGTTTCGGGGGCGGCGAGAAGCTTTGACAGGCTTTACCGTCACTTGGCAGGGATGACGCGATGAGCGACACGGGTTCGCCAGGTGATGGAGAGAAGATCAAGCGCATGGCCGAAGACGAAGCCGCGTTGTCCGAAAGGTTGCGCGCGCTCAGCCAGAAGCTCGACAAGGCTCAGGGCGAGGCGAAGAAGGCGGACGCCGATGATCCATCGGTCCGGGTCAATGCTCAGGGTATGAGCGTGGCCCTGCGGGTGGTCAGCGAGTTCGTCTCGGGGGTGATCGTCGGCGCCGGTCTCGGCTGGATGATCGACCACTGGCTCGGCACGTCGCCGTGGGGAATGATCATTCTCCTCTTGCTTGGCTTCGTCGCAGGTGTTCTTAACGTCCTGCGTTCGATCGGCAAGGTAGCGCAGCCCGAGGCACGGCAGGTGTCGTCCCGGGACAAGAAGGCGAAGTAAGTTTTAGGGTCGTGGCATAGGCCTCGGTCGGAACTCAGGCGAAGAAGGCGGGCTCGGTGGCTAACGATCCGATCCATCAGTTTCACATCCAGGAATTCTTCCAGATCGGCACGATCGGGGACACGGAGTTCCATTTCACCAACTCCGCCTTTGCGATGGGTGCTACGGTGGCGATCGTCGCCGGCTTCCTCTACCTCGCGACCGCGAAGAACAGCCTGATCCCCGGCCGCCTGCAGTCGGTCGCGGAGCTCTCCTACGAATTCGTCGCCAGCACGCTGCGATCCAGCGCCGGCAAGGAGGGGATGCGCTTCTTCCCCCTCGTGTTCTCGCTGTTCATGTTCATCCTGGTGGCGAACTTCTTCGGAATGTTCCCCTATTTCATGACGGCGACCAGCCAGATCATCATTACCTTCCTGCTGTCGATGACGGTCATGCTGACGGTGGTCGGCTACGGCTTCGCCAAGCACGGCTTCGGCTTCCTCGGCCTGTTCGTGCCGAGCGGCGTGCCGATGGCGGTCGTGCCGCTGGTGTCGGCGATCGAGGTCATCTCGTTCCTCTCGCGTCCGATCAGCCTCTCCGTCCGTCTCTTCGGCAACATGCTTGCCGGTCACATCACCCTGAAGGTGTTCGCCGGTTTCGTGGCGAGCCTGGCCAGCCTCGGCGCGCTCGGTATCGGCGGCGCGATCCTGCCGCTGGTCATGACGGTCGGCCTCACGGCCCTCGAATTCCTGGTCGCATTCCTCCAGGCCTACATTTTCACGGTCCTCACCTGCATGTATCTGAACGACGCCCTCCATCCCGGGCATTGATCAGCAGGTCGGCGAAGTTACACGTTCTTCCAACCCGAAATTACGTCTTCAAGGAGCATAAAATGGAAGCGGAAGCTGCAAAGTTCATCGGTGCTGGTCTTGCCTGCTTCGGCATGGCCGGAACGGCTCTCGCCCTCGGCAACATCTTCTCGAACTACCTGTCGGGCGCGCTGCGCAACCCGTCGGCAGCTGATGGCCAGTTCGGCCGCCTGATCCTCGGCTTCGCCGTGACGGAAGCTCTCGGCATCTTCTCGCTGCTGGTCGCGCTGCTCCTGCTCTTCGTGGTCTGATCCTTCTGGGTCGCCGCAAGGCGGCCGGGTGAAGCCCCATGCGGCGGCCTCGTGCCGTCGCATGTGTTTTATTCTACGATCTGGGGTCTTCGATGACTTGGTTCATCTCGCCTGCCCACGCCGAGGACGCCGCGCCCGCGCCGGCTTCTACCGTCGTTCCGCCGGCGCCGACTGAGACGCACACCGAGGTCGGGCATGAAGCAGGCGGGAAGGCGGTATTCCCGCCCTTCGACACGCAGAAATTCCCGTCGCAGATCCTCTGGTATGTCGTTTTCTTCGGCCTGCTCTATCTCCTGATGAAGCGGGTCCTCGTGCCGCGGCTCACCACCATCGTCGAAGGCCGCGCACAGCGGATCTCCGGCGACCTGGAAGAGGCGCAGCGCCTGCGCGTCGAATCCGACAAGGCGCTCGGCACGTATGAGAAGGCTCTCGCGGACGCGAAGAGCTCGGCTCATGCGATCGCCCAGTCCAGCACGGACGAGGCAAAGGCCACGGCGACGAAGCAGCGCGCCGACATCGAGGCCTCGCTCGTCGCGAAGCTCGAGACGGCCGAAGCCCGCATCGGCGAGATCAAGGCGAAGGCCCTTGGCGACGTCAATGCCATCGCCGAGGAGGCGGCTGCCGCCGTCGTCGCGGCGCTGAGCGGACAGCAACCGAGCCAGGAAGAGGTGGCGAAGGCCGTCTCCGCCGTGGCGGCGAAGTAAGGGCAAGATCATGCAACTCGACGCCTCCTTTTTCGCCCTTGTCGGCCTGATCCTGTTCTTCGTGCTGCTGGTCTATGTCGGCGTGCACACCAAGATCGGCAAGGCGCTCGACGCCCGCGCCGACAGCATCGCCAAGGACCTCGACGACGCCAAGCGTCTGCGCGAGGAAGCCGCGGCGCTGCTCGCCGACTACCAGAAGCGGGCTCGCGAAGCCGAGACCGAGGCACAGACCATCGTCGACAAGGCCCGCCGCGAGGCGGTCGCCCTGGCCGAGGCCGCCAAGGCCGAGATGGAAGACTATGTCACGCGTCGCACCAAGATGGCCGAAGAGAAGATCACCCAGGCCGAGCATCAGGCTCTGCAGGAAGTGAAGGCGCTCTCGGCCGACGTCTCGATCGCCGCTGCCGAGAAGATCCTCGCGGCCAAGCTGGCGGGCGCGGCGGGTGCGGACCTGGTCGCCGCCTCGATCAACGACGTCAAGAGCCGGCTCAACTGATCCGGCTCAGTCGAAGAGGATCTCTTCGATCGGAAGTTCAACGCCGTCGGCCCAGCCGGCGGCGTTTTCGTTTGTGTTGAGCGCGCGGATCGGGGCGAAGCTGGCGCGGTGCAGCGGGCAGGCGCCGAGCGTGGAAAGCGCGGCCAGATGCGCCGCCGTGCCGTAGCCCATGTGGCGCTCGAAGCCGTAGTCCGGGAAATGCGTCGCGGCGCGCGTCATCATGCGGTCGCGCGTCACCTTGGCGATGATCGAGGCAGCTGCGATCGAGACCGAGCGGGCGTCGCCCTTGACATAGGCCTCGCCGGGGCAGGCGAGGGCGGGCGGCAGGTCGTTGCCGTCGATGATGGCGAGATCCGGCGCCCAAGGCAGGCCGGCGACGGCGCGCGTCATCGCCCAGAGCGTTGCCTGGCGGATGTTGGTGGTGTCGATCCTGAGCACCGAGGCGGCGACGACCGAGACATGCGCCGATGCCATGATCCGCTCGAACAGGGCCTCGCGTGCCAGCGCCGTCAGCTTCTTCGAATCGTTCAGCCCGTCCGGAATGTTCTTCGGATCGAGGATGACGGCGGCGGCGACCACCGGCCCCGCCAGCGGGCCGCGCCCGGCCTCGTCGACCCCGGCGATGGCCTTGAGGCCGCGCCGCCGCAGGCGACGCTCGATCGCGTCGGTCGGGACCGGGGGGAGCTCGAACAGGAGCGGCGATTCGGGTGCGGTGCGACGTGCCATGGCCGGAAAATCCCCGACCCTCCGTCGGATTGCAAGCGACAAGCATAGGCCAAAAAGCGAAGGGCGGCGATGTGGCTCGCCGCCCTTCCGAAAGTCTCGTATGCCCTGAGGCGCTTCGCTCGAAAGCGCCTTAGCTGCCGACCAGCTGGCGGAACTCGTTCTTCAGGAAGTTGCCCACCCGCTTGCCGCGGTTGCGCGTCTTCTCGAAGGCGGTCTGATCGACGAAATAGGTATGCAGGATGCTGTCGCGCGAGGTCGGCAGTTCACCGGTCGGATCGACGGAATGCCAGGTGTTGTCGCCGACCGCGAAGGCATAGCCGTGGTTCGGGATGAAATCCATCTGCTTCACCCGCGTAAAACCGCCCTCGGGCTCGCGCGAGGAGAACACGGTGCCGACGCCGTTCAGCTGCTCGTCGCGCGGCAGATAGAGCTGCACGGTGATGCCCTTCCAGCGCGTGTCGGTGTGCTCGGGAATGCGATAGCCGGACGTGTCGCGGGTCAGCATCGGGATCGGGAAGAAGTCGCTCGGCTTGTAGGCGTTGCCGAAGCGGCGCTTCAGGCCCGGTCCCAGCCGCTCGACGAAGGCGTCGCGGACGGGCTCGGAGCAGAGCGCCGCGCCGACCAGGTTCCAGATCTCCTTCCGCCGGCCCTCGAGGTGGCGCAGATATTCCGGGAACAGGTCGACCTTGACGCGCGTGGCGCTGCCGTCGGTGCGGATGTTGACATTGCCGCGACCGGCCAGCGCCCGGAAGTGGTTCGCCGACGGCATCAGTTCCTGCATCTCGGCGTAGATGTCTTCCGGGAAAATGCGGTCGAGCACCAGATGGTAGAACGGATCGTCGAAGGACTGCGACGAGCGAACGGCCTGGGCGATGTGGCTGACCAGATAGTCGAGTTCGGATTGCGCGGTCTTGAGCACGGCTGCCCCCATCGATTGTGTCATGGTTCCGTTCTATTGGACGTGGTGGAAGCTCGCAAGGCACCGGATGCCACACGCGGGGCTGGTCGCGACCGGGCGCGCCGTCGGCTAGCTAACCTGGCCGGTCGCGTCGTCTCGACGCGAACCGATATCCACCTCGCCCTGAACGTTCTAGCGCACCTTGAGCCGGATCATGACAGCCTTGCCGCCGGTGTCCAGATCCTCGCGCCGGACCTCGACGCCCGCCACCGTCTCCATCAAATCGACCAGCTTGCGGAAGCCGAAATTGCGCGGGTCGAAATCCGGCATGCGCTTGAACAGGATGGTGCCGACCGGGCCGAGATGCGCCCAGCCGTCGTCGCCCGAGACGTCCTCGATCGCGGCGAAGATCTCGTCGCGCGGCAGGCGCGGCACGCTCTTCGGCGGTGACTTGCTCTTCGTCTTGGCGGGCTCGCTCGTCTGGCGCTCCTCGGCGAGCAGCAGGTCGCAATAGAAGAAGCGGTCGCAGGCGGCGACATAGGGCTTGGTCGATTTCTGCTCGCCGAAGCCGTAGACGGCGAGGCCGTCCTCGCGGATGCGGCTTGCGAGCGTGGTGAAATCGCTGTCGCTGGACGCGATGCAGAACCCGTCGAGACCCTTCTCGTGCAGCATGTCCATCGCCTCGATGGCGAGCTTCATGTCCGTCGCGTTCTTGCCGACGGCGGCTGGCGGCACATGCACCGGCGTCAGCGCATGGCTGTGCAGCAGCGGCTGCCACTGCGACATCGAGCTGGAGGCGAAATGGCCGTAGACGCGGCGGATCACGACCCGCCCGATCGTCGAGGCCTCGCGGATGATGATGGGCAGGAAATCGGCCCGGACATTGTCGGCGTCGATCAGAAGGGCGAGTTTCGCCGTGGCTCCGGGAAGTTGATCCGCCAATTTATGCTCCGATCGCAACGGGGAGCGGCAAGCGACCGCGGCGCGAGGCGCCTGCCACATGCGCGCCAGATCCCACCTTGTTAGCACAGATGCGCTGGCCTGGCCGGGACGGCGGCGCATTTCACCACTTCCTGAAGACCCTAGAACAGGCTCAGCTGTGCCGGCTGGCGGACGGGCGGGGAAAACAGGTCGGTCCGCAGCTTGAGGCTGCGCCGGTTCAGTTCCAGCCGCCGCGCCGCGATCTCGAAGCGCCGCCCGATCTGCCAGGCATAGGGGCCTTCGCCCTTCTGCCGCTTGCCGAAGGTCGCGTCATAGTCCTTGCCGCCGCGCATCGAGCGCAGCACCGACATCACGTGCCGGTAGCGGTCGGGATAGTGGCGGAGCAGCCATTCCTTGAAGATCTCGCTGACCTCGAGCGGCAGGCGCAGCAGCACGTAGCCGGCCTCGGTGGCGCCGGCGGCGACGGCCGCGTCGAGGATGCGCTCGACCTCGCTATCGTTCAGCGCCGGGATGATCGGCGCGACGAGCACGCCGACCGGCACGCCCGCATCCGCCAGCCCGCGCACGGCGTCGAGCCGGCGGCCCGGGGTCGCCGCGCGCGGCTCCATGTCGCGCGCCAGCTTGCGGTCGAGCGTGGTGATCGACAGCGCCACCTTGGCGAGGCCGCGCTCCGCCATGCGGCCGAGAATGTCGACGTCGCGCAGCACCAGCGCCGATTTGGTGACGATGCCGACCGGATGGTTGAAGCGGTCCAGTACCTCGAGGATGTCGCGCATCATGCGGTGCTGGCGCTCGATCGGCTGGTAGGGATCGGTGTTGGTGCCGATGGCGATCGTGCGCGGCTTGTAGTCCGGGTCCGAAAGCTCCTTCTCCAGGAGCTTGGCGGCGTCGGGCTTGTAGAAGAGCTTCGATTCGAAATCGAGGCCGGCCGACAGGCCCATATAGGCATGCGTCGGCCGCGCGAAGCAGTAGGAGCAGCCATGCTCGCAGCCGCGATACGGATTGATCGAGCGGTCGAAGGCGAGATCCGGCGAATCGTTGCGGGTGATGATCGTCTTCGCCTTTTCCGGCATCACCTCGGTCTTGAACGGCGGCAGCTCGTCCAGCGTCTGCCAGCCATCGTCGAAGGGGATCGACTGGAAGCGTTCGAAGCGCCCAGAGCTGTTGCTCTGGGCGCCACGTCCGCGTCGACGGTCAGGATCGATCGACGCGGTCAGGGTCGGGTCCGCCGGCATGAGCAGCGGGTCAAGATGCGGGGGGAGGGAGCGTGCGAGCGACATGAAGCGACTCATACGCCCGTTTTGAGAACAAAACAAGAACGCATGAGATTGCGACGGAACGTCTCGCTTGTTTGATCTCGCAGACGCAAAATTTAACGCTAAGATCGAAGGAATGATCAGCGTGATCCTCTCCACCCGCAATGACGAGCTGGCGCTGGCGCATGCGCTGGCGGCCCTCGTGCCTGCCGCCGCCGACGGCATGGTGCGCGAAGTGATCGTCGTCGACAGCGGCTCGACGGACGGCACGGTCGCCGTCGCCGACGCGGCCGGCTGCAAGCTCGTCGAGGGCACGGGCGAGCGCGGCGCGGATCTCGCGAGGGGCGCGAGCCTCGCCCGCTCCGACTGGCTGCTCTTCCTGTCGCCGGACGTGATGCTCGAGCCCGGCTGGCAGCGCGAGGCGCGCGACTTCATCGACCGGCTGGCGATGGCGGGCAGCGGCGCGACGCGCGCGGCCTCCTTCCGTCTCGCCCATGCCGGCTTCGGCTGGCGCTCGCGGCTGGCGGAGACCCGCGCCGCGCTCCGCGCCCGTTTGCTGGCCGCGCCCTTGCCAGAGCAGGGCCTGCTGGTTCCGTCGAGCCTCTATCGCGCCGTCGGCGGTCATCGCGCCGAGGCTCGCCGCGCCGAGAGCGATCTCGGCCGCCGCATCGGCCGCGGCAGGATGTCGTTCCTGCGCGCCCGGGCGATCTCGCGCGGCGCCGCCGCCTGACAGCCCTTCTTCCTGCCTCCCTTTAGCGGGGTCTGACCCTTTCTTCACCTCTCCCTGAGGGAGAGGTCGGAGCGAAGCTCCGGGTGAGGGTTTAGGGAACTATCCGGTGAGGCCGTAAACCCTCACCCGCCGGCCTTCGGCCGTCGACCTCTCCCTCAGGGAGAGGTGAAGGAACAGCGTCCCCCACATTCCGGGCGAGACCCTCAGGCCTGGAGCTTGCCGCGCTTCAGGTGCTCGTCGAGGCGCGGCATGATCTCGACGAAATTGCACGGCCGGCTGCGATAATCGAATTGCAGGCTGAGGATGCCGTCCCAGGCGTCCCGGCAGGCGCCGGGCGAGCCGGGGATCGCGAAGATGAAGGTCGAGTTGGCGACGCCGGCGGTGGCGCGCGACTGGATCGTCGCGGTGCCGATCTTCTCATAGCTCAGGCGATGGAACACGGCCGAGAAGCCGTCCATGCGCTTTTCGAACAGCGGCTCCACGGCCTCGGGCGTGACGTCGCGGCCGGTGAAGCCGGTGCCGCCCGTGGTGATGACGACGTCGATGCCGTCATCCTCGATCCAGCACGAGACGATGGTCCGGATCTCGTCGACATCGTCAGGGACGATGGCGCGCTCGGCCAGCACATGCCCGGCCGACTGGATGCGCTCGGCCAGCGTCTGGCCCGACCGGTCATCTTCGAGCGAGCGCGTGTCGGAGACCGTGAGCACGGCGAAGCGGACCGGAATGAAGGGCAGGGTCTCGTCGGCCATGGCGGGTTCCTCGTCGCGCAATCTCTGCCGAGACATAGTCGCTGCCAAGCGCCAAGGAAAGCGGGATAGCTAGTCGCTACCCTCCGCGGCGGTCGCGGCGATCCACCAGTCCGGATGCGCTGCTTTGATGCGCGCCGCGGCGCGGGCAGCGCTCGCATCGTCCGGATAGATCCCGAACACGGTCGCGCCGGAGCCGGACATCCGTGCCAGCAGGCAAGCCTCCGTCGCGCCGACGGCGGCGATCCCGTCGGCGATGACGGGAAGCGTCGCGATGGCCGGCGCCTCGAGATCGTTGCGCGTGCCGCGCAGCCAGGCGGCGAGCGCGGCGGCGTCGGTGAAAGTAGTCGGCAGGTCGGGCAGGGCGGGATGGTCGGCGCGGGCGAGTTGCCGGAACACGGCCGGCGTCGAGACGGCGGCGCGCGGATTGACGAGCAGCATCGGCAGCCGGGGCAGGCCGCTTGCCGGCGCGAGCCGGTCGCCGATCCCCGTGGCACGCAGCGGCGTCGAGCGCAGGCACATCGGCACGTCGGCGCCGAGCGTCGCCGCGATCGCGTCGGGCACGGTCGCCGAGCCGGCGGGGAGGGGGGCGATGCGCGCCAGCAGGCGCAGCGTCGCCGCCGCGTCGGCCGAACCGCCGCCGATGCCGGAGGCGACCGGCAGGTTTTTGATGAGCCTGAGGCCGAGGCCGCCAATCGCGCCGCCCGCCGCCTGATGCGCCCGCGCGGCGCGCAGCACGAGATTGTCCGGCCCGATATCGAGCCCGGCCGCGAAGGGGCCATCGATCCGAAGCGCTGGCGTCAGGGCGCCGGGTTCGGCGATCGCCTCGATCGTGTCGCCGATCCCGGCGAACACGACGAGACTGTCGAGCTCGTGATAGCCATCGGCGCGACGGCCGGTGACGTGCAAAGCGAGGTTGATCTTCGCCGGCGCGAATTCCGCGCCGAGCACGGCGCCGGGATCCGCGCCGTGCGTGTTTCCAGCCGGATGCGTCACTCGGCCTTGTCGAGCTTCGGAATGTCGATGACGAGACCCGGAACGATGAGGTTCGGATTGCGCAGCTTGTCGCGGTTGGCGTCGATCAGGCGGCTGTAGAGCTCGCCGTCGCCATAGACGTCGCGCGCGATCTTCCAGAGGCTGTCGCCCTTGCCGATGGTGAAGGTCTCGCCCGCCGTCGCGGCGCTGCTGGTGCCGTCCGTGGCGGTCTCCGCCGGCGCCGAAGCGACCTTCGTCTCCTCGACCTTGTCGAGCCCCTTGGCGAGCTTGGCGAGGATGCGCTCCTTGTCCTCCGGCTCGGGGTTCAGGTCGCGCGCATGCGCCCACTGGAACGTCGCCTCCAGCTTGCGCCCGACCTTCCAGTAGGCGTCGCCGAGGTGGTCGTTGATGGTCGCGTCGTCGGCCTTCAGCGAGATGGCTCGCTCGAGCTGGCCGACGGCCTCGTCGTACTTACCCTGCTTGTAGTAGGCCCAGCCGAGGCTATCGACGATGTAGCCGTCGTTCGGACGCAGCTCGACGGCCTTCTTGATCATGTCCGTGGCGCGCTCGAGGTTCAGGCCCCGGTCGATCCAGCTATAGCCGAGATAGTTGAGCACCTGCGGCTCGTCCGGCTGGATCTCCAGCGCCTTCAGGAAGTCGGGCTCGGCCTTGTCCCATTGCTGGGCGCGCTCATAGGCGATGCCGCGGAAGAAATAGATCAGCGCGTTGCGGGCATGGTCGTCGGTGATCGAGTCGATCGCCTTCGTGTACATGGCGGCCGCTTCGGCATAGCGCTTGCCGGTGCGGTTGATGGTGGCGAGCGTGGTCAGCGCGTCGATGTCGCGCGGATTGACCGCGATCAGGCGCTTCAGCCGCTTGGCGGCGTCGTCGTGCTTGCCGACCGCGTCGTAGCTGAGCGCGATCTGCAGATCGGCGTTGCGCCGGAGCGGCGAGTTCTTCGCCACCTGGTCGAAGATCGGGATCGAGCGCTCGAAGCGCTGCGCGTTCTGCGTCAGGTCGCCGAGCGCCATCAGCACCAGCTCGTTCTTCGGCTGCAGATAGAGCGCGAGCCGCAGATAGAGCGTGGCGAGATCGGAGCCGCCGCTCTCGCTGCCGAGCGCCGAGCCGAGGCCATAGAGAACCTCGGCGGCGCCGTCCTGCGGATTGCGGACGAGCGGCCCCGGCTTCTTGCCGGCATTGATCTCGGCCAGAAGCGCCGCGATGACGGGATGGCCGACGCTTTTCTTGGTGAAGCTCTCGAGGGCCTTCTTCGCTTCCTCGGTCTTGCCGGCGCGGGCCATCAGCCGGGCATAGGCCTCGACGACGCGCATCGAGCTGCCCTCGGCCTGATAGGCCTTGGTGATCGCCGCGAGCGCCGCGTCGGTGCGGCCGGCATTGGCGTTGATCAGCGCCAGGTTGAAGTTCTTGAAGATCCCGTACCACTCGGGGCCCTGGAGCGTTTCGACGATCTTGAGCGCCGCGTCGGTCTGCCCCTGGCCCTCGGCCGCCCAGGCCGCCAGCAATCCGTAGAGGATGTTGGCGAGCGGCCCCTTGTCGTCCAGGCCGAACTCCTTGCCGGCCTCGGGGTATTTCTTCGCCTTCAGGTCCTTCACGCCGAGCACGAGCCGGCCCATCCGGTTGTCCGGATTGAGCTTGACCAGTTCCTCGGCGAGCGGGATCGCGCGGTTGATGTCGCCATTGGCGACGAGCAGCGTGAAGGTGCGCTCGAGCAGGAGCGGGTTTTCCGGATCCTGGCTCAGCGCTTCCTCGAAGAAGAGCGTCGCCGCGTCATAGTCCTGCGCATTGGTGGCGCTGAGCGCCGCCAGATAGCTGCCCGCCAGTGTCGGCATGGCGTCATCCAGCAGGTCCGAGATCGAAGGCTCGGCCCGGGCGGCTGCCGTGGCGATCAGGCTGGTGCTGGCCAGCAATGCGAAACAGACCGCAACGGTGCGAAGCGGTCGGACGAACGATGTCAGCGTGCGGTGCATCGAAATCCTGTCTGATACCGTGTGTTGGTATAGAACCTCGATTCCGAGGCTGCCCAACGAGCATGGCGCTTTTAGGACGGCCCTGCAAGCAGGCCCAGCGTCGAGGCCGTGCGATGAAACGATGCGGCGAAACGACGTGCGGAAGCCGCCTCGCGGCGCGCCTCCGCAAATCCGACGATCAGTGCGCCCGCTCGATGCAGAAGTCGATCACCTCGACCAGCGCATCCTTCCAGGCGCTGTCCGGGAAGACGTCGAGCGCCTCGCGCGCGGTCTCGCCGAACTGGCGGGCCCGCTCGATCGTGTCCTCGATCGTCCGGTGCGAGCGCAGGATGGCGATGGCCTTCTCGAGGTCGCCGTCGTGGATCTCACCCTTTTCCAGCGCGCGCTGCCAGAAGGCGCGCTCGGCCTCGGAGCCGCGCCGGTAGGCCAGCACGACGGGGAGCGTGATCTTGCCCTCGCGAAAATCGTCGCCGACCTTCTTGCCGAGATCGGCGGAATTGCCGCCATAGTCGAGCGCGTCGTCGATCAGCTGGAAGGCGAGGCCGAGATAGGTGCCGTAATCGCTGAACGCCTCGCGGCGCGCCGGATCGTTATCGGCGATGATCGGGCCGACTTCGGCGGCGGCGGCGAAGAGGGCGGCCGTCTTCGCCTTGATGACGGCGAGATAGTCCTCTTCGGTGGTCGCCATGTTCTTGGCGGCCGAGAGCTGCATGACCTCGCCCTCGGCGATCACGGTCGCCGCGGTGGAAAGCACGTCGAGCGCGTCGAGCGAGCCGACCTCGACCATCATGCGGAAGGCCTGGCCGAGCAGGAAATCGCCGACCAGCACGCTCGCCTGGTTGCCCCAGAGCATCCGCGCCGCCAGCTTGCCGCGCCGAAGCTCGCTTTCGTCGACGACGTCGTCATGCAGCAGCGTCGCCGTGTGCATGAACTCGACGCTGGCGGCGAGCTTCACATGGCCGTCGCCCTGATAACCCGACATCCGGGCAGCCGCGAGCGTCAGCATCGGCCGAAGCCGCTTGCCGCCCGAGGAGATCAGATGCTGGGCGACCTCGGGGATCATCTCGACATCGGACCCGGCCTTGGACAGGATGATCTGGTTCACCCGTTCCATGTCGGCCGATACAAGCGCGACGAGAGGCTCGATCCGGGCTGCGCCCTTCTTCTTGCTCTCGTCGAGCGGAACTACCAATCCCACGGGCAACGCTCCCGGTTCGTCTCTGTTTCGCGGGCGACAATAGGGGGCCGGGGGGATCCGAACAAGTGACACTATGGCTCAGAACGGCCCTGAAGGCCCCGTTGGCATACTTTATTGCTGCATTGCGATGATCGGCGCCCGAGCTGCCCGCGCGTCATTGCCGCCGCGCCCGGCCGGTCTTACCTTCGGGGGGACGGATCATCGTCGCAAACCGCCTTCGAGGGAATATGGAAGAGCTCATCCGCACCAATGACATGGTCATGATTTCCTTTGTCGAGGCCCTCCTGAAGGATGCCGGCATCGAACATTTGGTCGTCGACCAGAACATGAGTGTGATGGAAGGGTCGCTCGGCGTGCTGCCGCGACGCATCCTCGTGCTTGCCGAAGAGGCGGATGCGGCGCGCCAGCTCCTGACCGATGCCGGCGTGGGCGGCGAGCTTCGGCCGGAGGCGCTTTAGACATGCTCGATACGGCGTTCGAGACGACGGTGGATGCGTTCCTGGGCGGGCGGGTCGAAGCCGTCCAGCCGGCGCGCGGCCATCATCGTTCCGGCCTCGATGCGGTCATCCTCGCGGCGGCGCTCGGCGCCGGTGTTCAGGGCCGCGTCGTCGATCTCGGCGCCGGGGCCGGTGTCGCCGGGCTGTCGCTGGCCGCCCGCGCCGAGCGGGCGAGCGTGGTGCTGGTCGAGCGCGAGGAAGAACTCGCCGCCTGCGCGCGGACGACGCTCGGGCTCCCGGCCAATGCCGGCTTTGCCGGGCGGGTCGACATCGTGGTGGCGGACCTGCTCGCCGGCGAGACGCGCAAGGCGGCCGGGCTGCTGCCGGAGTGCTTCGATCACGCCCTGATGAACCCGCCATTCCACGACCAAGGCCGCGTCCGGTCCTCGCCGGATGATTTTCGCGCCCGCGCTCATGTGTTGGGAGCCGGCGGCCTCGATGCCTGGTTCCGCGCCGCGGCCGCGCTCGTCCGGCCGCAGGGCACGCTGGCCGCGATCCTGCCGGCCGACCGCCTGCCGGCGATCCTTTCGGCCTGCGAGGGCCGCTTCGGCGCGCTCGCCGTCCTGCCGGTGCACCCGCGCGCCAACGAGCCGGCGACCCGCGTTCTGGTGCGCGGCATCAAGGGCAGCCGGGGCGGCATAAGGCTGCTGCCGGGCTTGCCGCTGCATGGCAGCGCCGGCTCCGCCTTCCTGCCCGGCCTTGCCGCGATCCTGCGCGACGGCGCCTCGCTTTCCGATATTCACCCCGTCTGGTCCGACCCCAATTGGGGCGAGACCGCTCTCGATCCCTCCTGAAGGCTGATCACCGTGATCCAGGACCTCAAGCAATCTTTCCTCAAGCTGCTTCCGGCGCGCTTCCGCCAGGAGAACGTCGTCGTCCCCGTCGTCCGGCTTTCCGGCGTCATCGGCGCGGTCTCGGCGCTGCGCTCCGGCATGACGCTCGGCAGCGTCGCGCCGCAGCTCGCCCGCGCCTTCGCCATGAAGCGGGCGCCGGTCGTGGCGATCCTGATCAACTCGCCCGGCGGCTCGCCGGTGCAGTCGCATCTGATCTTCAAGCGCATCCGCGCGCTCGCCGAAGAGAACAAGAAGGAAGTCATCGTCGCGGTCGAGGACGTCGCCGCGTCCGGCGGCTACCTGATCGCGCTCGCCGGCGACGTCGTCATCGCCGACCAGAGTTCGGTGGTCGGCTCGATCGGCGTCGTCTCGGCCGGCTTCGGCTTCGAGAAGCTGATCGAGAAGATCGGCGTCGAGCGCCGCGTCTACACGGCCGGCGAGAGCAAGGCGATGCTCGATCCGTTCAAGCCGGAGAAGGAAACCGACATCCAGCACCTGAAGTCGCTGCAGCGCGACGTGCACGACATGTTCATCGAGCTGGTGCGGGCGCGGCGCGGCGGGCGGCTGGCGGACGATCCGACGCTTTTCTCCGGCGCGTTCTGGTCGGGAACGCGGGGGCTCGAGCTCGGGCTGGTCGACCGGATCGGCGATCTGCGCTCCTATCTGCGCGGCCGTTTCGGCGACAAGCTGCGGCTTCTGGCGATCCAGCCGAAGCGCGGCGTGTTGGCGCGGTTCGGCGGTGGCGGGGGCGGCGGCCTTGTCTCCGCCGCGATTGCGGCCAATATGGTGGATAGTGCTGTCTCCACACTGGAGGAGCGCGCCTACTGGGCCCGGTTCGGGCTGTAGTCGAGGGCCAGGCCATCGCCAACGATCCGGGCCACGCGGATCGAGCGACACGAGGGCTCGACAGGGAAGGATGAGATGATGCCTCAGGTTCTGATGCTGGCGCTGCTGGGTACGTTGGGCGTCGTCACCGCCCGGACCCTGATGAAAGCGCGCGAACGCGTCGAGGTTCGGCTTCGGCAGGCCGAGCGCGCCATGGCCAACCGGCCGATGGCGACGCTCGTTCAGGATCCCGTGACCGGCATCTACCGCCCCAGCGACCGGTTCTGATCCGCCTCATCCTTTCGACCTAGCGGCCCGCCATCGGCGCGCCGCCTTATAGTCTTGCTCGGAGTTCAGCAAGCTGACCAGCTTGATCGGCATTGCCCTTCACCGCTCCCTCAGGGAGAGGTGAAAGAACGGGCCGCTTCAATCTTGCATCACACTCAGAACACGCGGCGAACCGCGCCGGTGTTGGCAGCGCAATTGCGCTCGGCCGCGCGCCGCATGTTGCGCCCGACGCCTTCACAGCTCGAGGGTGCCCGGTAGCCGACGCGGACCTCATTCGGGCAGATGCAGGACATTGCCTGCGACAGGCAGCCCGACGGCATGTTGGCGAAACCGAAATCATTGCAGGAAACCGACGGCATGCCGCCGTCGCCGCCGCCGTCCGGCCCGCCGGGAACCGTCGAGGACGACGAGCCGCCGGACGGGCGGGTCGAGGCGCCCGGCGCCGTCTGGGCGACGGCCGGCGCGATGTCGGCCACGAAAAGCGAGGCAACCGCGAGCGCCGCGAGGGCGAAGGACGCGCGCTTGCTGGACTTGCCCGTGTAGGATTTGGCGAAAAACTGGGTCGTCATGATGGGGCTCCTTCGAGCTGGCCATCGATGGCGACGCGACATCCGGACCGACTTATGTCGTCCGCGCGCCTCATGCGCTCCCGTTCGGGTTTCGCACCGGGGAATTGTCCCGGTCGACGGCACGGGGAACATCCCTCAAGCCGGCCCCTCGCGGTATGACGGGGGTCACAGGATCGCTGTGACCCCCACCACTAATCAAGCTTAGCCGCTGACCTTGGAGAAATCCGCCACCGCCAGCGTCGCGCTGCGGATGGCGTTCAGGAGGTTGAGGCGGTTGACGCGGACTTCCGCCTCCTCGGCATTGACGAGCACCTTGTCGAAGAAGGCGTCGACCGGCGCGCGCAGGCGGGCGAGCGCGGTAATCGCGCCCTCATAGTCCTCGCGGGCGACGGCGGCCTCCGCCTCGGCGCGGGCCGTGGCGATGGCGACGTGCAGGGCACGCTCTTCGGACAGCTTGAGGTGCGCGGCGTCGACCGCGCCCTCGAAGCTCTCGCCCTTCTTCTCTTCCGCCTTCAGGATGTTGGCGGCGCGGCGATAGCCGGCGAGCAGGTTCTTGCCGTCCTCGGTGTCGAGGAACTGGCCGAGCGCCTCGACGCGCCGCGAAATCAGCAGCAGGTCGTCCTGGCCGCCGAGCGCGAACACGGCGTCGACGAGGTCATGCCGGGCGCCCTGGTCGCGCAGTTGCATCTTCAGCCGGTCGGCGAAGAAGGCGATCAGGTCGGCGATGATCGCCGGCGTCTTGGCGTCAAGATCGCGGCGCAGCCGGCGGCCGAAGCTCTCCAGCGCGTTGTCGAGATCCTGCTCGCCGTCGACGTCCTCGGTCGAGACGGTGCTCTGCGCCGTCTCGTAGGCGGTCAGTGCTTCCGCCTCGGTCTGGTCGTTGTAGCCGGCGATCGCCTGGGCAATGGCGTCGTTCAGCGACAGCTTGTCGTTGGTCGACAGCGCGATGCGGATGACGCCGAGCGCGGCGCGGCGCAGCGCGTAGGGGTCCTTGCTGCCGGTCGGCTTCTCGTCGATCGCCCAGAAGCCGGTCAGCGTGTCGAGCTTGTCGGCGAGCGCCACCGCGATCGCGACCGGATCGGTCGGCACGCGGTCGCCCGGACCCTGCGGCTTGTAGTGATCCTCGATCGCCGCGGCGACGGACTCGTCCTCGCCCTGGGCGATGGCGTAGTAGCGGCCCATCAGGCCCTGCACCTCGGGGAACTCGCCGACCACCTCGGTGACGAGATCGGTCTTGGCGAGCAGCGCGGCGCGGCGGGCCTTGTCGACGTCGGCGCCGACCAGCGGCGCGATCGCCGCGGCGAGCTTCTGCAGGCGCAGGATGCGCTCCGCCTGGGTGCCGAGCTTCTCGTGGAAGACGATCTGCTCGAACTTCGGCAGCCGCTCTTCGAGCCGGGTCTTCAGGTCGGTGTCGTAGAAGAACTTGGCGTCCGACAGGCGGGCGCGGATGACGCGGCCATTGCCGGCCGTGATCGCCGCGCCGCCGTCCTTCGCCTCGATGTTCGAGACGAGCACGAAGCGGTTGGCGAGCTCGGTGGTGCCGGGCCGGCGCACGACGAAGCACTTCTGGTTGGCGCGGATGGTGGCGCGGATCACTTCCGGCGGGATCGCCAGGAAATCTTCCTCGAAGGTGCCGACCAGCACGACCGGCCATTCGACCAGGCCGGCGACCTCTTCCAGCAGGCCCTCGTCCTCGACCAGCTCCAGCCCGAGCGCGAACACGCGGTCGCGCGCGTCATGCAGGATGATGTCCTTGCGGCGGTCGGCGTCCAGCACCACCGAGGCATGGTCGAGCTTCTCGATATAGTCGTCGAAGCGCTTCACGGGGATCGCGCTCGGCGCGATGAAGCGGTGGCCGTAGGTGACGTTGCCGGAACGGATGCCGTCGATCTCGAAGTCGATGACTTCGGGTTCCTCGGTCTCCGGCCCGAAGGTGCAGACGATCGCCTGCAGCGGGCGCACCCATTGCAGCTTGCCGGTGCCCCAATGCATGGATTTGGGCCACGGGAACGAGCGGATGATGGCGGGGATCGCGGTGGCGATCACGTCCTTGGTGTCGCGGCCGGGCTTCTCGATATGAGCGACGTAGAAATCGCCCTTCTTCGGATCCGAATGGACATGCGCCTGGTCGAGCGAGGTAAGGCCGGCACCGCGCAGAAATCCCTGGATGGCGGCGTCGGGCGCGCCGACTTTCGGCCCCTTGCGGTCCTCGCGGGTGGCGGCGGAGTGGGTCGGGATGCCGGTGACGGTCAGCGCCAGGCGGCGCGGCGTCGAGAACGCCTTGGCGCCCTCATAATGCAGGCCGGCCTCGACGAGCGCGTCGGTGACGAGCTTCTTCAAATCCTCCGCCGCCTTGCGCTGCATGCGGGCGGGGATTTCCTCGGAGAAGAGTTCAAGCAGAAGATCGGGCATTTATTCTTTTCCCCCGGCCGGGGTTTCGAGCCAGGCGGCGCCGCAGGCCTTGGCCAGTTCGCGGACGCGCAAGATGTAGCTCTGGCGCTCGGTGACGGAGATCACGCCGCGCGCGTCGAGCAGGTTGAAGGCGTGGCCTGCCTTGAGGCACTGGTCATAGGCCGGCAGCACCATGCCGCCGGCGGCCAGCAGCGCCTGGCACTCCCGCTCGCAGTCCGCGAAGCGGCGGAACAGGATCTCGGTATCGGCGAATTCGAAATTGTGCCGCGAATATTCCTGCTCGGCCTGCTTGAAGACGTCGCCATAGGTGACCTTTTCGTCGCCCTCGCGGCCGTTGAAGTTCAGGTCGTAGACGTTCTCGACGCCCTGCACATACATGGCGAGGCGCTCGAGGCCGTAGGTGAGCTCGCCCGAGACCGGGTTGCACTCGATGCCGGCGACCTGCTGGAAATAGGTGAACTGCGACACTTCCATGCCGTCGCACCAGCACTCCCAGCCAAGGCCCCAGGCGCCGAGCGTCGGATTCTCCCAGTCGTCCTCGACGAAGCGCACGTCATGCAGCGCCATGTCGATGCCGATGGCGCGCAGCGAGTCGAGATAGAGCTCCTGCAGGTTCGGCGGGTTCGGCTTCAGGATGACCTGGAACTGGTAATAGTGCTGCAGCCGGTTCGGGTTCTCGCCATAGCGGCCGTCCTTCGGCCGGCGCGACGGCTGCACATAGGCGGCCTTCCACGGCTTCGGACCGAGCGAGCGCAGCATGGTCGAGGGATGCGAGGTACCGGCGCCCACTTCCATGTCGTAGGGCTGCAGGATCGCGCAGCCATAATCGGCCCAGAAGCGCTGCAGCGTCAGGATCAGGCCCTGGAAGGACCGGTCGGGGCGCATGTGGGGAGGAAGTGTGTCGAACACCGGCAAACCTTGAGAAATTCGGACGCGCGCGTGATGCGACGCGAAGGCGGCGCACCCTAATCGCGCGGCGCCCGCGCGGTCAAGGAAGCGCGGTGCGCTTGGGTCCGCAGGCGGGGCGGAAGGGCGCGGCATGGCGTTCGGTATGGATCGAATCGATGCCCCGCGCCTTATCCTTGAACCTTATCGAAGCGTCCCTGGACCTTATCGAAGCGCCGTCCGCTTCCTATGATCAGGCGGACGCCGATGGCGTCGCCGCATAAAACTGCAAGGAGAATGCCCATGTCGTCCTTCAAGGCCGTCCTGATCGAGAAGGACGCCGGCGGGGCCCAGTCCGTCGGCTTCGGCACGCTGACCGACGCGGATCTGATGGAAGGCGACGTCACGGTCCGCATCGAGCGCTCGACCGTCAACTACAAGGACGGCCTCGCGATCACGGGCCGCGCGCCGGTCGTGCGGCGATTCCCCATGGTGCCCGGCGTCGATGGCGTCGGCATCGTCGAGCAGTCGAGCTCGCAGTCCTTCAAGCCGGGCGACCGGGTGCTGCTCAACGGCTGGGGCGTCGGCGAGCTGCATCTCGGCGCCTGGGCCGAGCGGGCGCGCTGGAAGAGCGACTGGCTGATTTCGCTGCCCTCCGGCTTCTCGCCGGACGAGGGCATGGCGATCGGCACGGCCGGCTATACGGCGATGATGTGCGTGATGGCGCTGGAGCGGCACGGCATCGGCCCCGCGGGCGGACCGATCCTGGTCACGGGTGCGGCGGGCGGCGTCGGCTCCGTCGCCGTCGCGCTGCTCGCCGGCCTCGGCTACCACGTCGTCGCCTCGACGGGACGGCCGGAAGAGGCCGACTATCTGAAGCAGCTCGGCGCTGCCGAGATCATCGCGCGTTCCGAGCTGGAGGGCAGCGGCAAGCCGCTGGCGCGCGAGCGCTGGATCGGCGCGATCGACGTCGTCGGCGGCCAGACGCTCGCCAATGTCCTCTCCATGATCCGCTATGACGGCGCGGTCGCGGCCTGCGGCCTCGCCGGCGGCATGGAACTGCCGGCAACGGTCGCGCCGTTCATCCTGCGCGGCGTCTCGCTCTACGGCATCGATTCCGTCTATGTGCCGAAGCCCGTCCGCGTCGCCGTCTGGGACCGCCTCGACCGCGACCTCGACCGCGCCAAACTCGCCGCGATGACGAAACGCATCGCCTTCGACGAGGTCATCGACTCGGCGCGCGAAATCGTCGACGGCAGGATCCGGGGCCGGATCGTGGTGGAGATCGGGTAGGGGAAAGCTGCGGCCGACAGGTGCACGCTCGGCGTCTCGGTGTGTCGGATGGAAAGGCTCAACCGGCGGATGGATGGATCCCGGCCTTCGCCGGGATGACGGGGGAGGATGTCGGATCGGCCGGGGGTCACGAGCCGTCCGGCGTTGCCGCTTAGGCTTCGGCACGGCCGCGTGGGACGGCCTTGGCACGGCTGCCTCGGAAAAACCCAACAGGATCAGGCTCCCCGTCTCCCCACCCTCGCCGTCATCCCTGCGAAAGCAGGGATCCACCTTTTTCCGGCATCAGGTGGTGTCGCGGCGGCGGGAGTATCCGGCGTTTCGGACCCAAAGGCTTCGGTCACGCCGACGCATGGATCCCTGCTTCCGCAGGGATGACGGGGGAGGGTGTGGGAGCGCCGGGGCTACGAGCCGTCTGGACTACCCCTTGGGTTTGGCACCATCTGTCAGGCTTCGGCATTGTCGCGTGAGGCGGCTTCGGCGGTACTGCCTCGAAAAGCCCAACAGACACAGGCTCCCCATCTCCCCACGCTCGCCGTCATCCCGGCGAAGGCCGGGATCCATCCATTCGCGTTCTTGGGAAGTTCGACGCCCGACGCCTCGGCTGAATGGATCCCGGGTCAAGCCCGGGATGACGGCGAGGGTGAGGCGAGGAAGCGTGCTATCCTGCGGGCTCCGGGTAGAAGGAAAACGCGCCCTCAGATCCAGCCGCCGCCGTAGGTCTTGTAGAAGACGTGGTGGCCGAGCTTCTGCATCTTTTTCATCGTCTTGGCCCAGCGCGGCCGGACATAGGTCGCGTGGTAGTGCGTCGACGAGCCGACGTCGGCGTTCCACCAATTGTCCTCGTTGAGCACGCGCTTGGCCAGCATCTGCGCACGCTTCCACGACTCCATGTCGGTGATGCGGTCGGGGATGCCGTCGCAGGCGAACGAGAACTGGCAGGCGTTGCGCATGTCCTTGTTCTGGTAGACGACGCCGCAGACCGTCTTCGGATAGGCCGGGTTCTTCAGCCGGTTGATCACGACCTGGGCGACCGCGAGCTCGCCCTTCAGCGGCTCGCCGCGCGCCTCGAAATAGATCGCCGTCGCCAGGCATTTCTGCTCGGTCGCCGAGCGCGCATTCGGCGGGATCTTGTTCATCACCCACCAATGGTCGGGCTTGCCGTCCTTGCCGATCGCGGTCGGGCCCATCGGCTTGCCGAGCAGCGCCTGGAAGGGGGCGCTCATCGACCGGTCGATATCGGCCGGCGCATAGGCGGAGACCACGGCGCTGCCGTCGACGACATTGCCGGAGCCCTTCGCGCTCTTCTCGGCCTTGCCGGCGGCGCGCGCGAGTTCGTTGCGGCGGGGGATCGGCGCGATCGAGGCGAGCGCGACGACCGGCTTCGCCACTGTGTCCTTGGGCGCCGCGTCCTTCGAGGCATAGCGCAGCGCGCCGTCCGGCTGGGCGACGTCCTGCGCCGTGGCGAAGGCCATCTTCGGCACGGCGTTGGCGTTGCTGAAGGCGCTGGCGAGTTCCTGGCCCTTGAGCACGCCCGCCTTGAAATGCGCGGCCGAGGCGGCGCGGACGGGGGCGGGCTTGCGCAGCGCCACGGTGATGTCGTGCTTGCCGCCGCGATTAACCTGGGGCGGCGTGAATTCCGGGGCCGAGACGGGGCCTTGCACCACCACCTGCAGCTCGGGCTCGATGATCAGGCCGTCGCTCTTGACCTCGCCGGCGACGAGCTGGGCGGTCGGCGGCGGCGAGACGAAGGTCGGCAGATAGGCTTCGCCCTTCTTCGCCGGCACGAGCCGGGCCAGCCAGCGCTGGCCAATGGGCAGGTCCTTGCCATAGGTGCTGGCGACGTCCTGCAGCGCGACCGTGGTCGACGAGAGCGCGAGGAGCCCGCCGGCGAGCAGGCCGGAGAGGAGGGCGATGCGATGGAGCGAGGGTCTCGGGCGTCGCTTGCGCAGGGCCAGCCGGGGATCGCGTCCGAGATGGGCGCGGGATGCCATTGCCGTCGTCGGACGCCGCACGAGACCAGCCATGAGGGACGCAACTCCACGCGCACGAAACAGGAGGGACCAGTGTGGTTCGCCGGTCACGTGGCTTGAATCTGCGGCATTAACCTTGAAAGACGGTTAACGGCTCGTAAGGCGGGTTCGGGGAAGCGAAGCGGGAGGAGGGGAATTGGCTCAGTCTCTGTTTCGTAAGGCTGCCTGAGCGGCTGCCAGACGGGCGACGGGGACCCGGAAGGGCGAACAGGAGACGTAGTCAAGGTTAATTTCGGCGAAAAAATGGATCGAGGCGGGATCGCCGCCATGCTCGCCGCAGACGCCGAGCTTCAGATCGGGCCGCGTCGCGCGACCGCGCACGCAGGCGATGCGGATCAGTTCGCCCACACCCTCGCGGTCGATCGAGGCAAAGGGATCGTGCGGCAGGATACCGCGCGCCAGGTAGGTGTTCAGGTACGTCGCGGCGTCGTCGCGCGAGATGCCGAAGGTCGTCTGCGTCAGATCGTTGGTGCCGAACGAGAAGAAAGTCGCCTCGCGGGCGAGCTCGCCGGCGGCAAGCGCTGCGCGCGGCAGCTCGATCATCGTGCCGAGCTGGTAGGGCGGGGCGCGGCCGTGCAGCTTCTTCACCAGCGCCTCGGCGGCGCGGATATGGCCGTTGACGAGGTCCAGCTCCGCCTTGGAGGCGATCAGCGGCACCATGATCTCGAGATCGACGGCGACGCCGGTCTGGTCGGCGACGTCGAGCGCCGCTTCCAGGATGGCGCGCGCCTGCATGGCGATGATCTCGGGGAAGGAGATGGCGAGGCGGACGCCGCGATGACCGAGCATCGGGTTCGCTTCCTCGAGCGCATGCGTGCTGGCGCGGATCTTTGCCGGCGGAATGCCCATGATCGCGGCAAGCTCGGCGATCTCGGTCTCGCCCTTCGGCAGGAATTCGTGCAGCGGCGGATCGAGCAGGCGGATCGTCACCGGCAGGCCGGTCATGATCTCGAACAGCGAGGCGAAGTCGCTGCGCTGCATCGGCAAGAGCTTGGCGAGCGCGTCGGCGCGGGCGGCGTCCGTCTCGGCCAGGATCATCTCGCGCACGGCGACGATGCGGCGCGCGTCGAAGAACATGTGCTCGGTGCGGCAGAGGCCGATGCCCTCGGCGCCGAAGCCGCGGGCGGCGCGCGCATCGGCCGGCGTGTCGACATTGGTGCGGACCTTGAGCCGGCGGAAACTGTCGGCCCATTCCATCAGCTCGGCGAAGGCGCCGGAGAGCTCCGGCTCGCGCAGCGGCACGGCGCCGACCAGCACCTGGCCGGTGCCGCCGTCGATGGTGATCGTGTCGCCGCGCCGGATGGTGCGGCCGCCCGACGTCAGCGTGCCGGCGTGGAAATCGACGCGGATCGTGCCGGCGCCGCAGACGCAGGGCTTGCCCATGCCGCGCGCCACCACGGCGGCGTGGCTGGTCATGCCGCCGCGCGTCGTCAGGATGCCGCGCGCCGCGTGCATGCCGTGCACGTCCTCGGGGCTGGTCTCGACGCGGACGAGGATTACCTTGCGCCCCTGCGTGCGGGCGATCTCCGCTTCCTCCGAGGTGAACACGACCGTGCCGCTCGCAGCCCCCGGAGAAGCCGGCAGGCCGCGTGCGAACAGGTCGCTGCCGGATTCCGGGTCGATCGTCGGATGCAGGAGCTGCTCCAGCATGCGCGGCTCGATCCGCGCCACAGCCTCGGCGCGGGTGATCAGCCCTTCGTGCGCCATGTCGACGGCGGTCTTCAGCGCCGCGTGGATGGTGCGCTTGGCGGGGCGGGCCTGCAGCATCCAGAGCCGGCCGCGCTCGATCGTGAATTCGAGATCGAGCATGTCGCGGTGGTGCTTTTCCAGCGCCGTGCAGACGGCGCGGAATTCGGCGAACACCTCCGGCATCGACGTTTCCAGCGAGGGCGCGTCCGAGCCGGTCTCGCGGCGGGCGATCTCGGTCAGGTCCTGCGGCGTGCGCATGCCGGAGACGACGTCCTCGCCCTGCGCGTTCGGCAGGAACTCGCCCCAGAGGATGTTCTCGCCGGTCGAGGGATGGCGCGTGAAGGCAACGCCGGTGGCCGAGGTCTCGCCGAGATTGCCGAACACCATCGCCTGCACGGTGACGGCGGTGCCACCGCCATCGGGCAGATTGTTGATGCGGCGATAGGCTTTCGCGCGCGGATTGTTCCAGGAGCGGATAACGGCGGAGATCGCGCCCCAGAGCTGGTCGTCGGCCGCCTGCGGGAAGGGCGCGTCCAGCTCCTCGGCGACGAGCGCCTTGAACAGATCGCAGACCGCCTGCCAGTCGTCGGCGTCGAGGTCGCCGTCGAGCGTGTAGCCGCGCTCGAGCTTGTAGTCTTCGAGCCGCTCCTCGAACACGGAATGATCGAGCCCGAGCACGACGTCGCCATACATCTGGATGAAGCGGCGATAGCTGTCGAAGGCGAAGCGGCGATCGTCGGAGACGAGCGCGAGGCCCTCGACGGTCTCGTCGTTGAGGCCGAGATTGAGGACGGTGTCCATCATGCCCGGCATCGACACGGCCGCGCCCGAGCGGACGGAGACGAGAAGCGGGTGCTCGGCATCGCCGAAGCGATGGCCGGCGACGGCGGCGATCCCCTCCAGCGCGGCGGCGACCTCGCCCGCGAGCCCGGCCGGAAACGCGTCGTCGCCCGCCAGGAAGCGCCGGCAGAGCTCGGTCGAGATGGTGAAGCCCGGCGGCACCGGCAGGCCGAGCGCGCTCATCTCGGCGAGACCAGCGCCCTTCGCACCGAGGATCTCCTTCAGCGCGACGTCACCCTCGGCGCTTCCGCCACCAAAGGTGTAGACCCATTTCGTCATCTTGGCGCACGCTCCCGCGGCAACCGGCAGGAGCCGGCGCATGATCTAGCTAGATCAGGCTCTTGGTGCGCTGCAACACGAAAATATTGAAACAACTGCGCGCAGAGGGCCGGGACGGCTGCAATTTTGGCGAGCCGGCCGGATCCCGCGTCAGGCCGAAGCCTTTCGCGCGGCCCATTCCGAGGCCAGCACGGCATAGATGTATTCGTCGCCCCATTGGCCGTCGAAGCGGTCGTTCTGCACGAGATGCGCCTCGCGCCGGAGGCCGAGGCGCTCGACCACGCCGACCGATCCCCGGTTGGCGGCGTCAAGCCGCGCGAAGATCCGGTGGAAGCCGAAGCGGGTGAAACCGAAGTCGATCATCCGCGCCACCGCCTCGGTGGCATAGCCCTTTCCGGCCGAGGCGGGATGGAAGATGTAGCCGACTTCGCCCTGCAGCGCCGCCCGGCTCGCAAGCTTCAGCAGCGTCTCGCCGATGACGGCATCGCCGTCCTTCGTCACCACCGCGAGGCGGAAAACGTCGCCATCGGCCTCGAAGGGGGCTTCGAGCGTCGCGTCGAACTGCGACCGCAGGGCATCGCCGGCCGGCGGCGCGGCATAGAGATAGCGATAGACCTCGGGGAGGGCGTGATAGGCGGCGTAGGCGGTAAAATCCGCCTCGACGAACGGCCGCAGCGTCAAGCGGTCGGTCGCGAGGGGGCCTTGCAGGTTTTCGAAGTTCATGCGGTCGGGATGTTCCGGAGCCGGGGTGGGGGATCTGGCGCGGATCAGCGTGCCAGGTCGAGATCGAGCGAGAAGGGATGGCCCTCGAAGGCGTCGCGGCCGCGGCCGATCGCCTCGACGGCGCTGACCATGCGGCCCCGGCGGCCGAGCACTTCGTCGGCGAGGCGGACCAGGCGCAGATTGGGCGTCGCCGACGGCGAGCCGGCGCGAATCAGGGCGGCGATCTCGGCCTCGTCGCGCTCCGGGCGCAGGGCGCAGACCGTGATGAAGGCGGCGGCGGTCGAGCGGCTGATGCCGGCGAAGCAATGGATGACGATCGGCTTCTCCGGCTTCCAGCCCTCGACGAAATCGAGCAGCGCCGTGACATGCTCCTCGGCCGGCGGCGTCATGCCCTCCATCGGCTCGAGGATATCGTTGAAGGCGAGGAAGAGATGGCGGTTTTCCGGGATCGCGACGGGGCGCTCGACCGGGGTTCCGGCGTTGATCAGCGTCACCAGATGGCTGGCGCCGGTCTGGGCGACGGTGGCGCCGATGCGGGACAATGAGCAGACGTGAATGCGGGACATTGTTGTTCTCCTTGCACCTTCTCGGTGTGCGCTTCGCCGGCGACGGCAGGGCCGTCCCCGTGGCAGCTTCGGGGGAAGCGCGGCGAACGCGCTCCCGGAAGGGTTATGTAGTGGGTCGGGCCGCCCGGGTCACGCCGAAATGGCGTTTGCCGCCCTCGCGCCGGCGAGCGCGTCGAAGCGCTCGAGGAAGATCCGCTGCGCCTCCGCCGTCGGCCAGGGATCGAGCGCCAGCTGCGACCGCAGGATGCCGCGCGGGCGGCCGAAGAACTTGGCCGCTTCCGTTTCGCTGAAGCCGGCGAGCCCCGTCGCCTCGAAGAACGCGGCGACCCGGTCCGCCGCCTTGATCGCGTCTGTGAGCGCTGCCGGGCGTTCGGCCGGCAGGCCGAAGCGAATGTGGATCGCCGCCTGCAGCCGCGCCTCGACCGCCTTGTATTCGCCGCCGACCAGCGCCTTGAACGGCGAGATCATGTCGCCGACGACATATTCCGGCGCGTCGTGCAGCAGCGCGGCGAGACGATCCGCCTCGCTCAGCGACGGCTTGGCGAGCGCCGCGATCTGCTCGACCAGCACGGAGTGCTGCGCGACGGAGAAGGCATGCGCGCCGCTTGTCTGCCCGTTCCAGCGCGCGACGCGGGCGAGACCATGCGCGATGTCGCTGATCTCGATGTCGAAGGGGGAGGGGTCGGCGAGGTCGAGACGGCGGCCGGACAGCATGCGCTGCCAGACGCGAGGGCGCGCGGGGCTCATGCCGCTCCCTCGTCGTCGCCGCTCGGCCAGCCGAAGCGGGCGAAGGGCGGCAGCGAGATGGCGAGCGGCACGCCCTCGGCGGTGACGGCGATGCCCTGGTCGAGCGCGCGGCGGGCGCGGTCGAGCCGGATCAGCCCGATGCCGCCCTTGCCATTCTCCGTGTCGTAGGAGCCGCCGAGCGTGCCGATCGGCTTGCCGTCCGCCTCGATCGGGCTGCCGGCGGGCGGCAGCGCCGCCTCGCTCGTCACCGCGACCGCGCGCCGGCGCGCCGTGCCGCGATGCTCCATGCGCGAGACGATCTCCTGCCCGACATAGCAGCCCTTGCGGAAATCGAGGCCGCCGAGATCGTCCATGTCGACATCATGCGGAAACGCGTCGCCGAAGGCGAAGTCGCGGCCGCCCTCGGGGACGGTGAGGCCGGTGCGCCAGGCGTGATAATCCGCCTCGGAGGCGGCCGCATAGCCGTCGACGGCGAGCGGCGCGTCGACGGGAAGGATGGCGCGAAAGCCGAGGGCGGCGAGGCGAGGATCGCGCGCGACCGGGCCTTCGATCGCGGGCCGCGCGTCGGAACCCCAGAAGGCATAGACGGCGTCGCTGTCGCTGCGATTGGCGATCTCGACCTTGGCGCGCAGCCGGTAGAGCGTCATCCGCTTCTGGAAGTCGGCGACGAGCGCGCGCGGGAGGTCGAAGAGATAACCGCCCTCGGTTGGCAAGATGATGAAATCAAACAGGATCTTGCCCTGCGGCGACAGCAGCGCCCCGAAGCCGGCGCCGGCGGATTGGACCGCCGCCATGTCCGTCGTGACGATGTTCTGGAGGAACGTTTCCGCCTCGGGACCGCCGATGAAGACGGTTCCGCGATCGGTGAGTTGGGCATATGACCCATTACGCATAGACATGGTTCCCATGCATAGGACGCGCTTGTGAAGTTGGCTCACCTTCCTTAAGCCGATGCTCGCGATCCGTCTTCAAGCTCAAGCGGATCGGCTGTGCACTGGGGAGGGCGGCCATGTCGGAAACCTACGAGTTTCTTTTTCGGAACGGAACGGTCGTCAATCAGGACGGCACGGGAACGCATGACATCGCCGTGCGCGATGGCCGAATCGCCGCCATCGGCGACGTCGACCCGCGCCGCGCCGGCAAGGTGATCGACTGCACCGGCCTGCATATATTGCCTGGCGTCGTCGATACACAGGTGCATTTTCGCGAGCCTGGCGCCGAGCAGAAGGAAGATCTCGAAACCGGATCGCGCGGCGCCGTGCTTGGCGGCGTGACCGGCGTCTTCGAGATGCCGAACACCAACCCGACCACGACCACCGCCGAGGCGCTGGCCGACAAGATCGCTCGCGGCAAGCATCGCATGCATTGCGATTTCGCCTTCTGGGTCGGCGGCACGCGCGAGAACGTCAACGACATCCCCGATCTGGAGCGCCTGCCGGGTGCTGCCGGCATCAAGGTGTTCATCGGCTCCTCGACCGGCAATCTGCTGGTCGCCGACGATGAGGGCATCGCCGCGATCCTCTCGAAGACCCGCCGCCGCGCCGCCTTCCACTCCGAGGACGAGATGCGGCTCGAGGCGCGCAAGCCCCTGCGCGTCGAGGGCGATCCGTCCTCGCACCCGATCTGGCGCGACGAGATCGCCGCCATGCAGGCGACCGAGCGCCTCGTCTCGATCGCCCGTCGCGCCGGCGCCCGCATCCATGTGCTGCACATCTCGACCGCCGAGGAAATCGACTATCTGGCGCTGCACAAGGATGTCGCCTCCGCCGAGGCGACGCCGCACCACCTGACGCTGTCCTCCGAGGACTATGCCCGCCTCGGCACGCTCCTGCAGATGAACCCGCCGATCCGCGATGCGCACCACCGCACCGGCATCTGGAAGGGCATCTCGCAGGGCATCATCGACGTGCTCGGCTCCGACCACGCCCCGCACACGCTGGAAGAGAAGGCCAAGACCTATCCGGCCTCGCCCTCCGGCATGACGGGCGTGCAGACGCTGGTGCCGATCATGCTCGACCACGTCAATGCCGGCCGGCTGACGCTGGAACGGCTGGCCGACCTGACCTCCGCTGGCCCGGCGCGCCTGTTCGGCATGGCCCGAAAGGGCCGCATCGCCGTCGGCTACGACGCCGATCTCACCATCGTCGACATGAAGCGGCGCGAGACGATCACCAATTCCTGGATCGCGTCGCGCGCCGGCTGGACCCCCTATGACGGCAAGCGCGTCATCGGCTGGCCGGTCGGCACCGTCGTGCGCGGCCGCCGCGTCATGTGGGACGGCGAGATCGTCGAGCCGTCGACCGGCGAGCCGATCACCTTCCTGGAAGCGCTGCCGCGCGGCTAGCATCGCCCTCGCTTCGAGGCGGCCGCGCCTGCGCCGACGCAGGCCGGCCGATCGAGCGGCATTCTCCCGAGTCTCTGGCCTTATCGAGGCCAGAGATATGAGGTCTTGCTCCGGCCGACCTCCCACGCTCGCCGTCATCCCGGCCCCCGAGCCGGGATCCATTCAGCCGAGACCTTGGGAGTCGTATTCGACCAAGGGCGCGGCTGCATGGATCCCCGCCTTCGCGGGGATGACGGAGGAGGGCGGAACGGCCCGATCCGCGCATCCTCGAGCCATCTCAACAGGATGAGTGTGGCGCTGTGCAAGATTTCCTCGAGGCGAGAGGTCAAGGAAGGGCCCCGCTGGAGGGGAGGGTCAGCGCCCCTCAGAGCGCTTCGATCACCACGGACTCGGCCGACCGCGTGGCGGGGCCGTGATGGACCGCCTCGATGTTGTTGCCGGCCGGATCGAGCAGGAATGCCGCGTAATAATTCGGATGGTAATCGCGCAGGCCCGGCGCGCCATTGTCGCGGCCGCCCGCCTTCAGTCCCGCCGCGTAAAAGGCGTTGACGGTCGCCTGGTCCTTCGCCTGGAAGGCGAGGTGGCAGCGTCCGGTCGTCGGCTCGCCGGCCGTGACCGCGAGGTCGTCGGCGAAGAGCATGTTATCGCCGTAGACGATCGGAACGCCGAGGACGCCCAGAACCGCGTCATAGAAGCGGCGATTGGCCTCGAAGTCGCTGACGACCAGCTGGACGTGATCAATCAGCCGTCCGCGATGGAATTGCATGCCTGCCATGCTTGTCATGATGTTCCCCTATCGAGAGAGTAGAACAAATCATGAACTTTACGCGACGTCAAGGCGGCGCGGCGGGGACTCAGTCGCCCGCTTCGAAATAGGTCCAGGTGCCGTCCGGCGCGATGCCGACGCGATAGAACAGGTAGGCGCCGAAGCTCTTCATCTCGTCATAGTCGGAGGAGGTGAGGAGGCGGAACAGCTCGACCATCTGCGGCGGCGTCAGCGCGTTGATCGGATAGCGGGCGAAATAGGGCCAGACATAGGCCTCCTGCGGCGTGCCGACATCGACATGGACATAGCCGGCGTCGAGGACCTCGCTCAGGATCGCCAGGATCTCGCGGCCTTCCGGATCGCCGGACTGCGACTTGAGGAAGGCGACCGGATCCTTGTCCTGGTTGGCGTCGGCGCCGAGATTGGGCGGCGAGCGGTTGGCGTCGATGATCGGCTTCAACTTCTCGATGTCGCCGGTCTTGGCCGCCTCGAGCAGTTTTTCGCGCAGCTGGCGGACCGGCTCGGGCAGCTTGGAGACGTCATATTCGATGACCGGCAGCGGCGCGTCCGGGGTGACCGGGGCGGGCGTTGCGGCCTGCTCGGCGTCGTCCCCAGCGCCGGCATTGTCCTCGTCGCTCGGATCCGGCTGGATGGTGATGCTCTGCGTCGGCACGCTCTTGCTCTCGCCGGCCACGAGGGCCCGGGAATGCGCCGTTCCGACCATCGTCATCGCGACCGCGATCCCTGCCACCGTCCAACGCCCAAGCATGCCTGCCTCCAAGAATTCGTCCGGAACCCGTCCGCCAGTCATAGACGACCGAGGGAGAACGGCCAAGCGCCGCACAGATGCGAAAAGCCTCGCCAGCGTCACCGCTGCGAGGCTCGTTGTCGACGGGTCAGATTGTCCAGGACCTACTGGATGGTCCGCTGCAAGGTGAATTCACCCCGGCGGACGCGGTCCGGCAGGGAGACCGCGAGATCGGCGACGGCGTCCTCGCCATAGGTGTCGATCAGGTCGGAAAGGGCGGCGAACAGCGCGGCATGGGCCAGGATGTCGGGCTCGATGCCTTCGGCGATCGCCTCGTCCCAGGCTTCCGTCAGATAGGCGAGCGCCGCGCGCTTCTGTTCCGCAATTTCGATCTCGTCGTGATCGTGTTCCATAGGGTCGCCTGCTTTCCGCGTCACTTATGGGCAGAAATCGAATCGCCCTTGTTCGCAACGTAGCACGTGCTGATGCCGGCGGGCCGGGATCCTGAAGAAGGGGTTAACGTGCGGGTAACAATTCGACGATTTTGGTTAACACTGCAAATCGTTTTTTAGCGGCCGTAGCGCGTTGTGATGTCGCGGGTCAGGCGCGTCCCCTCCGTCATGTAGCGATCGACCGCCGCGAGCGCCGCCGGCGTGCAGGTGCGATAGACGGAGGCGAAGCTGGCGAAGCCGTGGTTGAACTGCGAGACGAGGCGCGCCTTGCGCTCCGGCGTCGGCGCCTCCGCCGCCAGGAGCTGGTCCATCTGGTCGCGCCAGACGTCGGGCTCCTCCGCGCCGCAGAGCGGCCGGAGATAGTGCAGCGCGCCGAGGATTTCGGCGAGACGCTGCAGTTGCGGCTCGTAGGCGGGATCGCCGCCGGCGTTCTGGGCCGAGGCGGGCAGGGGGGCGGCGGCCAGCGCCAGCCCGAGCCAGGCCGCGACCCGCATCGCCTTCATTCCCCGCCGGATCGCTCCGCCGATGCTGTTTGTCACCCGTTTCATATCCTTCTCGCCGCGCGGGCGGATCATCGTTCGGCTTGCGCCTCGCCGCAAGCGCGACGCTCAGCGGGCGGACAGCAGGATGATCCGCTTCAGGTCCGGCGTGGTTTCCAGCGCGTCGAGCTGGTGCAGCGTGAACCAGGCCGCGTCGGCGGCGTCGGAGGCGGGGTTCGGCGTCCCCTCGGCGGTCGCCGTGAAGACGACGATGACATAGTGGCCGCGCACGGTTCCGTCGTCGGCGCGGTCGATGGCGTCCAGAGCCTCGACGAGGCGCGGGGTGCCGAGGATCAGGCCAGTCTCTTCCGCGAGTTCGCGGGCGGCGGCGGCGTGCAGGGGCTCACCCCATTCGACGCGGCCGCCGGGCAGCGACCACGCGCCGCGCCAGGGAGCCTGGCCCCGCTGGACGAGCAGCACCTTGCCGTCGCGCCAGACGGCGACGCTGACACCGAGCACGGGCCTCGACGGCGACGCGGCCGGCAGATCAGGCGATGCGGGCGAGGGGGACATCGGATTCTTCCTCGGTCCGGGACGCGGCAATAGCATCGCGCGCCTCGGCGATGACGGGGCGCAGTTCCTTGCCGGCGACCGAGGCGATCGGCCAGAGCAGCTCGAGCTTGCCGGCCCGCACCGCCTCGCGCACGGCATCCTGGGCCGCGGCGGCTTGCCGGTCGAGGCGCGTCGTCAGATCGTCCAGCCGGCGGCGGGCGCGGTGGTCCGCCGGCCCGGCGAGCACCGGACGTCGCGATACGGGGCGCCAGGCGAGGACGCCATCGACGAGGTCGAGCCGATGCGGCAAAGTCTCAAGAAGCAGCGCCAAATCTTCGGCGTGATTCAGATATTTGCTTTCCGGCTGCGCCGGCTCGAACTGCATGCGTCGTCTCCCTGGATGCGATGGCGGGTGGGCCATCGCAGAAGCGCAGCGAAATAGATGATAGGGTGCTGATCGTTAGCGGCGCTTCCTTACGAAGTCTTTACCAAATGGCCGCGACGGCGCGTGCTGGAGCAATTGGATGTGTGGACGCTACGCCCTGGCGGTGCCGAAGGAGGATGTCGAGGCCGAATTCTCGATGATCCGGATCGAGTGGTTTCCACCGCGCTACAACATCGCGCCGACGCAGCCGATCCTGATCGTTCGCGCCGAGCGGGGCGAGCGCCGGCCCGCGCTGGTGCGGTGGGGCCTCATTCCGTCCTGGACGAAGGACCTGTCGGCGCTGCCGCTTCTCTTCAATGCGCGCTCGGAATCGGCGGCCGAGAAGCCTGCTTTCCGGGGGCCGTTCCGCCATCGCCGCTGCCTGATCCCAGCCACCGGCTTCTATGAATGGCGCAAGGGGCCGGACGGCAGGAAGCAGCCCTTCTACCTGCAGCCGGCGCGCGGCGGGGTCATCGCCTTCGCCGGCCTCTGGGACGAGTGGGCCGACGACAAGGGCAATATCATCGACACGGCGACGATCCTGACGACCGCCGCCAACAGCGAAGTCGCGCCGATCCACGAGCGCATGCCGGTGGTGGTCGGGCGCGAGCAGTACGATCTCTGGCTGGGGCTGGATGAAGGGCGAGGCGAGGGCGCCGGGCGGGTTCTGCTGCCGCCGCCGGACGGCACGTTCGAAGCGATCCCGATCGGCAGCGCGGTCAACAGCTTTCGCAATGACAACCCGTCGATCCAGGCGCGCGCCGTCGTCGAGACGGCCGTCGAGAGGGCGAAGGTGCCCAAGCTGCCGCCGACCGACGACGACCAGCTGAAGCTGTTTTGATCCGGCGCATCCCCTTGCGCGACGCATTCCCCTTCGCAGGTGACGCGAAGGGCGCCGTCGTCTAGATGTGCCGGCCCCGCCCGCCATCCGACTTCCTTTCTCCGGAATTTTCTTCCCATGACCGAATTCCTGCAGCCTGCCGTCGAGGGCTTCTTCCTCGGCGCGAGCCTGATCGTCGCGATCGGGGCGCAGAATGCCTTCGTCCTCCGGCAGGGGCTGGCGCGAAGCCATGTCTTTCCGATCGCCACCTTCTGCTTCCTGGCCGATGCGATGCTGATCGCGGCCGGCGTCGGCGGATTGGGCGCGCTGGTGCAGGGCGCGCCGCGCGTGCTCTTCGTGGTGACGCTCGCCGGCGCCGCCTTTCTCTTCGTCTATGGCGCTATGGCGCTGCGCCGGGCGTTCCATGCCGAGGCGCTTTCCGCCTCGGGCGCGGCCGAGATGCGGCTCGGCCCGGCGCTGGCGACGGTCGCCGCGCTCACCTTCCTCAATCCGCATGTCTATCTGGATACGGTCGTGCTGCTCGGCTCACTGTCCGGGCGCCATGCGGGCACAGCGCGCCTCGCCTTCGGGGCGGGCGCGATGGTCGCGTCCTGCGTCTGGTTCTATGCGCTCGGCTATGGGGCCCGGCTGCTGGCGCCGGTCTTCGCCAGGCCGGTCGCCTGGCGGATCCTGGATGTCGCGATCGGCGTCGTGATGTTCTCGATCGCCGCCTCGCTGGTCGTCAGCCGGTCCTAGGACCGGCCAACGGCTCGGCCGCCTCGCGGCGAGCCGGCCATGACAGTTTGTATCGAGGCCCGGGGGCGCCTCGTATGCGGGGCGCAGGCGGAGTCGTCTCCGCCGTCACCCATGATGTATTGGATGGCCGGGCAGTCGCTTCGAGCGAACGCGCGGGTCAGTCCCGCTCGTTCGGGGGCAGGGCGGCCTGCATCTGGCGCTGCTGCTGCTCGAGCTTCTTTTTCTGCAGGATCGCCGCGACGAGCTCGGGGTTGCCAAGTTCGCCATATTTGGCCTGCAGATCCTGTTCCTGCTCACGTTGAGCCTTGGAACGGAAGGTCGGGTGCTTCTCTTGGGTCATGATAGTCTCGAAATCCTGAGCATTTCCGCCGAAAGCCGTACCGATCTTACGCCTGCTGGCCTCCGGGGATGCGCATATGAAATTCAAGTATGGCGGATTCGTGGTTTACCAACCCGTTAACATGCGGATGTCATTGTCAATTTTCATGTCGGGTTGTTGCAGGCGAGGAACACCTAGGAATGCGCGTGAGCTGCGGTAGACTTGTCGCGTCCAGCCCGTCACAGCGTGGCTGCGGAGAATTGGCATGACTGCGCGTCCGTTCGAGCGGGAGGCCGGCACCGCCAATTGGGCGTTGCGTCTCGCCCTCTTGCCCATCCCGCTCTTGATCGTCGCGGCCGTGATGCACCGGCTCGGCCAGATCGAGACCCTGCCGCTCTTCATCGTCATCGCGATCGCCTGGGGCGTGGCCTTGCTGGCGCTGGTCTTCGGCGTTCTCGCCATGCGCGATATCTGGCGCGACGGGCTGAACGGGTTCGGTCCGGCGCTGGCCGGGTCGCTGCTGGCGCTCGTCATCCTCGCCATGCCCGCCTTCGTCGTGGCCGAGATGATCCGCCTGCCGCGTCTCTCCGACATCTCGACGGATCGCGAAGACCCGCCCGGCTTCAGCGCGCCGGGCGCCGTCGCCCGGCCGCCGGCTGACGCCGCCGAAGGCGAAGCGCAGACGAAGGCCTATCCCGACATCGTCGCCCGCCACTATCCGGTGTCGCCGGAGCGCGTCTATGCCGAGGTGACGAAACTGGTCGGCGGCCGTGGCTGGGAGGTCGTCGCCGCCACACCGCCGGACTCCGAGAATGCCGATGCCGGCGTCGAGGCGGTGGCGAAGACCCTGCTGCTGGCGCTGCCCGTCGACGTCTCCATCCGCCTCGTCGCCGATGATGACGGAACGCTGGTCGACATGCGCTCGGCCTCGCGCATCGGCGCGCATGATCTCGGCGACAATGCCCGCCGTATCCGCGATTTCTTCGCCGATCTCGACAATTCCCTGCAGGGCGTGACGGAGGCGGAGGAGCCCGCCGAGCCCGACACGGACCTGCCGCCGCTGCCGCTGGCGCCGCCGAGGCGCTGAGCGACCGCCTCAGGCGGCGGGTTCGAATACGCCGGCGAGCGTCACGCCTTCGGGGGCGAGAAGCCTGTCGCGTTCGACCAGGTCCTCGAGATGGGCGAGCACCGAGAGCGCCGCGGCGCCATGCAGCGCCGACGGCGTATCCCGGTAGATGGCGGCGACGATCTCGGCGATGGTCCGGTCTCCGCGCGAAATGCGTTCGACGATCGCCGCCTCGCGCATCCGTCGGTGCGCCTTCAGCGCGCGGACGAAGCCGGGAGCGTCCTCGACCGGGCCGCCATGGCCGGGCAGGTAGATCGTCTCGGGCCGTTCGCCCAGCCGGTCCAGCGAGGCCATGTAGTCCGTCATCGCGCCGTCCGGCGGGGCGACGATGGTGGTCGCCCATTTCATCACATGGTCGCCGGAAAACAGCAGCGGGCTGTCTTCGAGCGCGAAGGCGAGGTGGTTGGCGGCATGGCCGGGCGTGGCGATCGCCGTCAGCGCCCAGCTGTCGCCCTCGATCCGCTCGCCGTCGACGAGCCGCCGGTCGGGCATGAAGTCCGTGTCGCTGCTGGCGTCGAGCCTGTGCGCCTCGCCTGTCGTCATCGGGCGCGCCAGGCGGTGCGGGCCTTCGCCGAGCAGGATCGCGCCGGTCCGCGCCTTCAACAGCGCCGCGCCCGGCGAATGATCGCGATGGGTGTGGGTGACGAGGATGTGGCTGATCCGCTCGCCCCGCGTAGCCTCGAGCAGCGCCTCGATATGGGCTGGGTCGTCGGGTCCCGGGTCGAGGACCGCGACGGTGCCGCGGCCGATGATGTAGCTGTTGGTGCCGTGAAAGGTGAACGGGCCGCCGTTCGGCGCCGTCAGTCGTCGGACGCTGTCGCCGATCGGGACGGCCTGGCCATGGGCGGGATCGAAATCCCGCTCGAATGTGATGGAGCTCATGCCCCTGAGCTAGCGGGATCGTCGCGGCGGTTCAAGCCGTGCGCGATCAAAGCCTCGTGGCCAAACGAAAACGCCCCGGCACGGGCCGGGGCGTTTCGGAGCGCGCCGCGTCTGAAGGCGGGGCGCGGCGGCGTCTCCAGCTTTTAGGCCGGCTGCAGCACCTTGCCGGCAACCTTGGCGGCGATCGCAGCGACGTGGGCGCCCTGGTAGCGGGCGGCGTCGAGCTCGATCTCCGAGGGCTGGCGGCTGCCGTCGCCGTCGGTGATCGTCGAGGCGCCGTAGGGCGAGCCGCCCTTCACCTGCTCGACGCCGGTCTGACCCTGGAACGCGTAGGGCAGGCCGACATAGGCGAGGCCGTGATGCAGGAAGGTCGGGATGAAGCCGAGGATGGTCGATTCCTGGCCACCATGCTGGGTCGCCGACGAGGTGAAGAACGAGCCGACCTTGCCGACCAGCTTGCCCTGGGCCCACAGGCCGCCGGTCTGGTCCCAGAAATTGCGCATCTGCGAGGCGACCGTGCCGAAGCGCGTGCCGGCGCCGACGATGATCGCGTCATAATGTTCCAGATCGGCGGGCGTCGCGATCGGGGCGGTCTGGTCGAGCTTGAAGTAGGAGGCCTTGGCGACTTCTTCCGGCACCAGCTCGGGCACGCGCTTGATGTCGACATGTGCGCCGGTCGAACGGGCGCCTTCCGCTACGGCTTCCGCCATCTTCTCGATGTGGCCATAGGCCGAATAGTAGAGAACGAGAACCTTGGTCATCACAACCCTCCTTCATTTGCACTGCAGCTTATGTCGGCTGCCTGAACGTCAATGGATAGCCATGGCCTGGTGAACAGTCTGTCTATGCACCGATAGGAGCGCGCGGGCGGGGGCTCCGCTCTTGCGGTGAAGGTTCGTTGGCCTATGCTCCGTCGCCATTGAAAGTCCGAGCCATCCGAGGAGGGGAAATGCTCACGAAGGATTACGTCGTCTACGACGACCGGTTCCGCCGTCTTGCCATGGGCAATGTGCATGTCGAGAAGCTGGCCGAGGGCTGCCGCTGGTCGGAAGGCCCCGCCTATTTCCCGGCCGGCAAGTATCTGATCTGGTCGGATATCCCGAACGACCGGCTGATGCGCTACGACGAGACGGACGGCTCGGTCTCCGTCTTCGCCAGCCCCTGCAACAACCAGAACGGCCACACCGTCGATCTCGAAGGCCGCCTCGTCGCCTGCGAGCATCGCGGCCGCGCCGTCACCCGCATCGAGCATGACGGCTCGCGCAAGGTCCTCGCCGACAGCTTCGAGGGCAAGAAGCTGAACTCGCCCAACGACGTCGTCGTCAAGTCGGACGGCTCGATCTGGTTCACCGATCCGAGCTACGGCATCGACGGCGAATATGAGGGCGACAAGGCCGAGAGCGAGATCGGCGCCTGCAACGTCTATCGCATCGATCCCGTCACCGGCGCCGTCACCGCCGTCGTCACCGACATGGTGCGCCCGAACGGTCTCGCCTTCTCGCCGGATGAGTCGATCCTCTACGTCGCCGACACCGGCCTCAGCCACCAGGCGGATTGCTCGCCCGACATCCGCGCCTATCCGGTCGCGGCCGACGGCAAGTCGGTCGGCGCCGGCCGCCATTTCGCGACCTGCGATTTCGGCCTGTTCGACGGCTTCCGCGTCGACATCCACGGCAACATCTGGAGCTCGGCCGGCGACGGCGTGAACTGCTATGCGGCGGACGGAACGCTGCTGGGCAAGATCAAGATCCCGGAAGTGGTGGCGAATGTCGAATTCGGCGCCCGCAAGCGCAACCGCCTCTACATCTGCGGCACGACGAGCCTCTACGCGGTGTATCTGAACACCCAGGGCGCGAAGCGGCCGGCGGCGAAGTAGGTTTTACCTGAGTTGAGAATGGATCTCGGGCGTATGTCCGGGATCCACTGCCTCTTCGATTTGGGTTCCCGAAAACCCGGCTGCATGGATCCCTGCTTTCGCAGGGATGACGGCCGCGCGTGAGGCTAGAACGCGATCTGCTCGTACAGATCGAGCCAGTTCGGATTGGTGCGTTCGATCAGCTCGATCTTCCAGTCGCGTTTCCAGAGCTTCATCTGCTTTTCGCGTTGTATGGCCTGTTCCATCGTGTCGTGAAGCTCGTAGTAGACCAGTCGCGTAACGCCAAAGCGCTTTGTAAATCCTTCGACGAGATGCTCCCGGTGCTGCCAGATGCGCTGCTGCAGGTTGCTGGTCACTCCAATGTAGAGCGTGCCGTTGTAGGAACTGGCGAGTATGTAGACACAGGGCGTCATGGCCCTGAAGATTACAGAAACAACCTCGGTCGTCATCCCTGCGAAAGCAGGGATCCATTCAGCCGATGTCTTGGGAGGCTAGACTGCTGCGATCCGATGCTCGGGGCCAGTCGCGCACCAACAGCCCAACCTCAATGCGTCTCGTGCAAACACGAGGCGTGGTCGCCCAGGACTTCGATGACGCGGCATTCGGCGACGCGGCCGTGGGCGCCTTCGTCGACCATGCGCTGGACCTCCGAGCGCAGCGCCGTCAGGCGTGCGATCTTCTCGTCGATCTCCTTCAGATGGCTGCGCGCGATGACATCGACCTCGGCGCAGGAGCGGTCCGGCTGGTCGGACAGGGTCAGCAGCTGGCGGATCGCCTCGACTTCGAAGCCGAGCTCGCGCGCATGGCGGATGAAGCGGAGGCGCTGGACGGCGGCGGCGTCATAGCTGCGGCGATTGCTGTCGGTGCGCGCCGGCGAGGGCAGCAACCCGACTTCCTCATAGTAGCGGATGGTGGGAACCTTGATGCCGGTCTCGCGGGAAACCGTGCCGATCGGAACCGTGCGGCTCATCGAGCTCAGCCTTTCGGAAAATAACCTCTTGATCCTCTAGTCGCTAGAGAATGTAGGGTCCTCCTCGAAGCACACAAGAGCCTTTCGCCACGAGGCCGAATCCGAGAGCTGATCATGGGATTTCAGGACCGCTACCGCATTACCGGCATGGATTGCGCCTCCTGCGCGCAGAAGATCGATACGGCGGTTCGCCGAATCGACGGCGTCGAGGACGTCTCGGTCTCGGTGTCCGCCGGCACGATGACGGTGCATCGCGGCGAGGTCGATCCCGCCGATCCCATCCAGAAGGTCGTCGCGAAGCTCGGCTACGGCATCGCGCCGATCGCGGCCCGCCCGGCACCGGCCGCGCAAGCACCTGCGCAGCATGACCATGCTCACGATGCATGCTGCGGCGGCCACGACCATGATCATGGCACCCATGATCACGGCGCCCATGAACACGGCCACGGCCATGATCACGACGCCCACGATCATGGCCACAGCCACAGCCATGTTCCGGCTGTGCCGGCCGCCGCTGTCGCCGCCGCGCCGCCGCTCGATCTGCACGGCCATGACGTCGGCGAGGATGACGGCGCCTGGTGGCAGTCGAAGAAGGCGAAGCTGACGCTCGCTGCCGGCGCCGCGATCGTCGCCGCCTTCGTGGTCTCGCATCTCTTTCCCGCGATCGAGCCGATCGCCTATGCCGTCGCGATGCTGATCGGCCTGGTGCCGATCGCCCGACGCGCCTTCATGGCGGCGCGCTTCGGCACGCCGTTCTCGATCGAGACGCTGATGACCATCGCCGCCGTCGGCGCGGTGATCATCGGGGCCGGCGAGGAAGCGGCCATGGTCGTCTTCCTGTTCCTGATCGGCGAGCTGCTCGAAGGGGTCGCCGCCCGGCGGGCGCGTTCCAGCATCCGCGATCTCGCGACGCTGCTGCCGGAGACGGCCCGCGTCGAGGAGGCCGGCGGCACGCGCGAGGTGCCCGCCGCCGAGCTCAGGCTCGGCGCGATCATCCAGGTCCGCCCCGGCGACCGCATTGCCGCCGACGGCGTGATCCTCGAGGGCGAGAGCGCCATCGACGAGGCCCCCGTCACCGGCGAGAGCGTGCCGAAGCGCAAGGGCGTCGGTGACACGGTCTTCGCCGGCACGATCAACGCCGACGGCGTCATCCGCGTCGAGGTGACGGCGGTCGCCTCCGACAACACGATCGCCCGCATCGTCCGCCTGGTCGAGGAGGCGCAGGAAGCTAAGGCTCCGACCGAGCGCTTCATCGACCGGTTCGCGCGCTGGTACACGCCGGCCGTGCTCGTTGTCGGCGCGCTGGTGGCGATCGTGCCGCCGCTCGCCTTCGGCGGCGACTGGAGCGAGTGGATCTACAAGGGCCTCGCCATCCTGCTGATCGGCTGCCCCTGTGCGCTGGTGATCTCGACGCCGGCGGCGATCGCGGCCGGCCTGGCCGCCGGCGCGCGCCAGGGGCTGTTGATGAAGGGCGGCGCGGTTCTGGAGACGCTGGCGAGCATCAACCGCGTCGCCTTCGACAAGACGGGGACGCTGACGCTCGGCCGTCCGGTGGTGAGCGACGTCATAGGCTACGGCCGCTCCGAGGCCGAGGTGATCGCGCTCGCCGCCTCGCTCGAGGCCGGTTCCAACCATCCGCTCGCCCGCGCCATTCTCGGCAAGGCGACGGACATGGCGGCGCCGGCGATCGTGGCGCAAGAAATCGCCGCCGTCGCCGGCAAGGGCATGACCGGCAAGGTCGGTACGGATGCACTGCTGCTCGGCTCGGCCGCGGCCGCCGCCGAGGCGACGACGCTGACGGCGGAGCAGGAGGCGGCGATCGCCGCGTTCGGCAGCGAGGGCAAGAGCGTCTCCGTCCTCCTCGTCAATGGCGGGATCGTCGGCGTCATCGCCATGCGCGACGGCCCGCGCGCCGATGCCGGCGAGGGCCTCGTGGCCTTGAAGGCGCTCGACGTCGCGCCGATCATGCTGACCGGCGACAATGCGCGGGCGGCGAAGGCGGTCGGCGGCGATCTCGGCATCGAGGTGCGCGCCGAACTGTTGCCACAGGACAAGCAGCGCATCATCCGCGAGCTGCAGGCCGGCGGCGCCAAGGTGGCCAAGGTCGGCGACGGCATCAACGACGCGCCGGCGCTCGCCGCCGCGGATGTCGGCATCGCCATGGGCGGCGGCACCGACGTCGCGCTGGAGACCGCCGACGCGGCGATCCTCAACAACCATGTCGGCGACGTCGCACGGCTGATCCGGCTGGCGCGGCGGACGATGGCGAACATCCGCCAGAACATCGCCATCGCGCTCGGTCTCAAGGCCGTCTTCCTGGTGACGACCATCGTCGGTATCACCGGCCTCTGGCCCGCCATCCTCGCCGACACCGGCGCCACGGTGCTGGTGACGATCAACGCGCTGACGCTCTTGGTGGTGAAGAAGGAAGGGTAGGGCTCGGGGCGTCTCCGAGGCCCTTGGGCCGGCTCCCTATGGGCCACTGCTCGTGTCGACACACTGTCGTCATCCCCGCGAAGGCGGGGATCCATGCGGCCCGGTTTTGGGGAGTGCGACTCCCGACCGCTCGGCTGAATGGATCCCGGGTCAAGCCCGGGATGACGGAGAGTTTTTCATTTTCAATGAGATAGCTATTGCACCGCCGCGCTGGCCGTCGCGTCGGACACCGCCGTCAGCGCCGCCGCCGCGTCGACCAGTCCCGCGCCGAAAACGTCGTCGCGGCCGGGTTTACCGAGGTCGCGGGCCGTCTCCGTCAGGATGGCGCGGACCCCGTCGGGCGAGAGTTTTGGCGCCCGCTCCAGCAGCAGCGCGGCGACGCCGGTCACCTGCGCCGCCGCGAAGGACGTGCCGGAAAGCTGCGTGTAGTCGCCCTTCGGTGCGGTGGTCAGGATGTCGACGCCGGGCGCTGCCAGCGCGATGTAGCCGCCGCGATTGGCCGCCTCGTAGACCTTGTCGGCCGGATCGGTCGCGGTCACGGCGATGACGGCGGGATAGGCCGCCGGATAGGCGGCGGGCGCCTTCGGGCCGCCATTGCCGGCGGCGGCGACGAGCACGATCCCCTTCGAATGCGCCGCCTCGATACCGGCCGAGAGCATGGCGTCGTCGGGGCCGGCGAAGCTCAGATTGACGATGCGCGCGCCGGCGCTCGCCGCCTTGTCGAGGCTCTTCAGGATATCGAGCGTCGAGCCCCGGGCGAGGCTGCCCACGGGGCCTGAAAAGCTGTCGAAGGCCAGAATCCGGACCTTCGGCGCGGCGCTGACGAGGCGGCTATGCGCGGCGATGACGCCGGCGATCGCCGTGCCGTGCGGGGCGACGGTGCGCGCGGGACTGGCGGGATCGAGCGTGCCAGCGAGTTCGGGATGGCCGCCGTCTATGCCGGAATCGATCACCGCGACGAGGATCGAATTGCCCTCCGCCGACGCATGCGCCTCGGCGAGGCGCAGTTTCGCCGGGGCGTATTGCACGCTGGCGAGGTCGCTCCCGGCTTCGCCCTGGAGCGCAAAGAGTTGGTTCAACTCGCTGGAAACGATGGAGTTCTCGGAACGGAGCGCCCGCAGCGTTCGCTGTGTGCTGGCGCCCTTCGCGACGCGGGCGCGGATGATCGTCGTGCCGGTCAGGCCGATGTCGACGGTTTCGAGCCGCGTCAGCCGATGACGCTTCAGGATCGTCTCGGTCGCCTCCGGCGAGAGGGTCGAGAACAGCACCTCGCCGTCGACATAGGAGCCGGCCACGGCTCGGCCGTTCGCGGGCTGGACGGGCTTTGCCGTCTTCTTCGTGGAAGCGGCTTTGGCGGCCTTGGCCGGTTTCGCCGGTCGGCTCGCCTGGGTCCTTGGGCGCGTCTTCCGGGGTGCGGGACGCTCGTAGTCGGCCGGCGGCGCCACTTCGCGATCGCCAAATCCGCCCGCGTTTCCAACGCCATAGACGATCGCCGGGGCGGCCCAGATCACCGGCGCGCCGCGATCCGGACGCTCGGGCCGGGGCTGCCTCTGCCGCCGGCGCCAGTCCTCGTCGTTCCCCTGGTCCATGCCGGTGGACTGCGCGACGACGATGCGCTCCTCGGCTCGCGCGGTGGGCATGGGAGCCGCCGCCAGCACGGCGAAGGCGAGGGCGATCTGTCCGATATGGCGCGTCGACATGGCGTCGCTCCCGGCGAGAAGCCGTTGGAATTGAACATCAAACCCAGTGTGAACCGGTCGTCAGGGGGCCGCTATGACCAGCTTCACCACGCCCCTGGCGTTGGCGAGCGTCTCCTGCACGATCCGGCGTTCTTCCGGGCTCAGGCTTTCCTCGCCGATCCGGAGCCGGAACAGTCCGCCGGCGCGGGGGCCGTCGACGATAGTGGCGTTGAGCGAGGTGATCAGCCTCTCGATGTCCTCGGCCTTCGCGGCCGGCTCGAAGGCGACGAGCAGGTACGCGCCTGAGGGGTTAACAGCCCGTTCGCCGGAGGCGGTCTGGTAACTCCCCGTTACCCCCCGGGGCGCGATGGCGTTGCCGACGAGGCCGCCGACGACGAGCAGCACCAGCGCAGCCGCGGCAGCGCCCATTCCGAGCTGCGGACCCGTCAGCGCGGCGAGCCATTCGCCGACCGGACCGAAGACGCGCTCGCTCCAGCTCGGCTGTCGGGCGGGGGCCGATTTCCCGATCTCGGCGAACAGCCGGTCGGCCATCCGCGACGAGGGCAGGGGCATCGCCTCGGCGCCGGCGATCGTCGCCGCGCGCTCTTCCTCGATGCGGTCGAGCTGGGCGCGGAGCAGCGGGTCGGATGCCAGCGCCGCCTCGACCGCGCGGGTCTCCTCGGCGGAAAGGGTGCCGGCCGCGTACCAGGGCAGCAGCGCCTCGATCCCACCGGGTTCGTCCATCTCGTCGCGGGTCATGGCCAACCTCTATCCAGTCCGGCTTCCCGGCAGAGTTCCGACAGCCGCTTGCGGGCGTGGAACACGCGGGTCTTCACCGTGTTCTCCGATATGCCGACGATGCGGCTGACATCCTCGATCGACTGCTCCTGGTAGTAGACCAGGTCGATCGCCTCGCGGTGCTCCGGCGACAGCCGGTCGATGCAGGCGCGCAGCACGCCGGCCTTGTCCGACTTCTGCAGCGTCACTTCGGGCGTATCGTCGAGATCCTCGATCGTCTCGGCGAATTCCTCGTCGAGCGGCGCCTCGGTGCGGCGGCGGAGCGCCGAATAGGCCTTGAAGCGGGCGATCGACAGCAGCCAGGTGGTGACGCTCGAACGCCCCTCGAAGCGGGCCGCCTGGCGCCAGACATCGAGAAAGACCTCGGTGACGACATCCTCCGCGACGTCCTCGCGCCGCACCAGCCGCAGCACATAGCGATGGACGCGGAGATGCTGGGCGGCGAAGAGCGACCGCATCGCGGCCTGGTCGCCCCCGGCGATCCGTGCGAGCAGCTGATCGTCCCTGGTGTCCAGCATGGGAGGCCCCGTCCTTCCCGCATCCTGACGAAGAGCGTGGCGGCTCCGGGGCCGGCGGTCAACTCCGCTCCGCGCGGGCCGGGCGGCCTGCGGAACCCTGTCCGCCGCCGCCCGCTTGCTGGGCCATCTGCCATTCCGGATCAATCGCAGACGACGACCCGCTTCCAGACCCGGCCGACGCCGGGGACATAGACCTTCTGGCGGACCCGGTAGCAATCCTGCGAAGCGCCGGCATAGACCGGGATGCCGATATAGATGCCGCCGTTCCAGCCACCCCAGCCGCGGCCGCCCCAGCCACCGTGACCGCCATGGCCACCATGTCCACCGTGACCGCCGCCATAGCCACCGCCGTGTCCGCCGCTGAAGCCGCCGGGGCCGCCGAAGCCCGGGCCGGCCTGGGCACTGCTCGCGGTGACGAGCGAGGCGGTGGCGATGGTGGCGATCGCCAGCGCGGCGACGGTGGCGGTGGTGCGGATCGTGTTGAGAATGGTCATCTTGGATCTCCCTCTGGATCTCCGGGAGCCGCCCTTTGCGGTCCCGATGACCATTGGTCGTCGCGACGCCGGAAAAGGTTCATGGCAACAGACGATTTTTTGAAGATTCTCGAATCCGGCCGAAGGAGGGGATTTCCGACCCTCGAAACGCCGCGCGGGACTTGACCCCGGCGCCTACATCTTCCGTGATCGGAAATTCATGTTCCGCGCGGATTCGGTCCTCGCGCGGCCTGCCGAGACCGCTGACCGAGCTACGACAGGTTTTTTCCCGATGGCATCTTCCGACTTGGCGGCGACCAGCGTTCCCGGCGCGCCCGAACAGCTCTCGACCCGCATCGCCTTCTTCATCGCCGGCTTCGGCATGGCGGCCTGGGCGCCGCTGGTGCCCTTCGCCAAGGCGCGGGCCGGGCTGGATGATGGCGCGCTCGGCCTGCTGCTGCTCTGCCTCGGCGCCGGATCGATCGTCTCGATGCCGCTTTCCGGTGCGCTCGCGGCGCGCTTCGGCTGCCGGCGGATCATCATCGCCGGCGTGCTGATGCTCGCGCTCGCTCTGCCGTTGCTCGCGACCCTGTCGAGCTTCGCCGCGCTGGTGCCGGCGCTGCTCCTCTTCGGCGCCGGCGTCGGGCTGGTCGATTGCGTCGTCAACATCCAGGCGGTGATCGTCGAGCGCGCCAGCGGGCGCACCATGATGTCGGGCTTCCATGGCCTGTTCAGCGTCGGCGGCATCGTCGGCGCCGGCGGCGTCAGCCTGGCGCTGGCGATGGGGGCGTCGCCCTTCGTCGCCGCGCTGCTCGTCGTAGCCCTCGTGCTCGTCGCGATCGTCGCTGCCGCGCCGAACCTGCTTCGCTATGGCAGCAGCGCCGGCGGCCCCGCCTTCGCCGTGCCGCATGGCGTCGTGCTGTTTATCGGCGTGCTGTGCTTCATCGTCTTCCTGACGGAGGGCGCCGTGCTCGACTGGAGCGCCGTCTTCCTGACCCAGGTGCGCAACATCGACCCGACCCATGCCGGGCTCGGCTACACGGCCTTCGCCATTACCATGACGATCGGCCGGCTGACCGGCGACTGGATCGTGCGCCGCGCCGGCCAGCGCAACGTCCTCGTCTTCGGCGGGCTCTGCGCCGCCACCGGCCTGGTGCTGGCGACGCTGGTTCCGGTCTGGGAAGCGGGATTGCTCGGCTATGCGCTGGTCGGCGCCGGCTGTTCCAATGTCGTGCCGGTGCTCTATAGCGCCGTCGGCCGCCAGAACACGATGCCCGAGCACATCGCCATCCCCGCCGTCACCACGCTCGGCTATGCCGGCATCCTGGCCGGCCCGGCGGCGATCGGCTTCGTCGCCCATGCGTCGAGCCTGTCGGCCTCGTTCCTGATCATCGCGGCGCTTTTGGTCGGCGTCGCCGTCAGCAGCCGCTGGCTGCGCCTCTGAGGAAGAGGGCTCGGGAAAGCCCTATTGGAAAGTGTTCATGCCGACGGCTCGCGCGCTCTCGTTTGCGCGTGTCGCTCTGGCCAGGACGCAGGGTTCAAACCCCCAGGAGATCCGGATCGACCGACAGGATCTCGGCGATGGCGGCGCGTTCTTCCGGCAGCAGGTCGCTGCCGCGCTCGGCCAGCATGATGATGATCAGGTCGACACCGGAGCGGTCGCTCAGTTCGCTGCAGGTGAACCCGCGCCATTGCCGGAGCGCGGTCAGGGTCGACGTGCCGTCGCCGATCGTGGTCATCACGCCTTCCGGCAGATATCCGAATGAAGCCCGGCTGACTTCCGCAGATTGCATGGTCATTGTCGCATTCCTCCCGCACCCCCAACGCGCCAGCCCGCGTTTGGATGCAGGGCAATATGACCTTCCCCAACGGCACGCGCGACCGCGCCGGAGTTGATCTGCCAACACAAGCGCGTGAGAGGATCGCGAGCGAACTCAGCCCATCCAGCTCAGCGTGATCGCCGCGAGTACCAGATAGCGGCCGACCTTGGCGATGGTGACGAGGACGAGAAACATCGGCAGCGGCTCGCGCAGGACGCCGGCGACGACGGTGAGCGGATCGCCGATGACGGGCGCCCAGCTCAAAAGCAGCGACCATTTTCCGTAGCGCCGATACCAGTTTTCCGCCTGCGCCAGCCGCTCGGGACTGACGGGAAACCAGCGCCGGTCGCGATAGCGCGCGACGCCGCGGCCGAGGAACCAGTTGATCAGCGAGCCGAGAACATTGCCGAAGCTCGCCACGGCGAGCAGCATCCACGGCGAATAATCGGCGAGCAGCAACCCGACCAGCACGGCCTCCGACTGCATCGGCAGGATGGTCGCGGCGGCGAGTGCGGCCAGGAACAGCCCGGTATAGGCGGCAAGCCCGGTCATCGGGTGGCGCGGCCCGGGCGGGCGGGTCGGGCAGGTCGTCGGCAGGGCAAACGGGCAGGCTCTCGGCTGGAAGGTGGTTCGTGATTGGGACCCTGCATAGGGGGCTGCCGGGGTGGTGGCAACCGGGAGGGTGGTTGGCTCTTTCTCCAACTACCGACCAACCGGCTCCGCCATCATCCTGAGGTGCTTCGCGCGAGCGAAGCCTCGAAGGAGGCTCCAGTATGCCCACAACGTCCGGAAGTCAGGCGAAATCCGCCCGGTGATCCAATCTGGCGGCGTTTCCTGGACCCTCCTTCGAGGCCCGGCTGCGCCGGGCACCTCAGGATGATGGCGGAATTTCGGGATTGCCGTCAGGGCGAAGAATCGGCCGCGATGGAGCCGTCGCGGAGCCGTTGTCGTCCGGCCCTGGGCCTCGGCATCCGGCTGCACCTCGTCCTTCGTCGTCTCCGGCCGCATCCCCACCCTCCACCGTCATCCCTGCGAAAGCAGGGATCCATGCATCCGCCGGGCTCCCCGATATCACGGCTGAATGGATCCCGGATCTCCGCTTCGCTGCGTCCGGGATGACGGCGAGGGTGGGGATGTGCGGTGCTTCGACGACGTTGCCGCCGCCTCTCCAGGAAGGCGCTCTCGCATCCCCACCCTCCACCGTCATCCCTGCGAAAGCAGGGATCCATCCATCCGCCGGACTCCCGATTTCCCGGCTGAATGGATCCCGGATCTCCGCTCCGCTGCGTCCGGGATGACGGCGAGGGTACACTCAACGCGAGTTGACGCGCGCCGCCGGGTTTAGCGGCGGGAGCGGCGGGGCCGCGCGCTCCGGTGGTGTCGTGAGGGCAGCGCGGCGGTAGCGGCGGAGCTTTGACAGGAGCTCGTGCGCCATCGCCCTCGACCAGGCGGACCGCCTGGCGGATTCGTCGGCGAACAGCGCCGCCTCGAGCACGCTTGCATCGGGCGGTGGCGGCCAGGTGGCCGGCAGGCGGGCGCGCCAGGTCGTGAGCGCCGCGTAGATCGCCGCCGCGTCGCCGCTGCCGCAGGCGCGGGTGAGCGCTTTGAATGCCGCCGGTTCGGACACGGCCCATTCGGCGCGGCGGCGGGCGGCGTGGGCGCGCCCTTTTCGCCAGAGCGTCGCCAGCGCCAGCACGGCGAGGATCGCGATTGCCGCGAGCGTCGCCCAGACCGCCGGGCGGACCGGTTTCGCGGCGGCCGGCGCGCCCGGCGTGGCGGCCGGCGCCGGGCCCGGCCGGACCGTGACCGTCGCGGCGGCGCCGGCGGCGTTTTCAACTTCCTTGTCGGCGAGGTTCCACCAGGGCTGCGTCACGGCCGGCAGCGCGAACGAACCGGCCTTCTCGAACACATAGGTCGCCTTGTCGACGCGCTTGCCGGCGATCGTGCCGCGCTCGCTCTGGTCCTGGCTCAGGGGCGCGTCGACATAGACGCGGACGCCGTCCGGCGCCGGGAAGGCGAGGTCGCGCATAGCGAGCGCCGGGATGTCGGTCGCGGTGCGCGTGATCGTGCGGACAAGCGCGTCGCCGGCATGGAAGGCGCCGGTCGGATCGGGCTTCCAGCTCTGTTCGAGCGTCAGCTTCTCCGTCGCGATCACCAGCGAATTGGCGTCGATGCCCTTTGGCGCGACGATCGTCGCCTCGGCCGGCGGGCCGGCGATTGTGCCGGTGACCCCGCCGGCGCGGTCGAGCAGGGTGATGGTGGCGGGCGGGATCTTCAGCGGGCCGCTCCGGCGCGGGAACACGGCGAACTCGAAGCGCTGGCCGACGACGTCGGCGCCGTCGACCGTGTCGCGGAGCGTCGTCGCCTGCGTCTCGAAGCGCATCACCTGCGCGCCCGGCATGTCGGGAATGGCGACGCGGGGCGGATGCGGCATGTCGCCGGGAAAGAGCACGTCGACATAGAGCGCGATGTGCTGGCCGATAACGGCGCCTTCCTTCGGATCGAGGGTCGCGCGGACGATCGGCGCGGCGGCGGGGGCCGTCGTCGCGGATGTCGCGGCGGGCGGCGTCTCCTGCGCGAGGGCGGGGGCAGCGGCGAGAAGCAGGGCGATGGCGAGGAGGGCGCGTCTCATGGTTGCGCTCCAGCCGCTGGCGGCGGCGCTGGCTGGGCGTCCGTCTGCTGCTGCTGCGGCGCCGCCTGCAGCTGATAGGCGAAGCGGGCGCGTAGGAAATCGGCCGGCTTGGTCTGCACCCGCTTCAGCCAGAGCGCGCGCACCTGCTCGTCGCTCATCGGCTTGTCGTCGACCTCGGTGTCCTGGCCTTCCGGGTTCTTGGCGTCCTTGTCGTAGACGATCTCGTCAGCACCTTCCTCCTGGTCGCCGAGATCGCCGCCTGGCGCCTTCATCTTGTCGGCGCGGATCTGCGCCAGCTTGCGATTCGCCGTCGCGTCGTCCCAGCCGGGCTTCAATTCCAGCGCGCGGTCATAGCGGCCGACCGCCGCCTCGTACTGGCCGAGCATGACCAGCGCGTTGCCCTGGTCATAGGCGCTTTCGGCGCTGTCGCGGCGGCTGAAGGCCTCGGCCGCCGCCTTGAAGTCGCCGGCCCGCATCAGAGCCGCGCCGCGCCAGACGGGGTCGCGAAATCTTTCCGCCGCCTCGGCATAACGGCCCCGCTCGAAGAGGTAGCGGCCGCGCTGGTCGGGCGAGGCCCAGAGGTCGCTCCAGCCGAGCTTCACAGCGCCGAGTGCCAGCGCCGCGAGGGTGGCGCCGAGGACAACAAGCGCCTTTCGGCCGATCCGGGGCGGCGACGTCGTCATGCCAGCACCCAGCCGCGTCGGAACCAGAGGAGCGCGATGAGCGCGATCAGCGGCATCAGCCAGTAGCCGGCTTCCTCCCAGCGCTCGCCCTCGCCCTGGCCGAGGGTGGGCGCGGCGCCGGCGGCGAGGCGGCGGGTCATCGTCTCGATGTCAGAATCGTCGACGCTGGTCGGGATCAGCGTCGCGCCGAGCGCCTTCGCCGCGTCGGCGAGGCCGGCATCGGCGGCGACGTCAGCCGGCGTCAGGCCGAGGATGGTCACCGGCACAGCGGGTTTTGTCAGCGTCGCGGCTTCATCGGGCGTGGCCGTATCGGCGAGCACCAGGATCGAGCCGCCGAGCTTCCCGTCCGAAAGCACCGCGGCGGCGAGCCCAATGGCGTCTCCGAGCGCGTCGCCCTCGCGCGGCATGATCTCGGGCGACAGGGCTTTCGCCATGGTCAGCACGACGTCGCCATCGACGGTCGGCGGCAGCACCAGATGGGCGGAGCCGGCATAGGCGACGAGGCCGGTCGGCGCGCCGGCGCGGCTCTTCAAGAGGTCGTCGAGCTTCTGGCGGGCGCGGTCGAGCCGCGTCGGGGCGAGGTCGGTCGTCAGCATGGACGGCGTCACCTTGAGGAGGATCATCGCCGGGCGCGCGGCGGCGGCAAACGGCGAGGGCACCTCGCGCCAGGTCGGGCCGGCGAGCGCGATCGTCCCGAGGATCCAGCCAAAAAGCGCGACGTCGCCGGGGCGGATGCGGCGGCGCGGCTCGCCGCCGGTGACGAGATGCTTCAGGAGCTCGGGATCGATCACCTTCTGCCAGCGGTTGGTGCTGTCGGCCGAGCGCCGCTCCGCCCACCAGAGCAGGAAGGCCGGCAGGAGCAGCAGCAGCCACCAGGGCCGAATGAAATGGAAGGCGGCGAGGAACGTGCTCATGCCGCCTCCACCTTGGCTTCTCCCGCCGGGCGGCGATGCGGCCAGCGCACCAGCAGCAGCGCCTGGCCGAGCATGGAGACGATCACCAGCGCGCCGAGCGGGATCCAGTAGAGCTCGGTCTTCGGGCGGAAGGTGACGGTGTCGACCTTGCGCGTCTCGATCTGGTCGAGCTTGTCGTAGATGGTCGCGAGCTGCTCGCGGTCCATGGCGCGGTAATAGCCGCCGCCCGTCGTGGTCGCGACGTCCTGCAGCGCCGCCTCGTCGAGCTTGTCCTCGCCGGCCGCGGCGGGGTCACCGACCGCGACGGTGTGGATGACGATGCCGTTGTCCTTGGCGATCCGCGCCGCCTGATCCGGCGGGATCTGGCTCGCCGTGTCGTTGCCGTCGGTCAGTGCGATCATCGTCTTGGCCGGCACGGTCGACTTGGCGAACATGTTGATGCCGAGGCCGATGGCGTCGCCGAAGGCGGTGCGCGGCCCGGCCATGCCGACCTGCATCTCGTTCACCAGCCGCTCGGACAAGGCCAGATCGGTGGTGAAGGGCGCCAGCGTGAACGGCGCGTCGCCGAACACGACGATGCCGACCCGGTCGCCCTCGCGCCGCTTCAGGAAGTCGGTCAGCACGCCCTTGACGGCGGTCAGCCGGTTGACGGTGGCGCCGCTCGCATCGGTGAAATCCTTGGTGTCCATCGAGCCGGAGAGATCGACGAGCAGCAGCAGATCGCGCGCCGGCTTGTCGAAATGCAGCGGCGGCTCGATCCATTGCGGCCGCATCAGCGCCAGGACGGCGAGGAGCCAGCAGAGCGCGAGCAGCAGGCTGCGGACGAGGCCGCGATGGCCGACGACGGCGCCGCCCTCCGGCCTGGCGCCGGTCAGCGTCACCAGCCGGGCGAAGAACGGCACGCGCAGCGCGGGCCGCCGCTCGCGATGGCGCGGCAGTAGGAAATAGACGACGAGCGGCAGCGGCAGCAGTAGAGCGAGCCAAGGGTAGGCGAAGCTCGGCATGGCGCTACCACCCCGCCGCGCGATGCCGGCGCAGCCAGTCGCGCGCGGCGTTCCGGATGGCGCGATCGTCGGCGGGCGGCGGCGCACCGAGCGCGATCGCCGGCAAGGGCGCGGCCGGGCCGGTTTCAAACGCCTGCATCCGCCCGGTCGTGTCGAGGAAGCGCAGCCAGGCGGCGCCAGTCAGCCGGGCGACCTCGGCACGCGGGAAGGCGACCAGCGCGGCGCGCTTCAGGATCGCCGAAAGCCTCGCGGCGCCCTCGGCATCGAGCGGCGCGGGCAGGGCGGCGATCTCCCGGAGCGCTGCGCGGCGATAGGCGTCATGCCGATGGCGAATGAGCTGCCGTGCGAAAAACAGCGCCAGCAGGGCTGCAAGCATCGCGGCAAGAATCCACCAGCCGGGTGCCGGCGGCCAGTAGGAAACCGGCGGCGGCAGGACGATGTCACGCAGATTGGAGAGATCGGAGGGATCGTTGTTCATGACGCCGCCCGCGCCCCGGCGCCATTGCGCGTATGCGCCAGCCGCTGGCCGAGAAGGTCGCGCAGCTGGGCCGAGACATCCCGCCCGGTTTCGATCGGCAGCACGGGAATGGTCCGCCGCCGCGAAAAGCGCTGCAGGCTGTCGCGTCGCTCGGCGAAGGTCTGGGCGAAGCCGCCGCGCAAAGCCGTCGAGCCGCTGTCGACCTCGATCTGGTCGGCGCCTTCGCCGACGATGACGCGGCCGAGCGAAGGCAGCTCCGCCTCGATCGGATCGGAAATGAAGATCGACAGCACGTCGTTATGGGCGGTGATCTTGGTCACCAGCTTCACCGTCTCGGCGTCCGCGCCATAGGCGTCGGAGATCAGGCAGACGAGGCCATCGTGATGGACGAGGCGGGCGGCGCGCCGCAGGGCCTCGTTGAACAGGCCGGGATCGGCGGCGCGCTCGTCCGTGGCCTTGAGCGCCGCATTCTGCCGCGCCACCTCGTGCAGGATCGGCAGCACGCCCTTTTCGCGCGCTTCCGGCTGGAGCTCGGTGATCCGGTCCTCGGAAAAGACGATGGCGCCGATCCGGTCGCCGAGCGAGGTGACGCGCCAGGCCGAGAGCGCGGCGGCCTCGGCGGCGGCGACCGATTTCATCATCAGCCGGCTGCCGAAGAACATCGACAGGCGCTGGTCGACGAGAAGCAGGACGCTGCGGTCGCGCTCCTCGGTGAAGACGCGGACATGCGGGCTGCCGAGGCGGGCGGTCGCGGCCCAGTCGATCGTGCGGGTATCGTCGCCCTCGTAGTAGTGGCGCAATTCCTCGAAATCGAGGCCGCGCCCGCGCAGCCGCGACGCGTGCCGCCCGGTCAGAAGGCTGTGCACCGGCTGGCGCGGCAGGAAGCTGAAGCCCTTGGCGCTATGGCGCAGCCGCAGCAGTTCGTCGAGCGTGACATAGGCTCGCGCTGATCCCGAGGTCTTGTTGGCCACAAGCGTGGGTGCCGCCATCGTCGCCTCCCGATCAAACTGCCACGGCGACCTGCTTGACGATCTCGTCGATGACATCGTCGGCATGCAGCCCGTCGGCGCTCGCCTCATAGGTCAGCGACAGGCGATGGCGCAGGCAGTCATGCGCGACCGCCTGGACGTCTTCCGGCGTGACATAGTCGCGGCCCTGCAGCCAGGCGAAGACGCGCGAGGACTTGTCGAGCGCAAGCGAGCCGCGCGGGCTGGCGCCGATGGCGATCCAGTCCTTGAGCTTGTCGCCGAACTCGGCCGGGCGCCGGCTCGCGGCGATCAGCGCGACGATGTAGCTCTCGACCGCACCGGCGGACTTGACCGCGTCGATCTCCTTGCGGGCATCGAAGATTACCTGCTGCGGGATCTTTTCCGGATCAGCCGCAGCGGTGCCGGCGGTCTCGGCGCGCACCAGCTGCAGCACCTTCACCTCGTCGCCGTCGCTCGGATAGTCGATCCGGACATGCATCAGGAAGCGGTCCATCTGCGCCTCGGGCAGCGGATAGGTGCCCTCCTGCTCGATCGGGTTCTGCGTCGCCAGCACCATGAAGAGATCCGGCAGCGTGTAGCGCTTGCCGGAGACGGTGACCTGACGCTCCTCCATCGCCTCAAGCAGCGCCGACTGCACCTTGGCGGGGGCGCGGTTGATCTCGTCGGCCAGCACGAGGTTGCCGAAGATCGGCCCCTTGCGGAACTCGAACGAGCCGGCGCCGCCGGCATCGGTACGGTAGATCTCGCCGCCGGTGACGTCGGAGGGCAGCAGGTCCGGCGTGAACTGGATGCGGCTGAATTCCGATTCCAGCGCTTTCGACAGGCTCTTGATGGCGCGGGTCTTGGCGAGGCCGGGCAGGCCCTCGACCAGCACGTTGCCATTGGCGAGCAGCGCGATGACGAGCCGCTCGACCACGCGCTCCTGGCCAATGACGGCGGCGTTCACGCGCTTTTCGATTTCGAGGATGGAGTCGCGGGCTGTCATCGGGAGCGGGATCCGTCTGGCTGGAGGTGGGTTTTTTGGCGCTCTTGAAGGGAAAGGCGGGCGGGGGGTGGAGAGGGGTGGCAGCTTTCAGGCCGATCTTCCTGCTTGATCCGAGTTGGTACACCCTCCGTCGTCATCCCGGCGAAGGCCGGGATCCATACACACTGGCCCGTGGCTAGTCGGCTGAGCCAAGCTTTCTTGGCCGGTGTTCATGGGCCCCGGCCTTCGCCGGGGCGACGGTGCCCTGCGCATGGGCCATGGACTGCATGGCGACATCCGGCGTTTCCTGGACCCTCCTTCGAGGCCGGCTTCGCCTGATACCTCAGGATGATGGTCGAGTTTGGTGGGGAGAGGGAGACGCGCTTCTCCGGGAACGGCGAAGAAGCGCGCTGAGGTTCCAATATCGCCACGGGCTGCTCCGGCTCACTTCTCGAACGGGTAGATGACCTTCCAGTCATCCTTCATGCTGACCACCGTCCAGCCGCGCTTCGGGGCTTCGTCGAGCGCCTTGGCGAGGTGACCGATATGCGAATCCCGGTCATAGGCCCATTCGCGCTTGGCGTCGGTGTGGTGGACGATCATCGCGAAGCGCGGGCCGGGGTTGAGAGTCGTCCATTGCAGCATCTCGAGATCGCCGTCGGAATTGCCGGCGGCGAAGACGGGGCGCTTGCCGATGAACCGATTGATGCCGACCGGCTTGCCGGGGCCGTCGTCGATGAATTCGATCGCCGGCAGCTTGAGGATCTCGGGCTTGTCGCCGTTCAACTTGAACTCGGTCTTGCCGGAGGAGCCGACGACCTGCTGCGGCGGGATGCCGTAGACGCCCTCGGCAAAGGCGCGCATGAACTCGACGCCGCCGCCGGAGACGATGAAGGTCTGGTAGCCGTTGGCGCGCAGATAGGCGAGAAGCTCCAGCATCGGCTGGAAGACGAGCTCGGTATAGGGCTTATCGAAGCGGGGCTCGCGCGCCGTCTTGGTCCATGCGACCACCTCGGCGTTGAAGTCCTCGACCGACATGCCGGTGGAGCTCGCGGCGACCAGTTCGCCGATGCCCTTTTCGCCGGAGGCCATCACGGCCTTCAGGTCGCCCTCCAGAACCGACTTGAACGGCTCCTTGTCCTTCCATTCCGGATGGTCCTTCGCCATCGCCTTGATGCGATCGAGCACGAAGATGCCCTGGAAATAGACCGGCTGCTCCGACCAGAGCGTGCCGTCATTGTCGAAGGTGGCGATGCGGTCGCCGACCGCGACGAAGTCGGGGCCGGGCGTCGTCGTCCGGGTCACGAAGTCGACGATCGCGGTCTTGGCGGCGCCGTCGTTCCAGGACGGCAGCGGATCGGCAAGCGCCGCCACGGGCAGCGCGACCGAGAGGGCCAGCGTCCCGGCGAGGCCGAGCTGAAGCAGGGTGCGTCGTGTCAGGCGGGCAAATGCACTCATCCTTGTCCTCCGCTTCTGTTGGGAGCGCCTAGCCGGGCCGCGTGCGACGGACGCAGCGGAACCCGACATGGCTGGTCGAGGTATCGATCGGCTCGGCGTGGCGGGCGGCCGGGCGGTAGCGCCGGCAATAGTTCGGCGCGCAGAGATGCGAGCCGCCCTTCAGCACCTTGCGCGGGATGCGGACCTCCGGCTGGCGCGGGTCGAAGCTCGCTTCCATCGGGCCGCCGCGCGGGTTCTCCGGCACGCAGCACGCCTTCGGCGCATCGGCCGGGTGGCGCGTCGACCAGAAATCCGAGGTCCATTCCCAGACATTGCCGATCATGTCGTAGAGGCCGTAGCCGTTCGGCGGGAACGAGCCGACCGGCGAGGTGCGCTCATAACCGTCGGTCTTCAGATTCTGCGCCGGAAAAAGACCCTGCCAGGTATTGGCCATCTCGCGGCCGTCCGGATTGAGCTCGTCCCCCCAGGCGAATTCGGCGCCGTCGAGGCCGCCGCGCGCGGCGAACTCCCATTCCGCCTCGGTCGGCAGTTCCTTGCCGACCCACTTCGCATAGGCTTCGGCGTCGCTATAGGCGACATGTACGACCGGATGGTCGTCGAGGCCCTTGATCGAGCTGCCGGGGCCATAGGGCCGGCGCCAGTTGGCGCGAAAGCGGAACGCCCACCATTGCGACCAGTCGCGCGTGTCGACCGGATAGTCGGGCGGCGTGAAGACCAGCGACCCCGCCTTCAGCATGTGGGGCAGGGCGTTCGGGTAATCCTTCGGGTCGGGCGCTATTTCGGCGAAGGTGACATGGCCGGTCGCCTCGACGAAGCGGCGGAACTCGGCATTGGTCACCGGCGTCGGATCGATGAAGTATCCGTCGACCGTGACGCGGTGGCTCGGCTTCTCCTCCGGATAATGCTCGTCGGAGCCCATGCGGAACGTGCCGCCGGGAATCCAGACCATCGTATCGGCAGCGGGCCGTTCTTGCGCTTTCGTCTCGGCTGACATGGCAGCGTCCTTCGCGTGTTGCGGTCTCCCGGGGGCCGGGAGACCGCTATCTTCGTGTTTATTGCGGCGCCAGCGACTCCAGCTGCTTCAGGCGCTGCAGCGCGGCCTGCTGGCGCAGCAGGCCGTAGTTGATCCCGCTCGCGTTCAGCGTGCTGCCCTCCTGGTAGGGGAACTCGCTGAAGTCGGCGAAGAATTCCTTGATCTTCCCCTGGATCGGCACCAGCAGCCACATGTTGCGCGCCAGGAATTCGGTGGCGCCGCCGCCCTCGTGCAAGCCGCGCTCGTAGGGATCCATCCGGAGATTGGTGATCAGGGCCCAGTTGGGTACCTCGCGCGTCGCCGTCGCGATATTGCCCTCGCTGGCGATGGCGAAGGAGAGCTTCCAGTCGTTCCAGCGGATGGCGTTCAGGTTGCCGCCCTGGTCGAAATAGTAGACCACGTCGCGCGGCGGGTCCTTCGCACCGCCCTTCAGCAGATCGCTGAGGTCATAGCCGTCGAGATGCACCTTGAAGGTCTTGGATCCGGCGGCGAAGCCCTTCTTCATCTGCTCCTTGACGTCGGGAATGCCGGCGGCGGTGGCGAAGGTCGGCAGCCAGTCGATCAGCGTCACGGGGTCGTTGATCTGGGTGCCGGGCTTCACGACGCCCGGCCAGCGCACCATCATCGGGATGCGGAAGCCGCCTTCCCAGGTGGTGCCCTTCTCGCCGTGGAACATCGTCATGGCGCCATCCGGCCAGAGCGCGATCTCGGCGCCGTTGTCGGTGGTGTAGAGCACGATGGTGTCTTCGGTGATGCCGAGATCGTCGAGCTGCTGCAGAAGCTGGCCGACATGGCCGTCATGCTCCGCCATGCCGTCGGCATGCAGGCCCTTGCCCGTCTTGCCGTTCGATTCCGGCTTCAGGTGGGTGAAGATGTGCATGCGGGTCGAGTTGAACCACACGAAGAACGGCTTGTCGGCCTTGTGCTGACGGTCGATGAAGTCCTTGGCGGCGGCCAGGAACTCCTCGTCGATGGTCTCCATCCGCTTGGTATTGAGCGGGCCGGTGTCCTCGATCTTGCCGTCGGCGAAGGAGTGGATGACGCCGCGCGGGCCGTATTTCTTCCGGAATTCCGGGTCCTTCGGGTAGAAATAGCCCTCCGGTTCCTCCTCGGCGTTCAGGTGGTAGAGATTGCCGAAGAACTCGTCGAAGCCGTGATTGGTCGGCAGGTGCTGGTCCTGGTCGCCGAGATGGTTCTTGCCGAACTGGCCGGTGGCATAGCCCTTGGTCTTCAGCACGTCGGCGATCGTCGGCATCCAGTCCTGGATGCCGTGCGGGTCGCCCGGCATGCCGATCGTCAGGAGGCCGGTGCGGAAGGGTTCCTGACCGAGAATGAAGGAGGCGCGGCCGGCGGTGCAGCTCTGCTGACCGTAGGAATCGGTGAAGATCGCGCCTTCGCTGGCGATCCGGTCGATGTTGGGCGTGCGGTAGCCCATCAGCCCCATCGTGTAGGCGCTGATCTGCGGGATGCCGATGTCGTCGCCGAAGATGACGAGGATGTTCGGCGTCTTGCCCGACGCGGCCGGCGTCTTCGCCGCGTCCTGCGCCAGCGCGGAAACCGGTCGCGCCGCCGACGCGGCGCCGGCGGCCAGCGCCGACGTCGCGATCAGCGCGGTCGTTCCCTTGAGAAGCGAGCGCCGGCTGACGCTCTCGGTCGAATGCCCAGTCTCTTCCTGCCGGTCTGTCATGCCATTCTCCACAAAGACAAAAGGGTTCAAAATGTCCGTTGGATTGCGATGCTGTCCGTTGCGATAGAGATGCCTTGGCTGTCTGAAACGATGCTTCCCGAAGGGAGACGGGCGAGGGGGCCCGCCCGTCTCTCCGCGGCGACTAGTTCGCCTTCGGGCCGGCTTCCAGCGTCTTCATCAGCGCCTCGACCATCTGGTCGACGCTGAAGCTCGCAGGACGCTGGCTCGGCGGGAAGTCCTTGAAGGTCTCGAGGAACGGCGCGACCTTCCAGACACCGTACTGGATCAGATAGGCGTTCTGGGCGAGCCAGTCGTAATACTGGTCGGAGACGACATCGGCGCGCTCGAACGGATCCATGCGCAGGTTGAAGACCTTCGGCGCCCGGAGGCAGGTGAAGGGGTTGGCCCAGACGGCGAAGCCGCCCGGCTCGCGCTGCTCGCAGAAGACGATCTTCCAGTCATTGTAGCGATAGGCGACGAGGTTGCCGTCGTCGTTGAAGTAGTAGAACTCGCCCCGGTTCGACTTCGGCGCCTCGCCCGTCAGGAAGGGGAGCTGGTTGTAGCCGTCGAGGTGAACCTTGGCGGTCTTGCCGCCGATCTCGGTGCCCTTGAGAAGTTTTTCCTTGATGTCCGGCTCGCCGGCGGCCGCCAGCAGCGTCGGGAACCAGTCGAGACCGGAGACCATCTCGTTCGAGACCTGTCCGGGCTTGATGTGGCTCGGCCAGCGGATCATCGCCGGAACGCGGAAGGCGCCTTCCCAGTTGGTGTCCTTCTCCGAGCGGAACGGCGTCGTCGCGGCGTCCGGCCACGACCACTGGTTCGGGCCGTTGTCGGTCGTGTAGACGACGATGGTGTTGTCGGCGATGCCGAGATCGTCTAGCGCCTTCAGGAGCTTGCCGACGTCGCCGTCATGCTCGAGCATGCCGTCGGCATAGGCGTTGCCGGGCATGCCGCTCTGGCCCTGCATTTCGGGGCGCACATGCGTGAAGGCATGCATGCGGGTGGTGTTCATCCAGGTGAAGAACGGCTTCTTCGCCTTGGTCTGCCGGTCCATGAAGTCGATCGCGGCGGCGGTGGTCTCGTCGTCGATCGTCTCCATGCGCTTGCGGTTGAGCGGTCCGGTGTCCTCGATCTTGCCGTCGGCCGATGTCTTCAGCACGCCGCGCGGCGAGTTCGACTTGACGAAGTCGAGGTCGTTCTTCGGATAGTAGGGCCGCTCCGGCTCTTCCTCAGCGTTGAGGTGGTAGAGGTTGCCGAAGAACTCGTCGAAGCCGTGCCGGGTCGGCAGATATTCGTCGCGGTCGCCGAGATGGTTCTTGCCGAACTGGCCGGTAGCGTAGCCGAGCGGCTTCAGCGCCTGGGCGATGGTGATGTCGCGGTCCTGCAGGCCGACGGTCGCGCCGGGGATGCCGACCTTGCAGAGACCGGTGCGCAGGCAGACCTGGCCGGTGATGAAGGTGGAGCGGCCGGCCGTGCAGGAGTTCTCGCCGTAATAGTCGGTGAATCGGATGCCTTCCTTGGCGATCCGGTCGATGTTCGGGGTCCTGTAGCCGACGACACCGTCGCCATAGGCGCTGATGTTGGTCTGGCCGATGTCGTCGCCGAAGATGACGAGGATGTTTGGCTGGGCGGCGGCGGCCGCGTCCTGGGCGAATGCCGGGGCCATCGGCGCCAGCAGCCCTGCGCCAACCACGACGGCCGACGCTATCAAGTGCCTCATTCTCATCCTGTCTCTCCCGTATTTCCTAGTCAGAGTGTGGCGCGGGAAGATGGCGGGTCGGTTTCCCGCCATCTTCCAGTTCGTGGATCAGTTGCCGCTGCTGCCTTCGAGCTGGCGGTTCAGCTGCTCGGTGATCTGGTCGATCGAGAAGCTCGACGGCCGCTGAATCGGCGGGAATTCCTTGAAGGTCTCGAAGAACTGGGCCACCAGCGCCTGGGTCGGCACCGCCATGAACGCGTGGCGGAACAGCCAGTCCCAATAGGTGTTCGAGGTGATGTCGGCGCGCTCGAACGGATCCAGGCGCAGGTTGAACAGCTTGGGCACGCGCAGGCAGGTGAAGGGTTCTGCCCATACTTCCAGCGTGCCGGGCGAACGCTGCTCGCAGAAGACCTGCTTCCAGTTCCCGACCCGCACGGCCACCAGCTGGCCGTCATCGTTGAAGTAGAAGAACTGGTTGCGCGCCGACTTGTCGGCCTCGCCGGTCAGGTAGGGAAGCTGGTTGTAGCCGTCGAGATGGTTCTTGAACGTCCGGCCGTTCACGTCCCAGCCCTTGAGCAGCTTCTGTGTCACGTCCGGATCGCCCGCCGCCGCGAGTAGGGTCGGAAACCAGTCGAGACCGGAGACGATGCCGTTCGAGATGCTGCCCGGCTTGACGTGACCCGGCCAGCGGATGAAGGCGGGCACGCGATAGGCGCCTTCCCAGTTCGTATTCTTCTCGCCGCGGAACGGCGTCATGGCGCCATCCGGCCATGTGTTCATGTGCGGACCGTTATCGGTCGTGTAGATGATGATCGTATTGTCCTCGATGCCGAGGTCCTTCACCTTCTGCAGCAGCTTGCCGACATCGCCGTCATGCTCGATCATGCCGTCGAAATACTCCGACAGGCCGCCGCTCTGGCCGATCATTTCCGGCCGCACATGCGTGATGGCATGCATACGGGTGGTGTTCATCCAGGTGAAGAAGGGCTTCTTGGCCTTGACCTGCCGGTCCATGAAATCGATCGCGGCGGCGGTGGTCTCGTCGTCGATCGTCTCCATCCGCTTCTTGGTGAGCGGGCCGGTATCCTCGATCTTGCCGTCGGCACTCGACTTGATGACGCCGCGCGGTCCGTATTTCTTGCGGAACGCCGGATCCTTCGGATAGTCGGGGTTCTCCGGCTCTTCCTCGGCGTTCAGGTGATAGAGATTGCCGAAGAACTCGTCGAAGCCGTGATTGGTTGGCAGGAACTCGTCCTTGTCGCCGAGATGGTTCTTGCCGAACTGGCCGGTCGCGTATCCGAGCGGCTTCAGCGCTTCGGCGATGGTCATGTCTTCGGGGCGCAGCCCGAGATCCGCGCCAGGCAGGCCGACCTTCGACAGGCCGGTGCGCAGCGTCACCTGGCCGGTCAGGAAGGTCGAGCGTCCCGCCGTGCAGCTCTGCTCGGCGTAGTAGTCCGTGAACATCATCCCGTCTCTGGCGAGACTGTCGATGTTGGGCGTCCGATAGCCCATCAGGCCGAACGAATAGGCGCTGATATTGGTCTGGCCGATATCGTCGCCGAAGATGACGAGAATGTTCGGAGGGGTCGCTGGGGTGGTTGGGTTCTGGGCAAGGACCGGCGCCATCGGCGCCAGCAATCCCGCGCCAACCACTGCGGCGGATGCTATCATTCTCGCTATTCGCATGGCCTTCTCCTGCATTTGAAAAGAGGAAGTAGCAGTACGGATGCGTCGAACTACGTCGGGAGCGGTCCTGGCTGGATCGAGACGCTCTGAAGCCAGGCAATCGGGCGATGAGGAATAGGGTAGAAGCTCCATCCGGCAAGCTGGATGGAGCAAAATTTCATACAGGATCAATTAACGGGCTTGGCCTCCGGGAAGGTCCATTTGCCGTCGAGGATATCCTTGTGGGGCCGGTAGAGCCTTACCATGTAATTCCATCCTGCCACCGTTGGCAAGCAGTTGGCAATATTGTCGGTACAGCCGCCGAACTGTACGGCAACCGATCCGTCCGCCGATTTCTTTGCCGTGATATTGTTGAGGGAATAGGCGTCGAGCGGATTCTTTGCATAGTATCCGTCGGCGTTGTAGACGCTGATCGACCAGAAACCGTCGACGGGCACATCCCTGACGTCGAGCTTGTAGATCGTCTCGCCGTCGTTCTTCGGCGGCGTGACGTTCAGGTAGATCGCCTCCGTCTCCGGATTGCCGCCCCAGGCGGAGGCCGAGCCGATCAGCCGGCGGACGGGATCGACCTGCTGCTTGGTGCCGAACATGCGGTTGGTATCGGGCAGCGTCGAGGCGAGCACGAGCAGCGCCTCGCGCACCTTGTCCTGGCTGGCCGGGTCCCAGTTCGGGACTTCGAAGACGCCGACATTCTTCTGCTCGACCTGGATCGCATCCTGCAGGGCATGCACCGCCTTCAGGTCCTCTGGATCGGCGGGATTGACCAGGATGCGGATGCCGGCGACCACATAGCGGGTGCCGATATCGTCCTTCGACAGCGTGTATTTTCCCGGCTTGTAGTGGACGCCGTGGGTGTACTGGTCCTCGTCGATCACCTGCAACGAAAAGAAGCGCTTGCCGGCGTCGGGAAGGGTGATGGTCGCCGGTCCTGCGTCGAGATCGAGGACCACCGACGAATAGAGCGTATCGCGGTTCAGCCGGATGACCGTCTGGTGGTCGATCGGTGCCGGTTCGCGCCGGTGCTGAAGCTTGCCGATCCCGACGTCCTTGATAAGTCCGGCCAGATAACGATCCGATTCCGCCCGCACGAAATTGTCCGGCGTCACCGGAATGGCGGCGCCGGGCGTCTCGGCGGCCTGAGCCGCGAGGGCGGAACTGCTGGCGGCGAGGGCGATGGCGAGGAGGACTGCGGAACGGGTCTTCATGGCGTTTCCCTGTGTCTGGCGGACGCGTTGACCGGTTTTGCTGCCAACTAGCGCCGATGGTTCCGGCGGCCAGAGGCAATCGCTGTGGTTGTCCGGAGCCGGCGCCGTTTGCCGGCGGCCTGGCTTCGGTGGAGGCTTTCCGGAAGGCGGGCCCTTTCGGATCCTCTCGGGTTCGGGCCTTCCTCCGGCGAAACGGGGTGGTGGTTCGTGATCCGGATATACTATGGCGTCGGTCTATAAATCTCTCATTCCCTATCGGAATGAGGGCAGACTAGGGAGAGGTTCGCGCGAGGTCCAGCGTCTTTTTCAGTCTGAAAACAATCTGATGTCGCCATGACCTCAAGGGAATGGCGAGGATTGTTGATACGGTTACATTATGGAAATTGTGTCGAATTTCGAAGTTTGCCGTTTGACTGGAACTTTGTTGGTTTCGCGTGAAAGTTCTCCATCCGCAACCGGGTCGTGATGAGCGCGAGGGCGCGCGGCCGGATGGCCACGGAACGTCGGCTCGCTACCGGTCTCGCCGGCCGCAACCTCTTGAAATCGCCGCCCCCTCCGGCTAGGACGGGCTTGCGCTGGACGACCTGCGCCGTGGTGACAATCGGGGACGGCCCCGCCTTCTGAGGGGGGCGGCCGTGGCCGGACCTATCGAACAATTTGAGATCAAGCCGCTTCTGCATCTGTTCGATGTCGGGGGCGTCGAGATCGTCCTGACCAATTCGGCCGCCCATATGGGGCTGGCCGTCGCGATCATCTTCGCCTTCCTGATGCTGGCGACGCGGAAGGGCCTGATCATCCCGTCCCGCTTCCAGTCGTCGGCCGAGCTGCTCTACGTCTTTGTCCGCGACATGCTGCGCGAGAATGTCGGGCAGGGCGGCATGCGCTTCTTCCCGCTGGTCTTCTCGCTGTTCATGTTCGTGCTGGTCGCCAATCTGATCGGCATGTTCCCCTATGCCTTCACGGCGACCAGCCAGATCATCCTGACCTTCTCGCTGGCGATGACGGTGTTCCTGACCGTCACGATCTACGGGCTCATCCTGAACGGGTTCGGCTTCTTCCGGCTGTTCCTGCCGTCCGGCGTGCCGCTGGTGCTGGCGCCGATCGTCATCCCGATCGAGATGGTGTCCTATCTCTCAAGGCCGATCAGTCATTCGGTGCGTCTGTTCGCCGTGATGCTCGCCGGCCATATCACGCTGAAGGTGTTCGCCGGTTTCGTCGCCGATCTCTCCGGCGCCGGCGCCATGGGGCTCGCGACGGCGATCCTGCCGCTCATCATGACCGTGGCGCTGACGGGCCTGGAATTGCTGATGTCGCTCATTCAGGCCTATATCTTCGCGATGCTCACCTGCATGTATCTGAACGACGCGCTCCACCCTGCGCATTGACCGGAGCGTGAGCGGACTGCCACGGGCTGGATGACCTGCCTGCTGGATAAGAACCACCGGGACAACCCGCACTACACATAGGCAAAACCAAATGGCCTGGGTCTATCTCATCATCGCCGGCATTCTCGAAGTCGTCTGGGCGTTCTCGATGAAGCAGTCGGAAGGCTTCTCCAAGCTGATCCCGACGATCGTCACCATCGTCATGATGATCGGCAGCTTCGGCTTGCTGTCGATCTCGATGCGGTCGCTGCCGCTCGGCACCGCCTATACGATCTGGACGGGCATCGGCGCAGTCGGCGCCTTCATCGTCGGCATCGTCGTTCTCGGCGAAAGCGCCTCGCCGACGCGGATCGCCGCCGCGGCGATGATCGTCTGCGGCCTCGTCGTCATGAAGGTTTCGTCGAGCTGAAGACGCGCCTGACGCAGCCGCCAGCCAACAGATGGCCCGCATCCCTCGCAGGATGCGGGCCATTTCTTTTGCGCGCGGTTGATTGGTGGTTTGGCTCGACAGGACCCTCACCCCAACCCTCTCCCGCAAGCGGGAGAGGGGGCTCGTCCGCGCCTGTCGTCCCGCCGCGAAACCGAGGGCGGGCGCCGGCGGAAAGCCCTCTCCCGCTGGCGGGAGAGGGTAGGGTGAGGGGCTTGCCTGGCTTCGGCTTAGGGCGGTTGCGGCGTCGCCGGGGACAACGCGTGGTGTCGACCTCCGGTGTTTGCTAGGGTCGGGTCGCAATCCCTGCCTGATCCGTCCTGCCTGCCGTCCTTGCCATCTCCAGAAGGAGTTTCCGATGCGTGCCTTTTCTGGCCTTGCGATCGCTATTGCCGCGATGACGTGGATCTGTGCTGCGCCCGCCGCTCGCGCCGCCGATTGCGGTGATCTTCAGACACAGACCGAGATGACCATCTGCGCCGGCGATGCGTTCAAGAAAACCGACGCCGAACTGAACAAGCTCTATCGCCAGATCCAGGAGCGCCTCACCGACGACGCGGACACCCGCCGCCTGTTGGTCGCGACGCAGCGCGCCTGGGTCTCGTTCCGCGATGCCGAATGTGCCTTCAGGGGTTCCGCCGTGGCCGGCGGCAGCGCCGAGCCGATGATCGTCAGCCAGTGCAACGACAATCTTACCCGGCTCAGGATCGAGGACCTCAAGGGCTATCTGGCCTGCCAGGAGGGCGATCTCGACTGCCCGGTGCCGGCCGCGGAGTAGGGCGGGCTCTGTCCAGGCGCGCCCTGACTTCACCTCTCCCTGAGGGAGAGGTCGACGGCCGGAGGCCGGCGGGTGAGGGTTTAGGGAACTAGCCGGATGAGGCCGTAAACCCTCACCCGGAGCTGCGCTCCGACCTCTCCCTCAGGGAGAGGTGAAGAAGCGGCTCCGATCGCGCGGTCGTATACGCCTCCCTCCCTCTCGCAGCACCGCAGGATCGTTCAATCCTGCCAGCGCGCGCCTCCGTATCCTGCCGGCCGGCCGAGGCGATCGCGCCCGGTCGAAGGTGAACGGAAGAGGAGGGAATGGAAATGCTGAACGGTCTCACTCTGGCTGTCTCCGTGGCGGCGCTCGTTCTCGGCATGAGCGCGACGGGCGCCTCGGCGGCGGACAAGGCGGCGACGAAGTCCATCATTCTCGTGCATGGCGGCTTCGTGGACGGCGCCGGATGGCAAGGCGTCTACGACATCCTGAAGAAGAAGGGATATGACGTCACCATCGTCCAGAACCCGACGACGTCGCTCGCCGACGATGTCGCCGTCACCAAGCGGGCCATCGCGGCCGCCCCCGGCAAGGTGATCCTGGTCGGCCATTCCTATGGCGGCGTCGTCGTTTCCGAGGCCGGCACCGATCCCAAGGTGGCGGGCGTCGTCTACATCGCCGCCTTCGCGCCCGACGCCGGCGAATCCGTCTCGAGCCTGATCGCCAATCCGCCGCCGGGCGCGCCTGTGCCGCCGATCCTGCCGCCGGTCGACGGGTTCCTGTTCCTCGACCGCGCCAAGTTCGCCGAGGCCTTCGCGGCGGATGTCCGCCCGGATCTCGCGGCGTTCATGGCGGATTCGCAGGTTCCCTGGGGTGTCGCGGCGCTCGACGGCAAGGTCACCGCGCCGGCCTGGAAGGCGAAGCCGAGCTGGTACCTGATCGCGACCGAGGACAAGATGATCCCGCCGCCGGCGCAGCACGCCATGGCCGCGCGCGCCAAGGCCGTCACCGTCGAGGCCGCCGGCAGCCATGCCATCTATGTCTCGAAGCCCGAGGCGGTCGCCGCGCTGATCGAAAAGGCCGCCGCCGGCGTCCCGGCGAACTGAGCCGCTAACCGAAACCGCCGGGCACCGGCCTCGCCGGCGCCCGTTGCCGTGTCGGCGAAACCCGTCGCGGCCTCCGGTGCATGGGCCATCCGCGCCGCCGCGATCCCTGTGGTTGCGGCGGCGCGGATTTGCTATTCTGCGGGGACGAGCCGGAGGTTCCCATGACCCTCGATGCGATCGTCCATGACGTCGACAAGGCTGTCGACTTGGCATCCGTCCCGGTCGGCCTCCCGGCCAGCTCGAACCACAGGCTCGCCTTTCGGGGCCTCTCCGGCTCGCGGCTTATCTCGGCCGATATCCGCTACGGCCCGACGCCGGCCTATCCCGTCGACGTGCCGCGGCCGTCGAGCCGCGGCAACTGGACCGACGCCTATTCGATCGGCGTGCGCCTGCATGACGGGACGTCCGACGTCTTCGTCGACGCCCGCACCTATTCGCTGCCGCGCCACACGGTCGAGATCATCCTGCCGCAGAGCTTTATCCGCGAGATCGCGGAGGATCTGGAGGTGCCGTATGTCACGCATCTCGGGAACAGCCTCTATCCCATCGTCGACGATCCCTTCCTGATGCAACTGGTGCTGCGCATCCATCCCTTCTTCGAGGCGCCCGAGACGCTCGATCCGCGGCTCGCCGATCATCTGATGTGGGAGCTCGGCATCTATGTCTGCGCCCGCTATGGCGACCTCGCCACGCGCCGCCGCGTCGTCGGCGGCTTGAGCACCTGGCAGGAGCGGCTGGCGAAGGAGATCATCGAGACCAGCCTGATCGGCGGCATCGGTCTCGCGGAGCTCGCCGCGCCCTGCGGCCTGCGCACGAGCCAGTTCGCCCATGCCTTCAAGCGATCGACCGGCGTCGCGCCGCATCAATGGCTGCTCGGTCGCCGCATGGCGCGCGCCACCGAGATGATCGCAGCGCGCCAGGTCTCGCTCGCCGCCGTCGCCGGCATGTGCGGTTTCGCCGATCAGGCGCACATGACCCGCATGTTCTCCCGGCACCTCGGCAAGACGCCCGCGACCTACCGTTCGGCGCCGCACTGAGCGATCCGCCGCCGGGCGGTCCGGAGGCATCGCGGCGGCGCTCCACCGTTCGCCGCGATGACTTCTGCCAGGGGGAGAGAGCGAGGCGGGAAGCTCGACGGATCGAAAGGGCCGCTTAGCCCGTTGATAGCCTGCGCCGGATCCCGGCGTAACTGGAGGTACGGAATCATGACCCGGCATATCCCGAAGATCGCGTTCGCCCTCGCTGCGACGAGCCTGCTCTTCGCCTTCCCCGTTTCAGCCAAGATGGTCCCCTACAAGGCGGACCTGACCGGCAAGCAGGAGACGCCCCCCAATACGAGCAAGGGGCAGGGGACGCTGAAGGCCGATTACGACAGCGCCAACAAGACGTTGAAATGGACCGTCACCTTCACGGATTTGACCGGGCCGGTGACCGCCGCGCATTTCCATGGACCCGCCGCGGCGGGCGCCAAGGCGCCGCCGGTCATCCCGATCAAGGGCAAGATGGCGAGCCCGATCACCGGTTCCGCCACGCTGACCGCCAAGCAGGCGTCCGAGCTCGAAGCGGGCCAGCTCTATTTCAACCTGCATACGGCGAAATTCCCGGACGGCGAGATCCGGGGACAGGTGGCTAAGTAGCGTCGGAGTAGCGCCCGGCGCCCTCGCGGCGCCAGCCTGAAAGAAACCCGCCGACCGGAGTGAACCGGTCGACGGGTTTCAAGAGTGCAGGGCGGGGGCATTGCACCCTCGCATCCTCAACGCGCATCGGTTGTATCGGTTCCGAGTCCGTCTGCGAAAATCGTCGGCAGTACAGGGAGGAGGGCGTCGCGCGGGGCGGAGCGCCCTCAGCCGATCAGGCGTCGATATTCCCGCTCCGGAACGCCATAGAAACCGTCGACGCTTGCCTCCAGCCCCGCGCGGTCGAGCACCAGGATGCGGTTGCGCGTCGCCTTGATCAGTCCCTTGCCCTCGAGCATGTGGATGGCGATCGTCACGCCGGGCCGCCGCACGCCCAGCATCGCCGCGATGAGATCGTGCGTCAGGGGCAGTTCATCGCCCGGAACCCGGTCGAGCGACATCAGGATCCAGCGCGCTAGCCGGCCCTCCAGTTTCTGGCGGCTGCTCGCCAGCACGGTATAGGACACCTGGATGAAGAACGCCTGCGCATAGGCGAGCAGGACGTCCCGCAGGCCGGGGCTGACGGCGAGGACCTCGCGCAGATCCGCCGCCGATATTTCGAGCGCGGTTCCGGGGATCTGGATGAAGACCTCGTGCGGGGATTGATAGTCGCCGAGCAGGATGCTGGAGCCGGAGCATCCTTCCGGGCCGATCAGGCCGATTTCGACCTGGTCGCGCTCGCCGCCGACCGCCACCACCGAGGCGACGGCGGTTTCCAGGAAATAGATCGACGAAACCGGCTGGTCGGGCGTCTGCAGGCGCGTCCTTGTCTCGAGCGAGACCCGCTTCAGCCGGGGAAAGATCCGCCTCCGGTCTTCGATGCCAAGCGCCTTCAGGAGCCGGTTGTTCGTCTTCTCGGGCATCGCCTGCCTCGATCCGGCGCGTGTCCGTCGCGGCGTCCCGCCGGGCCGCGTTCGATCTCCTCCCGAAATGTTCGCAATCGAACCCGCGCGCTAAGCGTATGAAATAGTACAGAGAATTTTCTTGAAAAGTGTCCATTGGCATCTATTTTTCGAGATCAATCTAGATCTGTCATCGGGAGTAGGTGATGCCGGTTCTGTTAGAGGAAATCATCATTTCTGAAGTAATGCATGCGCAGTATGCTGGAGCTTTGGTTGAATTTCAGGATGTGGTCGAGCGGATAAAGGGTATATTCCCTACGGAAGGTGTGACGGATGGCGAAATTGAACTGGCGCTCGTCAATGCCGCCGCGGCGCGAAAGGTGGGCGTTTCGCTGTCGCGCGCCGCGTGACCTCGCCGCTGCTGTGGCCCGGCCGTTCCCCGAAAGTCATGCGGCGGCCCGGCTCCATCTCTTATCTTCCCTAAGGTAACTTTCGTCCCGGCGAGGAGGGATCGCCGGGCAGGCGGAGCAGGCGCTCCGCGCCGCGACGCATCGCCGGACGAAGCCGCGGAAGCACGTCTTCCACTTCGCTTGGGATAGGCGGGGATTCGTCGGGGAGGGCGTTTCCCAGCCCGTCGCCGCGGCCTCGCGGAAGGCCGCGGCGACGTTTTTCGATCGATGGCGGAAGGCCATCCGTGGGGATTACGGGTTCGGCTTGTGCGACTGCTGGAAGCCGGCCACGTCGTATTGGGACACGCTCTTCGGATTGTTGGAGTTTTGCGGCTGCGTCCCGGCGTAGTGGGTCCCGGCATTGCCGCTCGGATTGAAGGCGGAGCCGGGGGCGCTGGCGGCATGGCCCGGCGTGACGCTTCCGGTCTGCGGCGTGCCGATGGTCTGGCTCGGCTGGCCGGTCGTGCCGGTGACGGTGTGGACATTGGCGGCGAGCGCCAGGCCGGCCGAGGCGACGAGCAGCGATGTGCCGAGGATCGTTGGTGCGATGAACTCTCTGGCGATGAACTGTTTCATGGCATTCCTCCCAGAAAACAGTGCTTCAGGAAGGCTCGGGCACGGGAAGCACCCGGCCAGCCGTGGATTTTTCCACCGCGTGCAACCGCATACCACCACCCACGGCGAGCATGTCTGAATTGTAATGTTGGGCGGAAAACGGCGCGGCGGTTGCAGTGGTGGTTCGGGCGGGGGCGAGGCGGGAGCCCATGGGCTGCCCGGAAAACGGCGATTGAGCGAGCAGCTCGATCTAACGCCATGCTCGACGCAACGGACATGACTGGTGCGAGTTGTCGCACAGGAATGGCTGAATTCGGGGATTTTGGGGCTGACTGGCTGGGGCGGGAGGATTCGAACCTCCGAATGGCGGTACCAAAAACCGCTGCCTTACCGCTTGGCGACGCCCCAGCAACGACGCCCGGGGGCGCCGCAATGCCCGTCCTATAGACGGTTGGAGCGGCGCTCGCAACGGTCAGCGCCCCCCGTCATCAACAGCCCTCTTCTCCAGTCATCCACAGGGCCGTCGAAGACCTTCACAAGCCCCCTTGCGGCTCACGAATCCTCTGTCTATAACCCGGCTCATCGGCGGTCACGGAGTGTAGCGCAGCCTGGTAGCGCACCTCGTTCGGGACGAGGGGGTCGCAGGTTCAAATCCTGCCACTCCGACCATCGATCTTCCAGGGCTTGAGAATTCGCCCTGGCCCCTCCCGACAGTTTCCTGACAGAAATGAAGCTGGGCCCGCTACTTGCGGCGGCTTCGCGTTCGCGTTCTGACGCCTGCAACAATCCTCCCCCACATAGCCACTGCCCTCGCACGAATTCGTACGTCGCACGACCCTTGGTAGGGCCTGCGCAAGCGAGCGCTCGTCCCGGTTTTGACGCACCCGCCGCCGTGGCGGCTCCGGGCCGTCCGGATCTACTGAAACGCTTTACAGGGCCGTCTGTCGCTTCTACCTCTGCCGGCTTCGCAACGTTTGCTCGACAGGCCCCCCGATGGTTTCCCCCCCCGCGCCGCTTCCCGCCGATCTCCTGATCGACGCCACCGATGAGATCGCGATCCGCCAGGATTTGACGCTGGTGGCGTTGGCCAAGCGCCCGGCCGACCGCGTGCTGCGCGTCGGGCGGCTGCTCGACGTACATTCGCGGACCTGGGCGGACGATCAGGAGATCGTCATCAAGGGCCGCCGCATCGCCTATGTCGGCCCGGCCGGTTCCTGGACCGGCGAGGCGGCCGAGCGCCTGCACGAGCCGGATCTCGCCGCCGTGCCTGGCTTCGGCGAGGCGCACAAGCATATCGAGAGCTCGCACCTGACGCCGGAACATGAGGCGGCGCTGGTGATGCCGCATGGCGTCACCTGGGTCTGCGAGGCGAGCCACGAATTCTCCAACGTCAACGGCGCCAACAATCTCGAATTCTGGCTGGAGGCGCGCCGGCGCGGCTCGCCGATGAAGATCTTCCCGCTGCCGGGCTCGGCCGTGCCGCCGACCGCCTATGAATGGGGCGGCGGCTATTTCGGCTATGACGAGCAGAAGCAGTTCCTGAACGAGAGCCTGATGGTCGCCGGCCTCGACGAGGTGATGGACTGGCCGTCGGTCTGGAACCCGGAAAACCCGTCCTATGACCGGCTCTGGGGCATGATCCGCGCCACCTTCGAGAAGCGCGCCGTCGTCGAGGGCCATGCAGCCGGCCTGCGCGATCTCGCCTCGATCAACGCCTTCGCCGCCGCCGGCATGGCGTCGGACCATGAGGGCTGGTTCCTGGAGGAGGTCTGGGAGAAGCTGACGCACGGCCTCTTCGTCGAGCTGCGCCCGCATTCGCTGCCCGAGCTGATCCAGGGGCTCCTCGCCAAGGGGCTTTCCGACTGGTCGCAGATCGCCTTCGTCACCGACGACCGCAGCGCCACCGACACGCTGAAGCTGGGCGCGACCGACTACAACATGCGGCTCGCGATCGAGAACGGCCTGGCGCCGGAGATCGCCATCCAGTGCGTCACCATCAACCCCGCCCGCCACATGCGGCTGACGCCCTGGGTCGGCTCGATCGCGCCGGGCCGTTTCGCCGACATCGTCCTGCTCGAGGACGTCGCCTCGCTGAAGATCGCAAAAGTCTGGGCCGATGGCCATCCGGCCTCCGAGGGGACGACATTCGTCGGCGAGCTGCCCGCGATCGATTGGCCGGAATGGGCGACGCGGACGGTGAAGATCGACCGCACCGTTACGGCCGAGGATTTCCGTATTCCCGCGCCGGGCGAGGGCGCGACCGCCAAGGCGGCGCTGCTCCGGCCGTTCCACTGGCATGATGATTTCATAACCATGGAGCTCCCCGTCGCGGACGGCGCTGTGCAGCGCGATTTCGAGCGCAACGTGACGAAGTTCGCCATCGTCGACCGCTTCTCCGGCGAGGCGAAGGTCTCCAAAATGTTCTGGCTGGGGACGGGGCCGCGCACGCCGGATACGGCGCTGGGCGCGACGCTCGGCCATGACAAGCACAATATCTGGGTCGTCGGCTCGTCGGACGAGGCGATGGCGATGGTCGCCAACGAACTGGCGGCGCAGCAGGGCGGCTGGGTGCTGGTTTCGGGCGGCAAGGTAGTGGCGCGCGTGCTCTACGAGGTCGGCGGGCTGATGACGGCGCGGCCGGCCGACGTCCTCGATGCCGAGATGCAGGCGCTCTATGCCGAGGGCGCCAAGATTGACTGGATGTACGAGCCGACCTTCTCGCCGCGCTGGTGGCCGGGCTTCCCGGAGCGGCTCTCCTTCGCGACGCTGACCTGCGCGCCCTGGCGCTGGGTGCTGGTGGCGCCGTCGCCGTTGGCGCCGGAGGGCTTCGTCAATGTGGCGACCGGGGCGACCCATCCGGTCGTCTGGTAAGGATTCCGGCAAACGGCACGATTGGAGGCTGGAAAAGCCTTCGATTTGGGCTGGCCAAAACTTGTGCATGGATTAGAGCATTCGGCCAGACGGGCGTCTGACGCCACAGCAGGGGAAAGAGGTTGCACATGTTCGAGAAATTGAAGCAGGGAATTCGCGTCGCGGCGGTCGCCTTGCCGTTCGCGTTGGGCGGCGTCGTCACGGCCGAGGCGGAAGGCCTGAAGATCGCCATGGTCCTGCCGGGCCCGATCAGCGACAATGACTGGAACTCGGTCGGCTATAACGGCCTGCAGGCGGCCGCCAAGGCGCTCGGCGCCGAAGTCGCCTATTCCGAGAACGTCAACGACGCCGATGCCGAGCGTATCCTGCGCGACTACGCCGCGCGCGGCTACAACCTCGTCTTCGCCCATTCGTTCTCGTTCGGCGACGCGGCATTGAACGTTGCCGAGGATTTCCCGGACACGGTGTTCATGGCCGGCACGGCCAAGGAACTGGCGCCCAATCTCGGCACCTATTCCAACCCGGACTACCAGGGCGCCTATCTCGCCGGCATGCTCGGCGCCGGCGCTTCCAAGTCGAAGACGATCGGCTGGGTCGGCGGCATGCCCGCTCCCAACATGCTCGCCAACCTGCACGCCTATGAGGCGGGCGCGAAGGAGATGGTGCCGGACGCCAAGGTGCTGCACACCTTCATCGGCTCGTGGTTCGATCCGCCGAAGGCCAAGGAAGCCGCCATCGCCCAGGTCGAGCAGGGCGCCGACGTGCTCTCCGCCCAGGGCGTCGGCGTCATCGACGCGGCGCTGGCCAAGAACGTGCTCGCGCTCGGCGCCATGACCGACCAGAACCACCTCGGCCCGAAGGTCGTACTGACCAGCGTGCTCTGGGATCTCGGCCCGCTCGTCACCGCCGTCGGCAAGGCGGTCCAGGACAAGAGCTGGAAGAGCGAGAACTGGGCCTATGGCATCGCCGAGGGCTCGGTGAAGCTCGCCGATTTCCACGGCCTCGACGCCGGCGTGCCGCCGGAGGTTCTGAAGGCGGTGCAGGCGAAGTTCGACGCGATCCAGTCCGGCGCCTTCACCGTGCCGCTCGACACCTCGAACGCCGAGTAGTTTTTTGCTCCCGGCAGGCCGGGCGTTCGCCTCCGGCCTGCCATTTGCATGCTCCGCCGTCATCCCCGCGAAGGCGGGGATCCATCCAGCCAAGACGTCGCCGTGCGAAACGCCGTCTGTCGCGGCTGAATGGATCCCGGGTCAAGCCCGGGATGACGGAGTTTGGGATGGCTGCTGCGACAGCCTCCCAACAGGTTTTGCTTCCCGGCCCGCCAGACGGCGAGAGGACCGATTTGACAGCTTCCGCTCAACCTCTCCTCGACATGCGCGGCATTCGCGTCGTGTTCGGGCCGCTCGTCGCCAATGACGACGTCAACCTGGTGGTCGACCGGGGCGAGATCCACGCGCTGCTCGGCGAGAACGGCGCCGGCAAGTCGACGCTGATGCGGGCGCTCGCCGGCCTGCTCGTGCCGGCGGCGGGCGAGATCCGCATCGACGGCAAACTCGAGCCGCTCGGCTCGGCGCATGAGGCGATGCGGCTCGGCATCGGCATGGTGCACCAGCACTTCATGCTCGTGCCAACGCTGACGGTGGCGGAGAATGTCTGCCTCGGCCTCGCCTCGACCGGCCGCGTCTTTCCGGACTTGAAGACCGCCGCGGCGAAAATCCGCGATCTGGCAGACACCTACGGCCTCGATGTCGATCCGAATGCGCGCGTCGCCGATCTCTCGATCGCCGGCCAGCAGCGCGTCGAGATCCTGAAGGCGCTCTATCGCGGCGCCCGCATCCTGATCCTCGACGAGCCGACCGCGGTGCTGACGCCGCAGGAGACGGAAGGCCTGTTCCGCATCCTGCGCTCGCTGGCGGCCGAGGGCACGGCCATCCTCTTCATCAGCCACAAGCTGAACGAGGTGATGGCGCTCACCTCCGGCGTCACCGTGCTGCGGCAGGGCAGGGTCGTCGCCTCTGCGAAGACCGCCGACACCGACGCGCGCGGTCTGGCGCGGATGATGGTTGGTTCCGAAATCGAGCTGCCGAAGCTCGAAGACGTGCCGTCGCTGGAAGCAGCCGGCGCCGAGCCCGATGCCGCAGGCCAGCCGGCGCGGGCGACGGCGACGCCGATCCTCGCCGTCGAAAACGTCGTCTGCCGCGATGCGCGCGGAACGATCCGGGTCGATCGCGCCAGCCTCAAAGTGCGGCCGGGCGAGATCGTCGGCGTCGCCGGCGTCGACGGCAACGGCCAGCAGGAACTCGCCGAAGCGATCGTCGGTCTCGCGAAGACCGAGGCCGGCACGATCCGCCTGATGGGCGAGGACGTGACGGCGGCCTCGGTGGCGCGTCGCATCGCGCTCGGCCTCGCGCATATCCCGGAGGACCGGCACCGCACGGCGATCGTCGGGCCGATGTCGATCGAGGACAATCTCATTCTGGAGCAGGCCGGCGACGCGCCGCTCTCGAAGCGCGGCTGGCTCGACCGCCGCGCCATCGCCGAAAATGCCCGGCGGATCATGGCCGAATTCGACGTGCGGGCGACCGGCGCGAACCAGAAGGTCGGCACGCTCTCGGGCGGCAACCAGCAGAAGGTCGTGCTCGGCCGGGCGCTGTCGCGCGCGCCGAACCTTGTCGTCGCGGTGCAGCCGGTGCGCGGGCTCGATGTCGGCGCGACCGCCTTCGTGCACCGGCAATTGCTGGCGCGGCGGGCGGCCGGCGCCGGCGTGCTGCTGATCTCGACGGAGCTGGACGAGATCCTGGCGCTGTCGGACCGCATCGTCGTGATGTTCAAGGGCGCGATCATGGGCGAGCTCGCCCGCGCCGATGTGACGGTTGAAAGGCTCGGACTGATGATGGCGGGACGGACGGCATGAGCGCGGTCGAACCGATGCCCGCCGCGAAATTCAAACTGCCGCCGGCGCTCGCCGGCAGCATCTTCGCAGTGCTGGCCGCCTTCGTCGTCGGCGCGGCGCTGATCGCCGCCGTCGGCGTCAATCCGCTCACCGCCTATTCGGCGCTGTTCGAGGCGGCACTCGGCAGCCGCAACGGCCTCGCCGAGACGCTGCTGCGCACCGTGCCGCTGGCGCTCTGCGGCCTTGGCATCGCGCTGGCCTTCCGGGCCGGCGTGTTCAATGTCGGCGCCGAGGGCCAGCTCTTTCTCGGCGGCACGGCGGCGGCCGCCGTCGGCGTGGCGGGGGCAGGGCTTCCAGGCTATCTGCTGCTGCCGGCGATGGGGCTTTCGGCGATGATCGCCGGCGCGCTCTGGTCCGGCCTCGCCGCCTGGCTGAAGCTGCGCTTCCGCGCCGACGAGCTGATCACCACGATCATGCTGAACTATGTCGCGATCCACCTCGTCGGCTTCCTGCTGCACGGGCCGTTGCGCGATCCCAATGCGGCGCTGGCGCAGACGGCGCGGTTGACGGCCGATGCGCGCCTGCCGGTATTGCTCTCCGGCACGCGGCTGCATGCCGGCATCCTGATCGTCGTCATCGCCGTCATCCTCGCCCACCTCTTCCTCTGGAAGCGCACCAACGGTTTTCGCCTGCGCGTCGTGGGACTTAACCCGCGCGCGGCGCTGAACGCCGGCATGAATGTGCGCGGCACCATCCTGTTCGGCTTTCTCATCTGCGGCGCGCTGGCGGGGCTCGCCGGTTTCGCCGAGGTTTCCGGCGTGCAGCGGCGGATGATCGAGAACCTGTCGCCGGGCTTCGGCTATACGGCGATCATCGTGGCGCTGCTCGGCCAGACCAACCCGTTCGGCGTACTTGCCGCCGCCTTCCTGTTCGCGGCGCTGCAGATCGGCGCCACGACGATGGAATCGGCGGCCGGCGTTCCCGGCACGCTCACCACCGTGATCCAGGGTCTCGTCGTGCTGTTCCTCCTCGGCCGCCCGGCGCTCGCCATGCTGCGCGCGCGGTTTTCTGGCGGAGGCGCGAGATGAGGACTGTCTTGTCTCTCACCACCAATCTCCGGCGTCATCCCCGCGAAGGCGGGGATCCATACAGCTTCCGTCGGAAGGCGGCTGCATGGATCCCGGGTCAAGCCCGGGATGACGGCGCGTGTGCTGAAGCCTCGAGCGAGAGGCTCGTTCCATGCAGTTCCTGAATTTCCTCACCGATCCGGTGCTTGCCGGTTTCCTCGCCGCCTCGATGCGGCTCGCCATCCCGATCATGCTGGCGGCACTGGGCGGGCTGTTCTCCGAGCGCTCCGGCGTGCTCAACATCGGCCTCGAGGGTGCGATGCTGATCGGCGCCTTTGTCGGCTTCGTCGCCGCCTTTTTGACCGGCAGCCTGGCGCTCGGCGTCCTCGCGGCTGTTCTCGCCGGCATCGTCTTCGGCCTGGTCCTCGGCTTCTACACGATCACGCTCGGCGCCAATCAGGTCGTCGTCGGCATCGCGATGAACCTGCTCGCCGTCGGCGTCACCGCCTTCTTCTACCGGCTGATCTTCGGCTCCGGCACGCAGAGCCCGCGCATCGACGCCTTTCCGCCGCTGGATCTAGGCCGGCTCGCCGACATCCCGCTGATCGGGCCGCTGCTGTTCCGGCAGGATCTCCTCGCCTATGTCGCGCTCGGCCTCGTCGTCGTCGCCTGGGTGGTGATGGCGAAGACCCGGCTTGGCCTCAACATCCGCGCCGTCGGCGAACATCCGGAAGCGGCGGAGACGCTGGGCCTCGACGTCTATCGCATCCGCTATCTCGCCGTCGCCATCTCCGGCGCACTCGCGGGCCTCGGCGGCGCCTTCCTGTCGCTGTCGGCGACCGGCATCTTCATCGACAACATGACGGCGGGACGCGGCTATATCGCGCTGGCGATCCTGATCCTCGGCCGCCGCCATCCCGTCGGCGTGCTGCTGGCAGCGCTCCTCTTCGGTGCCGCCGACGCGTTGCAGCTGCGCGCGCAGCTGCTGCCGACCGGCGTGCCGTTCCAGTTCATGCTGATGCTTCCCTACGTTCTCACCATCATCGTGCTGGCCGGCTTCGTCGGACGCGGGGGCGCACCCGCGGCCCTCGGCGTGCCGTTCCGGCGCGGCCGCTCCGGAGACTGATTGCCATGCTCGATCTTCATGCCGCCACGTCGCCGGAAGTGAAGGAAGCGCTCGGAAAGGGCGCGGTCGCGGTGCTCGCGGTCGGCGCATTGGAACAGCATGGCGCGCACCTGCCGCTCTCGACCGACACGATCATGGCGCAGGGCGTGGCAAGGCGGATCGCCGCCGAGATCGACGGCCTGCTGCTGCCGCCGATCGCCTATGGCGACGCCTGGAACAATGAGGGCTTCGCCGGCACGCTGTCGCTGTCGTCGGACACGATGCGGGCGATCTTCCTCGATATCGGCCGCGGCCTGAAGCGGATGGGCGTCAAGGCGCTCATCATCATCAATGGCCATTTCGGCAATCGCGTCGCGATCCAACAGGCGGCGCAGGCACTGAAGGTCGAGGCCGGCTTCCCGGTGATGTATCTCGACTATCCCGGCATGGAAGCGATCGCGTCCAAAATCTGCGACAGCGAGCCGGCGGCGCCGACCTTCTACCATGCCGACGAGGTGGAGACCTCGATGGTGCTGGCGCTGGAACCGGAACTGGTGCGGATGGACAAGGCGGCGGCGGAATATCCGGTGTTCCCGGAAACCTTCGGGCTGGAGCCGATGGGGCTCGACAGCTTCAACAAGTCCGGCGTTTTTGGTGATCCGCGTCCGTCGACGGCGGAGAAGGGCGAGACCCTGATCGCCGGCATCGCGGAAGAGAGCGTCCGGTTGATCCGGCTTTTTCTCGCGAAGCTCTAGCGTTTCATTTCAACACGTAGTCTGCATCGCGCAGGGGGCCGGGCCCCCTGCGCGATTTGTTTGGTAGCCGCGATCAGGCGGCCGAGATCTTGACCGCGTCGGTCGAGAGCGCGCCCTCGCGGACGGTCAAGCCGATGCCGCCATCCTTGAACGCCTCGGCGCTGTCGTCCGTCGCCTCGATGGCGACGCCGCCGACGGTGGCCGAGATCGTCGAGCCGACGACCTTGGCGTGGACGGGGATCGCCTTCTCCAGCACGAAGTCGAACGGCTTCGACGCCAGGACCACTTCCTTGTCGTCGCGGACGCGCACGATCTGCAGCTCGCCGCCCTGGGTGATGCGCAGGTCGTAGTAGCGACGCAGGCCCTGGACGCGCAGCGCGACGCCGCCATGCACGGCAAGATGGATCATGATGTCGGCGTCGAGCGCGTAGTCAGTCCATTCGCGGGTGCCGTGCGAGACGATGCCGTCTCCCAGCGACTGCGAGATGCGGAAGCTCGGCGGGAAGCGCTTCGAGAAGAAGCTGACGCCGTTGACCCAGGCCATGCGCCAGAAATCGCCGTCGCCGGCCGGACGCTTCAGCGTCACTTCCGGCGCGCCGTCCCAGCGCAGATAGTCGACCAGGATCTTGCCGTCGGCGCGCGGACCGGATGCCGTCAGCACGACGCCGATCTCGGCGATCGGCTGGCCGTCGAGCTCCGGCAGGCGCCACGAGAGCACGGCGTCGGCGCCGGGGGCGAGCGTCACCGCATCGCCGTCGACATCGCGCAGCTTGTCGGCGCCGTCATAGACGCGGAGCCGCAGCTTTGCCTCGACCGCGCCCTTGTTGGCGGCCGGCGCCACGAGGCGCGCCGTCACCACCTGGCCCGGATAGACCAGCGGCGTCGCCATCAGGTCGTAGGTGCGCATGTTGAGCAGCTCGGGCGGCGAGAAGGTCGGCGTGATCGCCGCCGCTTCCTGGCCGGGGCCGAGCGCCTCGTAGCCGATCGAGAGCGCGCGGGCCGGGCCGAATTCCTCGTTGCCGACGCGGAGGAAGGCGTTCGCGGTGAAGCCACCCTGCGGCCGGAAACCCTGCTGGCTGCCCGGCAGCGAGAAGTGGAACTGCGCGCCGTCCTTCGGCTTGTCGAGACGGCTCTCGCCGGCGAGCAGGCGCCCGAGATTGGCGAGGTAGTAGGAAACGCGGACGGCGTCGTTGATCGAATTGCCGCCATCGGCCGAGGAGATCAGCAGGCGGTCGGCGATCGGGCCGCGCCAGTCGGGGCCGGCCTCGATGCCGTCGAGACCAAGCATGATGCCCATCAGGCAGCCGACATTGCCGGCGTTGCAGTCGGTGTCCCAGCCCGACGTGTTGACGATCATCTGCGCCTTCTGGAAATCGTCCGGCGCGTAGAGCACCGACATGATCATCAGCGCGTGGTTCGGCACGACGTGGCAGTTGCCGGGATATTTGTCGTAGCCGTAGTGGTCCTGGATCAGCTGGCGGGCGACGCGCCAGTCGGCGTTCTCCTTGTGCCAGCGGCGGACGTCGGCGATCAGCCTGGCGATCAGGCTGTCGGCCGGAATGACCGAGAGGCCGACATCGAGCAGGTGGTCGATGTCGCGGCTCTTGAAGGCTTCCGCTTCCATCGCCGCCCACAGCATCGCCGCATAGACGGATTCGCCGTCATGGCTGACCTTGCCGGCCTGTTCGGCGAGCTTCGCCGCCAGCTTCGGCTGGTTCGGCGCGACCAGCGCCCAGCCGTCGATGAAGATCTGCGCGCCGATCTGCTCGGCGACCGGCTGGCCGTTGACGGCGATCGAGCCGGAAGCGGGGGCGGGGATGCCCTTCTTCAGGTTGATCCAGGCGGTGTGCTCGGTCGAGTTGCCGACGCCGCCCCACCACAGGATCGAGCGCTCCTCGACGATGTAGTTGAGCCAGGCCTTGCCGATGTCCTCGGCCTTGAGGTCCGGCGAGATGCCGTAGTCCTCGAGCGCGCGGACGAAGGTGAAGGTGCCGGCGACGTCGTCATCGGTGACGACGAGCGGCTGGTCGAGGCGATCGTGGACGTAATAGTCGATCGGCCCCAGCTCTTCCATGATGCGCTGGTAGGTCCAGCCCTCGAACGGGCGGCCGAGATAGACGCCGATCAGCTTGCCGAGAACGCCGGCATAGACGCGGTCCAGATAATCGTTCGGTAGGGTCAATGTTGCCTCCATGGAAACTTTGTTCTCAGCCCTTCACCGAGCCGCCGGCCATGCCTTCGATGAAGCGGCGCTGCAGCAGGACGAAGAGGATGACGACGGGAAGGACGATGATCAGCGCGGCGGCCATGATCTCACCCCAGTCCGAGCTGTACTGGCCGCTCAGCAGGAAGAAGGAGACGATGGCCGTCATGTTGTCGGAGCCCTGCAGGAAGGTCGTGGCGATCAGGAACTCGTTCCACGAATAGAGCCCGATGATCAGCGCGACGGTCAGGATGCCGGGCGAGACGATCGGCAGCATCACGCGGGTGAAGATCTGCCAGTGATTGGCGCCGTCGATCTGGGCTGCTTCTTCCAGCTCGCGCGGAATGGCGAGGAAATAGGTCCGCAGCAGCATGACGGCGAAGGGCGAGAAGATCGCCGTGTAGATCAGCGCGACGGCGAAGGGGTTGTTGATCAGCCCGAGCTTGGCGAAGCCGAAATAGAGCGGGAACAGGAAGAGCTGGATCGGCGCCGTGGTGGTGCCGAGCAGGTAGAAGGTGACGATCTTCCAGCTCTCGATCTTGCGCCGGGCCAGAACATAGGCCGTCAGCGACGACGTCGAGCACACCAGGACGATGGTGGTCGCCGTCAGGATGGCCGAGTTCAGCATGGTGGTCGAGAAGCGGGCGTCTTCCCAGGCGCGGGTGAAATTGTCCCAGCGGAAGGTTTCCGGCCACGCCAGCGGGTTCTGCACGATCTGCGCCGCCGGCTTGACGGAGTTGAGCACCAGCAGCGCGATCGGGAACAGCGTGATAACAAGCGCGATGACGAGCACGCCATAGGTCAGGAGGAGCGTCGTCCGGTTCTCGACGAGTTTCACTTCGTGCTTCACTGGTGGAACTCCTTGGCCTGCGCCCGGATGTAGAAGGCGGTCGCGATCAGGCCGAACAGGCTGATGACGACGGCGACGGCCGCGGCCTTGCCGACGGCGAGGTCATAGAAGGCGCTGCGATAGGCGAGGGTGGAGAGCACTTCGCTGGAGAAGGCGGGGCCGCCCTGGGTCAGGATGTAGACGAAGTCGAAGACGAGGAACGACCAGATGACGGTCATGATCATCATCAGCGTGATGGTCGGGCGGATCGCCGGGATCAGCACGTAGCGCAGCGTGTTCCAGAAGCTGACGCCTTCGACGCGGGCGAACTCGATCTGCTCCTGCGGCACCTGGCGGAGGGCGGCGAAGAAGATCACGCAGAGGAAGCCCCACCAATGCCAGAGGTCGACGGTGGCGATGCCGAGCAGCGCGGTGGAGGGCTGTGTCAGCGGGTCGACCGTCGGGAAGCCCATGCGCTGGAGCATGCCGTTCACGCCCGAGACCGGGCTGTAGATCATGCCCTGCCAGACGCGCGCCAGGATGGCGGTCGCGATGATCATCGGCATGAAATAGATGACCTGGAAGAACATGCTGCCGCGCTTGGCGACGAGCAGCAGCGTCGCCGCCAGCAATCCCATGAAGATCGGGATGGTCAGGAAGATGCCGGTCCAGATCAGGTTGTTGGTGAGTGCCGTCCAGAACACGCGGTCGGACCAGAGCGCCTGGAAATTCTGCAAGCCGATGAAGACGGGCGTCGTGATGCCGTCCCAGCGGAAGAAGGCCAGCGCGATGGTCAGGAGTGCCGGAATAAGGATGATGACGACATTGATGAGCAATGTCGGGACGAGATAGAGCCGATGCATGCTGGTTTCTCCGCGGGAAGGCGCGGCGGCGCCGATCGCGCCGCCGCTCCGTCAGGCGTGGGGTTTACCGGGCCGGGATGGCCGGCACCTTGCCGTCGGCCTTTTCCTGCAGGAACGACGCGTTCAACTGCTCCAGGAACTGGGCGGTGGTGGTGCGGCCGAGCCAGACTTCCTCGATGCCGCTGACCAGGTAGGAATCGGTCGCCGGCGGCAGGAAGGTCCAGGTCGTGTAGCCGTAGTGGTTGTCGCCGACGGCGTCGGCCAGCGTCTTCATCGTCTCGTTGTAGAGCGGCAGGCCATTGTCGACCTTCACCTTCGACAGGTCGTCCAGCGGCGTGTTCCACTCGCCCGGCCAGACCGAGTTCATGACGCCATAGGTGCGGTCGGAGAAGATGTAGTCGATCGCCGTCGCGGCGCCGTCCGCGTTCTTGGAAGCCGAGGCGATCGAGAAGGTCGAGCCGACGCCGAGCGGATAGACCGGGCCGGCGAGGCCCTCGGCGCTCGGGAAGCCGACGAAGCCGGCCTCGGCGTTGTTGCGCGGGAAATAGGTGTTCACGCGCTGGAACTGCCAGGTGCCCGTCGGCATCATGCCGGCTTGGCCGGATGCCATCTGGGCGAAGGCCTGCTCGTCGGTGAGCGAGAAGTAGTTGGGGCCGAAATAGCCCTTCTGCCACCAGCGGTTCAGCGTATCGATCGCCTTGACGAAGGGCTCGGCCGTCCAGGGGATCTCGCCCTTCAGCGCCTTGTAGACGTTCTCCGGGCCGGCGATCGAGTTCAGCACGATCGAGACATAGTGCTCGTTGGCCGGGCGCCAGTTGGCGTTGCCCGAAGCGAACGGAATGATCTTCTCGGCGAGCATGGCGTCGGCCAGCGTCTCGATCTCGGCGATCGTCGTCGGCGCCTTCCAGCCATGCTTCTCGAACAGGGTCTTGTTGTAGAAGAGACCGAGCGTCTCGTAGGTCTTCGGCAGCGCATAGAGCTTGCCGTCATACTTGCCCATCTCGATGAAGACGGGGAGGATGCGGTCGCCCCAGCCGAAGCGGGTGAGATAGTCGTCGAGCGGCAGCAGCTGGCCGGCGCGGGCCATCGGCGCGACATAGGTCGGGCCGGCGGTATAGACGATGTCGGGGCCGTTGCCGGACAGAAGCGCCACGCGCATCTGCTTGTCGAGCTCGGTGCCGCGATAGTCGATGGTCAGCTTGAGGTCCGGATGGTCGGCATTGAAGGGCTCGATGATGCCGGTCTTGATGAAGCCCTGCTGCTGCGGATCGGCGGCTTCGTACCACCAGGTGATGGGCTTGCCCGCCGCGAGGGCGCTGCCGATCAGGGCGGTGCTGGCGAGGAGCCCGAGGGATCCGGCGATGAATGTGCGTCTGTTCATGGTTTCCTCCTGAGATCAGTCTGACGTCTAGACCGTGCCGCGCTCGATCAGCTGGAACGGCATTTCCTCGGTAGTGCCTCCGCCCGAGCGGGATCCGCTCAGACGGTCGATCAGGATTTCGGCTGCCTTCTCTCCCATCCGGTCCTGGAACTGCGCGACGGTGCTGAGCGGCGGGGTGACAAGCCGCGCCGCCGAGATGTCGTCGAAGCCGAAGACGGCGATCTGGCCGGGGATGTCGATGCCCCGCTCGCGCAGCGCCTGCATGACGCCGATCGCCATCAAATCGTTGGCGGCGAAGATCGCGGTCGGCTCGTAGCCGGTGGCGAGGATCGCCTCGGCGGCGCGAAAGCCGCCTGCCTCGCTGAAGGCGCTCTCGATCGCGACCAGCGGCTCGATGCCGGCGCGGGCGAGCGCCTCGCGATAGCCCTCGACGCGCACACCCTGCGGTCCGCCGCTGCCGGCCACCATGGCGATGCGCCGATGGCCCTTGGCGATCAGGTGCTCGGTGACGGCGACGGCGGCGGCCCGGCTGTCGACGAAGATGTCGTCGACGGCGAGATCGCCGCCCCGCTTCTTGGCCGATTCAATCCGCACCACCGGGACGCCGGTGTTGAGCAGGGGCACGAAATCCTGCACGCGCACCGTGAAGAAGACGCCGATGACGCCGTCGACGCGGCCCTGCCGGGCCCAGTCGAGGAAGTGCCGCTCGCGCGCCGGCACGCCGTCGGTGTTGACGGCGATGACGTCGTAATCGCGCTCCTGGGCGATCTTCTGAACGCCGCGGATGAGGCCCGGATAGAAGGGGTTGGTGATGTCGGGGACGATGCAGGCGATCGTCATCGTCCGCCGCGTCTTCAGCGCCTGCGCGAAGCGGTTCGGCACATAGCCGAGCTCCTCGGCGACGGCACGGATCCGCTGCACGGTCTCGGCGGAGACCGACTGCGTGCTGGCGCCTCCCAGCACCATCGACACCGTCGCCTGCGAGACGCCGGCACGGATGGCGACATCCTTCTGGGTTGGCCTGCTCGACACCGACGCTCCTCCTTATACGTATTATTTATACGTATAAGTGAGCTTTTGCGGAGTCAAATGGATTCCTTTGCTCCATCTCCGCCGCATCGTGAAAGACCCGTCCGGTGGACAGGCTGTTCAACGCCAGGCTGTGGCGGCGGCATGGCCGAAGCGGCTCCGGCGACCTACATGGGGCTCGAACAAGCGCGGATTTCGCGCTTTGAGCCACGGGAGATCCCCATGTCGAACGGCATCCATCACGTTACCGCGATCTCCGGCCCGGCCCGCCGCAACCTCGGGTTCTATGCCGGCATTCTCGGGCTGCGCCTCGTCAAGAAGACCGTCAATTTCGACGATCCCGGCACCTATCACTTCTATTACGGCGACGACGCCGGGCATCCGGGCACGCTTCTGACCTTCTTCCCCTGGGAGACGGCCTCGAAGGGCCAGGTCGGCACCGGCGAGACCTTCGAGACAGCGTTTCGTGTGCCGGCCGCCGCGATCGGCTACTGGGCGCAGCGCTTCGTCGAGAAGGGTGTCGCACACGAGACGCCGGCGCGGCGCTTCGGCGATCCGGTGCTGTCGTTCCGCGATCCTGACGGCATGCGGCTGGCGCTGGTCGGCGTCGCCGGCGCGCAAGGCGAGCCCGGACGGGAAGCGGCCGACATTCCGGCCGAGATGGCGATCCGCGGCTTCCATTCGGTGACGCTGCTGATCGAGGACGCGCAGCCGACCGGCGGTATCCTCGCCGACGTCTTCGGTTTCGCCGAGACGGCGAGCGAAGGGACGACGGTTCGCTACCAGGTCGCGGGTGAGGGGCAGGGCGGCATCGTCGACCTCCGCGTCGCACCGGGTTTTCCGCGCGGCAGTCTCGGCGCTGCATCGGTGCATCACGTCGCCTTCCGCGCCGCCGACGACGCGGCGCAGGCGGCGATGGTCGAGAAGCTGGTGGCGAACCACGGCCTCCGGACGACACGGCAGAAGGACCGCGCCTATTTCCGCTCGGTCTATTTCCGCGAGCCGAACGGCGTCCTGTTCGAGATCGCCACCGACGTGCCGGGCTTCGCCGTCGACGAGCCGCTGGCCGGCCTCGGCCAGTCGCTGAAGCTGCCGGCCTTCCTCGAGCCCCGCCGCGCCACGCTCGAGCGCGTCCTGCCGGATCTCGGCTGAGGCCCAAAAACGAAAACGGCCCGCGCGGAAGCGCGGGCCGTCAAGATTTCAGACGTTTCCGGCGCTTACGCGTCGATGTCGACGTCCTTGGTCTCCTTGCCGGCGAGGAGCGCGATCAGCGTCAGCGTCGCCATTGCCGACAGATAGATGCCGACCCAGAACGGGCTGCCGCCGCCATAGCTCCAGAGCGCCACGGCGACGAAGGGCGCCACAGCGGCGCCGAGGATCGACGACACGTTGTAGGAGATGCCGGAGCCGGTATAGCGGACATTGGCCGGGAACAGTTCCGGCAGCAGCGCGCCCATCGGCCCGAAGGTCATGCCCATCAGCGTGAAGCCGAGGATCAGCCAGGCCATGACGCCGACCGTGCCGGCGGCGAGCAGCGGCACCCAGACGAGGCCGAACAGGATGATGGCGAGCGTGATCCAGATCAGCGTCTTGCGGCGGCCCCAGCGATCGGCCCAGGGGCCGGAGGCGAGCGTGAAGATGCCGAAGAAGACGACGCCGATGATCATCATGACGACGAAGGTGCGGTAGTCGTAGCCGAGGCCCGGCAGCGCGGCGTCGATCGCGGCGCGGCCATAGCTGAGCGAGAACGTCGTCATCAGGTAGAACAGCACATAGGTCGCCAGCATATAGAAGGTGCCGAGGATCAGCTGCCGCCAATGCAGCTTGAAGGCGGCGGCGAGCGGAACCTTCTGCACCTTGCCGGTCTCGACCGTCTTCTCGAAGGCCGCGCTCTCGACGAGGTTCAGCCGGACCCAGAGGCCGACGATCACCATCACGACCGAGAACAGGAACGGGATGCGCCAGCCCCAGTCGAGGAAGGCCGTCGACGGGCGGGACGGATCGTCGGAGGGCATCAGTGCCGCGATGATCAGGAACAGGCCGTTGGCGATGATGAAGCCGACCGGCGCGCCGAGCTGCGGGAAGGTGCCGAAGATGGCGCGCTTTCCGGCGGGCGCGTTTTCCGTCGCGACCAGCGCCGCGCCGCTCCATTCGCCGCCGATGGCGAAGCCCTGCGCGAGGCGCAGCAGCACCAGCAGCCCCGGCGCGAACCAGCCGACCATCGCATAGGTCGGCAGCAGGCCGATCAGGAAGGTGGCGATGCCCATGGTGAGCAACGCGCCGACCAGCGTGATCTTGCGGCCGCGCTTGTCGCCGAGATGGCCGAAGAAGATGGCGCCGATCGGCCGCGCCACCATCGCCGCGCCGAAGATGGCGAAGGAGTTCAACAGCGCCGTCGTCTCGTTGCCGGGCGGGAAGAACAGATGCGGGAAGACCAGCACGGCCGCCGTCGCATAGACGTAGAAATCATAGAATTCGATGGTCGTGCCGACCAGGCTCGCGAGGATGACGCGCGAGCGAGAATTGGCGGGGGCGGCGGGCAGGGCCGCCGCGGTGGTCGATGTCATGGCAAATGGGCTCCACGAGGACGAAGCAGCAGCGACCGGGGTTTTTACCCACGCGGGACGCGGGTGCGTTGGCCTGCCTGGGCGGGCCCGCCCGTTCGGTCGTGTTGCCGACTTTTGGAATTATCGACGGAGCGTATAGCCGAGGTTGAGCGTCTGTGCACGCATTCTGTGCAGGAGAGCTCGCGCGCTAAGCGGCGCGTTCGCCTGCCGCAATCCAGACGGGATGCAGTAGATCGATGCCGCGCATAGGTAGCGGCCAAGATGACGCCGTGCCCGATACTGCGGCGGAACTGGCGTTTTCGCGGCGCGCCGGCTTTCGGGCCGTCGGGGGAGGGTTGTGGCGAAAACGGTCCGCTCCCGGCGCGGAGCAAAAAAGAGCGGCGCGCGGAACGGGTCCGCGCGCCGGCAGTTTCCTGCCTTTCGGCTATTCCTTGTCGGCCATCCGCTTCAGCCGGTCGAGCACTTCGGCGACGACGATGTTCGGCGGCGGCTGGCGCGTGCCGGCCTTCATATTGCTCGGCACGTTCAGGCGCACCTTGACGGCTTCGATATCGACATCCTTGGCGCCGGGGATCGAGGCGACGAAGGCCATGATCGCCGTCATGCCGGCGTCGATATTGCGCATGGCGTGATTGATCTCGTCGATCAAAGCCTGGGTATTCGGTTCCATTACGCCGTTCTCCTTGGATGGGCGCGGCTTGATCCCATGAATTGCCGGAGCTGTCGACCCTTGGCGACGTATCCGGCCGGCGCCGCCGTCTTCCGGAGCGGGACGGTGATTCGCCCGCGTCACGGGCCGACGTGCTTTCCCCAGGGGCACAACCAAGGAATGTGTGTCGTATGGGCAACAATCCAAAAAATCGAACCGCGCCCCACAACCGAAAATGCGCCATTTTTCCTCGATGCACGCATCGCGATCAATCGTATGGCTGACGAACGATATCTCGGACATGTAGTTCAAAATTCAAACTAAATGCTGATTTTTATACTCCTGCAGGTTGCATAAATCAGGAAGTCAACACGAGTTGAGTCCTTAAGGTTGTCTTATTCAACCTGCGGATGCTGTATCTGGACTCCGCCACCGAGCTCTGGCTCATATCTCAGCCATGTAAATGCGCCTGGCGGCTCGTGGGGCTGTCGCCGGCTATGGCTTGGATGAATCCGGGGGTCTGGATGTCGATTTCGAAATGGAACGCTGGCCGCAAGGCCTCGCTGCTGAGCTCAGCCTCCGGCGCGGTGCTGCTCGCAGGCATGGCGATGATGACGCCGCAGCAGGCGAGGGCGGCGTGTACGGCCAGTGGAAATGAATTTTTCGGCAATCGCACGATCACCTGCGCCACAGGTGTGCAGGCAGGTACTTCGGCTTCATCAGGGGTGGGAAGTATCACGACCAATATCAATGCGGGATCGGAGGTAAACTCGCCTATCACTGCCACCGCGACAATCGGCACTTTCACGTTCAACATGCTGGACCAATTCAGTTCTGTTGTTGGCGACGGGACCATGGTGAACGCCAGCTCCGGCGGCGCGCAGAACTGGACCATCAACGGCACGATTAAGAGTAACGATGGAAACGCGATCGTCGCTGGCTCTGCCTCGGGTACGCTCAACATGACGGTGGGCCCTTCGGGCCTTGTGAAGGCTCAGGACGACGCAATCTCGATCACGAAGGCTCTGGGTCAGACCAATGTAACCAACAGAGGAACGATTGACGCGGGTGGCATCGGTCTCAAGATTGCCGCCGGTCAATCGGTGACTATCAAGAATTCCGGGACAATTTCTGGCGACAAGACGGGCATCCAGGCGCTGTCTGGATTGGGCAATGTCGTAATAGGTGGTGAAACGGTCGGCGGCACCACCGTCTATGGCTCGGTGAAGTCCGCGGACGGAGTAGGTATTGTTGGCATTGCCGGTTTTGGCGTGGGCGCCAACTCTGGCGATGTAACGATCGATGCAGGCAAGGTTGAAGCGGGTGCGGGCGCGCTTGATCTTGCCAATATCGTCCCCGGGTTCGATCTCGGCACGATCATCGGCAACGCCACCGGCGTTGATCTGACCGCGGTTGGCATTAGCGGCGGCGTGATTGGCGTTGCCCTGACTGGCAAGGCGACGGTCAATCTTCATGACGATGTGACGGTCGCCAATGGCGGCCTGCTCGGCGCCGCCGCCTTCTCCGTCAACAAGGACGCCAGTGTCTCGCTCGATCCGACCGTCACGGTGAGCGGCGCCCAGATCGGCGCGGCGGCCGCGGCGTTCGCCGACGGCAATGCCACGGTCACCCTCGGTGAGGGAAGCACGGTCAATGCGGCGCTGATCGGCGCGGTCGGCGCCACCCTCGGCACGGGCAACGCCACGGTCACCCTCGGTCAGGGAAGCACGGTCAATGGGGGGCTGGTCGGCTTGGCCGGCGCCACCCTCGGCACGGGCAAGGTGATTGTCACCATCGACGAAAACGCTGAGGTCAACAGCGGCGGCATCGGCGTCGCGGGCCTCGCCCTGAATTCGTCGGTCGAGATCGACGTCAAGAAAGATGGCTCCATCAACGGCGGTGGCGGCGCCATCGTTCCGGTCGTCGTCTCCTATTCGAAGACCGGGACCACGATCAACAATGCGGGCGAGATCCGCGGCGCCGGCGGATCCAGTCAGATCGCCGTGGCGACGGCTGGCGGCCATCTTGACCTGAACAACACCGGCAAGGTTGTCGGCTCGGTGATCGCCTACACGACCGGCGACAATGCCGCCAACTTCATCCACAACAAGGCAGGCGGCATCTGGCAGACCTCGGGCCTCAGCGTCCTGGCGAGAGACGGGGCTGGCGACAATCGCATCCAGAATGACGGGACGGTCGATGCCTCCGGCAACGCCGTTGTCGCCATGGTCGCGGATGAGGGCAACAACGCCATCACCAACAACGGCGCCTTCAACGTCAATGTCGGCAAGCCGGCGACCCTGGCCAACACGTCGCTCTTCGCGCAGTACAGCCAGGGCGGCCAGAACACGATCACCAACAACGGCGCCATGGACCTTGGCGGCATCACCAATTTCGTCCAGTGGACCGACAAGGGCGGCAATCAGGTCACGAACACGCTCAACGGCACCATCGACGCCACCGGCCTGACGACCTTCACGCTCGGCACGGGCAAGGGGACGAACGAACTCGTCAATGACGGCGAGATCAACGGCGAAAACCTCGCCTTCACGCTGCTGAACGGCGGCGGCGACAACAAGGTGACGAATACCGGGGCACTGAACACCACCGGCTCCGCCGTATTCACGCTCGCCACCGACGCCGGCACGAACACCCTGACGAACACCGGCGACATCAAGATCGACGATGCGTCGGTGGTCACGCTGTTCGCGGCCAACGGCGTCAACGAGGTCGTCAACAAGGGCAGCTTCGTGACGGGCGATACGGCCGTGCTCACGCTCGGCGCGCTCGAGGGCTCGAACTCCGTGACGAACGTCGCCGGCGGGACGTTCCGCACTGGTGACGACGCGGTCTTCACGCTGGCGACCGGCGAAGGCGCGAATACTGTCAACAATGGCGGTCTCTTCGTGGCCGGGCAGGACGCCGTCTTCACGCTCGGCGCGGTCACGGGCCACAACCTGGTGACGAATGCCGCCAGCGGGACGTTCCGGACGGGCGACGATGCCGTGTTCACGCTGGCGACCGGCGACGGCACCAATACTGTCGGCAACGCCGGCAGCTTCGTGGCGGGTGACGACGCCGTGTTCACGCTGGGCGCGGTCAAGGGCTCCAACTTGGTGGCGAATGCCGCCAGCGGGACGTTCCGGACGGGTGGGGACGCGGTGTTCACGCTGGCTTCCGGGGAAGGTGCGAACTCGGTCAGCAACGACGGCCGCTTCGTGGTGGGCGACGACGCTGTGTTCACCCTTGGCGCGGTCACGGGCTTCAACTCGGTGACGAACGCCGCCGGCGCGACGTTCCGCACGGGCGACGACGCCGTGTTCTCGCTCGTGACAGGCGCCGGCGCGAACTCGGTCAGCAATGACGGTCGCTTCGTAGCGGGCAATGACGCTGTTTTCACCCTTGGCGCGGTCACAGGCTTCAACTCGGTGACGAACGCCGCCGGCGCGACGTTCCGCACGGGCGACGACGCCGTGTTCTCGCTCGTGACGGGGGCCGGCGCGAACCTGGTCAGCAATGACGGTCGCTTCGTAGCGGGCAATGACGCGGCGTTCACACTGGTGAACGGCGACGGCAACAACACCCTCAGCAACACCGGCCGCTTCTTCGCTGGGAACGACGCGATCTTCACGCTCGGCGCGGTCACTGGCCACAACTCTGTGACGAACCTCGCTAGCGGGACGTTCCGCACCGGCGACGACGCGGTGTTCTCGCTGGCGACGGGCGCCGGCAACAACCGAGTGGACAACGAAGGTCGCTTCGTGGCGGGCGACGACGCCGTGTTCACCCTGGCGACAGGCGACGGCATCAACACGGTCAGCAACGATGGTCGCTTCCGGGCGGGCAACGATGCTGTGTTCACACTCGCCGCCGTCAAGGGCGATAATGCCGTCTCGAACTTTGCCGGCGCGACATTCCGCACGGGCGACGACGCGATCTTCTCGCTGGCGACGGGCGCAGGCACCAACACGGTCAGCAACGCCGGTCGCTTCGTGGCGGGCGACGACGCGGTGTTCTCGCTGTTCGCAGGCGGTGGCGCCAATGCTGCCAATATCGTCAGCAACGATGGCGACTTCCTCGCCGGAAACGACGCGATCTTCACGCTCGGGGCCGTCAAGGGCTCGAACACGGTAACGAACAGCACGAATGGGACGTTCCGCACCGGCGACGACGCCGTGTTCACGCTGGTGAACGGCGACGGCACCAACACGGTCAGCAATGCCGGCGGCTTCGTGGCCGGCAATGACGCGGTGTTCACGCTCGCCGCGGTCAAGGGCGACAACACGGTGTCGAACCTCACCGGCGGGACGTTCCGCACCGGCGACGATGCCGTGTTCTCGCTGGCCACGGGTGATGGCATCAACACTGTCAGCAACGATGGTCGCTTCCGGGCGGGCAACGATGCGGTGTTCTCGCTGTTCGCAGGCGGTGGCGCCAATGCTGCCAATATCATCAGCAACGATGGCGACTTCCTCGCCGGACAGGACGCTGTCTTCACGCTCGGGGCCGTCAAGGGCTCGAACTCGGTAACGAACGGCCCGAATGGGACGTTCCGCACCGGCGATGACGCCGTGTTCACGCTGGTGAACGGGGACGGCACCAACACGGTCAGCAATGCAGGCGGCTTCGTGGCCGGCAATGACGCGGTGTTCTCGCTCGGCGCGCTCAAGGGCGACAACACAGTGTCGAACCTCGCCAGCGGGACGTTCCGCACGGGCGACGACGCGATCTTCTCGCTGGCGACGGGCGAGGGTGCCAATGCCGTCAGCAATGCCGGCGACTTCCTCGCCGGTGACGATGCCGTCTTCACGCTCGGCGCGATCAAGGGCGACAACAGCCTGACGAACAGCGGTCGTTTCGAGATTGGCGATACCTCGGCCTTCACGCTGGTGAGCGGCAAGGGCAACAACACCGTCGACAATTCCGGGACCTTCCTGGGCGGCGATACCACGGCGTTCACGCTCGGCACGCTGGACGGCGACAACAGCCTCCGGAACAGCGATACGTTCGAAGTCTCGGGAACGTCGGTGTTCACGCTCGGAACCGCGCTCGGCGACAATGAGGTCCTCAACACCGGCAACTTCAAGGCGACCGGCACGACGGTGTTCGCGCTCGGAACCGGGGCCGGCGACAGCCATGTCCGGAACGGCTCCGGGGGGAACTTCGACGTCAACGGCTTCACGGCGTTCAGTTTTGTCGGCGGCAGCAGCCTGGTCGAGAACGAGGGCACGTTCCGGTCGACCGGCCTGACGACGTTCACCGGCCTCGACAACTTCAACAATACCGGCCTGCTCAGCATGCAGAACGGCCTGGTCGGCCATGCGCCGATGCTCGCGCCGTACTATGGCTCGAACGTCGGCGACGTCACCTACATGTCCGGCAACTTCAACGCCGGCGCCGGCAGCAAGCTCGCGGTCGACGCCATCCTTGCCGGCCGCTACAACTCCGCCTCCGATCTCCTGATCGTCGGCGGCGACGTGACCGGCAAGACGGCTGTCCATGTCAACTTCGACCCGACCGTGAACGCCGAATACAATCCGGTCGGCACGCCGGTCGTCGGCGTCGTCCTCGGCAATGCGTCGAAGGACGCCTTCTACCTCGCCAACGGACCGATCGATCGCGGGCTCTTCACCTACGATCTCTTCCTCGACTCGCCCGGTCCCACGGCACCGCCCGGTTCCAACGCCTTCGTGCTGGCGAACTATGCCGACAGCAGCGCCTATGCGCTGGCCGAATTCGCCGGTCTCGCCGGGGGCATCTGGAACACGACGTCCGACAGCTGGATCGACCGTGCGGGCGACCTGCGCGTCAGCGCCCAGCAGACCACGGCCGACCCGACCAAGAAGTCGGGCATCTGGGCCCGCCTGATCGGCAATGGCGCCGAGCGCAGCACGGAAACGACGATCACGCCGTTCCAGAACCAGTCGGTGACGCTCGATACCGGCTATGACCAGACGCTCTGGGGCTTCCAGGGCGGTATCGACCACGAGTTCGAGGGCACGGTCGCCGACGGCGTCCTGATCGCCGGCGTGCTCGCGGGCTACGTGACCAGCAATGTCGACTTCAACAATGGCGACAACGTCCGGTTCTCGGGCCCGCAGGTCGGCGTCTATGCCAGCTGGGTCAAGGGTGGCGCGTATGTCGATGCCCTGATCAAGGGCGACTTCCTGAAGGCCGACTACGATATCGGCGGCGCCAGCGACAGCACCGACTCGACGACGATCGGCGGGCGGGTCGAGACCGGCTACCGCTTCTACACGGCGACCGGCATGTTCATCGAGCCGAACGCCAGCCTGGCCTACGCCCATACCCGGATCGACAACGTCACGATCCAGGGCACGCCGGTCAACTTCGACAATGGCGACGGCCTCGAGGGCAAGCTCGGCGCGCGGTTCGGCGGTTCGTCGCTGAAGGACGGCGTCAAGTACGACCCCTATGTCAGCATCGGCATCGCCGGCCAGCTCTTGAGCAACAACACGGTCTTCTTCGACAGCGGCCCGGGCCTCGTCGTCGAGGACGACGCGCCGGATGTCTTCGGCGAGATCGGCGCGGGCATCAACATCTTCTCGACGAAGAGCGGATGGACGGGCTTTGCCAAGGCGGACCTGCGCTTCGGCGACGACTATATCGGCGGCACCGGCAAGATCGGCGCCCGCTGGGCCTGGTAGTCTTCCGGTCCGGGACAAGAACAGGAACCGCCGGCCGCAAGGTCGGCGGTTCAGCCTTTTGCAGCGTCGGTCAAGGGTTCGTGCGGCACAGGTCCTGACGGGGTGCTCTGGCGAGCCGGCGGGATGGTTCCGCCGCCGGCCACCGGCGGGGATAGGGACCGCGACTTGCTTTCACCATCTTGCCGGGAGCACCGACTCCGGCGAAACTCCGCGAAATTTTCTGGGGGACTATATGACCAAGCATTTTGGGCGCGGGTTCGGGCCTGCGCTGGCCGGCGCGGCGCTGTTCTTCGCGGCGCCTTCTCTCGCGGTGGCGCAGGACGCCCCGGCGGCGCCGAGCTGGATCAGCACCTGCCAGGGCCCTGGCCGCGCCGCCGAGCTCGAATGCCAGATGGAGCAGCGCGCCGTCATTTCCGGCTCGGGCCAGCTCGTCGGTTCGATCACGGTGCGCGTCCCGTCGCAGACGCGCGCGCCGGTCCTGATGATCCGCGGGCCCCTCGGCCTGTCGCTGGCCGGCGGCGTCACCATCGACGTCGATGGCGCCAGCGGCGAAGTGCTGCCGCTGCAGACCTGCGACGCTGGCGGCTGCTATGCCGGCGCGCCGGTGAGCGACGCGCTTTTGGCCGCGATGTTCAAGGGCAAGGTCTTCAACGTCACGTTCCAGAACCTGAACAAGGAAGCGATCAAGCTGCCGATGTCGCTGGCCGGCTTCTCGGCGACTTACGGCAAGATCAAGTGATCGGCGGCCGCGGAAGCGGCCGGCAGGAACGACACCAAGAATGACGTGAAGTATGGCGCCAGGCATGGCGCCAAGAAGGACACCAAGAAGGACGCTCCCTGCTGAAGGGAGCGCGGCGGCGGGAGCGGGGGCACGCCGCCCGGGGAAGGCCGAATCCGGGCTTCCCGTTGCGATCCGCCGTGGGGGCAGGCGAGATGATCGAGGACGACTATGACGTCTATGACGAGGAGGAGCCGTCGGGGCGACGCTCCTGGCTCTGGGCTCTCGTCTTCGTGCTCGTCGTCGTGTTTTCCGCCACGGTCGGGATCGTCTGGAAGGACCAGCTGATCGACCCCGCCGTCGCCTGGGCGCAGACGGCCCTCGCGGCGGCGCACGGCGGGGGACCGGACGCTTCCGCGCCGGGCAAAAGCGTCGGCGCCTGGGGGCTTCACTGCGATGCCGGATCCGTCTGCGCGCTGGTCCAGTCCAGGCGGGACGAGGCCGGCCTCGACGCGACCTGGCGCATCGAGCGCGCCGGGGACGGCGAGATGCATGCGGTCTGGACCGTGCCGACCGGGGTGATGGTGCGGGCCGGCATGTCGCTCCATTTCGACGACAAGCAGCCGATCGACGTTCCCTATGATTCCTGCGGCGCGACCTCGTGCGAGGTTCGCGCCAAGCTGACGCCGGGCTTCGTCGACAGCATGCGCGCGGCGAAGGTCAGCGTCGTCCAGGTGACGCTGAAGCCGGGCGACAAGCCGGCTTTCACCTTCAGCCATGACGGCCTGGCGGAGGGGCTGGCCCTGCTGGCGTCGGGCCAGGCGGCTCGCCAGGGGGATTGAGGCCCAGGGGATTGACGTCCAAGGGAACGGACGCCCACTGAGATTGACCCTAGGGGATTGACGCCGGGCCCGCGTGTCGGCAGCCTGCTCCCACAGCTTCCGGTTGGGGTCGATCCGCCCGAAGCGTCGTGAAAATGGCGTGGCCGTGGCGGGTTCGGATGACCGGCGATCTGGCTTCCCTGTTTCGCATGCCCGTGCTTGCCGCGCTTGCGCTGCTCATGGCCAGCGATGCCTTGGGCGGGCCGCTGCGCTACGGGCTCTCGCAGCTCGGCCTGGTCGGCCTCTCCTATGCGCCCATCCTCGTGGCGACGGCCGTCGTCGTCGCCTATCTCGGCCTGCGCTTCGGCTCGCTTCGGGCCGATCCGGCGGCGATCGCTATTTTCACGGTATCCACCCTCTGGCTGTTCCATGCGCTCTGGCTCGGGCGGGCGCCGTTGCAGGCGGCGTTCGGGCTCTACACCTTCATGCCGCTCTTCCTCGGCATGCTGGTCGTCGCGGTCGGCGGACTGCCGGCGGCGCTCCGGATGGTTGGCGCGCTCTGGTGGATCGCCGTGCTCGGCGTCTTCGTCAGCGCCGTCGTCTGGTTCCCGTGGCACGGCCAGAGCTACGAGATCCTCGGCGTGAAGACCGTGTTCGCGCGCAGCTGGAGCGCCTTCGAGGTCGAGCGGCTGCCCGGCTTCTCGCGGGCGAGCTTCACGGCCGCCAACCAGATCGCGCTCGGCGGCGCGCTGCTGCTCGTCGGCCGGCTCGGACGGCCGGCCAAGGCGGCCGTGTGGATCGTCTCGCTCGCCGCCGTCTGGCTGACGACGTCGAAGGCGCCGTTGGTCGCGGTGTTGCTGACGCCGCTGTTCGTCGCCTTTTTTGATCATGCCGGCCGCCGGCCCGGCGCCTTCGAACGCCGCCAGGGATTGCTGGTCCTCCTGCTTGCGATTCTGATCGGCCTGCCCATCGCCGCGCTTCTCGGCCTGCGCCTGCCGCAATGGGGGAATGCCGGCTTCCTGTCGTTCGGCTCGCTCAATCTGCGCCTGGCCGACATGTGGCCGCGCGCCTTCGCGCTGCTCGATCCGCCCTGGCCGCGCCTGCTCCTTGGCCTCGGCTTCGGCGGCATCGGCGCCGGCCAGGCCTATTTCGATCCGGCCCGCTACAGCGCCGCCGACAATCTGTTCGTCTTTCTCTATGCGAGCTTCGGCATCGGCTCGGCCGTGTTCTTGCTCGCCTTCCTGCAGGGCAATCGCGCGCTCGCCGCCGCCGCCCCGGCGGTGTTCCGCAAGGTCTTCGTGCTGGCGGCGGTCCTCCTCGTCATCGGCATGATGTCGAATGTCGTCGAATCGATCTTGCCGGCCCTCCTGCTCGGCATGCTCGCGGGCAAGGCGCTGGATCCGTTCGCCGCCGCCGGTTTGACGGCGCCGGTGCGATCCTCCGGCGTCTCCGCGAGCCTCCCTGCGCCGGTCCGCGTCTGATGGCGATGCGGATCCTGCTGATCGCCGCGCTCTATCCGCCCAATGCGCGGGGAGGCGCGGAGAATTCGGCCGCCAATCTCGCCGCCTGGCTCGCGGGGCAGGGGCATGAGGTCGCCGTCCTGACCGGGGCTCGGCGCGAAGATGAGGTCCTCGACGGCGAGCTGGTGGGCGGCTTGCGGATCTGGCGGCTGCGCACCGCCCATCTCTATCCCGCCGTCGAGGCGCCGGACGCGCCGCTCTGGCAGAAGCCGATCTGGCACCTGCAGGATCATTTCGATCCGCGCAACCGCCGGCTCGTCGCGCGCGTGCTCGACGCCTTCCGGCCGGATTTCGTCGGCGTCCATATCATTCAGGGGATCGGCTATGCCGCACTTGCCGAGATCGCCGACCGCGACCTGCCGACGCTCGTCATGCTGCACGATCTCGGTCTCGCCTGCATCCGGATGTCGATGTTCCGTCGCGGTGAGAATTGCCGCCGCCAATGCGTCGGGTGCCGGCTCTCGGCGCGCTACAAGCTATCGCTCATCCGCCGTTTCCGGCGCGTCGGGTTCAACTCGCCGTCTGAGGCCAATCTGGCGGCGCTCGCGGATTTCTTCCCGGTGTCCGAGTATCCGCACGCCAGCATTCCGAACCCGAACCACTACCTGCCGCCCACGGTGGCGCGCACCGGGGCGGACCGGGTGCGGCTGCTCTATGTCGGCCGCCTGCATCCGAGCAAGGGCGTCGAGATCCTGCTCGACGCCGCGGCGGCGCTGGCGCGCTCGCACCGTTTCCAGCTCGCGATCGTCGGCGGCGGCGTGGAGGAGGCGAGGCTGAGGGCCCGCTATCCGGGCGCGGCGTGGCTGCGCTTTCACGGCCAGGTTTCCGAGACGGAGGTCGCCGACCACATGCAGAACGCCGATCTTCTCTGCGTCCCCTCCGTCTGGCGGGAGAACTGGCCGGGCGTCGTCGTGCGGGCGCAGAGCCTCGGCCTGCCGGTGCTCGGCAGCCGGATCGGCGGCATTCCAGAGCTGGTCGAACCCGGGGTCACCGGCGATCTGGCGGCGCCGGGCGATCGGCGGGACTGGGAACAGGCGCTCGGCCGGATTCTCGTCGAGCCGGCACAACTCTTGGCGTGGCGGCGGAACGCGGAAGCGACGCGGGACCGGTTCGACCAGGACGCGCTCGGCGAGCGGATGGTCGCCTTCATGCAGGCGATTGCCGCCGGGTCCGACTGCCGACCGGGGACGGAAAGCTAGGCGACCCGCCAGCGTCGCGACGAGACGGAATCGACGAAGTCGGTAACGAAGCCCGGCACGTCTTCCGCCGCCATCGGCTGGGCGATCAGATAGCCCTGGATGATCGGGCAACCGAGCGCGCGCACGGCGTCGAGCTGGGCCCGCGTCTCGACGCCCTCGGCGATGATCTCGAGTTCCAGCGCCGCGGCGAGCTCGATGATCGAGCGGACGATCGCGTTGGTCTTCGGGTCGTGCTCGAGGTCGGTGACGAAGGACCGGTCGATCTTGAGGCTGTTGACGGGCAGGGCGCGCAGATGGCTGAGCGAGGCGTAGCCCGTGCCGAAATCGTCGAGCGCGATCGAGAAGCCGAGCCGGCGCAGTTCGTGCAGCGTCGCCTCGATGCGTTCGGCGTCGCGCGACAGGATGGTCGTCTCCGTCACCTCGATGCCGAGCTGGTCGCTGTCCAGCCCGTGCCGGCGCAGCTGCGCCACCAGATCGTCGGCGAAGCCGGGATTGCGCAGATCGAACGCCGTGACGTTCATGTTGGTCCGGATCGCCAGGCCCTGGCTGCGCCAGTTGGCCAGATCCTCCAGCACGCGACCGAGCATCATCTTGGTCATCGCCTGCGCGATGTCGGGCTCGTCGAAGGTCTCGGCGAAGGCGGCGGGCGCCAGCATGCCGCGTTCCGGGTGCTGCCAGCGGGCCAGCGCCTCGAAGCCGGCCAGCCCGCCCGTGCGAATGTCGACCAGCGGCTGGTACACCGGCATGATCTGCCCGGCATCGAGCGCCAGGCGCAGCGCCTTCAACAGGCCGTAGCGGCGCTCGGCGTCGTCGCGCATCGACGGCTCGAAGAACACCGTGCGGCCGCGGCCGGCGCGCTTGGCGCGGTAGACGGCGATGTCGGCATCCGCCATCAGCTCGCCGAAGGTGCGGCCGTCGGCCGGGAAGATGGCGATGCCGGCGCTCAGACTGATCGGCACGTCCTGGCCCTTGACCGAGAACGGGCGGGCGACGGCCACCATCATGCGCCGCACGGCGGTGGCGGCGTCCTCGATGTCGTGCGCGTTGGTCAGCACGACGGCGAACTCGTCGCCGCCGAGCCGGCCGATGACGTCCGATTTGCGGATGGTGCTGCGCAGGCGGCTCGAGATTTCGCGCAACACCATGTCGCCGGCGTCGTGGCCGAGGCTATCGTTGATGTCCTTGAAATGGTCGAGATCGATGATGCAGAGCGCGGCGCGGCGGCGGGCCCGCTTCATCTGCTTCAGCTTCTCCTCGAAGCGCAGCTCGAAGAAGCTGCGGTTCGGCAGGCTGGTCAGGCTGTCGTGATGGGCGAGATGCACCAGTTCCGCCTCGAGGGCGCGATTGCGGGTGATCTCGTCGCGCAGTTCCTGCGTGGTGCGTTCGAGCGACTCGTAGCTCGCCATCAGATCGATGGCGCGCGCCTCCAGCATCTCGTTCGCCTTGATCAGGTCCTGATGCTGCTGGTTGATGGCGCGGGCGGCCGCCAGCGTCGGTCCGATGTCGACGTCGGTGATGGTGAGCCCTTCGCCATGCGGCGCCAGCCGCAGCTGCCGGTCCACCAGCTTGCCGTCCTGCGGATAGCTGGCGTCGAAGACGTCGGAGATCTGGCTCTCGACGGCGCGCACGAAACGGGCGAGCAGGCCTTTTTCCTGGGCAAACGGCCAGATCTCGCGGATCGACCTGCCGATCAGCAATTCCGGCGTCGCATTGAGCCGCCGCGCGGATTCGGCGTTGGCCGCCAGGACCCCGAAATCCTCGATCGCGCCGCTGGCATCGCGGAAGGCATGGATGACGGTGATGGCGTCGGCGCTGACGTTGAACACCGAGCGCAGGATGTTGGTGGCGTCCTCGCGGGGGCGGATATAGCAGAGGAGGCAGGGCGTGCCCCGGTCCTGGACGGGAAGGATCAGCCGCTCGGTGATGCCGACCGCGCCGAAGCCGACCTTGTTGTGCAGGCCGAGGCCCGGCCGGCCGCTCCGCAGCACGTCGACATAGACGGGGCGGAACGAGATCGCGCCGGGATTGGTCAGCGCCTCCAGCGCCTTGCCGGTGGGGTCGTGGCCGAACAGCGCCAGCACGCGGCTGCCGACATGCGCGTAGACGAGCGCGTCGCCATCGGCGCGCAGCAACAGCGTGCGCTCGCCCAGCGGACCCGTGAGCCAGTCGGCGAAATGCGTGAGCTCCGGCAGCGCGCCGTCCTTCGCCTGGAGCCACAATGCATGCAGATCCCGAACGTCGCTGAAGTCGGTCGTTTGCTCGATGTCGTCTGAACGGACGTCAATGTAGTTCGTCAAACGGGACGCTTTCCTGAGGACCACACCGGCGACGAAACTATAGGGCCCTGCCTTTACAAGCGATTAAGTGAAGATCCCGCCCAATTCAATCAATGGGTGCAAGGCTAAGGGACCCTGACAGACTGCGTTGCAAATCTCCCGATCGGCCTCAGGCTCAGGCTGGCCGCCGCCCCGACCTCGCGCCGCGAGGAACGCCTTGCGCGCGTCGTTCCGAGATAAACGGAGGTTGGCGACCGAAACCCTCGCCCGCGAGCGGGAGAGGGCAGGGCGAGGGGGAGTGCGTCTCGAAGGGCGGAGGGTGGCAGCAGCGTCCAGCGCCCTCCGCATTGCCTTAGGGCCCGCGCGCCTGACATCGGCGCGCGGATCCAATATCAGGACGCGCGCGCCAGTTGCGTCGCGGGATGGCGGCGGATCTTGCGCGCGGCGCGCTCCGCGGCGATCACATCCGTGAAGATCTGGCCTTCGAGCGTCGCGAAGGCGCCCTCCAGCGCGTGAAATGCGAAGCTCCTGCCGGACCGGATCAGGATGCCGGCCGCCTCGTCGTCGATCTCGATAATGTAGTTGTCGAACACCGAAGTTCTCCTTTCGCCGCCGAAACCTGCCATGCAAGCTTCAGGCCGCGATCGATCATGTCTCTTTTCGAGAGCCATCCGGACACCGCCCGGCGACCCTCAATGTCGAAATTCAGCCAGAGTTCCGACAGCGGCGACACATCATCATTCGGCGGAGGGGATGACGCAGGGTTGCTGTTGTTTTCGGCATCGAAGATCTCCTCATCGAAATCCAGAGCCACGAACCCGTCGTGACGCTTTAGCGTTTGGTGTCGCGGCGCAAGCTGCTTTTCAAATCACCGCGGCATCGCGTGGATGCGATGCTCATATGGGGCCGAACGGCGCCTTCCTACCAGTCATGCATTTCCTTTTTTTGACACTCGTCGAGGAGGATGTTGCGGGCTTTTCCGCAATGGCGAAAGTCGGGGGAAATTCACGCCTGTGCGCTGTGCGAGGAACGGCGCGAGGAACGGATTGACAAGTCGGGTCGCTTGCAACGTTCTTGAGCCCTGCACGGGAGCGAGCGCACATGACTTATATCGGCATCGACATCGGCACATCGGCAGTGAAGGCGCTGCTCGTCGACGAGAACCAGGCGGTGCTCGCCGAGACGGATGTCCCGCTGCCGATTTCCCGGCCGCATCCGCTCTGGTCGGAGCAGGATCCGGAGGATTGGTGGCGCGCCACCGAGAGCGCGCTCGGCGCGCTCCGGGCCAAGGCTCCGGCCGCGTTCGAGGCGACCGTCGCCATCGGCCTCTCCGGCCAGATGCATGGCGCCGTGCTGCTCGATCAGGCAGGTCGGATCCTGCGCCCGGCCATCCTCTGGAACGACGGCCGCAGCCATGCCGAATGCGCGCAGCTCGAACACCGGCTCCCCGATCTCGGCCGCATCGCCGGCGTGCCCGCCATGCCGGGCTTCACCGCGCCGAAGCTGCTCTGGGTCGCGCGGCACGAGCCGGAGATCTTCGCCAGCATCGCGCATGTGCTGCTCCCGAAGGATTATGTCCGCTTCCGCCTGACCGGCACCTATGTCTCGGAAATGTCGGACGCCGCCGGCACGCTCTGGCTCGACGAGGCGGAGCGCCGCTGGTCGCCGGAAGTGATGAGCGCGACGGGGCTCGATCCCGCCGTGATGCCGAGGCTGGTCGAGGGCTCCGACGTCTCCGGCGCCGTGGCCGCGCCTGTCGCGGCGGCGCTCGGCCTGAAGCCGGGCGTGATCGTCGCGGGCGGCGCGGGTGACGCGGCCGCCGGCGGCGTCGGCATCGGCGCCATCGACGAGGGCGACGCCTTCATCTCGCTCGGCACGTCGGGGCAATATTTCGTCGTCAACGAGACCTATCGCCCGCATCCGGCCGCCTATGTCCACGCCTTCGCGCATGCTTTGCCGGGGCGCTGGTTCCAGATGGCGGCGATGCTGAACGGCGCCAGCGCGCTCGCCTGGGTGGCACAGCTGGTCGGCGAGGCGGATATCGGCAAGCTGCTCGCCCGCGTCGAGGCCGAGCCGGTCCGGAACAGCGACCTCCTGTTCCTGCCCTATCTCGCCGGCGAGCGCACGCCGCACAACGATCCCTATGCGCGCGGCGTCTTCTTCGGCCTGACGCCCGCGACGCAGACGACCGACCTGGTCCGCGCTGTGCTGGAGGGCGTCGCCTTCTCCTTCGCCGACGCGCAGGCGGCGCTGGCCGCCGCCGGCACGCGCCCGACGCGGATGGCGGTCATCGGCGGCGGCGCCAGGAGCCCGCTCTGGATCAAGATGTTCGCCGACGTGCTCGGCGTGCAGATCGTGCTCAACGAGGGCGGCGCCAAGGGACCCGCCTTCGGCGCGGCCAGGCTCGCCATCCTCGCCGCGACGGGCGGACAGCCGGCACGCATCTGCACGGCGCCGCCGATCCGCGCGACGATCGATCCGGACCCGGCCGAGACCGCCCGCTACGCCGAGAAGATCGAGCGCTTCCGCCGGCTCTATACCGTGCTCAAGCCCGAGTTCGCGCGGCGCTGACAAACGCGGCGCTTGAAGCGCCGGTGCGCGCCTTCGGCCTTTTGCTGCAGTTCGTCTCCGGCGGCGTGCTGCTCTCGGCCGAGGCGAGCGCGCTGGTCCGCAATCCCGCCTTCCAGCTCAAGATGGCGATGCTTCTGATCGGCCTCGTCAATGTCGCGGCGTTTCACGGCTTCGTCGCCGTCGATCTCCGGCGCGGCGATCTCGGACGGGCGCGCCCGTTCGCGGCGCTCTCGCTCGCCGTCTGGGTGGTCGTGCTGCTCGCTGGCCGCGCCATCGCCTATCTCTGATGCACCCCTCTGCCGCAGCGCGGTGACGAATCCATATTGACTTAAAGGAAGCTGCGTCGACTAACTGCATCAAAACAAGTTAATCGAGCGGCTGAAAAGCAGCCCGCCGCAGGGAGGCAGGATTGGAGAGGCCCGGCACGGGTCGTGGAAGTAATTCCGCGCAACTTCGCCGCTATTGGGAGTGTCTCGTCCTGCATAGGTTGCGCCGCGCGGGCGAAGCCTGCAAGGCTGACCTTGCCCACGCCGCCGATCTGACCAGCACCGCCATCGGCGCCATCATCCGCAAGATGTTCTTCAATGTCTCGTCCCGCGCCTCGATCGCAATGCGCGGCGACGACAGGGAGCTCGATACCGGCGGAACCCTCGGTTTCGCCGGCCTCGCCTAGCATTCTCGGGAGGAGACCGGGAGCGTCGCGGAGAGACTGGTCGCTTCGCGGACGAGAACAAGAAACGACCAGGGAGGAACGGACATGCTGAAGAAACTTCTGCTTGCCGGCGGCATTCTGGCGCTGAGCGCGGCGCCGGTTCTGGCTGACGAGGTCATCGGCCTGATCACCAAGACCGAAACCAACCCCTTCTTCGTCAAGATGCGCGAGGGCGCCCAGGCGAAGGCCAAGGAGCTCGGCGTCACGCTGATCACCGCCGCCGGCAAGTATGACGGCGACAATGACGGTCAGGTCGCGGCGATCGAGAATTTGATCGCGGCCGGCGCCAAGGGCTTCGCCATCGTTCCCTCGGATTCGAAGGCGATCGTGCCGACGATCCAGAAGGCGCGCGACGCGGGCCTCAAGGTGATCGTGCTCGATACGCCGCTCGATCCGATGAACGCGGCCGACGCCACCTTCGCCACCGACAACCGCAAGGCCGGCCAGCTGATCGGCCAGTGGGCCAAGGGCACGCTCGGCGACAAGGCCAAGGACGCGAAGATCGTCTTCCTCGACCTCGCCACCAACCAGCCGACCGTCGACTTCCTGCGCGACCAGGGCTTCATGCAGGGCTTCGGCATCGACGTGAAGGATCCGAACAAGTACGGCGACGAGGACGATCCGCGCATCTGCACGCATGAAATCAGCCAGGGCGACCAGGAGAAGGGCCGCACGGCGATGGAGAACGCGCTGCAGAAATGCCCGGACGTGAACGTCGTCTACACGATCAACGAGCCGGCGGCGGCCGGCGCGTGGGAAGCGTTGAAGGCGGTCGGCAAGGATGACGGCAGCGTGCTGCTCGTCTCGATCGACGGCGGCTGCCCGGGCGTCAAGAACGTCCAGGCCGGCACCCTCGGCGCCACCTCGCAGCAATATCCGCTGAAGATGGCGGCAATGGCGCTCGAGGCGATCCATGCCGGCAAGATCCCGGAGATCGACCCGAAGGCCGGCTTCCTCGACACCGGCGCGCAGCTGATCACCGCCAAGCCGGTCGACGGCGTTCCGTCGATCACCGTCGAGGAGGGCCTCAAGCTCTGCTGGGGCTGAGACTTTCGCGCCGCGCAAGCGGCTGTCGTCGTAAGACGTGGGGGCGCTTCGGCGCTCCCACGATGAGGCGTCGGGGAGGATGGCCTTATGAGTGACAATGCAACGGGCTCGGCCGCGGCGGAGAGCGGATTGACCGAATCCGCCCCGGTCGGTGTTGCGACCTTCGACGAGATGGACCGCGGCCCGATCCGGCGCGCGCAGGAGTTCCTGCACCGGTTTCCGACCAGCATCCCCTTCATCGTGCTCTTGATCGGCATCGTGATCTTCTCGTTCGCCGCGCCCGGCAAGTTCCTGTCGGCGTTCAATTTCTCGCTGATCCTGCAGCAGGTGACGATCATCGCGATTCTCGGCGTCGCGCAGACGCTGGTGATCCTGACCGCCGGCATCGACTTGTCCGTCGGCGTGATCATGATCCTCGCCTCGGTGGTGATGGGGCGCACGGCGGTCGTCTATGGCGTGCCGGTCGAGATCGCCTTTCCGCTGGGGCTGTTGGTCGGCTTCGCCTGCGGCATGGTCAACGGGCTGATCGTCACCAAGCTGCGGCTGCCACCCTTCATCGTCACGCTCGGCACCTGGAGCATCTTCGGCGCGCTCAACGTCTGGTATTCGAAGAGCGAGACGATCCGCCAGGCCGACATGCAGGAAACCGCGCCCTTCCTGCAATGGACCGGCACGATCCTCCGGCCCTACAATTTCTTCGCCGAGATGGGCCTCGACTGGACCTTCCTGAAGGGCTGGGTGCTGAACTACGGCTCGATCGTGATGCTGCTGGTCGCGGCGGTCATCTGGTACGTGCTGAACAAGACGGCGTTCGGCCGCCACGTCTACGCGGCGGGCGACGATCCCGACGCGGCGCGCCTCGCCGGCATCAATACCGATCGCACGCTGATCGCCGTCTATGCGCTGGCCGGTTTCATCTGCGCCATCGCCGCCTGGGTGCTGATCGGCCGCATCGGCGGCGTCAGCCCGCAGGCCGGCCAGACCGCCAATCTCGATTCGATCACCGCCGTGGTGATCGGCGGCACCAGCCTGTTCGGCGGGCGCGGCTCGATCATCGGCACGCTGGTGGGCGCGCTGATCGTCGGCGTCTTCCGCAACGGCCTGGCCCTCTCCGGCCTCGAGCTGCTCTGGCAGGACTTCGCCGTCGGCGTGCTGATCATCGTCGCCGTCACCATCGACCAGTGGATCCGGAAGATTTCGTCATGACCCTTGAACCTGGAACGGGCTCCGCGCCCGATACGGTCGTCGCGGCGCCGGCGGAGGCCGTGCCCGCGCTCCGGGCCCGCGCGCTCAACAAGCGCTACGGCCGGGTCGTGGCGCTCGACAATGCCGATTTCGACCTGATGCCGAACGAGATCCTCGCCGTCATCGGCGACAACGGCGCCGGCAAGTCGACGCTGATCAAGGCGCTGACCGGCGCCGTGGCGCCCGACCATGGCGAGATCTGGCTGAACGGCCAGCCGGTCGCGTTCAAGAGCCCGATCGAGGCGCGTAACCTCGGCATCGAGACCGTGTACCAGAACCTCGCTTTGTCGCCGGCGCTGTCGATCGCCGACAACATGTTCCTCGGCCGCGAGAAGCGGCGCGAGGACTTCTTCGGCCGGATGTTTCGCACCCTCGACAGCGCCTACATGCAGAAGATGGCGCGGCAGAAGCTGACCGAGCTCGGCCTCTTGACGATCCAGAACATCAACCAGCCGGTCGAGACGCTGTCGGGCGGCCAGCGCCAGGGCGTCGCCGTGGCGCGCGCCGCCGCCTTCGGCAGCCGGGTCGTCATCATGGACGAGCCGACGGCGGCGCTCGGCGTCAAGGAATCGCGAAAAGTGCTGGAGACGATCCTGCGCCTGAAGGAGCGGGGGCTGCCGATCGTCCTGATCAGCCACAACATGCCGCATGTGTTCGAGGTGGCCGACCGCATCCACATCCATCGCCTCGGCAAGCGCATCGCGGTGATCAATCCGAAGCGCCACACCATGTCGGATGCCGTCGCCATTATGACGGGGGCGATGGCGCCACCGGCGGACGAGGTGCCCGCCTAGATCGCGGGAGAGCCGCTGAGGCGGCTTTCCGATCCGCTTCGCCATCGGCTATCGTCGCGGCGACGTGCGCGAGCGGGCAGTTCATGCGATTCCTGGGCAGATCCGTCTATTTCCTGGTCGTTGCGGCGTTTCTCGGCGGCGCCGTCGCGCTGCGCGTGGCCGATCCCTTTCCGGTGCAGGCGATCCGCCTGCTCGCCTTCGACCTCTACCAGCGCATGGCGCCGGCGGCGGCGCTGCCGGAACAGCCGGTGGTTGTCGTCGACATCGACGAGGCGTCGCTGAAGGTGGTCGGGCAATGGCCCTGGCCGCGAACCGTTCTCGCCGACCTGACCCGCAAGCTCGCCGAGGCCGGCGCCGCCTCGGTCGCCTTCGACATGCTGTTCTCCGAGGCCGACCAGAGTTCGCCGGAAGAGGTCGTCCGGCGCCTGCCGCCCGAGCCGGCGGCACTGGTCGCCGCCTCGATCGGCCAGGCGCCGACCCACGACACGATCTTCGCGGCGGCGCTCGCTTCCACCCCCTCCGTGCTCGGGCTGGCGCTTTCCGGCGGCGGCGGGCCGTTGCCGCATCTCAACACGGGCTTCGCCGTCGCCGGCGACGATCCGCGCCCCTTCATCCCGCGCTTCGCCGGCGTCGTCGCCAACCTGCCGCCGCTGGACGAGGCGGCCAAGGGCCTCGGCTCGATCAACTGGATTGAGGATCGCGACCAGATCGTGCGCCGCGTGCCGCTGGTGCTGCGCGTCGGCGACGCGCTGGTGCCGTCCTTCGCGGCCGAGGCGCTGCGGGTCGGCCAGGACGCCGGCTCCTACATCCTGAAGGCGTCGAATGCCAGCGGCGAGGAGGCCTTCGGCCGTTCGACCGGGCTCAACCATATCCGGATCGGCAGCTTCATCGTGCCGACAGACCCGGACGGCGCGATCTGGCTGCGCTTCCGCCCCAGCGATCCCCAAAACTTCATTTCGGCCAAGACCGTGCTCGACGGCAGCATGCCGATCGACCGGGTGCAGGGGCGGATCGTGCTGGTCGGCACCTCGGCCGCCGGACTGCTCGACCTTCGCGCCACGCCGCTCGATTCCGCCGTGCCGGGCGTCGAGATCCATGCCCAGGTGATCGAGCATATTCTGACGGGGCGGACGCTGACCCGGCCCGATTATGCCAGCGGGCTGGAGATCGCCGGCATTGTCGGGCTCGGCCTGCTGCTAGCGCTGATCCTGCCCTTCGTCTCGGCCGCGATGGCGGCGCTGCTCGGCGTGGCGGCGATCGGCGGCATCCTGGTCGGCGGCTTCCTCGCCTTCCAGGAGGCCGGCCTGCTCATTGATCCGTTCTATCCGGCGCTGGTGACCGGCCTCCTGGTGATCGGCAGCGTGCTCTACACCTTCCGCCAGGCCGAGCGCGCCCGCGCCGGCATCCGCCGCGCCTTCCAGCATTATGTCGCGCCGGCCGTGGTCGACGAGATCATCGCCGATCCGGCCCGGCTCGAGCTCGGCGGCGAGGTGCGGGAGCTGACGCTGCTCTTCTGCGACGTGCGCAATTTCTCGGCGCTGTCGGAGGGGCTTTCGGCGGCCGAGCTGACCCGCTTCCTGAACGAGCTGCTGGCGCCGCTCTCCGACATCATCCTCGCCCATCGCGGCACGATCGACAAATATATGGGCGACGCCGTCATGGCGTTCTGGAACGCGCCGCTCGACGATCCCGACCATGCGCGCCACGCGATCGACGCGGCCGAGAAGATGACCGCCACGATGGCCGGCCTGAACGCGGAATGGCAGCGACCGTCGGCGGCGCGGGGGCGGGCGATGCCGGATGTGCGGATCGGCATCGGCATCAACACCGGCCCCTGCTGCGTCGGCAATCTCGGCACGGCGCAGCGCTTCGACTATTCGGCGATCGGCGACGAGGTCAATATCGCGAGCCGGCTCGAGCAGCTGACCAAGGACTACGGCCTCAGCGTCATCGTCGGCGAAGCGACGGCCCGCGAGGCGGGGGCGGCCGGGCTGATCGAGATCGACCAGGTGCAGCTGCGCGGTCGCAGCGGCACGACGCGCATCTTCACGCTCGTTCCCGCCGACGCAGCGCCCGATTTCGTCGAGGCGCAGCGCGCCTTCATCGCCTGCCTGCGCGAGCCGGACCCGAGCATCTGGCAGGCGGCGCTCTACCGGGCGAAATCCGCCGCGCCGGCTCGCTTTGCCACCTATTATCACCTTATGCTGGAACGGCTTGCGGCGCGCGGGGGGCTCGGGGGCGAGCCGGCTTCGCAAATCACCATCGACCTGTGACGGCCGTCACAGGTCTCCCAACTGAGATATGTCAGAATCCAAGCAAGCCCGGCGTTCAAGCCGGCAGCACTCCGGAGGGCCGTGTTGATCGATCCTACGTTCGCAGCGCTGGCCGTCCTGACAGTGTTTCAAGTCAAACACGTCATTTGCGATTATTTCCTGCAGACGACCAACCAGCTGCAGAACAAGGGCCGATACGGCCACCCCGCCGGGTTGATCCATGCCGGCATCCACGTCCTCGGCTCGCTGCCGGTATTCCTGATCCTGCCGGTGTCGCTGCCCGCCGCGGCGCTGATCCTCGCCTTCGAATTCGTCGTGCACTATCACATCGACTGGCTGAAGAACGATCTCACCCGCCGCTACGGCTGGGAGACCAAGGACAAGCAGTACTGGTGGGCCCTCGGCCTCGACCAGTTCGCCCACCAGCTCACCTATCTGGCGATGACCCTGGCGCTGGTGTTGCTGTCGCGGTGAGGGCGGGGGACTTCACCTCTCCCTGTCTGGCCCGTAGTTCGAGAATGGAACCGGCGCCTTGAACCCTCCCCTTGAGGGAGGGTCAAGACCGCCGATCGGCGGTCTTGGGGAGGGGGTAGTTTTACCGCTCCGCGAATATACCCCTTCCCGAAAACGCAAAGCGCGTTTTCGACCTCCCCTCAAGGGGGAGGTTCAAGGAAGAAAGCCGGCCTCCACCGCAGCCCTGCGTGCTTCGAGACGGCCCTGCGGGCCTCCTCAGCATGATGAGGATGGTGTTCTGCAAAGATCATCTCAGGGAGGGGTGAAGAGCCGGCTTCAGCAACCGCCTCAAAACCGCGTCACCACCCTCGCGGTCAGGATGTGGTTTTCAAAATCGCGGTTTTCGTCGTTCGACTGGTTCCACTGGAAGCGGTAGTCGAGGGCGAGGTCGGTCTGCATGCCGAGGGCGCGGTTGAACACGGCGCTCAAGAGCGGCTCGATCATCACGTCGTCGCGCTTGTCGCCATCGGGGGCGTAGAGCTTGCGATAGAGGGTCTGGGTGACGTCGACGCCGCCGCCCAGCGTCAGCCAGTCGGCCACCTTGTTGAAATACTCGACCCGCGCGCCCCACTGCGAATATTCGCCCGGCTTGATGTCGTCGGGGCCCGGCCCGACGTCGATGCCGCCGATGCCGCTCCAGCGCGCATGCGGGGTGAAGACGAGCACGTCGTCCAGCGTCGCCACTTCCGGGATCGCCCAGCGCGCCACGGCATCGGCGTAGAAGCCGTCGGTCGAGACCGACTGGTCGCCGAAATCGCGATAGCCGGCGCGGACCCGCATCAGCTGGTAGGCGCCTTGCAGGTAGCCCTCGAACTGCATGCCGGCGATCGCCTCGGAATAGTAATAGGCATTGTCGAGCGCGGAGACCCCGCCGCCGGCGAAGGGATTTATGGTTAGGCGGGGGCTGACCGGGAGCAGCGGGCCGCTGACCGCGCCGAAATAGGCGTAGTCGAGCTCGCTGACATTGTTGAAATACTCGGCATTGCCGGTGATCAGCGTGCGCCAGCGCGTATCGCCGAAGCGGCGCTCGTCCTCGATGCGGGCATTCGCGAAGGCCTTCAGCGAGCTTTCGAGATCGGTATGCCGCTGCAGCGGATTGCTCTCGTAGCCGAAGCCGGTATCGAAGGTGATCAGCGTCTTGTCCGGCTGCAGCAGATGCCGGATCCGCACCATCGCCGCGAGCGCCTCGGCATTGTCGGGATCGTTGAGCAGCACGCGCTCATAGGTCGCCAGCGCCTTGCGCGGCTGCCCGACCGCCTCGGCGAGGCGGGCATATTCCATGTTGGCTGCGACGTCGGTCGGGTCCGCCAGGACGCGCTGATAGGCCTCCGCCAACGCCTCGGCCTGCGCGCGCTCGACGGCATGCGCGGCCGTCACCCCGGCGCCGGCGACGGCGGCCAGGGCGGAGAGGGCAGCGGCAAGAAGGCGGCGCTTCACGCTCGAATGCTCCCCACGGCGAAACAAGGTTAGCCAAGAGTAAATTCGGGCTCGTCTCGCCGCAATCGCCACGGAGGGGAGGGCGCGCGTTTGACCGCGAACGGTGCAGTTTGGCCACGTCTCGCGCAAATTGCCGTCCTCGGTCGGCAGCTGGCGCCTGTTTCGGCCGCCGGCCTTGGTTTGTCGGCGCGGGAGTGGCAAAATCCCACCGATTTCCCATTCCGCGCGGCCGGGAGCGAACCATGCGTGTCGGCTTATTCCGCAGGACGATCGCGGCGGTTCTGCTCGTTGCGTTCAGCGCGACCGCCGCATCGGCGGCCGAGACCCTGATCGGGCGCGCCGGCGCCGTGCACAACAAGGTCGAGGGCGTCGTGCGCGGGACGGCGCGGCCGCTCGCGGTGCGCGACCCGCTGATCCAGAACCAGCAGGTCAGGACCGGTCGCGATGCGACGGCGCAGCTGCTCTTCCTCGACGAGACGAGCCTCAATGTCGGGCCGGGATCCGACATCACGCTGGATCGCTTCGTCTATGATCCCGGCAGTGCCCGCAACGACATCGCGCTGCGCGCCACAAAGGGCATCTTCCGCTTCGTCTCCGGCTCCTCGGATCCGCGCAGCTATCATTTGAAGACGCCGGTGGCGACGATCGGCGTGCGCGGCACGATCTACGACACCATCGTCGGGCCGAACGAATCCGTCATCGTGCTGGTCGAGGGTAAGCTGGTGGTGACGTTGCCGGGCGGCCGCGTCGTCCATCTCGACAAGCCCGGCAAGACGATCCGTATCCATCGCGGCGGGCGGGTCGAGGGGCCGATCACCTGGGACGGCTCGCTGATCCGGGTTACCGGCGTCGTGCCCTATCCGCTCTACGGCGACAGCTTCCTGCCGTACCCGGAGAAGCTGCGCGCGGAGAGCGGACGGACGGACGCCGTCAACGAGCTCAACGCCCGCGATCTCGGGCGTCGGCCGGATCCGCCGCGCGAGACGCCGGGGCAGAACCCGGGCGGCTGCGTGACGAACTGCTGCAACTGCTCGCGGTAGAGCTCTGTCTGATCCGTCATGTCCGGATGGTGAAGAGCTCTTCTTAAACCTCCCTCAAGGGGAGGGTTCAGCCGCCCTCAGCCGCGTCCGAACAGCCGTCGCATCGCCCCGACGATTTCGTCGGTGCGGACGCCGAGGATCCGGCGGGCGTGCTCGTCGTCGGCGATCTCGTCCAGCTCCGCCCGGCGCCTGGCCAGGAGCGCGCCGAAGCGGTCGAGCAGTTCCGGCGAGCCGGCGAGCACGGCCTCGAGCGCCACCTTGGTGATCTCGACGACCCGGCTCGGCTCGAGGGCGACAACGGTCGCGGCGCGGCGCGCGCCCGTCATCAGCGAGATCTCGCCAAAAATGTCGCCGCGGCCGAGCATGGCGACCTCGCGGTTCGGATGGCGGGTGCCGGCGACGGTGACGTCGACCTTGCCGTCAACGATGATGAACATCGAGGCGCCGAAATCGCCCTCCGCCATCAGGACGCGGCCGGGCGCGACGTCATAGACCTTGCACCGGCCGGCGAGGGCGTCGAGCTGCCGGTCCGAGAGCACGTCTGCGAACAGGCTGGTCCGGCCGAGAACCTCGCGGGCTTCCATGGACGTTTGCCTCCGTTGCCGGCCGAGTGTCGGGCCATCGGCGAGCGTCCGTCAATACGGGGCTTTCGGCGTTTGGGCGGCGGTGGCAACGCCCGGCAGGCGGGGCAATGCCTCGCCCGCACGGCGGCGATCGCCGCCGCTAGCGCATCTTGCTTTCGAAGATGATCGGCGCGGTGAGGCTCAGCTGCGGCATGCCTTCCGGCATGCGGGGGAAGGGCGACGCCTGGCGGACCGCGGCGAGGGCGGCGCTGTCGAGCATCTCGTTGCCGGAGCTGCTGGCCAGAACGATGTTCTGCGCGGCGCCGGAGGGCTGGACCGTGAAGCTGACCATGGCCTTGCCGGAGATGCCGAGGCGCGCCGCCTTCGACGGCGTCCGGGTGTTGCGGCGGATGGCGGCCTGGACCTTGCCCTTGTAGTTCGAATTGGCGGCGGCGCCGGCGCCGGCCTCGCGGGAACGGCCTGTGCCGTTGTCGCGGGCGCTGGAGGCCTGGTTGGGATTGGCGGCGCCCTGGCGGCTTTCCGCCTCGGCATTGCCGCGACGCGGCGCTTCCGCCTTGCGCGTCTTGTCGGCCTTCTGCGCCTTCTCGCGCGGCGGCTTGCGGGTGGGCTCGGCCTTCTCCGTGCGCTTCGCTTCGACCGGCTTGGTCTCGGCCGTCTCTTCCGGTTTCGCTTCCACCGGCTTCGCCTCGACGGGCTTGGTTTCGACGGGCTTGGTCTCGACAGGCTTGGTTTCGACCGGCGTCGCTTCGGCGACGCGCATTTCGGTCGGCTGGACCTCCAGCGGCTTCGTCTCGCTTTCGACCGCCTTCAGCTCCGCCGGCTTGGCGGCGGGGCGCGGCGGCACATCCGTGGTCGCGACTTCGACAGCGGGCTGGGCCGCCGTCGGCTCGACGGGCTTGGCCTCCTGGGCCGGCGCCGCCGTCAGCGCTTCGGTCGGGACGATCTCGGTCGGCTCGGTGGCCGGGGCGGCGGCCAGATCGCTCTCGATCGGCGTCGCCGAAATGTCGGCCGTCAGCGTCGGGGCGATGGCGTTTGCGGTCTCGACCGGCGTGATTTCGGCGGCGGCGGGAGCCTCGACGGCGGCCGAGGTCGCGGGCGCGATGGCGGGCGGCTCGACCGGGGTCGGCATCGTCTCGGCGGGGGCGATCGCCGCCACCGTCACCGGCTCCGACACCTCGACGACCTCGGTATCGAGGGCGACCTGAAGCTCCTCGCTGACGATGTCCTCGACCTCGACATCCGTGCCGAGGACGGCGTCGACTGATCCTTCGATCGAGCTGCCGGCGCCGCTGCCGGCCTCGGCGATGTCAGCCGTGTCGGGCGTGAACGCCGCGACCACGGCGCCATGCGCCGCCACCGAAAGGATGAGGGCCAAGACCCAGGATGCGCGTCGCACGTTCATCATCTAACCTCGCCGCGTCACGCCGCCATCAATTCTCGAACTTGATGTCGGAGCGCGAGGCAACCTGGATGCTTTCGGCGCAGGCGGCCGGCGTGAGACCCGCGCCGGCGCATTCCTTGACGTCGTTGACGAGGATGCGGGCGATCGAGGGGCAGGTCGTCTCGGGGATATCGAACTGGCGGACGCGGCTCTTGCCGGCGGGGACCTTGGCGGTGCGCACGACGACGAAGCGGTCGACGCGGCCCTCCTTGTCGAACAGCACCAGCTCGAGCGCCATGTCATCGATCGACTGTTCGAGGCCGTTGGCGACGACGAAGCTCAGCCGGCAGGCCTTGCCGTTGGCTTCGGCGCCGTTGAGCTCGATCGAGATCGACCGCGGCGCGCCCTCGGCCAGGGCGGTGGTGGTCCCGGCGGCGAGGAGTGCCGCGCAGGCCAAACTCTGGACAAGGGCCGACCGCTTGCGATCGCTCGAAACTGACATGTTCCACTCCGTCTCACGATGGAAGCCGGCGTCATCGTTCGACGATGTCTGCCGCATGTGCAGCTATTAAAATATGAGGGTTAAAGTCAACTATAAACTTCGCGTCAGTGCAACTCAGGAGGGCTGCGGGGCGAAGGAAGCGGTGACGATCGGCGGCATCACCTCATGGTCGAGGTCGAGCAGGCCGCGCAGCTGGCCGCGGTCCTTGGCGACGTCGGCAATCGTGTAGCTGTCGAGGACGGCGAAGAACGCGCGCAGCGCCTCGGCGAGGATCCGGTTCACGCCGCAGGAATCGACCAGCGGGCAATCCCGATTCGTCGTGTCGAAGCAGTCGGTCAGGTAGAAATTGCTCTCCGTCGCGCGCACGACCTCGCCGATCGTGATCGTGTTGGCGGGGCGGGCGAGGCGGATGCCGCCATTGCGGCCGCGGATGGTCTCGACGAAGCCGCTCTCGACGAGCACATGCATGATCTTGAAGAGATGCAGCTCGGAGATGCTGTAGGTGGTGGCGATGTCCTTGATCCGGCTGTTGTTGCCCGGGTTCGCGGCGCAATAGAGCAGGATGCGGATCGAATAGCTGGTCTGTTGGGTCAGGCGCATGGGCGTCCCTCTCGTAACCCGTCTCGCAGGCGCCCGGAATCGGTCGCCCCGCGCACGGTCGTTAATACCTTCTCTTTAAAGTCTCCTTTTCCGGAACTCAACCGACTCGGTGCGCCGCGCGGCTTCCGGCGGGGCGGTCGGACACGAAGATCCGCGTCAGCGTTAACGATTGGCGCATAAAAATGCCGGAAAGCAAAATGCCCGGAAGGCGGACCTTCCGGGCATCGGACTTCATGGGGGCGCCGGAGACAAGCCTCCGGCGGCCGGGATCAGATCAGCGAGCCGTTGACGATCGCCTTGCCCGACTTGTCGAACAGGTGGACCGTTTCCGGAGCGATGACGATGCGAACCTTGTCGCCAGCGCGCTGGCCGGCGAGGCCGTCCGCCTTGACGATCGTCGATTCCGCGCCCTCGACGTCGACATAGAGCATGGTCTCGCCGCCGAGATGCTCGGAGAGCGCGACGGTGCCGGGGACGCCGCCCGTCTCGGTCGGGGCGATGGTGAGATGCTCGGGACGGACGCCGAGCGTCATCGGGCCGGGGGTGACCGATGCGCCGCGCGTCGGGATCGCCAGCGTCGAGCCGCCGGGGAGGGCGACGATGGCCGAACCGCCCGTCACTTCCGTGACGTTGACGTTGAACAGGTTCATCTTCGGGCTGCCGATGAAGGTGGCGACGAAGAGGTTGTTCGGACGGTGGTAGAGCTCGAGCGGCGAACCGACCTGCTCGATGCGGCCGGCGTTGAGCACGACGATCTTGTCGGCCATGGTCATGGCTTCGACCTGATCGTGCGTGACGTAGATCATCGTCGCGCCGAGGTCATTGTGCAGCTTCGAGATCTCGATGCGCATCTGCACGCGCAGCGCAGCGTCGAGGTTCGACAGCGGCTCGTCGAACAGGAACACGTCCGGCTCGCGCACGATGGCGCGACCGATGGCGACGCGCTGGCGCTGACCGCCGGAGAGCTGGGCCGGGCGGCGCTGCAGCAGCTCCGTCAGGTGCAGCATCTTCGCTGCCTTCTGGGTCCGGGCCTGGATTTCGGGCTTCGGCATCTTCGCCATCTTCATGCCGAAACCGATGTTCTCGGCGACGGTCATGTGCGGGTACAGCGCGTAGGACTGGAAAACCATCGAAACGCCGCGTTCGGCCGGCGCGAGACGGGTCACGTCCCGGTCACCGATCCGGACCGTTCCGTCCGTCGTGCCTTCAAGGCCCGCGATCAGACGAAGAAGCGTCGACTTGCCACAACCCGACGGGCCGACGAAGACGCAGAACTCGCCGTCCTTGACCTCGAGATCAACGCCGCGGATGATCGGCACCTCCCCGAACGACTTCTGGACTTCGCGCAACGTCAGACTTGCCATAAATCAACCTCCATGATGGACGCACGAAGAGAGACACCGAAGCGTCCCGCTGGTTTCGTGCGCAGGATCATTCCTCCGGGCCATACCGTCCACGATCCAAGCCCTTGAGTAAAGACCTGAAATGCGGCAGCGGCCGCAGGGCCGGGGATGTTGGTTTTCCTTAGCTCGCGAGGGGTGGATTTTGTTTGAGGTGCGAACCTCAGAAAATGATCCCCGGAACGGCGGAAATGGCCATTTTTCGCCACGGGCACCCATCGCGGCCCCCTCCGGGCCCGCCCGTGGCGCGGGCGCCGGAAGGCAAGGTCCCCCGGCTGTAAAATGCGCGTCATGACGAGATTATGCACAGCCTGAAACGGGCTCGCGGGACTGGCGCCGCCGCGTCGTTGCCACATTTCCTAACGGCAGGTGCGCTATGCTAGGGCGCGGCCGGGGCGTTTCGTCGGGCGGCGCCGAGGCGCTGACGCATCGCGGTCCCGCGGGTCTCGCCCCGACCGCCGATCGCGCCCGATGCGACGGAATCCGCCGCGAAACTTTTTTGCATCGCGTCGACGGATCCGCGAGGCCGCTGCGTTCAAGGGAGGAACGGGCCCACATACCGGAACCAACATGCCGCTTTGGAAACAGATCCTGCTCTGCCTCGTCGTCGTCCTTCTGGCCGCTGGCGGCTGGTATTTCTACCAGCAGCGTGATTCGAGCGGCGGCGCGTTGGTCGCGGCCGGCGGGCAGGGCGGTGGTGGAGGCGGCGGCGGACAGCCGCGCTTCGGTCCGACCTTCGTCGTCACCGATGCCGTGACCAGCGATGTCGAGAAGGATCAGGTCCGCTCCGTCGGCACGGTCAAGGTGCCGCGCTCGATCAATCTCTATCCGCAGGTCTCCGCTGTTGTCACCGAGGTCCTGTTCAAGGCCGGCGACAAGGTGGCCAAGGACCAGCCGCTGGTCCGGCTCGACGATCAGGACCAGCGCGTCGCGCTCGACCTCGCCAATGTGGCGCTGAAGGACGCGAAATCCGCGCTCGATCGCGCCCAGAAGCTCGCCGACAGCCGCAACCTTTCCGTATCGGCGCTGGAAGATGCGCAATCTGGCTATCGCAAGGCGCAGATCGCCGTGCTCGGGGCGCAGATCGCGCTCGATCGCCGGACCATCTCGGCGCCGTTCGAAGGCGTCGTCGGCCTGAGCAACCTGTCGGAGGGCGATTTCGTCACCTCCTCGACGGTGGTCACCACGGTGGACGACGTCTCGACGATGCTGGTCAGCTTCCCGGTGCCGGAGCGCTATTCGGGCCGCCTCGCCGAAGGGCTCGCGGTGAAGGCGACGCCGGCGAGCCAGGCGAACACGTCGATCGCCGGCAAGGTCACCTCGATCGACACGCGTGTCGATCCGGCCGCCCGTACGCTCAAGGTGGAGGCCTCGCTCGATGCGGCCGCCGCCGCGGCGGCCGGCGTCAAGCCCGGCATGTCGGTTGTCGTCACCCTCGATTTCGAGGGCGAGAAGCGGCTGGCGATCTCGGCCCTCTCCATCCAGTGGGACCGCAACGGCTCCTATATCTGGACGGTCAAGGACGACGTCGCGAAGCGGGTGCCGGTCAATGTGCTCGAGCGGCAAAGCGGCCAGGTTCTGGTCGCGGGCGAGGGCCTGTCGGAAGGCGACCGGGTCGTCGTCGAGGGCCTGCAGCGGCTGCGCGACGGCGCCAAGGTGACGGAGCTCGGCATCGATCCGAGCGGGAACCGGGCCGCCGGCGCCGACAAGAGCGAGAGCGGGGCCGGCAACGCGCCGGCAACCGTCGCGAAGGGAGGCTGACGATGCGCGTCGACGGATCGGATACGCCGAACCCCACCACGCACGAGCCCGGTCCGCACGACCCGATGCCGAAGGGCGGCGCGGTGCCGGGCGGCATCTCGGCGCTGTCGGTGCGCCGGCCCGTGCTCGCGATCGTGCTGAACCTCCTGATCGTCGTCGCGGGCCTCGCGGCCTATGGCGGCGTCGAGATCCGCGAGCTGCCGAACATCGACCAGCCGGTCGTCACGATCACCACCACCTATACCGGCGCCACGCCGGACACGATGGACAAGGAGATCACCAGCGTCATCGAGAAGGCGGCGGCCGGCGTCACCGGCTGGACCGACATCTCCTCGCAGTCGACCAGCGGACGCAGCCGCGTCACGGTGCAGTTCTCCGATTCGACCGACATCAACGTCGCCGCCAACGACCTGCGCGACGCCGTCGGCAATGCGCAGCGCAACCTTCCCGACGACGCCGATCCGCCGACCATCGCCAAGGCCGACACCAATGGCGACGCCATCATGCGGCTCGCCATCACCTCGCCGACGATGAAGATCGAGGACCTGACCAAGCTGGTCAACGACGTCATCGTCGATCGCCTGAAGGCGGTCGACGGCGTCGCCGACGTCCAGGTCAACGGCGACCGCTCGCCCAATATCTCGATCTATGTCGACCCGATGCGGCTCGCCGCCTTCGGCCTGACGGTGGCGGATTTGAAGACGGCGCTCGCGACCGTCGCCCTCGACGTGCCGGCCGGCAATCTCCGCGACACCAACCGCAACATGTTCGTGCGCGCCGACGCCAGCGTGAAGAGCGCCGAGGACGTCAAGGCGATCCGCGTCAAGGGCGACACCCGCGTCGGCGACGTCGCCGATGTCGTGTTCGGGCCGGCGGCGAAGTCCTCCAGCCTGCAGGTCAACGGCCGCACCGGTATCGGCATCGGCATCGTCCGCCAGGCGAGCTCCAACACGCTCGCCATCTCGACGGCCGTGCGCGGCGCCGTCGAGGAGCTGACGGCGACGCTGCCGAAGGACGTGACGATCCGCATCACCTCGGACGACGCCGACTTCATCGCCGGCTCCTTCGAGGAGGTCGAGCGCAGCCTTTTCCTCGCCATCGTCATCGTGATCGGCGTCATCTACCTCTTTCTCGGCTCGCTCCGTGCGACGCTGATCCCCGCCGTCACCGTGCCGGTCTCGCTGCTGGGCACCATCGCGGCGATGTATCTGATGGGCTTCTCGCTCAACATCCTGACGCTGCTCGCGCTCGTGCTCGCCACCGGCATGGTGGTCGACGACGCCATCGTCGTGCTGGAGAACATCACCCGCCGCCGCGCCGAGGGCATGGGGGCGCGCGCCGCCGCCGTGCTCGGCGCCAAGCAGGTGTTCTTCGCCGTCATCTCGACCACGGCGACGCTGGCGGCGGTGTTCATCCCGATCTCCTTCTTCAAGGGAACCGCCGGACGCCTGTTCTCCGAATTCGGCTTCGTGCTCGCCTTCGCCGTGGCGCTCTCCGCCTTCGTCGCGCTGACGCTGGCGCCGATGCTCGCCTCGCGCATTCTCGACACCAAGACACCCAAGGTCGCGAAGCGTCCCAACCTTCTGCAGCGCGGCCTCGATGCAGCAGGTAATTTCGGCCAGCGGCTCTACGAGCGCGTGCTCGACTTCTCGCTGAAGGCGCCGCTCGTCATCATCCTGATCAGCGTGGTCTTCGCCGGCGGCGCGGTGCTGGCGTTCGAGATGCTGCCGCAGCAATTGACGCCGCAGGAGGATCGCGGCGCGGTGATGATCGCCATGAACGCGCCGCAGGGCGCGACGGTCGACTATACGCAGGGCCAGATGCAACTGGTCACCCGCGTCGTCGAGCCGCTGCTCAAATCCGGCGAGGCGACCAACATCTTCTCGGTCGCCGGCAATTTCGGCAGTCCCAGCAACGGCTTCATGTTCGTCACGCTGGCCCCCTGGGGCGAGCGCAGCCGCAGCCAGGCCCAAATCAGCGCCGAGATCGGCCAGAAACTGCGCTCGATCCCGGGCGCTGTCATCAATCTGCGCCAGGGCAACAGCCTCGGCATTCGTGGCGGCGGCCAGGGCCTGACCTTCGCCGTCACCGGCGTCGAATATGACGGCATCACCAAGGCGGCCCAGCAGCTGATCGGCACGCTCGCCGCCAATCCGGCATTTTCCAACGTCCAGCTGAACTACGACCTGAACCAGCCGCAGCTCTCGGTCGACATCGACCGCGACCGCGCCGCCGATCTCGGCGTCTCGGTTTCGGATATCGGCACGATCGTCTCGACGCTTCTGGCCGGCGCCGACATGGGCAATTTCTACATCGGCGACGACAAGATCGACATCACGGCGCTGGCGCCCGACGGCATGATCGTCACGCCGAGCGACCTGATGAACGTGCAGGTCCGCACCGCGAGCGGCGCGATGGTGCCGTTGTCCTCGGTGATTTCGGTCAGCGAGGGCGCCACCTCGCCGACGCTGGCTCGTCAGTCGCTGCGCCGCGCCGTGCCGATCACGGCGACGCTCTCGCCCGGCGTCGACCTCGGCTCGGCGATGAAGATCCTGGACGAGGCGGCGGCGAAGGACCTTCCGTCCGGCATGAACATCGTGCTGACCGGCGAGGCGAGGACGCTGACCGAGACGTCGAGCGGCATCCTGCAGACCTTCCTGTTCGCCGTGATCATCATCCTCCTGGTGCTGGCGGCGCAGTTCGAAAGCTTCGTCTCGGCCGCCATCCTGTTCACGACGGTGCCGTTCGGCGTCGCCGCCGGCATCTATGCCATCCTGCTCTCCGGCGGCTCGCTCAACATCTACACCCAGATCGGCCTCGTCATGCTGGTCGGACTGATGGCGAAGAACGGCATCCTCATCGTCGAGTTCGCCAACCAGCTGCGCGACGAGGGCCTGTCGGTCTATGACGCGATCCGCGACGCTTGCCTGATCCGCCTGCGTCCGGTGCTGATGACGATGATCGCGACGGTGCTGGGCGGCCTGCCGCTGATCCTGACCGGCGGCGCCGGTTCGGAAGCTCGCGCCGCGCTCGGCTGGATCATGGTCGGCGGCCTCGGCGTCTCGGCGCTCGCCACCCTGTTCCTGACGCCGGTCTCCTTCCTGCTGCTCGCCCGCTTCTCGAAGCCGCGCATCGCCGAGGAGCAGCGCCTGGCGCGCGAACTCGCCGAGGTCGAGGCGAAGGAGCGCGCGCGCCGGGGCGACGTCCCGGCGGAGGAACGCGCTCCGTCGCCGCTGGCGATCGCGGCCGAATAGGGGAGCGGAACCGTGTCGCCGCAGGCAGAACGGAAACGGGAGGAAGGGCGCGACGCGGCTGCCACGGCCGCGCCGATGCGCTATCGTCTGCTTCCGGGCGGCCAGGCGGATGACGCGGCCGAATTCGAGCATGGGAAAGGTCGGGCGCAGGCATTGGCGGGAATAGACGATCCGGATGACGAGGCTGCGATCCGTGCCGATCACGCGCTCATGCAGGCGGTGGCCGACGGCGAGGACGGCGCCTTCGCGCGCCTGATCGCCGCCGAAGCGCCGAAGCTGACGCGCTTCGTCGCCTCGATCCTCTCCGATCTCGCCGAGGCCGAGGAGGTCGTGCAGGAGGCGCTGCTGCGGCTCTGGAAGCAGGCCGCGACCTGGGAGCCGCAGGCCCGCATCGGCACGTTCCTGCACCAGGTCGCCTACCGCATCGCGATCGACCGCCTGCGCCGGCGGCGGCCGCATGTCGATATCGACGGGCTCGACGACATCCTCGAGGACGAGGGCCCGTCGCCGGAGCGCCAGCTCGTGCGGATGGACGACGGCCGCGTCGTCCAGGCGGCCCTCGACAAGCTCTCGGAACGGCAACGCACCGTCATCGTCCTCGCCCATTTCCAGGAACTGGGCCAGGCGGAGGCGGCGGACATCATGGGAATAGGCGAGCACGCCTATGAATCGCTCCTCGCCCGGGCGCGGCGGCGGCTTCGCAGCCTGCTGGTCCGCAAGGACGAGGATGATCGGCAGGAAGGAAAGCGGTCATGACCAAGACGCCCGGCGGAAAATATTCCGAGCTGGTCAACGCCCCGGCCAATCTGCATGACGCCATCGATCGCTGGGGGCCGGATCTGAACCGCTGGCCCGATCTGATGCTGGTGCGCCGCGCGCGCGAGGCGCTCCTGGCCGATCGCAGCTTCCGGGCCTATCGCGACCAGACGGTGGCGGACGCCGCCCGGCTGAAGCGGGCGGCCGCGGTTCTCGACCAGCGCATCGCCGAAAGCGGTTCCGTCGATCGGATCACCCGCAAGCTGCTCGAGAAGACGGGCACCCGCGTCGTGCACTGGGGCCGGCGGATCGCGGCGCTGGCCGCCGTCGTGGCCGTGTCGGCCGGGCTCGGCAGCGCCTTCGCCGACCGCCTGCCGGAGTTCAAGGCCCAGCCACGGATCGAGGTGGTGCAGCTGGACGCGCTGGTGTTCGGCCCGTCGGAGGCAGATTTCTGATGGCATGGAAGGTCGCCTCGAAAACCCGGCGCACGCTGCTCTGGGCGCTGCTCGTGCTCTCGCTCGGCGCCAACGCGTTCTTCATCGGCGCGACGGTGACGGATTTCATCCGCTTCCGCCACGATACGTCCGACAAGGGCCCGCGCGTCATCCGCACGGAACTGCGCTGGCTGAAGGATCGCCTGTCGCCCGAGGCGGTGAAGAGTATCGAGGCGCAGCTCGACCCCCTGAGGCCCGACATCGTGGCCCGGCTGGACCGGCTGAAGACGCTGCGCGCCGAGCTGAACGCGCTGGTCGCGGCGCCGACCCCCGACAAGGCGGCTATCGACGCGCATCTGCGCAACATCCGGATCGAGGTCGGCGCGATGCAGGAGCAGGTGCAGTCCCGCACCTTCGAGGCGCTGCTGAGCCTTCCGCCGGAGCAGAGGGCGGCCCTCGCGCAGAACCGGGGCGACGACGACTAGCCTCCGTTCTCTCTCTCTCTCTCTCTCTCTCTCGCCCTGTGCCGCTACGGAATGTCGGTGTAGCCTGTGCGGATCGAGGGTGGGCCGCGCGGGCCCGGGAGGAGGGCCCATGAAGCCTTTTGCCGTTGCGGCCATCTCGGCGGTGATGTCGCTTGTTCTGATGGGAACAGCCCCTCTCGCCGCTGAGGATCCGGAGGTCGCGGACCTCCATCGCCGCCTGGTCGAACGCCGCGCCTTCGAGGCGATGATCTGGGGCATGCCGGCGGTCAATGCCGATCTGATGCTGCAGGCGATGCTGAGCCAGACCGACGCGAAGCCAAACGACATCCTCTACTGGTCGCGCCCGGCCGACTGGAAGAACCAGACGCTGACGCCCAATCCGGATTCGATCTACTTCATGTCGTTCTGGAACGTGAAGGACGGGCCGATCGTCATCGAGGTGCCGCCGGCCGTCGGCGGCTCGATCGCCGGCAACATCGTCGATGCCTGGCAGATGCCGCTCGAGGACGCCGGGCCGGAAGGCGCCGACGCCGGCAAGGGCGGCAAATATCTCATCCTGCCGCCTGGCTATCCGGCGCGGGTCCCCAAGGGCTACATCGCGCTGCCGTCCGATACCTATACCGGCTTCGCGCTGCTGCGCTCCAGCCTGGCGAGCCACGCCAAGGCCGACATCGCCAAGGCGGTCGCCTATGGCAAGGCGCTGAAGGTCTATCCGCTGGCCAAGGCCGGCAACCCGCCGCCGACCCGCTTCGTCGACGCTTCCGGCACGCTGTTCGACGCGACCATCCGCTATGACGCGAGCTTCTTCGAGAACCTCGATCGCGTCGTCCAGCGGGAGCCCTGGCTGCCGCGCGACCGCGCCATGATCGACCCGCTGCGCACGCTCGGCATCGAGAAGGGAAAGAGCTATGCGCCCAACGCGGCGACACGCGCGGCGCTGCTCGCCGGGGCGCACGAGGCGCAGGCCTGGCTCTCGGCGCAATATGATGCCGGTTTTCCGGTGATGAACGAGGGGATCCGCTGGTTTCCCGCCGCGCGGGCCGATGTCGTGAAGGCGGTCCAGAACGGCTATGCCGATCCCGACACCTATCCCGTTGACGCGCGCGGCGTCACCTACACGCTGGGCTTCACCGGCATCAAGCGGATCGGGACGGCGCAGTTCTACCTGATGACGAGCAAGGACCGGGACGGCCATCCCTTCGACGGCGGCAGAACGTATCGCCTGCGGGTTCCGGCGGATGCGCCGGTCAAGCAGTACTGGTCCGCGACGGTCTATGACCGCGCCACCCATGCGCTGATCCGCAATCTCGACCGCGCCAGCCTCGCCTCGATCACCAAGGGAGTGGCGAAGAACGCCGACGGGTCGGTCGACGTCTATTTCGGACCCAAGGCGCCGGAGGGCCGGGAGGCAAACTGGGTGCCGACGGATCCGAACGGCGAGTTCGAGCTTCTGTTCCGGCTCTATGGTCCCGAGAAGCCGCTCTTCGACAAGACGTGGAAGCTGCCCGACGTGGAAAAGCTCGCCGCGCCGTGAATGGAGCGCGCCATGGAAAAAGGGCCGCGACATGTCGCGGCCCTTTCTGTTTCGTGATGTCGGTTGCGTCGTGCTCAGCGCGGCGCGGTCAGCCGCTCCGCATCGGCCGCCGTCAGCGGGGCCGGGCGTTCGGTCGTGGTCGAGAGCGTGATCACGCGGCTCTCGGCCGCCGCCTGCAGGATCGACACCATGACGTCGAGCGCGTGCAGGGCGACGCGGCCCGAGCAGCGCGGCTCGCGGCCATGATCTGCCGCGTCGAGCAGGTCGGCGACGCCGAGCATGCGGTAGTTGGCGTGCTTGCCGTCCTGCCAGTTGGACTTGCCGAACGGCGCGTCCGAGGTGTCGACCTCGATATAGTCGCCGCCTTCCTTCGAGTAGCGGATCTTGCCGCCGAAGAAGTTCGGGTCGGGCACCAGCATCGTGCCGTCCGAGCCGTAGAGCTCGATCGGGTTGACGTGGCCGTGCTTCCAGACGTCCCAGCTGGCGCCGAGCGTCACCTGCGCGCCGGAGGCGAAGTTCAGGATGGCGTTGATCGTCGTCGGCGTGCCGACCGGCACGGTCTTGCCCTTGAGCGGGCCTTCCGCCGTCACCAGGCGCTCTTCAAAGCCCTTGCTTGCGACGGCGGTGACCGCCTTGATCGGGCCGAGCAGATTGACCAGGGCTGCGATGTAGTAGGGGCCGAGATCGAGGATCGGGCCGCCGCCCGGCTGGAAGAAGAAGCCGGGATTGGGGTGCCACATCTCCATGCCGCGGCTGATCACATGCATGGTGCCGGCGATGACGCGGCCGATCTTGCCATCGTCGATCAGCTTGCGGGCCGTCTGGCCGCCGCCGCCGAGGAAGGTGTCGGGCGCGCTGCCGAGCTTGAGGCCGCGCGCGTCGGCCTCGGCGACCAGCTTCTTGCCGTCCTCGACGGAGAGCGCGAACGGCTTCTCCGAATAGGCGTGCTTGCCGGCCGAAAGGATCGCGTTCGACACCTCGTAATGGGCCGAGGGGATGGTCAGGTTGATGACCGTGTCGATCTCGGAGTCCTTCAGGAGCTCGTCGACGGTGAGGGCGCGGACGCCGAACTGGCCGGCGCGCGCCTTGGCTGCCTCGGCCGAGAGGTCGGCGACCGCGACGATCTTCGTGCCCGGGAAGAGCGGCGCGAGCTTCAGATAGGCTTCCGAGATATTGCCGGCGCCGATCAGGCCGATCTGGTGGATCTTGGACATGGAACGGTCGCCTTTCAGGAAACCAGGGCCTTGATCGAGGCGAAGGAACGCTCGGCGAACCGCTTCCAGTCGGCGGGATTGTCATGCTCGGCCACCAGCACGCGCGCCTTCGGCGCCTTCTGGATATGCGACCAGAGCGACTTCCAGTCGACGACGCCGTGGCCGACATCGGCCCAGCCGTCTTCCTCGGCCGTGCCGGCCGGGGCGAGGTCCTTGATGTGGAAGGCGATCGTCTCGCCGGCGAGCTTGTCGATCTCGGCCGCCGCGTCCTTGCCGGCGCGGGCCACCCAGCCGATGTCGAGCTCGGCCGAGACGCCGTTGCCGATCAGGTGGTCGATCGGGCGCGAGCCGTCGGCGAGCGTGACATATTCGAAGTCATGGTTGTGGTAGCCGAGGCCGAGGCCGGCGGCCTTCGCCTTCTCCGCCGCCGTGGCGATCGTCTCGTGCAGCTTCTTCCAGCCGTCGACGTCGGTCGGGCGCTGCTCGGCGACGAGATAGGGGATGACGATGGTCTCGGCGCCGATCGTCTTGGCGATGTCGATGAAGCGCTCGGTCTCGCCCGTGACGCCCTCGATCGGCGCATGGAAGGTCGGGGTCACGAGGCCGACGGCGTCGACCTTCCGGCGGTAGCCGGCCGGGTCCTCGCCATAGAGCGGGTAATAGGGTTCGACCGCGTCGTAGCCGATCTTGGCGACACCTTCGAGGACCGTCTCCAGCGGCGGGAAATTGCGGGCGGAGTAGAGCTGGAACGAGATCTTATGCTGCGACATGGGGATGTCTTCCTGCGTCAGTTCGGAAAGAAAGGGCCCGAGAGTGGGCCCGAGGGGGAGGCGAAGGGGAGGTTAGAGACGGCTGCCGGTCGCGAGATCGAAGACCGAAGCCTGTGCGGGCTGGAACCAGGCGTCAACCGAGGACGGCGTGTCGACATGCGCGTCGCCGTCGATGCGGACGGAGAATTGCGAGCCGGCGACGTCGCCCCAGACGAGGCTGTCGGCGCCCATCGGTTCCATCAGCGTCAGATTGACGGGAATGGCGGCGGATTCGGCCTCGCGCTTCTCGAGGTCGATCTGCTCCGGCCGGATGCCGAGGGTCGCCGGGCGGCCATGCTCGGGCGGCTGCTCGAACTCATAGCCGGTCAGGTCGACCAGCCGGCCGTCCTTCAGCTTGAACGCGGCGCGGCCTTCCTCGATTGCCAGCGTGCCGTCGATGAAGTTCATCGAGGGCGAGCCGACGAAGCCGGCGACGAAGCGGTTGAGCGGGCGGCGATAGATCTCCTTGGGCGAGGCGAGCTGCTGGATGACGCCGCCATTCATGACCGCGATCCGATCGGCGAGCGTCAGCGCCTCGATCTGGTCGTGGGTGACGTAGATCATGGTCGAACCGAGGCCCTGGTGCAGGCGCTTCAGCTCGACGCGCAGCTCCGTGCGCAGCTTCGCGTCGAGATTGGAGAGCGGCTCGTCGAACAGGAAGACGTCGACGTCGCGGACCAGCGCGCGGCCGATGGCGACGCGCTGGCGCTGGCCGCCGGAGAGCTCGGCCGGCCGGCGGTTCAAGAGCGGCTGGATCTGCAGGATCTCGGCGGCGCGGGCGACCCGCTTGTCGATCTCGGCCTGCGGCGTCTTCGCCATCTTGAGGCCGAAGGAGAGGTTGCCGGTGACCGTCATGCGCGGATAGAGCGCGTAGGACTGGAACACCATGCCGATGCCGCGGTCCTTCGGCTCTTCCCAGGTGACGTTCTTGCCGCCGATCCAGATCTGGCCGGCCGAGATGTCGAGGAGGCCGGCGACCGCGTTCAGGAGCGTGGACTTGCCGCAGCCGGAGGGGCCGAGCAGGACGATGAACTCGCCCTGTTCGATCTCGAGGTCGAGGTTCTTCAGAACCTTCAGGTTGCCGAACTCGATCTCGAGGTCACGGATGGAGACTGTGGCCATGGCTTATCCCTTCACGGCGCCGGCGGCGATACCGCGCACGAACCAGCGTCCCGATATGAAATAGACGACGAGCGGAACGAGGGCGGTCAGGATCGTCGCCGCCATGTTCACGTTGTAAAGCTTCTCGCCCTGGGTCGAGTTGACGATGTTGTTCAGCTGCACCGTCATCGGCAGGTTCTCGCGGCCGGCGAAGATCACGCCGAACAGGAAGTCGTTCCAGATGCCGGTCACCTGCAGGATGCAGGCGACGATGACGATCGGCGTCGACATCGGCAGCATCAGGCGGAAGAAGATCTGGAAGAAGCCGCCGCCGTCGACGCGCGCCGCCTTGAACAGCTCGATCGGCAGGCTCGAATAGTAGTTGCGGAACAGGAGCGTCATCAGCGGCAGGCCGAAGATGGTGTGGGTGACGACGATGCCCGTCATGGTGCCGTAGATGCCGATCGTCGAATAGATGCGCACCAGCGGGTAGATGAAGACCTGGTAGGGCAGGAACGCGCCGAGCAGCAGGATGGCGAAGAGCAGGTTCGCACCCTTCACGCGCCAGAGCGACAGCGCGTAGCCGGTCAGCGCGCCGATGAAGATCGACAGGATGACGCTCGGGATCAGGATGCGGACCGAATTCCAGAAGCCGACCTTGATGCCGCCGCAGTTCAGGCCCGTGCAGGCGGAGTTCCAGGCCTGGATCCAGGGCTCGATCGTCGCCTCCGAGGGCAGCGAGAAGATGTTGCCCATGCGGATCTCGCCCATCGTCTTCAGCGAGGTGACGAGCATTACGTACATCGGCAGCAGGAAGAAGAGCGCCGCAAAGACGAGGAAGGCGTAAAGCCCGATGCGGCCGGCGGTGACCGAGCGGGGGCGCGGGCCGGAGGGACCGCTGAGCGCCGCCGCCGTGGCAGGGGTGGAGGTTGCCTGCAGCATCACTTGGCTCCCTTGGCGCGTTCGGGCCGGAAGTACTCGTAGTAGAGCCACGGCGTGATGATCACGAGGACGATGACCAGCAGCACCGAGGAGGCGGCGGTCGCAAGGCCGATGTTCGAACGCCCGAACAGGTAGTCGAGGATAAACTTGGCCGGGACTTCCGAGGCGATGCCGGGGCCGCCGCCGGTCAGCGCGATGACGAGGTCGTAGACGCGCACCACGGCGAGCGAGAGCAGCACGACGGAGGTGATGATGGTCGGCCGCAGCATCGGCACGACGATGTTGAGATAGACGCGCCAGGCCGGGATGCCGTCGACGCGGGAAGCCTTCCAGAGCTCCTGATCGATGCCCCGGAGGCCCGCCAGCATCAGCGCCATCACAAGGCCGGAGGCTTGCCAGACACCGGCGATGATGACGACATAGATCGCCTTGTCGTTCTGGATGATCCAGTCGAAGCGGAAGTCGGTCCAGCCCAGATTGCGCACATATTGCTGCACGCCGAGCGTCGGATTGAGGATCCACTGCCAGGCAAGGCCGGTGACGATGAACGACATCGCGTAGGGGTAGAGAAAGATCGTCCGGAAGGTGTTCTCGAAGCGGATCTTCTGGTCGAGCGCCGCTGCCATCAGGAAGCCGAGGATGAGGCAGACGAAGATCAGCCCCACGCCGAAGATGACCATGTTCTCCAGCGAGATGATCCAGCGTGGCGTCGCGAACAGGCGCTCGTACTGGCGGATTCCGATGAAGTTCATCGAGGGTAGGAGCCTCGAGTCCGTGAAGGAGATCTGCACGGTCCACAGCATCGTCCCGAGATAGGCGAAGACGACGATGATGAAGGCGGGTATCAGCGCCACATAGCTGGCGACATTCTTCCGGCGGCGAGGCTTCACGCTTCCCGACCTCTCTGGCTCAGACTGTACGTGTAGAGGGGCAATCCGGCGACGCGAGCGGAGGGGACGCCGCGCCGCCGGATTGTCATGGTCGAGGGCGTTACTTCGCCTGCTCGACGGCCGTGTTCCACTTCTCGACAAAGGCATCGGCCGTCATCGAGGGATTGGCCCAGTATTCGGCCACGACGTCCGTCAGGCTCTGCACGACGTCGGCCGAGGCCAGGATGTCGGCTGCCGGGATCTGCTTGTCCGGATCCTGCAGGACCTGGACGCCGATCTGGGCGCAGGCGTCCAGCTTGGAGTTGTCGACGTCGAGGCGGACCGGGACGGAGCCCTTCTTGGCGTTGAACGCGACCTGCGCGTCCTTCGACATGAAGGTGGTGGCGAGAAGATCCTGAGCCTTGGTGCCGGCTTCATCCTTCAGCTTCGGGAAGATGAAGACGTCGCCGCCCATGATGAAGTTCTTCTGGCCCGGCCCGAGGATACAGCCGAAGTCCTTGCCGGCGACCTGGTCGGCCAGCACGAACTCGCCCTTGGCCCAGTCACCCATGAACTGGAAGCCGGCCTTGCCCGTGATCACCATGCCGGTCGCGACGTTCCAGTCGCGGTTCGGATTGCCCGGGTCCGAGTAATCGCGGATCTTGCCGAAGATCTCTGCGACCTTCTTGAATTCCGGCGACTTGACCGCTTCCGGATCGAGGTCCTTGTAGACCTTGAGGTAGAGATCCTTGCCGCCCTCGCTGAGCAGGATGGCGTTCAGCATCAGGTTGAGCTGCCAGGGCTGGCCGCCGACGGCGACCGGGATGATGCCCGCCGCCTTCAGCTTGTCGCCGACGGCGAAGAACTCGTCCCAGGTGGTGGGCTCGGCCGCGCCGACCTTTTCGAGCGCCGGCTTGCTGTACCAGACCCAGTTCTGGCCGTGATTGTTGATCGGCACGGCGATGACGTGGCCGTCACGCGTGACCGCGTCGTAGAACGCCGGCGGCAGGGCGGCCTTCCAGCCTTCCTTCTCGGCGATGTCGTCGAGGTTGCGGATCAGGCCCTGGGCGACCAGCTCGTCGATCTGCTTGCCGGTGTTGAACTGCATGGCCGCCGGCGGATCGCCACCGATGATGCGGTTGATGCCGATCGGGCGAGCCGTGGCGCCCGAACCGCCGATGGCGGTGTCGACCCATTCGCCGCCCGCGGCGTTGAAGGCCTTGGCGAATTCCTTGACGGCGGCGGCTTCACCGCCCGACGTCCACCAATGGAATACTTCGGCCTTTTGCGGATCAGCCTGGGCGACGCCCACGGCCAAACCAACCATCGCGACGGCGCCCAAGAGCACTCGCGTAACGCGCTTCATGCTTTTCCTCCCAAATGAGACGCCCCGTCGAGGCGTCTGCTCAACGAACGTTTCGTCACCGATCCATCGGACTTGCGATATCCGTATTCTTGTAATCGATTACATCTACCGTATACTCCCTGCGCCGGCTGTCAACGCAAAGTTATTTTGCAGTGCGAAAGAAAAAGGTCCGGCATCGAAGGGACTCATGTCGCAACAATCGGAAACTCCCGAACTCGAAGGTCCGGCGCGCGCCGCCACGATCCAGGACGTGGCGCGCAGGGCAGGGGTTTCCACGGCGACCGTGAGCCGGGCCCTGGCGCTGCCCGAGCGCGTCGCCGAAGCGACCCGCGAAGCCGTGTTCTCGGCGATCCGCGAGACCGGCTATACCCCCAACGCCGCGGCCCGCTCGCTGCGTGCGAAATCGACCAAGATGGTGCTGGTGCTGCTGCCGGGGATCGGCAATTCCTTCTTCACGCCCGTGCTCAATGCGCTCGAGGAAGTGTTCACGGAGGCCGGTTACGGCGTGCTGATCGGCTATACGCGCGAGAGCCGCCGCCGCGAGACCCACTATGCGCGGGTGATCCGGGCGGGCCAAGTCGACGGCGTGCTGGTGGTCACCGGCAACGTGCCGCGCGACGAGGAATTCGCCTCCGTTCCGGACACGGTGCCGACATCGCTGATGTTCGCGGACATGCCGGGCACCGAGCATGTCTCGCTCTTCGACGTCGACAACCGCGAGGCCTCGGCGGCGGCCGTCCGCTATCTGATCAGCCAGGGACACCGGCGGATCGCCCACATCCCCGGCGCCGCCGGCGGGGTCGAGGCGCAGGAACGACTCGGCGGTTATTGCGATGCAATACGCGAAGCGGGTTTGCCGGTGGACGAGGCGCTGATCTGGCGCGGCGCCAGCAATTTCGACTTCGCCTCGGGCGACCGGGCGGCGGCGCGCTATTTCGAGCTGGCCGCAAAGCCGACGGCGGTGTTCGCGGCGGCGGACGAAATCGCGCTCGGCTTCATGCGCGCGCTGAAGAGCAAGGGCGTCGGCATCCCTTCGGACGTTTCGGTGGTCGGCTTCGACGACATCGAATATGCCGTCCACTACGACCCGGCGCTGACGACGATGCGCCAGCCGCGCACCGAACTCGGCCGGCTCGCGGCCCATGACCTTCTCGGCCGCATGACGGGGCGCAACGAGAAGGTGGCGCTCTCGAAGGTCCGGCTGCCCTGCGAGCTGGTAGTGCGCGAGAGCGTGCGACGCATCGAATAGGGGCTCCCTCGCCGAAGAACCTCCGCTGGAACCCTCCCCTTGAGGGAGGGTCGAAAACGCCTTGGCGTTTTCGGGGAGGGGTAACTTCGATGGGCCAAGCCTGGTTGGCGCGTGCTCGACGCGCTCGGGGAAAGAACCCCTCCCCAAAACCGCTTCGCGGTTTTGACCCTCCCTCAAGGGGAGGGGTCAGGCGGAGTTCCGGCCGGCTTGCGGCGACGCCTTACCCCGCCAGCTCCTCGCGCAGCATTTCCAGCGTCAGCCATTCCTCCTCGGCCGCGTCGCGCTCGTTCTGTGCGGCGGCGAGGCGGGTGTTGGCCGTGTCGAACGCCTTGCGGTCGCTAGCGAACAGGTTCGGCTTGGCGATCGTCGCTTCCAGCTTGGCGATTTCGGCGGTCAGCGCCTCGATCTTCGCCGGCAGCGTCTCCAGCGCGTGCTTCTGCTTGAAGGAGAGCTTGCCCTTGGCCGGCGCGGCGCGCTCGGCGGCGGGCTTCTTCTCGTCCTTGCGCGGCTCGCCCTTGGCGATCGCGCGAGCGGGCGCGGCGGCGCCGCGCTGCGCCAGCATGTCGGTATAGCCGCCGGCATAGTCGGTCCAGCGGCCGTCGCCTTCCGCCACGATCACCGAGGTGGCGACGCGGTCGAGGAAGTCACGGTCGTGGCTGACGAGCAGGATCGTGCCCTCGTAGTCGTCGAGCAGCTCTTCAAGCAGGTCCAGCGTCTCCAGGTCGAGATCGTTGGTCGGTTCGTCGAGCACCAGCAGGTTGGACGGGCGGGCAAGCGCCCGCGCCAGCATCAGCCGGCCGCGCTCGCCGCCGGAGAGCGCCGTGATCGGCGCACGCGCCTGCTCCGGCGTGAACAGGAAGTCGCGCATATAGCCGATGACGTGGCGCGGCTGGCCGTTGACCATGACGTTGTCGCCGCGGCCTTCGGTCAGCGCATCGGCGAGGCGGAGGCTCGCGTCCAGGCTTTCGCGGCGCTGGTCGAGCGTCACCATCTGCAGATTGGTGCCGAGCTTGATCGTGCCGCTGTCGGGCGCGAGCACGCCGGTCAGGAGGTTCAGCAGCGTCGTCTTGCCGGCGCCGTTCGCGCCGACCAGGCCGATGCGGTCGCCGCGCAGGATGCGGGTCGAGAATTCGCGGACGATGGTGCGCTCGCCGAACGCTTTCGAGACATCGGCCGCCTCGACGACAGCCTTGCCGGAGACGTCGCCCTCGCTCGCCTGCAGCTTGACGCTGCCGACGGCGCGGCGCTGGTCGCGCCGTTCCTGGCGCAGGCCTTCCAGCTTGCGCAGGCGGCCCATGTTGCGCTTGCGCCGGGCGGTGACGCCGTAGCGCACCCAGTCGATCTCCTGGCTGATCTTGCGGTCGAGGCGCTCGCGCTCCTTCTCCTCCTCATGCAGGACGCTGTCGCGCCATTCCTCGAAGGCGGAGAAGCCCTGTTCGAGCCGGCGGGTCGTGCCGCGGTCGAGCCACAGCGTCGCCTTGGACAGGCGCTCCAGGAAGCGGCGGTCGTGGCTGATCAGCACCAGTGCCGAGCGCATGGATTTCAGCGTCTCTTCCAGCCATTCGATCGCCGGCAGGTCGAGATGGTTGGTCGGCTCGTCGAGCAGCAGCACGTCCGGCTCCGGCGCGATGGCGCGGGCGAGCGCCGCGCGGCGCGCCTCGCCGCCGGAAAGCTGGCCGGGCGTCTCCTCGCCGGTGAGGCCGAGCGCCTCCATCAGCATGGTGGCGCGATAGGGATCGTCTCCCGGCCCGAGGCCCGCCTCGACATAGGCGCGCACCGTCGGGAAGGCGGAAAGGTCCGGCTCCTGCGGCAGGTAGCGCAAGGTCGCGCCGGGCTGCACGAAGCGCGTGCCCGAATCCGCCTCGACGGTGCCGGCGGCGATCTTCAGGAGCGTCGACTTGCCGGAACCGTTGCGGCCGACGAAGCACAGCCGCTCGCCGGCCGAGACCGACAGCGTCGCGTTTTCGATGAGCGGGCGTCCGCCGAAGGTGAGGCGGATATCCTGGAGGAGAAGAAGAGGAGGAGCCATGCGCGGGATGTAGCGGTCGCCGTGCGCCCAAGCAAGGCGGATCGCGCGCCCCATGGCGGGCCGCGAGCGTTTCGCCTAAGCTGGCCCGCGACCGCGCGAGACGCCCCCGGGGAGAATGAAGTTGGAAGATCGAGGCTCCGGAGCATCGCCGCAGGCGGAACTGGTCGGGCTGATGCGGGCCGTGGCGGCGCGCGACGAGACGGCGTTCCGGACGCTCTACGAGCGCAGTTCCGCGAAACTTTTCGCGATCGTCCGGCGTATCGCAATCAGTGAGGCGGCGGCCGAAGAGGCGCTGCAGGAGGCGTGGGTCCGGATCTGGAACCATGCCGACCGTTTCGATCCGGCCCTGGCGTCCCCCATCACGTGGATGACGACGATCGCGCGCCATGCGGCGATTGATGCTGTGCGCAAGGGGGCGGAGCGGGTGTCGGCGACGGCGGTCGTCATCGATGAGGAACTGGCGGACAAGCTGCCGGCTCCGGGAGCGGTGGCGGACGGCCTGACGGCGCCGCACCTCAGGCGCTGTCTCGAAGGGCTCGATGCCGACCGGCGCGGCATGGTGCTGCTCGCCTATAGCTACGGTTACAGCCGGGAAGAGCTGTCGCGCCGCTTCGACAAACCGGTGGCGACGGTGAAGACGATATTGCGGCGCAGCCTGATCGCGCTGAAGGAGTGCCTCGGTGGCCGATAAAGACGAAATCGAAGGCGTGGCCGGCGAATATGTCCTGGGCACGCTCGACAAGGCCGAGCGCGACGCCGTCGAGGCGGAGAGCGCCGGCGATCCCGCGCTCCGTGCCGCGATCGGCGACTGGGCCGGCCGCCTGCAGCCGCTCGCGGATCTCGCCGGCGAAACGCCGCCGCCCGCCAGCGTCTGGAGCGGCATTCTCGGTCGCATCCGCGCCACCGGCGGGGATGCGCGCGTGCTGCTGCTCGAACGCACGGTCCGCCGGCTGCGGATCGCGGCGGTCGGCTTCGGCGCCATCGCCGCGGGGCTGGCGATCTTCATCATCAGCGAGCGCGAGCTGCCGCCGCCGCCGATGGCCGGCATGAACTATGTCTCGGTGCTGAACGGGGAGGGCGGCCGGCCCGCCTTCGTCGCCATGGTCAACACCGAGACCGGCATGATCAAGCTGCGCCGGGTCGGCGAGGCGCCGCCGCCGGACAAGAGCTTCGAGCTCTGGCAGGTGCCGGAGACGGGGCCGACCGTCTCGATGGGCGTCGCCGACCAGCAGAGCGACCTGATGCCGATGAACGTGTCGCTGAAGCCGGGCGAGAAGCTCGCCATCTCGCTCGAGCCGAAGGGCGGCTCGCCGACGGGCCAGGCGACCGGCCCCGTCGTTTATGTCGGCGACCTGCTGGCGGTGAAGTAAAGACGGGCGCTTAGGCTACCGCCTTCACGCGCTGGTTGATCCAGTTGCCCAGCCGCTCCAGGGCGCTGTCGAGGATCTCGTCCCGCTTCGAGAAGCAGAAGCGCACGAAGGTTCCGGGCGCGTCGCCATCATAGAAGGCCGAGACGGGAACGGCGGTGACGCCGGCCTCCACCGTGATGCGCTGGCAGATCTCGGCATCGGTGCCGGTAAGGCCGAGCGGCGCCACGTCTGCGGTGACGAAATAGGTGCCGGCGCAGGGCGCGACGCCGAAGCCGAGGCGGGCCAGGCCCGTGGCGAGCCGGTCGCGCTTCTGCGCGAGATCGCCGGCGAGCGACGCATAATAGTCGTCGCCCTTGCCGAGGCCGAAGGCGACGGCGGTCTGCAGCGCCGCCGGCGTCGTGAAGGTGGTGAACTGGTGCGCCTTGGTGATCGGATCGAGCAGGCGCGGCGTCGCCGTGACGTAGCCGACCTTCCAGCCCGTGAGTGAAAACGTCTTGCCGGCCGAGCCGATGCGGATGGCGCGCTCGCGCATGCCGGGCAGCGTCATCAGCGGGATGTGCTCGCGCCCGTCGAAGACGATGTGCTCGTAGACCTCGTCGCAGATCGCATAGGCGTCGTGGCGTACGCAGAGCTCGGCGATGAAGGCGAGCTCGTCGCGGGTGAACACCTTGGCGGCGGGGTTCATCGGGTTGTTGAGAAGGATCGCCTTCGTCTTGTCGGAGAAAGCGGCCGCCAGCGCGTCCCGGTCGAGCTCCCAGAGCGGCGGCGTCACGCGCACCAGCTTCGGGATGCCGCCGGCGCGGCGGATCAGCGGCAGGTAGCAGTCATAGAGCGGTTCGATGACGACGATCTCGTCGCCGGGCTCGATGACGGCGGCGATGATGTCGGACAGCGCCTCGGTGGCGCCGGAGGTAATGAGTACTTCCGACTTCCAGTCGACGTCGAGATCGTAGAAGCGCTTGTTGGCGGCCGCGACGGCCTGGCGCAGCGCCGGCACGCCCATCATCGGCGGATACTGGTTCGGCCCGGCGATCAGCGCCTCGGCCGCGAGGCGGCGAACGTCCTCGGGTCCGTCGACATCGGGAAAGCCCTGGCCGAGATTGATCGAGCCGTGCTCGATGGCAAGCCGCGACATGACCTCGAAAATCGTTGTCGGCAGACCGGTATAGACGGGATTGGTTGTTTTCATCGACGACTCCACTCGGCGCGGGAGATTATGGCGGGCCTCCCGGCGGCGCAAGCAATCCCGTGCCCTGGCGCCGGCTCTCCGCAACCGACATTTTCTCTCGGCCCATCGGCCGCGATCCCGTCGTGGGAAATTTTCGACGGCGGGCTGAAACCGTTTCCAACCGCGTTCGTATAAGTCAGTGGAAGTACGTTTCAGGGCTTATCATCGGAACGTTGAGCGGTTTTCGGTCAGTATCGCATGGATCAAATGCGGTTCTGTGGCTGGTTGATCTATGGTCGGTTCTCAATCTTTGTTTCGATAGTTCCTGAGCGTGACTTCGAGAGTTGGATCTGGATCGGCGATCGGGCATGGCCCGTCGCCGCAGGAGGAAGTTCATGTCTCGTCTTGTCAAGATTACCCGGGGCGCCGCGGTTGCAACTCTTGTTTTCGGCGGTGTCGCCACGGTGGCGATACCCGCCTTCGCCGAGACCGCCATGAAGGCCGGGGCTGCGATGAAGGGCGACACCGCCATGAAGATGTCGATGGAGACCGTCATGGTCGGCGGCGCGGCGATGTATCCCACCAAGAACATCGTCGAGAACGCCGTCCATTCGAAGGACCACACGACCCTGGTCACCGCCGTCAAGGCGGCGGGCCTGGTCGATACGCTGGCCGGGAAGGGGCCGTTCACGGTCTTCGCGCCGACCAACGAAGCCTTTGCCAAATTGCCGAAGGGGACGGTCGATACGCTGTTGAAGCCCGAGAGCAAGGCCAAGCTGACCAGCGTCCTGACCTATCACGTCGTCCCCGGCAAGATTTCCGCCGCCGACATCCGCGCCGCCGCGAAGACGATGAACGGCATGGCCGAATACAAGACCGTCGAGGGCGAGACGCTGAAGTTCAAGGTCGACGGCAAGAAGATCTGGATCATGGGCGAGGGCGGCGGCAAGGCCCAGATCACGATTCCCGACGTCAACCAGTCGAACGGCGTCATTCACGTCGTCAACGCGGTTCTCCTCCCTTAGCCTCCCCGGGATGAGACCGACCTGAGCCCGGCCGAAAGGCCGGGTTCTTTTTGCCGGCAGCGCCTCTCGACGCCGCTCGCAAAATAAAATCGTCCGGCGCTGAAACTTTTGCGGACCCGCGCGCGTATCCCGGATGCTGGAGGGCGATGCCGTCTTCTTGCCTCCTGACGGATCGCCCATTCCTCCGCGCCCGATCGCTCCCGCGATCGGCGCACGGCGCCGTCCCGGAGGTAGCCCCGCCCACCGGGGCGGCGACCCGTGCCTCGTGGCTTTCTTCCCGCTACGACGCAAAGGCACGCGAGCGGCAGAGCCCACCTTGGCGGAGGCCTCCGCGCACCGTTGGCCGGCCGCCATGCCGCACTAGATTCCCATCATCCTGAGGTGCCCGAGCGCAGCTCGGGCCTCGAAGGACGCACGGTCCCGGTGCAACTTATAGACTGCACGGCCGCCCTGCGTGCTTCGAGACGGCCCTGCGGGCCTCCTCAGCATGATGAGGGTGGCGATTTGCAGGGACCTCGCCACAGGAGGTGCAGAAGCGTCAGTACGTCAGCACGGGCGGCAGGTTCTTCGCCTGCTCGATCCAGCTTTCGACCAGCTTTTCTGCCGGCAGCTGGCGGACCAGCTTCTTGGCCGCGTTGATCTCGGTCATCTTGGCGGTGAGGTTGTCGGCGCGGCGGGTCTTCAGTTCCTTGACCGTGTCGACGCCGGCCGCCTCGAGCAGCTCGGAATATTCCTCGGCGACGCCCTTGATCCGCATCAAATCGGCCATGTTGGCCCATTTCAGGATCTTGTGTTCGTCGATGCCGGATTTCTCGGCGACTGCCTTGCGCCCCTTGGGATCCTTGGCCTGCTCCAGCAATGCGCCGGTCGTCTTGATGCCGACGGCGGTGAGTTTCTCGGCGAAGGCCGGGCCGATACCTTCGATATCTTTGATGGGGTAAGACATTCTCGAACTCTCCTGAGCGAATCCCAAGTGTTTGAAGTCTAGAAAGGGATGTTCGCTTGTGCGTACCGTTAAGGCAAGTCGTCTCGTCCGGCGGCGTCGGGAGCGGCAAGATTGCGTCGCCGGAATTCGGTCCTATAAGGTCGCAAGGCCCTTCGATCACCGGAGGGGCGATGGCCTAAGGGAATGTGTCGATGCCGATGCTGGAAGCGGACAAGATCTATCTCGGGACGAGCGACAAGCCGGAATATCTCCTGCTCGGCCTCGCCAACCGGCATGGACTGGTCACCGGCGCCACCGGCACCGGCAAGACGGTGACGCTGCAGGTGCTGGCCCAGGGCTTCTCCGACGCCGGCGTCCCGGTCTTCTGCGCCGACATCAAGGGCGACCTCTCCGGAATCGCCGAGCCGGGCACGCCGCAGGATTTCCTGTTGAAGCGGGCGAAGGAGATCGGCTTCGAGGACGAGTACAAGTTCAGCGCCTGCCCGACGATCTTCTGGGACCTGTTCGGCCAGCAGGGCCATCCGATCCGCACCACGGTCAGCGAGATGGGGCCGCTGCTGCTCGCGCGGCTGATGAATTTGAACGACACGCAGGAGGGTGTTCTGACCATCGCCTTCCGCGTTGCCGACGAGGAAGGGCTGCTGCTGCTCGACCTCAAGGACCTGCGCGCCATGCTCGGCTTCATGGCCGAGAACGCGGACCGCATCCAGGCGAAGTACGGCAACGTCACCAAGGCGTCGGTCGGCGCGATCCAGCGCCAGCTGCTGGTGCTGGAGAACCAGGGCGGCGACGCCTTCTTCGGCGAGCCGGCGCTCAATATCGCTGATCTGATGCGCACCACGATCGACGGCCGCGGCGTGGTCAACGTGCTGGCCGCCGACAAGCTGATGAATTCGCCGCGCCTCTACGCCACCTTCCTGCTGTGGCTGCTGTCGGAACTGTTCGAGGTGCTGCCCGAAGTCGGCGACCCGGCCAAGCCGCGCTTGGTCTTCTTCTTCGACGAGGCGCATCTCCTGTTCGACGAGGCGCCGAAGGCGCTGCTCGAAAAGGTCGAGCAGGTGGTCAAGCTGATCCGCTCGAAGGGCGTCGGCGTCTATTTCGTCACCCAGAACCCGCTCGACGTGCCGGACAGCGTGCTGTCGCAGCTCGGCAACCGCGTCCAGCATGCGCTGCGCGCCTATACGCCCCGCGACCAGAAGGCGGTGAAGGTCGCGGCCGACACGTTCCGGCCCAATCCTGCCTTCAAGACGATGGACGTCATCACCCAGCTCGCCGTCGGCGAGGCCCTGGTCTCGACGCTGGAGCCGAAGGGCGTGCCGGGCATCGTCGCGCGCACCTCCATCCGGCCGCCATCCTCGCGCATCGGGCCGGTGACGCCTGCCGAGCGCGCGCAGATCATTGCCACCAGCCCGGTCGGCATCGCCTATGACAAGACGGTCGATCGCGAGTCGGCCTACGAGATCCTCGGCCGCCAGCAGGCGGAGGCGGCTTCCGCTGATGGCGAGGACGGCGCCGCGCCGTCGTCCGGGGGCTTCGACGTCGGCTCTATCCTCGGCTCGCTGCTCGGCACCAACAAGAAGCGCGGCGAGCGCTACACGGCGACGCAGCGTGTGGCACGCGATGTGACGCGGACCGTCACCAACAAAGTGGCGGGCGACGTCGCTGCCAATATCGGCAAGAGCGTCGCCGGCTCGATCGGCGGCTCGGTTGGCCGCTCCATCGTGCGCGGCGTGCTCGGCAGCATTCTTCGCCCGCGCTGAAGACTAGAGCCTTTCATCGTTTCATGGAAACGACGAAAGGCTCTAACTCTTTGTTTAGTCGCGTTTTCTTCACGCGAACCGGTACCCACTTCGCTCGAAAACGCTCTAAGCCGAACCCAGACACATAAAATCCCCGGAGCCGAAACTCCGGGGATTTTCGTTGGGATTGTTGTCCCGCCTAGATCAGGCGGCGGTCTTGAGGCCCTCGGCCTCAAGCGCGGCCTTGACCGCGGGACGCGCCGCAACGCGGTCGAAATAGGCGTCGAGCTTCGGACCGACGTCGAACTTGAAGGCCCGGGCCCAGCGCAGGATCGTGAACAGATAGCCGTCGGCGACGCTGAAATCGTCGCCCATCAGGTAGGGCTTGTCGCCGAGCGCGTCGGTCAGGTAGCCGAGGCGCAGCTTCAGACGCTCGGTGAAGCTCTGCTTGGCTTCCTCGTTCACCGCCGGGTTGAAGAACGGGCTGAAGCCCTTGTGCAGCTCGGTCGCAATGAACGAAAGCCAGTCCATCAGCTGGTAGCGCTCGGTCGAGCCGAGCGGGGCGGCGAGGCGCTTCTCCGGGGCGAGGTCGGCGATCATCTGGACGATGACCGGGCCCTCGGTGACAATGCGGCCGTCGTCGAGTTCCAGCGCAGGCACATAGCCCTTGGGGTTGATCGCCTTGAAGTCCGAACCGGTCTCGGTCGACTTGGCGCGCAGGTCGACCTTTTCCATCGTGAAGGGGACGCCGGCTTCGCGGAGCGCGATATGGGGCGAAAGCGAGCACGCGCCCGGAGCGTAGTAAAGCTTCATGCAGAACATCCTGGGGAAGGGGCCGTCGGGAGACGGCGGGGAATGGTTTGGCGTCTGGCGTCGATCTGTAAGTTGGGCTTTCCAACGCGGGCGCGCAATGCGGTGAAATGTGGCTGCACCGTCAACAAGCGCTTGCCTTTTCTTTTGCTGGCCGCAAGCGTATCAGGACCGTTTATCGCGCGTACCTCGCACGCCTCTCCCTGGAGCCCGCTCGTGTCCGATCGCCTCGCCGACGTTCTTGCCCATATCGACGCCGATATCGAAAACAGCCTCGCGCGGCTGTTCAAGCTGGTCCGCATCGAGAGCATTTCGACCGATCCGGCCTATGCCGGCGCCTGCCGCGAGGCGGCCGAGCTGATCGCCGCCGATCTCGCCTCGATCGGCTTCGAGGCGAGCTCCCGGCCGACCGCCGGCCATCCGATGGTCGTCGGCCACCAGGACGGCGGCAAGGGGCCGCGCGCCCTGTTCTACGGTCATTACGACGTGCAGCCGGTCGATCCGATCGAGCTCTGGGACACCGCGCCTTTCGAGCCGAAGATCGTCACCGCCGCCGACGGCACCAAGCAGATCGTCGCCCGCGGCACCTCGGACGACAAGGGCCAGCTGATGACCTTCATCGAGGCGTTCCGCGCCTGGAAGGCGGTCACTGGCAAGCTGCCGATCCCGGTCTCGGTCATCCTGGAGGGCGAGGAGGAATCGGGCGGCGCCAATCTGGTGCCGTTCATGCAGGCCAACAAGGACGAGCTGAAAGCCGATTTCGCCTTCGTCTGCGACACGAACATGTGGGACGCGCAGACGCCTGCCGTGACGACGATGCTGCGCGGCCTGGTCGGCGAGGAGATCACGATCACCGCCGCCTCGCGCGACCTGCATTCCGGCATGTATGGCGGCGCCGCGCGCAACCCGATCCACGTCCTCGTCTCGATCCTCGACGGCCTGCGCGACGAGAACGGCCGCGTCACGCTGCCGGGCTTCTATGACGGCGTCGGCGAGGTGCCCGACAGCACCCGCCAGCAGTGGCAGTCGCTCGGCTTCGATCCCGACAAGTTCCTCGGCGAAGTCGGCCTCAGCGTGCCGGCCGGCGAGGTCGACCGCAGCGTGCTGGAGAAGATCTGGGCGCGGCCGACCTGCGAGGTCAACGGCATCTCCGGCGGCTATACCGGCAAGGGCTTCAAGACGGTGATCGCCTCGCAGGCCTTCGCCAAGGTCTCGTTCCGTCTGGTCGACAAGCAGGATCCGGACAAGATCCGCGCCGCCTTCCGCGCCTATGTGCAGTCGAAGCTGCCGGCCGATTGCACCGTCGAATTCACCGCGCATGGCGGCTCGCCGGGCATCCGCCTGTCGGCCGACAATCCGGCGCTGGTCAAGACGCGCGCGGCGCTGACGGACGAATGGGGCCATGAATGCGTCGTCGTCGGCTCGGGCGGATCGATCCCCGTCGCCGGCGACTTCAAGACCGTGCTCGGCCTCGACGCGCTGATGGTCGGCTTCGCGCAGGAGAACGACCGCATCCATTCGCCGAACGAGAAGTACAACCTCTCCTCGTTCCACGGCGGCATCCGCTCCTGGGCGCGTGTCCTCGCCGCCCTTTCCGAGGAGAGCGGTTCGTGAAGATCTGCGTTTTCTGCGGTTCGAGCGCCGGCTTCCGGCCGGATTATCACGAGGCGGCGGTGGCGCTCGGACGCGCCATTGCCCAGCGCGGCGCATCGCTCGTCTATGGCGGCTCGAAGGTCGGCCTGATGGGCGCGGTCGCCGATGCGGCGCTGATGGCCGGCGGCGAGGTGATCGGCGTCCTCCCGACGGCGCTGCGCGACAAGGAAATCGCCCATCCCGGCCTGACGCAGCTGCATATCGTCAACTCGATGCATGAGCGCAAGCAGATGATGGCCGATCTCTCGACCGGCTTCGTCGCGCTGCCGGGCGGCCTCGGCACGCTGGAGGAATTGTTCGAGATCTGGACCTGGGCCCAGCTCGGCTACCACCGCAAGCCGGTCGGCCTGCTCGATGTCGCCGGCTTCTACGACAAGCTCGAAGGCTTCCTCGACCACACGGTCGAGGCCGGCTTCGTGCGGGCCGAGCATCGCGACATGCTTGTGGTCGACGAGGACCCGGTCTCGCTGCTCGACCGCTACGAGACCTACCAGCCGGTTGCGGTGGCGAAATGGATCGGCCCGACGGAGCGTTGATCGGCTGCGCGAGGGCGGTGTCCCGGCCAAGCCCCGGGACGCTGGCCCTCTGTTTTCCGAATGACGCCACCTCAATCGGTCACTAAGGCCTTTCCTGCAAGCTCGACCATCATCCTGAGGTGCCCGGCGAAGCCGGGCCTCGAAGGAGGGTCCAGGAAGCGATCCCTGACGGAGACTGAGCGGATGCCGGATCGCTGGGCGTCTGCCGCATAGTACCCCGCTGGACCCTCCTTCGAGGCTTCGCTACGCGAAGCACCTCAGGATGATGGTGGAGGCGGTTGAGGGAGAGGCAAAGGGTAGCCTGCGGGCCTACTTCGCCTTCGCGCCTTCCGCCGCCGCCACCGGCGGGACCTGCTTCAGATATTCGGCGATCGCCGCGCGGTCTTCGGCCGGGAGCTTCGCCATGTTGCGCTGGACCTCGGCCATGGTGCCGCCGATCGAATCGAACGAGGGCGTGAAGCCGGTTTCGAGCGCGTTGGCGATGTCCTCGGCGCTCCAGTCGCCGATGCCGCCGGGGCCGGGCGTGATGTCGGGGATGCGGCCCTTGCCGGAGGGGTCGGGCGCGCCGCCGAGGGCGCGGTTCCTCTCCAGGCCGCCGAGCGCGGTGCGCGGCGTGTGGCACTCGTTGCAGTGGCCGGGCCCCTCGACCAGATAGGCGCCGTGATTGACGGCTTCGCTCTTCGCCGGATCGGGCGCAAACGTCTCGCCGTCGAGATAGAGCCACTTCCAGAGCCCGAGGCCGCGCCGGATCGAGAAGGGGAAGGGGAGCTCGTGCGGCTTGTTGGCGGTCGCGTCGGCGGGCAGCGTATCGAGATAGGCCTTCAGATCGACGAGGTCCGGCACCGTCATCCGCTGATAGGACGTATAGGGGAAGGCCGGATAGAGATGCGATCCGTCGGGCGCCAGGCCGCGCTTCATCGCGTTTACGAAGTCGAGCGTGCTCCAGTTGCCGATGCCATGCGCCTTGTCGGGCGACAGGTTCGGCGCGTGGAAGGTGCCGAAGGGCGAGGCGATCGCCACGCCGCCCGAGAGTTTGAGAAGATCGCCGTCCTTGGCGCCAGGCGCCGCGTGGCAGGATGCACAGCCGCCGGCCCAGAACAGCCGTTCGCCCTTCGCCGCGTCGCCCGGCTTGTCGGGCAGAACGGAGGCGTCGAGCGGCTGCGGCGCGGTCAGGAACCAGAAAGCCGCCGCGGCGAGGGCCGCGACAGCGATGACGGGAATGGCGGCGGTACGGATACGCACCGGTCAGCTTTTCTTGACGCGGAACTTCTCGTGGCAGCTCTGGCAGCTGCCGCCGACCGCGCCCGCCGATGCCTTGATGGCGTCGAGCCCGCCGGCAGCCGCCGCGGCGCCCGCCGTGGCATCGGCGCCGAGCTTGACGGCGATCGCCTCGAAGCCGGCCTTGTCCTGCCAGATCGCCGGCGAGGCCGTCGTCTTGCCCTGGTCGGAGCCTTCCGGGAACAGGGAGGGGAAGCTCTTCATGTCGACGGCAAGCTTCTCGAACGCGGCCTGCGCGGCGGCGGCGTCATAGTCCGTCTTGCCCTGGACCATTTCGAAGATCGTCTTGGCAGCGGCTGCGTTCGCCTTCATCAGCGCCTGACGCTCGGCGATGACATCGTCTGCGGCATGGGCCAGCCCCGTGGCCCCGAGCGTCAGGACGAGCCCGGCCAGAATGATCTTGAAGCGCATCGAGTAACCTCCGTTGTGGTGTCCGGAACGGTTCTAAGTTTTCCCGCTAAACGTGACGGTGGCAAGTCGGAGTGAATCCGTCACGCAAAAATGATGACGCCGGACAAGCCTTTGCGCGCATCACTTGCCAGCGCCGGGGGCGGATCGGAAACACCCATAGCTTTGATTGTGCATCGGAGCGGAGGCGAGTTGCCGGACACGTTGCCGGTGCCTATGTTGCATCCGGAACCTTCCCGCCGGGGCATCGTTTGCAAGCGAGTCCCACCCAACCGACATGGTCGATAGGAGTCTTCCCATGGCTTTCGAACTTCCGCCGCTCCCCTATGACTACGAGGCGCTCGCGCCCTTCATGTCGAAGGAGACGCTGGAGTATCACCACGACAAGCACCATCAGGCCTATGTCACCAACGGCAACAACCTGCTGAAGGACTCGGGCCTCGAGGGCAAGAGCCTGGAAGACATCGTCAAGGAGAGCTACGGCAAGAATGCCGGCCTCTTCAACAATGCAGGCCAGCACTACAACCACCTGCATTTCTGGAACTGGCTGAAGAAGGACGGCGGCGGCAAGAAGCTGCCGGCCAAGCTGCAGGCGGCGATCGATTCCGACCTCGGCGGCTACGACAAGTTCCGCACGGACTTCATCGCAGCCGGCACGACGCAGTTCGGCTCCGGCTGGGCCTGGGTCGAGGTCAAGGACGGCAAGCTCGCCATCTCCAAGACCCCGAACGGCGAGAACCCGCTGATCCACGGCGCGACACCGATCCTCGGCGTCGACGTCTGGGAGCACTCCTATTACATCGACTACCGCAACGCCCGCCCGAAGTACCTCGAGGCGTTCGTCGACAGCCTGATCAACTGGGACTACGTCCTGGAGCTCTACGAGAAGGCCGTCTGATCCGGCGCTCGGAATTTCTGACGGAAACCCCGGCCTCGCGCCGGGGTTTTCTTTTGGGGCTGTAAATCAGGCCGTGGCGAGGCCCGCCTGCGCCAGCCATTCGCGCATCAGCGCGTCGGCGCGCCGAGCCAGCGCAGGGCCATATTCGGCCGCGTCTCGACGCAGGCGAGGGATGTCTATGCCGGCTCCGGCCAGCTCGGCCGCGTGACCGACCAGCCAGCGCTCGAAGCGCAGCCCGGTATCCGCCTCGGGATGGAACTGCAGGGCGAGGATCGCCGGGCCGAGCGAGAAGGCCTGCTGGGCGCAAAGCGAGGTCGAGGCGAGATGGCTCGCTCCCTCCGGCAGATCGTAGGTGTCGCCGTGCCAATGCAGCACCGGCCCGCCCTCGAGATGGCGCAGCGGGCTGGCGGCCCCGGCGGCCGTCAGCGTCACCGGCGCAAAGCCGATTTCCTTGACCCCGGACGGAAACACGCGCCCGCCAAGCGCCGCCGCCATCAGCTGCGCGCCGAGGCAGAGGCCGAGCGTCGGCCGGCCGGCGGCGAGGCGTCGGGCGAGGAAGTCGCGCTCGGCCTTCAGGAAGGGATAGGTTTCGTCCTCATAGACGCCGATCGGTCCGCCGAGGACGACCAGCAGGTCCGGCGCCAGCGGGTCGCCGGCCAGGAAATCCGCGTCGCCGGCATCGCGATATGTGATGGAGAAGCCCGCATCGGCGAGGGCCGGCGCGAACACGCCAAGATCCTCGAACTGGACATGGCGGAGCGCCAGAACTGTCTTCGACATCGTCTCGATCTGTCATGGAGGAGAGGGCGGGCCGGGCGGCGCGGCTCTGTTGAATGGATGGTATGCCGGCGGGTCAGTACCGCGCCGGCAGGCCCTGCTTGCAGAAGGTGAAGTTCATCAGCCGCGGCCATTCCGACTGGGTGTCGTAGAGCCAGTGCTTGCATTCCTTCTGGGTGCGGAAGCAGCCGACGCCCCAGGCGGGCTCGAGACCGCGATCCCAGACATCCGGCTTCGAGCCGGAGAAGCGCGAGAACCAGACCTTGCCGGGGCCGATCGCGGCCGCGAGGCCCCGGCAGTCGCCCTGCGAAACATTCTGGCCGTAGCTCAGGCCGAAGAAGACCTGCGCGCTCGCCTGCGAGGGAACTGCGACCAGCCCCGCCAAGGTCGACGCAACCAGTGCCGCCGCCGCCAATCGTTTCATCGTGACGCCCTCGATTACCCCTGACGTTAAGGTGCGGCAGCGCCGGATGAAGTCAAGCGCCGCCGCGTTTGTCGAGAGGGAAGATCAGCCGTTGCCGATGATCTTGCTGGCGACGATCTTGATCGCGAAGGCGGTCGAGAACGCCGTCTCCTTCAGCCGGTCGAAGCGGCCGGAGGCGCCGCCATGGCCGGCGTCCATGTTGGTCTTCAGCATCAGCACCGCGTCGCCGCGCTTCGTCTCGCGCAGCTTCGCGACCCATTTCGCCGGTTCCCAATAGGTCACGCGCGGGTCGGTCAGGCCGCCGATCGCCAGGATCGGCGGATAGGCGTGGGCGCCGACATTGTCGTAGGGCGAGTAGGACGCGATGTTCTTGAAATCCTCCGCGCTCTCGATCGGGTTGCCCCATTCCGGCCATTCCGGCGGCGTCAGCGGCAGGGTGTCGTCGAGCATGGTGTTGAGCACGTCGACGAAAGGCACCTCGGCGATGATGCCGCCGAAGAGATCCGGCTGCATGTTGGCGACGGCGCCCATCAGCATGCCGCCGGCCGATCCGCCCCAGGCCACGATTTTTCCGCGCGACGTGAAGCCTTCCTTGGCCAGATATTCGCCGGCGGCGATGAAGTCGGTGAAGGTGTTCACCTTCTTCTCGCGCCTTCCGTCGGTGTACCAGCGGAAGCCCTTGTCCTTGCCGCCCCGGATATGGGCGATGGCATAGACGAAGCCGCGATCGACCAGCGACAGGCGCGAGATCGAGAACGAGGCGGGGATGGTGATGCCGTAGGCGCCATAGCCATAGAGCAGGCAGGGCGCGCTGCCGTCGAGCTTCGTGTCCTTGTGGTAGAGCAGCGACACCGGAACCGTCTCGCCGTCGGCGGCCTTGGCGAACACGCGGCGCGTCACATAGTCGGCCGGGTTGTGGCCGGAGGGAATCTCCTCCTCCTTGCGCAGCGTGCGTTCGCGCGTCGCCATGTCGTAGTCATAGACGCGCGACGGCGTCGTCATCGACGAATAGGTGAAGCGGAGCGTCGAGGTGTCGAACTCGTAGCCGTCGCCCATGCCGAGCGAATAGGCCTCCTCGTCGAAGGCGATCGCATGTTCCTCGCCGCTGGCGAGCGCCCGCACGACGATGCGCGGCAGGCCCGCGAAGCGCTCCAGCCGGACCAGGTAGTCCTTGTAGACGGTCATGCCGAGGATCAGCGTGCCGGGATTGTGCGGCACCAGGTCCTTCCAGTTCGCGCGGCCGGGCGAGGCGACCGGGGCGGTGACGATCTTGAAGTCCTCAGCGTCGCCGGCATTGGTCAGGATGTAGAGCGTGTCGCCATTGTGGTCGACGGAGTATTCCTCCGCCGTCTGGCGCTCGGCGATCAGGCGAGGCTCCCCGGTCGGGTCCTCGGCGTCGAGCAGGCGGACTTCCGAGGTTTCGTGGTCGTGGCTGTCGATCAGGATGTAGCGCGAGGACTGCGTCTGGCCGACGCCGAGGAAGAAGCCCGGATCCTGCTCCTCGAAGACGAGCACGTCGTCCGCCTGCGGCGTGCCGACGACGTGGCGGTAGACGCGGCAGGGGCGGTGGTTGTCGTCGAGGACGGTATAGAAGATCGTGTTGCTGTCGGCCGCCCAGACGCCGCCGCCCGTCGTCGCCTCGATCGTGTCGCTGAGATCGGCGCCGGTCGCGATGTCGCGGACATGCAGCGTGTAATATTCCGAACCCTTGTCGTCATAGGCAAAGGCGAGAAGCTTGTGGTCGGGGCTGTGGTCGGCGCTGCCGAGCCGGAGATAGGCGCGGCCCTCGGCCAGCTTGTTGCCGTCGAGCAGGGTGGTTTCCGGGCCGCTGCCGTCGCGCGCCGTGCGGACGACCAGCGGCTGCTCGGCGCCCTCGGTGAAGCGCATCGCATAGGCGAAGGGGCCGTCGGGCGAGGGAACGGAGGAATCGTCTTCCTTGATCCGCCCGCGCATCTCGGCGAACAGAGTCGCCTGCAGCGCCTCGGTATCGGCCATCTCATTGGCCGTATAGGCGTTTTCCGCCTCGAGATGGGCGCGGATATCTGGCGCCAGCACGCTCGGATCGCGCATCACCTCCTGCCAATTGTCGGCGCGAAGCCAGGCATAGTCGTCGGTGAGCGTGACGCCGTGATGGCTTGATGTCACGGGGCGCTTGGCGGCAATCGGCGGGTTCACGAGAGATATGGCTCCTGCGGGAGGATCGTTGGGACAGGGCGGGACGGCTCGGTAAGCGTCCGTTCGAAAGGAGGCGTGTATTGGTACCGCCGCGCGGGCGGGGGTTCAATGCGGGGGTATTGGAGGCACGGCAGACTTCTCCCGCCGCCAGGAGACGCGGGCGAAGACGGTGGTTTCCTCTCCGCCAGCCTTGGGCAGGCGAAGAGGGGCGCTGACGAGGTCGAGCGCGTCGCCGTCCAGCGTGAAATAGCGGACCTGCTCGCTGCCGACCCAGGGCTCGAACCAGGCGATGTCGACCGAGGTCACGAGCCGGTTCGGCGGTTCCAGCCGATAGGGGCCGGAATAGGCGATCAGCGACTGGAACGCCGCCGCCTGCTCGCCTTCGGAATGCGGAACGGAACGCTCGCCCGGCGTCATCAGGGCGAAGAAGCGGCCATCGGCGTGGAACAGGATCGTGCCGGAAGGGCGCGCCCCGAAGGGCTCGTGGCGTTCTCCCGTCCGGACGTCCTCATAGACGAAGGACTTCAACAGCCATGCGCCGAGCAGTCGATCGTTCTCCATGGCCGCGCCTCGTTTCTCCGAGCCGCCGGCCCGCCTTCCGGCTCAGGCTTCCTCGCCGTCGTCCGGCTTCAGCTTCAGGGCGGTGCCGTTGGTGCAATAGCGCAGGCCGGTCGGGTTCGGCCCGTCTGGGAAGAGATGGCCGAGATGCGCCTCGCAGCTGGCGCAGACGATCTCGGTCCGCACCATGCCGTGCGAGCGGTCGGTCACTTCGCTGATCGCCTTGTCGTCGACGGCGTCGAAGAAGCTCGGCCAGCCGCTGCCGGATTCATACTTGGTCTCGGAGCGGAACAGCGGCGCGCCGCAGGCGACGCAGGTATAGAGCCCGGCGCGCTTCTCGTGCAGATAGGGTCCGGTGCCCGGCCGCTCGGTCGCCTGCTGCCGCGTGACGGCATATTGCTCCGGCGTCAGCTCGGCGCGCCATTCGGCGTCGGTCTTCTCGATCTTGGGACGGTCGGTGGTGGACATGCCTGCTCCTCGGTCTGTGGCCGCTACCTTGGCGACAGATGGCAATCGGGTGAAACACAGCTCGTTGTTCTAGATAGGCGATCGCCGCAAATTCACAATCGCTTCCGTTCGCCTTGTCGCACCCGTCGCTTTTACGGTCGTGTTTGTCTTGGGTTGGGCGGCTCATCGTGCTTTATCTCAGCCGATCCATCGAATCACGATCCCGTCCCGAAGATGTCCTGAACAGGAGGAGCTGATTACATGCTGCGCACCGCCAGCCTTGCCCTCTTTCTGTTTGCATTCTGGCTGCTGCTTTCAGGGCATTACACGGTCTGGTTGATCGCATCGGGCGCGATCCTCTCCGTCCTCTTGGCGCTTCTCGGCCGGCGTTTCGGATTTTCTGACGAGGAGGGGCATCCGGTCGATCGTCTTCTGTCCGGCCTGACCTACTGGCCCTGGCTCGCCCGCGAGATCGTCAAATCGGCGATCGGGGTGACCCGGATCATCCTCGATCCGAAGCTGCCGATCTCGCCGCAGCTCTTCCACACCAGGGTCTCGGCGCGGACGCCGGTCGGCATCGCCACCTACGCCAATTCGATCACGCTGACGCCCGGCACGATCACGGTCGCGATCGACCGCGAGAAGGATCATTTCCTCGTCCATGCCCTGACGAAGGAGGGCGCCGCCGATGTCGAGGCCGGCGAGATGGACCGCCGCGTCGCCCGCTTCGAGGGGAGGGAGGCATGATCGCCGCAGCCCTTCTCGCCGTTCTGGTCGCGATGGCGCTGGTCGTCGTTAGGGCCCTGCGCGGGCCGACGACCTTCGACCGGCTGCTCGCCGCCAATTCGATCGGCAATGGCGCGATCCTCGTCCTCGCGCTGTTCGGCTTCCTGACCGGGCGGCCGGAATTCCTCGATCTCGGCCTCACCTACGCGCTGCTCAACTATGTCGGCATCTTTGCCGTGCTGAAGTTCTTCCGGCACGGCTCGCTCGGCGCCGAGGCGGAGGCGGACAAGTCTTGATGGCGCTCATCACCCAGATCGTCGCGGGCCTCTTCCTGTTCGCGGGCGCGTTCTTCCTGATCGCCGGCGCGATCGGCATGAACCGGATGCCGGATCTCTTCACGCGCATGCACGCCGCCTCGGTCGCCGACACACTGGGCGTCAGCCTGATGCTGATCGGCATGGTGTTTCTGGCCGGCTTCTCGCTGGTTTCGGTCAAGCTCGCGCTGCTTCTCGCTTTCCTGCTCTTCATGGGTCCCGTCGCCTCGCATGCGCTCGCCGCGGCGGCGCTGCAGGCTGGCGTCAAGCCTGTGCTGGCCGGGGACGGCAAGCGGACCGAGCCGGCCACGGCGAAGAAGGCCGGCGGCAAGCCGAAGGCCGCGACGCGGAAGGGCCGCAAGTCATGATCGAGACCGCGGTCACCATCGTCCTCTTGCTGCTGCTCGGCGCGGTCACGATCGGCATCGTCCGCGTGCGCGGCCTGTTCGCCGCCGTGGTCCTGCTCGGCATCTACAGCTTCCTGATGGCGACGCTGTTCATCGTGCTCGATGCCGTCGACGTCGCGATGACCGAGGCCGCCGTCGGCGCCGGCGTCTCGACCGTCTTCTTCCTCGGCGCGCTCTACCTGACCGACACCGTCGAGGCGCCGTCGACGCGCGGACAGTTCGTGCCGCTTCTCGTCGCCCTGGTCACGGCCGGCGCGCTGGTCTGGGGGCTCAGCGACCTGCCGGAGTTCGGCTCGCCCGACCAGCCGATCCACCGCCAAGGCGCCGATTATCTGGCGCGGTCGGTGCCGGAGACCGGCATTGCCAACGTCGTCAGCGCGGTTCTCGCCAGTTATCGCGGCTTCGACACGCTGGGCGAGACGACGGTCGTCTTCACGGCCGGCATCGGCGTGCTGGCGCTCTTGCGCCGCCGCCGGAGCGAGGGAGGCAACTGATGCGGTTCGACATCATCCTGCGCGTCGCGACCAAGTTCATGCTCGCCCCGCTGCTTCTGTTCGCGCTCTATGTGCAGCTGCACGGCGATTACGGCCCGGGCGGCGGTTTCCAGGCGGGCGTCATCGCGGCAGCGGCCATCATTCTCTACGGCCTGATCGTCGGTCTTGCCCCGGTGCAGAAGATCGTCCCGATGCGCCTGCTGGAGGTCCTGATCCCCGGCGGCGTGCTGATCTACATGGGCGTCGGCATCGCCGGCCTGCTGACCGGCGCCAATTTCCTCGACTACAACCATCTCGCCCATGACGCCGTGCACGGGCAGGAATGGGGCGTGTTCCTGGTCGAGATCGGCGTCTTCATGACCGTGTTCTCGACCATGGTCGCGATCTTCTATGCCTTCGCCGGCCGGAGGCGCTCGTGATCGCCCATTTCAGCCAGATCGCCACGATCTTCCTGATGGTCGCCGGCCTCTATGTCGTCATCGCGCGCGGCAACATGGTCAAGAAGCTGATCGGCCTGTCGTTGTTCCAGACCTCGGTCTACCTGCTCTACATCCTGCCCGGAAAGCTCCTCGGCGGCACGGCGCCGATCCTTGACGCCGGGCATGCCGTCTACGCCAACCCGCTGCCGCATGTGCTGATCCTGACCGCCATCGTCGTCGGCATCGCCACGCTTGCGCTCGGGCTGACGCTGGTGGTGCGGATCAAGGAAGCCTACGGCACGATCGAAGAAGACGAGATCATCGCCAGGGATACGCCGAAGGCTCGCTCGACACCCGGCTGGGGCGCGAAATCCGCATGATCGCGCCGCACCTGCCGATCCTTTTGATCGTCGTTCCGCTGCTTGGCGCCGTGCTGGCGGCGCTGTCGCGCCATCCCTTTGCCGCCTGGGCGATCGCGCTCATCGCCTCCGCCGCGACGGCGGCGATCGCGATCGCGCTGCTCTGGCGCGTACAGGCGGAAGGGGTGATCTCCTACCGCATCGGTGGCTGGGCGCCCGAGCTCGGCATCGAATATCGCGTCGACGCGTTCAATGCCTTCATCGTTGTTCTGGTCGGCATCGTCGCCGTCGTGACGATGCTCTATGCGCGCCGCAGCGTTGTGGCCGAGATCATCCCCGAGCGCATCGCGTGGTTCTACACGATGATGCTGCTCTGCATCGCCGGCCTGCTCGGCATCGCGGTGACGGGCGATGCCTTCAACGCCTTCGTCTTCCTGGAGATCTCGTCGCTCGCGACCTATACGCTGATCGCGCTCGGGCGCGACCGGCGGGCGCTGGTCGCCGCCTACCAGTATCTGATCGTCGGCACGATCGGCGCGACCTTCTACGTCATCGGCGTCGGGCTGATCTATCTCTCGACCGGCACGCTCAATCTGGGCCTGATCGTCGAGCGCCTCGCGGGAACAGAGGGATCGCGCGCGTTGATCGTCGCCGAGGCGTTCATCGCTGTCGGCATCTGTCTGAAGCTGGCGCTGTTCCCGCTGCATGCCTGGCTTCCCAACGCCTATGCCTATGCGCCGTCCGCCGCCACCACGCTGCTCGCCTCGACCGCCACCAAGGTGGCGCTCTATCTGCTGGCGCGCTTCCTGTTCACCGTGTTCGGCGGCCATGTCGATGTCGGCGAGATCCCGATCGGCTCGATCCTGATCGTGCTGTCGGTGGCGGCGATGTTCATCCCGTCCGCCGCCGCGATCTTCCAGAACGACGTCAAGCGCATCCTCGCCTTCTCGTCGGTCGGCCAGATCGGCTACATCACGCTCGGCCTCGCGCTCGCCAATCCGACCGGACTGACCGGCGGCCTGCTGCACCTCTTCAATCACGCGCTGATGAAAGGCGCCGCGTTCATGGCGATCGGCGCGATCGTCTTCCGTTCGGGCACGGCCAAGCTGGACGAACTCTCCGGTATCGGCCGCACCATGCCGTGGACCTCAGCCGCGCTGACGATCGCCGGCCTCGGCCTGATCGGCGTGCCCGGCACCAGCGGTTTCGTCTCGAAATACTATCTGATCCTCGGCTCGCTCGAGGCGGGCCTCGGCTGGCTGGCGATCCTGATCGTCGCGAGCTCGGTCCTCGCTGTGCTCTATGTCGGCCGCATCGTCGAGGTGGTCTGGTTCCGCGAGCCGGCAATGGCCGCCCGTGAAAGCCGGGAGGCGCCGTTCGAGCTGCTCGTGCCGATGTGGATCCTTGCCGGCGCGACGATCTGGTTCGGCATCGACGCGGAATGGCCGGCCGGCCTCGCCGCGGCGGCCGCCAACCGGCTGCTCGGGGTGGCGCCATGACGGCTTTCCCCCTGACCGACGCGAACCTGCTGGCGCTGTCGCTGGCTCTGCCGGCGCTCGCGACGCTGGCGATCGCGCTGCTCGGCCGCTGGCCGAACGCGCGCGAGGCGGCGACGCTGGTCGGCGCGGTGCTGTTGTTCGGCGTGGTGATGGCTCTGCTCACGCATGTGCTGCAGGGCGCGCGGCCGGAGCTGCACCTCGCCTCTGTCGCGCCCGGTCTGGCGCTGGCGCTGAAAATCGATCCGCTCGGCATGCTGTTCGCCGCCGTCGCCTCGACGCTCTGGATCGCGAATTCGCTCTATTCGATCGGCTACATGCGCGGCAATGACGAGCCGCGCCAGACGATCTTCTATGCCTGCTTCGCGATCGCCATCTTCGCGACGATGGGGCTGGCTTTCGCCGGCAATCTCTTCACGCTCTTCGTCTTCTACGAGATCCTGTCGCTCTCGACCTATCCGCTGGTCACGCACAAGCAGAGCCCGGCGGCGATGAAGGCCGGCCGGGTCTATCTGCTGACGCTGATCGGCGCCTCGATGATCCTGCTGCTGCCGGCGATCGTCTGGACCGGCATGGTCGCCGGCACGCTCGATTTCCGCACCGGCGGCATTCTCGACGGCAAGCTCGGCGCGGGCGCAATGACCGTGCTGCTCGCGCTCTTCGTCTTCGGCGCGGCCAAGGCGGCGGTGATGCCGCTGCATCGCTGGCTGCCGGCCGCGATGGTGGCGCCGACGCCGGTCTCCGCGCTGTTGCATGCCGTCGCCGTCGTCAAGGCAGGCGTCTTCACCATCCTCAAGGTCGTCGTCTCGGTGTTCGGCATCGAGACGCTCGCGGCGAGCGGCGCCAGCCAGTGGCTGGTCTATGTCGCTGGCTTCACCATCGTCGCCGCTTCGATCGTCGCGCTCCGGGCGGATGATCTGAAGCGCCGTCTCGCCTATTCGACGGTCGGCCAGCTTTCCTATGTCGTGCTTGCCGCCGCGCTTGCTTCGCCGGTGGCGGTGCTCGGCGCAGCACTCCATATCGCGGCACACGCGGTCTCCAAGATCACGCTCTTCTTCGCCGCCGGCTCGGTCTACACGGCCGAGCATGTCACCAAGGTCAGCCAGATGGACGGCATCGGCCGGCGCATGCCCTGGACGATGGGAGCCTTCGCCATCGGAGCGCTGTCGATGATCGGCCTGCCGCCGGCGGCCGGGTTCCTCGGCAAATGGTTCATCCTTGACGCGGCGACGGGTGCTGCGAACTGGGTCGCGGTCGGCGTCATCATCGTCTCGACCGTGCTGAACGCCGCCTATTTCCTGCCGATCCTGACGCGCGCCTTCCTGCGACCGGCGAACGGCCCCCGCCAGGAGGCGCCGCTGCCGATGGTGGTCGCGCTGACGGCCACTGCGGCCGGCACGGTGCTGCTGTTCCTGTTTCCCGGCGTGCCGTTCCGCCTCGCCTCGATGATCGTGGGAGGGTGAGATGGAGCGCACGCGTCGCCGGGTTCTGTTTTGCCTGTTGTTTCTGCTCGTTCTGCTGATCGGCGCCGACCTCTTCGTCGAGCACCACGCCAGTTTCTGGATCGAGGGCACGCCGGGCTTCGCCGCCTGGTTCGGGCTCTCGAGCGCGGCGTTGGCCGTTGCCGTCGCCTGGGGCTGGGCGAGGCTGATGCGCCGTCCGGGGGAGAGCTCCGATGACTGAGACCTTCGGCCCCCTGTCGCCGGCGCTTATCCTCATCCTCGCTGGGCTGCTATTGCCGCTCCTCAAGGGCTGGTTGCGCGACGGTGTCTTCCTGGCCGCGCCGCTCGCCGCGCTCGCCCTCGTCTGGCTGCTGCCGCTCGGGCCGGGACTGGTCGTCGACTGGCTCGGGCTTCCTCTCATGCCGCTCGCGCCCGACCGGATGGCGCGCATCTTCGGCACCGCCTTCGGCCTCGCCGCCGTCGCCGGCGCGCTCTATGGCGTCACGCAGCCAAACGTCGCCGAGAAGGCCGCGGCCCTGATCTACGCCGGCGCCGCGCAGGGCATCGCCTTCGCCGGCGATCTGGTCACGCTGTTCGTGTTCTGGGAAATCATGGCGATCGGCTCGACCGTGGTCATCTGGTCGAACGGCAACGCGCGGGCCGGCCTGCGCTATGCTCTGATCCATGTCCTCGGTGGCGTGCTGCTCTTCGCCGGCATCACCGCCGAAATCGCGACGTCCGGCAGTGTCGCCCTGCAGGCGATCCGCGCCGACAATCTCGGCCGCTGGCTGATGCTCGCGGGCATCCTCGTCAATGCCGGCGCGCCGCCGCTCTCGGCCTGGGTTGCCGACGCCTACCCGAAGGCGTCGTGGTCGGGCACCGTGTTCCTGTCGGCCTTCACCACCAAGGCCGCCGTCCTGGTGCTGATCCGCCTGTTTCCCGGCGAGCCGGCGCTCGTCTGGTTCGGCCTCGCCATGGCGGTCTACGGCCTCGTCTATGCGCTGCTCGAGGACGATATCCGCAAGCTGCTTTCCTATTCGATCGTCGGGCAGGTCGGCTTCATGCTGGTCGCGATCGGCATCGGTTCGGAGCTGGCGCTCGCCGCCGCCGCGCTGCATGCCTTCGCGCACATCCTCTACAAGGCGCTCTTGATGATGACGGCCGGCGCCATCCTGCGCGCCACCGGCGAGACGAGGCTCTCCGCGCTCGGCGGCCTTGCCCGCGCCATGCCGCTGACCGCAGCTGCCCTGCTGGTCGGGGCCTTCTCGCTCTCCGCTGTGCCGCTCACGGCCGGATTTGTCAGCAAGTCCGCGATCCTGGCCGCGCTCGCTGAGGACCAGGCGGGATGGCCCTGGTTCGCGCTGACGGCGATATCCGCCGGGTCGTTCCTCTATGTCGGGCTCAAATTGCCGTGGTTCGCGCTGTTCCGTTCCAGCAAGCCGCGCGATGTGGCGGCGACCGCGTGGTCGATGAAGGCGGCGATGGCGCTTCTCGGCGGCAGCATCCTCGCGATCGGCTGTTTCCCCTCGGCGCTCGCTGGTCTCGTCCCGGAGATCGCCGATGTCGCTGTTATGACGCCGGACCACATCCTGTTCCAACTGCAACTCTTAATCGCCGCAAGTTGCATATTTGTCGGCTTGTTTCCGTTACTTCAGCCCAAAGCCGGATTTACGCTGGATGTCGACTGGTTCTGGCGGGAACTGCCGCGAAAGGCCGCGGTAGTCTGGGGCCTTGCCTGCCGGCCGCTGCAAGACAAGGCCGCTGACCTGCGCGGCATTCTGCACGGGAGCTGGAGGGAAGTCTCAATTCGGGCCGTCGCGCAATTGTCCGGTGCCTCCAACTGGCGGACGGGACGAATCGCCTTCTGGGCGACGGCACTGCTCGCGACATATGTGTTGATCGCGGCATTGTGAATGGGTTTCCGCCGCTCAATGTGAACACGAGAAGATTGACCGAGACGAATCGTCGCGAGCACAAAGATGTGCCGCGGCCTATCGTTGCCGCGACTTAGTGCTTGTCTTTAAGCAACATGACTTATATAGGTGCGACGAAGTAACGGAATTAGCGCGCCGATAGGCACGGTCGCCCCCTGGATTTGTCCGGCGCTGGCGCTTTCGAAGCTGCAAGCTTTCAATTTCTTCGTTACAGAATTGCGATGACACAACCGAAGTTAGGGTAGACCATGATTGAAAAAACGGCAGGAAGCGACCTCATAGATCTGACGGCTGATATCGTCTCCGCTTATGTCAGCAACAATTCGGTGTCGGCCAACGACCTCCCGGGACTGATCACTGAAGTCTATCAGGCGCTGAACCGTACCCATGGCGGCGTGGTCGAGCCCGAGCCCGAGCCCCTGAAGCCCGCTGTGAACCCGAAGAAGTCGGTGTTCCCGGATTTCATCGTTTGCCTCGAGGACGGCAAGAAGTTCAAGTCGCTGAAGCGCCACCTGCGCACGCACTATGACCTTTCGCCGGAAGAATACCGCGAGAAGTGGGGCCTGCCGGCAGACTATCCGATGGTTGCTCCGAGCTACGCGGCTGCGCGTTCCGAGCTCGCCAAGAAGATGGGCCTCGGCCAGCAGCGCAAGCGCCGCTAATCGATCCGCTAGTATAGTTTTTCGAGAAGGGCCCGGCATCGCCGGGCCCTTCTTGTTTTCCGCGTCAGGATCGGTGGATCGGCGTCGATAGCAGCAGGCGCTCGGCCTCATAGGCCTGGCGAAGCGCGATGTGGCGGTTGATGTCATAGGTCCAGTGACCGGCACGGCCGCGCATCCGCTCGGCCCGGAGCGCCCGCGCCAGCCTGGCGACGATCCGGCGGCGCATCGCCTCGCCGGTATCGGCCATCTCCTCCGGCATCATTGGCAGCAGGGGAGGCAGGGAGGTCTGCCGTCGGTAGGCGGCGACACCCGCGGCGACGATTGTGCCAACCGCCTGTTTCGCCCGGTCGGCCACCGGCATCGATTTCGAGGAAGGGCCGCGAGTGCGGCGCGATGGGTCGATCATGACGGGCTCCGTTGTTGCGGAACCCATTGTCGGGCCGTGGCGATACGCGGGGATTGGCTCGGGCTCTGTCCCCGCATCGCTGCCGGATCCGCCGGACGGCTCGTTCGAGCCCGAAAAGAATCTATCCCCGTGCTTGCGGCCTCGGTCTAAGCTGTCATAGGATTATTTTCCTATATCGCCGAAACAAGCGGGAGGGAGCGGAATGGACGCACGATCGGACCAGACACCGGACCGGGAGATCCGGCGGCGACAGCGGGAGCAGGAGGGCACAAAGCGAATGCTCGTCTCCATCGTCGGCTCCGCTCTCGATGTCGAGGCGGGCGACCTCTGTGCGACGGGTCGTGGCACGGCGCAGGCCGCCTATGCCCGCCAGGTCGCGCTCTATCTCGCCCATACGACGCTCGGCCTCACCTATACCGAGGCTGGCCAACTGTTCGGCCGGGACCGGACAACGGCCGCGCATGCCTGCCGCCGGATCGAGGACGATCGCGAGCAGGCGCGGGTCGATCAGTTGGTCGATTGCCTCGAACGGGCGGCGAGCCGCTCCATCGGCCGCCGGTCCGCAGCCGGAGGGCGTTCGTGATGGCGGCGCGCGCGGCGTTGAAGCTGGCGCGGCGGCTTGCGACCGCCGGCGCGCGGATCGAGCGGGCGGCGGACGGCTATGTCCTCGCCTCGCCGCTGTCGGCGCGCCGGATGGGGGTCGACACCGCCGATGTCAAGGCGCTGCTGGCGGATGGCGCCCTCGCGGCGGACGGATCGGACGGGCTGGTGCTCTCCGCCGCCGGGCGGGTGATGGTGCGCCGGTCGCTCGCCGGCGGCGACGATTTCTCTAGCCAGCACCAGGCGCGCGAAACGCAGACGATCGAGCGGGATGGCGGCCGGCACAGCGTGACGGTCGACATCAGCGAAAGCCCGCTCGCCTGGCTGCGCAGCCGCAAGGGGCGCGACGGCAAGCCGCTGATCGACGACGCCGCTTTCCAGGCGGGGGAGAGGCTGCGCGCCGATTTCACCCGGGGCCAACTCATGCCGCGCGTGACCTCGAACTGGTCGGCGGCGGTGGCGAGCGGCCGGCGCGGCGGCGCGGGCGGCATGGCGGAACTGACGGAGGCGGCGCTTTCAGCCCGCATGCGCCTTGAGAGGGCGCTCACGGCGGTGGGGCCGGAGTTCTCCGGCGTGCTGGTCGATTTCTGCTGCTTCCTCAAGGGGATCGAGGACATCGAGACGGCGCGCGGCTGGCCGAAGCGCTCGGCCAAGCTGGTGCTGCTGCTGGCGCTCTCGGCGCTCGCCCGTCACTACGGCCTCGCCGTGATGGCGCGGGGAGGCGAGGGCGGAATGCGGCACTGGGGAAGCGAGGACTTCCGGCCGACGATCGGCTGATCAGCCGGCGGCCGCGGCCGCCTCGGTCTTGATGCGGTTCACCATCGAACGCAGCCCGTTCGAACGCTGCGCTGTCAGATGCTCGCGAAGGCCGATCTTCTCGAACACGGCCTCGGCGTCGGTCTCGACGATCTCGGCTGCCGGACGACCGGAAAAGAGAGCGATGACGATGGCGACGAGACCGCGCACGATCAGCGCATCGCTGTCGCCCTTGAAGTCCAGATGCGGACCATCGGCTTCCTGCCGGACGTTCTTCTCGAGCCAGACCTGGCTGGCGCAGCCCTGCACCTTGTTGGCGTCGTTATGCGCTTCCGGCGCCAGCGGCGCGAGGCCGCGGCCGAGCTCGATCAGATAGCGATAGCGATCGTCCCAATCGTCGAGAAAGGCGAAATCGTCGAGAATCCGGTCGATGGGGGCGAGCGTGGCGGTGATGTTCATGGTCTCTCGCATATAGCGTCTCGCGGACCGCTATGAAACCGCCGGGGCGAAAGAATGACGTTGTTGGCGCGCGGTTCCGGTCAGGCGTTGCGGTCGTGCGCCTTCGGAGCATGCCACTGCGGCGCCATGTCGGCGGGCGTCAGCGTGCCGTCCTTCGCGACGCCCGGCAGGGTCGGCATGGCGAGCTTGCCGTCGACCGCGTTGTAGAGGAGGCCGACGCCATAGCGGGCCTTGGCGCCGAAGGCGGCGAGAGCCGCGCCGCCGCTGCTGCAGACATCCGGCTGGCGCTCGCACATGCCGGCGAGGTCGGAGACGGCGCCCTGTGCCGCGACGAGGGCGTCGATCGCGCTGACGCGGGGCGCGTCGGTGCCGCTGTTCGGGTCGCCCGGGATCAGCAGAACGACGACCGAAAACCAGAATGCTGCCCGGATGAGAAACATGGAACCAGCCCTTCCGACTGTGCCTGAAACGCGGGACGGTCACGGCTTCTCCGTGAACCTGTCGCCACCTTAGCGGGAGCGGCTATAGGCCAGGTTGAGATGCAACGCCGAATTTGAGCAATGGCGTTCGCAGTTTGCTAACCATGAGCAACTTGCGCGGGAGGGGGCGGCGGCTGCGCTGTGCGGCAATTCTCGACTTTGTTCATCGCGGGCATCTTTCCGGCAGGCTTATCGCCTCCGCCCTACCGATTCGGTCTTGAGCCGAGGTCGGCCACGAGGTGGCTCCATGCCGCCGCGATGCCGTAACGAGGGCCAGCCAGCCAGCAATTGTCACGCCGGCGCGAGTATTTCTGCGCCAAAGGACCGGCTTGAGCCTTGCCGCCGATCGCGTCGTTCGCCCTTTGTGTCCGCCCCCTTAGGGTTCCTTTAAGCGCCGGCTGCCATGATGCCCTCATTGCCGGATGGTCAGGCGCGGAGGTTCCGCGACGGGGCCGAAAGGCCGGAACGAGCGTCACCGGTGTGTTGCGTATGACGGTTTCCTTCGAGCCCTTGCGGCGCGTTATCGATGGACTTGTGCATGGTTCGGCCAGCGAGGATTCGCTGGTCGCGAGCCGGCACAGGGCCTTCATCGCCGCCCATCTTGCCGTCGGGCTCGGTGTGCTCCTGCTGTTCCCGATCTGGCTGGCGCTTTCCGGCGCCCCTTCGTTCGGCTCGGCGGTCGCCTTCGCCTTCCTCGCCGCGCCGCTGCCGATCGCGGCCTTCCTGTCGCGCACCGGCCGCTATGAGGCCGCGCATCTCCTGTCGGCGCTGGCGCTTGCGGGGCTCGTCGTCCTCGGCGGCGCGCTGACCGGCGGGCTCCAGTCGCCCGCGCTCATCCTTCTCGCCATCGTCCCGGCGGAAGCCGCGCTTTCCGGCGCACGCCGCATCACGCTTGCCTCGATCGGCATGGCGGCGGTCGCGCTCGCCGCGCTGGCGACGGCGTCGCTGGCCGGATGGCTTCCGGTCGAAAGCGGGGCATCGGCCGGCTTCGTGCCGATCCTCATCATCGCCGCGCTGCTCTATGGCGCCGGGCTGGCGCTGCGGATCGAGCAGGTCTATCGCGAGGCGGATCTTGCCGCGCGGGACGGCGAGGCGCGCTACCGGATGCTGGCGGAGAACGGCACCGATCTCATCACCCGTCACAACAGCGTCGGTGCGCTCGAATATGCGTCGCCCGCCGCGCGGACCATGCTGGGCTGCTCCGCCGCCGATCTCGCCGGCCACGGCCTGTTCGACCGCGTCCATGTCGCCGATCGCCCGGCCTATCTGCACGCGATCTCCGAGACGGACAGGACCGGCGAGCCGCGCACGCTGGAGTTCCGCCTGCGCCGGGCCGATACGGCCTCCGATTTCCTCTGGGTCGACATGCGCTGTCGCCCCGTCCTCGATCCCGCGACCGGCGTCCGTACGATCGTCGCGGTGATGCGCGACATTACGGAAGCGCGGACGCAGCAGACCGAGATCGTCGCCGCGCGCTCTTCGGCCGCCGAGGCCAACCAGTCGCAGATCCAGTTCCTCGCCCATGTCAGCCACGAGCTGCGCACGCCGCTCAACGCGATCATCGGCTTTTCGGAAATGCTGGAGCGCGAGCTGTTCGGCAAGTTCGAGATGGCCCGCCATCGCGACTATATCCGGCTGATCCATTCTTCCGGCGAACACCTGCTGCAGGTCGTCAACAGCGTGCTCGACATGTCCAAGATCGAGGCTGGCAAGTTCGAGGTCGTGGCAGCGCCGTTCCCGGTCGCGCCGCTGGTCGATTGCGTGCTCGACATCATGTCGCAACAGATCACGGGCCGGGGGCTCAAGCTCGTTCGCCGGATCGATCGCGACCTGCCGGACGTCGTCGCCGACCGGCGCGCCTGCCGCCAGATCCTGCTCAACCTGCTGTCGAACGCGGCGAAGTTCACCGAAGCCGGTGGCACCGTGACCGTCGCGGCGCGACTGGAAAGCGGCGACCTCGTGCTCGAAGTCGCCGATACCGGTGTCGGCATCGCCGCCAGCGACCTGCCGCGCATCGGCACGCCCTTCGTCCAGGCGGACGCCCGCCACGAGCGCCGCGCCGAGGGAACCGGACTGGGTATCTCGGTGGTGAAGGGACTGGTCGAGCTGCAGGGAGGTACGTTCACACTCGCAAGCGAGGCGGGCCGTGGCACCACGGCGACCGTGCGCCTTCCCCTTCGCAACCGCCGACCCACCCTTGTCGGTGGGGCCGGGCCTGTCCTCGAGGAGAGGGAGCGCCGGCGTGCGTGAGGCCCCGACCCGGCGCAAGCGGCCGGCCGCCCGCTCCAGGAAGCCCGTCAAGGACAGCGAGGGGCTGCTCAGCCGCCTGGCCGACAAGGTGATCGAGAACCCGCTTCAGTCAGGCGGGCTCGTGGTCATCCTGATCGTCGGTTCCGTGATCGTCTCCAACGCCGCGTTCCTGCAGACGAAGCGGCATCCTGATCCGCTCTTCGTGACGCGGGGCGGAACCGCGCAAGATCAGTCCGATACGGCATCGTCCGATGGGGAGCCGGCCCCCGTGCCGCTGCCGAAGAGCCGGACGCAGGTGGCGCTGCCGCACACGCAGCCTCAACCGACCCCCGTCTCCACCAGCACGGTAGCGGCAGCGACGCCCAGCAACCTGATCGCGGATACGCAGCAGGCGCTGGCCGCCGCCAAGCTCTATACGGGCGCCGTCGACGGCGTCATGGGCCCGCAGACCAAGGCGGCGATCTCCGCCTTCGAGAAGAAGATCGGCCTGATCCCGACCGGCCAGCCGAGCGCCCGGCTGCTCGGCCAGATCCGCAAGGGCCAGCCGCGCGCCGAGGTCGCCGAACCGGCTTCCACCGGCTCGATCGAGGATCCGGCGACCCGCGCCCGGATCAAGAAGGTGCAGGTCGCCTTGAACCAGATCGGCTATGGGCCGGTTGATGTCGATGGGCGCGGCGGCGGCAAGACGGCGAATGCCATCCGCCGTTTCGAGCTCGACAACGGCCTGCCGATGACCGGCGCGGCGGGCGACGCGGTGATCGCCAAGCTGGTCCTGATCGGCGCGATGGGCACGCTTTGACAGCCAGGAGGCGTTGATGCGCCTGACATCCGGCCTCTGGGTGGCGGCCTATGTGCGACGTGCTTTCGTCGAGGGGGCGTTCGCGGCGGTCGTCCGGCGCGGCTCCGAGGAGGCGGGCGCCATCTTCGTCGTCGTCGACTGGCTCGACGGCACGGTCGATCTCTACGGGCCGGCCCCGCAGACGGCGTTTGACGACAGCAAGCCGACCGACCGGCTGTTCTCCCATATCGGCAAGCGGATCGATCGCCTGGCTCTGCAGGCGCGGATCGCGTCCGAAATGCGGTTCGATCCGGACGTCTGGGTGGTCGAGATCGAGGACCGCGCCGGCCGCGCCTTCCTCGACATCGCCACAGACTGACTTCAGCCCATCGTACCCGTCAGCACCGGTTTCGCCTGATCCGGCTTGGCATGGTCCGCCGCGTGTCCGGTCGCAGGCTGGCGCGTTTCCTTGCGCGGCGCATCGGCGAAATGGGGCTGGTGCGACGGGCTGGCGGCCGTGCCGTCGCTCCGCCATTCGGCGACCAGGCGATCGGCGACCGCCTTCTCCAGGCCACCGAGCAGGCCGGTGAGCCGAAAGAACGTCTCGACCGCCGAACTGATCACCGGATTGGCGAGCAGCAGCACCTGCTGCGCCTCGGCATCGGCGAGGCCGATCGCCCTGAGGAGCACCACCAGCGCCTCGCCGGAAGGGTCGTCGAGCAGGGCGGTGACCCTGTCGACGTCGAGCCGGAGACCGTCGGCCAGCGTCCGGATCAGCGCGTCGCGCTGACGCTGGCGGGCGAGCAGGCTGAGCCGCGCCCGGCTCATCGCCGCGCGGAAGGCATGGTCGATTTCCATCGGCGTCAGCCGGGAAGGCTGGATCGGCGCTCCCGAGATCGAGGCGAGCCGCGCCAGGCGGCCGGCGCGGTCGAGGTCGAGAAATGCATCGGTCGCATGCGGCGCCGCAACGGCAGCCGGCGCGACCGGCTCGGCCGCCTCGGTCGTTGCGATCGGGGCCGGCGCGAGCGGTTCCGGGGCCTTGGCCGCAGCGACGGGAGCGGCCGCCGGGGCGGACTTTTTGGCCTTCTCCGGCTGGGCGGCAGGCTGCTTCTGGGCGCGTGTGAGCGATTCGAACGTCCGGCGCGACAGGCCCTCGGGCACCGGCGTCTCGGTCGCAATCGCCGTCAGCTCGGCGCTGAGGCTCGCAGTAAGGACCCGCGCGGCGGCGAGCGCCGACAGGGGGGACTTTTCGGGCGCGATCTGATTCGCGGGCTCGACCGGCGCTACCTCGGGTTTCGAGACGGCGGGGACAGCGGGCTCTTCCGGCGCGGGAGCGACTGCCGCGACCGCGGGCAGGGGCTCCGGAGCGGCGGGTGGCGGCGGGATCTCGTAGGCGAGCGGCGCATCCTCGGCCGCCTCGGGCAGCAGCGCGATCGTCTCCGCGTCGCCGGTGAGGCGGAGCGCCTGCACGATGTCGGGGGCGAGGTCGTCGCGCGCCGCGATCATGCGGAAATGCGCCGGCCCGGTCGCCGCCAGGATCGCCAGGAGATCGAAGGAGGACAGCTCGGCATGGCGCAGCACCGGCGAGGCGATCTCGACCAAGTCCTTGCCCAGCATGCGTAAAATCGCGCCCGGCGCATCCGGGTGGCGGGCCAGCCGCTCCGCCACGAAGGCGCGGTCGGCCGGCGTCACCTTGGTCAGGAAATGCGCGGTCAGTTCTTCGAAGCGGCGAATTTCCGCCTGGTCGTGCGCCTTGTCGAGCACGAACAGTTCCGTCGTTGCGCGGAGCAACGCGGCATCGCGGCTTTGCTGGCTCGATACGGCCATGGCCATGAGACCATCCGAAAAATACGAGGGATGCATGATGACGCGTTACCCGAAGTGCCGTCGACGCGATCGCAAATTCCGGTGGCAAGCCCCGATCGCCAAGCCCGTGCCGATTGTGCCCGGAAGTCGTTAGCGTTCCGTTAACCTTGCCGGTCCGTAAATGGTGCTATTGTGCTTGAGAGAGTGTCCGCCAGGCAGTCGGGGCGTCGATCCGGCCGAACGGACCTCGAAGGAGGTCACATGGGCACCATACTGACCTACACGGCAGCCCGGCGCAGACGCGCGCGGTCGGAGCTCCCGAAAGAGGGGACCTGCCAGATCATCATCTTCTCGGGCGTCCGCATCGATCGGTCGCGGCCGGAGCGGCCGGTGCCACCGCCATCCACGACGGCCGCGCAACGACCGACGCCGGGTCGCGGCGCTTGAGCTAGTTCTTCTCGTCGGGAGCGACGGGGGCGGGGGCTTCCGCCGAGGGCAGCTCGGCGGAGCAGTTGGCCGCGCGCAGCATGGTCTCCGCTTTGCCGAGCAGCGTCGGATCCGCGACGAAGCTGCGGATCAGCGCGAAGCCGCGCGTGATCGGCACCTGGATGACGATCGACTGATCGAGGGCGGCGATCGGGTTCTCGCGCAATTGCGCCATCTGCACCGGCGTCGCGATGACGAGGTCGATGTCAGCCCGCTCGGCCGAACGGTCGTTCAGGCTGTAGACATTGCTGCCGCGCCGATTGAACACCGCGATCGACCAGAAATCGTCCGGCATCGCCGCCTTGATGCGGATCGGCCCGTTCTCGAGCGAGAAGCGGCAGGCGGCATACGCCATTTCCGGATCGAGATAGGGCAGCGGCTCGGTGCCCGGCTCCGACATCGGCAACAGATGGAACGCGCCGTCTCGCCCGAACCGGCCGAGCGAGGTCCAGGCGTCGCGATTGGCGAAATCCGGCAAAAGCAGGATGGCGGCGATATGGATGATGCCGCCGAGAAGCAGCCCGCCGAGGACGTAGAGGAGGAGGCGGATCATGAGCAGCCGACCCTCTCGATCGCCGGCAGCACGATGTCGCCGATCGCAGCCCCTCCGGAAAGCGGCGTGTCGTAGAGGCGGAGGATCAGCCGGATGCGCTCGCCGGTCGTGACCGGCAGCCAGTTGCCCGGCTGCGGCTTCGGCGCCACCGCAATCTCGAAGCTGCCGTCCTCGCGCCGCAGGATTTCGCGCGAGTGGAAGGCCGTGCGCCGCGCCGGATTTTCCATCAGGTGGCCGTCCTCGTCATAGACGGTCAGCGTCCAGAGCCGCGCCGGCGGCGTCTGGCCGGAGACGCGGTAGCGGCAGCCGCCTGTGAGGCGTTGGCCGGACGAATCCACCTCTGCGCTGAAGGCGAGGCCCTCGCCGCCGCCGAGCGGCACCTCGCCGGAGCGCGCCAGCATCGCCTCGGTATAGGGATCGGCGTTCGGGCTGCCGGAATCCGGCCACGCCGTCCACGCCCCGCGCGTCACCGCGCCGAACAGCCGGTCGCGGTCGAGCACCAGGAACGCCGAGCCGAGGCCGACGACAATGGCGATCGCGATGGCGACGGCGAGATGGATCAGGAATCGCAAGGGCGGCCTCGAAATGGAGCGCGGCGACGATAACGCGGCCGGACGATGGACGATAGCGCGCTCGTTGCAAAGCGATGCCGCACCCGGATGCGCCCAGCGCGGAATACGACGGCAGGAAACGGGTTGCCAGATGCAACGAGGACGGGCAGAGCTTCTGCACCACAGCAGGGAGCGGCCGTTTCGATGACCACAGGCCAGACCGAGTTACACCAGACCCCGATCGGTCAGACCCAGATTCGCCAGACCCAGATTCGTCCGACGATGACCGGCGCCGACTGGTCGCTGCTGGTCCTGCTCGCGGCACTCTGGGGCGGCTCGTTCTTCTTCATCGCCATCGCCGGCAAGGAACTGCCGCCCTTTACCATCGTGTCGCTCCGGGTCGGCATCGCGGCATTGATTCTCGTGGCGCTGCTGCGCCTTACGGGCCGGCCGCTCCCCGCCGGCTGGCGGGTCTGGCGCGTGCTGTTCGGCATGGGCCTCATCAACAACGTCATCCCGTTCTCGCTGATCGTCTGGGGCCAGACCCAGATCCCGAGCGGGCTCGCCGCCGTGCTGAACGCGACGACACCGTTCTGGACGGCGCTGATCGTCAATTTCCTGACCGTCGACGAGAAGCTGACGGCGACCAAGGTGACGGGGATCGTGATCGGCGTTCTCGGCGTCGCCGTGCTGATCGGCCCCTCCGTCTTCCTGAACCTCGGCGGCGATGGCCTCGGCGCGCTGGCGATCCTGGCGGCGACGCTCGCCTACGGCTTTTCCGGCGCGCTCGGCCGCCAGCTCCCCCGCCTCGGCGTCGCCCCGATGACGGCGGCGACCGGGCAGATGATCGCCGCGACGACGATGATGATCCCGCTCGCCGTCCTGTTCGATCATCCCTGGCAGCTGCCGGCCCCGAGCTGGCAAGTCTGGGCCGCGATCCTCGGCCTCGCCGCCTTCTCGACGGCGCTCGGCTACATCCTGTTCTTCCGCCTGCTGGCCCGCACCGGCGCGACCAACACCTCGCTGGTAACCCTCCTCGTCCCCGTTTCCGCCATCCTGCTCGGCACGCTGGTGCTGGGCGAACACCTCGAACCCAGGCATTTCGCCGGCATGGCCCTCATCGCGCTGGGCCTCGTCGCGATCGACGGCAGGGTCTGGCGGTGGGTGAGGGGGAGACGGGTGGTGGAGGTGGGGTGAGGGGTAAGGCGAGTAAGACACGACTCAGATAGCTTGTGAGGAGCTAACAAAACGAGGCAATAGTAGTCGTGGCAAATAGGAGAGCAATCGGGCCTTCCGGACCTTCGGTGGCCCATATGCGGAGTCCGTATTCGTCGCGTTGCGGTCGGAGCTTCTCGTGCGGTCCCCACCCTAGAAGAGACCACCTGCTTACGGCTGGGTTCCTTGATCGCGCGGCAATGTTTGACTAGACTTTCGGTAGAATCCTCAATAGCGCCCTTAGCATGATTTCAAAAAAAACAGATGACTATTCGTCAGAGGATGCGATCGAAGCAATCGCTCACCTCAAGTCATTGATCGAGACGCGGCAATTCAAGAAAGAACAACTGCAAAAATATGAGGTGATCACGGATCTGCGTCGACTGGCTTGGGCTGCATCAACGGGTTCGGTTAGGTTGCGTTTGGAGGCACTTTCAGTTCTCGGTAAGGCGGCAGAGGTTTCGGTGCCCATTGCGGCTGTCGTTAGGCCGCTCATAACCGGAGCCCTATCTGAACGACCTCCGCACACGGAAAGATGGGGCAATGCCGATGACAGGTATTACTTCGCCAAGGCACTGTCTGGGTCGTCCAATACATGGGTCGGTCGTTATGCTGCGCGCGAACTCGCGATAGCTGGCACCTCGGAGGTCCGCTCCAAGGACGTATGGGCCGAATTGGCTCTCGCCAACTGCAATAGTATTGCCGAAGTTGTCGAGGAGATAACTCAGGGGTTGAGGGGGCAACAAAGTGAGGGGGTAGAGGATCTCCTCACTCCATTTCGTCGGCTTAACAGGGTGTGCGAGACACTATTGAAGCCCCTTCGATTTTCTGAGCTTCCAGCGGGATCGGGTCTCGGGGCCGCGCTGCGTTCTCTTTTTAGCTTGCCCGCGGCGAGCTCAACACTCGAGTTCGTGAAGGTTCGGGAGGCGACTGCGTTATCGGCGATGGATCTCGTGACGACGATTCTCCGCCTCCGGGTCGACACCCTGTTTGATCCGGATATGTACAGAGCAGTCAGCGCTCCGCTGAACTGGTGGCGTCCTGCGACCCCTCCTGTAAGCGTGGAAGAGCGTGTCAACCGTGCAGCGAATCTCGCGGTCGATGCGCTCCTTATCGTGGCTCGGCAAGGGCACAAGGATGTCGCGTTGAGGCGATCGATTGTTGCCGCTCTAGGAAGTAAGAAAATAGATGAGATAGCGTCTAGCAAGGCTGCGGCCGATCCTAGCCTTCTGCCGGAGGTGTCGCATTGGCTGTCAACTGGGCGTGAACTCCCGGCCATGGGTCGGAACGAAATCCTCGGAGAGGTTCTCGAGCAGGAGATGGACGAGCTGATAGCGCGTATGGCGATCGAGAAACATAGGCTTGAGCTGACGCCAGCAGATGTTCGTCAGATCGGTGACGCCATCGAGGCCTTCGAGCCCATCCATGCGTCCACTATCAAGACAGTCGGCATGCATCTCGACCTGCTGGAACAGGCGGTTGATGCCATCCTGCGCAAGCGTGGGATTTCCGTTTCGCCCGAACGTGGCGAGACGGTGCGCTTCGATCCGCGTGCGCATGAGTGTTCTAAGTTTATGGAAACATCTAGGGAAGTAAAGGTTCTTGTGCCGGGGGTTGTGAAGGTAACGCCTGGAAGGCCTCCAGTTATATTGGTAAAGGCAATCGTCAAGTAGAGTGAATGGGGGAGGATTGTGAGCAAGGCGCGTGCTATTGATTTGTTGATGAACCTTTTGGAGCGAGCCGAAAGCGGCGAGCGGACGTTCCTAACTTCACGGGAGGTGGGTGCCCTCAAATCACTTCTGCTTGACGGGGCTGATCCTCTAATCGTCGAGCCCGTTCCAGCAGCTTCCACTTCTGCTCCGCAGCGTCTCAACGCTGAGGCCGTCAAGCATTACAAGCTGGCCTTGGATCTCGGCAGCACGCAAAACGAATCTAGCAATTCGATAGTCTGTATCGATTTCGGAACTTCGTTTTCCAAAGCATTCGCTACAGTTACAGAGTCGGGCGATACTAGATATGTCGATCTTCCCATTGGAGATGGGGCCGCTGGAAGCCGGCTAACGACCCCGTCCGAGCTTCTATTGGCTGATGGTAAGATTTTTTTTGGCTCCAAGGCGCGCCAGTATGTCGAAGATACGCAGACTTCTACGGAGGCAATTATTGATTCAATTAAGCAATTTATCACGTTGGGGAAGGAGGTCTCGAAGCTCGCCGCCGCGCGCCTGCCGTCAGTGCAAGACGGACATGGGGCTTTAACCCAACGCGACGTGCTAGTTCTCTACCTTGCACATCTAATGCATCTCACAGAGACGGCCTTAGCCGCTGCTGGGCTCTCGAAAAATCTTTCGCGCCGGTTCGCTCACCCTGCGTGGAAGGATCATTCTAAAGATGAAAACGCTGCTGAAATGCGTCGTCTTATGGCGGAGTCGATCGTGCTTGCGCGCTCGGTCGGTGAGGACCTTGCGGATGCGATGGAGCTTGCGAAAGCAGTGGCGCTTCTCGAGCAGTTGAAGACTCTGTCTGACGAACTGCTTCCGGTGGCGCTGATCGGCGAACCCGTACGGGAGGCAACTGCAGCAGGGGCTGGTGCTCTTCTCTCTACTCCGGAGAACGCGCGGCAGGCCTATCTTGTCGTGGACGTTGGAGCAGGCACAACTGACGTCGCGGGCTTTCTATGTGTGAACAATCCGAACTGGGATCAGGCCAGGGTATTCGAGATTTCCACCGCTGCTACCGCTATGAACAGGGCAGGCAACATGATTGATCAGATCCTGCACAAATATATCCTCGATAAGAGTTCGTTTGCTCAAGATACAACCGAATATCGTTCCTCCGCGATTGACATCCGTCGACAGCGACGAGCACTGAAGGAGCGGCTTTTCGACGAGGGAAGGCTGACAGTGTTGCTTCCCACTGACGAGGTGGTAGAGGTTGAACTTGATGATTTCCTTAACTTGCCTCAAATGCTGGACTTCTCACAAAAGCTGCATGACCTCGTAGCGCATGCAGCCGTGATTGTAGCAGGATCTGCATCGAGGATTAAACTTGTGGCGACTGGAGGTGGGAGTCGGTTGCCGTTCGTTAGGAAACTGGCGGAAGACGGTGTCCGGTTTGGCCAGCGCCATATCTACTTCGACTTTGTGGAGGCGATGCCAAGTACGCTGCCAGAAACGAACCCCGAACTTAGCGCCGCATTTCCGCAAGTTGCAGTGGCATTTGGCGGGTCACTTCCAGAGTTGCCCGAACAGCGATCGAGCGTGCCTTCAGGGATAGAGGATGCTCCGAAGCGCATGACCGTGCCAATGTATAAGTCGTCGTGATGTTGAGAGATGCGTGCTCGCTTCCTCCTGCGGCCGCCGCTAGTTGGGCTATGCCAACCTTTCATGCGCCGCTTTAGGCCCATACGGCTCGGTTCATTGCGTTGGTGTATCAGCGTCGCCGACTACTCGGCTGTACCGGATCGCCCGCGCGACTTTCGGTTCGGCCAGTCTGCCGATGATGCGAGTGCGAGGTCAAAGTCGGACGCCGTCCCTGATGCAGATACCGCCCCTCGCCGACACGCCCCGTGCACAGTCCTCCAGACTCGTGCACACCGGGACCCCAGACGACATCCATGGCCGAGACCGACCTTTATCTTCCCCTGAAGGCCTTCATGGAGGGCGCCGGCTATGCCGTGAAGGGCGAGGTCAATGGCTGTGACCTGGTCGGCGTCCGGGAGGGCGAGCCGCCCATCCTCGTCGTCTGCGAGATGAAGCTTTCCTTCAACCTCGAGCTGGTCCTGCAGGGCGTCAACCGGGCGAAGATCTCGGACGAAGTTTGGCTCGCGGCGCGGGCCTCGAAGGGCAAGGGGCGCGAGCATGACGCGCGCTTCCGCAATCTCTGCCGGCGCCTCGGCTTCGGGCTGATCGCCGTCTCGGCATCCGGAGCGGTGGAGGTCATCGTCGCGCCCTTCGCGCAAGCGCCGCGCCGGGATCCCAAGCGGCGGTCGCGGCTGCTCGACGAGCACAAGCGCCGGGTCGGCGATCCGCAGATCGGCGGTGGGCGCGGCAAGCCGATCATGACCGCCTACCGGCAGGACTGCATCCTGTGCGCGACGTCGCTGCTTTCCGGGCCGCAGAGCCCGAAGCAGCTAAAGACACTGGTCGCGCGGGCGCCGACGATCCTGCGCAGCAATGTCTATGGCTGGTTTGTCCGCGAGAGCCGGGGAATCTACGGGCTGACGGAGCTCGGCAGGGCCGCCGTGCTGCCGCCGCCGGACTGATTTTCCCCTCGCGCGCCGAGCCTAGCCGGATGTCGGCGATGACCGGCTTTCCAGCGCACGCCTTATGCCCGAATGGGCCGTTTCGTTGCGGCTCCGCATGAGGGCGATCGCCGCCTCGGACGCCTTGTCGGGGTGGCCGGCGTCGAAGGGCGGCGCGGGGTCGTATTCGAGCGCGAGCTGGATCGCCTTTGCCACCTCCGGCCCCGCCAGCTCGGTGACGATCGCGAAGGCGAAATCGATGCCCGAGGTGACGCCGCCCGCGGTGAAGAGATTGCCGTCGCGCACGACGCGCGCCTTCTCATACCGGGCGCCGACGAGGGGCAGGAGGTCGACATAGGCCCAGTGCGTGGTGGCGCGGCGCCCCGCGAGCAACCCGGCCGCGCCGATCAGGAAGGCGCCCATGCACACCGAGGTGACATACTTTGCACGCGCCCCCTCGCGCCGGATGAAGTCGATCGTCTCTGCGTCGGCGAGCGCCTCGACGATGCCGGGGCCGCCGGGCAGGCAGATCAGGTCGAGCGGGGGTGAGCCCTCGAAGGTGCGGCTCGGCAGGATGGCGAGGCCACGGTCGCTCGAAACCGGCTGCCGCGTCTTGGCGATGACATGGGTCTTCGATGGCGGGAACGGGCTTTCGACGGCGAGCGAGGGCGGCGTTGCAAGCCGGCTCAGGACTTCGAACGGGCCGGTGAAGTCGAGTTGCGTGAGGCCGGGGAAGATCACGAAACCGATGTTGAACTCCGACATCCCGCAACCTCCTCCGGATGTCACGACATCGCCATGCGCCGCGAGATCATCGCGCCTGGCGACGATGTCCGCAACGGGGCGAAACCTGTCCGCCGGCCTTGTCCAGGCGCGGAGCAGGGCCGATGCGGCCGGTTCCTGCAGGCCTTCCGGCGTCGCCTTCCCAAGCGTAATCTAGGTCGGCTGCCGCGTCCCGATCGGGCGGACGGCGACCAGCGAAGGGAGGCGGATCTTGGCATTCGTCGAAGAGCTGAAGGACAGCGCACGCGACCGGCTCGTTTCGGTGCCGGAGGATGCGCCGCTCGTCGAGGCGGCGCGCCGGCTGCATGCCGGAACCGACATCGTCGTCGTCTGCGCGCCGTCCGGCACGCTCGCCGGGATCCTGACCAAGACCGATCTGGTCGGCTTCTTCGTCGCGGCGACGCGGCTGGACGAGCCGGTGCGCGAGGCGCTGGTGGCGCGGTCGCAGGTCGTCACCTGTCGCCTCGACGACGAGCTGCACGCCGTCTGGCGGCTGATGCAGTCGCGCGATCTGAAGAACATCCCGATCGTCGACCAGGCCGACCGCCCGATCGGCATCCTCAACGCCCGCGACGCCCTCAACGCCCTCCTGCTCGACACCGAGATCGAGGAAAGGCTGCTGCGGGATTATGTGATGGGGCTGGGGTATCGGTAGGGGGGGCTGCCGACGCTGGGTGAGGCGTTTGGGCATTCGTCCTGACATCTCCCGGAGCCCCAAAACCCTACGTCAGTCAAGACCATCTAGCGGGGCAGGCGCCAGCAGGCCCGATAACCTGATCTCCATATTCCCGTTAAAGTCATATATCAGATTTTACACAACTACCGATAGACATCTCGCCATCATATTGCTACCAAATCGAACTAATTCGGTCTGCCGCACACATCTACCTGCGGTTCTCTAGGCGCAGAAAAATCCAGGTGATCATCTACAGTGAAGGTGAGTGGGCAGGCGGCAATCAATTTCGATAGAATTAGGCCGATCATCCGAAAAGTGGAACACTTCTTGACCGAAATTACAGTAGTTATTTGCACCTACAATCGAGCTAGCTATCTTGATGAATGTCTTCGTGCACTCAGCCAGCAGGTGTGTGATGCTGGAGTCTACGAAGTAATTGTTGTTGACAATGCTAGCACGGACGCGACGCAGGATATCGCGCGCGGTTGGGCGTCCAGAGACCGGCGGATCTCCTATATCTACGAACCCATACAAGGGCTGGCCAGGGCGCGAAATACAGGGCTTCGCAATACGAAGTCGCCGTTCATTTCCTTCACGGATGACGATGCGATCGTTGCGGAGAACTGGATATCGCTCATGTTGGCGAGCTTCTCCTCGCTGCCGCCAAGCGTATTTGCAGTCGGAGGCGAGATCGATCCGATCTTTGAAATAGCTCGCCCCGGATGGCTTACCGATGAGCTACTAAGGCCGCTATCTGCTCATCTTGGGTGGTCCGAAACCGCTCGACTTTTGCAGGGCGAAGAATGGATCTGTGAAGTCAACTCGACGTACCGGACCGAAAAGCTGCGGCAGTATGGCGGATTTCCAGAGGAGCTTGGTCGCCAGGGCGATCTGCTCTTATCCGGAGAGAATTATGTGAACGAGGTAGCCCGCCGTAGTGGCGACTCTATCTACTTTGATCCGAGAATACGAGTTTCTCACTTTATTCCAGCTTCGCGACTTACGAAAGATTGGTTTCGTCGTCGGTTCTTCTGGCAGGGGGTAACAGCATCATTGCTACCCCGAATTGCCGCCGCGAGATATGGACTTACGCATGATCATTGGCATGAGCTGCATGTGCCGATTTCGCCGAGAGATTGGGTAAAAATGGCTTCCGACGAAGGCAACGATGCCGAGTTCATCGAGAATTGCGGGCATATTCATGAGCTTGGCTACCTGCTTGGGGCGATGAACTTGATCGCTGGCCGGTGACGCCAATGACGTCACACGAAAAGATAACTGTTATTATTGCGACTATTGGCCGGCCGGATGCGGTCAAGCGTCTCGTGCGGAGTATTCAGCTCCGCTACCCCAGCGTGCCGATCCTTGTCGGAGAGCAGATTGATGGCACAGGCTCTTCGGAGTTGGAGGGGATCGACGCAGATGTATTGCGTTTTCCTTACGATTACGGGGTCTCCGCCACGAGGAATGCTCTGGCGTCTCATGTTTCTACGGACTACTTTGTCTTATGTGACGACGATTTTATATTTGGAGAACTAACTGATATTTCTCCGGCAACTGACATTTTGGACAGCAATGAAGACATAGGTGTAGTCGGGGGGCTCTTGTTCGATGTGTTCGATGGAGACCGAATTAATGAAAGGTCACCGCGTCATTGGGAAAAATGGTTACATCTGGATAAGACGCGCAAAACGCTTACGATGGCGCCGATAGCGTATGAATTTCCGGAATACTCTTATATTAAATCTTGGAGATATTTGCGCGCCGATGCTGTCGTGAACTGGGCGGTGATGCGTACGGGCCTGTTTAGGGATGGCGTACTTTGTTGGGATGCGCAGTTCAAGATCGCCGGCGAACATGAAGACTTCTACTTGCGTCGAAAAGTCATGGCACCCCAAGTTGGAGTGGTATATTGCCCAGATCTGATCGCATATCATCACAGCAATCTAAGCTGGTACGGAGACAGCTATCGGAATCTGCGGTCTCGTCTCGAGGGGTGGGCTCATTTTCGGAATAAGTGGAATATAGATCGTGTAATAGATATTGAAGAAATTGTCGGAAATTGCATTGATACGACAGATTCTGCTGTCCATCCTGCTGCGGGGGGATACAAACTTTTCATGGATAATCTCAACAAGCGCGGTGGGAGGAGGGCTATCGATCGCAATTCGGTCGGTATCGATGCCAAAGGAAACCTGTATTTCAATCAAGTAAATTATCGATCTACAAATCGTGTAGAAGACGAAAGGTTGTTTCTCTCCGAGACGACGCGCGAACTTCGAGTTGCCCGTTCTGCTGAGTTCGTAACCCGCATGCGGGCCGCCGGGCAGCAACCCTACGACGTTGACATGCTCGTTCGCGAGAATAGCTACCTGAGAGATCGAGATATTTGGACGCGGTTGCTTTTTCGCCCCAGCGGACGTCCCATCCGGCCATTACGCCGCATCTTGTTCCACAACAATGGCAAGCCACGGGGAATCTTCCGCAAATACGTCATGCGGGCGGCGGCCAAGCCTGGCACGGCCCTGAACTATTGGATGACGCACCCGGCCTATCTTGGGCTGCCACGTGCTGTCCGACTTCCTGAGCATGAATATTGAATAGCAGGGGACGCAATTGCGGAGTCTAGTGATCAATCTTGATAGGTCTCCTGAGAGACTCGACTGGATGCAGCGCCACTTCCAACAGATTGGCGCGACCTTTGAGCGCGTCCCTGCCGTTGATGGAAATTGCCTTACCGCTTCAGAAGTAGACCGCCACGCCGTGCCCCGTGCGGATGGCCAACGGCTCTCGGTAGCTGAGGTGGCCTGTTTCCTCAGCCATCGCCGTTGTTGGGAGATAATCGCTGAGGGTAACGCCCCATATGGCGTCGTATTAGAGGACGATGTCCTTTTTGTTGCGGAATTTGCTCCGCTTCTGTCGTCTCACGCCTGGATCCGAGCTGGTGTGGAAATTGTGAAGCTTGAAGCGCCGCATCCAGACTCCTTCAAAGGAAGCCAGAGGAATTCTTCAAAGATAACTCGCCTGCATCGGACCGGAAAATCCTGGGATGGTGCCGCTGCATATATTGTATCAAAATTGGCTGCGAAAGAATTATTAAAAGAAGAGAACTTTGATTGCCCTGTAGACCAGTTTCTTTTTGACGTAAATCTGGAAGGAAGGCGTCTCGTTACGCACGAAGTACGGCCGGGTGTATGCATCCAAGCCAGCAAGGTAGGGCAGTCCGATGGTTATCTAACGAGTACGATCGGCTCGAACCGAATGGACACGACTGTGCCCAAACCTAGATTGGGCCGTAAGGCGAAGTTTTTCCGGGAACTCTGGAGGCCGTTCAAGCGCCTTACGACCCGCCTGGCGGATAACATCTACACGCTGCGCGCTCCACGGATAACGGTCAGCCGATCGAGGCGGTCCTGAACGGGACGAATTGCGGATCCGCTAGGCTCATCGGCTAGACTGAGCTGAAACATGGAAAATCTCGCATGACAGCCGTCGAGGATGCCCGGTTCTGGGACAAATCCGCCAGGCGCTATGCCCGGTCCGCCGTCGCGGACGTGAAGGGGTATGAGCGCACGCTCGAGCGGACGCGCGCCTTTCTGCGGCCGGGCCATGACGTGCTGGAGCTCGGTTGCGGCACCGGGTCCACGGCGTTGCGCCTCGCGGGCGGTGTGAAAAGCTACCTCGCGACGGACATTTCGCAAGCAATGATCGCGATCGCCGAGGCGAAGGTGCGAGACGAGCCGACGCCTAATCTTATCTTTCGAGCGGCGACAGCCGAGGACCTGATGCGTCGGGCGGATCGCTTCGATGTCATTCTCGGCTTCAACTACCTTCATCTCGTGCGCGATGTCCGGGCGACGCTGCGGGCGTTTCATTCGTTGCTGAAGCCCGAGGGCGTGTTCATCTCCAAGACGCCCTGCGTGGGGGAGATGAACGTTCTGGTTCGCCGGGTCCTGCTTCCGGCGATGCGCTCGATCGGCAAGGCGCCGCATGTCAGCCTGTTCGATGCGCAGGCGCTCAAGCAGCTCCTGGCCGACGAAGGGTTCACCCTCGTCGCGACCGAGACGCATGCCAGCAAGGGTCGGGACGCCCGGCCGTTCATCGTCGCGAGGAAGCAATAGGCGAGCCGAGCCCCTTCACCCGCGCTTCAGCATCTCCAGCAGTTCCTGGCCCGCCATGCCGAGCGGGTTCTGCTTCATCCAGCGGAGGTGCAGCGGCAGCTTCAGGCCGTTGGCGACGTTGGAGAAGGGCAGGATGCGGACGCTGCCTTCGCGCGCCAGTGGCGTCGCCACCGAGAGCGGCAGGTTGGCCCAGCCGAGGCCGGCCTTCACCATGTTGACCGCCGTGGCGAGGCTGTCGGTGCGCCAGTAGGAGCCGGCGATCAACTGGCGGAAATCCGAGATCGGGTGCTCGGTACTGGCGATCAGGATCTGCCGGTGGTGGAAGAGGTCGTCGAGCTTCAGCGTCTCGACGTCGACGAGCTCCGAGCCATGCCGGGTCGAGACGACGGCGACCAGCGTCTCCGTGCCGATGAAGTGAAAATCCTCCTTGCGGCTCGTCTCCAGCCCGCCATAGGCGATGCAGAGATCGATGCGGCCTGTGCGCAGGCGCTCGACCACGTCGTCCTGCGGCGCGGTGGTGATCTCGATCGCGAGCAGCGGATGGCGGGCCGAGACATCCGAGATCGTTTGCATCAGCCGCGCATTGTCGATGTCGGCGGCGATCCCGATGGCGAGCCGCGTCTCCAGTCCGTCGGATAGCTCGGTCGCGTGGGCGGCGAGCTGCTCGAGCTGCTCGGCGATGACGCGGGCATGCGGCACCAGCGCCAGCGCCGCCGGCGTCGGGCGGACCTGTCGCGCCTCGCGCACGAACAGCGCGTAGCCGAGCTCGGCTTCCAGATTGGCGATCGCCATGCTCACCGCCGAGGGGACGCGATGCAGCACGCGCGCCGCCGCGGAGAACGAGCCCTGGTCGATCACCGCCAGGAAGAGCTCGATGCTGTCGCTCGAAAAGATCATGCCCTGACCTATCAGCTGAACTGATGGCTGGCAACTTTTCCTGTCTGCGCCGTTGCTGGTAGACGACGGCCACACATCGGCCGTCCGGCCGTTCTCAAGAGGTGATTTGGTGCAAGGCGTTCTTCGCAGAGTGGTCTACGTTTCGGTGTTCGAGATTTCCGGGACCCTCATCTCGGCCTTCATGCTGGCCTATCTTTCCGGTTCCACGGCGTCGCATACGGGTCCGCTGGCGATCATGATCTCGACCACCGCGGTGACGGTCAATCTGATCTACAACTGGCTGTTCGAGCGCTGGGAATCGACGCAGGCCGCCCGCTCCCGCTCGCTGGCGCGGCGGATCCTGCATGCCGTCGGCTTCCAGGCGACGCTGGTGATGTTCCTGATCCCGCTGATCGCCTGGTGGATGCAGATCTCGCTCCTCGAGGCGCTGCTGCTCGACGCCGTGCTGATCGTGTTCTTCCCCGTCTACATGTTCGTCTTCAACTGGGCCTTCGACGGGATCTTCGGCCTGCCGGATTCGGTGACCAAGGGCCGTGTCGGGGACGAAGCGGAAGCCGCCGCGTGAGGGTGGCGCCTGCTGCATAGGACAGCGGTCCGGTGCGTCCTTCGAGACGCGCCCTATCGGTCGCTCCTCAGGATGTTGAGGGTTTTGACTTTGCCGACATCGGCATCCCGAATCTCAACATGCTGAGGAGGCCTGAAGGGCCGTCTCGAAGCACGCACCTTGAAGCCGCCACAGGTCGTTGCGACGGGGTCGTCGTGACAGATGACCGGGCCGGTCCTCAGCCGTAGACGGCGGCGCGGATCGCGTCGGGGTAGGGGCCGTTGACGCCGGCGACGGCGGTGTTCGAGAACGAGACGACGGAGAGCTTGCGCACGGGGTCGACGAACCAGGAATGGCCGTAGACGCCGCCCCATTGCCAGGTGCCGGGCGAAAACGGCGAGGCGTTGGCGGCGGGATCATAGGTGATCGACCAGCCGAGGCTGAAGCCGCGACCGGGAACGGTCGTGTCGAAGGCGCCGATTGCGTTGGTCGCAAGCAGCTTCAGGCTTTCGGAGGAGAGGATCGGCGCGCCGCCGCGCCGCATCGCCTCCAGGAAGGCGAGGATATCGCCGGCCGTGCCGAACATGCCGGCGCCGCCGGACGGGAACGAGGCGGGATCGAAATTGCGGTCGGGCGCGAAAGTGAGCGTGCCGGCCTTGCCCGCGACGGGCTGGTGCGCCGCCATCGGCGTCGGGCGCGGGTCGCCATCGGCATAGGCCGTGGCGAGCCGGGCGCGATCGGTCGGCAGAAAGGCCGTGTCGGCGAGGCCGAGCGGCACGGTGACGCGCCGGGCGATGATCTCGGGCAGGCCGAGGCCGGTCGCCTTTTCCAATACGGCGCCGAGTACGTCGATGCCGACGGAATAGGCCCAGGACGATCCCGGCGCGAAGGCGAGCGGCTGCGCCGCGATCTTCGCCAGGTTCTCCGCCATGCCGCGTCCCGGCTGGTCCAGCCCTTCCGAGATGCCGGCCGACTTGTCGTAGCCGTAGATCAGCCCGCTCGTATGGGTGAGCAGGTGGCGAAGCGTGATGACGGGCTCGCTGCCATCGGCGAGCTTCGGGCGGAAATCCGGCAGGAAGCGCGTCACCGGGTCGTCGAGGCCGAGAACGCCGGCTTCCGCGAGCGACAGCGTCGCCGCGGCGACGAGCGGCTTGGTGACCGAGGCGAGGCGGAAGATCGTGTCCTCGGTGGTGCGGCGCCCGGCCTCGCGATCGGCATAGCCGGCGGTGCGCCGGTAGACGGTCTCGCCTTCCTCCGCCACCAGCACCACGGCGCCGACGATCACCTCGTTGCGGATCGCCTCGTCGATGACGGCGTCGAGCCGGGCGGCGCGCTTGTCGCGGCTGGCGGAGGGAGGGGTGTCGGTCATCGGGTACTCCGGGCAAGAAGCGGGGAGACAGAATGAATCAGGTCTCGCGTCACATGCAACCCTCAGCCGAAGCCTGATTGCACCGCCTGCTTTTGCGCGCATACGCTGCGGGTCGAACCGCCAAACAAAAGGGCCCCCGCGCGGTTCAGCGCGGAGGCCCGGATGGCGTCATTCGATCGGCAGGATCAGAACTTGTAGTTCAGGCCGAACTTGACCGTCTGCAGCGACGAGAAATCGGCCTTGTACGCGCCGCTCGCATTGAACGCATTGACGGTGAAATCCTTCGAGCCGAGATCGGCATAGAGATATTCGACCCTGGCGGTGACGTTGTGGGTGACGGCATATTCGAGGCCGGCGCCGACCGTCCAGCCGCTGAAGATCTGGCTGTCGCCGCTGGTGAGGTTCGGCGCGCTCGGAATGTTGCTGCTGATGTAGACTTCAGACTTGGCGTTGGCCCAGGCAAAACCACCCGTCACATAGGGAAGGAAGCGGTCGACGGCATAGCCGGCGCGCCCGCGAACCGTGCCAAGTGCCGTGATCTCGCTGCGGGTGCCGATTTCAAAGTACTGGCCGCCGCCGCTGATGCGCAGAGCGCCGCTATCCTTCAGGTCGGCGAAGGCTGCGTCCGCCTCGATGCCGAGCACGACGTTGTTGGCGAGCTGGTAGTTGTAGCCAAGCTGGCCGCCGCCGAGGAAGCCGTCCGGCTTGTTGCCTCTGCCCTCGCCGTAGATATCCGTCATCTCGGTATCGAACGTGGCCCGGCCATAGCCGGCATGGACGCCGGCGTAGAAGCCGGTCCAGTTGAAGGCCGGCGCGGCGACGGGCTCGGGCGGCGCGACGGTGAGATCGGCTGCCTGTGCGCCGGCCAGCCCGAAGGCGGTCGCGGCCGCGAGGCCAAGAATATGTTGGATCATGTGATTCCCCTGATAGTTGCGTGACTTAGAGGCAACCGGCTGGCTGCGTCCAGTCGTCGGGCGTGTTTCTCGCCCCGTTCCGGTCACGCATTCAGGGAGGAATTCACCTGCCGCAGGGGACTGCAGGTGTTCTTGTCGTGCGATTGCGCCGCGGCGCGCCAGGCGGCCGCGGCGCATATCGCCGCTTCGATAGGCTGGGCGGGATCAGAACTTGTAGTTGAGGCCGACCTGCACCGTCTGGACCTTGAGATCGGCCTGGACCGGGGTGCCGAGGTCGAAATCGCGCGAGCCGAGATCGGCATAGAGATAGTCGAGCTTGGCGGTGATGTTGTTGGTCACGGCATATTCGACGCCGGCGCCGATCGTCCAGCCGGTGTAGGTCTGCTTGTTCGAGGCGGCGTTGTGGATGAGCTGCTGGCCGTCGACCGTGATCGTGTTCGAGAAGGCGAGGTCGGCGCGCGCCCAGGCGAGACCGCCGGTCACATAGGGCAGGAAGCGATCGGTCGCATAGCCGAGCCGGCCGCGCACCGTGCCGAACGTATCGATCTTGGTGGAATAGGCGATTTCGACCGCGGCTTCCGACGGATCGCCGATGACGGTGTCGATGTCGTCCTTCAGGCTGCCGAACGAGACGTCGGCCTCGACGCCGAGCACGAGGCGGTTGTCGAACTGGTAATTGTAGCCGACCTGGCCGCCGCCGAAGAAGCCGTCCGGCTTCAGGCCGCCATAGGCGTCGGTCGGATCCGAGGTGAAATCGCCCCAGCCATAGCCGGCGTGACCGCCGAGATAGAGGCCGGTCCAGCTGAATGCCGGCGCGGGCACCGGCTCCGGCGGGGCCGCCGTCAGATCCGCCGCCTGTGCCGCTCCGGCCATGCCGAGAGCCAACACGATACCCAGTCCCAAAGTCTTCATGCTGGTCTCCATCCGACTTGCGTATTTGCTGGCCAGCATAGTGGATGGATATGCCAAGGAAATATGAACGCAGTCGAATTGGTTTTTATGCAGTACGATGTTTTAGGCGTTGTTGCAGAATTGCTATGACATTTCGATTTTATACTTAAATCGTCGAATCAATTTGATTGCATTTTGTTTCGAATGTTGATATTTTTGGTAGAATGGAGGCCGATCGACGGTTGTGCGCGGAGAATTATTCGCGCTGAACGGCGGCGATGGCAGGCCCGCCATCTGCGGGGGGCACCCCTGAGCCCCAGCAGGCCGATCCACCGCCTCCACCATCATCCTGAGGTGCGAAGGAGGGTCCAGCGGGGCATTCCGGTTTGTCGACGGGCTCTGAAGGTCCGAGGCGATCCCTGGGCCCTCCTTCGAGGCCCGGCTTCGCCGGGCACCTCAGGATGATGGTCGAGTTTTGGAATGCAGTCCGAGACGGCCCTGCGGGCCTACTTGGCATGACGCGAGTGGTGTTTTGCAGATGACTCGTGACGGCGAGCCAGCGCGGCCTGCCGAATACCGCTACTCGTCGCCAAGCGCCGCGGCGCGCAGGGGCTTGTCCGTCTCGTAGGAGACCGCGTTCAGCGGCTTCAGCGGCGGCGCCGTCTCGAACAGCTTTTCGAGCGCGATCAGCCGTTCCGTCGTGTCGGCCGAGAGCGAGAGGGGCCGCTGGTCGGCGCCGCCGGTGCTGGCGATCGCCGGCGCCGGGCGGTTGCCGTCGGAGGCCGGCTCGTTGATGTACGGGATCGGCTTCAGCTCGATGCCGTTATGGGCATAGGTCATGACGCGGTTCCACGTCTGCGCCGGCAGCGAGCCGCCCGTCATCTTGTTCGACGAGGTGAAGTCGTCATTGCCGAACCAGACGCCGCCGACATAATTGCCGGTGAAGCCCATGAACCAGGCGTCGCGATAGGCATTGGTGGTGCCGGTCTTGCCGGCCGTCTTGATGCCCTGCAGCTTGGCGGCGCGGCCGGTGCCGCGCTCCGGCACCTGGCCGAGCATGTAGTTCATGGCGCCGACCGTCTTCTCGTCGAGCACGCGCTCGGGCGGGCCGACGTCGCGCTTGCGGTCGAAGATCACCTTGCCCTGGCTGTTGACGATCTGCGTGAAGGCATAGGGCGTTGCCTTGAAGCCGCCATTGGCGAAGACGGCATAGGCACCGGTCATGTCGAGCACGCGCACGTCGGTGGCGCCGAGCGGCAGCGACTTTGAGTTCACGATGTTGGTGGTGATGCCCATCTTGTGCGCGAGATCGATGATCGTCGGCCGGCCGACCGCGCCGGCGAGGCGGACGGCAACCGTGTTCAGCGAGTGGATCAGCGCCGTGGTCAGCTGGATCGAGCCCATGTAGCGGCCGCCATAGTTCTTCGGCGACCAGTTGCCGATCGAGATCGGCGCGTCCAGCACGACGCTCTTCGGCGTATAGCCGTGCAGCACCGCCGCCGTGTAGACGAAGGGCTTGAACGACGAGCCGGGCTGGCGCAGCGCGTCGGTGGCGCGGTTGAACTGGCTTTCGCCATAGTCGCGGCCGCCGACCAGCGCCCGCACGGCGCCATCCGGCTCGGCGACGACCATTGCGGCCTGGCTGACGCGGTAGCGCTCGCCGGATTCGCGCAGCGCGTTCTCGACCGCCTCGTCGGCAGCCTTCTCGATGTTCATGTCGACGGTCGAGCGGACGATCAGGCTGCGGTCTCCGTCCGGCACCTGTTTCTTGACCTCGTCGAAGGCCCAGTCGAGGAAATAGTCGGGCGAGGTGTCGGCCGCCTTGCGGACGACGTCGGCGGGCTTGCGCCGGGCGCCCATCACCTGGCCCTCGGTCATGAAGCCGGCCTGCACCATGTTGGTCAGCACGTCGTTGGCGCGGGCGCGCGCCGCCGGCAAATTGATGTGCGGCGCGTAGCGGGCAGGGGCCTTGTAGAGCCCGGACAGCATCGCCGCCTCGGCCAGGTTGATGTCGGTGACCTTCTTGCCGAAATAGAACTCGGACGCCGCCGCCGCGCCGAAATTGCCGCCGCCCATATAGGCGCGGTCGAGATAGAGCTGCAGGATGTCGTGCTTGGAGAGGTTGCTCTCCAGATAGAGCGCCAGGAACGCTTCCTTGATCTTGCGGTCGAGCGTGCGCTCGTTCGACAGGAACAGGTTCTTCGCCAGCTGCTGGGTGATCGACGAGCCGCCCTGGCGCACCGCGTCGTTGCGCAGGTTTTCCATCAGCGCGCGCGCCGTGCCGATGATGTCGATGCCGAAATGGGTGTAGAAGCGCCGGTCCTCGGTGGCGAGCGTCGCCTTGATCAGGCTGTCCGGCATTTCCTCCAGCGGCACGGCCTCGGAATGGCGCACGCCGCGCTTGCCGATCTCGGCGCCGTAGCGGTCGAGGAAGGTGACGGAATAATCCGATTGCGCCAGCCAGTCCTGCTTGGTCGCGTCGAAGGCCGGCAGCGCAAGCGTCAGCATCACCACCGCGCCGCCGGTGGCCATGGTCAGCCCGTCGCCGAGGAGTTCGATGGGCGCGCGCCGCCAGCCGGTCAGGCGGAAATGGCGGGCGAAGCGCGACAGCGCCTCGGCGGCTTCCTTGAGCGCCGTCCAGATCCGGTAGAGCGTGCTGTCGATGAAGGCGTCGATCTCGATCAGCCGGATCCGCTCTTTCGGAGCGGGCGGCGGCACGTGGCCAGCCTCGGGCGGAACGGGCGCGCGGCGGAACCGGTCGCGTAGCGCGCCGGTCCAGTCCGATATGCGATCCCGAAGCTTGCGCAAGGCCTGTTCCATTGAGAGTCGAATGGTTCTAGAAAGCGGTCTGAAACATCGCGTTCCAGAGGGTTCTGGCCCGTCCGGAAGGCCCGGTGCGCGGATCGCCCCGAAATTGGGCCGGTTCTCGCCGATGCTGAGAGGATACGCAATCTCCATGCCCTTGCAAGGAAAGGACGCGCGACCCGCCGCGGCCTCCGCGCAACACGATGCCGCAGACGAACTGCCGTTCTGGAAGCGCCTGACACTCGAGGAAATGAGCTCGGAGCAGTGGGAATCGCTCTGCGACGGCTGCGCGCGCTGCTGTTTGAACAAGCTCGAGGACTGGGATACCGGCCAGATCGTCTGGACGGCGATCGCCTGCGAGCTGCTCGACGACGAGACCTGCCGCTGCAAGGATTATCCGAACCGGCATGATTTCGTGCCGGACTGCATCCCGCTCGACCCGGAAGCCGTGCGCACGCTGACCTGGCTGCCGCCGACCTGCGGCTACCGGCTCGTCGCCGAAGGACACGACCTCTACTGGTGGCACCCGCTCGTCTCCGGCGATCCCGAGACCGTGCACGAGGCCGGCATCTCCACCTCCGGCCGCACGGTCAGCGAAAGCGACATCCCGGTCGAGGAATACGAGGACTTCATCGTCGAATGGCCCGGCGAGCTGATCGAGCCGGAAAAGCCGAAGGGGTAGGGGGCGACCTGCCGCCACTTTTCTTCACCTCTCCCTGAGGGAGAGGTCGGAGCGAAGCTCCGGGTGAGGGTTTACGACCTCTCCGGATGGTTCCCTAAACCCTCACCCGCCGGCCTGCGGCCGTCGACCTCTCCCTCAGGGAGAGGTGAAGGGACGCTCCGCCCATTGTTCCTCACCCCACCCCCACGCTCGCCGTCATCCCGGCCTCCGAGCCGGGATCCATTCAGCCGGGTTGCCGGCCGCATGAACCTCCCCATGCCTCGGCCGCATGGATCCCCGCCTGCGCGGGGATGACGGGGAGGGTGTTGCGCCGGCATTGTTCTTCCGGCGAGTGCCGTTCGGGGCGCCTTTGCCCGCCCCGCGCTCGCCGTCATCCCGGGCTTGACCCGGGATCCTTTTCCGCCGGGTTGCTGACAGTGCGAACCTCCCGAGGGCGCGGCTGGATGGATCCCTGCCTGCGCGGGGATGACGGGGAGGGCGTTGCGCCGGCATTGTTCTTCCGGCGGGTGCCGTTCGGGACGCCTCGCCCGCCCCACGCTGGCCGTCATCCCGGCCTCCGAGCCGGGATCCATTCAGCCGGGCTGCCGGCCGCATAAACCTCCCGAGGGCGCGGCCGCATGGATCCCTGCTTTCGCAGGGATGACGGGGAGGGGGCACGGCCGCCGTAGGGATTGCGGGGAGGGGCACGGCCGCCGGCGAGGGCCTATCCTCCCACCCGAAACCGCTGCCGGTACGCCCTCGGCGTCACGCCGCGCTGCGCCTTGAACTGGCGGTTGAAGTGGGCGAGCGAGTCGTAGCCGGCGTCCGCCGCGATCACCGCGATCGGCTTGCCGCCGCCCGACAGCATGGCGCAGGCGGCGCCGATGCGGATCTTTGCCAGATAGCTCGTCACGCTCTGTCCGGTCTGGCGCACGAACAGCCGGTGCAGGCCGGATGGGCTCAGCGCCGCGATGTCGGCCAGCGCATCGAGGCTCAGACGCTCGGCATAGCAGCGATGCAGGTGATCGAGCACCCGGTCGACGCGGCCGCGATCGGCCTGCCGCTCCGGCGCTGCGGCGGGAAGCGCCAGCGGCGAGGCGAGCGGCTCGGCCGCCACGTCACGCGCGAGATGCGCGAGGACGCGCAACAGCTCGATCAGCCGATCCTCCGGGCCGAGCCCGAACAGCGCCTCGATCCTCGGGCGAACCTCCCGCGCCGCTTCCTCCGAGAATTTCAGCCCCGTGCGGGCGCGCGCCAGCATCTCGGCAACCGTGCGGAACTCGGTGAACACGCCGCCGAGCGGCGTCGTCCATTGCGGCAGGAACCACATCACCAGCGCCACATGCGGGCGGCCGGGATCGAGCTTGTCGGCCGAACACCAGCTGTGCGGCAGGTTGGGGCCGACCAGCACGAGGTCGCCATCGTCATAGGCGCCGATATGGTCGCCGATGAAGCGCTGGCCGCGCGAATTCAGCGTCAGGGTGAGCTCGAACTCGGGGTGATGGTGCCACTGGAACGGGATCTCGTCGTCGAGCCGGCGGTTCAGCGTCGCCCAGGACGCGCCCTCCGGCACCGCCAACCTTTCGAGAAACGGCCTCATTCTGGTCTCCGGGTCCATCGTGACGCCACAATAGTATCAGTCTTCGCCGGGATCGGCGAACATGGCATCGGGCGCGGCGCTATTCTTTTTCTCAGGAACCGTCCAGTCGGGACGGGTGAGGAGAGGGAGGACAAGATGACCATGGCCGCCGGAATGGGCACAGCGCCAATGCGCGACAGCCACCCGACCACGCAGCAGGAGACGCAGCTCAAGGACATCCAGAAGACGCTGCCGCTGCGCGTGCTGAGCGAGGCCGACTGGCAGCATTGGGTTACGCGCGGCTATGTCATCGTCCGCCAGGCCGTGCCGGCGGAAAATGTCGAGCGGCTGGTCGAGACGCTCTGGCGCTTCGACGAGAAGGACCCGGCCGATCCCGCGACCTGGTACGCGCCGCAGCGCCGCGACCATTTGATGAAGGAGCTGAACGGCACCGGCATGCTGGAGATCTACAATCACCAGCATCTCTGGGACAATCGCCAGCAGCGCCGCGTCTATGACGCCTTCGTCGACATCTGGGATCGCGAGGATCTCTGGGTGACGATCGACCGCGCCAATCTGAACCCGCCGAAGAAGGTGAAGGGCAACCCGAACGGCTTCATCCACTGGGACGCCGACACCTCGCTCATGCCCCCGCCGATCGGCGTGCAGGGCGTGTTGAGCCTGAAGAAGCAGGACGGCGACGTCGGCGGCTTCCAGTGCATTCCGGAGCTCTTCGCCGGCTTTGACGACTGGGTGAAGACGCAGCCGGAAGACCGCGACCCGATGCACCCGGACACGACAGGGCTCTCGATCACCAATATCGACATGGAGGCGGGAGATCTTTTGATCTTCAACTCGCTGCTCGCCCATGGCGTCCGGCCCAACCATTCGGACGGCCGCGTCCGCATGGCGCAGTACATCTCCATGCATCCGGCCGAGGAGCAGAACCTCGCCGAGCGCACCGAGCGCATCCGCCTCTGGCGCGAGCGCGACCACCCGAAGCGCGACGCCTTCCCGGGCGATCCGCGCGAGTGGGAGAGGCACAACGCCGAGACAGCGAAGCTGACGGAGCTCGGCGAGAAGCTGCTCGGACTGAGGAGCTGGCGGGAGTAGGGGCTGCTTGGCGCGGCGGCAGGGTCACGGAAAGCAAGACCCTCACCCAACCCTCTCCCGCAAGCGGGCGAGGGCTTTTGGGGTCTCATCCGTCCCGACGCTATGCAGAAGAAGGGTCGGCGGCTTCCACTAAGGCGTGTCCGCCGTCACGTTCAAGCCGGTTGCTCCGGAAATACGATCCGCGCCTGAACACCGACTTCCTGCAAAAGATAGAGCAACGCCCCGCCATCGAGTAGCTCGATGGGCTTGTCCTTTGCGAAGTCGAATGCATCTGGCCCGTAACCGCTTGTTGTCACGAGGATGCCCTTGTTCGCTCCTTCGTTCATCATCGTTCCGAACAAGTCGCGAACGGCGGACACGCCGACAGTGCTCCGGTAGCGTTTGGCTTGAATGACGACTTTGCCGCCAAGTACTGGGCGAGCGTCGTAGGCGACGCAATCGACTCCTCCGTCGCGAGACGAGCGCGTCAACTTGCTTTCCAAGCCCATTTGCCCAAAGAGATTCGCGACGAGTTGTTCAAACTCATATGGGTTGAGATCCATGAGATTGGTCGCGGAATCCAGCGCGGATATCAGGTCCGATTGATCGATGAATCGGGCGTCGGCCATCTGAAATTCGACGATCGGCTTTACGGCCTGAGCCTCGTCCGGTCGTGAGGAGACTTGAGCGCCGAGATTCTTGAGGCAGACCCGCTTGTCGACCCGCGCTAGATCAATGTCGGTGAATCGCTCTTTGCTCGTACGGACTGAAATGAGATGAGGCTGGATATCCTTGCCGGTAGCTGGGTCGATAGTGCGAATGAATCCATTAAAGCAAACGACATCGATATGTTCTCCTTGATCGGATTCGAAGACTTCGTGGATCGTTCGCAGTGCAACGCTGGCGATGAGTTCTTGGTATGATGACTTGATTTCCACCGCTTTGCGTGGCTTCTCGTTAATTGAATCGGTAGATTTAACGTATCGATATTCTTGGGCGGTCGGGATGGCAGATATACTCGGGAGCTCGTACTGAACGACGAGCTGTCTGGAGCCCGACGTGTAAGCCACAGAGAATACGTGCGGAAAATCATCGGGATAATTGGATCGCTCTAGGACCATGTTGTGATAGGCAACGATCGCATCCGGATCGCCGATCATGTAATTGGTCTGAAAGATATCGACCTCTGCGTTGCGTTGGGCCTGCCGTTCGTCATGCAATTGGCGCGCGGAGAGATGTTCGCGCTCAAGGATCGAGAGGGTTGAGCGTCTGCGTTCTTCTGCGTTGGTCCATTCCTCCATTGCCGCACGAAATCTCGCTTTTCCGACATCGAGAGCTGCCTCAAATTTGCGGCGGGCTCCCGGGATCAGCGATTTGAGTCCGCGCGGCTCCTGCAGCCCCCCGATGAAGGCATCTTGCTCCGGCGCCGGAACTGCAAGTTTGAGGTGAGCCGGAAGCTTCTGGACTGGAGGCTTTTCATTGAGCTTGAGGCTGTCGAAGGAGATGGTGTCATCGATAGAGAGCGTGTGACTTAGGATCTCGGCCAATGACGCGAGCCTATCCTCCAGCTCCAGGTTGAGATCCGCCACGGCGTCTTCTCGACCTTGCAAGTAGGCAGCGCGCTCTTCCCGTTCGCGTTCCTTCATGGTCCGCGCGTGCAAGCGGAGGGCCTGGCCATGCTCCCGTTCGGCGCGTGCGGCTTCGCGAGCGGCAGATCGAGCTTGGCGTTCAGCTTCCCTCAATCGTCTGTTGCGATCCATTTCGGCGCGACGTTGCTGCCTCGCGATGTCTCGCGCGATCGCCATTAAAATTCCAGCGCCACTCCGTCGAGCCATGCTCCGTCCCCAATGTCGCTTAAACTTAAAGGTGTATAATTCCGTAGATACGCCTTTAGCCCACGGCGTGCCTAGAGCGCATCCACCGATATGTTTGCGCGCAATACCTTTGGCGCGGCCAAGTGTGCCGCACGCCGTGCGTCCTCATTTCACGCGTCCGTGAACGATTGGTCCTTTTTTATCCGCGCGGGGTCTCCCATCTCTCGGAAACCCTTCCCAGGGGTGTTCGACGCCCGTCGCGGTGCCGCCAAGCCGGTGCCGCCGCCTTTTCATCGCGGGGCGCGGAGGATCTACTCGACCCATGGCCGGATGTGCGCGCCGCTCGCGCGCGATGCGTCCGGCTCCATCATCGAAGGACGAGACAATGCCCAATGACATCTCAGCCGCGGCTTCCGGTCAGTTTCTGATTGGCGGCGATCTGGCCGTCAACCGGCTCGGCTTCGGCGCAATGCGGATCACCGGGCCCGGCATCTGGGGCGACCCGCAGGACATCGCCGAGGCGGAGCGCACGCTGAAGCGCGTTCCCGAGCTCGACATCGACCTGATCGACACCGCCGACAGCTACGGCCCGTTTGTCAGCGAGGACCTGATCGCCGACGTCCTCTATCCCTACAAGAACCTCGTCATCGCCACCAAGGGCGCGCTGACCCGGCATGGCCCGAACATCTGGCAGGTGGTCGGCCGGCCGGAATATCTGCGCCAGACGGTCTTGATGAGCCTGCGCCGGCTGAAGATCGACCGCATCGATCTCTGGCAATTGCACCGGATCGATCCGCGCGTGCCGCGCGACGAGCAGTTCGGCGTCATCGCCGACATGCAGAAGGAAGGGCTGATCCGCCATGTCGGCCTCTCCGAGGTCTCGGTCGAGGAGATCCAGGCGGCGGAGAAGTTCTTCCCCGTCACCACGGTGCAGAACCAGTACAACCTCGTCGATCGCAAGAGCGAGGCCGTGCTCGACTATGCCGAGGCCAACCAGATCGGCTTCATCCCGTGGGCGCCGCTCGCCTCCGGCGATCTCGCCCGGCCGGGCTCGGCGCTGACCACGATCGCCGGCAAGCTCGGCGCGACGCCGAGCCAGGTGGCGCTCGCCTGGCTCCTGAAGCGCTCGAAGGTGATGTTGCCGATCCCCGGAACCGGCAGCGTGAAGCATCTCGAGGAAAACACGGCCGCGGCGTCGATCGAGCTCTCCGACGCGGAGTTCACCGCCCTCGACACCGAAGCCCGCCGCGCGGCGTAGGTTCGTTTGGGATGCTGCCGGCCGCGGCGTTTTTCGTGGCCGGCGGATGTCCCCGACCTTGTGGCTCTAGCCTAGCCCCCACTCGCCGTCATCCCGGGCTTGACCCGGGATCCATCCAGCCGGGTTGTCGGGAGTGAACCTCCCGGCGCGTCGGCGGCATGGATCCCCGCCTGCGCGGGGATGACGGGGAGGGTGGCGAAGCTCGCGTGCAAGCCTTGGTCTCGGCTGAACAACCGGAACGGTTGACGGTCCGCCCCGCCGCACTTCCCCATGCCTCAGTTGTATGGATCCCGGGTCAAGCCCGGGATGACGGCGAGCGCGGGTCGATGCGGCACTCGATTCTGCTAGAAGGACACAGGCCTCCCTTCACCTCTCCCATGGGGAGAGGTCGGAGCGAAGCTCCGGGTGAGGGGGTAGGGAATTATCCGGTGAAGCCTGAACCCCTCACCCGCCGGCCTGCGGCCGTCGACCTCTCCCCATGGGAGAGGTGAGGACGCTGCCTGCGCGGGGATGACGGCGGTGGGGGGCTCAATCCGGCAGCGCGAACGCCACGATCTCGTCCGACACCCTTGGCGTGAGGATCGAATTGCCGCCGACGGTGAAGACGACATATTGCTTGCCCTTGTAGTCGTAGACCGCCGGCATCGCGACGGCGGGGGCCTCGACCAGCGCCTTCCAGAGCACCTCGCCGGTCTTCAGGTCGATGGCGCGGACGCGGGAATCCATCGAGGCGCCGATGAAGACCACGCCCGTCGCGGTGATGACCGGGGCGCCGATGGTGATCGTCCCCCAGGATTCCGGCATGTAGAAGCCCCATTTCTGGATCTGGCCGAACGGCTTGTTCCAGAGCTGGGCGCCGGTCTTCAAATCATAGGCCGCGAGCGTGCCGTAGGGCGGCTTCCAGCACGGCATGCCGATCGGGTTCAAAAACGTGTTCAGGTTCATGCCGTAGGGGCCGCCGGTTTGCGGGAACAGCCCGCCGGTCTCCGAGCCGCCGCTGACCGCCTTGTCGTAATCGGCGCGGGTCATCAGCTGGTAGGTCTGCACGGCGCTGGAGGAATTGACGACGAAGGTCTGCGAGCGCGGATCGAGCGCGCCACCGCCCCATTCCGTGCCGCCGATCGTGCCCGGATAGACGAGCGAACCCTGCAGGCTCGGCGGCGTGAAGCGGCCCTGGTCGACGAGCGATTTCGCCGTGCGGCTGCAATAGCCGAGGCTCGCCCAGTCGGCGAGATCGTAGACGCCCGGCCACTTGTCCGGCACCACCGGCTTCGGCAGGTCGACGAAGGGCTGGGTCGGCGAGGCATGCTCGCCCGGCACGGTCGAGGCCGGAACCGGCTTCTCCACCATCGGATAGATCGGTTCGCCCGTGGTGCGGTCGAGGATGTAGAGGAAGCCCTGCTTCGAGGTTTGGATCAGGGCGGGGATGGTCTTGCCGTCCTTTTCGAGGTCGAACAGGGTCGGCGCGGCGTTGGTGTCGAGATCCCAGATGTCATGATGGACCAGCTGCCGGCTCCACAGCATCTTGCCGGTCGGGATGTCGAGCGCCGTCACCGAGGTGATCACCTCGAGCCCCGCCGGAATGTCGCCGCCATAGAAATTGGGGCTCGGCGACGAGACGGGGATGTAGAGGATCTGCCGCTCCGGATCGACCGACATCGAGGCCCAGACATTGGCCGTGCCGGTCTTGTCGATGACTTCAGGCGGCAGCGAGTGGAACTCCCAGCGCACGGCGCCGGTGCGTGCGTCGAGCGCGAAGATGGTGCCGGGGCTGTCGACCGTCTGGTCCCAGTCCTTGCCGGCCCAGCCGAGCAGCAAATAGTCCTTGAACACGGTCGGCGGCTGCAGCAGCGACAGCGGCCATTTGGCGTTCTGGGTGTTGTAGACGTTGATGTCGAGCACGCCGGCCTTGCCGAAATCGGCGCAGGGCTTGCCGGTATCGGCGTCGACCGCATGCAGCTTGGCGTCCATCGTGCCGATATAGATGCGCTTGTCGCAGGCCTTGCCGGCGACCGGATTGTCGGCCTGCCAATAGGCGACGCCGCGGTTTTTCAGGTCCGGCTGGGTCAGCGCCTTCAGCTCGCCCTTGCTGTCATAGGTCCATTTGACCTTGCCGGTATCCGGCTCGATCGCGAAGATCCGGTAGAACGGCGTGCCGAGATAGACGGTATTGTTCACGAAGAGCGGCGTCGCCGACCAGACCGAGGGCGGCGTCACGCCGGAGCCGTCCGACATGTCGCCGGTATGTACCTTCCACGCGACCTTCAAATCTTTGACGTTGGCCGGCGTGATCTGGGTCAGGGGCGAGAACTTCTGCGCCTTGAGATCGCCGTTGAAGGTCGACCATTCGTTCTGCGTCGCGCCAGGGGCTGCATTATTGGCGGCATCCTGCGCGGCGGCGGGGCCGCCGGCGAGGCAGAGCGCCGCGAGGACGGCCAGCGGCGCCAGAAGGCGTCGGGCGTCCGGTCGGGAGAGACGAAGTTCGGTCCGCTGCATGATCTCGGCCCTTCGACATCGGATGAGGTAAGTTTGCGCTGTCGTCAGCGGCTCCGCCGGCCGGCGACGTGCAGGATCCAGCCGACGAGGGCGGCCAGCATGAGGAGAAGCAGGGCCTGGCTTTCGAGCAGATAGGCGGCGAAGCCGGTGCCGAGGATGTCGACGAGACATCCGATGACCAGGAACCAGCGCAGGAACGCCCCCGGGCGCGCGCGGGCGAGGATTACCGCCGCCACCAGCAGGATCGCCGTCGAGACGATCACCAGGATGGTGCCGGGCTCGCCGGCGATGCCGCTGTCGCGATTGAAATAGTTGAGGATCGAGACGATCAGGCCGGCGAGCGCCGCCAGCGCCATGATCCAGGCGCCGAGCGGGCGGACGCCCCATGTCGCGCCGCGTCGATCGACGGTTTCGATGCCAGTCGTACTGCTCATCCAGTCCCCCGACATACAGAAGGGTCCGGCGCGGTCAGCCGGATGTGACCTGCCGGAAGACTAAACCATAAGTAGCTCGCCGACAGTCCCCTTATGGTTCACATTGACGGCATCGCCCGGCGCGTCGCGCCGGTTCGGACCGATCGTCGAATGAGGATGCCATGGACTATACCCGCCTCGGCCGTACGGGCCTCGAAGTCTCCCGCCTCTGCCTCGGCTGCATGAGCTATGGTGATCCCTCGCGCGGCAACCATGCCTGGACGCTGCCGGAGGCGGAGAGCCGGCCCTTCATCAAGAAGGCGCTCGATCTCGGCATCAATTTCTTCGATACGGCGAATGTCTATTCCGACGGCACCAGCGAGGAGATCGTCGGCAAGGCGCTGAAGGATTTCACCCGCCGCGAGGAGGTGGTGATCGCCACCAAGGTGCATGGCCGCATGCGCCCCGGCCCGAACGGCGCCGGGCTCTCGCGAAAAGCCATCCTGCAGGAGATCGACGCCAGCCTGACCCGGCTCGGCACTGATTATGTCGATCTCTACCAGATCCACCGCTTCGACTATGAGACGCCGGTCGAGGAGACGCTGGAGGCGCTCGACGAGGTCGTGAAATCGGGCAAGGCGCGCTATATCGGCGCTTCCTCCATGCATGCTTGGCAGTTTGCCAAGATGCTGGGCGCGCAGGAGCGGCTCGGCCTCTCCCGCTTCGTCTCGATGCAGAACTACGTCAATTTGCTCTATCGCGAGGAGGAGCGCGAGATGCTGCCGCTCTGCGCGGACGAGGGCATCGGCGTCATCCCGTGGAGCCCGCTGGCGCGAGGCCGGCTGACGCGCGACTGGGACGAGAAGACGGCGCGCGCCGAGACCGACGAATTCGGCAAGGGGCTCTATGCCCGCACCGCCGATGCCGACCGGCAGGTGGTCGAGGCAGTCGCGCATGTCGCCGCCCAGCGCGGCCTGCCGCGTGCGCAGATCGCGCTCGCCTGGGTGCTGTCGAAGTCGGTCATCACCGCGCCGATCGTCGGCGCCACCAAGCCGCACCACCTCGACGACGCCGCGGCGGCGCTCTCCGTCCGCCTCGACGATTTCGAAATCGCCGCGCTGGAGGCGGCCTACGTCCCGCACGCGGTGGCAGGGTTCATGTGAGGGGGACAAGCCTTCTTCCTTGAACCTCCCCCTTGAGGGGAGGTCGAAAACGTCCTTGGCGTTTTCGGGAGGGGGCGCTTTCAGGCGACCTGCAACCTGTCCGACGAGCAACCCCTCCCCAAGACCGCCCAAGGCGGTCTTGACCCTCCCTCAAGGGGAGGGTTCATGCACTCGGCTTCCTTGTCGAAGGCTTGCCTTCATCCTGCAGGCCATGTCCGCCGCCCGCTTTACCCATCCCCGGCCGAGGCGCAACATGACGGCTTCCGTCCCGAGGATGGACGCCATGACCGACGCGATCGCCGAGGCTCGGCGGGCTTATGCCGAGGATCTCCGGAGCCGGGCGGGCCTCCGCTCGGAGGCGCTGGTCGAGGCCTTTGCCGCCGTGCCGCGCGAGCGTTTTCTCGGGGCCCCGCCCTGGCGGATCAAGAACCCGTCCGAATTCGCCGATTTCTGGACCGTGACGGGCCCGGATCCGCGCCCGCTCTATCAGGACGTGCTGGTGGCGCTCGATCGGGCGCGGGGCATCAACAACGGCCAACCGAGCCTCTGGGCGCAGGTGTTCGACCGGCTCGACCTCCGGCCCGGCATGACGATCGTGCATCTCGGCTGCGGCACCGGCTACTATACCGCCATCCTCGCCGAAGCCGTCGGGCCGGACGCGCCAATCACCGCGATCGAGATCGATGCCCGGTTCGTCGCCCGGGCCCGCGAGGCGCTCTCGCTCTGGCCGCAAATTCGCGTGGTCGCCGGCGACGGCGCGAAGATGGCGCTGCCGGAGGCGGATCTGGTCGTCGCCAGCGCGGGCGCTACCCATCCGCTGGCGCTCTGGCTCGATGCGCTGGCGCCCGGCGGCCAGCTGCTGTTCCCGATGACCTCCGCCTTCGGCCCCGGCGCCATGCTGCTCGTCACGCGGCGCGCCGGGGCGGCGCATGCGGCCGAATTCCTGTGCGGCGCGGCCTTCATCACCTTTGTCGGCGCGCGAGACGAGGCGATCGGCCGCGGCCTCGCGAGCGCCTTGTCACGGGATGGCGGCGACCCCGTCCGGTCGCTCCGCCGCGACGAGCACGCCGAGGAGGCGAGCTGCTGGCTGCATGGCAGGGACTGGTGCCTGTCGCGGCGCGAGCCTGGCTGAGGGCGGGCCGTCGCCCCGGACTGGAGCCGGAGGCGGCACTGTGATTGGATGCGGCATCGGCACGGGAAGGTACCCGCATGGCGGAATACTGGACCTCGGCAGGGATTGCAGTCCTCTTCGCGGCGGTGGCGCTCACCATCGTCTTCGGCAGCTATTTCCTCGCCCGCCGGCTGCTGCATATCGGCGTCGAAACGGACAAGACCTTCGAGGCGGCCGGCTCGATCGCTGTTCGTATCGCCGCGCTGCACGGGCTGATCCTGGCGCTGGTCTATGCGCAGGAACTCGACGACTACAAGGACATCCGCAACGTGCTGACCCAGGAGGCGACGGCGATCTCCGACGTCTATCACGACGCCGGGCGCTATGGCGGGCCAATCGTCGGGCCCGTCCAGCAGACGCTGGCGCGCTATCTCGACACGGTCGTCAACCAGGAATGGGACCAGCTCGGGCGCGGCGAGGGCCTGTCGGCGCAGGCCTGGACCGAATGGGACGACGTCTACCAGAAGCTGCTCGACCTGACGCCGACGACCGACCGCGAGCGCTATCTGGCAAACCGCATGCGCGACCGGATCACCGCCGTCGCCGGCTTCCGCCAGCTGCGCGAGACCACGGCGATCGGCCGCTTCAGCAGCCTGTTCTGGGCGCCGGCGCTGATCGGCCTGGCGCTGCTCGCCGTGCCGTTCTCCGTCTATCGCCCGAGCCGCAGCAATCTGATTTTGCTCGGGATCTTCGCAATTTATTCCGGCGTGATCCTGTTCTTCATCTACGCCTTCGGCAATCCCTTCGCGGCGCCCGGCAAGCTGGAGCCGGCGCCGTTCGAGCACCTCCTGCGCGGCGGCATCGGCAGGAGCCTGCTTACCGGGAACGGATAGGCGTTTTCGACGCGGCGCTGCCGCCTCCAGCTACCTTGCCGTCCAGCCGCCGTCGACGAGGATGGTCTGGCCGGTGATCATCGAGGCGGCATCGGAGGCGAGGAAGACGACCACGCCCGAGACCTCCTTCGGTTCGCCGATCCGGTGCAGCGCGGCGATGCGGTCGAGCACGTCGGCGCGGAAATCGGGATCGGATAGCGCCTCGGCGGTGCCGTCGGTGCGGATGAAGGTCGGCGCGACGCAGTTGACGCGGACATTGTGCTTTCCCCACTCGACCGCGAAGCACTTGGTCATGTGGCCGACGGCCGCCTTGCTCAGGCAGTAGATCGCCTCGCCGGGGAGCGCGATCGCGCCGGCCTGCGAGCCCATGTTGATGATGGCGCCGGACTTTCGCGCGATCATGTGGCGGCCGGCATGCTGCGACAGGAAGAAGGTCGACTTGACGTTCAGGTTGATGGTGAAGTCGAACTCGTCTTCCGGAAAATCCTCGACCGGCCCTTCGGTGCCGCCGCCGGCATTGTTGACCAGGATGTCGAGATGGCCGAACTGCGCGATCGCCGTATCGATGGCGGAGCAGGCCTGCTTAAGGTCGAGCACATCCATCGCGAGCGGCAGGGCGCGGCGGCCCATCGCCTCGATTTCCGCCGCCAGCCCGCCATCGGCGGCGACGTCGCGCAAGCCCAGCGCCACGTCGGCGCCGGCCGCCGCCAGCGCCAGCGCAGTCGCCCGCCCCAGCCCGCGCGCCGCGCCGGTGACGAGGGCCGTGCGGCCGGTGAGATCGAAACTCGGCAGATCGCTCATCGGTTTCCCCTCCCAAGGACTTTCTAGTTTTCTCATCGTCCCACTGAGCCTCGTGCGACACCCGGCTCCATGGCGGACGATCCGATCCTGTTTTAGAGCACACACGACCGAATACGGAGAAGCGGAAATGGGCGCGGCTGTTCTGTGGCAGAGGGCCGAAGGCGCGATCGTCTTCCTCGCCGGCTTCCTGATATTTCTTCACGGCGACGCGGGCGTGTCCTGGTGGCTCGCGGTGCTGCTCTTCCTGGTCCCGGATCTCAGTTTCCTCGGCTATCTGCTCGGGCCGAAAGTCGGCGCGGTCGTCTACAACACGGTCCACATCTACGGTTTCGGCGCCGCCATTCTCGCCATCGGGCTGTTCTGGTCGCTGCCGGTCTGCGCGGCGCTTGGCGCGCTCTGGCTGGCCCATGCCGGCTTCGACCGGATGCTCGGCTACGGCCTGAAACTGCCGGAAGGCTTTGCCTTCACCCATCTCGGCCGGATCGGAAAGTAGTCTGCCAACTGAACGCTGGAACGGGGCGGCGGCAGGGACTGCCGGGATGCCGGTCTTTCTAGGCCAGCAGCACAGGCGGCCCGCGAAAGATGTCGCAACGGATAGGAAAATAATCCTTGACACCGTGACGCTGCTCCGGTAGGGTTCAGGCATCGTCCAAGAGTTGCGTCCGGCGGCGCTGTACCGCTCCCTCCCAAGTCCGTTCCATCCTCGCCGTCATCCCGGGCTTGACCCGGGATCCATTCAGCCGGGTTTTCAGCCGCGCGAACCTCCCTATGGCGCGGCTGCATGGATCCCCGCCTTCGCGGGGATGACGGGGAGGGTGCGGCGGCGGTCGTGCTCCTTTTTCGTAGGTTTTGCGGGGCGTCTCATACGTTTGGCGATCCGTCCGCCCATCCACCACCGAGGCCAGCAGCAAAATGCCGGAACTGACCCTCGATCAGTGGGCCGCGGTCCGCGTCGCCTATGAGACCACGGCGCTGGGCCTTCGTGAGATCGCCGCGCAGCATGGCGTCAGCCATGTCTCGGTGGCGAAGCAGGCGGCGCGGCATGGCTGGCTCAGGCCTGGCGAGGCGCCGCCGCTGCCGGATGAGGCGGCCGAGGAGAAGCTGGTGGCGCGGCTCTATCGCACCTTCGAAAAGCAGGTGGCCGAACTGGAGCTCCGCTTCGCGAACGGGGAGGGCGGCGTCGACGAGAAGGACGCCCGCACGCTTTCCGTGCTGGCGCGGACGCTCGAGACGCTGGGAAAACTGCGCGAAGGGACCGACGATGCCGCTGGAGACGCTCCCGTCGACATCGAGGCTCTCCGGGCGCGGCTTCAGGCGCGCCTGGAACAGCTCGACGCGGCGGGGCCTGCGGCCGACGCGGCTGCTGGCGGAGCTTCGGCCTGACGAGATCGAGGCGTTCCAGCTCGACTGGGATTTTTGGGCCCGCGACGACCAGTTTCCGCCAGACGGCGACTGGCTCACCTGGCTGATGATCGGCGGGCGCGGCGCCGGCAAGACGCGCGCCGGCGCAGAATGGATCCGTGGCCTCGCGGCCGGGCGTCCGGGTTTTGCGAACTCGCCGGTCGGCCGTATCGCGCTGGTCGGCGAGACGCTCGCCGATGTCCGCGACGTGATGATCGAGGGTGTCTCCGGCCTGCTCTCCGTGCATCCGCGCCGCGAGCGGCCCAACTGGCAGCCCTCGCGCCGCCGGCTCGAATGGCCGAACGGCGCGGTGGCGCTCTGCTTTTCGTCGGAGGATCCCGAGAGCCTGCGCGGCCCGCAGTTCGAGGCGGCCTGGGCGGACGAGCTCGGCAAATGGCGTTATCCGGAGGCGTGCTGGGACATGCTGCAGTTCGGCCTTCGGCTCGGCGCGCTGCCGCGCCAGCTGGTGACGACGACGCCGCGTCCGATCCCGTTGCTGAAGCGGCTGCTCGCGGCCGAGCGGACGGTGATCACCCGCGCCGGCACCTCGGCCAACCTCGCCAATCTGGCGCCGGGGTTTCTGGAGCGCGTCGTCGGGCGTTATCGCGGCACGCGGCTCGGCCGGCAGGAGATCGACGGCGAATGGATCGAGGATCGCGCCGACGCGCTCTGGAGCCGGAATGAAATCGAGGCGGCGCGCGTCGAGGCGCCGCCGGAACTGGTGCGCATCGCGGTTGCGGTCGACCCGCCCGCCTCGCGGCGGAAGGGGGCGGACGCCTGCGGTATCGTTGCCTGCGGTCTTGCCGCCGACGGCATCGCCTATGTGCTGGCCGATCGCAGCCTCGCCGAGGTGAAGCCGGCCGCCTGGGCCGCCGCCGCGGTCGGGCTCTATCGGGCGCTCGACGCCGACATGCTGGTCGCGGAGGTCAACCAGGGCGGCGACATGGTGGCGAGCGTCATCAACGAGGTCGATCCGGCCGTGCCGGTGACCTCGGTTCGCGCCACTCGCGGCAAATATCTGCGGGCCGAGCCGGTGGCGGCGCTCTATGCGCAGGGGCGCGTGCGCCATGCCGGCACGTTCCCGGCGCTCGAGGACGAGATGGCCGATTTCGGCCCGGAAGGCTTGCCCAACGGCCGCTCGCCCGACCGTCTCGACGCGCTGGTCTGGGCGCTCTCGGCGCTGATGCTGTGCGCGCCGGGCGAGCCGAGGATCCGGACGATGTGAGCGTCAATCTGGCCGAAGGCAGGATCTTCGCTTGTCTTGCGAGGCGAATCCCCGGACGAGTCAGACTATCGTCGTTTCGGCGGAGTACCCTGTGCTCAAAGCGCCGGAGTTCGACAGGTCTGGATGGATCAAGTGGGGCGCTATCGATGGAGTCGGTCTACCAGCTTTCGGTGCAGATGTTGTTCTTCTTGTTTGCCGTCTTTGGAGTAGGCTTTTATCTGGTCGGAAGGCTGGCGCTCTACAGCCTGTCGCGGCATGCATCGCATGACATCTTCTCGATGCCGCAGCCGGCCTTTCTCGGAACGATCGCCACCGCCTGGGCGCTTTCGCTCGGCTTCATCGCCGCCGATATCTGGGCGGTGAACTCCAAGGCGGACGAGGCGACGAGCATGGAGCGCTCGACGATCTCGCGCCTCCTGCGCAGCGCCGAGCCGGATATCCTCGATTCCCAGCGCCTGGCCGAGGGCGTGATCGCCTACCGCAAGGACGTCGCGATCAAGGAGTGGCTTCAGGGCAAGAACGTGGAGCCCGATCCCGATGTCGAGAAGACGCTGCACGATATTCACGGCGAGATCGCGTTGCTCGCCCGGGGCGGCGCCCCGTCGCCGCTGATTTCGCAGGTGATCCGTGATTTCAGCGACCTGCAGGAGGCCCGGAACCTTCGCCTCGCGGTCGGCAACACGTCGATCGACTTCTACAAATGGTATCTGGTGATGTTCCTGACGCTGCTGACCGCGATCACGCTGGCCGCGACGCATGCCGACCGGGCAAGGGCCGGGCGGCGGGCGCTGGCGATCTATGCGGTGACCGCTTCGGTGAGCCTCTGGATCCTGGCCATTCACGCCAACCCCTATGACGGGCTCGAGGAACTGCATCCCTCGCTCCTGTTCACGAACCACAAGCAGGTCGACCTCGCGCTCGAGCCGTGAGCGCCGCTCAGGCCGATGGGACGGGTTCCGGGTCGGCCGGAGCAGCGGGCGGAGGGTCTGGCAGGATTTCGCGAGACGGCTGGCGCGCCGCGATGATCCGGTTGCGGCCGCCGCGCTTCGCCTCGTAGAGCGCGCGATCCGCCTCGGCGAGCACGCGATCAATATTGGCCGCCTGCGGTCCGCCGACGGCGAGCCCGGCGCTGGCGGTGCAGGTCAGGCGCGTTTCGGCTTCGACCAGGGCGATGAAGCGGGCGCGCACCGCCTCGGCATGGCGCATGGCCTGGTCGAGCGTCGCGTCCTGCAGGATAACAGCGAATTCCTCGCCGCCGATCCGCGCGGCCGAGGCGCTCGCGGGAAGGTTCGCCTTCAGCGCCTCCGCGAACAGCGAGATGACGCGGTCGCCCATGGCGTGGCCGTGCGTGTCGTTGATCGACTTGAACTCGTCGATGTCGAAGAGGAGCGTGACGTCGGTCGGCTTCATCTCGCCGGCATGGGTCTCGAACAGGGCGCGGCGGTTCATCAACCCGGTCAGCGGATCGGTGAGCGCCTCGCGCCGGTGCGCCTGGGCGGTTCGGATCTGGCTCAGCGCCATCGTCATGGCGCCGAGCGCCGGGATCGCGCCGATCACCAGCATGACGGAGAGATCCTGGGCCCAGTTTCGCGGCGGCCCGGTTACTACGATGCCGTCGCGGACCAGCACCAGCACCGCGCGCGGCAGGAAGGAAAGCCCGACGAGCAGATAGAGCGAGGCGATGCCGAGCGTCGTCATCGGCGCCTGCTCGCGCGCCCGCCAGAACTGATACGACGTCATGAGAAGCAGCGCCGCCGAACCCATGAAGCCGACGGCATAGGTGATGCCGTTGTAGCCGGAGAGAAGCGGTAGCCACATCGGGATTGCGGTGACGAGGCTCGCCGTCGCGATCCGCCGCCAAGGCGATCCGCCCAGCCGGAACTGCGTCGCGCTGCCATAGAGATTGGCGATGCCGCCGAGCAGCAGCGCGAAGGCGATGCCCAGCACCCAGTTCGACGGGTGGAAGCTGTCGAGCGTCGAAAAACCGACGCTGACGGCGATCATCACCGCGCCGATCGCGCAGGTCAGGAGAAAGCCGTCCCCGCGCGACGTCTTCCAGGCCGCGAACAGGATGACGGAGAGGAACGCGGTGGCGAAGCCGATGGCGACGAGGAGCGAGGCGAAGTCGAGCACCGGATGGACCCCTGGTGGCGCGTTGCCTTGTGGCCGGAATGCCTTGCGAGGGCTCTAGGTCGAGCCTCGTCTTCAGTGTCTGCGCCCATAGTTCATCGGGTGAACGAGAACGCAAGAGGCAGCCGCGCCGTTTGGCGCCGCCTGGCCGTGTAGATGCCAGTGTCGGAGTTGCATGGCAAGAGCGCCGGCAACCCGATTTCGTCGCCTGGCGGGAAGCCGTTCCGGAGCCGGCGGCTCGGGAAGGCTGCCCCGCTTCCGCCCTCCGGCGGTTCCGGACGGTGAGCTTTGATCGGAGACGTCATGAAACCGAGCCTCATTTCCCGTCTTATGGGCGGGCGTCGCGCCGCCGTGCCCGAGGCGAAGGCGTCGCGCGCCGGTCCGCTGATCGCGCTGCAGGGGCAGGGGAAGCCCGCCTGGACGCCGCGCGACCTCGCCTCGCTCTCCCGCGAAGGCTTCATGAAGAACGCCATCGTCTATCGCGCCGTCTCGATGATCGCGGAAGCCGCCGCCTCGGTGCCGCTCCTCCTCTATGAAGGCGACGCCGAACGGCCGGACCACCCTTTGCTGGCGCTGGTTTCCCGCCCGAACGGCCGCCAGTCCGGCTCGGCGTTTTTGGCGACGCTCTACGCCAACCTGCTCGTTTCCGGCAACGCCTATGCCGAGCTGGTCCAGCTCGGGGCCGAACCGGCGGAACTGCATGCGCTGCGGCCCGACCGGATGAAGGTCGTGCCGGGGGCGGATGGCTGGCCGGAGGCGTATGAATACACCGTCGCCGGCCGGTCGGTTCGCTTCGCGATCGAGGACGGCCTGTCGCCGATCCTGCATCTCCGCCTGTTTCATCCGCTCGATGACCATTACGGCTTCGCGCCGCTGGAGGCGGCGGCGGTCGCGCTCGACCTGCACAACGCCGCCGGTGCCTGGAACAAGGCGCTGCTCGACAATGCGGCGCGGCCGTCCGGCGCGCTGGTCTACAAGGGCGAGGGCGGCGCCAATCTCAGCCAGGAGCAGTTCGAGCGGCTGAAGCGCGAGCTGGAGGCGAACTATACCGGCGCGGTCAATGCCGGGCGGCCGCTGCTGCTGGAAGGCGGGCTCGACTGGACGTCGATGGCGCTCACCCCGCACGACATGGACTTCATCGAAGCCAAGAACGGCGCGGCGCGCGAGATCGCGCTCGCCTTCGGCGTGCCGCCCATGCTGCTCGGCATTCCCGGCGACAACACCTTTTCCAATTACGCCGAGGCGAACCGGGTGTTCTGGCGCCAGACGGTGCTGCCGCTGGTTAGCCGCACCGCCGACGCGCTCACCGCCTGGCTGTCGCCGCATTATCCTGGCGCGCCGCGCCTCGGCTTCGACACAGACGCCGTCGAGGCGCTTTCGGCCGATCGCGCCGCGCTCTGGGCAAGGGTCGGCGCCGCCGATTTCCTCACCCAGGACGAGAAGCGCCAGGCGGTCGGCTATGGCGCGGCGGGGCAAGGAGACGGGGATAGAGACGAGGAAGGAGAGGAGCGGTGGACGACGTGACCCGCAGCTTCGCCGAACGCGGCGACCTCGCGCATCTCGCGCTCTTCCTTTGGGCCTCCGGCGCCAGCGGTCTCCTGGTCTGGGCGCTGAAGGAACTCGCCAACTCCAACCGCCGCTTCAACGACTTCGTCGCCGAGATCGCGCGGCTGAATCGGTTCTTCAACGACCGGCGGTAAGGGATTCTGGGATTGGGGTATTTCGGGGCGGCGGCCAACTTCTCCCTCAACACAAAACTGAGGGAATGAAGCCGGGTGCGCTGGATGAGCGCGGCGATCCGCATCGCCGGTAAATAACGTCCGACGTCACACCGTCCATCGTCATCCCTGCGAAAGCAGGGATCCATGTCGCCCCGGGGCGCCGGCCTCTGGAGGCTTGCGCGGCGTGACGATGGATCCCTGCTTTCGCAGGGATGACGGCGAGCCTGTGGAGGCGCCGAGGGCGGGTCCTGCCATTCTTCTCCCTCCCTCTGCGCATAACTGGAGACAGTGCCGAAATGACCGCGATGTTGAACCGCATGCTCCGGCGGATCGCGCCGGACCACCGGCAGGTGTTTCGCGATTTCGTGGGCGCGCTGGAGCGCCTGATTTCACGCGAGGCCGGCCAGGGCTGAGCCGTCCGTTCCAACCCTTTGATCCGACTCCCTTTCCCGCGGCGCTTGCCGCGAAGGAGACCGCATGGCCATCCCGCAGACGCCCGCCCTCGAGACCAAGTTCGCCGCCGCCGACCTTTCCGGCATCGACGGCGAAGGGGTCTTTTCCGGCTATGCCAGCCTGTTCGGCACGGCCGACCTCTCCGGCGATCTCGTCATGCCGGGCGCCTTCCGCCGCTCGCTGGCGAGCCGGGGCGCGGCCGGCATCCGCATGCTCTACCAGCACGATCCGGCCGAGCCGATCGGCGTCTGGATGGAGATCCGCGAGGACCCGCGCGGCCTGTTCGTCAGGGGGCGGCTGATGCCCGACGTGGCGCGGGGCCGCGAGGTCGCGAGCTTGATGCGGGCCGGCGCGCTCGACGGGCTCTCGATCGGCTTCAAGACCGTCAAGGCCCGCGCCGACCGCGCCGCCGGTATCCGCAAACTGATCGAAATCGACCTCTGGGAGATCTCGGTCGTCACCTTCCCGATGCAGCCCGACGCCCGCGTTTCGACCGTGAAGACTACCGGCCTGGCGGCGCGGATGCGCCGGGCCGCCCGCTCCCTCCACCCCATAAGGACAACGCGATGACCGAGACCCTCTTCGCTGCCCCCGAAGCGAAAGCCGCCGAGAGCGGCGACGTTTCCGCCGCCTTCGACGATTTCATGCGCGCCTTCGAGGCGTTCAAGGACACCAATGACGAGCGGCTCGCCGAGATCGAGACCAAGCTCACGGCCGACGTCGTCACCACCGACAAGCTCGACCGCATCAACAAGGCGCTGGACGAGCTGACGCTGAAGGGGCGCCGCCCGCCGCTTTCCGCCGAGCGCGGTCCGGCCCGGCCTTCCGAGCACAAGCAGGCGTTCGAGAGCTATGTGCGCGGCGGCGACGAGGACGGCTTCCGCCGGCTGGAGCAGAAGGCGCTCTCGGCCGGCTCGAACGCCGATGGCGGCTATCTCGTGCCGATCGAGACGGAGACGGAGATCGGCAAGCGCCTCGCCGCCATCTCGCCGATCCGCGCCATCGCCGATGTCCGCCAGGTCTCTTCCGGCACTTATCGCAAGCCCTTCATGACCGCCGGTCCGGCGGTCGGCTGGGCCGGCGAAACCGACGCGCGGCCGCAGACCGGCTCGCCCACCATCGCCGCGCTCGATTTCCCGGCGATGGAGCTCTACGCCATGCCGGCGGCGACTGCGGCGCTCCTCGACGACTCGGCCGTCAACATCGACGACTGGATCGCCGCCGAGGTGGAGGGCGCCTTCGCGGCGCAGGAAGGCACCGCCTTCGTCTCCGGCGACGGCAGCAACAAGCCGAAGGGCTTCCTCGCCTATACCACCGCCGCCGAGGCGAGCTGGGTCTGGGGCAAGCTCGGCTATGTCGTGACCGGCACCTCCGGCGCGCTGCCCTCCAGCAACCCGTCCGACGTGCTGGTCGACCTGATCTACACGCTGAAGGCCGGCTATCGCGCCAATGCCCGCTTCGTCCTGAACCGCCGCACCCAGGCGTCGATCCGCAAGCTGAAGGACGCCGACGGCCATTACCTCTGGCAGCCGGCGGCGGTGGCGGGCGGCGAGGCGTCGCTGCTCGGCTTCCCGGTCACCGAGGCCGAGGACATGCCCGACATCGGCGCCAATTCGCTGTCGCTCGCCTTCGGCGATTTCAAGCGCGGCTACCTCGTCGTCGACCGCCTCGGCGTCCGCGTGCTGCGCGATCCCTATTCCGCCAAGCCCTATGTCCTCTTCTACACCACCAAGCGCGTCGGCGGCGGCGTCCAGGATTTTGACGCCATCAAGCTGCTGAAGTTCGGCACGAGCTAGGGCTGCGGGGCTCTGTCGTCATCCTCGCGAAGGCGAGGATCCATCCAGCCGGGTTTTAAGGGGGTTTCGCGCCTCCCGATGCCTCGGCTGAGTGGATCCCGGGTCTCCGCCCGGGATGACGGCGTGCGTGCGGCAGCGCCACGACCTTCTCCCTCCCCCTTGTGGGGAGGGCGGGGTGGGGGTACCGGCGCCGAATGTGGAGATTAGCCGGCTGATAACCGCCTGAGACTTCGCAGATGGCACCCCCTCCCTAACCCTCCCCACAAGGGGGAGGGAATCGAACTCGAAATGGCCGGCCCCGGTCCCCCTCCCGTCGGGGCTCGCCGGGAGCGGCGCCTGGCTTCCCGCCGGCGCCGCTCCATCCCAATACCCATCCTCATCCAGGAGCCATCATGACCGCAGCGCTCGTTTCCGGGCCGGCGACCGAGCCGGTGTCGCTCGCCGACGTCAAGGCGCATCTGCGCGTCGACGGCACGGCGGAGGACGATCTGATCGCCGCCGCGATCGTGGCGGCGCGCACCCATGTCGAGAGCGAGACGAGGCGCAAGCTGATCGCCCAATCCTGGCGGATCTATCTCGACGAGTGGCCGTCCGGCCGCGCCATCGAGCTGCCCCTCGCGCCGCTGATCTCGGTCGAGAGCGTCACGCTCTACGACGTCGTCGGCGCGGTGCATGTCCTCGACGCCGCCGACTACCGCGTCGACGCCGCCCGCCTGCCGCCGCGCATCGTGGCGAAGCTGAAGCCGGCCGTGGCGCTCCATGACAATGGCATCGAGATCGACGTCACTGCCGGCTATGGCGTCACCAGCCTCGCCGTGCCGGCGCCGCTCCGGCAGGCGATCCTGATGCTCGTCGCGCACTGGTATGAGCATCGCGGCGCCATCGGCTTCGACCAGGCCGGCGATGTCGCGCCGCTCGGCTTCGAGGCGCTGGTCGCGCCCTACCGGGTGCGCTCGCTGTGACCGGCTTCGACCCCGGCCAGCTTTCGAGCCGCGTCGTGCTCGAGCGTGCCGTTCGCACGGCGGACGGCGCCGGCGGCGCGACCGTCACCTGGGAAGTCGTCGCCACCCTTTGGGCGGCGATCGAGCCCATCGCGGCCGGCGAGAGCTTTGCCGCCGACCGGCTTTCGACCCGCGTCACCCACCATATCCGGATCCGCTTCCGCGCCGATGTCGAAGGCGGCATGCGGATCGCGCATCGCGGCCGGATCCTGCGGATCGCCGCCTGGCGCGACCCGGACGAGACGCGGCGCTTCCTCGTTCTCGAAGCGGCGGAGGAACGGGCATGAACGCGCGGGCGCTCACCGGCGCGGCGCTCGCCGCCGCCTTGCGGAAGGCGGTCGCGCCGGCCGTGTCCGAGGCGCTGCAGCGCAATGCCGACCGGCTGCGAGCGGCGCTCGCGGATGCCGGGGACGGGCGCGATGAACCCTCTCCCCCCTTGTGGGGGAGAGTTGGAGAGGGGGGTACCAGCTCCGTGCTGGGGGCAGAACCTCCCGACATCGGCGCCGGCACCCCTCACCCTGACCCTGACCCTCTCCCACAAGGGGAGAGGGAAACGGAGCGATTTCTCTCTGCGCCGAGCCTTTCACAAGGGGACGATCGCCGCCCGATCTCCCATGGCTCCGGCCTCTCCGTCGACGTCACCCTCACCGGCGAAAACCTGTTCGCCCGTGAATTCGGCGCGCTCGACGCGGCCGCCGATCCCGTCATCGGCCCGGCGACATCCAGCCTGAAAAGGAGATCGCGATGATCGCAGCGCTCGAACTGCAGGCGGCGGTCGTCGCCCATCTACTCGCCGACGCGGATCTCGCCGCGCTGGTAGGCAACCGTATCCATGACGGCGCGCCGCGCGCTGCAGCTTTTCCCTCCGTCACCTTCGGCGAGACCGGACAGGCCGACTGGTCGAGCGACAACGAGGCGGGTGGGGAGGTACGGCTCAGCCTGCATGTCTGGTCGCGCGGCGTCGGCAAGCGCGAGGCCTGGACCGTCATCGGCCATTTGATGCGCCTGCTGCATGACGCGCCGCTTTCGCTCGAGGCGCATGCGCTGGTGCTGCTGCGCGTCACCTTCGCCGAAGTTCGCCTCGATCCGGACGGGCTTACCGAGCACGGCGTCGTGCGGATCGCGGCGCTGATCGAGGACTAGCTCCGTTTCGCCAGCCAGTCGGGCCGCAGGATCGCCATCACCAGCTCGTCATGGTGCTCGCCGCCAATGAATGCGCTGCCGCGAGAAACGCCTTCGGCCTGGAAGCCGACGGATTCATAGGCGCGGCGGGCGCGCAGATTATGCGGGAACAGGCCGAGCGACAGCCGGTGCGCGCGTGTCTCGGTGAAGACGCGGTCGATCACGCCGTTGAGCAGCGCCTTGCCGAAGCCCATGCCCGGTTCGGCGACGGCGATCCGCTTCAGGAGCGTCGACCGCTCCGGCGCGTCCCAGTCGCGCAACAGCGCGAAGCCGAGCGGTTCCGGCTCGCCGTTTGCGTGAACGGCGCGGGCGAGGAAATAGGCATATCGCGGCTCCGTCATCGCCTGAAGGTGCTGCTCCGCCTCCCAGCGGCCGACCAGGGCCTCGTAGCCCGGCCGCCGCTCGGTCGCGACGAGGAAGGGGATGTCGCTTTCCCTAGCGCGGACGACTTCGACAGCAGGCATCGGCGAGCTCCCGGCGAAACACGATCAACCATCACAAGGGGATAGAGGATGACCGCGCAGAAGGGCAAGGATCTGCTCCTGAAGATCGACACCACCGGATCCGGCGCGTTCGCAACCGTCGCCGGCATGCGCACGCGGCGCTTCGCGCTGAACGCCGAGACGGTCGACATCACCGACACGGATTCGGCCGGCCGCTGGCGCGAGTTGCTGGCCGGCGCCGGTGTGCGCCGCGCCAGCGTTTCCGGCTCCGGCATCTTTCGCGATGCCGCGACCGACGCCGCGATCCGCACGCTGTTCTTCGACGGCGCGATCCGGGATTTTCAGCTGATCGTGCCGGATTTCGGCACGTTGCAGGGGCCGTTCCAGCTCACCGCGCTCGATTATGCCGGCGAGCATGACGATGCCGTCACCTACGAGATCGCGCTGGAATCGGCCGGCCTCGTCAGCTTCACGGCGGCGGCGTGATGGCGAACCGGCATCGCGGCGAGATCGAGGCCGTGCTCGACGGCAAGCCGCATACACTCTGCCTGACGCTCGGCGCGCTGGCGGAGCTGGAGGCGGCCTTCGGCGCGGAGGATCTGTCGGCGCTCGCGAAGCGCTTCGGCGAGGGCAGGCTCTCGGCGCGCGACGCGATCCGCATCCTCGGCGCGGGCCTGCGCGGCGCGGGGGAGACCATCGACGACCACCAGGTCGCCGCGATGCGCACCGAGCACGGCGCGGCGGGATTTGCTGGAATCGTCTCCGAGCTGTTGGGCGCGACGTTTGGCGGGGGCGGGGGGTGAGCGGAGGTCAGCAAGACCCTCACCCCAACCCTCTCCCGCAAGCGGGCGAGGGGGCGAACGGCGGGCTTCATCCACTGCGGCGCCATTCGCCTGGAATGGAAGCGTCGAAGGGAAGGGAAGTCTCGCCCCCCGAAGCTCGGTCAGCTCCGTTGCCCGAGGCTCGGCCAACGCCCTCTCCCGGGAACAGGGAGAGGGTTGGGGTGAGGGCCTTGCTTCCTTCAGGCCGAGAAGCCCAGCCCTTTCCCTGGCGCGAGGCGATGGCGATGGGGTTTGGGGTGCTGAAGCTCTCGAGCCGCGAGTTCTGGGCGCTGACGCCGCGCGAGCTCGCCGCCGCGATCGAGGGCCTGACCGGCAGGACGCAAGCTCCGATGAACCGCGCCGCCTTCGAGGATCTGGCGCGGCGGTATCCGGACCAGGCGCAGACGGAGCGCTGAGAGCCCCTCGCCATCATCCTGAGGTGCCCGGCGCAGCCGGGCCTCGAAGGAGGGTCCAGAAGACTCCCTTGGCTGCTGCCGGTTCGAATGGCTCTCCGGCGTTTCGGAGCTCCGCTGGACGCTCCTTCGAGGCTTCGCTGGCGCGAAGCACCTCAGGATGATGGCCGGGTTCGATGTTGAACTGAAGGAATAGGGCGCCTGTCAGCGCCGCGCGAAAGCTGGAGGTCACATGACCACACCGATCGACGAACTCTCCGTCCGCATCACCGCCGATACCTCCGCCTTCACCGCCTCGCTGGATGACCTGGCCAAGCAGGCGGACGGGTTTTCCGGCACGATCAGCCGGGCGTTTCGCGACGCCGTCGTCGGCGGCAAGGAATTCGACGACATCCTGAAGGGCCTGGCGCTGCGCTTCTCGACCATGGCGCTGAACGCGGCGCTGAAGCCGATCGAAAGCGGCATCGGCGGCCTGCTGTCGGGGCTCGTCGGCTCGCTCGGCGGGCTGGGCGGGGTCAAGCCGTTCGCCAAGGGCGGCGTCGTCGCCAGCCCGACCTATTTTCCCTTGTCCGGCGGGCTCGGCCTGATGGGCGAGGCCGGCGCCGAGGCCGTCATGCCGCTCGCGCGCGGACCGGACGGCCGGCTCGGCGTTTCGGGCGGCGGCGGCGCGCCTGTTACCGTCAACATCGCCATCCAGACGCCGGACGCCGCCTCGTTCCGGAAATCCGAGGCGCATGTCGCCGCCACGCTCGCCCGCGCCGTCGGGCGCGGCAGAAGGGGGCTTTGATGCCGCTGATCCCCGCCTTTCACGAGGTCCGCTTCCCGACCAACATCGCCTTCGGCTCCTCCGGCGGGCCGGAGCGGCGCACCGAGGTGGTGATGCTCGGCTCCGGCGGCGAGCGGCGCAATGCCCGCTGGGCGGAATCGCGCCGCCGCTACGACGCCGGCTATGGCGTGCGCTCGCTAGCCGACCTCCATGCGGTGATCGCCTTCTTCGAGGAGCGGCGCGGAAAGCTGTTCGGCTTCCGCTGGCGCGACCGCGCCGACGACGGCTCCGCCCCGCCGGGCACCGCGCCGGCCGCGACCGACCAGCGCCTCGGCGTCGGCGACGGAGTGACGACGGTGTTTGCGCTGAAAAAGACCTATGGCGGCCTGCATGCGCCCTATGCGCGGGTGATCGCCAAGCCGGTCGACGGCACGGTTCTGGTCGCGGTCGACGGTGTCGAGCTGGCGGCGGGGGATTTCGCCGTCGACCCCGCGACCGGCCTCGTGACGCTCGCGGCTGCGCCGGCGGAAAGCGCCGTCGTCACCGCCGGCTTCCGCTTCGACGTGCCGGTGCGCTTCGATACCGACCAGCTGGTGATCAACCTCGCCGCCTTCGAGGCGGGCGAGATCCCGTCGATCCCGATCGTGGAGATCCGGCCATGAGGGCGATCCCGGCGGCGTTCGCTGCGCATCTCTCCGGCGACGCCTCGACAACATGCCATGCCTGGCGGCTGACCCGGCGCGACGGCGTCGTGCTGGGGTTCACCGACCATGACCGCGACCTCGTCTTCGACGGCGTCACCTTCGAGGCGGCGACGGGGCTTTCGGCCAGCGAGGCGAGCGCCGAGACCGGCATGGTGACCGGCGGCATGGAGGTCGCCGGCGCGCTCATCTCCGACCGGCTGTCGGAAGCGGAGCTCGCCGCCGGCGCCTTCGACCACGCCCGGATCGAGACCTTCCTCGTCAACTGGGCCGCGCCCGAAGAGCGGCTGTTGCTCCGCGTCGGCCATATCGGCGAGGTGCTGCGCGAGGATGGTGCGTTCCGGGTCGAGATCCGGGGCATCGCGGCCGCGCTCGACGAGCCGCAGGGCCGGGTGTTCCGCGCCGTCTGCGACGCGGATCTCGGGGACGGGCGCTGCAAGGTCGATCTCGACAATCCCGCGTTTCGTGGCACCGGCGCAGTGGTCGTCGCCGCGGACGGGCGGCGCTTTTCCGCCTCGGGGCTCGATGGCTTCGCCGCCGGCTGGTTCGAGCGCGGCGTCGTCCACTGGACGAGCGGCGCCAATGCCGGCCGCCGAGCCGTCGTCAAGGCGGACCGCACGGAGCCGGGCGGGCGGCGGATCGAGCTCTGGACCGCGATGACGGCGCCGATCGCGCCAGGCGACGGTTTCAGCGTCACCGCCGGCTGCGACAAGCGCTTCGGAACCTGTCGAGAGAAATTCGCCAACGCGCTGAATTTTCGCGGTTTTCCGCACATGCCGGGCAATGATTTCGCCCTCGGCTATGCGCGGAACAGCGGCCGCAACAATGGCGGCCGGCTGACCGGGTGAGGGCAGACGCAACATCGGTGGATGGCTCTCAATCTGGCCGCGCACTCCCGTCATCCCCGCGAAGGCGGGGATCCATTCAGCCCGGGCCTCGGGCGGTTTGCCTCCCGATTGCACGGCTGGATGGATCCCGGATCTCCGCTTCGCTGCGTCCGGGATGACGGCGAGCTTGAGGTCTTTGACAACACTCCCTGTCGTCATCCAGAAGGCTATTCGGACCGGACAACCGGCGTCGCCGCGTCGAGCACTGCTTCCAGCTCGTCGATCGCGGCGAGGGCGTCGCGGAGGGCGGCGGCCCGCTTGGCGTCGTCCGAGGATGCGCGGCTGACGATCTGCAGCGCCTCGAAGCAGCGCGCCGCCGTATCCGTCGCCGCCGCGCCGACGGCGGGCGACCAGGTCACATGAGACAACGCGACGTCGATCTCCCGGCTGATCGCGTTCTTGGCTGGCCATGCGGTTTCGCGGGTCAGCCCGCCCAGGATCTCGCGCAGCGAAGCCATGTTTTCGGTGTGCTGGGGCATTTTGAGTTCCTAAGTGCCGTCCGGGGTCGTCGCATCCCCTCGTTCAACGCCACGACCGCCGCTGCCTGCGCAGCCGGCGGACCGTCGCAGATTCGGACATGGATCGAAATGGCAGAACCGCTTTCCCGTGAGGCGATCGTCACCGCGGCGATGGCCTGGCTCGGCACGCCCTATCGGCATCAGGCCTCGCTCCAGGGCGTCGGCGCCGATTGCCTCGGGCTGGTGCGCGGCGTCTGGCGCGCGGTCTATGGCGTCGAGCCGGAGGAAATGCCGGCCTATACGGCCGACTGGGCCGAGGCGCGCGGCATCGAGACGCTGGCCGAGGCGGCGGCCCGCCACATGCCTGCCGTTCCGGTCGACGCGGCCGGGATCGGCGATCTGCTGCTCTTCCGCTGGCGCGTTGGCCTGCCCGCCAAGCACGCGGCGATCCTCGTCGCGCCCGATCGCTTTCTGCATGCCCATGACGGCGCTTCCGTCGCCACCGCCGCCTTCTCGCCCTGGTGGCGGCGGCGCGCCGCCTTCGCTTTCAAATTTCCCGGAGTGACCGACTGATGGCGACCCTCGTCCTGCAGGCGGCCGGTGCCGCCATTGGCGGCCTGTTCGGCCCCGTCGGCGCCATTCTCGGCGGCGCGGTCGGCGCGATGGCGGGCTATGCCGTCGACCAGACCCTGTTCGGCCGGGATATCGAGGGGCCGCGCCTCGGCGATCTCTCCGTCCAGCGCTCGGAGGAGGGCACGCCGATCCCGCGCGTCTATGGCCGCGCCCGTCTGGCCGGCCAGGTGATCTGGGCGACGCAGTTCCAGGAGGTGAAGGAAGAGGAGGGCGGCAAGGGCGGGCCGACCGTCACCACCTATTCCTATTTCGCCAATTTCGCCGTCGGGATTTGCGAGGGGCCGATCGCCCGCATCGGCCGGGTCTGGGCCGACGGCAATCTGATCAACCTCGCCGATGTGCATCACCGGATCCATCTGGGTGGCGAGGACCAGGGCGCCGACAGCCTGATCGAGGCGAAGCAGGGCGCAACGCCCGCCTATCGCGGCACGGCGATGGTGGTGTTCGAGCGCCTGCCGGTGGGCGACTACGGCAACCGCCTGCCGCAGCTTGCCTTCGAGGTGTTTCGTCCCGTCGGCGGCGTGGAGGACGAGATCCGCGCCGTCGTCATCATCCCCGGCGCGTCGGAGTTCGCCTATGACCCGCTGCCGGTCTACACCGCGAAGGGGCCGGGCCGCCGCGTCACCGTCAACCGTCATGTCGACGGCGCCCGCACCGACTGGGAAGCCTCGATCGACGATCTGCAGGCGCTCTGCCCGAAGCTCGAGCGGGCGGCGCTCGCCGTGTCGTGGTTCGGCGACGATCTCCGCGCCGGCCATTGCACCGTCGCGCCGCGCGTCGAGGACTTTTCGACCGCCACCAGCCCGACGAGCTGGCGTGTCGCCGGGTTGAACCGCAGTGCGGCGCGGGCCGTGAGTCGGATCGACGACCGGCCCGCTTTCGGCGGCACGCCCTCCGACGAGAGCGTCATCCGCGCCATCCGCGATCTGAAGGCGCGTGGGCTCGCCGTCACCTTCTATCCCTTCCTGATGATGGACATCCCCGCCGGCAACGCGCTGCCGCATCCCTATTGGGACGCAAGCCAGCCGGCCTATCCCTGGCGCGGCGAGATCACCGGCGCGATCGCGCCGGGGCGGCCCGGCACGCCGGACAAGACGGCGGCGGCAGCGAGCGAGATTGCCGCCTTCGTCGGCACGGCGGCGCGGACGGATTTTTCCGTCTCGGGTGGCGCGGTGCATTATTCAGGTCCCGCCGAATGGACCTACCGACGCATGGTCCTGCACGCCGCCTATCTCTGCAAGGCGGCCGGTGGCGTTGACGCCTTTCTCATCGGCTCGGAGCTTCGCGGGCTGACGACGCTGCGCTCGGGACCGTCGACCTATCCCTTCGTCGCGGCGCTGAAGGCGCTCGCCGCCGATGTGCGCGCCATCCTGCCTTCGGCCAAGATCACCTATGCCGCCGACTGGAGCGAGTATTTCGGCCATCAGCCGGGCGACGGCTCGGGCGACGTCCACTTCCATCTCGATCCTCTGTGGGCGGATGCCGCGATCGACGCGATCGGCATCGACAGCTACGTGCCGCTCTCCGACTGGCGCGACGGTTATGACCATCTCGACGCACAGACGGCAGAGAGCGGCCGCGACGTCGACTATCTCCGCGCCAACATCGCCGGCGGAGAGGGCTTCGACTGGTACTATGCGAGCGACGCCGACAGGCTCGCGCAGATCCGCTCGCCGATCACCGATGGCGGGGCGGGCAAGCCCTGGGTGTTCCGCTACAAGGACCTCGTCGGCTGGTGGTCGAACCTGCATTTCGACCGGCCGGGCGGTGTCGAAATCGGAACGCCGTCCGCCTGGGTGCCGCAATCGAAGCCGATCTGGTTCACCGAAATCGGCTGCCCGGCGATCGACAAGGGCGCCAACGAGCCGAACGTCTTTCCAGATCCGAAGGTTGGCGGCTCGCGCCTGCCGCATTTTTCGAATGGCGGCCGTGACAGCCTGATGCAGGAACGCTTCCTGACCGCCGTGCTCGGCTATTGGGATCCGGCCGCGCCGGATTTCTTGGCGAGCGCGAACCCGCTCTCCGCCGTCTATGGCGGGCGGATGGTCGATCCCCGCCGCACCTATGTCTGGTCCTGGGACGCGCGGCCCTATCCGGCCTTCCCACGGCTGACCGACGTCTGGTCGGACGGCGGCAACTGGGAGACCGGCCATTGGCTGAACGGTCGGCTCGGCAACCTCTCCACCATCCGCCTGGTCGAGCGCATCCTGCGCGACTATCGCTTTCTCGACTTTCGCGTCGGCGATCTCGAAGGCGTGGTGGACGGGTTCGTCATCGCCCGCGTCGGCTCCGCGCGGCAGGCGCTGCAGGGGCTTTCCGAGGCGCTCGGCTTCGAGGCGGCGGAATCGGGCGCCGTCGTCCGCTTCGTCCGTCGCGGTCTGCCGCGCCTGACGCTCTATCCCGCCGATCTGGTCGAGGAGGGCGAGCAGCCGCTCATCGCCATCCGCCGCGCGCAGGAGACGGAATTGCCGGCCGAGCTCGCCTTCGGCTTCATCGACGGCGCCGGCGATTATCGCGACCGCGTCGTCGCCTCGCGCCGGCTGGAGGCGGCGGGGCAGCGGCAGGCCGCGCTTTCGACCGGCATCGTCACGGATGACGGCCTGGCGGTGGCGCTCGCCGATCAGCGCCTGCAGGAAATCTGGGACGGCCGCGAGACGGTGTCGCTGGCGCTGACGGATCGCCGTCTCGGCATAGAGCCGGCCGACGTCGTCAGCCTGCTCCGGCCCGAGGGGCGGGTGAGCTTTCGGGTCACCAAGGTCGAGGACGGGCTGGCGCGGCGGATCGAGGGGCGGACGGTCGATCCGTTCGGGTCGCCGGTCACGGCGGGCGCGCCGACTTCAAGTGTTCCGGGCTGGACACCAGATCCGGGGCCGCCGGAGGTTGTCATTCTCGACCTGCCGTCGCTCTCGGGCGTCGAGCCGGTGGCGGCGCGGATCGCGCTCTTTGCCGATCCGTGGCCGGGGGCCTTCGGCGTCTCGATCGGCTCGGCGGCGGCCGGCTACCGGCTGCGCCAGACAATGACGCAGCCCGCTACGATGGGGACGATCACCGCCGCCGTGCCGCCCGGACCGGTCGGCCGCTGGGACCGAGCGACGACGCTTTTCGTGTCGCTGCCGGCCGGTGCGATCGCCGCGCTGCCGGACGAGGCGGTGCTGAATGGCGGCAACCTCGCCGCGATCGGCAGCGAGGCGGCCGGCTTCGAGATCATTCAGTTCCGCTCGGCCGAGCTGATCGGCGAGGGGCTCTGGCGCGTGTCCCATCTGCTGCGCGGGCAGGGCGGCACGTCGGATCTGGCGGCGCTCGGACATGCCGTCGGCGCCCGCTTCATCCGGATCAACAGCGCGACGCCGCTTCTCGATCTCGACCCGTCCGAGATCGGACTGGCGAGGACGCTCCGCGCTGGGCCGCTGGCGATCGCCTATGACCCGGAGCGGTTCACCACCCTCGACTTCACGGTTCAGGGCCGGTGGCGGCTGCCCTTCGCGCCGGTGCATCTGCGCGGCCGCTGCGATGCGACCGGCAACGTGCATCTCGCCTGGATCCGCCAGACCCGGGTCGACGGCGACGGCTGGGAGCAACCGGAAGTGCCGCTCGGCGAGGCCGTCGAGGCCTATCGCGTCGAGATCCGGGAGGGCGCGACGCTTCGGGGCAGCTTTGATACGGCCGTGCCCCAGCTGAGCCTTTCGGCCGCCACGCTCGCCGGCCTGCTGAGCGCGCCGGGCGCCGATTTCACCGCCCGCGTCCGCCAGCTGAGCGCGACGGCGGGACCGGGCCTTGCAACGGAGATCCTTGTCCATGGCTGACCAGACCTTCCACCTCGCGCTTCCCTATCTGGCGCCGTCGCAGGCGCAGAAGCACGTCACCCACAACGAGGCGCTGCGCCGGCTCGACGGGCTGGTGCAGTTGGCCGTCGAGGCGGCGTCGGCGAACACGCCGCCGGGCGCGCCGGCGGAAGGCGCCCGCTATCTGCTCGGCGCCAGTCCGACCGGCGTCTGGGCCGGGCAGGCCGGCGCGCTTGCCGTGTTCGCGGAAGGCGCCTGGTGGTTCGCGACGCCGGAGGTCGGCTGGCTCGCCTATGACAAGGCGACCGCGGCGCTGCTGGTGCGTAAGGCGGGGGGCTGGACGGCCGTGTGACGTCCGGCCCGCCCTGAACGACTGAAACCCAAACCTCGGAGAACCAATATGAGCGACCCCTTTGCCGGGACGGCGACGGGCCTGTCCGGTCCGGCGCTGCGCCATTTCGCCGTTACCCCTTCCGACACGGCCGACCTCGCCATCCGTCCGCGCGCCCTGGTCTTCCAGACGGACGGCGCGGCGGTCGTCCGCGACGAGGCGGGGACGACGCTGACCTACAGCCGCTATGCCGGTGACGTCCTGCCGATCCGCGCCGTGCGGGTGCTCGCGACCGGCACGACCGCGACGATCGTCGGGTGGGTCTGATGCGGATGCCCGGTCTCGACCTCGTGCGGCGGGGGAGCGCGGGACGGCGGCGCGCTCCGCCCGCCGACCTCGGCTTTCCGCTCGCCGACTACCCGCTGGCGATCCGCCGGCGCGGCGGCCGCTTCCTCTGCGACTTCAAGCCGGGGGCCTATGCCGCGGCGGCGCTCGCCGGTCCCGCCTATTACGTCGACATCGCCACCGGCAATGACGCGAATGCCGGCACCAGCTGGGGCACGGCGGTGAAGTCCATCTTCGCCGCCACCCAGCTCGGCAATGCCGGCGGCGTGCCGTTCCAGGTCTGGGTCAAGGCCGGCACTTATTCGCGCGTGAACAACTTCACCAATATGGGCCCGATGGTGATCCCGACCCAGCCCGCCGCCTACCGCGCCTTTGGCGGGCGCGTCACCTGCTGGTCGGGGCACGACCTCTCCTGGCCGGCAACGCCGCATGCCACCTATGGCAATTGCTACGCCGTGGCGCGCTCCACGGTCACGGTCGTGCTCGATCTCCTGAAACAGAACGCCTTTGGCGATCCGGCCGAGCTCGTCCGCGTCGCCGATGCCGCCACCTGCAATGCGACGCCCGGCTCGTGGGCGCAGGAGGGCGGAACGCTGTTTGTCCGCCGCGCCGACGGCGCCGTGCCGAGCAACATCAACACGCGGGTGCTGATCGTCGTCGATGCCTTCGCGCTCGATGCGACGGGGAAATCGGCCTATCTCGAAGGCTTCGATTTCCAGGGCGGCGCCAATGGCGGCGTGTTCGTCCATGGCAGCGCCGCCCGCCATGTGATCGCGGTGGATTGTTCGGCTCGCTATGCCGGCGGACCCAGCCATGCCGGCGACGGTTTTCTCATCGAGGATAGCCAGGGCCTCGCCGCGCTCGTCCGCTGTGTCGCCGCCTCCAACGCCAATGACGGCATCAGCTTCCAGTGGACGCGCGGCGGCGCGCCGACGCTCTCGCCGCTGACGATCGATTGCCGCAGCTATGACAATGGCCGTCACGCGCACCTCGCCAACAACGGCCTCGCCTGTCACGACGGGCTGGCGGCGATCGAGATCGGCGGCGACTACCACGACAATTGCGGCGCCAACGTCCTTTTGACCGATGCCTCGAAGCTCTGGTGCATCGGCACGTTCGCGTCCCGGAGCCTCGGCGATGTCGGGCGCGGCGGCAGCGACGGACCGATCGATTTCCACGCCGCCGGAACCTCGCAGATGTGGCTGGAGCGGACGCGATCCGCTGTCTCGACCCATGCGCTGATGGCAACCGACACGGCCCGCATCCGCTTGCGCCAGCACGAGAAAGGCGCCGGCCAGGCCGAACTCGCGGTCGGCGGCGCCAGCATCCTCACTGACTGAACGGATCGCCAAAAGGCGAAGCCCGCCGCTGGGGGGGGCAAGCGGCGGGCTCTCCGGTTGGGGAACCGGTGTCGAGACGCTGTGCATCTCGGATGGACAACACCGCCGTGTGGTCCGGGTTCCCTGCAATCGCGGTCGATTGAGAGATTTTTTTGCCGCCCGTCCGATCGGAGGTTGTCCCATGCCTGTCACCAGTCCGGCCGGGCTCGAGCAGCTCATCGCCGAGGAAGGGGAAGTGCTGCGCGCCTATCGCGATATCGCCGGCGTCTGGACCATCGGCGTCGGGCTGACTGCGGCCTCGGGCGTGGTCACTCCGAAGGCCGGCATGACGATCACGCAAAGCGAAAGCCGCGCCCTGCTGGCCGAGGCTTTGGCCCGTCGCTACGAGCCGGCGGTCGCGAGCGTCATGCCAGGGGCGAGGGCGCATGAGTTCGACGGCGGCGTCTCGTTTCATTTCAACACTGGCGCCATTGGTCGCGCTTCCTGGGTGCGGGCCTGGCGGATCGCCGACCGGGCCGCCGTATGCTCCGGGCTCAAGGCCTGGAACAGGGCCGGCGGCAGGGTGGTCGACGGGCTGACCCGCCGCCGCGAGCGCGAGGCGGCGCTGATCCTCGATGGCCGGCGCGAGACCGGCGGCGCCGGCTTCGCCTCCCTTCGGCCGGGCGACAGCGGCGTGGCCGTCCGCGCCCTGCAGCATGAGCTGATCCGGCTCGGCCTCCTGTCCGGGCCGGCGGATGGCGATTTCGGCCCGCTAACCGAAAGCGCCGTCCGCTCCTTCCAGGCGGCGCATCCGCAGCTCGCCGTCGATGGTGTCGTCGGGCCGGCGACGCGGGCGCAGATCGCCCGCGTCCTTGCCGGGCGCCGCGCCATCGCCGTGACGGCGGCCGGCGGATCGCTGGCGACGGGCGGCGCGATCGCGCCGGCGGGCCATCCGGCGCTGGCGCCCGCGACGGCGGGTCTGCTGGTCGCTGGGCTCTTCGTTGTCGCGCTCGCCGTCCTCGCCTGGCGCTATCGCGACGAGATCCGCGCCTTCATCACGCTGAAGAGGAGTGGCTGACATGCCGACGCTCAATCCCTTCGACATCCTGCTCGGCGCCGTGGGTGGCGCGGTCTCGCGCATGGCCGGTCGCGCCGACAATCCGCTGACGGCGGAGATGGCGCCGACCATCACCCGCGCCATCGTCGAGGAGATCGCCGCCGATCCTGTCGTGCGCCATGCGACGAACGCCGAGCCCTGGTACGCCTCGCGCGTCACCTGGGGCGCGATCATCGCGGCCGCGGCGCCGATCGTCGGTCTTATTCTCGGTCATTCCCTTACGGCAGAGGACCAGGCCTCGCTCGGCGAGATCGCCGTGGCGCTCGCTACATTGACGGGAGCGGGACTGGCGCTTTACGGTCGTTGGCGCGCCCGGACGCCGCTTCGCCTCAAGTGAGCTTTCGCGCGAAGGTTGTCGGCATTCAGATCATGTTCATATGAGGCCGGCTACGAGGGGGGCATGTCGAAGCACCTCATCACCTTCATCCTGTTGACGGCCCTTTTTGTCTGGTTCGGGACCGACGTTTCCGGACCGAAATCGGCCTATGGCGAATCCTGCCTCTCGCAAGGCGAGGCCCGGCAGGCCGTCCAGCGCGGCGACGCGATCTCGCTCAGCGAGATCCGCGGCTCCGTGGCGGGAAATGGTGGTGAAGTGGTGTCGGCGCAGCTCTGCAAGGCTGGGAACCGCCTCATTTATGTTGTCAACGTGCTCGGCGAGGGGGGCGAGGTGAAGCGTGTCCGCGTCGATGCGCGCGACGGCTCCATCGTAGGACGCTAGACCCATGCGCATTCTCGTCGTCGAGGACGATCCCGATCTCAACCGCCAGCTCGCCGAAGCGCTGAAGACGGCCGGCTATGTCGTCGATTCCGCCAGGGATGGCGAGGACGGCCACTTCCTCGGCGATACCGAGCCCTATGACGCGGTCGTGCTCGACATCGGCCTGCCGCGCATGGACGGCATCAGCGTGCTCGAGGCCTGGCGCCGCGCCGGCCGCAACATGCCGGTGCTGATCCTCACCGCGCGTGATCGCTGGAGCGACAAGGTGCAGGGCATCGATGCCGGCGCCGACGATTATGTCGCCAAGCCTTTCCACATCGAGGAAGTGCTGGCGCGCATTCGCGCGCTGGTGCGCCGCGCCGCCGGCCACGCCACCAACGAGATCGAATGCGGCCCGGTCCGCATCGATACCAAGGCGGGTCGCGTCACGGTCGACGGCAATCCGGTCAAGCTGACGGCGCATGAGTACAAGGTGCTCGAATATCTGATGCACCATCGCAACCGCGTCGTCTCCCGCACCGAGCTGATCGAGCATCTCTACGACCAGGATTTCGATCGTGATTCCAATACGATCGAGGTGTTTGTCGGACGGCTGCGCAAGAAGGTCGCCGCCGACCTGATCGAGACGGTGCGCGGCCTCGGCTACCGCATCGTGACGCCGGGCACGGCGACGGCCAGCGGCGGCGACTGATGCGCGTCAACTCGCTCGCGTTCCGGCTGATCGCCGGCGCGTCGATCTGGAGCGCCATCGCCCTCGTCGTCGCGGGCGTGATCCTGACCTCGCTTTATCGCGACACGGTGGAACGCGCCTTCGACGAGCGTCTCTCGGTCTATCTGAAGACGCTCGTCGGCAATCTTGCGACGCAGCCACCCGGCAAGCTCGGCGATCCCGGCAATCTCGGCGAACAGCGCTTCGAGCTGATCTATTCCGGCTGGTACTGGCAGATCCGCCAGGTCGACGGCCCCGTCCTGCTCGCCTCGCGCTCGCTCTCGACCGACACGCTCGACCTCGCCAAGGCGACCTCGCGCAACACCGTCGACGGCATCGAGCAGGCGACGATGGAGGGGCCGGACCGCCAGCAGCTGCGCGTCCTCCAGCGCACCATCACCTTTGACGTCGATCATCGCTACGATGTTCTGGTCGCCGGCAACGCGTCCGAGCTCCGCGAGGACATCGTCGATTTCTTCACCAGCGTCGCCCTGACGCTGGCGGTGTTCGGTATCGGCCTGGTTGCCTCGACCGCCTTCCAGATCCGCTGGGGCCTTCGCCCGCTCGACCAGGTCCGGCGCCAGCTTGCGGCGCTCCGCAGTGGCCGCGAGCAGAGCTTCGAGGGGCCGTTCCCGGCCGAGATCGAGCCGCTCGCCAAGGAACTCAACGCCCTGATCCATTCGAACCAGCAGATCATTGAGCGCGCGCGCACGCATGTCGGCAATCTGGCGCATGCGCTGAAGACGCCGCTCAGCGTCATCACCAACGAGGCGCGTTCGGACGACGGCAAGCTGGCGGTGAAGGTCGGAGAGCAGGCCGAGCTGATGCGGATGCAGATCAACCACCACCTCGATCGCGCCCGCATCGCCGCCCGTTCGCAGGTGATCGGCGCGGTGACGGAGGCGGACCCGGTGCTGCAGCGCCTCGTCCGCGCCATGCGTCGCATCCATGAGGATCGCGGCCTCGACATCGCGCTGCATGTCGGCCCGGAAGCGCGCTTCCGCGGCGAGCAGCAGGATCTCGAGGAGATGGTCGGCAATCTCGTCGACAACGCCTGCAAATGGGCGGGCTCCAAGGTGGCGGTCGAAGTCAGCGTCATTCCCGCCGCCGGAGATATGGACGGATCGCTGATCATCCGGGTCGACGATGACGGCCCCGGCCTGACGGAGGCCGAGCGGCTCGAGGCGACCCGGCGCGGCAAGCGGCTGGACGAAAGCAAGCCGGGTTCCGGTCTCGGTCTCTCGATCGTGACGGACCTGGTATCGCTCTACGAGGGCGCTTTCGAACTCGACCGCTCGCCGCTCGGTGGCCTTCGCGCCGAGGTTCGCCTGCCGGCGGCATAAGGGGTGGTCCGTAATTTCGCCACGCTGATGGTGGATTGCGGATCGACGGCGCGGCGGACAATATCGAAGCCATGCACGGGCGAAAAAGGTGTGATGTCATGCGGTTGGGGTCGTGGAGTATGGTGGGCGTCGTTGCGACGACGCTGGCTGGCTGCGCCAGCACCGGCCCGAACGAGGGTCTCGGCACCGTCGGCGGCGCCCTGGCCGGTGGCGTCATCGGCAACCAGTTCGGCAGCGGCTCGGGCCGCGTCGCCGCCACGGCGGCGGGTGCCCTGATCGGTGGCCTGGTCGGCCAGTCGATCGGCCGCAGCCTTGATGATCAGGAGCGCCGGCGCGCGCAGGAGGCCGAATTCCAGGCGCTGGAATATGGCCGGCCGGGCTCCCCCGTCGACTGGCGCGGCGAGCGCGCGGGTTATCGCGGCGAAGTCGTTCCCGGGCCGCGCTATCGCATCAACGCCTATGATTGCCGCGACTACACGCACCGCATCTGGATCGACGGCGAGCCCCAGGTCGCGCGCGGCACGGCGTGCCGCCAGGAGGACGGCACCTGGCGTCCGATCGACTGAGGAGCCGGCAACCTTCCGTCCGCGACAGAATGCGACGTGCGCGGCCGTGGCTTAGAGGCTAGAACCGGTCCAGGAACAAAACATGCTTCTTTGGATCGCCATGGCCGTGCTGACGGCCGCCGCTTCGCTTGCCGTGCTCATTCCCCTGGGCAGGCCGGCCCGTGTCCAGTCCGCGCATGCCGGCGCCGCCCGGTCGATTTACCGGGATCAGCTCACCGAACTGGCGCGCGACAAGGAGAGGGGCCTGATCGGCGACGCCGAGGCGGAAGCCGCGCGAATCGAAATCGCGCGCCGGCTGCTCAACAGCGAGGACGCCGGCGATGCCGGGGCGGACCGGTCGCGGTCGGCCTATCGCATCGAGCGCCTGCTCGCCGTCGTCGCGATTCCCGTGATCGCCATCGGCACCTATCTCTATGTCGGATCGCCCCAGCTCGCGGATCGGCCGGGCGTCGATCGCGCCGCCGAGGCTACGGCGACGGGAGATGTCGACGGGCTGATTGCCAAGGTCGAGGACCATCTCGCTGCGAATCCCGAGGATGGCCGCGGCTGGGAAATCCTGTCGCCGATCTATATGCGCCTCGGCCGTTTCGACGACGCGGTCCGGGCACTCGGCAACGCCAAGCGCCTGCTCGGCTCCACGGCCGAACGCGAATCGCTCTACGGCGAGGCGTTGACGCGGGCGAGCGGCGATGTCGTGACCGAGGAGGCGCGCGCCGCCTTCGAGAAGGCGCTCGCATTTGATCCGCAGGATGTGCGGTCTCGCTTCTATCTCGCCTATTCGCTCGCCCAGTCGGGCAGCAAGCCGGAGGCGATCGCCGCCTGGAGCGCGCTGATCGCGTCGGCGCCGGCGGATGCGCCATGGTTGCCGTCCGCGCGCGCCGAACTGGCGAAACTGCAGCCGGCCGCGACTGCGCCGGCCGTCCCGGCCGCGCCCAGCGCTCCCGGTCCGACCGAGGCGGACGTCGCCGCCGCCGCCAGCCAGACGCCGGCCGAGCGGCAGCAGATGATCGAGGGCATGGTCCAGGGCCTCGCCACGAAGCTCGATGCCGAGCCCGCCGACACGCAGGGCTGGGAGCGGCTTTTCCGCGCCTATATGGTTCTCGGCAAGCCGGGTGACGCCAGCGCCGCGCTTGATCGCGCGCGCGGCAAGCTGGCCGAGCAGCCTGAGCTGCTCGCCGTCGTCGAGAAGGCCGCCCAGGACATCGGGGTCGGCAAAAATGGCTCGTGATTTGGCAAGGATTGATCGTTCGACATGACGCGTAAGAAGCGCCGCCTGACCCTCATCAGCCTTGCCGGCGTCGTCCTGGCCTGCGCCGTCGGGCTTGTGCTCTTCGCCCTCTCGGATGGCATCACCTTCTTCACCTCGCCGTCAGACGTGCTGTCCAAGCCGCCGGCGCCGGAACAGCGCATTCGCCTCGGCGGGCTGGTCGAGCAGGGCTCGGTCGTCAAGAAGGCGGATGGCGAAGTGCTGTTCGCCGTGACCGACGGCCGCGCGACCGTTCCGGCCCGCTTCGTCGGCATCCTGCCGGATCTGTTCCGCGAGGGGCAGGGCGTCGTCGCCGAGGGCAGGGTCGATGCCAACGGCCTGTTCGAGGCCGATACCGTGCTCGCCAAGCATGACGAGACCTACATGCCGAAGGAAGTCGTCGAGGCGCTGAAGCAGAGCGGCGAATGGCGGCCCGAGGATGGCTCCGGCCCGGCGCCGCAGGCGGTGACGCGATGATCGTCGAGATCGGCCACTACGCACTCGTTCTCGCCCTGGCGCTGGCGCTGGTCGGCGGCACCGTGCCGTTCTGGGGCGCGCTGCGCGGCGACGAACGCCTGATGACGGTGGCCTCCACCACGGCCGTCGCGCAGTTCGTCTTCGTGCTGATGAGCTTCGCCGCGCTCACCTACGCTTATGTCGTCTCCGACTTTTCGGTCCAGAACGTCGTCGAGAACTCGCATTCCCTGAAGCCGCTGCTCTACAAGATCTCCGGCGTCTGGGGAAACCATGAAGGCTCGATGCTGCTCTGGGTGCTGATCCTGGCGCTGTTCGGGGCGCTGGTGGCACTGTTCAGCGAGAACCTGCCGCTCAAGCTGAAGGCCCTCGTTCTCTCGGTCCAGGCCTGGATCGGCGCGGCCTTCCTGTTCTTCATCCTGATCGCCTCGAACCCGTTCCTGCGGCTTGATCCGGCGCCGTTCGAGGGGCGCGACCTCAATCCGCTGCTGCAGGATGTCGGCCTCGCCATCCATCCGCCGCTGCTCTATCTCGGCTATGTCGGCTGCTCCATCTCGTTCGCCTTCGCCATCGCGGCGCTGGTCGACGGCCGCATCGACGCCGCCTGGGCGCGCTGGGTGCGGCCCTGGACGCTGGCCGCCTGGTGCTTCCTGACGCTCGGCATCGCCATGGGCTCCTACTGGGCCTATTACGAGCTCGGCTGGGGCGGCTGGTGGTTCTGGGATCCGGTCGAGAACGCGAGCTTCATGCCCTGGCTCGCCGCGACGGCGCTCTTGCATTCGGCCATCGTCATGGAGAAGCGCGAGGCGCTCAAGATCTGGACGATCCTGCTCGCCATCCTGACCTTCTCGCTGTCGCTGCTCGGAACCTTCCTCGTCCGTTCCGGCGTGCTGACCTCGGTGCATGCCTTCGCCACCGATCCGACGCGCGGCATCTTCATCCTCGTCATCCTCTGCATCTTCATCGGCGGCGCCTTCTCGCTGTTCGCGACCCGCGCCGGCACGCTCAGCCAGGGCGGGCTGTTCGCGCCGATCAGCCGCGAGGGCGCGCTGGTCTTGAACAACCTGCTGCTGACGGCGGCCTGCGCGACGGTGCTGGTCGGCACGCTCTATCCGCTGGCGCTCGAGGCGCTGACCGGCGAGAAGATCTCGGTCGGCGCGCCGTTCTTCGACATGACCTTCGGCCCGATGATGGTACCGCTTCTGATCGCCGTGCCGTTCGGGCCGCTGCTCGCCTGGAAACGTGGCGACATCGTCGCGGCGGGGCAGCGCCTGCTCTTCGCCTTCGGCGCCGCGATGGCCGCCGTCATCCTCGGCCTCGCCCTGATGGGCACGCCGGCGGCGCTGGCGCTGTTCGGCGTCGCGCTGGCGGTCTGGCTGATGGTCGGCGCACTCTCGGAGATCGCCTTCCGCATTAAGCTCGGCCGCGCCGGCCTCGCCGAGAGCTGGCGGCGTGGCGCCGGCCTGCCGCGCTCGGCCTGGGGCACGGCGGTAGCGCATTTCGGTCTCGGCATGACGGTGCTCGGCGTCGTCGCTGCCACTGCCTGGAACACCGAGACCATCGTCTCGATGAAGCCGGGCGAACAGATGACGGTCGGCAAACGCACCGTGACGATGGACGGCTTCGTGCCGATCCGCGGCGGCACCTATACCGGAACCGGCGTGCGCTTCACGGTACGCGAGGGCGGCAATGTCGTAGCCACGATGGAGCCGGAGAAGCGGATCTACACGGTGCAGAACATGCCGACGACCGAGGCCGCGCTCAAGACCTTCGGCTTCTCGCAGCTCTATATCTCGCTCGGCGACATCTCGACCGACGGCTCGACCGTGGTCCGCGTCTACTGGAAGACGCTGGTCACGCTGATCTGGCTCGGCGCGCTGGTCATGTCGCTGGGCGGCGCCCTGTCGCTCTCCGATCGCCGTCTCCGCGTCGGCGCGCCAAAGCCTTCCCGGCGCTCCGTCGCCGTGCCGGCGGAGTAGGGCGATGCGCCGCCTCCTCCTCGCCTGCGCCCTGATCGCCTCCGCCTTGCCGGCCCTTGCCGTGCAGCCGGACGAGATCCTCAAGGATCCCGCGCTGGAGGCTCGCGCAAGGGCGCTTTCGATCGAGCTCCGCTGCCTGGTCTGCCAGAGCCAGTCGATCGATGATTCGGACGCCACGATCGCGCGCGACCTGCGAATCCTCGTGCGCGAGCGGCTCGAGGCGGGCGACAGCGACGATCAGGTCAAGGCGTTCCTCGTCGATCGCTATGGCGAATTCGTGCTGCTGAAGCCGCGCTTTACCTGGCATACGGCGGTGCTCTGGGGCGCCCCCCCGGTCCTGCTGATCGTCGGCGGGGCGCTGGCTTTCGGCGTGTTCCGTCGTCGCCGCTCGGCGCCGGCGTCCAGTCTGACCCAGGCCGAAGAAGCCCGTATCGAGGCTCTTCTGGCCAAGGACGACTGAGCCCTTTTCCAACATTACGAACCTTTCACGTTCATGTCAGGCACCCGTAAGGTTGCCCAGCGCATCTTCGTCGTCATGGAGCAGCGATCTCGTGCTGCTCGCCTTTCAGTAAGTCGACGGAGACACACATGACCGAACAGACCCCCGCTCCGAAGTCCACCCAGACCCGGTTCCGCAGCCGCGCCCTGCTGGGAACGGCGCTCGCCGCCGTCATCGTTGGCGGACTCGCGGGTCAGGCCCTGGTCAGCTCCCACACCCCGGCTTATGCCGAGGCCGTCCGCGTGCAGCCGCAGCAGCTGCCGAGCTTCGCGGACCTCGTGGACAAGGTGAAGCCCGCCGTGGTCAGCGTCCGTGTCAAGTCGACGACGACGGCGGCCGATGATTCCAGCGGCGCCCCGGATGCGTTCGGCTTCCCGAACCCGGACCAGTTCCCGCCCGGCTCGCCGATGGAGCGCTTCTTCCGCCAGTTCCAGGACCAGCAGGGTCCGCAGGGCAAGAACCGGCTGCAGCGCCAGAAGCCGCGCCAGGCGATCGCCCTCGGCTCGGGCTTCTTCATCTCCGAGGATGGCTATGTCGTCACCAACAACCACGTCGTCGACGGCGCCACCGAGTTCACCGTCACCAATGCGGACGGCAAGGAATTCAGCGCCCGCCTGATCGGCACCGACGATAAGACCGACCTCGCGCTGCTCAAGGTCGATGACGCCGAGAAGTTCACCTATGTCGAGTTCTCGAAGGGCCATTCCCGCGTCGGCGACTGGGTCGTCGCGGTCGGCAATCCGTTCGGCCTCGGCGGCACGGTGACGGCGGGCATCGTCTCGGCCCTCGGCCGCGAGATCGGCGCCGGTCCGTATGACGACTTCATCCAGATCGACGCCTCGGTGAACAAGGGCAATTCCGGTGGCCCGACCTTCAACCTCGCCGGCGAAGTGATCGGCATCAACACCGCCATCTACTCGCCGTCGGGCGGCAGCGTCGGCATCGCCTTCGACATTCCGGCGGCGACCGCAGAGCGCGTGATCAAGGACCTGAAGGATCATGGCGAGGTCGTTCGCGGCTGGCTCGGCGTTCAGATCCAGCCGATCACCAAGGACATCGCCGATAGCCTGAACCTGAAGGAAGCCAAGGGCGCGCTCGTCAGCGAGCCGCAGGAAGACAGCCCGGCGACCGTTGCCGGCATCAAGTCCGGCGACGCGATCCTGACGGTGGACGGCAAGACCGTCGAGGATGCCCGCAACCTGGCGCAGATCATCGCCGGCTACTCGCCGAACACGACGGTCAAGCTCGGCGTCTGGCGCGGCGGCAAGTCCGAGACCGTCGACGTCAAGCTCGGCAAGCTGCCGGGTTCGGAGAAGCAGGCCAGCGCCAAGCAGGCCGACGAGAAGGGCGCATCCGTCGCCGATCTCGGCCTCGCTCTGACGGCGGCCCCGGACGGCAAGGGTGTCGTGGTTTCCGATGTCGATCCGAGCGGATCGGCGGCGGAGCAGGGCATCCAGGCTGGCGACATCATTCTCGCGGTCGGCGGCAGTGAGGTTACGCGTCCCGGCGACGTCGAGCGTGAAGTCGTCGATGCGAAGAAGCAGGGCATGAAGGCCGTGCTGATGCGGGTGAAGTCCGGTGACCAGACCCGCTTCGTGGCACTACCCTTCGGCAAGGCCTGAGGAACTACAGCCGGCGTAGGCGCTGTGCGAGCCCCCAGCGTCTACGTTCGGCCTGGCAGGCGGGAGTTTTCCCGCCTGCCTCTTTTTCAGGGCCCGGGCTTCTGCACCCACCAGCAAAAAACGTTTAACCTGCCGCCATGCGAATCCTGATCGTTGAAGATGATCGTGAAACGGCCAGTTACCTGCTGAAGGCATTGCGGGAGGCTGGCCATGTGCCGGACCACGCCGCCGACGGCGAGGAAGGCGGCTTTCTCGTCGACTCGAACAAGTACGACGTCATCGTCGTCGACCGCATGCTCCCCAAGAAGGACGGGCTGACGCTGGTCGAGGAAACGCGGCGCAAGGGCAACGACACCCCCGTCCTCATCCTCTCGGCGCTTGGCCAGGTCGATGACCGCGTCACGGGATTGCGCGCCGGCGGCGACGATTATCTCGCCAAGCCCTATGCCTTCTCCGAACTGCTCGCCCGCATCGAGGTGCTGGCCCGCCGCCGCAAGCCCGGCGAGGCGGAGACCATGCTCAAGGTCGGCGACCTCGAGCTCGACCGGCTCAGCCATCTGGTGCGCCGTGGCGAGATCAACATTCCGCTGCAGCCGCGCGAGTTCCGCCTGCTCGAATATCTCATGAAGCATGCCGGCCAGGTCGTGACGCGCACCATGCTGCTCGAGAATGTCTGGGATTATCACTTCGATCCGCAGACCAACGTCATCGACGTCCACATCTCGCGGCTGCGCTCGAAGATCGACAAGGGTTTCGCCGAACCGCTTCTGCATACGGTTCGCGGCGCGGGATACATGGTCCGTGACGGGGTTCGGTAAAGTCGTTCGCACGACTGCCTTCAAGCTGTCGGCCGTCTATTTCATCGTCTTCACGGTGTTCGCGGTCGCCTTCGTCGGCTGGATCACGCGCGAGACCGACCGCTTCCTGACGCAGCAGGTGCGCGACACGATCGAGGCCGAGATCGGCGTGCTCGCCGATGAGGGGCTGCGCAGCGGCCTGACCGGCATCGTCGCCGCCATCGAGCAGCGCAGCCGCATCCCGGGCGCCAGCCTCTATGTCATCACCGACTCGGAAGGGCGGGTCGTCGCCGGCAACGTCACCGAAGTTCCGCAGGCGCTCCTGAAGCGCAGCGGGCTCGAGCCCGTGACCATTCCCTACAAGCGGCTCGAAGGCGAAACGGCCCACCATATCGCCATGGTGCAGGTTCTGCCGCTTCCGAACAATTTCCGCATGCTGGTCGGGCGCGACATCAGCGAGATCGAGCGCATCCGCGACGTCATCGGCAAGGCGATGATCAGCGCCGTCGTGCTCCTGATCTTTCTCGCCCTGACATCCTGGTTCTTCGTCAGCCGGCGCGTGCTGAAGCGGATCGATTCGGTCACCGCGATGAGCCGCCAGATCATGGCCGGCGACCTCTCGGGCCGGCTGGAAGTGACGCCGGCCGGCGACGAGTTCGATCGCCTGGCGGAGAACCTCAACGCCATGCTCGACCGCATCGAGCATCTGATGCACGGCCTCAAGGACGTCTCCGACAACATCGCGCATGATCTGAAGACGCCGCTGACGCGGCTGCGGACCCGGGTCGAAACCACCTTGGCCGGGCGCGCGGAGATGGAGACCTATCGCGCCGCGCTCGAAGCGACGATCGACGAATCCGACCAGCTCATCCGCACGTTCAATGCGCTGCTGATGATCGCCCGCGTCGAGGCCGGTTCGCCGGATGGCGCCATCGGGCCGATCGACATCGCCGACATCACCGCCGAAATGGTCGAGTTCTACGAGCCGGTGGCCGAGGAGGCCGGCGTGCGGCTGACCTTGGCGCAGGATGTCACGCTGCCGATGGAGGGGAGCCGAGAGCTGATCAGCCAGGCGCTCGCCAACCTGCTCGACAATGCGATCAAATATGTCCGGAGCGGCGAGGCGCCGCCGGGCGAGGCGACCGTGGCCGTCGAAGCCCGCCGGATCGACGGCGACATCGTGGTTTCCGTCGCCGACAACGGACCCGGTATTCCCGCCCAGGAGCGGACGCGCGTGCTGCAGCGTTTCGTCCGGCTGGAAAAGAGTCGTTCACAGCCGGGCAGCGGTCTCGGTCTCAGCCTTGTCGACGCGGTGGCGAGGCTTCACCATGGCGCCGTCGCGATGAGCGACGCCGGACCGGGACTTGTCGTGGCCTTGCGCTTCCCCGTCCAGACCTGACGCGGAAGGACCGTGCGATGGCTGTACGCAAAACGAGATCGATGGCCGAGCCGTCCGGTCTTCCGCTCGCCGCCGCCATCGCCGCCGATCTGCGACCGCCCAAGGCGGCGCGCAGCCGCGAGATCCTCGGCGATCTGCAGGTCGCCGCCAAGGAAGCGGGCGCCGGCCCGGCTTTTGCCGAACTGCTGCACGCGCATGCCGGGCTCGGTCCGTTCCTCGCCGCCGTCTTCGATGCCTCGCCCTTCCTGCGCCAGATCGCGCTCGACGACGGGAAGCGCCTCGTCGGCATTCTGGCGGAGAACCCCGAAAGCCGTTTCGCCGATCTGATGGCCGCCGTCGCCGCGTCGTGGCGCGACACCGACGAAGCGAGCCTGATGACGACGCTGCGCCGGGCGCGGGCCGAGGTGGCGCTGCTCGTCGGCCTCGCCGATCTCGGCAGCGTCTGGTCGGTAGACCGCGTCACCGGCGCGCTGACGACATTCGCCGAGACCGCCGTCGCCGCGACCGTGGATTTCCTGCTCGCCGACGCCCACCAGGCCGGCAAGCTGCGCCTGCCGCATCCCGACGAGCCGTCGCGCGATTCCGGCTGGATCCTGCTCGGCATGGGCAAGTGCGGCGCGCGCGAGCTCAACTATTCGAGCGACATCGACCTGATCGTGCTCTTCGATCCGGAGCGCGCGCAGCCGACCGATCGCGACGAGATCGGCGCGCTGTTCGTCCGCATGACCCGCCGGCTGGTCAAGATCCTGCAGGAGCGGACGAGCGACGGCTACGTCTTCCGCACGGATTTGCGGCTTCGTCCCGACCCGGGCTCCACCCAGGTGGCGATCTCGACGCCGGCTGCCTTCCTCTATTACGAGGCGAGCGGCCAGAACTGGGAACGCGCCGCCATGATCAAGGCGCGGCCGTTTGCCGGCGACATCGCGGCCGGCGACGATTTCCTGGCCGAGTTGGCGCCTTTCATCTGGCGCAAATATCTCGACTTCGCGGCGATCGCCGACATCCACTCGATCAAGCGCCAGATCCATGATCATCGCGGCCACGAGCAGGTGGCGGTCGCCGGCCACAACATCAAGCTCGGGCGCGGCGGCATCCGCGAGATCGAGTTCTTCGTCCAGACCCAGCAGCTGATCGCCGGTGGCCGCGACCGCGAACTGCGGGGGCGACGCACGCTCGACATGCTGGATATCCTCGCCGCCAAGGGCTGGATCGCGCCGGAGACGGCGGAGGAACTGGCGCGCTGCTATCGCTTCCTGCGCGCCATCGAGCACCGCCTGCAGATGATCGCCGACGAGCAGACCCACACGCTCCCCGAGACGGAGGAGGGGCTGGAGGTCATCGCGCGCCTGATGGGCTACCGGACGGTGAAGGCCTTCTCCAAGGATCTGGTCGCGACGCTGGAGAAGGTGCGCGATCACTATATCCAGCTGTTCGAGGCGGCGCCGCCGCTTTCCTCCTCGCTCGGTAGTCTCGTCTTCACCGGCGACGACGAGGATCCGGAGACGGTGGCGACGCTAGCGAGCCTCGGCTACCGCAATCCGCGCGAGGTGAGCCGGACGATCCGCGGCTGGCATTTCGGCCGCTATCCGGCGATGCGCTCGGCCGCCGCGCGCGAGCGGCTGACCGAGATTACCCCGGCGCTGCTCGAGGCGCTGTCGTCGACCGACAACGCCGACGCCGCCTTCAACGCCTTCGACCGCTTCCTCGCCCGCCTGCCGGCCGGCGTCCAGCTGTTCGCGCTTCTGAGCTCGAATCCTGGCCTGTTGAACCTTCTCACCACCATCATGGGCACGGCGCCGCGCCTGGCGGAGATCGTCACGGCGCGGCCGCACGTTCTCGACGCGGTGCTCGACCCCGCCTTCTTCGGCCGCCTGCCGGATAGGGCGATCCTTGCCGCCCGGCTCGACGCCAGCCTCGCCGAGGCGGAATCGCTGGAGGACGTGCTCGACCGGGCGCGCATCTTCGGCAAGGAGCAGGGTTTCCTGATCGGCGTCCGCGTCGTCGCCGGCTCGGTCAGCACGCGCGCCGCCGGCTTCGCCTATGCCGACCTCGCCGACCTTCTCGTCTCGACCCTGCTGGAGCATGTCCGCAAGGCGCTCGAGGCGCAGCACGGCACGATCCCGCAGAGCCGGATCGCGCTGCTGGCGATGGGCAAGTTCGGCGGGCGCGAGATGACGGCGTCGTCGGATCTCGATCTCATCCTGCTCTATGATTTTCCCGATAGCGAGACGGGCTCGAACGGCGCACGGCCGCTCTCCGGCAGTCAGTATTTCGCGCGGCTGACGCAGCGCCTGATCGCGGCGATCTCCGCGCCGACCGCCGAGGGCTCGCTCTACGAGGTCGATTTCCGCCTGCGGCCTTCCGGCAATTCCGGGCCGCTCGCCACCCATATCCGCTCCTTCGTCGAATACCAGACCAAGGAGGCCTGGACCTGGGAGCACATGGCGCTGACGCGGGCGCGGCCGATCGGCGGCGACGAGAGCTTGATCGCGGCCGCCGTGGCCGATGTTCGCGCCATCCTCTCCACGCCGCACGACCAGAAGAAGGTCCAGCGCGACGTTCTGGAAATGCGCGCGCTGCTGGAGGTCGAGAAGACGGCCGAGGGGCCATGGGACCTGAAGCAGGTGCCGGGCGGCCAGATCGACATCGAGTTCATCACCCAGTACCTGCAGCTCGTGCATGGCGCCGCGCATCCGGAGATCCTCGATGTCGAGACCGAGGTATCGCTCGCGGCCGCCTCGCGCGCCGGGCTGCTGCCGGCGACCGAGGCGGAGATCCTGCTGCCGGCGCTCCGGCTCTATCAGAAGCTGGTGCTGATCCTGCGGCTCAGCGTCGACGGCCCGTTCAACCCGGCCGAGGCGCCGCGCGGCCTGCTCGGCCTCCTGTCGCGCGCCGGCGAGCTGCCTGACTTCGCGACCCTCGACGCCCATGTCCAGGCGACGCAGAAGGACGTCCGCGCCGCCTTCGAGCGCATCATCGGCAAGGTTCGCAAGAGCAAGAGAGCCTAGCGACGCGTCACGCGTCGCTGGCTTCCCGCATAGGCTGATGGTCAGCGGGAAGGTTCGGCCGAAGCGCCGAGCCGGAGAGCGACGCCGGCCGAGGCGCCGGTCGGGGGCTCGAGCTGCGCCGTCTGCATCAGCGGCAGGCGGATCGAGACGATCGTGCCCTTGCCCTCCTGGCTGCGGATGCGCATCGCGCCGCCATGCAGCTCCGCCAGCGAGCGGGTGATGGCGAGGCCGAGGCCCGAGCCCTTGTGGCTCTTGGTGAACTGGTTCTGCACCTGTTCGAAGGGCTGGCCGAGCTTCTTCAGCGCTTCCTTCGGAATGCCGATGCCGTTGTCCTCGATGGTCAGCGTGACGGCGCTGCCGATCTTGCGGGCGCGGACGCTGATATGGCCGTTCTCCGGCGTGAACTTCACCGCGTTCGACAGGAGGTTGAGCACCATCTGCTTCACCGCGCGCCGGTCGGCATGCAGGCTGAGCGTGTTCTCCAGGTCGGCCGCGATGGTGACCTTGCGCGCCGCGGCTTCCGGCGTCATCACCCGGGCGGCCTCGTCGACGATCTGGTCCAGCATCAGCGGTTCCATGTCGAGCGTCATGCGGCCGGCTTCGATCCGGGCCATGTCGAGGACGTCGTTGATGACGTTCAGCAGGAAATTGCCGCTGGCGTTGATGTCCTGGCAGTACTCGCCGTATTTCGGCGAGCCGAGCGGGCCGAACAGCCCCGACTGCATGATCTCCGAGAAGCCGATGATGGCGTTGAGCGGCGTGCGCAGCTCGTGGCTGATATTGGCGAGGAATTCGGACTTGGTGCGGTTGGCCGCCTCGGCGCGATCCTTCTGCTCCGAATACTTCTCGGCGAGCTCGACCATCTCCTGCGCCTGCTGCTCCAGCTTCTGGCGCGACTGGCGGAGGTCGGCGATGGTCGCCATCAGGCGGCGCTCGCCGTCGATCAGCTTTTCCTCGTGGCGCTTGATCGTCGTGATGTCGGTGCCGACGGAGACGAAACCGCCATCCTTGGTGCGGCGCTCGCTGATCTGCAGCCAGCGGCCGTCATTGAGCTGCGCCTCGAAGGAGCGGGCGCCTTCCTCGGCGCGGCCTTCGGACGGGACCTGCGCCCGCACCACCGGCTGGTGGCCGGCCGCAATGACCTCGGCATAGGGCGTGCCGGGCTGCAGGACGGCATCCGGAATCCCGTGCAGCTGCTGGTACTTCGAGTTGCACATGACGAGCTTGTTCTCGATGTCCCAGAGCACGAAGGCCTCCGAGATCGTCTCGATCGCGTCGCGCAGGCGGATGTCGGCGGTGCGCGAGCTCTCGGCGAGGCGCATCTGTTCGGTGACGTCGACGGCGATGCCGATCAGGTGCGGCTCGGTGCCGTCGGCGCCGACCAGCTCGACGCGGATGCGCAGCCAGACATAGCTGCCGTCGGCCTTGCGCATGCGGAACATGCGGTCGACGGTCGTCTCGTTCGCCTCGTAGAGCGCCTCGACCAGGTTCATCAGGTCGCCGTCTTCCGGGTGGACGAGCTCGTTGACCTCGCCGAAGCCGAGCAGCGTGTCCCGTGGCGCCATGCCCACAAGTTCGAACATGGATTTCGACCAGAACAGGCGGCCGCGCGCGACGTCCCAGTCCCACAGGCCGCAGCGGCCGCGGCGGAGCGCCGTGTCGAAGCGGTCATAGGTCTCCTGGTAGATGATGTCGGCTTCCTGGGCGCGCGCCGACTGCGAGAAATAGCCGTACAGGATCACCAGCAGGATGCCGCTGGTGCCGACGAAGACCGAGACGTTGAGCGAGACATCGGCGCGCCAGTCGCGATAGATGGCGGTCAGCGGGGTGGCGACGGCGACGAAGCCGAGGCGACCGTTCAGGTGGCGGAGCGTGGCGAGCGCCGGCTGGTCGCCGTCGACGGTGACCTTGAGGACGCCGGCGCGGTCACCGAAGATGACGAGCGGCTGCGCGCCGGAGATCACTTCGGTGAAGCTGCGTTCCTCTTCCATCGGCGAGCGCGGCGCGGTGGCGATGATGCGGCCGTTGGTGTCGGCGACATAGACCCGCTCGCCGGTGTTGGAGGCGCTCGGCGGCAGGGCGTTGTCGAGCGCGTTCTGGACGGCCATCTGGTAGCGGTCGTTCGACAGCGTCGGCTCGATCTGGTCGAGCGACTGCGCGAGATAGCTCGCGACCATGCCCATCATGTCGCGCGACTGGTTCTCGCGCTCCATGCGGAGGTCGTACAGCTGCATGAAGCGCGCGAGGGCGACGATCAGCAGGAAGATGATGATGAGCACGGGGATGCAGCGGCGCAGGATCGGCTCGGACGAGACGAGCTTTTCGTAGGCCGGTTTCGCGAGCAGCCTCGCGTGACCTTTGATCATCTGCTTGCGTCGAAACAACATCCCGGCAATAGGCATGCGCTCGCTCGCAGACGCACTGGCTGTCTCTGCCCGCGCCATCTCGGCCCCCTGGTACCCGCTGTCATCGGGCCAGTCCCTTGCCCCGAATCACCCCCATTTGAATCGACGCGAATCACATTGTCCAGACGGCATTAGGGTTTCGTTAAGCATAATTTTCAGGCCGCGCCGGAGGCGTGTCCGGAGCGGCGGTTTGTATGCCAGGAATGGCGGATTTTCTAGCTTTTTATGCTCAGGCGAGGGTCCGTGTGACGATGTCGCGCGTGTCCGGCGAGAGGGCTTTCGCCGCGGCGATCCGCTTCAAGGCCGCCTCGGCATGACCGCGCCGCACCGGCTCCAGCGCGCGCCACGACCGGAAGCTGACCAGGAGCCGCGACGTCGTCTGCGGGTTGCGCTTGTCGAGGTCGAGCGCGAAGTCGGTGAGGAACTCGTAGCCGGCGCCGTCGATGCGGTTGAACTGGGTCTGGTTGGCGCCGGCGAAGCTGCCGACGAGGGCCCGGATCCGGTTCGGATTGTTCGCCGCGTAGGAGGGGTGGCGCAGCAGCGCCTGCACGCGGTCGAGCGTTTCCGACGAGGGAACCGTCGCCTCGAGCATCAGCCACTTGTCGAGCACGAGGGCGTCGTCGGCGTAGCGGTCGTGGAAGGCGTTCAGGACGGCGCGGCGCTCCGGCAGCGCCGCCTGCGAAAGCACGCCGACCGCCGCCAGCCGGTCCGTCATGTTGCTGGCGCCCTCGAAATGGCGCAGCGCCCGGTCGACCGCCGATTGCGAGCGGGTGGCGAGCAGGAGGTCGAGCAGGGTGTTGCGCAGCGCCCGCCGGCCGGCGCTGCCGGCGTCCGGCGCATAGGCGCCGGCCTCGGTCGAGAGCGCCTCGTAGCGGCGGCTGAGGCGATCCTCCAGGCCCGTGGCGATGGAGAGCCGCAGGGCGCGGCGCGCCGCCGCGATGGCGTCCGGGTCAACGTCGTGGCCGAGCTCGCGGGCGATGTCCGCCTCGCTCGGCAATTGCAGCACCTGGGCGCGGAAGGCCGGCTCCAGCAGCTCGTTGTCGAGGACCTCGCCGAGCGCCTCGATCAGGGCGGGCTCGACATGGGCGGGGCGGCCCTTGATCTGGTCGGCGGTGCCGGCGATCAGGTTGCGCATCGCCAGCGTCTGCGCCGCCTGCCAGCGGTTGAACGGGTCGCTGTCAGCGCGGACCTGGAACAGGAGGTCGGCCGTCGAGATGTCGATGGCGAGGCGGACCGGCGCGGAGAAGCCGCGCAGGAGCGACGGCACCGGCCGCGCACCGACGCCCTCGAAGGTCAGTGTCTGGCTCGTCTCCGTCAGGTGGATGACGTCGTTCTCGACGCGTCCGCCGCGGACCTCCTCATAGCCGAGATCCTCGCCGTTCGGCCCCATCAGGCCGAAGCGGATCGGGGTGTGCATCGGCTTCTTCATGGTCTGCCCGGGGGTCGCCGGTACGCTCTGCGTGAGGGACAGGCGATAGGTCCGGGCGGCGGCGTCATAGTCGCCCTTGGCGATGATCTGCGGCGTGCCGGCCTGCGTGTACCAGAGGTGGAACTGGGCGAGGTCGACGCCGGCCGCATCGGCGAAGCTGGCGAGGAAATCCTCGACCGTCGCCGCCTCGCCGTCATGGCGCTCGAAATAGAGATCCATGCCCTTGCGGAAATCCTCGGGGCCGAGGATCGTCTTCAGCATGCGCACGACCTCGGCGCCCTTCTCGTACACGGTCGGCGTGTAGAAGTTGCTGATTTCATGATAGATCTCGGGGCGGACCGGATGGGCGAGCGGGCCGCCATCCTCCGGGAACTGCCGTGCCTGCAGCGTGCGCACGTCGGCGATCCGTTTGACCGCGCGCGAGCGCATGTCGGACGAAAACTCCTGGTCGCGGAAGACGGTCAGCCCTTCCTTCAGGCAGAGCTGGAACCAGTCGCGGCAGGTGATGCGGTTGCCCGTCCAGTTGTGGAAATACTCGTGCGCGATGACGCCCTCGACATTGGCGTAGTCGGCATCGGTCGCGGTATCCGGATCGGCAAGGACGTACTTGTCGTTGAAGATGTTGAGACCCTTGTTCTCCATCGCGCCCATGTTGAAATCCGACACGGCGACGATGACGAAGATGTCGAGGTCGTATTCCAGGCCGAAGACGTCCTCGTCCCACTTCATCGAGCGCTTCAGCGCGTCCATGGCATAGGCGCAGCGTTCTTCCTTGCCGTGCTCGCAATAGATGCGCAGCTCGACGTCGCGGCCCGACAGGGTCGTGAAGCTGTCGGTGATGACGCCGAGGTCGCCGGCGACCATGGCGAACAGGTAGGACGGCTTGGGGAAGGGGTCGTGCCAGACGGCGAAATGGCGGTCGGTGCCGGGGATGTCGCCGCTCTCGACCGGATTGCCGTTGGCGAGCAAGACCGGTGCATCGATCTTCGAGGCTTCGATGCGCGTGGTGTAGACGGCGAGCACGTCCGGCCGGTCGAGGAAATAGGTGATGCGGCGGAAGCCTTCCGCCTCGCACTGCGTGCAATAGGTGCCGCTGCTGCGATAGAGGCCCATCAGCTTGGTGTTGGCGTCGGCGTCGACCTCGGTCTCGATCTCCAGCGTGAACGGCGCGTTCGGCACGCCGGTGATCGTCAGGAGATCGGGCGTCGCCACATAGCGGTCGGCGGGGAGGGGGCCGCCGTCGAGCTTCAGGCCCTTCAGGACGGTCTCGTCGCCGATGAGTTCCAGCTTGCCGCTCGCTGCCTCTTCCGTGTTCGGCCGGATCGAAAGCGTGGCGGTGACGCGCGTCGCCTTGGGGGCCAGGACGAAGTTCAGCGCGACCCTGTCGATGGTGAAGGCCGGAGCGCGGTAGTCTTCGAGCCGGAAAGCGGCGGTGTCGGTTTTCATCAAGGAAGTCTCCCGCGCGACCGGCCTCGGATCAGCCAGTTCAGTAGATCTCTAATCTAGGGGCTTCGGCTGGGGCTCGCTATGGCAAAGCCGGAATTCCCCTGAAAGTCGGGAAACCTTTCCGCGGATGGGGCATCCAAGCCAATGCGTCGCACTGGCCGGATGCGGCGAAGCTCTGTAACACTGCGACCGGCAGATCGGGCGTTCGGCTCGCAGGGGCGGTGCATGGCAAATTCCTGGCGACAGCTGGCAGGAGAGGTGGGGAGCGCCTTCGGCGTTCTGGCCATTCTCATCCTGACGCTGCTCGCGCCGGTGCATGCCAGCGCCGAGGCCCGGCTGGCGCTGGGTGACCGCAGCGGCCTGACCATTCTCTGCCTTCCGGCCGGCGAACAAACGGATCCCGCCAAGGGAACGAAGGTCAGCGCCTGCGATATCTGCGTGCTGTCGCAGGTCGCCAAGGCGTTCGGGCCGGCGCCGGCGTTGCCGGTTTCGCAGCCCGCGCTGCCGGTCGCCTTCACGCTGCTGCCCGCCGTCCAGTCGATCGATGCCGGGGCGGCGCTGGTCTTCCTTCCCGACGCGCGCGGGCCTCCGCTCGCCTGAAATCGCCGGCCGTCCCCTCGGGCGGTCGTCTCGCGCCGGCGCGGCTCCGCACCGGCAATGCATTGCGATTTCAGGTGAATTTCATGAACAAGCTTCTGTTCGCTGGCGCCGCTGGCGTCCTGTTTCTGTCCGCTTCCGCGGCTTCCGCCCACGTGACGCTCGCAACCCAGGAGGCCAAGCTCGGCACGAGCTACAAGGCCGTGCTGCAGGTCGGCCATGGTTGCGCCGGCTCGCCGACCGTCAAGCTGCGTGTCCAGATCCCCGAGGGCGTCATCAACGTCAAGCCGCAGCCGAAGCCCGGCTGGACGGTCGAGACCGTCAAGGGCGCCTACGCCAAGACCTACGACCTCTGGGGCGCCAAGGTGTCGGAAGGCGTGAAGGAGATCGTCTGGTCGGGCGGCAGCCTGCCGGACGACTTCTATGACGAGTTTGCCTTCCGCACCTACCTGACCGGCGAACTCCCGGCCGGCCCGCTCTATTTCCCCGTCGTGCAGGAATGCGAGAAGGGCAGCGAGCGCTGGATCGAGATTCCGGCGGCGGGCAAGTCGGCGGACGACTACGAGCAGCCTGCGCCGGCCGTGACGCTCTCGCCGAAGGGCTGAGGGATGTCCCTGCGTGGCCTTCTTCTGTGCCTCGCCCTGATCCTCCTCGCGGCGCCGCTGGCGCCGCGAGAAGCGTCGGCGCATGCGGCGCTGGTGGCGAGCGAGCCCGCCGCCGGCAGTATTCTGCCAACCTCGCCCGACACGGTCGAGCTGACCTTCAGCGAGGCGGTGGCGCCGCTGGTGTTCCGCCTGCTGTCGCCGGGCGTCGCCGCGACCGACCTCGCCGGCGCGCGCAGCGACGGCGTCCGGCTGATCCTGCCGCTGCCGGCGGAGCTGGGGCAGGGCACCCATGTCGTCAGCTGGCGGGTCGTCTCCGAGGATGGCCATCCGATCGGCGGTACGCTGGTCTTCTCGGTCGGCGCCGCCAGCGGAACCGTCGGTTCGGCGGCGACCGAGGTCGCCTCCCTCGATATCGCCCTCGGCCTGTGGCTCGCCCGGGTCGGGCTCTATTCGGCGCTCTTCCTCGGCATCGGCGGCGTGTTCTTCGCGGCGTGGTCGTCGCGCGCGCCGATCCGGCCGGGCGTCTTGCGCAGCATCTGGACGGCCTTGCTCGGCCTCGGCGTCGTCTCGGCCGTCGTCGGTCTCGGTTCACAGGGCCTCGATGCGCTCGACCTGCCGCTGTCGGGGCTTGCAAACCGCGACGTCTGGGCGACCGGCCTTTCCACCAGTTTCGGGCGCACGGCTGTCATCGCCGTGATCGCGTCGGTGCTCGGCATCGTTGCATTGCGCACCTCGGCGCTCGGTCCGCGCCGCGCGCTTGCCGCCATCGCCATGCTGGCGCCGGGGCTGGCGCTGGCCGCAACCGGCCATGCCTCGGCCGCCGCGCCGCAATGGCTGATGCGGCCGCTGGTCTTCCTGCATGCCGGCGCCATCGCCTGGTGGGCGGGTGCGCTGTTGCCGCTAGCGGTAGCGCTGCATGCCGGTCGTGGTCGGGCGATACTCGTGCGGTTTTCGCGGATCGTTCCTTTCGTCTTCGCCATCCTCCTCGTTTCGGGCATCGTCATCGCCATCGTGCAGATGGGTGCTTTCGAAGCGTTCTGGACGACCGGCTATGGCCGCATCCTGGCCCTGAAGCTCGGCGTCGTGGCGCTTGTGCTGGTCCTTGCCGTGCACAACCGGCTCGCGCTGACCCGGCCCGTTGTCCTCGGTGACGAGCGCGCGACGCGCCGCCTGGTCCGCTCGATCGCGGCGGAACTCGCCCTGGTCGTCATCGTCTTCGGGCTCGTGGCCGGCTGGCGCTTCACGCCGCCGCCGCGCACACTCGACGCGGCGCTGCCGCCGATCGAGCTGCATCTCCATGGCGAGAAGGCGATGGCCGAGTTCGTGCTGACGCCGCATGCCTCGGGCGCCGCCACGGTCGACATCGACCCGCTCGACGCCGATGGCGTGCCCTTCAAGCCTCGGGAGATCAGTGTTTCCCTGGCGCCGTCCAATGGTGGAATGGAGCCGATCCGCGTGCCGGCGGAGCCGGGCGAGGATGGCCGCTGGCGCGCGTCAGTGGCGGGGCTCACGGGCACGCCCGACTGGAAGATCCGGATCGACCTGCTGATCAGCGACTTCGACAAGGTCATTCTGGAGGGCCAGTTCACGCTGTCCACGCTTCCGTAGACGTCAATTGCAAACTCTGAGTTGCCTACCTCATTTCCTGATGATATTTCATCAGGCGGGAGGAATACCTCGTGGGCAAGACGACGCTGCAAGACGTCGCCCGGGAGGCCGGTGTCAGTCTCGCGACCGTGGATCGCGTGCTGAACGGGAGAGCCGGCGTCCATGCGCGAACGGTCGAGAAGGTGCAGACCGCTGTCGATCGGCTGAATTATCAGCCGGATCGGATGGCGTCGCGCCTGGCGCGCGGCCGCGACTATCGTTTCGAAATCCTGCTTCCCAGCGGGACGAACGAGTTCATGCGCGTGCTCGAAACCGAGTTTCGCGCCACCGCCGAGCGCTATGTGCACGAGCGGGTCCTGCTCAACATCACCCAGGTCGATGTCTTCGACGGCGAGGCGCTGGCGACGGCGCTGGAAAAGCTTCCCACCGACATTGACGGCCTCGCCGTCGTGGCGCTCGACCATCCGGCCGTCGCCGAGGCGATCAATACGATCGTCGCCCAGGGCATCACCGTGGTGACGCTGGTTTCTGACCTGCCGGGAACGCGCCGCTCGCATTTCGTTGGCATCGACAACTACGCCGCCGGACGCACGGCGGCGAGCCTGCTCGGGCGGTTCCTCGGCCGGCGGCAGGGCAAGGTCGGGCTGATCGCCGGATCGCTGGCGCTGCGCGATCACATCGAGCGCCAGTACGGCTTCGAGCAGATCGTCGCCCGCGAATATCCCAATCTCGAAGTGCTGCCGGTGCGCGAGGGGCGCGACGAGGACGAGCGCGTGCGATCGGCCGCCGAGGCGCTGCTCGCCGAGCATGACGATCTCGTCGGCGTCTACAATGTCGGCGGCGGCACGCCCGGCATCGTCGCCGCGCTCGAAAGCGCCGGCCGGACCCGCGACATCGTCTTCGTGGCGCACGAGCTGACGGCCTTCAACCGTCGCCATCTCATCCGAGGCCCCATCGACGCGATCATCAACCAGGATCCCGGCCACATGGCCCGCAGCACCGCGCGCATCCTGCTCGCGATGCGCGAGGGCATGGAGATCGTTCCCGGCCAGGAACGCATCAAGATCGATATTTTCATCCGGGACAACGTGCCCTAGGGGCGTGTCCAGACTTCAACCGACCAGGCTTCCACCGACCGAGGGCGTCAGCCCGAGACGACAGACCCGAAGGAGACTTTCGATGAAGACGATCAAGGGACCCGCCATTTTCCTGGCGCAGTTCGCCGGTGACGCCGCGCCGTTCAACTCGTTCGACGCGATCTGCGGATGGGCCTCCTCGCTCGGCTACAAGGGCGTCCAGATCCCGACCTGGGACAGCCGCCTGATCGATCTCAACAAGGCGTCGGAATCGAAGGATTACTGCGACGAGCTGGCCGGCACCGCCGCCAAGCATGGCCTCGAGATCACCGAGCTCGCCTCGCACATCATTGGCCAGCTGGTCGCCGTGCATCCGGTCTATGACGAACTGATGGACGGCTTCGCGGTTCCCGCCGTGCGCGGCAATCCGAAGGCGCGCCAGGAGTGGGCCGTCGACCACGTGAAGCGCGCCGCCCGCGCCTCGAAGAACCTCGGCCTCAAGGCACATCCGACCTTCTCGGGCGCGCTGGCCTGGCCGTTCCTCTATCCGTTCCCGCAGCGCCCGGCCGGCCTGGTCGAGGAGGCGTTCGCCGAGCTTGGCCGTCGCTGGACCCCGATCCTCGACGTGTTCGAGGAGAACGGCGTCGACGTCGCCTACGAGATCCATCCGAGCGAGGATCTGCATGACGGCATCACCTTCGAGATGTTCCTCGACGAGGTGAAGAACCACCCGCGCGCCAACCTGCTCTACGATCCCTCGCACTTCGTGCTGCAGCAGCTCGACTATCTCGACTACATCGACATCTATCACGAGCGCATCAAGGCCTTCCACGTGAAGGACGCCGAGTTCAACCCGACCGGCCGCCAGGGCGTTTATGGCGGCTACCAGAGCTGGGTGAACCGCGCCGGCCGCTTCCGTTCGCTGGGCGACGGCCAGGTCGATTTCGGCGCGATCTTCTCGAAGCTGACGGCCTACGACTATGACAGCTGGGCCGTGCTCGAGTGGGAATGCGCGCTGAAGCATCCGGAAGACGGTGCGCGCGAGGGCGCCGAGTTCATCAAGCACCACATCATCCGCGTCACCGAGCACGCCTTCGACGATTTCGCCGGCGCCGGCACCGACGAGGCGGCCAACCGCCGCATTCTCGGCATCGCCTGACCCCCACAGGCAACGTAGCAGGAATTGGAGTAGATCATGGCAATCGGAGCCAGCAAGGAAGAAGCCACCAGCCGTCGCATCCGCCTCGGCATGGTCGGCGGCGGGCAGGGCGCGTTCATCGGCGCCGTGCACCGCATCGCGGCCCGCATGGACGACCAGTATGAGCTCGTCGCCGGCGCGCTGTCGTCGGATCCGGCCCGCGCTAGCGCGTCGGCCAAGGACCTCGGCATCGCCGCGGACCGCTCCTACGCCTCGTACGAGGAAATGGCCAAGGCCGAGGCCGCGCGTCCGGACGGCATCGAAGCCGTCGCGATCGTCACGCCGAACCATGTGCACGCACCGGCCGCCAAGGCGTTCCTGAACGCCGGCATCCACGTCATCTGCGACAAGCCGATGACGCTGACGGTCACCGAGGCGAAGGAGCTGGTGGATCTGGTGAAGTCGTCGGGCAAGATCTTCGCCCTGACCCACAACTACACCGGCTATCCGATGATCCGGCAGGCCCGCGCCATGGTCGCCGCCGGCGAGCTCGGCGAGATCCGCCTGATCCAGGCCGAATATCCGCAGGATTGGCTGACCGAGCGGGCCGAGGCTTCCGGCTCCAACAAGCAGGCCGAATGGCGCACCGACCCGGCCCGCACCGGCGCCGGCGGCTGCATCGGCGACATCGGCACCCACGCCTACAACCTCGCCTGCTACGTCTCCGGGCTGGAGCTGGACGAGCTCCTGGCGCAGCTTTCGACCTTCGTCGAGGGCCGTCTCGTTGACGACGACGTGCAGATCCTGCTCAAGTGGAAGGGCGGCGCCAAGGGTATGCTCTGGGCGAGCCAGGTTGCTGTCGGCAACGAGAACGGTCTGAAGCTGCGAATCTACGGCACCAAGGGTGGCCTTGAATGGACGCAGGCGGATCCGAACTATCTCTGGTTCACCAAGTTCGGTGAGCCGAAGCAGCTTCTGACCCGCAACGGCGCTGGCGCCTGGGCGGAAGGCACGCGCGTCAGCCGCGTGCCGGGTGGCCATCCGGAGGGGTATCTGGAGGGCTTCGCCAACGTCTATACGGAAGCAGCCCGCGCCATTCATGCGGCGCGTGACGGTAGTGCGGTCGACCCGGCCGTGAACTATCCGACGGTCGAGGACGGCCTGGTCGGCATGCAGTTCATCGAAGCCGCCGTCGCCTCCTCCAAGGCCGGCAACGTCTGGACCAAGGTCGGCTGATGACCAACGCCGAAGGGAGAGACATGGTAACGCCTACGCAACCGGCTCTCCTTGAGGCCGTAGGAATTTCGAAATCGTTCGGACCCGTCGAGGTGCTGGGAGACATCAACCTGTCTCTCGTGCCCGGCGAGGTCCACGCCATCATCGGCGAGAACGGTGCCGGAAAATCCACGTTGATGAAGATCCTCGCCGGCCATCTGCCGCCGACGAAGGGAGAACTTCGGATTGACGGGCAGCCGGTCGTCATGGCCGGGCCCGTCGACGCCGAACATCGCGGCATCGTCCTGGTGCACCAGGAGATCCTGCTCGCGCCCGATCTGACCGTGGCGCAGAACATCTATCTCGGCCGCGAGCTCCGCAAGGGCCTGACGCTCGACGACAAGGCGATGAACCAGGGCGCGGCAGAAGCCGTTCGCGCGCTCGGCATCGACATCGATCCGACGACGGTCGTCGGCCGGCTTTCGATCGCCCAGCGCCAGCTGGTGCAGATTGCCCGCGCTTTGCTGGTGCCGCACCGGGTCGTCATCTTCGACGAGCCGACCGCCTCGCTGACCTTGACCGAGACGGACGCGCTGCTGCGCGTCATCCTCGACATCAAGAAGAAGGGCGCCGCCGTCCTCTACATCTCGCACCGCCTGCCGGAGGTGAAGGAGATCGCCGACCGGGTGACGGTGCTGCGCGACGGCAAGCTGATCACCACGCGCCCGGCCGAGGGGCTGGAAGCCGTCGACATGGCGCGGCTGATGGTCGGCCGCGACGTCGCCAAGCTCTATCCCGACCGCGTCGCCACGGCGGCTACCGGCTATGCGCTGGAGGTCGAGGGCCTGGACGTGCCCGGCTATGCGCACGACGCCTCGTTCAAGCTCCGCCAGGGCGAGATCCTCGGCTTCGCCGGGCTGGTCGGCGCCGGGCGCACCGAGCTGCTCGAAGGCGCGGTCGGCCTCCGCCCGGCGCACGGCAAGGTGAAGCTGAACGGCAAGCCGGTGAATTTCGTCAGCGTCCGCGACAGCATGCGCGCCGGCATCGTCTATCTGAGCGAGGACCGGAAGGGCAAAGGCCTGCTGCTCGCGCAGAATCTCGGTATCAACCTGACGCTGGCAGCCCTCGGCCAGTTCCTGCGCGGGATGCTGATCGATCGCCGCAAGGAAGCGAAGGCGCTCGACGACTCGATCGCCGAATTCGACATCCGCACGCGCAACAAGGATCTGCTCGCAGGCCAGCTCTCGGGCGGCAACCAGCAGAAGCTGCTGCTTGCCAAGATGATGCTGCTCGATCCGAAGATCGTCATCATCGACGAACCGACCCGCGGCATCGACATCGGCACCAAGGAACAGATCTACAAGTTCATCGCCGAGCTGGCAGAGAGCGGAAAATCGGTCATCGTCATCTCGTCCGAGATGCAGGAGGTGATCGGCATCTGCGACCGCATCCTCGTCATGCGCAACGGGCGCATCGTCGGCGAGGTGGCGGGCGACCGCATGACCGAGGACGAGATCGTCGTCCTCGCAACGGGTGTTACATCGAGGGAGGCCGCCTCGATGGCGGAACACGCATGACCGATACCACGGCAAACAAATCAGCCGCGCGTCGATCGCTCGGCGACATCGATCTCCGGGCCGTCGCGCCCTTCGTCGCGCTGGCTTTCCTGCTGGTGCTCGGCGCGCTGGTGAATCCGAACTTCATCGGCGTCGACAACCTGCTCAACGTGCTGACGCGCAGCGCCTTCATCGCGATCATCGCGGTCGGCGCCACCTTCGTCATCTCGGCCGGCGGCCTCGATCTTTCGGTCGGCGCCATGTCGGCCTTCGTCGCCGGCGTCATGATCCTGTTCATGAACACCGGCGTCGTCGATGGCCAGATCCCGATGCTCGTCGTCGCCATGCTGCTGGCGGTCAGCGTCGGCGCGCTCTGCGGCCTCGCCAACGGCGTCATCACCACGGCCGGCCGGATCGAGCCCTTCATCGTCACGCTCGGCACGATGGGCATTTTTCGCGCGCTCACGATCTATCTCGCCGAGGGCGGCTCGATCGCCATGAAGGCGCCGGATCTGCGCGCCGCCTATCGCCCCGTCTATTTCGGCAACCTCTTCGGCGTGCCCATCCCGATCCTCGTCATCCTCGCGGTCGCGCTGATCGGCGCCTTCCTGCTATACCGGACGGCGTTCGGCCGGCACGTCATCGCCGTCGGTTCGAACGAGGACGTCGCCCGCTATTCCGGCATCCCGGTCAACCGCGTCCGCACACTGACCTACGTCATCCAGGGCGTCTGCGTCGCCATCGCCGTGCTCGTCTATGTGCCGCGCCTCGGCGCCGCCACGCCGACGACCGGCCTGCTCTGGGAGCTGCAGGCGATCACGGCCGTCGTCATCGGCGGCACCGCGCTCAAGGGCGGCGTCGGCCGCATCTGGGGCACGATCTGCGGCGCGCTCATTCTCGAAGTGGTCGGCAACATCATGGTGCTGTCCAACTTCGTCAGCGAATACCTCATCGGAGCCGTTCAGGGCGCGATCATCATCATCGCGATGCTGGTCCAGCGTTCGCTCGTTCGGAAGCGGTGAGGGGAGAAGGGGGAGTTCAATCCCCCAAGTTGCACTGACTGACTAAAAAGGGAGAGAGAAATGCGTAAGCTTCTACTTGGATCCGTCGCGGCGGGCCTCATGCTCGTCGCCGGTTTCGCCCAGGCGCAGGAAACCAAGACGATCGCTGTCTCGATTCCGGCTGCCGACCATGGCTGGACCGGCGGCGTCGTCTACCACGCCCAGGAGCAGGCCAAGCGCCTCGAGCAGCGCTATCCGGGCCTCAAGGTCATCGTCAAGACGTCGCCGGACGGCGCGTCGCAGGCGAACGCCCTGCAGGACCTGACCACGCAGGGCATCGACGCCCTGGTCACCCTGCCGCACAATTCCGACGAGCTGACGGATCCGATCCGCCAGGTCAAGGACAAGGGCGTGTTCATCACGGTCGTCGATCGCGCGCTCACCGACAACACGGTCGCCGACCTCTACGTCGCCGGCAACAACCCGGCGCTCGGCCGCGTCGCCGGCGAGTACATCAAGGAAAAGCTGAACGGCAAGGGTAACGTCGTCGTCATCCGCGGCCTGCCGATCGTCATCGACGAAGAGCGCAACAAGGGCTTCGACGAGGGCATCGCCGGCAGCGAGATCAAGGTTCTCGATCGCCAGTTCGGCAATTGGAGCCGTGACGACGCGTTCAAGGTCATGCAGGACTACCTGGCCAAGTTCCCGCAGATCGACGCGGTCTGGACCCAGGACGACGACATGGCTGTCGGCGTGCTCGAGGCCATCAACCAGGCCAAGCGCGAAGACATCCAGTTCGTCATCGCCGGCGCCGGCATGAAGGACATGATCAAGAAGGTCATGGACGGCGACAAGATGATCCCGGTCGACATCCTCTATCCGCCGGCGATGGTCGCCGTCGCGATGGACCTGACGGCCGCCGGACTCTACGACCACCTGCCGGTCCGTGGCAGCTACATCCTCGACGCCACGCTGGTGACGAAGGAAAACGCCAAGGACTTCTACTACCCCGACTCGCCGTTCTAATCGGATCGGCCTGACCGGTTGGCCCTCTCCCGCGCCGCGGGGGAGGGCTTTTTGTTGGGATTCTTTCTTGGATACCCTGCCGCGCCTAAGGCTGAGACACGCAGTGCCGGCGGCTCAGGCGCGCCGCGCCGACAACCCCAGGCTCGCCGTCATCCCGGGCTTGACCCGGGATCCATTCAGCCGCGGCATGGGGAGGCTCGCGTCTGGTCATGCAGGCGTCCCTGCAAAACACCTCCCCCAACATGCTGAGGAGGCCCGAAGGGCCGTCTCGAAGCACGCAGAGCGCGGATGCGATGGATGAGTTGCCCTTGTGCCGTGCGTCCTTCGAGACGCCTTGCTTGCGCAAGGCTCCTCAGGATGTTGGACATCGGAGCGTTGCACGATCTGCCAACGCCCGTCCCCCCGCCTAAAGCGGCAACAAATCCGTGTTCTTGACCTCTTCCATCACGGCGTAGGTATGCGTCTCGCGCACGCCGGGGAGCGACAGCAGGCTGTCGGAGAGGAAGGCGCGGTAGGCGTTCATGTCGCTGACGCGGGCCTTGATCAGATAATCGAAGCCGCCCGCCACCATGTGGCATTCCATCACCTCCGACGCGCGGCGGACGGCGGTGGCGAAATGGTCGAACACATCAGGCGTCGTGCGATCGAGCTTCACCTCGACGAAGACCAGCAGGCCGAGATCCAGCTTCTCCGCCGAAAGGCGCGCGTGATAGCCCTCGATGTAGCCCTCGCGGGTCAGGCGCTTGACGCGGTCGGCGGTCGCGGTCGGGGACAGGTTGACCTTGGCGGCGAGCTCCAGCGTGGTGATGCGGCCATCCGCCTGCAGGGCCTTCAGGATGGCGCGGTCGATGCGGTCCATGCGGTTCGGGTCTTTCTCGAATGAATGCGGTCAGTCCGAGGGCAGGGCCGCCAGGAAGTCGAGGACCTCGGCGTTGAAGAGATCCGGCCGCTGCAGCGGCGCGAAATGCGTGACGCCTTCGAGGAGGCGCAGGCGGCCCTGCGGCAGGGTCCGGGCCAGGTATTCGGCATGCTCGGTCTTGATGAATTCATCGTTCGCGCTCTGCAGGACGAGGACCGGCGCGTTGATCCCAGCGAGATCGCCGGCGCTGTAGTCGGGCAGCGTTCGCTGCATAACGCCGACCGCCTCGGAGAAGGCCTTGAAGTCGTCCGGCGTCACGGAAAGCGCCGCATAATCCCCGACATGGCGGCTGAAACAATTGTCGATCACCGGCGTCGGCACGAAAGGCTTGGTGCCGCTCGTATCGACGTTGCAGGCGAAGAAGAGCACGCCGGAAACGCGCTCTGGATGGCTGCGCGCCAGCGCGAGCCCGGCGCAGGCGCCGTCGCTCCAGCCGACGATCGCCGCCTTCGGGATTTCCAGCTCGTCCATCACCGCGAGGACATCGGCGGCCAGCAGGTCATACGAGTAGGGCTGGCCATCGCGCGTGCTGCGGCCATGGCCACGGCTGTCGATGACGGTGACGGCGTAGCCGGCATCCGTGAGCGCTGGCACCTGGTAGCCCCAATTGCCGCTGTTTCCGAGCCCGCCATGCAGCAGGATCACCGGCGCGCCGCTGCCGAACTGCGCCTGCCAGATGCGAGCGCCGCGATGGGCGACATAGCCCTGCCGCCCCGTCAGCGGCAGCTGTGCTGCACCCTGCGCCGCGAAGCGAGCGAGATCGTCGTCGGTGATGGTCATCGGAGCATCCATCGGCTTGTGGCGGGAGGGATAGTGAAAATCACGGCAGAGACGAATCTCGCCGAGATAATCACGGTTTTGACCGTCATCAAACCCCAAAGCAGCGCTTCCGGAGGCGATAGAGTGCGGCCAACGCCATTCCGGAGCCTTCCATGCCGACCGCCGCCTTTGAACCCTTCCGCGCCCCCTACGCCGGTGACGACGCCGCGCTGATCCGCCACGCGATCCGTGGCGCCATGCTCGACGCCAGCGCCGAGACACGCATCGACCGGCGCGCCACGGCCTTCATCGAGGCGATCCGCGGCCAGTCCGGCGCCGTCGGCGGCATCGAGGACTTTTTGCGCGAATTCGGCCTTTCGACCCGCGAGGGGCTGGCGCTGATGGTGCTGGCCGAGGCGCTGCTGCGCGTGCCCGACGCGGCGACGCAGGATCGCCTGATCGAGGACAAGCTCGGCGGCGCCGACTGGAGCGAGCATAGCGGCAAGGCGGAGGGCTGGTTCGTCTCCGCCTCGACCTGGGCGCTCGGCCTTTCGGCCCGGATCGTTACGCCGACCGACAGCGCCGACGGCATCCTCGCCGGCCTCGTCAAGCGCCTGGGCACGCCGACCGTGCGCACCGCGACGCGCCAGGCGATGCGCTTCCTCGGCTATCATTTCGTGCTGGGCCAGACGATCCAGGACGGGTTGAAGCGCGCCAAGACCTTGGAAAAGCAGGGTTTCCGCTATTCCTACGACATGCTGGGCGAGGGCGCCCGCACGGCGGAGGACGCCGAGCGCTACTTCCAGAGCTACGCCATGGCGATCGACGCCATCGGCAAGGGCGCCGGCAAGAAGGCGCTGCCGGATCGTCCCGGCATCTCGGTCAAGCTCTCGGCGCTGCATCCGCGCTACGAGGCCACCAACCATGCCCGCGTCATGGCGGAGCTGGTGCCGCAGCTGGTCAAGCTGGCGGCGCAGGCGAAGAGCTACGACCTGAACTTCACCGTCGACGCCGAGGAGGCCGACCGGCTGGAGCTGTCGCTCGACGTGATCGCGGCGGCACTGGCCGATCCCTCGCTCGCCGGCTGGGACGGCTTTGGTCTCGCCATCCAGGCTTACCAGAAGCGCGCCGCCGCCGTGATCGACTGGATCGGCGAGCTGGCGAAGGCGCTCGACCGCAAGTTGATGGTGCGCCTCGTCAAGGGCGCCTATTGGGACACCGAGGTGAAGCGGGCGCAGGAGCGCGGGCTCGATGACTATCCCGTCTTCACCCGCAAGGCCGCGACCGACCAGAACTATCTCTATTGCGCGCGCAAACTGCTGGATCTGCGGCCGCGCATCTTCCCGCAATTCGCCACCCACAACGCGCTGACCGTCGCCACCATCCTGGAGATGGCCGGCGAGGCGACCGGCTTCGAGCTGCAGCGCCTGCACGGCATGGGCGAGGCGCTGCACAAAGCCGTGCATGAGAGCGTGCCGACGGTCTCAACCCGCATCTACGCCCCGGTCGGCGGCCATCGCGACCTGCTCGCCTATCTCGTCCGCCGCCTGCTCGAAAACGGCGCGAACTCCTCGTTTGTGGCGGTTGTCGGCGATCGCTCGGTGCCGATCGTGAACCTGCTCCACCGCCCCGACACGACGCTGGAAGGGGGCGCGCGCGCCCGCAACCGCAACCTGCCCCTGCCGGCGGATCTCTATGGCGCCAGCCGGCGCAACTCGGCCGGCCTCGAATTCGGCCATGCGGCGACGCTGGCGGCGCTGGTCGAGGGCATGAAGGCGGAGGACGGCACGGCGCTGGTCGCCAAGCCGGTGGTGGCGACGCCGCTCGAAGACGGCAAGCCGCAGCCGGTGCTGAGTCCGGTCGACGGGCGGACAGTGGTCGGATCTGTCATTTCCCTGCCCGAGGATGCGGTCGATGCCGTCATGCAGGCGGGTCAGAAGGGATTCCACGCCTGGCAGGCGACGCCGGTCGAGGACCGTGCTAGCGCGCTGGAGAAAATGGCGGATCTGCTCGAGGCGCACCGTGACCGGCTGATGAGCCTGCTCGCCCGCGAGGCCGGCAAGACGCTGGCGGATGGCCTGTCGGAAGTGCGTGAAGCGACGGATTTCTGTCGTTTCTACGCTGCCGAGGCGCGCCGGCATTTCGGCCAGCCGGTCCGGATGCCGGGCCCGACCGGCGAGCGCAACGAGCTCCAATATCGCGGCCGCGGTGTCTTCGTCGCCATCTCGCCGTGGAATTTCCCGCTCGCGATCTTCCTCGGCCAGGTGACGGCGGCGCTCGCCGCCGGCAATGCGGTCGTCGCCAAGCCGGCCGAGCAGACGCCTGTCATCGCCTTCGAGGCGATCCGGCTGCTGCACGAGGCGGGCGTGCCCGTCGCGGCCTGTCAGCTGGCACCCGGCGACGGCAAAATCGGCGCCCGTCTTGTAAACCATCCGTTAACCGCGGGCGTCGCCTTCACCGGCTCGACCGAGACGGCCTGGTCGATCAACCGCTCGCTCGCCGCGAAGCAGGGACCGATCGTGCCGCTGATCGCCGAGACGGGTGGCTTGAACGCCATGATCGTCGACGCGACGGCGCTGCCGGAGCAGGTGACCGACGACGTCGTCGCCTCCGCCTTCCGCTCGGCCGGCCAGCGCTGCTCGGCGCTGCGCATCCTCTATCTGCAGGAAGATGTCGCCGACCGCATGCTGGAGATGATCGAGGGCGCCGCCGCCGAGCTCAAGGTAGGCGACCCGCGCGATCCGAAGACCGACCTCGGCCCGGTGATCGATGCCGAGGCGAAGGGCAATCTCGACCGCCACCTCGCGGCGATGCGGAAGTCGGAGACGGTGCGCTTCGAGGGCAGGGTGCCGAACGCCGGCACCTATGTCGCGCCTGCCATCATCGAGCTCAGGGAGGCGAAGACGCTCGACCGCGAGGTGTTCGGCCCGATCCTGCATGTGGTGCGCTGGAAGGCGAAGGAGCTCGACAAGGTGATCGCGTCCGTCGCCGCCACCGGCTACGGCCTGACGCTCGGCATCCACAGCCGCATCGACGAGACGGTCGACGCCATCGTGGAAAAGCTCGCCGTCGGCAATGTCTATGTGAACCGCAACGTCATCGGCGCCGTCGTCGGCACCCAGCCCTTCGGCGGCTCCGGCCTCTCCGGCACGGGCCCGAAGGCCGGAGGCCCCAACTATCTGCTCCGTTTCGCCGAGGAGCAGGTGATCTCGGTCAATACGGCCGCCGCCGGCGGCAACGCCTCGCTGATGGCGATGGCGGACGGGTAGGCAGATAACGGTGATGCGGGCGGGATCGGCATCCCGCCCGTTCGGCCGACGTTTTGGGGATGTGACGGCGCGGCGCGGCTGCTATGATCGCGTTGACGTCGGGGATTGCCCCGTTTTGACCGTGCGCGTTGTGCGCCACACGCCATCTGCTATAAGCACGCGCGGCCGCCAGCGGGTGCGGTGAATGAGATGACCAGTTCATGGCTCTGAATGCTCCGGGTTCCGGCACCGGGACCCCAACTCCGGATGTGGCCCATGAAGCGCCACCCGGAACCGCCTCCGAGGAAAGTGGCGGCGCAGCGGTAGCTCATGCTGGGTTCTTCACCCTCGCGCTCGGTTCGGTCGGCGTCGTCTATGGCGACATCGGCACCAGCGTCATCTACGCGCTGCGCGAGGCGCTGCATGCGGCCGAGCGGGCGCATGGCGATCTCTACCGCGAGGACGTGATCAGCGTCATCTCGCTGATCATCTGGACGCTCACGATCATCGTGACGCTCAAATACGTCGTCATCCTGCTGCGCGCCGACAACAATGGCGAGGGCGGCACGCTTTCGCTGATGGCGCTGGCGCTGCGCGCGACCGGCCGATCGGCCCCCATCATCTTCGTGCTCGGCGTCGCCGGCGCGGCGCTCTTCTACGGCGACGCGGTGATCACGCCGGCGATCTCGGTGCTATCGGCCGTGGAGGGCCTGACGCTCGTCACGCCCGCCTTCGACGGCTATGTCATCCCGATCACCATCGTCATCATCACCGCGCTCTTCCTGGTCCAGCGCTACGGCACCGCCAAGGTCGCCGCCTGGTTCGGGCCGATCACCGCCCTCTGGTTCATCGTCATGACCATCGGCGGCTTCATGCACATCGCCGACGATCCCGGCATCTTCGCAGCGCTCAATCCGTATCACGCCGTCCGCTATGTCACGACCAACGGCCATACCAGCCTGCTGGTCATCGGCGCCGCCTTCCTGTCGGTGACCGGCGCCGAGGCGCTCTATGCCGATCTCGGCCATTTCGGCCGCAAGCCGATCCAGGCCGCCTGGCTCGCCTTCGTCTTCCCGGCGCTGACCGCCAACTATCTGGGGCAGGGCGCGCTGGTGCTGGCCAACCCGGCGGCGATCAAGAACCCGTTCTACCTGCTGTTTCCGGAATGGGCGCTGCTGCCGGTGGTGCTGCTCGCGACGATGGCGACGGTCATCGCCTCGCAGGCGGTGATCTCCGGCGCCTTCTCGATGACCCGTCAGGCGATCCAGCTGAAGCTGTTGCCGCGCATGGAGATCGAGCACACGTCCGAAACGCATGCCGGCCAGATCTACATGCCGCAGGTCAATTCGATCCTGATGGTCGCCGTCCTGCTCCTCGTCATCATGTTCGGCTCGTCGAGCCGGCTTGCCACCGCCTACGGCATCTCGGTCACGGCGGAAATGGTGATCACGGCCTGCCTCGCCTTCATCGTCGTCTGGCGCTTCTGGCGCTGGCCGCTGTGGGTTTCGGTGCTGCTGATCGCGCCGTTCCTGATCATCGACCTCGTCTTCCTCGGCGCCAATCTGCTGAAGATCACGGAAGGCGGCTGGCTGCCGATCCTCTTCGCCGTCGCGATCATGGTGGTCATGCGCACCTGGGTGCGCGGCACCAAGATCCTGTTCGAGAAGAGCCGCCGCGCCGACGTGCCGCTCAGCGAGCTGGTCAAGAACCTCGAGAAGAGCAGCGTCGTCCGGGTTCCCGGCACGGCGGTGTTCCTGACCTCGGATCCGGAGACGGCGCCTTCCTCGCTGCTGCACAGCCTGAAGCACTATCGCGTGCTGCATCAGAAGAACGTGCTGCTCACCGTCGTCACCAGCAACACGCCGCATATCGACGATGCCGACCGCGTGCGAATCGACCCGATCAACGACAGTTTCACGCGCATCTTCATGACCTTCGGCTACATGGAGACGCCGAACGTGCCGAAGGCGCTCAGCCTCTGCCGCAAGCAGGGCTGGAAGTACGACATCATGTCGACGTCGTTCTTCCTGTCGCGCCGCTCGATCAAGCCGGCGAGCCACCACCTGTTCTCGCGCATGCAGGACAAGCTGTTCATCAAGCTGGCGATCAACGCGAGCGACGCGACGGAATATTTCCACATCCCGACCGGCCGCGTCGTCGAAATCGGCACGCAGATGTCGTTCTGATCGGGGCATCCGGGACGAAACAAGAAGGCCGCCACGAGACATCTCGGGCGGCTTTTTTCGTTTGGATGGTTGGAGACACGGCACGGGGGAGCGCGAATGTCAGGCATGGGGTGGATTGCGGACGGTCGGCTTACGGGCGGTCTTCCCACGAGCAGATAAGGGTCAACAGGCGGATTGGACGCCAGTGCCAGACAGCTAGGCAACTATTGGATCTGTTACCCATGGCAGAGCTTTTCCCTCGCCACAAACCAAGTCGGTGCGTCGCTCTGTCAGGTCGATATTAGGAACGTAAAACGTCGTTGGATCAGGGGCGATTAGCGCGATGGAGAACAATTGTTTGAAGTGCGAAGAGGTGATGCTCGATCCTTCAACCAGGGAGTACGGTCCGAACCTCACAGAAAACAGAATAATCGCAGCACAAACGGCCTCAATGCATCGCTCTAGGGATGCCTCACGGAAGTGCAATTCCCTGTCGTGTTTGGTTTTGTTGTAGGCGTCATACCACAAAAGGGATTGGGTGGGGTTCTGCGCTGACCACCCCGCAAATGGCCGTATTGGAGTAACGGACGAATAAGGTTTCAGGGTCACTTCGTAGTCGGCGAGGAAAAGTGAGTCTTTGAGCCTTACATAGTCGGTGGTGTTCAGGTTACGACCTCGATTCCCAATAAGGCCAGCATCTCGCGCGTGGCGCTGCCAATAATTCTCCACCTCGGTAGCAGCAAGGATCAAAAGCTCTCGGCTCTTGTGGCCGAAGCTCTGCAAACCCTGTGTATTAGGCTCGACATACAAGAAGAGGTCATAGAGACGCTCAATGAGCAATTGGAGCGCTTGTTCAGCAGACAGCCGTTCGGCGTCGGTGACGCCCAGCGCCTCATTCACCTCAGCGGTGAAATATAGCCCTGGTCGCCAAACTCCACGGACTGCGCGACCTGGGTCGCGTTGCATTGGGCGCACATCCTCTGCTGCAAAAGTCGTGCTGGCCCATTTGCTGAGATCGGCGCTCGTTTTTTCAGAAACAGTCAATCCGCTGCTGATGCTATAAAGCCCAGTATCTCGACCGTATATTGAGACTACGAACTCCCCTGAGCGGTATGCATAGCTTCGGGGTTGGTCATGATGAACGGTTGGTACCCACCCTGGCATAGTCGTTGCACGATTTCTAAGCGTGATGCTCAATTTGCGCCCTATCTCGCTGTCTCAGCTATTCTTTTAAAACCGACATCCACGCGTAAGCTATGCCACTTTGCTCGGCGGACCTGAATAGCGAGTGGGCCCGTCTATGAGCCGAGAGCGAAGCTGCAAGCACTTGGCGAGGCCCTGCACGCAGGATCGAACTGCCCCCGAATGTCCGAAATGGGGTCGTTTTCAGACCGACGCCAATGGGGTGGTTTCCAGACGGCAGGTTTTGGCCGCTGTGCCTTGAAAGCTGCCATCCATAAACCAAGCGTCGTAGGGCAACGCCCCGATGTGGCCTAGCAAATCATCCTCAGCTAATCAGGAGCTTGGTACGCCGAAATCGGGCGCATAAGGATAAGCATTGGCGCGATTTTGGGGGGTGCGAGAATGAGTGGGGTAACCAAGGCCGCGAAGAAAGACGGTCGCACATTGACGGTAGACGAGTTAGCCCATCTTGGTGGACATCAGGCGCGAGTATTTCTTAATGCGATCCGGCTGCTTGATGACGCCCGCGTGCTCAGAAAGCAACGAAGGTATGCCTCTGCCACTGCTCTTGCTGTCTTGAGCATCGAGGAAGTGGGGAAATTCGTCATTACCCATCCGCATTTTGGACCGAGAATTTCCGCCACTGCGCGGCGTGGTCGCGACGCGAAACTTGATCACAGGGCCAAGCAGAGGGCTGCTGCGCAAATGGTGCGAGATTTCATGGGTATAGATGAAATAGATGCCCTCGCAAATCTCGCTGGCTACAAACTAACTATTGTTGCAAAAGATTCAGATCGTGTTCCTTCCGTAACAATTGAAGAAGTGATCTCAACCATTGAAGAAGGTGACTTGGACGGCTTGATCGCCAATTCTGGCTTTGGGGAGCATCTCAAATTTCCGGTTCATCTGCTCCAAGGCAGATATGACGACGTCAAGAAGAAGTGCTTCTATGTAGACGTTGATGGCCAGGGAGCAGCCACTTCGGGCCCGGACGAAATCGACAGGGAAACGTGCGACAGCGCCATGCGCACGGCCAGCAAAGCGATTTCCGCAACCAAGCTGGGTTTGCGACGATATAGGCGTCTTGAGGCCAACTGACCGAATGGCAGGTTTCGGTGGATTAGCTGATGGACTCAAATGTTCAACTCGGGGTCGTGAACGGACCTATTGCTTTAGCAGGATTTCCTACGGCCGTTGCATTGTGTGGATCCAGGGGGAACTCGGCCTCACTCCGCCGAAACTTCCGCCGGCTTCCGGCCGGGCCGCACCAGGAAGAGCAGCAGCGCGATGAAGCCGGCCGCGACCGAGAAGGGGAGCGCTTCGGCGCCGAAGAGGTCCATTAGCAGGCCGATCGGCGTCGAGCCGATGACGGAGCCGGCCGAATAGGCCATGGCGAAGCCGGTCGAGACGACGGCGAGCCGCTGGCCGCGATAGTCCTGGCCGATCAGCACGATGCCGAGCGTATAGAGGCCGGATACCGTGCCGCCGGCGAGGAAAATCACCGGCTCGAGCAGGAAGGTCCTGTCGATGACGAGCGGGAAGGCCAGCGTGCTGACGACGGCGAGGACGGCGCAGCCGATCAGCGTCAGCCGGCGGCCGTGCCGGTCGGCGAACCAGCCGAGCGCCACGATCAGCACCGCCTCGCCGAGGCTGAACACCGCGACCAGGCGCGAGGCGCCGGCGTCGGTCAGCCCATGCGCCAGGCCATAGAGCGGCAGCAGGCTCTGCATCGCCGTCTCGCCGATGCCGGTGAGAAAAGCGGCGGCGATCAGGCTGCCGGCGAGGGTGAGGGACATCCGCAGCGTGTGGGCGTTGCCGCTCTCTTCCTCGTCCTCGACCTCGCCGACCGCCGAGCGGATCGACAGCGCCACGGCGACGCCGATGGCGAGCGGCACCATCGCGGCGACGAGCGGCAGGCTGCCGGTCGAGCCGGTGCCGCTGAGGAGCAGGGGGCCCATGAACTGGCAGGCGGCATAGAGCGTGCCCGACGCGCCGACGATGCGGCCGCGATTCTTGTCGTCGACGACGCCGTTCAGCCAGATCTCCGTCGTGGTCCAGAGCGCCGAGAAGCAGGTTCCCATGACGAAGCGCGCCACGAACCAGACGACGATGTCGTCGAAGACGAGGATCGCCGCGAAGGAGGCGAGCGAGAGCGCGAACTGCGCCGCCACCAGCAGGCGCAGCCCCATCCGGTCGATCAGCCAGGGCACGAAGGGGCCGAAGATCAGGATGCCGGCGCCGGCGATCGAGGCGTTTAGGCCGATCAGCCAGGTGGCGATGCCCTTCTTTTCCAGCGCGAGCGAGAAGAACGGATAGGAATAGCCGAACAGCAGCGCCTCGATGCCGATCAGCAGCAGGATGCCGGCGACGCGCCAGTAGCGGGTTCGCGCGGCGGTGGACTTGGTATCTTGGGAGGCCATCAGATCTCGCAGAGAGGCTCGGGGCACCAGCACCGGATACCCTGCGGCACCAGGTCGAACGTCCGGTAGTCGGCGGTCAGTTCCTCGCCGACCGCGATCTCGCGATCGGCGAAGACGTAGAGCTGGTCCTCCACCCGCGTGTTCGGATGGCAGGAATGGTTGAGGAAGTCGATGCCGGCGGGCTCTTCCATCGGCAGCAGGCAGAGCAGCTTGCGGCCGATCAGCTTCAGATGCACCGACTGGCGCCACCAGTAGTCGTCGAGCTCGTCCTGCTTATCGAGATCGATCAAGAGCGCCTTGCCGTCGAAGAAGCCGAGCAGCGTATCCTTCGGAATGACGGCGCTGGCGTGGATCGTCTTGTGATCGTCGCTGATCGCGCGGACCTCGATGACCTCGTCGTTCGTGTAGCTCATGCGATCACTTCCTGAAGTCGAATGCTGGGATACCGCCGGACTGTCCGTCGCGGCTTGCCTGGTAGCGTTGTCCGTCGAATAGCGCGGCGAGCCAGCGCTCGCAAAGCCGGTTCGCATAGACAATGGGCATTTCGTGGTCGTGCGGCTCCTTGGCGAGCTCGGCGAACACCGGATCGTTGTGCGGCGCCGTCCAGGATTGCTGGTCGTCCGAAAGATGGACCGCGCGCTCGAAGGTCGCGGAGATCTTCTGGTAGCCCTGGATGGTGTTGATCGACATCTTCTGCCAGGCGGTAGCGCATTTGTGTAAGAGCCGCTCCAGCTCGCGCCGCTCGGTGACCTCGTGCGGCGCGCAATGGAAATGGCGCTGGCAGAGATCGCGCACCAGCATGCCGAAGGCGAAGGCGTCGGACGTCGTGTTGATGGCGAGGAACGGCGTGCTCAGCGCCGGGTCGTAGAGCGGGTCGGCGACCACGGCGGCATGGGGACAGAAGGCGACGGGGAAGAACTCGTAGATGGTCGGGATCCCCGTCACCGGGCAAGTGACCTCGAACGGGATCGCCACGGTCTCGCTGTTCACCAGCGCGCCGGCGCTCTCGGCCAGGCCGGCGTCGACCATGATCTGCGCGAGCAGGCGCAGTTCGTCTTCCGAATTGGTGAAGCTGCGCTGCGTCTCCACGATCGCCAGGAAGCCGGTCTTCCGGTAGTCCTCGACGTCGAGGCGGAAGGCGTTCAGCGCCTCGGAGAACTGGTAGCCGTTGCGGACATGGGCCACCGTGTAGCGGCCGAGCTGGAACTCGCGCTTGCCGGCGGAGCAGCGCAGATCCGCCTGCAGCCAGTCGTCGAATTCGCTATTCGTCGGTACTTTGGGATGAAATGGGCAACCGACAGCGCCCGAAGACGCTATCCCAGCCGAATCATCATCCGGTGGGAAGTTCATGTTGCCCCCGCAGCGCTACCCAGACTTTAAATGGACGTGATTGCATCGAAATTGGAGACATAATCAAAGCAATGTCAACCATATTATAGACAAGTCTACTGATCTATTTCCTGTGTCTCTCCGCCGGTTCCGAAGGGGAGGCGGCGGCCAGCCGACCGCATTGCATCGTGCCTTCACAGTCGCCCCCGCGCTCGGTCTGGTCGGTTCGCCAGCGATCGCTAAAATCGTCGTAAACCGGTTAAGGCCGCATAAAAGGCTGATGCCTAGGGTAGCGTCGAAAGAAAAACGAGATGGACACGCGACGCATGTCTCACCCGATCGCCGGGCGAATTACATTCAATCTGGTAGCCGGCATTGTCGTCACGATCGTGACGGTCATCTCGGGCGTCGCCTGGATGGCCTATCGCCAGAACGATCAGGCCGCTGAACAGACGCGCACGATGGTGATGGGCGGCGTCGATGCGATGCATACCCGTGTCCAGGGTCTCGCCAACGATTACTCGTGGTGGGAGGAGGCCTATGACGCCTATCTCCGCGACGACAACGCCTGGATCGAGGCGAATATCGGCACCGGCATCATCGATACCCAGATCGCCGATTTCCTGGCGATCGTCTCGCCCGATCGCGAGCTGAAATACGGCTGGTGGACGCCGGCCGACGCGCCCAATTCCGAAACGGTGATGTCGCCGAAGCTGATCGCGAAGATCGAGGAACTGATCCGCACCGCGCCGATCGAGAACAACGCGGCGCGCTCCTCCTATGTCGAGACCGCCGCCGGCACGCTGCTCTTCGCGGTGTCGCGCATCGCCCCCGTCTCGAAGGTCGACACCGTCAAGGCCGAGAACCTCCCGGTCCTGGTCATGGGCTTCTATCTGAGCAACCAGCGCCTGTCGGAGCTCGGCCGCACCTTCCTGATCAACGATCTCCGCCTCGAGCGCGAGAACCTCGACAAGCTGGACAATGATTTTCCCGAGATCCGCGACATCTATGGCGAGGTGATCGGCCGCTTCGTCTGGACGCCGCCGACCCCCGGCTTCGCGGTGCTGCGCAATGTCGTGGCGCCGATCGCCGGCGGCCTGCTGCTGTTCTGCCTGATCGCGATGTGGACGGTGCTCAGGGCCCGGCGCCTCGCCCTTTCGCAGGCGCTGAGCGAGCGCCAGGCCGTCACCGCGGCGCGCACCGACAGCCTGACCGGCCTCACCAACCGCTACGGATTCAACGAGCTGAGCGACAGCGCCCAGTTCAGCGATGCCTGCGATGCCGGCGAGGCGGCGATCATCTATCTCGACGTCAACGGCTTCAAGTCGGTCAACGACTCGATCGGCCATGCGGGCGGCGACGAGCTGGTGGGGCTGCTCGCCGAGCGCCTCTCGATGATCCTGCCGCCCGACGCCCGCTTCGCCCGCGTCGGCGGCGACGAGTTCGCCGTGGCTCTGACGGGGCGTTCGGCCTCGGCGGCGGTCGCCGGCGTCGCGTCGGCCATGGTGCACGCGCTCGACCAGCCCTTCAGCGTCGCCGGCTTCCAGTTCCAGGTGACGGCGGCGGTCGGCTATGCCGTCTCCGACGGCAACGAGGTGACGCCGGCCGAACTGCTGCGCCGCGCCGACCTCGCCATGTACCAGGCGAAGAACGCCGCCGAGCGCGATGCCGTACCCTATCATTCGGGCCTCGAGACCGGCGCGCTGCACCGCAAGCGGCTCGGCATGGCGCTGCGCGGCGCCATCGAGGGCAACGAGCTCTCGGTCGCCTACCAGCCGATCGTGCGGGCGAGCGACCTCGCCATCGTCTCGGTCGAGGCGCTGGTCCGCTGGGACTCGAAGGAGTTCGGCCGCGTGTCGCCGGCCGAGTTCATCCCGGTCGCCGAGGAGACCGGCGTCATCCACGACATCGGCAAGTTCGTGTTCCAGCGCGCCTGCCAGGACATGATCGAATGGCCGGGCCTGAAGATGTCGATCAACGTCTCGCCGGCGCAGCTGCGCGATCCGAGCTTCGCCAACGATCTCGGCGCGATCGCCCGCCGGCATGACGTCGTGCCGAACCGCTTCAAGCTGGAGCTCACCGAAGGGCTCTTGGTGCGCAATCCGACCATCGCCAAGCGCAAGCTGGCGCGGCTGAAGTCGATGGGCTTCGGCCTGTCGTTGGATGATTTCGGCACCGGCTTCTCCTCGATCGGCTATCTGCGCCAGTTCCCGTTCGACTGGCTGAAGATCGACAAGTCCTTCATCTCGGAGCTCGGCACCAACCCGACCGCCAACGCGCTGATCCAGTCGATGATCGCGCTCGGCGACGCCATGGACATCGCCGTCGTCGCCGAGGGCATCGAGACGGTCGAGCAGCTGCAGCTGCTGCGCCTGCTGCAATGCGAATATGTCCAGGGCTTCCACCTGGCCAAGCCGATGTCGGCGGCCGAGATCACCGCGCTTCTCGCCGGCCTCGGCGAAAGCCGCCGCCTGTTTCCCGACCTGGCGCCGCCGCCGATGCTGGACAAGGACCGCCTGATCAATCTCGTGCAGTCCTGAGTGGCTGGCCTGTCATGTTGGATTTAGGGGAAAGCGGCCTTCTTTCTTGAACCTCCCCCTTGAGGGGAGGTCGAAAACGCCCTTCGCGTTTTCGGGAGGGGGCAATTCGCTGAGCTTGCGGCAAATCCGACGAAGAACCCCTCCCCAAGACCGCCATCTGGCGGTCTTGACCCTCCCTCAAGGGGAGGGTTCAAGGCGCCTATTCCATCGCCGGGATGACGGCGGAGGGTGGCGCGGCCGACGGGCTTGTCCACGCGCCATCTCAACATGAGGGCTCTGTCACCAGCTCTCCCTCCTCAGGAGACCTTCGCGTATCCCTGCCCAGCCGTCGTGCCACGTAGGATCTCCATCATCCTGAGGTGCCCGAGCGCAGCTCGGGCCTCGAAGGACGCACGGACGAGGGGCAGTCCGATCGATGGCACAGCCGCTCTGCGTGCTTCGAGACGGCCCTGCGGGCCTCCTCAGCATGATGCGGGTGGTGATTGCAACCGTCTCCTGAGGCGAGGGGCGAGGCGGCTCGAATGGGAGTCGTCCCCCGCACGCACTGGCCTCGGTCGGGCCGGCCTGCGATAGTCCCCGTCATGACGGTGCATCCAAGTCTGATTCAGGGATCTCTTTCCGCCGACGAGGCGCGCCGTGTCGCGCTCGCGGCGCAGGGCTTCGGCGGTGGCCGCGACGCCACGCCGGCGCAGTGGCGGCGGCTCGCGCCGCTGGTCGAGCGGATGGGGCTGCTGCAGCTCGATTCGGTCAACGTGCTGGTGCGCTCGCATTATCTGCCCCTGTTCAGCCGGCTCGGCGCCTATTCCCGCGCCGCCCTCGACGAGCGCGCCTTCGCGGGCGGGGCCAAGCGGGCGCTGTTCGAATACTGGGCGCATGAGGCGTCGCTGCTGCCGCTCGACTATTACCCGCTGATGCGATGGCGGATGAAGCGCGCCGCCGCCGGCATCGGCATCTATGGCGGGCTCGTCACCTTCGCGGCCGAGAACCCCGGCTATCTCCGCGCCGTGATCGACGAGATCGGCCGTCGCGGGCCGCTGGCGGCGAGCGAGCTGGACGATCCGGGCGAGCGCAGCGGTCCCTGGTGGGGCTGGCACAAGGGCAAGACGGCGCTCGAATATCTGTTCTGGACGGGAGAGGTGGCGACGAGCCACCGGCGCGGCTTCGAGCGCATCTACGACCTCGCCGAACGCGTCATTCCGTCTGCCGTCGCCGGCGCCAACGTGCCGGACGAGGCCGACGCCATTCGCGCCCTGGCGCTCGCCGGCGCGCGGGCGCATGGCGTGGCGACGGAAATCGACATCCGCGATTATTTCCGCCTGCCCGTCGCCGAGGCGCGGCTGGCGCTGCAACAGCTGGTGGAGGAGGGGGCGCTTGCCCCGGTGCGCGTCGATGGCTGGAAGCAGCCGGCCTACTTCGCCGTCGAAACGCCGATCCCGAAGCGGCTGGCGCCGACGGCGCTGCTGTCGCCGTTCGACCCGCTGGTCTGGCACCGTCCCCGCACCGAGCGGATCTTCGATTTCCACTACCGGCTGGAATTCTACACGCCGGAGCCGAAGCGGGTCTTCGGCTATTTCGTCATGCCGTTTCTGCATCGCGGCCGGCTCGAGGCGCGGGTCGATCTGAAGGCGGATCGCGCCGGCGGACGGCTGCGGGTTCTCGGCGTCTTCGCCGAGGAGAAACTTCGGCGGACGGACGAGATGATCGCCGCGCTGGCGCAGGAACTGCGGCGCCTGGCCGGCTGGTTGCAGCTCTCCGACATCGTCGTCGAGGCGGAGGCGCCGCTCGCCGTCACGCTCCGCGAAGCGCTGCGCACAGCCGACGCCTGATTCCGCAGCGCTCGGATATATTTTCATTCGCGTTAAGGTTGATGTGCTTGTATGCCGTTGGGGGAATTGACCTTCAGCGGTGCCATGAATCTACTTCCGCGATCGACGTTCAGATTTGCGTTGCGTATCGCCCTGCCAGTACTTCTCGTGCTGGCGGGATCGATCGTCTTCATGATCTTCGCCCTGCAGGAAATGGCCGGCGAGGTCGACCAGATCGACGCCGCCGCGACGGAGCGTTCCGCGACCGCCTCGCTGGCGGCGCTCTTGAAGCAGATGCGCGACGTGCATGGCGACTACGCCGTCTGGGATGACGCCGCGATCAAGCTCTACAACACCGTCGATACCGAATTCGCCACGCGGAACTTCAAGGAATCCACCCGCTCGGCGGTGTTCTTCGATTCCGCCTATCTGCTGGACGAGAACGGGCAGCACGTCTTCGCCTATCGCCGCGGCGGCGTCGCGCCGCGTGGCCCGCTGGAGGAGTTCGGCTCGCCGCTGCAGGTGATGCTGACCGCGCTCGCGCGGAACTACACGGAATACGACGCCAAGGCCGGCCTCATGAAGGACCGCTCCGGCGCCATCACGGCGGTCGTCGTCGGTTCGATCTATCCGACCAGCAGCACGGTTGCGCGGGCGCGCGGGAAGCCGCGCCTGCTGGTGCTCGCGCACACGCTCGACGATCGGTCGATTCGTCACCTGGGGAATGATTTCGCCATCGAGGGCATGTCGCTCAGCTTCGATCCGAACTTCGCCGGCCAGCGGGTGCCGCTGATCGATCCGACCGGCAAGTCGATCGGCGCGCTGACCTGGCAGGAGCGCAGCCCCGGCAACGAGGCCTATGGGCGGGTGGCGCCCGTCGCCTATGTCACGCTCGGCCTGATCGGCACGACCATCCTTTTCCTGCTCGGCATCGGCTACGCCAATCTGGTCTCGGCGCGCCGGCGCGAGCGCCAGGCGATCCATGACGCCCATCACGACAGCCTGACGGGCCTGCCGAACCGGGCCGCGCTGACCAAGGGGCTAGATATCGCCGTCCGGCGCAACGGGACGCAGCCGCTCGCGGTGATCTTCCTGGATCTCGACGGCTTCAAGGAGGTCAACGACTCCTATGGCCATGATACGGGCGATCGGCTGCTGGAGCGCGTCGCCCGCGGGTTCAAGGCCATCTGCGGCCAGCGGGGGCTTTTGGCCCGCGTCGGCGGCGACGAGTTCGCGCTGGTGCTCGACAGCTCCGACACCGTGGCGGCCGCCGAGGAGATCGCCAACCGGCTCGTCCAGTTCCTGCAGGCGCCGCTCAACATCGACGGCCGCGTGCTGACGATCGGCACCAGCGTCGGCATCGCCTTCGCCGGCGAGGGCGGCATGACGGCGGAGGAGCTGCTGCGACGCGCTGACGTCGCCATGTACCAGGCCAAGGAGCTCGGCCGCAGCCGCGTCGCGCTCTACGACCGGTCGATCGACACCGATAAGATCGAGCGCCGCGTGATCGCCGACGAATTGCGGCTGGCGCTCAAGCACAATGCGCTTCAGCTCGTCTACCAGCCGATCTACGACGCCGTGACCATGCGCCCTGCGCTGGTGGAGGCGCTGCTGCGCTGGCATCACCCGGTGCGCGGCCTGGTTGCGCCGGACCTGTTCGTCTCCGTCGCCGAGGAAATGGGGCTGATGGACGAGCTCGGCACCTGGGTTCTGCGCCATGCCTGCCGGGACGCCGTGGCGTGGCCGGAGGTCGGCCTCGCCGTCAACGTGTCGCCGGTGCAGTTCCGCAATCCCGGCTTCGACCGGATCCTGGCCACGATCCTTGCCGAGACCGGCCTGCCGCCGTCGCGGCTCGAGATCGAAATGACGGAGACGAGCCTCGTCACCTATCCCGACCGCGCCCAGAACATCGTCGCACTGCTGCGCATTCACGGCATCAGCGTCGCGCTCGACGATTTCGGCACCGGCTATTCGTCGATCGGCTATTTGAGGCGCTTCGCCTTCGACAAGCTAAAGATCGATCGCTCGCTGGTCCACGGCGTCTCCGTCGACCCGGAAACGCGCCGGCTCTGCGAGGCGACGATCGCGCTGGGGCTGGCGCTCGACCTGAAGGTGACGGCGGAGGGCCTGGAGACCAAGGCCGATGTCGAGATCATGCGGGCCGCCGGCTGCTCGCATCTGCAGGGCTATTATTTCGCCCGCCCGATGGCGGCCGAGGCCGTCACCGAGCTTCTGGCACGAACCGACGACGACGACGAACAGGCGGCCGGATCGCTGCAGCGCGCCTGACCGCCGGCTCCGTTGCGCGGATCAGGCGAGCGCTTTGACCGCCGCCGCGATCGCCTTGCCGAGCGCGACATGCGCGTCGGGATCGAGGTGGATGCCGTCATAGGCGCTCGAACGGATGTGCTGTCCCGCGTCGAGGAATGCCGCGCCATGCTCCTTGGCGATGGCCGCGTAGAGCGTCGCGAAGGCCTGCGATTTGGCGAGGCCGCCGGCCAGCATCGGCGTGTATTCCGGCTTCTCGCCGGTATGGTCGAGGATCGGCGCCGGCGCCACCACGAGGATCTTCGGCACGCCGGAATTGTTGCCGGCCTCGGCCTGCTTGATCACCTTGATCAGCTCGCCGACGCCCTTGGCGATATCCTCCGCCGGCACGTTGAAGCGCGCCTTGAGGTCGTTGGTGCCCAGCATGATGACGACGACGTCGAGCGGCCGGTGCGAGCGAAGGCAGGGCAGGAGGTAGGTCTTGCCGTTCATGTACTCGCCCTCGACGGGGTCGGAGTGCACGGTGGTGCGGCCGGGAAGCCCTTCCTCGATCACCAGCCAGTCGGCGCCGAGCTCGTTCTGCGCGATGCCCGGCCAGCGCTCGTCACGCCCGTAGCGATCATCGGGACGGGCGACGGTGGCGGCGCCCCAGGTGTTGGAATCGCCATAGGCGAGTACGGTCTTCATCGAAACTGCTCCTCCCGGCGAATCTGCTTCGCCCCTGCGAAACCGATCAAACATCAAGGCTGATATTTCTCAAGCGGGGGGCTTACGCGCGGCCCACGCCCCTCTAGGATCGGCGCCGTCGCCGGCGCGACTCTCGTCGCGCGACGCCCCGCATGCCGATGGAGACCCTGGAATGAGGAAGCCCGCCGAGACCGATGCGCCGATCCTGCCGGTGATCGCCGAGCGCTGGAGCCCGCGCGCCTTCGATCCCGAAAAGACGCTGACGGAAGCGGATCTGAAGCCCCTGTTCGAGGCCGCGCGCTGGGCGCCTTCGTCGAGCAACACCCAGCCCTGGCGCTTCGTCTACGCCTTTCGCGGCGAGCCGTTCTTCGACACGCTGGTCGACTGCGCCGTCGAGGGCAACCGGCCTTGGGTGCGGCGCTGCTCGGTGCTCGCCTATGCGATCGCAAAGACCCATTCCGACAGCGGCCGCGCGCTCTGGCACAATCGTCACGATACCGGCATCGCGCTCGGCTATCTGCTGCTGCAGGCGACCGCCAACGGCCTCGCCGTGCATCCCTTCGGCGGCTTCGAGAGCGACAAGGTGATCGCCGCCGCCCATGTGCCGGAGGGCTATGAGCCCTGCACCGGCATCGGCATCGGCTTTCCCGGCGATCCGGACATCCTGCCGGAGCGGGACCGCGAGCGCGAGCTCGGCGGCCGCGAGCGCCGCGCCGTGCGCGATTTTGCCTTTCACGGCCCCTGGCCGGAGGCCTGAGGCGGAGATGAGCCCCGGCGGGAGGATGGCGGCTCATGGCCGCCGCGCCGGATGAACGACAATGGGAGTGAGTGACATGACCACCGAGGACAAGAGTCAGGACCCGGTTCGCTGGGGCATCATCGGGCCGGGCGGCATCGCCAAGGCGTTTCGCGATGGGCTGAGCCATTCGCGCAACGGCCGGCTGGTTGCGATCGGCAGCCGCAATCCGGCCAAGCCCGGCCTCGCCGAGGATTTCCCCGGCGCCCGCATTCTGGACGGCTACCAGGCGCTGCTCGACGACCCCGAGGTAGAGGCCGTCTACATCGCGACGCCGCATCCGGGCCACGCCGAATGGGCGATCAAGGCGGCCGAGGCCGGCAAGCACGTGCTGGTCGAGAAGCCGCTCGGGCTCACCGCGTTCGAGGCGGAGGCGATCTTCCATGCGCACAGGAAGGCCGGCACCTTCGCGGGCGAGGCCTTCATGTACCGCCTGCACCCGCAGACCAAGCGGCTCTATGACCTGGTCGCCGAGGGCGCGATCGGTGAAGTGCGCGCCATCAAGTCGAGCTTCGGCTTCGCCATGCCGGGCTTCGATCCCGCGCACCGGCTCTATGCCAACGACCTCGCCGGCGGCGGCATCCTCGACGTCGGCTGCTATCCGGTCTCGATGGCGCGGCTGATCGCGGGTGCTGCCGCCGGCAAGCCCTTCCTCGATCCGGTGGAAGTGCAGGGCGCGGCGCATCTGGGAAAATCCGGCGTCGACGAATGGGCGGCGGCGATCCTGACCTTCCCGAACGACATTATCGCCGAAGTCTCCTGCAGCGTGTCGCTGGCGCAGGACAATGTTCTGCGCATCCTCGGCACCAAGGGACGCATCGAGGTCTCGGACTTCTGGTTCGCCGGCGGCAAGGAAGGCGGCACCGGCACGATCCGCATCGTGCGCCCGGACGGTAATGTCGAGGCGATCGAGGTGGCCGAGGCCGGCTGGCTCTATTCCTTCGAGGTCGACGCGGCCAGCGAGGCGATCCGCGCCGGCAAGCAGGAGCTGGCGTCGCCCGGCATGAGCTGGGCCGACACGCTCGGCAATCTCAGAACGCTCGACAAATGGCGCGCGGGCGTCGGCCTGGTCTTCGACATCGAGACGCCGGCGCGCAAGACCACCACCATCAAGGGCGCCAAGCTTTCGCGTGGCGAAAAATCGATCCCGAAGCGGCAGATCGCCGGCGTCAACCAGCCGACCTCGGTGGCGGCGCTCGGCTTCGAGTTCTTCCCGGATTTCGCCAGCGCCTCGGTGCTGCTCGACGCCTTCCACGAGGCGGGCGGCAATCTGTTCGACACCGCCTACATCTATGCCGGCGGCAAGACGGAAAAAATCCTCGGCGACTGGCTGACGAGCCGGGGCGTCCGCGATGAATCCGTCGTCATCGGCAAGGGCGCGCATTCGCCGCTCGTCTATCCCGATGTCATCGGCAAGCAGCTGACCGAGTCGCTCGACCGGCTGCAGACCGACCATGTTGACCTCTACTTCATGCATCGCGACAACCCGGACGTGCCGGTCGGTGAGTTCGTCGATGCGATGGACGCCGAGGTGAAGGCCGGCCGCATCCGCGGGCCCTATGGCGGCTCCAACTGGACGCGCGAGCGCATGGACGCGGCGATCGCCTATGCGCAAGCGAACGGCAAGCAGAAGCCGGGCGCGCTCTCCAACAACTTCTCGCTGGCCGAGATGCTCGATCCGATCTGGGCCGGCTGCGTCGCCGCCTCGGACGATGTGTGGAAGGCCTGGCTCGACGAGCGGCAGATCCCGAACTTCGCCTGGTCGAGTCAGGGCCGCGGCTTCTTCACCGACCGCGCCGGCCGCGACAAGCGCGACGACGAGGAGATCGTCCGCGTCTGGTATTCGGAGAAGAACTTTGGCCGTCGCGACCGGGCGATCGAGCTGGCCAGGAAGCTCGGCCGCGACCCGATCCACATCGCGCTCGCCTATGTGCTGGCGCAGCCCTTCCCGGTGGTGCCGCTGATCGGCCCGCGCACGCTCGCCGAACTCGAGGACAGCCTCTCCGCCCTCGACATCCAGCTGACGCCCGAGCAGGTCGCCTGGCTCGACAAGGGCTGAGCGGTCGTTAGTAGACCCTCACCCCGACCCTCTCCCGCACGCGGGAGAGGGAGGCCGCCTGCGCCGGTGAAGGGCGGTGGTCCTGGCTCGGTCGCCGATACCGCTCTCTGACACCGCGTTTCCAAGAACTCGACCATCATCCTGAGGTGCCCGGCAAAGCCGGGCCTCGAAGGAGGGTCCAGGGAACTCCTGATTTGATCGCGGGGGATATCGCCAGACTTCGCCTGCAAGCCGGAGTGCTGGCTGGACCCTCCTTCGAGGCTTCGCTGACGCGAAGCGCCTCAGGATGATGGCGGAGGGTTTCGATTGGCTGGCCTCACACTTGGTCACCCGCTCGCCGTCATCCCGGACTTGACCCGGGATCCGTTTCCGCCGGGTTGGCGGCCGCGCGAACATCCCGGTTGCGCGGCTGCATGGATCCCTGCTTTCGCAGGGATGACGGCGGAGTGTGGGAATCCAGTTGAGCTCTACTGTCGGCAATTGCGGTCGACGCCTTGCCTCACACGCAGCCACCCGCTCGCCGTCATCCCGGGCTTGACCCGGATCCATTCAGCCGGGTTGGAGGCCGCGCGAACCTCCAGATGGCGCGGCTGCATGGATCCCTGCTTTCGCAGGGATGACGGTGAGGGTGGGAATTCGGTTGAGCTCTAACGGTGGCAGACGCGTTCGACGCCTTGGCTCCCACGCAGCCACCCGCTCGCCGTCATCCCGGGCCTGACCCGGGATCCATTTCCGCCGGGTTGGCGGCCGCCGCGAACCTCCCGGTTGCGTGTCTGTATAGATCCCCGCCTTCGCGGGGATGACTACGGAGTCTGGGAATCCGGTCGGAGCTCTGGCGGCGGTGGCAGACGCGTTCTACGCCTTGCCTCACACGCAGCCACCCGCTCGCCGTCATCCCGGGCCTGACTCGGGATCCATTTCCGCCGGGTTGGCGGCCGCCGCGAACCTCCCGGTTGCGCGGCTGCATGGATCCCTGCTTTCGCAGGGATGACGACGGAGGGTGGGAATTCGGTCGGAGCTCTATCGGTGGCAGACGCGTTCGACGCCTTGCCTCACACGCAGCCACCCGCTCGCCGTCATCCCGGGCTTGTCCCGGGATCCATTCAGCCGGGTTGATGGCCGCGAAGTGCCCCTGAAGGGCGAGGCAGCAGCCGTATTCCAGCTTGCCGAAGCCCGGCCTATTCCATTTCCGTGTCGCGCGCGGATGGCGTCGACATCGTCATCTGGCGCTGCGGCGTCGGGCGCGCGTGCAGCAGCGCTGCGGCGAGCGAGCGGTTGAGCGCCTTGTACTGGCTGCGCAGCGCCTCTTCGCGGAGGTCGGCGGCGTTCGGGGTCTTGGCCCGGCTGGTCATCGTCATGTCTCCTCTAACCGCCGCTGCGCTCAGGCGCAGCGGCCGCGTCGTTCCGGCTCTTCGTCCGGCTGCGCCTCGATCGGCTCGGGGCCGATCGGCAGGTCAGCCAGTTCACGCAGGCTTCGTGTCCAGAGTGTGGACTCCGGAAATTCATTCTCGTTGTCGGCGACCGGGACCGGCTCGGCCGCCCAATCGACGATGGCCCTGAGAAGCCTGTAGATCGTCATGGTTCATCTCCTCGGCTGACGTCGAGGAAGCATGGTCCTAAACCGATCGCGGCGATATCGACATGATCTCGGTCACACTTTAGAAAAACTGCATGGCCGATCCCTTCAAAGTCCCGCTTAACGCGCTCCGCGCTATAGAAATCGTCGCCCGTAGCGGCACACTCGCAATCGCGGCCGATGAACTTGGCGTGACCTCGGGCGCGGTCAGCCAGCATATCCGCCGCGCCGAGGCGCGACTGGGCGTGCTCCTGTTCGAACGGACGCCGCGCGGCCTCGTCCCCACCCCGGCGCTGGAGGCGGCGCTGCCGCTGCTCTCGGCCGGCTTCCGGCAGGTCGCCGAGGCGGTGTCGGTGATGGAGGGCGACCGGCGCGGCACGCTGACCATCACTACCGCGCCGACCTTCGCGGCGCGCTGGCTGGTGCAGCGCCTCGGCCGCTTCACGCGGGAAAACCCGGATATCGAGATCCGCTTCGTCGCGTCGACCACCGTTGTCGACCTGGCGCGGAGCGACGTCGACTGCGCGATCCGGCTCGGCCGCGGCGATTGGCCGGGCGTCGCCGCCGAAAAACTGCTGCCGCAGCCCTTCTTCCCCGTCTGCGCGCCGCTCTGGCGCGACCAACTGCGCGAGCCGGGCGATCTCGGCCACGTGCCCGTTGTCGCCGACGAGGGCACGATGGTCGAATGGGCCGCCTGGTTCGAGGCGGCCGGCGCGCCGATGCCGAAGCTCGCCGGCCCGTCCTTCACGGATCCGATCCTGGCGCTGGAGGCGACGATTTCGGGGCAGGGGGTGATGCTGGCCTGGCAGATGGTGGTGCAGGACGCGCTCGACACGGGGCGTCTCGTGCGTCCCTTCGCGACGGAGGCGAAGACCGATCTCGCCTACTGGTTCGTGACGACGGAGGCCAAGCGGAAGAACCGCAAGGTGCGGCTCTTCCATGACTGGCTCACGCGCGAAATGGCGCTGTCGACCGGCATCGCGCCGGGCTCAGGTTGAGCCGGGCAGGGCGCCTTCCGCATAGGCCGAGGCGTATTCGGCGCTGGGCGGGATCGGTGTGATCACGTCGATCAGCACGCCGTTCGGATCGGCGGTGATGAAATGGCGCTGGCCGAACGGCTCGTCGCGAAGCTCGAGTCGCATCGGCAGCCCGGCGGCGGTGAGCCGCGCATATTCCGCGTCGACGTCCTCGACCTCGAAATTGAGCAGCAGGCCGGCGACCGTGCCTTGCCCGGTTTTGGGAATCGTCTCGTGCGAACCGTCGAGGATGGCGAGGTTGACGGTGGGATCGCCGGCCGATTGCAGATGCACGTACCAGTCGCTCTCGAAGAGCGCCGCGAAGCCGAAATGCGCCATGTAGAACGCCGCTGTGCCGGCGACGTCGCGCGTCATGACGACGGGATAGAAGCTGGTGATCTTCATTGGGGTCTCCATGGCTTTCCACGCTCCGGGATTTAACATACAGTCTGCATGTTTCTTTTCCTTAACATACAGGCTGTATGTATGCAATCGCCGCGCAGTAACCAGGACCGCACCGAGAAGACCCGCGCCGCGCTGATCGCGGCGGCGCGGACGCTGTTCGTCGACAAGGGCTATGCCGAGACGGCGACGCCGGAGATCGTCGCGGCGGCCGGGATCACGCGCGGCGCGCTCTATCACCATTTTCGCGACAAGCGGGACCTGTTCCGCGCGGTGGCGGAGGAGGAGGCGAGGGCCGTGGCGGCGGGCATCGAGGCCTCAGCGCCAGCGGTTGAAAAGCCGCTCGACGCGCTCCTCGCCGGCAGCCGCGCCTATCTCGACGCCATGGCCGCGCCGGGCCGGACGCGGCTGCTTCTGATCGAGGCGCCGGCCGTACTCGGCCTCGCCGAGACGCGCGCGCTCGACGAGGCGCATGCGGCGCGCACGCTCCGGGAAGGGCTCGCCGCGCTCGGCGTCGCGGAGGGCGCGGAAGCCGTCGGCGACCTGCTTTCGGCCGCCTTCGACCGGGCGGCGCTCGCGCTCGACGCCGGCGGCGATCGCGCGGCCTATGAAGCGGCGCTTTCGCTACTTATAAGGCGTCTGGTGTCGTGACGCGCTTTGTCCGGGGCGGACGCCCCGGCGGGCTGACAGGCAGGAAAGATCTCAGATGAGCGATTGGAAGGACCGGGTCCGGGAGCGCGAGCGTGTGCTGCTCTCCGACAATTGGGGCCGGCTGCACAAGAACGTCTTCGACTATCGCCGCTCCGACGGCACCTGGCAGGAGCAGGTCCGCGAGACCTATGACCGCGGCGACGGCGCGGCCGTGCTGCCCTATGACCCGGATCGCGGCACCATCCTGCTGATCCGCCAGTTCCGCTATCCGGCCTTTGTCCGCGGCCATGAGGAGCCGTTGATCGAGGCCTGCGCCGGCCTGCTCGACGCCGACGATCCCGTCACCTGCATCCGGAAGGAAGCCGAGGAGGAACTGGGCGTCCAGCTCGAGGCACCCCGCCGCGTCATGGTTTCGTTCATGTCGCCGGGCAGCGTCGTCGAGCAGCTGCACCTCTTCGTCGCCCGCTACCAGCCCGGCGACCGCATCGGCGATGGCGGCGGCCACGTCGACGAGGGAGAGGACATCGAGGTGCTGGAGCTCGCCTTCGACGAGGCGCTCGCCATGGTCGACGACGGCCGCATCTGCGACGCCAAGACGATCATGCTGATCCAGTACGCGGCGCTGAAGGGCCTGCTGAAGGGCGGGTCGTAGCGCGGCCCGGACCGGCGACGCCGTTCTTCCTTCTTGAACCTCCCCCTCGAGGGGAGGTCGAAAACGCCCTTCGCGTTTTCGGGAGGGGGGCTTCGCGCGGCTCGCGCCAATCCGACGAAGAAACCCCTCCCCAAGACCGCCAACAGGCGGTCTTGACCCTCCCTCAAGGGGAGGGTTCAGGACGCCAGCTTTGAATTATGGCCGGCCCCTCAGGACTTCCCGGCGGCGTCATAATCCCGGCGGCTGGCGCGGATTGCCTCGTGATGCGCGCTCGCCCAGCCGGTCAGCACCTTCATCGGCTCGGCCAGCGAATGGCCGAGCTCGGTCAGCGCGTATTCGACCTGCGGCGGCGTGGTCGGGAAGACCTGCCGGCTGACCAGGCCGTCGCGCTCCAGGCTGCGCAACGTCACCGTCAGCATGCGCTGCGAGATGCCGGCGACGGCGCGCTTCAGCGCATTGAAGCGCTGCGGCCCCGTCGTCAGCTGCAGCACGGTCAGATAGCTCCAGGCATCGCCCAGCCGGTCCAGCACGTCGCGGACGGGACACTCTTCGGCGGGAAGCACGGTCATGCCTGCGAACGGACCGTTCACCAGCGGCGTTCCAATCGCCTTTCCCGCCGCCGGCGACACAGCGATGAAATCCCGCGATTCCGCCATTTCGTTCATGGGTCGGTTTCCTTCTGGCGGCGAGGTGGTTCCCCCGCTGTGCCCTGGTTCAGGGGAGATGCGTCCTTCCCGGATGCAAGTCAAGCGCCTAGTTACGGATCGTAACCGCACGGATGCGGCAAGGGCAGGCGGGATCGTTCGCCGTTCCAGGAAAAAGGACTTCAAGAATGAAGATCGCAGTCATCGGTGCGACGGGCTTCGTGGGCGCGGCCGTGGTCGCGGAAGCGCTGGCGCGCGGCCATCAGGTGGGGGCGATCGCCCGCCATCCGGAAAAGCTCGCCGAGGCGCCGGGCCTGACCCGGATCGTGGGCGACGTACGCGACGCTGACCGGGTCGCGGCGCTGGTCGCCGGCTACGACTATGTCGTCAGTGCCTACAATCCCGGCTGGACCAATCCCGATATCTATAACGAGTATCTGCTCGGCGCGGCGGCGATCGTCGCCGGCGTGAAGAAGGCCGGCCTGCCGCTGCTCGTCGTCGGGGGCGCCGGCAGTCTCGAAGTGGCGCCGGGCGTGCAGGCGGTCGACCTTCCGGAATTCCCGGAGACCTGGAAGCCCGGCGCGCTCGCCGCCCGCGACGGCCTGAACGAGATCCGCAAGGAAACCGAACTCGACTGGACCTTCCTGTCGCCGGCCGCCTTCCTGGAACACGACACGCCGCGCACCGGCCACTACCGCCTCGGCGGCGACAATCCGGTCGTCGACCCGGCGACGGGCACGGCGCATATCTCGATCGGCGATCTCGCCGTCGCGATCCTCGACGAGGCGGAAGCCCGCAAACACAAGCACCGCCGCTTCACCGTCGGCGTCTGACACAAACAGAAAGCCGCCCGGATCGGATCCGGGCGGCCGAGGCCTTCGCCAGGATCGACGACGGCCACCTCTGCAACGCAAGACGATCCTGCTGATCCCGTTTGCCGCGCTGAAGGGGCGCCGACCGCGTAGGATGGCTGGTCGAGCCGTCGGCCATCTGCTTTCATGGACTAGTAAGGGAATCATTCGATCGCCTTTCGGCAAGGCGGCGCCTTCGATAGCATCAGGTGAAATGCACCGCCTCATTTCCGCATTGCGACGATTGGGTGGTGTCATCGGTGTCCTGTTGCCGGTCCAGGGCGCGTTGGCGGCAGACCGGCTGGTTCTGTTCGACGCCGACGGCTTCGAGGTCCGCGCCCATCTGCAGATCGGCGGCAACGCCGTCTTCGAGCGCAATCTGTTCTGGAATCTCGCCGAGACGGTCGCGCCGGCCGTCGGCTTCGACGCGAACACCGACTGGCTCGAGGGCTATGTCATGCCCGGCCTCAGCTTTTCCAAGGAGATCGGCGACGCGTTGACGGCCTATGGCAAGGTTTCGATGGTGGCTTCGGGGACGCTTGGGATCGACGCCTTCGACGTGGGAGGCACGGGACGCGTCACCCTCGAGGACGGCTATCTCGGCCTCCGCTCGCGGGATACGAGTGGCGCGGTGCCCTGGTTCGACGTCTCGCTCGGTCCGCGCGACTACAAGGCCGGCACCGGCATGCTGATCGCCAATGGCGGCGCCAACGGCTTCGAGCGCGGTGCCTTGAAGCTTGGCCCGCGCGACGCCTGGGAGAGGGCGGCGCTCGCCCGGTTTGGCTTCAGCGGGTTTTCGGCGACGGGGTTCTATATCGAGCCCAACGAACTGCCGCGCAATCCGACCAACACGCAGATCGTGGGCGGCGATTTCCGCTATGATGGCCCCGCGGACACCTATGCCGGAGCCACGATCGGCTACGTCCCGACGTCGACGGCGCCCTATCCCAAGGCGGCGCCGGGCGGGATCGGGGTTCCCGCGATCCTTTCCGATGGCCGCGACGGTCTGAAGTTCGTCAATCTCTATGGCCGCGCCTTGCCCTTCGAGGGCAAGCTCGAAAATCTCTTCGTCGGCGGCGATTTCGCCTATGAGTGGAACGAGCGCATCGACATGCGGGCCTGGGGCGGCAGGGCGCAGATCGGCTATACGTTCGCCAGCCTCGGCTGGACCCCGGTTCTGACCTACACCTATCAGACCTTTTCCGGCGACGACCCCTCGACGCCCGCGCTCGAGCGCTTCGATCCGCTCTACTACCAGGGCACGCCGAGCGCCTGGTCTACGGGCTCGAAGTCGTCGATGGTCTTCATCAACTCGAACGTCAACGCGCATCAGCTCAGCTTGAGCGTCCAGCCGACGCCGCGCGACACGCTGACGTTTCGCTATGCCTATATCGACGCCAACCAGCTGCGAAGCCCGATCCAGTTCGGCCAGGCGACGCGGCTCGAATTCGCCAACGGCGTCTCCGACCCGGTCGCCGGCGTGACCGAGCGCCACCTCGCGGACGACGTCTATCTCGAATATATCCGCGCGATCACGCTCAGTACCTATCTGACGACCGGCATCAGCGCGTCCGTGACGGGCGCCGGCATGAAGTCGATCCTCAGCGGCGACGCGCCGATCTGGTATGGCGGCTACGCCAATATCGTCAGCGATTTCTGAGCGCGCGCGGCTCGGCTCAGCGCGACGCGAAGCGGCGGACTGCCGAAAGGCCGTCCGGAAAGATCCGGACGGCCCCGTTTGCTGAAGCGGGCCTCGCCCTACTCGATGACGATGCTGGGCGCCTGTCTTGCGCCGGAGCCGCCCGAGACATTCGCCCAGATCTTCGCGGCGATGTCCTTGTAGACGCGGGCATGCGGCCCTTCCGGCGCCGTGGCGACGACCGGCCTGCCGCTGTCCGATGTCTCGCGGATCACCATTTCGAGCGGCACTTCGCCGAGGAACGGCACGCCGAGCCGCTCGGCTTCGCGCTTGGCGCCGCCATGGCCGAAGATGTCGTAGCGGGCGCCGGTGTCGGGGGCGATGAAATAGCTCATGTTCTCGACGATGCCGAGCACCGGCACGTCGACCTTGCGGAACATGGCGAGGCCCTTGCGCGCATCGATCAGCGCCAGGTCCTGCGGCGTCGAGACGATGACGGCGCCGGCGAGCGGCACCTGCTGCGCCATGGTCAATTGCGCGTCGCCGGTGCCGGGCGGCATGTCGACGACCAGCACGTCGAGCGGCGCCCAGGCCACCTCGCGCAGCATCTGCGTGATCGCCGACATCACCATTGGCCCGCGCCAGATCATCGGCGTCTCTTCCTCGACGAGGAAGCCCATCGACATCGTCTTCAGCCCATAGGCCTCCATCGGCTTCAGCGTCCGCCCCTCGATCGCCTCGGGCCGGCCGGAAAGGCCGAGCAGGCGCGGCACGGACGGACCGTAGATATCGGCGTCGAGCAGGCCGACCTTGAACCCGTTGGCGAGAAGGCCGAGCGCGATGTTGACGGCGGTGGTCGACTTGCCGACGCCGCCCTTGCCGGAGGCGACGGCGATGATCGCGCCGACGCCGGGAATGCCGGGCTTGGCGGAGGAGGTCGGCCGGGCCGGCGTCGGGCGCGGCGGGTGGGCGGCGGGCGATTCATGCGCATGCGCGTGCGCCGCCGGACGGGGCGGTTGCGGCGCGGGGGCGCCGGCTTTCCGCTCGGCCGTCAGGATGACGAGCGTGCTCTCGACGCCCTCGAGCCCGCGCACGGCGGCGGCGGCCTTCTCGCGCAGCGGCTCCAGCTCATGCGCGCGCGCCGCGTCGACGGTGATCGAGAACATCACCTTGCCGCCATTGATGAGAATGTCCGAGACGAGGCCGAGGCTGACGATGTCCCCGTTGCCGTCCGGACCTTCGACCGAGCGCAGCCGCTCGAGAATGGCGTGTCTGTCGAGGGCGGTCATGGCAGGCGGTATTCCTTGTTGTGGCGTTGACGGGCGACCTTAGTCCATCAGGGCCGCCAAGGGGTATCGGATTCAGGCGGATCCCCCGCGCGCGAAACGGCGCAGGCCGGCCGCAATGCGGTCCGAGGATTCGGGCGCGAATCCGGCGCCCGGATGGCGGGTGTGCGGAGAGGCAACAGCGGCGAAGATGGCTCGCCTTGCGCGACCGCGTTCGGGCAGGAATGCCGGAGAGGAACCGAAAGTCGTTTATTTTCAGCGCGTTGCGTTAACCGGCCTTGCCCCATCTATTACCAGAAACTTAACCACAACCGTCACACGGAAGACATTCGGTGTTGCATTTCTGTCATAGCGCCCGATCACGCTTTCGCTATGATCTGAGACACGGAATCACGAGATGAGATTCCGGTCGCAACTACCGGCCACCCTGGGGTGGGGGCCAACAAAAGTAGAAGCGGCTGAACGGGGATTAGGACGGACTTCGAACGAGCTGACGAGAAGGGGTGATCCTAACGGGTCTACTCGGCAGCGACGAGAAGAATGAAATACTCTCCTGGTTTTACCTTTTTGGAGGTCAGGATATGAACTTTAAGACCCTTCTCCTCGGCTCTGCAGCAGCCATGATCATGGCTGGCGGCGCTCAGGCGGCGGATCTCACGGTCGCCGAGCCGGTCGACTACGTGAAGGTCTGCGACGCTTTCGGCACGGGCTTCTTCTATTCGCCGGGCACGGACACCTGCATCAAGGTCGGCGGCTACCTGAAGTTCGGCACCTCCTTCGGTGATCGTTCGGGCGCCAACTTCGTCGGCGTCTTCAACCCGATCTACTCGAACAGCAACTGGGGCAACTTCTACACGGAAGCCTCGATCCAGCTGACGGCTTCGTCGGTCACCGAATACGGTAACCTGACCGGCTTCATCGACTACCGCGCCAAGACCGGCAACGTCCGCGGCACGGGCGACGTCCAGAACTACGTCAACGCCGCGACGAACTCCGCTTACGTCGATAGCGCCTACCTCGAGCTCGGACCGCTCAAGGCTGGTTACTTCACCTCGCTGTTCGACTTCGGCCGTGGTTACAACGACACCGGCATGTTCGGTTCGGACTCGACCACTGACCACATCCAGCTGACCTACGCCGTCAACGGCTTCGGTCTGGCGATCTCGGTGGAAGACGCGCGCGACCGTAACGCCTTCGGCCAGTTCAATGGCTCCATCACTGACAACACCGTTACTCCGCCTGTCACCAATTATTACTCCGGTGGTCAGGACAACATTCCGGACATCGTCGGCGCCGTCACCTACGCTTCGGGCATCTTCTCGGCCAAGGTTGCTGCGGCCTGGACCCATCAGGCTGTCAACATCGGCAGCGGCACGGGCACCAGTGCTGATCCGTTCAACATCGACGCGCAGGACGGTTGGGCGATCGGTGGCGGTCTCGAGATCGCGCTTGACAACTTCTCGGCTGGCGACCGCTTCTTCGTGTCGGCTGCCTATGGCGACAACGCCAACTCCTACACCGGTCTCGCCGGCGGCACCTCGGTGTCGGGCTTCGTCGGTCCGGTCCTGAGCTACGACTTTGCGTCGGCTCCGGGTTCCAGCTGGAGCGCGCTCGCTTCGTACAAGCACGTTTGGACCCCGCAGCTGTGGTCGTCGCTCTCGGGCGGCTACGCTCAGTTCAGCGGCAGCGACAACCTTGATGGTGCTGATGTCGACGCCTGGCGCGCTGGCTTCACCACCGCCTACACCCCGGTCAAGGGTCTCGATATCGTCGGCGACGTCTTCTACACGGACGTCAAGGTCAAGAACGACAACTCGAACGCTGGTATCCCGGGGCGCCCCGCCCTCGCCACCGGCGATCAGGACGGCAGCGGTTGGACGTTCAACCTGTTCCTGAAGCGCTCCTGGTAATTCCAGGATAGCTTAGCTATCGAAGGCCCGGCGGAGCGATCCGCCGGGCTTTTTCGTTTTTGGGTATCGGAAACCGGGCGACTGCCATGCCGGTATGTGCTCATCGAGCGGCTTGTTGTGCGGCCGCTCACGGAATGACCGATATTCTGTCCACCGCGACGGGCGCGGGACGCGCGAACTTCGACCGTTCTGCGCGGGTGACGGCCTTCGTCGCCCGCTCTAGAATGCCCGGATGGAATGGACCGATCAGGGCCTGGTACTGGGCGTGCGGCAGCATGGCGAGACGAGCGTCGTTCTCGAGCTGATGACGGCCGGGCGCGGGCGGCATCTCGGCCTGGTGCGCGGCGGCCGTTCGCGCCGGCTGGCGCCGGTCCTGCAGCCGGGCAATACCGTGCAGGCGATCTGGCGCGCCCGTCTCGACGAACATCTCGGCATCTTCACGATCGAGCCGGTGACGAGCCGCGCCGCGCGGCTGATCGGCGATTCCGGCACGCTTTTCGCGCTGCAGACGCTGACCGGCCACCTTCGCCTGCTCGCCGAGCGCGAGCCGCATCCGGCCCTCCATGGCGCGGTCGAGGCCGTGCTGGATGCCGTCGCGGCGGCCGAGCACCCGCAATGGTTCGATTTCGCCACCTTCATCGCCCGGTTCGAACTGATCCTGCTCGAGGAACTGGGCTACGGGCTGGATCTATCGGCCTGCGCCGCCACCGGCGCGCGGGAGGAACTGCTCTATGTCTCGCCGAAATCCGGCCGGGCCGTCAGCCGGGCAGGGGCGGCGGGCTATGAGGAGCGGTTGCTGCCGCTCGCGCCGTTCCTGACCGGCGGACCGTCGAACGGCGCGCCGGAGGAGCTGCGCGATGCCTTCCGCCTGACCGGGCATTTCCTGTCGAAGCACATCTATGGCCCGCGCGGACTGCGCGAGCCGACGGCCCGCACGGAACTCCTGACGCAGCTTGATCGGCTGATTTCCGTTCAGGCCGTCTGAGAACCGGGCCATAATTCGAAACTAGGCCTGGATCGACGTTTGGGGGGCAGGGGCTGTTGTCCAAACCTCGAGCCCTCTCGACCGATCGACCGGCTCCGACCTCATCCTGAGGTGCTTCGCGGAGCGAAGCCTCGAAGGAGGCTCCAGCGGAGTACTTCTGTTTGCGCGCGAGTCCGACGAAATCTGCCTCGCTATCTGCGGCCTGAGAGTTTCGCTGGACCCTCCTTCGAGGCCCGGCTTCGCCGGGCACCTCAGGATGATGGTCGAGTTCTACCCGACAGGATCGTACCAAACGCCCTTGATCAGCGTGCCCAGCAGAAGTCGCGCACCTTCGGCGAGTAGCGGAACGGGTTCAGGGCAATGTCCTGGCGGCAGCGGTTGCGGATGCCGAGCTGCAGGGTCGGATCGAGCGACGCCTTGAAGGCGGCGAGCGACGCGGTGTCGTCGGGGACGGTCGAAAGGTCGAAGCCGAAGACCTTCCAGTCGGGCAGCGGGCCGGACTCAATCCCGCTCGTGGGGAAGCTGTTGGCGCTCGTCGCCGCCGCGGGCGACGCCGAAAACACGGCCGGCGCGGCGAGAAGCGCCAGGGCGACGATACCGAGGGCGGTTTTGGACAGGCTCATCATGGATCCTCATTCAATCGAACGACCGTACGATCTGCGATATATACGGAATATCGTTGCCGGAGCGTGAAATACAACCGCGACATGGCCGCCTGCGACGCCGCCCGGCCGCGCGATTGGGTTGCTGGAAATGTGCAATGTCTCCGTTCCGCCATCCGCGCCGGGTTAAACTGGCGCGCCCCACGATTCGGACGCCAAACCGTCGAGATCATCTTGCGCTACGCCATCTATGCCACGCCTTCCGCCGATCATCCCCTGTCGCTCGCCGCGGCCCGCTGGCTCGGCCGCGACGCCTTCAGCGGCGAGGATCATCCGCTGCCGGAGGTCAACGGCTTCTCTGGCGGCACGATCGAGGCCTATCTGGCGGATCCGGCCCGTTATGGATTTCACGGCACGCTGAAGGCGCCGTTCACGCTGGCCGAGGGGCAGAGCGAGGCGGCGCTGATCGCGACGCTCGACGCCTTCGCGGCCGATGCGGCGCCGGTAACGGTTCCGGAACTGGTGATCCGCCGGCTCGGCCGTTTCTTCGCGCTCGTGCCCAACGAGCGCGTCGAGGCGCTGGACGCGCTGGCCGGCCGGGTCGTCGCCGATTTCGAGCCTTTCCGCGCGCCGCTTTCGGAAGCCGACATCGCCCGCCGCCGCGCTGCCGGGCTGACGCTCGACGAGGAGACGAACCTCATCCGCTGGGGCTACCCGTATGTGTTCGATGCGTTCCGCTATCACATGTCGTTGACCGGCCGGGTTCCGAAGGATGACGCGGAGCCGATGGCGACGGAATTGAAGCGCCATTTCGCCGATTTCGACGGCAAGCCCTTCGTACTCGACCGCCTGGCGATCTTCATCGAGCCGGAGCGCGGCGCGCCCTTCGTCGTGCATCATGTCGCGACGCTGGCCGGAGGCGCGCGCTGATGGCCGAGCAGATCTTCACAAACGCCCGGATCGTGCTGGAAGACGAGATCGTCGAGGGCAGCCTGCTGGTGCGCGACGGCAAGATCGCCGATTTCGACAGCGGCGCGACGCGCCATGGCGAGGATCTTGGCGGCGATTACCTCGTGCCCGGCTTCGTCGAGCTGCATACCGACCATCTCGAGAACCATTATGCGCCGCGTCCCGGCGTGCGCTGGAACCCGATCGCGGCGGTGCAGTCGCATGACGCGCAGGTCGCCGGCGCCGGCATCACCACCGTGTTCGATGCGCTGCGGGTTGGCATGGACGAGGACGCGCGCACCTCGACGGCCGAGATGCAGATGCTGGCTGACGCCATCGAGACGGCGAAGCGGGAGGAGCGGCTGCGCGCCGATCACCTCTTGCATCTGCGCTGCGAAGTGTCGGCGCCCGACGTCCTCGATGGTCTCGCCGGCTTCCTCGACGTGCTGCCGGTGCGCCTCGTCTCGCTGATGGATCATTCGCCGGGCCAGCGCCAGTTTGCCAGCCTCGACAGCTATCGCGCCTTCTATCAGGGCAAGATGGGCATGTCGGACGCCGCCTATGAGGCGTTCGCCGCCAAGCGCATTGCGCAGGCGGACGAGTTCTCCGCCTGGCACCGCCGCGAGATCGTTGATCTCTGCCATCCGCGCTCCATTGCCGTGGCGAGCCATGACGACGCAACGGTGGCGCATGTCGAGGAGGCGGCGTCCGACGGCGTCTCCATCGCCGAGTTCCCGACGACGATCGAGGCCGCCGCCGCGTCGCGCGCCGCCGATATCCAGGTGTTGATGGGCGCGCCCAATCTGGTGCGCGGCGGCTCGCATTCCGGCAATGTCTCGGCGGTCGTGCTGGCCGAGGCCGGGCAGCTCGACATCCTGTCGTCGGACTATGTGCCGTTCAGCCTGATGGTCGCCGTCTTCGCGCTGCCGGGGCTGGTGCCGTCGATCAGCCTGCCGCAGGCGGTGCGCCTGGTCACGCGGGCGCCGGCCGAGGCGGTCGGGCTCGACGATCGCGGCGCGATCCGTCCGGGCCTTCGCGCCGATCTCGTCCGGGTGCGCGCCGGCGAAGGCGTACCGGTGGTGCGCAGCGTCTGGCGCGAGGGCGAGCGCGTCTCGTAGCGGGCCGCCTCGCGCAGATGTGCGCTCCCTAGCCGGCGTGGCCGTTCTATGCTCCGTCGCCGGGTCGCCAGGACCCGGCGAGTAGGAGGAGCGTATCATGGCCACGCAACAAGGCGTTCATACCCATCCCGCAATGAACCCGGTGATCCGCAAGCTCGCGGACGAGATCCAGCCCCTGCTCGACGGGATCGGCGCCTGCATGGATCGCGGCGACGCGCGGGAGGCGGCAACGTACTTTACCGACGACGCCAATGTGATCAGCCCGAGCGGATTGACCGGTTCCGGCATAACCGGTGTCCAGCGCGTGCTCGCGGCCGACATGGCCTCGATCCTGAAGGGCACGCAAAGCCACTTCACGATCGAAGCGGTGCGGCCGCTCGGCGACGTCGCCTTCGTCGATGCGTTGCACGAGATCAGCGGCATCGAGGCGGCCGGCGGACAGCCTTTCCAGATCCATCTGGTCGCTCTCGTCCGCAAGCAGGGCAACAGCTGGAAGCTGCTGGAGGCGCGGCCCTATGCGTTCATGCCGCCGATGACCAAGCACTGACGCGCGGGTCGATCCGGCCCCGGCCCGGGGCCGGCGTTATTTCTCGACGATGATCGCCGTGCGCATCATGCCGATCTCGTGGACGGCCTTGAAGAACACCTCGGCATTCGCCTTGTCGAGGCGGACGCAGCCATGCGAGGCGGGGCGGCCGAGATGCCGGGTCTCGCTCGTCGCGTGAACCGCGATGCCGTCATTGAAGAAGACCGAATAGGGCATCGGCGCGTTCTCGTATTTCGACGAATAGTGCATCTCGTCGAGATAGTCGGGACGGAACTGGCCGGGCGGCGTTTCAAAACCCTTGCGGCCGGTCGAAACCTTCCAGCTATAGGTTTCCTTGACGCCGTTGCCGCGGTTGACCACGACGTCCATCTGCTGCTTCGAGAGGTTCACCGTGGCGCGGACGCCGGCCGGCGCCGGGAACAGCGAATTGGCGGAGGCGAGCTGCGGCAGGGTGATCAGCGCGGCGAAGGCAAGCGGGGCGACGAGGCGGCCCAAGGAGCGGACGACAGGGCGGGCGGTCATGGCGGCGGGTTCCCAAGTGGGGCTCAGTGTGGGGGCTTAGGGTGGGACTCGGTGTGGGACTCGGTCGGGCCGGAAAGCACAACCGTCGATATGTCTTAGCGCTCGTCCGAAACGCTGTCAGTGATCATCGTCACGCCAAGCGGGTCCGGGTTACGATTTTCTCAGCGTGTGATCACGACGCGCGCATTTTTCATGCCGCGCTCGGCGATCAGCTGGTAGAGCCGGCGGGCATTCTCGGGCGCCAGGCGGATGCAGCCATGCGAGGCCGGCCTGCCGAGCGAGCGGACATGCGGGGTACCGTGGATCGCATAGCCGCCATGGAAGAAGACCGAGTTCGGCATGGGCGCATCATCGTATTTGCGCGAGTACCACATCCGGTGCATGCGGGTTGGCCGGTAGCTGCCGACGGGCGTCCGGTAGCCCTTCCGTGCCGTCGAGACGTCCCAGCCATAGCGCGCCCGGCCATCGACATAGACGATCATCTGCTGCGACGAGAGATTGACGCGGGCGACGACGTCGGCCTTCGCGGCTTGCGGCGGGGCGGTGACGAGGGCGGCGATGCCCAGCGTCGCGGATAGCCCGAGCATGGCGAGGGGGCGGCAGAGGGCGAAGGGCGGGGGCATGCTCGTCTGGCTCCTCGAATATCCGATCATCCTGCCGTAAGGGTAACAGGAAATCCTGAACAACCGGTAATCCCGTTCACTTGATCCAGCCCATGCATGGTTGCAGGGGCAGGGTTGCAGCCATGGGGGATGTCGGCATGTCGGGAACGGTCGAATGAGCCGACGAACCGTGCTAGCAACACCCGGCCGGATGCTCTTTCCAGGGGATCCGCGTGGGCGCGAACCATTTGTCGTTCGCCCCGATCCGCAGGAAACGCTTTCGCGCCAAAGGAGAGCATGGATGTCCGTCGTGGCCCAGACCCGCCGTTTGACGGCGATCGATATCGGTAGCCGCAAGGGTGGCACGCCGATCGTCTCGCTGACGGCCTATCACGCCCATACGGCGGCGATCATGGATGCCTATGTCGACTTCATCCTGGTCGGCGATTCGCTCGGCATGGTCATGCACGGGCTCGAGAGCACGGTTCCCGTCACCCTCGACATGATGATCCTGCAGGGGCTCGCGGTGATGCGCGGCTCGAAGCGGGCGCTCGTCGTCGTCGACATGCCGTTCGGCTCCTATGAGGAGAGCCCGCAGGCGGCCTTCCGCTCGGCCTCGCGGATCATGAAGGAGACCGGCTGCGGCGCCATCAAGATGGAAGGCGGCGTGCACATGGCCGAGACGGTCAGCTTCCTGACCAAGCGCGGCATTCCGGTGATGGGCCATATCGGCCTGACGCCGCAGTCGATCAACACGATGGGCGGCTTCAAGGTGCAGGGCAAGAACGACGAGAGCGCGGCGGCGGTGATGGCCGACGCCAAGGCGATCGCGGAAGCCGGCGCCTTTGCCATCGTCGTCGAGGGCGTGATCGAGCCGGTCGCGCGCGACATCACGCGCGCGGTCGCGGTCCCGACCATCGGCATCGGCGCCTCGCCGGATTGCGACGGGCAGATCCTGGTGCTCGAGGACATGCTGGGCCTGTCGCCGCGCGTGCCAAAATTCGTCAAGAAGTTCGGCAATCTCGGCGGCATGATCGAGGAAGCGATCTCCGCCTATGCCGACGAGGTCAAGGCGCGCACCTTCCCGTCGCCCGAGCAGGTCTATACCAAGAAGGCCTGATTCCGGGCCGCCGGCCCGGGTTTTGGGGACCGCACGCAGGCCCGGCCGGTGTGCGCGTCCGCTCCCGATGCCACGGTGATGTTTCGGGCGCGGCGGCGAGCCGATATTCTCCTGGTTGACGGCGATCATCGATTTGCCAGCTGAGGGGCGCTTCGTTATGGTGCGCGCCGCTGACCGGAGCCGGAAAGAAGAGAATGACCGATATTTTTCACGAAGTGGAAGACGACCTTCGCCGCGAGAAGGCGAAGCGTCTCTGGGCTCGCTTCGGACCTTATGTTCTTCTGGTTGCGGTGCTGATCGTCATCGGCGTCGGCGGCTGGCGTGGCTGGGAATATTGGCGCGAGCAGCAGGCGGCCGCCGAGGGCGACCGTTTCGTCGCCGCGCTGAAGCTCGCCAGCGAAAGCAAGCATGACGAGGCGATCGCGGCGCTGAACGATATCGCGGCGACCGGCTCGGGCGGCTATCCCGTGCTCGCGAGCTTCCGGGCGGCTGCCGAACTCGCCGCCACCAAGAAGACCGACGACGCCGTGAAGGCGTTCGACGCGATCGCCGCCAAGGCCGATACGCCGCCGCTGTTGAAGTCGATGGCGCGGCTTCGCGCGGCGATGCTCGTCGTCGACACGTCCGATCTCGCCGGCATGAAGAGCCGCGTCGGCGATCTCGCCGAAGTCGGCAATCCTTGGCGCCACAGCGCCCGCGAACTGCTCGGCCTCACTGCCTGGCAGAAGGGCGACCTCGAGGCGGCGCGCGGCTATTTCCAGTCGATCCAGGACGATCCGGAGACGCCGCAGTCGATGCGCAGCCGCGCTCAGCTGATGCAGGACCTGATCCGTTCCAAGATCGGCGCGGCGCCGGCTCCGGCCAAGAGCTGATCTCCGGCCGAGCGGATCCGCTCGCCGTACCAACCGTTTTCGTCGTTCCGGGGCCACGCGGGGCGTGTTAGCCGGAACCTCGACGTGGCAGTCTTTCGGGAAGTCGCGGCCACCGCGGCTTCCCGTCGCCATTTGAGGCCCTACCCATCATGACCTTCACCGTCGCCATCATCGGCCGTCCCAATGTCGGCAAGTCGACCCTCTTCAACCGCCTCGTCGGCCAGAAGATCGCGCTCGTCGACGACACGCCGGGCGTGACGCGCGACCGCCGGCCGGGCGAGGCCAGGATCGGCGACCTCTATTTCACCATCATCGACACGGCCGGCCTCGAAGACGCCGATCCCGAGAGCCTCGAGGGCCGCATGCGCGCCCAGACCGAGATGGCGATCGAGGAGGCGGATGTCTCGCTGTTCCTGATCGACGCCCGGGTTGGCGTGACGCCGGTCGACGAGCATTTCGCCGAGCTGCTGCGCCGCGTCGGCAAGCCGGTCGTGCTGGTCGCCAACAAGGCCGAGGGCAAGCTTGGCGAGAACGGCGTGCTGGAAGCCTATTCACTCGGCCTTGGCGAGCCGATCGCGCTTTCCGCCGAGCATGGCGAGGGCATGGCCGACCTGTTCGCGGCGCTGCTGCCGTTCGAGCGGGAAGAGGACGAGCTCGACGACGAAGACGATGATTTCGACGCGCCGCTGCCGGTCGATCCCGAGACCGGCGAGGAGATCGAAGCGCCGCTCGACCTGACGAAGCCGATCAAGGTGGCGATCGTCGGCCGCCCGAATGCCGGCAAGTCGACGCTGATCAACACCATGCTCGGCGAGGATCGCCTGCTGGTCGGCCCCGAGGCCGGCATCACGCGCGACTCGATCTCGGTCGACTGGACCTGGAACGACCGCCGGATCAAGCTGTTCGACACGGCCGGCATGCGCAAGAAGGCGCGCGTCGAGACCAAGCTGGAGAAGCTCTCCGTCGGCGACTCGCTGCGCGCCATTCGCTTCGCCGAGGTGGTCGTGCTGATGCTCGACGTCACCATTCCGTTCGAGAAGCAGGACCTGCAGATCGCCGATCTGGTCGCCCGCGAGGGCCGGGCCTTGATCATCGCCTTCAACAAGTGGGACCTCGTCGAGGACCGCCAGGCGAAGATGGCGGAGCTGCGCGAGATGGCGGAGCGGCTGCTGCCGCAGGTGCGCGGCGTGCCGCTGGTGCCGCTCTCGGGCCTCACCGGTTCCGGCATCGACAAGCTGATGGGCGAGCTGCTCAAGGTCTACGCGACCTGGAACCGCCGCATTCCGACGGCGGCGCTGAACCGCTGGCTCGCGAGCGTGCTGGAGCATCATCCGCCGCCGGCCGTCTCCGGCCGCCGCATCAAGCTCCGCTACATGACGCAGCCCAAGGCCCGCCCGCCGACCTTCGTCGCCTTCTGCTCGCGCCCCGAGGCGCTGCCGGACGCCTATACGCGCTATCTGCTGAACGGCATCCGCGAACACTTCAAGCTCGCCGCCGTGCCGCTGCGCCTGCAGCTGCGCAAGGGCGAGAACCCGTTCGAGCACAAGGCGAAGAAGCGGTAGCTTCCCGGGGCCGGACAGGGCTCCCTGCCTCACGCAGATAGGATCGACGTCATGACATCGCCCATCCACGTCCTGATGACGGGCGATGATCTGCTGGAGCCGGCATCCCGGATCCTCGATCCGATCGGCGCCACGATCGAGACGATGAGCGGGCCGATCGACAAGGCGCGCATGATCGCGACGCTCGCGGCCCGGCGGTTCGACGCCATCCTCGTGCGGGCCAATCCACCGCTCGACGCCGCCGTGCTCGACGCCGCGCCGGGTCTCGCGCTGATCTCCAAGATGGGGGCAGGGGTCGACAGCGTCGACCTCGCCGGTGCGACCGAGCGCAACATCCCTGTGATGACGGCCGGCGACGCCAATGCCGATGCCACGGCGGAAATGGCGATCGCCTTGATCCTGGCGATCCGGCGCGATGTCGTGCGCCTCGATGCGCGGCTGAAGGCTGGCATCTGGGATCGCGGCCCCTACCGGGCGACCGAGCTTCGCGGCCAGACGCTGGGCATTGTCGGGCTCGGCCGCATCGGTCGCCGCGTCGGCGAGATGGCCCGTGCGCTGGGCATGCGCGTCGTCGCATCCGGCAGGCCCGGCGCTGCCGCGCCTCAGGCCGGCTTTGCCGTCATGCCGCTGCACCAGCTTCTGGCCGAAAGCGACATCGTCAGCCTGCACTGCCCGATGGATGCCAACAATCGCGGCTTCTTCGATCGAGAGGCGATTGCGCGGATGAAGCCGGGGGCGCTGCTGGTCAATACCGCGCGCGGCGGGCTCTTGAACGAGGCCGACATTGCCGAGGCGCTCGTCGACGGCCGCCTCGGCGGCGCGGCGCTCGATACGCTCGCGGTCGAGCCGCCGGCGGCGGGCAATCCGCTGCTGACGGCGCCCAACACGATCATCACCCCGCACATTGCCGCCGAGACGGCGGCGACCATGGAGCGCATCGCGTTGATGGGGGCGGAGAATATCGTGAACTGGTTCAGCCGGCGCGAGATCCTCGTCGACCGGCTGGTCAACCGCGCCGTGCTGTCACGACTAAAGGATGTTTCGGTCGTCTGACCGCTGGCGGGGGAGCGCATGCCACGCTGGCGGCGAAGCACCTTTTTGCACCCCTCCCTCAGGGAGAGGTCGACGCACGTAGAGGTCGTGCATCATCCAATCGACCGGCCGATCCGATTGACGCGATCCTGCTTCGCATCGAGCAGCAGGGCTGACGCGCCACACCCATGATTCAAGGGCCGGCCGAGGAAGCCGAATGGCTCAGAACGCCTTCGGAAGGCCTGCGTCCTTCAGGATCTTGCTGGCGGTATGGCGGGATCGGATGGATACCGGCACGGTAAATGGCAGGTCCGACTTCGGACTTCGCCAGATGTCGTGATCGCCGCGTCCATGTCGAACGAACCAGCAGCCGTTTGCGATCAGGATCGATCGAAGCGGCTTGCCGTAGTCGTTCATGCAGCCGTGCTCAGCCGTACCCGCGTGGTCGCATGGGCGACCACTTCGATCGAATATTCGCGTGTCGGGTTGTCGCGATCGGCGAGGAAGTCCGCTTCCTCGAGGAGGTCGGCGACGAGACCAGGCAACTGCTCGATCAGCGCTTCGAGCGTGTTGGATTCGGCGTTCAGGCCTGGGACATCGCTCGCCTCGACGAACCAGACACCCGCGTCCGGGTCGAGCGCCGCTTTCACGATGATGAGATGACCGGACATGAACAGGTCTCCAGTTGGCAACATCTGGCCACAGATGTCGCCATCCGGCAAGATCGCCTACAGGAAGCGCGTCACGTTCTTGCTCAGGAATTCGAACCGCGTGCCGTTGTCGGTGAAGCCGGGGGCGATCATGCGGACGATGTCGGGCGCGACGACACCGGGATGCTGCAGCGTGGCGGGATCCTCGCCGGGCCGGGCCTTGGCGCGCATCTGGGTGTGCAGCGGGCCGGGATCGAGCAGGTTGGCGCGGACGGTGCTGGAATCGATCTCCGCCGCATAGGTGCGGACGATCGCCTCGAGCGCTGCCTTGGAGGCCGAATAGGCGCCCCAATAGGGCCGGCAGGTCACCGCCGCGCCCGAGGTCAGGAACAGCGCGCGGCCGGCGTCCGACTGGCGCAGCAGCGGATCGAGCGAGCGGATCAGGCGATAGTTGGCCGTCACGTTGACGGTCATAACCGTATCCCATTCCTTCTGGTCGAGATGGGCGACCGGGGTGATCAGACCCAGCTGGCCGGCATTGCCGACGAGGCCGTCCAGCTTGCCCCAGCGCTCGTAGATCGAGTAGCCCAGCCGGTCGATCGCCTCGAGATCCTTCAGGTCGAGCGGCACCAGCGTCGCCGAGCCGCCCTTGGCCTTGATGGCGTCGTCGAGCTCCTCCAGCGCGCCGACCGTGCGGGCGATCGCGATGACATGCGCGCCGGCCTCGGCCACCGCCAGCGCGGCGTTCCAGCCGATGCCGCGCGAGGCCCCGGTAACGACAACGATGCGGCCGGAGAGAGCGGGTGTAGTCAAGGAGGCGTCCAATCGAGCTTCGGGAGAGTGCCCGGTCCGGGCTGACGATCCGGCGTCCGGGATGGCCGGGCGCCGGAAGGGGCGGGGATGGGAGGCGGGGTGGTTCAGCTCGCCTCGGCGAGCCGGGCCAGCGGCTGCACCTTGCCGCGATCCTCGAAATCGGCGAGGCGGGTCGGATAGTCGCCGGTGAAGCATGCGTCGCAGAACTGCGGGGCGGCGTTGTCGCGCTGGGCCTCGCCGACGGCGCGATAGAGGCCGTCGATCGACAGGAAGGCCAGGCTGTCGGCTTTGATGAAATCGGCGATCTCCTGCACCGACATGTGCGAGGCGATCAGCTTCGATTTCTCCGGCGTGTTGACGCCGTAGAAGCAGGAATCGGTCGTCGGCGGGCTGGCGATGCGCATGTGCACCTCGGCGGCGCCCGCGTCGCGCACCATCTGCACGATCTTCATCGAGGTGGTGCCGCGCACGATCGAATCGTCGACCAGCACGACCCGCTTGCCGGCGATCACGTCCATATTGGCGTTGTGCTTGAGCTTGACGCCCATGTGGCGGATCGCGTCGGTCGGCTCGATGAAGGTGCGCCCGACATAGTGGTTGCGGATGATGCCGAGGTCGAACGGGATGCCGGCGGCTTCCGCATAGCCGATCGCCGCCGGAACGCCGGAATCCGGCACAGGCACGATCACGTCGGCGTCGATGCCGCTTTCGCGCGCCAGCTCGGCGCCGATGCGCTTGCGGACCTGGTAGACGCCGCGGCCGTCGACCGACGAATCCGGGCGGGCGAAATAGACGTATTCGAACATGCAGAAGCGCGAACGCTGGCGCTCGAACGGGAAGAAGCTCTCGATGCCCTCGTCGGTGATGATGACCACTTCACCGGGCTCGACGTCGCGCACATAGGTCGCGCCGATGATGTCGAGCGCGCAGGTCTCGGAGGCGAGGATATGCGCGTCTTCGAGCTTGCCGAGCACGAGAGGGCGCACGCCGAGCGGATCGCGGCAGCCCATCATCTTCTTTTCCGACAGCGCGACGAGCGAATAGGCGCCCTCGATGCGGCGGATGGCGTCGATGAAGCGGTCGAGCAGCTGGCCGTGGATCGAGGTGGCGATCAGGTGGATGATCGTCTCGGTGTCCGAGGTCGACTGGAACAGCGAGCCGCGCCGCTGCAGCTCGCGCTTCAGCGTCATCGCGTTGGTGAGATTGCCGTTATGCGCGACAGCGAAGCCGCCGCCGGCGAATTCCGCGAACATCGGCTGCACGTTGCGCAGGCCGACGCCGCCGGTCGTGGCGTAGCGGTTGTGGCCGATGGCGCGCCGGCCGGGCAGGCGGTCGATCACCGTCTTGCGGGTGAAGTTGTCGCCGACGAGGCCCATATGGCGCTCGATCGAGAACTGGCGGCCGTCATGGGCGGCGATACCGGCCGCCTCCTGGCCGCGATGCTGGAGAGCATGCAGGCCGAGCGCGGTCAGCGCGGCCGCATCGTCATGGCCGAAGACGCCGAAAACGCCGCATTCCTCTCGGAGATGGTCGTCGTCCGAGTCCATCGGCAGCATCGAAAAGTCGTTCATTTCCGGTCCTCATAACCCGAACAGGCGCCCTGTCGCGGGCGTCTCAGGGATTGGTCAATTCCCCCGGTCATTCCGGCGTCGGCTATTGCTCCGGCCCTTCGGCTGGCGCTTCGCCATTGTTATCGAACAGATTGTCCAGGCCTTGGCGCTCCTGGGATCCGTAGCTCGGCGTCGGCTGCTGCGGCGCTGCGCCCGGCTGCGGGGCCGCCGCCGGCGCACCGGCATCGGGCGCTTCGTCGACAGGCGTGTCCGTGGGGGACGCCGTATCCTCGCCGCCGCGGTGCAGCCGATCCTGTATCGTCTTCTCGATGTCCTCGGGCAAGGCCGCGACGAGCTTGTCGGCTAGTGACTTCAACATAGGCGCGCTTTGCGCATCCGCAACCCATGCCGGCTGGCGATCGGAGAGGATCCAGGACAGGAAGGCGAAGGCGATCACCACCAGCAGCAGGCCGCGCGCCACGCCGAAGCAGAAGCCGAGGATGCGGTCGAGCAGGCCGACGCGGCTGTCGATGACGAAATCGGAGATCTTCATCGCGACATAGCTCGCGATGATCAGCGCGACGAAGAAGATGCCGGCAGCGGACGCGATGACCGCCACGTTCTTGTTGGCGATGTAGGGCTCCACGAAGGGCAGCAGCGACTTGTAGAAGAAGAAGGCCGCCGCCGCCGCCAGCGCCCAGGAGGCGACCGACAGCACTTCTCGGACGAAGCCGCGCACCATGGCCAGCATGGCCGAGATCAGCACGACGACGAAAACCACACCGTCCAGTATCGTGACCGGCATACCTATCCTGACCCCTCAAGCCACGCGCTCTTGCCCATCGGTGGGGTTTAGCCCGTCGCGCTCACGAATCCAATGCCTCATCGGCCACAGCCGACCGTCGTCTTTCGGCCTGGTCGGGCACGGCGCGGCGCTCGGGCCGTGTCCCGGAGGCCGCGATGGTGGCCACCAGGGCGGCGAGCTGGTCGATCCCCTGCAGTCCGGGAACGGCGCTGGCGTCCTTGTCGATCGAGACGAGGGGCAGCACGGCCCGCGAAAAACCTAGCTTTTGCGCCTCTTTCAGCCTTTGCGACGCCTGCGAAACCGGCCGCACGGCGCCCGACAGGCTGATCTCGCCGAAATAGACGCAATCGGCCGGCAAGGCGATGCCGGAGAGCGAGGAGACGAGCGCCGCCGCCACTGCGAGATCGGCCGCCGGCTCAGCAATTTTCAGCCCGCCGGCCACCGCCAGATAGACGTCGTTCGGTCCGAGCTTGATGCCGCAATGCGATTCGAGCACGGCGATCACCATGGCGAGGCGGCCGGAATCCCAGCCGACAACGGCGCGGCGCGGCGTGCCGAGCGGCGAGGGCGAGACGAGCGCCTGGATTTCGACCAGAACGGGACGCGTGCCCTCCATGCCGGCGAAGACGGCGGCGCCGGGCGAGGCGGCGTTGCGCTCGCCGAGGAAGAGCTCCGACGGATTGGGCACTTCGCGCAGGCCGCTGCCGGTCATCTCGAAGACGCCGATCTCGTCGGTCGCGCCGAAGCGGTTCTTTACCGCTCGCAGGATGCGGAAGTGATGGCCGCCTTCGCCCTCGAAATAGAGCACGGCGTCAACCATGTGCTCGACGACGCGCGGGCCGGCGATCTGGCCGTCCTTGGTGACGTGGCCGACAAGAACCACCGTCGCGCCGGAATGCTTGGCGTAGCGGATCATCGCCTGGGCCGAGGCGCGCACCTGCGACACCGTGCCCGGCGCCGATTCCGCCAGCTCCGTCCACAGCGTCTGGATCGAGTCGATGATGACGAGCGCCGGCACCGGGCCGGCCTGCAGCGTGGCGAGGATGTCCTCGACGCTGGTCTCGGCCGCAAGCGCCACTGGCATGTTGGCGACGCCCATGCGCTCGGCGCGCAGGCGAACCTGCGCCACGGCTTCTTCACCGGAGATGTAGACGACGCGTTCGCCTCGTGCCGCGAGCGCCGCGGACGCCTGCAGCAGCAGCGTCGACTTGCCGATGCCGGGATCGCCGCCGACGAGGAGCGCCGAGCCGCGCACGAAGCCGCCGCCCGTTACGCGGTCGAGTTCGGCGATGCCGGAGGGAATGCGCGGCGCGTCGGCGCTGCCGCCGGAGAGCGGCTGCAGCTCGACAATGCGGCCGCGCTTGCCGCCGGCGCTCTTGGCGGGGCCGCCGCCGATGCCGCCCGTGGCGCTTTCCTCGACCAGCGTGTTCCACTCGCCGCAGGCTTCGCAGCGACCCTGCCAGCGCGGGCTGGCGGCGCCACAGTTCTGGCAGATGTACTGGATCTTGGCCCGGGCCATCACACGCCTCCGACGTAGTGGCGGTCGTAGCGGCCGCCGAGGCTGGTCAGGAGTTCATAGCCGATCGTCCCGGCCGCCGAGGCGACCTCGGCGAGCGGCATATCACGGCCGAACAGCTCGACCCAGTCGCCGCGCTCCGCTTCCGGGATATCGGTGACGTCGATCGCCATCAGGTCCATCGAGATGCGGCCGACGAGCGGCGCGCGCCTGCCATGCAGGAAGGTCTCGGCGCCCTTGGCCGCGTCCGTCGAGCTCGCATGGCGGTGGTAGCCGTCGGCATAGCCGGTCGAGAGGATGGCGATGCGGCTCTGGCGATGCACCGTTTCCGCCGCGCCATAGCCGACGGTCTCGCCCGCCGGCACGTCGCGGATCTGCACGATGCGCGCCTCGGCGGTCACGACCGGCTCGAGCGGCGGCAGGTCGATCCGGTAGGTGCCGCCATAGAGGCCGATGCCGGGGCGAACGAGATCGAACTGGAAGTCGCGGCCGAGCGTGATGCCGGCGGTGTTGGCGAGCGACACGGCGACGCCCGGAAACAGGCTCTTGACGTCCTGCATCGTCGTGAGCTGGCGGGCGTTGAGCGGATGATCGGGCGTGTCGGCGCAGGCGAGATGGCTCATCACCAGGGAAAGGCCGAGCTTGTCGAGCCTAGCCTTGTCGCTCGCGAGCTCGCGCGCCTCGTCGAAGGTAAGGCCGAGCCGGTTCATGCCGGTGTCGACATGCAGCGCCGCCTGGCCGGTGCCGCCGGCGGCGCGATAGGCGGCCCAGTCCTCCAGCTCGCCCGTCGAGCCGATCACCGGTCGCAGATGGTTCGCCGCATGCATCGAGGCGAGATCGCGCGCCAGTCCGTTCAGCACGTAGATGGTGGCGTCCTTCAGCACCGAGCGGAGGCGAACCCCTTCCTCCGGCAGCGCGACGAAGAAGCTGCGGCAGCCGGCGGACGAGAGGGCGCGCACGGCCGGCTCGACGCCGATGCCATAGGCGTTGCCCTTGACGGCGGCGCCGGTCTCGGCCGCGCCGGCCTGCGCATCCAGCGTGCGCCAGTTGCGCGCCAGCGCCGCGAGATCGATCGTCAGCCGGTTGCCGGCCGTGATCGGCGTTTCGACGGGATTGGGATCTGATTGTTCCATCGGGAGAGGGTACGCGATTCTCGGTCGTCGGCGGGCGATCATGGACGGGAACTTCCTGCCTCCCGTCTCTCCGATTTTCGCGGCGATCTCAAGGCGGTAGCCCGCACATCTCGAGAACGCCAACCTCATCATGCTGAGGAGGCCGCAGGGCCGTCTCGAAGCACGCAGAGAGGTCGTGCCATCGATCTGTTGCCCGGAGGCCGTGCGTCCTTCGAGGCCCGAGCTGCGCTCAGGCACCTCAGGATGATGGAAATCGAGCGCTGCATGACGGCTGGAGAGGAACGCGCAGAGGCCTCCCCAAGGCGAGAGGTGAATTGCGCCTGTGCTTCAGGGCAGCCGATGCGTCAGGCCGCTACTCGAAGGATTCGGGCAGGTGGTCGCGCCTGGCGAGGTTGGAGAAGCGGGTGATCTCCGCCTCGAACTGCAGCGGCACGGTGCCGGTCGGGCCGTGGCGCTGCTTGCCGATGATCACTTCGGCGACGCCGGCGACCTGCTCCATCTCCGCCTGCCACTTGAAGAACTCTTCGGTGCCTTCCTTCGGCATCTTGCCCTTCAGGTAATATTCGTCGCGATAGACGAACATCACCACGTCGGCGTCCTGCTCGATCGAGCCGGATTCACGCAGATCCGCGAGCTGCGGCCGCTTGTCCTCGCGCGCCTCGACCTGACGCGAGAGCTGCGACAGCGCGATGACAGGCACGGCGAGCTCCTTGGCGAGCGCCTTCAGGCCGGTGGTGATTTCGGTGATTTCCTGCACGCGGTTGGCCTGGCCCTTGCCGGAGCCCTGCAGCAGCTGGAGGTAGTCGATGATCAGGAGGTCGAGGCCACGCTGGCGTTTCAGCCGGCGGGCGCGGGCCGTCAGCTGCGCGATCGAGATACCACCGGACTGGTCGATGAAGAGCGGAATCCGCGCCATTTCGCGCGAGGCCTCGACGACCTTGGCGAACTGGCGCTCGTCGAGCGAACCGCGGCGGATATGCGAGGACGAGACGCCGGATTGCTCGGCGACGATACGCGTCGCCAGCTGTTCGGCCGACATTTCGAGCGAGAAGAAGCCGACGATGCCGCCATTGACGGACTTGGTCGACCCGTCGGGCTGAACTTCGCCGCGATAGGCCTTGGCGATGTTGAAGGCGATGTTGGTGACGAGCGAGGTCTTGCCCATGGCCGGACGGCCGGCGAGCACGATCAAGTCGGACGGTTGCAGGCCGCCCATCTGGCGGTCGAGGTCGTCGAGGCCGGTCGAGATGCCGGAGAGATGGCCGTCGCGCTGGTAGGCGGCGCTGGCCATGTCGATCGCGGCCTTGAGCGCGTCCTCGAAGGACTGGAAGCCGCCTTCGTTGCGGCCGGTTTCGGCCAGCGCGAACAGGCGGCGCTCGGCGTCCTCGATCTGCGCCTTGGGTGGCATGTCGATCGGCGCGTCGAAGGCGATGTTGACGACGTCCTCGCCGATGCCGATCAGCGAACGCCTGAGCGCCAGATCGTAGATCGAGCGGCCATAGTCCTCAGCGTTGATGATGGTCGTCGCCTCGGCGGCGAGGCGGGCGAGATACTGCGCCGGATTGAGCTCGCCGATGGCGAGGTCCGCCGGCAGGAAATTCTTCAGCGTGACCGGATTCGCGATCTTGTTCTGGCGGATGATCTGCGCGATGAGCTCGTAGATCTGCTTGTGCACCGGCTCGAAGAAGTGGCCGGGGTCCAGAAAGTCCGAGACGCGGTAGAACGCCTCGTTGTTGACGAGAACGGCGCCCAGAAGCGCCTGCTCGGCCTCGATGTTGTGCGGCGGCTGCCGGTAAAACTCGGCAGGCTGCGGCTGCGCGGCTCGTGCTGGAACGTTCATGGTCAACTTGCTCTCAATCCCCTGAACCTTAGTTAGGCGCAGGTATGGCCGATCTCCTAGCGTTTGCTGGTTTGTGCCCGTTATCCAGAGGCCCGGACCGAGGATCCCCGGCGATTCGCACTTCCTGCTTGCACGACGCGATTCATGGACGATCCGGCCACGGTAGTGGCCGATTCGCCCATGAAGATGACGTCCGTATGTCTGGACTGCGAAAAGATTATCCGCCGCCGGCCAGTTTCAGCGACGGTCGCGTGCCGGCCTTGTCGCGGATCCGGAGCGCTTCTTCCGCCTGCCAGATGTAGTCCCGCGTCAGCGGCAGCGCGTTCTGGTCGCGGACGATCTGGATCTGGAAGATCATCATGTCCTGGTAGCGGAACGCGGTTTCGGAAGCGGCGAGGTAGAACTCCCACATCCGGCAGAACGCCTCGTCATAGAGCGCCACCGCCTCGTCGCGTCGGGCCATGAAGCGTTCGCGCCAGGCCTTGAGCGTCTCGGCATAGTGCAGCCGCAGGATCTCGACGTCCGTGACCTTGAGACCCGCCTTCTCGATGGCCGGAAACACTTCCGAGAGGGCAGGGATGTAGCCACCCGGGAAGATGTATTTCTGGATCCAGGAGTTGGTCTCGCCGGGTTCGTCGAAGCGGCCGATGGCGTGCAGCACCATGACGCCGTCCTCGGTCAAAAGCTGGCGCGCCTTGTCGAAGTATTCGCGAAAATGCCCGACGCCGACATGCTCGAACATGCCGACCGAGATGATGCGGTCGAACTGGTTCTTCAGCCCGCGATAGTCCTGGAGCAGGAACTTGGCGCGATCGGCCATGTTGAGCGCGGTGGCGCGCGCGTTGGAGACCTTGTGCTGCTCCTCCGAGAGCGTCACGCCGGTGACGTCGACATCCGCGTGGGTGGCGAGGTAGAGGCCGAGGCCGCCCCAGCCGGAGCCGATGTCGAGCACCCTCTGTCCCGGCGCGAGCGCGAGCTTCGCGGCGAGATGGCGCTTCTTGGCGAGCTGCGCTTCCTCGAGGCTGGTATCCGGCGTCTCGAAATAGGCGCAGGAATATTGCTGGTCGCTGTCGAGGAAGAGCGAATAGAGCCGTCCGTCGAGATCATAGTGATGGGCGACGTTCTGGCGCGAGCGGAACGGCGTGTTCCACTGCCGGAAGCGGCGGGTCAGGACGCGGAGGCGGTAGAGCGCCCGCATCCACCAGGACCGGCCGCCGCTGCCGGTGTTCTGCAATACGACTTCGAGGAAGTCGTAGATCGAGCCGCGCTCGACGACGAATCCCCCGTCCATGAAGGTCTCGCCGAGTTTCAGCTCAGGGTTGGTCATCACCGCCCGTTCCGCGGCGGCGGTGGTGAACCGGACGCGGACTGGAATTCCGCTGCCGTCGCCGAAACTGTGAAGCCTTCCTTTGGCGTCGATAACTTCGAGCGATCCATGCTTCAGGACGCCCGACAAGTAGTTGATGAGCAACCGGTTCATCGTGATCCGCTGCCCCCTCCTGAATGGCTTGGTTTACCAAGGCAGGTTGCGACATGGCGGTCGGTGACGTCCGGCCGTCTACTGAATGGTAACTCCGATTCCGTCGCGTTATCAACCCGGTAAGCAGGGATATGACGACGTAGCGACACCCAAGAAAAAAGGGCGCCGCGATTGCCGCGGCGCCCCTCGAAAATAAGGCTCCCTTGCGGAAGCTGAGACCGATTAGATCTCTTCGTCGTCGACGCCGGCGAAGCCTTCGCCTTCCGGCAGCGGCTCGAGCTCGAAGTCATCCTGGACGGCCGACAGGTCTTCGCCCTGCGACTGGCGGGCAGCCTCGTCAACCGAACGCGCGACGTTGATCGTCACGGTGGCTTCGACTTCCGGATGCAGCGCGATCACGACGTCATGCAGGCCGATCGTCTTGATCGGAACTTCGAGCACGACCTGGCTGCGGCCGACCGAGAAGCCGTTCTCGCTGACCAGCTCGGCGACGTCGCGGCTCGAGACCGAACCGTAGAGCTGGCCGGTCTCGCCGGCCTGGCGGACGACGATGAAGGACTGGCCGTTGAGCGCCTCGGCGACCGTGTCGGCATCCTTCTTGCGCTCGAGGTTGCGGGCCTCGAGGTGAACCTTCTCGGCCTCGAAGCGCTTCTTGTTGGCTTCGTTGGCGCGGAGCGCCTTGCCCTGCGGCAGCAGGAAGTTACGGGCGTAGCCGTCCTTGACGTGAACGATCTCGCCCATCTGGCCGAGCTTGGCGACGCGTTCGAGCAGAATGACGTCCATGAGAGTGACTCCTTCGAAGTTTGAATCAGGAATGTTGACTTACGAGATGCCGGTCCGCGCCGCGAAGCGGCGGGCCCGGAATTGAAGCGCCGTGTCGACCAGTCCGACCACGGCCATGATGCCGAGCGGCAGCAGGAAGACGAAGCTGACGGCATAGACGAGGAAGAGCAGCAGCGGCCGCGCCGCCTTGCCGAGCAGCATGGCGTGCAGGAGGCCGAAGCCGGTCAGGGCGAAGGCGAAGCCGATCGCGCCGGCGACGGCCGCGGCGATCTGGCCGGGGACACCCGGGATCATGCTGGCGACGAAGGCGGCGCCGAACAGGAACGCGGCCTGCTGCGGCAGCACGACGGTCCAGAGCGGCGTCCATTCGCGCTGCAGCAGCCCCGACATGCGGGCGATGCGGGCGCCGAGCCAGGTCGAGAGCACGAGGATGCCGAGCGTCAGGCTGGCCGAGGTGAACGGCATCAGCGCGATGTTGAAGCGGATCAGCGGCTCGATCTCGGCGTCGGTCGGCGTCATGCCGTCGGAGGCCGATTCGGCCAGCCAGCCCTTGAGCACCGTCATCGTCTGGCTGATCAGCGCCTCGGGGTCATAGCCGAGCACGATGCCGGAGACGACGACGGCGACCGCGACGACGATCGCCGCGCGGAACAGCACCGAATCGAGCGGAAACCACTGCCGGCCGTCGCCCGTCTCGTCGGGGCGGGACAGGCCGATCAGATGGGCGACCCAGGCGACGGGCGCGGCGAACAGGATGAAATAGAGGCCGCCGGCGATCGGGCCGATGGTGAAGCCGATCAGCGCGGAGGCGAGCACCGCCGCGGCGGCGCCGGACATCGTGCCGAATCCGAGGCCGGCGATGGCGATCGGCAGCGGCGACAGGATGAAGAGGGGGAAGGCGAGCGCGGTGCCGCTGATGAGGCCGGCGAACAGAAGCGCCGAGGCCATTCCGGCGCCGAGGCCGATCAGGATGTTCCGCATTGTCATATCTCGCTGTCCCGCTTCGAGAGCGGTTAGAGGACGGTCAAAGACGCCGGCCCCAACCAAGTCTTCGCCCAATGGGCGATCGAACAAGTCTTTGCCCGGAGGGCAATCGAAAATCTGGCCCCGGAGGGCGTGTCGGGCCGGCGAGGCGTCGGCCCGACGAATTCAGCCGGTCGCGTATCGGGACCGAAGTCCCGGCGACCGAAGTCTTACTTGATCACGTAGGGGATCAGGCCGAGGAAGCGGGCGCGCTTGATCGCCTGGGCGAGCTCGCGCTGCTTCTTGGCCGAAACGGCCGTGATGCGGGACGGAACGATCTTGCCGCGCTCGGAGATGTAGCGCTGCAGGAGACGGATGTCCTTGTAGTCGATCTTCGGCGCATTCGGGCCCGAGAACGGGCAGGTCTTGCGACGACGGAAGAACGGGCGACGCTGGCCGCCGCTGGACGCGCTGGTGGTGCCGATCTCAGCCATTATTCAGCCGCTCCTTCAGATTCTTCCGAGCGCGGACGACGCTCGCCACGGAAACCGCCGCCGGCGCCACCGCCGAAGCCGCCACGCGGACGGTCGCCACGATCGCCGAAGCGGCCGCCGCGATCACCGTCGTCACGGTCGCGCTTCTGCAGCATGGCCGACTGGCCTTCCTCATGCGCCTCGACCTTGAGGGTCAGGATGCGGAGGATGTCTTCGTTCATGCGCTGCTGACGCTCGAGCTCGGCCACGGCGGCTGCCGAGGCGTCGATGTTCATCAGCGTGTAGTGCGCCTTGCGATTCTTGCGAATGCGGAACGCAACGGACTTCAGGCCCCACTGCTCGATCTTGCCGACCGAACCGCCATTGGCCTCGATGAGGCCCTTGAACTGCTCGGTCAGTGCTTCGACCTGCTGTGCGGACACGTCCTGTCGCGACAGAAATACGTGCTCATAAAGCGGCATGATTGCCCTTCCTTTTCGTTTCCCGGCGCCAAGCCTCACCGAAGCCTTCGAGAAAGGCTGATCGGTACAACTTCGAGAGCGGAGACACGGGAAGACGGGATCTGCGATCCCTGCGGCTCTCGCCGCCTTCCGTTCAACCCCCGGCCGGGTGTCGTTACGACGGGCGGTGCATATACGGGAATGGCGGCGAAGGCAAGGTGCGAGCGGGATTTCTTGGTGCGCCGGCTGTGTGATCCGGGCTCAGGAAAGTCCCTCACCCAACCCTCTCCCGCAGGCGGGAGAGGGCCAGGACTGCGGCCTTTCATCGGCCTTATAGCGCGGCCAGGTTTAGAGCCGGCGTCAAGACCGGCGCCGACGAACTCCCTCTCCCGCCTGCGGGAGAGGGTTGGGGGTGAGGGTCTTGTCGAGCCCTCAGCCGCCGATGCCGTTCAGCTCGGCAATCGCGTCGTCCGGCAGGACGAGGTCGGCGACGGCGAGATTTTCGCGGAGGTGGGCGACCGACGAGGTGCCGGGAATCAAGAGGATGTTCGGCGAGCGCCGCAGCAGCCAGGCGAGCGCCACCTGCATCGGCGTTGCGCCAAGGCGGGCGGCGACCTGGTTCAGCGTGGAGGACTGCAGCGGGCTGAAGCCGCCGAGCGGGAAGAACGGCACATAGGGAATGTTCTGGCGGGCGAGATCGTCGATCAGCGCGTCGTCGCCGCGATGCGCCAGATTGTAGTGGTTCTGCACGCAGGCGATCTCGGTGATCCCGCGGCCTTCGGCGACCTGGGTCGCCGTGACGTTGCTGAGGCCGATATGGCGGATGAGCCCCTGCTGCTGCAGTTCCGCCAGAACCGTCAGCATCGGCTCGATCGAGCCTTCCGCCGGCCCGTGGATGTCGAAGGAGATGCGCAGATTGACGACCTCGATCACGTCGAGGCCGAGATTGCGGAGATTGTCGTGCACGGCCTCGCGCAAGTCGTCCGGGGCGAGGGCGGGGAGCCAGGACCCGTCCGCGCCGCGCCGGGCGCCGAACTTGGTGACGAGGACGAGATTGTCCGGATAGGGATGGAGAGCCTCGCGGATCAGCAGATTGGTGACGTGCGGGCCGTAGTAGTCGCAGGTGTCGATGTGGTTGACGCCTTGCGCGATCGCCTCGTGCAGCACGGCGATCGCCGCGTCATGGTCGCGGGGCGGGCCGAACACGCCGGGGCCGGCCAGCTGCATGGCGCCATAGCCGAGGCGGTTCACGGTGCGGTGGCCGAGCTTGTAGGTGCCGGCGCGATCGATCGAGGACATGAGCTCTCTCCTTCAAGGGGGCGACGCAGAGATAGAGAGTGCCGGCGCTCGGGATAATCCGGTACAATCGGCACGGGCTGTGCGGGAATTCGAACAATGACGGTGGATCTGAGCGACCTGAATGCCTTCGCGGCGGTGGCCCGGGCGAAGGGGTTTCGCGAAGGCGCGCGCGCAAGCGGCAGCAGCGCCTCGTCGCTGAGCCAGGCGGTGCGCCGGCTGGAGGCGGAACTCGGCGTCCGGCTGCTCAACCGCACGACCCGCAGCGTGGTGCTGACCGAGGCGGGCAGGGGGCTGATGGAGCGGCTCGCGCCGGCGCTCGCCGAGGTCGAGGCGGCACTCGACATCGTCAACGGGTTTCGCGACCGGCCGGCCGGCGTGCTGCGCCTCAACGTGCCGATCAGCGCGATCCGCCTCGTGCTCGGCCGCATCGTGCCGCCCTTTCTCGCCGCTTATCCGGAGATCCGGCTCGACGTGACCGCCGAGGACAGTTTCGTCGACGTGCTCGCCGCCGGGTGCGATGCCGGCATCCGCTATGACGAGCGGCTTGAGCAGGACATGATCGCGGTGCCGATCGGGCCGCGCGTGCAGCGCTTCGCCACCGTCGCGGCGCCCGCCTATCTGGCTCGCCACGGCCGGCCGGAGCATCCGCGCGACCTGCTCGGCCATGCCTGCATCCGCAGCCGCTTTCCGAGCGGCTCGATGCCGGCCTGGGAATTCGAGCGCGACGGCGAGATCATCCGGGTCGATCCTACCGGGCCGCTGATCGTCCAGGCGGGCGCCGCCGGCGACCTCGCGGTCGATTCCGCGATCGCCGGCACCGGCATCCTGCATCTCTTCGAGGACTGGCTGCGGCCGCAGCTCGACAGCGGCGCTTTGGTGCCGCTGCTGGAGCCCTGGTGGCAGACCTTCTCCGGACCGTTCCTCTATTATCCCGGACGCCGCCTCGTGCCCGCGCCGCTCCGGGCCTTCGTCGATTTCATCCGCGCGTCGGCGTAGCCGCCCCGGCATCGGCGTCCCGGCGATCCACGACCCCTTTCCACACCGCTCCGGTTTCATCGGCAGGTTTCATATGGGTGTCATGCGCAACTCTTAAGGCCCGGACGTTGGCCGCTGCGCGGTCCCCCATCTTAAAGAGGCTCCCGATGCGCAAATTGCTGTTCACCCTTGCCGCGACGACCATGCTCGCCGGCACGGCACAGGCGACCACTGTCTATCCGCTCGACCGCGCCACGATTCTGGCCGGCTCGCCGTTCGACTTCAAGGTCGAGTTCAACGAGAACGTGAAGCCCGAGGACATCAAGGTCACGGTCAATGGCCAGGACTACAAGGCGGTGTTCGGCGCCGAGGCGACCTTCACCGAATCCGAGACCGGCAAGAACGACAAGAAGCTCGGCTCGGCGCTGATGCTGCGCAAGCTCGTGCTCGCCACGCCCGGCACCTACACGGTCGAGGCTTCGGCCGGCGCCGAGAAGAAGTCGGTGACCTGGGACGTGTACGGCACCGCCGAGCAGCCCAAGGCCAAGAACGTCATCTTCCTGCTCGGCGACGGCCTCTCCGTCGCCCACCGCACCGCGGCCCGGATCATGGCCAAGGGCATGACCGAGGGCAAGGCCGACGGCCGCCTCAACATGGACGACCTCGACCGCATGGCCTTCATCGGCACGTCGTCGACCGAAGCCGTCGCCACCGACAGCGCCAACACCATGTCGGCCTACATGACCGGCCACAAGACGGCCGTGAACGCCCTCGGCGTCTATGCCGACCGCACGCCGAACAGCTTCGACGATCCGAAGGTCGAGACGCTGGCCGAGGCGCTGCGCCGCCAGACCAAGAAGTCGATCGGCATCGTCACCACCTCGGAACTGCAGGACGCGACGCCTGCCGCCGTGGTCGCCCACACCCGCAAGCGCGCCGACAAGGCCGAAATCACCGGCATGATGTTCGACATCCAGCCGGAAGTCGCTCTCGGCGGCGGTTCCGCCTACTTCCTCGGCAAGGACACGCCCGGCTCCAAGCGCAAGGACGACAAGGACTACATCAAGCAGTTCCAGGACGCCGGCTACACGCTCGCGACCGATCAGGCGGAGCTCGAGAAGGCCGCCGGCACCAACACCGGCAAGATCCTCGGCCTGTTCCACACCGGCAACATGGATACGCTGCTCGACCGCAAGTTCCTGAAGAAGGGCACCGTTCCGAAGTTCCCGAACCAGCCCGGCCTGGTCGAGATGACGGAAACCGCGCTGGAGCAGCTCTCGAAGAACCCCGAGGGCTTCTTCCTGATGGTCGAGGGCGCGAACATCGACAAGATGTCCCACCCGCTCGACTGGGACCGCGCCGTCGTCGAGACCATCGAGTTCGACAAGGCGGTCGGCGCGGCGCGCGCCTTCGCCGAGAAGAACCCGGACACGCTGATCATCGTCACCGGCGACCACACCCATGGCGTCTCGATCATCGGCACCGTCGATGACGACAAGCCGGGCACCGAGATGCGCGAGAAGGTCGGCACCTATGCCGACGCCGGCTTCCCGAACTACACGCATGAGAACAAGGACGGCTACCCGGACCGGGTGGACGTGTCGCGTCGCCTGTTCCTCGCCGCCAACAACGGCCCGGACCACTACGAGACCTTCCGTCCGAAGCTCGACGGCCCGTTCGTGCCGGCCGTGCAGAACGAGAAGAAGGAATATGTCGCCAACGAAGCCTACAAGGACGTCCCCGGCGCCGTCTTCGTCCAGGGCAACATCCCGAAGGAAGGCGACTCGGGCGTGCATGCGGTCGACGACGTCGTCCTGCAGTCGGCCGGCCCCGGCTCGGAAGGCTTCAAGGGCTACATGGAGCAGAGCGACGTCTACCGCGTGATCGTCGACGCGCTGGCGCTGGCGCCCGCCAAGAAGTGATCCGCCGGCCCCTGGCTGCGATCTGAAACACAGGCTTCGGGCGCCCGCGCCCGAAGCCATCTCCAGTTTGGCTCGGTCCGTGCAGTTCCTTGCCTTCACCTCTCCCTGAGGAGACCTTCGCGCAACACCGCCGTCATCGTGCTGATGGGGTCTTGCCACCCACCGCCGTCATCCCGGCGAAGGCCGGGATCCAGACACACCGGCCGATGGCCGACAGGCTCGGCCAAGCTTTCTTGGCCGGTGTCTATGGGCCCCGGCCTCCGCCGGGGCGACGGAGCCCTGCCGATAGGGTGTGGGTCGTATGGCGACCCAGGTGTTCTGCAAAGATCTCCTCAGGGAGAGGTGAGGGACACAGCTCTTCCGGGCGAAGCCGGTCCTTTCACCAGAAGGAACGATGTCATGACGCTGATACGGATTTCGCGACGCGCGGCGCTGGTTGGCGGCGTTGCGGCGCTGGTGGGGGCGGGAATGCGCCCCGCATTGGCGGCGGTCCCGACGCTTACCTTCGACGAGCTCTATGGCTCCGTCGGCGTGCTCGGCCTCACCTTTTCCGACAAGGTGAAGCAGCTCGCCGGCCAGACCGTCAGCATGCGCGGCTTCATGGCGCCGCCGCTGAAGGCGGAGGCCGCCTTCTTCGTGCTCACCGAAATCCCGATGGCGCTCTGCCCGTTCTGTTCGTCCGATGCCGACTGGCCGGACAACATTCTCGTCGTCTATCTCGGCGAGAAGCAGACCTTCGTGCAGCCGAACGCCGTCATCGAGGTGCGCGGCCAGCTGGAATTCGGATCCTGGACCGATCCGGAAACCGGCTTCGTCAGCCTGCTCAGGCTGCGCGACGCCAGCTTTCGCGCGATCTAGGGGCGCGCGCCATGCTCGGATTGCATCTCGAAGCCCTGGATGTCTCCTTCGCCGGACTGCCGGTTCCCGTCCTCTCGATCCCGCTTCTGCAGATCGCGCCCGGCGAACGGGTCGCCGTCACCGGGCCGTCCGGCTCCGGCAAGAGCACGCTGGTCAATATCGTGACCGGGCTCGAGCGCGCGACCAAGGGTGTCGTGCGCTGGCGCGACACCGATATCGCCCGGCTCTCGGAGGGCGCCCGCGATGCGTGGCGCGCCGGCAATGTCGGCCTCGTCATGCAGGATTTTCACCTCTTTCCCGGCCTCTCGGCGCTGGAAAACGTGCTGCTGCCGGTTCGCCTGCGCGCCCGCGGCGTCGGCCCGCATATCGACCGGGCGCGGGACCTGATGCGCCGCGTCGGGCTCGGCCGGCACGACCAGAAGGTCACCACCATGTCGCGCGGCGAGATGCAGCGCGTCGCCGTCGCCCGCGCCCTGCTGCGCAAGCCCGGCGTGCTCATCGCCGACGAGCCGACGGCGAGCCTCGATGCCGAGAGCGGCGGCGCGGTGGCGGAGCTGCTGCTCGAGCTCTCCCGCGAGGAGGGCACGACGCTCCTCGTCGTCTCGCACGATCCGCGCCTGGTCGAGCGGATGGATCGCCGCATCCGCCTCGCCGCCGGCCGGATCGCCTCCACCGCCGAGGGAGATCTGGCCGCATGATTCGCTTCGTCTTCGCCGATCTCCGCCGCCTCTGGGCGGGATCGCTGGTCGTCATCCTGCTGGTTGCGCTGGCGACCGCGCTCGGCATCGCGGTGACGCTGCAGGAGCGGGCGCTCCGCCTCGGCAGCGCGCGGGCGGCCGACAAGTTCGATCTCGTCATCGGCGCCGCCGGCAGCGAGACGCAGCTGGTCCTCTCCTCGGTCTTCCTGCAGGCAGCACCTCTGCCGCTGCTGCCGGGCAAGATCCTGCACGATCTCGCCGGGGATCCGCGCGTCGGCTGGGCGGCGCCCGTCGGCTTCGGCGATTCCTTCGGCGGGTATCCGATCGTCGGCACCACCACGGTGCTGATCGACGGCGCCGGCGGCGGGCTAGCCGAGGGCCGCGCCTTCGCCGCCAAGCCGGAGGCGGTCGTCGGTTCCAGCGTCGCGCTGGCGCTCGGCCAGGAGGTCAAGCCGATGCACGGCATGGCGGGCGAGGGCGGTCACACCCACACCGAAATCACCTATCGCGTCGTCGGCCGCATGGCGCCGACCGGCACGCCCTGGGATCGCGCCATCCTGGTGCCGATCGAAGCCGTCTGGGGCATCCACGGCATGGGGCCGGGCCACGATCACGATCACGACCATGACGCCGCCGGCCATCAGGAAGAGGGCCACGAGGAGGCGGGTCACGAGGAGGCGGGGCACGACGAGCCTGGTCATGCGCGCGAGGCGGAGCCGGATCACGACCACGATGCGGATAAGCCGGTCGCGCTCGGCGGTCCGTGGAGCGACGCGACGCCCGGCGTCCCCGCCATCCTCGTCAAGCCGAAGACCTTCGCCGACGCCTACAAGCTCCGCGCCCAGTACCGCGCCGCTCCGACGCTGGCCGTGTTCCCGGGCGAGGTGCTGACGGCGCTCTATGCGACGCTGGGTGACGCCAAGGCGGTGCTGACGGCCGTCGCCATCGGCGCGCAGATGCTCGTCGCGGCGGCGATCGCGCTGGTGACGGTGATGCATGTCAGCCAGCGCCGCCGTCAGATCGGCGCGCTCCGGGCGCTGGGTGCGCCCCGGCTGGCGCTGTTCGGCATCGTCTGGACGGAACTGTTCCTGCTCGTCGGCGTCGGCATCCTCGCCGGCTGCGCGCTCGGCTATGGCGCCGCGCAATTCCTGTCGGCCTGGTTCACCCGCGAGAACGGCGTCGTGCTGCCGGTCGAGTTCGCGCGCTCCGATTTCTGGCTCCTCCTTGCGCTGCTTGGCGTCTCGGCCGTGCTGGCGGCGCTGCCGGCCTGGCTCGCCTATCGCCAGCCGCCCGCGGCCGCTCTCAGATCGTGAGGGCGCTGACGACGATGATCATGGCGACGCCGAAGGCCGTGATCAGCAATCCGACCATGAAGCGGTTCTTCGCGCGCTGGTAGACGGGGATCTCGAGCGAGTTGACCTCGAGCATCTCGGCCAGCGCCTTGATCTGCAGCACGATGCCGATCGCGAGCGCGATGGCCGCGACGTAGTCCCACGGCATCCAGGCGGAAGCGTCCGTCGCCCACTGCGCCGTGAAGCCGAGCGAGAAGCCGACGATGATGCCGATCGCGGTCAGCGATCCATTGCGGAAGGCGGCGTCGATTCGCGCCGCCGGCTCGCTCTCCTTGCCTGCTAGCTCTTGCATCGGCGGGTCTCCTCGCGCGCCTCTTCCCCAGCTGCCGGGAGCGGTCAAGCCGCGCTTGAGCCTACCCGATGCGGGATGTTCGATACATGACGTTGCGGAGTCGGCGGGAAAAGGGCTGCGCGGAAAGCCATGCGCAGGATGGGGCCATTCGCGCCCCGTTTGCACCCATCAATTCGCGTGATGCGAGCATCACGTTTTCTACGCTTCACTTTCCAAATTACCGGGGTCATAGTGCAAATCCTCCATACGACCTCCGGAATCCGCCGCCTTCGAGCCCGCCTTCCTCTGGTCTCTCAATCAAGGACTTTGGAAGTGAGCGAAAGCGCGCAAGCCTTGCCCGCGTCGCCGGGGCGCGGCGTCGTCGAACGGACATCCCTCGGCATTCTGGTCGCGATCAGCGTCTCGCACATGCTGAACGACCTCATGCAGTCGGTCATTCCGGCGATCTATCCGATCCTGAAGGACGAGTTCACGCTGAGCTTCGGCCAGATCGGTCTGATCCAGCTGGCCTTCCAGCTGACGGCGTCGATTCTGCAACCGGTGGTCGGCATCTATACGGACAAGCGCCCGCAGCCCTTCTCGCTGGCAGTCGGCATGGGCGTGACGCTCTGCGGCCTGCTGATGATGTCGGTCGCGACCAGCTATCCGATGCTGCTGCTCGCCGTCGCCCTGATCGGCATGGGCTCGTCGATCTTCCATCCCGAGGCGTCGCGCGTCGCCCGCATGGCATCCGGCGGAAGGCACGGCTTCGCGCAGTCGCTGTTCCAGGTCGGCGGCAATTTCGGCTCGGCGATCGGGCCGTTGCTGGCGGCGCTGATCGTGCTGGCGCGGGGGCAGGCGAGCGTCGCCTGGTTCTCGCTCGTCGCGCTCGCCGGCATGATGATCCTGACGCGGGTCGGCTTCTGGTATCGCGATCACCAGCGCGAGCGGGCGAAGGTGGCCGCGCCGCCGGTCGTCCAGACCCTGCCACGCAAGGTTGTCGTCCGGTCGATCCTGATCCTCGCCGTGCTGATCTTCTCGAAGTTCTTCTACATGGCGGCGCTGACCAGCTACTACACCTTCTACCTGATCGAGACCTTCGACGTTTCGGTGAAGGATTCGCAGCTCTACCTGTTCGCCTTCCTGGCGGCGGTGGCGGCGGGAACCATCGCCGGCGGCCCGATCGGCGACCGCTTCGGGCGCAAGTCGGTGATCTGGTTCTCGATCCTCGGCGTGCTGCCCTTCACGCTGCTCCTGCCGCACGTCAACCTGTTCTGGACCTGTGCCTTCTCGATGGTCATCGGCGCGATCCTGGCCTCCGCCTTCCCGGCGATCATCGTCTATGCGCAGGAGCTGGTGCCGGGGAAGGTCGGTCTCGTCTCCGGCCTGTTCTTCGGCTTCGCCTTCGGCATGGGCGGCATCGGCGCCGCGGCGCTCGGCGAGCTGGCGGACTGGACGTCGATCACCTTCGTCTTCCAGATCTGCGCTTTCCTGCCGCTGCTCGGCCTGCTGACGGCGTTCCTGCCGAACATCCGGTCGCCTCGCCGGACCTGAACGGCGGATTTCACGGTGGACAAGCGGGCGCGTGCCGATGCGGTGCGCGCCCGCTCCGTTTGAAGGGCTGAAACATCAGGCCGTCGCAACGTTTCCGGGGAGGACGCCGGTCCTGCGCATCGTCGTCGGAGGCATGAGCCGGCGAAGCGAAACAGCACTGTTTCGGGGCGGTCGCTGCGTGCCTTCCCTAGCGCGAGGCTTGACTTCGCGGCCGTTACAGCGGATTAGCCGCCGCCGAACACGCGATCATCAGCGCTGAAACATTTCGTGCGGAGCCTGCCATGACCATTGCTCTCACCTTTCCCGGCCAGGGAAGCCAGGCCGTCGGCATGGGCAAGTCGCTCGCCGACAATTTCGCCGAGGCCCGGGCCGTCTTCGACGAGGTCGACGCGGCGCTTGGCGAGAAGCTCTCGGCCGTCATGTGGGACGGGCCGATCGAGACGCTGACGCTCACCGCCAACGCCCAGCCCGCCCTGATGGCGGTCAGCCTCGCCGCGCTCCGCGTGCTCGAGGCCCAGGGCTTCGAGGTTTCCAAGGCCGCCTATGTCGCCGGCCATTCGCTCGGCGAATATTCGGCGCTCGCCGCTGCCGGCAGCCTGTCGATCGGCGACGCCGCCCGGCTGCTGCGCATTCGCGGCACCGCCATGCAGGCCGCCGTGCCGGTCGGCGAGGGCGCCATGGCGGCGCTGCTCGGCCTCGATTTCGAGACGGCCAAAGCCGTGGCGGACGAAGCGGCAGAGGGCGAGGTCTGCGAGGCCGCCAACGACAACGGTCCCGGCCAGGTCGTCATTTCCGGCGCCAAGGCCGCCGTCGAGCGCGCGCTCGACATCGCCAAGGCCAAGGGCGCCAAGCGTGCGCTGCTGCTCCCCGTGAGCGCGCCGTTCCATTGCCGCCTGATGCAGCCGGCCGCCGACGTGATGGCGGATGCGCTTTCCAAGGTGACGATCCACGCGCCGGCCGTGCCGCTGGTCGCCAACGTGCTGGCCGCGCCGATCTCCGATCCCACCGAGATCCGCGCCCGTCTCGTCGAGCAGGTCACCGGCATGGTGCGCTGGCGCGAATCGATCGGCTGGCTCGCCGCCAACGGCGTCGACCTTTTTGCCGAGATTGGCGCCGGAAAGGTGCTTTCGGGGCTTGCCAAGCGCATCGCACCCGAGGCACAGACGCTGAATGTCGGCACGTCGGATGACGTCGCCGCCGCCGTCGAGCGGCTGGTTTGAGTGATCCGGAATACGGAAAGCAGAAGGAAGTCGTCATGTTCGATTTGACCGGCAAGCGCGCGCTGGTGACCGGCGCGAGCGGTGGCATCGGCCGGGCGATCGCCCTCGCCCTGCACAAGCAGGGCGCGACCGTCGCGATCTCGGGCACGCGGCGCGATGCGCTCGATGCGCTCGCGACCGAGCTCGGCACCAATGTGCATGTGCTGCCGTGCAATCTCTCGGTCGCCGAGGAAGTCGAGACCCTGATCCCGCGCGCCGAAGAGGCGCTGGGCGAGGTCGACATCCTGATCAACAACGCCGGCATCACCCGCGACATGCTGTTCGCGCGCCTGTCCGACGAGGCCTGGCAGGAAGTTCTCGACGTCAACCTGACGTCCGCCTTCCGCCTGACCCGCGCGGCGCTGCGCGGCATGATGCGCCGCCGCGCCGGCCGCATCATCTCGATGACCTCGATCGTCGCCGTCACCGGAAATGCGGGGCAGGGCAACTACACCGCCTCCAAGGCGGCGCTGATCGCCATGTCGAAGTCGCTGGCCCAGGAAGTCGCCAGCCGCAACGTCACGGTCAACTGCGTCGCGCCCGGTTTCATCGAAACGGCGATGACCGATGCGTTGAACGAAAAGATTCGCGCCGCGCTGCTCGAGCGCGTTCCGGCGAAGCGTCTCGGCTCGGCCGACGACATCGCCGCCGCCGTGGTCTATCTGGCCTCTGACGAGGCGGCCTACGTGACCGGTCAAACCCTTCACGTCAATGGTGGTATGGCTATGATCTAATTGAGGAATTCGCATCTGCGCATTCCTCTGGGAGCGGGTTGTCACGCCCCTTCGCTGCGGCTGGTCAAGGTTCTGAAACTATGTTAGGACCGCGCAATATCACTGCCGCGGCTTCGTCGATTTTGCGGCGAAGCGGGTGTGGATTGACGATCGCCGAAGACTAGTGACGATATCGCGGTGCGTTTTCGGGGGATTGCCGATACGTCCGGGTTTCCAGCGCGCGAGAAGTCGCGGCAATAGTAGACAGAGAACAATCGAGGTTTTGAAACATGAGCGACATCGCTGATCGGGTAAAGAAGATCGTCATCGAGCATCTCGGCGTCGAAGCCGACAAGGTGACCGAGGGCGCGAGCTTCATCGACGATCTCGGCGCTGACAGCCTCGACACGGTCGAGCTGGTCATGGCGTTCGAAGAAGAATTCGGCGTTGAGATCCCCGACGATGCAGCCGAGACGATCCTGACGGTCGGCGACGCAGTGAGCTTCCTGGAGAAGAACGCCGGCTAATCGCCGATGTTCAATCTTTGCAAGCGAGTGAAAAGAACGGCCGGACCCGCATGGGTCCGGATCGGGGGAAGCGTATGAGACGAGTCGTTGTAACCGGCATGGGTATGGTGACGCCGCTCGGTTGCGGCGTCGACGCTAACTGGGCCAACATTCTTGCGAGCAAGAGCGGCGCCCAGAAGGTCACGAGCTTCCAGGTCGATGACCTGCCGGCTCAGATCGCCTGTCTCATTCCGCACGGTGACAAGGCCGACGGCAAGTACAATCCGGACGATTGGATGGAGCCGAAGGACCAGCGCAAGGTCGATGATTTCATCGTCTACGCGATGGCTGCCGCCGATCAGGCCGTGCATGATTCGGGCTGGCTGCCCACCGCCTACGAGGACCAGATCCGCACCGGCGTGCTGATCGGCTCCGGCATCGGCGGCATCCAGGGCATTGTCGAGGCCGGCTTCACGCTGCGCGACAAGGGCCCCCGCCGCATCAGCCCCTTCTTCATCCCCGGCCGCCTGATCAACCTCGCCTCCGGCCAGGTCTCGATCCGCTACGGCTTCAAGGGACCGAATCATTCCGTCGTCACGGCCTGCTCGACCGGATCGCATGCGATCGGCGACGCGGCCCGCCTGATCGCGCTCGACGATGCCGACGTCATGATCGCCGGCGGCACCGAGGGCTCGGTCTCGCGCATCGCGCTGGCCGGCTTCGCCGCCTGCAAGGCGCTGGCGACGAACTTCAACGACCGCCCGGAAGAGGCCTCGCGTCCGTATGACCGCGACCGCGACGGCTTCGTCATGGGCGAGGGCTCGGGCATCGTCGTGCTCGAGGAGCGCGAGCATGCCATTGCCCGCGGCGCCAAGATCTACGGCGAAGTGATCGGCTACGGCATGTCCGGCGACGCCTATCACATCACCGCGCCGTCCGAGGACGGCGACGGCGCCTATCGCTGCATGGTCGCCGCGCTGAAGCGCGCCGGTCTCCAGCCTTCCGACATCGACTATGTCAACGCGCACGGCACGTCGACGATGGCCGACGGCATCGAGCTGAAGGCCGTCGAGCGCGTCGTCGGTGACGCCGCCTCGTCGATCTCGATGTCCTCGACCAAGTCGGCCACGGGCCATCTGCTCGGCGCCGCCGGCGCCGTCGAGGCGATCTATTCGTTGCTCGCCATTCGCGACAACGTCGCGCCGCCGACGATCAATCTCGACAATCCGTCCGTCGAGACGGCGCTCGATCTGGTCCCCAAGGTGGCCCGCAAGCGCAAGATCGACGTCGCGCTCTCGAATTCCTTCGGGTTCGGCGGCACGAATGCGTCGCTGGTCTTCCGTCGTCACGTCGATTGAGAGCGCGGCTTCGCGCTTTCGCCATAATCCTCCATACAGTCGCCTCTCGGCATCCGGGACTTCCCGGGTGTCGGCAGGGTGAAAAGTAGGATGCGATGAACGACACGAATCAACCGGGCGCCAAGGACAATAATGCCGGCGAACCCGGTGACGCCCGGTCGTCCGAATTCGGAAATCGCATCAATCCGCGCAGCCCCGGCGACGCGCTTCGTCCGGAGCGCGTGCCGCCCCCGCCGCCGCGCTCGCAGCAGGCGCGCCACCCCGTCGTCATCATCATGAATTTCGCCATGACCATTCTGGTCGTGGGCGTGCTCGGCACGGTGGGTCTTTTCTTCTTCGGCAAGCTCCGCTTCGAGCAGGCGAGCCATTTCGACCAGCCGCGGACGGTCTCGATCCAGCGCGGCTCTGGCCTGCGCGCGATCGCCGAGGAGCTGCATGAACGCGGCTTGATCTCGTCGAAATGGATCTTCATCGCCGGCGTGCGGGCCTATCGCCTGCAGGACGATTTGAAGTCCGGCGACTATCTGATCGCGCCGCGCTCCAGCATGCGCGAGATCATGAACACGCTGGTCGACGGCAAGGCGATCCTCTACCAGGTCTCCATTCCCGAAGGCCTCACCAGCAAGCAGATCGTCGATCGCCTCAATGCCGATCCGGTCCTGGTCGGCGAGATCAGCGATATCCCGCCTGAGGGAACGCTTCTCCCCGATACCTATCGCTATTCGCGCGGCGACAGCCGCCAGAACATCATCGATCGCATGCTGCGCGAGCGCGACCGGGTGATGACCGCGGTCTGGAACAGCCGCGACAAGAACCTGCCGATCGAGACGCAGGAGGAGCTGATCACGCTCGCTTCGATCGTCGAGAAGGAAACCGGCATCGCCGACGAGCGCAGCCGCGTGGCGGCCGTGTTCATCAACCGGCTCCAGAAGAACATGCGCCTGCAGTCGGATCCGACGGTGATCTACGGCATCTATGGCGGCTCGGGCCTGCCTTCCGGCACGCCGATCCGTCGCTCCGATCTCGACGCCGTCAACGACTACAACACCTACAAGATCGCCGGCCTGCCCAAGGGGCCGATCGCCAATCCGGGCAAGGCCGCGCTCGCCGCCGCCGCCAATCCGTCGCGCACCAAGGATCTCTACTTCGTCGCCGACGGCACCGGTGGTCACGCCTTCGCCGAGAGCTATGCCGAGCACCGCAAGAACGTGGCGCGCTATCGCAAGTGGCTGGCTGAGCAGAAGGCCAAGGGCGACGCCTCGGCGGCCGACCAGAGCGCCGGCCCGGGCGATGCGGAAGACGATGCGGATGCGCCGGTCGACGACGCGCCGAAGCCGGCACCGAAGCCGTAGGGCTGGCCTTCACCTCTCTCTGGGGAGACTATTGCGGAACCCTGAAGGTCACCATGCTGCTCACAGGGCACCGTCGCCCCGGCGAAGGCCGGGGCCCATGAACACCGGCCAGGAAAGCCCGGCCCAGCCTATCGGCCGCAGGCCTGTGCGTCTGGATCCCGGCCTTCGCCGGGATGACGGCGGAGGGGGCACGGTTTGTCTGCGCGATGAGAGCGGTGTTGCCCTTCACCTCTCCCTGAGGGAGAGGTCGGAGCGAAGCTCCGGGTGCGGGTTTAGGGAACTCTCCGGTGAGGCCGTAAACCCTCACCCGCCGGCCTTTGGCCGTCGACCTCTCCCTCAGGGAGAGGTGAAGGAAGGAGACCTTCCCGCAGCCGCTAGTCGTCGCTGAGGGCGGCGGCGCGGCCGGCTCTCCACGGCAAGTGGGTCAGCCGGGCAGGCCGTCGCAGCGGGGGACGTCTTCCAGATGGTCGTCCCATTCGGCGCGGTCGGCGACGAGGATATGCGCGTTCGGCCGGATCTCGATCGCGCTGTCGAGGCTTCCCGCCGGCACGGCCAATAACGCGCCGTTCATCTGCAGGCCCGGAAGCGCCGAGCCGCAATCCGAGCAGAAGCTCCTCTGGTGCCGCGTCGACGGCAGCCGGAAGGTCCGCACCTTGGGCTCGCCCGAGAGCCAGGTGAGCCGCGCCGTCGTCGAGAACAGGTTCGCGGCGTGGGCCGATCCGGTGTCCTTCCGGCAGCGCGAGCAGTGGCACAGGAAGAAGCTCTGGAAGTCGCCGTCAACCTCGAAGCGGACCTCGCCGCAGAGGCACGAGCCGGCATGGCGTTTGCTCATGAAAGGGTTCCTGTCGGAGAGAGGGCGGCCGGCAGGTCTGCCGGCTCGCCATGGAGCCTTGCGCTCACGGAGCAGGGGCGAGATATCCGCCGACGTTCCCCCGTGAACCGGCCGTGACGGCCGGTCCAGGTTTTTGGAGGAAGGACGCACCTTCCGTCAAGGTCAGGTTGTCCCGCCTCAGCTTGCCCGGCGCAGTTCGCCGGTAATGGCAAAGCTTTCGGCCGAGGCGAGCGCCCAGGCCTGGCGATAGAACGGATGCGGGCTGTCGTCGCCGAGCAGCTCGCCCGGCGCCAGATAGGGGAAGAGCTGGGAATAGAGCCGGATCTCGTTGGCGCTGACGCGCCGCGCCAGATGGTGCGGCTTCAGGTCCGACGGGTGTTCGAGCCCTGCCGTCGCCAGCAGCTCGGCCAGCGCATGCAGCGAATTGCGATGGAAGTTCGCCACCCGCTCCGCCTTGTCCGGCACGACGAGGGCGCGCTGGCGCAGCGCGTCCTGCGTCGCGACGCCGGTCGGGCACTTGTTGGTGTGGCAGCTCTGCGACTGGATGCAGCCGATGGCGAACATGAAGCCGCGCGCCGAGTTCACCCAATCGGCGCCGATCGCCAGCACCGACGCGATGTCGAAGGCAGAGACGAGCTTGCCGGCGACGCCGATCCGGATCTTTTGACGCAATCCGGTTCCGACCAGCGTGTTGTGGACGAGCAGCAGCGCCTCGCGCATCGGCACGCCGACATGGTCGGTGAGCTCGACTGGCGCGGCGCCGGTGCCGCCCTCGGCGCCGTCGATGACGATGAAATCAGGCACGATGCCGGTCGTCAGCATCGCCTTGACGATCGCCATGAACTCCCAGGGCTGGCCGATGGCGAGCTTGAAGCCGACGGGCTTGCCGCCGGAGAGCTGGCGGAGCTGCGCCACGAACTGCATCATCTCGGTCGGCGTCGCAAAGGCGGAATGCGAGGCGGGCGAGACGCATTCCATGCCGACGGGAATGCCGCGCGTCTCGGCGATCTCGGGGCTGACCTTGTTGGCCGGCAGGATGCCGCCATGGCCGGGTTTCGCGCCCTGGCTGAGTTTCACCTCGATCATCTTGACCTGGTCGCTGGCGGCCTGGATCGCGAACTTCTCGGGCGAGAAGGTGCCGTCCGGATTGCGGCAGCCGAAATAGCCGGAGGCGATCTGCCAGACGAGGTCGCCGCCATAGCGGCGGTGATAGGGGCTGATCGAGCCTTCGCCTGTATCCTGCGCGAAGCCGCCGAGCTTGGCGCCCCGGTTCAGCGCCATGATGGCGTGGCTGGAAAGGGCGCCGAAGCTCATCGCCGAGACGTTCAGCACCGAGCCGGAATAGGGCTTGGTGCACTGCTCGTTGCCGATGGTAATGCGGAAGCTCTCGGGATCCTGCAGCGGCGCCGGCCGCATCGAATGGCCGATGAACTCGTAGCCGTTGGCATAGGTGTCGAGCAGGGTGCCGAAGGGGCGCTGATCCGGCTCGTTCTTGGCGCGCTGATAGACAAGCGAACGCTCGGCCCGGGAGAAGGGAAGCTTGTCGGAATCGGATTCGAACAGATACTGCCGGAGCTCCGGCCGCACGGATTCGACCAGGAAGCGCATGTGGCCGATCACCGGATAGTTGCGCGTGATCGCATGGCGCTGCTGAACGAGGTCCCAGACGCCCAGCACGCTCAGGGCCGCGAAGATCATCGTCAGCAGGAGGCTCAGCGTCCGGTCCATGGGGATCAGCGGTATGAGTAGCGCGGCCAGGATGCAGAGCGCGAAGGCGCTGTATCGGGAGATGAGGGAAAGCTTCAGAATCGATTGCATGGGTATCCCCGGCAGGCGCGGCGGCCTGGGTCTGGCGGTGGTGGAGCCGAACGGCCCGGTTCGTCCGGATATTAGCCGAGATTCAAGACAGTCTCGGGATTGGATCGACGGATATCCGCCGCCTTGCCCTTGAGCGGCCTTGGCACGCGGATTACTGTCGCCGCTTCACGCGGGCGGGCCAGCCCTGATAGACCAAGGCCGGGGAAACTTCATGGCATTGACGAGCATGACCGGCTTTGCCCGGGCCGCGGGCGCGGGACGGGGCTATCGCTGGACGTGGGAGCTCCGCAGCGTCAACGGCAAGGGGCTCGACATCCGGCTGCGCCTGCCGCCCGGCTTCGACCATCTCGATCAGCCGGTCCGCGAGCGCGTCGGCAAGGCCGCGCAGCGCGGCAGCCTCCAGATCGGCCTCAGCCTGCAGCGCGAGACGAGCGCCTCGGCGCTGCGCGTCAACGAGGCGCTGCTCGAGCAGGTGCTGGATCTCGTCCGCCGGGTCGGCGCGCAGGTCGATGCCGCGCCGCCGACGCTGGATGGCCTGCTGTCGATCCGCGGCGTGCTGGAGACCGTCGAGGCCGAGGACGATCCTGACGCCGCCGCAGCCCTTACCGCCGACCTGCTGGCCGATCTCGATACGGCGCTCGCCGAGCTGGTGACGGCGCGCGACCGCGAGGGCGCCGCGATCGGCGCCATTCTCTCCGCGCGCATGGACGAGATCGAGCGCCTGAAGAACGCCGCCGAGACGGCGCCGGCGCGCACCACCGAGGCGATCAAGAAGCGGCTGGCCGAACAGGTCGCCGCCCTGCTCGAGGCGTCGAATTCGCTCGACCCCGACCGGCTGCACCAGGAAGCCGTTCTGCTGGCGACCAAGGCCGATATCCGCGAGGAGCTCGACCGGCTGACGGCGCATGTCGCCGCCGCCCGGGCGCTGCTCGCCGAGGGCGGCGCCGTCGGCCGCAAGCTCGATTTCCTCGCCCAGGAATTCAATCGCGAAACCAACACGCTCTGCGCCAAGGCGAATGATCGCTCCCTGACGGCGATCGGCCTCGATCTGAAGGCCGCCGTCGACCAGCTGCGCGAGCAGGTCCAGAATCTCGAATAGGAAGTCCCGAATGTCAGTTGCCGGAAATTCACCCTCGCGGCGTGGCCTGATGCTGGTTCTGTCCTCGCCGTCGGGCGCGGGCAAGTCGACCATCGCCCGTCATCTGATGGCGGAGGACAAGGATATCGTCCTCTCCGTGTCGGTGACGACGCGCGCCCGCCGCCCGAGCGAGATCGACGGCGTTCACTACCATTTCATCGACCAGCCGACCTTCAACAAGCTGCGCGATACCGGCGAGCTGCTGGAATGGGCCGAGGTGCACGGCAATTGCTACGGCACGCCGCGCGCGCCGGTCGAGGACTGGCTGACTTCCGGCAAGGACGTGCTGTTCGACATCGACTGGCAGGGCGCCGACCAGGTGGCGAAGGCGATGCCCGAGGATCTCGTGCGCATCTTCGTGCTGCCGCCGTCCATGACCGAGCTGGCATCGCGCCTCGTGCGCCGGGCCGAGGATGCGCCCGACGTCATCGCCAAGCGCCTCGCCAATGCGCGCTCCGAGATCCTGCACTGGCGCGACTACGACTATGTTCTGATCAACAAGGACCTGCAGTCCTCGCTCGAAAAGGCGCAGGCCATCCTCTACGCCGAGCGCATGCGCCGCGCCCGCACGACCTGGCTGGAAGGCTTCGTCGAGGATTTGCTGCAACAGGAGTGAGGTGGGCCTTGGCCCTCTCCCGCTCGCGGGAGAGGGTTGGGTGAGGGGCTTGCTCTAGCTGCCTCGTGACCAACGGAAATCCGATCGGAAGAACCCTCACCCCATCCCTCTCCCGCAAGCGGGCGAGGGGGCTGATGGCGTGTGGTCTATGGCAGCGCGTTGGCCAGACGGACGAAGCCGGCGACGTCGATCTCTTCGGCGCGCGCCGTCTCGACGATACCGGCGGCGGCCAGCAGCGGCAGCGGGTCGGTGCCGAGGCTCTTCAGGCTCTGGCGCAGCATCTTGCGGCGCTGGCCGAAGGCGGCGGCCGTGACGCGCTCCAGCTTGGCGCGCTCGCAGGCGAGGGGCGCCTGACGCGGCACGAGTTCCACGACCGACGACACCACCTTCGGCGGCGGCGTGAATGCCTTGGGCGAGATGTCGAACAGGATGCGCGCCTCGCTGCGCCAGCCGCACATCACGCCGAGCCGGCCATAGGCGTCGTCGGCATTGGTGGCGACGATCCGCTCGGCCACCTCGCGCTGGAACATCAGCGTCATCTTCTCGTAGAAGGGCGGCCAGGGCTCGCTCTGCAGCCAGCCGAGCAGCAGCGGCGTCGCGATGTTGTAGGGCAGGTTGGCGGCGATCCGCACGCGCCCCGTCGCGAGCTTCGACATGTCGACCTGCATCGCGTCGCCTTCGATCACCTCGAGGCGGCCCGGATAGTGGGCGGCGATCTCGGCCAGCGCATCGAGGCAGCGACGGTCGCGCTCGATGGCGACGACCTTCTTGGCGCCCTCGGCGAGCAGCGCCCGGGTCAGGCCGCCGGGGCCGGGGCCGACCTCGATCACCGTGACGTCGGCGAGCGGCCCGGCGGCGCGCGCGATGCGGCCGGTCAGGTTCAAATCGAGCAGGAAGTTCTGGCCGAGCGCCTTCATGGCCTGCAGGCCATGGGTGGCGATGACGTCGCGAAGCGGCGGAAGCCCGTCCTGGGCCGTCACGTAGCGAGCTCGCGCTGGCGGTATTCCGCCTCGTGGCGCGCCAGCTCGTCGGCGAGCCGAAGCGCGGCGGCGAGGCTGGAGATATCCGCCTTGCCGGTGCCGGCGATGTCGAAGGCGGTTCCGTGGTCGGGCGAGGTACGTACGAAGGGCAGGCCGAGCGTGACGTTGACCGTCTCGGAGAAGGCGATCGTCTTGGTCGGGATCAGCGCCTGGTCGTGATACATGCAGAGCGCGACGTCATAGCGGGCGCGCGCCTCGGCATGGAACATCGTGTCGGGAGCGAGCGGTCCGAAGGCGTTGATGCCCTCGTCGCGCAGAGCCGCGACCGCCGGGCGGATGACGGCGTCGTCCTCGGTGCCCATCACGCCGCCTTCGCCGGCATGCGGATTGAGCCCGGCGACGGCGATGCGCGGGTTCGGCATGCCGAAGCGCCGGCGCATGTCGTGGTCGATGGTGCGTCCGGTGCGGATCAGCATCTGCTCCGTCAGCAGCTCGGGAACCGCTGAGATCGGCACATGGATGGTGGCGGGTACCGCGCGCAGCCCGGGTCCAGCGAGCATCATAACCGGATGGGCCGGCGAGCCGCTCCAGGCGGCCGACAGCATGCCGAGGAACTCGGTATGGCCCGGATGCTGGAAGCCGGCGTCGAACAGCGCCTTCTTGTTGATCGGATTGGTGACGAGCGCCGAGGCAAGTCCCGCCCGCACGTCGCCGACGCCGCGCGCGATCGCCTCGATGACGCCGCGCGCCGCCGCCGGATCCGGCCGGCCGGGCGAAGCCTGGGACGCCGATTCGAGCGGCACCACCGGCAGGAACCGGTCGAAGGCGTCGACCGCCTCCGACGCATGGATGGTCTCGATCGGGATGTCTAGGCCGAGCAGGGCGGCGCGGGTGCGGAGCGCTTCCGGATCCGCCAGCACGTAGAAGGCCGGCAGCTTCCGTTCGCGCCGCTCGCGCCAGACGGCGAGCGTCACGTCCGGCCCGATACCGGCCGGCTCTCCCATCGTCAGCGCCAGCGGCCTGAAGGGCTCGAGCTCCGCCATCATGCGTTACTTATAGGAAATCTTGGCGTTCTTGCGGAGCTCGGCGACGAACTCCTTGCCGAGATTCTTGTTCTGCTCGCTGGCGAGCTTCTCTTCGATCTCGGCACGAACGCCGGCGGTGCTGCGGATGTCCTTGGCTTCGCAGACGGCGATGATCTCGACGCCGCGCTCCGTCACTTCCGGCTTCAGCGTGCCGCCGACGGGCGTCGTCTTCAGCGCTTCGCCGGCCGCGCCCTGGACCTGCGTGGTGTCGCGGCGGCCCATGTCGAGCACGACGACGCCCTTCAGCGCCTTGGCCTGGGCCAGGCTGTTGCCGCAGCCGCTGAAGCGGGAGCGGAAGGATTCCGCCTCGCGCTGGCGCTGGCCGACCAGACCGGGCGAGGAGCCCTTCGGCACGACGAAGACGATCTGCTGGAGCTTGAACTCGCGAATCGTCGCCGTCTCGGTCTGGATGCCTTCCTTCTCGATCTGCGCCTGCACGTCGGCTTCGCTGACCTTGGTGCTGCGGGCGCGCGCCTGGATCACCATGGCGCCGGTAATCTGCGCGCGCAGGAAGCGGCGGAGCGAATCGGCCTGCACGCCCTGCGAGCCGAGCGCCTTGACGAACTGCGCCGGCGGCAGCTTGACCTGCTTGGCGATGCCGTTGAAGCGCTCCTCAACCATGGCGTCGGTCGGGCCCATGTTGCGACGCTTCGCGACCTGGTCCAGCAGCGATTCGTCGATCAGCTCCTCCAGCGCCTTCTTGTCACCGGTGGCCTGGTGGAAGAGCGTCATCAGCTTCACGCGCTGCGAAACGTCATAGGACGTGATCGCCTGGTCGTTGACGGTGGCGCGGACCGTCGACTGGGCGAAGGCGCTCGCCGGAACGCCGACGCTGCCGAGGCAGAGACCGATGGCGAGAGCGGGAAGGCAGAGTGACTTCAGGCGAATACGCATGGCGATGGATCCGAATCCTGTCAGATGCGGCGAGTTGCCGGCGTCTCGGCGCACCGAACCGACCTGCCGCCACGACGGCGTGTGTTTCGAACGGGTAGACCCTGCAAATCCGGCGAAAGCATGAAGATCAATTGCTGCTGCTCGACAGTTCGCCGACATTGCTGCGCAGCTTCGTGCCGCCGAGCGTCCGGAGTTCGAGCCGAACCATCAGCTGCTTCGACGTCTGCAGATCCGTGTAGTCGTCGCGGATCTCGCTGTAGGCGATCGAGAAAGTCGTGCACTCGTCGTCATAGGCGATGCCGATGCCGCTGGACGCCAGCTGGGTGTTCTCGATGTCCCAGGCGACCGAACCGAACAAGCGCCACGTCTCCGTCATCTGCCACGAGGCACGCGCGCTGATCGTGTCGGTGCGGGCGTCGTTGCCGATCGCCGGCTGCTCGCGCAAGAACAGGTAGGATGCCGACGCGGTCACGTCGCCGAACTTGCCGGTCGCGGTGACCTCGGCGCGGTTGACGTCGAGATTGGCTTCGTCGAAGCGGCCGCGGGCCGTCAGGAAGTAGCCATAGCCCGTGTCGAGCGTGACGCCGGCGACGACGTCGGAGACGTTGGTCTCGAGGCCGGAGACGGCGCCCGTCGCGGTCAGATCCTCGACGGCGAAGGAGTTGAGACCCGCCACCTGGTAGGACTGGCCGATGACGCCCTGCACCGTGGCGACGGAGCCGACATTGGCGAGGTAGCGGAAGCCCACATTGACGCGGGTGCCGCCTTCGATGCGGTCGTAGCCGGAGAACTTGTCCCAGTCGAACAGGCTCGAATCGTCGAAGACGAGGCTCTGCGCGTCTTCATTCGGCAGCCTGCCGGCCATCGGCTCGTTCGGACGCACGATCATCTGCGCGACCGGCTCGAACAGGAAGCTGGAGGAGAGGCCAGCGGCCATGATCGGCCAGCGCCATTCCATGCCGACGGCAGGCATGCCGCGGAAGAACGAGCCCTGGTCGTTCAGGCCGTTGATGATGTCGTCCTGGTTGGCGTAGATCGCGTCGCCGCGCAGATAGCCGAACGGCTTGAAGACCATGCCCAGCGGGCCGATCATCGTGCGCTGCCACGTCGCCTGGCTGCTCAGGCGATTGTAATTGCCCGACAGGCCCAGGATGTGCGCGTTGCTGTCGAGCACGCCGTTTGTGACGCCCTGCGCGACCGTGATGCCGTTGCCCTGGTCGTTGACGATGTCCGTCTCGTCGCGCGACAGGCTGGTCAGGTTCGACTTGAGCGACAGCTGACCGCCCAGGACCGAGTCGTCGAAGATGTAGCTGTGGTCGATGACCGGATGGACGACGGCCTGGCGGCCCTGGTCGTACTTGATGTCCGAGTCGTTCGTCAGCACCTGGAAATAGAGCGCGCTCGCATTGAAATAGTTACGCTCGCTGATGCCCGTCAGGTGGACGGTCGAGACATTGATGTCGGTGTTGGGCGACAGCAGGCTGTAGTCGCGGCTGAACGTTCGGTCGCTCAGGAACGTCGCGTCCCAGCCGACCGTCCAGTAGCGGTTCAGGTAGAACTCGCCCGCGGTCTTCACGCCGCCGCGCCAGTCCTTGACGCCCGAATTGCGGGTGCCTTCGTCGATGAAGTCGTCCGGGTTCAGCTGGTTGATGCCGGCCATGCGCAACGAATACTGGCCGTACTCCAGCCGATGGCGCCATTCGACGTCCAGCAGGAAGCCCTGATTGGTGTAAACGGCCGGAGCCAGCGTCAGGTCGTAGTTCGGCGCCAGCGCCCAGAAATACGGCGTCTGCAGGAAGGCGCCGAGCGTCTTCTTGTAGCCGGCGGACGGGAACAGGAAGCCGCTCTTGCGCTTGACGGTCGGATCGGGCGCCGAGAAGGCCGGGAAATAGGCGATCGGCATGCCCAGGAATTCAAGCGAGGCGCGCTTGAAATAGACCATGTGCTCGTTGTGATCGACGATGATCCGGGCGGCCTTCACCTGCCAGATCGGCGCCTTCTGGGGCTTCTCGCGGCAGGGTTCGCAGGCGGTGTAGACGCCGCGGTAGAAGGTGGTCGTCTTGCCCTGGTCGCGCAGCGCCTTCTCGGCCGCGAAATGCGTCTGGGTCGGCGTGTCGAGCCGGAGCGCATTGACGAAGCCGGTGGCGAAATCGTCGGTGATGTCGATCGTGTCCGCGGTCACGGTGGCGCCGGTGCGGTCGACGATCTTCACGCGCCCTTCGGCGCGCATCTTCTTGTTCTTCTGGTCGTAGGTGACGCGGTCGGCTTCGAGCGTGTAGCCGTCGTAATAGATCTTGACCCCGCCGACGGCCGAAACCGCCGACTGGTCATAATCATAGACGAGCTGGTCGGACTCGAGCACCATCTGCCCGCTGCCGGACGGCTTGGGCAGCGTGTCGAGACCGAAGCCGAGCGTGCCGGGATTCGATTGCGCCAGCGCCGTGTCGGGGAGGGCGGTTCCGAGGCCGAGCGTCGCCGCGATGACGAAAATGCCGAGCCCACGCGCCAAACGCGCGACGTAACCGTGCCTCGGGAGAGGAGCGGAAACAAACATCATCCGTCCTCCCGATGAAGAAGCACTGTGACACTTAACAAGATGGCGATGGCAGCGGGAGTCCAAGCGGCAATCATCGGTGACACGACGCCGCTCCTCCCCAAACCCCTAGCCAATTCCGTGACCACATAAAGCACGAAGCCTACCGCGACACCAGTCAAAATCACCTGCCCGAGATCGCGCGAACGGGAGAACCGGAGGGACACGGTCGCGGCCACGAAAACCATGGCGAGGAACAGCAGCGGCTGCGCCAGCAGGGATTGGAACTGCATTTCATACGCGTCACTCGGAACAGCCGATTTCTTTGAAATTTCAACAAGTTGAGGCAAAGACCAGAACGACACGGTCTCAGGGTCCGCCAGCCTCTGGCTGACCTGATTTGCATTCAGATCGGTCGGCAGACGAAACTCCGCGACCGGCTCCGGACGGCTGCCTGCCTGCAGGATCGTAGCGTTGCGGAACACCCAGTCGCCGTCCTCGAAATCAGCTGTGGATGCATCGATCCGACGGGCCAGGGAACCGTTCGATTTGAACACGAATGCCGAGGCGTCGACGAGCGAAAGACCGCGGTTGAGGCTCTGCCGCGCGCCGATGATCGAGGAGCCCTCGCGCCCCGTCTGTCGCATCCAGACGGGCCAGTCGGATGATTCGGCCGAGGGGACGACCTCGCCGGCGGATCCCGGCGTCGCCTCCGGCTCCGGTTCGGCCGTCTTGCTCGCTTCGAGCTTCGAGGCCTCGATTCGCGTTCGCTCCTGCGCCAGCTGGTTGCCGAGCAGGATCGATCGCTCCTTCAACTCTGTGGATATCGGATTGAACACGGTGGTCGCGAACACACCGATCATCACGGCGACCAGGCCGGCCGGCAGCAGGAACTGCCAGGCCGAGACGCCGGCCGCGCGCGCCACCACCAGCTCCAGCTGCCGATTCGCCATCACGAAGCTCGCCATCGAGGCGAACAGGATGGTGAAGGGCAGGGCTCGTTCGATGACGTTGGGAACGCGCGCGAGCGAGACGAGGAGATAGAGGAAGGCATCGAAGCCCTCGCGCCGCGCGGCGCGGCGCGCCAGCTCGAGATAGTCGATGAAGGCCATCAGCACGAAGACGACGATGAAGATGATCAGCGCGGTCTTGGCGAAGCGTCGGGCGAAATAGAAGCTGAGCGTCGGATTGCGGAACATGTCTTACATTCCGCTCCCGGCCGAGGGGCGCGGTCCGATCCGCAGGCGATTGGCGATCCGCTGCGCGAGATCCGTCACCGCCGAGGCGATGCTGTCGGAAGCGGTCAGGCGGACGGAGCTGTAGACGGCGACGAGCGACAGCAGGATGAAGACGATCGGCAGCGCATAGAGCGCCGGGATCAGGCGCGTGTCGTTGGCGGCGAGGCTGGCCAGAATCAGGCCGCCGATGCGCACGCCGGTCGCGACGGCGATCGTGCCCAGGATGACGAGGCTGCGCCCCTGGCGGGTCGTCTGGGCCTGGCCGAGGGCTGCCACCGGCAGGATGGCGAACAGGATGGCGTAGAGCGGCGCCGAGAATCGGTCATGCAGCTCCGACGCGAACGAGCCTGGCCGCTTCTGATATTCGGGATCGTTCGGATCGGGCGACATCAGGAAGGCGGTGCTGCGTTCGCCGGCAGTAAAGGCGGGTAGGGTGGTCTTGCTGCCGAAGGTCGAGAGGTCGAACGCATAGGATTCGAACTCGATGATCGACATCGAGTTGTTGGTTTCCGACTTCTGCTGGATCGTGCCGTTCTGCATGATCAGGAACGTGCCGAGCGGGTTCTTCAGCACGACGCCGCGATTGGCGATGTAGATAGACGTCTGGTCGTCCTGGCGCCCGTCCTGGATGAAGATGCCTTCCAGCGTGCCGTCCGCCTTGCGGTCGCGGACATGGAACACCAGCCGGTTGCCCAGTTCCATGAACTGGCCTTCCTTGACGAAGCTGGTGATCAGGTCGGCGTTGATGCCGGTAAGCAGGCCGCGAAAGGCCTGCAGCGAGCGCGGAACCAGATAGAGCGACATCGAGCCGACGATGATCGCCGTGATCAGGCCCATGACCAGAGCCGGCTTCAGAAGCCGCGTCTGCGAGGCGCCGCTCGCATTGATGACGACGAGCTCCGAATCGGCATTCAGCTGGTTGAAGGTGTAGATCGCGCCGATCAGCAGCGCGACGGGGCAGACTATGAGCAGCAGGCCGGGGAAGATCAGGCTCGACACCCGGAAGAAGGTGACGAAGTTCTGGCCCTTGCTCGTGATCAGGTCGAGTTCGCGCAAGGCCTGGCTGAGCCAAACCGTACCGGACAAGCCGCAGAGGCTGAGCAGAAACGCTCCCAGCATGCGGTTAAAGATGTAACGCTCGATGAGCTTCATCGGGTTGTTGTCGATCCTCGAACTCTGCACGCCCCCCGTGTCAAAGACAGCCATGCCCTCGGCTGTAACAAGATGGCGGATCGAACCTCCTACGGGCCCCGACGATCGGGAGCTCCATGGGTGGACTAATTGGGTGAATCAAACGCGAAAAAACAGTCTTAACGAACGGTAAACGTCTATCGTGAAGCCGCGCCACTTGCCAGAGACGACCGTCGCAGGACAGATTGATCGTTCAAGGGTGTGGCGGAACCCACGCACCTCCTGTCCCAGACAGCGCCGATCGGCGCCTGCCGCTCATATCCCAGCGAGCCCAAATGACCCAAAGTCCTGCCGTTTCCTTCCACAAGTCGACGACGAACGAGACGGGGACGGTGATCGTCCTGACTGACGAAACCCTGGCGCTCGGCGCCGCGGCGCAGGGCCTCGGCATCGCCGAGCTGCTCCAAAAAGCCGCAGCGACGGCGGACTACAAGGGCAAGTCGCTCGCGGTCCTCGACCTGCTGGCGCCGGCGAATCTCGCCTTCGACCGGCTCGTCATCGTCGGGCTCGGCAAGGCTGAAGAACTTGTGGAAGGCGACTGGTCGCGGCTCGGCGGCGTCGTTCTCGGGGCTCTGCGCAAGGGCGAGACGGCGACGCTGTTCGCCGAGCGGCCGGATGGGGTCGTGATTTCGGGCGACCAGCTGGCGGATATCGCGCTCGGCGCGGTGCTGCGCGCCTATTCGTTCGACCGCTACAAGAGCAAGGCCAAGAACGGGAAAGACGGAAAAGACGGCAAGGATGGCGACAACGGCAAGGCGGCCAAGGGGCCGGTGACGCTCGATATCGTCGCCGCCGAAGCCGGCAAGGCGAAGAAGGCCTGGGTCTCCCGTTCGGCGATCGCCGAGGGCGCCATCCTCGCGCGCGAGCTGGTCAATGAGCCCGCCAACATCCTCGGCCCGGTCGAGTTCGCCGAGAAGGCGGCCGAGCTGGCGTCGCTCGGCGTCACGATCGAGACGCTGACCGAAAAGCAGATGAAGAAGCTCGGCATGCGGGCGCTGCTCGGCGTCGCGCAGGGCTCCGTCCGGCCGCCGCGCCTCGTCGCCATGCACTGGAACGGAACGAAGTCGAAGGAGAAGCCGGTCGCCTTCGTCGGCAAGGGCGTCGTCTTCGACACGGGCGGCATCTCGATCAAGCCGGCCGGCGGCATGGAGGACATGAAGGGCGACATGGGCGGCGCCGCCGCCGTCGTCGGCCTCCTGCACGCGCTCGCCTCGCGCAAGGCGAAGGCGAACGTCGTCGGCATCATCGGCCTGGTCGAGAACATGCCGGACGGCAACGCCCAGCGTCCGGGCGACATCGTCGAGGCGGCGTCCGGCGTGACGATCGAGATCATCAACACCGACGCCGAGGGCCGCCTCGTGCTGGCCGACGCGCTCTGGTACGCGCAGAAGACCTATGAGCCGAAGGTGATCGTCGACCTGGCGACGCTGACCGGCGCCATCATGGTGGCGCTCGGCACGGACCATGCCGGCATGTTCGCGACCGACGATGCGCTGGCGAATGCGCTCTCGAAGGCGGGCGAGGCGACGGGCGAGAAGGTGTGGCGCATGCCGCTCGGGCCGGCCTACGACAAGCTGATCGAATCGAAGTTCGCCGACATCAAGAACACCGGCGGCCGCTATGGCGGCTCGATCACGGCGGCGCAGTTCCTGAAGCGCTTTGTCGAGGACGACGTCGCCTGGGCGCATCTCGACATCGCCGGCACGGCGATGGGCTCGCCGCAGACCGAGATCAACCGTTCCTGGGCCTCGGGCTGGGGCGTGCGCATCCTCGATCGCCTCGTTGCCGACAATTACGAGGGCTGAGCTGCTACAAGGCGGGCGACGTCGGACGCTTCGAATGACTCGGAGCGCTCGACGCCGCGTGAGAAGGCGTGATGGCTGAGGTCCTGTTCTATCATCTGCAGCAGCAGCCGCTCGAGGCGCTGCTGCCGGGTCTGCTGGAGAAATCCCTCGAAAGGGGATGGCGCGTCGTCGTCGAGGCCGGCGCGGCGGAGCGCTGCGAGGCGCTCGACGCGCTGCTCTGGACCTATGGCGAGGAGACCTTCCTGCCGCATGGCCTCTGGCGCGATCCGGATGCGGCGCAGCACCCGATCCTGATCACGCCGGAACAGGACAATCCGAACGGCGCCAATGTGCGCTTTCTCGTCGCCGGCGCGCAGGCGGGCGACCTCAGCGGCTATGTCCGCGTCGTGCTGATGTTCGACGGCAACGATCCCGAGGCGCTGGACGGCGCGCGCGCCTCCTGGAAGCGCGTCAAGGCCGAGGGCCACGACGCGACCTACTGGCAGCAATCCGAACAGGGCCGCTGGCAGAAGAAGGCGTGAGGGCGCTGCTGCGCTCCACGAGGCGCACGGCGCGGTTTTCACCTCGGCCCTAGGGTGAGGTGAGGAAGGCAGCCTTCGTCGCTGGAGCGCTGCCGCCGGCAACACGCTCGCCGTCATCCCGGCCTCCGAGCCGGGATCCATTCCCGCCGGGTTGGCTGCGCGCGAACCTCCCGAGCCCTCGGATGCATGGATCCCTGCTTTCGCAGGGATGACGACGGAGGGTGGGGAAATGGCGGAACTCACCTCACCCTGAGCGAGAGTTGAGGAAGGAAGCCTTCGACGCGACGCTGGATAGCTGCCGCCGGCAACACGCTCGCCGTCATCCCGGCCTTCGAGCCGGGATCCATTTCCGCCGGGTTGGCTGACGCGCGAACCTCCGAAGTCTCGGATGGATGGATCCCTGCTTTCGCAGGGATGACGACGAGGGTGGGGAAAGGGCGGAGCTCGCCTCACCCAAGAGGCGAGGGGCGAGGAAGGGCGGTCAGTCCGCCCCGACGGCCTCTTCATATTCCGCCGACATCTCCAGCCAGCTTTCTTCCCGCTCGCCCAGCGATTTGACCGCGTCAGAGCGCTGCTTGGCCAGCGTCGTCGCCTTGGCCGGATCCTTGACGTAGAGCTCGACGTCGGCGAGCGCGGTATCGAGCTTCTGAATCTCTTTCTGAAGCTTCTCCATCAAGGACTCGGTTTCCTTGATCTTTTTCCGGAGCGGCGCCAGCTCGGAACGCTTGGCGGCGGATTCGCGGCGGCGATCCTGGGCCGAACTCTTGGCCGTCGCATCGCTGTCCGATTTGCCGTTGGAGGTGTCGGGGCCTTTCACAATCAGCTTGCGATAATCGTCCATGTCGCCGTCGAAATTCGACACCGTGCCGTCGGCGACCAGCAGCAGCCGGTCGACCGAGGCCTCGATCAGGTGGCGATCGTGGCTGATCAGGATGACAGCGCCCGGATAGTCGTTCAGCGCCTGCACGAGCGCCTCGCGGCTGTCGATGTCGAGATGGTTCGTCGGCTCGTCGAGGATCAGCAGGTTGGCGCCGCGGAAGGTGGCGATGCCGAGCAGCAGCCGCGCCCGCTCGCCGCCCGAAAGCTCGCGCGCCGGCGTATCCATCTTGGCGGTCGGAAAGCCCATGGCGCCGACGCGGGCGCGAACCTGTGCTTCGGTCGCGTCCGGCATCAGCATGCGGATGTGCTGCACGGCGGTCTCGGCCGGGCGCAGGTCGTCGAGCTGGTGCTGGGCGAAGAAGGCGATGTCGAGCTTGTCGGCGCGCCGCATCGCGCCGGTGAGGTTGGGCAGGCGGCCGGCCAGCAGCTTGGCGAAGGTCGACTTGCCGTTGCCGTTCGCGCCGAGCAGGCCGATGCGATCCTCGACGTCGATGCGGATGTCGAGCTTGCGCAGGATCGGCTTGCCTTCCTCGTAGCCGACCGAGGCGTTGTCGAGCGCGATGATTGGCGGCGCCAGGATCTTGGCCGGCGGCGGGAAGTAGAACGGCGTCACATCGCTGTCGACGATGCCGGCGATGGGCTGCATTTTCTCCAGCGCCTTCATGCGCGACTGCGCCTGGCGGGCCTTCGAGGCCTTCGCCTTGAAGCGGTCGACGAAGGCCTGCAGGTGCTTGCGCTGGTCGTCCTGCTTCTTCTTCAGCTTGAGCTGCAGCGCCTGTTTTTCGCGGCGCTGGCGGTCGAAGCTGTCATAGCCGCCGCGATAGATCGTCAGCTTGCCCTGGTCGAGATGCACGATCATGTCGACGGCGCGGTTCAGCAGGTCGCGGTCGTGGCTGATCAGGAACACGGTGTGTGGATAGCGCGCCACGTAGTTCTCGAGCCACATCGTGCCTTCGAGGTCGAGATAGTTGGTCGGCTCGTCGAGCAGCAGCAAGTCGGGCTCGGCGAACAGCACGGCGGCAAGCGCCACGCGCATGCGCCAGCCGCCTGAGAAGGCGGAGCAGGGGCGAAGCTGCGCCTCGGCGTCGAAGCCGAGGCCGGCGAGGATGGTGCCGGCCCGCGCCTCGGCGGCATGGGAGCCGATGTCGGTCAGGCGGATCTGGATCTCGGCGATGCGATGCGGGTCGGTGGCGTGCTCCGCCTCGTGGAGCAGCGCCGCGCGCTCTGTGTCGGCGGCCAGCACGAAATCGATCAGCGATTGCTCGGTGCCGGGTGCTTCCTGCGCGACCTGTCCGATGCGGACGCCGCGCGGCAGGCCGATGGAGCCGCTCTCCGGCGCGATGTCGCCGGTGACCAGCTTGAACAGCGTCGTCTTGCCGGTGCCGTTGCGGCCGACGAAGCCGGCCTTGACCCCGTCGGGCAAGGCAATGGTCGCCCCCTCGAGGAGCGTACGGCCGGCGATGCGATAGGTGACTTCATTGACGTGCAGCATGGCCGGCTATGTGCCGTGCCTTGGCGCCGGACGCAAGCGCTGCCTCGTTGCCAAGCGCGTGCGAACCGCTAGCGGCCGGCGATGTCGCGGACGATCAGCTCGGCGTGGTAGCTCGACAGCTCGTAGCAAAGGACGATTTCGTTCAGCGCCGGGTCGTAGCTCGACGTCACCGTGCCGCAGCTCTTGGCGCGGATCGTCGGGGCCGGGGAGAGGGAGAAGTCGTGCGCCAGCCGTGTCGCCACTTCCTCCAGCACGCGATTGTCCTGCAGGATGGTCCTCTCGGCGATCTCGCCGCCGGCCGGTTCGTCATAGAACACGGCGATGGTCGATTGCGGCTGGCCGGCCGAACGGGCGAGTGGCTTCAGTCCCTCCGCCCAGAGCGCGCGCTTGCGCTGGTAGGTCGCGGCGCATTCGGCGCGGGCGGCCGGTGTCAGCGACGCGGCGTCCGCCACGTCAGCGAAGTCCTTGCTGTCGGCGCCCACCATGTCGCAGACGATGCCGTTGGCCCGCTCGGCGTCGAGCGAATGGCGATCCGGCAGGCCGGCGACATCGGGCTGGGCCGAAGCGGTCACGTGGCTGGAGAGCATCCAGCTGTCGACGGCGTCGACCAGGGTCTGGTCGCCGGCGCCGGTGCGCGGTTCCAGCAGAATCACGGCGGCGAAATCGTCGGCCGCCTGCTCGCCGCCATCCTGCTGGACGCCATAGCGCTGCATCATCATGTGGCCGGCCTGGTGATAGAGCGCGTAGACCGCGTTACCGACGACGAAGTCGACGACCTCCGCCAGATGGGCGTCGTTGATCTCCTGCGGCGGCTCGGCCTGAATCGCCGGGGTCGCTGCCTGCGCGGCTGCAATCGGGAGAGCGAACGCGAGGAAGAGGGACCGCAGCAACATGGAGACTCGCAGCAACAAAGAACACGTTCTCAAAACGTGCGCTTCCGCCTTGGTTGAATCAAGCGACCGACTTCACACCTCTCCGATATATTTTCGTGACCGGTTGCGCCTCGGCCGGACGCAATCCTGCTTATCCGGCTAGCTAAGTCCGAGGCCGCTCGCGCGCTGAAACTGGATCAGGTCGAGGCTGGCGCAGGCGTCGCGGCCGCCGATGCGGGTCAGGATGGCGGTCGCCTGGCCGCGATGATGGGTCTGGTGGTTGAAGAGATGGGCGAGGGCGGGGCCGAGCGGCTGGGTCACCGCGACCGGGGTGGTGATCGGCGTGTAGGTGAACACGCCGGCGATATCCGCCTCGGTAAGCCCGTCCACATAGGCGACGATCCGCGCATCCTCGGCGGTGCGCAGCGCCGACAGCTCGCCGAGATCCTCGGTCACCACCTCGTTCAGCGCCGTGTGCAGCGGGCCCGTGCCGGAGAAGCGGCGCAGCCAGATGCGGTCGGTGACGAGGAGGTGGTTCAGCGTTCCGCAGAGCGAGCCGAAGAAGGCGCCCTCGTCGGCATGGAAGCGTTCCGGCGAAACGGCGCGCGCCGCCTCGTAGAGGCGCCCGTTGGCCCACGCGTTGTAGGCGGCGAACATTTCGAAATGCGGCTTCATGGCCCAGCTCCTGTTCCCGTCGCGAAACCGTCGTGTTCGGCAGGTCAGTATGCCTGACGTTTTTAAGCCCCGACAGTGTTGCTGACAGGGTTCGCGCCCTTGCCGGGTCGGGGCGGCGAGGCTATACAGCGCCACCCATTTACCCAAATCGAAACGACAGGACCGAACATGGCGATCGAACGCACCTTCTCGATGATCAAGCCCGACGCGACCAAGCGTAACCTGACCGGCAAGATCACCGCCAAGCTGGAAGACGCCGGCCTGCGCGTCGTCGCTTCCAAGCGCGTCTGGATGTCCCGCGCCCAGGCCGAGGGCTTCTACGCCGTCCACAAGGAGCGTCCCTTCTTCGGCGAGCTGGTCGAGACGATGACCGCTGGCCCGACCGTCGTGCAGGTCCTGGAAGGCGAAGGCGCCATCCTGAAGAACCGCGAAGTCATGGGCGCGACGAACCCGGCCAACGCCGATGCCGGCACGATCCGCAAGGAGTTCGCGCTCTCGATCGGCGAGAACTCGGTGCACGGCTCGGACGCTCCGGAGACGGCAGCGCAGGAAATCGCCTACTGGTTCTCGGGCGTCGAGCTCGTCGGCTAATCCGCCGAAGCTTCTGAATTCAAGAATGGCCGGGCTCGTCCCGGCCATTTTTATTTTTGGGCATTGGCCGCGTTGGCATGTCCAGGCTCGCCGTCATCCCGGCCCCCGAGCCGGGATCCATGCAGCCGGGTTTGGGGCCGCACGAGCCTCCCTACGCTTCGGCTGGATGGATCCCGGGTCTCCGCCCGGGATGACGCGGAGCTTGTGGCTGACCCAGTGCCTCAGCTCAACGGTATCGCGACGACTTTGGCGTAGGCCGGCCGCGCCAGCAGCCGTTCATGCCATCTGGCGAGATGCGGCAGGTCCGGTCGCTCGATCGGCATGGCGAACCAGGCATAGGCGAGGCAGCCGAGCGGGATGTCGCCCATGCCGAAGGCCTCGCCCGACAGATAGGGGCGCTCGGCGAGGGCGCGATCCGCGATGGCGAGCAGGGTGGAGCATTTCTGCCGGCTGGCTTCGATCACGGCCATGTCGCGTCGTTCTACCGGCGTGCGCACCATGCCCCAGAACACGTCGCGAAACGGCGCGGCGAAGGCGGACGTCGTCCAGTCCATCCAGCGGTCGGCGCCGGCGCGCTCCGCGATGTCGCGCGGCCACAGCGTGCCCTCGGAATAGCGGGCGGCGAGATAGCGCACGATGGCGTTCGATTCCCACAGCACGATATCGCCGTCGCGGATCGTCGGTACCAGCCCGTTCGGGTTCATCGCGCGATAGGCGGGATCGGCGGTGACGCCGAAGGCGCCGCCGGCCGGTATCGCCTCATAGGCGAGGCCGATTTCCTCGGCGCACCAGAGAACCTTCTTGACGTTGCTCGAATTGTTGCGGCCCCAGATCGTCAGCATGCGGCATTCCTCCGGGCGCGGGATCGTCGCCGATGCGCCGTGTGGTCAGATCTCGTCCAGAAATTCGTCATAGAAGCGGCGGAGGCGATCCTGCCGCAGTGTCGCCAGCTTGCGTCCGGCCTCGGTCTGGAAGCCGCCAGCGAGCTTGAAGAGCTTGTTGTCGAAATGGTCGAGCGCGAAGCGCGCGTCGGCGAGGGGGCGGGCTGTCGCTTGCGGATCCCGCGGGTCGTAGAGGCCGCTGCCCATCCGGCCGGCGATGTAGAAGCAGCGCGCCACCCCGACCATGCCGATCGCGTCCAGGCGGTCGGCATCCTGCAGGATGCGCGCCTCCAGCGTTTCCGGCGCGATGCCGGCGGAGAAGCTGTGCGCCTCGACCGCGTGGGCGACGGCGGCGACGCGCGGCGCATCCCAGCCGAGCCCCTCAAGGATCCCGGCCGCCTTGCGCGCCGCCAGCCGCGATGCCTGCGGCCGCATCGGGTCGTTCTTCTCGACGGTGACACAGTCATGCAGCAGCGTCGCGGCGGCGAGAACCTCGCCGTCGCCGCCTTCCGCCGCATGGATGGCGGCGGCGTTCTTCCAGACGCGCTGGAGATGGGCGATGTCGTGCGAGCCGTCGTCACCTTCGGTGGCGTGCGGCAGCAGGCTCTCGGCCAAGGCCTCATGCGGCGCGAAGGCGCCGCCCGGCCGGTCACTCGGGGAATGGCTCAATCGGAGTTGTTCCAGCGCTCTTCGGCCTGGTCGTCCGAGGATTTGGCGTCGACCCAGGCGACCGCGCCGGACGCGGTATGCTCCTTCTTCCAGAAGGGCGCGTGGGTCTTGAGAAAATCCATGATGAACTCGGCCGATTCGAAGGCGGCGTGCCGGTGCCGCGAGGCGGTGACCACCAGCACGATGACCTCGCCCGGCTTCACCTTGCCGTGCCGGTGAAGGACGGTGACGTCGGTGATCTCCCACCGCTTGGCCGCCTGCTCGGCGATGCGGGACACTTCCGCCTCGGCCATGCCGGGATAGTGCTCGAGCTCAAGCGCTTCGAGCCGGCCGTCCTCGTCGCGGCAGAGGCCGGTGAAGGTGACGACGGCGCCGATATCGCCACGACCCGTCGTCACGCGTTCGATCTCGGCCGTGATGTCGAGCGGCTCGGAAACGATGGCGACGCGGGTCTTGGCCATGGCGGGCCTAGCCTCCCGTCATCGGGGGAAACAGGGCTACCTCGCGCACGCCGGAAAGCGGCGCATCGTGATCGGCATGGTCATGGTCGAGCGCCACGCGGATCGCGGTCGGCTCCGCCAGGGCGTATTCATAGGTCTCGCCGCGCGTGCGCAGCCAGCCCAGCAGATCGCCGACCGTCTCGACGCCCTCGGGCGGCGCGACGGTCTCCTCGGCCGTGCCGATCCGTTCGCGCACCCAGGCGAAATAGACGAGCTTCACGGCTCTTCCTCCAGGATGTGCCCGAGGCCCGCCCGGAAATAGTCGTAGCCGGTGTAGAGCGTGACGAGAGCGGAGATCCACAGCAGCACGATGCCGATCAGCGTCGTGTAGGCGAAATGGACGTCTCCGGCTGGGCCTGCGAGCAGGAAGCCGATGGAGACCATCTGCAGCGCCGTCTTCCACTTGGCGAGGCGCGAGACCGGCACGCTGACGCGCAGCTCCGCCAGATATTCGCGCAGGCCCGAGACGAGGATCTCGCGCGACAGGATGATCAGCGCCGCCCAGAGCGACAGGCCATCGATCGTGCGCTCGAAGACGAGCGCCAGCAGGCAGGCCGAGACGAGCAGCTTGTCGGCGATCGGATCGAGCATGCGCCCGAGCGAGGATTGCTGCTTCCAGATCCGGGCCAGGTAGCCGTCGAGATAGTCGGTGATGCTGGCGAGGATGAAGAGCGCGAGCGCGATCCATCGCCACGTATCCTTGCCGCCGACGACGCAGAAGACGACGAGGGGAACCGCCAGGATGCGGCCATAGGTCAGGATGTTCGGGAGCGAAAGCAGAAGCGCCCGCTGCGGCCGTCTGACGTCGAAGGTGCGAAGCTCGCTCATATCCGTCCTTGAACCCTCACCCTCATATTGCATCCGGGCCAGCCCCTGCCAAGGGTGGCTCGGAAAAGAGAGGACCGATTGAAGTTGGCCAGGAAACTGGCGTGACGATGCGATGCCGACACGGCGTTCGCGGGAATCGGCTACATGATATCCCGTCCGGCGGCGGTGTCGCCATGGCGATGCGGCCGGGGGCTGCAAACAATCGGCGAATGCCGACCAAAGGGGGAAGACGGACATGCGCGCCTGGTTGGAGCATCTCATCGCGGCGAGCCGCTGGTCGGCCTCGGGCGTCGCGATCCTGTTCCGGGGCGAGATGGCGGCCCGGATGGAACTGGCGGCGGCCGTCGCCGCGCTCGCCTGGATCGTCTTTCTCGGCCGTTCGCTGGCCGAGATCGGCGTTTACTTGATGCTCGCTTTCGCGACGTTTTCGGTCGAGGCATTGAACACGGCGATCGAGGAGATCGTCGACCGCGTGTCGCCCGAGCGTTCCGAATTCGCGCGCCGCGCCAAGGATCTCGGCTCGGCCGCGGTGATGTTCATGCTGCTGGGAACGGGCATCTATGTCGCGATCCTGACGATCGCCACGCTGCTCGGCCGCTGAGCTGCTCTTCGCGCCGGGTTGGCAGGACCGCATCGTCCCGCTATGTGTGCCGGCCAATGTACCCGATCTGAAGGTTCGACCATGACCGACACGCTGCCCGATCGCCTCTCGAACGATCCGAAGAGCCCTTTCCATGACGAGGCCTTGCTGGAGCGCGGCGTCGGCATCCGCTTCAACGGCGTCGAGAAGACCAATGTCGAAGAGTATTGCATCAGCGAAGGCTGGGTCCGCGTCGCCGCCGGCAAGGCGCGCGATCGCTTCGGCAACCCGCTGACGATCAAGCTGAAGGGCGTCGTCGAGGCCTATCTGCACGACGCCAAGGACGGCGAGTAATCAAGGGGTCGGCGCGGCCTCAGGCCGCGTCGTCCTCCGGCGGCTCCTCCGCCTTGGCCCGCTCCGCCAGCCCATGGCCGAGCGCCACGCGCTCGTCGAAGACGAAGCACTCGCCCTGCCACAGGCTTTCTTCCGGCGGGATCGTCTCGAGATATTTGAGGATGCCGCCCTTCAGGTGGAAAACCTCGGCGAAGCCCTGCGACAGCAGGTAGGAACTCGCCTTCTCGCAGCGGATACCGCCGGTGCAGAACATCGCGACCTTCTTGTTTTTGGCCGGATCGAGCGTACGGCTGACGAAATCCGGGAACTGCGAGAACTTCCGCGTTTCCGGATCGAGCGCCCGCTCGAACGTTCCGATCTTCACCTCGAAGCGGTTGCGGGTGTCGACGACGATCACGTCAGGATCGCTGATCAGCGCGTTCCAGTCCTCCGCGGCGACATAGGTGCCGACCTGCTTCGTCGGATCGACCTGCGGCTGCGCCAGGGTGACGATCTCCTTCTTCAGCCGGATCTTCAGCCGCTTGAACGGCATTTCCGCCGCGCCGGAGAATTTCAGCTCGAGATTGTCGAGCCGGCCGTCGAAGAGCGGGCCGGTCGTCAGCGCCGCGATCACCGCGTCAATCGCTTCGTCCGTGCCGGCGATCGTGCCATTGATGCCCTCGGGCGCCAGCAGCAGCGTGCCGCGAATCCCGAGCGTTTCGCAGAGCTCGAGCAGCGGGGCGCGCAGCGCTTCGAAGTCCGGAAGAGCGGCGAATTGATAGAGAGCGGCAACCTTGTATGTCATGGCGCGAGCCAATAGCACGCCGGCCGGGTTGCGCAAATCGTCACTGGCCGCAGTTTTGCCCTCAACAAATCGGGCATGAGACCCTACATCATACCTGCGGGGGCCTGAAAAGGACCCGGGTAATTTACGTAGGGAGAAGGAACTCACATGGTATTCGGCAAGCGCACACCGGCAATTCTCGCGATGATTGGTATCGCGACGGCGATGAGCTTCGCTGCATTCGATGACGCTGAAGCGCGTCGCGGCGGCAGTTTTGGCAGCCGTGGCGGCAGGACGTTCCAGTCCGCCCCGACAACCCCGACGGCGCCGACCGCGACGCAGCCGATCCAGCGCTCGATGACGCAGCCGGGCCAGGCGACGAACGCCGCCGCGCGTCCCACGCAGCAGGCGGCGCGTCCGGGCTTCCTCGGCGGTCTCGGCGGTTCCATCCTGGGTGGCCTGATGCTGGGCGGCCTGGTCGGCATGCTGTTCGGCCACGGCCTTGGCGGCATGGCCGGCGCCTTCGGCTTCATCCTGCAGATCGCGCTTCTCGCGATCGCCGGCATGTTCCTTTTCCGCTTCTTCGCCAACCGCAACCGGTCGCAGACGGCGGGCGCCGCTCCGGCTGGCATGCCGCGCGGCATGATGCCCGACGCTCCGGCCGAGGCGCAGTCGAACGCCGCCCCGCGCAGCGGCCTCGGCAATCTCGGCGGCCTGGGTTCGGCTCTTGGCGGAGGCCTTGGCGGCTTCGGCGGCGCCCAGAAGGCGCGCCCGGCCAACGCCATGAACGCCAATGACGAGATCGGCGTCACCGGCCAGGATCTCGACACCTTCCAGAAGCTGCTGGACGAGGTGCAGGGCGCCTTCGGCCGCGAGGACTATGCGGGCCTGCGCGAGCGCACGACGCCGGAGGTCATGTCGTATCTCTCGGAAGAGCTGAGCCAGAACGCCACCAAGGGCCAGCGCAACGACGTCACCGACATCACGCTGCTGCAGGGCGACCTGGCCGAGGCGTGGAACGAGGGCGACACCGACTACGCCACGGTCGCCATGCGCTACGAAAGCCGCGACGTGATGCGCGACCGTGCCACCGGCGCCCTGATCTCGGGCGATGCCGGCGCGCTGACGGAGACGACCGAGCTCTGGACCTTCGCCCGCAAGGATGGCGGTCCCTGGAAGGTTTCCGCCATCCAGGAAACCTGATCGATCTTGTGATCTCGTGGTAATGCGTGGCGGGTCCGGTTAGTCTCCGGGCCCGCCATTTTTATTGGCCCCTTTGCCAATGGTTCGTTCGATGTCGTCTCACAGCCCAACCCTCACCGCCATCGGCTTCGATGCCGACGATACGCTCTGGCAGAACGAGCAGTTCTACCGGCTGACGGAACAGCGCTTCATCGACCTCCTGTCGGAACACGCCGACAGGGCCGATATCGCCCGCCGCCTCCAGGAGGCGGAGCGGCGCAACCTCAAGCTCTACGGCTTCGGCATCAAGGGCTTCACGCTGTCGATGGTCGAGACGGCGATCGAGCTGACGGGAGGCCGAATTCCGGCCGGCGCCATCAGCGAGATTCTCGCCGCCGGCCGCGACATGCTGGTCCATCCGGTCGAGACGCTGCCGCATGTGCGCGAGACGCTGGAGCAGCTCGCCGGCAATTACCGGCTGATCCTGATCACCAAGGGCGACCTGTTCGACCAGGAGCGCAAGCTCGCCGCTTCCGGTCTCGGCGAGCTGTTCGACGCCGTCGAGATCGTCAGCGACAAGAACGCCGCGACCTACCACCGGATCTTCAGCCGCCACGCTGACGGCCCGGCGCAGAGCATGATGGTCGGCAATTCGCTGAAGTCCGACGTCGTGCCGGCGATCGAGGCGGGAAGCTGGGGCGTCTATGTCCCGCACGACCTGACCTGGTCGTTCGAGCATGTCGAGCCGCCGGTCGGCGCCCCGCGCTTCCGCGAGGTGCCGCATCTCGGCGAACTGCTGGCGCTTCTCGCCAAGCTCGGCTGAGGCATGAAAAGGGGACGATGCCGAAGCGGCCTCGTCCCCCTTGGCTCTATCGGCTCCGGCCTATTGCGGGAGGGCGGCCGTCGCTTCGGCCTGCTTGACCGGAGGCGGGTTCCAGCGGCCCGTCAGCGCGGCGCTTTGCGGCGCGTAGAGGCGCATGGTCAGGTTGAACGGCCCCTTCGGCGCAGGCAGCCAGTTCGCCTCCTGGTCCTTGCCCGGGCTCTCGTTCTGGAAATAAAGGTCCAGCGAGCCGTCGGCGTTCTTGGCAAAGGGCATCCAGCTCGAGACCGCGAAGCGGTTGAGCGGGTTGGCGACCTGGAAGCCATCCGGGTCATAGAGCGTGACGGACCAGAAAGCGTCGACCGGCGGCAGTTCGTTCGCCTCGAAATGCAGGACGTACTCGTTCTGGCCGGTGAGCGGCTTGCCGGTGGAATCGCCGAGATTGAGCGGATAGATCGCGTCCTCCGGCAGATTGGCGCCGAGACCGAGCTGCGCGACGATGGCGCGTTTCAGGTAGTAGTTGCCGTAGACGCCCATGGTGGTGGTGTTCATCGACCAGCCGTTGGTGACGTCGGCGAGCGTCTTGACCTTCCACGCCATCAGCTTCCGCCCTTCGGCCGGCGCCGCCTTGAGCGCCGCCTGCACATCGGCCGGAAGCTTGTCGAAGGCGAGGCTCTTGCCCGGCACGATGCCGAGCCGCGTCATCTGGGCGATGATGGGCTGGTCGGTGATGTGCGGCGGATGCAACTTCAGGAGCTCGGCCGCTTTGGTGAAGTACGCGTCGGCCGTCATGCCGTCGACGGCGAGCTTGGGCGGCGTCTTCATGTCGATCGCGGGATCGATCTTTGCGACCGGAGGCTTGGCGTCCTTGCCCCATTCGGACAGCGGCACGATCGTGTATCCGGCCTGGATCTTGTGCACGGCGTCATAGTCGGCGGGGCCGTCGGTCTTGGTGCGGCCGATGATCCAGACATAAGGCGTCGGCGCCTCGATCCGGCTGGTGCCCTCGGGCAGCTTGAACTCCTCGCGCCAGCGATCCCGGAGGTCGGGGCGCCAGCCGGGCGGCGTAACCAGGTAGTTGGCGGCGGTGGTTCCGGTCGTGCGCCAGCCGGGCGAGGCGAAGACATCGCTCCACATGTCGAGCATCGGCAGCAGGAAGTAGCGGCCCTTGGTGTCCGGGCTGGAGACGACCATCGGCTCCTTGGTCAGGTCGAGCCACCCGCTGGAATAGAGCGTGTCGAAATTCGGCCGCACGACGACCTTGAAGTCGGCCGGCGGGAACTCCGGTATATTGCTGAACATGTTCATCGGGCCGCGGCCGAGCTCCTTGCCCGCCGCGATGTTGGTGCTCTGCTCCCGCGTGAGCTCCATGGTCAGCAGCGGGTAGAAATAGAGATAGGCGTCGACGGCGATGGCCTGCGCCTGTTCCTTGGTCAGCGGCTGCGCCGCGTGCTCCTTGTTCTGCGGCTGCGCCGCCTGTGCCAAGGGCGTGACGGCGGCTGTCAACGCAGCCGCCCCCAAGGCGGCTGCGATCCATGTCATTCGCATGATCATGCCTGCTTTCCCCGCGCGCGGCGGACCGTGGGTTGAAGTTTTCGGCGATATGTATCTATGAGAATGCTTTGGCTTCCGTCGAGTCAATTAGGATTGTTTTCGTTTTTGCTTCGCGAAATATCATGACGGTAAGCATGGCTGATGAGCAGGCAGTTATTGCATCGATGCAAAAAGACTAGATCGTGGCATAGCCGGCGATCTTGCTTGCTGTCGGACCCCGGAACGAAACCCGCAACTGGAACTTGTTCCGGAGATCGGCCGGCGCCGGCCGATGGAACGCCAGCGGCTGAAAAGGGGAGGCGACCATGGCCCGCGTCGTCGGCATCGATCATCTCGTCATCCGGGTCGGGGATTTCGCCCGGTCGAAAAGCTTCTATGGCGACCTGTTCGCGTTTCTCGGGTTCGAGGTCCTCGGCGACTATGGCGACACGATCGGCTGGACCAACGGCAAGACGCGTTTCTGGATCAGCGAGGCCGACGCGGCGGGGAAGAAGCACCCATACCGGCTCGGCGACATCGGCTTCCACCACTATGCGTTCGAGCTCCGCAGCCGGAAGGATGTCGACGATCTCCAGGCCTATCTCGAGCGCGAGGGCATACCCATCGTCGATCCGGCGGCGGAGTATTATGATGACTACTACGCCGTCTATTTCCTGGACCCGGACGGGCTGAAGTTCGAGGCCATGAAATATGGCGAGCGGGGTGCCGGAAAGGCCAAGCCGTCGGCGGGGAAGACCGGCTGAGACAGGTTTGAGACATGACGAACCAGGAACTGGATACGTCGATCCTCCACTTCTTTGCCGGCATGGGCACCGATGATCGCGGCCGCACGCTGACCGGAATTCTCGCCTGGGACGACGATCGCCTCGAGCAGGTTCACGACTACATCCAATGGCTCTTTCCGCTGCCGGAGCCGAGCGCCTTCAACCCCGGCGCGCCGCTGCTGACGGCGGCCGATATCGAGGCCTTTCAGACGCATGCGGCGCTGCGCTCGGCTTTGCGGGCCGCCTTCGTGCGCTTGCTCGCCTTCTATGGTTTTGCGTTCGTGCCGGGCGCCCAAGGGCCGACCGTCGCCCGTGCCGCGACGTTTCCGGCACGCTCGCGGAGCTGGCTCGCGCCGCGCAACCACAATTTCCTGCGCATCAGCCGCATCCTGCGCGCGCTGACGCTGCTGGGGCTGGCGGACGAGGCGCGCGCCTTCCTGGAGGCGCTGGAGGCGGTCCACGCCGAGCATGCCGCCATCATCGGCGAGACGACGCTCGGCTACTGGCGCGCGGCGGCCGGGCATGGCGGCTGAACCGCGCTGCCATAACGCGAACCCGTCCGCTTCGCTCGGATAGGCTCTAGTCGCCGTTTTCGTGGAAGAAGTCGTAGATCGTCCGGGCCATCTGTTCCGAGATGCCCGGCACGCCGATCAGGTCCGGGACGCTGGCGCGGCTCACCGCCTTGGCGGTGCCGAAATGGGCCAGCAGGGCGCGCTTGCGCGTCGGGCCGATGCCGTCGATCTCATCCAGCGGGCTCTTGGTAAACGCCGCCTTGCGCTTGGCGCGATGCGTGCCGATGGCGAAGCGGTGCGCCTCGTCGCGCAGGCGCTGGACGAAATAGAGCACGGGATCGCGCGGCTGCAGCATGAAGCCCTCGCGGCCCGGAATGAAGAATTTTTCGCGCCCCGCATCGCGGTCCGGTCCCTTGGCGATGCCGACCAGCGGCACCTGGTCCGTCAAACCCAGTCCGTCGATGATCTCGCGCGCGGCGGAGAGCTGTCCCAGGCCGCCGTCGATGAAGACGAGATCGGGCCAGGGGCCGAAGCCCTCCTCGTCGCGCGGCGCCGCGTCGCGCGAGCCGTGCTCCTTGACGAGCCGCGAAAAGCGCCGCGTCAGCACTTCCTTCATCATGCCGAAATCGTCGCCCGGGGTGATCTCCTCGGAGCGGATGTTGAACTTGCGGTACTGGTTCTTCACGAAGCCATTCGGCCCGGCGACGATCATGCCGCCGACGGCGTTGGTGCCCATGATGTGGCTGTTGTCGTAGACCTCGATCCGGCGCGGTGGGGCCTCCAGCGCGAAGGTTTCGCCAACGCCGTCGAGCAGCCGGGCCTGGCTGGCGGTTTCGGCCAGATTGCGGCCGAGCGCCTCGCGGGCGTTGAGTAGCGCGTGGTCGACCAGGTCCTTCTTCTCGCCGCGCTTCGGCACGGCGATCTCGACCTTGTGGCCGGCATGCTCGCTGAGCGCCTCGGCGATCAGGTCCATCTCCTCCACTTCGTGGCTGAGCAGGATCAGGCGCGGGCAGGGCTTGTCCTCGTAGAACTGCGCCAGGAAGGCGCCGAGGATCTCGGCCGCGTCGAGGCTCTTGTCGGCGCGCGGATAGAAGGCGTGGTTGCCCCAGTTCTGGCCGGTGCGGAAGAAGAACACCTGCACGCAGCTCTGCCCGCCTTCCTGGTGGACGGCGAGCACGTCGGCTTCGTCGACGGTCTGCGGATTGATGCCCTGATGCGACTGGACATGCGACAGCGCCGCGATGCGGTCCCTGTAGATGGCGGCGCGCTCGAAATCGAGATCGGCGCTCGCTTCGCCCATCGCGCGGGCAAGATCCTGCTTGATGGCCGACGACTTGCCGGTCAGGAACCCCTTCGCCTCGCGGACCAGCTCGGCATAGTCGTCGAGGGCGATCTCGCCGGTGCAGGGCGCCGAGCAGCGCTTGATCTGGAAAAGCAGGCAGGGACGCGTCCGGCTCTCATAGACGCTGTCGGTGCAGGTGCGGATCAGGAAGGCGCGCTGCATCGCGTTCATCGTGCTGCCGACGGCGCCGGCGGAGGCGAACGGGCCGTAATAGTCGCCCTTGCGCGTCCGCGCGCCGCGATGCTTGACCAGCTGCGGCGCCTCGTGGTCGCCGGTGATGAGAATGTAGGGAAACGATTTATCGTCGCGCAGAAGCACGTTGAAGCGCGGCCGCAACCGCTTGATCAGATTGGCTTCGAGCAGCAGCGCTTCCGTCTCGGTCCGCGTCGTGACGAATTCCATCGTCGCGGTCTGCTGGATCATCCGGATGATGCGGTTCGACTGCATCCCGATGCGCGTGTAGCTGGTCACGCGCTTCTTCAGATTGCGCGCCTTGCCGACATAGAGGACGTTGCCGCCCTGGTCGAACATCCGGTAGACGCCGGGCGCGTTCGGCAGGCGCTTGACGAAATCGGCGATGACGCGGGCGCCCTGGCCGCGCGGCACGAGTTCGCCGCCCGCCTCGAAGGCGGTTTCCGTCTCAGCCTCTGCCTCGGGCGCCGGCGAGGTTGCGCTGACGTCGGCTTCGATCTCGGGCTTGTCGTTCTCGGCTGGTGCGGTGTTCACTCGTTGATGCCTACGATATCGGGCGTTTCCCAGGCAAGATGCTGCCCGCCATCGAGCGCGATCATCTGGCCGGTGATGGAGCGCGTCTCATAAAGATATCGGATCGTGCGCCCGAATTCGCCAAGTTCCGGACCATGTTTCAAGAGCACGGCCTCCGCCTGCTTCTGGAATTCGGCCGGATCCTGGCGCGGCGAGGGCAGGGTCGGCCCCGGTCCGATCGCGTTGACGCGGATGCGCGGCGCCAAGGCCTGGGCGAGCGTCCGCGTCGCCGTCAGGAGGCCCGACTTCGACAATTGGTAAGATAGGAATTGCGGCGTGGTTTTCCAGGCGCGCTGGTCGACCATGTTGACCACGAGCCCCTCGCGATCGGCCGGCAGTTGGGCCGCGAAGGCGTCCGCCAGGAAGACGGGGGCGGCGAGGTTGACGGTCGACTGGCGCTGGAACCGCTCCACGTCGAGGTCGCCGATCCCGTCCGCCTCGAAGATCGAGGCATTGTTGACGAGGAGCGTCAGCGGGCCGAGGGCTGCCGCCGCGAGGGCGGGCAGGGCGCGCGCGGCGTCGAGATCGGCGAGATCCGCCGTCACGACGGCGGCGCGTCCGCCCGCGGCGCGGATGCGGCCGGCGAGCTCGTCGGCATCGCCGACCGAGTTCCGGCAATGGATCGCGACGGCGAAGCCGTTTTTCGCCAGGTCCTCGACGATGGCGCGGCCGATCCGCCGCGCGCCGCCGGTCACCAGCGCAATGCCTTTTTCGTCTGCCATCGTCTTGTCGCCTGTCCGAATCTGTCGCGCCGGGAAGATAAGGCCGCCCGGCATTTTCGGTAAGCCTTCATTAGGCTTGGTTAAATGTGGTCAACACCTGCGTTGGCAATGTGACGTGTAGGCCCGCACACATCGGGTTGCATCGATAAAATTTGAATAAAAACAAGCGGTTGATGCGGTTGTGTTGGATTTTTGCAACCCGCCTCGAATGCCGCGAACATGCCTTATTTCCTGTCCGGTTCCGCCGCATTCGGCCGCATAATTTAGACCATCGGATCGGGGGAGAAATCGGCCCCCGGATCAAGTTTGATTTTCAGTTTAGTACGCATGGAGACCAAGATGCTGCGTATCCGCACCCTCTCCCTGAGCGCCATCGCGCTTGCTCTGTCGGCTGCCCCGGTTCTGGCTGCGGATCTGACCTACGAGCCGGCTCCGGCCCCGATCTCGACGTCGTCGCAGGCCTTCAGCTGGACCGGCCCGTATGTCGGCGCCACCGTCGGCTATGGCTGGTCGTCGACCGACGCTTCCTCGCAGAACGCCTTCGGCAGCATCAACGGCAACGGCTTCAAGGGCGGCCTCTACGCCGGTTACAACTTCGACCTCGGCAACCAGTGGGTCGTCGGCGCGGAAGTCGACGCCAACCTCGATGACGTCAGCGGCTCGAGCGCTCGCGGCGACGTCCGTCAGCGTTGGGATTCGACCGCTCGTGCTCGCGTCGGCTACGCCTTCGACCGTTACCTCGCTTACGGCACGGGTGGCGCTGCCATCTCCGGCGCCAGCGCCAACAGCTACAACGGCGCCGCTGACTCGAACACCCACCTGGGCTGGACCGTCGGCGCAGGCGTCGAGGCCCAGGTCGTCGGCAACGTGACCGCCCGCCTCGAGTACCAGTACGCCGACTACGGCAAGAAGACCTACGACTTCGGCAGCCAGGGTAACTCCGATGTCGACTTCAGCACCAACACGATCCGCGCTGGTGTTGGCGTCAAGTTCTGATCCAGCCTAACGGCTGAACGAGAAACGCCGGCGGGGCAACCCGCCGGCGTTTTTCGTTTCTAGCGTTCGACCTGTGCGGGGCCGCGTCGAGCGCGGCCCGCGTCGTCACGCGCCGGCGTATTCCGTGCCGGCGAACAGCGCAGCCTGCAGGGCCTGCCAGCTCGCCTGGTCCGGGGCGCACAACAGGCCGCCGTCGCGATGCGCCGGCTGATAGGCGCTGCCGTCGAAGCGGGCGGAATAGCCGCCGGCCTCCTGGTGGATCAGCCAGCCCGCGACATGGTCCCAGACCGTCAGCTTGGCATAGAGCGCGAAGTGGCTGTGGCCGCCGGCCAGCATCCGGTATTCATGCGCGGCGCAGCGATAGCCGGCGGCCGAGCGCGTCGCGGCGAGGTTGGCGCAGACGCGCGAGCGCAGCGGCTCGGACAGCAGCGACCACGAGGCGGTGCCGGACATCTCGTCGACGGGCTTCGCCGCCGCCACCTTGAGGTCGTTGCGGCCGCCGTCCGCCGTTTCCGTCCAGGCGCCTTCGCCGCGCACGGCGATCGTCCAGTCGCCGCCGATCGGATCGAGAATGACGCCGCCGACGGCCTCGCCGCGCACCACCACGCCAGCCATCACGCCGAAGAGCGTCAGCCCCGAGGCGAAGTTCTTGGTGCCGTCGACGGGGTCGACGACGAAGGCGAGGTCGGCGCCGTCGAGCCGGTCCAGCAGCGTCTCGTCGGCCGAGACCGCTTCCTCGCCGATCACCACGGCGCCCGGGAAGGCCTTCGCCAGCTTCGCGGTGATCACCTTTTCGGCCGCTTCGTCGGCATCGGTGACGAGGTCCTCCGCCGAGGTCTTCTGGCGGATGGCGCCGGCGGCGAGGCGCCGGAATCGCGGCAGGATTTCCTGCTCCGCCGCATCATGAAGGATCGCGGCGACGGTGCGGGCGTCGGCGGTAGAGAATGTCATCATGGTCTCCAGGCTGTGGGGGTCAGGCCTTGACGCGGGTGGTCTCGAACGCGGGAACGCGGGCCGCGAAGCTGTCGAGGAAGGCCTTCAACTTCGGGTGGCCGTCCCGCCAGTCGCCGCCGAAACGGAGATCCAGATAGCCGAGCGCGCAGGCGAGCGCGATCGTGCCGACATGCGCGGCATCATCGAGCGGCCATGCCTCGGCCGCTGCGAGGCCGCGCTCGACCTTGCCGCGCTGATGCGCTTTCCAGGTCTCGCTCTGCTGCGCCTCGTCGCGCCAGCGTCCCTCATAGACCTGGAGCAGGGCGGCGTCGGCGATGCCATCGGCCAGCGCTTGCAGGCCGAGCACCCGGAAGCGGCGCGCCGGATCGGTCGGGATGACGCGGTCGCCGCCGGCCAGATGATCGAGATATTCGATGATGACGCGCGAATCATAAAGCACGAAGCCGTCATCCAGGATCAGCGCCGGGATCTTGCCGAGCGGATTTTGCTGGCGGAGCGTGTCGTTCGGATTGGTCGTGTCCGCCATCACGATCTGAATACGGTCCGATAGATCAAGCTCTTGCATGACGATCTTGACCTTGCGCCCGAACGGGGACGCGGGCGAACTGCGCAGGACGAGCAAAGTGGGATTCCTTGTCGGGGAGATTATCGGACGGGAGGCATGGTGAGCCGGTCGTTGCGGCATGCCTTGCGGTCGACCTCGGCGCAGCTGCGGAACCGGAGGTCCCGCGTCAGGCAGATGCGGACTTCCTTGAGGCGGCGGGAATCGCAGGAGACGGCGATGCCGTCGCGCCGGAGGCCGGGATTGGCGGCGATGAAGGCCGCCTCGACCTCGTCCGGCGAGACGGTCAGATAGTCTTCGACATCGACGAAACGCTCGGGAATCCGGACCGCCTGGTTCGCCTGTCGCGTCAGCGCGAAATAGTCGGCCGGCTCGAGGCCCGAGCAGGAGCCATGCGTCCGCCATTCGTGACGGACGAGCCCGGGGCTCGGCATGATGTCGAGCATGCCGTCGACGAGGCGGCGCGGCAGGCCGCTGCGCGGACCGACATCGCAATTGCGCGGCGAGCCGCGCTCATATTGCGGCCAGAGCCCGTGCACGACGAAGGCGAACGGCCTCGGTCCGCCGCACTGGATACGGTCGGAATTGCCGCGATCCTGGCAATAGGTCGGCGACCAGGAGAGCGACAGAACGTAGAAATCGAACTCGCCCGGCGTATCGGCCGAGGCGGCGGTCTGGCTGGTCCAGAGCGCGGCCAGGGCGACGAGCGAGACGATCAGGCCGCGCAGGACCGCCGGAAATGGCACGTTCAGTAGTACCGGCCCGGACGGACAGTGCGGCAGTGGCCGTCATGCACCCGCCACGGATCCTGGCCGGCGACGCAGAAGTCGACATACCAGCCGATCGAGGCGAAGCCCATGCGCTCCTCGATCAGATAGTAGACCGGGGTCGGGCGGATGTTGTCGGAGATGAAGATGTCCGCCCGGCAGAAGCGGCGGTCGATCAGGCCGGGATCACCGGGCACGAACTGGGATTCGCTGACCGAGGCGATTTCGCGGAAGGCGAGGTTGTTGCCCCAGGTGTGGGTGTTGGCCCAGTGGTAACGCTCGGCCATGTTGGAAAGGACGGCCGGGGCGTCGCAGGGCGGAACGCTGCCGCGATCCCAGCCCCTCCGCATTTCGGGCTCATAGCCGTAGCTGCCGGAATAGTCGGCCGCCTGGGCCGCGGAGCCGGCGACCGTCACGATGGCGATGGCGGCGAGAAGGGTACGGATCATGGAGGCGACTCCCCAGAGGACGCTTTCCTGACGATGCGGCACTCCCCCCGGCACGGTCAAGCGCTCAACGCCTCTCCGAGGGCCTCGCGGTGAACAGAGCGTCGTCGTGTGGGCGGCTGGCAACAACTTCCGTTTGATCCAATATGCGTCCGACAACGTTTGGAGCATCGGATATGGGACTTCTGGTCGACGGCATATGGCAGGACCAATGGTATGACACGCGCAACACGGGCGGCCGCTTCCAGCGCAGCGCCGCCGGTTTCCGCAACTGGGTGACGGCCGACGGCAGTCCCGGTCCCACCGGCAGGGGCGGCTTCAAGGCCGAGCCCGGCCGCTACCATCTCTACATCGCGCGCGCCTGCCCCTGGGCGCATCGGGTGATGATCTTCCGCGCCCTGAAGGGCCTCGAGGACATGATCGACTATTCGGTTGTCCATTGGCTGATGGCGGAAAACGGCTGGACCTTCGCGCCGGGCCCCGGCGTCACGCCGGACAACGTTGGCGGTTTCGACTTCCTCTATCAGGTCTACACCAAGGCCGATCCGGACTATTCCGGCCGCGTCACCGTGCCGGTGCTCTGGGACAAGCAGACCCAGACGATCGTCAGCAACGAGTCGTCCGAGATCATCCGCATGCTGAATTCGGCGTTCGACGGCGTCGGCGCCAAGGCGGGGGACTACTATCCCGAGGCACTGCGGCCCGAGATCGACGCGCTGAACCAGCGGATCTACGACACGGTCAACAACGGCGTCTACAAGGCCGGCTTCGCGACGAGCCAGACGGCGTATGAGGAGGCGGTCTGGCCGCTCTTCGAAAGCCTGGACTGGCTCGAGGGCCTGCTGTCGGAGCAGCGCTATCTGGCCGGGGACCGGCTGACCGAGGCCGACTGGCGGCTGTTCACGACGCTCTTGCGCTTCGATCCCGTCTATGTCGGGCACTTCAAGTGCAACTGGCGCCGGCTGGTCGACTATCCCGCGCTGTGGTCCTACACGCGCGAGCTCTACCAGGTGGCCGGCATCCGCGAGACCGTCGATTTCGACCACATCAAGCGGCACTATTACGAGAGCCACAAGACGATCAATCCGACCGGGGTCGTCCCGATCGGCCCGTTGATCGACTTCGACGAGAGGCCAGATCGCGCGTTCGCGGCCTAGAGATCAGCTCTCGCCGCGGATCCACCAGACGCGGCGACCGGCCTTGTCGGTCTCGCCGAGGATCGGCGCGAGGCCGGTCAGGAGCGCGTCGAGGGTCCGGTCCAAGTGCCAGGGCGGATTGCAGATGACGAGGCCCGTGCCGTTGAAGGTGTCGGGCGTCGTCCGCTCGCGCACCCAGAGCTCCGCGCCGAGCAGCTTCTTGATGCCGCTCTCGGCGAGGCGCTTGTGGAAATTCGTCACCGCGCCGATGTCCTTGATCGGATACCAGAGCGCGTAGACGCCCGTCGGCCAGCGCTGGTAGGCCTTCTCGAAGCGGTCGAACAGCGTCTTGAATTCGTCCGGCTGCTCATAGGGCGGGTCGATCAGCACGAGGCCGCGACGCTCCTTCGGCGGCACGAAGGAGCCGAGCGCCAGCCAGCCGTCCAACTCGATCGCCTTGACCTGGAAATCGCCGGCGAAGAGCTCGGCCAGAGTTGCGTGATCGGCCGGGTGCATCTCGACCGCCGTCATCCGGTCGGTCTTGCGCAGGAGATGGCGGATCAGCCAGGGCGAGCCCGGATAATGCCGGAGCCCGCCATCCGGATTGGCGGCGGCGACCGTTTCGAGATAGGGAGCGAGCGCCTCGGCGAGCTTGCGCGTCAGCTCGACCGCCGGCTTGCCGTCGGCGCCGAGCAGCCTGCCGATGCCGGTCTGCCATTCGTTGGTCTTGCCCGCCTCGATCGCGTCCAAATCGTAGAGGCCGATGCCGGCATGGGTGTCGATCACCCGGAACGGCTTGTCCTTGGCCTTCAGATGCTCGACGAGCAGCGCGAGGATGGCGTGCTTGACGACATCGGCGAAATTTCCGGCGTGATAGGCGTGGCGATAGTTCATGGCCGAGGTGGTGGCATTGAAGCGTCGTCCGCGCAAGGTGATTTCGAGCGTGGTGGCGCGGCTTCCTCGCCGAGGTGAGTGGAAGGCGGTCGGCCGGCCGTCCTCGCTGTGTCCGCGACACCGCATTCGCGCCGGCCGCGACGCCGTACATGCCCTGCGTAGCGTTGGAAGCTATGATGCCGACGTCGATTCCTGGAGTGATCGTGAACGAGTTCGAGCCCTTCTATCGTCTGGCCCTCGCCATCGCGATCGGCCTCCTGGTCGGCGTCGAGCGCCATTGGCGCGAGCGTGAACTCGCGCCGGGACGGCGCACGGCGGGCATCCGCACCTTCGCGATGATCGGCATGCTCGGCGGCGTCGTCGGCCTGATCGAGAAGGGGCTGCCGCCGGGCGGGCAGGCGGGGATTGCCACCGGCATCATCTTCCTTGCCTTCTCGACGGTCTTCGCCTTCTTCCAGTGGCGCGAATCCGAGGCGGAAGGCGAGTTCAGCGTCACCTCCGTGATCGCCGCGATGGCGACCTTCCTGTTCGGCGTGCTCGCCGTGCTCGGCGATCTCAAGCTCACGGCGGCCGGTGGCGTGACGCTCGTGGCCATCCTGGCGAGCCGCGAGCCGCTGCACCGCTTCATCGAGAAGATGAGCTGGGTCGAACTGCGCTCGGCGATCATCCTGCTCACGATGACCTTCGTCATCCTGCCGCTGCTGCCGCACACGCCCTATGGCCCCTTCGGCGGCATTTCGCTGCGTTCGGTCTGGTCGCTCGCCATCCTTCTCGCCGCCATCTCCTATGTCGGCTACGTCGCCATCCGCCTGTTCGGTGCCGGACGGGGCGAACTGGCGGCGGGTGCCGCCGGCGGTCTGGTGTCCTCGACGGCGGTGACGCTCGACAATGCCCGTCGTTCCACGGCCGGTCATGACGTCGCTTGGCTCGCCGGCGGCGCCGCGGTCGCGGGCTGCGCGTCCTATCTGAGGACGGGCGCGCTCGTGCTTTTCCTGGCGCCGCCGCTCGCCTGGCTGCTGCTGCCGCCCTTCATCGCCGGAGCGCTTGCCATGGCGGCCGGCGCGGCGTGGCTCGTGCGTGGGCAGAGCGCCAAGGCGCACAAGGCGACGTCGATGCGCAATCCGTTCGAGCTGAGCAGCGTGCTCAAGCTGACATTGTTTCTCGCGGCCATCGGCTTCGCCGTGCGGGCGGCGTCGGCGGCGTTCGGCTCGGCCGGCATCGTCTTCGCCTCCGCGCTCTCCGGCATCGGCGATGTCGACGCCGCCACCGTCACGGTGGCCGGCCTGCCGTCGCTCGAGACTAGCGTCGGGGCGCTGGCGATCGCGGCGGCGGTTGCCTCCAACACCGTCGCCAAGGCGATCTATGCGGTGGCGGCCGGCGACCGCGCCTTCGGCTGGCGCTTTGGCGCCGTCTCGGCCGTGGCGCTCGTGGCCGGCGGCGCGGCGTTCTGGGCGGCGAATGTCGGGATGGCGGGGCTGAACCCTTCCTGAGGGCCTCGCCTATCCCGTGAAGGCCGGCCCCACCAGCATGCCGCCGAGATCGGCGGGCATGTCGGCGTGAAGCTTCAGCCGCTCGTTCTCGACCGTGGCGAGGCCGGAGGCGACGAGGGCGAGCGCCATCGGGTAGAGCTGGTGCTCGGCCGTCAGCACGCGCTTCGACAGCGTGTCGGGCGTGTCGTCGAGCGCGATCGGCACGGCGGCCTGACCGATGATCGGGCCGGAATCCATCTGCGCGCGGACGAAGTGCACGGTGCAGCCGGCGAGGCGCATTCCGGCTTCCAGCGCGCGCTCATGCGTGTGCAGGCCGGGGAAGAGCGGCAGGAGCGACGGGTGGATGTTGATCATCCGGTCGCGCCAGCCCTCGACAAAGCCATCGGTCAGGAGCCGCATGAAGCCGGCGAGGCAGACAAGATCGATGTTCTCGGCGCGCAGGCGCCTGTCCATCGCCGCGTCGAATTCGGCGCGGCTGGAAAAGCCCTTGTGGTCGATCACCGCCGTGGCGATGCCGGCTTCCGCCGCGCGGACGAGCCCGCCCGCGTCGGCGCGGTTCGAAAGCACCAGCGCGATCTCGGCCGGAAAATCGGGATCGGCGGCGGCTTCGATCAGGGCCGTCATGTTCGAGCCGCGGCCCGAGATCAGGATCGCGACGCGCTTCCTCGCCATCGTCAAAGCGCCAGGGCGCCGGAGAATTCGACGCCTTCGCCCTCGCGCGGCACGAGCGTGCCGAGGCGCATCACCGTCTCGCCTTCGGCGGCGAGCGCCGCCGTCACGGCGTCGGCCGCCTCGGGCGCGACGACGACGATCATGCCGACGCCGCAGTTGAAGGTGCGCAGCATCTCATGCTCGGCGACGCCGCCGGTCTTCGACAGCCAGCCGAATACGGGCGGCACGGTGACGGCGTCGAGATCGACGGCGGCCGCCAGCGCGTCGGGGAGGACGCGCGGAATGTTGTCGACGAAGCCGCCGCCGGTGATGTGGGCCATCGCCTTGATCGCGCCGGTGGCGCGGATGGCGGCGAGCAGCGGCTTCACATAGATCCGCGTCGGCGCGAGCAGGGCGCGGCCGAGCGGCAGCTCCGGCGCGAAGGGCGCGGGGGCGTCGAAGCCGAGACCGGACAGCTCGACGATCTTGCGGACCAGCGAGAAGCCGTTCGAATGCACGCCGGAGGAGGCGAGGCCGAGCAGCACGTCGCCCTCGGCGACGTCCGGGCGCGGCAGCAGGCCGGTGCGCTCGACGGCGCCGACGGCAAAGCCGGCGAGATCATAGTCGCCCGCCTTGTAGAGGCCGGGCATCTCGGCCGTCTCGCCGCCGATCAGCGCGGCGCCAGCGATGCGGCAGCCCTCGGCGATGCCGGCGACGACCGTCGCGGCCTCGCTCGGATCGAGCTTGCCGGTGGCGAAATAGTCGAGGAAGAACAGCGGCTCGGCGCCCTGGACGATCAAATCGTTGACGCACATGGCGACGAGGTCGATGCCGACCGTGTCGTGGATGCCGGTGTCGATCGCGACCTTCAGCTTGGTGCCGACGCCGTCATTGGCGGCGACGAGCAGCGGATCGGTGTACCCGGCCGCCTTCGGATCGAAGATCCCGCCGAAGCCGCCGATATCGGCGTCCGCGCCGGGGCGGCGGGTTGCCTTGACGAGCGGCTTGATCATGTCGACGAGACGGTTGCCGGCGTCGATATCGACGCCTGCGTCGGCATAGCTCAGGGCGTTTTTGGCGCCGGTCTTTTCGGTCATCGAAGGATCCCGGTTGCTTTGGGCAGGGAGGACCACATCCGCGCCATCGCCGTCAATCCGAAATCGCCGTCTGCGCTGAATTGTGACGATCGGGAGGCATGCGGAAAGGGCGACGCGGTGATCGGCCGGGGCGGCGGGTGGCGAGCGGATGGAGGGGGATATCGACAGACATTCCACGACTTTCCGCCCGATATCGGCCCCTTCGGGCGGCCATCCTTGACCGCTTCGCCATGCAGGCCGTATCTGGGGCGGGACGAGCTTCGCCAGTTGGCCTGGCCGATGGATGGAAGAGGGGGCGCATCGCCGTGAATCTGCAACGTCAGATCGGGTTTTGGCTCGCCGCGTTTTTCGTCTTCGTGCTGTTTCTGTTCGTGTTCAGCAACGTGCTGCTTCCCTTCCTGGTCGGCATGGCGGTGGCCTATGGCCTCGACCCGATCGCCGACTGGCTGGAGCGGCGCGGCCTCGGCCGCCTGGCGGCTTCGCTGGTCATTCTCGTCGGCTTCCTCGTCCTGCTCGCCATATTGATGCTGCTGATCGTGCCGGTGCTGGCCAACCAGCTCGCCGGCTTCATCGACAAGATCCCCGCCTATGCCCAGCAATTGCAGGCCCTGGTGCAGGTGTTCCTCGACACGACCCGGCTTGGACAGCTGCTGAAGGTCGATTCCAGCCAGCTGAAGAACTCCATGGGGACGCTGATGAGCGAGGGCGCCGGATGGCTCTCGACGCTCCTGAAGTCGATCTGGAGCGGGGGATCGGCGCTGGTGGACCTCGCCGCGCTGTTCGTCGTCACGCCGGTGGTCGCCTTCTACATGCTGATCGACTGGGACAAGATGGTGGCGCGCATCGACAGCTGGGTGCCGCGCGATCACGTCGAGACGGTCCGCACCATCGCGCGCGACATCGACCATGCCATCGCCGGCTTCGTGCGCGGGCAGGGGCTGGTCTGCATCCTGCTCGGCTGCATCTACGCCTTCGGCCTGATGCTGGTCGGCGTCAATTTCGGCCTCCTGATCGGCATTGGCGCCGGCATCCTCTCCTTCATCCCCTATGTCGGCACCACCGTCGGCTTCGTGGTCGGCGTCAGCGTGGCGCTGGTGCAGTTCTGGCCCGAATGGCAGTGGATCGGCGCCACCGTGGTGGTGTTCCTGGTCGGCCAGTTCATCGAGGGGAACATCCTGCAGCCGCGCCTCGTCGGCCGCAGCGTCGGCCTGCATCCGGTCTGGCTGATGTTCGCGCTGTTCGCCTTCGGCGCGCTGTTCGGCTTCGTCGGCCTGCTGATCGCCGTCCCCGCGGCTGCGGCTATCGCCGTCCTGATGCGCTTCGCCCTTGCCCGTTACCTGACCAGCCCGATCTACCGGGGCGAGACGGGCAATGACGAGCCGCCGGCTCCGCTTCGTTGAGCGCCAATCGTTCGAGCGTTTTGTACCATGAGTGAGTCCTCGCGGCAGTTGCCGCTTTCCCTGCCGCACAGCGCCGCCATGACGCGGGAAGATTTCATCGTCGGCAGGGCGAACCAGTCCGCCGTGGCGCTGGTCGACCGCTATCCCGACTGGCCCAATCCGGTCGCGCTGCTGGTCGGCCCGGTTGGCTCGGGCAAGACGCATCTCGGCCAGATCTGGAAGGCGGCCGCCGGCGCCTCCGAAATCGCCGCGCGCGATCTCGCCACGGCCGGTCTCGACGAACTGGTCGGCTCCGGCCCGGTCCTCGTCGAGGACCTGCACGAGGAAGGGGTCTCGCAGCCGGCCCTGTTCCATCTGCTCAATCTCGTGCGCGAGCGCCGGGTGTCGGCGCTGCTGACGAGCCGCGTGCCGCTGCAGGCGCTCGATTTCGGCCTCGCCGATCTTGCCTCGCGCCTGCGCGCCACCGTTCCGGCGGAACTCAGCGAGCCGGACGACGACCTGCTGGCGCTCGTCGTCGTCAAGCTGTTCGCCGACCGGCAGCTTGCGGTCGATCCGGCGGTGGTCGATTTCATCAGCCGCCGCATGGAGCGCTCGCTGGGCGCGGCGAACCGGCTGGTCGAGCTTCTCGACCATGAGGCGCTGGCAGCGGGCCGGCCCATCACGCGCCAGTTGGCGGCGACGGTGCTGTCGCGCGAGGCCGGCGACGAGCCCGAATTGCCCTTCGACGACTAAAGATCGTTTTGCCGTCCTCGCATGACGCAATTGTCACAATTCGCGTGTATTCTGCTGGGGTAACGCCAACGGAAGAACGGTGATGGATCAGAAGAATCCCGACGCTCAGGCGGCGCTGGCCGCCCTCAAGGTCGAGGCCGGGGAAGCGGATAAGCTTCGCCATAGCCCGGAGCGCTTCATCAACCGGGAGCTGTCCTGGCTCGAGTTTAACCGTCGCGTTCTCGAGGAGGCGGGCAACAGCCAGCATCCGCTGCTCGAACGCCTGCGCTTCCTTTCGATCTCGGCCAACAATCTCGACGAGTTCTTCATGGTGCGCGTCGCCGGCCTTCGGGGCCAGCAGCGCGAAGGCGTCAGCATGACGAGCGATGACGGCCTGACGCCCAGCGAGCAGCTGGTGCGGATCGCCGATGCCGTCTCGACGCTCGCATCCGACCAACAGAAGCGCTGGGCGGAGCTGCGCAACGAGCTCGCGATTTCCGGCATCATGCTGATCGATCCCTCGGCCTTGAAGGAGACCGAGCGGACCTGGCTCGAAGGCTATTTCATGGACTCGGTCTTCCCGGTCCTGACGCCGCTCGCCATCGATCCGGCGCACCCGTTCCCGTTCATTCCCAATCTCGGCTTCTCGCTGGTCATGCAGCTGGTGCGGCCGACGACGGGCAACCGGATGACGGCGCTGCTGCGCGTGCCGATCACGCTCGACCGCTTCATCAAGCTGCCGTCCTCGGAGCCGGGGGTGGATCGCTACATCAGCCTCGAGAACGCCGTGTCGCTGTTCACCCAGCGCCTGTTCCCGAGCTACACGATCGAGGGCGTCGGCGCCTTCCGCATCATTCGCGACTCCGACATCGAGGTCGAGGAAGAGGCCGAGGATCTCGTCCGCTTCTTCGAGTCGGCGCTGAAGCGCCGCCGGCGCGGATCGGTGATCCGGCTCGAGATCGAGTCGGCGACACCCGATGGCCTGCGCAATTTCGTCGCCGGAGCGCTCGCGGTCTTGCCGGACGAGATCTTCCTGGTCGACGGCATGCTGGCGCTGAACGATCTCTCGCAGCTCGTCGGCATCGATCGCCCGAACCTGAAGTTCCCGCCCTACCAGGCCCGCTTCCCGGAGCGCATCCGCGAGAATGGCGGCGACTGCTTCGCCGCGATCCGCGAGAAGGACCTGATCGTCCATCATCCCTATGAGTCCTTCGATGTCGTGGTGCAGTATCTGCGCCAGGCGGCGCTGGATCCGGACGTCGTGGCCATCAAGCAGACGCTCTACCGCACCTCGAAGGACAGCCCGATCGTCCGCGCGCTTCAGGAAGCCGCCGAGGCCGGCAAGTCGGTGACGGCGCTGGTCGAGCTCAAGGCGCGCTTCGACGAAGAGGCGAACATCAAGTGGGCGCGCGATCTCGAGCGCGCCGGCGTGCAGGTCGTCTACGGCTTCATCGAGCTCAAGACCCACGCCAAGCTGTCGCTGGTCGTCCGCCGCGAGGGCGGCGCGCTGGTCAGCTATGTCCATATCGGCACGGGCAACTACCACCCGATCACCGCGCGCGTTTATACGGATCTGTCCTATTTCTCCGACGATCCGGCAATCGCCCGCGACGTCGCGCGCATCTTCAACTACATCACCGGCTATACCGAGCCGGTCGAGATCGAGCGCCTGTCGACCTCGCCGCATTTCCTGCGCAAGCGCATCCTCGACCTGATCTACGCCGAGATCGACCATGTGAAGGCCGGTCGGCCGGGCGCGATCTGGATGAAGATGAACTCGCTCGTCGATCCCCAGATCATCGACGCGCTCTATGACGCGAGCCGGGCCGGCGTCGATATCGAGCTAGTGATCCGCGGAATCTGTTGCCTGCGGCCGGGCGTTCCGGGGCTTTCGGAGCGGATTCGCGCCCGTTCCATCGTCGGGCGCTTCCTGGAGCACGCCCGCATTCTCTGCTTCGGAAACGGCCACGGGTTGCCCTCGCCGGAAGCGATCGTTTATATCGGTTCTGCTGACCTGATGCCCCGGAACCTCGATCGTCGTGTCGAGGCCATGATTCCGATGCTGAATCCGACCGTGCACGAACAGGTGCTCGATCAGATCATGGTCGCCAACCTGAAGGACAACCAGCAGAGCTGGGAGATCCAGCCAGATGGAACGTCGCGACGGATCGTGCCGCGGAAGGGCGAAGAAGTCTTCAACGCCCACCAGTATTTCATGACAAACCCGAGTCTTTCAGGACGTGGAAAATCGCTCAAGAACAGTTCGCCCCGATCGATCGGGAACCGACCTGCCAAGCATTGAAGCCGAAGCGTTCTCGCTGGAGGACGCGGAAGCCCATGAATATGCGCCGGGGCGGCTGAACGGCACCGGTCCTGTCGCGATCATCGACATCGGTTCGAACTCCGTTCGTCTCGTCGTCTACGAGCGATTGAGCCGTTCGCCGATGGCCCTCTTCAACGAGAAGGAACTGGCCGGCCTCGGACGCGGCATCGCCAGCACCGGCAGGCTCAACGACCAGGCGGTCGAGGCGGCGCTCGCGGCGATGCGCCGCTTCATGGGGCTGTGCGAGCAGATGCACGTCCGCTCGGTCCATGTGCTGGCGACGGCCGCGGCCCGCGAGGCCTCGAACGGTCCGGATTTCCTGGCCCAGGTCGAGGAAATCACCGGCGCCGAAGTGGCGCTGCTGAGCGGCCCCGAGGAAGCTCGGCTCTCCGCCATGGGCGTGCTTTCGGGCATCCATGAGCCGGACGGCATCGCCGGCGATCTCGGTGGCGGCAGCCTCGAGGTCGTCGATATCCGCGGTCGCGAGATCGGCCTCGGCGAGACCTTTCCGCTCGGCGGACTGCGTCTCGAGGAGATGTCGGAAAAGACCCTGAAGAAGGCGGAGAAGATCGCCACCGATGCGCTGTCCAGCTCCGCCGTCCTGGCGAAGGGGCAGGGCAGGCCCTTCTATGCCATCGGCGGCACCTGGCGCTCGCTGGCCCGTCTTCACATGCGCCAGAAGGGCTATCCCCTTCACATCATGCATGAATACGCGATCCCGGCGGACGAAGCGCTGGACTTCTGCCGCATGGTGGCGCGGCGCGACGCGGAATCGCTGGATTCGATCGAGGCCGTCTCGAAGAGCCGCCGCCTCCTGCTCCCTTATGGCGCGATCGTGCTCGAGCAGGTCATCCGCGCGATGAAGCCGTCGGTGATTATCCTGTCAGCGCTCGGTGTTCGCGAGGGGCTGCTCTACGACCTGCTCGATGACCGGACCCGGGAAGAGGATCCGCTGATTTCCGCTGCTGACGAGCTTGCGGTGCTGCGGTCCCGCTCGCCCGGTCATGTCCGCGAGCTCGGGCCCTGGACGGGCCAGGCGCTGGCTGCGATCGGCATCGACGAGACGGCGGAAGAGGCGCGATTGCGCACCGCCGCCTGCCTTCTCGCCGATATCGGCTGGCGCGCCCATCCGGATTATCGCGGCGAGCAGAGCCTCAATCTGATCGCGCACGGCTCCTTTGTCGGCATCGACCATCCCGGCCGCGCCTATCTGGCGCTCGCGAACTACTATCGCCACGAGGGGCTGGTCGACGAGCAGATCTCGTCGCGCATCCGCGAACTGGCGACGACACGCCTGATCGAGCGGGCCCGTGCCCTCGGCGCGGCGCTCCGGGTTGCCTATCTCGTCTCGGGATCGATGGCGGGCGTTATTTCGCGCACGCGCATCGAGGTGCGCGGCGACCAGCTGACGCTGGTACTGCCGCCGGACCGGGCGATGCTCGACGGCAGCCGCCTGCAGCGTCGCGTCGCCCAGCTGGCGAAGCTCGGGGGCGCGCTGAAGCCCACGATCGTCGTCGAAAAAACCGGCTAGAGCCGTTCCGGACAAAAAGAAAGCGCCGACGGATCCCGTCGGCGCTTTGAATATTCCAGCCGCTGAATTCGCGACGATCAGGCGGCTTCGATGGCGGGCTTCGGCTGGTTGCCGACGATCGTCACCTTGCGGCCATCGAGCCTGAGCGAGATGTCGCCCCGCTTCAGCTTGAGCGCCTGCTCGCCGAACAGTTCGCGGCGCCAACCCTGCAGCGGCGCGACGTCGGCATTGCTGTCGCCGGCGATCGCTTCGAGATCATCGACCGTCGCGATCACGCGGGCAGCGACGCCGTGCTCCTCGCTCGTCATCTTGAGCAGCACCTTCAGCAGGTCCACCGCCGCACCATTGCCGTCCGAGGCGGGCTTCACCTTCGGCACCTTGGGCAGCTTGTCCTTCGGCAGGTCGACCGCGCGCTTGACGGCGGCGAGGATATCCTCGCCCGTGCGCGACCGCTCGAAACCGCGCGGAATGGTGCGGAGCCGGGCGAGCGCCTCGGCCGTGGTCGGATGCTGCTCGGCGATCTCGTAGATCGCGTCGTCCTTCAGGATGCGGCCGCGCGGCACGTCGCGGGCCTGCGCCTCGCGCTCGCGCCAGGCGGCGATTTCCATCAGTACGGCGAGCTGCAGCGGCTTCTTGATCCGCATCTTGAGTCGCTTCCAGACATTCGCCGGATCGACCTGGTAGGTATCGACCGAGGTGAGGACGTCCATCTCCTCGGCGACCCAGTCGTTGCGGTTCTGCTTGTCGAGCTTCTGCTTCAGCGCCTTGTAGACGTCGCGCAGATGCGTGACGTCGGCGATCGCGTAGTCGACCTGCTGCGGCGTCAGCGGGCGGCGGCTCCAGTCGGTGAAGCGCGAGGACTTGTCGATCGAGTGGCCGGTGATCCGCCCGACCAGCTGGTCATAGCTGATCGATTCGCCGAAGCCGCAGACCATGGCCGCGACCTGGGTATCGAAGATCGGATGCGGGAGGATGCCGCCGAGATGCCAGACGATCTCGATGTCCTGCCTGGCGGCGTGGAAGACCTTCACCACCTGGTCGTTGGCCATCAGCGCGAAGAAGGGCGCGAGGTCGAGACCCGGGGCTTCGGCGTCGATGATCACCGCTTCGTCCGTGCTCGCGATCTGGATGATGCAGAGCTTCGGCCAGTACGTGGTTTCGCGCATGAACTCGGTGTCGACGGTGACGAATTCGAACCGGGATAGGCGATCGCAGGCGGCGGCGAGGGCTTCAGTTGTCGTAATGATATCGGTCATGAAGCTTCTAATAGCGCAGGCGGGGCCGCTTGTCGCGGGGGGCATGGAGCGGAGAGAGCCCAGGCTCCGGCGACGCCGGGCGCCAGGAGAAGCGCCTCATGCATCGACTGCGGGCCTGGGCAATCCGAATCCCGCCATGGCACGCGACGACCGGTTCGTCGCGAGCCAACCGAAAGGGCCGGAGTACATCCGTCCTGACCCGATCGTTCGAGGCGCAGCGCCTTGCGGCGCGCGACCCCGTATGGAGTGGCTGGGATGAGACTTAGATGGGGAGCCTTTCCGCTATTGCAAGGGGAGGGCCAGGAGGGAGAGCAGAGCGGCGCCGTTCTTGACAAAGACTGACCCGCATGTGTTCTTCCGCGCGCGTGCGCATCTATCTTGTCAGCCGGTCTATGCGCATGCCCCGTTGAGCCAGACCAAACTCGGATCCCAGCACCATGCATCGCTATCGCTCCCATACCTGCGGACAACTCCGCGAGACCCATGCGGGCGAGACCGTCCGCATCTCCGGCTGGGTCCATCGCGTGCGCGATCATGGCGGCGTGCTGTTCATCGATCTGCGCGACCATTACGGCCTGACCCAGGTCGTCTGCGACCCCGACTCGCCGGCCTTCAAGGTGGCCGAGGCGGTGCGGTCCGAATGGTGCATCAAGATCGACGGCTTCGTGAAGAAGCGCACGCCCGAGACGGTCAACGCCAACCTGCCGACCGGCCAGATCGAAGTCTTCGCGCAGGAGATCGAGGTTCTGGGCGCGGCCAAGGAACTGCCGCTGCCGGTGTTCGGCGAGCCGGAATATCCGGAGGACATCCGCCTCAAGTACCGCTTCCTGGATCTCCGCCGCGAGACCCTGCACGCCAACATCGTCAAGCGCACCCAGATCATCGCCTCGATGCGCGAGCGCATGACCGAGATCGGCTTCCATGAGTACACGACGCCGATCCTGACCGCGTCGTCGCCGGAAGGCGCGCGCGACTTCCTGGTGCCGAGCCGCATCCATCCCGGCAAGTTCTACGCCCTGCCGCAGGCGCCGCAGCAGTTCAAGCAGCTCCTGATGATGGCCGGTTTCGACCGCTACTTCCAGATCGCGCCCTGCTTCCGCGACGAGGATCCGCGCGCCGATCGCCTGCCGGGCGAGTTCTACCAGCTCGACCTCGAGATGAGCTTCGTCACCCAGGAAGACGTCTGGGACACGATGGAGCCGGTGCTGCGCGGCATCTTCGAGAAGTTCGCCAACGGCAAGCCGGTGACGCAGAAGTTCCGCCGCATCCCCTATGACACGGCGATCCGCACCTATGGCTCGGACAAGCCCGACCTGCGCAACCCGATCGAGATGCAGGCCGTCACCGAGCATTTCGCCGGTTCCGGCTTCAAGGTGTTCGCCCGCATGATCGAGGCCGATCCGAAGGCCGAAGTCTGGGCGATCCCGGCGAAGACCGGCGGTTCCAGAGCCTTCTGCGACCGCATGAACTCCTGGGCGCAGGGCCAGGGCCAGCCCGGCCTCGGCTACATCTTCTGGCGCAAGGAAAACGACGTCCTCGAGGGCGCAGGCCCGGTCGCCAAGAACATCGGCCCGGAGCGCACCGAGGCGATCCGCGTCCAGCTCGGCCTGGAGGATGGCGACGCCGTCTTCTTCGTCGCCGGCGATCCGTCGAAGTTCTACAAGTTCGCGGGTGATGCGCGCACGCGCGTCGGCACCGATCTCGATCTCGTCGACAAGGACCGGTTCGAGCTCTGCTGGATCGTCGACTTCCCGTTCTACGAATGGGACGACGAGACCAAGACGCTCGACTTCGCGCACAACCCCTTCTCGATGCCGCAGGGCGGAATCGACGCGCTCAACGACCAGGATCCGCTGACGATCAAGGCGTATCAGTACGACGCCGTCTGCAACGGCTTCGAGATCGCCTCGGGCTCGATCCGTAACCAGCTGCCGGAGACGATGGTCAAGGCGTTCGAGCTGGTCGGCCGGTCGCGCGAGGATGTCGAGCGTGATTTCGGCGGCCTCTACCGCGCCTTCCAGTACGGCGCGCCGCCGCATGGCGGCATGGCCGCTGGCGTCGACCGCATCGTCATGCTGCTCTGCGGCGCGCAGAACCTGCGCGAGATCACGCTGTTCCCGATGAACCAGCAGGCGGAAGACCTGCTGATGGGCGCGCCGAGCGATCCGACGCCGAAGGCGTTGCGCGAGCTGCACATCCGCCTGAACCTGCCGACCTGATCGGCGGGGGATGCCCGCGAGCCTGTGGACGACGGCGAATAGTTCTTTAGCCGGGGTTCACAAGGCGGGGGTGTCCGTCTATACACCCCCTCACGCGACGCCGACAGGCGCCGCGCGTGACGCGGGGTGGAGCAGCCCGGTAGCTCGTCAGGCTCATAACCTGAAGGTCATCAGTTCAAATCTGGTCCCCGCAACCAGCACTACAAAGAACCCGCCTCTCGGCGGGTTCTTTCGTTTTGGCCGCATATTGCGGCGCGGTCGCCGGCGTCCGCTTTTGCCGCTGGTCCGGTTGGCGCGATATCGCCTGACAAATCGCCGCGCGATCGTGTAGGCTCGGTTGCAAAGTGGCTTTCTGCGCAAGCCATTCGTGAGCTTGCGATCGGCAACAGGCAAGTTGGAGCACGGAAATGCGCAATCCTGTCCGGATGTGGATCTGGTCCAAGCTCGCATGGCCGGCCTTGGAGCATACGCGGCCCGTCGCGGCCGTTCTTGCGCTGGGGATCCTTTCCTGCGCTTTGCCGGCGCGGGCCGCGCCGGTATCGTTCGCGGATTTCCCTGTCGTCATCTTCTGCGAATTCAGCGGGTCGACGAGCGCCTACTATTTTTCGCGGCTGTCGGATGGCAAGGCGATCTATCTGACGCCCGACAGGCAAGCCGGCGTCATCACGATCGACGGCGAGGCGCAACGCATCGGCGGCGAACGGGCCGGAACCTGCCTGGACAAGACGCTCAAGGAACTGCGGGCCTCCGGACAGGCGTTCGATCTGCGGAAGTGAAACGGCGGCCTTCCCGCGCTAGTCGCCCGGACAGACCAGAGTCACCTTGACCGTTTCCTTGCCGGTGGCCGACAGGCCGCCCTGGGCCAGGATCTTGCCGAAGGCCATTTCCTTGACGTCGCGGGAGAGATTCGTCTCCGTCCGCACTTCCTGATCAGCAAAGTAGGCCCCCTTGCCGACTTCCTGCTGCGGTCGCATCGACATGCCGTGGCCGCCCCGGCACGTGATCTTCACGTCGCCCGGCGCGCTGGTGGACTTGCCGGCCAGATCCATGGTCAGGCCGTCGGTCTGCAGGGTCATGTCGATATTGGTGTTGGTCTGCCCCGACGAGGTGCAGGTCATGCCGGCGAGCCGCACCTTGTCGATCCGGACGACCTGCACCCCCTTGCCGCTCAGCGACCATTCGTCCGAGCCGGGGGAGCTCTTGCCCTTCAGCCGGATCGGGCCCGTATCGTACGAATAGGTGACGTCGAATTGCGGCGCCTGGATCCGTGGCTTCATGTGCGCCTCTACGGTCATCTCGCCTTCGTCGAGCACCTTCTTGAGCAGCTTTCGCAGGGCGGCGGCCTGCTCCGTGTAGCGGGCGACTTCCTCGGCCGCCATCTGGCTCGGCAGCCGCTTCCAGTATTCGCTCGCGCCCGCCGCCTGGCATTCGGACCTGTGCGCGGCCTCATGCGCGAGATTGATGTCGGCGAGCTCCTTGCACTGGGAGCCCGATTTCAGGGCGTCGAGGTCGCGCGCCGACTGCTCGCAGGTGCCGAAGGGCATGTTGATGTTGGCGGGGCCGGAATAGCCTTTGACCTGCGGATGGGGGAGGGTGAAGCCGCTCAGGATCGTGTTCCGCTCCCGGATCGAGCGATCGTAGATGTTGACGTCGGAATCCGGGTGGGTCGGCCGCTTCTTGGCCTCGATCAGCGGCGCTTCGACGGCGTCGAGCTTTCGCTGGATTTCCTGCTGCAGCCGGATCAGGGCCTCGGCGTTGCGGAGTTCCTGCTGGATGGTCTCGAGATGTCGACAGGAGCAGGCGGCCCCGTCGGCGAAGGCCGCGGATGTCGGGATGACGACGACGAGAACGGATGCGATGGCAGCGAAACGCTTCAGCATGACCTCTCCCTGGGTGCTGGAAGAGCTCATGCCTATGGACGAAGGCCGGAGGGATCAAAGCGGATTGGCTGCAATTTGACGCCTATTTTCCCGCGCTCGCCCGGATGGGGTCATAGACGTAGCCATGCCTGCGCGCGATTTCCTTGCGCGCCTGCAGGAAGATGCGGCCGATCTCGAAGAGGCGCTGGGTCGGCATCAGCAGCAGGCGCCGGCGATCCTTGGGGTCGGGACTGCGCACCAGCGTGCCTGACGCCACCATGTCGTCGATGTGGCGGGTGATCGTGACGTCGCTGGTGAACGCCTCGAAATAGGTCGCTACCTGCTTCACGGTCAAAATCTCGCCCTGCAGCCATTTGTGGCCGATCAGGGTGAAGATCATGTCGGCCTCGAAGATGCTCCGCCACGGATGCTTGAGAAAGCCCTGCTTGATCATCTGTCGGCGGAACTCGGCCCGGTATTCGAGCCAGGACACATCCGACGCCAGCAGCGCGCGCTGTTCCGGATCGAGGGCGACCTCCGCATGATCCTCGATCTGCAGCACGTCGTCGAACACCTCTCTGGGCGTGATCTCGGTCTTGTTCATGAAATGGAGTTCCGATCGTCAGGAGAATGGCCAATCTATGTTGCGGCCATACAGGTCTTGCAACGTCCAGCTGTGAACGCGGTCACACCTCATCCTTCGGATGACGCAGCTGCCGTTCGGAACTCGCGTCGGGAAATAGCAGAAGAATTGTAGCTAATTGCCTCTTCGGTCCTGCGAAGGGGTTCGCTAATGCTCGGCGAGGTCGTTCCTTCGAGCCGAACTTGCCGAGACGGGCAGGGGCGAGGGCGGCCTGCACGGCATCCGCACCCGGCCTGACGGCCGGAGCGGGGCGCCAGACACACAATCGATCCCTATCACCCTTCGGGCGCGCCAGCGCCCGTCGCCGGCGGAGCCTTGTCTTCGGCCGGCCAAAGCGGAGCAGGCAATTGCAGGACAGAGTTTTGGATTTTTTTCGGCCGGTCGCCGTGACCCGGCGGCGCGGGCGGCGGTGGCGGGGACGCGCGCTGCAATCGTTCGACCGGCGGCGTCTTCAGGTCCGGTCGATCCGCCAGGCCGGGCTCGGCGTCAGCCTCGGCCTCTGAGGCCTGCGGAACGCGCGAGGGAGGTCCGCGTGCCGGCCCCTGCAATCCAACCAACAACAACGGACAAGAGAACGATGAGCCTTGAAATAGTGAAGGATATCCGCCCCGAGAGCGAGGTCGCGCCGTCGCCGCGCCTGTCGAGCCAGCTTGCCTCTGTGCTGCGCATGGCCTGGGTCGGCTATGTCGTCCGGGGCATTTTCACCTTCATGTTCTGGTCGAGCGGGCTGGCGAAGCTGCTCGACGTCGAGGCCGGCCTCGCCGAGATGCGGCATTTCGGGCTGGAGCCGGCGGTCCCGTTCTACGCCGCGACCGTGGCCATTCTGCTCGGCGGGTCGCTTCTGGTGATCCTCGACCGCTGGACATGGCTCGGCGCGGGCATTCTGGCCGTCTTCACCGTTCTGACGATCCCGATCGCGCATGGCTTCTGGACGATGGAGGAGCCGCTGCGGACGCTCGAGTTTCATGTCGTGATGGAACACATCACCGTGGTCGGTGGCCTGCTGGTCGTCATCTACGTCTCCGCGACCCGGAAGGCGGCGGCATCATGAAGACGATGGGGATCCTGACGGCTGCGCTGTGCCTGCTCGCGGCCGGCTGCACCAGCGATGCGCGGATGGGGGCGCTCAAGGCCGACATGGCCGGGCGCCAGGCGGCGGCCGAAGTGGCGGCCAGCCGTCCCGGCGCGACGGCGGAGGATCGCGAGCGCGCGCGGGGCTATGCCTCCGCGCAATCGTGCATCGACCAGATTCAGGCGCATGGGAAGGCCGCGCAGGCGACGCATATGGCGACGACGGGCGCGCTAGCCGCCGTCAGCTTCGCAGGACCGGGCGGCGCGCTGGCCGCCCGCGCGCTTGCGCCGGTCGGCGCGGCGGCGTCCCGCCAGGCGCCGTTCAGCGTCGCCTGCTACTAGGCCGGGCGAGACCCGGCTGTGTCTTCCACCACTGAGGTCGCTAACTTGAGCAAGCACTTGAACGGCTGCATCTTTCAGGGAGCGTTCCTTCTCCCGGCGATCATCGGCATGGCCGCATGCCAGAGCGCGCCATCCAACTTCCAGGGTTCGAATTTCTCGAATGAAACGAGGGCCCTCGAAAAACAGCTGAACGCCGAGTCGATGGCCTTCGGCGCCGCTCAGGGCGCGACCAGCCTCGCGGCTTCGGCGGATCCGACGGGCCTTTCCAGCTTCGTCAAGGCGCCGGTCGCGCTGGCCGCGCGCAACGCGCTGGCGAAGAGCGCCGACGCGCGCATGGATGCCCAACTGGCGCGCGACGAGCAGGAGCTCTACCGCCGCTACGGGATGAACCCCGACGGCACGCCTTCCGGCAAGAAGCCGGCGGGCCGCGATTGAGAGGCGCTTCCAGCCCGCGACCCGCGGGCAGGTTCCCCGCAGAGAACTTGCGAAAGCCCCGGCCTTGCTGCCGGGGTTTTTCGTTTTGCGATTACCTCCGTTCGCGCGCCCAACGCGATTCCCCGGAATTTCGCGGCCGGCGCGCCGCAATGTTGCTGCAACCGTCAGCCTTTAGGTCGGGTGAAAACCTGGAGATCGAAAGAATGCGGCTTCTTCTCGTCGAGGACGAACGGCAGATGGCAGAAGCGCTGACTGCGGCGCTGATGCGCTACGATATCGTCGTCGACCACGCGCCGACGCTGGAGTACGCGGAAGATGCCGTTATGGACGACCTGCACGACGTCATCGTGCTGGATCGGCATCTGCCGGACGGCGACGGCCTCGCCTTGCTGCCGCATCTCCGGTCGATCCAGTCGACCGTGCCCGTCATCGTCCTGACTGCGCTCGGCGCGCTCGACGAGCGCATCCATGGTCTCGACATGGGCGCGGACGACTATCTCGCCAAGCCTTTCGCCGTCGAGGAATTGCTGGCGCGCATCCGCGCCCTGCTCAGGCGGCCGTCCGCGCTCGTTCCGATGACCGCGCGGATCGGGCGGCTCGAATTCGACCTCGGCAACAGCCAGGCCAGGATCGAGGGCGCCCCCCTCGATCTGACGCGCCGGGAGATGCTCGTGCTGGAAGCGCTCGTGCGGCGGCAGGGGCGCACGGTTCTGCGGTCGGAGCTCGAAGACGCGGTCTACAATTTCGACGAGGAAATCCAATCCAACGCGCTCGATTCGCATGTGTCGCGCCTGCGCCGGAAGCTCGCCGACGCCAATTCCGGCGTGGAGATTCACGGAATTCGCGGCGTCGGCTACCTGCTGAGGACGGCCACGTGAAGCTGTGGTCGCGCCATTCGCTCCGGGGACGCCTGATCCGCCAGCTGCTGGCGCTCCAGGCCGGCATCATCCTCATCATTGCCCTCGGGCTCACCCTGCTGATCGTCTACGGGGACCTTGGCGGCATGGTCGCTGACCCGAAAACGGTCGAGGTCGCGTCGCGCGCCGCGTCGCGCGACAAGGATGGCCGTCTGGTCGTGCGGGAAACCGACGAGCTGAAGGCCATGACCGCAAAGGCTCCGACCTACTGGTTCCTTCTGCGCAGCCCGACCGGGGAGGTACTGGAGTACGGTCCGGTGCCGGACTTCTACCGCCTGCTCAACGACAATATCGACCGCCTCGACTTCATCGACATCGATATCCGGGACAAGCTCTCGCCGTATGCCCTGTCCGGACTGGGGCACACGACCGATGGTCCGGCCGGCCCGCTCTATGTGCTGTCCGGCGGCGTGCCGCTGATGAAGGTCGGCTTTGTCCTGCTGGTCCTCTCCAGCTTGCTGCTGTCCGTGGTGCTCGTCCTGGTGACGCTGATCGTTCTGTTCGCCATCCCCTGGATCGTCGGGCGCGCCTTCCGGCAGTTGCAGACGGTAGCGGGGGAGGCCGAGCGCATCGACATCGACCGGCGCGGTGGTCGTCTGGCGCAGACCGGGGTTCCCACGGAAGTGCTGCCGCTGGTGCAGGCCATCAACGCCGCGCTCCAGCGCCTCGATCACGGCTACGAGCAGCATCGGCGGTTCATTCTCGACGCCGCGCATGAGCTGCGCACGCCGATCTCGATCCTGCACACGCGCATCGAGACCATGCCTCCCGGCGCGATGCAGACGCGACTCTTGGCCGATGTCGGCCGCATCGCTGCGCTGGCGGAGCAGCTGCTCGACCTGCAGCGGCTCGATCGCAAGAACGAGACCTTCACGCGGGTCGACCTCGTGACGCTCTGCGAGCGCGTCGCGGCGGACCTCGCGCCGCTCGCCATCGCCTCGGGCTACCATCTCGCGCTCGATACCGACGAGCGGCCGGTCTTCGTCACGGGATCCCCCGGAGCGCTGGAACGCGCCATCGTCAATCTCGTCCAGAACGCGATCGAGCATGGCGGCCAGAGCGGCGGCATCACCATTCGCGTGGCCCGGAGTGGATTCGTCGAGGTGTCGGATGACGGCCCCGGTATTCCGCTGGAGGAACAGGAGCGGATCTTCGAGCCGTTCTATCGCCTGCATCCGCGCGAGCGGGGCGCGGGTCTCGGCCTCAACCTCGTCCGCGAGGTGATGCGGCACCATGGCGGCTATGTCACCGTGCTCGACAATCCGAACGGAGGCGCCTGCTTCCGGCTGAGCCTGCCGACGGACACCTCCGGATCTCGTGGATAGCTATGCAATATTTCGAAGGGTAATGGTCTAGATTGTCGCGTTCATGACAGTCTGCAATGTAGGGGCAATCTTCCAGCGGTATTGGTGACAAGTCATCAAGATACACCGCTGGAAGGAAGCATGCGTTGATTGCCCACATCTGTAACGCTCTTTCGATTATCAAGGAGCACAGGCGGGCGTTCATCGTCCTCAATATTGCGTTCTACGGTCTGTTCGCGATCTCGATGATCGTTACGCTGTTCATTCCGGAGCTGCATGAAACCGCCAAGCTGGCGATGTTCGAGGTGCTTTCGCAACCCGGCTACATGAAGGCGGGGGCGGATGCCTATGCCGGCGGCCACCTGTTGCTGGCCATCGGACTCACCTTCATCACCAATCTCGGCGTCTCAGTGGTCCTGACGACGCTGCCCTCGTTCGTCGTTCCGTTTTCCGGCATCCTGGCGACGTTGCATCGGGGCGCGCTGTGGGGCGTCCTGTTCGCGCCCATCGGTCCCTTTCGCGGCACGCTGATCCCGCATTCGCTCACCCTCCTGCTCGAAGGGCAGGCCTATGTGCTCGCGGCGTTCGCGGCTTATGTGCAGGGCCAGCTGATCCTCCGGCCCCGCCACTATGGCATCGGATCTCGCTGGGAAGGCTACAAGGCCGGCGCCGTCACGGTTGCCCGGATCTATGTCCTCATCGTCCTCGTCCTCATCGTCGCCGCCGTCTACGAGGGCTACGACGTGATCTATCTGGCTCCCTACTTTCGCTAGACCGGCCGGCCGACGGCGTCGCGACAATCCTCAAATCTTCCGAAATCCAAATCTCCGCCCCCCGTGCGGCAGGGCGCGTGCCCTGCCGCTCCCAATCCCAAGCCCCCAACAGGACTTCCCCATGCAGAAGAAAACCCTGCTTCTCCTCGCCGTCGCCACCGCCGTGCTGGTGTCGGGCTGCCAGTCCAGCCAGCAGTCGATGGACAGTGCCTACGTGACCTGCGCCAACAGCGGCATCCGCCCCGGCAGCTGGGAGCATGAGCGCTGCACCCGCAACGTCTACGAGGAAAACCGCCGCAAGGCCGACCAGGCGGCGGCGGCCGTCGCCGTCGGCGTCGCGGCGGGCGCGGTCGGCGCCTATGCCATCTCGCAGGCCGAGAAGGATCGGAAAGACCGTCGCGATCGCCGCGACTGGCGTCCGCCGGTCCGCGACCGCAACAGCCCCTCGATGCCGCCGCGCGATCGCGACAACTGGCAGAGGCCGGGCGGCGTCATCGCCTATTGAGGACCACGTCCTTAGGCGACCGACCTGAAACGACAAAGCCCCGGATCGCGAGATCCGGGGCTCTTCTTTTTGCCGTCGCTCCGCCGTCATCGCTACCGGCCGAAACCGGTAGGGAAGGCGGGCCGGGAGATCAGAGCTTCACGTCGAAGTTGATCTTGAAGGCGTGCGCGGTGACCTCGTCGGCGAACTGGCCGGAGTAGGAGGCGCCGAGCGTCGCGCTGGGGCTCAGCGAAACGCCGAAGCCGGCTTCCAGCGCCAGCGCGTCCTTGGCGATCGGCACGCCCGAGATATCGAACGAGGCGCCGGTTCCAAGTGCGAAGCTGGAGACGGGCGTGACGTCCTCATAGGCGTGCTGCCAGCCGAGCATTCCGTGCAGCGAGGTCTTGGTGCCCCCGAGGTCGAACTGGGTCGAGGCGCGGGCGCCGAGGGTCGAGAAGGTGTTCGACGTCGTCGAGTCGTCGGTCGACAGCGCCGCATTCGTGCCGCCCGTCTCGCCGAAGCCGTCGCTGTTCAGGTGGACATAGGCGAGGTTGACGAAGGGCTCGACGGCGCTCTTGCCCATGTCGAGGCGATAGGCCAGCTCGCCGAAGACCTGCGCCGTCGCGGCGTTGTAGTCGGCCGAGAGGGATTCGGCGAAGGCCGGGAAGACGACGTTGCGGCGGGTGTCGATCTGGTGCCAGCCATACATCGCGCCCGAGCGGAAGCCGAGCGCGCCCCACTGGGTGCCGGCATAGACGCCGATGTCGTAATTGTCGCTGTGGCCCGACGAGGCGCGATCGTCGACCTTGTAGGTCGAGCGGCTGTAGCCGCCGAGCAGGCCGAGCCGCCAGGTGTCGACCGGCACGTCGACGCCCGCGACGAAGCCGGTGGCGTTGCGGTCGAAATCGGCCGCGTAGCCCGAACCCTTGGCGTCGGCCATCATGGTGATGCCTTCGCCCCAGATGACGACGCCGTCCGTGGCGGCCGGCGCTGCATGCAGGCCGTTGGCGTCGACCGTCGCGGTCAGGCCGGTAGGGGCCGCGACCGAGCCGAACGCGGCGCGAAGCCGGCGGTTCGCGGCGTCGCGGACGAAGCGGCTGTCCTCGATCAGGCCGCCCTTGATGTCGGCATGAACCTCGCCGGAGAGCACGTTGCCGTAGGGGCGCAGGTACTTATAGAAGCCGACGCCTTCCTCGCCATTGCCGGGAGCGCTCTCCTCGCGGTTGAGGACGTTCATCGACCAGCCGTCCTTCGTCCACTTGAAGGAAAGGCCTTCGATTTCCTGCTCGGCGCCGAGCTTCAGCGTGCCGAGGATCTCGACCTCGCCGGTCTTGAGATTGGCGCGGCTCAGCGTCTTCTCGGCATCGTCGCTCGAGAAGTACATCCAGCCGTCGAGGATCTTGCCGCCCTGCGCCTGGTCGATCGTCTGCTTCAGCGGGATGTATTCCTTGAAGCTGAAGTCGGACAGGTTGTAGACGGCGATCTGCGTGGCGTTGTCATAGGCCATGCCGTAGGCGAGGCCGGCCTTGGCATCGACCGCCACCCAGCTGGCGACGTCACGGATGCCGTCCGGCGGATTGAGCCTGTAGGCCTTGCCGGTATATTCCAGCGTCTTCGCGTCATAGATGGCGAAGACGGGGTTGGTGTACTTCTGCCCGGTCGACGGATCCCGCTTGCTGGAATCCAGCGAGATGTAGAGCAGCCCGTCGGCGTAATCGATGTCGCCGATATGGTTGAGGCCGATGCTCGAGAACTCGGACGGGATCTCCAGCTGCGGCGCGATCGCATTGGGGTCAATCTTGACGGTGCCGAAGTTGCCGTCGGCGATCTCGAGCGAGTGGGTTCCCGAGAAATACCAGTAGGTGCCGTCCGAGGTGACGCCCTGGCCGCGCGACGGGTCGGCGCCGAGGAAGAAGTTGCGCTCGACCATGACCCAGGGCTCGACGGCGAGCGCCGGCAGCGACGTCGCGACCAGCGCGCCGGACCAGAGCAGGCTGGACAATACGGTCTTCGGAAGGCGGGCGGCGACCGTGCTCTTCAGCGCGGCGAGGCGGCGCTTGTGCGGAGCCGGCTGGCGGGAGGCTTCGCCGGCCGTGTCGATCATCATGGATGGCATTCTGTCGAATTCCTGTTGGCATGCATCGTCGATTTTCTCAGCCCGCGCGCCGTCGATCCATGACGACGGAGGCCCCCGGCGATGGTGATGTTCAGATCTGGTTCTTGGTGGTGCTGTATTTCTTGCAAAATCAGCAAATATGAGCGCATGCGGAATTCATGCTTGAATGCATTCCGACGCGACCACAGCAAATGTCTTCGCAATTATTGCGAATGATAGACTTATGATTTTGGTTTAACTTGAGATATTTATGCGGCTATGTGATTTTGACTCTGGTGACGTGTTTCGCGATGTGCTTATTAGGTTCGGTGCGTGACAGTCATGTGAATAGTGTGAATGATATGAAGAATGCGGCGACCCTCGCGAGGGCATCCCGGATGAGGCCTCATCAGGAGGGCTCATCCCGCTCCGGCCTGCATGCGCGGCTGCTCAACGAAATCGGCCTGAGCATCGTGCGGGGCGATCTCGTGCCCGGCGACCAGCTGCCGAACGGGGACGACTGGAGCGCCGCCGTCGGCGCCAGCCGCACCGGCCTGCGCGAGGTCGTCAAGGTGCTGGCCGGCAAGGGCATGGTCGAGATGCGGCCCCGGACGGGAACGCGGGTCCGACCGCGCAAGGACTGGAACTTCCTCGATCCCGACGTGCTGCACTGGCGCTTCGGCGCGCGGACGACCATCGAGGACGCGCGCTCGCTGTTCGAGCTGCGCCGGGCGATCGAGCCGATGGCCGGCGCCTTGGCGGCGGAGCGCGCGACGCCGGAGCAGATCGCCGAGTTGCGCGACATTCTCGCCGAGATGGAGGAGGCCGGCGCCGACAGCGAGCGCTTCGCCGTGCCGGATCTCGCCTTCCACCAGGCGATCCTGCACATGTCGGGCAACGAGCTGATCGGCTCCCTGTCCGCCCTGATCGAGACCGCGCTGGTGATCAGCTTCCGCCTGACCGACGACAATCCGGCCGGGCAGCTTCATTCGCTCGGGCTGCATCAGCAGATCGTCGAATTCATCGAGAAGCGCGACCCCGCCGCCACCAGCCAGGCCCTGATCACCCTGCTCGACGGCGCGGAGGCGGATGTCCGCGTCTCGCTCGCGGCGCGGCAGGGCCGTCAGGCCTAGGCAGCCATCGCCTCCTCGCACACCTAGAGACCTCGAATGAACAGCCACGAGATCGCGCGACGTCACGCCTTCGCCGAAGAAATCGCGCGCGAGGCGGGCGCCATCGCGCGTCGCGCCTTCCAGTCCGGCGACAGCATTCGCGCCATGGAGAAGGGCGCGCATGACCTGCTCACGGAGACCGACCTCGACATCGACCGCTTCCTGATCGGCCGGCTGCGCGAGGTCTTTCCCGAGGATGGCATTTTGACGGAAGAGTCCGGCGGCAGCTCGGCTGGGAATCTCTGGGTCATCGATCCCATTGACGGCACAATGAACTTCGCGCGCCGGATCCCGCATTTCGCCGTCTCGATCGCGTTCCATGCGGCGGGGAAGACCGAAAGCGGCGTCGTCTACAACCCGATCCTCGACGAGATGTTCACGGCGCGGCGCGGCTTCGGCGCCTTCTGCAACGGGCAGAAGATGCGGGTCCGCCCGACCCGGGATGCTGCCGACGCCGTCATCGATGCCGGCTATTCGTCAAAGCGTCCGCTCGCGGATTACGTGGCGCTGGTCGGTCGGCTGCTGGAGGGGGGCTTCGCCTTCGTCCAGAACGGTTCGGCCGCGATCGGCCTGGCGCAGGTCGCCTGCGGCCGGATCGACGGCTACGCGGAGCTGTTCCTGCATAGCTGGGACGTGCTGGCGGGGCTGCTGCTGGTCGAGGAGGCGGGCGGCTGGACGAGCGATTTCACCGTCGGCGACGGCCTGCTGCGGGGCAATCCGGTTCTGGCCGGCACGCCGGCGATCCAGGAGGCATTGCAGCGCATCCTGCCGCTGGACGAGTTCGCTCGCGGAGCTGACTAGGCGGCTATTTGCTCGCGGCCTGCGCCAGCTTGGCGAGATGCGCCTGGATCAGCCGCGCGACGTCGTCGGCGTGCGAAATGGCGAGGTCGTGATCGGCGCCGGACAGGACCTGCAACTCGGCATCGGGCAGCAGGCCGAGAAGCCGCTCGCCGATCGCAACCGGGCTGATCGGGTCGCTGTCGCCCCAGATCAGCAGCATCGGCGCGGAGACCTCGGCAAGGCGCGTCGTGAGATCCTCGGTCGGCCCCGCGATCCAGTCGGCGGCCTGCGGAAAGCTCGCCCGGTAGCTCACGCGCCAGTCGCTGGCGCCGAGTTCGCGCATCGGCACGCCGGCCGAGGTCACCGCGAGCACGATGCCGCGGACCCTCTCCGGCGCCGCCAGCGCCACCTGCATGGCGACATAGCCGCCCATCGATTGCGCGACCAGCACCGAGGGTTCGGTCAGCGCATCGAGCACCCTGGCGACGAGATCGTCGATGCTCCGGACATTCGGGTCAGGCGGCTCGTTGCCGAGGCCCGGCCAGGCGAAGAACATCGCCGGTTCGTCGAGATCGAGCCGTTCTGCCACCGCGCTCCAGAAGCTCGCGCTGCCGCCGGCGCCGGGAAGAAAGAGGATGGTCATCGCATTTCCGCTGGAAGGTTGGCGGTCGGGATCGGCGCCGGGGCGATTTTGCCTATGGGGCAGGGGGACGATGCCAGCGCGAGGCGCGCGGCTCAAGGATCAATGTTCCAGCATGTCCTCGACCGCGAAATCCACGAACACCCGGAGTTTGGGCGACAGATTGCGGCTCGAGGGCCAGAGCACGTTCAGCAGCGTCGTATCCGGCAGGAAATCGTCAAGGACCGAGACGAGGGTGCCGGCCCGCAATTGCCGGCGCACCGCGAGGTCGGGAATGCAGGCGAGGCCGAGCCCCTGTTCGGCTAGCGAAATCTGCGGCTCCAGCGTGTTCATCACGACGCTGTTCTGGATCGGGACGTCGACCAACTCGCCGTCGCGACGCAGCGGCCAGCGGTCGAGCTTGCCGGTGGTGGCGTAGCGGTAGAGCAGGCCGGCATGACCGGCGAGATCCTCCGGCTGCTTGGGAAAGCCCGTCTGCTCGAAATAGGCGGGCGAGCCGACCAGAACCTTGCGATAGCTGCCGATCCTCCGGACCATCAGGCGCGAATCCGCCGGTTCGCCGGTGCGGATGACGGCGTCGAAGCCTTCGTCGATCACGTCCACCAGCCGGTCGCTGAAATCGAGCTCCATCTCGATGCGCGGAAAACGGCGCTTGAAGGCCGCGAATTTCGGCATGAACAGGATGCCCATGGACGGCATGCTGACGCGGAGCTTGCCCTGCGGTTCGGTCTGGGTCTGCGTCAGCTCCGTCTCGGCCGCCTCCATCTCGCACAGGATGCGCCGGCAGCGCTCGAGAAAGCACGAACCCTCGGCCGTCAGCGTGATGGTGCGCGTCGAGCGGTGAAACAAGCGAACGCCGAGCCGCTCCTCCAGCCGGCCGACCGCCTTGCTGACGGCGGAAGGGGAGACGCCGAGCTTGCGCCCCGCCTCGGTGAAGCCACGGGCATCGGCGGCCTGAACGAAGGCGCTGAGCGCTCCGAGACTATCCATTCTGCTCTCCGATGGCCGACATTCTTGTCCGAAGTGTTGTGAATTGTAGCCTGTTTGTCGGGACGAGGCGACCCTCTAGCTTTTCTCCGAACCGGGCCCGATCGCGCGCCGCGCCTCCCGCCGGCGCCGTCTCCGGCCCTTCAGGCTGAAAGAAGCAAATATCATGACCTCGACTTCTCCCCTCGACGCCCTGCCGGAGGGCCATGCCGCCGTCCGGCCCGAGCCCTTGCCGATCGCCGGATTGCTGGCGCTCGCCATGGCCGGTTTCATCACGCTTTTGACGGAAGTGCTGCCGGCCGGGCTGCTGCCGCGCATGAGTGCCAGCCTCGCCGTCTCGGAAAGCATGGCCGGCCAGCTGATCACGGTCTATGCGCTGGGCTCGCTCCTGACCGCGATCCCGCTGGTCGCCGCGACGCAGGGGCTTCGCCGCCGGCGCCTGCTGCTGCTGGCGATCGGCGGGTTCGCCGTGACCAACACGGTGACGGCGATCTCGGACCATTATGTCCTGACGCTCGCCGCGCGCTTCTTCGCCGGCGTTTCCGGCGGCCTCGTCTGGGCGCTGCTGGCGAGCTACGCCGCGCGCATGGTGCCGTCGCATCTCGCGGGCCGGGCGATCGCGATCAGCGGCATCGGCGCGCCGCTCGCCTTCTCAGTCGGCGTGCCGGCCGGAACGTTTCTCGGCGGCGTGGTCGGCTGGCGGCTCGCCTTCGGCATCATGAGCGCGCTGGCGGTCCTCCTGATCGGCCTCGTGCTCGCCAAGGTGCCGGATTTCCCGGGCCAGCCGGCCGGCAAGCGGCTGTCGCTGACCGGGGTGTTCCGGATACCCGGCATCCGCTCGATCCTGTTCGTCATCTTCGCCTTCGTGCTCGCGCACAACATCCTCTACACCTACATCGCTCCGTTCCTTAGCCCGCTTGGCCTGCTCGACCGCGTCGACGGCATCCTGCTCGTCTTCGGCATTGGCGGCCTGCTCGGGCTTTGGATCGCCGGCGTGCTGATCGATCGCTGGCTGCGCGAGATGGTGCTCGTCAGCATCGTCGTCTTCATCCTGGCCGTGCTGGCGCTCGCCATCTGGGGAGGCTCGCCGATCACGGTCTATGTCGCGGTGGCGGCGTGGGGCATCATCTTCGGCGGTGCGCCGGCGCTGTTCCAGACCGCCTCGGCCAAGACCGCCAGGGAGGCCGCTGACGTTGCGCAGGCGATGATCGTCACCGTCTGGAACCTTGCGATCTCCGCGGCCGGCATCGCCGGCGGCGTGCTGCTCGACACGCTCGGCGTAATTTCGTTTCCCTGGGCGATGATCGCAGCCCTCGTGCCGACCTTGCTGGTCGCCTGGTCGGCGAAGCGGCACGGCTTCCCGTCGGTCCGGCGCGCGGGCAGGGCAGGCTAGCGCGCCCGCTGATCCGGCTCTCATCCCGGCTCGTTGTCAGAGTGCCCCGGCCGCAAGGTTCGGGGCACTTTTGTCGGCGGACCTGCCGCCAGGCCGGCGCCGCAGCGTGGCCGGCGCGGATTTTCCCTACATCCATCGGCATATTGACCCAAAACGCCGCAAATTGTTGTCTTTTCCGATGAAACACGCACAGCACTCCATGGTCGAGCCGCTGGTCGAGCACATCCCGGAAGGGCCCTCGAACCGCAGTTTCGGCTACACCGTCGGCGGCATCCTGCTGGGCCTGATGGCGCTCAAGTGGCTGCTCTCAGGGGCCTTCACGCCGTTCTCGATCGGGCTGGCGCTGATCGGCGCTGTGCTGGTCGCGCTGGCGTTCCTGGCGCCCGAGACGCTGACGGTTCCGAACCGGCTCTGGGCCAAGCTCGGCCTGCTGCTGTTCAAGATCGTCAATCCGATCGTGATGTGCCTGATCTACGCCACCACCTTCGTGCCGATCGGTCTCTTCCTCCGGTGGCGCGGGCACGATCCGCTCGCCGCCTCCTTCGACCGTTCCGCGTCAACCTACTGGATCACGCGTGCCACGGGCGACGCGGATCCGAATGCCATGCGCAATCAGTTCTGATGCCTGACAAGCGAGGCGGGTCTTCGGCCTCGTCGAACTGGGAGATCTGAAATGGAAATGCTGCGTGAGCTCTGGTCCTACATGGGCAGCCGCAAGAAATTCTGGCTCCTGCCGATCTTCGTCATGGTCGGGGTGTTCGGCACGCTGGTGGTGCTGACCCAGGGCACGGCGGTGGCGCCCTTCATCTATACCCTGTTCTGATCGCAGGTCCTCCATGCGTATCCTCGGTATCTCGGCCTTCTATCACGATAGCGCGGCAGCGCTGGTGGAGGATGGGCGCATCGTCGCCGCGGCGCAGGAGGAGCGGTTCACCCGCAAGAAGCACGATCCGGCGTTTCCCGTCCAGGCGATCCACTATTGCCTGGACGAGGCGGATTGCTCGATGGCGGACATCGATCACGTCGTCTTCTACGACAAGCCGTTCCTGAAGTTCGAGCGCTTGCTGGAGACCTATCTGGCGACGAGCCCGCACGGCTTCACCTCGTTCCGGACGGCGATGCCGGTCTGGATCAAGGAGAAGCTGTTCCAGAAGGACCTGCTGCGCAAGCAGCTGGGCAAGATCGCCGGGACGAAGTCCTGGAAAGGTTCGCTCCTGTTCACGGAGCATCACCTGGCCCATGCGGCGAGCGCCTTCTTTCCCTCGCCTTTCGCCAGCGCGGCGGTTCTCACCATGGACGGCGTGGGCGAGTGGTGCACCACCTCGCTCGGCCATGGCCGCGACAACCGCCTCGAGATGCTGAAGGAAATCCACTTTCCGCATTCGCTCGGCCTGCTCTATTCGGCCTTCACCTATTATACCGGCTTCAAGGTGAACTCCGGCGAATACAAGGTGATGGGGCTGGCGCCCTATGGCCGCCCGCGCTTCGCACAGACGATCCTTGACAATCTGATCGATCTGAAGGAGGACGGTTCGTTCCGGCTCGACCAGCGCTATTTCGACTACTGCACTGGCCTGACGATGACTTCGGACGCCTTTCACAAGCTGTTCGGGGGCGAGCCGCGCAAGCCGGAGTCGCCGCTGACCCAGCGCGAAATGGATCTGGCGGCCTCGATCCAGGCGGTCACCGAGGAGGTCGTGCTGCGGTTGGCGCGCTTCGCCAGGCAGGAGACGGGCGAGCGGAACCTTTGCCTCGCCGGCGGCGTCGCGCTGAACTGCGTCGCCAACGGCAAGCTCCTGAAGCAGGGCCTGTTCGACGAGATCTGGGTCCAGCCGGCCGCGGGCGATGCCGGCGGCGCGCTCGGCGCAGCACTTGCGGTCTGGTACGAATATCTCGGCAGCGCGCGTTCGGTGAACGGCAAGGACAGCATGGCCGGCGCCTATCTCGGTCCCGATTTCGGTCAGGACGAGATCGAGCAGCGCCTGACCGCGGCCGGCGCCGTCTACAGCGTCCTGCAAGATGACGACTTGATCGCCAGCACCGTCGATTCCCTCGCTGAGGAGAAGGCCGTTGGCTGGATGCAGGGGCGGATGGAGTTTGGGCCGCGCGCCCTTGGCGGACGGTCGATCCTCGGCGATCCGCGCTCGCCAACCATGCAGAAGACGCTCAATCTGAAGGTGAAGTATCGCGAGAGCTTCCGTCCCTTCGCGCCCTCCGTCCGTCGCGAGGACGTGGCCGACTGGTTCGATATCGACACCGACAGCCCCTACATGCTGCTCGTCGGCGACGTGCTGGACGGTCGGCGGCTGCGGCCCAATCTCGATGACGAGGGCCTGTTCGGCATCGACCGGCTGAACGTGCCGCGCTCGGAGATCCCGGCGGTCACCCATGTCGATTATTCGGCCCGCGTGCAGACCGTGCATCGCGACACCAATCCGCGTTACTGGGAGCTGCTGAGCGCCTTCAAGGAGCGGACGGGCTGCCCGGTGCTGGTCAACACCAGCTTCAACGTCCGCGGCGAGCCGATCGTCTGCACGCCGGAAGACGCGTTCCGCTGCTTCATGGGCACCGAGATCGAGCGCCTCGTCGTCGGCAACTGTGTCCTGCGCAAGGAAGACCAGGCCGCCTCGCTCCGGGTCGACTACAAGGAAAACTTCGAGCTCGATTGAGGCCTCGGCCGGCCGAGCCGGCACGTCGGCGGCGGCAAATCTGTCGCCGTCAGGGTGTCTTGGCGGCGGGTGCCGCGTTTGCCGGGGGCTCGGTGTTCTGCGCCTTGTTCTGGGCCTTGGTGTCCGGCGGTCCCAGTGACCGGACGGCCCGGATGAAGGTGCCGCTCTGGATCCAGTCATTCTCGATCAGCCGCCCCTCGGCGTCGACGTGGCCCAGCGCCAGACGCGGCTCGTTCAGGGAATAGGGGGTCGGCTCGAAGACCCAGTTCCAGCCCTCGACGATCGTCGGCTTTTCGCCGGCCTTGACCCGGTCGACGAGGTCGAGCGCCGCCCCGATGCCGAATTCGCCGACCAGGCTGTATCCCTTGTGCAGCTCCTTGTCGTCGTAGGTCAGCGTGTCTTCGCCGGATACGTAGAGCGGCCGGTTCGTCCCCAGTTCGTAGAAGCGGGCCCAGTCGCCGGAAGGGCGCCGGCTCTGGCGCAGCCAGTCCGCCGCCTCGACGGCGCCGTCGAGATAGCGCTTCTCGCCGGTCCGGAGATAGAGCTGCAGCAGCGCTTCGATGGCGCCGGCGGTCTCGCGCGAGGCCACGGCCGGCGGCTCGAATTTGCGCCCCCAGATCGGTTCGAGATCGAGATTGTAGGTCTGCGCCCAGCCCCGCTGCGGCGCCGGCAATTGGGCGGCGAGCAGGAAGTCGCCGGTCCGCCGCGCCGCCGCGATTAGGTCCTCCCGCGCCTCGTATCGATCGGCCGCGAGGAGCAGGCGCATCGTATCGCGCACGAGCTGGTCATTCAGCACCATGGCGGCGCTCGGCGGCTTCACCCATTCCTTCGACCATGTCTCGGGAAGCCTCGCGCGCCAGGCCGCCGCGAAGCGCTTGTGCGGGAAGACGCGGCCCAGGAAGACGGGCCAGGAACCGTTGGGATATTGCGCCTTCAAGAGCTGATTGAGGCCGTAGCGGATCGCGTCGCCGATGGCGGGATCCTTGCCGTCGGTGACGGTGTCGTACCACATCAGGAAGCCCAGATTGCTCTGGGTGATGTTGTCGTCGAGCGTCGCGTTGTTGCGCTCCTTGTTGCCGTCGATCGCGGCGCAGGCCTCGGCATCGGCAACCGCGGTGCGATAGCACCACTGGGCCCGGCGATCCGGCAGGGTCTCGGTGAAGTTGTACCATCCGCCGGAGAGCAGCTGGCCGTTGAGGGTCGCCTGCGCCGCCGCGCCGGCCGCTTTCAGCCAGCGCGGGTCGCGGGTGATCTCGTAGAGACGAAGGAAGGCTGCCCCGACGCCCGGCGTGCCGGGCGGCTGGTTCCAGACGACGCCGTTGTCGACCCTGCCTTCGCCGCGACGGACTTTGAGATCGGGCGAGTAGGCGTAGACATAGCCGCCCGAGGTTGCCAGATGCGTGGCGAAGAACTCGCCCATCCGCTCCACCGTCGCGACCGGATCGGCCGAGGCGGCAGGTTGCTTGATCTCGGCCCGGACGGGCATGGCGATGACGCACGCGAGGCCCGCGGCCAGGGTCAGGAATGCTGGCGCTCGCCTTCCACGCCGCGAAGGCGATGAGGCTCCAAGGACGGGTTTCATGCAGAAACTCCCTGTGTCGGCCGGCGCTTGCCGCCCTAGCGCTTCAATCGGCCGGTTCTGGCCTCGTCCTCGAACGCATGGTCGACGGTGGCCAGGCGCTGCAGGATCACGTCCGCGGCAACGGTGGCGCCGTCAGGGCTGAAATGGCTGTCGGGGGCGTACATGCGGACCGGCTGCGGTTCGCTAAGGAAGGCCTCGTAGAGATCGATCACCGGGACGTTTTCCGCCGCAGCCGCCTCGCGCACGAGGGTCCTGAGCTGGTCGAACGCCGGATCCTTGGAAAGCGCGCCCATGAAGCGATCGACCCGGGGCACGTAGACGATCGAGAACCGGCCGCCCCAGCCCTGCGTGATCGCCTTCGCCTGACGTAGCGTGTCGCGGAACTCCGGGATGGTGCGCGCGATCTTCGGATAGACCAGGCCGAGCCGGGTCAAGGTCAGCTGCAGCGCGAAGAAATTGCGGAACATCTCCGTCTTGGTCAGCAGGTCGATATAGGTGATCGGCTTACCGCTGCTCTCCTCCATCGCCGCCTCTGCCTGCTCGAGCGGCTTTTCCGCCTGAGCCTGCGAGCCATAATCCGCATTGGGAGCGAGAGCGGTGCGAAGCCAGGGCTCCCTCAGCTCGGCCTCCAGATTCTCCCAGTCATTGCCCTCGAAGAAGACCATCACGACATGGCGCGGCCGGAACACCTGGCCGAAGCGGCCGAGCGTCGCCAGCTCCAGCAGCGGGCCATTGCCGCGAATGCCCATGCTGGCCGCGACCAGGCCGCGATCGCGCAGGCGGGACGCCAGATCCTGGCCGGGCGGCAGGCAGAACCCCTCGACGAAGGAGTCGCCGAGCAGCATCAGGTCCATGTGGTTGTCATAGACCTGGTTCGGATTGTTGAAGCCGTATCGATCCGCCGTGTAGATCACGGTATGGTCTTTCGGCGTGCAGAGGATGACCTTCGCATTCGGAAAGCCGGAGAGAACCGCGCTCGACAATTGCTCCGTGCCGGAGATGTCGTTGAGGCGGTTCAATGTGAAGCCTCGGACCACCTTGTCGTTCTGCGCCAGCGTTTCCCGGCTCTTGTCGCTGAGCTGGCCCAGCATCGCCAGCCGGACGGGAACGGACTGGAACGTCAGCAGCGTCTCGCAGGCGAAGAGGGCGACCAGGGCGCTCAGGCCGGTAATTCCCGCCACGGCGGCCCATTGCGGTCGGGCCAGCACGCCGGTCGCGAGGAACGCCAGCCCCAGCACGCCGGGAACCAGCATATAGCGCATGAAATGCGGCGTGTCGGAGCCATACTCCTCGAAGTTCAGCAGCGCGTAGCCCGGGCTCGACAGGAGATAGAGCGCAAGCAGCGTGCAGGTGATGAGTCCGATTTTCCGCGAAGTAAGCAAGGTACGATCCTGTCGCGTGTGAACTTCCTCACATCGTCACCCCGGTTCGAAAGTCGAGGTCCCCGGGCCGATCTTCCTTCGTTCCAACTGGATGACACGGGCGTATCGGCTGCCGCCGGCCGTCAGGGCGTAGCCGGAGTGGTCGTGGCCGCATTCGTCAGCGATATGGACTGGTGGCCGGGCGTTGCCGGCCCCGAGTGATAGACGTCCGGAAAATCCCGCACGAGCTTGTCGGCTATCGCCTGCGCGAAGCGCTCATTGGCAATCCGGTTCGGATGCGCGTCGGTCGGCGAGACCCAGAGGCTGGTCGGCTCCAGATCGGTGATCGAAGGCAGCAGGTCGAGAAACTCGACATGGTTCGCCTTCGCGACGGCCGCGACACCCGCCGTCACTTCCGGGAACGGATAGTCGCGCAGCTGGTGCAGCTCGGGATAGTTGACGACGAGAAGCTTGATGCCGTTCTCGCGGCAATAATCGGCGAGACGGCCGATCGCGTCCTGGGCCGCGGTCCAGCCCGGCGCGCCGTCGCGATAGAGATCCCGATAATAGGTCTTCCAGTCTGCCTTGCCGAAATATTCGCGGGAGAGCTTGTCGATCGCCGAGGCGAGGAAGACGTAGCCGTAGGAATATTCCCGCCAGATCGACGTCTGGCGTTTCGGCTGCGGCTCGGCGTCGTTGATGAAATAGTTGAGCACGACGACGTCGGGCTTCAGCTCCTGTCCGCGATCGAGGAAATAGGCGATCTCCATCGTCGTGTTGTAATTGCCGACGCCGGTGTTGATCACCTCATTCCGGGGCGTATCCTTCGCGTCGTTGAGCCGCGTTTCGATCAGCTTGGCCGGCGTGTCCTCCGCCTTCACGCCCCAGCCGAAGGTGAGGGAGTCGCCCAACATCATCGTGCGGACGGCTTCGGGCGGCTTGACCAGATCGAACTCCCGGTCGCGAAGGCCCATCGCATTGATCTGGACCGGCACGCCCATATAGAAGCCGCTGGTTTCCGGCCGATGCTCGTGCCCGATTTGAGGATTGTCGCTCACGCGCTTGATATCGCGAGCATATTTCCACATCTCGACATCGAAGTTCATGCCGTCATCAAGCACCCAGCGGGCGGTGCCTTCGATGAGCAGGCCGCCGACGATGACGCTCGCGACGACGGAGATCAGCGCCATCCGCGCCGAGGATTTCGCCGTCGCTTTCCTGGGCGCCTCGGCGGGCGAAGGCTGGCCTCTATCCTTGGTATTCTGGTCCATGCGGGCTTCCCTTCGGTCCTTCGAGCCTCGCAGGCGGGTTCATCCGCCATGCGGGCCCGTTACGAGCTTGAGATAGGCGTCGGCGCGGCTGCAGTCCGGGATGACCGGTTCCGGCGGGTGGAATTCATGCGCCGGCAGAACGGTGGCCTTCGGCCCGCGCGCCCAGTCCGTCATCATCCAGCGCTCGAGCGACTCGGCCACGAGGAACTGGCCATAGGGCGTCAGATGCTTGTCGACGACGCCGTAGGTCTTGCTCGGATCCTGCGCCGAGAGAACGGGGCTCATGTCGAGCAGGTAGGCGTTCGGGGTGGCGGCGGCGAACGCCTCGAGCATGACGCGCTGGCGCTTCGGATCCATGCCGTCGTCGCGCCCGGCCATCTCGGCCCAGGAAGGCAGCGCCAGGATCAGCAGATCGGCGTTGTTCGCCTGCGCCTCCTGGGCCAGCTTGCCGAGGAGCCGGCGGGTGATCTCGATCGCGGTGTTGATGTCGCGCCGGGCGTCCCAATTGCCGAAATAGGGCCGGACGGCCGTGTTGTAGATCCAGGGATAGACCTTGCTGTTGTTCCAGAGGAACAGGTGGATCCGGGCTAGCGGCTTCATGGAATCCTTGGAGGTTCCCACCGCCGGGTGGATGTTGATGTCGACCGTATCGCCATTGAGCGAGGCGCGTTCGACATTGTCGTCGATATCGGTGCTCAGCGAATATTGCTGGATGACGAGGGTGTGGGGCAGGGCCGGGGCCTTGTCCTCGTAGACGCGGATCGAATTCGCCTGGCCATAGCCGCCGACGCCATAGTTGCGGAACGCCCATTCCGGATGCCAGGCGTCCATCAGATCGGTGAAGGTCTCGTTCTCGTTGACCAGGCTGCCACGCGTCATCGAGTCCCCGAGCACGAGGATGGGCTTGCCGTGCGTATCGAAATTGTCGCGGAAGCCTTCCGCGTTGATATGCACATAGGACCAGGGGTCGGCGGTGCTGAAGCGCTCGAAATAGCTGTTCTCGGGCGATTCCGTGTAGCCGAACGTCGGATGCGGGCGATGCCGCGTCTCGATCGGCGTGCAGAAGCGGTATTCGCCTTCGCCGGTCTGGACCTGATATTGCGGAAAGGCGCGCAGCACGAGTTCCGCGCCGGCGAGCGAGAGCAGGATCGAGGCGGTGAACAGCAGGGCGTTGCCGATATAGGCTCGATGGCGCGGGGGCGTTTTGGCGCCGGTTTCCGCCTCGAAGGCGGGGCCGGGTGGCGCGTCGCCGGGCTCGCTCCCGGTGCCGATCGAAGTCATGCTCTTTCAGCCTCCGGAAGCGGACCGACATGGCGGATCTGCAGATGCCGATGGAGCCCCAGGCGATTGCCAAGGTGCCATTGGACGGAACGGGAGCGCGGTTCCTGGCCGAGCCCCGTCAGGATCGAGCGCACCGGCCAGATCCGTTCGCGGTCGACGCCGAGGCCGAGCACGGCGCTGCGAAAACGCCGGGTCATGACGAACACGATGCCGGCCGATAGGACGGCGTCCCGGACGCGCGCGTCATCGTCGATCGAGACATATTCCACCCCCGGTATGGTCAGGGGCATGTCGGCGACGACGGGGTCCAGAATGCGGTCGGCGGCGCGAGGCTCGACACCGTTCAGCACCAGCGCCACCAGCCCGGATTGGCTTGCCCGGTAGGCGCAGTGAAGCAACTGGATGGGCTCACTACCTTCCGTAACGGACGAGATCTCTATTACAGCCCAGTTCTGCATTGTTTCGCTCCATGGCGGAGTGAAATGATCTCGGCTGGAAAACAGGTATTCATTCCGACGACATGTTTTCATGCGGCCGACTGTAGAGGGTTATTGAAGACCGAGATTAGGGCTCTGGCCGCAGCGCGTATATATATCCGAGGATGTATGGGCGGCCGCCGCCGTTGTGCCTAAACCTCTCCGGGAGTACGCTGAGCGCTATCGATCGCCGGCAAGGATGACCCGAGACGCGCACTGGATCGAAAGCACGAAGGAGCTCGCCCGCTAGGGCAAGTCTGGCCTCGGGGCGCGTGCTTCGAGAGCAGGGAGGCCGGCTGTGTCGATCCTGATGCGACATCCGAGAGCACGACGGCGGCAACCTGCCTTCGGATCGGTGTTGCGGTCGTTCCATCCGCTGGCTTGGCTCCTGCCGACGCCCTCGTCATCGAGCCCTGCCGGATCGCGCCTGCAGAACCCCGATATCGCGCGCGGGCGAACCACCTGGATCAACACGTTCCGCGCCCGTTCCGACCGGGTGATCGCCATCGGGCGCATTCTTCTGGCGATCGGCAGCTTCTATATCGCCTGGCTCGATGCCAAGCATCCGCCCGCTTCGCCTGAACTCGTCTACGGGCTCCTGCTCGCCTATCTGGCCTATGCCGTCATCGCCGCCGTGCTGGTCTGGCGGACCGAGGTTTCGCGGGTGCAGGGAACCCTGATCCGCCACGTCATCGACGTGCTCTTCTTCGTCGTCTTCATGTTCCTGACGGATGGGGCGTCCAGTCCCTTCTTCATGTTCATGCCGTTCGCGCTGCTCTCGGCAACCCTCCACTGGCGTTGGCGCGGCGCGTTCTGGACCGCGCTGATCTGCGTCGTGGTGCTTCTGTTCCTCGTCGCCACCGACAGGACCGTGATCGTCGACGCCGATACCGATGCGACGACGGACGCCTCGCGCATCCTCTTCATGGTGGTTTCGGGAATTCTGCTGGTCTGGCTCGGCGCGCATCAGGAGGAGGTGCGGACCGAGCTGCTGCGCCTGGTCGAGAAGACGCCGGCTGTGCCGGAAGGCAGGGAGTGGCCGGCGGCGGTCGCGCTCGACTATGCCGCGCATGTGATGCGCGTGCCCCGCGCGCTGCTGATCTGGAGCGACGCGGAGGAACCCTGGACCTATCTGGCGGTCTGGAACCAGGGTGTGTCGGAAATCCGCCGGCTGCCGCCGAGCCGCTACATGCCTTGGACGGCCGAGACCCTGCAGCATGCGAGCCTTCTGATCTCCGACGCGGCGACGTCGCGCATGCTGGTTCACCGGGGAGAGGGGCGGTTCGACGAGGGCGAAGGCGAGGGGGCGCCGGTATCCCCGGAGCTGGTGGCGGATTTCTCGATCACCTCGGCGGTGTCCGTGCCGTTCTCGATCGGCGACCTCGAGGCGCGGCTCTATCTGCTCGATCCGCCCACCATGACGCTGGACGACGTGGCGATCGCCGAGATCATCGCGGATCGGCTCAAGGCGCTGTTTCACCAGGCGATCCTGGTGCGCAAGCTGAGCGACGCGGCGGCGGTCGAGGAGAGGATCCGCATCGGCCGCGATCTTCACGACGGCGTGCTGCAGTCGCTCGCCGGCACGGCCCTGCAGCTGCAGGCGCTCCGCGCCCTCGATCCAAGCGCCCTCCACGCGCTGGACGAGCGGCTCGCTTCCATCCAGACCATGCTGGCCGGCGAGCAGCGCGACCTGCGCATCTTCATTCGCGCGCTCGAACCCGGCGACCCGTTCGTCGCCGGCGGCGATTTCCAGCTCAAGGCCCAGTTCGACGCCCTGGCGGAGCGGCTGCGGCAGCAATGGCTGATCGACTTCCAGCTCGACCTCGAGCCGGCCGACCTGCGCCTCCCCGCGACGGCCATCTACGAACTGACGCGGATGATCTCCGAGGCGACGGCCAATGCCGTGCGCCACGGCGCGGCGCGCTCGGTCCATGCCAGCCTGAAGCTGGACGGCGATGCCGTCGCCCTGACGGTCGACGACGATGGCGCGGGCTTTGGATATGGCCGACGCTTTGAACATGCCGAGCTGGAAGGAACGAAGGTCGGCCCCCGCAGTCTGCGCGAGCGCGCTGCGGCGGTCGGTGGAACGCTCACAATCGATCGGGTGGCGCAATGGACGCGGATCATAGTCAGGCTCCCACTGACCTCGTGAGCCTCCGCATCGTCATCGTGGACGATCATCTGATCGTTCTCGACGGGCTGCGGCGCATGGTGGAGACCGAGCCTGGCTGGCAGGTCGTGGCGACGTGCCGGAGCGCCGGCCACGCGATCGAAATCGTGGCGTCCATGCCGGTCGATCTCGTCGTGCTGGACCTTCGGATGCCGGAGATGAGCGGCATCGAGCTCGTCCGTCGCCTGCGCCGGGACCGGCCCAAACTGGCGCTGGTGGTGTTGACCGCCGATATCAGCGACGAGGATCTGGCAGAAGCGTCTCGACACGGTGTCAGCGGCGTCGTCCTCAAGGAGCAGGCGCCGACCGTGCTGCTCGACTGCATCCGCACTGTCGTCGCGGGCGGCAGCTATTTCATCGACCAGAATCTGAACGCGGCCTTCGACCGGATCCGCAAGCGCGACGTCGAGCGCGACTGGATCCTGCAGGCACTGACCCCGCGCGAGATCGAGGTGTCGCGGCTGGCGGCGGCGGGCTTCCGCAGCCGGGAAATTGGCTCGCAGCTCGGCATCTCGCCCGGGACCGTGAAGCTCCACCTCCACAGCATCTATAGCAAGCTCGACATCACGAGCCGGGTGGAGCTGGCGAACCTGTCGCAGCGATTACAGCTGAACCTCGACGGATCGGCGTGACGGGAGGCGGGCGACATCCGCAATTCCGCTGCGCGCAAAACCTCGGGAACGGAAATCCGCGGGGCTAACGATGCTGAGCCGGCTCGTGGCCAATCGCCGTGTATAACGGCGACTAATTTCCGATTTGGGGTTCCAAACGGCGGTTCGACCTCCTATATCACCACTGCGCGACGACGAAAGACGAAGCGCGTGACGCGGGGTGGAGCAGCCCGGTAGCTCGTCAGGCTCATAACCTGAAGGTCATCAGTTCAAATCTGGTCCCCGCAACCAGCAAAGAAAAAGCCCCGGCCGCAAGGTTCGGGGCTTTTTCTTGTGCTCTGCCTGCCGCGAACCTCCCCGCCGTTCTTCCCGGGACATGGAACCAACGGCGCCGCCGGCGGTTGATCGGTCGTCAGTTCACGAGGAAGGATTTCACGATGAGCAGCACGACCGACAAGATCAAGGGTGTCGCCAACGAGGCGATCGGCAACGTGAAGCAGGGTGTCGGCAAGGCGACGGAGAACGATCGTCTCCGCGCCGAAGGCAAGGCCCAGGAAATCAAGGGTGAGGCCCAGCAGGCTGTCGGCAAGGCCAAGGACGCCGTCAAGAAGATCGTCGACAACGCCTAGTCGCTGACAATCATCCTACGAAAGTGCGAAATCCCGGTCGCAAGCGGCCGGGATTTCGTGCATTTGGGGCCGTGGTAGCCTGGAGCTAGGCCGGAACGGTATCCCGCTTCAGAACCGCCTCCGGCGACAGGCCGACCAGCGTCTCGTAGAGCTCGGGATCGGTGGCGCCCTCGGTGTTGATGAGGAAGACGCGGGCATCCGGGCCGAGGCCGATCGAGGCGCGCAGCGCCGGATCGGCCGCCACCCTGACCAGTCCGGCAAGCCCGGCGCCGCCGCTTTCGCCCGCGACGATCGCCGGATCCCCGCCCTTCGGCCGCGCCAGCCGGTTCATCACGGCGATCGCGTCGCCCTCGTCGACGGTCATGAACGCGTCGGCCAGACGCGACAGGATGCGCCAGGCGACCATGGACGGCTCGTAGCATTCGAGCATCGCCATCACGGTCGCCTCGCCATGCGCGACCTTGACCGCGTGCCCGGCGCGGGCGCTTTCGAACAGGCAGGCGGCGCGGGCTGGGTCGACGACGGTGAAGAACGGGCGGTTCTCGCCGAAAACGATGGAGAAATAGCCCGAGACGGCGGCGGCGACGCCGCCGACGCCGGCCTGCACGAAGACATGCGTCGGCGGCTCCGGCAGCGCTTCCAGCGCTTCGCGCAGCAGCGCCGTGTAGCCCTGCATGACGAGGCCGGGAATGCGCTCATAGCCGGGCCAGGACGTGTCGGAAACGACGGTCCAGCCTTCGGCGGACGCCCGGCGCGAGGCTTCGGCGACGCTGTCGTCATAGTTGCCGTCGACGCGGATCATCTCGGCGCCATAGCGGGCGATGGCCGCGATGCGCTCGCTGCTGACCCCTGAATGGACGAAGATCGCCGCGCGGGCGCCGACCAATTGCGCGCCTTGCGCGACCGAACGGCCGTGATTGCCGTCGGTGGCGCAGGCGACCGTCATCGTGGCGGCGACAGCGCGAACCTCGGGCGTCTGCAGTTCGGCGACGTCGACGGTCCGGCCCAGCCGGCGCGAGGCTTCCTCCAGCACCAGGCGGATCACGGCATAGGAGCCGCCGAGCGCCTTGAAGCTGCCGAGCCCCAGCCGCGAGGCCTCGTCCTTGATATGGATGGCGCCGACGCCGAGCTCCTTGGCGAGGTGGGGCAGGGCGACCAGCGGCGTCGGCTGATGGTTGTCGCGATACGAGAGGAAGCGCTCGACCTCCCTGGCGGCGTCGACGCTCAGCGTCTCGGCGTCGACGGCATCGAGCGGCTTTCGATGGTCGGGATGCGTGTTCAGGATGAGCAAGCTGGTTTACTCCCGAAGCTGAAGAAGGACGAATTGGTGTAGTCCGTAGAGATTATCCCATCGACCCCGAGAGATTTCCGTGATTTGCGGGCGCCGGATGCAATTCTGTTTCATCTTGGGCGGGTTTGATGAGAGGATCGCTCAGGGGGCGATCTTGAGCGACGCGCCTTTGAAAGCCGGCTCGGCGCGGTCCGCGATGAGCGATAGGGACTTTCGCGAGACCTCGCGGGGCTTTGCTGAAGGGGCAATCTCGCGTTGGGGCAGGCGCGAGAAAGCGTTGCCGAACAAGGGGCGTGGTGGACCCGAGCGCGCCGCCGGCCCGGTCGCGGCCCTCGCCGGGGCAGGGCGTGGGATCGCGGCCGTTCAGCCCGCGAACGGCTCACGCGCGACGAGCGCGGAACCATGCGGCGCCAACCAAGCCCGGCTCCCATCCCGAACCCCAGTCTCATTGTCATTCTAATAATGAGATGATAGAAAGAATAATCAGTCCTGATGGCGGCAAACGTCGCCGGAAGGCCGGAAGTCGTCGTCTTGAAGCGGGGGGAGACTGCTTCGGGGCGACGTCCGGACGAGCTGCTGAACAGCGGTGGAGGGCGATGGTGAATGGCTGACTCTGTGTAGGGCGACGGCTGCGCGAGCGTCGTGCGACCCGTGAGCATGTTCATGCAGGCTTTTCCGGCCTCGGCGCGCCCCGCGCCGGCGGAGGCTTTCATGTCGTGCCGCCGGTTCGTCGGAACGCTTCCGGAAGCCTTGCTCCACACATCGGGCAGACCAGGATCCAATCGCCATTTGGGTGAGGAACAGTCTTGGATCAGCTATCACAGCATTTAGTCAATGCGCTTATCATGGGCGGCACCTATGCTTTGCTAGGCATTGGCCTGACCCTGATATTCGGCATCATGCGTATCGTGAATTTTACGCATGGAGAGCTGTATGCGCTCGGCGCATACATGATGTACTTCTTCGCGACCGTGCTGGGGCTGAACTTCTTCGTGGCGATCGCCTTCGCCATCGTGGCCGGCATGGCGGTGGGCTCGGCGATCGAATTCACGCTGCTCAGGCCCAAACGCGGCGCCGACATCGACACGACCATGCTGCTGATGATCGGCGCCTGGATCGTGATGCAGAATGCCGAGCACCTGATCTGGGGCGGCATCGCCAAGTCCATCCCGTCGCCGCTGCCGGAAGCGCCGCTCGTCATCGGGCCGGTGTCGATCTCCTGGCTGCGCGTCATGGTGCTGATCGTCTCGGTCGTGCTGATCGCGGGCACCTATTTCCTCATCAACCGCACCAAGCTCGGCAAGGCGATGCGGGCGACCTTCCAGGACGGCGGCACGGCCGCGCTGATGGGCGTCAACGTCAACGCGATCTACACGACCACCTTCGCGCTCGGCTCCGGCCTGGGTGCGGCGGCGGGCGCGCTGCTCGGCCCGGTCTTCGTCGTCACGCCGACCATGGGCGACCTCGCCTCGCTGAAGGCCTTCGCCATCGTCATCCTGGGCGGCCTCGGCAACATCACCGGCGCTGCGATCGGCGGCTTCATGCTCGCCGTCGCCGAGGAAATCGGCGCTGGCTACATCTCGTCCGGCTACCGCGACGCCATGGGCTTCCTGATCATCATCATCGTTCTTCTCTTCAAGCCCACGGGCCTGTTCGCACGTTCGGAGCGCATCGGATGAAACGACTGCTTCCCTACATCGCCGTCGCGTTCTTTGCCTCGGTGCCGCTCTGGCTGCAGGACCAGTATTTCCTGCACACCCTGGTCGTGACCGGTATCTTCGTGATCGCCGCCATGAGCCTGAACCTGCTGCTCGGCTACACCGGGCAGCTCAGCCTCGGCCATGTCGCCTTCTTCGGCATCGGCGCCTATGTCAGCGCGCTCACCTCGCTCGGCTTCAGCGTGGAGATCTTCGGCCTGCAGATCACGCATGAGCCGTGGCCGGCCGTGGTCGGCGTGCTGTTCGGCACGATCGTGGCCGGGCTCTGCGGCTATGTGATCGGCAAGCTCGCCTTCCGCGTCCGCGGCGCCTATTTCGTGATCGTCACGATCTCCTTCGCCGAGGTGGTGCGCCTCGTCTCGCTGAACTGGGTCGAGCTCACCAACGGCCCGCTGGCGCTGCCCGGCATTCCGCCGCTGACGCTTGGTTTCGAGTGGACCGGCTATGCGACGCTCTGGGGCAAGGCGCAGAACTACTACGTTGTGCTCGCGACCATCGTCCTCGCCTATATCCTCATCCAGCGGCTGGTCTATTCGCCCTATGGCCGCGCTATGATCGCGCTGCGCGAGAATGAGACGCTCGCCGTCTCGGTCGGCATAAGCGTGACGAAGTACCTGGTGCTCGCGGCCGTGCTGTCCGGCGCCATGGCCGGCGTCGCCGGCGGCCTCTACGCCCACTACATCCAGATCATCGACCCGATGATCTTCATGTTCCTCAACACCGTGACGATGGTGATCATGGTCATCACCGGCGGCAAGGGCACGCTCGCCGGGCCGCTGGTCGGCGGCCTGATCTTCGGCATCGCGCCGGTTGTCCTGCGCTCCTATGTCGGCCCCGAGGTGCAGTGGATCCTCTACGGCCTGCTGATGATCCTCATCGTCTTCGTCCTGCCGGAGGGCATCGTCCCGGCGATCGAGCGCTGGTTCACCCGCAAGCCCGGGAGCGCCTCCGCCGGCAAGCCGGCCGGCCTCGTCCTTGAATCGAGCAAGGGAGCGCGTTCATGACCGTCGCTGCAACGAGTTCCTCGCAGCCGATCCTCGCCATCGAGCATGTCGCGGTGCATTTCGGCGGCCTGATCGCCATCTCCGACATGAACTTCGTCGTCAACGAGGGCGAGCTGGTCAGCCTGATCGGCCCGAACGGCGCCGGCAAGACGACGGCGTTCAACGTCATCACCGGCTTCCTGAAGCCGACCAAGGGGCAGGTGACCTTCAAGGGCCAGTCGCTGAACGGGCTGAAGCCGCACGAGGTCACCTCGCTCGGCCTCGTCCGCACCTTCCAGCGCACCAGCGTGTTCGAGAAGATCTCGGTCTTCGACAATGTGCGGATCGGCCTGCATCGGCGCACTAGCGCGAGCCTCTTCGGCACGATCTTCGGCCTGCCGCGCGAACGCCGCCAGGAAGCGGCGCTGCGCGAGGAGGCCTGGGAAATACTGCGCCTCGTCGGCATTGAGCATCAGGCGGACGAGCTCGGCGGCAGTCTGCCCTATGGCGACCAGCGCCTGCTCGGCGTGGCGCTGGCTCTCGCCGCCAATCCGTCGGCGCTGCTTCTGGACGAGCCCGTATCCGGCATGAACGCCTCGGAGACCGGCCGTTTCGTCGCCCTGCTCAACAAGTTGCGCGCCAACGGCAAGACCATCCTGCTCGTCGAGCACGACATGCCGATGGTGATGGGCGTGTCCGACCGCATCGTGGTGCTGAACTACGGCCGGATCATCGCCAACGGCACGCCGAAGGAGATCCAGAACGATCCGGACGTCATCCAGGCTTATCTGGGGCAGGGAGTGAAGCATGCTTGAGATCTCGAACCTGGTCTGCCGATACGGCAAGGTCACCGCGCTCAAGGGCATCTCGCTCAAGGTCCCGGCCAAGCAGCTCGTGGTGCTGGTCGGTGCGAACGGCGCCGGCAAGAGCACGACGCTGCGCGCCATCTCCGGCCTCGTGCCGGCGGCGAGCGGCAGGATCACCTTCGACGGGCAGGACATCACCGGCATGTCGGCCGGGCGCATCCTGTCGCTCGGCATCGCGCATTGTCCCGAGGGACGGCGCGTCTTCAGCCAGATGACCGTGCTCGAGAACCTCGAGATGGGCTGCTATCTGCGCTCCGACAGCAAGGGCATCGCCTCCGATCTCGACCACATCTTCGGCCTGTTCCCGCGTCTCGCGGAGCGGCGCAAACAGGTCGCGGGCACGCTGTCGGGCGGCGAGCAGCAGATGCTCGCCATCGGCCGCGCCATGATGTCGAGGCCGAAGCTGATCATGTTCGACGAGCCGTCGCTCGGCCTCGCGCCGAATATCGTCGCGCAGACCTTCGACATCATCCAGGGCATCCGCGAATCCGGCACGACCGTGCTGATGGTCGAGCAGAACGCCTATGCCGCGCTCGACATGTGCAACTACGCCTATCTGCTCGAGGCGGGCACGATGGCGCTGGAAGGGCCGGGCGAGACGCTGATCAGCGACCCGCATGTGCGCGAGGCCTATCTCGGCGCTGGTCTCGCCCACGCCTGAGGCCGGGCTCGCCATCCATTTTCCGCAGCATCCCGAAGCCGGTCGCGCCCAGCGCGGCCGGCTTTGCCGTTTCCGGCCCTCGTTCCGGACGTCTCGGCCAGCCGGCAGCCCGTGTGAATGATGTTGTCTTATCTTTCTATTGATAGTATGACTCTTACATGGTGAAAGCCGAGGGGGATGGGCGCAGGGCTCGCGAGCGAGCCGAGCCCCGGCCTCCGAAAAGGCAGCCTCAACGCGAGCATTTCAGGCAGGGATCACATGTCCGATACGTCGAAGCCGGTCATTGGCATCATCGGGGGAACCGGCGACCTCGGTTCGGGGCTGGCCAAGTGCTGGGCCGCCGCCGGCTATCGGGTGCTGATCGGCTCGCGCTCGCGCGACAAGGCCGTGGCGCTGGCGCCCGAGCTGGGTGAGGGTGTCGAGGGCGAGGACAATGTCGGCGCCGCGCGCGCGGCCGACATCGTGATCCTCGCCGTGCCCTTCGCCAGCCACGACGCCACGCTCCACGAGATCCGCGACGTCGTGCAGGGCAAGATCGTCGTCGACGCCGCCGTGCCGCTGGTGCCGCCCAAGGTCTCGACGGTGCAGCTGCCGGAGGCCGGCTCGGCCGCGAAGATCGCCCAGGCGATCCTCGGCGAGAATGTCCGCGTCGTCTCCGCCTTCCACAATGTCGGAGCCACCAAGCTGCATGCCGGCGGCAAGATCGATTGCGACGTGCTGGTGTTCAGTGATGACAAGGACGCGCGCAACGCCGTCATCGAGCTCGCCGGCGCGGTCGCCAATCGCGGTGTCGGCGGCGGCGTGCTCGCGAATTCCGCGGCGGCCGAGGCGCTGACCTCCGTGCTCATCTGGATCAACCGCACCTACAAGGTGCCGGGCGCCGGCATCGCCATTACCGGTCTCGAAGACGCCGTCCGGGCCTGATCCCATGCGCGCGGCGTCCGTTTCCCTGCACCCGCTAGCGGGCGTTCCGCTCGTCGAGCCGGGCGACGACCTGGCGGAGATCCTGATCGGGACGCTCCGCGACAACGGTCTCCAGCTGGTCGATGGCGATATCCTCGTCGTCGCCCAGAAGATCGTCTCGAAGGCGGACGGCCTCTATGTCGATCTCGACAGCGTCGAGCCGTCGGACAAGGCGCGGGAATTGGCCGGGAAGGTCGGCAAGGACCCGCGCCATGTCGAAGTGGTGCTCCGGGAGGCGGCCGAGATCGTCAAGGTCGGTCCGCATGTCATCGTCACGGCGCATCGCCTCGGCTTTGTCATGGCCAATTCCGGCATCGACGAGTCGAACATCAGCCACGACAAGGGAAGTCGTGTCCTGCTCCTGCCGCGCGATCCCGACGGGTCGGCGGCGCTGCTGAAGCAGCGGCTCGACGCGGCCTTCGGCGCGAAGATCGGGGTCGTGATCAATGACAGCTTCGGTCGCCCGTGGCGCAACGGCGTCGTCGGTGTCGCCATCGGAGCGGCCGGCGTCTCGTCGCTGGTCGACCGCGTCGGCAGTACCGACCTGTTCGGCCGCAAGCTGAAGGTCACCGAGATCGCCATGGCCGACGAACTGGCCTCCGCCGCCTCGCTGCTGATGGGGCAGGGCGATGAGGGCATCCCCGCCGTGCTGATCCGCGGCGTCCGTTCGCCGGCGCCGGAAACGCCGGCCAAGTCTCTGATCCGCAGTCGCGAGAGGGATATGTTCCGATGAGTGGCTTGTCTTCATCAGGATCGGGAAGGGGCCGCGTCGTCGCACTCTGCGGCGGCGTCGGCGGCGCCAAGCTGGCGCTGGGCCTCGCCCGTCAGGTTGGCTCGGATCTGACCATCGTCGTCAATACGGGCGACGATTTCGAGCATCTCGGCCTCGCCATCTCGCCGGATCTCGACACCGTCCTCTATACGCTCGGCGGCATCGCCAACAAGGAGCTCGGCTGGGGCCGCGCCGACGAGAGCTGGAACTTCATGCAGGCGCTCGGCCATCTCGGCGGCGAGACCTGGTTCCAGCTCGGCGACCGCGATCTCGCCCTGCATGTCGAGCGCACGCATCAGCTCCGCGCCGGCCGGTCGCTTACCGATTTCATGGCCAAGGCGGCGCGCGCGCACGGCATCGACGCGACCATCCTGCCGATGTCGGATGATCCGATCCGCACGACGCTCGCCACGTCGGAAGGCCAGCTGCCGTTCCAGCGCTATTTCGTCGAGCGGCGTTGCGCGCCGGAAGTGTTCGGCATCGCCTTCGGGGGCGCGGCGACGGCCCGACCATCGGAACCGGTCGTAGAGGCGCTCGCCGATCCGGACCTGCGCGCCATCGTCATCTGCCCGTCCAATCCCTTCCTCAGCATCGATCCGATCCTCGCGGCGCCGGGCATCCGCGCGCTGCTGCAGCAGGCGAGCGCTCCGGTCGTTGCGGTCTCGCCGATTATCGGCGGTGCGGCGGTGAAGGGACCGACGGCGAAGATCATGGCCGAGCTCGGCGTGCCGGCGACCTCGCGCGCCATCGCGCAGCACTATGACGGCCTGCTCGATGGCCTCGTCATCGACACGGTCGACGCGGGCGAGCGCGACGAAATCGGCCTGCCGGTGCATGTCATGCCGACGCTGATGAAGAGCGACGCCGACCGCGAGCATCTCGCTCGCGAAGTGCTGGCCTTCGCCGACAGCCTGGCTGAGGCCAGCCAGCCCGTGGCGGCGGCGTCATGATCTGGGCGCTTATTCCCGTCAAGCGGCTGGGCGCCGCGAAGTCGCGCCTCGCGCCGGTCCTCGACAGCGCGGAGCGCGGGCGGCTCGCCAAGGCGATGCTCCGCGATGTCCTCGACACGCTCGGCCGCGTCAGTGCGCTCGCCGGCATTCTCGTCGTGACGGATGACGCCGAGGTCGCGGCCATCGCCGCCGGTCACGGCGCGACCGTGATCGGCGATCCGCCGGAGCCGGGGTTCAACGCCGCCGTGCTGCACGGCATGCATTGGCTCGATGCCCGCCCGAAGGCCGGCGCGCTCGTGGTTCCGGGCGATATCCCGCTGGTGAGCGTCGAGGAGATCGAGGCCGTGCTGGACGCGACGCGCGCCAGTCCGGTCGTCATCGTCCCGGCGACGCGTGACGGCGGCACCAACATGCTGGCGATCGCGCCGCCTCTGCTGATGTCGCCGGCCTTCGGTCCCGACAGCTTCGCCCGCCACGTCGCCGCCGCGCAGGCGCTTGGTATCACGCCCGCCATCCTCCGGCTCGAGGGCGTTGGCCATGACGTCGACGTCGCCGCCGACCTCGTTCTCGATCCGGAGAGCGCCGCCGCGTCGCGCACGCGCGCTCTCATCCGTCAGCTGCGCGGCGACCCCGGTCCCGCCGTCGCCGGTTCTTTCAAGGAGGCAGTTTTGCCATGAGCATCCAGACGCTTCTCGCCGACTTTGCCCATGACCGCCGGCTGACGCGCGCCGAAGCCCTCGGCCTCGTCGATATGGATGACCTGTCGCCGCTGCTTCGCGCCGCCTCGGCCCGGCGCGATTTCGCCCATGGCGACCAGGTCTCTTATTCGCGAAAAGTCTTCATCCCGCTGACGCAGCTCTGCCGCGACGTCTGCCACTACTGCACCTTCGCTCATCCGCCGCGGAAGGGCGAGCGCGCCTTCCTGACGCGCGAGGAGGTGCTTGCGATCGCCGAGGCCGGCAAGCGCGCCGGCTGCAAGGAGGCGCTGTTCACGCTCGGCGACAAGCCGGAGCTGCGCTACAAGATCGCCCGCGAGGAGCTCGCCGCGCTCGGCCACGAGACGACGATCTCCTATCTCGTCGAAATGGCGGCCATGGTGCTGAAGGAAACCGGCCTGCTGCCGCACGCCAATCCCGGTCTCCTGACCGATGCCGATCTCGACGCGCTCCGCCAGGTCTCGATCTCGCAGGGCATCATGGTCGAGAGCACGTCGGAGCGGCTCTGCGCCAAGGGCGGCGCGCATTACGGCTCGCCGGACAAGCTGCCGGCGGCGCGCCTCGATACGATCCGCCGCGCCGGCGAGCGCGCCGTGCCGTTCACCTCAGGCATCCTGATCGGCATCGGCGAGACGCGGGAGGAGCGGATCGACTCGCTGCTGGCGCTGCGCGACCTCAACGACGCGCATGGCCATATCCAGGAGATCATCGTCCAGAATTTCCGGCCCAAGGCCGGCACCAAAATGGCTGATGTCGAGGCGCCGTCGGAGGAGGATCATCTCTGGACCATCGCGATCGCCCGGCTGCTGTTCGAGCCGGAGATGAACATCCAGGCGCCGCCCAATCTGAGCCCCGGCGCGCTGCCGCAGCTGGTCGCGGCCGGAATCAACGATTGGGGCGGCGTGTCGCCGGTAACGCCGGACCACGTCAATCCCGAGGCGCCCTGGCCGCATGTCCGCGAGCTCGCCGCCGCCACCGCCGAGGCCGGCAAGGACCTGACCGAGCGCCTCGCCATCTATCCGGCCCACGCGCGCCAACCGTATCGCTGGGTCGATCCGGCGCTCCGGACTGCGCTGTTCAACCTCGTCGACGGCGACGGCTGGCCGCGCGCTGATGGCTGGTGCCCGGGCCGCGCCGACCCACTGCCGGCGCGCGACGTGGCGCTGCTCACCGGTGGTGCGCCGGCGCGGATCGATGTCGGCCTCGAGATCATCCTCGACAAGGCGATGGCCGCGCAAAGGCTGTCGGAGAGCGAGATCGTGCGGCTGTTCCGGGCGCGGGGCGATGCCTTCACGGCGGTCTGCCAGGCGGCCGACGATCTCCGCCGTCGCGTGAATGGCGACATCGTCAGCTATGTCGTCACGCGCAACATCAACTACACCAATGTCTGCTACTACAAGTGCCAGTTCTGCGCCTTCTCGAAGGGGAAGATGAGCGAGAATCTGCGCGGCCGCCCCTATGATCTGGAGATGGCGGAAGTGGCGCAGCGGGTGCGCGAGGCGGCCGAGCGCGGCGCCTCCGAGGTCTGCATGCAGGGCGGCATCCACCCGTCCTATACCGGCCAGAAATACCTCGACCTCTGCGCCACGGTGAAATCAGCCGTGCCGGCCATGCACATGCATGCCTTCTCGCCGCTCGAGGTCTCGCAGGGTGCCAAGACGCTCGGCGTCCCGGTCGGCGAGTTCCTGCAGCGGCTGAAGGAGGCTGGTCTCAACACGCTCCCCGGCACCGCCGCCGAGATCCTCGACGACGAGGTGCGGGCGCTGCTCTGCGCCGACAAGGTCAAAACCGACGAGTGGCTCGACGTCATGCGCACCGCGCACGGCCTCGGCTTCCGCTCCACCGCGACGATCATGTTCGGCCATATCGAGCGCTACGAGCATTGGGCCCGCCATCTGATCCGCGTCCGCGACCTGCAGGCCGAGACTGGTGGCTTCACCGAATTCGTGCCGCTGCCCTTCGTCCACATGGAGGCGCCGATCTACCTGAAGGGCAAGTCGCGCCCCGGCCCGACCTTCCGCGAGACCGTGCTGATGCACGCCGTCGCCCGCCTCGCGCTGCATCCCCACATCACCAACATCCAGACCTCCTGGGTGAAGCTGGGGCCGGAGGGCGCGCGCCATTGCCTGAACGCCGGCGTCAACGATCTCGGCGGCACGCTGATGGACGAGAGCATCTCGCGCTCGGCCGGGGCCAGCCACGGCCAGGAAATGACGCCGCAGCGGATGGAGGAGATCATCCGCGCCGCCGGTCGCCTGCCACGTCAGCGCACGACGCTCTACGGCAACGCACCCGCCGGCCTGCTGGAGCGGTCCTTCGCCGCCTGCCAGCCGGCTCAGGACGCCCCGCAGCCCGCCTTCGCCAACTGAGACGCGGTCCTTCCACCGCGCCCTGGGCGCGGTGGAATATTCACGCCATGGGATAGTAGTACTAACATTAGTATGATAGCCTCTTTTGACCGTCGGCAGTGACGGTGAGCAGGGGGCGGGGAGCTTTCGGAAATGGCGGATGTCGTGGCGGGTCTCGTCGCCAGGCCAGAGATTATGGATGGGGAAGGGCGCCGCGCCGCCATCGAGCGGGCGCGCAGCCGGGGCATCGTGCTGCCGACCTTCGCCCAGCTTTCCGGCCAGGAACCGGTTCCCGCTCCTATCGAGGCGCGCCTCGCCGAGGTCGATCCCGACGCGCCCGCCGCTGAAAACCTCTGGCGCGTGCACTGGTACAACGCTGCCGACCGACGCGGCCGCGTCGACGTGCCGGCCCATGTCGTTCTGCCGCCGGCGCTGACCGGCGTCGCCGCGCCGATCGTCGTCCTGCTCGGTTCGCGCTTTCCGATGATCGGCGCGCACAAGGTGCTGCCGGCCTATGCCGGGCTGGTGACGCGCCTCGTGACGGGTGAGTTCGATCCCGACCGCAACCGCGCTGTCTGGCCGTCGACAGGCAATTATTGCCGGGGCGGCGTCGCGGTCTCGCGCATCCTCGGCTGCGACGGCATCGCCGTGCTGCCGGAGGGCATGAGCCGCGAGCGCTATGAATGGCTGGAGCGCTGGGTCGCCGACCCCGCGCACATCATCCGCACACCCGGCACCGAGAGCAACGTCAAGGAAATCTACGACAAGTGCCACGAACTGGCGGCGAGCGACGAGAACGTCATCCTCAACCAGTTCTCGGCCTTCTCGAACTACATGGCGCATTACGCCTGCACCGGCATCGCCTGCGAGCGGGTGTTCGCCGACGTGCAGGCGAAGCGCAGCGACGCGCGGCTTTCCGCCTTCGTCTCGGCGACCGGCTCGGCCGGCACGATCGCGGCCGGCGACCATCTGAAGGAAGTGTTTGGCACGCGGATCGCCGCCGTCGAGGCGCTCGAATGCCCGACCATGCTGGAGAACGGCTATGGCGAGCACAACATCCAGGGTATCGGCGACAAGCACATCCCGCTGATCCACAACATGATGAACACGGATTTCGTCATCGCGGTCTCGGACCGGGTCAGCGACAAGCTCAACCTCTTGTTCAACACGGATGCGGGCAGGTCCTATCTGGCCGCGCGGCCGGATCTCGACGGCGATCTCGTCGCTGCCTTCGCCGAGATCGGCATTTCCGGCCTCGCCAACATTGCCGCCTCGATCAAGCTGGCGCGCTACATGGACTACGGCCCCGACGACGTCGTCATGACGATCGCGACGGACAGCGCGCGGCTCTACGGCACCGAACTCGGCGGCGCCGAGCGCAAGTTCTATCCCGGCGGATTTTCCTCGGCCGATGCGGGCGGGATCTTCGCATCCTGCCTTACCGAACTCTCGGACGAGAACGTCCTCGAACTCGGCCAGCCGGGACGGCGGCGCGTCTTCAACCTCGGCTACTACACCTGGGTCGAGCAGCAGGGCGTCAACGTCGAGGATTTCGACAGCCGCCGGGAGCAGTCCTTCTGGAAGGACATCGCCGCGTCCGTGCCCGCCTGGGACCGGCTCATCACCGAATTCAACGCCGAAGTCGGCCTGAACTAGCAGAAGCGGCACTGGCCGCCAGCGGAAGGAGGAGCGTGTGCTGAACGCCCAGGTAGAGCCCTATCAGAGGCTCAGGGAGAATCTGTCCCAGCGCGACCGCAGTCTGCGCGAAAAGGTCATGACCTTGGAGGAGGCCGCCTCCTTCGTGCAGGACGGCATGAAGGTCGGCATCGGTGGTTCCACCATGTCGCGCACGCCGATGGCGATGATCTGGGAGCTGGTCCGCCAGCGCCGCAAGAACCTGTCCTGCTCGCGGGCCATAACCTCGACGGATGGCGACATCCTGTTCGGCTCCGGTGTCTCCGACCACATCATCACCAGCTGGTTCGCGCAGGGCATTCTCTGGGGCCTTTCCAAGGTCATGCGCCGCCATGTCGAGCAGGGCCTGGCCCGCTACGAGGAATGGAGCCACATGGCGGTCGGCATGCGCTTCCGCGCCGGCGGCATGGGTGTGCCGTTTTTGCCGATCCGCTCGATGCTGGGTTCCGGTGTCATGGATCAGCGCCCCGAGGCCAAGCCAATCGACTGCCCGTTCACGGGCGAGAAGCTGCTGCTGGTGCCGGCGCTCAACCCCGACGTCGCGCTGATCCATGTCCAGCGCTGCGACGCCTATGGCAACGCCCAGATCGACGGCCTGCAGTTCATGGACATCGACCTGGCGCTCGCCGCTAACCGCGTGATCCTGACGACGGAGCGCATCGTATCCAACGACCAGATCCGCCGCGCGCCCGACCAGACCAAGATCCCGTTCTTCTGCGTCGACGCGGTCGTCGAGGTTCCCTATGGCTCCGCGCCGCATGAATGCTTCGGCCTCTACGAGCCGATGCTGAAGCACATGGAAGCCTATGTCGGTCAGGTCAATTCCGACCCGGTCGAGGGCATGCGCGACTATCTCGAGCGCTACTTCTACGCGCCGAAATCCTGGAACGAATACCTCTCGCTGATTGGCATGGAGGAGGTCCTGGACGCGAGCCAGAAGGGGCGGAGCATCTACAATGACTGACACGACGCGCTACACCGCCGCCGAGATCCTCGCGATCCTGAGCGCCCGCCAGTTGAAGGACGGGCAGGTGGTCTTCGCCGGCGTCGGCACGCCGCTGCTGGCGGCGACGCTGGCGCAGCGCCTGCGCTGCCCGGGCCTCACCATCCTGTTCGAGGGCGGCGTCGTCGGCGCCTTCGTCGAGCCCGGCAAGCTGCCGCCCTCGACTAACGACCAGCGTTGCACCAAGCGCGCCAACATGGTGCTCGGCAGCGCCGACGTGCTGCTGCTCCTGCAGCGCGGCTATGTCGACATCGGCTTCATGGGTGGCGCCCAGATCGACCAGTTCGGCAATCTGAACTCGTCCTTCATCGGGGATCCGGCTGTGCCGAAGACGCGCCTGCCGGGAACCGGCGGCGGCAACGACATATCGAGCCTCACCAACATGATCGTGGCGATGAAGCACGAGAAGCGCCGCTTCGTCGAGAAGGTCGACTTCATCACCAGCCCCGGCTTCCTCCGCGGCGGCACCAGCCGCGCCGAGAGCGGCCTGCCGGCCGGCGGCATGTTCCGCGTCATCACCGAGCTCGCCGTCTTCGGCTTCGACGACACGACGCGCCGCATGAAGGTGCTAGCGCTCAATCCCGGCGTCAGCCGCGAGAACGTGCAGGACAATACCGGCTTCGACCTCGTCTTCGACGAGCAGATCGCGATCACCGAGCCGCCAACCGAACATGAACTGGAAACGCTCCGGTCGATCGACCCCGAGCGGATGTTCATCTGAGTTTTCATTGGGAGGAATTCAATGACTATGCTGTCCAAGACGTTCGGCATCGCCGCGCGCAACTTCGTCGCGTATCCGAACATGCCCGATGCCCGCGCGCTGGTCGATTATGGCGTCCGCGTCGAGGAGCTCGGCTATGACTCGGTGTGGGTCTGGGACCACATGCTGCTCGGCGTCGACCCGAACTTCCCGATCATCGACTCGCTGACCGCTCTGACCGGCATCGCCGCCCGCACAACCCGCATCAAGATGGGCACCGGCATTCTCGTCCTGCCGCTGCGCAACCCGGTCGCGCTGGCCAAGCAGCTCTCGTCGATGGACCAGCTGTCGAACGGCCGCATGGTCATGGGCATGGCCGCCGGCTGGTACAAGCGCGAGTTCGACGCCATGAGCCTGCCCTTCGGCAAGCGCGGCAAGATCATGGATCAGAACCTCGAGATCATTCGCCGGCTGTGGACCGAGGATCTCGTCACCGGCGACTACAAGATCGACGACGAGACCACAGGCGTGCAGCTGAACTACAAGCTGTCGAAGGCGGTGATGTATCCGAAGCCCGCGCAACCGCAGCTTCCGATCCTGATCGGCGGCTATGCCGATGCGGCGCTGAAGCGCGCGGGATCCACCGGCGACGGCTGGCTGACCTATTTCTACCGCGCCGAGGACTTCAAGAAGTCGTGGGACAAGGTGCTCGGCTTCGCCAAGGAAGCCGGTAAGGACCCGTCGAAGGTCATGAACGCCTCGCAGCTGCCGATCATGGTCGGCCCGTCCAAAGAGGCGGTGCATGACGACATGATGGATTGGCTCAACAAGGAATGGGACTTCCCCGAGCACAGCGACTGTACCCGCGAGAGCGCCATCATGGGCTCGGTCGACGAGTGCGTCGAGCAGCTCCGCGCCCATATCGACGCCGGCGTCCAGAAGATCATCTTCGTCCCCTACAAGTACCAGACGGACCAGATCGAGACGATCGCCCGCGAGATCATTCCGCGTCTGAAGGCGCTCTGAGCCTCCGAGCTTAGGCCCGCGCCGTCTCCGGAGGGGAGGCGGCGCGGCCTCTCGCCGCCGAAACACCATCCAGAAGCAATCCGGAACGTCTCATGACCGATCCCAACCGCCAGAAAATCATCGACGCGATCGACGCCAACCGCGACCCGGCGATCCGCTTCCTGCAGGACATGGTCGCCATTCCGAGCGTCACCGGCGACGAGGCCGCGATCCAGGAGTTCGTCTCCGGCTACATGACCGGCATCGGCCTCGACGTCGACATGTGGGAGACGGACTGGGAAGAGCTGAAGAAGCATCCGGGCTACCGTCCGGTCGATCGCGGCTATGAGGGTCGCCCCAACATCGTCGCCACCCGCAAGGGCACCGGCGGCGGCCGCTCGCTGCTGCTGAACGGCCATACCGACGTCATCCCTGTCGGCAATGGCGAGGGCTGGAGCGATGATCCGTGGTCGGCCGCCATCAAGGATGGCCGCATCTATGGCCGCGGCTCCTGCGACATGAAGAGCGGCGTCGCCAGCCACATCCTGGCGGTCCAGTATCTGAAGGAAGCCGGCATCGATCTGAAGGGCGACGTCTACATCAACGTCGTCATCGACGAGGAGGTGTCGGGCCACGGCACGCTCGATACCGTCATCCGCGGCTACACCGCCGACGCCGGCATCTCGGGCGAGACCAGCGATCTCGCCGTCCAGCCTGCCTGCATCGGTCGCATCTGGTTCCAGATCGACGTGCAGGGCAAGCCGGCCGGCATCCAGCAGCGCTATATGGGCATCAGCGCCATCGAGCTCGGCAACAAGGTCGTCAAGGCCGTGCAGGAGCTGGAGGATCACCGCGTCGCGACGGTCAAGCATCCGCTCTATCCGAGCGCGCTCGACTCGCTGCCTTGCATCATCGGCTCGTTCCAGGCCGGTAACTATCCGAGCGCCTTCCCGGCCAGCGCCGTGCTCAAGGGCAGCATTGGCACCGTGCCGGGCGAGGACCATGAAGGCGTCAAGCAGAGCCTCGTCGACAAGATCGCCGAGATGGCGAAGAACGATCCCTGGATGAAGGACCATCCGCCGGTCGTCCGCTTCGTCGGCTATGACGCGCAGGCGTCCGAGATCCCGCGCGACCACGGCATCGTCGAGACGGTGTGCCGAACCTATACCGAGGTGACGGGCAAGACGCCGGTGATCAGCGGCCGCCAGGGCGCCGCGGATACCCGCTTCCTGAACGAATATGGCCACACGCCGACCGTGATCTTCGGACCGGGCTCGACGGCGGTCATGCATGCCAATGACGAATATGTCTCGATCGACGATTACCTTACCTCGATCAAGGTGATGGCGCTCAGCATCTATGACTGGTGCAATAGCGAGCCGATCGCGAAGGCCTGACGGCCGCCGACCCGCAGCGGCTCGAGGAGGGGAAGAGGCATCGCCTGGCGATGCCTCTTTTTTTGCGCGTGACTCGCCCCTGGGTTGCGCCCTGAGGCGGCGAATAATTTCGGCATCAATAGTTTCTATCTTACTATAAATAGGTTGATTATGAATCGCGTCGGGCGCAGTGTGGGCTCGATGTCAGGGCAAATGACCGTGGGGGCACGCTGTCGGCTCTGCCGTCTTGCCAGTTCAGGAGACGAGGCCATGCATATTGCGGTTCTGTCCGATACGATGACCGACACGCGGGTGGCAGCCACCCCGGAGACGGTGAAGAAATACGAGACGCTGGGCGGGAAGGTCCTGGTACAGGGCGGCGCCGGACACGGCGCGGGCTTCTCCGATCAGGAGTTCGAGCGTGCCGGTGCCCGTGTCGCGCCCGACGCCGCCACGACGGTTCGCCATGCCGACATCGTGCTGTCGGTCAACCGGCCCTCGGCCGACGTCATCCGCGCCTGCAAGCCGGGCGCGATCGTCATCGCCACGATGGATCCGCATCGCCCGGCCGACTCGCTCGACGTCATGGCGAGCGCCGGCGTCTCGGCCTTCGCCATGGAGCTGATGCCGCGCATCACTCGCGCGCAGAGCATGGACGTACTGTCGAGCCAGGCCAATCTCGCCGGCTACCGCGCCGTGATCGACGCCTCTTCCGCCTATACCCGCTCGCTGCCGATGATGATGACAGCGGCGGGCACCGTTCCGGCCGCGCAGATCTTCATTATGGGCGCCGGCGTCGCCGGCCTGCAGGCGATCGCCACCGCGCGTCGCCTCGGCGCCGTGGTCACGGCGACCGATGTCCGCCCGGCCGCGCGCGAGCAGGTTGAATCGCTCGGCGCGAAATTCATCGCTGTCGAGGACGAGGAGTTCAAGAAGGCCGAGGCCGCCGGCGGCTACGCCAAGGAGATGTCGAAGGCCTACCAGGCCAAGCAGGCGGAGCTGGTCAGCGAGCATCTGCGCCGCCAGGACATCGTCATCACCACGGCTCTGATCCCCGGCCGCGCCGCGCCGATCCTGATCACCGCCGCGATGATCGAGCCGATGCGCGCCGGATCGGTGATCGTCGATCTCGCCGTCGAGCGCGGCGGCAATGTCGAGGGCGCCAAGGCGGGCGAGGTCGTGACCACGGCGAACGGCGTCAAGATCCTCGGCAATTCCAGCGTGCTGAAGGTCGCCGCCACCGCGTCGAACCTCTATGCGCGAAACCTCTATTCCTTCGTCTCGACGCTGGTCGACCAGCGCACGGCGGATCTCGCCGTCAACTGGGACGACGATCTGATCAAGAGCACCAATCTGACGCGGGGAGGGCAGATCGTGCACCCGGCCTTCGCCAACGCGCTCGCGAGCTGACGCGGCGCGCGCCGCCAGCGTCTAACGGACCTTTTCACATCGAGCACCGGGCGTCGTCGTCCGGCGCAGCCCCCGCGAGCCATCGCGGGGGAATGCCTTCCCTTGCGCCGCCGTCGCCGACGGTCGGCCATCCTCCGGAGGATCATCATGACGTCCACGGCCGTCATCCAGCTCTTCGTCTTCGTCCTCGCCGGCTTTGTCGGCTTCCAGGCCATCACCCGCGTGCCGCCGCTGCTGCACACGCCGCTGATGGCCGCGACCAATGCCATTTCCGGCATCTCGCTCGTCGCCTCGATCGTGCTCGCCGGCGCCAACCAGAGCGTGCTCAGCACCGTGCTCGGCACCATCGCGGTGGGCTGCGCCATGGCCAACGTCGTCGGCGGCTTCCTGATCACCGATCGCATGCTCGCCATGTTCGACAAGGCCAAGGCCGCCAAGCAGGAGGAGCGCGCGAGCGCTAGGGTCCATTGATCGACATTGTCATCCAGCTTTCCTACCTGCTGGCCTCGGTCCTCTTCATCTTCGCGCTGCGCTCGCTGAGCCGTCCCGATACGGCGCGGCGCGGCATGCAGCTCGCCGCCTTCGGCATGCTGATCGCCGTCGCGGCGACGCTGCTCCATGCCCGCATCGTCACCTATGAGTGGATCCTGATCGGCGCCGCCGTCGGCGCGCTGATCGGCTACCCGCTCGGCATGTGGGTGCCGATGACGGCCATGCCGCAGCGCATCGCCTTCAGCCACGCCTTTGGCGCGCTGGCCGCGACCCTCGTCGGCATCGGCGAATATGCGCATCTCTATCACGAGCAGAGCCTGACCCGCGGCGTCATGACGGCGCTCGGTTTCGAGGTGCTGCTCGGCGCGCTGACGGTGACGGGAAGCCTGATGGCCTTCGGCAAGCTGCAGGAGCTGCTGCCCGGCCGGCCGATCACCTTCCCCCTCCAGAACTACTTCAACCTGGCCCTCTTCGCCCTCGGCGTCGCCGGCTTGGTCTGGGTGGTGCTGTTCCCGTATGACGTCTGGGTCTTCGCGGCGATCTGCGCGATCGGCCTCATCGTCGGTATATTGATCGTCATGCCGATCGGCGGCGCCGACATGCCGGTGGTGGTCTCGCTGCTCAATGCCTATGCCGGCCTTGCCGCGGTAGCGACGGGCTTCGCCCTCGACAACAACGTGCTGATCGTCGTCGGCGCGCTGGACGGCGCCAGCGGCTTCATCCTCTCGGTCGCCATGAGCAAGGCGATGAACCGCTCCTTCGCCAACGTGCTGTTCGGCGCCTTCGGTTCGGCGGGCGGTCCCGACGAGGCCGCGGCTTCCGGAGCCTCCGGCGATATGACGGCGATCCAGGTCGACGACGCGGCGCTCCGCCTCGCCTTCGCCAACCGCGTCATCATCGTGCCGGGCTACGGCCTCGCCGTGGCGCAGGCGCAGCACCAGGCGCGCGAGCTGGTGGATCTGCTGGAGAAGCGCGGCGTCGACGTCCGCTTCGCCATCCATCCGGTCGCCGGCCGCATGCCGGGGCACATGAACGTCCTGCTGGCCGAGGCGGGCATCTCCTACGACAAGCTGATCGACATGGAGGACATCAACGAGCGCTTCGCCGGCACCGACGTCGCGCTCGTCGTCGGCGCCAACGACGTCGTCAATCCGGCGGCGCGCACCAACAAGAGCTCGCCGATCTACGGCATGCCGATCCTGAACGTCTCCGAGGCGACCAGCGTCATCGTGCTGAAGCGCGGCAAGGGCGCCGGCTTCTCCGGCGTCGAAAACGATCTCTTCGTGGCGCCAAAGACGTCTATGCTGTTCGGAGACGCGAAGCAGTCGTTGATGCAGCTGGGCGCCGAGGTCAAACTGGCCTAGCCCGCGCGAGCGGTGGCGCCGGCTCCGGCGCCACCAGCGGCTCTCCAGGCGAGAGCCGCCTCCCGTTCTCAGACCCGGCAAGCGGCCGGCATTCGGACGGCAGGCACAATAGTCTTGCTATCATTCCAAAAATAAGATGAGCTAGCGTTTGCGGACGGTCCGAGAGGACAGCCGCCGGCATCCGACCGCCGGCGCTGGGGGCCACCGCAACGGGAGGATCCAAATGAAGAAACAGGGTGTCGGCGCTTCCATGCTCCGCAAGGAGGACGACCGTTTCCTGCGCGGGCGCGGCCAGTATGTCGCCGACCTGCGGCTGCCGGGGATGAAGGACGTCGCCTTCGTGCGCTCGCCGCTGGCCCATGCCCGCATCGCCGGCGTCCGCGTTCCGGACGAGATGCGCGACCGGGTCTATGTCGCGGGCGACCTCGAGGGCGTGAAGCCGATCGTCGCCGTCTCGGGCCTCGCCGGCTTCAAGGTCTCCGAGCAGCCGGTTCTGGCCTATGAGAAGGTGCGCCAGGTCGGCGAGCTGATCGCCGTCTGCGTCGGCGCGACCCGGGCCGAGGCGGAGGATATCGCCGCGACCGTCGAGCTCGACCTCGACGAACTGCCGGCCCTGCACGACATGATCGAGGCCCGGAAGCCGGGCGCCGCGCTGGTGCATGAGCATTGGGGCGACAACGTCTTTCTCGAGACCTTCGTCGACGTCAACATGGAGGCGGCCTACGACGCCCCAATCAAGGTGACGCGCGAGATCTCGACCGCCCGCCAGTCGATGGCGCCGATGGAAGGGCGCGGCACCGTCGCCTATTGGGACAAGCGGCTGGAGCAGCTCGTGCTCCATACCGGCAGCCAGATGCCGCACATCGTCCGCACCGGGCTTGCCGAATGCCTCGGCCTCGACCAGGGCCAGGTCCGCATCGTCTCGCCGGATGTCGGCGGCGGCTTCGGCTACAAGGGCATCCTGCTGCCGGAGGACATCTGCCTCGCCTTCCTCGCCATGAAGCTCGACCATCCCGTCCGCTGGATCGAGGATCGCCGCGAGCATCTGACCGCCGGCGCGAATTGCCGCGAGCACCACTACGTCATCACCGGCTATGCCGACCGCGACGGCAAGCTGCGCGGCATCGAGTGCGAGGCGACCGTCGATTCCGGCGCTTACTCGTCCTATCCGTTCTCGGCCTGCCTGGAGGCGGCGCAGATCGCCAGCATCCTGCCGGGCCCGTATGATTTCCCGTCCTATCGCTGCCGGACCTGGTCGGTCTCGACCAACAAGTGCCCGATCCTGCCCTATCGCGGCGTGGCGCGGACCGGCGTCTGTTATGCGCTGGAGCTGGTGCTCGACGCCATCGCCCGCGAGGCGGGGATCGAGCCGCATGAGGTCAGGCTGAAGAACCTCGTCCAGCCGGAGCAGATGCCGTTCGACAACATCACCCGCAAGCATTTTGACTCAGGCGATTATCCCGAGGCGTTGAACCGGGCCATCGCGGCGATCGACCTCTCCGGCATCCGCGAGCGCCAGCGGCGCGGCGAGCCGGACGGGCGGCTGATCGGCATCGGCCATTCGATCTATTGCGAGCAGGGCGCGCATGGCACCTCGGTCTATGCCGGCTGGGGCATTCCCATGGTCCCCGGCCATGAGCAGGCAACGGCACGCATGACGCCGGATGGCGGCCTCGAACTCCGCGTCGGCGTGCATTCGCACGGCCAGAGCATGGAGACGACGCTGCCGCAGGTGGCGCACGAGATCCTCGGCATCGACATCGCCAGGATCAAGCTCGTACATGGCGACACCGAATACACTCCGTACTCGACCGGAAGCTGGGGCTCGCGCTGCGCCGTGATGGCCGGCGGCGCGGTCGCGACCGCGGCCCGCGAGGTCGCCGGCCTCGCCAAGGGCATCGGCGCACATCTGCTGCAGGCCGACGTCGCCGACGTGAAGCTGGTCGATGGCCATGTCGTCGGCCCGAATGGCAGCGTCAGCCTCGAGACGGTCGCCTACACCTGGTATCGCCGTCCGCAGGACCTGCCGGCCTCGGTCGATCCGCGCGGTCTGGAATCGACCATCGGCTTCAAGCCGGTGCGCGATTCCGGCACCTTCAGCTATGCCGCGCATGCCGTGGTCGTCGCCGTCGATCCCGAGATGGGCGACATCGAGATCCTCGACTACGTGATCGTCGAGGATGGCGGCCAGCTGATCAATCCGATGGTCGTCGATGGCCAGATCTATGGCGGCCTGGCGCAGGGCATCGGCACGGCGCTCTACGAGGAGATGAATTTCGACGCCTCGGGCCAGCCGCTCGCCTCGACCTTCGCCGATTATCTGCTGCCCGGCCCGACCGAGGTGCCGGCGCCACGGCTCGACCATATGGAGACGCTCGCGCCCTATACGGAGTTCGGCGTCAAGGGCATCGGCGAGGGCGGGGCGATCGCGCCGCCGGCGGCGATCGGCAACGCCGTCAACGATGCGCTCCGCCGCTTCGGCGCCGAGTTGCTGCACTCGCCGATGACGCCGCGCCGCGTGCTCGAGGCGATCCAGGCGGCCAAGACGACCAAGAAGGCCAGCCAGGTGAAGCAGGGGGAATTCGCGTGAAGCCGGTCAATTTCGACTATGCGCGGCCGGCCGATGTCGGAGCGGTGCTCGCGCTGCTCGCCGAGGACGGCCCGACCGTGAAGCTGATGGCGGGCGGCCAGTCGCTCGGCCCGATGCTCAACATGCGGCTGGTGCAGCCGGATCTCCTCGTCGACATCGCCGCGATCGACGAATTGAAGCAGGTGACGGACAAGGGCGATACGATCGTCTTCGGCGCGTGCATCACGCACGCCGATATCGAGGATCGCCGCGTGCCCGACGTGACGCATGGGGCGCTGCCCCGTGTCGCCAACGGCATCGCCTATCGCGCCGTGCGCAATCGCGGCACGGTCGGCGGCAGCCTGACCCACGCAGACCCGTCGGCCGACTGGATCTCCATGCTCTCGGCGATCGGCGCCCGCGTCACGCTGCGCGGGCCCTCCGGCGAGCGGACGATCGCCGTCGAGGACTACATGCTCGGCGCGCTCGAAGCCGATCTCCGGCAGGGCGAGATGCTCGTCTCGGTGACGGTGCCGAAGCTCGGCCGCTCGGCGCGCTGGGGCTACTACAAGAGCTGCCGCAAGACCGGGGAGTTCGCCCATGCGATCGGCGCGTTCCTGGCGGATCCGGATCGCGGCGTCAGCCGCGTCGTGATCGGCGCCACGGAAAGCCGGCCGATCGTCATCGCCGATGCGCGGCATCTCCTCGGCGACGGCACCGCCGCCCGGCTCGACCAGGCCTTCGACAGCGCCGCCGCCGAAGAGGCCGTCGCCGCCGCCGGCATGGACGACCCGATCGACCGCCAGACCCATGTCGTCGCGCTCCGTCGCGCCATCGAACGAGCCACTTCAGCATGAACACCGTCACCCTCAAGGTAAACGGCAAGCCGGCGCGCGCCGAGATCGAGCCGCGCATGCATCTCGCGGATTTCTTGCGCGACACCCAGAACCTGACCGGCACCCATATCGGCTGCGAGCACGGCGTCTGCGGCGCCTGCACGATCCTCGTCGACGGCGTGCCGACGCGCTCCTGCATCACCTTCGCGGTCGCCTGCGAGCAGGCCGACGTCACCACCGTCGAGGGGCTCGACGCGGACGAGGTCGCGACCGAGCTGCGCGCCGCCTTCACTAGGGAACACGGTCTTCAGTGCGGCTATTGCACGCCCGGCATGATCGTCTCGGCGCGCGACGTCGTGCTGCGCATGGATGATCCCACCGAGCACGAGATCCGCGTGGCGATGAGCGGCAATCTCTGCCGCTGCACCGGCTATGTCGGCATCGTCCGCGCCATCCAGGGGGTGATCTCGGCCCGCCGCGCGCGCGGGATCGCCGCCATCCCCGGCGGCGAGCACCGCACGACGCTCGGCCCGGCCGGATCCGGCCACGCCGCCGCGGCGACGCAGGCAGGCTCCGCCTCGACAAAACGTCCCGCGCTGACGGTCGCGAAATCCGAGGTGAGGGCGGAGACAAAGGCCGCCGCGCCGGCCCGGCAGGAGGCCGACTGGAAGCCGCAGACGACCTTCACCGAGAGCTTTGTCGTCGGCCATCCCGTCGAGGACGTCTGGGCGTTCTTCGACCGTATCGGCGAGGTCGCGTCCTGCCTGCCCGGAGCCTCGCTCGCCGGCGAGCCGGTCGATGGCCATGTCGAGGGCCAGATCCGCATCAAGGTCGGGCCCATCTCGGCCGAGTTCCAGGGTGTCGCCGATGTCAGCCGCGACGACGCGACCAAGACCGGCACGATCAACGGCGCCGGCAAGGACAAGCGCAGCAATTCCGCCACGCGCGGCCTGATCGGCTATGCCGTGAAGCCCGGCGACAAGCCGGGCGAGACGCGGGTCGACGTCAGCATCGGCTACACGCTGACCGGCGTGCTCGCGCAGTTCGGCCGCTCGGGGCTGGTGCAGGACGTCGCCGGACGGCTGATCGCCGCCTTCGTCCAGAATCTGGAGGCGAAGCTGGCGCATCAGGCCGGCGGCGGGGAGCCGGGCGCCTCGGCGCCGCCGGTGGTGACCGAACTCGACGCGGGCTCGCTCGTCTCCTCCGTCATCCTCGGCCGGCTGAAGCGCTTCTTTGCCGCGCTGTTCGGTCGTCGCTAACAGTCGCGCGCGGGCAGGGGAGGGAAGTTGCCCTCATCCGCATCGGTGGCGGCGACCTCAGGGGTTGCCGTAGGGGCCGGCTGGACGTATCGAGGTTGTGGGGATGATCGGACTCGCGCAAGCTTGCTTCGGTCCCGACAGCTCGCCGCTGCCGGGGGACCGATCGGTCTGCGCGGAAAGGTCGGGGTTGCGCTGGTAAAATAGGCCCATCTGCCGTATGTTGGTATTATGAGCAAACTCACTTCGATCTACGACCGCAGCCGCGTGCCTCTCTACATCCAGGTCGCGTCCGTGATGCGACAGCGCATCGACACGGGCCACTGGGTGGAAGGCGACAAGATCTCGACGCTGGAAGAGCTGGAGCAGGAGTTCGCGGTCGCCCGCGTCACCATCCGCCAGGCGATCGAACTTCTGCGCGAGGAAGGCCTCCTCAACGCCCAGCAGGGTCGCGGGACCTTCGTGTCCGGCAAGCCGAAGCACAATCGCTGGCTCAATCTCGCCAATGATTTCGACACAATGGTCTCGTCGATCAAGGACAATGTGCTGAAGCGCGTCCATATCGAGGAGATCGCCGCCAATCCGGATCTTTCGGAAGGCGAGGGCACCCTCGCCGACAGCTACGTCTTCCTGCGCAGCGTCCAGTACAACGACAACGAGCCGTTCTCGGTGGTCAACCTGCACCTGGCCCGGTCGATCTTCGACAAGGGCGGCAAGCAGTTCATGAGCGTGGCGGCGCTGCCGAAGATCGTCGAGATGGCGGATGTCACGATCGCCCACGCCCATCAGACCCTGACCATCGGCGTCGCCAGCCCGGAGACGGCCGACCTGCTCAAGATCGGCCTCGGCGAACCGACGGCGGATTGCCGGCTCGTGCTGGTCGACGACAACGGCATCGCGATCTACGTAGCCGATATCCACTATCACAAGAACTGCTTCGCGCTCCGGAACGATCTTCTCGAGCGAAGCGGCCCGCGCCGGGGCGGCGCCAAGTAGGCCCGCCCGCTTCGCTGGATTTCTGGCGATCTTGTCTTTCGAAAAATTCCAGCGAACCGCCATGCGCACGGCCGATGAACCGTCGCGCGTGTCCGATTATCCTTCCCGTCTCGATATCGGTGTGAGCAATTCTGTTGCGGCTGTGACGGGATCTGCGCTCTAATCGAGGCCGTTGCATGAAGCGTTCTTGCGTGGAGCCCCAGTCTTGCAAAGTGATTCCTCCGCCAGCGGGCTCGATCGCTTCGACCTGGCCATTCTCGAAATCCTGCAACGCGACAACACCACACCGCAGCGGCTGATCGGCGAGCAGGTGCATCTCTCCGCCGCCGCCGTGCACCGGCGCATCCGCCGCATGGAGGCGGAGGGCGTCATCGCCGCCAACATCGCCAGCGTCGATCCCGCGCGCGTCGGCCGCCCGATCACCATCGTGGTGGAGGTGCATGTCGAGAGCGAGCGCATGGGCCTGCTCGACGACGCCAAGAAGGCCTTCTCGGAGGCGCCCGAGGTGCAGCAATGCTACTACGTCACCGGCGACGCGGATTTCGTGCTGATCATCACGGTCGCCAGCATGGGCGAATATGAGGCGCTGACCCGCCGACTGTTCTTCCAGAACCACAATGTGAAGCGCTTCCGCACGCTGGTCGTGATGGACCGGATCAAGACCAGCCTCGCTGTGCCGACCGGGGCGTGAACGAAAAAGGCCCCGGCGCAGGTCCGGGGCCTTCAAGAGTTGGTTTAGACCTCAGTGGGCGAGGGTGACCTTGCCGTCGACGATCTTCACCAGCGTGCCGTTCGCCATGTACTGGCCGCTCTCGCGACCCTCGGGCCCGTCCTTGACGAAGGTGACGGTGCCGTTCAGCGTCGGCACCGAAATCTGCCAGAACGCCTCGCGGATCGCCTTCGGATCGGCGGCGCCGGCCTTCTCGATCGCCGCCTTGATGACGTGGATGCCGTCATAGCCGCGATAGCTCTCGGTCAGGCCCGCGCTGCCATGGCCCTGCTTGGCCCAGGCGTCGATGAAGGCCTTGGCCTGGTCCGGATGCGGGGTCTTGTCCGGCTCCCACGGCGCGAAGAACACCATGTGCATCGTGTTGTTGGCGGCGGAGCCGGCCTGCTCGATCAGCTGGTCCGGGTTCTGCGATCCGCCGGTGGTGATGATGCGCTTGGTGATGCCGAGGGCCGCCGCCTGCTTCAGCACCAGCGTCAGCTGCTCGACGGCGGTGGTGACGATGATGGTGTCGGAGTCAGACGCCTTGATCTTGGAGAGCTGGGCGCTCATGTCCTGCGCCGACTGGTCCATGATCTCGGAGAGGCTGACGTCGACGCCGTTCTCCTTGAACATCGCCGTGAAGTCGGTGATCGTCCCGCGGCCCCAATCGTTGTTGATGGCCAGGAAGTCGACCTTCTTGATGCCGAGATCCGGCAGCAGCGTCTTGAACAGCGCCGCCTCGACGAAGGAGGGCGGCGAGATGCGGAAGATGTAGGGATTGCCCTGCTTGGTGATCTTGCTCGACGACGACGTCTCGACCAGCATCGGCACTTCGTACTGCATCAGCTTCGGCATCGCGGCGAGCGTCAGGCTGGAGCCCCAGGCGCCCATCATCACCGGCACCTTGTCGCGCTCGATCAGCTTCTCGGCGACAGCGGCGGCCTCGGTCGGGTTGCTCTTGTTGTCCTCGATCACGAGCTCGATCGGGTTGCCGAGCACGCCGCCGGCGGCGTTGATCTGCTCCACGGCGATCTTGGCGCCGTCGACGATATAGGTTCCGGAGGCCGCGAACGGCCCCGTGAGCGGCTGGTTGACGCCGATCTTGATCGCGTCCGCCGATGAAAGCCCCGTCGTCGCCATGAGCATCGAAAGGGCCAGCATCGTGATCGAAGTTCTTGCCTTGAGCATTCGTTCTCCTCCCGTCGGGTTGGGCCGCACGCTTCTGCACGCCCGCGACGACGCCGTACCACCGAGGCGGCCTGGTACAGCGTTCCTCATCGTCGATGGAGCAGGCCACCCTTGTTCCAAAGTTGCCTGACGCATTGGTGCTATCTTGCTGTCTTTAGGATGTTATCGCAAGGGAAATATAGGACCAATTTTCGCGTTGGTCCGCTCGTCCGAACGCGCGGTTTCCGGACGATTTCCGGATCGGGACGAAGGGCTGGAAGATCAATCGGTTGCCGCGAAATCCTGCATGGGCGCGACCGGGCGAGCCCCGTCGCGAGCCCGGTCATGGGCCGGGCTCGTCGGGGTAGGATCGGCTTCGGAAGTCGTCAGGCGACGTCGAACTGGACGCCTTGCGCCAGCGGCAGCGTCTTGCCGAAATTGATCGTGTTGGTGGCGCGGCGCATATAGGCCTTCCAGGCGTCGGAGCCGGATTCCCGGCCGCCGCCGGTCTCCTTCTCGCCGCCGAACGCGCCGCCGATCTCGGCGCCGGACGGGCCGATATTGACGTTGGCGATGCCGCAATCGGAGCCGCGCGACGAGAGGAAGGTCTCTGCCTCGCGCAGGTCGTTGGTGAAGATCGACGAGGAGAGGCCCTGCGGCACGGCGTTGTGCAGGCGAAGCGCCTCGTCGAAATCGGAATAGCGCAGGACATAGAGGATCGGCGCGAAGGTCTCCTGCTCGACCGGGCCGGTCTGCGCCGGCATCTCAACGATGGCGGGTCGCACGTAATAGGCGGCGGGCGCGGCCGCCGCGTCGACGCGATCGCCGCCCGTCACCGTGCCGCCGGCGGCCCTCGCGGCGCCGAGCGCCCGCTGCATGCCCTCGAAGGCGCGGGCGTCGATCAGCGGGCCGACCAGCGTGCCGGCCTCCAGCGGGTTGCCGATTTTGACCGAGCCATAGGCCTGCTTCAGGCGCGACACGAGGGCATCGTAGATGCTGTCATGAACGAAGAGGCGACGCAGCGTGGTGCAGCGTTGGCCGGCCGTGCCCATGGCGGCGAAGGCGACGCCGCGCAAGGTCAGGTCGAGATCGGCCGAGGGGCAGACGATGGCGGCGTTGTTGCCGCCGAGCTCCAGGATGGCGCGGGCGAAGCGGCCGGCGAGGCGCGGGCCGACGGCGCTGCCCATGGCGGTCGAGCCGGTCGCCGAGACGAGCGGTACGCGCGGATGGTCGACCAGAGCCTCGCCGACGGCGCGGCCGCCGATCAGGACGGTCGCGAGGCCGTCCGGCAGCGTGCCGCCTTCGGCGACGAAGCGTTTTGCCGCGCGGTTGAACAGGGCCGTCGTCGCCAGCGCCGTCAGCGGCGTCTTTTCGGACGGCTTCCACACGACGCTGTTGCCGCAGACGAGCGCCAGCGCCGCATTCCACGACCAGACCGCGACGGGGAAATTGAAGGCGGAGATCACGCCGGTGACGCCGAGCGGATGCCAGGTCTCCATCATCCGGTGATCGCTGCGCTCGGTGGCGATGGTGAGGCCATAGAGCTGGCGCGACAGGCCGACGGCGAAATCGCAGATGTCGATCATCTCCTGTACCTCGCCGAGGCCTTCCGAGACGATCTTGCCGGCCTCGATCGAGACCAGCCGGCCGAGGGCCGCCTTGTGCTCGCGGAGCTCCTCGCCGAGCAGGCGGATCAGTTCGCCGCGCTTCGGCGCCGGCACGCTGCGCCAGGCGAGGAAGGCCGCATGCGCCGCCTCAATGGCGCGGTTCGCCGCGGCTTCGTCGGTCTCGACGAGACGGGCCAGCTCCTCGCCGGTAACAGGCGAATGGACGGCGAGCGTGCCGCCGGAGCGTACCGATGCGGGAACGCCGATCTCGGCGAGAAGGGTGTCGACCTCGGCCTTGAGGCTGTTCTTGATGGCGATGGTCATGCTCTTCCTTCCTCGAAATCCGGGTCTCGACTGCGTTTCAAAGCCGGGCGTCGGCCAGATGGGCGATCTGCGACCCCACTTCGTAATAGGCTTCCTTGAGACGGCGCAAGCGCGCCGCGCTGGCATCGGTGACGGGAAGCGGCAGCGCCTCCTCCGGGATCCGGCCCGCGATATGCCCGGCGAGGATTTGCCCGAACACGGTGCCGGGCGCGATGCCGCGTCCATTGTAGCCCGAGAAGGCGATCACGTTGGGGGCGAGCTTGTGGAAGCGCGGCAGGCAATTGTCCGTCATGCCGATCTGGCCGTACCACTCGGCCTCGAAGGCGATTTCGCCGATCTGCGGGAAGATTTTGGCGAGCGCCCGCTTGGCCCAGGCGCGGTGGATCGGCGCGCCGCTGCCGCGCAGCGCCCCGACGCTGCCGAAGACGAGCCGGCCGGCCCGGTCGAAGCGGAAGGAGCTCAGCACCTCGCGGGTATCCCAGGCGCCCTGCCGCCCCGGCAGGATCGTGCTCCGGAGATCCGCGTCGAGCGGCACGGTGGCGAAGTTGAAATAGGGCAGGTGGATCTGCTCGGCGCGGATCTCGGGCCAGGGCATGCTCGTATAGGCGTCGGTCGCGACGACCACCCACCCGGCCGTGACGCTGCCGCCCGCCGTTGCCACGCGCCAGCCGCCGGCCGCTCTTTCCGCCGAGACCACCGGGCTTCGCACATGGATGCGCGCGCCGTGATCGAGCGCGGCGCGGGCGAGGCCGCGCGCGTAGGCGAGCGGCTGGATCGTCCCGGCGCGAAGGTCGAGCAGCGATCCGGCATAGGCATGGCTGCCGGTCGTTTCCGCCGTCTCGGCGGCGTCGAGCAGGCGGACCGGCGCGCCGCGGGCAAGCCATTGCCCCGCCCGCTGCCGGATCTCCGCCAGCCCCTTCGCCCCGACGGCGCAATGCAGCGTTCCCTGTGTCTCCAGCTCGCATTCGATGCCATGCGCCCGGACCAGCTCGAAAACCTGTCGCGGCGCGTCGCCGAGCAGCTCGAGCAGGCGGTCGCCAGGCTCGCGGCCGAGCGTCGCCGGCACGTCGTCAGGCATCACCCACATGCCGGCATTGACCAGCCCGACATTGCGCCCCGACCCGCCGAAGCCGATCTCGACGCCCTCGAGCAGCACGACATCGAGGCCGTCGCGAGCGGCATGCAGGGCGGTCGACAGGCCGGTATAGCCGCCGCCGATCACCACGACGTCGGCCGTGCGGTCGCCGGCGAGAGGCGTCAAAGGCGGGGCAGGCGGCGCCGTGCGCTCCCAGAGACCGTGCGATCGTGGATCGTTCTGCATGAGCCCGTCCCGGCGGATGTTCACCTTCCGTAAGGCGATCATGGCTGCCGCCCGCGTCGGCGACAATGGAATTCCACGACCCGCGCGCGGCCTGTCATCGTTCTGTCATATGAACTGTCGCATGTGGTGCCGCCGCGCGGCGGCATGTCGAAATTCCTGCTCGACCGGCAAGCGATGCGATGATCAATCCGGCAATGCCTGCTGAAGCTTCTGCGCTGTCCCGACCCGTCTCGGGTGTGATCTGGGCCTATCGTTTCGATGCCGGCGGCGGCGCGCGCGCCATCGCGCTGGACGAGACGATCGCGCCGAGCGATCCGGCCGATGGTTTTGTCTGGGTGCATATCGATTTCGTCGATCGTCTGGCGCGCGACTGGATCGCCGGGGTCGGTTGGCTGAGCGGCGATGCGCGTCGCCTGCTGCTCTCCGTCGACGATCATCCGACGCTCGATTTCGACAAGCACGCCGTCTGGGGCCGCTTCTCCGACACGCTGCAGGAGCATCCGGGCGAGGATTCCGACCGGACGGTGCCGATGCGCTTCGCCTTTGGTCCGGGCTATCTGGTCTCCGGCCGGCGGCATCCCGTGCGCGCCGCGGCGCTGGCGCGAAGCAAGATCCAGAGCGGCCAGCCCGTCTCAGGTCCCGTCGCGCTGTTCGAGCTGATGATCGAGCAGGTGCTGCGTGCCATGGCGGAGACCCTTCGTGCGCTGCGGATGGAGGCGGATTCGATCGAGGACCGCGTGCTCGACGAGCGGCTGCACGACGAGTCGCGCCGGCTCGGGCCGCTGCGGCGGACGGCGGTCAAGCTGCACCGTCAGCTGTCGGGCTTCCGCAGCATCCTGCGCGAGTTTCCCGAGGACGACGACGACGAGGACGAGCAGAGCCACCAGGCCGCCTCCGCGGCGGCGGAACGGCTCCTGCGCCGCATCGAGACGCTCGATCAGGAAGTCCAGGAAGTGCAGGACCGCGCGCGCTTCCTGCAGGACGAGATCGCGGCGAAGCTCGCCAACATCAGCAACCGCCACCTCTATGTGCTCTCGATCATGACGGCGCTCTTGATGCCGCCGACGCTGGTGACCGGCTTTTTCGGCATGAACACCGGCGGCCTGCCGTTCCTCGACGGCTCCACTGGCTGGATCGGCGCCTCCGTCATCGGCGTCGTCGCCTCCGGCTTCACGCTTCTGCTGCTGCGCCGGCTCGGCTTCTTCGACTAGGGCGGCGGATCCGAGGCCCCCAAACGAAAACGACCGCCCGGGATCGTCGGATCCGTCGGGCGGTCGTTCTGTTTTGCGCCGGGCGCTGGTCTAGATCAGCGATCCTTGCTCGGCGTGATGCCGAGGCGGCCCTTCAGGCGGTCGTCACGCAGCTCGTACCACATGGCGTTCAGGATGCCGAAGGCGCAGGCGAGGCTGAGGCCGAGGATCCAGGAGAAATACCACATTGCTGAAATCCTCCGCTCAGTAGGCGTTCGGGTTCTTGTCCATCGTCACCGCCGTCACCTTGCCGCGCATGACGCGGTAGATGAAGGCCGTGTAGATCAGGATGATCGGCAGGAAGAAGCAGGTCGACAGCAGCATCACCCAGAGCGTCAGCTTCGACGAGGACGCGTCCCAGATCGTGAGGCCGTTGCTCGGATCGACCGAGGACGGCAGCAGGAAGGGGAACAGCGACACGCCGGCCGTGGCGATGATGCCGAAGATGGCCGCGCCCGAGGTGATGAAGGTGAGCGCCGGCTTCCTGACGGTGAAGCCGACGAGCGCCAGCAGCGCGCCCGCGAAGCCGAGGATCGGCGCGATCATCATCCACGGATACTTCGTGTAGTTGGCGAGCCACGCGCCGTTCTCGACCGACACCGTCTTGCCGAGCGGGTTGGAAGGCCCGAGCGGGTCGATGACGCTGGTCAGCACATGGCCGCCGATGCCATAGGCGGTCCAGACGCCGGCAAGCGCGAACAGCACGATGACGGCGAGCGCCGCCAGCCGTCCGTAGCTGCGGGCGCGATCGGCGATGACGCCCTCGGTCTTCCACGTCAGCAGCGCCGCGCCATGCATGATCAGCATGGAGAGGCTGACGAGGCCGGCGAGAAGCGCGTAGGGCGTCAGCAGCTGGAAGAAGTTGCCGCGCCAGAACGTCCGGAGCGTGTCGTCGAACTCGAACGGCACGCCGAGCAGCACGTTGCCGACGGCGACGCCGAGGATCAGCGCCGGAATGACGCCGGCGATGCAGAGCACGATGTCCCAGGTCGAGCGCCAGCCGGGATCGCCGATCTTGCTCCGGTACTTGAAGCCGACCGGGCGCAGGATGAGGGCGACCAGGATCACCATCATCGCCAGGTAGAAGCCGGAGAAGGACACGGCGTAGAGCATCGGGAAGGCGGCGAAGATGGCGCCGCCGCCGAGGATCAGCCAGACTTGGTTACCTTCCCAGACCGGCCCGACGACGTTGATCACGACGCGGCGTTCCTCGTCCGTCTTGGCGACGAACGGCAGGAGGGCGCCGATGCCGAGATCGAAGCCGTCCATCACGGCGAAGCCGATCAAAAGCACGCCGAGCAGGAGCCACCAGATGAGGCGGAGCGTTTCGTAGTCGACTGGTACAATGTCATTCATGATAACCCCCGCGGATCAGAGCTTGGGGCCGGCGGCGGCCGGGATCGGCAGCACGTCGGGACCTGCGACGGCCGGCTGCAGCGGATCATGCTCCAGCGGGCCCTTCTTGATCGTCTTCACCATCAGGATCACTTCGATCACGGCCAGCACGCTGTAGATCAGAAGGAAGATCGACAGGCTGATGACGAGATCGGTGAACGTCAGGCCGGATGCCGCATAGAAGGTCGGCAGCACGCCTTCGATCGCCCAGGGCTGACGGCCATATTCGGCAAGCAGCCAGCCGGCTTCGATCGCCACCCAGGGAAGCGGCAGGCTGAACAGCGCCAGCCACAGCGTCCAGCGCTGCTCGCCGAGCTTGTGCCGCGAGGCGATGTAGAAGGCGGCGGCGAAGAAGGCGATGAAGTAGAAGCCAAGACCCACCATCAGGCGGAAGCTCCAGAACATGACGGGCACGTTCGGGATGGTCGAGGCGGCGGCCTTGGTGATGTCCGCGTCCGTCGCGTTTTCGACGTCGGGGCGGATCTGCTTGACCAGGAGGCCGTAGCCGAGGTTCGGCCACTTCTCGCTGAACACCTCGCGAGCCTGGGTGTCGCCCGGATTGGCGCGGACGACCTGCAGGGCCTTGTAGGCCTCGATGCCGTCGCGGATCCGGTCCTTGGCCGTCTCGACCAGGTTGACGATGCCGGGCAGTTCCTTCGTCAGCGAACGCGTGCCGATGACGCCGAGCAGGTAGGGGACGCTGATGGAGAAGCTGTTCTCCTGCTTCTCCATGTTCGGGAAGGCGATGAGGTTGAGCGCGGCCGGAGCCGGCTCCGTGTGCCACATGCTCTCCATCGCGGCGACCTTCATCTTCTGGTTTTCCGTCGTCACGTAGCCGCTCTCGTCACCGAGCACGACGACGGACAGCGCCGAGGCGAGGCCGAAGCTGGCCGCGACCGCCATCGAGCGCTTGGCGAACTCCAGGTGCCGGCCCTTGAGCAGGTACCAGGCGCTGACCGCCATGACGAACATGGAGCCGGTGACGTAGCCGGCGCTGACCGTATGGACGAACTTCGCCTGCGCGACCGGGTTGAACAGCACCGCCATGAAGTCGGTGACTTCCATGCGCATCGTGTCGGGATTGAAGACCGCGCCGACGGGATGCTGCATCCAGCCGTTGGCGATCAGGATCCAGAGCGCCGAGAAGTTGGCGCCGAAGGCGACCAGCCAGGTGACGCAAAGGTGTCCGACCTTCGACATCCGGTCCCAGCCGAAGAAGAACAGGCCGATGAAGGATGCTTCGAGGAAGAAAGCCATCAGCCCTTCGAGCGCCAGCGGCGCGCCGAAGATGTCGCCCACGTAGTGGCTGTAATAGGACCAGTTCATGCCGAACTGGAATTCCATGACGACACCCGTCGCCACACCCATGGCGAAGTTGATGCCGAAGCAGGTTCCCCAGAAGAGGGTCATGCGGCGCCAGATCTCGCGGCCCGTCATAACATAGACGCTCTCCATGATCGCCATCAGGAAGGAGAGCCCGAGCGTCAGGGGAACGAAGAGAAAATGATACATAGCCGTGGCCGCAAATTGCAGCCTCGACAGCGTAACGACATCGATATCAATCATGGCCTATACCTTTTGAGTCGCCAGGCTTTCACAGCTAGGGTTCCATAAGGCTCCGAACATTGAGCGAAATCAATGCAGCGAGATCACGCGTGCGGTGGATTGGCACAGGGGCCGCACGGATACCGGCCAACACTATAAGCTTGGCCACATGAACACTGTCGAATCCAGGCGCGACTCCGCGCCCGCCCGCCCGTCCTCCCGTGAAATCCGGTGGCTGAGGGAGCGGGGACGTGTCGGCAAACGTGCGCTCGGCATCGCGATTCTCGTGCCGCTTGTGAGCGCCTGCCTGACGGTGACGCAGGCTTACTGGCTTGCAACCATCCTCCATCGCGCCATCGTCGACCACGTCGAGATGGCGACGCAGATGCCCGCGCTCGCCGGTCTCGCCGGCCTCGTCGCCGCCCGCGCCGCGCTCGCCTGGATCGGCGAATGGGCCGGAATTCGCGCCGCCGAAGACGTCAAGCAGGCGATCCGGCGCGATCTTTTCGCGAATTTGATGCGCCGAGGGCCCGATTGGATGCGTCAGCGTGCCTCAGGAGAGCTCGCGAGCCAGATTCTCGACCAGGTCGAGGCCCTTGACGGCTATTTCGCCCGATTCGTTCCGGCGATGATCGCCGCCGCCGTCGTGCCGATCGCCTTCGCCATCGGGCTGATGCCGGTCGATCTCGTCGTCGGCATCGTGCTCCTCGTCACCGCGCCGCTCATCCCCGTCTTCATGGCGCTGGCCGGCTGGGGCGCCGAGGCGGCGAGCCGCCAGCATCTGACCGCGCTCGCCCGGCTTTCCGGCATGTTCGCCGACCGCATTCGCGGCCTCGTCGTGCTGAAGCTGTTCGGCCGCGCCGAGGACGAGATCGTCCGCGTCCGCGCGGCGAGCGACGAGTTCGCCAGCCGCACGCTCGCCGTGCTCCGAATCGCCTTCCTGTCGTCGGCCGTGCTGGAGTTCTTCGCGGCCCTCGGCGTCGCCGGCGTCGCGCTCTATGTCGGCCTCACCTATCTCGACATGCTCAACCTGCGCGGCAGCGAGCTCGGCCTGCAGGCGGGCTTGTTCTGCCTGCTGATGGCGCCCGAGGTCTACATGCCGCTGCGCACGCTCGCGGCGCACTATCACGACCGAGCCAACGCCAAGGCGGCGGTCGCCAGCATCGAGGCGGCCTTCGGCAGCCTGCCGGAGGTCGCGCCCGCGACGGAGGCAAAGGGCGCGCCCTGGCCGGGCGAGGGCGGCGCCGTCCCCGTCCGGGCCCGGCATCTCACCGTCGATACGCCGGAGCGCGACACGATCCTTGCCGATACGAGCCTCGATATCGCGGCCGGCGAGAGCGTCGCGCTGCTCGGGCCGAGCGGTATCGGCAAGTCGACGCTGATCGAGGTGCTGGCGCGGCTACGCAGCCATCAGGGCTCCGTCGAGATCGGCGGCGTCGCGCTTGAAGCGCTGGACGAAACGGCATTCCGCCGGCATGTCGCCGTGCTCGGCCAGCGGCCGCGCCTGTTCCACGGCACGATCGAGAGCAACATCCGGCTCGGCCGGCCGGGCGCCACCGATGTCGAGGTCCGGCTCGCGGCGACACGCGCCTCAGTCCTCGATTTCGCTGAGCGTCTCCCGGACGGTCTCGCGACGCCGATCGGCGAGCGGGGCAGGGGCCTCTCCGGCGGCGAGGCGCAGCGCGTGGCGCTCGCTCGCATCTTCCTGCGTGATCCGGCGCTGGTGCTCCTCGACGAGCCGACCGCCCATCTCGACACCGAGACCGAGGCGCGGGTGATGGACGAAATCCTCGCTTTCGCCGCCGGCCGCACCCTCCTGATCGCGACCCACTCCATGGCAGTAGCCGAGCGGATGAATGCGATCTGCGAGATCGACGATCGCAAGCGCATCGTCCGTCGCGCGCGTGCCCCCGGCCGCGCCGCTCCCGCCATCCAGCTCGACGGGGTGGCGTGATGCGTCTTCTCTTCAGTCTCTTCGCGGCACGCTCGGGCGGTCTTCTGCTGGCGCTTGCGCTCTCCTGCATGACGCTCGCGGCCGGCGTCGCCCTGTTCGGCGTCTCCGGCTGGTTCCTGACCGGCGCGGCGCTCGCCGCCTCGGCGATGACCTTCGATCTGTTCGCCCCCTCGGCGATGGTGCGCGGCTTCTCGTTCCTGCGCATCCTCTCGCGCTATGGCGAGCGCCTCTCCGGACACGCGACGACCTTCAAGATCCTGTCGGATATCCGCGTACGCATCTTCTCGCGGCTGATCCCGCTGGTGCCGCTCAAGGCGGCTGCCCACCGCACCGGCGATTTCGTCGCCCGGCTGACGGCGGATGTCGAGACGCTCGACATGATGTTCCTGCAGGTCGTCGCCCCGGTCGCGACCGCGATCCTCGGCGCGCTCGGCCTTGGGATCTTCCTCGCCCTCGTCCTGCCGGACGCGCTGCCGGTGGCGCTGATCGGCTTCGGGCTGACGGCGCTGCTCCTGCCGTCGCTGATCGTGATCGCGGGCCGGAATACGGGCGCAGCGACCGTCCGAACGGCGGCGGACCTCCGCGTCGCCGTGCTCGACGGCATCGACGGTCATGCCGATCTCGTCGCGCTCGGCGCGGTCGGGGAAGCCACCCGCGCCGTCGACGATGCCGCCGCCGTTATGCGTCGTGCCCGCCTGCGCCAGTCTCTGCTGATCGCCTGCGGCCCGGCTTTCGTCACGCTCGGCTCCGGCGCGACGCTGATCGGCACGCTCTGGATCGGCTTGCAGGTTCTCGCCGAAGGCCGTGTCAGCGGGCCGGCCATGGTCGGCGTTCTGCTCGCGGTCACCGCCATCTTCGAAGTCGCAGGCCCGATCCTGCGCGGCGCGGGCAAGCTGGGCGCCGCCAGCGCCGCGGCGCGGCGGGTGCAGTCGCTGGTCGACATGCCGCCGGCGATCCGCGATCCCGAACGCCCGGTGGCGATGCCGGCCTCCGGCGGGATCCGCTTCGAGAAGGTCGGCTTCACCTATGGCCGCGACCACGATGTCCTGTCCGGGCTCGATCTCACCGTCGAAGAGGGCGAGCGCATCGCCATCCTCGGCGAGAGCGGCACCGGCAAGTCGACGCTGCTCAGCCTTCTGCTGCGGCTCGCCGATGTCGAGGCCGGGCGGATCCTCGTCGACGGCGTCGATATCCGCGCTGTCCGCCAGGCGGACCTGCACGCGCATATTGCACTCCTGACGCAGGAAGCGCCCGTCTTCATCGGCACGATCCGCGACAATCTCCAAATCGCCGACCCCTCGGCCGATGATGCCGCCCTCTATGCGGTTCTGGAAAAGGCGCGGCTCGACGCCTTCGTGCGCGGCCTGCCGCGCGGGCTCGATACCTGGCTGGGGGAGGCGGGCGAGACGCTGTCGGCCGGCCAGGCGCGCCGCCTCTGCCTGGCGCGCACGCTGCTGTCGCCGGCGAAGGTATTGCTGCTCGACGAGCCGACCGCCGGCCTCGACCGCGCGACGGAAGTGGCGTTCCTCGTCGATCTCCTCGCGGTGACGACCGGCCGCACGCTGATCCTCGCCACCCACGCGGCGCTGCCGGAAGGCGCGGTCGACCGGGTTTACAGGCTGGAAAACGGCACGCTGACGCTGGCTGGGTAGGTCGGGTCAACGAAGTGAAGGGCCCGAATACCGATCATCATCCTGAGGTGCTTCGCGTCAGCGAAGCCTCGAAGGAGGGTCCAGCGGGGCACCGAAGTTTGCCGACTAAGTCCGGCGAAATTCTCTCGCGGTCTTCATCAGGCGCGTGTCCCCTGGACCCTCCTTCGAGGCCCAGCGTTGCCGGGCACCTCAGGATGATGGTCGAGATTTGGAAATGCGGTCTGGGAGAATGGTCTCGGCGATCGATCGCCGACCTCCGCCAGCATCATGCGCTTGGATCGACGCGCACGAGGATCGTCCCAGCATCCGCCCCACCCATCGGGAAGATGGGCGTCGCAGACTGAACCAGCCTACCGCTTATGCGAGGCGATGATGCCGGCGGCGAGCGTTGCGAGATCGGCGCCCGTGCCGTGGCCGACATTCTGCCAGGCGACGCGCGAGCCCTCGATCAGCAGGAACAGCTGATCGGCGAGTAGCTCCGGCTCGGCGAGATCGGAGGCGCGGCAGAGGCGGATCAGGTTGTCGCGGTGCCGGCGCGTATTCTCCTCGATCACCTTGCGGCCGGGATGGTTCGGATCGGTGATCTGCACCGCCGCCTTGGCCAGGGCGCAGCCGCTCTCATTGTCGGGCTCGGCATGCCGGGCGAACCGCCCCAACCAGGCGTTGATCTGGGCCAGCGGCTCGCCGGGATGCTCCGCCTCGATCTCGCACCAGATCGCCGAGGACTCGGCCACCAGGCCGCGCAGATATTCGGCGACCAGCAGATCCTTCGATTCGAAATGCCGGTAGAGCGTCATCTTGTTGGTGCCGGCCGTCTCGGCGATCGTCTCGACGCCGACGCCGTGCACGCCATGCCGCGCGAACAGCTCCCGCGCCGCGACGAGGATGCGCTCGCGCGGCGGCGTCGCCTTCGCAGCGCCCAGGTGAACAGTCTGTTCAGCGGTTTTCAAATCCATCCCAATTGACTCGATGTTACCCAGTAGTAACATTTGCTAATGTTACTCAACGGTATCGGCGGCTCCCCCCGGGTCTCGGCCGGCTCCGTAACATAGTGAAGGAAAGACCGATGACCAATATCCTTTTCGTAACGTCCAGCCCGCGTGGCGACGCTTCGCACTCCAGCAAGGTGGCCGAGCGCGTGCTCACCGACCTCGTCGCCCACAGCCCGAACGCGACTGTCGTCCGCCGGGACCTGGCGCGCGATCCGCTGCCGCATATCAACGAGGCCTATCTCGGCGCCGTGTTCACCCCGGCCGAAGCCCGCAATGAAGAGCAGCAGGCGATCGCCGCGCTCTCCGACAAGCTGATCGACGAGCTGTTCGCCGCCGACATCATCGTCATCGCCTCGTCGATGATCAACTTCTCGATCTCCTCGACGCTGAAGACCTGGGTCGACTATGTCGCGCGCGCCGGCCGCACCTTCTCCTATGTCGATGGCAAGCCGGTCGGTCTCGTGACGGGCAAGCGCCTCGTGCTGGTCGAGTCGAAGGGCGGCGTCTATTCCGAGGGCCCGGCCAATCAGTTCGACTTCCAGCTGCCCTATCTCCGCGCCGTCTTCTCGTTCCTCGGCCTGAGCGATATCGAAGCGATCACGGTCGAGGGCGTCGCCTTTGGTCCGGAGCATGCGGCGAAGGCCGTCGCCGCCGCCGAGGCCAAGGCCTCCGAGACGGCGCGCACGCTCGCCGCCTGATCGGCCGGCAATGCCTGGTCTCCCGTAGGAACGGGTTCCCCATAAGAAAACGGCCGGATCTCGCGATCCGGCCGTTTTTTGTTACGGGGTGGTCTTGTGCCGTTACGGGGTGGTCTTGATCTCGACCTGGAGCAGGTCGGGCAGCTTCTGCGGCGCGTTCTCCGCCGTGTCGATCAGCTGCGTCACCGGCACCGGCGTCGCCGGCGCGGCGATGAGCGTCAGCGTGCCCGGCGCCTTCAGGAACGCCTGCAGGGCCGGGGCGAGCTTCGCCTGGAAGCCCGGGTTCTTCAGCGCGATCAGGAACAGCGGCAGCGCGCCGGCGATCTGCTGGCGGAACTTGTCCGGCTCGACGTTCATCTTCTTCGCCTGCATGCCGATGGCGCGCTCGACGATCGACTTGTCCTCGATCGCAAGCTGGCCGCGCGCGAAGAGCAGCGACGGGAGCACGGCCTCGAGCCGCTTCGGATCCTCGATCGCGGCCCGCGACAGGCCGGTCAGGGTGGCGTCCAGCGTCACCGTCGCCATGTCCTTGAGGGCGAGGCGGAACGTGTCGATCTTCACGCTCTCGTCGGCCTCGCGCCAGGAGATCTTCAGGCCGTAATCGGCGATCAGGCGGTCATAGCCGAGACCCTTGATCATCTCGCGCGCCCGGCGATCGTCGATCTGCGACAGGTCGAGGTCGAGCCCGCGGACGTCGGTCGCGATGCTGGTGGGAACCGGGCCGATATAGCCGCTGAGATCCGTGCGGGCGCGATCGACGGAGCCGAGCTTCTTGCCGCCCTGCGTGACGTCGAGATTGACCGCCTCGGCGAAGCCGAAGGTCGGAAGGAGCGGCAGCGGATTGACCTCGATGCCGCGCTCGCTGGCGTAGATCGACTGAACCACCGCGTCGGGATCAGGGAACTTGAAGCCGCCGATCGCCAGGCGCTCGGCGCCGATCGAGCCCTTGTCCTGGATCGCCGCGTCGAGGTCGGCGATGCCGATCTCGCCGATGCCGTCGCTGGACAGGTCGAGGATGTGGAAGTCGCCGAGGTGGAAGCGCTCAACCTCGGGGGCCGAGACGTCGAGGTCGTTGAGACGCAGGGCGCCGACGCCGGCGAAGCTCAGCAGGCCGGCGATGTTGTCGCGTGCGACCCGGGCCATCTCGTCCTCGGACATCTCCGGATTGGCGATGATGGAGTCGATGAAGCCGGTGAAGCTCCGCTTCGGCTGGCGGACGCGGAGATTCTCCGCCTCGAACGAGCCGACGCGGATCGCGGCGCCGGGGACGTCGATGGCGAAGTTGCGGTAGGTTTCGAGGCCGAGCACGTCGCGCCACTTGCCGTCGCCGACGCCGCCGACATAGCGATCGGGATCGAACACGTCGATCATCGCGTCGAGGTCGTATTTGTGCGCCTCGATCTTGTCGACCTTGAAGGTCACCAGCCCATCCGGAGACGGCATTTCCTGCAGCACCGGACCGAGCGTGACGCGCTCGATCTTGCCGTTGGCCATGCCCTTCAGCTCGTAGCTGCCATAGGAGGCGCGCGAGGTCTGGCCTTCGGCCTTCTGGGTCGATTCCACCTGGCCGATGCGGATGCTGTCGATCGAGGTCTTGGCCGCGATCGCCAGGCCCCTCACGGCGGAGGTGAAGGCGTGGGCCGGATCGAAGACGAAATTGGCGAAGCTCGGCACGGCGAGATTCTCGACGCGGATATCGCGGAGGTTCATGTCGGCGATGTCGCCGATCACGATCTTGCTGTCGTCGGCGCGAAGCTCGAGCGCCTTGAAGCCGTCCGAGGCTTCGGAATAGCCGGTCACGCCGATCGTGCCGAAGCTGATCTCGATCTTGGTCGCCAGCGTCTCGCTGCGGATGGTCAGGTTGCGGACCGTCGCGGTGCGCTGGCTCGCGTCATAGGAGAGCTCGGCATAGCCGGCGACCCAGTTGGGCGAGGCGTCGAGCGCGGCGATCCAGCTGCGGATTGCCGTTTCCGCCGGCTCCTCGGCAAGGGCGGGCAGCGAGGCCGTCATCGCGGCGGCGCTGACGCTGACGGCGAAAAGACGGAGGCGTAGCGACGGACGACTCATAGCAGGGCTCCATGGCGGCTGGGCGTTCGCGCGATTTCGGCGTTGCCCTCTCGAAGGCGGTCTTTCCGGCAGGGGAAAGAAAAAACCGGGCGGTCTGCACCGCCCGGGATCCATTCATCGCGTTTCGGGCGCGGGGCCCGCGACGCGCAAGAGAGGCGGTGACCTCAGTTGTTGGCCTTGATGTCGACGGCCAGCACGTCCGGCAGCGTCTGCGGCGCGGTCGAGGCGGCGCCGAAGATCTGCATGACCGGAACCGGGTTGCCCGGGGCGGCCGTGATCGTCAGCGACTTCGGATCCTTCAGGAAAGCGGTCGCGGCGGTGGCGATGCGGTCCTGGAAGTTCTGGTTGCCGACGACGGAGAGCAGCAGGGGCAGGGCGCCGCTGATCTGGTCGACGAACTGGTCCGGCGTCGCGCCCATGGCCTTCGCCTGCATGTCGATGACGCGCTGGACGATGCCGGCATTGTCGAAGCGGATCGTCGCGGCGTCGACGGTGGCGGTCGCGGCGAGCTCCGACAGCTTGTCCGGATCCTGCAGCTTCTCGCGCGGCAGGCCGCCGAAGGTGCCGGTGATGGCGAGCTTGCCGACATCCTTGCCGTCGAAGCTGATCGACTTGAAGGTGAAGGTCTTGTTGGAGCCGTCATAGCTGCCGTCGATGGCGACGTCGAAGTTCAGCTTGTCGTAGCCGAGCTGCTCGACCCAGTCCTTGGTCTGCTCGTCCGACTTCAGCACGTCGCCGGGCACGTTGACGCCGTTGACATGGAGCTGGCCGTCGTTCGGCGCGCCCTCGATGACGTTGCCGAGCGCGACGTTGAAGCTGTCGACGGTGATCGGCGCCGGCGCCTCGGTCGACACGACGCTGATGGTCGAGATCTCGAGGTTCGAGAAGGGGGTGATCTTGGCCTTGGAGTTGATCTCGGTCGGCGCCGGGACGATCGCGTCCTTGGCGAGGCCCTTGGTCCAGTTGATCGTCGTTTCCTTGTCGACGATCTTGCCCGAATCGAAGCCGATGCTGGCCGCCGTGAAGCCGCCGGCGGTGCGCTCGATCGGGCTCTCGATGACGAGCAGCGGGATCGTCACGTCGCCGCCATGCTTCGCCTTGATCACCACGTTGCTCAACGTGACGTTGTCGCCGTCCGCCTTGGCGGCATCGAACGTGACCTTGGCCTCGTCCCGGGTCTGGGCCGCGGCGACGAAGGCGTCTGCGATCTTCTGGGCATCGGGGGCAGCGAAGGCCGCCGTCGACAGCATCAGCGCCGAAGCCAGCGTGAGGCTGCGCACCGCGAAGCCGGAAACCGTCAGGTTCATTATGTCCTCCAAGGAACGAATCGGAAGGGCCCGGGTGTGTGCCCGGGCCATGACTGGTGGGCATTCTGGACGGAGTTCATGGCGAGAGCAAGAACCGGCCCGATGGCTGTGACGGAGTTCACCCGCGTCGAATGGGCCGCTTGCACGCGCGCGAAACTTCCCGCCCCGCGCGCACTCCGTTGGTTGCGGCAATCCGGCCCGCTGGTCTCAGCGGTGATTGGAGGAACAGGCATTGATGTCCTGCGTGCCGCCGGAGCCGCAGGCATTGACCGGCTCCATGGCGCGGATGGCCGGCGAATTCGGATCGGTGGTGCAACCGCTGAGCCCGAGGAGGGTGCAGAGGACGAGAAGGACGGAGAATTGGGGCATGATGACTCAAAGGTGGGGGGCAGATGCCAGTTAGATAGGGCGTCCGGCGCGCGTAAACAGCCGGGCGAGAACGGGATCCTTTCCGCGCGCTGTCGCTCGCGGAAGGGATCCCGTGCTGCTGGGTATCGTGGCTGCTATCGGCGCGGGAGAGACGTCTCTTCCGCGATACTAGCGACCGCGGCCGCTCGGGCAATCCTCGGCGTTGGCCGAGCCGCCGGGTCCGCAGGCGTTGACGGGGTTCATGGCCTCGATGCCGGGGGCATTCGGATTGCTGGTGCATCCGGCGAGGGGCACGAGGCTGGAGCCGATGGCAAGGGCGAGAAGTAGTGCACGCATGGGTACTCTCCTCCGCGGCGAGGTTGCCGCAGCGTCAATATAGCGCCCGGCGGCCGGGTGACCAGAGACCTGTTCAACCCAAGGATGGCGCTGGGGGTACGCCTCAGAGCACGATGAGACCGATTCCCTTCAGGAGCTCGCTCGCCTGCGCCTTCGAGATGATAGCCTTGCGGAACAGCGCGGCGTCGGCGAGCGTGATGTCGCCCAAATCGCAGCCGCGCAGGTCGGCGCTCTCGAACTTGGCCGCCTTCAGATTGGCGGAGCGGAGCGACGAATCGACGAAGATCGCGTGGCGGAAATCGGAGCCGGCGAGATCGGCATCGGCGAAGTCGACCCCGTCGATCGTCTCCTTGCGGAAGGAGATGTTGCGCAGCATCGCGCCGTTCAAGCGGGAGCGGCGGAACGAGATGCCCAGCGTCGCCGCGCCCTGAAAGTCGCCGCCCGTCAGCTTGCAGTCCTCGAAGCTCGCCTGGGACAGCCGCGCGCCGGCGAAGTCGGCATTGCTGAAATTCGAGTGGCTGAATTGCGCTTCGGAGAGATCCGCGCCGGCGAGCTTGGTCTTGAGGCTGCGCGTGCCGGTCCAGCGCGAGCGCGAGGCGTCGACACCGCGAAGATCAGAGCCGCTGACGTCGCAATGCTCGAACACGGCCTCGGACAGATTGAGCCCGGTCATGTCGCAGTCCGTCAGCCGGCAATTGACGAAGCGCGCGCCGGCAAGCTGCGTCGTTCCGTCGAGAAACTTCGACAGCCGGACTTCCGCGACGACGAGTTCTTCGAACAGGCGCGGCTGGGATTTGCGCATCGAATCGAGCCCTCCCGGAGGCTGTCATTTTACCGTCACGTGCGGCGCGGCGCCATGCGGAGCGGTTTTTTCCAATCGCGGCGCGCGCGGGAGAATATCCTTGCCATGCCGGACAATGCGGTCGCCAAGCCCGCCATTTTCGCCTAAGCCGGGGCGATCGAGCGGTGGCGGCCAGGCGGTTTCCCCAAGCCGATCAGGATGTTCCGGCTGGATCCTGCGAGCCGACGCGGGAGGGCGGGACGCGCGGACGGAGCAGGCGATGATTGTCGACGAGCGGACCTATGCCATCCACCCGGCCCATGTCCGGGAATATCTCGATCTCTATGTGCGCGAGGGGATGGAACTGCAGATCCACCATCTCGGCCATCTGATCGGCTGGTTCACCACCGATGTCGGCACGGTGAACGAGGTGGTGCACATGTGGGGCTTCGAGGGGCTTGGCGAGCGCGAGCGCCGCCGCGCCGCCATGGAAGCCGATCCCGAATGGCAGAAGTTCCGCGCCCGCACCTCCGGCTTCGTCCAGAGCATGCGCAGCCGCATCCTGCGGCCGACGGCCTTCTCGCCGCTGCGCTAGGGACGGGCAGCTTTGTCGTCGAGCGAAACCCTGGTGACGCGCGAGGCCTTCGCGGCGGCCGTCGCCGGCCGTCTGCTGCGCGGGCTCGAGGGGCTCCTCGGCCTCGTCTGCGCGGGGCTGCTGGTGGCGTTGCTCGGCGTGGTGATCACGGCGGTGGCGCTGCGCTACGGTTTCGGCGGCGGCTTTGCCGGCTCCGACGAGCTGGCGATCTGGCTGCATGTCGCGCTGATCGCCTTCGGCGCGCCGCTCGCCATCAACAGCGCGCTCGCCATGCGGCTCGATGTCTTCACGCGGCTGCTGCCGGCCTGGGGGCAGCGAACCGCAGATATCGTCGCCGACGCCTTCGTCCTCGTCGGCGGACTGGTGCTGGTATCCGGCGCCGCCGAGATCGCAGCGATGATCGGCGGTGTCTCGCCGATGCTCGATCTGCCGGAATGGATCCGCTTCGCGCTTTTGGGCGGCGGCGGCGCGCTGGTGCTGCTGGCGGTGTCGCTGCAGCGGATCGCCGCCGGGCGTAGTCTCCGGCTGCTAGCCTCGCTGGCGATCGCCGTCGTCGTCTATGGCGGCGCCGGCAGACTCGAGATCGCGACGTCGCTGCCGCCGAGCCTCGCACTCGGGCTGATCGCGCTGGTCGGGCTCATCGTCTCGGCGCCGCTGCCCTACGCCTTCCTCGCCGCCGCCTATCTCGCCATTCCCTTCGGCAGCACCATGCCGGAGCCCGCCATGGTCGGCTCCGTTGTCTCGGGCCTGTCGAAGTTCCTCCTGCTCGCGATTCCCTTCTTCCTGCTGGCGGGCGGCCTGCTCACCGCCTCCGGCGTCGCCGGCCAGCTGGTGCGCTTCGCCGCAGCGCTGGTCGGTCACAAGCGGGCGGGCCTCGCGCAGACGACGCTGCTCACCAGCGTGCTGTTCTCCGGCGCCTCCGGTTCGTCCGTCGCCAATGCCGCCTTCGGCGCCAGCACCTTCCAGCCGGAGTTGGTCAAGCACGGCTATCCGCCGGCGCAGGCCGGCGCGATCATCGCCTCGACCTCGGTGCTCGACAACGTCATTCCGCCGTCGATCGCCTTCCTGATCCTCGCCGCGGCGACCAATCTTTCCGTCGGCAAGCTGCTGGTCGGCGGCTTCGTCGCCGGCGCGGTGATGGCGGTGTCGCTCGCCGTCGCCATCCATTGGACGGTGCGGGGCGGCGCCACGGCGATGCCCTCGTCCAGCGCGGAAAAGTGGCGCGCGGCGGTGGCGGCGATCCCCGCCTTCGGCCTCGGCTTCATCGTCGTCGCCGGCATCCGCTTCGGCATCGTCACGACGACCGAGGCGGCGGCGCTCGCCGCGCTCTATACGCTCGGCCTCGGCCTGTTCGGCCGGCTCCGCGCCGCCAGCCTCTACGACGCCTTCCGCCAGGCCGGCACCGAGGCTTCCGCCATCGGCCTCCTGATCGGCACGGCGGCGCCCTTCGCCTTCCTGCTCGCCGTCGACGACATCTCCGGCCTGGTGGCGAGCCTCGCCGGCGCCTTCGGCAACAGCGCCGTCGCCGTCATGCTGCTCAGCAATGTCATCCTGCTTGTCGTCGGCCTCGTCCTCGATATCGGCGCGGCGATCCTGCTGTTCGGGCCGCTGCTCCTGCCGCTCGCGGTCGCCGCCGGCATTGATCCCATCCATTTCGGCGTGATCGTCGTCGTCAATCTGATGATCGGCGGCCTGACGCCGCCGGTCGGCATGCTGGTCTATGTCGTCAGCGGCGTCACGCGCCTGCCGGCGGCGTCGCTGTTCCGCGCCATCCTGCCTTATCTCGCCGCGCTGATCGTCTCGCTCGCCATTCTCTCGGCCGGCGCCGTCGTCGCCAGCGCCCTCGTTGCTCCCCGCTAGGAAAGAGCCCGCCATGTCCGTCTTCAACCGCCGCCAGTTCCTCCGATCCGCAACGCTCGCCGGCACCGCGGCGCTCGCGGCTCCCGCGCTGATCGGCCGGGCCGAGGCGGCAGTGCGGACACTGACCGTCGCGTCTCTGCTCGGCCCCGACAAGCCGGAGACGATGATCTGGCAGAACATCCGCGATCGCGTCGAGGCCGAGCTTCCCGGCGCCTTCCGCTTCAACATCGTCCAGAACGCGGCGCTCGGCGGTGAGAAGGAGGTGGCCGAGGGGCTCCGCCTCGGCTCGATCCAGGCTTCGCTCTCGACCGTCTCGGCGCTTTCCGGCTGGGTGCCGGAGGCGCAGATCCTCGACCTGCCGTTCATTTTTCGCGACGGCAACCACCTGAACCGCGTGCTCGACGGCGATCTCGGCGCCGAACTGAAGCAGAAATTCGCCGCGCAGCAGTTCATCGTCGCCGACTACATCAACTACGGCGCCCGCCACCTGCTCGCCAAGGAGGCGATTACCGTTCCCGAGCAGCTCGCCGGCAAGCGCATCCGCGTCCTGCAGAGCCCGTTGCATACCGCGCTCTGGTCGGCGCTCGGCGCCAATCCGGCGGCGATCCCGATCCCCGAGACCTACAACGCGCTGGCGACCGGCGTCGTCGACGCCATGGACCTGACCAAATCCGCCTATGCCGGCTTCAAACTCTACGAGGTCGTGCCCTGGCTGACCGAGACCGGCCACATCTGGGCCTCCGGCGTCGTGATGTTCGCGGCGCCCTTCTGGAACGGCCTCAGCGACAAGGAGAAGGAAGTCTTCCAGCAGGCAGCGCAGGCGGGCGCCGCCTATTTCGACGCGCTGATCGTCGCCGACGAGGGCGCCTCGATCGAGCTGGCGCTGGAGAATGGCGGCCATGTCATCCAGCCGGAGGACCGCCCGGCCTGGGAAGCCGGCGCGCATCCGGTCTGGCAGCAATTCGCCGACAAGGTCGGCGGCATGGACAAGATCGAGGCAATCCGCGCGGCGGACTGAGTTCAGGCGGAGGAGGGGGATGCTTTCTTGCTCCTCGCTCTGGAGACTGCTGCAGAACGCAATCCCCATCATGCTGAGGAGGCCCGAAGGGCCGTCTCGAAGCACGCAGAGCGGTCGTGCAGTCGAAAAGCTGCATAGAGACCGTGCGTCCTTCGAGGCCCGAGCTGCGCTCGGGCACCTCAGGATGTTGGAGATCGGGCGCTGCATGTCGGTTGGACAGGGTTGCGCGAAGGTCTTCTCGGGGAGAGGTGAAATCCGGGCGTTCCTGAAAAGGGGGCTGCTCCCGCCTTAGGCACCGGCGAGCCGCCGGGCCATGAGCCCCGCCAGCACTTGCTCGACGATGGCAGCGAGTTCCCCGGCGCTGGCGCCGTCGCGCGCCTGCACGGAAAGGCCCTGCATCACGGCGATGAGATAGCGGGCGAGCGCCGGCGCTTCCGCCTCGCCTGTCCAGGGGGCGAGGGCGCGGACGATCGCCTCGCGATAGCGATCCCGCCGCTCCGCCACGATGCGCGCCACGCCCTCGTGCTCGGGATTGGCGAAGATCATGCCGGTGGAGATCATGCAGCCGAGCTCGCCGGCCGGATGGGTGACGGCGGATACGCTCGCCTCCAGCAGCTGCCGGACGGCGTCCTCCAGCGTCTCCGCCTCGCCGGCCTCGGGCAGGCCGACGGTCGACAGCGCCTCGTAGCGGCCGAGCGCTTCCGCATAGAGCTCGGCCTTGCTGCCGAAGGCGGCGTAGAGGCTGGGCGGCGCGATGCCGAGCGCGCGCGTTAGCTCGCCGATCGAGACGCCCTCATAGCCATGCCGCCAGAACAGCCGCATGGCGATGTCGAGCGCACGATCGCGATCAAAGCTGCGCGGCCGCCCGCCGCGTGATTTTTCCCGAAGTTCCATAGCGATCACTAAATATCCCTTGACCCCTTCCGTCAAGTTCAGGTTGTTTAGTGATCACTAAGAATCATTCAGGCTTCCGTCGCGACGTCGAAAATCAGGAAAATCCCATGATCCTAAAGACCTACGCCCGCGTCTTCACCAACGATGCCGAGAGCGCGCTGGCAACGTTCCGGGCGCTGCACGGCGCCGAGCCGCATCTGAACTTCCGCTTCGGCGAGTGGGACCTGATCGGCATCGGCGACACGTTCATCGTCGGCGGCACCGACGCGGCGCTGGCGCCGATCCGCGACAGCCATGGTCCGTGGATCGTTCGGGATCTCGACGAGGCGCAGCGCCGGCTGGAGCAGGCCGGCGCGACGATCACGCAAGCGGCGGCGGCGTCGCCGACCGGGCGCTTCCTCTATGCCCGCCACGCCGACGGCACGCTCGTCGAATATGTGGAGTGGACGCCCGAGCTGGTGGAAGAATTCATCCGCGCGCCGCAGCGCGAGGGCCGGCTGTCGTCGCAATTGTGAGCCCTCAGGGCTGCCAGAGCCGGGCGTCGAAGCGAAACGGCCGCTGGCTTTCCACCCTCAGCCCCGCCGCGTCGGGATGGGCGGGGTTGATCAGCAGGTTCGAACTCTCCGGCACGATGAAGGAGGGCACGCGCAGGATCGGCGTCCGCGCCTCGGCCAGCCAGGCGTCGCCCGTCGCCTGCGGGGCCTCCGGCAGCGTATCGACCGTCTCGACCGCGAGGCCGTCGACGGCGATGCCGGTCAGCACATAATCGTCCGGCAGCAGGTCGGGCGTCAGGTCGAGATGGACGCGAACCTCGAGCACGGCGAGTGCCGCCGTCTCGGCCGCATAGATCAGCGTCCGTCCCGGTGAGTTCCAGCGCCCGCCATAGAGCCGAGCCCCCGTGCCCGAGAGATCGGCATAGGGAGCGCGGCTGATGCGCCAGGCGATCAAGCGCGGCACGCCGCGAGGCGAGGGAAGTGGCCCATCACGCCGCGATGCCGTGGTTGATCCGGCCGAGTAAAGTCTCGACCTGCAGCGCGCCTTCCGACGTGTCGAGCAGCGACAGCGGCGTCTCGTCGTCGAGCGCCGTCGTCGGCCGGCGCAGCCATGAGGCCGCCTTCTCCTTCGAGCCGAACGTGTCTTCCGCCGCCGCGATGACGCGGGCGGCGCGCATCAGCCGGTCGGACTGGTCGGCGGTGAGCGTGCCGATCTTGCGGCGGTGCGACAGCGTTTTTCGCGGCAGGACGACGAGATCCAGCTCGGCCAGCGTCATCCGCCCGCTGTCGAGCACATGCTCGACCGCCTGGACCGGCAAGCCATGCCGGACGGCCGCGATCAGGTCGCGCCCGCTGCGGATCGAAAGCCCGAGCGCGCTCTCGCCGCCAACGATGTCGAGCGCTTGCGTGTGAGCCATGGAAACCTCCGCGCTTCTGGCGATATGCCCACAAGATAGGGGCACATCGCCGCCCAGGCAAGGAGAGGCCCGGCCGACATGCCTCGGCCGAACCATGGCGCGCGCCGATCGGGCTTGGGTGCGATCGGTTGCAAAGCTGCAACACGGTAAAGGAATGATGAATGGCAGCCTTATGGGATGGCAGGCGATCTTGTTGGAAAGGAAATTGCGGCGCTAGTCTCGCGCTGCGTAAGGCGGGGCCCGGCGGCGTCGCAGCGCTTCTGTAGGGGCACAACATGAAGATTTCGGCCATTGGCGCCGCGACGCTCGTCGCGGCGAGCGCTCTCGCTATGCCTGCGCCCGCCCGGGCCGCGATCGAATATGTCCGGGTCTGCAATTCGTTCGGTGTTGGCTACCAGTACATCCCGGGCACCGACACCTGCGTCAAGGTGGCGACCGGCGAGACGGCGAAGAACACCGAGAACGGGCCGGTCTTCGGCAAGACGGAGCTGGCCTCCCGCGTCGACCAGGCCTTCGACGCGATCGACGAGGCGAATGAGGGCGTGGCGGTGATGAGCTCGCTGCCGGTGCCGATCATCGAGAAGAACCACAATTTCGCGCTGGCCGGCAATTTCGCCCAGTTCGACAGCGACGGCGCCTTCGGCCTCGCCGGCGCCTTCCGCGTCAACAGCCATCTGACCTTCAACGGCGGCCTCGCGGTCGGTGCCGACCAGGGCAAGGTCGGCGGCCGCGTCGGCTTCAACCTCTCCTGGTAGGGCGGGCAGCAGCATGGCCATCAGGATCACGATCCTCGGCGCCGCCGTCCTCCTCGCCGTAGCGCCTGTCCCCGTGCGCGCCGCGCCGGTGGAATATGTGCGCGTCTGCAACACGTTCGGCCCCGGCTATCAATATATCCCGGGCACCGAAACCTGCGTTCGGGTCGATACCGGCGAGACCGCGCGCCAGACCGAGAACGGCCCGGTCTTCGGCCAGACGGACCTCGCCGAGCGGATCGACCAGGCCTTCGCCTCGGCCAAAGAGACCAGCCGCGCCGCCGCGGTGATCGGCGCGCTGCCGGTTCCGATCATCGAGCAGGGGCACAATTTCGCGCTCGCCGGCAATTTCGCCCAGTTCGAGGACGACGGCGCCTTCGGCCTCGCCGGCGCCTTCCGCATCAACAACAACGTCACCTTCAACGGCGGCCTCGCCATCGGCGCCGACGAAGGCAAGGTCGGCGGAAGGATCGGGCTGAACGTGTCGTGGTAGGGGCGGGGCCCCGCCCCGCCCGCGCTTTGCCCGAACCGCACGCTCTGTCGTCATCCCCGCGAAGGCGGGGATCCATGCAGCCGGGTTCTTCGTCGCGATCGACGCTCCGGCTGGATGGATCCCGGGTCAAGCCCGGATGACGGCGAGTTTGGTTCGACTGTACTAGAAGGCCCTGCGGTTGCTTTCGTGCAGGCGCTCTTTGCAGCTAATCGTCCGCCCGGACGTGCTGAGCGGCGGAGCGTGTCGCAACCAGGTCGATCTGCGCCTTTACAATTCTGTCTATTCTGCTTCCAGCATCATAATTTGCCGGGGACACGCAATGAACGCGCCCGTCATTCTTGTATTGCTCAGCTTTCGATTTGGCGCCGCTGGTATGCGGCCTGTATACCGCAATCGACAATCCGCCCTGCTCCTTGACCAGCCGGAAGCAAGGTATGTCAGTTGATCCGTCGCCTATGAAGATCATGTTCTCGAACGGAACTGGCCGATCCTGTTTGGCTACGAACCGGTTCACTTCCGAGTTTTCACTCAGGTCGTGAGCATCTTTGTTGATGCGGAATAGGTATTGGGTTTTTGTTGTGTAGTTAACGGCCAATGCAGGCCAGTCAGCGACGCCGTTTTGATTAAAGATGAACTTCGAAGCATATACTTGAGAAAACTTAGATGCGATCGGCGTCCCGGCAAATATCTCGGCATTGCCAGAGGAAATCAAAACATGGTCGACACGAACTTCTTGCGCTCGCGCGTACTCGGTAATTCGGTCAAACCATTCAATCACCCCGTCGAAGAGCTTAATTTGCTCGCCGTGGGCCTTGAAGTTTTCGCGGCGCACGGGGACATTCGCCGCATTAGCCTTCTTCAACATCAAGTTCATGTACACTAGCACTTCGTCAGCTTGGTGCTCCTGCGTGAGGCGTTTAACCTCCGCCCAGAAAACGGCCGGCTTTATACCTATGTCCGGAAGGAACTGATGTTCCTGCATATTGCCGGGAGCGAGCGTTCCATCGAAGTCATATGCGATTGCCATGCGTGCATGTTTCTTCGCCATGTGGGTCGTGGTTTCCAGCTTCTATCTTTGTGACTTGGCCATAAAAGAAGGGCCGGCATTTCTGCCGGCCCTAACTTCCAGAAAAACTAGTTACGAGCAGCCGCTCGTATTGCCGCAGGTGTCGCACTTCAGGCAGGTGCCGTTGCGGACCATGGTGAAGTTGCCGCATTCGGTGCAGCTTTCGCCCTCGTAGCCCTTCATCCGCGCGATCGCGACTTGTTCGGCCGCCTTCGGCTTCGGCTGGGCCGAGGCCGGCTCGGCGTGGCCGATAGCGAGCTCCGCCTCGGTGGCGACGTCGCGCTTGAAGGCGGTGGCGGCCGCGCCGCCGACGCTCGTCGTGCGCAGCGCCGTCACGGTCGAGCCGGTGGCGGTGGGAGCCGTCGCTGCGCCCTTCGATTCCCCGGCGCGGTCGACCAGCTTGAAGCGCTCGGTCTTGCCGCGGACGAGGCCGTGGCTCACCGGGGCAGGCCGGCCGGTCGGCTGGTCGCCGCCGCCGAGCGTCGTGGCGTTGTTGTCGTCGGGGACGACATGCGCCAGGTCGTTGCGGCCGAGATAGGAGACGGCGAGCTCGCGGAACACGTAGTCGAGGATCGAGGTCGCGTTCTTGATCGCCTCGTTGCCGGTGACGAGGCCCGCCGGCTCGAAGCGGGTGAACACGAAGGCCTCGACATATTCTTCCAGAGGCACGCCGTATTGCAGGCCGAGCGAGATGGCGATGGCGAAGTTGTTCATCATCGCACGGAAGGCGGCGCCTTCCTTGTGCATGTCGATGAAGATCTCGCCGAGGCGGCCGTCGCGATATTCGCCGGTGTGCAGGTAGACCTTGTGGCCGCCGACATTCGCCTTCTGGGTGTAGCCCGTGCGGCGATCCGGCATCTTCTCCCGCTTGCGGACCTCGCGCTCGATGATCCGCTCGACGATGCGCTCGGCGATCTGCTCGGCGCGCGCCGCCGGTGTCTTGGCGACCAGCGCCTCGACCGCGTCCTCGGCGTCGTCCTCGTCATCGGCGAGGAGCTGCGAGTTCAGCGGCTGCGACAGCTTGGAGCCGTCGCGGTAGAGCGCGTTCGCCTTCAGCGCCAGCTTCCACGACAGCATGTAGGCGTTCTTCGCGTCCTCGACGGTCGCGTCGTTCGGCATGTTGATCGTCTTGGAGATGGCGCCCGAGATGAAGGGCTGCGCCGCCGCCATCATGCGGATGTGGCTCTCGACCGAGAGGTAGCGCTTGCCGAGCTTGCCGCAGGGATTGGCGCAATCGAACACGGCGTAGTGCTCGGTCTTCAGGTGCGGGGCGCCCTCGAGCGTCATCGCGCCGCAGACATGCACGTTGGCGGCCTCGATGTCCTTCTTGGAGAAGCCGAGCGCCGGCAGGATCTCGAAGGCCGGGTCGTTCAGCTGCGCCTCGGTGAAGCCGAGGCCCTTCAGGAAGTCCTCGCCGAGCGCCCACTTGTTGAAGACGAACTTGATGTCGAAGGCGGAGGCGAGGCTCGCCTCCAGCTTCTCCAGAACCTCGTCGGTGAAGCCCTTGGCCTTCAGCGTCGTGTGGTTGACGCCCGGCGCCTGGCGCAGCGAGGCGTGGCCGACGGCGTAGGCCTCGATCTCGGCGATCTGGTGCTCGGCATAGCCGAGCGTCTGGAGCGCCTCCGGCACGGCGCGGTTGATGATCTTGAAGTAGCCGCCGCCGGCGAGCTTCTTGAACTTCACCAGCGCGAAGTCCGGCTCGATGCCCGTCGTGTCGCAGTCCATGACCAGGCCGATCGTGCCGGTCGGCGCGATCACCGTCGCCTGGGCGTTGCGGTAGCCGTGCTGCTCGCCAAGCGCCAGCGCCTTGTCCCAGGCGGCCTTGGCATGCTCGCCGAGGCGGGCATCCTTGAGCGAGCCGTGGTCGAGCGGCACCGGCAGGACCGACAGGCCCTCATAGCCAGCGGTTTCGGCATGCGCCGCGCGGCGATGGTTGCGGATGACGCGCAGCATGGGCTCTCGGTTCTTGGCGAAGCCGGGGAAGGGGCCGAGCTCCTTGGCCATCTCGGCCGAGGTGGCATAGGCCGTGCCGGTCATGATCGCCGTCAACGCGCCGCAGATGGCGCGGCCCTCGGCCGAGTCATACGGGATGCCGGCGGTCATCAGCAGGCCGCCGATATTGGCGTAGCCGAGGCCGAGCGTGCGGAACTCGTAGGAGAGCTCGGCAATTTCCTTGGACGGGAACTGCGCCATCAGCACGGAGATTTCGAGCACGACGGTCCAGAGCCGGCAGGCATGCTCGTAGCGCTCGACATCGAAGGACTTGTCCTCGTTGCGGAACTGCAGAAGGTTCAGCGAGGCGAGGTTGCAGGCCGTGTCATCGAGGAACATGTATTCCGAGCAGGGATTGGACGCGTTGATGCGGCCAGACGCCGGGCTGGTGTGCCACTCGTTCATCGTCGTGTTGAAGTGCAGGCCCGGATCGGCGGAAGCCCAGGCGGCGTGGCCGATCTGCTCCCAGAGGTCCCTGGCCTTCAGCGTCTTGGCGACCTTGCCGTCGGTGCGGCGGATCAGCTGCCAGTCCCCATCATCCTCCACCGCGCGGAGGAAATCGTCGGTGATCGAGACGGAGTTGTTGGAGTTCTGGCCGGAGACGGTGAGGTAGGCTTCCGAGTCCCAGTCGGTGTTGTAGGTCGGGAACTCGATGTCGGTGTAGCCCTGCTTGGCGAACTGGATGACGCGCAGGACGTAGTTCTGCGGCACCAGCGCCTTCTTGGCGGCGCGGATCTCGCGCTTCAGGGCCGGGTTCTTGGCCGGGTCGTAGCAATCGTCGCCCGAGCCCTCGCAGTTCACGCAGGCCTTCATGATGGCCTTCAAGTGCTGCGCGTTGATCTTCGAGCCGGTGACGAGGGCGGCGACCTTCTGCTCCTCGTGCACCTTCCAGTTGATGTACTTCTCGATGTCGGGATGGTCGGCGTTGACGACCACCATCTTGGCGGCGCGGCGCGTCGTGCCGCCCGACTTGATGGCGCCCGCCGCGCGGTCGCCGATCTTCAGGAAGCTCATCAGGCCCGACGACTTGCCGCCGCCGGAAAGCTTTTCGCCTTCGCCGCGGAGCGCCGAGAAGTTGGAGCCGGTGCCGGAGCCGTACTTGAACAGGCGCGCCTCGCGGACCCAGAGGTCCATGATGCCGCCCTCGTTCACCAGGTCGTCGGAGACGGACTGGATGAAGCAGGCATGCGGCTGCGGGTGCTCATAGGCGGTCTTCGACTTCACCAGCTTGCCGGTCTTGAAGTCGACGTAGAAATGGCCCTGGCTCGGGCCGTCGATGCCATAGGCCCAGTGCAGGCCGGTGTTGAACCACTGCGGGGAGTTCGGCGCCACCTTCTGGGTCGCCAGCATGAAGCGGTGCTCGTCGAAGAAGGCCTGGGCGTCTTCCTCGGTATCGAAATAGCCGCCCTTCCAGCCCCAGTAGGTCCAGGTGCCGGCAAGACGGTCGAACACCTGGCGCGAATCGATCTCGCCGGTGAAGCGCTCTTTCTCGGGGAGGCTTGCCAGCGCCTTCTCGTCGGCGACCGAGCGCCAGAGGAAGGACGGGACGTCGTTCTCCTCGACGCGCTTCAGCCGCGCCGGGACGCCGGCCTTGCGGAAATATTTCTGGGCGATGATGTCGCTGGCGACCTGGCTCCAGGTCGCGGGCACGGCGATGCCCTCGAGGCTGAAGACGATCGAGCCGTCGGGATTGCGGATCTCGCTCTTGGTCGTTCGGAACTCGATCCCGGCATAGGCTGACTGGCCTGCTGTGGTGTAGCGCCGTTCGATCCGCATCGTCTCAAGCCCCTTGCTTTTTGGTGGCGCGCTTCAAGCGCGTCCCGGCCGGCGCTATCGCGCCCGCTCTGTCCCTTGCCCAACGCCTTACACGCGGATGGGTTCTATCCATCCATCATCTTGTGCTCAAGATACGCTGAGACTCTAAATATAGTATTTACACACCCAAAAGTCAGGGGGTGCGCACTCACACCGCGGACACAATAAGGCGATCAAACGGGGAGGGAGTCTACCCTTCCGCCGCATGCTGATGCTGCCGACAATGTCCTGGAAAATCTGGGCCGAGCGACCCAGAGCGCATTCCAACTCTCAGCCGGAAGCTATTCCGAGTCCGACGAAACCGTCAAGGAATAGTGGTGCCCATTTCAAAGCCGGCTATATCTGGATTTGGGGTTGCAAATTCCGGCGGAGGTCGCGTAGCGCGGGGCCGAGCCCCAGGGAAATCGCGGGAGTTGCAAGGTTAACAAAGCCTTGCGTCGCGAAGCCCCCGGATGCGACGGCGTTGTGACGATCCTGACGCAACGGAAATGATCCCCGCCTTATCCTCAATCTCCACAGATCCGGAGATTCGCCGCCCCTGTGGCAGCCCGGACCTTGCGAAACGCGAAACGGCGGAAAGCCGCCGTCCGGGGTCTGAACGCGATTGCAGGTTGTTTCGGCGGAGGCCGAATCGGCCGGGGTGTTTCGTGTGGGCTACTCACTGAGGAGGGTTGCACCGGGCGCCACTTCTTCACCTCTCCCTGAGGGAGAGGTCGGAGCGAAGCTCCGGGTGAGGGTTTAGGGAACTATCCGGCAAAGCCGTAAACCCTCACCCGCCGGCCTTTGGCCGTCGACCTCTCCCTCAGGGAGAGGTGAAAGGAGCGCGTCCCCCGCACGGACCAGACACTGGAGGAGAGCTTGCAGATGGGCAAGGCTCCGTCGCCCCGGCGGAGGCCGGGGCCCATGAACACCGGCCAAGGAGCTTGGACTAGACACCTTGGCCTGGCCTTGTGGCCACGGAGGATCTGGATCCCGGCCTTCGCCGGGATGACGGCCAAGGCTGGCACGGCCCGAGCTGCGCATCGATGGCAAGATCTCTCTGCGCGCTTCGACGGCCCGTCGGGCCTCCTCGGCATGTTGTTGCGCGAAGGCCTCCTCAGGCCGAGGGTGAGGGCGCCGCCCAAAAACAAAAGAGCCCTCCGCGGGGAGGGCTCTCGAAATCAACCTGCGGGCCGGCGATGCGCCTAGGGCGTCCAGGCCTCGTAGTCGCCGGTCGAGCGCGGACGCTGGTCGGCGCCGACGATCGAGCCCTTGGGGCGGTAGGCGGCGGCGGAGCCGGTGCCGTTCGGCTTGTGCGGCCGCTGCCAGCTGCGCGGCGTGTAGCTCTGCTGCGACGGCGGCGTCTCGACGCGGTGGTGGATCCAGCCGTGCCAGCCGGTCGGGATCGTCGAGGCGTCGGCATAGCCGTTGTAGATGACCCAGCGCCGCTCGGCGAAACCGCCGGCGGTGCGATCGCGGTCCGGCGTGCGGTAATAGGTGTTGCCGAACTCGTCGGTGCCGACCTTCTCGCCCTTGCGGCGGGTGTACCAGCGCGTGCCCATGGTCTGGCCGTTCCACCAGGTGAACAGCTCGGTCAGGAACCAGCCCATTTGTGACCTCTTCTCGAAATCTCGTTGCCCTGCTTATGCCGCCGTGGCGCAGGCAAGTCAAAGGCTGGAATGGCTCGAAGGGGAGAATGCGCCCCGTTTTGCGCTCATCCGTCGCGGCCTGTGTCGGCGCGTCCCTGCGCGGTCAGCGCGTCGCGCAGCGCGGCGATGCTGTCGCGGAGCTCGAGCGCCTGCGTTTGCGTGATCCCGAGGCCGGATCCGAGCGACTTCGTCACCGCGCAGGCATCGCCGAGCAGCGACCGTCCCTGGTCGGTGAGGGCGACCCGCACTTGCCGCTCGTCGGCGGTATCGCGGCGGCGGACCAGATGGCCGGCCGCCTCCAGCCGCTTCAGGAGCGGCGTCAGCGTGTTCGATTCGAGGAAGATGCGCGCGCCGATCTCGCCCACCGTCTGGTCGCCATGCTCGCGAAGGGTGAGGAGCACGAGATATTGCGGATATGTGAGGCCGAGCTTGTCGAGCAGCGGCCGGTAGGCGCGGTTGAAGGCGCCATTGGCCGAATAGATCGCGAAGCAGAGCATGCGGTCGAGATCGAGCGCGGCTGCCGCCGCCGTGGTTTCCGCCATCACGCGCATCTCCCCTGAAAGGCCCTTTCGGCTCCCTAAACCCGTCAAGATAGATCGTGAGCGATTGAAGCGGAAGCGAGAAGGCTGCATGCCGGCCATGCGAAATTATGCATCGTCAGCGATTAGATCGTATGCGATTTAATGCATCGCCGCGACGCAAGCGGCCATGCATCGAAGCGCCAAAGCGCTGCCGCATCCAGGAGCCAGGACATGACGATACTTTATTCCACCGCCGCCACCTCCACCGGCGGCGGCCGCGACGGCCGCAGCACCAGCGCCGATGGCCGGCTCGACCTGCAGCTGAGCGTGCCGAAGCCGCTCGGCGGCAATGACGGTCCCGGCACCAATCCGGAGCAGCTCTTCGCCGCCGGCTATTCCGCCTGCTTCCTGAGCGCGCTGCGTTTCGTCGCCGGCAAGGAGAAGGTGGCGCTGCCGGAGGGCACCACGGTGACGGCCGAGGTCGGCATCGGCCCGCGCGCCGACGGCACCGGCTTCTCGCTCGACGTGGCGCTCGTCGTCGCGCTTCCGGGCTTCGACAAGGCCGCCGGCGAGGACCTCGTCGCCAAGGCGCATGTCGTCTGCCCCTATTCGGAAGCGACCCGCGCCAACCTCGCCGTCCGTCTCTCCGTCGCGGTCTGATCGCTCGACGGATCCAGGCCCCAAGGGCTCAGCCAAAAAGAAAAGGCCCGGCAGATGCCGGGCCTTTTCCATTTCATGTTCCGATATCGCCCTTCTTAGAAGAACGACCGGCGCTGCCACCAGCCGCCGCGCTTCGGACGATCGTCCTCGGGCTGCGGCTCGGCTTCGACCTTCGGCGCCGGCTCGGCCTGCGCCGCCACCGGCTCGACCGCGACGGGCTCGCGTGCCGTTTCATCCGCTTCGGCGGCTTCCTCGGCGGCGATTGTATCCTCGGTGATCACCGTGAAGCTCGGGCGCTCCTCGGCCGGGGCGTCGTCCTCGTTGTCGCCGATTTCCGGCATTTCGAGTTCCGGCTCGTCGCGGATCTCGTCCAGGAAGGGCTCGTTCATGTCGCCGATGTCGGCGACCGGGATGTCGGCCGCGATCAGCCGATCGCCGGCGTCTTCCGGCTCGACATCGCGAATGCCCTGGTCCTCGACCTCGACATAGCCCTCGGAGAGGACTTCGCCAGTCTCGTCGAGCTCCAGCGTCTGGCCTTCTTCCGAACCTTCGCCCTCGGAGCCTTCGCCCTCGGCGCCACGACGGCCGCGACGGCCACCGCGACGGCCGCGACGACGGCGACGGCGCGGCTCGCCGTTTTCGTCATGGTCCTGGCCTTCGCCATCCGCCTCGGCGGCATCATCGGATGCCTGTTCGCCAGCGACGTCGGCGTCCCCCGCCTCGGAGGCTTCGGCGCCTTCGCCGTCCTCGTCCTCGTCGCCATGCTCGCCGGATGCGGCGTCCTGGCCGGCAGCACCAGCCTCGCCACCCCGCCGCCGCCGACGACGACGGCGCTTGCGGCGTCCGCCTTCATCGGCGCGAGCCGCTTCGGTCGAGCTGTCGCCAGCGGCTTCCGTCTCGGCCTCGGCCTCATCGGCAACGGCCTCGTCCTCGATCTCCTCGTCTTCCGGATAGATCGTATCGGGATGGACGATGGGCGAGGGGGCCGCGACCAGCGGCGCGTCGCGCGGCGCGACCGGCTCGCCGCGCTCGAGCATGTAATGCTGGGCGGAGTTGACGGTCTCGTCGGCGAGAACGGTGATGGCGATGCCGAAGCGCGCCTCGATCTCGGCCAGATGGTTGCGCTTCTGGTTGAGGATGTAGAGCGCGACGACCGTCTTGGTGCGGATCGTCAGATTATGCGTGGCGCTCTTGAGCAGGTTGTCCTCGAGCGAACGCAGGACGTGCAGCGCCACCGAAGCCGGCGCGCGGACATAGCCGGTGCCGTGGCAGTGCGGGCAGGTCTCGACCGAGCTCTCGACGACGCCGGTGCGCAGGCGCTGGCGCGACATTTCGAGCAGGCCGAAATGCGAGATCCGGCCGACCTGGATGCGGGCGCGGTCGTTCTTCAGCGCGTCCTTGAGCTTGCGCTCGACTGCCCGGTTGTTGCGCTTCTCCTCCATGTCGATGAAGTCGACGACGATCAGGCCGGCGAGATCGCGCAGGCGGAGCTGGCGCGCCACCTCTTCGGCGGCCTCCAGGTTGGTCTGGTAGGCGGTGTCCTCGATGTTGTGCTCGCGCGTCGACCGGCCCGAGTTCACGTCGATCGCGACGAGCGCCTCGGTCTGGTTGATGACGATGTAGCCGCCGGACTTCAGCGTCACCTGCGGCGAGAACATCGCGTCGAGCTGCGCCTCGATGCCGGTGCGGGCGAAGATCGGCTGGCTCTCGCGGTAGGGCTGGACGTTCTTGGCATGGCTCGGCATGAGCATGCGCATGAAGTCCTTGGCCTCGCGATAGCCGTCGTCGCCGGCGACGAGAACCTCGTCGATGTCCTTGTTGTAGAGATCGCGGATCGACCGCTTGATCAGGCTGCCTTCCTCATAGACGAGGGTCGGGGCGGCCGAGCGCAGCGTCAGCTCGCGGACGTTCTCCCAGAGACGCAGCAGATATTCGAAGTCGCGCTTCACCTCGGCCTTGGTGCGGGTCGCACCGGCGGTCCGAAGGATGACGCCCATGCCCTCCGGCACCTCCAGATCGGCGGCGACTTCCTTGAGGCGCTTGCGATCGGCGGTGTTGGTGATCTTGCGCGAAATACCGCCGCCACGCGCCGTGTTCGGCATCAGCACCGAATAGCGGCCGGCGAGCGACAGATAGGTGGTGAGAGCCGCGCCCTTGTTGCCGCGCTCTTCCTTGACGACCTGGACCAGCAGCACCTGGCGGCGCTTGATCACTTCCTGGATCTTGTACTGGCGCGCGCGGGCGCGGCGCCGCTCGGGCAGCTCCTCGAGCGCGTCCTCGGCGCCGACGGTGTCGACGGCGTCTTCTTCATGTTCCTCGTCGCCGCCGATTTCCTCGACGCTGTGGTCGGAGGGAGGCGCGTCAAGTTCGGAATGGTGGTCGTCGTGATGATCGTCCGACGCGGAAACCTCGGCCGGTGCATTGTCCTCGCCGTGCGGTGCGTCCTGGTCGTCCTCGGCGTGACGATCGTCATGATGGTCGTCGCCGTGGCCGGCGTCATCATGGTGCTCGGCGCGGGCGCCGGTGTCGTCGCCATTCGCCTCGTCGTGGTTGGTCTCTTCGCCGTGGGTCTCTTCGCCGTGAGCCTCGTCGCCATGGGCGTCGTCCGACTGGACCTCGCCGGTGCGCGCCTCGTCGGCGGCCTTGGCGGCGGCCGAACGATTGCTGCCGCGGCGGCGGCCGTTCCGGGCCTTGGCGGCGGCGCGCTCTTCAGCCTCGCGCTCTTCCTGCTCCTCGGCCTCGATCAGGGCCTGACGGTCGGCGACCGGGATCTGATAGTAGTCGGGATGGATTTCCGAGAAGGCGAGGAAGCCATGGCGATTGCCGCCATATTCGACGAAGGCCGCCTGCAGCGAAGGTTCGACGCGGGTGACCTTGGCTAGATAGATGTTGCCGCGCAGCTGCTTCCGGCTCGCGGATTCGAAGTCGAATTCCTCGACCCGATTGCCGCGCACCACCACGACCCGGGTCTCCTCCGGGTGGGTGGCATCGATGAGCATCTTGTTTGCCATATTGGGAACTCTCCATGGCCCGTCCGCGCAAATCTCCGGCCGGCGCCATGCGCCGATGCCGTGTTGGTCGCGAGCGGACCGTGATGGGGGAAAAGTGAACGTGCGCGCGCCTGCGCCAGCACCGTCGACGCCCCGCGACCGGCGATGGCCGGTTCAAGGTTGGCGTGACGGTCGGGGGTCGGCAAAAACATGGGTACGCGCTTTGAGCCTCTTGAAGAATATACCGCCGGAGCAAGCCCCGCCGGGAACTCGACCGTCGGCGCTTGCGCACCGCTCGGTCGCCGGACGGCAGGTTCCCGCATCGTGCGCTCTGAATATCAGGAGAGCTGCACGCGCCGGATCCCTGTCCCCATCCTCTGGCCGTGCACCGAAACGACCGGGACGTACCTGGTTCGCATGGGCTGGAAAGCCAGCCGATCGATCCGCAGCGTCCCCTCCGTGTCAGGCCGATCACGCCACGTAAGGCGGCAAACCAGCCGGAGGATGAATTCCGTGATCTCCTTTTATGGAAGGCGGCGATTCTTGGCAAGGATATTGGGGCGCGCGCACCGGAGCGGGCAGGGCGGCGAGCGATCCTTTCGGACGGAACGGGTGTGGATAGGCTAAGCTTGTACGCACTCTGGTTATCGGCTCTTAACCATTGCGGCCTAATCGTCTAAACAGCCGGATATCGGGGCAAGGTGGGGCTGGCACCGGACGACACGAGCAGATGCAGGCAGACAAACGCGTGACCGCCGATCAAAAGGGTTGGCGAAACAGCAGGCGAGGGGCCGGACGGCTTGTCGCCGCGAGTATCCTTTTGCTGTCATCCACGCTGTTGTCAGCCGCCCAGTCGCCCGATTCCGCGCGGCTCGCGCTCGGCGACGAGGCGGTCGCGCCTGACGCCACGGCTCCCGCTGTCACCGCTCCCGTCGACGTCCCGGCCATTCGCGGCAGCGCCGCGCAGGATCCGGCCGCTCCGGATGCCGCGACGGATACCTCTCCATCTTCGGTGGCCCCGGTCGCCTCCGGGCCGGTCGTGGCGCGGGAAGCGCGCGTCGTCGGAGACGGGTCGCGCACCCGCTTCGTCATGGATCTCTCCGGTCCGGCAGCGCTTTCCGTCTTCATGCTCGACGAGCCCTACCGTGTCGTCGTCGACCTGCCGGAGACGCATTTCGAGCTTCCCACCGATACCGGCAAGACCGGCAAGGGCCTGGTCTCCGCCTTCCGCTACGGCCTGATCTCGGCCGGCAAGTCGCGCATCGTCCTCGATGCCACCGGCCCGGTCGCGATCGACAAGGCCTTCGTCCTGCCGGCGGAGAAGGGCCAGCCCGCGCGCGTCGTCGTCGACCTCGTCAAGAGCACGCGCACCGCCTTCCTCGAGACGCTGCGTGTCTCGCGCGACCGCGACGGCAAGGGTCCGGCCCAGAAGCCGGAGGCGATCCCCGGTCCCGCGCCGAACGACGGCAAGCTGCGCATCGTGCTCGATCCCGGCCATGGCGGCATCGATTCGGGCGCCATCGGCAAGTCGGGCACGCTCGAGAAGACCGTGGTGCTGGCCTTCGCGCAGGTCTTGAAGGAGAAGCTCGAGGCGAACGACCGCTACGAGATCATCCTGACCCGCACCGACGACACCTTCCTGCCGCTGCGCGGTCGCGTGCAGTTCGCGCGGCAGAAGCATGCCGACCTGTTCGTCTCGATCCACGCGGATTCGTTCTCCGGCGGCGATATTCGCGGCGCCACCGTCTACACGCTCTCGGAACGCGCCTCCGACCAGATGGCGGCCCAGATCGCGGAATCGGAAAACAAGTCCGACATCCTCGCCGGCGTCGATGTGCCGGAGGACACCAACGAGGTTTCCGATATCCTGATCGACCTGGCGCGGCGCGAAACCAAGAATTTCGCCACCGTTTTCGCGCGCAACGTGATCAAGGAGCTGAAGCCGAACGTGCGGCTGTTCAAGCGCGCGCACCAGCAGGCCGGCTTCATGGTTCTGAAGGCTCCGGACGTTCCGTCTGCCTTGGTAGAACTCGGCTATCTCTCGAACGCGGAAGATGAAAAGCTGCTGACTTCGCCCGAATGGCGCGAGAAAACAGCCGTCGCCATCACCCGCGCCATCGACGCGTTTTTTCGCACACGGGTTGCAAACATGGCCGCCTCGGTCCCGGTGACGCCGGAGGTCGGGGAGCCGTGATGGGGCTGTTGCCTGAACATCACGCGCCGCCGCGGCCTTTGCTTATCGGCCCCAGCGCCCAAGTTTCTCCACAAATCGGCTGGAAGAACGGACCCATTGGGTCTATCGAGGCCAAACGAACCAGTAGTTCGCCGGCGGTCAACGGGCGGTTGAGTCCGTGGTTGCCAGGCGATGGTCGCGCGATGAGCGCGATCGGTGTCGTTAGACATTCAGGACCCGCTAGGCGACGGATGCCGAACGGATCAACCCATTTCGAACCGGGGTTCGTCTCGTCGGCTTGAGCTTGTCGCCGGCAAGGCGATCCAGCGGGGAACGCGAGCGATATGTTTCTGCGACTGATCGGTTATTTATTCGGGATTGGCGCCGTGTTTTTCTTGGCTGTTGCTGCAGGTGTGGCTTGGTACGTGTCCGGCTTGACGGGCGGTCTGCCTTCGGTCGAAGTCCTGGCCAAATATGAACCGCCGGTCATGACGCGCATCCACGCGTCGGACGGCCAGCTCGTCGGCGAATACGCCCGCGAGCGCCGGCTCTACCTGCCGATCCAGGCGATCCCGGATCGGGTCAAGGCCGCGTTCATCTCGGCCGAGGACAAGAATTTCTACCAGCATGCCGGCCTCGATTATTACGGCATCGCCCGCGCCGCGCTGCAGAACATCTCCGCCCTGTCGTCGGACAAGCGCCTGATCGGCGCCTCGACCATCACCCAGCAGGTCGCCAAGAACTTCCTGTTGACCAACGAGCGCTCGATGGATCGCAAGATCAAGGAAGCGATCCTGTCGCTCCGCATCGAGCAGGCGAACTCGAAGGACAAGATTCTCGAGCTCTATCTGAACGAGATCTTCCTCGGCCTCGGCTCCTATGGCGTCGCCGCCGCGTCGCTGTCCTATTTCGACAAGTCCGTGCACGAGCTCACCCTCGCGGAGGCCGCCTATCTGGCGGCGCTGCCGAAGGGCCCGAACAACTACAATCCGTTCCGCTACGCCGACCGCGCCATCGAGCGCCGCAACTGGGTCATCGACCGCATGGTCGAGAACGGTTTCGCCACCGCCGACGAGGGCGAGGCGGCCAAGGCGTCGCCGCTCGGCGTCAAGACGCGCGTCACCAGCCCGCACATCTTCGCGGCCGACTACTATGTCGAGGAAGTGCGCCGCCAGCTGATGCAGATGTATGGCGAGAAGGCGCTCTATGACGGTGGCCTGTCGGTGCGCACCTCGCTCGACCCCGGCATGCAGGTCATGGCCCGCCAGGCGCTGATGAACGGCCTGGTCAGCTTCGACGAGCAGCATGGCTGGCGCGGTCCGGTCAAGAACGTGCCGATCGAAGGCGATTGGGGCGTCGCCGTCGCCTCGGTGCCGGCGCTCAGCGACATCATCGAATGGCGTCTCGCCATCGTCACCGCCGTCGACAAGGACGAGGCGAAGATCGGCCTGCAGCCCGGCCGCGACGGCTCCGGCAAGCTGCTGCCCGACCGCGAGACCGGCGTCATCCCGTTCTCCGAGATGAAGTGGGCGAAGCCCGCCGGCAAGAAGCTGAGCGGCGCCAGCGACGCGCTCGAAGTCGGCGACGTCGTCTATGTCGAGCCCGCCGACGGCAAGCCCGGCGCCTACCGCCTGCACCAGGTGCCGAGCATCGCCGGCGCCATGGTGGTGATGGACCCGCATACCGGCCGCGTGCTGGCGATGGATGGCGGCTTCTCCTATGCGGAGAGCCAGTTCAACCGCGCCACCCAGGCGATGCGCCAGCCGGGTTCGTCGTTCAAGCCCTTCGTCTACGCCGCCGCCCTCGACAATGGCTACACGCCGTCGTCGGTGGTGATGGACGCGCCGATCGAGGTCGATCCCGGCTATGGCCAGCCGATCTGGCGTCCGGAGAACTACGCCCAGAAGTTCTATGGCCCGTCGACGCTGCGCACCGGCATCGAGCAGTCGCGTAACGTCATGACCGTGCGCCTGGCGCAGGACATGGGCATGCCGCTGGTCGCCGAATATGCCAAGCGCTTCGGCGTCTACGACAAGCTCGGCCCGTTCCTGCCGAACGCGCTCGGCGCCTCGGAGACGACGGTGCTGCGCATGGTCGCCGGCTATTCGGTGTTCGCGAATGGCGGCCGCCAGGTGAAGCCGACGCTGATCGACCGTATCCAGGACCGTTTCGGCAAGACCATCTTCAAGCATGAGGAGCGGGTCTGCGAGACGTGCGACGCCGAGCAGTGGACGCACCAGGACGAGCCGGTCATCGAGGACAATCGCGAGCAGGTGCTCGACCCGATGACCGCCTACCAGATCACGTCGATGCTGGAAGGCGTCGTCCAGCGCGGCACGGCGACGGTGCTGAAGAGCGTCGGCAAGCCGCTCGCCGGCAAGACCGGCACCTCGAACGACTACAAGGACGCCTGGTTCATCGGCTATTCGCCGGATCTCGTCGTCGGCGTCTTCATCGGCTACGATAATCCGCGCCCGATGGGCCGCGGCATGACGGGCGGCGAGGTCGCGGCGCCGATCGCGGGCGACTTCTTCAAGTTGGCGCTCGCCGACAAGGCCGGCGTTCCATTCCGCGTGCCGGACGGCCTGACGCTGATCCCGATCGACCGCAAGACGGGCATGCGCGCCAGCGCCGGCGCGCCGGGCACGATCCTCGAGGCGTTCAAGCCGGGCACGGGCCCGCCGGACACCTACTCGATCATCGGCCAGACCGATGCGAACGGGCAGCCGCTGACGGTGACGCCCGAAGCCGACCGGGCGGTGATCTCCGGCACCGGCGGATTGTACTGATCGAACGGGCCGCGGAGTTATCCGCGGCCCGACCGTTTTGCGGGACCTTCGAGACGAATGACGAGTTTCTGGCGGCCGATGCGGCCGGGCGATCTGGCCGCGGTCGAGACGATCGCCGCGCGCGTGCACGAGGCCTATCCCGAGGACCCGGAAATCTTCGCCGAGCGGCTGAGGCTCTGGCCGGAGGGATGCTGGGTCTATGAGCGGGATGGCGCGCTCATCGCCTATGTGCTGAGCCATCCGGCGCTCGCCTTCGCGCCTCCGTCGCTCAACACGCTGCTCGTCGCGCTGCCGGAGCGGCCTTCGACCTATTACATCCACGATCTCGCTCTGCTTCCCGAGACGCGCGGGCAGGGGGCGGGCTCGGAAGTCGTGCGCATTCTGCTCGAGGGTGCGCGCCGGGCGGGCTGCCCGGACGTCTCGCTGGTTGCCGTCAACGGCTCGACCGGCTTCTGGCGCCGCCACGGCTTCGAGCCGGTGGCGCACCCGGCGCTCACGGAAAAGCTCCGCAGCTACGACGACGACGCCAGCTATATGGTTCGAGCGCTGGGCTAGGTTCGCCTTGCCGGCGGTCGATGCCCGTCCGTCTCGAGCAAGACCCTCACCCCACCCTCTCCCGCAAGCGGGAGAGGGAGATCGCCTGCGCTGTCGCTGCGTTCAAACACGGATGAAGGGCACTGGCCCAAGCCCTCTCCCGCGAGCGGGAGAGGGTGGGGTGAGGGGCTTGCTTGGCCTCCTGCGCGGTGGGTGATGAACAAGCAGGCGGCGGGCATTGCGACCTGACCTGGGCATCACGCTCCGCCGTCATCCCCGCGGAGGCGGGGATCCATGCATCCGAGGCACCGGGCGTTTCGCGCGCCAGCCAACCCGGCTGAATGGATCCCGGGTCAAGCCCGGGATGACGGCGAGGGCGAGTGGGAGGCAGAGTGTGACGACGAACGCCGCGGAGCCGCAGGTCGTGATTGCCTGTACGGCGAATGGAGGCTGCTCCTTCACCTCTCCCTGAGGGAGAGGTCGACGGCCGAAGGCCGGCGGGTGAGGGTTTACGGCCTCGCCGATTGGACTTCTGACCGACGGTATTCCTTCCGGTAAGTTCCCTAAACCCTCACCCGGAGCTTCGCTCCGACCTCTCCCTCAGGGAGAGGTGAGGGAAGCGCCGCTCCCTGCGACCTGCACGCCGCATTGCGTCCCGCTCCGCCTTCTGCAACGCTCGCTTCCGGGCCGGGGATACGGTGGTGCCGAACATGATGTCGTCGTGGTTCTTCTGGGCTCTGCTCTCCGCGGCCTTTGCCGCGCTCACCGCCATCTTCGCGAAGGTCGGCATCAGCGGTGTCAATTCCGATTTCGCCACCTTCATCCGCACCATCGTCATCCTGCTGACGATCGCCTTCATCCTGACGGCGACGGGGAAGTGGCAGCCCTTCGGGTCTGTCGCGCCGCGCAGCTATGTCTTCCTCGTGCTTTCGGGCTTCGCGACCGGCGCGTCCTGGCTCTGCTATTTCCGCGCGTTGAGCCTCGGCGACGCGGCGCGGGTCGCGCCGATCGACAAGCTGAGCGTCGTCCTGGTCGCGCTTTTCGGCGTCGCCTTTCTCGGCGAATCCCTGTCCGTCCGCAATTGGCTGGGTGTGCTTCTGATCGCCTCCGGGGCGGTTCTGGTGGCGCTGCGCTGAGCCGCTGCGGGGGTCTTTCTTTACCGGCTAAGCCTCTGTCCGGCCTTCCCGATCGATTGGAGGGGTGGTCGCCGCGTTCTGCACGTCCCGATCGACCTGCGGCAAAAAATAAGCGCGTCGGAAAGAGCTTGACGCGGCGCTGCGAGTGGCGCACCTGACTACTTGTCAAGCCGGTGTCCGTTCGCGGTCCGGCCCCCACTGGAACCCCCAGCTTCATGTCGAGCGACAGTAGCAGTCGAATAAAGGCGCCGCCCAGGGCCGCGATGAACTGATCGCTAGATCGGCTCACTCGGTCTGCCGGCGGCCGATCGGAGTAAGCCATGGAAGATATCGTCCACGCTGACGAGGCGGCGCTGCGCGCCGAGACGTCGCGCCTTGACGGCGAGCATGTCGCCGACGTCGTAGAACTTCTCAACCAACACGAACCCGAAGCGATTTCCGCCGTCCTCGCGGGGCTGTCGGACGAGCGCGTGATCGAGATTCTCGATCAGCCCGAATTCTATGAATCGGTCGAGGTGCTCTCGAACCTGCCGATCGAGCGGGCCGTGCGCATCCTGGGCGGCATGTCGGCCGACCGCGCCACCGACCTTCTCGCCGAGATCGACGAGCCGCTGCGCACGCAGCTGATCGGCCGGCTCGATCCCGAGACCCGCAGCGCCGTCAAGCGCCTCTCCGCCTTTCCCGAGGGCAGCGCCGGCAGCATCATGACGACCGAGTTCGTCAGCGTGCCGACGAGCTGGACCGTGGGCCAGACGCTGCAGCACATCCGCGCCGTCGAGAAGAGCCGGGAGACCATCTACACCATCTGCGTCCTCGATCCCGTGACGCATCAGCTGGTACAGACCGTCTCGCTGCGGCGCCTGATCGCGGCCGAGCTCAACGCCGAGGTGCTGTCGGCCGCGCGGCATCGCCGCCCGATCACCGTCTCGCCGCAGACGGACCGCGAGGACGTCGCGCAGCTGTTCTCGAAATACGACCTGCTCGCCGTCCCGGTCGTGGACGAGCGTTTCCATGTCGTCGGCATCGTTACGGTGGACGACGTCATCGATACGATCTTCGCCGAGAATACCGAGGACGTGCAGAAGTTCGGCGGCATGGAGGCGCTCGACGAGCCCTACATGGACATCAGCTTCCTGACGATGATGAAGAAGCGCGCCGGCTGGCTGTGCGCGCTGTTCATCGGCGAGATGCTGACGGCGACCGCCATGCAGCATTTCGAGACGGAGCTGGAGAAGGCGATCGTCCTGACGCTGTTCATCCCGCTGATCATGAGCTCCGGCGGCAATTCCGGCTCGCAGGCGACGTCGCTGATCATCCGCGCGCTGGCGCTCGGCGAAGTCAAGCTGAAGGACTGGTGGCGCGTCGCGCTGCGCGAGCTGCCGAGCGGCCTGGCGCTTGGCTCCATCCTCGGTACGCTCGGCATCGTCCGCATCACCGCCTGGCAGCTGCTCGGCCTCTATGACTATGGCGAGCACTGGATGCTGGTCGCGGCGACCGTCGGCACCGGCCTTCTCGGCATCGTCACCTTCGGCTCGATGACCGGCTCGATGCTGCCCTTCATCCTGCAGCGGCTGAAATTCGACCCCGCCAGCGCCTCGGCCCCCTTCGTCGCGACGCTCGTCGACGTGACCGGACTGGTCATCTACTTCTCGGTCGCTCTCGTCATCCTGAGCGGCACGCTGCTGTAAAGGGAAGGGTGCGTCCTTTTAGGGCCCACCCTTAGCTCCTGAACCCTCCCCTTGAGGGAGGGTCAAGACCGCCTTCGGGCGGTCTTGGGGAGGGGTTCTTCGTCGGACTTGCCGCGAGCTGAGCGAAGCGCCCCCGCGCTGCCCTTCACCTCTCCTTGAGGAGGCCGCGCAACATTGTCTTTATTGCGCGGATCGGATCTTGCCACCCTCCGCCGTCATCCCGGCGAAGGCCGGGATCCAGACACGCAGGCCCGTGGCCGATAGGCTGAGCCAAGCTTTCCGGGTCGGTGTCTATGGGCCCCGGCCTCCGCCGGGGCGACGGTGCCCTGCCTATAGGCCGTGGGCGGCATGACGACCTTGGGTGCTTTGCAAAGGTCTCTTCAGGGAGAGGTGAAGGGGCGAAGCCCGCACGCCCCCTGCCGAACCTCACCGCTTCTTCAGCTCGATGATGTCGAACTTCGATTCGAATTTCGGCTCCGGCAGGTCGAGCCGGTAGCTCTTCGGGCCGGTCTTGTAGAAATAGCCCACCTGGTCGTTGTCGGCCTTGGCGCCATAGCGACGCGGCTTCTCGTTCGCGAAATGGTCGGCGCCGTAATAGATCAGCCGCTTGTCGCTCTCGTCGATGAAATGGCCGCTGAGGCGCTGCGATCCGCTCGTCTTGACGAGGCGATAGCCGAGATCGTCCTCGTCGATCCGGCAGGCGAACCAGTCATAGACGGTGAGGGGCAGCCCCCCGCCGAGCTTGATCGTGCGGCAATTGTAGCTGCCGCGAATGTCGATGCCGAGGATCGGCTGCGGCTGGATGGCGAACATCGCGTCGATCATCGACACGTCGCCCTGGCCGCCGCCGGCGCGCGCCTCCTTCAAGGCGTCCGCCCGCGTCGCCTCGTAGCGGTCGAGGCGGCCCTTGTCGGTCTTGGTCAGCGTCCGCGCCGCCATCGTGCCCTCGGCGAACGCGCTGCCCGAGACGAGCAGCAGCACCATGGCGGGCAGCAGACGAAGGCTTCTCGACAGCCGCGACTTGGACAGCTGAAAAGGCTTGGGAAGCGGCGTCATGGAGGTCTCCTCGGTTCGTCCGCTTGGTTTACATGGGAAGGGGGCATCACTATGTTGCCGCACCCGGCAGGGAAACCTGCCCGAACGAGAACTGGACGTCTATCCAATGCGAGCCGAGATCGAGACGATCGTCGACGAAATCAAGCAGGGCATAACCCTGCTGAGGAGGCATCTTTGACTGGGATCGTGCCCAGAGACGCCTGCTTGAACTGAACGCCCTCTCCGAGACGCAGAACTTCTGGGACGATCCCCAGAAGGCGCAGAAGCTGATGCGCGAGCGCCAGGGGCTCGAGGACGGCATCAACGCGGTGCTGACCAGCGAGCGCGAGCTTGCCGACAATATCGAGCTGATCGAGATGGGCGAGGCCGAAGGCGACGCCTCGATCATCGCCGACGCCGAGGCCGCGATCGTCGCGCTCAAGGGCGACATCCGCAAGCGCCAGGTCAATTCGATGCTGTCCGGCGAGGCCGACGGCAACGACACCTATGTCGAAGTCCATGCCGGCGCCGGTGGCACCGAGAGCCAGGACTGGGCCAACATCCTGCTGCGCATGTACACGCGCTGGGCGGAGAAGAGTGGCCGCAAGGTCGAGCTGCTCGAAGTCCATGACGGCGAAGAGGCGGGCATCAAGTCGGCCACCATCCTCGTCAAGGGCGAGCAGTCCTATGGCTGGCTGAAGACCGAATCGGGCGTGCACCGTCTCGTGCGCATCTCGCCCTATGACAGCGCCGCGCGCCGCCATACGAGCTTTGCCTCGATCTGGGTCTATCCGGTCGTCGATGATTCGATCGAGATCGAGATCAACGAGAGCGACTGCCGCATCGATACCTATCGCGCGCAGGGCGCCGGCGGCCAGCACATCAACACGACCGACTCGGCCGTGCGCATCACGCACATGCCGTCCGGCATCGTCGTGCAGTGCCAGAACGAGCGCTCGCAGCACAAGAACCGGGCCGCGGCCTGGGAGATGCTGCGCTCGCGCCTCTACGAGGCGGAGCTGGAACGGCGCGAGGCGGCCGCGATGGCGACCGAATCGACCAAGAAGGACATCGGCTGGGGCCACCAGATCCGGTCCTACGTCATGCAGCCGTACCAGCTGGTGAAGGACCTGCGCACCGGTGTCGAAAGCACCAGCCCGCAGGACGTGCTGAACGGCGATCTGAACGAGTTCATGGAAGCCGCGCTGGCACAGCGCCTCGGCGGCCCCGCCGTGGACGTCCAGGACATCGACTGATCAGACATCGGCGAATAGCGTCGATTGAAATCCAGAGGGCGGAGCCAGGCTCCGCCCTTTGTCGTTTGGTCTCGGCAATATCGTTCCGACGGGTTGCGTCCTCCGGGAATGCCTGCTTCGCTGGAGCGGTGATCCCTGCATTTCCGACAAAGGTTTTCAGATGGCGCTGAGCATTCTCTTCATCGGCGGTACCGGCCAGATCTCCTACCCATGCGTCGAACGTGCCGTGGCGCAGGGGCATGACGTCAGCGTCTTCAATCGCGGCAAGAGCGAGGGCGAGCTGCCTCGCGGTGTCACATCGATCATCGGCGAGCTGGCGGGACCGGAATATGCCGATCTGGCCAAGGCCAATTATGACGTCGTGTGCCAGTTCATCGCCTTCACGCCCGATCAGGTGGCGCGGGACATCGAGATCTTCTCCGGCCATTGCGGCCAGTACATCTTCATCTCGTCGGCTTCGGTCTATGAAAAGCCGGCGCGTCATTATGTGATCACCGAGAAGACGCCGGCGATCAATCCGTACTGGCCCTACAGCCAGGCCAAGATCGCCTGCGAAAAGCTGCTGCAGGATGCCGAGGGCCTGAACTGGACCATCGTGCGCCCCAGCCATACCGTCCGCACCGGCCTGCCGATCATGATGGGCGACAGCGATATCATGGCGCGCCGCATGCTGGACGGCGAGCCGACGATCGTTGCCGGCGACGGCCATACGCCGTGGACGCTGACCCGGTCGGTCGATTTCGCGGTGCCGTTCGTCGGCCTGTTCGGCAACAAGGCGGCGCTGAACGACGTCTTTCACATCACCAACGACCGCGCCCATATCTGGGACGACATCCAGAAGGCGATTGCCCGCCTGCTTGGCGTCGAGGCCAAGATCGTGCATGTGCCGACCGACACGCTGGTCCGCTACAATCCGGAATGGATCGGCCCGCTGACCGGCGACAAGGCGTGGACGGCGATCTTCGACAATTCGAAGATCAAGAGCGTGGTGGGCGATTTCCACTGCGCCGAAAGCCTCGACGAGATCCTGGCCGAGCCGATCCAGCACCTGAAGCAGCGCCTGGCGATGCAGCGTCCGCCGAAGGGCGAGTTCGATGCCCTGGTGGACCGGATCTGCCGGGAGCAGGCGGCGCTCGGCTAGGAGCGTTTCGAGCGAACGCCGCCGCATCCGGTCAGGCGACGGAGAGCACCGGCTCGGCCGCGAGATGCTCGGCCGTGGTGATCACCCTGGCATAGGCGAGGGCGAGCGCCGCCATGTTGGCGGCGTGCACCTCGGCAGCCGGAATGACGGTGCCCTCGAACTCCAGGTCCCGCGTCGCGCAGGCGTCGTGGAGCACGGTGGTGCGATAGCCGAAATCGGAGGCCGCGCGCCCGGCGGCGGCGATGCACATGTGGCTCATCGCGCCGACGATGACGATCTCCTCGACGCCATGCCGCTCCAGCGTCGCCTTCAGCTCGGTGTCGCGAAACGAGTTGACGAAGTGCTTCACCACCACCGGCTCACCCTCGGCCGGGCGGACGGCGTCGTGGATCTCCACGCCATGCGTGCCGGGCACGAGATAGGTCGCCCCCGGCGCCAGCGACTGGTGCTGCACATGGATCACCGTGTCGCCGCGCCGGCGCGCCGCCGCGAGCACCCGCGCGCCATTGGCGACCGCGGCGTCGGGGCCGACGAGCGGCAGGTTGCCGCCGGGAAAGTAGTCGTTCTGGAAGTCGATGATGACGAGGGCCCGCTGGGTCATGGGAGGCTCCTGCTCCTGGGTTGACGATGTCAGGCAGTATGCAGGCGGGCTTTCCCGCGCTAAATTGGCGAAATCGACAATATGAGGTTCGATATCGACAAATGGCGACCGATCGGACGATCGAAATCGGCATGGTGCTCTACCCGGACGTCCAGATGGCGGCCGTGCTCGGCCTGACCGACCTGTTTGCGATGGCGAACCGGATGGCCCGTGGCCGCGACGGCGCGAAGTCCGGGACGATCCGTGTCTCGCACTGGCGGCAGGATGGGCCGGACGGCGCGATCGGCCGCGTCTTCGACACCCTGCCGGAGCGGGTGGCGGGCGAGCCTGCGGCCCTCATCGCGGTTCCGAGCCTCGCCGGACCGGTCGAGCCGGCCGACGCCGTGCCCTATGCGGCCTGGCTGCGCCGCTTCCACGCGGCGGGCGGCACGCTGGTCGCGGCCTGCGCCGGCGTGTTCCTGCTGGGCGAGACGGGGCTCCTCGCCGGCCGCACCGTCACCACGCACTGGGTGCTCGGCGAGCGTTTCCACCGCCGCTTTCCCGATGCGCGCCTCGATATCGACCGGCTGCTCGTCGATGAGGGCGACCTCGTCACCGCCGGCGGCATGATGGCCTGGACGGATCTCGGCCTGCGTCTCGTCGATCGCTATCTCGGTTCGGAGGTCATGCTCGACACGGCGCGGATGCTGCTGGTCGATCCGCCGGGCCGCGAGCAGCGCTATTACAGCACCTTCGTTCCCCGCCTCGACCATGGCGACAGGGCGGTGCTGCAGGCGCAGCACTGGCTGCATGGGCAGGGCGCCAAGGATGCCTCGCTGGAAAGCCTCGCCGCCCATGCCGGCCTCGAGGAGCGCACCTTCCTGCGCCGCTTCCGCAAGGCGACGGGCCGCACGGCAACCGAGTATCAGCAGGAGCTGAAGGTGAACAAGGCGCGAGAACTCCTGCAGTTCAGCGCGTTTTCAGTCGACCAGATCGCCTTCGACGTCGGCTATGGCGATGCCGGCGCCTTCCGCAAGGTCTTCGCCCGCATCGTCGGCCTGTCGCCGGCGGAGTACCGCCGGCGATTTCACGCTTGAGGGGCCGGTTCGGCGCCTCAGGCCGGGCCGCGATTACTTCACCGCGGCGTTGCCGCCATCGGCATAGAGCGCCGATCCGGCCACGAAGCTCGACATCGGGCTGGCGAGAAAGAGCGCTGCCAGCGCGATCTCCTCCGGCTGCGCGATGCGCTTCAGGGCATGCAGGCCAGCGGCCCAGTCCTTTTGAGCCTGATCGCCCGCCATCGCCGTGTCGACTCCGCCCGGCAACAGCGCATTGGCGCGGATTCCCCGGCTCGCATAGTCGGCGGTGATGCCCTTCACCAGCCCCATCAGCGCCGCCTTGGAGGCGCCGTAGGCCGACATGCCGGGGATGCCGACGCTGGTGCCGACGAAGGTCGAGGTGAAGACGATCGATCCGCTGCCGCGCGCGAGCATGGCGGGGATCTGGTGCCGGCTGGCGAGGAATGCGGAGGTCAGGTTCGCCGCCAGCGTCTCCTGCCAGTCGGCGACCGTCACCTCGGCGAGCGGCAGGATCGGGCCGACCATGCCGGCATTGTTGACCGCGATATCAAGGCCGCCGAAACGCTCAGTGGCGGCGGCGACGAGCGCTTCATGCGTCGCCTCGCGGCTGACGTCGCCCGCGACGGCATGGGCCTTTCCGCCGTCTGCCCGGATGGTGGCCGCGACCGCGTCGAGCCCCGCCTGGCCACGTGCGTTGAGCACGACGGCGGCGCCGTGCTCGGCGAGCAACAGGGCGATGGCGCGACCGATCCCGGCCGATGCGCCGGTGACGATGGCGACCTTGTCTTGCAGCATGGACATGAAGAACCTCCTTGAATGGGAGGTCGAGGGATAGGGGTGGTCCGAGACGGCGGCGATCCGATTGTTGCGGTCAAATCGACGGCAGTAGAGGTTTGTCGTCGAGGCTACAGCGCGACGATCCAGGGATGGCCGGGATGGAGCGTCTGGAGGCCAGCCTTCAGCCATGCACGTTCCGCCTTCTCCAGCTTCGGCAGGGCGTTGGCGAAATCGAGCTCGTCCTTGGCGCGGGCGTGCTTCGCCTTGAACAGCAGAACGGCGGCGGGCTTCAGATAGGGCAGGCCGCCCGGCGTCGTCGCGACCATCTCCGCGCGGCGGCGAACCAGTCGCGGGTCGCGCCGATAGACCCATTCGTCCGGCGTTCCCGGCTCGATCATCATGTCGACGCGCCAACGCCGTTCCACAGGGTCCAGGCACCAGATCTGGAAGATCTCCGGGGCAGGGTCCGCGCCGACCGGCAAGGGAGCGACGATGCCGCTGCCGGCCGTGAAGAACTCCATGCCGGCGAGCGCGTGGCGAAACGCATCGAGATCGTCGCGGAGAACGGCGAATTCGAGGTCCTCGTGCTCGCGCGTCTCCTGGCCGTGCCAGAGATCGAGCGCCCAGCCGCCGACAACGTGCCAGGGTCTGCCGATGCCGCGCAGGCGCTGGCCGAGCTCGGCCGGATGCCAGGCGGTCCAGGCGACATCGTCGGGTAGGATCTGGGAAGTAATGCGAGCCATCCGCGTGTCGTTCCGGCGCCACGCGGCCTGGAGGGCGCGCGGATGTCCGGATGGTCGGTCTGGCCGGACGGCCCTGTCAATTTGGTTGCGTCTTCTTCACGCGAGCCAGCATCCGCCTCGCTCAAAATGCTCTGGATCCGGTCGCTGACCTAGATCCAGTCGCTGATTTCCTGACCGGCGCGCAGATATTCCATCGGGTCGATCGCCTGGCCGTTGATGCGGATCTCGTAGTGCAGGTGCGGACCCGTCGAGCGTCCGGTGGAGCCGACATTGCCGATGCGGCGGCCGGCGACGACCTTTTCGCCGACCTTGACGGCGATCTGGCTGAGATGGCCGTAGCGGGTCACGACGCCATTGCCATGGTCGACGTCGACCATGTTGCCGTAGCCGCCATTGTAGCTGGCGGCGATCACCGTGCCGTCCGCGACCACCTTGGCCGGCAGGCCGGTGGGGGCGCGGAAGTCGATGCCGGTATGCATGGCGAGGCGGCCGAGGAACGGATCCTTGCGCGTGCCGAAGCGGCTCGAGATATCCGCCGTGCCGATCGGCCGCTTCAGCGGCAGCGCCTGCGCGATCGAGCGCAGCTTGGCGAAACGGTCGAATTCGTCGGCGAGCGAGGCGACCTCGCTCTTGAAGTCGATATTGCTGGCCGTGACCGGAACGAAGGGGCCGCCGACGTCCTGGTCGCGACCCTGATTGCGGCTCTTGGGCACGGGGCGGCCGAGCCGCTTCAGCACGGTCTCGATCTTGCGGGTGCGGCCCGACATCTTGCCGGCCATCGCCAGCACGACGGCATCCTGGTCGGCCTGCATGGCGTCGAGCTTGCGGGCGAGCGGAGCTAGCCGGGGATCCGGCGGCATCGGCGTCGCGGCCGTCTTATCCTTGCCGGGCGAGCGCAGCCCCATATCGGCGAATTGCGCGACCGGCTTGGCGACGGTCGGCGAGATCGAACCGGTGATGTCCGGATCGGTCGACTTGCCGCGGCCCTTCGTGCTGCGCGCCTTGGTGGAGCCCGGCGCCGGAACGTCGAGCCCGGCGCGGCGCGCGGCCTCGGAGAGCTTGGTCAGCGCCGCCTGCCTGAGCTCGAGTTCCTTCTGCCGGTTGAGCAGGTCGCGGACCTTCTGGTCGACGCCGGCATTTTCCTTCGAGCGGACCGCGTTCAGCTGGTCGATCTCTTTGGTCAGGCTGTCGATCGTGCCGCGCAGCGAGGCGATCTCGCCCTCATAGATGGCGCTCGCCTCGACTTCGCGGGCCTCGCGCACATTCTGGCTGGCGACGATCGCGGTCTGGCGCGCGGCTTCCGCGTTCAGGAGATCGTCGCGGTAGACCAGGTAGGCGGTCGAGCCGAAATAGAGCATCGAAAGAACGAACAGGCATGCGCCGCCGAGCGCGAGCGTCCGCGGACGCAGATGGATCGTGCGCACGCCTTCGCGATGGGCGATGGCGATCTGCGTCTTCGCGGGCCTTGGCTGCTTTGCAGGCTTGGGCTGCTTCGCCTGTTTCGGGAGCGAATTGCGGCCAGCGCGACGCGGCTCCGGCAGCGGGGGCTCGGGCAGGTGGTGGACCAGATCCACGCGAAGAGGATGATGGGGTTCCGGGTAGGCACTCGGCATTGACGTTCCAACCATGGCGACGGTTGTCTGTGGCCGAGGACACGACCGCTTCGCCACGATTAAAATCGGTTAGGGTTAAGGCTTGGTTGACGGAGGGCGTCCCGAGGCCCGCCGTCCCCAGGGAGACCCGGGGCTCAGCCGTTGGCGCGGGGCGCCAGCGGGCGGTAGAAGCCGGGCGTCATGCCGGCCTCGGAGCGCGCGGCATCGTTGAAGGGCGGCTTCAGGGGCCCGCGGAAATGCTTGATCACCAGCTGCCGGAAGGTCGGCTCGGGCGGCAGGCGGTGGCGATCGCACATGAATCGGAACCACTTGGCGCCAAAGGCGACGTGGCGCTTTTCGTCGCGGTAGATGATCGAGAGGATGTTGGCGCTGGCCGCGTCGCCGACCTCGTTCATCTTGTCGATCAGCGGCGGCGTGACGTCCAAGCCGCGCGCTTCCAGCACCAGCGGGAGAATCGCCAGCCGCGCCGTCAGGTCGTGGCCGGTCTCCTGCGTCGCCTGCCAGAGCCCGTCATGCGCCGGCAGGTCGCCATAGGCGGCGCCGAGCTCCTTCAGCCGGTCGGCGAGCAGCGCGTAGTGCTTCGCCTCCTCCAGCCCGACCTGCACCCAATTGTCGAAGAACGAGCGGGGCAGCGGCACGCGGACGAATCGGCCGACCAGGTCCCAGGTCAAATCGACGGCGTTGAGCTCGATATGGGCGAGCGAATGGATCATCGAGATGCGGCCATGCTCGGAATGAACCGAGCGCTTCGGCAGTTCGCGCGGCGGCACCAGGATCGGCCGGTCGGGGCGACCCGGCCTGTCCGGCATGGCGCCATCGAGCGCGCCGGCCGAAAGCGACAGGCGCCGGCCGAACCAGGCCTTGGCGGTGGCGAAGGCGAGCTCGACTTTCTCGTCGAGATCGCGCGTGGCGACGATGCGCGCCGAGGCGGCGGCGAGGCTGCGGAGGTCGGACGACATCGGTGCGTTCACAGGCTCCGCGCGGCGGCGAGGACTTCCTCGACATGGCCGGAGACCTTGACCTTCTCCCAGACGCGGGCGATCCGGCCCTCGGCGTCGATGAGATAGGTCGTGCGCACGATGCCCATGAAGGTGCGGCCATACATCTGCTTCTCGGCCCAGACGCCATAGGCCTCCAGCATCGTCTTCTCCTCGTCGGAGGCGAGCGGGATCGTCAGATCGTGCTTCTTCTTGAAGCGGTCGTGCGATTTGACGGAATCGGCCGAGATCCCGACCACCTTGGTGCCGGCGGCCTCGAAGGCGGCGGCCTGGGCCGAAAAGTCGATCGCTTCCAAGGTACAGCCGGCGGTGTTGTCCTTGGGATAGAAATAGAGGACGACCTTGTGTCCGCGGAGGTCGGCCAGACTGATTCTGCCGCCGCCATCTGTGGGCAGGTCGAAATCGGGAGCAGGGGAGCCTTGGGGCAGGGCGGGCATGCGCCTTCCTTTCGTCGCACTTCTCTGGCGTGACAAGCAGAATTGACGGGGATTTTGCAAGAGGGGCTTGGATCTGTTCGCGATTCCGGTTGTGATCGCGGACAGGAGGCTGGCGGATATTCGCACCGGCTCCCGACACCAGGGTTTACGCCGCTCCCGAGCCCGGGCGCGGCAGGCAAGGGATTTGAGGCCTGACCATTCGCCTGGACGAGTTCCCATCGGCGCGCGCGCATCGGCCTCGCCGTGATCGTCCGCCGAAAAAGCGGGGCGGCTGGCCAAGGCTGCTGCTGCGGCTGCTCGGGGCTATCCTGCTGGCGGTGATGATCGTCGTCGGGATGCTGGCCGCGATCGTCTTCACGGGTCCTGTCGAGTTCGATGTCGTCCGCGAGCGGGTCATCGCCACGCTGTCGTCGCGGCTCGGGCCGGATTATGGCGTAAAGGTCGGGCGCACCACCATCGATGTCGATCCCGTTCTCGGCCTCGTCGTCGAGGTCGACGAGGTGTCGATCCGGGATCGCGACGATGCCGTCGTCGGGCGCGTGCCGGCGGCGAGGCTGGCGATCGACCCGCTGTCGCTGCTCCGCCTGCGCCTGGACGTTAGGACGATCGAGATCTCGGATGCTGACATCTCGCTGGTGCGCAGCCGGGCCGGCCGGGTCTATCTCGGCACGCCGAACACCATTCATCGCGCCGAGCGCGCCCAGGCCGACGCCACGCCGGCGCAATCACCCGTGCCGCCCGAGCCCGTCGCAGCCGAGCCGCCGGGGGAGATCGACGGCGGCTTCCCCGACCTCATCACGGCGCTGCGCACGCTGAACGGCGCGCTCGACCCGGCCATCGAGCTCGCGCTCGACCGCGGCTTCGAGCGCCTGTCGATCGACGCCTCGACCATCCAGGTCTGGGATGCGAGCCGCCTGCAGCAGCGCACGTTCGGGCACACCGACATCGCGCTCACCGTCGACGCCGAAACCGGGACGGTGAAGGCGAATTTCGACACCTCCGGCTATGCCGGCCGGTGGGGCATCATTGCCGAGCGGACGGTGGACGACACCACCGGCGCCCGCATGCTGTCGCTGGTCTTCTCGCAGCTATCGCTCGCCGACATCAATCCGGATCTGGGCCGGCCGGACAGCCAGCTGCAGTCGGACGTGCCGCTGTTCGGCCGCGCCACGGTCCGCCTGAACGAGAAGGGCGAGGTCGAGAACGCCGCCGTCCGCCTCGATCTCGGCGCCGGCAACATCGTCTCCGGCATCGGCAAGGACACCGTGCTGCTCGACGAGGCGACGATCCGGCTGCGCTGGGACGTGCCGCGCCGGACCATCGTCGTCGAGCCATCCTCGCTCTTCTTCGGCGATACCCGCATGGTCGTCGCCGGCGAGGTCAAGCCGCTCAGCGACAAGCCGGACGGCCGCTACAGCTTCAACCTCGAGAGCCGCAACGCGATGCTGTTCGCGAGCGACGCCAACGCGCCGCCGATCATCGCCGACCGCATTGCCATCGTCGGCACCGCCGACATTCCGGCGCGGCGGCTCGACTTCACCGACGCGGCGATCAACACCCAGGGCGGATCGATCGCCGCCGCCGGCTCGCTTGGCTTCGACGGGGCGACGCCCTCGCTCGCCATGGCGGCCTCGTTCTCGCCGATGGCGATCTCGACGCTGAAGCAGATGTGGCCGCCGTTCCTCGCCGGGGGCGCGCGCAAATGGGTGTACGAGCACGTCCATGGCGGCACGCTCGAGGCGGGGCGCTTCGAGGCGGCCGTGCCGGCGGGCGTGCTCTGGACCGGCGAGCGCGTCATCCTGCCGGAAGACAACATGCGGCTCGACATGCGGCTGGAGGACGTCTCCTTCACCACAATCGGCAACATTCCGTCGATCACCGGCGCCAGCGGCAACGCCGTGCTCGCCGGATCGACCTTCGGCGTCGACATGGAGAAGGGCCTCATCACGGCGCCGTCCGGCAAGACGCTGGACGTGACGGTCGGCGCCTTCGCCATCTCCAACACGGCGCAGCGCTTCCCCGAAGGCCATATCGAGCTGCAGCTCGAGGGCGATGTCGGCGCCATGGCCGAAATCGCCGACAGCGAGCCGATCCTCGCCATGCAGCGCCGCTCGATCGACCCGGCAACGCTTTCCGGCCGGGGGCAGGCCAGCATTTCGGTCAAGCTTCCGTTGAAGCCGGGCCTGACGCCCTCCGAGGTCGACTGGCGCGTCGGGCTGACGACGTCGGGCTTCGCCAGCGCGACGCCGATCGAAGGCAAGACGATCAAGAACGGCGCGCTGTCGATGGTCGCGACCCCGGCCGAGGTCTCCATCCATGGCAAGGCGACCATCAACGGCGTGCAGGCGTCGATCGATCTGGCGCAGCCGCTCGGCGACGCGGATGGTGACGGCGACGGCGACGAGGGCCGGCGCAAGATCACGCTGAGCCTCGACGCCCAGGCCCGCAAGCAGCTCGGCATCGGCCTCGACGACGTCATCGGCGGCACGGTCGGCGCCACGGTCTCCGACCTCGGCGACGGAGCCAAGGGCCAGCATTACGAGCTCGATCTCAAGCAGGCGCGGCTGGTGCTGCAATCGGTCGGCTGGTCCAAGGGCATCGGCGTTCCGGCCAAGCTGAGCTTCGATCTGAAGCCGACCAAGAACGGCTTCGCCGTCGACAACATGGTCGCGACCGGCGACGGCTTCGGCTTCCGCGGCAAGGCGGTGCTCGATGCCAAATACGGCCTCATCTCGGCCGAGCTGGAAAACCTGGCCCTGCGCAAGGGCGACAAGCTTTCCGTCAGCCTGAGTCGCAAGGGCAACGGCTATTCGATCGTCGCGCGCGGCCCGTCCTTCGACGTGCGCGGCCTGATCGCGCAGTACAAGGCCGCCGCCGCCGGCCCGAACGAGAACGCCGCCGACATCTCGGTCGACGCCAAGGTCGGCACGCTGATCGGCTTCAACCAGGCGACGCTTTCCGACGCCGCCCTGGTGGTGCAGTCGCGCGGCGGCACGGTCCGCAAGGCGACGGTGGAAGGCGTGCTCGATAGCGGCGGCATCTCGTTGAGCTACGCCGACAGCGGCGACCAGGCGGAGCTCCGCGTCAATTCCGGCGACGCCGGCAGCGTCTTCCGCTTCATCGACATCTATAGCCGCATTACCGGCGGGCGACTGACCATGACCGGCCGGCGCGTCGGCGCGACGGGGCCGTTTTCCGGCATCTTCGACGTCCTCAATTTCCGCATCGTCGGCGAGCCGTCGATGGCGCGCCTCGTCTCGGCGACGAATGGCAGCGGTCCGGCGGCGACGCGCACCGGCGTCGATCCCAACAACGTGCCGTTCGATCGCATGCGCCTCGACTACACCAAGCGCGGCTCGATCGTCGTGATCGACGACGCCATCCTGCGCGGCGCAACCGTCGGTGCAACCTTTAATGGTACGCTCGATCTCGCCAGGCAGACCGTCTCGCTCGCCGGCACCTATCTGCCGGCCTACGCCTTCAATAATTTGTTCGGCAAGCTTCCTATCATCGGCCTCGCGCTCGGCGGCGGCAGCCAGGGTGGCCTGATCGGCGTGACGTTCAAGGTCGAGGGCAAGCTCAACGCGCCGAGCCTGATGATCAACCCGCTCTCGGCGATCACGCCCGGAATCTTCCGGAAAATCTTCGAATTCCCCGTTAACTGACGGGCTCGGGACGACGTAGCGTCCCTGGGGCAGGGGCGGGCGGATGCGCCTGCGATCGCGGCCGCGTCGGCATTCGAGCGGAGCGTTTCCGATCGAAACAATTCCGAATTAATATTGATCCCTTAATATCCTGAACGTAGAGTTGCAGCAGCACATCGTAGGGCACGGTGCGTGTCGGCCGATTCCCGCCCAGGGATGCCGACGGTGCTGTAACTGAGTTTTGGGGGCAGAATGTCATCTCGTATCCATCGCGGCCGCACGGGCCGCGCGCCGCTGACCGCCGGCGTGTCGCTGGCCGTAATCGCGGCGATCACCGGAACGGCGTCCGCGACGGACATCACGACGCTGAAGACGGTCACGAACCAGGCTGATCTGGACGCGCTCGGCAGCACGATCAACGTCAGGGCGCCGTACGGACTTCAGGTTATCTCCGCCGACAATATTGTCTTCTCGGGCACGATCCTGAACGACAACAACTCCTGGACGCCAAGCAACAATTACGGAAAGTTCAACAAGGGCGGCACCGGCACGCTGACGCTCAACAACGCCACGATTCGTGGTGGTGAGGCTTACGTCACCGGTGGCACATTGAACTTTGCCGGCAACAACAACATCATCGACTATCTGGCGGTCGGCTCCGGTACTACGCCCGTCGGATCTGGTCCGGCGACCACCCCCAACGTCGGCGCCATGACGATCGGCGACGGCGCATCGGCGCGCTTCAACGTCACCCTTTCGGTCGGCGACTGGGGCGGCACCGGCACCGTTTCGCAGACGGGCGGCACGGTGACGGTCTCGAAGGACTGCGTCGACTTGAGCCGCTGCGGCGCGATGCACATCGGCAACCAGGGCGGCAACGGCACCTACACGATCACCGGCGGTGTCCTGGATATCAACAATGCGCGCCTGACCATCGGCCGCAACGATCGGAACGAAGGCAACAGCACCGGCCTGCTCGAAATCCAGGGCGGTGAAGTCCGGATCGGCGAGAAGGCCTATCTGACGATCGGCTTCGGCGGAGAGCTGGCGGATCGCACCGGCACGGCTTCTGGCGCCATCCGCCAGACCGGCGGCGTCCTCAGCATCACGAACGGCTCCCAGTTTCATCTGGCCGGCCGTGGCACCGGTACCTACGACCTCGACGGCGGCACGTTGAAGATCGGTGGCAACAGCCTCATGGCCAATCGCCCCAACACGACCGGCGCCTACACGTTCAATCTCGGCGGCGGCACGATCAAGGTCGATGGCCAGAAGCTCGTGACCAGCGTCAATGCGACGCTGAAGGAAGGCACCGTCTCGACGATCGACACGAGCGGTTTGGGCGCGAGCTGGTCGGGACGTTTGGATGGCACCGGCGGGCTGAACAAGGTCGGCGGCGGTGATCTCGCGATCGGCACGCTGTCGAACCAGATCAGCGGCCTGCGGATCGCCGAGGGCTCCGTTTCGCTCGGTTCCGAGACTCTTTTCGGCCAGCGCGACATGAACCGGGCGGACCCGGTCAACACGACGCTCGATCTCGCCGGCGGCACGCAGCTGAACGTCAACGGCAACTTCTCGCTCGGCGCGGAAGACCGCTACATCGTCGGCATCAACGGCAACGACCAGGCGGGCCGGATCGTCGTCAATGGCCAGGCGGATCTGCAGGGCGCGACGCTCGAGATCGGTGCGAACCCTGGCCTGAAGGCGAACCACGACTACACGATCGTCTCAGCCGACAGCTTCCGGCAGGAAGGCGCGTCGGACAACTTCACACTCGCGCCGACCGACTTCGCCTTTGTGACGCCGGAACTGCTCTTCGGCGAGATTGTCGGCAACAAGCAGAATCTCGATCTGCGTCTCCAGCGCGACAAGTCCTTCGCCTCGGCCGCGCAGACCGCCAATCAGGCGGCGGCCGGCAACGGGCTCGATTCGGTTGGCGGCGGCGCGCTCTACGAGGCGCTGGAAGTCGTTTCGCGCGGCAACGCCGCGGCGGCCCTCGATGCGATCTCCGGCGAGGTCCATGCCAGCGCTTCCGGCGTGCTGCTGAACGACGGTCTCTTCCTGCGCGACGCCGTGCTCGGCCGGCTGCAGTACCCGTCGAAGGGCGCGGCAACCCCGTCCGTCAGCCTCGCTTCCGGCTATGCCGAGGGCGAGAAGCGCAGCGCGGCTCCGTTCCCGGGCGCGCCGCAGGCGCCGGTCGCCGAGGCCAACACGTTCTGGTCGCAGGCCTTCGGTTCCTGGGGCCATAGCGACAGCGACGGCAACGCCGCCAAGGTTGACCGTTCGACCGGCGGTATCCTGGTCGGTTACGACCGCGACTTCGGCCGCGACTGGCTGCTCGGCGTCGCCGCCGGCTACAGCCGGACGAACTTCGACCTCGATGACCGTAATTCGTCGGGCAACAGCGACAACTACCACCTGCTCGCCTATGCCGGCGGCAAGTTCGCCGACGTGAATGTCCGCCTCGGCGCCAGCTACACCTGGAACGACATCGACACGACCCGCAACGTCGTGCTGCCGAACTATTTCGAGCAGGTGAAGGCCGACTATTCCGCCGGCACGACGCAGGTCTTCGGCGAGCTCGGCTATGACGTCGCCGTCGGCGCCGCGACGAAGATCGAGCCCTTCGCCGGCCTCGCCTATGTCCATCTCTCGACCGATGGTTACAGCGAGACGGGCGGTTCGGCTGCTCTCACCGCCGCGAGCAACAACCAGAGCGTCACCTACGGTACGCTCGGCCTCCGCGCCGATCACAAGATCGCCGTCGGCAACACCGCCGTGACGCTGCAGGGCGCCGCCGCCTGGCAGCATGCCTGGGGCGACGTGACGCCGACGACGGCTCTGGCCTTCGCCGGTGGCGATGCCTTCCAGGTGACCGGCGCGCCGATCGCCAAGGACGCGCTGCTGCTCAAGGCTGGCTTCGACGTCGACGTGACGGCGGGCGCCAAGTTCGGCCTGTTCTATGCCGGCCAGATCGCCAGCGACGCGGCCGACAATTCCGTGCAGGGCCGCCTGAGCGTCGCCTTCTAAGGCGAGCTGGTCGATAGACCCTCACCCCAACCCTCTCCCGCACGCGGGAGAGGGGGATCGCCGGAGCTCGACGTTGCGCGTTGACGTTGGCGAAAGGCGCTGGCCCAAAGCCCTCGCCCGCTTGCGGGAGAGGGTTGGGTGAGGGACTTGCTTCTGTTTGAATAGAGATCGAGGGGCGGTGCTTTCGGGCGCCGCCCCTTTTCGTTTCGGCTCCCGCGCTTCGCGTGCGCCAGTCGCGATAGAATTCTTTGCCAAATCGCTCCAGTCGGGATAGAAGCGGTCCTACATCAAGAGTTGGGGCGACGCCCAACGCCAACCTGCCTATCCGGGCAAGGTGGCACTCTCCTTCGGAGAGGATGTGGCCGAGCCGGCAACCAAACGGATCCAGCCACCAAGCGTCCGCCCTCGCTGCAGAGGACGCATGAATGCCGATCAAGATCCCTGACGATTTGCCTGCTTCGCGGACGCTCGAGGCTGAGGGCGTCGTGGTGATGCGGGAAACCGACGCGGTCCGTCAGGACATCCGCCCGCTCCGGATCGGGCTCCTGAACCTGATGCCCAACAAGATCTCCACGGAGACGCAGTTCGCCCGCCTGATCGGCGCCTCGCCGCTGCAGGTCGAGCTGACGCTGGTGCGAATCACCGACCACACGCCGCGCCACACGGCGGCCGAGCACATGCTCGCCTTCTACCAGCCGTGGGAAGACGTGAAGTCGGAGCGCTTCGACGGCTTCATCATCACCGGCGCGCCGGTCGAGCGCATGCCGTTCGAGGCGGTCAGCTACTGGGACGAGATGCGCCGCATCCTCGACTGGACGCAGACGCATGTGCATCGCGGCCTGACCATCTGCTGGGCGGCGCAGGCGGCGCTGCATCATTTCCACGGCATGCCGAAGCATGACCTCGACGCCAAGGCCTTCGGCATCTTCCGCCATCGCAGCCTGCTGCCGAGCTCGCCCTATCTGCGCGGCTTCTCGGATGATTTCACCATCCCCGTGTCGCGCTGGACCGAGGTGCGCAGCGCCGATGTTCCCACGGGAAGCGGGCTCCGGACGCTGGCCGAAAGCGACCAGACGGGCCTATGCCTGCTCGAGGATCCCGGCCACCACATGCTGCACATGCTGAACCACGTCGAATACGACACGACGTCGCTCGCGGACGAATATCATCGCGACGCGGCGATCGATCCCGCCATGCCGCTGCCGGTCGACTACTTCCCGGACGACGACCCGACGCGGCGGCCGGAGAACCGCTGGCGCAGCCATGCGCATCTGCTGTTCAGCAACTGGATCAACGACGTTTACCAGACCACGCCCTTCGACATGGCGCGGGTCGGGCTGGACCGCGACAAGGGCTGAGCGCGTCGGGCGTTGAGGACAACAGAAAAGGGCGGGCCTCGGCACCGCCCTTTTTGCTTGTTCGCCCCTGCTCGGGGGGAGGCGCCGGGACAGCCTTGCGCTCCGTCAGCCCCACGCTCGCCGTCATCCCGGCCCCCGAGCCGGGATCCATTCCGCCGAGGCATGGGAGGTGCAGCCGTCCAGCGCCGCGGCTGCATGGATCCCCGCCTTCGCGGGGATGACGGGGAGCTTGTGGCGACCGCCTTCGGAATGCCGGCAACGCCAGCGGCATCTCTTCAGAACGAGACGCCGCTCCAGGCGATCAGACCGGGCGCACCAGTATGTGCTTCTTGCGGCCGAGCGAGAGCTTCACGACGCCCTCGGCGGTCAGCGCGTCCGGGCCGACCAGCACCTTCTCGTCGGTGATCGCCTGGTCGTTGACGCGCAGGCCGCCGCCCTTGATCTGACGCCGCGCTTCGCCGTTCGAGGCGACGAGGCCCGCCTGCACGAACAGCGACAGCACGCCGAGGCCATTGGCGAATTCCGATGCGCCGACCTCGATCGTCGGCAGGTTCTCGGCCAGCGCGCCTTCCTCGAAGGTGCGCCGCGCCGTCTCGGCAGCCTCTTCCGCTGCCGCGCGGCCATGCGCCAGCGCCGTCACCTCGGTGGCGAGGATCTTCTTGGCGTCGTTGATCTCGGAGCCGCCGAGCGCCGCGAGGCGGGCGATCTCGTTGAGCGGCAGCTCGGTGTAGAGCTTCAGGAAGCGCTCGACGTCGCCATCCTCGGTGTTGCGCCAGAACTGCCAGAACTCGTAGGAGCCGAGCATGTCGGCGTTGAGCCAGACGGCGCCGTTCGCGGTCTTGCCCATCTTGGCGCCGGACGAGGTGGTGAGCAGCGGCGTCGTCAGCGCGTAGAACTGCTTGTCGAGCATGCGGTGGCCGAGCTCGATGCCGTTGACGATGTTGCCCCACTGGTCGGAGCCGCCCATCTGCAGGATGACGTCGTGACGCTGGTTCAGCTCGACGAAGTCGTAGGCCTGCAGGATCATGTAGTTGAATTCGAGGAAGGACAGCGACTGCTCGCGGTCGAGGCGCATTTTCACCGAATCGAAGGAGAGCATGCGGTTGACCGAGAAGTGGCGGCCGACGTCGCGCAGGAAGTCGATATAGTGCAGGCCGTTCAGCCACTCGGCGTTGTTGGCCATGATGGCCGGGCGTTCGCCGCCTTCGAAATCGATGTAGTTGGCGAACACCTTGCGGATGCCGGCGAGATTCTCGTCGATCATCTCGTCGGTCAAAAGCTTGCGCGCCTCGTCCTTGAACGACGGGTCGCCGATGCGGGTCGTGCCGCCGCCCATCAGCGCCAGCGGGCGATGGCCGGTCTTCTGCATCCAGCGCAGCATCATGATCTGCATCAGCGAGCCGACATGCAGGCTCTTCGCCGTGGCGTCAAAGCCGATATAGCCGGTGACGGATTCCGTTGCGAAGCGGCGGTCGAGCCCCTCGCTATCCGAGCACTGGTGGACGAAACCACGCTCGGTCAGGATCTGCATCAACTCGGACTTGAAGGCGCTCATGACGGCCGGACCTTTGGACTTTGATTATTGGATTTGGGCCGCTTTCTAGCAGCCGGAACGGGAAATTTCACCTCGAAGGTGAAAGTTCGGGAAGAAAGTGACAGTCCGCGGACTACGGGCTGTCGAGGGCGACGCCGGGATCGGGAACGCTTCTCCGTCCGTTGACGATGAAGCGTTCCCGGATCTCACGCGGCGCGGCGAACCGCGGCGCGGCGGGCCTCGACGGCCGCGGCGAGCCGCTCGAGCACGTCGACGGTGGTGTCCCAGTCGATGCAGCCGTCGGTGATGCTCTGGCCGTAGACGAGCGGCTGGCCCTCGACCAGGTCCTGCCGGCCGGCGACGAGGTTGCTCTCGACCATCACGCCCATGATGCGGCTGTCGCCGGCTTCGAGCTGGCGGGCGATGTCCTCGACGACGAGCGGCTGGTTTTCCGGCTTCTTCGACGAGTTGGCGTGGCTGGCGTCGATCATGATGCGCGGCGTGATGCCGGCTTTTTCCGAAGCCTTGGCCGCTTCCTCGACGCTGGCCGCGTCATAGTTGGTCGTCTTGCCACCGCGCAGGATGATGTGACAATCCTCGTTGCCGGCCGTAGTGGCGATCGCCGAGCGGCCGGTCTTGGTCACGGCCAGGAAATGATGCGGCTCGGACGCCGACAGCACCGCGTCGAGCGCGATCTTGACGTTGCCGTCCGTGCCGTTCTTGAAGCCGACGCCGCAGGAGAGGCCGGAGGCGAGCTCGCGATGCACCTGGCTTTCCGTCGTCCGTGCGCCGATGGCGCCCCAGCTGACGAGATCGGCGAAGTACTGCGGCGTCGTCATGTCGAGGAATTCGGAGCCGGCCGGCATGCCGAGATCGTTGATGTCGAGCAGGAGGTTGCGGGCGATCCGCAGGCCCTTGTCGATCTCGAAGCTGCCGTCGAGATTGGGATCGTTGATCAGGCCCTTCCAGCCGACCGTCGTGCGCGGCTTCTCGAAATAGACCCGCATGATGATCTCGAGCCGGTCGGCGAGGTAGGGGCGGATCTCCGCCAGGCGGCGGGCGTAGTCCATCGCGGCGACGGGATCATGGATCGAGCAGGGGCCGATCACGACGACCAGGCGGTCGTCCTCGCCCTGGAGGACGTTGTGCACGGCGGCGCGGGCGGCGGTGACCGTCTCGGTCGCCGTCTCGGTGCGCGGGAATTCCCGCATCACCTGCTCGGGCGTGCTCAGCTCTTTCAGATCGCGGATGCGAAGATCGTCGGTCATCAACACGGGTGTGGCTCCTTGGGATTGGACCCACCCGGCGGCACAAAAAAAGCCGCCAGGTGTCTGGCGGCTTCGGGACATTCTGCGGCTTTTTAAGCCGCGCGCACCCCTACCTCCGCCATTGCGAGCGGATAGCTAAAGTACCAAGCATAGGTGGTGGCGGCGAAAGTCATGTCAGCGCATATAGATCAGCCGAAGGCGTTTGTCACGTGGCGGATTGGCGGCGTGAACGAAACGGCGCGACTGTTGCCGATCTGCTCTTTGCCCGGGCGATCGCAGGGTCTATCCCGGATTCGGAACTATTCCGGGGGAACGAATGCGCAGAACCGTCGTTGTCGGCCTCATGAGTGGAACGTCAATGGACGGCGTCGACGCGGCCCTGATCGCGACCGACGGCGAAGAAGTCGAGGCTTTCGGCCCGACCCATTTCCGAGCTTATGAGCCTGAGGAGCGCGCCGTGCTGCGGGCCGCGCTCGCCGCGGCCGTGCATCTCGACCGGCGCGACGACCGGCCCGGCGTGCTCGCCGAGGCGGAGCGAATCGTCACCGAGGCCCATGCCGAGGCGGTCGAGGCGCTGCTTGCCCGCGTCGATGTCGACGCGCCGCGCGTCACGCTGGTCGGTTTCCATGGCCAGACCGTCTTCCATGCGCCGGGTCGCCGGCTGACCATCCAGATCGGCGACGGCGCGGCGCTGTCGCGGCGGCTCGGCCTCCCGGTCGTCTACGACTTCCGCGCCGCCGATGTCGCGGCCGGCGGGCAGGGGGCGCCGCTGGTGCCTATCTTCCATGCCGCGCTCGTGCGTGCCGCCCGTCTGGTAGGCGATGTCGCCGTGGTGAACATCGGCGGCGTCGGCAACGTCACGCGGATCGGCGCCGACGGCTCGATCGTCGCCTTCGATACCGGCCCCGGCAACGCGCTGATCGACGATCTCGTGCGCGAGCGCACCGGCGCCGCCATGGATGTCGGCGGCGTGCTCTCCTCGTCGGGAATCGTGCACCAGCAGTCGCTGGCCGAAATGATGGATGATCCCTGGTTCAGCCTGCCGCCGCCGAAATCGCTCGACCGCGACGCTTTTTCGCGCGCGCCGGTGGCAAGGCTTTCGACCGCCGACGCGGCCGCGACGCTCGCCGCCTTCACGGCCGAGTCGATCGTGCGCGCCGTGGCGCTCGCCGGCGGCGCCGACCAGATCATCGTCTGTGGCGGCGGCGCGCATAATCCCGCCATCCTGCGGTGTCTCGCCGAGGCGAGCGGCGCCACCGTGCTGCCTGCCGACGCGCTTGGCTGGTCGGGCGATTTCCTGGAAGCGCAGGCCTTCGCCTATCTGGCGGCGCGCAGCGTCGCCGGCCTGCCGCTGAGCCTGCCGGAGACGACCGGGGTTCCCTATCCGATGCCGGGCGGCGTTCTGGCCGAACCGGCGGAGCTCCTGCGCTGATTGGACGAATCGCATCGCCTGCGGCAAGCATGGCCGCACGTTACTGACTGGGGAGATACGCATGCCGAGCCGCCTGACCAAACTCTGCTATGTGCTGATGGGCACTGCGTTGCTGTCCGCGCCGCTCGTGTCGGTTTCCGCCGCGGCGCCGGCCCAGCCGCCGGCTCAGTCGCCGGTCGCCCAGGCCGATCCGGCCAAGCCGGCGCCGGTCCGGAAAGCACGGAGCCAGGCCGCGAAGCCCGCCAAGGCGCAGCGCGATCCCCAGGTCTATCTCTTCCGCGGCCTCGCCAATGTGTTCTCGCTGGGCATGGACGACATGGCCAAGGAACTCTCCAGCCAGGGCATTCCCAATCACGTCCTGAACCACGCCAACTGGCCGCGCATCGCCGCCGAGATCACCGCCAAGTACAAGGCCGATCCGAAGGCGACCCGGCCGATCGTCCTCGTCGGCCACTCGCTCGGCGCCAATGCCGTTCTCCTGATGGCGCAGCAGCTTTCGCGGAGCGGCGTTCCCGTCGATCTCGTCGTCACCTTCGATCCGACGACGGCCGGCCCCGTGTCGCCGGGCGTTCGGCGCTATCTCAACCTCTATCAGTCGAACAATGGCTGGAGCTCGGCGCTCGACGTGCCGGCCGGCGCGGAAAGGCGGGTCGTCAATTCCGATGTGCGCAAGCGCCGCGACATCAAGGCCGAACTCTCCCATTTCGATATTGACAAGAACCGTGTCTTGCATGAGCAGGTCGTCTCCGAGATCGCCAGGCTGACCCGTGCGAAGCCCAAGGCTCCTGGCAAGGCCGGCGCGCTTGGCAAGGTGGCGACGGCGAACAAGGTCGCCGGGCCCCTCTAGGGCGATCTCGCGTCCTTCGGCGGCGAAGCGGATTGGCGGACCGGCCCGAGGGCGGTCCGCTTTTTTGTGCGCGTCTCGTGCCCCGATCTTTACGCCGGGATGGAGCACCGTCCCGAGGGGGTGTCGTCCGCGATGCGGCGCCGGCGGCGACTCGGAGATGGCCGTTTGCCCGGTCCCGAGTCGGCGGCGGCGAGGCGTCTGGCACCCGAAATCCCGGCCAAATTGGCAATTTCAGGTTGAAAACGGGCGCCGGGTACCGTGCACGCGGCATTTAGAAGAGTGCCCGGAAAAAATCTTCAACGGCGTGTGGCGGCGAGGGTCACGCAGCGTCATTCGGCGCTTGGTCTTATCCTTCAATACTTTGCCGGAAATTTGATAAGTTTACTTGCTCATCATGAAGAAGAATGGCGTACTAACGTAGCGTCAGGTTGTGTTTTGGGTGATGCTGTTCTGCAACAGTCAAAGTGGAATGGGTGCGCTACAGTCCTGACATCGGTGATCGACTGTTCTGCCCCCTGGCCCATCCCGTCGATCGTCAGGAACCTTCCGAGCGTAAGGAGCTCCCGATGAAATTCATGCTTCGCAGTGCAACCATGGCTTCGGTGCTGGCGCTCGGCGTCGTCGGCGCACACGCCGCCGACCTGACCTATGAGCCCGCGCCGGTGGTGGCGCCGGTCGCCTTCAACTGGACCGGCTTCTACATCGGTGTGCATGGCGGCATCGGCGGCGGCGGCTTCGATACGACGTTCACGGACCCGGGCAACTTCTCCGTGGGCTGGAGCGACAACGCCTTTGGCGCCTTCGGCGGCGCGCAGGTCGGCTACAACTACCAGTTCTCGCCCAACTGGGTGGTCGGTGTCGAAGCCGATATCGCGGCTGCCGGCATCAGCGCGGAACATACCGCCGACTTTAACTATGGCGTCTCGACGAACCAGGAGGCGAAGGTCGATTGGTTCGGCACCCTGCGCGGCCGGATCGGCTATGCCTGGGACAATCTGCTGATCTACGGCACCGGCGGCGCGGCCTATGGCGACGTCGAAAGCTCCTCCAGCTATACCGACAACGTTCTCGGCTTCACCGACAGCAATTCCTTCTCCGACACCCGGTGGGGTTGGACTGCCGGCGCCGGCGTCGAATATGGCATCACGAAGAACATCACCCTGAAGACCGAATATCTCTATGTCGATCTCGGCAGCATTCACACCAATGGTCTGAACGGCTTCCAGGGTATTGTCGGCGACAACGATGCCGATATCAAGTTCCACACGGTCAAGCTGGGTCTGAACTACAAGTTCTGATCCAAAGAAAGACGGGGGTGAGGGCTCCGCTTCGGCGGGGCCCTTTCTTTTTTGGCGTTTTCAAGCGACCCCGATGCCGGTTCGCGCCGGGAAGACGCGACCCAGCGGAGCGCAGGCGTCGCGGATCGCAAGGCGGCGCTGCGACTGTTCGTCCAAAGCCGGCGATCACAAAAAAACGGCCCGGGCGGTGACGCCTCGGGCCGTTTTGGTTCGTGCGGGCAGGGCGCTCGGCCCTGCCGGAAGCGTCAGGCGGCGCTCAGCATGGCGAGGCGCTTGTCGACATAGTTGCCGCAGATATCGATCAGCGGCTCGACCTGGCCTTCGAAGAAGTGGTTGGCGCCCGGCATGATCTGCTGCTCGACGATGATGCCCTTCTGGGTCTTCAGCTTGTCGACCAGCGTCTGCACGTCCTTCGGCGGCGCGACCTTGTCCTGGTCGCCATGCACGATCAGGCCGGAGGACGGGCAGGGCGCCAGGAACGAGAAGTCGTAGAGGTTGGCCTGCGGCGCGACCGAGATGAAGCCCTCGATCTCCGGCCGGCGCATCAGAAGCTGCATGCCGATCCAGGCGCCGAACGAGAAGCCGGCGACCCAGCAGGCGCGCGCGTCGGGATGGATGGTCTGCACCCAGTCGAGCGCGGAAGCCGCATCCGACAGCTCGCCCTCGCCATGGTCGAACTCGCCCTGGCTGCGGCCGACGCCGCGGAAATTGAACCGCAGCACCGCGAAGCCGCGCTTCGCGAACATGTAGAACAGCTGGTAGGTGATCGCGTTGTTCATCGTGCCGCCGAACTGCGGATGCGGGTGCAGGATGATGGCGATCGGGCCGTTCTTTTCCTTCGAGGGCTGGAATCGACCCTCGATGCGACCGGCGGGGCCGGTGAAGATAACCTCGGGCATTTTTTGCCTCGGACCTTTCGATCTGTTCAGAAGCCCCCAAGCGACCTATATCAGCGTCAAATCGTAACTTGACTCTGAGCGTCAGGGTTTCTAGAACACTTTAGAATTCTTCGAAATTGGCGTCGGATGTCGATCCTGCCGTGTAGCGGGCCTTGTAGCATGAGGCGGGGTCCGGATTTCAAGCATAATGCGACATCCGCTCGCGACTGGAGACTGCAAGCCTTGGCCGCGCCGCGCATCTATCTCGACTACAACGCCGGCGCGCCGCTTCGCCCCGAAGCGCGCGCGGCGATGGTCGATGCGCTTGTTGCCACCGGCAACGCCTCTTCCGTGCATGGCGAGGGCCGGGCGGCGCGCGCCCGGGTCGAGACGGCGCGACGCCGCGTCGCGGCTCTGGTCAACGCGGATCCGGCGCGGGTGATCTTCACGTCGGGCGGCACCGAGGCGAATGTCACGGCGCTGTCGCCGGTGATGCGGGTCGGCGCGGCGACGGTTTCGATCGACGTGGTGCTGGTCGGTGCGACGGAACATCCTTCCGTGCTCGCCGGCGGCCGCTTCGGCGCCGACGAGGTCCGTATCGTCGCCGTCGACGGCGAGGGCCGGCTCGATCTCGCCGATCTCAAGACGCAGCTGGGCGCGGTCGCTGCCGAGGGCAAGCGGGCGCTCGTCTCTGTCATGCTGGCGAACAACGAGACCGGTACGATCCAGCCGGTCGCCGAGATCGCCGAGATCGCCCGCTCGTTCGGCGCGCTTGTGCATACCGACGCGATCCAGGCCGCCGGCCGCATCCCGGTCGACATCGCCGAGCTCGGCGTCGACCTTCTGACGCTCTCGGCGCACAAGCTCGGCGGCCCGCAGGGCGCCGGCGCCTTGGTGCTGGGCGGCGATCTGGTATCGCCGGCGCCGCTGCTCGTCGGCGGCGGACAGGAGAAATACAGCCGCGCCGGCACGCAGAATGTGGCGGCGATCACGGGCTTCGGCGTCGCGGCGGATTGCGCCCGCGCCGATCTCGACCGGCAGGCCGAATGGACACGCTGGCGCGACGAAATCGCGACGGCGGCGGAGCCTGCCATGCAATTGAGCGGGGAAGCCGAGCGGCTCCCGCAGACGCTGTCCCTCGGCGTCAACGGTCTCTCGGCGGAAACGCTGGTGATCGCGCTCGATCTCGAAGGGGTCGCGGTATCAGCCGGATCCGCGTGTTCTTCGGGAAAAGTCGGTGTTTCGCATGTGATGAAGGCGATGAACGTGCCGGATCCTTATGCGAAATCCGCGATCCGCGTCAGTTTCGGATGGGAAACCACCGAAACGGACATACGTAGATTTACGGAGGTCTGGGGACGTGTCATGAGACGGCTCGCGCCGGGCGTGACACGCGCCGCATGACAACGCACTCAACCCGCGGTCCTTGAAACCGCTGTGGATGGAGTAGGCAATGCCTGCAGTTCAGGAGACAGTCGATCAGGTTCGCCAGATCGATGTCGATCAGTACAAATATGGTTTCGTGACCGATATCGAGTCCGAACGAGCCCCCAAGGGCCTTTCGGAGGATATCGTCCGCTACATCTCCGCCAAGAAGAACGAGCCGGAATGGATGCTCGAATGGCGGCTCGACGCCTATCGGCGTTGGCTGACCATGACGGAGCCGACCTGGTCGCGCGTCCAGTATCCGAAGATCGACTTCGAGGATCTCTATTACTATTCGGCGCCGAAGAGCACGGCCGGTCCGAAGTCGCTCGACGAGGTCGATCCCGAGCTCCTCGCCACCTATGAGAAGCTGGGCATCCCGCTGCGCGAGCGCGAGATCCTGGCCGGCGTCGAGGGCGCTGCGGATCGTCGGGTCGCCGTCGACGCGGTGTTCGATTCCGTCTCGGTCGTCACGACCTTCAAGGAAGAGCTGAAGAAGGCCGGCGTGATCTTCTGCGCCATTTCCGAGGCGATCCGCGAATATCCGGAGATCGTGAAGAAGTATCTCGGCTCCGTCGTGCCGACGACCGACAATTTCTACGCGACGCTGAACTCCGCCGTCTTCTCGGACGGTTCGTTCGTCTACATCCCCGAGGGCGTCCGCTGCCCGATGGAGCTGTCGACCTATTTCCGCATCAACGAGCGGAACACCGGCCAGTTCGAGCGCACGCTGATCATCGCCGAGAAGGGGGCCTACGTCTCCTATCTCGAGGGCTGCACCGCGCCGATGCGCGACGAGAACCAGCTGCACGCAGCGGTCGTCGAGCTGGTGGCGCTGGAAGACGCCGAGATCAAGTACTCGACCGTCCAGAACTGGTATCCTGGCGACAAGGACGGCAAGGGCGGCATCTACAACTTCGTGACCAAGCGCGGCGATTGCCGTGGCGACCGCTCGAAGATCTCGTGGACGCAGGTCGAGACCGGCTCGGCCATCACCTGGAAGTACCCGTCCTGCATCCTGCGCGGCGACGACAGCCAGGGCGAGTTCTATTCGATCGCGGTGTCGAACGGCTATCAGCAGGTCGATAGCGGCACCAAGATGATCCATCTCGGCAAGAACACGAAGAGCCGGATCATCTCGAAGGGCATCGCCGCCGGGCGCTCCGACAACACCTATCGCGGCCTCGTCTCGGCGCACCGCAAGGCGTCGGGCGCGCGCAATTTCACCAATTGCGACAGCCTGCTGATCGGCGACAAGTGCGGCGCGCACACCGTGCCCTACATCGAATCGAAGAACGCCAGCGCGGTCTTCGAGCATGAGGCGACGACGTCGAAGATCGCCGACGACCAGCTGTTCTATTGCCTCCAGCGCGGGCTTTCGTCCGAGGAGGCCGTGGCGCTGATCGTCAACGGTTTCGTCAAGGACGTCATCCAGCAGCTGCCGATGGAATTCGCGGTCGAAGCCCAGAAGCTGATCTCGATCAGCCTCGAAGGGTCGGTCGGCTAAGCCATACCTTGCCTGAACCTCCCCCGCCGGGGGGAGGCCGAAACCGGCGCAGCCGGTTTCGGGAAGGGGGCGCTTCGATCGCCCGTGACCTTCCCGGAACGCCGTCGGCGCTTCGGCCACCCCGGAACGGTTCAAGGCGCAGAATTGAACGGAACAACGATATGCTCGAGATCAAGAACCTCCACGCCTCCATCGACGGCAAGGAGATCCTGCGCGGCGTCGATCTGGTCGTCCCGACCGGCGAAGTCCATGCGATCATGGGGCCGAACGGCTCCGGCAAGTCGACCCTCTCCTATGTGCTGGCCGGCCGCGATGGCTATGACGTCACCGAAGGCGAGATCATTTTCGACGGCAACGACATCGTTGAGACGCCGGCCGAAGAGCGCGCCTCGGCCGGCGTGTTCCTCGCCTTCCAGTACCCGCTGGAGATCCCCGGCGTCGCGACCATGACCTTCCTGAAGGCCGCCCTCAACGCCCAGCGCAAGGCGCGTGGCGAGGCCGAGCTGACCACGCCGGACTTCATGCGCCGCGTGAAGACCGCGTCGGAAAAGCTGAACGTGACTCAGGAAATGCTCCGCCGTCCGCTCAATGTCGGCTTCTCCGGCGGCGAGAAGAAGCGCAACGAGATCCTGCAGATGGCGCTGCTCGAGCCGAAGCTCGCCATCCTCGACGAGACGGATTCGGGCCTCGACATCGACGCGCTGCGCATCGTCTCGGAGGGCGTCAACGCGCTCCGTTCGCCGGATCGCTCGATGCTCGTCATCACCCACTACCAGCGCCTGCTCGACCACATCGTCCCCGACAAGGTGCATGTGATGTCGGCCGGCCGCATCGTCCGCACCGGCGGTCCGGAGCTGGCGCTCGAGCTGGAAGCCAAGGGCTACGCCGACTACGTCGACGAGCCGGTTTGAGCGGGGGAGTGGCATCGATGAACGCCGAGCCGCGCATCCTGCGCACACAGGCTGAAGATACGCTGGCGCTGGAATTCGCCGCCGCCCGCACGGATCTGCCGGGTTCGCCGGCGATCGCCGCGGCGCGCGAGGCCGCCTTCGCTGCCTTCCAGCAGCTGGGCCTGCCGCATCGCCGCACCGAGCCCTGGCGCTATACGGACCTGCGCGCCCTGCTCAGGACCATTCCGCCGCTGGCGAATGGCCATGGCGCCGAGCCCGTCTCGCTGGCGGATCCGCTCCCGGGCCTCGATCGCGCGCGCCTCGTCGTGCTCGATGGCGTGTTCCGTCCGGATCTCTCCGATCTCTCGGGCATCGACGGCGTGACCGTCCGCCCGCTGGTCGAGCTGCTCCGCGCCGGCGACGCCTCGATTGGCCGCGAGATCGCGACGCTCAAGGACGCGGTCGTCTCGCTGAACACGGCGCTGATGACCGGCGGCGTCGTCATCGACGTGCCCGCCGGCGCGAAGGTCGAGCGCGCGATCGAGATCGCGCATCTGACCAGCTCGGCCGTCGCCTCGCATGTCCGCAACATCGTCACCATCGGCGCGGAAGCCTCCGCCCGGATCCTCGAGACGCATGTCGGACCGGCGGATACCGCCTACCAGGCGAACGTCGTCACCGAGGTTTCGGTCGGCGATCGCGCCAAGGCGGTCTGGGCCAAGCTGCAGACGGAAGGCGGCGCCGCCGTCCATCTCGGCACGCTCGCCGTCTCGATCGGCACGGAGACCGAGTTCGATCATCTCACCCTGATGACCGGCGCCGCGATCTCGCGCGCGCAGAGCTTCGTCACCTATACCGGCGAGAACGCCCGCGCGGGCCTGTTCGGCGCGACGATGGTGCGCGGCAAGCAGCATGCCGACATCGCGCTCGGCGTCGATCACGCCGTGCCGAACGGCTCCAGCCGCGAGCTGTTCAAGGCCGTGATGGATGGCCGCGCCGAAGGCGTCTTCCAGGGCCGCATCGTGGTTCGCCCCGACGCGCAGAAGACCGACGGCCGGATGATGACGCAGGGCCTGCTCCTCTCCGAGGATGCCTCGTTCTTCGTCAAGCCGGAGCTCGAGATCTTCGCCGACGACGTCCAGTGCGCGCATGGCGCGACCAGCGGCGAGATCGACGAGGACATCCTGTTCTACCTGCTCTCGCGCGGCATTCCGCGTCCCGAGGCCGAGACCCTGCTGGTGACGGCATTCCTGGCCGAGGCGATCGAAGGTCTGGGCGACGAAGCGATCGGCGACGCCTTCGAGGCGATCGCCCGCGAGTGGCTGGCAACGCGATAGGTCATTTGAAGGACTAGATCTTGCGTCAAGCGCTTGCCTTGGGGTTGAGAAGCATCGTGGCGCCCCGGAACGTCGTTTCGACCGGGCGCTTGGGCGCCATGCAGGGAGCCACGCTCTTCTTTGCTTGGGCATTGCTTACATTTGTCCCGATCGCCGTGGCGCTGCTCCAGGCCGACCTTGGTCTCGTTGCAGAGGTCGTTGGTCCAGTCCTTCTGGTTCTCGGTTTGGTCGGGTTCCTGGTCGCCATGGCCATCACCATGGCCCTGGCGGTCAGCTATGGCACCGTATTCTTCTGGGCGGCGTTCTGGTTGGCGTCCAGACGAGCAACCTTTGCCGGCATCTTCAGGGCGGGAGCCCTGGTGACGTTCGGCACGGCGGTCATCGGCTTCGTTCCGTCCCTGTTGCTGGCCTTCGTCGAAGCGTCGGTACCGGGGTCGATGGAACCCGTGGCCGCACTGATCGAGCGGGTATTGTGGCTGGTCACCGCCCTCTACCTAGTCAGCATGTTTTCCGAGCTGACTGGTCTCGGCGTGGCAGCGTCCTTTTATGTCTTTCTCGCCGCGAGCTTTGCGGCGCTGATCGGGTACTTGGGCATTTCGTGGCTTGTGGGGTCGGCTTTTCCCGATCTCGATTTGCTCTTGGGGTCCACTGATGAACTTGAGTGATCGCGACGAGTATGACGTTCAGGCGATACGGCAGGACTTTCCGATCCTTTCGAGGACCGTGCATGGCAAGCCGCTCGTCTATCTCGACAACGGCGCCTCCGCGCAGAAGCCGCAGGCGATGCTGGACGCGGTGGTGAAGGCCTATTCGGAGGAATACGCCAACGTCCATCGCGGCCTGCACTATCTCTCCAACGTCGCGACCGACGCCTACGAGGCGTCGCGCGAAACGGTGCGGCGCTTCCTGAATGCCGGCTCTGTCGACGAGATCATCTTCACCCGCTCCTCGACCGAGGCGATCAATCTGGTCGCCGCGTCGCTCGGCCAGATGGAGATCGGGGAGGGTGACGAGATCATCCTCTCGATCCTCGAGCATCATTCGAACATCGTGCCCTGGCATTTCCTGCGCGAGCGCAAGGGCGCGGTGATCAAGTGGGCGCCGATCGCCGATGATGGCACGTTCCTCATCGACGAATTCGAGAAGCTGATCACGCCGAAGACGAAGATCGTCGCGGTCACCCACATGTCGAACGTCACCGGCACGGTGGTGCCGATCAAGGACGTGATCCGCATCGCGCACGCCCATGGCGTCAAGGTGCTGGTCGACGGCAGCCAGGGCGCCGTGCACCTGCCGGTCGACGTGCGCGATCTCGACGCCGATTTCTACTGCGTCACCGGCCACAAGCTCTACGGCCCGACCGGCGTCGGCGTGCTCTATGCCAAGAAGGCGCTGCTCGAAGTGATGCCGCCCTTCCTCGGCGGCGGCGAGATGATCCGCGACGTCACCGAGGACAACGTCACCTATGGCGTGCCGCCGCATCGCTTCGAGGCCGGCACGCCGCCGATCGTCCAGGCGATTGGCCTCGGCGCGTCGCTCAACTACATCGAGGGCATCGGCCGCGACCGCATCCTCGCGCATGAGGAGCGGCTGCGCGACTATGCGACGGAGCGGCTTCAGGCGATCAACAGCCTGAAGATCTTCGGCACGACGAAGAACAAGGGCGCGATCATCTCGTTCGAGATGGCCGGCGCGCACGCGCATGACGTCTCGACCATCATCGACCGCGAGGGCGTCGCCGTCCGCGCTGGTACCCACTGCGCCCAGCCGCTCTTGCAGCGCTTCGGCGTGACCTCCACATGTCGGGCGTCGTTCGGTCTCTACAACACGCTGGACGAAGTCGATCGCCTTGCCGATGCGCTGGTCAAGGCGCATGCTTTCTTCGCATGAGGACCTGAAATGGACGATGCCACGCTGACCCGCGAAGAGGCCGTCGACGCCGAGGGCCCGGAGACGACGCCGGTCGTCGCCGGCTCGGCAATCCCGGCCGAGGAACTGGAGCGGCTCACCGGCGACATCGTCGCCGCGCTGAAGACCGTCTACGATCCCGAGATCCCGGCCGACATCTACGAGCTCGGCCTGATCTACAAGATCGACGTCGACGACGACCGCAATATCGCGATCGAGATGACGCTGACGGCGCCGGGCTGTCCTGTCGCCGGCGAGATGCCGGGCTGGGTCGAAAACGCCGTCGGCGCGGTTCCCGGCGTTGGCCGCGTCGACGTCACCATGACCTTCGATCCGCCCTGGTCGCAGGACCGGATGTCGGACGAGGCGCGCGTCGCGCTCGACTGGTACTGAGGTCCGCCGTGAGCATGGCGCCGCCGATCACCGGGATCCTGGAAACGGCGATCTATGTCGACGATATCAAGCGCGCCGCCGCCTTCTATCGCGACATTCTCGGCCTGAAGGCGATGATCGCGGACGACCGCCTCGTCGCCTTCGATGCGGGCCCCGCAAGCGTGCTGCTCCTGTTCCGGCGCGGCGCCACCTTGCAGGACGTGCACCTGCCGGGCGGCACGATCCCGGCGCATGACAGCAGCGGCCCCTATCATTTCGCGCTGCGCATCCCGAAGGGCCAGCTCGACGCCTGGCGCGATCATCTGGTGGCCAAGGGCGTCGTCATCACCGCCGAAATGCGCTGGCCGCAGGGCGGCGAGAGCCTCTATTTCAATGACCCGGACGGGCATGTCGTCGAGCTGGCGACGCCCGGCATCTGGTCGAACGATCTCGATCTGCCCGCAAGTGCCTTGCAGAACGGGATCTGAAGGCCGATCTTAGGGCCGGAAGGGCGCTTCGCGCCGCGAATTGGAGATATGCCATGGGCGTCCGTTCACGCTTCGCCGTGATGACCCTGACCGAGGCCGCCGCCGAGCGGATCCGCGAGATCGTCGAGGATTCCGACGAGCCGGTGCTGGGCCTGCGCATCGGCGTCAAGAAGGGCGGCTGCGCCGGCATGGAATACACCATGAAGCCGGTCGCCGAGCCCGACCCGAAGGACGAGCGCATCGAGGGCCATGGCGCCACCGTGTTCGTCGATCCGGCCGCCGTGCTTTACCTGCTCGGCACCGTGATGGATTTCGAGACCACCAAGCTCCGTTCCGGCTTCGTCTTCAAGAACCCGAACGAGGTCTCCGCCTGCGGCTGCGGCGAGTCCGTCATGCTGAAGCCGGCCGATCCGGCCGAGGCGTCGGCCACCGCCGGCTGAGCGTTAACGCGACGCTACCATCCGGTTGACGGGCGGCGGGGTGTTAACCCGGCCGTTAACCCGTCGCGGGCGGCTGCGTCTCCTCCCGACTTCCCTCCCATTCCCGCCTGATGGAGACCGGTTTGCCGAGCCTGTTCGAACGCCTGAAAACCGACGCGAAGGCTGATTGGGAGGCCTATGTCCGCCATCCCTTCGTCCTCGGCCTCGGCAACGGATCGCTCGCGAAGGCGTCGTTCCAGCACTATCTGGTGCAGGACTATCTGTTCCTGATCGAGTTCGCCCGCGCCTATGCGATCGGCGTCTACAAGGCGCCGAACCCGCTCGAGATGCGCAAGGCCTCGGCCGGCATGCACGCGATCCTCGACGAAACCAGCCTGCACCTGAAGCTCTGCGCCGAATGGGGTCTTTCGCAGGAAGCCGTTGAGAACACGGCGGAATCGCGCGCGACGGTTGCCTATACGCGCTTCGTGCAGGAGGCGGGCCTGCGCGGCGACATGCTCGATTTGGTCGTTGCGCTGTCGCCCTGCGTCGTCGGTTACGCCGAGATCGGCACGGCGCTGGCCGCCTCCGGAACGGGCCTCGACGGCGCCAATCCCTATGCCGCCTGGATCCGCGAATATGCCGGCGAGGGCTATCAGGACGTGGCGCGGCAGAGCCTTGCCCAGATCGACCGGCTCGCGGCATTGTCGCTGACCGAGGCGCGCTATCCGCGCCTGCTCGAGATCTTCCGCCAGGCGGTTCGCCTGGAGGCCGATTTCTGGCAGATGGGCCTCGATATCGCCGACTGAGGAACCCGATGAACGCCGATCTCGACTACCTCGCGGAGTTGTTCGAACCGGTCGGAAACGTCCGGATTCGCCGCATGTTCGGCGGCCTCGGCTTCTTCCGTGACGGGCTGATGTTCGGCATCTGGCAGGACGACGTGATCTACCTGAAGGTCGACGACACCACCCGCGCGACCTTCGAGGCGGAGGGCTGCGGGCCCTTCGTCTATGGCACCAAGAACGGCCGCGCATGGCGCTCGGTTACTACCGAATGCCCGAGCGCCTGCTCGATGAGACGGATGAACTCAGGGACTGGGCGCTGGCGGCGATCGACGTGGCCATCCGGGCAAACGCCGCCAAGCCGTTGAAAAAGCGGAAGTAACGCGCGCCGTCAGGGCGAGAGCGGGATCGCCTTCAGCTCTTTCCTCGCCGTACCGAAGGTACCGAGCTGGTAGACGGAGGCGCCCGTCGCCTGGAAGGTGAACGGCTCAAACGGCTCGGCCAGCATCTTCTTCAGATAGCTTTCCCTCGCGACGCCGATCGTCACGTGCGGATTGAAATTCTTGCCGGCCGCATCTGTGACAAAGTCGTCGACATAGTCGATCAGGGATTTCTGGATGTCGTGGCCGCGGACCCGGCTGAAGAACGCGGCCGGGGACCCTGTTTTGACCGTAAAGGGCGTGACGGCCTCGATGAGCTCATCCTGCAGCCGATGCAGATCGTCCGTCGGTTCGACGACGATGCCGGCCAGTCCGACCGGTGGCGACGGGATATAGTAGTATTTTATCGCCTTCAGCGTCCAGCTCGTCGGCTTTTCCTTGTTGAGGACCGTTTCCGCCGCCGCGTAGACCTTGTCGAGATCATCGGTGCGGACGAATTGCTGCAGCAGCGTGACGTGCGGATGGTGCGTCGCGTCGAGCGCAAACCCCTTCGGGAAGGATTTGAGCAGTCGGGCGTTGGCGTCCTTCGCGTGCTGAAGCATGGTCGCATCGGGTTCGAGCGCAATGTCGATCGCCGTCACGGAATCGGGTTTCGCGACCGCGCCCTGGCTAGATCCGAGCGCCAGCGCCAGCCCGAGGCCGGCCGCTAGACCCGCCACGATGAAGGCTGGCAGACGCCGAGGGCGCCTCTTGGACACGGGAAGGCTCTCAGCATTCCTCATCGCTCTTCTCCCGCAATCGTTGCAGATCCGCAGGCAGGTTGTGCCTGCGCCTGAGAAGAATGGGCGCAGATCCAACGTTTCAAGGCGCTTCACGCAATCGTTTGGGAGGGCGCGGATGGTTCAAGCCGGTTGAGGGCTCTTTGCCTTCAGCGCCAGTTCAGTCACCGCCGTGTTGTCGACCTTGCCGGAGCCGAGCAGCGGCAGCTTTTCGACAATGAGCACCGTGCGCGGCAGCATGATCTCCGACAGGCCGCGGCTCCGGACGAAGCGCTGGAACTCCGCGAGGTCGGCGTCGGGCCGCTCCGTCACCAGCACGATCTCCTCGCCCTTGCGCTCATGCGGCACGGCCGCCGCCGCCGTGGCGTGGTGCGGCCAGAATTCGCCGGCCAGCGCCTCGATCGACGCCAGCGACACCATCTCGCCGCCGACCTTGGCGAAGCGCTTGGCGCGGCCGGAAATGGTGATGAAGCCGTCGTCGATCGTGACGATGTCGCCCGTGTCGTACCAGCCGTCGACCGGAGGCTCGAGCATGCCCGGCGCCTCGGCGCGGTAGTAGCCGCGCATCACATTGGCGCCGCGCACCAGCAGCTTGCCGCCTTCCTCGATGCCGGCGACCGGCTCAAGCCGCGTCTCGATGCCCGGCAACGCCCGGCCGACCGAGCCGGGGCGGTTCGCCATCGGCGTGTTGATGGCGATGACGGGCGCGGTCTCGGTCGTGCCATAGCCTTCCAGCAGGCGGATACCGAACTTTTCCGCCCAGACGCGGCGCGTCTCCGGCTTCACCCGCTCGGCGCCGGCGAAGACGTAGCGGATCGAATAGAAGTCATAGGGGTGCGCCATGCGGGCATAGCCGGCAAGGAAGGTATCGGTGCCGAACATGATCGTCGCGTTCACGTCATAGGCCATCTCCGGCACGATCCGGTAGTGCAGCGGCGAGGGGTAGAGCATCTGGCGGACGCCGGAGAAGAGCGGCAGCAGGCAGCCCGCCGTCAGGCCGAAAGCGTGGAACAGCGGCAATGCGTTGAGGACGACGTCCTCGCCGGAGAAATCGACCACGCTGGCGATCTGCTGGCGGTTCGCCTGGATGGCGTGGTGGCTGAGCGAGACGCCCTTCGGCGTGCCTTCGGAGCCCGAGGTGAAGAGCACGACGGCCTCGGCCTCCGGATCGGTCGGGCGCTGGAAGGCGACGCGGCTCAGGAAGCGCGGCGCGACGCCGCCGGCCATGGCGAAGAGCTTGCGGGTGAAGCCGATCTCGCCATGGAGATCCTCCAGATAGACGATGCGGGCCCGCTCGCCGAGCGCGTCGATGAGCGGCTGCAGGCGGCCCTTCTCGATGAACTGGCGCGAGGTCAGCACGAGCTTCACCTCCGCCGCGCGGCAGGCGGCGTCGACCGAGGCCGGTCCGGCGGAGAAGTTGAGCACGGCCGGGATGCGGCCGGTGACCTGCAGGGCGAAGAAGGTGACGACGGCGGCCGTCGTGTTCGGGAGCAGCACGCCGACCCGTTCACCGGGCGCGCTCATCGCGGCGAAGGATTTGCCGAGCGCGAAGGCGCCACGGAGGATGGCGGTGTAGCCGACCGGGGCGCGCGTCACGTCCTCGATCAGCGGCCGCTTGCCGTTGATGTGGCGGGCGCGGATCAGCCCGTCGAACAGCGTCTCCGCCGCCGGGCTGGTCTCGTAGACCATCTCGGTCATGATCGCCTGCAGATGGTGCCCGGCCTCGTGCCGGCGCTTGCGGCCGACGAGGCCGGGCGTCAGTTCGATCCGGCGCGGCGGCAGGACGGTCATCGAAATCTCGGGGAACAGCCGCTGCCGCACCTTGCCCTTCAGGCGCGAGAAGATCGTGTACTGGGCGCCGTCGATACGGACGGGGATGATCGGCACGTCGGAGAGCGCGGCGATCATCGCGGGGCCGTCATAGACCTTCATCAGCGCGCCGGTGACGGTGATGCGCCCCTCCGGGAAGATCACCAGCCGGCGGCCTTCCTTGACCAGCTTCACCATCTTGCGGACGGTGAAGGGACTGGTCGGATCGACTGGCACGAGGTCGAAGAACAGGAAGGCCGGCTTCACCCACCAGCGGGTCGCGATGTATTTGTTGATGGCGAAGACGGGCTTGCCCGGCAGCATGCAGCCGATCAGCACCGCGTCGATGAACGAGGTGTGGTTGACGACCACCACGGCGGCGTCGTCGCCCTCGCCATAATGCTCCAGGCCTTTCACGCGGGCGCGGAAGAGGATCTGCATCAGCCGGTGGCCGATTGCCTTGATCAATTCGTCCGGCACGAATTTCAGGCAGATTACCGCCGCCACGACATTGGCGAGGCCGAGCCAGAACAGGAGCTGCAGCGTGGTGACGCCCGCTGCCAGCAGGCCGGCGGCTAGGCCCGTGCCGATCACCATCAGCGCCGAGTTCATGATGTTGTTGCCGGCGATCGCGGCGGAGCGCTCGCGTTCGTCGGCGCGCGACTGCAAGAGCGCATAGAGCGGCACGGTGAAGAGGCCGCCGCCGAAGGCGACGCCGACGAGATCGACGAGCACGCGGATGCCGGCCCAGGAGGTGATGAAGGCGCCGAAATCGAGCGCGCCGCCGGCGCCGACCGCGCCGAGCGCGGTCGCGGCATGCGACAGGTCGACCATGAAGGCGGCCATGACAAGCGCGCCGATCGGCGTATGCCGGGCCGAGATGCGGCCGGCGAGCAGTTTTGACGTCGCGGCCGAGCCGAGCGCGATGCCGACCACGAAGGCGGCGACCAGCAGATTAGCGACGATCTCGTCGACCTTCAGCGTCGACTTCGCGAAATCGGGGAAGACCGACATCACGATCAGGCCGATCATCCAGAACCACGAGATGCCGGAGACGGCCAGGAAAAGCGTGCGCTTGCGACGGATGGCGGCGAACGCGTCGCGGCTCGATCCGAACAGCGAGAAGTGGAAACGCCCGGCTCCGGGAGCCGGCGGCGCGGACGGCACGAAGAAGGCGGCAACAGCGCCGACGAGCGCGACGGAGACGAGGCCGACGATCGCGATCCACTTGCCGCCGAGGCCAACGGTGAGCCCGCCGAACAGCGTGCCGAGCAGGATGGCGACGAAGGTCGAGCCCTCGAACAGCGCGTTGGCGGCGACGAGGCGGTCGCGGCTGACGAGCTGCGGCAGGATCGAATATTTGGCCGGGCCGAAGATGGTCGACTGCACGGCGTAGAAGAACATACCGAGCAGGGCCAGCGGCGCCGAATGGATCATGATGGCGTAGGCGGAGAGCAGGGCGAGGCCGACTTCGGCAAGCCGCGTCCAGCGCACCACCAGCTTCTTGTCGACCGTGTCGGAGAGCCGGCCAGAGACGCCCGAGAACAGGAAGAAGGGCAGCATGAACACCGCGCCGCCCAGCGTTACCGCCACCTGCGGCGACAGGCCGAACAGCTCGGCGCCGCCATAGGCGACCATGAAGCCGAAGGCACTCTTCAGCGCGTTGTCGGCGAAGGCGCCGAACCATTGCACGATGAAGAGCGGCAGGAAGCCGGGCGTCTTCAAGAGCGGCGGCGAGCCGGCGCGAGACGCGGAAAGGGGCGGGGTGTCCGCCGGCGGGGTCTGGGTGGAGGCATCCATGGCGTCAAACCTCAGCCTGTTCGCGGCATCTCGCAAGCCGCTTTAATTGAACGACGTTCAATTGGATAGCAGTGTTTTGAACGATGTTCAATATGTGCTATCGAGGGGACTGTGACGACGATCTCTCCTGACGGGAAGGGCAGCGAATTCATGGCACGGCGCAGCGACCACGCTCCGGAAGAGCTCAAGCGCCTGGCGCTCGACGCGGCGCGGGCCATCGCGGCGGAGGAGGGGCTGCGCGGCCTGACGGTGCGCCGGGTCGCCGAGCGGATCGGCTACGCCCCCGGCACGATCTACAATCTCTTCGCCAATCTCGACGACCTGATCGTGCAGCTGAACGGCATGACGCTGGACGCGCTGGCGGTCGAGCTCGGCGCGGCCGCCGACGCGGCCCCGCGCGAGCGTCCGAAGCGGCTGGTCGAGGCCTATTTCGATTTCGTCGAAAGCCGGCCGCGCCTCTGGAGCATGCTGTTCGAGCATCGGCTGCCGGAAGGCGCGGAGCTGCCGGACTGGTATCGGCCGAAGTTGGCGGCCCTGATCGGGCTGGTTGCCGAGGCGCTCGGGCCGCTGATGCCGGAGAGGACGGCCGAGGCGCGCCAGGACGCGACGGTCACCATGTGGGCTGGCCTGCACGGGATCTCGACGCTGGCGGTATCCGCCAAGCTGACGCTCGTCGCCGAGACGGAGCCGCGCCGGCTCGGCCATCTGCTCGTCGACAGGATGCTCGGCGGCTGAGCCGGCTCAGGCCTCGGCGGTCGCCGGTTCGCGGATGATACCCAAAGCGGCGTCGAAGGCCGGGGCGATCGAATGCGGGTCGCTGCCGGCGTCGAGCTGGAACACAGGCGTGGTCGAGACCAGCTTGGTCAGCAGCCGGAACAGCGCTTGCTGCGGGCGCGGAACGCCGTCCGAAAGGATGCCGATATTGTCGGTCAGGATCACCGACAGCGCGTCCGCCTTGCTGATCGGCTTGACCCGGGCCGGGCCTTCCGAACGGGGGCCGACCACGACGATCGCCGCCGTCCTGTAACTCTTCCTCGGATCGGGCAGCGGCATCATCGCCGCGAGCGCCTCGCGCGTCAGCCCCGCCTCGTCCTCCTCGCCGCTGAACGTCCCGAGATGCGGCAGGAGCTCGGGGAACATCGCGGCGGTTCGGCGCTGGACCTTCAGCGCGCGCGGCAGGCCCCAGGCGAGGATATCGCTACCCTCCTGGCGCAGGACCACGACATCGTCGCCGAGATGCGCGTAGCCGGAGAGCGCCAGCGCCAGCGAGGTCGTCGTCTTGCCAAAGCCGCTCGGCGCGAACAGCAGCACGAGTTCGTCCCGGCCCGGCGGCATCAGCGATCCGGCATGGATGGTCAAGAGGCCATGGTCGCGGATGATGGTGTCGAGCAGGATCACCGGCGCCATCGAATAGAAGGGGTTCTCGGCGCTGGCGAGGACCTCGACCCGTGTCACCGGCTCTTCGCCTCTCTCGAGGATCGCCAACTGGCCGGGAATGCGGAGCTGCTGCTCGTCGCCGTCGCGGCTGAACTCGGCATAGGTGCCGTCGATCAGATTGCCGCCCCAGATGACCGTGCCGCGCGTGGCGATGTCGTCGCCCTCGACGGTGGTGAGGATGACCTCATGCTGGACGGGGCCTTCCTCCGCCTCGAACAGCTTGAGTTGCGGCAGGGCCTGGTCGCCGCGCGCATCGGGATCGGCGACGAGGCTGAAGGCGAGGCCGGGGATCTCATAGCGTTTCCGAAGCATCAGGCGGGTCCGGCGCGGTTCTGTTCGGTGAAGATCGTCACCATGGTGGGCTCGGGCGGGTTCAGGATGGGCATGCCGACCGCTGACACCCAGCAATGGGCGGAGAGCTTGGCCTTGCCGATGCTGGTGCGGTCGACGCCGAAATGGATGGTGGCCGGGATGCCGGCGAGCGTCAGGAAACGGTAGGCGAGAATGCCCTCGCGCAGGCAGCGCCGGTCGCGCATCAGCCAGGGGCGGCGACCCGCCTTCTTGGCGCGCGTGCCGATATAGGCCGACCGCAGCCCCGCATAGCGCCGGCTGGCGCCCGCGTGGGCGATCCGCAGGATATCCGAGAAATCGCGCGACTTGCGGCAGCGAAACGGCAGGGTCTTCGCCCAGAACCACATCTCGGCCCGGAATTTCGCACGCAGGAGCAGGTTCGGCGTCACGGGGTGCGTACGATCAGGCCTTCGCTGGCCAGCTGGTCGGCGAGCACGGCCATGTCATCGCGCAGCACGGCGGCCTCGACCTCGAACACCTTCTCGAGCTCGATGAGGATGCCGGCGAAGTCCCGCTCGCCATCGACCGCGGCAAGGAAGGCCGCCGTCGTGTCGTTGCAGGTGAAGAGCTGGCCCGACGTGATGTCGAGCAGCACGCCGCCTTCGCCATCGCCGAGCGGCTGGAAGCTGGTGTTCTCGTGCAGGGCAAAAACGGTCCCCGGCTCCAGGCTCGACATGCTGAATCCCCCAGTGGTGTGGTTGCCTTCGATAGCGGAACGCCGCGTCAAGGAAAAGGGGGCGGCGGTCGGGTCGAAGCTCGGCGTTTGCTCTGCGGCTACGGGCCGTAGCTGTTGCTAAGGCATTGACCGTGAAGCGTCATTCGGTCGGATTTCGCAGGCAAATTGCAATGAATGCTTATTGATTTGAGAGCTGATTATGCGAAGATTTATGAGCGGCCGGAGCCTCTGAAGCGCGAGCCCGCTGCCACGATGGTGGCGGCGTTCTCCAACCTGCCGGACGGATCACAATTTTCCTTATTCCGTGGGACCGTGCACGCGGTTCCGCATCCTGAATTCCATCTCCTGAGCGTCGCGACGGCATCCTTGATGTCGGTAAGCGGTGCGAGGCGCTGGTCGTCAGCGACCAACCGTAGACCGAGGATTTCATGTCTGTCCGCGAGACCGATGGCGCGAGCCTGGAAGCCACCGGAACGCCGCGCCGCCTGACGCGCCCGGATGCCCGTCTGCTGATCGCTCTGGCCGATCCCGAATCCGAGTTCGCCCCGCCGCCGCTCTCCGCCGAGCGGGCGCAATTGCTGCTGTCCCAGGCCGAGCGGCACGGCGTGCTGCCCGCCGCGCTCCGGAAGCTGCGTCCGGCCCTGTCGACGCCGGAACTGACGCCGGTTCGCGATCACTTCTCGACGCGCTACCAGGGCGGCGTCGCCTTCAACATGCAGCTCGCGGCTTACGCCAAGCGGCTGCGGACGGCGCTGGCCGCGGCCGAAGCGCCGGCGCTCCTGATCAAGGGACAGGATTTCGCCGAGAACATCTATCCCGATCCGCTGCTGCGCCCGACCAGCGACATCGACTTGATCGTGCCGCTCGAGCGGCTGGACGAGGTCGAGGCGGTCGCAGCGCAGGCGGGCTTCGCGCTCTATCCCGAGCAGCGCGACGACGGGCAGCAGGAGCGCAAGTGGATCCATGTCCGACATCCGACGCTGATGCTGGAGATCCAGGGCAATCTGGTGCACGCGCCGGGACTTCGTTCCGTGCTGTCGCTCGGCTTCGCGGAGCTTTGCCCGGATGGAGATCCCGCCGCGGCGGCCCGGCCCTCGACGCGCCTCGCCATCGCCGGCGTGCATGCCGCGAGCTCCCATCATTTCGAGCTGCTGCGCCTCGTCGTTGACGTGCTCCAGGCCGCCCGGCGGGTCAAGGGCGCGAAGGAGGAACAGGCGCTGCAGGATCTCGTCAATCGCTCCGGCATTCGCCTGGCGCTCGTCGCGGCGCTCGATCTCGCCGACAGGCTCTATGACGACGCCTCCTGCCGCGCGATCGCCACCGCGCTTGCCCCGGTCCGGTTCCGCCGCGCCGCCCGCCTCCTGATCGACGAACGCGTCGTCATGGCGATGGAAACGGAGGAGCGGGCGCTGCAATCCTGGCGCCGCTCGCTGTTCCGCGAGCTCCTGAAGCGAGGCGCCAAGCGGCCTCGCTCGTCATGAGACGATTTGAATGCTATCGGTTGAACTAGCCAACGGGCGGATCGTCGACGGAGGGCAGGGGTGCAGGTCGCTGAAATCGTATCCTGGCTCGGGCGAACGAGCTTTTTCAATGGTCTGGAGAAGGACGACATCACGCGCCTGGCGCAGATCGCCCGCGTCTCGACCGTCCCTGCCGACACGCTGCTGTTTTCGCAAGGCGATGAATCCGACGGCCTTTATTCGGTCGTCGAGGGTATTGTCCGCATCTTCCTGACCGCCGACGACAGCCGCGAGCTGACGATCCAGCTGTTCGAGGAGGGCGAGGTGATCGGCGAGATCTCGCTGATCGACGGTTTGCCGCGCAGCGCCGGCGCCGCGACGCTGACCGAGGCGAGGCTGATCTTCCTGCCGCGCCAGCCGTTCCTCAATCTGCTCGACAGCTCCAGCCAGCTGCAGCGGCAGATCATCTTGAGCCTCTGCGAGAGGCTGCGTCACACCAACGAGCAGGTCAATCGCGCCGTCTTTTCGGATCTGCGCCACCGGCTGCTGGTGCTGCTGCGCCAGCTCGCGCTCATCCATGGCCGGATCGAGCGGGACATCGCCGTCGTCGAGCTCGACATGACGCAGGGAACGCTGGCCCAGATGCTGGGCGCGAGCCGCGAGGCCGTGAACAAGCAGATCCGCGCCCTGATCAAGGAGGGGCGTCTCTCCGTCGAGGGCCATCGCATCGTCGTGCACCGGTCCGCACGCGAAACCTGAAGGCCGTTTGGACTCCGGCGCCGTCGGAACGGCGCCGGAGGATTCTTGCTCTTACTTGAGCTGGGCTGCGGCCTTGATCAGGCCCGCCGTCGAGGAATCGCGGCTGTCGGCCGAGACCTTGCCCTCGACCATCGGCAGCAATTGCACTGCGAGCTGCTTGCCGAGCTCGACGCCCCACTGGTCATAAGAATCGATGCCCCAGATCGCGCCCTGCACGAAGACCTGATGCTCGTAGAGGGCGATCAGGCGGCCGAGCGTGTAGGGATCGAGCGTCTTGTAGAGGATCGTGTTCGACGGGCGGTTGCCCGGGAAGGTCTTGTGCGGCGCCAGCCGCTCGACTTCCGTCGGCACCTTGCCTTCGGCGGCGAGCTCGGCGCGGGCTTCATCGGTAGTGCGGCCGCGCATCAGCGCCTCGGTCTGCGCGAAGCAGTTGGCGAGGAGCAGCGCGTGGTGGACGCCGTCCTTCTCATGCGCGTTCGCGGCGATCAGGAAATCGCAGGGGATGACGTCCGTGCCCTGGTGGATCAGCTGGTAGAAGGCGTGCTGGCCGTTGGTGCCGGGCTCGCCCCAGACGAGCGGGCCGGTCGCCAGCGTCACCGGCGCGCCCTCGAGGGTGACGCGCTTGCCGTTCGATTCCATGTCGAGCTGCTGGAGATAGGCGGCGAAGCGCTCCAGGCGCTGGTCGTAGGGCAGGACCGCCTTGGCCGGGAAGCCGAGCACGTTGCGGTTCCAGATGCCGATCAGCGCCAGAATGACCGGCAGGTTGCGGTCGAGCGGCGCGGTGCGGAAGTGCTGGTCCATGTCGTGCGCGCCGGCGAGGAAGGCGCGGAAGTTCTTCGAGCCGATGGCGATCATCACCGGCAGGCCGATCGCCGACCAGACGGAGTAGCGGCCGCCGACCCAGTCCCAGAAGCCGAAGGCGCGCGCCGTGTCGATGCCGAAGGCGCTGACCTTGTCGAGCGCGGTCGACTGGGCGGCGAAATGCGCGCCGACCGCCTCTTCGCCGAGCGCCTCGACGATCCAGCGGCGCGCGGTCGCGGCGTTGGTCATCGTCTCGATCGTCGTGAAGGTCTTCGAGGCGACGAGGAACAGGGTCGTGGCCGGGTCGAGCTTGGCCAGCGTGTCGTGGATATGCGCGCCGTCGACATTGGAGACGAAATGCAGGCGCGGGCCGTCGTGATAGGGGCTGAGCGCCCGCGTCACCATGGCCGGGCCGAGATCCGAACCGCCGATGCCGATGTTGACGACGTCGGTGAAGCGGCCGCCGACGCCAGCGATCGAGCCGTCGCGCACGCCTTCGGCGAAGGCCGTCATGGCGTCCAGCACGGAATGGACGTCCTCGACGACGTTCTCGCCGTCGACCAGATAGGTCTCGCCGGCCTGGGCGCGGAGCGCCACATGCAGCACGGCGCGGTTCTCGGTGACGTTGATCTTCTCGCCGGCGAACATCGCGTCGCGACGCTCCTCGACGCCGGCGACACGCGCCAGATCGAGCAGCCCGACGACGGCGGCGGCGTCGATCCGGTTCTTCGAATAGTCGAGCAGCAGATCGTCGACGGTGAGCGAAAGACGGCTGAAGCGCGCCGGATCACTCGCGAACATGTCGCGCATGGTCTGGGCTTCGACGCGGTCGCGGTGGCCGCGAAGGGTCGAGAATGCGCTGGTGATGGCAGCCGCCGTAGCGGCGGTTCGGGCGACGGTCATAAGGGGGCGTCCTTCGAAGCGATGAGCCTACGGGGCCGTGACGGAATACGACGCCGCCGTCGTGCCGGCAAGACCACGCTAGGGAAGCCCCGGCAAATAGGTCCGGACAGCCACGCGATATTTTTCCCGAATATGCTAGGTTTCGGAACTTGCGAAGGCCCGATGCATATTCCTTGGAAATCAATTATCGATACGTGATCGTGCGGCCTGGGAGAGAATCGTGCAGAGCAAAGCCGACACAGAACTCGTGCGTCGCCAGAACAGGGGCCTCGTTCTCGGGGCGGTTCGGCGGGCCGGTCCATTGGCGCGTGTCGAACTGGGTCGGGAGACTGGCCTCAGCCCTGCCACCATCTCCGCCATTACCGGCGATCTTCTCGCCGAGCACATTCTCGTTACCGCGAGCCTGGATGAACGGGCCGAGCGGCCGCTGGGGCGCGGCCGGCCGCGCGTCGCGCTGACGCTGAACGAGGAGGCCGCCTATGTGCTGGGCGTCAAGGTCTCGCTCAACACGGTGACGCTTCTCCTCAGCAACTATGCCGGCCACCTGCAGGATCGCAGCCGATACGCGGTCGCGACCGTCGGGCCGGATTCCTCCGACTTCGTGCCGCGCCTGATCGAGATCATTCGCGGCTATCTGGTCGATCGCGGCATCGAGCCGTCCAGAGTGTCGGAAATCTCGATCGCCATTCCCGGCACCACCGACGAGACCACCGGCACGCTCCTGTGGAGCCCGACGGTCAACGTCGATGTCGGCGCCATTCCGGGGCCGGTCGCGGAGGCCGTCGGCATCCGCGCCTCGATGACCAACGACGTCAACGTGATGGCGCAGGCGCTCAATTCGCGCGATCCCGTCCGCTTCGGCGGCACCTTCGCGGTGATCTTCATCGCCTATGGCGTCGGCATGGGGCTCTATATCGACGGCAAGCTGTTCACCGGCGCCTATGGCTCCGGCGCCGAATTCGGTCATGTCAACCACATGCCGGGCGGGGCGCTCTGCCGGTGCGGCCGGCGCGGCTGCGTCGAGGCCTATGTGGCCGACTATGCCATCTATCGCGCGGTGGAGAACCTGCCGCCGGACGAGCCGCCGACCGAGATCGATCCCGATGCCGAGACGATGCGCAAGCTCGAGGAGCGGGCACGCGCCGGCGAGGATCGCGTCCGCATGGCCTATCATCAGGCGGGGCTGGCGCTTGGCTTCGGCCTGTCGCGGCTGGTCGCGCTGCTCAATCCGCAGCGCGTGGCGCTCACGGGGCGCGGCGTCGCCGGCTTCGACCTGATGGAGGCGGGCTTCAAGGCCGGGCTGGAGGAGGGGCTGGTGAGCGAGCTGGCCCGCATGACCGAGATCGAGGTGTTCTCGGCCGAGGACGATCTGGTCGATGTCGGCATCCTGGCCGGCGCCATGCAGCGGCTCGACCGCGAGGTCTTTGCCAGCTCCGACCACGAACCGGTCACGCCCGGCCGTCCGATCGCCGCGCACGCCCAGCCGCTGCTGGGCGCCAAGGCCTGAATACCGGAAGGCCTGAATTTCGGGCTCAGGCGAGCCAGTGTTCGAGACGCTCGGCCGCCTCGGCGATCTCCGTCGTCGCGCCGGCGAAGGAGAAGCGGATATGGCTGTGCCCATGGATGCGGTCGAAATCCGCGCCCGGCGTCGCCGAGATGCCCGCTTCGGCCAGCATCCTCTGCGCGAAATCGGCTGAATCGTTCGAGAAGCGCCGCACGGACGCGTAGATGTAGAAGGCGCCGTCGACCGGGAAATAGTCGTCGAAACCGAGCTTCGGCAGCTTGTCGAGCAGCAGGCGGCGATTGGCGGCGTAGCCGGCCTTGATGATCTCGAGTTCTTCCGTGGCGTCGAACGCGGCAATCGCCGCGCGCTGCGACAGGTCCGGCGCCGAGATGTAGAGGCTCTGGCCGATCCGCTCGACCGGCCGCACCAGGATCTCCGGCAGCACCATCCAGCCGATGCGCCAGCCGGTCATGCAGTAATATTTCGAGAACGAGTTGATGACGATGGCGCGGTCGCTCGTCTTCAGCGCCGTCTCGGCGACGCCGTCATAGACGAGGCCGTGATAGATCTCGTCCGAGATGAAGCGGATGCCGAGATCGTCGGCGGCGCGGACGAGGGCGGCGAGCGCCTCCGGCGTCATCATCGTGCCGGTCGGGTTGCCCGGGCTCGCGACGAGAATGCCGGCGAGCGGCGTTTCCGCGTGGACCGTCTCGAGCATGGCCGGCGTGATCGCGTGCCGCGTCTCGGGAGATGTCTCGATCTCGATCACCTCGAGGCCGAGCGCGGCGAGGATGTTGCGATAGGCGGGGTAGCCGGGCGAGGCGATCGCGACGCGGTCGCCGGGATCGAACGCCGCCAGGAAGGCGAGGTTGAAGCCCGCCGACGAACCGGTGGTGATCGCGATCCGCGACGCCGGCACGTCCACGCCATGGGCGTCGGAGTAGTACTGCGCGATCCGTTGCCGCAGCGCCCGCGATCCGAGCGCCTCGGTATAGCCGATACGGCCCTGGTCGAGCGCGGCGCGGGCGGCGTCCAGCACGGCGCGGGGCGCCGAAGCGCCGGGTTCGCCGATCTCCATCCGGATGATCCGTTCGCCCTCGGCGATCCGGTCGAAGGCCGCCGTCATGACGTCCATCGCGATGAACGGGGCGACCGCGCTGCGGCGCGACGGCGGACGATCAGAAGCTGTCATGGCGCGCGGGTTCCATCTCGGGATGAAAAGTCTTGCTATCGCCCCATTTTCTGCGCATCCGTCCAAGGGGGATGCCGCTGGCCGGCGACGGCGTGAGCGGCTTCAATACAATCCGGCAGCCTTCAGGGGAAGGCTGGAGAGGGAGGGGCGGGTGTTGAAATCAGCGCAGCGGATGATGCGGGGGCTCGTGGGCGGTATCGTCGGCGCCGTTCTTCTGAGTCCGCTGGCAAGTAACCCCGCCGCCGCGCAATCGAGGCCGGCGCTGGTTCGCGACGCGGAAACGGAAGCGCTGATCCAGGACTATCTGCGCCCGATCTTCAAGGCGGCGGGCCTGCGGTCGTCGTCGGTCGAGCTCTATCTGGTCAACAGCCCCGCCTTCAACGCCTTCGTCGCCTCCGGCGACAAGATCTTTGTCAACACCGGCGCGATCATCGATTCGAAGACGCCAAACGAACTGATCGGCGTTCTGGCGCATGAGACCGGCCATCTCGCCGGCAATCACCAGATCCAGCTGCGCCAGCAGCTCGAGACGGCCAAGACCATGGCATTGATCGGCAGCGTCGTCGGCATGGGCGCGGCGATTGCCGGGGCCGCCAGCGGCTCGGGCGACGCGGCGCGCGCCGGTGGCGGCATCGCCATGGGCTCGGGCGAGCTCGTGCGGCGCGGGCTGCTCTCCTACCAGCGGGGCGAGGAAATGGCGGCCGACCGGTCGGCGCTCGAATATCTGGACAAGACGGGCCAGTCGGCCAAGGGCATGATCACGACGTTCGAGCGCTTCGCCGACAACACGCTGTATTCCAGCCGCGGCACCAATCCCTACCTGCAGAGCCATCCGCTGCCGAACGAGCGCATCGACCTGATCCAGGGCGCGGCCAAGAAGAGCAAGTTCTACAACGCCAAGGATTCGCCCGAACTGCAGGCGCGCCACGACATGGTTCGCGCCAAGCTCTCGGCGTTCTCCGAGGATTCCATGCTGGTGGTGCGGCGCTATCCGCCAGGCGACACCTCGATGCCCGCGCAGTATGCCCGCGCCATCCTGGCGTATCGCACCGGCAATTCCCGCAACGCCTTGGACCAGATCAGCGCGCTGATCCGGGCACGGCCGAACAATCCCTATTTCTACGAGCTTCAGGGCCAGGTGCTGCTCGAGAGCGGCCGGGCCAAGGAGGCCGTCGCGCCATTGCGCAAGGCGGTTGCGTCGCAGCCGAAATCGGGCCTTTTGCGCATCATGCTGGGCCAGGCGCTGGTTGAGCTCGGGGACAAGAAATCGGTCGACGAGGCGGTCAAGAACCTGACCATCGGCCTGCAGACGGACCCCGACATGCCGATCGGCTATCGCAGCCTGGCGCGCGCCTACGCCCTGAGGGGCGACGTGGCCATGGCCGATCTCGCCACCGCGCAAGGTGAATTCGCCGAGGGCAAGTTCGCCTCGGCCAAGGCGCGTGCCAAGCGGGCGCAGAGCCAGTTCAAGACGGGTTCGCCGGCCTGGCTTCGCGCCGACGACATCGTATCCTATACACCGCCTCCGAAGGGCAAATGACCCAATTCACCCATCGATTGCCACGCGCTATGTTCCCGATGGGTCCAAACAGGTGAGTACAATGCCGAGACTGTTCCTTGCCGCGGCGTTCGCCGCCCTGACGCTTGCGACGGCTCCCGTCCAGGCCGCCAGCTTCTCCGAAAGCCAGCGCTCCGAGATCGGGAACGTGGTCAAGGAGTATCTCATGCAGCATCCGGAAGTGATCCGCGATGCGATGGAAGAGCTGCAGCGCAAGCAGGAGGCGGCGGAAGCCGAGGCCCGCCGGACGGGCGTCTCGAAATACGCCGACCAGTTGTTCAACTCCAAGCGCCACGTCGTCCTGGGCAATCCGGAAGGCGACGTCACGCTGGTCGAGTTCTTCGATTACAACTGCGGCTACTGCAAGCGCGCGCATGCCGACATGGAGAAGCTGCTCGACGAGGACAAGGGGCTGCGCGTCATCCTGAAGGAGTTCCCCGTGCTCGGGCAGGGCTCCGAGGAAGCGGCGCAGGTCGCCGTCGTCGTCAACAAGATCGCCCCCGACAAGTATCGCGCCTTCTTCGACGAGCTCTTGATGAGCCGCGGCGCGGTTGACGGCGCGCGGGCGCTGGCGGTGGCCGCCGATCTCGGTCTCGACAAGGCCGCAATCCAGGCGCAGCTGAAGGATCCGGAAGTGGGCGCGACCATCAACGAGTCGTATGCGCTGGCGCAGGCGCTCGGCATCAACGGCACGCCGTCCTACGTCCTGCAGAACGATGTCGTCATCGGCGCCGTCGGCTATGACGCGCTGAAGTCGAAGATCAAATCGGTGAGGGAATGCGGCGCCACAAGCTGCTGACCGCTTGGACAAGAATCATGGGACACTACCCCCGAGGCGAAAGCTTCGGGGCTTTTCCTTTATTGTTTGACCCCCTATAACCGGCCAACCTCGCCGCAAGGGCCTGTCCTTGCATGGCCCTCGGTAGAAATCATCGATGACAGTCGCAATCCTCGTTCTGAACGGCCCCAACCTCAACATGCTCGGCAAGCGCGAGCCTGGTGTCTACGGAGCCAAGACCCTGGGTGAAATCGAGGCTGAAACGAAGGCTGCGGGCGAGCGGCTTGGCATGGCGGTGGATTTCCGCCAGTCGAATCATGAGGGCGTCCTCGTCGATTGGATCCATGAGGCCCTCGGACGGTTCCGTGGCATCGTGATCAATCCCGGCGCCTACACCCACACCTCGATCGCCCTGCACGACGCGATCCGCGCCGTCGGCCTCCCCACGATCGAGCTGCATCTCTCCAACGTCTTCGCGCGCGAGGACTTCCGGCATCATTCCTATGTTTCCCCCGTCGCCGCCGGCGTGATCTGCGGTTTCGGAGCCGCTGGCTATGGCTTGGCGCTGCAGGCGCTGCAGCCGCTCGTCGACTGAGCGAGGGGAAACGGATCATGAAAGAACAAAGGGCATGACGAGCAAAAATTCGATCGACCAGGATCTCATCCGCCAGCTGGCCTTGCTGCTGACGGAGACGGACCTCACCGAGATTGAAGTCGAGCACGAGGATCTCCGGATCCGCGTCGCGCGCACGGTGACCGCGGCTCCGACCTATCAGGTCGCCGCGCCCGTAGCCCCGGTCGCCGCCGCGCCTGCGGCCGCCGCCGCGCCGGCCGAGGTCAATCTGGCGAGCCATCCGGGCATCGTGCCGTCGCCGATGGTCGGCACCGCCTACCGTTCGCCGGAGCCGGGCGCCAAGACCTTCGTCGAGATCGGCGACACGGTTCGCGAGGGCCAGACCCTGCTGATCGTCGAAGCCATGAAGACCATGAACCAGATCCCGTCGCCGCGCTCCGGCGTCGTCAAGGCGATCATGGTCGAAGACGGCCAGCCGGTCGAATATGGCGAACCCCTGCTGATCATCGAATGAGCGTCGTGGTGCCGATGTTCAACAAGATCCTCATCGCCAATCGAGGCGAAATCGCCCTCCGCATCCTCCGCGCCTGCAAGGAGCTGGGGATTCAGACTGTCGCGGCGCACTCGACGGCCGACGCTGACGCGATGCATGTCCGCCTCGCCGATGAGAGCGTCTGCATCGGCCCGCCGCCCGCTCGCGATAGCTACCTCAACATCCCGTCGCTGCTCGCCGCTTGCGAGATCACCGGCGCCGACGCGATCCATCCCGGCTACGGCTTCCTGTCGGAAAATGCGCGCTTCGCGGAGATTCTCGAGGCGCACAACCTGACCTTCATCGGACCCAAGTCCGAGCACATCCGCATCATGGGCGACAAGATCGAGGCGAAGCGCACGGCGAAGCGCCTCGGCATTCCGGTCGTCCCCGGTTCGGATGGCGCGCTGAAGGACGAGGCCGACGCGATTCGCAACGGCGCCGCCATCGGCTATCCGGTGCTGATCAAGGCATCGTCGGGCGGCGGCGGACGCGGCATGAAGGTCGCGCGCTCGGAGGCCGATGTCGTCATCGCCTTCCAGACCGCCCGTTCCGAGGCGAAGGCCGCCTTCGGCGACGACGCCGTCTACATGGAAAAGTACCTCGAGAAGCCCCGCCACATCGAGATCCAGGTTCTCGGTGACGGCAAGGGCTACGCCGTGCATCTCGGCGAGCGTGACTGCTCGCTGCAGCGCCGGCACCAGAAGGTCTGGGAAGAGGCGGGTTCGCCGGCCCTCAACGCCGACGAGCGCGACAAGATCGGCGCCATCTGCGCCAAGGCCGTGGCCGATCTCGGTTACTCCGGCGCCGGCACGATCGAGTTCCTGTACGAGAACGGCGAGTTCTACTTCATCGAGATGAACACCCGCCTGCAGGTGGAGCATCCGGTGACGGAAGCCGTCACGGGCATCGATCTCGTCAACGAGCAGATCCGCATCGCCGCCGGCAGCGGCCTGTCCTTCCGCCAGGAGGACGTGACGTTCGAAGGCCACGCCATCGAATGCCGCATCAATGCCGAGGACCCGCGGACCTTCGCGCCGTCGCCCGGCAAGATCACCTACTACCACCCGCCGGGCGGCCTCGGCGTCCGCGTCGATTCGGGCGTCTATCAGGGCTACAAGATCCCGCCCTACTACGACAGCCTGATCGGCAAGCTGATCGTGCACGGTCGCAATCGCGTCGAATGCATGATGCGGCTGCGTCGCGCGCTGGACGAGTTCGTCGTCGACGGCGTGTCGACGACCATCCCGCTCTTCCGCCAGCTGGTGGACGATCAGGACATCGCCGACGGCCGCTACGACATCCACTGGCTGGAGAAGAAGCTGGCTGTGGACCACTGATCGGGCGTCGGCATTCGCCTTTCGAGAGCCTCGGGAACATGACAATGTGCCCGGGCTCTTCGGGGGAGGGGTGCACAATGCGCGGGATTCGTTTAGTCATGGGTACGGGAGCCGGTTTCGGCTCCGCGTGCTCGGCTTCCGGTCCCCGCGTCGCGTGATCCCATGGCCCGCCAGTCTGACCATCTGCCCGAAATCACGCCTCAAGTTCTCTTGAAGGCATATGCGTGCGGCATCTTTCCGATGTCGGACTCGGCCGAGGATCCCGGCTTATACTGGATCGAGCCCGAAAGCCGCGGCATCTTTCCGCTCGACGCGTTCCATGTTCCGCGCCGGCTCGCCCGCACCATGCGGCACCAGCCTTACGAGATCCGGATCGATTCGGACTTTGAAGGCGTGATCGCGGGCTGCGCCGGCAACGCCGCCTCTGTCTATCGCGACAAGACCTGGATCAACCAGCGCATCCGCGCCCTCTATCGCGAGCTGTTCGCGCTCGGCCACTGTCACACCGTCGAGGCGTGGCAGGACGGCAAGCTGGTCGGCGGGCTCTATGGCGTGCGGCTGCAGGGCGCCTTTTTCGGCGAGAGCATGTTCAGCCATGCGCGCGATGCGTCCAAGATCGCGCTCGTCTATCTCGTCGCCCGGCTGAAGGCCGGCGGCTTCAGCCTGCTCGACGCCCAGTTCACCACCGAGCATCTGTCGCAGTTCGGCGCCATCGAGGTCGACCGCGACGAATATCACGCGCGGCTCGAGGTCGCTCTCGCGGGCGAGGGCGACTTCTACGGCTTGGACGGATGCGCCACGGTCGACGAGGTCTTGCAGTTGGCAAGCCAGACGTCATAGACGGCGTGGTCGACGGCGTGCAGGCCGGGGCTGTCTGCGAACATCCATCCCGTGAAGATACGGCGCACCTTGCGGTTCAGCGTGATCTCGTCGACCTCGACGAAGGCGTCCGTCTGCGGCTGCTCGGTCGCGGGGCGCGAATAGCAGGCCCGCGGCGTCACCTGCAGGGCGCCGAACTGCACCGTCTCGTCCATATAGACGTCGAAGGTGATGATCCGGCCGGTGATCTTGTCGAGACCCGCGAACTCGGCAACCGGATTGGTGATCCGCTCCGCATGGGCGGACGTGCCGACGAGGAGAGAGGCCAGGGTTGCCGCGACAAGCGTCGGGCCGCAGCGTCGTGTGATGAAACGTGTCATGGGATTCCGATGATGACCTCTGCACCGCCGGTTGGGTGCTTAACACGCGATTCCGGCGGGGAAAAGGCGTTGCGCGCATGACGGGAGCGGTCGGCGTCCACCTGTTGAGAGGTTTGGACCATTTTGCGTCTCCGCTTTGGCTCCAGGCGGTTGCACCCGGCGGCGAGCGGGTCCTATGATCCATGAAATGCGGCGCTTCGGCCCAGCTTTGCCGATCCGTTCCGCATCTTCTGCCGATGATCGATCGAGGAGGCGGCCCGCCCGGGCCGGATCGTCATGAACGAAGTGTCGTCCATTCGCGATTTCAGGCCTCGCCGGATCGGCTTTGTCCCAACCGATCGCGCTCGTCTAGCCCTGCGGGCCGGCTGAAAGCGAAGTCCGAAACCGGGCCGCATCCCCTGCGGCCCCCGAAGAAACGGACCGCCCCCCGGTCCGGTGGGTTCCATGGAAGCGCTTCAGAAGGGGCAGCCGCTTTTCGGCGTGCTGCTCAAGATCATCTCGACGATCGCCTTCACGGCGATGGCGACCCTGATCAAATATGTCTCGGACAGCTATCCGCCGGGCGAAATCGCGTTCTTCCGCTCCGCCTTCGCGCTGATCCCCGTGCTGATCTGGGTCGGCTGGTATGGCGGGCTTCCCTCCATCTTCATCACCCCGCGCATCGGCGGCCACGTGCTGCGCTCGATCGCCGGGGCGACGTCGATGTTCTTCGGCTTCTCGGCGCTGGCGCGGCTGCCGCTCTCCGACGCCACCGCGATCGGCTATGCCTCGCCGCTGCTGACGGTGGTGCTCGCGGCGGTGCTCCTGAAGGAGGCGATTCGCGTCTACCGGTGGACGGCGGTAGTGGTCGGCCTGATCGGCGTCCTCGTCATCCTGTCGGGCTATATCGGGCCCGAGCGAGGCCCGGACCGCAGTGCGCTCGGCGCCGTCTTCGCGATCCTCGCCGCCTTCTTCGGCGCGCTCGCGGCGACGCAGACGCGCCGCCTGACCTGGGTCGAGCCGCCGGGGACGATCGTCATCTATTTCTCGATCTTCACGGCGCTCTTCATGCTGCTGACCGCGCCATTCGGCTGGGCGATGCCGCGCTGGGAGCATGTGCCCTTCCTCGTCGGCTCCGGCATCTTCGGCGGCATCGGCCAGGTGCTTTTGACGCAGAGCTACCGCTATGGCGAGGCGTCGCTGATCGCGCCGTTCGAATATGTCTCGATGCTCTGGGCGATCATCGTCAGCTATCTGCTGTTTCACTCGACCCCGAGCGCCACCATGCTCGTCGGCTCGGCGATCGTCGTTGCATCGGGGATGTTCGTGATCTATCGCGAGCATCGTCTCGGCATCAAGCGTAGCCGGGAGCGCGCGTCGAAGACCCCGGCGGGGCCGGGGGCCTGAGGAAGGATACCAGGGATGACAGCCATCGCCGTTACCATCGCCGGCTCGGATTCGGGCGGCGGCGCCGGCATTCAGGCCGATCTGAAGACTTTCTCGGCGCTCGGCGTCTATGGCGCCTCGGTGATCGCGGCGCTGACGGCGCAGAACACGCTGGGCGTCACGGGGATCCATGACGTGCCGGCCGATTTCGTCACCGCCCAGATCGACGCCGTCTTCTCCGATCTCGATGTCGGCGCGGTCAAGATCGGCATGCTGTCCCAGCCTGATGTCATCCGCGCCGTAGCGGCCGGGCTCGATCGCTTCGACCAGAAGAACGTCGTGCTCGATCCGGTCATGGTGGCGACCAGCGGCGACATGCTGCTGCGCGACGAATCGGTGGCGGTGCTGATCGCCGACCTCCTGCCGCGCTCGGCCCTCGTCACGCCGAACCTGCGGGAGGCGGCGCGCCTGCTCGAAACCGACGTCGCGACGGACGCGGCCGGCATGGAGGCGCAGGCCGAGGCGATCCTGCGCCTCGGCGCCCGTGCCGTCCTGATCAAGGGCGGCCATGGCACCGGTCCGGAGAGCGACGATCTCCTGATGTCGGCCGCCGGCAAACGCTGGTTCAGCGCGCCGCGCATCGACACGCTGAATACGCATGGCACCGGCTGCACGCTGTCCTCCGCGATCGCGGCGGGCCTCGCGCGCGGCCTCGCGCTCGAACCGGCGATCGAGGAGGCCAAGCGCTACATCACGGACGCGATCGTCGCCTCGGACCGCCTGCAGATCGGCCGTGGCCACGGCCCGGTGCACCACTTCCACAAGTGGTGGTGACGGCAGTCAATTGCCGAGGAAGATCGCCCGGATGAAGTCGCGGTAGAGCAGGATCTGCCGCGGCAGGATCGTCGCATCCCGCAGCGCGCGACCCAGGATCAGGCCGCCCTCGACCAAGGTCGAGATCATGTCGGCGAGGGCATCAATGTCGACATCGTGGCGGGGCGGATAGCGGGCCGCGATCAGTTGCAGCCGCTCGCCGAAGCGGCTGCGCCACGCCAGCATGCCGGCGGCGTTCAGGTCGCGGATCTCGCGGTCGAACAGCTGGTCCTGGTAGCAATAGGACGCGGCGATGCAGCCCGGATGCTGCTCCGGCAGGTCCGCCAGCATTTCGGCGAACAGTTTCAGGCCGACGAGAAAGCCGTGCAGCGGGTCGTCATGCAGGTCGTCGCCGCGCTGGAAGATCGCCTCCAGCACGGCGCGGTCCTGCTCGAGATAGCGGAGCAGCAGCGCCCGGGCGAGCTCGTTCTTGTCGCGGAAATGATAGAAGAAGCCGCTCTTGGTGATGCCGACGCCGGCGATCAGCTCGTCGATGGATGTCGCCGAGAAGCCCTTGGCGAGCACCCGCTGCTCGGCGAGGCTGAGCAGCCTTTCGCGCGTATCCGTTCGAGGCTGGGGCGCGGAGTTCGACATGCCGGAACTTTACCATAGGTCAAGTTCGGCTTCCTCCGATCTGTCATTCGTTGAATCGAGATCAGAGGAGTGATGCCTATCTGTTTGATAAATAATCAGTTCGTGAAATTCGATCCGACTGGACCACGCGCTTTCTAGTCGCGGAACAGGAGCGGGATAGAGTCCGTCGCCATCCGAAGCTCCAAGGAGGAGGATGGACGACATGGCCCGCTACAGAGACGCCCTGCCGCAACTGACGGATCGCCTGTTCACCACCGATGGCGGTCTGGAGACGACGCTGATCTTTCACGATGGGATCGAGCTTCCGGCCTTCGCCGCCTTCGATCTGTTCTCGCGTCCCGGCGGGCGCGAGCGCCTGCGCGCCTATTATGACCGCTACGCCGCGCTCGCCCATGCGCGCCGGCTCGGCTTCATTCTGGAAAGCCCGACATGGCGGGCCAACCGGGACTGGGGCGCGCAGATCGGCTACGACGCCGATGCGCTCGCCGTCAGCAATCGCGCCGCCATCGATCTGATGCGCGAACTGCGCGATCGCTATGACAGCCCCGAAACGCCGATGGTGATCAGCGGCGATATCGGTCCACGGGGCGACGGCTACCAGATCGACCGGAAGATGAGCGTCGCCGAGGCGGCCGACTATCATGGCGAGCAGATCCGCACCTTCGCCGCCACCGAGGCGGATTTCGTCAGCGCGATGACGATCAACTATGTCGAGGAGGCGCTTGGCCTGGTTCGCGCCGCCTCGGACGCGCAGATGCCGATCGTCCTCTCCTTCACGGTCGAGACGGACGGCCGGTTGCCGAGCGGGCAGGAGCTTCGCGACGCGATCGAGACCGTCGACGCCACGGCCGCGGTCGCGCCGGTCTACTACATGATCAATTGCGCCCATCCGACCCATTTCGAGCACCTGTTCGGGGCAAGCGAGGGCTGGACGCGGCGGATCAAGGGGCTGCGGGCCAATGCGTCGCGGCGCAGCCATGCCGAGCTCGACAACGCCCCCAATCTCGACGACGGCGACCCGGCCGAACTCGGTCGCCAGTTCGCAGCACTTCGGCGGGCATGCCCCGGTTTGAACGTGGTCGGCGGCTGCTGCGGCACCGATTTCCGGCATGTGGAGGCGATCTGTTTCGCCTGCCAGTCGGTCAACCTGGCGGCGTGATGGCGACGGGCGGCCGATCCTCGGGGACCGGCCGCCGCATGCAAGGCGTCAGGCGTCCGCCGCCGCCAGGGCGCGTGGGCTTCGGCGCAGGCCCGGCGCCAGCGCCTTCAGGTCCTGACCGCTGGGGTTCTGGAATACGCGGAGGTCGAATTCCGGCAGGATCGCGTAGAGGTGGTCGAAGATGTCCGACTGGATGCCTTCGTAGCGCGCCCAGACGATGGTGTTGGTGAAGGCGTAGATCTCGATCGGCAGGCCGTCCGGCCCCGGCGGCATCTGCCGCACCAGGATCGTCATGTCCTGGCGCAGGTCGGGATGGTTCCTGAGATAGCTCTCCACATAGGCGCGGAAGGTGCCGATATTGGTGGAACGCCGGCGGTTGGCGGCGAACTTGGCCCGCTCGCCGAGCTTGCCGTTCCAGTCGTCGATCTCGGCGCGCTTACGCGCCAGATAGGTCTCCAGATGGCCGAACAGGGTGAGCTTGTCGAAGTCTTCCTCGGTCAGGAAGCGGATGCTGTTCTGGTCGAGATAGAGCGAGCGCTTGATCCGCCGGCCGCCCGTTTCCTGCATGCCGCGCCAGTTCTTGAACGGCTCGGTGACCAGCTTGCGGATGGGCACCGTCGTGATCGTCTTGTCGAAGTTCTGCACCTTCACCGTATGCAGCGCGATCTCGATGACGTCGCCATCGGCGTTCTGGCCGGGCATTTCGATCCAGTCGCCGACGCGCACCATGTCGGTCGACGAGATCTGGATGCCCGCGACGAGCGACAGCAGCGTATCCTGAAAGACGAGGATCAGGACGGCGGCCATGGCGCCGAGACCCGACAGCAGGATGACCGGCGAGCGGTCGATCAGCGTCGCGATGATCAGGAGCGCCGCGATCACATAGACCGCGATCTTGACCACCTGGATATAGCCCTTGATCGGCTTCAGCCGGGCCGAGGGGCGGCGATGATAGGTGGTGTCGACGATGTTGAGCGCCGCGCTCACCGTCATTGCCAGCGACAGGATGATGAAGGCGTTGGCGACGTTCTTGATGACCGTCAGCGCGAATTGCGGAAGACCCGGAACGAGGTCGATGCCGGCCGAGATCACCAGCGCCGGCATCAAATTGGCGAGGCGTTCGATGACGCCGTGGCTGCGCAGTTCCTCGTCGCGGCCATAGGCCGTCATGCCGAGGGCCCTGTGCACCAGCTTGAGCAGCAGCGCCTTGACGACATAGTTCGCGAACAGGGCGGCGATGATGAGGGCTGTCAGGGTGAGCAGGGCGTTGATCCAGTGATGCTCGGTCAGGATCTTCTCGATGCTTTCCACCGGCTCTCCTTCAGGAATTGGCAAGCGCCGTCCGCGTGGTCCCGTCCGGCATTCCCGGGTCGACGGGCGCTTGGTTGAAAGGGCATCCCGCGCGAGCGCGCCTGGGTCCCGAACCGCGCGGCGGCGGGCGGGATGGATGCGGGCGAGGGACCGGGACACCGAAAGGGCGCCCGGGGCCCGAGTCAGGCGCTCAGGGTGACGGGGAGGGCCACGCCCGTCAATGCGCGCCCGTAGAAGTAGACGCAGAAACGAAAAGAGCGGCCGACGCATGGCGCCGGCCGCTCTTCAATCCGTCAGGCTGTCAGCCAAAGGGGATCAGCCCTGGTAGGCGACGAATTCCTGCTCCTGGTCGCCCAGGCCCTGGATGCCGAGGCGAACCTTGTCGCCGGCCTTCAGGTAACGCGGCGGCTTCATGCCCATGCCGACGCCCGGCGGGGTGCCCGTCGTGATGACGTCGCCCGGATCGAGCTGCAGGAACTGGCTGATGTAGCTGACCAGGTGCGCAACGCCGAAGATCATCGTCTTGGTGTTGCCGGTCTGGGCGCGCTCGCCATTGACGTCGAGATAGAGGTCGAGGTTCTGGATGTCCGCGATCTCGTCCGGGGTGACGAGCCAGGGGCCGAGCGGACCGAAGGTCGGCGAACCCTTGCCCTTCATCCACTGGCCGCCGCGCTCCGTCTGGAAGGCGCGCTCGGACACGTCGTGGCAGACGGCGTAGCCGGCGACGTAGTTGATCGCGTCGGCTTCCGACACGTAGCTCGCGGTCTTGCCGATGACGATGGCCAGCTCGACTTCCCAGTCGGTCTTTTCCGAACCCTTGGGAATCGTGACATTGTCGTTCGGGCCGACGATGCAGTTCGGAGCCTTGTTGAACAGGATCGGCTCGGCCGGGATCGGCATGTTCGTTTCATGCGCGTGGTCGACATAGTTCAGACCGACGGCGATGAAGTTGCGCGTTCCGTTGACGACGGGGCCGAGGCGCGTGCCGGCGGGCACGACCGGCAGCGAAGCCGGGTCGACCTTGGCGACCGCGTCGATCGCGCCGTTCTTGAGCGTCTCCGGGGTGATGTCGGAAATGACGCCCGACAGGTCGCGAATCGTGCCGTCCTTGGCGAGAAGGCCGGGCTTCTCCGAGCCAGGGGCACCGAAGCGTAGGAGTTTCATTGATATTTCTCCGTGTTGGCGGCCGGGATCATGGTCGAGGGGGCGCTGGCTTGCAAGCCCAGATGTCTGATGACTGGAGCAATGCAGCTTGGCCCACAGAGAACAGCTGCGCCGCCATCTGTTCCACAGATAAATGTCAGCATTATTGACCTATTAGGAAGGCCGTGCCACCGTGTCCCGGGCATTGGCGGAGGGCTGTCATGGACCAGATTCTGGCAATTCTGGGCTTCGCCCTGGTGACCGCGTTCACGCCCGGTCCGAACAACACGATGCTGATGATCTCCGGCGCCAACTGGGGCGTCGTTCCCAGCGTGCCGCATATCCTCGGCATCACGGTCGGCTTCCCGGTCATGGTGTTCGCCGTCGGCATGGGCCTCGGCGGCGTGTTCGAGACCTACCCGCTCCTGCACGAGATCCTGAAATACGTCTCGTTCCTGTATCTGCTCTATCTCGCCTGGAAGCTGGCGCGGGCAGGGCGGCACGATACGGAAGGCGCGCGCGAGGGCAGGCCGATGAGCTTCCTCGCGGCGGCTCTGTTCCAATGGGTCAATCCCAAGGCCTGGATCATGGCCGTCAGCGCCATGGCGCTCTACGTCCCGCAGGGCGGGACAATCCTGCCGGCCGTCCTGCTGCTGACCGCCATTTTCGCGCTGACCTCGCTTCCGTCCTCGGCGACCTGGTGCCTGTTCGGAACGGCGATTGCCCGTTTTCTGGACAGCGATCGTCGCGTGGCAATTTTCAATGCAGTGATGGCGGTGCTTCTCGTCCTCTCCATGGTGCCGACCCTGTTCTGAGCGACTGTCACAAATCTGTGGTTCGTGTCGGCTAAGCAATCGACAACGGTCTCCTGGACGAGGACGAATCAAGATCATGTCGAGCGGTGTCGCGCCCCGTCACTTGCGCACGCTTTTCCTGTCGGACATTCATCTCGGTACTCGAGGTAGTCAGGCGGAACTGTTGCTCAACTTCCTAAGATGGCATGACGCCGAGACGATCTATCTTGTCGGCGACATCATCGATGGCTGGCGTCTGAAGAAGGGCTGGTATTGGCCGCAGGCGCACAACGACATCGTGCAGAAGCTGCTGCGGAAGGCGCGCAAGGGCGCGCGGCTTGTCTATGTTCCGGGCAATCACGACGAATTCCTGCGCGATTATCTCGGCACGCATCTCGGCGGCGTCGAACTCGTCGATCGCGCCATCCACGAGACGGCGGACGGCAAGCGCCTGCTGGTGATCCATGGCGACCAGTTCGACGTCGTGGTCCGCCATGCCAAGTGGCTCGCCTTCCTGGGCGACCATGCCTACAACCTTGCCCTCGCGCTCAACACGGTGGTCGGCAAGGTTCGCCGCAAGCTCGGTTTCGAATACTGGTCGCTCTCCGCCTGGGCCAAGCTCAAGGTCAAGAACGCCGTCTCCTTCATCGGCGCCTTCGAGCAGGCGTTAGTAACCGAGGCGCGGCGGGTCGGCGCCGACGGCGTCGTCTGCGGCCATATCCACCACGCCACCATCCGCGACGATCTCGGCATCCGCTACATCAACACCGGCGACTGGGTCGAAAGCTGTACGGCGATCGTCGAGCATCATGATGGCCGGATCGAGATGATCCGCTGGGCCGATGTCGCCCCCCTCTATGCCGTGGCGGAGGAAGAAGAGCCGGAGATCGACAAGGTCGCCGCATGAGCCGCATCCTGATCGCGAGCGACGCCTGGCATCCGCAGATCAACGGTGTCGTGCGGACGCTGGAGCGGTTGTCCCGGCACCTGCCGGAATTCGGCGCCACCCCGGTTCTTCTGACCCCCGAAGGCTATCGCACCGTTCCGTGCCCGACCTATCCGGAGATCCGCCTGACGATCGCAGCACCTGGCGCGATCGGCCGGCGGCTCGACGCGGCGATGCCGGATCACGTCCACATCGCCACCGAAGGGCCGATCGGCTATGCGGTTCGGCGCTGGTGCCGCAAGCGGAAGCGCATCTTCACGACGAGCTACCACACCCGCTTTCCGGAATATCTCGCCGCTCGCCTGCCGGTGCCGGTCGACTGGACCTATGCGGTGTTGCGGCAGTTTCACAATGCCGGCGCCGGTTGCATGGTCGCCACGCCGTCGCTGGAGGCTGAGCTCGCCGAGCGCGGATTCCGCCATCTGATGCGCTGGTCGCGTGGCGTCGACGCCGACCTGTTTCGGCCGGATCGCCGCTCCGACGTGCTCGCGCATCTGCCGCGGCCGATCCATCTCTATGTCGGGCGGGTGGCGGTCGAAAAGAACATCGGCGCCTTCCTCGATCTGGACCTTCCGGGCAGCAAAGTCGTCGTCGGCGACGGCCCGGCGCTGGAGACGCTGCGCCGCGCCCATCCGGAAGTGTCGTTCCTGGGGGCGAAGGTCGGCGATGCGCTCGCGGACATCTACGCCGCGTCGGATTGCTTCGTCTTCCCGAGCCGCACCGACACGTTCGGCGTCGTCATGCTGGAAGCGCTCGCCTCGGGGCTGCCGGTGGCGGCGTTTCCGGTGGCTGGGCCGCGCGACGTGGTGGGCGGCACGGGCGCCGGCGTGCTTGACGAGGATCTGCGCAGGGCCGTGCTGGCGGCGCTCTCGATCCCGCGCGATCACTGCCGCACCGTCGCGCTCCGCCATTCGTGGCAGGCGGCGGCGCGACAGTTCCTCGACAATGTCATCGCGGCGCAAAAAAGCTGCGCCGGAAGCGCTTTCGTGTAAATCTGCGGTCCTGTCACCCTCGCGTCACCGGACAGCGTCATGACCCCCACGATCGAAGACGTCCGCCAGGCGGCCCGGCGTATCGCCGCTGAGGCCATCCGCACGCCGCTGCTCGCGAGCGCCGCGCTCGACGCGATCACCGGCGGGCGCGTCTATCTGAAATGCGAGAATCTGCAGCGCACCGGCTCGTTCAAGTTTCGCGGCGCCTATAACGCCATCGCCTCGCTGAGCGAGGGCGAGCGGGCGCACGGGATCGTCGCTTCATCGTCCGGAAATCACGCGCAGGGGATCGCCGAGGCGGCGCGCCTGTTCGGCGTCACGGCTACCATCGTCATGCCCGGCGACGCGCCGGCCGCAAAGCGCGAGGGCACGATGCGGCGCGGCGCCAGCATCGTCGCCTATGACCGGGCCAGCGACGACCGCGACGCCATCACCGCCTCGATCGTCTCCGAGACGGGAGCCGAGCTGGTCCACGCCTACAATGACCGCCGCGTCATCGCCGGGCAGGGGACGATCGGCCTGGAGATCGCCGACGAGCTCGCGGCGCGCGGCGAGCATGCGGATATCGTGATCACGCCCTGCGGCGGCGGCGGCCTGTCGGCCGGCATCGGCGTCGCGATGTCGGCAGAGAGCCCGGAGACACAGGTCTATCTCGCCGAGCCGGAGGGCTTCGACGACTATCGCCGTTCGCTGGCGTCGGGCTCGATCACCCGCAATGCGCGGACCGGCGGCTCGATCTGCGACGCGCTGCTGGCGCCGCAGCCCGGCGCGCTGGGCTTCGCCATCAATCGCGAGACGGGCGCGCGCGGCGTCGCCGTTTCGGACGCCGAGGCGCTCGCCGCCGTCGCCTATGCCTTCCGCACGCTGAAGCTCGTCGTCGAGCCGGGCGGGGCGGCGGCGCTCGCCGGCCTCCTCACCGGTCGCGTCGACGCGCGCGGCAAGACGGTGGTCATCGTGCTGTCCGGCGGCAATATTGATCCGGATATCCTGGAGCGGGCGCTCGCGGCCTGAACGCCGCCACTCCCGCTTCGTCACCGACATCGCTATCCTGCGAGCGCGCACCCCGGTTCCCCACCGGTGAGTCGCGCATGTCCCGCCGCGAGTTCTCGCCGGCATTTTCAGATCGGCACGTTATCCATGGTCGCCGCGCCGCGCCACTTCGGCCTTCGCATCTCGTTGTTCTATATCGGGTTCTTCGTCGTCGGAGGCCTGATGACGCCGTTCTTCCCGGTCTGGCTCAAGCTTCGCGGCCTGACGCCGGAGGAAATCGGCGCCTGTCTGGCCTTTCCGCTGGCGGCGAGGCTGCTTTTCATGCCGGTGGGCAGCGCCTTCGCCGACCGGGCGCCGAACCGGCGCTTCGCGGTCGTCGTCTTCACCCTGTTCGGCCTGTTGTTCTTCCTGCCTGCCACGCTGGTCACCGGCTATTGGCCGATCCTCCTGCTGACCGGCATCGCGACGGCGATGCTCGGCCTGAGCATGCCGGCGATTGATGCGCTGGCGCTCACCGGCGTCCGCCGCTTTGGGCTCGACTATGGCAACATGCGTGTCTGGGGGTCGATCAGCTTCATCGCAATCAGCCTCGTTGGCGGCGTCGTGTTCGGCCATCTGGGCCCGGCGTCGCTCTCGCCCATGCTGATCGGCGCCTATGTGACTGCGGCGGTGACCGCTTTCCTGCTGCCGGTCACGCCGCCCGAGATCCGCGCCGCCGACGACGCGGCGAAGCCCGAGGCGCTCTCGGCCCGCGCCATCCTGATGAGCCGCGAGTTTGTCGTCGTCATCGCCTCGTTCTCGCTGATCACGGCGAGCCACGCCGTCTTCTATTCCTTCGGCACCATCTACTGGGAGCAGCTCGGCTTCAGCGGCAGCGAGATCGGCCTGCTCTGGGCGGCCGGCGTCGTCGCCGAGATCGGCATGTTCGCCGTGTCGGGCAAGGCGCTGCGACGCCTACAGCCCGAGCGGCTGATCATGCTCGGCGCCGTCGCCGCCATCGTCCGCTGGGGCCTGTTTCCGTTCGCGACCGACCTGGTCTTCTCGCTGGCGCTGCAATTGCTGCACGCCCTGACCTTCGCGGCCGTCTATGCGGGCATGCAGCTCGCCATCGCCCGGCAGGTGCCGGACGCGATGATGGCTTCCGCCCAGGGCATTTCACAGACGGCCTCGGGCCTGGCGCTCGCCGCGACGACGCTGCTGTCGGGTCCGCTCTACGGCCATCTCGGCGCGGCGGCCTTCCCGACCATGATGATCGGCGGCGTGCTGGCGATCCTCGTCCTGCTGGTGCCGAGGAAGCCCCGCTCAGCCCCAGAGTGAGGGCGTTGGCGGGCTGACCAGGCTGCCGTCATAGACGAGGCCGGGCGTTCGGTCGCGCGCCAGCAGGAGCGGGCCGTCGAGATCGACGAAATCGACGTCCTGCGCCAGCAAGACGGCCGGCGCCATCGCCAGCGACGTGCCGACCATGCAGCCGACCATGATCGCGAAATCGTGGGCGCGCGCCGCCTGTTTCAGGCGCAGCGCCTCGGTCAGGCCGCCCGTCTTGTCGAGCTTGATGTTGATCGCGTCGTAGCGGTCGATCAGCTGCTCGAGATCGCCGGCGACATGCAGGCTTTCGTCCGCGCAGACCGGCACCGGCCGATCGGCATGGCGGAGTAAGTCGTCCGCTCCGGCCGGCAGGGGCTGCTCGATCAGTTCCACCCGCGCTTCCACGCAGGCGCGCATGTTGGCGTCGAAATCGGCGGCCGACCAGGCTTCGTTGGCATCGACGATGATCCGGCTCGCCGGCGCGCCCCGCCGGACGGCGGCGATACGGTCGCCGTCGCCGGCGCCGCCCAGCTTCACCTTCAGAAGTGGCCGATGCGCCGCATTCCTCGCCGCTTCCTCCATGCTTTCCGGCGTGCCGAGGCTCAGCGTATAGGCGGTCAGCAGGGCCAGCGGCGAGGAAAGCCCCAGCCGCTCGGCGACGGCGACGCCGCTCGCCTTGGCTTCCAGGTCCCAGAACGCGCAATCGAGCGCGTTGCGCGCCGCGCCGGGCGGCAAGGCGTCCTGCACCGCCGCGCGGTCGGAGAGGCCGCCGGGTCGCCGCGCCGCTGCCTCGATCGCCGCGACCACGCCCTCGACCGTCTCGCCATAGCGCGCATAGGGCACGCATTCGCCACGGCCCGTGGCGTGGCCGTCCCGGATCGTGACGGTGACGACGGTGGCCTCGGTGCGGGAGCCGCGGGAAATGACGAAGCTGCCGGCGATGGGCCAGCGCTCGACGTCGACGGAAACAGTAGAGGTCATGAGGGAGGGAAGTCCTGCAGGATGCGGTCGACGATCGGTCCGACGCCGGTCCGGATCGGATCGACGGCGGGAATATCATGCGCGGCGGCCGCTTCGTCCAGCGTCGCCTGCGCCGCCTCGTCGTCGAGCGCCTGCGTATTGATGGCGATGCCGACGCAGCGAATGGCGGGATTGGTCAACCGTCCGCAGACGCGGGTCAGGTCGATCACCTGCTGGATCGTCGGCAAGGGGTGGCGGACGCCGCGCATCGTCGTGCGCGTCGGCTCGTGGCAGACGACGAAGGCGTCCGGCTGCGCGCCATGCAGCAGGCCGAGCGACACGCCGGCGAAGGAGGGATGGTAGAGCGAGCCCTGGCCCTCGATCAGGTCCCAGTGGTCCGGCGCCGCATCGGGCGACAGCCATTCGACGGCGCCGGAGATGAAGTCGGCCACCACCGCGTCGATGGCGACGCCGCGGCCGGAGATGAACACGCCCGTCTGCCCCGTCGCACGGAAGTCGGCATCGAGGCCGGCGGCGCGCATCTGCCGCTCCAGCGCCAGCGCCGTGTATTTCTTGCCGACCGAGCAGTCCGTCCCGACCGTCAGCAGACGCAGCCCCGAGCGCTTGGTTCCCTTGCCGGTATCGAAACGCTGCGACGCGTGCCGGACATCGTACAGGCGGCGCCCCCAGCGGGCGGCGGCCGCGCGGATGGAGGGATTGTCGCCGAGACGCGCGTGCAGCCCGGAGGCGACGTCGAGCCCGGCATCCAGCGCCTCCACGATCGAGCTGACCCAGTGATCGGGAAGAACGCCGCCGGCGTTGACCGCGCCGACGATCATCGTCCTGGCGCCGGCGGCTCGCGCTTCGGCGATCGTCATGTCGGGAATGCCGGCATCGGCGCGACAACCGGCGAATCGCAACTGCCCGACGCACCATTCCGGTCGCCAGTCGACGATTCCGAGCGCGGTCTTGGCGGCGAGGGCATCTGGAACGTCACCCAAAAACAACAGGTAGGGTGTTGCGATCTCCATCACGACTTCCTTTCCCGCCAAAGGCTTGCCCGCAGTTCCGTGCTTGTGCGATCACCTAATCGGAGATGGGAGCTTAGGAGGCGCCCCGCGGTGCCACAAGTGCCGCTCGCCCCTTCCGCCCCTCGGTCAGGCGTCGAACGCGGAGCAGTCGTGGCGACGGCAGCAGCAACAGCAGCGCAACTCGAATTCTCGGACCAGAACGGGCAGGCGCGTCTGCGCGCCCTCGGTCCCTGGACCGTGCGCAGCGTTGGCGGGCTGGAAGCCTCGATCGACGACGCGATTGCCAGGATCTCCGGCGCGACGGTGATCGACCTGTCGGCTGTCGAGCATATCGATACGGCCGGCGCTTGGCTCATTACCCGGCTCGAGCGCGGCCTGCGCGCCAAGCAGAGCGACGTTTCCGTCGAAGGCGCCTCCGAAAACGCCAAGCGGCTGCTCGAGGCGCTCGATCCGGCCGAGCGCGAGGTGCCGCCGTCGCCGGCGCCCGTCGGCGCGGCGCTGGAACTGGTCGAGGCCGTCGGCCGGACCATGTATCTGTCGTGGCAGGATCTGATCGCCGGCTTGAGCCTGCTCGGCGGCGTGACGCGCGGCTTCGTCAGGGCCGTGCTGGACCCGAGGCGCTTCCGCGTTACCTCGATCGTCTATCACATCGACAGGACCGGATTTCGCGCCGTCCCGATCATCACGTTGATGTCGCTGCTGATCGGCGCGATCATTTCGCAGCAGAGCGCCTTCCAGCTGCGCGCGTTCGGCGCGGAGATCTTCTCCGTCGATCTCGTCGGCATTCTCGTCCTGCGCGAGATCGGCGTCTTGCTGACCGCGATCATGATCGCCGGCCGCTCCGGCAGCGCCATCACGGCCGAAATCGGTTCGATGAAGATGCGCGAGGAGATCGATGCGCTGAGCGTCATCGGCGTCGACCCGGTCGAAGTGCTGATCATGCCGCGCATCATCGGGCTGATCATTGCCTTGCCGATGCTGGTGTTCCTGGCGGATATCGCCGCGCTTGTCGGCGCGGGGCTCGTCAGCTGGGTCTATATCGGCCTGCCGCCCGAGGCCTTCATCGACCGGGTGCGCGACGCGGTGGCGCTCAATACGCTCTTCGTCGGCCTGATCAAGGCGCCGTTCATGGCGCTGATCATCGGCATCATCGCAGCCTCCGAAGGCCTGGCCGTTCGCGGCAGCGCCGCCTCGCTCGGCCAGCACACGACGGCGGCCGTGGTGAAGGCGATCTTCATGGTGATCGTCGTCGACGGCCTCTTCGCCCTCTACTTCGCCGCGGTGAACTACTGATCATGACGGAAACCGCGCATGGACATGGCCGCGAGAAGGAAGTCGTCATCCGGGGACGGGGGATCACCGTCGGGTTCGGCGACCGGCTGATCCTGGAAAATCTCGATATCGACGTCTATCGCGGCGAGATCCTCGGCGTCGTCGGCGCGTCCGGCACCGGCAAGTCCGTGCTGCTGCGCACGATCCTCGGGTTGCAGTCGAAGCGGGCCGGGTCGGTCGAGATCCTCGGAACCGCCTATGACGAGGCCGATCCCGATACGCGGGCCCAGATCGACCGGCGGCTCGGGGTCCTGTTCCAGCAGGGCGCGCTGTTCTCGTCGCTGAACGTGCTGCAGAATGTCGAGTTTCCCATCCGCGAACACCTGCATCTGTCGCCACGGCTGATGGAGGAACTCGCCCGTCTCAAGATCGATCTCGTCGGACTGGGTCCGGAGGCGGCCGACCGCATGCCGTCCGAGCTTTCCGGCGGCATGATCAAGCGCGCCAGCCTGGCCCGGGCTCTTGCGATGGATCCGGATATCGTCTTTCTCGACGAGCCGACCTCGGGCCTCGACCCGATCGGCGCGACCGAGTTCGATGAACTGATCGCCACGCTGCGGGATACTTTGGGGCTGACCGTGTTCATGGTAACGCATGACCTCGACAGCCTGTACACGGTCTGCGACCGAATCGCGGTATTGGGCGACCGCCATGTGCTGATCGAGGGGACCATCGACGACATGCTCGCGTTCGATGATTCCTGGGTCCAGAAATATTTCCGCGGCGCGCGTGCACGCCGCCTGGAGAATGAAGCTTAATGGAAACGCGCGCCAACTATGCCACGATCGGCCTGTTCACGCTCGGCGTGATCGTCGCGTGCTTTGTCTTCGTCTATTGGCTCGCGCGCTATGACGAGAGCGGCATCCGCAAGCCCATGCGCATCCTGATTCCCGGCTCCGTCACCGGCCTCGCGCCGGGCAGCCAGGTTTTGTTCAACGGCATCAAGGTCGGCGAAGTCCGCACGCTCCGGATCAATCCCGAGGATCCGAACGAGGTCGAGGCCATGGTCGGCGTCGATCCGACCCAGCCGATCAAGGCCGACACCAAGGCGACGCTGGGCATCCAGGGCCTGACCGGCATCGCCTTCATCGAGCTGAAGGGCGGCTCCGGCAAGCTGCCGAACCTGCTGGACCAGCCCGGCATCCCGACCCTGGAGGCGCAGGGCTCCGGCCTGCAGGACCTGATCGCCAGCGCCCAGGAGCTTGTGTCGAAGGTCAACACGGCGGTCGATCGCGTCAACGGCTTCATCGACACGGCGGAACCGTCGCTGACGACGTCGATCAAGAACGTCCAGACCTTTACTGACGCGCTCGCCGAGAACTCTGCCGGCGTGAAGGAATTCATGAGCCATTTCGGCGATCTGTCGAAGCGCCTCGGCTCGCTTTCCGAAACGCTGAGCGGCGCCGTCCAGAAGGCCGACAAGATCATCGCCGCGATCGATCCGAGCAAGGTCGCGGAGACGATCGCGAACATCGACAAGGTGACGCAGAAGCTTTCCGCCTCGTCGGACGCCTTCCCGGAGATCGTCGCCAACGTGAAGAATATCTCCGAACAGCTCGGAGACACGCTTGCAGGGGCGAAGCAGATCATCGCGGCGATCCAGGTCGAAGCCGTGAAGAGCACGATCAACGACATCGCCACCGTCGCGCGACGCGTCCAGACGGCAACGGTCGACGTGAACAAGATCGTAGCCGATGCCGGCCAGACCGTCGCGGATGCGAAGGACTTCGTTGCCAGCGTCAAGGCGAAGCAGTCCGACATCGACCTCATCGTCGACAACACGCGCGACATGATCCAGAAGCTGAACGCCGCGTCGACCCGCATCGACGGCATTCTCGGCAAGGTTCAGGACCTCGTGACCGACCCGAACGGCAAGAACTTCTTCGCCGAGGCGACGGCCGCCGCCGCCGCGATCCGCAAGGTCGCGGAAGCCTTCTCGGGCAGGGCCGGCCAGATCGCCGACAACCTCGCCAATTTCAGTGGCCAGGGCTTGCGCAACGTCGACGGGCTGGTCGACCAGCTGCGTCGGACGACGACGCAGTTCGACCGGACGCTGAATTCCATCCAGAGCAATCCGCAGCGCTTCATTTTTGGCAATCCGACGGTACAGGACTACAACCGGAAATGACGCAGAGTGGGGCACGTCAGACCATGCACTTCCTGAAGCGATCCCGGACTGTAGGGATGTTCTCGACGCTCCTGTGCGCGGCGCTGCTGTCGGGCTGCGTGAGCAAGCTTGTGACCTCGCCGCCGCCGGTTACCTATGACCTGGCGGGGCTGCAGTCGGCGCCGGCCGTCAAGGGGCGCACATCGGCCCAGGTTCTCGTGCCGGAGCCGTTCGCGCTGCAGACGCTGGCGAGCCAGCGCATCGTCGTGACGCGCGGCTCGCTCGTCGCCTACTACCCGAACGCGCAATACCCCGACACGCTGCCCCGCGTGGTTCAAAGCCGGATCATCCAGGCGTTCGAGAAGTCGAAGAGCGTGCGCGCCATCGGCCGGCCGGGCGAGGGGCTGTCGATCGACTACCAGCTCCTGACCAACCTCCGCACCTTCGCGTTCAACGTCACGCCCTCGGGCCGCTTCGCCGAGATCGAGCTGTTCGCGCAGATCATGAACGACCGCAACGGCAAGGTCGTCGAGGCCAAGGTGTTCGAGGCCTCGGTGCCCGTCGCCGAGGATACCGCGCCGGCGGCCGTGGCCGGCCTCAACGCGGCGTTGGACGAGGTCCTGAAGGAACTCGTCGCCTGGGCCGTTCCGCGGCTCTAGCGCCTTCATCGTTTCGCTGAATTCATCCGGCGGCGGGTCGCGTTTTCACACGTGAAGCGGGATCCGCCTCACCGGAACGCGGCATGACCGGACGCGGGGCGATATGCCCCGTCCGCCCAGCGGTTCGCCTGAGCGCAAGTCGACAGACCAAGGCGCGCTGAGAGCAGCGGGACCTTCTGCCGGATCAATCTGAACTTTTGGGAAATGGAAGCGGGCGCCTGAGGGCGGCCTGGGCGACGCTTCGTGGCATCATATGCCGAAGGGGGCGTCCGGGATGCGGATAGCCCAGATATCCATGCCTCGCGGGATCGGAGGCATGGCGGACAGCCGATATGGGCTGATCAGGAGGACGGCGCGCGAACCGGGCGCAGCAGGAACTGCGGCACGTGATCGCCGAGGCCGATGACCTTCTCGTCATTGTCGTTGCGATCGCGACGATCGGAACGGGCAGGGCGGTCACGCTGATCGCGCTCGCGGCGCGGATTTTCCTGCTGGCGGGCGGCGTCCTGCTGGCGCGGGGCTTCCTGCCGCTCGCGACGGGGAGCCGCCTCGGGCTTGCGCTCGCGCGGTGCCGGCTCGGCTGCAGGGGCGTCCGGCGCCTCTGCGGTCGCCTCGACGGCGGCCTCGGCGCGGGGCTTGTCCTGCTGACGCGACGACGAACGTCCGCCGCGCGGCTTGCGCTCGCCACGGGAGTCGTCGGACTTGCGACCACGGCCACGACCGGCGGGAGCCGCCTCGTCCGAGGCGCTTGCCGGCTGGATCTCGTTCATCCAGGTCACGCCGTCGCCCGTCAGCTTCTCGATCGCGGCCAGGTACTTCTGGTCGGACGGGGCGACGAGCGTCATGGCGGTGCCGGAACGTCCGGCGCGGCCCGTGCGGCCGATGCGGTGGACATAGTCGTCCGCATGGGTCGGGATGTCGAAATTGAACACGTGGCTGACATCGGGGATGTCAAGGCCGCGCGCGGCGACGTCGCTGGCGACCAGCAGCGTCAGGCGGTTGTTCTTGAACGCGTCCAGCGTCGCCATGCGGGCCCGCTGGTCCATGTCGCCATGCAGCGCGCCGACGGAGAAGCCGTGCTTCTCGAGCGAGCGGGCGAGGACGGCGACGTCACGCTTGCGATTGCAGAAGATGATCGCGTTCTTCAGGTCGGTCGCGCCGCGGATCAGCTCGCGCAGAGTCTCGCGCTTGTCGAACGCCTCGCGGCCGGTATGCACGAACACCTGCGTCACGGTCTTCGCGGTCGTGGCCGGCTTGGCGACCTCGATGCGGACCGGGTTCGACAGGAACGTGTCAGCGAGGCGCTGGATCTCCGACGGCATGGTTGCCGAGAAGAACAGCGTCTGGCGCGTGAAGGGGATCAGCTTGGCGATGCGCTCGATGTCGGGGATGAAGCCCATGTCGAGCATGCGGTCCGCCTCGTCGATGACGAGGATCTCGACGCCGGTCATCAGCAGCTTGCCGCGCTCACAATGGTCGAGCAGGCGGCCGGGCGTCGCGATCAGGACGTCGACGCCACGGTCGAGCTTCTTTTCCTGGTCGTTGAACGACACGCCGCCGATCAGCAGCGCCACGTTGAGCTTGTGGTTCTGACCGTACTTGTTGAAGTTCTCTTCAACCTGCGCCGCGAGCTCGCGGGTCGGCTCCAGGATCAGCGTGCGGGGCATGCGCGCCCGGGCGCGGCCCTGCTCCAGCAGCGTGATCATCGGCAGCGTGAAGGACGCGGTCTTGCCCGTGCCAGTCTGGGCGATGCCGAGGACATCGCGCCGAGAGAGCACATGCGGGATCGCCTCTGCCTGGATCGGCGTGGGCGTGGTGTATCCGCTTGCCTCAACGGCAGCCAACACCTTGGGGCTCAGTCCGAGCGTAGAGAAGGTCATGTTTTGAAAAAGGGCCCAGAGCCCGACGGGACGGCAAACCAGCACATCACCATCGATGAAAGATGCACGCAAATACGAGATTTTGCGTGGACTTGTCAAATGTTTCGGCGAAAAGGGCCGATTTCCCTCGCTGTCGCGGCCGGGAGGTCAGTTGCTGGCCGGTCCGAAACGATAGCTGTCGTCGTCGCCGATGAAGAGCTCGTAGCTCTCCCGCGCGCCATCGGCGGCCGGATTGATCATCTCCAGGAAGATGCTGAGGCCGTCGTCGTCCGCCTCGATGACGAAGTCGCCGATATTCTGCTTCAGCTCGATCAATTCCTTGATGTCGACCGTGCGGGTGACCGTGAACGCGCCGTCGGCGCCGCTCGCCAGCCACTGCACGAACAGTCGCGCCACCGGCTCGGGCCCGCTGCGCACGACGACGACGCGATAGACCCCCTTGGTGCCATCCTTCTCCCAGGTGCCGGCCGTGCGGACCTCCTGAACCGAGGTGGCGATGGCGGCGACGCTGTCGGCGATCGGATCGGCGCGCAGGGGAGCGACCGTCGCCACGGTAAGGATACAAGCCGTCAAAAGCGCGCGAACGGTCATCTCTGAACCTCCTTGAAACGGGATCCACATCGAGCGATCCCGGGGACGGGCAAAAGGTCCCTGGACGAGTTTGGCGTCGAACCGCGACAATCCCGTGTCGCGTTCAGATATCGAGCTCTTTGGCGAAGACGGCGCGCTCCTGGATGAAGCGGAAGCGCTCCTCCGGCTTGTTGCCCATCAGCTGTTCGACGACATCCTGGGTGAGCGAGATATCGCCGTCAACGATGCCGACGCGCAGCAAGGTGCGCTTGCCGGGATCCATCGTCGTCTCCTTGAGCTGGCCGGGCAGCATCTCGCCGAGGCCCTTGAAGCGGCCAATCTCGACCTTTCCCTTGCCCTTGAATTCGGTCGCCAGCAGGTCTTCCTTGTGCTGGTCGTCACGGGCGTAGAGCGTCTTGCCGCCCTGGCTGATGCGATAGAGCGGCGGCACTGCGAGATAGAGGTGCCCCTTGTCGATCAGGGACGGCATCTCGCGATAGAAGAAGGTGATCAGCAGCGAGGCGATGTGGGCGCCGTCGACGTCGGCGTCGGTCATGATGATGACCTTGTCGTAGCGCAAATCGTCGTCGCGATAGTGGGTGCGCGCGCCGACGCCCAGCGCCTGCATCAGGTCGGCCAGCTGTTGGTTCTGCGCCATCTTCTCGCGGCCGGCATTGGCGACGTTCAAGATCTTGCCGCGCAGCGGCAGGACGGCCTGGCTGGTGCGATTGCGCGCCTGCTTGGCGGAGCCGCCTGCGGAATCACCCTCGACGATGAAGATCTCGCTGCCCTGGGCCGCGCTCTGGCTGCAGTCCGCCAGCTTGCCGGGAAGGCGCAGCTTGCGCACCGCCGTCTTGCGGTTGACTTCCTTTTCCTGCCGCCGGCGCAGCCGTTCCTCGGCGCGCTCGATGACCCAGTCGAGCAGGCGCGAGGCTTCCTGCGGCGCTGCCGCCAGCCAATGGTCGAACGGATCGCCGATCGCCTTCTCGACGATGCGCGTCGCTTCCGCCGTCGACAGCTTGTCCTTGGTCTGGCCGACGAATTCCGGCTCGCGCACGAAGACCGACAGCATCGCCGCGCAGGACGTCATCACGTCCTCGGCGGTGATCGCGGCGGCGCGCTTGTTGCCGGAGAGCTCGGCATAGGCCTTGAGGCCGCGCAGCAGCGCCATGCGCAGGCCCTGCTCATGCGTGCCGCCTTCCGCGGTCGGGATCGTGTTGCAGTAAGAGCGGACATAGCCGTCGCCCGGATACCAGGCGATCGCCCATTCCGCCGCGCCGTGCCCGCTCGCCTTGTCGGTGCGGCCGGCGAAGATCTGCGACGTGATCGTCTTCTCGGCTCCGAGCTCGGCCGCCAGGAAGTCCTTCAGGCCGGCGGGGAAGTGGAAGACCGCCGACGGCGGCGTCGCGCCCTCGGGATCCAGCAGTTCCGGCGCGCAGGTCCAGCGGATCTCGACGCCGCCGAACAGATAGGCCTTCGAGCGGGTCATGGCGAACAGGCGCCAGGGCTTGAAATGGGCCTCGGCACCGAAGATCTGCGGATCCGGCTTGAAGCGGGTCTTGGTGCCGCGACGATTGTGGACCTCGCCGACCGCTTCGAGCGTCGAGGTCGGATGACCGCGCGAGAAGGTCTGGCGATAGAGCCGCTTGCCGCGCGCGACTTCGACTTCCAGCAGTTCCGACAGCGCATTGACCACGGAGACGCCGACGCCGTGCAGGCCGCCCGAGGTCTCGTAGACCTTGGAATCGAACTTTCCGCCGGAATGCAGCGTCGTCATGATGACTTCGAGCGCCGACTTGTCCTTGAACTTCGGATGCGGGTCGACCGGGATGCCGCGGCCATTGTCGGTGACCGTCACGCTGCCATCGGCCGAGAGTTCGACATCGATGAAGGTGGCGTGGCCGGCCACGGCCTCGTCCATCGAATTGTCGATCACTTCGGCGAACAGGTGATGCAGCGCCTTCTCGTCGGTGCCGCCAATATACATGCCGGGGCGACGACGCACCGGCTCGAGCCCCTCGAGGACCTCGATGTCGGCGGCGGAATAGCTGCCTTCGGCCGCGAGTGGCGCCGCCGTACGCCGCGGGGCGGCCTCTTCGCGGGGCGTCTCTGCCGGCTTCACTGCGCGCGCGGTTCCACCGGCTCCGAATAGGTCGTCGATCTCTGCCATGGTCATCCGTTGTTGTGTGGCCCGTGCAATGGCGTGATGGAGGCGGCGAATCAAGACGGAATTTTGCCACGCCTCATGCGAGGGCGCGAGTGTGTTCCTCGTTTGTTCATTCTGACGCGAGCCGCCGGCCGCTTTCCGGCGCCAGGCCGGCCGACAACCCTGACGACGTATTGCCCGGTCCCGCTACGATTCCATGTTGCGGTCCCGCAACACTGGTTTCGCATCTCGCCGCCGGGGCTACCGGCCCGCCGCAATTGCCGCCTTTCAGCCATAAAGTGAAACGACCGTCGCTTTCATCCGGGGGCGGATAGGACAAACCTTGCGTATTGTCGGCACAAAATCTTGTTGGTCTTCAGCGGTACACGGAGCTGTGATGGCGCGCGTAGTCAAACGCGCCTGCAACCGCCTCGGATTCGCCCGAAACCAGTCCCATATTTCCGGAAATCGAAATTTCCGCGACGTCGCGGAACGGAAAGAGAACTTCGCTTCGACGACCCTGATGGCCCTTTGGCCGTCGGCGGGCGCGGGCGGCAAGCATGGTATGACGTGCAATGCGATTCTATAACGCGTTCGGCGGCGTCGCCCTATTTGGCATGTCCGTCCTGGCCGGGCTCGGTGCGTGGTCGGGACAGGCGCTGGCCCTCGACGCCCGTACGCTCGACCGTAACGCGACGCCGGTGGAGGCCTTCCGCTTCGGCTTCAACGCCTACAAGCAGGGCGACAAGACGACGGCGGTCGAAGCGCTGACCTTTGCCGCCGACAAGGGACACGCGGTCGCCCAGTGGAAGCTCGGGCGGATGTATGCCGAGGGTGACGGCCTCACCAAGAACGACGTGAAGGCCTTCGAGCTGTTCAGCGAAGTCGCCGACGCCCATGCCGACGACAATCCGAACGCGCCGTCCGCGCGCTTCGTATCCAATGCGTTCGTCGCGCTCGGCTCCTACTATCGCGATGGCATCCCGAACAGCGTCCAGCCGGATTTCGGCCGCGCGCGTCAGATGTTCTCCTACGCCGCCTCCTATTTCGGCGACTCCGACGCCCAGCTCAATCTCGCCCGCATGTATTATGACGGCGAGGGCGGCGACCGGGATCCGCGCCAGGCCGCTCGCTGGGCCAAGCTGTCCGCCGACAAGGGCAATGTCGGTGCCCAGGCCCTTCTCGGGCACATGCTGTTCGAAGGCGACGGCGTCACGCGGCAGCCGGTCGTCGGCCTCATGTTCCTGACGATCGCGCGGGATCGCGCCCCGGCGACAGACGGCTGGATCCAGAAGCTGCAGGAACAGGCCTTCTCCGTTGCGACGGAGACGGAGCGACGCACCGCCCTTGCCATGGCGGATGACTGGATCGGCAAGAACCCGCCGAGCGTCCAGTAAGCGCGCGGTTCGCGCCCGACATTCGAGCAACACACGCCATCTGCATCGTCGCCCGGGCAAGCTTGCCGGGGATGACGGCTTACATGCGCTTGCGGCGCCTCGGCCAATTCGGCGAGGATCGTCCCCAGCACTCGTCAGCCGAACCGGAGCCTTCTCTGGCGCGGGCTCCGGCGTTCGGGAGGGAGGCGACATGGAAAGCAGCGCGAAGCAACGCGCCTTGTCAGCCTGGTTGTCGAGGCTGCCTGCCGATGCGCGCCGGACGCGGGGAGTACTTCGGCGATGAGCGCATGGCGCCTGTGCCTGATTCCCGGCCTCGTCATCGTGACGATCCTGACGCTTCTTGCCCTGTTCATGACGTCCGGCCGGGTCGCGCGCGACATCGGCGAGCGTGTCGACGCGCAGCTGGCCATCGACGGCCAGCCCTGGGCAACCGGCAAGGTGAGCGGTCGCTCCGTCACGGTCATGGGCACGTCGCCGACCTTGCTGGCGCAGCGCCTGGCCGTCGAATCGGCCGGCCGCGTCTGGGGCGTCGATCGGGTGGTCGACGGCAGCGGCATCATCCCGCTCCAGTCGCCCTATATCTGGTCGGCGACGCGTACCGCGAGCGGCGTCGCCATCACCGGCTACGCTCCTTCCGAAGAGGCGCGGCAGGCCGTGCTGGCATCCGTTGCCCGCGTCCTGCCCTCGGTGACGCTGGACGGCACCCTGGTTCTGGCGCGCGGCCAGCCCTCCGGCTACCTCGCTCTCGTCGATTTCGCGCTGCAGCGGCTCGCCGAGCTCGATATCGGCACGGTGACGCTGACCGGCTCCAGCCTGTCCGTCGACGGCACGGCGCGGGACGAGGCGAACTTCGCGCTGGCGGCGCAGGCCCTGTCCGGCGGCGTGCCGGCGGGTGGGCAATTGCGGAACGTCCGGGTTCTGCCGCCGCGAAGCGAGAATTTCTCCTGGGTCGCGGACTATGACGGCACCTCGGTCAAGCTCACCGGCTTCGTGCCCTCCGTCGCGGTCCGGCGGGATATCGCCGACGCGCTCGCGACGGCGTTGCCCGGAACGCCCGTGGAGGATACCACGCAGCTCGCCTCCGGCGTGCCGGACGGCTTCGCCTTCGCCGCCGTGTTCTCCGCCTACCAGCTGGCCCGCTTCAGCCAGGGGCGTATCGTCATCGACGGATCGCTGCTCTCCGTCGAGGCCAAGGCGAAGACGGTTGCCGATTACGAGATGGCGCTTGCCGAGATCGAGGCGCGTCGCAGCAAGCGGCCGGTCGGCATCGGCATCGGTACGATCGATCTGCTGCCGGCGGCCGTGGATCCCTATGTCTGGCGGGCCGACCATACCGGCGACAGCCTGGTCCTGACCGGCTATGTGCCGTCGGTGGCGGCGCATGACGAGGTCCTCGGCATGGCGGCGAAGCTCTTTCCCGAGCATTCGATCGTCGATCACGTTCGCGTCGCCGACGGCGATCCGAAGATGGACTGGATCGGCGCGCTCAAATTCGCGCTGACGCAGCTGGCGCAGCTCGACAAGGGCTTCGTCTCGCTGACCGGCCGGAAATACGACATCGTCGGCGAGGCCTCGTCCTCGGCCGCCTATTCGAGCCTGACCGAGGCGCTCAAGAAGATCCTGCCCGCCAGCATGGAGCTGCGCCGTTCGGCGGTATCGCCGGGCGCCGTGTCGCCTTTCGTCTTCGCGGCGGCGCGCGGCTCGGAGACGCTGACGCTGAGCGGCTATGTCCCGACCGATGAGGTCGTGCAGAAGATCGTCGCGGTGGCGCGGCCGAAATTCGGCTCCGACAGGATCGAGTTGCGGCTGCTGCTCGCCGGCGGCGCGCCGGACGGCTTCGTCGAGGCGGTCGACGTCGCGCTGCAGGCGGTGAGCCGCCTGCAGGGCGGGCGCTTCGACCTCGTCGACCAGAAACTCTCGCTGTCCGGGGTGGCGGTGTCAGAGGGCGCGCGCGGCGCGATCGAGGCGACGGTCAAGTCGGATCTGCCGCCGGGCTTCGAGATCGCCTCGTCGCTGATGGTCGCCGTCGGAGGCGATCCGTTGACGGGCCCGCAATGCCAATTGGCCCTGCGCGCGGAGGCCGACCGCGAGAAGGTCCAGTTCGACGGCAGCACGGCGCGGATCCTTCCCGGCAGCTACGGCCTTCTCGACCGGATCGCGGCGATCGTCCAGCGCTGCCCGATCGCGACGGTCGAAATCGGCAGCCATACGGATTCGCAGGGCGGGACGCGCAAGAATCAGGCGCTGAGCGTCGAGCGCGCCAATGCCGTGGTCGACCACCTGGTCGCCGATGGCGTCCGGCGCGAGCGTCTCAACCCGATCGGTTATGGCAGCAGTCGGCCGATCGCGTCGAACTCGAAGGCTTCCGGCCGAGCGCAGAACCGGCGCATCGAATTCGGCATCGTTGGACAGTAGGAGGCGGCATGGCCTATGTGATCGTAAACTACTGGCCATTCCTGGCGGCGGCCGGCGGTTTCGGCTTCCTGGTCGGCTGGTGGGCGCTCGGCTCGAGCCGCCGCGCGCATTCGTCCGATGGAGGCACCGCGCCATGATCCTGCACGCGGCGGAGATCTGGGCGGCGCTGGCCGGCTGCTTCATTCTGGGAGCCCTGGTCGGATCGATCTTCCATCGGGCGATCGCGCTGACCGGCGCGAACCGCGCGCAGGCGAGCCTCATTCGCGGGATCGATCGGGTGGTCCGCGCGCTCGAGCGCATTCTGTTGCCTTGGCGCGGCACCGTGCCTGCGATCCTGCCGCAGACGGTTCCCGTCCCGCCGCCGGACTTCAGCCCGGTTCCGGTCCCGGTCATTCCGGAGGTCCATCCCGTCATGGAATCGCTTGCGTCGGGACCCCTCGAGATCGATCCGTTCCCGTCGGAAAGGCTGGCCGAAGCCGAGCTGCTGCCGCCCGTCTCCTACGCCTACGCCCACCTCGATCCGGCGACAGCATCCGATCCGACCTCGCATGGCGATGCCAGCGGCTTCCAGCCACTTCCCCTGCCGGGTCCTCGCCATGGCGTCGCCGATCCGTTGCACGCCATCGTCGGCCTGACGAAGCGCCACGCCGGCCGCCTCGCCGAGGTCGGCATCTATCATTTCAGCCAGATCGCCTCCTGGACGCCGCAGGAGGTCGCCTGGATCGCCGCCTATCTGCAGGTCGGCGATGCCATTGTCAGCAAGGACTGGGTCGGGCAGGCGATGCATTTCGCCAGCTCCGACGAGCCGATCGTCGTGCCCGAGCGCGTCCGCAAGGCTCCAGTGGCCGCCAAGCCGAAATCGCGCCCGAAGCGGTCGAAGGTGAAAGCAGAGGCGGTGGCGGAAACGGTGGCGCTCGAGGAGCGGGCGTCGGCAGAGGAGCCTCACGGCGAGGAGGCTTCGACGGGCGACGCATCGGCCAAGCCAGCCCGAAAGAAGCGGGCAGCGAGCAAGGATGGCGGTACGCGGGAAGCAAAGCCCCGCGCCAGACGCAGGAAGTCCGCCGAGAACGCGGCAGTCTCATCCGAGACGGGCGCGGCCGCGGTCGTGGCGGCAGTCGAGGAGCCGGCAGCCGCATCGCCCGATCCCGGGCCGCGTGAGGGGGAAAACTCCGAGAATTCGGCGGATCATCGCCGCGAGCCGTGACGCGGCGATGCGTGAGAGGCACGCCACGATGATCCGCATAGCGCGGACGGGATGGGGCCCGTCCGGTCAGGTTTCCTTGAGAGGAGTTAGCTGCGGCCGCCGCGATTGAGGTCGCGGTTGATCACGAGGGCCGGCTCGCCGAGGCGGGCGCGGTAGACCTGCAGGTTCTCCATGCAGCGCATGACGTAGTTGCGCGTCTCGCTGAAGGGGATCCGTTCGATCCAGTCGACGGCGTCGACATTGGGATCACGCGGGTCGCCATATTGCTGGACCCACTTGGTGACGCGGCTGCGGCCGGCGTTATAGGCGGCGAACGACATGATGTAGGAGCCGTTGAAGCCGTTCACGAGCTCGGCCAGGTGGGCCGCGCCGATGGTGGCGTTGTAGCCGGCGTCGCTCGTCAAACGGTCCAGCGAATAGGGCAGGCCGGCCGCCTTGGCCACGACCTTGGCCGTGCCGGGCATCAGCTGGAGCAGGCCGCGCGCGCCGGCATGGCTGACGGCGCCGGGATTGAAGGCGCTCTCCTGGCGGGCGATGGCGTAGACGATCGACTTCTCGATGCTGGTGGTCTTCACCGAGCGCGGGATCGCCGCCGTCGGGAAAGCGAGGGTTTCGACCGGCAGGCCGCGCGTATAGGCCTTCTTGCCGACCTGCAGCGCCAGCTGGTGGTCGCCCCGCTTTTCCGCCATCTGGGCGAGGAGCGCCATCTCGGCCGGATTGGTCAGGGTCTCGGAAAGCCGGACGTAGAAGGCCCGCGAGCGGTCATTGTAGCCCGCAGCGGCGAAGCGCTGCGCCGCCTGGACCATCGGACGGCTGTTGAAGCGCTTCTGGAGCGCGCTGTCCGCCGTCGGCGGCGACGAGAGCTTCAGCTGCTTGACGCCGAGCTTGGAGGCGGCCAGCTGGCCATAGAAGGTCGTGGGATAGGCGGCGGCGAGGCGGTACTGCGCGGTGGCCTCGGCCTTCTCGCCCAAGGCTTCCGCCGTGCGGCCGAGCCAGTACTCGGCGCGCGACTGGCTCAGCGGCATGCTCGAGACCTGCTGGATCGCCTGGAAGTGCCGGCGGGCGACGGCGGGGCTGTTCAGGAAACGCAGCGCGTACCAGCCGGCATGGAACTCGGCATCGGCCTGGTTGCTGCTCGATTCCGCCGCATGTTCCGATACCAGCTTGTAGGCGAGCTTGGCGTTGCCGAGGTCGAGCAGTTCGCGAGAGAGCACGCGCCGTTCGATCCACCAGGCGTCGGGGTCGACAAGGGCGGCGCCGTCGCGCGGCGCCGTCAGCATCAGGGCCGCCGCCTCGCGGTAGTTCTCGCCCCGGCGCAGATACTGCACCTTGGAGTAGATGTAGCCCGGATCCTTGCGCAGGCGCGCCGGCACCTTCTCGAGCAGGGCCCCGGCGTTCTTGTCCTTGCGGATGACGGCCGCGCGGGCCGCCGCCAGCTGCTGGATGTCGCCACCCAGCAATTTGGCCATGGCGAGGCCCTCGGCCGCGTCGTTGTCATAGAAGAACTTGTCCATCCGCGTCTTGTGATCGGCGGTGGTCAGCAGTCCCCCGAATTCCTTCAGGATCGTCGCTTCGGTGCTCTGCGAGAACGAATCCTTGCGCCACTTCGGGCGGAGCAGGGCGGCGGCGTCCTTGGTGCGGCCCGCGCCGACATAGGCGCGCAGCAGCAGTAGCGTGCCCTCGTCCGAACCCGGCTGGGTTCCGCCGAAGGCGCCGATGACGGTGGCGGGATCGGCGTTCATGCGCGTCAGCGCCTGCTCGGCGCGCCGGCGCAGCAGCGCCTGTCCCGGCCAATCGGAGAGCTCCTGCGCCACCTGCGTAATCTGCGATACGGGGACGTCCGGGCTGCCGCTCTGGGCCACGAGCCAGGCGATGATGTCCTGGTTGGTCTTGTCCGGCATCATCCGGCCGAGCGCCTGCGCCTTGCCGATCTGTCCGCTGTCGATGAGCTTCAGGGCGGCGTCGAGGCCGAGCTGGCTCGGCGAAAGACGCTCGACGAGATCGTTGGCCTGCGAGGCGGCACCGGCATTGGCCGGCCGCGACGGCTTGGCGACGGGGGTGATACCGGAGGTGATGATTTCCCCGGACACGTCGGCGCCGCGGGAGGGGTTGGAGCGGGGAAGGGGCGTGGTCGAGGCGATGGCGTCGCCCAGGATGCCAAGGCTGATCAGAGCGCAACCTGCTGCCTGGGTCAGCATCCATCCACGACGCTGCCAGCTGCGATCCGCTTTCATCACCATGTCATCACCTCTCGTTTCGTTCCGCGCCTCCGGCAGCTCCATCCTGGACGAATATCCCGATAGCGCTCTGACGAAGCCCGCTCGACGCACACCAACTCGTACAAGCAGCCTCGACCCTACGCGGTCATGGTGAACAAAGGCTTGACGCAACCTGCCGTCCAATGCGGAGGTGTTGCCCTGCCAAGGGGCAGCGATTATGTTCGCCGCCCAAGTTAGAGCACAAAACAAAGCATGTTGGACCGATCCGCCATCGGTCATGATCCGGGCGGAATTCGGCCAATTGACGGCAAAAGGTGGAAGCGCGCGATGTTCAAGGGTTCGATCACGGCCATGGTCACCCCGATGCGAGAGGGTTCGGTCGATGAGGACGCGCTGCGTTCCTTCATCGATTGGCAGATCGCCGAGGGTACCCACGGTCTCGTGCCCGTCGGCACGACCGGCGAAAGCCCGACCTTGTCGCACGCGGAACACAAGCGCGTCGTCGAGATCACAATCGAGGTCGCGGGCGGCCGCGTCCCGGTGATCGCCGGTGCCGGTTCGAACAATACGGCCGAGGCGATCGACCTCGCCCGCCACGCCGAGAAGGCCGGCGCCGACGCCGTCCTCGTCGTCACGCCCTACTACAACAAGCCCAATCAGGAAGGCCTGTACCAGCACTACAAGGCGATCAACGACGCCATCGGCATTCCGATCATCATCTACAACATCCCGCCGCGCTCAATCATCGACATGTCGGTCGAGACCATGGCGCGCCTGTTCGAGCTGAAGAACATTATCGGCGTCAAGGACGCGACGGCGAAGCTCGACCGCGTCAGCCTGCAGCGTCAGGCGATGGGGCCGGAATTCCTGCAGCTTTCGGGCGAGGACGGCACGGCGCTTGGCTTCATGGCCCATGGCGGCCATGGCTGCATCTCCGTCGCCTCCAACGTCGCGCCGCGTCTCTGCGCCGAGTTCCAGGAGGCCTGCATGGCGGGTGACTTCGCCCGCGCGCTGACCTATCAGGACCGGCTGATGCCGTTGCATCACGCGATCTTCATCGAGCCGAACCCGACGGGCGTGAAGTACGCGCTGTCGCTGCTCGGCCGCATGGAAGACCGCGTCCGCCTGCCGCTGGTCGGCATCTCCGACCCCACCAAGACGGCCATCCGCAGCGCCCTTGCGCATGCGGGCCTGATCAACTGAAGGCAATGAATCATGAGTAGCGGCACCGGCGATCCGCGTTATCGGCTTGCCGCCGACAATCGACGCGCACGCTACGATTTCGAGATCGGCCAGACCTACGAAGCAGGCATCATGCTGACCGGCACGGAGATCAAGTCTCTCCGTGGCGGGCGCAGCACGATCGGCGATTCCTATGCTGCCGAGAAGGGCGGCGAGGTCTGGCTGTTCAACGCCTATATCCCGGAATACCTGCAGGCCAACCAGTTCAACCACGAGACGCGCCGTCCGCGGAAACTGCTCCTGCACAAGAAGGAGATCGCGCGCCTCTCGCAGGCCGTGCAGCGCGAGGGCATGACGATCGTGCCGCTCAAGATCTATTTCAACGACAAGGGGCGGGCGAAGGTCGAGATCGCGCTGGCGCGCGGCAAGAAGCAGCACGACAAGCGACAGGCGGAGAAGGCGCGCGACTGGAACCGCGAGAAGGGCCGCCTGATGCGCGACAAGGGCTGACGCGCCCTCGCATCCACGGATTGAGTTGAGAAAGCCCGGTCGCGATGCGGCCGGGCTTTTCGTTTTGGCGTTCAGGCAACAAAAAAGCCCCGCCGAAAAACGGCGGGGCCTTCGTCATTCCGGGCGCCCGGTGGATCGCTCCACCGGACGCGATATCGCCGAGGCGACCTGGATTACCAGGAGCGCTTCAGGAACAGGTTGGCGGTCCAGGAGTCGCCGTCGTCTGCGATGCCCTGGAGCGGGTTGTTCTTGATGTCGACGTCCGTGTAGAAGATGTCGGCGACAAGCTCGAGGCCCTTGACCGGAGCGTAGGCGGTGTTGAAGCCAACGCGCCATGCGTCGACCTTCACGTTGTCGATGCTGCCCGAGCCGTCGAAGCTGGCGTAGCCGCCCGAGAGCGACGACCAGAGCTGCGGGGTCCAGACGTGCTTGTACGAAGCGAGCGCGCTCCAGCTCTTGCCGGACGCGGCCGAGAAGAGGTTGTCGTCGAGGCCGAGCGAGCCGACGACCGAGGTGCCGCCCGAGATACCGGTGAACGAGTTGGCGTTGTCGCCATAAGCAGCCGACACGAAGAAGCGATCACCAGCCGAGACGCTGTCGAGTGCGACCTCGAGACCACCACCGACGGCCCAGCCGCTCTTGCCCTCGCGCGTGTTGAAGTCCACGGCCGTCTTCGTGTAGGCGCCAGCGACCTTCGCGCTGAAGATGCCCGACGAGTAGGTGACGGCGCCGATGATGTCCGGAATGTTGTCGTTGCCGGCGAACACATTGCCGTTCGCGTCGACCAGGCTGCCGACGGAGCTGCGATCGCGCTGGTCTTCGACCGAGATGGCCAGACCGAAGCCGTTGACGGCATAGGTCAGCTGGATGTGGTCGGTGGTCGAGTCCGAACCGAACATGCCGGTGTCGTCATAGCCGCGGCCGAAGTCGAACAGCGACGTGAAGTAACCAGCCTTGAGCGGGCCGAGCTCGAGGTAGGCGCTGTCAACGTAGGTCGAATTGGTCGACTCGTTGAGGAAGTCGGCGAGGTCGTTGCCGGCGCCGGTCTTGTTGCCGGTCTTGGCGCGGTAGTCGATGAAGCCGGTCAGGTTGCCGTATTCCGTGACCGACGAAGCCGTCAGCTGGATCGAAACTTCCGTGTAGAAGTTGCCCCAGTTGTTGTTGTCGTTCTTGTCCAGCGGGCTGCGGTCGCCGCCGCCGAAGGACGTGCCGAACTCGACGTAGCCGCCGATCTTGATGCAGGTGTCCGTGCCGGGGGAGTAGAAGAAGCCCGAACCGAAGGCGTCGCAGACCTTCACGTAATCGACCGGCTCGGCGACCGTGAGATCGGCAGCCTGAGCGCCGCCTGCGAGCACGATTGCTGCGGCCGAGCCGAGCAGAATGGACTTAAAGTTCATGAAACCTGACCTCTAGTTGTCAGGGGATCGAAAGAAGCGTCGCGGCCCCGGCTGCGCCTATTCAGGCGCTTCGAAGCGGCATGCTGCCCCAGTTCCCCCAGCCAATGAGCTGTCCGTGACCCCCCATGGGAAACGGACAGGACTTTCTCCAAATCACTCTTCGAAAGTCAGGTGAACTTAGCTGGGAAGATGATTCACGTAACTCAAAAACAGCCAAGCTTCCGATATGTATGGGTGATTGTAAGCTTTAGTTGCTATTTTACAGCACCCGCTGTTTGGCAAGCAGAAACAAGGGTTTCTGCGGGGAACGGCGACGCGGACGGGGCTCCGACGCGGACGGTCGCCTCGATCGGGGTCGTGGGAGGTCGGTTGAGATGGCTAAGCGATTGGCTGGTCGAGGGAAGTGAGAGCAGCGCCCGCGAAGGCCCATCGCGTCTCGATGCGGCCGGTCTGTGGTCGCGTGGAGGAGAGGTGACGGCCTGTCGGGACGGTCAGCGCGGGTCGGCGCCGAGGAACTCGCGCATGTCCGAGAACACCGAGCGGAACATGTCCGTCGTCAGCACGCCGGTGTTCGTATTGTAGCGCGAGCAGTGATAGCTGTCGAAGACGGTAAGGCTGCCGATATTATGTTGCGCGCCGTGGGCGAACTTCCGGCGGGCCATCCTCTCGCCCAGGGCGACGACGATGCTGTCATGCGCGATCTTGCCGAGCGCGAGGATCGCCCGCAGCCGCGGCATGCCGTCGATCGTGGCGCCGAGATAGGGGCGGCAGGTGCGGATCTCGTCGGTCGTCGGCTTGTTCTCGGGCGGCACGCAGCGCACGGCATTGGTGATCGCCGTGTCGATCGGGGTCAGGCTGTCGTCTGGCCGCGCCTCGAATACGCCACGCGCAAAACCGAACTCGATCATCGTCTGGTAGAGGAGGTCGCCGGCATAGTCGCCGGTGAACGGGCGGCCGGTGCGATTGGCGCCGCGCAAGCCCGGCGCCAGCCCGACGATCAGCAGGCGCCCGTCATCCACCCCGAAGGACGGGACGGGCGCGTTGTTCCAGTCCGGCTGCCTGGCGCGCCATTCCTCGCGAAAGGCGACGAGGCGAGGGCAGAGCGGGCAGTCGCGGCCAGGATCCGAGGAAGACAGAGTCACCAGTCAGGCCCGTACTCAGATCTCGTCGTCGAATTCGTCGTCGAAATTGCCGCCGCTCGCGTGCTGCCGCTCGGCGCTGCGGTGCGCCCGCTCAGACGGATCGCGGCCGATGCGGTTCTGCAGGCTGACCAGGTCGATGAAATGGTCGGCCTGGCGTCTGAGCTCGTCGGCGATCATCGGCGGCTGTGTCGAGAGCGTCGAGACGACGGACACCTTGCGGCCCTTGCGCTGCACGGCCTCGACCAGCGAGCGGAAATCGCCGTCGCCGGAGAAGAGCACGACATGGTCGACATGCTCGGCCACTTCCATGACGTGGACGGCGAGTTCGATGTCCATGTTGCCCTTGACCTTGCGGCGGCCGGCGGCGTCGAAGAATTCCTTGGTCGGCTTGGTCACCACCGTGTAGCCGTTGTAGTCGAGCCAGTCGATCAGCGGCCGGATCGAGGAGTACTCCTGATCCTCCGACAGCGCCGTATAATAATAGGCGCGCATCAGGTAGCCCTTGGACTGGAACTCGACCAGAAGCTTCTTGTAGTCGATGTCGAACGCCAGTGCCTTGGCGGCGGCGTACAAATTGGCGCCATCGATAAAGAGCGCAATCTTCTCGCGTGCGTCGAACATTTGAGGACCCAATAATCCAGACAATAATAGAAAGAATGACGAAGCGGTCGGCGGCGGCCGACTCAAAAGTGCAATATTGAATCCATATAGGGTGCGCAGGGCGTCGGCAAACGGTCTACCAGCAGGCCTCGGTCCCGCCGGGCCGCATCGCGTCCCGCCGTAGCGGGCTGGGTGCGCCGTATAAACTCTTGCAATTCAACGGCCACGCTCTTATTCATGCGCGCTTGAACCCCAGACTTTCCCGAACAGGAGACCTGACATGGCGCGCGTCACCGTGGAAGATTGCGTCGACAAGGTCGAGAACCGCTTCGAGCTGGTCCTCCTTGCCGGCCATCGTGCTCGCATGATCGCCAGCGGCTCGCCGCTGACCATCGATCGCGACAACGACAAGAACCCCGTCGTTGCGCTGCGCGAGATCGCCGACGAGACCATCCACCCGGATGATCTCAAGGAAGACCTGATCCATTCGCTGCAGAAGTATGTCGAGGTCGACGAGCCCGAGCAGGACCTCCAGCTGCTCGCCGACGATTCGGCCGACGAGGACAATGGCGTCGCTTTCGACCGCATGTCGGAAGAGGATCTGCTGCGCGGTCTCGAGAACATGGTTCCGCCGGACAAGCAGGACGATTTCTGAGGCTTCGCGCCGCAGCAGGGCTGAACCGCTTGTCGTTTAGCCTCGTTCGCTATCCTATATGAACGGATAGCCTTTTGGCCGGGTCATGCCCGGCCTATTCGTATGCCCGCGGAAGCCGCGCCATGATGCGCCAATATGAACTCCTCGAACGGGTCCAGCGGTACAATCCGCAAGCCGACGAGGGGCTTTTGAACAAGGCCTATGTGTACGCCATGCAGAAGCATGGCTCGCAGCGCCGCGCCAATGGCGATCCCTACTTCTCGCATCCGCTCGAAGTCGCCGGCATTCTCACCGATCTGAAGCTGGACGATTCCACGATCGCCGTCGCGCTGCTGCACGACACGATCGAGGATACGGACGCGACGCGCGCCGAGATCGACGGCATGTTCGGCGAGGACATCGGCCGCCTGGTCGAGGGCCTGACCAAGATCAAGCGCCTCGACCTGGTGACCAAGAAGGCCGCCCAGGCAGAGAATTTCCGCAAGCTCCTGCTCGCCATCTCCGAGGATGTGCGCGTTCTGCTGGTGAAGCTGGCCGACCGGCTGCACAACATGCGCACGCTCCACTTCATGCCGGAGGAGAAGCGCGGCCGGATCGCCGAGGAGACGCTGGAGATCTATGCGCCGCTCGCCGGCCGCATGGGCATGCACGACATGCGCGAGGAGCTCGAGGAGCTCGCCTTCGCGGTCGTCAATCCCGAGGCGCATCTCGCCGTCACCACAAGGCTTGCCGAGGTCCGCAGCCGAAACGAGACCCTGATCGAGGAGATCGAGAAGGATCTCCGCGAAAAGCTCGAAAAATACGGCATGCAGGCCAAGGTGTTCGGCCGGACCAAGCGACCCTATTCGATCTTCCGCAAGATGGAGCGGAAGGCGGTTTCGTTCGAACAACTCTCCGACATCATCGGCTTCCGGGTCATCCTCGGGACGACGGCCGAGTGCTACGCCGCGCTCGGCATCGTGCACACGACCTGGCCGACGGTGCCGGGCCGCTTCAAGGACTACATCTCGACGCCGAAGCAGAACGACTACCGGTCGATCCACACGACCGTGGTCGGGCCGGGGCGCCAACGCGTCGAGCTGCAGATCCGCACCCGCGAGATGAACGACGTCGCCGAATACGGCATCGCGGCGCACGCGCTCTACAAGGACAAGGGCAACGGCAACCTGTCGGACGAGAGCCGCGCCTATACCTGGCTGCGCCGCACCGTCGAGATGCTGGCCGAGGGCGATACGCCGGAAGAGTTCCTCGAGAACACCAAGCTCGAGCTCTTCCACGACCAGGTGTTCTGCTTCACGCCGAAGGGCCGTCTGATCGCGCTGCCGCGCGGCGCCACGCCGATTGACTTCGCCTATGCGGTGCATACCGACATTGGCGATACCTGCGTCGGCTGCAAGATCAACGGCCGGATGATGCCGCTCACGACCGAGCTGCATAATGGCGACGAGGTCGAGATCATCTGCTCCAAGGCGCAGGTGCCGCCGCCCGCCTGGGAATCGATCGCCATCACCGGCAAGGCCCGTGCCTCGATCCGGCGCGCCGCCCGTACCGCGATCCGCAAGCAATATGCCGGCCTCGGCCGCAAGATCGTCGAACGCGCCTTCGAGCGCGCCGGCCGCGATTTCTCCGAGGACCGCCTCAAGGCGGCGCTGCCGCGCCTGGCGCAGCAGAACATCGAGGACATGCTGGCGTCCGTCGGTCGCGGCGAGATCCAGTCCGTCAACGTGCTGAAGGCCGTCTATCCCGACCACAAGGAAGAGCGCGCGGCCGTGCCGAAGGGCGGCAACGGCACGGGCGGCGAGCCGGGCTGGTTCGGGCTGAAGAAGGGCTCGGGCATGATGTTCCGCGTGCCCAATGGCGAGACGCCGTCGGAGCTGCCGGCGATCCCGATCCGCGGCCTGCATGGCGACATGCCGGTCCGCTTCGCACCGGAAGCCGGCGCCGTGCCGGGCGACCGCATCGTCGGCATCATGACGCCGGGCGAGGGGATCACGATCTATCCGATCCAGTCGCCCGCGCTGAAGGATTTCGATGACGAGCCCGACCGCTGGCTGGATGTCCGGTGGGACATCGACGCCGCCAATCGCGAGCGTTTCCCCGCCCGCATCGAGGTGACGGCGATCAACGAGCCCGGCACGCTGGCGCAGATCGCCCAGATCATCGCCGACAATGACGGCAACATCTCCAACCTCCGGATCGTCAAGAGCGCCCCCGATTTCTCGGAGCTGGCGATCGATCTGGAAGTCTGGGACCTGAAGCACCTCAACCGCCTTTTGAGCGATCTCCGCGAACGTCACGTTGTGAGCGCCGCCAACCGCGTCAACGCCTGACGGCCGCGACGGCAAGATCTGGACTGGATACCGAATGAATCAAGCTGAAATCCTCGATGTGTTCCGCGCGTCCGGCGCTCTGCTCGAGGGCCATTTCATCCTGAGCTCTGGGTTGCGCAGCCCGATCTTCCTGCAGAAGGCCCGCGTCTTCATGTATCCGGACCGGACGGAGCGCCTCTGCAAGGCGCTTGCCGAGAAGATCCGCGAATCCGGCGTCGAGTTCGACCTGATCGTGTCGCCGGCGCTCGGCGGCCTGATCCCGGGTTACGAGACGGCCCGTCATCTCGGCGTCCCGGCGATGTGGGTCGAGCGCGAGCAGGGCGAATTCCGCCTGCGCCGCTTCGAGCTGCCGGAGAATGCCCGGATCGTCGTCGTCGAGGACATCGTCAGCACCGGCCTTTCGATCCGCGAAACCATCAGCGCGATCCGCGCCATCGGCGGCAATGTCGTCGCCGCCGCCTGCCTCATCGATCGCTCCGACGGCGAGGCGGAAGTCGGTGTTCCCTTGGTAGCGCTGACCCGCTACAAGGTGCCTGCCTACCCGGTGGACCAGTTGCCGCCGGAACTCGCCGCCATCCCGCCGGTAAAGCCGGGAAGCCGCAGCCTCGCCTGAGGCCGTCGCGCAGAGCACGATCGCTGCATTCCATGCTGTTTCGTCGTCGCCGTCCCCTGAAGCCACACCAGAAGCTGGCCCAGTTCGTGTGGCCGAGGGGAGGGTGGGCGCGAACGTCGCTCTACTACCGCAAGCGCCTGATGCGGCTGTCGGACACGCCGCATTCGATCGCGGCGGGTTTCGCGGTCGGCGTCGCGCTGGCGATCACGCCGTTCCTCGGCTTTCACTACCTGCTCTGTCTCGCCGTCGCCTTCCTCGTCCGGGGCAATGTGCTCGCGGCCGTGCTCGGCACCTCGCTCGGCAACCCGCTGACCTTCCCGTTCATCTGGCTCGGCACCTTCGAGACCGGCAGCCTGATCCTCGGCTGGTTCGGCCAGCGTCCGGACCCGATCGACTTCGACCACCTAGCGCACAAGCTCTTGACCGATTCCTGGCGCGAAATCTGGCCGATCATCGAGCCGATGCTGATCGGCGCCATCCCGATCGCACTCGTTCTGGGTGCGATCTCCTATGTTCTCGTCTATATGGCGGCGAAGAGTTTCCAGTCGTCGCGTCGGCAGAGATTCGCCGTGCGGCGGAGCGCCTTGCACGGCCATCGCCGGCATTGATTGAAAGGGATCGCGTCGTGACTGTCCGCAACGAACTCCGCCTTGGCGTCAACGTCGATCACGTCGCGACGGTCCGCAACGCCCGCGGCGGCGTGCATCCGGATCCGGTTCGGGCGGCGCAGCTGGCGGCGGCCGCCGGCGCCGACGGCATCACGGCGCATCTTCGCGAGGACCGGCGCCACATCATCGATAGCGATATCGAGCGCCTGCGCGCCGAGATCGCCCTGCCGCTCAATTTTGAGATGGCGGCGACGCGCGAGATGGTGGACATCGCGCTCCGGCACCGGCCGCACGCCGCCTGCATCGTGCCGGAACGGCGCGAGGAGCGGACGACGGAAGGTGGTCTCGACGCCGCCGGCCAGCTCGCCCATCTGCTGCCCCTCGTTCGCGAGCTCGGAAGCGCCGACATTCGCGTCTCCTTGTTCATCGCCGCCGATCGCCGGCAGATCGACGCCGCGGTCGCGCTCGGCGCGCCGGTGGTCGAGCTGCATACGGGAACCTATTGCGAGGCGATCGAGGACGGGCCGGAGGCTTTCGAGCGCGAGCGCGCCCGCATCGAGGATGCCGCCCGCTATGGCGCCAGCCTCGGGCTCGAGATCCATGCCGGCCATGGCCTCGCCTTCGATACGGTGCAGCCGATCGCTGCCATTCCGGTCATCCGCGAACTCAATATCGGCCATTTCCTCATCGGCGAGGCGATCTTCGTTGGCCTCGAACAGTCGATCCGCACAATGCGCCGTCTCATGGACGAGGCCCGCGCCCAGGCGGACGCGCTGTCATGATCATCGGGCTCGGCAGCGATTTGATCGACATCCGTCGCGTCGAGAAGACGCTCGAACGCTTCGGCACGCGTTTCACCGAGCGCGTCTTCACCGAGATCGAGCAGAAGAAGTCGGACAGACGTGCCGAGCGGGCGGCGTCCTACGCCAAGCGCTTCGCGGCCAAGGAGGCCTGCTCGAAGGCGCTCGGCACCGGCCTCAATCACGGCGTCTTCTGGCGCGACATGGGTGTCGTCAACCTGCCGAGCGGCAAGCCGACCATGGCGCTGACGGGCGGCGCGGCGGCGCAACTGGCCCGGATGATGCCGCCGAACCATCATGCCGCGATCCATCTGACCATCACCGACGACTATCCGCTGGCGCAGGCCTTCGTGATCATCGAGGCGCTGCCGGACCCGGCCTGACAGGCGGTTCGGGCATCGGCCTCTCCACTCGGCCGGCGGGCGTTTTTCCCGCCGCGAACGCTATTTCTGGGCGATGTCGGGCCATGCGTTGCGCCGGCGTCGGCGACTCGGTATGAACCTGCTTCTGCCATACGGTGGGCTGCACGAAAGACGGATCGGAAGGACGCATGAGCGTGGCGGGCGACAAATACAAGGCCGAGCGCGGGGGCATGGGCGAGACCGTCAAGATCGTCGTCAATGCGCTCATCCTGGCGCTGATCGTCCGGACCTTCCTGTTCCAGCCGTTCAATATTCCGTCGGGATCGATGAAGTCGACATTGCTTGTCGGCGACTATCTGTTCGTTTCGAAATACGCTTACGGCTACAGCAAATATTCGATCCCCTTCGCGCCGGACCTGTTCTCGGGCCGGATCTGGGCCACGCCGCCGGAGCGCGGCGACGTCGCCGTCTTCAAGCTGCCGCGCGACCCCTCGGTCGACTACATCAAGCGCGTGATCGGCCTGCCGGGCGACAAGGTGCAGATGATCGGCGGCGTGCTGTATCTGAACGGCACGGCGGTGCCGAAGGAAAAGATCGACGACTACGTCACCACCGACGAGTTCGGCACCCAGACCCACGTCCCGCGCTACAAGGAAACGCTGCCGAACGGCGTCAGCTATACGGTGCTCGACCTCGATCCGCGCAGCTTTTCCGACGACACCCCCGTCTATGAAGTCCCGCCCGATCACTATTTTATGATGGGCGACAATCGCGACAATTCCACCGACAGCCGCGTTCTGGGGGCTGTGGGCTACGTTCCTTTCGAGAATTTCGTCGGCCGCGCCGGCATGGTCTTCTTCTCCGTCGAGGAGGGCGCCCAGGCCTGGCAGTTCTGGAAGTGGCCGTGGACCATTCGTTTTGACCGACTTTTCAAGGTGATCTGAGCTTGGCATCCGAAGAACCGCTGCAGCGTCTCGAGGAAAGGATTGGTCATCGGTTTTCGAGCCGCGGTCATCTGGTTCGGGCTCTGACACATGCGAGCGCGGTGGCGGAGAGCCACCTGACGCCGGGCGAGAGCTATCAGCGGCTGGAGTTCCTGGGCGACCGCGTGCTCGCGCTCGTCATCGCGGATATGCTGCTCGAGGCATTTCCGGCAGCCGACGAGGGCGAGCTCGCCCGCCGGCTGACCGGGCTGGTGCGTAACGAGAGCTGCGCCGAAGTGGCGCTCGACATCGATCTCGGCAGCTGGATCCGGCTCGGCGGCGGCGAAGTGCAGTCCGGCGGCCGGCGCAAGGCCGCCATCCTGGGCGACGTCTGCGAGGCCGTCATCGGCGCCATCTTCGTCGATGGCGGTTTTCCGGCGGCGCGGGCCTTCATCGACCGGCATTGGCGCAAGCGCATGCTGAATTGGACGGGCCCGCTGCGCGACGCCAAGACGACGCTGCAGGAATGGGTCCAGGGGCGCGGTCTGCCCGCCCCGAAATACGAAATCGCCGAGCGGAGCGGGCCTGACCACGCGCCGCATTTCAAAGTGGAAGTAAAGATCGAGGGCATGCCTGTCGTCCTCGGTTCGGGCCGTTCGCGGCGCGAGGCGGAGCAGAAGGCGGCGACTGCCGTGCTGCGCGCCCAGGGCGTATGGAGAGAAGAAGCCAATGTCGTCTGATCTGGTGAATCCCGCGGAGACCCCGACGCGCTGCGGCTTTGTCGCGCTGATCGGCGCGCCCAACGCCGGCAAGTCGACGCTCCTCAACCAGCTGGTGGGCACGAAGATCTCGATCGTCACCCACAAGGTGCAGACGACGCGCGCCATCATGCGCGGCATCGCGCTCGAAGGCGCGTCGCAGATCATCTTCGTCGATACGCCCGGCATCTTCCAGCCGAAGCGTCGCCTCGACCGCGCCATGGTGGACACCGCCTGGGGCGGCGCCAAGGATGCGGACCTGGTCTGCGTTCTGATCGACGCCGAGCGCTACCAGAAGAGCGAGACGGCGCAGATCCTCGACAAGGTGGCGGCGGTCGGCCAGCCGAAGATCCTGGTCATCAACAAGATCGACACCGTGCCGCACACCGCGCTGCTGGAGATGGCGGCCAAGGCCAACCAGACCGTGAAGTTCGAGCAGACCTTCATGATCTCGGCGCTCAAGGGCCACGGCTGCAAGGATCTGATGGCCTATCTGGCGCAGCGCGTGCCGGAAGGGCCGTGGCTCTATCCGGAAGACCAGATCTCGGACCTGCCGATCCGGCAGCTCGCCGCCGAGATCACGCGCGAGAAGATGTTCCTGCGCCTGCATGACGAGCTGCCCTACCAGTCGACGGTCGAGACCGAGCTCTGGAAGGATTTGCCGGACGGTTCGACCCGGATCGAGCAGACCATCTATGTCGAGCGCGACGGGCAGAAGAAGATCGTGATCGGCCATCGCGGCGAGACGATCAAGGCGATCTCGATGGCGGCGCGCACCGAGATCCAGGAGATGGCCGAGCGGCCGGTGCACCTGTTCCTGTTCGTCAAGGTTCGCGAGAACTGGGGCGACGATCCCGAGCGCTACCGCGAGATGGGAATCGAATTCCCGCGCTGATTTGCTGAAGCGAGCGGTCGACAGACCCTCACCCCAACCCTCTCCCGCAAGCGGGAGAGGGGGATCGCCTGCGCTTGTCGCCGCGTTGGAGGCCGATGAAGCGCGCCGGCCCAAACCCTCGCCCGCTTGCGGGAGAGGGCAGGGTGAGGGCCTTGTTGTGCGCTAGAGCCGGATGCGGCTAGGGCCTCCGCCCTTCTTCCCGCAGCCGCTTCATGTAGTCGGCCAGCGTGCGGCCCTTTTCCGGCTTGAAGACCTCGTCGAGGATCTCCGCATCGACGATGCGGTCGAGGCGGAACATGCGGAAATCCTCGCGCAGCTCGCACCAGGCCGTCGCCGTCCAGGCGTGGCCCCAGGCCTCGATCGCCAGCGGGCGAATGACCCGGCCGGTCAGCGCCTCGGTCGCGCTTCGATAGTTCAGCTGCATCTTGTGCCGTTGCCGGATCGCCTGCCGGAACAGGGGAAGCTGCGCATTGGCGGCCGCGATCAGGGCGGGCGACTTGACCTGCACCGCGTCGCGCCAGATCTCGCCGCGCCGCGCTTCCGGCAACACCGCGTCGATCTTGACCAACGCCTCGCGGACCGCGGCGGCCAGCTCCGGATCCGCCCAGGCCTCGACGAAGCGCGCGCCGAGCGCCAGCCCTTCCAGTTCCGCCTGCGAGAAGGCGAGGGGCGGCAGCAGCAGGGTGCCACGCAGGACATAGCCCACCCCGCGCTCGCCCTCGATCGGCACACCGGTCGCCACCAGCGCGTCGATGTCGCGATAGACCGTCCGAACCGAAACCTCGAGGCTGTCGGCAATCTCTTGCGCCGTCCTGAGGCGCGCGCCGCGCAGGATCTGCACGATGTCGAACAGGCGGTCGGCGCGCCGCATCGCGTCAGCCGGAATAGGCGACGGGGTAGTAGCCGCGCTGCAGCGTTGGCGTGTCGATCAGGGCCGAGAAGGCGGCGGCGTCGGGATTGGCGGCGAGCCGCGCGCTGGCGTCGCGGGCCGAGTCGCGGTCGAGCCAGTGGACGATCTCCGTCCAACTGCCATCCTCGGCCTTGGCGATGCTGCGCGCGAGAAAACCGCGCTGGCGGCGCAGGATGCCCATCGCGTCATCGGCGGCGCGCACGAACTGGCGCTCGTCGATGCCCGGCACGAGCGAATAGGAGCTGATTTCGAGCACGTTGCTGTTCATGGCGGGATCCTCGCCGACATCTTCGATGCTGCCAATATAAGCATACCCAACTGACAGCGTTATGTCAGTTGGGTTGGTGCTCCTGACAGAAATCGCGTGTTGCGGGACGAATGCCGACTAGCGCGCAAGCCAGTCGACGAACCGGCCATGAAAATCGGCGCGGCCGATCTCGCGCTCGCTGCCATCCGGCCAGATGGTCAGGCGCACGCTTGCCGTCCCGGGCTGGCTGTCTGCCTCCATGCGCAGCCAGGCCACCGGGGCCTCCGCTGTCGCCGATCGTCCGGCGGCCTGCAGGCTGGCGGTAACAGCGCGCTGCGTGGCCTCGGGCAGATACTGCCACATGATCGTATGGACGAGGACGCGCGCGACGCCAGCGGGCGATGGCGGGGAGAAGCGCCGCGCGACCCATGCGGCGGCATCCGCTTTTTCGACCCGCCAGGGGGCGGATGCCGCGACATCCAGCGCGGCGCCGGCACGGGCGAGCCGCTCCGCCTGGTCCGCCCAGATATAGGCCATCAGCCTTTCGCGATCGGCTTTCGAGCCGGGATCGAGCGGGCTGACGTCGCAACCGGCTCGATCGGCGATGCGCAGCGGCGCGCCTATGTCCGGTGTCGCTCCGCGCCATTCCGAACGGATCCGGACGGTCGAGTCGGTCGTCCCCCAATCCTGGGCGCCGAGCGCGTAGCGATAACGGTCGAAGCCGAGATTGAGCCCCATGCTGGCGCCAATCTCGTGCCAGGCGAGCGGCAGGCCGATTTCCTGGCTGAGGATCAGCGCGCCGCCGAGCAGTACCGAGGATCGGGCAACCTCGTTGGTCTGCGGCGGGCTGTCGAGCCAGTAATGCAGGAAGTCGTCGTTCTCGGCGATGGCCGACGCAAGGGCGTTCGCCAAGGCGTCGCGATCGGTCGATGCGGGTGGATAGGTGGCGACGAGCGCGTCAGATCTTCCGGCCCGCTTCAGGGCATGGAAACCCGCCGCCGCCCGTAGCGCCAACGCATCGGCGATTGGGTTGCCCGGCCAGTCGAGGATGCGCCGTCCGAAGCGGCTTGTCTCGTCCAGGCGTTCGGCGAGGATTTCGCAAACATCCGCCGTGAACGGCGAGCCGAGCGACCGGCAGGCAGCGGCTTGACGTTCAAATGCCTGCAGCCGATCGCCCGTCAGCTTCGCCATCGCGCTCCTTCAGCCGGTCGGCTCGTCCAGATGCGACGGCAGCGTCGTGTCGAAACCCTTGCTGGCGACGCGGCGGCTGCCGACCCAGATGTTGTGCTGGGCGGTGAAGCGGTCGGGCTCGTCGAGCGAGGCGAGGGTGACGTCGATCTTCAGGGGATCGTCGGTGGTCGTCATCATCAGCGGCGTGCCGCAATCGGCGCAGAAATGGCGTCGGCCGGTCGCCGAGGATTCGTGGATCGCCGGCGTGCCGGCGGTCAGGCTGAAGGCGCTGGCATCGAAGGTAGCCCAGGTCAGGAACAGCGCGCCGCTCGCCAGCTGGCAGAGCCGGCAATGGCAATGGCAGACGATCCGGGGCGGCCGGTCGATCGTGTAGTGAATCCGGCCGCACAGGCATCCGCCCGTGATCGGCGCCGCGCTCATAACCTGGCTCAAATTGAAAGCTCCACATGAACCGGCACGTGATCCGACGGCTTGTCCCAGGCCCGGACATGCTTGTCGATGCCGACCGAGACGAGCCGATCGGCCGCCTGCGGCGACAGCAGCAGATGGTCGATGCGGATGCCGTTGTTCTTCTGGAAGGCGCCGGCCTGGTAGTCCCAGAACGTGTAGAGGCCGCCTTCGTCGCTCGTCGCCCGCACCGCGTCGGTGAGGCCGAGGGTCTCGATCGCCCGGAAGGCTTTTCGGGTTTCCGGCTGGAACAAGGCGTCGTTCACCCAGAGCGACGGGTCCTTGGCGTCCTTGGGCTCGGCGATGACGTTGTAGTCGCCGGCGAGAACCAGCGGCTCCTCATAGGTCAGCCGCTCGGTCGCCCAGTCGCGCAGCCGCTCCATCCAGGCGAGCTTGTAGGTGAATTTCTCGGTGCCGATCGGATTCCCGTTCGGCAGGTAGAGCGACACAACCCGGAGCGCGCCGCTCGGGACCGAGAAGACGCCCTCGATGAAGCGCGCATGCGCGTCGTTGTCGTCGCCGGGCAGACCGCGATTGACCTCGTCGAAGGGGAGCTTCGACAGCAGCGCCACGCCGTTGAAGCCCTTCTGGCCATGGGTCGCCACGTTGTAGCCGAGGTCCTCGAAGGCCGATGTGGGAAAGCCTTCGTCGACCGATTTGATCTCCTGCAGGCAGGCGATATCGGGCGAGGCTTCCTTGAGCCAGGCAAGGGCGGTGTCGATGCGGGCTTTGACGCCGTTGATGTTCCAGGTCGCGATCTTCATGCCGAGCACACTAGCCGATCCGCGTGACGTTGCCAGCTCCAAGCCGGGACGCCGGCGCGTCTTGCACATCTCGTACACCGCCTTCAAGACGGCGCGCACCTATACTTTGGGCCCCTTGGATCCCGCGATGCGACGGCCTAACTCTAAGGGCGCCGGCAGGAGCCGGAATTGCAACCGCAGAAGGAGGCTCGAATGCCGGTCAGGACATCGGACGCGAAGTGGCAGGGTGATCTCAAGAGCGGCAAGGGAACCGTTCACCTCGGCAGCGGCGCCTGGGAAGGGCAGTACAATTTCTCGTCGCGCTTCGAGGAGGGCAAGGGCACGAACCCGGAGGAACTGATCGCCGCCGCGCATGCCGCCTGCTTCTCGATGGCGCTGTCGGCCGGCCTGTCGGGCGCTGGCTTCACGGTCGAGTCGATTGCGACTTCGGCAAAAGTGAAGGTCGAGCCGGTCACGGGCGGCTTCGAGATTACCAAGATCGATCTCATCACCGAGGCCAAGGTGCCCGGCATCGACAAGGAGGCCTTCGACAAGATCGCCGCCGCGACCAAGGAAGGCTGCCCGGTTTCGAAGGCGCTGAAGGCGGTGCCGATCGAGCTCGACGCGAAGCTCGTCTGATCGCGGTTCGCGGCGCGGATCGCCGCATCCGTTCCGCCGGCGCATGGCTTGACCCCATGCGCCGGCTGGTCGACAGTCGCGCCCGAAAGTGGGGTGCCATGCCGATCGATGAAGTTATATTCGACGTCCCGAAGCCCATCGCCAGCGAGGCGTTCACCGATCCCGATCGGGCGATCGCGCGCCTGGAGGAGATTTACGATCTCCATACCGCGCATCTCCGCGACCGCTTCGACGCGCTCCTGAAGGGGCATCCGCCCGTCGGCCGCGTCCGCGCCACCTATCCCGAGATCCGTTTCACCACGACGAGCTACGCGAAGATCGATTCGCGCCTGTCCTATGGCCATGTCTCGGGCCCCGGCACGTACGCCACCACCGTCACGCAGCCGAGCCTGTTCCGGAACTATCTGAAGGAGCAGATCAAGCTGCTCGTACGCAATCACGGCCTGCCGGTGACGGTCGGCCCGTCGAACCTGCCGATCCCGCTGCATTTCGCCTTCCCGAATGGCGTGCATGTCGAGGGCCAGCTGGCCGAGCGGATCGAGCGTCCGCTGCGCGACATGTTCGACGTGCCGGACCTCGCCGTGACCGACGATGCCATCGTCAACGGCACCTTCGAGCCGCTGCCGGGCATGCCGCTGCCGCTGGCGCCGTTCACCGCGCCGCGCATCGATTATTCGCTGTTCCGGCTCGCGCACTACACGGCGACGAACGCCGAGCATTTCCAGAACTTCGTGCTGTTCACGAACTACCAGTTCTACATCGACGAATTCTGCGTCCGCGCCCGCAAGCTGATGGCGGAAGGTGGCGGTGGCTACGAGGCCTTCGTCGAGCCCGGCAACGTCATCACGCCGGCCGGGGCGACACAGCCCGTCTCCGGCGCCGCGCCGCCGCGCCTGCCACAGATGCCCGCCTATCACCTGAAGTTCGCCGGCAATGCCGGGCTGACGATGGTGAACATCGGCGTCGGCCCGTCCAACGCCAAGACGATCACCGACCATGTGGCGGTGCTCCGCCCGCATGCCTGGCTGATGCTCGGCCACTGCGCCGGCCTCCGCAACACGCAGGCGCTCGGCGACTATGTGCTGGCGCATGGCTATGTGCGCGAGGACCACGTGCTCGACGCCGATCTGCCGAGCTGGATCCCGATCCCGCCACTTGCCGAGGTGCAGGTCGCGCTGGAGGACGCCGTCGAGGCCGTCACCGGGCTGGAAGGCTACGATCTCAAGCGCATCATGCGGACCGGCACCGTCGCGACGATCGACAATCGCAACTGGGAGCTGCGCGACCACCGCGAGCCGGTGCAGCGCTTCTCGCAGTCGCGCGCCATCGCGCTCGACATGGAATCGGCGACGATCGCCGCCAACGGTTTCCGCTTCCGCGTGCCCTACGGCACGCTGCTCTGCGTCTCCGACAAGCCGCTGCATGGCGAACTGAAGCTGCCGGGCATGGCCTCGGACTTCTACCGTCGCCAGGTGGGCCAGCACCTCGAGATCGGCATCCGCGCCATGGAAATGCTGCGCGAAATGGCGCCTGAGCGCCTGCATTCCCGCAAGCTCAGGAGCTTCACCGAGACGGCGTTTCAGTAGAGGGCAGCACGGTTGGCGTTGGTCGCGGCGAGGCCTATATTGGTGCTTGTATAAACATAGCTACAGGGGGCGTCGCCATGACCATCACTACCCTGACCAGTCGCGAGTTCAACCAGGATACCAGCCGCGCCAAGAAGGCCGCGAACGAGGGGCCCGTGATCATAACGGATCGCGGGCGGCCGGCCCATGTGCTGCTCTCGATCGAGGAATATCGGCGGATCACCGGCACCGGCCGGAGCCTGTTGGAGGCGCTGACCCCAGCGGAGCCTCATGATTTCGACTTCGATCCGCCGAAGCTCGGGAACATGGGCTTCAAGCCGGTCGACTTCGATTGACGATCCTTCTCGACACGAACGTCATTTCCGAGTTCCGAAAATCCGGAAACGCCGATCGCAACGTGATGGACTGGGCAGCGGCTCTTCGCGACGAGGAGGTCTTTCTGTCGGCGATCAGCGTATTCGAGATTGAGCTTGGCGCACTGCGCATGGCCCGGCGCGATCCGCGACAGGGGGCCATGCTTCGCAGCTGGATCGACGACCGCGTATTGGCTCGTTTCAGCGGGCGTATCCTGCCCATTGATGTCGCTGTCGCGTTGCGCTGTGCCGAACTGCATGTTCCGGATCCGCGTGCGGAGCGCGACGCCCTGATCGCCGCGACGGCGCTAGTGCATGGAATGGTATTGGCCACGCGGAATACCCCCGACTTCCGGGGAACCGGCCTACAGCTCATCAACCCCTGGGAAAGCGGATCGCTTGGAACCTAGAGCGCGAAGCTGGTGCCGCAGCCGCAGGAGGCGGTGGCGTGGGGGTTCTTGATCTGGAAGGACTGGCCGATCAGGTCATCGACGAAGTCGATCTCGGAGCCGTCCATATAGGGCAGCGAGATCTGGTCGATCAGCACGAGCGCGCCGCCCCGCTCGATGACGAGGTCGTCGTCGGCGCGGTTGGTGTCGAGATCGAAGCCGTACTGGAAGCCCGAGCAGCCGCCGCCGGATACGCTGACGCGCAGAGCCGTGCCGCTCGGTTCCTTGGATAGGATCCGGGCGATCCGCTTCACGGCGCGGTCGGACAGGGTGACGTCGAGCGTTTCAGTGGTCATGGCAGCTTCCGAAATTAGGGCTACCTTGCCGGTGCCCGCACCCGATAGTTAGGAATGCGTTTGGCGGTGTCAATCGCTGCGATGCAGCGGACGGGAAGAGAGTAGCACAGATGGAAGGCCAGATCGGCTTCGGCATTGGTCCTCACGCCGCCTTCGCCGTCGATCCGGCGGCGAGTCGCGGACGGCTCTATCCCGAGCCCGAGAGCCCGACTCGCACGCCCTATCAGCGTGACCGCGACCGCATCATCCATTCGACCGCCTTCCGCCGCCTGAAGGACAAGACGCAGGTCTTCCTGTTCGACGAGGGCGATCATTATCGCACCCGCCTGACCCACACGATCGAGGTGGCGCAGATCGCCCGGGCGCTGGCTCGCGCGCTCCGCCTCGACGAGGATCTCGCCGAGGCGATCGCGCTGTCGCATGACCTCGGCCACACGCCGTTCGGCCATGCCGGCGAGCGGGCGCTCGATCGGCTGATGCAGGGCCATGGCGGCTTCGATCACAACGCGCAGAGCCTTCGCGTCGTCACCAAGCTCGAGCGACGCTATCCGCATTTCGACGGGCTGAACCTCTCGTGGGAAGCGCTGGAGGGGCTGGTCAAGCACAACGGGCCATTGGTCGACGCGGCGGGCAGGGGCGTGGGATCCTATGCCGGCAAGACGCTCCCGGCTGCGATCCTCGCTTATGCGGAGGAGCAGGATTTGCAGCTTGCCACCTACGCTTCGGCCGAGGCGCAGGCGGCCGCGATCGCCGACGACATCGCCTATGACGCGCACGACATCGATGACGGCCTGAGGGCGGGGCTGCTGAAGGTAGAGGGCCTGCGCGAGGTCGAGTTCCTGCGCGACATCATCGACGAGATCGACGCCCGTCATCCGGGGCTGGAAAAGCCGCGCCTCGTCAACGAGGTGGTGCGGCGCGTCATCACCCGGATGATCGAGGACGTGATCGCCGAGGCCCTCGCGCGCCTTGGCGAGGCGAAGCCTTCCTCGGCCGATGCGCTCCGTCACGCGGGGCGGCCGATGCTCGCCTTCTCCGACGAATTGTCGAAGGCCGACCGGGCGATCAAGACGCATCTCTGGCACAACGTCTATCGCCATCCGCGCGTCATGCAGGTGATGACGGCGGCGGAGGGCGTGGTCGAGCGCCTGTTCGAGCGCTACTGGAGCGATCCGGCCGCACTGCCGGACGAATGGCGCCGGGATCTCGACTTGACCGATTCCAACCGCCGCGCCCGCCGGATCGCCGATTTTCTGGCCGGCATGACGGACCGCTATGCACTGCGCGAGCATCAGCGCCTGTTTGACGCTTCGCCCGATTTGGGTTAGGCGCGCAGCACAATTTCCTATCCGCCCGAAGGGCTCGATCCCGCTATGAACATTTTCCGCGACTTCACCGCACGCGTCACCTCGGCCGTCGAGATCATCCTGGCGGCGCGCGACAGCGCGCCCGTCGATCTCTCCCGTATCGTCGTGGAGCCGCCGCGCGACGCAGCCCATGGCGACCTCGCGACCAACGCCGCCATGGTGTTGGCGAAGCCGCTCGGCCTGAAGCCGCGCGATCTCGCCGAGGCGATCGCCGGCCGCCTGCGGGATGACGAGGACGTTGCTTCCGTCGAGGTCGCGGGACCCGGCTTCATCAATTTGACGCTGGCCGCGCCCTATCGCGCCTACGCGCTGAAGAGCCTGATCCAGGCCGGCCAGGATTATGGCCGCAGCCGGATCGGCGCCGATCTCAAGGTGAATGTCGAATACGTTTCCGCCAATCCGACCGGCCCGATGCATGTCGGCCATTGCCGTGGCGCCGTGGTGGGCGACGCGCTGGCCAATCTGCTCGATTGGGGCGGCTTCGACGTCACCAAGGAGTATTACATCAACGACGCTGGCGGTCAGGTCGACGTGCTCGCCCGCTCGGCGTTCCTGCGTTATCGCGAGGCGCTCGGCGAGGATATCGGCTCGATCCCCGAGGGGCTCTATCCGGGTGACTATCTGAAGCCGGTCGGCGCGGCGCTGGCCGACGTCCACGGCCGCAAGCTGCTCGAAATGGCCGATACGGAATGGCTGCCGATCGTCCGCGACGCGGCGATCAGCGCCATGATGATCATGATCCGCGACGATCTCGCGCTTCTGAACGTCCATCACGACGTCTTCTTCTCCGAGCGCACGCTCAGCGGCTCAAACGGCGGCAAGATCGCCGAGACGATCGCCGACATGGAGACGAAGGGCTTCGTCTATCGCGGTACGCTGCCGCCGCCGAAGGGCCAGCTGCCCGAGGACTGGGAGGATCGCGAGCAGCTCCTGTTCCGCGCCACCGATGTCGGCGACGACATCGACCGTCCGCTGATGAAGTCGGACGGCAGCTACACCTACTTCGCCGGCGACGTGGCCTACTTCAAGGACAAGTTCGACCGCGGCTTCCGGCAGATGATCTATGTGCTCGGCGCCGACCATGGCGGCTACGTCAAGCGCCTGCAGGCGGTCGGCCGCGCCATCTCCGGCGGCACCGCCTCCGTCGACGTGCTGCTCTGCCAGCTGGTGAAGCTGTTCCGGGCCGGCGAGCCGGTCCGCATGTCCAAGCGCTCGGGCGACTTCGTCACGCTGCGCGACGTCGTCGAGGAAGTCGGCCGCGACGCGGTGCGCTTCATGATGCTCTATCGCAAGAGCGACGCGCCGCTCGATTTCGACTTCCAGAAGGTGACGGAGCAGTCCAAGGACAATCCCGTCTTCTACGTCCAGTACGGCCATGCCCGCGCCGCTTCGATCCTGCGCAACGCCGCGCAGGAGCTGCCGGCGCTCGACCTTTCGGCGTCGTCTCTGGCAGGCGCCGACCTGTCATTGCTGGACGATGCGGGCGAAATCGGCCTGCAGCGCCGCCTCGCCGAGTTCCCGCGAATCATCGAATCGGCCGCCGAAGCGCACGAGCCGCACCGGATCGCCTTCTACCTCTACGATCTCGCAGCAGAGTTCCATCAACAGTGGAACCGGGGCAAGGACCTGCCGCAATTACGTTTTATTAACCTTGAACAACCACAGTTGACCGCGGCCCGACTTGCCCTTGTTCATGCCACAAAGCTGGTGCTGTCATCCGGTTTGCTGGTGCTAGGGGTTAACGCGCCCGAAGAGATGCGGTGATGTCTCTGTCGGAGCTTTGCGTCCGGCAGACGAACGACACCGGCTAAGACGGAAAGTGGAGCGCGATGGCAGATCGCTACGATAATTCGTTCTCGCGGCGGCCTCAGCCGGGCGACGGGAACACGGGGCGGCGCAATGAGCCGTCGCCGGTGGAAGACGATCCGCTGGTCGAGCTGGCGCGGATCGTTTCCGGAAAATCAAGCTTCGACGACATCGTCGGCAGCCGTTCCCCCGCCGCCGCGCCCACGGTGCGGCCGGCGCAGTCGGCGAATGTGCGCGATACGTCGTTCGACCTCGAATCCGAGCTGATGAACGATCTTCAGTCCTCGTTCGATCCTTCGGTTCGTTCCGCCTCCGGTCGGTCGGCCCAGGTCGAGCCGCAGCCGCCCCGTGCCGTGCCCCCGCGCGATCCGGGCTTTGACCATCTGGCGCTGCGGCCGGGTGCTCCGGCTGCGCCGCCGCAGTGGCAGGCCGTCCAGCCGCCGCGTCAGGCCGAGCCGCGTTATCAGGCTGAGCCGCGCTACCAGCAGGAGACCTACGCCCAGCCGCCGGTCGAGGAAGATCCCTATGCCGGCACGGCCTATTCCGCCGCCGACTATGGCCGCGAGCGGGGGCAGCCCGCCTATGCCGGATATCATCCGGGCCAGGAAAACGGCGCCGACGATCATTCGACCGGCTACGACACCGATTATGCCGACGATCCCAATGCCGGCTACGACGACGGCTATGACGACGCGCAGCCCTATGGCCGCGACCGGGACTATGAGGAGCCGCGCCGCTCGCGCAAGGGCCTGATCCTTGCCGCCGCCGGGCTCGCCGTGGTGCTGGCCGGTGGCCTTGGCGCTCTGGCGCTCAAGGGCGGCGGCGGCAGCGCGAACACAGGCGCGCCGCGCGTGATCGCCGCCGACGAAGGCCCGACCAAGGTGCAGCCGACGGTCCAGCCGACCGATACGGAAGTCGCCCAGAACAAGCTGATCTACGATCGCGCCAGCCCCGAACTCGCCGGCGACGAGCAGCTCGTCCTGCCGGATGATGGTCCGATCGACGAGCGGCCCGCTTCCAACGAATCCGAAGCGAGCCGTGGCATTTCGCGGATCATCCTGCCGGGTGCGCCCGGCGACAATGCCAATCCGCAGTCGATCGACGATCTCGCCGGCCCCGCTTCGGCGGCTCCGGCGACGGATGCCGATGCCGGTCCGCGCAAGGTCCGCACCGTCGTCGTGAAACCGGACGGCACGATCATCTCGAGCGAGGCGCAGCCGCGCAACGGCGCCGCCGCTGCCGCCAATGCGCCCGCTGCGTCGGCACCCGCCGCGGCGGCCCCGGCAGCTCCTGTGAATACGGCGGAAGCCGATCCGGTCGATCTCGGTGCGCCGGAGAAGGACGCCTCGCAGCTGGCGGCTCCGGCCGCCCCGGCGGCGCCCGCGCCGGCCAGGCCGCGCGCCCAGCAGACGGCGGCGGCTCCCGAACCCGCTCCGGCGGCGCCGCGCGCGGCGGCCCCGGCCTCGGGCGGCTTTGTCGTCCAGGTCGCTTCGCAGCGCACCGAAGAGGCGGCGATCGCCTCCTACAAGGCGATGCAGCGCAAGTTCCCGAGCGTGTTCGGGTCGCAGGAGCCGAACGTCGTGCGCGCCGATCTCGGCGCCAAGGGCATCTACTATCGCGCCCGCGTCGGCCCGATGGCGACCCGCGACCAGGCCGTTTCGTTCTGCGAAAGCCTGCGGGCGGCCGGCGGCGACTGCATCGTCCAGAAGAACTGATCGCGACAGACCGGGCGGCGGAGTCACTCCGCCGCTTGCGGTCTGCGCGGCAAGCGGCTAAGGCCGAAGAATGACCGCCAAAGCATTCATTTCGGGCTGCGCGGGCCGCAGCCTCACGGCCGACGAAATCGCGTTCTTTCGCGATGAGCAGCCTTGGGCACTGATCCTTTTCAAGCGCAATATCGGCACGCCGGAAGAGGTCTGCGACCTGGTCGCGACCTTCCGCGATGTCCTCGGCGATCCCGATCGTCCCGTCCTGATCGACCAGGAGGGCGGCCGCGTCCAGCGCATTGCCCCGCCGCATTGGCGCAATCGCCCCGCCGCCCGCTTCGCCGGGGATCTCTATGCCGAGGACCAGGCCGCCGGACGGCGCATGGCCTGGCTGCACGGCCGCCTGATCGCCTCCGACCTGATCGACCTCGGCATCACCGTCGACTGCCTGCCGGTGCTCGATGTCGGCACGCCGCAGACGCATGCGGCGATCGGCAATCGCGCCTATGCCGAGGAAGCCGCGACCGTCTCGGCGCTTGGCCGCGCCACCACCGAGGGCCTCGCGGCCGGCGGTGTGCTGCCGGTCATGAAGCACATGCCCGGCCATGGCCGCGCCACCGTCGACAGCCATTTGAGCCTGCCGGTGGTCGACGCCAGCCTCGCGACGCTGAAGGCCTCGGATTTCGCGCCGTTCAAGGCATTGAACGACCTGCCCATGGCGATGACGGCGCATATCGTCTTCACGGCGATCGACAAGGATCGGCCGGCGACGACCTCGCCGGTGGTGGTCGAGGAGGTCATTCGCGGCGCGATCGGCTTCGATGGCCTCCTGATGAGCGACGACTTGTCGATGCAGGCGCTCGGCGGCGACTATGCCAGCCGCGCCGCGGCGGTGCTCGGCGCCGGCTGCGACATGGTCCTGCATTGCAACGGGCTGATGGAGGAGATGCGGGAAGTCGCCCGTGTCGTTCCCGAACTGTCGGGCCGCGCCGCCGAGCGCGCCGCCGCCGCCCGCGCCGCCCGCAAGCCGCCGCATCCGCTCGACCGCGAGGCGGCCGAGGCCGAGTATGCGACGCTCGCCGAACGCGCCGGCTGGCCGCCGGCGCAGGCCTGAGCGGAGATCGACGGGATGGCCGGGACCAGCGACCAACACGGCCAGAGCGACCTCTGGGAGATGGAAGGGCGGGCGGAGCGCAAGGTCGGCGACGCGGCGCTTGTCGTCGACGTCGATGGCTTCGAAGGCCCGCTCGACCTGTTGCTGGCCCTCGCCAGGACCCAGAAGGTCGATCTCGCCAAGGTCTCGATCCTGGCGCTGGCGGAGCAGTATCTCGCCTATATCGAGGAACTGCGCCAGCTGCGGCTTGAACTCGCGGCCGACTACCTCGTCATGGCAGCCTGGCTTGCCTATCTGAAGTCCCGCCTGCTGCTGCCGGCGCCCGCGCCAGACGAGGAGCCGAGCGGCGAGGAGATGGCGGCGTCGCTCGCCTTCCGGCTGCGCCGTCTCGAGGCGATGCGCGACGCGGCGGCGAAGCTGGTCAACCGGGACCGGCTTGGCCGCGAAGTCTTCGCGCGCGGCATGCCCGAGCCGATCGAGGTCGTCGATCACAGCGTCTATAGCGCCACGCTCTACGATCTCCTGACCGCCTATGCGTCGCAACGCCAGCGCCAGATGGTGTCGGTCGTGCACGTGCGCCGGCGGCAGGTCTGGTCGCTCGCCGAGGCGCGCGAGGTGCTGACGCGGATGATCGGCAGCATCGCCGACTGGACGCCGGTCGACGTCTTCCTGTCGCCCTGGATCCAGACGCCGGAGATGCGCGCCACGGTGCTGGCGAGCTCGTTCAGCGCCAGCCTGGAGCTGGTGCGTGAGGGCAGGGTGGAGCTGCGCCAGACGGCGCCCTTCGCCCCGCTCTACATGCGCGATCGCGACCGCGATGGCGCGGAGACCAAGAGTGCTGAGAGTGGCTGAGAATGGTTGATCGCGGAAATCTCACCCTGCTGGCGCCCGAGGAACACCGGATGGCGCTGCGCATGCTGGAAGCCATGCTGTTCGCCAGCGACGCGCCGCTCGGCAAGGCGGAGCTCGCCGCGCGCCTGCCCGAAGGCAGCGATATTGACGCCCTCATCCGCGAGATCGAGCACGCCTATTCGGGGCGGGGGGTCAATCTCGTCAAGGTCGCCGGCAAGTACATGTTCCGCACGGCGAGCGATCTCGCCTTCCTGCTGCAGCGCGAGGCACACGACCAGAAGAAGCTGTCGCGCGCGGCGCTGGAGACGCTTGCGATCATCGCCTACCACCAGCCGGTGACGCGGGCCGAGATCGAGGAGATCCGCGGCGTGTCGATCTCCAAGGGCACGATCGACGTGCTGATGGAGGCGGGCTGGATCCGCATGCGCGGCCGCCGGCGTACGCCCGGTCGCCCCGTGACCTATGGCACCACGGAGGCATTCCTGGTGCATTTCGGGCTTGAGGCCATTGGCGACCTGCCGGGCCTCGACGAGCTCAAGGGCGCCGGCCTGCTCGATGGCCGCATTCCGCCGGGCTTCTCGGTGCCGGAGCCGCGCGATGGCGACGCCTTGACCGACGACGAGGATCCGCTCGATCCCGGCGATCTGCTGGCCGCCGGGCTTCGCGAGCACGACTAGTCGTTTCGCGTCTCTCGCAGCTCTCGATAGCAGTGCAGCGTGAAAGGCCGGTCGGTCTCCGCGCTGCGCCAAAAGTAGAGCGGCGCGATCGAACAGAATTCATTGACCCTGTTTATCTGGCTTCCCTTGCGTCGCATCCGGCTGCTTCTATGATCTGGAGCGTCCAGCGCGGTGGAGCGTGCCGCGCAGGCCTCTGGGGAGGGGGAAGCGTCGTGGTCGAATTTGTCCTGAACCGTCGTCATCTTCTGGCTGCGGGTCTCGGTGCCGCCGCCTTGGCGGCGTCGCCGCGCCGGCCGCTCGCCGAGGAGCCGATGCGCGCGGTGATCGTCTCGGGTGGCGTCGGCGGTGTGTTCTATCCCTATGGGCAGATCCTCGCGAGCCTGCTCTCGGCCTCCGTGCCGGCGCTCGCGGCGTCGGGCCAGATGACGCGCGGCTCGGTCGACAATGCGCGCTTCATCCATCGACGCGAGGCGGATATCGGCTTCTCGACGCTGGACTCCGCCTATGACGCGATACACGGGACCGGCGCCTTCGCCGCGGATGGCAAGCTCGACCTCTGCGTCCTGGCGGTGCTCTACGATTCCAACCTGCACATCGTCGCGGCGGGCGACAAGGGCATCTCCCGGATCAGCGATCTCAAGGGCAGGCGGGTCTCGGTCGGATCCACGGGATCCTCGACCGAGACGATCGCCGACCGCGTCATGGAGGCGGCCGGGCTCCATCCGCACGCCGAGATCGAGCGGTTTAATTTCGGCGTCGCGGAATCGGCCGACGCGTTGAAATCCGGCCGCATCGACGCGTTCTTCTGGATCGGCGGCCTCCCGACGGCGGCGGTGTCGAACCTCGCCGCTTCCGGAACGCCCAAGCTCGTCTTCCTGCCGACCGAGAACCTTGAGGCGATCGACAAGGCCTATCCCGGGCTCTATCGCCCGGCCTCCCTGCCGAAGACCACCTATGCCGGCATGACCGAGGACGTTCCGAGCCTCGAGGTCGCGAATGTGCTCATCGTCTCGAGCAAGGCGGAGCCGCGCTTCGTCACGACGGTGCTGGAGGGTATCTTCGCGAATGTCGAGCTGATCCGGAGCTCGCACCCGGAGGCGAAGAAGCTCTCGCTCGAAACCGCGGGCTTGCGAACGGCGGTGCCGTTCCATCCGGCGGCGGAGGCCTTCTACGCGGAGAAGGGCGTCCTGAAGTAGCGCTGCGCCCTGACATCAACTCGACGCCGGCCGCGTCAGCCGTTAAACCGCTTGCATGAGCGCAAGCACCCAATGGATTGAACGCACCGCCTGGGGCCGTCGCGGCACCGCCGGTGTCACCATCGCCGCCCGTCTCGGCTTTGACGGCGTCACCCACCACTATGGCGACGCGCCGTCGCTGCGCGGCATCAAGCTCGATGTCGAACCGGGGGAGGTGGTCTGTCTGCTCGGCCGCTCCGGCTGTGGCAAGACGACGCTGCTGCGCGTCACGGCGGGCCTCGAGCGGCCTTCCTCGGGCCGCATTACGGTCAACGGCCGCGAGATCGCCGGCCCGTCCGTCTTCGTACCGCCGGAGAAGCGCGGCGTCGGCCTGATGTTCCAGGACTATGCGCTGTTTCCGCACATGACGATCCTGAAGAACGTCATTTATGGCCTCGACGATCTGCCGCGTGCCGAGGCGGAGCGGCAGGGGCGGCTGGCGCTCGCCCGCGTCGGCCTCGACGGCTACGCCGCCTCCCATCCGCATGCGCTTTCCGGTGGCGAGCAGCAGCGTGTGGCGCTTGCCCGCGCCATCGCGCCGCGGCCCTCCATGCTGCTGATGGACGAGCCGTTCTCCGGCCTCGACAAGCGCCTGCGCGATCACGTCCGCGAGGAGACGATGGCGATCATCCGCGAGACGCGGGCGACCTGCATCATCGTTACCCACGATCCCGAGGAAGCGATGCGCATGGGCGACCGTATCGCCCTGATGCGAAACGGCAAACTGCTCCAGGTCGGCACCGCGCGGCAACTCTACGAGAAGCCCGTCGATCTCTATGCGGCCCGCTTCTTCTCCGAGCTGAACGAGTTCGAGGCCGTCGCGAAGAACGGCCGCGCCGAGACGCCGATCGGCACATTCGCGGCGCACAGCCATGCTGACGGCACGGAGCTTTCCGTCGGCGTGCGGCCGCAGGGCGTCGGCTTCGCGATCGCGGGGGACGGCGTGCCGGGGCGCATCGTCGGGCATCAATTCCTGGGTGAGGTCGACCTGCTCAGCGTGGCCATTGACGGCGCCGATCGGCCGGTTCGGGTCCGGACGCGCGACAACGCCGAGCCCTTCGTCGTCGGCAGCACGGTGTGGCTGAAGGTCGATCCGCGCGAGGTCTTGGTGTTTGCCAAACAGGCAGAATAACCCTACATGCGTTTTACAAGTCCGTTGCGGCAGCAGGGTGCGTCTGCGATAGTCTCGCACCAAACGCGGTGCGCGTGAATTTTGTGGAGATGAGTTGATGGGTTCTTTCAGCATCTGGCACTGGCTGATCGTGCTGGTGATCGTCCTCCTGCTCTTCGGCAAGGGGAAGATTTCGGATGTGATGGGCGACATGGCGAAGGGCGTGAAGAGCTTCAAGAAGGGTCTCGCCGACGACGATGAGCCCGCCGCCAAGCCGACGATCGACCACAAGCCGTCCGACGTCGTTTCGTCGAGCACCGACGAGAAGACCCGCGCCAGCTAAGGCCTAGAAAAGGGCCGCGAAGCTGCCTCGGATCCGCGCGAAGGCGCGGATCACAGGTTAGGCAGATCGGTGTGAGAGAATGCTGGATATCGGCTGGAGCGAGTTGCTCGTCATCGCAGTGGTGGCGATTGTCGTGGTTGGTCCCAAGGATCTGCCACCGATGTTGCGTGCGCTGGGACGAACCGTCTCCAAGATGCGGAAGATGGCGGGCGAGTTCCAGGGTCAGTTCAACGAGGCGCTCAAGGAAGCGGAGCTCGACGACGTCAAGAAGTCGTTCGACGAGTTGCGCGGCCTGAACCCGATGAACGACATCAAGAATAGCCTGAACCCGCTTTCCGGGCCGATCGCCAAGCCGGCTCCGGCGCCTGTGCCGCCGCCTGCGGACCAGCCGCTGCAGCCTGCCACCGCCAGCGACATCGAGCCGGCCGCTCCCGGGCCCGTCCTGGCGGAGCCCGCGGCTGAGCCTGTGGCTGTGAAGCCGAAGCGGCCGAGGAAGACGGCTGCCGTGGAGAACGGTGAGGTCGCGCCGGCGAAGCCGCGTGCGTCGCGGGCCAAGGCCAAGCCCGCCGCCAACGGCACGGACGCGGAAGCCGCGCCGGTGAAGCGGGTTCGCAAGCCGAAGCCCGCTCCGGCTCCGGTCGAAGTCGCGGCTCCGGTCGAGGTCGTGACCGCGCCTCCCTCCGTCGCCAGTGAACCGGTCGTCGCCAGCGTGACGGAAGAACCCAAGACATGAGCGACAAACCGACGGTCGACGAAGACGAGATCGAAGCGAGCCGCATGCCGCTGATGGAGCATCTGATCGAGCTGCGCTCGCGGCTGATCAAGACGCTCGTGGCGGTGCTCGTCGCCTTCCTGGTCTGCTTCTATTTCGCCGGCACCATCTACAACATCCTCGTCCTCCCCTATGAATGGGCTGTGGGGCCGGCGAAGGATGTGAAGCTGATCTATACCGCGCCGCAGGAATATTTCCTGACGCAGATGAAGCTCGCGCTCTATGGCGCGGTGTTCATCGCCTTCCCGGTCATCGCGATGCAGATCTACAAATTCGCGGCGCCGGGCCTGTACAAGCACGAGCGGCAGGCCTTCGTGCCCTACCTGATCGCGACGCCGGTTCTGTTCGTGCTCGGCGCGGCGCTTGTCTATTTCCTCGTCCTGCCGATGGCGCTGCACTTCTTCCTTTCGTTCCAGCAGACCGGCGGCGAGCACAAGGCGCAGATCGAGGCGCTGTTCAAGGTCAACGAGTATCTCGGCCTGATCATGACGCTGACGCTGGCCTTCGGCATCGTGTTCCAGCTGCCGGTGGTGCTGACGCTGCTCGGCCGCGCCGGCGTCGTGACGAGCCAGATGCTCAAGGCCAAGCGGCGCTATGCGATCGTCCTCGCCTTCGTCATCGCGGCCGTGCTGACGCCGCCCGACGTCGTCAGCCAGATCTCGCTCGCGATCCCCGCCATGCTTCTCTACGAGATCTCGATCTATTCCGTCCGGATGGTCGAGCGGAAGCGTACCGAGGCGGAGACGCCCGACGAAGAGGGCGAAGCCGCTTAAGGCGGAAGCGATCCTCCGGATTTCATTCAAAGCCCCGCCGTCTCGGCCGAGACGGCGGGGCTTTTGCGTTCCGCCGGGTCGCTCCCGGGTTGATCCGCCGGCCCACTCACACTATCGGTCATGCGGCGATATCTTCGCTCCTTTGCGGCCGGGATGACGGCCGCTCTCTCTTCGAGGCTCGATCATGCTCGACATCAAATGGATCCGCGAAAACCCCGAAGCGCTCGACCGTGCGCTCTCCAGTCGTGGGGCCGAGCCGATCTCGTCGAAGCTGATCTCGCTGGACGAGGCGCGCCGCGCCCACATCGTCCAGGTCCAGGCCGCCCAGGAGCGCCGCAACGCCGCCTCCAAGGAGATCGGCAAGGCGAAGGGCGCCAAAGACGAGGAAACCGCCCAGCGCCTGATGGCCGAGGTCGCGACGCTGAAGGAATTCCTGGCGCACGCCGAGGAGGAGGAGCGCCGGCTCAACAAGGCGCTGGACGACGCACTGGCGGTGATCCCGAACGCGCCGTTCGAGGACGTGCCGCTCGGCAAGGACGAGGCCGACAACGTCCCGTATTTCGGCCGCAACCAGACCGCCGCGCAGGCGGACGCCACGCGTCCCAGGAAACGCGAGCACAGCTTTGTTTCGAAAGAGCATTTCGAGATCGGTGAGGGCCTCGGCCTGATGGATTTCGAAGCCGCCGCCAAGCTCTCGGGCAGCCGCTTCGTCGTGCTGAAGGGGCAGCTGGCGCGCATGGAGCGCGCCATCGGCCAGTTCATGCTCGACCTGCATACCGGCGAGCACGACTACACCGAGGTGCAGCCGCCGCTCCTGGTCAAGGACGACGCGCTCTATGGCACGGCGCAGCTGCCGAAGTTCGCCGAGGATCTGTTCAAGGCCGGCGAGCAGCATTGGCTGATCCCGACCGCCGAGGTGCCGCTGACCAATCTGGTCCGCGAGTCGATCCTCGACGAGAAGGAACTGCCGCTCCGCTTCACCGCGCTGACGCCGTGCTTCCGTTCGGAGGCCGGTTCCGCCGGCCGCGACACGCGCGGCATGCTGCGCCAGCACCAGTTCAACAAGGTCGAGCTCGTCTCGATCACCACGCCCGAGACGTCGATCGACGAGCATGAGCGCATGCTCAGCTGCGCCGAGGAAGTGCTGAAGCGCCTCGACCTGCATTATCGCGTCATGACGCTCTGCACCGGCGACATGGGCTTCGGCTCGCGCAAGACCTACGACATCGAGGTCTGGCTGCCGGGCCAGAACACCTATCGCGAGATCTCGTCCGTGTCGGTCTGCGACGATTTCCAGGCGCGCCGCATGAATGCCCGCTATCGCCCGGGCGCCGAGAAGGGCACGCGCTTCGTGCACACCCTGAACGGTTCCGGCACGGCGGTCGGCCGCGCGCTCATCGCCGTCATCGAGAACTACCAGAACGAGGACGGCTCCATCACCGTGCCGTCGGCGCTCAAGCCCTATATGGGCGGGCTCGACAAGGTCGGGGCGGCCTAGCCGTAGCCGTGCGGAAAAGAGCCGGCGTCCAGGTGGCGCCGGCTCGCCCAACCGCGAGAATCTCTTCTGACCCATAGCGAAGGCTGAATTGGCAATGCGCATTCTGATCACCAATGACGACGGCATCCACGCTCCCGGCCTCGCGGTGCTGGAGCGGATCGCGCGGACGCTTTCCGACGACGTCTGGGTGGTCGCGCCGGAGACCGATCAGTCCGGTCTCGCCCATTCGCTGACGCTCAACGATCCGCTTCGCCTGCGCCAGGTTTCGGAGCAGACCTTTGCCGTGCGCGGCACGCCGACCGATTGCGTCATCATGGCGGTCCGCAAGGTTCTCGACCGGGCGCCGGACCTCGTCCTGTCCGGCGTCAATGCGGGGCAGAACGCCGCTGACGACGTCACCTATTCCGGCACCGTCGCCGGCGCCATCGAGGGTACCTTGCTCGGCATTCCGTCGATCGCGCTCAGCCAGGCCTATGAGTTCACCGACGGCCGCCGGGTCATCCCGTGGGAGACCGTCGAGGCGCATGCCCCGCGCATCCTGAAGAAGCTGATCGCGCATGGCTGCCCGCGCGGCGTGCTCTACAATCTGAACTTCCCGAACCGCGCGCCCGGCCTCGTCACCGGCGTCGAGGTGACGTCGCAGGGCGTCGTCACGCACGGCCTCACCGTCGACGAGCGCAATGACGGCCGCGGCAACCCGTATTTCTGGCTGAAGCACCGCCGGATCGACGAGCAGCACGTGGCGGGAACCGACGTTGACGCGATCCAGCGCGGCGTCATCTCGGTCACGCCGCTCCGGCTCGACATGACCGCCTATGATCAGGCGCATGAGCTGAAGGCGCTGTTCGACTGAGATCGGGCTCCGTCCCCAACGGAAGGCCGTTTCGCGCGCCGGGATGCGCGTGAGCGGCCCGATGTCGCCATTTGATACGAATTTGCCGTACGCGGTGCGTGCACTAAGACGGCGTTTACCACCTTGGCCGCATGACTATCGTTCTGTAGGCGAGGGCGCGTAGCGTATGGCACTCGGAGCGGTTCAGTTTTACCCGACGGATTATGAGGCCATCGACGATGGCCTCATTCCGATCGCAGAGTTCCTGCTGCGCATGCGGCAGTTCGGCATCATGGATCGGCGCATGGTCGATGCGTTCGAGTCGATCTCGCGCGAGCCGTTCATGCCGTCCAACATCCGAAGGGCGCCGCTGTTCGCCGAGCGCCCGCAGCCGATCGATTGCGGCCAGCTCAACACGCCGCCCATTCTCGCCGCCCGGATGATCGAGGCGCTGGCGCCGACGACGCGCTGCCGCGTGCTCGAGATCGGCACCGGCACCGGCTATCTCGCCGCCGTGCTCTCCCGCCTTTCGCGTCGCGTCTACACGATCGATCGCTTCCGCACGCTCGTCGCGGCGGCGCAGGCTCGTTTCGAGGCGCTCGGCATCAGCAACATCACCTCGGTCTTCGGCGACGGGCTGATCGGCTGGCCGGAGAAGGGCCCGTTCGACCGGATCATCTGTTCCGCCTCGGCGCCGGCGGTGCCGCTGGCCTTCGTCGAATCGCTCAGCACCAACGGCATGCTGGTCATGCCGATCGGTCCCGATGACGGCATCCAGACCATGACCCGTTTCGTCCGCGTCGATCGCCAGCTGGTGTCGACGCCGATCTGTCCGGTCCGGATGGTGCCCTTGATCCGGGGCAGGGCGGCCAAGCTGTAGCCGGCCGCCGGCTCGGGCGGAGCGCACCCAGACGCTGGGATCCAAGCGGCCAAGGGCTGCCCCGCCGAGCGCTATCCCTTAACCGTGCAAGTCGGCGCTCTGTAGCATTCCACAACCGGGTAACCACGCGTTCCCGCGGCTTTGCGGCGGTTCGGCGGCACGCCGGCGAAATTTCGGTTCGTGCTTAAGCCTTTATAAACGTTACCGGCGTTTAGTGGCGTCATGTGTGGTGTGGCGTTGCGGGTTGGCTCGATGTACAGAAATGTCCCCTCTTTTCGGTCTCGGACTCTCTCCCAGGTCGCGTTTGTGGCGCTTCTCGCAGGACTGACTGCGGCGTGCAGCTCCGACGGTTCGCGCTACGGCTCGATCTTCACCGGTAGCACGGCCAATCAGAAGCAGATCATCGGCGGCGGGAGCCAGCCGATGCCGGCTCCGGTCGATTACAGCAACGACGTGGTGACGACGCCGCCGCCGGCGCGCTCCGTCAGCCGTTCGGATCTGCCGATGCTGCCCGGCGTCCAGCAGGGCTCGCAGCAGGTCGCCGCGGCACCCTCCTACAACGCACCTAGCTATGACGCGCCGCGCGGCTACACCCCGCCGTCCGCTTCCGCCTCTGCCCAGCAGGCCGCCGCTCCCATGCAGGTCGCCTCGGCAGCCCAGCCGCCGCGTCGCGGCGGCGCCTGGACGACCGAGGGTGGCACTGTCGTCACGCTCGGCCCGGGCGAGACGCTCTCTTCCGTGTCGCGGCGCTATGGCGTTCCGATCAAGGAACTGGCGCGGGTCAACAACATCGCCAATCCGTCCGCCGTCGGCACGGGCACCCGCCTGACGATCCCGACCTATGGCATGGGTGGCGGCGAGGCCGTCGCCTCGGCCATCCCGCAGAACGCGTCGCAGGCTGGCGATTCGACGCGCCTGGTCGCCGGGCCGGTTCCGGCCGCCGAGCGCAAGCCGGTCGCCTCCGGCGAGGGCGCGCCGCTCAACGGCCTTCACACCGTTTCGCCGGGGCAGACGCTTTCCTCGATCGGCCGCCTCTATGGCGTCAGCGCCGCGCAGATCGCTGCTGCCAACAATCTGACGTCGAACAACCAGCTGAAGTCCGGCCAGAAGCTCCGCATTCCCGGCAACGATCAGAACCCGCAGGCCGTGGCGCTGCGCAATGATCCGTCGCGTCGCGAGGAGAAGGCGCGCGGCGAGGATCCGAACAGCAAGCCGCTGGCTGCCAACGCGCCGCAGAAGGGCACGCAGGCTGATCCGACCACGACCGCCGCGATCGGCAAGCCGGGCGCTCCGTCGCCGGGTCTCGCCGAGGCTACCGCCGTCACCAAGCCGAACCAGCCGGTGGCCTACGAGCCGCCGTCCGAGGACAAGGCGACCGCCACCAATGCGAGCCTGGATCCGGGTTCCGCCAACGGCACGACGTTCCGCTGGCCGGTGCGTGGCCGCATCATCACCGGCTTCGGCGCGTCGGCGACCGGCGAGAAGAACGACGGCATCAACCTCGCCGTTCCCGAAGGCACCTCGATCAAGGCCGCCGAGGCCGGCACCGTGATCTATGCCGGCAACGAGCTGGAAGGCTACGGCAACCTCGTGCTGGTGCGCCATGCCGACGGCTGGGTCTCGGCCTACGCCCACAACAGCAAGATTCTGGTCAAGCGCGGCGACACCGTCCGGCGCGGCCAGATCATCTCGCAGGCAGGCTCGTCGGGCTCGGTCAACGCGCCGCAGCTGCACTTCGAGCTCCGCCGCGGCTCGAAGCCGGTCAACCCGCTGGATTATCTCCAGGGCTGACCGACCCAATCCTAGGCCTGCCGACTTCGTCTCGTGAGGGTCGGCCGGTCACAAAGCTGGTGGGGCGGCTTCAGCCCTTCAGAGCGACCCCAAGTCGCCCCGCCAGATCCTGGACATACTGCCAGGCCACGCGTCCCGACCGCGCGCCGCGCGTCGTCGACCACTCCAGCGCCTCGGCGCGCAGGATCTCGGGCTCGACCTTCAGCCCGTAATGCTCGGCATAGCCGTTGACCATGGCGAGATAGTCGTCCTGGCTGCACTTGTGGAAGCCGAGCCACAGACCGAAACGGTCCGACAGTGACACCTTCTCCTCGACTGCCTCGCCGGGATTGATCGCCGTGGAGCGCTCGTTCTCCATCATGTCGCGCGGCAGCAGGTGGCGGCGGTTCGACGTCGCATAGAACACGACATTCTCCGGCCGGCCTTCGACGCCGCCGTCCAGCGCTGCCTTGAGCGACTTGTAGGACGTGTCGTCATTGTCGAAGGAAAGGTCGTCGCAGAACAGGATGAAGCGGCGGTCGAGCCCGCGCACCAGCGTCATCAGCTCCGGCAGGCTGTCGATGTCCTCGCGATGAATCTCGATCAGCTTCATCGCGTGGCCGCCCGGCAGCTTGGACGGGTCGCTGTTGATCGTCGCATGCGCCGCCTTGACCAACGAGCTCTTGCCCATGCCGCGCGCGCCCCAGAGCAGCACGTTGTTGGCCGGCAGGCCGCGCGCGAAGCGGTCGGTGTTGTCGACGAGGATGTCGCGCACCCGGTCGACGCCCTTGAGCAACACCATCTCGACGCGGTTGACCTTCGGCACCGGCTGCAGCGTGCCGGTGGAGGCCTGCCAGACATAGGCATCGGCGACGTCGGGGTCGAATTTCGGCCGGGCCGGCGGCACGGCGCGCTCGATCAGGGCGATGAGCCGGTCGAGGCGATCGGCGACGGACTTCAGGGGATCTTCTGTCACAGTGTATTTCCTCGGTCCGCGCCTTACCTCACGCGGGTCGGGAGGCCTGCGGGCGGCGCCGGCAGCTGGGGGTGAAGGCGTCCGGACGAAGGTGAAAGCCCTCATCCCGCCGTCCGGACGGGGAACTTGCCGCATGCGTGCGGAGCCTCCGGACGACAATCGCCACTATCATGCTGGCGCGGCCATTTGCAAAGGCTTGCCGCGTCGTTATATTCCGCGCCGTTTCGCGAACCGCTGTCTTTCCCTATGTGATGGTCGGCGCAAACGACGCGTCCAGACCAGACGGGCCACCAGCGGACCCGCCAATGCCACAGGGAGCACCCTTTTTCATGTTCATTTCACCCGCCTTTGCGCAGGCTGCCGGCGCTTCCGCCGGTGGTGCCGACCTGCTCATCCAGTTCGTCCCGTTCATCTTCGTCTTCGCGATCATGTGGTTCCTGATGATTCGCCCGCAGCGGCAGAAGCAGAAGGCGCACCAGGAAATGATCAAGAACGTGCGCCGCGGCGACACGATCGTCCTGTCGGGCGGCCTGATCGGCAAGATCAACAAGGTCGTCGATGAATCGGAAGTTCTGCTTGAGGTCGCGGAAGGCGTGCGCGTGCGGGTTTCCCGCGCGGCGATTGCCGATGTGCGCGCCAAGGGCGAGCCGGCCAAGGACGGCGAGTAAGCCGCGTCACGCTCCCCTGAAGAAGCGGCCCGTCTAAGGGCCGAGATCGACTGGAACGGTTTCCATGCTGCACTTCACACGCTGGAAGATGATTTCGATCCTGACAGTGATCATTGTCGGGCTCCTTCTCGCTCTTCCCAATCTGTTCTCCAAGGAAACCGTCGAATCCTGGCCGAGCTGGGTGCCCAAGCGGCAGCTGGTTCTCGGCCTCGATCTCCAGGGGGGCGCCTATCTGCTCTACCAGGTCGACAAGCAGGACTATGTCCAGAAGCGCCTGCGCACGCTGGTCGGCGATATCCGCAAGACGCTGCTCGACGAGCCGCGCATCGGCTATTCCGGCCTCGGCGTGCAGGGGCAGGGCGTGCAGTTCCGCGTCCGCGACCTGTCGCAGCTGCCGGAAGTCCGCAAGCGCCTGGAGAAGCTGCAGAACCCGCTCGGAACCTCCGCGCTCGGCGGTCCGGGCGTCAATGAGTTCGATCTCGACGTCGGCAGCGACGGCGTGGTGCGGATGACCTATTCGCAGGCCGGCCTCGACCAGCGGGTGCGCCAGATCGTCGACCAGTCGATCGAGGTCATCGGCCGCCGTATCGACCAGCTCGGCACGGTCGAGCCGTCGATCCAGCGTCAGGGTTCGGACCGCATCCTAGTGGAAGCGCCCGGCCTTGGGGATCCCGAGCGCCTGAAGTCGCTCGTCGGCCAGACCGCGCAGCTGACCTTCCACCTCGTCGACACCGGCGTTTCGCCGACCGCGCCGCGTAAACCCGGCACGCTCGTGCTCGATTCGACCGATACGCCGCCGGTTCCCTATGTCGTCGAGGAAGCGCCGCTTCTGACCGGCGAGGACCTGACCGACGCGCAGGCGACCTTCGACCAGCGCACCAACGAGCCGGTCGTGTCGTTCCGCCTGTCCAGCACCGGCGCGCGCATCTTCGGCGAAGTGACGCAGAAGAACGTCAACCGGCCGTTCGCCATCGTCCTCGACGACAAGGTGATCTCGGCCCCGGTCATCCGCGAGCCCATCCTCGGCGGTTCCGGCCAGATCAGCGGCAATTTCTCGATCCAGTCCGCCAACGATCTCGCGATCCTGCTGCGCGCCGGCTCGCTGCCGGCGAAGCTGACCATCGTCGAGGAGCGCAACATCGGCCCGGGCCTCGGCGCCGACTCGATCGAAGCCGGCAAGCTCGCCTCGATCATCGCCACCGTCGCGGTCTGCGCCTTCATGGTGCTCACCTACGGCCTGCTCGGCTGGATCGCCAACATCGCGGTGATCGTCAACGTCGTGCTGATCTTCTCGATCATGACGTTGCTCGGCGCGACGCTGTCGCTGCCCGGCATCGCCGGCGTGATCATCACCGTCGGCACGGCCGTGGACGCGAACGTGCTGATCTACGAGCGCATACGCGAGGAGTTCCGATCCGGACGATCCGCGATCGCCTCCATCGATGCCGGCTTCCACAAGGCGCTCGGCACCATCCTTGACGCGAACGTGACCACCCTGATCGCCGCGCTCGTGCTGTTCTATCTCGGCTCTGGTCCGATCCGCGGCTTCGCCGTCACGCACGCCATCGGCGTCGCGACGACGATGTTCACGGCGTTCACCTTCACGCGCCTCATGGTGGCGATGTGGGTGCGCTGGCGTCGTCCGACCAAGATCACGCTCTGAGGGCGAAACAAATGGCACATTTTCGTATCGTCCCGGACAACACCAACATTCACTTCATGCGGATGCGGAAGTGGACGTTTCCGATCGCCGCGTTCCTGTCGATCATGTCGGTGGTGCTGTTCTTCACCATCGGCCCGAACTACGGCATCGACTTCCTCGGTGGCACGGTCATCGAGATCCAGACCAAGGAAGAGCACCCGGACATGGGCGCTCTCCGCTCCAAGCTGAACGGCCTCGGCCTCGGCGACGTGCAGGTGCAGACGATCGGCGCCGACGACTCGATCCTGATCCGCATGGGTCAGCAGGACGGCGGCGAGGAGGCGCAGCAGGCGGCGATCAGCAAGATCCGCACCGCGCTCGCCGACGAGGCGGAGTTCCGGCGCACCGAGATTGTCGGTCCGCGCGTCTCGGGCGAGCTGGCGTTCAACGGCACCATGGCGCTGCTCGTCACCTTCGCGGCGATCGCGGTCTATGTCTGGTTCCGTTTCGAATGGCAGTTCGCGGTCGGATCGTTCATTTCGGCCGCCAACGTCGTGGTCATGACGTTCGGCTTCTATGTGGTGACGCAGCACGAGTTCAACCTGACCTCGCTCGCCGCGGTGCTCACCACGATCGGCTACTCGCTGAACGACACGGTCGTCGTGTATGACCGCATTCGAGAAACGATGCGGAAATACAAGAAGATCGGCATCGGCGACCTGATCGACCGCGCCATCAACGACATGCTCGGCCGTACCATCATCACGACCGTGACGACGCTGATCGCGTTGTTCTCGCTGTACTTCTTCGGCGGCGAGGTCATCCAGTCGTTCACGGCCGCCATGATCTTCGGCGTGCTCGCGGCGATCTTCTCGTCGGTCTGCGTTGCGGCGCCGATCCTGATCTATTTCGGCCTGCGTCAGGATCAGATGACCAAGAAGCAGGATGCGGAGGCGGCCAGCAAGGCCTGATCGGCATGGCGCTCTTCACGCGACCATCGCATTCGCTCCGGCCCCAGCATTTCCCGGGGCAGGTTCCGATCGACGTCTACGGCGAAGGGGTCTTCCGCTTCGCCGAGATGTCGCATCCGGGCTCGCTGCTCTGCCTGCCCAGCGGAATCTATGGCTGGCCGGTGACGGATGTTGCCGAGATCACCGAGGAATCGCTCGCCGATGTCATCGCCGAGGCAGCCGATGTCGCCTTGCTCGTCATCGGCTGCGGCCGGGACATCGGCGTCATCCCGAAGCCGCTGCGCGAGCGACTCAAGGAGAGCGGCATCGGGCTCGAGGTGATGCCGACCGGAGCGGCGGTCCGGACCTACAATATCCTGCTCGCCGAAGGCCGCCCCGTCGCGGCGGCGCTCGTCGTTCTCTGATCGGTTTTCATCATGGATGTCTTCGCCCTCTGCGCCGATGAAGTGCGCGCGCACGATCGCGATCGCTTCCTGGCCGATCTGTTCGCGCCGGAAGCGAGGCGGCGCTACCTGTTCGCGCTGCACGCCTTCAACCTCGAGGTCACGCGGGTGCGCGAGCTCGTCAGCGATCCGATGCCGGGCGAAATCCGCCTGCAATGGTGGCGCGACGTGCTGGCGGGCCAGGCGCGCGGCGATGTGGCGGGCCATCCCGTCGCGGCGGCGCTTCTGGAAACGATCGGCCTCAACGATCTGCCGCGCGCCGCCTTCGACAATCTCGTCGCCGCGCATATCTTCGATCTCTACAACGATCCGATGCCGACGTTGACCGATCTCGAGGGCTATGCCGGCGAGACGGCGTCGGCGCTGATCCAGCTCGGCGCCTTGGTGCTGGCAGGGGGGCAGGATCCGCGCACGGCCGAGGCCGCCGGCCATGCCGGCGTCGCGCAGGCGCTGACCGGATTGATGCGGGCCTTGCCCTATCACGCCCGTCGCCAGCAGCTCTTCCTGCCGGCGGATTTGATGGCGCGCCACGGCGTCGAGGCGGCCGACATCTTCGTCGGCAAGACCACACCGGCGCTGCTGCGCCTGCTGGCGGAGCTGCGCGCCACGGCCCGGCGCCATCTCGCCGCCGGCAGGGCGGCCCTCGCCGGCATCGATCGCGTCGCACTGCCGGCCTTCCTGCCGGTCGCGCTCGTCGAGCCGACGCTGGCGCTGATGGATCGCTCCGACTACGCCCCGTTCAAGACGGTAATCGACCCGCCGCAATGGAAGCGCCAATGGTGGCTCTGGCGCGCGGCCCGGAAGGGGACGTTTTAGGCGAGAGCGGCTGACTGCCCCTCACGCCGTGCCGTGCGTCAGGATGTCGATCTGGTGGGCGTGGCGGACCGCGCCGCGCGCCGCCTCGTTCTGGTTGAAGATCTCCAGCGTCTCGGTCTCGTCGTCCGCGACCGGCAACAGGGCTGCGTCCATATAGGCTTTCTTCGCCGGATCGGCCTCGATGCGCCGGCGCTTCAGCTCGAGCCGGGCGAAGAGCCAGAGCAGCTTCGCACTCTTGGCCACCGTCTCGGCGGCATGGCGCGGATAGAAGCGCCAGGCGGGCTCGATCGGCAGGCCGGGCCGGCGGTCGAGCCGGTCCTTGAAGCGGATGACGCCACCCTGCAGCGGATGCACATTCTCGACGTCGACAGAGGTCGAGAACCACATCAAAAGCTTCTGGATGCTCTTGGTCCGGACGCCTGTGGCGGCGGCGCGGCGCAGGATCGTCACCATGTGCTCCGGCGAATAGAACAGCCGCCACGCCTCGCGATAGATGCCTTCCCATTCCTGCTGCGACATCTGGCTGTGGCCGGTGACGGCATGCTCCAGGTCGTATTTGTTGAGGTCGGCGTCCATCGCCACGCCCTTGCGGTGCAGGGTCTGGTGGTCCTCGGAACCGGGCAGCGGCGTCAGGAAGAAGAATTCGAGGATATCCAGCGGCAGCTCGCGCTGGATGATGCCGATATCGCGGCGGATGCTTTCCGGCGTGTCGTTCGGGAAGCCGAGGATATAGCCGGCATAGGTGATGATGCCCTCGTGCTTCCAGTCGAGCAGCATTTTCCGGTATTCGGTGATCTTGTTCTGCCGCTTCTTCGCCGCCATCAGATTGTCGGGGTTGATGTTCTCCAGCCCGATGAAGACGCGGCTGACGCCAGCGCGCTTGCACTTCGAAATGAAGTTCGGGATCTTGTGGCAGAGCGTGTCGACCTGGACCATCAGGCCGATCCACATGCCTTCCTTCTCGCGCAGCGCGATGATGCGGTCGAGGATGATCTCCCAGTCCTTGTTGCGGGCGAAATTGTCGTCGGTGATGAAGTAGTTGTGGATGCCCTGGGCGAGGTTTTCGCGGATCAGCTTCTCTATGTCGTCGGGCGAGCGGCGGCGCGACTTACGTCCCTGGACGTTGATGATCGTGCAGAACGAGCACTGGAACGGGCAGCCGCGGCCGGCGTCGAACGAGGTGTTGCCGCCCAGCGTGCGGGCGACATAGCCGGCCGGCAGGAAGGGCGGCGGCGTGCCTTCGACGCTCGGCAGCTCCTTCATGTAGTTGTAGAGCGGCTCCAGCGTGCCGGCGGCGGCATCGAGGAGCACGCGGTCCAGCCGCTCCTCCGCCTCGCCGGCGAACAGGCTGACGCCGATATCGAGCGCCTGCTGCAGGTCGACATGCAGGTCCGGCAGCATGGCGAGGCAGCCCGAGACGTGGAAGCCGCCCATCGCGACCGGAATGCCGGCCTCGCGCAGCGGACGGGCGAGGTCGAGCGCGCGGGGATATTGGTTGGACTGGACGCCGACGAGGCCGACCAGGCCGAAATTGCCGTTCTGGCGGAACTCCTCGACGATCCGCTCGACGCGGACGCGCGTGTTGGTCTCGTCGATCGCACGGACGTCGAGCGTGACGTCTTCGCCGAGCACCTTGCGATCCTCGCAATCGGCGGCAAGCCCATAGAGGCTCGCCAGCGAGTTGGACGGGATCATCGAGCGATGCCAGCGGATCACATAGCCGTCGTCGTCATAATGCGACGGCTTGATCAGGATCAGGAGAAAGCGCCGCGTCATCGGCGACGCCCGGAACGCACATCGGACTGCATGTCTGGCTTCCCCGTTGTGGCGGTTCTAGCGCATGCGAATGCCCGGCTCGGGCATGGGTAGATGGACGTTACCTTACGGAGTGCCGGCGCATTCGGCAATGCCATGCGCCGGCATTGGGTTTATTCGGCCGCGGCGACCGAGGCATGGCCGTTCAGCCAGGCCGAGGCGTCGGCGCGGGCGCGGGCCGTCAGCGCCTTCTTCTTGGCGACGGTCTTGTCGGTGCCGCGCAGCTTGACGCCCGGCTCCTTCGGGATCTCCACCGGCGGGAACAGGCCGAAATTCACGTTCATCGGCTGGAACGAGCGGCTGCCGGCTTCCTCGTCGACGAGGTGGCCGCCGGTGATGTGGCCGAGCAGCGCGCCGAAGGCCGTGGTGGCGGGCGGCGGCACCGGCACTTCGCCGAGCCGCTCGGCGGCGGCGAAGCGGCCGGCCAGCAGCCCGATGGCGGCGGATTCGACATAGCCCTCGCAGCCGGTGATCTGGCCGGCAAAGCGCAGCCGCGACTGCGCCTTCAGCCGCAGCAGCGGATCGAGCAGCTTCGGCGAGTTCAGGAAGGTGTTGCGGTGCAGGCCGCCGAGGCGCGCGAACTGGGCGTTCTCGAGCCCGGGGATCATGCGCAGCACGTCGGTCTGCGCGCCATACTTCAGCTTCGTCTGGAAGCCGACCATGTTGTAGAGCGTGCCGAGCGCATTGTCCTGGCGCAGCTGGACGATGGCATGCGCCTTGACGGTCGGGTTGCGCGGATTGGTGAGGCCGACGGGCTTCATTGGGCCGAAGCGCAGCGTCTCGCGGCCGCGCTCGGCCATGATCTCGATCGGCAGGCAGCCGTCGAAATAGGGCGTCGAGGCTTCCCAGTCCTTGAAGTCGGCCTTGTCGCCGGCGATCAGCGCGTCGAGGAAGGCGTTGTATTGCGCCTCGTCCATCGGACAGTTGATGTAGTCGGCGCCGTTGCCGCCGGGGCCGACCTTGTCGTAGCGCGACTGGAACCAGGCGACGTCCATGTTGATCGAATCGAAATAGACGATCGGCGCGATGGCGTCGAAGAAGGCGAGCGCGTCGGCGCCGGTCAGGCCGCGGATGGCCTCGGAGAGCGCCGGCGAGGTGAGGGGGCCGGTCGAGACGATGACATTGTCCCACTCGGCCGGCGGCAAGCCGTCGATCTCGCTGCGGTCGATGGTGACGAGCGGGTGGTCTTCCAGCGCCTTGGTGACAGCCTGCGAGAAGCCTTCGCGGTCGACGGCGAGCGCGCCGCCGGCGGGCACCTGGTTGCTGTCGCCCATGCGCATGATGAGCGAATTCGCCATCCGCATTTCCGCGTGCAGCAGGCCGACCGCATTGGTCTCGGCGTCGTCCGAGCGGAACGAGTTGGAGCAGACGAGCTCGGCCAGGCCGTCCGTCTTGTGCGCGTCGGTCGCCCGCACGGGACGCATCTCGTGCAGGACGACGGGAATGCCGCGATTGACGACCTGCCAGGCTGCTTCCGAGCCGGCGAGACCGCCACCGATGATGTGAATGGGATCTGTTTTCATGGCGCGGAGATTATTGCGCCGGAACCGTTCGGACAACCGCGCAAAGCGCGAAGAAGCCCGGACAAAAGAAAACGCCCGTCGGGGAGGAGGTCGACGGGCGTTCTCTTTGGGTGGCGCTTCGCGAGGGAGGAGGTTCGCTGGCGCCGTATCGCGGGGAACGAGGGAGGAGGTTCGTTCCAGGCGAATTCTGTATTGGCTTAGTAGCCGGCAGACTGCTTGGCGAGCTGGCTGATGTCGCCGCGATTGATGCCAAGGTCATTGAGTTCGCGGTTGGTCAGGCGCATCAACTCGCTGTAGGTCTCGCGGTACTTGCGCCAGTTCTTGTAGGAAGCGAGGATGTTCACGGCCACGGTCATATTCCTTCGGACAATCGGACATTTGGGGCAGCGGGGAAGTTCTGTTTCGGTCCCGCCGTCCTTGTTGACCCGAATATAGGAGAAGGCGCCGGAGAGGAGCACTGCGAGAATTCGCATGGCTGTCTTGCGCATGATGCAGGGCAACAATCGCTTCTGATTAAATGTTGCACCGCAATATTGCCCAAATCGGTTGCATCGGGGCAGGATGCGGTCGCGGTCAGGTGGCAATCGGCCAACCTCAGATAGCGATCCGCATGGGGGAATTCCGGGAATGTCGAAAAGAAGCGCCCTCGGTGGCATCGCCGCCGGGCTGATTCTGGCGCTGGCCGGACCGGTCGCCGCCGAGGCTTTGCAGCCGGTCAAGATTCGGTACTGCCACGGCTATGGCTGCCGCATGAGATCGCCGGTGACCTTTTCGGTCGCGGATCTGAACGCGCTGAAGCGGATCCTCGACAGCGGCCGCGGCAGCGCGACGGCGGAACGGGCCGCCATCTCGCGCGCCGACCAGTGGTACGAGCGCAAGGCCGGCGCGCAGACCGGCACGTCGAGCGACCGCGCCAAGGGCGATTTCGGTGTCTACACGCCGCTGTCGCAGCTCGACTGCGTCGACGAGATGACCAACACGACGACGCTGCTGAAGCTCCTGGCCCGGCATGGCTGGCTGCGCCACCATACGGTCGGTCCATCGGCCAGCCGCGGCGTCCTGTTCGACGGCCGCTACCCGCACAACACGGCGACGATCGTCGAGACGGCGAGCGGCAAGCGCTGGGTGGTCGACAGCTGGGTCCGGGCCAATGCCGAGTCGCCTGACATCAAGCCGCTCGACGTCTGGAAGCGCGAGGGCGGCCGGCGCGGCTAGAGCGTTCCGCACGAAAAGGCACGAATGAATGCCGTCCATGCGAGGCGGGCGCGCTCACGCGGGAAGGCTGGATCATCTCATCGCTTCGAGGAAATGACGAGATGATCCAGGGCCTGGTTTACGGCGTCCAGCGATTGGGCCGCTCGGGGGCGACTTCCGGAACGGGCGCGGCGACGACCTTGCGGTAGAGGTGCCAGGTCGCATGGCCGAGCACCGGCAGCACGACGGCGAGCCCGAAGAACAGCGGGATCGAGCCGAGCGCCAGGCTGACGGCGACGATCAGGCCCCAGAGCGCCATCGGGCCGGGATTGGCGAGGACGGCGCGGATCGACGTCAGGATCGCCGGCGCCAGGCCGACATCGCGGTCGAGCAGCAGCGGGAACGAGACGACGCTGATCGTCAGGACCAGCAGGGCGAACAGGAAGCCGACGCCGTTGCCGACGAGGATCAGCGCCCAGCCTGCCGGCGTCGTCAGGACGCGGTGCAGGAAGTCCGGCATCGACGCCGCCGCCGCATAGCCGAAATTGGCGACATAGATGGCCTGCGCCGTGGCGACCCACACGAAGAAGATCACCATCAGGCCGATGCCGAGCATCAGGATGGCGCCCATCGACGGCGAATGACGCGCCTCCAGGATCTTCGGCAACGAGACGTCGAGGCCTTGTTCGCGCCGGCGCGACAGCTCGTAGAGCCCGAGGGCCGCGAAGGGTCCGAGCAGGGCGAAGCCCGCCATCAGCGGAAACAGCAGCGGCAGGATGTCGGAGCCGAATACCGCGCGGCCGATGAACAGGCCGACGACGGGATAGATCACGATCAGGAAGATGGCGTGCGTCGGGTAGGCCGAGAAATCGTCCCATCCCTCCCTGAGCGCGTCGCGGATGTCCTGGATGGTGATGTGGCGGACGACCGGCATGCTGCTGTCCGGCGACGTCGATCCGGTGATGAGATGCGAATGGGCCGAATAGTCACTCATATTCGCGGCCATGAACGTGCTCTCCTGATCTGCCCCCCAGTTGAGCGAACACCAGTCCTGGCCCGGACATGCCTTTCGGTCGGCCGCGCCGCGACCCGTGCTGTGACACTTTAGCGCAGAAGCGGCGGCCGGGCGATCCCGATTTTCGCGCGTCCGATCCCGCCGCTTCCGGCGCGGGCGCGATGATGTGGAAGCGGCAGCGCTCCGCACCCATATGTTGTACAGGGAGCCCTGAGCGTGAAACCTGCACGCATCGCCCTGTTCGCGGCCCTTGTCGCCGCCGCCTCGATCCCGCTTCCGGTCGCGTCGCAAAATCCGCCTCCGGAAGCCGGGAACGCGCCGCGCGTGGCTCTCGCGGTCGACGTCGACGGCGCGATCGGCCCGGCAGCCGCGCGTGAAATCAAGGAAGGCCTGGCGGTCGCGGAGGCCCGGCGCGCGGAAGTCGTGATCCTTCGCCTGAATACGCCGGGCGGCCTCGCGACCAGCATGCGGGAGATCATCGCCGATCTCATCGCCTCGCCGGTTCCCGTCGTCGGCTATGTCGCGCCCTCCGGCGCGCATGCCGCCAGCGCCGGCACCTACATCCTCTACGCGACCCACATCGCCGCGATGGCGCCCGGCACCAATATCGGCGCCGCGACGCCGGTCGAGCTCGGCACGCCCATTCCCGGATTGCCGGCGGGCGGCGGACCGCCGAACGCGCCGCCACCGAAGACGGGCGGGGACGTCGAGTCGGCCAAGGCGACCAACGATGCCGTCGCGCTGATCCGAAGCCTGGCGGAACTGCGCAAGCGCAATGCGGACTGGGGCGAGAAGGCGGTGCGCGAGGCGGCGAGCCTTTCCGCCGATGCTGCGCTTCAGGCCGGCGCGATCGATCTGGTCGCCCGCGACGAGGCCGACCTGTTGCGGCGGATCGACGGCCGGACGGTCGAGGTTACGGGCGGCGCGCATCGCACGCTCGCCACCGGCGCCATCGCCATCGAGCGCTATGATCCCGGCTGGCTGATCCACCTGCTCGCCGTCATCACCGATCCCAACATCGCGGTGCTCCTGATGCTGGCCGGCGTCTACGGCCTGATCTTCGAGTTCGTCAGCCCCGGCCTGATCGCCCCCGGCACGGTCGGCACCATCTGCCTGCTGCTCGGCTTCTACGGGCTCAATCTTCTGCCGATCGACTACACCGGCCTGGCGCTGATGCTGCTCGGCCTCGTCTTCCTGGCGATCGAGGTCTTCAATCCGACCGTCGTGCTCGGGCTCGGCGGGCTGGTCTCCTTCCTGCTGGGCTCCGCCATGCTCCTGCGCGTGCAGGCGCCGGGCTTCACCCTGTCGCGGCCGATCCTTTGGGCCGTCGCCATCCTCGTCTTCGGCCTGTCGGCGCTCACCGGCCGGGCGCTCTGGCGCATCCGCAGCCGCCCGGCCCTGGTCGGCGGCGAGGCGATGCCTGGCATGACGGCGGAGGTGATCGATTGGGAAGGCGCGACCGGCCATGTCTTCGCCCATGGCGAGCGCTGGAGCGCGCGCGGAACCGAGACCCTCGCGCCCGGCGAGAGTGTCGAGGTGGTGGCGATGGACGGCCTCGATCTCTCGGTTCGCCGCAAGGCCGGCGACGAGGCCGAACCCGATGGAGAACGTCCATGACGCTGATCTACGTGCCGTATCTGATCATCCTGGTGCTGGCGATCGTCTTCCTGATGGCGGCCATCCGCGTCCTGCGGGAATATGAGCGGGGCGTCATCTTCACGCTCGGCCGCTTCACCGGCGTCAAGGGGCCGGGGCTGATCGTCCTGGTGCCGTTCGCGCAGCAGATGGTGCGGGTCGATCTCCGCGTCATCGTCCACAACGTGCCGCCGCAGGATGTGATCTCGCGCGACAATGTTCCGGTCCGGGTCAATGCGGTGCTTTATTTCCGCGTCATCGATCCCGAACGCGCCATCATCCGCGTCGAGGACTTCATGGCCGCGACCAGCCAGCTGGCGCAGACGACGCTCCGCTCGGTGCTCGGCAAGCACGAGCTCGACGAGATGCTGGTCGAGCGCGACCGGCTCAATGCCGACATCCAGTCGATCCTCGACCGGCAGACCGAACCCTGGGGCATCAAGGTCGCCAATATCGAGATCAAGGACATCGACCTGAACGACAACATGGTGCGCGCCATCGCCAAGCAGGCCGAGGCCGAGCGCCTGCGTCGCGCCAAGGTCATCAATGCGGAGGGCGAACAGCAGGCGGCGGAGAAGCTCGTCGAGGCGGGTCGTATCCTGGCTGGAGAGGCGCAGGCGATGCAGCTTCGCTATTTCGCCGCGCTGCACGATATCGCCGGCGAGCGGACCTCGACCATCGTCTTCCCGCTGCCGATGGACCTTCTCGCGCATTTCCAGCGCATGACGACACCGCCCGAGGCGCGCGGCTGATGCGAACCGCGTCGCCGCGACGCCGGATCGGCGTCGCGGCCACTACATCAGCTCAGCTCGCCTTCAGCCCGCCATAGGCGACAACGGCATCCGCGCCGCCACGGGTGGAATCCTGGTTGTAGTTGCCGGCCTTGAAGTAGAGCGCGATGCCCTCCCAGCTCTTCCGGGGGAAGGCATAGGTCCTGTCGACGGATTGGCCGTGAGCACTGATCTTCAGCGTCACCTTGATGCCGGTCTTGTCGCCCGAAGCCGTCAGCGTATAGGCGATCGGCTCATTGAGCTTCACGCCCTTGAAGAGCGTGTCGAATTTCTCCTTGTCGCCGAAATTCGTCTTGATCCCGGCGACGACCGTGCCGTCGTTCCAGCGCAGCTTGAACAGTTCGGAGCCGCCGACCTTGTCGCCATGGATCTGGGCGAAGATGATCGACTTGGTTTGCGGGTTCTCAATGATATAGGCGGTGCCGGACTGCGTGTATTCGAACGTCTGGCCGGCCTTGAACTCGGTCTTTCCCCGGAGCTCGCTGCGCGGATAGTGGCTGTTCGGCGTCGTGCCATAGCCGGACGGCACCTTGAAGACGACGGCGCCCGCCGGCACCTTCTTGTAGCAATGCGCGGCATCGAAGCAGTTGGAGAAGAAGTAGGGGTTCTGCGACGTCTGGGTGATGGGCGTATAGCTCGTCTTCCCGTCCGCATCGAAGGACTGCAGCGTATAGGACGCCGCCAGTCCGGGATTGTCCTGCGCGGGCGTCGTCGCGGCGCTCGCCGCGAAAGCGGAGCCCGAGGCGATGGCGACGGCCACGGCCGCCAGGCGGGGGAGGGACGTTCTGAACTTCGGGAGGATTGGCATGAAGCGATCCGATCGGAGGTGGGAACGCCGCCATCTAGACCTTCTCAACCGCCCGCTTCCAGTGCTCGAAGGGTCGGGAACGAAATCGTGAAGAAGAACGCCCGTGCGGCGACGATAATTCCCCAACGAAAGAAAACGTCCAAGTTGTATCTTGCGAGAGGCGCGATCGTGTGAAGTAACTGCTTCACGATCGTGCTGCGTATTGATATGGTGAAGCAGGATAGGGATAGGGTATAGGTTTCGAGGTTGTCTTAGGGTCTCGCGCGGGTGCCGCATATCGCCATTAGTACTAGGAGGCAAGGCTAGTTGTTGGGTATTTGTCTGCCCCAGAAGTTCTCCACGTCCCGGTTGGTGGGAGGCCCGATATGATCGCGATCGACCATCTGGATCACCTGGTGTTGACCGTGGCCAGCATCGAGCGCACCTGCGATTTCTATGCGCGTGCGCTCGGCATGACGGTGGAGACGTTCGCCGAGGACAGGGTTGCCCTGCGCTTCGGGCGCCAGAAGATCAACCTGCACAAGGTCGGGCACGAGTTCGAGCCGAAGGCGCGGTTCGCGGTCGCCGGTTCGGCCGATCTCTGCTTCCTCGCCAGCACGCCGCTCGAGGATGTCGAGGCGCATCTGGAGCGGGTGGGGGTCGACGTCGAACTCGGCCCGGTGCTTCGCACGGGCGCGATGGGCGCGATCCTCTCGCTCTATCTCCGCGATCCCGACGGCAATCTGATCGAGATCTCCAATGCGAGCCGGGCGTCCGGCGCGGCCGGCTGAGCCCGAAGGCGCGCCGGCCGTCACCGGAGGACTCGCGATCAGGCGTGGCCTTGGCCGCGCGCGCCGACCAGCGCGAACATCGCGCCCTGCGGATCCTGGCACTGGATGATCCAGGCGCCGCCGGGCACTTCCATCGGCCCGTTCAGCACCTTGCCGCCACCGCTCTCGACGCGGGCGGCCGCGGTGTCGATGTCGTCGACGTTGAAATAATAGAGCCAGAAGGTCGCCGGTACGGAGCGGGGCCGGTTGAACATGCCGCCGGCCGCCTGGCCGCCATCGACCGAGAAGAGCTGGTAGGTGCCCATCTCGCCCATGTCGATCGTCTCGCCCTTCTTCCAGCCGAACATCGCCTCGTAGAAGGCGAAGGCCTTCTCCCAGTCATCGGCATAGAGTTCGTGCCAGCCGATATGGCCCGGCGTTCCCATCTCGGCCGGCTCCGGCGGGTCGCCCTGCATCGGCAGCGGCTTGAACAATGTGAAGGCGGCCTTCTGCGGGTCGGAGACGACGGCGAAGCGACCGACCTCGGGAATATCGGTCGGCGGAACATGCACGGTGCCGCCGAGGCTCGTGACCTTGGAAGCCGCCGCGTCGACATCGGCGACGGAGACGTAGCCGATCCAGTTCGGCGGCGCGCCCATCTTGCGGGCCTGCTCCGGCAGGTCCATCAACCCGCCGATCGGCTGCTCGCCGATGGTGAAGAGCGTGTAGGCCATGTGGGGCTGCGAGGCGTCGCGCGTGCCCCATCCGACGACCGAGCCGTAAAATACCTTGGCCCTGCCGGTATCGGTGGTCATCAACTCGTACCAGACGAAACGGCTTGCAAGATCGGTCATTCCGGCCTCCTTCCGCTGGGGAATACTGTTTTTACACGAGATGTCGCGGCGGTGGAAATCAAGCGTCGCGGCGGACGCGGGGGGCCGGCCACGTTCGCCGGGGCGCGGTCCTGCTCCGGAACGACAATGCGCCCGCCGCCATGCCGTTGCATGCCAGCGCGGGAACCGGGACCGCGCCTTCCCATTGAGGCATGGGAGAGACGAGGGATAGCAATGCCGTTCTGTCGCAATTCCGACGTGATGCTGCTAGTCTTTGCCGTCCATGTATCGTCGCGTCCGGCGTCGGCCCCCGAACGAAACGCTTTGAACAGAGAAAACTTCCCATGAATCATCGAATTCCCGCAGTGATCGCAGTGCTGGCTGCTGTCGCGTTGGCTGGTTGCGTGTCGTCGCCGCGGCCGGTGCAGGTCTCGGCGCCGCCGGGACTGGCGTCGTCGGAGGCACTGACCTGGGTCCGCAAGGACGGCCAGAGCGGCCGCGCCAATCCGGCGCTCGCCGACCAGTTCGCCGCCGATCGCGCCGCCTGCGTCCGCGCTCCCGGCGACAACGCCGCGCTGCGCGAGGCGGAGTCCTGCATGGGTCAGCGCGGCTATGCGCTGGTGCCGGCATCGCAGGCAGCAGCTCGCGCGGCCCAGTACCGCCGCATGGCCGGCTACTGATCCACCGTTTGGGGGAAACATCGTCGGCGCGCCGCACTACGGCGCGTCGGCGAACCCTATGTCGCGCGTCCGCGCGTCAGGCTCGTGGAAGGCCAGCAGGGCCTCGGCCTCCCGCGACAGCGCCTCCCGATCCTTCCGGCCGAGGGTCGCAAGCGGCGTGATCGAAAGCGTCGCGGCTCCCTTGTCGCGGTCGAGCCGCCAGCTGCCGGCGACCCGGCCGTCGATCAGGAAGGCGGGCAGCAGGCCGTTCTGCTTCTTGAAATGCAGCCGGTGTCCGTCGTCGATGACCCGGCGGCGGTCGTCGTGCCCGAGCAGGGCATTGTCGTAGTCCGGCAGGAAGCGCGCCGGCGCATCACCGTCCTCTCCCGGTCGCGGCGCGTCGGGCAGGTCGTAGAGAACGCGGCCGTCCTCATCCCGGAATTCGGCAAGCTGCGGCCGGAGCCGCGCCACGGCGCCGGCAAGCCGCGTCAGCCCCGACCATGCCTGCATGTCGGCGACCGAGGCGGGGCCGAACGCCGCCAGATAACGCAGGATGGTCGCGTCGGGCACGTCGTCGGCGGCGAGTGTCTCGCCCGTCCAGCTTTCGATCGTCGTCGAGATCGCCAGCCCGCCCCGGCGCCAGAGCCCGCGTGGCGTCACCTGCACCAGCGGCAGCACGGCGCGCACCGCCTGCGACAGCGCATGGCCGTCGCGGTCCGGAAAATGAGGGGCAAGCGCGTCTGCCAACTCCTTGTTCGAGCGGGGCTTTTCCTCGACCAGGCGACGACCCGCCTGCATCAGCGCCGCCATGTCGATGCCCGCCAGCGCCTTTCCATAGACGCTGCCGGGCGTCATGTTGCGCTCGAACACCTTCTGCACGACCGGCCGGAGCGCGAGCGCGTCGCGGACGGTAACCAGATGCAGCGTGCCGCGCATCAGCGCGATGCGGACCAGTTTTCGCGACTGGGTGAGCTCCGAGACGGCCTCGGGGTCGAAATCGTTGAGGCGCGACCAGAGCGCGACATAGGGATTGCCGGGGATCTGCGACTGCAGCCCGAGCAGCCGCTCGATCGCCGCCTCAGGCGGGATATCGACGCGTTCGAGCAGCATCTGCCGCGCCAGGAGCGCCCGGTTGAGGGCGCGTCGTGACAGCGTGGCGGGCTGCCCGGACATCCCGTTCAGCGCGCGTCGAGGAGGAGGCGGATGCCGAGTATGCCGATGACGGCGCCGGCGGCGCGGTCGATCCAGCTCTTGGCGCCGAGATAGAGCGCGCGCGGCCGGGCCGACGAGAAGGCGAGGGCGACCAGCGCGTACCAGGCCGTCTCCTGGACGAAGATCAGCGCCGGCAGGGTGAGATCGAGCCAGAGCGGCCGGGTCGACGGCAGCAGCGCGGCGAAGACGGCGCCGAACACGGCGATGATCTTCGGGTTGCTCAGCTGGGTGGCGAGCGCCAGGCCGAAGGACCGGCCGAGGCTGCGGGCGTTCGAGCCGCCGTTCCGCGCCACCTCGATCGGCTCCTTGGCGCCGCGCCAGATCCGGATCGCCAGATAGACGAGATAGACGCCGCCGGCGATCTTCAAGACCAGATAGAGCCCGGCCGCCTCGGTCATCAGTGTGCGCAGGCCGAGCAGGGCGAGCGCGCCGAACAGCATGGCGCCGACGCCCATGCCGAGGGCCGCGGCGATGCCGTCCGCCCGCGACTGCGCCACGGCGGTGCGCACGACGAAGACGAAGCTCGGGCCGGGGCTGATCGCGCCGATCAGCAGGGCGCCGAGAATGGCGAAGAGCGCGGCAAGCGGCGTCATGCGGTTTCCTTCAAGACGGGGCCATCGGCCTTTTCCAGAAGGAGTATCCGCCGATCCCCGGCGCGACAAGCGCGTCGGCGAGGCGGCGTGCCTTGGGCTTGCTGCTAGAGCCCGGTCCCAACGAGTGGGGTCCACCTATACCTCTCCCTGAGGGAGAGGTCGGCTCGAAGAGCCGGGTGAGGGTTTAGGGAACCATCCGGATGGAGCTCCGTCCGTCGGAGTCTGACTTGCGAGGCCGTAAACCCTCACCCGCCGGCCTGCGGCCGTCGACCTCTCCCTCAGGGAGAGGTGAAGGGCCGCTCGTGTCGTTCAATCTAGTCGCAGCCGGCTGAACCGAATTCTATTCGCCCGCCTTTTCGCCCTCGTGCAGGCCGACGCCGGCGTCGGAGAGCTTCTGCCAGACTTCCTCGGCGGTCTCGGCGAAGTCGAACAGGTCGAGATCCGTGCGGGCGATCATGCCCTCCTCGATCAGCGCCTCGAAATTGATGACCTTGGTCCAGTAGGCGCGATCGAACAGGATGATCGGGATGGCCGGCGCCTTGCTGGTCTGGCGCAGCGTCAAAAGCTCGAACATCTCGTCGAAGGTTCCGAAGCCGCCCGGGAACACGATCAGCGCATTCGCCCGCATGGCGAGATGCATCTTGCGCATGGCGAAATAGTGGAAGCGGAAAGTGAGTTCCGGCGTCGAATAGGAGTTCGGCTCCTGCTCGTGCGGCAGCGTGATGTTGAAGCCGATCGAAGGCGCGCCGACGTCGGCCGCGCCGCGATTGGCGGCCGCCATGATGCCGGGGCCGCCGCCGGTCGCGATGACGTTGTCGCGGAAGGTGCCGTTGGAGACGAGGGCGCCGCCGCGCTCCGAGACGATGCGGCCGACGGCGCGCGCTTCCTCGTACCAGCGCGCATGCTGGCCGGAACCGTTCTCATGGATGCGGGCGCTGCCGAAGACGACGATCGTCGAACGTACGCCCCAAAGGCGCAGGATTTCCTCGGCCTTGGCATATTCCAGCAGGAAGCGCACGCCGCGCATCGTGTCGCTCAGCAGGAAATCGCTGTCGAGGGCGGGCAGGCGGTAGGACGGGGAAGCCATCTGGGGCGTGTTGGTTTTGTTTTCAGTCATCTCGTCATCGCATCATGAATCAAGCGCGGATTATGCCGCGCGGGGACGCCAGGGGATAGCGCGGCGGCCGCGACTCAGGGTCCGGGAGGACCGCATGCCGCATGGCCGGCAGCGTCTAGACGCCCTTGCCGCGATATGGGCTCGCATCAGGGATGCCCGTATCGCGCCATGCAATGCCAGACCCATTTCGCCGTCTGGTAGTCGAGCCGGTGGTCGCGGGCGCGCCACAGGATCTCCGGCGTCACGATCTCGCTCTCCGCGATCCGCGCGATGGCGCTGGCGGCGTCCGGCCCGCGAAACTGTTCGCAGTCGACGATCCGCTCCAGCGACAGGCGGAAGCCGTCGTGCCATTCCACCGCGCAGCCGAGAGAACCTACGGCTGCCTCGATCGTCGTGGCTCGAAACGAGGGATCGAGAACCACGGCGTCGATATCCCGGCCGATATGCACGGGACCATGGACGTGCGCCTCGATGTAGTTGTCCAGCCACGGATCGAGCTCCCGGGTATTCGCCTTGGCCATGGCGATGAGCGGACCGGCATCGCCGACGGCGAAATCGCTCGGCTGCCAATGGCTGTCCGGATAGCAGAACGACGTGCGGGAACGGACATGCGGCGCGAGGCGAAAGTGGGAGGAGCCGAAGCGACGCGACCCGCCGACGGGGTCGTCGCGATAGTTGAGGGCGCCATATTTCGGTCGGAAGGCGGGATCGCCGTCGTCATAGGCGCCCCCGAAGATCCGGCTCTCCCAATTCCAGCGGTCGCCGCCCGGATAGGCCGTCAGACCGCCGCTGCTGGTGCCCGTCTCGAACTGGGAGCGATAGGCGCCGTGCCGGGCGAGGAGTTCGATGACCGTGCTGCCGGCGACGCCGATGTCCGGGTGGAAGTTCAGCGTGATCGGATGCGTCGCGCCGTCCGGTGTCGGTGCGGAGAACTGGCGGAGATGGGTGAGCGCGCGCTCGACGAAGTCATCCATGGTCCTGCGTGCATATCAAGGGCTGGATCGAACATCCACTGACACACCGCCCATGCCGACAGGGACGGATGCGGCCGATCATGCGCTTCGGGCGGCAGCGGATGAATGCCATTCCCACCCGATGCCGGTTCGCGTCTGCCGTAGAGTCGGGCGAGTAGCCGGGCGCGGCTGACCCAAGGGGCGGTGGTCCGTTTACTTGTGCAGTGCGAGATGAGGATGGCTTAATTTTGAACGGCGCGTGCAAAGTTCAGAAATCCGTTTGAATGGTGGATCAACCTGCGGCATGCTCACCTTCAGCCCCAATTCAAAGAGGGCATGGGAGGGAAATAGAATGTCGAATATTGCAAGGTCAGTGCTTGCTGCCGGTGCGATCGCGCTCGCGGCCATGTCCACCGCGCCGACACAGGCGGTCGCGCAGGAAAAGATCGAGATCCTGACCTCGGTCCCCGGCCTGACCTTTCCGTTCTTCGTCCACATGATGAACGCCTTCAAGGCCGAGGCCGCGAAGCAGGGCGTCACGGCGATCGAGAGCGACGGCCAGGTGTCCTCGCCCAAGCAGACCGCCGACGTCGAAGCGGCGATCGCGCGCGGCGTGAAGGGCATCGTCATCAGCCCGAACGAAGTCGACGCCATGGCGCCGGCGCTGGCGCAGGCTGTCGAGGCCGGCATCCCGGTCGTCACCGTCGACCGTCGCGTGGCGCAGGTCGAGGGCATTCTCGGCCATATCGGCGCCGACAACGTCAAGGGCGGCGAGGCCCAGGCCGAGCTGATCATGAAGCTCTATCCCGATGGCGCCACCATCGTGAACCTGCAGGGCCAGTCGGGCGCCTCGCCGGCGATCGACCGCAACAAGGGCCTGCACAACATCCTCGACAAGGCGGCCGACAAGTACAAGATCGTGTTCGAGCAGACCGCCGGCTTCGACCGTGCCAAGGGTCTGTCGGTCACGGAAGCGGCGCTCGCCGCCCTGCCGGAAGCCCCGAAGGTCATCGTCGCCGCCAATGACGACATGGCGCTCGGCGCGATGGAAGCCGTGAAGGCCCGCAATCTCTCGGGCATCGCCATCATCGGCTTCGACGCTCTTCCGGAAGCGCTCGGCCAGGTGCGTGACGGCGGTCTGACCGCCACGATCGAGCAGTTCCCGGGCAAGCAGAGCTCGATGGGCGTCGACATGCTCGTCGACTTCATCAAGAACCAGAAGAAGCCGGCCGAGGCCGTGACCCTGCTGACGCCGGTGGCGATCACCAAGGACAACCTCAACACCGCCGAGCGTCTCGGCGAGCTGAAGTAAGGCCTGCGTCCCGGCGAGGGCGCTTCGCGCGACAGTCGCGGAGCGCCCTCGCTGTCTCTCCCGATCCGGCCGCCCGCGGCTTCGCCCGGCCGAACCGCGCCGGCGCCAGAGCCGGCTTCGATCGGGGGATGCTGCGCCGGGACCGGCGCGCTGCGCCGTACAGCCTGAAAATCGCGCGCAAGCCAAGCCCGCGCCTGCCACGATCGCGAGCCATGTCCTTGCCGCCCTGCCGTCAGGTCCGCCCATCCGGGCAGGGCCGGACGTTCCCTTGCTCCATCGTAAGCGAAGACGGATGACCGATCCTGTAACCCTCTTGAAGATGAGCGGCATCGCCAAGAGCTTTCCCGGCGTCAAGGCGCTCGACGGCGTCGACCTCGAGATCGCGCCGGCCGAGATCCATGCGCTGCTCGGCGAAAACGGCGCCGGCAAGTCGACGTTGCTGAAGATCCTCGCCGGCGCGCAATCGCCGGATCGCGGCACGATCTCGTTCGAGGGCCGCGACGTCGTGCTCTCGAGCCCGCAGGATTCCCAGAGGCTCGGCATCGTCACGATCTATCAGGAATTCACCCTCGCGCCGGACATGACGATCGCCGAGAACGTCTTCATCGGCCGCGAGCCCGGCTCCCGCCTCTTCCTCAACTGGTCGAAGATGGCGGCCGAGACGCAGAAGCTGATCCGCCGCATCGGCCTGGAACGCAGCCCGATGACGCTGGTGCGAGACCTCTCGGTCGCCGAGCAGCAGATGGTCGAGATCGCCCGCGCGCTGTCGATGCAGTCGCGCGTCATCATCATGGACGAGCCGACCTCGGCGCTCAGCCTGGCCGAGGTGGAAAAGCTGTTCCGCATCGTGCGGCAACTCAAGGCCGAGGGCATCTCGATCATCTTCGTGACCCATCGCCTCGAGGAGGTGATGGAGATCTGCGACCGCTTCACCGTGCTCCGCGACGGCCGCAATGTCGGCGCCGGCAAGGTCAGCGAGATCACCATTGACGGCATCATCCGCCTGATGGTCGGGCGCGAGGTCAACGCGCTCTATGCCCATCGCGAGGCGGGCGAGGCCGGTCCGGTTGCGCTCGCCGTCGAGGGGCTGACGCGCCGCCGCAGCGCCCACGACCCGCACGCGACCGAGCTGCAGGACGTGTCGCTCAACGTGCGGCGCGGCGAGATCCTCGGCATCGCCGGCCTCGTCGGGGCGGGGCGCACCGAGACGGCGCGCGCGATCTTCGGCGCCGACCCCTTCGACAGCGGCCAGATCTTCGTCGACGGCCAGCCGGTCGACATCCGCTCGCCGCGCGACGCCATCAGGCATGGCATCGGCCTGGTGCCGGAGGACCGCAAGCAGCAGGCGCTGTTCCTGAGCCAGGCGATCCGCGCCAATCTCTCGATCGCGGCGCTCGATCGCATCGACCGCTTCGGCGTGTTCATCGACGAGCGCAAGGAGCGCGTACTGGTCGAGGAATACCGCAAGCTTCTCAACATCCGCATGGCGAGCCCCGACCAGGCGGTCGGCAATCTCTCCGGCGGCAACCAGCAGAAGGTCGTGCTCGCCCGCTGGCTGGCGCTGCGCCCGAAGGTGCTGATCGTCGACGAGCCGACGCGCGGCATCGACATCGGCGCCAAGGTCGAGGTCCACAACCTGCTCTTCGAGATGGCCCGCGCCGGCATCGCCGTGATCGCCATCTCCTCCGAGCTGCCCGAGGTTCTCGCGGTCGCCGACCGCATCGTCACGATGCGCGAAGGCCGCGTCACCGGCGAAGCGCTGCGCGCCGAGGCGACCCAGGAAAAACTCATGACCATGATGACGCTCAGCGCCGCCGGCCGAGCCGCGTGACAAGACAAGGAATACGGTAATGACGGATGTGAAACGAGAAGCGGCGGAAAGCGCGGGCTTCGACCTGTTCGGGGTGCTGGCGCGGTTCGCGCCGCTGATCTTCCTGATCGCCCTGATGATCATCTTCGCGGTGCTCGAGCCGCGCTTCATGTCGTCGATCAACCTGTTCAACGTCATGCGACAGGTCTCGATCACCGGCCTGCTGGCGATCGGCATGACCTTCGTCATCCTGACCGCCGGCATCGACCTTTCCGTCGGCTCGCTGCTCGCTTTCGCCGGTCTCGTCGCGGCGGCGGTCGCCAAGGGCGGCATGCAGGACCGCTTCACGGTCGGCGAGGGCGTGATCGGCTATGGCTGGCAGCTGGCGGCGCTCGCGGCGATCGCGGTCGGCGTCTGCGGCGGCCTGTTGCAGGGCCTCGCCATCACCCGGCTCCGGGTGCCGCCCTTCGTGGTGACGCTGGGCGGCATGTCGGTGTTCCGCGGCGCGGCGCTCCTGTTCGCCGCCGGCGGCCCGATCTCCGGCTTCCAGCCTGACTATACCTGGTGGGGCCAGGGCAAGATCGGCCCGGTGCCGGTTCCGGTCATCATCTTCCTGTTCGCGGCGCTGCTCGCGCACATCGCGCTCCGCTACATGCGCTATGGAAGGCAGGTCTACGCGGTCGGCGGCAATCCGGAGGCGGCGCGATTGTCCGGCCTCAACGTCAACTGGGTGATCTGCAGCGTCTACGTCATCATGGGCTTCTTCGCCGGCCTCGGCGCCTTCGTGCTGTCGGCGCGGCTGAACTCGGCCGAGGCCGTCGCGGGCACCGGCTATGAGCTCACCGTCATCGCCTCGGTCGTCATCGGCGGCACGTCGCTCTTCGGCGGCGTTGGCACGATCTTCGGCACCGTGATCGGCTCGATCCTGATCGGCGTGCTCCTGAACGGCCTCGTGCTGATGAACGTGTCGTCCTACATCCAGCAGATCATCATCGGCGTGATCATCGTGCTGGCGGTGGCGTTCGACACCTTTGCCAAGTCGCGCCGCCGCAAGGCCTGACATCCCGCCCTGAAGCTTTGGCAACGACGAGGAATGGCCGCGCCCCGCGCGGCCATTCGCGTTTCGGCGGCATGGGGCACCGTATCGATCACGGGAAGTCGAATTTCGGACGCCTCCGGCGGCGTGCTAGTGTCGTTACGTCACCTGCGGTCGGTGGCCGTGCGAAGCCGCGACGTTTCGAGGGGATCCGAGGGAGGATGCGATGACAAAGCATGCACTGACGCGGCCGAAGGGCGCCGGCCGGCGAGCGGCCTTCGCGGCCGGGGTCGCGACGCTGCTGGCGCTCGGCCAGCCGGCCTTTGCCCAGCAGGCTGATTCAACGACCGCCGCCGCCGAACAGAACCGGAAGGAAGCGGACGAGATCGTCCAGGGCATGGCGCGGTTCGTCGGCGGCCAGCAGGACATCAGTCTCGGCTACGACAGCGAACTCGAGGTCGTCACGCCGCAGATGGAGAAGCTCCAGTTCAACAGTTCCGGCAAGGCGAAGATCAGCCGCCCGGACAAGTTCCGGCTGAACCGCACCGGCGGCTATGCCGATGTCGAGATGATCTATGACGGCAAGAGCGTGACCGTCTTCGACAAGAACACCAACACCTATGCCAGCGAGCCCATGACCGGGCCGATCGAAGGCGTCATCGACCGGCTGCGGAGCGACTTCATGCTCGATCTTCCCGCCGCCGACCTGCTGATCGCCGATTCCTACAGCGCGCTGATGCCTGACGTGGTCGAGGCGAAGCATATCGGCCGCGCCGTCATCGGCGACGTAACCTGTGAGCACGTCGCCTTCCGCAATCACGACACCGACTGGCAGCTCTGGGTCGAGACCGGCGCGCAGCCGATCCCGTGCAAGATGGTGATCACCAGCAAGGCGGTTACCGGCGCGCCGCAATATTCGATCCGCTTTACCAGCTGGCATACCGGCAGCGCCTTCCCGCCGGGCACCTTCACCTTCGAGCCGCCAGCCGGCGCCAAGAAGGTCGATTTCAGCGCGCTCGCCGATATCGACGAAATCCCGGCCGGCACCGCGATGCCATCCGACGCGGTCGCGCCCAAAGCAGGAGCCAGCAAATGAACCGCACCTTGCCGTTACGAGGGGCCGTCCGGGTCGCGGCGGTCGCCCTCGGCCTCGCCGCGCTGTTTCTATCCGAGAACCCGGCGCCGCAGGCGCCCGCCTTCGGCCTGTTCAGCCGGGCGGAGGCGATCATCGGTCGTCCGCTGACGCCGCTCAGCTATGCCGGCGTCGCCCGCCGCACGACCCGCCGGGCCGTGGTCGGCGGCGCCTATGTCGGCGGAGCCTATGTCGCGGCGCCTTATGCCGTGGCCCCGCGCGCCGGCTGCGTCCGCGTCGTCGACGCCTATGGCCGGATCTACTGGCGCTGCGTGTAGGAAGTCTGGACTGCCGGATTTGAGCCGTCACTCTCCCCGGGAAGCGTTCGCAGAACGGCGTCCCGAAGGGGGCGGGTCGGTTTGCTCCGCCATCATCCAGAATGTCTGGGCCGCCCTGTCCGGCGCGATCTTCGTCATCCCGGGGCGATGCTCGCAGAATGCCGCTCATAACGGTGTGCTGCGACCATGCGAGGAGCCCGGATCAGACCCTCACCCCAACCCTCTCCCAGAGGGAGAGGGAGATCGCCTGCGTCTGATGGCAGAACCGCGCTCCCTATCAATGACCGCGCGCCGGCCCAAAACCCTCTCCCTCTGGGAGAGGGTAGGGTGAGGGCCTTGCTTGGCCTCTAGCGTCGAGGCGTCTCAAGACAACCGCAGGGCCAATATGCCCGTCGGGCCCGATACAAGCCGGACCGCACGCTTTACTCCGCCGCGACGGCCTTGCGCTTGCGGTTCGCCTGCTTGGCCTTGTCCAGCACCGGCTTCAGGAAGTGGCCGGTATAGCTGCGCGGCTCCTTGACGATCTGTTCCGGCGTGCCGACCGCGACGATCTCGCCGCCGCCGTCGCCGCCCTCGGGGCCGAGGTCGATGATCCAGTCGGCCGTCTTGATCACTTCGAGATTGTGCTCGATGACGACGACCGTGTTGCCCTGATCGACCAGCGAATGCAGCACTTCCATCAGCTTGGCGACGTCGTGGAAATGCAAGCCCGTCGTCGGCTCGTCGAGGATGTAGAGCGTCTTGCCGGTGGCGCGGCGCGACAGCTCCTTGGCGAGCTTGACGCGCTGCGCCTCGCCGCCGGAGAGCGTCGTCGCCGGCTGGCCGACCTTGACGTAGCCGAGCCCGACCTCCTCCAGCGTCGCCATCTTGTCGCGGATGCCGGGCACGGCCTGGAAGAAGTCGCGCGCCTCCTCGACGGTCATGTCGAGCACGTCGGAGATCGACTTGCCCTTGAACTTCACGTCGAGCGTTTCGCGGCTGTAGCGCTTGCCCTTGCAGACCTCGCAGGTGACGTAGACGTCGGGCAGGAAGTGCATCTCGATCTTGATGACGCCGTCGCCCTGGCAGGCCTCGCAGCGGCCGCCCTTGACGTTGAACGAGAAGCGGCCGGGTCCGTAGCCGCGCACCTTGGCCTCCGGCAGGCCGGCGAACCATTCGCGGATCGGCGTGAACGCGCCGGTATAGGTGGCCGGGTTGGAGCGCGGCGTGCGGCCGATCGGCGACTGGTCGATGTCGATGATCTTGTCGATCAGCTCCAGACCGTCGATGCGGTCATGCGGCGCCGGGTGGATGTGGGCGCCGTTCAGCCGCCGCGCCACGGCGGCGTAGAGTGTATCGATCAGGAAGGTCGACTTGCCGCCGCCGGAAACGCCGGTGACGCAGGTGAAGGTGCCGAGCGGGATGTCGGCGGAAACATTCTTCAGATTGTTGCCGCGCGCGCCGACGACGCTGATCTGGCGGTTCTTGGCGATGGCGCGGCGCTTCTCCGGCACCTCGACCGCCAGCTCGCCGGAGAGATACTTGCCGGTCAGCGAGTTCGGATTGGCCATGATCTCGGCCGGCGTGCCCTTGGCGATGATCTGGCCGCCATGCACGCCCGCCTCCGGGCCGACGTCGACGACATAGTCCGCCGTCATGATGGCGTCCTCGTCATGCTCGACGACGAGCACGGTGTTGCCGATGTCGCGCAAGTGCCGCAGCGTCTCCAGCAGGCGGTCATTGTCGCGCTGATGCAGGCCGATCGACGGCTCGTCCAGCACGTAGAGAACGCCGGTGAGGCCGGAGCCGATCTGCGAGGCCAGGCGGATGCGCTGGCTCTCGCCGCCCGACAACGTGCCGGAATTGCGCGACAGCATCAGATAGTCGAGGCCGACATCGACGAGGAAGGAGAGGCGCTCGCGGATCTCCTTCAGGATGCGGACGGCGATCTCGTTCTGCTTCTCGTTCAGCTCGGCCGGCAGCGCCTCGAACCAGCGCGCGGCGTTGCGGATCGACATCTCGGTGACCTGGGCGATGTGCTTGCCGGCGATCTTGACCGCCAGCGCCTCGGGCTTCAGCCGGGCGCCGCCGCAGGCCTTGCACGGCGTCGAACCCTGGTAGCGCTCGATCTCCTCGCGGGCCCAGTTCGATTCCGTCTCGCGCCAGCGCCGCTCCAGATTGGTGACGACGCCCTCAAAGCTCTTCTGCGTCTTGTAGGAGCGGGTGCCGTCATTATAGACGAACTCGATCTCGCCCTTGCCGGTGCCGAACAAAATGGCGTTCTTCGCCGCCTCGGGGATCTCGTCCCAAGGCTTCGTCATCGAGAATTCGTAGTGCCGGGCGATCGCTTCCAGCGTCTGCGCGTAATAGGGCGAGGACGACTTGGCCCAGGGCGCCACGGCGCCCTGCTTCAGCGAGACGGAGCCGTCCGGCACGACGAGGTCGGGATCGATCTTCTTCTCGGAACCGAGGCCGTCGCATTCCGGGCAGGCGCCGAACGGGTTGTTGAACGAGAACAGCCGCGGCTCGATCTCGGCGATGGTGAAGCCGGAGACGGGGCAGGCGAATTTCTCCGAGAAGATGACGCGGCGCTCATTGCCCTTCTCGTCCTTCTCGTCGGCGAATTCGGCGACCGCGATGCCGTCGGCGAGCTCCAGAGCCGTCTGGAAACTGTCGGCCAGGCGGGCCGAGATATCGCCGCGCACGACGATGCGGTCGATGACGACGTCGATGTCGTGCTTCAGCTTCTTGTCGAGGACCGGGGCCTCGGCGATCTCGAAGAAGACGCCGTCCAGCTTGATGCGCTGGAAGCCCTTCTTCTGCAGCTCGGCCAGCTCCTTCTTGTACTCGCCCTTGCGGCCGCGGATCATCGGCGCCAGCAGGTAGAGCCGGGTGCCCTCCGGCAGCGCCATGACGCGGTCGACCATCTGGCTGACCGTCTGGCTCTCGATCGGCAGGCCGGTCGCCGGCGAATAGGGGATGCCGACGCGCGCGAACAGCAGGCGCATGTAGTCGTAGATCTCGGTGACGGTGCCGACCGTCGAGCGCGGGTTCTTCGAGGTCGTCTTCTGCTCGATCGAGATGGCGGGCGACAGGCCGTCGATCTGGTCGACGTCCGGCTTCTGCATCATCTCGAGGAACTGGCGCGCATAGGCCGAGAGGCTCTCGACATAGCGGCGCTGGCCCTCGGCATAGATCGTGTCGAAGGCGAGCGACGACTTGCCCGAGCCGGAAAGGCCGGTCAGCACCACCAGCTTGTCGCGCGGGATGTCGATGTCGATGTTCTTGAGGTTATGCTCGCGCGCGCCCCGGACCGAAATGAACTTGCCAGAGGTCGCGCTGGTAGACCGCGCGTCAGCATGCTGAGCCATGTGTCGTCTGTCCAAATGGAAGGGGCCGGCGCGGCGGCGCCAAGGCCCAAATTTAGGCTATTGGCCTCTCCATACAAGGAGGCGGCCCGGATTGTCGCGGCATTCGACTGATTCACCTGACCAGATCTTGCCATTTCGACGCCGATTGTCTAGAACAAAAAGAGAACAGGCCGGTCTGATGTGGACAAGACCCGATTGGCGCGGGCGGGCCGTGCCATTTCGGGATAGTTTGGGGCCAGCAATGAGACAAGAAGGAACGGATCATGGCCGGTAGCGTCAACAAGGTCATTCTGGTCGGCAATCTCGGGCGCGACCCCGAGGTTCGGCGTATGAATTCGGGCGAGTCGGTCGTCAATCTGAACATCGCGACGTCGGAAAGCTGGCGCGACAAGCAGAGCGGCGAGCGCAAGGAAAAGACCGAGTGGCATCGCGTGGTGATCTTCAACGAGAACCTCGCGAAGATCGCCGAGCAGTATCTGAAGAAGGGCTCGAAGGTTTACGTCGAGGGCCAGCTGCAGACCCGCAAGTGGCAGGACCAGTCGGGCGCCGAGAAGTTCACCACCGAGATCGTGCTGCAGCGTTTCCGCGGCGAGCTGACCCTGCTCGACGGACGCGCGGGCGGAGGCGAGCAGTCGGATTACCAGGGCGGTGGCGGCAGCGATTTCGGTCGTTCGAGCCCGCTCGAGGCTCCGCGCGGCGGCGGCCAGTCGCGCCAGCCGGCGGCCTCCTCGTCCTACGCGGCCGACCTCGACGACGACATCCCGTTCTAGGATCGGGAAGGGCGCCCTTCACCTCTCCCGTGGGGAGAGGTCGACGGCCGAAGGCCGGCGGGTGAGGGCGTAGGGAACCATCCGGTGAGGACGCAAATCTCACCAGGCTCTTCGAGCTGACCTCTCCCTCAGGAAGGGGGAGGCGAGGTGGTTCGATGGGTTTTAGTATCGAAAACAGAAAGACCCGGGAAGCGATCGTTTCCCGGGTTTTTCTTCGTCTGCCATTTCGCGACAACCGACTTCCAAGCCAATCGACCGGCTCCGCCAACATCCTGCTGGCCCGTAATTCAAGAATGGAATTGGCGCCTTGAACCCTCCCCTTGAGGGAGGGTCAAGACCGCCAGATGGCGGTCTTGGGGAGGGGTTTCTTCGTCGGTTTTGCTGCAGGCTCAGCGAATTGCCCCCTCCCGAAAACGCGAAGGGCGTTTTCGACCTCCCCTCAAGGGGGAGGTTCAAGAAAGAAGGCCAATATTGCGGGCCAGATATTGAGGTGCTTCGCGGGAGCGAAGCCTCGAAGGAGGATCCAGCGCAGCACCGCTGTTTGCAGTCGCAGTCCGGCGAAGCTCGCCCCGCAGTCCCATCCCGGCGTTCCCTGGACCCTCCTTCGAGGCCCGGCTATGCCGGGCACCTCAGGATGATGGTCGAGCTTGTGAGTTCTGCCGGCCGCTCTGCGCTCAGACCATCACTTCATCCAGAATGGCGCGGAATTCTTCCGCCGTCGCGGCGCGCGGGTTGGTGGCGTAGGAATGGTCGGCGAGGGCGCGCTCCACCACCCAGGGCAGTTGATCGTCGGTGACGCCGAGCGTCCGGAGGCCGGCCGGGATATCCAGCCGGCGGTTGAGCGCGTCGAGTTCGTCGGCGAGGTCGGCCGTCTCGGCAAGCCCCATCGCCGCCTGAAGCCGGCGGATCTTCTCCGGCACGGTCTGCTGGTTGAAGCGCAGGATCGATGGCATCAGGATCGCGTTCAGCGTGCCGTGATGCAGGCTCGGGCTCTTCAGGCCGCCGAGCGCGTGGCTCAGCGCATGCACGGCGCCGAGGCCCTTCTGGAAGGCGAGGCCGCCCTGCAGCGCGCCCATCATCATCTCGCTACGCGCCTCCAGATCGCTGCCGTCGTCGAAGGCGCGCCCGATGTGGTCCCAGATCCGGCGCGCGCCGTCGAGGCCGATCGCGTCGGCGACGGGATTGATGCGCGGCGACAGGAAGGTCTCGATGCAGTGCGACAGACCGTCGAGGCCGGTCGCGGCGGTAAGGCCGCGCGGCAGGCCGAGCGTCAGCTCGGGATCGCAGATCGCGCGCTTCGGGATCAGGTGCGGGCTGATGAAGCCGAGCTTGCGGCCGTCGTTCAGCGTCAGCAGCGCGGCGCGGCCGACCTCGGCGCCGGTGCCGGCCGTGGTCGGAACGGCGAGGATCGGCGCCACCTTGCCGCTGATGCGGGCGACGCCACCGAAGATCGCCGCGTAGGGCTCCAGCGGCCCCTCATGGGTCGCGAGCAGCGCGACGCCCTTGGCGAGATCGATCGGCGAGCCGCCGCCGACCGCGACGACGCCGTCGCAGCCCTCGGCCTTGTAGACTTCCAGCGCGGCGAGCACGGCCGCCTCGGTCGGGTTGGTCGGAATATCGAGGAAGACGGGCGCGCCGGCGGGGATGAGGGCGGTGACGCGATCGAGCAGTCCCGACGCCTGCAAACCGCGATCGCTGACGACGAGGGGGCGCTGCACGGCGAGCGCGGTCAGGGCATCCGGCAGAACCGACACCACGCCGGGTCCGAACTCAATCTGCGTCAGGTAGTTGATCGTGCTCATTCCGTGTCTCTTCCCTGTAGGCTCTCGCGGGCCGCGGCCCGGCGGGAGAGTGGCAGCAATGGCGGGCGAGCGACAGATGGTTTTTGCTCGCGGCGTGCATTAATCAGGGCACGACTGGACGCGGCACATCTTGCGCAAGCGAAGGGATTTTCCGCCGATGCCGATCTTGCCGGATGTGCTGGAGCCGGGCCTGAAAATCGTGTTCTGCGGCACGGGCGCCGGAGCGTGGTCGGCGCGCGTGGGCGCCTATTACGCCAATCCCGGCAACAAGTTCTGGCCGACGCTTCATGCGATCGGCCTGACGCCACAGCGGATCGCGGCCACCGATTTCCGCTCGGTGCTCGCTTTCGGCATCGGCCTGACCGACGTCGCCAAGGAGCATGTCGGCCAGGATACGGCGATTGATCTGGCGCTCGTCGACGCGGCGGCGCTGCGCGCCAAGATCGAGGCGAACGCGCCCGCAATCCTCGCCTTCACTTCGAAGCGGGCGGCGAGCCTCTATCTGGGCGAACCGACGGCGGCGATCCCGTATGGACGGCAACAGGCGACGATCGGCGCGACGCGGATCCACGTCCTGACTTCGCCCTCCGGCCAGGCCGGGCCGCACTGGTCGATCGAGCCGTGGCGCGATCTCGCTACCGCCGCGCGTCAGGCTGGACAAACCGGCCGGACTTTGCTCCTCAATGAACGATGACGTAACGGCCCGGTGGGCCGGACAGGAGACGGCATGGCCGAGATCGCTTCGCTCTATCGCTACCCTGTGAAGGGCTTCTCGCCGGAGGCGCTGGAGGCCGCCGATCTGCGTCCGTTTCATCGCTTCGAGAGCGACCGCGCCTATGCGATCGAGAACGGCCCATCCGGCTTCGATCCCGCCGCGCCGGGCCATCTGCCGAAGGCGAAATTCCTCTGCCTGATGAAGAACGCCCGGCTCGCCGCGCTCGACACGCATTTCGATCCGGCGACGCAGGTCTGGACCATCGAGGGCCATGGCGATCGCTTCTCCGCCGACCTGTCGACGCCGGCCGGCCGCGCGGCGACGGAAGCGTTCCTGACCGACTTCATGGGCGACGAGCGGCGCGGGCCGCTCAAGGTGCTGTCGGCGCCGGGCCATGCCTTCACCGATGTCGGCAAGCCCTATGTGTCGTTCATCAATCTCGCCTCCGTCGAGGCGATCGGCGATCTCGTCGGCAAGCCGGTCGATCCCCTGCGCTTCCGCGCCAACATCAATCTTGCGGGGCTCGAGCCCTGGCAGGAGCTTGAGCTGGTCGGCCGCGAGGCGCGGATCGGCGATGTCCGGCTGCGTTTCACCAAGCGCACGCAGCGCTGCGCCGCGACCAATGTAGATCTCGAGACGGCGACGCGCGACCTCGATATTCCCGGCACGCTGCTGCGAAACCTCGATCACATGGATTGCGGCATCTACGCCGATGTGCTCGATGGCGGAACCATCCGGATCGGCGATGCGCTGCGGTTCGACTAGCGGCGACGGCTTGGCGGTTCTCTAGGTCGCTCCGTCGAAAACTCTGACGCGGCGATGGAATCCGCGTTCGACTTTCAGTAGCTTGCCGGCCGAGATTCCAGCGGAGATTGTTGTGCGGGCTGTTGTTATCAATCTGGATCGTTCCCCGGAGCGGCTTGCGTTGTTCGGAGAGCAGGCGGAGCGGCTCGGTTTCGCCTTCGAGCGGCTCGAGGCCGTCGATGCACATGGCCGTGCGGAGACGCGCGGCCCTCTCTCAGCGGCTGAAATCGCATGCTTCGAGAGTCATCGCCGCGCTTGGCAATCGCTGGTCGACAGCGGAGAGGACTGGTTGGCGGTATTTGAGGACGATGTCTTGTTGGCGTCGCCGATCGCCAAGCTCCTAGCCTCCGATCATTGGATTCCTGACAAGACGGATCTCGTCAAACTGGAGACGTTCGACGTTCGGGTCGCGATTGCGGCGAAAGGTGCCGTCGTCGAGGGGGTGTCGCTCCACCGTTTGCAGACCACGCATTGCGGCGCCGCCGGCTACATTCTGTCGAGGCAATGCGCGATCGAACTGCTTGCGAAGACGCAGAACTTCAGCGAACCCGTGGACATTGTGATGTTCGACCAGGAACACGAGGTCTGTCGAAACGTTCGGATCCTCCAGACAGTCCCCGCGGTCTGCATCCAGGAGCGCTTTATCGCCGCGCGAGCCCAGCGACCGCCAAGGACAGCCACCTTGATCCAGTTCTGGGAAAGCGATGGTTCCTTACCGGCGCAGAGTGACAAATCCGTAGAGCGGAAGGGCGTGTTGACGCGTGTCCGGCGCGAAGTAGCGCGCGTCGTACGACAGTTCAGCAATCCCGTACGTGTGTCTCTCTTGTTTCGAAGGGCCATCCGGCCATCCCGTTATCTGGTAGTTCCCTATATCGACGCGTAGTTTTGTTGAATAGAAGACACGTTCGATATCGAACTTTGTTGTTCGAGCGGCTGATACGGACAATTGTCATCCGCAATTATCGGTTCGTCGAGAGTTCGGCGTTGCGCGTGCTGTCTTGTCGTCCGTAAAGGGATGCATGAACTTCGAACGTGCGGAATGGATTTTGGTTTTGTTGGGGAACAGGCCGTGCGCACCTATGTGATCAATCTCGACCGGGCGCAGGCGCGCCTCGCGGCCTTCGACGCGCAGGCGAGGGGGATCGGCCTCGTCTATGAGCGGATCCGCGCCGTCGAGGCCTGTTCGATCGCCGAAGCGCCGGAGGGCATGCTGCCGACAGCGGTGGCCTGTTTCCAGAGTCATCGGCTCGCCTGGCGCAAGATCGTCGAGGGCGGCGATGCCTGGGGGGCGGTCTTCGAGGATGACGTCCTGCTTTCGGCGTCGCTCGCGGGGCTTCTTGCCGAACCGCGCTGGATCCCTCGCGACGCGTCCGTGATCAAACTCGAGACCGTCAACACGCCGACCAAGATGGGCCGCCGCGGCCGGAAGATTGCCGGTTGCCTGGGGTTGCACGAACTGCTGAACTATCATTCTGGCGCCGGCGGCTACCTGATCCGCGCCGACGCGGCGAAGCTTTTTCTTGCCCTGAGCGAGACGATCGAGCGTCCGGTCGACGACGTGCTGTTCGATCTCGCCGTGGCGAAGGAGCGTGGGCTCCGGGTGCTCCAGATGGTGCCGGCGCTCTGCGTCCAGGACCGGGTGCTCGCCGAGATCGACGGGCGGGCGATCGTGCATGAGACCCAGATGCAGACGGTCTCCGCGCCGCTCCTTCGACCCCGGTTGACGTTACGGCAGAGATGGCGGCGAGAGGCCTTGCGTCTTCCGCGCCAGCTTGGGAATGTGGTTCGCAACCTCAGACGTGGAATCGTTTTTCCCGTCAGAATAAGGGTCCCTTTCGAACGATAGGCGAGGAACCACAAGGGGCCCAAATCGTTCTCATGCATGCCGGTTTCAGGGCGTAGCTTTCCAAACAGATTTCGTGCGCCCGCCTGAAACCGGTCTTCCTCTGGGAGGCTTGATGCGGGCGCTTGTGATCAATCTGGACCGTTCGCCGGGGCGACTGATGGCGTTCCGCGAGCAGGCCGACCGGCTCGGCTTTTCCTTCGAGCGCCTCGCCGCCGTCGACGCGTCGACGATCACCACGACGCCGGGCCTTTTGACGCCCAGCGAGGTCGGCTGCTTCGAGAGCCATCGCCAGGCCTGGCTGAAGCTGGTGGAGAGCGGCGACCGATGGCTCGCCGTCTTCGAGGACGACGTGCTGCTGGCGCCGGTGATCCCGACGCTGCTGGCGTCGGATGACTGGATCCCGTCCGGCACGGATGTCGTCAAGCTGGAGACGTTCAACAAGGCCGTTTCGATCGAGCCGAAGGGGTACCCGGCGCATGGCTACCGACTGCATCGGCTTCGCTCGACCCATTGGGGATCGGCCGGATACATCATCTCGCGGCGCTGGGCCGCCCGCCTTCTGAAGCTGACCGAGAGCTACACCGTCCCGGTCGATTGGGCCCTGTTCGATTTCGAGACGGATGGGAGCTTCAAGGCGAAGGTGATGCAGATGGTGCCGGCGCCCTGCATCCAGGAGCAGTGGCTGGCGCACAATGAGGGGCGGATCCCCGTGCACGACACGCTGATCACGCGGGTGCCGCCGCAGCGCCCGGTGCTCAGCCGCGCAGCCAAGTATCGCCGCGAGCTGCGCCGGATCGGCCGCCAGATCGTCGGGATCCCGCGAAAGATCCGCAGGCGGTTCATTCCGCTGCGGCGGATGGTCGTGCCGTATGAGGAGATCTGAAGCGGATCTCAGTGCATCGGCACGACGCGGAAGATGCTCCAGCGCGAGGTGCCGGAAACGACATGCGGCTCCAGCTTCTTGCCCCAGGCGGCATGGGCCGGGTTCTTGCCAATGGTCTCGAAGAATCGCTCCAGCTCGGCGAGGCTCTCCACCGTCAGATTGTTCTCGATGGTGGCTTCGAGCGCCCCGATCGATCCGGTGACGAAGGAGGAGCGGTCAAGATCCAGGCCGGAACTGGCGCCGATGTCGCGCTCCCATTCCTTCATCAGTTCCAGGACTTCCTGCTTGTGCCCGAAGCGGGCGTCGATCTGCCAGCGCGCGATGAACATGGCCGTCCTCCCAGGCTGCGAACCGCCGCGAGAGAGGCGCGGCGCCATGCAAGCGTAGCATGCAGGCGGGACGGCCGATCTTCACGTCTCTGTGGCGGCTGCCGGGATGGGCGGTGACCGGAGAAGGCGGCTACCAGAACGGCTTGGTGGAGCGGAAGCGCCGCCACAGCTCGCCCAGCACCTCGAGCTGTTCGCGCTTGTCGCGGGCCGACCAGCCGAGGACGGCGCCGATCGCCTGGTGCACGGCGGGCGAGGGCGTCTCCGCCGCGATCTGGTCGAGCAGGCGCCGGGTGGTCCTGAGGTCGTTCAGCGCGCCGAGCGCCGTCTGCAGGCCCTTCACATGGGCGCGATAGGCGTGGCGCTTGCGCCGCTTGGGCCAGACCGGCCCCAGGAAGTCGATCGTGTAGCCGAGGCGCTTGGCATCGATGCGCACGCGGTGCCGCTCTTCGTCCGAAAGCTCGGTGATCCGCTTGCCATGGCGCTTCTGCCGGCGCTGGGCGCGCGACAGCTCGCGGGCGGCGCGTGGTTTCAGCTTGTCGGCCAGGCGTTTTGGCGCGGGGGCTCCGCCGGCGCGCCAGGGCGGTTGCGCCAGCAGCAGCGCCAGTCCGAGCAGCAGCTTCTGCGGCAGCGGGCCGTCGAGCCGGGCGAGCATCTGCCGGTAGCCCTCGTTGCGCGCGGCGTTGGCTTCCTCGATCAGGGCGGAAAGATTGGCCACCCCCGCCAGTTCGTCGGCGTGGCGCGGCAGCGTCTCGGTGACGAGGACATCCCAGTCGCGCGCCCGGCCGAGCGCCGCCGCGAGGTCGTGGGCGTCGCTCCGCAGCGCCTTGAAGACGTCGGCCCCGACCCATCGCCCGCACAGGGCCAGCGCGGCGCGCAGCCGGCGCAAGGCGACCCGAAGCGCATGCACCTCGTCCGGCGCGGGCCGGTCGAGTGTCGCCCGCAAGGTCGCCACCAGCTCCGTCTGGCGCTCGGTCAGGATCGCGATGATGGCGGTGTCGACCGATTGCGCGGCGGTCAAATCGGTGGGAGTGCCTGCGCGGCCTGATTTTGCCATGGGGGGTCCTGGTGGCGCCTGCTTGAGCATCTCGCTGTTCTAGATCCGCGCCGCGGAATTGGATACTGGCTTTCGCGAATCACGGTGAACGCGGGGCTCGGTCAGCCGCCGGTGGCGGTCGCCGCGCGGACGATCTCGGTGACGCCGTCGGCGACGAATTGCACGGCGAGCGCGGCGAGCAGGACGCCCAGAAGCCGCGTCAGCACGATGCGGCCGGTATTGCCGAGCATGCGGTCCAGCGGGCCGGCCAGCAGGAAGACGGCGAGGCAGGCGCCGACCAGCGCGCCAACGATGACGAGCAGGCCGACGACGCCCAGCGTGCTCGGCGCCGAGGCGGCGATCAGGATGGTCGCCGAGATCGCGCCCGGGCCGGCGATCAGCGGAATGGCGAGGGGGAAGATCGCCAGGTGATGGATGTCCGCGGGCTCGTGCACGCGTTCGTCCTCGATCGCCTTGGCGGCGTTGGCCATCTTGCGCTGGTCGCGCCGCTCGAAGACCATCTCGAAGCCGATCCAGAATAGCATCAGCCCGCCGGCGATGCGGAAGGCCGGCAGCGAAATGCCGAGAAAGCCGAGCAGGCCCTCGCCGACCAGCGCGAAGGCGTAGAGGATGACGGCGGCCGTGAGCGTGGCGCGGATCGCCGTCTGCCGGCGCTGGTCGCGCGTCATGCCGCGCGTCAGCCCGACGAAGATCGGCGCCAGCCCGATCGGGTCGATGGTGACGAAGAGGGTAACCAGCGCGTTCAGAAGATAGTCGAGCAACGAGGCCCCCTGCGGCGGCGGGAATGGCCCCAATGGTGACAGGCGACGCGCTGCTTCGCCAGTGGGAACACCGCCGGCGGCGACCTCGTGCGGCAAATCGTCGGTCAGGGCATCAAAGTGCCGAGAATCCAGCGGTTTCGGCGGGATTCCTTGATGCTGCCACAGGCTGGCCCTATGATGTTCCCAACCGAAACTGATTCCGGAAAAAATACTTGTCCGATATCAACGAGCCGCCTCGCCCCGACGAACCTGGCGACGGCCGCCCTTCCGACTTCGAAACGATCTCCATCACCGATGAGATGAAGCGGAGCTATCTCGATTACGCGATGAGCGTGATCGTGAGCCGTGCGCTTCCGGACGCGCGCGACGGCCTCAAGCCGGTTCACCGCCGCATCCTCTATTCGATGAACGAGAACGGCTACGACTGGAACAAGCCGTATCGCAAGTCGGCCCGTGTCGTCGGTGACGTGATCGGTAAGTACCATCCGCATGGCGACGCTTCGATCTACTTCGCGCTGGTTCGCATGGCGCAGGATTTCTCCATGCGCGTCATGCTGGCGGACGGCCAGGGCAACTTCGGCTCGGTCGACGGCGACAGCCCGGCCGCCATGCGTTACACCGAAGTGCGCCTCGCCAAGCCGGCGCATGCCCTGCTCGACGACATCGACAAGGACACCGTCGACTTCCAGGACAACTACGACGGTTCGGAACGCGAACCCGTCGTCCTGCCGGCGCGCTTCCCGAACCTGCTTGTCAACGGCGCCGGCGGCATCGCCGTCGGCATGGCGACCAACATTCCGTCGCACAATCTCGGCGAAGTCATCGACGGCTGCATCGCCTATCTGGAAAATCCGGGCATCAGCATCGACGAGCTGATGGACATCATCCCTGGGCCGGACTTCCCGACCGCCGGCCTGATCATCGGCCGCGCCGGCATCCGCGCCGCCTATCATGAAGGCCGCGGCTCCGTGCTGATGCGCGGCCGTGTCACCGTCGAAACCGTTCGCAAGGAGCGCGAGGCTCTCGTCATTCACGAGATCCCGTACCAGGTGAACAAGGCGACGATGATCGAGAAGATCGCCGAGCTCGTCCGCGACAAGCGGATCGAGGGCATCTCCGACATCCGCGACGAGTCCGATCGCCTCGGCATGCGCGTCGTCATCGAGCTGAAGCGCGATGCCGTCGCCGATGTCGTGCTGAACCAGGTCTACCGCTACTCGCCGCTGCAGACGTCCTTCGGCGTCAACATGGTGGCGCTGACGGGCGGCAAGCCGCAGCTGATGAACCTGAAGGACCTGATCCAGGCCTTCGTCAACTTCCGCGAGGAAGTGGTCGCGCGGCGCACGCGCTTCCTGCTCGCCAAGGCGCGCGACCGCGCCCACGTCTTGGTCGGTCTCGGCATCGCCGTCGCCAACATCGACGAGGTGATCCAGCTGATCCGCACCGCGCCCGATCCGTCGACGGCGCGCGAGCGCCTGATGGAGCGGCATTGGCCGGCGGTCGACATCGCGCCGCTGATCGCGCTGATCGACGACCCGCGCCACAAGCTGGCCGAGGACAATACCTACCGGCTGTCGGAAGTGCAGGCCCGCGCGATCCTCGATCTCCGCCTGCAGCGCCTGACGGCTCTCGGACGCGACGAAGTCGCCGACGAGCTGAACAAGCTCGGCCTCGAGATCACCGACTACCTCGACATCCTGCGCTCGCGCGCCCGCATCGTCGGCATCGTTCGGGACGAGCTGATCGCCGTCCGCGACGAGTTCGCCACGCCGCGCAAGACCGAGATCCTGGACGGCGGCGTCGACTTCGAGGATGAGGATCTCATCCAGCGCGAGGACATGGTCGTCACCGTCAGCCACGAGGGCTACATCAAGCGCGTGCCGCTGGTGACCTACCGGGCCCAGCATCGCGGCGGCAAGGGCCGCTCGGGCATGGCGACCAAGGACGAGGATTTCGTCACCCGCCTGTTCGTGACCAACACGCATACGCCTGTGGTGTTCTTCTCGTCGCGCGGCATTGCCTACAAGATGAAGGTCTGGCGCCTGCCGCTGGCCGCTCCGCAGGCGCGCGGAAAGTTCCTGAACAACCTGCTGCCCCTCCAGGACGGCGAGCGGATCACCTCGATCCTGCTGCTGCCCGAGGACGAGGAGAGCTGGGCGACGCTCGACGTGATGTTCGCGACGACGCGCGGCACGGTTCGCCGCAACAAGCTGTCCGACTTCGTCCAGGTGAACCGCAATGGCAAGATCGCCATGAAGTTCGACGACGAGGACGACGCGATCGTCGACGTGCAGCTCTGCTCCGAGCATGACGACGTCCTGCTGACGACGGCGGACGGCCAGTGCATCCGCTTCGCCGTGACCGACGTCCGCGTCTTCAAGGGGCGCGATTCGACCGGCGTGCGCGGTATCTCGCTTGCCGAGGGCGACCGCATCATCTCGATGGCGATCCTGCACCACTTCGACGCCTCGGGCGACGAGCGTTCGGCCTATCTGAAGATGAGTCGCGCCGTGCGCGGTGAAGTCGAGGATGCGACGGTCATCGAGCACGACGCCGACGAGGCGCCCGGCAACGACACGCTGCCGCAGCCGCGCTACGCCGAGATGAGCGCCGCCGAGCAGTTCGTTCTCACCATTTCCGAGAACGGCTACGGCAAGCGGACCTCGTCCTTCGAGTACCGCATCACCGGACGCGGCGGTAAGGGCATCGTCGCGATGGCGGTGAACGAGCGGAACGGCAAGCTGATCGCTTCCTTCCCCGTCGACGACAGCGACCAGATCATGCTGGTGACGGATGGCGGCCAGATGATCCGCATGCCGGTGGGCGGCGACAAGCCGATCCGCATCGTCGGCCGCGGCTCGCAGGGCGTGATCGTGTTCAACACGCATGACAGCGAGAAGGTCGTCTCGGTCGACCGCCTGACGGACGCCGAGGAAGAAGAAGCCGGAGACGAGACGCCGCCGGCGGCCTAGGCAAGACCCTCGACCCTCTCCCGCATGCGGGAGAGGGTGAGCCTGAAAATGAAGACGCCGGCCTCGGGGTAAAGGCCGGCGTTTTCGTGAGGTCAGAGATGAACGGTAGTTCCTGGGGGAGGGGAAACCCTCAGTTCGCGCCGGGGACCGGCACGCGGGTGATGACGGAGACGCCTTCCTGACGGTCCACGACCGTGATCATGCGCGCTTCGGGAAGCGGCGTCGCGATCGACAGGCGGTCTGCCTTCTTGGCTGCCGGCACATCCCGGTCGGAATAGACGGCGGCGCTGGCAAATCCGACGGCGATCGTCGCTGCGGCGCACGTCGCGAGGATGGTGGTGTGGAACCACGTCGTCATGGATCGGCTCCCCTCTGTCTTGTTGCGCCGGAACTTGAACGCAACATGCTCTTCTGCCTATGAACGGCATCACAAGCCGCTGTTCATTGACTGTTCATCTGGGGAGGCAATGCGGGCTTGGGAAGTTGGTTCCTTGATGTTGCTGGCTTACGCTTCGTAAAGCCTGCGTGAGAATCCGAGATCGATCCGGGAGCGAGTTGTGATCATGGCGCGCATCGCCTTCTATCCGGGGTCGTTTGACCCACCGACCCACGGCCATCGCGACATGCTGCAGGCGGCGCTCGCCGTCACCGACCGGTTGGTCGTGGCGATCGGCGTGCACCCAGGCAAAGCGCCGCTTTTCTCCTTCGAGGAGCGGGTCGCGCTGATCCGCGAGATGGTCGCCGAGATCGACGACAGCGAGGGGCGCGTCGACGTGATCGCCTTCGACGGGCTGACCGTCGACGCGGCGCGCGAATGTGGCGCCACCGTGATCATCCGTGGTCTTCGCGACGGCACCGATCTCGACTATGAGATGCAGCTCGCCGGCATGAACGGCACCATGGCGCCGGAGATTCTGACGGTTTTCCTGCCGGCGACGCCGGCGACACGTCATATCACCGCGACACTGGTGCGCCAGATTGCCAAGATGGGTGGCGATGCGTCAGCCTTCGTTCCCGCAGGGGTTGCCCGAAAGCTGACACAAAAATTCAGTTCCTGAGGCCGCCGCGACAGGCGGCCCCGTTCCAGACCGGAGATCCTCGTGACCCGATTCCTAGGCCTGATGGCGGCCATCGCCGCCGCCTTCCTGTTCATCGCCGCGCCGGCCCAGGCCGCGAGCGAGAAGCTCGACCCCGAGAACACGATCTATCTCGACCTCAAGGATGGTCGCGTCGTGATCAAGCTGCGGCCGGACCTCGCTCCGAAGCATGTCGCGCAGATCAAGAAGCTGACCCGCGAGGGTTTCTATGACGGCATCGTCTTCCACCGCGTGATCGACGGCTTCATGGCCCAGACGGGCGACCCGACCGGCACCGGCATGGGCGGCTCGAAGGAGCCCGACATCAAGGCCGAGTTCTCGAAGGCGCATTTCGCCCGCGGCACGCTCGGCATGGCGCGCTCGCAGAACCCCGATTCCGCCAATTCGCAGTTCTTCATCATGTTCGCCGACGGCGGCTTCCTCGACGGCCAGTACACCGTCTGGGGCGAAGTCGTCGACGGCATGCAGTTCGTCGACAAGATCGCCAAGGGCGAGCCGCCGGCGAACCCGGACAAGATCGTGAAGATGCAGATCGCCGCCGACGCCAAGTAAGCGTCGACGCCCATCCAGGCCGCCGACTCGAAAGCAAGTCGGCTCTTGCCGCGCCGCCTTCCGGCGCGGCCCTTCAGAAGGAGACTACCGTGGCCGACATCAAGGACCCGGAGAACACCCTCATCCTCGAGACCACCCAGGGCACGGCGATCATCGCGCTGCGTCCGGACCTCGCGCCGAACCATGTCGCGCGCATCAAGGAACTGGCCCGCGAGGGCTTCTATGACGGCATCGTCTTCCACCGCGTGATCGACGGCTTCATGGCCCAGACGGGCGATCCGACCGGCACCGGCATGGGCGGTTCGGGCAAGAAGCTGAAGGCCGAGTTCTCGCGTGAGCCGCATGTCCGCGGCACCGCCTCGATGGCCCGCGCCCAGAACCCGGATTCCGGCGACAGCCAGTTCTTCCTCTGCTTCGGCGATGCCCGCTTCCTCGACGGCCAGTACACCGTCTGGGGCCAGGTCGTCGAAGGCATGGACAACATCGACAAGATCAAGCGCGGCGAGCCGGTCCAGAACCCGGACAAGATCGTCTCGCTGAAGGTCGCTGCCGACGCGGCCTGATCGGCCTCTGGAATTCGCGGCCGGGACGTCCGGCCGCCACGCTTTTCTGCACGCCCCGGTGTTTCGCCGGGGCGTTTCCTGTTTGGGATCGGGAAGCGACGCCGCACGTCTTCCCGCCGGATGGTGCGGCGCTGCCGTCTGGCCGATCGAAACACCGCGCCATACGCTTTCACGGGAAGATGGATATGCTCGGCGTCTCGGTGGCGGGCTTTCCGCGCGCGAGGATCGATCCGCCCACGCTCATCGGCGTCAGCGCCGTGCTGATGTGGAGCGCGACCGTCGGCCTCTACCGCAATATTTCGGAGACCTTCGGCGCCGTCGGCGGCTCCGCCTTGATCTTCACCTTCAGCGGCATCGTCGCGACGCTCTATGGCGGCCGCGCCGCCTTTCGCGGCCATTCACGCCGCTACCTCCTGCTCGGCGGCGCGATGTTCGTCACCTACGAGATCGCGCTGGCGCTAGCGATCGGCTTCGCCCAGGACCGGACCCAGACGATCGAAGTGGGCATGGTCAACTATCTTTGGCCCTGCTTCACCATCGCCTTCGCCGTCTGGGTCGGCGAGGCGAGGGCGGATTTCCGGATCGTGCCGGGCGTGATCCTCTGCCTTGCCGGCGTCGTCCTCGCCTCCTCGGGCGGCGGCGCCGTCTCGCTGCATGCGATGATCGGCAATGTTTCCGGCAATCCGGCGCCGTATCTGATGGCGTTCGCCGCCGCCGTCACCTGGCCGCTCTACACCATCTTCACACGCCGCATGTCGGGCGGGCGGAGCGCCGTGCCGCCCTTGCTGCTCCTGACGGCGGCGCTGCTCTGGATCTACTATTTCGCCAGCGACCAGCCGCCGCTGCATTTCGACCTGCGCGGCCTCTCCATGGCGCTGCTGTTCGGCGTGCTGACCACGCTCGCCTATTCCGCCTGGACCTATGGAGTCACCCACGGCAACCTGACCTTGCTCGCCACCGCCTCCTATTTCACGCCGCTGCTCTCGGTCATGCTCTCCAGCTTCCTGCTCAACATGCTGCCGGGCGTGAATTTCTGGGGCGGGGCGGTGCTCGTCACCGGCGGCTCGCTCGTCTGTTGGCGAGCCTCGCGGCGTTGAGCCGCCGTGTCTGCGGTTGAGATCGGAGCCTGCGACCGTTAGGAAGGGCGCGCAAAGACGGAACGAGTGAATGCGCGTCGACCTTTTCGATTTCGATCTCCCCGAGGAAAACATCGCCCTGCGTCCGGCCCGGCCGCGCGACAGCGCGCGCCTGCTCGTGGTCAAGCCGGGACAGCCCCTCGAGGACCGCATCGTCCGCGAGCTGCCGGACATGCTGCGTCCCGGCGACGCGCTCGTCTTCAACGACACCAAGGTGATCCCGGCCCAGCTCTTCGGCGAGCGCGTCCGCGACGGCGTCTCGGCGCGGATCGCCGTGACGCTGCACATGCGCGAAGCGGCCGACCGCTGGCGCGCCTTCGTGCGGCCCGCCAAGAAGCTGCAGCTCGGCGACCGCATCCAGTTCGGCGAGACGGAAGATCGCGCCTGCCTGATCTCCGGCCTCGCCGCGACCGTTGCCGAGAAGGGCGACGCCGGCGAAGTCGTGCTCGCCTTCGATCTCTCCGGCCCGATCCTCGACGAGGCGATCGCCTCAGTCGGCCACATCCCGCTGCCGCCCTATATCGCCTCGAAGCGCATCGAGGACGACGAGGACCGGCAGGACTACCAGACCATCTATGCCCGCGAGGAGGGCGCCGTGGCGGCGCCGACCGCCGGCCTGCATTTCACGCCCGACCTCTTCGCGCGCCTCGATGCGCTCGGCGTCGAGCGGCATTTCGTGACGCTGCATGTCGGCGCCGGCACCTTCCTGCCGGTGAAGGCCGACGACACGGCGGAGCACAAGATGCATGCCGAGCGCGGCGAGGTCTCTCAAGCGACCGCCGATGCGCTCAACGCCGTGCGGGCGCGGGGAAATCGCGTCATCGCCGTCGGCACCACGTCGCTGCGGCTGCTGGAAAGCGCCGCCGGCGAGGACAAGATCATCCGCCCGTTCCACGGGCCTACCTCGATCTTCATCACGCCGGGCTATCGCTTCCGGGCGATCGACCTGCTGATGACCAATTTCCACCTGCCGCGCTCGACGCTTTTCATGCTCGTCTCCGCCTTCGCGGGGCTGGAGACGATGCGGGCGGCGTATGAGCACGCCATCGCGACCGGCTACCGCTTCTATTCCTACGGCGACGCGTCGCTGCTTTTCCCGAACGAGACAGAATGACCGAGAAATTCCAGTTCACCCTGCTCGCCAAGGACGGCATGGCGCGACGCGGCGAGATATCGATGCCGCGTGGAAACATCCGCACGCCCGCCTTCATGCCGGTCGGCACGGCCGGCACGGTCAAGGCGATGTATCCGGGCCAGGTGCGCGAGCTCGGCGCCGACATCATCCTCGGCAACACCTATCATCTGATGCTGCGGCCGGGCGCCGAGCGGGTGGCCAAGCTCGGCGGCCTGCACACTTTCGCCAACTGGCCGCACCCGATCCTGACCGATTCCGGCGGCTTCCAGGTCATGTCGCTGGCGCAGCTGCGCAAGCTCAACGAGCACGGCGTCACCTTCCAGAGCCATATCGACGGCCGTCGCTACGAGCTGACGCCGGAGCGCTCGGTCGAGATCCAGGGCCTGCTCGACAGTGACATCCAGATGCAGCTCGACGAATGTGTCGCCCTGCCGTCCTCCGAGAAGGAGATCGAGCGCGCGATGAACCTGTCGCTGCGCTGGGCCGAACGCTCCAAGGCCGCCTTCGGCGACCAGCCGGGCAAGGCGATCTTCGGCATCGTGCAGGGCGGCGACGTCCCGCGGCTCCGCGTCGAGAGCGCGCAGGCTTTGAGGGCGATGGAGTTCAAGGGCTATTCGATCGGCGGCCTCGCGGTCGGCGAGCCGCAGGCCGTGATGCTCGACATGCTGATGGTGACGACGCCGGAGCTCCCGGAAGAGAAGCCGCGCTACCTGATGGGCGTCGGCACGCCGGACGACATCCTCGAATCCGTCGCGCGCGGCGTCGACATGTTCGACTGCGTGATGCCGACCCGCGCCGGACGGCACGGCCTCGCCTTCACCCGCTTCGGCAAAGTCAATCTGAAGAACGCCCGCCACGCCGAGGACCACCGCCCGCTCGACGAGGCGTCGGAATGCCCGGCGAGCCGCGACTATTCGCGCGCCTATCTGCATCACCTGTTCAAGGCGAACGAGACGCTGGCGGCGATGCTTCTGACGTGGAACAACCTCGCCTATTACCAGACGCTGATGGCCGGCATCCGCGCCGCGATCGACGAGCAGCGCTTCGAGGACTTCCGCCTTGCCACCAAGGAAGGCTGGGCGAGGGGCGACATCCCGGCGCTCTGAGGGGGCCGGGACCGCGTTCTTCGATCGCGCCGCCTCACTCAGGCTCGATCGCCGCGAAGCGATCTCCGCCGTCATCCCCGAGAAGGCGGGGATCTATCCATCCGAGGTCTTGGGAATTTCGCGCGGGAGCAACCCGGCCGAATGGATCCCGGGTCAAGCCCGGGATGACGGCGAGGGTGAGGCGGCCGTCGCGCCCGCCCGTCAGCCCGCCCAGCCCGGGAACAGCGCCGTGAGGCTGCCGACCAGCATCTCCATGGCGATGGCGGCCAGGATCATGCCCATCAGCCGCTTGGTCACGCTCAGCACGGTGGGCGAGGCGATGCGGGCGATGAACGGGCCGGTGAGCAGCAGCCCGCCGATCAGGAGGATGACGGCGACGAGGCCGGCCGAGAACGCGACGATCTTGCCGCCCGCCTGCGCCTCATGGGAAAAGACGACGAGCGCCGAAATCGTGCCGGGGCCGAGCAGGAGCGGGATGCTCAACGGGTAGAAGGCGACGTTGCTGGCGCTCTTGTAGGTCTTCTGCTCCTGGTCCGATCCGGCCCGGGTCGGGCTGTCGTCACCGTTCAGCATGTCGAGGGCGATCAGGAGCACGATCAGGCCGCCGGCGAGGCGGAAGTGATTGATGTCGAGACCGAAGAAGCCGAGGATCGCCGTGCCGGCCGCGGCGGAGATCAGGCTGCCGATCGCGACCGTGATGGTGACGAGGATGGCGGTCCGACGCTGCTCGTCCTGCGTCATTCCGCCTGTGAGCGAGAGGAACATCGTCAGGCTCGCAATCGGATTGGTGATCGCGAACAAAGCTGAGAAGGTCTTGATCGCGAACGTCAAATCCATTTGCCCGAGATCTCCGATTCGGTGGGTTGCAGCGTATCCTTTCCATCACCTTAGGGTAGGTCAAGCGATCCCCGCCGATACCGCGCGCAAAAGCGCGCGGCGGTCCGCATCGAGCGATAGGGGCGGAGGGGGACTTCTAGATGGTCGGCGCCGTGTCCTTGATCAGCGTGCACCCGGCGATCTTCCAGCTGCCGTCCGGCTGCTTCTCGAAGCGGTAGAGCGCGATCCAGTTCTTGCCGTCCGGACCGGTCACATAGACCTTCTGCACGAGGCCGATCGGGCTGTCGGCGATCTCGCCATAGGCGATGCTGCGCGGCCGGTAGATCGGCGGATAGGCCTCGCGGACCATGCCGAGGAAGATGTCCGGCGAGGGGAACATGCGCTGGATGCCCGGCGCGGCATAGCCATAGGCGGCGACGCCGTCGTCGCGCTGGAAGGCGTCAAGCTGGCCCTGCACCAGCTGCTTCAGCGCGCCCTTGTCGGCGACGCTCGGCTCGGCGGCGATCGCCACCGACGAGAACAGGGCGGTGGCCATCAGGAAGACGATCGTGAAGGCGATACGGGTCATGGTCAGGCTCTCCGGCGCTGCGGCGGCGCGAAAGGCTCCTTGTTGAAGTAGCTACGCCGGGCGCGACGACAAGGTTTCACGGCTTCGCGAGGCGCGTCGAAACTGCAGGCAGGCGGGGCGGGAGATCACGCGTACGCATTGCGGGGAGGGGACCGGACCTGTTATCCCGTCCTCACATCACGCGCTGCCGGAGGCCCCGATGCGAGCTCTTTTCGTCCAGATCAAATGTCATCTCGGCCGCGCCTACGAGGTGGCGAACGCCATCGCCGATGCCGAGATCGCCTCCGAGATCTATTCGACCGCCGGTGAGTTCGACCTTCTGGTCAAGTTCTACCTCCCCGACGACGCCGACCCCGGCCATTTCGTCACCGAATCGGTGCAGCGCTTCGACGGCATCCGCGATACGCGCACGATCATGACGTTCCGCGCGTTCTAGGTTTCGCCTGCGGGACGGATCCTCTGCCGCGCGCGGAAGAGGGAGTTCCTCGGCGCGCCCATGCTGTTCGCTCGGAAGCCCCCGTGACCGAGCCACATGTTGTTGGATTTCGTTCCGTCACGGGTTGTAAAAAGTAAGTCTGACATCCTATCCTCGCAGGGACACCTGCTTCCGGCGGCGCGTCCTGCCGCGGGGTATGGCTGACGGCATGATCCGGCCGACTCCCTCCCTCGCTCGGCGCGCTTCGCCGAAACCCTGATTTCGGATCCGCGCCGAGCCTTGCGGCCGCCGGCTCGATCCGTTTCGCTATGTGAATCCGGACCCGGGCGGATGCGCCTTGCCGGAATGACCGCTGGAGAACGACCGTGGAAGCGCCCGTACCTGCTGCTGAACTTGGCCAGAAGCCGAAGCATCCGACCCTGCGGCGCACGCTGCTGCTCGGCGGCCCGATCGTCGCCATCGTCCTCGGGCTCTGGCTGTACCTGACCGGCGGGCAATATGTGTCGGAAGACGATTCCTATGTCGGCGCCGCCGACGTCACCATCGTTCCGCAGGTGACCGGGCAGGTGACGCGCGTCGCGGTCGGCCCCAACCAGCTGGTCAAGGCGGGCGATCTTCTGTTCGAGATCGATGCGCAGCCGTTCCAGATCGCGCTCGATCAGGCCCAGGCCGAGCTCGTCCAGGTGCAGGAGAAGCTGCAGGGCCTGATCCTCACCTACAACCAGCAGCAGGCGAGCGTGGCGCAGGCCAAGGCCGACGTGACCTTCGCGCAGCAGGAATTCGACCGCATCAACGCGCTCGTCAAGGACAGCGTCGAAACCCGCGCCGCCTATGACCAGGCGCAGCGGGAGCTGCGGGTCGCCCAGCAGGCGCAGCTCGCGGCCCAGTCCGGCGCGGCGGCGACGCTGGCCCAGCTCGGCGGCAGCATCGACAAGCCGATCGAGCAGCATTCGGCCTATCTAGCGGCGAAGGCGCAGGTCGAGCTGGCTGAGCGCAATGTCCGCCTGACGCAGGTCTTCGCGCCGTTCGCCGGCACGGTGACCCAGGTCGAGAACATCCAGCCGGGCAGCTTCCTGAGCATCGGCCAGGCCGCCTTCAGCCTGATCGGCGTCGATAGCTGGGTGGATGCCAACATCAAGGAAACCGACCTGACCCATATCAAGGTCGGCGACCCTGCCACCGTTGTCCTCGATTCCTATCCGAACCAGCCGATCGAGGCCGAGGTCGAGAGCATCTCGCCGGCGAGCGGATCCGTCTTCGCGCTGTTGCCGGCGCAGAACGCCTCCGGCAACTGGGTCAAGGTGGTGCAGCGCATGCCCGTGCGCCTCAAGATCACCAAGACCGATCCGAACGTCGTGCTGCGCGACGGCGCCAGCGCCACGGTCTCGATCGACACCGGCTATCGCCGCACGCTCGGCACCCTCTGGCATGATCTCGCCAGCATGGTGGGGATCTACTGATGTCCGACATCGCCGCGACGCCGGCGACAGGCACGAGGCGCGTCGCCGTCACGATCTGCGTGATGGTCGCGACCCTGATGCAGGCGCTCGATTCGACGATCGCCAATGTCGCGCTGCCCTATATGCAGGGCAGCCTCGCGACGACGAGCACGCAGGTCAACTGGGTGCTCACCTCCTACATCGTCGCCGCCGCCATCCTGACGCCGGCGACCGGCTGGCTCGAGGCGCGCTTCGGCCGGCGCCAGCTGTTCATCGTCTGCGTCACCGGATTCGTCGTCGCCTCGATGCTGTGCGGTACGGCGACGTCGATCGAGCAGATGGTAATCTACCGCATGATCCAGGGCGCGTTCGGCGCACCGGTCGTGCCGTTGTCGCAGGCGGTGCTGCTCGACACCTATCCGCTGCGCCAGCGCGGCCAGGCGATGGCGATCTTCGGCCTCGGCGTCATGCTCGGCCCCATCCTCGGCCCGACGCTCGGCGGCTGGCTGACGCAATATTACGACTGGCGCTGGGTGTTCTACGTCAACGTGCCGTTCGGTATCTTGGCGCTGCTCCTGGCGTTCGGCTTCCTGGAAGGCAAGACGGGCTCTGCCAAGGCGCGGCTCGACTGGTTCGGCTTCGCCACGCTCGGCATCGCCATCGCGGCGCTGCAGCTGTTCCTCGATCGCGGCGAGCAGCTCGACTGGTTCCAGGCGACCGAGATCAAGTTCGAGTTCACCCTCGCCATCCTCGGCTTCTATCTCTTCATCGTCCACACGATGACGGCGCGAAAGCCGTTCCTCGATCCGAGGCTGTTCGCCGACCGCAACTTCGTCATGGGGCAGGTGCTGATCTTCGTCGTCGGCGCCGTGCTGCTCGCGACGCTGGCGCTGCTCGCGCCCTATCTCGAGCGGCTGATGGGTTATCCCGTGCTGACCGCCGGCCTCGTGCTGGCGCCGCGCGGCATCGGCACCATGGCGGCGATGCTGCTCGTCGGGCGGCTGATGTCGGTGGTCGATACGCGCTACCTGCTCCTGACCGGCCTCGGCCTTACCGCCGTCGCGCTCTACCAGATGAGCCTGTTCACGCCCGACATCTCGCAAACGACGATCATCACCACCGGCCTGATCCAGGGTTTCGGCCTCGGTTTCGTCTTCGTGCCGCTCAGCACCGTCACCTTCGCGACGATCGCCGCCGACCTGCGCACCCAGGGCACCGGCTTCTACAGTCTGGTCCGCAATGTCGGCTCCAGCGTCGGCATCTCGGTGACGAGCTTCCTGCTGACGCGCAACACGGCGATCGTGCATGCCGGGCTCGCCGCCGACGTCTCGCCCTATAGCCGCGCCGTGCAGCAGCTCGGGCCGGGGCTGCAACTCGATACGCTGGCCGGCAAGGCGAACCTGAACGATCTGATCGACCTGCAGGCGGCGACCATCGCCTATGCCGACAATTTCCGCCTGATGATGTTCATCACCATCCTGATCATGCCGCTCGTCTTCCTGCTCCGGAACACGCAGCCGCTGAAGTCGGCGCCCGATGTGGTGGAGTGACGGACGGATCGCCCTCGAACGGCGGGGACTGATTTGACGCAGCCGTGCAATCCGCACCTGTGCAAATCAGTTCCGGCTGCTTAGGAAGGGATGGGGGACTTTTCCTTGCGCCTCCCGTCCGGCCTGCGGACGGAGCCAGAATCGTAGCGAGACGAATTGATGAAGAAGCTGAGCCTGATCGCCACCGCCGCCCTGATGCTGGCGCTGCCTGCCGTCGGCCACGCGCAGCAGAAGCCGACCGCGCCGCCCGTCATGGTCAGCGCCGGCAAGTGCGACAAGCTGGTCGTCGCCGGCAAGGACGCGACCAAGCAGTGCAAGAACGAGGTGGCGAGCGCGCCGCTGCCCGGCGGCGTCGTCATGTTCATCTTCACCCAGGGCAAGACGCTGATCGGCTTCACCGGCGACGCGACCAAGCTCGCGGGCGACACCAAGACCGGCATCGCCGGCGTGCCGGTGGTCGAGGTCAGTGTCCGCTCCGGCAAGGAGCCGAAGGTGCTCAAGGCGAAATCCGGCGTCTGCAAGTTCAGCGACCCGTATTCCGGCAAGCCGGCGATTGTCAGCTGCACGGCCGACACCGCCGAAGGCCGCTTCACCGGCTCGTTCAAGTCGAACGGCAAGGCACCCCAGGCACGCTGAGGAAGCCGCCCCAGGCACGCTGAGGGAAGGCCCTCAGCCGCGCGGCGCGAACAGGATGATCGAGGCGCCGGCCAGGCAGATGGCGGCGCCCGTCATGTCCCAGCGGTCGGGCCGGGCGCCCTCGACGATCCAGAGCCACAGGATCGACAGCGCGATATAGATGCCGCCATAGGCGGCATAGGCGCGTCCCGCCGCGGCGCTGTCGACCAGCGTCAGCAGATAGGCGAACAGCGCCAGCGACAGGCCGCCCGGCACCAGCCACCAGATCGAGCGGTCGAGGCGCAGCCAGGCCCAGAAGGCGAAGCAGCCGGCGATTTCGGCAAGACCCGCGGCGACATAGATCAGGATCGTCATCGGGATGGCCCCTTTGCCGCGACGCTTCGCGCGAAATGGGTGATTCCCCGGCTCGCGCCGCGCGCTCCGGCGGGGCAGATTGGCGCTGGCGGCCAGGCCGGTCTGCCTTGGCGCCAGGAACGTCGAAACATCAGGGGAGTGGTGAGCCCGTCGGGATTCGAACCCGAGACCCCATGATTAAAAGTCACGTGCTCTACCGGCTGAGCTACGGGCTCGTCGAGGCAGCGCCTCGAATTGGGGCGGAACCTAGTCGCCACGGCGGGGCGGGTCAATAGTCCGGCGGGCGGGGAAGGTCGATCGGTCCACGGATTTATCGCGATTGCAGCTTGCCGGTTCGAATTCCAGCGTTGGAGATCGCCCGAATGGGTTATGAACGCGCCATATTCCTCGGTTACAATGAACCCATGTCCCTATTCATGAGAAACTCGAAGGCGTCGACATGCGCATCGCGATGATCGGTTCTGGTTATGTCGGGCTGGTGTCCGGCGCGTGCCTGGCGGATTTCGGCCACGATGTCATCTGCATCGACAAGGACGCGGCGAAGATCGAGGCGCTGAAGCGCAACCAGATCCCGATCTTCGAGCCCGGGCTCGAAGACCTGGTCGCCTCCAACGTCCGCGCCGGCCGCCTCTCCTTCACCACCGAATTCGCCGAGCCGGTCGGCGCGGCGGATGTCGTCTTCATCGCCGTCGGCACGCCGTCGCGCCGGGGCGACGGCCATGCCGATCTCTCCTATGTCTATGCCGCCGCCCGCGAGATCGCCGCGGCCGCGAAGGGCTTCACCGTCGTCGTCACCAAGTCGACCGTGCCGGTCGGCACCGGCGACGAGGTCGAGCGCGTCATCCGCGAAGCGAATCCCGACGCCGACGTCGCCGTCGTCTCCAATCCCGAATTCCTGCGCGAGGGCGCGGCGATCAACGACTTCAAGCGGCCGGACCGCATCGTCGTCGGCGTCGAGGGCGAGCGCGGCAAGGCGGAGATGTCGGAGGTCTACCGGCCGCTCTATCTCAACCAGGCGCCGATTCTCTTCACCTCGCGCCGTTCGTCCGAGCTGATCAAATACGCCGCCAACGCCTTCCTCGCGATGAAGATCACCTTCATCAACGAGATGGCGGACCTGTGCGAGAGCGTCGGCGCCGACGTGCAGGCGGTCTCGCGCGGCATCGGCCTCGACAACCGCATCGGCTCGAAGTTCCTGCATGCCGGCCCCGGCTATGGCGGCTCCTGCTTCCCGAAGGACACGCTGGCGCTCGTCAAGACGGCGCAGGATCACGGCACGCCGCTGCGCCTGATCGAGACCACCGTCTCGATCAACGACCAGCGCAAGCGGGCCATGGCCCGCAAGGTGATCCAGGCGAGCGGCGGCGACATCCGCGGCAAGAAGGTCGCCGTGCTCGGCCTGACCTTCAAGCCGAACACGGACGACATGCGCGAGGCGCCGTCGCTGTCGATCATCCAGGCGCTGCAGGACGCCGGCGCGACGATCTCGGCCTATGACCCCGAGGGCATGGAGCCGGCGCGCCAGCTGCTCACCGACGTCACCTATGCCACCGACGCCTATGACGCGGCGGCCGATGCCGACGCCCTGGTGATCGTCACCGAATGGAACACGTTCCGGGCGCTCGACCTGAAGCGGCTCAAGGCCGTCATGAAGACGCCCTTGATGGTCGACCTTCGCAACATCTATCGCCACGACGATGTGGTGCGCGAGGGCTTCCGCTATGTCAGCGTCGGCCGTCCCGGCGACGATGGCGCTTTCCAGCTGGATGTCGCCGCGGAATAGCGGCGAGTGTTCTGCCCATGATGCAAGGCCCTGTTCTTTCACCTCTCCCTGAGGGAGAGGTGAGGGGCCACGCGGGAATGATGGGCCAGACACTGAGGAGGCCTTCGCGCAACATCGGCTTCGTTGTGCTGATCGGATTTTGCTACCCTCCGCCGTCATCCCGGCGAAGGCCGGGATCCAGACGCACAGGCCTATGGCCGATAGGCTGAGCCACGCTTTCCTGGCTGGTGTTCATGGGCCCCGGCCTCCGCCGGGGCGACGGAGCACTGCCGTTAGATCTTGGATCGCTTGGCGACCTTCGGTGTTTTCAAGGAGCCTCCCTCGGGGAGAGGCAAGGGGTAACGCTTCCCGCTCGCGCCCTAGCCGGCGAAGCTCCGGACTTGATGACGGCGGGCGACCGATGGATAAGAAGGCCATCGGAACCAGCAGGTAATGGATGAGATGGACGTTCTGGAACTCCTCGGCGCGCTGCACAATGCGTTGCAGCCGGGCGCTTCGGTCGAAGACACGGAGAGCTGGAAGGAAGCCTTCGCCGTCATCCGACGCGAGGTCGAGGCGGATGCCGCCACCGACAAGTACGATCGCGAGACACTCGACGTCATCGATGCGAAGCTGAAGGCGCTGATCGGCGAACTCGAATCGGGCAATCCCGAGCCGGATTTCAAGCCGGCGCGGACCTGGGTCGCGGCGCTGGGCGCGGCGATCCATCGCCGCCGGGCCTGACCGGGAGCGGCGGCCGCCGTCGACTATCGGCTTGAGCGGACGGGGGAACTCGCGCGATGTCTACAGGTTGGAGAAACGGTGAGTTGCCTTGTCCCGCGCGCCCGTTAGTCTGGAATCCATGACCACCATCCGCATCCTCTCCTACAACGTTCACGCCTGTGTCGGCATCGACAAGCACATGTCGCCCGAGCGCATCGCCAAGGTGATCGAGAGCTGCCGGCCCGACGTGGTCGCGCTGCAGGAGATCGATGTCGGACGGCCGCGCAGCGGCCGGATCGACCAGGCGCGGATCCTGGCCGATCTGCTCGGCATGGACGCGCATTTCCACCCGTCCACCCGGATCGGCCCGGACGAGCACTATGGCGACGCCATCCTGACGTCGCTGCCCTACACGATGAAGAAGATGGATGTCCTGCCGGGCTTCCACGACCGCATCAAGGTCGAGCCGCGCGGCGCGCTCTGGGCGTCGGTCGATGTCGGCGGCGTCGACGTGCAGGTGGTCAACACCCATCTCGGCGTCTGGCCGCACGAGCAGATGCTGCAATTGTCGACGCTGCTCGGCCCGGACTGGCTCGGCCATCCCGAGTGCCGCGACCCTGTCGTCTTCCTCGGCGACTTCAATGCCCCACCGGGCCTCGCGCCCTATCGGCGGCTCGCCTCCGAATTCATCGACGTCCAGAAGGCCTGGGGCGAGCGGAAGGCGAAGCCGACTTTCCCGGGACGCCTGCCGGCGCTCCGCATCGACCATGTCTGGCTGCGTGGCCGGGCGCGGATCCGCAATGTCGAGGTGGTCCGGACGCCGCTGGCGCGCGTCGCCTCCGACCATCTGCCGCTCGTCGTCGATCTCGATTTCGGGGCGCACACGACGCTGAGCGATCGCGACACGCGCGTCGGCGCCGCCTGAGACAGGTGGTTAACGAAAGGCTACCGGAACGGTGCGCCGTTAACGCGAGCTGTGAACCTTGGTCACGCCCCAAAGCCGCCAGCGCCGGCGCGGCGGCAGGGTCGCTTCCTTGGGCTCCGTGGACGGACCGCCCGGCGGCGCGCGCAGCCGGCAGAGGTCCGAGACGAGGTCGTCATAGCGCGAGAGCTCGGAGCAGTTCATGCGCGAGAGCATCATCGCGCCCGCTGCGAAGCTCGATCCGAATTCAAGCGTGCGCGTACCCAGAGATGGCTTGGCGAGGGACGGCTTGGCAACCGCCGGCCTGGCAACCGACTTGACCATGGAACACCTCCCCACGGCTCGTTGCGCTCTGGGGTAACGGTTGTCACCGGGCGCGGTTCCTTAGCCGAGGATTTTGACGGCCGCATCTTAGATCAGAATTTAAGCTTGTGAAGATTGAGTCTTGCGTTTGCGATGAAAATTCAGGCTGATTTTTGCCGAATCGGCGCCTAGGGCAGGCGGAGGATGCGGCAGGGGGCGCTTTCCGGCTCGGCGGCGGCGAAAGGAGGCCGGACGATCAGGCAGATCGCCTGGGCGAAAGTCGACAGCATCGAGCTGTCCTGGCGCGGCAGCGGCGTTGCGATCCGCCGGCCGTCGGGGAGGTCGACGAGGCTGGCGCGGACATAGTCCTGCCGCCGGTCATTCTCGCGAACCGGCCCGCCGAGTTCGGCCGCCTCGGTCTCGTCGACGAGTTCCAGCCCGAGCAGCCGCTGGATCAGCGGCTTCAGGAACAAGAGGCCGCAGACGAGGCTGGAAACGGGATTTCCCGGCAGGCCGAGCACGCGCATCGCGCCGATCCGGCCGAACATCAGCGGCTTGCCGGGGCGCATGGCGATCTTCCAGAAGTCGAGCTCCATGCCGCGCCCGACCAGAACCTCGCGGACGATGTCGTGCTCGCCAACCGAAGCGCCGCCGAGCGTCACCAGAACGTCGGCGCCGCTGGCAGCGGCTCGATCGATGGCGGCGGCAAGCGCTGCGCGATCGTCCGGCACGATGCCGAGATCGAGCACCGCGCCGCCGAGCGTTTCGACGAGGCCGGCGATGCCAAAACTGTTCGAGGCGACGATCTGGTTGGGTCCGATCGGCGAGCCCGGCGGCACCAGCTCGTCGCCCGTGGCGATGATGGCAACAAGCGGCTTGGCCCGGACCGCGACATGGCTGTGGTTGAGGGCGGCGGCGAGCGACAATTGCCGCATGCCGAGCCGCGTGCCGGCGGCGAGCATCGGCTGGCCGGCGATGAAATCGAGGCCCTTCGCCCGGATGTGCTGCCCCGGCCTGACCGCTTCGGTCGCGCGGATCCGGCCATCGCTCTCGACGACCGTGTCCTCCTGCAGGAGGATGGCGTCGGCGCCCGCCGGGACCGGCGCGCCGGTGAAGATGCGCACGGTCTGGCTTTCGCCGACGACACCGTCATAGGCATGTCCCGCCGGCGCCGCGCCGATCAGCGTCAGCGTGGCCGGGAGGCTCGCGACATCTGTCGCACGGACGGCATATCCGTCCATGGCGGAGACGTCGACCGGCGGCTGGGTGCGGAGCGCGGCAAGCGGCGACGCGAGGATGCGGTTGAGCGCGCCCGCGAGCGGGATGTCCTCCGGAGCGGTCGGCTCGACGCCCTGGACGACGCGGCGGATGGCGTCTTCGACCGGGAGAAGCTTGTCGGCCATCAGTCGGCCCGCCAGTCGCCGGAACGGCCGCCGGTCTTTTCCAAGAGCCGGATATCGCCGATCGTCATGCCGCGATCGACCGCCTTGGCCATGTCGTAGATGGTGAGGCAGGCGACGGAGACGGCCGTCAGCGCTTCCATCTCGACGCCGGTCCGCTCGGCCACCTTGGTGGTCGCGCGAACCCGGAGGCCCGGCAGCGCGGCGTCGAATTCGATGTCGATGGTCACCTTCGACAGCATGATCGGGTGGCAGAGGGGGATCAGCTCATGCGTCTTCTTCGCCGCCATGATGCCGGCGATCCGCGCCGTGGCGATGACGTCGCCCTTGGCCGCCGTGCCGGAGCGGATCAGCTCCAGCGTCGCGGCCTGCATGCGCACGGTGCCCTCCGCGATCGCCGTGCGCGTCGTGACGTCCTTCTCCGAGACATCCACCATGTGGGCAGCGCCGGTCTCGTCGAGATGGGTGAGGCGAGGGGACATCAGAGGATCTCCTTGCGCATGAAGAGGCGCCGTTCGATCGGCAGGCCGGAGAGCCGCTCCGCTGCGTGCAGCAGGTGGAAGGCCGGCGTCCAGTCGATCGGCTCGACCTCGACGAAGCCAAGTCGCTCATAGAACGGCCGGTTCCATGGCACGTCGCGGAAGGTGGCGAGCGTCAGCGTGGCGATGCCGCTTTCGCGGGCGGCCTGTTCGGCCGCGGCGACGAGGCTGCGGCCGATGCCCTGCCCGCCGAAGGGCGTGGCGACCGAAACCTCGTAGATGTGCAGCGCATGATCGAGCCGGCCCGCCAGCACGAAGCCGATCGGCGCATCCTCGCTATCGGCGGCGCAGAAGGCGACGCCGTGGGCGAGAATGGCGGCGATGAACGCCTCGCTCGTCGGCTCGTTCTCGGCGATCGCCTCGAGGCCGACCGAGCGGAAGCGCTGGCCCGCATTGCGCTCGACGGCACGGAGCGCCGGCGCATCGTCCGGCCGTACGGGGCGGATCGCGGCGTTCACGCTCAGGCCGTGACGCGGCCGAGAAGCTGCGCGGTCGCGGCCGCGACATCCTCCTGCCGCATCAGGCTTTCGCCGACAAGATAGGTGTCGATCCGCACATTCCGCAGCCGTGCGATATCGGCCGGGGTGAAGATGCCGCTCTCGCCGACGAGGATCCGATCGTCGGGCACAAGCGCCGCAAGCCGTTCGGAAGTCTCGAGCGAGACCTCGAAGGTGCGCAAATTGCGGTTGTTGATGCCGACCAGCGGCGACTTCAGCTTCAGCGCGCGCTCGAGCTCCGCCTCGTCATGCACCTCGATCAGCACGTCCATGCCGAGCTCGAAGGCGGTATCTTCCAGCGACACGGCGACGTCGTCGGAGACGCCGGCCATGATGATCAGGATGCAGTCGGCGCCCCAGGCGCGCGCCTCGTAGACCTGGTAGTCCTCGTAGAGGAAGTCCTTGCGCAGCGCCGGCAGGTCGACGGCCTCGCGGGCGGCGACCAGATAGTCGGGCGAGCCCTGGAAATAGGGCGTGTCGGTCAGCACGGAGAGGCAGGCGGCGCCTCCTGCCTTGTAGGCGCGTGCCAGCGCCGGCGGGTCAAAATCGGGGCGGATCAGCCCCTTTGAGGGACTGGCCTTCTTGATCTCGGCGATCAGCGCCGGCTCATCGGCCGCGAGCTTGCGGCGGATCGCGTCCGCGAAGCCGCGCGCCGGCGCAACGTCCTTCGCGCGGGCGATGATCTCGGCCCGAGGCACTGCTGCCTTGGCGGCCGCGATCTCCTCGCGCTTGGTCGCTTCGATCTTCTTCAGGATATCCGTCATCACTCTATCCGTTCGTGATCGCGACGAGGCGATCGAGGCGTTCATGCGCGCGGCCTTCGTCGATCGAGGCTGCGGCGAGCGCGACGCCCTCGGCCAGCGTCTCGGCGCGGCCAGCGACGATCAGCGCCGCGCCGGCGTTCATCAGCACGGTGTCGCGATAGGCGCCGCGCTCGCCTTCGAGCAGGGCGCGCAGCGCGGCCGCGTTGTACTGGGCATCGCCGCCGCGGATCGCGTCGATCGGCGAGACGGGCAGCCCGACCGAGACCGGATCAATGGAAAACGTCTCGATCCGCCCGTTCTTCAGCGCCGCGACCTTGGTCTGCCCGGCGGTGGTGATCTCGTCGACGCCACCGGCGCCATGCACGATCCACGCACTTTCCGAGCCGAGCGCCGCCAGCACCTTGGCGATCGGCTCGACCCATTCTTCCGAATAGACGCCGATCAGCTGGCGCTTGACGCCGCCGGGATTGGAGAGCGGTCCGAGCAGGTTGAAGATCGTCCGGGTGCCGAGTTCGACGCGGGCGGGGCCGACATGCTTCATCGCCGAATGGTGCATCGGCGCGAACATGAAGCCGATGCCGACTTCGCGGATCGATCGGCCAATCGCCTCCGGTGAGATGTCGACATTGACGCCGAGTGCCGCCAGCACGTCGGCGGCGCCGGATTTCGACGAGACGGCGCGGTTGCCGTGCTTGGCGACGGGCACGCCCGCGCCCGCCACGACGAAGGCCGAGGCGGTCGAGATGTTGTAGGTGTGTGCGCCGTCGCCGCCCGTGCCGACGATGTCGATGGCGTCGGCTGGCGCGTCCACCGGCAGCATCTTGGAGCGCATCGTCGCGACCGCGCCGGCGATCTCGTCGACGGTCTCGCCGCGCACGCGCAGCGCCATCAGGAAGCCGCCGATCTGGGCCGGCGTCGCCGACCCGGACATGATCACGTCGAAGGCCGATTCCGCCTCGGCCCGCTCCAGCGACTTGCCGGAGGCGACCTTGGCGATGTGGGATTTCAGGTCACTCATGCTGCCTCCGCCTCACGCGACCGACCGGGGAGTGCGATTCCTCGCATTCCATTCGGCCGCGAGGTCGAGGAAGTTCTTCAGCATCAGGTGGCCATGCTCGGAGGCGATGCTCTCGGGATGGAACTGCACGCCGTGCATCGGCAGGGTCTTGTGCATGGCGCCCATGACGACGCCATCTTCCGATTCCGCCGTGATCTCCAGAACGGCCGGCATCGTCTCGCGCTTCACCGTCAGCGAGTGGTAGCGCGTCGCCTTGAACGGCCCGTTGATGCCGCGGAAGACGCTCTTGCCGGTATGGTTGATGGTCGAGATCTTGCCGTGCATCTGGCTCGGCGCGCGGATGACGTCGCCGCCCATCGCCTGGCCGATGGCCTGGTGGCCGAGGCAGACGCCGAAGATCGGAATGGTGGCGCCGACGCGCTCGATCAGGTCGAGGCAGATGCCCGCCTCGTTCGGCGTGCAGGGGCCGGGCGACAGCACGATTCCCTCCGGATCGAGGGCGATGACCTCCTCGACCGTGATCTTGTCGTTGCGCTTGATGATCAGCTTGGCGCCAAGCTCCCCCAGATAATGGACGAGATTGTAGGTGAAGCTGTCGTAGTTATCGATGACGAGAAAGGCCATGATCCTGCGTCCCCTCTGCTTCGTCTACTGCCCGCGCCCAGCCTGAGAAGCGAACTTTACCGCTTCCTCGGCTGCACGGAAGAGCGCACGCGCCTTGGCGATGCATTCCTGGTGCTCGCTCTCGGGCACACTGTCGGCGACGATGCCGGCGCCGGCCTGCGCATACATCTTGCCGTCCTTGACGATCGAGGTGCGCAGCACGATGCAGGTGTCCATCGCGCCGTCGGCCGAGAAGTAGCCGACGCAGCCGGCATAGATGCCGCGCTTCTCGCCTTCGAGCTCGTCGATGATCTCCATCGCGCGCACCTTCGGCGCGCCGGAAACCGTGCCGGCCGGGAAGCCCGCGGCGAGCGCGTCCAGCATATCGTATTCAGATGACAGCCGGCCGATGACGTTCGAGACGATGTGCATCACCTGGCTGTAGTACTCGAGGAAGAACTTGTCGGTGACCTTCACCGTGCCGATCTCGGCGACGCGGCCGACATCGTTGCGGCCGAGGTCGAGCAGCATGAGGTGCTCCGCCAGTTCCTTCGGATCGGCCAGGAGCTCGGCGGCGAGCGCCTTGTCCTCTTCGGGCGTCGCGCCCCGGCGGCGGGTGCCGGCGATCGGCCGGATCGTCACTTCGCCATCCCTAACGCGAACCAGGATCTCCGGGCTGGAGCCGGCGACGGCGAAGTCGCCGAAATCCAGGAAATACAGGAAGGGCGACGGGTTGGTCCGGCGCAGCGCCCGGTAGAGCGCGAAGGGCGGCAGGCTGAACGGCGCCTCGAAGCGCTGTGACAGCACGACCTGGAAGATGTCGCCGGCGGCGATGTATTCCTTCGCCTTGGCGACCATCTCCAGATAGCGCGCATGCGTCGTGTTGGAGACGACGGGGACGGCGAGGTCGATGTCGTCGGGGTAGGGGCTGCGGTGCAGCGGGCCTTCCAGCGTGTCCACCACCGCCGTCAGCCGCTCGACGGCGCGGGCATGCGCCTGGGCCGCGGTGACGCCGGCCGCTGGACGCACCGGGGTCACCAGCGTGATCTCGTCCTTGATCGAATCGAACACCACCATGACCGTCGGACGCAGCATGATCGCGTCGGGAACGCCGAGCGCGTCCGGGTTCGGCGCGCCGAGCTCTTCCATCTGGCGAACCATGTCGTAGCCGAGATAGCCGAAGATGCCGGCCGACATCGGGGGCAGGCTCTCCGGCAGATCGATGTGCGATTCGGCGATAACGCGGCGAAGCGCATCCAGCGAGCGCCCTTCCAGCGGCTCGAAGGCGTCGGGATCGCGCGCCGGCGTCCGGTTCAGTTCGGCCCGGTCGCCGAAGGCGCGGAAGATCAGGTCGGGCTCGATGCCGATCATCGAATAGCGGCCGCGCACGGCGCCGCCTTCGACCGATTCGAGCAGGAACGTCTTCGACCGTCCGGCCGAGAGCTTGAGCATGGCGGAGACCGGGGTCTCCAAATCGGCAACCATTCGGGTCCAGACGACCTGCGCGCGCCCTTCATCATAGGCAGGCGCAATCGTCTCCAGCGACGGCTCGATCAGCATGGTTTCAGTCCATCAAGTTGGGAAGGCTCCGGGAGCCTTGCGTGGCAGCGCGACGCGGTCGCGGCTATGGCGTGTTCATCATCTTCCCGGCCGAGCCGGGATCGATGGTCAACGCCATCGCCAAGTCTGCGTGCGCCGCCAGCATGCCGCCCGCTGTCCATCGCCCGTGGACGGCCACCAACCGGCCCCGCGCGGGGCCGGGATGCCGTCGAATGCGACGGGGACGAGGCGCGCGTGGCGCGCCTGTCCTTCTCGCAGATCGGGTGAATGGCGTGGCGACATGGTTTCCAACCAACCCTCAGATGGCGCTGATGATCTGCTGCAGCGCGGTCTGGTTGACCGTCGCGCCCAGCTGACGCTGCAGCTCGGACACGTATTGCTGCAGAAGATCGTTCTGCATGGAGTCGGCAAGCTGCTGGGTCAGCGGATTGCTATCGTCCTTGGCGGGAGTGTACGGGGTCTCGACCACATCCGCTACCTGCAGAACGATCTGCTCGCCGTCCTGCGCGCCCGGCGCCACGTCCGACGATCCCTTCGGACCGGCAAAGGCGGCCTTGAGAGCTTCGACCGAGAGGCCGTCGCCCGGCTGCGAGGCGCGGGTCTGCTTGTCGCGCGTGGCGACGGTGAGGCCGAGCGAGCTGGCAATTGCGTCCAGCGTCTCGCCCTTGCCGAGACGGTCCTGGGCGTCCTTCGCCTTGGCGAGGAGCTTGTCGGCCGTGCTCTGCTTCTTCCAGGCCTCGACGACCTTCTCGCGGACCTCGTCGAGCGGACGGTCATGCGACGGGTTGATGTCGGCGATGGCGTACCAGACATAGCCGTCTTCGGTCGGGATCGCCGAATTGTCGATCCCAATGTCGCTCTCGAAAGCGGCCTTCAGCAGCTCCGCCTGGGCTGGGATGTCGGCCACGGCGTTGCCCTGCGGGTCCTTGCCCTGCTGGTCGACCGTGATCTTCTTCACCGTCAGCTTGTTGTTGGCGGCGATTTCCTCGAACGAGGCGCCACCGGCGCGCGCGTCCTCGATCGAATCGCGCAGCACGTTGACGTCGGACCGGGCATTGCCGAGCGCGAGCGTCTGCTTGAGCTCGCCCTTGACCTCGTCGAACGGCTTGACCGATTCCGGCACGACGTCGGTGACGCGCACGACGACCGGGCCGAAGCTGCCCTTGACCACGTCGCTGGTGCCGTTCGGCGCGAGCGAGAAGGCGGCCTCGGCGACGGCCGGATCGATCAGCTTGTCGCGCGTCAGCACGCCGAGGTCGACGTCGGCGAGCTTCTTGCCGGTGCTTTCCAGCACGGCATTGAAGTCTTCGCCGGCCTTGAGCCGATCGGCGGCGGCCTGCGCGGTGCTCTCGTCGGCGAAGACGACCTGGAAGACATGGCGCGTCTCGGGCGTCGAGAAGCTGGCCTTCTCGGCCTCATAGGCCTTCTTGGCGTCCTCGTCGCTGACGTCCTCGGGACGCGCGACTTCCGCGGCGCCGAGCTTGATGAAGCTGATGGTACGGGCTTCCGGAGCGCGCCACTCTGCCTTGTTGTCATTGTAGTAGGCGGTGAGCTCGTCGGCGTTCGGAGCCGGGATCTCGCCGACCACCGAGGACGGCAGCACGATGAAGCGGATGTCGCGCTGCTCGGTCTGGTACTCGTGCAGCGCCTTGGAGAACGCATCCGGAGCGGTGGCGCCGCCGGAGATCGACTCGGCGATCTGCTGGCGCTTCTCTTCCGCGCGGCGCTGGACGACATAGGCGTCCTCGGTCATGCCGTTGTTGCGCAGCAGCGAAACGAAATAGTTGCGGTCGAACGTGCCGCCCGCGCCCTTGAAGGCCGGGTCTTCCGCGATCTCGCGGATCAGCATGTCCTTGGAGACGCCGATATGCAGGCTGTTGGCCTGGTCGTCGAGCGCTGCCTCCGTCACCAGACGTCCCAGCACCTGGTTCGGAATGCCGAGCATCTTGGCCTGGTCGGGCGTGACCTGCTGGCCGAGGCGCTGGCTCATCGCCTGCAGTTCGCGGCGGTAGGCGCGATCGAAATTGACCGTGGAAATGTCCGTGCTGCCGACGCGGGCGACGGAATGATTGCCGACTCCGGTGAAGACATCGGCGATGCCCCAGACGGCGAAGCTCAGCACGAGCAGGCCGAGTAAGATCTGCGCCACCCAGCCGGCGGCGTATTTGCGCATCGTATTGAGCATCGACGTCCTCTAACGCGCGGGGACTTTTCCGGCCCCGCTTCGGGCGCGCGATCATAGAAAGGACCCCTCGCCGGGGCAAGGCGCAGCGCGTCAACAACGACAACGGGCTGTGCGATTGTGATTCGCGCCAGGGTTGGGGAGGGGATTCGTGGCGGTCCGGGCTGCCCCGATATGATCTGCCGGCTTGACTTGTCGGCCTCCTGCGGCTGCAAAGGAGGCAATCACAAACCAGAGTTCAGGAAACGCCATGACCGACGCCAAGCCGAAACCGTTCATCGCCGGAAACTGGAAGATGAACGGCCTGAAAGCCTCGGCGGGGGAACTGGTGCAGGTCATGGCCGGCTATGCTCCGGCGCTGCGTGCGAAGGTGGATCTGGCGATCTGCCCGCCGGCGACGCAGCTGATTCCCTTTGCGCTGGCGGCGCTCGGCAGCCGCGTCGCGATCGGCGCGCAGGATTGCCACGCCAAGGCGAGCGGCGCGCATACCGGCGATCTCTCGGCCGAGATGATCGCCGACACCGGCGCCAGCCACGTCATCGTCGGCCATTCCGAGCGCCGGACGGATCATGCCGAGACCGATGCGATCGTCCGCGCCAAGGCCGAGGCCGCCTGGCGGGCCGGCCTCGTCGCCATTCTGTGCATCGGCGAGACGGAGGCCGAGCGGCGCGGCGGCACGACGCTTTCCGTCGTCGACACGCAGCTCGAAGGCTCGGTGCCCGACGGAGCGTCCGCGGCCAATCTCGTCATTGCCTATGAGCCCGTCTGGGCGATCGGCACCGGCCTGGTTCCGTCGAACGAGGACATCGCCGAGGTGCATGCGCATATCCGCCAGCGCCTCGTCGCCCGCTTCGGCGCGGAAGGCGAGGGGATGCGCATTCTCTACGGCGGCTCGGTAAAGCCTTCCAACGCCGGCGAAATTCTGAGGATCGAGAATGTCGACGGCGCGCTCGTCGGCGGCGCCAGCCTCAAGGCGGCAGACTTTCTCGGTATCGCCGCGGCCTATGCATGATGCCGCGTTTGGCTTGTTTCCGGTTCTTCGCTCTCCATATCAGGGGCGCGGCACTGGAAACGGCGAAACCGATCGTGTACAAGGCCGCCAGCTTTTTTGAATTCTGATCAGAGACATCGATGCAGACAGTCATCATCGTGATCCACCTGATGGTGGTCGTCGCGCTCGTCGCCGTTGTTTTGCTGCAGCGCTCCGAAGGCGGAGCTCTGGGTATCGGCGGCGGCGGCGGATTCATGTCGGCGCGTGGTTCGGCCAACGTCCTGACCCGCACGACGGCAATCCTCGCGGCGATCTTCTTCATCACCTCGATGGGGCTGACCCTCCTGACGCGGTACGGCGAGCGGCCGTCCTCGATCCTCGATCAGATCCAGAGCCAGTCCTCGCCGTCGGCGCCGGCCGGCACGGGTCAGGGCATCCTGGATCAGCTGCCCGGCCAGAAGCCGCCGGCAGGCGGCGCGGCTCCTGCCGCTCCGGCAGCGGCTCCCGCCGCGCCGGCAGGCGAGACGGCTCCGGCAACCCCGGCACCGGCTGCCCCCGCGGCTCCCTCGGTTCCGAGCTCGCAGTAACCGCGCGCTCAAGCCTTTCTCCATTCGCGTCGCCGCGCGGTTCCGTGCGGCGACGTTTTATTTGGAGAGGGGCAATTGCTGAATGTGGGCGTGGCCGTCAATTTGTGCGGCGGCCAGCTCTTGTCGAAACGAATCGGTCGATCGAAACTGAGGTAGAGGCCCATGGCGCGGTACATTTTCATCACCGGCGGTGTGGTTTCCTCGCTTGGCAAGGGCATCGCCTCGGCGGCGCTCGGAGCAATGCTCCAGTCGCGAGGCTACAAGGTCCGTCTGAGGAAGCTCGATCCCTATCTGAACGTCGATCCGGGCACGATGAGCCCGTATCAGCACGGCGAGGTGTTCGTCACGGACGACGGCGCCGAGACGGATCTGGATCTCGGACACTATGAGCGCTTCACCGGGCGCCCGGCCTCGAAGGCCGATTCGGTGACCACCGGCAAGATCTACCAGGAGATCATCGCCAAGGAGCGCCGCGGCGATTATCTCGGCGGCACGGTGCAGGTGATTCCGCACGTCACGGACGCCATCAAGGCCTTCGTGCTTTCCGGCAATGACGATGTCGATTTCGTGCTGTGCGAGATCGGCGGCACGGTCGGCGACATCGAGGCGATGCCGTTCCTGGAGGCGATCCGCCAGCTCGGCAACGATCTGCCGCGCGGCAATGTCGTCTATATCCACCTGACGCTGATGCCCTACATCCCGAGCGCGGGCGAGCTGAAGACCAAGCCGACCCAGCATTCGGTGAAGGAGCTGCGCTCGATCGGCATCCAGCCGGACATCCTGCTCTGCCGCAGCGACCGCCCGATTCCGAAGGAAGAGCGCCGCAAGTTGTCGCTGTTCTGCAATGTGCGCGAATCCGCCGTCATCCAGGCGCTCGACGTCGCGCATATCTATGACGTCCCGACCAGCTATCACGCCGAGGGCCTCGACGACGAAGTGCTGGCCGCGTTCGGCATCACCGACGCCGCGCCGCCCGTCCTCGACAAGTGGAAGGCGCTGACCAGCAAGCTGCGCGCCCCGGAGGGCGAGGTGACGATCGCCGTGGTCGGCAAGTATACCGGCCTCAAGGACGCCTATAAGTCGCTGATCGAGGCGCTCCAGCACGGCGGCATCGCCAACACGGTCAAGGTCAACATCGACTGGATCGAGAGCGAGATCTTCGAGAAGGAAGATCCGGCGCCTTATCTGGAGCGGGTCAACGGCATCCTGGTGCCGGGCGGCTTCGGCGAGCGCGGCTCGGAAGGCAAGATCAAGGCCGCCGGCTTCGCGCGTCGCCACAACGTGCCGTATTTCGGCATCTGCTTCGGCATGCAGATGGCCGTGATCGAGGCGGCCCGCAATCTCGCCGGCATCGAGAAGGCGAGCTCGACCGAGTTCGGCCCGGCCGAGGAGCCGGTGGTCGGCCTGATGACCGAATGGCTGAAGGGCAACATGCTCGAGAAGCGCCATTCGACCGGTGATCTCGGCGGCACGATGCGCCTCGGCGCGTATGAAGGCCATCTGGAGCCGGGTTCGAAGATCGCCGAGATCTACGGCACGACGACGATCTCCGAGCGGCATCGCCACCGCTACGAAGTCAACATCGACTACAAGGATCGCCTGGAGAGCTGCGGCATGCGCTTCGCCGGCATGTCGCCGGATGGCGTCCTGCCGGAGACGGTCGAGCTTCCGGACCATCCGTGGTTCATCGGCGTGCAGTATCACCCCGAGCTGAAGTCGCGGCCGCTCGATCCGCATCCACTGTTCGCGTCGTTCATCGCCGCGGCGATCGAGAAGGCACGCCTCGTCTGAGGCCATACGATCCGGCGCAAGCCGCCGGATCGCCACCCCTGCCGTGGCTCAAGCCTCGTAACGCCCGGCCACATATCTTTACGCTGGGTAATCGAGGCTCCTTCGAAAATGTCCTCAAACCGCCGCAGTCTGCTGCGGTGAGTGGTGCGCCTGGACGTGTTGTGGCCGGCGAGGGTCGCTTCGCCGCCGATGACGTTGTAAGGGACTGGCCACGCTTCGATTGACTCCAAGGCACGGTGAATGATGACGACTGCCCCCAATGCGCATGTCTCGGTCGGCAACGCGACGTTCGGCAACGACCTGCCGCTGACGCTGATCGCCGGACCCTGCCAGCTCGAGAGCCGGCAGCATGCCTTCGACATGGCTGGCCGGCTGAAGGAGATGACCAGCGCGCTGGGCATGGGGCTCGTCTACAAGTCCTCGTTCGACAAGGCGAACCGCACCAGCCTCTCCGGCAAGCGCGGCGCCGGGCTCGACGCGGCGCTCCCGATTTTCGCCGATTTGAAAAAGGAATTCGGCCTGCCGATCCTGACCGACATCCACGAGCGCGAGCAGTGCGCCGTCGTGGCGGAAGTGGTCGATATCCTGCAGATCCCGGCCTTTCTCTCGCGCCAGACCGACCTTCTGGTCGCGGCCGCCGAGACGGGCAGGACGATCAACGTCAAGAAGGGGCAGTTCCTCGCCCCCTGGGACATGAAGAACGTCCTGACCAAGCTGGTCGGCAGCGGCAATCCCAACATCCTTCTGACCGAGCGCGGCGCCAGCTTCGGCTACAACACGCTCGTTTCCGACATGCGTTCGCTGCCGATCATGGCCGCCATGGGCGCCCCGGTGATCTTTGACGCCACCCATTCCGTGCAGCAGCCGGGCGGGCAGGGCGAGTCTTCCGGCGGCCAGCGTGAATTCGTGGCCGTGCTGGCGCGCGCCGCCGTCGCAGTCGGCGTCGCCGGCGTCTTCATCGAGACGCATCAGGATCCCGACAACGCGCCTTCGGACGGCCCGAACATGATCCAGATCGACGAATTGCCGGCGCTGCTCGAGCGGCTTTCCGCCTTCGACAGGCTTGCAAAGGGGTAGGCAGACGCGGTCTGTCGCCATAGACAGTGACTTGTGGGATGATGTGAAACAATCGCAGGGGCCAACCTGCGTCCGTTGAGAAGAAGCCTCGCGATGGACCCGAACGAACTCGTCGTTATTCTCGACCGGGCAATTGCAAACCTTCCCGATCCCTCGGTCGAGGGGCGTCGACGCGTTTACGAGCGCGTCGAGAAGACAATCCGCTCCACCTGCACGTCGGAAGACGGCAAGCTGGATCCGGAGCGCTATACGGCGCTCCGCCGCGACCTCGGGACCGCGATCGCGATGATCGAGAAGCGGACCCGGATCGCCGCCCGCCAGAATATTCATCCGCACACCGAGGCGGTTCCCGCGCCGCCGCCACCGCCGCCACCTGCGGCGGAGGAGCCGGCCGAGCCGTCCGAGGATGCTCCCGAGGACGCGGCCTCGCCGCCCTGGCTGAAGCGGATCAGCATCGGCGCGGCGGGTCTCGCCGTGGCGCTTGGCGCGCTGATCGCCGTCTTGCCGGGAGGCCCGCTGAGCGGCCTCATCGGTGGAGGCGGCAGCAGCAGCCAGGTCGCTGCGCCGCCACCGCCGCAAACGCCGCAGGCGGAGAAGCCGGATCCCTTCGCCGGCGCCCCGGAACCCGCCAAGCCGGCCGAGGCGGCTGCCGCCGCCCCAGCCGACGGCGATCTCGCCGCCTTCGCCCCGGTGCCGTCGCAGCCGGGCGTTCCGCGCGTCACCGACGTCAAGGTCGCCATCCTCAACGGCGCGTCCGCCTGGCGTGTCGAGCCGCTTACCGGCTTCGACGAGCAGGCCGCCCGGCCGCCGGTCATGGCGATCGCGCAGGACCGGCAGTCGCCGCTGATGGTCTCCTTCTATTGCGACACGCCGGAGCTGCTGGTGTTCCGCATCGCCTATGGTTCCGACCCGGCGACGCTGAAACAGGAAATCACCGCGCGCGGTCAGCTGGACGGAGTGCTGCGGCAGAAGATCCAGGTGAAGACCGATCGTAGCGAAGGGTTCGCCGGCGACTTCCTGGCGCTGACCGAGCACAGCTGGGGCATTCGGCTGGCGCCGGAAAACGTCGATACGCTGCGCGCCGGCAAGGAGATCGAGGTCACCATCGGCGACTCGGTCGCCGGCACGGTCTCGCTGAGCGGCGCGACGCCGGCGATCGAAGAGGCGCTCGCGAGCAGTTCCTGCACGTGATGCGTGACGGCGCGAGCGGCGCCCCTCAACCTCTCCCACGGGGAGAGGTCGGAGCGCAGCTCCGGGTGAGGGGGTAGGGAACCATCCGGCTAGGGCTCAACCCCTCACCCGCCGGCCTTCGGCCGTCGACCTCTCCCTCTGGGAGAGGTGAAGCGAGCGCCCCGGACGACCGATCTCTACCCGCGGCCGCGATAGGTCGCGACGCCTTGGTCCGGCAGCCAGACATGGGCCGGCACCGGGCCGCTCTGCCAGAACACGTCGATCGGGATGCCGCCGCGCGGATACCAGTAGCCGCCGATCCGCAGCCAGTGCGGATCAAGCAGGTCGACCAGCCGCTTGGCGATGTCGATCGTGCAGCCTTCGTGGAAGGCGCCGTGATTGCGGAAGGAATGCAGGTAGAGCTTCAGCGACTTCGATTCGACCAGCCAGTCCTTCGGCACATAGTCGATGACGAGATGCGCGAAATCCGGCTGCCCGGTGACGGGGCAGAGCGAGGTGAATTCCGGCGCGGTGAAGCGGGCGACATAGAGCGTGTCCGGATGTGGATTGGGGACGCGGTCCAGCTCCGCCTGTTCCGGGCTCTCGGCGATGCCGACGCTGCGCCCCAGCTGCAATTCTTGCTCGGTCATGGTTCTCTTCCTCAGCGTGGCTCCAGCAGCGTTCGCGTTTCGCGGTTGAAACGCCACGCCGAGAAGCCGTTCAGTTCGGTGCCGCCCCACCAGCGCCGGATACCGTTGGTCGAAATCTGGTCCTGCGCGCCGGAGAGGATATCTTCGCCCATATCCGTCAGCGTCAGCGGCGCGGTCACGTATTCGGCATGCACTTCCGAATCGGCGTGCGAATAGGGCGCGTGCACGCCGGTGATCAGTGGGAAGTCGCAGAAGGCCAGCGAATCGATCACCGCGTAGAACGGCCACGTGCCCATGAAGGGCGCCTCTTCCGCCTCGCGGGCCTGATGGAACAGGGCCGCCGGCGACAGCTCGTCCATGCCGATCGCGTCGAGCAGGCGCATTTCCGTGCGGTTGAGGCCAGTGCCCGGCTGCGGCAGTTCCTCGAGAAAACGGCCGAGCGCGGCCTGCAGGAAGGGAAAGCCCTTGATCGGTTTGCCGGCCCGCTTTGCGATCGCCTCCGGCGTCGGCGCCGTCAGTTCGCCCCAGACCGTCGCCGCCATATTGAGCAGCGCCGGGCTCACGCGGACGCCGTCGATGGCGAAACGCATGACGGTATCCGGCCGCTCCAGCGCGAAGAAGCTGTCCGCCTGGACGATGACGATGCCCTGCGAGCGCTCTTCCCTGGCGAAGAAATCGAGCACCTGAAGCAATTGAAGCTGGTCGTAGAGATCGTGCTCGAACCAGAGCTCGATGCGATCGAACTCGGCATGGCGGCGCATGACCGCGTCCCGCTCGGCGAAGGTGGCCGCGACCGTCCCGGGGTCGAACTTGAACACCGAGGCGAGATGCTCGGCGCGGACCGCGGAGAAGGCCTCCAGCGTGTCTAGCGCCGGAAGCGGACCATCATGCAGCGCGTCGCGCCAAGGCAGGATGATCGCGCGACTGCCGGCGGCGGCGAGGAGGTCGGCGGTCTGGTCGCCGTCGGTGATGAGGAGCGTCGTCATGCCGTCTTCATCTTCCGATGCAAGACGGAAGGCAACAGGAAGCGGGCAAACTTGGCAGCGTCCCGGACGAATTGGCCGGTACCGTGTCGCTCCCGCACCCGGCGCCTGTCATTGTTTGTCGCCGATCCTCTTCCGCCTTCCATCTCGGCAGGCTAGAAGCTGCCAGAGTTGAGCCGAACCGTCCGAACAAGGAATTCCGCATGACCGCGATCATCGATATCACCGCCCGCCAGATCCTCGACAGCCGTGGCAACCCGACGGTCGAGGTCGACGTCCTGCTGGAGGACGGTTCGCTTGGCCGCGCCGCGGTTCCGTCGGGCGCCTCGACGGGCGCGCATGAGGCCGTCGAGCTCCGCGACGGCGACAAGTCCAAGTATCAGGGCAAGGGCGTCCTGAAGGCGGTCGAGGCCGTCAACGGCGAGATCTTCGACGCGATCGGCGGCATGGACGCTGAAGACCAGGCGATGATCGACGGCACGATGATCGATCTTGACGGCACGCCGAACAAGGCTCGCCTCGGCGCCAACGCCATCCTCGGCGTCTCGCTGGCGCTGGCCAAGGCCGCCGCGGAAGCGGCCGGCCAGCCGCTCTATCGCTATGTCGGCGGCGTCAACGCCAAGGTCCTGCCGGTGCCGATGATGAACATCATCAATGGCGGCGCGCATGCCGACAATCCGATCGACTTCCAGGAATTCATGATCCTGCCCGTCGGCGCGCCGACGTTTGCCGAATCCGTCCGCTGGGGCTCCGAGGTCTTCCACACGCTGAAGAAGGCGCTGAAGGACGCGGGCCACAACACCAATGTCGGCGATGAAGGCGGCTTCGCGCCCAACCTGCCGTCGGCGACCGCTGCCCTCGACTTCGTCGCCAAGGCGATCGAGAAGGCCGGCTACCGCCTCGGCGAGGACATCTATCTCGGCCTCGACTGCGCCGCGACGGAGTTCTTCAAGGACGGCAAGTACAACTACGAAGGCGAAGGCGTCGTCCGCACGATCGACGAGCAGGTCGCCTATCTCGCCGATCTCGCCTCGAAGTTCCCGATCATCTCGATCGAGGACGGCATGAGCGAGGACGACTGGGCCGGCTGGAAGAGCCTGACCGACGCCATCGGCAACAAGGTGCAGTTGGTCGGCGACGATCTCTTCGTCACCAACACCAAGCGCCTGTCGCAGGGCATCAAGACCGGCACGGCCAACTCGATCCTGGTCAAGGTCAACCAGATCGGCTCGCTCACCGAGACCCTCGACGCCGTCTCGATGGCGCATCGCGCCGGCTACACGGCGGTGATGTCGCACCGTTCGGGCGAGACCGAGGATTCGACCATCGCCGACCTCGCCGTCGCCACCAACTGCGGTCAGATCAAGACGGGTTCGCTCGCCCGCTCCGACCGGACCGCCAAGTACAACCAGCTCATCCGCATCGAGGAGCAGCTGGGCGTGCAGGCGGAATACGCCGGCCGCAGCATCCTGAAGGGCTGATTTCGGCTCCGCCATGCGGTCGCGACCTAAAGTTGCGATCGCATGGACAAGCTCTCATGGGCGCGGCATGCTGCGCTCATGAAGACCGTGCACAACGAACGAGTTAAGCTGCTTGCCACCGCGCTGAACAATCTGTGCGTGGCGACGCTGGCGACTGCTCTACTCGCGCCGACGGTCGGATTTCTATATGGGACGACCGTCACGGCCAGCGGAGGCTGGTGGCTTCTGATCGCCTTCGTATGGTTATTCTTCGCATTCAGCCTACATTTGGCTGCGAGAGCCATTCTCGGAAGGATGCTCGAATGACCGGATTGCAGCTCTATCTGCTGATTACGCCGCTCGTGCTGATGGTCGTGCTCGGCGTCGTCTATTGGGTCAGCGGGATCTATGACGATCCGCGCCGTCAGCGCCACCATCCCGGCGAATAGCCTTACCCCCCAGTTCCCACCGGTTGTTGCTGTGTGATGCAGTGGATGTTGCCGCCGCCGAGAAGGATCTCGCGCGCCTCGATGCCGACGATGCGGCGATCCGGGTGCAGGGCCGCGAGGATCTCCATCGCGGCCGCGTCCGTCTTCGGATCGAGCAGCGGCATCACCACCAGACCATTGGCGATGTAGTAGTTCGCGTAGGACGCAGCGAGGCGGGCGCCCCCGCGCCGCTCGGCGCTGCCTTCGGAAACGTCGATGCCGGCCGCCTCGGAATCGGTCATGTAGAGCGGTCCCGGCATCGGCAGCTTGACGAGTTCCAGCTTTCGCCCGCGTGCGTCGGTCGCGTTCGCCAGCCGGTCATGCGCATCGTGCGAGATCGCATATTGCGGATCTTCGGGATCCTCGCACCAGGTAAGCGCCACGACGCCCGGCCGCGCGAAGCAGGCGAGGTTGTCGATATGGCCGTTGGTTTCGTCGTGGAACAGCCCGGGGCCGAGCCAGATCGTCTTCTCCACGCCGAGCCGGCCGGCGAGATGTTCCTCGATCTCGCTGCGGTCGAGATAGGGATTGCGGTTGGGATTGAGCAGGCATTCCTCGGTCGTCAGCAAAGTGCCTTCGCCGTCGACATGGATGGCGCCGCCTTCCAGGACGAACGGTGCCCGATAGCGCGGTGCGCCCTCGATCTCGAGGATCTTGGCGGCGACGCGGTCGTCCTGGTCCCAGGGCGAATAAAGGCCGCCGGCAAAACCGCCCCAGGCATTGAAGCGCCAGTCATTGCCGCGCAGCCGGCCGTCCGCGCTCACGACGAAGCTCGGACCGGTATCGCGACACCAGGCGTCGTTGGTCGTCGTCTCGACGAGGCGGATATGCGCCGGCAAACGCTGGCGGGCGTTCTCCCACTGGCCGGCCGAGACCAGCATCGTCACCGGCTCCGCCTCGGCGATCGCGCTTGCGACCGCGACAAAAGCCTGCTGCGCCGGCTTGGCGCCGAGGCGCCAGTTGTCCGGCCGCTCCGGCCAGATCATCCAGGTGCCGGCATGCGGCTCCCATTCGGCCGGCATGCGGAAACCGTCGTCGCGGGGAAGGCCTTCGAGCGTCGCAGACATGATTCTCGTTCGTTGTCGTCGGATGGGCCATCCGACAGAAGCGGGAATGAACGGGCGATGCAAGCGTGCTAAGGGACCTTGTCACGGACATCAAACGGAACCAGACATGCAGCTTCGCGCGCTCCTGTTCGACAAGGACGGGACTTTCCTCGATTTCGCCAAGACCTGGGACGCCGCCACCGGATCGGTCATCGCGGCGCTCACCGAAGGCGATCCGGCGGCCGCGCGGCGGCTGGCTGAGATTGTCGGCTATGATCTCGAGGCGTCGATCCTGATGCCGACATCCGCCTTCGTCGGCGGTTCCGTCAGCGAACTGGCCGAGCTGTGGGCCGTGGCGCTCGGCCTGCCGGCCGATGATGCCGCCTTCCTGAACCGCCTGCGCGAGCTGTTCCACGAGGCGACGCTGCATGCGGCGACGCCGATCGGCGAGCCCGGCCTGATCTTCGCGGCGCTGCGCTCGGAAGGCTACCAGCTCGGCGTCATCACCAATGATTCGGAGATCGGGGCCAAGGCGCAATGCGAGCGCCTCGGCCTCTCGCAGTGGTTCGAGGCCATCATCGGCTATGATTCAGGCCATGGCCGCAAGCCGGAAGCCGGGCAGATCGTCGCCTTCATGGAGCGCTTCGGCTACCTCCCAGGCGAGACGGCCCTGATCGGCGACACGCTGCACGACATGCATGCCGCGCGCGCCGCGGGCGTTCTCGGCATCGGTGTCGAGAGCGGCTTCATGTCGGCCGAGCAACTGGCTCCCCATGCTGATTATGTCATCAGCGATATCAGCCAGTTGCAGGACCTTCTTCAGACGATGAGCTAGCTCCTGGCGGGCTTTGGGCGCGCCGGATCGAGATGATGCCGGATCTCGGCGATGTGCTCGGGGCCGATGCCGCAGCAGCCGCCGACGATCGAGGCGCCGGCGTCGATCCAGCGTTCGGCCCAGACGAGATAGCGCGCCGGCGTGACGTCGGCGCGGATGTCGGAGATGCCGGCATAGGGCTCGTCGCTCTCTTCCTCGGCGGCGAAGGCGTTGGCATAGACGCCGATCGTCACGTCGGCGCGGCCGGCCGCGTCCAGCGTGGCGCGCGCCTCGCGGATGGCAGCCTCCATCACTTCCGGCTGGCTGCAGTTGAAGAGGATCGACACCGCGCCCGCGTCGACCGCCTTGCGCACGCCCTCGGTGACGGTCTCGCCGGAACGGAGCTCCGGCGGACCCGTGCGCCCGGCCTCGTCCTTCAGCGTGTACGAAACCCAGATCGGCTTCGGATGCTCGGCAAGCGCCGAGATCGCCGCGAGCGCCTCGACGGTCGAGCTCTGGGTCTCGATCAGCCAGAGGTCGACATGCGGCGCCAGGCCCTCGACCAGGACGCGGAGGATTTCCGGCGCGCGATCCGCGTCGAAGCGCTCCGGCCGGTAGGATTCGAACACCGGCGGCAACGAGCCGGCGACCTTGACCGGTCGTCCCGCCTGATCTGCCGCCGCGCGGGCAACCCGTCCGGCGAGATCGGAAAGCCGCAGCCCGTCCGTTTCGAAGCGCGCCGGGCCGATCTGGTGCGGCTTGATCGCGTAGGTGTTGGTCGTCACGATCTCGGCGCCGCTCTCGATGAACTGCTCGTGCGCGCGCTGCACCAGATGCGGCGCCTCGATCAGCGCCAGCGCCGACCATTCCGGCAGCTTGAAGGGCGCGCCGATGCGCTCGAGCTGCCGGCCCATGCCGCCGTCGAGCAGGGTGACGTGTTCATGCGTCGTCATGATGGATCGTCCTTGTCAGTGCAGGATCCGCCGCAGCCGAGGCCGCCGGTCAGGATCGATGTGCGTTGGCCCTGGCGCCGGGATAGCCGCGCCCGAAACGGCGCTCGAGCTTGGCCTGGCAGAACTCGAGGATGATCGACATTATCCAGTAGATCGCCGCCGCCGTGGTCAGCATTTCCATGTATTTGTAGGTAGAGCGTCCGTAGGACTGGGCGAGGAAGTTCAGTTCCCAGACGCCCATCAGCGATACCAGCGCCGAATCCTTCAGCATCGACACGACCTGCGCGCCGGCCGGCGGGATGATGAAGCGCAGCGCCTGGGGCGCGATCACCTTCCAGGCGATCCGCCAGCGCGGCAGGCCGAGCGACATCGCCGCTTCCCATTGCCCGGCCGGAACCGAGCGGACGCCGCTTCGCACGATCTCGGCATTGTAGGCGCCGTAGTTGAGCGACAGCGCCAGGATGCCGGAGGTGAGGGGGCCGAGGATGATGCCGATCTGCGGCAGAGCCAGATAGATCAGCAGCACCTGGATCAGGAGCGGCGTGCCGCGAAACAACGAGCCGTAGAACGTCGCCAGGCCGAAGAAGAACGGGTTGGACGACATCCGCCCCATCGCCGTGACGAGGCCGAGCATGCCGGCGAAGCCGACGGCGCTCGCGGTGACGAACAGCGTCATGGCGGCGCCCTGAATCATGCCGGAGGGCGTCAGCCGGATGCCCAGCATGAACGGAAGCCGCTCCGCGATGGCGCCGCCATCGAGGCCGAACTGCACGAAACCGACGATCAGGATGGCGAAAAGCCCGGTCCAGACCAGGCCGACCTTGACGCCGAAAAGGCGGTCGCCGGTGAGCCGGGTCGGGATCGCGGATGCAAACGACCCCAGGACGAGCCTTGGGCTGCGCCGCTGGGGCAGGTCGCTTCTCAGCTCAAATGTCATTGCGCGTGATGTCGGTGCCGAGCCATTTCTCCGAGATGGCCTTCAGCGTGCCGTCGGCGCGCAGCGTCTCGATGGTCTCGACCACCTTGGCGTTCCATTCGGCGTCGCCCTTGTCGACGGCAATCCAGTTCGGCTCGCCGAACAGCGGCTCGCCGACGATCTTCAGCGGCGCGCCGGCGTCGATGAGGCCCTTGGCGGTGGCGATGTTGGCGACGATCGCGTCCAGCCGGACGCCCGGGCCAAGCGCCAGGTTCTGGAAGTTGACCGTCTCGTTCGACGGCACCTTGATCGGGTCGTTGAAGGGGAAGGCGATGGTCTTCTCGCCCGGAATGGTGATGGTTTTGTCGAGATAGGCCTCGTAGCTCGAGCCCGAGCCGACGCCAACCTGCTTGCCGGAGATGTCGGCGACCGATTTGATCACCGCCTCGTCCTTGTGAACGATGAGAACGGCGGGCGAGCTGTAATACTGGACGATGAAATCGAGAACGGTGGCGCGGTCCGTCGTCGGAGTGATCGAGCAGATGCAGACATCCCAGCGCTTGGCCCAGCGACCGGCGGTGATCACCTCCCAGCCCGGCACCGAATTGACGACCTTGACGCCGAGCTTGTCGCCGACAGCCTGTGCGACGTCGATGTCGAAACCGGCGAGCTGGTTGTCCTTGTCGATGAAGGTGAAGGGCGGATAGTTGTCGACGACGACGTTGTTCAGCACCTTGGTGGACAGCACCCGGTCGAGGGTTTCGCCGGCCTGCGCCAAACCGGGCGCGAGCAAAAGGGCCGTCGCAAAAGCGAGCGCGGGACGCAATCTCATTTCCTTGGACTCCAGAGCGACCGAAAAGGTCACGGTTCAATATGGACCTGCGCCCGGAGCAAGGTTCAAGAAAACATCGGTCGGGCCCCCAGAGAGCGAACGACGAATGCTTTCAGCTCGAAATACAGGGCGAAATCATCCCATATTTCGAGGCGTCTGATCTGGCCCCGGGCCTCAATATTCTGCGTAAAATATCGACTGCCGGTGCCTATTAGGAAAGCAACGTCATGCCAATTCGATGTGACGACGCGGAATACGGTCCTGCGCAGCGACGCCGCGACGATGGCGCGAGGGCTCAGCGCCCGGGTGCGCGGGGATCGCGGCCGTCGAGCGTCGTCAGCGCGCCATAGAGGTCCGGACGGCGGTCGCGAAACACACCCCAGGAGCGGCGCTGATGGGCGATGGCGTCGAGGTCGAAGGTCGCCGTCAGGATCGCCTCGCTGCTGCGGTCGGCCTCGGCCAGCTTCGCGCCGGTCGGATCGGCGATGAAGGACGAGCCGTAGAAGGTGATCTCGGTGCCGTTCAGGCCGCGCTCGGTGCCGATCCGGTTGGAGGCCACGAGCGGCATCAGATTGGCGCCGGCATGGCCCTGCATGACGCGCTGCCAATGCGCGGCGGAATCGAGCGTGGGATCCTGCGGCTCCGAGCCGATCGCCGTCGGATAGAACAGGATCTCGGCGCCGGCGAGCGCCATGGCCCGCGCGCTCTCCGGAAACCACTGGTCCCAGCAGATGCCGACGCCGATCTTGCCGAAGCGCGTCGGCCAGACTCGGAAGCCGGTGTCGCCGGGCGAGAAATAGAACTTCTCCGTATAGCCGGGCCCGTCCGGAATATGGCTCTTGCGATAATTGCCGAGCACGCTGCCATCGGCATCGACGATGGCGATGCTGTTGTAGGCGGTCTGGCCGGCGCGCTCGAAATAGCTCACCGGCAGCACGACGCCGAGCTCCGCCGCGAGCGCTGCGAAATGGGCGATCAGCGGGTTGCCGTCAAAGGGCTGCGCCAGGTTGAAATGGTCGTGGAACTGGTCTTGGCAGAAATAGGGCGTCTCGAACAGCTCCTGGATCAGGATGATCTCGGCGCCCCGCGCCGCTGCCTCGCGGATCAGCCGCTCGGCGCGGGCGATGTTGCCGGCGCGATCCCAGTCGCATTCCATCTGCGTCGCGGCGACGGTCACCTGGCGCATGGCTTATTCCCCTTCGGCGAGGCGATTGAGGATGCCCGTATAGGGCGCGAACAGTTTTTGCTCGTCGAGTGCCACATCATCGTTCCAGCTTGCGACGACGCAATGAACGCGGCCGTCGGTCCCGACGACCCGGGTGGAAAGGTTGATGACGCCGAACTCCGAGCCGCCCTTGTAGGCGAAGGACTTCCATTGAGCGCGATCGGCGACGCCCGGATTGATGCCGACGCTGGGCAGATCGGCCGTCTGTTCGAGCAGCTGGCAGAGCTCGCGCGCGGAAAAGAACCACTCGATCGAATGGGTGGCCTCCGGGCTGAGCTCGGCGATAGCGGGGAGGGGAGCTTCCGCGATCTCGGCGAGGATGGCGCGCCGGGCAGCCGTGTCGCCCTCGGCCCAGGCGGTCCGTAGCGGCGCATTCTTCACGGTCTTGAGCGTGAAGAGCTCGCGCGTGGTCAGGAAGGGTGCATTGGCCGGCGTGACGGTCTCGACGGCGTCCCGGCCGACGATGCGGACGAGCGCGTCGGTCGCCGTGTTGTCGCTGATCGAGATCATCAGATTGGCGAGCGTCGCGATCGTCAGCGGCGTGCCGTCGGGCCAATCCTGTAGCTGGCCGGACGGCAGCGACTTCCAGGCTGGATCGAGCGGCACGACCTGGTCCCAGCTCAAGCGCCCGGCCGTTACGGCATCGCGCAGCGCCACCAGGATGGCAAGCTTCGCCGCCGAGCCGATCGCGAGCGGGTGGTCCGCGTCCTGGGCGACGATGTCCTCGCCGTCGCTGACGACGAGCAGCGCGGTCTTACCGGGCAGGGCCTCGATTTCAGCGGCCAGCGTCTCGATCGTCCCCAGCCTCTCCGCCGGGCCGAACCAGAGGCCGTTGATCCGTCCGTTCGCGTCGAGCGAGATCGCCGCTGGCATGCTCGCTTCCGCGAAGCGGAGGCGAAAGCCGTTGCTGGCGCGATCGATCCCCTGCAGCGGCCCGTGCTCCTTCCGCACGCCGGCCAGGATCCGCTCGACCTCGGCGAAGGGAACCGCGGAAAGGAAGGCGGCGTCGAAACGATCCGGCGTCGACCCACCCTCGCTCAACAGGGCCTGCAGCGTCGCTTCCGGCGTCATCGTCTCGGCCCTCACGGGTATGGCGGTGAACAGGATTGCGGCGAGCGCGGCCGCCGTCGCGAAACGTTGGATCGCAGGCACTGGCCCCTCCGTCTGTGCGCCGCTTCTCTGCGACGCCCGATACGCTCCATGGCGGTCCGGGCTCCACCGCGCTATCGTCTCCAGCGGAATGGAACGGTTCCCGACCGTGGTCGTTGGCAGAACGTCGTAAGGGAGTAGCACCATGGACAAGTCGACCGTCAAGGCCCTTCGGCTGATCGATCCGACGCTGGTCAAGAGCCAGTGCTATGTCGATGGTGCGTGGATCGGCGAGGGCTCCATCGCCGTCACCAATCCCGCGACGGGCGACGTCATCGGCATGGTGCCGAAATTCGGCGCCGACGAGACGACGCGCGCCGTCGACGCGGCGGCCGCCGCCTTCAAGACATGGGCTGCCAAGACCGCCAAGGAGCGCTCGAAGCTGATCCGCCAGTGGTTCGAGCGGATCCGGGCGCATCAGGAGGATCTGGCGCTGATCCTGACCTCGGAGCAGGGCAAGCCGCTCGCCGAGGCGAAGGGCGAGATCGACTATGCGAACGCCTATGTCGAGTTCTACGCCGAGGAGGCGAAGCGCATCGCCGGCGAGACGCTGCCAAGCCATCGCGCCGACGCGCGCATCCTCGTGCTGCGCCAACCGACCGGCGTCGTCGCGGCGATCACGCCGTGGAATTTCCCGGCCGCCATGATCACGCGCAAGGTGGCCCCGGCGCTCGCGGCCGGCTGCACGGTCGTGCTGAAGCCCGCCGGCGAGACGCCGCTGACGGCGCTGGCTTTGGCTGAGCTCGCGGATCGCGCCGGCATTCCGCCCGGCGTCTTCAACGTCGTGACCGGCAGCGCCAGCGAGATCGGCGGCGTGCTGACGTCGCATCCGGCCGTGCGGCTGGTCAATTTCACCGGCTCGACCGAGATCGGCAAGCTCCTGATGCGGCAGGCCTCGACCACCGTGAAGAAGATGGCCCTCGAGCTCGGCGGCAACGCGCCCTTCATCGTTTTCGACGACGCCGATCTCGACGCGGCGGTCGAGGGCGCCATGGTCTCGAAGTTCCGCAACATGGGCCAGACCTGCGTCTGCGCCAACCGGATCTATGCTCAGGCCGGCATTCACGATGCCTTCGTCGCCAAGCTGACGGCGGCGGTGGAAGAGCTGCGGGTCGGCAATGGCGCGGAGCCCGACATCACGCAGGGGCCGCTGATCAACGACAAGGCGGTGGAAAAGGTCGAGGAGCATCTCCGCGACGCGACCGCCAAGGGCGCCACCATTGCGCTCGGCGGCCATCGCCACGCCAAGGGCGGCACCTTCTTCGAGCCGACCGTGCTGACGGGGGCGACGCGCGACATGCAGCTCGCCCGCGAGGAGACCTTCGGGCCGATCGCGGCGGTGTTCAAGTTCGAGACCGAGGAGGAAGTCGTGAAAGCTGCCAACGATACCGAGTTCGGTCTCGCCGCCTATTTCTACTCGCGCGACATCGGCCGCATCTTCCGGGTCGGGGAGGGGCTCGAATACGGCATGGTCGGCATCAATTCCGGCCTGATCTCGACGGAGCTGGCGCCCTTCGGCGGCGTCAAGGAGAGCGGCAATGGCCGCGAGGGCTCCCATCTCGGCATCGATGAATTCGTCGAGAAGAAATATCTTCTCGTCGCCGGCCTCGATCGGTAGCGCGCCATGTCAAAAGCGGTCCGCTGGCAGAGCTGGGATGGCGAAGGGGTCGAGCACATGGTGTTCAGCGACCGGCCTACGGGCGCGGTCGCTGAGGGGGCCCTGCTCTCGGGTGGCGATGCGCGTTTCGCCGCCCACTACGAGCTGTCGTGTCATCCGAACGGTCACGTCGCGGCGGCGCGGGTCGCCATTGTCGGCGGCCCCTCGATCACGCTGCATTCGGACGGCGACGGTCTCTGGCGCAACAGCGACGGCAAGCGCGTGCCGGCCCTGGTCGGCGCGATCGACGTCGACCTGTCGGCGAGCCCGGTTACCAATATGTTAACGATCCGGAGGCTGGGGCTGCACGAAGGAGAGGCCCGGGAGATCACGGCGGTCTATGTCCGCTTCCCCGATCTCGAGCTCACGCTCGACCGGCAGCGCTACACCTGCGTCGCGGCGGGTCACCGCTATCTCTATGAGGCGGTCGACGGGTCGTTTCGGGCCGAAATCGAAACCGAGGAATCCGGTCTCGTCACCAAATATGAAGGGCTGTTCCGGCGCGTCCTCTGAGAGGCGCAGACCGATCCGCGCTCAGGCGTCGGCCACCTTGCCGTCGACGCCGAGGGGATCGTAGGTCCCGAACACCCACTCATATCCCTCGATGTCCCGACAACCATATTGCCGCGAACCGTAGTCCGTATCCTCGAGCGGCCGGGTGATCTTGGCGCCGGCGGCGACCGCCATGTCGTGATGCCCGTCGACGAAGCGAACGGAAACGTAGTTGCAGCCGGCGCCGCCGCTCGCGGTCCGGCCGCTGGCGAGGATCTCCGGATCGAAGCCGCCCAGCATGACGAGGTTCTGTCCCAGGCGAAGCTCGGCGTGCATCACTTCGCCGTCCGGTCCCTCATGCAGCGCCGTAAGCTCGAAGCCGAAACCCTTGACGAGAAACTCGATCGCGCCGCGCGGGTTGCGATAACGAAGGACCGGGAAGATGTGAGACGTGCGGACCATTCATGACCTCCCACGATTCCAGCCTGTCGTTCAGGCGTGTGCCTCGGCGCCGGCTCCCTTCGCCTGGGCCAGGGCCTGCTCGAAGACATCTTCCGGCTGGCATCCCGACAAGGCAAGCCGGCGATCGAACACGAAGAAGGGTACGCCGCTGATGCCGCCCTGCGCGGCGTCGAGCGCCAGCTGGCGCGTGATTGCGAGCTCGGCGGCGTCGCTCACCAGGCTCAGCGCCTCTTCCTCGCCGAAGCTGAAGCGGGTCGCGATCACTACGAGAACGGCCGGATCGGCGATGTTGCGCGCCTCGAGGAAATGCGCCTCGAACAGCGCTCGCGCCAAGGCGTCCTGCGTGCCCTTGTCGAGCGCGTGGCGGATCAGCGTGTGCGCCGCGAGCGTCGGGCGCTGGCGCGGCTGCTTGGAAAGGTCGAGCGCGATGCCGCTCTTGCGGGCCTCGGCCTCGACGCGGGCGAACATCGCCGAGGGATCGCCGCCGAGCCGCTTGCGAAGCTTCTCCGCGACGTCGATGCCCTCCGGCGGCACGTCCGGATCGAGCAGGAAGGGGTGATGGACGATGCGGGCGGCGGTTCCGGTCCGGGCCAGCACCTTGCCGAGCCGCACGACACCGATGAAGCACCAGGGGCAGACGATGTCGGTCACGACGTCGATCTGGAGTTCCGACATGAGCAAATCTCCTGTGCCGCGGAAAGGTCGCGTCAACCAATCGGAAATGAACGCCAGCTATAACAAGACTACGTGACCGAGGACACAGGCACCGGCGCAATTCGGTGCTAATCCTCCCGGCAAGTCGATTCCATCTCAGGGCAAAACCATGCGTATCGCTTTCGCGGCCTTTTTCGGTCTGATCTTCGGTGGAATCGTCGGTCTCGGCACGGGTGTCGGCATCGGCATGTTGCTGCAGCGCATCGTGAACGTCGGTTGCAGCGCCGGCGGATGCGCCTATTTCGTCATCTTCTGGGCCGGCCTCGGCCTGGTCGTCTGCGCACTGCTGGGAGCGATCCTGGCCGGTGTCCTGAGCCGCGAAAATACCCGCGCGAGCCTGCCGCGCCACCACTGAAGCCGGCTAGCCAATTTCGGTGAAGGCCGGATGATACCGGACTTCGCCGCTCGGCATGGCGGGCGCCTTGGTCCCGCCCTGCTTCAAGAGTCGCGCCAGAAAATACTCGGGCGGCAAGCCGGGGTAGGTGAGGCGTGAATCGGCCTCGAAGCCGAAGCGCCGATAGAGGCCCGGATCTCCAACCAGGACGCAGCCGGTAGCGCCCAGCCCCTGCAGCCGCTCCAGCCCTGCCTCGATCAGGGCCCGGCCAATTCCCTTCCCCTGAAGCGCCGGCAGAACGGCGACCGGCGCCAGCCCGAACCAGCCCTTATCCACGCCGTCTATCGTGACGGCCGAGAACGCGATGTGGCCGACGATCGTTCCGGCCTCTTCCGCGACGAGCGAAATCGCCAGCGCGCCGGCGTCGCGCAGCGCGTCGACCAGCTGCGCTTCGCGCTGGTTGCTGTGCGGATGATCGCGGAAAGCCGCGGTGATGACCGCGTTTATAGCCTCCCGGTCGGCCGATTTTTCGTCCCGGATCTTCATGCTCGATATCTACCAAGTATTTATCCCAAGCAACAAGCGCATTCCGTTTTGAATTTTGAAACAATCTTCTCGAAGAATAGCAATTAATATTTATTGAGAACGTTGTTGTGCGTTGCAAAATGGATCGATAATAATTGTCGCAGCTGAAGAACAAGCGGATTTGTCAGATCGTATTGGTTGCGATTTTGACTGGATTGCTGTGCATGAACGGACGCTGCGACGTGAACAAACCTATCAAGAGCCAGCTCGAGCCGGTTTTTCCAACGCAAAGCAAGGCAACCTTGCGGATGGTGCTGGCAGGCGCCAGCGATCGCGCCATCCTGGCGGCCGGGCCGCTGGCGCATCTCGTGACCTTCACGGACGAACTGTTCCGCTCGGACGGCACGATGCGCGATGTCTATCCCGTTCTGGCGGTCGTCGCGTCGTCGTCGGGCGCGCGCGAGGTCGAGGCCGCCTCGGCGGCGCTCGCCAAGTTCGCCACGATTCCCGCGCCGCCCGTCATCCGGATCGATCGCGATGTCGATGGCGTCTCGGCACTGGTTCAGACGGTGCTCGAATCGGGCCTCGGTCGCATCTCCGGCTACGCCCGCACCATGGCGACCGAACTCGTCATGCTGCGTCGCGAGCGCGAAACCCTGTTCGAGAATTTTCGCGTGCTCGAGGATGCGTTCCGGGCCCGGAACTGGGAGCCGGCGAGCGAGATCTTCGCGCATGACCCGTTCGTCGACCCGAAGGACGAGGGCATCGGCCGCCTGATGCGCGAAAGCTGGGTCGAGCAATTGCTGCCGGTATCGAGCTTCGGCGTCTCCGGCTTCGCCCTGCATTTCCGCAATGCCGCGAAGGGCAGCGGCGAGGTGATCGTCACGCTCGACTATGTCGAGAGCGGCGAGGGCGTTGCCGAATGGATCGTGCCCTTCTCCGATCTCGCAGCCGACTGGAACTTCTTCTCGCTGCCGAAGGCCTGCGACGGCAGCCCCCGCACGCTTCGCCTGCGCGTCTCGGCCAACGGCGCCGAGCCGCCGGCGCCGTCGCTCGGCCATCCGATCGCCAGCCGGCGCTATGCCGCCCGGGCGCGTTCGCTGCACGGCGATCTCGATCATCGCCCGCTGGCAATCAAGATCTATGCCGGCGTCCCCGGCGTGCGTCCGACGGCGCTGCCGAATTCGATCGCGCCGAGCGCGCTGATGAGCGGACGGCGCATCGAGGACTATCGTTTGCCGCTGGACGCGCTCCGCGCTGTCGCCGACGTTTCCGTCAGCCCGATCGTGCCCGACTTCCAGACCATCCGCTTCCTCGAGCACGAGGATGCGATCGTCTGCCACCCGCTCCCGGCCGGCATCTCGGCCGGCGCGATCGCCAATGTCGTGGCGCCGGGCACCGTGCGCTTCGCCGCCCGGGCGACGATCGACCATCCGGAAGGCAAGCCCGCGCTTGTCGGCTTCCTGCTGGCGCCGAGCGCCGCCAATCTCCGCTCGGAGATCGCGGTTCTCGAGCGCGAGGGAACGGCGCGCCGCTCGGCCTATTTCAGCGGCTGGCGCGACATCGTCGCCGGGGAATCGGCCAGCATCAACATCATGCTGGACGCCCCGACGCAGCGGACGATGAACCTCGTCATCCTGAGCCGCGCCAAGGGTGACTCGGTCGATTTCTCCTGGCTCAAGGTGTTCGATTTCCGCCTGGTCCGTCACTTCGACGTCGAGCCGCGCGGGGAGGCTTCCCATGCCCAGTGAAGCGGCGGACCTCGTCGTCATCGCAATGCCGCTCTACGGCCACGCGGCACTGGCCATCGAAGCGCTCGAGACCGCCTTCGCCTCCGAGACGGAATGCCGGATCGAGGTCGTCGTTTCGGTCGACGGCGACCCGCGCAGCGAGATCTTCACTGCGCTGACACTCTATGCGGCGACGCGCCCGGAACTGCATGTCATCTTCGGACAGAACGCCGGTCCCGGCGGCGCCCGCAACCGCGCGATCGACTTCATCGTCGAGAGCATGCCGGATGCGAAGGCCGTCTATTTCCTCGACGCCGACAACCGCGTCCTGCCGACGACCATCGAGACGCTGTACGAGCGCCTCAAGGCCGAGCAGTGCGGTTGGGTCTACACCAACATCGACACGTTCTCCGTGCGGTGGGGCGCCCATTACGGCGATCGCTATTCGCGGCTGACGCACTGCGTCTCCGACAATATCTGCGACACCGGCTCGATGATCTCGATCGACGTGTTCCGTGCCGGCGTGCGTTTCGACGCCGATCGGCAGAACGGCTTCGAGGACTGGGAGTTCTGGCTGTCCTGCATCGAGGCAGGCTTTGTCGGCGCTCCGTGCCACGACACGGCGTTCGAGTATCGCCTCCGGGCCGAGAGTCGCTTCAAGGAGGCGAACCGCGATCGCGCCGCCTCGGTGAGCTTCCTGCGCCGCCGGCACAAGGGCCTCTTCCGCCGCTCGACGCTGGTCGGGTTCGAGCATGAGGAATGCCCGCGCTATGCCCTGCTGCGCACGGGCGACGGGGCCATCGCCTGCTTCTCCGATCCGACGGCGGAGCCTTCCTACCTGGATTTCGACGAGGCAATCCGCGCCTTCTGGGGCAGCGCCGCGGAGCCGGACAACGTCCATTTCCCGCCTTTCCTGGCCGCGGCGAGCGGCGAGACGCTGAAGCTTCTGCACCAGTCGCGCCTCTGGCCCAACCTGCTGGTGCATCTGGAGCGGGCGACGGAGGCGGCGAATGTCGTGTTCGTGCAGATCGGCAATGTCGCCGCCGAGCGCGGCATCGACATTGAGATCCTGCCTTCCGGCCATGTCCGCAAGGGGCGCGCCGATCTCGTCTTCCTCTCCTCGACGATCGTTCGCGATGCGATCCGCAACAATGCGCTCGATTGGCTGGGCTCGGTCGCGGCGAACCAGGTCTGGCCGACGGTCGCCGTCGTCAAGGTCCGCTTCCCGTTCCCGGCGGCTGCGCCCAAGCGGTCGTCGGCGACGCCTGAGCAATCGTTGATCAATCTGGTGCAGACGATCGCAACCAGCCCGCTTCAGTCTGTGGCGGACAAGCGCTGGACCTGGCGTGCACCGCGACTGCCCGCCTTGTCGGAGCTCTACAAGCAGCTCAGGACCGAGGTTGGCGGTTCGCCCGTGCTGCCGCTCGGCCATGCCAAGAACGGCAGGCGCACGCTGGCGCTGCTCGTTCCCAACGCGTCGTTCGGCGGCGCGGAGAAGGTCGCCTTCGCGGCGGCGCGTGAATTGAAGGCCGAGGGATACGAGACGCATCTGTTCGTGCTCGGAAACGCGCGCATGGACGTGCTCGACGAGTTCGACGACGCCTTCGACCACATTCATTTCTGGAAGGCCGGCGTGCCGGCCTGGGGCGGCTCGAACCGCTTCCTCGGCCAGGATTTCATCGCCGAGTATCACGACATCGACTGGAACGCCTTGAAGGGCCTCCTGTCCGGCTTCGATCTGATCATCAACAACCACGTCATGGCGGTGCATCCGCTGATGGCGCGGTTGCGGGCCGAGGGATCGCGCACCGCCTGCTATCTGCATGTGGTCGACGAGACGCCATTGCGCCGTCCGGCTGGACAGCCCTTCGCGGCGATCGCGCATGAGCATTGCTACGACGCGTTCCTGACCTGCTCGGAGCAGCTCAAGGTCTACCTGCACAGCTACGGCGTGCCGCTGGAGAAGATCTACGCTGTCGCCAATGCCCCGAGCATCTCGGTGAAGCCGAAGATGCTGGCCGAGATCGTCCAGAACCGGCAGGCGCGGACCCCGGATGCGCCGCTGCGCATCCTCTACATGGGCCGCTTCGAGCCGCAGAAGGGCATCGACCGCATCCACGCTGCCCTGCAGGACCTCCGCGCCCGCAACATTCCGTTCGAGGCGCTGGCGGTCGGTGGTGAGATCCTCGCCGAGCAACCGAGCTCGTGGACCGAGAAGCTCCGCGAGATCGGCGTCAGCGTCCGGCCGCCGATCTTCGGAGGCCGCGAGATCGCCACCGTACTCGCCTGGGGCGATATCCTGATCATGCCGTCGCGCTGGGAAGGCGCGCCGCTGATGATCGCCGAGGCGCAGCTCGTCGGTTGCGTCCCGGTCGCCACCGCCGTCGGCGCCGTCGACGAGCTGGTCACGGATGGCCGCGACGGCTTCCTGATCGAGGGAGAGGCGGATCTGAAGATCGTCGCCGATCTGGCAAACGCCGTGGAAACGCTGGCGCGCGACCGCGGTCGTCTCGCTCAGCTGCGCGACGGCGGCCTGTTCACCGCGTCGGGTCGTTCCTGGGCGGCCTCGTTCGGACCGTTCATCGAATGGTGCGACCGGGCCGTCACGACGACACCCCGGATCGTCGCGCGGGCGCCGCGCCGGACGATCGAAGCAACCAACAACGAGATTGAGGTTTCGGCCGTCGCCTGACGCCGAAGCGATAGGAGAGGTACGTCTATATGCGTTCGAGGATCCTGGTCACGGGCATTCCCGGCCATTACACGAGGCTTGTTCGGAGCGCCAAGGGCGCGACCGTCCACTACGGCGAACAGCAGCTGCAGCCGGAGAGCAAGGAAGCGTTCCTGCGCGAGCTGACCAATATCAGCAACACCGGCAACTACCTGATCGGTGAGGGCGCCTTGCGCGCCATGCCGTCCAACGCCACGCAGGTGCCGTTCTGGCATCTCCACAATGCCTGCACGAACGGCACGGGCCTGGACGAGATCAACGCCAATTTCGACATCTGCGTCTTCACCTGCGCCAACCTGCTGCGCAAGGGCCTCTCGGCCGATGCCGAGGCGCTCGTGCTGAAGAACCTCGATATGCCGATCGTCATGCTGGGCATCGGCATCCAGAACCGCGCCGATCTCGAGGAAGGGTTGCCCGAGGGTACGCAGAAGCTGCTCGATATCCTCAAGGGCAAGGAACACTACTTCCTGACCCGTGGCCATGAGACGGCGGAGTTCCTGAAGTCGCGCGGCTTCTCCTTCGTGCGTCCGACCGGCTGCCCCTCGGTCTATTTCCTGCCCGACAACATGCGCGCGGCGCTCAAGCGCCTGCCGGACGTCAAGGTGGGCAGCGGCCGGACCGTCTTCTCCGGTTATCTCGGCGCGACGGAAGAAGCCGTTCGCGACGTCAACATGCTGAGCAAGCCGGACAGCGAGTCCTTCTATGTCGTCCAGGACGAGTTCCTGCATTTCGACATGAAGGTCGAGCCGAACAAGGACGGCCGCGTCTTCGACTCGACCTCGGGTCAGATGATCGGCGATCTCAAGTACAAGGCGCAGGACCAGCTGCAGCGCAAGCTGAAGCTCCACACCTTCTTCGACACCAACCAGTGGCGCGCCTGGACCTCGTCGATGGACTTCTCCATCGGCCGCCGCTTCCACGGCAACATCATCGCGCTGCAGTCGGGCGTGCCCGGCCTGATGGTCTCCGTCGACGACCGCATGCGGGAAATGCTGCGCTTCACCGGCCTGCCGGCGATCGAGGCCTCGGCGCTCGAGGCGGCCAACGACCGGGCCGAGTTCGTCGCCGATCATCTCGCCGACCTGAACGTGCCGCAGGTGGTCGAGAAGTACAACGAACGCGAAAGCAATTTCCGCGCGACGTTGCGCGACATCGGCCTGAACTGAATTCCAAAGCCGGCCCTTTCCGCCGCGAGGCGGCGAGGGCCGTTCGCAGACTAGGCACCAAGCATCCAGAGGACGAGCGTCATGCGCATCTTGCTGACCGGCATCCCTTCCTATCTCCAGCGCACCGTCTCCGGCGTCTCCGGCGCGACGGTCCGTCACCGGCCCTATTTCGACGACATCCTGACCAAGAAGAACGTCATCGATCAGGTCAAGAAGATCGCCAATACGGGCAATTACCTGATCGGCGAGGGCGCCGGCCACGCCCTGCAGGGCCACGACGTCACCTATGTGCCGTTCTGGCATCTCGCCAACAGCCTGACGTCGGACGACGTCTATGACGAGCTCGCGCGCACCTTCGACATCTGCGTATTCGCCTCGGCCAACCTGCTGCGGCCGGGCCTCTCCGCCGATCTCGAGGCGCAGGTCTTCGAGAAGCTGAAGCTGCCGGTCGTCGTGATGGGCATCGGCATCCAGAAGAAAGCGAACCTCCGCGACGACCTGCCGGCCGGCACGCAGAAGTTCCTCGACGTGCTGCGCGACAAGGAGAGCTACTTCCTGACGCGCGGCTACTTCACCTCCGAGTTCCTGAAGGAGCAGGGGATGAAGTTCGTGCGGCCGACCGGCTGCCCGTCGCTCTACTTCAACCCGAACGGCATGCGGCAGGCGCTGGCGAAGATCGCCAATCCCGAGCTGGTCGAAGCGCAGAAGATCGCCTTCGGCGGCTATCTCGGCAGCGTCGCCGATACGCTCGTCGATGCGCATGTGCTGCTGAAGCCGGACAGCACCGCCCACTACGTGATCCAGGACGAGGTCACCGTCTACAACGTCGACATCGTCGGCGACGACCAGACGCTCGCCTATGACCCGCCGTCGGGCCGGATCATCGCGCCGCTCGAATACAAGCACCAGGAGAAGTGGCAGCGGAAGCACGAGCTGCACGTCTTCTTCGACACCAATCGCTGGCGCACCTGGGCGTCGCAGCTCGATCTGTCCTTCGGCCGCCGCTTCCATGGCTGCATCATCACCATGCAGGCGGGCGTTCCCTCGCTGATGATCGCCGTCGACGACCGCATGCGCGAAATGCTGGAGTTCATCGGCTTCCCGCATCTCGAGGCCCAGATCTGGAATCGCGAGACGCAGAAGAAGGCATATCTGAAGGAGTTCCTGTCGACGATCGACGCGCAGGCTTCGATCGATCGCTACGACGCTTGCGAGACCAATTTCCGCACGGCGCTGAACGACATCGGCATCAAGCAGGCCTCGATCGCCAAGGCGGCTCCGGCTGCCTCGGGCCAGGCCACGCGGACCCATGAGGCCGCGTAAGCCCCATCGTTCGATGCGCATCGTCCCGGCCCTGGCCGGGACGATGCTGTGGCTCGGCATTCTCTGCGGCATGCAGGCAGAGGCGGCCGAGATAGGCTTCAACCGGGTCAATCTCGGTTGGAAGCAGCCGGCCGAGCGCAAGACCATCCTCGACGCCATGAAGCACAGCGGCGTCGCCTCGGTACGGCTTTCGCTGAGCGCGCCGATCGGGCCGAGCATCGACGCGGTGCGCATGGCAAACGCGGCCGGTTTGCGTGTCCTGCTCGAGATCTCGCTCAACAACCGCGCCTTCTATCCCGACGGAACAAAGCGCCGCTCTGCCAAGGGCAAGAGCTTTGACGTCTACCGCCTCTCCGATCTCGACCCCGAACGCTATCGCAAGGTGATCCGCGACACGCTCGCCAAGCTCGACAAGGCCGGCGTGAAGCTGGTCGGCGTCGAGCCTGGCAACGAGATCAACTGGGCCGGCTACAATGGCGATCTGGCGGTTGGCGCCGATGCCAAGAGCGATCCGGCCAAGGTCGCAGACGGTCTGGCTCGCTATGTCGAGATCGTCCGTGTGACCCGCGAAGAATTGCAGAAGACGAAGCTCAACCGCGACGCCAAGCTGATCTCGGCGGGTCTCTCCGACATGCCTGTGCCGTTCTCGCGCCGGGTCGGCCTCGAGATCGTCCCGGCGCCCGAATGGACCTCCCGCATGCAGGCACAGGGGCTCGACCAATGGGTCGACGCCTACGGCATCCATGTCTACCCCGGCAGCACCGGTTCGACGGAGAGCCGCGACGGTCTCGTGCGCGAGGCGCTCTCCTTCTGCGGTACTGCCACCGCCGGCAAGCCGTGCTGGATCACCGAATGGGGCGTCGCCAACACTTCGCCGAGCTGTCCGATCGACGACGACACGCGCGCGGCGCAGGTGGATCAGGTCCGCTCCATCATTGATGCCGATATCGAGGCGGGGAAGGTCGGCGCCGCCTACTATTTCGATTGGGACAGTGGAACCCCGTACAGCGTCTGGCGCTGCGGCGGCCTTTCTGCGGCCGGCCGGGCCGCCGTTCGTCCGGTGGCTCCATGAGGTCCTGACCACAAACAAAACATCCAGGGAGGATAGCGCGCATGGCGCTCCGGACTATCGTTATCGGCGGCTCGAACACGGTCATGCAGCCCGGCTACTGGCCGAGCCTCCTCGCCAATATGGCGCGTCGCGGCATGGCGCTGGACGTCGTTGCCGATCTTTCGGTCGGCGGCACGACATCCGGTTTCGGCCTGTTCCAGCTCAAGGCCCATCCGGGGCTCGCCGACGCCGATGTCCTGATCATCGAATATGCGCTCAACGATGCCTTCGTCTATGGCGACGAGCGGCGGCCGTTCCGCCACTGGGCCCGTTTCTACGAGGGCATCATCCGCTATGCGCTGGAACAGAACCCCAATCTGCGGATCGTCTCTCTCGTCTTCGGCGCGCGCAGCGGCACCTATGTCAGCGCGGTGCCGTCGATCGACGCCGGCATGCACTACATTTCCGACTGGTACGAGACCTCGGTCATCAACGTCTCGCGCCACCTGATGCGCCGCTTCGGCCGCGAGGTGATCACCGACCCCGCCTTCTATTCGGACCAGGGCCACTATGCCCGGCCGATCGCGACCTCCATCGTCGCGGATATCGTCGCGGACGATCTGGAGGGGATCCTCGCGGCGCCTGTTCGCCCGCGCGCCTTGCCCCTGCCGATCGATCCGCAGCATTTCGCCGGCGCCGGCGTCATCGATGCGAAGACGCTGATCGAGAGCCGCGGCCTGCCGGCCCGCGACTACCGCAATCGTCGCTTCGGCGCGACGACCGCCGATCTCAGCCGGTTCCGGCTAAAGCTCGAGTTTGAGAAGGGGAGGCCGCTGGCCCTTTCCTATGTCTGCGCCCCGGAAGTCGGCCCGCTGGAAATCTCCATGCCCGGCGAGACGATCGAGGCGGCCACGTTGAAGGGCGGCGTCCGCGACGGCGCCTTCAAGTTCCTGTTCTCGATGCTGAGCTGCGAATTCCTGTATCCCGGTCCCGCGCTGCTGCAGGAACCGGCGAAGCTCGCCGTTTCGATCCAGGTTGCGCAGGGCGTCCCGCGAACGAACCGCCATGTCCCGAAGGACAATGTCGCGCACGCGGCCTATGACCCGGCGGCGGAGCCCGTGATGCCGCTGCTCGGCATCCTCTATACCGGCACGCTCAAATCCTGCGTCGTCGAGCCGGTGGAAGCCGTCCAGCCTCAGCCGGCGGCCGCCACCGAGCGCATCGAGGCGCCGAACATCTGAGCCATGATCGAACGCTGGCGCGACAGGCATCGGTCGAGCGCATAGCGCTCGATGATCGTCTGGCGCGCCTGCCGTCGCATATCGGCGAAAGCCTGCGGCCGGGCGAGGACGTCGAGGACCGTCTCGGCGATGGCTTCCGGCTCGAAGAACGGCGCCAGCAGGCCGTTGTGGCCATGACGGATGACCTCCTGCACCGGCGCCGTCTCGGATCCGATCACCAGTGCCCCGCAGGACATCGCCTCCAGGACGGACCACGAAAGCACAAACGGGTAGGTGAGATAGATATGCGCGGCTGAAATCTGGAACAGTCGCGTCAAAGTCTCATGCGGAACCTGGCCGGGAAAGAATACACGCGCGGGATCGAGCGGCGTTTCTTCAAGGACGGCGTCCTTCCAGGACTTTCCGTCGCGCCGCGATGCACCATAGCTGTTCGAGTCGCCGCCGACGAAGACGAAGATCGCGTCCTTGTGGCGGGCGAGAACCCGCTCGGCCGCCTTGGCCGCCTGCGGGAAGCCTCGATAGGGCTCCAAATCCCGCGCCGCGAAGGTCACCACGGGATCGCCGGGCTTAATGACGCGTCCGTCGGGAAGGGTCAGGCCATGGCGATTGTCGGGCCGGAAACGGTGGACGTCGATCCCGTCATGGCAGACGGCGATGCGCCGGGCATAGTTCTCGGGATAGCGGCTGCGCTGCCAGCCGGTCGGACTGATGCCGGCATCGATGGCGTCGAGGGTAACGAGTTGGGCGGCGTTTCGCAGCCGGAGGCGCTGGCGCACGTCCAGGTCGATGACGTCTTCCGGGTCGAAGCCGACATCGGCGCCCTCGGCGCGATAGAAGAATTCGCAATAGCCGAGCGCCGGCGCGCGCGGCACAACGTCCTTCACGAACATCATGCTGCCCCAGCCGATATGGCCGACGACCAGGTCGGGCGGCCCCTCGGCGCGGACGAGCGCATCGAGGGTCTCGGCGACGCGCAATCCGATGCGGACGTGATGCTCGGTCGTCGCCAGCGGGCTGGTCCGGATCGCGGCCAGCGTGGCCGGAGGCTCGGCCCGGTGGCGGACAATGCGGACACCCGGCAAGCGCCGATCGACGCTTTCCGTGATGAGGGTGACCTCATTGCCGGCAGAGGCGAGGTTGGCGGCCAGATGTTCGAACTGGCCGACGCCGCGTCTGTGAATGAAGAGTATCTTCATGAAGAGGCCCCTGTTCCTGGCGGCGGCGGGGCGGCCATCCGGCTACGCGCCGTAGCGCGTCGCATTGGTCCAGACCAACTCCAGCTTCTGAAGCAGACGATAGGCGTTGTCGAGCTCGCGCGACTCGTCCTCGTCCCGAACGAGCAGGCGATGATAGGTGTCGTCCGCGGTCCGCAGGGCCTGGCAGAGATCGTGTCCCTTCTGGGAAAGGCTGATCCGGGCCGACCGGCGGTCGCGCTGCGAGGCGACGCGGTCGATGTAGCCGAGATCGACGAGCTGCTTCAGGTAGTAGGAGACGTTCGAGCCCAGATAGTGGCCCTTGTCGAGCAGGTCCCGCACCGACAATTCGCCATTGCCGATGGTGAACAGCACCATGACCTGGGCCGGTCCGATGTCGCCGACGCCCAGTTTGCCCATCTCGATCCGGAGCAGATCGGTGAAGCGCCGGTTGACGCGTTCGATCGTCCGGGCAAGCTCGAAATGCGTTACATGCCCGCCATCATGTTCGGTTACAACCGTGATCACGCTCGCAGATGCGAGATTGCTACTCGATCCAACGTTGTTATCCGACTCTTCGACTTCTACCGCCGCTTGCAGAAGTTCTCGCGTCATTATCTGGCCCCGTATCGCTAATTTTAATTCAAGTTTCGAAGCATTGTTGTGTTTCGATTCGTCTATTCGACAATGCTTCAGCCGATAGACGTATTCCAAGCAAACATTCTATCAGATAGTCCGAAAATTGGATTAAATGTATCTTCTGGACACCCTTGATGCTGGACGATAGAGTTATGAAGTGACAATTTCAAGGCAATCCAATATTATGCCGAAAATTGAAGCAACATCCTCGCATGTTGCAGATGCGAAGGCGTCAGGGAACGTGGCCGTTCCTGAGGCGCTCGTCATCGAGGCGCGTCGTTCCTTCATGGCCGGCCTCGGTTATGCTGCAATCCTGAGTGCATTCATCAACGTCCTGCAACTCACTGTACCGCTCTATATGCTTCAGGTGCACGATCGTGTGCTGAACAGCCGGAGCATGGATACCCTGGCCATGTTGTCGATACTGGCAGGTGGCGCGCTCATTCTCTACGGTCTTCTCGAATTTATCCGCTCTCAAGCTTTCCAGGTGATGGGCGGCCGGCTTGTGCGTAAGCTCAACGGGCCGGTTCTGGCGGCCTCCATCCGCGCTTCGGCGCGCGAAGGGACCAACAAGGCGGCGCAATCGTTGCGCGATCTGGCCGAGCTCCGGAGCTTCCTGACCGGCCATGCCGTCAGTGCTCCGCTGGAGGCGGCCTGGAGCCCGATCTTCCTGATCGTGCTGTTCCTGCTGCATCCGGGCTTCGGCATTGTCGGCGTCGTCTCCATCCTCATCCTCGTCATATCGAACATCGCCCTCGACATCTCGACGCGGAGCCTCCTGACGGAAGCCAACAAGGCCAATGTCGAGGCGATCGGCAACGTCGCGGGTCAGGTCCGCCATGCCGAGGTGATCGAGAGCATGGGCATGCTCCCCGCTCTCTCCGCGCGCTGGCGCCTGGCCCAGCTCAGCGCCCTCGAACTGCTCGAAACCGCGAACCGCCGCGGCAAGGTCATCGCCACCGTCACGAGGACCATCCGCTACGGCATGCAGCTCTTCGTGCTGGCGCTTGGTTGTATCCTGGCGATCCGGCAGGAGATCTCGAGCGGCGCCATGATCGCCTCGACGATCGTGATGGGGCGCCTTTTGATGCCCTTCGACAGCGTCGTCGAGAACGGCCGGCAGTGGGTGATGGCGAGCGGCGCGTGGAAGCGCGTGCGGGAGCTGATTGCGACCGAGGGCGCCGATCGGCAGACGATGCCGACCACCGTCTGCAATGGCGATCTCGTGGTCGACAAGCTGATCTACGCCGCGGCCGGGCAGGACGTTCCGATCATCAAGGGCGTCTCGTTCAGCCTTTCGCCGGGCGAAGTGCTCGGCGTCATCGGCCCTTCGGCGGCCGGCAAGTCGACGCTGGCGCGCCTCCTCGTCGGCATCGTCAAGCCAACGGCGGGTGGTGTCTATCTCGACGGCAACAGCGTCTATCTCTGGGAGCGGGAATCGTTCGGCCAGCTCGTCGGCTACCTGCCGCAATCGGTCTCGCTGCTCGACGGCACGATTCGCGACAACATCGCTCGCATGGATGCCGGCGATCCGCGGGCCGTGATCGAGGCGGCCCGCATCGCCGATGTGCATGAAATGATCGGCAGGCTGCCGCTCGGCTACGACACGCCGGTCGGCGACGCGCGCCTGACGCTCTCCGGTGGCCAACGCCAGCGCGTGGCGCTCGCGCGCTGCCTCTACGGCCATCCCCGGCTGATCGTGCTCGACGAGCCGAATGCCAATCTCGATGCAACCGGCGAAGCGGCGCTGATCCGCGCCATTCGTGCCGCGAAGGCCGATGGCGCCATCGTCGTCATGATCGCCCATCGACCGGCGATCATGGAGGTCGCCGACAAGCTGCTCGTGCTGGAAAACGGCCGGGTGTCCCAGTTCGGTCCGCGCACCGACATCGTATCGCCGATGAACCCCAAGCGACAGGCTCCCAACCCGTCGCCGGCGATAGCCCAAGGCGGAGATCGACGTTGAAGAACCTGACCCGACAGACCCCGGCCGAGATTGAGCGGGCCCGGCGCGATGCCGTTCCCGCGATCGTCTATGCGACCGCCTTGCGCGGCAGCCGCAACGAGATCCTCGATCGCGAGCCGAGCCTTCGCACGCCCATCATCGCCGGTTTCCTGGCGGTCACTATCGGCTTCGGCGGATTCATCGGTTGGGCCTATTCGGCGAATCTCGACAGCGCGGCGGTGGCGAGCGGCTCCGTCGTCGTCGACAGCAAGCGCAAGACCGTCAGCCATTTCGAGGGTGGCATCCTGAAGCGCCTCCTGGTGAAGGAGGGCGACTCCGTAAAGGCCGGCCAGCCGCTCATCCTGCTGGACGATACACGCGCCAGGTCCGAGCTGCAGCAGCTCACCGGGCGACGCTTCGCCCTGACGGCGAAGCTGGCGCGTCTGCGCAGCGAGCAGGCCGAGGCGAATTCGGTCGAGTTTCCGCCCGAGCTGCTGGCGTCGACCGAACAGGCGGCTCGCGACGCCGTGGCGGCCGAGCAGAAGTTCTTCGAATCGCGCACGGTGGCCAAGAGCGGCCGCCTGGACGTGCAGAGAAAATCCGTCGAGCAGCATGACGCGGAGGCGGCGGCTCTGGCCGCACAGAGCGAGTCGAACCGACGGCAGCAGGAGATTCTCGAGGAACAGCGAAGCGCGATCGACGGTCTGGTCAAGAAGGGCTTCGCCAGGCGCTCCCAGTTGCTGGAGATCGATTCGCGCCTCAGCGAACTGATCGGCAATGCCGGCGAGCAGGCGGCCAACAAGGCCAAGGCCGAACAGGCCAAGGCCGGCGCCAATCTCGAACTGCTCGCGCTGACGCAGGACTGGATGCAGCAGGTGTCCGGCGACATCGCGACGGCGCAGGGCGAACTCGCCGAGGTCGATGAGCGCATCGTCGCGGCGCGCGACGTGCTTCAGCGGCTCGAGGTGCGCTCGCCGCAGGCGGGCGTCATCGTCAACATCCAGGTCCGCACCGTCGGTGGCGCGATCTCCGCCGGTGCGCCGCTGATGGACATCGTGCCCGAGGACGAGCCGATGGTCATCGAGGCGCATGTCAGCCCCACCGACATCGACAGCGTCCGCGTCGGCTCGCCCGTGCGGGTTCGTCTGACGGCCTATAATCAGCGCAGTCATGCTCCGCTGGAGGGCAGGCTGACCTATGTGGCGGCCGATCACGTCATCGACGAGCGCACCAACGTTGCCTATTTCGTGACGCGGGCCGAGGTGCTGCCGGAGGCGCTCGCCGCCGCGCGCGATGTGAAGCTCTACCCGGGCATGCCCGCGGACGTGCTGATCATCAACAAGCCGCGCCTCGCGATCGACTACCTGCTCTCGCCGATCACCGACAGCTTCAACGCCGCCTTCCACGAAGAGTGATTGCGCGGCGCTTGTTGCGATGCAGCAATTTCGTTCGAAGAATATTTCGAATTTCCTGGCAATTTAATTGCATAGATAAACCAGTAATTCTGCAATTAGACCGATTAGTCTAGCAAATGTACTGGCTTCGCCAAGATCTAAAGAGTAGAATCATTGATAAAGGCGTTGCTTGTCTCTGATGTTCGCTTATAGTGCAGTGCGTCATGCTTTTTCCGAAACCAGCCGGGTGGCGGAGGGCAGGGCGGCCGCGGAGATACTTCGATCTGGGCGGCGCAAGCGACTGACATAGGAGACCTCAATGGCCACTCTAGAAGGTGGGGCGTATGACGACGTCCTATTCGGCACTCGCTTCAGCGATATCATCTTCGCCCATGGTGGCGCCGACACAGTCTTCGGCGGCGATGGCGATGACACGATTTTCGGTGGTGCGGGTAACGACACGCTTTTCGGCGACGACGGCAATGACCTGCTGTTCGGCGGCATAGGCGACGACACGCTTTTCGGCGGCAACGGCGACGACCAGCTGTTTGGCGGCGATGGCAATGACCAGCTGTACGGCGGTGCCGGCAACGACATCCTCGATGGCGGTGCTGGTGACGACATCCTCGACGGCGGCGACGGCAACGACATCCTTCTCGGCGGTGCCGGCAACGATGTCCTCTACGGCGGCGCTGGCGCTGATATCCTGAATGGCGGCGCGGGCAACGACATCCTCGTTGGCGGTGCCGGCAATGACATCCTGATCGGCGGCGCCGGCAACGACATCTTTGTCTTCACCGGTGGTGGCGGCAACGACGTCGTCATGGACTTCCATGCCGGCGAAGACATTCTTCAGATCCAGAAGAACATCAACGATACGCACATCTCGTCGGCAGAAGATCTTGCTGCCCGCGCGACGCAGGTCGGCAACAATACCGTGATCGATCTTGGCCATGGCGACTCGATCACGCTCGTGAACGTCAATGCCAACGACGTCCACGCCAACCCGCACGGCTATTTCGTTATCGGCTGATCCCCCGTCAGCTGATGGCCTGCGGCGCCCGGTCCCTCCCACCGGGCGCCGCACCAGTCTCTCCTTGAGTTTGCGATATCGAGGTGCCCGGCATGCTGGAAATCGTCCCGCTATCGCCCGCTGGTGGTCACGCGGAGTCCATCCGCAGTCTCAAGCTGGCCTCGGATGTTTCGGCGGTCGTCTGGGATATTCCTGGGCCCTGCTCGGTGCCGCCGCGCTGCACGCGGCAGGATGGCGAGGCCATCGCGCCGCTGGCGAGCCTGCGGCTCACGCGGGTCGATGGTGGCACCCGCATCATCTGGATCATGCGGCCGCGGACGTCGATGCGGCTCGTCGTTTCGGCCGGAACCCTCGGCCCCTCCGAGCGCATTGAAGTCGACCCCGCCGATCCCTTCATCGGTGCCGATGTCGCGGCGCTTGTCGAGGATCTGGACGGTCGGGCTCGCATCTCCTTGCTGACGGCGCTTCTGACCTCCTGGTGCGGCGCGTTCCGGCTTTCCCGCTCGGCCACCTATGCCGAAGCCATCCAATTGCTGGCGAGCGAGCTGCAGCCGGGCGATGCCCGCGCTGTCGTCGCCTGCCGGCCGACTCGCGACACCGCCATCGTCGAATTCGCCACGACGGCGGATCTCGGCACTGTCGGCTCCGCCCACGTGGTCACCGCACACGGCGTGCGGCGACTGACGGTGGAAGCCCATGCCCGCAAGGCCGACAGTCATGGCCGCCGTGCCATGGTGCTGCTCGCCGACGGCGACGCGGCGATGCTCGGGGCCGGCACGCTGGTGCTGGTCGGTGAGCACGGCATTGCCATCCGGACTCTCGGTCAGGCCACCAAAGCGCCGCTCAGCCTGCTGCGCTGGTGGGGCGCGCGTCGCAATGACAGTGCGCTTACGGAATTCCTGGTGCGCACGCTCTCCGTCCGCTCGGAAGAGGCGCGGCTCGCGGTCATCGACATGCAGGCCCGTGCCGCCGTGCCGGCCAAGGCCACCGAACTCGCAGCCTTCCAGCCGGGCGCGGAAGTCGACCTTGCCCTGTCGCTCGATGGCGGCCTTCTGGTCGGCGGCTGGTTCCGCGATCCGCAGGGTCTGATTGCCGGCGTCGATCACGTCGCGGCCGGCGAGACGAGGGCGCTCGAAGCCGACTGGCATCTGTTTCCGGGGCGCGTCGGCACAGCCGAAGGCACCGCCCGCGACGACGCGACGGGCTTCATCGCCTATCTGCCGCACGACAAGCCGGCGGGACCGATCCTGCAGCCGCGCTTTCGCCTGCGGCTGAAATCCGGCGGCGAGATCAGCCTGATCCCGAGGCCGCAACCGATCGACGCGGCGACGATGCGGGCCGGCGCCCTGCGCGCGGTCCCCTTGCAGCATGCAACGGGAACCGTGCTCTCCGAGACGCTCGGGCCGGCGCTGGCCGAAATCCAGCGACGCGTCGTCGCGTCCGTGTCGGTAGCGAGGACGGAGCATTTCGGTCCGCGGCTCGCGGAGCCGATGTTCTCGATCATCGTGCCGCTCTACCGCGTGCTCGATTTCCTGCGCTTCCAGATTGCGGCCTTCGCGACGGATCCGGGCCTGCGCGATCAGGCCGAAATCATCTTCGTGCTCGATTCGCCGGAGCAGGCGGACGATGTCAGCCATCTGCTCGGCGGACTCTACCGGCTCTACCAGATGCCGATGACGCTGGCGGTCATGAGCGGCAATGGGGGCTATGCGCGCGCCAACAATGCCGGCGTGGAGCTGGCGCGCGGGCTGATCGTCAACCTGCTGAATTCCGACGTCATTCCGACCGGGCATGACTGGCTGTCGCGGCTCTCCGATCGGCTCGGCGGCCCCGGCAAGGTCGGCGCGATCGGCCCGAAATTGCTGTTCGAGGACGGCTCGCTGCAGCATGCCGGGCTCTATTTCCAGCGCGACGCGCGCGGCACGTGGCTGAACCACCACTTCTACAAGGGCATGCCCGGCGGCCATGCGCCCGCCAATGCGGCGCGCGCGGTGCCCGCCGTCACCGGCGCCTGCCTCGTCATGATGCGGGACACGTTCCAGGACGTCGGCGGCTTCACGGAGGACTATGTCATCGGCGACTACGAAGACAGCGACATCTGCCTGAAGATCCGCGCGACGGGGCAGGCGATCGCCTACGAGCCCGGGGTCGCGCTCTATCACCTGGAGCGGCGCTCGATGCGGCGCAACGGCGACTACATGCGCGGCATCGCCTCCCGCTACAATTCCTGGCTGCACAGCCAGCGCTGGGACGGCGTCATCGGCTCGCTGATGCAGGAAAGCTTCGAGCGGCCGGAGCCGGGTTCCTCCACGCCCGCGGGCTCGCGCAGGAGCGCGGCATGACGGCAGCGGTTGCTTTGAAGCCTGTCTCCGACGCGGTCGCGGCCCGACCGGATTTTGACGAGGCCCGGCTGGCCTGGCTGCAGGAGACCCTGCTCGCCAACCGGTTCCTGCCCGAACCAACCGCCGACAGCATCTTCGTCGGCGACGGCGACTTCCGCGCCATCGGGGTCGAGTTTCTGGGTCATCTCGTGCGCTTCGGAGGAATCCTGCCGGACGACCGCGTGCTGGACATCGGCAGCGGCATCGGCCGGCTCGCCGTGCCTCTGACGCAGTATCTCTCGCCGGCCGCCGCCTATTGGGGCATCGACCCGGTGGCCGAGGGCATCGCCTGGTGCCGCGAGCGGATCTCGCCGGTCTATGACAATTTCCGTTTCGACCGGATCGACGTTGCCCATCACATCTACAATCCGAAGGGCACCATCAAGGGCGAAGCGCTGCAGCTTTCCTTCGAGCCCGAGAGCTTCGATTTCATCTTCATGGTCTCGGTCGCGACGCATCTTCCGCCGCGCGAAATCGCCGCTTATGTCCGCGAGGCGCAGCGGCTGCTCGCTCCGGGCGGGCGGCTGTTCATCACCGCCTTCGTGCTCGACGAGACGGCTAAGAGCGCCTTGCCGCAGCGCGATCCGCGCCTGCAGTTCAAGCGCGAGGGCGAGGGGCCGGCCTGGCTGGTCGATCGCACGGCGCCGCTCGGCGCGGTCGGCTTCGACGACGGCTTCTTCGAACGCGTCATTCAGCGCTTCGGTCTGTCGCTCTGCCTGAAGAGCCTCGGTCACTGGCGCGGCCAGCCGGCGGCGCACTACCAGGACATCCTCGTCGCCGAGAAGAAGGGCTGAGCATGGCGGAGCGCATACTCGTCGTCGCCCACAATCACCCCGATCTGCATCCGGGCGGCACCGAAATCTTCGCCCATGACCTGTTTCGCGCCTATCAGCGCGCGGGAGTCGAAGCCCTGTTCCTGGGGGCGACCAACCGCATACATCGGGACGAAAAGCCCGGTACCAGCTTTCAGGGCATCGGCAACGGCCAGGACGAGATCCTGCTCTGGGCCGGCCATTTCGACCGCTTCTTCATGAGCCAGGTCGATCTCTACGGCGTCATCCCCGATCTGGAAGCGCTGCTGACGGAGTTCCGGCCGGACGTCGTGCACATCCACCATCTGCTGCTGATCGGCGCGGAGTTCCCGGCGCTCGTCCGGCGGGTTCTGCCGGAAGCGCGCATCGTCATGACGCTGCACGACTACTACCTCATCTGCGCCCATGACGGCCTGATGATGCGCACCAGCGGGCGCGAGCGCTGCCACGGCGCCTCGCCGGACCGCTGCCACGGCTGCTTTCCGGAGGTCGGCGCCGACCAGTTCCTGCTGCGCGAGCGCTACCTGAAGACGCTGCTCTCGGCCGTCGATCGTTTCGTCTCGCCGAGCGCCTTCCTTAGGGACCGCTTCGTCGCCTGGGGCCTCGATGCCGATCGCATTGACGTCATCCCCAACGGCCAGCCCGGCGACGGTCGGCCGGTTGCGCGGTCTCGCGGCACGGACGGGGCGCGAAACGTCTTCGGCTATTTCGGCAACCTCAATCCCTGGAAGGGCGGCACGGTGCTGCTTGACGCGGCCGAGCGGCTGATCGGAGCCGGGGTCGATTTCGAGCTGCGCGTCCATGGCGGCACGCCGTTTCAGGCCGAGACCTTCAAGACGGAGCTCGACGAGCGGTTCGCCCGCACCACTTCGCATGTCGTCCGGCGCGGCGCCTATCGGCGCGAGGATGTTCCGCACCTGATGGCGGCCGTCGACTGGGTCGTCGTGCCGTCGATCTGGTGGGAGAACGCCCCGCTGGTCATCCAGGAGGCGCAGCAGCAGGGCCGTCCGGTGATCGTCAGCGGCATCGGCGGCATGGCCGAGATGGTCGAGCACGGCTTCAATGGCCTGACGGTCGCGCCCGATGATCCCATCGACCTGGCTCGCGCCATGCGGCAGGCGGCCGGCGATCCCGATCTTTGGTTGCGGCTTTCCGAGAATGCCAAGTCGCCGCCGACGATCGATGTCGTGGCTCGCAACTATCTCGCCCTGTTCGGTGCGCTCGAGCGCGCCAGGATCCCAGCCTGAAGGAGGTTGCCATGTCAGCCGCCGAAGCCATTCCGTTGCATCCGAAGGACGATACCCAGGCCGCGCCGCTGGGAGTGACCGGCCGGGTCGACGCCATCGACAACGGCCGTCTCTACGGCTGGGCCTTTGATCGCAGCCATCCGAATGCCCGGATGCAGATCATCGTCTCGCTCGGCTCGCAGAAGATCGCCGAGGTGACGGCCGACAAGCTGCGCTCGGACCTTCGGCGCAACGGCGTCGGCGACGGCCAGCATGCCTTCGACATTCCGCTGCCCGAGGCCGTGACGGCGCGGCAGCGCGATCTCTCGATCGTCGCCGTGTCGCCGACCGGCGAGGAACGCATTCTCTATGCGCCGACACTGGACGAGCAGGCGGCCGAGGCACTGATCGCGGCGCCGCTGACGCGGGTGCTCGAAAAGCTCGAAATCCTGATGGCGGCGCAGCGCCAGTTGCAGCTGAACCAGCGCGGCGTGCAGCGGGCGGCGACGGAAGGCGAAGGCGCCGCCCGTGGCACCGAAGTGCCGCCGGCCCAGCTCGAGCACATCGAGACGACGCAGGGCGAGATCGTCAACCGGCTGTCGGAGCTCGAGATCTTCCTGATGCGCTTCGACGGGATCGTCGCGGGGCTCGAAAAGCGCATCGACGCGCTCTCGAAGCGCGGGCGAGGCGAACCGAAGCCGCTGATGCTCGTGATGACGACGCTCATCGGCATCGTGGTTGGTGCCGGCGTGACGCTCGCCGCCTTCCTCAAGTGACCGGGAAAGGAACGGCATGATTCAGGATGGCGACAAGGGGCGTGAGGCGAAGGCGGGGCAGGGACCCAGGCCGCCGCTGCGCCAGGGTGGCGGCCCGACGCCGGCCGTCGAGAACCTGATCGCCTGCCCGATCAACGAAGCGTTCGTCCTCGTGCTCGGCGCCGGCGTGCCGATGAGCGGCGCGCAGGCCGTGATGCTGAACGGCGATCCGACGTTGCCGGGCAAGGCGCCGGTGGTCAGCTGGCCTCTCGCCGATCCCAAGGGGCGCGGCTCGCATGGCTTCGTCGCCCTGGTCTTCGCCGGCCCGCTCAAGGGCGAGCGGCTGAACACGCTGGCCTTTCGCGCGCAGGGGCGCGCCGCGTCCTATCGGGTCTCGCCGGACCTGATGCGCCCCGCCACGCTGGCGACGGCGCTGATCGAACTGGCGGGGGCGCACCTGCCGGCCGTCATCGACGCCATCGTCGCCATGCTCAGCCAGGGGCCGATGAGCCGGCGCAAGCTGACGGCGATGACGACCTTCGTCGAGGCGAGCGCCAAGGCGGACGGCTTCATCGAGATCATCGGCGCCTTCGAGGAGGGCGACGTCTATCTGCAAGGCTGGTCGTCGGATGTCCGAGCCGGCGTCAGCCGCGTGCTGATCGCGGGCTCGACGGCGCAGATCGCCGAGTGCACCGGCGCCGCTTTCGATCGGCAGGATCTGGCCAGCACCGGCAAGGGCTTCGCCGCCGTGCTGGTCGCGCCGGAACCCATCGATCCCTTCGGCATGCAGCGCGTCTACTTCCGCGGCCGGGATGGCTGGCGCTATTCCGATGTCTACGAGCAGCGCCTGCTCGCCTCGCCGCGCGACACGCCCGGCTACGCCCGTGCCATCCTTCCCAAGGTGAGGGGCTCGGCCGAGGTGGTCGGCCGGCTGCGTGACGCGGCCTATCGCTATGAGGGACTGGATACGGTCTCCGGCCTCGCGCTGCCGGTCCGCATGGCGATCGATCACGCGTTCCGCGTCGAGCAGGGTGGCCTGCTCGTCGGCGGCTGGCTTCTCGATCCGGACCACCGGGTCGAGTCGGTCAAGCTGCGGCGCCGGCAGGTCACGATCGAGCTTCGCGAGACCTGGAGCCGGATCGAGAGGCCGGACGTATCGTCGGCCTTCGACGGCAAGGCGCCGTTCCCGGCCCGTTTCGACCAGAACCAGCATGGCCACGGCTTCGCGGTCTTCATTCCGGACTTCGACGCCGATGGCGGCGCGCCCGTCTATATCGAGCTCACCATTCCCCATTGCCCGCCGGCCTATCTGCCGGTCGTTCCGAAGCGCGTCAGCTATCGGGAGGCGGTCAGCCGGCAGCTGAAATCGATCAGCGCGCGCGCCGCCGCGATGCCGGAGATCGTCGAGCGTCATCTGATCCCGCTCGTCGCCAGCGCGGCCACCAAGGCTCCGGCGGCCGAGCGGATCGAACATGTCGGAACGAATGCGCCGGGCGGCGACACGACGCTGGTCATCGGGCTCGACGAGCAGACGACGGATGTCGCGTCGCTGGTGGCCCTGCTCGCGCTCGACGCCGAGGTTCGGGCCGCGCCGATCGTCCTCGCCGGGCCGGACCGCGTGATCGCCACGCTGCGCGGTGAAATGCGCCGGCTCGCCGAATTCTACGGCCTCTCGCTCCAGATGGTCGCTGTTACCGGCTGCAACGACGTCTTCGATGCCCTGATCGTCGGCTCCGGCGCGGCCAAGACCGATCGCGTCGTCCTGTTCTCGGGCTCGCTCGTCCCGGCCGGGCGCGGCTGGTTCGGCCGGCTCTGCGCGGCGCATCGCGAGACCGACGCCACCGCCATCATCTCTCCGGCACTTCTCTACGAGGATGATTCCATCCGCTGGGCCGGCTACCGGCTGGGCGGCGAGGACGGTGGCCTGGCCGAGAACTATGTCGGCTATCCTGTGGCGACGCTCGCGACGCTCGCACCCGCGGCAACGCCGGTCGCCAATCTCGAATGCTGCATCGTCGCGAAGGCGGCGATCGCCTCGCTGGGGCAGGGCGGACACGGCTATCTCGGCAATCGGGCGAAGGGGCTCGACCTGGCGCTGCGGCTGTCGAAGACGGGCCTCAAGGCCTATTGGCTGCCCGCGGTGCGATTGCTCGGCGCCGAAGCGCCGGTGGATCGCCTCAACGCGTGGGAGGCCCACGCCCGCAACATCGACCGGGCGGTGCTCGATGTCCGCTGGTCCGATACGATTGCCGCGATGACGCAGGCGGTGGCGGCATGAATGACGAACTTCGCGTCCTGGTTGTCAGCCACGGCCATCCGAGCCTCTCGCTCGGAGGAGCCGAAATCGCCTCGCACAACCTGCACAAGGGACTGAACGCGCTGGCCGGCCTCCGCTCGGTCTATCTGGCCCGGGTCGGCGCCCCGACGCCGCGCCATGCCGGCACGGCGCTGATGAGCCTGCGCCAGAGCGCGTCCGACATCCTGTTCCATAGCGACGACTACGACCACTTCTTCCTGTCGAACCGCAACACCGACGATATCCGCCGCGATCTGGTTCGGTTCGTCCGGGACCTGCAGCCGCATGTCGTGCATTTCCATCACGTCCTCGGCCTTGGGCTGGAAGCGCTCTATGCCGTGCGGGAGGCGCTGCCGGACGCCGCCATCGTGGTGACGTTCCATGAGTTCCTGTCGATCTGCCACCACCACGGGCAGATGGTGAAGACCAAGGGCCAGCAGCTCTGCCGCCGGGCCTCTCCCACGGACTGCCACGCCTGTTTCCCCGATATCGCGCCGGCGCGCTTTCTGAAGCGCGAGCGCTTCGTGCGGTCGATGCTGGAGCTCGCCGACGCCTATGTGTCGCCGAGTGCCTTCCTGGCCCAGCGCTACGCCGCCTGGGGGCTGTCTGCGGACCGCCTGTTCGTCATCGAGAATGGGCTGGCCGTCAGCGAGCCGGCGCCGCCGCGCGCCTTGCCGGGCACCGAACAGCGCCGCAGCCGCTTCGCCTATTTCGGCCAGATGACGCCGTTCAAGGGCGTCGACGTGCTGATCGACGCGGTCGCCCGTGTGCCGGAGCGCATCTGGGGCGAGGATTCGCGGCTGATGATCTTCGGCGCCAATCTCGAATTCCAGCCGCCAGAATTCCAGGCCCGCATGAAGAAACTGATCGAGGACGCGGGAAGCCGTGTGCGCTTCTACGGCTCGTACCAGAACAGCGAGATGCCCGAACTGATGCAGACGGTCGATTGGGTCGTCGTGCCCTCGATCTGGTGGGAGAATTCGCCCGTCGTGATCGAGGAAGCCCTGTTCCACGGCCGGCCGCTTCTCTGCAGCAATATCGGCGGCATGGCCGAAAAGGTCCGCAACGGCACGGACGGACTGCATTTCAGGGTCGGCAGCCCCGAGGATCTGGCCGACCGCTTCGTCGAGGTGCTCTCCGACGGCTCGATGTGGGAGGGGCTGCGCCAGACCATGCGGCGGCCCATCGGCCATGTCGACAGCGCCGAGCAGCACCTGGCCCTCTATCGCGCCATTCTCGGCCGTCATCACGCCGCGGCCGAGGGCCCGGCCGAACACCACGAACTCGCGTAACGATTTGCGCGCAAGCCGCCCGCTAAGGGCAGCATCCCTGGGGGGAGAAGGAGACCGGTATGGCACGTTTGCTGGTGATGATTCCGTCAGGCGAAATTTACGACCATGATTGCGTGCGCTGGTACCAGTACCAGAACATCCAGCGCTCGATCGACAACTACCACAACATCGGCGACGCCTTCGTCTTCGACTCCTCTCTGAAGCTGCTTAACTTCGAGAAGGTCGGCGTGCTCGAGATCAACAATCCCGACTGGGATTCGCTCGATCGCCTGCGGGAAGAGTACGACTATGTCATGCTGCGTGGCTCCAACTACGTGCATGGCGAGATGCAGTGGCACGACACGGCCGCCGTGCTCCGCAAGCTCGGCCTGCCGGTGCTCGCCTTCGGCATCGGCGCGCAGGCGCCCGTCCGGGGAAAGCTGGAGCTGACGGAGCAGACGCGCGACGTACTGCGCGCGATGTCGGAACTGAGCACGTCGATCGGCGTGCGCGGCGCCTATTCGGCGCAGGTTCTGGGCGATCTCGGCATCGACAATGTCCGCATCATCGGCTGCCCGACGGCGTTTCGCCGGCTGGACCCGAACCTTCGTATCACGCTGTCGCCGCTCGCCGAGGTCGAAAAGGTCGGCCTGACGATCCGGCGCGAGGTTTCGCCCACCTATGCGCAGGACATCCAGCGCTACCTGAACTTCCACCGCGACCTGGTGAAGACGCTCGCCAACCGCTTCGACACCACGCTGATGGCGCAGGGCGAGGTGGAGGAGAAGAAGATCGTCCTCGGCACGGACGAGCAGAAGGAAGAGGCGATCGCCGCGCTCCGCGCCAATGGCTGGGCCGCGAACTGGTATTTCGACGACGGCATGGAGAAGCTCTACCGCGAGCGGTTGTTCTATTCCGACGTGGTGGCCGACTACGAGGCGCTGGTGCAGCGGCTCGACCTTGTGCTGGGCTATCGCCTGCACGGCAATCTGATGGCGCTCGCGAACGGCGTGCCGTCGATCTACTTCACCTATGACAGCCGCACCGCGGAGTTCGCCGAGACCTATCGGATCCCGAGCTACGACGTCTTCAGCGACGAAGCTTTCGTACTCGAGGACTATTGGGACCAGGGCCGCTTCGATGCCTTCAACGCGGCCTGGCGCGACGTCTATGACGAGACGCGTGCGTTCCTGCTCGAAAACAACGTGGATACCAAGCTCGCGCCGCGCGTTGGCGCCGCCGAGCCTGCTGATATGCGGAAAGTGGCCTGAACCTGTCGCTTTGGGGGATTTGCGATCATGGTCGATATTCATGGGACACCCGGCAATGACACGATCTTCGGCACGCCGGCGGCCGACAATCTCTACGGGGAAGACGGCGACGACAGCATCCGGCCCTATCTCGGCGCGGATCTGGTCGACGGCGGCGACGGTATCGACACGGTCAACTACATCGACAGCGCGGCGGCGATCGACGTCGATCTGACACGGGCGACCCAGCTCGGCGGCGACGCCGAGGGCGACCGGCTTCTCTCGATCGAGAGCATCTGGGGCTCGCGTTTCAACGACAGGATCGCCGGCACAGCAGGTGACGAGATCATCAAGGGCGATGCCGGCAACGACGTGATCGTGGGTGGCGGCGGGCTCGACCGCATCAATGGCGGCGCGGGTGACGACCGGATCGAGGTCTCAAGCGTCTCGATCGTAGAGGGCGGAACAGGTAACGACACGCTGGTCGTCGATGTCAGCGATTTCCGCTCTGGCGAGACGGGCGGACCCGGTTTTACCGTCTGGCATCAGCCGAATGGCGATCTGTCGCTGATCGACGACGGGGACTATCTGTCTCCGCACGGCAAGCTCGCGACCGGCATAGAGCGGCTCGAGTTCTACGGCTCGGAGCATGACGACATCGGTTTCGGCACCAGCGGCGACGACATCCTCTATGGCGGCGCCGGTAATGACGATCTCGGCGGCTTCGGCGGGGCGGACTGGATGGATGGTGGTGACGGCAACGATCATCTCTGGCAGGAGCTGACGAACAACCATTCGCCGCCGGCCAATCCGAATGTTGTCATGCTGGGTGGGGCCGGCGACGACACCTTCTCGGCGCGGATCGATTTCGGCCTGATCGACGGCGGCGACGGCTTCGACACCGTGTCGATCGACGCGGTGGATTCGGACGGCGACGTGACCATCGATATCCGCCCTTGGGGCGCGATCGGCAGCAAGATCGTCAACGTCGAGAGCTTCCAGGTCGCGGGCGCCTCCGGCAACGACCTGCTCCTCGGCGGCAATGGTGACGACACGTTCCGCGGCTATGGCGGCGACGACGTCATCCATGGCGGCAAGGGCAATGACTGGCTGATGGGCCTCGACGGCGACGACGTGCTCGACGGCGGCGCGGGGGCGGATCGCATCGACGGCGGCGCCGGCCGCGACCGGGTCGACTATGGCGGCTCGACCGCCGGTGTCGACGTCAATCTCGGACGCGCCACGCAGGTCGGCGGCTTCGCGCATGGCGACACGCTGACCTCGATCGAGGACATCTGGGGCTCGAACTACAACGACATTCTCGTTGGCGACGCGCTGGCGAACGTCATCCATGGCGGCGCGGGCGACGACCGGATCAATGGCGGCGGCGGCTTCGACCGCATCAATGCCGGCGCCGGCAACGACACCATCTTCATGAGCAATTTCGACCCGGACTGGATCGATGGCGGCGACGGCGTCGACATGCTGCAGATCCAGACGCCCTCCAGCGGTTCCTACTGGATCGACATGCAGAGCGGCACGTCGTCCACCGGCGGCATGTTCCAGAACATCGAGAAGCTGACGCTGTTCGGTCCGCTGCTCGGGCCGAACGGCCTTTACCAGCCGGTCGACCTCAACGTCATCGGCGCCAGTGGCGACGACTACATCCAGCTGCTGAACACCGGCGGCGTCGTGACGGCGCGCGGCGGCACCGGCAACGACACGATCTTCGGCGGCAAGATGGACGATACGCTGCAAGGCGACGACGGCGACGACCGGCTGCGCGGCTTCCGGGGCAACGACACGCTGACCGGCGGCGCCGGCGCCGACACCTTCATCTTCGACGGCCAGTACAATGAAGGCTTCGACCGCATCACCGATTTCAATGTGGCCGAGGGCGACCATCTCTATTTCCAGCCGGTCTCCGGCCGCGCCTTCGCCAACTACCAGGGTTTCCTGGCGCATGCCCATGACACGGCGGAAGGCGTCCATGTCGATTTCGGTTTCGGCAGCGGATTCCTGATCGAGAACGTCACGCTCGCCGAGCTCAGCCCGGACCAGGTGAGCTTCTATTGAGCCCCGCGACCCTCCAACATCCAGAGCAGGAACAAGGAATGACCGTTCTCGTGACCGGCGGCGCCGGCTATATCGGCAGTCACATGGTGCTGGCCCTCGCCGACGCGGGGCGTGAAACCATTGTCCTCGACGACCTCTCCACCGGGTTCGCCAACCAGGTCCCGTCGTCCGTGCCGCTGATCCGCGGCGATTGCGGCGACGAGGCGCTGGTGGCGCGGCTGGTCCGCGAGTTCGGCGTCACGGCGATCGTCCATTTCGCCGGATCGATCGTCGTGCCGGATTCGGTCAAGGATCCGCTCGGTTACTACTTCAACAACACGGTGAAGTCGCGCGCGCTGATCGCGGCCGCGGTCGCCGGCGGCGTGCGCCATTTCATCTTTTCCTCGACCGCCGCCGTCTATGGCGAGCCCGAAATCAGCCCGATCGCGGAGAGCTCGGCGATGCAGCCGATCTCGCCCTACGGGGCCTCCAAGCTGATGACGGAATGGATGCTGCGCGACACGGTGGCCGTGAACGAGCTTCGTGCCGTGGTGCTCCGCTATTTCAACGTTGCCGGCGCCGATCCCGCCGGCCGTTCCGGCCAGTCCTTCCCGCGTGCGACGCATCTGATCAAGCTCGCCTGCCAGGCGGCGCTCGGCCAGCGCTCGCATCTCGACGTCTTCGGCCAGGACTATCCGACGCCGGACGGCACCTGCGTGCGCGATTACATCCATGTCGGCGACCTCGCTCGCGCCCATGTGCTCGCGCTCGATCATCTGGAGCGGGGCGGGGACAGGCTGACCCTCAACTGCGGCTATGGCCGCGGCTTCTCCGTGCTCGAGGTGATCGAAGCCGTGAAGCGGGTTTCCGGCGTCGATTTCGAGGTGCGCCTCGCGCCGCGCCGCGCCGGCGATCCGCCGTCGCTGGTCGCCGCCACGGATTTGATCCGCGACCGTCTCGGCTTCAAGCCGATGCGCGAGGATCTCGACCTGATCGTCACGGACGCGCTGCTCTGGGAAGAAGCCCTGCGCGAGCGCGCCCGGGCTCCGGAACCGGCCCTGTCCGCCTGAACGTCCACGGCTGCAGGCGGTGCAGAGGCAATGCCGGCGCGATGGTGTCGCGCCGGATTGGCCAAAGGGTGCTGAGATCGCATATAGAGAATGCAAACTGCACCATTTGGCCGGCCCGATCTGTGAAAAATAAGCAATATCAAAGGCATAGAATATCCGTCGCACCTATGCTGGATTGGACGGATCGGCATTGTCGCTATTTCCATCGCCTGCTGAGCGCGCATGCGCTGCTCTATACGGAGATGGTCGTCGCCGAGGCGGTCCTGCATGGCGATCGCGCGCGGCTGCTCGGTTTCGATCCCGCCGAGCAACCCGTCGCGTTGCAGATCGGCGGCTCGGATCCGGCCAAGGTCGCGATCGCGGCCCAGGCCGGCGAGGAATTCGGCTATGGCGAGATCAACCTGAACGTCGGCTGTCCGTCGGATCGCGTCCAGTCCGGCACGTTCGGCGCCTGCCTGATGCGCGAGCCGCAGCGCGTCGCTGATTGCGTCGCGGCGATGAAGGCCGCCGTCTCGATCCCCGTCACGGTGAAGTGCCGCATCGGCGTCGATGACCAGGATCCCGAGATCGCGCTCGACGAACTGGCGGACGCAGTCGTCGCCGCCGGCGTCGATGCGCTTTGGGTCCATGCCCGCAAGGCATGGCTGCAGGGCCTGTCGCCCAAGGAAAACCGCGACATCCCTCCGCTCGACTATGACCGCGTCTATCGCCTGAAGGCGCGGCTGCCGGATCTCTATGTCGGCATCAATGGCGGCATTAAGAACCTGGACGAGGCCGAGACGCATCTCCGCCATGTCGACGGCGTCATGATCGGGCGCGCCGCCTATCAGGAGTCGGAGCTGCTCGCCGATGTGGACCGTCGCTTCCACGGCGTCGAAGGCCGGATGCGGCAGCCGCGCGAGATCATCGAGGCGATGCTTCCCTATATCAAGGCGCAGCTCGCCGCCGGCACGCCGCTCAGCCATATCGTGCGGCATATGCTCGGCCTCTATCACGGCCGTCCCGGCGCGCGCCGGTTCCGGCAGATCCTGACGGTCGAGGGCGCCAGCCGGAATGCCGGCGTCGACGTGCTGCATCGGGCGATGGATACGGTGGAGGAAATCGCCGCCGAGGTTGCCGCCGCCTGAAGCGAAGGTCCTTTGTCGGACGGTGCCTTTATCGCCGCGGCAGGGCTCGCTATGGATGGAAAGCCAACCGCATCCGGCGGATTCTGCCTGCAACGAAAGCGTTCCCGACATGACGATCCGTGGCTTTACGATCGACGGCTTCCTGATCGCGCTTGTTCTTGTGGTTCTCGCCGCGATCGCCCTTCCGGGCCCCGGCGCCACCGGCGGCGTGCTGCACATGGACGCGATCTCCACCTATGGCGTGGCGGTGATCTTCTTCCTCTACGGCCTGACGCTCGCGCCCGAGCGCATGCACGCCGGCATTCGCCACTGGCGCGTTCACGTCGCGGTGCAGCTCTGCACCTTCGTGCTGTTCCCGATCGTCGTCCTCGTCTTCGGCACGCCGTTCAAGAGCTTCATTCCGAGCGAGGTCTGGATCGGTTTCTTCTATCTCGCGGCGCTGCCGTCGACCGTTTCCTCGTCGGTCGCCATGACGTCGCTGGCGCATGGCAACGTGCCGGTCGCGATCTTCAACGCCACGTTATCGAGCCTGATCGGCGTCTTCGCGACGCCGCTCCTGATGGCCTGGTTCCTGTCGTCGTCGGGCGTCGGCATGCCGCTCCTGCCGGTCATCGGCAAGATCGTGCTGCTGGTGCTGCTGCCGATCGTCGTTGGCCAGGTCGCGCGGCATTGGCTGTCCGGCTGGGCGACGCGCCACATCAAGGCGATCCGAATGGCCGACAGGGCCATCATCCTGGCGATCGTCTACAATTCCTTCTCGGATTCGATCCTCGAAGGCGTCTGGGCCGGGAACGACGCCAGCATGATCGCGATCATCATCGTCGGCGTGATCGCCCTGTTCTTCGTGATCTACGGGCTGATGCTGATCCCGTGCCGGCTGATGAACCTGAACCGGGCGGATTCGATCGCGCTGCTGTTCTGCGCTTCCAAGAAATCGCTGGCGACGGGCGTTCCGCTCGCCAAGCTGATGTTCGGCGCGTCGCCGGCGCTCGGCCTGATCATCGCGCCGATCATGCTCTACCACTTCTTCCAGCTGGTGATCGTCAGCGTCATCGCCAACCGCGAGGGGCGTCGCGCGCTGGCGGTCGCCGGAGCCTGAGCCTGAGCGAGGCTCAGTCCCGGAGTTCCTCCAGCCGGGCGGGAAGGGCGTTCATCACGGAGCGCCGCTCGTCCTCGGTCATGCGCGACCAGTTGCTGATCTCGTCCAGCGTCCGGCCGCAGCCCTCGCAGCGTTCGGTCTCGGGGTCGAGCACGCAGATGCTGATGCAGGGCGTGATCATAGCGTCGCGACGATGGCGACCAGATAGGTGATGAGGGCGATCTGCTGCGCGGCGCCAAGCGTGTCGCCGGTCTGGCCGGCGATCTGGGCAGAGCAGAGAAGCTGGAACGCGTAGCTCGCCAGCGCCGCGACGACGAGGGCGATGAAGGCGTCGACCAGGCCCGTTCCGGCAGCGCCGGCCAACAGGGCCACGACGACGCCGATGGCGACCGCGCTCCAGCGCGTCTCGCTCGTCGGCCGGCCGGTCGCGCTGGCCAGGCCTTCGAAGCGGGCCGACGGCAGGGCGGTCCAGAGTTGCACCATCGCGGCGCGTCCGACCACTTCCGCCGCGATCAGCGACATGGCGACCGGCAGAGCGCCATAGGGCAGCAAGGCGCCGATCAGGCTCGCCCGCAGGATCAGCGACAGGATCAGCGCCACGCCGCCGAAGGTGCCGATGCGGCTGTCGCGCATGATCTCGAGTTTTCGCGAGGCCGTGGCGCCGCCGCCGAAGCCGTCGGCGGTATCGGCAAGGCCGTCCTCGTGCAGGGCGCCGGTCAGCGCGATCGTCGCCCCGAGCGAGAGAACGGCGGCCGCCATGGGCGGCAGTCCGGCTGACGAAGCGATCACAGCCACGATGGCGCCCACCGCGCCGACGAGCACGCCGACGAGCGGGAAGGCGCGGGCGGCCACGCTGAAATCGGGCCGGCGCTCGGGATCGACGCCGAGCCAGGCGGCGGGGAGGCGCGTCAGAAACGCCGTCGAGGCGGCAAGCTCGGATGCGGATGCTCGAAACATGGTGCGGTATGGCTCGTCGGTCATGTCAATCGCCCCTGATCGGCGGAACGCGGCATCGACTCGCTGTCATCCGAGCTTTGCGGTGCGCCGGAGGAGCGTTATAGATCGCCGCGCCCCCGGCCGCAAAGCGCGCCGTTTCCGACCACCCCGCATAAGCCGAGATCCCCATGGCCCGCTCCGCTACCGGACTCCCCTTCGACGACATCCGCGCCCTCTTTGAACAGCTGCCGGCTCGCGACGAGGACGCCGTCCTGGCGATCCGCGCGCGCGACGCGCAGCTGACGAAGCCGGCCGGATCGCTCGGGCGGCTGGAAGAGCTCGCCGAATGGCTGGGCGGCTGGCAGGGCAGGACCCGGCCGGCGGTAACCCGCCCCCTGGTGGCGATCTTCGCCGGCAATCACGGCGTCGCGGCGCGCGGCGTCTCCGCCTATCCCGCCAGCGTCACGCAGCAGATGGTCGAGAATTTCGCGGCCGGCGGCGCCGCGATCAACCAGATCTGCATCACCTATGATCTCGGGCTGAAGGTCTTCGATCTCGCGCTCGATATCCCGACGGGCGACATCACGGTCGAGGCCGCGCTGGACGAGGCCGGCTGCGCCGCCACCATGGCGTTCGGCATGGAAGCGACGGCGGGCGGCATCGACCTGCTGGCGATCGGCGAGATGGGCATCGGCAATACGACGATCGCCGGCGCCGTCGCCGCCGGCCTGTTCGGCGGCACGGGCCGGGACTGGGTCGGCCCGGGCACCGGCGTCGACGCCGAAGGCGTGGCGCGCAAGGCGGCCGCGATCGATCAGGCGCTGGAGCTGCATGCGGCCCATCTCGGCGATCCGCTTGAGGTTCTGCGCCGGCTTGGCGGCCGCGAGCTCGCCGCCATGGCGGGCGCCATCCTGGCGGCGCGGATGAGCCGCATCCCCATCATCGTCGACGGCTACGTCGCGACGGCGGCAGCGGCCGTGCTCTACAAGATCGATCCGTCGTCGCTTGATCACTGTCAGTTCGGCCATGTCTCGGCCGAGCCGCCGCACGCCAAGTTGCTGGAAGCGATGGGCAAGAAGCCGCTGCTCGATCTCGGCATGCGCCTCGGTGAGGGAACGGGTGCTGCGATGGCCGCCGGATTGATCAAGGCCGCCGCCGAGATCCACACCGGCATGGCAACCTTCACGCAGGCGGGCGTTTCGACCCGCGAGGGCTGAGCTAGCCGGCCGAGCGCAGGCGCACCACGGTGCCACCGGCATCGGTGGGCTCGGCAACGACCGGGCTCACCATGCGCGGCTCCATGACCCGCGCGCGGGGGAAGCAGACGATGGCTTCCGTTCCCTGATCGACGGCCGAGCGAAGCTCGAACGTGCCGCCATGCAGCCGGGTGATCGCCTCGACGATCGCCAGGCCCATGCCGCTGCCCTGTTCCGCCTTGCGGATGCCGGCCTCGCCCTGTCCGAAGGCGGACAGCAGGTTCGGCATCTCCTCGGCCGGGATGCCGGGGCCGTTGTCGCGGATCGAGACATACTGCCCACCGCCGGCCGTCCAGCCGATCTGGATATCGATCCGGCCGCCCGGCGGGGCGAATTTGATGGCGTTCGAAAGCAGATTGAGGACGACTTGCCGGGTACCGCGCGCGTCGGCCAGGAGAGGCGGTAGATCCGTCTCCGTCGCGAGCGACAGCGTCTGTTCCCGGCTCTCGGCACGCGAACGGACGAAGTTCATGCACTCTTCGGCGAGCTTGGCCAGCTGGACCGGCTCCTCGCGCAGCTCATAGCTTCCAGCCTCGAACCCCGAAAGCTCCAGGATTTCATTGATCAGCGACAGCAGATGGCCGCCGCTCTGGTGAATGTCGGCCGCATAGTCGCGATAGGTGCGGTTGGGCAGCGGGCCCAAGAGCTCGTCTTTCATGACCTCCGAGAAGCCGAGGATCGCATTCAGCGGCGTGCGCAACTCGTGGTTCATCGTGGCGAGGAAGCGCGACTTGGCGAGGTTCGCCTCCTCGGCAGTCCGGACGGCCCGGCCGACCTTGGCGCGGGCGCTCTCCAGTTCGACCGTCAGCTTGTGATTGTCGACGTCGCGTTTCAGGAAGGCCTGCATCAGATCGTGCAGGCGCTTCGCATGGGCGAGGCACGCCATCGTGGCGATCAGGCACAACGCGGCGAGGCCGACCGAGAGTGGATCCTGACGCATGCAGAGGAGCGTCACGGCGGCAAGCGTTATGGGGGCGCAGGCGGCATAGCCGGCCGCGGGCAGGCCAGCCGAGCCGACGGCGCCAACGGCGACCACCACCAGGGTCACAGCGACCAGCAGCGCGTCGGCGGAAGCGGGCGCGTTCATGGCGAGCAGGATCAGGAAGCTGGCCCAGCTGATGCCGCAGAAGGCCTCGCTGGCGACAAGTACGGATTTCCGTCGGCGGAGTTCCTGCTCTGCCCCCGAAATGTCCATCGTGCGGCCGCAGACTGTTGCCAGCCATGCGTGGAGGAGCAGGGCCGGGGTCGCCCAGAGAAGAAGAGGAACCAAGGGAACCCACGTCGCGGCGCAGAGCGCGGCGATCGGGATCAGCACGGCGGGGACTACCAGGCTGGCGCGGCGATCCCGGGCATATTCGGCGAGCAAGGCGCGATCGAGGACATTACCCGCGCGCTCGGGATCCGCGGCTTCTGCCCGCAGATCGCGAAAGCCGGCCGCTGCCGCGCCGCGCTCTTCAGCGCCTGCGCAGGGGGAAGCTTTCGTCTGGCTGTCACCCGCCGCCGCGGCTCGCATCTGCATGTCGCCACTTCCGTCAGGAAGTATCCGGAATTCTAGCCAAACTTGCGTGCCGAATGCTTAATGCGCACTTGAGCAACATGGTTAAGCCGCCACTAAATTCCGGAATGATGGAACTGGACGCCCTCTTCGACGAAATCCGCTCCTGCCGCATCTGCGTCGATCAGCCGGTGCGCGCGCCCCTGCCGCATGCGCCCCGTCCCGTCATTCGCGGTGCCGCCACCGCGCGCATCCTGATCGCGGGGCAGGCGCCCGGCACGCGCGTCCATGCTTCCGGCAAGCCGTTCACCGACCCGTCCGGCGATCGGCTGCGCGACTGGATGGGCGTCGACGAGGCGACCTTCTATGACGAGACGCGGATCGCGATCGTGCCGATGGGGTTCTGCTTCCCCGGGCTCGACGCCAAGGGCGGAGACCTGCCGCCGCGCCGGGAATGCGCGCCCGCCTGGCGCGATGCCGTGATGGCGGCGCTGCCGGCTGTCGAGCTGATCCTCGCCGTCGGCCTGTCCGCGATGCAGTGGCACCTCGGCAGCCGGGCGAAATCCGGAATGACGGAGACGGTCGCCGACTGGCGCGCGATCCTGGCTGAAACGGCGGCCCCCGGCATCCTGCCGCTACCCCACCCTTCCTGGCGCAACAGCGGCTGGATCAAGCGGAATCCCTGGTTCGAGGCGGAGCTCCTTCCGGTCCTTCAGCGTCGCGTCGCGGAGCATTTGCGCAGCGCGGATTGACTTCGCGGGCCGATTTGCGCATTCATCTTGGGAATATTATTCTCAATTCGAAGTCGTCGGCAATGCTCATTGGAAAATGATGCTAGCGCCGCGAGGTTCCAAGGCAGAGGGTTTCGGAATGATTGACCGACTTGACCGAAAAATACTGCAAATCCTGCAGGAAGACGCCACCATCCCGGTCGCCGAGATCGGGCGGCGAGTCGGACTGTCGACGACGCCTTGCTGGCGACGGATCCAGAAGCTCGAGGAAGACGGGGTGATTACCCGGCGCGTCGCCGTGCTGGACCCGAAGAAGGTGAACGCCAAGGTCACGGTCTTCGTCTCGATCACCACCAGCCAGCATAATGAGGAATGGCTGAAGCGCTTCGCCGAGGTCATCCGCGATGTGCCCGAGGTGGTTGAGTTCTACCGGATGAGTGGGCAGGTGGACTATCTGCTGCGCGTCGTCGTGCCCGACATCGAGGCCTATGACCTGTTCTACAAGCGCCTGATCGCGCGGATCGACATCGCGGATGTCTCGTCCGCCTTCGCGATGGAGCAGATCAAATATGCGACGGCGCTGCCGCTGAACTACATTCCGCTCGAAAAGGACAAGGGCGTCGCCTAAGCGGCGTCAGGCCTGTTTCGCGAAAGGCCGTCCGGCGCGAAATTGCCGGACGGAAAGGCTCAGGCGGCGCGCAAGTGCCGCGTCAGGTAGTGCTCGATCTTGTCCCAGAGCCGACGGACGGCCTCGACCACGATCAGATAGAGCACGGCGGCCCAGAGATAGACCTGGAAGTCGAACGTGCGCGAATAGGCGAGGCGGGTCACGCCCATCAGGTCGAACACGGTGACGATCGCCGCCACCGACGATCCCTTGATCATCAGGATCACCTCGTTGCCGAGCGGGCGAAGCGCGATCAGCAGGGCCTGCGGCACGATGATCTTGCGGAAGATCTGCCGTGAATTCAGGCCGAGCGACATCGCCGCTTCGCGCTGGCCGACGGGTACGGCGCGGATGGCGCCGCGCAGGATCTCGGCCTGATAGGCGGCCGTGTTCAGCGTGAAGGTCAGCACGCAGCAGAAGAAGGCATCCCGGAACAGCCACCAGAGCCCGACCGCCTCGAGCTGGGCCCGGAACTGGCCGGCGCCGTAATAGACGAGGAAGGTCTGCGCCAGCAGGGGTGTTCCCCGGAAGAAGTACATGTAGCCGAAGTCGATCCCCCGGATCACCCGATACCGGCTAAGCCGCGCCAGCGCGACCGGCCAGGAGAGCAGCGCCCCGAGCGTGATCGAGATAACGACGAGCTGAAGCGTGACGACCAGGCCCTGCAGCATGCGCGGGCCATAGGTGGCGAGAGCGTCCCAGTTCATTACGCCCTCCTCAGGCCGCGATTGGCCCAGCGCTCGACGGCGGCGATGCCGATCGACGAGATCATCGAGAGCGCGAGGTAGATCAGGCAGGCGACGCCGAAGAACAGGAACGGCTCCTTGGTCACGCGGACGGCGATGCTCGTCTTGCGCAGGAGGTCGTCGAGCGCGATCACCGACACCAGCGACGTGTCCTTGAGCAGGATCAGCCAGAGATTGGCGAGGCCGGGCAGCGCCAGGCGAACCAGCTGCGGCACGATCACGAGCCGGAGCGTCGTCCAGGGCCGGAGGCCGAGGGCGTAGGCGGCCTCATACTGGCCGCGCGTGATGTTGTTGAAAGCGCCGAGAAACACTTCCGACGCATAGGCGGAAAAGACAACGCCGAGCGCGATCATGCCGGCGACGAAGCCGTTCACCTCGACCGGCGTGTCGCTGAAGAGGCCGACGATCTTCTGCAGCGCGATCTGGCCGCCGAAATAGACGATGAAGATCGTGAGCAGTTCGGGTAGCCCGCGGAAGATGGTGGTGTAGGCGTTGCCGAAGGCGCGCCACCAGCGATTGGGGCTGCGCTTGGCGAGCGCCATCAGAAGGCCGAGCGCCAGCCCGAAGGGCAGGGTGGCGAGGGCCAGCCGAATGGTAAGCCAGGTGCCCTGCAGCAGCTGGTTGCCCCAGCCGTCGGGCCCGAAGCTTAGCAAATTCAACAGGTCCACGCGGCCCGTCCCCCAGGGTCAGTCAATCGCAGGATTGCGCCGGGCGGGTTCTACGCCCGGCGCCGTCCGCGCTCAATCCTTCCAGATCGAGAAGGGGAAGTACTTGGCGTTGATCTTGTCGTAGGTGCCGTCCGCCTTGATGGCGACGATCGCTGCCGAGATCTGGTCGCGCAGGTCGGAATCGGCCTGACGCACGCCGGCGCCGACGCCATCGGTCGGCAGGTCGGTGCCGACAAACTCGAAGTTGGCGCCGTCCGCGGTCTTCAGCCAGTCGAGGCCGGGCAGCTTGTCGACGAACAGCATGTCGATGCGGCCCGAGACGAGGTCGAGGTTCACTTCGTCCTGGGTCGGATAGAGCTTGACGTCCGAACCCTTGTACTTCTCCTCGAGTTCGGTCGCCTGGACCGTCGAGGACTGCGCGCCGATGGTCTTGCCCTTCAGGCTCTCGGGCGAGGTGTCCTTGATGGCCGCGCTCTTCGGCGCGATGAAGGAGGAGGGCGACTGGTAGTAGGGACGCGAGAAGTCGATGACCTTCTTGCGCTCGTCGGTGATCGACATCGACGAGAAGATGGCGTCGAACTTGCCGGCCTGCAGCGCAGGGATCAGGCCATCCCAATCCTGCACGGCAAACGTGCATTCGGCCTTGAGCTGATTGCAGACGGCCTTGGCGATCTCGACGTCAAAGCCGCCGATCTGGTTGTCGGCGCCGACATAGTTGAACGGCGGGAACGCGCCTTCGACGGCGATCCGGATGTTCTTCCATTCCTTCGCCTGGACGGCGCCGGTGACGGCCATCAAGGCCAGCGCCGCGATGGCGGCCTGCTTCACGATACGCATGGGCATTCCCCTGAGATACACTCTTCTAGTGCGTCTGGTTGCGCCTGCCACGGACAAGCGTTCCAGCCTTGCCACATATTCCCATTTTTTGGAGGGACGCTGCAACTGCTCGTCGTTGCTGCGGCGCGCTCAGCCCGGCCGGACAGGATCGAGCCATCCGGCGGCGGCGGCGAGCTCGTCGGGCGTGTTGGCGTTCAGAAACGGATCCGGACCGCGCTCGGGCTGCGGGAAATGGACGACGGTGAAGCCGCTGGCGGCGATGAACGCCCGCACGCCATGGCTCTTCGCGGTGAGGCGCCACTCGGCGAGCGCGTCGGCCAGCGCGACGGGCCAAAGCCCGACAACGGGGTGGTCGCGATCGCCGGAAGCGGCAATGACGATTCGGGATTGGCCGTCACGGCCGGCGTCGAGCTTCGCTACCAGATCGGTCGGAACGAACGGCGTGTCGACCGGGACGGTTGCAATGAAATCCGGTTTCCCGGGCAATGACTGGGCCCATCGCATCCCCGCCAGGATGCCGCCGAGGGGCCCCGTATCCGGCTCGTCATCGGCGAGGATGGGCAATCCGTAGCCGGCAAAGCGGGAGGGATCGCCGTTGGCATTGATCGCGAGGGGAGAGACCTGGGGAGCGAACCGCTCGATCACCCGCTCGATCAGGCTGATGCCGCCGAGCTCCACCAACGACTTGTCCTGCCCCATCCGGACCGAGTTGCCTCCTGCGAGGATCACGCCTGCGATTGTCATCGGCTCCGGTTTCTGTTGAGGAGCATGAAGGCTCCGCCTGCGATCAGGCCCCAGAATGCCGCACCGATGCCGTAGAAGGAAAGCCCCGAGGCGGCCGTGACGAAGGTCACCATTGCCGCATCCCGGTGCGCCGGAATGGAGATGGCGCCCGCCAGCGCTCCGGCGAAGGCGCCGAGCAGGGCGAGGCCGGTCGCCGCCTGGATCAGCACCGGCGGCGCCACCGTCACAAGCGCCGCGGCGAGCGTCGCGCCGAGGCCGAGCAGCAGGTAGAAGGCGCCGGCCGAGACCGAGGCGATCCAGCGGCGCGACGGCTCGGGATGGGCGTCGGGGCCGGCGCACATTGCCGCCGTCAGGGCGGCGAAATTGAGCGTGTGGCCGCCGAACGGCGCCACGAGCATGCTGGCGACGCCCGTCCCGAAGAAGACCGGGCCGACCGGCGGCTCGTAGCCATTGGCCTTCATCACCGCGATCCCCGGCAGGTTCTGCGACGCCATCGTGACGATGAAGAGCGGGATCGCCAGCGAGACCAGCCCCTGCAGGGTGAAGACCGGCCAGACAAAGGCGATGTCGGGGGTGATGTGGTCGATTGACCAGCCGCCCGTGGGCGCCGTCCAGACGATCAGCGCGACGGCCGTGGCGACCGCCGCCGGCACGGCCCAGATTTTCCGGATGCGGCCGACGAGCGCCCAGACCACCACGACGGGAATGGCCAGCGCCGGCTCGAGCCCGACGGCCCGCGCCGGCGCGAGACAGAGGCCGAGCAGGATCCCGGCCAGCATGGCGCTGGCGAGGACGGCGGGGATCGACGAGACGAGGCGGCCGAACGGCTTGATCAATCCGGCGGCGACGATGAGCAGGCCGGCGAGGATGAAGGCGCCGACGGCGGCCGGGAAGCCGCCCTCGATGATGCCGGTCGCGGCGAAGAGGACCGAACCGGGCGTCGACCAGGCGATGCTGACGGGGATGCGGTAGCGCCAGCTGAGGAATATCGAGAGCAGCCCCTGCGCGACGCAGATCGCCAGCAGGCCGGACGCCGCCTGCGCCTGCGTGGCGCCGACGGCGACAAGTCCCTGCAGCACCACCGTGAAGACGCCGGCGAAGCCGACGAAGGCAGCCATGATGCCGGCCACGATCGGCTGCGTCAGGCCTACGGACGGGCTGGTCCCGGTCGTCTCGGCAGGGGAGCGTTCAGGCGCGTTGAAAGGAGAGGCGGGCGCCTCGGCGCGGATATCCATCGGGATCGCCTTGATTGCATTCGAGGGAGGAATTGTTAAATTGGATCCAATCGACAGGCAAGGGCAGAACGCACCCTGCCGGCATTTGGGGAGAGCAGACGGGCATGACGGGAGCCTTGTTGGAGCTGGTCCAGTCCGCCGCGCCGCGCTATCGCACGGCGACGGAATATGTCGAGGCGACCCTGCGCGAGGCGATCCTTTCCGGGACGATCGCGCCCGGTACGCCGCTTCGGCAGGAGGAGCTGGCCGCGACCTTCAAGGTCAGCCGCATGCCCATCCGCGAGGCGCTGCGCCAGCTGGAAGCCCAGGCGCTCGTCGATTTCGAGCCGCATCGCGGCGCCGTCGTCGTCCAGATCACGCTTCTGGACGCCATGGACAACTATGCCATCCGCGCGGCGCTCGAGCCGCAGGCGCTGCGGCTGTCGATACCCCATCTGACCGAGGAGGATTTCGATCTCGCCGAGGAGCTACTGGCGGAAATCGATCAGGAGACCGATCCCGGCCGGATGGGCGAACTGAACCGGCGTTTCCACATGACGCTCTATTCGCAGGCCGGGCTGCCGCGCCTGATCGCGCTGACGGAGCAGCATCTCGCAACCGCCGATCGCTATCTGCGCTTTCATCTGGCGGCGGTCGGCGACATGGGCCAGGACGAGCATCGCGAGATGCTCGCCGCCTGCCGCGCCCGCGACGAGGTGAGGGCGATCGCCACCCTGGCCCGCCATCACGGCCGTGCGAGCGATTCGATGGAGGCGTTCTTCAAGTCGCGGGGTGGCAGCAAGGCCGACGGTCGCGCCTAGGGCTGCCTCGCGGCGTCGCCCGCAGTCCATCCAAGCGTCTCCAGATTGCGCCGCGCTGCCCGCTGCACGGCGGGGAGGTGCGCCTGAACCTGGCTCGTCAACGCGCCAAGCGAGGCGCGGAACCGTCGGATCAGCGCCAGCAGGACTTCAGGCTCTCCCGCCGCCTCCGGCGTGACGAGCAGCCACGACGGCAGGTCGAAATGATCGAACAGACCTTCGAACTTGTCCTGGTAGGTCAGGGCGACGGCCGGCCTGCCCATCCCGAGCGTCGCGATCGCCAGATGCATGCGTCCCGTGACGGTGCCGTCGAGATGCGAGACGATCGCCTTGATTTCATCCGGGCCGACATCCTCCCCGACGAACAGCACGTTCTCGCGCAGGGTTTCATCGAGATCGGCGGCAAAGGCCCGTAGCGCGACCTTATCGCTGTCCTCCCGATTGTCATGCGGGATGACGACGAAAGCGGTGCCGTCCTCGGCCGCGAGCTTCCTGAGCACGGTCTCGAACGAACGACCCAGTCGCGGGAAATCCTCCCGTTTCTTGAAGAGCTGGGGATGGAAGTTGATGCCGAGCACGTGCCGTCCCTGTTGGCGCTTGCCCGCAGCCCATGCTCGGACCGCTTCAGACGCCTGCCCCGGCTTCTCCTTCAGCAGGAACGCGCAATCGGCAACCAGCGTGCCTTTTCGGCCGGAGAATGCCTCGAAGCGCTGCAAGGACGATTGGTCCCGCACCTGGATGACGACGTCCGGATGCAGTTTCGCCCATGCGGGCCGCAGGTCCTCTGCTGGCGCGCTGTTGAAGCTGAAGCCGAGAATGGCGGTCGGGATCTTCCTGGAGGCGGCGAGATCGGCGATCCGCAACATGCGCTTCGCCATCTCCGATCCATAGCCGCCATCCAGGACGTCGGCGCCGAGCACGAGCAGCGCTTTCGCGTGTTTCTTTCGAATCTGGCGATCGACCTGAGGCCAGAACGCTTGTTCGCTGTCCCAGGCGACGCGAACCGTTCTCAGGCCGAGGCGGTGGGCGGCCTGATCGGCGGCATCGGTGGAGGTGAGGACGGTGACCTCGAGCCCGGCCTGGGTGCGGCACACTTCCGTTACGGCCGCGATCATTGCCGCGTCGCCGATCGATCCCGTAAGGTTCCAGGGATCGGACGGAATCAGGAAGAGCGTCGGAGGCCGGCTGGCGATCCAGTCCGACAGCCAGGTGAGCACTCTTCTGCGGGGCATTCGTAGGTCTCACCGTGCTGATCACAGGAATTCCAAACTAGAGAGTCAGAAGTTTGGAGTCGTTGCAAGAGGGATACCGGGATTGGCAAATCCTCTCGTCGTCATGATCTGTGCGCCGTGGCCGCGATCCGGCAGCTCCAGTATATTCCTCGCACAATCAAAAGCATATATTGATGCTGGATATGACGTTATAGTTGTATTCGTCCCTCACAATGCTGATTTACGGACGGACCGTAACTCGGTTTGGGGGAGGATCCGGGATGACTTCTCGGAGATTCCCGGGCGCGACATCTATCTGAACCAATCCCGTCGCCGGATCCGGCGCGGATCCTCGATGGCCTATTGGGACTGGATCCTGGCGGGGAAAGACACGGTGATGGCGATCGAGTCGCGCTATGCGGGCCGGTCGCGGATCGATGCCGGCCTGCTCGCGCGCATCCGGGCCCGTGGCGTGGCGCTCGTGCATGTGAACCACGCCTTCAACATGGGAGCGGCGAAAAAGATCGCGAAAGCGGCGGAATCCGCCGGGTTTCCGCGACCGAAGATCCTTCTCGAGACGCACGATATCCAGGCCCACCGCTATGGGCACGGTCGTCTGCCCAACCCGATCACCCGACAGGTCGACGACCTCGACAGGCTCCATCGCGACGAGGCGAAGATCGGCGCCGAGGCGGATGCGCTGGTCCATATCAGCGAGGATGACGTCGAACATTTCCGCAAATTGCTGCCGGGCCGGCGCCATTTCCTCAACCGGCCCACGTCCCGCAACCATCTCGCGGCGACCCGGCCGAACGGCGCGGCGACGATCGATTTCCTGTTCGTCGGCAACGCCCACGCCGGAAATATCACGAGCATTCAATGGTTTACGAGCGAGGTCCTGCCGCGGCTGTCGGGGCAGGGGCTCCGGATCCGCATCGTCGGCAGCATTGCCACCTGGTTCCGCCAGCACCAGCCTTCCGTCTTCGAGGCACATAGGGAGATCTGGCTGGAAGAACAGCCGGATCTCGCGGAAATCTATGCGTCCTCCCGCGCGGTCATCGTGCCGACGACCGCCGGGACCGGTGCTTCCATCAAGCTGGTCGAGGCGCTGGCGATGGGGAAACATGTCGTAGCGACGCCCATGGCTGTGTCGGCCTTCGCCCGCATTCCCGGCATAGACGAAGCCGTCCGGATCGCGGACGGAGCGGACGAATTCGCTCGTCAGATGAAAGAGCTATCCAGACTTCCTGACGTTCCGAACGAGGCGGGACTGGCCCTCTATGCCGCGCATTTCTCGAATGAATGCTACCAGCGGACGCTGGCCGGCATCCTGCGCGAAGTCCTGGGCTGAACCCGAGCGAACCGGAAGCGACCCCCGGCGGAGGCGCTGCTTGCGCGAGGCGCCGAGGCCGCCCTATAGAGCGTGCGACCCGGGGCGGGCGGATGCGTTCGCTCCGCTTCGGTCATGTTTCCGCGACGGGTTTTCCGGTAACCTGCCGTTACCAGCCCGTTACCCAGGATGCCGCCCACGATGATGTTCCTGTCCGCGCCGCCGTGCCTTCGGCCCCGATCTTGATCGAAGCCCTCGACGTCGCCGCCTCGTCGCTCGCCGAAATGGGCTGGAGCGACTTTTTCGCCGAGCAGGTCGAAGCCGACGAGGCGGACCTCGTGCCGATGCGGATCGCGACCGTGCATCGGGCGCGGATGGGCGCCATCGCCGTCGACGGTCCGGTCCGGCTGGTCCTTCCGGTCCATACCAACACGGGCGACTACGCGGTCGGCGACTGGGTGCTGGTCGAGCCGGGGACGGATCTGCTCCGCCGCCGGCTGGAGCGGCGGACGCTGCTGTCGCGCCGGGTCGAGGGCGGTACTCAGCCGCAGCTGACCGCCGCCAATGTCGACACGCTGTTCATCGTCACCTCCTGCAACGCCGATTTCAACGTCGCCCGGCTCGAGCGCTATCTGGCGCTCGCCAACCAGGCCGGCACCCATCCGGTCATCCTGCTCACCAAGGCCGATACGGTCGAGGACGCCGGGACCTATGCGGCCCAGGTGGCGACGCTGCAGCGCGGGCTCGAATGCGTCACGCTGGACGGACGCCGCGGCGAGGCGGCGGCGGCGCTCGCCCCTTGGTGCGGGGCCGGGCGGACGGTGGCGCTGATCGGCTCCTCCGGCGTCGGCAAGTCGACGTTGCTGAACACGCTGGCCGGCCCCGATCAGGACGCGCCGCAACAGACCGGCGGCATTCGCGAGAGCGACGCCAAGGGCCGCCACACCACCACTTCGCGCTCGCTGCACCGGATCGCCGGCGGCGGCTGGGTGATCGATACGCCCGGCATGCGGACGCTGCATGTGAGCGACGCGGCCGAGGGCATCGACCAGCTCTTCGCCGAGATCACCGAACTGGCGCCGAACTGCCGTTTCCGCGATTGCACGCACGAGCACGAGCCCGGCTGCGCCGTGCAGGCGGCGGTCAAGGCGGGGCAGCTCGATCCGGACCGGCTCGATCGCTGGCGCAAGCTGCAGGACGAGAACCGCGCCAAGACGCCGGTGCTGAAGGGCCCGAAGGGCAACAAGCGCCGCTGACGGCGCCAGCACGACGCGTCAGTGAAACGCGCGCACTTCGACGGGGGCCCGGCAGGCGATCGCGGCCTTGCGACCCCAGACAAGCGCCTCGTCCAGGTTCGCGGCCTCCAACACCCAGAAGCCGCCGACATGTTCCTTGGCTTCCGTGTAGGGCCCGTCGGTAACGACGATCTCGCCATTGGCCTTGGCCCGAAGCGACTTCGCACTCGCCACCGGCTTCAGGCCGCCGACGAAGATCGTGGCACCCGCCGCCTGCATCTCGGCATTGAGCGCATCGATATCGCGGTCCATGGCCGCGTCTTCGGCGACGAACGGGTCGTAGTCGTCGGGATGGTGAATAGCGACCAGATACTGCGCCATGGTTCCTCCTGGATCGTCCCTGCGCCGGTCGATTGCCCGGCTTTCCCGATCGTGACGAACGACCGGACCGGATTTCGACAGGTGTCCGGCCGTTTCTTCCAACGCCCTTTCCGTCGGCGCCGGCGCCAAGGCATGGGCAGGAACCACGGCCGATTTCCCGGGATGCTATTCCGGATCCGCCGGCACGAGGCTTTCCATCACGCCCCGGAGTTCGATCAGCGCGTCCGAGAGGCACAGCATCCGTTCGTCGCCCAACTCCGCCTTCAGCTGTGCCGCGAAGGCGGCATGCTGGGGGTGGATGGCGCGGATGGCGGCAAAACCCTTTTCCGTCGGATGCAGCAGCATGGCCTTGCGGTGCGCGGGGTTGGGCGTCACGGCCAGCATGCCGTCCTCGACCAGCTGGTTCGCCGTCCGCTGCACGCTCTGCCGGGTGATACCCATCCGCCGCGCGATCTCGGCCTGTGTCAGCGGCTGGTGCAGAACGGCACCGAGCACCTGCCAGCGTGTCGCCGTCAGCCCGGCCGGTACGGCGAGCTCCTCCGCGACCGTCAGGAACAGCCCGTTCAGCGCGAATACCGTCAGCGCCATCGAGCTCAGCTTCTCCTGGGCGTTGATTTGGGCGTTGATCTCGGTCTCGATCTCCGCGTCGATCACGGCGCGGTCTCCGCCATCAGCTCGTAGAAGCCGGCCGGGTCATGATCCCGATACAGCTTCAGCCAGGAATTCAGCGTCGCCTCGTCATAGAGGGCGAGCTTGCGAAAGATCTCGGCGGCGAAGGGGATCGGCGCGATGCCGCTGGCGGTGATCAGATCGCCGGAGGTGACCGCGAGCTGCTCCTGATAGTGCGCGCCGCCCCGATAGCCCGTCATTTCCAGAAACACCTTGGCGTTGCTGGTATGCGGCCGCTCGTCCAGCAATCCCTGCCGCGCCAGCGCCGCCGTCGCGCCGCAGATGGCGGCGACCGGAACATGCGCCCCGAGAAAGCGCCCCGCCATTTCGGCGAAATCGTCGATGCCGCCCGCCATGGCGATGTCGGCGCCCGGCAGGATCAGCATCCGGCTCGCTTCGGGCTCCAGCTCGTCGAGTGGGAGGTCCGGCAACAACCGCATCCCGCCCTTGCTGGTGACCGGATCGAGCGACCGGCCGACGGTCTTCACCTGATAGCGGCCGGGCGTCTTCTGGAACTCGGGCGAGCGGATATGCGCGATCGCATAGCCGGACTCCCAATCCGCCATCGTGTCATAGATCGCGACGTGCACGGTTTCCTGGGTCATGGCCGATCTCCCGAACAATTTGACAGCATGCTGACGAATTGTCAGCGTGCTGTCAATGTCAGGCGAGGGCGCTGCTCACTCCCTTCGGGCGGCCTCGATCGCGGCGACGTCGATCTTGCCCATGTCCATCATGGCGGTGAAGGCGCGCTTGGCTTCCTCGCCGCCGGCGGCCATCGCCTCGGTCAGCACGCGCGGGGTGATCTGCCAGGAGATGCCCCACTTGTCCTTGCACCAGCCGCAGGCGCTTTCCTGGCCGCCATTGCCGACGATGGCGTTCCAGTAGCGGTCGGTCTCCGCCTGGTCGTCGGTGGCGATCTGGAACGAGAAGGCTTCGCTCTGCTTGAAGGCGGGGCCGCCATTCAGGCCGATGCAGGGAATGCCGGCGACGGTGAACTCGACGACCAGAACGTCGCCCGCCTTGCCGGACGGGAAGTCGGTGGGGGCGCGCTGGATGGCGCCGACCGAGCTGTCGGGAAACGTCTCGGCATAGAAGCGGGCCGCCGCCTCGGCGTCCTTGTCGTACCAGACGCAGATCGTGTTTTTGGCAATCGCCATCGCGTGTCCTTTCGCTTTTTGAGCCCAATTGCGAAATGTCTTCCCGTCCGCGGGCAGGATGCTGCACGAATTCTAAGAATGCGGCTCCACGACGGGCGGTTCCGCCGGCGACGCCGGATAGGTCGTGTCGGAGCGACTTTGCCCAGTGGGTCGCGGGCGGCTCGGCAAGCGGTCCGCCCATTGTCGGCAGGCGGTCGGGAACGTCGCCTGCCGTGTCAGCGACCGCAGCAGGCCTCGCCGCCGCCCTGGCGCTCGAGCTGGATTGGCGGGCAGGGCACCGAGCCGTAGGAGCAGAAGACGCAGCAATCTCCGGCCTTCGGGCGCAGCAGCGTATGGCAGGCCTCGCATTCGTAGAAGAACTGGCAGGCGTCGGTCGGCATTTCCTCGACCTTGCCGTGACCGCAATGCGGGCATGTGATCGTGGAGCGAAGCTCAGGCTGCAAGAATTCCCCCGTCCGTTAGTTCGTCGCGCGCATCTTCCCTAGCTGGCCAGGATTCTCCGGCCGAGCGGGAAGCATGTCGTCCAGCATGCCATCCTGTTTCCGAATAGTCTGCCCCTCGGCCGATCCGAGTGTAACAAAATCGTGCTTTCCCTCGATTCTTCAAGAATTGAGGCGCATGCCGAGTTTGGGTATTGTGGCCGTCTTTATCGCGGTAACAAGCAACAGAGTGAATATAGTTCGTTCTCCATAGTTCTTATCATGATGAATAATCGGGCCTGTTTGCAGGAGATGCTCCATGCATTCCACGCGACACATGCTTTCCAGCCGATTTTTGTCCCTTCTGATGCTGTCTTCCGGTCTCTCCATCGTCACGGCCGATGCGCAGACGATCACCGGAACGCCGGGATCGCCGAGCGCGACGCAGACGATCGACGGCAACACGATACCGCCGCCGCCGTTGCCCTTCGGGGGCGTGATCAATCTCGACGCCACGAACTCGAAGCCGTTCTGGCCGCCGAGGGTGGTGCCGCCGGCCGGCGCGCCCAACATCCTGCTGATCATGACGGACGATGCCGGCTATGGCGTTTCCGGCACGTTTGGCGGCGTCATTCCGACGCCGGCGCTCGATCGTGTCGCCCAGGCGGGGCTGCGCTACACCCAGTTTCATTCGACCGCGCTCTGCTCGCCGACCCGGGCCGCGCTGATCACCGGTCGCAACCACCACTCGGCCGGCTTCGGCGTCATCACCGAGCAGTCGACCGGCTTCCCGGGCTATGATTCCGTCATCGGACCGGAGAACGCGACGATCAGCGAGATCCTCAAGGAGAACGGCTACAAGACCTCGTGGTTCGGCAAGGAACACAACACGCCGAGCTTCCAGTACAGCCTCTCCGGTCCGTTCGACCAATGGCCGGTCGGCATGGGTTTCGAGTATTTCTATGGCTTCATGGGCGGCGAGACCAACCAGTGGACGCCCTATCTGTTCCAGAACACGACCCAGGTTTTCCCGTGGATCGGCCATCCCGGCTACAATCTGACGACCGATCTCGCCGACAACGCGATCGATTATCTGAGGCAGACCAGCGCCTCGGCGCCGGACCAGCCGTTCTTCCTCTATTTCGTTCCCGGCGGCACGCACGCGCCGCACCAGCCGACGCCCGAATGGATCGCCAAGTTCAAGGGCAAGTTCGACATGGGCTGGAACGCCATGCGCGACGAGATCTTCGCCAACCAGAAACGGCTCGGCGTCATTCCGGAGAACACGGCGCTGACGCCCTGGCCGGACAGCCTGCCGAAATGGGATACGCTTTCCGCCGACGAGAAGAAGATGTTCGCCCGCCAGGCCGAGGTCTATGCCGCCTATGTCGCCTATACCGATCACGAGATCGGCCGGGTGATCCAGGAGGTCGAGGACCAGGGCAAGCTCGACAACACGCTGATCATCTATATCGAGGGCGACAACGGCACGAGCGCGGAGGGCTCGACGCTCGGCACGCCGTTCGACCTCGCCGCGATCCAGGGCATCGACATTCCGGTCAAGGACCAGCTCAAGTTCTACGATGTCTGGGGCTCCGACCAGACGACGCCGCACATGTCGGTCGCCTGGTCCTGGGCCTTCGACACACCGTTCAAATGGACCAAGCAGATCGCCTCGCATTTCGGCGGCACGCGGCAGGGCATGGCGATGGCCTGGCCCGCCCGCATCCGCGACGCCGGCGGCATCCGCACCCAGTTCCACCATATGATCGACATCGTGCCGACGATCCTGGAGGCGACGGGCGTGCGCGCGCCGGTCACCGTCAACGGCATCGGCCAGCGCCCGATCGAGGGCGTCAGCATGAGCTATAGCTGGGACAAGTCGAGCAAGGACGTGCCCTCGGCCCGCACCACCCAATATTTCGAAATGTTCGGCGACCGCGCGATCTACCACGACGGCTGGATCGCCTCGACGACGCCGCCGCAGCCGCCCTGGCTGCTCGGGCTCGCCAAGATGCCGGACGTGATCAGCGGCTATAACTGGGAGCTCTACAACATCACGGACGACTATTCGCAGAACAACGATGTCGCCGCGAGCAACCCTCAGAAGCTGCAGGAGCTGAAGGACCTGTTCCTGGTCGAGGCATCGAAATACAACGTCTTCCCGCTCGACAATTCGATCGTGCAGCGGCTTCTTGCGCCGCGTCCGAGCGCCACGGCCGGGCGGAACAGCTTCACCTATGCCGGGCGCGTCTCCGGCATTCCGCCCAGCGCCGCGCCGGATCTGCTGACCAAGTCCTACACCATCACCGCCGAGGTCGAGATCCCGCAGGGTGGGGCGGAGGGCATGCTGGCGACGATGGGCGGCCGGTTCGGCGGTTATGGCCTCTATCTGGTCAAGGGCAAGCCGGTCTTCCTGTACAACCTACTGGCGCTCCAGCGCTTCCGCTGGGCCGGCAACGACGCGCTGACGCCCGGCAAGCACACGGTCGTGTTCGATTTCACCTATGACGGCCCCGGCGCCGGCAAGGGCGGCACGGGCGTGCTCAAGGTCGACGACCAGGAGGTCGCCCGGCAGGCGATCCCGCACTCCATGCCGTTCCTGATGACGATCGACGAGACCTTCGACGTCGGCGTCGATACGCGAAGCGGGGTCGAGGACAGCGACTACCAGCTGCCCTTCGCCTTCACCGGCAAGCTGGACCGCATCACCTTCAAGCTCGGCCCGACTCAGCTCGGCGCCGCCGAGCAGGCGGCGGCGCGGACGAAGCTGGCGCGGGCGAGGGATTAGGGGCGGATCGACTGCCCGAAGCCGTGAGGCCGCCGCCCGAGCCGGGGCGGCGGCCTTCTTTCACGACAGGTATTTGTTGAACCAGTCGATCGTCCGCTTCCAGGCGAGTTCGGCCGCCGCCTGGTCGTAGCGTGGCGTCGTGTCGTTATGGAAGCCGTGATTGACGCCTGGATAGATATAGGCCCCGTAGACCTTGTTGTTGGCCTTCAGCGCCGCCTCATAGGCGGGCCAGCCGGCATCGATGTTCTTGTCGAGCTCGGCATAGTGGAGGAGGAGCGGCGCCTTGATCTTCGGCACGTCCGCCGCCTGCGGCTGGCGGCCGTAGAAGGGCACGGCGGCGGCGAGTTCCGGGAAGGCGACGGCGGCCGCGTTGGCGACGCCGCCACCATAGCAGAAGCCGACGATGCCGACCTTGCCGGTGGTGGCGTCGCTCTTCATCAGGAACTCGACCGCGGCGAAGAAGTCGTTCATCAGCTTCTCGGGATCGACCTGCTTCTGCAGCTCGACGCCCTTCTCGTCATTGCCGGGATAGCCGCCCTTCGAGGTCAGGCCATCCGGGGCCAGCGCGATGAAGCCGGCCTTGGCGACGCGGCGGGCGACGTCCTCGATATAGGGGTTCAGGCCCCGGTTCTCGTGCACGACGACGACGCCGGGCCGCTTGCCCGCGATCTTGGCCGGGCGCACGTAATAGGCGCGGACCTCGCCATTGCCGTCCAGCGATGGGTAGGTGATGTACTCGGCGACGATGTCGGGATCGGTCTTCGATACCTGGTCGGCGAGGGCGTAGTTGGGGCTCATCGAGGCGAGGATCCCGGCGGCGGTGACGCCGCCGACGGCGAATTTCGCGGCGCGGTCGAGGAATTCGCGCTTGGTGATCCGGCCATGTGCGTAGAAGTCGTAGAGCTCGAGCAGGTCGGGGTGGAAATCCTTAGCGGTCAGTCGGGTCATGACATGCCTCGTTGCATAAGGGGCTGGCGCCCCGTTGCAGGATGGGACGCTTTAACAACGACCGGGCGCCGGAGGGCAGTCCTAATCGCCGAACCGGACGCAAGATGGGCGGCGCAACAGGGCCGCCCTGCGGCCGGTTCGCGCAGCCGTATCGGAGGATCGTTCCAGGTTTTCCTTGGCGCTCGGCGCCGGCGGCTCTATTCCATCGGCTCGTCGTCGCCGCCTGCCGGCGGTGCGCAGAGGCCCTCCCGCCGAAAGAGGCGGGGAGGGGAACGAAACCAACTGCCGGAGGCGTCACCTATGCCGGAACCGCGAGCCGGAGCGCGCTATCGCTCCGCTCTCCATCTTGGCCGGCGGGCAGGGTTCATCGCGCTCGGATTCGTCTTCCTGGCGCTCGGCATCATCGGTGCCTTCCTGCCGGTCATGCCGACGACGATCTTCCTGATTCTCGCCGCCTGGGCGTTCGGCCGGTCCTCGCCCCGGCTCGAGGCATGGATGCTCGATCATCCGCGCTTTGGCGGTACACTGCGCGCCTGGCGGGCGCATGGCGCGATCCCGCGCCGCGCCAAGTGGATGGCGTGCGGCGGCATCGCGCTCGGCTATGTCGTGTTCTACGTTTCCGCCGCGCCGAGCTGGCTGCTGGCGGCGTTCGTCGCGCTCGTGATGCTGGGATGTGCGCTCTGGATCGTCACGCGCCCGGAGGGCCCGGCGGCGCAGCCGGCCGTGTCGGAATAGTCATGGCGCGGACCGGCGGCGAGATGCCGCCGGCCCGCATTCTTGTCGTCAGGCCGCCGCGAGGCCCTTGGCGAGGTCCAGCGCCTGCCGCTCGAACAGCTTGCGGTAGATGCCGTTGTCGAGGCGCACCAGCTGCTCGTGCGTGCCTTCCTCGGCGATCCGGCCGCGATCGAAGACGAGCAGGCGGTCGAGCGCCCGCACCGTCGACAGGCGGTGGGCGATGATGATCGCCGTGCGCCCTTCCATCAGTCGCTCCATCGCCTCCTGGATCAGCGCCTCCGATTCCGAATCGAGGCTCGACGTCGCCTCGTCGAGGATCAGGATCGGCGCGTCGGCCAGGAAGGCGCGGGCGAGCGCCACGCGCTGGCGTTCGCCGCCCGAGAGCTTGACGCCGCGCTCGCCGACCAGCGTCTGGTAGCCCTGCGGCAGCCGCTCGATGAAATCATGCGCGTTGGCGAGCTTCGCCGCCGAGATGATCTCGGAGAGCGACGCGCCCGGCCGGGCATAGGCGATGTTCTCCGCCAGCGAGCGGTGGAACAGGATCGGCTCCTGCTGGACGATCGCGATCTCGCCTCTGAGCGACGACTGCGTGACATGGGCGATGTCCTGCCCGTCGATCACGATGCGGCCGTCGGTGACATCGTAGAGACGCTGGATCAGCTTGACGAAGGTCGTCTTGCCCGAGCCGGAATGGCCGACCAGGCCGACCTTCTCGCCCGCTTTGATGGTGACGTCGAAGTCCTTGTAGAGCGGCGTTTCATGGCTCGCATAGTGGAAGGTGACGTCGTCGAAGCGGATCTCGCCGGCGCCGATGCGCATCGTCTTGGCGTCGGGCTTATCCTCGATGCCGAGCGGCTGCGCGTGCAGGGCGACCAGTTCCTCCATGTCGTTCACCGAGCGCTGCAGATTGCGGATATGCACGCCGACATCGCGCAGATAGCCCTGCAGCAGGAAGTAGGAGGTGAGGACGAAGGTGACGTCGCCGGCTGTCGCCTGGCCGTGCCACCAGAGGATCAGCACGGTGCCGATGATGGCGCCGCGCAAAAGCACCAGCAGCACGCCCTGCGCCGTGCCGTTGTTGGTGCCGCGGATCCAGGTGCGCGACGTGCGCGAGCGCCATTTGGCGACGACGCGCGAAAGCCGCGCATCCTCGCGGTCCTCGGCGCCGAACGCCTTGACGACGGCGTTGCAGGACACCGCGTCGGCGAGCGCGCCGCCGAGCTTGGTGTCCCACTGGTTGGCGAGGCTCGCCGCCGGCGCGACATAGCCGAGCGACAGCGCCACCGTCATGCCGATGTAGAGGATCGAGCCGGTGGCGACGATCAGCCCCATCACCGGCCAGTAGGAGCCGAGCAGGATGGTGGTGCCGACCAGCATGGCCAGCGACGGCAGCAGCGCCAGCAGCAGCGTGTCGTTCAAAAGGTCGAGCGCCCACATGCCGCGTGTGATCTTGCGCACGGTCGAGCCGGCGAAGGAATTGGCGTGCCAGTTGGTGGAGAAGCGCTGCACCCGGTGGAACGCGTCGGCCGCGATCGCCGTCATCATGTTGAGCGTCAGCCGGATGATGCCGAGGAAGGCCAGATGGCGCAGCGCCATCATGCCGACGCCGAGCGCCATCAGCGCGCCAAAGGCTGAGAGCGCGGCGGAAAGCGCCGCGTCGCGGTCGCCGCCGTCGCTAGCGATGGCGTCGACCAGGCGGCCGGCATAGAGCGGCAGCAGCACGTCGGCCATGGTCGCCGTCAGCATGGCGGCCGCGAGGCCGGCGATCAGCCAGGGCTGCTTGCGCCAGTGCGCGAAGGTGAATCCGAGAACCTCGGCGAAGGCGCCGGTGCGCCATCGGATGCGGAAACGGGGAAATCTGAATCGAGTCATGATGGCTATCCGGACGCGCCGAAGACGCCATCCGGTCCTGAAAAATGAGATGAAGAGGCGGCGGACGACGTGCGGTCGATGCACGGAGATCCGCGGTTAGGTCTTGGAAACTCGGGGCGGCGGGCTTCGGAGGACCCCGGTTTCGAACCGGGGAGGAAGCCGCTGAACGTCCGAACTAGGCGCGGGATGATCCCGCGACGAGAACCACCGGGGCGACGATCAAATGCAGCGATGCCATGCAAATCCCCCCGCGTTCGGAGTTGAAGAGAGGTCGTTTATAACCGCGTTGCTTGCTGGTGCCAAGAGCGCGCGGCTCGCAGCGCGCATACCTCCGCCGGTTGTGGCGACGCGGCAACAGCGGGGAGCGGGGGATGGGGGCAGGCCGCCGTCGTGCGGATACAGGATGGCTCAAGCCGGCTCGAACCGAGCTGCCCCTTCACCTCTCCCATGGGGAAACCTTCACAGAGCGCCGAAACGTGGCCATGCAGCCCGCGGCCTAGCCGCAGAGCTCCGTCGCCCCGGCGAAGGCCGGGGCCCATAAACACCGGCCAGGAACATTCGGGTCAAGAATGCCCAGTTCTTCCCGCCATGAGCCGGTGGGCATGGATCCCGGCCTTCGCCGGGATGACGGCGGAGCCAGGTCAGCCGGCTCCGTTTCTGAACTATGCGCCGCCCTTCAGGGCGCGATCGAAGGCGGCGGTCGTCATGTCGATCAATTGCCGGTGGATCTCGGCGCGGGATCGGCCGTCGCCGTCGGCGCAAAGCGGCTCGTCGATCTCCTCGGCGGCGAGGATCTTCGCGGCGCCCGGCTTGCATTCGCCGAACATGCTGAAATGGCTCGCATCCTCGATCAGCCGGTATTCGGCATGCGGAATGGCCCTGGCGATGCCGGAGGCCTGCGCCGTCGCGGGAATGTTTTCCGCGCGGCCGAGATTGACGATCTCCATCGGGATCGAAATGCCGGCAAAGCTTTTGAACGCGAAGACATCCGCAGGGGCCGGGTCGATCGCCATGGCGAAGCGGATGCGATCGTCGCGGTTGTCGCGGCCGGCGGCCTTGAGATCCATGGCGTGGAGATCCACGCCGGATTGCCGGATCCAGCCGCATAGCGACGCATTGAGCTGATCCGTGTCGCAATAGCCGGCGAGGAGCTTTTCATCGAGGCGCGCCCCGGCGATGGCGAACGCGGTGGTGCCGCCCATGGAGAGGCCGAGGACGCCAATCTTGCCCGGGATGAGATGGTCCTGGAAAGCGTTGGCACCTTCCAGGGCGTTCAGCGTTTCGCTGAGATCGGAAGGGCGCAGCCAGAGTTTCATGGTTTCAAGGGCGGACCGGTTGGGCCCCGAATTGCCCGGGTGGGCGGGGGCCGCGACGATGAAGCCGTGTTTGGCCAAGGGCGCTGCAAGCCAGCTCAGGGCCTGCGGATTACCGGCGAGGCCGGCACCATGCGAGAGCAGGATGAGCGGGTATTTTCCGGCCGTGATCGGCGCATCGTGCATGGCGGAGGCGCCCGCGAACAACGGGCTGTCGCCGAGCGTGACGGCCTCGCCGCCCGGCTGCGCCGGATACCAGACCGTCACATCAAGGTTTGTGCCGCGCTGTTCGGATGGCGCCGTGATCTGACGAACGCCGACGCCATCCTCGGCGCGCGCAGACTGCATCGTCGCGATCGCAAGGGCGACCGTCCCAAGCAGTGTCGCCAACTTTGTTGAAACGCTCATCCTGAAGCCTTGGTGACGACGACCCGCTCATATCCCTGCGCAAAGGAGAGCATCTTTGGATGCTCCCCCTCGGCCCATTTGCGACGGGGAGAGGTCTCCCCGTCGAAAGGTAAGTCTACCAGACTCAGTCGAGGGGATTTGCGGCCGGGAAGGTCCATTCGCCGCTGAGGATGGGCTGCTCCGGACGATAGAGCCGCGCGGTATAGTTCCAGCCCTCAACGATCGGCAGGCAGTTCGCAATCTTGCCGTCGCAGCCGCCGAACTGGATCGTCACCGAACCGTCCGCATTCTTCGCCGCGGTGATGCCGTTGATCGAATAGGCGTTGTGGTCGTTCTTCTCGAAGAAGCCCTTTTCGTTGTAGACGCTGACCGACCAGAAGGCCTGCACCGGCACGTCCTTCGGCACGTTGATGGTGTAGACCGTCTTGCCGTCGTTCTTCGCGGGCGTGAAGCTCTGGTAGTTGGCTTCGCTGTCGGGAAGGCCGCCCCAGCCCGCGGCCGTGCCGATCAGGTGCTGGACGGGATCGACCTGATCCCGCGTTCCGAAGGCGCCGTGAAACGACGGCTGGTACTTTGCCAGCGTGAGCAGCCCGTTGCGGATTTCGGTGAGGCTGTCCTGATCCCAGTCCGGCAGCTCGAGCTTTCCGGCGTCCTTCTGGCTGACCGTGATCGCATCCTGAAGCTTGTGGACCGCCTCGATATCCTTGGGGTCGTTGGGATCGACCAGGGTCCGGACCGCCACGAAGGCATATCGGGTGCCGAACGATTCCTGCGCCAGCGTGACCGTCTCCTTGCCGTGGGCGACGATCGGCACGTAGTGGTCCTCGTCGACGATCATCATCGACATGTAGCGGTCGCCCGAGTCCGGCAGGGTCAGCGTCACCGGGCCGCCGGCGAGATCAAACACCCCGAACGAATAGAGCGTATCGCGGTTCATGCGAATGACGGTCTGGTTGTCGATCGAAGCCGGCTCGCGGGAATGCTGGAACTTGCCCAGCCCGCCGACGACCTTCGCATTCATCGCGAGGTAATTGTCGGTCTCCGCGCGGACGAAATTGTCCGTGGTGACCAGAGATTTGCCGCTTTGCGCCTGCGCGGAGGCTCCGCTCGCCAGTGCAACGGAAGCCAATACGAGACCGATTCCAACCGAGCGAAACATGAACTACCTCTTCATTGGAGATTGTGCTGCGGAGCCGTGCCGGACCCTTCCACAAGGCTCGGTTGAGCGCAACTCAAATGCCGCCCTCAACCGGACCCTTCACGAGGGCTAGACCCCTAAGATGACTGGCATAAAACAGCCCGGCGCGGCTCACGCCCTTCGAGAGAAAGTCATCGGGATCGGGATGGCGAGCGCATTCCGATGGAACAGCGAATCTTTCGTCCTTTGAAAATCAGGCGCCAGTAGAGAAGCCGTCCGTAGACGCGTTGCCAAAACGCAATCGGCCCGGACGAGCCGGGCCGATGCTACTTTTCGAAAGGAGCGTCGGGCTGTCAGCCGATCTTCTTGCCGCGCGCGACGTCCTGGTCGAAGCAGAGATCGAGGATGCGCTGGATCTCGGCGGCGCGGCGGAAGCTCGGATCGCCGTTGACGCCGGTCTGGACCGCCTTGGCGAAGCGCTCGTAGGTCGTGACGACGGGCGGGCACTCGACCGGCTTCCAGGTCTGGGTGTCGATGTCGGCGCCGGTGCAGATCCGGAGCGAGGAGGCCTTGCCGTCGGTCTTCACCTCGAGCGCGCCCTCGGTGCCGAACAGCAGCAGCGTCAGGTCGTTGGCGTGGCCGGTGGCGAAGCGGGTCGCCGTGATGGTGCCGAGCGCGCCATTGGCGAACTCCGCCATCATGATCACCGAATCATTGGCGTCGAGCTTGTATTCGCCGATCTGGTCGCCTTCGGCCTTGTGGAAGGTCTTCAGGCGGCTCTCGACGGTGCTGATGTCGCTATCGGCGCCGAACGAGGCGAAGTCGACGATATGGACGCCGACGTCGCCGAGCACGCCCTTCGAGCCGTGCTCTTCCGACAGGCGCCAGAGCCAGCGCGATTCCGTGCGCCAGTCGCCCCACTGCTTGCCGACCAGCCAGCTCTGCAGATAGGAGGCCTCGACGTGGCGGATTTTGCCGATCTTGCCTGAAGCCACCAGCTCGCGCGCCTTCTGCAGCGCGGGCGAGTTGCGGTAGGTCAGGTTGACCATGTTGATGACGCCCTTGGCCTCGGCGGCCTCGGCCATTTCGATGGCGTGCGCGTAGTCGGTCGCCAGCGGCTTCTCGCAGAAGACGTGCTTGCCGGCGGCGAGCAGCTTCATCGTCGTGTCGTAGTGGACGGCATCCGGCGTGACATTGGCGGCGGCGTCGAACTGGCCCCAGGTGATCGCCTCCTCGAGGCTGCCGAACAGGTTGGCGATGCCGTGTTCCTTGCCGAAGGCGGCGCGGCGGGCCGGGTCGATTTCGACGGCGGCGACGAGGGTGACGCCGGGAACGGCCTTGAAGGCGGTCGCATGGCTGTTGGCCATGTTGCCGGTCCCGAGGATGAGAAGCTTGACCATGTTGAAGCTCTTGTCTGGATGGAGGGGCGGCTGGCGGGAGCGGGTCCCGGAAGGCGAAGGCGGGGGGAGAGAAGGGCGGGGCTCCGCGGGCCTGCCCGCGAAACCTCGACTTGAAAAGCCGAACCCTCGAAGGCCGGGGCCTCGAGGGTTCGGGACGCCCAGGACTGGGCGTCGATCGTCAGTCGACTAGCGGAAGCCTTCCTCGCCGCGCTTGTGCAGGGTCTCGCCCTTGATGGTGAGCGGACCGTTCGGCGCCTTGTCGGCCGGGGTATTCGGGGCCTTCTCGATGCCGGCCCAGGCGGGGGCGGGGTTGTAGGCCCACTTGGCGGCGTTCTTCAGGACCTGCTTGACGTCCGTGTTGTAGTAGATCGGATACGTCTCGTGGCCGGGCGAGAAATAGAAGATCTTGCCGCCGCCGCGCTGCCAGGTCAGGCCCGAGCGGAACACTTCGCCGCCTTCGTACCAGGTGACGAAGACCGTCTCCTGCGGCTCCGGAACCGTGAAGGGCTCGCCATACATCTCGGTCTGCTCGATCTCGAAATAGTCCGAGAGACCCTGGGCGATCTGGTGGTTGCGGTTGATCACCCAGACGCGCTCGAGCTCGCCGGCCTCGCGCCACTTCAGCGAGCAGGGCGTGCCCATCAGGCGCTTGAAGATCTTCGAGAAGTGGCCGGAGTGCAGGACGATCAGGCCCATGCCTTCCCAGACGCGCTTGGCGACTCGCTCGACCACGGCGTCGGAAACCTCGCCATGCGCCTTGTGGCCCCACCAGAACAGGACGTCGGTCTCGGCCAGGCGCTCTTCGGTCAGGCCGTGCTCGGCCTCCTGCAGCGTCGCAGTCGTTACCTTCAGGACGGGATCTTCGGAGAGACCTTTGGCGATCGTGGTGTGCATGCCTTCCGGATAGATCTTCCGGACAACTTCATTCTCCTGCTCGTGGACGTTTTCGCCCCAGACAACAACGCGGATCGTCATGACCATGGTCTCCCTAGACGTTACCTGACCGCAAAATCCTGTCCCGCGCGGCACGGGTGTGAGGTGTGTTGATTGCCGAACGAATGCGACACGTCGGTGACCGGCATTCGTCCAAAGCGCTTTGGATCGTAGACCGGCACACTCTATCGTGCATCTCCGTTCGTGCAATATCCCCTGTTTGACGAGACTGTCGCAGGTCGCGCCGCAGGGCGGAGGGACGGAGGCGCGAGGTCGATCTTCGATGCGCGTCGTCTTTGACCTCTCCCTGAGGAGACCTTGCAAAACACCGACGGTCGCCATGCCGTCCATGGCCTATGGGCAGCGCGCCGTCGCCCCGGCGGAGGCCGGGGCCCATAGACACCGACCAGGAAAGCTTGGCTCAGCCTATCGGCCACAGGCCTGTGTGTCTGGATCCCGGCCTTCGCCGGGATGACGGCAGAGGGTGGCAAGATCCATCCAGCGCGACGAGGGCGGCGTTGCGCGAAGGCCTCCCTGAGGGAGAGGTGAAAGGAAAGCGCCCCTGCATTGCGGGCACTCACGCAGGCGATGACGGACCCTAGTGGTCGACCTTCGGCAGATCCTGCCGCCCGGCGAGGTCGTCGCCGGCGTTCAGAGGCAGGCGGGCGCAGACGAAGGCGGCGAGCAGCGAGATGCTCGTTACCGTCAGGAAGGCGGCCGAGAAGTCCGGCATGGTCGGCGCGCCGTTGCCGGAAAGGGCGACGGAGACATGCAGGACGGTCGCCGACACGCAGATGCCCAGCGACAGCATCATCTGCTGGATCGTCGTGTAGAAGCTGGTCGCGGCGCTCATTTCCTCGCGCTCGACCTCGGCATAGGCGATCGTGTTGTAGGCGGTGAACTGCAGCGACTGCGAGAAGCCGCCGATCAGCAGCACGGCATAGATGGCGAGCAGCGGCCAGTCGGGCCGGAACATCGCGTAGCTCGCCAGGAAGCAGCTCGCGACGACGCTGTTCCAGATCAGCGTGTTGCGGAAGCCGAAGCGGCGCAGGATCGGCGTCGCCGAGGCCTTCATCGCCATGGCGCCGGCGGCGGAGATGAAGGTGACCAGTCCGCTGTGCACGGCCGACATGCCGAAGCCGAGCTGCATCATCATCGGCAGCAGGAAAGGCATCGCGCCGGCCGAGATTCGCGCCAGGCTTCCGGCGACGACCGAGAGGCTGAAGGTCTTGTGCCGCATCAGGCGGAGATCGAGGATCGGCGCGACGTGGCGGCGGGCATGCCGGAGGTAGAGCGCGCCGGAAACGATGCCGACGGCGATGAGGATCAGCGTCGTGCCGAGCGGCGCCTCGCCGCGCCCGCCGGTCTCGAAGGCGAACAGCAGCGAGCCGAGCGAGACGCCAGAGAGGAGCAGACCCAGCCCGTCGAACGGACGGCGGATATCCTCGCGGACATTGTCGATGTAGCGGCTCGCCAGCAGGATGCCGATCAGGCCGAGCGGCAGGTTCACGTAGAAGATCCAGCGCCAGTCGAGATAGGTGACGATGAAGCCGCCCACCATCGGGCCGATCACCGGGCCGATCAGGGCAGGGACCATCACCCAGGCCATGGCCGAGACGAAATCGGAGCGCGGCACGGTCTTCAGGATGACCAGTCGTCCGACGGGCACCATCATGGCGCCGCCGAGCCCCTGCAGCATCCGCGCGAGCACGAGGAAGGGCAGGTTGTGCGCCTGGGCGCACATCAGCGATCCCGCCATGAAGATGGCGATCGCCGCGCAGAACACGTTGCGCGCGCCGAAGCGGTCGGCAATCCAGCCGCTCGCCGGGATAAAGATCGCCAGGCTGAGCAGGTAGCCCGTCAGGGCGACGCTCATGTCGAGCGGCGAGACGCCGAAGCTTCGCGCCATGGTCGGCAGCGCGGTCGACAGCACCGTCGAATCGAGCTGTTCCATGAACAGGGCGCTGGCGACGATGAGGGCGGTGATGCGGTAGGCGCGTGGGGTGGGGGCGGCGGAGGCAATGCCTGCACCGAGGACGGTATCACTTGGCATAACGTACATTTCGTAAGGGGTACGTCCTATTTGGGCGATGTCGCCCGCCGATGCAATTCACAATCTCGTGGCATAACTTTTTGCCTCGGCTTGACTTGATCGGTCGCGGCACTCTATATCCCGGCCACCTTCCCCGGAGCGCTTCGCTTCGGCCGGATGGGCGGTTAGCTCAGCGGGAGAGCATTCGCTTCACACGCGAAGGGTCACTGGTTCAATCCCAGTACCGCCCACCATTTTCCTTTATCGAATAGCGATCTCGGCGGCAGTGTCCGCCTTCGGGCAGCTAAGCTTCGAGGCTGGTCGATCGACTCCGCCATCAACCTGAGTGTCTAGCCGGGAACGTTTGAATGACGCGATCTACGCGCGAATTTCACTCGACGGCAGGATCGCGGACTGCCTTCTCAGAAACGCGATCATCATCCTGAGGTGCCCGGCAAAGCCGGGCCTCGAAGGAGGGTCCAGGGAACGCCCTGGGTCGAGACCGTGGGGCGGATTTCGCCAGACTTCGCCAGCGGGTGTGGCCCGCTGGATCCTCCTTCGAGGCTTCGCTCACGCGAAGCACCTCAGGATGATGGTGGAGTATGGGAATGCAGTCCGGGAGAACGGTCTCGGCGACGGATCAACCGGCGCCGCCCGCATCGCGTGCAAAAGCCGGAATCGCGAGACGGCACAACGGGTGCCAGCGCGATCTCCGGGTCTTCCAGTTCTACGCAGCCGAGAGAATTTTACCGATAGGTCGGCTTCGTCCAGACCCTTGGATCCGACGCGCCTCAGACCTCTTCGAGCATCGGATGCAACTGGCTCTGCTCGGCGACGCGCTCGTGCTTCTCGAGCTCGCTCTTGATCCGGTATTGCAGCCGACCGCCTGATTCCGGCAGGGCTGCGACAATGATGTATGTGCCCGGAGCGGAGCTGAAGATCTTGCTCCGGTCCATGGTGACACGCTGGCCGACTTTAAATGTATGAGACATTGCCGAAACGTATCAGAAAATCGGCCGGCGAGTCATAATAATTCCGAGCGCGTGGATGGATAAATCGCCCGATCGGTTTCGATATTTTGATGCAGCGCGCCGGCGTGTCCAAAAAAGACTTAATTGATAATTTGCAGTTTCATTCCTGGTCGTCTATATATGTCTTGTCCCAGCCGAACAGAGCGGGAGTTCGATAGGCGCATTTGTCGATGCAGCCGTCGTTCATGAACGAAGCGGACGGATGTACTCCGTTTCATTTTTTCCCTGATCCCCTGACAAACGATCAGATGCTCTGGTTGGGTTTGCGAACCTGATCGGTGAATGTTGCCGCGCCTCTACAAGGCTGTTGCGATGCTCCCGGTCATGTTCGCCTCGAAGGCGCGCTGGCATGGTGCTGGCGTGAATGACTAAGGTAGTTTTCTAAATGGCCGATACTGGCACCGTTAAGTTCTTCGATTCGCAGCGCGGCTTCGGCTTCATTGCGCCTGACGCCGGTGGTCCCGACGTCTTCGTGCATGTCACCGCTCTTGAAGCAGCCGGCATGCGTTCGCTCAACGAAGGTCAGAAGGTTTCCTTCGACGTCGTCAGCGATCGCGGCAAGACCAAGGCCTCGAATCTCGCGGCCGTCTGAGCGTTCAGCGCAGATCTGAAATCGAAGAGCCCGGCTTCCCGCCGGGCTTTTTTGCGTCTGGAGTTTCGCTTTTGGCGAAATGCCAGTGCCTGCGGGGGGCGGCCGGGTGATCCTTGACCCAGTTTCAGACCGCGCTGCCGGCCGCTGCAGTCGGCCTATTTCGGCTTGGTCACGACGACCTTTCCCGTCATGCGCGGATGCAGCGCGCAGAAATAGTCGAACTTTCCCGGCTTGGTGAAGGTGAAGGTGAAATGGTCGTCGGTATCGAGCGGCGGCGACCGGAAGCCCTTGTCGGTGGCGGCGACGAGATGCGGGATGTCGTCGTGGTTGACCCAGGTCACGGTCGTGCCGGGTTCGACCGAGAGCTCAGCCGGCGTGAAGGTGAAGTTCTCGATCTGGATCGTCGCCGCCGCACCGGCGGCGGAGGCGCTCGACGCGGCGATCAGCCATAGCGGCAGCGCGAGCAGTCCCGCGACGAGCAGCCGCCGGGGCGCGGAGAGCCGGCGCCCGGCGCGACGCGCGACCGGGACCGACGAGGATTGGCGAATCCATGCGCACATGATGAAGCGCTCCCTGTTCGCTCAACCGGCAAGCGGGCGGTCGACGATCGCCAGCGGCTGCGAGCCGCGGACGAAATCGACCGTCGCGACGCCGAGATATTTCCGGAGGTCGCCGGCCGGCACCTTCATCGGGCCCGGCGCGGGCGCCTTGCCGGGAGCCGGCTGCGGGAAGGCCGTCGAGCGCGCGGTGTGGAAGGTAACGTTGCCCTCGACCTTCTGCATCACCTGGTGAATGTGGCCGTTCAGGATGGTCACCGAGCCGAAGCGCTTCAGGTTGGAGAGCGCCTCCGCGCCGTCGTCGGTGCCCCAGCCCCATTCCGGATAGATGCTCCAGAGCGGGATATGGGCGAAGACGACGACGGGCGTCGAGGCGGACACGGCGCCGAGGTCGTTCTTCAGCCAGGCGAGCTGGTCGGGGCCGAGCTTGCCGAGGCCGCCGGCGGCGAGGCCCGCCACGTTGACGAGCCCGACGAAGTGCACGCCGTCCTGATCGAAGCTGTACCAGCCGGTGCCTTTCGATCCCTTGCCGTAGCGATCGAGATAGGCCTTGCCCTGGCCCTCGTCGAGGAGGTCGTGTTCGCCCGGCACATAGAAGACGTGCAGTCCGGTCTCGGCGATCAGCTTGTCGGCATCGTCGAATTCCGACGCCTTGGAGAGGTGGCTGATGTCGCCGGTATGGATCATGAAGGCCGGCTTGACGGGCAGCGCCTTGATCCGGTCGATCGCCTCCTGCAGCGTCGCCAGCGCGTTCGGATTGGCGGGCTTGTCGAAGCCGACATGGCTGTCGCTGATCTGCAGGAAGGTGAAGGGCTGGGGCGCCGCCGCCTCGGCCGCCAGGGCCTTGTCGAGGCCGATCCCGAGCGGTAGCCCCCCGGCCAGGCCCCAGAGAATTCCGGTTCCTGCCCAGTTCATGCATCGGAGGAAGCCGCGGCGGTCGATGCCGTCCTCGTCCAGCAGGGGCCTGTCATGCGAGGGCTTGCCCTGCGAGGGCCGATCTTCGTCGGATGTGCTCATGGTTCGCTCCTGATCCAGGCGCGGTGGCGAGCACGCGCTCTGGAACCAGATAGAGCGGGGGGCGGAAATGTCTTCCCTTCACCGCTCCCTCAGGAGACCTTCGCGCAACACCCAATGATCGCCATGCAGCCCACAGCCTATGGGCAGGGCGCCGTCGCCCCGGCGGAGGCCGGGGCCCATAAACAGCTTTGGCTCAGCCTATCGGCCACAAGCCTGTGTGTCTGGATCCCGGCCTTCGCCGGGATGACGGCGGAGCGTGGCAAGATCCGATCAGCGCGATGAAGGCGGCGTTGCGCAACGGTTTCCTCAGGGAGAGGTGAAGGGCAGTGCGAGCCCGTCAGCGCCAGATTTCAGATCGGAATCGCGAGCTGCGTGCCGCCGGCTTCGCGCGGGACGATGACGACCTTCATGCGCTGGATCTCCTCGTAGCGGCGGATCTCGCGCGAATAGGGGCGCCAGTCGTAGAGGAGCAGCTCGGCCGGGCGCCAGAGGCCGACCCAGCCTGCGATGATGAAGCCCTCGCCGAACAGGCGGCCCATGGCGTGGCGGGTGAAGATCACCTCCTCGAACAGCAGCGAGAGCGCCAGGCAGATCGCCCAGAACACCAGGCCGATGCGCAGCGCCTTGCGCCCTTCCAGCCAGGTCTCGCGCTTCTTCTGCGCGGCGAGCCGGATCTGCGCGTTGCAGTAATTGGTGATGGCGGTGCTCATCCGGGTCGGAAGCTCCGGCGTGATCTGCGCTTCCGGCAGGTGGATGGCGATGGCCGAGACGGGCTTCTGGCCGCCGTGGCGCGCATTCATCGTGTCGATCAGCTGATCGATGCCGGAGGCCTCGATGTTCTCGCCGAGGAAAGGATCCACCTCCGGCGTCTGGAACATGTTGTGCATGTCGCTCAGGTAGAGGTGGACGGTCTCTTCGGCGGGGCTCGTCATGGGTGGGCTGCTCGCGGCATGAAAAATGGCCGGCCCCGAACCGGGGCCGGCCATTTCTTCTACAGGCTCTTTACGATGCGGAACAATGCCCGCGTGTAGCTCAGGCGCTCTGCGCCTCGACGGCGGCGAGCGCCGTCATGTTGACGATGCCGCGCGAGGTCACCGACGGCGTCAGGATGTGCGCCGGCTTGGCGGCGCCGAGCAGGATCGGGCCGACATGCAGCGCGTCCGTCATCACCTTGACGACGTTCATCGTGATGTTGGCGGCGTCGAGGTTCGGGAACACCAGCAGGTTCGCTTCGCCCGTCAGCTTCGACTTCGGCATGACGCGGGCGCGCAGCGTCTCGGACAGCGCCGAGTCGCCATGCATCTCGCCATCGACCTCGAGGTCGGGCGCCGTTTCCCAGAGGATTTCCGTCGCCCGGCGCATCTTGGCGCTCGAGACATTGTCGCGCGAGCCGAAATTCGAATGCGACAGCAGCGCCGCCTTCGGCGTGATGCCGAAGCGGCGGATGTGGTCGGCGGCGAGCCGGGTCACTTCCGCGATTTCCTCGGCGGTCGGGTTCTCGTTGACATAGGTGTCGGTCAGGAACGTCGTCGCGCCGGAGCTGATCAGGAGGCTCATGGCCGAATAGGAATGGCTCTCGGCGCGCAGCCCGATGACGTCGCGGATGACGCGGAAATTGGTGCGGAACTGGCCTTCCAGGCCGCAGAGCAGGGCGTCGGCGTCGTTGCGGATCAGCGCCAGAGCGCCGATGACGGTCGTGTTGGTGCGGACGATAGTGCGCGCCGCTTCCGGCGTGATGCCGCGGCGGCCCATCTTCTCGAGATAGAGCTCGACATAGTCGCGATAGCGCTTGTCGTCCTCGGGATTGATGATCTCGCAATCCGTGCCCGGCTTGAAGCGCAGACCGAAGCGCTTTACGCGGGTCTCGATCACCGAGGGGCGGCCGATTAGGATCGGCTGCGCCAGCCCGTCCTCGAGCGCCACCTGGGCGGCGCGCAGCACGCGCTCGTCCTCGCCGTCGGCATAGATGACGCGCTTCACGTCGGTCTTGGCCGCCGCGACCATCGGCTTCATCAGCAGGCCGGACTTGAAGACGAAGCGGGTCAGCCGGTCCATATAGGCGTCGAAATCGGTGATCGGCCGGGTGGCGACGCCGGTCTCCATCGCCGCGCGCGCCACCGCCGGCGCGATCCGGAGGATCAGGCGCTGATCGAAGGGCGACGGGATCAGGTAGTCCGGTCCGAACGAGAGCTGCACGCCGCCATAGGCCTGCGCGACGACGTCGGACGGCTCTTCCTGCGCGAGCGCGGCGATCGCGTTCACCGCTGCCTGCTTCATTTCCTCATTGATCGTCGTTGCGCCGACATCGAGGGCGCCGCGGAAGATATGAGGAAAGCAGAGGACGTTGTTGACCTGATTGGGGAAATCCGAACGGCCGGTGCAGATGGTGACGTCCGGGCGCACGGCGCGCGCTTCGTCCGGCATGATCTCCGGCTTCGGGTTCGCCAGCGCCAGGATCAGCGGACGCTCGGCCATGCGGGCGACCATGTCCGGCTTCAGCACGCCGGCGGCCGACAGGCCGAGGAAGACGTCGGCGCCGTCGATGATCTCGGCGAGCGTGCGCTTGTCGGTTTTCTGGGCGAAGACGGACTTCCACTGGTCCATCAGCGCCTCGCGGCCCTCATAGACGACGCCTTCGATATCGGCGACCCAGATGTTCTCGCGCTTGGCGCCGAGGGCGACCATCTGGTTCAAACAGGCGAGCGCGGCGGCGCCGGCGCCGGAGCAGACGATCTTCGCTTCCGCGATCGGCTTCGCCTTCAGCTTCAGGCCGTTTATGACGGCGGCGCCGACGATGATCGCCGTGCCATGCTGGTCGTCATGGAAGACGGGGATCTTCATGCGGGCGCGCAGCTTGCGCTCGATCTCGAAGCATTCCGGCGCCTTGATGTCTTCGAGGTTGATGCCGCCGAAGGTCGGCTCCAGCGCGGCGACGACGTCGACGAACCGGTCGATGTCGCGCTCGTCCACCTCGATGTCGAAGACGTCGATGCCGGCAAATTTCTTGAAGAGGACGGCCTTGCCTTCCATCACCGGCTTCGAGGCGAGGGCGCCGATGGCGCCGAGGCCGAGCACGGCGGTGCCGTTCGAGATCACGGCGACCAGATTGCCGCGCGCGGTATAATCGAAGGCCTTGGCGGGATCCGCCTCGATGGCGAGGCAGGGCGCGGCAACACCCGGCGAATAGGCGAGCGCCAGATCGCGCTGATTGCCAAGCGGCTTTGTCGCCCGGATCTCAAGCTTACCCGGCTGCGGGAAGCGGTGATAGAAGAGCGCGCTCTCGTCGAGATCGGCGCCCACCGGGCTTTTTTCAGTCATAGTCCTGCCTGCGAACGATACGGATTAGACGGCATCCTTGCTGCCGCGATCCGTCGTATCCGATCAGGGCTGGCGAGGCGAGCCAGTGAAGGTCAGAAAGCGGAGAAACCCGTGCGGGTCACGGTGCCGCCGCAGGCAATGCCCTTGGCCATGCACATGCTGATCGCCGACGTGCGCGGATCGCGGAGGTCGGAATGCGCCGGGCGCTGCACCATCTCGGCGAGGCCGATGCCGATGAGCGTGGCGAAGAGGGTGACGGCGAAGAACGAACGAGTGGCCATGACGCGGTACTCCAAAAGGCCCTAATCGATGGTCGGATCCTGCGCCCCCAGAGCTGAACCCGACCTGAAACTCACGTTCAGATATCGTTCGGAATTCTTGCGATTTGATTAAAATCGTCGAGATCTTAGGGTTTTGGTGACGTTGACGGCAGGATTGTGGATTGCCTTAATTCAATCTTGGCGCCATGCCGGATGTTCCCGACCGGGTCCTTGCGGACGCATCCGCGCGCATTTTCCGCCCGTTGCCGCCCTCTTCAGCGCCGGTTCGACGCCGAGCGCCTTGACGCTCCGTCCGAATTCCGTCATCACGCTGGCATGACGGCTTTTCCGCGTTTCAACGGCATTATCCGCTGCGGGATTATTACCGGCTAGCGCACGCTGGCTGAGGCCGTTCCTCTGTTCCATTCCGATAGAGACGAACGCCCCGGCCGGCGGGCTTGTGTTCATCGGGATCGTTCAATGACGCTGCGCCTCTACAATACGCTGACGAAGGACAAGGACGAGCTGAACCCGCTCTTCCGTGACCCCGCGACCGGCAAGCCGCATATCCGCATGTATGTCTGCGGACCGACCGTCTATGACTTCGCCCATATCGGCAATGCGCGCCCGGTTATCGTCTTCGACGTGCTGTTCCGGTTGCTGCGCCATGTCTATGGGCCGGACCACGTCACTTATGTCCGCAACATCACGGACGTCGACGACAAGATCAACGCGCGCGCCGCGGTCGATTATCCCGACCTGCCGCTGAACGAAGCGATCCGCCTCGTCACGGAGAAGACCGACGCGCAGTTCCAGGCGGATGTGGCGGCGCTCGGCTGCCTGCCGCCGACCGAACAGCCGCGCGCCACCGAGCATATCGACGGCATGAAGGCGATGATCGAGCGCCTGGTCGAGCGCGGCGTCGCCTATGTGGCGGAAGGGCACGTGCTGTTCTCGCCCTCGGCCATGGACCAGCTGAACGGCAAGCTGCCGCGCTATGGCGCGCTCGCCCGGCGCTCGCTCGACGAGATGCTGGCCGGCGCCCGCGTCGATGTCGCGCCCTATAAGAAAGAGCCGATGGATTTCGTGCTCTGGAAGCCGTCTGCCGAGAACGAGCCGGGCTGGCCGTCGCCTTCCGGCATCGAGGGTCGCGGCCGTCCGGGCTGGCACATCGAATGCTCGGCCATGTCGATGGCGAAGCTGCTGGAGCCGTTCGGCGGTGGCTTGACCTGCGACGATCCGCAGAAGAACACCTTTGATATCCATGGCGGCGGCATCGATCTCGTCTTCCCGCACCACGAGAACGAGATCGCGCAGTCCTGCTGCGCCTTCGACGCGCCGCGCATGGCCAATATCTGGATGCATAACGGCTTCCTGCAGGTCGAAGGCGAGAAGATGTCGAAGAGCCTCGGCAACTTCGTCACCATCCGCGAGCTGCTGGAGACGGGCGATTTCGGCGCGAACATCTGGCACGGCCGCGTGCTGCGCTTCGCCATGCTGACGACGCACTACCGGCAGCCGATCGATTTCACCGCCGAACGTCTGGTCGAGGCGCGCAAGCAGCTCGCCGACTGGATCGACCTCGTCGCGGGACTGGATGAGAGCGACGAGCCGCCGGCCGAACTGGTCGCGGTGCTCGCCGACGATCTCAACTTCTCCGAAGCCAAGGCGCTGATGGCCGGCTGGGCGCGGCAGAAGGGCGATCGGGAGGCGGCGACCAAGCTGTCGCGTTCGATGCGCTTCCTTGGCCTCTGGGCCGGCGAGGCGTCGGAAGAGATCTATGGCTACGGCCAGGAGGCGAGCGACGTCCCGGCCGAAACCGAGATCCTCGCCTTCATCGCCGCCCGTCTCGAAGCCCGCCGCGCCAAGAACTTCGCCGAGGCCGACCGCATCCGCGCCGAGCTCGACGGCCTCGGCATCGCGTTGAAGGACGCCAAGGACCCGGCGACCGGCGAGATCGTCACCACCTGGGAAGTGAAGCGATGAGGGCATCGCGCGCTCCCTTCGCCCCGCGCTCCGCCGCGAGCCCCACGACCTCCGTCATCCCGGCGAAGGCCGGGATCCATACGGCTGGGTTCGTCGGGGATTCGGCGGAAATGGTCGGAGTTTCAACGCCCATGACTTCCGCTGAATGGATCCCGGCCTTCGCCGGGATGACGACCGAGAATGTCGTCGCCGATGCAGCCCTGCCTCCCGGCACTATTCGCGACCGCACCCCGCGCTCCGCCGTCATCCCCGCAATTACCGGGATGACGAAGAGCCTCGACCTGCAATCCCGCGCGCGATAACCCCGCGCCGCCCAACAGAAAGACACCACCATGACCAACATTCCGCTCGACGAAGCCCTGATCGAACAGCTGATCGCCGACCGCATCGCGGCGCGGGAGGTCAAGGACTTCGCCAAGGCCGACACCATCCGCAAGCAGCTCGACGCCATGGGCCTGGTCATCATCGACGGCAAGGACGAGGCGACGGGTGAGTTCTGGACGACGTGGGACGTGAAGGCGACGCCGGAAGAAGGCTCCGAATGACAAAAGAGCGCCTCTATCTCTTTGACACGACGCTGCGCGACGGCGCGCAGACGAACGGCGTCGACTTCTCCGTCGAGGACAAGGTCCTGATCGCCGACATGCTCGATCAACTCGGCGTCGATTATGTCGAGGGCGGCTATCCCGGCGCCAATCCGACCGACACGCGCTTCTTCACCGAGAAGCGGACGCGCCGCGCGAAGTTCACCGCCTTCGGCATGACGAAGCGGGCAGGGGTCAGCCTCTCCAACGATCCCGGCATCAACACGCTGCTGGCCGCGGCCTCGGACGCGATCTGCTTCGTCGCCAAGAGCTGGGACTACCAGGTCAAGGTCGCGCTCGGCGCCACAGAGGAAGAGAACCTCGAGGGCATCCGCCAGTCGGTCGAGGCGGCTGTAGCAAGCGGCAAGGAAGCGCTCGTCGATTGCGAGCACTTCTTCGACGGCTACAAGGCGAACCCGACCTACGCGCTCGCCTGCGCCCGCACCGCGTATGAGGCCGGTGCACGCTGGGTCGTGCTCTGCGAAACCAATGGCGGCACGCTGCCGGAGGAAGTCGAGGCGATCGTCCGCGAGGTCGCCAAGGTGATCCCCGGCGATCATCTCGGCGTGCATGCGCATAACGACACCGAGCAGGCGGTCGCCAATTCGCTGGCCGCCATCCGGGGCGGCGCGCGCCAGATCCAGGGCACGCTGAACGGTATCGGCGAGCGCTGCGGCAACGCCAATTTGACCTCGATCATCCCGACCCTGATGCTGAAGCCGGCCTATGCCGACCGCTTCGAGATCGGCGTCTCGCAGGAGGCGCTGAAGGGGCTCACCGCGCTTTCCCACCGCTTCGACGAGATCGTCAACCGCGCTCCCAACCGGCAGGCGCCCTATGTCGGCGCCTCGGCTTTCGCGACCAAGGCCGGCATCCACGCCTCGGCCATCGTCAAGGATCCGAGCACCTACGAGCATGTGAAGCCGGAAGCGGTCGGCAATCATCGCCGCGTGCTGGTCTCGGACCAGGCCGGGCGCTCGAACCTGCTCGCCGAGCTGTCGCGCCTCGGCATCACGGTCGACAAGGGCGATCGCCGGCTCGATGCGCTGCTCTCCGAGGTCAAGGAGCGCGAGGCGGTCGGCTATTCCTATGAGGGCGCCGACGCCTCGTTCGAGCTGCTGGCGCGCCGGACCCTCGGCCATGTGCCGGAATTCTTCGCGGTCGAGAGCTTCCACGTCACGGTCGAGCGCCGCTTCAACGCGGTCGGCAAGCAGATCTCGGTCTCCGAGGCCGTGGTGAAGCTGATCGTCGGCGGCGAGCGGCTGTTGACGGTCGAGGAGGGCAACGGCCCAGTCAACGCGCTTGACCGGGCGCTCCGCAAGGATCTCGGCGTCTATCAGGAAGCGATCTCGGATCTCGAGCTGATCGACTACAAGGTCCGTATCCTGAACGGCGGCACGGAAGCCGTGACCCGCGTCCTCATTGAGACGCGCGACGCCACCGGCGACAGCTGGCTGACCATCGGCGTCTCGGAAAACGTCGTCGACGCCTCGTTCGAGGCGCTGCTCGATTCGATCATCTACAAGCTGGTGAAATCCGGGGCGAAGCCGGCGCACGGCTGAGCCGGCTTTCGTCGTCTCTTATTCACGCATCTCCGCGGGCGGGTCTCGCGGAGATGTACCCTGGCGAAATTGCGCGACACACGTCCCGGCGAGCGCCTAGCGGGCGGCTGCGATGCCGGCCAGGATGAGGTCGACACCGGCGAGGAATTGCTCGCGGTCGTCGTGTTCGCGCAATTGCGTCGCCACCTGGCGCAGGAACGGATATTCGGCCGGGTCGAGTTCGCTCCACCGGGCGGCGACGTCACCGAGGAAGGCCTCGCGGTCCGTTCGATCGGTATCGCGCGCGAGGCGGGCGTTCGCGGCATTCTGCCCGGCGACGCCCAGCACATAGTTCAGCAGGGCGGACGCGGCGTCGAACTGCTCTCGCTCGGGGACACCGAGCGCCTGGAGCCCGCCGCCGATCCCTTCGAAGATCCGCAGCATGGCGGACTGCCACGGTTCGCGGAAAAGCTGCGCACCCACCCAGGGGTGCGCATCGATCGCGTCGAACACCCCGAGGGCAATGGCGCGGATCGCCTCGCGAGGCTCCCCATTGACGATCACCCCGGCCATGACCCGGTCGATGACGTCATTGGTGGTCGCGGCGAGCAACTCACTCTTGTCGGCGACGTGCCAGTAGATCGCCCCGCTTCCGGTGGAAAGGCGGGTCGTGAGCGCGCGGAAGGTCAGGGCGGTCTCGCCGTCGGCATCGAGGATCTCGATCGCCGCCTCGACAATCCGTTCCTTCGAGAGCGCGTCGGCGCGCCGTTCTGTCCGTTGGGTCTTGGTCGTCATCCCCGCATCTTGACATGAATGGAACACCGTTCCAAAACAAATCCAACTGGAACGACGTTCCATTCACCGCGTGAAGGGAAACAAGGATGACGAAATCCATAGCGATCGTCGGAGCGGGCCTCGGCGGCCTCATGCTGGCACGCGTGCTCCACGTGCACGGCATCCCGGCGACGATCTACGAGGCAGAGCTTTCGGCTGATGCCCGCACCCAGGGAGGGATGCTCGACATCCACGAGGCCGACGGGCAGCGCGCGCTCAAGGCGGCCGGCCTGTTCGAGGCGTTTCAGGCCCTGATTCATCCCGGCGGCGAGGCGTCGCGCGTCCTGGATCAACACGGGAACGTGCTGCTCGACCAGCCCGATGACGGCACGGGTGGACGTCCCGAGGTGCTTCGCGGCGAATTGCGGCGGATCCTCCTCGAGTCGTTGCCCGCCGGGACGATCCGCTGGGGCAAGAAGCTCGCGGGTGTCACGGCGCTCGGCGGCGGCGAGCACGAACTGTCATTCGCGGATGGATCCAGCGTCCGCACCGCACTCCTCGTGGGGGCGGACGGCGCCTGGTCGAAGGTCCGGCCGCGGCTCACTGACATTCGGCCCGACTATATCGGCACGACATTCATCGAGACCTACCTCCACGACGCCGACGAGAAGCATGCGGCTTCCGCCGAGGCGGTCGGCGGTGGCGCGTTGTTCGCGCTCGCTCCGGGAAAGGGGATCTTCGCCCATCGCGAGCCGGACGGCACCCTGCACGCCTATGTTGCGCTCAGCCGGCCCGAAGCGTGGTTCTCCGGCATCGACTTCAGCGACGTCAGCACCGCGAAGGCGACGATCGCGGGCGAGTTTGACGGGTGGGCGCCGGCGCTTGCCGCGCTGATCACGGATGGCGAGACCACGCCAGTCCTGCGCAGGCTCCATGCGCTGCCCGTCGGGCATCGCTGGGAGCGCGTGCCCGGCGTGACGCTCGTCGGCGATGCCGCGCACCTCGCGCCGCCGGCCGGCGAGGGCGCGAACCTGGCGATGCTCGACGGCGCCGAGCTGGCCGAGGCGATCGCCGCGCACCCCGACGACGTCGAGACGGCGCTCGCGGCCTATGAAGCGGCGATGTTCCCCCGCAGCGAGGCGGAGGCAGCGGATGCGCACCAGATCCTGGAGATATGCCTCGGCGACCGCGCCCCCTTCGCGCTCGTCGAATTCCTCACCGGCGCGATCGAGGCGAATTCGGAAGCGGCGGCGCAGTCCGGAGCCGCGCTCTCAAACATCGGCATGTGAACCGGTTGGATCGCCTAGAGATCGGCGATCGGCATCGGCTCGACGGCCGGCTCGCGGGTGGCGGCTTTGGCGATCGCCGCCTTGAGCTTCGGCAGGATGTCGTCGGCGCTGTCGGCGACGATGTAGTTGACCTCGAAGCCGCTGCGGATGAAGCCCGCGTCGGACATGTGCCGCAGAAGCGCGATCAGCGGATCCCAGAAGCCGTTGATGTTGGCGATCAGCACCGGCTTGCGGTGCCGCCCGAGCTGGGCCCAGGTCATCATCTCGACCAGTTCCTCGAGCGTGCCGATGCCGCCGGGCAGGGCGACGAAGGCGTCGGAGCGCTCGAACATCAGCCGCTTGCGCTCGTGCATGTCGTTGGTGACGACCAGCTCATGCGCGGTGTCGAGCATGACCTCGCGTTCCTTCAGGAACTGCGGGATGATGCCGGTGACATGGCCGCCAGCCTGCATGACGGAGCGCGCGGTGATGCCCATCAGGCCGATGGCGCCGCCTCCATAGACGAGGCCGATGCCGGCCTCTCCCATCGCCTTGCCGAGATGTTCGGCGGAACTCGCATAGATGGGGGCGTCGCCCGCGGACGAACCGCAGTAGACGCAAATCGAGGAAAGCTGGGTCATGCAGACTTCCTCGCATCCGGGCGGACGGGCGTCAAGCCGATGGCGGTTGCGCGACAGCGCCATGGAAACTGCGGTTTCGCTGCCTTGTCGCGCCCTTGAAAGCGGGTATAACAAGGCAGAGAATAAGCCGGAAAACGCCGAGGAATCAGCGGTCCGGCAGGGGACATGAGCCCGCCGGGCGCGGAATCGGAAAAGCCGTTCCGTTTTGAGCGACAGGTTTGAGCATCGATGGCTGAGCAGACACCTCCCGGGCCGAAGACATCCGGTCGCGTTGCCGGCGTAGTGGCGATCGCCGCCATTCTGGTCGGGGGCTATTACGGCCTGGTCGCCAAGCCTGCCGCCGAAAAGGGAACCGCGCCGGACGCGACTTCGGCTGCGACTGGCTCGGCGCCCGCCGCCGACGGCAAGGCACCGGATGCAAAGCCGGAAGCGACGCAGGCCGCCGGGAGCGCCGCGTCCGCGAAGCCCGAGTCCGAACAGGCTGCCATTCCCGCCGAAGGCTCCGCGCCGAGCTTCGACATTGTCCGCGTCGAGCCGTCGGGCGAGACCGTCGTCGCCGGCCTCGCCGCGCCGAAGTCCAAGGTCGAGCTGCTGGATGGCCAGTCGACGATCGCCACGGCCGAGGCGAACGAGCGCGGCGAGTGGGCGGTCGCGGTCGAGAAGCCGCTGGCAGCCGGAACGCATGATCTGTCGATCCGCACGACTTCGCCTGACAAGAAGGTCGAGACCCTTTCCGAGCAGAGCGTCGCCGTGCAGGTGCAGGAGCCCGGCAAGGGGGAGGCGCTCGTCGTGCTGAACACGCCGGCGACGGCGAGCAAGGTGCTGCAGAAGCCCGAAGGCGCCGGCGAGCAGAAGGTCGCGTCGGCGGCGACGCCGGAGCCGAAGGCGGAGAACGCCCCGGCCGAAGCCAAGCCCGCCGACGAGGCGGCTGCGCCGTCTGCCAATTCTTCCGATACCGCCGCCTCGGCGCAGGCCGCGCCGGAAGGCGCCGCCCCGGGCGCGCAGGCGAACGCGCCGGAGGCCGTGGCCAAGACCGAAGCCCCGGCCGATACCGCTGCCAAGAACGAGACGCCGGCTCAGTCGGATACGCTCGCCGATGCGGATCGCGTGGCGAAGCCGGAGACGGCCGGCGCTCCCGCCGCCCAGACGGCCAAGACGGATGAGCCTGCCAAGGCAGGCGACGCCACCAAGACGGCCGATGCGGCTTCCGGCGCGAAGCCGGACGTCTCGGTCGACGCGGTCGAGGTCGAGGACGGCAAGCTGTTCGTCGCCGGCTCGGCCAAGTCCAAGGCGCCGGTGCGCGTCTACATGGACGACAAGCTGGTGGGCGAGGCGAAGCCGGAAGAAAACGGCCGCTGGCTGCTTGAGACGAAGCGCTCGGTCGAGCCGGGTCGCCGCGTCGTGCGCGCCGACCAGGTCGAGACCAATGGCTCGGGCAAGGTGGTCGGCCGCGCCGAGGTGCCGTTCGAGCGGACCGAGGACGTCGCGATGCTCGCGCCGGTCGTCGCCGGCGGCGGCGCCGGTGGCGCCAGCGCCGATGGCCATGTGCCGGCGCCGCACAACGTCATCATCCGTCGCGGCGACAATCTCTGGACCATCTCGCGCCGCCTCTACGGCCGCGGCATCCGCTATTCGACGATTTACGAAGCGAACAACGACCAGATCCGCAATCCGCACCTGATCTATCCCGGCCAGACCTTCGTGCTGCCGGCGGGCGACGCGAACTGGACTAACTGAACCACGATACCCACATGACCGGGAGCGCGCCCTGGCGCGCTCCATGATCCGTGTCCGGGCAAACCCGCGACGCGGATTTTCCGTTTGCGCCGAGGCGCGACGGGCAGCGCGAAAATCTGGAGTACGCCAATGAGCGCGACCAACAGCGCCGTACCGGGGCCCGGCAAGGGCACGCCGGATGAAGAGAGGGACGCGACGGCGTTCTCGACGATCGTCAGCCTCTGGCCCTATATCTGGCCGAAGGACCGAAACGACCTGAAGATCCGGGTCGCCGGCGCGCTCGTCATCCTGGTTCTCGCCAAGGTTCTCACCGTCTGTATTCCGTTCCTCTACAAATGGGCGACGGACGCGCTCGTCTCGCCGGCCAACGCGGCGGGCGACAAGGGCGGGCTGGCGCTGATCATCACCGTGCCGATCATGCTGGTGGTCGCCTATGGCGTCGGCCGCATCCTGCTCAACGCGTTCAACCAGATGCGCGACGCGCTGTTCGCCCGCGTCAGCGAGAACGCGATCCGCAAGCTCGGCCGCCGCGCCTTCGTGCACATGCACCGCCTGTCGCTGCGGTTCCATCTGCAGCGCCGCACCGGCGGCCTGTCGCGGACGATGGACCACGGGATGAAGGGTATCGACTCGATCGTCGACCACATCATCCTGAACACGTTCCCGACCCTGCTCGAATTCCTGCTGGCGGCCGTCGTCATCGCCTGGCAGTTCAACCTGACCTATGTCGCCGTCATCGCGGTGACCATCGTCGCCTATGTCTGGTTCACCATCGTGGCGTCGAACTGGCGCATCGCCATCCGTCGCGAGATGAACGCCTCCGATACCGACGCCAACGCCAAGGCCGTCGACTCGCTGCTCAACTACGAGACGGTGAAGTATTTCGGCAACGAGGCGATGGAGGCCGACCGCTACGACAGGTCGCTGGCGCGCTACGAGGCTGCCTCGATCAAGACCTGGACGTCGCTCGCGTGGCTCAATCTCGGCCAGACGATCATCTTCACCACCGGCATGACCGTCTGCATGGCGCTGTCGGGCATGGCGATCATGCGCGGCGAGCAGACGATCGGCGACTTCGTCATGATCAACGCGCTGCTGGTGCAGCTGTCCTTCCCGCTGAATTTCATCGGCACGGTCTATCGCGAGCTGAAGCAGGGCCTCGCCGACGTCGAGGCGATGTTCCGCCTGCTCGACATGCCGGAGGAGGTCCAGGACAAGCCCGGCGCCGAGGCGCTCGTCGTCCGTGAAGGCACGGTCCGCTTCGAGGACGTCTCGTTCCACTATGATCCGGCGCGCGAGATCCTGAAGCATGTCAGCTTCGAGGTCCCGGCCGGCAAGACGGTGGCGATCGTCGGTCCGTCCGGCGCCGGAAAATCGACGATCTCGCGGCTGATGTTCCGCTTCTACGACGTCACCGCCGGCCGCATCACCATCGACGGCGTCGACATCCGCGACGTCCGGCAGACCAGCGTGCGCGCCGCGATCGGCATGGTTCCCCAGGATACCGTGCTGTTCAACGACACGATCGCCTACAACATCGGCTATGGCCGGCCGAGTGCCTCGATGGACGAAGTCCGCGAGGCGGCCCGCATGGCGCAGATCGCCGGCTTCATCGAGGGCCTGCCGGATGGCTTCGATTCGGAGGTCGGCGAGCGCGGTCTCAAGCTCTCGGGCGGCGAGAAGCAGCGCGTCGCGATCGCGCGCACCATCCTGAAGGCGCCGCCGATTCTCGTCCTCGACGAGGCGACCTCGGCGCTCGATACCCACACCGAGCGCGAGATCCAGGGCGCGCTCGACCGTGTGTCGTCCGGCCGCACCACGCTGGTGATCGCGCACCGCCTGTCGACGGTCGTGACGGCGGACGAGATCATCGTGCTGGAAGCCGGCCAGATCATCGAGCGCGGCAATCACGACACGCTGATGCGCAAGGGCGGCCTCTATGCTTCGATGTGGGATCGCCAGCGCGAGGCGGACGAGGCGGCCGAGCGGCTGCGCCGGGTCCAGGAGACCGATACGCTGGGCGTGGTGACGCGCGGACCGAAGGCGGAACTGGAGACTGTCGGCTAAAACAAATCCGTTCCGGTGGGCTCCGGCTTCTCACCTCTCCCTGAGGGAGAGGTCGGAGGCCGCTTCACACCCGGAGCTATCCGTGATCTATCGAACCGCTGCAAATTCAGGGAGACAGGGCAAGGCATGGATTCTGTGCTGAAATCGATCCGGGCGAACTTCGTGCCGATCCACCGCGAAGGCTACCCCTTCATTGCAATCCTCGCCTTCGTCACCCTGTTCCTGGGCTGGCTCTGGGGCCCGCTGTTCTGGCTCGGACTGATTCTGACGGCGTGGTGCGTCTATTTCTTCCGCGATCCGCCGCGGGTGACGCCGCTCGATCCGGACCTCGTCATCAGCCCCGCCGATGGCCGCGTCTCGGCCGTCGGTCCCGTCGTGCCGCCGCCGGAGCTGGAGCTCGGGACCGCGCCGCGCGTACGGATCTCGGTCTTCATGAACGTCTTCAATTGCCACGTGAACCGCGCCCCGGTCGCCGGCACCGTCCAGCGCATCGCCTATACGCCCGGCAAGTTCCTGAATGCCGAGCTCGACAAGGCGAGCGAGGACAATGAGCGCAACGGCCTGGTGATCGACGGTGTCCACGGCAGGCTCGGCGTCGTCCAGATCGCCGGCCTCGTCGCGCGCCGCATCGTCTGCTTCACCCGCGAGGGGCAGCAGCTGGCGGTCGGCGAGCGCTTCGGTTTGATCCGCTTCGGCTCGCGCCTCGACGTCTATCTGCCCGAGGGCGCGACGCCGCTCGTGGCGGAAGGCCAGACGGCGATCGCCGGCGAAACCGTGCTCGCCCGCTTCGGCACCGGCGGCTCGATCAGCGGCGTGCGGGTCGACTGACATGGAAACCATCTTCCCTCCCTTCGATCCGGATGACGAGGGGGGGCATCGGCCACGCCTTCGTCAGGTTCGGCAGATCCCGATCCGGATGATCCTGCCCAATCTCGTCACGCTGCTGGCGCTCTGCGCCGGCCTGACGGCGATCCGCATGGCGATCGAGGCGCGCTATGGCGAGGCGATCGCCATGATCGTCGTCGCCGCCGTGCTAGACGGCATCGACGGGCGGGTGGCGCGCCTGCTGCGCTCGACCTCGCGCTTCGGCGCGGAGCTCGATTCGCTGACCGATTTCGTCAATTTCGGCGTCGCGCCGGCGATCCTGCTCTATGTCTGGGCGCTCGACGAGGTTCGCTCGCTCGGCTGGATCGCGGCCCTGGTCTTCGCCATCTGCGCCGCGCTGCGCCTCGCGCGCTTCAACGTCGCGATCGACAATCCGCACAAGCCGGACTGGCAGGCGAACTTCTTCGTCGGCGTGCCGGCCCCTGCGGGCGCGCTGATCGTGCTGTTGCCGGTCTATCTCGAATATCTCGACCTGCCGCACGGCCGCTTTACGGCGCCCGTCGTGCTGGTCTACACGCTCGCCGTCGGGCTCCTGATGGTCAGCCGCCTGCCGACCTGGTCGGGCAAGAAGTTCGGCGCCCGCGTCTCGCGCGAGATCGTGCTGCCGCTCTTCGTCGTGGTGGTGGTGCTCGCCGCTTCGCTGCTCAGCTACCCCTGGCACGTGCTCGCCGCCGGCGCGCTCATCTATCTGGCCGCGCTGCCGATCGGCTGGCGCGCCTGGCAGAAGCATGTGCGCGAGGACGCCGCGAAGGCGGTCCCCGCCAGCGACGGCAACAACTGACGTTCCAAAAGCAATTCACCCGGAAGGCGAGGCCATCCGGGTGAATTGTCGTATCGCGGAAATCGGGATTGCCGGCCGGTCGGCCGGCCCGGCTCAGCCGTGGCTGGCGACGGCGCGCATGCGCTCGTCATAGGGCACGCGGGCGAACGCACCGTCGAGCACGTCGGCGGCCGTCGGCGCCATCAGCTCGAGCACGCGGCGCATCTGGGCGATCTGCAGGTCGAGCGCGGCCATGAAGCGCGGATCGTCGGCCGGGAGGCTGGTTGCCTGGAACGGGGTATGCGCGGACTGCATTCTGGCCTCCTAGGGGACGGGTGGCAGCAGGCGTCGCTACCTATTGTTTTAATTTTGCGCGATGTAGGTTAACGGCGTGTGAATCGGCGGGGCGAATTAACGCTGTGAATCCAACCATCCAGCCGGAAATTGCCCTCGCCGTCGGCAAGACGCTAACCATTCTGCGAGAAGCGGGAACAGCATGACGACCACCTATCCGCGCGACCTCATCGGTTACGGCCGCAACACGCCCGACCCGCAGTGGCCGGGCGGCGCGAATGTCGCGGTGCAGTTCGTCGTCAACTACGAGGAGGGCGGCGAAAGCAGCATCCTCGACGGCGACAAGGCGTCGGAATCGCTGCTTTCCGAGATCGTCGGCGCCCAGCCCTGGGTCGGTCAGCGCAACCTCAACATGGAATCGATCTACGAATACGGCTCGCGCGCCGGCTTCTGGCGGCTCTGGCGAATGTTCACGAGCCGCCGTGTGCCCGTCACCTGCTATGGCGTCACGCAGGCCATGGCGCGCAATCCCGAAGCCGTCGCGGCGATGCGGGAGGCGGATTGGGAGCTCGCGAGCCACGGCCTCCGCTGGCTCGAATACAAGGACTTCTCCGAAGAGGAAGAGCGCCGCCACATCCACGAGGCGATCCGCCTGCATACCGAGGTCGCGGGCTCCAGGCCGCTCGGCTTCTACCAGGGCAAGCCGTCGGACCACACGCTGAAGATTCTGATGGAGGAGGGCGGTTTCCTCTATACGTCAGACAGTTATGCCGACGACCTGCCATACTGGGTCCAGGGGCCGAACGGTCCGCACCTGATCATTCCCTACACGCTCGAAACCAACGACATGCGGTTCGCCACCCCGCAGGGTTTCAACTCGGGCGACCAGTTCTTCACCTATCTGAAGGACGCCTTCGACGTCCTCTATGAGGAGGGCGAGCGGGGCGCGCCGAAGATGATGAGCGTCGGCCTGCACTGCCGGCTGGTCGGGCGTCCCGGGCGCGCGGCGGCGCTGGCGCGCTTCGTCGACTATGTGCTCGCCAAGGAAAAGGTCTGGATCCCGCGCCGCATCGACATCGCCTGGCACTGGCACGCGCACCACAGACCTGCGTGAAATGGCGGCGCGCCGCCGCTTTTCCTTGAATCGGCGATGCGCAGCAGATACTCCCATCAGGCATGGGAAAAGCGTTGATTCCGCCGGATGGCGGCCATGTCGAAAGCATCAATCTCCGCGAGGCGCTGGAAGAGCGTTATCTCGCCTACGCGCTCTCGACCATCATGGGTCGGGCGCTGCCGGATGCGCGTGACGGACTGAAGCCCGTCCACCGCCGCATCCTCTACGGCATGCACCTGCTGCGCCTCAGCCCGGACTCGGCGTTCAAGAAGTCGGCCAAGATCGTCGGCGACGTGATGGGCTCGTTCCATCCGCATGGCGACCAGTCGATCTACGACGCGCTCGTGCGCCTCGCGCAGGATTTCTCGTCGCGCTATCCGCTGGTCGACGGCCAGGGCAATTTCGGCAACATCGACGGCGACGGCGCGGCAGCCTACCGCTACACCGAAGCGCGCATGACCGAAGTCGCGCAGATGCTGCTCGAGGGCATCGACGAAGACGCGATCGACTTTCGCGAGAACTATTCCGGCGACCTGAAGGAGCCGATCGTTCTGCCGTCGAGCCTGCCGAACCTGCTCGCCAACGGCACGTCGGGCATCGCGGTCGGCATGGCGACCTCGGTTCCGCCGCACAACATCGCCGAGCTCTGCGACGCCGCGCTGGCGCTGATCAAGAACCCCGGCGCGACGACCGAGGACTTGGTCCAGCACGTCCAGGGTCCGGACCTGCCGACCGGCGGCATCATCGTCGACACGCGGGCCCAGATCACCGAGGCCTACCGGACCGGCAAGGGCGCCTTCCGCGTCCGCGCCCGCTGGCATGTCGAGGACCAGGGCCGCGGCACCTATCTGATCGTCGTCACCGAGATCCCCTACCAGGTGCAGAAGTCGCGCCTGATCGAGAAGATCGCCGAGCTGATCCAGACGCGGAAAGTGCCGCTGCTGGCCGATGTCCGCGACGAATCGGCCGAGGACATCCGCGTCGTGCTGGAGCCGCGCGCCCGCACCGTCGACGCGGCACTGCTGATGGAATCGCTGTTCAAGCTGACCGAGCTCGAGAGCCGCATCTCGCTCAACATGAATGTCCTCTCGAAGGGCATCGTGCCGAAGGTGATGAATCTCGGCGAGGTTCTGAGCGAGTGGCTCGATCATCGCCGCGAGGTGCTGGTCCGTCGCTCCGGCTTCCGCCTGAACCAGATCAAGCATCGGCTGGAAGTCCTGGAAGGCTATCTCGTCGCCTATCTCAACCTCGACGAGGTGATCCGGATCATCCGCTACGAGGATGAGCCGAAACAGGAGCTGATGAAGGCCTTCTCGCTCACCGACCTGCAGGCCGAGTCGATCCTGAACATGCGGCTGCGCTCGCTGCGCAAGCTCGAGGAATTCGAGATCCGCAAGGAGCATGACGGGCTCTCGGCCGAGATGGCGCAGATCGAGGCGCTGCTCGCCTCCGAGGAGAAGCAGTGGCAGACGGTCGCCTGGCAGGTGAAAGAGGTCCGCAAGACCTTCGGCCCCGAGACGCCGCTCGGCAAGCGCCGCACCGGCTTCGCCGACGCGCCGTCGCATGACGTCGAGGACATCCAGCAGTCGATGATCGAGCGCGAGCCGATCACGGTCGTCGTGTCGGAGAAGGGCTGGATCCGCGCGCTGAAGGGCCATGTCAGCGATTTTGCGACGCTGACCTTCAAGACCGACGATCAGCTGAAGCTCGCGCTGCATGCCGAGACGACGGACAAGCTTCTGGTGTTCTCCACCGGCGGCAAGTTCTACACGCTCGGCGCCGACAAGCTACCGGGCGGCCGTGGCCATGGCGAGCCGATCCGCCTGATGGTCGACATGGACAACGGGCAGGACATCGTCACCGTGTTCGTGCACAAGCCCGGCCGCAAGCTGCTGCTCGCCTCGACCGACGGGCGCGGCTTCGTCGTGCCCGAGACCGAGGTCATCGCCAACACCCGCAAGGGCAAGCAGGTGCTGAACGTCGACGGCACGGAAGAGGCGCGGATCTGCGTCGAGGCGGGCGGCGACCACGTCGCCGTCATCGGCCAGAACCGCAAGTTCCTGATCTTCCCGGCCGAGCAGGTGCCGGAGATGACGCGCGGCAAGGGCGTCCGCCTGCAGCGCTACAAGGATGGCGGCCCGTCCGACGTCCGCACCTTCAACGCCGCCGAGGGCCTGACCTGGATGGATTCGTCGGGGCGGAGCTATACCCGCACCGCCGAGGAACTGAAGCCCTGGGTCGCCGAACGCGGCCAGGCCGGCCGCCTGCCGCCCGACAAGTTCCCGAAGACGAACAGCTTCGGTACGCCGCAGCTGAAGTGAGGCTGAGTGGGGGATGACCCTCGCTCCGCCCCTTCAAGCATCGGATCCTGCGGAAGCCTCGATGGGAGAGGCTTCCGCGTACGGATCAGGCTGCGTGTTTCAGCAGCCATGCGTCGTGGACGATCAGGAAATCGCGCAGCCGGGCGGCGTAGTCTTGCGTGACCGCCTGAGCCACGCTCGACCGCTGCGCGAGCGCCGCACGCCATGCGCGGACCTTCGGCGTCTGCGCGAAGGCCTGTGTGTCGACGATGCTGTCGAACACATCGAAATAGCGGAAGATCGGCGCGAAGACGGCATCGACCAGGCTGAAGGTCGCGCCACTGAAGAGCGGCCCCTCGGCCAGCTCCGCTTCGACGCGGCCGAACTTGGCTAGGAGCGCCTTGCGTTTGGCCTCGTAGGTCTCGGCATCCTTCGCGGTCTCGAAGCCCCAGAGATCCGACAGAATGGAGGAGCCGAATTCCATCCAGCCCCGATGACGCGCCCGCGTGAGCGGATCGACGGGATGAAGGGCGGCGCCGGGCTGCGTTTCCTCGAGATACTCGCAGATGACGGCGCTCTCGAACAGCACGGCGTCGGTGCCATCCTCCTGCCTCACAATCAGCAGCGGCACCTTGCCGAGCGGGGAAATGGCGAGGAACCAGTTTGGCTTTGCGGCGAGATCGACATAGCGCCGCTCGAACGGCACGCCTTTCTCCGCGAGGGCGATGGCGGCCCGCTGCACATAGGGGCAGAGATGATGGCTGACGAGGATCAGCTTTGCATCGGACATCATGGTGTCTCCCGGATCGGGTCAAAAAAGAGGGCTGGAGGGGCGAAGCGCAGGGCGGCCGTCGCCGAGCAGGAATTGCGCGGCGGACAGCACGATCAGGTAGAGCGGATATTCCCATCCGCCGCCGGGCGCGTTGAACACCCATCCAGCGCCGCCATGCGCCCAGATGATGGCTCCAAGAAGCGCGGGGATCAGCGCAATGGCGACCCAGCGGGCATAGATGCCGAGGATCAGCATGGTCCCGCCGATCACTTCGGCGGCGAAGGTCACATAGGCCAGCCAGCCCGGCAGGCCGATGGATTCGAAGTAGCCCGCGGTTCCCGCAAGGCCGAAGGTGAAGAGTTTGAGCACGACGGAATGGGCGAGATACATCACGCCGAGGCTGATGCGCAGCAGCGTCACGGCATAGTCTGTCAGGCGGTCCTGGGTCACAGCGGAGCCTCCAGCTATCGGGGGTAGATGCATCTGCATATATATGCCCTTGCGTAAGTCGTCAATCTGAATGTAATTGCATCTATGTCTGATAGCCCCATCGATCTGAACCCGCCGTCCGCAGCCGCCACCCGCGCCTGGGTGCGCCTGATGCGCAGCCAGCGCATCGTCCTGGCCGCCATGGAGCAGGACCTGAAGGCAGCCGGACTACCGCCGCTCGGCTGGTATGATGTGCTGCTGGAGCTGGTCCGCGCCGAGGATGGAAGACTGCGCCCCTACGAGATCGAGGAGCGGACGCTGCTGGCGCAGCACAATCTTTCCCGCCTGCTGGATCGCATGGAGAAGGAAGGACTGGTCCGGCGCGAAACCTTCGCCGAGGACGGGCGCGGCCGATGGGTCGTCGTTACCGATGCCGGTCGTGCCATGCAGTCGCGCATGTGGACGGTCTATGGCGCGTCCATCCAAAAGCATGTCGGCGAGAAGCTGGACGAGGGGCGGGCAGACCAGCTGGCCGACCTGCTCGCCGCCCTTTCACGCTCTGTCTGAAGGTGCATTCGCCGCCGGGTGCTCCGTGCGAGACGCCGTCGCCCCAAGCCGATTCCCTGCATCGAGGTGGTACGCCCACCCCGACCCTCCCCGCAGGGGGGAGGGAGAAGGAAAAAAGCCCTCGCCCGCTTGCGGGAGAGGGTTGGGTGAGGGGCTTGCTTCCTAGAGGCGCTGCGGCCTCAGCCCGCCGGTTCCCAGCCGCGGGGGCCCAGGTGCTGTTGCGGGCGGAAGCGGGCCTTGTAGGCCATCTTCTTCGAGCCCTCGACCCAGTAGCCGAGATAGACATAGGGAAGGCCCATCTTCCGGGCGCGGCGGATGTGGTCGAGGATCATCAGCGTCCCGAGCGAGCGATCGGTGTAGCCCGGCTCATAGAACGAATAGACCATCGACAGCCCGTCCGAGAGCAGGTCGGTCAGCGCCGTGGCGATCAGCGGTCCGTCGCCCTGGCCGGTGATGGCCGTGTCGGGCCCGCGAAAACGGTACTCGACCAGCATGGTGTCGACATGCGTGTCCTCGACCATCATGGCGTAGTCGAGCACGGTCATGTCGGCCATGCCGCCCTGCGAATGGCGGGCGTCGAGATAGGCGCGGAAGAGCGAATACTGCTCGGAGGTCGGCGCGGCTTCGACGCGCGTGCCGATCAGGTCGACATTCTTATCCAGCACCCGCCGGAAGCTCCGGGTCGTCACGAACTGGTCGACGGGGACGCGGACCGAGACGCACGCCTTGCAGGCCTCGCAGGCCGGGCGATAGGCGATGTTCTGGCTGCGCCGGAAGCCGCCCTGGGTCAGGATCTCGTTGAGCGCGGATGCCTTCTCGCCGACGAGATGCGTAAAGACCTTCCGCTCCATCTGCCCCGGTAGATAGGGGCAGGGCGAAGGGGCTGTCAGGAAGAACTGCGGCGTTTCGGTCGAATGTTGGGTCATAACGCGACAGGCCCGAACCAAGGAGGCATCGGCAGACGATAATACGTCATCCGCCGATGCCAAGATTGTTTTTTACGCGGAACTCAGCGACGGGTGCGCGCCAGCGGGCCGGCGTTCAGCACGACCGTGCCGAGCAGCATGTCGTGCAGCAGCCGCTTGCGGTCGGAGAACAGGCCGATCAGCAGGATCAGCGGCGTCAGCACCGAGACGGAGAACCAGAAGATCAGGGCATGCGCGGCGGCGATGATGGCGCCGATGCGCTCGCCATCCGTCGAGCGGATGGCGACGCCCGCGAGCCGCATGCCCGGCGTCGCCGCCTTCGGCCCGCCGAGCGTCAGCGCGACGTAGAGCAGCGCTACGATGGCGAACAGCGGCAGCGCGAACAGGAACCAGGCCACGCCGAGCGTGATCACGCCCATCGCCAGGATGACGATCGAGACCAGGAGCAGGAAGAAACCGATCAGGATCGCATCGACGATAAACGCGAAGAAGCGCTTCGTGAGCACGCCCTCGAAGAGTTCGGGTTCCCGGATCGGGTCGAAAACCTGGCCGCCGGCGCGGTAGGCATCGTCATAGTGCGTCATGGCGTTCCTTGCTTCTGTCTTGCACAAGATCAAATGGGAGATTTTGCCGCAGCCTGCAAGAAGTTGCGCGGGAAGCGCCCGGAAAAATCAGGGGGGCGCCATCCGGGTGACCGTGTAGTTGCGCGCCTCCAGCGCCGCGCTGATCTCGCTGGCATGCTCGGGCCCGTGCGTCTCGATGGTGACGTCGACGCTGGCGCCCTTGGCGGGCACGGTGAGGAGGTTGCGGTGGTGGAACACCTCGAGGATGTTGCCGCCGCAAGACCCGATCGTCGCCGCGATGTCGGCGAGCACGCCCGGCTGGTCGGGGATGATGATCCGGACCGCGACGATGCGCTCGGAGCGCGCCAGCTCGCGGACCATGATCGAGGCGGCGAGGCGCGGATCGATGTTGCCGCCGCAGAGCACCAGGCCGACGCGCTGGCCGCGGAAACGGTCGGGATCGGCCAGGATGGCGGCGAGGCCGGCCGCGCCGGCGCCCTCGGCCATCGTCTTCTGCAGCGTCAGATAGGCGTTGACCGCCCGCTCGATCGACGTCTCGGTCACCAGCACGACGTCGTCGACGAAGTGGCGGGCGATCTCCAGCGTCAGCTTGCCGACATTCTTGACCGCGATGCCCTCGGCGAGCGAATTGCCGCCGCAGACGCCCTCCGTGCCGTCGAGGGCTGCGCGCATGGACGGGTAGAGCTCGGTCTCGACGCCGATGATCTGCGTCTGCGGCGCCAGCGTCTTGCTGGCGATGGCGATGCCGCCGATCAGGCCGCCGCCGCCGACGGGGATCAGCATGCTGTCGAGCGGCGGACCGTCCGCGATCATCTCGAGGGCGATCGTGCCCTGGCCGCGGATCACATGCGGATCGTCATAGGGATGCACCCAGACGGCGCCGGTCTCGTCGGCGATCGTGCCGGCGATCTGCTGGCAGATGGCGAGCGTCTCGCCCTCGACGACGACGTTGGCGCCGAAGGCCTTCGTCGCCTCGACCTTCACGAAGGGCGTCGTCTTCGGCATCACGATGGTGGCGGGGATGCCGAGGCGCTGGGCGTGATAGGCGACGGCCTGCGCGTGATTGCCGGCCGACATCGCGACGACGCCGCGCCGCCGCTCGTCGTCCGAGAGCGACAGGAGCTTCACCAGGGCGCCGCGTTCCTTGAAGGACGAGGTGACCTGCAGGTTCTCGTATTTGACGTGGATCTCCGCGCCGGCCAGCCGCGACAGCCGGGGCGCCGGCAGGAAGGGTGTGCGGATCAGGACGCCGTCGATCTGGCGGGCCGCGTCGCGGATGTCCTCCAGAGTGGGAAATGCGGGATGAGGCGATCCAGTCATGACAACTCCGGGGGCTTGGGCAGCGGCTTTGCGTTGGGGGGCTTAGGATGGTCGGATGGCGCGATCTTCTTCGAGCGCCGTGCCCTGTCCCAGCAGTCCGTTCGGACGGATGAGGAAGAGCAGGGTCAGAATCGCGAGCACGACGATGTCGCGGGACGTGGTGTCGAAATAGGCGGCCCAGAGCGTTTCCAGCGTCGCGATCAGCAGGCCGCCGAGCACGGCCCCGACGAGCGAGCCGGCGCCGCCGACGAGGCTGGCGAGCAGCGCCTTCAGGCCGACGATCAGCCCCATCGAATAGGTGATGGTGCCATAGCTCAGCGCCAGCACGGCGCCGCCGCCGGCCGCGAGCGAGGAGGCAAGGATCAGGGTCGTGCCAGTGACCTGGGCGGGGTCGATGCCCTGCAGCCGCGCCATGACGCGGTCGTCGGCCACGGCGCGCCAGGCCCGGCCGAAGGCGGAATGGTGCATGACGAACAGGACGATCGGCAGGATGACGAGCGCCAGTCCGATGACCAGCAGCCGCATCTCGGTGAGCACGACCGGAAACGGCCCCTGCGTGAGAACGACGGGCGTGTCGAGGATCGGCTGCACCCAGATCTCGCGGGCGCCCTGGGTGAGCCGCAGCATTTCCGAGAGGGCGATGCCGAGCCCGATGGTGGCGATGATGAAGGCGCGGTCCGGGCCGCCGGCAAGCGGCAGGACGACGGTGCGGCCGACGAGCCAGCCCCAGAGGGCTGCCAGCGTCACGGCCATGCCGAGGACCAGGGCGATGGAGGGGAGGAGGCCGAGCGACGGCATGCTGACAGCGGCGACGATGCCGATGATCGCGCCATAACCGCCGATCACGGCGATCTGGCCGAACGCCATATGGATGCGCCGGATCAGGCCGTAGACGAGTGCGAAGGCGAGCGCGATCGGCGAATAGAGCGCCGCGAGGCTGAGAATGTTGACGACCTGCTGCAGCGCGAAGCCGACGCCCTTCGGCAGCTTGATCGATGAGATCTCGAGGCTCGGCGATTGCCAGTTGGTCTCGGCGATCGCACGGGATACCGCGCCGTCCTGATCCAGGAACCAGCGATGCAGCGTGATGAGCTGCCGCTCGGTCAGCGCGCCGTCATAGCCGCGCACGCCGATGACCTGGCCCCGGCCCATCTCCAGCGTCCCGCCGGCGAAGGCGCAATCGACATAGAGCGGCAGGTCCATGCTGGGAACGGTGTAGTTGACCCGGAGCGCATGGCTGACGCCCTCGAGCGGGATCACCGACTGGATCGTGACCCTCTGCCCGGCGGGGGCGACGGCGGTCGCGACCGCCACGCAGACGCGCGCCTGCTGGCGGTCAATCAGGTTGCACGCGGCGAGCAGAGCTGCCGCGCAGATAACCAGCGCCATGATCGCGGCCGGTCTTGCGGCCCCCACCATCGGCGCGCTCCGATCAGCGAGGGAGGAGCGGCGCGACGAGCGGCGCGAAATAGGTCAGGATGCCGTCGGCGCCCGCCCGCTTGAAAGCAGCTAAGCTTTCCAGGAAGGCGCGATCACCGTCGATCCAACCATTGCGCGCCGCGGCCTGCAGCATCGCGTATTCACCCGACACCTGATAGGCGAAGGTGGGCATGGCGAACGTCTCCTTCACCCGCTGCACCACGTCGAGATAAGGCATGCCGGGCTTGACCATGATCATGTCAGCCCCTTCCTGAATGTCGAGCTCGACTTCGCGCAGCGCCTCGTCGGTATTGCCGAAATCCATCTGATAGGTGCGCTTGTCGCCGATCAGCGTCTTCGAGGTGCCGATGGCATCGCGGAAGGGCCCGTAGAAGGCAGAGGCGTATTTCGCCGAATAGGCCATGATCTGCACGTCGAGGAAGCCCGCGTCGTCCAGCACCTCGCGGATCGCGGCGACGCGGCCGTCCATCATGTCGGACGGCGCGATCACGTCGGCGCCGGCCTCGGCCTGGGCAAGTGCCTGCTGCACGAGCAGGGCGACGCTGGCGTCGTTGACGATGCGCTCGCCCTCGAGCACGCCGTCATGGCCATGGCTGGTATAGGGATCAAGCGCCACGTCGGTGATCAGGCCGATCTCGGGCACCGCCGCCTTGATCGCGCGGCAGGCGCGGCAGACGAGGTTGTTCGGGTTCAGCGATTCGCTGCCGGTCGGATCGCGCAGCGACGGCTCGGTGAACGGGAAGAGGGCGATCGCCGGAATGCCCAGCTGCGCGGCCTTTTCAGCCTCGATGACGGCCTGGTCGACCGAAAGCCGCTGTACGCCCGGCATCGAGGCGACGTCCTGGCGGACGTTCTCGCCCTCGATCAGGAAGATCGGCCAGATCAGGTCGTTGACCGTCAGAAGCGTCTCCCGCACCAGGCGGCGCGACCAGTCCGCCTTGCGATTGCGGCGAAGTCGGCGTCCGCCCAGGATGGCGTTCATGTCGGGCGGATTGAAGGACTGGCGGGTCATACGAATTTCCTTGAGCGGCGCAACGGCTGGAACCTAGCACCAGATAAGCCGGCTTCAAGCGCGGCACTGTCGCGCTTCGGATGGCAGGAGCGAGGCGGGCGCTTTCGCGAAACGAGAAGCGCCCTAGCCGTCGCCCTTGCGGACGAGAACCTTGTCGATCCGGCGGCCGTCGAGGTCAACCACCTCGAAGATCCAGCCCTCATGGCTGAAGAATTCGCCGGGCACGGGGATGTGGCCGAGATGGTGCAGCATGAAGCCTGCGACGGTGGCGAAGTCGCCTTCGAGCCCGAGGCCCCGCAGGCCGAGCGTGCGCTCGGCAATGTCGATGGCGGCGCTGCCGTCGATCAGCCAGGATCCGTCGGCGCGCTGGATGGCTTCGGGAACGTCGTCGCCCTCATGCTCCGGCATGTCGCCGGCGATCGCCGTCAGGATGTCCATCGGCGTCACGATGCCCTGGAAGCTGCCATACTCGTCGAGCACGACCGCCATATGGACGTTCGAGGTCTTGAACCGGTCCAGCACCTTCAGCACGGCCATGCGCTCGTCGACATAGAGCGGCTCGCGGATGATCGCGTCGAGGTCGACGGTCTTGCCCTCATAGATCTGCTCGAGCAGGTCCTTGGCGTGGACGATGCCGATCACGGCGTCGATCTCGCCGCGGCTGACGGGAAAGCGCGAATGGCCGGAATGCATGATCGCGTCGCGATTCTCCGCCGGCGGATCCTCGATGTCGAGCCAGACGACGTCGGGCCGCGCCACCATGATCGAGCGCACCGGCCGATCGGCGACGCGGATCACCGCCTCGATCATGTCGCGCTCGGCCTGGTGGAACACGCCGGCCTCGGTCCCCTCGGCGATCATCGTCTTGACCTCTTCCTCGGTCACGCCGCGATCGTCGTTGTGCTGCTTGCCGAGCGCCCGCAGGACCGTGTCGGTCGAGAGGCGCAGGAACCAGACGATCGGCAAGGCGAAGCGCGCGATGAGGCCGACGGGGCGGGCGACGAAGCAGGCGAGGCGCTCGGGATTGGTGAGCGCCATGCGCTTGGGAACGAGCTCGCCGAGAATGAGGGAAGAGTAGGCGAGGCAGACGACGACGACGATCGTGGCGATCGTGGAGGCCTTGTTGCCGAGGCTCGGGAAGGTCGTCTGCAGGAATTCGGTGAACGGCGTCGCCAGCGCCGCCTCGCCGAAGGCGCCGGACAGGATGGCGACGAGCGTGATGCCGATCTGCACGGCGGAAAGGAAGCCGGTCGGATCCTCCGACAGGCGCAGCGCGGCTGTGGCGCCGCGCACGCCCTCGCTCGCCATGAGTTGCAGGCGCGCAGGGCGCGAGGAAACAACGGCGATTTCGGACAAAGCGAAGAAGCCGTTGAAAGCGATCAACACAGCGATGATCAGAATGTCTTGCCAGGGCATGTGTCGTCTAGCGCGCGGCAATCATTTGGGAGGGTACCATCAGGTCCAACTGGGCATGAGAAAGACCCGGTAAGCGGCGCCGTGGCGGGCCGCTCCGGGACAGGGCTTCTCTTCGGCCATCGACATGGCGCGATCATATCGGAGGCGACCGGTTCCCGCCAGCGGAGAGATGGGCCCGGCGCCCGAGGCCGAATGAGATGGGGACGGACGGCGAACGGCCTTGTCGCCGGTGCGTCGCCGCTTACTGTCGGAGCGCATTCTCCGGAGAAAAGCATGGCCCGACCCGAGATCCGCTTCGACCGCGAGGGCTACGCCGGCATCGTCACGCTGTGCCGGCCGGGCGCCCTCAACGCGCTGTCGCACGGCATGGTCCGTGCGCTGGCGGAGGCGCTCGCGAGTTGGAAGGACGATGCCAGCGTGCGGACCGTCGTCGTCCGCGCCGAGGGCAGGGCCTTCTGCTCCGGCGGCGACATCCGCGCGGTCTACGAGGCCGGGCGCGGCGCGCCGGAGCAGCGCGCCTTCTTCCGCGACGAATACCGCCTGAACGCCGCGATCAAGGCGTTCCCGAAGCCTTATGTCGCGCTTGTCGACGGCTACATCATGGGCGGCGGCGCCGGGATCGCCGTGCACGGCTCGCACCGCGCCTTCGCCGAGAATGCCGTCTTCGCGATGCCCGAAACGGGTATCGGCTTCTTCCCGGATGTCGGATCCAGCTATTTCCTGTCGCGCATGCCGGGCGCGGCCGGCGTCTATTCTGCGCTTGCCGCGATGCGTCTTCGCCGCGGCGATGCGCTCCATGCGGGCATCGCGACCCATGCCGTGCCCGCCGGCGCCTTCGACGCGATCGTCGAGCGGCTGGCACGAGGCGAGAGCGCCGACACTGTCCTTGCCGACCACGCGGAGCCGGTCGAGGCCGAGACGCTGGAGCGGCTCGGCCCGGTCCTCGATGCGTCCTTCGCCAACGGATCGGTCGAATCGATCCTCATCGGGCTGGACGCGCTTGACGGGGCGCATGCCGACTGGGCGAGGCAGACGGCGGCGACGATCCGCTCGAAATCGCCGACCAGCCTGCGCGTCGCCCTGCGTCAGATCCGCGCCGCGCGGGAGCTCGATTTCGACGATTGCATCCGGCTGGACTGGCGCATCGCCTGCGCGATCCTCGACGGTCATGATTTCTACGAAGGCGTTCGCGCCGCCCTTGTCGACAAGGATCAGTCTCCGGCCTGGCAGCCGGCGACGCTTTCGGAGGTTGACCCGGAGGCGATCGATAGGCACTTCGTGACGCCGGCCGAAGGAGATATCCCGCTACCATGATCGACAACGAAGTCACCCAGCTTCCGAGCGAGCCGGACAATCCCTACGACCTGGCGCTGACGGTCTACCTTCGCGGCATCGCGGCGATCCTGCTTCTGCTGGGGCTTCGTCACTGGCTCTACATCGCCGGCGTCTTCCAGGATCCGGGCTGGAGCTTCGAGACGATGTCGACGCCGTGGAAGCTCGTGACCATCCATCTCGCCGTCGTCGATCTGGTGGCCGCCGTCGGGCTCTGGATGCGCGTCGCCTGGGGCAATGTGATCTGGGTCTACGTCGCCTTCTTCGAGATCGCGATCCATACCGTCTTCGCGGAAACCTACGGGCTGGATCTCCTCGTCGTCGCCTTCCATGTCGTGACGCTGCTGATTTTCGTGGCCCTGCTGGTGATGAGCCGGCGGCACGAGGCGATGACGGCCTGAGCGGCGGGATACAAGTTTTTAACGATAAGATCCGTTTGGAAGGCCGCCCGGGCAGGTAAGCCTGCGTTAAGCGTGATATTTAAGATCATATTCAAATGATCCCTATAAGGTCCGTTGTCATCAGGTGAGAAGAATACTTGCCACGCAACAGAGAGGCCGGAAAGATGATCAGCGCGAAGCGGGCAGTCGAAACAGTCAATCAACAGCAGGATACGCCGGAGCTCAAGCCGCTTTACATGGAAGCGCTGACTCTGGTGGAAAGGCTCCATCGCCGTCTGCTGGACGTGATCAAGGACGAATTCGACCGCTCGGGCCGCTCCGACGTCAACAGCATCCAGGCGCTGCTTCTGTTCAACATCGGCGATGCCGAGCTGACCGCCGGCGAGCTCCGCAGCCGCGGTTACTATCTCGGTTCCAACGTCTCCTACAATCTGAAGAAGCTGGTCGAGATGGGCTTCATCCATCACCAGCGTTCGCGGATGGACCGCCGCTCGGTCCGGGTCAGCCTGACGGAGAGCGGCCAGGAAGTCGCCAACATCGTCGCCGGCGTCTACGAGCGGCACATGAAGTCGATCGAGCAGGTCGGCGGCATCGCCATCGACGACTTCCAGATGCTCAACCGCGCCTTGCAGCGCCTCGACCGCTTCTGGACCGACCAGATCCTCTATCGCCTGTAGAATCGGAAAGCTAATTTATCTCCGATTCCGTAGCCGTTTGCCTTTCTTGGATCACACGTGCCAATGCTACGACATGTTGGACCGTAAGATTAAATTGCGGCTGGGCCCTGACGGGGGGGGCTATCTATTCACTGGAACGAGCTGAAGGGTAGCGAAAACGTTGATCTGATCTGGCATATCTTGATCGGGCATTTTCCCTAGACTTGTGCTAAGATAGAGTCTGCCCCCGTCCAATTTACTTTCAATTGACGGCCATTTCATTCTCGCATCAATTGGATTTACGGCCGCGCTATCGACTCTTGAGTTGTAACGAACATTCAGAAGTTCGGTTATTTTCATGTGCGGTGGGGCTATGACGCTTGCGGCATAATCAATGGAGTCGAAATCGCCATCCGATGGGGCTTCGGAAATGGCGTCAGATGGGGCTTCGGAGACGATGCCGGATGGGTCTTCGGAGAAGATGCCAGATGGGTCTTCGGAAGCAACATCGGATGGGACTTTTGATAGAGTGATCAATACACTCTGGATTTGTGCCGTTCTTTCTTCTGTAACAACCTCAGGTGATGGCAGCTTGGTTTCGGCGACAATTGTGCCGGCTAGCGTTGATTCCGCGCTCCTCCCTTGGATGCCGCCCGGTAGGCTATTCGTCACCGCGTGTATGGTGCCGGTAAACCTATCGGGAGAGACTTGAATGTTCTCCAAGCTCCCAGATCGGAGATTCGACCCATTTAGCTGAGGTAGATGGTAGGCGCCCGTGAAAACGGAATTGGGTGGGGGGGTAAAGCTAAGCGACGAGTGAGCGTTACCCCTCACCAGTTGATCGATTTTCAGATCAACGGTGGTTGTTTGACTTGGAATAATCTGATCGCAATCGGGAAAGTAGCTTAGGCCGAGCAAAGTTCTGGCGTCCGGAGAGAGGTTTGTAACTGCGATAGGTATAGGGACTGCAAGGGCCGAATTTATTATAGGGACATCATTAACTATGTGCTGACCAATGGAGATTGCGAACACTGAACCATGCTCATTGAATACTGGAGCTCCGCTGTCGCCGCGGTTTGAGGGTATTTGGAGGTCGGCAGGATTGATGCCGTCATCATGGGCCCTAACGGTTCCATCAACTTTGGCGACGTAGTCTTCGCCACCTCCATACCCTAAAATAGAGAGCCGAGTTTCCGAACTGTATTCGTCACACATTCTCAGGAACGGAAAGCGACGATTTTGCGAGTTAATTCTTAGGATTGCGGTATCACTAGGAAATTGGCTCGCTCTTAGCAATCGTGCCTGAATTGTCTCATTCGAAAGAGACATGCGGCCCTTGTTGTAGCTAGGAATTTGGACCGATATCCAGTATTGGGCGCCCTCGAATTTGTTCGCCGAAGGGAATAAATGGCCTGCCGTCAATACCAGGCCATCAGCAGATACAATAAACCCTGTCCCAAAGTCGCGATAGTCGGTTGTTCCGTCATCGGATGGAGCTAGAAGTGTACCTTCCACAACTATCCTGACTACTGCCGCGCCTGCGTCTTTATATAGGTCTGCCCGGGCATCACTCGCAAACAGAATCAGCGCTAGTACACTAACTCTGCAGTCGAGGGTCCGTCCGATACGAGTGCAAGACGAGGGAGTTGCCATTCTTCGGGATCCACTTGCTGCTTATCGAGTGGCGGATGGGCTTTCCCTCGAACTGATTACCACCGAGGACCAGTACCGATTCGGCGTTTTCCGCCAAAAAGAACCCAACGTGACCGTGCGCATCGTCCCGTTTATCGCGAAACACCACGATATCTCCAGGTCGCGGGCTTCCTGTTTCGCTGGCCCATGTTCGGAAAGATCTGGACGATGCGCTTTTGTTGGCCTTGCTATAGCCTGCGGGTAGGGTTTTCCCTTCTGCGCTTCGCAGCAGGCAGTAATTAACAAACGCCGCGCACCATGCGGTGGTGTCGCCACTGGGCTTTGTATTGGTAGCCTTGAAAAAGCCGACAATAACAGGGTTCCAGCGAACGGGCCAAGCCGTGACATATGGCTTGAACTCGCTCCCGATTTTTCCATCTTTCACGTCAAGAAAATAAAACGCAACCTCAATGGGCAATGAGTTTATTGGGGAATGATCAAGAACATACTTTCCGGCGTCTTCCTCGTCTGTTGTCGCTGCCTGGGTTCCTTGTGGCTGATATGTGGTCAAATTGCCGTTTAGCGAGGGTTGATCCGCGTACTGGGCCAAATCGCTGGGAATTTCGGGGAGGGTATCATCGGCAGCATTTCTTGAACCGATATCCAAAGCACGCGTGGCGTTGGCCAGCAATAAAGGCGCACCAGCAAGTGCAATAAGCATGTGTCGTCGATCCGGGAAAATAGACATAAAAGCCCCTCTATCCTCGGTCACCACTTATTGATGCGCTCAAATTGTGCAGGTTGCAATGGTCAGATACGGGCGGGTTGTATGTGGCTGAGTGATCAAGCTGGTCTCCAATCGTGATTGATGTTTTAGTAAGCGCTGTCGCTTCGCTCTTGATTGATAGCGATCTGTGATCGGCAAACGCTGCCTCGACCGCTTCTGGACCGACCAGATCCTCTATCGCCTCTGATCCCGGAGCGCAGAATCCCCAAAAACCCCGGCGTCGCCAGCCGGGGTTTTTGTTTGTCTGCCCTAGTGAGACCTCCGCACGCCGCCGCCTTCATCGCGCCGATCGGACTTGGCCACCCTCCGCCGTCATCCCGGCGAAGGCCGGGATCCAGACACGCCGGCCTGTGGCCGACAGGCTGGACCGAGCTTTCTTGGGCGGTGTTTATGGGCCCCGGCCTCCGCCGGGGCGACGGTGCCCGCCCATGGGCCTTGGGCTATTGGCGACCTTGGTGTTCTACAAAGGCTTCCTAATGGAGTACGGACCCTGGCGTGAAGGTTCCGGTAACCATATCGGTCCAGTATCACTCTGCGTTGTAGAGGCCGGGTGAGACATGAAAGCGCCATACTGGCGTGAAAACGAAGCAGGGTTGCTTGGGCTTCTTGCCTGCCGAGGGTCGTCCGTGTTTTGACACGGTAGCCGCCGCGTTCCAGGGCCGGCACCGGTGTTGCGGAAGGGGCTCCTTGGAATCCCGTCTGTGTTGAAGGTTCGCGGCGCGTTCTAGCCGCAGTTGAAAATTCGGAGCGGGCGAGGATTGCGCGCTCCATCTATCAGCGAGCTTCTAGAAGTAGCGACATGAGCGGATCAAAGAAGACATTCCTCCTCCCTGACGTTGCGATGACGCGTCGTGGCGCCCTGCGTTCGATCGCGGGCGCGATGGCTGCATCGGTCGCCATGCCGCTTTCGGCCTTCGCGCAGGGCGTCGATCCGATCAACCAGGTTCTGCAGAATGGCAGCAGCGATTGGTCGGACGGCTTCGATGCCGCCTCGAGCGGCGCGGCCTCCGTGCGCACCTCGGCGCCGATCCTGTCGCCCGACACGGCGCAGGCGGTGGAATACGCCATCCAGAACTATACCGACATCGTCTCGCGTGGCGGCTGGCCGGTGGTTCCCGGCGACAAGAAGCTCAGCCTCGGCCTCAAGGATCCGAATGTCGTGATCCTGCGCCAGCGTCTCGCGGTCACCGGCGACCTCGGCCAGGGTACCGGCAATTCGCAGACCTTCGATTCCTATGTCGATGCCGGCCTGCGCCGGTTCCAGGCCCGTCACGGCCTGCCGGTCGATGGCGTCGCCGGTCAGTCGACCATCAACATGATGAACGTTCCGGCCGCCGTCCGGCTCACGCAGCTGCAGACCAACCTGGTTCGCCTGCGCTCGATGTCGGGCTTCCTCGGCGAACGCTACGTGATGATCAACATTCCGGCCGCGGCGATCGAGGTCGTCGAGGGCAATCGCGTCGTCTCGCGCCACACGGCCGTCGTCGGCAAGGTCGATCGCCCGACCCCGGTGCTCGCCACCCGGATCTATCGCATCAGCTTCAACCCGAACTGGACCGTTCCGGCGTCGATCATCCGCAAGGACCTGATCCCGCTGATGCAGAAGTCGCCCGACTATCTGACCAAGAAGCATATCCGGATCTACGATACCGCCGGCGTCGAAGTGCCGCCGGAGTCGATCGACTGGCACACGGACCAGGCCACCAAGGGCTATCTGTTCCGCCAGGATCCGGGTGATTTCAACTCGCTCGGCACCGTGCGCATCTCGTTCCACAATGACGAGCAGGTGTACATGCACGACACGCCGCAGAAGGACATCTTCGGCCGTGAGCAGCGCTTCGATTCGTCGGGCTGCATCCGCGTCCAGAATGTCCGCCAGGTGATCGGCTGGCTGCTGCGCGACACGCCCGAATTCCCGCGCGAGCGCATCGACCAGATCTTCAAGTCCGGCGAGCAGGTCAACGTCAATCCGAAGCCGGAAGTGCCGCTCTACCTGCAGTATATCAGCGCCTGGGCGATGGCCGACGGCGTCACCCATTTCCGCGACGACATCTACAATCGCGACGGCATCGGCCAGCTCGCGCTCCAGTAGGCGCCGCGCATCCCGACACGGCCGTTCCGGGCGATCGTCCGGAACGGCACCGTTAATTCGAGGGCCGAATGAGGCCCTTTTTCTTGGCGTCTACCCCCACATATGGTACGTCGCCCGGGTTCCGGACGACGAGCCGACTCTGGCCCGATCCGGCACCGACAACAGGATGGACCGCCCCATGTCTCTGACGGATCGCGCCGACAGCCTTTCCTCGACCTCCGCCTTCTTCAACCGGACCCTCGCCGAGGCCGATCCGGAAATTGCCGATGCCATCGGTAAGGAGCTCGGTCGCCAGCAGCATGAAATCGAACTGATCGCTTCGGAGAACATCGTCTCGCGCGCCGTTCTGGAAGCGCAGGGTTCGGTGCTGACGAACAAGTACGCGGAAGGCTATCCGGGTAAGCGCTATTACGGCGGCTGCGAGTTCGTCGACATCGTCGAGACGCTCGCCATCGAGCGCGCCAAGAAGCTGTTCGACGCCGAATTCGTCAACGTCCAGCCGAATTCCGGCAGCCAGATGAACCAGGCCGTGTTCCTGGCGCTGCTGCAGCCGGGCGACACCTTCATGGGTCTCGACCTCACCGCGGGTGGCCATCTCACCCATGGCTCGCAGGTCAACATGTCCGGCAAGTGGTTCAAGGTGGCGCCCTATGGCGTGCGCCGCGAGGACCAGCTGCTCGACTATGAAGAGATCCAGCGCATCGCCGAAGAGACCAAGCCGAAGCTGATCATCGCCGGCGGCACGGCCTATTCGCGCATCTGGGACTTCAAGCGCTTCCGCGAGATCGCCGATTCGGTCGGCGCCTATCTGATGGTCGACATGGCGCATTTCGCCGGCCTCGTCGCCGGTGGTGCGCATCCGTCGCCGCTGCCGCATGCGCATGTCGTCACCACGACGACGCACAAGTCGCTGCGCGGCCCGCGCGGCGGCATGATCCTGACCAATGACGAGGCGATCGCCAAGAAGATCAACTCGGCCGTGTTCCCGGGGCTGCAGGGCGGCCCGCTCATGCACGTCATCGCCGCCAAGGCCGTCGCCTTCGCCGAGGCGCTGCGTCCGGACTTCAAGCTTTACGCGAACGCCGTCGTCGAAAACGCTCGTGCGCTTGCGGAAACGCTGAAGGGCCAGGGCTTCGATATCGTTTCGGGCGGCACCGACAACCACCTGATGCTCGTCGATCTGCGTCCGAAGCAGGTCAAGGGCAACGTGTCGGAGAAGGCGCTCGTCCGCGCCGGCCTGACCTGCAACAAGAACGGCATTCCGTATGATCCGGAGAAGCCCTTCGTCACCTCCGGCATCCGTCTCGGCACGCCGGCGGCGACGACGCGCGGTTTCGGCGTCGCTGAATTCCAGGAAGTCGGCCGCCTGATCGCCGAAGTCCTGGGCGCCGTTTCGCAGTCGGAAGATGGTTCGGCTCCGCTCGTCGAAGCCTCGGTCAAGGAACGCGTCCACGCCCTGACCGCGCGCTTCCCGATTTACTCCTGATCGGAACAGCCCATGCGTTGTCCCTATTGCGGCAGCGACGATACGCAGGTGAAGGACTCCCGCCCGTCGGAGGACAATACGTCCATCCGGCGGCGTCGGGTCTGCGCGGATTGCGGCGGTCGGTTCACGACCTTCGAGCGCATCCAGCTGCGCGAGTTGACCGTCGTGAAGAAGAGCGGGCGGCGCGTTCCCTTTGATCGGGACAAGCTGATGCGGTCCGTCCAGGTCGCGCTGCGCAAGCGGCCGGTCGATCCGGAGCGCGTCGAGCGCATGATCAACGGTGTCGTCCGCCAGCTGGAAAGCAGCGGCGAAAGCGAGATCAACGCCGAGCAGATCGGCGTCTATGTCATGGAGGCCCTGAAGGGGCTCGATGACGTCGCCTATGTGCGGTTCGCCTCGGTCTATCGCAATTTCCGCGAAGCCAAGGACTTCTCGACCGTCCTCGACGAGCTCTCGGCCCAGGACGCTCTGGAAGTCGACACGCGCGATTAAGACTTTGGCGCGTCGCTTCGGCGTCGCGCCAAAACCAATCTGCGGGGGTACCGGATGGCGACAGAGCGGACCGCGAGCGCCGATCCCGAGATGGACCGCCGGCTGATGGCCGTCGCGCTCCGCCTCGGGCGCCGCAATCTGGGCTCCACCGCGCCGGCGCCCGCCGTCGGCACCCTGGTCGTCGGCTTTGAGGCGGAAGGTCCGGTCATCCTCGGTCGCGGCGCGACCGGCGACGACGGCACGTCGCAGGCCGAGATCGCCGCCCTGGCCGCGGCCGGAGCGGCCGCGCGCGGCGCCACCGTCTATACGACGCTCGAACCCTCGCCAAATCCGCTCGATGGCGTTTCCGCCGTCGAGGCCCTGATCTCCGCCGGCGTCGCGCGCGTCGTCAGCGCGCTCGAGAATCCCGATCCGCGCGTCGCCGGGCGCGGCCATGCACAATTGCGCGATGCAGGCATCGCCGTCGTCACCGGCGTGCTGGGCGACGAAGCGCGGCGGCTGCATGCCGGGCCGATCTCGGTGCTGGGGGCCGGCCGTCCGCATGTCACGCTCAAGCTCGCGGTTTCCGCCGACGGCATGATCGGCCGACTGGCGGGCGAGCGCATGCTGGTCTCGGGCCGCGAGGCGTTTGCCCGGCTGCAGACCATGCGGATCGAGGCCGACGCCACGCTGATCGGCATCGGCACGGCGCTCGTCGACGATCCGAGCCTGACGGTCCGCGTGCCCGGGCTTCGCGCCCATTCGCCGATCCGCATCGTCCTCGATACGCAGGCGCGGCTGTCGCCGACCTCCTCGCTCGTCAAAGGGGCGGGCGATACGGCTCTCTGGCTCGTCACCTCCTCGGAAGCGCCGCTCGCGAACCGCGAACGTCTGGCGGCGGCGGGCGTCGAGGTGATCAACGTCGGCACGGGATCCGGCGGCGTCGATATCGAGGCCGCGCTGCGCCTGCTGGCCGAGCGCGGCGTGACACGCCTGCTGGTCGAGGGCGGCGCCAAGGTCGCGGCGTCGCTGCTTCATCGCGGGTTGCTTGACGAAGTTGTGCTGTTTCACGCGCCGGTCGTCGTCGGTCCGGACGGTGTCCGGGCCCTTGCCGGCGGCGCGCTCTCGGCGATCGAGCGCAGTCCGCGGTTCCGCCGCGTCGAGGAAACGCGTCTGGGCGAGGATCGCATGGTCCGATACGAAAGGTCTGTCTGAATGTTCACGGGTATCATCTCCGACGTCGGCAAGGTCACGGCGGTGGAGCGTCGCAACGACGTCAACAAGATCACCATCGACAGCGTCTATGACGCCGCGACGATCGCCATCGGCGCCTCGATCGCCTGCGCGGGCGTCTGCCTGACGGTGATTTCGATCGACCCGCGGCCCGACGGCCGCACGCGCTTCGATGTCGAGGCGGCGCCCGAGACGCTGGCCCTGACCGAGGTCGGTCACTGGGAAGAGGGCACCGAGATCAATCTCGAGCGCGCGCTCAAGCTCGGCGACGAGCTCGGCGGCCACATGGTCTCCGGCCATGTCGACGGCCTGGCGACGATCGTCAGCCGCGAGGACCTCGGCGAGACCACGCGCTTCGTCTTCGAGGCGCCATCGGAGCTCGCCCGCTTCATCGCCACCAAGGGCTCGGTCGCGCTCGACGGCACGTCGCTGACGGTCAACTGGGTCGAGGGCAACCGCTTCTCGGTGCTGCTCATCCCGCACACGCTCGCCACCGGCGTGACGACATGGGGCGCCCGGCAGCCCGGCGACCGCATTCATCTGGAGGTAGACCAGATGGCGCGCTACGTGGCGCGACTGACGGAAGCCGCGTAAGCTCCGCTCGACCCGGCCAGGGCGCGAGACACACACCGCCATGACCGCAGCCACGCTGTGCCGCCCGTGTGGGCGGACGCCGGCTGCGGCGTTCTTTTCCCTTTACAGCGCATGGACCGCATGGTTCACCTGCCGCCCAATCCGATCCGGGTGACCGGTCAAACAGAGAGCTTCGACATGAGCGAATCGGCCCCCCACCTCCTCGTCATCGATGCCCGTTTCTACGAGGACATCTCGGACGAGCTCTTCAATGGCGCCAAGGCGGCGATCGAGGCGGCAGGCGCCACCTTTGAGCGCATCTCCGTGCCGGGCGTTCTGGAGATTCCGGCGGCCCTCTCGATGGCGCTGGCCGCGATGGACGAAGACGAGGTCAACTATGACGGCTTCGTCGTGCTCGGCTGCGTGATCCGCGGCGAGACCTCGCATTACGATATCGTCGCGAACGAGTCGGCCCGCGCCATCATGGACATGGCGGTCATCGAGTCGCTGGCGATCGGCAACGGCATCCTGACCGTCGAGAACGACGACCAGGCCTATGCCCGCGCGCGCGTCGCCGAGAAGAACAAGGGCGGCGCCGCGGCCGAGGCTGCTCTCGCCATGGTCGCCCTCCGCAACAAATTCGGTCTGTGACGATGGCGGCACCCGACAAGGCTCCGCAGACGGCGCGGACCTTCCGACCGGCGAACCAGCGGGGCGCGGCCCGGCTGGCGGCCGTGCAGGCGCTGTACCAGCTCGACGTCGGCGGCGCTTCGCTGACCGAGGTCGTGGCCGAGTTCGAGAACTATCGTCTCGGCAAGGAGCTCGACGGCGACCAGTATCGCGACGCCGACGCGGCCTTCTTCCGTGACATCATCGCCGGCGTGGTGCGCGAGCAGCGCAACCTCGACCCGGCGATCCATGTCTCGCTGACGCCCGACTGGCCGCTGAAGCGGATCGACGTGACGCTGCGCGCCATCCTGCGCTGCGGCACCTACGAGCTGATCGGCCGCAAGGACGTGCCGGCCCGTGTCGTCATCACCGAGTATGTCGACATCGCCCGCGCCTTCTTCGGCGTCGGCGACGAGGCGGGCATGGTCAACGGCGTCCTCGATACTGTCGCCCGCAAGCTGCGCGGCGAAGAGTTCGGCGACGCTTCGACCAACGACAAGGGCTGAGCATGGCGGAGCAGGGTGGACGACCCGGCGAGTTCGGGATGATCGCCCGCTATCTGCGACCGCTGGCCGACGAGCCCGGCGCTTTCGGCCTGACCGATGACGCGGCGCTGCTGCGTCCGGAACCCGGCTTCGACCTCGTCCTGACCAAGGACATGGTCGCCGCCGGCGTGCACTTCTTCCCTGACGATCCGCCGGCCTCGATCGCCAGGAAGGCGCTCCGCGTCAACCTCTCCGACCTCGCCGCCAAGGGCGCGACGCCGATCGGCTATTTGCTCGGCCTCGCTTTGCCCGTCGACTGGACGGAGGACTGGATGGCCGGCTTCTCCGCCGGTCTCGCGGAGGATCAGCAGCGCTACGGCATTCCGCTACTCGGCGGCGACACGGTGAAATCCCCGGACGGGCTGATGCTCTCGGTGACCGCGCTCGGCCAGGTGCCGGCCGGCGGCATCGTCCGTAGAGCCGGGGCGAAGGCCGGCGACGTCATCGTCGTCTCCGGCACGATCGGCGACGCGGCCCTCGGCCTGCGTCTCCGTCTCGGCACGCTCGGCATGGACGCGGCGGGCGAGGGGGCGGCGCATCTGCTCGACCGCTACCTGCATCCGCAGCCGAGGCTCGGACTGGCCGAAGCGGTCCGCCAGTTCGCGCATGCGTCGCTCGACATTTCCGACGGCCTGATCGGCGATCTCGCGCATGTGACGGAGACCTCCGGCGTCTCGGCCGTTGTCGAGGCCGCGCGTATTCCGCTGTCCGATGCCGCCCGCGCGCTCGCGGCGGTCGATCCGACCGTGCTCGCCAGCGTCCTCACCGGCGGCGACGACTACGAGATCCTGACGACGATGCCGGAGCAGCGGTTCGCGGACTATGCGAAGGCGGCCGCCGAAGCGGGCATCCCGGTGACGGTGATCGGCCGCATCGTCGAGGGGCAGGGCGCTCCTGTCGTTGTCGATGCCAACGGGAAACCAATTTCTCTCGGACGCGCCTCGCACGATCATTTCTGATCGTCGTTTCGATTCCTGCTAGATGATTCTGCCTGAGCGCAGGGCCGGTCGATTCCGGCGGCGTGCGCGGGGGAGCAGTCGTGGACAAGCAGGTTTCCCAGGATCTCGATCGCATCGTCCGGCGCAACGCCGCCGTCCTGATGGCCGCCAACGCCGTCAACGGCTCGATCCTGCCGATCGCCGTGACGCTGGGCGGGCTCGCCGGCGTCTACCTGCTCGGCCCGGACAAGTCGCTGGCGACGCTGCCGGTGACCGCCTCGACGGTCGGCTCGGCGCTGACCACGATCCCCGCCGCCATCCTGATGAGCCGGATCGGCCGGCGGAAGGGTTTTGTTATCGGCGCCGCGCCGGCGATCCTTGGCGGGCTGCTGGCGACGTTCGCGCTGATGCAGGGGCTGTTCTGGCTGTTCGCCGTCGCGCTCTTCTTCATCGGCATGTCGGGCGCTTTCAACCAGCAATACCGTTTCGCGGCGATCGATGCCGGCAGTCCGGCGGTCCGGACCAAGGCGATGTCGCTCGTCATGGCGGGCGGCATCTTTTCCGGCATCATCGGGCCGCAGACGGTCATCCTGACCAATGACTGGCTCAGCCCCGTCATCTTCGCCGGCAGCTTCCTGGCGGCGGCGGGGCTCGGATGCATCGGGCTGCTGATCGCGAGCGGCATTCGCGACGTCGTGCCCCCGCGGGAGCTCCGGAGCCATGCCGATGGCCCGAAGGGACGCCCGCTCCGCGTCATCGCGCGCCAGCCGCGCTTCATCGCGGCGGTGCTCTGCGGCATCTCGGCCTACGCGCTGATGTCGCTCGTCATGACAGCCGCGCCGCTCGCCATGGTCGGCTGCGGCCTGACCCAGAGCGACGCGGCGCTCGGCATCCAGTGGCATGTGCTGGCGATGTTCGGACCCAGCTTCTTCACCGGCCGGCTGATCGTCCGATTCGGCAAGGATCGAGTCGTCATCGCCGGTCTCGCGCTGCTGACGGCCTGCGCCGTGGTCGGCATGTCCGGAATTTCGCTGGCGCATTTCTGGATCACGCTCATCCTGCTCGGCCTCGGCTGGAATCTGGGCTTCATCGGCGCCACGGCGATGCTGGCCGATACCTACCGTCCGGAGGAGCGGGGCAGGGTGCAGGGGCTGAACGATTTCCTCGTCTTAGGCGCGGCGGCGATCGCGTCGCTGCTGTCGGGAAAGCTCATCGGCGGGCCCGGCTGGGTGTTCATCAACCTCATCGTTTTCCCAGTCGTCACCCTCAGCCTCGCGGCGCTCGCGGGCTCCGTCCTGCTGCAGCGGCGCGCCGCTCAGGAGAAGACTTGACCCGCGCGTAAAGCCGTTCTCAACTCGCCACTACGGGGGGGAATTGCTGGGAGGAACGTTGCTCTTTCCCGCCGCACGGTTCAGCCGGCGCGGCGTCCTTGGGCGGCCGTAATAAAAGGCCGGCCAGAGGAGGAAAGTGGACGTGATCTATCTCATTATTCTATGTGCGTTGCTTGCGCTCGCCTATGGTGTATGGGCGACGCGGTCGGTCCTCGCGGCCGACGCCGGATCTGCCCGCATGCAAGAGATCGCAGCGGCGGTCCGCGAAGGCGCAAGCGCCTATCTCAAGCGGCAATATACGACCATTGCCATCGTCGGCGTGGTCATCTTCGTCATCGTTGCCTGGCTGCTGTCCCTGACGGTGGCAATCGGCTTCGCGATCGGCGCGGTCCTCTCCGGTCTCGCCGGCTTCATCGGCATGAACGTCTCGGTCCGGGCCAATGTCCGCACCGCGCAGGCGGCGACCAAGAGCCTCGCGGAGGGCCTCGAGATCGCGTTCAAGTCGGGCGCCATCACCGGCATGCTGGTGGCGGGCCTCGCCCTGCTCGGCGTCTCCGGCTACTACCTGATCCTGACCCGTTTCGCCGGTTTCTCGCCGGATGACCGCGTTGTCGTCAACGCGCTCGTCGCGCTCGGCTTCGGCGCGTCGCTGATCTCGATCTTCGCCCGCCTCGGCGGCGGCATCTTCACCAAGGGCGCGGATGTCGGCGGCGATCTCGTCGGCAAGGTCGAGGCCGGCATTCCGGAGGACGATCCGCGCAATCCAGCCACCATCGCCGACAATGTCGGCGACAATGTCGGCGATTGCGCCGGCATGGCCGCCGACCTGTTCGAAACCTATGTCGTGACGATCGTCGCGACCATGGTGCTGGCGACGATCTTCTTCGCGGCGTCTCCAGCCTTCGGCAGCATCATTCTCTTCCCGCTCGGCATCGGCGCCGCCTGCATCCTGACCTCGATCATCGGCACGTTCTTCGTCAAGCTCGGCGCGAACCAGTCGATCATGGGCGCGCTCTACAAGGGCTTCATCGCTTCCGCCGTGCTGTCGGTCATCGGCCTGGCGATCGCGACGCAGCTCCTGATCGGCTGGGGCGAGATCGGCACGGCGGCAGGGTTCACCATCACGGGCAAGAACCTCTTCTTCTGCGGCGTCATCGGTCTGGTCGTGACCGGGCTGATCGTCTGGATCACCGAATACTATACCGGCATCGGCTACCGGCCGGTGCGCTCGATCTCGCAGGCCTCGGTCACCGGCCACGGCACCAACGTCATCCAGGGCCTTGCCGTGTCGCTGGAATCGACGGCGCTGCCGACGCTGGTCATCGTCGCCGGCATCATCTCGACCTACTCGCTGGCCGGCCTGTTCGGCACGGCTGTCGCGGTCTCGACCATGCTCGGTCTCGCCGGCATGGTGGTGGCGCTCGATGCCTTCGGCCCGGTCACCGACAATGCCGGCGGCATCGCCGAAATGGCCGGCCTGCCGAAGGAGGTCCGCAAGTCGACCGACGCGCTCGACGCGGTCGGCAACACCACCAAGGCGGTGACCAAGGGCTATGCGATCGGTTCTGCCGGTCTCGGCGCCCTCGTCCTCTTCGCCGCCTACAACTACGACCTGACCCACTTCATCGCGGAGGCGAACAAGGAAGGCTCGACGACGTTCCAGTACTTCAAGGGCGTCATTCCGGACTTCACCCTCTCCAACCCCTATGTCGTGGTCGGGCTGCTGCTCGGCGGCCTCATTCCCTATCTCTTCGGCGGCATCACCATGACCGCCGTGGGACGCGCCGCCGGGTCGATCGTCGAGGAGGTGCGCCGGCAGTTCCGCGAGAAGCCGGGCATCATGGCCGGCACGGAGAAGCCGGATTACGGCCGCGCCGTCGACCTGCTGACCAAGGCGGCGATCAAGGAGATGATCGTCCCGTCGCTCCTGCCGGTTCTCGCCCCGATCGTCGTCTACTTCCTGATCTACTGGATCGCGGGCAAGAGCGAAGCCTTCTCGACCGTCGGCGCCATGCTGCTGGGCGTCATCGTGACGGGTCTCTTCGTCGCCATCTCGATGACCTCGGGCGGCGGCGCATGGGACAATGCGAAGAAGTCGTTCGAGGACGGCTTCGTCGATTCGCACGGCCAGACCCATTACAAGGGTTCGGAGGCGCACAAGGCGTCGGTGACGGGCGACACCGTCGGCGACCCCTACAAGGACACGGCCGGACCGGCCGTCAATCCGGCGATCAAGATCACCAACATCGTGGCCCTGCTGCTGCTCGCCGTCCTGGCGCAGTAGCGGTCGCGCGATCAACCGCCAAAGAAAAGGCCCTCTCCGCGTCGCGGGGAGGGCCTTCTGATTCTGGCTAAGCCGTCGTCAGCTCGATCAGCTGCCGAAGGGGTTGCTGCCCATGCCGACGGTTCCGGTCAAGACCTGCTCCAGGAAGCCCTGGTCCTTGCCGCCGGTCGGCGTCGTCTGCGTGACGTAATCGAAGATCTTGCCGTCCTGGATGCCGTAATTGGCGACCTTTTCGACTTCGTTCTTCTTGTTGAAATAGACCGCGAGGATCTTCTGGTCGACGACCTTGCGGTTCATGAAGGCGACCGGCCGCTTCCGCGTCTGGCTGATGTAGTAATACACCTCGCCACCATAATCGGCCGTGGTCGACGGCGATCCGAGCACGATCTGGACCTGATCACGGCTGGCGCCGATCGGGACCTGCTCGACCGCGTTGGGCGGAGGGACGTAGCCGGAGTGGTAGGTCTCGTTCAGACCGCCCAGGGTGCCCCCGGTTACCTTCGAGCAGCCCGATACCGCCACCAATGCGAGCGCGGCCAGCATGCCGACACTGGCGCGCCGAACGATTGGGCTGCTGGCCAAGCGTCGATCTCTCATGCCGAACTCCATTCCATTCTCCTCGCCCAGTCTCTGGGTTGGCAATCTCCCTAGCCTGCGCTAGGGCTCGTGGCAATCGTCCTTGCAAGGACAGGGGGCAGCACCATCTCAGACAGGAGAGCGCGGCCTTCCTGCCCGTGCGATCAAACCAGAATTCGGAGACCGGTCGAATGTTTCGCCGCCTGTTCGCTCGTAATCGCAGGAACGAGGCCATAGCATATTCGCTTTACGGCGCCATCGTGGCACAGGCGCGCGAACCGGTTCTCTATACCGAGTTCGCCGTGCCGGACACGCTGGATGGCCGTTTCGACATGGTCGTGCTGCACGGTTTCCTGCTGTTTCATCGCCTGAAGTCGGAGAGCGAAGCGGATCGGCAGGTGGGCCAGGACGTCTTCGACATTTTCTTGAAGGACATGGACGGCACGCTGCGCGAGATGGGGGTCGGCGATATCTCGGTCCCGAAGAAGCTGAAGAAGATGGCGGAAGCCTTCTTCGGCCGGATCCGTGCCTATGACGAAGCGCTGGAAAGCGGCGATCGCGCAGCGCTCGTGGACGCCATCGCGCGCAACGTGTTCCCGGACGGGGCGCCGGAGGGCGCGGCAGAGCGCATCGCCGACTATGCCGAATCGTCCGTGCGCTCGCTCTCGACTCAGACGTTCGATTCCATACTTTCGGGTCGACTCCACTACGCCTCCCTTCCATCCTCGCCCGCGGCAGCCTGATGACCGAACTTTCCCTCACCCGCAGTTTCGACGTTTCGCATCTCGGCAACGTCCCGCAGAATCAGCATGTCGTCGCGGACGCGGCCGAGCGGCTGGCCATTCAGCGCGAATTCGACCTCCTCGACCTCACGAGCTTCGCGGCCGACCTGGTCGTCGCTCCCTGGGGACAGCACGGCGTCAAGATCGACGGCCGCCTGCGCGCCGATCTCGTCCAGGCGTGCGTCATCACGCTCCAGCCGGTGCCGTCCCATATGGACCACCGCTTTTCGCTGAGCTTCCTTCCCGCCGACGCCATCGCCGCCGACCCGAAGACCGTGGCCGAGGCGGAAGTGATCGTCGTCTATGACGAGGAGGATCCGCCGGAGCCGCTGGAGGACAACACCATCGATTTCGGTGCGATCCTGACCGAGCAGTTCGCGCTGGCCCTCGATCCCTATCCGCGTGCGCCGGGCGCGACCCTTTCCGGCGGTGAAGAGCCCGTTGATAACGCGGACTCGCCATTTGCGGCGCTTTCTAAACTGCGCGACAAATGATAGCGAAGGGCCATGAATCGGCCACACCCGCGATAGATGGGTGTTGTCTCACCGGCCGAAACAGTTATTTTCCAGCGCCGTCGTCGCCGGGCCTTCGCTCAGAGCGGCCGCGTCGAACAGGGGCGGAATGGTTCAAGCGATAAAGATAGCGATCGACGCGATGGGCGGCGACAACGGCCCCGCGACAGTGCTCGCGGGCGCCGATATTGCACTCGTCCGTCGTCCCGAGCTGCGCTACCAGCTCTTCGGCGAGGAGAAGGCGGTTCTCCCGCTCCTTGAATCCTACCCGCGCGTCAAAGCCGTCTCGACGTTCACCCATTGCGACGTGACCGTGCAGATGGATGACAAGCCCAGCCAGGCCCTGCGCAAGGGCCGCTGGAAGTCGTCGATGTGGCGCGCGCTCGAAGCCGTGAAGAAGGGCGAGGCCGACGCCGCGCTTTCGGCCGGCAACACCGGCGCGCTGATGGCGATGTCCAAGTTCTGCCTGCGCACCATGGCGGGCATCGAACGCCCGGCGCTGGCGGCGCTCTGGCCGACGCTGCGCGGCGAAAGCGTCGTGCTCGACGTCGGCGCGACCATCAACGCCGACGCGCAGCAGCTGATCGACTTCGCCATGATGGGCGGCGCGATGGCCCGCGCGATCCTCGACATCGAGATACCGACCGTCGGCCTGCTCAACATTGGCGTCGAGGAAATGAAGGGTCTCGAGGAGGTCCGCGTCGCCGGGCAGCTCCTGCGCGAGGCTGACCTCAAGCACCTGCGCTACATGGGCTTCGTCGAGGGTGACGATATCGGCAAGGGTACCGTCGACGTCGTCGTCACCGAGGCCTTCGCCGGCAACATCGCCCTGAAGACGGCAGAAGGCACGGCGCGCCAGATCTCGACCCACCTTCGCGACGCGATGAGCCGGACGCTGATGGGCAAGATCGGCTATCTGTTCGCCAAGGGCGCCTTCCAGCAGCTGCGCCAGAAGCTCGATCCGCGCGCCTCCAACGGCGCCGTCCTGCTCGGGCTCAACGGCATTGTCATCAAGAGCCATGGCGGCACCGACGGGATCGGTTTCGCCAATGCCATCGAAGTCGGCTACAGCATGGCCAAGAACGACTTCCTGTCCAAGATCAATCAGGATCTCGCCGACTATCACCGCGCCGGTTTCGCACGGGGCGTCGCCGAGATCGTCGATGAAGGTGTGATGTGAGTTTCATCCGTTCGGTCGTCCTCGGCTGCGGGAGCTACCTGCCCGAAAAGACCCTGACCAACGCCCAGCTTTCGGAAATGGTGGAAACCTCCGATGACTGGATCGTCCAGCGCACCGGCATTCGCGAGCGTCATATCGCGGCCGAAGGCGAGCTGACGTCGGACCTGGCGACGGCGGCGGCGAAGCTCGCGCTTGCCGATGCCGGGCTGACGGTCGGCGAGATCGACATGATCATCGTCGCCACGGCGACGCCGGACGACACCTTTCCCGCCACCGCCGTCACCGTCCAGCGCAAGCTCGGCATGGAACATGGCTGTGCCTTCGACATGCAGGCCGTCTGCTCCGGCTTCGTCTTCGCCCTGTCGACGGCGGATGCCTTCATCCGGGCGAGCCAGGCGAAGCGCGTCCTCGTCATCGGCGCGGAAACCTTCTCGCGCATCCTCGACTGGACCGATCGCACCACCTGCGTGCTGTTCGGCGACGGCGCCGGCGCCGTGGTCCTCGGCGCCTCCGTCCAGGACGGCACCCGCGAGGACCGGGGCGTGCTGACCGCGCATCTGCGTTCGGACGGCCGCCACCGCGAAAAGCTCTATGTCGACGGCGGACCGTCCTCGACGGGCACCGTCGGCCATCTGCGCATGGAGGGCCGCGAGGTCTTCAAGCATGCCGTCGGCATGATCACCGACGTGATCGAGGATGCCTTCCGCGCCACCGGCTACGAGGCCGGGGATGTCGACTGGTTCGTGCCGCACCAGGCCAACCTTCGCATCATCGACGGCAGCGCTAAGAAGCTCGGCATCGACAGCGACAAGGTCGTGCGCACAGTATCCGCGCATGGCAACACGTCTGCCGCCTCGATTCCGCTCGCGCTTTCCGTCGCGCGCGATGACGGCCGGATCAAGCGGGGCGACCTGATCCTGCTCGAAGCCATGGGTGGAGGCTTCACCTGGGGCTCCGTCCTGCTGCGCTGGTAGGAATATATCAGAGATACCCGCGCCTTAGGATCAAGGACGTTGACCGGTCCCCGCTGTGGCAATAGGCTTGCCGATGGGGAAGTGACGTTGGGTCACCAAGCGGAACATCGGGAAACGAGGCCATGTCAGGCAAGACGGTGACGCGCGCCGACCTTTGTGAGGCGGTGTATCAAAAGGTCGGTCTTTCGCGGACGGAATCCGCCGATCTGGTCGAGCTGGTTCTCGACGAGATCAGCGCGTGCATTGTCAGGGGCGAATCTGTCAAACTGTCCTCCTTCGGGTCGTTTCTGGTGCGCTCCAAGGGCGAGCGCGTCGGCCGCAACCCGAAGACGGGCGAAGAGGTTCCCATCGCACCGCGCCGCGTGATGGTCTTCAAGCCCAGCAATGTCCTCAAGCAGAGGATCAATGGCTCGCTCGTTCCGAACGGACACGATACATCCGAGGACGAGTGATTACCGCAGTCGGACGAAGCGGGCGCCAACGCGTGAGAGTTAATGTCCAAGGGTCCTGATGCCTTCCGGACGATCAGTGAGGTGGCCGAGGAGCTCGACCTGCCACAGCACGTCCTGCGGTTCTGGGAGACCCGGTTCACCCAGATCAAGCCGATGAAGCGCGGCGGCGGCCGGCGCTACTATCGCCCCGACGATGTCGAGCTGCTGCGCGGAATCCGCCGGCTGCTCTATGGCGAGGGCTACACCATCAAGGGTGTCCAACGCATCCTGAAGGAGCAGGGGCCGCGCCACGTGATCGGCGCCGGGCAGGGCATGAGCCTGGATCCCGCCCCCGAGGGCGACGAGCCTGACGACTACGGCGACGATCTCGACCCGAACCAGGACTACGATCCGGATCTCGAGGGCGACGGGTATGAGGACGCACGCCCCGACGAGTCGGAGACGGGCGGACGGCGGGAGCCTGTATTCGGCCGCTCCATCGATTCGGACCGCCACGCGGCGGCGCCGCCCGTGCGCGCCCCGGCCGAGCGGGGGCAACCCTCCTATCACGGTGGTCGCACGGAGCCGCCTCCGGCGCCCTCGCGCATTCCGGCCGCGCCGCCGGACCTGACGTCGTCCGCCGATGATTATCGCCCGCCGCTGACGGCGGATCTGCCCCTGCCGCCGCCCGAGCGCGGCGTCGCGCCGTCGCGGCAGGAAGATCCCTATGCGCCGATCCGGCGCGAGACGAGCGTGCCGCCGCCCTATGCGCCGGAGCCCGCCTGGGATCCCGAGGACGAGATGCAGAACGTGCCGGAACAGCCCGCGCCGCATCCGGCGCGTGGGCCCGCCAGTGCTGGCTCTCACGGTCCGGCCCTGTCGCGGTCCGATCGCGACCGGCTGCAGGCGACGCTGTTGGAACTGCTCGAGTGCAAGCGCATCCTCGACAACGTGCGCTGACGGCCTTCCGGCGCCGCGATTCCTTCGATCGGCGGTAACCGTCCAGCTCGGCTGCGGCCGGCATTCCGAGGGCGAAGTTCAGAGGCCGGCGGGATCCCACGGAGTTCCGCGCCGAACTCTGTCAATTTTCCGCAATCCACTGAAATGCGTTCAGCATCCGGTCGATGCGGCCAGATTGCCGGTGACAAGCGCGATCGAACCATGCTACCAGCGGCGCATCGGCAGTCGACCCCATCGACGCCGACGCGGCCTGGCCGCCCGGAGGCAAGCCTCTGGAAGATTTGCGGATCCTGGATCCGATGGTGACGGAGCGTAGCGCAGCCTGGTAGCGCACTTGTCTGGGGGACAAGGGGTCGCAGGTTCAAATCCTGCCGTTCCGACCAACACTTAGCCCAATCTTTTCAGGCTGAACCGAAATGCTCATTTGGGAGCATTTTGGGAGCGTGAAGTGCTTGTCGGTGACGCCATCGTCCCGGCCTGCATTACTGGAACTCGACCATCATCCTGAGGTGCCGGGCGAAGCCGGGCCTCAAAGGAGGGTCCAGGGAACGCCAACGCGGTGCTGTCTCGCTGCCCCAGGGCCCCGGAGAAGATGCAGCCGTTCCCTAGATGCGCCCATCGCCAGAGCGCTTCCAGCTGGCGTCTCCCGACGTATCCGCCTTCTTCATCGAAGCATCCAAGCTTCAATACTGCGCTGAAAGCTTGCGCCAAAGCGTTCACCGCAAGGCGACGACGCCCGCGGTCGCCCGGGATCTGGCGTCTTCGGGTCCGGGTGAGGGGCGCCCCATGCCGCGATAACTTGGGGTGCTCTTTTCGCGGAAGCGATTCGTTAGCCGCGAAATCATGCGCACGCAAGATGGATCGTGAAAACATCTTGTGAACGCACCTTGGCTTTCCTAAGATGCAACATATTTCAGTCAGATTCGCAGATTACGATTTTCATCATGACGATGATGGTGACTTTTCAGAGTTCAAGGCGCTCCGGGAAAACGCGTGATTTCGCCGGCAGTGGATTTATGACGAACTGAAGACCGCGCAGTTCCCTCCACTCCGGATCCCAGATCATCGATTTGCGGCTCATTGAGCGTGCCGGATCAACGGCGCGCGGCCGGAGTTCTCTATGTCTATCTTGTTTCCTCGTCTCTCTCTTGAATTCAGCACCGCGACTTCTTCGAAAGCTTCCTCTTGCGTACTGATGACACCCGGCTCCTTCGACACGAGCGGGTCGTCCGATCGCGCGATCGCTTCGCCTCTGGGCTCGGAGGTGTGCACCGATGGATGAGCTCATCCTCGAGCGGCCAGGGCAGCGGCGCGCCATTCTCGAGCCCGGCGACACCTATCAGCAGTTCGGCGCCTTGCCATGGCGACGCAACAAGAAGGGTGACATCCGCGTCCTGCTCGTGACCTCGCGCGAGCGCGGCCGCTGGCTCTGCCCGAAGGGCTGGATCATCGAGGGCCGATCGGCCGCCGAGAGCGCCGCCCAAGAGGCCTTTGAGGAAGCCGGCGTCTTCGGCGATGTCGGTCTTCAGGCCTTTGGTTCCTACAGCTACGACAAGATCCTGCGCGATCAGACCGCGGTCGACTGCCGGGTGACGATGTTTGGCCTGCGCGTGCGCGGCACGCTGCTGCAATGGCGCGAGCGGGGCGAGCGCAAACGTCGCTGGTGCGGCCTCGGCGAGGCGAGCGATCTAGTTTCCGATATCGGCCTCCGCGACCTCTTGCGCGAGATCCTGCTCGACGACCGCATCCTCGTCGAGCCGACCGGCAATCCCGCCGTCAACGCCTGGTGAAAGGCGCGCCGTCCGTCAATTGCGGCCGCCGACCAAGCGGCCGGCGCGGGCGACGACGCCTTCCTGCGCCGTATAGGAGAGGCGGCCGTTGACGTAGACCTGCTCGATGCCGATCGAGCGTCGCAGCGGCTGGTCGTAGGTCGCCTGGTCGAGGATGGTGGCCGGGTCGAAGACGACGAGGTCGGCATAGGCGCCGGCCTCGATTCGCCCGCGCCCTTCGAGCTTGAACACTTTTGCCGGCAGGCCGGTCATCTTGTGGATGGCCGTCTCGATCGGGAACAGCTTCTCATCGCGGGCATAATGGCCGATGACGCGCGGAAACGTGCCCCAGAGGCGAGGGTGGGGATGCTGGTCGTGCGGCAGGCCGTCGGAGCCGATCATCGACAGCTTCGAGCGCATCACCCGGCGGACATCCGCCTCGTCCATCTGGAAATAGATCGCGCCGGCCGGCTGCAGCCGCCGCGCGGCCTCATGGATGTCGACTTCCCATTCCTCGGCGATATCGACGAGGTCGCGCGCCTCCATCTCCGGATGCGGCCGCGACCAGGCGATCATGATCCGGTAGGTGTCGGTGACGAGATCGGCGCGCAGATTGGTCGAGCCGGCCGTGTAGGGGTAGACATCGACATTGACGGGATGGCGCGCCGCGGCGGCCTCGATCTTCGGCAGCGTCTGCAGCGTCCGGCCCCAATTGTGCACGCCGGCGCATTTGTGGTGCGAGATGACGAGCGGAATGCCGGCCGCTGTCGCCGTCGTCACGGTCTCGTCGATGCTGTCGAGCACGTGCTCGAACTCGTCGCGCATATGGGTGGCATAGACGCCGCCATGCTGGGCGAATCGCCCGGCGACGCGGGTCACCTCGTCGATGTCGGCGGCGGCGTTGGTCGGATAGAACAGGCCGGTGGAGAGGCCGATGGCGCCATGCGCCATGGCCTCGTCGGCATGCGCCTGCATCGCGGCAATCTCGTCGGGCGAGGCCTTTGCGCCGATGTCGGCCATGGTGGCGAGGCGGAGCGCCGAATGGCCGACCAGCGCCGCGACATTGACGGCCGGGACGATTCGCGCGAGCGCCGCGGCATAGGCGGCGAAACTCGGGAATTCATAGGCGTTCGCGTCGCCGAGCAAGTTCATCGGCGGCGGCGGGCTGTCGCGGAAGGTGACCGGCGCGAGCGAGATGCCGCAATTGCCTGTCACCACCGTGGTGACACCCTGGCTGACCTTCGGCAGCATGTCGGGGGCATCGAGCACGATGCGGTCGTCATGGGTGTGCGCGTCGATGAATCCGGGTGCGAGCGCCAGGGCGCCGCCGAGATCCTGCTCGCGCTCGCCGCTGCCCGGCGCGATTCCGCCCACCGGCGCCACCGCCGTGATCCGGTCGGCGGTGATGGCCACCTCGCCGAGATAGGGCGCGTTGCCGGACCCGTCGTAGATCCGGGCGTTGCGGAGGACGAGATCGTGAGATGGGCGCATCGTCAGGAACCTATTCGTGCGGCTCGATGGTACGGGCCAAAGGGGCGGGATCGGTCGAGGGCGTCGGGATCGCGATGCCGATACTGGCGACCGTGTAGCGAACACGGCGGAGCGCCTCGCGGCCCTTGCTGCCGAGCTTGACGGCGACGCCGGCGGCGATGGTGTCGATGACGGCCATGTGCGCGTAGCGTGACGGCGTCGGCAGCAGAACGTTCTCGTCCTCGGCGATGACGCTCGGAATGAGGATGCCCGCCACGCCGGCGAGCGGCGTGTTCGGCCGCGTCAGCGCGACCGTCGTGGCGCCGAAGGAACCGGCGATCTCGACCGCCTCGACGACGGCGCGCGAATGGCCGCTGTTCGAGATCGCGAAGACGGCGTCGCCCGGCTGCAGGGTCGCGGCGGACATCCGCATCTGGTGGCTGTCGGCATAGGCGGAGACCGGGATTCCGAGCCGGAACAGGCGCAGCTTGGCGTCTTCCGCCAACGCCGCCGAGCCGCCGCCCTGGCCGTAGATGTCGATGCGCCGCGCCTTGGCGAAGGCGTCGATCGCCGCGCCGACCGCGGCCGTGTCGAGCTGGTCCAGCGTCTCGCGCACCGTGGTCGCGGCGCGCATCATGATCGTCTGGGCGAGTTGGCCGACATCGTCGCTGAAGACGCGGTCGGACCGTAGATAGACGGCCGCGACCGTCAGCGTCGTCGCCAGCCCGATCTTGAATTCGTTGAAGGACGAGCAGCCGACCGAACGGCAGAAGCGCGTCACCGTCGGCTGGCTGACGCCGGCCTTGGCCGCGAGCTCGGCGATCGTCAGCCGGGTCGCCGCCTCGAAGTCCTGGCGGACCACTTCGGCGACGCGTCGCTCGGCCGGCGAGAGCTCCGATTCGACCCGCTCGATGCGCGAGACGATGTCGATCGCCGCCGTGGTTCCGGAGTGGGTTCGCTTGATCATCGGCGATGTCGTCTCCGAAGGATTTGCGGTCCGATCCGGGCTGCGAGCGCCGCTCTCGAGGCGGCCTTCGCAGTCGCGGATTCGTCGATCCGGGCCGCTTTCAGCCCGTGACCACTGGTTCATCTGAGAAACTCAATTACACGATTTTTCACTCTCGGCAAGCGATCCGATCGCCGTCAGCCTCGCGCATTTCGGGCCATTTTCAGCCGATTTCGCAGGTCGCCCTTCTCAAAACACGGCGAAAAACAAGGATTTCTTTGGGTTGCGATCAATTGAGTCGATCGTTCGAATTACTCTTGCGGAGTTGGAATTTCTGTAACATGATTTCAGCAACGAGCCGCTCACAAGGGCGGACGGGGAACATGTCGACGGACGAGCCCTAGGGGCCGCCGGCGACCACGGGGAAGAGGGAGGGCGCTAGCTTGAACGCTATCGGAGCTCGTGATTTGACGCGTGCCAACGCGTCGGTCCCGGCCAAAATGGCCGTGGAGGGAGCGAGCAAATTCTACCAGGCGCGCAGCGGTGTCGTGCATGCGCTGGACAATGTCTCGCTCGACGTCCGGGAGGGCGAGTTCCTCTGCATTCTGGGGCCGTCGGGTTGCGGCAAGTCCACGCTGCTCTGGTCGATGGCCGGGCTGCATGGGCTGAGCGGCGGCCGGATCCGGCTCGGCAACGAGCCGATCGTCAAGCCGCATCCCGAGATCGCGATGATCTTCCAGGAAGCGAACCTGCTGCCCTGGCGCAATCTCGAGAAAAACATCGAGCTTCCCTTCGAGCTGAAGAAGATCCCGCCGGACAGGGCGCGGATCCAGGCGCTTCTGGAGCGGGTCGGCCTCAAGGGCTTCGAGACCAAGATGCCGCGCGAGCTCTCCGGCGGCATGCAGCAGCGCGCCTCGATCGTGCGCAGCCTGGCGGTCAATCCCTCGGTGCTTTTGATGGACGAGCCGTTCGGCGCGCTCGACGCCTTCACGCGCGACGAGATGAACCTGCTCATCCAGGAAATCTGGATGGAGACGAAGAAGACCATCATCTTCATCACCCATTCGATCGCCGAGGCGCTCTTCCTTGCCGACCGCATCGTCGTGATGTCGGCGCGACCGGGCCGCATCCAGGAAATCATCGAGGTCGACCTGCCGCGCCCGCGCGGCATCGAAGTGCAGTCGACTCTCGAGTTCATCGAACGCGCCAATGCCATCAAGGCCATGATCGACCACCGTCGGGCCTGACGGTCGCAGTCAACGTTCAAGGATATTGCAAGTGGACAGCCAACTTCGCGACCAGATTCCGACCTTCGGCGGCAAGCCGGATGCGGCCGGCGGCGGTAGCCTTTCAGGTGGTTTTTCTGCCCTGACGTCGGGCGGCGGCCGCAGCGCCTTCGAGACCTTCGTCATCATCCTCGTCGCCGTCATCATCATCGGCGGGGCGGAACTGCTGCTCGGCATCTTCCAGGTGCCGCAATACATCATGCCGAAGCCGAGCCAGATCGGCATGGCGCTGATCACCGAGTGGCCGTTTATCTGGCCGCATCTCGTGGTGACGATCTGTGAGCTGCTGATCGGCTTCGCCATCGGCGCCTCGGTCGGCTTCGTGCTCGCGGCGGTGATCACCCAGTTCCCCTTCGCCGAGAAGATCGTCACGCCCTACATCCTGCTGCTGGTGACGACGCCGATGCTCGCCCTGGTGCCGCTGCTGGTGCTGCGCTTCGGCTTCGGCTGGGAGCCGCGCATCATCGCGGTGGCGCTCGCCTCCGGTCCGATGGTGATGATCAACTCGGCGACCGGATTCCGCCGCGTCGATCTCGCCAAGATCGCGCTCGCCCGCTCGTTCGGCGCCTCGACCTTCCAGATCTTCACCAAGATCCGCATCCCGATGGCCATGCCGATGATCATCGTCGGCCTGATGGTCGGTTCGATCTTCGGCCTGCTGACCACCGTCGGCGCCGAGATGGTGGGTGGTGCCGAAGGTCTCGGCAATCGCCTCAACTACTATTCGTCGATGATCCGCATGCCGCAATTCTTCGCTGTCATCACGCTGCTCGCGATCATCGGCATCTCGATCTACGTCTTCTTCTTCTGGGTCGGAAAGAAATGGGCCAATTGGGAAGCCTGACCCCGGCCAATGCCTGACAGAAACGAGGGAACACCCATGACGGAACTATCGAACATGATGCTCAATCGTCGTCGCCTGCTTCAGTTCACGGCAGCCGGCGTCTCGGTCGCGGCGCTCGGCATCGGCGCCGCCGGTCCGGCGCTCGCCGAGGAGGTGACCGTGCGCTGGGTCTCGCCGCGCGGCACGCTCGAGGTCGTCGACGACTTCGCCTACTGGATCGCCAAGAAGTACGGCTATTTCGGCGACCTCGAGACGGTGGTCGAGGCCGGCCCGCAGGACGGCACGGCGACGGTGAAGCTGGTCGACCAGAACCAGTCGGACTTCGGCTATCCGTCGCCCGGCATCCTGTCGCTCGGCCTCGAGCAGGGCATGGACCTCGTCTCCATCTATCACGTGATGGCCGGCGACGTGTTCGACTTCGCCTTTCCGAAGGGCAAGGCTCCGGCCGACCTTAAGGGCCTTGAGGGCAAGACCATCGCGCTCGGCTCGGCCGGCTGGCAGGCGATCACCAATCCGATGCTGGCGGCTGCCGGCGTCGACACCAGCAAGGTCAAATATGTCGAGGTCAGCGCCTGGGGCCAGGCGCTCGCCCAGGGACAGGCCGACGCGGCGCTTTCCTGGGAAGGTCTGCGGGCGCAGTGGCGCGGTCAGGGTCTCGATTTCGACTATCTGCTCGGCAAGAACGTCTCCAAGTTCCCGGCCAATTCCTTCGTCATCCGCAAGGCGGATCTCAACGATCCCGCCAAGGTCGCGGCTTACGAGAAGTATCTGCGCGGTTGGGCCATGGGCCTCGAATTCGCCTGGCAGAACCCGCGCGCCGCGACCCAGATCGCCATGGAGCAGTTCCCGGGCCTGGCCAGCCAGATGAACCCGACGGTGGCGACGGAATCGCTGATGCAGCAGACGGCGCTGATGCGGGCGAACTGGGAGAACCGCAACGCCTGGGGCTTCCACGACCAGGCCAGCTGGCAGAACTATTTCGACGCCATCGCCGAGATCGGCCAGGTGTCGAAGGTGTTCAACGCCGCCGACGTCACGTCGAACCAGCTCATCCCGGCGGCGAATGATTTCGACCACGCCAAGGTGAAGGCCGACGCGGACGCCTTCCAGCTGTCCGACGACTACAAGGCCGTCGACGTCGAGGCGATCCAGGCCGTTCTCTGATCGACCACCGGGGCGGCGAGGCTCAGGCGTCGCCGCCCTTTTTCTATCCAACTGCACTGGGGGGCATTGAATGTTCGTCTTCGACCATGTCGGGATCACCACGACCGAGAAGCAGCCCGACGAGAACTGGGTCGAGCAGAGCCGGATCTGGGTCACCAATCCGCACGATCATCCCGAGCACATCGAGTTCCTGCGCTACGCGCCGGACAGCAGCGTGCCCGAGATCGTCCGCAACAATCCGCATGTCGCCTATCGCGTGAAGGAGATCGAGCCGCATCTGAAGGATGTCGAGATCCTGATCCCGCCCTTCATCGTCGGCGATTTTCTCGAAGTCGTCTTCGTCCTCAAGCACGGCATGGTGTTCGAATACATGCGCTACCTGAAAGACGGCTGGTTCGGCGAATGACGCGGCCTGGCGATTACGGATCAGGATCGACGGACGGAGGGACGCGATGAGCGGTGGATTTGCCGGCAAGAGGGTAGCGATCACGGGCGCGGCGGGCGGTATCGGGCAGACGCTCTGCCGCCTGTTCGGAACGGGCGGCGCGACGATCCTGGCGCTCGACAAGAGTGACAGGCTACCTGCCTTCGTCGAGGAACTGAAAGCGGAAGGGATCGAGGCCGAAGGCGCCTCGGTCGATATCGGCTCTGCCGAACAGGTCGCGGCGGCATTCGCGGCCTTCGGGGATGTCGACATCCTCGTCAACAATGCCGGCTACTCGCACCATCCGACGCTCGCCGTCACCGATCCGGCCGCCTGGCAGTCGGAGATGAACGGCAATCTCGGCGGCGCCCATGCCTGCGCGCATGCGGTGCTTCCCGGCATGGCGGCGCGGCGCTCCGGCGCCATCGTCAATGTCGGCTCGGTCAACGCGCTGCATGCGCTTGGCGATCCCGCCTACAGCGCCGCCAAGGCCGGCATGATCGCGATGACCAAGGCGATCGCCATGGAATATGGCCGCTACGGCATCCGCGCCAACATCGTGCTGCCCGGCACGGTGCGGACGCCGCTCTGGGAGGAGAGGGCCAAGAAGGATCCCAAGGTGCTGGAAACCCTGCAGCGTTGGTATCCGCTCGGCCGGATCGTCGACCCGATCGAGGTGGCGCGCGTCGTTGCGTTCCTCGCATCCGACGCCGCCAGCGCTGTCACCGGCGCGGCGCTACCGGTCGATTGCGGCCTGACGGCCGGCAACATCGTCATGTCACGCGAGCTGACGCTCGAAGAATTCTGAGGGGGAGATTATGGATAGACTGCGTATCGGCGTCATCGGCCTCGGCTGGTTCGGCGAAATCCACTGCGAGACGATCATCGGCGTGCCGAACCTGGAGCTGGCCACGCTCTGCACGCGCCAGCCCGATCGGCTCGCGGCGATGGGCGCCAAGTTCGGCGTCGCCAAGACCTACACCGATTACAACGACATGCTCGCCGATCCCGACATCGACGCGGTGTCGATCTGCACCATGTGGGACCAGCATGTCGGCCCGGCCGTCGCGGCGCTGAAGGCGGGCAAGCACGTCTTCCTCGAGAAGCCGATCGCCTCGACCGTCGAGGACGCGCAGACCATCGTCGACGCCGCCAAGGGCGCCAAGGGCATCCTGTTCGTCGGCCATATCGTGCGCTTCAATCCCCGCTATCGCATGGCCAAGCAGGCGATCGACGCCGGCAAGATCGGCAAGATCGTCGCGCTGTCGTCCCGCCGCAACATTCCGGCCGCCTGGACGCCGACCATCCTGAACAAGATCGGCCCGATCGTCGGCGACGCCATCCACGATACCGACGTCATGCTGTGGCTCACCGGCGAGAAGATCGTCTCGGCCTATGCGCAGACGATCTCGGTGCGCAATCTGAAACACCCCGACATCGGCCAGACCATGTACCGCTTCGAGAGCGGCGCCACGGCGACGCTCGAGACGGTCTGGTGCATGCCGGAGAAGACGCCGTTCGACATCGACGAGCGCATGTCGATCATCGGCACCGAGGGCATCATCCACGTCCAGGACACGTTCCCGAATCTCGGCATCGTGTCGAACGACAAGCTGCACAGCCCGGACACGACCTACTGGCCGGAGTTCAACGGCGTTCGCGGTGGGGCGCTCCGGGACGAGTTCTCCTATTTCGCCAACTGCGCGCTGGCCGGCGAGACGCCGAAAATGGGCGTGCCGGCCGATGCCGCAGCCGCCCTCGAGGCGACGTTGGCAGCAGAAGAATCCGCCCGCACGGGCAATGTCATCCGGATCGGTTAGGGAGGGAGCACAATGGCCAAGCAAAGGGTACTCGTCGTCGGCCTCGGCAATATGGGCATGAGCCACGCACTCGCCTATGCGAAGATCGACGGATACGAGCTTGTCGGTCTCTGCACGCGCAACATCGACAAGGTCGAGCTGCCGCCGGAGCTGCAGGGCGTCGCGAAGTTCAACAATTTCGAGCAGGCGCTCGCCGAGCTGAAGCCGGATGTCGTCTCGGTCAACACCATGCCCGACACCCATGCCGACTTCGCCATCAAGGCGATGGAGGCGGGCGCGCATGTCTTTGTCGAGAAGCCGATGGCGATCTCGGCCGAGGATGCCGAGCGGGTGGTCGAGGTCGCCAAGCGCACCAAGCGCAAGCTCGTTATCGGCTACATCCTGCGCCAGCATCCGAGCTGGGTGAAGTTCATCGAGATCGCCCGCGAGCTCGGCACCCCGCTCGTCTTCCGCATGAATTTGAACCAGCAGTCGAACGGCGAGACCTGGGAATGGCACAAGCGGCTGATGCAGAGCTTTCCGCCGATCGTCGATTGCGGCGTCCACTATGTCGACGTCATGTGCCAGATGACCTCGGCCAAGCCGGTGCGGGTGCATGCGATCGGCGCGCGGCTGACGGACGAGGTGCCGATCAACAATTACGGCCAGCTGCAGGTGATGTTCGAGGACGGCTCGGTCGGCTGGTATGAGGCAGGCTGGGGACCGATGGTTTCCGAGCAGGCCTTCTTCGTGAAGGACGTGTTCGGCCCCAAGGGCTCGGCCTCGATCGTGATGGCCGAGAACAATGCCGGCGTGAAGTCGGACGACATCAACGCGCACACCAAGACGAGCCAGATTCTCCGGCACCATGCCGACATGAGCCGGCCGGACGAGCGCATCGATGTCTCTGACGAGCCCGATCACAATGCCTTGTGCGAGCGCGAGCAGCTCTACCTGCTGAGGGCGATCGAGGAGGACCTGGACTTGACCGATCACATGAACGACGGCGTGAAGAGCCTTAAGATCGTGCTAGCCGCGGATGAATCGATCCGCACGCAGCAGGTGGTCACGCTCTAGCGAGACAATCGGAGCGGCCGCCGAGGTCGGCGGCCGCCTTCGGGGCGCTTCAAGGCGCTCCGACATGCTAGTCTTCCCGTTACGGAAGGTTTGTCCGATCCTGCGCGCCGGCGTCACGCCCCCGCCCGTTCGGCGACCGTCCGTTACGGCGGAGACCAACGATGATCGCAGTGTCCCAGCACCCCGCGCCGACGCTTGCCCGCGCCCAACATCCGACCCAGCAGATCTTCCAACGCGACTGGCTGATCTACCGGAAGATGGTCGACAACAACTACCTCTTCCATCGCGAAGCCTATGCCTGCCTGCACCATGTCCTCGCCAGCGAGATGACGCGGCCGTTCTCGTTCCTCGATGTCGCCTGCGGCGATGCGAGCGCCAGCGTCGCGGCGCTACGCGGCACGGCGGTTGCCCGTTACGAGGGCATCGACCTGTCGCGCGCCGCGCTCGACATGGCGGAACTGGCGCTCGCGGAACTCGACTGCCCAACGGTCCTGAACGAAGGCGATTTCGCCGAATTGCTGCCGCTGCGCAGCGAGCCGGCCGACGTCATCTGGATCGGGCTGTCGCTGCATCATTTCCAGACGCCCGAGAAGCTCGGGCTCATGCGGGCGGCGAGGGCCCTGCTCGCCGAGGGCGGCCGTTTCCTCATCTACGAGAACTCCAGCCCGGATGGCGAGGATCGCGACGGGTGGATGCGGCGCATGGAGGCACAGCGTCCCTTCTGGAGCGCCTATGACGACGCCGAGTGGGAGGTGGTCTGGAATCATGTCTCCCGGGCGGACTATCCGGAGACCCCGTCGACATGGGCGATGCTCGGCCATGAGGCCGGCTTCGACCGGGTCCGCGAGCTGTTCGTGGCGCCGAGCGATCTCATCCGGCTCTACAGCTTCGATTGATCCTGCTGAGGGCGTTTTCGAGCGAAGTGAATACCGGTTCGCGGGAAGAAACCGCGACCGAAAGGCTCTAGGCGGTCCTCGGCAACGTCACCGGGCCGAAGACGAGCGGCGGCGGCTGGGCCTGGACGACCGGTCGTCGCGCCTTCCATTCCAGCGCATAGGCGCCCCACAACAATCCATAGATCAGGAAGACATGCCGCCAGTGATCGTTGTCGATCACGTTGTGGATCAGGAGATGGCCGATATAGACGGCGTAGACGCACTGGATGAACGGCGTCCACGGACGCGCCCGGAACAGCAGCGGGGTCGAGATCACCAGGGTCCAGATGACGAGGGCGATGTAGGAGAAGCCGCCAAGCCAGCCATAGGCGGTGAAGCCCTTCAGCCACATATTGTGCTCGTCCTCGCCCATCATCTTGCCGAACTCGAACGGCCCGAGCCCGAGCGGATGCTCCTGGATCAGGAAGAAGCCGATGATGTGCCGTTCGAAACGCCCGAGCCGGCCGCCGTCATATTCCTGCACCAGCTTGAAGCGCTGGGCGAAGAGATCCTGCACCAGAGGAATGGAAAGCAGCAGCGCCAGCAGCAGCGCGACGGCGAGCAGGCCGCCGGCGATATAGGCGATCATCCGCAGCCGGTGGCTCTGGCGCGGCTCGGAGATGAAGGCGAGCACGGTGATCAGTAGCAGAGCGACGATCGCCAGGCCCCAGGCAGCGCGGGAGAACGACAGGAATACGCCGGCCAGCAGGATGCCGATGCCGAGCAGCTGCCAGCCGGAGTTGCGCAGCCGGTCCGTTAGCACGGCGCGGGTCATCACGATCAACGGCAGGATCAGGAAGGGGCCGAAGACGTTCGGGTCCTTGAACGCGCCCTTGGCGCGATCATAGAGGGTGAAGATCGAGGCATAGGGGATGGCGCCGAAATAGCCGAGGATGCCGAGCAGCGCACAGACGATCGCCGAGGCGATGTAGCTTCGCTCGATCACCTTGAGGCGGCGTTCGGTATCCACCTGCATGACGGCGGCGAAGAAGATCGAGGAGATGATCAGGAAGCCCGTCGTCGCCATGTAGATGGCCGGCTTCTGGAACGCCTTCAGCTCCCAGAACGAGAGAATGCCGCCGCTCATATAGAGCAGCATCAGCACGATCATCGGCAGCATCGGCCGGCTCAGCCGGAGCCCGAGGAAGGACCAGACGACGACGACGGCGCAGAGCAGCAGATCGGACGGGGCCGGCTCGAACAGCACAAAGCCGCTCAGGAAGACGAGAATGCCGATGACGGCATTCCCGACCATGCGGGCTGGCATTGCCCGGGGCCTCGTCACCATCCGGCTCAATAGGCGTTCTCGTTGTTGCTGAGCAGGGCGAACGGCGTCATCACCAGGATGTAGAGGTCGAACAGCACTGACCATCTTTCGATGTAATCGAGATCGAACTCGACCCGGCGGCGGATCTTGTCCGGCGTATCGACCTCGCCGCGCCAGCCGTTGATCTGCGCCCAGCCCGTCACGCCGGGCTTCACCTTGTGGCGGGCGAAATAGCCGTCAACCACCTCATCCCAGAGCCGGTTGGCGGTATGGGCGTTGACGGCGTGGGGGCGGGGGCCGACGAGCGAGAGCTCGCCGCGCAGGACATTCACCAGCTGCGGCAGTTCGTCGATCGACGAGCGGCGGATGAAGCGGCCGATCCGGGTAACCCGCGGGTCGTCCTTGGTCACCGCCACCTTGGCGGTGGGATCGCTCATGTGGTGGTACATCGAGCGGAACTTGAAGACGTCGATGACCTCGTTGTTGAAGCCGTAGCGCTTCTGCCGGAACAGCACCGGCCCCGGGCTGTCGAGCCGGATCGCGATGGCGGTCAGGAGCATGACCGGCGACAGCAGGATCAACGCCAGGCTGGCGATCACGAGATCGAACGCCCGCTTGAGGATCGAGGCCCATCCGGCGATCGGCCGGTCGAACAGGTCGAGCAGCGGCACCGGGCCGATATAGGAATAGGAGCGGGGCGTGAAGCGCAGCTTGCTGCTGAGCGCCGAGATCCGGATGTCGACCGGCAGGACCCAGAGCTGCTTCAGGAGCTGCAGCACGCGATTCTCGGCGGAGAGGGGCAGGGCGACGATCAGGAGGTCGATGCGGGCGAGCCGCGCGAATTCCACCAGTTCGGCGACCGTGCCGAGCTTCGGCACGCCGGCGACTTCCTCCGGCGAGCGGTCGTCGCCGCGATCGTCGAAAATGCCGTAGACGCGAACGTCGGTGCTGGTGGCTTCGCCGAGGCTCTCCAGCAGCTCCGCCGCGTTGTCGCCGCCACCGACGATCACCGCGCGCCGCTCCAGCCGTCCGGCCCGCGTCCAGCGCGCGACCAGCGACGCCACGACGACGCGCTCCAGGATGAAGAAGGCGGCGCCGATGAGGAACATCAGCCCGAGCCAGCTGCGCTTGCTGCCGGTCTCGACCCCGAAGAAGAAGCTGCCGGCCGCCACGATGGCGATCGTCACCGCCCAGCAGACCAGGATGCGCGGCAGGATCGCGAGATAGTCGCGAAGCGCCGCGACCGAATAGCCGCCGAGGTAGCGGATGCCGAGGATGGCGATCAGCGGCGCGGCGATGACGAGCACCAATTCGCTCCAGCCCGCGCCGGCAGCCCCCTGCAGAACCGTGAAGACGCCGCCAATGGCGACGAGCACGGACGCTTCGGTGGCCTGGACGGCGCTCGCCAGCAGGCGCGGCGACAGCGCTTCCGACGACAGTCCCGCCGCCACGCGACGCGCATGGGCGTTGAGGGAGATGCGGCTCGATGGAGTGCCCGCGCTGGATGATTGTTCGATCGTCATGGCCTGCCGGTTACCGAAGCGACGCGACACTCTAGCTACGTCAGGCTAACAAACCTTTGCCGATCGGCACGCGTTTCGAGCGAAGTCCAGACGGCGCAATCCCCGGTCGCGGCGGCTAGAGAATAGGGCGCTTGTCCAGGCCGGGAGCCGGACGTCCCGCCCGGCAGTCGCGATAGAGCGCGCTGACTACTTCCGTCATGTGATCGATCGAGAAGCGCGGTCGGACGATTTCGCGCAGCCGCGAGGCCTCTTCGCTGGCTCGCCGGGGATCGTCGAGCTGCTCGGCCATGGCATCGGCCAGCGCCTCGACATCGCCGGGCGGCACCAGCCGGACGCTTTCCGGGCCGAAGATTTCGGGAATGCCGCCGACCCTTGTCGCGACGAGCGGACGCGCCGCAGCGGCAGCCTCGAGCACGACATAGGGCAACGATTCGGCGCGCGAAGGCACGACCACGACCTTGGCCATGGCGAAGGCCTTGCGCGTCGCCGTGGCGGGATGGATGCGCGTCGTCGCATCGAGGCCGAGCCGGCGCACCTGGTCCTCGTAGCGCGCCTTGTCGGGACCGTCGCCGACGAGCTCCGCCGTTGGCGCGACGCCCCGGCGATCGCGTAGCCGGGCGAGCGCGTCGACGAAGACGTCGGTCCCCTTCAGGTCGCGCATCATGCCGATATAGAGGAAGTCGGCCGCCGCGGGTTCGGTCTCGATCGGATCGAACTCCTCGTCGCGGATGCCGTTCGGCACGATCCGCCAGGGCTTTTTCGGCGCCCCGACCTTGCGCGCATAGGTGTCCGCCTCATACCGGCTGACGAAGATGAACGCGTCGGTCAGGCGCTCCATGAAGTGCTCGATGCGGAAGAACATCCGCCCCGAGCGCGTCGCGGGATCGTAGTGCAGGCTTCCGCCATGCGGACAGTAGATGCGAGCCACGCTGGAACCAAAGACCCGCAAGAGCGTGCCGATGATCCGGCCATACACGCCGCCCTTGGCGCCATGCGTATGGAGGATATCGGGATTGAGTGCCCGAATGCGGCGGAAGAGCCGCAGGAAGGCGAGAAAATCGGTCGGCGACACGTGCCGCTTCATCGGCGTTCGGTGCAGGCCCAATTCCAGATGGGGAACAAGCTGCTGGAAGAGCTCTTCCTCGCGCGCACCGCCCGTCGACGAGTCGCAGACGACGCCGACGCTGTAGCCCTCGGCAGCCTGCGCCTCGGCAAGATCGCGGACGTGCCGGAAAATTCCGCCGACGGGAGAACGAAAGACGTGAACGATCCTTAGCTTGCCGTCAGCGGGCGCATGAGGGTCGTTCCGATCTGTCATCGTGTCAGAAAAGGCGCTCGCGAACGTTGACGGTGTCGCCGGGGTAGATCGGCTGCGTCGGCAATAGCCGGACAGTCGTGACTTTTCCGTTCACCTGCCGCGTCACGTCGACATCGGCCCGCTGCGCACGCGGCGTGAAGCCGCCGGCGATCGCAACCGCCGTCTGGGCCGTCATGCCGTTCACGTAAGGGTACTGGCCGGCACTGGTGACCTCGCCCATGATGAAGAAGGGCCGGTAGCGGTCGACCTCGACCGAGACGTCCGGATTGCGGACGAAGCCCTTGCGCAGCTTGGCGGCGATATCGCCCTCCATCTCCTGCGTGCTGCGGCCGCGCGCGGCGATCGCGCCGACCAGCGGCATCGAGATGTAGCCGGCCTGGTCGATCGTGTAGGTGTTGGAGAGATCCGTCTGGCCGAACACGACGACGCGAAGGCGATCGCCGCTGTCGAGGCGGTAGGGAGCGATCAACGCCTTGTAGGTGGCCGGGTCCTGGGGCGGATAGGACGAGGCGCAGCCGGCGAGCAGGCTGGCGCCAATCAAGGCCGCGACAAGCAAGGAAAATCGCATCGTTAAGGCGTCCGGATCACTAAGGAATCTGTAATCCGGACTGTCAGCTTGCCATGGTTAATGTCGGGTAAATCGGTCGATCGCCAGGGTGACAACCTGCGAGAGTATTTACCGCGCGGCGGCATGAATTAACGCCATGGTTACCCTGATTCCACGATGATGCCGCATCGGCAAGAGATCATGCCAAGAGGGTCATGCGCGGATATGGCGGACGGGCGTTTCAGACAAATCGATGATGTCGAACTCGACATGCGCGCGCTGCTTGGCGCGTTGCTGCGGGCGTTGCCGCTGCTTCTCATCTTCAGTTTGCTGTTCGCAGCCGCCCTCTATATCGGCCTGAACTTCGTCACGCCCCGCTATACCGCCTCCGCCAGGATCCTGATCGAGAGCGGCGAATCGGACATCACGCGCGCCGGCTCCGGCACCGAGGAGGTGAGGGCGCTGCTCGATTCGGAGGGCATCGCCAGCCAGGTCGAGCTCATCAATTCGCGCGATCTCGCCACCACGGTGGTCAACGCACTCGGCCTGTCGTCGCTCAAGGAATTCAACAAGCCGCGCTTCCTGCCGTCCTTTGACCAGATGCTGGCCGGCATCGGCCTCGGCCGCCCGACGCCGCAACCCTCCGCCGAAGATCGTGTACTGCAGCGCTTCGGCGAGCGGCTCGATGTCTTCTCGGTCGACAAGACGCGCGTCATCAATGTCGGCTTCTCGTCGGTTGACCCGCAGCTGGCGGCCCAGGTCGCCAACGCCGCGGCGGAGGAATATCTGGCGCTCGAGCGCGAGGCGCGCCGCTCCACCAATGCCGACGCCACCCGCTGGCTCGAATCGCAGATCGCCGATCTACGCACCAAGGTCACGGATGCCGAGGCGAAGGTCGAAGCGTTCCGCACCGAGCGCGGCCTCTTCTCGGGCGGGCAGAACAACACGTCGCTCGCGCAGCAGAAGCTCAACGACCTGAACGCCGAGCTGGCCCGCCTCGTGGCCGCCCGCTCCGCCGCCGAGGCCAAGGCCGAGACGGTGCGCAAGAGCCTCGCCAGCGGCGCGACGCCGGACGTGCCGGATGTTCGCGATTCGCAGCTGATCCAGCGCCTGCGCGAACAGCAGGTGGCGCTCCGCGCCCAGATCGCGCAGCTCTCGGCGACGCTCTTGTCCGGCCACCCGCGCATCAAGGAACTGAACGCCCAGCTCGGCGATCTCGACGGCCAGGTTCGGCGCGAGGTGACGCGCATCCTGCAGAGCCTCGAAGGCGAGGCCGCGACGGCGCGGGCCCGCGAGGCCGATATCGGCCGCGACATCGCCAACGCCAAGACCGCCACCGGCCAGACCAACGACGCCGAGGTGCAGTTGCGCGCGCTGGAGCGCGAGGCGACCGCGCAGCGCGACCTGCTCGAAACCTATCTCCGGCGCTACCGCGAGGCCTCCTCGCGCCAGGACGGCAATTATCTGCCGGCCGACGCCCGCATCATTTCGCGGGCCGCGGTCCCGTTGGAGCCGACCTTCCCGAAGAAGCTGCCGCTGACGATCGCCGCGACGGTCGCCCTGTTGCTGCTGGTCATCGCCTTCATCCTGGTCCGCGAGCTGACTTCCGGGCGGGCATTGCGTCGGATCACGGTGGTGGAGCCGCCGGCGGCGCGCCTCGCTCCGGCGCTCGAATCGCCGCCCGTTGTGGAAGCGCCGCCAATCACGGCGCAGCTGCTGACCTCCGAGCCGGCGCTGGCGCGCGGGCTCTCCGCCGAGGCGCAGGGCGCGCTGAACGCCATCGCCGACCGCATCGTTGACGCCAAGGCGTGTCGCATCCTGGTCTCCACGGCCGATGCCGACCCGGCGATCGGCCGGCCGCTCGCGGCGGTCTCGCTCGCGCGCACGCTGGCGCGGCGCGGGCATCGGGTGCTCCTGATCGATCTTCATCCCGACGAGGCGGACAGCCAGGCGATGGCTGTCGAGGCACGCCGCCCGGGCCTTGCCGAGCTCTTTGCCGGCGATGCCTCCTTCGACGCGGTGATCTTCCGCGATCGTCGCTCCCGCGCCCATGTCATTCCGCGCGGGCTTGCCGCGTTCGGGCCAGACGAGGCGGTCGCCGAGCGATTCGCCGAGATCCTCGACGCGCTCGACCAGACCTACGACCAGATCCTGCTCGATGCGGGTCCGGATCTGGCCGAGCGGCTGGCGCCGAAGACCGGCGCTACGATCCTGGTCGGGGAGGGTGACGACAAGGATCCCGCCACGGCCGAGGCCTATAAGGCGATGAAGCAGGCGGCTTCTGGCGAGGTCATGCTGCTGATCGCCGCCGCGCCGGCGAAACGCGAAGTCGAGCCGGCCTGATCAGTCGGCGTCGCCCGCAGGCTTTTCCGTCTTTCCACGCCAGCGCCGGATCTTCTTCGCCAACTGCCAGAGTTTCGGATTGTCGCGGATCGTCCGTTCGAGATGATCGATCGCCCGGAGCAGCCCCGTCGCAACACGGCCGGCGAGCGTGACCGGCACGATCGCCCGGACATGCGGCTCGTTCTCGTCGAGCCAGGACGCCTTGTAGCGCTCGTCGCCGCGACCGAGGTCGAAGGAGGCGAGGCCGCGCTCGCAACTGGCCGCGATCACCTCATAGAGCATCAGCTCGCCGGGGCTGACCCGGCGCCAGTCGTCGTTCGACACCGACATGAAATAGCCGCTGAGGCGGCCGGACAGCGCGCCGCTGCCGAAAATGGCGCGAATGCCGCCGTCGAATTCGAGTGCGTCGAGTTCGATCAAGGCGCTGTCGTCGCCCGCCCAACGGCGCAGCACAAGCGCGCGGAAGAAATCGGCCACACCCGGCTCTGCAAAACTATCGGCGATGCCCTGCTCGCGGAACCAGGCCGACTTCTGCTGGAAATAGGTCTCGAGGATCGCCAGGGCCTCGTCCTCCGACGCGGCCCGCCGCAGGACCGAGCCGCCGACCGGAGCGAGGGTGTTCGCCTGCCAGCGTCGCTTCTTGGTTTTCTTGGCGCCGCGATGGGCGGCCAGCACCTTGGTGAAATCCGGTTCGAGGCGCATCACGCTGACGTCGCAGCGCGCCGGCCGAGCCTCGGGATGCGCGGCGAGGGGATTCTCCAATCCAGCCCAGCGGACCGGCTGGGCATCGAGATCGAACAGGTCGATGCGCATCGCGGTCGCGACCCGCCGCAGTAGCTCGGCTGTCGCCGCCGGGGTGAGAGAGGCCGCGAACGCCGGATCGAACAGGCCCATGCGGATATTGGCGTGCTCGCCGCCGAGAAAGCGCGCCACCCTGAGAAGGCGGACCCGCTCGATGCCGAGCGGCAGCACCGCCACCAGCTCGCCCTCGTGGCGGATCGAGACAACAGCGGGGCGAATGTGCTGCGGACCCGTGGCCGCGCCGATCCAGCAATCGATCCAGTCAAAGCTTTGGTAGACGGAGGCGGACGCCCGGCGCTCCAGATCGCGCCACTCCGCCTTGATGTCGCGGCCCGACGCCATGACGGAGAGATCGAGATCCGCGATCGAGTAGTCCGTTCGCGGCGATAAGGTCTCTGGTCCGTCCATCTGCAATCTCTGCGGGCATGCGCTCAGTTTGAGTCAGGCTATCAACCTATCGTAAACATCGCGTTCGTATGAGAATGTCGACGGTTGCGTGCTCTTTGGACGGCTGGATCGCTGATGCAAAGTCTCAAGATTGCCGCCTATAGGGCAGGACTCAACGCACTTTACTGGAGCGGCGCCTCCGGGCTTTTCGCGCCGATGGCGCGCGGCTCGGGTGCGATTCTGATGTTTCATCAGGTTAGGCCTGCCTTACGATCAGCGTTCCAGCCGAACGCGCATCTCGAAGTGACGCCCGATTTTCTCGGCAAGGTGGTCCGCGAGATCCAGGCGGCCGGCATCGATATCGTCGATCTGGACGAGGCGACGCGGCGGCTTGCCGAACCGCGACCGGCGCGACGCTTCGTTGTGCTGACGTTCGATGACGGCTACCGCAACAATTACACCGAGGCCTATCCGGTCCTGAAGGCATTGGGCGTGCCGTTCACGATCTACGTCGCGACGGGCTTCGTCGACCGGACGGACGTGCCGTGGTGGGATGCGATCGTTGCCCTGATCGCGGAAACGCCAAGGTTCCGGATACGCATCGGCAGCCGCGAATTCGACCTTCCGACGGAGACCCTCCGCGAGAAGCGGGAGGCCTGCCGGCTCGTCGCAAGCGAGCTCTGCCAGGTCGGCGAGGACGAGCAGCGCCAGGCCATAGACAGGGCCGCGCGCGAATACGGCCTCGACACCCGCCTCATGGTTGATCGCGAGATGCTCGATTGGAACGAGGTGCGGGCGCTCGCGAGCGATCCGCTCGTCACCATCGGCGCGCACACGGTGGGGCACTACGCGATCGCCAAGCTCGACAGCGCGCGGGCGCGTCGCGAGATGGCCGAGAGCCGCGACCGGATCGAGGCGATGACCGGTATGCGCCCCCGTCATTTCGCCTATCCCTATGGCTCGCCGTCGACGGCGGCGGAGCGGGAATTCTATCTGGCAGCCGATCTCGGCTTCACCACGGCGGTCACGACCCGGCGCGGCGTCGTCGATGCCGACAGCCGCCTGACGGCGCTGCCGCGCATCTCGATCAACGGGCATTTCCAGTCCTGGCGCTATGTCGACACGCTGCTGTCCGGCGTGCCACTCGGCCTGGAGCGACGGCTGCGCAGCTGGCTGCGCCGGCCGCCTAGCGCGTTGGTGCCGGAGGCTTCTGCATCCACTTGATGAGGATGCCGGCCGGGAACACCCAGGCCAGTCCGACGACGACGTAGTAGAGCATCTGCACCCAGCGCGGCGCATCCGGCAGCTTCAGCTGCGCGATCACCATTGCCGCGAAGGCGTAGACGATCACCAGGACGACGAGCGCGATCATGCCGATGAATTTGCGGAGCCGGATGGGCATGACGTGCCTTTCGTGATTGCCTCGGCGTCGGCATAGCGCGTTCGGCCGCCGACTTCAAAGCCGCAGTCGATCGAAGCCGGCTTGCCGGAGGGCGAAGATTGGCTGACGTTGCGCGACCGGATGTCGCGCGGCCGATTGGCGTCGAGCCGGGCGGCTCTGTTGTTCGCGTGAGGGCGAGCCGCTAATCCAGCCATTGGCATTGGAGAGGTGCGCAATGACGACGGACGGATTGGCAACGAACGGAACGCTGCGGCGGACGCCTGCGCGGGACAGGGCGCGGGATCGCTCGCTGATCCGCATCTGGCTCGGCGCGGTGATTCTGATGGTCATCGCCATGATCGTCGTCGGCGGCGCGACGCGCCTGACCGGTTCCGGCCTGTCGATCACCGAATGGAAGCCGATCCACGGCGTCATTCCGCCGATCGGCGAGGTCGAGTGGCAGGAAGAATTCGCCAAGTACCAGCAGATTCCGCAGTACCAGATCGTCAACAAGGGCATGAGCGTTGACGAGTTCAAGCAGATCTTCTGGTGGGAGTGGGGCCACCGCCTGCTCGGCCGCCTGATCGGCGTCGTCTTCTTCGTGCCGTTCCTGCTGCTCTGGATCACGGGGCGGATCGAGCGTCCGCTCATTCCGCGCCTCGGAGGGCTGTTCCTGCTCGGCGGCCTGCAGGGCGCCATCGGCTGGTGGATGGTCACGAGCGGCCTCGCGGACCGCATCAGCGTCAGCCAGTACCGGCTGGCGATCCATCTCCTGATCGCCTGCTTCATCCTGGCCGCCGCCGTCTGGATCAGCCGGGGCCTTGCGCCGGATCGCGGAGAGGATCGCAAGGCGGCCGCGCCCTTGAAGGGCATGGCCAACTTCATCATCGTGGTCGTGTTCCTGCAGATCTTCCTCGGCGGACTGGTCGCCGGACTGAAGGCGGGCATGATCTACAACACCTGGCCGCTCATGGACGGCAATTTGATCCCGTCCGGCGTCTATGCCTACGATCCGGCCTGGCGCAGCGTCTTCGAGGACGCGATGACGGTGCAGTTCGACCACCGGCTGGTGGCTTATCTGCTGGTCGTCGCCGTGCTGATCCACGCCTTCCAGGCCTTCAAGCTGGCTCCGCGCTCGCATGCGGCCCGGAGTGCCCGCCATCTCGCGGTCCTGGTGCTGGCCCAGGCCGGCATCGGCATCGCGACGCTGATCGCCGTCGTGCCGCTCGATCTCGCGCTGCTGCACCAATTCGGCGCGGCGATCGTGCTCTGGGCGGCGGTCGCCCATCGGCGGGCGATGAACGAACCGACGCCGGTAACCGCCTGAGGCGGTTACCGCACTTCGCTCGCCTCAGCCTTCGGCGGGCGCGACGAAGACATCGCGGGGCAGGCGGCTGACGACGCGCGGGCCGTCCGCCTCGAGGATGACGATCTCTTCCAGGCGGATGCCGAACTTGCCCTGCAGGTAGATGCCGGGCTCGATCGAGAACACCATGCCCTCTTCGAGAATCGTCTCGCTGGTCGAGGTCAGATAGGGCGGCTCGTGCCCTTCGAGACCCAGGCCATGGCCGGTGCGGTGGGTGAAATAGGGGCCATAGCCCGCCGCCGTGATGATGCCGCGCGCCGCCGCGTCGACTTCCTTCGCGGCGACGCCGGGACGGGCCGCTGCCAGCGCTGCCTGCACGGCCGCCTCGACCACGGCATGCACCTTCCGGTATTCCGCGCTCGGCTCGCCGACAAAGGCCATCCGCGTCAGATCGCTGGAGAAATCGCCGGAGCGCGCGCCGATGTCCATGACGATCGCATCGCCGACGGCGACCGGCTGGTCGCCCGTCGCATAGTGCGGGAAGGCGCCGTTGCCGCCGGCGCCGACGATGGTGAAGAGCGGCGTGGCGCCCGCTTCCTCGAACACGGCGCGGGCCGCGTCGGCGATCTCGCGCTCGGTGACGCCGGGACGGATCGCGGCGAAGGCGGCCTCCATGGCGCGGTCGTCGATCTCGGCATTTCGCAGGATCTCGGCCTTCTCGACGCCATCCTTGGAAAGGCGCATGCGGCCGACACTCTCGGCGGCGAAGGCGGCCTTGGGCGAACCGAGCGCCTCGAGGACGAGGAGGGCGAAATCGGCGCGCATGGCCTCGTCGACCTGCACCAGCTTCGTGCCCTTTTCGATGCCGAGCGAGCGGATCAGTTCGGCGAGCGCGGCCTGCGGGCCCGTCGCGTCGGACCAGGTGAAGAAGGGAAGCTCGGTCTGCCGGCGCATTTCATCGGCGTTCAGCTCCGGCATCAGAATCGCCGCGCCGTCCGGCGTCGCGATCAGCAGGCAGGGCCGCTCGTCGGCATGCGGATGGACGCCGGCGATATAGGCCATGTGCGGACCCGGCCCGAGGGCGACGGCGTCGACGCCGATCTGGCGCAGCATGGACTGGAGAGTAGCGAGCCGGGTCATTGAGGTCTCCTGCATGATTTTCACTATTGGTAAAAACTAAGCCGGAGACGGTCAACCGCCAAGGCGGCCGCGCCGCTTGCGGAGCCGGACGGTTTGCTGCATTCCCTTGTCTTCGGCCGACTACACCGCAGGCTCCGTATGCGCGTTCTCCTCGTCAAACTGTCGTCGCTCGGCGATGTGGTGCACACCTATCCGGCGGTCACCGATGCCGCCCGGGCGATTCCCGGCCTCGAACTCGACTGGGTGGTCGACGAGGCCTTCGCGCCGCTGGCCCGGCTGCATCCGGCCGTGCGCAACGTCATCGCCCTGCCGATCCGGCGCATGAAGAAATCGCCGCGCGAAACCTTGCCTGAGATGAAGCAGGCGGTCGCCGCGCTGCGCGGCGGCGGCTACGACCTTCTGATTGATGCGCAGGGCCTGATGAAGAGCGCGCTCGTCGGCGTCTTCTCCGGCGTCAAGCCGCGCCACGGCTTCGGGCGGGGCAGTGCGCGCGAAAGCCTGGCGACGTGGTTCTATCAGGTCGGGCACGACATTCCCGAAACCGAACACATGGTCACCCGCATCCGCAAGCTGTTCGCCGCCTCGCTCGGCTATGCGATGCCGACGACGGAGCCCGATGCCGGGCTGGTGCCGGATCTCGCAAACACAGGCATCCGCACGCGGAGCGGCGACGGTATCGTGCTGATCCACGGCACGAGCTGGGCCACCAAGACCTGGACGGTCGACGGCTGGCGGGGCGTCGCCGAACGCTGCGGCGCGGCCGGGCTCGGCGTCAAGCTGTTCGCCCATGGCGCGGTCGAGACAGAGCGGGCGGGCAAGATCGCCGCCGGCCTGCCGCACGTCGAACAGGTCCCGGCCGGCGGGCTCGACAGCATCATTCCGGTGATCGCCAACGCCGCCGGCGTCGTCACGGTTGATACCGGCCTCGGGCATCTCGCCGCCGCCTTCGGCATTCCGACGATCGGCCTCTACGGCCCGACCAATCCGGGGCTGACCGGGCTCGTCGGGCCGGATGTCGAGGAGTTCCTGTCGACGCGCGATTGCGCGCCCTGCGAGCAGACGACCTGCCGCATCAAGCCGGATTTCGGCGAGGGGCCGCCTTGTCTCGCCGACCAGTCGCCGGCGCGGGTCTGGCAGGCGCTCGCCCTGCGGCTCCGTCTGCCGTCAGCCCAGTCGCTCTGATCCGGCCAGCAGCTCGGCTTCGAAAAGGGCGCCCATGACGTGGTAGAGCGTCGATGCCGGCATGTGATCGACCGCAGGGGCTCCATCGGCGTCGAACCGGTCGATCCAGCCGCCATCCAGCATGTCCGGACAGAAGGTGACCAGGCTGGCCAGGAGATGATCCGCCATCTGCGCGGCGCCTTCCTGGCCACCCTTCGCCGCGGTGACGAAGGCCTTCACCCCCTCCGCATGCGGCCACGAGCGGAAGCTCGGATTGAGTATCGAGCCGGTCTCCGTGACGGCATCGACGATCAGTCCGCTCTCCTGATCGATGCCGTGATCGAGGCCGAAATCCAGCAGCCGATCGGTGACTTCCTCCGGGACGCTGCCGCCGAGTCGGCGATATTCGCCGAGCAGCCAGTACCATTCGAACTGGTGGCCCGGCTCGACCCGATTGTGTCCGCGCGGTTCGAGCGGCTTCCAGTCCGGCGTGAAGTCCTCGAGTAGCGCGCCGCTTTCGGCGTCGATGAACCGGCTTGTCGCCAGCTCGACCAGGGCGCTGGCGCGGGCGAAATCGCGCTCGCGGCCGGTCGCCTCGTAGAGCGCCAGAACCGCCTCCAGCAGGTGCATGTGCGGGTTCTGGCGGCGGGTCGGATCGTCGGAGGGCGCGGCGTCCAGATGGCCGCCATGCGACGCCGCGAGCACCATGTCGATTTCCGCCAACGTCTCGTCCGCCAGACGGATCGAGTGCGGATCGCCGGTCAGGCGGTAGCTCCAGGCCAGCGCATAGACGATGAAGGCATGGGCATAGAGATCCCGCACACGACTGGCCGGCTTGCCGTTCGGGTCGATCGAGAACACCCAGCCCGGATGACCGTCGGCGCGGTGATAGAGGCGCTCGACATTAGCGAGGCAGGCGGCCAGCACTGTTTCGGATCCGCGATGCCATCCCGCGAGCGTCGCGCGCGAAAAAGTGGCGATCTGCCGGGCCTGCACCATCAGGCGGGTGGCCGGCAGGGCGATCGGGTTCCGGTCGAAATCGAGACGTTCGTGAAACAGGCCGCGCGCCATGTCGAAGCCGACACCGCTCCAGAGCGGCAGCGCGGACTCTTTGGCCCAAGCCTTTGCAAAGGCGAAGCTCTTCATGACCGGGCCGCCGCGACGAGCGCACTGGTCGAGCGGCCGGGCACGATGTTGGCCAGCACCAGCCGGCCGCCATTCGCCTTGACAAAATCGGCGCCGACCACCTGGTCCTCGCGATAATCCGCGCCCTTGACCAGAACGTCGGGCTTCAGCGCCTGGATGGTCTCGAGCGGCGTGTCCTCGCCGAACAGCACCACGAGGTCGACGGCGCGGAGCGCGCCCATGACGCGGGCCCGCGCCTGCTCGTCTTGCAGCGGCCGCGTCGGCCCCTTCAGGCGTTGCACGGACGCATCGGTGTTCAGCCCGACGACCAGGCGGTCGCCTTCGCGCGCCGACGCTTCGATCAGGGCGATGTGACCCGGATGCAGCAGGTCGAAGCAGCCATTGGTGAAGACCACGCGCGAACCGCGCGCCTGCCAGCGGGCGACGATCTTCGCCGCGGCCTCCAGCGAGACGAGGGCGCCGGCATGGTCCTCGGCATGGCTGGCGCGATCGAGCGCGGCGATGAGCTCGGCGCGGGTGACGATCGCCGTCCCGAGCTTGCTGACCGCGATGGCCGCGGCGGCGTTGGCCATGATGACGCTCGCTTCGAGGGGCTGTCCGGCAGCGAGCCCGACGGCGAGGGCGGCGACCACCGTGTCGCCGGCGCCGGAGACATCAAACACCTCGCGCGCCTCGGCCGCGACATGCGTCACGGTTCCGTTCTGGCGCCAAAGCGTCATGCCCTTCTCGGCCCGCGTGACGAGAACGTCGCCGCCGAACTGCCGGCCGCCCTCGGCGGCGGCCAGGACGGCCTGCTCGTCGGTGTCGTCGGCAAGCCCCGTCGCCTCGAACAGCTCCTTGCGATTCGGCGTGACGATGGTGGCGCCGCGATAGGCCTCGAAGGTGCGCCGCTTCGGATCGACGATCACCGGCACGCCGCGCGCGTTCGCCTCGGCGATCAGCGACGTTACGACTGCGTCCGAGAGGACACCCTTGGCGTAGTCGGACAGCACGACGACGTCGGCCTCGCCGATCGCCGCCTTGCCGGCGGCGATGAGCGCCGCCTCGGACGAAGATCCGGGCGCGCCGGGGCTTTCCGCGTCAATGCGCACGATCTGCTGGCGGCCGCTCATGACGCGGGTCTTGGTCACGGTCGGCCGCTGCTCATCAACGACGAGATGGGCGAGGCTGATGTTGGAAAGCTTGCCGAGCGTGGCACGGAGCTCCGCCGCCTCGGCATCGGCGCCGACATAGCCGACGAGCGTGACGTCCGCCCCGAGCGCCGCGGCATTGGCGGCGACATTGGCGGCGCCGCCCGCGACGACGCGGACATCGCCATGCAGCAGGACGGGCACAGGCGCTTCCGGCGAAATGCGGCTGACGGATCCGGTGATGTATCGGTCGACCATGACGTCGCCGATCACGGCAACGCGTCCGGAATGCAATTCGTCGAGCATCGGCGATTCCTATATGGGCCTTTACGCAGCGTTTTCCTGTAGGAGCACCGTGACGAGGAAATCGTCAAGGTCCCCGCCGGAAAACGGATATCCGGCGATGTCGGCGCTGGCGGCGGCCGCCATGTCGCTCGGCTGGTCGCCGATCAGGAAGGAGCGCTCCCGGTCGATCGGCAGGTGGTGAAGCGCGCGCAGGATCATGCCGGGCTTCGGCTTGCGGTCGGGATGATCGACCCGATAGGCCGCGACGGTGCCCTCGGCATGATAGGGGCAGGCATAGAAGGCATCGATCCGCGCGCCCACCTTCGCCAGCTCCCGCTGCATATGGGCATGGAAGCGGGCGATGTCCGATTCGCCGTAATAGCCGCGCGCGACGCCGGACTGGTTGGTGACGACGACGACCAGATACCCGGCCTCGTTCAGGCGGCGGATCGCGGCCGGCGCGCCGTCAACGAAGGTGAGGTCTTCCGGCCGGTAGGTATAGCCGTGGTCGACGTTGATGACGCCGTCGCGATCGAGAAAGGCAGCCGGTCGCAGGACCCGGCTCAAAGCGCGATACCCTTGGCGAGATAGTCGCCGACATAGCTCTGGATGCCGTCCTCGAGCGAGCGGAAATCGGCATTGTAGCCGGCGCGGCGAAGCTTCGAGACGTCGGCCTCGGTGAAGTACTGGTAGGCGTTGCGGATGCGCTCCGGCATGTCGACATAGTCGATCCGCGGCTCGCGGCCAGACGCCTTGAACACGGCGCGGGCGAGATCGGCGAAACTGCGCGCCTTGCCGGTTCCGACGTTGAAGATGCCGCTGACACCAGGGCTCGCGATCAGCCAGCGGACGACGTCGACGCAATCGGCGACATGCACGAAATCGCGCAGCTGGCCGCCATCCTCGTAATTCGGATCGTGCGAACGGAAGAGCGTCACCGCCTCGCCGGCGGCGGCGGTCGGATAGATCTTGTGGATCACCGAGCGCATGTCGTCCTTGTGCGCCTCGAACGGGCCGTAGACGTTGAAGAACTTCAGGCCGGCCCATTGCGGCGGCGCCGCGCGGCCGGCGCGGACATCCGCGATGATCTTGCGGTCGACGGCGAGCTTGCTCCAGCCATAAGCGTTGAGCGGCCGCAGGCCGGCGAGATCCGTGGGATCCTCGCTGTCGACGAAGCCGTCCTTGCCGTCGCCATAGGTGGCGGCGGAGGAGGCGTAGACCAGGCGAATGTCGCGGGCGGCCGCAAGGGACCAGAGGTCCAGCGTCGCGCGGATGTTGCGCTCGACGATCAAGTCGACGTCCGGCTCGGTGGTGGCCGAGATCGCGCCCATGTGGACGATCGCCTCGACGCGGCGGTGGTTCGCCTCCAGCCAGCCGAGGGTCGCTTCCGGCAGGATGACGTCGTCGAGCAGGATATCGGCGACGTTCAGCCATTTGCGGCCGGTGCCGAACCAGTCCGCTACGACGACGCGCCAGCCGTCGGCGGCCAGCGCCCGCGCCATGTTGGACCCGATAAAGCCGGCGCCGCCGGTCACCAGGATCGTGTCGCGTCCGTCTCTCGCATTTGCGCTCATCGATATTTCCTCAAGGCGGGCAGCGGCTTCCATCGCGCAACGCGACGGTCGGTTGGATAGCGCAAGTCAGGAGGCGATGGAACCGCCGGCACCGGCCCTGGCCACCGCCACCACCCGCTCGACGGCGGAAAAGACCCGCTCCGCCTCGATGCCTTCGAGGCAGGCGAGCGTGCCGAGCGGGCATTCGCGCTTGAAGCAAGGCCGGCAGGAAAGCTCGATCGAAACCACCTCGGCGTTCGGCGCCGTCGGCGGCGTCATCTTCTCCGAGCTGGAGCCGTAGACGACGACGAGCGGGCGGTCGAGCGCGCCGGCGACATGCATCAGACCCGAATCGTTGGAGACGACGGCATCGCACCGGCCGAGCAGCGCGGCGGCCTCGACCAGCGAGGTCCGGCCCGAGATGTCCTCGACGGGAACACCGGCGAGGCGGGCGATCTCGGCGGAGATCGTCTTGTCCTTCGGGCCGCCGAAGAGGCGAACCGCATAGCCGGCGGCGTGTGCGAGCCGGGCAAGCGCCGCGAATTTCGGCGCCGGCCATTGCTTCGCCGGGCCATATTCGGCGCCGGGGCAGAGACCAAGCACGGGCTTGCCGTCGTTCAGGCCGAACTTGGCGATCAACGCGCCGATATCGATGTCCGGCTGCCGGAGCAACGGCCGGGGCGAGGCGGGCGGCTGGCCCGGCGGTCCGGCGAGGGCGACGAAGCGGTCGATCGTGCGGGCCCTCTTGCGGGCCGAGTCGTCGCGCGCATCGGTCAAAAGCAGGCTGCGGCCCTCGGCGGCATAGCCGATCCGCTCGGGAACCCGCGCCGCGAAAGAGGGAATCGCCGCCTTGAAGGCGCGCGGCAGGATGATCGCCGTGCCATAGCCGGCCGATCTCAGCGAGCGGCCGATCTTCCACCGGCCCGTGAGCCCGAACTCGCCATGGCCGAAGCCGAGCGGGATGAGGTTGCGCACGCCTTCGATCAGTCCCGCGACCGGCAGCGAGGCCGGCGGCGCCAGCACATCGACCGGCCGATCGGGAAAGCGCCGGCGCAGCGCGGCGACCAGACTCGCGGCCATGACCATGTCGCCGACCCAGGAGGGGCCGACGAGGAGGATGGGGGAGGTTGGGTCGGTGGCGCGCATGTGGTGGCTCGGGGCCTTCATGGCCCCGGGCCGCCCGGCCGTCAAGCCGGCTTCAGCCGCGCGGGTCGGTGAGCGGGATCTCCTGTGGCGAGTTGCCGGGGAGTTCCTGCGGGATGGGCAGGATGTCCGGCGGTTGCTGCGGCGGCGCCGGTCCGGGTGGCGGCGGGTTCGGCGTGTCGGGATTGCCTGGCAATTCCTGTGGCGGAACCGGCGGAATGTCGGGCGGTTTCGGCGGCCGGTCCGGCTGTGGTGGCGGATCATGCACCGGCGGCGCCGGACCGGGAGGCGCCGGGTTCGGCGGCTGGCCCGGATCCGGGACGTCAGGGCCGGGCGTCGGAGGCGGCGCGGCGTTCGGGTCGATCATGCGGTTCTCCCTTCGCCTGTCCAACGGGACGAGGCGAGGGGAGTTCCGCCCTTACGTCCCGCCGCGTGCCTCCGGCTCGGGGCTGTCCGGCGTCGCGCCGTCGTTCTTCCCGTCTGTGTTGCGCTGGCCGAACAGCAGGCGCTGATAGACGAGGCCGATGCCGATCAGCACCGCGCCGAGGCCCATGAAGGACAGCGCCCGCCAGACGCCCTCCAGGTTCGACATGTCGAGCAGGAAGACCTTGAGGACGGTGACGACGATCAGCAACGCCGAGGCGAGGCGGGCCGAGCGCTGGCGGAAAACCAGCCCGAAGGCGAGCAGCAGGATGCCGAGGACGAGCCAGGCAACTGAATAGGCATAGGATTCGGCGGAGCCGACCGGATCCCAGGAGAGATCCGGCGACGTCGCGAACAGGAAACGGATTTCCAGCGTCACGGCGGCGAAGGCGAGGGCGAAGGCGACGACCCCCGTGGCCGGCTGCAGGAAGCGGGGCCGGGTGACCGGCATCGTCCAGGCCACGAGCCCCGCCAGCACGGCCGGCAGGCCATAGGCGAGCAGGATCTCGTTGAAGACCGGGCCGCCGAACACGCGGTCGCCGGTGAAGAGCGGATTGGCGACGAAGCCGAGCCCGACCACCGCGTTGAGCAGGCCGAAGATCCGCGCCAGGACGCCGCCGAAGCGGAACACCGGGCTCGGCCGGCTCCGCGCCAGCCGGGTCAAGCCGAGGGCGAAGGCGAAGGCCGCTGCCGTGGTCAGCCCCTGCTCGGCGAGCGCGGTCGTCGGCGACAGGAGGTCGCCACCGAAGACGATGGCGCGGATCTCGAAGACGACGAGCAGCGCCGAGAGGATCACCGCCAGCGCCTCGGCCGCATAGACGGCGCGGTCGACGCGGATGCGCCGGAGCAGGACCGAAGCGAAGGCGAAGGCGGCTGCCGGAATACCGTAGCCGATCAGGATCGACAGGTAGACGCCGGATCCGGAGCGCACGCCGAAGATGTACGGATCCCAGGCGATGCGGCCGAGGACCAGCAGCGCCAGCACGGCGACGGCGTAGCGGAGCACCGGAATCGGCCGCCACGTCTGCACCCAGGCCGCGCCGAGGCCGGCAAGCGCCAGCGCCGTCGTCAGCATGCCGCCCTCGAGCGCCATGGTGAGCGCGCTGGCGACCGCCGCGATCGATCCAGCGGCAAAGACGCCGGTCGGGATCATGTCGGTGATGAGGCCGGCGCGCTCCCGCCGGGCGAAGCGTTCCGTCAGGAAGGCGTAGAGCCCGGCGAGCGCGAGGGCGATGGCGGCGAAGCCGAGATTGGAGACGAAGCCGGCGATGCGGAGATAGGCAACGATGGCGACGAGAACCGGCCCGGCGCTGGCGGCCGCGGCATGCGCGGTCGTCGCGAACGGCCCGGCGACCGGCGACGCCTGAAGCCGGCCGAGCGCCGTTGCGAGCAGCGCCGCCGCGCCGAGCAGGGCGACGATGCCGAACATGCGGATGGCGTCCGGCATCGGGAAATAGGTTGCGAGGTTGCCGGTGACGTAGGTCGTCGGCTCCAGCGCCGCCTGCTGCGCCGCCGGCCAGAAGAAGAGCAGGGCAATCAGCTGTGCCGCCGCGATCGGCGCGGCCAGCGCCACGGCATCATAGCGCCGCGCCAAGATGAGCAGCATCGCGCCGCCGATCAGTCCGGATGCGATGCTCGCCGAGGCATAGTCGTTCGAGAGCGCCCCGAAGACGAGCAGCGCGGCGATGCCGGCGAGGACTGCAACGGCGAGCCCGTCAGGCCGGTCGGTGACGTTGCCGCGCTGGACGTCAACGACGAGGAACAGCGACGAGAGCGCGAGCAGGACGATCGCGTAGACGCCGCTCTCGATCGCGCCGGCGCCCGCGCTGAGCATGACGACGCCCCAGAGGATCGCGGCGACGCTGGCCGCGATGGCGAGCCAGCGCCAGAGCCGCAGGCGGGCGAGCGCGAAGGCGAAGGCCGTCACGATGACGAGATAGAGCATCAGTGCCGGGATGTTCGGAGCGTCCGACGAGATCAGCAGCGGCGTCGCGTAGGAGCCGGCCATACCGAGGCCGGAAAGCCAGGCGCCATGCAGCCCGGCGGCCGCCATCGTGGCCATGCCGATCAGCGCGAGCAGGAGGAAAGCCGCCGTCGGTCCGATGAGATCGTAGAGCGCGTAGGCGGCATAGACGGTCGCGAACAGCCCGACCGTGCCGGCGGCGGTCAGGATACCCGGTATGTTGGCGGAAGGGATGCGCGAGAAGGTGGCGACCCGCTCCGAGCGGCGCAGCCATTCGCCCAGGCCGAGCAGGACGATCGAGAACAGGGCGCCGAAGGCGATGCGGACTTCGGGTCCGAGCAGGCCGGCCTCGATCGAGAAGCGCACGAGGAAGATCGCGCCGAGCGCCAGCGCCAGGCCGCCAACCCAGACGGCCCAGCGCGCGCCAAGCTTCTGCTCGAAGCTCTCGGTCGGACGCTTGGCAGCCTCGGGCAGGGGAATTGGCGGAGGCTCCGGAGCCTCGGCCGGTGGCGGCGTCTCGGCGGCGTCTTCCGTCGCCTCGAAGTCCGGCTCGACCCAGTCGGGCTCCTCGATGGTTGGCTCGTCGACAATCTCAGCCGAATCGTCCTGCGGGCCAGCCGCCGCCAGCCGGGGCGGCGCGGCTTCGAGCGCCCGCAGCCGCGCTTCGAGGGCGCGGATGCGTCCGCGCGCGCCGAGCGACATGACGAAGGCCGAAATCGCCATGATCGGCAAGGCGACGAGGGCGAGAATCCCGAGTGCGATCAATCCATCCATGCGAGTCTGTTAGCATGACTGGCAAGCGAGGGCTGTGATCGATTTCGCAAGCCGGCTGCGGGTCTTCCCTGCGGCCTTCCCGCGCGACGGCCCGGCCGCTGTTGCCGCCGCCCGGACTTCGCTATATCCCGCTGTCTTCGAGCGGGACAGGAACAGGACGATAAGCGCGTGAGCAGAGCCGAAGCGACCGCAGGCGAGGCAGGGACGATCTGGTCGCGCCTCGCGACGTTGATCGAGAATGCGGTCGATCGGGTTTCTCGCTCCTCAGCGGCCAGCCTCGCGCTGATCGCGATCGTGGCGCTGCTCGCCTTCCTGCCGGGCCATTTCACCCTGCCGCCGGTCGATCGTGACGAGCCGCGCTTCGCGCAGGCGACGCACCAGATGGTCGAGACCGGCAACTATCTCGACATCCGCCTGCAGGAAGAGACCCGATACAAGAAGCCGATCGGCATCTACTGGCTGCAGTCGATCGCCGTTTGGGCAACGGGCACCGGACCGGACGCGTCGATCGGCATCTATCGCCTGCCGTCCCTCTTCGGCGCCATGATCGCGGCCTGCCTGACCTGGTGGCTGGCGATCGCCTTCGGCCGCCCGCGCGTCGCGCTGCTGGCCGGCCTGCTGGTGGCCTCGACCGTCCTGCTCGGCATCGAAGCCCGCCTCGCCAAGACCGACGCCGTGCTGCTCGCGACCATCCTGGCGGCGCATGGAGCGCTCGCCCGCGCCTGGCTCTCGACCTCGACCGAACGCAATCTGCGCCTCGCCGCGATCTTCTGGACGGCGCTCGGCGCGTCGATCCTGATCAAGGGTCCGCTCGGCCTCGCCGCCATCGCCTGTCCTTTGATCCTGCTTTCCGTCATCGGCGGCTCGTTCCGCTGGCTGAAGCAGCTGGCCCCGCTTCCGGGCCTGATCTGGATGCTCCTTGTCGTCGCGCCCTGGTTCGTGGCGATCGGCATCGCCAGCAAGGGCGCCTTCTTCCAGGAAGCCGTCGGCAAGGATCTGATCGGCAAGGTGGTGAGCGTGCAGGAGTCACACGGCGCGCCGCCCGGCGCCTATTTCCTGCTGCTGTTCTTCACCTTCTGGCCGGCGGCCGCCTATCTCAGCACCGGCATCTCCTGGATCATGGACCGGCTGAAGCAGCCGGTGATCCTCTATGCCTTCGTCTCGGTCGTGCCGTACTGGCTGATCGTCGAGGCGATGCCGACCAAGCTGCCGCATTATGTGCTGCCGGCGTATCCGCTGCTGGCGATCGCGACGGCCTCGGCTCTCGATGCCGGCGGCATCCGCCGCGAAGGCTGGTTCGCCCGCTTCGCGGCCTCCGGCGCCGCCCTCATGCCGGCGGCGCTCGCGGTCGCGGCCGTCGTCATCGCCATCCTGCTGAGCGAGAACCCCTCGGTGGCGGGCGTCCTCATCCTGATCGTCGCCAGCATCGTCGGCGTGGTGTCGGGCCGGCTCTTCATTCCTTCGCCGATCGCGAGCGCTGCGGTCGCGGTGCTCGCCGCTGTCATCACCTATCTCGGCATTTTCGGCTTCGTGCTGCCGCATCTCCAGCATGTCCGCATCAGCGAGAACCTCGCGACCGCCGGCCGCGCCGCGCTCGATTGCCCGAATCCACGCTTTGCCAGCGCCGGCTATGGCGAGCCGAGCCTCGTGCTCCTCGCGGGAACCGACACGGTGCTGACGGACGGGGCCGGGGCGGCGAGCTTCCTGGCCGCCGGCGACTGCCGCGCCGCCTTCGTCGAGAAGCGGCAGCTGCCCTCCTTCAACGAGCGTACGGATGATCTCGGCATGATGGTCGACGAGACGGGAACGGTTCGCGGCTACGCCATCAATGGCGGGCGGCTCGTCGAATTCCACATCTTCGTCGCGCGGAGCGCCACGCCATGAGCGTCTGGCGTTTCCGCCTGTCCCGCCGCCTGTCCTGGCCGCGCGAGAACGTCGCCGCCATCGCCGAGCGGGTGCGTCGCGTGGAGCAGCGTCCCTCGGCACACGCTCCCGTCTTTCAGGCATCGGACCTGATCGCGCTTCTGGTCATCAGCGTCGCGCTGGTCCTTTTCGTCGGGCTCGCATTTGACGCGCTGTCAGTCGAACGGGCCCGCGCGCTGCCGCGCTTCGTCTTCTTCCTGGGCGACTGGCTCTCCTATTTCGGCCAGTCGCAATGGGAGCTGGTCCCGTCGGGCGTCGTGGTCCTGGTCCTGATCTCGGGTCGCTGGAAGATCGTGCCCGCCAGAATCCGGTCCGCCTGGGCCGAAATCGGCGCGCTTTCGTTCTATATCTTCGCGGCCGTTGCCGGCTCCGGCATCCTCGTCAACATCGTGAAGCAGTTCATCGGCCGTGGACGGCCCATGACCTTCGACGAATACGGCGCCTTCACGCTGCATCCGCTCGAGTTCGCGCATCGATTCCAGAGTTTTCCCTCCGGCCACGCCACCACCGCCGGCGCGCTGATCGCCATCGGCTTCCTCGTGTTTCCGCGCTGGCGCATCGGGCTTCTGATCCTCGGGCTGCTGATCGCCGGCAGCCGTGTCGTCGTCGGCGCGCATTATCCGAGCGACATCCTCGCCGGATTGATCTTCGGCTATGCCTTCAGCCTCTGGTTGGCCGGACGTTTTGCCGCCGCAGGCTGGGCCTTTCAACGCGGATCGACCGGCTCTATAAGGGCTCGCACCGCGGCGACCCGCGCAGCCTTTCAAACACCTGCCCGCATCGCGGTCCTCGTTGCCGGACTGCTGGATGCGCTGGTGGGACGGCGCGTCTGGATCGCGGCGCTCAAATCCATCGGAGACGGTTCAAATGACGATGCCCGCTTCCAGCGAGACCGTCTTGGCAGATCCTAGCGCCGGGCAGGACCGCCCCGAAGTCTCGGTGGTCATTCCCTGCAAGAACGAAGCAGAGAACCTGCCGGAACTGATCGGGGAGGTCGCGACCGCCCTCGATGGCCGTCGCTTCGAGCTCATCGTCGTCGACGACGGCTCGACGGATGCGACGCCCGACGTCGTGCGCGACCTGATGCTGACGCGGCCGTGGCTGCGCCTGTTGCGTGACACCCGCTCCAGCGGCCAGAGCGCGGCGGTGCGCACCGGCCTTCTGGCGGCGCGCGGCGACGTCGTCATCACCATCGACGGCGACGGCCAGAACAATCCGGAATTCATGCCGGCCATGCTCGACGCCCTTGCCAAGGGCGGCCCGCAGACGGCGCTCGTCGCCGGCCAGCGCCTGAAGCGCACCGATTCCGGCGCCAAGCGGATCGCTTCGCGCATGGCCAACCGGCTGCGCGGCGCGATCCTCAAGGACGGCACGCGCGATTCCGGCTGCGGCCTGAAGGCCGTGCGCCGGCATGTCTTCCTGCTCTTTCCCTATTTCGACGGCTGGCACCGCTATCTGCCGGCCCTCACGATCCGCGAGGGCTACAAGGTCGCGCATGTCGACGTGGTCGACCGCAACCGCCGTCATGGAACTTCGAAATACGGCATCCTGGATCGTGCGCTCGTCGGGGCGCTCGACCTGTTCGGTGTCTGGTGGCTGATCAGGCGGCGGAAGAACATTCCCGCGCCGACGGAGGTAACGATCGATGGACGGTAATCTGTTCAGCGCCATCGGCGGCTGGCTGCACCACGTTTTCGTCGAGCAATTCGATGTCTGGATCCTGCTCGGCTTCGTCGCGCAGGCGATGTTCACCATGCGCTTCGTCGTGCAGTGGATCGCCAGCGAGCGCGCCAAGAAGAGCGTCGTGCCGGCCGCCTTCTGGACCTTCTCGATCCTCGGTGGCGGGCTGCTGCTCGTCTATGCGATCTACCGCAAGGACCCGGTCTTCATCGCCGGCCAGGCGGCCGGCCTGTTCATCTACTTCCGCAATGCCTGGTTCATCCTGAACGAGCGGAAGCACAAGCGGGAATCGGGCGCCGTCAGCTGAGATTGCTGACGCGCGCGAAGCTCTCCTCCAGGTCCTGGATCAGGTCGGCCGTATCCTCGAGGCCGATCTGCAGGCGGATGATGTGATCGCCCGACGGCCAGGCCTTCGCGGTCCGGCGCGGCCGGCCGATCACGGCCAGGCTCTCATAGCCGCCCCACGAAAATCCGAGCCCGAACAGGCGCAGCCCGTCGAGGAACGCCTTGACCTTGTCGAGGCTCCAGTCGCGGGTGACGATGCCGAACAGGCCGCTCGATCCGGTCATGTCGCGCTTCCAGATCGCGTGGCCCGGATGGGAGGCCAGGCCCGGATGCAGCACACGGTCCACCTCGCCACGCTCCGATAGCCAGCGCGCGACGGTCAGCGCCGAGCTTTGCTGCCGCTCCAGCCGGATGCCCATGGTGCGCATGCCGCGCAGCGTCAGGTAGATGTCGTCAGGCCCGACGCAGAGGCCGAGATGGCTGTGCGTATCCTTGAGCAGCGGGAGCGTGCGCGCATTAGCGGCGACCGTGCCGATCATCACGTCCGAATGGCCGCAGAGATACTTCGTACCTGCCTGGATCGACAGGTCGACGCCATGGGCGAGCGGCTTAAAGAAATACGGGGTCGCCCAGGTATTGTCGGCCAGCACATAGGCGTCATGCGCCCGCGCCACGGCGACGATGGCCGGAACGTCCGAGATCTCGAAGGTCAACGAGCCGGGGCTTTCCAGATAGACCGCCCGGGTGTTGGCCCGGAACAGCCCCGCGATCGCCGATCCGATCGTCGGATCGAAGAAGGTCGTCTCGACGCCCATGCGCTCCAGCACGCTCGTGGCGACGGTGCGGGCCGGGTCATAGACATTGTCCGCCATCAGCAGGTGATCGCCGGACCGCAGCACCGACAGGAGCGCGGTCGAGACCGCGTTCAGGCCCGACGGACAGAGCACGCTGCCTTCCGCGCCCTCGAGCTCGGAGATTGCATCCTCGAGCGCCTCGATCGTCGGCGTGCCGCGCCGGCCGTAGGTATAGCGCTGCTTGCCGGAGAGCAGGTCGTCGGCGGTCTCGAACAGCACCGTGGAGGCATGCACGACCGGCGGATTGACGAACGGACCCGTGATCGAGTGGTCGCGCCCGCTGCGCACCAGACGGGTGAGGGGCTTCTCGTTGGCGAGGTCGTGGTCATGCCGGGACATGGTGGCTCCGAGGATGGCTGGCAGAGGTATGGGGGCCGGAACTCGCGTCCCCAGCTGGCGCATCGAGCCAAATCCGTTGCTGAAACAATGGCCTGCCGACGATACCGCGCCCCCTTGACCCGCTTGGCATAATGCCATGTGATGAAGGGGTCAATTCAAGTTACGATCCGCGGTGCGTGGGCTCAGCCATGAGCGTCGGGCGCAGACCCGAGATGGAGTGCGATCAATCCGCACTCGGCCATCGTCATGGTACCATGCCGAAGATCTCGACAACGGGGCGATACTGCATCGAGCTGAAGAGACGTGCACTCCAGGGGAAAAGAAGGCTGCGCAATGTACAGGAATATTGCATCTATTCTCGCAGGCGCCGCGATGGCGTTGATGGGCGTTACGGCAGCTGGTGCCGGTACGCTCGAAGACGTCAAAGCCAAGGGCTTTGTCCAGTGCGGAGCGAACGGCGGAAATCTGATCGGCTTCGGCGCAACGGACGAAAAAGGCGAGTGGAGCGGCATCGACGTCGACTTCTGCCGTGCCATCGCCGCCGCGATCTTCAACGATCCGAAGAAGGTCAAGTTCACGCCGCTCAACGCCAAGGAGCGCTTCACGGCGCTGCAATCGGGCGAAGTGGACGTGCTCTCCCGCAACACGACCTGGACCATGTCGCGCGACAGCTCGCTCGGCCTCCAGTTCGTCGGCGTCACCTATTACGACGGCCAGGGCTTCATGGTCCGCAAGTCGCTCGGCGTCTCTTCGGCGCTGGAGCTCTCCGGCGCCAAGGTCTGCACGCAGACCGGCACGACGACGGAGCTGAACCTCGCCGACTTCTTCCGTTCCCACAACATGCCCTATGAGGTCGTTGCCTACGAGAAGAACGAGGAAGTGCTGCAGGCCTACGAGGCGGGCCGCTGCGACGCGTACACGACTGACGCCTCCGGCCTCTATGCCGAGCGCTTGAAGCTGACGGCGCCTGATGACCACATGATCCTGCCGGAGATCATCTCCAAGGAGCCGCTCGGTCCGGCGGTCCGCCAGGGCGACGACAAGTGGTTCACGCTGGTGAAGTGGACGCTGTTCGCGCTGCTCAACGCCGAGGAACTCGGGCTCACCAAGGCCAATATCGATGAGAAGAAGACGTCCGATAATCCCGAGATCAAGCGTTTCCTCGGCATCGAGGGCGAGTTCGGCACACCGATCGGTCTCTCGAACGACTGGGCCTACAACGTCATCAAGCAGGTCGGCAATTACGGCGAGATCTTCGACGCCAATATCGGTCCGTCGACCCAGCTCGGGATCGCGCGCGGCCTGAACAATCTCTGGTCGAAGGGCGGCATCCAGTACGCGCCTCCGATCCGCTGACATCCAGCATCCGACCACGGGCGGCGCGGCCGCCCGTGGCATTGCCCGCGATCGACGGACAGCAAGATCCGGATCAGCGGCGATGAGGGGAAGCAGGCCGGCGCGGCCCGGCCGATCAAGGGGACATACTTTTGACCGACAGAGGCGCGGCGTCCGCAGGGGGACGCATGGCATCCCTCCTCAACAATCCGACGGTCCGGGGCATCGCATTTCAGATTGTCTTCGTCCTCGTGCTGGGTTGGCTTGTCTGGGACATCATCGACAACACGGCCCGCAACCTCCAGAAGGCGAACATCGCCGCGGGCTACGGCTTTCTGGGACGCACCGCCGGATTCGGCATCATCCAGCGGGTGATCGACTATACCGAGGCCTCCTCCTACGGGCGGGCGCTCGTCATCGGCCTGGTGAACACGCTGATCGTGGCCGGGCTCGGCATCGTGTTCGCGACCATTCTCGGCTTCATTGTCGGCGTCGCGCGGCTGTCATCGAACTGGCTGGTCTCGCGCACGGCCGCCGCCTTCGTCGAGATCCTGCGCAACATCCCGCTGCTGCTGCAGCTGTTCTTCTGGTACTTCGTCGTGCTGCGCAATCTGCCGGGCATGCGCGAGCGGATGACGCTGATCCACGGCGTCGACCTCAACATCGGCGGCCTCCACGTGCCGAGGCTGGTGGCCGGCGATGGCCTCTGGCTCGTGCTCGCGTCCATTCCCGTGGCCATCGCCGCCGCGATCTTCGTGACGAAATGGGGCCATGACCGGCAGAGCGAGACCGGCGTCCGTCCTCCCATCGGCACGATCAATACGGCGCTGATCCTGGGTCTGCCGATCGTCGCCTTCTTCATCTCCGGCCGGCCGATCAGTGTCGACTTTCCGATCTTCAATGAAACGGGACCGCTGCTCCGGCGCGGCTTTCAGGCCGGCACCGGCATGACGATCATCCCCGAGTTCATCGGGCTGCTGCTGGCGCTCTCGCTCTACACGTCGACCTACATCGCCGAGGTGGTGCGCGCCGGCATCCAGGCCGTCAGCCGCGGGCAGACGGAGGCGGCCCATTCGCTGGGCCTGCGCGCCGGGCCGACGCTGCGCCTGATCGTCCTGCCGCAGGCGATGCGCATCATCATCCCGCCGCTGACGAACCAGTATCTGAACCTGACCAAGAACTCGTCGCTCGCCGTCGCGATCGCCTATCCCGATCTCGTCGCGGTCGGCGGGACCGTGCTGAACCAGACGGGGCAGGCGGTCGAGATCGTCAGCATCTGGATGCTGTTCTACCTCGGGCTGAGCGTGCTGACATCGATGGTCATGGGCTACTTCAACAAGCGCGCCGCGCTGGTCGAGCGGTGAGGAGAAGCCATGAACGCGCCAGCCAAAAGCTTCGTCCGCCGCGCTCTAATCGAGCCCCAGGCCGCTCCCCGCAGCACGGTCGGCATCACCGGCTGGATGCGGCAGAACCTGTTCTCGTCGCCGCTCAACGGCGTCATGACGGTCCTGATCCTGGCGTTCATCGTCTGGATGGTGACCCCCTTCATCCGTTTCACGCTCGTCAACGCCGTCTGGGAGGGCGCCGACCGTTCCGTCTGCGCCACGGCGACGGGCGCCTGCTGGGCCTATGTGAAGGCCTACCTGCCGCAGTTCATCTATGGCCGCTATCCGATCGCCGAACGCTGGCGGGTCGACATCGTATTCCTGCTCCTGGTGATCGGGCTCGTGCCGCTGCTGATCCCGCGCGTTCCCTTCAAGCGGCTGAACGCGCTGTTCCTGATCGGCGTGTTTCCGATCATCGCGTTCATCCTGCTGACGGGAGGTCATGTCCGGTTCTCAGGAAGCCTGATCCCGTCCAGCCTGATGGAGCCGGGACCGCTTCGCTTCGCCGTGCAATACGCGCTCGTCTCCGCGCTCATCCTCGGAGGGCTGGCGCTCTTCGCCAGATTGGCGGGGAGGCCATTCTACGGCTCCGGCACCACCGCGGCCGTCATCCTCGGCTATATCGCCGTGGTCCTGTTCCTGGTTGGTCTCGATTTCGGCCTCGTGCCGGTCGAGACGGCCAATTGGGGCGGCCTTCTCGTGACGCTGGTGGTCGCGATTACCGGTATGGTCGCCGCGCTGCCGCTCGGCATCCTGCTGGCGCTCGGACGGCGCTCGAACATGCCGGTGGTGAAGCTCGCATCGACCATCTTCATCGAGGTCTGGCGCGGCGTTCCGCTGATCACCGTGCTGTTCATGGCCTCGGTGATGCTGCCGCTCTTCCTGCCCGACGGCGTCTCGTTCGACAAATTGCTCAGGGCCCTCATCGGCGTGGCGCTGTTCCAGGCGGCGTATATGGCGGAGACGATCCGCGGCGGCCTGCAGGCGATCCCGCGCGGCCAGTATGAAGGTGCGATGGCGCTTGGCCTCGGCTATTGGCAGATGATGCAGAAGATCGTCCTGCCGCAGGCGCTCCGCATCGTGATCCCCGGTATCGTCGGGTCGTTCATCTCGCTCTTCAAGGACACGACGCTGGTCATCATCATCGGGCTCTATGACTTCCTGGGCCAGATCCAGGCGTCCGCCAACGATGTGAAATGGGCGTCACCCGTCACCGGACTGACGGGTTATATTTTCGCAGCCATGGTGTTTTGGGCATTCTGTTTCTCGATGTCCCGCTATGCTGCGTTTACAGAAAGACGGCTCGACAGGGGCCGAAGATAGAATCCAGGGGAGTCTCCATGTCGGATCCGTCCGTTGCTGCCATCGAGGTGCCGCTCGTTCCGCCCGCCCTTACCGTTTCGTCGACCGACGTCGCGGTGGAGATGGTCGACGTCAACAAGTGGTATGGCGAGTTCCATGTCCTTCGCGACATCAACCTGAAGGTCATGCGCGGCGAGCGCATCGTCATCTGCGGTCCCTCGGGCTCCGGCAAGTCGACGCTGATCCGCTGCATCAACCGCCTGGAAGAGCACCAGAAGGGCAAGATCGTCGTCGACGGCAAGGAGCTCACCAACGATCTCCGCAAGATCGACGAAGTGCGCCGCGAGGTCGGCATGGTGTTCCAGCACTTCAACCTGTTCCCGCACCTGACAATCCTCGAGAACTGCACGCTGGCGCCGATCAACGTCCGCCGCATGCCGAAGCGCGAGGCCGAGGACATCGCGATGCACTACCTGAACCGGGTCAAGATCCCGGAACAAGCGAACAAATATCCGGGCCAGCTCTCGGGCGGCCAGCAGCAGCGCGTCGCCATCGCCCGTTCGCTCTGCATGAACCCGCGCGTCATGCTGTTCGACGAGCCGACTTCGGCGCTCGATCCCGAGATGATCAAGGAAGTGCTCGACGTCATGGTCGGCCTGGCGCTCGAGGGCATGACGATGATCTGCGTCACGCACGAGATGGGCTTTGCCCGCCAGGTCGCGAACCGCGTGATCTTCATGGATGGCGGCCAGATCATCGAGCAGAACGATCCGGTCAGCTTCTTCACCAATCCGCAGCACGAGCGGACCAAGCTGTTCCTGAGCCAGATCCTGCACTGACGCCGAGCAGCGGCCGAATGCAAAAAAGCCCGGCAGGATCTGCCGGGCTTTTTCGTCTTCTACGCCGATCGTCTTATCGGCCGTTCAGCAGCGGCGTGATGTTGCGGATGGTGACGCGGCGGTTCTGCCGCTCCGGTCCGTCCGTCGGGATCTTCAGGTAGCGCTTGCCGTAGCCCTGGCTGACGAGCGCGTCGCGCGGGATGTCGAAATAATCCGACAGGATCCCGGCCACCGAGGCGGCGCGACGATCGGAGAGCTCGAGATTGGCGAGGTCGGTGCCGACCGCGTCGGTGTGGCCCTCGATCAGGAAGACCGCGCGCGGATCGCGATCGACCACATGGCCGATGGCGCGGCCGATCGAGCGCAACTTGCGGACCTGGTCATCCGGCACGCGGGCCGAGCCGAATTCGAAGGTGATCGTGTCGAGATCGACGCGGCGCACCATGTCGCGGACACGCGGATCGCGACGGATCTCGTTCATCGAATAGCCGCGGTCGATCCGCTGCACCGGCGCAGCGCGGAACGTGTCCTCGATCTGCCGTTCGGTGGCACGGCCGCCATCGATGAAGCGATCGCTCGGCCGGTACGGCCGATCGCCGCGATAGCCCGGAGGCGGCGGAACTTCCCGGTCGCCCGGCATCCGGCCGTCGATGAAGATGTCGCGCGGCGGCGGGCCGTCGCGATAGCCGCCGCGATCGGGACCGTCATTGCGGTCGCCGGGGCGGGGCGGCCGGGCGTCGGGACGCGAACGCTCGTTGCGCGATCCGTCCGGCCGCGCCTGTTCGCCGCGCGGCGGGCGGTTGCCGGCATCGTCGGGACGGCGGTCCGGCGCGGGCTGCGCCTTCGGCGGCTGCGGCTTGGGTTCAGCCTTGGGAGGTTGCGGCTTCTGCTCGCCCTGCGCCGGCTTCCGGTCCGGTCGCGAGGGCTCGTCCGGCTTCTTCGAACCGGCCGGCGGCTGATAGGGCTTCGGCTGCTCGCCGCTGCCGGCTGACGGCCGGGCCGGACGATCCGGATTGTCGTCGGTCTTATTGTCGTCAGTCTTGGGAGGCTGCGGCGCAGCCGGCTTTTCGGGCTCGGCAGGGGCCGCGCCGCCGGGTGTCTCCACGGCGCGAAGGTCCTTCATCGCGTCGGCGACGCCGCGCCGCGCGGCGCGCACGTCACCGCCGGTCTCCTCGGCCTGCTTCAGCGATTCCTGGGCCTTCTCCAGCAGTTCCTTTGCATTCTGGACGCGATCCTCCGCCGCCTGGGCAACGACGATCGGCCGGCTCTCCATCTGCGCCTGATCGGCGAGCGCCATTGTTGGGCCGCCGAAGAGGACGGGAACGGCAACCGATGAAAGCAGAAGAAAATAGGAGGGTCTCATGGTCTTCCTGCAGCTTGGCCTCAGCTGGCCGATGTCTGGGACGGACGCGAGGTCGTGTCTGGATGCGTCATTCCATGCCGCCGAAATGCGGCAACCGTGAGAGACATATGCGCGGATTGCCGCTGAACGACGGCTGAATGGACCGTTCAGCTTGTGGGCGGTGGCCTACTGGTCGGCCGGTCCCGTCACGACGGGTGCGTCGGGAGCGCCGCCCCATTCGGCCCAGGAGCCGTCATAGAGCGCCACGTCGCGAGCACCGAGCGTGGCAAGCGCCAGCGACAGGATCGCGGCCGAGACGCCGGAGCCGCAGCTCGTGACGATCGGCCGGGACGGATCGACACCCGCCTCGGCGAAGGCCGCCTCGAGATCGGCGGGGCTCTTCAGCCGGCCGTTCGCCACGACGGCGCCGAACGGGACATTGCGGCTCCCCGGCATATGACCGGCGCGCAGGCCGGGCCGGGGCTCCGGCGCTTCGCCGCGAAAGCGCTCGGCCGGGCGGGCGTCGACAACCGTCGCGCCGCCGGCATTGATCACACCCCGGACCTGGTCGAGGCTGCGCACAGCGCTCGCGTCGAAATGCGCGTTGAAGGTGGCGGGGCTGCGTGTGGCTTCGCCTGTCTCGACCGGACGGCCGTCCGCGATCCACTGCGGAAAGCCGCCATCCAGGATGCGGACATCGGCGGCGCCCATGGTGCGGAAGGTCCACCAGACCCGCGCGGCGGAGAAGAGCCCCGCGCCGTCATAGACGACGACCGTCTGCGTCTCCGAAATGCCGAGGCGGCCGACGGTCTCGGCGAAAACCTCCGGCGAGGGCAGCATGTGTGGCAGGCCGGAGCGGGTGTCCGCGATCGCGTCGATATCGAAGAAGACGGCGCCGGGGATGTGAGCCTTGCGGAACTCGGCCGCCGCGTCGCGCTGCGCCGTCGGCAGGTACCACGAGGCATCGACCACGGCGATGGCCGGATCGCCCAGGCGGGAGGCCAGCCATTCGGTCGAAACGAGGGTGGTTGCGCGGTCGATCATGTCCGTCTCCGGTCGTCGGTCATTCTAGCGATGGGGGAGGCTCAGGCGAAGCGGATGCGGACGCGCCGGTTCTGCTTGCCCTTGTTCTCGATCTTGGCGACGACGAGCGGGCCGATCTCGCCGGTTGACTGCACATGCGTGCCGCCGCAGGGCTGCAGGTCGATGTCGCCGATGCGGACGAGGCGGACGCGGCCGCTGCCCATCGGCGGCATGACGCTCATCGTCTTGACCAGGCCGGGATTGGCGAGGAGCTCCTCGTCCGTGATCCATTCGGTCGAGACCGCGTGATCAGCGGCGGCGAGGGCGTTCAGCTTCGCCTCGATCTCTTCCTTGGCCGGCACGGCGCCGTCGATGTCGAAATCGAGATGGCCTTCCTCGGCGCCGATGCGGCCGCCCGAAACGGGGAAGGGCAGGGCGACGGTGAGGAGATGCAGGCCGGTATGGATGCGCATGTGCCGATGCCGCGTCGCCCAGTCGAGATGCTGGACGATCGTCTCGCCAAGCGCAGGCAGGGCGGAGCCCTCGCCCGGCACGTGCACGATGTCGCTCTTGCTGTCGCCATAGACGGTGGTGGCGATCTTGATCATCGACCCGTCTTCGCGCTCCAGCGTCCCGACATCGCCCGGCTGGCCGCCGCCGGTCGCATAGAAGACGGTGCGATCGAGCAGGATGCCTCCGCGCTCATTGATGCCGACGACCTTGGCTTCAGCGGTCGAAAGATAGGGATCGTCGCGGAAGAGCAGGGTCGTCTCAGCCATCGTCACGCCTTTTCATAAGGAATGTGGATCTCGGGATTGCGCTCGAGCCAGCCGGGGACCGGCAGGCCTTTTTCACGCAGGAAGGTGGGATTGAACAGCTTCGATTGATAGCGCGTGCCGTAGTCGCAGAGGATCGTCACGATCGTATGGCCGGGGCCGAGCTTTTTGGCCAGGTGAATGGCGCCGGCGATGTTGATGCCCGAGGAGCCGCCGAGGCAGAGGCCTTCATTCTCGGCGAGGTCGAACACCACCTCGAGCGCCTCGGCATCGGTGATCTGATAGGCCGCGTCGACGGGCGCCCCTTCCAGATTGGCCGTGATGCGCCCCTGGCCGATGCCCTCGGTGATGGACGAACCCTCGGCCTTCAGCACGCCGGTCGTGTAATAGCTGAACAGCGCCGCGCCGAGCGGATCGGCCAGCGCGATCTGGATGTCCGGGTTGCGGGCCTTGAGCGCGATGCCGATGCCGGCCAGCGTGCCGCCGGAACCAACCGCCGAGACGAAGCCGTCGACCTTGCCGCCCGTCTGCTCCCAGATCTCGGGGCCCGTCGTCTCGATATGCGCCTGGCGGTTGGCGACATTGTCGAACTGGTTGGCCCAGATGGCGCCGTTCGGCTCGGTCTTTGCCAGTTGCTCGGCGAGGCGGCCCGAGAGCTTCACGTAGTTGTTCGGGTCCTTGTAGGGAACGGCCGGGACCTCGATCAGGATCGCGCCCGCGAGCCGCAGCGCATCCTTCTTTTCCTGCGACTGCGTATCGGGAATGACGATGACCGTCTTGAAGCCGAGCGCGCTCGCAACCAGAGCGAGCCCGATGCCGGTATTGCCGGCGGTGCCCTCGACGATCGTGCCGCCCGGACGAAGCTGCCCCTTGGCGACGGCGTCCTGGATGATGAACAGCGCGGCGCGATCCTTGACCGATTGTCCCGGGTTCATGAACTCGGCCTTGCCCAGGATCTCGCAGCCCGTTTCATCGGAGGCACGGCGGAGGCGGATCAGAGGGGTGTTGCCGATGGCTTCGACGACGGAAGGAAGGACGGCCATGATTGCTTTCTGGAATGAGAGACGGGAAGGCTAGCTGGCCCACAGACTGGCTTCAAGCAGGACCACCCCGCAAAGCACCATTCCCCGACGGCTTTCAACGATCCGGAATATCATTCTTCAACAGGCTGCATGAAGAGGAAATCAATCCTCTTCGTCGCTCTGAAGCCGGGAAAAGGCGCGAAGCGCCCGGTCGCGGGAGGTCGCGAGGTCGACGATCGGCTCCGGATAGCCGGCAACGCCGCCCGCCTTCCAGGGCGCGTGGATCGCCTTGGCGGGAAGGCGCGCGAGCTCCGGCACATAGGCGCGGACATACTCGCCGGCGGGATCGAATTTCTCGCCCTGCAGGACGGGATTGAAGATCCGGAAATAGGGCGCGGCGTCTGCGCCCGACCCGGCCACCCATTGCCAGCTCGCCGGATTGTTGGCGGTGTCGGCATCGACCAGCGTATCCCAGAACCACGCCTCGCCGACCCGCCAGTCGACCAGCAGGTTCTTGATCAGGAACGAGGCGACGATCATCCGGACGCGGTTGTGCATCCAGCCGGTCTGCCAGAGCTCGCGCATCCCGGCATCGACGATCGGAATGCCCGTCCGGCCCTGCTTCCAGGCGGCAAGAGCGACCTCGTCGACAGGCGGCCACGGAAAAGCATCGAAGCGCGGCTGGAAGTTGCGGGTGGCGAGATCCGGCTGGTGGTAGAGCAGGTGCCAGGAGAATTCGCGCCAGCCGATCTCGGACAGGAACTTGTCGACATTCGGCTGACCCAGCTCGGCGTCCGGCCGCGTCTCGGTGAGCGTGTGCCAGAGCTGGAACGGGCTGATCTCGCCGAAGCGGAGATGCGGCGACAGGCGCGAGGAAGCCTCGGCGGCCGGTTCGTCGCGGTGGCCGGCATATCTTTCGAGCCGATTCTTCAGGAACTCCGCCAGCCGGGCATTTGCGCCCGCTTCTCCCGGCGTCCAGCGTTCCCGGATCCCGCCGGCCCAGTCCGGCGCGGTCGGCAGCAGCTTCCACGAATCGAGACTGTCGGAATGCAGGCCGGCGACGGGACCGGGCAGGGCGTCCGGCCGCGCCAGCGGTGCGCGCGGCGGCAATTGCGCGCGACAGGCCTTCCAGAACGGCGTGTAGACCCGGAACGACCGGTCGCTCTGGGTGCGCACGGTCCAAGGCTCGCAGAGCAGATTGGCCTGAAAGCTCTCGACCTCGACGCCCCTTTGTTTCAGCGCCGCCTTGATCCTCGTGTCGACCGCGCGCTCGCCCTCGCCGTAGCGCCGATTCCACGTCACCCGCGCCGCGTCGATCTCGGCGACGAGGTCGAGGATGACGTCCGCAGCCGGCCCATGCCGGAGCGCCAGCGTCTGTCCAAGGGCGGATAGGTCGCGGTCGAGCGCGGCCAGCGAACGATGCAGCCACCATTTCACCGCGGCGCCGAGCGGCCGGATTCCCTCGCTGAACTCGTCCAGCACATAGACGATCGCGAGCGGCAATCCCTCGCGGATGGCCGCGAGCAAGGCGGGGTTGTCGGCGAGGCGGAGATCGTCGCGCAGCCAGACCAGCGTCGGCCTTGAGGCAGCCATGCTCTATTCCGCCGCCGCGAAACCGGTCCGGACGCGGTCGATCCGCGCCCAGCCCGGCCGGACGAACAGGAAGCGGAACCGGGTGCCGCGAACCAGCCATTCCAACAGCAGCGGCGTGACGACGCCGACCGCGGTGACGATCAGCGCGACCGTGCCGAGATCGGGGATGAGGCCCGTCTTGAGCAGGACGGCGCGCGTCGCCGCCATCGGCAGGAAGAAGGCGAGATAGATCGCGATCGAATGCTCGCCGCAATAGCGGAGCGGGGCCATCAGGTCGGCCTTGGAGAGCAGGGCGGAGAAGGCGATGACGGCGCAGGCGCCGAGGACGCCGAGAGCCAGGCCGATGAAGGGCAGCTCCGAATAGCCATTGAAGACGACGAGGCCGTTGACGACGACCCAGGCGACGAGGCCGGCGGCCGCGAGCGCCGGCCGCGCGATGACGAAGGCGGCGAGGCGGAAGATCTGCGGCGCAAACACATAGCCGGCATAGAAATAGACGAAGCGGGCGGCAAACTCGTCCGGGATCACCCAGCCGGTATGGACCGGCGCGATCTCCAGCGCCGCCGCCAGGATCAGCACGATCCAGGACGGCACGCCGCGCAGCAGCTTGGTGACGGCGAAGAAGATCGGCAGCAGGTAGATGAACCAGAGCGTGCCGAACGGCTCGATGAAGGCGAGCAGGAACTCGTGCAGCGCGCCGCCGACACCCTGTTCCGCCGCCATGCCCGGCGCCTTGAAGAGGAACTGGATGACCAACCAGAGCACGTAGAAATAGGCGAAATGGACGATCTTCTTGTCGGCGTAGCTGCGCCAGTCGCGATCGATCACGCGCGACAGGAACAGGCCGGAAATCAGGAAGAAGTCCGGCATCCGGAAGGGCTTGGCGAAGGCGACGAGATAGCCGAGCCAGCTTTCGGCGCCGGCGGCCTTCTCGACCCCCAACGTTGAATGCATCATCACGACCATGACGATGCAGAAGCCCTTGGCGTAATCGACCCAGTCTATCCGAGCGCGTCCCGACATCGATCCCCCACCCCGTTCCGATCGCGAGCGAACCTAAGCCAAGGAAGCGACGATCCCGTTAACGCGCAAGGCGGCGAGGGAGCCCGCCGCCTTGTTGATCCGGCAATGCCGGCGACGCTCTACTGGAGGCCGCGCTGTGCCGCGCAATTCTTGGCGACGGCGACTTCGATCAGCGCGTTCCGCTCGCCGCGCGCATGGGCGATGAAATCCTCGTAGGTGGGGTTCGGCGTCCGGATACCGAGCAGGATGAACTGCAGGGTCGGATTGCGGCGCAGCTCGTCCCAGCTATTGTTGTTGCTCGAGATCGGCACGTTGAGCGCCTGGATGCGGGATGCGATCTCGTCGCAGGAGAGCTTGCGGAACTGGCTGGAATCAACGGGGTCGATCCGCTCGCTCTGCGCGCTGGCCGTGGTCGCGCAGGCCAGAAGGCCCAGTCCCGCCAAAGCGATCGAAATGCGCTTCATCATCGTCTCCTGTCATCAATGCCCGAAATCCATGCCGGGAATATAGACCGTCGGGAGCCGGTTTGCATCGCCGCGATTGTGCTTTCGGCGGATCGGCACAACCGGTTCTTATCCGCAGGGATAATGCAGTCTTGTGCGCCTATCTGCGCATATATGCATCAACCCGCTTGACCTGATCCCGCGAAGCCGCAACCATGCGCAGGCTCGATGCCGGACAAGGAAGAGGATTCCGATGATCAAGAAGGAAGCGCGCAGGCTCAGGGTCGGCGTCCTGGGCGCGGGGCCGATCGCCCAGTTCGCCCATCTCGAATCCTGCGTGAAGGCGCGCAACGCCGATCTCTATGCGATCTGCGACGCGGCGCCGGACCTCCTCGCCCGCATGGCCGCGACCTACGAGCCGCAGAAGGCCTATGGCGAATACGAGGCGATGCTGGCCGACCCTGAGGTCGAGGCCGTGATCGTCGCGATCTCCGACAGCTTCCACGTCTCGATGGCGATCCGCGCGCTGGAAGCGGGCAAGCATGTCCTCTGCGAAAAGCCGCTCGGCACCTCGGTCGAGGAGGTCGAGGCGCTGAAGGAAGTGGTCGAGCTGACCGGGCTGACCCTGCAGGTCGGCCACATGAAGCGCTTCGATCCCGGCATCGAGGCGACGCGGGACTTCGTCCGCGACGAGATCGGCGAGCTTCTGGCGCTGAAGGCCTGGTACTGCGACAGCACGCACCGCTACACCATGACCGACGCCGTCCAGCCGCTGCCGGTCACCAGCAAGTTCGCGAAGAAGCCGAGCGAGGACCCAAAGGCGGATCTGCGCCGCTATTTCATGCTGGCGCATGGCAGCCATCTCGTGGATACCGCGCGCTTTCTCTGCGGCGAGATCACGGCGGTCAGGGCGCGGCTTTCCGAGCGTTTCGGCGCCTATAGCTGGTTCGTCGAGACGAGCTTCGCCAATGGCACGCTCGGCCATCTCGACCTCACCGTCGCCGTCCGCATGGATTGGTTCGAGGGCTTCCAGCTCTATGGCGAGAACGGCAGCGTGATCGCGAAGACCTACAATCCCTGGTATTTCAAATCGAGCGACGTCGAGATCTTCTCCGAGAAGGACGCGAGCTATAGCCGGCCGCTCGGCGCCGACGGCCATTTCTTCCGCCGCCAGCTCGAAGGCTTCGCCGACACCATCCTCAACGGCGCGCCGCAGCGCGGCGCCGACATCCATGACGGGCTCGCCTCGGTGCGCGCCATGGCGGCGATCGCCGAGTCGGTCCGGACCGGCGAGACGGTCAGCGTGCCCGACATGGTGGGGGCGGTCTGATGCGCCTCGGCATCTTCGCCAAGACCTTTTCTGGTAGCGTTCCGTTAACCGTCCTGACAGCCGTCCGCGAGGCCGGCTACCCCGCCGCGCAGTTTAACATGGCCTGCGCCGGATTGCCGGCCATGCCGGACGAAATCCCTGCCGACACCATCGCGACGATCCGCACGGCGGTCGCCGAGACCGGCGTCGAGCTGGTCGCGCTCTCCGGCACCTACAACATGATCCATCCGGATAATACGGTTCGCGAGGACGGCATGCGCCGGCTCGGCGTCATGCTGGAGGCTGCGAAGGCGCTCGGCATTCCGCTGGTCACCCTCTGCACCGGCACGCGCGATCCCGTCGACCAGTGGGCGCACCATCCGGACAATGCGACGCCGGAGGCCTGGGCCGACCTGCTGGCCGAGATGAAGAAGGCCGTCGCGCTGGCGGACAAGGCTGGCGTCGATCTCGGCATCGAGCCGGAGCAGGCGAATGTCGTGACCTCGGCCGAGGATGGCAGGCGGCTCGTCGCGGCCATCGGCTCGGACCGCATCCGCTTCATCGTCGATCCCGCCAATCTGTTCGAGATCGCCGACCGCGACACGGCACGCACCATCGTCGCCGAGGCGGTCGAGACGCTCGCCGGCCGCATCGCCATGGCGCATGCCAAGGACCGCAAGGCCGATGGCAGTTTTGCCACTGCCGGTACGGGCGTCGTCGATTTCCCGGATTTCTTCGCGCGGCTACGGCAGGCAGGCTTCGATGGCCCGGTGGTGACTCACGGCCTCTCCGCCGAGGAGGCGCCCGGCGTCGCGCGCTATCTCGCGGGGCTTCTCGCGTCATGACGGAGACGACGATCCTTCGCGACGACGCGACGCTCTCCGTCTTCGATAGCGGGGCGGGCTTTCCCGTCGTGTTCCAGCACGGCCTCGGCGGTGACGGCGGGCAGGTCGCGGAGAATTTCCCGGATGATCCGGCCTTTCGCCGCCTGACCGTCGAATGCCGCGCGCAGGGGCGCTCGTCGCCCGGCAGTATCCGGCCATTCTCGATCGCGATGTTCGCCGACGACATCCTCGCCGCCTGCGACGCGCGGGGGATCGACCGCTTCATCGTCGGCGGCATCTCGATGGGCGCCGCGATCGCGCTTCGGATCGCCGCGCGCCATCCGGACCGGGTCGCCGGGCTCGTCCTGGCGCGGCCGGCCTGGCTGTTCGACGTCGGCCCGGACAACATGCGACCCTATGGCGAAGTGGCCGCCCTGATGCGCGAGCTTCCGCGCGACGCGGCACGCGATGCCTTCGCGCAGTCCGAAACGGCCGAAACGCTTCGTCGCGACGCGCCGGACAACCTCGCCTCGCTGCTGAAGTTCTTCGACCGGCCGGACCTTGGCATGACCGCCGACCTGCTCGGCGACATCGCCGCCGACGGACCGGGCGTCACCGAGGCAGAAGCCGCTGCGCTCGCGGTGCCGACCCTCGTCATCGGCCACGGTGTCGATCACGCCCATCCGCTTAGCCATGCGCAACGCCTCGCGGCGACCATTCCGGGCGCGCGCCTGGTCGAGATCACGCCAAAGACGACCGACAAGCCGCGCCACGTCGCCGAATTCCGCGCCGCGCTGGAGGACTTCCTGCGCGCCACCGTTCCGATCCGGGAGATCCACGCATGACCACCACAAGCCGACCCGCCGCCGACTGGCTGCGCGCCCTGCCGCGCGATCGCCTGCTCGGCGAGTTTTCGCTCTGGTCCGCCGATCTCTGCAATCTGGAGCGCGACATCGCGCGCTCGGCGGCGCATGTCGATCTCTATCATATCGACGTCGCCGACGGCCGCTTCGCGCCGAGCTTCCTGCTCTTCCCCGACCAGGTCGCGCGGATCCGCGCGCTCACAGACCGTCCGCTGCATGTCCACCTGATGGTCGAGGGCGACATCGTGCTGTCGCAGATCCGCCAGTTCGCGGAGGCCGGCGCCGACCTGATCTCGATCCATGCCGAGATCGGCCCGGTGGTCGACGAGGCGCTGGCGCTGATCCGCGAGCTCGGCGTCGCCGCAGGGCTGGTGCTGCGGCTCGAGACGCCGGTGGAAATCCTGCGGCCCTGGCTGGGCCAGGTCGATTTCGTCACCCTGCTCGGCACGGCGATCGGCGTGAAGGGGCAGGGGCTTTCCGACGAGGCCTGCCCACGTCTTCTGGCCGTCCGCGCCCTGCTGCGCGAAGCCGGCCGCGAGGACGCCGTGCGGCTCGCGGCCGATGGCGGCATTCGCGACAACACGGCGCCGCGCCTGCGCGCCGCCGGCGCGGAGACGGTCGTGCTCGGCTCGCTGGCCTTCGGAGACCCGGACCTCGCCGCCCGCATGGACTGGCTGCACAAGCTGCCGGCGCCGGACAACGCGGCATGACGAAAACAGCGCTCGCGATCGATCTCGGCGGCACGGAGCTGCGCGCGGCGCTGGTGACCGAGCGCGGTGATATCGCGGCCTTCGCCGCGACCCGGACGGACGCGCGCGGCGGCCCGGAGGCCGTCATCGCGCAGATGGTCGGGCTGGTCGACAAGGTGCGCGCGGAGGTTCCGGAGGCCTCGCCGGTCGGCCTCGGCGTCGGCGCGCCGGGCCCGCTCGATCCCGAAGCCGGCATCGTCGTCGACGCGCCGACCTTGACCGGGTGGAAGAACGTGCCTCTGGTCGCGATCCTCGGCCGTCAGCTCGGGCTGCCGGTCCGCCTCGAGAACGACGCCAACGCGGCGGCGCTCGGCGAATGGCGCTTCGGCGCCGGGCAGGGCACGCAGTCGATGGTGTTCGTCACCGTCTCGACCGGCATCGGCGCCGGCGTCATCGTCGACGGTCACCTGCTGCATGGCCGGCGCGGCCTCGCCGGCGAGATCGGCCATATGGCAATCTCGGATCGGCCCGAGCGCTGTGCCTGCGGCAGCACGGGCTGCTTCGAGGCGCTCGCCTCCGGCACGGCGCTGGCGCGCGAGGCGACCAAACTCGTCGCTTCGGGCGCCGCGCCCGGCCTGGCGCGGGTCGCCGGCGCGGATCCCGTCACCGGCCGCCATGTCGCCGAAGCCGCGCGCGCTGGCGACGCGCCGGCGCTCGCCCTGCTGGACGAGGAGGCGCGCTGGCTCGGCATCGGGCTCACCAATCTGCTGCACCTCTATTCGCCGGAGCGGCTGATCCTCGGCGGCGGCGTCGGCAGCCTGCTGCCGCTGATGCGCACCGAGATCGAGCGGACGATCCGCCAGCGCGCCATGCCGCCGTTCCGCGACGTGCCGGTGGTCGGCGCCACGCTCGGCAGCCATGCCGGGCTTGTCGGCGCGGCGAGCCTCGTGCTGTAGGAGGCCGCATGAGCATCGACGAACCACACTTCCCGCTATCGGATACCGACGCCGCCAACGCCCTGCCGGCGCTCCGGCACAACCGGCTGCTGCAGTTCCTGCAGGAGCGCGGACAGGCGACGGTCGCCGAGCTGGTCGCGCTGCTCGAGGTTTCGCGCGATACGGTCCGCCGCGATCTCGTGCTGCTGGAGGGGCGCGGCCTGCTCGTCCGCTCGCATGGCGGCGCGGTGACGAAGGACCGGCTGGTCCGGGTCGACACGACCATGGGCCTGCGCATGGACGAGCATGTCGATGCCAAGCGGCGCATCGGGCTGGCGGCGGCCGAGCTGATCCGTGACGACGAGACGCTGATCCTGAATGGCGGCTCGACGATCGCCTTCTTCGCCGCCGCGCTCGGCGGCCGTCGCAACCTGACGATCGTCACCAACAACCTCCGCCTGCCGGCCGTCCTGCCGGAAGCGAGCGTGCCGTCGATCCATATCCTCGGCGGCGCCTATTGGCCGAACTACCAGGTGACGATCGGGGCGATCGGCTTCGCCGCCGTCGCCGGCATTCACGCCGATACGGCGGTTGTCGGCTGCACCGGCATCTCGGCTTCCGGCATCTCGATGACCAAGATGGACGAGGCGGCGCATACGGCCGGCATGATCGAGGTCGCGGCGCGCACCATCGTCGTCGCCGACAAGTCGAAATTCGGCGTCACCGCCTTCGCCAGCATCGCGACGCTCGACGCCATCCACTGCCTCGTCACCGACGCCCCGCCGCCGCCCGACCTCGCCGACGCGCTGGAGCGCGCGAACGTGCAGGTGGTGGTCTGCGGGTGAGGGCGAGAGCTGCCGGCGCCGCTTCTTGATCTTCGTGCAGCCCACCTCGCTCAACATCCTGAGGGACCCGAAGGGTCGTCTCGAAGGACGCACGATGGTCGTGCAGCCGTGCTTCGCAAGGCGGATGGTACGCAGGTGGTGCGTCCTTCGAGACGGCCTTCTGCGAAGGCCCCTCAGGATGAAGGGCATGGGGGTGTCCGACAAGGCCGGAAGGTTGATGCTGTCAGTGCAGAGCTTTGGACACGCTCGAGTGAACCGGCGCCGGGGATGGCACGAGTATTCCCGCCGCCCGCTCCCCTATGGCCACTTCCCCGCCCGCCATCCCACGCTCGCCGTCATCCCGGGCTTGACCCGGGATCCATCTAACCACCGGCGCGGGCCTGGGTGGTTCGCACCGATGGCGGCGCGTTGTCGTACACCAGCCAAGCCTCCCTCCAACCCGGCGGAAATGGATCCCGGCTCGGAGGCCGGGATGACGGCGAGGGTGGGGCGACGTGGTGCGCAACGAAAAGACGCGAGGAGAGGTGAGGTGAGGTGAGCTGAGGCGGGCCGACTTTCTTCCGGCGATTGAAGCCATCGCTCCGTGCCCGTCCTGGCCTGCATTCCGGCCATTGAAGGCCTGGCTCCATGCCCGTCACACCCTCGCCGTCATCCCAGGCTTGACCCGGGATCCATCCAACCACCGGGACGCGTGTGGGCGGTCCCGGCGCCGCGCACCGGTATCCGGCCAAATTGCCGGCCTGCGGCTCAACGACCCGGCCGATGCGGGGGAGCAATCCCATCGAGTGGTTGATTGCTCGAGGGATAAGCGGCACCTTGTGATCGTTCTAATTTTCGAGTGATTGCAGCAGTGACGTCCTACGAATCCTGGAGCGCGGCGCGCGCTTCCGAAATCATCGCGGCCCATGCCGGCGGCGAAGGCCCTACCTTGCCGATCCTGCATGCGATCCAGGAGGCGTTTGGATTCGTGCCGGAGGCGGCAGAACCGATGATCGCCGAGGCGCTGAACCTGTCGCGCGCCGAGATCCATGGCGTCGTGACCTTCTATCATGACTTCCGCCGCAAGCCGGCCGGCCGTCACGTCCTGAAGCTCTGCCGGGCCGAGGCCTGCCAGTCTATGGGCGGTGACGCGCTCGCGGCCCGGGCGGAAGCCGCGCTCGGCGTCGCGATGGGCGAGACTACCGCCGACGGGCGCGTCACGCTGGAACCGACCTATTGCCTCGGCCTCTGCGCCACGGCGCCGTCGGCGATGCTCGACGGCAAGCTGGTCGGACGGCTGAACGCAACCCGGCTCGACCAGTTGCTTGCGGAGGCGCAGCGATGAGTGCTCGCGTCTTCATTCCCGGTGATGCCGCGGCGGTCGCAGTCGGCGCCGATGAGGTGGCAGCCGCCGTCGAAGCGACGGCGCGGGCGAGGGGACTTGCGCTCGACGTCGTACGCAATGGCTCGCGCGGCCTGTTCTGGCTGGAGCCGATGATCGAAGTCGAAACGGCTGAGGGCCGCGTCGCCTATGGCCCCGTCACCGCCGAGGACGTGCCGGCGCTGCTCGACGCCATGCTGGTCGGAGAGGCGCATGCGCTGTTGCTTGGACCGACGGAAGAGATTCCGTGGCTGAAGCGACAGACGCGGCTGACCTTCGCGCGCTGCGGCATCGTCGATCCGCGCTCGCTCGACGACTACCGCGCCCATGGCGGCTTCAAGGGGCTGGAGCGGGCGCTGGCGATCGGCCCCGAGGCGACGATCGAGGAGGTCGTCCAGTCCGGCCTGCGCGGACGCGGCGGCGCCGGCTTCCCGACCGGCATCAAGTGGCGCACGGTCGCCGCGACGGGCGCGGAGCAGAAATACATCGTCTGCAACGCCGACGAAGGCGACAGCGGGACCTTCGCCGATCGCATGCTGCTCGAGGGCGACCCGTTCGTCATGATCGAAGGCATGGCGATCGCGGGCATCGCCGTCGGCGCGACGCGCGGCTATCTCTATATCCGCTCCGAATATCCGCACGCCGTCGCCATGATGGGCGAGGCGATCCGCACGGCCCGGGCGGCCGGCTATCTCGGCGAGACCATCGCCGGCTCCGGCTACAGCTTCGACATGGAGGTCCGCGTCGGCGCCGGCGCCTATGTCTGCGGCGAGGAGACGGCGCTGCTCGAAAGCCTGGAAGGCCGACGCGGCATCGTGCGTGCGAAACCGCCGCTGCCGGCGCACAAGGGCCTGTTCGGCAAGCCGACGGTCATCAACAACGCCATATCGCTCGCCACCGTGCCATGGATCCTGGCCGAGGGCGCGGCCGCCTATCGCGATTTCGGCATGGGCCGGTCGCGCGGCACCATGCCGATCCAGATCGCCGGCAACGTCAAGCATGGTGGGTTGTTCGAAGTCGCCTTCGGCGTCACGCTCGGTGAGCTGGTTGACGATATCGGAGGCGGCACGGCATCCGGCAAGCCGGTGCGCGCGGTGCAGGTCGGCGGGCCGCTCGGCGCCTATTTTCCACGCGCGCTGTTCGATACGCCGTTCGACTATGAGGCGTTTGCCGGCAAGGATGGCCTGATCGGCCATGGCGGCATCGTCGTCTTCGACGACACCGTCGACATGGCGAAGCAGGCGCGTTTCGCCATGGAATTCTGCGCAATCGAATCCTGCGGCAAGTGCACGCCCTGCCGCATCGGTTCTACGCGCGGCGTCGAGACCCTCGACAAGATTATCCATGACGACGATCGCGAGAAGAACCTCGTGGTGCTGGAAGACCTCTGCCACACGATGAAATTCGGATCGCTCTGTGCACTCGGCGGCTTTACGCCCTATCCTGTCATGAGTGCGCTCCATCATTTCCCCGAGGATTTTGGCGCGGCCGCGCCGGTCCTCGAAGACGCACGCTAGGAGACCGCCATGTCGCTCATCCACGAGATCGACTACGGCACGCCGCGTTCGAAGTCGGACACGATGGTGACGTTCACCATCGACGGCGAGACGATGACCGTGCCCGAGGGCACCTCCATCATGCGCGCCGCGATGGAGATGGGCACGGAAATCCCGAAGCTCTGCGCCACCGACATGGTGGACGCCTATGGCTCGTGCCGTCTCTGCCTGGTCGAGATCGAGGGCAGGGCTGGGACGCCCGCCTCCTGCACGACGCCGGTGATGCCGGGCATGGTGGTGAAGACGCAGACGGAGCGGCTGAGGCGCCTGCGCAAGGGCGTGATGGAGCTCTACATCTCCGACCACCCGCTCGACTGCCTGACCTGCGCGGCGAATGGCGATTGCGAGCTGCAGGATATGGCCGGCGCGGTCGGCCTGCGTGATGTCCGCTATGGCCATGAGGGGCACAATCACCCGAACCCCGGCCTCGACGAGTCCAATCCCTATTTTACCTACGACCCGTCGAAGTGCATCGTCTGCTCGCGCTGTGTGCGGGCTTGCGAGGAAGTGCAGGGCACCTTCGCTCTGACGATCGCCGGCCGCGGCTTCGATAGTGTCGTCTCGCCCGGCATGGAAGAGAGCTTCCTCGGCTCGGAATGCGTCTCGTGCGGCGCCTGCGTGCAGGCCTGCCCGACGGCGACGCTGACCGAGAAGTCGGTGATCGAGATCGGCCAGCCAGAGCATTCCGTCGTCACCACCTGCGCCTATTGCGGCGTCGGCTGCACCTTCAAGGCCGAGATGCGCGGAACTGAGCTGGTGCGCATGGTGCCGTGGAAGGACGGCAAGGCCAATCGCGGCCATTCCTGCGTCAAGGGCCGCTTCGCCTGGGGCTATGCCAGCCACAAGGAGCGCATCCTCAACCCGATGATCCGCGCCAGCATTTCCGATCCCTGGCGCGAGGTGTCCTGGGAAGAGGCGATCGCCTACACGGCGTCCGAGTTCAAGCGCATCCAGGCGAAATATGGCCGGCTTTCGGTCGGCGGTATCACCTCGTCGCGCTGCACCAACGAGGAGACCTTCCTCGTCCAGAAGCTGATCCGCGGCGGCTTCGGCAACAACAATGTCGATACCTGCGCCCGCGTCTGCCATTCGCCGACCGGCTATGGCCTCAGCCAGACCTACGGCACCTCGGCCGGCACGCAGGACTTTGATTCCGTCGAGCAGTCCGACGTCATCCTGCTGATCGGCGCCAACCCGACCGACGCGCATCCCGTTTTCGGCTCGCGCATGAAGAAGCGCCTGCGCGAGGGCGCCAAGCTGATCGTGCTCGACCCGCGCCGTATCGATCTCGTGCGCACGCCGCATGTCGAGGCCTCTCACCACCTGCCGCTCAAGCCCGGCACCAATGTCGCCGTGCTGACCGCGATGGCTCATGTGATCGTCACCGAGGGGCTCGCCGACGAGGCCTTCGTGCGCGAGCGCTGCGACTGGGACGAGTTCCAGGACTGGGCTTCGTTCGTCGCCGACCCGCGCCACAGCCCCGAGGCGATCGAGGCCGTTTCCGGCGTGCCGGCGGCCGAGCTCCGCGCCGCCGCAAGGCTCTATGCCACCGGCGGCAACGGCGCGATCTATTACGGCCTCGGCGTCACCGAGCACAGCCAGGGCTCGACGACGGTGATGGCGATCGCCAACCTCGCCATGGCGACGGGCAATATCGGCCGACCGGGCGTCGGCGTGAACCCGCTGCGCGGCCAGAACAACGTGCAGGGTTCCTGCGACATGGGCTCGTTCCCGCACGAGTTCTCCGGCTATCGCCATGTCTCGGGCGACGAGACGCGGGCGCTGTTCGAGGCGCTCTGGGGCGTGCCGCTCGATCATGAGCCGGGCCTGCGCATCCCCAACATGCTCGACGCCGCCGTCGACGGCCAGTTCAAGGGGCTCTACGTGCAGGGCGAGGACATCCTGCAGTCCGATCCCGACACGCGCCATGTCGCGGCTGGCCTCGCCGCCATGGAATGCGTCGTCGTGCAGGACCTGTTCCTGAACGAGACCGCCAACTACGCCCATGTCTTCCTGCCGGGCTCGACCTTCCTGGAAAAGGACGGCACCTTCACCAATGCCGAGCGGCGCATCCAGCGCGTGCGCAAGGTGATGCCGTCGCGCTCCGGCAAGGCGGACTGGGAGATCACGATCGACCTCGCCAACGCTCTCGGCTTCCCGATGAACTACGCGCACCCGTCCGAAATCATGGACGAGATCGCCCGGCTGACGCCGACCTTCGCCGGCGTCTCCTACGCCAAGCTCGATGCCGAGGGCTCGGTGCAGTGGCCCTGCAACGAGAAGGCGCCGCATGGAACACCGGTCATGCATGTCGACGGCTTCGTGCGCGGAAAGGGCCGCTTCATGGTGACGGAATATGTCGCGACCGACGAGCGCACCGGCCCGCGCTTCCCGCTGCTGCTCACCACCGGCCGCATCCTGTCGCAGTACAATGTCGGCGCGCAGACGCGGCGGACGGAGAACGTCGTCTGGCACGAGGAAGACCGACTCGAGATGCATCCGCACGATGCCGAGCAGCGCGGCATCCATGACGGCCAGTGGGTCAAGCTCGCCAGCCGCTCCGGCGAGACCAGCCTCCGCGCGCTGATCACCGAGCGCGTGGCGCCCGGCGTTGTCTACACGACCTTCCACCATCCGGGCACACAGGCGAACGTCGTCACGACGGACTTCTCCGACTGGGCCACCAACTGCCCGGAATACAAGGTGACGGCCGTGCAGGTCGCGCCCTCGAACGGGCCGACGGCGTGGCAGGAGGGCTATGACGAGCACGCCCGCCGGAGCCGCCGGATCGCGCCTGTCGTCGAGGCGGCGGAGTAGGGCAATGCAACCGCCCTTCCTTCGCGTGCCGAGGGCGCTGTGGCGCGGAAACGACGTCTCCGAGGGCGAGCGCGCCATCCCCGAGGAGGTCGCCATCGCGCTGACCTATGACGGCAGCACGCAGGCCGTGATGATGGCGACACCCGCCGATCTCGAGGATTTCGCCATCGGCTTCAGCCTGTCGGAAGGCATCGTCGCGGATCCGTCCGAGATCGAGCGGCTGGAGATCGTCGAGGCGGAGATCGGCGTCGAGCTGCGCATGTGGCTGGCCGTCCCGCGCGCCGAAGCGCTGGCGAGCCGAAGGCGCTATCTCGCCGGCCCGACCGGCTGCGGCCTCTGCGGCATCGAGAGCCTGACGGAGGCCGTGCGCCGGCTGCCGTCCGTCGAGGGCGGTGTCCGCTTCGCCGAGGCAGATATCCGCGCGGCGCTCGAGGCGCTGGCGCCGCTGCAGGTCCTGAACCGGGAAACCCGCTCCATGCACGCCGCCGCCTTCGCGGTGCCGGGGAAGGGCGTCGTCGCGCTGCGCGAGGATGTCGGCCGCCACAACGCGCTCGACAAGCTCTGCGGGGCGTTGGCGAGGGCCGGCCTCGACGCCGCCTCCGGCATGGTGCTTTTGACCAGCCGCGTCTCGGTCGAGATGGTGCAGAAGACAGCGCTGCTCGGCGCGCCGCTGATCGTCGCCGTCTCGGCCCCGACGGCGCTCGCCGTCCGCACGGCGGAGGCGGCCGGAATCACGCTCGTCGCCATCGCGCGCGGCGACGCTTTCGAAGTCTTCACCCATCCCCATCGCATCGCCCAGGATACCCATGTCGTCTGACCGCTCGTCCGAGAAGCTCGTCTACATGGCGAACCAGATCGGCAAGTTCTTCGCCAGCCAGGGCGAGGAGAAAGCCCCGGCGGCGATCGCCGAGCATCTGAGGAAGTTCTGGGATCCAAGGATGCGCGCCGGCATTCTCGCCCATCTCGAATCCGGCGGCGCCGGGCTGGACCCGCTCGTCCGCCAGGCCGTCGAACGCCTGCGGGAGATGATGGCGGCGCGGTAGGACGAGCGAGCCTTCTGCCGCGTCCGTGCCGGTGTCGGCATGGATTCCTGCTTTCGCAGGAATGACGGCGCAGGGTGTGGAGAGGGGGGCGCGGGCTGATTTGCCAACAGGCGCATCCGAGATTTCCTCCGCCGGAACTCCCACGCTCGCCGTCATCCCGGACGCAGCGAAGCGGAGATCCGGGATCCATTTCCGCAGGGTTGGCAGTCGTCCTGCCTCGCCTGCCCATGCTTCGCTGGCGCGAACTCCCCAAGCCCGGGGCTGAATGGATCCCGGGTCAAGCCCGGGATGACGGCGAGGGTGGCACGACGAGGCGAGGGCGGGTGGCCAGCGCATGGGAGGCCGCGTCTCGACGAGGGGGACGCCCGGCAGCCATTCGCCCAACCGCCCCTCGCCCGATCCGCGCCAAAAGCCGCGGCGCCGCCGAATCCCCACCGCCGCCCGCCCGATATTTACGCGGCTGCGGATCCAACGCCTTTGGCGCGAGTTATCCCCACGCGAAACCGGCAGAAATGCTGTGTTTTCACGCGCCTGGGCGTATCGGCGCGGAAAACTCGCGTTTTAGGACTTTGCAAGCCGACACAGGCTTTGCTATAGCCTCGCTCACAGCAGCGGCGACGCTGTTCCGCGATAGCTCAGTTGGTAGAGCAGGTGACTGTTAATCACCGGGTCGTTGGTTCGAGTCCAACTCGCGGAGCCAAATTCGATCAAGGGGTTAGACGGATTGTCGTCTGGCCCCTTGATTTTTTCCGAGCCTCGGCGACGGGGCGGCGGAAGGAACCGCGCACGCTGTTCCGCGATAGCTCAGTTGGTAGAGCAGGTGACTGTTAATCACCGGGTCGTTGGTTCGAGTCCAACTCGCGGAGCCAGATTTTGATCAAGGGGTCGGATGCACAGCCATCCGGCCCCTTGATTGTTTTCGGGCCTGCGTTGCGCCCCCTCGATCCTTATTCGTCCCAGCCCGCATCGCCCGGCGTCACCCTGCCGGCCGCGATTCAGCATGTCCGCCCCCGGACGCCGCAAGGCGGCTCCGTGCGTCCGAACATTGGATCGAACACTTTATGCTGCACCACAGCATATCCGTGCCCGTCGATCGAAATTGTCAGCATATCGCTGAAGGAATTGATGCCGCCTCCGCATGACATCGTGCACTTCGGTTCGGTAATACGATCTTTGCGTTGACAGACAATCCATCGACCGAAATAGTTTCCATACTAATCCCGGCAAGGGGTCAGATTTGCCAACGGTCGCAGCGGGGAGGCTCGGTCGTATTGGTACGATATTGTCAGCATTCTGGGAGGACACCATGCTGAGACGTACGCTTCTTTGCACCGCGATGGCACTCGCTTCCGTCGCCGTCGCCGGGCCCGCCTTCGCGCAGTCGTCCTATCCCGAGCGGCCGATCCAGCTGATCGTGCCCTGGGGCGCCGGCGGCGGCACGGACGCAGTCGCCCGCATCATCGGCACGCTGCTGCAGCAGGAGCTGGGCGTCCCGGTCAATGTCGTCAATCGCACGGGCGGCTCCGGCGTCGTCGGCCACAGCGCCATCGCGACCGCCAAGCCGGACGGCTACACGATCGGCATCGTGACGATCGAGATCGACATGATGCACTGGCAGGGCCTGACGGACCTGACCTACAAGGACTTCGACTTCCTCGCCATGGTCAATGCCGATCCAGGCGGCGTGATGGTTTCGGCCAGCTCCGAATACCAGACGCTTCCCGACCTGCTCGCCGCCATCAAGGAGAAGCCGGCCGGCACCTTCAAGGCGTCCGGAACCGGGCAGGGCGGCATCTGGCATCTCGGCCTCGCCGGCTGGATGATGTCGCACGGGCTGAAGCCGGACCACGTCACCTGGGTGCCGAGCCAGGGCGCCGCCCCCGGGATCACCGACATGGTCGCCGGCGGCGTCAATCTGGTGCCGACCTCGCTCGCCGAGGGCCGCTCGATGATCGACGCCAAGCGCGTCACCCCGCTCGGCTCGATGTCGCCGGAGCGGCAGGCGCTATTCCCGGATGTGCCGACGCTGAAGGAATCGGTCGAATCCGACTGGACGCTGGCGGTCTGGCGCACGGTCGCCGGTCCGAAGGGGCTGCCGGAAGACGTCGCGGCCAAGCTCGGCGCCGCGCTCGAGAAGGCCTACAACAGCCCCGAATACCAGAAGTTCATGAACGAGCGCGGCTTCGGCATGCGCTGGGCCGACGGCGCGGAGACGACGCGCATCGTCGGCGAGGACGACGCGACGCTCGGCGCGATCATGAAGGAGGCCGGCCTCGCCAAATAGGCGGCCGGCAGCCTCTCCGGTCCCATGCCTGCGGCGCGGCCACGGATGAATTCCGTCGGCCGCGCCGTGCCCCCGGTCTCGCACGGAACGGCCAAGATCAGACCATGATCAAACTCAGTGAACTCCATCTGGGCGTGTTGACCGCGCTTGGCGGCATCGTCCTTCTCTTCGTCTCCGCCCATTTCGTGGCGCTGCCCGGCCAGGCCTATGGCGCCGGCACCATGCCGCGGCTGATCGGCTGGTGCGCCATCCTGCTCGGCGGCTTTATGATCGCGACCAGCCTCCGCCATCTGCCGCGCATGTTGAAGCCGCATCTCGCCGACTGGGTCCGCAAGCCGCGGCTGGCGCTCTCGGCACTGGCCTCTCTCGCCGTGATCGTCTTCTACATCCTGTTCGCCGACGCGCTCGGCTTCATCCCGACCAGCTTCCTCGCCCTGACGGCGCTGATGCTGCTCTTGCGCACGCGCCCGCTGACCGCGGTTCTCGCCGGCGCATTGACGACGCTCGCGGTCTATTACGGCTTCTCGCGCATGCTCATGGTGCCGCTGCCGCGCACCGAATTTCTCTCGTTCCTGGGGTGACGCATGCTGATCTTTGAACAGGCCGCGGCCCTCGTCTTCCAGCCCTATGTCCTCGGCGTCATCCTGGCATCCGCCGTGTTCGGCATGCTGGTCGGCGCCATTCCGGGCCTGACCGCCACCATGGCGACTGCTCTGCTGGTGCCGATGACCTTCTTCATGGAGCCGGTGCCGGCGATCGCGGCGATCGTCACCGCGACCGCGATGGCGATCTTCGCCGGGGATATTCCGGCGGCACTCCTGCGCATGCCCGGCACGCCCGCCAACGCCGCCTATGTCGACGACGCCTACAAGATGACCCATTCCGGACGCGGCGACGAGGCGCTCGGCGCGGCGCTCGTCTTCTCGGCCATCGGCGGGCTGTTCGGCTCGATCGTGCTGATGACACTGGCGCCGGCGCTGGCCGAGGTGGCGCTCCGCTTCAGCTCGGAGGAATATTTCTGGCTGGTGCTGCTCGGCCTCTCCTGCGCCGTCTTCGTGACGCCGAGCTCGCCGACGCGAGGGCTGATCTCGCTGCTGTTCGGGCTCTTCATCGCCACCATCGGCATGGAGAACCCCTCGGGCGAGCCGCGCTTCTCCTTCGGCAATCTCGAGCTGATGGCCGGCATCCAGTTCATCCCGGCGATGATCGGCCTGTTCGCGGTGTCCGAAATCCTGCGTTCCGTGACCGCGACGATCCCGCGCCAGAAGATCCCGCGCTCCGACGGCCAGGGCATCTTCAGGACGCAATGGCTGAACCTGAAGAAGTACCCGGTGCAGACGGCGCGCGGCAGCATCACCGGCACCGCGCTCGGCATCCTGCCCGGCGCCGGCGCCGACATCGCCGCCTGGATCTCCTACGCGATCTCCAAGCGCTTCTCGAAGCAGAAGGAAAAGTTCGGCAAGGGCCATGTCGAGGGCCTGGTCGAGGCGGGCGCCTCGAACAATTCCGCCGTCAGCGGCGCCTGGATCCCGGCGCTCGTCTTCGGCATTCCGGGCGACTCGATCACCGCCATCGTCATCGGCGTGCTCTACATCAAGGGCATCAATCCCGGCCCGACGATCTTCATCAACGACCCGCAGTCGATCTACGCCATCTTCATGGTGTTCATCCTGGCCAACCTGATCATGCTGCCGCTCGGCTGGCTGGCCATCAAGGGCGCGCGGCCGATCCTGTCGATCCCGACCACGATGCTGATGCCGATCATCCTGATCTTCTGCATCGTCGGCGCCTTCGCCATCAACAATTCGATGGCCGGCGTCGTCATGATGCTGATCTTCGGCATCATCGGCTTCTTCATGGAGGAGAACGACATCCCGATCGCGCCGGCCATTCTCGGCATGGTGCTGGGGCCGATGCTGGAGCAGAACTTCATCACCTCGATGATCAAGGGCGACGGCAACTTCCTGCACTTCTTCGAGCGGCCGATCGCGGGCGGCCTCGGCGTCTTCACCATCGCCATATGGCTGGTGCCGCTGGCGATGCTGCTGCTGCGCCGGCGGAAAAAGAGGACGGTCACGGCCTGAGCCCGAGGCCGTCGCCACACAAGGATTTCCGCCGGCTCTCGGGCCGGCGGAAGCCGTTTCGAGGCGGGGTGTGGCTCCGCCATGCGTTGCAATCCCGCCTCCTTCCTCCACATAAGAACGAGGGATGGAGCGTCCGCGTCACTGGGGACCGCGCCGTCGCAAGGACGAAGAAACCAGCTCGAACCAAGCGGAGACGCCGGTCGCATGCCTTCCATTCGCCTCGGCAAGAAGACGATTTCCCTGCCCAGGAGCCGCACCGCGCGCGTCGCGGTGGGGAGCGGATTCGTGGTCGGCGGCGCCCTCGGCTTCCTGCCCGTGCTCGGATTCTGGATGCTGCCGATCGGGCTGATCGTCCTGTCCCATGATTTCCCGCGCGTGCGGCGCCTGCGCCGGCAGACGGAAGTGGCGCTTCTGCGCCGTTGGGCGCGGTTTCGCAACAAGGCCGCGCCCTCGGCCAAATGAGCGCCAGCTTGCGCTTCCAGTGCATTCAATCTAGCGTGATTTCGCGTCGGTTCCCCCGATGGGCCACAGGCTCAGGGGGATGAAATGGGAATTCGGTACGGAAGGACCCCTAGCGGGATTCCAAGTCCGGAGCTGCCCCCGCAACTGTGAGCGGCGAGCGACCTCGCGATGGCCACTGGGAAACCGGGAAGGCGTCGAGGAAGCAGCGACCCGCAAGCCAGGAGACCAGCCAGCGCCTCATACCAGCAAGCCGTCGGTGGGACGGCTAAGGAGACGCTATGACCAATTTCTCGAAGACCGCTGCCCAGGCGACCTCGATTGCCGTCGGCGGCACGGAGACCGACGCCGCCGCGCGCATCGTGCCGGCGCTGTTCGCGATCGCCTTCGGCCTCGTCCTGTTCGTCGGCACCGGCTTCGCCGCGCCGAGCCTGATCCACAACGCGACGCATGACACACGGCATTCCCTCGGCTTGCCCTGCCACTGACGCCTGAGGGATCCACATGTTCAAGACGATCATCCTGAGCGCCTTCGGCGCAGGGCTTGCCGTGGGCGTTGCCCTTTCCGTCGTGCAGGCCGTCACCACCGAGCCGCTGATCCTGCACGCCGAAACATTCGAAAACGCCGAGCCGGCCACTGCCGCCGCCGTGCCGCATGAGCATGCGGCGAACGAGGCGCATGCGGGCGAGACTGCTGCGGCTCCGGCCGCAGTCGAGGCCGCCGCTCCGGCACATGAGCACGACGAAGACGCGTGGTCGCCTGCCGACGGCTTCGAGCGTTCCGCCTATACCTTCCTCGCCAATCTCCTGGTCGGCGTCGGCGTCTCGGCCGTTCTGCTCGGCCTGATGTCGATCCGCGGCGGACAGATCGACGCCCGCACCGGCGTGCTCTGGGGCGTCGCCGGCTTCTTCGCCGCCTCGCTGCTGCCCTCGCTCGGCCTGTCGCCGGAGCTTCCGGGCACTGCCGCCGCCGAGATCACCTCGCGCCAGGTCTGGTGGCTCTCCACCGCCGCCGCCTCGGCCATCGGCCTCGCGCTGATCGTCTTCAGCCAGTCCTGGCTGCTGAAGGTCGCCGGCCTCGTCCTCGGCGTCCTGCCGCATGTGATCGGCGCGCCCGTGCCGCCGACGCTGGAGGCGTCCTATCCGGCCGGCCTCGGCGGGGAATTCGTCGCGGCATCGCTGGTCGTCAGCGCGCTGCTCTGGGTGCTGTCCGGTCTGTTCTCCGGCTGGCTCTACCAGCGTCTCGCACGGGCCGCATGACACCGTGACCGCCCCCGCGCCCCGCACGGCGCTGATCCTCGGCGGCGCCCGCTCCGGCAAGAGCCGCTTCGCCGAGGCGATCGTGATCCGCACCCGTCTTCCCGCCACCTATCTCGCCACCGCCGAGATCCGCGATGCTGAAATGCAGGCGCGGATCTCGACGCATCGCGAGCGGCGTGGCGGCGACTGGACCACGGTCGAGGAACCGCTGGAGCTGACCGACCGCGTCGCCGCGCTCGCCGATCCCGGCCGCGTGCTCCTCGTCGATTGCCTGACGCTCTGGCTCTCCAATCTGATGGAGGCCGAGCGCGACATCCCGGCCGAGGCCGCGCGCCTCGCCGACGCGCTTCGCGGCGCGCGCGGGCCGGTCGTCCTCGTCTCGAACGAGGTCGGCTCCGGCATCGTGCCGATGAATGCGCTCGCCCGCCGCTTCGCCGACGAGCAGGGGCGGCTGAACCAGACGATCGCCGCCGCCGTCGAAACCGTCTTCCTCGTCGCCGCCGGCCTGCCGCTGCGGCTGAAACCCAATCCCGATACGGAGTTCGCCCTGTGACCGCCCGCATTCCCGCCACCATCGTCACCGGCTTCCTCGGAGCCGGCAAGACGACGCTGATCCGCAACCTGATCGCCGACGCGAAGGGGCGCCGCATCGCGCTCATCGTCAACGAGTTCGGCGACATGGGCTTTGACGGCTCGCTGCTCTCCGATTGCGGCGTCGACGATTGCAAGCCCGACAGCATCGTCGAGCTCACCAATGGCTGCATCTGCTGCACCGTCGCCGACGACTTCCTGCCGACCATCGAGGCGCTGCTGGCGCGCGAGAACGCGCCGGATCACATCGTCATCGAGACCTCGGGCCTGGCGCTGCCGCAACCATTGGTCCGCGCCTTCACCTGGCCGTCGGTTCGCCACCGCGTCACCATCGACGGCGTCATCACCGTCGTCGACGCCGAGGCGGTCGCCGCCGGCCGCTTCGCGCATGACGAAGAGGCCGTGGCTGCCCAGCGCGCCGCCGACGACTCGCTCGATCACGAGGATCCGATCGAGGAACTGTTCGAGGACCAGCTCTCCTGCGCCGATCTGATCGTCTTCTCGAAGACGGACCTCGTCGACGCGAAGCAGCTTGAGGAAGTCGCAGAGATCGTCGCCCGCGATGCCCGCAAGGAAGCGCGCGTGGTTCACGCGACCGCGAGCGGCCTACCGGCCGAGATCCTGCTCGGCGTCGGCGCGGCGGCCGAGGACGACGCTTTCGAGCGCAAAAGCCATCACGACCTCGAAGGCGAGGAGCACGACCACGACGATTTCGACACCTTCATCGTCGATGTCGCCGAGCAGGCCTCGATCGAGGCGCTGGCGTCGCGCGTCCGCGCCGCCATGGCGGAAGCGAACGTGCTGCGCATCAAGGGCAGGGCGGCTGTCGCCGGCAAGGCGGCGCCCGCCGTCGTGCAGGCGGTCGGCCCGCGCGTCGACACCTATTTCGCGCCGGGCGGCAATGCCGGCCGTCTCGTCGTGATCGGCGAGCGCGGGCTCGACCGCGCCGCCATCGCCGCGCATTTCGCGGGCTAAGATCATGCATCTCGTCGCCGGAGAGATGGAGCGGATCGACGATGGCGGCAGCGCCGTCGATCTCGACCAGTCGCCCGGCGACATCGTCATCCTGTCGGCCGCCGATACGGAGCTCGCCGCCTTCGCGGCGGCCTTCGCATCGACGCCGGAAGGGCCGTCGCTGCGCCTCGCCAATCTGATGCAGCTGACGCATCCCTATTCGGTCGATCTCTATCTCGAGAAGACGGTCGCGCAGGCAAAGCTCGTCTTCATCCGCATGATGGGCGGCGTCGGCTACTGGCCCTATGGGCTGGAGGCGATCCGCGCGCTCTCCCGCGCCGGCGGACCTGAGATCGCCGTCGTGCCCGGCGAGGATCGCTGGGATCCGGCGCTCGAGGCCTATTCGACCGTCGCGCCCGAGATCGCGCATCGGCTGTGGCGCTATTCCGCCGAAGGCGGCGCGATCAATATCGGCCGCGCGCTCGCCTATGCGCGCCATGTCGTCGGCGGGGGCGAAGCGCCGCCGGAGCCGCAGGTGCTTCCCGAGGTCGGCTTCTACCGTCCGGGCGAGGGTGTCGTCACGGAGGCGCTGCGGCCCGAGGATGCCGGCCGGCCGGTGGCGTTCCTCACCTTCTACCGCTCGGTCATTCCCGGCGGCTCGACCGAGCCGATCGACGCGATGGTGGAAGCGCTCGATCGCGAGGGCATCGCCACGGTGGCGATCTTCGCCTCCAGCCTGAAGAACGAGGAAGCGGCGGCCTTCGTCGACAGAGCTTTTGAGGATCTGAAGCCTGCGATTGTCCTCAACGCCACCGCCTTTGCGATTTCGCGTCCCGGTCGGGCGCATGAACCGACCGTGCTCGACCGGGCCGGAAAGCCGGTTCTGCAGCTCGTCTTCGCCGGCACCAGTCGCGAGGCGTGGCTCGAATCCACGCGCGGTCTCGGCCCGCGCGATCTGATCATGAATGTCGTGCTGCCCGAAGTGGATGGCCGCATTCTGACCCGCGCCGTGTCCTTCAAGGAAGAGGTCGAGAGCGACGGCCGCACCGACAGCCGCATCGTCGTCTACCGCGCCGACCGCGAGCGCATCGCCTTCGTGGCGGCACAGGCGGCCAACTGGGTGCGGCTCGCGGCGAAGGAGCCTGCCGATCGGAGGATCGCGCTCGTCCTCTCCAACTATCCCGATCGCGACGGCCGCCTCGCCAACGGCGTCGGCCTCGACACGCCGGAAAGCGCCGCCCGGATTGCTTCCGCCATGAAGGGGGCCGGCTATGCGCTGGAGGGATTCCCGGAGACGGGCAGGGCGCTGATGGAGCTGCTGCTCTCCGGCCCGACCAACGCGCTGGCGAAGCGGATGGAGCTTCGGGAAGAGGGGTCCGTTCCTTCACCTCTCCCAGGGGGAGAGGTCGGCCCGGAGGGCCGGGTGAGGGGTTCAGACCTGTCCGTTGAAGACGCAACCCCTCACCCGCCGGCTTCGCCGTCGATCCCGGATCAAGTCCGGGACAGGCTCTCTCCCTCTGGGAGAGGTGAAGAGATCGCGCTTTCCCTCGCCGACTACCGCGCCTTCCACGATGCGCTGCCGGAATCCGTCCGCGACGCGCTTGCCAATCGCTGGGGCGAGCCCGAGGTCGATCCGTTCTTCGCCGAAGGAGCCTTCCGGCTCGCCATCCATCGTTTCGGCAATGTCGTCGTCGGCATCCAGCCCGCGCGGGGCTATGGCATCGATCCGAAGGCGACCTATCACGATCCCGACCTCGTGCCGCCGCACCACTATCTCGCCTTTCATGCGTGGCTGCGGCAGAGCTTCAGCGTTGATGCGATCGTGCATGTCGGCAAGCACGGCAATCTCGAATGGCTGCCGGGCAAGGCGCTCGGCCTGTCGAATGCCTGCTGGCCGGAGGTCGTGCTGGGACCGACGCCGCTGATCTATCCCTTCATCGTCAACGATCCCGGCGAGGGCGCGCAGGCGAAGCGCCGCGCCTCGGCGGTGGTCGTCGATCACCTCATGCCGGCGCTGACGCGGGCCGAGGCGCATGGCGCCTTCGCCGAGATCGAGACGCTGATCGACGAGTACCATCTGGCGCTCGGCGCCGATCCCCGCCGGCGCGACCATCTCGAACGCGAGATTTTTGATCAGGCGGTGCGCCACGGCATCGACCGCGACCTCGGCATCGGCGTCGATGCCGACGCCGGTAGCGCGCTCCGCGCCATCGACGCGCATCTCTGCGAGATCAAGGAGCTGCAAATCCGCGACGGGCTGCACATCTTCGGCAGTTCTCCGATCGACGAACATCGCCTCGATACGCTTGTCGCTATCGCCCGCGTGCCCCGTTCTGGCGGTCGCCCGGAGGACGGCTCACTGCACCGCGCGATCTCAGCCGATCTCGGCCTCGACGATTTCGATCCGCTCGCCTGCGATCTCTCGGCCGACTGGGAGGGCACGAGGCCGGACGCGCTTGCCGACATGACCGATGCGCCCTGGCGCACCAATGGTGACACGGTCGAGCGCATCGAGATTATGGCCAAGGACATCGTCGCCTCGGCCCTGCTGTCCCCCACAAGGGGGGAGAGAGCCCTGCCGACGTCCGGCCCTGCCGCCGCGCCCGTCCTCGATTGGATCGTGCGGGAACTGGCCCCAGCGCTTGACCGCTGCGGGGCTGAAGAAATCGCCGCCGTGCTGACGGCGCTCGACGGTCGTTTCGTGCCGCCCGGTCCTTCGGGCGCGCCGTCGCGTGGCCGGCCGGACGTGCTGCCGACCGGCAAGAACTTCTATTCGGTCGATACCCGCGCCGTGCCGACCGCCAGCGCCTGGCGGATCGGCAAGGCCGCCGCCGAGGCGCTCGTACTGCGCTACATGCAGGACGAGGGCGAGTGGCCGCGCTCGGTGGCGATCTCCGCCTGGGGCACCGCCAACATGCGCACCGGCGGCGACGACATCGCGCAGGTGCTCGCTCTGATCGGCGCCGAGCCGGTCTGGGAAGCGGGCACCGGCCGCGTCACCGGGTTTCGCGTCCTGACGCTCTCCGAGCTTAAGCGGCCGCGCGTCGATGTCACGCTGCGCATTTCGGGCATGTTCCGCGACGCCTTCCCGGAGCAGATCGACCTGATCGATTCCGCCATCCGCGCCGTCGCCGCGCGCGACGAGCCTGCCGACGCCAATCCGATCGCGGCCGCGCATGGCGCGGGGCAGGACCTTGCCCGCATCTTCGGCTCGAAGCCCGGCTCCTATGGCGCCGGCCTGCAGGCGATGATCGACGAGAAGGTGTGGGACAGCCGCGCCGATCTCGCCGACGCCTTCCTCGCCTGGTCGAGCTTCGCCTATGGCGGCGGCGCCGAGGGCGAGGCGGCCGGCGACCGCCTGCGCGAGCGGCTCGCCGCCACCGACGCCGTCCTGCACAACCAGGACAATCGCGAGCACGACATCCTCGACAGCGACGACTACTACCAGTTCCAGGGCGGCCTCGCGGCGACGATCGAGACGCTGAAAGGCGCGGCGCCGCGGCTCTATCACGGCGATCATTCCCGCCCCGAGACGCCAGTCGTGCGGCCGCTGGCGGAAGAAATCGGCCGCGTCGTGCGCGGCCGGGCGATCAATCCGAAATGGATCGCCGGCTGCATGCGGCACGGCTACAAGGGCGCCTTCGAGATGGCGGCGACGCTCGACTATCTCTTCGCCTTCGCCGCGACGACGCACGCGGTCGGCGATCACCATTTCGATGCGCTCTACGACGCCTATATTGCCGATGACGACGTGCACTCCTTCATCGCCGCCGCCAATGAACCCGCGCTCGCCGAAATGGCGGACCGTTTTCTCGAAGCCATGGAGCGCGGCCTCTGGTCGCCGCGCGCCAACAGCGCCTATCAACGGCTGGCAGCCCTCGCTTCCCGCCGCGACGCCCGAAAGGAATTCGCATGACGATCGAAATGACCGAAGAGGAACTGAACGCCCGTCACGCGGAGAAGATGCGCAAGAAGAAGGTCGTGCGCGACAAGATCCTCGCCTCGAAGAACGTCGAGAAGGGCCTGCTCATCGTCCATACCGGCAAGGGCAAGGGCAAGTCGACGGCCGCCTTCGGCATGGCCTTCCGCTCGCTCGGCCATGGCCTGCCGGTCGCGATCGTCCAGTTCGTCAAGGGCGCGATGGAGACGGGCGAGCGCATGGCGCTGGAGCGCTTCGGCGATCTCGTCTCGATCAACCGCCTCGGCGAGGGCTTCACCTGGGAGACGCAGGACCGCCAGCGCGACATCGCCGCCGCCCAGCACGCCTGGGAGACGGCCAAGGAACTGATCAAGGGCGGCGAATATCATCTCGTCGTGCTCGACGAGCTCAACATCGTGCTCCGCTACGACTACCTGCCGCTCGCCGAAGTGCTTGAGTTCCTGACCACCGAGAAGCCGGCGGACGTGCATGTCGTCATCACCGGCCGCAACGCTCCCGAAGGCCTGATCGAGATTGCCGACCTCGTCACCGAGATGGAGCTGATCAAGCATCCGTTCCGCTCCGGCGTGAAGGCGCAGCAGGGCATCGAGTTTTGAGCAAGTCCGGGGTCGCTCCTAGGATCTTCCTGAGCGAGATCACGCCATTCTCGACATGCTGAGGAGGCCCGAAGGGCCGTCTCGAAGCACGCAAGGCGGTAGCGCCTTAAGTCTCGCTGCAGTCTCGCTGTGCGTCCTTCGAGACGGCTTGCTGCCCAAGCCTCCTCAGGATGTTGAAGATCCGGAGTTGCAAGACAGACGCCAAATACCCGCGCAATGGGCTCCCCGGGGACCGGTGAAGGGAAACCAATGACCGCCGCCATCATGTTCCAGGGCACCGGCTCGAATGTCGGCAAGTCGGTGCTCGTCGCCGGGCTGGCGCGGCTCTATGCGCGCAAAGGCATCCGCGTCGCGCCGTTCAAGCCACAGAACATGTCGAACAACGCCGCCGTGACGGCGGATGGCGGCGAGATCGGCCGGGCGCAGGCGCTGCAGGCGCGCGCCGCCGGGCTGGAACCGACCGTCCACATGAACCCGGTGCTCCTGAAGCCCGAGAGCGATACCGGCTCGCAGATCATCCTGCAGGGGCGGCGCTTCGGCACGATGCGGGCGCGCGAATACGGCAAGCGGAAGGCCGAACTGCTGCCGAGCATCCTCGAAAGCTTCGAGCGGTTGGGGCGAAATGCCGATCTGATCCTGGTCGAAGGCGCCGGCAGCCCGGCCGAAATCAACCTCAGATCCGGCGATATCGCCAATATGGGCTTTGCGGAGGCCGCCGACCTGCCGGTGATCCTGATCGGCGATATCGATCGGGGCGGCGTCATCGCCAGCCTCGTCGGCACGCGCGCCGTGCTGCCCCAGGCGGACCGCGAGCGGATCAAGGCGTTTCTCGTCAACAAGATGCGCGGCGATGCCAGGCTGTTCGACGACGGCGTCGCCGCCGTGCGCGCAGCGACCGGCTGGCCGTCGCTCGGCGTCGTGCCGTGGTTTTCCGAGGCGCACCGCCTGCCGGCCGAGGACATCCTCGACCTTTCCGGCGGCAGCGCGCGCGCCGGCACGCTTGTGATCGCCGTGCCGGTGCTGCCGCGCATCGCCAATTTCGACGATCTCGACCCGCTGGCGCTGGAACCGGGCGTCTCGGTCGTGCTGGTCCGGGCCGGCGAACCGATCCCGATCTCGGACGTGATCCTGATCCCAGGCTCGAAATCCACCATCGCCGATCTCGCCTTCGTCCGCGCGCAGGGCTGGGACATCGACATCCTGGCGCATCGACGGCGCGGCGGCCGTGTCATCGGCCTCTGCGGCGGCTACCAGATGCTGGGCAAGGCGATCTCGGATCCGGATGGCCTCGAAGGCCCGGCGGGCAGCGTGCCGGGGCTCGGCCTGCTCGATGTCGAGACTGTTCTTGCCGCCGACAAGACGACGGCGCCGTTCTCCGGCCGCGATGCGGCGTCAGGCCTGGCCGTCTCCGGCTACGAGATCCATCTCGGCCGCACCGACGGACCGGATCGCGCGCGGCCCTGGCTGGAGCGCGCGGGTGCGGGCGAGGGAGCCGTCTCGCCGGATGGGCGGGTGCGCGGCAGCTATGTGCACGGCCTCTTCGGCGACGATGATTTCCGGCGCGATTTCCTCGTCAAGATCGGCGCGGAACCCTCGGATCTCACATACGAAATCGAGATCGACCGGGTGCTCGACCGGCTCGCCGACCATCTGGAGGAACACGTCGATACCGACGCCATCCTCAGGTATGCAACCAAAGCCAGAGCATGAGGATTCCGGTGGCGCCGAGCGCCGTCGCCGCCCTTAGAATTTTGAGCGCACGGCCGATGTCGCCGGGCCCGGCCTCGTGCCGGCCGGCATCGTTCAGATAGGGATCCTCGACCACGCGCTCGCCATAGCGGCGCGGACCGGCGAGCGCGAGGCCGAGCGCGCCGGCCATGGCCGCCTCCGGCCAGCCGGCATTCGGCGAGCGATGCTTTCGCGCGTCGTCGAGCATCACCATGAAGGACTGCTTGATCGTGCCGCCGGCAAAGGGCGCGGCCATCGCGATGAGGAAGCCCGCGAGCCGGCTCGCGGGCAGATTGACGAGGTCATCGAGACGCGCCGCCGCCCAGCCGAACGCCTCGTGCCGGGCCGAGCGGTGGCCGATCATCGAATCCGCTGTGTTGATCATCTTGTAGGCGAAGAGCCCCGGCAGGCCGAAGACGGCGAACCAGAAGGCCGGCGCGACGACGCCATCGGAAAAATTCTCGGCCGTCGATTCGATCGCGGCACGGGTGACGCCCGCCTTGTCGAGGCTCTCTGGATCGCGGCCAACGATCATCGAGACCGCCTGCCGCGCCGTCTCCAGCCCGCCTGAATAGAAGGCCTGCAGCACGCGGGCGACATGGACATAGAGGCTGCGGCTGGCGAGCAGCACTGACGCGATGATCGGGATCAGCACGAAGCCATAGGTGAAGCTCGCCGCCAGCCGCTCGATCAGGACGCCGGCGAACCAGGCGATCGCGACCAGGACGACGATGACCAGGACGCCTGCGATGCGGCGGATCCAGGGAGCCGCGCCGTCGCGGTTGAAGGTCCGGTCGCAGAAGCCGATCAGCCCGCCGAACCAGGTCACCGGATGCGGCAGGCGGCGCCAGATCCAGTCGGGATCGCCGACGAGCGCGTCGATGCCGATGGCGGCGATCAGCAGGAGCAGGCGAAAATCGAATGGGAATTCGGTCATGCGGGCTTAGGGTCCGTACTCAATTAGGAATGGGGCAGCGCTTGATGGAAACCGATGCAGTTCCAGGAGATGACGGCGAAGTTGGGCCTCCCCCAACGAGCCGACGGCGACGCCGAAATGCGTCGGTTTCCATCAAGCCCTGCGGGTTGGGCGAAAATCGTGCGCGGGTGCGTCGCCGATCCGCGCCGATGGATAGCCATCGGCTGTGGTCGGCTCCTGCCCGCGCGCGATTTTGGCCCAACGCTGCTCCGTTCCTAATTGGGTACGGACCCTAGGGTTACGAGCGGCCGAGGCGGGCGCGTTCGGCGGCGAGCGTCTCGATCGCTTCCGGCAGCGACGGCCCGGCGCAGATGGTAAGCCGGCCGGGCAGGGTGATGCGGCGATCCGCCGGGTAGAGCGCCCGAAGCGCCGGATGGGCGAGCAGCGCGCTGCCCTGGTCGGCGGCCACGACATGCGGATCGGCGACGACGAGGAGATCCGGCTTGCCGGTGACGATGCGCTCGAGCGGCACGAAGCCGCCGGTCTTGCCGGCGAGCGCGCCGCCCATGTCATCGAAGCCGGCAAGGCGCAGCAGTTCGCCGGTCAGCGTGTTCTGGCCGGTGACATAGCCGCGACGCTGGTAGACGGCGACGGTCGGCTCGTGCCCGCCGGGATCGGCTGCCGCGGCCTTCGCCCGCGCCGCCTCGATGCGGGCGATCAGGTTGTCGCCGCGATCGGGATGGCCGATCAGCGCCGCGACGTCGCGGATCTGGGCGATCGAATCGTCGATCGATTTCACGTTGTCGAGCTCGACGACCTTGTAGCCGAGCCGCTTCAGCATGGCGCGCGTCTCGCGCTTGGTGAACTTGCCGGCGAGGACGAGGTCGGGCTTGCGCTCGATCACGGTCTCGGCCGCGCCGGCGTCATGCCGGAAGGCCTTCGCCTGCTCGGCGAGATAGGAATAGGCGGGATCGGTCGCATAGAGCGAAAGCGCCGCGATCTGGCCGGGATCGGCGAGCGCCAGCAGCAACTGGTCGGCGCAGGCGTTGATCGAGACGATCCGCTGCGGCGCGGCCACAGGTACGGCAGCAGGCGCGGGAGCAGCCAGCGCAGGGCCGGTTAGTGCCCAAGCTGCCACAATCAGACCGAACTTGTTGACCCACGCGCGCATGAGGTGCGCTCCCGCTTGCAGTGACCTGGGACCTCGTCTACCGCTTCTGAAGCGAGCGGCAAAGCCGTCTCGCAGGACCCGGGACACAAACGTGACGGGTGCACTGACCAGATCGATCCAACCGAGGTCTGCCTGATGACATTCTCCGAACGGCGCCGGGGGCGCGCCGCTCTCTCCCTGTTTGCGTCTTTGCCTGTGATGCTCGCCGCCGGTGCCGCGAGCGCCGACCAGCTCGACGACATCGTCGTGACCGCGTATCGCAGCCCGACCGACATCACCAAATCCGGCAGCGCCATCACCGTCATTCCCGGCGACAAGATCAACAACGCCTCGCCGGGCTCGCTGGTCGATGTGCTGCGCCAGGTGCCCGGCGTCACCGTCACCCAGTCGGGCGGCCCCGGTGGCACCACTGAGGTGAGCATTCGCGGCGCCGAGGCGGGCCATACGCTGGTGCTGATCGACGGCGTCCGGGTCAACGACCCGGCGAGCGCCCGCAACACCTTCGATTTCGCCGTGTTCTCGCCCACCGATATCGAGCGGGTCGAGGTCCTGCGCGGCCCGCAGAGCGCGCTCTACGGTTCCGATGCCATGGGCGGCGTCATCAACATCATCACCAGGAAGCGCACCGGCGCGCTGACCGCGACGGCCGGTGTCGAGGGCGGCAGCTACGGCACCGTCGCCGGCAACGCCACGGCCGGCGGCAGCGTCGGCCCGGTCAGCCTCTCGGTCAGCGGCACGGCGTTCGACACGCACGGCTTCTCGCGCGTCGGCGATCGCGACGACGGCGAGGCGGACGGCACGCGCAAGTTCGCCGGCACGGCGCGCGGCAGCTACGACTCGGGCGAGGGGAAGGCGTTCAGCTTCGGCGTCACCGCCTATCGCCAGGAATCGGACGTCGACCGCGGCTCGAAGCCGACCGACGACCTGCCGGGCTATGAGCGCAACCGCGACGTCGTCTCCGGCTTCGGCCGTTTCGATTTCGAATCGTTCGACGGCAAGATCGCCAACCAGATCAACTTCTTCGGCACCCAGACGACGAGCGCCTACATCGAGCCGCTGACGCTCACTACCAAGCCGAGCACCAGCTTTCTCGGCCGTGTCGGCGACTCGACCGGCCTCGACTATGGCGTCGAATACCAGGGCACGATCGATCTCGCCCGCTACGGCACGCTGATCGTCGGCGGCCGGGCCGAGCGCGAATCCGGCGAGCAGGACACGACGACGACCTCGCTCGCCGGCGTCGATAAGAACGTGCAGAGCTTCGACGACGCGCGCACGCTGCTCGCGGTCTACGCGCTGCAGCAGTTCACCCTGTTCGACAATCTGAACCTGTCGCTCGGCGGGCGCTATGACGAGGACGTCGACGGCCAGGGCTTCCTGACCGGGCGCGCCACCGCCGCCTATCTGATCAACCAGACCGGCACCAAGCTCCGCGGCAGCTTCGGCAACGCCGCCAAGCGGCCGACCATGTTCCAGCTGTTCGATGCACAATACGGCAATCCGGATCTCATTGATGAGGAGAGCTGGGGCGGTGACATCGGCATCGACCAGGAGCTGTTCGATGGCCGGGTGCAAGTTTCGGCGACCGGCTTCTACAACCGATTCACCAATCTTATCAGCTACTCGCTCGCGACGAACGACTACATCAACATCACCAATGCCGAGACCTCCGGCCTCGAGCTCTCGGCCGACGCGGTGCTCTTTCCCTCCGTGCTGAAGGCGACCGGCACCTACACCTATCTCCACGCCACCAATCTCGACAGCGGCCTGCCGCTGTCGCGCCGGCCGGAGAACAGCGGCTCGCTGACGCTGACCTATACCGGCATCGAGAATTTCGAGTTCGGCGCCACGGCGATCTTCGTCGGCGAGCGCTTCAACAACGATCCGGCGAAAGCGGCCCAGTTGGTTCCGCTGGATGGCTACACCAAGATTGACCTCAACGCGTCCTACCGGCTCAATCCCCAGACGACGCTTTATGCCCGGCTCGAAAACCTGACCAACGTCGAATACCAGGACGCCTTCGGCTACAACAATGCCGGCCGTTCGGGCTATGTCGGATTGAGATGGACGCATTGACCGCAGCACGGCCGGATATCTTGAAACGAGGGGCGGCGAGCCGCTTCCTCGTGCCCGGCCTCGTTGCGCTCGTCGTCATCCTCTTCCTGCTGTCGCTCGGCATCGGCCCCGTCATCCTGCCGCTGCGCGCCGTCGTCGACGGGCTGCTCGGCACGGGCGACGAGGCCGCGCGGCTGATCGTCCGCGAAATCCGCCTGCCGCGCGCCATCCTCGCTGTGGCGATCGGCTTTTCGCTCGGCCTTTCGGGCGCGGCGCTGCAGGGGTTGCTGCGCAATCCGCTCGCCTCGCCCTCGCTGTTCGGCGCTCCCTCGGCGGCGGCCTTCGGCGCCGTGCTCGTCATCGCCTTCGGCGTGTTCGACGCGCTCTCCTTCTTCCTGCCGATCGCGGCGATGCTCGGCGCGCTGCTCTCGGTGGGACTGCTGCTCCTGATCGCCGGCCCGCGCGCCAGCCTGCTCGTCGTTATCCTCGCCGGCCTCGCCATTTCGAGCCTGGCCGGAGCGGCGACCTCCTTGGCCCTCAATCTCGCGCCGAATCCCTTCGCAGCACTCGAGATCGCGTTCTGGCTGCTCGGCTCGCTCGAGGATCGCAGCATGCAGCACGTCTTCATCGCGCTGCCCTTTATCCTTGCCGGCACGATCCTGCTGTTCGTCGACGGCGCCGCTTTCCGCGCGCTGACATTGGGCGAGGACGCGGCCGCGAGCCTCGGCATCCGGCTCGGCCGGGTGCGGCTCCGCGTCGTGCTCGGCGTGGCGCTCGCGGTCGGTGGCGGCGTCGCGGTCGCCGGCACGATCGGCTTTGTCGGTCTCGTCGCGCCGCATCTGGTGCGCCCGTTCGTGCGCCATGATCCGGCGCGGCTGATGTTGCCAGCGGCGCTCGCGGGCGCGGCGCTGCTGACGGCCGCCGATATCCTGGTGCGGATCATTCCGGCGCAGAACGAGATCAAGGTCGGCGTCGTCACGGCATTGATCGGCGCGCCGCTCTTCATCGTGCTGGTGTTCCGCCATCGCCGCGGGCTGACGGGGGAGGTGTCGTGATGACGGCGCTCCTCCGCGCGGAAGCGATCGGCGCGACGCTCGGCCGGCGCAGCGTACTCGAAAACGTCGATCTCTCGGTCTCGGCCGGCGAGCTTGTCGTGGTGATCGGGCCGAACGGCGCCGGCAAGACCACGCTGGTCCGCCGGCTGGCCGGGCTGCTCGAAGGGCCGGGATCGATCCATATCGGCGACCAACGGAGCGAGGCGCTTTCGCCGCGCGTCCGCGCTCGCCGGATCGGCTATCTGCCGCAGGGCCACGTGTTCCACTGGCCGCTCTCCGTCGCCGACGTCGTGGCGCTCGGGCGCATTCCGCATGGCGCCGGCGCCGCCGATCTCGGCGACAGCGATCGCGCCGCCGTGCTGCGCGCACTGGAGGCGACGGGAACGCTCGATTTCGCCGAGCGCGCCGTGACGACGCTGTCAGGCGGCGAACGCGCCCGCGTCGCCTTGGCGCGCGTCCTCGCCGGCGAACCGGAAATCATCCTCGTCGACGAGCCGGTCGCCGCCCTCGACGTCCGCTACCAGTTCGTCGTGCTCGACCTCTTGCGCGAGCGGGCGAGGGCCGGCGCGGCGATCGTCGCCGTGCTGCACGATCTCTCGCTCGCCGCCCGCTATGCCGACCGGCTGGTGCTGATCGCGGGCGGTCGCATTGTGGCGGAGGGGCCGCCCGCGGCGGTGCTGACACAGGACAATCTCGCCGCGACCTTCGGCATAAGGGCGACGATCGAGACGCAGGAAGGCCGCCTGATCGTCACGCCGCAGGGGGCCATCTAGGCCCCCTGCGCGCATCGCGTTCACAGCGAGATCCGGGCGAACGCAGCCCGGAGGCGGTCGAACCGATCGTCGGCAGGGATCCCGAACCGGATGACGCCGGGCCGATCGGCGAAAATGCGCGTCCAGATGCCCTGCCGGGCCAGTGCCTCGTGCAACGCGGTCGCATCCGGCGTCCGGGCCAGCACGAACAGGTCGGTGCCGCCGGCGATCGTCAGTCCCGCGCCCTCCAGAATCGCGTCCAGCCGCGCGCGACCGGCGCGAAGGTGGCGGCGGGCGGAGGCCTGCCAGACCGAATCGGCGAGGGCCTGGATGCCGATCGAGATGGCGGGGCCGGAGACCGGCCAGTCGCCGAGAAGCCGCGCCAACGGGGCGACGAGATCCGGCCGGCCGACGACGAAACCGAGGCGCAGGCCGGCCAGCCCATAAAACTTTCCGAACGAGCGCAGGACGACGACCGGTTCGTTCGCGAGATGAGGAATGACGCTGAATTCCGGAGCGACATCGCCGAACGCCTCGTCGACGACGAGCACGCCGCCCCGGCTCGTCAGCGTGGCCGCGACGGCCAGCAACTCGGCCGGGTCGAAGCGGCGGCCGTCCGGGTTGTTGGGATTGACCACGACGACGATCGGCGCCCGTTCGGCGGCCTCGGCCAGCGAGGGAACGATGGTCACGCGCCGGTTGGAAGCGCCCCACGCCTCGGCATGCCCGGCATAGGTCGGCCCGATGACGGCGACGTCGCCGGCCGGCGCGGCGAGCGGCAGCAGGCGCAGCGCTAGATCGGAGCCCGCGACGGCGGCGACCGCCAGGCCGCGCGGTACGCGACAGCTCTGCCGCGCGACGACGAGGAGATCCGCCAGCGCCGCCGGATCCGGCAGCCGATGGAAGCCCTCGGGCGGCAGATCGGGCAGCGGATAGGGATGCGGGTTGATGCCGGTCGAGAGGTCGAGCCAGTCGGCAAGCGGAACGCCATGGCGCTCCGAGGCGTCCCGAAGGGCGCCGCCGTGACGGGGAAGGGCGGTCAGATCCAGCATCCCGGCCTTATCGTCCCGAAGCGGCCGACTTGCAATCACCCGGCTCGATCTGCGCGCCAGTCGCCCGGAAGAGGGTGTCGAGGATGGATCGCCTTCCCCTACGTTACGCAGCGGCGCGACTCGGGCATAGTCAACTTCATGCGACTTCGCCGGCGCAACGCCGCCGGTCGGCAGCCGCGCGTTTCGCATTTCCGTTCCGGATTTCAGCAGGTCCCCGCCTCATGAGTGTCCTCATCGCGATCGCCGAAGTGAACTTCGTCCTGTTCGGCCTCGTGCTGCTCGCAGCCCAGCTTCTCGTGCACGAGATCGGCTATCGCATCGGCTTGCGTCGTCACGTTTCCGGCGGCCAGCCCGAGACGGTCGGGGTCGTCGTCGGCGGCCTGCTGGGGCTGCTCGCCTTCGTGCTGGCGCTGACGCTCTCCTATGCCAATACCCGCTTTTCCGAGCGACGGGCGGGCACGCTCGTCGAGGCCAACGCGATCGGCACCGCCTGGCTTCGCGCCAAGGCGATCGGCACGCCGCGCGGCGAGGAGATCGCCCACCTGCTGGAGACCTATACCGGCCTGCGCAAGGCCTTCATCCTCGCCGAGGGCGGAGGCGGCGGCAACATCGACAATCTGAACGACAGCACCAATGCGATGCAGTCGGAGATCTGGGGGCATCTGACGGGCCTCGTCCGCGAGCAACCCGGTCCGATCTCGGCCTCGCTGATGGCGGCGCTGAACGACGTCTTCGACGCCGCGACGAGCGAGCGGCTCGCCTTCGAGACGAGGCTGCCGGCGCAGATCTTCTGGCTCTTGATCGCGCTCACCATGGTCAGCATGGCCTGCCTCGGCTATCAGCTCGGGCTCCGGGAGAGGCCGGCGCGCTTCCTGATGGCGCTGCTGTCGCTGATGTGGACCGTGGTGATCGTCGACATTCTGGATCTGTCGGCCGCCCGCCTCGGCAGCTTCCGCACCAGTGTCGCCGTCTATGACTGGACGGCGCGCGGCTTCCAGGGTGGGATCACGGTGCCGCCCCTGCCAGCCGGGCCGTAAAGCTGAATCAGAGCCCGCGCGAGCAGGTTGCAGGGGTCGTCCATGCGGAGGAGGGCGCTCGTCCGATGCAGCGGGGAACGCTGCGGCCGCGGGTTCGCGTGTCGTCGGAAAAAGCGAATTTTGAGGGCAAATATCGCTCTTGGAGCGATGGAGGCCTCGCCCGGAATCGAACCGGGATGCAAGGATTTGCAGTCCTCTGCGTAACCATTCCGCCACGAGGCCCTCGGGTTGGGGATGTAGAGGTAAGGGCAGGGGTTAGGCAAGAGCTAAATCACTCGTCATCCACGACTTAACCGCGCTTCCCCCCAATTTGGGTACGGGGCCGCGACGGCCTGCGGCGCTGGAACCCGTTGGAATGGCTTGTCACCTCGCCGAACCACCGGTATTGGAACGTCTATTGCCACATGACGATAAAGGGTCCCGGATCATGGTCGATTTCGCCAAGGCGCGAACCACGATGGTGGACTGTCAGATTCGCACCGTCGACGTCACCGAATATGACGTGCTCGACGCCTTCTCCGCGGTGCCGCGCGAGAACTTCGTGCCAGATCATCTGAAGCCGCTTGCCTATATCGATGAAGACATCCTGGTGTCAGCCCAGGGCAGCGCGCCGCGCTACGTGATGGAGCCGGGGCCGCTGGCCAAGCTGGTGCAGCTCGCCGGAATCCAGGCGACCGACCGCGTGCTCGATATCGGTACGGCCACCGGTTATTCCGCCGCCATCCTCTCCCGCGTCGCGGCCTCCGTCGTGGCGCTCGAATCGGACGAGGCTCTCGCTGCCGCCGCGGTCGCGAACCTGGCCGGCGTCGGCGCCACGAATGTCGAGGTCGTGCTCGGACCGCTCACCCAGGGCTACGCCGCCAAGGCTCCCTATGACGTCATCCTGCTCGAGGGCGCCGTCGAGGAGATTCCGCAGGCCATCCTCGACCAGATCGGCGAGGGCGGTCGAATCGTCGCCGTGGTGGGAACACACGGCCTCGCAGCCAAGGCGACGGTCTATACACGCTCTGGTGGGTCGATCAGCGGTCGTCCCGCGTTCAATACCCATGTCCGGCCGCTGCCTGGCTTCGCCAAGCCCAAGGCCTTCGTATTCTGATTTCGTTGTAATTTCAGATAGTTAAGCCAAAAGTCCCGAATCTCGCTTAGTGCGCAGGCTGTGGCTTTCCAGTCGCATGGTACGGTTTATTGAGCCTTAAGGGCGGCTGTGCCATTTGACGGTCTCCCGGCCTGTCGTACATTGACGATGAATTGTCCGACGGTGGACGTCCGGTAGGGGGGCGTCGCCTCGCAACGCCGAGGTCTTGAACGTGGTTTTTTCTCGGGTCTATCTGGCAACCGTGGCCTTGGCTGTGGTTATCGTAGCTGCCCCCTCTGTCCAGGCTGACACACTGACGTCTGCGCTGTCGCAGACCTACAACAACAATCCGACTCTCAACGCCATGCGCGCCCAGCTGCGCGCTACGGACGAGAATGTCCCGCAGGCTCTTTCCGGCTACCGCCCGGTGCTGACCGGCAATGCCTTCATCGGCCCGTCTTACACCCGGGGGCGCAGCTCGCCCCTGGCGCGCATCGGTTCGGAGACGACCTGGCCGCGCGGCGTGGGACTGACGATCGAACAGCCGATTTTTCGCGGCTTCCGGACCCAGAACGCGGTGAAGCAGGCCGAGTCGTCGGTTCTCGCCGGCCGCGAGATCCTGCGCTCGACCGAGCAGGACGTTCTGCTCGACGCGGTGACCGCCTATACCAACGTCATCCAGCAGCAGGCCATCGTCGGTCTGCGCGAACAGAACATCACCTTCCTGCGCGAGCAGCAGCGCGCCGCCACCGACCGCCTGAAGGTGGGCGAGGGCACGCGTACGGATCTTGCCCAGACGGACGCGGCGCTCAGCCAGGGCCAGACGGCCTATGAAGTCGCCGTCTCGGACCTGAACTCCGCCAAGGCGACCTATCTGCAGATCATCGGTGTCGCGCCGAAGAGCCTGTCGGTGCCGCCGATCAATACGCGCCTGCTGCCGAAGTCGGCCGAGGCTGCCGTCTCCACCGGCCAGTCGCGACATCCGCTGATCCGGGCTGCGAGCTACAATGTCGATACGGCTGCCTTCAACGTGAAGGTGATCGAGGGTCAGCTCCTGCCGACCGTCTCGCTGCGGGGCGACCTCCAGCACCAGGACGATCCGTCGGTCACGGGCTCCTGGGGCAATTCCGCGTCGATCACGGCCAACCTCACCGTGCCGATCTACGAGGGCGGCGTCGTCTACTCGCAGACCCGCCAGGCCAAGGAGACGCTGGGTCAGCGTCGCATTCAGCTCGACTCGGCCCGCGACCAGGTCCGCGCCGCGGCGGTCTCGGCCTATGGCCAGCTCGAAGCGGCGATCGCGTCGATCACCTCGGCCCAATCGCAGGTAAAGGCCTCGCAGCTGGCGCTCGAAGGCGTCATCGAAGAGCAGAAGGTCGGCCAGCGCACCACCCTCGACGTGCTGAACCAGCAGCAGTCGCTGCTGCAGGCGCGCGAAACGCTGATCCTGGCGCAGCGCGCCCAGATCGTCGCGTCCTACACGCTGCTCTCGACCGCCGGCGGTCTTTCGGCCGAGAACCTGGCGCTCAAGGTTCAGCGCTACGAGCCGAAGCAGCATTACGAGGCGGTCCGCGACAAGTGGATCGGCCTGCGCACGCCGGACGGACGGTAGTACCCGCTGCTGTCGGGGGAAAAGCGATCGGCCTTGTTCCGGCCGGTCGCGGTTTTCGCTACCCTGACACCCGGAATCGCACGCGTATCAAGGCGATTCGGCAATGTCTGTTGGGTGTGGGGTGGCGATGGCCAAAGTCAGTGCGGCGCAAGAGCCTTCGATGGAAGAGATCCTCGCCTCGATCCGCCGGATCATTTCCGAGGATGATTCCGGCCTTGGCGCGCTCAAGCCCGCCGATGCGGACAGCGCGCCGGCCCGGCTGCCGAGCGTGCCGGTCTCGGCCGCCGATATTGATGCCCTGTTCAGCGCCCGCGTCAATGAATTCGCGCCGATCGAGCCGCCCCGCGCCGAAACGCCCCGGGTCGAGCTGCCGCGTGTAGAACTTCCGCCGGCGCCCGTCGCGCCGTCGCAGCCGGCCGTCGAGCCGCGCATGCTGCGCACCACGTTGCCGCCGCTGCCGGAACCCACGCAGGCCGTCGCCCGCGTGGAACGGCCGGCGCCGCCGGCGCCCGTCAAATCCGCAGCCGACGACCTGGCGCACAATGCGCCGCTGCTGTCGCAGGCGGCGGATGCCGCCGTGACGTCGGCCTTTGGCGACCTCTCGAACACGGTGCTTTCCGCGAACAGCCGGACGCTGGACGATCTGGTCAAGGAAATGCTTCGGCCGATGCTGAAGAACTGGCTCGACAGCAATCTGCCGCCGCTCGTCGAGCGACTGGTTCGCGACGAGATCGAGCGTCTGTCCCGCCGCCGCTGAGCGGCCGTTTCCGGACGCTTCCTGCCTTCTAATACCCGCATCGGCTCCCCTTCCCATTTGCCTGGGCGGTTGTGAAGCGACCTGCGGGACCCCATCTCAGCAGGTCCCGCGACGGCGGCGCGGTTGACTCGCCCCCGGCCATCCGATTTACAGCAGTTCAAATCCCTCATCCGGAAACGGTCATGCTCGACAAGAATTACGACGCGGCCGCGGTCGAGCCGCGCATCTATGAAACATGGGAAGGCAAGGGCGCCTTCAAGGCAGGCGCCGGAGCCGAACCCGGCGCCGAGACCTTCTCCATCGTCATCCCGCCGCCGAACGTCACCGGCTCGCTGCATATGGGCCACGCGCTCAACAACACGCTGCAGGACGTCCTCGTCCGCTTCGAGCGCATGCGCGGCAAGGACGTGCTCTGGCAGGTCGGCCTCGACCATGCCGGCATCGCGACGCAGATGGTCGTCGAGCGCCAGATGATGGAGCGGCAGGAGCCGAACCGCCGCGAGATCGGCCGTGACGCCTTCGTCGAGAAGATCTGGAAGTGGAAGGCCGAATCCGGCGGCACGATCATCGGCCAGCTGAAGCGCCTCGGCGCCTCGGCCGACTGGTCGCGCGAGCGCTTCACCATGGACGAGGGCCTGTCGAAGGCCGTGCTCAAGGTGTTCGTCGAGCTCTATCGCGGCGGCCTGATCTACAAGGACAAGCGCCTCGTCAACTGGGACCCGAAGCTGGAGACGGCGATCTCCGACCTCGAGGTCATCCAGGTCGAGACGAAGGGCAAGCTGTATCATTTCCGCTACCCGATCGAGGGCAAGACCTTCGATCCCGACGATGCGACCACCTACATCACGGTTGCGACGACCCGGCCGGAGACGATGCTGGGCGACACGGCCGTCGCCGTGCATCCGGAGGATGAGCGCTACCAGGCCTTCGTCGCCGCGGGCGCGCATGCGATCCTGCCGCTCGTCGGCCGACGCATTCCGATCGTCGCGGACGAGTATTCCGATCCGGAGAAGGGCTCGGGCGCGGTCAAGATCACGCCGGCGCACGACTTCAACGATTTCGAGGTCGGCCGCCGTCACAATCTGCCGATGATCTCGGTGCTCGACCGCCAGGCGAATGTCGCCATCGCCGGCAACGCCGATTTCCTGGAGGGGCTGAACAAGACCGAGGCGCTCGCCGAGACGATTGCCGCCTTCGAGGGCCTCGACCGCTTCACGGTCCGCAATTCCGTCGTCGCGATGCTGGAAGAGCAGGGCTATCTCGACCACATCGAGGAGCATGCCCACACCGTCCCGCACGGCGATCGCGGCGGCGTGCCGATCGAGCCGTTCCTGACCGAGCAGTGGTATGTCGACGCGCACACGCTGGCGCAGCCGGCAATCGCCTCCGTTCGCGAGGGCCGCACGGACTTCGTCCCGAAGACCTGGGAAAAGACCTATTACGAGTGGATGGACAACATCCAGCCCTGGTGCATTTCGCGCCAGCTCTGGTGGGGCCATCAGATTCCGGCCTGGTACGGCCCGGATGGCAAGTTCTTCGTCGCCTATGACGAGGCCGAGGCGGCGACGCTCGCGGCTGCGCATTACGGCGCGCCGGTCGCGCTGACGCGCGACGAGGACGTGCTCGACACCTGGTTCTCCTCGGCACTGTGGCCGTTCTCGACGCTCGGCTGGCCGGACGAGACCAACGAACTCGCCCGCTACTATCCGACCAGCGTGCTGATCACCGGCTTCGACATCATCTTCTTCTGGGTCGCGCGGATGATGATGATGGGCCTGCACTTCATGAAGGACGAGAACGGCACGCCGGTCGAGCCCTTCAAGGACATCTACATGCACGCCCTCGTCCGCGACGAGAAGGGCGCCAAGATGTCGAAGTCGAAGGGCAACGTCATCGATCCGCTCAGCCTGATCGACGAGTTCGGCGCCGACGCCCTGCGCTTCACGCTGACGGCGATGGCGGCGCAGGGCCGCGACATCAAGCTGGCGACGAGCCGCGTCGAGGGCTATCGCAACTTCGCGACCAAGCTCTGGAACGCCTCGCGCTTCGCCGAGATGAACGGCGCGACGCGGGTGGCCGGCTTCGAGCCGTCGACGGCCAAGGAGCGGCTGAACCGCTGGATCGCCACCGAGACGACGCGCACCGCGCGCGCCGTGACGGAGGCGCTCGAGGCCTACCGCTTCAACGACGCCGCCAACGCGCTCTACCGCTTCGTCTGGAACTCGTTCTGCGACTGGTATCTGGAGCTGGTCAAGCCGGTGCTGAACGGCGAGGACGAGGCCGCCAAGGCCGAGACCCGCGCCACCATCGGCTGGACGCTCGACCGCATCGTCACGCTGCTGCACCCCTTCATGCCCTTCATCACCGAAGAGCTCTGGGACCGCACCGCCGACGAGGGATCGAGCCGCGACAAGCTGCTGGTTCTCACGTCCTGGCCGAAGCTCGACTTCGAGGACGCGGCGGCCGCGGCCGAGATCAACTGGCTCGTCGACCTGATTTCGTCGATCCGCTCGGTCCGCTCCGAGATCAACGTGCCGCCGGGCGCCATGGTGCCGCTGCTCATCGTCGGCGCCTCGGCCGAGACGACGGCGCGCCTCGCGACGCATGACGCGCTGATCAAGCGGCTCGCGCGCGCCTCGGACATTTCGGCCGCCGACGCGCCGCCGAAGGGCGCCGTGCAGACGGTCGTCGGCGAGGCCACGATCGCCCTGCCGCTCGCCGGCGTCATCGACCTCGACGCCGAGCGCGCCCGCCTCGGCAAGGAGCTCGACAAGGCGGCCAAGGAGATCGGCAAGATCGAGGCGAAGCTCGGCAACGAGAACTTCGTGTCGCGCGCGCCGGAAGAGGTGATCGACGAGCAGCGCGAGCGCCTCGCCGAAGCGCAGGAGCTGACGGCGAAGATCACCGCCGCGCTGGAGCGCCTGAAGGACTGACCGGCTCCGGTTTTTTGGACGTTCGATTGCAGAAGGGCTCGCGGCAACGTCGCGGGCCCTTTTTTTTGTTTCGGGGGCAGGTCTTAAGACGAGCCAGCCGAAGAGGGCTTTTCCTCACCTCTCCCTGAGGGAGAGGTCGACGGCCGCAGGCCGGTGGGTTGGGAAGTAGGAACCTTGTCCCCCCCCCCGACCATCATCCTGAGGTGCCCGGCGAAGCCGGGCCTCGAAGGAGGGTCCAGGGAACCGCCTCGGAACGGATTTCGGCAGACCTTGTCTCCCACTGCAGTGCTCCGCTGAATCCTCCTTCGAGGCTTCGCTAACGCGAAGCACCTCAGGATGATGGTGGAGCCGGTCGGTCAGTATGGAAGGCACTGGGGTTTGGGCAGCTGCCACCGGGTACCTGAACATCAATCCGGGGTCCTGATTTCGAATTACAGGCCAGACACTCAGGACGATGGTCGAGCTTCTAAAAGGCAGCCTGCGAGAATCGGGGAAAGGTCACACGCCTCGACGGGGCAAATGAGACAAACAAAAAAGGCCCGCGACATCGTCGCGGGCCTTTTGATTCTCAGCAGTAAGAACGCTCAGCCGTCGTTGCGGTCGCGCTTCTTGAAGCCGGGCTTGAAGCCAGGCTTGCCACCGGGCTTGCCGCCCGGCTTGAAGCCGGCGCGACGGGTCGGCTTCTTGCCGGGGCCACGGGCACCGGCGCCACCGGCGGGCGCGCCGTCCGCCGGCTCGATGCGGATTTCTTCCTCACCGCCGCGACGCAGCGCCACCATAAAGCGATCGGCCGCGTCGGCCGCGATCTCGAACCGCGTGTCGCGCTCGAAGATCTTGATTGCGCCGATCTCGTTCTTGGTGACGTGGCCACGACGGCAGATCAGCGGCAGCAGCCACTTGGGATCGGCGTTCTTCTGGTGGCCGACGCTCATGCGGAACCAGACCATGTCCTGCTGCGGGCGCTCGACGCGGCCGTTCTCGCTGCCGGGACCGCTGGTCGGCCACTGGCCGTCATTGTCGCGGGGCGCGCGGGGCGGGCGTTCGCCGCGCGGGGCGTCGCGATCGCCGCGCTCGTGGCGCGGGCCGTCCCGGCGCGGCTTCGAATCGCGCGGGCCGCGCTCCTGCTGCTGGCCGGGATCGAACAGATCCTCCGGCGACGGCAGGCGGGCGCGGTAGGTGCGGATCAGCGCGGCCGCGATCTCCTCGGCGGAGCGCTGGCCAACCAGCTCGCGAACCAGCACCGCGTCCTCCTCGGAAGCCGGCTCGACCCGCAGCAGGCTCTCGAGCAGCCGCTCCTGATCCTTGGCGCGGATCTCGTCGGCGGACGGCGCGGCGGTCCAGTAGGCGTCGACGCCGGCGGCGTTGATCAGGCGGAGCGCCTTGGCGCGATTCGTGTAGGGAACGAGCAGGGCCGAGACGCCCTTGCGCCCGGCGCGGCCGGTACGGCCCGAACGGTGCAGAAGGATCGCGGGGCCGGTCGGCAGCTCGGCATGGATCACCAGGCCGAGATCGGGAAGATCGAGGCCACGCGCGGCGACGTCGGTCGCGACGCAGACGCGCGCCCGGCCGTCACGCAGCGCCTGCAGGGCATGCATGCGCTCGGTCTGGCTCAGCTCGCCCGAGAGCGCCACCACCTCGAAGCCGCGCTCCTGCAGGCCGGCGTGGACCCGCTTCACCGACTCGCGCGTCGAGCAGAAGACGAGGGCGGCCGGCTGCTCGTAGAATCGCAGCACGTTGACGACGGCGAGGTCGATCTCGTTCGGCGCGACGCGGAAGGCGCGATATTCGATGTCGCCATGCGGCTGGCTCTGGTCGATCGTGTCGATGCGGAGCGCGTCGCGCTGATACTGGCGGGCCAGACGGACGATCTCGCGCGGCAGGGTCGCCGAGAACAGCAGCGTGCGGCGCTCCTTCGGCGACGCGTCGAGAATCAGCTCCAGATCTTCCTTGAAGCCGAGATCGAGCATCTCGTCCGCCTCGTCGAGAACAACGACCCGGAGCTTGGAGATGTCGAGGCGGCCGCGTTCCAGATGGTCGCGCAGGCGGCCCGGCGTGCCGACGACGATATGCGCGCCCATGTCGAGCGCGCGCGCTTCGCGGCGCACGTCCATGCCGCCGACGCAGGAGGCGATTCGGGCGCCGGCCGGGCCATAGAGCCAGATCAGCTCGCGCTGCACCTGGAGCGCCAGCTCGCGCGTCGGCGCGATGATCAGCGCCAGCGGCTCCGCCGCCGGGCCGAAGCTCTCTTCGGTGCCGAGCAGCGTCGAGGCGAAGGCGAGGCCATAGGCGACGGTCTTGCCGGAACCGGTCTGCGCCGAGACCAGCAGATCATTCTCGCCGACATTGTCCTGGAGGACGGCGGTTTGGACGGGGGTCAGCGTTTCATAGCCCTTTTCCGCGAGGGCGCGGGCGAGGGCCGGGTTCTGGACGAGCGAAACCATAGGGGACGAAGCCTGAAATTGGAGAAGCATTCCGGGTCGCGGACAAACAGTTCGCGAGCGGTGAAGGTTCATGCGGAATGCGAGTTGCGCCTCCCATACCCCGGACAGCGCCATTAGCCAAGGATTCTCTGTCATCCATGCGGTCGCACGCCCCTATGCGGAGGGAGACGGGCGGTGCGTTCGGGCAGGGGCGGGCGCTGCTCGCGGCCCGAAGCGTTCAGAAAGCTGTGATCAACAGGTTCATCCGGTTTGGCGCCCACGGCGGAAACCCCGCGTTAATCGTCTTGCCCCATGATTTGTTCATCATGTTGCATCGCGTTCACAGTCCCTCATGACCACACGCCAGCGTAAGCACTCCAAACTCCGGTGGTTCATCCTTCCGCTCGGCTCGCTCGCCGTGATGGGCTATTTCGCCTACCATTCCTTCAATGGCGACTACGGTATCTGGTCGCGCGAGCGCATGGAGCGGGAAGCGGTGCTGCTCGAGAAGGAACTGGCCCAACTCAAGGCGGAGCGCCACTCGCTCGTCGCGCGCACGCAGCTGCTCCGGCCGGAGAGCCTCGATCCCGACATGATCGACGAGCGCGCCCGCGCCAAGCTCAACGTCGCCCAGTCCGACGAGTTGGTGATCAGCGTTGCTGCAGTGCAGCAGACCCTGCAGCATTGATTGTAGAAAAAATTCGCGATGAACCAAATTCCGGTTCATCGATGTTTTTTGTAGTCAAGTCATGTAGTTGGCGCATGGCTCCGATGCTTCTCATGCATCTTGGAATGCCCAACGGCTTCGGATAACGTCCCGCCCATCAGTTTGGGAAACGCCCCGGAGAACAAGGCATGGCTGTAGCCAAAGCGAAAGTCGGCAGCAAATCTGCGCCGGCCGCCGGACGAAAGACTGCAGCGGTAAAGTCGGCCCCGTCGACCCCCGCAGAGAATTTCTCCAAGGAACAGGAACTCTTCGCCTATCGCGAGATGCTCCTGATCCGCCGCTTCGAGGAAAAGGCCGGCCAGATGTATGGCATGGGCCTGATCGGCGGCTTCTGCCACCTCTACATCGGTCAGGAAGCGGTCGTCGTCGGCATGCAGATGGCGATCCGCACCGGTGAGGACCAGACCATCACCAGCTATCGCGACCACGGCCACATGCTCGTCGCGGGCATGGACCCGAACGGCGTGATGGCAGAGCTGACCGGCCGGCGTAGCGGTTATTCGCACGGCAAGGGCGGCTCGATGCACATGTTCTCCATCGAGAAGCAGTTCTTCGGCGGCAACGGCATCGTCGGCGCGCAGGTGCCGCTCGGCACCGGCCTCGCCTTCGCCAACCGCTATCGCAAGACCGACAATGTCTGCCTGACCTATTTCGGCGACGGCGCTGCCAATCAGGGCCAGGTCTACGAGAGCTTCAACATGGCGCAGCTCTGGAAGCTGCCCGTGGTCTACGTCATCGAGAACAACCGCTACGCCATGGGCACGTCCGTTTCGCGCTCCTCGGCTCAGGTTGACTTCTCCCGTCGCGGCGTGTCGTTCGGCATTCCGGGCGAGAAGGTCGACGGCATGGACGTCCGCGCCGTCAAGGCGGCCGGCGACAAGGCCGTCGCCTGGTGCCGCGCCGGCAAGGGCCCCTACATCCTCGAGATCGAAACCTACCGCTATCGCGGCCACTCGATGTCCGACCCGGCCAAGTACCGGTCGAAGGATGAAGTCCAGAAGATGCGCAACGAGCACGATCCGATCGAGCAGGTTCGCAGCCGGCTGCTGGAGAAGAGCTGGGCGTCCGAGGACGATCTGAAGAAGATCGACGCCGAAGTACGTGAAATCGTGAACAATGCGGCGGAATTCGCCCAGAACGATCCCGAGCCGGATGTTTCCGAGCTCTGGACGGACATTGTGAAGTAAGGCCGGGAGAAGACGATGCCGATCGATATTCTGATGCCGGCCCTCTCGCCGACCATGGAGGAGGGCACGCTCTCCAAATGGCTCAAGAAGGAAGGCGACCAGGTCAAGTCCGGTGATGTGATCGCCGAGATCGAGACCGACAAGGCGACGATGGAAGTCGAAGCCGTCGACGAGGGCACGATCGCCAAGCTTCTCGTGCCGGAAGGCACCGAGAACGTGAAGGTGAACACCAAGATCGCCGTGCTCGCCGCCGATGGCGAGGATGCGTCCGCCGTGTCGAGTGCGCCGGCCGAGGCGCCGAAGGCCGCCGAAGCACCGGCCGCCGCCGCGCCGCAGGCCGCGGCAGCCGCGCCCGCTCCGGTCCCCGCCGCTCCCGTCGCCGTGACGATCGCCGCCGATCCGGATATTCCGGCCGGCACCACCTTCGTCTCGACCACCGTCCGCGAAGCGCTTCGCGACGCCATGGCCGAAGAGATGCGCCGTGACCCCAACGTCTTCGTCATGGGCGAGGAAGTCGCTGAATATCAGGGCGCCTACAAGGTCACGCAGGGCCTGCTGCAGGAATTCAGCGCCGATCGCGTCATCGATACGCCGATCACCGAGCACGGCTTTGCCGGTCTCGCCACCGGCGCGGCACTGGCCGGCCTGCGTCCGATCGTCGAGTTCATGACCTTCAACTTCGCCATGCAGGCGATCGACCAGATCATCAACTCGGCCGCCAAGACGCTCTACATGTCCGGCGGCCAGCTCGGTGCCCCGATCGTCTTCCGTGGCCCGAACGGCGCCGCGGCCCGCGTCGGCGCGCAGCATAGCCAGGACTTCTCGTCCTGGTACAGCCACATCCCCGGCCTCAAGGTCGTCGTGCCCTATACGGCCGCCGACGCCAAGGGCCTGCTCAAGGCAGCGATCCGCGATCCCAATCCGGTGATCTTCCTCGAGAACGAGATCCTCTACGGTCACGCGTTCGACGTGCCGCAGCTGGATGACTTCGTCCTGCCGATCGGCAAGGCGCGCATCCACAAGCCCGGCAAGGACGTCACCGTCGTCTCGTTCGGCATCGGCATGACCTATGCGACCAAGGCGGTCGCCGAGCTTGCCGAGCAGGGCATCGACGCCGAGCTGATCGACCTGCGCACGCTGCGTCCGCTCGACATCGACACGGTCATCGAGTCGGTCAAGAAGACCGGCCGCTGCGTGACGGTGGAAGAGGGCTGGCCGCAGAATTCGATCGGCTCGCACATCGCGTCCGAGCTGATGGAAAAGGCGTTCGATTACCTCGACGCGCCGGTTCTCAAGGTGACGGGCAAGGACGTTCCGATGCCTTACGCCGCGAACCTCGAGAAGCTTGCCCTGCCGAACGTCGGCGAAGTCGTCGCCGCCGTCAAAGCCGTGACGTATCGGTAACGCCATGGCCGGACACAAACGCGAGCTGGAAATTCCGCCCGGCGCCCTGGAATCGGAGGAGGCCGCGGAAGTGTTCCGCGCCTGGATCGTCGACAAGGGTCTCGATGTCAGCTTCCGGACGGCCTTTGACAGCCCGTCCACTTGGGGCATCCTGCTGGTCGACATAGCTCGCCATGTCGCGCGCGGCTTTGCCAGCGACGGCGTCTGCTCGGAAGAGCAGGCGCTGGAGCAGATCAAGGCCATGTTCGACGCCGAGTGGGATCGTCCGACCGATCTGGGCACGACTGACACACGCCAATAGGTGCTTTATGCCGATCAATATCCTGATGCCCGCGCTTTCGCCGACCATGGAAGAGGGCAACCTCGCCAAGTGGAACGTGAAGGTTGGCGACAAGGTCAAGTCGGGCGATGTCATCGCCGAGATCGAGACCGACAAGGCGACGATGGAAGTCGAATCCATCGATGAAGGCACCGTTGGCCAGCTGCTGGTGCCCGAGGGCGCGCAAGGCGTGAAGGTCAACGCGCTGATCGCCGTGCTTCTGGCGGAAGGCGAAGATGCCGGCGCCATCGGCGCCGCGCCCGCCGCTGCCCCGGCGCCCGCTGCGGCTCCGGCCGCGGCACCCGCTCCGGCAGCATCAGCCCCGGCCGCGACGCCTGCTCCGGCGGCGCCGACAGCGGCTCCCGCAGCACCGGCGGCGGCTCCCGCGGCCCAGGCCGGCGATCGCGTCTTCGCGTCGCCGCTGGCCCGCCGCATCGCCAAGGAAGCCGGCATCGACCTTTCCAAGGTCAACGGCTCCGGTCCGCATGGCCGCGTCGTCCAGGCCGATGTCGAGGCTGCCAAGCAGGGTGGCGCCGCCAAGGCCGCGCCGGCTCCCGCCGCGGCACCGGCACCTGCCGCCGCGACCGCTGCCCCGGCTCACTCCGGCCCGACCGACGCGCAGACGCTCAAGCTGTTCGCCGAAGGCTCGTACGATCTCGTGCCGCATGACAACATGCGCAAGACGATCGCCCGCCGCCTGACGGAATCGAAGCAGAACGTCCCGCACTTCTACGTCACGGTGGATACCGAGCTGGACGCGCTGCTGGCGCTGCGCGAGCAGATCAACACCGCCGCGCCGAAGGATGCCGACGGCAAGCCGGCCTACAAGGTCTCGGTCAACGACATGGTCATCAAGGCCATGGCGCTGGCGCTGAAGAAGGTGCCGGGCGCCAACGCGTCGTGGACCGATGGCGGCATGCTCGTCCACAAGGTGGTCGATGTCGGCGTCGCCGTCTCGATCCCCGGCGGCCTGATCACCCCGGTCGTCCGCAATGCCGAGACCAAGTCGCTCTCGACCATCTCGAACGAGATGAAGGACCTGGCCAAGCGGGCGCGCGAGCGCAAGCTGAAGCCGGAGGAATACCAGGGCGGCACGACCTCGGTCTCCAACCTCGGCATGTTCGGCGTCAAGGACTTCGCGGCGATCATCAACCCGCCGCATGCGACGATCCTCGCGGTCGGCGCGGGCATCCAGCAGCCGGTCGTGCGCGGCGGCGAGATCAAGATCGCGACCATCATGTCGGTCACGCTCTCGACCGACCATCGCGTCGTCGACGGCGCGCTCGGGGCCGAGCTCCTGCAGGCCTTCAAGGGCTACATCGAGAAGCCCATGGCGATGCTGGTCTGATCCAGCGCCGTCCTTTCGGCTCCCTTCTCCAAGCGGGGAGGGAGCCGCAAAACCCTTCACGTCAGCGAGACGAACATGGCCGCACCCTACGACGTCATCATCATCGGCTCCGGCCCGGGCGGCTATGTCGCCGCCATCCGCGCCGCCCAGCTCGGCCTCAAGACGGCCGTCGTCGAGAAGAGCCATCTCGGCGGTATCTGCCTGAACTGGGGCTGCATCCCGACCAAGGCGCTGCTGCGCTCGGCCGAGGTCTACCACTATTTCGAACACGCCTCCGACTACGGCCTCTCGGCTGACAAGGTCGGCTTCGACATGGCCGCGATCACCAAGCGTTCGCGCGGCGTCGCCGGCCAGCTGAACCAGGGCGTCACCGGCCTCCTGAAGAAGAACAAGGTCGACGTGATCTGGGGTACGGCCGAGATCACCGCGCCCGGCAAGATTTCGGTCAAGGCGGCCGAGAATCCGCCGAAGAACGCGCTCGGCGGCGGCGACTACGAGGCGAAGAACATCGTCATCGCGACGGGCGCTCGCCCGCGCGCGCTGCCCGGCATCGAGCCGGACAAGAAGCAGATCTGGACCTATTTCGAGGCCATGGTGCCCGAGAGCCTGCCGAAGTCGCTGCTCGTCATCGGCTCCGGCGCGATCGGCATCGAGTTCGCATCCTTCTACCGGACGATGGGCTCCGAGGTGACGGTCGTCGAGGTCCTGCCGCAGATCCTGCCGGTCGAGGATGAGGAGATCGCCGCGCACGCCCGCAAGCGCTTCGAGAAGCAGGGCATCAAGATCCTGACGAGCGCCAAGGTGACCAAGGTCGTCAAGGCGGCGAACTCGGTCACGGCGACGATCGAGACGGCAGACGGCAAGACCCAGGAGATCACCACCGAGAAGCTCATCTCGGCGGTCGGCGTCGTCGGCAATATCGAGGGCCTCGGGCTCGAGAAGCTCGGCGTCAAGACGGATCGCGGCTGCGTCGTCGCCGACGGCGTCGGCAAGACCAACGTTCCCGGCGTCTGGGCGATCGGCGACGTCGCCGGCCCGCCGATGCTGGCGCACAAGGCCGAGCATGAGGGCGTCATCACCGTCGAGGCGATCGCCGGCCTGCATCCGCACCTGATGGACAAGGCCAAGATCCCGGGCTGCACCTACTGCAACCCGCAGATCGCCTCGGTCGGTCTCACGGAGAAGAAGGCGAGGGAAGCTGGCTACGACATCCGCGTCGGCAAGTTCCCCTTCATCGGCAACGGCAAGGCGATCGCGCTCGGCGAACCCGAGGGCCTGGTGAAGACGATCTTCGACAAGAAGACCGGCCAGCTGCTCGGCGCCCATCTCGTCGGCGCGGAAGTGACCGAGCTGATCCAGGGCTTCGTCATCGCCATGAACCTCGAGACGACCGAGGAAGAGCTGATCAACGCCGTGTTCCCGCATCCGACCCTGTCGGAAACGATGCACGAGAGCGTGCTGTCGGCCTACGGTCGGGCGATCCATATCTGAGGTCCCATGCGGCGAAGCTTGCGACCATGTGTCTACATCGTCGCAAGCCGCCGGCACGGAACGCTCTACATTGGCGTGACCAGCAACATCGCGGCGAGGGCGTTGCAACACCGGGAAGGATTGGTCGAGGGATTTTCGAAGCGCTACGGCACCAAGATACTGGTGTTCTTCGAAATGCACGACACGATGGAATCCGCCATTCTTCGAGAGAAGCAGCTCAAGGAATGGCGGCGGGATTGGAAGATCCGCCTCATCGAGGAAAGCAACCCCGACTGGTCCGACCTCTACAGTTTGACGATGGAATGACGACATTTGCCGCCGTCATCCCGGCGAAGGCCGGGATCCATAAACACCGGCGGAGGTGTCCCGCGATGGACCCCGGCCGTCGCCGGGGTGACGGGCGAGCTGGATGATGGAATGGAGCGCTTCGGCGCGCTGAATGATCAGGACTCGGAAGACAAGTGCTCGGCATGGATACGAAAACAATCCTGATCTGGGTCGCCATCGGCCTGGTCGCCGGCTGGCTCGCCAGCATCGTCGTCGGTGGCGGCGGCTTCATCCGCAACATCATCACGGGGCTGATCGGCGCCGTGGTCGGCGGATTTCTGGTCAGCTACTTCAACGTGCCGGTCAATCTTGGCAATGAATTCGTCAACCAGATCGTCATCGCGGCCGGCGGCGCTGTCATCGTCGTGTTCCTGGCGCGGTTGATTGCATGACGGCCATGCGCGACACAAAGCTGGTGTTGCGCACGGTCTTCCCCCATATGGTTCTAAGAATGACAGATCGGGGCTCATCATGAACGGTGTCGGCATTTTCGCGACGATCATCATCGGCATCCTCGCCGGCTGGATCGCGTCCCGCGCGATGGAACGCCGGCAAGGGTTGATCCTCAATCTGATCGTCGGCCTCGTCGGCGCCTGGATCGGCGCCGCGCTCGCCGCCGCGTTCAACATCCATTTCGCAGGGTTCGTCGGCAGCCTGGTGGTCTCGACCGTCGGCGCCATCGTCCTGCTGTTCCTGCTCAGCCTCCTGCGCCGCGCGTAAGGGGAGTTCGGAGTTACCATGGTCGTCGTGCTCGATACGCGTACCGGCAAGGATCTGCGGCCGCGCCATCCGGAAAAGGCGAACCGCCCGGAAACACCGTTGCTGCGCAAGCCGGACTGGATCCGCGTCCGCGCGCCGGGCTCGCCGGTCTATCGCGAGACGCAGGAGATCGTGAAGAAGAACGGTCTCGTGACCGTCTGCGAGGAAGCCGGCTGCCCGAACATCGGCGAATGCTGGTCGAAGAAGCACGCGACCTTCATGATCATGGGCGACACCTGCACGCGCGCCTGTGCCTTCTGCAACGTGCGCACCGGCATGCCGGAAGCGCTCGACCGCGCCGAGCCGGAGAAGGTGGCAGAAGCCGTCGCCAAGCTCGGCCTCGAGCATGTCGTCATCACCTCGGTCGACCGTGACGATCTCGCCGATGGCGGCGCCCAGCACTTCGCCGACGTGATCTACGCGATCCGCCGTGCGGCACCAGGCACCACCATCGAGATCCTGACGCCGGACTTCCTGCGCAAGCCGGGCGCGCTCGAAGTGGTCGTCGAGGCTCGCCCCGACGTCTTCAACCACAATCTCGAGACGGTGCCGTCCAAGTATCTGAAGGTGCGCCCCGGCGCCCGCTACTTCCATTCGCTGCGCCTGCTGCAGCGGGTGAAGGAACTCGATCCCAACATGTTCACCAAGTCCGGCATCATGGTCGGCCTCGGCGAGGAGCGGAACGAGATCCTGCAGCTGATGGACGATCTGCGCGTCGCCGAGGTCGACTTCATGACCATCGGCCAGTACCTGCAGCCGAGCCGCAAGCATCACCCGGTGATCCGCTTCGTCACCCCGGACGAGTTCAAGTCGTTCGAGACGATCGCCTATGCCAAGGGCTTCCTGATGGTGTCGTCGAGCCCGCTGACGCGCTCGTCGCACCACGCCGGCGAGGATTTCGCCCGGCTGCGCGCCGCGCGTCAGGCGCAGCACCAGGTCTGATCGCGATGCCGAGCTTCTCGACCGAACACGAGGTCGGTCATTCGGCCACGGAGATGTTCGATCTCGTCGCCGACGTGGAGAAATATCCGCAGTTCGTCCCGCTCTGCGAGCGGCTGGTGATCCGCGGCCGCAAGCCGGACGGCAACCGCGAGATCCTGATCGCCGACATGACGGTCGCCTACAAGATCGTCCGCGAGACCTTCACCACCAAGGTCGTGCTGGACCGTGAAGCGGGCACGATCCGCGCCGAATATCTCGACGGGCCGTTCAAGCATCTCGACAATGTCTGGGCGTTCAAGCCGATCGATGACGCACGCAGCACCGTGAGCTTCGCGATCGACTACGAGTTCCGCTCGCGGACGCTCTCGGCGCTGATGGGCACCGTCTTCGACAAGGCGTTCCGGAAGTTCTCGGACGCCTTCGAGAAGCGGGCGGACGCCATCTATGGCGGCATCCCTCAGGTCAGCACGTAGTTCACCGGCTTGACCGGCTCGGGCAGCTCCGCTTCGCCCAGCATTTCCCGCAACGTCGTCTCGATCATCGTCGACATGCCGTCGAGCGCGAGGTCGTTCGCCGCCGTGCCGAACGGCTCTTCCAGCTGGTCGCTCAGCGCCTCCAGCGCATAGAAGGTGTAGGCGAGGAAGGCGACGATCAGCGGCGTCAGCACGCCGATCGAATCGACCAGCCCGAACGGCAGCAGGAAGCAGTAGAGATAGATCGTCCGGTGCAGGATCACCGAATAGGTGAAGGGCAGCGGGGTGCCCGCCAGCCGCTCGCAGGCGCCCAGCACGTCCGAGAGCGCATCGAGATGCCGCTCCATCGCCGTCACCAGGATCGGGTCGATCTCGCCGGCCCGGCGCAGGTTGGCAATCAGGCCGCCGATATGAAGCAGGATCACCGCAGGTCGGAACTGCGCGGCCGCGAGCGGTCCGTCGACGAAATCGGCCGGCAGGAACCTTTTCAAATCGGGCAGGGGATCGCTGCGGCGGAGCTGGTGGCGCAGCGCATGGGTGAAGGCGATGGTCGCATAGATGATCGCGCGCGCCGCCGCCGGATCATCCTGCAGCGTCAGCGCCTGGCGGGCCAGCGAACGGGCATGGATCAGCAGCGCCCCCCATTGCTTGCGCGCCTCCCAGAATCGGTCGTAGCTGGCGCTGTTGCGGAAGCCGAGAAAGATCGCGATCGCGATGCCGATCAGCGAGAACGGCACGAAGGTCAGCGTCACCTTGAACGAGAAGAGCCGGCCGTGCAGCAAGGTCACGATCGTCGCGAAGGCGGCGGTGAGCAGGAGCTGCGGCAGGATGATCGGCAGCACCGAGCCGCGCCAGACGAGGATCATGCCGAACCAGTTCGGCCGCTTGCGGACGATCATTCTCTAGCCTTCCGCCGCCTCGGCAAGCAGTCTCAGCGCCTCGGCCACCGTCGCGAAGCGGACGCCGGAGCGGTCGCGATCGGCGAAGATTTGAACCGCATGCTGCGCGGGAGATCCCCGGCGCATGACGCCGAAATGGACGAGCCCGACCGGCTTCTCCGGCGAGCCGCCGGTGGGACCGGCAATGCCGGTAACGGCGACGGCGAGATCCGCGCCTGACTTCGCCAAGGCTCCCGCGGCCATGGCGAGGGCAACTTCCTGGCTGACGGCGCCGACCCGCTGGATCAGTTCCGCCGGCACGCCGATCATCTCGGTCTTGGCTTCGTTCGAATAGGTGACGAAGCCGCGATCGACGACGGCGGACGAGCCGGAGATGTCCGTCAGCACGCCGGCGATCAGGCCGCCTGTGCAGGATTCGGCCGTCGCGATCTTCAGGCCGCGCGCGATGCAGAGCTCGATCAGGGCCCGCGCCTGGCCTTCGAGCGGCGTCAGGTCGGTCATGCGTCTTCCTCCGTGAAGGGCAGGCGGATGGTCGCCGTCGCGATGGCAGCGATGCCTTCGCCCCTGCCGACAAAGCCCATCTTCTCGTTCGTCGTCGCCTTGACGCCGACGCGGCCGGGGCTGATCCCGACGATCTCGGCGATGCGCGCCCGCATGGCGTCCCGGTGCGGACCGATCTTCGGCGCCTCGGCGATGATGGCAAGGTCGAGATTGACGATGACGCCGCCGCGTGCCGCCACCCGCTTCGCCGCAAAGGCCAGGAAGCGGTCCGACGAAGCGCCGCGCCATTGCGGATCGGAGGGCGGGAAATGGTCGCCGATGTCGCCGTCGGCGATTGCCCCCAGCACGGCGTCGGTCAGGGCATGCAGCGCGACGTCGGCATCGGAATGGCCGGAGAGCTTCCGGTCATGCGGGATCTCGACGCCGCCGAGCCAGACATGATCACCGTCGGTGAAGGAATGCACGTCATAGCCGGTGCCGACGCGGGTCTCGCCCGTCCGGAGCAACGCTTCCATGCGCAGGCGCTGATCGGCCAAGTCGATATCCTCCGGCAGGGTCAGCTTGATGTTGGAACGCTCGCCGAGCACGATCCGGACCGGGATGCCGGCCCATTCGGCAATGCCGGCATCATCGGTGAAGTCGCCGGGCTCGTCGGCCGCCCGCCGATGCGCGTCGAGAATGGTGGCGAGGCGAAAAGCCTGCGGCGTCTCGGCGGCGAAGAGATCCGCGCGCGGGACCGTGTCGGTGACGATAGCGCTGGCATCGGCGCGCTTCAGCGTATCGGTGACCGGCGAGGCGGCAAGCACCGCGTCGGAGGTCCCGAGCGCGTCGATGACGCGATCGATGAGCGCCGCCGAGGCGAAGGGGCGCACGGCGTCATGGATCAGCACATGCGTGACGCCGCGATCGGCGAGCGCCTCCAGCCCGCGCCGCACCGATTCCTGCCGCGTCGCGCCGCCGGTCACGAACGGAAGCAGCTCCGCCTGGCCGGCGACGGCCGCGCCATACAGGTCGGCGTCGTCGGGGTGAATGACGACGAGAACGTCGTCGATGCGGGGATGGCTTAGGAAAAGTGCCGTCGTCCGGCGCAGGATCGGCTGGCCGGCGAGGCTCCGGTACTGCTTCGGCATGTCGCCGCCGGCGCGCACGCCCCGTCCCGCCGCCACGACCAGGACCGCGACCCGCGAAGGCCCAACACTTTCGTTCATGAGCGAGAGATCCCGCAGAAATGGAGCCTCGCGGCTCTTTTGACAGATGGTCGCATGGATCGGAGATTTCACACCGCAACGCAACAAGTCTCTTGCCGCAGCCAGCTGAGTGACTAATATGTGGGCACGTCATCCGGTGCCTATTCGGTAGTCATATTGTCTGAAGCCTTCAATCCTGTCGCCCGTCTCGCCGCTCCCCTCGACATCGGAGGGGTTGTGATCGCGAACCGGGTTCTGCTCGCGCCGATGTCGGGCGTCTCGGATCGCCCGTTCCGCCGGATCGCGGCGTCCTTCGGGGCGGGGCTGGTCGTGTCGGAAATGGTCGCCAGCGAGGAGCTGGCCGCCGGCAACGCCGAGACCGCCATGCGGGCCGAGGCGACCGGCAACAGCCTGCATGTCGTGCAACTGGCCGGCCGCGAGGCGCACTGGATGTCGGAAGGCGCCAAGGCCGCCGCCGATTCCGGCGCCGACATCATCGACATCAACATGGGCTGCCCGGCCAAGCGCGTCACCACCGGCTATTCCGGCTCGGCGCTGATGCGCGACCTCGACCATGCGCTGACCCTGGTGGAAGCGACGGTCGCGGCGAGCCCCGTTCCCGTGACGCTGAAGATGCGGCTCGGCTGGGACGACAAGACGATCAACGCCCCGGAGCTGGCGCGGCGCGCCGAAGATGCCGGGGTCGCGATGATCACCGTGCATGGCCGCACGCGCTGCCAGTTCTACAAGGGCACGGCCGACTGGGCCGCCATCGCCGCCGTGAAGCAGGCGATCTCGATCCCGCTCATCGCGAATGGCGACTGCGTCAGCATCGACAGCCTGTCGCCGATGCTCGCGGCTTCAGGCGCCGATGGCGTCATGGTCGGGCGGGGCGCCTATGGCCGGCCGTGGCTGCCGGGACATCTGGCACAATTCGCCGCCACCGGTTCGATGCCGGAAGCGCCGCGCGGGACTGAGCTGATCGAGCTCGTCGTCGGACATTTCGAGGAGATGATCGCGCTCTACGGGCCGATCCTCGGCGTCCGCAACGCGCGCAAGCATCTGAGCTGGACCATCGAGGCGCTCGGCCCCGAAGCCATGGATCCGGAAGCCCGCCTCGCCATCATGACCGAACAAAATCCGGCCCGGGTCGTCGCGCTTCTGCGCCAGCATCTTGGAGAAGCCGAAATGAGGAGAGCCGCGTGAACCGAAACATGGCTCCGAGCGACGTCGCAGACGCCGCCGCCGGCGGATCGGCATCGATCCTGCTCGACGCCTTGCCGCACCCGATCATCATGATCGACGGGGCAGGGCACGTCACCGATGCCAACAGCGCCGCGCAGGATTTCTTCCAGGCCTCGATCGCCGTGCTGCGGCGACAGCCGATCGCCCATTTCGTGCCGTTCGGCAGCCCGCTGCTCTCGCTGATCGAGCAGGTCAGGACGCGGGGCGCGGCCGTCAACGAATATCGCGTCGACGTCGGCACGCCGCGCAACGGCAGCGATCGCATCGTCGACATCTATGCCTCGCCCGTGCCCGAAAAGCCCGACTCGGTCGTCATCCTGCTGCAGGAGAAGACGATGGCCGAGAAGATCGACCGCCAGCTGACGCATCGCGGCGCGGCGCGCTCGGTCACCGGCCTCGCGGCCATGCTGGCGCACGAGATCAAGAACCCGCTCTCCGGCATTCGCGGCGCGGCGCAGCTGCTCGAATCCTCCGTCGACGACGACGATCGCGCCCTGACCCGGCTGATCTGCGATGAGACCGACCGCATCGTGAAGCTGGTCGACCGGATGGAGGTCTTCTCCGACGAACGGCCGGTCGAGCGCGCGCCGGTCAACATCCATGTCGTGCTGGAGCATGTGAAGCGGCTGGCGCAATCCGGCTTCGCCCGCAACATTCGCATCATCGAGGAATACGACCCGTCGCTGCCGGCGGTCTATGCCAATCGCGACCAGCTGGTGCAGGTCTTCCTGAACCTGGTCAAGAACGCGGCCGAGGCGATCGGCAATGACGACAATGGCGAGATCCTGCTTTCGACGGCCTTCAAGCCCGGCATCCGTCTTTCCGTCCCCGGCTCGACCAACCGGGTGACGCTGCCGCTCGAATTCATCGTCCGCGACAACGGCCCCGGTGTGCCGGCGGACATGCTGCCCCACCTGTTCGACCCTTTCGTCACCACCAAGACCAATGGTTCCGGCCTCGGTCTGGCACTGGTCGCCAAGATCATCGGCGACCATGGCGGCGTGATCGAGTGCGATTCCCAGCAGAACCGCACGACCTTCCGCGTGCTGATGCCGGCATTCCCGGGCGACGCACCTGCAGACAAGGACAACTGACATGGCGACCGGCACCATTCTCGTGGCCGATGACGACGCGGCGATCCGCACCGTGCTCAACCAGGCCTTGTCCCGGGCCGGCTATGAAGTGCGCCTGACCTCCAACGCCGCGACGCTGTGGCGGTGGGTGAGCCAGGGCGAGGGCGATCTGGTCATCACCGACGTGGTGATGCCGGACGAGAACGCCTTCGACCTGCTGCCGCGGATGAAGCGGGCGCGCCCGGAACTGCCCGTCATCGTGATGAGCGCGCAGAACACCTTCATGACGGCGATCCGCGCCTCCGAGCGCGGCGCCTACGAATATCTGCCGAAGCCCTTCGACCTGAAGGAGCTGATCTCGATCGTCGGCCGGGCGCTGGCCGAGCCGAAGCAGCGCGCCAAGGATGCCAGCCTCGACGATGGCGGCGAGAACATCCCGCTAGTCGGTCGCTCGCCCGCCATGCAGGACATCTATCGCGTGCTGGCGCGGCTGATGCAGACCGATCTGACCGTGATGATCGCCGGCGAGTCGGGCACCGGCAAGGAGCTGGTCGCCCGCGCGCTGCACGATTACGGCAAGCGCCGCACCGGCCCCTTCGTCGCCATCAACATGGCGGCGATCCCGCGCGATCTGATCGAGAGCGAGCTGTTCGGCCACGAGAAGGGCGCCTTCACCGGCGCGCAGGCGCGCTCGGCCGGCCGCTTCGAGCAGGCCGAGGGCGGCACGCTGTTCCTCGACGAGATCGGCGACATGCCGATGGAGGCGCAGACGCGGCTGCTCCGCGTGCTGCAGCAGGGCGAATACACGACGGTCGGCGGCCGTACGCCGATCAAGACGGATGTCCGCATCGTCGCCGCGACGAACAAGGACCTGCGCATACTGATCAACCAGGGCCTGTTCCGCGAGGATCTGTTCTTCCGGCTGAACGTTGTGCCGATCCGCCTGCCGGCGCTGCGCGAGCGTTCGGAGGACATTCCCGACCTCGTCCGGCACTTCTTCACGCTGGGCGAGAAGGACGGCCTGCCGCACAAGCAGATCGAGGTGGCGGCGGTCGAGCGGCTGAAGCGCTATCGCTGGCCGGGCAATGTGCGCGAGCTGGAAAACCTGATCCGCCGCCTCGCCGCGCTCTATCCGCAGGACACCATCACCGAGAACATCATCGAGGCCGAGCTCGAGCAGCCGGCCGCCGCTTTCCCGGCCGAGGGCGCCGAGATGGAGGACACGCTGATGAGCTCGGTCGAGCGCCATCTCTCGACCTATTTCCACGGCTTCGGCGAAGGATTGCCGCCGCCGGGCCTCTATCACCGCATCCTGCGCGACGTCGAATATCCCCTGATCAGCACGGCGCTCGCCGCGACGCGCGGCAACCAGATCAAGGCGGCGGAACTGCTCGGCGTGAACCGAAACACCCTGCGCAAGAAGATCCGCGATCTCGACGTCCAGGTGCTGCGCAACCCGCGCTGAACGCGCTGGCGAACCGGCGCCCTGTTGCCGGTTCGCCACAATGATGTTGCAATTCGGTCCCAGTGTCCCGCGTCATGAAGGGTGCTCGAGACCGCATGCGATTCTGGAAATTTGATCCGTTGGGCGGAGTCGCGTCGTGAGCGCGACCAGCGATCCGACAATGGCGGAGGCTCGGGCCGTGTCCGATCCGGAGCGCCGCAAGCTTCGCGTCACCGTGCGCGCGGCCGGCTATTTCACCGTCATCCTGGCGCTGACTTGCGCCTGCCTCAGCTTCTTCCTGCTGATGGGCCTGACGCCGATCCAGCCGACCGAACGGGTCGTGTTCTGGGCGCTGGCGGTCAACGGCCTGCTCACCGGCCTGCTGGTGATCGAGCTCGGCCTGGAAGTCGCCATGCTGATCCGGGCGCGCCGTCGCGGACGCGCCGCCGCAAGACTGCATATCCGCATCGTCGGCCTGTTCAGCATCGTCGCCGTCGTGCCGGCCATCCTGATCGCCGTCGTCGCCAGCATCACGCTGAACCGGGGCCTCGACCACTGGTTCTCCGAGCGCACCCGCGCCATCGTCGACACCTCGCTTTCGATCGCCCAGGCCTATGCCGAGGAGCATGCAAGGACGCTGAAGGTCGACATTCAGGGGCTCAAGGCGGACTTCGAACGGGCGCAGGTGCTGCTGGAGCAGAACCCGGACCGCTTCCAGTCCTTCATGAACTCGATGGCGGCGCTGCGCGGCATTCCCGGCGTCTTCCTGGTCAAGCCGGACGGCACGCTGATCGCTCAGGCCAATTTCCAGTTTTCGACCGGCTATCTGCCGCCGCCGCCGGATGCGCTGACGCGGGCGGCAAAGCCGGGCGCCGAGCCGATCCTGATCGCGCCGGGCGCGACCAACGTCGTCGGCGCGCTCGTCCGTCTCGAAAGCTACACGGACGTGTTCCTCTACATCACGCGCGAGATCGATCCGAAGGTCATCCGCTACATCGCCGAGACGACGGCGAGCGTGAACGAATACAAGAACCTCGAGGCGACGCGTCTCGGCGTGCAGATCGCCTTCGGCGTGCTGTATCTGGGCCTTGCCCTCGTCGTGCTGCTCTCCGCCGTCTGGCTCGGCATCGGCTTCGCCAACCGGCTCGTCTCGCCGATCCGCCGCCTGATCGACGCGGCCGACGAGATCGGTCGCGGCAATCTCGAGGTGCACGTTCCGTTCAAGAGCTCGGACGGCGATCTCGGCGCGCTGGGCGCGACCTTCAACACGATGACCGCCGAGCTGCGCAGCCAGCGCCATGAGCTGGTCGCCGCCAGCGAGCAGATCGACAGCCGTCGCCGCTTCACCGAGGCGGTGCTCGCGGGCGTCAGCGCCGGCGTCGTCGGAACCGACGCACGAGGCGTCGTCACGATCGCCAATCGCGGCGCGCTGCGCCTGCTAGGCCTCGACCAGAACGATACGCTCGGCCGGCCGGTGATCGAGATCGTGCCCGAGTTGAACGAGGTCGTGTCGGCGGCGCTGGCGGAGACCAACCGGCCGGAGCATCGCGACCAGGTATCCGTCGTCCGCGACGGCCGCGAGCGCACCATCAATGTGCGCGTGACGACCGAGGAATCCGATACGGCGGCGCATGGCTACGTGATCACGCTCGACGACATCACCGACCTCGTGACGGCGCAGCGCAGCGCCGCCTGGGCCGACATCGCCCGCCGGATCGCGCATGAGATCAAGAACCCGCTGACGCCGATCCAGCTCTCGGCCGAACGGCTGAAGCGCCGCTTCGGCAAGGGCATCGTCGAGGGTCGCGAGATCTTCGACCAGTGCACCGACACGATCATCCGCCAGGTGGGCGATATCGGCCGCATGGTGGACGAGTTCTCGTCCTTTGCGCGCATGCCGAAGCCGACCTTCGAGGAGCGCGACCTGGGCGAGGCCGCCCGCGAGGCCGTCTTCCTGATGGAAGTCGCCAATCCCGAGATCAGCTTCGAGATCGACCTGCCGCACGAGGCGCTGATCGGCCGCTACGACCCGCGCCTGATCTCGCAGGCCTTCACCAATCTGGTGAAGAACGCCACCGAGGCCATCGCCGCCGTGCCGGCGGACGATCCGGTCCCGCCGAAGATCATCGTGCGCGGGCGGGTCGAGGGCGACAGCAACATCGTCGAGATCATCGACACCGGCATCGGCCTGCCGCAGGAGAACCGGCACCGGCTGCTGGAGCCCTACATGACGACGCGCGAGAAGGGCACCGGCCTCGGCCTCGCCATCGTCAGCAAGATTATCGAAGAACACGGCGGGCAGCTCGATCTGCTCGATTCGCCCGCCGTTGCCGCTGGGGGGCGGGGCGCAATGGTCCGGATCACCCTGCCGCGTCCGTCGCAGGACGGCGGGGCCGGCTCCGGCACCAACCACAAGACCAATCCCGTAGACGCCTGACGAAGATAGAGATCATGGCCTCCGATATTTTGATCATCGACGATGAAGCTGACATCCGCGGGCTGGTAGCCGGAATTCTCGAGGACGAGGGTCATGGCACCCGCACGGCCGGCGATACCGACACGGCGCTCGCGGAAATCGAGAAACGGCGGCCGACGCTGATCTTTCTCGATATCTGGCTGACCGGCAGCCGCATCGACGGACTGGCCTTGCTCGACATCATCAAGGCGCAGCATCCCGACCTGCCGGTCGTCATGATTTCCGGCCACGGCAACATCGAGACGGCCGTCTCGGCCATCCGCCGCGGCGCCTACGACTATATCGAGAAGCCGTTCAAGGCCGACCGCCTGCTGCTGATCGCCGAACGCGCGCTGGAAGCGTCCAAGCTTCGCCGCGAGGTGCGGGACCTGCGCGAGCGGGCGGGCGATGCCGGCCGCCTCGTCGGCTCCTCGATCGCCATGAGCCACCTGAAGCAGACGATCGAGCGCGTCGCCCCGACCAACAGCCGCATCATGATTTCCGGCCCATCGGGCTCGGGCAAGGAACTGGTCGCCCGCGCGATCCATGAATCGTCGCTGCGCATGGACGGGCCGTTCGTCGTCGTCAACGCCGCCGCGATCACGCCCGACCGGATGGAACACGAGCTGTTCGGAACCGAGAACGGCACCGGCTCGGCCCGGGTCGTCGGCGCGCTGGAAGAGGCGCATGGCGGCACGCTCTATCTCGACGAAGTCGCCGACATGCCGAAGGAGACGCAGGGCAAGATCCTGCGCGTCCTGATCGACCAGAGCTTCCAGCGGGTCAACGGCACGGCGAAGGTCAAGGTCGACGTCCGCATCATCTCGTCGACGGCGCGCGATCTCGAGCACGAGATCTCGGACGGCAGTTTTCGCGAGGATCTGTTCCACCGTCTTTCGGTAGTGCCGCTGCGCGTTCCGGCGCTGGCCGAGCGTCGCGACGACGTGCCGGAGCTCGTGACGCATTTCATCGACCAGATCTCGCGCACGACCGGCCTGCCGATCCGTACCGTCGGCTCCGACGCGATGGCGGTGCTGCAGGCGCATGACTGGCCGGGCAACATCCGCCAGCTGCGCAACAACATCGAGCGGCTGCTGATCCTGGCGCGCGGCGACGAGAGCCAGGCGATCTCCGCCGACATGCTGCCGCCGGAAGTGGGCGAGATGCTGCCGACGACGCCCAATCGCGGCGGCGAGCACCTGATGTCGCTGCCGCTTCGCGACGCGCGCGAGATCTTCGAGCGCGAATATCTGACGGCGCAAGTAAACCGCTTTGGCGGCAACATCTCGCGCACGGCGGAGTTCGTCGGCATGGAGCGTTCGGCCCTGCATCGGAAGTTGAAATCGCTCGGCGTCGGTTGACGCGCGCCGCGGCCGCATTGTCCGATGCGGCCGGGCCGCCAGCGGCCGCCGATGCCCGATTCTCTTCGTCCAGCAGGAATGCCATGTCGCGCTTTGCCTATGTGAACGGCCTCTATCTCCGCCATGCCGAGGCTGTCGTTCACGTCGAGGACCGGGGCTACCAGTTCGCCGACGGCGTCTACGAGGTCTGCGAGATCCGTAATGGCCGGCTGATCGACGAGACGCTGCACATGGCGCGGCTCGAGCGCTCGCTGAAGGAGCTGCGCATCGCGCTGCCGATGAGCCTTCCGGCGCTGGGCGTGGTCATGCGCGAGGTGGTACGCCGCAACCGCGTGCGCGAGGGGCTCGTCTACCTGCAGATCACCCGCGGCGTCGCGCCGCGCAATCATCTCTTCCCCGCCGAAGGCACGCCGCCCTCGATCGTCGTCACCTCCAAATCGGCCCCGAGCAGCGCCGGCGACCGGAAGGCGGAGAAGGGCGTTTCGGTCATCAGCGTTCCCGACAATCGCTGGGAGCGCGTCGACATCAAGACCGTGTCGCTGTTGCCCAACGTGCTCGCCAAGCAGGCGGCCAAGGAGGCGGGCGCCTATGAGGCGTGGTTCGTCGACGCGAACGGCATGGTGACCGAGGGCTCCTCGACCAATGCCTGGATCGTCACCCCCGATGGCGTCCTCGTCACGCGGCCGGCGGAGAGCGGCATCCTGCGCGGCATCACGCGCACCGTGCTGTTCGAGGTCGCCAAGGCGGCGGGCCTGACCATCGAAGAGCGCGCCTTCAGCCTCGAGGAAGCGCTCGCCGCGCGCGAGGCGTTCTTCACCGCGGCGACGGCGATCGTCATGCCCGTCGTCGAGATCGACGGGCGCCCGATCGCCAACGGCGCACCGGGCACTGTGGCGACGGAATTGCGCCGACGCTTCCACGAGTTCGCGACCGAAGCCCCGGCGCGGGTGCGCGGCTGAGGAGCCCATCGAAATTCGGACAGCTTTGACCTGCGACGCATTTCTTGGTGACGCGCCGCGATTCTGCGGGCAAAGTGAGCGCAAGGCCGGCACACGATCCGGCCGTCGGGACATGGTCCCCAACAAGGCTAAGCGTGAGAGACAAGAATGGCAGAACGCGCCCAAAACCTACAAGACACGTTCCTCAACCATGTCCGCAAAAGTAAGATCCCGCTGACGATATTCCTCGTCAACGGCGTCAAGCTGCAGGGCATCGTCACCTGGTTCGACAATTTCTGCGTGCTGCTGCGACGGGACGGCCATTCCCAGCTGGTCTACAAGCACGCCATCTCCACCATCATGCCGGGCGCTCCCGTTCAGCTCTTCGAGCCGGGCGAAGAGGGCGATCGGCCGGGAGCCTGATTGTCCGAGAATAACGATCTGCCGGAAGGCGCCGAAGGGCCCGAGGCAAACGATAGCCATATCGAAACCAAGCATGTGCCCGAACGGGCACTCGTGCTCGTGCCCGTTCGACCGGCGCGAACCCGGGATGCGCGCGGCCGGGACCGGAGTTCCGGCGCGCGGGTCGAGGAGGCGGTCGGCCTGGCGCTCGCGATCGAACTCGACGTCGTCGAGGGCATCGCCGTGCCATTGCCGATGTTCAAGCCGGCGACCCTGTTCGGCAGCGGCAAGGTGGCGGAGATCGCGGCGCGCGTGCAGGCCGACAAGATCGGCCTGGTCATCGTCGACCACGCCCTGACCCCGGTGCAGCAACAGAACCTCGAAAAGGAATGGGGCACCAAGGTCATCGACCGGACGGGTCTCATTCTCGAGATCTTCGGCGAGCGCGCCCAGACGCGCGAAGGCACGCTGCAGGTCGAGCTCGCGCATCTGAACTACCAGAAGAGCCGGCTGGTCCGCAGCTGGACCCATCTGGAGCGCCAGCGCGGCGGCTTCGGCTTCCTCGGCGGCCCCGGCGAGACCCAGATCGAGGCGGATCGGCGCGCGCTGCAGGAGCGCATCACCCGCATCGAGAACGAACTCGAAACGGTCGTCCGCACCCGTCGCCTGCAACGCGAGAGCCGCCGCAAGGTGCCGCAGCCGATCGTGGCGCTCGTCGGCTATACCAATGCCGGCAAGTCGACGCTGTTCAACACGCTGACCAAATCGGACATCTTCGCCAAGGACCTCCTGTTCGCGACGCTCGACCCGACGCTGCGCCGGCTGAAGCTGCCGCACGGCACCGAGGCGATCCTGTCGGATACGGTGGGCTTCATCTCGGACCTGCCGACCCATCTCGTGGCCGCGTTCCGCGCGACGCTCGAGGAGGTGATCGAGGCGACTCTGATCCTGCATGTCCGCGATATCGCGCATGAGGACAGCGAGGCCCAGGCCCGCGACGTGATGAGCGTTCTCGAACAGCTGGGCGTCGAAGTCAGCAAGACCGACCGGCTGATCGAGGTCTGGAACAAGATCGACCTGATGCCGGAGGATGCCCGGCCGGCGACGCGCGCCAATGCCGACAACGGCAAGCCCGCCATCGTGCCGATCTCGGCGCTGACCGGCGAGGGCGTCGCGGCGCTCCTCGATATCGTCGAGCAGCGGCTGAACGAGGGCCGTCCCGTCTACACCGTGTCGCTCTCGGGCGCGGCGCTGGCGAAGCTGCACCGGCTCTACGAGCTGGGCGAAGTGCTTTCCCGCGCAGACGAGGAGGATGGCCGGACCGTCGCCACCATCCGCGTCCCGGAGAAGCACGAGCAGAGCTTCCACCGCGAGTTCCCGGGCGCCAGGCTCCAGCCTTCCTCCGAGAAGGCGGCGGCGAAGGGCCCGACCCAGGCCTGGGACCCGATGGGCAAGAACTGACAGCGCTTTCGAGGATGCCGGTTCGCGTGAAGCGAACGCGATCGAACAACAAGCTCGGGCCGTTCAGCGCTTCAAGAAGGGCTGAACGGCTGGACGAATTCGGTTCGTCAGCCCCAATTCCCTATTCGGTTCCGACGTCCTTGGCCGGCTTCGGCGGCTGCGTCTTGGCCTCGACCCACAGCGCCTCCATCTCGTCCAGGCTCGCCTCGGCGGGGGTGCGCCCTTCGGCCGCCAGGCGGGTCTCGATATGACGGAAGCGGCGGCCGAACTTGTCGTTGGTGCCGCGGAGCGCCGCGTCCGGATCGATATCGGCGTGGCGCGCTAGATTGGCGACGGCGAACAGCAGGTCGCCGATCTCGTCCTGGACACGGGCGGGCGAGACCTCGGCGCGATCCAGCTCCTGCTCGATCTCGCCGATCTCCTCCTTGATCTTGTCGAGCACGGCGCGCGGATCGTTCCAGTCGAAGCCGACCGTGCCGGCCTTGCGCTGAAGCTTCACCGCGCGCGCCAGCGTCGTCATGCCGGCCGGGACATCGTCGAGCAGGCTCGCGGAGGCGGCGTCGAGCTGACCGGCCCGGCGTCGCTTTTCGGCGCGCTCGCGCTTCTCCTCCGCCTTGATCGCCTCCCAGAATCCCTTGGCGGCGCCGGCGCTGCGCGCTTCCTCGCTGCCGAAGACATGCGGATGGCGGCGGATCATCTTCGTCGTGATGGCCATGACGACGTCGCCGAACGAAAAGGCGCCGATCTCCTCCGCCATGCGGGCGTGATAAACGACCTGCAGCAGGAGATCGCCCAGCTCTTCTTCCAGATCGACGAGATCGCCCCGCTCGATCGCATCGGCGACCTCGTAGGCTTCCTCGATGGTGTAGGGAGCGATCGACTTGAAATCCTGCACCTTGTCCCATGAACAACCCGTCACGGGATCGCGCAAGGCCGCCATGATCTCGATCAGGCGCTCAATATCTTTCGACGGCTGCATGGATATTCCTCGGATAGGGCGCGGCGCCGGCATCGGCGCTTGTGTGGATCTGGCGATGGAAACTTGCCTGCTACGCGGTTTGCCCCCTGAAACAGCGAGTTTTCCCGGCAGCCGGCAAAGGATGGATTTGTGATTTGGGACTTCTCGACCTATATAGATCACGTTCGATATTTGGCTCTGCCTTGATATTCGCCCTTCGAGGCTCGTCCCAAGACATCGCTGGAACTCGGATTGGCTGACGCGGGAGTCGCGTAGCCATAGCCAAGGCATGCACAAAGGACACGAGACATGGCAACCGGTACCGTAAAGTTTTTCAACGGCCAGAAGGGTTTTGGTTTCATTCAGCAGGACGGCGGTGGCCCGGACGTGTTCGTTCACATCAGCGCCGTTGAGCGCGCCGGCATGCGCGGCCTGGTCGAAGGCCAGAAGCTGAGCTTCGACATCGAGGCCGACCGTCGCAGCGGAAAGTCGGCGGCTGCGAACCTGCAGGAAGCTTGAACCCACCAGTTCGGGTTACAGGGTCCGGCGTTTCGACGCCGGACCCTTTTTGTTTTCGGCCCGGCCGGGGATCGCATCCCTGTTGCCGGCGCCAAACTGTCTGGAGTTTTTCCCATGGCGAAGAAGCCAGCTGCCCGCGCAGAATTCGTGCTGTTCGACGTCTCTTATGAGGATGGAAGCCAGCGCTCCAACCGTCGCGTTCCCGGCGACATACTGGGTGGTCTCGAAGGCGACGGGCCCGCTCGCGACTTCCTCGAGGCGCAGGATCGCGCGATCGCCGAGAAGTCCGGAATTGCCGCCACGCCGATCGAATCCCTGCGCCGCTCAAAGAAGTAAGATCGCCGCGGCGTCGTCCACATCTTCCCGGCAAAGCTGATAGAGTATGACAATAGGCGAGCCCGTTGGCTCGCCGATCCGCCTCGTCTCGTTCCCGGATTGACGATCCAGTTGCCGAAAGCCGCCAGCGGGCGCGAAAGGAAGGCAATGTCTCCCAGCGACACGAAGGATGCGGCCAAGGCTCGCGCGGAAGAGCGCTTCAAGAAGGCCGAGAAGCTTCGCAGCGGCGAGGCGGCCGTGATGGCGGGCGAACGCGATCGCGTCGCCTCGCAGGCCGCGAAGACGGCGCGGCTGCGCCAGCTGCGCCTCGCCAAGGAAGCCGCAGAGGAAGCCGAGCCCAAGCCGGAGCTGAAGAAGAAGACCGTAGCCAAGCCGAAAGCGCGCGCCTGATCCGAGCCAGCGGCCGATCTCCTTCCTTTCAGGTTCCGCCGCTCGCTAGATTGCGGTCATGATTCGTCCCCGTCCCCGGCGCAGCCGCAAGGCGCCGCCCCTGATCTTCCTCTTCCTGCTCATCGCAGGCCTCTTGGCCATCGGATATGTGGATCAGCATCTTCGCGAGATCCGTGCGAGCGACGGCACACGCGTCGTCGTGCGCGACGGAGATTCGCTGGCGTTCGGCGGCAAGGAATTCCGGCTCGCGGGCATCGATGCGCCCGAACTGCACCAGACCTGCGAGGATAATGCCGGGAAGCCGTGGCGCTGCGGCGAGGCCGCCCGCAAGGCGCTGCGCGAGCTGGTGGCGCAGGGCGAGCTGAGCTGTTCGCCCCGGGCCAATGACCGCTACGGCCGAGCCGTCGCGACGTGCCGCGTCAAGGATGTCGGCGATATCGGCGAAGTGCTGGTGCGGCAGGGCCTGGCGATCAATTTCGCCGGGCGAGGCGAGGGCGACTACGCGGCGCCAGAGAGTGCCGCCCGTCTCGCCAGGCGCGGCCTCTGGCAGGGCCGCTTCACCGACCCGGCCGAATGGCGCCGTCAGCACCCGCGACCCGACGCGTCCTGACGATTCGGTCGCCGCGTCGAAGCGGAACCCGGCTCGCTCGCCATTTCGGATGAAGTGAAATCCGTCCGGCCCGAAGAGCACATACCCGGTTACGACGTTCCGTCGATCCGATAGGCGCCGCCGCTCGCAAAAGACGCACGCAGCCAGCCCCAATAGGGACAACACACAAAACTAGAAAAAATGTAAAAATACAACCTAGAGTTGTGGAAATACTCAATTCGGTTGTATAACGTCATTATACACGCATAAGCAGGACGATCAATTCTTCATCTGGTGACCGAAGGGAGCCGGAAATGTGGAATGCCGATGCCATTCAGCTAGACCGTGAAAACACGTCCGTCGAGCGCGACTCCTGCACCGCCATTGCGCTGATCGATCGTCGCGTTCTCGACAGGGAATGTCTGGCGCGCGGCCTGCAGGGCGGTCGTCACGATCTGGAAATCCTCACCTTTGGTACCGTGGCCGAATGGAGCCGGGCCACCGCCGTCCATGCGCAGGTCTCCGCCATTCTTCTCAGCATCGGCAGCCAGCGCGCCGATGAGCCCCAGGTGGCGATGGCGCTCGACGATCTGGCGCAGGCCTTCCCGCATATCCCGACGATCGTCCTCGCCGACGGCGAAAGCGCCGCCCATATCCTGCAGGCGCTGGACCGGGGCGCGCGAGGCTACATTCCGACCAGCGTCGGGCTCGGCATCGCGATCGAGATCGTCAATCTGGCGAGGGCAGGCGGCCTGTTCGTGCCCGCCAACTGCCTGATGGCCGCGCGGGACGAGATCCTGGCGCCGGAATTCAGGGGCCCGCCCGTCGATCCGCTCGCCGACCTGCTGACGCCGCGCCAGGCGGCGGTGGCGGAAGCGATCCGCCGGGGCAAGGCCAACAAGATCATCGCCTACGAGCTCGACCTGCGCGAAAGCACGATCAAGGTGCATATCCGCAGCATCATGCGGAAGCTCGGCGCCCATAACCGGACCGAGGTCGCGTTCAAGCTGAACAGCCTCATCCAGGCGGCCATGTCCGGGCCCCGCGCGCCGGAGCCTGAACTCCTTCCGCCGACGGCAGAGCCGCCTCCGCGCGCGGCCGCCGGCCCTGCCATGGCCCGCGCTCGATCGCCTCTGCCGACCGTCGTCTGCGCCTGACGTTCCCAGTCCCAGGACATCATCGTGATTCAGTCTTCCCCTCCCATCGGGCGGCAGGATGTCGGCTTGCATGGTCTCGAGGCATTGCGTCAGCGCAGCCACCTGATCGCAGCCTGTTCCGCCGCCGGCCTCGCCATCGGTGCCCTGTCCTACATGCTGCAGCCGCCGCGCTATGTCGCCGAGGCGGTGATCGCCCTTGATGGCCGCCGCATCCAGTCCATGCCGGTCGACCAGGTCGTCACGCCGCTGCCGCAGGAAAACCCCGTGCTGCGGACAGAGCTCGACCGGATCTCGTCGCGCGTCATGGCGCAGAGGGTGATCGACAAGCTTGCCGCCGAAGGGGGCGAGCCGTTCGAAGGGAACGCTTCCGGCCCGCCGACCCGTATCGCTCAGCCGGCGCGGGGCGGGCTGGCTGGATGGCTCGGCCGCCTAAGGGGGAGCACGGCGCCGAAACAGCAGGATCCCCGATCGGCGCTGGAAGCGCGCCTGCGCGCCAATCTCGACGTCGTCAACGATGGCCGTTCCTACACGATCTACATTGCCTATAGCGCCGACGACGCAGCGCTGGCGGCCCAGGTCGCCAACGCCTATGCCCGCGCCTATCTCGACTATCAGGACGACGTGCAGATCGAGGCGACGCGCCGCGTTAGCGACTGGTTGGAGGTGAGGCTGGCGACGCTTGGCGCGAAACTGCAGCAGGCGGAACAGAACGCCGAGCGCTTCAAGGCGTCGTCCGGCCTGTTCGAGATGGGGGGCGTCACCATCGCCGCGCAGCGGGTCAGCGCCCTGAGCGCCGAGCTCATAACCGCTCGCGCCGCCAAGGCGACGGCCGAGGCGCGAGAGCGAACCGCCGCGCTGCTTTCGACGCGGCAGGACGGCCTCGACGGCTTCAGCGACGTGCTCGGCTCGCCCATCATCCAGCAATTGCGCGTCAGCCAGTCCCAGCTCGAGCGCCGGCTTCAGGTGCTGCGGGATACGGGCGCCTCGCAGAGCGTCGAGATCCCGGTGCTCACCTCGGAACTGCAGACGGTCCGGCAGCAGATCGACCGCGAGGTCGAACATATCCTCGTCAGCCTCCGTAACGAGATCGACACCGCCGCCCGGCGCGTGACCTCGATCGAGGGGCAGCTGCGCGCGGCCGAAGCCGATTATGGCGGGTCCGACACGGCCCGGGTGAAGCTGGAGGGGCTCGTCCGCGAAGCGAACGCCGATCGGGCCGTTTATGAAAGCCTGCTCGGCCGCGCCAAGCAGATCGGCGATCGCAAGGAGCTCACCGATCCGGGCGTCCGGCTGATTTCCGAGGCGACCGTCCCCGCACGTCCGTCCAATCCGCGCCTGTTCCCGACGGTGCTTCTCGGCCTGCTGTCGGGCGCGGGCGTCGGCGTCTGCCTCGCCCTACTGCTGGGCCGGCTCGATCCTCGCGTGCGGTCTCGCCACGCTCTGGAGGCGGCGACCGGCGTCCCCGTCCTGGCGACCATCCCGACCTTGCCGCGCCGCGCCGGCCGCGAGCCGGCCAGCCAGATCGTCCAGGACCCGCGCTCCGCCTTCGCCGAGGCGTTCGCGACGCTGCAATGGATGCTGCGCCTGTCGCCGGCCATGCGCCGCGCCGGCGTGCTGATGGTGACATCGGCGCTGCCGGGCGAGGGGAAGACGACGCTGGCGCTTTCGCTGGCGCGCTCCATGGCGCGATCGGGCCGGTCAGTCGTGCTGGTCGACGCCGATCTACACGGCCAGTCCGTCGCCCTCATGGCGGGCGCCGCGACGGCGGACGACCACCGGGGCCTGGCCGCCTATCTGTCCGGCGACCTCGACCTGGAGCAGGTCGTCGTCCCCGATCCCGAGACCCCGCTGCAGCTGATCATCGCGCGCGGCATGGAGGAGGAGAAGCCGAGCCTTCTCGCCGACAAGCGCCTCGCCATGCTGATCGCGGCGCTTCGGGATCGTTTCGACGCAGTGATCCTCGACACGCCGGCGATCCTCGCCTCGTCGGACGCTGCGCAGATCGGAGCGCACGCCGATGCGGTGCTTTTCGTCGCCCGTTGGGGCTGGACGCCTTATGAAAGCGTCACGGCCTCGATCGAGCGGCTGGCCTTTTGCGGCCAGACCGTGCGGGCGCTGGTGCTCAACCGGGTCTCGATGCGCGTCCATCGCAGCTTCGAACGACCGGGGAGTGTCGGACGCGCGCCCGCCACGCCGCCAGCACGACCGCCGGCGGCCAGCGACAGCCCGGTAGTTCAAATGCGCGAGGCATGACGATGCGGCAGAGCCAAATCTGGATTCGCCGGATGCTGCGCGCCGGGATGTTATGGGCGTCCCTGCTGGCCACCCTCCTGCTGACGATTCACGCCAGCGTCGGGATGGCAGCCGAGACCTATCGGCTCGGCGTCGGCGACATCCTGCAGGTTTCCATCTTCGGGGAGCCGGAGCTCGGCGGCAAGTTTACCCTGGCGGCGGACGGCTCCATCGGCTTTCCGCGCCTTGGCCGCGTGATGATGTTGAACCTGACCCAGGAACAAGCGGCCGAGCGCCTGACGGCCGGGCTCGCCGGGCGCGTCCCGGCCGATCACACCGTCAGCCTCGAAATCATCGGCCATGCGCCCGTCTTCGTCACCGGCGACGTCCAGTCGCCCGGCCGCTACGAATTTCGGCCCGGCATGATCGTTCTCGAACTGGTGGCGCTCGGCGGCGGCCTGCGCCGTCCGCAGGCTCCCGTCACCGGCGCCGCGCTCCAGCTCCTGACGCTGCGCCAGAGTTTTGCCGACGAGAAGCTCTCCCGCTTGTCGCAACGGGTCGAGCGCGCCCGCCTCCAGGCGGAGATTGCCGGCGAAGAATTCGACGCGACGGGCCTGACCGCGTCCGGCGCGCCCGTCGACATGGTAACGGCCGAGATGGCCCTGTTTCAGGTCCGCAAGGCATCGCTCGCGGCCCAGATCGCCGCCTTCGAGGCACAGCGCCATGCGCTGGAGGATGAGATCGCGGCGCTGCAGGAGAGCCTCACCCTGCACGATCGCGAACTCGAGTCGATCGCGAAGGATGTCGACGCGACGCAGCAACTGGCCGACCAGGGGCTGACCGCCCTGTCGAGGCTGCGGGAAAACCAGCGTCAGTATTCAGCCTTGAAGCGAGACAAGCTCGACGTGCTGAGCTTCCTGGCGCGCGCCCGGCACGGCAGCCTCGAAGTCGATCAACGCATCGCGGCGCTGAAGGAAGGCCGCGCAGCCGAAAACGCCATGGCGCTGCGGCTGATCGAGTTGGCCGCCGCCCGGAGTGAACAGAAGATCGCCTCGCTCGCCGCCAGCATCGGCGCCGCGAGCGACGATCTGGAGGCCGGCGGCGTCAAGGCGCTGCCGGACGCGACCTTTGCCGTGGTTCGCCGCACAGCGACCGGCACCGAAACGATCATCGTCACCGACCGGGACCGCCTGATGCCGGGCGATATTCTTGAGGTCGACCGCCATCTCTCGGATCTGGACAGCCCGCGCGCCGTGCGGACTGGCGGTCCCTAGGGAGCCGGGGAGGGCAGCATGACCGATCTGGATCAACTATCCCGTGCGACGCCGCACCCGCAGACCGTGAGGCCCGATGCCCCGATCCACGTCGCCATGGTCATGGGACGGCTTTCGCGGGCCTCTGGCGGCATCTTTGAGGCGGTCGCGGGCCTGGCGCCCGCGCTGCGGTCAAGGCCGGGCATCGAAGTCGACGTTTTCGGCCTCGAACACCCCGTCTCCGCCGCGCAGGACCTCGAACGCGGCGGCGTGCCGGCGCAGGCGTTTCCGACGCACGGCTTCCCATCCTTCGGCTATTCGCCCGCCCTCGACCGGGCGCTTCGCGCGAGCGGCGCCGATCTGCTGCATGTGCACGGGCTCTGGATGTATCCCTCCGTCGCCGCCCCGCGATGGGCCGCGGCCCGGAAGGCGCCCTATATCGTCACGCCGCACGGCCAGCTGGACCGCTGGGCGCTGGCACATCGGCGCTGGAAGAAGCGGCTTGCTGGTTTTGCCTACGAGATGCGCCATCTGCGCGGCGCGTCCTGCCTGCATGCGCTCTGCGAGGCCGAGCTGACTTCGATCCGCGCTGTAGGACTGACCAACCCGGTCTGCGTCGTGCCGAACGGCGTTCACGCACCCATCGCGACGGCAAACGTCGCGCCGCTCTGGCGTAGCCGCGTGCCGGGCCGCGCCTCGATCCTTCTCTTCCTCGGACGGCTGGCGCCGCAAAAGGGCATCCCGAACCTCCTGCACGCCTTAGCGATCGCGCGCGATGCCGCCGCGTCCAAGGCCTGGCATCTGGTCATCGCCGGCTGGGGCGATCCCGACTATCGCGCCCGATTGGAGCGCATGGCGGCAACACTGGGCCTTGAGGGCGTCGTTCATTTCGTCGGGCCGCAGTTCGGCGAAGAAAAAGCGCGCAGCCTCGCCGCCGCCGACGCCTTCGTGCTGCCGTCGCTCAGCGAAGGGCTGCCCATCGCCGTGCTCGAGGCCTGGGCGGCCCGCCTGCCGGTGCTGATGACGCCGCAATGCAACCTGCCCGACGGCTTTGCGAGGGCAGGGGCGATCCGCATCCTGCCGGAGCCGGACAGCATCGCAACGGGATTGCGCGAGTTGTTCGCCATGCCGATGGCGCGCCGGCTGGAAGTCGGAATGCTCGGCGCCACCCTCGTGCAGGAACGCTACGCCTGGTCCAAGGCGGCCGGCGACATGGAAAGCGTGTATCGATGGCTCCTCGGCCTCGCCGAACGCCCTGCGACGGTCGACCTCGCATGACCGTTGACACAGCAGACAGCCGATCCGTCCGCACAGGCAGGGTCGCGGCAAAGCGGCCCGCCCTGAACGTCGCCGTCATTCAGGACGGCGCGCGCCTCCGCTATGCGCTGCCGTTGGCGCTGCGTTCGGCAGGCATTCTCGGCACCATGCATACAGACTGGTTCATCCAGCCGAACTCGCTACAGGCGCTGTTCGGCCTCGCGATGGCGTCAATCTCGGCCGGCACGGGACGCCGGCTGGCGGGCCGTCGCTGCGCCGGTCTCGAGGGAAGCCGGATCGTCACCTCAGGCTGGCAGACCTTGCTGGAACGCCTGCTCGAAAGCAGGGCCACCTTGCCGGAGGAAATCTATGTCCGCCGCGCGCGAGCCATGACGCGGCAGGTACTGGATGCCGGCTGGGACGGCGCCGACGCTCTTGTCGGCTTCGTCCGCAACCTCGATCCGCTGCTCTGCGAGGTGGCGCGGCGACAAGGGCTTACCGTCGTCGCCGACCAGATCATCGCGCCCATCGACGAACAGATCCGGCAGGAGGCGCGTCAGGCAGAGCTCTGGCCCGATTGGGAAGCGCCCGCCACATCGGCAGGCGCCGCCATCATGCGGGATATCGAGCGGCGGACCTGGGATCTGGCCGACCATGTCACATGCGCCTCCGACTATGTTCGCGAGGGGCTGCTCAAGGCAGGCGTCGGGAGCGAAAGGGTCTCGGTCCTTCCCTATCCGATCGACCTCGCCACGTTTTCCTTCCAGGACCGGGGCGGCAGACGCGGCCCGGTCCTGATCGGCTTTGTCGGCGGCGTGTCGCTTCGCAAAGGAGCGCCGGCCTTTCTCGAAATCGCCGGAAGCTTCGATCCGAAAATCGCGCGCTTCACCATGGTCGGCCCCGTCTCGCTGCTTCCCGAAAGGCTGGCGCCATATCGGGGGAAGGTTCAGCTCGCCGGCGGCGTGCCGGCCGACGGGGTGCGGTCGTGGCTGGAATCGTTCGACATCTTCCTGTTCCCCTCGGCCTGCGAAGGCTCCGCGGGGGCGGTGATGGAGGCGATGGCGACGGGACTTCCTGTTGTCACCACGCCCAACAGCGGAACGCCGGTCCGAGACGGCTTGGAAGGCTACATCCATGCCTGCGAGGACGTAGACGCCATGAAGGTCTCCATCGAGCGGCTGATCCAGAATCCCGATCTCCGCCTGCGGATGGGACAAGCCGCGCGCCAACGCGTCGAGACCATGACGATCGAACGCTATGGCGAGGCCTGGCGCACGCTCCTGCTGCGCCTCACCGGATAGAGTCCCGTAGATCCGGCATGCGAGCGAGCCTGCGCGCCGCGTCCGTCACATCGGTCATTTCCTGAAGCTCAATCGTCCGCTCGCTCGCGCCGGAACATCATCGCGCCGACGACTGCCCGCGCCAGCGCGCCTGTCCGAGGCGGCGCTGCCACGGCGTGATCCACCGCCCGTCGGAGGTTGTTGGCGAACCGTTCCGGCGACCACTCGGCGATCACCGACTGCCCGGCCTGCGCCATCGCTCGAGCCAATGCGGGATCGGCGGCGACCCGCCACATATGCCGCGCCAACTCCCCGGGATCGCCGGGATCGAACCGGTAACCGTTTATCCCATGGCGCACGAGTTCGTCGCAGCAGCCGCAGCGCGCCGAAACCAGAACCGGCAGTCCCGCCGCCATGGCTTCGTTCACCACCAGGCCCCATTGCTCGGTGCGGCTCGCCAGGATGAAAGCGCCGGCGAGGCCGTAATAGGCCGGCAAATCGGCATATTGCCGAAAGCCGGGAAAATGCACATGGGCAGACAATCCCAGCTCTGCCGCCGTGGCCCAGAGATCCGGCAACAGCCTGCCATCGCCGAGCATGACGAGATCCCAGGGGAGGCCGCCGGCCATGTCGCGATAGTCGCGATAGGCCTCGAGGATCATAAAGAGGTTCTTCTTCGCGATCATCCGGCTGGAAACCAGGAAGTAGCGAGCGGGCAGGCCAAGTTGCTTCCGGCTCTCGGGAGCCGTGGCGCGGACCCGCGACGCCCCTTCCGCGAAATGTGCGTTATCGACGACGTCGAGGCCGTCAAAGATCGCATCCTCGCGCAGGCCGAGGGCGACCAGATACCGCCGATGTGCCTCGCCGCCGACGAGCGCCGCGCCATAGAGCGAAACGATCTGGCGCTTGATGGCCTCGCGCCAGGGGCGTCGGATGCTATCCTGTTCGGCGCTGTCCGACATGACGATCGCCCGCTTGCCATGGCGCGAGCACCAGAGGAGAGTGGCCAGCGCGGCGGGATGCGACCATCCGGCAATCGCGACGACATCCGGTTGGGCCGAGGCCAAGGCGGCCGAGACCTTGCCATACATGGTCCGAACCGGCTCCGCATCGATATCGGCCGACACCACCAATCGCGGAAAGCCGCCCAACCCTTCGGTGCTCGCCCAGGCATAGGTGCGGTCCGTCCCGCTGAGCTCGATGCCGGTCAGGTTCATGTATCGCGCCGCCGCATCGAGCCGGCTGACGTGATAGGGGCCGAAGCGCTGGAAGACGACGGCGACACGAACCGAAGCGGGCTGCTGGCGGAGGTCGGCAGGCGCGTTCATGACGAGAAGGGAACCGTCGCTGCCGCGGGCCGAACCTCATCGGTCCGTGTCCGGGCGAGAAGAAGCGCTGGCAGGAGGAACAGCCCGATATGGATCCAGTTGGAATAGGGCCATTGGGTGTGATGCGTGATGGCGTGCATCGACGGCGACAGCGACAGGGCATAGACGATCTGGCAGGCCGTGCTGCCGCGCATGGCGGCGTCATAGAGGCGCCGCATCAGATATCCAAGCAGGACGAACTTCAACGCGCCCAGATAGGAAAACGACGCGAACGCGTCGGTCAGCCCGGTCTCCGTCGTGCCGGGATGCGGCGCGTAGTCCCGCGCGATCTGGCCATCGAGCGAAACCATCAGGCTCTCCTTGAAATGCGTTCCAAGGAGCTGCGCCGGCACATAGTTGAACGCGGTCGCGTTCCAGTGGCTGAGGCCGAAATCGTACGCCTCCGTCGTGCGGACGGTCTCCATCCGGTTGATGGCGTTACGGACTTCCTCGCCGCCATAGGCGAGCAGATGCTCGAAATTGGCGGCGACATCGATCTTGAGCAGCGCCGACCAGGGCGAGGGATCGCGCGCGGTCGTGACCGAGCGATAGTCGCCGGTGCTGGTCAAGGCAAGGGCCGCGCCGAGCACGAATAGAATGGAGAGCAGGCGAGGCGCCGCGAGCCGGCGCTGGAACCAGAGGGCGAGGGCGATCAGAAAGACGAAATCGGCCGCCTCGCTCCGCCGGCCGTGGACGAGAATGCGGTCGGCATAGACCACGAGGTCGAACGCCACAACGGCGAGCCCCGGCAAGCTGGGCCGACGGGCGAAGCAGATCAGCGCGATCGCGAAGCCGTAGGGCATGAATCGCGCGAAGAAGATGTAGACGACCGGCAGGCCCGTATAGATCGAGAACTTGATATCATAAGGCAAGTTATTGATCTTCATATAGAAATACGCGCCGATCAACGACAGTCCCGCCGCGACGGCGAGTAGCTTGTGCTCGTCGAAGCACCAGGGACGCCTTGCCGCGACCGAGGGGCGCGGCAGGTGCCAGCCGAGAACGCAGCCGAGCAGGCAGAGAGTGGCGAAGGCCGCCGTTCGCGCCACGGCCCCCTCGGCAAAGAACGGATCCTCGGCGAACGCGGGCAGCTGCGGCGCGATGAAGCCGAGAAAGGTCGCCGCCGCCAGGAACGGATATTGATACGCGCCCTCGGGCCGGCGAAGGCTCACGACGATCACCCCGGCGGAGGTGAGGACCAGGATCCAGATCAGAGCCATCGCCATTATGTGCCTCCTCGGCTCATCAGGCAGGCTCCGCCGTCTGGTCGCGGATGCGGACCCGTTCCCGGATGCCGCGCAGCAGGTTCTTGATCGGAACGGGAAGATGCGTGCGCAGGCCGGGACGCAGACCCGGTGGCAGCTGCCATTCGTCCATCGACAAGGGCCGGGCGACGAGGGGGGGCTCGGCGGAAATTCGATCCAGCAGCGCCGCATATTCGCCCGCCATGCGGGCGACGCCGAAGCGATCCGGAGCCGTGGCGGCGCCCCGGCGCGACAGGGTGCGCCAAAGGGCGGGGTGATCGACGAGCCGTTGGATGGCTGATGCCGCCTCGCGGATATCCCCGACGGGAAACAGCAGCCCCGTTTCGCCCTCGGTGACCACGCTGTCCGTCACGCCGCGAATGCGCGAGATCACCGGGACGCAGCCGGTCGCCATCGCCTCGACGGCCGTGATCATGAACCCCTCGAACCGGGATGGCCCGAGCAGAATGTCGTGCTCCGCCATCAGGGCCGGAACGGCGGAGGGCAGGACGGCGCCGGTGAACCGGACCCGGTCGCCCAGGAACGCGCATCGTTGTCGGAGGCGAGCGAGGTCCGGGCCGTCACCCGCGACGGTCATCCGGACGGAAGGCGGCAGACGCCGCAGGATATCCGGAAGCCATAGAACGCCCTTCGCCTGATCCTCGACGCGGCCGAGCGAGAGAACGCGAAGCGGCTGGCCATCGGCGCGCGGCGCCCGAGCCGGGACCGGCAGGAAATCGGCCGCGTTGGGGACCGTGACGATGCGCTGGGGTCGGAAGCGGTAGCGACCGATCAGATCCGCCTCGATGCGGCGCGAGACGCACACCGTTGCGTGGACATGCTCGCGGATGGCTGCCGCGGCGGCATAGGTGCCGGGCGTGATGTTATGCACCACCAGGATGCGGAGCAGGGACGACGGCAGATGCCGCGCGATGTTGGTCTGCACGGAGTCGGCGTGAACATTGACGAAGACGCCGTCGAAGCCGCCATTCTCGATCGCGGCGAACAAAGCGCGCGCCAGTGCCGGCTCGTCGTCGCCGGGCAGGCCGCAGACCGCGCCGGTCTCCCGTTCCGCCTGCCAGTCCGGATGCCTCGCTGCCGCATGCGCTGCCGGTCCGATTCCGAGCCAGCGAACGTCGATGCCGAAGGCTGCTAGCCCCATGCGCAGATGGCGAAAGACCGTGAAGGTGCCGCCCAGATGCGGATAGACAAAGAAGGCGAATTTCATGCGTCGTTCCTCGTAACGAGACGTGGGACAGAGGCTTTCACGCGAGGCTAGGGCAGGGAGTTCCCGTGTCGTATCCGGCCTTTGGACCAGATGGCTCATCCATTTGGCCGAGGGGCCGGGCGGAACCTTTGACGGCTAACCGATCGTCGCCTTGCGCATCACGAAGGCCTCGGCATAGCGCCCGGCCGAGCGACATTCCGCGCCGCGCAACCGCGCCAAGCCGCGAAAGGTCTCCTCGTCGAACCAGTCTTTCGAGCGCTGCGAGGCGAAGTGCTCGATGAGAAACGCTACCTTGCGCCCCATCTCCGCCTCGCCGAACGGCACATAAAGGTTGGGCCGCCCCAGATCGCCATCCCATTTCGGGATTTCGTATTCGAGGATCATGTGATCGCGGAACACGTTCCAGGTCAGTCGCGAGACGGCGCGGTGATCCTGATGGGCATCATCGCGGCGATGGGTCAGGATGACGTCCGGCGTGACGTGGCGCTTCAAGTCCTCCATCCACGCCTTCATGGCGGCGCCCTGCTCCGGGAAGAGCCCATCCGCGAAGGCGCCACAGCGAACCTCGGCCTGCATGGCACCCGCCAGAAAGGCATCGGCCGACCGTTGCGCCTCGCGCGCCCGCTCGCCGGGGGCGCTCAGCACGCACCACGCAACGTCGAGCCGGACTCCCTTGGCGATCAGGGTCAGCAGCGTGCCGCCCGCGCCGATCTCGATGTCATCCGAATGGGCGCCGAGGCACAGTATCGACAGCCGATCGCCTGGCGCGGCGAGGGTGAGAAGCCTCATGAGGCGGAGATCGCCAGCGGCGTGGTCGATCCGGCGCGTTCCGCCTGCCGCCATGGCATCCGCCCCTGCTCGACCATCTCCTCCAGGACCTGGCGGTCCTTCAACGTGTCCATGGCGCGCCAGAAGCCCTCATATTTGTAGGCCATCAGCTCTCCCGCCTCGATCAGCCTCGCGAAAGGCTCGAGCACCAGCTCCTCACCCTCGCGGACAAAGTCGAAGATGCCGGGCCTGAACAGGAAGAAGCCGCCATTGATCCAGAGATCCGAGCGATCGGAAGTGGCGAACCCTTTGACCGCCCCGTCGCCGGCGATATCGGCAAAATGGAAACTGAGCTGCGGGCGCACCGCCAGGAAGCAGGCGAGTTTGCCGCTCGCGCGGAACCGCGCGATCATTTCGGTCAGATCCACGTCGCTGAGGCCGTCGCTGTAGTTGGCGAGGAAAATCTCCTCGTTGCGGACGTGGTCGCGAACCGCCAGCAGCCGCTCGCCGATATTGCGCCACATCCCGGTATCGATCAGCGCCACGCGCCAATCCTGCTCCGGCGTGCCCAGCATCTCGACCTTGGCGCCGAAGTCCGAGACGACGCAATCCGCATAGGCCTGCGGTCGATAGTTCAGAAAGAAGTCCTTGATGACATTGGCCTTGTAGCCGGTACAGAGCACAAAATCAGTATGGCCGTACTGGCTGTAATAGTTCATCAGGTGCCAGAGGATCGGTTGCTGTCCGATCGGGATCATCGGCTTCGGGATGCTCTCGGGATATTCGCGGATGCGCGTCCCGAGCCCGCCGCAGAACAGAACGACCTTCATGATGCCATCCCCTTTCGCTCGATCCTCGGTGTGACGATGCGAGGCTCTGGGATCGGCACGATGAAGCGGCCGCCCCACGCCGCGATGTGAGCCATCTGCGTCATGATCTCGCCCTTCAGGTTCCAGGGCAGGATGAGGACATAATCCGGCCTGGCGATTTCGATCGCCTCCGGAGGCAGGATCGGTATGCGCATCCCCGGCGTGAACTGACCGTGCTTGAAGGGATTGCGATCCACCGTGAACTCCAGGAAGTCCGTGCCGATGCCGCAATAGTTTAGAAGGGTGTTGCCCTTTCCCGGCGCGCCATAGCCGCAGATCGTCTTGCCCTGGTTCTTCAGCTCGATCAGCAGCGACAGCAGCCCGCGCTTGGTCGCCACAACCCGCTCGGCAAAATCGGAATCGGTGGCGACGCGATCCAGCCCCTGCGCCCGCTCAATCGCGAGCAGCGCCGGAACGGCAGGATGTTGCGGGCGCGTCGAGGATGCGTGGACCAGATAGACGCGCAGGGATCCGCCATGCGTCGTCAGTTCCTCGACATCGATCAGCCTCAGCTGATGCCGGGCCGCGATCTGCTCGATCGTCAGCAGGGAAAAGTACGAGAAATGCTCGTGGTAGATCGTGTCGAACTGGGTCTCGGCAATGAGGCGCGCGAGATGCGGGAATTCCAGCGTTATCACCCCCTCGGGCTTCAGCAGGATCCGCATGCCTTCGACGAAATCATTGAGGTCCGGTACCTGCGCCAGCACGTTGTTGCCGATGATCAGATCCGCCTGCTGGCCTTCCGCCGCCATTTCCTCCGCCAGATCCGCGCCGAAGAAATCGATCCGCGTCTCGATGCCCTTTTCGATCGCGATCGCGGCGACATTGGCGGCGGGTTCGATACCCCGCGCCGGAACGCCGAGAGGGCCGAAATGCTGCAGCAGATAGCCATCATTGCTGGCAATCTCGACGACGGAGCTTCGCGCGTTCAGTTGCAGTCGCTGCGTGATGGCCTCGCAATAGGCCTTCGCATGCGCAACCCAGCTCGACGAATAGGACGAATGGTAGGCATAGTCGTCGAAGATCGCGTCCGGCCTGACATAGGCCTTGAGCTGAACCAGGAAGCAGAATTCGCAGGCGAGCACCCGAAGCGGGTATGTGACCTCGCCTTCGTCGATCCTGTCCGCCGCAACGAAGCTCTCGCAGAGCGGCGACATGCCGAGATCGACGAAGACGTGATGCAGGTCGGCGCCACAAAGACGGCACGTCCCCAGAACGTCGCGCCCCCCGGGCGTCGATCCGAAAGACTTTGTCATCGAACCCCTCCATCCCCAGTCACCTCGGTACAGGCTGAATTACGAAGAACTCGCCTGCAGGTTGTATTCAGGAACATATCAAGAACCGGGAGAAGGTCGCCTCAGACGTTCTGAGGAGGGGCCAGAGGCTGCTCGCTACGCCTTTCGGATAGGGACAGATCAAGCTCCGTCCAGAGGCGCCGGCATCTACGGCTTTCGGCCGGCTTGCTGCCCGGAAGCCGGGCCGTCCAGAGTGCGATGATCTGGATTTCTTCCATGCCTGAGCAGGAAGCCATGGTCAGCATCGACGTCGCCATACCCAACTACAACTACGGTCGGTATCTCCGCGAGTGCGTCGAGAGCGTGCTGACGCAGGATGTCGCTGCGCTGCGCGTCCTCATCCTCGACAATGCCTCGGACGACAACAGCGCGGCGATCGCGCGCCAGCTGGCCTCTAGAGATCGCCGGGTCACATTCGTGCAGCACGCGACCAATCTCGGCCACCAGGCGTCGTTCAACGAGGCCATCGACTGGGCGTCCTCCGACTATTTCATGATCCTCTGCGCGGACGATCTGCTGACCCCGGGATCCCTGCCGAGAGCCCTGTCGGTGCTGGAACAGAATCCCGATGCGACGCTGGCGTTTGGAGAACTCGCAGCAACGAAGCCCGCGAAGCAGCGGCCGATGACGGCGGGGCCCGTCGATTGGCAGATCATGCCGGCGCAGAGCCTGCTCGAACAGTTTTGCCGCACGGGGCTCTATTCGGTCCGCAGTTGCTCCGCCGTGGTACGAACCTCGGCCCAGAAGCGGGCGGGACACTATTGCGCGGCGCTGGACCAATCCGACGACTTCGAATTGATGATGCGCCTCACCCTGCAGGGAGGGTTGATCGCCCGGACGCGGACTCCGCAGCTCTTCATGCGGGCGCATGAGCTCGAACGATCGGCCATTGTCCGCCGCAACCGAAGCCTGCAGATTCTTGCCTACGAGGCGGCGTTCACATGGTTTTTTACGCACGAAGGGGCGTCCCATCCCGAAGCCGCGCGCCTTGCGCGGCTGGCGGCGCGCGGGTTGGTCGGTCGTGCCTATTGGTCCGGCTTGAGCCATCTCTGCCGGGGCGAAATCCGCAATGCAGCCGGCCTGTTTCGCTATGTGGCGAGCCGATCCTGGTCATCGACTCTTCTGCCACCGCTCGACTATCTGATCCGGAGCGAGCCTCGCCCCGGCGCGGCATCCATGACGGCGACCGTTCGTCGAATGCTACCCGCGAGCTGGAGCTGATCTCGCCGACGCAGGTGAGGGAAAGGCCGTTCAGGCGCTAGCAATCGGTGTCACGCCGTCAGCTTCCAGAAGCCCATGGGCCTGCAGGCGGCGGGCGGCACTCAACAGAGTCGCGAATGGCAAACCGGCGCGCTCGGCGATTTCGAATAGCGAGGTCCGGCCGTCGGCGCCGCTCAGAACCCAGAGCATCGCCAGGTTGCTCGCCGCGCCGGCACCACCAGGGGATTCACGCTCGAAGAGTCCATGCAGCCCCAATTGCGGCTCGCCATGCATGCAGGTGCTTCGCGGCCGGAAGTCCTGCTCCAGGACGTCGACTATGTCGCCAATCATCCGATAAGATGAAGCGAGGTGCTCGGGCCGGACGAAATCGAGATTGTCGGCCGAGGTGTGATATTCGGAAAAGGTCCCGAACAGGCTGCGCTGGAACACGCCGACTGGCAGATCGAATCCGGGCGAGCCATACTGTCGCTCGTCATAGCCGATCGGGCTGAAGTCGAGCACAACCGGTGATCGGGCCGCGTGGCGCAACACATGGGCGGCGACACGATCGATGAACGCGTTTTCGCGACGGCTCTTCTTGTAGGTGGGCCCGCCACCGTCGCCGACGCAGGTCACGACCAGGCCATGCTTCACGCGGCTTGTCTGATGCTGATTGCGGGCGAGCCAGGCTATGGCGCCGATGGTCGTCGGAGCGAAGACGAAGTGATAGCTGTAGCGCGTCTTCAGGCTGGCGATCCGCTTTCCCAGCATGGCGAGCAGCGCCAGGCCCGAGCAATTGTCGTTGGCAAGCGAGGGATGGCAGATATGCGCGGACAGCAGCACCTCATCCTCCAGCGCCCCGCGATGCCGATATTCGCCATAGCTCAGGCTGCCGTCGTCGTGGCTGGCGTCGATGACCACTTCATAGCGGCCCTCCGGCAGGGCCAGCATCGCGCGATGCGTCATGCAGAAGCCCCAGGCCGGCTCGTAGTAGGACTTTCGATAGGGGATCAGGTCCGGCTGTTCGGGGAGCGTGAAGATATGCTTCCGCAGCTCGGCAAGCTCCAGAGTGGCTCGCACGGCCACGCTGTAATTCATGACGTGCAGGTTATTGTTTCGAAAGTCGACGACCCGCTCGCCGGCCTCGTTCCGGATATAGGCCTCGCGCATGTTCCATTCCCGAGGGATCGTCCAGTCAAAGACCTGCGTTCCCGTCGGAACTTCATGGATGGTGAGCGGAATTGTTCGCTGCATCCGCCGCAACGTTTCGCGCACGCCATCCCCGGCGACGCTCCGGCAAATGGGGAACAGCTCGGCGACCAGGCTATAAATCTCGGCACCGATCGCTTCCGCGTTCACCGCGCCCAGAAGGGCTGCGGGAGGCGATAGGCCCTCCAAACGAGAGGTCATGTCACGGCCAGGACATCGCCTTGCGTCGCCGGCACGCGATGACGCAGATCGGCCCCGAGCACCCCGCTCGCCATCAGCTTGCGGATATGGCCGATCCGCTGATAACGGGGGCCTTCGAAGCCCAGCAGAGCCTGCGCCGACGACCGATAGGCAGAGCAGAGTTGCTCCGCACCGCGCCGCGCATCCCACTGCGGCGCAAAATCCGGTAGCAGTTGCCGGATCTTCTCAAACGACACCCGATAGGACCGCGTGTCGGGGCCCGCGTCGGCTGCCATCTCGAGCCGGCAACCGGGGACGATCTCGGCGACGATCGTGGCCAGATCCCGGATGCGGTAGTTTTGGTCGGTCCGGCCGACATTGAATGCCTGGTTGCGAACGTCTTCCTCGCGCGCTGTCAGGCCCGCCAGGAAGGCCGCGGCGATGTCCTCGATATGCACGACGGGGCGCCACGGGGTGCCGTCAGACTTCAGGTGAATGACGCCGCCCGTCACGGCCCAGGCGACGAGATTGTTGAGCACGATGTCGAAGCGCAGGCGCGGCGACAGGCCGTAGGCCGTCGCCGGGCGGAAATAGACCGGGCAGAAGCGGCGATCGGCGAGCCGGCCGATGTCCTGCTCAGCCAGCACTTTCGACCTGCCATAGGCGGTGACCGGCTGGAGCGGCGCCGTCTCGTCGACCAGTTCGTCGCCTGCCTTGCCATAATTGCTGCAGGAAGAGGCGAACAGGAAGCGACGAACGCCGGCCTCCTTGGCCAATGTCGCGAGGCGCACGCTGGCCCGGTGGTTGATCTCGAAGGTCAACTCGGGGCTCAAGTCGCTGAGCGGATCATTGGACAGCGCCGCCAGATGGATCACGGCGTCGAAACCCCGAAGCTCGCCGACTGTGACATCGCGCACATCCTTGCGAAGCTCCGGTATGGCCGCGATCGTGCCGCCGGGTGCGTAGCTGCATTCCGCGTAGAGATCGGCGTCGCAGCCGCTGACCGAGTGACCGGCCGCCAGCAGCATCGGCACCATGACCGTGCCGATATAGCCCCGATGGCCCGTGACAAGCACTTTCATGCCCATTCCCTCCTGATCCAGGCCCCGGTTCCCGTATCCGCGAGAGGATTTTCCGGGGCAGGGAAGCTCGGTTCAGCCTAGGTCGGGCCCGTCTCTGGCACTGCCTGGCCGTTGGGGGAGGGCTCTACTCCTTCGGTCGGTATCCAAACGCCTCCCTACGCCGAGATCAGGCCTCGACTGACCGCAAGGCGTAGGGCGTTCGCCGGAGGGCGGAGCCTGAGGAACGAGAGCTTGCCACTACAATCCCCGCGATCGGCTTCGCCCTGCGATCGAGGAGCACAAGCGTCATGGACAACCAGCGACATGGATGATCTGCGGCACAGGACGATCCGCAGCGGCATGGCCAAGCTGCTCGGACAGGGTGTGAGCGTCCTGATGCGATTGGCCTTCATGGTGGTGCTCGCGCGACTGCTCGATCCGAGCGAGTTCGGCCTGGTCGCAATGGCGACGGCGATCACCGGCATGATGGCGATGTTTGCTTCCGCGGGACTGTCGACCGCAGCTGTACAGGCGCGGACGATCTCCGTCGTTCAGATGTCGACGCTGTTCTGGGTCAACATGCTGATCGGCACCCTGTTCGCCGCGCTGTGTTGCCTGCTCGCCCCGGTCCTGGTCGCCTTCTATAACGAACCAAGGCTCTTCTGGCTGACAATCCTGCTCGCGCCGGGCTTCATCCTGGGCGCCGCCAGCGTGCAGCACCTGGCCATCCTGCAACGCGAGATGCGCTACGGGGCGCTCGCCATAGTGGAGTTTTCCGGGCAGCTCCTCGGCCTAGCCTGCGGTGTCGCCATCGCCCTGGCCGGCTACCGCTACTGGGCGCTGGTCGGGGCGACCTTCTTCACGCAGCTCGGCACCACCACGGGTACGTGGGTCGCGACGCGCTGGCTGCCGAGCCGGCGCTTCAGCTTCGCGGAAGTCGTGCCGATGCTCCGGGTCGGCGGCACCGTCACCTTCAACACAATCGTGGCCTATATCGGCTTCAATCTCGAGAAGGTGCTGGTCGGGCGCTTCTGGGGCGCCGAGGCGCTCGGCAATTACGGACGCGCCTATCAGCTGATCTCGGTGCCGATCGACAATCTCAGCAACGCCGTCGGCGGCGTCGCCTTCTCGGCGCTGGCGCGGCTCCAGGACGAGCCAGCGCGGCTGCGGGCCTATTTTCTCAAAGGCTACGCGCTGCTCGCCTCGATGTCGGTGCCGCTGACCCTGTTCCTGTGCCTGTTCGCCGAGCCGATCTTCCTCGTCCTGTTCGGTCCCAGATGGATGGAAGCCGCCATCATCTTCCGCCTGCTGACACCGACGGTCCTGGTCTTCAGCCTGATCAACCCGTTCGGCTGGTTGCTGCTGGCGATCGGCCGGCAGGATCGCAACCTGCGGATCACCTTCGTGGTGGCGATCGTCGTGGTGGTCGCGTGCAGTATCGGCCTGCCCTTCGGGCCGCGAGGCGTGGCGACGGCCTATTCAATCGCAATGGTGCTCTGGTTCGTGCCGCACATCGTGTGGAGCACGCATGGCGGCCCGATCTCCCCGCGCGACATCCTGCCGGCCATCAGCCGATCCTTCCTGGCCGGCCTGATCGCCGGCGGCGCGGCATGCCTGTTCGACCGGACAGAAGGCGTGGGGCTCCCTCCGCTCGCACAGGTCCTGCTCGGCGCGAGCGTCATGCTGCTCATCTACGCCGTGATGATCCTCGGCGTGTTTGGGCAGGCCCGCTTCTATGCCGATCTGTTCAGGGGAATGCGCCGCGCCACGACCTGACGGCGGAGAGCGTCCGCGCGAGGGCCAAGAGCCATGGCCTCGTCGTCGCCGCTTGCGCCCTTGGCCAGCAGCTCGGCCATTCGGACGGGCAGGGACGAAAGATCCGGAATGGCGAGAGCGCTCACGCCACGGCGGCGCATTCGGCGAGCCACGCCTCATACGTCGCCTCGATGCCATCCCGGAGCGGGATGGAGGGCTGCCAGCCCAAGTCGCGCATTCGGCCGATATCCATGACCTTGCGCGGCATGCCGTCCGGGCGGCTAGGGTTGGTGGTGATGACACCCCGATAGCCGACAATATCGGCGATCATTTCGGCGAGGGCCCGGATCGAGATTTCCTTGCCCGACCCGACATTGATGAACTGCCTGGCCTCATACCGCTTCAGGAGCAGCACGCAGGCATCCGCCAGATCGCTGACATGCAGGAATTCGCGCGACGGCCGGCCGGATCCCCAGATGGCGACGCTCGGCAAATTGTCGAACTTGGCGAGGTGAATCCGGCGGATCAGCGCCGCCAGGACGTGAGAATTCTCGGGATCGTAATTGTCGTTCGGCCCGTACAGATTGGGCGGCACGGCGGCGATGAACCGGCAGCCATATTCGCGATGATAGCTCTCGGCGAGCTTCAGGCCCGCGATCTTGGCGATCGCATAGGGTTCGTTGGTGGGTTCCAGCGCCCCGGTGAGGAGATCCGCCTCGCGGATCGGCTGCTGCGCGTCACGCGGATACATGCAGCTCGAGCCGAGGAACAGCAGCTTCGTCACACCGGCCCGGCGCGCGCCTTCGATGATGTTCGCGGCAATCGCCAGATTGTCATAGAGAAACGGTCCCGGATGCGCCGAATTGGCGGCGATCCCGCCGACCCGCGCCGCCGCGATGACGATGGCGTCGGGCTCGCTGGCATTGATCCAGGCTTCCGTCGCCGACTGCCGTCGCAGGTCCAGCTCGTCGCTCGTCACCGTGAGGATTTCGCACGGCTCGCGGCGGAGCCGCCGCACGATGGCGGAACCCACCATGCCTCGATGCCCGGCGACCCAGATGCGCTTGCCTGCCAGGGGGAAGGTGTCGAGGATATCATGCGCTGCGGTCATTGCGGCCGGCCTCCCGAAGCACGCTGCTGAGATCCGCCCGAACCATGTCGGCAACCAGCTCCGGGAAAGACACCGTGTGGCTCCAGCCGAGTTGGTCCCGCGCCTTGCCCGGATCGCCGAGCAGGAGATCGACTTCGGTCGGGCGGAAGTAGCGCGGGTCGATCTCGATCAGCGTCGCGCCGCTGCGGGCGTCATGCCCCTTTTCGGTCGCCCCGCGACCGGACCATTCGATCGCCCGGCCGACCTCGCCAAAGGCACGCTCGACGAACTCGCGCACCGTGTGCGTTTCGCCCGTCGCCAGCACGAAATCATCGGGCTGGCGGTGCTGCACGATGCGCCACATGCCTTCCACATAGTCGCGGGCATGGCCCCAATCCCGGCGTGCATCGAGATTGCCGAGATGGATCGTCTGCTGCAGGCCCAGCTCGATGGCGGCGACGCCGCGCGTGATCTTGCGCGTCACGAAGGTTTCGCCGCGCAGCGGGCTCTCGTGGTTGAAGAGAATGCCGTTCGAGGCGTGAATGCCATAAGCCTCGCGGTAGTTGACCGTGATCCAGTAGGCGTAGAGCTTGGCGGCGGCGTAGGGGCTGCGCGGCGAGAACGGCGTCGTCTCGCATTGCGGCGCGATCCGGCTGCCGCCGAAGAGTTCGGACGTCGAAGCCTGGTAAAAGCGGCACTTCTCCGAGAGGCCGGCGATGCGGAGCGCCTCGAGCAACCGTAGCGTCCCGAGCGCATCGGCGTTCGCGGTATATTCCGGCGTCTCGAAGCTGACCTGGACATGACTCTGGGCCCCGAGATTGTACATCTCGTCCGGTTCGACCTCGTGAATGATCCGGCAAAGATTGGTCGCGTCCGTCAGCTCGCCATAGTGGAGGTGAAAGCGGACGTTCTCGCCATGCGGATCCTGGTAGAGATGATCGACGCGCTGCGTGTTGAAGGATGATGAGCGCCGCTTGATGCCGTGCACCTCATAGCCTTTGCCGAGCAGCAGCTCGGCCAGATACGCGCCATCCTGTCCGGTCACGCCGACGATCAAGGCTCTCTTGCCAGGCATGATGCTCGCTCCGTGTTCCCGAGAACCGGAAGTATACGAAGGCGTTACCGACGCGCCCTCCTGTCTGATCGGAGTAGGCTCCCCAACGCACTTGCGCGCGATGACCTCTCGCGGGTGTCGACAAAAGAGGTATGCGCGTCCGTGCCCCGTTTCCGCCTACCTCGAAGGGAGGAGCGTCCCCCGCCGGCGGAGCCACGGCTTGTGCGATTGCAGGCCTTGTCCGGCTGCTCGAGGCGGTGAAAGTCTGCCCCTGATCATTCACGGCAGAGGTCACGTCGATGCGCATCGTGCTGGTGAACCGCTATTTCCATCCGGATGAATCGGCGACCAGCCGCATGGTCTCGAGCCTGGCCTTCGGCCTCGCGGCACAGGGTATCGAGGTGCATGTGCTGGCCAGCCGGTTCCGCCACGACGACCCCGACGCCGCATTGCCACGGTTATCCTCCATCGAAGCGGTCCACGTGCACCGGCTGGCGGCGACCCATTTCGGCAGGAGCGGGCTCGCCGGTCGCGCGTCCGACTATCTGAGCTTCCACGCGGCCGTCGCGTCCTGGTGCCTTCGCCATATCCGCCGCGATGACATCGTCATCGCCTGCACGGATCCGCCGCTGCTGTCGGTCACCCTCGCGGCCGTCCTGGCCGGGCGGGGCGCCCGGCTGGTCACGTGGCTGCATGACATTTTTCCCGAGGTCGCAATCGAGCTTGGCGTTGTCGGCAAGGGCGGCCCGCTCGCCAAGCTGACGCTCGCGCTGCGTGACGGGTCCCTGCGCCGGGCCCACTGCAACGTGGTGCCAACCGCGGCCATGGCGCGCGCGCTGCGGGCCCGCGACGTCGCGCCGGACACAACCGCCGTCATTCCCTATTGGTCGGAGGAGGAGATCGTTCCGATCGAGGCGGGCCAGAACCGGCTGCGGCGCGAATGGAGCCTCGGCGAGGCGTTCGTCGTCGGTTATTCCGGCAATTTCGGACGCGCGCACGAGTTCACGACCCTGCTCGACGCAGCCGAGCACCTCCAGGACGATCCAGGCATTCGCTTCCTGCTGATCGGCGGCGGATTTGCCCGCAAAAGCATCGAGGCTGAAATCGCAAGGCGACGGCTCGGCAACATCGAGCTGAAGCCGCTGCAGCCACGGGATCGTCTGTCGGAAAGCCTCGGCATAGCCGACGTCCACCTGATCTCGCTGCTGCCGAAGCTCGAGCCCTATGTCGTACCGAGCAAGCTTTACGGCATCCTGGCTGCGGGACGTCCAGCGATCTTCATCGGCGCCAGCGATGGCGAAGTCGCCTCCGCCCTTCGGCGGCACGACTGCGGCGAGACGGTGCCGATCGGCGGGGGGGAGATGCTGGCCAGCCGGATTAGCGCCCTGCGCGACGACCCGGCCCTGTGTCGAGTACGCGGCGCGAGGGCGCGCCTCGCGTTCGAAACGACGCATGGCAGGGAGCGGGGCGTTGCGGAATGGACTGCGCTGCTTCGCGGCGTGCAGGCGGGACGGCGTCCATCCGCGGAGGCGGTCTACTCGGCAGCTTCGGGTGACGCCGCCAGCGAATGATCGACGGCGGCCAAGCCGCCTCGATGGCCAAAGCGGACGAAGGCGCTGTGCGCCAGGGCGGGCAGGGCCAAGCCCCCGAGCATCCAATAGGCCGGCCAATCCAGGAGAATGCCCGCCAGCCCAACGGTCGCGAGCAGCGCGGAGACCGCAACGAGGGTGGCCGTCGCGCGCGCGGGCGAGAGGCCGTGATCGACCAGAAGATGGTGCAAATGAGCGCGGTCCGCCGCCATCGGGCTACGCCCGGCGATCGAGCGGCGAACCATCAAGCTCAGCGTATCGATCACCGGCAGCGCCACCAGCCACAACAGGGCCGGGAACAGCGCGTGTACCCCGGCCTCCGCACGGGAAGACCCGGGGATAGAGGACAGGCTGACGATGAAGGCGGCGATGGCGCCGCCGAGCATCAGGCTGCCCGCATCGCCCATGAACACGGTCGCGCGGGCGCGCCATGGGCTGCGCATGTTGAAGACGAGAAAGCCGAGGACGACGGCCAGCAGCAGGAGGCTTCCCTCGGCGATCGCGGGACGGTCCGTCGCCATGGCGGCAAGGGCAATTCCGCCCAGTGCGACGGCCGCCACGCCGCCCGCCAATCCATCCAGCCCGTCGATCATGTTGAAGGCATTGGTCACGCCAACGAGGAAGAGAAACGCGACGAGAAGCGTGATCCAGCCCGGCAGCGCGCCTGCAAGGGGAAGGGCGAGCATCATCGTCGCGCCCGTGGCCATACCCCATCCGCCCAACAGAACAGCGGCGGCGAGGCCCTGCACGACGAGCCGCATGCCGGCGCCGATATTGTGGAGATCATCCACGAGCCCGATACCCGCCAGCATCGCCAGCGCGACGGTCAACACCAGCAACTCGGCGGCGGGCGGGGCGGCTGCCTGCAGCGATCGCAGCAGGATGATGGACGCGAAGGCAATGAACATCGCCAGCCCGCCGCAGAGCGGAACGAGCCCGACATGAACCTTGCGCGCCGAGGGGCGATCGACCAGGCCAAGCCGTGGCGACAGGCGGCGCAGCGCCGCCACCATGGCGACCGCCAGCAGGAAAGCAAAGGCAAGAAGAGGGGCACCGATCGACATGAGCCGGTCTCCGCATCGCGCCGCACAAGGGGCAGGCCGACGCGCGAGGCCGGATGGCAGATGTCGCGGCGGCTGGAGCACGATAGGGCGGCCAAGGCGGCGCGACCGATTCAGCAATAGGAGGGAAGAGACGGCTAGCGAGGGCTCGGCATCCTGCCAGCCATACGCCTTTCGGAGGACGCCATCCGGGCGAACTCCGCCGTTTCAAGCTCAACTGGTGCCTGCCTGCGATTGATAGCAGACTGAGGCTGCCGAGCGTCGGCAGGAAAGCCTAGGTGGCGCGTGGCCGAAAAACCGAGGGGGAGGAACCCAGCATGCCGTTCGTCAACATTCGTCTCGTCAAGGAAGTCATCGCCAGCGACCCGGAGGGGAAGAAGGCCGCGATCGCCGCCAAGGTGACCGAGGCAATCCGGGACGCCACCGGACTGGGCGACGAGGATGTCTGGGTGGTGTTCGAGGAGGTCCTGGCGCGAGACTGGTATCTCGGCCCGACCAATGTCGAAACCCGACGAAAGGGCTGATCGACGCGCCGAAGGCGCTCGGAAACGGAGCGCGGCTCGCGTCGAAAAGCACGAGCCGGATAAAGCGCGGGATCCTTGCATCGCTACTCGAACGACGAAAGGATCCCGGACTCGGGTAGGCAATCAGGCAGCGGTCGCTGGGACCGCCGTGGCTTACTCCGGCTTGGCCGGCAGGAAGCTGAACGGCTTGGCCGGCTTGAACTCGCCGGAAACCTCGCCGGAGAAGACTTCGCCGTGCTGGATGGTGAGCTTCTTGACCGGAGCGCCCGGCTTCAGGTCCAGCTTGGCCAGCGACACCCAGAACGTGTTCGGGCGGGTGGCGCTGTCGAAGTAGTAGATCAGGTTCTTCTGGTCGGAGATTGAACGCCAGATCGTCGAGGAGATGTTCGGCTGATCCGGCGTCGTGATCCCGAGCGGAACGCTGACGGCGCGCTGGACGCCGAGAACGCTCGCGACGGCCTGATACTGGAAGGACTGCCCGGGAACGCCCTCGATGTAGTTCGGGTCCTTCTGCTTCGGGATCGCGTCGAGCAGGAAGGACGCGCGGGCGAACCGGTCGGCGGCGCGGTTGGTGCCGGGGAGGAACTTCAGGCCACCGATTTCCTTCCAGTAGCTGTTGAGGGCCAGCTGCTCGGAATAGATCGGCGAATTGGTCATCACGGCAAAGTCCTTGCCGTGATGGATCTGAAGCTTGCCTTCGACATATTCGAAGATCGCGGAATCGCCCGTCGAGTCCGAGATCGCGAGGTGCAGCGAGGCCGGAGCGCCGTTCGGCAGCGTCGGCGCGAGCAGGTTGAACGGCTCGGCGCGCAGATGCTCGACCGCCTCATTGACGGTGGCAAAATTGTCGAGCGTGTATTGCGCCCAGAGCGAGATCGACAGGTAGGGGCGTCCGTCGACCGGCTTGCTGTACTGCGATTCCGCCAGATAGAGGATGTTGGCGACGAGACCCTTCTCGTTCATGCCGTCGGTCGAGCCGGCCTCGTATCCCGAGGTGATGACGCTGCCATACTTGGCGGTCCAGCGGATCGACTTCGGCCCGGAAGCGCCGTCCCGCTCGATCCCGGCCGGAAAGGCCCACAGATTGGAGGCCATATCCTCCTTCCAGTCCATGTTCCGGCCCGTGATGACGGTCTGGTCGGCCCCGACATAGAGCGTGCGGGTGCAGGCATCGGCGAAATCGGCCATGGAGGGGATCAACACGGCGGCTGACAGCGCAAGGGCGACGGAACGCGGCGCACGCTTCATGATTCAGGCTCCTGATAGCTGCTCGAAAAGCGAATAGGACGCGGAATGCGCGTCAGAACTTGATGATTCCGCCGATGACCGGCCCCTGCAGGACCTGATCGTAGACGAACGACCCCTTCTCGTAGTCGATCCCCTGCGCGCGATAGCCCGCCGTGGCCGAGAAGCGATCGTTGAACTTGTAACCGATCGACCCGAGCACGTCCCAGTTGAAATCGGAAGCGCCGCCACCGGCCATCGCCCAGCCGCTCAGGAAAACCGAGTCGGTGAGGGAATACTGTCCCTTCACGCCGACGACCGCGTCCACCCAGGTCGCCGTGTGCTCGCGATCGAGACCGCGATCGCCGGCCTGCGCTTCAAACGACGTCTCGATCGACCAGAGGCGGGCACCGGCGAGCACATCGAGATTGCCGCGGCTGGTCTGGACGACGGAATAGGCAACCGCGGGCGTCCATTGCAGGATCTCGGTCCCGACGGCGACGTCCAGACGCCCCTTGGGCGAACTGCCGTCGGCCGAAAGCTTCATGTAGAGCAGGTCGGAAAAGATGCTGAACCGGTCATATTTCGCCTCGACGGTGCCCATCGCGGCGAAATCGAGATTGCTCAGGAGCTTCGAGAAGTCGCTGTCGAAGTGGGCCTGCCTCTGACCGTATTTCACATCGCCGGACATCGACGACATCCAGACATAGGGAGCGACGGTGAAGGTCCATCCGGAACCGGCGGGCGCAGCGTCCGCGACCGGCTCTTCCGGCGCGACGATGTCCGCCGCGAAGGCCGGCGCCGCGCAGCCGAGCGCGATCGCCATGCCGAGCAGGCTCCCCGCAAGTCTCGCAGGCGCCCGAAGCCCATTCTCGCGAGGGGCTGGGACATCAGACGCAATCAAGCCATACGGCATCGTGTTCGCTCACTGTCGACGAGAACCATTCGGGGAGCGAAGTGGGCCGGATCCGGCCACTCCCACACCAGCCGCAATCCGCAAGCAGATGCGCGGCCGCTGCCGGCTCCCCGCCTGACTGATACCGGCTCCGCGCATGGCGCGTCAACGCGCGCGGCCCGATATTGGTACCGTCGCCAAATTACATGCTGAACTTATTATTTGACGTCGAACTTCGCCCGCCGAAGGCCCGCGCCGTCCGGGCGCGGGCAACCGGGGGGGCGGCGCTCAGACGCGACGCCCGGCCTCTCGAGCGGCGTCGATGACCTGTTCGAGCGCCGCGGCCTCCGAGGCGTCGAGCGCGCCGAAGACGTATTGGCAGCGGAAGGTCTCGCCGGGCGCCAATTGCCGGACATGTCCCTTGGCCTTCTCCGCCAGATAGCCGTCCGGTTCCGCCGTCGCGGGAAGCACGAGGCCGAAGGCCTCCTGGTCCGCGTTGCGCACCATCCAGCGAATGGCGTGGTCGAGCTGGTCCGGACGATAGCTGATGAAATCGGCCGATCCGTCGTCGAGCACCTGCAGCGCATGCGACCAGCCGGTGGGATCGGCCGCGACGTCCATCGACATGACCAACTCCGGCTCGACCGCCTGGGCGCCGTCGAGCCGCTTGTGCAGGCCGGGATCGGCGAGGGCGGCCTTGCGCAGCACCTTGTACTCTTCCGACAGCGTCTCTTCCGGCGGCAACAGGGAACGGATCCGATAGCCCGTCTTCTCGTCGGCCACGGTGTCAACGATCCGCGCATCCGGCACATAGCGGAAATTGACGTGCGCCAGATACATGAGAACCATCGGCGAACCCTTGAGGTTCTTGATGTCGATCCCGGCATGGATCTTCGTGCTGCCGGCATGCAGGCGCACGGTCGGCGTGGCGACATATTTGTGCGTGAAGGCGACGGTGTGCCGGTAGCGGCCGGAAAGCCCCATGAACGGGCCGTGCTCGTCCTCGCCGATCAGGAGTTCGGCGCTGTGATAGAGGGCGTTCGGCAGCTCGCCATGCGGCGGATGGTTGTCGGCCGGGCTCGGATTGCCCATTGCCGTCGCGCCGCAATGCAGCAGAAACCCGCCATAGTTCCCGACATAGGACTGGGTCGGCTCCGGCTCCTCGAACATCGAGCCCATGGTCAGGCGGCGACCGTTGAAGGTGGCATCCCAGATCTGCTGGCCCTGGAAGGGCAGAAGCTCGATGACGCCGACGCCATTGTCGATGCGCAGGCCAGCCACGCCGGTGCTGTAGCGAAATGTCGAGGCCGTCAGGCCGGCGAAGGATGCGATCACCGTTTCAGCCCGGCTGAAATGCTCGGGCAGCAGCGTAATCGTGGCGATATCCGACTTCATGATCAACCGCGCCTTTCCATGCGAGGCAGCGCATTGGCAACCACAGCGTGTCCCATGCGTGCGAGAAGCGATTGAGCAGCCTTGTTGATTTCGGTCAACAGGAGACGCTCGTCGAGCGCGACGAACGCGCCATTTTCCAGGATCGTCTTGCCGTCGATGAGGACGGTATGCACCGACTTCGAGCGCGAGGCGTAGAAGAGATTGCGGATCATGTTGGTGACCGGGATCATCTCCGGCCGGTCGAGCGTATGGATCACGATATCGGCGCGCTTGCCCGGCTCCAGCGAGCCGATGCGGTCCTCCATGCCGGCAGCGCGGGCGCCGCCCCGGGTCGCCATGTAGAGACCGTCCTCGGCGATCAGGTAGCCGCGATCGCCATGGGCCTCACGCGCCGTCAGGACGGCCAGGCTCGCCTGCCGCCAGAGATCGAAATCGTTCGACCAGTTGGCGGAATCCGAGCCGAGCGCAATGTTGGCGCCGCGCCGCCACAGCTCGGCATGCCGCCCCTCGAAGCAGCCGCCATGCCCCCACATCATCGAGGCGGCCGGTGCCCAGGCGATGCTGGTGCCGCGATCAAGCAGGGCGTCGCATTCGGCGTCGGTAAGGTGGTTGGCGTGGCCGAAGGTGACGTTGCGATCGAGGAAGCCGATGTCGTGCAGATGCAGCAGCGGATCCTTGCCGAAGCGCTGGCGGTCGGCGTCGGTATCGGCGGGGCTGTAGGACTGGTGCAGGTTGAGCACGACGCCGGCGGCATCGGCGCGCGCCTTCGCCTCCATCATCAGCTCTTCGCTGGCGGTGCCGAGCCCGAGGATCGCGACATGGCCCGTGACGAGGGCATCCGGATCCGCGTTGCGCGCGAGCTCGCCGCCCATGCGTTCGAGCGCTTCCTCGCGGGTTTTGGGGGCGCGCGCGAGCTCGGTCCGAACCCGGGCCTGCGCGGCGCAGGCGGGGCACCCGGCCTCGTGGGTCTCCAGCATGCCCTGTGCGAAGCCCTGCGGCTGGTCCCAGATGAAGGCGTCGCCGAGGATGGCGCGGATGCCGACTTGCTCGGCCGCACGCGCCGCCATGGCGGGCTCCAGCACGGTGCCCGCTTCCAGGAAGCAGGTAGTGCCGTTGCGGACCATCTCCATGCAGGCGAGGAGGACCGAAAGATATTCCTCCTCGTCATTTACCGTATTGAAGAAAACGCTCTCAAACGTATCGAACGCATCGCCCTCGGAAAGCTGATCGGGCAGGGCGCCGCGAAAGATCTGGAACGAGGCGTGCAGGTGGCATTCGACGAACCCCGGATGCACCGGCGCGCCGCGCGCCTCGATCACCCGCCGGGCCCGGTAGCGCGCGGCGACCTCCGCGTCCGCGCCAACAGCGAGGATCCTGCCATCCCGGATCGCGACGGCGCCGTCCTCGAAGATCCGGCTCTCGTCGTCCATGGTGATGACATAGCCATGGCGGATGATCGTATCCGCCTCAACCGGCGCGCGCTCGGTCGTATCGGTCATTCGTTCCCTCCCGGAAGAATCGTCGGCGCGGCGGGCGCCCAGACCAGTTTCACCAGATCTCCGACCGCGAGCCCCTCGGCTTCCTCGTCGCGCAGATCCGCCCAGACGGTCGTGCCATCAGCCAGGACAGCGCCGACCCGGATCGAGCTGCCGAGATAGATGATCTCGGAGATGCGCCCTTCGACACCGCGCCCCTCAGGCAGGCTTTCTTCGCGGGAAACCCGCACGGCCTCGGGCCGGATCGACAGCGCAGCCCGCGTCCCTACGGAAACGCCGGCGACGGTGGCGACCGTGAGCCGGGTGCCGACGACATCGAGCGTCGCGATGCCGTCTCTCACCGACTGCACCGAGCCGCGCAGCAGGTTGGTCTGGCCGATGAAGTCGGAGACGAAGACATTGGCCGGCCGCCGGTAGATATCCTGCGGCGTTCCCACCTGGACGATGCGGCCCCGGTTCATGATGGCGATCCGGTCCGACATGACGAGCGCTTCGGTCTGGTCATGCGTGACGAAGACGAAGGTCGCCTCCAGCCGGCGCTGGATCGCCCGCAGCTCCAGCTGCATCTGCTGGCGCAGCTTCAGATCGAGCGCTGACATCGGCTCGTCGAGCAGAAGCACCTTGGGCTCTCCGGCGAGCGCGCGGGCCAGAGCCACGCGCTGCGCCTGGCCGCCGCTCAGCTCCGTCGGGCCGCGCCCGCCGAGATGCTCGAGCCGGACAAGCGCCAGCATCTCCTCGACCTTGTCGTCGATGCGCTTCTTCGACCACTTCTTCAGCTTCAGGCTGTAGGCGATGTTGTCGTAAACGTTCATGTGCGGGAACAGCGCGCCGCGCTGGAACACCAGATTGGTCGGCCGGCGCTCCGGCGGACGGGTCGTGACGTCCTCGCCATAGACGCGAACCGTCCCACGCGTCGGATATTCGAAGCCGGCCACGATCCGGAGCAAGGTGGACTTGCCGCAGCCGCTCGCGCCGAGCAGCGAGACGAACTCATTGTCCGCGACGGTCAGATCAACGTCTTCGAGGGCGGTCATCGAGCCGAAGCTCTTGCGAACCCCCATGATTTCAACGGCGGCGTTGGTCACGAGCGCTTCTTTCGTCCGAGCAGGTTGGAGCAGATCACGAGGCCGACGAGCAACGTCAGCAGCAGCGTGGCGATGGCATTGATCGACGGGTCGACGCCCCGGCGCATCATCCCCCAGACCAGAACGGGGACGCTCTGCTGGTTGCCGATGTTGAACCAGGTGATGACGAACTCATCGAGCGAGAGGGCCGCCGCCAGCAGGGCGGCGCCCACGACCGACGGGCGGATCAACGGGAAGGTGATGTCGAGGAAGGTGCGGACCGGGCTGGCGCCGAGATCCCTTGCCGCCTCGAGCATGGAGAAGTCGAAGGTCTCGAGCCGGGCATTCATCGTCAGGACGACGAAGGGCAGGCAGACGATGAGGTGTCCGATCGCGGTGTTGACCAGGCCCTGCGGCATGCCGAGCATGCGAAAGAACACCGCAAGCGCGATGCCGATGACGAGCAGCGGCACGATCGCCGGCAGCAGGCTGGCGCCGATCAGGGCCTCGCGGACATGCGGCCGCTTGAGCCGCATCAGACCGAAGGAAAAGGCCGCCCCCATGGCGCCGGCCGCCACCGCCGAGATCAGCGCCAGCACCAGGCTGTTGGTGAGCGCGCTGATGATCAGCGGATTGTCCAGCGCGCTCCGATACCAGGAGAGCGTCAGGCCCTCGATCGGCATGGAGAGGCGCGGGGACGTGGTGAAGGAGAACAGCACGATCACCACGATCGGCGCATAGAGATAGGTGAGCACCGCCAGCACGAAGAGCGCGGCGATCCAGTGTTGTCTGAGCTTTGCGATCATCGGGTCACGCGGACGAGGATCTGGACGACGGCCAGATAGATGGCGAGGACGATGGCGATGGTGACGAAGGCGAGCGCGGCGCCGAGGGGCCAATTGGAGCCGATGCCGCGGAACTGGTCGGCGATGATGTTGCCGATCAGGAGGCTCTGCGTGCCGCCGACGAGCGATGGGGTGACAAAGTCGCCCGCCGCCAGAAGGAAGGCGAAGGCAAACGCCGTGCGGACGCCCGGCATCGCCAGAGGCAGCAGGATGGTGCGGATGAGATGGACGCGGCCGGCGCCAAGATCGCGCGCCGCCTCCATCTGATCGCGCGATACGTTCAGCAACGCCGAATAGATCGGCAGCACGGCGAGCGGCAGCAGCAGGCCGCTCAGCGTGATGACGACGGCGATGTTGCTGTAGATCAGGAACTCCAGCGGCTCGTTGATCAAACAGAGCCATTGCAGCGTCGAATTGAGCAGGCCCTGCTTCCCGAGGATCGTCCGCCAGGCATAGATGCGGACGAGGTAGCCGCTGAACAGCGACAGCAGCACGAGCTGCAGGATCAATTGTCCGCGCCGCTCGAACACGAAACGCATCGCGTAGGAGAGGGCGAAGGCGATGGGCACGACGATGGCGGCCGTCACGAAGCCTACCACGACGGTGCGGATGAGCAGCGTCCGGTAGAGCTTCGAGACGACGGCCTTCTCGTAATTGTCGAGCGTGAAGTCCGGGATCAGTTCGAACCCCTTCGCTCGCCAGAAGCTCAGCACGAACAGGCAGAGCATCGGGACGGCGAAGAACAGGACGTAGAGCAGGCTCGCCGGCAGCAGCGGGCGAAGACTGGTGGACGCACGCCCAGAGCGTGCCAGGCCGGAGCCCGTCATCATTGCATTCCTCGTCGTGCCGGGACGGATCAGGAGGCCTTGAACGTCTGCCAGGCTTCGACCCAGGCGGGCGCGCCGACGATGTCGCCGTCATTCTCCTGTGGCGGCACGACGATCTGGGTGCCGAGGATGCCGCCGCCGGGCTTGCGCACATTGTCGTAGGGGTAGAGATCGCGCACGCTCGGATCGAGCAGGTCATAGGCCGCCTCGACGGTGCAGCCGGAGCCGAGCTCCTTGGCCAGCGCCGCGTTCGACTGCGCCGAGGTCATGAAGTCTATGAAGGCATAGGCATTGTCGAGGTTGGGGGCATCCGCCGCGATGGCGTAGGCGTCCGACCAGAAGAAGGTGCCGTCGACCTCGGGCGAGCCGACGACCAGCTTCACGCCCTTTTCCTTGGCGATCAGCGTCTGATAGGCCCAGCCGCCGATGCCGATCGAGGCGTCGCCGCGGATCAGCACGTCGGCCATGTCGCCATGCGACGCGCCGATGGTGACGACGTTCGGCTTCATCTTCAGCATGGCCTCGATGACCTGCTCGAGTTCCGCCGCCGTCAGCCGGCTCGGCTCCTTCATCCCGAGCGAAACGGCATAGAGCCAGATATTGCCGAAGGGGTCGTCGAGCAGCACCAGCTGCCCCTTGTATTTCGGATCGGCGAAATCCGTGTAGCGGGCCGGCATCTTGTCCCATTTCGCGGGATTGAAGACGCAGGGCTCGTCGCCCCAGATGATGGGAATGCCGTAGGTCTTGCCGTCGCGCACCAGCCAGGGTGCGTCCTTGAACGCCGGGAACAGCCCCGCGGCGGTGGGGATGCGGGCGAGGTCGAGCGGCTGGAACAGCTCGACATTCGAGGCGAGGATGGCGCGCTGGAAATCCTTGTTCGGCGTCAGGAGGTCCATCGCGCCGCGACCGCCCGTGTTGAAGCGGGTGAGGGCTTCGTCGGCGGCCGACTGGAAGGAGGCCTGAAGCTGGATTCCGTTCTTTTCCAGGAACGGCTTGGCGACATTGCCGCCATGCTCGCCGTCCCAGCCGAGGAAGTTCAGCTGCCCGCCGAGCTTCGGAGTTTCGGCCGCCGAAGCGCCCGCCGAAGCGCCGAGCACGGAAATCGTGGCAAGTCCTGCCGCGCCCTGGATGAACCGGCGACGGTTAACGTCCGCGTTCAGGCGGTCGTTGAGAAACCCTCTAACCATCTCGTTCAAGATCGTCTCCCCCTCTTTTCTGGAACAGTCTGGCGCTGGTCTTGGTCAGAAAATTCGGCATGACAAATCGGCTGGCGCTTTTTCCCTGCACGCACCATGTCGATCGTTTTTCCTCTGCGGAAACCCTGCCTTTCTTCCCCACTCCCACTTCAAACTAAAAGTCGCTTTGTATATAAAGTCAAGGACCGTTGATGAAACCGGAGAGCCGCGATGTCGGAGACTGACGACCCGGAGGGCGGCCGCAAGGGCGTCTACACCGCGCCGGCGCTGGAGAAGGGGCTCGAGATCCTGGAGCTGCTCGCGGATGCCGGCGAGCCCTTGTCGGCCCGGAACATCGCCGACAGCCTGGGACGGTCGAAGAACGAGATCTTCCGGATGGTCTTCGTGCTGGTCGAGCGGGGCTATTTGAACCGCGACGCCGCGACCGACCGGCTGACGCTCAGCAACAAACTGTTCGAGCTCGGCATGCGCACGCCGCGATCGCGCAAGCTGGTCGAGGTGGCGATGCCGGCCATGGAGCGGCTGAGCGACGATACCGGGCTCTCGTCGCATCTCGTCGTCGTCAACCGGGGCGAGACGGTCGTGATCGCGGCCGCCGCCGGCAGCGCCGAACTCAATCTGACCCTCAGGCTCGGCTATCGCCGGCCGGCGATCGAGGCGAGCTCGGGCCAGACGATCATGGCGTTCCAGACGCCGGAGAAGCGCGCGCGGCTGATCGCCGAAAGCCTGGCCCTTTCCGACGAACCGCATGATCCCGACGCGCTGGACGCGATCCTCGACCGGATCGTGGCGGATGGCTCGCTGGTGGCGCAGAGCCACGACCTGCTCGCCGTGGTCGACGTCTGCGCGCCCATTCTCGATCGGAACGGCAGGGCGGTGGCCAGTGTCGTCATCCCCTGCCTGAGCCGCCGCGGCACGCCGTCGCTCGAGGAGAGCGTCCGCGCGGCACTGGTCGAAGCGTGCCGCGAGGTCAGCGAGGCCCTGATCGAGCGCTGAGCCCCTTCGCGGCATGCGTCACGTCGAGTGCATCGCCACCCGTGCGCACGCACCGCATTCTTTCCGTCGTCTGAATCAGCTACGGCACCCTTGCAATTGCATCAGGGGAACGGGCGCGTGCCGGAAATCGAGAAGCGCATTTTTGTCGAGGAGAAGGACCTGGTCGCCGAGAAGGGCGACTGGGAGGCGCGAAAGCTCTCGCCGGACGCGCGCGGCTGGACGTCCTACTGCTTCTTCCTGCCCGGCGAGCTGCGCGAAGTCGTCGAACGCGAGATTCGCACCAAGATCAACAAGACCTATATCCAGGCCGTGGCGGCCGAAAATCCGCCCGGCGTGTGGGTTCGCGGCGCGCGATTCGAGCTGGAGGCGGCGCTGGCCGTCCTCAGTTCGGCGAAAGCGGCGGGCCAGCCCTGAAAATGGGACGAGAAGACGGTGCAACCGGTCGCGGGCGCTCAATTCCAGGCGGGTTGCGACGCTGTTTTCCGCGCTGCCCTATACAGATTTGACGCGACTTGATCGATACTCGGCCAAAGCGGAGGAGTTGATTTGCCAGAATCGAATATCCCTAGTGAGACGCCGATGCAGGCACGAGAGCCTCGGCTCCTCGGCGTCGCGGGATCGTCGCGATCGGGCCTGATCCCTCCGCTGTCAGCGGCGCGCTGGCTGCTCATCCTGATTGCCGTCGCGGGAATCTACTTCTTTCACAGTTTCCTCGTCCCCGTTTTAGCCGCTCTGGTGATCGGCTTTGCCAGCTGGCCGATCTATCGCCGCATCGTCGAATTCGTCGGCGGCAACCGCACGGCGGCCGCGACGCTCGCGATCGTGCTGTTCACCTGTTTCCTGATCGTGCCGATCGCCTTCGCGGCCGCCTACGCCGTCGAGGAAGTCCGGCAATTGCTGGCCTGGGCGATCCAGACCAACCGGTTCGGGGCGGACGTGCCGGTGTGGATGTCGTCGCTGCCGGGCGTCGGCGAATGGCTGTCGGTACGCTGGGCCGAATATGTCGGCCGGCCGGGCGCCATCGGCGAGATGATCTATGCGGTGAGCGGCGCCAATATCGGCAATATCTACCGCGCCGTGCTCGCGGCGGGCGGCGGCCTGTTCGGCCTGCTGCTCACGCTGGTCTTCATGCTGATCACGCTGTTCTTCGTCTATCGCGACGGCGAACTGTTCGTGTCGAAGATCGACCTGCTCGGGGAGCGCATCGTTCCCATGCGCTGGGAGCGGATTTCCCGCGTCGTGCCGGCGACAATCAGCTCCACCGTCACCGGCATGACGCTGATCGCGATCGGCGAGGGCATCGTGCTCGGCGTCGCCTACTGGATCGCCGGCGCGCCGTCGCCGGTGACGCTCGGCGTGCTGACCGGCATGATGGCGCTGATCCCCGGCGGCGCGCCGCTGTCCATGACGCTGGTCTCGCTCTATCTCGTCGCCAGCGGATCGATTTTCGCGGGCGTCGCCCTGTTCATCTGGGGCACGGTCGAGCTCTTCATCGTCGACAAGACGCTCCGCCCGAAGCTCGTCGGCGGACCGATCAAGCTGCCCTTCCTGCCGACCATCTTCGGTCTCGTCGGCGGCGTGAAGACGCTGGGTTTCCTCGGCCTGTTCATCGGTCCCGTGCTGATGGCGCTGATCGTCGCGATCTGGCGGGAGTGGATCCGCGACATCGAGGCCACGGATCCGCCGAAGGTCGGCGACATCGCGATCCCCGTGCACCCGGAGACGACGGGCGTCCTGGTTCGCACCGACATCCCGGCCGAACAGGGCGTCATCGCCGACGAGCCGCCCGCCCGCCACGAAGAGACGGCGCGGATCGCCTGACATTTCTCCGCGCGACGCGTCGCCTCGCGCGGAGAGCCGGATCCATCAGATCCGCGTGACACGCAGCCGGAGCGCGTTGACGATGACGCTGAAAGACGACAGCGCCATCGCCGCCGCCGCGAGGATCGGCGACAGCAGAAGACCCGTGACTGGATAGAGCAGGCCGGCGGCGATCGGTATGCCGGCCGCGTTGTAGACGAAGGCGAAGAACAGGTTCTGGCGGATATTGCCCATCACCGCCTGGCTGAGCTTGCGCGCCTGAACGATGCCGAGCAGATCCCCGCGCAACAGGGTCACGCCCGCGCTTTCCATCGCCACGTCCGTACCCGTGCCCATGGCGATACCGACATCGGCGGCAGCGAGCGCCGGCGCGTCATTGACCCCGTCGCCGGCCATGGCGACGACCTTTCCGTCGACCCGGAACGCCGCGACGATGTTCCCCTTGTCCTCCGGCAGCACCTCGGCCTTCACCTCGTCGATGCCGAGCTCCCGCGCCACGGCGTCTGCGGTCGTCCGGTTGTCGCCCGTCAGCATGACGATGCGGATGCCGGCCTCGTGCAGCGAGCGGATCGCTTCCTGCGTCGTCGCCTTGATTGGGTCGGCGATCGCGAGGACGCCGGCGGCGCGGCCGTCAATGGCGGCGAGGATCGCCGTCGCGCCGCCGCCGCGAAGTTGATCGGCCTTGGCCTCGATCGCGGAGACATCGACACCCAGCTCGGCCAGATAGCGCGCATTGCCGAGGGCAAGCGTATGTCCGCCGACCTTGCCGACCACGCCCTTGCCGGTGGGAGAATCGAAGTCTTCGACCGGATCCAGCCGCAGGCCGCGTTCCTGCGCGGCGGCGACGATCGCAGCGGCGAGGGGATGCTCGCTCGCCTGCTCCAGGCTGGCGGCAAGACGCAGCAGATCATCCTCGGAAAGACCGGAAACCGGCCGGACCGCCGTCACGCGCGGCTTGCCCTCGGTCAGCGTGCCGGTCTTGTCGACGACGAGCACGTCGACCTTCTCCATGCGCTCCAGCGCCTCGGCATTCTTGATCAGCACGCCGGCGCGGGCGCCGCGGCCGACACCGACCATGATCGACATCGGCGTCGCCAGGCCGAGGGCGCAGGGGCAGGCGATGATCAGCACGCTCACCGCCGCGATCAGGCCATAGGCCATGGCGGGGCTCGGCCCCCAGATCGCCCAGGCGACGAAGGCGGCGAGCGCGATCAGGACGACGATCGGCACGAACCAGGACGAGACCTGATCGGCCAGTCGCTGGATCGGCGCGCGCGAGCGCTGCGCCTTCGCCACCATCTGGACGATCTGGGCCAGCATGGTATCGGCGCCGACCTTCTCGGCCCGCATCACGAACGAACCCTGGCCGTTCAGCGTGCCGCCGATCACCTTGGCGCCCACGGCCTTGGCGACGGCGAGCGGCTCGCCCGTCACCATGGATTCGTCGACGTTGGAGCGGCCGTCCAGCACCTCGCCGTCGAGCGGAACCTTGTCGCCGGGGCGGACCCGCAGCCGGTCGCCGACCTGGACATGGCCGAGGTCGATATCCGCCTCGCTGCCGTCCTCGGCGATGCGCCGGGCCGTCGCCGGGGCCAGGTTCAGCAGCGCCTTGATGGCGCCCGACGTCTGCTCGCGCGCTCTCAGTTCCAGGACCTGGCCGAGCAGCACGAGCACTGTGATTACCGCCGCCGCCTCGAAATAGACCGCCACCGAGCCGTCATGGCTCTGGAATTCCGGCGGGAACAGTCCGGGCGCCAGCGTCGCGATGATGCTGTAGAGCCAGGCGATACCGGTTCCCATGGCGATCAGCGTGAACATGTTGAGCGACCGGTTGACCAGCGAGTTCCAGCCGCGAACGAAGAACGGCCAGCCGGCCCAGAGCACGACCGGGGTCGCCAGCACCAGCTGGATCCAGCTCGAGGTCCGGCCGCCGACGAGGTGGCCGATATCGACGAGATGGCCGCCCATTTCGAGCAGGAAGACGGGAACGGCCAGCGCGAGGCCGACCCAGAACCGTCGCGTCATGTCGCGCAGTTCCTCGCTCGGTCCTTCGTCGCCGGTTGCGATCAGCGGCTCCAGCGCCATGCCGCAGATCGGGCAGCTTCCGGGGCCGACCTGCCGGATCTCCGGATGCATAGGGCAGGTGAAGATCGTGCCCTCCGGCGCATCCGAGGCGGGCGCCGGCGCGGCGTCATGGGCGTATTGATCGGGCGCAGCCTGAAACTTCGTCCGGCAGGATTCGGAACAGAAGAAGTAGTCCTTGGCGTGGTAGTGGACCCGCTGCTTGGTCTCCCGGGGATCGACGGACATGCCGCAGACCGGATCCTTCACCGTATCATGCGCCGCCGAATCCGGCGCGTTTGCGGCGTCGCCGTGCCGCCCGTGCGAATGGGTCGAGGCATGGTCATGCCCATGGTGGTGACCAGGTTCAGCCTGCCTGGTTTCTGTATCCGCGACCATGACGACAGCCTCCGATTGAAAATTACAACGTGACCGTAGGGCTTCCCACTATGGGAAGGTCAAGCTGCCGTTTCGGCGCAGCTCTGAAAATCAGGCGGAACAGGCGATTTCCGCGTAGCATGTGGGCATCTTTTGGCGCCCGGTACCTTCATTCGGGCCGTCGACACCACGCGGCGAGGGACAATCGATGGGAACGAGCGAGAGCGAGGGCGGGACGCTGGAAGGCGAAATCGGCATCCTGCAGCGCCGCAGGATCGAGGCGGCGATCATCGCGCCGATCTATGCCGGCATGGTGCGCGAAATCGGCGAGGCCAAGGCGCAGGCGATCCTCGACGCCGCGATCAGCCAGGCTGCCATCGACGCCGGACGCGGCTTCGCGGAACGGACGGAAGGCGGCACGAGCCTGAAGACCTTCCAGGAGCTGCAGGCGCTCTGGACGCAGGACGACGCGCTCGAGATCGAGGTGCTGCGGGCGAGCGAGACGCATTTCGACTACAACGTCCGCCGCTGCCGCTATGCCGAGACCTATCGCGAGATGGGCCTCGGTCCGATCGGGCATCTCCTGTCCTGCAACCGGGACGGCGTCTTCTGCCAGGGCTATGACCCGAGGATCACCCTGAAGCGCACGCAGACCCTGATGGAGGGCGCCGAGCATTGCGACTTCCGCTACAGCTTCGATGCGGAGGCCGCCAAGACCTAGGGACGTTGTCTGCTCCCCGCCGACATCACTTCAGCAGACGGGCGGGCCGCAGCCCGCGCAGGCTGTTGCCGACGAACCAGCGTTCGGCGCGACGAAGATCCTCGAGACGGAGCGGGTGCTCGATCGCCCCGCCGCTCTCGATCAGGCTCTGGCGCAGGATGCCCGGCAGCAGGCCGTCACGGACGGGGGGCGTCAGCAGCAGGCCGCCCCGCTCGACGAAGATGTTGCTCCGCGTCGCCTCCGTCACGAAGCCCGAACGGTTCAGCAGGATCGCCTCGTCCGCGCCGAGCCCGGTCGCCTCGGTGAAGGCCGCCTCGTAGAGGCCGCGCCGCGTCGTCTTGTGGCGCAGGAAGGGATCGCCGGCATCGGCGCGCAGGCTCGCGACCGCGACCACCACGGGCCGGTCGGGCTCGGCGGCGAGGCGAGGGGCCACGAGGTCGAGATCGCCGTTCCGGTGAAGCTCCAGCCGGACGCGGTGGGAAGCGTCGCCCGACAGGGAAGGGACGAGTGCTTGGAGCCGCGCCTGCGTCGCTGCGCGATCGAAGGCGAAGCCGAGCGCTTGCGCCGAACGTGCGAGACGGTCGAGATGCAGCGCCAGCCGGGCGAAGCCCGTCTCTTGCGACCAGAGCAGCGTTTCGATCAGCCCGTAGTCTTCGGCAAGATCGGTCAGCACGCGGGCCTTCAACAGGCACTCCGCATATTCGGAATCGGCCCGCGAATCCGCGACGATGCCGCCGCCGACGCCGTAGCGGCCGGAGCCGTCCGGATAGACCGCTGCCGTGCGGATGGCGACGTTCAAGCGGAGATCGCCATTCGGCCGGATCACGCCGATCGAGCCAGTGTAGACATCGCGCGGTTCCGCCTCGAGCTCGCGGATGATCTCCATGGCGCGGAGTTTCGGGGCCCCTGTGATCGAGCCGCAGGGAAACACTGCCCGCATCAACTCGCCGAGCGACGTGCCGGGCACCAGCTTTGACGTGATTGTCGAGGTCAGCGTGTGCAGGGTCGGATAGGTCTCGACCTTGAAGAGCTCCGGCACCTCGACCGAGCCGATCTCGCTGATCCTGCCGATATCGTTGCGCAAGAGGTCGACGATCATCAGGTTCTCGGCGCGCTGCTTCGGATCGTTGCGCAGCTCTTCCTTGGCCGCCTCGTCGGCTTCGGCGTTCTCGCCCCGCGTGACCGTGCCCTTCATCGGACGCGTGGTGACGACGCCGTCCGCGACGTCGAGGAACAGTTCCGGCGACACCGAGAGGATCGACGTCCCCTCGAAGGCGATCATGCCGCCATGCGACACCGGCTGGCCGGAGCGGAGCGCGGCATAGAGAGCGAGCGGGTCGCCGTCAAAACGGAAATCGACGGGAAAGGTCAGGTTGATCTGATAGGCGTCGCCGTCGCGCAGATAGTCCAGGATGCGCCCGACCTGTGCGGCATGTGCGGGCTCGTCGAGGCGGGGAAGGACCGCCGTCAGCGGGGCGGGCGGCGGCGAGGCGCCGAACACCTCGTCCAGATCGCCCGGCGCCAGCCGGATCGGCTCGCGGAACAGGCCGAACCAGAGCAGCGGCAGCGAGCGACCTTCGGGCAGGGCAGGGACGAGCCTCTCCTGCAGGACATAGCCGAGCTCGTAGCTGGCGAAGCCGGCGGCGTGCAGTCCGCTCGCAAGGCCGCGCTCGATCCGTTCGAACGCCGCTTCGACGTCGTCGCCGCGATCGCAGCGGACGATCTCCACCGGATCGACAAAGAGCTCCGCCGTCGCCGGCACGGCCAAACGGTCCTCGACCAGGACGAAAGGAGCGGTCAGCTTGGCTCGGATCGAGGACGGCATCGGGCGCGAATTCCTGGCTGGCATGGCGGTGTCGCGGGCAAGCGCGACGGCGTCTGGATAGCCCGATGCGGGCGGGGCGGAAAGCGGATGTTCCGACTGGAGCGTTTTCGAGCGAAGTGGGTACCCGTTCGCGTCAAGAAAACGCGACCAAACAAAGAACTGCCGGCATCCGCCTCGCTTTCGCGTCCATTCGACGGTCGATCCGCCCGCCGGCATGCGAGACCTAGCCGTCAGATTCGCGAAACCGGTAGCCAACGCCCGTCTCGGTGCGGAGATAGATCGGCTGCTCGGGATTGGCTTCGATCTTCTGGCGGAGCTGCCGGATATAGACGCGCAGCTGCTGCACGTCATAGGCCGCGCCCCAGACCTCCTGCATGAGGAAGCGGTGCGTCAGCACCTTGCCCGCATGCTGCACCAGCACCCGCAGGATGTCGTATTCCTTCGGCGAGAGCTTCACTTCCTCGTCGCGCAGCCGGACGATGCGCCGCACGAGGTCGACCGAGAGATCGCCGACCCGGAAGACCGGCTTTTCGCCCTGCACCTGCAGCCGATGCCGCAAAGCGACGCGGATGCGGGCGATCAGCTCGTTCATGCCGAACGGCTTTGACACATAGTCATCGGCGCCCGCCTCCAGCGCCTGCACGATGCCGGCCTCGTCCGTGCGGCTCGACAATACGAGGATGGGCACCGACGCGCCCGCCGCCTGCCAGTGCCGCAGCAAGTCCTGCCCGGACATGTCCGGGAGGCCGAGGTCGAGGATGATCAGATCCGGCTCCGCCGACGCCGCCAGTTGCATGGCCGCGCCGCCGTCCGGCGCCTCGATGACGGCATAGCCCTGCGTGCCCAGCCCGGCCTTCAAGAGCCGCCGGATCGGCGGCTCGTCGTCGACGACGAGGATCTTGATGGCGGCGGCGGTCATAGCGGCTCCTCGACGGTTTCCGCCTGCGGCGGCACCGGCATTTCGATGGTGAAGATCGCGCCGGAGCGGTCCGTCCGGTTGGTCGCCGAGATCGTGCCGCCCATCGCCTCGACGAACCCGCGCGCGATCGAAAGGCCGAGCCCCGTGCCGGCGCGGACATGATCGCCCTTCTGGACCCGATAGAACTTTCCGAAGATCCGGTCGAGGTCGTTGCCGGGAACGCCCTTGCCCTCGTCGAGCAGGCGGATGGTCATCCACTCCGTGCCGGCGACCGCCTCGAGCCGGATCTCGCTGCCCGCCGGTGCGTATTTGGTGGCGTTGTCGATGAGGTTGAACAGAACCTGTTCGAACAGCACCGGGTCGACCTTCAGCATAGGAAGATCCGGTGCGATGGCGACGGCGAGGCGATGCTCGCGCAGGATCTTCGCCGCCCGGCGCAGCACGCTGCCGATGATCTCGTCGACGTCGTGCAGGGCGAAGAGCGGTTCGATCGCTCCGGATTCTAGCCGGGTCATATCGAGGAGGTTGGCGATGAAGCGGTTGAGCCGCTCCGATTCATCCTGGATGGTCTGGAGCAGCTCATCCTTGGTCGCCGCGTCGAGCCCCCCGCCGAAATCGCGAAGCGTTCCGGCGGCGCCGAGAATGCCGGCGAGCGGCGTCTTCAGATCGTGCGAAATGGAGGTCAGCAGGGCCGAGCGCAGCCGGTCCGTCTCGGCGGTCATGCGGGCCCGGTCGACATCCTCGACGAGATAGACGCGCTCGATCGCGAGCGCCGCCTGATCGGCCAGCGCATCGAGCAGCCGGCGCTGGTCCGGCGTCAGGATCGGGCCGGTGCGATCGTCGGAGCTGATGCCGACGGCGCCAATCGCGCCCCGGCCGGTTTTCAGCGGCAGGAACAGCCATTTTCCGCCGGGCAGCGTGTCGGAGCCGCGCCCCGCCGGCTGGTCGTGCTCGAACGCCCATTTGGCCGCCGCGACATCGGCGGCGTCCACCATGTCCTCCGGCGGATAGCCGGCGCGCACCGAGAACTGGTCCTCGGCCCCGAGGAGGATGACGACCTTGACCTTCAGCATCGAGGCGACCTGGAAGACGGTCGCCCACAGCACGTCGTCGATCGCGCCGACGCCGGCGAGCTTGCGGCTGAAGGAATAGAGCTGCTCGGTCGTGCGGGCACGGCTCCGCGCCGTGATCGCCTGCGCCCGCACCCGCGCCGCAAGGTTGGAGACGATGACGGTCACGGCGGCGAAGATCACCAGCGCCGCGACATTGGTCGGATCGGCGATGGTGAGGGTGTAGGTCGGCGGCAGGAAGAAGAAATTGTAGCTGAGCGACGCGGCGGCCGTCGCGACGAGCGCGGGAAGCAGGCCGAAGCGGCCGGCCACCGCGATGATCGCCAGCAGGAAGACGAGATCGACATTCTCGATGCCGACGAAGGGCTGGATCAGCTTGTTGAAGCCGAGGGCTGCGGCAATAGCCGCGAGCGCGACGACATAGGGAAGCGGCGTGCCGGCCTGACTGCCCCCCGCGCCGGTCCTTGTCGCGGCGGATTTCGATGGCTGCGGCGCGGTCTCGCCGGCGATGACGTGGACGCTGATCGCGCCCGATCGGCGGACCAGGTCATGGACGACGGAGCCGTGCAGCATCTCGAACCAGCGCGAGCGCTCCGACTTGCCGATGATGATGTGGTTGACGTTGCGGGTCCGGGCATGGGCGAGGACATCCTCCGCGATGCCCCGGTCGCCGCCGGGCAAGGTCGTCGCCTCGCCGCCGAGATGCTCGGCAAGCCGCAGCGCCTCGGCAATCCGGTCCTGTTCGGCCTCGGATAGCTGCTGGCTGCGGGCGGTCTCGACATAGAGCGCCTCGAACGAGGCGCGCAGCCTGTCCGCGAGCCGCTTGGCGTAGCGCACCAGCGCCAGCGCGCGCGGATCCTCGCTGACGCAGACCAGCACCCGCTCGCCCGCCGCCCAAGGCCCGGCGATGGCGTGGCTCTGCATGTGGCTGAGCAGCTGCTCGTCGACCCGCTGCGCCGTGCGACGGAGCGCCAGTTCGCGTAACGCCGTCAAATTGCCGGGCTGGAAGAAGTGGTCGACCGCGCGCTTCGCCGTGGTCGGAAGATAGACCTTGCCTTCGTGCAGCCGGTTGATGAGGTCGGCCGGCGACAGGTCCACGACCTCGATGTCGTCGGCGCCGTCGAGGACGGAGTCCGGCACCGTCTCGCGCACCCGGACGCGGGTGATCTGCGCGACCACGTCGTTGAGGCTCTCCACATGCTGGATGTTCAGCGTCGTATAGACGTCGATGCCGGCGTCGAGCAGTTCCTCGACATCCATGTAGCGCTTCGGATGCCGGCTTTCGGGCGCGTTGGTATGCGCGAGCTCGTCGACCAGCACCAGCTGCGGGCGCCGCGCCAGGACGGCGTCGAGGTCCATCTCCTCCAGGCTCTGGCCACGATGCGCGATCTTCCGTTTCGGAATCAGCTCGAAGCCGGTGACCAGCGCCTCGGTCTCGGCGCGGCCATGCGTCTCGACAACAGCGATGACGACGTCGACGCCGGCGCGCGCCCTCGCATGGCCGGATTGCAGCATCTCATAGGTCTTGCCGACGCCGGGCGCCGCGCCGAGGAAGATCTTCAGCCGGCCGCGCCCCTCGCGATGCGCCGCTTCCAGCAGCGCATCCGGCGAGGGCCTCGCGTCATCCCGGTTCTGCAGGTCGTTCATTCGCTGTCGCTCGAAACGGCTCGGGGCGGATCCGAAGATCCGCCCGGCCCATTGTGAAGACCCGGACCGCGCCCGCGAACTGCAGCGGGGGCTGTCCGAATTCCTGCGGAGATGATCAGTTCGCCGTCGCCGCGTCGAGAGCCAAGTTGAGCTTCAGGACGTTGACGCGGGGCTCGCCGATCAGCCCGAACAGCCGATCCTCCGTGCCGTCGTTGACCAGCGCGGCGACTTTCGTCTCCGGCAGGTTGCGTGCCTTGGCGATGCGCGGCACCTGGAAATTCGCAGCCTCCGGCGTGATGTCCGGATCGAGGCCGCTGCCGGTCGTCGTCACGAGGTCCATCGGGACCGGGGCGTTCGGGTTCTCCACCTTGAGCGCCGCCGCATCGGTCTTGATGCGATCGATCAGGGCCGGATTGGTCGGGCCGAGATTGGAGCCCATCGAATTCACGGCATTGTAGGGCTGGGGGACTGACTTCGACGGATCGTTCGGATCGGTGCCGGTCGTCGCCGACGGCCGGCCGTGGAAGTAGCGGTCGCTGGTGAAGGACTGCCCGATCAGTGCGGAGCCGACGACCTTGCCGTCCCTCGTGATCAGGCTGCCATTGGCCTGGCTCGGGAAGATCAGCTGCGAGACCTGGGTCATGGCGAGCGGATAGGCGAGGCCGAGGATGACGGTCATTCCGATCATCATCACGAGGGCGGGACGGATTTGCTTCAGCATGATGCGTATCCTCAGGCGAGGCCGAGCGCGGTGACGATCACGTCGATCGCCTTGATGCCGATGAAGGGCACCACGATACCGCCAAGGCCATAGATAAGAAGGTTGCGACGGAGCAGGGCAGCGGCGCCCACGGCGTGATAGCGGACGCCCCGGAGGGCGAGCGGGATCAGGGCGACGATGATCAGCGCGTTGAAGATGATCGCCGACAGGATGGCGCTCTGCGGCGTCGAGAGCCCCATGATGTTGAGCACGCCGAGCTGTGGGTAGAGTGCCACGAACATCGCCGGGATGATGGCGAAATACTTGGCAATGTCATTGGCGATCGAGAAGGTCGTCAGCGCGCCGCGCGTCATCAGCAACTGCTTGCCGATTTCGACGATCTCGATGAGCTTGGTTGGATCGCTGTCGAGGTCGACCATGTTGCCGGCCTCGCGGGCGGCGACCGTGCCGGTGTTCATCGCCACGCCGACGTCGGCCTGCGCCAGCGCCGGCGCATCGTTGGTGCCGTCGCCGCACATCGCGACCAGCTTGCCCTTGGCCTGCTCCTCGCGGATCAACTCGAGCTTGTTCTCCGGCGTCGCCTCGGCGAGGAAATCGTCGACACCCGCCTCGGCCGCGATTGCCGCGGCGGTCATCGGATTGTCGCCGGTGATCATCACCGTGCGGATGCCCATCCGGCGGAGCTCGGCGAAGCGCTCGCGGATGCCACCCTTGACGATGTCCTTCAGGTGCACGACGCCGAGCAGCGCGCCGTCGCGGGCAACCGCCAGCGGCGTGCCGCCGGACTTGCCGACTTCCTCGGCGATCTGCCGTACCTCGCGCAGCGTGTCCGGATCGGCCGCCAGCTTGACGGCCGCGGAGCCGATGGCAAGCGGGATGGTGTCGACATAGGCGAGGATGGAATCGACGGCGCCCTTACGGATGACCGAGCCGTCGACATCGACGCCGCTCATGCGCGTCTGCGCGGTGAAGGGCACGAAATGCGCATGCAGCGAGGCCATGTCGCGGGCGCGGATGCCGTATTTCTCCTTGGCGAGCACGACGATCGAACGGCCTTCCGGCGTCTCGTCGGCGAGCGAGGCAAGCTGCGCCGCGTCGGCGAGTTCGGCGGCGGTGACGCCGCGCACCGGCCGGAACTCGGTCGCCTGGCGATTGCCGAGCGTGATCGTGCCAGTCTTGTCGAGAAGCAGCGTATCGACGTCGCCGGCCGCCTCGACGGCGCGGCCGGACATGGCGAGCACGTTGAAGCGGACGAGCCGGTCCATGCCGGCGATGCCGATCGCCGAGAGCAGGGCACCGATCGTGGTCGGGATCAGCGTCACGAACAGCGCGACCAGCACCAGCACCGGGATGGATCCGCCGGCATAGGCGGCGAAGCTCGGGATCGTGGCGGTGGCCAGGACGAAGATCAGCGTCATGCCGGCGAGCAGGATGTTGAGGGCGATCTCGTTCGGCGTCTTCTGCCGCGTCGCGCCCTCGACCAGGCTGATCATCCGGTCGATGAAGGTGGAGCCGGCCGCCGCCGTGATGCGGATCCGCATCCAGTCGGACAGCACCTGCGTGCCGCCGGTGACGGCGGAGCGGTCGCCGCCCGACTCACGGATGACCGGGGCGGATTCACCAGTGATCGCCGCTTCGTTCACGGAGGCGACGCCCTCGATGACTTCGCCATCGGAGGGGATGATGTCGCCGCTCTCGACCAGCACGATATCGCCGACCTGCAGGCTGTTGCCCGGCACCATCTTGTAGACCGAGAGATCGGCCTCCGGGCCGGCCAGCAGCTTGGCCTGCGTCTCGGTGCGCGTGCGCCGGAGCGCCTCGGCCTGCGCCTTGCCGCGCCCCTCGGCGACGGCTTCGGCGAAGTTCGCGAACAGGACGGTGAACCAGAGCCAGAGATTGACCTGGAAAGAGAAGCCGAGCCCTTCGCGGCCCGCGACGAGATCGCGGACGAAAAGCACGGTGCTCAGCATCGTCACCACCGCGACGACGAAGATGACGGGGTTCTTGGCGAGGGTGCGCGGGTCGAGCTTCACGAAGGAAGCGCCGATCGCCGGCACGAGGATGCGAGCGTCAAACAGGCTCGCGGATTTTGCGTGGCTCATGGGAAGATCCCGATGTAACCCGGACGACCGCCGTCAGGCGGCCAGTGCCGGAAAGAGCGTGACGATGAGGTAGAGAAGACCGACCACCCCGCCGAGCGCGGCGAGCATGACGATCAGCAGATCGGAGGCGCGGCAGACTTCCGTCGTCGCCTGGACCCGGGCGCTGGCCCGGATCCTCCGTCGTTGCGGCAAGGCGTGCATGGATCAGCCTCCCGAACCGAACGTCTGGCCGTGCATCATCGCGAGATGCTCGACGATCGGCCCGACGGCGAGCGCCGGGAAGAAGGTCAGGCCGCCGATGATCAGGATCGAGCCGATCAAGAGGCCGACGAACAGGCCGCCATGGGTCGGGAACGTGCCGGCGGAAGCAGGCACCGTCTTCTTGGCGGCGAGCGAACCGGCGATCGCCATGGCAGGCAGGATCATCAGGAAGCGCCCCATCAGCATGGCGATGCCGATGGTGACATTGTACCAGTCGGTATTGCCGCTGAGGCCGCCGAACGCCGAGCCATTGTTGGCGGCGGCCGAGGTGAAGGCGTAGAGGATCTCGGAGAAGCCGTGCGGGCCGGGATTGGCGATCGACGCGACGCTCGACGGCATGACGACGGAGATCGCCGTGAAGCCGAGCATGGCGAGCGGCAGGATCAACAGCGCCAGCAGCGCCATCTTGACCTCCTTCGCCTCGATCTTCTTGCCGAGATATTCCGGCGTGCGGCCGACCATCAGTCCGGCGATGAAGATGGCGATGACGACGAAGAGCAGGATGCCGTAGAGGCCGGCGCCGACGCCGCCGATGATGATTTCGCCAAGCTGCATGTTGATCATGGGGATCATGCCGCCGAGCGCCGTGAAGCTGTCATGCATGGCGTTGACCGCGCCGCAGGAGGCGGCCGTCGTCACCACGGCGAACAGCGAGGAAAGCGCGATGCCGAAGCGGACCTCCTTGCCCTCCATGTTGCCGCCGTCAATGCCGAGGGCATGAACGAGCGGGTTGCCGGAGGCCTCGGCCCAGTAGCAGACGATCACGCCGACGACGAACAGCCCGCCCATCGCCGCGAAGATCGCCCAGCCCTGGCGCTGGTCGCCGACCATGCGGCCGAAGACATTGGTCAGCGCCGCACCGATGGCGAAGATCGCGACCATCTGGACGAGGTTGGATAGGGCCGTGGGGTTCTCGAACGGATGCGCGGCATTGGCATTGAGGAAGCCGCCGCCATTGGTGCCGAGCATCTTGATGGCGATCTGGCTGGCCATCGGACCGGCTGCCATCGTCTGCCGCGCGCCTTCCAGCGTCGTGGCCTCGAAATAGCTGCCCAGCGTCTGCGGAACGCCCTGCCAGACGAGGAACAGCGTCAGGACGATCGAAAGCGGCAGCAGGATGTAGAGGGTCGCGCGGGTGAGATCGACCCAGAAGTTGCCAACCGAGCGAGCCGAATGGCGGGCAAAGCCACGTACCAGGGCAATCGCCAGCGCGATGCCCGTCGCCGCGGAGACAAAGTTCTGCACCGCGAGGCCGGCCATCTGCACGAGATAGGACATCGTGCTTTCGCCGGAATAGTTCTGCCAGTTGGTGTTGGAGACGAAGCTCGCCGCCGTGTTGAAGGCAAGCGGCGCCGGCACGGCCGACATGCCGATCGGATTGAACGGCAGCGAAGCCTGCAGGCGCTGCAGGGCGTAGAGCAGGATGAAGCCGGCGAGGTTGAACAGCAGCATGGCGACCGCATAGGTCACCCAGTGCTGCTCCTCGCGGTCGCTCGTGCCGGCAAGGCCGTAGAGCCCGGCCTCCACCGGCCTGAGCAGGGGCGAGAGAAGCGTGCGCTCTCCCGTGAAGACGCGCGTCATGTACCCGCCGAGCGGCTTCACGAGCGCGATGACGATTACGCAGAACAGCGCAATCTGGATCCAGCCATTGATGGTCATTGTGGGTCGCTTTCCTAGAACCGCTCAGGGCGGAGCAGGGCGTAGAGAAGGTAGGCGAGCAGAAGCAACGTCACGCCGCCACCCAGCACATAGTCGAGAACCATGGTCTATCCCTTCGCGCTCAGAGACGATCGCAGGCGAACGTGTAGACGATGGAGACGAGAAAGAAGCCGATCCCCAGAGTAAGCAGGCCTATGTCGTACATTGGACTTGAACCTCTTGTCGGCGCCGCCGCGAACGGATCGGCCGGCGCCTGAAAGCCAGAGGAAACATCGGCACGTCCGCTTGGGACGCACCCCGTTCCATCACGCTGTGAGGATGGCGAGATCAGCATAGGGATTCGAGCGGGGGAGCCGTCGGCCCGTATAGGAATCTCATAGGTGCGGGAGGGGCGGTGGTGCGGGGAGGGCGGCTTCGCCCGCCGGCGCGGGCCGTTAGTGGAGCCGTTCGCGGCGGTCCCGGCGGCGAACAAGGGTCTCGACCTCGGCCGCCAGGCAGGCGATCCAGCCTTCGCACTCGGCAAGGCGTTCGCGGGAGGTCGTGTCCGGCGATCGCTTCAGCTGCTCCAGCGCCAGCTCGGCAGCCGCGAGATCCTCGCAAAGGTCGCTGAAGCTTTCGTCGCGTCGAGCCCGCTCCTCGATCGCTCGGGCCAGCTCGGGGAGAAGTCGACATGCCACGCTGACGCCTGCGCTCATCGGACAGCTCCGGGCGAGTAGGTCTCGATGCAATTTGATGGTTGAGCTGCGCAATGTGGCGTAGGTTACGGTAGGAAACATAGGTCAGGACAATTCCAGTATCGAGCTGACCGGAGGATCGGTGGTGATGGGAATTGGAACCGGGCAAGAAGCACTTTCCCGACAAGAAGCATTTACCCGACATGACGCTCCGGCAGCCGGCGTAGTTCGGGCCGCCGTCGAGCGGATCGTCCAGAGCAACGACTTCACCGTGCCGGGCAGGGCCCGGAAATTTCTTACCTATGTCGTCGACGAGACGCTGGATGGCCGGGCGGATCGCATCAAGGCCTATTCGATCGCGATCGAGGTTTTCGGCCGCAGCGTTTCCTTCGACGCCCAATCGGATCCCGTCGTGCGCATCGAGGCGGGCAGGGTCCGCCGGGCGCTGGAGCACTATTACCTGACCGCCGGACGGGACGACCCTGTCGTCATCGCGATTCCCAAGGGCGGCTATGTTCCCCGCTTCAGCTGGCAAAACGGCCATGCGCCGCTGCCCGCGATCGGGGAAGAGCCTCCGCCGGAGACCGGTTCAGCGACGCCATCCGACGTCCGAAGCGGGAACCGGGGTTGGCCGGCACTCGGGCTGATGGCCGTTCTGGCGGCGGCCCTGGCGCTGGTTCTCGCCAGGCCTGCCACCCGCGCGGCCCTGAACGACGAGGCGGCATCCGCAGCGCCGGTGGCATCCAGCGCGGCCGCGCCGGATGTTCCGCACCTGGTCGTGGTTCCCTTCGCCGATCTCTCCGGCACAGCGAGCTCCGCCTCGGTCGCGCGGGGGCTGACGGAAGAGGTGATTGGCCAGATCGCCAAGTTCAAGGAAGTCGTCGTGATGATCCCGGCCCCGGCGAGCGCACCATCGCAGGACGGCTCGGCGGCGGACAAGCCGCGCTACGCGCTGGAGGGCAGCGTCCTCATGGAAGGCCAGAAGCTCCGGCTGGTGACCCGCTTGATGAACCGTCGGGAGGGCACCGTCGTCTGGGCCGACAATTATGACGAGGACCTCGGCCGCGCCAAGATCATCGACGTCCAGGCCGGCATTGCCGGGAGGGTGGCCTCGGCCGTCGCCCAGCCCTACGGCGCCATCTACAGCACCGACGCGGTGCGGCTGACCCAAACGGCTTCGGCCAGCTGGGACGCCTATGCCTGCACCCTGGCGTACTATGCCTATCGGGCGGAGCTGAACCCGCAAAAGCACGAGGCCGTCGAGAACTGTCTGACGCGCACGACCGAGCAATTCCCGCACTTTGCGACCGCTTGGGCCCTGTTGTCGCTGACCTATCTCGACGAAATGCGCTTTCACTACGCTGTCGGCGCGGACCGTTCGCCGCCGCTCGATCGAGCCCTCGCGGCCGCCAGGCGCGCCGTCGAGCTCGATCCCGGCAATGTGCGGGGGCTGCAGGCCTACATGACGGCGCTCTTCTTCCAGAATGACGTCGACGCAGCCCTGAAGATCGGCGCCGAGGCGGTGGAGATCAATCCGAACGACACCGAGCTGGCCGGCGAGTACGGAATGCGGCTCGCCCTGTCCGGCCAATGGCAGCGCGGGCGCGAAATCCTGCTGCAGGTGCTCGACCGCAACCCCGGTCCGCTCGGCTATTTCGAGAGCGTCGTGGCGCTGTCCTACTACATGCAGGGCGATTATCCCGCCGCCGCGGAATGGATCCGCAAGGCGAACCTGGAGGCCAATCCCATCTACCATGTGATCGCGGCGGCCATCTTCGGACAGCTCGGCAAGCCCGAGCTGGCGGGTTCGCAACGCGACTGGCTTCTCGCCAAGGCGCCGGATCTCGCGGCCGAACTGCCTCAGGCGATCCGGATGCGGAACATCCCGCAGGGTGACGCCGCCCATCTGATCGAAGGGCTCCGCAAGGCCGGGCTCGCCTCTGTCGGCGAGTAGCCATTGCCCGGCGATCCGCGCCACCGGAGGGGCAGCGCCCGGCAACATCGAACCTACGCGATGCTACGGGCATCGGCGGGAACCCGCGACTAGGGTTCAGCATCGGCAGCGGGCCGATTTGGATCGGGTCCGGGCCCACCAGCAGGAGGCGGTGATGGAACAAGATCTCGAAGAGGCCGTGGAGCTGGCCGAGGACCATCCTCGCAAGACCCTGTCCGGCAAGGAATATCAAAAGCAGCTCGAGAAGCTGCAGGGTGAGCTCTGCACGCTGCAGCAATGGGTGAAGCACACCGGACAGCGCATCATCATCGTGTTCGAGGGACGCGACGCCGCCGGCAAGGGTGGAACGATCCGCGCCCTCACCGAAAGGCTGAGCCCGCGCATCGTCCGGGTCGTCGCCCTGCCGGCGCCCTCGGATCGGCAGAAGACGCAGCTCTACATCCAGCGCTACATGGAACATTTCCCGGCGGCCGGAGAGGTCATCGTCTTCGACCGGAGCTGGTACAACCGGGCCGGCGTCGAAACCGTGATGGGCTTCTGCACCAAGGAGCAGCAGAAGACCTTCCTGCGCCTCTGCCCGATGTTCGAGCGGCAGGCGATCCAGAACGGGATCACTCTGGTCAAATACTGGCTCGAAGTCGGCAACGAGGAGCAGAAGCGCCGCTTCGAGGGCCGGATCACCGATCGGCTGAAGCAATGGAAGCTCTCGCCGATGGATCTGCCGTCCCGGGAGCGCTGGTACGACTATTCGCGGGCGCGCGACCAGATGCTGGATGCGACCGATACCGAGGAGTCGCCCTGGTACATCGTTCGATCCGACGACAAGAAGCGGGCGCGCCTGAACTTGATCTCCCATCTCCTCTCGCTCATTCCCTACGAGAAGGTGCCCCTTCCCGAGGTGAAATTGCCGAAGCGCTCCAGCAAGCACGCCTATGACGACGAGCACACAATGGCGGACCGGCGCTGGATTCCCGAGCCGTTCTGAGCTTCTGGCCGGGCTCACGCACGGACGGAGTGCGCCGCGCCTCCGCGCTCGAAAGCCAAGCAGGCATCCTCGAGGCTGTCGAAGAAGTTGCTCTCGCCGATCCGCGCCAGCGTCCCCGATCGCGTGAGCAGGGAACGCGGCTCCGTATGGAGCTCGGCGATCGCGAACACGATGCCGCGCGCGGTCAGCAACGCGTGGATATCGTCGAGCATGGCCGCGGCCGTGCTGTCGATCTGGACCACGGCCCCGGCATCGAGAACGAACCAGCGCGTATCTTCGGGCAGGCCGGCAATGCGGGCTTCCAGCCGGCGCTTCACATAGTCGACGTTGAAGAAGAGCAGGCTGCCCTGGAGGAGATAGATGGCGAGCCCGGGGATCGGCCGCGCCTCCGGATGCCGGTGCAGCTTGAAGAATCCCTCGCGCCCGGGCAGGCGGCCGAGCACCGCGTCGCGTGGTGTCGCCCCCTTGACCAGCAGATACAGCAGCGTGGCGGCGACGGCGACGATGACGCCGCGGAGCACGCCGAGGCCGATCGCTCCGGACATGCCGATCAGGGCGAACAGGAACTCCATGCGGCTGGTCCGCCAGAGCTGTTTCAGCGCCTGGATATCGATCAGGCCGATGGCGGCCGAGGCGAGGATCGCGCCGAGCGCCGCCTTCGGAATGAGCTGCAGCGCGCCGGTCAGGAAGGCGACGGCGAAGGCGAGGGCGACCGCCGCGACGACACTGGCCAGCTGTGTCTTGCCGCCCATCGAGATGTTGATCGCCGTCCGGGAGTCGGAGGCGGTGACCGGAATTCCGCCGAACAGGCCGGCCGCGACGTTGGCGGCGCCGAAGCCGACGAGTTCCTTGTTGGCGTCGACGGGCTCGCCGGTCTTCGCCGCGAAGCTGCGCGCGGTCACGATGCCGGAGCCGAAACTGACCAGCAGGACAGCGCCGGCGCCGAGGATCAGGTCGCCGAAATCGACGCCGGTCGGCACCGGCAGCGCCGGCGTCGGCAACCGCGCCGGGATGGACCCGATCACGCCGACGCCATGCGAGGGAAGATCGAAGAGAACCGAGATCACCGTGGCGACCACGATGGCGACGAGCGGGCCTGGGAAGCCGGGCAGGGCGGCGGAGAAGACGCGCAGCAGGACGAAGAGGCTCACGCCCAGCGCGAGCGTCGGCACATTGATGAGCGACGCCTTGCCCGCGAGTTCGATGAGCGGCCGGAGGAGACCGTCGCTCTCGATCGAGACCCCGGTCAGGCGGCCGATCTGGCCGACGAGGATCGACAGGGCAATGCCGCTCATGAAGCCGATCAGGATCGGCCGCGACAGGAAGCTCGCGATGAAGCCGAGCCGGAGCAGGCTGGCGACGAAACAGAGCAGCCCGACACCGAGGCCAAGCGCCGCCGCTGTCGCGACATTGTCGGTCGCCGAGAGCGGCCCGAGCGACGCGAGCACGGCCGCCAAGACGATCATCGTCCCCGCATCCGGGCCGACGATGAGCTGCCTGGACGAACCGAAAAGCGCGTAGGCGAGCAGCGGAACGATGCTGGAATAGAGCCCCATCTCGGGCGGCAGGCCGGCGATCGCCGGGTAGGCGATGGCGCTCGGAAGCCCCACGGCGGCGATCGACAGGCCCGACAGGACATCGGGCCGGAGCCAGGCTCGCTTGTATCCGCGGAACTTGGCCAGGAACGACGCCGCCGCCATTGTGTGTCTCCTGGACGCAGATTGGACCCGTGGGTGGACCCGCGCAATCGCGCGCGCACGCCGAGACCGCCCCGAGCGAGCGGTCCCAGCGCGATTGTGAGCCCTCCGGCCGAGAGTTCTACGTAGATTACGGTAGGCGACGCCCTCATGGCCCCGACAACGCCTCCCGGCAACACGCTCACCGGCACCGCCACCTGCGACGGGCCCGGCGCGATCGATCGCGTCGCATAACCCGCCAGGCTACCGCCGCCCCGTTCCGCACAGCGATCGACCACCCCCGATGCTACAGGATGATACGCGCGCGGCCATTCCCGGGGCGATATTCTGAATACTTCGACGAGACAGAATTCGTTGCAGCCCCGGATAGAACAGGCGGCGTGGCTCGCGCACCCAAGGAAGTTCATCCGGCACCGGAGGAGCAACAATGAGGTGTCCCGTCTGCGACAGTCGCGCCAAGGACATCACCCCCTCTGGCTATCGCGGCCTGTCCGTCCGTTGTATCGTCGACGGCGATTACGATATCGATCGGCAATGCCACGAAGCGCTGCTCAGCCTGGATCCATCCGGCCGCCATAGCGTGCTCAATGCGGCCATCCTGACCGTGGCGCCCGGTTCCCGACCTCGCATTACGGCGGCGACCTTCGTCCGCTGCCGGCTCGAAATACGCTCTGCCCACCGCACGCCGCCATACGCCGAAGCAACGAAATGGCCAACAAGGAGCCTGGGAGAAGCCAATGACCGCAACCGATGACCTGGCGAATCTGCTTCCGACCGCCGACCAGCTGAAACAGAAGGCCGCCGCGGCGCAGGCGGAGAAGGCCGCCGAGGCCCTGCGCGCGCGGACGGCCGAACAGACCGAGAAGAACGCCCTGATCGAGCGCCTGAGCAAGCCCTCCGGCGTCAGCGACGAGGACGCGCTGAAGCGGGTCGCGATCGTCATCCAGCGCGCCGTCAGCAACGGCTTCACCGAGGTGCAGGTCGCCCGATTCCCCAATACGCTCTTCACCGATCGCGGCCGGAGCATCAACCAGCAGGAAGCCGGCTGGCAGGAGACGCTGACCGGGTTGCCGAAGGAGATGTACGAGTTCTGGAAGCGGCACCTCGAGGCGCGCGGCTACCGGATCCGCTACCAGATCATCGATTTCTCCAGCGGCGTGCCGGGAGATGTCGGCATCTTCCTCGAATGGTCATAGGGGAGGCGACGCGGCCGCGCAGAACGCCGCCGCGTCGACCGTCTAGTTGCCGTAGACGGCGTTCCTGACATCCAGCGGAAACGCGCCGGACATGCCTTCGAAGGCCGTGTTGGTCAGGGCGACGACGGTCAGCTTCCGGGCTGGATCGACGAACCAGCTATGGCCGTAGGCGCCACCCCACTGGATCGTGCCCCTGGACTGGGGCGACTGCGCCAGTTCGGGGTCCTCGAGCACAGCCCAGCCATAGCCGAAGCCCATGCCGGGCAGCTGCGTCCCCGCGTTTCCACCGGTCTGGTCCCGCAACATCACGGCCACGGTTTCGGGTTTCAGGATGGCGCCGCCGCCAGTCCGGATGGTTTCGAGAAAACGCAATACATCGTCGCCTGTGCCCACCATGCCTCCGCCGCCCGATGGATAGGAGGCGGCGTCCAGCGCGCGGCTCGGCGCAAAGAGGCAGAGGGCCTCCCAGATCGGTACGGCGATGCCGTCGGTCATGCGAACCGGCTCGGGCTTTCCATCTGCATAGGGCGTCACCAGCCCGGCGGGATCGGCGGCAGCGAAGCCGGTGCTTTCCATCTGCAGCGGCGCGAGGATCGTTCCCCGGATCATTTCGGGAAGCGGCTTGCCGGAAACGATGGCGAGGATACCGCCGAGAACATCAAGGCCGAGGGAATAGCGCCAGCTCGTGCCCGGCGGGAAGAGGAGGGGCGCCTGCACCAGCCGGCCGAGGTTCTCCTCTAGGCTCAGGCCCGGCTGATCGAGCCCGTCCGAAACATTCAGCCGGCCGTAGGGACCGCCGCCAACAGCCGGCTCCAAAAAACGATAGCCCAGCCCGGATGTGTGGGCGAGCAGCTGGCGGATCGTGATGACGGGTTGGCTGCCATCCTCGAGGCGCGGCCGAAAATCGGGCAGCCACCGGGTAAGCGGGTCGTCGAGCGACAGCTTGCCGCCTTCGACCAGCCGCATCAGCGCCGCCGACACGATCGGCTTGGTGATCGAGGCCAGGCGGAATACCGAGCCTTCGTGCATCGGCGTCGCAGCCTCCCGGTCCGACAGACCGGCCGCCCGCCGATAGACGATCTCGCCGTCCTGCGCGACCAGCACGACGGCGCCGACAATTCGCTTCTCGGCAATGGCCCGATCGATGGCCCCGTCGAGGCGTCCCTGGAATCGGTCATCCTGAGGCAGCGCCGGAGCGCCGCCAGGGGGGAGCGGCGCGCCACTGAGTGCGTCAAATGCATTGTCCATCATGACTGCCACCTCATATAAGGAATGATCCCTCCGTAATTACCGGAGGTACCGATCCATTTCAAGAGTGACCGTTGTGATTAATAATCCCGTTCCCGATCGCCGCCCGAGAGGCCGCCCGCGCGCGTTCGACCGTGACGAAGCGCTGGAACAGGCCGGCCTGACGTTCTGGAAGCTTGGTTTTGAGGGCGCGTCGATCGCCGATCTCACGCAGGCGATGGGAATTACGCCGCAGAGCCTCTATGCGGCGTTCACCTCCAAGGCGGAGCTCTATCGGGAGGCGATCGGCTGGTATCAGTCGAGGATCGGCGGTTTCGCTGTCGCGGCGCTCGGGGAACCGGACGTGATGGTCGCGCTCGAAGGCTTGCTGACGGGGGCGGCAGTCGAGTTTTCGAACCCGACCCGGCCGCAGGGCTGCATGATCTCGACCGCGGTGCTCGTCTGCGCCGACGAGAACCGGCCGATCGCCGAGATGCTGGCAAGGGAGCGCGACGGCATGCTCGATGCGCTCACCGAGCGGATCGCACGCGGCATCGCGGCCGGGCAGCTAGCGCCGGACACCGACGCTAAGGCCCTTGCCCGCTTCGTCGGCGCGATCATCCAGGGCATGTCGGTCCAGGCCCGCGATGGCGCCGAGACGGCAGAACTGGAGTCGATCGCCGCAATCGCCCTATCGCAGCTGCGCCGCTACGCGATCGCGGCGTAGGGTGGGGGTAGGGGCAGCAAGTGCGGGCGATAGATGGCATGACCGAGCGTAAGGTTGAGAATTATCCAGTTTCCGAGGTTGAAGTCCTGGCCGAGGAACTTCGTCGCGCGATCAGCACATTTGTACGCGTGATCCGCGACAAGACCGATACCGAGAAGTCGGCACAGTCAGAAACGCTCGGCATACTGGAACGCAACGGCGCGATGAACGTCGCGGCCTTGGCGCTACGGCGAGGCGTGGCCCATCAGACGATGCGCGTTGTCGTCGCACAAATGGTGGCCGACGGGTTGATCGAACGCGGCCCCGATCCGGAGGATAAGCGCAGCCAGCTATTGTCGCTGTCCGATATCGGCCGGGACATGGTGGTGCGTGACCGTATTTCTCGCGCCTCGCGGATCGGAACGATGATCGAGGCGACGCTCTCGGTCGAGGAACGAGAGCATCTTCGCAAATCGATCGATCTGCTTGATCGCATCAGCGCAGCTGAAATCGGCTGACGGGGACGTGGATCAACTTTTCAACTGGGCGAGCACCGTCGCGAGCGTGTTCAGTCCCCAATGTTCCGCGTAGCGCCCATTGGAAATGCGAATGACGTCGATGACGTCGATCGCGACCGTCCGCCCGGTGGCTTCGATACCCATCAGCGTGCCGTCATGAATGCCGGTGATGGTCTTTCGCGTTGTGACCTTGTCACCTTCTGCGATCTGGTCGTGGATCGTCACCGAAAGGTTGGCCAATGCGGGGCGCAGAACGTTCGCGAACGTGTTCCACATGCTCTCAGGGCCGTTCGGCGCGCCCGGCGGGGCCGACCGATTGACGAAATCCGGATCGATCAGCGCCTCGAACGCAGCCCGATCCCCCTTCGCGATAACCTCTTCGTTGAACCGCCGTACGACGGCTTTGATGGCATCCACCGACATCGAGAACCCCTACTCATCAACTCGCCTCATATATACAGCCATGCTGTATATAAATATAGAGATCGGGCGAAAATGGGGAGGCGGCGGACGCCTGTCGCAATCTGATTGGCCGCAGTTGGGTGAAAAACCGGACGGCCGGAGCAGCGGAGATGGGTCGCTTGCTGCCGTGGCCAATCTTCAGGATGAATTGAGTTGTTGCGTAGGATCGGCAGTCTGAGTGCCGTTTGATGCGGTGATCAGCGGCAGTATCGCGCCAAGAGTGCAAGCGGCGATAATTGGCGGATAGGGTGGGATTCGAACCCACGGTGGGCTTGCACCCACGGCGGTTTTCAAGACCGCTGCCTTAAACCACTCGGCCACCCATCCAAGCCTTGAAATCGTTGGTCTTTTCGCTTCCGGCGTCGCGGACCCAAGCGGTCCTGCTAGCGGATCGCTGCCAAACGATTTTATGGCGTGGGCTTTACCGCGCCCCGCACGGCGGCGTCAACATGCCCGAACGCTTCGGCGCTCCTCCCGACGCAAGACATGGGAATAAATCGCGAGGGGAGTGCAGGCGGCGGTCGGCTTACGCCAAGTCGAACGCGGTATCGCTGGGCCGGATGCGAAGGCGAGGGCCGACCGCAGCCAGAAAAACCCGGCCAAAGGCAGCAGGCATGAGACCGGACCGCATGCCGGACAAAGGCCGGAGCGCGGACCTGGTTCAACCAGATCCGCGCTCCGTGTTTAGGCGGTGCTTATTCGGCAGGTTCCAGGATCGGCTCTGCATCCACCACGAGCGGCGAGCCCTTCATGGCGGCGGCCAGCATGTCGCGATCGAGCTCGTTCTCCCAGCGGGCGACGACGATCGTCGCGACCGCGTTGCCGACGAGATTGGTCAGCGCGCGGCATTCCGACATGAAGCGGTCGATGCCGAGGATGAGCGCCATGCCGGCGACCGGCACGGCGGGAACGACCGACAGCGTCGCGGCAAGCGTGACGAAGCCTGCGCCCGTGATCCCGGCAGCACCCTTGGAACTCAGCATGGCCACGAGCAGCAGCAGGATCTGATCCGAGAGCGAGAGCGGAATATCCGTCGCCTGCGCGATAAAGAGGGCGGCCAGCGTCATGTAGATGTTGGTGCCGTCCAGATTGAACGAGTAGCCGGTCGGAATGACGAGACCGACGACCGACCGCTTGCAGCCCGCCTTTTCCATCTTGTCCATCAGGCTCGGCAGCGCCGCTTCCGAGGACGAGGTGCCGAGCACCAGCAGCAGCTCTTCCTTGATGTAGCGGATGAGCGCCAGGATGGAGAAGCCGTTGTAGCGGGCGACGGCGCCGAGCACCACGAGCACGAAGATCAGCGCCGTGATGTAGAAGGTCGCGATCAGCATCGCGAGATTGGCGATCGAGCCGATGCCGTACTTGCCGATGGTGAAGGCCATGGCGCCGAAGGCGCCGATGGGCGCGGCCTTCATGAGGATGGCGACCAGCTTGAAGATCGGCGCGGTCAGGGCGAGCAGGAAATCGGTGACCGGCTTGCCGCGCTCGCCCACGATCGCGAGAGAAATGCCGAACAGCACCGAGACGAACAGGACCTGCAGGATGTCGCCATCGGCGAAGGCGCTGACGATTGTGGTCGGAATGATGTGGCTCAGGAAGCCGGTGATCGACTGCTCATGCGCCCGGACGGCGTAGTCCGCGACGGCCTTCGGATCCAGCGAGGCCGGATCGATGTGCATGCCCGCGCCAGGCTTCACGATGTTGGCGACGACCAGGCCGATGATGAGCGCGAGCGTCGAGAAGGTCAGGAAGTAGAGCATGGCCTTGCCGGCGACCCGGCCGACCTTCTGCAGGTCGGTCATGCCGGCGATGCCGGTGGCGACCGTCAGGAAGATCACCGGCGCGATGATCATCTTGACGAGCTTGATGAAGCCGTCGCCCAGCGGTTTCAGCTGGGTTCCAAGCTCCGGATAGTAGTGACCGAGCAGGATGCCCGCGGCGATCGCCACGAGAACCTGCACATAGAGATACTTGTAGAAGGGCGTTGGACGGCGTGGCTCGGCCACGGCGTCTGTCGAGACGGCAATCATGATGTCCTCCGTTCAGCTTCGTCCGGACCTCGTCCGGGCCTCCCGGGCCTTTCGGCCTCAAAGTCCAGCGATCCTCGCCGCTGTTGGCTCCAGGAATGGCAAGGCCCGTGCCAGTTGGAGGCAATCGAGATAACTCGTTGAAATATATTGGCTTAGGGAATCCGGGCTGGCCCATCGCAGCCCGAAAAGTGCGGAATTTCGCACACGTGACTTTCCAAGCCGTGCGAAACGGCGCACACTTCGGACATGAGAGAAAGGGCCGACCGCAAAGCGCGCCAGAACAGCTGGCTGTCGACGAGCCGCCTCACCTGGTGGGCGTTCGCGGCGATCTGCCTTGTCGTCTTCGGCGTCGCGCTTTGGCTGGTCGGCAATGCCGCGCGCGACAAGGCCCTCGTCACCCTGTCCGAACAGACGGAGATCGACGCCAACCTCAACACCGCGCTGCTGCGCCGCGTGCTGGAACGGCAGCGGGCGGTGCCGCTGATCCTGTCGAAAGACAAGGAACTCGCCGATGCCCTGTCGAGCCACGACCCGGCGGCAAGCGAGCGCCTCAGCCGCAAGTTGGAAACGCTGGCGGAGGGCACGCAGGCGGCCGTGATCTACCTGGTCGATCTCGACGGCAAGGCGATCTCGGCGAGCAACTGGCGCGACACCGACAGCTTCGTCGGCCGCGACTACAATTTCCGCCCCTATTTCAAGGCCGCTCTGGAAAACGGCGAGGCGGAGTATTTCGCGCTCGGCAATGTGAGTTTGCGCCCGGGTCTCTACATTTCCCGCCGCGTCGACGGGCCGAACGGGCCGCTCGGCGCGATCGTCGTCAAGCTTTCGTTCGACGAGCTCGAAAAGGTCTGGAACCAGACGGGGCGGCCGACCTTCGTCGTCGATGACCGCGGCATCGTGCTGATCACCAGCATCCCGTCCTGGCGCTTCCTGACGATCGGGCGGCTCGGAGGGGACGAGATCGACGCCATCCACGCCAGCCTCCAGTTCGGCGATGCGTCGCTGACGCCTCTGCCCCTGACGATCAAGCCGCTCGACGGCGATCAGGCCGTGCTGGTCGACGCGGTCGTGCCCGGCTCAACCCGGAATACGGAATTCATTGCCATCCATTCCGCCATGCCGACGACGCCCTGGCAGATGTATTCGCTAGCGCCCCTGCGCCCGCAGATCGACGCCGCCGTGCGCGAAGCCCGTCTCCTCACTTTCATCGTCCTCGCCAGCCTTGCGACACTGGTCGGCTACCTGTTGCGTCGGAAACAGAAGATCGCCGCCCGCATCGCGGATGCCCAGCGCCGGCAGGTCGAGTTGGAGAAAAGCGTCGTCGAGCGCACCGAGGATCTCATGAAGGCGCGCGACCGCCTCGAGGCGGAAATCGGCGAGCGCCTGAAGACGGAGACCGTGCTGCAGGGCGTCCAGCAGGATCTCGTGCACGCCAACCGGCTGGCGATCCTCGGCCAGGTCGCGGCGGGCGTCGCGCATGAGATCAACCAGCCGGTCGCGACCATCCGCGCCTTTGCCGACAATGCCCGCACCTTCATCGATCGCAAGAACCTCGGCGCCGCGGCGGAAAACCTGCAGGAGATCGCGGGGCTGACGGAGCGGATCGGCACGATCACCGGCGACCTCCGCGCGCTTGCCCGCAAGGGGCATCGCCCGTCGGAGCCGGTGGCGCTGGGCCAAGTCATCACCGGAGCGCTGGTGCTGCTGCGCAGCCGCTTTTCCGGGCGAATGGACCAGATCCACATGCAGCTGCCGCCACCCGATCTCTGCGTCGTCGGCCACGCGATCCGGCTGGAGCAGGTGCTCATCAACCTGTTTCAGAATGCGCTCGAAGCCGTCGAGGGAATGGGACAGGACGGCCATATCGATGTTCGCATCGAGGAGAGGCGGGACACGGTGATCGTCAGCGTCTCCGACAACGGGCCGGGCATTGCTCCCAACATTCGGGAGAACCTGTTCATCCCGTTCAACACGTCCAAGGAGAAGGGGCTCGGGCTCGGCCTGGTGATCGTGAAGGAGATCCTCGCCGATTACGGCGGCGGCATATCGGTAGACAGCGCCCCGCATGGAACCGTCTTCCATGTGGAGTTCAGGAAAGCATGATGGACAGATCGGTCATCCTCGTCGACGACGACAAATCGCTGCGGCGCGCCACCCGGCAGACTCTGGAGCTCGCCGGCTTCCACGTCGCGGATTTCGAGAGCGCCGCCGACGCCTTGTCCGCCGTCACGCCGCAGTTGAACGGGGTCATCGTGACGGATGTCCGCATGCCTCAAATTGACGGCCTGCAGCTGTTCGCGCGCCTCCGCGCCATCGACCCCGATCTGCCCGTCATTCTCATCACCGGCCATGGCGATATCCCGATGGCGGTACAGGCGATCCAGGACGGCGCCTACGACTTCATCGCCAAGCCTTTCGCCACCGAGAGGCTGGTGCACACCGTGCAGCGCGCGAGCGAGCAGCGGCAGCTGGTGATGGAAAATCGCGCGCTGCGGCAGGCGGCGGAGCAAGCCCGCAGCGATCTGCCGCTGATCGGCCAGACGCCGGCCATCGAGAACCTGCGCCGCACCATCCGTAACATCGCCGATACCGATGTCGACGTCCTGATCGCCGGCGAAACCGGCAGCGGCAAGGAAGTCGTCGCCCAGCTCCTGCACGAGTGGGGACATCGGAGCCGGGGCAATTTCGTCGCGCTCAACTGCGGCGCCCTGCCGGAATCGGTGATCGAGAGCGAACTGTTCGGGCATGAAGCCGGCGCCTTTACCGGCGCGCAGAAGAAGCGGATCGGCCGCATCGAGCATGCGAGCGGCGGCACGCTGTTTCTCGACGAGATCGAAAGCATGCCGGCGGCGACCCAGGTGAAGCTGCTACGGGTTCTGGAAATGCGGGAGATCACGCCTCTCGGCACCAACGAGGCGCGGCCCGTCAGCCTGCGCGTCGTCGCGGCGGCCAAGGTCGATCTCGGCGATCCCGCCCAGCGCGGCGAGTTTCGCGAGGACCTCTATTACCGCCTCAACGTCGTCACCCTGACGATCCCGCCCTTGCGCGAGCGCCGCGATGACATTCCATTGCTGTTCTCGCACTTCCTGAGCGTCGCCGCCCGGCGTTTCAATCGCGATGTGCCTGTCGTCGATGCCGCCACGCACCGCCATCTCATGCAGCACGACTGGCCGGGCAATGTCCGGGAGCTCGTGCACTTCGCCGACCGCTATGCCCTCGGCGTCGTGCCGGCCACCCATTCGGCGCCGGAGCCGGATCTGCACGATCCGCTGCCGAAGCGGCTCGAGCGCTACGAGGCGACGTTGATCCGCGAGACGCTGACCGCCAAGAACGGCAATGTTCAGGAGACCATCGAAGCGCTCGGCATTCCGCGAAAGACCTTCTACGACAAGATGCAGCGTCACGGCATCAATCGCGCCGAGTTCAAGACGGAGAGCTAGGCCCCGTTTCCCCGATCCAACGCGGCCTACGAGGCTGAGCGCCCGGTCCGAAACCCGCGATCGAGCCACGGGCGAGACGTGCACCAGCCGCCGCGCAACGGGCAGAAGGCGTCCGCCGCCGAGGTTCCGCGCATTTGACGCAATTCGGCCATGGTTCGTTAACCGCCCGGAAAGGCGCTGTCGGCTGAATGCGAACTCATGTCGGATGGGCTCCGCGCGACCGCGCAAAGGCCTGTCCGGAACCCGCTAGGCGTCGGCACCGGTCGAGACCAATCGACAAATACCGCGGTTGCTGCTATCGGATAAGGCGAGATGGGGATTTCCAAACTTCAGATTCTGAGCCTTTTGCGCTCGGAAGTGCCGCAGGGCAGGATGATGCTGAAGGCTGCGACCGCTGTCGCCGCTGCTGCTCTCCTCGCATCCTGCGCCACCGCCCCGTCCAAGCCCGCCAAGCGCAGCAAGGAATATTTCTCCGAGAAGGAATATGGCGTCAAAGCCAGCCCCCGCGTCGTCAAATATGGCGAAGCGGTACCGCAGGGCGGCGGACGCTATCTGGTCGGCAAGCCCTATACGGTGCGCGGACGAGTCTACACCCCGCGCGAGAACCCGCGCTATACGGCGGTCGGCTACGCGTCCTGGTACGGCTCGGCCTTCCACGGCCGCTACACGGCCAATGGCGAAGTCTACGACATGGACGGCCTGTCCGCCGCGCATCCGACCATGCCGCTGCCGAGCTATGCCCGCGTCACCAACACGACCAACGGCCGCTCGGTCGTCGTCCGCGTCAACGATCGCGGCCCCTATCACAGCGACCGCGTCATCGACCTGTCGTCGAAGACGGCCGACGTGCTGGACATGAAGCACCACGGCACCACCAAGGTCAAAGTCGAGTATGTCGGCCCCGCCCGCATGGAAGGGCACGACCAGAAGATGCTGATGGCGACCTACAAGGGTCCCGGCAGCAGCATTTCGGGCGGCACGATGCTGGCGCTGCAGGCGCCGAAGCTTCGCGCGCCGACCGCCAGCCCGACCGTCATGATGGCAGCCCTCGTGCCGCTGCCGCGCTCCCGTCCGGAAGTGTTCTACGGCGGCAATGCCTACGATCCGGCGCTGGCCGCCTACGAGGCGCAGCCGCAGCGTCGCGTCGTCGCCGATGCCAACGCGGTCCCGGCCGGCACCAATTACGGCGAGCGTTCGCTCGGCACGCTCACGGTTTCCCAGCCCGTCGGCTATGCCGACCCGGGCGTCATGCCGGCCTCGTATTCCGGCGACGATTCCTACACGCCGCCCCCGCGCTCGGCCCGTTCTTCCTATGCCGCCGACGCTCAGACATCGCCGGCGCAGCGCGCCGTGGCCGAGATGGCATCGGGCCGCAACACGCTTCAGGCAGCACTCGACGCCGCCGTCGTCCGGGCCGCTGCCGAGCGCAGCGCCGACGCCCCGGTTGTCCAGCTCGGCGTGTTCTCGAACGGCGCCAACGCGGACGCGCTCGCGAGCCGCTTCGCCGATCTCGGCCGCGTCACCTCGACCCGCATTTCCGTCGACGGCAAGACGATGCAGTCGGTCCGCCTCGTCGTCACCGATCGGGCTGCAACCGGCGAGAGCGCGATCGCGACCGTGCAGGCGGCAGGGCTCACCGGCGCCTATCTGGTCAACCGCTGACCATTGATCGCAGGGCGTCTCGCCTGTTAACCAGAGCAGGGTGGCCCTTGGCCATTCGTGGTTTGGCTATGGCGCCCGGCTGTTTGTCATGATGTCTCGCTGGTTCCCGCTGCGGTTGCTGATCGTGCCGGCCGTCCTGACGGCCCTCGGTGCGACGGCGGATCTGCGCGCGACCGCCGCCACGGCCTATGAGAGCAAGGCCACCAGCGCGATCCTGGTCGACGTCGATTCCGGCACCATCCTTTTCAGCAAGGCCGAGAACGCGCCGTTCCAGCCGGCCGCCATGGCCAAGATGATGACGATGGCCGTCGTGTTCGAGGCCATCCAGTCCGGCAAGATCAAGCTCGACGACAGCTTTCCGGTGAGCGAGCACGCCTGGCGGACGGGCGGCGCGCCGTCCGGCAGCGCCACCATGTTCGCGGCGCTCAAATCGTCCATTCCCGTCGCGGACCTGCTGCGCGGCGCCATCGTCCAGGCCGGCAACGACGCCTGCATCATCCTCGCCGAGGGGATCGCCGGATCGGAAGGCGCCTTCGTCGAACTGATGAACCGCAAGGCGCGCGAGCTCGGCCTGACGGGATCGCATTTCACCAATGTCTCGGGCCTGCCCGACCCGGCGCAGAAGGTCACGGCGGAGGATCTGCACAAGATCGCCGAGCACGTGATCCGCACCTATCCCGACCTCTACAAGATCTACGCCGAGCCGGACTTCACCTGGAACAAGATCTACCAGCGCAACCGCAATCCGCTGCTCTCCGCCGGCATCGGCGTCGACGGCCTGTCGACCGGCTACACCAAGGAATCGGGCTTCGGGCTGACGGCCTCGGCCGTGCGCGACGATCACCGCATGATCCTCGTCGTCAGCGGCCTCGGGACTGACAAGGAGAGGGCCGACGAGGCGCGAAAGCTGTTCGAATGGGGCAATACGGCCTTCGAGCGGCTGCGCTTCTTCGATCGCGGCGAGGCGGTGGCAGAGGCCCGCGTCTATGGCGGCACGACGCGCGCGGTCGGGCTCGCGACCGAAGAACCGCTGGATATCCTGCTTCAGCGCGGCAATCGCGAGCGAATCCGGGCCCGAGTGACCTATGAGGGGCCGTTGCTGGCGCCGATCGAGCAGGGCAGGCGGGTCGGCGTCGTCCGGGTCTGGGTCGGCGACGCGGAAGTTCTGGAGAAGCCCCTCTACACCATGGCAGCGATCGGCAAGGGCACGATGGACCAGCGCGCGCTCGACGCGGTCCAGCAATTGCTGATCGGCTGGCTGCCGCAATGGAAATGACGTCGCAATTGCCTGGCCATTTCATCACATTCGAGGGCGGGGAGGGGTCCGGGAAATCGACCCAGATCCGCCGCCTCGCGGACCGGCTGCGCGGCCGGGGGCACGACGTCGTGGTGACGCGCGAGCCGGGCGGCACCGACCTCGCCGAGGCGATCCGCAGCTTCATTCTCTCCGGTGCGGCCGAGCCGCTCGGGCCGGAGGCGGAGACCATGCTGTTCGCGGCGGCGCGGGCCGATCACGTCGAACGCGTCATCCGGCCGGCTCTCCAGCGCGGCGACTGGGTGCTGTGCGACCGCTTCATCGATTCGACCCGCGCCTATCAGGGCTCGGACGGAGTCGACGCGAGCCTGCTCGACAGCCTCGAGAAGATCGCCGTCGGCGAGGCGCGCCCCGACCTGACGCTGATCCTCGACCTGCCCGTCGAGATCGGCCTCGACCGCGCCCAGCGCCGGCGGAGCGGCGAGGAGGGCCCGGCCGATCGTTTCGAGCGCGAGACCATCGAGCGGCACCAGCGGCGCCGCGACCTGTTCCTGGCGATCGCAGCGCGCGAACCCGAACGCTGCGTCGTCATCGATGCGAACCAAAGTCTGGAACAGGTCGAGGACGCGATCTGGCATTCCGTCCGTCAACGTCTGAACGAAAGCGTGAACTGAGCATGGCCGGACCCGACGTCGCCCGCCCCGATGCCATCGAGGGCTGGCCGCTGCCGGAAGAGCAGACCGAGTGGTACGGCGATCCGGCGGTCGAGCGGCTGCTGGTCGAGGCCTATCGCGGCGGCCGCATGCATCATGGCTGGCTGATCGGCGGACCGCGCGGCATCGGCAAGGCGACGCTCGCCTATCGCTTCGCGCGCTTCGCGCTGACCTATCCCGATCCCGCCACCGCTCCGGACGCCGCGACGCTGGCGGTTCCGCCGACCTCTCCGGCCGCCGCCAAAATCGCGGCGCGATCGCACCCGAACATCCTGACGCTGTCACGGCCCTGGGACGAGCAGGGCAAGCGCTTCAAGGCGAGCCTGACGATCGACGAGATCCGCCGCACGATCCCGTTCTTCGGCTCGACGGCGGGCGAGGCGGGGTGGCGGATCGCCATCGTCGATTCCGCCGACGACATGAACGCCAATGCCGCCAACGCGCTTCTGAAGATCCTCGAGGAGCCGCCGCGCCGCTCGCTCTTCCTGGTGATCTCGCACGCGCCGGGACGCCTGCTGCCGACCATCCGCTCGCGCTGCCGCCGCCTCGATCTCGCGCCGCTCGCGACCTCCGCGATCGAGGGCGCGCTGGCGACGCATGACGACGGCCCCGCCGATATCAGGCATTTCGCGGCCGAGGCCGGCCAGGGGAGCCTGCGCAAGGCGATCGGATTCCTCGACGAGGACGCCGCCGCCATCAGCCGCGCCTTCGCCCGCGTGGTGGCGCGCTTTCCCCACCTCGACGGGCAGGCGGCCCATGCGCTCGGCGACCTCGTCGCCCAGCGCGGCGCCGACGAAGCCTTCGCCAATTTCACCGATCTCGTCTTCGCCTGGCTGAGCCGCCGCGCCCGCGGCCAGGCCGAGCCGGACGGCGCGGCGATACCCCAAAGCGTTGCGGCCACCCCACTTGCGACTTGGGCGGAGGTATGGGAAAAGCTCCGACAGTCTTCGGCGGATGTCGAGGCGCTCAATCTCGACCGCAAACAGTTTGTGCTCACGACCATGAACATTCTCGCGCGCGCGACCCGAATGTGAAGCTGTCAGGCGACCGGCGAATTCGCCGGTTATGAGACTTTGGTCGGGTTCAACGAAAAGCGAGACAGCGGTGACAGCGCCGAAATTCTACATCACGACAGCCATTTCCTATCCGAACGGCGTGCCGCATATCGGCCATGCCTACGAGATGCTGGCGACCGATACGCTGGCGCGCTTCAAGCGCCTCGACGGCTTTGACGTCTTCTTCCTGACGGGTACGGACGAGCACGGCATCAAGATGGTGCAGACGGCCGGGCGCGAGGGCATCACGCCGCGCGAGCTCGCCGATCGCAACGTGCCGCGCTTCCAGGCGATGGCCGAGGCGCTGAACTGCTCGCAGGACGATTTCATCCGCACGACGGAGCCGCGCCACTACGAGGCGTCGCAGGAAATCTGGCGTCGGATGGAAGCCAATGGCGACATCTACAAGGATGCCTATGCCGGCTGGTACTCTGTCCGCGACGAGGCGTACTACGCCGAGTCCGAGACGGAAGTCCGCCCCGACGGCGTGCGCTACGGACCGCAGGGAACGCCGGTCGACTGGGTCGAGGAGGAGAGCTATTTCTTCCGCCTCTCCGCCTATGAGGACCGCCTGCTCGCGCACTACGAGGGCAATCGCGACTTCATCGGCCCGGACGAGCGCCGTAACGAGGTGGTCAGCTTCGTCAAAGGCGGGCTGAAGGACCTCTCGATCTCGCGCACGACCTTCGACTGGGGCATCCCGGTTCCGGGCGATCCGAAGCACGTGATGTATGTCTGGGTCGACGCGCTCACCAACTACATCACCGGCGTCGGCTTCCCGGATACTGAGAGCGAGAGCTTCCAGCGCTACTGGCCGGCCGACGTCCACGTCATCGGCAAGGACATCGTCCGCTTCCATTCGGTCTACTGGCCGGCCTTCCTGCTTTCCGCCGGTCTGCCGCTGCCGAAGCGCGTCTTCGCGCACGGCTTCCTGTTCAACCGCGGCGAGAAGATGTCGAAGTCGCTCGGCAACGTCATCGATCCGTTCTCGCTCATCGAGCACTACGGCGTCGATCCCGTGCGCTTCTTCTTCCTGCGCGAGGTGCCCTTCGGCCAGGACGGCAATTACAGCCACGAGGCGATCATCAACCGGATCAATGCCGATCTCGCCAATGATCTCGGCAATCTGGCGCAGCGCTCGCTGTCGATGATCGGCAAGAACCTCGACGGCGTCGTGCCGCAGCCGGGTCCGCTGACGCCGGCCGACGAGGAGATCCTCGCGGCTGTCGACGGCCTGCTGCCGACCTGCCGCGCCGCCATGGACATCCAGCAGATCCACCAGGCCCTGAACGCGATCTGGGGCGTCGTCGCCGAGGCGAACCGCTACTTCGCCAACCAGGCGCCGTGGCAGCTGCGCAAGACCGATCCGGACCGCGCCGCGACCGTGCTCTACGTCACGGCAGAGGTGATCCGCCAGATCGCCATCCTGTCGCAGCCGGTGATGCCGGGCTCGGCCGCCAAGCTGCTCGACCTGCTGGCGATCCCGGAGGCTGCCCGCAGCTTCGCCTCGCTCGGCCCCGCCGGCCGCTTGGCGCCCGGTTCGACGCTGCCCGCGCCCGCCGGCGTCTTCCCGCGCTACGTCGAGCGGGAAGAGGGCGCCGAGAACGCCTGAGAACAGCCCGGGCCGATATCCGCGATGTCGGCCCGGATTTCTCTCTTTCTCCAAAACACGCTCTATCGTCACCCCGGCGAAGGCCGGGGCCCATAAACACCCGCCAAGAAAGCTTGGGCTATGGCCTTGCCTTCTGGCCGCGGGCCGGTGCGTCTGGATCCCGGCCTTCGCCGGGATGACGACGGAGGATGGCACGGCCAGAGCCGCTCATCCTCGGACTACCTCAGCATGATGTGGATGGTGTCTTGCAAAAGCCCCTGCCGGCGAGGGGAGGGGCAGGGGTGAAATCCCCTAACCCGGTCCCAGCCGCTCGTTGATCCGCTGCACGACGGCGACAGTTTCGGATTCGCGCGTCCGGCGCAGGGCGAACTCCTGGCCGGCCGCCGCGATCTCGCGACAGGCCTGGTCGTGCGCGCGGCACCATTCGACCTTCTCGATGACGTCCGACAGGTCCGCCGCCACCGGCACATAGTGCGTCCAGGGCACGAACTCGTCGTAGAACCACTGCCGGAAGCCGCCGGGCGAGGCGACCTTCAGCACGCAGCAGCCCAACAGCAGCCGCGTATAGAGATTGCCCCAGCTGGTGCTGGAGCCGTCGATGTCGATGGCGAACTTGACGTCGATCCAGCGCGACGGCGGGAGGTGGTTGCCGAGGATGCCGTGCGCCTCCATCGCCTCCCGCGTCGCCTGATGCGCCCGGTCGCGCTCCGGCACGATCAGCCGCACGTCGACGTCGTCGAGCCCGCGCAGCGCCAGGCAGAGCCGGACCCGCTGCTTCAGGTTCGGATCGTCGATGTCCATCTGCTCCGTGGTAGTGTGCCCGTGGCCCGAAATGTCGCCGCGCCAGAGCAGCGTATCCTTCCGCGCGGACCATTGGCCGGGGCGGTTCTCCGCCAGCGTACGGTAGGGCTCATAGTATTCGGGCACCATGAAACCCGGATCGGGCACGAGAATCGACTGCAGCTCATTGCTCGAATAAGCGAGCTCGTTCGGAATGTTTTCGCCGTCGTCCGAGACGTTGGCGACCGCCGAGGTCACGTCGGCCGCCGTCCGGCTCATGATCCGGACGAAGGGCGGCAAACGCCGCCACATCATCTCGAACTGATATGGGTCTCGTGCCATCAGGTCCCGGTCCAGATGGATATGCAACTGGTTGCCGATCCTCTGGAAATCGATCTGGAAGCGGTGCCGCCCGGGCTCGCTCGCCTGGTTCAGCACTATCGAGGCGGCAGCGCCGGCAATGGCCGGCAATTCGGCCGCCAGCTTGCGCACCAGAGCCTCTTCCTTGAAGCGGCGCGGCAGAATTCGATAGAGGGTACGCTGGCTGAATTGCACGTACGAATCCTTGGCCGCAAGCTGTCACATCCGGCAGTTTAGTGGGCCGATCTCACGGCTGTCCACAACGGTCGACAGCGTGGCGCTTAGCCGCTACTGACTGCGCACGGCGCACCCCATATTGGCGCCAATGCGCAATCATCCGAACGGTCGAAGACAATGCTGGTCGACAGTCACTGCCATCTGGATTTCGCGGATTTCGAGGCCGACCGCGCGGCGCTGATGCAGCGCGCCCGGGACGCCGGCGTCGGCCTGATGGTGACCATCTCGACCCGAGTCCGCCAGTTCGACAAGATCCGCGCGCTCGCCGAGGCCTATCCGAACGTCTTCTGCTCCGTCGGCACCCATCCGAACAGCGCGCATGAGGAGCCGGACATCCCGACCGAGACGCTGGTCGAGCTCTCGAAGCATCCGAAGGTCGTGGCGATCGGCGAGGCGGGCCTCGATTATTTCTACGGCGCCGAGCACAAGGCGGTGCAGGCTGAGGGGCTTCGCCGCCACATCGCGGCCGCCCGCATCACGCAGCTGCCGCTCGTCATCCACGCCCGCGACGCCGACGAGGACATGATCGCGATCCTGCGCGACGAGATGGGGAAGGGGGCCTTCCCGGCCATCCTGCACTGCTTCTCGTCCGGGCCTGAGCTGGCAAAGGTCGGCCTGGAGCTCGGGCTCTACGTCTCCTTCTCCGGCATCCTGACCTTCAAGAGCGCCCAGTCGCTCCGCGACATCGCGCGCGACGTGCCGCTCGACCGGTTGCTGGTCGAGACGGACGCGCCCTATCTCGCGCCGGTGCCGCATCGCGGCCAGCGCAACGAGCCGGCTTATGTCCGCGACACCGCCGCCGTGCTCGCCGAGGTGAAGGGCGTTTCCCTCGACGAGATGGCCGGGATCACGACCGACAATTTCATGCGCCTCTTCACCAAGGTGCCGCGCGACGCGGCGGCCAAGGCCGCGCTGGCGCTGGCGACCGCCACGGTGGCGCATCATGGCTGATGGCGCCCCGGAGAGCCTCCGGGCCGATCGCCTGCGCATCACCGTGCTCGGCTGCGGCGCGTCGCCCGGCGTGCCGCGCATCGGCAATGACTGGGGCGCCTGCGATCCGTCGGAGCCGAAGAATCGCCGCACGCGCTCGTCGATCCTGATCGACGGCTTTCGCGGCGATCATCCCTATCCGACGCGGGTTCTCGTCGACGCCGGCCCCGATGTCCGCACCCAGCTGCTCGACGCGAGAGTGGACCGGCTCGACGCGGTGCTCTTCACCCATCCGCACGCCGACCACACGCACGGCATCGACGATCTCCGCTCGTTCTGGCTCGATACGCACCGCCTGGTGCCGGTCTATTCGGACGATTTCACCCAGGAACGCCTGGAGGAAGCCTTCGGCTACTGCTTCCGCACGCCGACCGGCGGCAGCTATCCGCCGATCCTCGGCCGCACGCGGATCGAGCCGGGGCAGGGCTTCGCGATCGACGGTCCCGGCGGCCGGCTCGACATCCTGCCGCTCCGCCAGATCCATGGCGACATCGAGAGCCTCGGGTTCCGGATCGGCGATTTCGTCTATTCGAGCGACATCAGCGCGATCCCCGACGAAACCCTGCCGCATCTCGCGGGGCTCTCGCTCTGGATGGTCGACGCGCTGCGCTGGCGGCCGCATCCGAGCCATTTCAGCGTCGACGACACGCTCGGCTGGCACGAGAAGCTGCGGCCGCGCCGGACGATCCTGACGCATATGCACGGCGATCTCGACTATGCGACGCTCGCCGCCCATGTCCCGGGCGATGTCGAGCCGGCTTTTGACGGGATGATCCTGACCGTCAGCCTCTAGATCGGCACCGCCGCGCATGGCGGGTGTCGATAAACCGCGTGGCGTGGAGAGCTTTGGTCTTTCTCCCCGGAAAAGGACGTGCCAATCTTAGATTCGGGATGCAGCAGTATCTCGTTCACAGTCGATCGAAGGGGGATGCTGCCCAATGAAATTCCGAAATGCTGCCTGGTCCATCTTCGGGATCGGCGCGGTTGCTGTCTCTGTCTTCATTCTCTACCGCGAGTTCCGGCGCATCTCCTTCGCCGAAGTCGCCGACAGTCTCGCGGCGATCACCTTCGGCAACTGGGCCCTGGCCATCGTCGCCACGCTCTGCGCCTATGCCGCGCTCGCCTGGTACGACCGGATCGCCATCCAGCATCTCGGCAAGAAGGTCTCCTGGCTCTTCATCTCGCTCTGCTCCTTCACCACCTACGCGCTCTCGCACAATATCGGCGCTTCGGTCATTTCCGGCGCGGTGGTGCGCTACAGGGCCTATTCGACGCGCGGCCTGTCTCCGCATGAGATCGGGCTGCTGATCGTCTTCTGTTCCTTCACCTTCGCGCTCGGCACCGTGCTCATGGGCGGTTTCGTGCTCACCATCGAGCCCGAAATCGTGCAGCGCATCGCCGACATCCCGGTCTGGATCTCGTTCTGCATCGGCCTGGCGCTGCTGGGGCTGGTGGGCCTCTACGTCCTCGGCTCCTGGCTGCAGTTTCCGCCGTGGCAGTTCAAGCGCTTCAGCGTGCAATACCCGCGCCTGCCGATCGTCATGCGCCAGGTCGTCGCCGGTCCGCTCGAGCTCGCCGCCGCCGCCGCCATCATCTATTTCGCGCTGCCGGCCACCAACAATCCGGGCTATCTCGTCATCCTCGGCATCTTCCTGGCCTCGTTCACGCTGGCGCTGCTGTCGCACGCGCCCGGCGGCCTCGGCGTGCTGGAGGTGACCTTCCTCGCGGCGCTGCACGAGATGGATCCGAACGACGTTCTGGCCGCTCTGATCGTCTTCCGGCTGCTCTACCTGCTGATCCCGTTCGGCATCGCGCTCATCGTCGTGCTGCTGTTCGAGAAGACGCAGCTCGCGCGCAAGGATGGGGATTCAACTCCAGATCAGAAGAAATTACCGTTGTAAATCATATACTTGTTATGATAGTCTAAAGCATCAGAATAGACTCTGAATAGAGGCCGCGACGGTTGCGTCGCGGCCTTTGTGCTTTCCGCGGATCGGACAGGGGCAAGGGAAGGGGACAAGGGCAGGGGACCGCCCTCCTCCATTCCGCGCGCATCCGGGGGCCTGAACGACGATCGGCGGCTCCTCCGGCGCCGTTGCAGACGGATCACGGTCGCCCCATGAACGTGCTTCGGTCGCCGCTTCGCCCGAAAGCGGCCCCATTGACGTCGGGAATCGCTGCCAATCTGCCTTCAATCGGTTCGATCGAGCAGGAGATTCGCTGTGATCACGATCCCTGACGGCGCGGACAATCAGCGCCGCAACATGCTGCCGCGACTGGCCTTTCACGGTGCGGCCGGGCTCGCCGCCGTGGCATGCGCAGCCTTGGTCGGCCACTTCATGATGAAGCCGGCCGACAATCCGCGGAGCGTCGCGCCGGCGACGGCGCAGATCTACGAACTTCCGGATGGCGAGCATCCGGAGGAGGCGGCCCCGACGCCGGACGCCGCGATGGAGCAGCAGGCGGCCGTGACCACGCCGGAGCCGATCCCGGTCGCCAAGGCGCTCTCTCCGATCCCGCCGAAGCCGCTGGCAAAGCCGGCCGCGGCGCCGTCCGGTGGCGGTTCGCGCGAGGCCTGGGAGGCGATCGTCAACAAGGCGCTGACCCAGGCGCCGGCGACGCAGGCGCGTCCCGTGGCGGTTCGCGCGTCGGCCTCTGCACCGCATGCAACACCCTTTGATCCGGCGCTGGTCGGCCGCGCGCCCGCCTATGACGATGTCATGCCGATCGATCCCTTGCCGAACACGCCCCGGGTGATCGAGCGCGAAGGCCCGACCTCGATCGGCGACATGGCGAAGACGGCGACGACCTCGGTCGCGGCGACCGTCGTCACGCAGAGCAGCAAGATGGTCGACAACCTGATGCGCTGGAGCGAAAGCGCTGTCTCGAGCGTCGGCCTCAAGCGCGACCGGACGGCCACCAACGACGAGCTGGCGAACCCATAGTCCTGGGTTTGCGATCGGCCGGCGGGACTGCTCGGCACGCCCCTGGGCCGGCAGCGCGCTGTGGTGCTGCTGGCGCAGTGCGAACGGAGCGCCCGACATCCATTGCCGGGATCGCTCGGTCGAGAGCCGCTGGGATCGGAGGGGCCGGCTTCATCGGAGGGCACGGTTTGGCAGAACCAGAGCCGTCACCGGTTTCCTGGCGGATCCTCGCATTTCCTGCCAATCCGCCAACTCGACACGCCCCATACCAAATAGTTCCATAATATATCTTATGCGAATTGAGGATGTGGCGATCCCCGCCTAAGGCATCACGACAGCCAGGCCGTCTGGGATGCCACAGCCCTCACCGATCCGCAGCCGGTTGATGGCAAGCTGGACGCCGGACCGACCCGTCATCCCGACAGCGCCTCGCCTGGATCCATCGCCGCGGAATTCGCTTCGCCGCGAACCGCGCTTGGGATCCGGCCGGATCTAGCTCCGTTGGCTGTCCGGCAAGAAGCTCGACGCCCGGCGACCGCTTCGCCAGGACGCGAGCAGCGTCTCGACATTGGCATTCGTCCCGTCCGTCGAGCTCAGCTCCAGATCGTAGGACTTGCCGACATGGATGGTCTCGTAGTCCTGTTGGGCGCTGCCGATCGGCCGGTCGCCCCGGGCGGCCTCCCGCTCGATCAGGATCTCCAGCGGACAGTGAATGCCGACGAAGAAGACATCGTGCTGCGCGAACAGCTCGGCGAGCCTTTCCAGCCACCCGTCGGTATCCAGGATGTGCTCGAGGATCAGATCGTTGCCGGCGTCGGCATACGCCTTCAGCGAGCGATGAAAGCCGTCGAAGAAAGCGGCTCTGGCGGCGCTCCAGCGAAACTCCCCGCTTCGGAACCGACGCGTCGGAAGCACGCCTGAATCCCGCAAGTGATCGATGGAAATATGCCAGAACGGGCTTTCGATCCGGTCCTGCAAGGCTCTTGCGAGCGTGGACTTCCCGGAGCTCGACGCGCCGTGAATGAAGATGATCTGGGCCATGCCGGTCTCCGCTGGTCGTGACGCGGGATATGACAGCCTTGTAACAGCCAAATGACCCTCATGGCATGACGCTCGCCTGACGATATTCCTGCTTTGTTCTCATTTGGCCGGGGTCGGGCAGGTGAGGTGGCGGGTCAGCACCGGCCTCCATCTGGGGCCGGGCGGGGCGGTTCCGAGCGCCCTACCCGATCCCCCTGCTCCGCCGTCGGCTCCCTACCGGTCCTGGAAGCCGATCGCGGCATGCGTGGCGTCGCAGAACGGCTTGTTCTTCGACTGGCCGCACCGGCACAGCGTCACGCGGTTGCGCACCTCATAGGGCGTGCCGTCGGCCGACTCGATGGGGATGCCGCCGCGCACCCAGATCGGGCCGGCGACGCCTTGCTGCGGGTCCTCGACGATCGCGATCGAGGGTGGCAAGTCGGGCTCGACCGGCTCGCGCGTCTGATAGTCCCAGGCGACCAGCCGGCCGGACGGACATTGGCCGACCTGCCGGACGAAGGCCGCGCGTTGCGGCTCGGTCGTGGCCTGCGAGACCGTGTTCCAGACCTGGCCGTCGCGATCGCAGAAGCGCGCAAAGGCGCAGAGCGACTGCGCGTCGGTCAACGCCAGGGTGGGTCCGTCGATCTCCTGCGCCATGGCCGCGTAGGGCTGCCGCCGCGCCGTCTCGTCGCCGACGAAGCCGATCCGGACATGCGTGCCGTCGCAGAAGGGCTTGTTGGCGGAGTGGCCGCAGCGGCAGAGCTTGTAGGCCGGCGTCTCCGGCACGATGGTTTCGATCTCGACCCAGTCGATCGAATCCCCCTCCGAATTGGCGCCGATGGCCTGCCGGCTCAGCGGGACCTGTCCGCGGACCAGATACGGCCCGTTCTTCGAAACGGTGATCTTCATGCCGGTTGCGGCCATCGAATGCGCTCCTCCCGGAAAGCCGGCCATGTCAGCCTAAACCTCGTCCGGTCCCGAGGGCAGGCGCACGGTTTCAACTGGCGTTCCGGAGACGCGCTTCAATACGGCTGGGATCGCCGGCCGCCGCTGGCGCTGTGATCCCCGACCCGACCTGTCATGAGCGGTTCATGGATCCGGGATAGTTGCGGCCATTCCCGCAACCGCCTGGTTCCCCACCATGACATCCACCCTGTCAGATCGCCGGCTCGCCGGCTATTCCGCCGCCTCGCGGACCGAGCCGCCGCGCCATCTCGGTCGCCGCTATGACCGCAGCGGCACCTTCCTGCCCGAGCCCGGCAACACCGTCGTCTGCCATCTGGTCGACGGCTCGCCGTCGCAGGCCGCCGTCCTCGAGGTCCGCCGCCGCATGCAGGAAATGCCGGATGCCGACCGGCTGGCCTTCACGCCGGTCTCCAGCCTGCACATGACCCTGTTCCAGGGCATCATCGAATATCGCCGCGACCTGCCCTATTGGCCGGCGGACGTCGCTCTCGATACCGAAATCGACGAGATGACGCGGATCTATCTGGATCGTCTCAGCGGCTTTCGCGGCGCCGGGCCGTTTCAGGTCGAGGTCATTGATGTCGTGCCGACCGGCCTTGCCGTCGCCGGCGCCACCGAAGCCGATCGTCGTGTCATGAAGGCCTGGCGCGATGCCCTCGCCGGCCCATTCGGCTACCGCCATCCCGATCACGACGACTACATCTTCCACGTGACGTTCGCCTATCTGATCGATTGGCTCGACAGCGACCGCCTGCCCGCCTGGGAGGCCCTGTTCGACGAGGCCCTCGCGCTGTTCGCCCGCGAGGCGCCGATCCTGGAGCTTCGCCCGCCGGCCTTCTGCCGCTTCGCCGACATGAACCATTTCGAGGAACTGCTCGTCCTCGAATAGGGAAAAAACGCTCCGGGCGAGGGTGGGGCGGACGCCCCTGCCCTCGCCCGGAAAACCTCGGAAACCTGGCCTCAGGCCACGGTTTCGAGCGTCGGATAGTCGGTATAGCCCTTGGCGTCCGGGGTATAGAAAGTCGATGGGTCGGGCTGGTTGAGCGGCGCGTCGAGCGAGAAGCGACGCACGAGGTCCGGCGTCGCGATGTAGTTGCGCCCGAAGGCGACCGCATCGGCCGTGCCGCTGCTAATCAGACGCTCGGCGTCGGCCTTGTTGAGCCCCTCATTGGCGATGACGACGCCGCCGAAGGCGCGCTTGATCTCGGCGAGCAGGCTGTCAGGCCCCTCGCGCTCGATGACGAACAGGAAGGCGATGCCGCGCTTCTTCAGCTCTTCCGCGATATAGGTGAACAGCGCGCGCGGATTGCTGTCGCCCATGTCATGGCTGTCGCCACGCGGGCGGAGATGCGCCGCGACGCGCTCCCGACCCCAGACCGAAATCGCCGCGTCGACGATCTCCAGCAAGAGACGAGCGCGGTTCTCGATTGATCCGCCATAGCGGTCGGTGCGACGGTTGGTGCTGTCCTGCAGGAACTGGTCGATCAGATAGCCATTTGCGCCATGCACGTCGACGCCGTCGAAGCCGGCCCGCTTGGCATTCTCGGCGCCGCGGCGGAAATCCTCGACGATGCCGGGGATCTCGTCCGTCTCCAGCGCGCGCGGCACGACATAGGGCCGGACCGGGCGCAGCAGGCTGACGTTGCCGGCAGGCGCGATGGCGCTCGGCGCGACCGGCAGGTCGCCGCCGAGCAGCTCGGGATCCGAAATGCGGCCGACATGCCAGAGCTGCGAGACGATGCGCCCGCCCGCGACATGCACCGCCTTGGTGACGAGCTTCCAGCCCTCGACCTGCTCGTCCGACCAGAGGCCCGGCGTGCCGGTATAGCCGACGCCCTGCGCCGTGACGCTGGTCGCCTCGGTGATGATCAGGCCGGCCGCCGCGCGCTGGGCGTAATACTCGGCCATCAGCGCATTCGGGATGCGCTCATCCCCTGCCCGGCTGCGCGTCAGCGGCGCCATGATGATGCGATTGGGCAGGTGGAGGGCACCGGCCTGGAGCGGTTCGAAGAGCACTGACATCGATTGGGAATCCCTTGTGGCGCGCGCCAATTGGTTCGTCTTCCTGACCAAATATAGGCAGCGCCGGGAAAGCCGCAATCTCTACCGAACGACTCGGGTAAACTTAAAGCTGGAAGGCGTGGCGGGGCCTGCGAAACTCGCCCCGCACGCTGCCGATGCCGAGCTCGAAGCTGTCGGCGATGCGGTTGGCGCGATCGATGAAGATCGCCGCGCCCTCGGGCGGCATGATCTCGGAAGCCGTGGCGCGGAACAGCGCCAGCCAGCGGTCGAAATGCTCCGCCTCGATCGGCAGGCGCAGATGCTTCTGCATCGGCCGGCCCTGGTAGCGGCCGGTGCGCAGCACGACGTTCGACCAGAAGGCGCAGAGCTTGTCGAGGTGCTCGGGCCAGTCGTCGACCTGCGCCTCAAACACGGGGCCGATCAGTTCGTCGCGGCGAACACGGTCGTAGAAAGTGTGCACGAGCGCCTTGATCGACGCCTCGTCGACGCCGGGAATGGCCACTCCAAATCCGCTGCTCTCGCCGGCCATCCTGATCTCCGCTGCGTCCGAACCACCCTCAGCTAGGCGGTGGGCCGCGCCCCGACAAGCCCGCGTGACAAGCAGCCGCAAGCTTTGCCAAGGATTCCATTGACAGATTGGGGTCTCTCCGACAGATAGGCGGCGAGAAATAGAACAATGAAAAGGTAGCCCGTCCCGTCGACCTGACCGCGCATATAAGCGCGGCGCGCCTGACGCCCGTCGCACCGGACCAGCCACCGATCAACCAATACCGAGACATGTCCGCATGAACAGCGAAGCGCCGCGCATTTCCTTTGTCAGCCTCGGCTGTCCCAAGGCTCTGGTCGATTCCGAGCGGATCCTGACGCATCTGCGCGCCGAGGGCTACGAGCTCTCGCGCCACCATGACGGCGCCGACGTCGTCATCGTCAACACCTGCGGCTTCCTCGACAGCGCCAAGGCGGAGTCGCTGGAAGCCATCGGCACGGCGATGAAGGAGAACGGCAAGGTCATCGTCACCGGCTGCATGGGCGCCGAGCCCGAGCAGATCCGCGAAGCCTTCCCGAACGTGCTGGCGATCACCGGCCCGCAGCAATATGAGAGCGTGCTCGGCGCGGTGCACACCGCCGTGCCGCCGGCGCACGACCCGTTCGTCGACCTCGTGCCGCCGCAGGGCATCAAGCTGACGCCGCGCCACTATGCCTATCTGAAGATCTCGGAAGGCTGCAACAACCGCTGCTCGTTCTGCATCATCCCGAAGCTGCGCGGCGACCTGGTCAGCCGCCCGGCCGGCGACGTGCTACGCGAGGCGGAGCGGCTGGTGAAGGCCGGCGTCAAGGAACTGCTCGTCATCTCGCAGGATACGAGCGCCTATGGCGTCGACATCAAGTACGAGGCCAGCAAGTGGCGCGACCGCGAGGTGCGCGCGAAGTTCCTCGACCTGTCGCAGGCGCTCGGCGAGCTCGGCGCCTGGGTGCGCATGCACTATGTCTACCCCTACCCGCATGTCGACCAGGTCGTCGAACTGATGGCCGAGGGCAAGATCCTTCCCTATATCGACATCCCGTTCCAGCACGCGAGCCCCAACGTCCTGAAGGCGATGCGCCGCCCGGGCAACCAGGTGAAGACCGCCGACCGCATCCACAAATGGCGCGAGATCTGCCCGGACCTCGCCGTGCGCTCGACCTTCATCGTCGGCTTCCCCGGCGAGACGGACGAGGATTTCGAGTTCCTGCTGGAATGGCTGGATGAGGTGAAGCTCGACCGCGTCGGCTGCTTCAAGTTCGAGCCGGTCGAGGGCGCGCCGGCGAACGAGCTGGCCAATCCGGTGCCGGAAGAGGTCAAGGAAATCCGCTGGCACCGCTTCATGAAGCGCCAGCAGGAGATCAGCGCCAAGCGGCTCGCCAAGAAGGTCGGCCGCCGCATTCCCGTGATCATCGACGAGACTAACGGCCTCAGCGCCAAGGGCCGCACCGTCTGGGACGCGCCGGAGATCGACGGTTCGATCCACCTGACCTCGCGCCGCCCGATGCGCGTCGGCGAGATCTATACGGCGAAGGTCGAAAGCGCCGACGCCTACGACCTGCACGGCGTGGTGGTGTGAGGTAGCGGTCGGTCTGAAGGTAGCCGGCCCTTCCCCTCTCGCTGAGGAGACCTTTGCAGAACACCAAAGGTCGCATGCGGTCCAAGACCTAAGGGCACGGCACCGTCACCCCGGCGGAGGCCGGGGCCCATGAACACCGGCCGAGAAAACTTGGCCCAGCCTTATCGACCACTGGCCGGTGTGTATGGATCCCGGCCTTCGCCGGGATGACGACGGAGGGTGGCACGCTCCATCTTCGAGCCATCGAAGTATGTGGGATGGTGTTCTGCAAAGGTCACCTCAGGGAGAGGTGAAGAGCGGCCTGCCCCTGCCCTCAGCCGGCAACCTTCTCTGCCAGCGCCTGCAGCCGCTCGGCCGGCGCGCGGCCGATCAGCAGCCGCGCCTGGCCGCCGGAAGCCCAGTGGACGATGGTGAATCCGTCCATCTCCTCCGTCGTCGGCGGAATCTCGGCCTTGTCGGGATTGGCGATCACGCAATAGGCGATCGGCCCATGCTCGGGGTCGAGAAACGCCATCTGCACCAGCGGCTTGCCCCGGAAATCGAACAGCTGCGCCCCGCGGAACGACAGGCCTGGAAAGGCGTCCTGTGCGGAGGCGAGATCCACGCCCACCTTCTTGGAGGCGAGGCTCAGCTCGGCCGCCGCGCGCTCCGGCGTCGGCGCCAGCGCCAGCGTCTCGGGGGTCGTCAGCGACCAGTATTCGGCGACCGCCTGCCGCCAGTCCTCGACCGGGGCGGTCTCCCTCACCTGCTGCGCTTGCTCGATCGGCTGCGCCTGCTGCGCCGGCGGCGACGCGGCATTGCCGCGAATGAACTCGTTGGCGATGCCGCCGAGCAGGAACAGCGCGATCGCCGCCGCCACCATCTGCCGCGGGCTAAGCGCCGCCTGCGGCCACATCCGCCGCAGCGGCACGACGTTGCCGGCCTCGTGCTGGGCGACGGCCTGCGCCAGGATATTGTCGAGCCGCGCCTTCGGCGCCTGCGACTTCAGGGCGTCCAGCGCCGGGGAAATGCCCGCGCCGCCGCGTTCCAGGAAAGCCAGGCGGTCGGCGAGCTCCGCCTCTGCGTCGAGGCGGGCCTCCAGAGCGGCGCGATCGCGATTGTCCAGCTCGCCGTCGAGATAGGCGACCAGGATGGAATCGTCGGGATGGGTGGAGATCTCAGCCATCATCCCCTCGCCTGTCGTCCGGGGTCGCCGGCCTGGTGTCGCCCGCGAGCGGGCTCAGTTTTTCACGGATGGCGGCAAGCCGGCTCATGATGGTTCCAATCGGCACGCCGAGATGTTCAGCCGCCTCGCGGTAGGAGTATCCTTCCGCGTAGACGAGCAGGACGGTTTCCCGCTGTGCCTCGGCGAGCCGTCCTATCTCGCTTAACACCTGAGCGGCGAGAATATTCGATTCCATCGCCGGCCCCCCCTCAAAAACGAGGGCGATCTCCGCATCGACGACGCCGCTGCCCCGCCGGACCCGTTGCGACCTGAGCTCGTTGATCCAGATCGAGCGCTCGATCGAGAAGAGCCAGCGGTCAAGCCGCGTCTCCGGCGCGAACTGGTGGGAACGCTCCAGCGCGCGAACGCAGGTGGCCTGCACGAGGTCCTCCGCCGTATCGCGATTGCGCGACAGGACCAAGCCATAGCGCCACAGCGCCTCCAGATGAAGCGCCAGGCCTTGCTTCACAGCATCGTTACCGGTTCTGGACATGGGGAAACGAATAGGGCTCCCGCCCCTGCTGTTCTTGCCGCGACTCTCGTCTCAGAGGCGAGAGGAAACCAGTCGGAGGCTCCGATGACAACCATGTTCGAAAAGACGACGCGATCCGTCCTCACGATCGCATTCATTGGCCTGCTCGCCTCGACCGGCGCAGCCCTAGCTTCGAGCGGTGGCGGCGGCGGTGGTGGCGGCGGGGGCGGCGGCGGAAGCAGCGGCGGTGGAGGTAGCAGCAGCAGCAGCAGCGGCGGCATGGGCGGTGGCGGCGGCGGCATGGGCGGCGGCAGCAGCAGTAGCAGCAGCAGCGGCGGCAACAGCCACTTCATGCCGAGCAACCAGGTCTGCAAGCGCGGCCTCGTCTTCAGCCAGCGCGTCCAGCACTGCGTCAAGGCAAGGTCGAGCGGCCTGACCGATCAGGAGCTGTTCCAGCAGGGACGGCAGCTGGCGCTCGCCGGCTATCATGACAACGCCCTCGACGTTCTCGACGCCGTCCAGAACAAGCAGGACGCCATGGTGCTGACCTATATCGGCTACAGCCACCGCAAGAAGGGCGATACCGACCTCGGCATCGGCTACTACAAGCAGGCGCTGGCCATCGATCCGAACAACGTCAACACCCATGAATATCTCGGTGAAGGCTATGTCAGCATCGGGCGCCTCCAGCTCGCCAAGGATGAGCTGGTCATCGTCCAGAAGCTCTGCGGCAACACGACCTGCGAGCAATTTGAAGATCTCGAGGCCGCCGTCGCCGGCAGGCCGGCCGAATAAGCCGGCAGGGGCTCGTCCGCTCTCCGGCGGACCCACCAGGGCGCCGGTGGCGTCAATCCAGACGCCGCCGGCAGGCCATCATCCCCGCTTCACCACTTCGTGATCGACGTCCCGCCTGCCCCCGTCGAATAGGGCTCCACCTATGAACGTTTGTACGTCGCGACAACCATACAGGGAAACGACGATGTTCCAATCTCGCTTCGACAAGACCGCGCGCGCCACGCTGGCCGTTGCTTTCGTCGGGCTGCTCGGCCTCGGGGCCGCCATGCCCGCGCTTGCCGCCAGCGGTGGCGGTGGCGGCGGTGGCGGCAGCGGCTCTTCCGGCAGCGCTCCGCCGAAATGCCGGCAGGGCCTCGTCTGGGACCAGAAGGTGGGGCGCTGCGTACGGGCCCAGTCCAGCAATGTCCCTGACAAGGAGTTGCTGCAGCAGGGCCGCGCCCTCGCGCTGGCGGGCTATTATGACGACGCGCTGATCGTGCTCGACGCGGTCAAGAACAAGCAGGACGCGATGGTGCTGACCTATATCGGCTACAGCCACCGCAAGAAGGGCAATACCGACGTCGGCATCGACTACTACAAGCAGGCGCTGGCGATCGAACCGGACAACCTCAACACGCATGAATATCTCGGCGAGGGCTATGCCAGCGCCGGACGGATGGAGCTCGCCAAGCAAGAGCTGGTCATCGTCCAGAAGCTCTGCGGCAACACGACCTGCGAGCAATACGAAGATCTCGCGGCCGCCGTCGCCGGCAAGCCGACCGAATAACGACGGAAACGACCCGGCGGCATCTGTCTTGAGGCCGCCGGCTCGGCCGTCACCACTTCGTGACCCGCGTTACATCTTCTGGATGTCGAATAGTGCGCGCGCAAGGAATAGCTTCGTATCGGCATCACGCCGACGGAGAGATACCGATGACCTCGGTAGCAACCACCGTTCCGCTTGCGATCGCCTGCATCGGGCTGATCAGCCTCGCCGCCGCGGATCCGGCCTTCGGGGCCTGCGGCAGCCATAGAAGGGTGAGCCATGCGCGCATGCCGCCATGCAGCGATCAGCAGGTCTGGGACACCGAGTACCAACGCTGCCTGTCCGTCAGCGCGAAGGGGCCTCCGGATCAGGAAGCCTGGCCGCGCGGGGCGAGCTGGGGGAACAACTACGGCAGCAGCTTCGGCGCCGGACAGATCATGCCGAACGCGCAGTAGGTCCGATCCGCGCCGGCGACCGGTCCGGCCCCGACCGGCGGGAGCCAGGCTCCGGTCCTGAAAGAAATGCCTTCGCATGGAGACAATTGGCATGAACCTGATCCGGTTTCCCGGCGCCACCCTGACGGCGCCTGCCGGTAATCCGCACGTCACCGCGACGCTGCGCTCCCTGGTGACGGTGGTGCCGCCGCACCATATCCCGCAATCCGTGGCGAAGGAGCGGGCGCGCGAGGTCTTCGGCTCGCGCATGCCCTTCTTCGACCAGCTCGAGCAGGTGTTCGACAACGCCGCGATCGACGCGCGCTACAGCTGCCTGCCGGTCGAATGGTTTCTCGGCCCGGCGGATTTCGAGGAGAAGACGCGGCTCTACCAGGAGCACGCGACCGCCCTCGCCTTCACGGCCGCCAATCGCGCGCTGGACCGGGCCGAGCTGAAGGCCGAAGACATCGACGTCATCGTCTTCGTGTCCTCGACCGGCATCTCGACGCCCAGCATCGACGCGCGGCTGATGAACCTCATTCCTTTCCGCAGCGATGTGATGCGCCTGCCGGTGTTCGGGCTCGGCTGCGCCGGCGGCGTGCTCGGCTTGACGCGGACGGCGCAGATGGCGCGCTCGCAGCCGGGCCTCAACTGCCTGCTCATCGTCGTCGAGCTCTCCAGCCTCGCCTTTCGCTATGACCGGCTGACGAAGAGCAACCTCGTCGCCAGCGCGTTGTTCGGCGACGGCGCCGCCGCCGCCATCGTCACGAGCGGCGCCGAGGATTCGACGGCCCCGACGCTCGGCATCGGCGGCGAGCATTGCTGGCCCGACACGCTCGACGTGATGGGCTGGAACATCGACGCGCAGGGCTTCGACGTCATCTTCCAGCAGAGCATTCCGCAGATCATCGCCGACGACTATCCGGCTGCCCTCGACGGCTTCCTCGACCGGCATGGACTTGAGCGTTCCGACATCGACCGCCCGTGCTGCCATCCGGGCGGCGCGAAGGTGACGGACGAACTGGAGAAGGTATTCGGCTATCCGAAATTCGGCCTCGATGCCGAGCGCCGCGTGCTTGCCGCCTATGGCAACATGTCGGCGCCCACGGTCCTGTTCGTGCTCGACGATCTGCTGCGGAGCGGCGCGAGCGGCACGCTGCTGATGTCGTCGCTGGGGCCGGGCTTCACCGCCGGGTTCCAGATGCTGACCGTCGCCGAACCGCAATCCCTGCCATGAGCGTCGGCTGGGCCTATTGGCTGCTCCTCGCCGTCGCCTTGCAGCGCGGCGTCGAGCTGATCCGCGCCCGCCGCAACACCCGCGCGCTGCTGGCGCGCGGCGGCCGCGAGGTCGGCCGGGAGCATTATCCCGTCATCGTCGCGCTGCACGCGGCCTGGCTCGTGACGCTCGCCCTTCTGACGGCGCCCGACCCGCCGGTCCACTGGATCCTGATCGCCGCCTTCGCGCTGCTTCAGCTCCTGCGCCTCTGGGTGCTGGCGAGCCTCGGCCCCTACTGGACCACCCGCATCATCACGATCGACGACGCGCCGCTGCGGGCGACCGGGCCCTACCGCTTCCTGCGCCACCCCAACTACGTCGTCGTCGCGCTGGAAATCCCGCTGCTCGCCCTGATCCTCGACCTGCCGGTCGCAGCGCTGGTCTTCGGCGTCCTGAACCTCGCCGTCCTCGCCTTCCGCATCCGGATCGAGAACCAGGCGCTACTGACGCGCAGGCCGTCGGCGGATCAGGCCGAAAGCAGGTCTTCCAAGGCCAGCGCGACGATCTCGGTCGCGGCGCGCAAGTCGGACAGCTGAATGTGCTCGTCGGCCGAATTGGCGTTCGCCTCGAGGATGGAGCGAGGGCCGGCGCCATAGAGGATGGTCGGGATGCCGGCCGCCGAATAGTGCCGCGCATCGGTATAGAGCGGCGCGCCGGTTGGCTCGATCGCGAAGCCGAGCACGGATTTCGCCGGCCCCTGCACGGCCTCGACCAGCCGCTCGACGCCCGGTAGCGGCCGGAGCGGCTCGGCCAGCATGATGCGGCGACATTCGACCTCGACGCCCTCGGTCGCCGGCGTCGCCGCCTCGATCAGCTTGACGAGCTCTGCCTCGACCGCCTCACCCTGCTCTTCCGGGATCAGCCGACGGTCGATCCGGAACGCGATCCGGTCCGGCACGACCGTCGTGTTGATGCCGCCCTCGATCATCCCCACCGTGATCTGCGGCGAGCCGATGCCGCGCTCCGTCGAGACGCGCTCGGCGAGGCGGCGGCGCTCGGCATAGATCGCGGTCAGGATCGGCGTTGCGGCTTCCAGCGCATCGACGCCGGAAGACGGGATCGCCGCATGCGCCTGGCGGCCGCGCACGACGACTTCCAGATGCAGCGCGCCATTATGCGCGGTGGTGATCGCGTAGGAGAACCCGGCCGAGATGGCATAGTCGGCCTTGGAGAGGTCGTGAGCCAGGAGCCATTGCGGCCCGACGAAGCCGCCGGTCTCCTCGTCATAGGTCAGGTGCAGCTCGACGCCGCCGGAAAGTCGCTTTTCCGACTGCGCCAGAGCGAGAAGCGCGAAGGCGTAGGTGGCGAAATCCGATTTCGAAACCGCCGCGCCGCGCCCGTAGAGCGCGCCGTTCCGCTCCTCGGCGCCATAGGGATCCGTCGTCCAGCCGCGCCCGGGCGGCACGACGTCGCCATGCGCGTTGAGCGCGATCACCGGCCCCCCGCCGCTCCCGAACGTCTTGCGCACGATCAAATTGGTGACGCTCTTCATGCCGTTCTGGCGGACATACGGCTCCGGCACGGGGTATTGCTCGACCGTGAAGCCGAGCGCCTCCAGTTCGGCGGCCGCGGCTTCAGCGTGCGGTGCGCAGTTTCCCGGCGGATTGTCGCTCGGGATCCGGATCATCGCCTTCAGGAACGCAACTTCGCGCTCCCAATTGGCGGCGATGGCGTCGCGGATCATGTCGCCTCTTCCTGGCGGGCCAGCTCGAGAATGGTCCCGACCAGAGCCTCGACGGCGACGCCCATGTCGTCCTCGGTCACGAACTCGGCCGGATTGTGGCTGATGCCGCCACGGCAGCGCACGAAGATCATGCCGTATTCGCAAAGATGCGCCATCGACAGGCCGTCATGGCCGGCGCCCGACAAAAGCTTCTGCGCCGGCTTGCCCATCACCTCGGACGTCGCCCTCTCGATCGCCGCCGTCAGCCGCGCGCCGCAGGGGGCGAACGGCTTCTCCAGATAGGTGTCGAAACTCAGCGCGACCTGGCGGACGGCCTCGATCTTGCGCGCCTGCGAGATGATCGCGGCAACCGCATCGCGCCGTGCCTCGTCCGTGGCGGCGCGCACGTCGAGCGTCAGCCGCACCTCGGACGGGATGACGTTCGAGGCGCCCGGCATAACGTCCAGCTGGCCCACCGTCACGACGAGCGCGTTCTTGCGGTCCTTCCGGCCGATCGCCTCCATGGCGACCAGCAGTTCCGCCGCCGCCGCCAGCGCATCGCGCCGCATCGGCATCGGCACGGTGCCGGCATGGCCGGCCTCGCCGCGAATGCGGATATGGTGACGGCTCTGGCTGGCGATCGCGGTCACGACGCCGAGCGGCGCGTTGGTGCGCTCCAGCACCGGCCCCTGCTCGATATGGACTTCGAGATAGCCGAGCACGGAATCGGCCGGATAGGCTTCCTCGGCCACGGTTTCCGGGTCGAGCCCGAACGCCGTGATCGCCTCGCGCATGGTGACGCCGGCGCGGTCGGTCTGGTCCAGCGTCGCCGTCTCGAAGACGCCGGCGGCGATCGCCGACGACGTCAGCGTGATCGGAAAGCGCACGCCCTCCTCGTCGCCGAAAGCGAGAATCTCGAGGCCGAACGGCAGCGCGACGCCACGCGCCTTCAGCGCCTCGACGGCGAGCAGGGCGGCGACGACGCCGAAATTGCCGTCATAGCGCCCGGCATCGATCACCGTGTCGATATGCGAGCCGATCAGCAGCGATTTGTTGCCGCTGCGCCCGGCCTTTCCGGGCGGGAGGGAGCCGCGCATGCTGCCGGAGGCATCCATGCGGACGGAAAGCCCCGCCTCGCGCATCCAGTCGCCGACCAATTCGGCGGCGCGCTTGTGCTCGGGCGTCAGATAGAGCCGGGTCAGATTGTCGGGGCTGGCGGAGATCGCGGCCAGCGCGTCGATCATCTGCTGCGCGCGGGCGCCGGTCGCGCGGGTGGTGGCAAGCTCGGTCATTCGGAAACACGGTCCTCGAGGCGGAAACGGATGATCCGCTGGACCTGCGTCAGCGCGGTCGCGAATTCGATGTCGGCGGGATTGTCCAGGCGGGCTTCGAAGGCGGCGAGCACCTGATCCTTCGTCGCGCCCTTGACGGCGAGGATGAAGGGAATGCCGAAGCGGTCGCTATACACCGCGTTGAGGCGGGAGAACCGCGCATACTCCTCCGCCGTCATCCGGTCGAGGCCGGCCCCGGCCTGCTCGCTGCGGGATTCCGGCGCGAGTTCGCCGGCGATCGCGGCGCGGCCGGCGAGATCGGGATGCGCCAGCAGAAGCGCGCGCTGCGCGTCTTCATCGGCCTGCAGCACGGCGTCGGCGAAGGCCGCCACCATCGCTTCCCGGTCCGGGTAGGGCCGCGCCCTCCCCGCCTCCTCGGCCACCCACGGAGAATGTTCGGCGATATCGCCGAAACGCGTCACGAAGGCTTCCTCGTCCATGCGGTTGACCGCGGCGAGCGTCAGCGTTTGGGTCGACATTTCATCCCGGTTGCAGACCAATCTCAGGCTTGTCTAATGGCTTTGCAGCCACGCGCCAAGCCTCTTGCGATCGTCCTCCGTCATGCCGTGCTCGTTGCCGAGCGGCATGGCGGTGCCGTTCACCGCTTGCGCCATGATCTGCTGCTTGTGCGCGGCGAGCTGGTCCGTCGAGGTCAGCACCACGCCCTTGGGCGGCGCGTCGAAGCCGTCATGCGTCGGCTTGGCCGAATGGCAGGCGGCGCAGTGGCGCGCCGTCAGCGTCAGCACGTCGGCATCCGACACGGTGAGGCCGGGGTCGAGCTCGACCGGTCGCGGCGCGGTCATGACCAGCAGCACGCCGAAGGCCACCGCCGATGCCGGGATCGTCCAGGCGAACTTGCGGAACGGATCATGCGCCTCGTGCCGGTTGAGGAAATGGCGGATCGAGCCGCCAAGCAGCAGCACGAAGGCGACGAGGATCCAGCTGTGCGGATGGCTCGACAGCATCGGATAATGGTTCGAGACCATCATCAGCAGCACGGGCAGCGTCAGGTAATTGTTGTGCACCGAGCGCTGCTTGCCGATCGCGCCGAGGCGCGGATCCGGCTTCTCGTGCTTCAGGAGCGAGGCGACGATCTTCTTCTGGTTCGGGATGATCACGCCGAAAACGTTGACCGCCATGATCGTGCCGATGAAGGCGCCGACATGGATCAGCGCGCCGCGGCCCGAATAGACATGCGTGAACATGTAGGCGGCGCCGACGATCAGCACGAACAGGCAGACCGCGAGCAGCGGCGTGTTGCGGCCGATGATCGACTTGCAAAGCTGGTCGTAGATCACCCAGCCGCCGACGAGCGAGAGCATCGAGATGACGATCGCCTGCGACGGCAGCATCGGCAGGATCGACTTGTCGATCAGGAAGGTATTGGCGTTCCAGTAATACTGGACGGTCAAGAGCAGGAAGCCGGTGACCCAGGTGAGATAGGCTTCCCACTTATACCAGATCAGGTCGGACGGCAGCGCCGGCGGCGCGACCAGGTATTTCTCGACGTGATAGAAGCCGCCGCCATGCACTTCCCAGGCGGTGCCATAGACGCCCTCCTTCATCTGCTCGCGCTTCTTCAGCGAGAGGTCGAGCGCGATGAAATAGAAGGAAGTTCCAATCCAGCCGATGCCGACCACCATGTGGGCCCAGCGGATCAGGAGGTTCAGCCAATCGACGACGAATGCGGACATCAGGCGGGCTTCGGTCTCGTTGTGGTACCGGTTCCGAGCGAACTCGGACCCGCGCCGGGGCGCCGCGAGGCGGCGCGGACGGCGCAGGTCCTGCTAGGCGTGCGACAGCGGCCTATTTCGGCAGCTGGTCGTCGATGCCCTTGACGTACCAGTTCATGCTGAGGAGCGTGCCGTCGTCGAGGTTCTTGCCCTCGCCGATCGCCTCGGTGCCGTCCTGCTTGAAGATCGGCCCCTTGAACGGATGCAGCGTGCCGGCCTCGATCTCGGCCTGCGTCTTCTTGGCGGCGGCGACGACGTCATCCGGCAGGTTGGTGTAGTCCGCCATGTGCAGGATGCCGTCCTTCAGGCCGTCCCAGCTCTGCTCGGCCTTCCAGGTGCCGTCGAGCACCGCGTTGACGCGCTTGACGTAGTACGGACCCCAGGTGTCGATGATCGCCGTGTACTGCGCCTTGGGCGCGAACTTGTACATGTCGTGCGCCTGGCCGAAGCCGTGCAGGCCGCGCTCCTGGGCGATCTGCAGCGGCGCGGGCGAATCCGTGTGCTGGGTGATGATGTCGGCACCCTGGTCGAACAGCGCCTTGGCGGCGTCGGCCTCCTTGGCGGGATCGAACCAGGAATTGACCCAGACGACCTTGATCTTGAAGTCCGGGTTGATCGACTGCGCGCCGAGCATGAACGAATTGATACCCATCACCACTTCGGGGATCGGGAACGAGACGATGTAGCCGGCGACGCCGGACTTCGACTGCTTGGCCGCGATCTGGCCGGCGATGTAGCGGCCTTCATAGAAGCGCGCATTGTAGGTGCCGACATTCGGCGCCGTCTTGAAGCCGGTGGCATGCTCGAACTTCACGTTCGGGAACTTCGCGGCGACCTTGATGGTCGGATCCATGAAGCCGAACGAGGTCGAGAAGATGATCTGGCAGCCGGAACGGGCGAGGCGCTCCAGCGCGCGCTCGGCGTCCGGGCCCTCGGCGATGCTCTCGACATAGGAGGTCTCGACCTTGTCGCCGAGTTCCTTCTCGACCATCTGGCGGCCGACGTCGTGGCCCTCGCTGTAGCCGCCGTCATTGTGCGGACCGACATACATCCAGCATGCCTTCAGCTTGTCGGCCGCGTTGGCGGAACCGACGCCGATGGCCAGTGCAATCACCGCGGTCGCGGCGGTCAGAATGTGTTTCAAGGCCTGTTCCCCTCTGTACGTCTCGTTGTGCGATCCGACCCGTTCCGGATATCGCCGCGGATCGCTGCGGCATGTCCCGGCATGATGTTCCCTAGCGGTCGGGAACGAAAGATTGCCCGAGCGCCGCCGGGGTATTGGCCCGGACGAGCGCGCGGTTGCGCGAAATGATCACCAGCACGACGATCGTCGTGAGATACGGCAGCGCCGACAGGAACTGCGACGGCACACCGACGCCGAGCGCCTGGGCATGCAGCTGCAGGATGCTGACGCCGCCGAAGAGCAACGCGCCGATCAGCACGCGGCGCGGCAGCCAGGTGGCGAACACGACGAGCGCCAGCGCGATCCAGCCGCGCCCGGCCGTCATCGCCTGCGTCCATTGCGGCGTATAGACGAGCGACAGGTACGCGCCCGCGAGGCCCGAGCAGGCACCGCCGAACAGCACCGCCATGAAGCGGACGCGGATGACGCTGTAGCCGAGCGCATGGGCGGACGCGTGGCTGTCGCCGACGGCGCGCAGGATCAGCCCGCCGCGCATGCGGAACAGGAACCACGACACGCCGATGGTGATCGCGATGGCGAGATAGGTCAGCGGATCCAGGCGGAACAGCAGGCCGACGACGGGCAGGTCGCTGAGGACCGGGATCGAGACACGGGCAAGACCGGCGCCGGGCACGCCGACGAAGGCGTCGCCGATCAGGCCGGAGAGGCCGAGGCCGAACAGCGTCAGCGCCAGGCCGGAGGCGACCTGGTTGGCGACGAAGATCAGCGTCACGACACCGAACAGCGCCGCCATCGCCATGCCAGCGAAGATCGCGCCGAGGATGCCAAGGCCGAAGCTGCCGGTGGTGTGCGCCACGGCGAAGCCGACGACGGCGCCCATCGCCATCATGCCCTCGACGCCGAGGTTGAGGACGCCGGAGCGCTCGGTCACCAGTTCGCCGATCGCGGCGAAGAGCAGCGGCGTCGCCGCCGTGATGATCGTGAGCAGGATGCCTTCGAGCATGAGCGCGGTCATGACGCCACCGCCTGGGTCTGGGTGACGGGTCGGCGCACGATCTGCAGCCGGTAGAAGATGAAGCTGTCGCAGGCGAGCACGAAGAACAGCAGCATGCCCTGGAACACCCGCGTCGTCTGGTCGGACATGCCGAGCGCGATCTGCGCGCCCTCGCCGCCGAGATAGGAAAGCGCCAGCAGGAAGCCCGCGAAGATGGCGCCGATCGGGTTCAGCCGGCCGAGGAAGGCGACGATGATGGCGGTGAAGCCATAGCCGGGCGACACGGTGGTGCGCAGCTGGCCGACCGGTCCCGCGACCTCGCAGACGCCGGCGAGACCGGCGAGCGCGCCTGAGATCAGGAAGGTCAAAAGCACCATGCGGCTCTGGCTGAAGCCGGCGAAGGCCCCTGCCCGCGGCGCCTGGCCGAGCACGCGGATCTGGAAACCCGTCTTGGTCCAGCGCATCAGGAACCAGGCGGCGAAGGCTGCGATGAAGACGAAGAGGATGCTGATGCGGATATTGGTGCCAAACAGCATCGGCAGCAGCTGGTCGCCGTCGAACGGCCGGCTGTCCGGGAAATTATGCCCGGCCGGATTGCGCCAGGGACCGCGCGCCAGCCAGTCGAGGAAGAGCTGCGCCACATAGACCAGCATCAGGCTGGTCAGGATCTCGTTGGTGCCGAAGCGGATCTTCAGGAGCGCCGGGATCGCCGCATAGGCCATACCGCCGAGGATGCCGAGGATCAGCATGGCCGGCAGGATGAACGGTCCCTGCCAGTCCGGGAAGAAGATCGGCAGGAACGAGCCGGCGATGGCGCCGGCCGCGATCTGGCCCTCGGCGCCGATGTTCCAGGTGTTGGAGAGGAAGCAGAGCGACAGGCCGATCGCGATCAGGATGATCGGCGTCGCCTTGGCGATCAGGTCCTCGATCGACCACATCGCCGTCAGCGGCTCGACGAAGAACACGTAGAGGAACTTGCCGTAATCGGAGAAGCCGCGCCCGAGCGCCCCCGCCAGGCCGCCGGAATCGGGCGCCGACAGGTCGGTCGCGACGACGCGCCAGACGATGACGATCAGCGCCCCGCCGATCAGCGTCAGAAGCAGCGCCAGGAGTGGCGACAGATAGGCCATGGCGGCGGATCGCTCGCCACGGCGGACCAGTTCAATGCGCATGCACAGCCCCCCGGCCCGTCATCGTCGGCTCGCCGACACCGCCCATCAGCAGGCCGATTTCCTCGCGCGTCAACCCGGAGGTCGGCCGCGACGGCGAAAGATGTCCCTTCGAGATCACCGCGACGTGGTCGGCGATCTCCAGCACCTCGTCGAGATCCTGGCTGATCACCAGGATCGCCGAGCCCGCCCGCGCCAGGTCGATCAGCGCCTGCCGGATGATCGCCGCCGCGCCGGCGTCGACGCCCCAGGTCGGCTGGCTGACGACGAGCACGCCGGGCTGGCGGTCGATCTCGCGGCCGACGACGAATTTCTGCAGATTGCCGCCCGAGAGCGAACCCGCTTCCGGATCCGGCGCGCCCTTGCGGACGTCGAAGGAGCGGCTGATGCGATCGGCCAGCTCCCGCGCGTTATCCGGGCTGATGACGCCGCCGCGCAGCAGCCGATCGCCGGTGGCGTGGCGCGTCAGCAGCACGTTGTCCGAGAGTTTCATACGCGGCACGGCGCCATGGCCCATGCGTTCCTCCGGCACGAAGGCGGCGCCGAGCCGCCGCCGCGCCGTGACGCCGAGCGCGCCGCACGGCTTGCCGTCGATCGAGACCGCGCCGGCGTTCGCCGCCTGGCGCTCGCCGGAGAGCGCGTCAAAGAGTTCGCCCTGGCCGTTGCCGGCGATGCCGGCGATCGCCATCACCTCGCCCGCCTTGACCTCCAGCGAGATCGCATGGAGCGGAACCGCGAAGGGATGCGGCTGCGGCAGGGACAGGTCCCGCACGGCGAGCCGCGTCTTCGCGTTCTGCGGCGGCGGGATGTCGGCCGTCAGGCTGCGCACCTCGGCGCCGACCATCATGGTCGCGAGCCGCGCCGCCGTCTCCTGCTGCGGATCGCACTCGGCCACCACCTTGCCGTGACGCAGGATCGTCGCGTGATGGCAGATGCGCTTCACCTCCTCGAGGCGGTGGCTGATGTAGAGCACGGCGCAGCCGCGCTCCGTCAGCTTGTCGAGCGTCAGGAACAGATCGTCGGCCTCCTGCGGCGTCAGCACCGAGGTCGGCTCGTCCATGATGATGAGCTCGGGGTTCTGCAGCAGGCAGCGCACGATCTCGACGCGCTGCCGTTCGCCGACCGAAAGATCGGCGATCACCGAGTTCGGATTGAGCGGCAGGCCGTATTCGGCCGAGATGGTCTCGATCTCGCGCGAGAGCGCCGCGCGGCTCTTCCGGTCCGACAGCGCCAGCGCAATGTTCTCGACGACGGTCAGCGCCTCGAACAGCGAGAAATGCTGGAACACCATGCCGATGCCGAGTTTTCGCGCGGCGGAGGGGCTGGAGACGCCGACAGGCTGGCCCTTCCACTCGATCCGGCCCTCGGTCGGCTGCAGCGAGCCGTAGAGGATCTTCACCAGGGTCGACTTGCCGGCGCCGTTCTCGCCGAGCAGCGCGTGGATTTCGCCCGGGCGGATCAGAAGATCGATGGCGTCGTTCGCCTTGAACGTGCCGAACAGCTTGATGATGCCGATCGCCCGCAGCAGCGGCGCGCCTCCGGGACGCTGCCGTCCCGTTCCCGCGCTACCTGCCCCACCTCTGATAAGCTCCACCTCAGCGCCCCCTCGATCCACGCTTCGCCTGACCGGCCTGCCCCTCAGCCCCGTCCGCGAGTGCCTGCCGTATTGCCTCGTCGCGCACCAGTAGATCGGCGGCGACCGACGCTGCAATAGCGGCCGGCAGCTTCGACCGGATCCCGTCAACGCCGATCGGCGAAACGAGACGGTCGATCTCCTCCCTCGCAAGACCCGCGCCAGAAAGCTGGCTGGAGAAGCGGGCGCGCTTGGTTTCGCTGCCGATCAGCCCGACATAGGAGAAATGCTGGCCTTTCAGCGCCTTCGCGACGATGGCTAAATCGAGCGCGTGGCTGTGCGACATCACCAGCACGAAGCTTTCCGGCGGCGCGCCGTCGAGCGTCGCCGGCGTGTCTTCAGGCTGCACGCAGCGCACATTGGCGGGAACATGCTGTGGAAAGGCGTCCGGCCGCGGGTCGATCCAGACGACGCGGAACGGCAGCGGCGCCAGCGCCAGCACCAGCGCGCGGCCGACATGACCGGCGCCGAACAGGTAGAGAAGCCGCCGGTCCTCGCCAAATCCTTCCTCGATGACGCCATGATCGATCAGGACGGAGCCGATGCCGACGCTGCCGCCCTCGTCGAGGCTCCGGTGCAGCTTGCCGTCCGATTCCTGCGCCGCGCGGGTGCGGAACGGCCCTGTCGTCTCCGCCTCGGCGAGCTCCGCCACCTCCTGGCGGCGCGAGCGGTCGAACACTTCGAGCGCGAGGTCGACGCGCCCGCCGCAGCACTGGCCGAGCTCCGGCCCGAGCGCGATGCGGCGGTTCTCATAAAAATGCGGCAGCGGCCGCGCCAGCGCCGCCTGAAGATCGGCGATTGCCCGCCATTCGAGCGTGCCACCACCGATTGTGCCAAAAAAAGAGGCATCCGGCAGCACGACGATGCGGGCACCGGCCTCGCGAGGGGCCGAGCCGCGCGTCTCCACCACCGTCGCCATGGCTGCCTTGCCGTGCCGATCGATCGCTTCGAGAAGGCGCTGCCAGACCAGCATGCTCTATCCTGTCGCCGTCATCCCTCGAACCGCCCGCATGATCGCCTCCGGCGTCGCCGGCGCGTTGAGGGCGGGCATCACGCCCGGTTTCAAGCTCGCGATCGCATTGTTGATCGCGCAGAAGACCGAAATGCCGAGCATCAGAGGCGGCTCGCCCACGGCCTTCGACTTAAAGATAGTGTCTTCGCGCGGCCCTTCCGACTGGAAAAGCTCGACCTTGAAATGCTCGGGAATGTCGGACGCGGCCGGGATCTTGTAGGTCGAGGGTGCGTGGGTGCGCAGCCGCCCCTGCTTGTCCCAGACCAGCTCCTCGGTCGTCAGCCAGCCCATGCCCTGCACGAAGCCGCCCTCGATCTGGCCGATGTCGAGCGCCGGGTTCAGCGACTTGCCGACATCGTGCAGCACGTCGACCCGCTCGACCTTCATCTCTCCCGTCATCGTGTCGATCGTGACTTCCGAGCAGGCGGCGCCATAGGCGAAATAGAAGAACGGCCGGCCCTCGGCCTTGTCGCGGTTCCAGGCGATCTTCGGCGTCTTGTAGTAGCCGGCGGCCGAAAGCTGCACACGCTCGACATAGGCGGCGTTGGCGAGCTCGGCCAGGCTCATCACGTGATTGCCGAAGATGACCTGGTTGTCGCGGAACGAGACCTGCTGGCGGCGGACGTGCCACTTTTCCTCGATGAAGGCGTAGAGCCGGTCCTTGATGATGTTGCAGGCGTTGAGCGCCGCCATCGCGTTCAGATCGGTGCCGGAGGAGGCCGCCGTCGGCGAGGTGTTCGGCACCTTGTCGGTCCGCGTCGCTGTGATCGCCACCTTGCCCATGTCGACGCCGAACGCCTCGGCCACCACCTGCGCCACCTTCTGGAACAGCCCTTGCCCCATCTCGGTGCCGCCATGGTTCAGGTGCAGCGAGCCGTCGCGGTAGAGATGCACCAGCGCGCCGGCCTGGTTCAGCATCATCAGCGTGAACGAGATGCCGAACTTGACCGGCGTCAGCGCCAGGCCGCGCTTCAGGATCCGGCTGCCGGCGTTCCAGGCCGTGATCTCCTCGCGACGGGCGCGATAGTCGCTCGTCCGCTCCAGCTGGCCGACCAGCTCATGCAGCAGATTGTCGGTGACCTGCATGCCGTAGGGCGTGTGGTCGCGACCGCTCTTGTAGAAATTGTCCTTGCGGACATCGAGCGGATCCTTCTGCAGCGTGTAGGCCAGATGATCCATCATCCGCTCGGCGAACAGCATGCCCTGCGGGCCGCCGAAGCCGCGGAAGGCCGTGTTCGAGACGGTGTTGGTGCGGTAGCGCCGGGTCAGGATGCGGCAGGTCGGATAGAAATAGGAATTGTCGGAATGGAACATCGTCCGGTCGACGACGCCCATGGACAGATCCTCCGAATGGCCGCAGCGCGCGTTGAGCGCGACGTCGACGGTGCGCAGGATGCCGTCCCGGGTGGCGCCGACGCGGTACTCGACATCGAACTCGTGCCGCTTGCCGGTCATGATCATGTCGTCGTCGCGGTCGAGCCGGAACTTGCAGGGGCGACCGGTCTTCACCGCCGCCACGGCCGCGAGCACCGCCCATTGCGAGGCCTGGCTCTCCTTGCCGCCGAAGCCGCCGCCCATGCGGCGGATCTCCACCGTCACGGCGCTCGACGGGACATGCAGCGCATGCGCGACCAGATGCTGGACCTCGCTCGGATGCTGGGTCGAGGAATAGACATGCATCTCGCCCGCCTCGCCCGGCACCGCCATGGCAATCTGGCCTTCGAGATAGAAATGCTCCTGCCCGCCGATGCTGAAGCTGCCTTCGAGCCTCAGCGGCGCGGCCTGGAAGCTCATCTCGACGTCGCCGCGGCCGAAGGAATATTCCGGCAGCACGGTTTCGGTCGCCTCGGCGACAGTCACGACCGGCGTCTCGGCGACGGTGGTGAACTTGGCCTTCTTGGCGGCGCGCCGCGCCTGGTCGCGCGTCTCCGCGACGACGACGAACACCACCTGGCCATGGAAGCGGACGCGCCCCTCGGCGAGCGCGGGATCGTCGCCGATCAGCTTCGGGCTGACGTCGTTGCTGCCCGGAATATCCGCCGCCGTCAGCACGGCGACGACGCCGGGCGCCGCCCGCACCGCGTCGAGATCGAGCGCGGTGATCTCGCCGCAGGCGATCGGCGCGTAGCCCGGCGCGATGTGCAGCGTGCCGGACGGCTCGCGTATGTCATCGATATAGGCGGCAGCGCCCGTCACATGGCGCGGCGCGCTGTCATGCGGCAACGGCTTGCGAACGACGGTGAGGTCGGCATCGGCGACGACGGGGGGCTTATTCAGCAGCATGGACGTAACCCTCCCGCCTGCCGACGAGACGCGTGCGCGAGCTCGGGGTTCCGGCTGCCTCGAGCAGGGCCTTGCCGAGCAGCGCATGCGCCGTCTCGGCCCGGTAGCTGGCGCTGGCGCGATGGTCGTCCATCGGCGCGAAATCCTCGCGCAGCGCCTCGAACGCCTTGGACCAGGCGGCCGCGTCGCGGATGCCCGCCCCCTGCAGCGCCGCTTCCGCGCCCTTGGCCCGCTTCGGAATGCCGGCCATGCCGCCATAGGCGATGCGCGCTTCCTGGATCACGCCCTGATCGTCGAGCGTGAAGCGGAAGGCGCCCATCACCGAGGAGATGTCCTGGTCGAAGCGCTTGGTCACCTTGTAGCAGCGGAAGACCTGGTCCGCCCGGAGCTTCGGGATCAGCATGCCGGTGACGAACTCGCCCGCCGCGCGGTTCTGCTTGCCGTAGTCGATGTAGAAATCCTCGACCGCCATGACGCGCGCCCGGTCGCCGCGCCGCAGTTCCATGCTCGCGCCGAGCACGATCAGCGCTGGCGGCGTGTCGCCGATCGGCGAGCCGTTGGCGACATTGCCCACGACCGTGCCGCGCGCCCGCACCTGCTTCGAGCCGATGCGCCGGAACAATTCGCCGAGATCGGGATCGATGCCCCGCATGAAGGGCTCGACCGCGGCATAGGTCGCGGCGGCGCCGATCAGGACCTCGCGGCCGGTATCCTCGATGCCGTCGAGCCCGCGGACACGGCCCAGATGAATGATCTTCGGCAGTTCGCGCAACTGCTTGGTGATCCAGAGGCCGACATCGGTGGCGCCGGCCACCAGCACCGCGTCGGGATGCTGCGCATAGAGCGCCGCCAGCCCGTCGATCGAGGCCGGGGCGGCGAAGAAGCGTTGGTCGTCGCCGATGAAGACATCCCGCTCATCGGTGATGAAATCGAGGATGCCGGCCATGTCCTCGACCGTCTTGCGGAACTTGTCGTCGCGCGGCGCGGCGCAGACCGAAAGACCCGCCTCGACGATCGGCCGGTAGCCGGTGCAGCGGCACAGATTGCCGGCAATGGCATTGTTGATCTCGTCGCGATCGACCGGCCCCTCGGTGCCCTGGTAGAGCGCGAACAGGCTCATGACGAAGCCGGGCGTGCAGAAGCCGCATTGCGAGCCGTGCTTCTCGACCATCGCCTGCTGGATCGGATGCAGCGTCGGACCGTCGGCGAGATCCTCCACGGTCACGATCTCGCTGCCGTCGACCATGCCGAGCAGCTGGATGCAGGCGTTGACGGGCTCGTAGACGACCTTGCCGCCGCGCGAACGCCCGATCGCCACGGTGCAGGCGCCGCAATCGCCCTCGCCACAGCCCTCCTTGGTGCCCGTCGATCCCTCGCTCAGGCGCAGATAGTCGAGCAGCGTCGTCATCGGATCGACCTTGCCGATCTCGACGATCTTGCCCCGGCGAACGAAGCGGATGGATTCACGCATGCTGATCAACTGCCCCGATAGGTGGAATAGCCGTAGGGCGAGATCAGCAACGGCACGTGATAGTGCTCCGATGGCGCGCCGATGCCGAAGCGGATCGGGATGACGTCGAGGAAGAGGGTCGCCGGCAGCGCCGCCCCGGTGCCGCGCAGATAGTCGCCGGCATGGAAGAGGAGCTCGTAATGGCCCTCCTCCAGCGCCGCGCCTTCGAGCAGCGGCCCGTCGACCCGGCCATCGGCGTTCGTCGTGACGGATTTCACCAGCGTGGCGGCGGAACCGATGCGGTAGAGGTCGATCTTCATTCCTGCCGCCGGACGACCGGCGGCGGTATCGAGAACATGCGTGGTGAGGCGGCCCATTTCCGTTCCATTCCAGTACGTACCAGGCGTCCGACCTTGGACGAACCATAGGGAAATGCCTAAGGCTTGATCAAATGGATTCTTTGATCAATTGGTGCAGCTTATCGTGGCAACTGCGCCTCGCAACGCAAAGATGATGCCATCCCCGACTGCATGGCGGCGCGGCGCGAGTGTCTGGCTGTTGAGATGGCTCGAGGATGAGCTGATCGGGCCGTGCCACCCTCCGCCGTCATCCCGGCGAAGGCCGGGATCCAGAGACACCGGCCTGTGGCTGATGGGCTGAGCCAAGCTACCCTGGTCGGTGTTTATGGGCCCCCGCCTCCGCCGGGGCGACGGTGCGCTGCCCATAGGCGGTGGGCTGCATGGCGGCGTCCGTGTTCTGCAAAGATCTCACACAGTGTCTGGCCCGCAATGCAGGGACGCTCTCCCTACACCTCTCCCTGAGGGAGAGGTCGACGGCCGCAGGCCGGCGGGTGAGGGTTTACGGCCTCACCGGATGGCTCCCTAAACCCTCACCCGGCTCTTCGAGCCGACCTCTCCCTCAGGGAGAGGTGAAGAGCAGCGGATCGAGCGGGAAGATCGGGCTCGCTTGTTGAACGACGAGCCAAACACCGATCAAGCAGGCTGACTGGCAGCCCGGTCTTTCAGGGGATCAGGACGACGGAGCCGGTCGTGTGGCGGCCTTCCAGCGCGCGCTGGGCGTCGGCCGCGTCGGCGAGCGCGAAGGTCTGCGGCTCGGCCACGACCACCTTGCCGGACAGGATGACGTCGAAGAGGTCCCTCGCCGCCTCGACCAGCTCGGACCGTTCCGCGACATAGGCGCCGAGCGACGGGCGCGTCGCGTAGAGCGAGCCCTTCTGGTTCAGGATGCCGATGCTGAAGGGCGGCACGGCGCCCGAGGCATTGCCGAACGACACCCAGGTTCCGCGCCGCTTCAGGCAGTCGAGCGAGGCCGGGAATGTGTCCTTGCCGACCGAGTCGTAGACGACATCGACCTTGGCGCCGCCGGTGATCTCGCGCACGCGTTCGACGAAATCCTCCGTCCGGTAGTTGATGACGTGGTCGCAGCCGAGGCTCGTGGCGATCTCGGCCTTCTCGGCCGAGCCGACCGTGCCGATCACGGTGGCGCCGAGCGACTTCGCCCATTGCGTCGCGATCTGGCCGACGCCGCCGGCGGCGGCATGGAACAGAATCGTGTGCTCCGGCCCGACGCGAAAAGTCTCGCGCAGCAGGTAGCGCACCGTCAGCCCCTTCAGGATCGAGGAGGCCGCAATGGTGTCGCTGATGCCGTCGGGAATCGCGACCAGGCGGTTGGCCGGGGCGAGCCGCTGCTCCGCATAGGAACCGATCGGATCGGCGTAGCCAACCCGGTCGCCGACCTTGAACTCGGTGACGCCCTCGCCGACCGCCTCGACGACGCCGACGCCCTCGCTGCCCGGCACGAACGGGAACGCTGCCGGCGCCGGATAGAGGCCGGAGCGGATGTAGGTGTCGACGAAATTGAGGCCGATCGCCGTGTGGCGGAGCCGAACCTGCCCGGCCGCCGGCGCGCCGACCTCGATCGTGTCGAAGGAGAGCACTTCGGGGCCGCCATTCGACGTAACCCGGATCGCCCGGACGCTCACTGCCTCAACCATGGTCGTTCTCCGATGTGTCTCGCGCCGTTAATAAGCCTAGCAGCCGATCATCTTGCCGAAGAAACGAGCAACGATCTAGGCTACTTCCGCCGCCGCGCGCTTGCCGGCCGGCACCTTCGTGCTCGCCGGCTTGCGCGGCCGCACTTCGCCGGAAAGCCAGAGGCTCATCACGGCTGCCAGCAGCAAGGTCGCCATGCCCATGCGGTATCCGCCGAACTGGGCGACGAAGCCGACCATCGGCGGTCCGAGCAGGAAGCCCGAGAACGACAGCAGCGAGAGCGCCGCGACGTTGACGGCGGGCGGGCCTTCCCGCGAGGCGGCCGCGGTAACCGCGAGCGGGAACACAATCGAGACGCCGAAGCCGGTGGCCGCCGCGCCGACGATCACCATGAACGGGTCGACCGCGAGGACCATGACCAGCAGGCCGGCCAGCGCCACCGTGCAGCAGACCCTCGCCATCTTCACCGCGCCGTAGCGCATGGACAGCCAATCGCCTACCAGGCGGCCGAACGCCATGACGAGGCTGAAGGCGGTCAGCGCATAGCCGGTAGTCGGCGGCTGCGAACCAAACACGTCGCGCAGGTAGATGGCGCTCCAGTCGATGATGCCGCCCTCGACCAGCAGCATTCCGAAAGCGAACAGGCAGAGCAGCACGATCTTGGGCGACGGGAGGACGAAGTGCGGCGTCTTCTCCTTGGGCGCGTCGTCGTCTTCGGCCGTCTGGACCGGCGGCAGGCGCGATGCCAGCGCCTCGCCGATAAGCAGAACACCGATCACGACGATGATCATGTGAACGCCGGTCGACAGGCCGTAGGTGGCAGCGAGCGATCCGGTGATGCTGCCGCCCATCAGGCCGAAGCTCCAGAAGGCGTGGCAGCGCGACATGACCGTGCGGCCGATGGCGCGGCCAATCCGGTCAGCCGTCACGTTGAGGGCAACCTCGAGCGGTCCCATGCCGAGGCCGACGAGCACGAGGGCCAGGAAGAGCAGCGTCGGCGTGGTGGCGAAACCCGGCAGCAGCAACGGCGCGAGCAGGAGCGGAAAGCCGATCTTGATCGCGCGGCGCGGGCCGAGCCACTCGACCACGGCGCCGGAAAACGCCATCGAGGTGACGAGGCCCAGCGGCACACCGAGCAGGCAGAGCGCCAGCGTCGCCGGCTCCATTCCGAGCTTGTGCTGGACGTCCGGAATGCGGATCAGCCAGTTCGACATCGAGGTGGAATAGAAGAAGAACAGCGCCATGATGAGGCGCGCGGACGCGAAGGAAAGGCCCATGACACACTGTCGTAGCTGGTGGTGGAGCGCAGCCTCGGCCGCGACAAGCGCCATCCGACGATGCCGCCTTGCTCAGGATCAACCGTTGTAAAGGCGGTCCCGCGGCGTTGCAACCGGTTCTAGAACCGATTCAAGTCACGCCGGATAATCCTTTCCCGGCCGCGCCGTCAGGTCGCCCTGGCGTTTCGCTTTGCCGCGACGTTGAGCATCTCGACGACCGCCGAGAACGCCATCGCGGCATAGAGATAGCTGCGCGGAATATGGAAGCCGACGCCGTCGGCGATCAGCGCCGCGCCGATCATCAGCAGGAAGGCGAGCGCCAGCATCTTGGTCGTCGGATGCTTCTCGATGAAGGCCGAGATCGGGCCGGAAGCGATGTACATGACGATCATCGCGACGACGACGGCGGCGATCATGATCTCGAGATGCTCGGCCATGCCGATCGCGGTGACGATCGAATCGACCGAGAAGACGATGTCGATGACGATGATCTGCGCCACGATGGCGGCGAAGCCGACCTGGATCGGCCCCTTGGCGCCCTCGTCATGGCCCTCGACGCCCTTGTGGATCTCGTGCGTCGCCTTGAACACCAGGAACAGGCCGCCGGCGAGCAGGATCAGATCCCGCCACGAGAAAGGATGCTCGAACGCCGTGAAGACAGGCGCGGTCAGCCCGATCAGGAACGACAGCACCATTAGCAGCAGAATACGGAAGATGAGCGCCAGCGACAGGCCGATCTGGCGGGCCCGCTTCGCCTGCGCCGCCGGCAGGCGGGAGACGAGGACGGAAATGAAGACGACGTTGTCGATGCCGAGGACGATCTCCATGACGGAAAGCGTCAGGAAGCTCATCCAGGCGGCCGGCTGAAAGAGAAGATCCACGTTCATCCGTCGCCCCCGCCTCGCCTGTGACTAGTGCGTCTGGTCGCGTTCTCTGCACGCGAACCGGTATCCGCTTCGCTCGAATGCGCTCTAGCGGGCCGACCGAGGCCGTGTGGCCTGCAGGGCCGCGCCGATGAAGGTCAGATAGATCGTCGTCAGGCCGAGGCCTGCGAGCACGAACTGATTCGGCCGCAACCCGGCGATCAGCGCGAACAACGAGAAGATCGCCCAGCCGAGCGTCATGAGCAAGGTCAGCGGCCGGAGCCGCTCGACCCGGACCGGATGCACGAACTCGACCGGCGCGAAGGTCAGCACCGCCAGCGCCACGATGACGAAGGCCGAGAAGGCTGGCGGCGGCGCGAACACCATCAGGACGAAGACGACCATGTTCCAGACGGCCGGGAAGCCGCGGAAGCCGTATTCACGCGTCTTCATCCGCGTGTCGGCGAAGTAGAGCGCGCCGACGACCGCGACCAGAATGGCGGACGGCGTCGCCAGAAACTGCGGCATTAGGCCCGCCTGGGCCAGGATCATCGCGGGAATGAAGACATAGGTCGTGTAGTCGATGACCATGTCGAGAATGCCGCCGTCGAACCACGGCACCCGCTCGCCGACGCGCACGTTGCGCGCGAGCGGACCGTCGACGCCGTCGACGAACAAGGCCACGCCGAGCCAGAGGAAGGTCTCGACCCAGGCGCCGCGCATGACGGCGAGCGCCGCCAGAAGCGCGAATCCGGCGCCGCTCGCCGTAAGGAGATGAACGGCCCAGGTCTTCGTCTTCGGCATGAGGCTCCCCTGCTGCATCGACCGCCCGCACAGGCTGTGCGGCCGCATCCAGCGCCCAACGACACATCCACAGTCGATACGTGCTCGCAGGCGGGCTTGCAATAGCCTCTGCGGCGTCCTGTCCTGCGACATCTGACAGGATTGTTCACCTGCTTGCATACAAGCACCATGCGCTGGTTGCAGGAGTATCGCATGCTAGGCTTTTCGCCCGTATCCGCGACCATCGGAGGCGCCCTCATCGGCGCCGCCGTCGGCTTGCTATGGATCGTCAACGGCCGCGTCGCTGGCATCTCGTCGATTTTCGGCATGGCCCTGTTCGGCCGCCTGCGCGACCTGCCCTGGCGGCTGCTGTTTCTCGCCGGCCTGCCACTCGGCGCGGCGATCGGCTTCGCGCTCGGCCCGGACATGATCAAGGACGCCGCCGCCGACCTTCCCGAGATGGACCTCGGCCCGCTCGGCCTCGCCGTATCGGGGCTGCTCGTCGGCATCGGAACCGGATTGGCGCGCGGCTGCACCTCCGGTCACGGCGTGTTCGGCCTGGCGCGGCTCTCGCCCCGCTCGATCATCGCCGTCCTGGTCTTCATGGCGGCGGCCATCGTCACCGTCTTCATCGTGAGGCATGGCCCATGAATCAACGGCCCGTGAATCAACGCCCCGTTCTCTTTCATGCCGGTGCGCTCGCGGCCGGGCTGCTGTTCGGCATGGGACTGGCGATCTCGCGCATGATCGATCCGGCCAAGGTGCAGGCGTTTCTCGACATCGCGGCGATCCGGACGGGCGGCTGGGATCCGAGCCTCGCCTTCGTGCTCGGCGCCGCCGTGCTCGTCAACATGGGCGCGCTCAGGATCGCCCATCGGCGCCGGCAGCCTCTCGCCGCGACCGTCTATTCGCCGCCCGGCGCGAAGGCCGTGGACTGGCAGCTCATCACCGGATCCGCGCTGTTCGGCGTCGGCTGGGGGCTCTCGGGCCTCTGCCCCGGCCCTGCGATCGCCGATATCGCTTTCTCGCTGCCCGAAATTCTGATCTTTCTCGTCGCCATGGCGGTGGGCTGGGGCGGCGTGTACATGACACGGCGGCTCGGCGCACCCGCCGACAGCAAAACGCAGGCCTCACCATGACCGAACCAATTCGCGATGTCGCCGTCGTCGGCGCAGGCCCCGCCGGACTGGTCGCCGCGCTTCTGGCGCGTTCGCACGGGGCTTCCGTGACGCTGGTGGCGCCCAAGGCGCCGCCGCGCGACGAGCGCACCGTCGCCATGCTCGGCGCCTCGGTCGAAATCCTGCAGCAGGCCGGCGTCTGGCCGGCGCTCGCCGACAAGGCGGCGCCGCTGCGCACAATGCGAATCGTCGACGGCACCCGCCGCCTGATCCGCGCCCCGCTGGTCGAGTTCCACGCCCATGAGGTCGGCCGCGAGGCGTTCGGCTACAACATCCCCAACGCCGTGCTGGTCGAGGCGCTCGACGCGGCGCTGGACGAGGCCGGCGTCGAGCGCGTCACGGCCTTCGCCTCCGACATCCGCCCGGAGGACGATTTCGTCACCATCGACACTCCGGGCCAGGGTTCGATCCGGGCCAAGCTGGTCGGCGCCGCCGACGGACGGCGCTCGCGCGCCCGCGACGCCGCCAACCTTTCCGTGCGCAGCTGGTCCTATCCGCAGGCGGCGCTGGTAGCCAACATCAGCCACAGCCTGCCGCATGACGACGTCTCGACGGAATTCCATACCGAGACCGGGCCCTTCACCATCGTGCCGATGCCGGGGCTGCACTCGGCCATCGTCTGCGTCGAGAGCCCGGCCGAGGCCGAGCGGCTCTCGAAGCTCGACGACGAGGCGTTGGCGGCCGAATTCGAGCGGCGCGCCCATTCGATCCTCGGCAAGATCACGCTGCGCGGTCCGCGCCAGGTCTTCCCCCTCTCGGGCCAGACGGCGCGGCATTTCGCGGCCCGCCGGATCGCGCTGATCGGCGAGGCGGCGCATGTCTTCCCGCCGATCGGCGCACAGGGCCTCAATCTCGGCCTGCGCGACGCGGCGGCGTTCGCAACCATCGTCCGCGATCATGCCGCGGATCCGGGCAGCGCCTCGGCCATGGCCGCCTATGACCGGGCCCGCGCCGGCGATATCCTGTCGCGCACCACGGCCGTCGACGCGCTCAACCGGACGCTGCTGACGGATTTCCTGCCGATCCAGGCGTTGCGCGGGATCGGCCTCTATGCGATCGACCGGGTGCCGATGCTGAAACGCGTCGTGATGCGCCAGGGTCTCGCGCCACGGGTTTGACAGAAAGCCGGCGCAGACTCGCTGGTGTTACGGGTGACGCGGGCGTGGCAGCGTGGCTTCTGCCCCCGCAGAGAGGGCACAGACCATGGTTCAGCCGCGCATAGCAAAATTCCAGATCGGGCAGATCGTCCGCCACCGGACGCATCCGTTCCGGGGCGTGGTTTTCGATGTAGACCCCGTCTTCGACAATACCGAGGAATGGTGGGACGCGATCCCGGCCGATGCCAGGCCGTCGAAGGATCAGCCGTTCTATCACCTGCTCGCCGAGAATTCGGAGACGGAATACGTCGCCTATGTCTCGGAGCAGAACCTCCTCGCCGACGACAGCGAGGAGCCGCTTCGCCATCCGAAGCTGCGCGAGCACTTCAAGGAGCGGCGCGGGCAGGTCTACGTGTCGACGAAGGTCGGCGGCCTGAACTAGCAAGCCGTCCACGGGCTTTGATCGCATCGCGCTGAGCTCCGGTCGAGCCTGGCCGATCGACCAGCGCCGTCATCATCCTGAGGTGCTTCGCGTAAGCGAAGCCTCGAAGGAGGGGCCAGCGGCGCACTCCAGTTTGTAGGCGAAGTCTGGCCAAATCCCCCGCGGCGTTCCCTGGACCCTCCTTCGAGGCCCGGCTTCGCCGGGCACCTCAGGATGATGGTCCAGTTCTGGAATGTCGTCCGGCATCAGCCGCCACCCCAAACGAAAAAGGGCGCGTCCGTGGACGCGCCCTTTTCACATTCGGGAAGCTGCGGCCTACTCGGCGCCGCGTTCCTTGTTCTGCTGCTCGATGAGCTTCTTGCGGTTCTCTTCGGCGTTCTTCTGCAGCTGATCCTGCAGCGCGTCGCGGCGAGCCTTGCCGGCGGCGCGGTCGAGACCCTCACCGTCGATCACCTTGGTGAAGCCGGCGAGCGAGAACGGGAACACCATCGGCTTGCCCTGCGGGTTCAGCGAGATGGCGGTGACCTTGTTGCCCTTCTTCATCGCAGCGATGAAGGAAGCGTCGACCTCGGCCTGGGCGTAGCAGACGCTCGGCTCGCAGACGACATACTTGAGCTCGGCCGGCTTGTTCTGGTCGACCTGGACGCGCAGGCCCGGCTGGATCAGCTGACCGGTCAGGACGACGGCGGTCAGCGCGATCTTCGGCTCGCCCTCGAGCTGGCGGATCTGCAGCGAAGAGATGAACTGGTTCGTCTCGGCGCGGAGTTCCTGCGAGGTGATGCAGAGCTTCTTCTTGGACTGCGGATCCTGACCGCATTCCTTGACCCACGGCGAAACCGGAGGCTGAGCGGCGGCGGCAGCGGCCGGAGCCTTCGCCGCATCGGCGGGCGCCGCCGCGTCCTGGGCGTAGGCGACCGGCGCAGACAGAGCCATGGCCAGCGCGACGGCAGCCAGATGCGGCACCCGAACCAGACCAGAATTCCAACGATGCGACATCGAGCGTGTCCTTGCGTTTATCTCAAACCCTGCGCTTCGGTGACCGACGGTTAACCTGCGTTGTCGCAGGCTGGCCGCGCGCCGAGGCTGGATGACCAGCAAATGAGGCGACACGGTGACGGAGACGCTGTGGCGCATCAATAGCCGGACACAGCAACGATTTCTAGCTGGCACAAGATTGCCCCAGTGGCCGTGCTACGGTTTTTTTCATCGATTCGTTGCCCGAGCCCCTTTCGGGAGGAGTTTTCTATGCCGATCGGCTTTTTCGGGCCCAGGTCCGCTCTCTTCGCCGCGTCCGCCGTCGCCGCGATATGCTTCGCCGGCATGGCAGCGGCCGAGCCGCGCCACGGGCTGGCGATGCATGGCCAGCCGCGGCTGCCGGCCGGCTACACCCACCTGCCCTATGCCGATCCGGATGCGCCGAAGGGCGGCAGAATCACCTACGCCTTTGTCGGCAGCTTCGACAGCCTCAACCCCTTCATCGTGAAGGGTGCCGAGACGACCGCGCGCGGCATCTGGGATGTCTCGCTCGGCAACAACGTGTTCGAGGCGCTTTTGGCGCGCAACCGCGACGAGGCCTTCTCCCTGTACGGCCTGCTCGCCGAGAGCGTGGAGGTCCCCGAAGACCGCAGCTCCATCACCTTCAACCTGAATCCAAAGGCGCATTTCTCCGACGGCGTGCCGGTGACGCAGGACGACGTGATCTTCTCGCTGGAGATCCTGCGCGAGAAGGGGCGGCCGAACTACCGGTCCTGGTATTCGAAGGTGAAGTCGACCGAGAAGATCGGCGAACACGGCGTCAAAATGAACTTCGGCGACGGCGCGGATCGCGAGCTGCCGCTGCTGCTCGGCCTGATGCCGATCCTGCCCAAGCACGCCACCGACATCGAGAATTTTGACCGCTCGACCCTGAAGCCGCTGATCGGCAGCGGTCCCTACACGATGGGCGAGATCCGGCCCGGCCAGAGTTTCGAGCTGAAGCGCGACCCGAACTACTGGGGCAAGGACCTTCCGATCAAGCGCGGCTTCGACAATTTCGACACGATCCGGATCGACTATTATCGCGACCGCAACGCCATGTTCGAGGCGTTCAAGAAGGGGCTCTACGACGTCAACGCCGAGGCCGACCCCGCCAACTGGCGCAACGGCTACAATTTCCCCGCCGTCACGGATGGCCGCGTGATCAAGGAAGGCGTCGAGACCGGCCTGCCCAAGGGCATGCTGGGCTTCGCCATGAACACGCGCCGGCCGGCCTTCCAGGATATCCGCGTCCGTAAGGCGCTCGCCTCGCTGTTCGATTTCGAATGGGTCGACCGCAACCTGTTCTTCGACGCCTACAAGCGCAACGCCAGCTATTTCGAGGGCTCGGAGCTCTCCTCGATCGGCATCCCGGCCTCCGACAAGGAAAAGGCGCTGCTGGCGCCCTTCCCCGACGCGGTCGAACCGGATGTGCTGGACGGCAGCTATCGTCCCGCCGTCAGCGACGGCTCGGGCGGCGATCGCAAGCTGCTGCGCGCCGCGCTCGAGCTCCTGAAATCGGCAGGCTACGAGCTCAAGGGCAACACGCTCTTCAACGTCGAGACCGGCCAGCCGTTCACCTTCGAGCTGCTGCTCAAGGATCGCGAACAGGAGCGCGTCGGCCTCGCCTTCGCCCGCACGCTGGCCCGCATCGGCATCAAGGCGTCGATCCGCACGGTCGATTCGGCGCAGTACGAGCGGCGCGTCCAGGAATTCGATTTCGACATGATCCCGGCGTCATGGGTGGCGTCGCTTTCGCCCGGCAACGAGCAGAACTATCGCTGGTCCAGCGCCCAGGCCGAAGTGCCCGGCTCGTACAATTATGTCGGCGCCAAGAGCCCGGTGATCGACGCGATGCTGAAGGCGATCCTCGCCGCCGAGGAGCGCACGGATTTCATCGAAACCGTGCGGGCGCTCGACCGCGTTCTGATCTCGCAATATTACGTCGTGCCGCTCTACTACCTGCCGGAACAATGGGTCGCCCGCTGGTCGCGCGTCGGCCATCCGGACAAGCAGTCGGTCAGCGGCTACACCTACCCGACCTGGTACGCGACGCCGGCGAAGTGACATCTACGGTCACCTGACGGCGTCGTCCCAAGCTCGTCGTCATCCCGGACGCAGCGAAGCGGAGATCCGGAATCCATCCATCAGCAGCGCTGCCGTTGGTGGCCTGGCGCAGCAGTGTCCGAACGGCGAAGGCAGCGCCTCACGCCGCCTTCTTGTTGGCCTCTTCCGCCATGCGCGCCAGCTGGGTCAGGATCACCGCCGTGCCCTTCAGGCGCTGTTCCGGCTTCTCCCAGTCGCGGATCAGCACGATCTTCTGGTCGGGCCGGACCTTGGCCAGGCTGCCCTGCTCGCCGATGTAGCGGATCAGGCCGGCCGGGTTGGCGAAGGTCGAGTTGCGGAAGGCGATGACGATGCCCTTCGGGCCGGCGTCGACCTTCTCGACATTCGCCTTGCGGCAGAGCGCCTTGATGTAGACGATCTTCAGAAGGTGCTCGACCTCGTCCGGCAGCGGACCAAAGCGATCGATCAGCTCCGCGCCAAAGCCGTCGATCTGCTCCGGCTCGTCGAGATCGCCGAGGCGGCGATAGAGCGACAGGCGGAGCTGCAGATCCGGCACATAGGTTTCCGGCAGCATGACCGGCGTGCCGACGGTGATCTGCGGCGACCAGCGACCGTCGGCCTCGTGCTCCTCGGCACCGCCATCGCGCAGTGCGGCCACGGCCTCTTCCAGCATCTGCTGGTAGAGCTCGAAGCCGACTTCCTTGATGTGGCCCGACTGTTCCTCGCCGAGCAGGTTGCCGGCGCCGCGGATGTCGAGGTCGTGACTCGCGAGTTGAAAGCCGGCGCCGAGCGTATCGAGTGACTGCAGCACCTTGAGGCGGCGATCCGCCATCGCCGTCAGCCGCTTCTCGGCCGGCACGGTGAACAGAGCATAGGCACGCGTCTTCGAGCGGCCGACGCGACCGCGCAGCTGGTAGAGCTGCGCCAGGCCGAACATGTCGGCGCGGTGCACGATCAGCGTGTTGGCGGTCGGGATGTCGAGGCCGGATTCGACGATCGTCGTCGAGAGCAGAACGTCATAGGCGCCCTCGTAGAAGGCCGTCATGATGTCCTCGAGCTCGGTCGGCGGCATCTGGCCATGCGCGATCGCGACCTTCACCTCCGGCACGAATTTTTCCAGGAACTCCTTGCGGTCGGCGAGATCCGAGAGCCGCGGGCAGACATAGAAACTCTGGCCGCCGCGATAGCGTTCGCGTAAGAGCGCCTCGCGCACGACGAGCGCGTCGAAGGGCGAGATGAAGGTGCGGACCGCCATGCGGTCGACCGGCGGCGTGGTGATCAGCGACAGCTCGCGCACACCGGTCAGCGCCAGCTGCAGCGTGCGCGGGATCGGCGTCGCCGAGAGCGTCAACACATGCACGTCGGCGCGCAGTTCCTTGAGGCGCTCCTTGTGCTTGACGCCGAAATGCTGCTCCTCGTCGATGATCAGCAGGCCGAGATCCTTGAACTCGATGCCCTTGCCGAGCAGCGCATGCGTGCCGACGACGATGTCGACCTGGCCTTCCTTGATGCCCTTCTTGGTCTCTGCCAGATCCTTGGTCGAGACGAGGCGCGAGGCCTGCTCGACGCGGATCGGGAAACCGGCGAAACGGTTCGAGAACGTCCGGAAATGCTGGCGCGACAGCAGCGTCGTCGGCACGACGACCGCGACCTGCTTGCCGCTCATCACCGCGACGAAGGCGGCGCGCAGCGCCACTTCCGTCTTGCCGAAGCCGACATCGCCGCAGATCAGGCGGTCCATCGGCGTGCCGGCGCCGAGATCGGAGATAACAGCCTCGATCGCCGCGAGCTGGTCTTCCGTCTCCTCATAGGGGAAGCGGGCGGCGAACTCGTCATAGAGGCCGTCGGCCGGCGCCAAGGGCTCGGCATGGCGCATGGCGCGCTGCGCGGCGACCTTGATCAGCTGCCCCGCCATGTCGCGGATGCGCTGCTTCAGCTTCGCCTTGCGCGCCTGCCAGGCGACGACGCCGAGCTTGTCGAGCGTCGCCTCGGCGTCTTCCGAGCCGTAGCGCGACAGCAGCTCGATGTTCTCGACCGGCAGATAGAGCCGGTCGCCGCCGTGATAGAGGATTTCCAGGCAGTCATGCGGCGCGCCGGCCGCCGTGATCGTCTTCAGCCCGCTGAAACGACCGATGCCGTGGTCGACATGGACGACGATGTCGCCCTCGGAAAGGCCGGTCACCTCGCTCAGGAAATCGGACGCGCGCTTCGAGCGCTTGCGCGGGCGGACCAGGCGATCGCCCAGTATGTCCTGCTCGCCGATGACAACCATGTCGGGCGTTTCGAAGCCCGCCTCGAGGCCGAGCACGCCGAGGCCGACGACGCCCTTGGCGAGCTTCTCCGTGCCGGTCCAGTCCTCGATCCGCTCGACCCGCTTCAGGCCGTGATCGTCGAGCACCTGCGCCAGGCGATCGCGCGCACCATCGCTCCAGGAGGCGATGACGACGCGCTTCTTCTCGCGCAGGCCGGCGATATGGTTGATGACGGCGTCGAACACGTTGACGTCGCCGGCGGTGCGCTCGGCCGCGAAGGTGCGCCCGTGCCGCCCGCCGAGATCGACCACCATGGTGTCGTCGGGCTCGGCGAAGGGCGTCATGCGGAGCAGCGGCGCCAGCTTCTCGCGGGCCTTCCACTCGTCCTGCGTCAGGTAAAGCTCGCCGGGCGGCACCGGGCGATAGGGCACGCCGCCCTGCCCCTGCCCCATGGCGCTCTTGCGGGCGTCATAGTGGTCGACGATGTCGTCGAAGCGCTCGGCGATCGCCTCCTCGACCAGATGGTCGAGCACCACCGGCGCGCCCGGCACATAGTCGAACAGCGTGTCGAGCCCGTCGACGAAGAGCGGCATCCAGTGCTCGACGCCGGTATAGCGGCGGCCCTCGCTGACCGACTGGTAGAGCAGGTCCTCGCGGTCGGTGGCGCCGAACAGCGCCACATAACGCTCGCGGAAATGGGCGATCGCCTGCGGCGACAGCACCAGCTCGCTCATCGGCACGAGGTCGAGCCGCTTCTTCTGCGCGATGGTGCGCTGGCTCTCGACGTCGAAGGAGCGGATCGAATCGACGGTATCGCCGAAGAAATCGACGCGGACCGGCTCCTCCTGGCCCGCGGCGAAGAGATCGATGATGCCGCCGCGCACGGCATATTCGCCGGCCTCGCGCACGGTCGAGGTGCGCAGGAAGCCGTTGTCCTCGAGCCAGCCGGTCAGCTTGTCCATGGAAAGCTGGTTGCCGCTGGCGATCGAAAGGCTCTGGCGCGCCACCTGCTCGCGGCGCGGCAGGCGCTGCACGGCGGCGTTGACGGTGGTGAGCACGACGAGCGCGCGGCCTTTCACCGGCTGATGGTGCGCGAGATAGGAGAGCGCCGCCATGCGCCGCGCCACGACGGCGGTGTTCGGCGACACGCGGTCATAGGGCATGCAGTCCCAGGCGGGAACCGCGACCACCTCGGTGCCCGGCGAGAAGAAGCGCATCGCCTGTTCGAGATCGGCCATGCGGTTGCCGTCGCGGGCGATGACCAGGACGTAGGGCAGGTCCTCGCGCGCCGCGAGCGCCGCGATATCGGCCACGACCTTGCCGTCAAAGCCGTCCGGAACGCCGGAAAGGACCGTCGACGGACGGCCGAAGATGTATTTGAACTGGACCATTGCGCCTATCGGGGGCTGGCGCCGGTGAAGGCGGCGAGCTTCTGGAAGAATGCGGTATTGACGTCGTCGGGCGTCGGAGCCTCGCCCGTCAGCCAGATCAGGAGATCGCGATCCTGCTCCTCCATCAGCGCCTCGAGGACATCGAGCTCGCTGTCGGAGAGGTCGGCGATATGGGCATCGGCGAAGCGGCCGAGGATCAGATCCATCTCGCGCATGCCGCGATGCCAGCAGCGGAAATGGGTACGCCGGCGACGAACGTCCAGCCCCTCGCTCGACAAGGTCGTGCCGCTCATCTGTCCACTCCGCCGCTCGTCACCAATGCGGCGTGGTATAGCCCCCCGGACCGCGCTTGTCAGCCGGAGAAGGACGGGCGCACCTGCGAGGGGCCTCCCCTTCGCCTCTCCCCACGCTCGCCGTCATCCCGGGCGAGCCGTTGCGAGACCCGGGATCCATTCAGCCGAAGCATCGGGAGGCTGGAACGGTCAAAGTCGCGGCTGCATGGATCCCCGCCTTCGCGGGGATGACGGTGGAGGGTGTGGCCGTCGTCAGGGCCTCGAGGCAGCGGAGCCTAACCGTTCAACGCGAGACCCAGCCCCACCATGGATCCCTGCTTTCGCAGGGATGACGGTGGAGGGTGTCGTGGCGTCTGTGGGCGCATAGAACAGGCTCGCGCGGGCCAATTCACCTCTCCCAGAGGGAGAGGTCGACGGCCGCAGGCCGGCGGGTGAGGGGTTGTGACGTTTCAAGCAAAGCTCGGACGTCGTCGCGGAGCAGCTCTGTTCTTAGGGTTCCCTACCCCCTCACCCGGAGCTTCGCTCCGACCTCTCCCCATGGGAGAGGTGAAGGGTCTCGTTTCTGCCTGCGCCTCCCCACCCTCGCCGTCATTGCGGACGAAGCGAAGCGGAGATCCGGGATCCATTCAGCCGAAGTGTGGGGAATGGGTCGCCGATTGAATCGGGACGAGGAGCGGCCATCCCCGGATGACGCCGGAACGCGGGGCCGAACGAAATGAAGAAGGGCGGCCCGAAGACCGCCCCCCATGCGCTGCTATTTGAACACCGCGTCTACCGCGCTCGCCAGCGTCGCGCTGGCGTTGCTCTTGCAATAGGCAACGATCTTCTCTGCATTGGCATGCGACTTCTCGGTGTCGATCATGGCATTGCCGGCCTTGCCGTGGACATAGCCGCTCATCCACATGGCGACGCCAGCAATCCTGGCTGGCGCCATGGCGCCAACCTCCTTGCAGGTCAATTTCGAAGCGTCGATTTCCTTGGCCATGGCTGGGACGGCCAAGACAATACACAGAGATGCAAATGCACTTAGCAAATGACGTGTCATGGTCAGGGCATCCTCTCCTAGAGCCCCCAGCCGGCAAAATAGTGCGATTGGAACTCGCCGTCCGATAACAAGCGCGATCGTCACACTAAAGTTACCGGACGCAGGCGTGACACTTCACGACGCAGACGGCGTAGCTTTGCCAGACAAATACTTGCTTCGCGGCACAAGTAAGTTTCGCTAGCAATCGAAGACCTTGAAGTGGATGGGTGGCGTCTCCAAGCCCCGTGCCGGAAGCTGGCGCAATGCGCGAGGCCCGACCGATTGAGCTCCCACCTCTCCCCGCCCTCGCCGGCGGAGCGCGTGCCGGCCACGGCAGCCAGGCCTTATGCGAACCGGGCGCCGCGCAGCCAACACACGCGCGGCGCCCGCTGCCAGACGTCAGATGTCGACGCCGTAGATGGCCTTGGCGCGCTCGGCGCTCAGGTAGCCGTTCTTGATGTCTTCGAGCACGGCGGCGCGGGGGCGCTTGCTGGGATCGCCGTAGCCGCCGCCATTGCCGGTAACGACGCGGACGATGTCGCCCTTGTTGAGCTCGACGCCGGTCGCGAAGGCATAGCGCTTGCGGCTGCCGTCGGTCTTGATCACGTCGACATGGTTGCCGGTGCCGTCATGACCGCCTTCCATGCCCCAGGGCAGGATCTTCGAGCGAGTGTAGCCACAGGTGAGGAAGTTGCCGTCGGCGCGGACGCGGTAATCCATGCGGATACCCCGCCCCCCGCGCCACTGGCCCTCGCCGCCCTCTTCCGGGTTCAGCGCCAGCTGGTCGACATAGAGGCCGTAGCGGGCCTCGGCGATCTCGGCCGGGCAGTTGAAGGTCTCGCCGTGGAAGCCGGAAAAGATGGCGTTGTTGCCGTCACGACCCGGCATTCCGCCCCAGCCGCCGAGCTCGGGCTCGACGATGGTGAAGTGGCGGCCGGTGTCCGGATGCGGACCGCCGAGCACCGTGCCGCAGATCGAGGCGAAGCTGCCGGCGGAGAGCTTTTCCGGCAGGTGCTGCGCCAGGCAGCGCAGGATCAGGTCGAACACGCGGATCTCGACCTCGTAGTAGAAGCCGTGCGCCGCCGGCTCCTGCGCGTCGAAGATCGAGCCAGGGCGGGTCTTGACGACGAGCGGACGGAACGAGCCGCCATTCGCCGGCGCGCTGACGTCGGTGATCGCCTTGATCGCCATCTGGCACGAGACGACGACGCCGTCGCGGCTGGCGTTGCTCGGGGTCAGCGTCTGGTCGGGATTGTCGGTCAAATCAACGATAAATTCGTCGTCGGTGATCTCGACCGTCACCTTGTAGATCTGGCCGCTGTCCTGCTCCTCGGCGAAGGAGAACTTGCCCTTCGGCAGTTCCTTGAGCGCCTTCAGCGTCACCTGCTCGCCATAATCCATGAAGTGCTTCATGGCGGCGATGAAGGTCGCCTTGCCGTATTTGGCGACGAGGTCGAGGATGCGCTTCTCGCCGATGCGCACCGCCGCGATCGCCGCCCACATGTCGCCCTTCAGGAAGGCCGGCAGGCGGGAGTTCACCGTCATCAGGTCCATGACGGACTGGTTCGGCACGCCCTTCTCGATGATCTTGATCGCCGGAACGCGGAGGCCTTCCTGGAAGATCTCCTTGGCGTCGGTCGACATCGAGCCCGGCACCATGCCGCCGACGTCGTTCCAGTGCGCGATGTTCGCGGTCCAGGCGACGATCTCGCCGTCGGCGAAGACCGGCATCACCAGCACCATGTCGTTCAGATGCGTCACGCCGCCATAGAACGGGTCGTTGGTGGCGAAGATGTCGCCCGGATGGATCGAGGCGATCGGATGCTTGCGCAGGATCGCCTTCGCCGCCTTGTCGAGCACGCCGATGAAGGACGGAATGCCGGCGCCGGAGGATGCGATCTCGCCGTCGGCCGCGCAGATGCCGGTGCCCATGTCGAGCACCTCGTAGATGATCGCGCTCATGGCCGTCTTGCGCATCGCCGCGAACATCTCGTCCGAAATCGCCTGCAGCGAGTTCTGGATGATGTCGAAGGTGACGGGATCGTGGTGCGGAGTGCTCATGTCAGGCCCCCAGTTCGATGTGGGTGTTGCCATAGGCGTCGATGGAAACGCGGTTGCCGGGGTGGATCACCACGGTCGTGCCGGAATCCTCGAGGATCGCCGGGCCGCTGAAGCGCATTCCCGGCTCCAGCTTGGCGAGATCGTAGATCGTCGCCTCGTGCACGCCCTCGAGCGCATAGTCGACGTCGCGGCGGCTCTTCACCGCCTGGTCGAGCGTCGCCCCCGTCATCGGCAGCGCGTTCATCTCGAGCTTGCCCACTTCGGCCGAGGCGACGAGATGCAGCCCGACGATCTCCACCGGCGCGTCGAGGCGATAGGTGTATTCGCGCTCATAGGCCGTATGGAACCGGTCGATCATCGCGTCGATCGCGGCGGCGTCGACGGCATGGCCCTCGAACTCGACCTCGACCGCGTGCTCCTGGTTCTGGTAGCGGCACTTGATGAAGGGGACGAGCTTCACCTTGTCGGCCGCGACGCCTTCTCGAGCGAACTGCTCGGCGGCGCGGAGCTTCGTCTCGTGCAGCAGCGCTTCCAGCGCGGCGACGCGGCCGGCGCCCGGCTCGATCAGGCGCGACACGAAGAGATCGCGGCGCAGATCCGACATCATCATGCCCCAGGCCGAGAACACCGAGGCGCCGCGCGGGATGACGACCTTCTTCATGCCGAGCTCGGTGGCGAGCGCCACCGCGTGCATGGCGCCGCCGCCGCCGAAGGCGACCAGCGTGAAGTCGCGCGGGTCATGGCCACGGTTGAGCGAGACCAGCTTCAGCGCGTTGATCATGTTGTTGTTGGCGATGCGGATGATGCCGCGCGCCGCCTCGATCGGCGAAAGCCCGAGTTTTTCCGCGAGCGAATTCAGCGCGCCGTCGACGGCCTTCATGTCGGCCGTGATGGTGCCGCCGCAGAAATAGTCCTTGTCGATGCGGCCGAGCGCGAGATTGCCGTCGGTCGTCGTCGCCTGGGTGCCGCCGCGGGCATAGGCCGCCGGGCCCGGCATCGCGCCGGCCGATTGCGGGCCGACATGCAGCTTGCCGAAATCGTCGACCCAGGCGATCGAGCCGCCGCCATTGCCGATCTCGACGAGATCGACCACCGGCACCATGATCGGATAGCCGGACGCGGTGCGGTCGCGCTCGATCCAGTAGTCGGTCATGATCTTCACATGGCCGTTCTCGATCAGCGAGCACTTCGCCGTGGTGCCGCCGATGTCGAGCGCCAGCACGTTCTTCTCGCCGAGGATCCGGCCGAGTTCCGCCGCGCCCCAGAAGCCGGACGCCGGACCGCTCTCGACCATGGTGATCGGGATCTCGCGCGTTGCCGACAGCGTGTCGACGCCGCAGTTCGACTGCATGACGTAGAGCTGGCCGCCGAACTCCTTCGAGGCGAGCCCGTCTTCGAGCCGGCCGAGATAGCGGCTCGCCACCGGCTGCACATAGGCGGAGAGCACCGCCGTCGAGGCGCGCTCATATTCGCGCCATTCGCGGGTGATCTGGTGCGAGGCGACGACCGAGACCTCCGGCCAGAGCTTGCGCACCTCGGCGGCCACCGCCTGCTCGTGCCTGGGATCGGCATAGGAGTGCAGCAGGCAGATCGCGATCGCCTCGACGCCCTCGGCGCGGAAATCCTCCAGGATCGCCGGCAGACCGGAAAGGTCGAGCGGGCTGCGCTCCTCGCCGGTATAGGCGATGCGGCCCGGCACTTCGCGGCAGAGATAGCGCGGCACGAAGGGCTGCGGCTTCACATATTGCAGGTTGAAGAAATCGGGCCGGTTGCCGCGCGCGATCTCCAGCACATCGCGAAAACCTTCCGTCGTGATCAGCGCCGTCCTGGCGCCCTTGCGCTCGGTCAGCGCGTTGATGACGACGGTGGTGCCATGCGCGAAAAAGGCGATGTCGGCGGGATCGACCTCGGCCTTGGCGAGCACGTTCAGCACGCCCTGCTCGAAATTCGGCGGCGTCGTGTCGGATTTCGCGGTGCGGACGGTCTGGCGGCCCGTGGCGGTGTCCGTCTCGAAATAGACGAGATCGGTGAAGGTGCCGCCGACGTCGGTCGCGACGCGGATCGTCTTGTCGCTCATGTCAGTTCTTTCCCTCGACGAGCTGCGATGCCTGCTCGGTCACGGTGGCGGCGAGGATGCCGATCGCCGCGAAGGGGCGCAGCGCCATGGCGCGCTCGACCTTCTCGGGCGTGTAGGCGCCGGTCTTGTCGAGGATGTTGATGGTGCCGATCACCTCGTCGTCGAACACGACGGGCACGTTGATGCAGGAGCCGCAGCCGAGCTGCTCGATCAGCTCATAGTCATGGAAGACCGTCGCGATCTCCTCGATCGAGTTGGCGACATAGGGCTTCTTCTCGCCGATCACCAGATCGTTCCACTTGCCGGCGGCCGACTGCTTGTAGCCCGAGGTCGGGTATTCGACCGGATGGTTGGAATAGAGCCGGCGCGACATGCCGGAGGCGATGTCGGCGTTCATCACGGTGAAGATGATCGCGCCGACTTCGCGCTGGTAGAGTTCCTCGACCTTGGCGAGCGTCGCGGTCGGCTGGTCGCCGGCGCCGAGCGCCGCGATGAGATCGTCCCACGCCGCGCGATCCGCCACGGGATCGGCCTGCCGCTCTGCAGTAGTGCTCATTCTCAGATCCTTCCTATTCGGCCCCGGCGGGAACTTCCGTCCCAACCCGGATGGCGGCGCGCAGCGCTGCCTCGGCCTCCGTAACGACGGGAATGGCTCCGATCAGCTCGCGCGTATACGCGCTCTTCGGATCGGAGAAGATGGCCTCGACCGGGCCCGTCTCGACGAGGCGTCCCTTCTGGAACACGCTCACCCGGTCGGCGATCGCCCGCACGACCGCGAGATCGTGCGTGATGAAGAGGTAGGTCAGCCCGCGCTCCTGGCGCAGGCGCTGCAGAAGCTGGAGCACCCGCGCCTGCACCAGCACGTCGAGCGCCGAGGTCGGCTCGTCGAGCACCAGCAGTTCCGGCTCGCAGGCGAGCGCCCGGGCGATCGCGATGCGCTGGCGCTGGCCGCCGGAAAGACCGCGCGGCGAGCGCCGGGCATGCGACGCTTCGAGCCCCACCTCCTCCAGCAGCGACGCGACACGGCCGTTGCGATCGGCGCTGCGGCCGAGGCCGTGCACGTCAAGCGGCAGGCGGATCGAGGCGCCGACGCTGCGGCGCGGGTTCAACGCCGAGAGCGGGTTCTGCTGCACCAGCTGGATCGCCCGCTTCTGCTCGCGCGTCCGGCTGCGTTCCAGCGGCTTGCCGTTGAAGCGGATTTCGCCCGACGTCGCGCCGAGCAGGCCCAGCACCAGATTGGCGAGCGTCGTCTTGCCGGAGCCGCTCTCGCCGACGATGGCGTGGCATTCGCCGCGCTCGAAGGCGACCGAGACGTCGGAGAGCGCCGCGACGCTGTGGCCGTCGGCGACAAACGTCTTGCCGATATGATCGAGTTCGAGGATCGGCTCGCGCAGGTCGCGGGTCATGCGAAGGCCTCCGTCGGCTCGCCGCAGCCCGCATGCACGAAGAGCGGCTTCTCGAAATCGGGACTGCGTTCCGGCAGGTCCGGCAGGCCGCCGCCCGAGATCTTCGGGATCGCCGAGAGCAGCGCCCGCGTATAGGGATGGCGCGGATCGTTGAAGAGCTGCGCCGTCGTGCCGTGCTCGACGATGCGGCCGCGATAGATGACATAGACGCGGTCGGCGAATTCGCGCACGACGCCGAGATTGTGCGAGATCAGGAGCACCGACGTGCCGGTCCGCTCGGTCATCTCGTGCATCAGCTTCAGCGTCTGCGCCTGCACCGTCACGTCGAGCGCCGTGCCCGGCTCGTCGGCGATCAGGAGCTGCGGCCGGTTGGCCAGCGCCATCGCGATCATGACGCGCTGGTTCATGCCGCCGGAAAGCTGGAACGCGTAGGAATCGAGTGCCCGCGTCGGATCCGGGATCGAGACTTCGGCCAGCGCCGCCTCGGCGCGCCGGTCGGCCTCGGCCTTGGCGATCGAGCGATCGCCGGAGCGCAGCACGTCGCGGAACTGGCCGCGGATCTTGAAAGTCGGGTTCAGCGCCGAGGTCGGATCCTGGAAGATCATGGCAACCCGGTTGCCCCGCCGCCGGGCGATCTCCTTGCCGCCCTTCGCCGCGTCGATGCCGTCGAACCAGATATGCCCCGCGACATGCGTGCGCTTCTGGTCCTGCAGCAGGCCCATGGCGAGGCGGGCGGTCACCGACTTGCCGGAGCCGCTCTCGCCGACAAGCGCGACCTTCTCGCCGGCGCGGATATGCAGCGAGATGCCGTGCAGCACCTCGGTGACATTACGACGGTCGCCGAAGGCGAGGCGCAGGTCGCGGATGGTCAGGACGGACTTCTGGGTGTTGGTCGCTTGCATCTCAGCCCTCCGCCTCGAAGGCTTCGCGCAGGCCGTCGCCGACCAGGTTGAAGCCGAGCACGACGAGCAGGATCGCGATCGCCGGGAAAACCGTCAGCCACCAGGCGTCCGGCATGTATTTGGCGCCGTCAGCCACCATCGAGCCGAGATCCGGCGTCGGCGGCTGCACGCCGAGGCCGAGGAAGGAGAGCGACGAGGCCATCAGGATGACGAAGCCGACATCGAGCGTCATCTTGGTCAGGATCGACGGCCAGCAGTTCGGCAGGATCTCGCGGAACAGGATGTGCGCGGTCGAGGCGCCGACCGTCTCGGCGGCCAGCACATAGCCCTCCTGCGCCTCGGCGCGGGTGACGTTGTAGATGAGCCGCGCGTACCAGGGCCACCACATGGCGGTGATGGCGAGCATGCCGTTCAGCAGCGTCGGCTCCAGGAAGCCCATGATCGCCATGGCGAGCACCAGCGGCGGCACGGCGAGGAACACGTCGGTGATCCGCATCAGGATGTAGTCGGTCCAGCCGCCCTTGTAGCCGGCGACGAGGCCAACGATGACGCCGATCGGCGTCGCGATGGCCAGCACGACGATCGCCATGATCAGCGACAGGCGGTAGCCGTAGATGATGCGGGTGAAGAGGTCGCGGCCGATCATGTCGGTGCCGAACCAGAAGGCGCCGCTCGGCGCCGCCGTCATCGCCGTGAAATCGCCGGTCGGGCCGACATGGTCCGGATAGGGCGTGACGAAGGGCGCGAAGATCGCCAGCAGCACGATCGCGGCGACGAGGACGAGGCCGACCAGCGAGAGCGGGTCCGAGCTGAACGCCGCCCAGGCCCTGGAGCGGCCGCGCGTCCGCGAGGCCATGACGGGGCTATCGGGTTCCGACATGTCAGGCCCTCCCCGCCGCGAGACGGATGCGCGGATTGATGATGTTGACCAGGATGTCGACGATGATGTTGACGATCAGGAAGGCGGCGGCGATCACCAGCACCGTCCCGACGATGGCATCGAGATCCTTGCGCAGGATCACCTCGACGCCATAACGCGACAGGCCGGGCCAGCCGAACACCTTCTCGACAAGAAAGGCGTTGCCGAGCATCGCCGCGAATTCAAGACCAAGGATAGTGAGCGTCGGGATCAGCGCCGGCCGGAAGGCATAGCGCGTGGCGATCCGTCGGCCGGGAAAGCCATAGGCGCGCGCCATCTCGACATAGGGCCGCTCATAGACCTCGTTCATGTTCGAGCGCGTCAGCCGCGCCGTCTGGCCGAGGCCGGACATCGCCAAAGCCAGTGCCGGCAGGATCAGGTGGTGCAGCGCGTCGAGGAAGCCGGCGCCGTTGCCGGCGATCGCCATGTCGACGAGGATGAATCCGGTCACGGCGGGCGCGGCGGCGACCGACTGGCTCAACTGCCCCTCGATCGGGAACCAGCCCCAGAAATAGCCGAGCACCAGCTGCAGGATGACGCCCCAGACGAAGGCCGGCGTGCAAACGCCGAGCAGCGAGATCAGCCGCCCGACATGATCCGGGAAACGCCCCCGGTAATGCGCCGAGAGAATGCCGATCGGCAGCCCGATCAGCACCATCAGGATGCCGGAGACGAAGACCAGCTCCAGCGTCGCCGGCAGGAACTGCGCGATGTCGGTCGTCACCGGCCGGTTGGTGTAGAGCGACGTGCCGAGATCGCCCTTGGCGACCGATTTGACGAACTCCCAGTACTGCACCGGCAGCGGCGCATCGAGATGACGCTCCAGCCGGAGTGCGGCGACCTGCTCGGCCGTGGCGTTCGGACCGAGCGCGATGCGGGCCGGATCACCCGGCATCACCCGCGCGATGGCGAAGATCAGCATCGAGATGCCGATCATCACGATCAGGGCGGCGCCAAGCCGATGCAGGAGGGATCTGAGGATGTTCGACATTGCTACCCGTTCGCTGGGGCCCTGCTCTTCACCTCTCCCTGAGGGAGAGCTTTGTGCGATGCCGGCTTCGTCATGTTGAGAAACCGAACAGCCGTCTCGACGCCTCGGCCAACCGGCTGAGGCTCCTTCCTTCACCTCTCCCTGAGGGAGAGGTCGACGGCCGAAGGCCGGCGGGTGAGGGTTTACGGCCTCACCGGATAGTTCCCTAAACCCTCACCCGGAGCTTCGCTCCGACCTCTCCCTCAGGGAGAGGTGAAGGGTCGCGCCCCGCCCGGAGAAAACGTGTTCTGTCCCGGACGGAGAGGGAGACGTGGGCGCGATCGATAAAACGCGCCCACGACGAGATTGGATCGAGAGGCGCCCTACTCCGCCATTTCCATATCGCGGAAGGTGAAGCCGTAGGCGGAGAGCGCGAAGCGGTGCGCGTCGTCGGACAGCGCCGGCACCGTGACCGCCTTGCGCGCCGGGAACACCGCGACCTGGTCGTAGGCGTAGATCGTCGGGGCGAGATCACGCAGGCGCTGGCTCAGATCCTCGTAGATCTTCTGGCGCTTCTCGTGATCCGTCTCGGCGCGGCCCGCCTCGAGCAGCTTGTCGACCTCGGCGTCCTCCAGATATTCCGGCGACTGCCAGGTGCCCTTCGCCGACGAATGGTAGGTGTTGAAGAGCAGCGAATCCGGATCCGGCGTCGTCGCGCTGTTGGAGATCTGCGAGATGTTCGGCGTCGTCTCGGGCTTCGTCACCATCTCGGTGAACAGCGCCCAAGGAACGCGCTTCACGACCGGCTTGAAGCCGAGCTGCGAGAAGTTCGCCTGCATCAGGAGGGCAAAGCGCTCCTCGAGCGGCACCTCGGCGATCCAGGAGATCTCGAGCGGCGTATCACCCGGCTTGTACTTGCACTGCGCCAGCTCGGCCTTGGCCTTCTCCATGTCCTGCGCATACTTCGGCACCGTGGTCGAGGAGCCGAGCATGCCGTGCGGGATCGGGCCATTGGCCGGATTGCCAAGCGAGACCTTGTCGGTGACAGCGATCATCTTGTGCGCGGTCGCGTAGTCGAACGCATAGGTCAGCGCGCGGCGGCAATGCACGTCGTCGAGCGGCGCCTTCGCCGTGTTGAGCTTGACGTAGAAGACGTTGGTGCCGGTCTCGGTCAGGAGCTGCATCTTGTCGTCGGCGGCGAGCGCCTTGGCGACCTCGGGCGGCAGCCACTGCGAGGCGATGTCGTGCTCGCCCTTGGAGAGCAACGCGCGCACAGTCGACGCCTCGAGGCCGTAGCGGAAGCGGACCTTGTCGGGCGACTTCGGCGTCGCGCCTAGGAAATAACCCGGGAACTTGGCCATCACCGTTTCGGACTGCGGGTTCTGGCTCACGACGACATAGGCGCCCGAGCCGGCGTCGTTGGCCGACAGCCAGGCCTCCGAATAGTCGCCGAACGCGCCGTACTTGCCGTCCGCCTGATGCGAGCGGGCGAGCTTGGAATCGACCACCGGCAGGCGGACCAGCGACGCCAGGAACGGCGAGAACGGCCCCTTCAGCGTGAACTTGACGGTCTTCGGATCGGTTGCCTCGACCTTGTCGACGCTCTCGGCGAAGAGATGGGAGAAGCCCTGCCCGAGCGCGATCATGCGGTCGTAGGAATAGACGACGTCCTCGGCGGTCAGCGGGTTGCCGGAATGGAACTTGACGTCGTCGCGCAGCGTGAAGGTGTAGACGTTGCCGTCGACCGTCCAGCTCGCGGCCAGCAGCGGCTCCATGCCGGGCTTGCCGGCGGAGGGCGTGACCAGCGTGTCATAGACGTTGAACATCAGGATCGAGTCGGCGTAGTCGGACGCCTTGGCCGGATCGAGCTCGCCGATTGGCACCTCGTCCAGGCGCAGCACCGTCTCGGCAAATGCCGGGGCCGCCGCCAGAATGGTCGTGGAAAGCGCCGCTATCAGCAGCGTCGCGCGGAAGCTGTTCATCGAATTACCTCTTTTTCACCCTCTGCCATGGCGCTCACGGCCTTGGTATTGCGTCCCTTGCGGGCTTCTTTTCCGACCGGGGATAAACCGCCGTGACGCGCCGGATCCCCGAAAAGCTGTTGCGTGCCGACGGAAAGCACCTCGGCGATCTGGTCGGTCGGGTTCTGCACCCGATGCGGCCGCTGGGCCGAGAAGTGCAGCGTGTCGCCGGCCTTCAAGTCGAAATTCGTGTCGTCTATGACGTAGCGGATGGTGCCGCTCAGCACATAGACGATCTCCTCCCCCTCATGCGCCGTCGTCTCCGACAGATAGCGTGGCGGCACGTTCATCTTGACCGCGTTCAGCATCTGCCCCGGAAACGTCGTCGACAGACGTTCGTAGGAGATCCACGCCGGGTTGATGGCGTAGGAATCCCTGCCCTCCCGCCGCGACACCGCGTTCGGGATCTCCGGCTGGTGCAGGAACGCGCTGACCGGAAGATCCAGCACCTTGGCGATCGTCACCAGGGACGACAGCGACGGCGTGGTGATGTCCCGCTCGACCTGGCTCAGAAAGCCGATCGACAATCCCGTCGCCTCCGCGACCCGCTGCAGCGTCAATCGCCGCTGCTTGCGCGCTTCCCGGATCTTCACCCCAACCTTCAAGGGATCGCTGGTCATGCCGCCTCTCCCCGCCGTTTTTGCCCGACGCTGCAATATTTCACCATAGCTAAAATTACAAGGCAAGGTCCTTTGCCACCGCAGCAAGGACCGCCCAGTTTGCCCCGCCAATGGACGCGGGACATTGTGCTGCATCAACGATAAGGCAGCTACTGCGAAGGCAAGCAGGTGAAGGGGGTAACGAGAGGCTGACGGGCCGCTAACGCGTTAACGCAGCGGCTGGGGCTGCGCGACGTCGAGGATGCGGAAGCTCGCCTGCTTGCGGCCCTGCCAATGATCGATGCTCAACGTGCCGGCGACATGCAGCGGCCGGCCGCGCGAGGCGAGCAAGGTGCGGCCGAGGTCGCTCTCGGCGGCGCGGAAGGCGATCGCCTTGAGGTTCTGGTCGCCGCCGGAAAGCGTGACGCGGACATGGCCATTGCCGACGATGTCGGCATAGTTGACGAAGTGCGCCGGCAGCACGAAGACAGGCTCGGCATGCCCGGCCCCGAACGGTCCGGCCTGCTCGACCCGCTCGATGAAATCGGGCGTCGCGGCCCGCGCCGTCAGCGCGCCGTCGACGAGCAGCTGGTCCGCCTGCCGCGCCTGTCGCGACGCCTCGGCGGCGCGGGCTTCCAGGAAAGCCCGGAATTCCGCGAACTTCGCCGGCTCGATCGTCAGGCCGGCCGCCATGGCGTGGCCACCACCCTTGACCAGCAACCCGGCCTCGACGGCGCCGCGCACGAGCGCGCCGAGGTCGACGCCGGAGACGGAGCGGCCCGATCCGGTGCCGGTGCCGTTCGGCATCAACGCGATGGCGAAGGCCGGCCGGCGGAAGCGTTCCTTGAGCCGAGCCGCGATCAACCCGACGATGCCCGGATGCCAGCGGTCGCTCGCCGTGACGATGACGGCAGGCCCCTCGCCCGACCCGATCTCGGCCTCGGCTTCCGCGACCGCCTCCTCGAGCATCGACGTTTCAATGGCTTGGCGCTGCTTGTTCAGATCGTCGAGCTCGACCGCGATCCGCTCGGCCTCGGCCGCGTCGTCCAGCGACAGCAGCCGGGCGCCCAGCGCCGCGTCGCCGATCCGGCCGCCGGCATTGATGCGGGGACCGAGCAGGAAGCCGAGATGATAGGGCGCGACGGGCACGTCGATGCGGGCCGCGAGCGACAGCGCGGCCAGGCCCGGATTGGCCCGCCGACGCACCGCCAGCAACCCCTTGGTCACGAAAGCCCGGTTGAGGCCCACCAGCGGAACGACGTCGCAGACGGTGCCGAGCGCGACGAGATCGAGCCATTGCAGCAGGTCCGGCTCGGGCCGCATCGGGCCATACCAGCCGCGCTTCCTGAGCTCGCGATTGGTGGCGACGACGGCGAGGAAGGTGACGCCGACGGCCGCGAGATAGCCGAGGCCGGAGAGATCGTCCTGCCGGTTCGGATTCACCACGGCCAGCGCCGGCGGCAGTTCCGCGCCCATCTGGTGGTGATCGAGCACCACGGCGAGCCGGCCGAGATCGCGGGCGACGCCCAGCGCCTCATGGCTGGTCGAGCCGCAATCGACTGTGACGATGAGGTTGGCGCCCTCTTCCACCAGCGTGCGGATGGCGTCCGGATTGGGACCGTAGCCTTCAAAGATGCGGTCGGGGATATAGATCCGGGTTTCGACGCCCTGGGAGCGCAGGAACCGGGCGAGCAGCGCCGAAGAGGTCGCACCATCGACGTCGTAGTCGCCGAAGATCGCCACATGCTCGCCGGCCTCGACGGCGTCGGCGATGCGCGCCGCCGCCGAGTCCATGTCGGTAAGCACGGACGGATCCGGCATCAGCCGGCGCAGGCTCGGATCGAGGAAATGCGCCGCGTCGTCGATCGCGACGCCCCGCCCGGCAAGGACACGGGCGACGAGCTCGGGGATCTCATGCCGCTGCGCCATGGCGGTCGCCGCCAGGCTCGCATTCGCATCGACCCGTTCGGTCCAGCGGCGCCCGGTCACGGACCCTTCCACGCCGAGAAAGGCGCGCCGTGCGTCGCTGGATGGCATGCTCATGGAGACGGGCTCAGCCCTCGTTTTCGAACTTCTCGAGGTCGCGGTGCGTCGCCTTGATCCAGCGGACGGTGCCCGAGGACGAACGCATCACGACGGTATCCGTGGTGATCTCGCCGTTCCGCGCGAAGCGGACGCCCGAGAGCAAATTGCCGTCGGTGACGCCGGTCGCGGCAAAGAGCACGTCGCCCTTGGCCATCTCGTCATGGGTGAACTTCTTGTCGAAGTCCTGCACGCCCATCTTCGCCGCGCGCTCACGCTGGGCGTCGGACTGGGTCACGAGACGGCCCTGCATCTGGCCGCCGATGCAGCGCAGCGCCGCCGCGGCGAGAACGCCCTCGGGGGCGCCGCCGATGCCGAGATAGATGTCGATGCCGGTCTCGTCCGGATTGGTCGTGTGGATCACGCCGGCGACGTCGCCGTCACCGATCAGGCGGAGCGCGGCGCCGGTGGCGCGCACGTCCTCGATCAGCTTGGCATGGCGGGGACGGTCGAGGATGCAGGCGGTGATCTCGTTGACCGGCACGCCCTTGGCCGACGCCAGCGCGCGGATGTTCTCCATCGGCGAGGCGTCGAGATCGACAATGCCCTTGGCGTAGCCCGGGCCGATGGCGATCTTCTGCATGTAGACGTCGGGCGCGTAGAGCAGGCTGCCGCCCTCGGCGATCGCGATCACGGCCAGCGAATTCGGCTGGTTCTTGGCGCAGATCGTCGTGCCTTCGAGCGGGTCGAGGGCGATGTCGACGCGCGGACCGGAGCCCTTGCCGACGTTTTCGCCGATGTAGAGCATCGGCGCTTCGTCGCGCTCGCCCTCGCCGATCACGACCGTGCCTTCGATCGGCAGGCGGTTGAGTTCGCGGCGCATAGCGTCGACGGCGGCCTGGTCGGCGGCCATTTCGTCGCCCCGGCCGCGCCAGCGCGCAGCCGCGACAGCGGCGCGCTCGGTCACGCGCACCAGCTCAAGCGTGAGGATACGGTCCAGACCCGCCGCCTTCGCATTTCCAGTCGTCGCCATGTGTGGTGCTCCGCTTTCAGGCCAGTTGTTCAATTCGTATCATCTGCGGTCGCTCCGCAATATGACCGTCTGCCGTAATCTGGTCGAGCGCCTCCTTCACCTGAGCCTCGGTCGTATCATACGTGATGAGTATGACCGGTTGCGGCTCGAGGGGGCGCGGATGTTCGGGAGCGTCCGCCTTGGGAGCGCGGCGGCGCTGGACGATCGATTCCAGCGAAATGTTGTTCTCCGCCATACGCTTGGCGATCGAAGCGAAGGCGCCGGGGCGGTCATAGACGGCCAGGCGGATGTAATAGCCGCCCTCATGGGCCCGCATGCCGGCCTGCTGGTACGGCTTGAGCAGATGGGCGGGACGGCCGAAGGTTCCGACCACATCGCCGCGCGCCAGATCCGCGATGTCGCTCATCACGGCCGAGGCCGTGGCATCGCCGCCGGCGCCAGGACCGGCGAGCACGAGTCTGCCGACGAAATCAGCCTCGACCGCCACCGCGTTGGTGACGCCATCGACCCGCGCGATCGGCGAGGATTTCGGCACCATGGTCGGATGCACGCGCTGCTCGATGCCGCTTTCGGTGCGGGTGGCGACGCCGAGAAGCTTGATCCGGTAGCCCAGCTCGTCCGCCGCTTCGATATCGGCCGTGGTGATCGAGCGGATGCCCTCGACATAGATGGCGTCGGCGTTGATCTCGGTACCGAAGGCGATCGCGGTCAGAAGCGACAGCTTGTGCGCCGTGTCGAAGCCGTCGACATCGAAAGTCGGGTCGGCCTCGGCATAGCCGAGACGCTGCGCTTCGGCGAGGCAGGCGTCAAAGGCGAGGCCCTCGCGCTCCATGCGCGTCAGGATGTAGTTGCAGGTGCCGTTCAGGATGCCATAGACGCGGCCGACCGTGTTGCCGGCGAGCGACTCGCGCAGCGTCTTGATGATCGGGATGCCACCGGCGGCGGCGGCCTCGAAATTCAGCGAGACGCCCTTCGCCTCGGCGCGGCGCGCGAGCTCGGTGCCATGCTTGGCGAGCAGCGCCTTGTTGGCCGTGACGACGTGCTTGCCGGCATCGAGGGCGGCGCGAACCGATTCGGCTGCCGATCCGTCCGACCCGCCCATCAGCTCGACGAAGACGTCGATATCGGCGGACTTCGCCAGCGCGACCGGATCCTCGAACCAGGCCACGGTGGAGAGGTCGACGCCGCGATCGCGATAGCGATCGCGGGCCGTGACGGCCGTGACGGTGACGGGCCGACCGCAGCGCAGAGCCAGTTCATTGGCATGGCGCTGCGTCAGACGCAGCAGGGACGCGCCAACCGTGCCAAGACCGGCGACGCCCAAGCGAAGTGCATTGTTCATAAATTCGCCCCAGAGGGGCCCGGCTCACCGCCGGGCGCTGCTGATCGGGACGACGTTGTGCAACGTTTTGTCCGCCGTTTCAAGGAAGCGACGGACATTCCGCGCGGCCTGGCGGATCCGCTGCTCGTTCTCCACGAGCGCGATGCGGACATACTCGTCGCCATGCTCGCCGAAGCCGACGCCGGGAGCGACCGCGACATCGGCCTTCTCGATGAGAAGCTTCGCGAATTCCAGGCTGCCCATCGACTTGAAGGCGTCCGGAATCGGCACCCAGGCGAACATGCTGGCGCGCGGCGCCGGAATGTCCCAGCCAGCGCGGCTGAAGCTGTCGACCAGCACGTCGCGACGATGCTTGTAGGTCTGCCGCATCTCCTCGATGCAGTCCTGCGGGCCGTTCAGCGCCGCGGTGGCCGCCACCTGGATCGGCGTGTAGGCGCCGTAGTCGAGATAGGACTTCACCCGCGACAGCGCGGCGATCAGGCGCTCGTTGCCGACCGCGAAGCCCATGCGCCAGCCGGCCATCGAATAGGTCTTCGACATCGAGGTGAACTCGACGCAGACATCCATGGCGCCCGGGACCTGCAGCACGGAAGGCGGCGGCACGTCGTCGAAATAGATCTCGGAATAGGCGAGATCCGACAGGACGAAGAGCTCATGCTTGCGGGCGAAGGCGACGACATCGCGATAGAAATCGAGATCCGCGACATGCGCCGTCGGGTTCGACGGATAGCACAGCACCACGGCGAGCGGCTTCGGGATCGAATGGATCACCGCGCGTTCCATCGCGTGGAAGAACTCCGGACCCGGCTCGACCGGAACCGAGCGAATCACGCCGCCGGCCATCAGGAAGCCGAAGGCGTGGATCGGATAGCTAGGATTGGGCACCAGAATCACGTCGCCAGGCGCCGTGATCGCCTGCGCCATGTTGGCGAAGCCTTCCTTCGAACCGATCGTCGCGACGATCTGCGTATTGGGATCGAGCTTCACGCCGAAACGGCGCTCGTAATAGGCAGCCTGCGCCTTGCGCAGCCCGTTGATGCCGCGCGACGCCGAGTAGCCATGCACGTCGGGACGGCTGGCCGTTTCCGCAAGCTTCTGGACGATGTGGGCGGGCGTCGGGAGATCGGGGTTGCCCATGCCGAGATCGATGATATCGGCGCCGGCGGCTCGAGCGCTCGCCTTAAGCCGGTTGACCTGCTCAAAGACGTATTGCGGCAGACGCCGCACGCTGTGGAACTCGCTCATCGCTCCGAATCCATCTTTCCTGGATAGTTATGCGCCTCACCTGGCGCAGGGGCGGTTCTACACCGAACCGCAATCTATGGAAGCACCCCTATTGCGGGCATTTCGTGGCGTCGGCGCCCGGCTCGCCACATCGGTCCTGAATCTCGGACAATGCCTTCTTCGCATGCGTGGCCGCGGTCTTCTCGAGAGCCGCGTTCGATGCCTCGCTCGCCTTGCGCGCCGCCTCGGCGGTGGCCGGATCGTTGTTGCCGGCCTTCGTCTTCAGGCTGGCGGTCGCCTTGCTGAGCTCGTCCGCGTTCATCAGCTTGCCCGGCGGCTGGCCGCCGGCGACGTTGATGTTCGGAAAGACGCCCGCACGCTCGAGTTCCGGATCCGGCGTCGTATCAAATGTCTTGGAAATCTGCGAACAGCCGGCCAGCGTGACGGCGAGCGCCAGCGTAGCAAGGAGCGATACGGGGCGACACCGCTTGATTCCGGTCGGTTTCATGGTGAACTCATATGGCAAGTGCGTGGTAAGTGCGCTGACGAAGAGCGCATCGTATCGCTCTGCGCGCGAAGCTATTACACTCTGCGCGTCGGGGAAAGCGCAGCTTGGCCGACGACATAATGGCGTTCGGAGAAACAATGGCCAACGACAGATCCGGCAACAATACCCGAGACACCGCCAGCGGCACCCCGATCAGCCTCGTCGTCAAAGATCCCGAGAAATTCGCCCAGAACATCGCCCGCGTGATCGAGGGCATGACGCGGGCGGCGAACGCCTTCCTGAAATCCCGCGAGGATGGGCGGCTTTCACCGGATACGACCGACGAAATCGCCGAGGTCGTCCGCACGCTCGCCAAGGTGGTCGAATACTGGACGGCGGAGCCCGGCCGGAGCATACAAGCGCAATCAAAGCTTTATGCGAAGTATTTCACGCTGTGGACGAGCATGATGCAGCGCATGTCCGGCGTCGCCGTCGCGCCGGTCATCGAGGCGGATCCGCGCGACAAGCGCTTCAAGGACCCGCAATGGTCGGAGAATCAGTTCTTCGACTTCCTCAAGCAGTTCTACCTGATCACGGCACGCTGGGCCGAGGAGATGGTCGAGGGCGCGGTCGATCTCGATCCGCATGTCCGTCTCAAGGCCGGCTTTTACGTCCGCCAGATCGCCAATGCGGTGGCGCCATCGAACTTCCTGTTCACAAACCCGGAGATCCTGCGCGACACGCTCGATTCGAGCGCCGAGAACCTCGTGCGCGGCATGGACATGCTGGCCGAGGACATCCAGGCCGGCGACGGCGAGCTGCGCATCCGCCAGTCAGACACCTCGCATTTCGCCATCGGCAAGAACCTCGCGCTGTCGCCCGGCAAGGTCATCCTGCAGAACGACGTCTGCCAGCTGATCCAGTACAAGGCGGCGACCAAGGATGTCCTGAAGCGGCCGCTGCTGATCGTGCCGCCCTGGATCAACAAGTTCTACATCCTCGACCTCACCCCGGAAAAATCCTTCGTCAAATGGGCGGTCGAGCAGGGCCACACCGTCTTCGTCATCTCCTGGATCAATCCGGGCGAGGCGCAGGCGGAGAAGAGCTTCGAACACTACATGCGCGAGGGCATTCTCGAATCGCTCGATGCGATCGGGAAGGTCACGGGCGAAGCCGAGGTCAACGCCATCGGCTACTGCGTCGGCGGCACCCTGCTCTCCTATGCGCTCGCCTACATGGCCAGCACTGACGATACGCGCATCGCCTCGGCGACGCTGTTCGCGACGCAGGTGGATTTCACCCATGCCGGCGATCTGAAGGTCTTCATCGACGAGGAGCAGATCGAAGCGGTCGAGAAGAAGATGAGCGTGCGCGGCTATCTGGAGGGGAAGAACATGACCGCCTCCTTCAACATGCTGCGCTCGAACGAACTGATCTGGTCCTACGTCGTGAACAACTATTTCCGCGGCAAGGAACCGATCCCGTTCGACCTGCTCTACTGGAATTCCGACGCCACGCGGATGCCGGCGGCGAACCATTCCTTCTATCTGCGCAACTGTTATCTCGACAACAAGCTGGCCGAGGGCGAGCTTGTCGTCGACGGCAAGCCGCTGTCGCTCGGCGACATCACGATCCCCGTCTACAACCTCGCGACCCGCGACGACCACATCGCGCCGCCGCGCTCGGTGTTCTACGGCTCGTCCTTCTTCGGCGGCCCCGTCACCTTCGTGCTCTCCGGATCGGGCCACATCGCCGGCGTCATCAACCCGCCGTCACGCGGAAAATACCAGTACTGGACCGGGCCAGCCCCGCATGGCGACGGCTTCGACGCCTGGCTTGCCCGGGCCGAGGAGCATCCGGGCTCGTGGTGGCCGCACTGGCAGGCCTGGATCACCGCGCAGGACGACCGCCGGGTCAAGGCGCGCGTCGTCGGCGGCCGCAAGATCAAGCCGATCGAGGATGCACCGGGAAGCTATGTGAAGGTGACGGCGTAGCAATCGCAGGCATTCACGCCGAAGGAAGAGCCCTCACCCGCCAGCGGGCGAGGGCATTGGGCAGGTGCCTTGAGCGGGGGCCGAAATACCCTGGCCTTCACCTCTCCCTGAGGGAGAGGTCGACGCACGCAGTGCGGCGGGTGAGGGTTTACGGCGTATCCTGAGAGTTCCCTAAACCCTCACCCGGAGCTTCGCTCCGACCTCTCCCTCATGGAGAGGTAAAGGCAGCGTGGCGAAAGCCAACAGATGCGACCGGCAAGGCCGGCTCCCTCTCCCGCGTACGGGAGAGGGTTGGGGTGAGGGTCTGCTCGGGAGGCCCGATCAGGTGCCGGCGAGCGCCTGCTCGAGATCGGCGATGATGTCTTCCTTGTCCTCGATGCCGACCGAGAGGCGGACGACGTCGGGGCCGGCGCCGGCGACAACCTTCTGCGCGTCGCTCAGCTGGCGATGCGTGGTCGAGGCGGGGTGGATGATCAGCGAACGCGTGTCGCCGATATTGGCGAGATGCGAGAACAGCTTCACGGTCGAGACGACCTTGACGCCGGCGTCATAGCCGCCCTTCAGGCCAAAGGTCAGCACCGCGCCGGCGCCCTTCGGCACATAGCGACGGGCCAGATTGTGGTAGCGGTCGCCCGGCAGGCCGGCATAGCTGACCCAGGCGACCGCCGGATGATCGATCAGGAATTCCGCTACGGCACGCGCATTGTCCGAATGCCTCTGCATGCGCAGCGGCAGCGTCTCGATGCCGGTCAGGATCAGGAACGAGTTCTGCGGCGAGATCGCCGGGCCGAGATCGCGCAGGCCGAGCACGCGGCAGGCGATTGCGAAGGCGAAATTGCCGAAGGTCTCGGCCAGCACGACGCCGTTATATTCCGCCAGCGGCTGCGACAGCTTCGGATAGCGCGACTCGCGCGTCCAGTTGAAGCGACCACCGTCGACGATGACGCCGCCCATCGAATTGCCGTGACCGCCGAGGAACTTCGTCAGCGAGTGCACGACGATGTCGGCGCCATGCTCGAACGGCTTGCAGAGGTAGGGCGTCGCGAGCGTGTTGTCGACGATCAGCGGCACGCCGGCGCGCTTGGCGACCGCGGCGATGGCGGCGATGTCGATGACGATGCCGCCCGGATTGGCGATCGATTCGATGAAGATCGCCTTGGTCTTCGGCGTAATCGCGCGTTCGAACGAGCCGATGTCATCGGGATCGGCCCAGACGACGTTCCAGCCGAAGCTCTTGAACGAATGGTTGAACTGGTTGATCGAGCCGCCATAGAGCTTGCTCGAGGCGATGAACTCGTCGCCGGGCTGCAGCAGCGTGTGGAAGACGAGCAGCTGCGCGGCATGGCCGGACGCGACCGCGAGCGCGGCGGTGCCGCCTTCGAGCGCCGCGATGCGCTCCTCGAGCACGGCCGTGGTCGGGTTGGTGATGCGGGTATAGATGTTGCCGAAAGCCTGCAGGCCGAACAGCGACGCCGCATGGTCGACATCGTCGAAGACGAAGGAGGTCGTCTGGTAGATCGGGGTGATGCGAGCGCCGGTGGTCGGATCGGGTTGCGCGCCGGCATGGACGGCAAGCGTTGCGAAACCGGGCAGCCTGTCTTCGGACATTTTGATCTCCTCCATCCTCATTTCGGGATTGTCTTCATATCGGGAATCTTCGGCCATCCGCTGACGGCCGTATGCAACGATGGGCCGCCGCGATCCCGCCCGAGAGGCGCATTTCGCGACACGGCAAAATCCATCCGGCCGGGTGGCCGGCAGCGAGCCTCAGCCGATCAGGCGCGGACGCTCGATCGCCGGGCAACGGTCCATCACGACGCGAATGCCATGCGCTTCCAAACGGGCCGCCTCGGCATCGTTGCGGATGCCGAGCTGAAGCCACACAACCTTCGGCAGGACCGGCAGCGCCAAAACCTCGTCGACGACGCCACCGATGGCGGCGGCATTGCGAAAGACGTCGACCATGTCGATCGGCACCGGAACATCGGCGAGCCGCGCATAGACCGTCCGGCCGAACAGCTCGCGGCCGGCGATACCGGGATGGATCGGATAGGTCTCGTAGCCCGAGGCCGTCAGATAGCCGAGCACGCCATGGCTCGGCCGGGTCGCGTTGGGGCTGGCGCCGATCACCGCGATGGTCCGCGTCTCCTGCAGGATCTCGCGGAGATAGGCATCCTCGTAGCGATCGTGGTTCATGCCGTCAGAGCCCCGGAACGATCACGGCCGTGACGGCCCATTTCCCGTCGACCTTGCCATAGCAGACGCTGGTCGCCTGGAAGCCGCGCGAGATGTCGTTCGTCGCGTAGCCGGTCTTTCCGGAGGGCAGTGCCACCGAATACCAGTCCGCGCTGCCGTCCTCGCCCTCGACCGACCCTTCCAGGAACGGCACGATCGTGTCTTCGGGCAAGGTCGCGAGCACCGCCGCCGTCTCGTTCGGCTTGTCGCGGAATTCGGTGCTCTCCGACAGGATCCAGAGATTGCTGGCCGGCACACCGGCCGCGTCCGCCACGGCGAGCGCCTTGTCGCGATCGAAGACCGGCTCGGCCGGCGAGCAGATGGCGCCGTTGGCCGTCTTCGAGTGACCCAGCGTGCCCTGGTCCAGCGCGTTGCCGAACAGGTCCACCACGAGGCCGTCGAGGTCCTCGCGGCTATAGTCGACATCGCCCGTCGCCGTCAGCGCCGCCGCATTGTCGAGCCGGTCGCCGCCGGGGCGCTTTTCCGGATCGGACAAGGCCGCGGGCGGCGTCGCGTCGGGGAAGCCGATCATCGGCGAATAGATCTTCACCTCGGGCGCCGCGCTCGCCTTCAGCGTCGCGACGTCGCCGACCTCGATCGCCTTCTTCAGCGTCTCCACCAGGGCCGCCAGCTCCGGATCGTCGGTTCCGGAGGTGTCATAGGTGACGGAGAGCGCCTCATAGGGCTTCGGCTCCGGATCGGCGGAAAAGGCAGCCGGCGTCGAGAGGAGGAGTGCCGCGCAGGCGGCGGTGGCGAGGAAAAGCGTCTTCATGACTGCGGTCCAGGAAGAACGGGGCGTCCCGCCTCGTCGAATGGCAGGAATGGATTGTAGGCCACTTCCCAGAGATGACCATCCAGATCCGCGAAATAACCGGAATAGCCGCCCCAGAAGACCTTTGTCGCTTCCTTCACGATGCGGGCTCCGCAGGCAACGGCATGCGCCAGCGCGGCATCGACTTCCGCCTCGCTGCCGACATTGTGCGCCAGCGTCACGGCGCGGAAGCCGTCGCCCGCCGGTGCCACATGGGCGTCGTCGGCAAGCGCATTGCGCTGGAACAGCGCCAGCACCACGCCGGAAAGCTGGAAAAAGGTAATCGCTTCCTGGCTGGCGGAGGACGCCTGCCAGCCGAGCGCCTCGTAGAATGCGCGGGCTTTCGGCACGTTGGCGACGCCGAGCGTCACGATGCTGAGCCTTGGTGCGAGGCCTGTCGTCGTCATATGGTCTTCCCCGTCACAATCCGGCCGGCAGCATAGCGGATCGCCCGGCCGGGTACAGGGGCTCGTCGCCCTGATCCACCACGAGCCGGCTCAGGCCCCAGCCTGACGAAGCGGCGAGGCGGCTGCCTGTGCAAGCCCCCTCCCCGCGTCCTGGCCGATTCCGCGGAGTCCGCCAGGCCGGAGGATCTTCAGGCGCTGCGACTATTGGGCGCCGATCAGGAACGCGAAGGCGAGCGCCGCGCCGAGGAGCACCACAACCACACCCACCCGGAACAGCGGGTGCTTCCAAACTTCATACATAACGACTTGCCCCATCTTCTGCCTGCCGGGTCGCTCAACCGCAGATCGCAGCGCGCCCCGCTCTCGCACCATGCTTGGCAGGCGACGCGACATCGGGCAAGGGCGAGGCTCGCGGCGACGCCTCAATTCACCACTATGCTTTACGCAGATCGAACCACGCGCAGGAGCGCGCGAAGGCGGCAAAGGACCTCAAAGCCTGTCCGGAAATGCGGATTTGATGCGGTATAATATTACCGTATCAATAAAGTATTGATTTTGCTGTAGTTTTTCGAGCCGCATCTTTTCCGGTTCGCTTGACGGAATCTCGTGCGCAGGCTACACACCGCCACGAACGACAGGGCCCCGTGTCCTGTTGCCTCTAATCCTGCCCGATCCGGGCACGAGAAAACGAGTTCAACAATGAGCACCATTTCCACCAAGCCGGCGGATGTCGAGAAGAAGTGGATTCTGATCGACGCTGAAGGGCTGGTCGTTGGCCGTCTCGCCGTGATCGTGGCGAACCGTCTGCGCGGCAAGCACAAGGCCAGCTTCACTCCGCATGTCGACGACGGCGACAACGTCATCGTCATCAATGCCGACAAGGTCGTCTTCACGGGCGCCAAGTACACGGACAAGCGCTACTACTGGCACACCGGTTATGTCGGTGGCATCAAGGAGCGCAGCCCCCGCCAGATCATCGAGGGCAAGTTCCCCGAGCGCGTTCTGGAGAAGGCTGTCGAGCGCATGATCCCCGAGGGTCCGCTTGGCCGTCGCCAGCTGAAGAACCTCCGCGTCTATGGCGGCTCGACGCATCCGCATGAGGCTCAGCAGCCGGAAGTGCTCGACGTCGGCGCCCTGAATGCCAAGAACAAGAGGATTGCCTGAACATGGCTGATCTCCAGTCCCTCCAGGACCTCGCCGTCATCTCGTCCGAGAACGCGGCTCCTGTCCATGTGCAGAAGCTCGACGCCCAGGGCCGCGCCTACGCGACCGGCAAGCGCAAGAACGCGATCGCCCGCGTCTGGATCAAGCCGGGCTCCGGCAAGATCATCGTGAACGGCAAGGAATTCCGCGGCTACTTCGCTCGCCCGGTTCTCCAGATGCTCGTCCAGCAGCCGATCGGCGTCGCTTCCCGCACCGACCAGTACGACATCAACGCCACCGTTTCGGGCGGCGGTCTGTCGGGCCAGGCCGGCGCGCTGCGTCACGGCATCTCCAAGGCTCTCACCTATTACGAGCCCGAGCTGCGCAGCGTCCTCAAGAAGGGCGGCTTCCTGACCCGCGACAGCCGCGTCGTCGAGCGCAAGAAGTACGGCCACGCCAAGGCCCGCCGCAGCTTCCAGTTCTCGAAGCGCTAATCGGCGTCTACGCGACGTTTTCGAAAGGGCGCTTCGGGCAACCGCAGCGCCCTTTTTCTATGCGGCCCTGTTTCATCGCAGGGTCATGCTTGCACGACATCCTTGCGGGCGGCGCGCGCGCCCCCATCTTCAGATGCCTGAACGGAGGCGAGCCATGGTATCCACGGTCTTCATCGACGGCGAAGTCGGCACGACGGGTCTGCAGATCCGCCAGCGGCTCGAAGGCCGCAACGATGTCCGCCTGCTGTCGATCGCGCCCGAGCGGCGCAAGGAGACGGCGGCCAGGGCCGAGCTTCTGAACAGCGCCGACGCCGTCATCCTCTGCCTGCCCGACGCGGCCGCGAAGGAAGCCGTCAGCCTGATCGACAATCCGAAGGTCAAGGTGATCGACGCCTCGACCGCCTATCGGACCGCGCCGGACTGGGCTTATGGCTTCGCCGAGCTTGATTCGGCCCAGCGCGACAAGATCGCCGCCTCGACGCGGATCTCCAATCCAGGCTGCTACGCGACCGGCGCGATCGCGCTGCTGCGTCCGCTGGTCGCCGCCGGCGTGCTGCCCGCGAACTGGCCGGTCACGATCAACGCCGTCTCCGGCTATACCGGCGGCGGCAAGTCGATGATCGCCGAGTTCGAGGATCCGAACGCGGCCAATTACACGCATGAGAACTTCCGCATCTATGCGCTGCCGCTGCAGCACAAGCATGTGCCGGAGATCCAGAAGCACGGCCAGCTCGACATCCGCCCGATCTTCGCGCCGTCCGTCGGCCGCTACGCGCAGGGCATGATCGTCGAGATCCCGCTGCATCTCGACCTCGTTCCCGGCAGGCCGACGCTCAAGACCCTGAACGAAACGCTTTCGGCCCACTATGCCGGCGAGCGCTTCGTCACGGTGGCGGATCTCGTCGAGAGCGGCGCGATGACCGGGCTCGATCCGGAAGGCCTCAACGGCACCAACCGGATGAAGCTGTTCACCTTCGGCACGGAAGGCACCGGCCAGGCGCGCCTGGTCGCGCTGCTCGACAATCTCGGCAAGGGCGCCTCCGGCGCCGCCGTGCAGAACCTCAACCTGGTTCTCGGCCTCGACGAGGCCAGCGGCCTCAACTGAGGCCGATCGAATGCGGCGCGGACCCGAGCGGTCCGCGCCTCCCCTGCCCGTCCGGAGAGGCATTGCCCCAATTCCCTTGACGTCGCGTCAGCGCTACCTTGCGCGGACCCGGGACAAACCGGGATGGACGATCGGAGGGAACTGGAAATGCCTGAAACGGTCCTTCTTCATCCCGCAATCGACAGGGGCTTCCGTCAGGGCGCCGACGATTTCGCCGGCGGCACGCTCGTCTGCCACTGCCTCGATCGGCCGGTCCGGGTCGAGGTCAAGGGGCAGATCGCCCACAACCACGCCTGCGGCTGCACGCAATGCTGGAAGCCGGAGGGCGCGATCGTCGCGATCGTCGCCGTCGCCCCGACGGACCATGTGAAGGTCGTCGCCAACGCCGACAAGCTCGCCGTCGTCAACCCGGCCGCCACCATCCTGCGCCATGCCTGCACGGTCTGCGGCGTCCACATGAAGGGCCCGGTCGAGAAGGACCACGCCTTCAAGGGGCTGACCTTCCTGCATCCGGAACTGTCGCGCGAGGAGGGCTGGCAGGCGCCGCAGTTCGGCGCCTTCATCTCCTCGGTCATCGAGGGCGGCGTGCGGCCCGAGCGCATGGACGGCATCCGCGCCCGCCTGCGCGAGCTCGGGCTCCGGCCCTATGACTGCCTGTCGCCGACGCTGATGGACGCGCTCTCGATCTTCGCGGCGAAGAAATCCGGCGTGCTGAAGGACTGAGGTCCGCGTTGCCGGCGCTCAGGCGTGGCTGAGAAGGTTCACGAGCCGACCGAACGGATCGCGCACATAGAAGCGCCGGACTCCCCATGGCTCCGTCGCGGGGCCGTACTCGATCGGCAGGCCGGCGCGACGGATACGCGCCAGCACGTCGTCGAGATCATCGACCTCGATGGAGAGATCCGGCACCGGAGTGCCGGAGCCGCCCTCGCGCGCGATGCTGACCTGCGGCGTGGTGGCGACATCGGTCGCGAAGCTGACGATCCAGCCATGATCCATGACGACCTCCATGCCGAGGATGTCGCCATAGAACGCCCGAGCCGCCGCCGGATCGGGAGCCTGGATGTTCGCCACGACGCGCCTGACAACCATGATGCTCTCCCCCTACCGCGCCGGGCTAGGCTACCTGCCCCGCCACCCAGCCGGACGACCAGGCCCACTGGAAATTATAGCCGCCGAGCCAGCCGGTGACGTCGACGACCTCGCCGATGAAATAGAGGCCGGGCACCTGCTTCGCCTCCATCGTCTTCGAATCGAGCTCGTCGGTGTCGACGCCGCCAAGCGTCACCTCGGCCGTGCGATAGCCCTCGGAGCCGAGCGGCTTGACCCGCCAGGCGTTGATCGCCGCCTCGATCCGGCGAAGCGCCTTGTCGGAGAGATCGGCGAGATTGCCCGGCCCCTTCTCCTCCTCGGCGATCAGCTGCGCTAGCCGCTTCGGCAACAGCGTCGCCAGCACGGTGCCGAGCGCCTGCTTGCCCCGATCGGCCTTGGCCGCCTTCAGGGCCGCGAACACGTCGGTTCCCGGCAGCATGGCGAGCGTGATCTCGTCGCCCTCGCGCCAGAACGAGGAGATCTGCAGGATCGCCGGGCCGGAGAGGCCGCGATGGGTGAAGAGCATCGCCTCTGAGAAGCTGGTCTTGCCGTGCTTGGCGACCGCGTCGACGGCGATGCCGGAAAGCGGCGCCAGCCGCTCCAGCATGGCGGGGTCGAAGGTCAGCGGCACGAGGCCCGGCCGCGTCTCAACCAGCTTCAGACCGAACTGGCTGGCGATCTCGTAGCCGAAGCCGGTCGCGCCCATCTTGGGGATCGACTTGCCGCCGCTGGCGATCACCAGCGACTTGCAGACGACGTCGCCGGACGGCATCGCAACGCGAAACCCGCCATCGACGCGATGCTCGACGCGCTTCACCGCCGCGCCGAGCCGCATCTCGACGCCGTGGCGGCGCATCTCGGCGACGAGCATCTCGATGATCTGTTTCGACGAGCCGTCGCAGAAGAGCTGGCCCAGCGTCTTCTCGTGATAGGCAATGCCATGACGCTCGACGAGCGCGATGAAATCGCGCTGCGTGTAACGGCTGAGCGCCGAAATGCAGAAGCGCGGGTTCTGCGACAGGAAATTCTTCGGCGCGGTGTTGGTGTTGGTGAAGTTGCAGCGGCCGCCGCCGGAGATGCGGATCTTGTCGCCGGCCGAAGGCGAATGATCGACGATCGCGACCGAGCGCCCGCGCTTGCCCGCCTCGATGGCGCACATCATGCCGGCAGCGCCGGCGCCGATCACGACGACGTCGAAGAAATTCGAGGAAGATGCCGTCACGCCGAAGCTCCGAACACCTGCTCGATGTCGGCCGGCGTCAGCAACCGGTAGGCGCCGGGCTCCAGATCGGCCGGGAGATCGAGCAGGCCGATGCGGTCGCGATGCAGCGCCACGACATGGTTGCCGACGGCGGCGAACATCCGGCGCACCTGATGATAGCGCCCCTCGTGCAGGGTCAGCGTGGCCTGCTTCGGGCCGGAGGATTCCATCTCCGCCGGCAGCAGCGGCTTGTCCTCGCCCTCGAGCATCAGCCCGCCCGCCGCGAAGGTCGCCGCCTCGTCGCCGTTCAGCGGCCGGTCGAGCGTCACCTGATAGCGCTTCGGCACATGGTGGCGCGGCGAGATGATGCGATGGAGCAGCGCGCCGTCATCGGTCATCAGCAACAGGCCCGACGTCTCCTTGTCGAGCCGGCCGACGGTGGAGATGACCGGATCGCGGCGGCGCCAGCGCTCGGGCAGCAGCGAATAGATCAGCGCGCCCGTCTCCTTGTGCGAACAGGTGACGCCGAGCGGCTTGTGGATCATCAGCGCCATGCCGGGCGGCGGGTCGAGCGGTTCGCCGGCCACGGTCATGCGGGTGGCGAGATCGGGCTTCACATAGACATGCTGGCCCGGATCCGTCTCCGCCTCGCCGTCGAGGACGACGCGACCGCCCTGGATCAGCCCCTGCACCTCGCGGCGCGAGCCATAGCCGAGATTGGCGAGCAGCCGGTCGAGCCGGGCCGAGGGAAAGGATTGCTTGCCGCCGGGCTTGCTCATTTGCGTGCCTCGTAGATCTTGAAGCCCTCGGCTTCCGCGACCGGAACGGCGCGGGAGAACAGGGCCTTGAGGGGCTCCTCGTAGGGCAAGTGCCGGTTGGCGGTCAGCCACAGGCGGCCGCCCTTGCGCAGGCTTTCCGCCGCGCGCCGGACGAAGGCCTGGCCGAGCGATCGATCCTCGGCACCGCCATCATGGAAGGGCGGGTTCATGACGATAAAGTCGAGATTCTCGGGAAAGCTGCCCGCCTTGCGCACGTCGGCCCAGTGCAGGCTGGCGCGCGGATCGGCGATGTTCTTCGCCGCCGCCTCGACGGCGCGGCGGTCGATATCGACCATGGCGAGCGCCTCGACGCCGGGCATAGCGAGCACGGCGCGCGAGAGATAGCCGACGCCGCAGCCAAGATCGGCGCCGCGCCCGGAAAGCTGCGGCAGGTGCTTCAGGAGCAGGGCGCTGCCGGGATCGACGCGGTTCCACGAGAAGACACCCGGCTGCGACCAGAGCCCGGTCTCCGCGACAAGCTGCGGCGCGCCGTCGGCGATCGCTTCCCCCGTCAGCGCGAGATCGGCCGGCCGGGTCGAGACGCAGATGCGATGGTGGCGCTGCGCCGTCTCCTCGATCTCGCAGCCGAAGCCGCGCAGTTCCTTGGCGAGCCGCGAGCCGCCCTTGTCCTTGGGCGCCAGCACGGTGAGCCGGCCGCCGGGCTGCAGCGCGCGCAGCGCCTGCGCCACGTCATACCGGCGCTCGATCGTGCCCGGCGGCGCCAGCATCACCATCGCGGCAAGCGAGCCTTCGGCCCGGCGCTCCAGCGCGGCGCTGCCCGGAACGAGCGGTGAAAACTGGATCGCGTCGCGCGGCACGTCGGCGAGTTCGGCCGGAGGCGCGCCATAGACGCCGGTAGCTGCTTCTTCAGTCATCGGTCTCTCATGCACAATTTGTGCTGTTCCTACCCTGCCCTTCGCCATGGTGAAAGGTTGCCGGAACGTTCTAATCTCCCGACCGAGGAGAATCATGCCGCGATGCGCCCCGAAATCCTGAATCCGCTGTTCCGACCCGTCACCAGCCTCGCCGGCGTCGGCCCGAAGATCGGCGAAGCGATGGGACGCCTGCTGGTCGGAGGCGACGCCCCGGAGCCGCCGCGCGTCGCCGATCTCCTCCTGCATCTCCCCGTCGGCCTGATCGATCGCCGCAACCAGCCGGGAATCGCGCTGTCGCCGGAAGGCGCCGTCGTCACGCTCGAAGTCCGCATCGACCGCCATCTGCCTGCCCCGCGCGGCAACAGGCGCGTGCCCTATCGCGTCATGGCGCATGACGAGACCGGCGAAATCGCGCTGGTGTTCTTCCGCGCCGAGCAGAGCTTCCTCGAACGCACCATGCCGGTCGGCGAGACGCGCTTCATCAGCGGCAAGGTCGAATGGTTCAACGGCCGGCCGCAAATGGTCCATCCCGACCATATCGTCGACCGCGAGGCCTTCGAGCAGCTGCCGATGGTCGAGCCCGTCTATCCGATGACGGCCGGGCTCGCGCGCAAGACGCTGGGCCGCGCCATGAGCGGCGCGCTCGACAGCCTGCCCGACCTGCCGGAATGGCAGGACCCGACGCTGCTGTCCCGCCAGCGCTGGGCGGCCTTCAAAGGCTCGCTGGAAACGGTGCATGCGCCGACGACGCCGGCCGAGCTGGCGCCCGAGGGCCCGGCGATCAGCCGGCTTGCCTATGACGAGTTCCTCGCCAACCAGCTCGCCCTGATGCTGACGCGCGCCAATCTGCGCCGCGCCGCCGGCCGGGCGCGGATCGGCGACGGGCGGATGCGGCGCGCCATTATCGCCGCCCTGCCCTTCACGCTGACCGGCAGCCAGCAGGCGGCGATCGCCGAGATCGAGAAGGATCTCGCCTCCGACGAACGGATGCTCCGCCTGCTGCAGGGCGACGTCGGCTCCGGCAAGACGATGGTCGGGCTGATGGCGGCGGCGACCGTGATCGAGGCCGGCAGCCAGGCGGCGCTGATGGCGCCGACCGAGCTTCTCGCCCGCCAGCACGCCAAGACCTTGCTGCCACTCGCCGAGGCCGCCGGCATCCGAATGGCGATCCTGACCGGCCGCGAAAAGGGCCGCGAGCGGACCGAGATCCTCGCCGGGCTCGACGACGGCAGCATCGACCTCGTGGTCGGCACCCACGCCGTGTTCCAGGCCGGCGTCGAGTTCCGCGACCTGGCGCTCGCCATCGTCGACGAGCAGCACCGCTTCGGCGTGCATCAGCGCCTGGCGCTCTCGGCCAAGGGCGCGGCGACCGATATCCTCGTGATGACGGCGACGCCGATCCCGCGCACGCTGGTGCTGACCGCCTTCGGCGACATGGACGTGTCGAAGCTGCCGGACAAGCCGGCCGGCCGCCAGCCGATTGAAACCCGCACCGTGCCGCTCGACCGGCTCGACCAGGTGGTGAAGCGGATCCGCGCGGCCATCGCCGAGGGAGCCAAGGCCTACTGGGTCTGTCCGCTGGTCGAGGAATCCGAAGAAGTCGACGCCGCCGCCGCGCAGGATCGATTCGTCGACCTCGAGCGGGCGCTCGGCCCCGTCGTCGGCCTCGTGCACGGCCGGATGAAGGCGGCAGAGAAGGACGAGGCGATGCAGCGTTTTCAACGCGGCGAGACGCGGATCCTGGTCGCCACCACCGTGATCGAGGTGGGCGTCGACGTGCCGGATGCGACGATCATGGTGATCGAGCATGCCGAGCGCTTTGGCCTCGCCCAGCTGCACCAGCTGCGCGGCCGCGTCGGGCGGGGCTCGAAGGCGTCGACCTGCCTGCTCCTCTACAAGGGGCCGCTGGGCGAGGTGGCGCATGACCGCCTCGCCATCATGCGCGACACCGAGGACGGCTTCCGCATCGCCGAGGAAGACCTTCGGCTGCGCGGCGAGGGCGAGTTGCTCGGCACGCGCCAGTCCGGCACGCCGGGCTTCAAGATCGCCCGCTTCGAGCATCACGCAAACCTGCTCGAAATCGCCCGCGACGACGCCCGCCTGATCGTCGAGAAGGACCCGGCGCTGCAATCGCCGCGCGGCAAGGCCCTGCAGCTGCTGCTCTACCTCTTCGGCCGCGACGAGGCGATCAAGCTGCTCAGGGCGGGCTGATACACGATGACGCCGTGATTTCAGGGGGCATCGGGGCTATTGAGGGGCCACTGACGTCGAAGCGGCATCCGCGACATGAGACTTGCCTCCCTCCTCGATCGAGCCCTGAGCCGGGGCCGCGCGCTCGTCCGGACAACGGAGCCCGCGCTGCTCGTCGTCGCGGCGCTGATCGGCTGCCTCGCCGGCGTGGCCGTCACCGTGATGAGCCGCATCGCACAATGGCTGCACGTCGTCCTGTTCGCGATCGGCCGCAACGACTTCCTCAGCGCGACCGAGACAATCACGTCGCCCTGGCGGCTGCTGGCGACGGCCGGCGGCGGACTTGTGCTCGGCGTCGTCTACCTGCTCTACCGTCACTCGCAGCCGATCGTCGATCCGATCGAAGCTAATGCCCTGCATGGCGGCCGCATGTCGCTGCGCGACAGTCTGCGTGTCGCCTTCGAAGCCGTCGTCTCGAACGGATCCGGCGCCTCGGTCGGCCTCGAGGCCGGCTATACGCAGCTCGGCGGCGCCATGGCGTCGCGCATCGGCCAGCGGTTGCATCTGCGCCGGGCGGATCTGCGCACCGCCGTCGGCTGCGGCGCGGCGGGGGCCATCGCCGCGGCCTTCAGCGCGCCCCTTACGGGCGCGTTCTACAGCTTCGAGCTGATCATCGGCGTCTACACCGTCGCCAATATCGCTCCGGTCATGGCGGCCGCGATCTCCGGCTTTCTCGTCGCCCAGGGACTGGGAGCGGCCGCCTACACGATCGAGGTCCCGAGCACGCTTGCCCTGCACGCCACGGACTATCCGCCCTATCTGGTGCTCGGCGTCCTGTCGGGCCTCGCGGCCATCGCCATCATGCGGCTGGTCACGCTCGTCGACGTCGCGTTCCAGACGAGCCGCCTGCCCCGCGCCGTCCGGCCCGCTGTCGGCGGTCTCGTGATCGGCGCCATGGCCCTCTACACCCCGCAGGTGCTGGCGGCCGGACATGGCGCCATGCACGTCAATCTCGTCCAGGCGGTTCCCGCCGGCCTGCTGCTGACGGTCCTCCTGATGAAGATCGCCAGCGTCGCGGTATCGCTCGGATCCGGCTTTCGCGGCGGCATGTTCTTCGCGTCGCTCTTCCTTGGCGCGCTGGTCGGCAAGCTGTTCGCGATCGGCGTCGCCACGATCGCCCCGACCAGCAGCATCGATCCGGCGGCCGCCGCGATCGTCGCCATGAGCGCGCTCGGCGTCGGCATTGTCGGCGGGCCGCTCACCATGACCTTCCTGGCGCTGGAGGCGACCGGCGACCTCGCCATCACCGGCATCGTACTCGCGGCGTCGATCCTGTCCGCGATCACCGTGCGCCAGCTGTTCGGCTACTCGTTCTCGACCTGGCGACTTCACCTGCGCGGCGAGACCATCCGCAGCGCCATCGACGTCGGCTGGCTGCGCGGCCTGACCGTGGGACGGATGATGCGGACGGACGTGCGCACCGTGCTCGCCACCATGCCGGCGGACGCCTTCCGCAGCCTCTTCCCCCTCGGCTCGACGCAGCGCGTCGTGGTCACCGACGCGGACGGGCGCTACGCCGGCATCGTCCTGGTGGCGGAGATCCATTCGGCCCCGCCCTCGTCCGAGGACGAGACGATCCAGCCCTTCTGCCGGCACGCGGACAAGATGCTCTTTCCGGGCATGAGCGCCCAGGCGGCCGCCAAGATCTTCGAAATGGCGGAGAGCGAGGAGCTCGTCGTGGTCGACGACGCGACGACGCGCCAGGTCGTTGGCCTGGTGACCGAGGCGCACCTCTTCCGCCGCTATGCGGAGGAGCTCGACAAGGCGCGTCGCAATCTCGCCGGCGAGAGCTAGTCCGGGAAGCCTTCGACGCCAGTCGACGCGGCGAGCCTAGGAGCCGGCGCGTCGCGTGAGCACCGGCGCCGCGGGCTCGACGGCAAGCTTGCGCGCGGCCTCGTCATATTCGGGCGCGACCAGGCCAGCGGAGATCACCAGCTTCGCGGCCTCCTCGACGGTCATGTCGAGCTCGATCAGCTCGGCGCGGCGGACGAACATCATGAAGCCCGCCGTCGGCGCCGGGGTCGGCGGCAGGAAGACGGTGACCCATTCCTCACCGTCCTGGCCGATCTTCTGGCGGATCTCGCCCTTCGTCTCCGTCGCGATGAAGACGATTGACCATACGCCCTTGCGCGGAAATTCGATCAGCGCCGCCTTCTGGAACGACTTGCCGCCCTTGCCGGAAAGCACGGTCTCGAACAGCTGCTTCAGCGCGCTGTAGAGATTGCGCACCAGCGGCGTGTGGTTGAGCAGTTGCTCGCCGAGCCGGACCAGCGAGCGGCCGACGAAATTCGCCGTCAGGAAGCCGAGCAGCGTCAGCGCCACCACGGCGACGAACACGCCGAAGCCGGGAACGGAGAACGGCAGATAGGCGTCCGGGCTGTATTCGAGCGGAATGACCGGCTTCACCCAGCCATCGATCCATTTGATCAGCGACCAGGTGAGGTAGATCGTGATGGAAATCGGCGCGGCGATGACGAGGCCGGTCAGGAAGTAGTTCCTCAGCCGCGTGATCAGCCGGCTCCCGCCCGTTTCGGGGGCCGGAGGCAGCTCAGGGTCCTGAAAGCTCATTCAACCGCCCCTGCGTCCGATTCAGTCCATGTCCACCGCCATTATGACGGCTCGCATAGCATTGGCCAGAACTTACATCGTCCGCATGACGCACGCGGCAAAATCGCTCGGCACCGCCGCCGGGCAAGGCCCGGCCGTCGCGGCCGCTATTCGACCGTGACCGACTTGGCGAGATTGCGCGGCTGGTCGACGTCCGTGCCCATGAAGACGGCCGTGTGATAGGCGAGCAGCTGCACGGGGATCGTGTAGACCAGCGGCGTCACGCTCGCCGGCATCTCCGGCAGAACGATCGTCGCCATCGTATCCATCGCCGCCGCCTGCCGGCCCTTCTCGTCGGTGATCAGGATGATCCGCCCGCCACGCGCCGCGACTTCCTGCATGTTCGAGACCGTCTTCTCGAAGATGTGGTCGTAAGGCGCGATGACGACGACCGGCATCTCCTCGTCGATCAGCGCGATCGGACCATGCTTCAGCTCGCCGGCGGCATAGCCCTCGGCGTGGATGTAGGAGATCTCCTTCAGCTTCAGCGCGCCTTCGAGCGCGATCGGATAGCTGGTGCCGCGGCCGAGATAGAGGCAGTGCTTGACCTTGGCGAGATCGCGCGCCAGCGCCTCGATCTGGTCCTCGAGCTTCAGCGCCTCGTGCATCAGGCGCGGCACTTCGCTCAGCGCCCGGACCAGCGCCTGCTCCTCGTCGCCGGAAAGCACGCCGCGCGCCTTGCCGGCAGCGACAGCGGTCGCGGCCAACACGGAAAGCTGGGCGGTGAAGGCCTTGGTCGAGGCGACGCCGATCTCCGGACCCGCCAGGATCGGCAGGACGAAATCGGCCTCGCGGGCGATGGTCGATTCGCGCACATTGACGACGGCCGCGATCTTCTGGCCCTCGCCCTTGGCGTAGCGCAGCGACGCCAACGTGTCGGCCGTCTCGCCCGACTGCGAGATGACGATCGAAAGCCCGTCCTTCGAGAGCGGCTGCTCGCGATAACGGAATTCCGAGGCGATATCGATGTCGACCGGCAGGCGCGCATAGCGCTCGAACCAGTATTTCGCGACGAAGCCGGCATAGAAGGCGGTGCCGCAGGCGGTGATCGAAAGCCGGTCGACCTTGCTGAAATCGATGCCTTCCGGCACCCGCGCGCTGCCGTTCACGAGGTCGAGATAGCGCGCCAGCGTATGGCCGACCACCTCGGGCTGCTCGTGCACTTCCTTGACCATGAAATGGCGGTGATTGCCCTTGTCGACGACATGGGTGGTGCCCTGCAGGCGCGTCAGCGGGCGCGAGACGGGATTGCCCGCCTCGTCATAGATCTCGGCGGAGGATCGCGTCAGCACGACCCAGTCGCCATCGTTCAGATAGGTAATCTCGTCGGTGAAGGGGCCGAGCGCGATGGCGTCCGAGCCGAGGAACATCTCGCCCTCGCCCCAGCCGACCGCCAGCGGACTGCCGCGGCGCGCGCCGATCAGGAGGTCTTCCTCGCCCTCGAACAGGAAGGCGAGCGAGAAGGCGCCCGTCAGGCGGCCAAGAACCTGCTGCACGGCGTCCTTCGCCGTCATGCCCCTGGCGAGATTAACGGTCACCAGATGGGCGATCACCTCGGTGTCGGTGTCGGAGGCAAAGCTGCGTCCGGCCGCTTCCATCTCGAGCCTGAGCTCGCGGAAATTCTCGATGATGCCGTTGTGAACGACGGCCAGCCGCTCGGTCGCATGCGGATGGGCGTTGCGCTCGGTCGGCGCGCCATGCGTCGCCCAGCGGGTGTGGCCGATGCCGGAAAGGCCGAAGCGCGGCGAGGCCGTCAGCTTGGCGTCGAGATTGCGCAGCTTGCCCTCGGCCCGGAGCCGGTCGAGATGACCACCCTCGAGCGTCGCGATACCGGCGGAATCATAGCCGCGATATTCGAGCCGCTTCAGCGCGTCGACGAGCAGAGGCGCGACGGGCGTCCGGCCCAGAATACCGATAATTCCGCACATATAGCTCAATCCCCGTTCGGTGCCCGATGCGGCAGCCTAGTCCAAGTCAGATCCGAGCGCCTCTTAGCCTTTCGGGCCAAGTGCCGGAAATCACTTCCTGTTTCGCGCCTTCACCAAAAGGCTTAGACGCGGACCCGCTTGGTCTTGGCCTTCATCTCGCGGAAGCGCGCCGCCCAGCCGGGCTTCTCGACCTGCCGGCCGCGCGCGATCGCCAGCGCGTCGGGAGCCACATCCTCGGTGATGACGCTGCCGGAGGCGACGTAGCCGCCGTCGCCGATGGTGACGGGCGCGACCAGAACGCTGTTGGAGCCGATGAAGGCGCCCTCGCCGATCACGGTCAGCGCCTTGTCGTAACCGTCGTAATTGCCGGTGACGGTGCCTGCTCCGACATTCGCCTCGGCGCCGACCTTGGCATCGCCGATATAGGTCAGGTGGCTGATCTTGGCGCCGGCGCCGATCTCGGCGTTCTTGACCTCGACGAAATTGCCGACCTTGCTCTTCGGGCCGAGCTGCGCGCCCGGGCGCAGCCGCGCGAACGGCCCGATCTCGGCGCCCTTCTCGAGCGTCGCGCCGGTCAGATGCGAGAAGGCATGGATCAGCGCGCCCTCCTCGACTGTGACGCCCGGTCCGAAGAAGACATTCGGCTCGATGGTCACGTCGCGGCCAAGCACCGTGTCGTGCGAGAGGAAGACGGTTTCCGGCGCGATCATGGTGACGCCGGATAGCAGCGCCTGTTCGCGCGCGCGATCCTGCCAGATCCGCTCGATGGCGGCGAGTTCGGCGCGGGTGTTGACGCCGGCGACCTCATCCGCGTCCGCCTCGATAGCGACCACGGCGAGGCCGCGCTCATTGGCGATCTCGACCGCGTCAGTCAGATAATATTCGCCCTTGGCGTTGTCGTTGCCGATGGCATCGAGCAGCCCGAGCAGCGCATCGCCGCGAAAGCCCATCAGGCCGGCATTGCAGAAGCCGATGGCGCGCTCCGCCTCGCTCGCCTCGCGCAGCTCGCGGATCGCGACCAGCTGGCCGTCGCGTTCGATCAGGCGGCCATAGCCGGCCGGGTCCTCGGGACGAAAGCCGAGCACGACGACGCCCGCGCCCTTGGCGAGCTCCGCCCGCATGCGTGCCAGCGTCTCGGCGGTGACGAGCGGCGTATCGCCATAGAGGACCAGCACGTCGTCCGCCGGCTGCTCCAGCGCGGCGCGCGCCGCAAGCACAGCATGCGCCGTGCCGAGCCGCTCGACCTGCTCGACGACCAGCGCCGACGGGACGGTCTTGATGGCGAAGCTGCGGACCGCGTCGGCGCCCTTGCCGACGACGACGGCGAACCGCTCGATGCCGGCGCCAGCCGCCGTCTTCAGCACATGGCCGATCATCGGTAGCCCGGCGACGGCATGCATCACCTTCGGCTGGGCCGATCGCATCCGCGTGCCCTCGCCGGCGGCGAGCACGATGGCGAGCGAAGAGCGATCCGGCATGTTTCCTCCGAGATTTCGGCAGCGAGTTCGGTAACTGGGCGCAAGCTTTGCGCGATCGCGGCGGCGACGGTCAAGCGATGATATGCGGCGCCGCGCCGTCGCCTCAGCCGATCCGGGAGAGCGCCGGGAAGGTTTCGAGCAGCCAGAACGACATGGCGGTCATCTGCCCGGTCAGGAACAGGATGCCGGTGACGATCAGGAACACGCCCATCGCCTTCTCGACCATCGGCATGTAGCGGCGGAAGCGCCGGAGCCCTCCGATGAAGCGCTCGGCGAAGCCGGCTGCGATCATGAACGGAATGCCGAGACCGAGCGAATAGATGGCGAGAAGCCCCGCGCCTCGCCCGACTGTATCGGAGCTGCCTGCGACCCAGAGGATGGAGGCCAGCACCGGCCCGATGCAGGGCGTCCAGCCGAAGGCGAAGGCGAGGCCGAGGATATAGGCGCCGGCAAGGCCGGCCGGCTGGTTGGCGACCTGCACCCGCGCCTCGCGCTGCAGGAAGGCGATCCGGAACACGCCGAGGAAATGCAGGCCCATGACGATGATGACCAGGCCGGCGACGATCGACAGGATCTCCTGCTGGCGCGCGACGATGCGGCCGAGCACCGAAGCCGTCGCGCCCAGCAGCACGAACACCGTGGTGAAGCCGAGCACGAAGGCGAAGGACGAGCGCAGCACGATGCCGCGAATGCGCTTGTCGGCCTGGGTGGTCACTTCGTCGAGGCTCAGCCCCGTGACATAGCAGAGATAGGGCGGCACCAGGGGGAGCACGCAGGGCGAAACGAAGGATAGCAGCCCGGCGATCAGGGCGCCCCAGAGTGTTACGTCTGCTGACATGGGCTCTCGGTCGTACTCATTTCAGGTCGACGAACGGCCCGATGCCATCCTCGTTGCCTCCTTATAGGGCAAAGCGGGCGTCGAGACACGCGGCGAACCGCCGCCACTCCCCCGATCCGTGTCCTGTCGCGCGACACACGCACCGAGCCGTCTTGGCGGCGCGCCGCGCTTCCGCTAATGGGCTTAGGCGACGGGCCGCGGTGGGCCCCAGGAGGACGAGCTTCATGATCGTGAGTTGCGGCGAGGCCCTGATCGACTTCTTGCCGGTCAAGGATGTGAACGGAAACGATTCCTACCAGCCGAAGGTTGGTGGCTCGCCGTACAATGTGGCGCTGACGACCGGTCGCCTGGGCATTCCGACGGGATTCCTCGGCGGCATTTCGACGGATTTCTTCGGCGAGCTTTTGGCGGAAGAGCTGGAGCGCAGCCAGGTCAGCCTCAAATATACGGGCCGCTCGGCGCGCCCGACGACGCTCGCCTTCGTCAGCCTCCTCCATGACGAGCCGCAATACGCCTTCTTCGACGAGAACTCGGCCGGCCGCCTGCATGATCCGGCGATCCACGAGCCGGTCGGCGACGAGGTCGAGGCGCTGCATTTCGGCTCGATCTCGCTGATTCCCGAGCCGATCGTCGACCGCCTCGCCGCCGTCATGGACGCCAATCGCGGCAAGCGGGTGATCTGCTACGATCCCAATGTCCGGCCGACGCTGATCCACGACCGCGACGCCTTTAGCGCCCGCGTCGAACAGTTCGCCCACGGCGCCGACATCGTGAAGATCTCCGGCGCCGACCTCGAATGGCTGCATCCGGGCGTCGATCCGGAGACGGTCGCCGCCGGCTGGCTCGCCGCCGGCGCCGGCCTCGTCGTCGTCACGCGCGGCGGCAATGGCGTCACCGCCTATACCCCGACCGGTTCGGTGTTCAGCCCCGTCGTGCCGGTCACCATCGCCGACACCGTCGGCGCCGGCGACAGCTTCACCGGCGGCCTGCTGGCGCGGCTCTCCGAAAAGGGCCACCTGACCATCGACGGCGTGCGCAACATCGACCACTCTGCATTGAAGGACGCGCTCGATTTCGCCAACCGCGTCGCGGCGATCACCTGCTCGCGCGCCGGCGCCAATCCGCCCTGGCGCCACGAACTCGCCGTCTGAGCGAGCGAGGATCGCTTCCTGCCAGTCGACTTCGGGAGGAAGCCATGCCGGCAAAGCCGGGCCAGATCGTCATCCTGAACGGCGCGCCGCGATCCGGGAAATCCAGCATCGCGGCGGCGATCCAGGCGACGTTCGAAGGGCCGTGGATGAATCTCGGCGTTGACGCCTATGTCAACGCCGTCACGCCGGAACGCTATCGGCCGGGCATCGGCCTCAGGCCGGGCGGCGAGCGGCCGGATCTCGAGACGCTGGTGCCGCGTCTCTACGCAGCGCTCTACGAATCGATCGCCGCCCATAGCCGGCTCGGCCTCGACGTCGTCGTCGATGTCGGCCACCACGATTCCTATAAAAGGCCGCTGCATATCCTCCCGGATTGCGCCCGCCGCCTCGCGGGGCTGCCGGTACTCTTCGTCGGCGTCCACTGCCCGATCGAGACCATCCTGGAGCGCCGCAACCGCGGCCAGGCGGGACGCGAAGGGCTCTATGTCGTCGCGACTTCAGACGATCCCGTCCCGGAGCCGGTTCTGCGGTGGCAGCGCGAGGTGCATCGCCCGGGGATCTACGACCTCGAAATCGACACGTCGCGCCTCGATCCGATGGCCTGCGCGGCTCTCATCCGGCAGCGCCTAAGCGAGAGCCCGCCCGGCCCGACGGCCTTCGAACGGCTGGCTGCGATGGCACCGGTCACGGAAAGCTGATGGCCGGCGTGACACCTTTTACGCCGATCGAGCGTATGAGGACGGAGTGCGATTGCATGAGGTCCCGATGAATCGATCCGCCGCGCCGGCCCCGCGCCTTTATCCCTGGCAAGACAGGAAGGGCGACTTCTCGCCGTTGAAGGCATTCGTCTTCGCCGGTGTGTTCCTTCCCGGCCTCTGGCTGATCGTTCGCGGCTCGATGGGCACGCTCGGCCCCCGCCAGATGATCGAGATCAACCATCAGGCCGGGCTCTGGGCGGTCCGCTTCCTGCTGCTGACGCTGGCCGTCACACCGCTGCGCTATGTCTGGCGCTGGCCGGAGCTGGTGTTCGTGCGCCGCACGCTCGGCAACGCCGCCTTCGCCTATGTGCTGCTCCATCTCGTCGCCTATGCCGGCGATCTTGCCTGGGACATCCCGAAGGTCGTCTCGGAGCTGTTCGCCCGGATCTATCTGACCATCGGCCTGATGGTGCTGATCCTGCTGACGCCGCTCGCCATCACTTCGACCAACGGCATGATGCGGCGGCTGGGCGGCATCCAGTGGCGCCGTCTGCATCGCCTCGTCTACCCGATCATTCTGCTGGCAGCGCTGCACTTCTTCCTGCAGTCGAAGCTCGGCGTCACCGAGCCGATCGTCATCACCGCCGTCGCGGCATGGCTTCTGGCCTGGCGCCTGCTGGCGGCGTGGCTCGGCGAGGCGCGGATCGCCACGCTGCCGGCCACGATCGGCCTCGGCATCGCCGTCACCGTCGCCACCGCGTTCGGCGAGGCGCTCTACTACTATCTGAAGATCGGCGTCGCCTTCGGCCGCGTCCTGCCGACCAATTTCAACCCGGCCGCCGGCATCCGGCCGGCCTGGATCATCGGCGGCATGGTGCTCGCCGTCGTCGCCATCGCGGTGCTGCGGCGTTTCCTGCCGGCAAAAGCATCGAAGCGCACCGATCGCCGGGCGAGCACTGCGACGCGGAAGCCGGAAGAGGCCTCATCCGAGCCGCAGGGCAACGCCGCCTGACCGTGCCTGCGAAAGCCTATTCGCCCGCCGGGGGAATGTGCTCGGCAACCAGCGCCGCCATCTCGACGGCATCCGGGCGGTCGCTTCTCAAGCCGTCGACGACGCCCTGCCGATCGGCGACAGCGCGGTTCTGGCTGACCTTCCATTTGCCCTCGATCCGGTCGATCGGGATCTCGAGGCCGACGATGCCCTTCATCTGGCCGGCGACATAGGCCTCCGGCGCGTCATCGACGCTCCAGCTGTGCTGCCGCCCCTGCTCGCTGGCATCGGTGAGTTCGCCGACCTGCCGGCGCAGCCATTCCGTCGATTCGAGAACGCGCGGCGTGCCCCAGGCGTGCACCGTCACGTAGTTCCAGGTCGGCACGACCTTGTGATTCTCCGCCTTGGCGGCGTACCAGCTCGGCGTCACATAGGCGTTCGGCCCCTGGAACAGCACCATCGCTTGCGAGCCGGCCCGAAGCGCCGCCAGCTGGTCGTTGGCCCTCGCGATATGCGCGCGGAGCAGGCCCTTCTCGGCGCCCTCGGGATCGATCAGGAACGGCACCAGATTGGCCATCAGCCCGCCCTCGCCCGCCGTGACGAGCATGGCGAGGGGATGGGCGCGGATCAGCGCGTGCATCACATCGAGCCGGTCTTCGCGGAAATGGGGTGGCTGGTACACGGTGAATTCCTCTGTGCGGCAACGGGCAATCGTGCCACCCCGCACCCAGAAGGTGCAAGGCTGGAACGATAGGGCTCGTTCAGACGGCGTCGTTGAACCGGTAGGCGTGCTCGACGCCGTTCGGGTCGGTCACGGTGTCGTCCTCGTGCACGTAGTCCGGCCCGATCGGAACCTTGCCGAAGCCGCCCGGGATATCGAGCACGTAGGTCGGCTGCGCCAGCCCCGAGAGACGGCCGCGCAGCGCCCGCATCAGCGCCTGTCCCTCGGCGATCGAGGTGCGGAAATGGCTGGTGCCGGGCGCGAGGTCGCCATGATGCAGATAATAGGGCTTCACCCGCGCCTCGACGAAGCCGCGCATCAGCGCCGCCATTGTCTCCGGATCGTCGTTGACACCCTTGAGCAGCACCGTCTGGCTGACCATGGCGATGCCGGCATCGGCGAGACGGGCGAGCGCAGCTTTTACGTCCGTCGTCAGCTCGCGTGGATGGTTGGCGTGGATGGCGACATAGACGGTCTTGCCCGTGTTCCGCAGCGCCGCGACCAGCTCCGAATTGATCCGGGCCGGGTCGACGACCGGCACGCGGGTGTGAAAGCGCAGGATCCTGACGTGCTCGATGGCGCGAAAACGCTCCAGAAGCTCGGCCAGCCGGCGCGGCGCGATCACCAGCGGATCGCCGCCGGTGAAGACGATCTCCCAGATCTCCGGGCGCTCGCGGATATAGGCGAGCGCTGCCTCGAGCTCGGCCTCGCCCAGCATGGTCGGCCCGCCGGGGCCGACCGTTTCGCGGCGGAAGCAGAAGCGGCAATAGACGGCGCAGACATGCACCAGCTTCAGAAGCACGCGGTCCCGGTAGCGATGCACCAGTCCCGGCACCGGGCTGTGCGCATCGTCGCCGATGGGGTCGGCGCGCTCGTCCGGCAGCGTCGTCAGCTCCGCGACAGAGGGCACGAACTGCGCGGCGATCGGATCTGTGGGATCCTCGGCATCGATCAGCTTCGCCATCGCGGGCGTCACGGCGACCGCATAGCGCTCGGCGACCTGGTCCAGCCCGGCCTGCGCGGCAGCCGGCACCAGCCCGGCCTCGACCAGGGCGGTCGGAGAACGAAGCGTCAGCGATTTTTCGAGCGGGACGACGGGTGAGCGCGGCATGGCCGCACTCTTTCGATCATTCGGCCGCCGGTGTCCAGATCACAAGATCGAGACGCGGCGCGCCGGTCGCCAGCATCACCAGCCGGTCGAAGCCGAGCGCGATGCCCGACGCCTCCGGCATGATGGCGAGGGCTGCGAGGAAATCCTCGTCGAGCGGGTAGCGATCGCCATAGACGCGCTGCTTCTCGTCCATCTCGGCGATGAAGCGGCGGCGCTGCTCGGCCGGGTCGGTCAGCTCGCCGAAGCCGTTGGCGAGCTCGACACCGCAGCCATAGAGTTCGAAGCGCTCGGCAACGCGCGGATCGCTCGCCTTCGGCCGGGCGAGCGCCGCCTCGACGACCGGATATTCACAGAGGATCGTCGGCCGCCCCTGCCCCAGATTGGGCTCGACCTTCTCCGCGATGATGCGGCTGAAGATGTCGCTCCAGCTGTCGTCGAAGACGATGCGGATGCCGGTCGCGACCGCCTGCTCGGCAAGCGCGTCACGATCCGCCGCGCCGTCCTCGGCAAGCGTCGCGAGGAGATCGATGCCGGCATGCTTCGCGAAAGCCTCGGCGACGGTGACCCGCTCCGGCTCCAGGAAGGGATCGCAGACATGGCCGCGATGGGTGAAGAGGCGCGTCTCCGCCGCTTCGGCCGCCTCAGTCAGCAGCGCCGCGCAATCCTCCATCAGCGCCTCATAGGGCGCGCCGGCGCGATACCATTCGAGCATGGCGAATTCGCAGGCGTGGCGCGGCCCGAGTTCGCGGTTCCGGAACACCGGCCCGAGCGTGTAGATCCGCTCCTCGCCGGCCGCGAGCAGCTTCTTCGCCGCGAATTCCGGCGACGTGTGCAGATAGAGCGGCTTGCGGGTGCCGTCCGGAAACACGCGCTCGGTGGCGAAGGCGTGCAGATGCGCCTCGTTGCCGGGCGAAACCTGCAGGATCCCACACTCCACCTCCAGGAAGTCGCGCGCCTGGAACCAGGAGTGCACGGCCGCCTTGATGCGCCCGCGCTTCAGGAGCAGCGGCCGGCGATCGGCGTGGACATGGGGCGACCACCAGGGTGACGCGCTGGTCATTCTCACGGTTCTCCTGTCGTCGCGAGGGGGCAAGCCCGCTGGCATTTGCGAGATTCGACTGGCGCGAACCAGCGGAATCGCTATGGTGCGCGCCATTATCGCGCCTTTGTACGGGCGCCGACGCCAATCTGAGGGTTAATTCGTGAAGGTTATCGCCAGCCAGGTCCGCAAGGGCAACGTTCTCGAGATCGACGGCAAGCTTTACTCCGTCCTGATCGCCGAGAGCTTCCATCCCGGCAAGGGAACGCCGACCACGCAGATCGACATGCGCGGCCTCGCCGATGGCGTGAAGATCTCGAACCGCTACAAGACGACCGAGCAGGTCGAGCGTGCGTTCGTCGAAGACCGTGACTTCTCCTACCTGTTCCAGGACGGCGAAGGCTACACGTTCATGAACACCGAGAACTACGAGCAGCTGATCGTTTCGGCGGCCGTCATCGGTGACGCAGCACCGTACCTCCAGGAAGGCATGGTCGTCCGTCTGTCGATTTTCGACGAGCAGGCCGTCGGCATCGTCCTGCCGCAGCGCATGACGCTCGAGGTCGTCGAGACCGAGCCCACCACCAAGGGCCAGACCGCTTCCTCGTCCTACAAGCCGGCGATCCTGTCGAACGGCGTCCGCTCCATGGTTCCCCCGCACATCGGCCCGGGCACGCGAATCGTCGTGCTCACCGAGGACGGCTCCTATGTCGAGCGCGCCAAGGACTGACGTCCTCCCGTCGACCATGGTCCAGACCGTGCGTTGAACCAAGGTTTCGTGGCGCCGGGCTTCGTCCGGCGCCATTTTTATGTCATCTAGAAAATCCGATCCCCGGCGAAATCTTCCGCAAATACCGTACGCCGTATCGCTACGTCAGCAGATTAGGTTCGACTGTTTCCAAACAGTCGATACCCGAGCGCTTCGCCCTGCTTGTCTCGGCGTTGCCAACGCTACTTCCGACGGCATGCCGCAAGGTCAGCATCACTGGCATATTACTTCGCTGGGCGGACATAATGCGATTGTTCGAAATATAGCTCAAATCTTCTATTGACTTGATTGCCTATTGTCCCTGACTCTGGCGGCGGGTCGGACTGGGGGGTCCAGACGCAACGCACCCGACAATGGGTGCCGGTTTGCGTGGAAGCCCCAGGCGCGGTGGGCAATAGCATAATGATCGGCATCCTGGTTCTAGGATTAGGCGCGCTTTTCTTCGCCATGGTTGGGCTGATGGCCATCAACACGGTGGACGGAATTGCGCCGTTCCTGCTGTATCTGGTCACCAGCCTCGCCATGTCGTTCGTCGTCGGCGCGTTTCTGCTCCGGATCCAGCTGCGCCTGCGCCGCGCGCTCGACCGCTCCCATCGAAAGCAGCGCCAGCTCTCTGCCAGTGCCCGAATCGATTCGTTGACGGGCCTCATCAATCGGGCCGCCTTCATGCGCGCGCTGGACAGGGCGCTCGACGCCTGGCGGAACGGCGGTCCGCCGGTCGCCGTCTTGCTGATCGACCTGGACCATTTCAAGACCGTGAAGGATACGCACGGCCACGCCGCCGGCGACGACGTGCTGATCGAGACGGCCCGCCGGCTTTCAGGCTTCCAGGAGGCGAACACCACGGTCGCCCGGCTGGGCGGCGACGAATTCGCGCTCCTGCTCGAGGATGACCAGGGCGGCATACCGCGCCGCGTCGGGCGGCGCCTGCTCGACACCCTCGCCGCCCCGATCCCGATCCCGAACGGCTTTGCCCGCGTCGGCGCCACGATCGGCCTCGCGATTTCGGAGGACCGCGCCGTCACCAGCCAGGAACTGCTGCATGCCGCCGATGTCGCGCTCTATGACGGCAAGCGCCACAGCCGGGGATCGCTGCGCGCCTACGAGGCCGGCATGGACGAGGCGCAGAGGGACCGAAGCATGCTGGAGGGCGATCTGCGGCGCGCCATGACCGCGGGCGAGATCGTCCCCTACTACCAGCCGCTGATCGAACTCCATGGCGACCGGCTGATCGGATTCGAGGTGCTCGCGCGCTGGCAGCATCCCGTGCGCGGCATCATCCCGCCGACGTCCTTCATCCAGATGGCGGAGGAATCGGGCCGGATCGGCGAGATGTTCTACACGCTGCTGGGGCGCGCCTGCGAGGACGCCCGCAACTGGCCGAAGGATCTACGCCTTTCGGTCAATATCTCGCCCACCCAGTTCGCCGAGCCGCTGATGGCGTCCCGCATCCTTTCCATTCTCGACAAGGCGGGCTTCCCGCCGGCGCGGCTGGAGCTGGAGATCACCGAGAGCACGCTGGTCGACGAAGTGTCGTCGGCGCGCGAGATCCTGAACACGCTGCGCAACGCCGGCATTTCCGTGGCGCTGGACGATTTCGGCACCGGCTACTCCAGCTTGCGCCATTTGAGCGACTTGCCCGTCGACCGCCTCAAGATCGATCGCGGTTTTGTCGCGAGCGCGCAGCGCAACGGCGAGGACTGGCGGATCATCCGCGCCATCGTGCAGCTCGCCGGGACGTTCAATCTCGCCACGACCGCCGAAGGCATCGAGGCGCCGGAAATCCTGTCGACGCTGCGCGACATGGGCTGCGATATCGGCCAGGGCTATCTGTTCGGACGGCCGATTTCCGCCGAACAGACGAGCCTCTGGCTGCAGCAGCGCCCGGCCCTTCGTGCGATGGCATCCTGAGGCCCGCGGGCGGGCGGACACCTCGCTCGTAGAATCGGCGCAATTCGCGTAGAGCAGAGTCTGCATTCCGCAACGGAAGCCGACCATGCGCGCTCGAGCTCTCAATCAGAGACTGCGTATCCACCTGATCCAGGCCGGCGCCGTCGTCGCGTCTATCGGGCTGTTGCTCGTCGGCCCCTTCTGGGGCGGCGAGACGCATGAGGTCCTCCAGCTGGCCGGCATAGGCCTCGTGCTGGCCTGCGTCGCGGGACGGATGTGGAGCATTCTCTATATCGGCTCGCACAAGAACCGGCAGCTGACGACGCTCGGACCGTATTCGGTCACCCGCAACCCGCTCTACCTGTTCTCGACCATCGGCGCGGTCGGCATCGGCCTGATGTATGGCTCGCTGGTGGTTGCCGCCCTGCTCGGGCTGTTCAGCTATGCGGCCTTCATCGCCACCGCCCACAAGGAAGCCGACCATCTTGTCACGCTGTTCGGCGAACGCTATGCCGCCTACGCGGCCGAGACGCCGATGTTCTGGCCGAAACTGTCGCTCTATCGCGATACCGAGGAGCTCTCCGTCTCGACCCACGCGCTCCGGCGCACCTTCCTCGACGCGCTATTGTTCCTCGCGATCATCCCGCTCATGGAGCTGATCGAGCGACTGCACGCCGGCAACTATCTGCCGGTCTTTTTCCGTGTCATCTGATCCGGCGACCGTCTGCGTGACATCGCGTGAGCGCTCGATTCCGCCAGTATTCGGCATGGACTCTGTACCCAGCGGACAGTAGCGTGAAATTCCCATGCTAGCTTTTTCTTGAGCCCGATTTCCGAGAGGGCGAAGCTGACGCAGCGGCGTGCGCCCTCGGCGCATGAGACGTGAACAGAGGCGGGGAAATCACGATGAGACTTACATTGCCTAGTCTTGCGGCCGTGCTTTTGATGAGCCTCGGCGGGCAAGCGTACGCGCAGACGATCAGTTATTCCGAGGCCGGGGCGTTGCTCGCAAAGAGCTGCGGCAAGGACATCGAAAAATACTGCCCCAAGGTCAATCTGGGCGGCGGCGCCCTCAAGGATTGCCTGACGGCGCAGGCAGCCAAGATCAATCCGCAGTGCGTCGCCGACTACAAGACCGTGGTCGCGTCGCTCGACGCCCGCCTCGCGGCGCAGGCGGCGGTCACCAAGGCCTGCCGCGGTGACGCCACCCAGTTCTGCCAGGGCACCGCGCCCGGCAACGCGCATTACCTCAACTGCCTGAACGCCGCCAAGAAGGTCGTCAGCAAGCGCTGCACAACCGCCATCACCAACGCCGGCTGGAACTGAACGTCATGTCGAAAAACATCCGTATGACATCCCGCCTCCCGTCCGGCTCGCGCGGCCTCGCCCTGGCCGTCGCCCTCCTGCTCGCGGGCGCGAGCGGAGGCCCCGCCGGCGCGCAGACGGCGCTGAGCGGCACCGAAATCGTCAACACCATGAACAGCGCCGCCCGGGCTGCGCCTCCCGGCCTGTCGGCGGCGCTGATCCGCCAGGCCGTGCAGCAGCACATGATCGACAATCCGGGCACGCCGATCACCTGGAAGCCACTGGAACTTCTGGACAATCTCGCCCAGGTCAACGTCCAGATCCAGTTCGCGCTGAACTCCGCGATCATCCGGCCGGAATCCTATGCGACGATCGGCTCGATCGCCGATGCGCTGCACCATCCGGTGCTGGGCGGCTACAAGTTCGTCGTGACCGGCAACACCGACACGACCGGCAACCGCAAGGACAATCTGGCGCTGAGCCAGGCGCGCGCCGACGCCGTCGTCGAGGCGCTGACGACGACCTATCACGTCGACCCCGCCCGCGTCGAAGCCGTCGGCCTCGGCCAGGAATCACTGCAGGACGTCAAGAACCCGAAAAACCCGATCAACCGCCGGGTCCAGCTGATCAACATCGGCAAATACCTTCCGGGGAAGTAGAGCCGCCACCTGGCGCCAGGCACCGCCAACAGGATGGGGAGCGACGCGCGACCGGCGCGCCGCTCCCCTAAAGCCGGAGATGCTCAGGAGCCGCCGGACATTTGGCTTCCCACGAGATAGATTGAGGCCATGGCGAAGCGGGTGGGCACCATCGAATGCCAAATCCTCGAACGGTAATCATCGGCGGCGGGTTTGCCGGACTGAGCTGTGCGAAGGCCCTGGGCGGCGCGCCCACCGACGTAACCCTGATCGATCAGCGCAACTATCATCTATTTCAGCCGCTGCTCTACCAGGCAGCCACGGCTCTACTCAGTCCGTCCGAGATAGCGTGGCCAATCCGGACGCTGCTTCGCCGCTACAAGAACATCCAGACTCTGCTCGGCACGGTCGTGGGTGTCGACCGCACAGCGCGCGTCGTCCATCTCGAGGGACGGCAATCTGTGCCGTTCGATTATCTCGTGGTCGCGACCGGGGCCAGGCATGCCTATTTCGGCCATGACGATTGGGAGGCGTTCGCGCCGGGCCTCAAGAATCTCGATGACGCTACCGACATACGTCGCAAGATATTGCTCGCCTTCGAGCAGGCTGAGTTCGAACCGGACCCCGCCAAACGCGCAGCCCTTCTGACATTCGTCATCATCGGCGGAGGTCCGACGGGCGTCGAGCTCGCCGGCATGATCGCAGAGCTGACGCGAAGGACCTTGCCCGGAGAGTTCCGGGCCTTTTCTCCGCAGTCTGCCCGGGTGATCCTGGTGGAGGCCAATGCGAGAATCCTGGCGACTTTCACCGAGCCTCTCTCGGACTTCGCCGTGCGATCGCTGGCGGACATGGGCGTCGAGGTGCTGGCCGGGAAAGCAGTTACCCATATCGATGCCAAGGGCGTCGTGGTGGGTGACGAGCCGATTGAAGCGGCAACCGTCCTATGGGCTGCCGGAGTGCAGGCCTCGCCGGCTGCGCTTTGGCTGCATGCGGCTTCGGACCGCGCCGGCCGGGTGATCGTCGGTCCCGACTTGAGCATCGAAGCGGGCATCTGGGTCATCGGGGACACGGCAGCCGCCAAGAGCGAAGGAAAACCTGTGCCGGGCCTCGCTCCGGCGGCAAAGCAGCAGGGAAAGTACGTGGCTGCCGAGATCCGGAGAAGGCTCCAGGGCGACGCGAAGCCGTCCACGCCGTTTCGCTATCGGAACCAGGGCAATCTCGCCACGGTAAGCCGCAAGGCAGCCATCGCCGAATTCCCCCATTTGCGTCTCAAGGGATGGATCGCGTGGTGGCTCTGGGGAATCGCCCACATCTTCTTCTTGATCGGGGCACGCAACCGGCTGGCCGTAGCCCTCAACTGGCTTTGGGCCCATGCCACGGGCGGCCGGGGCGCGAGACTGATCACGCGCCACGACGAGCACGGCCCTTCAGATCAGGACGACTTACGCCCCGCGCCACGCCGCCACTAAAGGGAATGCTTGAGGCCGAGCTCAGGCCTACCGAGAATTCGGAATGACGCCGGAATTCAATCTAACCTGTTGAAATGATTGGCGACCCCGGCTGGGCTCGAACCAGCGACCTGCCGCTTAGAAGGCGGCTGCTCTATCCAGCTGAGCTACGGGGCCGAATTGGCCGGCGCATTGCCGCGCCGCGGTCGTTCCGACCGCTGGAGCATCGTTGCCTAGACCCGATACTCCAGCTCTTCATTCCGTCGCGCGATCCTCGCGCGAACCGGCATCCGCTTCGCGCGAATGCGGTCTAGTGCGTCCAGGCCTGGGCGCGGCCGAACTTGAAATTGTCCGAATACGAGATCTTCTTGCGCGTATCGTCCTGCGCGGTGAAGAGCTGGTAGGGAATGCCGTTCTTCTCGGCGTAGGCGATCGCCTCTTCCTGCGTGTCGAACGACAGCTTGATCTGGCGCTTCATGTCGACCGTGGAGGTGTAGCCCATCAGCGGCTCGACCGAGACCGGAACTTCCGGCTCATAGGTCAGCATCCAACGCTCGGTCTTCGCCTTGCCCGACTGCATCGCATTGCGTGCCGGCCTGAAGATACGCGCAACCATCGTTGGATCGCCTCCATCAAAATACGGGTCGCTTCGAATGGTCGGGGCAGTAAGATTCGAACTTACGACCCTCTGGTCCCAAACCAGATGCGCTACCAGGCTGCGCTATGCCCCGACTTTCACGACAAGGGTGGATTACACGTTCGGCCCAGGCTCTTCAAGGCATGCCGGGGCGACAAATTGGAGCCTCAACAAGCCAGATGTCGCGATCGGCGGTCAGCGCGCCGGAATGGCGAAATGATCGCCGGGGCGAAGGCCGATGCGATCCGCGCTGCCGCCGACGAGTTCGAGCACATAGCGAACCGGCGCGCCGCCGGGGATCAGGGCCTCGGAGAAGGGCGTCGTCCGCTTCTCGATTCGCGAGGTGGTGCCGTCCGCCCGGATGAAGATCATGTCGAGCGACAGCGGCGTGTCCTTCATCCAGAAATAAACCGGCAGATTGCTGCCGAAGTCGAACAGCATGCCATGGTCGGGCGGCATGCTCTCGCGCCCCATCAGGCCACGCTCTCGCTCGCTCGGCGTCGAGGCCCATTCGATGGTCAGCGGATGCCGGCCGGTCGCGGTGGTCACCTCGATGCGGGACGGCTCCCTGGCATGGCCGGCAACGACCGAAAGCGCCAATCCGACGATCAGCGCTGCGCACCAGGTGACGAGGAAGCCGGAACGGGGTTGGCGCGTCGACACGGCGGTCAGTGCGACGACGGCCCGGTCGAGACGCCATCGGGGCGGATCTCGGCGGCCATCAGGCCCTTGTCGCCGTCGCCGAAGCGGACGAGGACGGTCTGGCCCGGACGCAGCTCGGTCAGGCCATAGCGGCGCAGCGTCTCCATGTGGACGAAGATATCCTCCGTCCCCTCGCCGCGCGTGACGAACCCGTAGCCCTTGACGCGATTGAACCACTTCACGACGCAGCGCTCGAGCCCGCTGGTCGGCACGATGACCTGGTGGGTGCGCGGCGGTCCGGCCTGGGCCGGATGGATAGCCGTCGAATCATCCATGGAGATGACGCGGAAAGCCTGCAGGCCGCGCTGGCCCTTGGTGACCTCGCAAACGATACGGGAACCTTCATAAGCGGTCTGGAAACCGTCACGCCGAAGGCAGGTCACATGCAAAAGGATATCCGGCGAACCATCGTCCGGCAGGATGAAGCCATAGCCCTTCGACGCGTCGAACCACTTGATCGAGCCGACTACCTCGACCAGATCCAGCCCGCCCTCGTCCTCCCGCCCCGTGGCGGAAGACGGTTCAGCGCTGTTCTTGGAACCCATATCGCCGGCCCCCGATAGGCCTTTTCAGGCCGAATACACACATGGTCGACCGCATGGCACCGCCATTGAAGCGCACCCGCCGCCGATTCCCTTAACAAAGAATAACATCGGAAGTGGCGTAGACCAGTGGCATCCGGGCCACAACCGGGGATTTCCGTCCTTGGGATGCCGCTGGGGGCCGGGTTCCTGTTTGAAGGCGCTGCCGTTATGGTGGCGGGGCAATTCGTCGGCGCGGGCGCGACCCGCGGCCTCCGGCAGCCGACAATGCCAATCCGGAAAAAGGATGCCGCCCTATGAAGTACCTCCACACCATGGTCCGCGTGACCGACGTCGACAAGTCGATCGCGTTCTACAAGGAGCTCGGCCTCAATGAGGTTCGTCGCATCGACAATGAGAAGGGCCGCTACACGCTGTACTTCCTCGCAGCCCCCGGCGACGAGGACGCCCAGGTCGAGCTGACCTTCAACTGGGATCCCGAAGTTTACGGCGAGGGCCGCAATTTCGGCCACCTCGCCTATCGCGTCGACGACATCTACGCCCTTTGCGACAAGTTGCAGAAGGCCGGCATCACCATCAACCGTCCGCCGCGCGACGGCCACATGGCCTTCATCCGTTCGCCCGACAACATCTCGGTCGAGCTGATCCAGGCTGGCGATCCGCTGCCGCCGCAGGAGCCCTGGGCTTCGATGCCGAACACCGGCAAGTGGTAGAACCGAGCAATTCCGTGCCGTCTCAGCGATGAGACGGCACTCTATCCACAGGCGGGATGGAGGATGCTCAGGCGGTCTTGTCACTCCGGGGGTTGGCCCCTATAAACCGCCTCGCCGCGCCCTTCGTCTATCGGTCAGGACGCCACCCTTTCACGGTGGAGAGAGGGGTTCGATTCCCCTAGGGCGCGCCAATCCCCTTTGACCGAACTCCGACATTATTGCCGGAGCTTGTCACTTCGGGGGTTACCGCCTATAAACCGCCGCGCTGCGCCCTTCGTCTATCGGTCAGGACGCCACCCTTTCACGGTGGAGAGAGGGGTTCGATTCCCCTAGGGCGCGCCATCCCCTTTGACCGAGTTTCGCGACGAGCCCGGCTGGCAGAGCCGCCGGGCCGTATGGTTTTTGCGTAACCGGGCCGATGGCCCGCCCTCCGGATGGATCTCCTGTGGAGTTCCGGCGGAGCGTCCCGACGCCCCGGCTGCCCGTGCTAGGCTCCGGCCGAGCGTGCGGGACGAAGCGTGCAAAGGCGAAGTGGAGCACTATGAAAGCTGGAATCGAACTCGGGACCAACCAGACGGGCCAGCCGGCCCTTCTCGACCTCGAGGAACTGCTTTCGACGCGCCTTCTCGTGCAGGGCAATTCCGGCTCCGGCAAATCCCACCTGCTGCGGCGGCTGCTCGAGCAGAGCGCCGGCATGGTGCAGCAGGCGATCATCGATCCCGAGGGCGACTTCGTCTCGTTCTCCGAGCGCTTCGGCCACACCGTCGTCGACGCCGAGCGCAGCCCGAGCGAATTGCAGCGGATCGCGCTGCGCATCCGCCAGCACCGCGCCTCCGTCGTGCTCAATCTGGAAGGCCTCGACGCCGAGGAGCAGATGCGCTGCGCCGCCGCCTTCCTGAACGGCCTCTTCGATGCCGATCGCAGCGTCTGGTATCCGATGCTGATCACGGTCGACGAGGCGCAGATTTTCGCGCCTGCCGTAGCCGGCGAAGTATCCGACGAGGCGCGCCGCCTCTCGCTCGGCGCGATGACCAATCTGATGTGCCGCGGCCGCAAGCGCGGACTGGCCGGCATCGTCGCGACGCAGCGCCTCGCCAAGCTCGCCAAGAACGTCGCCGCCGAGGCCTCGAACTTCCTGATGGGCCGCACCTTCCTCGACATCGACATGGCGCGCGCCGCCGATCTTCTCGGCATGGACCGCCGCCAGGCGGAAGGATTCCGCGATCTCGATCCCGGCCAGTTCGTCGCGCTCGGACCGGCGCTGTCGCGCAAGCCCATTCCCGTCCGCATCGGCGCCGTCGACACGGCCGGACGCAGCGGCCGCCCCGTGCTGATGCCCCTGCCGGAAGTGCCGCAGGCGGAGATGCAGGACCTGATCTTCGTCGGCGGCGAGGACGACCTGCTGCCGATGCCGACGCCGAGCGTTTCTCGCGCCCGCGGCACAGCCGAGCTGCTGCGCGACATCGAGACATCCGGCCCGCTCGACAGCGCGGCGGCGGAAGTCGAGACCGACACCCGCACGGAAGCCGAAAAGCAGGAAGTGCTCGACAGCGTCTATGCCGAGATCATGTCGGATCCGGAAACGGCCTTCCGCCCGGCGCCGCTGATCTACCAGGACTTCCTGTTCCACTGCCGCATCAAGAAGCTCGGCACCTATGGGCAGGACATGCCGAGCTTCCGCAAGCGCCTGGCGCTGGCGCGCGCCGGCGTCGCCTCCGACAGGGGCGACGAAGCCTGGGAGCAGGTCTTGACCGTGGCGGAGAGCCTGCCGGAAGAAATGCAGGGCGTGTTCCTGCTGCTCGCCCGCGCCGCGCGCGAGGAAGCGCCCTGCCCGACCGACGAGGCGCTTGCCAATGCCTATGGCAGCCGCTCGCCGTCGCGCGGACGATGGCTCCTCACCTACATGTCCGAACACGGCCACATCCGCAACGAGGTGGATTTCCGCGGCAGCCGGATCGTGACGATCGCCGGCGTCAACTGGCGCACCCTGCCCGGCGCGCCGAAGGCCGGACCGATCAAGAAGGTCGACCCGCTCCGGCGGGCGCCGATGATGCCCATGCCGCCGACCGGGCATATCGCTGAGTAAGCACTCGCCACACATGTGGCGAACAGTTGCATTTTTCGCCGCACCGCCGCCATGATGCTGACCAGAATCGCGTGCTGCCTTAGCGTGAACACGCTGCAGCATCGAGGTGGAACGCTCCGCCTCGTGGTCGCGGAAGGGGGAGAGATGCAACAAGCCGCTACGTCATCGGTGGGAGGAACTCCGATCGGAGCGCCCAACCGTCGCACTGCCGCCCTGCTGGCCGGCGCCGCCGCGCTTCTGTCGATCGCCGGTTGTGCCTCGGTCACGGAGCGCGCGGGACCGTCCGTCGGCCCGGCCCCGTCCGTCGCCATCACGACGGAGGATCTGATCGGCAACTGGGGCCTCGGTTCGTTCCGCCAGGAGGCCGACCTGCCGCGCACCATCACCGAGGCGCGCCGCTATTGCAGCAATCCCTATGTCATCACGCGCGGTCCCAACAACGGCGTGATGATGTACCTGGCCGATCAGCCGAAGCCGAGCGAGCTGGTGCTGAAGACCGCCAGCGGCCGCGTTTATCTCGGCCCGCCCGGCCCGGCCGGCACGCCGAAGGACCGGCAGATCACCTCCTTCCAGGACGGCGTCCTGATCGCCCCCTGGGTCGATCCCAGCGTCACGGCGCGCTACGGCACCATGGTGTTCGTGCGCTGCGGGCAATCGGCGCCCGCCGCCGCCCCGACGGCTGCCGCCGGCTGAGTTCGGCCCGGCCGAGGCCGGGTCATTCCCTGTCAGTCCCAATCCGAGGTTACGATGCGAACCATCACGGCCAGACTGCTCCACCAGATCTTCAAGCGCCCCCTGTCGATCGCGCTCATCGGCTGCACCGCCGCGCTCGGCCTGTCGGCGACCCTTCCGGCCCAGGCCGCGCCGACGCGCGACGTGCTGCAGATCCCCGAACAGCCGGGCCTCGTGCCCTCGGCGCAGGATTCGCTGCTGCCGCCGGAATTCCGGCCGCAGCCGGTCTATTTCCGCACCAACGAGAAGCCCGGAACGATCATCATCAACACGGATGAGCGCTTCCTCTATCTCGTCCAGCCCGACAGCCGTGCCATCCGTTACGGCGTCGGCGTCGGCCGCGACGGCTTCCAGTGGTCGGGACTGCTCAAGATCTCGCGCAAGGCGGAATGGCCGGACTGGCGGCCGCCGGCGGAGATGATCCAGCGCCAGCCCTATCTGCCGCGCTTCATGGCCGGCGGCGAGGGCAATCCGATGGGCGCCCGCGCGCTCTATCTCGGCGACACGATCTACCGCATCCACGGCACCAACCAGCCGCAGACAATCGGCCATGCCCTGTCCTCGGGCTGCTTCCGCATGGTGAACAACGACGTCATCGACCTGTTCGACCGGGTTCCGGTCGGCACCAAGGTCATCGTTCGCCAGCAGGCGAAGCTCTGACGTGAAATGCCGGGCCGTCCCGTCCGGGGCGGCTTCCATGATTGATCAACGGGAAGGCGACCATGGTGTTTCCTGCGAAGGTTCTTTCTGGCCGCGTGGCGGCGATGGCTCTCGCCGTCACCCTCGGCTCGGCCGCCGCCGCTGAGGCCGGCACGCTCGACACGGTGAAGCAGCGCGGCAATCTCATCTGCGGCGTCAGCCAGGGCCTGCTCGGCTTCTCCAACGCGGGAGACGACGGCAAGTGGAGCGGCTTTGACGTTGATTTCTGCCGCGCCGTCGCCACCGCGATCTTCAAGGATCCGGAAAAGGTCACCTATGTGCCGCTCTCCGCCGCCGAGCGCTTTGACGCGCTGAAAGACGGCAAGGTCGACCTCCTGTCGCGCAACTCGACCTGGACCATGTCGCGCGAGACGGACCTGCCGCTCGCCTTCGCCGGCGTCACCTATTATGACGGCCAGGGCTTCATGGTGAAGCGCGACAGCGGCAAGGTCTCGGCGCTGGAGCTGGACGGCTCGACCGTCTGCGTCCAGAGCGGCACCACCAGCGAGCAGAATTTCGTCGACTACTTCAACGCCAACACGATGAAATTCACGACGATCGCCGCCGGCAGCCCGGAGCAGTCGCTCGACAACTACAAGTCCGGCAAGTGCACCGTCATCACCACGGACGTGTCGCAGCTCTATTCCGAGCGTGCGAGCCTGCCGGATGCTGCCGACAACATCATCCTGCCGGATGTCATCTCCAAGGAGCCGCTCGGCCCCGTCGTCCGCCAGGACGATCCGAAATGGCGCGCCCTCGTCAGCTGGGTCCACAACGCCATGCTGAACGCCGAGGAGCTCGGTGTCTCGTCCGAGCGCGTCGACGAGGCCAAGGCCTCCAAGAAGCCTGATGTTATGCGCCTCGTCGGCACCGACGGCGCCTTCGGCGAGAAGCTCGGCCTCTCCAACGACTGGGCCATCGAGATCGTCAAAACCGTCGGCAATTACGGCGAAGTCTACGAGCGCAATCTGGGCGTCGGCTCCAAGCTCGGCATCCCGCGCGGCCTGAACCAGCTCTGGTCGCTCGGCGGCATCCAATACGCCCCGCCGATCCGCTGATCAGGGGCTTCGATACGGATAAGGCCGGCGTCCGAGGACGCCGGCCTTTTTTGTTTCTGGGATGCGCGGCTACCTACCGACCTCGCCGAAGCCACCATCCCCAACATGCTGAGGAGGCCCGCAGGGCCGTCTCGAAGCACGCACTCACTTGCGGCGGGCAAGTTCCCGTATCGCTGCCCAATCGCCACGGATCAGGGCTTCCTTCTTGGCGCGCGACCAGCCCTTGATCTGATGCTCCGCCGCATAGGCGTCGGTGAGGCGATCAAACTCTTCGGACCAGACGAGCTCCACCGGCCGCCTCGAATGGGTGTAGCCGCGATAAGCTCCCGATTGATGCTCCAGAAGCCGCCGCTGCCGATCTTCAGCCGAGGTCGAGCCGACATAGTAGCTGCCGTCCGCACATCGGAGCATGTAGACGGCGGCCGTCATGGTGCGTTCTGGAGCCTCCTTCGAGGCCCGGCTTCGCCGGGCACCTCAGGATGTTGGTAGAGGGTGGCACATGCAAACCACCTGCATCCGCCTCAACACCCCGTTACGCCGCCCCTCACCGGATGAACTGGTCGATATACCCCTCGCCCAGGCCGATATCGGTGTAGTGCTTGCGGCAGAGGTCGATTTTGGTGAAGACGTCCTCGTAACCCTGCACGGCGCCATCGGGATCGACATAGATCATGGCGCCGTTGACCTGGAACAGCGTGATCATCTCGGTCACATGCGGCTCGACGACGAGCGTGTGCGTCTCGCCGGGGGCCTCGTAGACGTAGGAGCCCTCCTCCGCCGTCCAGTCGTGCTCGAGATAGTGCCAGCTGCCCTTCAGCACCCAGCCATGCACCGGCTGCGGATGTCGGTGGCGCGACAGCACGCCGGATTTCCGAACCCGCAGCAGGTTCATCCAGTAGCCGCGGCTCGCCGACAGGCAGAGCGGGCGGAACCAGACATTCTCCTGCTGCGGCACCCAGAGACGCTCATCCGTAGGGATGGCGTTCGGGATGACGATCTCGGGGAAGGATTCCTTCGGCTGCGGATGCCGATAGGGAATGCGCTTCGCGTCGGCGTCGGTCTCGAGGCCGGAATGGTTGACCGTGGTGTTGTCGCTCATGGTCTCTCTCTCATCTCAAACCGAGGCATAGCCGCCGTCGACGGGAACGACGCTTCCCGTCATGAAGCGCGCCGCATCGGAACAAAGGAAGGCGACGACGTCGCCAATATCGCGCGGCTCGCCCCAGCGCTTCATCGGCGTGCGGCCGATGATGCCGGCCGAACGGACGGGATCCTCGACAATGCCGCGCGTCACCTCGGTAGCGATCCAGCCGGGCGCGACCGCGTTGACGCGGATGCCCTCCTCCGCCCAGGCGACGCCGAGCGCCTTGGTCAGCTGCGCCACACCGCCCTTGGAGGCGGTATAGGCCGGCACCAGCGGGCCGCCGAAATAGGAGAGCATCGAGGCCGTGTTGACGATCGCGCCGCCCTGTTTCGCCAGCAGCGGCCGCGCGCCGACGCACATCCGCATCGTGCCGGTCAGATTGACGTCGATCACCTTCTGGAACACGGCCATGTCGTATTCCTGGCCCCGGAAGAGCACGCCGGCGCAGTTGACGAGCGCATCGAGCCGCTCAAAGCGCGCCAGCACCGCGTCGACCGAGGTCTGGTCAGTAACGTCGAGGAGGACGGCGCGAAGTCCGTCGCGCGCCGGCACGGCGGCGACTTCCGCCTCGCTCAGGCCGGTGACGGTGACGGCGTAGCCGGCGGCGAGCAGCGCTTCGGCGACACCGAAGCCGATGCCGCGCGCCCCGCCGGTGACAAGAGCCTGTTTCAAGATGCGAATACCCTCCCCGAGGCGCCGCCGGCCGACATGGCCGGGTGGCGGCGCTGGATCCGTCCGGGCGACGTTGCGTTGATTGGTAAAATTTCACATGTTACATGTCAACCGAGGTTTCCATCGGATGCAGGCCAGCTTGACCCAGGACGATTCCATCCCCCAACGCGCCCAGACGGCCGGCTTCGAGCCGCTGAAGCACGCCGATCTGGCCGAGCAGACCTATGCGGCGATCCGCCGGCGCATCCTGCGGCGCGAGCTGGAGACGGGCCAGCAGATCCCGATCGATATCGTCGCCGCCGAGCTCGGCGTCAGCCGCACGCCGGTCCTCGACGCGCTGAAGCGGCTGGCGTCGGAGGGGCTGGTCGAGATCCGGGCGCGGCGCGGCTGCTATGTCCGGGCACTCACGACCGACGACATCCGCGAGATCTTCGAGGTGCGCGAGGCGATCGAGCTCTATGGCATCCGCGCGGCGATCCGCGACGGCCGGCACGGCGCGCTCGCCGATGAACTGAGCGCCGCCTGCGTGGCGATGGAGGCGGCGACGGCGGGCGACATCTATGTCGACTATGACCTCTTCACCGAATGGGATCGCGCCTTCCACCGCGCCATCGTGACCGCGAGCGCCAATCGCCGGCTGGAGGAGATCTACGGCAATCTGCATGTGCATCTGCACATCATGCGCGTGCACTATTTCCGCGAGCTCGAGGCGGCTATCCGCATCAAGCGGGATCATCGCGCCATCCTCGACGCCGTCCGGGCCGGCGATCTCGCCGCGGCGCAGGCGGCCGTGTCGGCGCACATCTTCGTCACGCGCGACCGCATCATCGCCAATCTCGCCCGCGACGGCGGCCGGATGTGACAGCGCCCTACCCAGAAAACGGACAGTCGAAAATGCGCATTGCCATCACCGGCGGCAACGGAAACCTCGCCCGCAAGCTGATCGCCGGCCTCGGCGCGGAACCCTGGTGCGAGGCGATCGTCGCGCTCGATCGCCGCTTCGACCCGATCGAGGCGCCGGCACACACCACGGTCGCCTGTATCGAGGCCGATCTCCGCCAGCCGGACGACCACCGCTGGCTGGATGCCGTCGCTTCGGTCGACGCCGTCATCCACCTCGCCGCGCAGAACCCGTTTCCGGAAGCCGACTGGACGGATTCCACACTCTCCTTCGACATGACCGCCCTGCTCTTCCGGGCCGCCGCGCAGTCCGGCGTCCGGCGCTTCGTCTTCGCCACCTCGAACCATGTCATGGGCGGCTACAAGGACACTGATATCGCCGTCACGCCGGGCTCGCTCACCGAGGACCTGCCGCCGTTGCCGGGCACGCGCTGGCGCAACGACGCCGGCAGCAGCGACAGCACCCCCTATGCGGTTGCGAAGCTGATGGGCGAGCGGCTCTGCTGCAGCCTCGCCACGCGGGACGGGCTCACGGCGGTGGCGCTGCGCATCGGCTGGTGCCAGCCGGGCGACAATCATCCCTCCAGCATCTCCGCCTCCGGCACACCGCACAGCCGGCTCGACACGATGGACGCCGCCGCGCGGCGCGATCTCGCCTGGTTCCGCGGCATGTGGCTGTCGAACCGCGACCTCGTCACCATCTTCGCCGCCGCGCTCCGCGCCGATGCCGCCGGCTGGCCCTCCCCCGGCATCGTCGTCAACGCGGTTTCCGGCAATCGCGACATGGCCTGGAGCCTTGCCCGCGCCCGCGACCTCCTCGGCTACGTGCCGGAGGACGACATGGCGCGCGAACTGGGCCTCTAGCCCGCCCCAGGCATCCCCTGCGTAACAGAGTCGGATCGGCGGCCTTAGCAATAGGGCCGCGCCGGCGCCGCATGCCTGAGCGCTCCTCTGGCGATCACCGCCCGCATCTTCGGCAATATGTTTGTCGATTGAGCACGAAAAGGTGCAAAATTTGGGCAGCCGCGCAACAAAATGCGTCAGAAATGTTGCCCTATTCGGGCAGAGCAGTCATAACGCGGGCGATAACCCATGCGGGGAAATACCATGACTCTTAATAACCGGAGCGAGGCAAGGATGTCCGACGTCACCATGCTCGACCAGGCCCTGACGCGCCTTGACGAAGCAGCTGCTCATCTGAATCTGGATGGCGACGTCCTCGAGAAGCTCAAATATCCGCGCGAGACCACCAAGGTGCGGCTGATGATCCGCATGGACGACGGCTCGCGGAAGTCCTTCATGGCCTGGCGCTGCCGCTATGACGACACGCGCGGCCCGACCAAGGGCGGCATCCGCTTCCATCCGGAATCGACCATCGAGGAAGTCGAGACGCTCGCCTTCTGGATGACGATGAAGTGCGCCGTCATGAACCTGCCCTATGGCGGCGGCAAGGGCGCGGTCCGCGTCGACCCGCATTCGCTGTCGAAGGCCGAGCTGGAGCGCCTGTCGCGCGCCTACATGCAGGCCTTCTCGAAGATCGTCGGCCCGGACCGCGATATCCCGGCGCCGGACGTCTACACCAACTCGATGATCATGGGCTGGATGGCGGACGAATACGCCTCCATCGTCGGCCAGTCGACGCCGGCCGTCATCACCGGCAAGCCGATCTCGCTCGGCGGTTCGCTCGGCCGCGACGACGCCACCGCGCGCGGCGGCTACTACCTGGTCCGCAACCTCGCCTCGGAACTGGGCCTGACGCCCGGCGCCCGCGTCGCGATCCAGGGCTTCGGCAATGCCGGCCAGCACATCGCCAGCCTGCTCGGCGCCGACGGCTACAAGATCGTCGCCGTCTCGGACTCGAAGGGCGCGATCCACAATGACGCCGGCCTCGACGTCGCCAAGCTGCTCGCTTCCAAGAAGACCGGCTCGGTGCTGCAGCTGGTCGGCCAGGACGGCATCAAGGCCATCGACGCCGACGCGATCACCTCGGTCGACTGCGAGATCCTGGTGCCGGCAGCGCTTGAGGACCTGATCCACAAGGACAACGCCGCCGACATCAAGGCGCGCGTCATCCTGGAGCTCGCCAACGGCCCGATCACCCCGGAAGCCGACGTGATCCTCGCAGAGAAGAACGTCGTGGTCCTGCCCGACATTCTCGCCAATGCCGGCGGCGTCACCGTCTCCTACTTCGAGTGGGTCCAGAACCGCCAGGGCTACTACTGGACGGCGGAAGAGGTTCGCTCGCGCCTGCAGGAGACCATGGACCGCGAAGGTCGCGCCGTCTGGGATCTCGCCCAGAAGCGCGGCATCACCATCCGCAGCGCGGCCTATGTGCATGCCCTGTCGCGCGTCGCCGGCGCCATCGAGGCACACGGCACGCAGAAGTTCTTCACGAGCTAAGACAGGTCGCGGCCTACCGGCCGACGATCCGGGACGCTTCGCGGCGGCGGCACCTGGTGCCGCCGCCGTTTTTTTTTGCCGCCCGCCAGCTTGCGCCGCCCAGGCCCGCCATCACGCCGGCTTGACCGCCAGATACCGCCAACGTCTTCTGTCGACATCCTGGCGACCATGCCTGCCGGCCGCCAGATGCCGAGGGAGGCTCGCCATGGATTCCGTGTTTCGCGTCGCTGTCGTCATCATCGGGCTCATCGCGCTCGGCCTCTATTTCCGCTCGATCGTGCGCGTGTTGCTGATCAACCGTCGCGAGCGCGATTTCATCGAGCGCGGCACGCGCTTCGTGGCGGTGACGATCGTGCATGCCCTGGCCAAGCCCGGCGACGACTATGCGAGGACGCAGCGCGCCCAGGCCTGGGTGCTGCCGCTCTTCATCCTCCTGTCGGTGGCGAGCTGGTTCCTGCTCGTCCAGGTCGCCTTCACCTGCATCCTCTGGGGGTTCCGGCTCGAAGCCGGCTGGGCGCCGGCCTTCAGCTCCAGCGGCTCCGCGCTCTCCACGCTCGGCTTCAAGACGCCGCCGAGCCTCTGGGGCGAGTATCTGGCGATCTACGAGGCGGCGATCGGCCTTGCCATCGTCATCCTGCTCTTCACCTTCGTGCCGAGCTATCAGGCCGCGATCCAGATCCGCGAGCGCAAGGTCGGCTGGCTCTATGCCCGCACCGGCCGCTGCCCCACCAGCTCGAGCCTGCTCGAATCGCTGCAGCGCTCCGGCCAGGTCGAGCATCACGGCGCCGTCTGGGAGGAGTGGGAAAACTGGTTCCGCGGCGTTCTGGAAACCCATTCGATCTCGCCGATCCTCGCCTATGTGCCGGCCGTCTATCGCGGCACGAGCTGGGTGGGCGCCGCCGCCGCGGTGCTCGACGCGACGTCGCTGGTCGTTTCCTGCCTCGAGGAAAAGCACACGGAATCGGCCCGCATCTGCCGCGGGACGGGCGTCGCGGCGCTGAAGCTGATCGCGATCGAGATCAACCCGCGCATTCCTGAAAACGCCTGGACCAACGCCACGGTCGATCCGAAGCTCATCGCGCGCTTCGACCAGCTCTACGACAAGCTGGGGGAGATCGGCCTGCCGACCCTGCCCGACCGCGACGCCTGCCGAAAGACGTTCGTCCAGCTGCGGGCCGAGTACGAGACGAGCATCCGCCTGCTGGCGGAATCGACGCTGATGCCGGTGGAGGAGCCCTGGATCCTGCCGCACGCCCACACCGAGACGAACCACGCGCCACCGACGCTGGCTTGAGCGGTTGGCTTCGTACCCCTCCAGCGGGTCCCGTCTTTCACCTCTCCCTGAGGGAGAGGTCGACGGCCGAAGGCCGGCGGGTGAGGGTTTACGGCTTCACCGGATAGTTTCCTAAACCCTCACCCGGCCCTGCGGGCCGACCTCTCCCTCAGGGAGAGGTAAAGGGCAACGCGGATCGAGCGGCTCAATCGGGCTCGCTGGTTGAATTACGGGCCAGACACTCAGGTAGCGTCGGCCATGTCGGCAACGCAGCCGGCCAGTTGCTCGATCGAATGGCGAACCTGGCCCAGCGCGAAGATCAGGTTCGAGACGTGAGCGGCCGCATGGGCCGTCTGGTCCGCCGGGACTGCCGCCTGCCCGGCCACGGCGCGCGCGGCCGTGTCGAAGCTGGCGATGGCATCGTCGAGACCGTTCGTCGCCGGCGGCGCGACGCCGCCCGCCAGCGCGTCGCCGAGCGAAAGCAGGGCCGCGCGGACGGCCTCCGACACGGTTCCGAGCGGCGCGCTCAGCGCGTCGCTCACCGGGCTCGGCTGGATCATCGCGCGGTGAAACAGGAAGATCGAGGTGCGCAGGCCCCAGAGATTGTGCCGCAGCAGGAACGGATCCGCCTTGCTGCGCGAGATGTGACTGGCCTGTTCTTCCCGGACCTCGTTGGCGAGCGTCTCGATCTTCGCGAGCGAGATGTGGATGTCCTCGCCCACTGTCCGGATCGCGGCTTCGTCCGGCGCCTTGCCGGCATTCGCCACATCCAGGTCGATCAGCCCGGCCAGCAGGCCGAGCGCATGCTTGCCCTCGTTCCGGAGGCTGGTATCGGAGCGCGCCGGCGCGACGACCAGCGAGACAAAGATGCCGATCGCGCAGCCGATCAGGATCTCGCTGACGCGATGCACGGCCGAGATCAGCGCCAGGGTGTGCGAAGGGGTGGCGACCAGCAGGATCGCCGCCGTCATCGGCGCGATCCGGAGGCTCGGCCGCTTCGCCGCGAGCATGGCGAGCACGCCGGTGCAGACGATCAGCGCGAACAGCGTCCATAGCGGCGTTCCCGGCGTCAGCAATGCCGCGACGAAGCCGAAGGCCGCGCCCGCCAGCGTGCCGATCACGCGGTCTCCCGCCGCCTGCAGCGAGGCGCCGATGCGCGTCTGGATGATGATGATGGCCGTGATCACGGCCCAGTATCCCTGCGGCAGGGCCAGCAGATAGGTGATCACGGACGCGAGCCCCGCGCCGACGGCGGTGCGCAGGCCGGACTTCCAGGTGTCGGTATCGGGGATCATCCCGGCGGGAAATCGCATGCCGCCTCCGCGCAAATCAAAGCCATTCGTTTCGTCAACTTGGCCATGTCGGCACGGACTGTCACGCGAAAAGGTCCGTCATCCACGGCGAGGTATTTCCTCTGGTCGCCTGTCAGCACGACTGTCAAAGTGCCGCGAACGCAACGATGAATCGGAAGTCGACTCGCACATGCACTGGATGCAGGACGGTCTCGCGCTGATCCAACCCTATATCGCCGCCTATGGCAGCTTCGCGATATTCCTGATCATCTATTTCGAGGCCCTCGGCGCGCCGTTGCCGGGCGAGAGCGCGCTGGTCGCCGTCGCCGCGCTGGCGACGCGGGGCGACATCAACCTGACGCATGCGCTGATCGCCGCCTTCTGCGGCGCCGTGCTCGGCGACAGCACCGGCTACGCCATCGGCCATTTCGGCGGGCGTCCGCTGCTGCTCCGCTATGGCAGCTACGTCAAGCTGACGCCCGAGCGCCTGACCAAGCTCGAAGCTCTTTTTCGCGCGCGCGGCATGTGGATCGTCATGGGCGCGCGCTTCGTCGCTATACTGCGGCAGCTGAACGGCCTCGTCGCCGGCGCCGTCGCCATGCCGTGGCCCCACTTCCTGATCGCCAATACCATCGGCGCCGCCGCCTGGGTGCTGGTATGGGGCGTCGGCCCCTATGTGGCCGTCGACTGGTTCAAGGCGATCCTGCACTAGGATCTCTCACACGATGCGGACGCCGGAGTGAAGAAGGCGCGCTCCGGCCCAGGCTCCATGCTATCGTGACGCTACGGAATCCTCGTTTGTGTCACGCCAAAAGCCGGAGCCGGTTCGATGAAGTCTGTCCAGATCGCCGCCGCCACGCTGCTCCCGACGCTCGTGCTGGTCCCGACGCTCGCCAGCGCGGCGATGCTGGAGCGGCAGGCCGGCCGGGTCATCCGCGCCGCCGGCCATTGGTGCGACCGGGTCAGCAATCTCGCCGTCAACAACAAGGTCTCGACGCCGGCGCGCCGCGTCGTGCGCGTCACCTGCGACGACGGCACGCGCTACGTCCAGTACGACCTCGTGCTCACGCCGGACAACAAGGTCCGCTCGATCGAGAAGCAATAGGCCTCAGGCCGTCGCGCCCTCAATGATCTCGTAGCCGGTGTCGCGGATGGTCGGCACGCCGGGATGCTCGGGCACTTCCAGGATCATCTCGGCCGCCGTCTTGCCGATCAGGAAGCGATTGGAGCGGATGGTCGAGAGCGGCTGCGGCAGCGCCTGGCCGATATCGAGGCCATTGAAGCCGAACAAAGCGAGATCCTCGCGCAGCCGGATGCCGGCAGCGAAGCAGTGGAAGACGCCGCCGACTGCCATGTCGTCATTGGAGAAGACGACGGCGTCGAGATCGCGATGCCGGGCGAGCAATTGCCCGAGCAGCTCGCGCCCCGCCATCGTCGAGCTCGGCGCGTCGGCGGCGATCTCGCCGACGAGCGACAGCCCGACCTCCGCCAGCCCCTGCCGGAGGCCCTCATAGCGGCGCGCGGCGCGCAGGTCGCGGCTGCGGTCATGGCCGACATAGCCGAAGCGCCTGTAGCCGCGCCGATAGAGATGGAGCGCGGTATCGATGCCCGCCTGCCGGTGCGACATGCCGACGGCGATGTCGAGCGGCGTCGCGTCGATATCCATCAGCTCGGCGACGCGCACGCCGGACCGCTTCAGCATCTCGACGGTATAGGCCGTGTGATTGAGGCCGGAGAGGATCATCGCGGCGGGCTGCCAGGAGAGCAGCGAGGCGACCAGCTGCTCCTCGACCTCCTCGTCATAATCCGTGACGCCGACGACCGGCTGATAGCCGGACGAGGCGAGCGAGGCATGGATGCCGCGCAGCACGTCCGGGAACACGATGTTCGACAGCGACGGCAGCACGACGCCGATCAGGTTGGAGCCCGAAGAGGCGAGCGTGCCGGCGACGCGATTCGGCACGTATCCCATCTCGCGGACGACGGCGAGCACGCGCTCGCGCGTCTTCTCGGCGACCGAGGCCTTGTTGCGCAGCACGCGGGAGACCGTGATTTCGCTCACTTCCGCGCGAAGGGCCACATCGGCCAGCGTGTAGGAATTCTTCACGTTCATGGATGCGCCGCTTCCCGACCCGAGCCGCCCGCCAATGCCGGACATGGCTCAATATCACGGAATCGGCATCCATGTCGGACCCCGCCAGGCGTCAGCGCAGCGTTGTCTTCTGCATCCAGCCGAGCCCGTCCAGCGTCGCGCCGGCGGGGCGGTATTCGCAGCCGACGAAACCGTCATAGCCCAGCGCGTCGAGCCGGTCGAAAATCCGGAAATCGTCGAGCTCGCCGGTGCCCGGCTCGTTGCGGAGCGGCACGGAGGCGATCTGGACGTGGCCGACGATCGGCAACAAGGCTTCGAGGCCGCGCGTGACGTCGCCATGCAGGATCTGGCGGTGGTAGATGTCGAACTGCAGCTTGAGATTGGGAAGGCCGAGCTCGGCGATGATCGCCGCCGCCGTGCCGAAATCGTTCATGAAATAGCCCGGCATGTCGCGCCGGTTGATCGGCTCCAGCACGATGTCGATGCCGTGCGGCGCGAGCGTCTCGCAGGCGAAACGGACGGAATCGCGGTAGCGCGCGCCGGCCTCCGCCGAATCGCTCGGCGCCAGGCCCGACATCAGGTGCAGTCGCTTGACGCCCGTCGCCAGCGCATAGTCGAGCGCCTTGGCGACGGACGCCTGGAACTCCTCCTGCCGGCCGGGCAGCGCCGCGATGCCGCGCTCGCCGGCCGCCCAGTCGCCGGGCGGCAGGTTGAACAGCGCCTGTTCCAGCCCGGCCGCCTTCAACCGGGCGGCGATGTCGTCCGGCGAAAAATCATAGGGAAACAGGAACTCGACCGCCTGGAAGCCCGCATCAGCGGCGGCGGCGAAGCGATCGAGGAACGACCACTCGTTGAACATCATCGAGAGATTGGCGGCAAAACGGGGCATTGCGGGGTCAGTCCTTGGAGGGGGAATTCGGCGATCCGGGCAGCTCGATGCCGGCGATCTGCGCATAGAGGCGGGCGACCGAGGCATCGTCATCCTTGCCCATGCCGGCCGCCGCCGTCATCAGGAACATCTGCAGCGCCGACGAGGCGATCGGCGTCGCGAATTTATCGGTTCGCGAGATGTCGGCGATGATGCCGAGATCCTTGGTGAAGATCTCGACGGCGCTCCTCGGCGTATAATCGCCCTCGAGCACATGCGGAATGCGGTTTTCGAACATCCAGGAATTGCCTGCCGAGGCGGTGATCACCTCATAGACCCGCTCGATATCGAGGCCGAGCCGCTTGGCGAAGACGATCGCCTCGGAGGCGGCGGCGATATGAACACCCGCCAGCAACTGATTGACGATCTTGAAGGAAGCGCCGATGCCCGCCTCGTCGCCGAGCAGGTAGAGCTTGGCCGAGAGCGCGTCGAGGACGGTGCGGGACCGATCGATCGCGGCGGGCGGACCGGAGACGAGCATGGTCAGCGCGCCCTCGGCCGCGCGCACCGCGCCGCCCGAGATCGGGGCGTCGACATAGTGCCGGCCGCTCGCCGTCACAGCTTCCGCGAGGGCGCGCGCCCGCTCCGGCGCCATGGTGGCGCAGGAGATTATGACGGCATCCGGCCTGGCCGAACTGAGCAGGCCGCCCTCGCCGAGCAGCACCTGCTGCGTCTGGTCAGCATTGACGACGACGAGGACGAGGACGTCAGCCTCGGCCGCCGCCTCGGCCAGCGACGCGGCGCCGGTCCCGTGCTCGGCCGCGAACCTCGCCACGACCTCCGGCCGGGTGTCATAGCCGGTGACGGCGAAGCCGGCCCGCGCCAGCGATTGCGCCATGCCATATCCCATCGAGCCAAGCCCAATGACGGAAACCCGCGGCTTATCCTTCGTCGTCACCCTGACATCCTTTCGGGCCCGGTACGGGCCGTCTCGTCGCCTCGCCGGCATCGTCCGCCTGTCCTGTGGTTCGACATTGCAGACAAAACCGACACAAAAGACGTATGACAGCGCTGTCATCAAACGTTGCGAAATCCGCATGACAGCGCTAACAATAATCACTATTGCCGAGACGGCTTGGTGCCCGTCAAGCCTGGGAGGTCGAAAAAATGCCTTGCGCCGCAGCATGGCCGGAGCCGCCGGCTCCGCGGAACCGGCTGTCGTCCGGACGCCCGGATCGCGGTTTCGCCGTGGTCGCCCCCCTTGCCCGCCCTGCCCTCGACCGCCGTGTCCGGCCCGGCCTGCCTTCTTCTCCCCACGTCCGCGCTCCGGCGCGCGTCTGATTCCACTGCAAGGACCTTCCGCATGCTGCTTGGATGCATCGCCGACGATTTGACCGGCGCCACCGACCTCTCGCTGATGCTCTCCCGCGAGGGACTGCGCACGGTGCAGAGCACCGGCCTGCCCGAGGACGACCTCGACCTCACCGGCGTCGACGCGCTCGTCATCGCGCTGAAATCGCGCACCATTCCGGCGGCCGACGCCGTGGCACAGTCGCTCGCAGCGGCCGACTGGCTGCTCGCGCATGGCGCCAGGCGGCTGTTCTTCAAATACTGCTCGACCTTCGATTCGACCGATGAGGGCAATATCGGCCGGGTGGCGGAAGCGCTGCTGAAGCGGCTCGGTGCCGATTTCACCATCGCCTGCCCCGCCTTCCCGGCGACCGGCCGCTCGATCTACCAGGGCCATCTCTTCGTCAACGGCGTGCCGCTCGACGAGAGCAGCATGCGCGACCATCCGCTGACGCCGATGCGCGATTCCGATCTCCGCCGCGTGCTGCAGCGGCAGACGGCGCTGCCCGTCGGCCTCGTCGCCTATGCCGATGTCGATGCCGGCGCGGACGCGATCACCGCCGCCTTCGTGCGCGAAAAGGCGGCCGGCAAACGGATCGCCATCGTCGACGCGCTGCAGGACGCGCATCTGCGCGAGATCGGCAAGGCGCTGGTCGATCTGGAGCTGGTCACCGGCGGCTCCGGCATCGCCATCGGCCTGCCGGCCGCCTATCGCGACGCCGGGCTGATCGAGGCGCTCACCCCGCCGGCCACGTCCATCGCCGCGCCGGAAGGCCGTGGCGCCATCCTCGCCGGCTCCTGCTCGGCCGCGACGCGCGGCCAGGTGGAGAGGGCACAGGAGGCCGGCCTGCCGACGCTCCGCATCGATCCGCTGGAGATCGCCTCCGGGAAATTAACGCCGGAAACGGTGATCGAATGGCTCGCCGCGCAGCCGGCCGGGACGACGCCGCTGGTCTATTCGAGCGACGACCCGGCGAGCGTCCGCGCCGTGCAGGAGAAGCTCGGCCGCGACAAGGCCGGGGCGCTGGTCGAGGATCTTCTCGCCGCCGTTGCGGCGGCGCTGCCGGAGAAGGGCTTCACCCGCCTGCTCGTCGCCGGCGGCGAGACGTCTGGCGCCGTCGTCAACGCGCTCGGCGTCAAGGCGCTGTCGATCGGCCCGGAAATCGACCCCGGCGTGCCCTGGACGCGGAGCCGCTCCGGCCCGGATGTTGCGCTAGCGCTCAAATCGGGCAATTTCGGTGCGCCCGATTTCTTCCTCAAGGCCTGGAGTTCCCTGCAGTGAGCGCTTCTTCTTCCAGCGAATCCGCGCTTCGCGAGCGCATCTGCAAGTGCGGCGCGTCGATGTTCCAGCGCGGCCTCACCTTCGGTTCGACCGGCAACATCTCGGTCGCCCTGCCGGATGGCGGCTGGCTGATGACGCCGACCAACGCCTCGCTCGGCGATCTCGACCCGGCCCGGATCTCGAAGATCGACGCCAACGGCAATCATGTCGGCGGCGACAAGCCGACCAAGGAAGCGTTCCTGCACCAGGTGATGTATCGCCAGCGGCCGACCTGCGAGGCCGTCGTGCATCTGCACTCGACCCATTCGGTCGCCGTCTCCTGCCTGCACCGGATCGACGAGCATGACTGCCTGCCGCCGCTCACCGCCTATTACGTGATGCGGGTCGGCCGGCTGCCGCTGGTGCCCTATCACCCGCCGGGCGACGAGAGCCTCGCCAAGGCAGTCGAGAAGCTCGCCGAGAAACACCACGCCGTGCTGCTCGCCAATCACGGCCCGGTCGTCGCGGGAAAGAGCCTGGAAGACGCCATGTATGCGACGGAGGAGCTGGAGGAGACCGCCAAGCTCTTCCTGATGCTGCGCGGCGAGGCGACCCGGCCGCTGACGCCGGAACAGGCCGACGAGCTCCGCAAGCGGTTCGGCTGACGCCGGGCTTCCAATAGCGTCGTCGCGATCAGCCGTTGCCGATGATCTTGCTGGCAAGCAGGATCACGGCATCCCTCGACCCGAAGGCATTCGGGCATTCGCCGGGCTTCATGACGGAGGCCCGGCCGGGCTGCATCCTCTGCATCAGCTTGTCTGCCTCGCAGGCGATCGAGCTTGCGCCCTCCACGCTTCGGAACGGCGAGGGCTTCGGTCTCGGCAGGATGATGATGGTGGCCGCGGAAGCCAGCTTCGGCCGCGGCGACGTCACGGCCAGCGGCGCGCCGTTTCCGATGATCTTGCTCGCGAGAAGCTGGATCTTGCCGACCGCCTCGATGTCGTCGGGCGCGGCCTTGCCGCCCTTGTCCGGCAGGCCGGCCGCATAATAGAGGATCGCGAGGGCCAGATCGCGGTCTGTGACCTTGGCATCCGGCTTGATGTATTCGTCGGCGACCAAGTGCATGTCCCTTGCCAGTGAGGGCGCGGCGCTCAGTCCAGTCAGCAAGATGGCGGCGACGACGGCTTTCAGCATCATGATCACCTCCCGAAGAAGACGTCCGGCCGCGCGTCGCGAGGATCCGACCACGCCGGGCAGACCACGTCTCTACTATGACGCGAAACCGCCCCAAGCTGTGGTCACGACATGTTCACGAGCGCGCTAGCTTCGGTTGCAGCCGAAAGCGCCAATGCACCTTGACTTTACGTCACCTGCGGGATGACCTTCGTCACCGGAAGTTGCGGTGGGAGGACAGCATGAAGCTTGTTTTGGCACTTGTCGTGTTCGCGGGCGTTCTGGCCGGCTGCCAGACCAACCAGTCCAACTCCGGCGGGCTTTCGGGCTGCACGTCGACCGGCGCCGGCGGCACCACGGACGTCATCTGCCCCTGATACCGTCGACGCCCCTCGAAGCGTGATCTAGCCGGCCGTCGCGGCCGGCTCACAGGCGCGCGCGTACAGGGCCAGCACCCGCTCGACGCCGCGCTCGAGGAGCGCTTCGGCGGTGGCAGCGCTCGCGCCGCTCCGGACCGCTTCGGCCTCCTCGGGCAGGAACTGCGCGATCAACGGCTCCGGAATGGTCCGCCCCTTGAGCGTCGTCATCAGCCGCGTCACGGCCTGCTCGGCCTGCTCGTGCGGCCAGTAGTAGCGGATGCGGTCGCTATAGCTGTAGTGGCGCAGCACATGCTGCTCGTCCGACGTGCCCGGATAATAGCGCTGCCAGTTGCCGGGCTCGGAAAGCATCAGCGTTTCCATGGCGTTCGCAAGCGCCCGCCCGCCATAGGCAGCATCGAGCTCGGAGGCGATCAGGTCGAGGCCATAGAGCGTCTGGCGCAGCGCGAAGGTGAGGCCCGGGCCGACCTTGAGGATCGGGAAGCCGTCGCGCACCAGGGCCGCCAGCGCTTCCTCCGGCTGGTAGTCGGTCGAATGCGCCTCGAACACGAATTGCGGCTCGTCCTTCAGCACGGCGACGAGCTCGCGCGCCCGCTCCGGCCGGTAGACGACCACGCTCTCATGGCCGAACTCGACGCCCGGCTGCACCACCAGCCCGATCACCCGGTCGAAAGCGGCATCGAGCCCCTGCTCGGCGAAGACCCGACGATGCGTGGCGATGGTCTTCTTCGCCGCCGCCGCCGAGGTCGGCGGCACGTCGTCGAGCTCGTGCAGCGCGCCGCCCGGCGTTGGCACCTCGGTGCCGATGATGTAGAGCGGCGGCGGCAGGCCGGCGTCGCGGGCCGCCTGCTCGGCGACCTTGGCCAGCCGCGCGGCGCGATGCGCCGTCGTCTCGTCGTCGAGCCCTTCCGGCTCGCCGGCGCAGCCCATCGAGGCATCGAGATGGATCTTGGTGAAGCCGGCGGCGACAAAGGCCGCCACCATCGTCTCCGCCTTGGCGAGCGCCTCTTCAGCCGGGCGCGAGCGCCAGGGATTGGGGCCGAGATGGTCGCCGCCGAGGATCAATCTCGCCGTGTCGAAGCCGACCTCCGCCGCGATACCTTCGACGAAGCGGCGGAAATCGGCCGGCTTCATGCCTGTATAGCCGCCCTCGTGGTTGACCTGATTGCAGGTCGCCTCGATCAGCACGGTGGCGCCGCTCTCGCGCCCCTGCCGCAGGGCGGCCCGGATCACCGACGGATGAGCCGAGCAGACCGAGGTGATGCCGTGCACGCGGCCGGCCTGGTATTCGCGGGCGAGTTGGGCGAGAGGGCTCATCGGGTTTCTCCCACGGGCGTGGCGGCCATGAAGGCGTCGAGTTCGGCGAAGCTGGAGGTGCCTTCCATCGGCCCCTTCACGGTGACGGTGCGCGCGCCGGCCGCGTTGGCGTAGCGCAGCGACTGCTCGACTGACTTGCCGAGACGGCGGGCGACGAGATAGGTGGCGCCAAAGCTGTCGCCGGCGCCGGTCGGGTCGATCTCCTCGACCACAAAACCCGGCACATGGGTCTCGCCATCGCGATCAAAATGGCTGGCGCCGGCCTTGCCGCGCTTCAGCACGATCTCCTTCACGCCGGCGTCGAGCAGGGCGGCGACCGCCCTTCCCTCGTCCGCCTCGCCGGAGAACAGCGCCAGTTCCTCACCGGAAGGCAGGAACAGGTCAGTCGCCTTCAGCACCGCCTCGAACGCCGCCTTGCCAGCGGGGTCGCGCAGCATCTCGACGCGGATGTTGGGATCGAACGACACCGTGCCGCCGCGCGCCTTCAGCGCCGGAATGGAGGCGCTGACCATGGCGTAGACGGCCGGCACCGGCAGGCCCGAGCCCATCACGTGCAGATGGCCGGCCTCGGCGAGCACGGCTTCCGCCTCCGGCGTCGCCGCGATGCGGCCGGCGGCGCTGTCGCGCATGTTGAAGACGAAGTCGCGGCCGCCATCCGGCCGGTAGCGCACGAAGGCGCTGCCGGTCGCCGCACCCGGATGGATGGCGACGGCGGAGATGTCGACGCCGTCGCGCTTCAGCCGTTCGAGATTGACCGTGCCGAAATCATCGTCGCCGACGGCGGAGACGATCGCCGCCGGATGGCCGAGCTTGCCGACCTGGTCGATGAAGATCGCCGGCGCACCGCTCGGGAACGGCCCGATCAGCGTCTGCGCCTCCAGAAAGCCGTGGCCGAGCGTGGTCGCCATGATCTCGACGAGGATCTCGCCGATGGTGACGATCTTGCCTTCAATCATCCTCAGTTCCCTCCCCGGGCTCGTCCGTTGTCCCGGACGAGGATTGCGACGGCGCGGGCCGTCATATCTGAAACAGATGGATCGGTTGGGCGCTCGCATAGATCGCGCTCTCGTCGATCGAGAACATGCGCTGGTGCATGATCAGCGCGCCGCCCAGCGCCGGCCCCTCCAGGCCCAGCCGCGATACCTCGATCTTCGGCATCGGAAAGCCTTCGAGGAATTCGCGCCGCATCGCGGCCTCGACCTCGTCCGCCACGAAGCGGAACAGCTGCGCGACGGAGCCGCCGAGGAGGATCACGCCCGGGTTGAGGACGCTCGACAGCTGGATCAGCCCCATGGCGAGGCCGCCGCCCCATTCCCGGACGGTGCGGATCGCGCTCGCGTCGCCGGCCCCCAGCGCCGCGATCAGCTGGTCGAGGTCGGCGTCGACGGGCGCGCCATGGGCCCGGTAGCGCGCCAGCACGGCGTCCTTGCCGATATAGCTTTCGAGATGGCCGGGCTTGGGCCGGCCGGCGGAGAAACCCTCGCCGCCGACGACGATCTGGCCGAACTCGCCGGCGAAACCCGCCGAACCGCGAAACAGGCGGCCGCCGATGACGATGCCGCCGCCCGCGCCGTTCTCGATCAGCAGGAAGGCGACGGTCTCGGCGCTGTGGGAGGTGTCGCGATAGGTCTCGGCGATGGCAAAGGCGTTGGCGTCGTTCTCGATCGAGATCGGCAGCTCGAGACGCGGGAAACGGGCGGCGAGGCGCGCCGTGATCAGGGCCTTGAGGTCGACGTCGCGCCAGCCGATCATCAGGGCGTTGATGACCTTGCCGTCCGCGTCGAGCAGCGCGGGCAGCGCCAGGCAGAGGCCGCGGATGCGGGTCGCCTCCGGCAGCGCCTCGATCACCTCGGCGATCATCACCGCGAGTTGGTCGAGCCCCGCCTCCAGCGGCTGCTGGAAGACCGGGAACGGCTTTGAGACGCGGCGGATCTCCTGCGCGCAGAGATCGATCGCGACCACCGTCAGCCGGTCGACGCCGATCTCGGCACCGAGGAAGGTAGCGCCGGCCGGGTCGATCTCGATGTTGATGCCGGGACGGCCGGTCTTCGCGGCGCCCTCGCCGCGCCCGCCATCCGGCCGTTCGACGACGAGCGCGTCGGCCATCAGATTGGCGATGATGTTGCCGGTCGTCGACCGGTTGAGCCCGAGCATGCGCGCGAGATCCGCCCGGCTCATGCCGCCGCTGCGAAAGAGCGCGTTAAGCGCCCGGATTTCGTTCAGGTAGCGGACGGACTGAGGCGTTGCCAAGTTCGGTGACTCGTTCTGTAGCGAGGATTCCCTCGGACCGGCCGGGGCGGGTTCGAGGAAGGGCCGGAGAGGAAGCAACCGCTTTTTCCTGGGCGGCGCCGTCTGCCTGATTACTGCGCCCTGTGCCTTTCGAGAAGAGCGCCGGCACTCTTGCTCGCAACGGAAGCCGCGGCGCGAGTGCCCGCGCGATCAGCCACCTTTCAAAATCGACGCGCAATCAATCTTTTGCGGGGTGTTGCGCAGATGTCGCGCGAAAGAACGCGGCGGCAAAGGATGGATGGCAGCCATCGCAGGCGCCATCCATCAAGGTGCGGAACGCCTCCCGGAGGGAGAAACAAAGCGTCCCGTGCAGGGGTAGGGCGGGCCTGAAGCCCTGCCCCTCGATCAGAGCGAGCGCGCGGTGACCGCCTTGCGGGCGGACTCGCCGATGCGGGCCTCGATATAGGCCTTGGCCAGACGCGCGACCTCGACATTGTCCGTCCAGGTGTTGCGCCAGATCGCGCAGGTGATCGACAGGTCCTTGTCGACGACCTCCGTCGAGAAGCTCTCGAAGGTGATCCAGTCCTGGTAGTCGATCTCGAGCAGCGCGTCGAAGATCGCCGGGAAGTTGATCACGCCGGAGCCGAGGAAGCCGCGATTGCTCTCGCCGATGTGGAAATAGCCGAGCTTCTTGCCTGCCGTGCGCAGCGCCTGGACCGGATCCGCTTCCTCGATGTTCATGTGGAAGGTGTCGAGGTGCAGGAAGATGTTGTCGGAGCCGGACTGCTCGATGAAGGCGAGGCCCTGCGCGGTGGTATTGAGCAGATTGCTCTCGAAGCGGTTGACGACCTCGAGGTTCATCGAGACGCCGGCGGCCTTGCCGATGTCGGCGGCGCGGGCGAGTGCGGCGACGCTGTTGTCCCAGCCCTTGCGGGTCGGCAGGCTCTGATACTTGGTGTGGGCGGAGAAGATGATGCCGCCGAGCTTGGAGCCGCCGAGGTCGCGGGTGATCGAGATCGCCTCGGCCAGCAGCGCCTCGCCGCGCTTCACCACGGCCGGATCCTCCGACGAGACGTCGCAATCGAGCGGCAGGCCCATGGTGACGACGACCTTCAGGCCATAGTCCTGCAGGCGCTTGGCGAGCCAGGAAACGTCGAACTTCTTCGGGTCGAGGCGCGGAAACTCGATCAGGCCGTAGCCGAGATCATGCGACTTCTGCATCGCGCCTTCGAGATCTTCCTGCGTCGTGCCGCCGGTCCACACGAACGAATGAATGCCAAGCTTCCTCATCAGCGCTTCCTCATGGTTTTAGCTGGAACCGGCGCCTCCATCGGGCCGGAACTTGGAGCGATTTCTTCATCGCCTATTTGTTGGCAGTAGCAGCAAACAAATTTGGATGCAAGCAGGGGCGCTTGTGGGCCGGCGAAATCTCTCGCCCGGCGCGAGAGGTCGGAGCGAAGAACCGGGCGAGGGGAGGACGCCCGGCCAGATGGGCCGTGCCCCCTCCCCTCGCCCAAGCCTCAGAGCCCTCCAGTCCGATCGGCCCGCCCGGCCATCATCCTGAGGTGCTTCGCGTCAGCGAAGCCTCGAAGGAGGGTCCAGCAGGCACTGCGGTTTGCAGACGAAGTCTGATGGATGCCCCTATCACGAGCGAGCACTGGACCCTCCTTCGAGGCCCGGCTTCGCCGGGCACCTCAGGATGATGGTGGAGTTTTGAGAATACAGCCTGGGAGAAAGGTCGCCGATCGACGGTGCCCCTCAGGATTGCGCAAGCTGCCCTCCAGTCCGATCGACCCGCTCCGCCATCATCCTGAGGTGCTTCGCGTCAGCGAAGCCTCGAAGGAGGGTCCAGCGGGGTACTGCGGTTTGCAGACGAAGTCCGATGAAATGCGCATATCAGGGGCGTTTCCTGGACCCTCCTTCGAGGCCCGGCTTTGCCGGGCACCTCAGGATGATGGGCGAGTTTTGGGAGTGGAGTCCGGGAGGGCACGGTCGCCGATCGACGGTGCCCCTCATGACGATGGCCGCCGGTGCCAACAGACCGCGCCCTACCCTACCGCCTCGACCTTCCCGACGGAAAAATCCACTCCCTGTCGAAAGCCGCCCTCCCCGTTCGTCGTGACGACAGCCGCCGCCGGACGGGCGGGGTTCAGATGGGAGAGACGACATGGATACCAAACCCGACTCGGATGCCAAGACCGAAGAGGCCGTGCAGGCCGGCCCGATGCCAAAGGTGCTGAGCGGCGTGACGCCATATCTTTCCGTCGGCGGCGCCGTGAAGGCCTCGGAATTCTACCAGCGCGCGCTCGGCGCCCGCGAAGTCATGCGCCACCCCGTCGACGACAAGGGGCGCACGATGCACATCCATCTCTACATCAACGACGGCTCGGTGATGCTGTCGGATCCCTACGAGGAATACGGCTATCCGCTGCAGCCGCCGCAGAGCTTCACCCTTCACCTCCAGCTCGATGACGGCATCGACGACTGGTGGAAGCGCGCCGTCGAGAACGGCATGGAAGTCACCATGCCGCTCGAGCTGCAGTTCTGGGGCGACCGCTACGGCCAGCTGCGCGATCCGTTCGGCATCATGTGGTCGTTCGGCGCGCGGCCGCAGAAGGCCTGAGGCGCCGTCGAGAGAAGGGGCGCCCCCGCGCCCCTTCTCTCCCCAGACAGACCCGATCCTTGGCCCGGTTGATGCCCCAACGAACCGCAGGGTGAGGCGCGCCGGATCAGCCCTCGAAGATGTTCTCGCGATGAAAGCGCAGATAGAAGGGATGCGGCCGGAACTCCGGTCGCGCGGGAACGCTGAGTTTTCTTTGCAAGGGCGGCCAGCCCCGCATGTCATCGGCCGTCAGCCGGCTCGCGATCAGGATCGTGTAGTCGTCGGCTATGGAGAGAAGCCCCGCGTCGAAATAGCGATGCACCGAGCGCGCAAGCGCTATCCCGTTGCGAACATCGTCCGGCCCGCCCTGGGCCACGGGCCAGATATGGGCGGCTTCAGCTTCCCATCGTCCATTGCGATCCATCACCCGGCTCCCGGTCATTGCACACCGGTAGTCGTAGGCCGGCATCACGGCCGCGGGAAATGACGGGTCGCGGAACGGGCGCGAAACCAGCCTCTTCTCGATGCGTCGCGCGGGGATGGGCGGCACGTCGTGCACGAAGGCTGTAGGCTCTTCGGCGGCATGCAGAAGCTTCGGATTCGGGAAGATGGTTCGGCCTGGCTTAAGGTGCTGCAACGGTGCACCGGCAGGGGCGGCCGCAAATCCAGCCGCAACGATCCGTTCGAACTCGGGTTTGGGGAGATTGCGAACACCCTGGCTTAACGCCCCACTATTCTTCGATGCGCCCATCTTGCGAAGCGCATTCTCGTAGTAGAGCCCGCCCTCCCGGAAGGGGACTGTCCGACCGAAGTCGCGATAGTCTGCCATCTGCGCAAGATGGAAACCTGGGCGCGAGGGATCGGGATCCATCGACACAACCCGGGCGGCGGCAAAATAGCCGGGTGGGAGAGCCGAGCGCGCCGCCCAGGTGGGTCTGTAGTAGATGATCCAATGGCCGATCGAGGCCTCTGCCTGGTTCAGATAGAGGCTCTTGAACAGATATCGCACCTCGATGCGACCATCGCCCACGCCATTATCATTGGTTGTAAAAATCGAGCTTACAATCATTCAATATGATTGCCCTACCTCTACGGAAGGAGCAAGAGCCTGCACCCTTGGGCGTATTGATTTCTACGTGCGCGAAGATTCGATCCGCCTCGCGTGACCGGATGCAATCACCTTTGCGAGTGTCCGACGCAGCTCGCCTCGCAACGGCGCCGGCCTCGTCTTTCGTGTCGGCGACAAGGGGAGAAGCGGCTTGGCGCCCCTTCCCCCTCGTTTCCGATGCCTGTCCCCTCACCCGACGCCCGGCGTGTGGCGGGCCAGCGCCTTGATCACCTGCTTGGCGGTGACGCGGCCGGTCTGCCGACCCTCGCCGTCGACGACGCCGACCCATTGATGCTCGGCGAAGAGCGGCAACACGTCCTCGCAGCGCGCATCCATCGACACCGATTGCTCGCAGGGCTCGGTCGCGCCGCGCTCCATGATAGAGCGCACATGGATCGCGCGTGCCTTGTTCACCTCGCGCACGAATTCCTCGATGTGCTCGTTGGCGGGGCGGAGCACGATGTCCTCCGGCTTGCCCTCCTGCTGCACGGCGCCGTCTTTCAGCACGGCGATCCGATCGCCGATCTTCAGCGCCTCGTCGAAATCATGCGTGATGAACAAAATCGTCTTGTTGAGCGATTTCTGCAGCGTGATCAGCTCGTCCTGCATGCCGGAGCGGATCAGCGGATCGAGCGCCGAGAACGCCTCATCCATCAGGATGATGTCGGCATCCATGGCGAGCGCCCGCGCCAGGCCGACGCGCTGCTGCTGGCCGCCGGAGAGCTGGCGCGGCTGCGAATTCTCGTAGCCCGAAAGCCCGACCGTCTCGATCCATTTCGCGGCCACGTCGAGCCGCGCCTTGCGCGCGACGCCGCGGACCTCGAGGCCATAGGCGACGTTGTCGATCACTGAGCGATGCGGCATCAGCCCGAACTTCTGGAACACCATCGCCACCTTGGTGCGGCGATAGCGCCGGAGCGCGTCCAGGCTCATCTTCAGCACGTCGTCACCATGCACGAGGATCTCGCCGGCGGTCGGCTCGATCAGCCGGTTGACGTGGCGGATCAGCGTCGACTTGCCGGAGCCGGAGAGCCCCATGACGACGAAGATCTGCCCGGCCGCGATGTCGAGCGAGACATTGTCGAGGCCGACGACATGGTTGGTCTCGGCCTGCACCTCGGCCTTCGATTGTCCTGCCTTGAGCAGCGCCAGCGCGCCCTGCGGATCCGGGCCGAAGATCTTGGTGACGCCGCGCATGGCGATGGCGAGATCGGCATTTCCATTCTGGTCTGCCATTAGCGTGCCTCCTGCAGCCCGATACGGGCCTGCAATTGCCGGCCGAAGGCCTGGGTGATGCGGTCAAAGACGATGGCGAGCGCGACGATGCCGAGGCCGGCGAACAGGCCGCGGCTGACCTCGAGGCGGCCGATGCCCTGCAGCACCTGGTAGCCGAGGCCGCCGGCGCCGATCATCGAGGCGATCACCACCATGGAGAGCGCCATCATCGTCGTCTGGTTGACGCCGGCGAGGATGGTCGGCAGCGCGAGCGGGATCTGCACGCCGAACAGGCGCTGGCGCGGATTGGTGCCGAAGGCGCGGCTCGCCTCCATCACGGCGGGATCGACGGAGCGCAGGCCGAGATCGGTCAGCCGCACCAGCGGCGGCGCGGCATAAACGATGGTCGCGATCAGCGCCGGGATCTTGCCGGGCCCAAAGATCATCACCGTCGGGATCAGGTAGACGAAGCTCGGCAGCGTCTGCATCAGGTCGAGGATAGGCGTGACCAGATGGCGGATGCGGATCGAGCGCGCCATCCAGACGCCGACGGGGATCGAGACGACGATCGCCGTCAGTGTCGCGGAGATCATCAGCGCCATGGTGGTCATGGCGTCCTTCCAGAGGTCCATGATGCCGAGGAACATCAGCGCCGCGAACACGACGGCAGGCAGCTGCCAGCGCCGCGTCGCGAGCCAGGCGATGCTGGTCAAGACGGCGATGATCAGCCACCAGGGCGTCGCGACCAGGAGGTCCTCGATCGCCTTCAGAAGCATGAGGAGCGGATAGGCGGCGGCTTCGAACGTGCCGCCCCAGTAGCGGACGACCCAATTCAGGCCGTCATCGACCGCGCGGCGCCAGGGCCGCGTATCAATCAGTTGCGGAAACAAGATTTGTCTCTTTCTTCAGCCTGCCTCGGATGGGGGAGTTCACGAGGGTTCAGGCGGCGCCCGCCCTGCCCGGCCGAATGGCCGGCGCGCGGGAACAGGCAAAGGAAACGGCCAAACGGAAACGGCCGGGAATGCCCGGCCGTCCGCTCGCCTTGGGAAACGATTTCAGTTGAGGCTGGCCTTGACCTTCTCGGCCACGGCGGCCGGGACCCAGTTGGTCCAGCGGTCTTGCTTGGTCTTCAGGAAGTTCAGCGCGGTGGCGGCCGCATCGGCCTTGTTCTCGTCGCCATAGACGAGGATCTCGCTGATCTCGGCGTTGGTGAGGCCAACCTTCGAGAGATAGGCGGCGACGTTTGGCGCGTCTTCCTTGACCCAGCTCGCGGCGCCGACGACGGCCGGCGACGAGGGATAGGCCGTGATACCCGGCTTGTCGGTGCAGTCGCGGCTGGTGTTGCAGGCGTAGATTTCGGGCTTGGTCTCGCCCAGATCGAGCTGCACGGCGTCGAACTTGCCGAGCACGGCGGTCGGGCCCCAGTAGTAGAACAGGATCGGCTCCTCGCGCGTGAAGGCACGGGCGATCGAGGCGTCGAGCGCGCCGCCGGAGCCGGGCGAGAACAGGTTCCAGCCCTTGTTCTTCATGTCGAGCGCCTCGAACAGGGCGCCGGTCGAGATCTCGCAGGCCCAGCCGGGCGGGCACGAATAGAGGCGACCCTTGCTACTGTCCTCAGGATCCTTGAACAGCTCCGGATGCGCGACGACGTCGGTGACGGCGACGAGATCGGGATGCGCCTTCTGCACGTAGCGGGGAATGAACCATCCCTCGATCGTGCCGTCGGTGATGGCGTCGGCCAGCTCGACGACGGTGCCGTCGGCTTTGCCCTTGGCCCAGGGCTCCAGGATCGTGCTGGTCCAGAGTTCGGGGGCGATCGCCGGGCTGCCGCGCGTCAGCATCGAGGACGATGTCGGCACGGTGTCGCCGGTGACGATCTCGACCTTGCAGCCGAAACCCTTCTCCAGAATGATCGCGTGAATATGCGCCAAGGCGGCCGCGGACGGCCAGGTCATCTCGGCAATGTCGATGGTGCGGTTGGTGCCGCATGTGGCGGCGTCGGCGGTGGGCGTATCAGCGTCCTGGGCAAGCGCGGAATGGCTCGTCGCGGAAAAAAGCGCAACGGCGATCGCGGCGGCAATGCCACCGGATTTGAATATCATTGGATATCACCTCATATCGGTTAATGAACATAACCGTAGGCATTCAATCCAATTGTGTCAAACCAGACAATTTCTTGCCACAAATCGACAACTCACCCAATCAATTCTTAGATCAGAACTGGATAAATGCCTTTCCTCTTGTCAAAACAAGAAACGAGGATTGCGAGCCAACAGGAACCGGATGGATCGGATACAGGCTCGAAGAAAAAATAAATTTCACCCCGCCGAACGAGACCTGACGCACCCTGGCAAATCCCCTCAATCCCGCCGGTTGAGCGCCGAAGCGGACTAGAGGCTCTTCCGCTACGGAATGATCCGGATAAAAACTTGCGCGCCGGCAGGCGCGCCGCCGGCATCGGATCTTGGCCTCCGTGTCTGGCCCGCATTTCAAGAATGGAACCGCGCCGTGAACCCTCCCCTTGAGGGAGGGTCAAGACCGCCTCCAGGCGGTCTTGGGGAGGGGTTCTTTGTCAGTTTTGCCGCAAGCTCCGCGAATTACCCCCTCCCGAAAACGCGAAGGGCGTTTTCGACCTCCCCTCAAGAGGGAGGTTCAAGAAAGAAAACTGGCTTCGACCGGCTTGGCGGCGGAGTCGTCGGGCTTGCCGGCCGCGTCCGGCTCGGCCGACGCCTTGTGGTGCTCGGCCGCGATCAGGAGGTAGACGGCCGGCACGACGAACAGCGTGAACAGGGTGCCGATCGTCAGGCCGCTGGCGATCACCAGCCCCATGTTGAAGCGCGACACCGCCCCTGCCCCGGTCGCGGTGATCAGCGGAATGACGCCGAGCACCATCGCCGCCGTCGTCATCAGGATCGGGCGCAGGCGGATGCCGCAGGCGGCCTCGATCGCCTCGCGCTTCGACTTGCCGGCCTGCTGTTCGGCATTGGCGAATTCGACGATCAGGATGCCATGCTTGCTGATCAGCCCCATCAGCGTCACCAGCCCGACCTCGGTGTAGATGTTGAGGCTGGCGCCGCCGATGCCGACGCTGATGAACAGCAGCGCCCCGGCGATCGACATCGGCACCGACACCAGGATGATGACGGGATCACGGAAACTCTCGAAGAGCGCCGCGAGCGCCAGGTAGATGATGATCAGCGCGAAGCCGAAGGTGACGAGGAAGCCCGAGGATTCCTGGATATATTGCCGCGACAGGCCGCCATAATCGACCGAATAGCCCTGCGGCAGCGTCCGCGCGGCGAGGTCCTGCAGGAATTTGAGCGCGTCCGCCTGCGCCACGCCGGGCGTGGCGACGCCCTGGATCGTCGCGCTGTTCTGCTGCTGGAAGTGGTTGATCGATTCCGGGATGACCTTGGTCGTGATCGAGGCGACCGTCGAAAGCGGGATCGGCACACCGTTCACCACGCCGACATAGTAGTTCATCAGCTGCTGCGGATTGAGCCGGCTCGTCTGCTGGACCTGCGGGATCACCTTGTAGGAGCGGTTGTCGAGGCTGAAATAGTTGACGTAGCCGCCGCCCAGCATCCCGCCCAGCGCCGCGCCGACATCGCTCATGTTGAGGCCGAGCTGGGCTGTCTTGTTGCGGTCGATCTGGACCACGGATTGCGGGCTGTCGATCTTCAGATCCGTGTCGAGGAAGATGAAGAGCCCGCTCTTCAGCGCCGCCTGCAGGAAGCCCTGCGCCACATCGTTCAGGCGCTCGAAGCTGTCGGTCGTGCTCAGCACGAACTGGATGGGCAGGCCCTGGCTGCCGGGCAGCGGCGGCAGCTGGAAGGCGGCCGCGCGCACGCCGGCGATGTTGCTCAGCTGCTGCTGGATTGCCGGCTGGAGCTCGTTGGTGGTGCGGACGCGCTGGTCCCAGGGCGTGAACACCATGCCGGCGATCGAGGTGCTCGGCGCATCGATCTGGAACACATGCGCGGTCTCGGGATAGCCGGCCATGATGCCGTGGACCTGCGCCGAATAGAGCAGCTTCTGCTGCAGGGTGGCGTTGGGCGCCGGCGTCGCCGAGGAGATGATGACGCCCTGGTCCTCCTGCGGCGCCAGCTCGCTCTTGGCGGTCGAATAGAGGAAATAGATGCTGCCGAGGATGATCAGCGCGAAGGTCACGGTAACCGGCAGGTAGCGGAAGCTGCCGTGCAGCCAGCGTTCGTAGCGGTCGCGGATGCGGTTGAACACGCGGTCGATCAGACCGGCGAAGTGATCCTGCCAGCCGCGCCCCTCGGGATCGCGCGCCCGCAGGATGCGCGAGCACATCATCGGCGACAGGGTCAGCGCGACGATCGCCGACATCGTCACCGCGCCCACCAGCGTGAAGGCGAATTCGGTGAACAGCGCGCCGGTCAGCCCGCCCTGGAAGCCGATCGGCACATAGACGGCGACGAGCACCACCGTCATGGCGATGATCGGGCCGCCGAGCTCCCGCGCCGCCGTGATCGCGGCGGGGATCGGCGGCACGCCCTCGTCCAGATGCCGGTTGACGTTCTCGACCACGATGATCGCGTCGTCGACGACCAGCCCGATGGCGAGCACCAGCGCCAGCAGCGTCAGGAGATTGATCGAGAAGCCGAGCGCCAGCATGACCGCGAAGGCGCCGATCAGCGACAGCGGGATGGCGATGGTCGGGATCAGGACAGAGCGCAGCGAGCCGAGGAAGGCGAAGATCACCAGCGTGACGATCACCAGCGCCTCCAAAAGCGTCAGGATCACCTCGCGGATCGAGCTGTTCACGAAATCTGTGGAGTCGTAGACGATGGCGCCGCGCAAGCCCGCCGGAAGCTGGTCGTGGATCTCGGGAAACACGGCGCGGACGCCGGCGATGACGTTGAGCAGGTTGGCGCCGGGCGCCACCTGGATGCCGATATAGACCGCCTGCTTGCCGTCGAAGGCGACCTGCGATTCATAGTCGTCGGCGCCCAGCGAGACATTGGCGACGTCCTTCAACCGGACAATCGCGCCATTCGCCGATTTGACTACCAGATTGCCGAATTCGGTGACGCTGTGCAGGCTGGTCGAGGCGGTCAGATTGACCTCGACCATCTGGCCCTTGGTCGTGCCGAGCCCGGCGATGTAGTCGTTCCGCTGCAGCGCCGCGGCGATGTCGGTCGCCGTCAGATTGTAGGCGGCGAGCTTGGCGGGATCGAGCCAGGCGCGCAGCGCGAAGTTTTGGCCGCCGAGGATTTCGGCCGTCTGCACGCCGGGCACCGCCTGCAGCTTCGGCTGCACGACGCGGGTCAGATAGTCGGTGATCTTGTTGCGCGGCAGCACGTCGCTATCGAAGCCCATATACATGGCGTCGATCGTCTGCCCGACCTTGACGGACAGCACCGGCTGCTGGGTGCCCGAGGGCAGCTGGTTGATGACCGAGGCGACCTTGGTGTTGATCTCGGTCAGCGCCTTGTCGGCATCGTAGTTCAGCCGGAGATAGATGGTGATGATGTTGACGCCGGTCTGGCTGGTCGAGCTCATGTAGTCGATGCCGTTGGCCTGGGCGATGGCGTTCTCCAGCGGCGTGGCGATGAAGCCGGCGATGACGTCGGGATCTGCGCCGTAATAGGTGGTCGTCACGGTGACGACGGTGTTCTCGGTGCGCGGATATTGCAGCACCGGCAGCGAGCCGATGGCGCGGAGCCCCAGCACCAGGATCATCAGGCTGACGACGATCGCCAGCACCGGGCGGCGGATGAAGAGATCGGTGAAGTTCATGGCTCACCTTGCCGGGGCGGACCCGCCGCCCCGCCTGATCATTTGTCGACCGGCTTCGGGTTGGCGTCGTTGGCCGGCTGCACCGTGTTGTCGATCCGCACCGGCGTGCCGTTGCGCAGCTTGAGCTGGCCGGCGGTGACGACGGTTTCGCCTTCCTTGATGCCGTCCAGGATGGCGATCTGGTCGCCGCGCGTCGGGCCGGTCGTGACGAAGGCCTGCCGGGCGACCATCTGAGGCTGGCCCTTGTCGTCCTTGCCCTTGTCGTCGACCAGATAAGCGATGTCGCCGTAGGAATTGTAGGCGATCGCCGTCTGCGGCAGCGTCACGTGGCGCTGCGGCGCCGCCGTCTCGATGTCGACGGTCGCGAACATGCCGGGCAGCAGCAGGAAATCCTTGTTCGCGACCGAGGCGCGGATCAGCACCGTCCGCGTCGCGGTATCGACCTGCGCGTTGATCGACGAGACCTCGCCGTCGAAGATGCGATCGGGAAAGGTATCAACCTTGGCGGTGACGGGCTGCCCCTTGCGGATCGACGCCAGCGCCTGCTGCGGCACGTAGAAATCGACATAGATCGGATCGAGCTGCTGCAGCGTGACGATCGGCGTTCCGGCGGGGAGATACTGGCCGAGATCGACCTGGCGGACGCCGAGCCGGCCGGCGAACGGCGCCTTGACGGACTTGTAGTCGACCAGCGCCTGCTGCTGATCCGCGAGCGACTGCGCGCTCAGCATATTGGCCTTGTCGGTATCGACCTGCTGCTGCGGAATGGCTTGGGTCTTGAGCAGGCGGTTATCGCGCTCATAGACGGTGCGCTGCAGATCGGCGGTCGCCTTCAGCGCGTTCAGATGCGCGATGTCGTCGGAAGCCTCGAGCTGCAGCAGCGGATCGCCCGCCTTGACGTCGGCGCCGGATTCGAAATGCAGCGCCGCGACGATGCCGGGCACCTCGGCGCTGAGATTGGCGCCGTTGACCGCCCGCACGCTGCCGACCGCCTCGAGCGTGGAGCGCCAGTCCTGCGCGGCGGCGACCGTCGTCGAGACCGTCTGCGGCGGGTTGGCGAGCGACGCCATCACCTTCTCGATCATCGACGCCTTGAACAGCTGGAAGCCGAAGACGCCGCCGAGGACGATGCCGGTCAGGACCAGCATGATCACCATGCGCTTGATCATCTCGCCACCTTCGCAACGGTCGGCCCGGCAAGCGCGTTTCGGCGATCGTCGGCGACAGCTGCACATATAAGGCGGCGGCGGCGTGGGTCGAGTTCAGGGGCGCGCACCGCGCCGTTCCCTGATGTCGCAGGGGCGAGCGGCGCCAAGCTGCGAGAGTGCAAGCAAGGCCCTCACCCTACCCTCTCCCGCAGGCGGGCGAGGGTTTTGGCCGGCGCCCTTCAGCTACATCGAGTCTCGGGGAGACGCGCAGGCGATCCCCCTCTCCCGCGAGCGGGAGAGGGTTGGGGTGAGGGTCCCGGAGGCTTACGCGCAGGCGGCCGGCGCGATGCGTTCCTTCGGATCGCCGTTCCGCGTCGCATGGATCGGCGCCTTGGACGCATCGCTCCAGCGCGTATCCGGCCACCAGCGCTCGGTCGGGGCGAAGGGCGCGGCGACCGTCTGCCCCGGCGGCGGCAGGATGACCTTGACCGATTGGCATTGGGCAGCCCGCAGAAGCCGCTCCGCCGGTTCCGTCCAGCTGTGATGCGCCAGCTTGAACAGGCCCCAGTGCACCGGCAGCATGACCTTGCCGCGCACGGCGAGATGGGCGTCGACCGCCAGCTCCGGGCCGAGATGCCAGTCCGGCCAGGTCTCGTCATACTGGCCGGCGTCGATCAGCGTCAGGTCGAACGGCCCCAGCCTCTCGCCGATCTCGGCGAACTGGCTCTGCCAGCCCGTATCGCCCGAATACCAGACGCGATGCTTCGCGCCGGCGATGGCAAAGCCGGCCCAGAGCGTGTTCGACGCGAAGGGCGAGACCCGGCCCGAACCATGCCGCGCGGGCGTCGCCGTCACCGTGATGCCGTCGATTTTGGCCGGCTCCCACCAGTCGATCTCGACGATCCGCTCCGGCGCAATGCCCCAGCGGCGCAGATGCGCGCCGACGCCCAAGGGAACGACGAACCGCGCCGTCATGTTCTTCATGGCGAGGATCGCCGGATAGTCGAGATGATCGTAGTGATCATGCGAGATCAGCACGAGGTCGACCTGGCGCAGGAGATCGGCCGACGGCCCGACATCGAAGAAACGCTTCGGCCCGATGAAGGGGACCGGCGACACGCGCTCGCCGAGGATCGGATCGATCAGGATCTTCTTGCCGTCGAGGGCGAGCAGCATAGAGGAATGGCCGAACCAGGTGATCGCGAACGGCGCGTCCTCGACCGGCACGATCGGCGGCGCCTGGAACGCCCGCGCCGGCGCCGCGTCGGACGTATAACGGAATTCCCGCACCAGGCCGCGCATCGTATCGGTCCAGACGGCCTCGGGATGCCAGAACTTGCCCTTATCGTATTGCTGCGACGTCTCGTACGAGCCCGGCTTGCCGCCGAACACGGCATAGGCGCGGGTGAACCCCGCCCCCAGCAACGTCATCAGGACGACAGCCGCCACGAGTGCATAGATCACGCGCCACCTCCGCATGCGTCGCTCACGAGGGTTGCGTCGTTCACGAGGCGGCGACGGCATCGCAAAGCCGGACGATCATGTTGCAGAGGATCTCGCGATCGTCCGCCAATTCCTTGAAGCCCCGGATCGCGGCGACCATCATCTGGCCCGTCAGATCCGGCTCCGCCCTGCCCGCGTCGACGAGAACTTCCGAGACCATCCGCCCGAACACGATGTGGCTGCGCCGCACCGGCTCGAAGCTGATGTCGAACATGTCCCTGGCGTCCGGGTTGGCCCGGACCAGGTCGAAGCCTTCCAGCGCCCAGGACAGGCAGACATGCCGGAGCTTTGACGCCAGGTCCGGCTCACGCGGGATTTCCTCGGCGAGCTGCGCCAGCTTTCGCGAGACGATGAGATCGATGACCGCGCCGAAGACGTCCCGCTTCTGCAGGAAGCTCGCATAGAGCGTCGGCCGCGAAATGCCGGCGGCGGCGGCGATGTCGCTCATGGTGGTGCGCGCCAGGCCATAGCGGATGAACACCTCGCTCGCGGCCTCGGCAATCTGCTGACGCCGGTCGGCATCGGATCGGGTCTTGGTTTCGGTCATGGATTTTACATATCAACAAAAATTGTAAATTACAATAGGTAGCGGTCGGGGCTGCCGGATCGCCCATGGGTTGAGTCCCGAGCGCCGGTGGTCCGGGCCGGCTGTCCGAGGCCCGGCTCGCCGATCGTGCCGAAAGAGCCCGCGAACCGCGCGAATCGAGCCGGGAAATCGCATCGCGACACACCGGTGATCGACCATCCGCGCATCCCGCTGATCGCCTCGTGATTTGACAAAAATACCAAAAACGTTAAATCGTAAAGGCGATCCCCACCCCTTCAACATCGCTTCGAGGCTCGTCATGACGACTTCCAAGGTTTGGTTCATCACCGGCGCGAGCCGCGGCTTCGGGCGCATCTGGGTCGAGGCGGCGCTTGCCCGCGGCGACAGTGTCGCGGCGGCCGTGCGCAAGACTGCCGCCCTCGACGATCTGGCGCGGCAATATCCCGACACGCTCCAGGTGCTGTCGCTCGACGTCACCGACCGTGACGGCGTCGCCCGGGCCGTCGCCGAGGCGGCGGCGCGCTTCGGCCGCCTCGACGTCGTGCTCAACAATGCCGGCCATGGCTGCATGGGCGCGGTCGAGGAAGTCGCCGCGGAAGACGTCCGCGCCACCTTCGAGACCAACGTCTTCGGCTCGCTCTGGGTGATCCAGGCGGCGCTGCCGCTGCTGCGCGCGCAGGGCTTCGGCCACATCCTGCAGATGTCGAGCGTGGCGGGCGTCGTCGCCCTGCCGACGGCCGGCATCTATGAAGGCGCCAAGTTCGCGGTCGAGGGCATCGTCGAGGCGCTCGCCGGCGAAGTCGAACGGTTCGGCATCAAGGTGACCCTGATCGAGCCGGCCGGCTACGCCACCAGCTTCCTCGAGGGCCCGACGATGAAGCAGGCGACGGAGATCCCCGCCTACAATGTCGTCCGCGAGGAGCTCGCCGAGCGCCTCACCGCCGACCAGCTCGGCGATCCCCGCGCCACGGTGCCGGCGATCCTGAAGCTCGTCGATTCCGACAAGCCGCCGCTCCGGCTGATCCTCGGCGACCTGCTGCCGCTGGTCAAAGACATCTACGCCGACCGCATCCGCACCTGGGAGTCCTGGGAAGACGTCTCCAAGGCGGCGCTCCGCCTCTGATCCGCTTCGTCGCGGCCCGGACTCCTCCCGTCCGGGCCGCGAGCCGCCGATCCTCTCCAACCATGCATGAGTGCCAGACCATGACGCAGTCCGCAGGCCGGTTCACGGGCCAGACGATCATCGTGACCGGAGCCGGCGCCGGCATCGGCCGCGCCACGGCGCTTCGCCTCGCCGCCGAAGGCGCGCGGGTCCTCGCCGCCGACATCTCGGCCGACAACCTCGAAAGCCTGGCGCAACAGGCGCCGGCCGGAAGCGTCGTCGCCGTGGTCGGTGACCTGACCGAGCAGTCCTTCATCGACACCCTCGCCGCCGCCAGCGACGGCAGGATCGACGGCGTGGCGAACATTGCCGGCATCACTGACGGCTGGCTGCCGCCGGCCGAGATGGACGACGCCACCTGGCACAAGGTGTTCGAATTGAACCTGACGGCGCCGATGCGGCTCGCCCGCGCGGTGCTGCCGCAGATGCTCGCCCGCGGCAAAGGCAATTTCGCCTTCGTCTCGTCCGAGGCCAGTTTCCGCTCGTCGCTGTCGGGCGTCGCCTATACCAGCTCGAAGCACGGCCTGAACGGCCTGGCGAAATCGATCGCCTTCTACTACGGCACCAAGGGCATCCGCTCCAACGTCGTCGCGCCGGGCGGCGTCAAGACGGGCATGGATACGCGGTTCCGTTCGGACTATGCCAAGGAGATCACGGCCCCGATCCTTGAGACCGCGCCGCCGTCGGTGGAGCCCGACATCATCGTCCACTCCATCCTCTGGCTTCTCTCGGACGACTCGCCGAACATCAACGGCGTCATCCTGCCCTGCGACGGCGGCTGGACGACGATGTAGTCGGGATCCCGGCCGCCCACGCTCAAACCGGAGCCCCGGTTCTCGATGCCGGAGGCGGACGACGATCGCCCGCCTTCGTCCCGCGATCGCGCGTCCAGCGCCGCCCAGCGATCGCGCTCCTGCCGCGCTGCCTTGCGGAACGCATGGGGAACAGTTATTCTGTTCGCGTTTTGTACCTTGACGATTCTGTCGTCCCCCTTGGCAAGGCCCGCAGCGCGAGATCACCATGCTCACTCGGAAGCAGTATGAACTTCTCCTGTTCATCAACGAGCGACTGAAGGAAGCAGGCGTCCCTCCCTCTTTCGATGAAATGAAGGACGCGCTCGACCTGCGCTCCAAGTCCGGCATCCATCGCCTGATCAAGGCGCTGGAGGAACGTGGCTTCATCCGCCGCCTGCCCAACCGGGCCCGCGCGCTGGAGGTCGTCCGCCTCCCCGAGACGATGACGCCGACCCTGGCGCGGCCGAAGAAGCAGGCCTTCTCGCCGAGCGTGATCGAGGGCAGCCTCGGCCGGGTCCGCCCGGTCGAAGAAATGCCGGATCTCGCACAGCCCGTCATTATCCCGGTGATGGGCCGCATCGCCGCCGGCGTGCCGATCTCGGCCATCCAGACGCAGAGCCATTCGATCTCCGTTCCGCCGGAAATGCTGCGCGCCGGCGAGCATTTCGCGCTCGAAGTGCGCGGCGATTCGATGATCGAGGCCGGCATCCTCGACGGCGACACCGTGCTCATCCGCAAGAGCGACAATGCCGATTCCGGCGACATCGTCGTCGCGCTGGTCGACGAGGAAGAGGCGACGCTGAAGCGGCTCCGCCGCAAGGGCGCGTCGATCGCGCTCGAAGCCGCCAACCCGGCCTATGAGACGCGCATCTTCGGACCCGACCGGGTCCGCATTCAGGGCAAGCTGGTCGGCTTGCTCCGCACCTACTGATCGTCCGGCCCCGGCTCGTAGCGCGGCATCCACGGCCGGCGCACCGGGGCATAGGCGGTCAGGACCTCGAAGCGGTCGGCAAGCTGGATCGGACGCAGTCCGGCTTCGGATTGCGTCTCGACGTTTGTCGGCGGGAGGATGTCTTCATCCTCGGCACTGCGCTCGATTTCGGCATCGCGCTCCTGGAAAGCGTTCTCTTTGGCATCGCCCTGGTCGGCAGAGCGCCGCTCGGGATCGCGCGCTTCGGCAGTGCGCTCTCGAGCCAGGCGCTCTCGTGCATAGCGCTCCGGCGGAGCGGCCTGGGGGACATTGGACAATTCGGTTTGGGCCGGCGCGGACAGGACAGGGACGGGTTCCGCCGCTCCAAGCCGGGAAGCCCCCTCGCCTGCACTCGCCAAAGCCTCGTGATCAACGCGCCCCAACGCAATGACTGACCTTTGCCGGTCGGGAGGCAGCGTGCCCGGCGCGGCTCCGGCTTCGGTTCCAGACGCCTCGGCAGCGGCAAGATCCCCGACATCCGTCGCGTCGGCGGCGCGGCTCTCCGTTTCATCGTCCCGAGCTGGCGGCAGAGCCGTCCCGCCGCCGGGGATGACCGCCTCGGCGGTCACGGAGGCCGCCGCCGTATTGGACGTGCGCGGATCGGCGGGAAGGTATCCGTCAGCTGGGGCGATCGGAGCATTCGACGCGATTGGCTCGTCCGGGGCGGTCGGGCCGTTCGGGGCGGTAGCCTTGGCCGGCTCCGCCGGGGCGGCCGGATCGGCCAGCCCCTCCATCGAATCGGCTAAAATCCCCTCGCGCTGGATCAGGGCGATCGAGCCGGCGCGGCGGAGCGCATGCCGGTCGAGGACGGCCGTGTGCAGGCCGCAGCTTGCCGGCACTGCGAGCGGGCTGACGATCAGCACCGCGCGGCGGCAATCCTCTTCAAACGCGGAGCGGTCGAGCGCCAGCGCCACCAGGCCGCCATCCGGCAGCCGGCCGACGCAGCCGGAGGCGTCGCATCCGCCGGCCTGCACGACGCCGGGAAGCGCCGCGTCGCGCGGATCGCCGTCCGAGCGCAGCCAGATATCGGTGACGAAGCGGTCCTGCTTGCGGGCGACGATCGAATGGCGGCCGTCCTCGCCGCGCAGCGCGATCTGGCGGCCGTCGGCGCTGACGAGCAGGCCTGGCCGCGCCGGATAGAGCGCCAGGGCGGCGCCGAGGACCATCGGCGCCAGCCCGGCGAGCCGCCAGCGCTCGCGCCAGAGCGCCAGCCAGGCGAAGCCGGCGATGAAGATGAGAAGGGCCGTGGCGCTCGGCATGGCGGCGCCGCCCGATTGCCCGGACCATTCGCTGACCTTGGCGGCGACGACGAGCATGCCGTCGATGCCCCAGCCGACGATGGCGAGCGGCGGCGCTTCCAGCCCGAACGGCATGAGGAGCACGGCGATCAGCGCCGCCGGCATGACGAGGAAATCGGTCAGCGGCATCGCCGCGACATTGGCGAGGATCGAGAGCGGCGCCATGCGCTGGAAGTGATAGAGCGCGAAGGGCGTCGTCCCGAGCCCGCCGAGGAGCGAGGTCACCACCATGCCGCCGCCGAATAGCAGCAGTCGCCGCGAGAGGAGCGCGGCGCGGCCTCGCGGCAGCGTTGCGTTCGTCGCCAGGCGCCGCCGATGCCGCTCGGCCATGAGCTCGAAGCCGGCGACGAGCGCCACGGTGGCGGCGAACGACATCTGGAAGCTGGCCGAAAGGATGCTCTCCGGCGTCACGGCGAGCACGACCAGCCCGGCGAGCGCGACGTTGCGCATCGAGATCGCCCGCCGGTCGGCCAGGATGGCGAGGAAGGCGATCGAGGTCATGACGAAGGAGCGCTGCGCCGCGACATCGAGACCGGAGATCAGCAGGTAGAAGCCGCTGAGAAGGAGCGCGGCGATGGCAGCCCATTTCTTGATCGGCCGCCGGAGCGCCAGCGCCGGCACCAAAGCGAGCCCTGCCCGGACGGCCCAATAGATCGCGCCGGAGACGAGCGCCATGTGCAGGCCGGAGACGGAAAGGATGTGAGCGAGCCCCGACAGGCGCAGCTCGTCCTCCGTCTTTTCCGAAAGCCCGCCGGCATCGCCGATGATCAGCGCCGTGGCGACGTAGCGGCTCTCGCCGATCAGCGACGCGTCGATGCGGGCGCGGATCGCCTCGCGGATGTCCTCCAGCGGCGCGCGCAGCCGGATCGACAGCGGCGCCGGGCCGAGATCGACCCGCTTCACCTTGCCATAGGCAAACCCCGTCGCGCCGACGCCGCGATAGAAGGAATCGCGGGCGAAATCATAGCCGCCCGGCAGGACCGGACCGGAGGCGGGGCGGAGCCGGGCGAGCGCCGAGATCCCCTCGCCCACCTTCGGCACGTCGCGGCCGCGCACCGTCACGGTGACGCGTTGCGGGATGGTCGTGATCCGTCGCGCGTCCAGGCCGGCGACGAGGATCGTCAGCCGATAGCCGCCGCGCCGGGCCTTGCGCGCCTCGACCCAGCCGGTGACCGTGCCGGTCACCTGCCGCTCCAGCACCCGCGTCGCGAGCGCGTCGGTGCGCAGCTTGCTCGCGGTCGCCCCGGTCGCCACCATGGCGAGGAGCAGCGTGAGCCGTACCAGGCCGGCCCGGCGGCGCCCGGCCCATGCCATGCCCCAGAGGACGAGCGCCAGCAGCGAGAGCGCCACCGCCGAGGGCTCGGAGGGAAGCGCGAAATAGAGAAGCGAGCCGACGCCGAAGGCGACCGGAAGCCAGAGAAAGCCGCGCCCCGCCTCGATCTCGCGCTCCAGCCACGCGCCGGTGCCGAGGCGGAGAAGGTCGAGGCGGTCGGCAAGGCGTGCGGCCAAGCGAGCGTCCGCCGGCGCCTGCCACCGGCGCGCGAGATCCGGCGCCGGCGGGTCGCGGACGCCTTCAATTGGGTGCGGATCGCTTTCGGCCATGGCCCCCGCCTTTCGCCCGAGCGCCCCGCTATGCTACATGACCCACCGCAGTTCGCCGAGTGGCGAGAATCCATGCCCCTTGCGGCTTCCCGCACATCTGGAACCCCTCATGTCCAAACCAGTTGTCACCCGTTTCGCCCCCTCTCCAACCGGCTTCCTCCACATCGGCGGCGGGCGCACGGCCCTGTTCAACTGGCTCTATGCGAAACACACGGGCGGCAAGATGCTGCTCCGCATCGAGGACACCGATCGCGAGCGCTCGACCGACGCGGCGATCGACGCGATCCTCGACGGCCTGAAGTGGCTCGGCCTCGACTGGGAGGGCGAGACGGTGTTCCAGTTCGCCCGCGCGCCGCGCCATCGCGAAGTGGTCGAGGAACTGCTCGCCGCCGGCAAGGCCTATCGCTGCTACTGCACGCCCGCCGAGCTCGACGCGATGCGCGAGAAGGCGCGCGCCGAGGGCCGCGCCCCGCGCTATGACGGCACCTGGCGCGACCGCGACCCGTCCGAGGCGCCGGCCGGCGTCAAGCCCGCCATCCGCATCAAGACGCCGCTCGACGGCGAGACCGTGATCGAGGATCAGGTCCAGGGCCGCGTCGTGATCCCGAACAAGGATCTCGACGACCTCGTGCTGCTGCGCTCCGACGGCAACCCGACCTACATGCTTTCCGTCGTCGTCGACGACCACGACATGGGCGTCACCAACGTCATCCGCGGCGACGACCACCTGACCAATGCCGCGCGGCAGATGGTGATCTACCAGGCGATGGGCTGGGAAGTGCCTGTCATGGCGCATATCCCGCTCATCCACGGCTCGGACGGCGCCAAGCTTTCGAAGCGCCACGGCGCGCTCGGCGTCGATGCCTATCGCGCCATGGGCTACCTGCCCGAGGCGATGCGCAACTATCTGGTCCGTTTGGGCTGGGCGCATGGCGACGACGAGATCATGTCGCTCGAGCAGATGATCGAGTGGTTCGACATCGTCGATGTCGGCCGCTCCGCCTCCCGCTTCGATTTCGCCAAGCTGGAGAATCTGAACGGCCACTACATGCGCGCGACGGACGACGAGACGCTGCTGAAGATCTTCATCGACACCCTGCCCTATCTGCCGGGTGGCGAGGGCATGGCCGTGCAGTTGACACCGGAGAAGACCGAGCAGCTCCGCATGGCGCTTCCGGGCCTCAAGGACCGCGCCAAGACGCTGGTCGAGCTGAAGGACGGCGCCAATTTCTTCATGGTGCAGCGCCCACTGCTCCTCGACGAGAAGGCCTCGACCATTCTCGACGACGCGGCGCGCGCGCTCCTGAAGGACGTGCACGCGGTGCTGGAGACCGTTGCGGAATGGACCGTCGAGGCGACGGAAGAGGCGGTCAAGGCCTTTGCCGAGTCGCGCGAGCTGAAGCTCGGCAAGATCGCCCAACCCCTGCGTGCAGCCCTGACCGGCCGCGCCACTTCGCCGGGTATCTTCGACGTGCTGATCGTTCTCGGCCGCGAGGAGAGCCTCGGCCGCATCGCCGACCAGGCCCGATAAAATCAAGCGCCGCGGCGGTTTTGCACCACTCCGCCGCGGCGCTTTTATTGATACCAGAACCTTATAATAGCTCCCGCTCCGGCCGCTTGCCGCGATGCAATAAATCGGATACCCAGAGGACCGTAAATTCCTCTGGTAACGCGCCCCTCGCCATTCCGGCGACCGACGCGCCAGCACCCGCCCGAACACACATTTCCGCAAGGGGGTAGGTTTCATGAGCGAAACCAAGGCGACACTTACGATCGGCGACGACACCTGGGATTTCGGCGTTAAGCAAGGCACGCTGGGGCCCGACGTCATCGACATCGGTGCGCTCTACGCCAAGACCGGTCGCTTCACCTATGACCCCGGCTTCACGTCCACCGGCGCCTGCGACAGCAAGATCACCTTCATCGACGGCGACAAGGGCGTCCTGCTCTATCGCGGCTATCCGATCGAGCAGCTCGCCGAGAACGGCGACTTCCTCGAGACCTGCTATCTCCTGCTCTACGGCGAGCTTCCGACCGCCGCCCAGAAGGCCGATTTCGATCAGCGCGTGACCTATCACACGATGGTCCACGAGCAGATGTCGCGCTTCTTCACCGGCTTCCGCCGCGACGCGCATCCGATGTCCGTCATGGTCGGCGTCGTCGGCGCGCTTTCCGCCTTCTACCACGACTCGACCGACATCTCGGATCCGCATCAGCGCATGGTGGCGTCGCTCCGCCTGATCGCCAAGATGCCGACGATCGCGGCCATGGCCTACAAATACCATGTCGGCCAGCCCTTCGTTTACCCGCTGAACTCGCTCGACTACGCGTCGAACTTCCTGCGCATGTGCTTCGCCGTGCCGGCGGAAGAGTACAAGGTGAACCCGATCCTCGCCCGCGCGATGGACCGCATCTTCATCCTGCACGCCGACCACGAGCAGAACGCCTCGACCTCGACGGTCCGCCTCGCCGGCTCGTCGGGCGCCAACCCGTTCGCCTGCATCGCGGCCGGCATCGCCTGCCTCTGGGGCCCGGCGCATGGCGGCGCCAACGAAGCGGCGCTCAACATGCTGCAGGAGATCGGCTCCGTCGATCGCATCCCGGAATACATTGCCCGCGCCAAGGACAAGAACGATCCGTTCCGCCTGATGGGCTTCGGCCACCGCGTCTACAAGAACTACGACCCGCGCGCCAAGATCATGCAGAAGACCTGCCATGAGGTGCTCGGCGAGCTCGGCATCACCGATGATCCGATCCTCGAAGTGGCGCTGGAGCTGGAGCGCATCGCACTGCACGACGAGTATTTCGTCGAGAAGAAGCTCTACCCGAACATCGACTTCTACTCCGGCATCACGCTGAAGGCGCTCGGCTTCCCGACGACCATGTTCACCGTGCTGTTCGCGCTCGCCCGCACCGTCGGCTGGATCGCGCAGTGGAAGGAAATGGTCGAGGATCCGAGCCAGCGCATCGGCCGTCCGCGCCAGCTCTACACCGGCGCCCCGGCCCGCGACTACGTCCCGGTCTCGAAGCGCCACTGAGCGCTTCGGCCAGAAAATGCAAAAGGGCGCCCTCGGGCGCCCTTTTTGTTTTTCGACCGCGCTCGTTTAGCTGCGCGATCGGTCGCACGCTCCACCGTCATCCCCGCGAAGGCGGGGATCCATACAGCCGCGGAATCGGGAGTTTCGTACGAGAGCCAACTCGGCTGAATGGATCCCGGGTCAAGCCCGGGATGACGGCGAGGATGGCATGGGAGACGGAGTGCGAGAATGAAACGTCGGGGCGCACCACACGGGGCGCCCCCCGACCCTCAGCCGGCGGCGCGAGCCTGCGCCAGGACCGCCAGCACCGTCGCGGCGGCGCGTTCGGAGGGGCGGACGCCGCCCGTGCTCATCAGCGCGTCGAGGCGGGCGAAGCCGTCGAGCTGGGCCTGGCGCGCCGGACCGTTGGCGATCAGCGGCGCCAGCGCCTCGGCGAGCATCTCCGGCGTGCAGTCATGCTGGATCAGCTCCGGCACATAGAGGCCATCGAGGATGATGTTCGGCAGCGTGGCGAAGCGCCCGACGATGAAGCGCTTGGCAAGTTGTGCCTCCCAATCCGAGACCCGGTAGCCGGCGACGAGCGGCACGCCGGCGAGCGCCAGCTCCAGCGTCACCGTGCCGGACGCCGCGAGCGCCACCCGCGCTTGGCGGAAGGCGGCGAGCTTCGCGTCCTCGCCGGTGACGATCACCGGCTGAACCGGCCAGTCGCGCGTCGCCTCGCGCACCATGGCCTCGAGGCGCGGCAAGGTCGGCAGCACCAGGTCGAATGCCTGCCCGCGCTGCCGCAGCAGGCCGAGCGCGGCGCCGAACGGGCCGGAGAGGCGCGAGAGCTCCATGCGCCGGCTGCCGGGAAGCACCAGAACGGTCGGCCGCGCGCCGTCTCTAACCGCGAGATCGGCAGCGCTCGGCTGCAGTTCCGGGATTTCGCTCAGGAGCGGATGCCCGACATAGGTCGTCGCCGGCCCGCCGAGGCGGCGCATCACCTCCGGCTCGAAGGGCAGCAGCGCCAGCACATGATCGATCGTGCCGTACATCTTGCGCGCCCTGCCCGGCCGCCAGGCCCAGACCGTCGGCGCGACATATTTCACGATCGGCAGGTTCGGCAGCCGCTTGCGCACGCGGCCCGCCACGCGGCGGTTGAAATCCTGCGCGTCGACCAGCACGAGAATGTCAGGCGGATTGGCGACGATCGCCTCCACCGTCTGCCGCATGCGCTTCAGGATCGTCGGCAGCTTGGCGATCACCGCGCCAAAACCCATCGCCGTCAGGTCGTCCATCGGATAGAGGCTGCGGAGGCCCTCGTCGATCATACGATGGCCGCCGACGCCGCGGAACGACAGCGCGCCGCTCCATTGGCCATCCAGCGAGCGCATCAGCCCGGCGCCGAGGATGTCGCCTGACTCCTCGCCCGCGATGAGGAAGACGTCGAGCGGTCGAACGGCGGGCAGGCTCATCGATCGAGCCCGACGATGAAGAGACCCGTCTCGTCGGCGATGCGCACGATATCCTCGATATTGGCGGCGATGACCCCACCGGCCTCGACGGCGACGCCGGCAAGCCCCGCCTCGGCGGCGAGCTCGATCGTCCGGGGACCGATCGACGGCAGGTCGAGCCTGCGATCCTGTCCGGGTTTCGGCGCCTTCACCAGGACGCCGGACTTGTGGCCGAGCTTGATGCGGCCATTGGCGCGCAGATCGCGGCAGCGCTCCAGCATCAGATCCGTGCCCTCGGCCGCCTCGACCGCGAGAATCCGCCTTCCGCCGACGACGACGCCCTGGCCGATATCGAAGGGCCCGAGCGCGCGCACGACCTCCTGGCCGAAATGCGCCGCGTCGATGTCCTCTTCCCGCGGCTGGTGCGCGCCGAGCACGCCGGGCGGCACGAGAATGTCAGGCGCGATCTGATGCGCGCCGACCAGCTCGAAGCCGTGCTCCTCGAAAATCCGGCCGACGGAAGTGAGGAGATGATCGTCGCCGCCCCGGAACATGCCGAGCACGCGCGGCAGCAGCTTCAGCGAACCCCAGTCGACGCGAAGCCTGGAAATGCGCGGCCTGAGAACGGTGCCGACGAAGACGACCTGGCGGCAGCCGTTGCGGCGCAACACGCCGGACAGCTTGCCGAAGGCGCCGATATGGATCCACTCATGCGGATAGCGCTCGACGGCCTCGGCTTCCGCGAAGCCGTAGATCGGCAGCAGGAAGACCTTGCGGCCGGCCTTGAGCGCGGCCTCGGCGACGACGATCGGAAAGGCGCCGCCGCCACAGATGATGCCGAGCGTGCCCAAATCGGGCTCGCTCGGGGATGGGACGGCCGCTTCCGTCACGGCCGGCCTCTCACGCGTCCGCGTCGTGATGTTCGGCCGCCACGATGCGCGGCACCGTCAGGCGGCGCTTGCCGCGCTGGCGGATGAAGCTCACGACATGCATGACGTTGGCGTCGTCCTGGTAGCGATCGGCGACCGTCTCGATGCGCTCGGCGAGCTGGCCGGGTCCAAAGAACAGGTCGCGATAGGCGGCGCGCAGGCGCTGGATCTGCGGCCGGTCGAAACCGCGACGCTTCAGGCCGATGATGTTCAGGCCGCCGAGGCCTTCGGCGCCCTCGCGCACGGCGCCGAACGGGATCACGTCGTGCCAGATCGGGCAGAGACCGCCGATGATCGCCTGGTCGCCGACGCGCACGAACTGATGCAGCGCGCAGAGGCCGCCGAGGAACACGTTGTTGCCGATCTCGACATGGCCGCCGAGCGTGGCGCAGTTCGCCATGATGACGTCGTTGCCGAGCGAGCAGTCATGCGCGATGTGCACGCCCGTCATCAGGAAGCAGCGATCGCCGATCCTGGTCTCGCGCCGCTCGCCGACCGAGCCGATGCTGATCGTGACGTTCTCGCGGATGACGCAGTTCTTGCCGATCGTCACCAGCCCCGGCTCGCCCTTGTAGTGGACGGATTGCGGGTTTCCGCCGATCGAGGCGAAGGGGTGAATGGTCGTCCCCTCGCCCACCGTCGTGCGGGCGGTGATCGACACGTGGTTCTGGACCACGACGCCGTCGCCGAGAACCACGTCCCGGCCGATCAGCGAAAATGCACCGACACGGACATCGGCGCCGAGACGGGCGCCGTCCTCGATGACGGCAGTGGGATGAATGTTGCTCATGAAGCTCCGTTCACTGATCGATCAGCATGGCGCTGATCTCAGCCTCTGCGACCTTGGCCCCGGCGACGATGCCTTCGCACTGGAATTTCCAGACGGCACCGCGCGAACGCGTCTTGCGGACGTGATATTCGAGCACGTCGCCCGGCACCACCGGCCTGCGGAACTTCGCGCCGTCAATCGTCATCAGGTAGACGACGCGCGGCGGGCCGTCCTTGGCGGCGTTGGCGATGCAGATCGCACCGGCCGTCTGCGCCATGCCCTCGAGGATCAGCACGCCCGGCATCACCGGATGGCCGGGGAAGTGACCCTGAAAATGCGGCTCATTGAAGGAGACGTTCTTCAGTCCCCTGGCGCTCTCGTCGCGGTCGATGTCGACGATGCGATCGACCATCAGGAACGGATAGCGATGCGGCAACAGCTCCAGGATCTTCTGGATATCAGCCGATCCGAGCTCTTTCGTCTCTTCGGTCACGGTCATGGGCTCAGTCCCCCTGGGTATCCTTGTGTCCTGTCCTGGCTTCGCGCTGGGCGAGGCGGCGCAAGGCCACCTCCTCGCGGAACCATTCCTTGATGCCTCGCGCCGGGGTGCCGCCATAGCGGCCGCCGGGAGCGAGGTCGTCCTTGACGCTCGAGGTCGCGGCGACCTGGGCGCCGGAACCGATCGTCACATGGCCGTTGACGCCGACCTGGCCGCCGAGCACGACGAAATCGCCGAGCGTGACGCTGCCGGCGAGCGCGACCATCGAGACGATGACGCAGTGCCGGCCGATGACGACGTTGTGTCCGACCTGAACCTGATTGTCGATCTTGGTGCCCTCGCCGATCACCGTGTCGCGGTTGGCGCCGCGGTCGACCGTCGTGTTGGCGCCGATCTCGACATCGTCCTGGATGACGACTCGGCCGATCTGCGGCACCTTGGCATGGCCCTTCGGTCCCATCAGATAGCCGAAGCCGTCCTGGCCGACGCGCACGCCCGGATGCAGGATAACCCTGTTTCCGATCAAGGCGTTGGTGACGGTCGCTCCGGCGGCGATCGAACTGTCCCGACCGATTCGGACGCCGGCGCCGATGACGGCGCCCGGTCCGATGATGGTGCCGGAGCCAATCTCCGCGCCCGCGCCGACGACGGCGCCGGGCTCGACCGTGACGCCGGCCTCGAGCCGAGCCGTCTCATGCACATGCGCACCCGACGCGATGCCCGCGCCATAGACGAGCGCCGGCCGCAGCGCGGTCGGATAGAGCTTCGTCTGCACCGCGACATAGGCCTCGTAAGGCTTGGCCGCCTCGAGCGCGGCGACGCCGGCCGGGACGGAGGCCACCTGCTTCGGCGAACAGAAGCACGCCGCCGCGTGGGTGTCGGCGAGCAAGGGCAGATAGCGCGGATTGTCGATGAAGGTCAGATCGGCGGCGCGCGCCTGATCCAGCGGCGCCACGCCGCGGATGATGCGGGATCCATCGATGCCGTTGGCGATCCGCGCCCCGGTCAGGGCAACGATATCGTCGAGGGTCATCGGCCCTGACGGCGCGAAAAAGACGGGATCAGCCATGCCGTGAAGGTCCACAAACAGAAAAGGCCGCCGGCTCACCCGGCGGCCTTGCAACTCTCTATAGAGGCTATCAGAACTGCGTGCCAGCGCTGAAGCGGAACACCTGGGTCTTGTCCCAGTCCGCCTTGGTAAGCGCCTCGGCGAAGTCCGCGCGGAGCAGACCGAACGGCGAGTTCCAGATGATCGACGCACCGACCGACGAACGGACGAGCGAGCTGTCCTGCACGTTGAGGCCGTTGAGATCGTCCTGACCCCAGAGCGAGCCGGCATCGGCGAAGACCGCGCCGCGCAGGCCGAACTCTTCCGGGAAGGCCGGCAGCGGGAACTGCGCTTCCGCCGTGACGTTCCAGTAGTTCTTGCCGCCGACCGCGTAATCGCTGGCGTTACCCTGCACGCGACCACCATAGCCGAGCGACTGGAAGCCGCGGATCGTCTCGCCGCCACGGTAGAAGTTGTCGAGAACCGCGACGTCCTTGCCGCCGAAGCCGGTGACGTTGCCGGCGCCGCCCTTCAGGAAGCCGACGATGTTCGAATCCGGCCACAGTTCCTTGTAGTAGCGCGCATCGATCGAGCTGCGGACGAACTGGCCGTCGCCGCCGACACCCGCGAAGTCCTGCGAGAAGCGGACGAAGGTGCCGTCGCGCGGATCGTTGATGTTGTCGATCGTCGAATAGGTCAGCTGGTAACCGACCGACGAGTTGACCCACGTTCCGAGCGGATAGAGCGTCTCGAGCAGGTTGCTGTTCGGCTCGAAGTCCGCTGCGTACTGGCTGCCGTACGACTTCACGTCGCGCTGAACCAGCTTGTAGTTGAACTGGACGTTGAAGTCGTCGGTGATGGGCAGGCCCAGGCGGATGGTGCCGCCATAGGTGTCCATGTTGTAGGCGCGGAAGTCGGTTTCCTTCGACTGGTTGTAGAACACGTCGAAGCCGAGCGACATGCGGCGGCCGAGGAAGTACGGCTCGGTGAAAGAGACGTTCGCCGTACGATCGTCGACGCCACCGCCAACCGAAACCTTCAGATACTGGCCGCGGCCGAGGAAGTTCTTCTCGGTCATCGACACCTGGGCGATGAAGCCACCGCCCTGATCGGTGGTGTAGCCGCCGCCGATCTGGAACGAACCGGTCGACTGGTCTTCGACGTTGACGTCGATCACGACCTTGTCGGGCGCGCTGCCCGGCTGGGTCGTCACCGAGACCGTCTTGAAGTAGCCGAGATTCTTCAGGCGACGCTCGGCCTTGTCGACGATGACGCGGTTGAACGCATCGCCTTCGGACAGGTCGAACTCGCGACGGATGACGTAGTCACGCGTGCGGGTGTTGCCGCGAACGTTGATGCGCTCGACATAGAGGCGCGGACCTTCGTCGACCAGATAGGTGACGTCGATCGTGCGGTTCTCGTAGTTGCGATCGCCGCGCGGACGAACCTGCGCGAAGGAATAGCCCTTGCGCGCGATTGCCGTGCTGAGATCCTCGGTCGTGCGCTCGATCAGGGTCGAGTTGAACACGCGCCCCTCGCGGGTGCGGACCAGGCCCTTCAGATTGGCGGCATCGACCTCGGGGATCGACGAATCGACGTTGACGGTGCCGAAGCGGTAGCGCGGACCCTCGTCGACCGTGATGACCAGATCGTAGCGGTTGGTGGCCTCATTGAAATTGGCCTCGGCCGAGACGATGCGGAAATCGGCGAAGCCGTTGCGCATGTAGAGACGGCGGATCAGCTCCTGGTCGGCCTCGAAGCGCGACTCGTCGAACAGATCGCGCTTGGACAGCCAGCTGGTGATGTTCGTCCGCTTGGTCGTCATCACGTCGCGCAGGCGACCGCTGGAGAAGTGCTTGTTGCCGACGAAATTGATGCTCGAAATGCCGGTGCGCGAGCCTTCGTCGATCTTGAAGGTAACGTCGATGCGGCCGTTGTCGCGCGGCGTCGTCGTGACCGAGACGCCAGCCTCGGAACGGCCGTTGCGGCGATAGGCTTCCTTGATGCGCTCGACGTCGCCATCAAGCTTTTCCTGCGTCAGCACGCCGCGAGACTTCGTCTCGATGATCGGCTGCAGCATGTCCTTCTTGAGCTTCTTGTTGCCCTCGAAGCGGACGGTGCCGACGATGTTGTTTTCCTTGACGCTGACGACGAGCGAATTGCCCTGCCGCGTGATCTTCACGTCCGAGAACAGCCCGGTCGCGTAGAGCGCCTTGACGGATTCGTTGATCTCGGCGGGGCCGAAGTTCCGGCCCGGCTGGATCGACAGATAGTTGCGGACGGTCTCGGGATCGACGCGGGTGTTACCCTGGACGACGATGTTACGCACGACGTCGGCATGGGCCGAGCTTGCCCCAATGACGGACATCTGCGCGGCGATTACCGGCACGGCCACAGTCATTACCGCGGCACGAGCGGCTCCCCGCGTGAAAGTCTTGATGGAATTCATTGGGTTCAAACGCCCTGTTCTATTCTGACTTCCCAGTCCGAACCCCCCGTACAGGATTCGCTAACCGGACCGATCGACTGCAGCTTTGTGGCATGCGCCTGACCCATTCGCAAGCCGAGCACCAGTCTGACACAGAGGAATTTAACCGTCCGTTGCCAAGCGGCCACGCTCGGTCACAAAGAGCTCAAGTGGATGATATCGTTCCAGGTTGTGAAGAGCATCAGCATCAGCACGGCCGCCAGGCCGATGCGGAATCCGATGTCCTGGGCCTTGGGGCTAAGCGGTTTACCGCGGACGATCTCGAACAGATAGAAAAGCAGGTGCCCGCCATCGAGCATCGGCACCGGGAACAGGTTCAGAAGGCCGATCGAGACGGAAAGAATCGCCGCAAGGTTGATCAGCGCCACGACGCCGAGCGTCGCGACCTGCCCCGAAACCTGAGCGACCCGAATCGGCCCGCCCAGCTCTTCCGTCGATTCGCGGCCGGTGAAGATGCCGCCGATATAGTCGAAGGTGCGGTCGACGATGAACCACGTCTCCTGCGCGCCGAGCCAGACGGCCTGCGGCAGCGAGTAGCGCTCGAGCTTCACATCCGCGGCGGCGGCGCTGCGCGACAGGCCGAGCTGGCCGATCTTGTGGACGTTGCCGAAGCGGTCGGTGATCTCGCGACGCTGCGGCGTCGCCTCGAGCGTCACCTCGCCGCCGTCGCGCTCGACGACGATAGTGAGCTTTTCGTCAGCGCTGGCGCTGACGATGCGCTGCAGGTCGTTGAAGGAGGAGATCGGCGAGCCGTCGATCGACAGCACGAGATCGCCGACCTTGAAGCCGGCCGTCTCGGCCGCGCCGCCGGTGACGACCTGGTCGACGCGCGCCGAGGTGGTCTCGCGCCCGTAGATGGTGAAGATGCCGGCGAAGATGACGATCGCGAGGATGAAATTGGCGATCGGGCCGGCCGCGACGATCGCCGCGCGCTGCCAGACATTCTTGGCGAAGAAGGTGTCCTTGCGGTCCTCGTCCGACATGCCGGCGATGGCCTCGCGGCTCGGCGTGCTCGCCGCATCCTCGTCACCGAGGAACTTCACATAGCCGCCGAGCGGAATGGCGGAGATCTTCCAGCGCGTGCCGCGGCGATCGTTGAAGCCGATCAGCTCCGGGCCGAAGCCGATGGAAAACGCCTTGACGCGCACACCGCACCAGCGGGCGACGAGGAAGTGGCCGAGCTCGTGGAAGAACACGACGATCGTCAGGACGAACAGGAACGGGATCAGGTAGCCGAGCGTGCTCGATCCGAAATGTCCCAGGGGAGCCAGAAAGTCCATTCCTCAAACCCTCTCCGATTCCGCGGCGTCGCCATCAACTGGCGCGTCTGCCCCGGAATTCAATCAGTTCGCCGGCGAGCCGCCGGCCTTCGGCGTCCAGCGCCAGGACGGTGTCGACCGTCGCGAATTCGGTTCCGCCGACGGTTGCCACCGCCCGCTCGAGCACAGCCTCGACGGTCGCCGCGATCTCGAGAAACTCGATCGCGCCCGCCAGAAACGCCTCGACGGCGATCTCGTTGGCCGCATTCACTATATTGGTGGCCCAGTCCCCACTTTCGAGCGCATGGCGCGCGATCGACAGTGCTGGAAAACGCTCCAAATCCGGCTTTTCGAAGGTTAGCGTACCAACGGTTGCGAGATCGAGGCGCGGCGTTGCGATCGCGACACGCTTCGGCCAGCTCAGGCAGTGCGAAATCGGGATGCGCATGTCGGCGGCGCCGAGCTGGGCGACGATCGAGCCGTCGGCATAGGTGACGAAGCCGTGCACGACCGATTGCGGGTGCACCAGCACGTCGAGCCGCGCCGATTCGATGCCGAAGAGGTGATGCGCCTCGATCAGCTCGAGGCCCTTGTTCATCAGCGTCGCCGAATCGATCGAGATCTTCGGCCCCATCGACCAGCGGGGATGCTTGAGCGCCTGCGCCGGGGTGGCGCGCCGCATTTCCTCGAGCGTCGCAGTCCGGAACGGACCGCCCGACGCCGTGACGGTGATCCGCTCGATCGCGCCGACATTCGCCGCCTCGAGCGACTGGAAAATGGCGTTGTGCTCGGAATCGGCCGGCAGAATGCGGACGCCGGCCGCGGCGGCACGGCGGTTGAACAGCGCGCCGGCGCAGACCAGGCATTCCTTGTTGGCGAGCACGATGTCGGCGCCCGCCTCGATCGCCGCGAGCGTCGGCTCCAGTCCCGCCGCGCCGACGATCGCTGCGACGACCAGATCGACCGGCCGCGAGGCCGCCTCGATGATCGCCGCCGGCCCTGCCGCGACGTCGATTCCGGTGCCGGCGAGACGTTCGCGCAGCGCCTCGTAGCGCTCGGGGTCGCCGATCACGGCGAGCCTGGCGCCAAGCCGGACCGCCATCTCGGCCAGTTCGTCGACCCGGCTCTGCGCCGTCACGACCTCGACGGCGAACGCATCGCCATGCTGCAGGATGACGTCGGCCGTGCTGCGGCCGACCGATCCCGTCGCGCCGAAGACGGAGATCGTGCGCCGTGCCTTGTCCGCGCGCGCCCAGCCGGCCGCGATGGCGGGACTTCTCACCATGACAGCATCCCCTGCCCGACCTGCTGCTCGCCGAGATTGAGCCAGCCGATCAGCGCCGCGCCGGCGGCTGCGAAGATCAACCCGTCGACGCGATCCATCATGCCGCCATGTCCTGGAATGATCCGGCTGGAGTCCTTGCGATCGAAATGGCGCTTGATGGCGGATTCGAAAAGGTCACCCGCCTGCGACGCGATCGACAGCAGCGCCAGGCAGACGATCAGCATCGGGCCGATCCGCAGGCTGAAGGCCCAGGCGACGATCGCCGCGCAGACGACGCCGCCGACGAGGCCGCCGATCGAGCCCGACCAGGTCTTCTTCGGCGAGACGCGCGGCCAGAGCTTGGCGCCGCCGATGGTGCGGCCGGCGAAATAGGCGAAACTGTCCGTGGCCCAGACCAGAACCAGCAGGACGGTGACCGAGGCCAGGCCATAGGCCGGGTCCGCGCGCAGGGCGCAGAGGGAAACGCCGAGCAGGCCGGCATAGGCGACGCCGCCGGCGAGCCAGGCCGAGCGCGACAGCAGCGCCACGCCGACGAGGCCGGCGATGAGCACCGCGAGGCCGACGCCGAGCCCCTGCAGGCCGGCGATGAGCGAGGCGAGCGCCACGAAGGCGGTGCCGATCGAGACATCGGCCGTCGACGGCAGGAGATTGGGCGAGCGGCCGATGATGTTGGCCCATTCGGCGAAGACGATCGCGGCGACGAGGGCGACGAGCAGGAAGGCGGGCCATCCGCCCCACCAGGTTGCGACGAGCGCGACCGGAATGAGAACCGAGGCCGACAGCAGCCGCAGCCGGAATTCGCTCCGCCCCGCCTGGCCGCCCTGCGCGGGCGAACCCGCGGGATGATGGGATTTCAACCGCTCCTCCGGGCGGCAATCCCGCCAAAACGCCGCGCGCGGCGCGTATATTCCTCGACCGCCTGAATATAGGCGGCCCGATCGAAATCGGGCCAGAAGGCCGGCATGAAGACGAGCTCGGCATAGGCCGCCTGCCAGAGCAGGAAATTGGACAGGCGCATCTCGCCGCTGGTGCGGATGACGAGATCCGGATCGGGCATGCCGGCCGTGTCGAGATAGGACGTGATCGTCGTCTCGCAGATCGCGTCCGGCGCCAGATGTCCGGCGGCGACCGCCTCGGCCATCCGCCGCGTCGCGCGCACGATCTCGTCGCGCGAGCCGTAGTTGAAGGCGATAACCAGGCGCAGGCCGGTGTTGTCGCGCGTCAGCGCCTCGGCCTTGTCCAGCAGCGAGCGAATGTCGGCGGCGAGCTTGACGCGGTCGCCGATGACGGTGACGCGCACGCCGTTGCGGTGCAGCTCGGCGAGGTCGCGCTGGATGAACAGGCGCAGCAGCCCGAACAGGAACTGCACCTCCAGCGGCGGCCGCGACCAGTTCTCGGAGGAGAAGCTGAACAGCGTCAGGTAGCCGACGCCGAGCTCGCGCGAGGTCTCGACGGCGGTGCGAACCGCCTCCATGCCGCGCCGGTGCCCTTCCGTGCGCGACAGGCCGCGTCCCACCGCCCAGCGTCCGTTGCCATCCATGATGATGGCAACATGACGCGGCACGCTCAGCGGCGCCTCGGCGACGCCTGAGGGTTTCGCCAGGAGCTCGGCACCCGAATCGTCGGCATTCGAGTTCATGGCTATCCCCGCCCGATCAGATCTGAATGATCTCCGCTTCCTTCGCCGCGAGAATCGCGTCGATCTCGGCAATGGTGTCGTCGGTGAGCTTCTGGACCTTCTCGGAGAGCTTGCGGCTCTCGTCCTCGCTCATGCCGTCCTTCTCGCTCTTCTTCAGGCCGTCAATGCCGTCGCGGCGGACATGGCGGACCGAGACGCGCGCCGCCTCGGCATACTTGTGCGCGACCTTGACGAATTCCTGGCGGCGCTCGGCGTTGAGCTCCGGGATCGGAATGCGGAACACCTGGCCCTCGACCACCGGGTTGAGCCCGAGGCTCGACTCGCGGATCGCCTTCTCGACGGCGCCGGCCGTGGCGCGGTCCCAGACCTGCACCATGATCAGGCGCGGCTCCGGCACGCTGATCGTCGCCAGCTGCGTGATCGGCATGTGCGAGCCATAGGCGTTGACGACGATCGGGTCGAGCATGCTGGAGGAAGCACGCCCGGTACGAAGTCCGGCAAGCTCGGTCCTCAGGACGGAGACGGCGCCGTCCATGCGGCGCTTCAAGTCGTCGAAGTTCATGGCATCCTCATATCTTGGCGCGCCGGCGACAATGCGGCAGCGGACATCAATCGTCGGCGACAATCGTCGCGCGGCCCTGGCCACGCAGGATGTCGACGAATGCGTTGGGTTCCTGGATCGAAAATACGACGAGCGGAATGCCGTTGTCACGAGCGAGCGCGACGGCGGCGGTATCCATGACCTGCAACCCGCGCGAGAGCACGTCCGCATGGGTCATGCGCTCGAAGCGGACGGCGTTCGGGTCCTTGCGCGGATCGGCCGAATAGATGCCGTCGACATTGGTGCCCTTGAAGAGCGCCTCGCAGCCCATCTCGGCAGCGCGCAGCGCCGCGCCCGAATCCGTCGTGAAGAAGGGGTTGCCGGTGCCGCCGGCGAACAGGACGACCTTCGAGCGCTTCAGCGCGCGCTCGGCGCGCTGCTGGCTGAACGTCTCGCAGATCGTCGGCATCGGCACCGCCGAGAACACGCGCGACGAGACGCCGCGACGCTCGAGCGCCTCATGCATGCCGATGGCGTTCATCACGGTCGCCAGCATGCCCATGTGATCGCCGGCGACGCGGTTGCCGCCCGCCTTCGCGATGGTCATGCCGCGAAAGATATTTCCACCGCCGACGACGAGGCCGACTTCGACGCCCAGCTCGACGGCCTGTCCGACTTCGCCGGCGATCCGGTCGATGACTTTCTCATCGATGCCGAAAGGCTGATCACCCAGAAGCGCTTCGCCGGAAACCTTGAGGAGCACACGTCGAAAACGGACCGGTTCCGCCATACTAGCTTCCTCTTCACTCTATGAAATGCGCCTCCGGATACACGAAGGGCGCCGGATTGTCATCCAGCGCCCTGTTGTTTTTCACGGTGGAACCGGTGTTCCCCGGTTATTTCGTGCCGGCTGCGGCGGCGACTTCGGCCGCGAAATCGGACTCTTCCTTCTCGACGCCCTCACCGAGGCGGAACGAGACGAAGGTCTTCAGCTCGATCGGCGCGCCGACATCCGCCTCGGCGGCCTTGAGGGCCTTCTCGACGGTCAGGTCGGGGTTGATCACGAAGGCCTGCGAGAGAAGCACGACTTCCTCGTAGAACTTGCGGACGCGGCCCTCGACCATCTTCTCGATGATCGCTTCCGGCTTGCCGGACTCGCGCGCCTGCTCGGCGTAGACGGAGCGCTCACGCGCCACCACGTCGGCGTCGAGCTCATCGCTGCGGACGGCGAGCGGGTTGGTGGCGGCGATGTGCATCGCGATCTGGCGGCCGAGAGCCTGCAGCTTGTCCGCGTCGCCGGTCGACTCGAGGCCGACCAGAACGCCGATCTTGCCGAGGCCCGGCGCGACGGCCGAGTGCACGTAGCTGGCGACGACGCCGTTCGCGACTTCGACCGAAGCGGCGCGACGCAGGTTCATGTGCTCGCCGATCGTGGCGACGGCGGTGGTGATCGCCTGCTCGACGTTCTTGTCCGAGCCGTCGAAGGACGCGCCGGCGACGGCAGCGACCGAACCATCGGTCGAAAGCGCCGCCTCGGCGACCTTCTGGACCAGGTTCTGGAATTCGGCGTTGCGCGCGACGAAGTCGGTCTCGGAGTTGACCTCGACCGCGACGGCCTTGTTGCCCGACGAGGCGACGCCGACGAGGCCCTCAGCCGCGACGCGGCCAGCCTTCTTGGCGGCCTTGGCCAGGCCCTTGGTGCGCAGCCAGTCGATCGCGGCCTCGATGTCGCCACCGTTCTCCTGCAGCGCGGCCTTGCAGTCCATCATGCCTGCGCCGGTCTTCTCGCGCAGGTCCTTCACCATCGAAGCGGAAATGGTCATCGTCTGCCTCGTTTCATGTTGCTCTAACGAACAGCCGGGCGAAGGCGCCCGGCTGCGATTGTTTCAGATCGATCCACCGCCCGATGCGCGGGCGACGGCGCGGGCGGTTCAGGCAGCCGGGGCTTCTTCGCCCTGGGCTTCCTCGGCCGGGATAGCGTCGTCATAGACGTCGTCCTGGGCGCCGAGGTCGACACCGGCCTGGCCCGAAGCGCGCAGGATGCCGTCGAGGGCAGCGCGGGCGACCAGGTCGCCATAGAGCGTCAGCGCGCGGCCGGCGTCGTCATTGCCGGGGATCGGGTAGGTGATGCCGTCGGGATCGGAGTTCGAATCGATGATCGCCGCGACCGGGATGTTCAGGCGACGGGCTTCCTGGATGGCCAGGGCTTCCTTGTTCGTGTCGATGACGAACAGGAGGTCCGGAATGCCGCCCATGTCCTTGATGCCGCCGAGGGCGTTCTCGAGCTTGTCGCGCTCGCGCGACAGCGTCAGACGCTCCTTCTTGGTCAGGCCCTGCACGTCGGACGAGAGCAGCTCGTCGAGGTGGCGCAGACGCTGGATCGAGTTCGAGATCGTCTTCCAGTTGGTCAGCATACCGCCGAGCCAGCGGGAGTTGACGTAGTACTGGGCGCAGCGCTTCGCAGCCGAGGCGACCGGCTCGGAAGCCTGGCGCTTGGTGCCGACGAAGAGAACGCGACCACCGCCGGCGACCGTGTCGCTGACAGCCTGCAGCGCGCGGTGCAGCATCGGCACGGTCTGCGCCAGGTCGATGATGTGGATGTTGTTGCGGACGCCATAGAGGTACGGCGCCATCTTCGGGTTCCAGCGATGCTTCTGGTGACCGAAGTGAACGCCTGCCTCGAGCAGCTGACGCATGGAATAATCCGGAAGAGCCATGGCCCTATCTCCTTTTACCGGTTCAAGCCTCCGTGGGGAAAGCCGCGAATGCGACACCGGTGGGTTCCGTCGGACGATTCACAAATCGCCGCCGGAGCCCGAGCCCCACGTGTGGAATGCGCGCCTTATAGGCGGCGAAAGGCGGGAAGGCAAGCGTTTCGCCGCACCGCATCAACACAAGATGGGGAGGGCGGGTCGGGGTGGATGCCAGGGCGGCGTCGACGCGGCGCTCCGCTGGGGGCGACCGCCTCGAAGCCCCTCACCCCACCCCTCTCCCGCAAGCGGGAAAGGGGGACGCGGAGGCCCTGCCCGCTTCGGGAGGATGAGCTTCGTACCCCTGCCCCACGCTCGCCGTCATCCCGGCCTCCGAGCCGGGATCCATTTCCGCCGGGCTGCATGCCGCGCGGGGCTCCCGAGCGCGCATCGGCATGGATCCCTGCTTGCGCAGGGATGACGGCCGAGGGTCCGTAAGGCTTGCAGCGCAGCCTTTCGACCCACCAAGCCTACACCAGCTCGACCTGCACGACGCCGTTCACGGCGCGGAGCGCGCTCGCGATCTGCGGCGAGAGCTGGTAGCGGCCGGGGAGCTGGACCTCGACCTCGCGCTTGCCCTTGTCCAGCATCAGCACCAGGCTGACGTCGCCGTCGCCCCTGCCCTTCGCCAGATGCCGCTCGATGCTCTTCAGCGGCTCGTCATTGCGCAGGAAGACGCGGAGCTGCTTGATGCCGGCGGTCATCTGGTCGAGCGGCTTCACGGTGACGATGCGCACGCTGATGCCTTCGGGGCGATCCTCGGCGCCGACCTGCACGATCACCGACTGGCCGGGCTCGAGCCGGTCGCGATATTCGTGCAGACCCTCGGAAAAGATCACCGCCTCGAACTGCCCGGTCGGATCGGAGAACTGGACGATGCCCATGCGGTTGCCGGTGCGCGTCTTGCGCTCCTGCCGGGTCGTCACCGTGCCGGCGAGGCGGCCGGCGGCGGCGCCCTGGCGGACGGCTTCCGAAAACTCCGCCCAGGTCTGCACACGCAGGCTCTTCAGGATCGGCGCATATTCGTCGAGCGGATGGGCGCTCAGATAGAAGCCGACGACGGCGTGCTCGCGCTGCAGCCGCTCCGACGGCGGCCACGGATCGACGTCGGGCAGCGTCAGCGTCTCGCCCTGCCCGCCACCGCCGAAAAGCTCGTCCTGGCCGATCGCCGCGCCCTCGACCACCCGGTTGCCGATCGCCATCATCCGTTCGACGCCGGCCATGACGCGGGCGCGGTCCGGATTGAAGCCGTCGAGCGCGCCGGCGCAAATCAGGCTTTCCAGCGTCCGCTTGTTCAGGATGCGCGGGTTGATCCGCGACGCGAAATCGGAGAGGTCGCGGAACGGCTTCCCCGCCCTCGCCTCGACCAGATGCTCGACCGCCTGGCTGCCGACGCCCTTCACGGCGGCGAGCGAATAGAGGATGCGGCCCTCCTCGACGTCGAACACCGCGCCGGAGCGGTTGACGGAAGGCAGCTCGACCGTGATGCCGAGGCGCATCGCCTCGCGGCGGAAGTCGTTCAGCTTCTCGGTATTGCCCATGTCGAGCGTCATCGACGCGGCGAGGAACTCGACCGGATAGTTCGCCTTGAGATAGGCGGTCTGGTAGGCGACGAGGGCGTAGGCGGCCGCGTGGCTCTTGTTGAAGCCGTAGTCGGCGAACTTCGCCAACATGTCGAAGATGGTGTTGGCGTGATCCTTGGTCAGCCCCTGCTTGACGGCGCCGAGGACGAAACGGTCGCGCTGGGCGTCCATCTCCGCCTTGATCTTCTTGCCCATGGCGCGGCGCAGCATGTCGGCTTCGCCGAGCGAATAGCCGGACAGGATCTGCGCGATCTGCATCACCTGTTCCTGATAGATGACGACGCCGTAGGTCTCCTTCAGCACGACCTCGATCAGGGGATGGTAGTAGTCCGGCTTCTCCTCGCCGTGCTTGCGGGCGTTGTAGGTCGGGATGTTGTCCATCGGGCCCGGGCGATAGAGCGCCACCAGCGCGATGATGTCCTCGAAGCGGTCCGGCCGCATGCCCATCAGGGCCTTGCGCATGCCCTGGCTTTCCAGCTGGAACACGCCGACCGTCTCGCCGCGCGTCAGCATGTCGTAGCTCGCGCGGTCGTCGAGCGGGATCGCGGCGAGATCGACGTCGATGCCGCGCTTGGCGATCAGCTTGATCGCCGTCGACAGCGTCGTCAGCGTTTTCAGGCCAAGGAAGTCAAACTTCACAAGACCCGCGCTCTCGACCCACTTCATGTTGAACTGGGTGACCGGCATGGTGGAGCGCGGATCGCGGTAGAGCGGCACCAGCTTGTCGAGGCGCCGGTCGCCGATCACGATGCCGGCGGCGTGGGTCGAGGCGTGGCGATAGAGGCCCTCGAGCTTCTGCGCCATGCCGAGCAGCTGCGCGACCGTCGGATCCTCGTCGCGCGCCTCGCGCAGCCGCGGCTCGTCCTCGATCGCCTGCGCCAGCGTGACCGGATTGGCCGGGTTCTGCGGCACCATCTTGCAGAGCCGGTCGACCTGGCCGTAGGGCATCTGCAGAACGCGGCCGACGTCGCGCAACACGGCGCGCGCCTGCAGCGTTCCGAAGGTGATGATCTGCGCCACCTGGGCGGCGCCGTACTTGTTCTGGACGTAGTCGATGACCTCGCCGCGGCGGTCCTGGCAGAAGTCGATGTCGAAGTCCGGCATCGAGACGCGCTCGGGATTGAGGAAGCGCTCGAACAGCAGCGCGAAGCGCATCGGGTCGAGATCGGTGATGGTCAGCGCCCAGGCGACGAGCGAGCCGGCGCCCGAACCGCGGCCCGGACCAACGGGAATATCCTGCGACTTCGCCCACTGAATGAAGTCCGCCACGATCAGGAAGTAGCCGGGGAACTTCATGCGCTCGATGATCGAGAGCTCGAATTCGAGCCGGTCCCAGTAATCCTTCTCGACGAGGCCCGGCGCGAGGCCATGGAAGGCGAGCCGCTTCTCGAGGCCGCGGTTCGCGTAGTCGCGCAGCGCCGCGACCTCGGCCTTCTCGGCCGCCTCCGGCTCGGCGTCTGCGCCGGCGAAGCGCGGCAGGATCGGCTTCCGCTTCATCGGCCGGTAGGAGCAGCGCATCGCGATCTCGACGGAATTGTCCGTCGCCTCGGGCAGGTCGGCGAACAGCTCGACCATCTCGGCGCGCGACTTGAAATAATGCTCCGGCGTCAGACGGCGGCGCTTGTCGTCGGCGACGACCGAGCCCTCGGCGATGGCGACCAGCGCGTCATGCGCCTCGTAGTCGTCGCGCTTCGGGAAGAACGCCTCGTTGGTCGCGACCAGCGGCAGGCCGTGGCGATAGGCGAGGTCGACCAGCTCCGGCTCGGTCCGCTGCTCCTCGATCGTCTTGTGACGCTGCAATTCGACATAAAGGCGGTCGCCGAACAGCCCCGCCATGCGCTCCAGCCGCTTCTCGGCGAAGCCGCCCTGCCCGGCCCGGATCGCCTGGTCGAGCGGACCGGCGCCGCCGCCGGTGAGCGCGATCAGGCCCTCGGGAGTCTCGGCGATATCCTCGAAACGGATATGCGGCTTGTCGCCCGCATCCGTCTCCATGAAGGCGCGGGACACCAGGCGGACGAGATTCCAGTAACCGGTCTCGTTCGCGGCGATCATGACGAGATCGGAGAGGTTCTTCGCGCCGGCGACCGGCCGGCGCGACGGCTCGAAGCCGTCGTCGAACAGGACGGAGAGCTGGCAGCCGATGATCGGCTGGATTCCGACCTCGACGGTCTTCTCCGAGAATTCGAGCGCGCCGAACAGGTTGCCCGTATCGGTGAGCCCCAGCGCCGGCATCTTGTCGGCCGCCGCCAGCTTGATCAGCGACTTCAGCGGCAGCGCGCCTTCGAGCAGCGAATAGGCGGAGTGAACCCTAAGGTGAACGAATCCGACGTTCCGGGCGAAATGACTCATCAGGCGATCCTCTTCCGCCCGATTTACGGCGAGAGCGACCCGCCTGTCCATCGCCGGTCGCCCTTCCCGCCCGAGCCGGTCAGACGATAGCGACGAGCAGATCGGACCACAGGCCGATCATCGCGATGAAGAGCATCAGGGCGCCGAGCGCGGCCGCATCACGGATATAGGCTGTCATGGCTATCTCCTTATCGGACTGTCGATGCTTCATATGTTCACGTTTTGTTCTTTTCGTCAAGCCCGACGTTTCCACCACTTATTTCGGCGTCGTCGCGGATGCGGTTCGGGCCGTTTTCGCCGCTACGCGGCAGGGTTCACGGGCTCTTGAACGCGCAACCGCACGTCGGTGCTATGATTTTGGGACGCGCGCGCCGGAGTTGGGATTTCGCGCGCTCGCAATTATCGACTGCCGCGATATGGTAGCCGCGTCGGACGGGGGTCTCGCCCCGCCCGGCGGCCTGTTGCGCGCCGCTTCGCCGGGCGAACGGCCGCGTGTTCGAAATCGTTTGGAACGATGGAGTCTGACCATGAGCGACCTCGTATTCATCGCCTTCCCCTCGGAGCAGAAAGCCGAGGAAGTCCGGGAACGCGTCCTGGAGATGCAGAAGGAATATCTGATCGAGCTTGGTGACGCCGTCATTGCCGTGCGTGACGCCAACGGCCGCATCAAGCTGAACCAGCTCGTCAACACGACCGCCACCGGCGCCGTCTCCGGCGCCTTCTGGGGCACGCTGATCGGCTTCATCTTCCTGATGCCGCTCGTCGGCGCGGCGATTGGTGCTGCGTCCGGCGCGCTCGGCGGCAAGCTGACCGATGTCGGCATCAACGACCAGTTCATGAAGGACGCGGCGCAGTCGCTGGCGCCCGGCAATGCCGGCCTGTTCCTGCTCATCCGCAAGATGACGGCCGACAAGGTGCTGGAGGATCTGCGCGGCGTCGGCGGCACGGTGATGCGCACCTCGCTGACCGACGAGCAGGAGAAGGCGCTGCGCGAGGCGCTCGCCGACCACGCCGCCGCTCCCGCCGAGGCTCCGGCCCCCGCAGGCGACGCCGCGCCGGGCGCCACGCCCGCCACCGGCGCCACCAGCTGATCCATCCCCAGAGCCGTTCATCGTTTCATGGAAACAATGAACGGCTCTATCTCCTTGTTTCATTGCGTCTTCTTCACGCGAACCGGTATCCACTTCGCTCGAAGACGCTCTCAATGTCGCCCTTGCGCCCGGAATGAAAATGAGCCCGATGCTCGATCCCCGCGAGGGTGACATTGAAGACGATGCCTCCAGCACCAAGCAGCGGTCGCTTCTGGCGATCGCCGGCTCGCTGCTGGCGGAGATCAGCCCGATCAAGCTGATCGTCGCCTGGACGCTGCTGATGGGACTGCCGGCGCTCGCCTTCGGGCTGGCGCCGGTGCTGCTCTCGATCTGGATCCGGATCGCCTCGCGCCAGGCGGCGATCCTCTATACGGGCGTCGCGCCCGTGCTGTTCCTCGCCGCGCTCGGTCTCGTCGCCTGGTTCGGCGGCCGCCGCGCCTTCCGCGCCGTCGAGAGCAGCTTCTGGTCGCTGAACTCCGTCGCCGTCCAGCCGCTCTACGCGCTCTGCCGCGAGACGCTGCGCCATCTGACAGAACACCGCATCCTGGCGCGCCTGAACACCAGCCCCGACACGATCGTCAAGGCGCGCTCGATCACCGCCGCCGTCGCCGGGCTGACCGTCTTCGTGCTGGCGCTCGGGCTCGCCGCCCTGGTCTGGCCGGCGACGCGCTGGGTCGGCACGCTGGCCGATCTCGCCGCGCCCCGCCAGCTGGCGCTCATCGCCGTCGCCAATGCGGTGGTGCTGCTCGCCCTCTATCTCGCCGTCGCGGCGCTCGCCTGGGGCATCGCCGACGCCACCATGCCGCAGCCGCGCACCTTCACCCGCTTCCGCCCGGTCGTTCCCGGCGCGCCGCGCTGGCGGGTGGCGCATCTCTCCGACGTCCATTGTGTCGGCGAGCGCTACGGCTTCCGGATCGAGAGCGGCCGCGTCGGCCCGCGCGGCAACGACAAGTTCGCGGCGACGCTGGCCCGTCTCGCCCGTATCCACGCTGCCGAGCCGCTCGACGCCATCCTGATCACCGGCGACATGACCGACGCCGGGCTCTCTACCGAATGGGCCGAGTTCCTCGACGCGCTGGCGCCCCATCCGGAGCTCGCCGCCCTCGTCACGATTCTTCCCGGCAACCACGACGTCAATGTCGTCGACCGCACCAACCCGGCCCGCATGGACCTGCCGATGAGCCCGAACAAGCGGCTCCGGCAATTGCGGACCCTGTCGGCCATGGCGGCGCTGCAGGGCAGCCGCTACCGGCTCGTCGACCGCGAGAGCGGCGAACTCGGATCCACCCTCGCCGCCGCGCTAGAGGCCCGCCGCGACGATGTCGAGGCCTTCGCCGATCGCGGCTCGCGGCGTGCCGGCGGCGCGATCTCCGAACTCTGGGCGACCGCCTTCCCGATGATCCTGCCGCCGTCGCGTCCCGACGGGCTCGGCGTCATCGTGCTCGATTCGAATGCCGAGACGCATTTCTCCTTCACCAACGCGCTCGGCATGGTGTCGCTGGAGCAGGCGCGGGCGATGGAGGCGGTGAAATCGGCCTATCCCGACGCCGGCTGGATCATCGCGCTGCACCACCACGTCGTGGAATATCCGCAGCCCGCCAAGGCGCTGTCGGAGCGGATCGGCACGGCGCTGATCAACGGCAGCTGGTTCATGCGCTGGATCGCCCGCTTCGCCGGCCGCGCCGTCATCATGCACGGCCATCGCCATGTCGACTGGATCGGCGAGAGCGGCGGGCTGACGATCGTCTCCGCCCCTTCGCCGGTAATGGAGGGGACCAACGCACAGGCGAGCTATTTCTACGTCCACACCCTGCACCGGGCGGGCGACGAACTGGCGCTGGCGCCGCCGGAGAGGATCCTCGTCCCGGCGCCGGACCGCGCCAGGGCCGCGCCGGTGACGGCAGGCTAACGGGACGCTAACAGGGCGGCGGGTGTTACCCCTCCGCCGTGTCCCCCACGCCGACGCCAAGAATGTCGGCGATCCAGCGGCTCGATTCGTGATGGGCTGAGATCGTCACGATCGCGATGACGATCGGCACGCCGATGAAGGCGCCGGCGATCCCCCACAGGAAGGTGCCGAAGAAGACGGCGAACAGCACCAGCACCGGCGAGATCGACAGCGCGTTGCCGGCGATCCTCGGCTCCAGATAGGAGCCGACCAGGAACTGGATCAGGTTCAGGCAGACGAAGACGAAGACCGCCGCCTGCCAGGTCTCGAACTGCGCGATGGCGAAGAGCGTCGGCAGCACGGTGGCGAAGAGCGGCCCGATCACCGGGATATAGTTGAGCGCGAAGGCGATGACGCCCCACTCGGCCGAGAGGCTCAGGCCAGCGGCATAGGTCAGCCCCCAGACGAGCACGCCGGTCATGATGCTCATCAGCGTGCGCACCATCATGTAGCGGCGCAGCTTGGCGGCGGTCTCGCCGCTGCCGATGAACAGCGCCTCGCCGACGCTGCCAGCCTTGAAGCGCTTGAGCTTGCGGCCGACATCGCCGACCTCGAGCAGGCCGAGCATGACGTAGATCAGCACGACCAGCGAGAAGGTCAGGGTCGTGTTGAGCCGGCCGCTGACCTGCTGGACGATGCGGATGATCCAGCCCGCGTTGAAATGCTGCTCCCACAGGCCGGAGACGACGATGCCCCTGCCCTCCAGCCATTCCGCCAGCTCGCTGTACATGGTCTGGAAGCGCGCCGTGTCGCTCAGCACATAGCGGCCGACCCGGCTGAGGCTCCAGGCGAGCAGCGAGGTGAAGATCGTCATGACGATCACGGTGACGACGAGGCAGAGCAGCAGCGCCAGCAGCTGCGGCATCCGCGCCTGCATCGCCCGCTGGAACGGCCACAGCATGGCGATGATCAGAAGCGCGAAAGTGATCGGCGCGAAGACGTTCTGCGCCCAATACATCGCGGCGATGATCAGGATCACAGCGCAGATTCCCACCATGGCCGGAACCGGGCTGCGTCCAGGATTGGAAATCGGCTCATTCATGGGATCGGACTCGTTCGGCTCGCTGAGTTGCACCGCAGCGTCGTAGCACGCGCGGCCTGATTCGAAGACCGTACCAATAAGCGATATGTCGTGACGGCAGGATTGCAGCGTCAGGCGAGGGCGGGAATAGCCCGCCCCCTCAGGCGGAGGCCGACAGGGCCGCGCGGATGTGGTCGAGCAGCGCGGTGCCGAGCAACGGCTTCTCCACCAGCGCGATGCCGGAGGAAGCCGCCCGGCGCACCAGCGCCGACGAGGGATTGGTGACCGTCAGGATGACCGGCATCGTCCAGCCGCGCATCCTGAGCCGCTCGATCAGGTCGAGCCCGCTCATGTCGACGAGGTGGTGGTCGACCACCAGGCAGGCATGGGCGGGATGATTGTCGCGTTTCAGGAAGGAGCCCGCGTCGGCGTCAGTCCGCACCGTAAAGCCATCGATACCGAGCGCGAAACGCAGCGAACGCCGGACGGCGGCGTCGCCATCGACGATATAGACCAAGCCCGGTTCGGGGTTCTGTGCTGCAGGAACGGACATCGCTCGGACGGTTGGCGGCGGAAAGCCTGCAGTCTGGGCGAGCGACATTTTGCCGGCATTGATCCACCGCAAGGACAGCGGATCAGTTGTCCGAGGTTGCAATGCTTCCGTTGAGGCCGACGATCAGCGCCATGCGGACGAGCTCGGAGAGGCTCGACGCCTCCATCTTGGTCATCACATGGGCGCGGTAGATCTCGACAGTGCGCGGGCTGATGTCGAGGTCGTGGGCGATCCGCTTGTTCGCGTGGCCGGCGACCAGCCCTTCCAGAACCTGCTGCTCGCGATTGGAGAGGACGCCGAGGCGGCGGCGGATCTCGGCACGCTCCTGCCCTGCCTCCAGCGTCTTGCCATGCCGGACCAGCGCGGCGCGGACGGCGCGCAGCATCGCCTCGTCGTCGAACGGCTTCTCCATGAAGTCGACGGCGCCGCTCTTCATCGCCTCGACGGCGAGCGCGATGTCGGCATGGCCGGTGATGACGATGACCGGCAGGGAGACGCCCTGGGCCTTCAGCCGCTTCAGCATCTCGATGCCGTTGATCTCCGGCATGCGGACATCGGTGACGATGCAGCCGCCGACGAGCCCCGGGGCCTCCGTCAGGAAGGCGGCGGCGGAAGCATAGGAGCGAACTTCGAGGTCGGCGCTCTCGAACAGGAAGGCGAGGGAATCCCGCGCGGCGTCATCATCGTCGATGACATGGATGACGGCCTCAGCTGACACGCTCGGTCTCCTCGATACGGGCGGCGGGAATGGTGAAGTTGAAGATCGTGCCGCCGCCGGGGTTGCCCTCGGCCCAGATCCGCCCGCCATGCGCCTCGATGATGGTCCGGCAGATCGACAAGCCTACTCCCATCCCGGTCTGCTTGGTGGTCACGAAGGGCTGGAACAGCCGCGCCATGATGTCAGGCGCGATCCCCGTTCCCCGATCCGAGACCTTGATGCGGATCATGTCGCCCGATTCGGCCTCGCTGGAAATGGTCAGGTCCTTGCCGTCGCCCTCATCCATGGCGTCGATCGCATTGCGCATCAGATTGACCAGCACCTGCTGGATCTGGACCCGGTCGCCGAACAGCAGGTCCAGTTCTGGATCCAGCTGGAAACGAATGCGGATGCCCTTCTCGCGGGCGCCGACGAGCGCGAGCGCGCTCGCCTCCTCCAGCAGCCTCGCCAGGCTCTCGACCCGCTTCTCCGTCTCGCCGCGGGCGAGGAAATCGCGCAGCCGGCGGATGATCTCGCCGGCCCGGAGCGCCTGATCGGCGGCGCTCTCCAGTGCTGCCCGGACCTTCGGAATGTTCTCCGGCGCGCCCGAATCGAGCAGGCGGCGCGAGCCGCGCAGGTAATTCGCGACGGCCGAGAGCGGCTGGTTCAATTCGTGCGCCAGCGTGGAGGCGATCTCGCCCATCGCGGTGACGCGCGAGATATGCACCAGCTCCGCCTGCAGCTCCTGCAGGCGCGCCTCCGTCTCCTGCCTCTGCGAGAGATCGCGGATGAAGCCGGTGAAATAGCGCTGCTCGCCCGAGCGCATCTCGCCGACGGCGAGTTCCATCGGGAAGGTCGAGCCGTCCTTGCGCTCGCCGACGACGATGCGGCCGATGCCGATGATCCGCCGTTCGCCGGTCTGGCGGTAGCGCTGGAGATAGCCGTCATGCTGCTCGCTATAGGAGGACGGCATGAGAAGCTTGACGTTGCGGCCGACGATCTCGCTGGCGTCATAGCCGAACATGCGTTGCGCCGCCGCGCTGAACGACTGCACCAACCCGGTCTCGTCGATGACGATCATCGCGTCGGGAATGGTTTCGAGGATGGAGCGCAGATGCGCCTCGCGATAACGAAGGTCGGCCGCCGCCGTCGCCAGCTGCCGGCGCACCCGGAGCAGCCATTCGCCAAGCACGGCAAGGCTGCCGCCGATCACCGCGAAGGCCGCCCCGCTCCAGAGATGCGGCGCGTCGACCCCGCCTGCGTTCAGATAGATCGTGGTGCCGAGGACAAGACTGATCAGCGTCGCGGCGAGGCCCGGCCAGAGACCGCCAATTCCGGCTGCCAGGATGACGGCGGGGATATAGAGCAGGAAGGCGGACTGGGCGCGGAAGATCGGCTGCAGCGACAGGAACGTCGCGATGCCGATCAGGCCAGCGACAACCGCGGAAGCGACCAGGATGCGCCGTGCGCCCGTATCCTGTCGGAACAGGAACGTCATGACCGACCCATCGGCTTCCGGCATCGCGTGTACTCAACTCCGGCACGGATGGCCGCGCATGGCATGATCAATCAATCTATCTCCCGGCAGGGATCCCGGCACCTAAGTGATATCCCTTAGGTACATGATCTGAATTTTGTCTCGCCCCGCATCGGCCTAATCGAACGATAACGCTGATGGAATTCAAGGGTGACGACATGCTGACGTCTGTGGCAACCGCGCGGAACCTCGCTCTGGAGGCCCCTGGCCGCCGGATTTCGCCCGCTTCCGGCGACGCCCGCTTCGCGCCGGCCGGCATCATCGGCCTGATGGGCATCACGCTGCATTTCGAGCGCGGCAGCGAGATCGTCGCCGAGGAGGATCCGGCGGAATACATCTACCAGGTCCTCGACGGAACGGTGCGCACCTGCAAGCTCCTTTGCGACGGTCGTCGCCAGATCGGCGCCTTCGTCATGCCGGGCGGCTATTTCGGCATGGAGGCGCGCGGCACCCACTGCTTCGCCGCCGAAGCGATCACCGACGTCACCGTGCAGATGATCAGCCGCAGCGCCGCCTACGCCGCCGCCGGCCGCGATCCCGAGATCGCCCGCGCCCTCTGGGAAGTCACGGCGCAGAACCTCGACGCCTGCCAGCGTCACGCGCTGCTGCTCGGCCGCAAGACCGCGCTGGAAAAGATCGGCTCGTTCCTCTCAGAGATGGCGGAGCGCCAGGGCAGCGACGAGGAAATCGAGTTGCCAATGTCTCGCCAGGACATCGCCGACTATCTCGGCCTCACCATCGAGACGGTCTCGCGCACCATGACGCAGCTCGAGGGCGCCGGCACCATCAGCCTGGAAACCTCCCGGCACGTGCTGCTGAAGCGCCCGGCGGAGCTGGCGCGGCTCCGCCACTGCTGAGGCTCAGTGCCCCCGCCGCGCGCCGGCCTGCCCCGAGACGCGCTCCAGCAGCGTCTTGACCAGCAGCGTCACGAGCGCCACCAGCGTCAGCACCGCCGCCGCCGCGAAAGCCCCGGCGGCGTTGTAGTCGTGGTAGAGCAGCTCGACATGCAGCGGCAGCGTGTTGGTCTCGCCGCGGATGTTGCCGGAGACGATCGAGACGGCGCCGAACTCGCCGAGAACGCGGGCGTTGCAGAGCACCACGCCGTAGAGCAGGCCCCAGCGGATATTGGGCAGCGTGACGCGGAAGAAGGTCTGCCAGCCGCGCGCGCCGAGCGTCGCCGCGACCTCCTCGTCGCCGTTGCCCTGCAACTGCATCAGCGGGATCAGCTCGCGCGCCACGAAGGGCGCCGTCACGAAGGTCGTCGCCAGGATGATGCCCGGCAGCGCGAACATGATCTTCAGGTCATGCGCCTCGAGGAACGGCCCGAGCAATCCCTGCGCCCCATAAACGAACAGATAGGAAATGCCGGCGACGATCGGCGAGACCGAAAACGGCAGCTCGACGATGGCGAGCAGCAGCTTGCGGCCCGGGAAGCGGAACTTGGCGATCGACCAGGCGGCGGCGATGCCGAACAGCGTATTGATCGGCACCACGACGATGGCGACGGTGACGCTCAGGAGGATCGCCGCCCGCGTATCCGGCTCGGCCAGCGATCGGAGCGCGTAGCCCACACCCAACGACAGCGCCTGCACGAATACGGCGAGAACCGGCGCGCCGATCACGAGCGCCGTCACCAGCAGCACGCCGCCGATCAGCAGATAGCGCGACCAGCCCTGCTGCGCGCCCGCGCGCGAAACTCTCGAAGCGGCGCTCATGGCGTGAGCTCGTGCCGGCGGGCATAGGCCTGCAGCGCATTGGTGACGACCAGCAAGATGAAGGCGGTGCCGAGCATGACGGTCGCGATCGCGGCGGCGGCCGAATAGTCGTATTCCTCGATCCGGATGAAGGCGAGCAAGGCGGTGATCTCGGTCTGGTAGGGCTGGTTACCGGCGATGAAAATGACGGCGCCGAATTCTCCGAGGCAGCGCGCGAAGGCGAGCGACACGCCGGCAAGCAGCGCCGGGACCAGGATCGGCAGCACGACGCGGAAGAAGATCGTCACATTGCCGGCGCCGAGCGTGCGCGCCGCCTCCTCGATCTCGCCGTCCAGCTCCTCCATCACCGGCTGCAAGGTGCGCACGATGAAGGGCAGGCTGGTGAAGGCCATGGCGAGCGCGATGCCGAGCTGGGTGTAGGCGACCTTGATGCCGAGCAGGCCGAGCGGTTCGCCGAACCAGCCATTTTTGGCGAAGATCGCGGTCAACGCGATGCCGGCGACGGCGGTCGGCAGCGCGAAGGGCAGGTCGACGATGGCATCCAACAGCCGGCGCCCGGGGAAATCGTGCCGGACCAGCACCCAGGCGAGCGCGAAGCCGTAGATGGTGTTGAAGAGGGTGGCGAGCGCCGCGGCGCCCAGCGTCACGCGGTAGCTGGCGATGGCGCGCGGCGAGCTGATCACGGCCCAATAGTCGGCCGGCCCGAGACGGGCGCCGACCAGAATCAGCGTCGCCAGCGGCAGGCAGATGATCAGCGCCGCGTAGAGCAGCGTGACGCCCAGGGAAAGGCGAAAGCCGGGAACGACCCGGCCCTGCCCTTTTCCAGATTGTCTGCGGGAGCGCGGGCGCGACACGGCGCCGATCCCGCTCCCGCTCATTTCGACGGCGGTCACTGGCCGGCGAGCTGCTGATCGAGCAGGCCGTCGGAACCGAAGAACTTCTTGTTCACGGCCGGCCAGCCGCCGAACACTTCGTCGACGGTCACGAGACGCACCGGCTGGAACGAGGCGGCGAACTTGTCGACGATTGCCTTGTCGCGGACGCGGTTGCCGAACTCGGCGAGGATCGTCTGCCCCTCGGGCGAATAGAGGAAGTTCAGATAGTCGGTGGCGATCTCCTTCGAGCCGCGCTTGTCGGCGACCTTGTCGACGACCGCGACCGGGAAATCGGCGAGCAGGCTGACGGACGGCACCACGGTCTCGAACTTCTCGGGGCCGAACTCCTTGCGGATGCCGGTCGTCTCCGCCTCGAAGGTGATCAGCACGTCGCCGATCTCGCGCTCGACGAACGTCGTGGTTGCGGCGCGGCCGCCGGTGTCGAACACCGCGACGTTGGCGAGGAACTTCTTCACGAAATCATTCACCTTCGCCTCGTCATTGCCGAAGGCTTCCTTGGCGTAGGCGGTGGCGGCCAGATAGGTGTAGCGGGCATTGCCCGAGGTCTTCGGGTTCGGGAAGACAAGCTTCACGTCCTCGCGGACGAGATCGTTCCAGTCCTTGATGCCCTTCGGATTGCCCGCGCGCACCAGGAAGACCGGCAGCGAGTAGAAGGGCGAAGCGTTGTCGGGGAACTTCGAGGTCCAGTCGGCGGCGACGAAGCCCTTGTCGGCCAGGACCTGGATGTCGGTCGCCTGGTTGAAGGTCACGACGTCGGCCTCGAGGCCTTCGAGGATCGAGCGCGCCTGCTTGGACGAGCCGGCATGCGACTGCTTCACCTCGAGCGTCTTGCCGGTTTCCTTGTTGTATTTCGCGCCATAGGCCTCGTTGACGGCACCGAAGAGCTCGCGCGACACGTCATAGGAGGCGTTCAGGATCGATCCGGGCGCCTCGGCGTGGGCCGAGGGTCCAGCCAGCGCGAACAGGACCGCGGCCGTGACGAAGGAAAGGCGTCGCATCGTGCTTCCTTGCTCAAGATGGGCCGCCAACCGGCGCGCCGTTTCATCGGGATGAGCAAAGCTAGCAAGGCGTCGGAGGGGCTTCGAGGAATGAGCGCCTCAATTCAGGCGCGGCAAAGGATATCCATTCTCGGAATCGCCCGTTCCGCACACGAAACGATCGGCGACTAGAATTCGACGATCTTGCCCGCATCGAGTGTAATGCGGCGATCCATGCGTTCGGCCAGTTCCATGTTGTGCGTGACGATCAGCGCCGCGAGGCCGGAGGCGCGCACGAGCGCATCGAGCGCATCGAAGACATAGTGCGACGTCTTTGGATCGAGATTGCCGGTCGGCTCGTCGGCGAGAAGAAGGCGCGGTGCATTGGCGACGGCGCGGGCGATCGCCACGCGCTGCTGCTCGCCGCCCGAAAGCTCGGACGGCCGGTGCGCCTTGCGCGGCTCCAGCTTCATGTAGGAGAGCAGCTCCGTCGCGCGGCGCGCCGCCTCCTTGCGGTCGAGCCCACGGATCAGCTGCGGCATCATCACATTCTCGAGCGCCGAGAATTCCGGCAGCAGATGATGAAACTGATAGACGAAGCCGATCTGCAGCCGGCGGATGGTCGTCCGGTCGGCGTCGTTCAGCGATCCGGTGAGGCGGCCGCCGATCTCGACCTCGCCGGCGTCCGGCCGCTCGAGCAGTCCTGCCATGTGCAGCACCGTCGACTTGCCGGCGCCGGAAGGTGCCACGAGCGCGACCGTCTCGCCCGGATAGACCGCGAGATCCGCGCCGGTGAGGATCGAGAGCCTGCCGGAGCCTTCCTTGTAGTGACGTTCGACGCGGAGCAGGCGGAGCGCCGGCGCCCCTGCCCCGCCAACTGGCTGCTGCCGCGGTCTCTGGTTGGTCAACGTGTCACTCATTCGTAGCGCAGGGCTTCGACAGGATCGAGCTTGGCCGCCCGCCATGCCGGATACAGCGTCGCGAGATAGCTGAGTACGAGCGCCATGATGACGATCGAGATCGTCTCGCCGGCATTCATGTCGGCAGGAAGGCGCGACAGGAAGTAGAGCTCGGGCGAGAAGATCTCGGTCCGCGTCAGCCACGAGACGAACTGCCGGATCGATTCGATGTTCAGGCAGACGATGGTGCCGAGGAGCACGCCGACGATCGTGCCGACCGTGCCGATGGCGGCGCCCGTGATGAAGAACACGCGCAGGATCGCGCCCCGCGTCGCCCCCATGGTGCGCAGGATCGCGATGTCGTGGCTCTTGTCCTTCACCAGCATGGTGAGGCCGGAGATGATGTTGAGCGCGGCGACGAGCACGATCAGCGTCAGGATCATGAACATCATGTTCCGCTCGACCTCCAGCGCCGAGAAGAACGTCATGTTGCGCTGGCGCCAGTCCGTCATCACCACGGGCCGCCCGGCCGCCTGCTCGATCGGCCCGCGCAGCGCGCCGGTCTTGTCGGCGTCGGAGAGATAGACCTCGATCGCGGAAGCCTTGTCGTCGAGGTTGAAATAGGCCTGCGCCTCGGCGAAGGGCATGAAGACGAACGAGGAATCATATTCGGACATGCCGATCTCGAAGATCGCCACCACCGGATAGGCCTTTATACGCGGCGTCATTCCCATCGGAGTGACGTTGCCACGCGGCGATACCAGCGTGAGCTTGTCGCCGATCGTCAGGCCCATATTGGTGGCGAGCCGGGTGCCGATGGCGACGCCCTCGGCATTGTCGAAATCGTTGAGCGTGCCGAGCTTCACGTTGTTCGAGACGCTCGGAATGTTCGGCAGGTCCTCAGCCCGGACGCCGCGCACGAGCGCGCCGGTCGAATTGTTCGCCCCCGAGGCGAGTACCTGGCCTTCGACGAGCGGGATCGCCGCCGTGACGCCCTTCACCATGGCGAGCCGGCTGGCGACGTCGGCGAAGTCGGTGAACGGCGTCTCGATCGGCTGCAGAACGACGTGGCCGTTGATGCCGAGGATCTTGTCGATCAGCTCGCCGCGGAAGCCGTTCATCACCGCCATGACGATGATCAGCGTCGCGACGCCGAGCATGATGCCGATGAAGGAGAAGATCGCGATGATCGAGATGAAGGTCTCACGCCGGCGCGCGCGCAGGTAGCGCAGCGCCAGCATCCATTCGAAAGTCGCAAAGGGTCTCGTGCCGGTCGGCTCAGCCATACCTGTCCCGATCGCGGCGCGCCGCGGTTTAAGAGCTGCCCAGTAGTTTCGCCACTGCCGCATCCAGGCTAACGGATTCGCGTTCGCCCGTCGCGCGTCGCTTGATTTCGACTTCGCCACGCTCAAGTCCCTTCGGACCGACGATCAGCTGCCAGGGCAGGCCGATCAGGTCCATGGTCGCAAACTTCGCCCCCGCGCGGCCCTCGACATCATCGTAGAGGACTTCGATTCCGGCTTTCGTGAGGCGCTCATAGAGCCCCTCGCAAGCGAGATCCGTCGCCGCGTCGCCAGCCTTCAGGTTGATCAGGCCGACCTTGTAGGGGGCCACGCCCTCCGGCCAGATGATGCCGGCCTCGTCATGGCTCGCCTCGATGATCGCCGCCACCAGGCGGGAGACGCCGATGCCGTAGGAGCCCATGTGCACGGCGTGCTCGACACCGTCGGGACCGGTGACGGTCGCGCCCATCGGCTCGGAATACTTGGTGCCGAAATAGAAGACCTGGCCGACTTCGATGCCGCGCGCCTCGAGGCGGTTCTCCTCGGGGATCGCCTCGAACACCGCCGGCTCGTGCATTTCCTCTGTGGCCGCGTATTTGGCAGTCCAGGCCGAGACGATCGGCGTCAGGTCGCCCTCGAAATCCGTGTCGGCGCCGGGGATCGGCGTCTCGAGCGCGGCCTTGTCGAGGAACACGGCGCTCTCGCCGGTCGAGGCGAGCACGATGAACTCATGCGTCGCATCGCCGCCGATCGGGCCCGAATCGGCGCGCATCGGGATCGCCTTGACGCCGAGGCGGTCGAAGGTGCGCAGATAGGCGACGAACATGCGGTTGTAGGCGCGGCGAGCAGCGGCCTCGTCGAGATCGAACGAATAGGCGTCCTTCATCAGGAACTCGCGGCCGCGCATCACGCCGAAGCGGGGGCGCACCTCATCCCGGAACTTCCACTGGATGTGGTAGAGGTTCAGCGGCAGCTCCTTGTAGGAGCGCACATAGCTGCGGAAGATGTCGGTGACCATCTCCTCGTTCGTCGGACCATAGAGCATGTCGCGCTCGTGCCGGTCCTCGATGCGCAGCATCTCCTTGCCGTAGTCTTCGTAGCGCCCGCTCTCGCGCCAGAGATCCGCCGACTGCAGGGTCGGCATCAGGATCTCGATGGCGCCGGCGCGGTTCTGCTCCTCGCGGACGATGCGCTGGATGTTGGCGAGAACCTTCTGGCCGAGCGGCAGCCAGGAATAGATGCCCGCGCTCTGCTGGCGGATCAGTCCCGCGCGCAGCATGAGCCGATGCGAAACGATCTCCGCTTCCTTCGGCGTCTCGCGGAGAATCGGCATGAAAGAGCGGGAAAGGCGCATCAGAAAGGAGCTCCAGGCGAGTCGGATGGGCGGACATCAAGCCATAGACCGGCGAAAACACAAGAGCCAGCCGGCAGCGCCGTTGTCGCGCCACTCTGAACAACTCTTGAGCAAAGCACCCAAGCGGCGGTCAAGCACGAAAACAGGCACCAAAGAGCGTCTTCCGAGGCTCAAATCCTAAGGTCAGCGTCGCTGTCGCAAAAAAAACGTGCTGCTCATGCACAATTTGATGACAAGCGAGATGCCTTTGGATAACGTCGGGTCATAACAAAGGACCTCGCACCAAAAGCGCGGCTCCAAACAAAGGCAACGCGGTCTAAGTCTTGGGAGGATGTCCCCTCTGGCGCGCTGAAAAGCTGCTGCCGCCGAGCTCGATAAAAATGAGCTCGATTAAAGCCAATCGAGCGAAAAGCTCGGCTTGAGGGAATGAACGCGCACTAAAAAGGCAGGAACCGTAAGGTTTCCTGCCTTTTTTATTTCGACCATCGCGTCTCGCCCCGGCGAGACCGCCGGGGCCGCTGGGTGCGTTCCTCAGAACGCGAAGCGGCCCAGCATCTCGACCGTCCAGCCCATCTTCACATAGCCGTACCAGACGCCATAGACGATCACCGCGCTGATGATCGAGGTGATGATCATCTTGCGGACGAGATTGAGATTGGCGGGGGCGCTCGCCGTCGTGCCGAGGACGACATTGCCCTCCTCCGCATGGGTGCGCACGCCGAACGGCAGCACCATGAACAGCACGAGCCACCAGACGATGAAATAGATCGCCGAGATGCTGTAGATCGGCATGTTGGTCTCAAGCCTCCTCGAGTTCGACCAGCGTTCCGCAAAAATCCTTCGGATGCAGGAACAGGACAGGTCGGCCATGGGCGCCGGTCTTCGGCTCGCCGTCGCCCAGAACACGCGCGCCATCAGCCTTCAGACGATCGCGCGCGGCGATGATGTCGTCGACCTCATAGCACAGATGATGAATACCGCCGTCGGGATTGCGCGCCAGGAACCTGGCGATCGGCGACTCCGGGCCGAGCGGCTCCAGAAGCTCGATCTTGGTGTTCGGCAATTCGACGAAGACCGTCGTCACGCCATGTTCGGGCAGCCGGAGGGGCTCCGACACCCGCGCGCCCAGCGTATCGCGATAGACGCGCGTCGCGGCGTCCAGATCGGACACCGCGATCGCTACATGGTTCAGTCGTCCGATCATCGCGACGGCTCCTCACGCGGGAAAAATACCCGCCAAGGCGTCATACGATCGCGACGAAGACAGTGCAAAGTGGCTTTTTGCCCCAAGCCTGCCGAACGGCGGCGCGGACGGAGCGACGGATTGCCTCGCGCACCAGTTCCGGATCCCGCCGGCGTGCGCGCGGAATGCTCTCGATCGTGCCGAGAACCGCCGTCATGACCGTCTCTTCGAACGGGTGACCGGTGGCGCCCTGGATCGGCAGGCCGGTCAGCGCGATCTCCGGATCGGTCGCCACCGCGCCCTTCGCGTCGAGCACCACGGACACAGCGACATGACCGGAGAAGGCCAGCTTGCGGCGCTCCGGCACGCCGACATTGTCGGCGTCGGCGATGATGTTGCCGTCCTTGTAGAGCTGGCCGAAGGGAACGTCGTCGATCTCCTCCGCCGGTCCGGGGGCGAGACGGACGATGTTGCCGTTTTCCGTCAGCACGACCTGCTTGACGCCCATGTCGCGGGCGAAGGCGGCATGCGCCCAGAGATGCATCGCCTCGCCATGCACCGGAATGGCGATCTCGGGCCGCACCCAGCCATACATCTCGGCCAGCTCGTCGCGGCGCGGATGGCCGGAGACGTGCACCAGCCGATCGCGGTCGGTGATGACGACGATGCCCTGGTCGCAGAGCTGGTTGATGATGTTGCCGATGGCCTTCTCGTTGCCCGGAATCGGGCGCGCCGAGAACACAACCGTATCGCCCGGCGACAGGCCGACGAACTTGTGCTCGTCCTCGGCGATCCGGGCCAGCGCGGCGCGCGGCTCGCCCTGGCTGCCGGTCAGGATGGCGACCACCTTGGAACGCGGCAGATAGCCGTAGGATTCCTCGTCGAGGAAGGGCGGCAGCCCCTCCATGTAGCCGAGCTCGGTTGCCACCTCGATGGCGCGGCGAAGCGCCCGGCCGACGACGACGACCTGGCGGTCGGCGGCGACAGCGGCCAGCGCGATCGACTTGATGCGGCCGACATTCGAGGCAAAGGTCGTGAAGGCGACGCGGCCCGTCGCTTCCTTGACGATCTCGGTCAGCGAAGCGCCGACTTCGGTCTCGCTCGGGCTGCGGCCGTCACGCATGGCGTTGGTCGAATCGCAGACGAGCGCCAGCACGCCCTCGTCGCCGATCGCCGCCAGCCGCGCCGCGTCGGTCTGCGGGCCGATGACCGGCTCGGGATCGAGCTTCCAGTCGCCGGTATGGACCACGGTGCCGAGCGGCGTGCGGATCGCGAGCGCCATCGGCTCGAGGATCGAGTGCGTCACCGCAATGAACTCGACCTCGAAATCGCCGATCGTCACGCGATCGCCGGGAGCGACGATGGTGACCGGGATTTCGGGCGCGCCGGGCTGCGCCGCGCGCTTGGCGTTCAGAAGCCCGGCCGTGAAGGCGCTGGCATAGACCGGCAGACGCAGGCGCGGCCAGAGATCCAGCAGAGCGCCGAAATGGTCCTCATGCGCGTGGGTGATGACGATCGCTTCGATGAAGTCGCGCTCTTCTTCCATGTAGCGGATATCGGGAAGCACGAGATCGACGCCCGGAAGATCCGGGCCGGCGAAACTGACGCCGAAATCGACCGCCAGCCAACGGCGGCGGTTCGAAGGACCATAACCATAGAGAGCGAGATTCATCCCGATCTCGCCGACACCACCCAGGGGGAGGAAGACGAAGTCGTCCATAGCTGCTTTTTTTGCGCTCATTTTCTCGACGTCGCCACTGAACCGAAATGAACCTCGCCGGCGGCGATGGTCCTAACCAAACCCTCGGGAGAACGCATGACGAGCCGGCCTTCCTCGTCGATCGTCTCGAACACGCCCGAGAAACTCTGCTCTCCCACCCGCACGACGACCGCTTCCCCAAGCCCGGCCGCGCGATCAAGCCAAAGACGCCGGATCGACTTGAACCCCTGCCCCTCGTCCCAGACGCGCGCCACGCTCGCCCAGGAATCGGACAGCGCCGCGAAGACATGCGGCGCATCGATGCCGACGCCTAATCCGGCCAGCGATGTCGCAGGATATGGCAAGCCTTCCGGCGCCGCGACGACATTCACACCAATGCCGATCACGACCGCGAGGCGCCCGTCCGGCAATGGCTCCGCCTCGAGCAGGATGCCCGCGAGCTTGCCACCATCGAGGAGGACGTCATTCGGCCATTTGAGGCGCAGCCGATCGCGTCGTCCCGCCTCGCCCTGCCCCTCGAAACCATCGAGGCCGACCCGCAGGATCAGGTCCGGCGCGATGGCGCGGAGCGCCTCGTCCAGCGCCAGCCCGGCGGCAAAGCCGAGCGTGGCGGCCGTCGCGGGATTGTTCGGCACCACGACCAGCAGGCTGGCCGCGAGGTTGCCGACCGGCGTCGCCCACGGGCGGCCTCTGCGGCCCCTGCCCGCTGTCTGTTGCGCCGTCACGAACCAGCAGCGCCCAGGGTCACCCGCGCGCGCCGCTGCCAGAGCCTCTGCATTCGTCGAGCCAGCCGCCTCATACGATCTGAGGCGGTACTGGCTTTCGTTTGCGACCCGGCCGAGCTTGAACTCCATCAATCAGAAGAAGGTCTTGGCCGCGACGCTCGCCGCCTGGCCGATCGGGCCGGCGAAGAAGACGAAGAGGATGACGAAGACGCCGGAGAGGCCGAGAACGAAGCGAAGCTCGCCGGTCATCGGCTCGAAGGCGCCCGCGGGCTCGTCGAAATACATGATCTTGACGATGCGCAGGTAGTAGTAGGCGCCCACAACGCTCGACAGCACGCCGATGACGGCCAGCACGTAGAGATGCGCCTCGATCGCCGCCAGGAAGACGTACCACTTCGCGAAGAAGCCGGCCAGCGGCGGGATGCCCGCCAGCGAGAACAGGATCATGGCGAAGATGAACGCGATCACCGGATGCGAGCGCGACAGACCGGCGAGATCGTTGATCTCCTCGACCATCTGGCCCTTGCGGCGCATGAACAGGATGACGGCGAAGGCGCCGAGCGTCATGGCGACGTAGATCGCCATGTACAGGATGATGCCCTGCACGCCGGCCTGGTTGCCCGCGGCGAGACCGACGAGCGCGAAGCCCATGTGGCCGATCGACGAATAGGCCATCAGGCGCTTGATGTTGCGCTGGCCGATCGCGGCGAAGGCGCCGAGGATCATCGAGGCGATGGCGATGAAGGTGATCACCTGCTGCCAGTCCGAGGCCGCCGGGCCGAGCGACCCGATCAGCACGCGGACGAACAGCGCCATGGCGGCCGCCTTCGGAGCGGCGGCGAAGAACGCCGTCACCGGGGTCGGCGCGCCTTCATAGACGTCCGGCGTCCACATGTGGAACGGCACGGCCGAAACCTTGAAGGCGATGCCGGCGATGACGAACACCAGGCCGAACACGACGCCGATGGCGATCGGGCCGTTCGAGAGCGTCGTGGCGATGCCCTGGAACTGGGTGTGGCCGGTGAAGCCGTAGATCAGCGACATGCCGTAGAGCAGCATGCCCGAGGACAGCGCGCCGAGGACGAAGTACTTCAGGCCCGCTTCCGTCGACTTCACGGAATCGCGGTTGCTCGCCGCGACGACATAGAGCGCGAGCGACTGCAGCTCGAGGCCGAGATAGACGGCGATCAGGTCGTTCGCCGAGATCATCAGCATCATGCCGACGGTGGCGAGCAGGATCAGCACCGGATACTCGAAACGGGCAATCTTCTCCCGCTTCGAGTAGTTCACCGACATCACGATCGCGAAGCCGGAGCCGATCAGCGCCAGCACCTTCATGAAGCGGGCGAACGGATCGAGCACGAAGGCGCCGCCGAAGGTGGCGCCGTCCTCGGCCTTGAAGAGCAGGACCAGGCCGGCGACCGCGACGAGCAGCACCGCCAGCGTGGTGACGAGCGGCGTCGCGCGCTCGCCGCCGAAGGCACCGATCATCAGCAGCACGAGGGCGCCGACGGCCAGGACCAGTTCCGGCAGGAACGGGGTGAGTGAGGGAAGCGTAGCGAGGTCCATCATGATCCGTCCGTGTTCCTCACTGCGCCGCCAGCGCGAGCTTGCCGGCAGCAGAGAGCGCGGCCTGATAGTTTGTAATCAGATTGTCGACCGCCTGCCCCGTCACGTTGAAGACGGGGGTCGGATAGACGCCGAAGAAGATCGTCAGCACGATCAGCGGCACGAGGATGGCGACCTCGCGACGCGACAGATCGAACATCGACTTGAGCGAAGCCTTGTCGAGCACGCCGAAGATCACCTTGCGGTAGAGCCACAGCGCGTAGCTCGCCGACAGGATGACGCCGCTGGTGGCGAAGGCCGCGACCCAGGTGTTGACACGGAAGATGCCGATCAGGGTCAGGAACTCGCCGACGAAGCCGCTGGTGCCCGGCAGGCCGACATTCGCCATCGTGAAGACGAGGAAGGCGAAGGCGTAGAACGGCATCCGGTTGACGAGGCCGCCATAGGCCGCGATCTCGCGGGTGTGCATGCGGTCGTAGATCACGCCGACGCAGAGGAAGAGCGCGCCGGAGACGATGCCGTGCGACAGCATCTGGAAGATCGCGCCTTCGACGCCCTGCGGGTTCATCGCGAAGATGCCCATCGTGACGTAGCCCATGTGGGCGACCGACGAATAGGCGATCAGCTTCTTCATGTCCTGCTGCATCAGCGCCACCAGCGAGGTGTAGATGATGGCAATGACCGAGAGCGTGTAGATGAACGGCGCGAAGTCGGCCGAGGCGATCGGGAACATCGGCAGCGAGAAGCGCAGGAAGCCGTAGCCGCCCATCTTCAGCAGAACGCCCGCCAGGATGACCGAGCCCGCCGTCGGCGCCTCGACGTGCGCGTCGGGAAGCCAGGTGTGCACCGGCCACATCGGCATCTTCACCGCGAAGGAGGCGAAGAAGGCGATCCAGAGCCAGGTCTGCATCGAGGCAGGGAACTGGAACTGCAGCAGCGTCGGGATGTCCGTCGTGCCGGCCTGGATGTACATCGCCATGATGGCGAGCAGCATCAGCACCGAACCGAGCAGCGTGTAGAGGAAGAACTTGAACGCCGCGTAGACGCGCCGCTGGCCACCCCAGATGCCGATGATCAGGAACATCGGGATCAGGCCGCCTTCAAAGAAGACGTAGAAGAGCAGCAGGTCGGTAGCGCAGAACACGCCGATCATCAGCGTCTCGAGGATCAGGAACGCGACCATGTATTCGGCGAAGCGCTTCTTCACCGAGTACTTCGAGGCCACGATGCAGATCGGCATCAGGAAGGTCGTCAGGATGACGAACAGCATCGAGATGCCGTCGACGCCCATCGAGTACGAGATGCTGCCGCCGAGCCAGTTGGTACGCTCGACGAACTGGAAGCCGGCATTGGTGCTATCGAAGTCGATCCAGATCAGGAGCGACACCAGGAAGGTGACGATCGTGGTCCAGAGAGCGATCCAGTAGACGTTGCGCCGCGCCGCGGCGTCATCGCCGCGGACGAGCAGGATCAGGAGCGCGCCGACCGTTGGCAGGAAGGTAACGGTCGAGAGGATCGGCCAGTCAGTCATCTAAAACCCCTCAACCCGCGAACATCATCCACGTGACCAGCGCAGCGACGCCGATCAGCATGGCAAAGGCATAGTGGTACACGTAGCCGGACTGCAGCCGGACAACCCGATTGGTGACGTCGACGACGCGCGCGGAGACACCGTCCGGCCCGAAGCCGTCGATGAGCCAGCCATCGCCCTTCTTCCAGAGGAAACGGCCGAGCCACTTGGCGGGGCGCACGAACAGGAAGTCGTAGATCTCGTCGAAGTACCACTTGTTGAGCAGGAAGCGGTAGAGCACCGGCTGCTCGGCGGCGAGGCGCTTCGGCGTCTCGGGCGACCGGATGTAGAACCAGTACGCCACCAGGAAGCCGACCAGCATCATGATGAAGGGCGAGTACTTCACCAGGGCCGGCACACCGTGCATCTCGTGCAGGATGTGGTTTTCCGGACCGGTGAACAGGGCGCCCTTCCAGAACTCGTTGTAGCCCTCGCCGATGAACCGGTTGGCGAAAACCATGCCGGCGAACAGCGCGCCGATCGACAGCACGTAGAGCGGGATCGTCATCACCGGCGGCGATTCATGCACATGGCTCATGACCTCTTCCGAAGCGCGCGGCTTGCCATGGAAGGTCATGAAGATCAGGCGCCAGGAGTAGAACGACGTCATCAGCGCGGCAGCGACCACCAGCACGAAGGCGTAGCCGGAGAAGGCATTGTGGCCGACGAAGGCGCTCTCGATGATCGCGTCCTTCGAATAGTAGCCGGCCGTCAGCGGGAAGCCGGTCAGCGCCAGCGTACCGATCACCATCGTCCAGTAGGTGACGGGGATCTTCTTCCAGAGGCCGCCCATCTTGCGCATGTCCTGCTCGCCCGAGACGGCATGGATCACCGAGCCGGCGCCGAGGAACAGGAGCGCCTTGAAGAAGGCGTGCGTGAAGAGGTGGAACACGCCCGCGCCATAGGCGCCGACGCCGAGCGCGACGAACATGTAGCCGAGCTGCGAACAGGTCGAGTAGGCGATGACGCGCTTGATGTCGTTCTGCACCAGGCCGACCGTCGCGGCGAAGAACGCCGTGGTCGCGCCGAAGAAGGTGACGACGGTGAGCGCGGTCGGGGCCAGCTCGAACAGCGGCGACATGCGGGCGACCATGAACACGCCGGCGGTCACCATGGTGGCAGCGTGGATGAGTGCCGAAACCGGGGTCGGGCCCTCCATCGCGTCCGGCAGCCAGGTGTGCAGCAGGAACTGCGCCGACTTGCCCATCGCACCGATGAACAGAAGGATGCAGATCACCGTCAGCGCATCGAGGTCCCACGACAGGAAGTGGATCGTGTGGCCGGCGACGCTGCTCGTGTTGGCGAAGATCGTGTCGAAGTCGACCGAGCCGAACATCACGAAGATCGAGAAGATGCCGAGCGCGAAGCCGAAGTCGCCGACGCGGTTGACGACGAACGCCTTGATGGCGGCGGCGTTGGCCGACGGACGCTTGAACCAGAAGCCGATCAGCAGATACGAGGCCAGACCGACGCCTTCCCAGCCGAAGAACATCTGGAACAGGTTGTCCGACGTCACCAGCATCAGCATGGCGAAGGTGAAGAGCGACAGGTAGGCGAAGAAGCGCGGCCGGTGCTCGTCATGGCTCATGTAGCCGATCGAGTACACATGGACGAGCGAGGAAACCGTCGTGACGACGACCAGCATCATGGCCGTCAGCGTGTCGATGCGCAGCGCCCAGTCGAACGAGAGCGTGCCGGAGGCGATCCAGGGCAGCACCTTGACCCGGACCGTCTCGCCTTCGGGCGAGCCGATCGTCAGGAAGGCGATCCAGGACAGCACCGCCGAGACGAGCAGCAGGCCGGTCGTGATCAGCTCGGCCGGGCGGGAACCCGGCGCCGCGGCGTGGTGGTCATGCCCGTGGTCGTCGTGACCATGGTCGTCATGGCCATGATGTTCGTGGCCGTGATCATCATGACCGTGGTGGCCATGCGCATGATCGTCATGCGCGTCGGCGAGGCTCTCCTTGGGAGCGCCCACCATGGCGGCGGAGTAGCTGCCCCGCAGCGCGATGATGCCGGCGAGGATGGCGCCGAGAAGCGGGAGGAAGACGATGGCTGAATACATAGCAGGCCTCAGCCCTTCATCATGTTGATGTCTTCCACCGCGATCGACCCGCGGTTACGGAAGTAGACGACGAGGATGGCAAGTCCGATCGCAGCCTCGGCGGCGGCGACGGTGAGCACCAGCAGCGCGAAGATCTGGCCGACCAGATCGCCGAGGAAGGACGAGAAGGTCACGAGATTGAGGTTCACGGCGAGCAGGATCAGCTCGACCGACATCAGGATGACGATGACGTTCTTCCGGTTCAGGAAGATGCCGAAGACGCCCAGCGTGAACAGGATCGCCGCGACCGTCAGATAGTGGGAGAGACCGATTACCATGGTGTTTTCCTCGTCTCTCGCTCAGATGCCCTTGCCGGGCTCGACGGAGTGCAGCTCGACCTTCTGCGTCCGCGCGACCTGATCGGCGATCACCTGCCGCTTGACCCGCGGCTTGTGGCGGAGCGTCAGCACGATCGCGCCGATCATCGCCACCAGCAGCACGAAGCCGGCCGTCTGGAAGAAGAAGATGTAGTCGGTATAGAGCAGCCGCCCGATCGCCTCGGTGTTGGTCACCTGCGCGATGTCGGGGATGGGCCGGACCGGATTGGCGAGGACCTCGGGCGCGAAGGCCCAGCCGCTCAGCACGATCACGAGTTCCGCCAGCAGCACGACACCGATCAGCGCGCCGATCGGCAGATACTGCAGGAAGCCCTGCCGCAGCTCGGCGAAGTCGACGTCGAGCATCATGACGACGAACAGGAACAGCACCGCCACCGCGCCGACATAGACCACAACCAGCAGCATCGCCAGGAACTCCGCGCCGAGCATCACGAAGAGGCCGGCCGCGTTGAAGAAGGCGAGGATGAGGAAGAGCACCGAGTGCACGGGATTGCGCGACGAGATCACCATCAGCGCGGACGCGATGGTGATGCCGGAGAACAGATAGAAGATGATGGTATGCAGGATCATGATCCGTGCCCTTGGACATCGCGGCGCACCGCGGCGTCCCTCCCAATTTGCGTCGGAACCACGTTCTACCTAGCGGTAGGGCGCGTCCATGCTGATATTCTGCGCGATCTCGCGCTCCCACCGGTCGCCATTCGCGAGAAGCTTTTCCTTGTCGTAGTAGAGCTCCTCGCGCGTCTCCGTCGCGAATTCGAAATTCGGCCCCTCGACGATGGCGTCGACCGGACACGCTTCCTGGCAGAAGCCGCAATAGATGCACTTCACCATGTCGATGTCGTAGCGCGTCGTGCGGCGGGTGCCGTCATTGCGGCGCGGACCCGCCTCGATGGTGATGGCCTGGGCGGGGCAGATCGCCTCGCACAGCTTGCACGCGATGCAGCGCTCTTCGCCGTTCGGGTAGCGGCGGAGCGCATGCTCGCCGCGGAAGCGCGGGCTGAGCGCGCCCTTTTCGAACGGGTAGTTCACGGTCTTCTTCGGCGCGAAGAAATAACGCATCGCCAGGAAGAAGGCCGAGACGAACTCGGAGAGGAAGATCGACTTGGCGGTTTGGTCGAGGCGCATCACGGTGCCCATCCCATAATCTGCAGAACGGCGGCCACCAGCACGACCATGCCAAGCGAGATCGGCAGGAAGACCTTCCAGCCCAGCCGCATCAGCTGGTCGTAGCGGTAGCGCGGAACGATGGCCTTCGCCATGGCGAACATGAAGAAGACCATGGTTGCCTTCAGCACGAACCAGACGATGCCCGGCACCCAGGTGAAGGGCGCGACGTTCACCGGCGGCAACCAGCCTCCGAGGAACAGGATCGTCGTCATCGCGCACATCAGGCAGATCGACGCATACTCGCCGAGCATGAACATCATGTACGGCGTCGAGCCATATTCCGACATGAAGCCGGCGACGAGCTCGGACTCCGCCTCGACCAGGTCGAAGGGCGGGCGGTTCGTCTCGGCCAGCGCCGAGACGAAGAAGATGACGAACATCGGCAGCAGCGCCAGCCAGTACCAGTCCAGGAAGCTGCCCGGCAGGCCGAGCTTGGTGCCGAGGCCGGTCTGCTGCGACGTCACCACGTCGGAGATGTTGAGCGAGCCGACGCAGAGCAGCACGGTCACCAGGACGAAGCCGATCGAGACTTCATAGGAGACCATCTGCGCGGCGGCGCGCAGCGACGACAGGAACGGGTACTTCGAGTTCGACGCCCAGCCACCCATGATGATGCCGTAGACGCCGAGCGACGAGATCGCCAGCAGGTAGAGGATGCCGACATTGATGTTGGCGATCACCCAGCCCGCATTGAACGGGATCACCGCCCAGCCGGCGAGCGCCAGCGTCACGGTGACGAGCGGCGCGAGCAGGAAGATGCCCTTGTTGGCGCCCGACGGAATGACGGGTTCCTTCAGCACGAACTTCAGAAGGTCAGCGAAGGACTGGAACAGGCCGAAGGCGCCGACGACGTTGGGGCCGCGACGCATCTGCACGGCCGCCCAGATCTTGCGGTCGGCGAGCAGGATGTAGGCGATGAAGACCAGCAGCAGCACGAGCACGAGCAGGCTCTGGCCCACCATGATCGCGCCGGGGATGAGGTAGTTTTCGACGAAGCCGTTCATTCCCGCCTCACTCCGCAGCCGCGGCAAGCTGGCCAGCGGCGAGCGCCGAGCATTCCGCCATGGTGGCCGAAGCGCGTGCGATCGGGTTGGTCAGGTAGAAATCATGGATCGGATTGGCGAAGGCCGCCTTTCCGAGCGCGCCGCCGGCCGAGGCCAGCGCCGCCACGTCGGCGAAATCGGCCGCGCGGACCGTGTCGACGGCGGCGAGATGCGGGTGCGCCGCATAGAGCGCCTTGCGCAGTTCGCCGAGCGAGTCGAACGGCAGCCTGTGGCCGAGGATGTCGGAAAGGGCGCGAAGGATCGCCCAGTCCTCGCGGGCATCGCCCGGCGGGAAGCCCGCCCGGTTGGCGACCTGCACGCGTCCCTCGGTGTTGACGAAGGTGCCCGACTTCTCGGTGTAGGCGGCGGACGGCAGGATCACGTCGGCGCGGTGCGCGCCGGCGTCGCCATGCGTGCCGATATAGACGACGAAGGCCGAGCCGAGGCGGGCCGTGTCGATCTCGTCGGCGCCGAGCAGGAAGACTACGTCGAGCGTGCCCTGCCCAGCCGCGTCCAGCATGCCGGCGACATCGAGGCCACCCGCGCCCGGCACGAAGCCGACGTCGAGCGCACCGACGCGCGCCGCTGCATTATGCAGCACGGCGAGGCCGTTCCAGCCCTCGTCGCGGCCAGGAGCCGAGGCGATCTTGGCAGCCGCCGCGAGAACCGCCTTGCCGTCCTCGCGGGCGAGCGCGCCCTGCCCGACGATCACGATCGGCCGCTTGGCATTGGCGAGGATCTCGCCGAAGGCGCCCTTGCCGGCAACGATCTCGGCCAGCGTCTCCGGGCCAGCGCCCAGATACTCGTGCGGATAGGTCAGATCGACCGCTTCGCCGATGACGCCGATCTTGACGCCACCCGCGCGCCAGCGCTTGCGGATGCGGGCGTTCAGCACCGACGCTTCCTTGCGAGGATTGGCGCCGACGATCAGGATCGCATCCGCCTGCTCGATGCCGGCGATGGTCGGGTTGAAGAGGTAGCTGCCGCGGCCGAGCGACGGATCGAGCGCGGCGCCATCCTGGCGCGCGTCAAGGTTGGCCGAGCCGAGCGAGTTGATCAGCGCCTTCAGAGCATAGAGCTCCTCGACGGCCGCGAGATCACCGGCGATGGCGCCGATCTTCGAGCCCTCGGTTGCCTTGACCTTGCCGGAGATCGCCGCGAAGGCCTCGCCCCACGACACAGCCTTGAGCCGGCCGTCGACGCGCAGATACGGGCGATCGAGACGCTGCGTGCGCAGGCCGTCCCAGATGAAGCGGGTCTTGTCGGAGATCCATTCCTCGTTGACGGCCTCGTTGAGGCGGGGCAGCACGCGCATCACTTCGCGGCCGCGCACGTCGACGCGGATGTTCGAACCGACGGCGTCCATGACGTCGATCGACTCGGTCTTGTTCAGTTCCCACGGACGGGCCGTGAAGGCGAACGGCTTCGAGGTCAGCGCACCGACCGGGCAGAGGTCGATGACGTTGCCCTGCAGCTCCGACGATAGCGCCTTCTCGAGATAGGTCGTGATCTCGGCGTCCTCGCCGCGGCCGATCAGGCCGAGCTCGGAGATGCCGGCGACTTCCGTCGTGAAGCGGACGCAACGCGTGCAATGGATGCAGCGGTTCATCACCGTCTTGACGAGCGGGCCGATGTACTTGTCCTCGACGGCGCGCTTGTTCTCGGCGAAGCGGTTCTTGTCGACGCCATAGGCCATCGCCTGGTCCTGCAGATCGCACTCGCCGCCCTGATCGCAGATCGGGCAATCCAGCGGGTGGTTGATCAGCAGGAATTCCATCACGCCTTCGCGTGCCTTCTTCACCATGGGCGACTTGGTAAGCATGACCGGCGGCTCGCCGTTCGGGCCCGGACGCAGGTCGCGCACGTTCATGGCGCAGGAGGCGGTCGGCTTCGGCGGGCCGCCCTTCACCTCGACGAGGCACATGCGGCAATTGCCGGCGATCGACAGCCGCTCGTGGAAGCAGAAACGCGGCACCTCGGCACCGGCGGCCTCGGCCGCCTGCAGCAGCGTATAGTCCGGCGGAACGTCGACTTCGATGCCGTCAACGATGATCTTGGCCATGGTTTACTCCGCCGCTTCCAGCATCTGCCGTTCGATCGGCCGGGGGTTGCGGGAATAGAGGTCGATGCGCTCCTCGATCTCGGGCCGGAAATGCCGGATCAGGCCCTGGATGGGCCATGCAGCGGCGTCGCCGAGCGCGCAGATCGTGTGGCCCTCGACCTGGGTCGTGACCTGCAGGAGCATGTCGATTTCGCGCTTCTCGGCTTCGCCGCGCGCCATACGGTCGATCACGCGCCACATCCAGCCGGTGCCTTCGCGGCACGGCGTGCACTGGCCGCAGCTCTCATGCTTGAAGAAGTAAGCGATGCGGGCGATGGCGCGGATGACGTCGGTCGACTTGTCCATGACGAGCACGCCGGCGGTGCCGAAGCTCGACTTCACGGCGCGCGTGCCGTCGAAGTCCATGATCAGGTCTTCGCACTGCTCGGCCGGAATGATCGGGCAGGAAGCGCCGCCGGGGATGATCGCCTTCAGGTTTTCCCAGCCGCCGCGAACGCCGCCGCCGTGCTTCTCGATCAATTCCTTGAACGGGATGCCCATCGCCTCTTCGACGATGCAGGGGGTGTTCACATGGCCGGAGATGCCGAACAGCTTGGTGCCGACATTATTCGGACGACCGATCGACGAGAACCACGACGGGCCGCGACGCAAGATGGTCGGGGCGACGGCGATGCTCTCGACGTTGTTGACGGTCGTCGGGCAGCCATAGAGGCCGACATTGGCCGGGAACGGCGGCTTCAGGCGCGGCTGGCCCTTCTTGCCTTCCAGGCTCTCGAGCAGCGCCGTCTCTTCGCCGCAGATATAGGCGCCGGCGCCATGGGCGACATAGATGTCCATGTCCCAGCCATGGACGTTGTTCTTGCCGATCAGGCGCGCTTCGTAGGCCTGGTCGATCGCCGCCTGCAGATGCTCGCGCTCGCGGATGAACTCGCCGCGAACGTAGATGTAGGCCGCATGGGCGCCCATCGCGAAGCCGGCGATCAGGCAGCCCTCGACGAGATGGTGCGGATCATGCCGCAGGATCTCGCGATCCTTGCAGGTGCCGGGCTCGGATTCGTCGGCGTTGACGACGAGGTAGTGCGGCCGGCCGTCGTTCTGCTTGGGCATGAACGACCACTTCAGGCCCGTCGGAAAACCGGCGCCGCCACGGCCGCGCAGGCCCGAGGCCTTCATCTGGTCGACGATCCAGTCACGACCGGCCTCGATGATGGTCTTGGTACCATCCCACGAGCCGCGCTTCAGCGCGCCCTGGAGACCCCAGTCGTGATGGCCGTAGATATTCGTGAAGATGCGGTCTTTGTCCGAAAGCATCGTCCGCCCCCTCTACTCTTTCTTGCCCGCATCCGGCCGGACCGCGGGGTCCGAGGCCGGCACGTTCTGCTTGACCTGATTGGGAACCTTTTCCTTGTCCGCCTCGCCCTCGGCCTTGACGGCGGGAGCCGCAGGCGGCTCGGCCGGCGCCGGATTGGCGGCGGCGCGGGCAGCTTCCGCCGCAGCCGCTGCGCGGGCGGCGATCGCCTCGCGCGCCGCCTGCAGGCCTACGCCCTGCCCGACCATCGAGCCGTCATAGAGCTCCGGCGACGTCAGCGCCTTGAAGCCGCCGACCGGCGCCGAATGATGGCGATCGATCTGCGGGCCCGGCTTGATCGGCCGGCCGGCCTCGATGTCATCGAGCAGCTTGCCGAGGCTCTCGACCGTCAGATCCTCATAGGTATCCGGCACGATCTGCGCCATCGGCGCGTTCACGCAGGCGCCCAGGCACTCGACCTCTTCCCACGACAGCGAACCGTCGGCGGAGGGATGGAACGGCTCGGCGTGGATGCGCTCGCGGCAGAGCTCGATCAGCTTGTTGGCGCCACGCAGCATGCACGGCGTCGTGCCGCAGACCTGGATGTGCGCCTTCTTGCCGACCGGGGCCAGCAGGAACATCGTGTAGAAGGTCGCGACTTCGAGCACGCGGATATACGGCATGTCGAGGAACTCACCGACCCAGCGGATCGACGGCTCCGAAACCCAGCCCTGCTGCTCCTGGACGCGCCACAGAATCGAGATCACGGCGGAGGCCTGCTTGCCTTCCGGGAACTTCGTGACCTGCTTTTCGGCCCAGGCCAGATTTTCCGGCGAGAAGGCAAAGCTCGCGGGCTGTTCGGATGCGAGACGACGAACGGACATTAGCGGTCAACCTCTCCGAACACGATGTCGATGGAACCGAGAACCGCGGAGACGTCGGCCAGCATGTGGCCTCGACACAGGAAGTCCATCGACTGGAGATGCGCGAAACCGGGCGCACGGATCTTGCAGCGGTAGGGCTTGTTCGAGCCGTCCGCCACCAGGTAGACGCCGAACTCGCCCTTCGGCGCCTCGACTGCGGCGTAAACCTCGCCGGCGGGAACGTGATAGCCCTCGGTGTAGAGCTTGAAGTGATGGATGAGCGCTTCCATCGAGCGCTTCATCTCGCCGCGCTTCGGCGGGACGATCTTGTTGTCGGTGTAGGAGACCGGACCGACCTTCTCCGTCGTCAGCAGGCGATGCACGCACTGCTTCATGATGCGGATCGACTCGCGCATCTCGGCCATGCGGACGAGATAGCGGTCGTAATTGTCGCCGTGAACGCCGGTCGGAATGTCGAACTCGAGTTCCGAATAGCACTCGTAGGGCTGCGCGCGACGCAGGTCCCAGGCAGCGCCCGTGCCGCGGATCAGCACGCCGGAATAGGCCCACTTCCAGGCTTCTTCCTGCGTCAGCACGCCGATGTCGACATTGCGCTGCTTGAAGATGCGGTTGCCGGTGACGAGACGGTCGAGATCGTTCAGCCGCTGCAGGAACGGATCGCAGAAATCGCCGATATCGCGAACAAGCTGCTCCGGCAGATCCTGGTGCACGCCGCCGGGACGGAAATAGGCCGCATGCATGCGGGATCCCGAGGCGCGCTCATAGAAGATCATGAGCTTCTCGCGTTCCTCGAAGCCCCAGAGCGGCGGCGTCAGGGCGCCGCAGTCCATCGCCCAGGTCGTCACGTTCAGTACGTGCGACAGGATGCGACCGATCTCGGAGTAGAGGACGCGGATCAGCTGGCCGCGTTTCGGCACCTCGATGCCGAGCAGCTTCTCGACGGCGAGCGCGAAGGCGTGCTCCTGGTTCATCGGCGCGACATAGTCGAGACGATCGAAATAGGGCACGGCCTGGAGATAGGTCTTGTTCTCGATCAGCTTCTCGGTGCCGCGATGCAGCAGGCCGATATGCGGATCCACGCGATCGACGATTTCACCATCGAGCTCGAGCACGAGGCGCAACACGCCGTGCGCGGAAGGATGCTCGGGGCCGAAGTTGATATTGAATGGACGAACCTGGGCTTCTGCCATCTCGTGCCTCAGCTCGACTTCTGTTCGGTCTTGGGTGCGTCCGCGGCCTTCTCGTCGCCCGGCAGCACGTAGTCCGTGCCTTCCCATGGCGAGAGGAAGTCGAAGTCGCGGAATTCCTGCGCCAGGCGGACGGGTTCGTAGACGACGCGCTTCTGCTCGTCGTCGTAGCGGACCTCGACATAGCCGGTCAGCGGGAAGTCCTTGCGCAGCGGATGCCCTTCGAAGCCGTAGTCGGTGAGCAGGCGACGCAGATCGGGATGGCCGGTGAACAGGATGCCGTACATGTCGTAGGCTTCGCGCTCGAACCAGTCGGCGCCCGGCAGGATCGACGTAATCGACGGAACCGGCGTGACTTCGTCCGTCTCGAGCTTGAGGCGGATGCGGAGGTTCCGCGTCGGGCTCAGCAGGTGATAGACGACGTCGAAGCGCAGCTCGCGCTGCGGGTAGTCGACACCGCAGACGTCGATCAGGCTGACGAAGCCGGTGTTCGGATCGCTGGCGAGCCAGGCGACGAGGTCGACGATGGTTTCGAGCCGGACGTTGACGGTCAGCTCGCCATAGGCGACGTCCCAGCCGACCACATCCGCGCCACGTTGCGCGACGATGTAGTCACCGAGCTGTTTGAGGGTCTCTTCCATGCTGTGCCTTCAGCGCTCGATGGTGCCGGTGCGACGGATCTTCTTCTGCAGGAGCAGAACGCCATAGAGCAGCGCTTCAGCCGTCGGCGGGCATCCCGGAACGTAGATGTCGACCGGCACGACGCGATCGCAACCCCGCACCACGGAATAGGAATAGTGGTAGTAGCCGCCGCCATTGGCGCAGCTGCCCATCGAGATGACGTAGCGCGGCTCCGGCATCTGGTCGTAGACCTTGCGCAGCGCCGGGGCCATCTTGTTGGTCAGCGTGCCGGCGACGATCATCACGTCGGACTGGCGCGGCGAGGCGCGCGGCGCGAAGCCGAAGCGCTCGACGTCATAGCGCGGCATCGACACCTGCATCATCTCGACGGCGCAGCAGGCGAGGCCGAACTGCATCCACATCAGAGAGCCGGTGCGGGCCCAGGTGATCAGGTCCGAAGCGGCGGCGACAAAGAAACCCTTGTCCGCCAGCTCGTTGTTGACCTCCATGAAGAAGGGGTCGGAATGACCGATCGGCCGGCCCGACGCATCCACAAGCCCCTTCGGCCGCTCAGCGACCTGGGTAGCAGAGGTTCCGCTCAATCCCATTCGAGCGCTCCCTTCTTCCATTCATAGATGAAGCCGATGGTGAGAACGGCCAGGAAAATCATCATCGACCAGAAGCCGTACCAGCCGAGGTCACCGAACACGACCGCCCAGGGGAACAGGAACGCCACTTCGAGATCGAAGATGATGAACAGGATGGCGACGAGGTAGAACCGCACGTCGAACCGCATGCGCGCGTCGTCGAAGGCGTTAAAGCCGCACTCGTAGGCCGAGAGCTTCTCCGGATCCGGATTGCGGTAGGCGACGAGGAAGGGCGAGATCAACAGCGCAAGCCCGATGACCAGAGCAATCCCGAGAAACACGAGGATTGGCAGGTATTCGCGCAACAGGTCTTCCATGGTCCGGCTCCGTTGCTCCCATCATGTGCAGCCGCGCTGCCGCTCTACGATGGTGCGGCGCAAAATGGCCGCCAAGCGTTTCACTCGACTAAGATATCGGCCGGCCGTGCCAAGACGGCGATCCGCCAGGGCGGCGGTCGAAACATGAGGCGAGGCTTAGCGGAGGTGGAAAGGCGTGGCAAGCCCCGAGCCATCGCCCGGCCGGGGGGCTTCAGGGCCGGAATCGCGGATCACGGCGGGAAACGGGCAAAAATTAGAACTGGAAGAATGAAACCATTTTTGTGTGCGGCGAGATGTCCCGTCCAAGTGGCGCAAAGTCCACGCCCAGCCTGAGAAAACCAGAATCCTCGGACCCGGAATAAATTCACAAGAAAATGGGGGCGAATCGCCCCCATCTGGCAGCATCGGCCCCTGCCGGAGCTGGCGCCCCGCGTCGGCCGCCCTGCCGCTACCGGGCGCCGGATGCCTGATTCTTCAGCAGGCCGACGATCGCCGTGAGGATCGCGCCGCCGGCGCCGCCACCCACCACGTCGGCGAGGATCTTGCTGATGTCGAGGCCGGCCATCGCCGCGCCGGCGTCGGGCGCGCCGCCGCCCATCACAGCCTGCAGGATCTGGCCCAGAATGAGGCCGCCGATACCGCCGGCGATGGAATTGCCCGTGGTTCCAAGGCTCTTGTCCTTGAGGGCCGAACCCGCTGCGTTTCCGCCGATCAGGCCGGCCACCACCTGGATGATAAGAGGCAGTAGAGTCTCCATGAGAATCTCCCCGAATGGACGACCGACCGCGAATCATTCGTGACCGACGCCAGCAGACGCAGGGTAAACTTATCACAGGTGTCGATCTAATCTTTCTGTCGCTGCGGTGCAGCAACAGTATTCGTGGCACCGGCGCGGTTCGGCGCCGAATCGGACGGCGAGAACAACATGGCCGCGCCTTGGCGAGACCAAGCAGACGCACCTCACGAGAATAGCTTCAGGTGCCGGCACCGGATTCGGCATGCACCTGCGGCACGGTCTTTGACGGCGCGGCCGATCCTCGCGGCAGCAGGAAGAGGAGAGCGGTCACGACGAGGAGGCCGCCCGCCGTCAGCAACACCCGATCGAACGCGAGCGGCAGCGGCGACGCGACGGGCCCGAGATCGAAGGCGAGCGCGATCGCGGTGAGGCAGAAGGTCCACGCGCCATAGCGCTTCGCCCCGATCATCAGCATGGCGAAGACGAGGATGCCGACCAGCGTCGCATGCAGCCATGGCGCACTCGCCCATCCGAGCAGCAAGCCGCCGCAGGCCGCCCCGAGCAGGCTGCCGATGCCGCGCTGCTTCATCCGCCGCAGCGTCTGCTCGCGCGTCGGCTTCAGGACGCGTAGCGCCGCCGCTGGCAGCCATCCGGGATGCGAGCTTGGCGAGATCCCCGCCAGCAACGCCCCCAGCAGGCTGGCGGAGGCCGCCGTGGCCAGAAAACGTCCCCCTGCCCGATCGCCGACCGGAAGCGACGAGCCGCCCGTGGGCGCCCGCGGCAGCACCACGGCCGCGACGGCGACGGCCCAGATCGTCCCGGCGAGGAAGAGCCCGCCATAGAGCTGCCATCCGCCCGGTGGCAGCGGCTCGATCGACAGGAAGAAGGCCAGCGCCCCGAGCGCCACCGGAAGCCGCAGCGGACCGCCCCTGAGCTCCATCACCGCCTGCGCCAGGGCCGCTGCGACCGCCATGGCGAAGAAGCCCGCGCCGCCGATCGTCACCATCGCGCCGAGGCAAGCGAAGCCGCTGAGGATCAGCGCGGCCAATCCGAGCGTCAGAAACGGCCTCGCCACGGGAACGGTCGGGAACGAGACCAGCAGCAGATAGGCGCCGAAGGAGGCGATCGATCCGTTGGTGGCCTGCCCGACCGCCATGCCGACGCCCCACGGCGCGACAACGCCGGCAGCCGCCAGCGCCGCGCGACGGATCCGGGCGATATCGTACAAGGCAGGTTTTGCGGGAGGGTTCGGTGGCGTCATCGGACCGGTCTGCTGAAGTGCGTTGCCGCCAGTAGATTCAGGACAGACGGGATATGCAACGTCTGCGTGCTCCCTCCCCGCCCGACACCAGCCATCGGCCCAAGGCTTTCCAACCGTGTCACGGGGGTCGCGCAGGAGGCGAGGCCGCTTCCCCTGCCCCAAGACGTTTCACGGCCCATACAGGGCCCAGGAATGGCCACCGGAGGCCAACGACGCCGAGTGGGCTGAGAGCGCTATCTTACCCTCGCAACGAAGGACTACTGCCGGCAAGCGTCTAGGCGTCACGCTGCCCGCCAGGCAGGCAAGCATCGAACCCGGAGAACGTTGCAGGACGAAAATTAAGGATGAGGAGTAAAGAATAAATGGCGGGAGTGACGGGGCTCGAACCCGCGACCTCCGGCGTGACAGGCCGGCGCTCTAACCAACTGAGCTACACCCCCGCGGGTGCCCCTTTCGGGCGTCACGGCCAGGGGCCGCGTCGTGCTTGCGGATCGGGTCAATCTGGCCATGGCCAGACCGTCGCTGCGATCCGCAGTTCCAGGCAGAACGTGACGATGTCACCTGCTTGGGAAAGAATGGCGGGAGTGACGGGGCTCGAACCCGCGACCTCCGGCGTGACAGGCCGGCGCTCTAACCAACTGAGCTACACCCCCGCTGGGGTCCTCTTTCGAGGCCGCCGCAGCTCGTCGCCGCGTCGTTGTTGAGCGCTGAAGTACGGTACCGCCCTATCCAAGTCAAGCGCGCTTTCCGGAGCCATTGTGGAAAACCGGACCCATTGCCGGCGAACCGTTGCCCAGCCTCAAAAGCCACTTTCAGCAACCGGAACAAGGAGCCGCCCCTGCCCGCGCGGGCCAAGCCATCGCGTTCGGAAGAAGCATCCGGCGCGGCGGGACAAAGATCATCTGTGTGGGGGAAGCCGACGACGAGACGGACCGCCGCGAGACAAGGGCATGCCGCGCGTCCGCAAGGGGGTCTGATTTCGACGTCGCAGGGAGGGCCGGGAATGGTGGGCGGTGAGAGACTCGAACTCCCGACATCCTCGGTGTAAACGAGGCGCTCTACCAACTGAGCTAACCGCCCGGAAAATCGTCCGGCGCCGAGACGTGTAGGCGAAAGTCGCCCCGTCTTTCAAGGCCATAAGCGCGCCATCCACGGCGCGGTCAAAAAAAACGGCCTCGCGCCGCGAAGGCGCAAGGCCGTCAAAACCCAACAAGCCTGACTATGGCTTAGTTGACGGCGTCCTTCAGGCCCTTGCCGGCCTTGAACTTCGGCGTCTTGGAAGCGGCGATCTGGATCGTCTCGCCGGTACGCGGATTGCGACCCTCGCTGGCGGCGCGGGAAGCCACGCTGAAATTACCAAAACCGATGATCTTGACTTCGTCACCCGACTTCAGGGCAGCCGTGATCACGTCGAACGTTGCGTCGACAGCCTCGGCGGCGGCGGCCTTGGACACGCCGGTACGCTCGGCGACGGCAGCGATGAGATCGTTCTTGTTAGCCATGGATGATCCTTTCTCAGGTCTTGAGTCGGGACGATTCGCATGACCCGACCGAGCGCGAGAAATCCCTGAAAAACGGACGGATGGCAAGAGAAACTGGCAGAATTCTGCGCTTTTGGACCAGAAATCAGCGAATTTCGATACAAAAACGCCCGCCAGAGTGGCGGGCGTCCTGTTTTGCGCGGAAAACCGCCCCTTAATGGGCCGTCAGAGCCGCCGCCGCATCGTCGTCTGCGACGACCGTCTTGTCGGCCACGACCTTGCTTTCGTCCCACGTGATCGGCTCGGGTTTGCGAACCAGAGCATGGGTCAGCACGTCGTCCATCCGGGCGACCGGGATGATCTCGAGGCCGTTCTTCACATTGTCCGGGATCTCGGCGAGATCCTTCGCATTGTCCTCGGGAATCATCACCGTCTTGATCCCGGCGCGCAGCGCCGCGAGCAGCTTCTCCTTCAGACCGCCGATCGGCAGCACGCGACCACGGAGCGTGATCTCGCCCGTCATGGCAACGTCCTTGCGGACGGCGATGCCGGTCATGGTCGAGACGATCGCCGTCACCATCGCGATACCGGCCGACGGGCCATCCTTCGGCGTCGCGCCTTCCGGCACGTGCACGTGGATGTCGCGCCGGTCGAACAGCGGCGGCTCGATGCCGAAATCAACCGCGCGCGAGCGGACGTAGGACGCCGCCGCGGAGATCGATTCCTTCATCACGTCGCGCAGGTTGCCGGTGACGGTCATGCGGCCCTTACCGGGCATCATGACGCCTTCGATCGTCAGGATCTCGCCGCCGACTTCCGTCCAGGCGAGGCCCGTCACGACGCCGACCTGGTCCTCGAGCTCCGCCTCGCCGTAGCGATAGCGGGGTGCGCCGAGATAATCCTCGACGACCTGCTCGGTGACCTCGACCGACTTCACCTTGGTCAGCAGGATGTCCTTGACCGCCTTGCGCGCCAGCGTGGCCAGATCGCGCTCGAGGCTACGGACACCCGCCTCGCGGGTGTAGCGGCGGATGATGAAGCGGAGCGCCTCCTCGCCGACCGAGAACTCCTTCTCGTTCAGGCCGTGATTCTTCACGACCTTCGGCAGAAGGTGGTTGCGGGCGATGGCGAGCTTCTCATCCTCGGTGTATCCGGCGATCCGGATGATCTCCATACGGTCCATCAACGGGCCGGGGATGTTCAGCGTGTTCGCCGTCGTCACGAACATCACGTTCGACAGGTCATAGTCGACCTCGAGGTAGTGATCGTTGAACGTGCTGTTCTGCTCCGGATCCAGCACCTCGAGCAGCGCCGACGACGGATCGCCACGGAAGTCCTGGCCCATCTTGTCGATCTCGTCGAGCAGGAAGAGCGGATTGGACTTCTTCGCCTTCTTCATCGACTGGATGACCTTGCCGGGCATCGAGCCGATATAGGTGCGCCGATGGCCACGGATCTCGGCCTCGTCGCGCACGCCGCCGAGCGACATGCGGACATATTCACGGCCGGTCGCCTTGGCGATCGAGCGGGCGAGCGAGGTCTTGCCGACGCCCGGAGGGCCGACGAGGCAGAGGATCGGCCCCTTCAGCGTGTTGGCGCGGCTCTGCACGGCCAGATACTCGATGATCCGGTCCTTGACCTTGTCGAGGCTGTAGTGATCGGCATCGAGCACCTCCTGCGCGAAACGCAGGTCATGCTTGACCTTGGAGCGCTTGCCCCACGGAATGCCGAGCAGCCAGTCGAGATAGTTGCGGACCACCGTCGCCTCGGCCGACATCGGCGACATCTGGCGGAGCTTCTTCAGCTCGCCCATCGCCTTCTCGTTGGCTTCCTTCGACAGCTTGGTCTTGGCGATGCGCTCCTCGAGTTCGGCGAGTTCGTCCTTGCCGTCCTCCTGGTCGCCCAGTTCCTTCTGGATCGCCTTCATCTGCTCGTTCAGATAGTACTCGCGCTGCGTCTTCTCCATCTGCCGCTTGACGCGGGAGCGGATGCGCTTCTCCACCTGAAGAACGGAGATCTCGCTTTCCATCAGGCCGAGCACGCGCTCCAGCCGGCCGGCGACGGTCGGCAGAGCGAGGATCGCCTGCTTCTCGGGGATCTTGATGGCGAGGTGCGAGGCGACCGTGTCGGCAAGCTTCGAATAGTCGTCGATCTGCGTCACCGCGCCGACGACCTCGGGCGAAACCTTCTTGTTCAGCTTCACATAGTTCTCGAACTCGGTGACGACCGAGCGCGCGAGCGCCTCGACCTCGACGCGATCGCCAACGTCGTCCTCGAGCACGGTGGCATAGGCCTCGTAATAGGCCTCGTGGTCGGTGTAGCGCTGGATTTCGGCGCGCGCGATGCCCTCGACCAGAACCTTGACGGTTCCGTCCGGCAGCTTCAGGAGCTGGAGGACGCTGGCGAGCGTACCGACGGGGAAGATGGCTTCCGGCGCCGGATCGTCATCGCTGGCATTCTGCTGGGTGGCGAGGAGAATCTGCTTGTCCGCCCGCATCACCTCTTCCAGCGCACGGATGGATTTTTCTCGCCCGACAAACAGCGGCACGATCATGTGCGGGAATACGACGATGTCACGCAGCGGCAGGACCGGATAGAGTTCGTCGCCTGCTTCGAGGCCGATCGAACGCTTGGTATCAGCTGTCATGAGGCATTCCTTTCGAACCGCCACGGCCCAGATTGGCACCGTGGGGCTTGGAGATGAACCACCGGCTTGGAGGAAAGAGGGCCGTTGGGTCGACTCGGGGTCTGAACGTCTTCCGACGCGTTGACCATTAGGTGGCGTCGCACCATCGGGGTGTCAAGCAGTACACCGCACTGCAATCGGGCTCTTTGCGCCGGCCGTAACGGAAGGTTCCGCCGCCTCGCCGGGACGCGGTTCGCCCTGCCGCCGGAGAGCGCACAAACAAAAACGGCGGGGACATGCCCCGCCGTTTCGAACTCTTTCCAGTGCTGACGCATCAGGCGCCGGCGTTGGCAACGGCCTCGTCCTGGCGCTCCGCATAGATGTAGAGCGGGCGGGCCGAACCATCGACCACCTCGGCCGAGATCACGACTTCCTGCACGCCGTCCAGGCCTGGCAGGTCGAACATCGTCTCGAGCAGGATCGCTTCCATGATCGAACGCAGGCCGCGCGCGCCGGTCTTGCGCTCGATCGCCTTCTTGGCGATCGCCGAGAGCGCGTCCGGGTGGAACGTCAGCTCGACATTCTCCATCTCGAACAGGCGCTGGTACTGCTTGACCAGAGCGTTCTTGGGCTCGGTCAGGATGGTGATCAGCGCCGGCTCGTCGAGATCCTCGAGCGTGGCGAGCACCGGCAGGCGGCCGACGAATTCCGGGATCAGGCCGAACTTCAGCAGATCCTCGGGCTCGACGCTGCGGAACAGCTCGCCCGTGCGGCGATCTTCCGGGGCCGAGACGCGAGCGGCGAAGCCGATCGACGTCGAACGGCCGCGATCCGAGATGATCTTCTCGAGGCCCGCGAAGGCGCCGCCACAGATGAACAGGATGTTCGTCGTGTCGACCTGCAGGAACTCCTGCTGCGGGTGCTTGCGGCCGCCCTGCGGCGGCACGGAGGCAACCGTGCCTTCCATGATCTTCAGCAGCGCCTGCTGCACGCCCTCGCCCGACACGTCGCGGGTGATCGACGGGTTGTCGGACTTGCGCGAGATCTTGTCGACCTCGTCGATGTAGACGATGCCGCGCTGCGCCCGCTCGACATTGTAGTCGGCCGACTGCAGCAGCTTCAGGATGATGTTCTCGACGTCCTCGCCGACATAGCCGGCCTCGGTCAGCGTCGTCGCATCGGCCATGGTGAAGGGCACGTCGAGGATGCGGGCGAGCGTCTGCGCGAGCAGCGTCTTGCCGCAACCGGTCGGGCCGATCAGCAGGATGTTGGACTTCGCCAGCTCGACATCGTTGTTCTTGGCAGCGTGGTTCAACCGCTTGTAGTGGTTGTGCACGGCAACCGAGAGCACGCGCTTGGCGTGGCGCTGGCCGATCACATAGTCATCCAGGACCGCGCAGATCTCGAGCGGCGTGGGCACGCCGTCGCGCGATTTCACCAGCGAGGACTTCGATTCCTCGCGAATGATGTCCATGCACAGCTCGACGCATTCATCGCAGATGAATACCGTCGGGCCCGCGATCAGCTTGCGCACCTCATGCTGGCTCTTGCCGCAAAACGAGCAATAGAGCGTATTCTTGGTGTCGCTTCCGCTGACTTTGCTCATCCGTCTACCTCGCTGTCGTTCAGGCTCGGGACCTCCAAACGACTTATTCGATGTCTCGCCCGGCTCGATGCCGACCTGACCGGCATTCGAAAATTCGGACCCTGATGCCCCTGCGGACGGACGCACTCCGAAGAGTGCGATCCAATCATGCTATGCGCGACATGATCAATACATACTTAATGTCGCGGTCGGCTGCGTACAGCCGACCCAGCTTCCGGAGCGTTTTCTGGAAACGAGCCGATCAGTCTTTCTTGACCGCCTCGAGCGCATCACGATTGGTCAGAACCTGGTCGATCAGGCCGAACTCGACGGCCTTCTCGGCAACCATGAAGTTGTCGCGCTCGAGCGCGTCTTCAACGGTCTTCATGTCCTGGCCGGTGTGCTGCACGTAGATCTCGTTAAGCCGCTTGCGCAGGCTCTCGACCTCGCGGGCATGGATCAGGATGTCCGTCACCTGGCCCTGATAGCCGCCGGAGGGCTGATGCACCATGACGCGGGCGTTCGGCAGCGCGAAGCGCATGCCCTTCTCGCCTGCCGTCAGCAGCAGCGAGCCCATCGAGGCCGCCTGTCCGACGCAGAGCGTCGACACGGCCGGCTTGATAAACTGCATCGTGTCGTAAATCGCGAGCCCCGACGACACCACGCCACCCGGCGAGTTGATGTACATCGAGATCTCTTTCTTCGGGTTCTCGGCCTCGAGGAAGAGAAGCTGGGCGGTGATCAGCGTCGCCATATAGTCCTCGACCGGACCCGTGACGAAGATGATGCGCTCTTTCAGCAGACGCGAATAAATGTCGTAGGCACGCTCGCCGCGATTGGTCTGCTCGACCACCATCGGCACCAGCGTGTTCATATAGAGGTCGATAGGATCCTTCATGATCTTCCTTCGGCGCAGTGGACTGCCACGATTACCTAGAGATGCCCCGGCCCGACCTCACTCGGTACGACCGATTCCCGGGGCTCGAAGGCCCATACATATGGTACGCCGTCTGCGTTCGAAAGGGGTGGCGGCAAGCCCTTTCGCAGATCGTCATCCCGGCCAGGCCGGGACCCATCAGTTCTGAAGTGCCTCAGCCGTACCGCCGGCGGGTGTGGGTCCCGGCCTTGGCCGGAACCCCTTTGAGCTGGACGCGACGGGATCGAACCCCGCGCCGGAAAGCGCGCGACGGCCGATCAGGCCTTCGCTTCTTCCTCGTCGTCCTTCATCAGGTCTTCGCGCGAAACCGTCTTATCGGTGATCGCAGCGAGGCCGAGCAGGTAGTCGACGACCTTTTCCTCGAAGATCGGCGCGCGCAGGCTTGCCAGCGCGTCCGGATTCTCGCGGTAGAAGTCGTAGACCTGCTTTTCCTGGCCCGGGAACTGACGGATCCGGTCGACGAGAGCGCGCTGCACTTCCTCATCGGTGACCTGGATCGAGTTCTTCTCGCCGATTTCCGAGAGGACGAGGCCGAGGCGCACGCGGCGCTCGGCGATCTTGCGGTAGTCGGCCTTGGCGGCCTCTTCCGTCGTGTCCTCGTCGGCGAAGCTGCGGCCCGAACGCTGCAGGTCCTGCGTGACCTGGCTCCAGACGTTCTGGAACTCCTGCTCGACCATGGTCGGCGGCAGTTCGAACGCATGCTTCTCGTCGAGCTTGTCGAGCAGCTGGCGCTTGACCTTGGTGCGGGTCGCGGCGCCGAGCTGGCTCTCGAGCTGCTGGCGCATCGTCGCGCGCAGTTCTTCGAGCGATTCGATGCCGAACTTCTTGGCCCACTCGTCGTCGATCGTCGCCTCGACCGGAGCCGAGACTTCCTTGACGACGACGTCGAAGGTCGCGGCCTTGCCGGCCAGCTGCGCCGCGCCGTAAGCCTCGGGGAAGGTCACGTTCAGGACGCGCTCTTCGCCGGCCTTGGCGCCGAGAAGCTGCTCCTCGAAGCCCGGAATGAACCGGCCCGAACCGAGCTGGACGAAAGCGTTGTCGTCGGCGCCGCCGTCGAAGGGAACGCCGTCGATCTTGCCGAGATAGGAGATCGTCAGGCGGTCGCCATCAGCAGCCTCGCCGTCCTTCGGCTGGTACTCGGCCGAATCGCGAGCCAGACGCTTGACCTCGGTGTCGACTTCCTCGTCGGAGACTTCGGCGACCGGACGCTCGATCGCGATGCCGTTGAGGTCGCCGAGCTCGAACTTCGGCAGAACTTCGTAGGACATCGTGTAGGAGAGGTCCTTCTTGCCTTCGAGCACCTGGCCGGCGTCGGCCTCGTCCTCGGGCAGCTCGAAGCTCGGCTGCAGGGCGGCGCGCTCGCCGCGCTCCTCGAGCGTCTTGCGGGCGTTCTCGTTCAGGATGTTCTGAACGATCTCAGCCATAGCCGACTTGCCGTAGATCCGGCGCAGATGCGCAACCGGCACTTTGCCCGGACGGAAGCCCTTGAGCTGGACCTGGCCCTTCATCTCTTCCAGACGCGCCGAAAGGCGGCTTTCGAGATCGGTAGCCGGAACCACGATCTTGAGTTCACGTTTCAGGCCCTCTGCGAGGGTCTCGGTCACCTGCATGTTCAGCGCTTTCTGTCTTGTTCCGATCGGTTCTTTGGCGTCTCGCCCGGCGGCATTACTGCTTATTCCGGGCGTTGGTGCGGGCGGAGGGACTTGAACCCCCACGGCGCAAGCCACTGGAACCTAAATCCAGCGTGTCTACCAATTCCACCACGCCCGCAATAACCGGCCGCGGCTAGGCTCCGGCCAAGGTGGGGCCTCTATAGCATCCGAATTCGCGCGGTCAAACGAAAAGCCGCTTAAACACACGGGGAAGCGCGTCGGCGAGGTCTTCGGCGATCAATCCGCGCCCCAGAAGCGCCCCCGCCTCGCCATGCAGCCAGACGGCCGCCGCCGTCGCCTCGAAAACAGGCATACCGTCCGCCAGCAGTCCGACGATCATGCCGGCGAGCGTGTCGCCGGATCCGGCCGTCGCGAGATAGGGCGGCGCATTGTCGGCGATCGCGGCTCGCCCCTCGGGCTCGGCCACCGTCGTATCGGCGCCCTTCAACAGCACGACGGCGCCAGAACGCGCCGCCGCCTGCCTGGCGCGGTCGAGCTTGCCCGGCAGGGCTGCCAGGTCCGGAAAGAGCCGTGCGAACTCGCCGTCATGCGGCGTCAGCACGACGGGCGCCGATCTTGCCCGGATCGCGGCGAAGAGGCGCTCTGGAGCGTCGCGAAACGCCGACAGGCCGTCGGCGTCGATCACGACGGCCGACTGGGAAGCCAGCGCCGCCTCGACCAATGGCCCCGCCACCTCGGCCGGCCCGAGCCCGGGACCGAGGCCGACGCTGTTCAGCCGGTGATCCCCAAGCAGGGCGGAGAGCCCCGCCGCTCCCTCGATCCGTTTCAGCATGATGGCGGTCAGATGCGCCGCGTTGACCGCCAGCGCATCCAGCGGCGAGGCGAGCGTCACCAGCCCTGCCCCGACCCGGAGCGCCGCCCGCGCCGCCAGCCGGGCGGCGCCGGTCTGCGTCATGCCGCCGGAAACGATGACCGCATGACCGCGGTCGTATTTGTGACCATCGACCTTGAGGGTCGGCAGGACCGGCAGCCAGAGCTCCGGGCGATTGAGGCGCGCGCGGGGACCGATGGCGTCGAGGACGGCGGGGGAAATGCCGATATCGGCGACGGCCAGGCGCCCGACATGCACCCTGCCCGGCATCAGCACATGGCCCGGCTTCGGCCGGAAGAACGTCACCGTCTCGTCGGCGCGGACGGCGACGCCGAGCACCTCGCCCGTCTCGCCCTGGATGCCGCTCGGCAGATCGACGGCAACGACATGCGCCTTCGAGGCATTGATGGCGGCGATCGCCTCGGCCGCCTCGCCGGCAATCCCCCGGTCGAGCCCCGCACCGAACAGGGCATCGATGATCACGCCGGCGCCGGCGAAATCGAGCGCGCCGAGCGGAACCGTCTCGCCCCGCCATTCAGCCGCCGCGAGCGCCGCGTCGCCCTTCAGGCGCTCAAGCGCCCCGAGCAGGCCCAGCTGAACCTGGTAGCCCCGCTCGGCGAGCAGCCGGGCGACAACGAACCCGTCGCCGCCATTGTTGCCCGGTCCGCAGGCAATCACGACCGGCGTCTCGCGCGGCCAGGCCGCGACAGCGTCGGCGACGGCGCGGCCGGCCACTTCCATTAGCTGGATGCCCGGGGTTCCCGCCGCGATCGTCAGGCGGTCCGCCTCGGCCATTTCCGCCGGCGTCAATAGCTCCAACATGCTGCTCCCCGTCGCCCATCAATCCGGCCGGCCGGATTCCGGCCGCCGCGATCGTCCCTAGCATGGGCCAGACGAGCGAAATGCCGCAATCAGCATCTTCATTCGGCCGCAGGAACCTGCGACAACCGGCCTCTGTCATCCGCGGGCCGATCCGTGCCGGGCAAGGTTGTTCATTTACCCGGCAGGAGTAAGTTCGCCCCAGCCATTCAGTCGGAACCTCCCATGACCGCTCTCATCCAGATCAACGACGATTTCTTCGTGGCCGGCCAGATCGCGCTGCAGGATTTCGCCACCCTCGCCGGCCAGGGCTTCAAGGCCGTCGTCAACAATCGCCCCGACGGCGAAGAGCCGAGCCAGCCGAGCTCCGCCGAGGAGGCCGCTGCCGCCGCCGACGCCGGCATCCGCTACGAGCAGATCCCGGTCACCGGCCCGTCGATCAGCGAAGCGGACGTGCGCGCGCTGCAGGCCGTCCTCGCCGAGACGGACGGCCCCGTCCTCGCGCATTGCCGCAGCGGCACCCGCTCGCTGACGCTCTACGCCATCGGCGAAGTGCTCGACGGCCGCATGCAGCGCGACGAACTGCAGGCTTTCGGCATCGATCACGGCATCGATTTGCGCGGCGCGGAGGCATGGCTGGCCCGCAACGGCCGCTAATTTGCGCGCGGCGAAGGAACGCAACTGCCACCTTGTTGTTCATTTGCCCAATAAATGATCAACAGTTGGAGCGATAATTCTAAAATCTCGCTATTGTGCAGCGCAACGAGCCCAATTTTCCGGCGTTTCCTACGAAATCCGGCAATTGGCACGGAGCCTGCAAGTGGATAGCCAGGCCGGGCATTCGGCCAGGTTGGGCAGGCGTCACAGGCAAGCATTCGGAGATGCGGAGGCAATGAAAAAGATCGAAGCCATCATCAAGCCCTTCAAGCTGGATGAAGTGAAGGAGGCGCTGCAGGAGGTTGGCCTGCAGGGCATCACCGTCACCGAGGCCAAGGGCTTCGGCCGCCAGAAGGGTCACACCGAGCTCTACCGGGGCGCGGAATATGTCGTCGACTTCCTGCCGAAGGTGAAGGTCGAGATCGTGCTCGGCGACGAATTGGTCGACCGCGCGGTCGACGCGATCCGCAAGGCCGCGCAGACCGGCCGCATCGGCGACGGCAAGATTTTCGTCTCCAACATCGAGGAAGCCGTTCGCATTCGCACCGGCGAAAGCGGACTGGACGCGATCTAACCCCATTCTGCCGGCGATCCCCTCGCCGGAAACCCCACCCGAAGCCGGCGCCGCCGGCTTGTTGCTTGCCTCAGCCACGACCGGGCACACAGTTCACCTGATAGAAGGAAGAGAGTTATGACGACCGCGAAAGACGTCCTGAAGCTCATCAAGGAGCAGGACGTGAAGTATGTGGATTTCCGGTTCACGGATCCGCGCGGCAAGTGGCAGCACGTGACGTTCGACATCGGCATGATCGACGAGGAAATCTTCGCCGAAGGCACGATGTTCGACGGTTCCTCGATCGCCGGCTGGAAGGCGATCAACGAGTCCGACATGCTGCTGATGCCCGATCCGTCCACCGCCACCATCGACCCGTTCTTCGCGCAGTCGACGCTCTCGATCGTTTGCGACGTGCTCGAGCCGTCGACCGGCGAAGCCTATGACCGCGATCCGCGCGGCATCGCCAAGAAGGCCGAAGCCTATCTGAAGCAGACCAAGATCGGCGACACCGTCTATGTCGGTCCGGAAGCCGAATTCTTCGTCTTCGACGACGTCAAGTTCTCGGCCACGCCGTACAACACGGGCTTCAAGCTCGACGACATCGAGCTGCCGACCAACTCCGACACCGACTACGAGAGCGGCAACCTCGGCCACCGCGTCCGCACCAAGGGCGGCTACTTCCCGGTTCCGCCGATCGACAGCCTGCAGGACATGCGCGGCGACATGCTGGCGGCCATGCAGTCGATGGGCGTCGTCGTCGAGAAGCACCACCACGAAGTGGCCTCGGCCCAGCACGAGCTCGGCGTCAAGTTCGGCACGCTCGTGACGATGGCCGACCACATGCAGATCTACAAGTACGCGATCCACAACGTCGCGAACTCGTATGGCAAGACCGCCACCTTCATGCCGAAGCCGGTCTATGGCGACAACGGCTCGGGCATGCATGTGCACCAGTCGATCTGGAAGGACGGCAAGCCGGTGTTCGCCGGCAACGAGTACGCCGATCTCTCCGAGACCTGCCTCTACTACATCGGCGGCATCATCAAGCATGCCAAGTCGCTGAACGCCTTCACCAACCCGCTGACCAACTCCTACAAGCGTCTGGTCCCGGGCTATGAGGCTCCGGTGCTGCTGGCCTATTCGGCCCGCAACCGTTCGGCTTCCTGCCGTATTCCGTTCGCCACCTCGCCGAAGGCGAAGCGCGTCGAAGTCCGCTTCCCGGATCCGGGCGCGAACCCCTACCTCGCCTTCGCCGCCATGCTGATGGCCGGCCTCGACGGCATCAAGAACAAGATCCATCCGGGCGCCGCGATGGACAAGAACCTCTATGACCTGCCCCCGAAGGAACTGAAGAAGATCCCGACGGTCTGCGGTTCGCTGCGCGAGGCACTCGTGTCGCTCGAGAAGGACAATGCCTACCTGCTGGAAGGCGGCGTCTTCTCGAAGTCGATGATCGACGCCTACATCGAGCTCAAGATGGAAGAAGTCATCCGCTTCGAGCACACCCCGCATCCGGTCGAGTTCGACATGTACTACTCGGTCTGATTGGACCAGGATGTCGTATCAGCGGGGCGCCTTCGGGCGCCCCGTTTCATTTCAACCAGGCTCACCACCGATCAAAGGCCTCAGGAGGCACGATGACCGCCCAGAACGCGCCGGACTTCCCCCATCAGACGACAATCCCCGTCATCCGCACCATCGCCATGCCGCACGACACCAATCCGGCCGGCGACATTTTCGGCGGCTGGCTGATGTCGCAGATGGATCTGGGCGCGAGCACGATCGCGACCCGCCGCGCGCGCGGGCGCACCGTGACAGCCTCGGTGGACGGAATGTCGTTCCTGAGCCCGGTCTTCGTCGGCGACGAAGTGACGATCTACGGGCGCATCCTCTCGACCGGGCGGTCCTCGATGCGCGTCTTCGTCGAAGCCTGGCGGCGCAACCGCGAGAGCCATGACGTCACCAAGGTGACGGAGGCGACCTTCACCTTCGTGGCGATCGATGCGACGCGCAAATCGCGGCCGCTGCCGCCGGAAGAGGAATAGGGACTCTACGGACACCCTCTCCCGTGAGCGGGAGAGGGTTGGGGTGAGGGCTTGCAGCCCCCGCCCCTTTTAAGATTACACGTCGCGGAAACGCGAGACAGGCGAACCGGCGACCGGCGATGTGCCGATGAACACCGAGCCGGTCAGAGGCCAGCGCTGCAGCTGCTCCTCGGTGCGGCCATCGCGCAGGCTGGTCAGGAATAGCGTCTTCAGGTCCGGGCCGCCGAAGGCCGGCATGGTCGGCGCGGCGGCCGGCACGTCATAGCTCGCCAGCAGCTCTCCCTCGGGCGAGAAGCGGTTCAGCTTGGCGCCCGAGACGCCGGCGCTCCAATAGTTGCCCTCGGCGTCGGTGGCGCCGCCATCCGGCCGGCCGATCGTGTCGTCGAGTACGGCGATGCGCTTGCGATCGCTGATCTCGCCGGTCGCGGGATCGAAGGCCCAACGGTCAATCCAGGGGCCGCGCGAATCGGAATGGAACATCGTCCGCCCGTCCGGCGAGAAGGCGAGGCCGTTCGAGACCATCAGCCCGTCGATCTTCTTCTCGACCGTGCCGTCCGGCGAGACGCGATAGAGCGCGCAGACCGGCTGGCGATTCGCGTCCATGGTGCCGACCCAGAAGCAGCCATCCGGCCCGACCTTGCCGTCGTTCAGACGCGTATCCGGCAGGTCGGCCTCGATCTCGGCGAGCGTCGTGCTCTCGCCCGTCTCGGGATCGAAGATCACGACGCTGTCGCGCAACGCCACGACGAAGCGGCCGCTCTCGGTCAGGCCGAACGAGCCGACGACCGTCGGAAAGCGCCAGACCTTCGTATCGCCCGTCGCGAGATCGACGGCATGGATGGCCTTGTCCGGGATGTCGCAATAGAGCAGCCGGTTGTTGCGGTCGTCATAGACGGCGCTCTCGGCCAGCTGGTGCAGGGTGGGAACGAGCGGGCGAAGGCCGAGATCCGTCATGAATGAGCTCCTGATGATGCGAGGGCGCAACCATCGCATGCGGCGCTTCCCGCGTCGACCGCTCCCCGCCCGGCTGTGGCGGCGGAAACACAGGTCAATTGTCATCTCTTCCGGCAATCGCGACCCGGTTCTGCAACCAACCTGTCAAATTGGGTCGCCAAATCGCCGCGAATATGTAATAAGTAATTACAAGTTGGCTTGGAGAACCCCGATGAAGACCGATGCCGTCACGCCTGCCGATCTCGCGCGCTCCGTCCTCTCGGTGCCGCCCCTGCCACGCGGAGCGGATGGCGCCATTCATGAGGGCGAGACGCGCCGCCTGGTCGACTGGCTGCATGCCGGCGGCGTCACGACCTACATGTTCGGCGGCAACGCCAACCTCTACAATATCGGCGTCGGCGAGTTCGCGACGCTGCTGGACGTGCTGGAGCGGATCTCGCCCGCCGACGGCTGGGTGATCCCCTCGATCGGCGCCGACTATGGCAAGGCCTGCGACCAGGTCGACTTGCTGCGCGAGCGCGCCTTCCCGACCGCCATGCTGCTGCCCCTCACCTTCCCGGCCACCCCCGCCGGCGTCGCCACCGGCCTCCGCAAGCTCGCCGACCGCTATGGCAAGCCGCTGATCGCCTATGTGAAGAACGAGGGCTATATCGGCGCGCGCGATCTCGCCGCGCTGATCGCCGACGGCGCGGTCTGCACCGTCAAATATGCCGTGGTCCGCAAGGATCCGGCCGAGGATCCCCTGCTCTCCGAACTGCTCTCGGCGACGGGATCGGGCGAGCGGATCATCAGCGGCATCGGCGAACGGCCGGTGATCGACCACGTCAAGCGTTTCGGTCTCAACGCCTTCACCTCCGGCTCGGTCTGCGTGGCGCCACATCTCTCGACCGCGATCCTCAAGGCGCTGAAGCGCGACGACACGGCCGAGGCGGCTCGCTTGCGCGAACACTTCATCCCGCTCGAGGATCTCCGCGACCGGCATTCGCCGATCCGCGTGCTGCATGCGGCAGTCCGGGAGGCCGGCATCGCCGAGACGGGACCGATGTCCGAATTCCTCAGCAACCTCGACGACCCGGCGCTGCTGGCCGAAATCCGCGCCGCCGCCGCGACGCTCCGCGCCAGGAGCCTTGAGCGGCCGAGGCGAGCGCCGTAGGCTGAACGGAGAAACGGGCCGGCGCGGGAGACCTAAGGATGCCCTATCACCGCGTTCTCCTGACCGGCGCGGCCGGCCAGCTCGGCCGCGAATTGCGAACGCGGCTGGCGGGGCGCTTTCCCGTCCTCCGCCTTTCCGACATCGTCGAGATGTCGCCCGCCGGCCCCGGCGAGGAAGTCATCCGCTGCGATCTCGCCGATGCCGGCGCCGTGGCCGATCTCTGCCGCGACGTCGACGCGATCCTGCATTTCGGCGGGCAATCGACCGAGGCGGACTGGGATACGGTCCTCGCCGCCAACATCGCCGGCAGCTTCCATCTCTGGGAAGGCGCGCGACTAGCCGGGGTTCGGCGCATCGTCTTCGCCAGCTCGAACCACGCGATCGGCATGCACCGCCGCTCGACGCGGCTCGACCACACGGCGCGGCCGGCGCCCGACAGCCGCTACGGCCTCTCCAAGGCGTTCGGCGAGGATCTCGCGGCGCTCTATGCCTACAAGCACGGCATCGCCGCGCTGTGCATCCGCATCGGCTCGTCCTATGCCGAGCCGGCCGACGCGCGGCAGCTCTCGACCTGGATGTCGTTCGGCGACCTTGTCCGGATGATCGAGGTCGGGCTTGCGGCGGACTTCACCTACGAGATCGTCTACGGCGTCTCCGACAATGCCAGCTCGTTCTGGGACAATTCGAATGCCGAGCGGCTCGGCTACCATCCCGCCGACAGCGCCGATCGCTTCATCGACGCGCTGAGAAGCACGCGAAGCGACGACCCGATCGCCGAGCGGACCCAGGGCGGCAGCTTCGCCAGCGTCGACTTCGACGGCGACCCGGACGCCCTGCCCTGAGCGCGTCGGGCTCCGAGCCGCCGCACGCCAAGCTCCCCACGCGCCAAGCGCGCCCGCCGCCAGCACCATGCGCCGGATATTCTACGCATGCCGCAACGCGATGTCGCGTTGCAACAAGCTCAAATCATACCAAGTTTCGAACCATTTAAGTCTTGTGCGGCGCAACAATACAATTTACGGGCCGATTTTTTGCCTGTTGCCGCTGAGGAACGACCCTCAAAATCGCGACAACTTGCGTCATGCGGCCGTTGCGGGGCCTTGATGGCTTGCCTATGCTTCCCTCATCTCGGACCGACGCTGAGCGTCCCGAGTTGGCTATTGGGGAGGATAGTTATGAAGATAATTCTGACGACGCTTGCGCTTGGCGCATCGGTCTCGCTGATCGCCACCGCGGCGTATGCCCAGGGCGGCGGCAGCCTCGGCAAGGCCGTTGGCGGCTATTCGTTCGAGGACGCCGCCAAGGAAGCGCCGACGACCAAGGATTTCCATTCCAAGGACGGCAAGCTCACTTTCGCAATCGTCACCCATACCGCCGGCAACGGCTTCTTCGATCCGACCTATGTCGGCGCCCAGGTCGCGGCCAACGCCTTCGGCATCAACCTGATCAAGCTCGGTTCGGAAGCGCCCGTCGACGACATCCCGCGCGAGATCGAGATCCTCAACCAGGTCATCAACGACCCGACGATCGACGGCCTGATCATGACGACGCCGCAGTCGGGCGCCTATGACGACATCGTCCGGAAGGCCTTCGCCAACGGCATCCCGGTCGCCACCACCAACTCGTTCGACCCGAAGATCGCCAACCGCTCGCAGATCAGCCATACCGGCCAGCTCTCGACGGCCGCCGCGATCGGCGGCGAGGCGCTCGCCAAATGCGTCATCGACAGTGGCGCCAAGGGCGGCTCGATCATCTTCCCGTCGACGACCACGCTCGGCAACGAGGAAGTGAACCGCCGCGTCACCGCCGCCTTCGAGGCCGCGGTCAAGGTTCTGAACGACGCCGGTCGCCTGGCTGACTTCAAGGTCGACGCCGGTCCGGAGAACATCGGCATCGACGTCAACAAGGACGACATCACCAACTCGGTCGTCTCGCTGATCGAATCGCGCGGCGACGTCGTCGGCGCCTTCGCCGCCAACGGCTTCGTCACGCCGGCGCTCGGTGATGCGGTCGCGCAGCTGAAGCAGAACGGCAAGATCTGCGCCTTCGGCTTCGACCTCGGACCGAAGCAGCAGGAGCAGATCCGCACCGGCGCGCTCACCGGCTCGCTCGGCCAGCAGCCGTTCCTGCAGGGCTTCTGGCCCGTCGCCCAGCTCTACCTCCAGATCGACCGCGGCGTCTCCGCCGCCAATCTCGACACGAGCGCGCAGCTCGTGACGAAGGACACGGTCGACCTGGTCGGCAAGCGCTTCGAAAACTGAGCCAGATTCCGCCTGCCCTTCGCGAGAGGGGCAGGCGGACGACGCGACCGCCTCTCCGTCACCGCCGTCTCACCCCCGGCGGGCGGAGGGGCGTGACGCGGCATGGGGCCGACCGGCTCGTTTCGACGCAAAGACATATGCCCATGACATCGACGACCCTTGCTCCACCCCGCAGACGCCTGCCGCTCGAATTGATCGGAGGCTGGGAAGTCGGCCTGCTGATCTTCATGGTGCTGCTCTACATCGCGGGCGTCTTCATCAATCCCAAGTTCTTCGGCCAGACCGACGCCATCTCGGCGATCCTGCGCGACACGGCGCGCTACGGCGTCATGGCGGCCGGCATGACTTTCGTCATCATCAACAAGGACCTCGACCTCTCGGTCGGCTCGACCTTCGGCCTGGTCGCGACGGTGTTCTCGCTGGCCTTCTCGACGTCCTATTACGACCTCGGCATCGTGCCGTCGCTCCTCGCCGCCATCGCGGTCGGCCTCGGCGTCGGGCTGATCAACGGCTTCTTCGTCACGGTCCTGCGCGTTCCCTCCTTCATCACGACGCTGACGATGCTGTTCATCGGGCGCGGTTTCGTGCTGGGGCTGACGGGCGGCAAGACCGTCTCCTACAGCGAGAAGGCGCTGACGGCGCCCTGGTTCTTCCAGATCGGCGAGACCAACGCCTTCGGCTTCAACAACCAGATCCTGATCTTCGCGCTGGTGACGGCCGTCGGCATGTACGTGCTCGCCAAGACGCGCTGGGGCTACGAGACCTATGCGACGGGCGGCAACGAGTTGGCGGCGACCTATGCCGGCATCCCGACCCGCCGCGTCCGGATGCGCGCCTATGTGCTGTCCGCGCTCGCCGCCACGCTCGCCGGCCTGATGAGCGTCGCGCAGGACAAGGGCATCACCTCGCAATATGGCCAGGGCGCGGAGCTGATCGTCATCGCCTCGGTCATCGTCGGCGGCGCCTCGATCCTCGGCGGTCGCGGCCGCCTGCTCGGCGGCGCGCTCGGCGCCATTCTCGTCACGCTGATTGACAAGGTGCTGCGCGAGGGCATCCCGATGAGCCGCACCGTCAAGGTCGGCGACGTCGAGATGCAGGTGCAGGGCATGGCGCAGCTGCCGCCCGGCGCCGTCCCCGCCTTCCTCGGCCTGATCCTGCTGATCTCGGTGCTGATCGAGCCCTGGATCATCCGCCGCAACGTCTTCCCGCGCCTCTGGGCGCGGGTGCGGGGCAAGCCCCTGCCCCCGATCATCGAGATCGGCGGCGTCGCCATCGAGGGCGCGCAGACCAAGGGCTCGTCCGCCTCGGACCGCTCGATGAAGGCGCGCGGCCCGATCGGCCACTTCCTCGCCCGGCGCGACGCGGCGGCGATCATCCTCGCCGTCGTGCTCTGGTGCGTCGGGCTCTATCTCCGGCCCGATTTCTGGAGTTCGCTCGACAACACGTTCAACCTGATGCTGTCCTTCACCGAGGTCGGCCTGCTGTCGATCGGCATGACCTATGTCATCGCCAATGCCGACATCGACCTGTCGGTCGGTTCGGTGCTGGCGCTGTCGGCCGCGACCTGCGCTTTCCTGATGAAACAGATGGGCTTCGACCCGATGAGCGCGGCCTTCATCGCGCTGGTGGCCGGCGCCGCGGCCGGCTTCATCAACGCACTGCTGACGGTGAGCTTCGGCCTGCCCGCCTTCGTCGCCACGCTCGGCATGTTCTACATGGCGCGCGGCATCGGCGCCTGGCTGACGGCCGGCCGCCAGCTCTCCTCCTTCCCGGAGGCGTTCAATCTCATCGGCCGCAAGCTGATCGACGCGCTCGCCTATTTCAAGATCGCGCCAGCGCGGGGAACCCTGCTCTACGACATCGCCGCCGCCGTCAGCGTGCAGACGATCTTCATGATCGTCGTTGCAATCCTTGCCGGCATCGTGCTGGCCAAGACGCCGTTCGGACAGATGGTCTACGCCACCGGCGGCAACCGCCGCGCGGCCGACTATGCCGGTATCAACACGGCGCGGGTGCGGGCGATCAGCCTGGTGTTCTCGGCGCTCTGCGCCGCGTTCGCCGGCGTCATCTACGTCGCCTTCCTGCGCTCGTTCAATCCGTCCGCCGGGCAGCTGCGCGAGCTCGACGCGATCGCCGCCGTCATCATCGGCGGCGGTTCGATCTTCGGCGGCTACGGCACGGTGCTCGGCGCACTGGCCGGCGCGGCGGTGATCGCGCTGATCCGCGCGCTGCTGTCGCTGCAATTGATCCTCGGCAACGGCCAGTCTTTCGTGATGCCGCAGCACTGGGTCAACGTCTTCATCGGTCTCATCCTCGTCATCGCCGTCGTCGGCGACATCTGGTTCCGGCAGGGCGATCTCGCCGGCTCGATCCGTCGCCGCCTGTCCCGAAAATCCGGGGCTACCCCCAAAACAGCGCACGTCTGAGAACGCCCATGTCCGAAACCAAAGCTGCCACCCCGATCGTCGAGATGCGCCACATCTCGAAGGCCTTCGGCCCCGTCCAGGCTCTCAAGGATATCAATTTGACGCTCGGCGAGGGCGAGATCCTCGGCCTGGTCGGCGACAATTCCGCCGGCAAGTCGACCCTGATGAAAGTGATGACCGGCGCCTATCAGCGCGATTCAGGCGAGGTGCTGGTCTCGGGCAAGCCGACCCACTTCAAGAACCCGCACGAGAGCCGCGAAGAGGGGATCGAGATGATCTACCAGGACTTCGCGCTTTGCGGGAACATGGACATCGCGCAGAACATCTTCCTCGGCCGCTGGCCGAAGAAGGGCCTCTTCGTCGACCGCAACCGGATGTATGCGGAAGCTGACGAGGTACTGAAGCGGCTGAAGGTGGACGTGAACTCCGTCTTCCAGAAGGTCGAGAGCCTGTCCGGCGGCCGCCAGCAATCCGTCGCAATCGCCCGCGCCATCTCGTTCAACCCGCGCGTCGTCGTGCTCGACGAGCCGACCGCCAACCTCTCGGTCATGGCGACCGAGCGCCTGCTCGAGACCATGTCCGAGCTGAAGCGCCAGGGCGTCGCGCAGATCATCATCTCGCATCGGCTGACCGACATCTTCGAGGTCGGCGACCGCATCATGGTGATGAAGCGCGGCAAGAATGTCGGCGATCGCTACATCCAGCATACGACCGAGCAGGAAGTGCTGGAACTGATCGTCTCGGGCACGCCGGAAGCGGCATTGACCGCCGACCAGGCGCTGGCGGCGCGCGCCGCCTAGCCGGTTCCGAGCGCGGCGAAGGCCTGCCGTAACGGCCGGTTCGTGAGCGATTGTTGAGCTGCCTGACGATCCATATGACGAAGATTTGATCAGGGCGCGGTGCGCTCGGCGCCGCGTCTTTTGGTTCGCATTCTGTCGAATCCGCGCAACAGGACGCGATATTCGCGTCCTGCGCGTATCGAAAGCATGGCGTTCTACCATGCTGCATCCCTTGCAAATCGCCCTTGCCGGGCGCATGTCTCGCTCGTCATCGCCCGAAGACGAAAGCATGCCCCCCATGAATCATCAGGGCCCCGCCCATCACGGCACGCCGGCAACCGCCGCCGCGCCGATTTACGACGACTCGTTCGAGCTGCAGTTTTCGCCCAACATGCTGGCGAAGCTGGAGACGCGCCGCTCGGTGCCGATGCGCGCCTTCGATCCGGCGCCGATCCCCGTCGACCATCTCGACCGCATCCTCCGCATCGCCGCACGCGCGCCCGACCACGGCCGTCTGGCGCCCTGGCGCTTCATCGTCATCGAGGGCGAGGCGCGCCGGCTTTCCGGCGAGCGCTTTGATGCGCTCTACGCCGCCCGCACGCCCGATCTCGATGCCTCGAAACAGGACATGTGGACGCTCTACATGATGCGTTCCCCGGTCACGGTCGTGCTCGTCAGCCGCCCCGATCCGACGTCCAAGATTCCGGAATGGGACCAGATCCTCGGCTCCGGCGCCGTCGGAATGAACCTGATCCATGCCGCCTCCGCGCATGGCTACGCGACGCAGTGGCTGCTGAAATGGCCGGGTCGCAACGCCGAGGCCGCCGCCCTTCTCGGCGTGCGCGAAGATGAGCGCGTCGCCGGCTTCATCCATCTCGGCCGCCAGACGGAACGCCCGGCCGATCGGCTCCGCCCGGACCTCGAGACGATCGTCACGCGCTGGACTGGTTGACGATCACGGCCGGGGACGGCGGGACCTTGTGCGCCAGGCGCATTTCGCGCCGGAACGTGTAGACGCCCGTCGACACCACGATCAGCGTGCCGATCAGCGTCAGCGCGTCCGGCACGTCGCTCCACACCACATAGCCGATGATGACGGCGAAGATGATGCCGGCATAGCGGAAGGGCGCCACCACGGCCATGGCGCCGAGGCGCATGGCGAGGATGGAAGAGCCGTAGCCGCAGACGAGCAGGACCGCGGCCGCTCCGAGCATCAGCCACTGCCCCGCTTCCGGCGCCGACCACTCCTCGACGATCGCCAGGCCCGCGCCGGTCATCGTCACGGCGGCGGCGGTGACGGCGATCACCAGAAGCGTTGATATGCCGGGCCTGAATTCCCGCGTCACCAGATCGCGCAGCGTGATGAAGGCCATCGAGGCCAGCGCCGCCAGCGAATAGATGTCGAAGCCGGACAGGCTCGGCCGCATGATCAGCATCACGCCGAAGAAGCCGACGGCGACCGCCAGCCAGCGCCGCCAGCCGACCGGCTCCGCCAGGAAGACCGCCGCCGCCGCCGTCGTCATCAGCGGCACGATCTGGCCGATCGCCGTCACATTGGCGATCGGCATGTTGAACAGCGCATAGAGATAGAGCAGCGTCGCGCCGATCTCGCCGACGGTGCGCCAGGCGACGAGCCCGTTGCAGACGGAGCGCCACTCCCGATAGGCGCCCGTCGCCAGCACGATGACGAAGATCACCGCGAAGGAAATGAGGCCGCGGATGAAGAGAATTTGCCCCGTCGGCAGGCCGTCGCTCGCCAGCTTGATCCAGGTGTCGTTGATGATGAAGGCGAGATTGGAGAGCACCATCATGATGATGCCGCGGGAATTGTCGGCCAGGGCGGGCATGGGACTTCAGGCAATACGCGGCAGCGCGGCGCCGCAGATGATCCGGGTCGCAGCGGGTCGGCCGCGACAACGCCAGATTGATCAATAATCGGGCATGAAGCAACCGCGTCGCGGCGCTTTCACTCCGTCAATACATGGAACGCAAGAAAAACAGGGTCCGTCGAACGTAAAGCGCTCGCTGCATCGCAGCAAATCCGGACCGGGGCGCTACGGCATCAGCCGCCCGTCATGCTCATGTGCCGGCCGACGGCGGGGCGGCGGTGCTCCCGATCGATGATGAAATCATGCCCCTTCGGCTTGCGGGTGATCGCCTCGTCGATCGCCGCCGAAAGCAGCGCATTGTGCTCGGAGGCGCGAAGCGGCGCGCGCAGGTCCGTCGCGTCCTCCTGCCCGAGGCACATGAATAGCGTGCCGGTGCAGGTGACGCGGACGCGATTGCAGCTCTCGCAGAAATTGTGAGTCAGCGGCGTGATGAAGCCGAGCCGGCCGCCGGTCTCCGCGATTTCGACATAGCGAGCCGGGCCGCCGGTCTTGTACGGGATCTCGTTCAGCGTCCATGTCTCTGCGAGACGCGCCCGGACGGTCGATAGCGGGAGATATTGCTCGGTCCGGTCGACGTCGACCTCGCCGAGCGGCATCGTCTCGATCAGGGTCAGGTCCATGCCGCGACCGTGCGCGAAGCGGATCAGGTCGTCGATCTCATGCTCGTTGACGTCCTTGAGCGCGACGGCGTTGATCTTCACCTTGAGGCCGGCGGCCTGCGCGGCATCCAGCCCTTCCATCACCTTGCCGAGATCGCCCCAGCGCGTGATCGCGCGGAAACGGGCGGGATCGAGCGTATCCATCGATACGTTGATGCGCCGCACGCCGGCATCCGCCAGCTCGCCGGCGAAACGATGAAGCTGCGAGCCATTGGTGGTGAGCGTCAGCTCGTCGAGCTGACCGCTATCGATATGCCGGCCGAGCGAGCGGATCAGCGACAGAATGTTGCGGCGGACGAGCGGCTCGCCGCCGGTCAGGCGCAGGCGACGCACGCCCTTGGCGATGAAGGCGCTGCACAGCCGGTCCAGTTCCTCGAGCGACAGCACGTCCCGCTTCGGCAGGAAGGTCATGTCCTCGGCCATGCAATAGACGCAGCGGAAATCGCATCGGTCCGTCACCGAGACGCGGAGATAGGTGATCGACCGTCCGAACGGATCGATCATCGGCTTCGTCTCGGCCACCATCGGCACGATCTGGTTCATGCACGGTCCTCGGGCCACCCTATTCCGACCAGGAGCGACCATCTCTGCTATGTAGACGAGACGCCGGGTGTTTTCAAAGGACACCGGCCGAATCGGGACATCGCCGCGATGCCCGCTATTTGATTTCGCATGGCCGATTGGCCGCCGGAGACCATCATGACCACGCCCGCAGCCCCGGATTCCGCCACCGCCGCGCCCTGGCCGACCGAGATCCGCCTCTCGCCCGACAAGCGCCTGCTGACGGTCACCTTCGAAGACGGCGCGCGCTACGCCCTGCCGGCCGAATATCTCCGCGTGACCAGCCCTTCGGCGGAGGTGCAGGGCCACAGCAAGGCGCAGAAGCAGACGGTGCCCGGCAAGCGCGACGTGGCGATCCAGGCGATCAGCCCGGTCGGCAACTACGCGGTCCGTCTCGTCTTCGACGATGGCCACGACACGGGACTTTTCACCTGGACCTACCTGGCAGAACTCGGCCGCGACCACGACACGCTCTGGGCGGCCTACCTGTCGGAGTTGCAGGAGAAGGGACTTTCGCGCGACCGCCGGTGACAGGGCCGCTGCGCGTCGCTAGGCTTTGAACCAATCCAGGCTGATACCGTTGATTCCCAGCCCGTTCAGGAGAACCGAAATGGCCGATCCCAAACTGCTGATCGAGCTCGACGAGCGCATTGCGAGCGTACGAGAAGCCATGCGGACGGTGACGGAGCAGGCCGCCGCCGCCTCGGGCGCCGCCAGCGAAAGCCGGATGGCCGACCGCATCGCCGAGCTCGAGCAGCAGCTCGCCACCCTTCAGAACGAACGCGACGCGCTTTCCTGAGGCGATCGCTCGCCGAACGGCCTTGCCGGGATATCAGGCGCTGCATCCCTCCCGCAGCGTTTGGTATATGGGCCGCCTCGTCCTATGATGCGTTCGACGTCCGTTCGGATAGGCGCCTTCTGGTGGCCTTCGGCAAGCCGGGCGCATCAGGGACGAAACAAGATGTCGGCCAAAGCTGAATTCGACGGGGCCCTCGGCTCCGGACAGACCCTGATTGCGCCCGCCGGGCCGAACGACGCGCTTCACTTTCTGCGCGGCGGCGGCGAGATGGGGCGCGTCGTCCGCGCCTACGATTGGGGAAACAGCCCGCTCGGCTCCCCGCAATCCTGGCCGCAATCGCTGCGCACTGTGGTCGGGCTGGTGCTGGCCTCGCCCTTCCCCAAATGCCTGGTCTGGGGCAAGGAGATGATCGCGATCTACAATGACGCGTTCGTCCCGATCCTCGGCAAGAAGCCCGTATCGATCGGCCGCTCCTTCCGGACGATCTGGAGCGAGGCCTGGGAAACGATCGGCCCGATCGCCGAGAGAGCCTTCGCGGGCGAAGCGACCTTCGTCGAGGATTTTCCCCTCGTCGTCTCGCGCAACGACTTTCCCGAGCAGACCTACTTTACCTTCTCCTATACGCCCCTCCTCGACGAGAACGGCGAGATCGCCGGTTTCATGGACACGGTGATCGAGACGACGGGCAAGGTGGAGGCGGAGGCGAGGCTGCGCGTGCTGAACGCCGAGCTCGGCCATCGCATGAAGAACACGCAGGCCATCGTCCAGGCGATCGCACGGCAGACGCTGCGGGAGGTCGTGGACGAGGATTCGCTCAACGCCTTCACCGAGAGGCTGATGGCCCTGAGTTCGGCGCATGAGATCCTGCTCCGGCAGAGCTGGGAATCGGCGCCGCTGCGCGCGGTGATGGAAAATGTCCTGAAGCACCATGTCGGCGCGGAACGGTTCGACTTCGCCGGCCCCGACGTGGTCGTCGGACCGAAGGCGGTGCTGTCGATCTCGCTGATGCTGCACGAGATGGCGACGAACGCCATCAAGCATGGGGCGATGTCCGTCCCCGAAGGCGGGGTCGAAATCCGCTGGGTCACGCTTGGCGAAGGCGGCAACGCGATCCTGCATCTGAGCTGGACCGAGCGGAACGGCCCGCCGGCCTGCCCGCCGAAGCGGCACGGCTTCGGCTCCCGGCTGATCAGCGGCGGCCTGATCGGCGCCGGCCGCGCCCGGCTGCAGTTTCTCGAAACCGGTCTGGTCGGCAATTTCGAAGCCCCGCTCGACTGGCTCTCCGCCGGCAAGACCGGCGCGGGCGAAGTCTGAGGCGGGGGCGGAGGACGTCTCCGGCCTTCGCGGATGCGTATTCCTGGCAACGGGCGGACGACGGCCTGACTCGGGATGCCCGGAACGAGATGCAAGAGCCGAGCCTGCCGCTCTCAACGGGACTTTCAGCCCCTGCCCGCCACCCTGCGCACGCGGCACTTCAAACGAAGCCGCCGCGAGGCCCGGCGAGCGCAAGCGGCCCTCCGCCATTTCCGGCCTCTCCAGCGCCGCGAACGACCGAAAGCGGAACAAGTCGCCGATGTGGAAAAGGCGCCCTACCGCACAAATCAGCTTGTGTCCCGCCGTGCCTACCGGTAACACCAGCGGCGGAGAGGTGGCCGAGTGGCCGAAGGCGCTCCCCTGCTAAGGGAGTAGACGGCTTAAAACCGTCTCGAGGGTTCGAATCCCTTCCTCTCCGCCATTCCCCTTTCAGAACAATCTTAAGCTGCGCTCGGACCGTCGGATTTCTGCGATTCTCAGGCGGCTGGATCGCGTTTCGCCCGCGCCTAAGCACCACTCCTCAGCCGTGCAAAATACCGGGCGGGCGTCTCGCCGACCGACTTCTTGAACATGGTGATGAAGGCGGTGACCGACTCGTAGCCAAGCGCCTCGGAGACGCGCTGGACCGTGGCGCCGCCCGCGAGCTCGCGCAGGGCGACGAGCAGGTGCAGGCGTTGCCGCCAGCGGCCGAAGGTCAGGCCCGTCTCCTGCTCGATCAGGCGCGACAGCGAGCGCTCGCTGAGGGCCAGCCTCGCAGCCCACTCGTCCAGCCGGCTGCGGTCGCCCGGATTGGCCGTCAGCATGCGGGCGAGCTGCCCGATCTTGGGATGATCGGATACAGGCAGGCGCAGCGGCTCCTGCGGCATGGCCGTCAGCTCGTCCAGCAGGATCCGCGCCAGCCGGCCTGCGTGGCTTTCCTCCGCGTAGCCGTCGCCGAATTCCGCAAGCCGGTCGATCAGTTCCCGGACCAACGGGGTGACGGCCAGAATGCAGCACTCGCCCGGCAGGCTCGCCGCGTCGGGTTCGACGAACAGATAGGAAAGGCGCGCGTTGGCCGTCGCCGTGTTGCTGTGATCGATGCCGCCCGGAATCCAGACGCCGCAATGGGGCGGCACGATCCATAGTCCGCCGGCGGCGGTGCAGGTCACGGCGCCATGATGCGCGAGCACGAGCTGGCCCTTGCGGTGCCGGTGCATGGGGACTTCCGCTTCATAGTCCGCGAAATCGAGGTGCAGGGCTACGGCAGGCGCCCGCGACCGGTCGGGAACATAGGCAGTGATCGCCGATTTCAGCTGCTTCAACGCTTTGGCCATTTTTCAATATTTTGTGGCAGAATATCGAAATTCTTCGACCCAGCCAATCGGCTAAACGACCAGCATTCCAATCGGAAGGCTGGTTCAAATGACAAGAAAACGCATTGCGGCCGCTGGGCGGCCCGTCCTGCTCCTGGTCGGCGTTCTGCTGATCGCCGCAAATTTGAGGGCGCCGATCACCGGCGTCGCCCCGCTGCTCGATGCGATCCGCGATGCGTTTTCGCTCGGAACCGCCGAGGCCGGCATCCTCACCACCTTGCCGCTGCTGATCTTTGCCGGCGCATCGCCGTTCTGCGTGCTGCTTGCGCGCGAATACGGTCTCGAGCGCAGCCTCTTCATCGCGCTCATCCTGACGGCGGCCGGCATCGTCATCCGGTCGTGGGGGGAACAGTGGACGCTGTTTCTGGGCACCGGCGTGATCGGCCTGGGGATCGCCATCGCCAACGTCCTGCTGCCGAGCCTAATCAAGCGGGACTTTCCGCACCGGATCGCCGTCCTGACGAGCACCTATGCCTTGACGGCCGGCGTAGTGGCTTCGCTGGCCTCCGTCGCCGCGGTGCCGATCGCCAACCTGCCGGGGTCGGGCTGGAACTGGGCGCTCGGAGCCTTCCTCGTCTTTCCGCTTGTCGCGATGCTGGCCTGGATTCCGCAGCTCAAGGGGCATAGCGCGCCGGCGGCCGCCACGCCGACGCCGCCCCATGGCGGCAAGGTCTGGCATTCTCCGCTCGCATGGCAGGTGACGTTCTTCTTCGGCCTGAACTCCCTCGTCTACTACGTCGTCGTCACGTGGCTTCCGGTCATGCTGACCGAGGCGGGATATTCGCCGGCCGCCGCCGGCTCGCTGCACGGCGTGTCGCAGCTCGCCACCGCGATTCCGGGCCTGTTCCTCGGGGCCATCGTCGGTCGCATGAAGGATCAAAGGGCGATCGCCGTCGGGGTCGCCGCCGTCACCGCCCTTTCGCTGATCGGACTGATGCTGAAGCCCGGCTGGGGGATCCTGTGGAGCGCCCTCTTCGGCGTCGGCGCCGGCGCGACCTTCATCCTGGGGCTCGCCTTCATCAGCCTGCGCGCCGCCAATCCGAGGCAAGCCGCCGCGCTCTCCGCGATGGCCCAGAGCGTCGGCTATCTCGTCGCGGCCGGCGCGCCGCCGGCGATCGGCTATCTGCATGACGGGTCCGGTTCCTGGACCATGCCCCTCCTGATCTGCACGGCGGTCTGCGTGGTCATGGGCCTGCTGGGGCTCGGGGCGGGGCGGGCGAAGCAGATCGACTGACGAGGCCGATCCCGGCGTCGGACGTCCCTGGCCACGATCTGAACCTTAGGGCGGCCGACGCGTTCTCATCTCGCCTGTTTCGAGGAGGCTCGTCTCGAAACCTATCCCGTGCCCAAGAGAGAAAAGTCATGCGGATAATCGATATTCTGAGCCTCCGTCCGACCCAGTTGACGGCCGGATTCCGCGAGGTCGAGCTAAGACGACGCAGGTTGCGGCAAACCGGATTCAGCAAGGATGACCTGCAGAGCTATCACCAGATCCCGGTGGTGAGCGGCCCGAAGGGACACAGCTACATTCTGGATCATCACCACCTGGCGCTCGCGCTCCATCTGGAGGGCGTCAGCCAGGTGGTGATCAATCCGATGGCGGATCTGAGCGCCCTCTCCCGCGGCGAATTCTGGTTCGTGATGGAGAGAATGAACTGGGTCTACCTCTACGACCGCGACGGGATCCTTCGGACAAGCGCCGACATCCCGAAAACGATCGAGAAGCTGAAGGACGATCCCTTCCGGTCCCTCGCCGGAGAGCTTCGGCGCCAGGGCGGCTTCGCGAAGGACACGACGCTCTACAGCGAGTTTCTCTGGGCCGAGTTCCTGCGCCGACGCATCGGGGATCGCGTGGACCATGACTATGGAGGAGCGCTCAAGAAAGCGCTCAAGCTGGCCAAATCGAAGCAGGCCAACTACCTGCCCGGCTGGTGTGGCCGGGATCCCGATGAATGAGGCCGATCGGCGTCGCCGCATGGAGCGGCGCGACCGGCAAGATCCGATGCGTCTACCGGGCGGTGACGGAAATCTGCACGTCGATGTTGCCACGGACCGCGTTGGAGTACGGGCAGGTGCGGTGGGCTTCCGCGACGATTGCCTCCGCCGTCTCGGGATCGACGCCGTCGATCGTCACATCGAGCGCGACCGTCAACGCGATCTGTCCGTCATCCTTCGAGACGAGCCCGACGGTTGCGGCAACCGCGACCCGATCGTCGGAAATCCTGTGCCGGCCGCGCGCGACATGGATGACGGCGCTGCCGAAGCAGCCTGCATAGCCAGCGGCGAACAATTGCTCCGGGTTCGGCGCGCCGCCGCGTCCGCCGATGGCGGCGGGCTGCGCCAGCTTCAGGGCGAGGAGACCGTCATCGCTGGTGGCGGTGCCGTTGCGGCCGCCGACGACGTCCACCTTGGTCGAATAGAGGGTCTTCATGAGCGCTCCCCTGCGCAACGGGCTAATGGGCGGGGAGGCAGGGGCGCCGGCGGCGGGGGTAGGGTAATCCCGCCGAGGCTCGACGCCCCTGCCCGCCTTCAGTCAGGTCGTGAGACCGACCGGCAGACAGCCGGCCGGCCTCCTCGAACCGACAGAACTCAGGCGGTGAGGCCACCATCCACGGTGAATTCCGAGGCGGTCGAATAGCTCGATTCATCCGAGGCGAGATAGACGATCAGGTTCGAGACCTCCTCGACCGAGGCGAGGCGCTTGACCGGAATACGGGCGTTGATCGCGGCGACGCGCTCCGGATCCGGCTCGTCGACCAGCGGCGTCAGGATGATGCCCGGCAGCACGGTGTTGACGCGAATGTTGTACTCGGCGAGATCGAGCGCCGCGACGCGGCTCATGCCGCCGATCGCCGCCTTGGCGGCGGTATAGGCGATGTTGCCCTTGACGCCGCGATTGACGGCGGCGGACGAGACGTTGACGATCGAGCCGGAACCAGCGCGCCGCATGGACGGCACCACGGCCTTCATGCCGAGGAACACGCTGTGCTGGTTGACGGCGACGATCTTCAGATATTCCTCGTAGCTCGTGTCCTCGATCTCCTTGAGCAGGACGATGCCGGCATTGTTGACGAGGATGTTGATCGGACCGAAGGCGGCCTCCGTCTCGGCGACGACACGATCCCAGTCTTCCGGCTTGGAGACGTCCTGCTGGATGAACAGCACGTCGTCGCCCAGTTCCTTCGCCAGTTCCTCGCCCAGCTCGACCCGGATATCCGTGAACGCGACCTTGGCGCCTTCTCTGACGAAGGCGCGCACGTGCGACGCACCCTGTCCGCGCGAACCGCCCGTTACGATGGCAACCTTGCCCTCTAGTCTTCCGGTCATAGTCTTCTCCAACCTGATGCCGAAGCCGGCATCCAAGCGCATGCATTGCGAGTTCATTCGCCCCGTGGCGGTCGCCGCCGAACGGCGTCCCCTACCCCGCGCGGCCTTCGGTTCCGATTGCGGAACCGCGACCCGACCGTCATGTGGACATTGTCAACATAGGCAGCGGGGTTGACGCTGTCAACGTAGCCACCCATGATGCCGCATGCGCTCATCCCGGTTCGAAGATCTCCTTTCCGCCGCCGCCGACCTGCTCGACAATGCAGGTGCTGCGGCCGTCACCCTGCGCGATGTCGGCAGTGCCGTCGGCGTCTCGCACAACGCGCCCTACCGCCACTTCTCGAACAAACAGGACATCCTGGAAGCGCTGATCGCCCGCGAAATCATCGCGATGTGCCGGATCGCCGAAGAGCGCGAGAGCCCGGCCACGGTGCAGACGCTGACGCTGATCTTCGCCGATTGGGCGCTCGCCCATCCCGAGCGCTTCCGGCTGCTGATCCAGCAATGGCCGCGCGGCGAGCGGGAGGATCTGCGCACCGCCATGTTGCGCTGGGACGAGATGTATATCGAGGCGACCGAGGCGGAACAGGCGAGAGGCACCCTGCCCGCCGGCGATCCGCAACGCCTCAGCTATCTGGTCCGCTCGGCCACGCTCGGCTCCATCCAGCACTATCTCGCCGCCGGCGGCGTCGGCGTGCCGCGACCAGCCGACATCATCGTCGATCTCTTCCGCTATCTGGAGCGCGACGCTCGCGCGGAGCAGCAAGGCTTGTAGTCCGCCGGGTCTGCTCGGATTGCGATTATTGACATAATTCGACAACATGTCAGAGTGTCAGCATGAACAAGACAGCTGACATTCGCCGGGCGTCCGTCGTCGACGCCGCGACGCCGGTATTCCTGCGCTACGGCTTCGGCCGCACGACGATGGCAGACATCGCCAAGGCTTCAGGCCTGACGCGGCCGACCCTCTACCTGACCTTTCCCGACAAGGAATCGGTGTTTCAGGCGGTCGTCGAGACGATGGTCGAGACCAAGCTCGCCGAGGTCCGGGCGGGCACTGCGGCGTTCCCCACCCTCGCCGGCAAGCTCCTCTATGCCTGCAACGCCTGGGCCGCCGATGGCTATGACCTGGTGCAGGCCCACCCCGACGCGCGCGACATGTTCGATCTCGGCTTCAAGTCGGTCTGCGCCGGCTACCAGGCCTTCGAGGATCTGATCGGCGACCTGCTGCGGAGCGCTCTCGAGCGATCCCCGCTCGAACTGTCGACGCCGGCCCTCGCGCGATCGATCGTCTACGCCCTCAAGGGTTTCAAGGACATCGCGACCGACAGCGCCGATCTCCGCGCGCTGATCGCGACGCATATCGCCGTCGTCAGTACTGCCCTCCAGGAACGATAGGATCCCCCCGGAATGACCCTTCACACCTCGATTTCGCCGGAAGAAGCCGCCGACCGGCTGGCGATCCGCCAGTTGGTCGATGCCTATGCCCATTGCGCCGACCGGCGGGATGCCCGCGGGCAGATGAACCTGTTCACGGCCGACACGGTCTTTCAGGTCTTCATGGACAGCCGCGCGGCCGAGCCGACGCAGGTCCTGCATGGCCGGGAGGCGCTCGCGCCGGTGTTCGACAATCTCAACACCTATCAGGCGACGACCCATTTCAACGGCCAGAGCACGGTCGAGGTCGACGGCGATACGGCGACGGGCGAGAGCTATTGCATCGCCCACCACCTGACCGTCACCGGCGAGACGCGGACCCTGATGGTGGCGTCGATCCGCTATCTCGATACGTTCAGCAAACAGGATGGGATCTGGCTGTTCGCCGAGCGCAAGCTGATGGTCGACTGGACCGATACGCGCCCTTCCTCCCCCTAAGCCTTTCCTAGCGACCCAAGACCGGGGCCGGGCTCAAAAATGCCCGGCTCAGTCCCACGCCGGCGACAGGACCGGCGGGCTGACGATGCGGCTGTTCGGGCGCGCGAGCGCCGCGATCCCGTCCATCTCGTGCAGGCCGAGCTCGAAATCCGAGATCGCGAGGTTCTCCGCGACGCGGTCGGGACGGGTGGTGCGCGACAGGGCGACCACCTGGTGCTGCTGGACGAGCCAGCGCAGCACGATCTGGGCAACGCTGCGGCCGTGGTTCGCCGCGATCTTCAGCAGGAAGGGTTCGGAGAAGACCCGGCCGACCGACATGCCGCAATAGGCGGTCACGGCCATGCCGGCCTCGCGCGTCGCCTCGATCAGCACCGACTGGTCGAGGAACGGGTGATATTCGAACTGGTTGGTGACGAGCGGCGCGTTGGAGAGCTTCACCGCCTGCCGCAGCAGGGCGCTGTTGAAGTTGCTCACCCCGATATGGCGGACCTTGCCCGATCGCGCCACCTCGTTGAGGCTGCCGATCTGCTCGGCGAGCGGCACGTCGCTGCCGCCCGGCCAATGCAGCAGCAGCAGGTCGATATGGTCGGTGCGCAGGCGGCGCAGGCTTTCCTCCACCGAGGGAACGAACGCCCGGCGCCCGTAGTTCGACACCCAGACCTTCGTCGTCAGGAACAGCTCGGCGCGGGGGATGCCCGAGGCGGCGACGCATTCGCCGACCTCGGCCTCGTTGCGATAGATCTGCGCGGTATCGATGTGGCGGAAGCCGGCGTCGAGCGCCGCGGGGATCATCCGCAACATCTCGTCCCGCGCCATGCCGTAGGTTCCAAACCCGATGGCGGGAATATGGGCGCCATTGGCGGTGACGATCTTCATGGACAAGGTATCCCTCACGCCGATCAGAGCCGGCCGTCGCGGACCAACTCGCCCTCGATCTCGCGGATCCGGGTCTCGCCCGCCTCGAGCGCGGCGGCCGAGGTGTGGACCGAGTAGTAGCCGAGCACCAGCTCATGCGGATGCGGCACGGCGGAGCCCAGCACGAAATGGCTGTCCTCGTCGGCCCAGAACGTCACCGGCTCCGCGCCGGGCTCGAAGATCGCCATTTCGCCGGCCTCGATGCGACCGGATGCCGTCGTCACGGCGCCGCGACCGACGGCGACCCAGAGTACCTCGTGGCCAACCGGCGGCACGTAGGTCCATTCCTCGCCGGCGCGCAGCACCACGGCGAGATAGGCGATGGACGACGGCGGTTCGATCTCGTTGGCGACGCCGAGATAGGCGCCGAGCAGCACACGCACCGGCCCGACCTTCGGGATATCGGCAGGTCCCTGATAGAGGCTCGCGGAGGGGCCAAGCTCCAGATGCGGCGGCAGCGCGACCCAGAGCTGAAAACCCCAGGCGCGGCCGGGATCGCCAGCGCCGCCGCCATGCCAGACGCCCTTGCCCGCCAGCATCCATTCGACGCCGCCCTCGGGCAGCATGCCGGTCATGCCGTTGGTGTCTTCGTAGCTGACACTGCCCTCGGCCATGTAGGTCACGGTGGCGATGCCGGAATGAGGATGCAATCCGAAGCCGTGGAACGTCTCGCCGCCATTGTCGAACAGATCGAGGAAGACGAACGGCTTCAGGACTTCGCCGAGATCGCTCGGGCTGATGAAGCGGGTGATCATGCCGCGGGTCCGGCCGCGGGTCTTCAGGGCGACCGATCGGGCGACGCGCAGAGATTGGGCGATGGAGGACATGGCGAACCTGCTGACAGGAGATCAGGGAAAGGCGCCGTCCGGGTGGTGCTTTGGTGCCCCCACCCGGACGGCCCGGAGCAGGCTCACGCGGACAGGGCGCGCGGCTGCTGGATGGAACCTTCCGGCTCACGACGCGCACGGCGCGCGTCGAGGCTGAACGAACCAGCGCCATAGGCGACGACCTGTAGCAGACCGCCGGTGATGGCGATGTTCTTCATGAAATGGATCATCGTGTTCTGGTCGGCGAGGTTGTTGTGGAAGAAGAAGGCGGCCATCAGCGTGAAAACCGCCATCACGGCCGCGACCGGACGGACGCGATAGCCGGCGATGAGGAGAAGGCTGCCGCCGACTTCGACGACGACCGCGCCGAGATAGGCGAGCAGCGGCGCGGGCAGGCCCACCGAGGCGATATAGCCCTGGGTGGCGGCCGCGGCGCCGAGCTTGCTGAGGCCGCTCAGGAGAAACAGAATGCCGATGAGAAGACGGCCGACAGCGGCCGTGCCGTTCAGGGTGTTGTTCATGGGTCAGGTCCTTTGCCTTCGGCCGCCGGAAAGGACGATCCCTCCGCAGCCCGTAAATCCGAGCGATCGCGCGACTTTGCTGCGACCCTCCCCTCACAATTAGACCCCGACTTCATCCGGCAAAACGCGTATAATTCCGACTGATACGTTCAAGGAATTCGAACGGTCCAACGCCGGCCCACCGGCCGATCGCCGGCCGGAGCTTCGACTTTCCAGCGGACAGAGCCCGGATCGGGCGCCATCGTTCAGGAGAATGGATACTTGCCCGCCATCGGTACCCCCAGCCTGGACCAGATCCGGGTCTTCCTGACGGTGGTCGAAATCGGCAGCTTCGCCGGGGCGGCCCGCAAGCTGAACCGCGCGACCTCGGCCGTCAGCTACACCATCGCCAATCTGGAACAGCAGCTCGGGGTGAAGCTGTTCGACCGCGAGCACACGCGAAAACCGGTCCTGACGGATGCCGGCCAGGCGGTATTGGCCAAGGCGCATGCGGTCTCCTCCGGCGTCGACGACCTGCGCGCCAGCGTAAGGGGCCTGCTGGACGGGCTGGAGGCGGAGTTGACCGTCGTCGTCGACGTGATGTTCCCGCCGGCGCGCGTCGCCGACGCCCTGAAGGCCTTCGAGACCACCTTCCCGACCGTGAAACTGCGGCTCTACATGGAGGCGCTGGGCGCGGTTCCGCAGCTCGTGCAGCGCGGCATCGCGACGGTCGGCTTCGGCGGCGGCATGCGCATCGTCGGCGGCGGGCTCGAGATGATCAGCCTCGGCGACGTCGAGATGATCCCCGTCGCCGCCCCCGGCCACCCGCTGGCCCAGTTGCAGGGCGCCGCCAAGCCCGGCGAGGCGCGCCGCCACCGCCAGCTCATCTTGACGGTGCGCTCCCAGTTCGAGGAAGGCGACGATGTCGGCATCTTCGCCGCCGAGGCCTGGCGGCTGGCGGATCTCGGCGCCAAGCGCGCCCTGCTTCTGGCCGGGACCGGCTGGGGCAACATGCCGATACCGACGATTAGCGAGGATCTCGCAGCCGGCAGGCTCGTCCGGCTCGATCTTCCGGAAATCGGCAGCGGCCGCTATCTGCTGCATGCCCTCTACCGGACGCACAGCCCGCCGGGCCCGGCGGCGCGCTGGCTGATCCAGCGCTTCGTCGATCAGACGGACTGAGCGCGATCCGCGGCGCCCCGAGCGCCCGGTCAACGACCTTCCCTGCATGACTCCCACTTTTTCAAAGGACGCATCAGAATCCGCTTGAAACGACTCTGAGATCGATCTCATACTCATGTGAGATCGATCTCAGACGAGAGCCGCATGAAGCCCAGATCCATCACCCTGCTCGATGTCGCTCGTGAAGCTGGTGTCTCCCGCGCCACCGTGGCGCGTGTTCTGAGCGCCACCGGCTATGTCGGCGACGAGACGCGGTTGCGGGTCGAGCAGGCCGTGCGGGTGACCGGCTACCGGCCCAATGTCATGGCCCGCAGCCTGCGCACCCAGCGCACCTTCACGATCGGCCATATCCTTTTGGAAATGACCAGCAATCCGTTCTTCGCCCACGTCGCCAGGGCAGTCGAGGGCGAGGCGCTGCGCCACGGCTACAAGTCGCTCCTGTTCAATCACTACAAGAACAAGGAAGCCGAGCGGTTCGGCGTCGAGCGCTTCATCGAGCGCCAGGTCGACGCTGTGATCTTCACCTATCCGATCGATGGCGAGAGCCTGGCGATCCTCAAGGCGGCGGAGATGCCCGTCGTCCAGATCGAGCGCCGCCAGAGCGGCGATACGGACGCCGTCCTCGTCGACAATCGCCAAGGCATCGCCATGGCGATGCAGCACCTGCTGCAGCTCGGCCACCGCCGGATCGGCTTCATCGGCGGCGACCCGGCCCTCTATCCGCACTGGGCGGGCGAGCCCCACTCGATCGAGGACGAGCGCCTCGGCGCCTATCTCGACGCGCTGCGCGAGGCCGGCGTCTCGCCCGATCCCGACCTCGTCCGCCTCGGCGAATATTCGCGCCTCGACGACGGCTCCAACATCGAGGGCTATCGCCACATGCAGGCGCTGCTGGCGCTGAAGGAGCCGCCCACCGCCGTGCTCGCCGCCTGCGATATCCTCGCCGCCGGCGTCCTGCGCGCCACCTATGAGGCGAGGCTGCGGATCCCGGACGATCTTTCGGTCGTCGGCTTCGACGATACGCTCGCCGCGCATCTCGCGCCGCGTCTCACCTCCGTCGCGCAGCCGATGGCGAAACTCGGCCTGACGGCCTTTCAGCTCGCGCTGGCGGCGATCGAGAACCCCGATCACACGCCGCGCACCGTCACCCTCTCCCCCCAGCTCATCCTTCGTGAATCGACCGGACCGGTTCCCCGTATCGCGCCAACGATACGCGGCTAGCCCCCGGCTCGATCCAGACCAGACAGAGGAGAACGCCCCTACCGCTTCGCTGACGACCCAATAATCAAGATACTGGAGGAAACGTCGTGAATCATCGTGCACGTCCGCGCATCCGCGCGGCAGGAATGCTTGCGTCCATCGCCGCCGCCGCCCTGATCGGCCTGGCCCCGATCGCCGCCTCGGCCCAGGAAGCCGTCAAACTCAACTTCTGGGACATGATCTGGGGCCCGCCCGAGTATATCGACTCGGCCAAGGAACTGGTGGCCCAGTTCAACAAGGAACATCCGGAGATCCAGGTCGAATACCGCTCCGTTCCGTGGAACAACTGGTACCAGACCTTCGTCACCGCGATCAGCTCGGGCACCGCGCCGGACCTGTCGACCGGCGCCGGATACCAGGCAGTCCAGCTCTACGATCAGGGCGCGATCCGGCCGATCGACGACGTCGTCGAGGAGCTGAAGAAGGACGGCGAGCTGGCCGATTTCCTGCCGAACACGGTCGATACGCTGCGCTATGACGACCACTATGTCGCGCTGCCCTGGGGCCTCGACATCCGCGTCTGGTTCTACCGCAAGGACCTGCTCGAACAGGCCGGCGTCAAGGTTCCGACGACCTGGGAGGAGCTCCGCGCCGCCGCCAAGGCAACCACCAAGGACGGCCGCTACGGCATCGTCGCCTCCGGCGACACGGGCGGATCGCACTTCCTCTACAACGCCCTCCTCAACAATGGCGGCGGGCTGTTCACCCCCGATCGCAAGCTCGACCTGAAGAACGAGCGCAATGTCGAGGCCTTCGAGGCGCTGGCCGGCATGGTGGCCGACGGCTCCGTCAGCCCCGCCAGCACCGGCTACAACAGCGACGACCGCCGCTCCGCCTTCAATCGGGGCCAGGCCGCCTTCACGCTCGACGGCCCCGGCCTGATCGCGCAGGCGGGAGACCAGGCTGCCAATATCGGCGTCGTGCCGCCGCTCGCCGGCATGCATGGCGACAAGGGAACGATCTTCTGGGTCAACAACATCATGGTCTACGAGCAGACCAAGCACCCGGAAGAGACGAAGACGTTCCTGAAGTGGTGGTCGAAGAACCAGCTGCCGCTCTGGACCAAGGGCAATTCCGGCCAGCTGCCGGCGCGCAGCTCGATCGCCGCCGACGACTACTTCAAGAAGGACGACGCCCGCGCCTACGTGCTGGAGCACTACGTCCCGGTCGGCAAGACCACGGCCACCAACGCAGCCGGCATCTTCCCCGCCCTGAACGACCTCGAAGGCGAAGGCGCCATGCAGGCCTTCGCCCAGCAGCTCTGGCAGGGCAAGCCGGTCGGCCCGATCGTCGACACCGCTGAATCGCGGCTCAAGTCCATCCTGAAGGAATAGTCCCGTGTCGGTTCGGCCCATGCTCGCCGACGAAACCATGACCTGGCGCGCAAGCGCCAGGGAGTGGTTGCGATCGGGCAATTCGCTCCCCTTCTGGCTGCTCGCGCCCTCGATCTTCCTGATGCTCGCGGTCATCGCCTATCCGATGCTGACCGGGTTCTATTACGGCTTCACGAGCGGCTCGCTGCTGAAGACCGGCAAGTTCGTCGGGTTCGACAACTACGCCCGCCTGCTGCAATCGGCGGACTTCCTGCACGCGCTCTGGTTCAGCCTCGTCTTCGCCGTCTTCAATGTGATCGGCTGCTATGTGCTCGGCCTCGGGCTGGCGCTGCTGATGAACCAGGATGTGCCGTTTCGCGGCTTCTTCCGCGTCGCGCTGCTTCTGCCCTGGATCGTGCCGTCGATCGTATCGATCGTCAGCTGGCGCTGGATGATGGCCGACCAGCATGCCCTCTTCAACCAGATCATCGGCGTGTTCGGCGGCAGCCCGATCTACTTCCTGAGCGATGAGAACTGGGCGATCGCCGCCGTCATCGCCATCAAGATCTGGCGCTCCTTCCCGTTCATGATGCTGTCGCTGCTCGCCGCGCTGCAGGGCATCGACCGCAGCCTCTACGAGGCCGCCGCCCTCGACGGCGCGTCACGCTGGAACCAGTTCCGCTATGTGACGCTGCCGCAGCTCCGCAACATCTCGATCGTGCTCTGCCTCCTGATGACGATCTGGACGGTGAACGACTTCGACACGCCGTGGCTGCTGACGCAGGGCGGACCGGCCAACGCCACCGAGAACCTGGTGCTGCTCGCCTATCGCTACACCTTCGGACGCAACGATGTCGGCCTCGGCTCCGCCGTATCCTTCGTCACCCTCGCGATCCTGATGGTGCTCGTCGTCATCCTGCTTCGCCGACAGAGGGAGCGCTGACATGAACAACCTCGCTTCCTCCCGCAAGCGCTGGGGCCTGTTCTGGCTGCTCGTGCTCATCACCGTGATCGTCAACCTGCCGATCATCCTGATGGTGATGAACTCGTTCCAGACGACCGAGCAACTGGTGAACCGGACGACGATCCTGCCGCATGACCTCACGATCGCCAATTATCGCTACCTGAACGAGCGGACGAATTTCTGGACCTTCCTCTGGAACTCGTTCACCGTCTCGGGCGTCAGCACGATCACCAGCGCGGCGGTCGCGGCGCTTGCCGGCTATGCCCTCTCCCGCTTCCGCGGCAGGATGATCACCGGCTATTCGCGGGCGCTCTTCGTCGTCCAGATGTTCCCGATCATCCTGGCGCTGATCCCGCTGTTCATCCTGTTCCGGACGCTCGGCCTGATCAACAGCCCGCTCTCGGTGATCATCCTCTACACGGTGGTGCACCTGCCCTTCGCGACCTGGATGGCGCGCGCCTTCTTCGACACCATCCCGCGCGAGCTGGAGGACGCCGCCCTCGTCGACGGCTGCTCACGCTTCGGCGCCTTCGTCCGCATCGTCCTGCCGCTTTCGGGCCCGGGTCTCGCGGCGATCGGCATCTTCTCGTTCCTGTTCTCCTACAACGAGTTCTTCGTCGCCAACGTCTTCCTGCGCGACCAGGAGTCGATGACGCTGCCGGTCGGCATCACGATGTTCATGCAGCAATATTCGACCGACTGGGGAAGCCTGATGGCGGCCGCGACGGTCACCGTGATCCCGACCTTCATCCTGTTCCTCGGCATCCAGAAATGGATCACCTACGGCGCGGTCTCCGGCGGCGTCAAAGGCTGAGCCTTCCAATCCCCTCCCCGACCAAGACCAACAAATTCAAGGAAACGCATCGTGTCCCAGCAAATCCGCGTCGGCATCGTCGGCTGTGGCGAGGTCGCGCAGGTCATCCATCTGCCTGCGCTGCGAGATCTGCCCGATCTCTTCCGTGTCACGGCGCTTTGCGACGTCAGCCCGTCCGTTCTCGATACGGTGGGGTCCCAGTGGCCGGCCGCCGCCCGCCACGCCGACTATCGTGACCTGGTGACGTCCGACCAGGTCGACGCCGTCCTCGTCGCCAACCCGAATGTCTACCATGCCGAGGTCGCCATCGCGGCGATGCAGGCCGGCAAGCATGTGCTGATCGAGAAGCCGTTCTGCGTCTCGCTCGCCGAAGCCGACGCGCTCGAGGCGGCTGCAGCGAAGGCCGGCGTCACCGTCCAGGTCGGCTTCATGCGGCGCTACGCCCCCGCCTTCACCGAGGCGGTCAAGCATCTCGAGAGCCGGCGCGGCGACATCCTCCTCGCCCGCGTGCATGACGTCATCGGCCCGAACGCCAGGATCATCGACTCGACCTCGAATGTCGCGCGCGGCAAGGACGTGCCCGAGACCGTCCTGGAAGAAGGCCGCAGCCGCATGAGCGCCGCGGCCAAGGCCGCCGTCGGCGTCGGCGAAGGCCCGAAGTTCAACGCGTACAACCTGCTGCTCGGCCTCTCCAGCCACGACATCTCGGCGATGCGCGAACTGCTCGGCCGGCCGAAAGCCGTGCTGAACGCGACCCAGCACAATGGCGGCCGGGTGATCACGGCGACCTTCGACTACGGCCATTTCGTCTGCCAGTTCGAGACCGCCGTCGACCAGATCCCGCATTTCGACGCGCATCTGGAAGTCGTCACGCCGACCGAGATCCTGCGCATCGACTATGACACGCCCTATATCCGCCATTTGCCGGCCAAGCTGACCATCCTGAAGGGTCACGGCCCGGCCGGCACCTCGTCCGACACCAGCTTCCCGACGCGCTACGATTCCTTCGGCGTCGAATGGCGCGACTTCCACGCCAACGTCACCGAGAAGCGCATACCGAAGACCTCGCTCGCCGACGCGCGCGCGGATCTGGAGATCTTCCGCGACATGGTCCAGCTGATGCAGTGATCGATACGGCTGGCGCGGTCCGCTTCCGCGCCAGACCCACCAGGTGCCCCCCGCGCCGACCTTCACGCGGCGCGGCGGGCCTCCTTCTCGGCCCGGGTCCGCGCCAACGCCGAATGCGCCCGCTTCGCGGCGGCCTCGCATTTCGCGTGCAGGGCTTCCAGTTCACGGTCCGTCAGCCTTTCGATGCCGATGAACTCGTCTTCCGCCTGCGACGAACGGATCAGTTCGTCGAGCTTGGTCTGCAGGGCGACGCTGTCACGGTTCTGGGTGTTCTGGATCAGGAAGACCATCAGGAAGGTGACGATCGTCGTGCCGGTATTGATGACGAGTTGCCAGTTCTCGGAGAAATGAAAGATCGGTCCGGTGGCGGCCCAGATCAGGACGGCGGCGAGACAGATGAGAAACGCCGCCGAGCTGCCCGTCGCTCGCGCCGTCGCATTGGCGAATTTCTCGAAATATCGCTCCATGGGTTCCTCCAGCCCGTCCCAACAAGCCGGATCTAAACGGCAGGTTCGGGCGCTTCGTTCCCCCCGCTCGGAGAAAGCAGGCGACCGGCGGAACTTCTCGCCAGGGTCCTTCGTTGCCGCTTTGAAAGCCCCGTGCCCATCGAACGAGGATACCGGATGTCTTCATTCTCCGAAGCGGCGATCCATTCCGAAGCCCAGAGGATCTGGGAGGCAAGCGGCCGGCCCATCTGGTCGCACCCGCTCGACCACTGGGCCACGGCCGTCGGCAACTTGGCCAAGAGCCCGTCGGGCGGGGCCCGGCTGCAACCTCCCGCGGATATGGCGACGCCCCGGCCCGGGCAAAGCGGCAAGCCGCTGCAACGGAAGGCCGTGCGATAGGGCGCGGACGCGATGTCCGACACCAAGGACGAGCCGGATTCCGAGGCCGCGATCGCGGCGGAACTCGACATGGAGGGCGTCGAGGGCCTCACCATCCGGCGCCGCCGGCGCGGCAAGGGCTTTCTCTATTTCGATGCGGGGGGAAAGCGGATCCGCTCGAAGAGCGACCTCGAACGGATCGCCCACCTGGCCATTCCGCCCGCCTATGATTCCGTACGCATCGCCGCCAATCCCGCCTCGCATCTGCAGGCGATCGGACGCGACGCGGCCGGGCGCTGGCAGCATCGCTATCACGAGGCCTGGACGATCGTTCGCGAGGCGCGAAAGGTCGGGCGGCTCGACGGGCTGATCGCCGTGCTGCCGAAGCTCCGCGCGACGGTGCGACGCGATCTGGCGCGACGAGAACTGGACCGTCGCAAGGCGCTCGCCTGCGCCGTGGCGATCCTCGACGAAACCCACATCCGCGTCGGCTCCGAGCCCTATCTGAGCACGTCGGGCGCGCGCGGCGCCGCCACCCTCCTGAAGCGGCAATCGGTGCTCGGCCGCAGCCGGGTGCTGCTCTGCTTTCGCGGCAAGGGCGGCACGCGCTTCCGCTGCACGGTGGTGCATTCGTCACTGGCGCGGGCGCTCGGGCGCATCACCGCCCTGCCCGGCCGCCGGCTGCTGCAATATCTCGATGCCGACGGCACCGTCCGCCCCATCCGCGCGCCTGACATCAACGCCTATCTGCGCGAGGTCTCGGGCGCGCCGATCACCGCGAAGGACCTGCGCATGCTGGCGGCCAACGCCATCGCGGCCGAACACTTCGCCCGCCTCGAGCCCGAGGCCAGCGAAACGGCGCGCCGCCGCCAGGTCGCCGCCGTGATGCGGCAGGTCTCGGAGCACCTCGGCAACACGCCCGCCGTCACCCGCAAGAGCTATGTCCACGCCAAGGTGGTCGAGGCCTTCGCCGCGGGAAAGCTGCCGAAGCTGCTCCGATCCAGCCGCTCCGCCAACCAACGCAAGCGCGGCGAGACCCTGCTACGACGATTGCTGTTGCTCTGAGGCCTCAGGCGGCACCTCGAAGATCTGCCGCAGCATCGGAATCAGCCGGTTGCCGCCGCGCTCGCTAAGGTGGTCGTCGTCATAGTAGATCGGCAGGCCGTCGAACGCCCCGCGACAGCGCCCATCCGTGCAGAGATAGGGCAAGGGATCGAGGATCTTCACGCCGCAGCGCTGCGCCGCCAGATCCTGGGCCGCCCAGACGAAGGCATGCCGCTGGTGATATTCTTCCAGCGAGATCGAAACCTCCTTCGGAAGGCCTAGCAACGCGGCTCGTCCCAGGGTCACAGGAACGTTGACTGGCATTTCGGGAATGGGGCGGACGAGATAGACGGGACGCGTGCGAGCGAACGCGCACGTCGTCGCCACGAGCTTCTCCCGCACATCGTCGTAGAAGGCTTGATCCCGCTTCCGCGCCGTTTTCGTCATGTCGCCTTCATGCGGGTCCGTGTCGATGCCAGTCCGGTTCAGGATCACCAGCGGAGCCTCCGGCAGCGTCTCGATTTTTCGCAGCGCATAGTCCACGAACTCAATGCATCTCACGTCGTCCGGGGTATTCGGCTTCATGCCGCTGATCGTCCGGCAGCCGGCCCGCGTCCAGTCGAGCACATGGAGTTCCGGGCTCGGCAGCACTTTCTCCACCGATCGGATGATGGCGCCCGCATGGCTGTCGCCGAGGACGATCACGCCCAGCTTTGGACCGCCGTAAGTGCACTCGGGGACGGCTTTCTGCCCCAGCACATGGCACTCCTCAAACCGCGGGTTTTTGTTGCGCATCTCCGCGAATATGGCGAGGTTTTCGGGCGACAGGCGCGCCGGGAACCCATCCCTCATCTTCACCACTTCGCTCGGCACGATGACGGCGAGGAGCGCGACTAGGATCGCCGCATATCCGGCGCGCAGGGGCAATCGGGAGAGACCGACGCGCGCGGGTGTTTCGACGAAGCGGTAGGAGAGCCAGCCGAGCACCGCCGTCGCGAGAAAGCCGCAGGCGATGGCGACCGGATCCTTCTGCAGGTCGAAATAGAACAGCCCAAAAACGACCGGCCAATGCCATAGATAGAGCGAATAGGAGCAGCGCCCCAGCCATTGGGCGACGGCGGTTCCCGTCAACCAGGAATCCTGTCGGCCGGCGACCAGAACCAGCGCGGTCCCGACCACGGGGATCGCGGCTCGCCAGCCCGGCCAGGCGACGGACGGATCCAGCAGCAGGACCGAACCAAGGATCAGGGCGATGCCGACGAGTTCGAGCCCGATCTGGGTGCTCTTGCCGTGGAGCTGGGCCCTCGCAATCAGGAAAACCAACGCGCCGGCCAGCAGTTCCCAGGCCCGCCACGGCAGCAGGAAAAATGCCCGCTCGGGATAGATCGCCGAAGTGAAGACCGAAAGCAGGAGCGAGCCGAGCGCCAACCCCGCCAGGGAGAGCGTCAGCTTCCGCCGGCTGGGCATCAGCCGCCACAGCACGAGGACGACGATCGGGAAGAGCAGATAAAACTGCCACTCGACCGCCAGCGACCAGGTGTGCAGCAGGATCTTCTGGTGCGCATCGATGTCGAAATATCCGAATTCGCGGCTGAACCGGATGTTCGACACGAAGGCGAGCGCCGTGACCGCGTGCCGTCCGAGAAGCCGGTATTCCTGCGGCGACAGCGCGCTCCAGCCAAGGATCATGAGGACGCCGCAGAGCACCAGAAGCGCAGGGATGATCCTGCGCGCGCGGGCGAGATAGAAGTTCGCCAGGAAATTTCCCGGCGACTGCTTTCCACTCGCGACCTTTTCCACACCAGCGAGCACGATTCCGGCCATCAGGAATCCGGACAGGACGAAGAACACATCGACGCCGACGAATCCGCCGGAGAAGCCGGAAATGCCAAAATGGAACAGGATGACGGAGACGACGGCCCAAGCGCGGAGGCCGTTGATGTCGGTTCGGAAGGCAGTACTTGGCATTCTCGGCTTCGCAGATTCAGGCGCAAAGCGTGCCGCGCCCTGAAGGCGCGGAGGCTGGCGCAATGTGGTGGTGGTGGCTTGGCGGTTCGGAGCGCCGATGGAGGAAAACCGGTCCGAAGGGCGCTCAGTTCGCTTGTAGGCGGACCTCGACGACTCCGGCGGACGGCCTTCCTATTGATCACACGTGACTATATTGCAAGCTGACGGGAAGGCACCACTACAACCATTTGGGGTGCCGGCGTCCTGCTACCCGCGTTCGACCGCGAACGGGATCAGGAGCCGTTGCAGTGCTAGACATGGGCCGACCAAGTCCAGAGCAGGAGTGAAATCACGGATGGCCAGGCGAGCCGGGAGCGCGGATCTGCCTTTGCATGGCGGGCATGTGCCGCGGTGGCTTGCCGACCGGATGACCCGGCTCGGCGCCGTGATCAGCGAGGCGATCGTGCAGGAATATGGCCGCGACGAGCTGCTGCGCCGCCTCGCCCATCCGTTCTGGTTCCAGTCCTTCGGCGCGGTCATGGGGATGGACTGGCATTCGTCCGGCATCACCACCAGCGTACTCGGCGCGCTGAAGCGCGGGCTGGCGCCGCTCTCCGGCGAACTCGGCATCCATGTCTGCGGCGGCAAGGGCCGGCATTCGCGGCAGACGCCGCAGGAGCTGATCGGCATCGGCGATCGCGTCGGCTTCGACGGCGCGGCGCTGGCCAAGGCGAGCCGGCTGGTCGCCAAGGTCGACAGCGCCGCCATCCAGGACGGCTTCGACCTCTATCTGCACGGCTTCATCGTCGCCGATGACGGCCATTGGGTCGTCGTGCAGCAGGGCATGAGCGACGCGACGCGGCAGGCGCGGCGCTATCACTGGCTGTCGGAAGGGCTCACCAGCTTCGTCGAGGCGCCGCACGCGGCAATCGACGGCCCCCGGCAAGGCGAGATCGTCAACCTGACCGACAAGCGCGCCGGCGCCTCGCGCGACGGCCAGCTCGATATGCTGGCCGATCTCGGCCCCGACAAGATCGCGCTGGAATTCGCCGCGCTGCGGGCGGAGGCGGCCGAGCCGGCGGAGGCGCTGCCGGTCGAGCAGCCGCTGCTGCCGCATCTGATCCTGCCGGCGCATCACGACGTCCGTTCGAGCGACGTGGTGACGCGCCGCCTGCATGGCGCGCTGGCCGCCGCCGCAGAACAGGGACCGGTCGACTATGCCGACCTGCTGCTGGTGCCCGGCGTCGGCGCCCGCACGGTGCAGGCGCTGGCGATGGTAGCCGAGGTCGTGCATGGCGCGCCCTATCGCTTCAGCGATCCCGCCCGCTTCTCCTTCGCGCATGGCGGCAAGGACCGCCACCCCTTCCCCGTGCCACTGCGGGTCTACGACCACACCATCCGCGTCATGACCTCGGCCGTGCAGAAGGCGAAGCTCGGCGAGACCGAGGAGATGGAGGCGCTCCGCCGGCTCGACGAGCAGGCCCGCCGGCTGGAGCGCGTCGCCACCGGCCCGAGCGTGGAAGAGATGATCGCCGACGAGCGCGAACGGTCGGCGAGCTATGCCGGCCGCAGCGTGTTCGGCTGGGAATAGGCGCGCAAGCCCGCGATCAGGCGGCGCGGGCCGCGTGGCGGGCGTTGAGGCGGGCGGCGAGCGCGCGCGCCTTTTCGATCGACTCGGCCCGCTCGGCGTCGAAGCGTTCGCCGATCTCCATGATCAGCGCCGTGCCGGGCAGCACGTCGAGGGTGTCGAACACGGTCTCCCACGGCAGGTCGCCCCAGCCGAGCGGCAGGTGCAGGTCGCCGATCCCGAGCGCGATCGCCTCGCTCTGGTGGTAGAACTTCGACATGGTGTAGGGCCGGCCGAAATTGTCATGCACATGCAGATGGCCGGCGACCGGGCTCATCGCCGCGACCTCGGCGAGGAAATTGCCGCCGGTGCGGGTCGCCTCGATATAGGCGTGGCCGAAATCGATCGTCGTGACGAGATAGGGATGGTTGATCGCCTGGACCGTCGCGGCGACCTCGGACGGCTGCTGGCGATACATGTCGTCGTCGACGGCGAAGATGTTCTCGAGCGCGATGCGGACGTCGTGCTTGCCGGCGAAATCGGCCAGCTCCTTCAGCGCGTCCGCCTGCATGCGGTCATAGCCGGCGATGACGCGCGCGGGCGCCATCGGCGCATGGCCGCTGTGATGCACGAGGGTGTCGGAGCCGACGCGATGGCTCAACTCGACCATGGCGCGCGCGGCCGCCTTCTGGAATTCGAGGTTCTCGGCGTCCATGAAGTTGGAGACGATCAGGCCGTGCACCGTATAGCGCAGCGGGAACTTGGCGCAGATATCGGCGAGCCGCCTGGCGCGGCTTTCGATGACGCGGCCGCCGGCGATCAAATCGTCGCCGCAGAGCGACAGTTCGGCCACGTCGGCGCCGAGCTCGACGATGCGGGCGAGCGAGGCCTCGATATGGTTCATGTCCCCCGCATCGGCCGTGGTGGTGAAGCCGACATGGGTGATCCGGTCTTGCGAGATCAGGTCTTGCGAGCTCAGGTCCTGGGTCATGACGGGTCTCCGGGTCAGAGGGCGGTGGCGGCAGGCTGCGTCGCGACGAAGTCGATGCGCAGGCCGGTGTCGTTTGCGTAGAGGTGCACGTCGGCCGGCTCGATCCGGACGCCGACGGCGTCGCCGGTCTTGAACACGGCGGCGTCGTTCAGCGCGACAGCGAAGGAGAGCCCGTCGAAATCCGTATGCACGACGCGGCCGGCGCCGAGCTCCTCGATGAAATCGACCGTGGCGGGGATCGAACCGGGCGTGCCGGGCTCGACCAGCCTGGCTGCTTCGGCGCGGACGCCGAGCGCGACCTTGTGGCCGACGAGACGGGCCTCCACGGCGCCGGGAAGCGGGATCTGGCGCTGCTCGTCATAGACGAAGACGCCATGCCGATCGATCGTGCCTTCCATCAGGTTCATCGACGGCGAGCCGACGAAATTGGCGACGAAGCGGGTGGCCGGACGGTTATAGACCTCGGCCGGCGTACCGACCTGCTCGATGCGGCCGCCATTCATGACGACGAGCCGGTCGCCCAGCGTCATCGCCTCGGTCTGGTCATGCGTGACGAAAACGGACGTCGCGCCGAGCCGGCGATGCAGGCGGCGGATCTCGGCGCGCATGGCGACGCGCAGCTTGGCGTCGAGGTTGGAGAGCGGCTCGTCGAACAGGAACACCTTGGGCTCGCGCACGATGGCGCGGCCCATGGCGACGCGCTGGCGCTGGCCGCCGGAAAGCGCCGCCGGACGACGGTCGAGGAAGGCCTCGAGGCCGACGACCTTGGCAGTGGCGGCGACGCGCTTCATCCGCTCGGCCTTCGGCACGCCGGCGACCTTCAACGCATAGCCGATGTTCTCGGCCACCGTCATGTGCGGATAGAGCGCGTAGTTCTGGAACACCATGGCGCAGCCGCGCTCGCGCGGCTCCAGATCGTTCACGACCCTGCCGTCGATCCGGATCTCGCCGCCGGAGATCTCCTCCAGCCCGGCGATCATCCGGAGCAGCGTGGACTTGCCGCAGCCGGACGGGCCGAGGATGACGATGAATTCGCCGGCGGCGATTTCGAGATCGACGCCGTGCACGACGGCGTTCTTCGAATAGGCTTTCCGGACGCCCCGGATGGCAATGGACGACATCGGTTTTGGCCTTTCAGGTCACTTCTCGGTCGAGATCAGGCCGCGCACGAACCAGCGCTGCATCAGGATCACGACGATGAGGGGCGGCGCCATGATGATGAGCGTCCCCGCCATGGCGACGTTCCAGTCCGGCAGACCGAATTCAGAGGGAATGAGGTTCTTCAGCTGCGTCACGGCGATGCCGAAATTCGGATCGGTGGTGATCAGGAGCGGCCAGAGATACTGGTTCCACGACCAGACGAACATGATGGTGAAAAGCGCGATCATGTTCGGCTTCGACAGCGGAAACAGGATGTCGACGAAGAAGCGGACCGGGCCGGAGCCGTCCATCTTCGCCGCTTCCGCCAGTTCGTCCGGCACCGTCAGGTAGAACTGGCGGTACAGGAACGTGCCGGTCGCGGTGGCGACGAGCGGTAGGATCAGGCCGAGATAGGAATTGAGCAGGCCCCATTCGAGCTTGATCTGCACCCCGGAGACGGTCTGGACCAGCCAGGTCACGCCGGTGACGTTCAGGATTGCCTGGAACGGCGCCAGCGCGTTCGCCGCGACCGCATAGGTCGGCACGATGCGGACTTCGAGCGGCAGCATCAGCGTGATGAAGATCATCCAGAAGATCAGCGACCGGCCGGGGAAGCGGAAATAGACGATGGCGAAGGCGGCCATCGACGACAGGAGCACCTTGCCGGCCGCGACAGCGCCCGCGAACAGCAGCGAGTTGAAGAGCTTGCGGCCGAGATCGGCGCGAACCCAGGCCTCGTGCAGATTGACGAACAGATCCGAGCCCGGCATCAGCGGCATCGGCACCGTGTTGACGGTCCGGATGTCATGCGTCGCCGCGACGACGACGATGACGAAGGGAAGCAGGACCGCGAGCAGGCCGATCAGGAGAACGATCTGGCAAATGGCATTGAAGATGGGTGTGCGTTCGACCATCGGATCCGCCCCCTATTTGTAGTGCACGCGCCGCTCGATGAAGCGGAACTGCACGATGGTGAGGAGGACGACGAGGCCCATCAGGATGATCGACTGCGCGGCGGCGCCGGAATAGTCGAGCCCTTTGAAGCCGTCGAAATAGATCTTGTAGACCATGAGTTCGGTCGCCCTTGCCGGGCCGCCCTGGGTCATGATGTCGACGATGCCGAATGAGTCCTGGAAGCTCTCGGTGATGTTGATCACGAGCAGGAAGAACAGGGTCGGCGTCAAAAGCGGCAGCTGAATATCCCACACGCGGCGCATCGGGCCGGAGCCGTCCATCGCCGCCGCCTCGATCAGCGAGCGGGGAATGCTCTGCAGCGCCGAGAGGAAGAAGATGAAGTTGTAGCCGATATACTTCCACGAGAAGGCGATGATGACGGCGATCATCGCGTCGGTGCCGTGGAGCGCCGGATTCCACAGGCCGGGCCAGACCTGGTTGATCAGCGACATGAAGCCCGCCTCGGGGGCGAGGATGAAGCGGAACGCAAGGCCGAGCGCCGGCGCGGCGATGGCGTAGGGCCAGATGAAGATGCTGCGATAGGCCTTGTGGCCGCGCATCTCGCGATCGGTGAAAAGCGCCAGGATCAGCGCGACGCCCATGGCGATGCCGGTCGAGCCGAGGCCGAATACCATGCTGCGGGAAATCGCGCCCCAATAGTAGGGATCGGCGAGCAGCTGGCGGAAATTCTGCAGACCCACCCAGGTGTTGCCGCCGCCCCAGGGCTGCTCGAGCGTGAAGGCCCAGTAGAGGGCCTGGCCGCTCGGCCAGTAGAAGAAGACGAAGATCAGCACGAGCATCGGCAGCACGAACAGAAGGCCGATCGTCGTGGATGAGAAGGTGGCGCGCTTTTCCATCGGATGGTCTCGTTGTTCAGGCTGTCGACGCCCTGCGACGGGGCGGCGACAACCTGGATCCGGCTCGGCGCATGGGGCATCCGGCCGGATCGAGAAATAGGCGGAACGTGAACGGGCCACGTTCCGCCCGGCCTCCCTTGTCCCTCCCCGTAGGGCGAGGAGGGCGGGGTGGGGAGTTCGAACCCGCGGAGACTACGGCAGCGTCTTGCCGGCGTAGGTCTGCTCGAACTTGCGCAGGATCTGGTTGCCGCGATCGGCGGCGGCGTCGAGCGAGGCCTGGACGTCCTCGTTCTTGATGAAGATCGCCTGCAGACCGTTGGAGACTTCCTGGCGGATCTGCAGCAGGCCGCCGAGACGGATGCCGTGCGGAGCCGGATCTTCGGCCGGCGAGGCGGTCAGGCTGGCGATCGCCAGTTCACGACCCTTGTACGGAGCCTTGGCGTAGAAGCCCTGCTCGTTCAGGTACTGGAAGCCCGAGTTGCGGACCGGGATGTAGCCGGTCACGGTCGACCAGGTCAGCGCTTCTTCCGGCTTGGCGATGAAGTTGAAGAAGGCGGCAGCGGCCTTGTATTCGGGCTCGGACTTGCCGGAGAGGACCCAGAGCGAAGCGCCGCCGACGAAGGAGCTCTTGCGCGCCGTGCCTTCGTAGACCGGGAGCATCGCGACGTCCCAGTTCATGCCTTCCTTGGCGGTGCGGCCGATGTTGCCGTGATCGCCGACCGAGGTCAGGATGACCTGGCAATCGCCGTTCGCAAAGGCTTCGACGAAGGTCTGGCCGGTTTCCTTGGACTTGATGACGGCTTCGCCGTTGTCGTACCAGCCCTTGAGATCCTTGACGAACTGGACCCACTTGCCCTTGTTGAAGGTCAGTTCGGCGTCGAGGCCGTCAAAGCCGTTGCGCTTGGTGGCGATCGGCTCGCCATGGATGGCGTTGAACTGCTCTTCGAGCTGCCAGACTTCGTCGCGCGAGATGTTGAAGCCGAGCGGGCAGGCATAGCCGGCCGCCTTCAGCGCCTTGAAATCGGCCGCCGCTTCTTCCCATGTCGCCGGAGCATGGTCCTTGCCGATCTTGGCGAAGGCGTCCTTGTTCCAGTAGAGCAGCGCGGTCGAGGAGTTGAAGGGGAACGAGAACATCTCGCCCTTCGACGTCGCGTAGTAGCTGGAGATGCCGGAGAAATAGTCCTTCCAGTCGACCGTGTAGCCCATGTCGGTCATGAGCTTGTTGGCCGGGTAGAAGGCGCCTGACAGCATGATGTCGAGGGTGCCGGCGTCCGAGACCTGCGCGATCGTCGGCTGCTGGCCGGCGCGGAAGGCGGCGATGGTGTTCTGCAGCGAGGCGTCGTACGTGCCCTGGCTGGTGCAGACGACTTCGTAGTCGCCCTGGCTGGCGTTGAAGCGCTCGCACTGCTCCTGGACGCGCTTGGCGATATCGCCCGAATTGCCGAACCAGAAATCGATCTTGGTCTTGTCGGCCGCGGCGGGGCCGGCGAGCAGCGCTGCGACGGCAAAGGTGCCGACGGCGCCGAGGAGCTTGGCGGTCATGGAGAGCCTCACAAAGGGGTTGAGCGCCAGGTCCGGCGCGACGGGCCACCGCTTAGCCCGCCGCCCGTAACGCTCGGATGACACGCCGGCTTAGTGAAGAAAGCCGCCCTGCCCGCCCCTCGCAACCGCGCGGAAACGCTGGGGAAACCCTGTCTTGCCCGCCACGACGAGGCCGCAACCTGGCCGGGAAAAGCACGCCGGGGTCGCCCGGATCGATTCAGGCTGTTCTTGACGATCGGGAAGGCGCATAGAACCGCCGAACCCCCACGAGTCGCGAAGCGGGCCGACGTCAAGCGGCCCGCCACAGGCCATCCGCTCCAAGGCGATCACGCATGAATCCCCGCAACGCGGTCCTCGCGCTCGGCCTGACCCAGATCATCGGCTACGGCACGCTCTACTACAGCTTCAGCGTCCTCGCCCCGGCCATGGGGCGCGAGTTCGGCATCTCGACGGAGTGGATGTTCGCCGCCTTTTCCGCGTCACTCCTCGTCGGCGGCCTCAGCGCCCCCTGGGTCGGCGCCTGGATCGACCGCGCCGGCGCCGGGCGCGTCATGACGGTCGGCTCGCTCGTCGCGGCGCTGGCACTCGGCGCCTCGGCGATGGCGCTGAACGGCGGCATGCTCGTCGCCGGGCTCATCGCCATCCAGGTCGCCTCGACGCTGGTGCAGTACACCAGCTCCTTCACGCTGCTGGTGCAGATCAACCCGACGCGGGCGCAGCGCACCATCACCCAGCTGACGCTGATCGCCGGCTTCTCGTCGACGCTGTTCTGGCCCTTCACCACCGAGCTGCACGCCTATCTCGACTGGCACCGCGTCTACTGGCTCTTCGCGGCGCTGAACCTCTTCATCTGCTTTCCCGTCCATGCCTGGCTGATGATCCAGACCCGGCGCGACATGAGCCGCAGCTCCGATACAAATCCCCTCGTCCCGGCGAGGGCGCCGGTCATCGGCGTCGTCGAGGAAGCAGCCCGGCCGCGCGCCTTCGCGCTGATGCTGGCCGGTTTCGCCATCCAGAGCTTCGTCACCTCGACCTTTCTCGTCCACATGCTGCCGATGCTGACCGGCCTCGGCCTCGCCAAGGCGAGCGTGCTGGTGGCGTCGGTGTTCGGGCCGGCGCAGGTCTTGAGCCGCTTCACCAACATGACCTTCGGGGGCAAGCTGTCGCAGAGGACGCTGGCGATCATCGCCTCGCTGTTCCTGCCGCTCGCGACCGGGACCCTGCTCCTGACCGCGCCAAACCTCGCCGGCGCCTTCGCCTTCGCCATCATCTTCGGACTGAGCTCCGGCCTCTCCAGCATCGTGCAGGGAACGCTGCCGCTGGAGCTCTTCGGCAGCGACGGCTACGGCAAGCGGCTCGGCCGGCTGACCTCGGTGCGCCTCGTCGTCTCCTCGGCCGCGCCCTTCACCTTCGCGCTGATGACGGAAGGGCTCGGCTATCCGGTGGCGCTCGCCGTCATCGCCGGTCTCGGCACCCTCGCCGTCTTCGCCTTCGTGGCGATCGGCAGCCCGGTCAATCCGCGTCGAACGACGCGTTGAGCGCCGCCGCAACGCCGGCGATGGCGAGGCCCGGCCAGACCATCAGCATGGGATGGTCGAAGATGAACATCCGGTACTCGAACAGCATCGCCCCCCAATCCGGCCGCGACGGATCGGCGCCGAGGCCGAGAAAGGCCAGCGACGCGTAGGCCGTGACCGCGAGGCCGCCTTGGCTGCCGATATGGGCGAACAGCACCGGCGCCATGTTGGGCACGACATGGCGCAGCACCAGCGGCAGGCCGCCGACGCCGAGCGCCCGCGCCGCCTGCACGAAGGGCTGGCCGAGCAGCCGCTGCGCCAGCGCATGCGCGAACAGCGTATAGGGACCGACGCCGGCAAGCCCGAGCGCCACGCCGGCGGTGAGCGGGCTCAGCCCGAAGATCGCCGCCGCCGTCAGCGCCACGATCAGCGTCGGCACGACGATGAACATTTCGGCGGCGCGCAGGATCGCCGCGCCGCGCCAGTCGCCCAGCATCGCCGCCGCGATGCCGAAGGCGCAGCCGCCCACCATGCCGACGGCGGCGACGCAGACGAGCACGATCGCCGTGCGCCAGCCGCCGACCATCAGCCGGGAAAGGAGATCGCGACCGAGCTGGTCGGTGCCGAGCCAGTGCGACCACGAGCTCGGCGCATGGCGCAAGGCGAGCTGGATGGCGTCCGGGTCATGCGGCTGCCAGAGCGCGCCCGCCAGCATCAGCACGAGGACCAGAATGGCCGGGAAGCGCCGGAGGCTCACGGGACCTGCCTCGGCGCCAGCCAGGCGAGGCTCGCCGCGATGGCGGCATTGAGCAGAAGCAGCCAGAGCGCGACGACCATCACATAGGCCTGCAGCACCGGATAGTCGCGCGCCGCGATGCTCTCGACGAGGAACTGGCCGATGCCCGGCAGACCGAACAGCACCTCGAGTGCCGCCGTGCTGCCGACCGCCCAGCTCGCCTCGGCGCGGAAGGCCGAGAGCAGCGCATAGAGGGCGTGGGAATGGCCATGCCGCCAGAGCGCGGCGCCGCGGCCGAGCCCTTTGGCAAGCGCGGTGCGGAAGAAGGGCTGCGTGCTGACCTCGATCAGATCGCGCCGGTAGACACGGGAGAGAACGGCAAGCGAATGCAGCGCGATCAGCGCGATCGGCAGGATCAGCCCGGTCCAGTCCCGTGTGAACGGACGGATCCAGCGGAGCTGCACGCCGAGCACGAAGAGCAGGATCAGTCCGAGCCAGATCGACGGCACCGCCTGGGCGAGCACCGCCAGTCCCCGGGTCGCGCGGTCGACGAGGCCGCGTGGCCAAAGCGCCGCCAGGAAGCCGAGCGGCACGGCGGCGACGAGCGCGATCGCAAGGCCCGAAAAGGCGATCGAGAGCGTCAGCGGCAGGCGACGGGCAAACTCCTGAAACACGGGCTCGCCAGTGCGGAAGGAGATGCCCCAGTCGCCGCCGACGAAACGCAGCGCCCATGCGCCATAGCGCTCTAGGAAGGGCCGGTCGAGGCCCCATTGCGCGCGCAGCCCGGCGACCAGATCGCCGTCGAGGGGAAGGTTCCAGGCCCGGATCGCGATGGCGACCGGATCGGACGGCATCGCGGAAATGATGGCGAACGCCAGCAGCGAGATCGCCAGCAGGCTGGCGATCGTCCTGAACGCGATCCGGGCCGGAAGGGTCATGAAGGCGCCGCCACCATGATGGGATCGTCACTTGGCCTCGCCGATATCGGCGCGCAGCACGTGATAGTCCGAACCCCAGGGCTCGTAGCCGGCGAGCGCCTTGGAGAGGCCGACATGCCAGACCGGCGAGACCAGGAACGTGACGGGCGCGTCCTCGAACAGCTTGGCTTGGGCTGCCGCCGCGATCGCCGCCCGCTTGGCCGGGTCGGTCTCGTTGGCGAAGCCGTCGAGGATCGCGTCGAACGCGGGATCGGCATAGCCGGAGAAGTTGAGGCCGGCGCCAGTCCGGAACGTGCTGTTCAGGAAGAAGGCGGGATCGCCGGTCGGCGCCGTGTGCTGGGCCCACAGGAAGATATCGAAATCACCGGAGCCGGCGACCTCGTTGGAATTCTCGACGATCCGCGTCTCGACCTCGATGCCGAGCGCCGCGAGCTGCGCCTTGACCACCGGCAGCATGGCGACGAGATCTGGCCGCTGCGGATAGGCAAGCACCGCGAGCTTGAGGGCGGCGCCGTCCTTGCTGCGCTTGCCATCCGCGCCGGCGACCCAGCCGGCCTCTGTCAGAAGCTCGGCTGCCCTGGCGACGTCGGTCGTCCGGGGTTCCTTGGCCGCGAACGGGAAATAGGGCGCATAAGCGCCGGTCGCCGGCAGTCCGCCATGGATCGCCAGCACCAGCTGGTCCCGGTCTAGTGCGAGGTCGATGGCGCGGCGCACCGCGGCGTCGGCGAGCGCCGGTTTGCGGGTGTTGAGATAGGCGAGATACTGATAGCCGACGGGGAAATCCTTGATCGTCAGCTCCGGGTTGGCCTTGAGCCGGGAAATGCTCTCCGACGGCAGGCCGAAGGCGAGGTCGAGTTCGCCGGCCTCGAAGGCGAGTGTCATCGCCTGGCTGTCGGCGAACTTGCGGTAGGAGACCGGGCTGCGCTTGTCGGCGCCGTCGAAATGCGGGTTCGGCTCCAGCTCGATCTCGGCATCGGGCCGGAACGTCTTCACCGCATAGGGACCGCTGAAGGTCGCCGTGCCGTCTTCCTTCAGATGGTAGATGACGAGCGGCCATTCGGCGAACAGCGCCTGGATCAGCGCCACCGGCTTTTCCGTCGTCACCTTCAGCGTCAGCGGATCGACCGCCTCGAAGCGCAGCGTGCCGCCGGTCGCCAGCGCCGCCTTGTTGTTGGCCATCGTATGAGCGAGCCCGGCGCCGACCGTCTCCGCCGAAACCGCCGTGCCGTCCGAGAAATGCCGGCCGGGCTTCAGCTTCACCAGCCAGGTGAGTTCATCGGCCCGCTCGGCGCTCTCGGCGAGCTCCGGCACCAGCACGCCGTCCTTGTCGACCGCGAACAGCGTCTCGCCGACGCCATGGCTGGTGAGCGCCCAGCCATTCGGGCCCTTGGCGGGATCGAGCCCGGAGGTGATGAAGGAAGCGCCGACGCGAAGCGTCTCGGCGGCCGAGGCGGGCACGGAAAGCGCCGATGCCGAGGCAAGCAGCGCGGCGGAGACGCACAGGGCGCGAAGCATGGTCTTCATGCGGTTTGGTCTCTCTGATGGAGGGAGGAAAAGGAATGCCGGCGGCGTTCAGCCGCGCAGCCTTTGCTTGCGCCCGGTCGGCGCATAGGCGAGCGCCGGGACGATCCGGCCGGCGAGGAGATGCTCGTCGATGATCTTGTCGACGCCGCTCTCGGTGACGCCGCCGTAATAGGTGCCTTCGGGAAAGACCTGCAGGACGGGAGCGAGGTTGCAGGGGCCGAGACAGGTCGATTTCGCCGTCATGACGCCGTCGCCGACGGTCCGGAGCTTGCGGCGCTCCTGCTCGTTGCGGAGATGGCCCCAGATGACGTCGGCGCCGGCCGCGTTGCACGGACCGCCCTGGCAGACCAGGACGCGGCGCTTCTGCGCCGGCACCAGCGAGGCATCCGGCAGCGGCCTTTCCGGAAGGGCGACGGGCGGCCGCGCGGCGCTCGCCTCAATCAGCTCGTCGACCAGGCCGCCGAGCGCCGGCGCTTCCTCGGGCGGCGCCGCGATCCGGATCACCGGCCAGGCGTCGCCATCTTCGGCGAGCCAGCGCTGCAGCGTCCGCCCGAGCCAGGCGTGGAAGCTCGGCTCCAGCGGGATGAGCAAGGGAACGATGACGATCTCGGCGAAACCGTCGCGCCGGAGCGACAGCATGACGTCGCGCAGCGTCGGCGTCCCCTGCTCGGAGAAGGCGAAGACGACATGCTCGCTTGCTCCCCGCTGGCTCTGGATGCGCGCGGCGAGCCGTTGCATTTCCCGCATCGGCGCCGCCGCGAAGGCGGATTTCGCCAGCAGCACGACGGCGCGGGCCGGCGGCCCGGCCTCCGGCCGAGCAGCTTGAATAGAGGACATGTTTCCGACTCCCCGGCGGAACGGGCGAGAGGCCGGAAAAGACCGCATGAATGGGGAATCCGGGCGGAATGCGCCCGTCACGACCAGCCAAACGTTCCCTGTGGACACCCCGCCCAAGGACATTGCACCGGTCAGGGCAGGTCTCCTGGCTCGCGGGTCGATGCCGTCGCTGCCTGTCTTCCCGGCGATCTCTCGCCAGTGACGTAGAATGGCAGCGCGGCTCACCGCTTACAGTTGCGGGGGCAGCTCCGGCCTTGCCTCGGTCCTGGACCGATCGGGCGCACCGGGTTCCCTCTTAGCTCTCTGCCTTGCGGTCAGAGAGAACCTTGACCGGCGCCGAACCTAGCGAGGACGACGCCCAAGTCAACCGGGTGGACCGCGCTATGGCGCCTGCACGGAGGCGTTGCAGTGAGCGAACGCGACACCTCCCTGAATGGCGACGGGCATGACCTTTGGGACACACTCGCGGAGGTTTCGGGAGGTTTTTCCCGGCTGGACCGCATTCGCCGCACACAGCTATGACCGACTCAGCTAAGCATCGTCTCAGCGTTAAGGAGACGTTAAGTGTTTGATTCGGCGGTCTACTACGTCCAGCCCAATGAAGACCGGGGCTTTGCCATCATGAGCCAGACAGGCTCGCTCATCGGCGCCTTCTCGTCGCATGACGTGGCGCTTTCCATGGCCAAACACCTCGGCAATTCCGCCGCCGAACTCGGCATGGCGGCGCGCGTCTTCGAGCGCTCGGACGACGCGCATGAGACGCTGGTGTTCGAACGCTGGCCGATCCGCCTGGCCGACCTCCCCTGGGACGCCGTCACCGACTGAACCGCCCGCTACGCGGGATCGCGCACTACCCCCTGCCCCGCCGGCTTGACAGCCACGCGCCGATCTGGTGAATGGCGCGCCCGCAGCGAGCAGGAGGCGCCTCTTCCATGGACATCTCGACCGTCGCCGCGCATTGGGAAGCCAATGCCGAAGCCTGGACCCGCCAGTCGCGCGCCGGCTATGACGTCTACCGCGACGCGCTCAACACGCCGGCCTTCCTCGCCATGCTACCGCCGATCGCGGGCCTCGACGGTCTCGACATCGGCTGTGGCGAGGGTTCCAACACGCGCCAGCTCGCCGGCCTCGGCGCGCGCATGACGGCGATCGACATCGCGCCGACCTTCGTCCGCCATGCGCGCGAGAGCGAGGCGGCCGATCCGCGCGGCATCGACTATCGCGTCGGCGACGGCATGGCCCTGCCCTTCGCGGAAGCGCGCTTCGACTTCGCCACCGCCTTCATGTCGCTGATGGACATGCCGAACCAGTCGGCCGTTCTCGGCGAGGCGCGCCGCGTGCTGCGGCCGGGCGGCTTCCTGCAGTTCTCGATCCTGCATCCCTGCTTCGTGCCGCCGCGCCGGCGCAACATCCGCGACGCGACGGGCGAGCCCGTCGCCGTCGAGGTCGCCGATTATTTCGAGACGATCGACGGCAAGGTCGAGAGCTGGTGGTTCTCCTCGCTCCCCGCCGCCGAGCGCGCCAAGGTCGAGCCCTTCCACGTCCCGCGCTTCCACCGGACGCTGAGCCAATGGGTCGAGATGGTCGTCGGCGCCGGCCTCGTCATCGAGGCGTTCGGCGAGCCGCGCGCGAGCGTCGACGCAGCGGCGGCCGAGCCCATCATCGCCGACACCCGCGTCGCGCCGATCTTCCTGCACATAAGGGCACGAAAGCCGGGTTGAGGCAGGGCGCCGATCTGGTGAATGGCGCGCCCAGATGAAGAAAGGGGCGCCCTTGGGCGCCCCTTGACTGGGTGAGGGCCGAAAGCCGTTTACATGCCGAGATCGGCACGAAGTTCCGCCCTGGCCTCCTCATAGGCCTTCTCGAAATCGGCATCGTGTTGCAACTGGATGGCGATAACCGCCCCGGAGATGCGCCCCATCTCGATGTCGGACGGGTAGTGAATCCCCGCCACGACCCGGTTGTGGCCGTACTCCCAGGCGCGTGCCATGATCTCAGCGCGCTTCTCCGGAACCATGTCGGACAGGATGATGCCCATCATCGTTCCAACGGTCGTGTGACCCGACGGCCAGGAGCCGGAGGTCGTCGGCTTGACGATGGGCTTGACGAGATCGCTGAGCATATGGGGGCGCGGACGCTTCCAGACATCCTTGGCCGGATCAACGACCGCGCCTTCCGTCGCCGCAACGCGCTCGAAGAAGGCATCGACCTTCGGCAGGGCGTCCTTGGTGAATTTCGGCCCCATGACGTCAGCGAAGCGCCAGACATTCTCTTCGGCATCCGCCTTGGCGCGCGCCTCCATGTCCGGTGTGCGCGTCACCTGCAGTCTCAGCACTTCGGCGATTTCAGCCTTGGTCTCCGCTGAATCGTTGGCCGGCGGAGGCGGCAGGATCATCGTCAAATCGACGTCCTTGGCGGTGAGGAAAGGCTTGGCGTCCTCGGCATTCGCGGCAGTGCCGACAACGAGAAGGAGGAAAAGCCCGGCGAAGGGGGCAAGTTTCTTCATGGAGGCTGGATCCTGACAGAGAAAGCAAGCAAGGCGCCGATCCTCGTTCGGCATGATAACAAGCCAATGACAGTCCCTGTGGTGGGCGCGTAGGCCGGAGTGACGCCGCGAGCTGGGTGCTCGCGTGAGCGAAGCCTCGAAAGAGGATCCAGCAGAGCACCCCGGCTTGCGGCGAGGTTGGCGGGATCAAAGCGCGCCCGGGACCCTCCTTCGAGGCCCGGCTTCGCCGGGCACCTCAGGATGATGGTTGAGTCCTGGCACTGCGGTTCGAGAGCCTGTTGTGACGCGTGCTCTGAGGGAGCCCTTACGGCCCATTTCTCCGCTCAGCCATCATCCTGAGGTGCTTCGCGTGAGCGAGGCCTCGAAGGAGGGTCCAGCAGGGCCCCCCGGCTTGCGGGTTGGTGAGTCTGGCGCGCTCAGCCGACCCTCTCCATCCATTCCGCCACCGCCTCATAGGCGGCGATCGTCCCCGGCGGCGGGGTCGGCACGCCGATGAAGCCGTGGTTGACGCCCTGGACATGCCTATAGGTCACGGCCACGCCGGCCGTGGCGAGGCGGGCGGCGAAGAGCGCGCCGTCCTGCGCCAGCACGTCATAGGCGGCCGTCACGATCAGCGTCGGCGGCAGGCCGGCGAGATCAGCGAGGTCGGCCGCGAGCGGCGAGCAGCGCGGATCGTTCCATTGGTCGGGATCCGGCGCGTAGAGCCCACGGAACCACAGCATGTCGGCCGTCGAGAGGCCGACGCTGCCGTCGCCGAAGGCGCGATAGGATTCGCCGACGCCGATAGCCGTCATGTCGGTCACCGGATAGAAGGCGATCAGGCCGGCCGGCTGCCGCCCGCGCTCGCCGATGCCCGGAAGCACGGCGGCGATCGCCAGCGTCGCGCCGGCGCTGTCGCCCGCGACGAAGACGCGGTCGGGATCGGCGCCGAGCCCCTCCGCCCGCGCCGAGAGATCGGCGAGCGCCGCGTCGGCGTCGTCGGGCGCGGCCGGAAAGGGATGCTCGGGCGCGAGGCGATAATTGACCGAAACGACGATCGCGCCGGTCGCGATGGCGAGCCGGCGGGCGTTGCGGTCATGCGTGTCGTAGCTGCCGAGCACGAAGCCGCCGCCATGGAAATAGACGATCAGCGGCGCCGCGGCGCTGACGCCAGGCCGATAGAGCCGCGCATGCAGCGGCCCCGCCGCGCCGGCGACCTCGATCGCCTCGACCACGACCACTTCCGGCATGCGGGACGGATTGGCCTGCATCTCCTCGAACATCGCCTTCGCCACGTCGGGCCCGACGTCGGGAAAGGCCGGCCGGGCGCGGCGCGCCTTGACACCCTCGACGAGCAGCGAATGCAGCGGTTCCGTCGGGGTCAGGTCAGAATTTGCCATATTTCAGATAGGCCTCTTGTGGGTCCGTGCCCGCGAGGATCGCGGTGCGTACGCGGTTTTCCGTGGCGATCGCCGTCTCCGCCCGCTCGACTACCTCGCCGAGATGTTCGGCCGGAATGCGGACCAGCCCGTCGCGATCGCCGAGGAAATAGTCGCCCGGACGGATCGCGATGCCGCCGATCTCGATCGGCACCTCGGTCGCCACGGGCAGCCAGTGTCCGACGATATCACGCGGGGTGAAACCACGGCACCAGGTCTGGAAGCCCATCTCCAACAGGAAATTCACGTCGCGGGCGTAACCGTCGACGATGCAGCCGCGCACGCCCTTGTTCTTCAGCGTCTCGGCCGAGAGCTCGCCCATATGCGCGACGATCCGGTCGTTCGGCTGCGACACCCAGATCGAGCCGGAAGGCGCCTTGGAGAGGAGCCCCGTCCAGGCGAGCAGGGTCTGGTGGCCGTCGGCATGGGGATCGGCCCGCCCCTCGATGGTGAAGGCAGGCCCGGCAAGCGCGCGCTCCGGCAGGATCGGCCTGAGCTCGGCCGGCAGCGTGAAATCGCGCAGCCCCATGGCGCGCATGACGTCATGCACGACGCCGGTGTAGCACGCCTCCAGGCGCGCGGTCAGATCGGTCAAGTTGTCCTCCCCCCACTCGCGATTGTCAGACCGGCAGGCAGGCCGGTCCGATGGGCTCGAAGCTCTTGTAGCCGAGCACGAATTCCTGGTGCGCGAGCTCTTCCGACTTGGTGCGCCCGCCCTGCCCGAGCCCGACGACGAGATCGTGGATCTCGCGGCCGACCGCGTCGAGGCTCGCCTTGCCCTCGATGATCCGGCCGGCGTCGACGTCCATGTCGTCCTCCATCCGCCGGTAGGTCTCGGGATTGGCGCAGATCTTCACCACCGGCGAGATCGCCGATCCGACGACCGAGCCGCGGCCGGTGACGAACAGCACGGCATGGCTGCCGCAGGCGATCAGCTCGGCGATCTCGGCATTGTCGTTGATGTTCGGGAAGCCGAAGCGCACCTCGCCGTCCGGCACCACGTCGAGCAGATAGAGCCCGCCATGCGGCGGGATATCACCTGGCTTGATCAGGCCGGAAATCGGCGAGGCGCCTGACTTCGCATAGGCGCCCATCGACTTTTCCTCGATCGTCGTCAGGCCGCCCTCGGCATTGCCGGCGGCGAACGAGCCATAGCCGAGCGTCGCATAATAGCGCGCCGCCTTGGCGACGGACTGCTCGAGGATCATGCCCAGTTCCGGCGTCACGGCCCGCGCGGCCATGATGTGCTCGCAGCCGATCAGCTCGCCGGTCTCCTCGAAGATGCACGCCGCCCCCGCCTCGACGAACAGGTCGAAGGCGCGGCCGGCGGCCGGATTTCCTGAGATGCCGGACGTGCCGTCGGAACCGCCGCAGACGGTGCCGATGATGAGCTCGCTCGGCTCCATCGGCACGGTCGGCGCGGCGTCGAGCGCGGCGCGCTGCTCGGCGACGAAGGCCCTGCCCTCGTCCATCGACTTGCGCGTGCCGCCGGTCGTCTGGATGACAATGGTCTTCACCGGCCGGCCGCTGTCGCGCACCTTCTTTTCCAGCGCGTATTTGTTGAAGCTCTCGCAGCCGAGTGAGATCAGGAGCACCGCGCCGACATTCGGATGGGTGCAGAGGCGCTCCATCATCCGCTCGGCATAGGCGTTGGGATAGCAGCCCGGAAAGCCGATGACGTGGACATCGCGCTCGCGGAAGGGAATCGCGATCTCGCGGGCGACGTGATGGGCGCATTCGACGAGATAGGCGACGACGACCGTATTGCGGATGCCCTTGCGGCCGTCGCTGCGCAGCCAGCCTTGCATGGTGGATGTCCGGGCCAAGGCCGGCGGGACGGGCGCGGCTTCCGTTGCGATCGCCATGCTCATCGGCCTGCCTCCGCCTCGTTCGCGTCCATCAAATGATAGGTCGGCGTGTAGTCGCTCTTGACGTTGTGGACGTGCACCGGCGCGCCCGCCGCGATCGCCTCGGTCGCGGTGCCGATCGGCGCGCCGTATTTGACGATCTTCTCGCCGGCCCGGATCGGCCGCCGCGCCAGCTTGTGACCGAGCGGCAGATCGGCGGCGAGCGTTACCGTCGCGCCCCCCACCGCGATCGACGAGCCCGCGCGGATCCGCGACCGCGCGACGAAGACGTTGTCGGCATCCGACAAAAGCAGAAGCCGCGCGTCGGTGCCATCGACTGCGATGGAAGACTCGCCAGCAAGTTGTTGCAAAGGCTCATGATCAGGAAGCGGCATGGCAATCGGGCTCTGCTCAAATATCCGTCTCTCGATAACCGAGCTATCGGATCGAGCGGACAAAAGAAACAAAAAATTTTTTATTGCTAGCCGATCGAATACGCGCTTATCGTTGCGGCATGCCCAAGCTGAAACGAGCCACACTTGCCGAGCAGGCCTATGAGGAGTTGCGGAGCCAGATCGTCTCCGGACGCCTGCCGGCCGGCCAGCGCCTGCTGGCAGACCAGCTGGCGGGCGAGCTGATGATCAGCCAGACGCCGGTCAAGGAAGCGATCGCCATGCTGGCGCGGGACGGCCTGGTCGAGGGCGCCTCGCGGCGCGCCTCGGTCGTCCGTCACTTCACGCCCGAGGACATCCGCGAGATCTTCGAGGCGCGCATGCTGGTCGAGCTGGATGCGCTCGGTCGCGGCATCGCCTCGGGCCGCGCCACGCCCGATTTCGTCGCCCGGCTGCGGGCGATCTTCGAGGCGCATATGGCGGAGGTCGGCAAGCAGAACAGCGATGCGCTGGTCGACGCCATCCGCCTCGACCGCGAGTTTCACGAGCTGATCGTCCAGCTCGGCGCCAACGACACGATCGCCAGCTGGCATCGGGTCATCCAGCGCCAGACCCAGACGATCCGCAATTTCACGCTGAAGAGCTACTCGCTGGAACGGACGCGGCGGGAACATTCCGCGATCGTCGAAGCCGTGGCGAAGGGCGAGGCCGAACAGGCCGTCGCAGCGCTCCGGGCGCATCTGCTCGCGAGCCGCGACGCCATGATGTCGCGCGAACCCGGGGAGTTTCCGGTCCGCGCCTGAGGGCGGACGACACTGAAGGTAAGGCGCGATGTCGGAGGAGGACGTCGTCGGGGGAACAGCAGCACCGGAGAACCGGGCAATCCCTCGACACGGGACTGCGTGACTGAACCAGTGGGAGGAAACCACATGAGGACCTTGAAGAAGGCCGCCCCGATCCTGGGCGCGGCACTGCTGGCGACGATGATGGGGGCGAGCGGCGCCAGGGCCGACGGCGAGAAGGTGGCGGTCGATCTGACGACGCTGACCTCGCCGTTCTGGACCTCCTACAACCGCTACATCGTCGAGGAAGCCAAGAAGCAGGGCGTCGACCTGCTCGAGCCCTTCAATTCCGAGTTCGACACGGCGAAGCAGATCACCGGCGTGCAGAACGCGCTATCGCTCGGCGCCAAGGGCATCATCTTCTCGCCCTTCGAATCCGCCGCCGCCGGCTCGGTCCTGAAGGCGGCCGAGAAGGCCGGCGCCAAGGTCGTGGCGGTCGACGTCGCGCCCGACAACGGCCCCGTCGCCATCGTCGTGCGCGCCAACAACCTCGCCTATGGCGAGAAGGCCTGCAAATTCATCGGCGACCACGTCAAGGAAGGCCCGGTCGTGCAGATCATGGGCGACCAGGCCTCGATCAACGGGCGCGATCGCGGCAACGGCTTTCGCGAGTGCATCACCAAGAACTATCCGAACCTGAAGCTGCTCGAGATCCCGACCAAGGCCTGGTCGGGTGAAGACGCCGCCGCCGGTCTCGACGCGCTGCTCAACGCGCAGCCCGACCTGAAGGCGATCTACATGCATGCAGGCGGCGTGTTCCTCGCGCCGACGCTGCAGACGCTGAAGCGCAAGAACCTGCTGAAGCCGGCAGGCACGGAAGGCCATATCGTCATCGTCTCGAACGACGGCATCCCGCAGGAGTTCGACGCCATCCGCAAGGGCGAGATCGACGCCACCGTTTCGCAGCCGGCCGACCTCTACGCCAAGTACGGCATCCAGTATCTGAAGGAAGCGATCGCCGGAAAGACCTTCGCGGCCGGCCCGACCGACCATGACAGCACCATCCTGGAGGTGCGTCCGGGCGTGCTGGAAGACCAGCTCTCGGCGCCGTTGGTCACCAAGGAAAACGTCGACGACAAGGCCTTCTGGGGCAACCAGCTCTAAGGGCATCGAGGGTTCGGGAGGTCCGCCTCCCGAACCCTTTCAAAGGCTTGCGGTCACCACCTGACGGAACGGATCAGGCAGCATCGCCTGATCCGCCAGATCCGGAGAAATCGATGCCCTTTCCTTCCTCTCGCCGTGGGCGAGGCGCACATGACCTCGATTGACCCTGCCATCCCGATCGTCGAGGCCCGCGGCGTCTCCAAGCGCTACGGCCCGACCACCGCCCTGCACGAGGCGCACATCAAGGTGTTCGCAGGCGAGTCGCACGCGCTGGTCGGCCGCAACGGCGCCGGCAAATCGACGCTCGTCGGCATCCTGACCGGCCTGCGCGCACCCGATTCCGGCCAGGTGCTGTTCTCGGGCGAACCCGCACCGGCGATCGCCGACCGCGAAGGCTGGCGCCGGCATGTGGCCTGCGTCTACCAGCACTCGACGATCATTCCGGACCTGACCGTCGCGGAAAACCTCTTCATCAACCGCCATCCGACCGAGCGCGGCTTCATAAGCTGGTCGACGCTGCGCCGCCGCGCCCGCGAGCTGCTCGATCAATGGGGCGTCGCCGTCTCGGAGGACGCGCGCGCCGGCGACCTGCGCATCGAGGCGCGCCAGCTGGTCGAGATCGCCCGCGCCCTCTCCTATGGCGCCCGCTTCATCATTCTCGACGAGCCGACGGCCCAGCTCGATGGCGATGAGATCAAGCGGCTCTTCATTCGAATCCAGGAGTTGCAGGCCGCCGGGGTGACGTTCCTGTTCATCTCGCACCACCTGCAGGAGGTCTATGAGATCTGCCAGACGGTCACCGTGCTGCGCGATGCCCGCCACATCATCACCGCCCCCGTCGCCGACCTGCCGAAGGACCGGCTGATCGAGGCGATGACCGGCGAGCATGTCAGCCTCGGCGTCGCCGATGCGGCCGGGCGAACCGTGCCGGAAGACGCCGCCGTCGCGCTCGAAATCGACCGGCTTTCCGGCGACGACTTCAAGGATGTCTCCTTCAATGTCCGGCGTGGCGAGGTCGTCGGCCTCTCGGGTCCGACCGGCGGCGGCCGCATCGGCCTCGCCGAGGCGGTCGCCGGGCTCTCGCCCTATTCGGCCGGCGCCATCCGCATCGACCGCAAGCCGCTGCCTTCCGGCGACGTCACCGCGGCGCTCGAACTCGGCGTCGGCTGCGTGCCGAAGAGCCGGCACGACCAGGGCCTCGTCCTGTCGCAATCGGTCGCCGACAACGCGATCATGACCGTGAACCGGCACATGGGCCCGCTCGGCTTCATCGCGCCGAAACGCCGCGCCGAGCTGACGAGCCGGACGATCCGCTCGCTCGGCATCGTCACCCAGGGGCCCGACCAGCTCGTTTCCGGCCTTTCCGGCGGCAACCAGCAGAAGGTCGTGATGGGCCGGGCGCTCGCCAACGATCCGTCCGTCCTCGTGCTGATGGACCCGACCGCCGGCGTCGACGTGAAATCGAAGGAGGCGCTGCTCACCGTGATCGAGCGGATGCGGCAGGAGGGCAAGGCCATCCTCGTCGTCAGCGGCGAGATCGAGGATCTGAAGACATGCGACCGAGTGCTGGTGATGCGGCATGGATCGGTCGTCGCGGAACACAAGGCAGGCTGGAGCGATAACGCGCTCGTCGCCTCCATCGAAGGGATCGAGCTCGCATGAACACGCATCCATCCGCCACGGCGACGACGATCGCCAGCGCCGCCAAGCCGGCGTCGCGCCGGCCGATGATCCGCCTGCATGACCTGGCGCTGCTGCCGGCGCTGGTGATCCTGATCGTCATCGGCGCCTTCATCAGCCCCGCCTTCCTGACCCAGGGCAACGTGAACACCATCCTCACCTCCTCCGCCGCGCTGGCGCTGGTGGTGCTGGCCGAATCGCTGATCATCATCACGGGCAAGTTCGATCTCTCGCTCGAATCGACCGCCGGCTTCGCCCCGGCGATCGGCGCCCTGCTGGTCCTGCCGGTCGCCAACAACGGCTTCGGCATCGAGCTGCCGACCTTCGTGGGCATCCTGGTCGTGCTCGGCGTCGGCGCGCTGATCGGCCTGATCAACGGCATCCTCGTCGTGCGCTTCACGCTCAACGCCTTCATCGTCACGCTCGCCATGCTGATCATCCTGCGCGGCATGCTGGTCGGCGCCACCAGCGGGCGGACGCTGTTCGACCTGCCCGACGCCTTCTACGCGCTGATGGTCATCACCTTCCTCGGCCTGCCGCTCGCGGTCTGGCTCGCCGCGCTCGCCTTCGCCATCGCGGCCGTCATGCTGCGCTATCACCGGCTCGGCCGCGCGCTCTACGCCATCGGCGGCAATCCGGAGGCGGCGCGCGCCGCCGGCATCCGCGTCGAACGCGTCACCATCGGCGTCTATATATTGGCGGGCATCCTGGCGGCGATCGGCGGGCTGGTGATCACCGGCTATGTCGGCGCCATCAGCGCCAACCAGGGCAACGGCATGATCTTCACCGTCTTCGCCGCCGCCGTGATCGGCGGCATCTCGCTCGACGGCGGCCGCGGCACCATGTTCGGCGCGTTGACCGGCGTGCTGCTACTCGGCGTCGTGCAGAACCTGCTGACGCTGGCGCAGGTGCCGTCCTTCTGGATCCAGGCGATCTACGGCGCCATCATTCTCGGCGCGCTGATGATCGCCCGCCTCGCGTCCGGCCACGCGCAGACCTGAGCCGACGGGCAAACGAAAGAAGCCGCCGCGTTGGACGCGGCGGCTTCTCCTTTCCGGGGGGCAGAATCGATCAGATCCGGCGGGCCAGCTTGCAGAGCTGCACCAGATCGGGGTCGAACGACATCGGGTTGCGCAGGATGGTCGGGCACTTGCGCGCCAGCGCCTGGCGCTCGCCGCCACTCAGGCTGCTGTCCGAGACCGACGTCGGGCCTTTCGGGTTGCCGGGATTGCCCGGTCCGCCAGGATTACCCGGGCCGCCCGGACCACCGGGGCCGCCCGGGTTGGTGGCGACGCGGCCGCCGCAGGATCCGCCCACGCTCAGGCAGAGATTGAGCAGGCCCGCCTGGTTGAGCACACCGAGGCGCGTGTCGATCAGGCCAAGCAGCTTGGAACGGTCGCCCGTGCCGCAGCCGGAACCGCCGCCTGCATTCACGCAGACCTTGGCCAGCTCCTTGTTGGAGAGCACGGCCGCCTTGGCGTGGATGCCGCCGATCAGGTCGGACCGGACCTTCGCATTGGCGACGCCCTTCGGGCCGAGCACGTTGGCGGTCACCTTGGTGCCGCCCTTGTTGACGCCGCCCTTGGCCCCGCAGCTGGCGCCGACATTGACGCAGACATTAGCGAGTTCCTGCTTCGACAAGAGCTTCAGCCGCGCGTCGACCAGGTGAATCACCTGCTCGCGGTTTCCGCCGCAGCTGGCGGCGCCGCCCACACCGAGGCAGAGCCGGATCAGCTCCCGCTTGCTGAGGAGATCGATGCGCGCGTCGATGCCGGAAAGCAGCGTCGATTTCGACGTGTTCTGCAGCGCACTCCCGCTCGGAGCCGTGCCGCCGCCCGAACCGGTCAGGCCGCTCGTCACGCCGCCGACCGTATTGCCCACGGCGCCGGTGACGCCGTTCACCGTACCGCCGACGGCATTGCCGAGATTCGAAACCGTGCCGCCGAGCGCGTTGCCCGTATTGGTCACGGTATTGCCCAGCCCGCCGCCGACGGCGCCGCCAACAGCCCCTGTCACGCCGGAAACGGTGTTTCCCAAGCTGCCGGTGACGCCGCTGACGACGCCGCCAAGACCTTCGGAGTGGGCCGGCATCAACATGGTGCCGATCAGGAATGCCGCCGAAGTCACTGTCATTCGCAATATAGACATCTAGCCCTCCTTTCCCGTCGAGTGCGTGGCTCACCTCAACCGCGCATTCGTCAACGAAACGAGATTGACAGGGTTCCAGATGAAAACACGAATGATATTCATGTGATCAGGCGATCGCGAAGCTAGATAGGCTCCCGCTGCGATATTCCGCCTGTAGATCATTCGAATTTTAGATTATTTGCCGCACTGCAATACTGTCGGCGGCACCCGGCGACGCCCCTCTGCCGGAGCGTCACCCATGCAAGTCGTTTTACTTGCCTCCGAGACGTAGCGAACATCGCGCCAATGCGCGTCAGAAACCCAACGGAAGCCGAGGCGTTTCGGATGAATTTGGCGCCGCCATATTTTGGACGCGATCCGAACAACTTTCGCCGAAAAACCTATAGGCATGTTATTTCAAGAAATATACAGCCGATATACAAGTCACCTGAATATGAATTGCCGGCAAATTAGTCGATTGATCGGGATATTAAAACAACTCGCAGAAGTCATAATCCCGTAATACTTCGATTCAGAGATGATTCTACCTTGCGACAAAACCTGCCATGGCTAGGTTGCGACTGCCTGCCACGAGGGGTCGTGGCGGGTGTCGGATGCGGCGTTCACGGGGTGGTGACGCGCAACGACCAAATCGCATAGGGGCGTCGAGTGCTTCAGTCGTCGAGGCCGGTCGGATCTGCGGGTCCGGCCGCGTGCCGGCACGGCGGTGTTCGAAATCTCCAAAAATTGGAAGGTCAGAAATGACGTTTAAGTCTCTTATTCTCGGCTCCGCGGCCGCGATCGTCCTCGCCGGATCGGCCCAGGCCGCCGATCTCGCCATTGCCGAACCCGTCGACTACGTGAAGGTCTGCGACGCTTTCGGCAAGGGCTTCTTCTACTCGCCCGGCACCGACACCTGCATCAAGGTCGGCGGCTACCTGAAGTTCGTCACCCAGTTCGGTGACAACGACTACAGCGCCTTCAACAAGATCTACAAGAACAGCACCTGGAACGGCTTCTACACGGAAGCGTCGATCCAGCTGACCGCTTCGTCGATCACCGAATACGGCAACCTGACCGGCTGGATCGACTACCGCGCCAGGACTGGCAACGACGTCGGCTCGGGCTCCATCGCCAACCTGGTCAACGCCCAGACCAACTCGGCCTATGTCGACACCGCCTGGCTGCAGTTCGGCCCGATCAAGGCCGGCCGCTTCGACTCGCTGTTCGACTTCGGCCAGGGCTTCGACGACACCGGCATGTTCGCGTCGGACACCAAGACCGACCACATCGAGCTGTCCTACGCCATCAACGGTTTCGGCCTGACGCTGTCGCTCGAAGACAACCGCGACCGCGGCGCCGTCGGCAATTACGACGTGTTTGACGGCAACGGCAACCTGATCGCCACCGGCGGCCAGACCAACATGCCCGACATCGTCGGCGCCGTGACCTACGCTTCGGGCATCTTCAGCACGAAGGTCGCCGGTGCCTACTTCAAGCACGCCATCGACATCTCGGGCGGCGGCGTACCGGGCAATCCGTACACCTACGACAGCAAGGACGGCTTCGCCGTCGGCGGCATCGTCGAGCTGGCCCTCGACAGCATCTCGAAGGGCGACAAGGTGCAGTTCTCGGCGAGCTACGCCCAGAACGGCAACTCGTTCACCGGCATCACCGGCGGCACGTCGGTCGCCAACCTCTCCAGCTCGATCACCGGCAACGCGGCCCTCGACGCCGTTCCGGGCAACAGCTGGAGCGCCTTCACGTCGTACAAGCATGTCTGGAACAGCCAGATCTGGACGTCGGTCTCCGGCGGCTATGCCTCGTTCGACAGCAAGGCCGACTTCGCCGCCTGGAACGATCGCAGCTTCGACGCCTGGCGCGTTGGCACGACGACCAACTTCACGCCTGTGAAGGGCCTCGATCTGCTGGTCGACGTCTTCTACAGCTCCGTCTCCTCGGACACGGCGAAGGTCAAGGACGGCGACGCCTGGCAGACCAACATCTTCCTGAAGCGCTCCTGGTAAGCTTCGGCCTATCGTGAATGCAAGAAGCCCGGCGGAGCGATCCGCCGGGCTTTTTGCTGTCAGCTCGGCATCAGCGCCAGCATGATGCCCGCCCGTTCCCGGTCGGGATCGCCCTCGCCCACCGGCTGCCCGGCGCGGCCGTACCAGTAGCGCGCGTTCCAGAGGTCGCCCTCGACCCGATGGATATGGGCGTGAACCCAGGCGCCCGCCCGGCTCTCGTCCTCCTGGACGAGCGCGTGCGCGGCCTCCCAGTTGCCCTTCTCCAGATGCCAGAGCGCGGCGAGCGGCGCCGACAATCCTTCCGGCGGCTGCGACGCCGCGAGCGATGTCCGAAATTCGGCTGCGGTTGCCGTGCTTTTCTCCACCATCCGTCTTCCTCCCGCGTTGCGTTCCGGCAACGGCCCGCATTTCCCGATGCCGGCTGCCTGACGCAGACTTGTCCCCACGGCATGATACATCTATGCACGGGACCGTCTTCAGGAGTTTGGATGTTCCATTCGCTTCAGTCCCGGTGATCCCCTGCCCCCGTTAGGCAGGGTCAAGAAGCCCGCGCGCGCGTCGTCGCTGCGCGGCCCGCTTTGCTGCGGCTTTTGATCACCGAATATCCGGACGAAGCTTTCCATGAACGTCTCGAAACTCGAGCAGCGCATCCTGCATGCGCTCGCGCAGGGTGCGACAATCCGTCATCACAGGAACGAACAGGGCCGCATCGTCGCGGTCGATTGCGCCACCCGCGAGGGCTGGATCCTCTCTGACTGCACCGTCGAACTGTTCCAGCGCCTGAGGCGCCGGCGCCTGATCGCGTCCCGGGGCAGCGCGCCCTATCGCATCACGCGCGCGGGCCTCGACGCGGTCCGCGCCCAGTTGAACAATCGCTGAAACGAAAAAGGCCGGCGGATGGATGTCCGCCGGCCTTTGTACCTTGCCTCGAGATCTATCGCGCGAGGCGCGCGGCGATGGTCCGCCGCTCATATTCGATGTTCCACTCGATCAGCCGGCGCCAGAGATCGCGCGCCAGCCCTTCGTCGAGACCCGCCTCGACCGCCGCGGCAGCCACCCGGTCGAGCACTTCGTCGACCCGCTCCGGCACCAGCGCCTCTTCCGGCGACGACTTGATCTCCGCCATCCGGCGCACATAGCCGAACCGCTCCGCCAGCACCGCGACCAGCTCGGCATCCAGCCGATCGATCTCGGTTCGGATATCGCTCTTGGTCACGCACTCGGCCGGTGTACGCGTCATGACGGCATCACCACCACTTCGACGGCGTGAACGTGCCGGCGGCGTCCTCGATCACCTGGCCGAGGCGGAACAGCGTCTCTTCCTCGAACGGGCGACCGATCAGCTGCAGGCCGAGCGGCAGCTTCGCCTTGTCGAGGCCGGCCGGAACGGCGAGGCCAGGAAGGCCGGCCATGTTCACCGTCACGGTGAAGATGTCGTTCAGGTACATCTCGACCGGCGAGGCCGTCGCCATTTCCGCGAGCCCGAAGGCGGCGGACGGCGTTGCCGGCGTCAGCACGGCATCGACGCCGGCGACGAAGGCGAGGTCGAAATCGCGCTTGATCAGGGTGCGGATGCGCTGGGCGCGGACATAGTAGGCGTCGTAATAGCCGGCCGACAGCACATAGGTGCCGATCAGGATGCGGCGCTTCACCTCGCGGCCGAAGCCGGCCGAGCGGGTGTTCTCGTACATCGAGGCGATGTCGTCGCCGGGAACCCGCAGGCCGTAGCGGACACCGTCATAGCGCGCCAGGTTGGACGAGGCCTCGGCCGGCGCCACGATGTAATAGGCCGGCAGCGCGTATTTCGTATGCGGCAGCGAGATGTCGACGATCTCGGCGCCGGCTTCCTTCAGCCAGGCGATGCCCTGCTGCCAGAGCGCCTCGATCTCGTCCGACATGCCGTCGAGCCGGTATTCGCGCGGGATGCCGATGCGCAGCCCCTTCACCGACTGGCCGATCGCGCCCTCGTAGTCGCCGACCGGAACATCGACCGAGGTCGTGTCCTTGTCGTCGACCGAGGCCATCGACTTCAGCAGGATCGCGGCATCGCGCACCGTGCGGGCGATCGGGCCGGCCTGGTCGAGCGACGAGGCGAAGGCGACCGTGCCCCAGCGCGAGCAGCGGCCATAGGTCGGCTTGATGCCGACGGTGCCGGTGAAGGCGGCCGGCTGGCGGATCGAGCCGCCGGTATCGGTCGCGGTGGCGCCGGCGCAGAGACGCGCGGCGACGGCCGCCGCCGAGCCGCCCGAGGAACCACCGGGAACCAGCGGCGCGTTCGAGCCTTCCTTGCGCCACGGATTGACGACCGGGCCGTAATAGGAGGTCTCGTTCGACGAGCCCATGGCGAACTCGTCCATGTTCAGCTTGCCGAGCATGACCGCGCCGTCGTTCCAGAGATTGGCGGTGACGGTCGATTCATAGTTCGGCTTGAACTGGTCGAGGATGTGCGACGCAGCCTGGGTGTGGACGCCTTCGGTCGCGAACAGGTCCTTGATGCCGAGCGGCACGCCTTCAAGCGCCCGGCCCTCGCCCTTCGCCAGCCGCTCGTCGGAAGCGGCCGCCATGCTCAGCGCCTGGTCCGGCGTCTCGAAGACATAGGCATTCAGCGAACGCGCGGCTTCCATCGCGGCGAGATAGGCCTTGGTCAGCTCCGTGGCGGAGAAGGCCTTGGCCGACAATCCCTCGCGGATCTCGGCAATGGTCAGGCTGGTCAGGTCTGTCGAAGACATCGGCATCTCGAAAATCAGGAGGCGGAAGCGGTGAGCGGCGTCACCGTGCTGAGGACGCGCGCGCCCTCTTCGAAAAGTCTGCGGCCCGTGCCGGGCGTCACTCGACGACCTTCGGCACGACGAAGAAATCGTCGTCCGAAACCGGCGCATTGGCGACGACGCGATCGGCATAATAGCCGTCCGAGACGACGTCGGCGCGCTTCTTCATCGTCTGCGCGACCACCGAGGTCAGCGGCTCGACGCCCTCGACATCGACCTCGTTCAACTGCTCGGCGAAACCGAGAATGGCGTTGATCTCGCCCTGGAAGGAAGCGGCTTCCTCCTCGGTGACAGCGATCCGGGCGAGATGAGCGACCCGCTTGACGGTGGCGATGTCGACGGACATGGCGAGAACCCTTTGGCAAGAACCGGTTGGACGCGCCGGCAGGCGGCGGAAATATCCGCCCGCTATATCACCCGCCCTCGCCGCACCGCAACTGAACAGGTTTTCCGCACCGATTATTGCCGCGGGGACCTCTGGAACAAACAGCGAACGGATTGCAGGGCCGCCAACGGGCCGCTAACCTGCCCGCTCGCGGCACCGGGCCGTATCCGGACCGCCATGATCGGACCGCCATGTCGACCGCTGCCAACACCCTCGCCGGCTTTTGCCGCGATTGCCTGACGCCGGCGGCCGGCCGCCGCTGCCCGGCCTGCGGCAGCCCACGCCTGGTGGCGCATCCCGAACTCGGCGCGCTCGCCATCACCCATGTCGATTGCGACGCCTTCTACGCCTCGATCGAGAAGCGCGACGATCCTGATCTCGCCGACAAGCCGGTCATCATCGGCGGCGGAAAACGCGGCGTCGTCTCGACTTGCTGCTACATCGCCCGCATCCACGGCGTCCGCTCGGCGATGCCGATGTACAAGGCGCTGGAGCTCTGCCCCGACGCCACCGTGATTCGGCCGAACATGGAGAAGTATGTCGGCGTCGGCCAACAGATCCGCACGCTGATGCAGGAACTGACGCCGCTGGTCGAGCCGATCTCGATCGACGAGGCCTTCCTCGACCTCTCCGGCACCGAGCGGCTGCATGGCGCGCCGCCGGCGCTGACGATCGCCCGCTTCGCCCGCCGGGTCGAACAGGAGATCGGCATCACCATCTCGGTCGGCCTCTCCTTCAACAAGTTCCTCGCCAAGATCGCCTCCGACCTCGACAAGCCGCGCGGCTTCTCGGTGATCGGCCGCGGCGAGGCGCTCGCCTTCCTGGCCGACAAGCCCGTCAGCATGATCTGGGGCGTCGGCAAAGCGCTGGAGGCGAAGCTGGCCGAGAGCGGCATCAAGTCGATCGGCCAGCTGCAGCGGATGGAGGAGAGCGACCTCGCCAGGCGCTATGGCGTCATGGGGCTGCGGCTGGCGCGGCTTGCCCGCGCCGACGACCGCCGCGTCGTCGAGCCCCGGCACGAGGCGAAATCGATCGGTGCCGAGACGACGTTCGAGCACGACCTCGCCGATCTCGCGAGTCTGAGGCCGATCCTGCGCCGGCTGTCCGAAAAGGTGTCCGGCCGGCTGAAGCGGGCCGAGCTCGCCGCCTCGAACGTGACGCTGAAGCTGAAATCCGCCGACTTCAAGCTCCGCACCCGCTCGCGCCAGCTCGCCGACCCGACCCGGCTCGCCGACCGCATCTTTCGCACGGCGGAGCAGCTGTTGGCGCATGAGACAGATGGAACGACGTATCGCCTGATCGGCGTCCAGGTATCGGACTTCTCCGATCCGCAGTTCGCCGATCCCGACGACCTCGTCGACCCCGCCGCGGCCAAGCGCGCCAAGGCCGAGGAAGCGATCGACAAGGTGCGCGGCAAGTTCGGCAAGGCAGCCGTCGAGCACGGCATCACGTTTCGGAAGTCGGATTAGTCTCCGCCGGCTCGCAACTTCTTCACGCGCACCGGCATTCCCTTCGGGGGATGCGCTGCGGCGCGCGATTTGATGCCGCCGCCTCGCCGGGGCTAGGATCGCCGAGGGGGACGATGGAGGGAGGACCACGCCCATGACTGGCAAGACCGCGAGAAAGCCGGCGACGTCCGCCACCCGCCCGAATACGCAGGACGCTCCAGCCGGCGCGCCAAAACTGCTGGCCGGCGGCAATCCGCAGATCCCGAAGGGCTATGGCGACGAGCCCGTGCAGGCCTATATCGCCGCCATGCCGGGCTGGAAGCGCGATGTCGGCAAGGAGCTGGACGCGATCGTCACGCGCGCCGTGCCCGGCCTGCGCAAGGCGGTCAAATGGAACTCGCCCCTCTATGGCGTTGGCGACGATGGCACCTGGTTCCTGAGCTTTCACTGCATGACGAAATACGTGAAGGTCGCCTTCCTCCACGGCGCGGCTCTCGATCCGCCGCCGCCCGGCGCGTCGAAACAGGCGAATGTGCGCTATCTCGATATCCACGAGGACAAGCCCTTCGACGCGGCGGAGTTCGAGGCCTGGGTGAAGCAGGCGAGCCGGTTGCCCGGCGAAAAGATGTGAGCAGGCCGATCCCCGCCCACCGATCCCGAGAGAGGTGACAGTCCATGAAACCGACGCAGGACGACACGACCGAGGACGATCTCACCTCGCCGGCCCGGCAGATCGACGCCAAGATCCGCGAGCTCGGCGGCTGGCAAGGCGAGACGCTGGCCCGCGTCCGCCGCTGGATCCACGACGCCGATCCCGACGTGATCGAGGAAGTGAAATGGCGCGGCGTGCCCGTCTGGTCGCATGACGGCATTCTCTGCACCGGCGAAACCTACAAGAACGCCGTCAAGCTGACCTTCGCCAAGGGCGCCTCGCTCGACGATCCCAAGGGCCTCTTCAACTCCAGCCTCGAGGGCAACACCCGCCGCGCCATCGACATCCACCAGGACGAGGCGATCGACGAAGAAGCCTTCCTCGCCCTGATCCGCGCGGCGGTGGCGCTGAACCAATCGCTGGCCAGCAAGCGGAAGAAGCCGAAGGCCGGCTGATCGAGCGCCTCGCGGACGACCATCAACCTGAAGAGCAAAGAAGATCGTCAAGGTGCGCGGCAGGTCTGAGAAGTCGGCCGCCAATCTGTGCGCCACCTCCCGCGAGCGAGAGCAACAAGTATGACGGGCGCCGCCATCACGATCTATCCCAGTCGTGATTTGCGCGTGATACCGACTTCGCTCATCTTTTCCGAGTTTCTTCGTCCATTTCGAAATATCGTAAATTTCATGCCGCGCAACCGCATTTCACCTCTTCAGAGGAACCATTGTCATGCGCAAAACCGCAATATTCTCCATCCTTATCGTCGCCGCTGGCATCGGGCCGGCATTGGCCTTCGATAAACTGCCCGCCTCGGCCGTTCCCATCCCGGCCGCCGAACTCAAGGCGGCCTATTCCGGCAAGACGATCAAGTGGCCCGACGCGTCAATGTATTGGGCGCCGGATGGAACGGTGATCGGCATTCACGACAAGGCAGTCGGCACCGGGACATGGTCCGCCTCGGACGGCAAGGTCTGCAACGACGTGACATGGCTCGGCGAGAAGCCCAGCGACAAGCCGTGGCCGTTGAAAAACTGCTTCGGCTTCAAGCGGGTCGGCAAGACGATCTATCATCAGTTCACGTCCGACAAGATGAAGAGCGATACGGGCTGGTGGCGGGGCAAGTCCGATATACCTCGCCTCAAGGAGGGCAACCTCATCCAGAAGCAATTCGACGCCAACCAGGCCCTCCGGCCGAAGTCATGACGCCCAGCTCCCTGCGAGGTCGAACGCCGGCGCGCGCGGCCGCGCTGGCGTGATACGACACATCGCTCTCCACATCGCTGCATCTTTTCGGCTGGCGCAATGCGGGCGGCTCCTCCCAACAGCGGAGGAGCCGCCGCCGCGAAGTCAGCCGTTGAAGCGGCAATTCGGCTGTTGCTCATGACGGCCGCCGCGATCATTCTCGGCAACACCGCAACGGTCTGGAATCGCAGAGAAGGCGTCATGTCGGAAACCCATTTGAGCCCCCTCGCCGGCAAGCCGGTTCCCCGCACGCTGCTCACCAACATCCCCCGACTGATGACCGCCTATTTCGCGCAGACGCCGGATCCGGCGGTCCCGACGCAGAAGGTCGCCTTCGGCACCTCGGGCCATCGCGGCTCGGCCTTCGCCTCCGCCTTCAACGAATGGCACATCCTGGCGATCACCCAGGCGGTCTGCCTCTATCGCCAGCATGCCGGCATCACCGGCCCGCTCTTCATCGGCATGGATACGCATGCCCTCTCCGAAGCAGCGCTCGCCTCGGCCATCGAGGTGCTGGCGGCGAATGGCGTCGAGACGCGGATCGACGAGCATCTCGGCTACACGCCGACGCCGGTGATCTCGCACGCGATCCTCACCTATAACCGCGGCCGCACCGAGGGCCTCGCCGACGGCATCGTCATCAGCCCCTCGCACAACCCGCCCGACGATGGCGGCTTCAAGTATAATCCCCCGAATGGCGGCCCGGCCGATGTCGACGTCACCTCCTGGATCGGCAAGGCGGCCAACGAGTTCCTGGCGGCCAAGCTCGACGGCGTGAAGCGCATCGCTTACGCGCGCGCCATTAGGGAAGCCTGCATCCGCCGCTACGACTTCATCACCCCCTATGTCGCCGATCTCGGCAGCGTCATCGACATGGAGGCGATCCGCGGCGCCGGCGTGAAGATCGGCATCGACCCGCTCGGCGGCGCGGCCGTGCGCTACTGGGAGCCGATGATCGAGCGTTACAAGCTCGACGCAAGGATCGTGAACGACGTCGTCGACCCGACCTTCGCCTTCATGACGGCGGACTGGGACGGCAAGATCCGCATGGATTGCTCGTCGCCCTACGCGATGGCGCCGCTGATCGCGCTGCGCGATAAATTCGACATCGCGTTTGCCAACGACACCGACGCCGACCGCCACGGCATCGTCACGCCGTCGGGCGGGCTGATGAACCCGAACCAGTTTCTTGCCGCCTCGATCGCCTATCTCTGCGCCCACCGGCCCGACTGGCGCACCGACAGCGCCTTCGGCAAGACGGCCGTCTCCAGCGGCATGATCGATCGCGTCGTCGCCAAGATGGGTAGAAAACTGGTCGAGGTGCCGGTCGGCTTCAAATGGTTCAGCGCCGGGCTGATCGACGGCTCGCTCGCCTTCGGCGGAGAGGAAAGCGCCGGCGCCTCGTTTCTGCGCCGCGACGGCGAGGTCTGGACCACCGACAAGGACGGCATCATCCTCGGCCTGCTCGCGGCCGAGATCACCGCCAAGACCGGCAGCGACCCCAACCAGCTCTACCAGTCGGTCACCGCCGATCTCGGCAAATCCTACTACGCCCGCATCGACGCCCCGGCGACATCGGAGCAGAAGGCGATCCTGGGCAAGCTCGACCCGTCGAAGATCGACGCCGACGAGTTGGCCGGCGAAAAGGTCACCGCCCGCCTCACCCGCGCCCCCGGCAACGACGCCTCGATCGGCGGCATCAAGGTCGTCACCGAAAACGGCTGGTTCGCCGCCCGCCCCTCCGGCACGGAAGAAGTCTACAAGATCTACGCGGAGAGCTTCCTGAGCGCCGACCACCTGAAGCAGATCCAGGCGGACGCAAGGGCCGTGGTGGCGAAGGTGTTTGCGGGGGGTAGAGGCTGATCAAGCGGAATGGAAGGCTCTGCGCGACTTCCTACCGTTCTCGCCTGAATCCGGCTCATTCGCTTGCTGCCCCTGGCCGGTCTTTCCTAAGTTCGACTCTGGCACCATGTGAGCGCGTCCGCTCCAGCGGTCCACAATGGAGTATGCGAAGTGCCATCGTTAATCCATATATCCGACCTCCATCGTTCAAATGCAGATCCAATCGACAATGACACCCTGCTCGCCGCGATTTTCGCAGACATTGATAGGTTCGCGGCACTTAATGAGAAGCCTACGGCGCTGATCGTCAGTGGCGACCTAGTTCAGGGAGTCAAGAGCGGCACCAAAGATTTTGCAAGGGAGATGCGCGATCAGTATTTGGTCGCATTCGATCTAATAGAGCGCCTGTGCAACGAACTCCTCGAAGGTGACCGTTCGAAGGTCGTGATTGTCCCCGGCAATCATGATGTCTGTTGGAACACATCCGCGATGGCGATGGAGGTGGTCGCCAAGAACATGTACCCTAAGAATCTTCGACAGTCTCTGGGTGAGAGGGACGGAGAATTCCGCTGGTCGTGGAACGAGAGACAGCTCTACAGAGTCTCGGACACAGGCCACTACAGAGACCGTCTCGCTTGGTACTGGGATGGGATCGAAAATTTCTATCGGAACACCAAACTAACATTGCCGCTGGATCGTGCACGCGGATACCAGCTTTATGAGCTTTTCGATGGAAACCTTTTGGTTGCGGCATTCGAGTCGACACATCGAAATGACCATTTGCGGTACGAAGCAGAGTTGTCGACCGGAGTCGTATCTCGCTGTGCCATGGCTATACGAAAGCTTGGCTTGACACCCATGTTACTTGCGGCCGTGTGGCATCATAGCATCAACGGCGCCCCCAATAAGGAGGACTACCTGAATATCGAGGCCATCCGGCAAATGGCAGGACTGGGTTTCCAACTTGGCTTTCACGGCCACCAGCATCTCGCCGAAAGCACCGATTTAGCTGTAAGTGTTGGTGGTGGCTCAACTATGTGCGTAGTGAGCGCTGGGTCGCTCTGCGCAGGCTGGAATGATCTACCGCGCGGAACAGACAGACAGTACAATCTTGTTCGTATAGATAGCAAATTCGAAAATGGCACACTACACGTACGCGAGATGGCCGAGGGCAGCCAATTTGTACCCCGCAATCGCGGTCGCTTTATCGAGGGATTAGTGCCACTTTCCTGGTCACCACGCGTAAATGTCGCGGGTCAACCAGTCGCCTCCCGCGAGGGGAAGCTTCGGAAGCTCACCCTTGAGGTCGAAGAGGCAAACATGAAGGGTCAACGCTCCCCGGCGACCGACGACCTAATCGCGCTTCGGCCTGAGCCAAGGTCATTCCCTCGGAAAGTGCTTCTAAACGCTCTGAGAATTTCTGAGAGATGGAATGACGTTCGGGACCTCTTCGAGCCTTCGGACGATGCGGAAGAACTCGCGGTGCTTGCCGAAGCTGCATATCAGCTAGGTGACATCGCCAAGCTTAACTGCATTCTCGCCGACGGGAAATTGCCGCCAGCATACCACGAACATTACGAGACCCGCCAAATCCTGTTGCGCACGCGAGAGAGAAGATAATGCAGAATGAACGCATACCGTTCGATGTAGACACTTCACGAGTCATCGAATTACTCGCAAAGCAAATCTATCAGTCTCCTCTCGCCTTGCTCCGTGAGAATGTCCAGAACGCGTTTGACGCGATCCGCGAGCGTATCCAACGTGGCGATCTGTTCGAACCGCGCATCGATGTCACCGTTCAAAGAGACCGGATCGTAATCGAGGACAACGGCATCGGCATGTCAAAGGCCGAAATCCGAAAGCACTTCTGGACCGCAGGAAGCAGCAGTAAGAACACGCCAGAGGCTCGGGCAGCAGGCGTGGTGGGCACGTTCGGAATTGGAGCGATGGCGAACTTCGGCGTCGCGAGAATTCTTACTGTTGAAACCGAGAGCGCGCGGACTCCAGAGAGGACGATTTCAATCGCAAACCGCGACACTCTCTCACTCCGTGATGATTGTGTTGAGGTCCAATTGGCGGCGGCGACCGGACATCCGGGGACTAAGATTATAGCCGAATTAATCACTCCAGGCTCTATCGCCGAAAGCCAAGCCAAGCAATATCTGCAGGAGTTCGTCCAACTCGTACCGACGCCGATCTTTGTGAATGGAGTTCTGATAAGTCAGGTAAGCATTGACGACGCAGTTCCTGCAGTTTCTTCTGCCCACACCGAAACAGACAAGCACGCAATCCTTGGCACGCTTCTGCAAGGAGCGGTGAAGCTGGATGTCTCCAACAACGGCATCGTCCGGTTGTCTATAAAGGAGCTTGTCTGGAACGGGCAGAAACTCGAGGGACATCTGGCGCTTAGGAGTGGAGACGGTGCGGTTCACGCAGCGCGGAGTGGCTTCGGACTGGCGGCGGCACCGATCAGTTCCACTTACGCCTTCGGCGGTATTGTAGATCTGCAGGTTCTGCAACCCACCGCTGGACGCGAGGCCATCACTTCGGACGGAATACAATTGCTCCAGTCGATGATGGCACAGATTGAACAGTATGTATCGGAACGACTAGCTCGAATTGATCAGTGCAATTCAAGCTCTGCTTTTATGCAATGGATCAGTTCACATGGCCGCCACGACCTCGCGGGCAAACTCACAATCGAACGGCCGGACGGGGACGATATTTCGCTAGAAGAGGCCAGACGGCTGTCGAACATCTCTGGTCAACCAGCCGTTCTTAACTACGGAGGATCCGATCCAGCGGTCATAAAAACCTTTTCATCCGGGAACTCTATACTTATCGTACTCTCCCGCAGCAATCCCCGCCGTCAATGTCAAGAACTATACATCGCTCACTCTCCTGAAATAAGGTCTGTCCCAGACAAGCCAACCGTAACAAATATCGAAGGTGGGCTTAATCTCAGCGGCTCCAAGTGGGGCGTCGCATATAGAATAGAGTCTATCGTTTCTGAGGATTATTTTGTTGAAATTACCGTGGATTTCGGCACCATTTCTCATGGCGTTTCGGTCATTCTGCTTGATAAGCTGAAAGACGGGAAACATCATGTTGTCCTTAATTCCTCTTCCTCGAATGTATCGACTCTTCTACAAGTTTATGAGAGCCATATAGACGCATTCAGAAGCCTAGCGAAGGACTTTGTCAGGACGACAATCTTCTCCCAGATAGCCCGTCTCGTGCCCAGCAGCACTCGTCAAGGCGCAGAGGCTTTCATTGAAGCTATGCGACGGAAACGTGAGACGTTCGAATACGACAGCGACGAGTTGGACGATTTACCGACTATTTGGGATAACTATAGGGAAGGAAGAATAACCCTCGAAAACGCGATCGACCAGTCCAAGTCTAGCGCGCAAACTAACGTGCAGTACGTCGATACGGCGACCTCGGCCAGCGAAGTTGTTCCCGACCTTCTTGAAAACGAAAGAGCTCTGTTTCAACCGTCCGCAGCAGGGCAAACCCAGTGGTCTGCTGAGCCGCCCATGATGAGGACCGAAACGAGTTCATCGGCAAAGCTGATTACTATCGACCCGTCCGAAGATGACCTTCGAGGCTATAGATGCTTTATCGCTTTAGCATCACGAGCCTACACGGAGTTCGGTGATTTCTTCGCTCAACCTCACTCAACATCAGTAGTGTGGGGCGGGCAAAAAGTCCTGTTCATTTTTATCCACCACTCAGGAGAATTCGGTGTCTACTATGACCTGCAGACTACCGAGTTCGTCGGCGACCACGCCGGCGGAGGGTCACAAAGGACGTCGACCATCATCTTGAGAGACCGAATTTACATACCTATACCCGCTTCTATACAGTCGACCTTCATTCCAAGTGCGGGTCAACGAAAAAGGTTCGAGATCAAAGCCGACCTCATTAGAACATCTGCGCCTAAGGACGCAGGAGCTTAGTTGGACCGTTCAAGACAGGGCTGCGCCGGAGCGCCGCCTGTGGAAGACCTACTCCATAAACACCGGCACGCCCTCCGGCTCCGCATTCAGGTTGGCGGCGGCGCATAAGCCGTGCTCGTCGCCAAGCGCTTCGGCGATGATCAGGCCGTAGCGGGCGCCGGAGGCGACGGGGATGGCGATTTTGCGCGCCTTGGCATCCTCGCCGGTGAGATCCTTGTTGCTACTGGCGAGCAGGTCGTCGATCGCATTGCCGATGGCTTCTTTTGCGAGGATCGCGCCCTCGGTCAGCGCGTTTCGGGTGGCGTCGCACCCAGTGTCAATTCAAAAGCAATTCCCGGAGTGCGGCTCGAACCAGCGGGGCCTACCTAGAGGGCATGATCCATGCGAAGGATGAAGCCCATGGCCCACGCCCTGCACCAGAACGCTCCGGCACGGAATGCTCCCGAGGCCGGGATCGAGACCAAGCACCCCGCGAGCCCACGCGTCGCGGCCGCTGACGCCGTCGAGCGCGATCCGCGCTGGCGGGCGGTCGTTGCGCGCGACCGCGCCCTGGACGGCAAGTTCGTCTATGCGGTTCGGACGACCGGCGTCTATTGCCGGCCCTCCTGCGCGGCGCGGCCGGCGAAGCCGGAGAACGTCGCCTTCTTCGCGACAAACGAGGACGCGGAGGCGGCAGGCTTCCGCGCCTGCCGGCGCTGCACGCCGAACGCCGCCTCGCCCGCCGAGCAGCATGCGGCGACGGTCGAAAAGGCCTGCCGGACGATCGAGGCGGCCGAGGAACTACCGTCGCTGAAAGCGCTCGCCGCCTCGGTCGGCATGAGCCCCTATCATTTCCACCGCGTCTTCAAGGCGGTGACCGGGCTGACGCCGAAGGCCTATGCGGCGGCGCACCGGGTTTCGCGGGCAAAGGCGGAGCTTTCGCGGCGCGCCGGCAGCGTCACCGAGGCGATCTATGATTCCGGCTTCAATTCGAGCGGCCGCTTCTATGCGACCTCGAACGCCGTTCTCGGCATGACGCCGACGGCCTATCGCGCCGGGGGCACGGATACCGACATCAAGTTCGCGATCGGGCAATGCTCGCTCGGCGCCATCCTCGTCGCCCGGAGCGACAAGGGCATCTGCGCGATCTCGCTCGGCGACGATCCGGAAGAGCTGGCGCGCGAGCTGCAGGACCGGTTTCCGAACGCCAATCTGATCGGCGGCGACGCGGAATTCGAGGCCCTGGTGGCGCGGGTGGTCGGCTTCGTCGAGGCGCCGCAACTCGGCCTCGACCTGCCGCTCGACGTGCGCGGCACGGCGTTCCAGCAGCGGGTCTGGCAGGCGCTCCGCGCGATCCCGGCCGGCGAGACGGTGAGCTATCGCGACATCGCCGAGCGGATCGGCGCGCCGACCGCCATGCGCGCGGTGGCGGGCGCCTGCGCCGCGAACGCGATCGCGGTGGCGATCCCCTGCCATCGGGTGGTGCGGAACGACGGCGCGCTTTCCGGCTATCGCTGGGGCGTCGAGCGCAAGCGGGCGCTGCTCGAGAAGGAGGCGCAGGCATGAACGCCGCGCCCCGTCCCGCCGAAATCGCCGACGCGGCCGGGACCCGCGTCGGCCGCTACGACTGGCAGCGCCTCGCCGCCGATCTCGACTTCTATGGCAATGCCGTGCTGGAGGGTCTGCTGACTGCCGAGGAATGCCGGACGATCGCCGCGCTCTATGACGAGGAGGCGCATTTCCGCAGCCATATCCACATGGCGCGGCATGGCTTCGGCCGGGGCGAATACCGCTATTTCCGCTATCCGCTGCCGGATCTCGTCCGGGATCTGCGCACCGCGCTCTATCCGAAACTGGCGACGGTCGCGAACGACTGGAACGCGCGGATGGGCGAGGAAGCCCGCTATCCAGCCGAGCACGCCGACTATCTGGCGCTTTGCCACGCGGCCGGGCAGACGCGGCCGACGCCGCTGCTGCTGCGCTATGGGCCCGGTGATTTCAACTGCCTGCACCAGGACCTCTATGGCGACCTCGCCTTCCCGCTGCAGGTGGCGATTTTGCTGTCGGAGCCGGGCGCGGATTTCACCGGCGGCGAGTTCGTGCTGACCGAGCAGCGGCCGCGCATGCAGAGCCGGGCCGAGGTGGTGCCGCTCCGCCAGGGCGACGCCGTCGTCTTCGCCGTGCACAACCGGCCGGTCCGGGGGACGCGCGGCAGCTACCGCGTCAACCTGCGCCATGGCGTCAGCCGCGTCCGCTCCGGCCGCCGGCATACGCTCGGCCTCATCTTCCACGACGCGAGCTGATCGATGCCGATCCTGCTGACGCTTGAGACGATCCCGACGCCGATCGGCGACATGCTGCTCGCCGCCGACACGGACGGATTCTTGCGCGCGGCGGATTTTGTCGGGTGCGAGGATCGGCTCGATCGGCTGCTGGGGCGGCGTCTTGGCGAGGGCGGCTTCGTGCTCGCCGCCGGCGCCGTGCCGGTCGCGATCAGCGATGCGCTGCGGGACTATTTCGCCGGCGCGATCCGCGCCATCGAGCGGATCGCCGTGAAGACGGACGGCACGCCGTTCCAGCAGCAGGTCTGGCAGGCGCTCCGCGCCATTCCGCCGGGAGCGCCGCTCGCCTATGGCCGGCTGGCGGAGCGGCTGGGAAGACCGCAGGCGCCGCGCGCCGTCGGCCATGCCAATGGCGCCAATCCGTTCTGCGTCGTCATCCCCTGCCACCGGCTGGTCGGGGCCGACGGGGCGCTCACCGGCTATAGCGGCGGCACCGACCGCAAGCGCTGGCTGCTCGACCACGAGGCGCGGCACGCGGCCGGAGGCTGAGCCGTCGCTTCAGCCGCCTGCGGCGATGCCGGCGAGGAATTTTCGGAGCTCGCCGTCGAGCCGCGCCCGCTCCTCGTCGGAGAGCACCGAGACCAGGCGCTTCTGCGTCGCGACATGCGCCGTCACCGTCGCCTCGATCGTCGCGAAGCCCGTTTCGGTTAACGAGATGATAACAACCCGGCGGTCCCCGGCGCTTGGCGCGCGGGCGACGAGGCCGGCCTTTTCGAGCTGGTCGATCCGGTTGGTCAGCGTCCCCGAAGTGATCATCATCGTCGAGAGCAGGTCGCCCGGCGTCAGGCTGTAGGGCGGCCCCGCCCGGCGCAACGTCGCCAGCACGTCGAAGCTCGCGCCGGTCAGGCCGAACTCGGCGAAGGTCTTGTCCATCTCGCGCGTCAGATAATGCGCGACCCGGCCGAGCCGGCCGATCAACCCCATCGGGCCGACATCGAGGTCCGGCCGTTCGCGCTGCCATTGCTGCAGAATTTCATCGACATGATCCATGCCGCGACTGGGCCACAAGAGATATCTTGACGTCAAGATGCTTTGGATTATCTTGACATCAAGATATCGATAAAGGCCCCCCAAATGCACCGCAATCTCGACCTCCTCCTGACCGCGATCGCGCCGGCGATCTGGGGCAGCACCTATCTGGTGACGACCGAGCTGCTGCCGCCCGGCTATCCGCTCACCGTCGCCGTGCTGCGGGCGCTGCCGGCCGGATTGCTGCTCCTGCTCGTCGTCCGCAAGCTGCCGCGCGGGATCTGGTGGTCGCGCGTGCTGGTTCTCGGCGCCCTCAACTTCTCGATCTTCTGGGCGATGCTGTTCGTCTCGGCCTACCGTCTGCCCGGCGGCGTCGCCGCGACGGTCGGCGCGATCCAGCCGCTCATCGTCATCCTGCTCGCCCGCCTCCTGCTTGGAACGACGCTGCGCCTCGCCGCGATCGTCGCCGCCATCGTCGGCATTGGCGGCGTCGCGCTGTTGATCCTGACGCCGCACGCCGCGCTCGATCCGATCGGCATCGCGGCCGGCCTCGCCGGCGCGCTCTCGATGGCGTTCGGAACCGTGCTGACCCGCAAATGGCAGCCGCCCGTCTCGCCCCTCGCCTTTACCGCCTGGCAGTTGACGGCCGGCGGCCTGCTCCTCCTGCCCGTGGCGCTCTGGTTCGAGCCGGCCCTGCCGCCGCTCACCGGCGCCAATCTGGCGGGCCTCGCCTATCTCGGCCTGATCGGCGCGGCTTTGACCTATATCCTCTGGTTCCGTGGTATCGCGCGGCTCGGCCCGGCCACCGTATCGCCGCTCGGCTTCCTGAGCCCGCTGACGGCGGTCGTTCTCGGCTGGTGGTGGCTCGGCCAGACGCTGAGCCCGGCGCAGATGCTCGGCATGGCCATCGTGCTCGCCAGCATCTGGTTCGGCCAGCGGGCGCAGCAGGCGGCGGCGCCCGGCGAGCGGAGTTCGCTCGGGACGCAGGGCGCGGCGAAAGGCTAGCAACGCGGATGCCGGGTCGCGCGAAGAGATCGCGCCAAGGCACATGGCTGGAGGACGCTGGACGAAGCGCTGGCGAAGCCCGATGATCGCCCGATGATCCGTCTGAAGCGCATCTACGATCCCCCCTCGCCCACGGACGGGCTGCGCGTGCTCGTCGACCGCCTGTGGCCGCGCGGCATCAAGAAGAAGGATGCCGCGCTCGATCTCTGGGCTCGGGATCTCGCGCCGTCCGACGCATTGCGAAAATGGTTTCACCATGAAGTGGCGAACTGGGACGAGTTCGAGACGCGCTACCGCGCCGAGCTCGCGCAGATGCCGGACGCCGTCGCGGCGCTGCGCGAAAGATGCGCCGGCCATACGGTCACCCTGCTCTTCGGCGCAAAGGACGAGACGCACAATCAGGCCGTCATCCTGAAAGACGTGCTGGAGGCGGCGAAGCACGCTCCATAAAGCGGCGCAGTCGCCCCGCCGCCCATCGACAACGCGGAAGAAATGAGCTGGTGTGCCGGCGATCGACCTGCACGCCAGAGTCGGCCCCGGCGCGGCAGCGTCGGCGGCAACCGAGCATTCCGCTCCGGATGGGAAACGACCGAGACATGCAGCGCAGCCCGATCTGGTCCAGCAACATTGCGCTGCTCGCCGTGGCTCTCGGCGGATTGACCGCCGGCATCCTGCTCTATCTCATTGGTGGCCGCGGGTCGGCGTCCTTCGTCTGGGGCCTTGCCACGTTCCCGGTGCTGCTGAGCCTGCTGGTCCAGATCGCCACTTCGCTGCGGCGAGGCGACGCCGGCCTCGACATCATCGCGGCGCTTTCGATGCTGGCCGCGCTCGTCTTCGGCGAGCCGCTCGCCGGCAATGTCGTCGCGCTGATGTATGCCGGCGGACAATATCTGGAGAACTATGCCGAGCGCCGCGCCCGCCGCGAGATGATGGCCCTGCTCGGCCGGGTCGCGCGCACGGTGATGCTGCACACCGCCGACGGCCTTGAGGAAGTGCCGATCGAGGACGTGACGCCCGGCGATCGGCTGCTGATCCGACAGGGCGAGGTGCTTCCGGTCGACGGCACCGTCGCCAGCGAAAGCGCCGTCATCGACACCTCGGCGCTGACCGGCGAATCCCTCCCCGTCACGCTCCAGCGCGACGACGAGGCCCTGAGCGGCACGACGGCGATCGGCGCACCCTTCGATCTTATCGCACTTCGTCCGGCGGCCGAAAGCGCCTATGCGGCGATCGTCCGCCTCGTCGAAGAGGCCGAGAGGACCCGCGCCCCGGCGGTCCGCATGGCCGATCGCTATGCGCTGTGGTTCCTCGCGCTGACGCTCGCTCTCGCCGGCGGTGCCTGGATCTGGACCGGCGACCCGATCCGCGCCCTCGCCGTGCTGGTCGTGGCGACGCCCTGCCCGCTGATCCTCGCCGTCCCGGTCGCGATCATTTCCGGCATTTCGCGCGCGGCGAAGCTCGGCGTGCTGGTGAAGGGCGGCGGCGCGCTCGAAGCCCTCGGCCGCGCCCGCATCGCCGTGCTCGACAAGACCGGCACGCTGACGCGCGGCCATGCCGAACTCTCCGACATCTGGACCGCGCCGGGCTGGCAGCCGGACGAGATCCTCCGGCTCGCCGCCTCGCTCGACCAGGCTTCGACGCATGTCATGGCGGATGCCCTGATCCAGGCGGCGCAGGCGCGATCGCTGAAGCTGACGGCACCGACCGACGTCCAGGAAACGGCCGGCGCCGGCCTCGTCGGCACGATTGACAACCATGTCGTCGCCGTCGGCGGATCGGCCTTCGCGCGCAGCCACCTGAAGCCGAGCGCCGGGATCTGGAAGCCGGGCTTTCCCGGCAGCGCGGCGACGATCGACGTCGTCGTCGACGGCACGCTCGCCGGCACGCTCGTCATGGCCGATCCGCTGCGCGCCGACGCGGCCACCGTCATAGAGCGCCTGCGCGCGGCCGGCATCGCGCGCATCGTTCTCGCCACCGGCGACCGCGCCGCCGTGGCGGAGCCGGTGGCTCGCCGGTTGGCGATCGATGAGCTCAAGGCCGATCTGACGCCGCAGGGCAAGGTCGACGTCGTCACCGCCGCCCGCGCGGCCGGCCCGGTGATGATGGTCGGCGACGGCGTCAACGACGCGCCGGCGCTCGCCGCGGCCGATGTCGGCGTCGCCATGGGCGCGCGCGGCGCCGCCGCTTCGTCGGAAACCGCCGACGTCGTGCTGCTGGTCGACCGGATCGATCGCCTCGCCGACGCGATCGGCGTGGCGCATCGCTCGGCACGCATCGCGCTGCAAAGCGTGGTCGCCGGCCTCGGCCTCTCGCTGATCGCGATGATCGTGGCGGCGTTCGGCTATCTGCCGCCGCTGCAGGGGGCGCTGCTGCAGGAAGCGATCGACGTCGCCGTGATCCTGAACGCGCTCAGAGCCTTGCGAGCCTGAGCCCGCAAGGCGTTGATCTGAATAAACTTTCCGAAATGGCCGCACCGGAATAATTCTCCGGCGCGGCCAGCTTGAGCCGGCGCTACTCGGCCGCCTCGACGAAGCGCGAGCGCAGCTCCCTCGCCGCCGCGACCATGTTGACGAGCGCCGGGCGCACTTCATCCCACTTGCGGGTCTTGAGGCCGCAGTCGGGATTGACCCAGATCTGCGAGACCGCCAGGCGCTCGGCCGCCTTGTCGAGCAGCTCCGTCATCTCCACCACCGCCGGCACGCGCGGCGAATGGATGTCGTAGACGCCCGGGCCGATATCGTTCGGATAGCGATCGCTGACGAAGGCTTCGAGCAGCTCCATCTTCGAGCGCGACGTCTCGATCGAGATCACGTCGGCATCCATCGCCGCGATGGCGTCGATGATGTCGTTGAACTCCGAGTAGCACATATGGGTGTGGATCTGCGTCGCGTCGCCGACGCCGGAGGCGCAGATCCGGAAGCTCTCAACCGCCCAGTCGAGATAGTGCCCCCATTCGCCGCGCCGCAGCGGCAGGCCCTCGCGCAGAGCCGCCTCATCGATCTGGATCATCCGCGCGCCGGCCTTTTCGAGATCCTGCACCTCGTCCCGGATGGCGAGCGCGATCTGGCGGCAGGCGACGCTGCGCGGAACGTCGTCACGCACGAAGGACCAGTTCAGGATGGTCACCGGGCCGGTGAGCATGCCCTTCATCGGCTTCTCCGTGCAGGACTGGGCATAGCGCCACCACTCGACCGTCATCGGCTCCGGCCGCGACACGTCGCCGAACAGGATCGGCGGCCGGACATAGCGCGAGCCGTAGCTCTGCACCCAGCCGGACTTGGTGAAGGCGAAGCCTGAGAGCTGCTCGCCGAAATACTGCACCATGTCGTTGCGCTCGAACTCGCCATGCACCAGCACGTCGAGCCCAATCTCTTCCTGCCAGCGGATGGCCGCCTCGGTCTCCCGGCGCAGGAAGGCCTCATAGTCTGCCGGGGCCAGCGCTCCCTTGGCATGCGCCGCCCTCGCCTTGCGGACCTCCGGCGTCTGCGGGAACGATCCGATCGTCGTCGTTGGGAAAACCGGCAGGTCGAGCACCGACTGCTGCAGCGCGTGACGCTTGGCGAAGCCGCTTTCCCGCTGCGCCAGTTCGGCGGTCACGGCCGCCGTCCGCGCGGCGACCGCCGCGTCGTGCACCTTGGGCGAGGTGGCGCGGGTCGTGGCCGCCAGCGCCGAGGCGCCGATCGCCTGCGCCACGCTCGCCCGTCCGCCGGCCAGCGCCCGGCCGAGCGTCGCCAGCTCGTCCATCTTCTGGACGGCGAAGGCGAGCCAGCTCTTCAGCTCGGGATCGAGATCGGTTTCCTGCTCCAGGTCGATCGGTACGTGCAGCAGCGAGCAGGACGCCGCGATCTGGACATGATCCAGGCCGCGCCGCGCGACCACCGGCTCGAGCCGATCGAGCAGATCCGCGAGATTGGCGCGCCAGATGTTGCGGCCGTTGATGACGCCGAGCGAAAGGACGAGGCCGCTCGGCGCCTTCGCCAGAACGGCGTCCAGCTGCTCCGGCGCGCGGACGAGATCGACATGCAGACCCGCGACCGGCAGTTCGACGGCGGTGTCGAGATTGTCGCCGAGCGCGCCGAAATAGGTCGCCAGCATCAGCTTCAGCCGGGGCTGCGCATAGGCGAACATGCCATAGGCGACGCGGAGCGCCTGACGGGTCGCGTCATCGAGGTCGAGCACCAGACAGGGCTCGTCGATCTGCACCCAGTCGGCGCCATGGGCGGCCAGGCGGCGCAGGATCTCGACATAGACGGGGAGAAGCGCCGGCAGCACCGTCAGCGGATCGAGGGTCGGATCCTGGCTTTTGCCGAGCTTCAGATAGCTGACCGGCCCGAGCAGGACGGGGCGGGTGTGGTAGCCGAGCGCCTTCGCCTCGAGGAATTCGTCGAGCGGCTTGGTCGAGGCGAGCGTGAAGCGCTGCCCGCTCGTGAACTCTGGCACCATGTAGTGATAGTTGGTGTCGAACCATTTCGTCATTTCGAGCGCCGGAACGCCCGACGCGTCGTGATGATGGTGGCCGGCGCAGGCGGGATCCGGCGCATGGCCCTCACTGCCGCGCGCCATGGCGAAATAGGTGTCGAGCGGCACCTCGCCGCCCTTCCAGCCGTAGATCTCCGGGATGGCGCCGACCATGACGCTGGTGTCGAGGACATGGTCGTAGAGCGAGAAATCGTTCGACGGGATGCTCGTGATCCCGAGCGCGTGCTGGCGCGCCCAATTGGCCGCGCGCAGGCCGGCGGCGCTGGCGAGCAGGTCGTCGGCGCTCGACTGGCCGGACCAGTAGCTTTCGAGCGCGGTCTTGAGCTCGCGGCGCGGACCGATCCGCGGCGTACCGAGCGTGCTGACAGGAAGCGTGAGAGAAGACATCGGCTTAACCCCAAATGTTTGGGGGCAAAGGCCGAGCGGACGCATGCGTGAGTTCCCCTCGGCGACGGGCCGGCGGGCGCAGGCGCACCACCGGGACACCCCGCCCAGGGACGTTATGAGGTCGAGGCAGGTCTCCTGGCTCGCGGGTCTCCGCCCTGGTCCGGCCTTCCCGAAGCCTTGCGGCTTCAGTGGCAGAATTGGACCCGGGCTCGCCGCTCACAGTTGCGGGGGCAGCTCCGGCATTGCCACGCAGAGCGCGACGCACCGGATTCCCTCTTAGCTCCGACGCCGCCAGAGCGGGCCGGAGAACCACGACGCCCCAGTCCTAGGCTCCAGCCCGAGGCCCGTCAAGCGCGATATAAAGATATCCTTATATCAGCATGCGGTCGTGACGGCGTGCTACTGGAACGCCGCCGCATAGACCTCCGGCTTGAAGCCGGCCAGCAGGCGGCCGTCGCCGAGATCGAGGATCGGACGCTTGATCATCGAGGGCTGCGCCTGCATCAGCGCAATCGCCTTCGCCGCGTCGAGGTCCTGCTTGTCGGCGTCGTCGAGCTTGCGGAACGTCGTACCGGCGCGGTTCAGCACGGTTTCCCAGCCCAGCTCGCCGACCCAGCGATCGAGATGCGCCCGGTCGATGCCCTCGGCCTTGTAGTCGTGAAAGGCGTAGGCGATGCCCTTCTCGTCCAGCCACGTCCGGGCCTTCTTCATCGTGTCGCAGTTCTTGATGCCGTAGATCGTCACCGTCACGCCGTCTCACTCCTTGCCTGCCTGGCGACCCGTCCGGAGCGCCATCGATTCCCTTCCCGGATCATAGTGATCTCCGCGAAGCCATCGACCGGAAGTCAGCCTGCTTGCACAAAAGAGCGGTCGCAATCCGTGTGCGGCCATGCGCCCTGCCCGGCCGGCGTTGACCTGTCGTCCGCCCGCCGAATATAGCTAGCCTTCATTATAATTAATATGGATTCACACTTGCTCGCTCAAAGGCTTCCGGTCGCCGGGATCGCCGTCGCGCCGCGCTCCGGACCTTTACAGGGCGGGATCGCCGGCGCGCGCGCAAAACTGCCCCGCCTGGCGCTGCTGGTCGCGCTTGGCGCCGCGCTCGGCGGATGCGTGGTCGTCGGCCCGGACTATGAGAAGCCGTCCCTGAGCCTGCCGGCGAAATGGGGAAGCGCCACCTCGGCGAAGGCCGCGAAGCCGCCGGAGCTCGCGGAGTGGTGGAAGCGCCTCGGCGATCCCATGCTCGACGGGCTGATCGACGAGGCGGTCGCCGGCAATCTCGACGTCGCCAACGCCAAGGCGAAGGTGCGCGAGGCGCGCGCCAGCTACCGCCAGAGCGTCGGAGCGCTCTTCCCCGACGTCAATGGCAGCGGCTCGGCGACGCGGAGCAAGAGCCTCGGCGACGTCTCCAGCCAGTTCCGCGCCGGGCTCGACTCCAGCTGGGAGCTCGATCTCTTCGGCGGCAACAAGCGCGGCGTCGAGGCGGCGCGCTATGGCATGGACGCGGCCGAGGAAGATCTGCGCGCGACGCTCCTGACGCTGATCGGCGACGTCGCCTCCAACTATGTTTCGGCGCGCGGCTACCAGGCGCGCATCGCGCTGGCGAAGCGCACCGCCGCGTCGCAGCGCCAGACGGCGGCGATCACCCGCAACAAGTTCGAGGCGGGCGCCGCCACCGCCGCCGACGCCGCGACGGCCGCCGGCCAGGCGAGCAGCACGGAAGCCGGCATCCCCTCGCTGGAAACAGCCTATGCCCAGACGGTGCACCGCCTCTCCGTGCTGACCGGACGGCCGCCCTCGGCGCTCGCCGAGCGGATGAAGACCGCGAAACCCGTTCCCGCGCCGCGCCTTCCGATCCCGACCGGAATTCCGGCCGATATTCTGACGACGCGGCCCGACGTGCGCCTCGCCGAGGCGCAATATGCGCGCGCCACCGCGCGGATCGGCCAGGCCGAGGCGGCGCGCTATCCGAGCGCGAGCCTCACCGGCAACATTGCCACCAACGGCGTCAAGCTCGGCGATCTCGGCAAGAGCTCGACGATCAGCTGGTCGTTCGGCCCGACGCTTTCCGTCCCGATCTTCAATGGCGGCCAGCTCAAGGCGGCCGTCGACATCGCCGAGGCGCAGCGCGACCAGAGCTTCATCGCCTATCGCGCCAGCGTGCTGGCGGCGCTCGAAGACGTCGAGAACGCCATCGTCGCGCTTGCCCAGGATCGCATCCGGTCCGGCAAGCTGGCCTCGGCCGCCGCATCCTACCGCGAGGCGAACCAGGTCGCCCAGGCGCTGTTCCAGTCGGGATCGTCGAGCTTCCTCGACGTGCTGACGGCGGAGCGCTCGCTCTATTCCGCCTCGGATTCGCTGATCGAGAGCCGCGTCGCCATCGCCACCGACTACATCGCGCTCAACAAGGCGCTCGGCGGTGGTTGGAGCGGCGCGGTCGACAGCTCGAAACCCGAGATCGTCGATACCGGCACGGGCCCGCACCTTGCCCGGCGGTAGTCGCCCCGCCGCCGCCCTTCCTTCCAACGCCGCCTGGCAGCGCGTCGCGCGCGCCGAACGCGTTGCCCTCCAGAGCTTCAGAAAACGGCCCGCATGAACAAGAAACCCCGCCGCCGGTCCCGCCTCCTCCTTCTCGTCATCGCGGTTCTCGTGCTGGCCGGGGCCGGCTACGCCTATCGCGCCAATTTCAGCCGCGCGCAGACCCCGCCGATGATGACGGCGCTCGTCTCGACCGGCACGGTCGAGGAAAGCGTGCTGGCGACCGGCACGCTGAAGCCGTCGAAGCTCGTCGCGGTCGGCGCCCAGGTTTCCGGCCGGGTGACGGCGCTCAAGGTCGAGCTCGGCCAGCAAGTGGCGAAGGGCGCCCTGATCGCGGAGATCGATTCCGTCACGCAGGAAAATGCGCTGCGCACCGCGCAGGCTTCCCTCGCCAACATCCGCGCCCAGCTCGTCGAGAAGCAGGCCTCGCTGCTCCTGGCCGAGCAGACGCTCGCCCGGCAGAAATCCATGCTGGAAAAGAACGCGGTATCGCGGGCGGATTTCGAGACGGCCGACGCCAACGTCAAGACGACGCGCGCCCAGATCGAGGCGCTCGACGCCAGGATCATCGAGGCCGAGGTCGCGGTTTCGACCGCCGAGGCCAATCTCGGCTACACGCAGATCACCGCGCCGATCGACGGCACCGTGCTCGCCATCGTCACCCAGGAAGGCCAGACGGTGAACGCGGCGCAATCCGCCCCGACCATCGTCATCATGGGCCAGCTCGAGGTCATGACGGTCAAGGCAGAGATCTCGGAAGCCGACATCGTCAAGGTGAAGGCCGGCCAGCCGATCTATTTCACCATCCTGAGCGATCCGGAACGCCGCTATGAGACGACGCTCGACGCGATCGAGCCGGCGCCGGAATCGATCCGCAGCGACAGCAGCTTCAGCACCTCCTCGACGGCGGGCAGCTCCGCCTCGAGCTCCGCCGCGATCTACTACAACGGCATCTTCCACGTCCCGAACGATGACGGCCGGCTACGCACCTACATGACGGCGCAGGTGCATATCGTGCTCGGCCGGGCCGAGGACGTCGTGGTCGTCCCCGCGGTCGCGCTCGGGCCCCGCAATGCCGACGGCACCTATACGGTGCGGGTGCTCGAGGGCGACAAGGTCGTCCCCCGCAAGGTCGAGATCGGGCTGAACGACAAGGTCATCGCTGAGGTCCGCTCTGGCCTGAACAAGGGCGACCGGGTCGTCACCGGCGAAGGATCGGACGCGTCGGCGGGCGGCGCGCGCCGCTTCCGCGGCGGGCCGATGGGATTCTGAGCCGATGCATGCCCCTCCGGCCGCTGAGCCCCTGATCCACCTGACCGCGCTCCGCCGCGAGTTCCCCTCCGGCGAGGAGACGATCGCGGTCCTGAAGGATGTCGATCTCTCGATCCGGGCCGGCGAGATGGTGGCGATCGTCGGCGCCTCGGGTTCCGGCAAGTCGACGCTGATGAACATCCTCGGCTGCCTCGACCGGCCGTCCTCCGGCAGCTACCGCATCTCCGGCCGCGAGACGTCCTCGCTGCAGCCGGACGAGCTGGCGGCGCTCCGCCGCGAGCATTTCGGCTTCATCTTCCAGCGCTATCACCTGCTGGCGGAGCTGACCGCGCTCGGCAATGTCGAGATCCCGGCCGTCTATGCCGGCCAGACGCCGCACGACCGCCAGGTAAGAGCCGCCGCGCTGCTGGGCCGCCTCGGCATGGCCGACCGCACAGACCATCGGCCGGGCCAGCTCTCGGGCGGCCAGCAGCAGCGCGTCTCGATCGCGCGCGCCCTGATGAACGGCGCCAACGTCATCCTCGCCGACGAGCCGACCGGCGCGCTCGACAAGCATAGCGGCGAGGAAGTGCTCCGCATCCTCGAAGAGCTGCATGCCGAGGGCAAGACCGTCATCATCGTCACGCACGACATGGCGGTGGCGGCGCGCGCCGAGCGGATCATCGAGATCAGCGACGGCGTCATCGTCTCCGATACGCGCAAGGCCAAAGACGACGCGCCGGCGCGCCGCGAAACCAGCCAGCCGGCCGACCGCAAGCGTCGCGGCTTCGGCGCCATCCTCGACCGCGCCGGCGAAGCGCTGCGCATGGCGCTGCTATCGATGCGCGCGCACAAGCTGCGCACTTTCCTGACGATGCTCGGCATCATCATCGGCATCGCCTCGGTAGTCAGCGTCGTCGCGCTCGGCGAGGGTTCCCGGCAGAAGGTGCTCGAAAACATCTCCGGCCTCGGCACCAACACGCTGGAGATCTTCGCCGGCAAGGATTTCGGCGACATGCGATCGGGCAAGATCACGACGCTGGTCGTCGCGGATGCGACCGAGCTCTCCAAGCAGCCTTATGTCGCCGCCGTGACGCCGACGGTGTCGACCTCGAGCAGCGTCCGCTTCGGGTCGACAGAGGCAAGCGCGCTCGTCAACGGCGTCAGCGAGCAGTATTTCGCCGCCAAGGGCACGACGCTCGCCGCCGGACAGTTCTTCGACGCCGGCAGCGTCCGCTCGATGGCGCAGGACGTCGTCATCGACGAGAACACGCGCAAGGCGCTGTTTTCGGAATTTGACGGCAGCCCCGTCGGGCAGGTCATCCTGATCGGCCAGGTGCCGGCCCGGATCGTCGGCGTCGCCAAGCCACAGCAGGGCGGCTTCGGTTCCAGCCAGAACCTGTCGCTGTTCCTGCCCTACACCACCGTGCAGGCCCGCTTCCTCGGCAGTACGTCGCTGCGCAGCATCACGGTGCGGGTCAGCGACGATGTCGCGATGGACCTCGCCGAGAAGGCGGTCACCACCTTCCTGACCCAGCGCCACGGCACCAAGGACTTCTTCATCCTCAACACCGACGACATCCGCCAGACGATTACCGCCACCACCCAGACGCTCACTTTGCTGATCGCCTCGATCGCCGTCATCTCGCTGATCGTCGGCGGCATCGGCGTCATGAACATCATGCTGGTCTCGGTATCCGAACGCGTCTCGGAGATCGGCGTGCGCATGGCCGTCGGCGCCCGGCAGGGCGACATCCTGCAGCAATTCCTGATCGAGGCCGTCCTCGTCTGCCTGATCGGCGGACTGGTCGGCATCGGCACGGCGCTCGGCTTCGGCGTGCTCTTCGGCGCGCTCAGTTCCAACTTCAGCCTGATCTATTCCACCACCTCGATCGTCGTCGCCTTCTTCTGCTCCAGCCTGATCGGGGTCGTGTTCGGCTATCTGCCGGCGCGCAACGCCTCGCAGCTCGATCCGGTCGTCGCGCTTTCGAAGGGTTGAGCGAGGGAACCGCCGGTCAGATCCGGAGCGGCGCCGGGGCGAACAGGCCGGCGCCTATCTCGCGATAGACCCGCTGCGCCGACTGCACCGAATAGCCGGCGGCGATATCGGCGGCGGCCGTCTGCCCGAGCCGGCGCCGGCGCGCCTCGTCGCCTGCGAGCTGCCGGACGGCTTCCGAAAGCGCCTCGGGCCGACCGATGGGAACATGCACGGCGTTGACGTCGTCGGTGGAATAGTCGTTCAGCCCACCGACCACGGTGGTGATCATCGGCAGGCCGACCATCATCGCCTCGGCCGCGACGAGGCAGAACCCCTCCTCCTCGCTGGTCTGCAGGAAGATGTCGTGCTGGAGCGCATCGCGCCACCATCGATCGACGAAGCCGGCGAGGCAGAGCCGCTCGGCGACATTGGCCGCCTCGGCCCTGGCGAGGATCGCCGCCCCGGCCGGGCCGGTGCCGAAGATGGTGCAGCGCGCGTCGATGCCGCGTGCCTTGAGCTCGGCCAGCGCGTCGATGGCGACATCGAAGCGCTTGCGCCGGATCAACCGCCCGGCCATCACCAACTGGACGACTCCATCGATCCGATAGTCGCGCTTCACCGGCGTAGAGGAGGCGATGAAGAGGGGCACGACCTTCTCGCGACGCGGGCGAGGCCAGGGATAGTGGCTGCGCGTCCGGCAGAGTGTCGTCGGGCAATCGGCCCAGACCTCGTCGACCCGAAACGACAGCGCCCGCAGGACGAAGCGATAGAGATGGACGGATGGCTGGCGTTCCAGCCGGGCGATATGCTCGAAGGCGACGCAGCGGACCCGGCGGTTGAACATCAGCACCGACCGGCCGACGATATTGGCCTGCTTCAGCGACAGGATGACAACCTTCGGCCGGACCCGGCGGATCAACCGGGTGAGCTCGACCACGCCGCGCAGCATCCCCGCCAGGGTGAGCCGGGCTCCGGGCGTGACTTCGACCAACCTCGCCTCGCCGACGAGATCGACGATCCGCTGGCGCAACACGCCATCGCCGCGGCTGAAGACGAAGACGATCAGGTTGCAGTCGCGCAGGAATCCGTTTTCCAGGAGGGTCGCGAGACCATGCTCCGCCCCGCCCCGGGACAGCGTGTTGATGACGTAGATGACGGATCGCGATGCATCCGGAGCTTCGGCCGGATCGTCTCGACTGGGTTCTGTCGCTGCCGCGACGGGGAAACGATCCCGAAACATGGCCTAACCGCGAAGGATGCAGGTCAAAGGATCAGTCCCCCAGTATAGCAGCCTTTCCGGACCCGACCATCCGTCGCCCCCGGGTCGCAAGCGACCGCGACGTCTTCATCCTCACACGCAGGATGCGATCATCGAACCACGGCTCGCGCGGCGCCAAGGGCGTCGGCCAGCGCCGCGATTTCCGGCGGGATCTCGACGAGATCGGGATGCGGGGCGACGCTCCCCGCAGGCACCGGCGCCAACTCGGCCGCCGCGCCGGGCGGATCCTTCTCGGCGTGGAAGTTCGGCAGGATGCCGCGAATGATCCCGAACAGGCCCTCGCAATCGCCGTGCTCGGCGCAATGGCGCAATCTCCCGAAGGCATGGCGGAGCACGGGCAGCGGCACCGGCGTCGGCACGGCGCCGAGAACGCCGGGCACGGGTGGCGTCACCCGCCGCTCGGCTTCGTCGAAAAGCTCCTCGAACAGCTTCTCGCCCGGCCGGCATCCGACGATCTGGATCTTGACGTCCTGGTCGGGCGTGTAGCCGGCGAGACGGATCATGCGGCGGGCGATGTCGACGATCTTGATCGGCTCCCCCATGTCGAGCACGAAGATTTCGCCCTGCCCGAGCTTCTTCTCCAGCCCGTAGGCGGAAGCCTGCAAGGTCAGTTCAACCGCCTCGCGTATCGTCATGAAGAAGCGCTTCATTTCCGGATGCGTGACCGTGAGCGGGCCGCCGCGCGCCAGCTGGTTCTTGAAGAGCGGGATCAGCGATCCGCTCGAGCCCAGCACATTGCCGAAGCGCACGGTCATGAAGCGCGGCGAGCCCTCTTCCCGCATGCCCTCGAGATCGAGTGCCTGGCAGAACAGCTCCGCCAGCCGCTTGGTCGCGCCCATGACGCTGGTCGAGTTCACGACCTTGTCGGTGGAGACCTGCACCATGCCGAGCGCGCCCCAGCGCTTGGCCGCCTGCGCCACATTCATCGTCCCGCAGACATTGGTGAGCGCGCCCTCGCAGGGATTGAGTTCCACCATGGGAACATGCTTCAGCGCCGCCGCATGGAACACCAGCTCGGGACGGTGACGTCCGAACAGCTCGTTCACGCGGGCCGGATCGCGGACGTCGCAGAGATGGGCCGCGCGCGGCAGGTTCGGGAAGCGTTCGGCCAGTTCCAGATCGATCGAGTAGAGATTGAACTCGCAGCTGTCGACGACGAAGAGCCGCGAAGGGCCGAGCGCCGCGACCTGTCGCGTCAGCTCGCTGCCGATCGATCCGCCCGCCCCGGTCACCAGCACGCTTCGTCCGTAGATGAAGCGGCGCATGGCTTCCGTATCCAGCGCGATCTGCGGCCGCTCCAGCAGGTCCGTCAGCTCGATCGGCCTGAGCTCGAATTCGTTCGTGAGGCGCGGATTGCGCAGCTCCGTCACCGGATTGAGGCGCGATACCGCCAGGCCCCGGCGATCCGCCCGCTCGATCAGCTTTTCGGCGGCGGCCGCATCGAGCGAGGAGAGCGGCGCCGTGAAGATCAAATGCCGGGGGCGCTGGCCACGGGTTTCGAGGTCGGCCAGCACCGCCTCGAAATCCTCCATCGTGCCGAGAACAGGCACCCCGCGCAGCATCGTGCCGTCCTCGGCCGACGCGCTGTCGAGGAAACCGACGGGGAGATAGGAGGAGGTGCGATCGCGCTGCAGGGCGCGGAGATAGAGATCCGCCTCGTCGCCGGCGCCGACCAGCAGGACGGGAACCTGGGCATCGGAGGCGAGGACGGCGCCGCTGCGGAACGACGGCAGCAGGCTCTTCAGGTCCTGCTGGCGGAAGCAGAGCCGCGTCGCGGCCAGAAACGACACCAGCGTCATGACCTCGATGGCGATCGTCGAGCGCGGCACGAAGGCAAGGCGCGAATAGAAGAACAGGCAGGCCATCAGGATCAGCGAGGCGATAAACGTCGCGCGGACGAGGATCAGATAGTCGAGGATGGAGGCATATTTCCAATTGCGCTTGTAGAGGCCGGCGACGGGAAAGGTGACGATGCAGATCACGCCGAAGGCGATGGTCATGAAGGCGAGCGCCTTCACCTGCTCCGGCGTGGCGATGACCTCGGAGGGCCCAAGCCGAAGCACCACCGCCAGGACGAGGGCGAGCCCCGCGAGGGCGAGATCGATGACATAGAGGCGCTTGTTACGGAGGACGGATTTGACGATGGTGGCGGCCCGCGAGCGGACACGCCGATAGGCGAGGTTTTCCTTCAGGCGGTTGAAGCGTCCCGCGACGACGTCGCGGATCCGATCCGGTCGGGCCAATGCACCGACTTCGCCATCGAGATTGGCTGCGCCATTGGCTGCGCCGATTAGGTTTGGAGGCAGGTCTCTAACGGCCCGCTTGTCCTCCACCATGATGAACCCCTCAAGCAATACTCGTGCAGTCACTTAGAAAATGACGCAAACAACACCAGCGCCGCCAAATCACTTTGAAGGCGAAGATCAGCCAGATACTTGCTCAATGTTGAAGGCGATATATAATCGCGCCCAGCCACGCCGCGCCGAATACTATTCGGAATCGACAAGCCATCTTCAGATATGCGTCACGGCTTGTATAGGCGAGGAAACATAAGACAGCGTCAGGTAAACCCTGCCGTGGATTCGGTTTTTACGAAGTCACTTTGGCGTGGTTCGACCGAGGCGTTTCGCTGCGATCCAGCCAGAGACCCCGTGCCGCCGCGCAGCCAGTCCGACAGGTCGCGGCCGATCAGGCGGCCGAGCGCGTCGACGTCGGGCGCATAGTAATCGACGAGGCGCTCGCGCAAATCGTCGGGCAACGGGCTGTAGACGATCTCCGCGGCCAAGGCGGAGTGCATGCGACGGAACAGCGGCGACTTGCGGAACGGCGCCACCATCGGCTTCACCGGACCCAGAAGACGGCGAAGCGCCGGGCTCAGCATCGGCGTCGTCTTGTCCTTCACCTTGCGCTGGACGAATTGCGCCGTCGCGTCGACGGGAAGGCCGAGGAAGGCCCGGACGGTCGCGAGTTGTTCTTCCGGCTGCGTCCGGATCGTCTCGTAGAAGGTGACGAGAAGCTGCTCGGCCGGAAACAGGTCGTAGTAGACCGCGAGCTGACGGCCATAGAACCCGGCGCTCAGGAGGCGGGTATCCTGCGGCCGGCGCGGATCGAGATAGCGCGCCACGTCGCGGCCGACCTCGCCGCGCCGGTACATCATGCAATAATCCGAATAGGCGCGCTCGACCGGGGAGCGCAGCTGGGCAACCAGCCTCGCCCAGGGCAGCAATTGCGCGATGCGTTCGGCGGCGGTCCTTTCCTCAAGATAGGAGTTGGACTTTTCGCCGATCCGATTGGGCGCCGCCGCGCCGCGGAACTGGTCGAGATACCACGCCTCCCCGCGACTGAACTCACGGCTGAAATAGTGCAGCTCCGGATCCGGCATGAAGACGGTGGGGTCGGCCTGCAGCGATCGCTGCAGCCAGGTGGTGGCGCTCTTGGTGGCCCCGATGATGAGGAAATCGATGTCCTGCAATTTCATGGGATCGTTCTCCGGACAGCACCTGGCGACGTCTCGGGGGCCCGCCGGCACAGCGCCTGATAGATCGCCGTCAGCCGGGCAACATGCGTCTCGACATTGTAGGTCGCGTGCGCCCGGGCGCGGGCCGTCTCGACGATCCGGCGCCGATGGTCGGGATCGGTGAGCAGGCGGAAGATCGGCTCGACGAAGGCCTCCGGCTGCTCCAGCGGGACGAGGATGCCGTTGACGTCGTGCTCGATCGCTTCCGGATTGCCGCCGTCCCGCGTCGCGACGACCGGCGTTCCCAGGAACATCGCCTCGATCAGCGTCCGGCCGAACGGCTCGCGCACGGCGGGCACCAACAATATGTCCATCGCCTGCATCCACGGCTCGACCGGCTGCCGATAGCCCATCAGGCGGATGCGTCCTTCGATGCCCAGCGCGCTCGCGCGTCCCAATACCGCCTCGCCGAGGCGAGGCGCTTCCCGGCCGGGCACGCCGAAGAGCAGCCCCATGACGGGAATTTCCGGATGGCGGTCGACGAAGGCCGCGACGGCATCGACGAAGCCGAGCGGCCGCTTGCGGTCGATCAGGAGCCCGAAATAGCCGAGGAAGGCCGTGTCGGCGGGGCAGCCGAGCTCGGCGATGAGCCTGGCCCGCGCGCCGGCCCGGTCTCCGGCATCCGCCGGCGGGTCGAAGGGGCTGTGCACGACCGAGAGCTTGTGGCCGACGCCGCGCACCGGACGCTCCGGCCGCGAGAAATGCGAGACGGTCACGATGTGGCCGGCCAGGAGCGGCGCCAGCCAGTTCGCGCCGCGCGCATCGGGATCACCGCGATGATGCCAGAGCTGGCGAGCGCCGGCGAGCCGCGCCGGCAAGGCCCAGATGGCGTGGCATCGCCCGTCATTGGTATGGACGATGGCGACGCCATGCTGCCGCAGGAAGCGCGTCAGGACGCCGAGCGCACCCAGCGCGGGACCGAGAGCCCGCAGCCCTCGCCCGCTGGCTCCCGGCCGCGCGCGCAACGGGGCTTCGACGAAGGGAATGCCGCGCTGCTTCAGATAGGCGGCTACCGGACCGTCCGCGACATGCAGCACGACGATCGGCCGAACCAGGCTCGGATTCAGCGCCTCGATTAGCCGGATCGCGGAGATGTGGCTACCGCCGACCTCGTCGCCGATGAACGGAAAGCAGACGACGATGGGATCCGCGCGCATCCAACCCTTCCATGACGCCTGAAGGCCGTCGCTCGCATGGGAATTCGGCCATGCGGGTTGCATCTCGGTACCGGCTTCGGCCCGAGGCCGGATTGAGCCACGACGACAGGCGCTTGGCAGGTCAGGAAAATCATCCCAGCCAGCCGGCCGCCGCGCCGAGCGAGTGTCCTCACGCGGGCCTGGCCGTCACGGTCCCGTTCGGCGCGCCGGAGCTGTCGTCGACCGCCGCGATCGTCGGATGCAGCGCCTCCCTCGCAAGAGCCGATCGGTAGACGGCGATCAGCCCTGTCAGCATGACGGTCGCCATGACGACATGGGCGATGTTCGCCCCCATGGCGCCGATCAGCGGGATCACGGAAAAGGCCGTGATCTGGAAGGCGATCGCAGCCACGAAGACGATCTTCAGCACTGCCGGCTGCCGTCCCATCGAGAGCAGCGCGGTACGCACCGCGCCGCCGCTCAGCAGCATGGCGACGGCGACCATCTGCACCATCGCCAGCGGCGCCGCGGCGGCGAATTGCGGTCCCGCCGTCCAATAGAGAAGCGGCCGGATGCCGAGGAAAGTCAGCGCCACCAGTATCAGGCCGAAGACGATCAGCAGGATTTCCATCTGCAGGACCGTGCTGCGGAACTCGCCGAGCGCGCGCCTGGCCCAGAGCCGCGCCACGTCGGGATAGAGCACAGCCTGCACCTGAACGCCGAGCTGCAGCACCAGCCGCCCCATGCGCTTGGCGACATGGTAGAGACCGGCGGCGGTCGGATCGGCGAGCATGCCGACGATCAGCGTATCCAGCTCGTTGGCGCTCGAGCGCACCGTCAGTTCGACATTGCTGCCGACCGTGAAGGACACGAGCCCCTTGAAGCGCGTGGTCACACCGCGCAGCGGCGCCCGCAAGAGATCGCCGACGCCCTGCCGGCGCAGTTCGACAAAGGCCAGGAACAGCAGCGAAAGGGCGCCGACGATCTGCGTGACCGTCCAGACGATGACGAAGAAGAGCAGGTCCGCGCCCATCGCGAGGCCGATTGTGCAGAGAGCCAGCCGGACGAGACCGCCGACCAGCGTTCCGTAGGCGACGAGCCGGAAGCGCCCCGCCAGCCGGATCACGGCGGTCGGAAGGCCGTTGATCTGGAAGAGCAGCACCGTCGAATAGATCAGGACCTGCTTCAGCGCCGCGTCGCCGATGCCCAGCAACGGCCCGAACAGCAGCGCCAGCCCGATTGACACCAGATAGGCCATGGTCGCCGCCGACATGTCGACGAGAAGGCCGAATTTGAGCAGCGACCGATAGTCGTCGCGATGCTCGGGGCCCTGCAGCTCCGCGCCATACTTGATCAGCGGCTGCCAGGACTGGAACGAGACCAGCCGCTCGACCGCCCGCGTATAGCTGTAGGTCAGCGCGAGGATACCGTAGTCGGTGGGGCCGAGGGCGCGCGCGGTGACGACGAAGGCCAGCATGCCGATCAGCGAGCCGAACAGGTTCCCGGTCAGCAGATGGCCGATGTTGAACAGGCGCGTGCGCAGCGCTCCCTTCACTTCCAGGAATTGCCGGGTGCGACGTCCAAGCTTTCGAACAATGACCGCCGATGTCACGGAGTGTTCCTCGAGCTGAAGGCGCGGAAGCCTTTCAAGACAGCGAGCTACGAAACAGCTATTCGGCCGGAGGTATCAGTCGGGAAAGTCCTTACGGCCCCGCCGGCAGCCCCCAGCAGGCCTTCCAGGCAGGCGTCCAGTTCGTCGAGGCTGGCGATGCGGCCATGCGCTTCATGCGCAGGATCCGGCGCCTCGACCCGATGGACCCGCTCCGGACGCTCGATCTGCACGGTCCACCAGCCGCGCGCGCGGGGCGTGACGAAGTCCTTCAGCGGATTGTCAGCGACATAGGCGAGCGGCAGGCCCGGTGGCGCCCAGGCCTCGACCCTCTCGAAGCCGAGCGGATGCGGCTTGCCCCGCCCCGGCCCCAGCGTATCGGTGCAGACGATCCAGCCGAGCACGGCTTCAAGGCCGAGCGCCCTCACCTTGGCCTGCTGCGTCGCCGCCGGGCCGTCGGTGATCAGGGCCATGGGAACGCAGCCGTCGCGCGCTGCGAGATAGCGGGCAGCGTCGGGCGCGAGGTCGATTTTCGGATCATGCGACCGGTAGATCTCCACCAGTTGCTCCAGCAGGGCCGGATCGGGGCCGAGGCCCAACCGAACGAGGGCCTCGTCGAACACGCGCCCCCTCACCTCAGCCTCGAAGAGATCGACGCAGACCTCGCCAAGTCCCGGCACGCCGACCTGCCGAAAAAGCCACTCGCCGGCCGCCGCAAAACCGCTGCGGGCAAAATCCCGCTCCAGATAGAGCGTGTCGTCGAGATCGAAGACGATCAGCACCGGTGTCGGCATCGCCGTTTCCCTTCAGCCCTCGAAGATCGCGGCGTCGTATCGCAGCATCAGCACCCCGGCGCGCCAGTCGTCATGCGCGGTCGAGGGCAGCGCGGCGACCTCCTCGAGCAGCCAGCGCGCATATTCGGCGCCCGCGTGGTGGGCGAGCGGATAGCCGCCGCCGAAGCGGGCGTTGATTTCGAACACGCGCGGCCCCGTCGCCGCGTCGAGAATGACCTGGAAGCAGAGCACGCCCCGCGCTTCGGGCAGGGCCCGCGCCACGCCCTCGGCGAGCTCGCGGAAGATAGGATCGCGCTCGGTCCGGCCCTTCTCGACCTCGCCCGCGCGCACCCGCAATCGCCGATGCGCGACCGCGCTGCGCAGGACGCCGCCCTGATCGACGAACATGTTGACCGTGAATTCCGGTCCGACCAGGAACTGTTGCAGCACCATGGGTTCGTCGACGGCCTCCGGCAGTTCCGCCGGCCCCTCGACGATCCGGATGCCGCGGCTTGCGCTGCCGGCCGACGGCTTCAGGAAGGCCGGCCAGCCTAAGGGCCCGTCCATGAGGTGGCCGTTTCCGAACGGGCGGGTCCATGGCACCGGCACGCCGGCCTGCTCCAGAACCTCGGCCGTGCGGAGCTTGTCGCGCGCCACCTCGATGACGCAGGAGGGGCTGACATGGACGCGCGCGCCGAGCGCCGCGAACCGGTCGATCGCCGCCGCGAGCGGCGCCAGTTCGGGATCGATCGTCGGCACCACCAGATCGACGCCATGCTCGCGCACGATGTCGATCAAGACGTCGACGAAGGCCGGATCGCCATAGGCGGGCACGGCGAAGGCGCGGTCGGCCGCGTTGCAGGCAGCGCTCAGGCCCGGCTCCAGATCGCAGGCCAGAACCTCCAGCGAGACGCCCATCGAGGCCGCCGATTGGCGGAAGCAATCGATCAGGCCGACGCGCCGGCCGGCGGAGGAGATCAGGAGGGTGAGATGCTTCATGTCGCCCTATTCCGCCGCCTCGTGCCGCATGTTCGGCTCTGTCGCAGATGACGTATCCGTCGCGCGCCGCATCACCTCCGTCACGACATCGGCCGCCCGTCGCATCGCCGCCGCGTCCTGGCAGGGATCGACCAGAAAGGCGAGGCTGGTCTCGCCGAGCGCCGCCGCCACGGGAAGCGGCGCGTCCGGGCCGAAGCCCGCGTCGACGAAGGCCTTTTCCCGGTACACCTCCGGACAGCTTCCGGAGAAGCAGGCGACGCCCTCGGCGGTGACGGCTGCCAGAATGCGGTCGCGGCTCCAGCCGGACCTCAGCCGCTCCGGCCGGACGAAGGTGTAGAAGCGATACCAGGCGTGGCGCAGATCCTCGGGCGGCACGGGCGTCCGCAGCCCCGGAAGGTCGGCGAAGGCCTGCATCAGGATGACGGCGTTCTCCGTCCGCTGCGCATGCCAGGCGGGCAACCGCGTCAATTGCCGCAATCCGATCGTCGCCTGGATTTCCGTCATCCGGTAGTTGGACCCGAAGCTCTCATGCAGCCAGCGGAAGCCGGGCGGCGGCGCCGGCTGGAAGACCGTGGCGTGGCTCTTGCCGTGATCCTTCCGGCTCCAGGCCCGCTCCCAGAGCCGCTCGTCGTCCATAGCCAGCAAGCCGCCCTCGCCGCCCGTGGTGATGATCTTGTCCTGGCAGAAGGAAAAGGCCGAGATGTCGCCGAAGCTGCCGACCGGCCTGCCGGCGATCTCGGCGCCATGCGCCTGCGCGCAATCCTCGATCACGATGAGGCCGCGCTCCGCGGCGAGGCGCAGAATAGCCGGCATGTCGGCGGGCCAGCCGCTGAGATGCACGACGATCACGGCGCGGCTCTTCGGTGTCAGCACCGCCGCGATGGTTTCGGCCGTGATCGCCTGGCTGTCCGGATCGATATCGGCGAACACCGGAACGCCGCCCGCCATCGGCACGCAGGCGGCCGAAGCGACGAAGCTGCGCGGCGTGACGATCACCTCGTCGCCCGGCTCGAGCCCGATGGCATAGAGCGCGACGTCGAGCGCGACCGTGCCGTTCGCCAGCGCGATCGCGTGGCGCCTTCCGATCTTCCGGGCATATTCCGCCTCGAACTCCCCGACCTTGCTGCCGGTCCAGGCATTGACCTTGCCCGAACGCAGCACGGCGACGACATCCTCGATCTGCTCTTCGTCAAATTGCGGCCAACGATTCACGACGACCTCCTTCGATGACCGCTTCAGGCGCGGATCACATGCCTCACGAGAACAAAGGCTTCGGCGGCGCGGCAGTGCACGGAGGCGCCGCGCAGCATGGCGAGCGCCGTGAGCGCCTCGACCGACCGCTCATGCGGAAAGGGACGGAGCTGCGAGGCGAACATCTGCATCGCCTCGATCTTCGTTGTCAGCGTTTCGTTGACGTCGATGAAGACGTTCGGCAGGAAACCGGGCGTCACATAGGGCGCGTTCCAGTTGGTCTCCGACAGCGTCTCATAGGCGAGGATGGTCGCCGGGAATTCCGCCTGGTGCGGCCGCGCCGCGACCATCGCCGACAGGAAGGTCAGCTGGTGGTCGGCGTGGATGTCGCCGACGAAAGGGATGATCAGCGTCGTCGGGTTGAGGTCGAGCACGACCTTGCGCAACGCGGCGTTCAGCTGGGCATGCGGCGTGTCGAAGAGCTGGGCCGCCGGCTGGCCGAGCCAGAGCGTCTGGCGGACGCCGAGCAGCGCATGCGCGCGCGCCGCCTCGCCCTGCACCCGCGTCACCTGCTCGGCCGAGAAGTCCGGCGGCTGGCCGCTGGTGACCACGGCGACGAACACCTCCTGGCCGGCCCTGGCGAGGCGGGCCATGGTGCCGCCGGCGCCGAGGATCTCGTCGTCGGGATGCGGCGCGATCACCAGCGTGCGGCCGAAGGTTTCCAGCGAACCCGTCATCCGAGGCATGCTCCCAGCTTGGAATGAAGGCGGGGCCGGTCCGTGACGCCGCCGTCGCGCCGCCAGGCGGTGATGTCGATCGCCTCGCCGTCGCCGCAGCGGACGGTGAAGCCGGACGGCGTGTGGCTCTGGACCTGCCCCGGCAGGCCGATGAAGCGGTGCGAGTCGGCGAACCGGGTCGCCGCGTCGACGATGAGGCGCTGGCCGTCGGCGGTGGTGAAGGCCCCGGGATAGGGATCGCCCACCGCCCGGATCAGCCGCAGCACCGCCTCGGCCGGCTCGCGCCAGTCGATCCGGCCGTCCTCCGCCGTCCGCCGGGCGCAATAGGTGGCCTTCGCATGGTCCTGCTCGATCCTGGGCGCCTCGCCCTTCAGGACGAGCGCGACCGCCTCCGGCAGCATCCGCGCCAGCGCCTCGGTCTGCTTGTCATAGAGGCCGCGCGCGGTCTCGTCGGGGCGGACCGTGATCATCTGCTGCAACAGGATCGGCCCGGAATCGACGCCGGCGTCGAGCCAGAACAAGGTCGCCGCCGTCTCCCGCTTGCCGAGCAGGATGGTCCAGGGGATCACCGCGCGACCGCGCATATGCGGCAGCGCCGCCGGATGAAAGCCGACATTGCCGATCCGCGCGACCGACAGGAACGCATCGCGGCAGACCTGCGACCAGCCGATCACCAGCACGAGGTCGGTCTCGAATTCCCGGAGCGCCGCGAGCGCCTCGGGGCCATTGATATCGACAGCATGCACCAGCGCGCCGCCGCCGGCCTGCGCCAGCGGCCCGAGATCGACATAGTCGGAATGGCGGCGGGCCGCCTCCGGCGGCAGGGTGATCACCAGGCCCGGCGCCAATCCAGCGTCGAGCAGCGCACGGAGCCCGATCGCCGAGCCTTCGACGGCGCCGATGAAAGCGATGTTCATGCGCTGGGCTCCCGGCTGAAGGGCAGATCGAGACCGGCCGCGCGGATGGCGAGATGCGCCTCGGCCTCGGCCAGCGGCGCCGGTCGCACCCGTTCGCCACCGACGATGGTGACGACGGTGAGGACGAGGATGCGGAGATCGAGCGACAGGGTGCGGTGGTCGACATACCAGATGTCGAGCGCTAGCTTCTCGGCATTGGTCAGGCGCGTATTGCCGTTCACCTGCGCCCAGCCGGTTAGCCCCGGCCGGACCCGACAGCGCAGCTCGCCGAGGCGCCCGAAGGCGGCGATCGTCTCGGGCTTCAGCGGCCGTGGCCCGACGAAGCTCATGTCGCCAGCCGCGATGGAAAGAAGCTGCGTGATCTCGTCGAGCCGCACCCGGCGGATCCAGCGGGTCACCGCCGTTTCGCGCTGCGCGTCCGGCAGAAGCTGGCCGGCCTCGTCGCGCCGATCCTGCATCGTCCGGAACTTCACCACCCGGAACGGCCGCTCCCCGAGGCCGCAGCGTTCCTGCCGGAAGAGAAGCGGCCGGCCGAGGGCGGCCCAGACGAGAGAGGCCGTCACCAGCGCCGGCAGCGCGGCGACCAGAAGCGCGGCGAGCGCGACCAGGCGTTGGCCGGACGCCGGCGCCGGCACGGCAACGTCCCGCGCCACCAACTCCTTCTCCATTCCTGCCAGCATCGGACACCCCCTCGAAAGCGGCGCGGGATCGACGGCGCGATGGGCGCCGGTTCCCCCGAAAAGTTCCAACTCCCTGCTCCGTCGCGCGCTCCGCCCACGCGAAACGGCATCCAATTCGCGCGAACGCGGCCTATTGCGACGGCTGCGCCGCGGGCGGCTGCAGCGCGGCCAACGGCGCGTTGTTGTGCGTGCTGCGGATGCTGACGATGACGACGTCGCCCGGCTGCAGCAGCGTCGCGGGCGTCGCGCGCAGGTCGGCATTGCCGGCGGCGTCGGCCCGTCGCACCGTGAAATCCAGGATGACTTCCTTGTTGTCCGCCATCTGCTGCGCCGTCATGGCGGAGAGAAGCATCAGTTGCTCCTCGGCGGTGCGGCGCGTGCCGATCGCGGTGATCAGGGCGGAGGTGTGCGTCTGCAGGTCGACCAACGCCTGCATGTGCCGGGCCTGTTCGAGGTCGGCCAGCTGGCGCTTCAATGTCCCGATCTCGCGCCGCCCGTCCGATTGCTGGCTCATGACCTGCAATTGCCGCGACTCTTCCGCCGTCAGCTGGCGTTCCAGGTTGGACACGTCGGTCAGGGTCTTGATGCCGCGCTGTTGCAGGCCCTGCCCGCGCTCCAGGTCGGCCCGGCTGAATTCGACCGACTTCGCGACCTTGTCCGCCATCTCCACCAGCAGTTCCTGCCCCCGCGCCGCTTCGGCGATATTCTCGAGCAGGATCTTCTTCTGGGCGGCGAAGCCGTTTCGGTCGCTGTCGAGAATCCGCATCTCGACCTCGCGCATGATGTCGGCCGCGGGCCCCTTCACATAGGCGCGCGCCGATTCCGGAACGTCCTCGTCCCGGATCGCGTCGCCGCCATTGAGCTGCGCCTGCAATCGCGCGATCGACAGACCTTCGCGGATGATGGTGTTCTCCACCGCCTCCAGCTCGCCATGAATTCGCGCGCGGGCGAGAACCGGATCCTCGCCATTGGCCGCGGTGATCTGGCCGCCGGCAAGGCCCATCGCCTTCTCGACGGTCAGTCGCGCCTGGAACGGATAGGATCCGGGCTGGCGGACATCGCCGATCACGAAGACCGGACGATAGGCGGCGACCGACAGGGCGATCTTCGGCTGAACGAAGATCTTCCGCTCCGCATAGATCGCGTTCACGTGCTCGAGCGCCGCCGCGATCGTATAGCCGGCCACCGAAACGCCGCCGAGCAGGGGCGCCTGGATCGTCCCGTCGGCCGCGATCGGCAGATCGACCGGCTCCTTTTCATCGTCGAGGATATCGAACCGGAGCATGTCCCCCGGCTCCAGGAGAACCTCCGGCTCAGCGGCGAGCACGGACATCGTGCTGCCCACGACGATGAACCCCGCAATCAATACTGACAAAAACCTGACGATCGAGAGACAACCAAACATGACAACCCCTTCAGATAAAATGGATCTGAATGGAACACTTCGGCACACCCAGCATATACTGAATTGCATATTTCTGTAATTTCAATCCATGCTAACCTTCCGAAGCTTTCTCGAGCGAATGACAATCTTCAAAAACAACGTTCGGCATATCAGCCGGATCTAAGCAGCCCGGAGCGGAGGCGATCTGTTCATGGTTCAACATGCCGGCACATGGGCCTTCCAGACCGCCGCCGCGCCGCGCCTGACCGTCGCCGTCGTCTGCAGCTACACGGTATCGCTGGTCAATTTCCGCTACCGGCTGCTGGCGACCATGATCGAAGGCGGCCACCAGGTCGTCGCCTTCGGTCCGGAGGATGATGGCCCGACGATCGAGGCGCTGGCCCGGATCGGCGTGCGCTTTGTCAAAATTCCGATGGCGCGGGCCGGCCTCGATCCCTGGGAAGACCTCAGGACCCTCACCGCGCTCTATCGCGAGCTGCGGCGGCTCTCGCCGGATCTGATCCTCTGCTACACCATGAAGCCGATCATCTACGGCCTGATCGCCGCGCGCCTCGCGGGCATCCGGCGACGGCACGCGCTCGTCACGGGGCTCGGCTACGTCTTCGGCGGTGATGAGAGCGACCGCCGTCTCGGCCACATCCGCCGGATCTCGACCTGGCTGTACCGGATCGCCCTGCACGGCGACGGCCGCGTCTTCGTCTACAACGAGGCAGATGCCGACGACATCCGGGCCGGCCGCATGGTCCAGGATCCCAGGCGCATCGTCGCCGTTCCCGGCTCCGGCATCGACCTGACCCATTTCGCCGCCTCGGAGGTGCCGGGCGGCGCGCCCGCCTTCCTGATGGTGGCGCGCATCCTGCGCGAGAAGGGGCCGGTCGACTTCGTCGAGGCGGCGCGGCGCCTGCGCCGGCGCTATCCCCACGTCCGCTTCCAGATCCTCGGACCACAGGACCCGAGCCCGCTGGCGATCTCGCGCGACGAGATCGATCGCTGGGCGGCGGACGGGACGATCGAATATCTCGGCGAGACCGCGGACGTGCGACCCTACCTCACCTCCAGCACCGTCTTCGTCCTGCCGTCCTATTATCGCGAGGGCCTGCCCCGCAGCATCCTGGAAGCGCTGGCGACGGGACGTGCCGTCATCACCACCGACTTGCCCGGCTGCCGCGACGCCGTCGACCCCGGCGAAAACGGCTTCCTCGTCCCGCCGCGCGACCCGGAAGCCCTCGCGGCGGCGATGGAGCGCTTCATCGTCGATCCGGCTCTGGCCGCCACGATGGGCCGACGCTCGCTGGAGATTGCGCGTGCGCGCTTCGACGTCGAGGCAGTCAACCGCCTTCTCCTCACCGAGATGGGGCTGGTAGCGCCGACGCATATCTGAAGCAGCTTGCACGTCAGCAGCTTGCACTTCCAAACCTCCCTGCACGACGTCCTCCATCGTCCTTCCCGCCCCGCCTCACACTTCGAGATAGGCCCGCGCCTGCCGGCGATGGTTCAGCGCGCCGAGCGTTTCCTGCCCGGGCTGCGCATTCGCCTCGACGCCGTTCAGCACGGTGCCGATCAGAGGCGCATGGTTGATCTGCAGGCGCGAGACGGCATTGGTCAGCTCCTGCTCCGTGGTGCGGCCGAACCGGACGACGAGCAGCACCGCGTCGACGAAGGGCAGCAGCCAGTTGGCGTCCTCGAGGATGAGCACCGGGGCGCAATGGATCACGATCATGTCGTAGCTGGTGCGCAGATCCTCGATCACCCGGCGCATGTCGTCCGAGCGAACGCGGCGGTCGGCATGGCCGCCCCGCGGCGTCTCGAACGCGGTGATCACATCGAGCCCCGGCACGTCGGCAACCGGCTGGATGGCGTCGACGAGCCGGCAGGATCCGGCAAGGACGTCGCCGAGGGCGCGGCCGGGCGGAACGGCGGCAAGACCCGAACGGTCGGGAGCCGGCGGATCGAAGTCGATCAGCACCGTGCCGATCCCGTCATGGGCTGCCGAATAGGCAAAGCCGAGCGCGATGGCGGCCGAGCCGTCCTTCGGCAGGGGCGAGGCGAACAATATGATCGGCTTCGCCACCGGGAGCCGCACGCGACAGGCGAGATAGAGCGCGCGCAGCGCCTCCGTATAAAGCGAGCGCGGTCCTTCCAGCAGCCGCGCCAGCGTCGGCGTGCGCCGCCCGAACCAGCGCCGCGCCTCCTTCGGGATGCTGGCCAGATTGGGCGCGCCGACGATCTGCAGGATGCGCTGGCCGGACCGGATCCGCATGTCGAGCGCCTCGAACATGACGGCAAGCACGATCGCCAGCACCGTCGCGCCGATCAGGCCGCCCGCAAAGATGCGGCTGCGCTGCGGGAAGGAAGGCTGCGTCGGCACCGCGGCGATCGAGACCACGCGGGCGCTCGGCTTCGCCACCTCCGCGTAGGGATCGAGCCCGCCCAGGCGCCCGACGACCAGATCATGCAGCTTCTGATCGGCCAGGAGATCGCGCTCGAGCTCGCGCAGGCGGATCTCCGCCAGGCTGCGCTGGCGCAGCGTCGCCCGGAGATCGGCGATCTGCGCCTCGAGCTGCTGCACGCGATCGGAGATGATCGCCTCCTCGCCCGACATTTCATCGACGATGTGGCGAAGTTCGCTCGAGATCATGGCGTCGACGCTGGCGAGCTCGGCATCGGCCTTGAGCACCTGCGGATGGTTGGTTCCGAGGTTGGACGCATATTGCGCGCGCTCGCGCATCAGCGTCGCCTTGTTGTCGCGCAAGCTCGCGAGCAGCGGCGACGTCAGCGTGGTTCCTTCGAGTTCCACGCCGCCTTCCTGGACGATGCGTCCCTGATCGCGCCGGGCGCGGACGCCGGCAAGCTCGACCCGCGCCGCGGTCAGCTGGGTGTTCATGCCGTCGATCCTCTGGCGCAGGATGTCGTCGCGCACATCGGAGGCGAGCTCGTTGACGCGGCTGAACTCGGCGATCTCGCGCTCGTTCTGGGCGATCCGCGCGGCGACCTGCGCGGCGCGATCGCGCAGGAAGCTGACCGCGTCGGTCATCGCCTCCTTCTTCAGGCTGCGCGACCAGTCGACATAGGTGTTGGCCACCGTGTTGGCGAGCGCCGCCGACAGGTCCGGATCGGGGCTAATGATATGGATCGTGACGGCTAGGCTCTCGCCGGTGCGGGTCGCCGACAATTTCGACAGCAGCATGGTGATGGCCTGGTCGCGCTGCACCGTGAGCGGCGGCAGCTTGGCCGGCGCGTTCGACCCGCCGAACAGGCGATCGAAGAAGCCGGGCGGCTCGGCCGCCTCGCGCGCCGCCGCCAGATAGGTGTTGAACCAGGGGTGCTCGACCAGGTTCATCGCATCGACCACGCGACCGATGAAGACGCGCGAGGTGATGATGTCCATCTCGGTCTCCATGGCCGAGCGGTCGCGGACATCCCCCTGCATCGCCGTCACCGCTTCGAGCATCGGCGTGTCGTTGCGCTCCAGCACGATCGCCGACGTCGCCGTGTAGCTGTTGCGCATCGACGCGAGCGCGATGACGAGCAGCGCGACGGAGACCGCGATGAAGATCGAGATAAAGTATTTGTGCCGGCGCAGCAGCGCCCACATTTCGCGAAGACCGACAACATGCAGCGGTTTGGCCGGCGCTAATATTTCTTCAACAGACCCAGGACGTGCATTCGGATCAAATTTGATTGACGAATCCATCACAATGTACCTGCGATTAAATTATATCGTGATCAGCCCCCGAATTTTCTACACACCATAGACCTATCACCCTCCCATCATGAGATCAGTAAACTTATGTTTACTGTTTCCAATCGTAAATCTTCAGCTAGGATCAAGAGACATTCCGCTGCGTCCACCCGTCGGGAGACCGCATGGATCAATCGTCGTCCTTTCCCGGATCTCCGCCATATCGCGCCACGGCGGTCCGCGCGGCGCCTGTCGCCGGCACGGCGGCGCAGCGGGCTGAATTCGCGCTCGCCTGCGCGGTCGTGTTCTTCGCGCCGATGAACTTCGTGCGGCTGCCGAACTTCTACTTCACGGCCAGCGACGCCTTCGCCTGCCTCTGCCTCGGCTTCATGATCCTGAACCGCTCGCTGCCCCTGAAGCCGCTGGGTCCGGGAACGGCCTACTGGCTGTTCGGGCTGACGCTGATGGTGGGAGCGCTGCTCGGCAGCAGCCTGCTGGCGAGCGTCGTCGATCGCGGGCTGATCCTGTCGATCCAGTATCTGTTCGCCTATCTGCTGCTGCCGCTCGTCCTGCTCGGTCGCCCCTGGAAGCAGACGACGATCCTGATGAAGGTCTTCGTCGCCTCGATCATCCTGATGATCCTGCACGGCATCTACGTCATCGACATTCTGAAGGAGACCAACACCACCTTCGTCAGTGGCAGCGGCCGGCTGATGGGCTTCGTCGAGCGCGACAACGAATGCGGCGGCCTGATCGCGCTGACCGTACCGATGATCCTGGCGATGACCTCGATGCGCACCCTCCATCCGCTGATCACGCTGGCGATCCTGCCGCTCATCACCTACGGCATCATGCTGACCGGCTCGAACACCGCGCTCTATGCCATGCTCTACGGCCTCGGCGTCTTCTTCCTCGCCACCATCACGCCGCAGCGCGCCGCGATCGGCGTCGCGGCCGTCATGCTGATGGTGAGCGGCCTGAACACGCCCGTCATCCGCGACAACCTGCCGGCCACGTTCCAGAAGCGGGTGCTGACCGGGCTCGAGAGCGGCGACCTGAGCGAGGCCGGCACCTTCGACGACCGCATGCGGATGATCCAGGAGGCGTCCGGCTTCGCCGGCGACGTCGTGCTGGTCGGCTACGGGGCCGACCAGTATCGCGAGATCAGCGCGTTCCATGCGCCGGTGCACAATCTCTACCTGCTGATGTGGAACGAAGGCGGCCTGATCGCCCTCGGCGGCTTCCTGCTCATGCTGACCGGCGGCTTCATCGCGCTGGCGACGCCGCTGCGATATCGCGGCAGCCGGGAGGTCTTCGTGGGCGGCTTCGCGACGCTCAGCCTGTTCGCGGTGCTGATCAACGCCGTTCCGCATGTCTATGGCCGGTTCTGGGCCGTACCCGTCCTGCTCTCGATCGCTCCCGCCGTCACCTTCCTGAACGAGGGCCCGATACGGCAGCGCAAACGGATCGGACGCGCGCGCGCCTGAGGGGGGCAAGATCTGGACGCGCTCACGCGCCGGCGGGTCAATTCGCGGGGACATCGACGGACCTCGCGGAATGCATGCCGACGCCGTCGCCGGCCAGTTCATGCAGATATTCTTCAAGATTGGTCCACCCGTCGCCGTCCCGGTCCAGCGCACCGTCGCGCGGGTCGGCGGGATTGAGCCCCTTCGACGTCTCCCAGGCATCGGGCATGCCGTCCTGGTCGCGGTCGGGCGGCGGCGGCGCGGCGGCGAGCGTCGGCCAGCCGCCGACCGCCTCGGGATTCGACTTCAGCAGGCTGCCCGAACGCGCGCGGACGGCCTCGACCATCCGCCGATCGACGGCGTCGCGCTTCGGCCGCGTCGCGCCGGCGCTGGCCAGCACGTCGTCATAGGCCTGGCGCGGCGGGCTGGCGCGGACGTTCGCCACGTCGAAGGGGCTCGAGACCAGATAGTTCCGCCACTCCTCCGCGATGACCTGGTCATCCCCCACGCTCTCGTCGGGCCGGTAGGTCTCGTCGAGATTGTCCGAGAGGAAGAGCGAGAAGCCGTGGTCGCCCTGGCGGAACAGATAGACCAGATGGTCGTCCTTCTCGCTCCTGCCCGCGATCTTGTAGTTGCCGATCACATTCGCCCGGACCCGGGTCCAGCGATCGCTGAAGCTGATCACATAGTCCCAGATCGGCGAATAGAGGACGTTGTTGACCACGTCCGCCACGCCGCCGGGATCGCGCATCTGGAACTGCGGATTGCGGAACTTGCCGAACGCGAAGAGGGTGTGGTGGACGGAGATGTTGCCGCCCATCGTCATCAGCATGTTGCGCGCGCGGTCGTGCTTGCTCGGGCCGCCGTCGAGCAGCGGTTCGGTCACGAAGCCCCATTGGAAGGTGACGTTGGTCGCCCCCTCGGAATCGATCGTCTCGTCGGAGCCCCAGCTTGCCGAGACGTGGTCGACGATGATGTCGGTGGCCTCCTTGCCGTAGAAGCCGAGCGCGCCCGAGCAGCAGGCCTTGATGGCATGCGGCCCCGGCCTGAGGCGGAGATGGCGGATGATGACGTCATGGGTGACGACCTCGATCGACGGGCGGATCTGCCGTGGCCCGTTGCGGATCGCGATGCCATCGCCCGGAGCCGTCTCGCCGGCGATCGTCAGGTAGGGATGGAGGACGACAAGCGAGCGGAAGTTGAGCGTGATGGTGCCGCTGGTGCGGAAGATGCAGGTCCGCGGCCCCTCGGCGCCGATGCAGGCGCGCAGCGACCCCACGCCGCGATCCGCCGTCGTGGTGACGAAGATGACGCGGCCGCCTCGCCCGCCCTTCGCGCCGGCGCCAAACCCCTCGGCCGTCGGGAACGCGCGCTGGCGCCCGTCCGGCAGCTTCGGCGGGATCGGAATACCGGACCCGGCGGCGGAGGCTTCCTGCAGGTGCAGCCGCGCGAGCCAGTGCGGGATCAGCCCGACCAGATGTCCCCTGGTCGCGAACAGCCCGACCGCCGCCAAAGCGAGGCACGCCACGAGGATCAGGCGCCTGGCGTCGCGAAGCGGACCGGTCCGGTTCATGACACCTCCCTCTGGCGCGTCGCGGCCGCGGTTTCCAGCACCAACTCTTCGATTTCGGATCCCCTGCCGATCCGCGCGAGCACCTGGAAGTCGCCCTCCGGGCCCAGTTCGAACAGGGTTCCGTCATGCTTCGATCCGTCGGTCTTCACGACCAGCAGAAGCGCGCCCGGCCCCCGGCAATAGGCGCGAATGTTGGCGATCGCCACGCGCAGCCGCTCGGGCCGGAAATAGCCGAGATTAAGGATGTTCGCGGCGCGGATGAAATCGAAACGCGCCGCGAAGGACGGCTCCCGGACGAAGATGTCGTTCTCGACGAGCCGTATGGCCTGGCCGACCAGCGCCCGGCTCTCCATCCGCACCGGCAGCGACGCCCCCGCCGCGATCCGCCGGCGCAGGCGCGGCCGCAGCATCGAACGGGCCAGGAGGCGCGGCAGAACCGCGAGCGTGACGTAGTCGAGCCGCCGCACCCAGGCGCGGATGCCGACGCCGGCGACGCCATATTGCAGCGGCCAGCCATCGGGATCGGCGAGCACGTGAACGCCCGGAGCGAGATCGACCAGATGCGCGTCGATGAAGAGATCGGTGCCGACGACGCGCGGCACGGCGCCTTGCGCGCGCAGGAAATCGGCGAGCTCGATCGTCGTCAGGCCCGTCGAGGCGCCGATGTCGAGCACCGCGCAGGGCCCCTTCACGCGCGCCCGCACCATCGGCGCGAACCGCTCCTCGAGGACCGCGAAGCGCGACGGCCGCGTGAGCTTGAACGTGCCGTTGCGCATCTTCAGGCTCGAAAAGAACTCGCACTCCCGCGCGAGGTCGGCGGGGGCGGCGGAGAAGAAGCGTTTCGCTGTCAGCATCATGATCCGCGATCTCCGGGCACGACCTCCAACTCCCCTCAGGCCTGGCCGATGAACGAGGCGTAGCGACGCGCGATCTGCGGCAACGAGTAGTTCTCGTCGACGCGGCGGCGCGCGGCGGCGGACAGGCCGGCATAGTCCTGCAGGCCGATGCCGAGCATCCGGCACATCGCCTCGCCCAGGGCGTCGGCATCGCCGGGCGGAACCACCAGCCCGGTCTCCCCGACCACCGCCGCGGCGTCGCCGACATCGGTGGTGACGACCGGCTTGCCATAGCTCATCGCCTCGGCGACGACGTTCGGGAACCCCTCCGTGCGCGACGACAGGACGAGGATGTCGATGCTGCGGTAGAAGGCGTCCATGTCGGTCACCTCGCCGCTGAGCGTGATGGAATCCTGCGACAGGCCGGCCTCGGCGATCATGTCGCGCACGGTCGCATTGTCGTCGGAGAGGCCGGCGCCGACCGCCATGAAGCGCGCCGCCGGATGCCGCTGGCGGACCCGGGCGGCGGCCCGGAAGAAGGTGGCGTGATCCTTCTGGCGGTGCAGGCGCGCCGCGATGCCGAAAACCTGCGGGACGCGGCAGGCCGGCTGCTCGGCAACCGGCTCGAACCCGTTCGGGATCACTTCCATGTTCTGGTTGGCGAAGCCGAAACGGCGATGCTGCTCCAGCGCTCGCGAAGAGTTGAAGATGATGCCGTCCGGCAAGCGGGAGAGCCGCCGCGCCACGCGCAGCGCCTGGCGCGTGTTCCACGAGAGCGCGGCCGGATCGTCCAGCGCCTGGCGGACATTCCAGAACACCGGCACGCGCTCACCGGAAAACCGCGCCGCCAGAACGCCGGCGATCATGGCGTGATACATCCAGCAGAGGATGACGCGTGGCCGCTCGCGCGCGATCAGCCGCGAAAGCCGGAGAATGGCAGGCAGCGCCCCGGCCATCGAGCGGGCGTGGAGCGGCACGTAGCGGACGGCGCCGCCCTCGAGCCCGCGATGATTGTCGGAGATGTCGATCAGCGAAGCGACGATGGCCGGCTCTGTCGACACACGCAGGAGCCGCGAAAGCATAGCCTCCGCGCCGGCTTGAGCCGTGTAGTTCGTAATGACGTGCATTATCATACTACAGAGCGCTCCCAGATTTCCTTTTACTGATGCTCCGAAGCAGGCATCAGAGGAAACAAATTGACGCCGATCCCAAATTGATACAAATTTCAAACCAATATCGAAATGCAATCTAAACTCCGGAAGTCGCTGACCGCAGGGAGCGGATTGGGATCTCTCGGAAATCATCGAACCGGACTGGGATTGCCGGCGAGTTCGTCGCCGCTGCAAGTATAACTTAGAATTCGTTCCCTGTTCTTCGAGTAGCATAGTCCGCCGGGCGCGTAGTCTGGGAGGATTAAAAGCCTGACACGCTTCGCCGCCTCCCCTGACAAAGCAACATCAAACCCGGAAACTTCCGGCGACCCGCCGCATCGGAGGCCGTTTCGGCTTTGCCGGCCCCCTCCGATCCAGGACGAGACGCCCGCTCCCGAAGGATCGTTTCACCCTGCAACCCCGGCGAGCGCCGGGACCTACGAGGCGGCACCTACCCGAGAATGCAACCAGACGATATTCGACAACCATGGATGTACGTAACGTAACCTGCGCCCCGTCCATACAATGTGACCGGAGACGCCAATTATCGGCGCAAAAATGGAGAGACGCGCAAGGACTTGGCCGGACAGTTACAGAGATCGCAATAATATATAAAGCGAGCAGGTAAGGCAGACATGGGACCGCATCTGGGATTTGCTCACGGTTGGTTGAAACGAGTCTACTTTGAACCGGAAATTATTCATGCTATCCCAATCAGCAAGCGAAGCTTCGCCATGGGTCGTGGGCACATCAAAAAGGGCGAAGGGGCATAACCCGTCGCACTCGGAATGGGGGCTTTCTCCTGACGCACTTCCCCCCGCTCCGGAATGAACTTCACCTAAGGGGTTCGCAGATGACATTGTCTCCGGAAATTTCGGCCAGTGATGATTCAGTAATATTTCAGATTGCTTCACCCTTTACTGACGACAATTTGGACGAAGAACCTTCCGAACCGTCAAATGGACTATCTCGAGAAAAAATCGGCTTCTCGGGAGGCCTGCCGTCGAACAATCCGCAGGCGATCCAGGAGACGATTCACGGGACCCGCCCCAGAAAATCGGCAAGTCGATCGGTCAACAGCAAGCACAGGTCGGCCGCCCCGAGCCTCATCGGGCCGAGCGGCCGCGATCCCGTCGACGGGGGCTGGGCCGCAGCGGCGGCGCTGGCCGACGCCCAGCCGGCGATGTGGACGATCCTGACGCGGGAGAGGCAGCGGCTCTCGCGCGACATCCATGACGTCTCGGGCCAGTACATCGTCTCGATCCTGTTCCGCCTCGCGGCGCTGGAAAGGACGGTCACGGATTCCCGCCTGCTGGCCCATTTCTCCAACCTCCGCCAGACCCTGACCCGGTTCAGCGAGGAATTGCAGCAGATCGCGACCGGAGAACGGGTCGGCGTGCCGCTCGGCTATCGCCTGGTCGCGGCGCTGGCGGACCTGATCGGGCGATGGGAGATGGAGGTCGAGATCGAGGCCCGCTTCCGTCATCGCGGCATGAACCGCGACCTGGACAACCGCACCGCCGAGACGATCTACCGGATCGTCCAGGAGGCGCTGACCAACATCGCCAAGCACGCCGCCACCGCCTCCGCCGTGACGGTACGCCTGCGGCGCATGCCGGATTCCGTCAGCATCGTCATCGAGGATGACGGACGCGGCCCGGACAGCGCGATCGATACCGCGCGGGCGCGCCGCGGCTCCGGCATCGCCGGCATGAGCCAGCGCGTCGCCGAGCTGGGCGGCGTCTTCTCCATCCGCACCCGGCCGGGCGGAAAGGGCACCCGGCTGGCGGCGACGATCCCGCTGGTCGCCTCCCCGCTTCAACCAGTCGGGGTTACGCGATGAGCTATCCTATCCGGACCGTGATCGTGGACGATCATCCCGTTGTGGTGGCCGGCGCCAAGGCGCTGATCGAGACGTCGCAGGACATCATCTGCGTCGGCGAGGCGAACAACGGCGCCGACGCACTGGAGCTGATCGGGCGCACGGCGCCCGACGTCTCCGTGCTCGACGTCTCGCTGCCCGACATGAACGGGCTCGTTCTGACCGAGCAGATCATCAAGCGCGGCTACTCGGCCCATGTCGTGATCATGACGCTCTATCACGAGCGCAGCTATGTGCAGCAAGCGCTGCAGGTCGGGGCGAAGGGCTTCGTGCAGAAGTGCTCGGCCGGGCAGAACCTCTTGCTCGCGATCCGCTCGGTCATGCTGGGCGGCCTGTTCTTCGATCCGCCGACGGCGAGCGAGATGACCGCGGCGCCGGCCGAGCAGAACGCCGCGATCACCAAGTCGGTCGGGGCGCTCGGGCTGACGGCGCGCGAGCAGGACGTGCTGCGCATGGTGGCGCTCGGCTATTCGAACAAGGAGATCGCCGCGCGCGCCAATATCAGCATCAAGTCGATCGAGACCTACAAGGCGCGGGCGACCGAGAAGCTGAAGCTGCATTCGCGCGCCCAGATCGTCCACTTCGCCGTGACGCATGGCTGGATGAACGTCACCTGAGGCTGTCATCCGGCGGAGGCCAGCGTGCGAATTGCGTTCGTTCTCTCCGGCTTCGGGGCCGGCGGCGCGGAGAAGGTCGTCAACCTCCTGGCCCACCATCGCCAGAGGCAGGGCGACACGATCCATGTGCTCGCCGTCAACGCCGGCGATCCCGCGTCCTATTTCCCGTACGAGCCCGGGATCGAGCTCTCGGCGCTCGGAGGCCTCGGCAATGGCGCCGGCCGCGTCGCCGGTACCGGCCGGCGGATTCTCGCGCTCCGCCGGCGCCTCGCCGAGCTCTCGCCCGATCTCGTCGTCTCCTTCCTGACCAAGGTCAATGTGATGACGGGTCTCGCCACGCTCGGTCTCGACGTGCCGGTCATCCTGTCGGAGCGCAACAATTTCCTGTCGCAGGCGAAAAGTCCGCTCTGGCGGCTGGCCGGGCCGATCGCCGCACGGCGCGCCGCCCGCCTCGTCATGCAGACGAAAGAGGCCTGCCTCGCGCTACCCTCCTCGCTGCAGTCGCGGGCGATCGTCATCCCCAACCCGGTCGCCCCGATGCGCGCCGCCCTCCCCGGCGACGGCACGCGGATCGTCGCGGTCGGCCGGCTGGAGAAGCAGAAGGGGTTCGATCTCCTGCTCGACGCCTTCGCTAAAGCCGCGGCGCGCCTACCCGCCGCCCGGCTGACGATCTTCGGCGAGGGCCCGGAGCGCGACGCGCTGGAGAAACAAGCGCGCGATCTCGGCATCGCGGATCGCGTCCGCCTGCCGGGCGTCACCCGCTCGCCGGGCGACTGGGTTGTCGAGGGCGATATCTTCGTGCTGAGCTCGCGCTTCGAGGGATTTCCGAACGTCCTGCTCGAGGCGATGTCGGCGGGCCTGGCGACGATCGCCTTCGACTGCCCGTGGGGGCCATCCGAGATCCTCGACAATCCCGATGCCGGGATCCTGGTGCCGGCCGGCGATGTCGGAAGGCTGGCCGACGCGATGGCGCGCCTTGCCACCGATTCCGATCTGCGGCAACGGCTCGCGGCCACGGGGGCGGCCGAGGCCGCCGCGCGCTATTCTCTGCCCTCGGTGCTGGCGCTCTGGGACGCGGTGATCGCAGCCGCGGTTACGGCGCCGGCGGCTGTGCCGGCCTGAGATAGAGCATTGCGGTGCCGTAGCGATCCCGGACGCCGAGGTTCGAGACCGGCGCGTAGCCATTGGCCTCGGCAAAGGCGCGCATCGGCGCCTCCAGCACCGGATCGAAGCCGAGCAGCAGCGCTGCCGGCGGATCGCTGGCGAGAAGGGCACCGACCCGCGTCGGCGACGTCATCCTGTACTGGGCGGCGAGCGCCGGCTTGGTCAGGTCGCCGCTCCGATAGGCGAACGGCCCCGTCGCCAGCTCCGGATAGACCGCGAGCCCGCCTTCGAGCGGATAGAGCGGCGCAAGGGTCGCCACCTTGCCATGCGCCCCGGCCTCGGCCATCCGCTCGGCAATGCGGACGCCGTCATCATGCACCTGCATCACGGTCCAGCGCCCGGGATGCGGCGCCCGGCCGAGAAACTGGCCGAGGCGCGGCGTCGCGATCAAGAGCACGATCGCCGTCGCCGCGACGAGAACCGGCAGGACGTGCCGCCGCTCGTCGACGCCGAGATCGCCGAAGGCAAGAGCGAGCGCCAGCGGAAGGCAGATCAGCGGCGGCGCGAAATATTGCGGAAAGCCCGGCGTCGGGATGAAGCTGAAGGCGACGCTGAACACCAGCGCGCCGAGCACGACCAGCGCCGGCGCTGAGACGGCGCACAGCGCCGGACGGCCCTCCGCCCGACGGCGAAACGCCGTGATCAGCAGGGTCAGCACCACAACGAGGGCCACGGCGATCCCGGCCGAAAACCAGATGTCGTGCGCCAGGAGCAGCTTGGCGACCAGCGACATCGCCGCCCCGTCATCCGCCGAACCCGACAGGCGCATGTACTGCACATGCGGACCGGTGTGATAGCCGAGCACATGGGCGAGGAAGCGCGACCCGTCGGTGGCGAGGTAGTAGAGGATCGGCAGCCCGCCGACGACACCGCCGATGGCCAGCGGCGCCACCACCCAGGCCGCCCGCTCGCGGACGCCAAGGGCGCGCGGCAGCAGGAAGGCGGCGATGGCGATCGGAAACACGAAGGCGACGGCGCTGACCTTGAAGCAGACGGCGAGCGCCAGGAAGAAGCCCGACGCGGCATAGTAGAGAGGCTGCGGCCGCTCGTCCCGGACGCCGAGGACGAACAGCGCGACGCCGATGAAGGACAGCGGCAACGGCAGCAGATTGTTGGTCGCGGTCATGCCCGGCTGCAGCAGGAAGTTCTCGTTCATCAGGCTGAGCAGCACGATGCACCAGCTCACCAGGCGCGAGCGCGTCAGCACATAGCTGAAGGCGGCGATCGCCGAGATCAGAACCACCCAGCCGAGCAGGACGCCGAGCCGCCCGGTCAGCAGCAGATGATCCGATCCCGTCAGCCGGCCGATGCCGTAGAACAGCCAGGCCGAGCCCGGCGTGTGGTTGTAGAAGAAGTCGCGGTAGATCTGCTCCGTCTCGAGCAGGCGGATCGGCGGCACGTAGAGCTGCTCGTCCTTGCGCATCTCGAAATTCAGGACGCGCAGCGCCACCATGGCGAAGATCAGAAGAGAGAGGATCGCGACGCCGGCGCCGACGAGCGCCGATCTCGACCTTGCCGCTGGATGGGCCATTCCGAAGGCAGGGGCTTTCTCAAGATAGGCCATTGCGAAGCTCCGAATGGATCGTGCGGGAAGCCCGGACAAGCGCTGTGCCCGGCATCGTCCGGGCGCTCGATCCAGGCGTTGCCGGCGAGCCGGCCGTCACGCCTTCAAGAATTTCCGGAATACTGAGTATCCGGATTGTTGTCCGCAAACCATACAGTCAGAAACCCGACAGACGACCAAGGGATTATCCTGACATTCCCACGCCTTGCGGGCTTACCCAAGCTAAGATAGCATCCTTGCCAATATAATACTTATCGATGTTTCTTAAATTCGATGAGCCAGGACGATATCAGGCAAGCAGCCCGGATACTTTCTTTTAAATTATCAAATATGTCGACTGCTTGCATATTCGACATGCTGTCCTCGCGACACTGTTATCGATTCCGATCCTGAACACTGCCGATCGAGGCATCTCGCGGAGCGCGTCCGGCGGGCGCGCTCCCCGGTATTCCGGGTCTGTCCCCGCCATCCCGAAGTCCGCCATCACTTTGGGGGTATCACCTGCGCCAACCCATGGCAGGCACGCGGAGGCCGATCATGAAAGTCGTTCTACTGGCCGGAGGTCTCGGGTCCCGTCTCGCCGAGGAGACCAACCGCATCCCGAAGCCGATGGTGGAAGTCGGCGGAAGGCCGATCATCCTGCATGTCATGGATATCTACAGCCACTGGGGCTATCGCGACTTCGTCGTGGCCGGTGGCTACAAATGCATGCTGATCAAGAACTTCTTCCACAATTTCCACCTGTCGACGGCGGACTTCACGGTCGCCCTCGGCAGCGGATCGATGGTCCTGCGGCCGACCCGGCCGCTCGACTGGAACGTCTCCGTCGTCGATACCGGCCTCTCCACCATGACCGGCGGTCGCCTGCTGCGGCTTCGCGACTGGCTCGACCGCGACACCTTCATGGTGACCTATTCGGACGGTGTGGGAAACATCGACCTCGACGCGCTGCTCGCCTTCCATCGCTCGCATGGGCGGCTTGCCACCGTCACCGCCGTGCAGCCGCCGGCGCGCTTCGGCAATCTGGAGATCGAGGGCGATCGGGTCGTCGAATTCACCGAGAAGGTGCGCAAGCACGAAACCTGGATCAATGGCGGCTTCTTCGTCTTCGAGCCCGGCGTGCTCGACTATATTCCCGCGCTCTCCGAGCCGCTGGAGATGTCGCCGCTGACCCGGCTCGCCAAGGATGGCGAGCTGTTCGCCTACAAGCATCACGGCTTCTGGCACCCGATGGATACGGTTCGCGATCGCGACTATCTCGAGGGACTCTGCGAAAGCGAGGATCCGCCCTGGCTGCAATTCGCCAAGCCCGTCCCGCCGGTCGTCGGCACGACGCAGCCCGAGGCAAGGATCTAGGCCATGGCCGACCAACGCCTCGACGAACGTTACCTCGCGGAGGTCCTGCGCGGCCGGCGCATCCTTGTCACCGGCCATACGGGCTTCAAGGGCGGCTGGCTGTCGCTCTGGCTGCGCCGGCTGGGCGCCACCGTCGTCGGCGTCGCGCTGCCCCCGACCGCGCCCTCGTTCTGCAAGGCGGTAGGGCTCCAGTCACTCGTCGACGGCCGCGTCGGCGACATCCGCTCCGAGACCGCCTTCGGCCGCAGCATCGAGGGCGAGGATTTCGACCTCGTCATCCACATGGCGGCGCAGGCCTTCGTGCGCACCTCGTTCGAGGCGCCTGTCGACACCTACCTGACCAATGTCGTCGGCACGGCCATCGTCCTCGACGCCGCCCGCCACATGCCGTCGCTGCGCGGCGTCGTCGTCGTCACCAGCGACAAATGCTACGACAACCGCGAATGGGTCTGGGGCTATCGCGAGAACGACCCGATGGGCGGCCGCGACCCCTACAGCTCGTCCAAGGGCTGCGCCGAGCTCGTGGCGGCGGCCTTCCGCGCCTCCTATTTCAACGATCCGAACGGACCGCAGCTGAGCACGGTGCGCGCCGGCAACGTCATCGGCGGCGGCGACTGGGGCGCCGATCGCCTGATCCCGGATCTCGTCCGCTCCGTCGAGACCGGCATGCCGGTCCGCCTCCGCAATCCGAAGAGCGTCAGGCCCTGGCAGCTCGTCCTCGAGCCGGTACGCGGCTATCTGCTGCTGGCGGCGCGCCTGCTGGAAACGGGCGCGCGCTATGCCGGCGGCTGGAATTTCGGTCCCGACACCCGCTCAACCGTCGAGGTCGGAACGCTGGCCGACATGGTGATTGCCAAATGGCAAGGAAAACGGCCGCGCTACGTCGTCGAGCGACGCGATAATGAAGCGCCCGAATCCGCCGTGCTCCGCCTCGACAGCACCAAGTCCAGCGTCGATCTCGGCTGGAGCCCCCTGCTCCGGCTGGAGGAGACGGTCGCGATGACGGTCGCCTGGTACCAGAGCTACCGGCAGGATCCGGCCGGGATCCTCGCCTTCTCGCAGCATCAGATCGACGAATACGCCGCCGCCTGGGGGCGTGGCGACTGATCTCCGGCCTCGCCGGACGCAAACGAGGTGAGCCAAATGCGCGTGAACTACGGTCAATCCGTCTATGGCGAGGAAGAGATCGCGGCGGTCGTCAAGGTCATGCGCTCGTCGACGCAGATGGGCCCCTCCGTCCGGGCGATGGAGCAGCGCGTCGCCGCCCTGTTCGCCAAGCCGCATGGCGTCATGGTCAATTCGGGTTCGTCGGCAAACTATCTGGCGATCGAGATCCTCGATCTGCCCAAGGGCTCCGAAGTGATCACGCCGGCGCTGACCTTCGCGACAACAGTCGCGCCGATCGTGCGCGCCGGCCTCGTCCCCGCCTTCGTCGACGCGGCGGAGGCCACCTACAACATCGACGTCGCCGCGATCGAGCGGATGATCTCGCCGAATACGCGCGCCGTGATGATCCCGTCGCTGATCGGCAATCTGCCGGACTGGGACAAGATCCGCGCCATCGCCGACCGGCATGGCCTGATCGTCGTCGAGGACAGCGCCGACACGCTCGGCGCCACGCTCGACGGGACGAGCACCGGCACCCGCTCCGACATCAGCACCACCAGCTTCTACGGCTCGCATGTGATCACCGCCGCCGGCAATGGCGGCATGGTCTGCATCCGCGACGACGAGCTGGCGCGGCGCGCCAAGCTGCTGCGCTCCTGGGGCCGCACCTCGTCGCTCTTCGTCGATTCCGAGACGATCGAGAACCGCTTCAACGTCGAGCTCGACGGCTTCGCCTATGACGCCAAGTTCGTCTTCGAGGAGCTCGGCTTCAACGTCGAGCCGTCGGAAATCGGCGCCGCCTTCGGGCTGGTGCAGCTCGACCGGCTGGAGCAGAACATCGCGGCACGGGAACGGAACTTCGCCGCGCAGCGCGCCTTCTTCGCCGATTACGAGGAATGGTTCCTGCTGCCGAGGCAGATCGCCGGCGCGCGGACCGGGTGGCTCGCCTTCCCCCTCACCGTCCGGCCGGACGCCCCGTTCACGCGGCGCGACATGCAGATCTTCCTGGAGCGGCGCGACATCCAGACCCGGCCGGTCTTCACCGGCAACATCCTGCGCCAGCCGGCGATGGCCGGCGTCCAGCACAAGGCGGCGCCGGGCGGTTATCCGGTCGCCGACGACGTCATGCGCGGCGGCATCCTGCTCGCCTGCCACCATGGCCTGACGGAAGCGCAGCTCGCCCATATCCACGAGACGTTCCGGGATTTCGCGAGGGAAATCACCGGCCGGCCGGCCGCCCGGATGGATCGCTCCCCGGCAGCGATCGCAGGGGGCCCGTGAAGGGCGCGGAGGCGGCGACGATGTCGCGGATCCTTATCACCGGCGGCGCAGGCTTCATCGGCTCGCATCTGGTCGACGCCTGCCTCGCCGCCGGCCATGTCGTGCATGTGCCCGTCCGGCCCGGCTCCGACGACCATCGCCTGCGCCACGCCTCGGGCCGCCTGATCCGCCAGGACTTCGACCTGCTGGACGAGGATGCGCTGCGCCGCTTCATGGCGGACGCGCAGCCGGAGCTGATCTTCCACCTCGCGGCGCGGCCCCGCCGTCCCGAGGATCCGGATCTCGACGACGCGCGCGATGTCGTGCGCGAGGATCTCCTGGGGCTGATCGGCCTGATCGCCGCCGCGGCTAGCGTTCCGCGCCCGGCGAAGAAGCTGGTCCGCACTGGCTCGCTCGCGGAATATGGCGCGGCGCCCTCGCCCTATGACGAGGCCGTCCGCGAGGCGCCGCTGACGGCCTATGCGGCGGGCCTCGTCGCGGCGACGCATTTCTGCGCCGCGCTCGGCCGCCGCCTGCCCTTTCCCATCGTCACCGCCCGGCTCGCCCTCACCTATGGCCCCGCGCAATCGACCGAATACCTGCTGCCGCTGCTGATCCAGCGCTGCCTCGCCGGCGAGCGGATCTTCGTGCGGCACCCGACCGACCGGCGCGACCTCGTGCATGTCGACGATGTCGTCGACGCGCTGCTGCGGCTCGGCAGCGCCCCGCGCCCCGAAGCGGCGATCGTCAATATCGCCAGCGGCGTCGCCCCTTCCATGCGCGAGGTGGCCGAACGCGTCATCGAGCTTACCGGCGCCGATCCCGGATCGATCACCTATGGCGACGAGCGGGCCTCGTCCGGCGCTCCCGATTTCCGCGGCACGACGGCGCTGGCAGCGCGATGGCTCGGCTGGCGCGCCAGGACGCCGTTTTCCGAAGGGCTGACGCGCACCGTCGCCTGGTATCGCGCCGCATTGCCGGAAGCGCGCGCCCGCGCCGGGGAGGTGTCGTGATGGCCCATCCGAAGCCGCTGGTCTCCGTGCTGGTGCCGGCCTTCAACGAGGAAGCGAATGTCCGCCGCGCCTATGAGGCGATCACCGACACCTTTCTCACGCTTCCCGGCTACGACCACGAGATCGTCTTCACCGACAACCACTCGACCGACCGCACCTTCGAGATCCTGAAGGAGATCGCCCAAGACGACCCGCGCGTCCGCGTCATCCGCTTCAGCCGCAATGTCGGCTACCAGCTGTCGCTGCTCACGGCCTACAAGGCCGCCAATGGCGACTGCTCGGTGCAGATCGACTGCGACCTGCAGGACCCGCCGCATCACATCCCCGCCATGCTCGCGCTCTGGCGGGAGGGGCACCAAGTCGTCTACGGCATCCGCAAATCGCTGCAGGACGGCTGGTTCACGGTGCTGCTCCGGCGCGGTTTCTATCGCTCGATCCACGCGCTCAGCGAGGACGAGCTGCCGGTCAATGCCGGCGAGTTCCGGCTGGTCGATCGCCGCATCCTGACCGAGCTCCGGCAGGTCGACGACACCTCGCCCTATGTGCGCGGCCTGATCAGCGCCATGGGCTTTTCGCAGGTCGGCTTCGAATATGACCGGCAGGCGCGGGTCGCCGGCGGCAGCAAGTTTCCGTTCCGCGCCATGCTGGCGCTCGCCGTCGACGGCATCCTCAACCATTCGCTGGCGCCGCTCCGCCTCGCCTCGATGGCGAGCCTCGTCGTCGGCACGGTGACGCTGCTGCTGCTCTTCGGCTATCTTGTCGGCAAGCTGCTGTTCGGCCAGGACTGGCCGGCCGGCTTCGCGACCACTACCATGCTGCTGCTGCTCTCGATCACCTTGAACGCCGTGTTCCTCGGTATCGTCGGCGAGTATATCGGCCGCATCTTCATGCAGTCGAAGCACCGGCCGAAGCCGATCGTCGAGGCGACGCTGAACGGCGACGCCGGGCGGCGCGTGCGCAAGCTGACCATTCCGGACCTGGAGGCCGGCTGATGCTCTCGCCTTCCGCCCCGCCCCGCGCGGGAAACCTCGACACGCTGCTGCGCTTCGCGGCGGTCGGCGTCGTGACGACGCTGCTCGACATCGCCCTCTTCACGGGGCTGACGGCAGCGGGCGCGCCGCCGGCGCCGGCCAACCTCGTCTCCTATTCCTGCGGCATCGTCGTCAGCTACACGCTAAACCGAAGCTGGACCTTCGAGGTCGGGCACAGCCCGATGCAGGCGCTGAAATTCGGCGCCTCGACGCTGACCGGGCTGCTGATCTCGACGGTCCTCGTCGCCGCGCTCGCGACCCTGATGCCGGCGCCCTTCGCCAAGATCCTGAGCGTTCCCGTCGTCTTCTGCTGGAACTACCTCACCGCCCGGCTCTGGGTTTTTCGAGCCTGAAGGGAACGGCGGGGCACGGTTCGCGCCCCGCCGCCGGATCCGCTAAACCGCCTCGTCCTTGCCGGTACGGTCGGAGAGCTGCGCCAGGTCGAGCACTTTCTGGATGGCGGCGGCGCGGCGGAAGGTCGGCTCCTGCGCCTTGCCGGCCCGGACCGCCGCGACGAAGCGCTGGTAATTGGTCTCGACCGGCTCGAGCGGAACCTCGCGCCAGGTCGCCGTGTCGAGGTCGTCGCCCCGGCAGACGCGCAGCGTCGAGACGCCGGTGTTGTAGTTTATCTCCAGCGCGCCCTTCTGACAGAAAATCCGGAGCAGCAATTCGTCGAGATGGCCGGCCGCCATGCGCGTCGCGTGGATGACGCCGACCGCGCCGGAGGTGAAGTCGACATTCAGGGTGAAGCTGTCATTGGCGTCGAGGTCGTATTCGCCGATGCGGTTGCCCGGCGCCTTGTCGAAGGTCTTCAGACGACCGAACACATGCGCGATGTCGAGGCCAGCGCCATAGGAGGCGAAATCGACGAGGTGGATGCCGATATCGCCGAGCGTGCCGTTCGAGCCGTGCTTCTTCGACAGCCGCCAGAGCCATTTGCTCTCGGTCTGCCAGTCGCCCCAGGCCTTGGCGACGAGCCAGCTCTGCAGATAGGACGCCTCGACATGGCGCACCGGGCCGAGCTCGCCCGATAGCACGATCTCCCGCCCTTTCTGGATGGCCGGCGAGTTGCGATAGGTGAAGTTCACCATGCCGACCTTGCCGGAAGCCTCGATCGCTTCCGTCATCTCAAGAGCCTTCTCCGCGTCGGTCGCCAGCGGCTTCTCGCAGAAGACATGCTTGCCGGCGGCGATCGCCTGCATCGTCGTCGGATGATGGATGCGGTCCGGCGTGACATTCGCCACCGCGTCGAACTCGCCCCAGGCCAGCGCTTCCTCAAGGGTCGCGAACTGCCGTTCGATCCCGTGCTCGGCGCAGAAGGCGGCGAGACGCTCCGGCACGACATCGACGCCGCCGACGACGCTCACCCCCTCGATGGCGGAAAAATTCTTGGCATGCTGATTGGCCATGCCTCCCGTGCCCAGAATGAGCAGACGCATCTCGACCCTTCCTCCCGGTCCCGATTGAAGCCGCGCCCGGGCCTCTTCCCTCCCGAGCGCGACTGGCGCAATCGCTTCGTTGCGCACCCGGATGATAGCGACGGCTTTCCTTCGGGAACAAGCACGGAAAGGCGCCGGACGACTCGGGGAGCGGACGCCGGGGGGACGGAGCGTCCGCTCCCCGGCGCTCAGCGCCGGCGCATCGACCGGCGCGACAGGACCGCGAAGTCGGCGCGGGAAACGAGAGGCGACGCGAGGATGCGCGGCACGATCATCCCTTCCCGGCCGTGAGCCGCACGACGCGGAGCGCGACGGCGATGCAGAGGAGCGGCGCGATCGCGAAGATCCCCGCGAGCCACAGCGCGGCGCTGGTCGCGCCTTCGACCCCGCCGGGATTGGCGATGCCGGCGATGTTCGCGACCATGCCGGCGCAGGCGGTGCCGAACGCCATGGCGAAGAGCTGCACCGTCGTCACGCCGCCCGAGGCCAGGTCCTGCTCCTCCGCCGGCGCGCTCAGGAAGATGCGCGTGACGAGATTGGGCCAGGCGAGACCGATGCCGAAGCCGATGAACACCAGGCCGAGGCAGATCGGGCCGAGCACCATCCAGTCGCCGCCACCGGCGACCGGCATGAACAGGGCGAACAGAACCAGGCCGATCAGGACGAGAACCGGGCCGATCACGATCAGCCGGTGGCCGCTGCGCTTCTGCCAGCGCGAGCTCAGGATCGATGCGACGCTCCAGCCGAGCGACATCAGCGCAGCGAGATAGCCGGCCCAGAGCGGCGATTGTCCGTGCAGGTTCTGCAGCAGGTAGGGAACAAAGACCTCCGGCTGCAGAGCCACCATCAGCAGCGTGACCGCGAGATAGAGCGCCCCGAGCGGCGTGCCGATATGGAAGGAATTGCGCGGCAGCAGGCGCGCTTTCGAACGGCCGTCCGCGACGGCGATCAGCCCGATCATCGCGAGGCCGCCGACGAGGCCGGCGATGTTCCAGGCAAGCTCCGACGACAGGCTTCCCGCCGAAACCGCCAGCACCGCGCCGGTCAGGAGCGCCAGCTGCGGCAAGGGCACGGAGACGCGCTCGTTGCGGTCCCAGCTGCTCTTGGGCAGCGTGACATAGGCGAGGATCGCGAACAGCGCCGCGAAGGGCAGCAGCGACGAGAACGCGGCGCGCCAGGCGCCATATTCGGCGAACACGCCGCCGACGGCCGGCCCGATCAGGGTCGCCACGCCGAACATCGCCGCCACCAGGCCGATCGCCCGGCCCCAGAGCCGCTCCGGCAGGACGACGCGGGTCAGCGCATAGGCGAGCGCGAACAGGAAGCCGCCGCCGAGCCCCTGGACGCTGCGCCCGATCAGCATGACCGGCATGTTCATCGCCAGCGAGCAGATCAGCGTGCCGGCGCCGAACAGCAGCGTCGCGATCAGATAGGCGCCGCGCGGCCCCCGGCTGCGCAACAGTTTCGCTGTCAGCGCCGAGCCGAGGATCGACGCGACGACGAACAGCGTGGTCGCCCAGGCATAGAAATCGAGCCCGCCGATATCCGCGATCACGGACGGCATGGCGGTGGTGGCGATGTAGATGTTCACGGCGTGCAGCGTCACGCCGCCCGCGAGCGCCAGAGCGTAGATGCCGTTTCTGCCAGAGAGCAGCTCACCCCATCCGGCAGGGGTATCGCCCATGGAAGGCGGCGCGATGACGCCAGCCTCCGGAACGAAATCAGTTAGGTCGTTATGCATGTCGGCCTCCTTCGCGATCTCTCGTCGCTAGCCGACAGGGCTTATAGGACCTCAAGCATGGTTGAGGTCAAGCCTGTTCGTCATTTTGGAGCCAAAGACGAGAAGATCCATCCGCCGGCCAGGAAGGTCGCCCGGCAAAGCTTTGACTTTTCAACGAAATCGACACTTCGGCGGCCGCACGCGTCAGGCCAGCCTCGCCCTCAAGGGCGGGATCCGAGGCGTCGCGGGCCGGCCCCGACCCGGCCGAGTTCATCGTCCGGATTGCGCAGCGGGCACTCGGTGAGCGACAGGCAGCCGCAGCCGATGCAACTCGTCAGCTGGTCGCGAAGCTGCGTCAGCGCCACGATTCGCTCCTCCAGCATGTCCTTCCAGCCATCGGTGAAAAGCCGCCAGTCCCGCGCATTGGGGACACGGTCATGCGGGAGCCCCTCCAGCGCATCCTGGATGACGGCGAGCGGGATGCCGGCGCGCTGAGCGATCTTGATGATGGCGATCCGGCGGAGCACGGCGCGGTGATAGCGGCGCTGGTTGCCGGCGGTGCGCCAGCCTTCGATCAGCCCCTTGCTCTCGTAGTAATGCACGGCGGAGACGGCGATGCCGCTCCGCTTCGCGACCTCGCCCACCGTCAGCGTCGACTTGCTGGTGTTCTCGCTCATCTCAACCTCAATCATGCATGAGGTCTATCGGACCGGGCGGTGGGTTAACAAGGCGTTACCATTCTTAGCGACGATCCGCCGATTATTCCAAGTCATGACTTGACATATCCGGGAAAGAATTTATCAAAGCATCAGCTTGGCAAATAGGCCGACCGCGCCGGACACGGCGTCATGTCGGCCGCTGCCGGAAGCCGCGCCCGACCGTTCGGGCGAACCGATGAGGACATCACCATGGTATTCGAACTTCCCGCCCTTCCCTATTCGACCGACGCGCTGGCCGAGGCCGGCATGAGCACCGAGACGCTGGAGCTGCATCACGGCAAGCACCATCAGGCCTATGTCACGGCGCTGAACGGCTTCGTCGAGAAGAACGACGCGCTGAAGGGCAAGTCGCTCGAGGAGATCATCCGCTTCGCCAACGGCAAGGCGGATCTCGCGCCCGTCTTCAACAATGCCGGCCAGCACTGGAATCACATTCTGTTCTGGCAGTCGCTGGCGCCGAAGGGCGGCAAGCTGCCGGGCGCGCTGGAAAAGAAGCTCATCGAGGATTTCGGCAGCGTCGACGCCTTCAAGGACGCCTTCAAGACGGCGGCGACGACGCAGTTCGGTTCCGGCTGGGCCTGGCTGGTGCTGGGCCAGGACGGCAAGCTCAAGGTGACGAAGACGGCGAATGCCGACAATCCGTTCGCCGCCGGCCAGGGCCACGCCCTTCTCGGGCTTGATGTCTGGGAGCACAGCTATTACGTCGATTTCCGCAATCGCCGTCCGGACTATGTCGGCAATTTCCTCGACAAGCTGGCCAATTACGAGTTCGCCGAAGCGCGCCTGAACCAGGCCTGACCTCGGCAGCGCGGCGGCTCCCGCCCCTGGAGCCGTCGCCTCGTTCGGAAAGCAGGCCGCAAGGCGAGGAAGCCGATCCTTCGGTCCGGAGGAAAAGGAATCCATGTCACAAGACTCGCCGGCCGGCGCTCTACGGGGTAAGCCGTCACACCACCGGCAATTCAGGCCAACCGAACGACGCAGCGAGCCCCTTAGAGCATGAGCAACTTCTACGAAGAAACCGTTGTCGACATCCACCACTGGACCGACAGCCTGTTCTCCTTCCGCACGACGCGGAACGCCGCCTTCCGCTTCCAGAGCGGCCAGTTCACGATGATGGGCCTCGAGGTCGAGGGCCGCCCGCTGACCCGCGCCTATTCGATCGTCAGCAGCCACTATGACGACGAGCTCGAGTTCTTCTCGATCAAGGTGCCGCACGGCCCGCTGACCTCGAAGCTGCAGCACGTCAACAAGGGCGATCGCGTCCTCGTCGGCAAGAAGCCGGTCGGCACCCTGCTCTATGACAATCTCGAGCCCGGCAAGCGACTCTGGCTGCTGTCGACCGGAACCGGCCTGGCGCCGTTCCTCTCGATCATCCGCGACCCGGAAACCTATGAGCGCTACGAGAAGGTGATCCTCGTCCACGGCGTCCGGCAGACGGCCGAGCTCGCCTATGGCGATTTCATCCGCGACCAGCTGCCGGCCGACGAGTTCCTCGGCGAGCAGGTCACCGAGAAGCTGGTCTATTACCCGACCGTGACGCGCGAGCCCTATGTCAACCGCGGCCGCGTGACCGATCTCATCGTGTCCGGCCAGATGTTCAACGACCTCGGCATGCCGCCGCTGGACGCCGAAATCGACCGCGTGATGCTGTGCGGCAGCCCGGCCATGCTGAAGGATTGCCGCGACATCCTCGTCGAGCGCGGCTTTGCCGAAGGCAGCCAGAACAAGGCCGGCCAGTTCGTCATTGAAAAGGCATTCGTCGAAAAATGAGCATGAACGGCGCGCTGCGCCTCGATCTCCTGCACGCGGCCGGCGCGGTGACGAAGCAGACATTCGCGGAAGCGATGTCGCATCTCGCCTCCACGGTCTGCGTCGTCAGCGCAGGACAGGGCGCGCGCCGTCTCGGACGCACGGCGACGGCGGTGTTCTCGCTGTCGGCCAATCCCCCCTCGGTGGTCGTCTCCATCCGGAGCGGCAGCGATCTCGCCAGGGCGATCGTCGAGGAGGGCGGCTTCTCCGTCGCCATGCTGTCGGAAGAGCAGGAAGGGATCGGCGACGCCTTCGCCGGTCGGGTCCCGCCGGAGACGCGCTTCCTGCTCGGCGTCTGGGAGAGCTGGCCTTCGGGGCGGCCGCGCCTGCTCGGCGCCTCGGCAACGCTCGATTGCGAGCTGGGCGGCTCGGTCGCGGTCGCCGATCACGAGCTCTTCGTCGGCGTGATCACGGCGACCGACGCGCTGGGCCATGCGCGCCCGCTGCTGTGGAACCGGCGGCACTACCAGTCACTGAAGCCACATGCCGCCGACGACCAGCCGGACGCGGCGCAGCACGATCGCGGCACGGCGGCGGTCTGAGCCGTTACGGCACGGCGGCGGCCTGGGGTCACCGCACGGCGGCGGCCTGACGCCGCCCCTGCCCGCTTCCGCTATCGCTGGGTCGCGTTTTCCCGACGCGAAGGGTTCCGCCTCGCTCGATGACGCTCTACGAACGGCCGGGATCCAGCCGGCGCAGGAAGACGCGCATCTGCTTCGCGGCCTGCAGGTCGCCGCGCCGCTCCGCCGCCACGATGCCCTTCGCATAGGCGTCGGCGGCCGCCACGGTGTCGCCGGCAAGGCCGAGCGCCTTGCCGAGCTGCGCCCAGGCGGCCGAATAGTCGCCGTCGATCTCGACCGCGCGGCGGAAATGCCCGGCCGCTGCGGCGGCGTCGCCCTCCTTCAGGCAGAAGCTGCCGAGCGAGAAGCGCAGCAGCGCGTTGTCCTGCCCGACTTTGAGGCGGGCTTCCAGAGTATCGCGCAGGCTGGCCATGAATTCGCTCCTGTGGCTGTCGCGGATAGAACCCGCCTGCGGCGCGCCATCCTTGCGCGGACGGGCGGGATACCTTATAAAACAAGCTTATGCTTTGAATATAGGTTGCGCGGAATATGTCAACGCCTGGCTTGGATAATGCGGACGCGCAGGGAAAGACGGGATCGGACCGCCTGCTCTTCCTGCTGAAGACGCGCGGCCAGCAGACGGCCGCCGATCTCGGACAGGCGCTCGGCACCACCGGCGAGAACGCCCGGCAGCAGCTGACCCGGCTCGCGGCGGAGGGGCTGGTCGAGAGCGAAACCGTGGCGCGCGGTGTCGGCCGCCCCTCGCAGCTCTGGCGCCTCACCGCGCGCGGCAATGCCCGCTTTCCCGATACCCATGCCGAGCTGACCGTCAGCCTCCTGCGCAACGTCCGCGCGCTCCTCGGCGACGAGGCGCTCGACCGGGTGATCGGCGCGCGCGAGGACGAGATGCGCGCCTCCTATCGCCAGGCGCTGAAGGGAACGAAGGGGACGGAGGCCCGCCTCGCCTCGCTCGCCGCCATCCGCAGCCGCGAGGGCTACATGGCGGAGCATCGCACGTCCGACGACGGCGACGGCTGGCTGTTCATCGAGAACCACTGCCCGATCTGCGCCGCCGCGACGGCCTGCCAGGGCTTCTGCCGGTCCGAGCTGGCGATCTTCCGCGAGATGCTGGGGCCAGATTGCTCGGTCGAGCGGACGGAGCACATCGTCTACGGCGCGCGCCGCTGCGCCTACCGCATCCGCCCGGAAGAGGGCTGAGCCCGGCTCGGGCCGCTCGCCCGGAATCAAGACGACGCCACAAGGGTGTCGCAAGAGAGCACTCTGAGAGCCGATGAAGAGATCGGGCGGCGCGAGGCCGCCCGATCCGTTTCTCACTTAGAACGTGCTGCCTTCGCGGATGAACTTGATGGCATTGTCCTTGGTGATGATCGGCGACGGCAGCGCCGTATCCTTCGGCGCCTGGGCGCCGGCCAGGATCGCCATCAGGCGGTTGAAGCCGGCGCGGCCGATCTGGTCGGCGCTGTTGAGGCCGGTGGCGCCGAAGTTGGAGCCCTCGCGGGCGATCTCGACCAGCGCGCCCGCCTCGCCGTCGACGGCGGCGATGAAGATGTCGCCGCTGCGGCCGGCGTCATGGATCGCCTTCTGGGCGCCGAGGCACATCGAGTCGTTCTCGCAGAAGACGGCGTTGATGTCCTTCTCCTTCGCCAGCATGTTCTCCATCTGGCTGAAGCCGCCATCGGCGCTCCAACCGCCCCAGCCCGGCGAGACGACCGCCGTGACGTTGGCCTCCTTCAGCTTGGCAGTGACGCCGTCGCTCCGGTCGGAGCCGATCGTATTGTCGGCGGGACCGCCGCGGATGATCACGACCTTGCCCTGGCCGTTGAGCCGCTTGACGATGTAGTCGCCGATGCCCTCGCCGATGGCGCGGTTATCGGGGCCGACCCAGCTCGTATAGTCGCCGCCCTTAAGCCGGCGATCGACCATGACGACGGGAACGCCGGCCTGCTCGATCGCCTCGAGCGCCGCCGGCGCCGCCTCGATGAAGGCGCCGGAGACGATCAGGCCCTTGACGCCCTGGTTCAGGAGATCCTCGACGTCGGCGGTCAGCTTGGCGACGTCGCCATCGGCGTCCGTCGACAGGATCTTGACGTTGCCATAGGGCTTCGCCTCGTCCTTCACGGCGGCGTCCATGCCGACGAAATAGGCGCAGCAGAGCGACAGGTTGACGACGCCGATCTTGATCTCGTCCTTGGACTGGGCCTGCGCGGCCCCGGTCCAGAGCGCGGCGGTGGTCAGCACGGCGATGCCAAGCGTTCCCAGCTTCTTCTTGATGGTCATGGATATTCCTCCCCTTCATTGTGCCGCCTGCGGGCGGCTTCCTGGAACGATCAGGCCGGCTTCCTGCGGGCGAGAACCGCCACGAGGATGATCAGCCCCTTCAGCAACTGCTGGTAGTAGGAGTCGACGTTGAACAGGTTGAGCACGTTGTCGACCATGGCGAGCGCGAGCACACCGCCAAGCACGCCGACCACCGTGCCGCCGCCACCGCCGAGCAGGCCGCCGCCGATGACGACGGCTGCGATGGCATCGAGCTCGTAGCCGACGCCGACGCTCGGCTGGGCGATGCCGAGACGGCTCGCCAGCAGCACGCCGGCGATAGCCGCGAGCAGGCCGCAGATGCCATAGGCAAGAATGAGGTGCTTGCGGACGTTGACGCCGGCGAGGCGAACGGCCTCCTTGTTGACGCCGAGCGCATAGGCGGCGCGGCCGGAAACCGTATGGTCGGTGTAGAACCAGACGATCGGCACGGCGATGGCGAACAGGATGAAATTGACGGGCACCGGGCCGATGAAGGCGCCGCCGAGCAGCGCGCGGAACAGCTCGTCGGCCGGATAGCGCGGCGTGTCGGCATAGACATAGAGAAGCCCGCGAAGGCTTCCCATCATCGCCAGCGTGACGATGAAGGGCTGCAGGTTGAAGCGGCCGATCAGCCAGCCGTTGACCACGCCGACCAGCGCGCCCATCGAAAGCGCCACGGCGATCGCGGCGGTGAAGTGCATCTGCCCCTGCAGGCCGGTCGCGAGCAGGCCGGCGAAGGCAAGGACGGAGCCGACGGAAAGGTCGATGCCGCCCGTCCGGATCACCAGCAGCATGCCGAGGCTCAGGAAGCCGTTGGTGACGATCTGGCGCGAGATGTTGACGATGTTGCGCTGGGTCAGGAACGCATCCGACGTCAGCGACGCGAACACCACCAGCGCCAGGATCGCCACGGTGAAGATCAGATTGGCGCGGTTGACGTGCCGCAAGAGACTCTTGCGCGGCACTCGGGTGGACAGGGCTTCGGTCAACGTCGACGCTCCGGATTATGCGATTGTTGGGTAAGGCCGGCGGCATGGATGAACAGCGTGTCCATGCTGAACTGCTCGCGCTCGAGCTCGGCGACGATGCGACCGTCGCGCATCACGACGAGCCGGTCGGACAGCCCGAGAACTTCCGGCATTTCAGAAGAGATAAGGAGCACGGCGGCGCCTTCCGCCGCGAGGTCGGCGATCATCTGGTAGATCTCGACCTTGGTGGCGACGTCGACGCCACGCGTCGGCTCGTCGAAGATGAAGAGCTTGACGTTCTCGACCAGCAGCCATTTCGCCAGCACGACCTTCTGCTGGTTGCCGCCGGAAAGCTGGCGCACCGGCCGCGCCGTGCCAGCGGGTCGGATCGAGAGCTCGCGCACCTTGGCGTCGACCAGCTTTTGCCGTTCGGCCCCGTCGATGACGCCGTAGCGCGACGTCCGGCCGAAACTGGCAAGGCCCGCATTGTCGAGCACGCTGGCATCGAGGGCGAGGCCGTCGCCCTTGCGGTCCTCGGTGATCATGGCGATCCCCTGCCGCACCGCGTCGCCCGGCGTCGCGATATCGCCGGAGGCGCCGGCAAGGCGGATCGAGCCGGTATCGGCCGGATGCGCACCGAAAATCGCCTTGGCGACCTCGGTGCGGCCGCTACCGACCAGGCCGAACATGCCGAGGATCTCGCCGCCATGCACCTTCAGGTCGATATCGGCGAACACCCCTGCCCGCCCGAGCCGCTCGACCTCCAGCACGATGTTGCCGGAAGCAGGACCGACCGGCCGCTTCGGGAAGATGTCCCCGAGCGAGCGCCCGACCATCGCCTCGATCAGGCGATCCTGGTCGAAATCATCGATCGAGCCGGAAAGCACGCTGGCGCCGTCCTTGAGCACGACGACGGCGTCGGCGATCTCGAAGATCTCCTCCAGCCGGTGCGAGATGTAGAGAACCGTGGTTCCCGCCTCCGCCAGCTTGCGGATCTTGGCGAAGAGCAGGTCCGTCTCCAGCGCCGAGAGGACGGCGGTGGGTTCGTCGAGGATCAGGATCCGCGGCGCCGACACCAGCGCCTTGGCGATCTCGACGATCTGCTGCTGCGCGACGCTCAGCTCCGACACCAACCATTCCGGATCGATCTCGGGGAAGCCGAGATCGGTCAGGACGATGCGCGCCAGACGATGCGCCTCGTTCCAGTCGACCACGAAGGACAGGCGCCGCGCCGGCATCCGGCCCATCAGCATGTTTTCCGCGACGCTCAGATGCGGCAGCAGGCTGAGCTCCTGGTAGACCGTGCAGATGCCGAGCGCCATGGCGTCAGCCGGCGAGTGAATGCGGACAGGCGCGCCGTCGAGCAGGATGTCGCCGCTATCCGGCACGACCGCGCCGGAGAGGACTTTCATCAGCGTGGACTTGCCGGCGCCGTTCTCGCCACAGAGCGCCAGAACCTGGCCGCCGTCGATCGCAAAGGAGATATCCCGGATGGCGGGATTGCTGTCATAGCTCTTGGCGATCTGACGTACCGCGAGATGAGGCATGATCAGGTTCCAAACACGTCGGCCAGGAGCAGCGTCTTTTCCTTGCTCATATGCAGCAGCGTCTCGTGGATGCCCTCGCGGCCGTTGCCGCTCGCCTTGTTGCCGCCGAACGGCAAGTTCTCGACGCGGATGGCGGTGGTGTGGTTGACGACGACCGTGCCGACATCGAGCACCTCATAGGCGCGCATGACGCGGCGCAGATCGCCCGTGAACAGCGCCGCCTGCAGGCCAAACGGGCTGTCATTGGCGAGCTCCAGCGCTTCCTCGAAATTGTCGAACGGGATCAGCGGAAGCACCGGGCCGAAGGTTTCGTCGTCGAAGGCCGGCGTTCCCGGCACAACGCCGGTCAAAATGGTCGGGGCGTAGAAATTGCCGTCGCGGGTGCCACCGATCACGATGGTGGCGCCATCGGCGACCGCCTGGCGCACCTGCGCCTCGACCCGCTCGGCCGCCCGTGTGTTGATCAGCGGTCCGACATTCGTGGCGGGATCCAGGGGATCGCCGACCTTCAGATTGCGCGTCCGCTCCGTCAGAGCTTCGAGCAGCCGGTCGAAGACCGGGCGCTGCACCAGCACGCGCTTCACCGCGCAGCAGATCTGGCCATTGCCGCTGGTGAAGCGGCCGGCGACCAGCGCATCCGCCACCGCGTCTATGTCGGCGTCCTCGCAGACGATCGTCGCGTCGTTGCCGCCGAGTTCGAGATGCACCTTCTTGAGCGTCGCCGCGGCGACTTCTAGAATGCGTCGGCCGGCGGCCGTGCTGCCGGTCATGGCGATCATGTCGACGCCCTCGGCCTTGACCAGCGCCTCGCCGGTCTCGCGCCCGCCGGTCAGCACCTGATGCGCGGCGCGCGGCAGGCCGGCCTCCTCGAGATAGCGGCTGACCTCCAGCACGGCGAGCGGGCAATCCTCCGGCGTCTTGGTAATGACCGCGTTGCCGGCGGCGAGGCCGCCCGCGACCTTGTGACTCCAGAGCTCGACCGGATAGTTGAAAGGAACGATGGCCGCGACGACGCCGAGCGGCCGGCGCATGGTGATGGCGAGCGACGCCTCGAGGCCGGGAACGGAATCGAGCGGAACGCTCTTGCCGAACAGACGCTTCGCCTCCTCCGCATAGCCGCGGAAGATGCGCGCCGCCGCACCGACTTCGCTCGTCGTCTCGGCCAGCCGCTTGCCGTTCTCCTGACAGAGCAGGCGCCCGAGCTCGGCCTGGTTCGCCTCGATGCGACGGGCAACGGCTTCCAGAATTTCATAGCGACGATAGGCCGGCAGCTCGGCCATGCGCTGCTTGCCGGATTGAGCGGCCGCGACGGCACGTCGGACATCGTCGGCGCCGGCGCGCGGCACGCGGGCGATCTCCGCGTTGGTCGCCGGATTCAGCACGGGATCGAGGGCCTGATCCCCCGCTGCCGTCCAGCCGCCATCAATCAGCATTTGCATTTCGGACCCTCCCCGACCTCAACGTGAATCAAACCTATTTCAATTATCGTACTGCATCAACGAAAATTGGACTTGAGGTCAATAAATAAATTGCATATACGAATATTGAACAGAATTGGGGATCCCACACCTTGCGCGAAGTCGACTCGAATGTGAGCAGCACCGCCCTGAAGGCGTTGTCGGTGCTGGAGTTTCTGGGCGAGCAGCAGCGGTCGGTTTCCGTGCAGGACGTGGCCGCCGGCCTCGGATCCGATCGCACCACCGCGTACCGGATGCTGGCGACGCTGGTGCAGTCCGGTTATGTCGTGCGCGACGAGAGCGCGAAGCTCTATCGGCTCAGCCTCAAGGTGCTGTCGCTCGCGCGCCATCTGGTCAGCGACGACGAACGCTCGATCCAGATCGTCCGCAGCCTGCGACGGATCTCGGAAGAGACCGGCGAGACCGTGCATTATTCGGCGCTCGACCAGGATTGCGCGGTGCTGGTGTTCCGCTCCAAGGGCGTCCAGCGCGTCAGCGTCGACTTCCAGATCGGCGATCGCTCGCCGCTCACCAGCACCTCGATCGGCAAGGTCCTGCTCGCCTATGAGGACCCTCGCTTCGTCGACACCATTCTCGCCCGGGGCCTGCCGAAGCTCGCGCCGAAGACGATCACCGATCCCGAGCAGTTTCGCCGCGAGCTCTCGCTCGTGCGCGCGCAGGGCTATGCCTATGACGATCTGGAATTCGCGGCCGACATGCGCTGCCTCGCCGTTCCGGTGTTCGAGAAGGGCGGCCGCGTGCCCGGCGGTATCGCCATCTCCGGCCCCAGCAGCCGCTTCAGCCTCGAAAAGCTCGACGAATTGCGCACCGTCGCGGCGCGCGAGGCCATCGACCTCTCGCGAAACCTCGGCGGCTTCGTCTGAGCGACGACGGGTAGCTGACATCCGCAGATTGCCAACACCCCTCATGCAGCCGGTAGACTGGGGCGCCTGATTCCAGGGTACCGGTGCAGAGGGAAGAGAAACGCATGACGTCCGGCACGTATGGCGAGGCGGAATGGCTGAACGAGCCGCCGGAATGGTCGATCGACGGCGATGTCCTCAACGTGACCACCGGCCGCGATACCGATTTCTGGCAGTCGACCTTCTACGGCTTTCGCCGCGACGACGGCCATTTCCTGCATCGGCCGGCCGAGGGCGACGTGACGGCGCAGGTCGTCTTCGAGGGCCGGTACGAGACGCTCTACGACCAGGCGGGGCTGATGCTGCGGATCGACGCGCGGAACTGGATCAAGCTCGGCATCGAGCACTCCGACGGCGTCACCAATTTCAGCCTCGTCTGCACGCGCGACGGCCTGTCGGACTGGTCGGTAGCGGCGCAGCCGCTGCTCGCCGGGCCGCAATCAGTCCGCCTCACCCGCGTCGGCGGCGCGGTGATCGCGCATTACCGCGACGCCGCGAGCGCATGGCAGCTGCTGCGGCTCTGTCCGTTCCCGGAATCCGCCGGCGCGCGGATCGGGCCGATGGCCTGCTCGCCGCAGCGCGCGGGATTTCAGGTCCGCTTCACCGATTTCCGGATCGATCCGCCCATCGCCAATCCGCTGCACGGCTGATCCGGCGGAAACTCAGGTGCCGGCTGCCGCGAAGATCTGCCCGACCCAGTCGATGAACACGCGCACGCGCGGCGAGAGCTGGCGGCTGCGCGGATAGAGGACGGAGACGGGCGTGCTCGCCGGCGGATAGTCCTGCAATATTTCGACGAGTTCGCCGGTTTCCAGCGCATATTCCGCGTGATAGCGGGGAATCTGGATCAACCCCAGCCCGAGCTTGGCGGCGGAGAAATAGCTCTCCGCGCCGTTGACCGAGACGGTCGCCGGCAAGGTGATCGCCCGCATGCCACCGTCGACGGCGAACTCCAGGGGCAGCAGGCCGCCGGTGGCGCTGGAACGGAAGCCGACCATGCGGTGTCCCTCGGCGAGAGCGTCCGGATGCTCCGGCATGCCGTGATTGGCGAGGTAGGATGGCGACGCCAGCGTCACCTCCTCCAGCATCGCGACGCGGCGGGCGATCATCTCGCTGTCCTGCAGCCTGCCGACGCGCAGCACGCAATCAATGCCCTCCCGGACGAGATCGACCAGCCGGTCGCCCTCGCTCATGTAGACCTCGATATCGGGATAGGTCGCGAGGAAGGCCGGCAGGTTTGGCAGCACGAAATGCCGGGCGAGCGTGCCATGCACGTCGACGCGCAGCAGGCCCTTCGGCTTGGCGCCGGCGAAGCCGCTCTCGGCGTCCTCGACATCGGCGAGGATCATCAGGCAGCGCTGGTGATAGGCCTCGCCGTCCAGCGTCGGGCTGACATGTCGGGTCGTCCGTTGCAGCAGGCGCACGCCGAGCCGCGCCTCGAGCTGCTTGACCGCATCGGTGACGGTCGAGCGCGGCAACCCCGTATCCTCGGCGGCCAGCGTGAAGCTCCGTCGCTCCACGACGCGCGCGAAAACCCGCATGGCATCCAGCGTATCCATTTGTTCGCCATTCCCGGATAGTGATGCCGATTATTGGCCGATTATCCGCCCGGTGAACAGGCCTAAATCCTCCTCATCGAAACGCGCACAGCGCGCTCGCCAAGGAGAGACAGAATGACCACCAACAAGATCGCCATCGTCACCGGCGCATCCCGCGGCATTGGCGCTGCGATCGCCGAACGGCTTGGCCAGGACGGCTTCACCGTCGTCGTCAACTATGCCGGCAACGCGGCCGCCGCCGAAGAGGTCGTCCGCAAGATCGAGCAGGCCGGTGGCAAAGCCGTCACCGCGCAGGCCGACGTCAGCGATGCCGCCGCCGTGCGCCGCATGTTCGATTCCGCCGAAGCCGCTTACGGCGGCGTCGACGTGCTGGTGAACAATGCCGGCATCATGATGCTGGCCCCGCTCGCCAGCGCCGACGACGACAATTTCGACCGCCAGATCAACGTCAACCTCAAGGGCACCTTCAACACGCTGCGCGAGGCGGCGAAGCGGCTGCGCCAGGGCGGCCGGGTGATCAACTTCTCCACCACCGTCGTCGGGCTCAAGCTGGAGACCTACGGCGTCTATGCCGCCACCAAGGCAGCCGTCGAAACGCTGACGGCGATCATGGCCAAGGAGATGCGCGGCCGCGACATCACCGTCAACGCCGTGGCGCCCGGCCCCACCGGCACCGACCTCTTCCTCAACGGCAAGACGCCCGAGCTGGTCGAGCGCATGGCGAAGATGAACCCGCTGGAGCGCCTCGGCACGCCGGAGGACATCGCCGCCGTCGTCGCCTTCCTCGCCGGCCCGGACGGCGCCTGGATCAACGGCCAGACGCTGCGCGCCAATGGCGGCGTCGTCTGACGCCCGCTCCCCAAACAGGATCTCGAAGGCAATACGACCATGAACCAGCAAGTCATCGTCATCACCGGCGCGTCGAGCGGCTTCGGCGCACTCACCGCCCGCGCGCTCGCCAAAGCCGGACACATCGTCTACGCCGGCATCCGCGATACGCAGACCCGCAACGCCAGAGCGGTGGCCGACGCCGCCGCCTTCGCGAAGGAGAACGGCGTCGACCTGCGCACCGTCGAGCTCGACGTTGCGAGCGATGCCTCGGTCGAGGCCGGCATCGCCAGCATCCTTGCCGAAGCCGGACGGCTCGACGTCGTCATCCACAATGCCGGCCACATGTCGTTCGGCCCGGCCGAGGCGTTCACGCCGGAGCAGTTCGCCGCGCTCTACGACATCAACGTGCTCTCGACCCAGCGGGTCAATCGCGCCGCCCTGCCCGCGATGCGCAAGGCAGGCAAGGGCTTGGTCGTCTGGGTGTCGTCGTCGAGCGCGCGCGGCGGGACGCCGCCCTTCCTGTCGCCCTACTTCGCCGCCAAGGCGGCGATGGACTCGCTCGCGGTTTCCTACGCTTCCGAGCTCGCGCGCTGGGGCATCGAGACCGCGATCGTCGTGCCGGGCGCCTTCACCAAGGGCACCAATCACTTCGCCCATTCCGGCTCGCCGGCGGATGCGGCCCGCGCCGCCGAATATACGGACGGTCCCTACAAGGGTGTTTCGGAACAGGCGCTGCAGGGGCTCGCGTCGCTGGAGCCCGCCGATGCCGATGCCGGCGAGGTGGCCGTCGCGATCGTCGATATCGTCGGCATGCCGTTCGGCAAGCGGCCGTTCCGGGTTCATGTCGACCCGTCCAAGGACGGCGCCGAAATCGTCAACGGCGTCGCCGACCGCGTCCGCGCCGAGATGTTCCGGCGCATCGGTCTCGACGACCTCTTGAAGCCGGCGATCCGCTGATTTCGCGAGCCTGGCGGGGCGGCGGCAAGGCCGCCCCGCCGTCTCGACCGGGGGCTAGAGGACGCCAGCCGCTCCGGCGATCTTCTTGATATGAGCGAGGCCGCGGCGATAGCCGGGCACATCGAAGTGCTCCAGCATCAGCGGAACGTCGCGGCCGAGCTTGGCGATCTCGGTGACATAGGCGGTGTAGTCGAGATTGCCCTCGCCCGGCACCACTTCGTCGAGGTGGAACGAGATCGTCCCCGGGCCACCCTTCATCACCAGATCCTTGGCGTGGCAGGAGACAATCCACGGGCCGAGCAGCGCGAAGGCATCGCGGATCATCTTGCCGGTGTTGAAGTAGAGCCGCGGCGTAATGATCATGTTGGCGGCGTCGATATGGGCGCCGAACTCAGGCCGGTCGATCGCCTTGAGCAGCTTCAGATAGTTTTCCGGCGTATCGGTCACCAGCCACGGCACCATCTCCAGCGAGAACTTGGCGCGCTTGGGCTTCACCGTGTCGATGACGTAGCGCGCGGTATCGACGGCGCGCTGGAAGCCAGCCTCGCTCTGGTTGTCCGGATGCGGACCGTAGTCATAGTTGTCGCTGAGCTGCCAGGGGTCGCCGGCATGGCCGACAGTGCCGTGATAGGCGACGATCGCGCCTGCACCGAGCTCGTCCGCCAGCGCCAGCTGGTGCACGGCATATTCGAGATTGGCCTTCCGCGTCGCCTCGTCATGGGCGATGAGGTTCTTCCAGGCGCCGCCCTCGGCGATGACCAGATCGGCCGCGGCCATCGCCTTCACGATCGCGGCGATCTCCTCGCGGTTCTCGATCCGGATGTTGGGCATGTAGGCGGCGTTGTAGCCGAATTCCGTATGCGCGCGCGCATAGGCCTCGGGGTCGCCCTTGTACTCGATCCCATAGCCACCGAGCCTGAAGGTCATGGATAGTCTCCCAGATTGATCCGTAAGCGGGAAGCCGCCGCGTCGCGCGGCGGCTTCGTGTGTCGTGCAGGCGCCGTCAGGACGGCACGCCCTCGCCCGGATAGAGCAGCACCTTGCCGCAATTGCCGGTTTCCTGCAGGGCGAAGGCGGCCGCGACCTCGGACAGCGGGAAGCGATGCGTGGTCAGCTTGTCGAGCAGCGGACGGGCGTCGCGCACGCGCTGCAGCACCTCCTCGCTGAACACGTCGTGGTTCCAGTGCCAGCTTCCGAAGATGTCGATGCCCTTGCCGGTGATGCGGTTGACCGGCAGCGATCCGCTCCAGGTCACGAAGGAAAGCCGGCCGCGCGCCCGCACCAGCTCCAGCACGACCGGCGGCGCCGCCTCGTTGTTGCTGGTATCGAGCGCCGCGTCGACGCCGTAACCGCCGGTGGCGGCCCGCACCTGCTCGAGCAGGTCCGGCGCGCGCGGATCGATCACCAGCTCCGCGCCGAGCGTACGGGCGAGCTCGGCCCGGTACGGATGCAGTTCCAGCGCGATGACGCGGGCGCCGATGGTGCGCGCATTGATGATGGCGCCGAGCCCGACCGCGCCGCAGCCCGAAATCAGCACGGTATCCTTGGCCGTCACCTGCATGCGCGTCATGGCCGTGAAGCTCGGCCCGAGCGCACAGATCGCCATCGCGGCATAATCCGTCTCGATGTCGTCCGGCACCGGCTGCAGCAGGTAGTCGGGCTTCAGCAGATATTCGGCGTAGCAGCCGATACCGCTCGCAGAGCCCGTCTCGGCCCTGAGATCGCGCTGCGCGGTGCAGTGGATGTGCTCGCCGGAGCGGCAGGCCGGGCAGACGCCGCAGCCGGCATGCGGCATGACGATGACGCGATCGCCGACCTTCAGCCGCTTCGACTGCGCGGCGTCGCAGACGACGCCGACCGCCTCGTGGCCGAGCTCGCACGAGCACTTGCCCGAACGCCAGGACTGCCACTCCGTGCACATCGGCGCGACGAGCACCTTGACCTTGACGATATCGCCGGACGCCTGGGGATCCGGCCGCTCCGAGACCTGCGCCTGGCGCGGCCCGAGGATTTCAACGCTAAGAATTTTCGCTACTCCCACTTGGAAAAAACGATCCGTGACGACGCGAGGGAACTCAGCCCTTGACCGCGCCCATCGAGAAACCGGCCTGAAGGTGCTTTCTGAACAGGACGTAGAGGACCAGCAGCGGCAGGCTGGAGATCACGACTGCGGCGAACAGAAAGCCGAAATTGAAGGAAAGCTGCCCCTTGAGCAGGCTCAGCCCCACCTGCACGGTGCGGATCGTCGCGTCCGAGGACATCATGTAGACCAGCACATATTCCACCCAGCAGGCGTGGAACGTGAAGATGGCGATCGTCGTGATGATCGGCCGCGCCATCGGCAGCACGATCAGCCCGTAGATCCGCAGATAGCCCGCGCCATCGATCTTGGCGGCCTCGATCACCTCGTTCGGGATCGAGCGGACGAAGGCCGCGGCGAGATAGACGGCAAAGGAGATGTTGAACGCGACATAGGGAATGATGATCCCGAGATGCGTGTTGGTGAGCCCGAGGAAGTTCCCGGCGATGAACAGCGGCACGATCGAGGACGAGATCGTGACCAGCAGTCCCATGATGATCAGGGAGAACAAGATCGGGGTCATCCGCGACGGGATCTTGGTAAAGGCGAACGCCGCCGAGATCGAGAACAGCACCACGATGATCGTCGTCGTCACGCAGAAGATCAGGCTGTTGACGAAGAGGTGCGAGAACTCGCCCAGCTCCCAGGCCTGGATATAGTTGTTCAGCGTCCAGTTGACCGGAAACGCCACCATGTTGGAGACGATCTCCGTCTCCGGCTTGAACGAGGTGTAGGTGAGCCAGATCAACGGAAACAGCGTAAACACGGTGAAGAAGGCGAGCACGGCATAGGCCGCCACCCTGAACAGCACCGGAACCTGGGCCTGGCCGGCTTTCCACGTCGACATGTCAGTGCGCTCCCTGCTCGTAGCGGCGCGTGAAGCGTGCGGCGATCGCCGACAGGATCAGGATCAGGAAGACGCTGAGCAGGATCAGGACCACGGAAATGGCGCTGCCGAAGCCGTATTTGTAGAAGGAGAAGGTGTTCTGGATCATGTATAGGCCGAGAACGTTGCTGTAATAGCTCGGACCACCATTCGTCATGATCCAGAGTATCTCGAAGCTCTTGAGGCTGCCCGCCACCGCATAGATCGCCGAGGTCAGGAATACCGGGATCTGCTGCGGAAGGATGAGGGACTTCAGGATGTTCCACTCGTTCGCGCCGTCGAGCACCGCGGCTTCCAGCATCTCCGGGCTCGTCTTCTGCAGATTGGCGAGGAAGATGATGAAATAGATGCCCGTGTACATCCAAAGCAGCACGATCAGATAAGGCAGGATCGCGGTGTTCTTGGAGTTGAAGATGGTGAGCGAGAACATCGGATCGCCGATGGCGCGGCCGATGATCTGCGAGACGAGGCCGGTGGGCGCGAAGACCACGCCGAACAGCAGCGCCACCACGACCGGGCTCAGCAGCGCCGGAAAGAAGATCACCGCCTCGAAGAAGCCCGAGTGGCGAACCAGCCGCCGATGAATGACATAGGCGAGGAAGAAGCCGAGCGGGATCTGGCCGACCAGCGAGACCAGCACCACCAGTCCGTTGTTGCGCAGGCCCCACCAGAAGATGGGATCCGAGAACATCACGACGTAGTTGGTGAAGCCGATGAAGTTGGGAATGCCCACGCCGGCCCAGTCGGTGAAGCTCAGCACGAGGCTGTAGACAACCGGAACCACGATCACGAGCCCATAGATCAGAAGGGCCGGTGTGGTTAGCAGCGCGTAGCTGATGCGGTCGGATCTCGTTTCGGAACCCACGTGCGTCTCTCTCTTGCCGACTCTCTTGGCGACCCGCTTGCCGGCGCTTCCCGGCGAAGTCGTTGGAAGTCTGTTCTGGGGGGTGCCGCCGCCGCTCACGAGGCGGCGGCGGCACGCTGGCGCGGCTGCTTGGGAGGCACGCGCTTCTGCCGGGGGACTGCCTGGCTACTTGGCCTTGCGGTTGCTGTCGTTGGCGGCGACCCAGGCCTCGTACTTGGCGGCCAGATCTTCCGGCGTCACCGAGCCGAGCACGAGCTCCTGCAGTCCGGCGTTGACGACCTGCATCACGCCCTCGGCGTCGAGGCGATCATCGAGGACCGGCAGCACATGCGCGATCGATGACGAGAAGGCGTAGCTCTTCTTCGCCAGCGGGTCGGTCAGCATGTCGGCGATGCCGACGTCCTCGGTGTAGATCGGCAGCAGGCCGTACTTGACCGCGATGTCCTTGTTGGACGGATCGAGGTTGAACTTGATCCACTTCCAGGCCGCCTCGGTCTTCTCGTCGTCAAGCTTGGACGACATGCCGAAGCCGGTCGCCGGCTGGCCCGAGGAGGAGTCGGATCCGGCGAGCGCCGCGCCCTCGATGGCGGGAAGCGAACGGATCTCGACGAAATCCTTCATTTCGGCCGGCAGGGCGGAAGTGAGGTTCACGACTTCCCAGATACCGCCGATGAAGTAGACGCTGCGGCCGCTGACGAAGGCGGAGAGCGCCTGCTCGCGGGTCGTCGACGGCTCGCTCGGATCGATCAGGCCGGCATCGACCATCTGCTTGATCTTCTGCAGCGCGCCGACGAAGGGCTCATCCTTGAAGCCGGCGCCCTCGGCGCCCGTGAGCGCATTGGCGAACCATTCCGGCGTGCCGAGACGGCCGACCATTACCGACAGCAGGCAGGACTGCAGCACCCAGCTCGACTGGTCGCCGAAGACGGCGGGACGATATCCGGCGGCGCGGATGGTCTTGGCCTGCCCCATGAATTCGTCGAGCGTCTTCGGATACTGAAGGCCGATCTGGTCGAGCAGCTTGCGGTTCACGTAGACGACGTTGGTGAAGTTCACATAGGGAACGCCGATCTCGTAGACCTCGCCGGTCGCCGCCTGTGCCTGGGTGAACACCGGGCGCAGCATCTTGTCGACGCCATCGCGCTGGATCAGCTCGCGCAGATCCTTGGCATAGCCGCGACCGGTCAGGTAGCCGGTGCGCTTGCCGGGCCAGAGCGTGAGGATGTCGGGCAGATTGCCCGAGATCGCCAGCGCCTGCATCTTGTTGTGATAGGCGTCGTGGTCGAGATAATCGAACTTGATCGTGATGTCGGGATTGGCGGCGTGGAACCGCTCATAGGTTTCCTGAAGGCGCGCGTAGTCCGGATCCACCTTGGTGTAGGGGAAGATCGCCGTCAGGGTGACATCGGCGCGAGCCAGCGCCGTCGCGCCGAGGCTGATAGCCGTCGCGAACAGCAGCGACGACGCCTTGCGAGCCAACTGGCTCAATGCGTAGTTCATGGGCTTCTCCTCTCAAGCCGACGGGTTGCCCCGCGCTACGGCCGAATTTTCTCGTTCCCGAAACAGGCCGGCCAGCCTGTCGCGGGGTCGCAGTCAGATGGATTGGATATCGGCTGGTCCGTGATCTCGCCGGCGGCGGCCCGGCTTGCCGCCAGACCGGAACCACCGGCCGCCGGTGCGCCCGGTCCTCCTCAAGACCATCCTCCGCACCCGGCCCAAAGCCGCTCCCTCCGGCTCGCATTGGACCTCCGTCCGCCGCAATCCGTAACGTTACGAATAAGGCTTCTGGAACCGTTGTCAATCGCAAAAAGGAGACAAACGGCCGCCTCCCCTCGCGGCGCGGCCGAACCAATTCTAAACGTTACGGAAAAATCTCAGACGCGAGTCAGGGCGTGAGAATGTGGCTGCCGTGATCGACGAATTCGGCCGGCACCACCCGGCACAACTCCGCATAGTCCTCGCCGTCGATGGCCCGCGCCAGCATCTCGGAGAGCAGGTTGGCGATCCCGGCATGCGGGTAGTAGAACGCGCTCGTCGGCGGATTCAGGAAGTCGTGCAGCCTGGCGCCGCCATAGGTGATGACGCCGAAATCCTTGCCGATGCGCCTTCCCGCCTGGTGCATCGCGGTGATGAAGCCGAGCCCCGCCTCGTCCGAGGCGACGAAGGCTCCCGTCGCCTCCGGATGCCGGAGCAGCACCTCCCGCGCCATGTCGACACCACTCTGCGGCGTCGTGGCGGAGAAATGGATCAGTTCGTCCGGCACGGTAAGGTTGCGGGCATTGAACGTCTTGGTCCAGCCCTTCACGAACTGCAGGCTGTAGCTGAACTGGCTCGACGGCGCGAACAGCAGCGGCGCCGGATGCCCGTTGTCGAGCAGTAGCCGCGCTGCATCGGCGCCGATCTGTTCGTGGTCGAGATCGACATGCGGATGGGCGCTCAGAAGCTCCGTGCGCCCGAAGGTCACGAACGGCATGCCGACCTCGAGCAGGTATTTCACCCGCTCGTCCTGCGGCCGCGTGTGGGTGATGATGATCCCGTCGACCGAGCCCTCGCGGACGAGGTTGCGCACGATCTCGAGCGGATCGTCATGCTGCAGATGCGGGACGATGCTGGTGCGATAGCCATGCGCCTTCATCGCCGTCGAGACGCCGACGAGCAGCGACGCCGTCACGATGTTGAGCTGGTCCTGCCGCTCGAAGGAGAGCACCATCGCGATCGATTGCGAGCGCCCGGTGCGGAGGTTCACGCCGCCGGTATTGGGTCGGTAGCCGAGCTTGTCGGCCGCGCGCTTGACGCGGTCAATCGTCTCGGCGTTCACCTCCGGCCCGTCCTTGAGGGCGCGGCTGACGGTGGTGACGGAGATGCCGAGATGCTCCGCGACCGTGCGCAGCGTCGCCCTGGGCCGCTGGCTCATCGGGATGCTCCGCCGAGGGCCAGCCGAACGGTGTCGAGAGGGTCCAACAATTCGATATGCATCCCGTTTCCCACAAACGCGCCCGGACTGACTCGCCGTTCTGCCCGCTATACTAAGCTATTGTTCCGCCAGCCGTTCAAGCCGCGATTTCGGGCCCTGCCCCAGCTGCAAGTCCGAGGAACGGCCGCGCAGAAAACTACGGGCCGAAGCGCTCCAACCATTTCGATTGGAAATTGACTGCTTTGGTCCAATGACCGCCGGCTTCCCGTGCCGGGTTGCGCCCAAGGCCGCTCCAGAAACAAAAAACCGCCGAACCCGGCAGGCGCAGCTGCTGGGTTCGACGGCTTTCGTGGAGGCTCAGGGTCTGGGGATCGCGGACCGCGATCCTATTTGACCGCGCCCATCGCCAGACCGCTCACCAGATTGCGGCGCAGCAGGGCGACGATGACGACGACCGGCAGGCTGCTCAAGAGCGCGGCGGCGGAGAGCTCGCCCCAGTTGACCGCCAGGTAGCCGGTATATTCCGTGGTCAGGAATGCCGGCAGCGTCTGGACGTTGAAGCTCGACAGCGTCAGCACGAAGAACAGATCGTTCCACGAGAACAGGAACGCCAGTCCGGCGACGGTGACGATGCCGGGACGGGCCATCGGCAGGACGATGTCGATCATGATCCGGAACCAGCTGGCGCCGTCGATGATGCCCGCCTCCTCGACTTCCTGCGGGATCTTCTGGAAAAAGGTGCGCAGCACCCAGACGACGACCGCGAGCACCAGCAGGACGTGGGCGATGCCGAGGGCGATGCGCGTATCCAGCAGGCCGATATAGTCGAAGACGCGCGCCAGCGGCACGATGATGACGACGGCCGGCAGCATCTTCGTCGAGAGGATGAAGTGCGCGATGTCGTTCTTGCCGCGGAAATCGAACCGCGTCAGCGCATAGGAGAACGGAACGCCGAGCAGCAGACCGAGGCCGACGCCGATCGCGGTCACGATGATGCTGTCCACGAAGGCCGACAGGAAGGCGGGATTGCCCAGCACGGCGCGATAATTGTCCAGCGTCGGCGTGAACAGGATCTTCGGCGGCACGACGTTGAAATCGAGCGGGCTCTTGAACGACTGCAGCGCCATCCAGAGCACCGGAGCCATGAAGAAGATCGCAGCGAAAACAAGCCAGGCGATCGCGATACGACGGGCCAGCGGTGAATGCGTCATTCCGTGTCTCCCTTGGCAATGCGGTCGCCGGCATAGCGCGTGCACAGAACCGTCGAGATCAGCAGCCACAGGCCGATGACGCTGGTGATCGCCGGGCGGTAGAACTGAAAGGCTTCCTTATAGGCGCGCAGCACGAGCGTCTCGGTCGACGAGCCGGGGCCGCCCTGCGTGATGATGTAGGTGGTGTCGAACGCCTTGAAGGCTTCCATGAATCGGAAGATCGCCGTGATGATGAGGACGTTGGTCAGGAGCGGCAGGCTGATGTCCCAGAGCTCGCGCAACGGGCGCGCACCGTCGATCGTCGCGGCCTCATGCACGTCCGGCGGCAGCGAGCGGAAGCCGGCATGCAGGATCAGGAAGCAGAAGGGCGTCCACTGCCAGACATCCACCAGGATGACGGTGAACAGCGCCGTACTGCTGTCGGTCGCCCACGAAAAACCGCCGATGCCGATGAAGCTCAGCAGGTGATTGGCGATGCCCGAGGTCGGCTCGACGATGGTTCTCCAGATGAGACCCGAGGCCGCCGGCATGATCGCCAAGGGAATGATGAAGACCGACAGGAAGAAGTCCTTGCCGCCGCGCACGAACTCCATCGCATAGGCGATGCTCAGCCCGAACAGGAACGAGACGACGGTGGAGGCGACGGTGAATTTCAGCGTGACGACGACATTGTTCCAGAAATCCGCCTGCCGGAGCAGATCGAGGAACATCGTCGCGCTCAGGGAGAAGGCCTGACCGGAATCGGGCGCATGGAAGGCGATGTAGAACGTGTAGAGGGTCGGATAGAGCAGCAACGCAAACAGCGCGATGACGACCGGCGCGGTCAGAAACAGGGGGAAGTAGGTATTTTGCCGTAGCATTGATGATCCTCACGAGAAGCAGTTGCCGGCGCGAGGCGCCGGCAACCTGTCGCTTCGTCCACTCAGTGATTGAGTGCCTTTCGCCAGACGCCCGCGGCGTCCTTCATGGCCGCGTCGGCCGTCGTTTCGTTCAGGATCGTCTTCTGGACACCCTGGCGCAGCGCATCGACGAGCTGCAGGAACGAAACATTGGCGCGGGTCAGCACGGCCGTCTTCAGGGTCGTCTGGACGCTGTCGATGAACTCAGGCCCGAACTTTTCCTTCAGCTCCGGCTGATCCCACGACGAGGCGCGGGCACCCAGCACGCCGGCGCGCGCCAGCTCGGCCTGGACCGGCTTTGACGTCGCCCACTGCATGAAGAGCCAGGCAGCGGGCTTGTTCGCCGTGCCGTTGCTCATCGAGATGGTCCAGTACTGCGAGTTCGAATGCGGGCCCTTCGGACCGGCCGGGAACGGCGCGACGCCGATCTTGTCGCCGATCGTGGAGAGCTTGGGATCGACGAGGCGCGGATAGATCACCGATGCGTCGATGAACATCGCCGCCTGGCTCGACAGCATCGCCGTGTTGATCTCGTCCCAGTCGTAGTTGGTGACGCCCTTCGGCGCGTATTTGGCGAGATCCGCATACATCTGGATCGCCTGCACCGTCTCCGGCTTGTCGAGCGCGACCTTCAGGTCGGCGTCCAGATAGTCGCCGCCATAGGAGCTCACCACGCCGTAGAGCGGCCACCAGAGGGCCGGACCACCGCGAACGGTGATGCCGCTCATCTTGCCGCTCTCGGAAATGGTCTTCGCCGCGGCGAGCAGTTCGTCGAAGGTCTTGGGAACGGGGATGCCGAGCTCGGACAGCACGTCCTTGCGGTAGATCAGGAGCTGCGATTCAGCCGTCACCGCCAAATTGGCGAAGGGCGTGTTGCCCATGACGGCCGCCTGCTGCGCCCCGGGGAAGAAATCGTTCCAGTCGTACCAGGCCGCATCCGTCAGCTTCGGATCGTCCATGTACTGCTTGATCTCGGCGACCCAATGCTCCTGCGCATATTTGGGGGCTTCATAGATCTGCGTCATGAAGACGTCGAACTTGAACGTGCCGGCGGTCAGGTCGGCGGGAACCTTGGTCAGAAACTGCTTTTCCGGCAGCTTGCGCAGATCGACCTTGATGCCGGTCAGGCTCTCGAACTGCGGAATGAGCGGCTCGATCGCCTCCTGCCAGGGATGGCGGGTCAGCAGAACCTTGACGGTCTCGCCCTTGAACTGCTGCCAGTCGATGTTCGCCGACTTGAAGTCCGCGTCCGTCACCGCCAGGGCGGGCGACGCGCTGATGGCCATGCCGGCGCTCGCCACGGCGCCCAGCAGGAATTGCTTACGTGTCAGTCCAGATTTCATCTCTATCCTCCCAGATGATACGTTGAACGGTGACTTCAGGGTCGCCCCATCATGATGTCGACGGCGCGGTCGGCAGCCGCCATGACCGGCGCGTTGGTGTTGCCGCAGACGAGATTCGGGAAAAACGAGGCGTCGAAAACGCGCAGCCCCTCGACGCCCTTGACCTTGAGGTCGGGCGTCAGCACGGCCATGGGATCGTCCTCGCGGCCCATGCGGCAGGTGCCGACCGGGTGGTAGTTGGTCTTGACGGTCCGGCGGCAATGCGCGGCGAGCGCTTCGTCGCTGATGACGTCCGGGCCCGGCAAAAGCTCCCTTGTGGCGATCTCGGCCATCGGCGCGGTCTTGAACACCTCGCGCGCGAAGCGCAGCCCGGCGATCGAGATCCGCATGTCCTCGGGGTGTCCGAGATAGTTCGGATTGACCAGCGGCAGCGCCCTCGGATCGGCGGAGCGCAACTGCACGGTGCCGCGAGCCTTCGGGCGCGCGAGGCAGGAATGCAGCGTGACGCCCGGCACGTCCGGCAGCGGCGTCACGTCCCGATCGAGATAGACCGCGGGAATGCAGTAGAACTGGAGCGTCGGCTCGCGGCCGGCCTGATCATTCGGTGCCCGTTCGGGATCGACATAGGCGCAGACATCGCAGCCGATGGAATTGACGGGGCCGGTTCCGAACAGGAGATACTGCAGCCCGTTCATGATCATCTTCAGGCCGGTATCGTCGTGGTGATAGCCGTAGCCGGGCAATGCCTGCGAGATCACCGGCACTTCATGGTGGTCCTGCAGATTGTTGCCGACGCCCGGCGAATCCACACGCACGTCGATGCCATGCTGGCGGAGATGCTCGGCCGGGCCGATGCCGGACAGCATGAGCAGCTTCGGCGTCACATAGGCACCGGCCGTCAGGATGACTTCCGTAGAGGCGTAGGCGGTTGCCCTGCCCGACGGCCCCTCATAGTCGATGCCGACGGCGCGGTTGCCTTCGAAGATCAGCCCCATGGCGCGGGCATTCGTGCGCACGACGAGACGGCTGTCGCCCTCGACCGCCGACAGGAAAGCCTTGGTGGCGTTCGAGCGCTTGCCGTCGCCGATCGTCGTCTGCATCCAGCCGACGCCGCGCTGCTCGCCGGAGTTGAAATCGGGGTTGTACGGGAACCCCATTGCCTGCAAGCTCTTCACGAAGATCCGGCTCGTCTCGCAGGTGTACCGGACATCCGATACCTTCAGCGGACCGCCATGCCCGTGCGCCTCATTGAAGAAGCGGTTGTTGTCCTCCTGCTTGCGGAAATGCGGGAGGATCTCGGAATAGTTCCAGCCGCTGTTGCTGCCGGTCACCGCGCCCCATTCGTCATAGTCGGAAGGACGGCCGCGCATGTAGACCATGCCGTTGACCGTGCTGCCGCCGCCCAAAACCTTCGCCTGCGGAATGACATGCACGCGGCCGCCAAGCTGGTCCTGCACCGTCGTCTCATGACGCGTCACATAACGGCCGCCCTCGAGCAGCTTCACGAAGGCTGCCGGCATCTTCATGAGCGGGTGCCGGTCGCGACCGCCTGCTTCGAGCAGGAGCACCCGCGCGCCGAAATCGGCCACCAGGCGCGCCGCCGTCACGCAGCCCGCGCTGCCGCCACCGACGACGATGTAGTCAAAATTCTCTCTCATGGCCCCTCCCGGAGCAGGCGGCTTTTATCTTGACGCGCGATTGATCAAATTGATCACTTTGCACGTGCATTCCGTGATGAACTTGCGTAAATACACACAGGAAACGATCACACGCAACAGCATTTTTCGATCACATTTCCGGAAGCGATCAAATTCCGTGAAGAATCGTGCTTGTTATGATCATTTTCTAATGCTACAGCCTACGAACATCCAAAACGGTGATCAATATGATCAAATCGATCAAAACAGGGCGGGAAGACGCTATCCTCGCTCTGCTGGCAGAGAAGAAGCGCGCGACGATCTGGGACTTCTGCTCCCATATCGAAGGCGTCTCTGCCGTCACGATCCGCCGTGACATCGCCCGGATGGCCGAGGCGGGACAATTGCTGCGCACGCATGGCGGGGCGGCGCTGCTGCCGGCCGGCGCGTCTGCGGAAGCGCCGGGGCGCGAGGCGAGCGACTATTCCGACGCGATCAGCGATGTGGATGCGATCATCCTGCCGCCGATCGAAGGCCGGGGCGCCGATACGCTGCGCATGATGGCGCGCCGTCGCTCCATTCCCTTCCTGGCCGAATCCTCGCCGCAGGCCGGCGGTGTCTATCTGGGGCCGGACAATTACGCGGCCGGCCACGACCTCGGCCGTCTCGCCGGGCACTATCTGTCCGATCGGCTGAGCTCGGTCAGCCTTCTCCTGATCTCGCTCAGCGAGCTCGCCAATACGCGCCAGCGCGGCGAAGGCTTCCTGGCGGGACTCCGAGAGACCTTTCCCGGCGACATCCAGGTGTCGAAGGTCGAAGGGCACGGCAGCTATGCGCACTCGCTGCGCGTCAGTTCCGATGCATTCGAGACGCGGCGCGACATCAATGTCGTGTTCGGCGTCAATGATCATTCGATCATGGCCGCGATCGAGGCCGGGGAACGGCTGTCGATCGCGCCGCTGTTCGCCTTCTCCGTCGGCGGCGAAGGTAGCGCCCTGTTCGATCTGATCGCCCGCGGCGGCAAGCTGACCGCCTGCGCGGCGCTGTTCCCCGAAGTCGTGGGAACCCGTGCCATCAACGCGCTGGCGGCCGCCTTGAACGGGGGCCCGATGCCGGCGGAGATCGAGACGCCGCACCACGTGCTGACTTCAGACAATCTGCGCGAGTTCTATCAGCAGGAAGCGGGACGCTGGCGGCTGAAGGAATCCGCCCGCAAGACGCTCCTCGGCGGCGAGGAGCCCGTCACCCGGATGAGACGCCCGGCCTCGGTCGGCTTCGTCCCGCACTATCCCGCCCATAGCTGGTATCGCGCCATGGAGAGCGCGATGCGCGAACGGGCGACCGCGCTGGGCCTGGAACTCAGGGTCGTCGCGCCGCAGGCGGGAATCGCGCAGGAGATCGACGCGCTCCGCGCTGTGATCGCCAAGGCGGCGGTTGCGAAGATCCAGCCCGGCGAGACGGTGCTGGTGAATTCGGGGGTGTTCTGCCCCTATCTCAGCGCGGAGCTCGAGAAGCGTACCGACGTGACGATCGTGACGAACTCGCTCCACCTGATGGAGCAGCTCTGCGGTCCGACGGCGCCCAAGGTGATCATGACGAGCGGCGAGTACCAGCCGTCGCATCACTGCATGGTGGGTCCCAGCCTCGGCGCGCTGTTCGAGACGCTGCGGGTCGATCGGGCCTTCCTTTCGGTGGACGGCATTTCGGCCGGTTTCGGCGTCTCGTCCGTCGACGAGCGGCTGGCGCTGGCGGCGCGGCGCTTCATTTCCGCCTCGCGCGACGTCTGCATCCTGGCGGACCATTCGCTGGTCGGCCTCGAGAAGAACCACCGGATCGCAGGGCTATCACAGCTTACTGAAATCATTACGGATTCTGGATCCCTGGCGAGCGATCGCCTGGAGTTTGCGGCGGCCGGCATGCGTGTGACGCTGGCCGATCACAAGATGGAGAATGCACCGGGCGAGCCCGATGCATGGGAGAGCGCATCGTGAGCATTTCAGCATAAGGCTGACACCGGAACTCTGCGTTCCGGGAATGACCGACATCGACAGCAAGACGAGGCCCAGCGCGCCATGCGCGTCTGGGAATGGCGAAGCATGGACGAAAATCTGATACTGCGTGAAGAGCTCGAGCCCGGAATAGTCAGGCTCACCTTTAACCGGCCCGAGAAGCTCAACGCCCTGTCGACGCCGATGATCCGGCTCTTCAGCGATCATCTTGAGCAGATCGAAGGCGATGCGTCCGTGCGGGTCGTCATCCTGGCGGGTGCCGGCGGCAAGGCCTTCGTGGCCGGCGCCGACATCGCCGAATATCGCGGCAACCGGCAGAAGGAATTCGTCGCCTACCAGCTCGAGAGCCGCCAGGTCTTCGACCGGCTGGAGGCGCTGTCCAAACCCGTGATCGCGGCGATCGACGGCTACGCGCTCGGCGGCGGGTTCGAGATCGCGCTTTGCTGCGACACCATCATCTGCTCCCGGAGCGCGCGCCTCGGATTGCCGGAAGGGCTGCTGGGCCTTTCGCCCGGCGGCGGCGGAACGCAGCGCCTGACCCGCGCGGTCGGACGCTACGTCGCCTCCGACATCATGCTGGGCGCCTGGCGCATCACCGGCGAACGCGCCCATCAGCTCGGTATCGCGGTCGAGATCTGCGACAGCGAGGCCCTGTTCGACGTCGTCCTGCAGCGCGCCCGCGGCATGCTCAAATGCGCGCCGCAGGCCCAGGTCCTGATGAAGCGGCTGATCCGCCAGGGCGGCGACGCCGCCCTGCCCGTCGCCCAGTCGCTGGAGCAGGAATACCTCTTCCGCCTTTACCAAACCGACGACGCCCAGGAAGGCATCGATGCCTTTCTGGACAAGCGTGCACCTGACTTTCGGGGGATTTGATGCCACTCCTGCTTGCTGACAAGACAGCGATCATCACCGGCGCCGGCATGGGCATCGGCCGCGCCTGCGCCAAGGCGCTTTCGGGCGCCGGCGCGTCCATCGTGATCGCCGATATCGACGAGGCGGCAGGCCGCGCCGTCGAAGCAGACATCGTCGCCTCAGGCGGCCAGGCGCGTTTCGTCCGATGCGACGTCAACGTCATGGCCGATGTCGCCAGCACGGTGGAAACCGCCAAGGAAGCCTTCGGCGGCATCGACATCCTGGTCAACAACGCCGCCCGCGCCATCGGCGGCGCCGTCGACGAGATCGACGAGGACAGCTGGAACACGGTCCTTTCGACCAACTTGACCAGCGTCTGGCGCTTCATGCGGCTCTGCGTTCCGGAGATGAAGGCGCGCGGCGCCGGTGCGGTCGTCTCGGTGTCCTCGGTGCAGGCCCTGACCGGCTTCGCAGGATGGGCCGCCTACGCCGCCGCCAAGGGCGGGATCAACTCGCTGACCCAGCAGGCCGCGCTCGATCTCGCGCCACACGGCATCCGCGTCAACGCGGTCGCCCCCGGCACGATCATGACGCCGCTCAACGAGAAGATCTTCAAGGAACACGCCCATCCGGAAGAGCTGATCCGGACCTGGAACCAGGCGCATCCGCTGGGGCGCTTCGGGCAGCCGGAAGAGGTGGCGGAGGCGGTCCTGTTTCTGGCGTCGCCGCAGTCGTCCTTCATCACGGGCACCATCGTCCGGGTCGACGGCGGCCTGCTGATCAAGGGCGAGTAGGACTGGGAATCGGGCGGCGCCTCGCGATCCGAGCCGCGGCGCCCGTCCCCCGAAGGTCGAACGTCAGGCCAGCACGGTTTTCGATGCCCGTCGAGACGGGTTTTCTTGGAGGAAATTCATCATGGCGACAGTAACGCTCGCAAACTTGAACAAACAATGGGGCACGTTTACCGGCGTCAGCGATCTCTCCCTCGATATCGCCGACGGTGAATTCCTCGTGCTGCTCGGCTCGTCGGGCTGCGGCAAGACGACGACCATGCGCATGATCGCCGGCCTGGAAGAGCCGACCTCGGGCGACATCCGCATCGACGGCAGGCTCGTGAACGGCGTTCATCCGCGGGATCGCGATCTGGCGATGGTGTTCCAGAACTACGGTCTCTATCCGCACATGTCAGTGGCGGAGAACATCGCCTATCCGCTGAAGATCCGAGGCGTCGGCCGGGCCGAACGCACGAAGATGGTGCAACAGGCCGCCGAGCGGGTCGAGCTCAATGCCCTGCTCGACCGCAAGCCATCGGCGCTTTCCGGCGGCCAGCGCCAGCGCGTCGCCCTCGCCCGCGCCCTCGTGCGCACGCCGAAGCTGTTCCTGATGGACGAGCCGCTCTCCAATCTCGACGCCAAGCTTCGGACGGTCATGCGCGCCCAGCTCAAGCATCTGCAGAAGGAGCTGGCGACGACCACCATCTATGTCACGCACGACCAGGTCGAGGCGATGACGCTCGCCGACCGGATCGCCATCATGCAGGGCGGCAAGCTCCAGCAGGAAGGCACGCCGGCGACGATCTACTCCAAGCCCGCCAACACATTCGTCGCCGGCTTCATCGGCTCGCCGCCGATGAACCTGATCGAAGGCGAAGTCGCCGACAACCGCTTCTCGCATCCGAACGGCCGTGTCGCCCTGTCGTCCCCGCTCGCGACCGGCAAGGTCATCCTCGGCCAGCGGCCGGAGGACATCAGCCTCTCCTCCCCCGACGCGTCGGAACTGCGGGGCGTCGTCTACGCATCCGAGCTCCTCGGCGATTGCACGATGGTCTGCGTCCAGCTCGGCAGCGCCTTGGTCAATGTCCGCGTCGCGCCGGAAGAAGGCCGCAGGATCGGCGAGCCGGTCGGCATCCGCCTCAACCCGGACAAGCTCCATTTCTTCGACGCCAAGACGACGCAGCGGATCGGAGCATGACGCTTTTCAAGGGTCTGACCTGGGATCACCCCCGGGGTTACAACGCGCTGGCCGCGGCGGCTGACGACGTCAGGAAGGCGACCGGGTCCGCGCTGATCGACTGGCGGAAGCAGCCGCTCGAAGGCTTCGAGTCGCATCCAATCAAGGAGCTGGCCGACGCGCACGACCTGCTCGTCCTCGACCACCCCCATCTCGGCGAAGCGGCCGCTTATGACTGCCTGCTGCCGCTGGAGGATGTCTTCTCCGCCGGCGAGATCGAGCAATGGAAGAAGCAGTCCATCGGCCCCGCCATGGAGAGCTACATCTGGCAGGGCCACGCCTACGCGCTGCCGCTCGACGTGGCGACGCAGGTCTCCGTGCGCCGGCCGGATCTCTGCCCGAACCGTCCCGACAGCTGGGCCGATGTGCTGGCGCTGGCCGAGACCGGCAAGGTGGGCCTGTCGCTCGGCGGGCCGCACGCCCTGCTGTCATTCTATTCGCTGTGCCTGTCGCTCGGCGCCGAGCCCGGCCAGGAACGGCTGATCGACCGGTCGACGGGGCTGGAGGCGCTGGGCATTCTCCAGTCGCTCTACGCGCATCTCGACAAGTCGCTGGTCCTGCTCAACCCGATCCAGCTTCTGGAGACGATGAGCACGGAAGATCGCCTCGGCTACATTCCGCTGATCTACGGCTATGTCACCTACAGCACGCCGGGGCAGCGTCCGTTCCAGCTCGCCTTCGGCGAGGCCCCGCATGCCGGTCAGGGTCGCCGCGGCAGCGTGCTGGGCGGGACCGGGATCGCGCTGACGAAGCGCTGCGCCCCCGACGATCAGCTGCTCGACCATCTCCGCTGGCTGATGCGCGAGCCGACGCAAAGCACCTTCATTCCGCGCCATGACGGACAGCCCTCGGCGCTGGCCGCCTGGGCGGATCCGCAGGTCAACGCTGCCGCCGGCCGGTTCTATCTCGATACGCTCGAGACGGCGTCGACGGCCTGGGTCCGGCCGCGCTTCGACGGCTATATCGCCTTCCAGAACACCGCCTCCGGCATCGTCCGGCAGACGCTCGCCGGCGAATTCGACCATGGCGCCGCCCTCGATCAGATCGAAACACGATGGAAACACGCGCGCAGCACCGCGCGTGGTCCGCTTGCCTAGTTGGGAGATATGGAAATGACACAAAAGGCATTGGACAACATTACCGTCCTCGACTTCAGCCATCTGCTGCAGGGGCCCTTCGCGACGCAGCTGCTGGCCGATCTCGGCGCGAACGTGATCAAGGTCGAGCGACCCGGAAAGGGCGACCTGTTCCGCAGCCTCACCTTCAACAACCAGTGGGTCGGCGGATCGGAAAGCCCCAATTTCCTCGCCTGGAACCGCAACAAGCGGTCCCTAGCGCTCGACCTGAAGGATCCGCGCGCCAAGGAGATCATCTACAAGATCGTCGAGACGGCCGACGTGGTCGTGCAGAACTTCCGCCCCGGCGTGCTCGACCGCCTCGGCTTCGGTTATGCGGACCTCGCCCGCATCAACCCGCGCATCATCTACTGCTCCGGTTCGGGCTATGGCGACAGCGGACCGTATGTGACGCGCCCGGGACAGGACATGCTGCTGCAGGGCCTGACCGGCATCGCCGCCGCGACGGGCCGCGCCGACGGCCCGCCCGTGCCGGTCGGATCCGGCTTTGCCGACCAGATCGGCGCGATGAACATGGTCTACGGCATCCTGAGCGCGCTGCTGTGGCGCGAGCGCTCCGGCGAGGGCCAGGAGATCAAGGTCGATCTCCTCTCCGCCCTGCTCGCGCATCAGGGCCAGGAAATGCTGATGGCCATGAACTTCAACAAGGATTTCCAGCGCCCGAATTCCGGCATCGGCCACCCCGGCATGGACGCGCCCTTCGGCGTCTATCCGACGAAGGATGGCTGGGTCACCGTCGCGATGAGCCCCTACAAGACGTTCGTCGGCATCCTCGGCGACGAAAGCCTTCTCGCCTATGACGATCCGAAGACGCTGTTCGACCAGCGCGACGAGATCTGGGGCAAGCTCGCGGCGCTCACCAAGACCTGGACCACGCACGACCTGATCGAGGCCCTGCTCGCGGCCGATATCTGGTGCGGCGAGGTGAAGACGCATCTGCGCGTGGCGGAAGACCCGCAGGTCCAGCACATGAACGCCATCACGAGCTACGAGCACCCGAAGGCGGGAACGGTCAAGGTCGTCGCGCCGGCGGTCAAGTTCAGCAAGACGCCGGCCACGGTGGAACGCCCGGCGCCGCTGGTCGGCGAGCACACGGAAGAAATCCTGCGCGAATACGGCCTGGACAAGCTCTGAGCCGGTTTGCCGGAGCGCGCCCCTGATCCGGCGCGCGCGCTATGGAAAAGACAATTCGGGCGCCTTTCGCGCCCGAATTGTCGTCAGTCAAAGCCAGGCGTCGCGCACGCGCTCGGCATAGGCGGCGAAGTCGTTCGGCGCCCTGCCCGTCACTGCTTCGACATCGAAAGACAGCCGATCCTCGGCGCCGGACGCGATCCAAATGTCCATGCCGGCGAGGATCGCGGCATAGTCGGGATGCATGCCCGCCGCGCCGAAGCGCTCGACCAGCGCGCCTTCGCTCAGATTGACGTGCCGCACGCCGGCTCCGATCGCGGCCCCGACGATGTCGGCAACATCGCCATAGCTTAGCGCGCGCGGTCCGGTCAGGACGAGATCCCGATTGAAGGACACGTCGCGCGTCAGGGCTTCGGCCGCCACGGCGGCGATGTCCTCGACGTCGATGAAGGGCACGCGGCCCGCGCCCGTTGCCGAGAAGATCGCCCGTTCGTCGCGGATCGTCGGCAGGTGCTGCTGCTCGGAGAAATTCTGCATGAACCAGGTCGGACGCAGCACCGCCCATTCCGGTGCGTGTTCCTCCAGATAGGCATGCACCGCGCCCATCATCGGCCCACCTTTCGGGAGCGACGAGGCGCTGAGCAGCACGAAGCGCCGGATCCCGATCGCCAGCGCGCGATCGAGGAAGGGTTGCATGGCCCGCAGCGATTCCGGCGCATCGGTCGGCGCCACCAGATAGATCGCCTCGCGGTTCGCCAACACCGCGTCGAAGGTCGACGGATCGTTCCAGTCGAAACGGATGCCTCGCAAAGGCCCGGCGTCGGCGCCGCTGCGCGAGGCGAGACGGACATCGTGGCCGGCCTCGGCGAGGCGGGGCGCGATGCGGCGGCCGGTCTTGCCGGTGCCGCCGGTCAGGAGGATGTTCGCCATCACGGCCTCCCGAGCGCCGCGTTCAGCTCGTCGAGGCCGCCGACGGCGTCGATGACGACAAGCGGATTCCAGTAGTCGCGATAGCGCGTGATCCGGCCGTCCCGAAGCGTGATCACCGAAATGTAGCGCTGGTCATAGGGCTGGCCCGTCTTCAGGCCGCGCCCCTCGCAGCCGAATTCCAGGATCACGACATCCGCGTCGCGCGTGAAATGGACCGTCGGGTCGGTCATCCGGTCAATGGCGAGGATGTCGACGAACCGTCCGAGATAGGCGGCCAGCGCCTCGCGCCCTTCGATCCGGCGGACATAGCCTGCCGGCGCATAAGGAAACTCCATCACGCCATCGGGCGCCATCATCTCCACGAAATCCCCGGCGGCCGGGTCCAGCAGCGGGCCGAGCGCATGCCGCAGCATGTCGGAAAAGCTCGACAGTTCGCTTGTCTTGTTCGTCGTCATCGACTACTCCTGCATGGAAACGATAGAACGATACCGTTCCGTCCATATAGGATTGACGACGATGATACGCAACCGTTCCGACGAGGGGGACCCTGCCCCGCCACGGCGCACGCCGAGCGGCGCGGCCGTGATGCAGGTCGCGAAGACGGAAGCGATCGAGCGGGCGCTGTTCGAGGAATGGGCGACGACCGGATATGCGGCGCTGAGCATGGAGGCGATCGCCAAGCGGGCCGGCGTCGGCAAGGCCGCGCTCTACCGCCGCTGGCCTTCCAAGCTGGCCATGGTGTCCGATGTGATGACGCGGATCGGAACCGAGCTGATCGAGGCGCCCGATAGCGGCGATCTCCGACGCGACCTCCATCTCCTCCTGCGGCAGCTGCGCCGGGTGCTGCGCCACCGGACGATCGGCCTGATCCTGCCCGATCTGCACGCCGAGATGCCGCGCAATCCCGAGCTCGCCGACGCCGTCCGCTCGACCCTGCAGGTCGCCCGCCGGGACAAGGCCAAGGTGGTGTTCCGCCAGGCCATCGCGCGCGGCGAACTCGCCGCCGACATCGATCTCGATCTCGCCGCCGATCTGGTCGGCTCGATGATCTACTGGCGCCTCATCGTGACGCGACAGCCGGCCGACGAGGCCTACCTTCGCACGCTGGTCGACCTCATCTTGCGGGCTCTCGGCTACCGCGGTCGCTCCGACGCGACGGGCTAGAGCCCGGCTTCAAGGAAGCGGCGCTCCAGCCTATGTCTCATCATGCGATGGGAAGACGCCGTCGCAGCGTCACTGAAAATCCGACATCTCGTAGAGCGGCCGGATTTCGATCTCGCTCGGGCCGAGCATCGGATTGGGGCAACGCTTCACCCAGGCGACCGCCTCGTCCATGTCCTTGACCTCCCAGAGCCAGTAGCCGGCGACCAGCTCCCGCGTTTCGGTGAAGGGTCCGTCGATGACCGAGCGGCTGGGACCGTCGAAGGCGACGCGCTTGCCCGCTGACGAGGGCTTGAGGCCGTCGGCGGAACGCAGGATGCCGGCCTTTATCAGCTCCTCGTTGTACTTGCCCATCGCCTCGAACAGTTCCGCCGAGGGAAGCGTTCCCTTTTCACTGTCCTCGGTAGCCTTCACGAAAACCATCACGCGCATCGTTTGCATCCTTTTTTTTAACGGCTGTCTCAGCCTCACATCTGAACGACGAACGGGACTTTCGAAAATCGACACGCGCCGCGCGTCTCTTTCGCGAACGCGGGCCCTAGCCGAGCCGCACCCAGTCGATGGATTCGAGCACATAGGGCGCGAACACGAAATCGCGGATCGCGGCGATCTTGCCGTCCGACCAGTCGACCAGGACAAAATGCGCCGGCTTCTCCATCGAACCGGTGCCGTCAAAGACCAGCATGGCCGGCCTTCCCTCCACCGCGCCGAGGGCGAAGCGCCATTTCGGGATTTCGGAATAGCGGGTGAAGTAGATGTTGACGCTGTCGCGACCTTCCCGCCGCAGCCGGTTCACCAGATCGAGCTTCACGTCGTCGGCGAGCATGGCGCGGATCGCATCGAAATCGCCGCTCCGGAACAGCTCGACATAGGCGGCGAGCCTCCGCCGGTCGGGATCGGACATCAGCGGCAGCCGGGTATCCTCCGGCGCGTCGGCAAGCATGCGCAGCGCGACGCGGCCGCGTTGGAGCGCCGATTTCGCCGCCGCCGGCGAGCACGCGGCGATGCCGGCGATCTCCTCGACCGAGTGCCCCAGAACGTCCTTCAGGATCACCGCGCAGCGCTGCAGCTCGGGCAGAAGCAGGAACGTCCGGAAACCGATCGCGACGATATCCGCCTCGGGGATCGGCGCCGCCTCGACATCCTCGGTGAGCGGGACGACGTTGCTCCGCGCCCTGCCGCGCAGAAAGTCGAGGCTGGCATTGTGGGCGATGCGGAACAGCCAGCCCTCGAGATTGTCGACCTCGGCGCCCTCGGCCCGTGCCTGAAGCGCCTTGACCAGCGCGTCCTGCAGGACGTCCTCGCCATGGATCGCCGATCCGGTCATGCGCGCGCAATAGCGGTGGAGGCGCGGCCGCAACTCCGTCAGGCGATCCTCGAATGCGTCGATATCTGCGTCGGTGCTCATGAAACGGAACCCATGGATGGGGCCTATGGATCAGTGCCTATGACGCCGCCCGGCCGGTACCGGGCGCCGAACTCGATCAGGATACGCGACAGATCGGCCGGTTGCGACGGGGACGGCGAATGGCTGTCCGGCAAGGCGCGGCGCATTTCGCGCCGGCATCCCCTCGCCCGCCGACGCGGGCAAGGGGAGCGCGTTCAGACGGTTTCGCTCAATACCGCAGAGCCCAGAACCGAGTCCAGGCTGGCGATCGCCGCGATCTTCGGGAAATAGGCCTTCATGCGCGGGTCATTGCGCATTGCCTCGATCGCCGCGGGGCTTTCCCATTCGGAGTAGATGACGACGCCGGCGCCGTCTTTCGCCGCGATCAGCCGGGTCGTCTTCCAGCCCTTGAGCGTGCGGATGACCGTGTCGGTGCTCTGCTTCAGAAGCGCGAGCAGCGCCTCCTGCTTGCCGGGTTCAACTTTGAGCAGGTTGATCAGGATGACGGGTTCGTTGGACATGGCGTGTCTCCTTTCGGTCCAGACACACCCAAGACGATCCGGCCGGCGGAAACGGATCGCGCCGCCGAAGATTTTTTCCGAACGCCCTCAGCGCTTGTGGCGCATCACGTCGTCGAGCGGGGCCGCGCCGAACAGCCGCTTGTATTCGCGGCTGAACTGCGACGGGCTCACATAGCCGACCTTGTCCGACGCCGTGGTGGCGCTGGCGCCGGTGTTCAGCATGAGCTGGCGCGCCGCCTGCAGGCGAAGCTGCTTCTGGTATTGCAGCGGGCTGGTGCCGGCGACCTCGCGGAAATGCTGGCGGAAGCTGGTCGGGCTCATGCCGACGCGCGCCGCGAGGCTATCGATCGCGGACCTCTCGACGAAATTGTCGCGCAACCAACGCATGGCGTTGGCGATCTTCTGCTTCGGCGACCCGACGATGAGTTGGCGGCGCAGCACCGGTCCATGCGCGCCGCTGACCAGCCGCAAGGCGATCTCCTTCTCGATCAGCGCGGCAAGCGACCGTTGCAGCTGCGGCTCGCGCGAGAGCGCCAAGAGGCGGATCAGCGCCTCGACCAGGCCGGGATCGGCGGGCGCCAGCGACAGCGGCGGAACGCAATCGTCGGCGGCCGGCGTCCCCTCGATCTCCTGCGCGGCCTCCACCAGTCGAGCCGCGTCCAGCTTCAGGAACAGGATCAGCGAGGGCGACCGCGCACTGGCTTCCAGGATCTGCGACATGACGGGCATGTCGAGAGTCACCAGCAACGTGCTGCCCATCGCGTAATAGACGATCTGGTCGCCATAGACGGCCTGCTTCTTGCCGCCCAGCGGCACGATCAGGCCTCGCGGATAGACGCAGGGCATCGGCCCGTTCGTTCCATGCTGGCGATGGAGCGAGAGGTTCGCAATCTCGGTCGGAAAATCGCCTTCACCGGTGGCGATGCCGAGGGCGGAAGCGGCGAGCTGCTGGCAGAGATCTTTGACCATGGGACTTTCCAAACCGGGGCTGCGATTGAACATGCCGCCCGTCGATTTCGCCGACAATATGCCCAATCCGACATTTCCGCCAAACAAGTCGGATCGGGCAAATAACTTGTCAGTCTGGGCAGGCAGGGCGTCCTGGCAGGCCCCATGTACCGTTCATCCTGGATCCATACGCAGTGGGGATGACGACATGTCTGCACAGAAATACTTCCTGACCGGCGCCTCTGGCGGCCTCGGCCTGGAGCTCGCCCGGGCCATCCTCGCGAAGGGCCACACCGTGGTCGCCGCCGTGCTGCGCACCGACGCGATGGCGGAGCTCGCCCGCGAATTCGGCGACCGCCTCGTGGTCGAACGGCTCGACGTCACCGACCCCGCCCAGATCCGCAGCGTCGCCGCCCGCCATGCCGATGTCGACGTCATCATCAACAATGCCGGCGGCGCGGTGATCGGCGCGATGGAGGAGCTGAGCGACGCCGAGGTCAAGCAGCAGCTCGACCTAAACCTCGTCGGCCCGATCAATATCACCCGTGCCTTCCTGCCCGCCCTTCGCGCGAAGAAGAGCGGCCGGATCGTCTACATCACCAGCGTCGGCGGCCGCGTCGGCTTCGCCAGCGGCGCCATGTACCACGCCGCCAAGTTCGGGCTCGAAGGCTTCGCCGAGGCGACCGCCCAGGAGATCGCCGAATTCGGCATCCACACGCTGATCATCGAGCCCGGCTCGATGAAGACCAACTTCCAGGCCAACATCCGCTGGACGCAGGAAACCGACGCCTATCGCAACTCGGCCGTCGGCGCCGTCCGTCGCTACATCGAGGAGCATGGCGAGGCGAATACCGCCGGCGATCCGGTGAAGATCGCCGACGCCATCTACGAGCTCACGCAGCAGGCCGAACCGCCGGTCCGCACGGCGCTGGGCGTCGACACCTTCGCCACGCTGCAGAAGGCCTACAGCGACAGCCTGAAGACGCTGGAGGCGCAGAAGGCGCTGGCCCAATCCGTCGCCTTCGAGGGCAAGACCGGCTTCATGCCGAACGCCTGACCCTGATCACTTGCGGACGATCCCCATGAAAAAGCTCGACAAATTCTACATCGACGGCGAATTCGTTGCCCCGCACGGCACGGCGACGCTCGATCTGTTCAACCCCATGACCAACGCCAAGGTGGCGGAGGTGACGCTGGGCGACGCGGTCGATACGCAGCGCGCCATCGCCGCGGCCAAGGAAGCGCTCAAGACCTTTTCGCAGACGAGCAAGGCAGAGCGCATCGAATGGCTGGAGAAGATCCACGCCGCGCTCTCCCGGCGCAAACAGGATCTGATCGACGTGATGGTCGATGAATATGGCGGCACCACCGGCTTCTGCTCGATGATCATGCCGGCCAGCATCGACGACTTCAAGGAAATGGCCGGTGTGCTGCGCGACTTCGATTTCGAGCCGCGGACGGGCCGGGCGAGGACGCGGCTGCAGCCGGTCGGCGTTGTCGCCGTGGTCATCCCCTGGAACATGAGCAACGGCTTCATCTGCACGAAGCTCGCCTCCGCCCTCGGCGCCGGCTGCACCGTGGTCATCAAGCCGAGCGAGCTGAGCGCGCAGCAGACGCAGGTGATGATGGAATGCCTGCATGACGCCGGCCTGCCCAAGGGCGTCGTCAACATCGTCAACGGCATGGGCGACGTGGTCGGCTCCGAGCTGACGCGCAACCCGGACGTCAACAAGATCACCTTCACCGGCTCGACCGGCGTCGGCAAGATCATCGCCAAGGGCGCGGCGGACACGATGAAGCGCGTCACGCTGGAGCTCGGCGGCAAGTCGCCCAACATCATCCTGGACGACGCCAATTTCGCCGAGGCGATCCCGCAGGCGATCTTCGCCGCCTACCTCAACAGCGGCCAGGCCTGCGCGGCCGCCACGCGCCTGCTGGTGCCGGCGGCCCGGCTGGACGAGGTCAACGTCATCGCCAGGGCGACGCTCGAGAACGTCGTCAAGGTGGGCGACCCGAAGGACCCGACCGTCAATGTCGGCCCGATGGTCAGCCGCAAGCAGTTCGAGCGGGTCGAGGACTATATCCGCATCGGCCTGGAGGAAGGCGCCACGCTGCTGGCGGGCGGCGAAGGCAAGCCGGAGGGCCTGGAGCAGGGCAATTTCGTCAAGCCGACCGTCTTCACCAACGTGAAGAACTCGATGCGGATTGCGCAGGAAGAGATCTTCGGCCCGGTGCTCAGCATCATTCCCTATGCCGACGAAGCCGACGCGATCGCCATCGCCAACGACACCGCCTATGGCCTCTGCTCCTATGTCACCTCGGCCGACAAGGCGCGGGCCTACCGGGTGGCGGGCCAGATCGACGCCGGCCGCGTCTGCGTCAACAACGAGCTGCATGATCCGCTGGCGCCGTTCGGCGGCTTCAAGCAGTCCGGCTTCGGCCGCGAATACGGCGTCTTCGGCCTGGAAGCCTTCCTCGAGCCCAAGGCCATCATCGGCTGAGAGCGGTCGTTCGCGCTGAACGATCGCGGGAGGAAGCCCTCGGGCTTGCCTCCCGCGCCTCAGCGCGATCACGCGGCGCAGACGACAGAACGTCGCCGGTGGGTGACGTTCATCAATACCCCGAACTTCATGCGCGGAACGCGCCGGACGACCGGACGCGCAATGCTGCCGCAACCGTCCATCTCCACGGTGGCCCGAGGGGGCCTACCGAGGAAGAAATATGGAAGTTCTTGCGATCATTCTCATGTTCGCTGCCGCGAGCGTCGTCTACGTCTACCGGTTCCGGGGCGAAGCTCGTTACCAAAGCCTGTCCGAGTACTTCCGCAAGGGGTGGCCCATCTTCGCCCCGTTCAATTGCGTGCTCTACATGACCACGCGGGCCCACGGATCGAAGGCCATTCTCGATCCGGCCGAGTTCCCGGAAATCGAGCGCCTGCGCCAGAACTGGCAGGCGATCCGGGACGAAGGGCTCCAGCTTGTGCGCCAGAGCTATTTCGACGCCACCAAGCGCCCCGGCACGGCCGGCTCCTACGATCTCGGCTTCCGCACGTTCTTCAAGTATGGCTGGAGCCGCTTCTATCTCAACTGGTACGGCTACACGCACCATTCCGCGCGGCGCCTCTGCCCGAGGACGGTCGAAATCCTCGGGACGGTGCCCGGTTTGCACGGCGCCATGTTCGCCCTGCTCCCGGGTCGCTCGCAACTCACGCGACACGCGGATCCCCTCGCCGTATCGCTGCGTTGCCATCTCGGCCTCGCCACGCCCAATTCGGACGCCTGCTTTATTAACGTCGACGGACAAAACTTGAGCTGGCGCGACGGCGAGGTCCTCCTGTTCGACGAGACCTACCTGCACTATGTCCGCAACGACACGGACTCGGATCGCCTGATCCTGATGTGCGACATCCGCCGGCCGCTGAACCCTGTCGGCGCACTGTTCAATCTCGTCTACCACCGGCTGACGCAGGCCTCGATTGTCCCCAATACGCCGGAAGATCATCGCGACCTGGCCAACCGGATCTTCGCCGGACTGGCGCCCGTACTGGCTCGGTTCCGATCTCTCAAAGCAACGAACAGGCGAGCCTATTACGTCATGAAATGGACCCTGAACATCGTCCTGCTCATCCTGCCGATCGTGCTGATATTGCTCCTGATAAGCCTGATCCTCGGGCTGACATGAGGCCGGATTCCCGGCCGGTTCGCTCTCGCTCCTGATCCCGGCGAATGCGGCAGGGCGGACGCAGGAAGGCCCGTTGGGGGCGCCCCTCCCCCAACGGACTTCCGGCGTGAAGCTCAGGCCTCCTGCGGCGGCTCCGGCGAACGCAGCAGCGACCGGATGCGGGCGGCGTCGGCGGGATCGACCGGGTTGTAGACGATCATGCCGAGATCCGGCCGGCCATCGACGGCGAAGCCGGAATATTCGAGCTCGATCGCCCCCAGAACCGGATGGCGAAGGCGCTTGGTGCCTTCGCCATGGAAGCGCACGTCATTGCCGCTCCACAACGCCTCGAACTCCGGACTGGTGGCGCACAGCTCCGTGACAAGTTGCGTGACCTCCGATATCGCGCCGGCGCGCGCCGCATCGGCCCGGAAAGCGCTGACCACGAACTGCGCGATATCGTCCCAATCCTCCTGGGCGCCGCGCACGCGCGAATTACCGAAGACAAGGCGCAGGATGTTGCGTTCGCGCGGCGGTAGCTTGCCATAATCCGTCAGGACCAGCGCCGCCGCGCGGTTCCAGGCCACCACGTCCCACGTCGCCGTCTTGATGATCGCCGGGCTGGTCTCCATCGCGTCGAGCAGCCGTTGCAGGCGCGGCGTGACGGTATCGGTCGCCTTGTACCGCACCTCGGGCGGCCGGCCGAGCGCCAGCATGAACAGGTGCTCGCGCTCCGCTTCGGTGAGCATGAGCCCGCCCGCGATGCGGTTCAGGACGTCCGGCGACGGCGCGCCGCCCCGGCCCTGCTCCAGCCAGGTGTACCAGGTGGGGCTGATATTGGCCCGCTGCGCCACCTCCTCGCGCCGCAGGCCCGGCGTGCGGCGACGCTGGGCCGAGAAGCCGAAGGCCGCCGGATCGAGCCGGGAACGACGGTCCCGCAGATAGTCGCCGAGCGCATTGCGGGGGGTATCGGTCATCCCGAGCCTGTTAGTCATTATAATAGGAAAAGGTCACTACTTTTACTGGATAACAGGATAGGAAAAACAGGATCGCATCTGCAATGGAGAATTCATGATGCGTGTTTTTCTGACGGGATCGACCGGCTTCATCGGCTCGCGGATCGTCCCCGAACTGATCACGAACGGCCACCAAGTCCTCGGCCTCACGCGCTCGGACGCGGGCGCTGCTGCGCTCGCCGCCATGGGGGCCGAGGCCCATCGTGGCGATATCGAGGATCTGGAAAGCCTGAGAAGCGGCGCGGCCGCCTGCGGTGGCGTGATCCACACCGCGTTCGACCACAATTTCGCGAATTTCGTCGAGAACTGCCAGAAGGACCGGCGCGCCATCGAGGCGCTGGGATCGGCGCTGGCGGGCTCGGACCGCCCGCTGGTGATCACCTCCGCCACGGCGATGGGCACGGCGAAGCCGGGCGAGCCCGCGACGGAGGACTTCTTCAATCCGGACTCGCCGAACCCGCGCGTCGCCTCGGAACTGGCGGGGCGAGCGCTGTCGGAGCGCGGCGTCAACGTCTCGGTCCTGCGCCTGTCGCAGATCCACGACCGCCGCAAGCAGGGCCTTGTGACGGACGTGATCGAACTCGCCCGCAAGAAGGGCGTCTCCGCCTATATCGGCGATGGGGCGAATGCCTGGTCGGCCGCGCATCTCTCCGATACGGCGCAGCTCTTCCGGTTGGCGCTGGAGCGGCGGGAAGCCGGCGCGCGCTACCACGCGACCGCCGAGGCGGCGATCCCGTTCCGCGAGATCGCCGAGGCGATCGGCGCGACCCTGGGCGTCCCGGTGCAATCGATCCCGGCGGATGCGGCCGCCGAACACTTCGGCTGGCTCGCGGCGTTCGCGAGCAAGGACATGTCGTCTTTCAGCACGCGCACCCAGGTGCGGCTCGACTGGCACCCGCGGGGAGCGGGCCTGCTCACCGATATCCGGAACCTGGAGCACGCAGTCTGACCATCGAAACCGTCATGAGGCCGGCTCCGTCGCGGGTCGGCCTCACGCGCCTGGAGAGCGGCCGTGTCGTTGAGAGAGATGTCTCACGTTGTCAAATAGCCACGCGAGCCCATCTAAACGTTCTTCCATTCGACGACTTCCAGATTGACGTGGCGATATGACCACGTTGACAGCAATCCTCCCGAACTTTACCAATCATCCAAACACTCCGGCCCGAAGAGCGGGAAGGATGAGGCACGGCGACCCGGGTTTCGGCAAGCCGTCGTGGACTGGGCCGGCTCGCTCTGCATGCTAGGGTGAGGACGGCAAGAGGTGGAAAGAATCGCGTCAATGCGGCTGGTAATTCTCTTCGGCACGGAATCTGGAACCGCCGAATTCGTATCGGGTGAGCTGGAAGCCAAGCTGAGTTCTTCGTTCGATGTTTCGGTTCACGATCTGGCCGAGTACTCGCTCTGTGACTTCGACCCCGCCGATTTCTACGTGCTAGTCTGTTCCACCTATGGCGAGGGGGATCCTCCGCTCAGCGCCCGCCCCTTCCTCGCGGCGCTGGCGAGCGAGACACCCGACCTGACAGGCATCCGCTTCGCCGTTTTCGGCATGGGCGACAGCAGCTACGGGGAAACCTATGGGCGTGGCAGCGAGGTTGTGGCGGAGCGCCTCGAGGATCGCGGCGCCAGGCGTGTCGGTCCCTATGGCCGGCACGACGCTTCCGGGCGGGACGACGCGAGCGACGCGGCCCTGGAATGGATCGACGACATCGTGCCCCTGGCAACGGATCACGCTAGAACCGCTTAGCCCTTAGTCTGGAAAGTGCGAAGAAAATGGCAGGACGGGTCAGCAAACAGGAACAGGCGACGGCGGAAAAGCCCTTGCAGCGGGCGACGATGCGCGACGTCGCGGCCTTGGCGGACGTCAGCATCAAGACCGTCTCGCGGGTCATCAACAAAGAGAAGTACATCTCCGAGACGATCTCGCGCCGCGTGAACGAAGCGATCCAGCGCCTCAACTACCGGCATAATCTGGCGGCCAGCCAGCTCCGCGCCGGCGTCAATTCGTCGGCCGTCGGGGTCATCCTCGTCGACATCTCGAACCCGTTCTCCGCCGCCGTCCACCGGGCCGTCGAGGACGTCTTCCGCGAGACGGGCATCGCCGTGTTCCTGGCGTCGACCGATGAAGAAGCCGATCGGGAAAAGGCAGCCGTGCACGCCTTTTCGAAGCGCCGCGTCGACGGCTTCGTCATCATGCCGGCAAGCCATGACCAGGGCTACCTGCTCTCCGAGATCGCGGCGGGAACCCATGTCGTCATCATCGACCGTCCTCCGGCCTATCTGAACGTCGATTTCGTTGTCTCCGAGAACCGGAAGGGCGCCAGGCTCGGCGTCGATCACCTGATCCGCCACGGCCACCGGCGAATTGGCTTCATCGGCGACTGGCCAACCGTCGCGTCATCCCAGCTCCGCCTCGCCGGCTATGAGGACGCGCTCGCCGCCGCCGATATCGAGCGGGATCCCGGGATCATACTGCAGGGCTTCGCCGACGCGACGGCCGTGCAGCAGGCGACGGAAAATCTCCTCGCCGCCGACGCCGGCATCACGGCTCTCTTCGTCGCGCAGAACGCGCTCTGCGCGCCGGCGATGCGCGCCGTGTTTGCCCGGGGCAAGCGCAAGGAGATCGCGATCGTCGGTTTCGACGGGTTTGACGGCGCCGACCTGATCGAGCCCGGCCTGACCGTCATCGCCCAGGATCCCACGCTGATCGGCAGGACCGCCGGAGAGCTGCTTCTGCGGCGCATGAACGGAGAGAATCCGGAGCCGACCGGGCAAATGCTCGACACGCATCTGATCGTCCGGGGTTCTGGAGAAATCCCCGGACCATTCCGGGTGAAGGATGCCTCCCTCGCCTGAGCCGGAAAAAGGATGACGGCGAGGTTCCCCTCGCCGTCTCATTTCTTTGCATCGCCCCTGCCCGCCTCGTGACCGACGACGATCGCCTCAGGCGGCGTTCGAGGCCTGCGACGACCAGAGCTCGCGCACCAGCGCCATGAGGTCCAGGGCCTCGTTCCATCGGTCGGTCGTGTCGTTTCCGTCGCGACCGGTGATGGCGTACGGCTTCGGGCCGAGCTCGCAGCAGAACGCCAATGCGGCCGTCGGGGCGGCCTTGCGCCGCCAATTGTCGAACCCGTAGCGCCACCAGTCGCAGAACAGATCGAGCCACATGCGATGATGCGGGAAGGAGATCTCGACCTGGATCTGCTCGTGCGAGGCAACGCGGCCATGATAGGCCCCGGCGTGATCCATGATCTTCTGCATCATGGCATGATTTTCCTGGGAGATCGGAAAGGCGAACTCTCGCGCGACCAGATAGTGCGAGAGATCCGCGATCAGCCGCATCTCCGGAACCCGCGCGAGCAGGTCGAGCGTGAAGTCGAGATCCATGGTCAGCCGGTCCCGATGCGTCTCAAAAAAGACCGGGAAATCGACCTCGCTGGCGAGATCCATCCATCCCTCGACCAGCGCCGCGGCCTCGCCGAGGCTTCGGGTCCGGCTGTCCGCCTGGATGTTCAGATGCAGCACCGGAAATTCGGTGCAGATTTCCAGCACCGACTTCAATTCGTCGACCGTCTTCGGGAAGCAGATGCCTTCCACCTGCATGCCGGTCCCCGCCATCGTCGCGGTGGCCCGCCTGGCAACGTCCCGATCGACCCAATGCGAGTTGATGCCGTCAAATCCCGCTTCGGCGATCTTCTGGATGTTCTGCTCGATCGACGGCTCGAAACCGTCCGTATGGCGACGCTCCATCGCCCAGAGCGACTGCAGTACGAGTAGTTTTTGCATGGCTCTGTCGCTTACGGCTCGACGCCATCTTCGGGCGCGGTCAGGGGATCGAGGAAGGTCAGCTCGGTTCGCGGCTCGACGATGTACGGGGCGACCTGGACGTTGAACTCGGCGCAGTGCGGCGTCGCGATATGAGCCTCAAAGGCAGCCCGATCGCGGTAGATCTCGTAGACGAAGAACCGGCTCGGCTTCTCGCGGTGCGTGTAGCATGTGAAGTCGATATTGCCCGGCTCGCTCCGAACGTCTTCCGTGAACTTCGCCAGCAAGCCCTTCACGAGGTCTTCCTTGCCGGCGACGGCGGTGAACTCCGCATAGAGAATGTGAGGCGGCTTCGTATTGACCTGGGTCATGATGTTGGATCCGTTTCAACTAGTGGGGCGCCAGATGCGGCATCGCCAGACATCGCCGGCAGACGCCCCTCGTCGTTCTGATGGTCGGCAGCCGTCGACGAGGACGCGCCGGACGGCCTAGGCTGCATCCGATTGGAGAAGGCCGCTTCCGGCCAGGGCGATCGGCAGGATGGTGTCGATCCACTCGATGGCAAGATCGCTGGGATGATCGCGACCGGAGGCGTCATGGCGGCCATAATCGCCGACCCGCGTCGCTCCGAGCTTCACGAGCAGATCCGACACGACCAGGCAGCCCTGGCAGTAGGTTTCGGTGTAGCTGCTGTCGCCCATGCCGAAGGCCGCGAACCGGATGTCCGAGAGATCGGGTGGTTCCGCGCTCATCGAGCGAAGGAACGGAACGGCGGAAGCGGGCGCGTCGCCCTCACCATAGGTCGAGCAGACCAGAACGTAAAAGCTATCCCGATCGAAGGCCGCCGGTGAAACCTGGGCCAGATCGGAAATCGATACCTCGTGCTCGACGGCGAGCTTATCGGCGACATCGTTCGCGACGAACTCGGCGGTGCCGGACTCGGTACCGAAAATGACGACGAATTTCATGGACTAGCCTCCCTCTGGCAGGTCAAGGCGCTGCTTCAGCGCGATCTCGACAAGCTTTTCGTGTTCACGGATCTTGCGGCGGCGCCGGTTCGGTGGCGCGGCGGTTTTCTCGAAGGCGTCGATCGCCTGCCAGCCCTCGAAGGAAATCGCCTTGCCGATGACGGCTTCCGGCAGTCGCGCAAATCCCCCCTTGGCCGGCGCGGCGCTCGCCGCGAGCTCGGCAACGACGGCCGCGGCGACCGAACGTGCATCGTTGCGGTTCTCCGGGATCGTGCCGGTCGGCCCGCGCCGGAACCATCCGGTGCAGTAGAGTCCGGCCTCGATCCGCCCCGTCTCCGGATCGGCGACATCCGGCAAGGAGAAGCCCTGTTCGCCCGAGACCGCCTGCCGCGGCTTGAAGCCGATGGCGGTGATGACGCTGTCGGCATCGAGGTCCAGGCGCCCTCCCTTGCCGTCGCTGCCGCCGAAGCGGATCCCGCGCAGGGTATCGCCCTCGAGGTCGACGCCGAGCGGCGCCCAGCCGAAATGGAACGTGACCGTGACGGTCGCCTCTCGCGCCCCCGACTGCGCCGAGAGTTGCCGGAGAGCCTCCATCTTGCCGTTCGCGCTCTCCGACCCGCCGTCCGCGTCGTCGAGATCGCGCACCTCGAAGCGGACGCCCTCGATCGCCTGGAATTCTCGGATCAACGACGTGTCGAAGCGGGCGCTGCCGGCCGGCGACCGGCCGACGATGTCGACATGCCGAAGCGGCGCGGAAACCAGATGGGCCCGGGCCTCGTCGTCGATGTCAGTATCCACGAAGCCGCTCTCGGGCCGAACCAGCAACCGCAGGACATCGATCGCGACATTGCCGTTGCCGACAATGACGCACGAGCCTCCGAGGTGGACGGAGCGCGCGGCCTCGCCCGGATGCGCGTTCAACAGCCGCGTGACCTTGCCGGCGCCGTAGATGCTCGGATGATCGTCTCCGGCGAAGCCGAGCGGACGGTCCTCGTAGAGGCCCGTCGCCAGGACGACGACGTCGAAGCGCGAACGGAGTTCCTCGAGCGAAAGATCCCGGCCGATCTCGATATTTCCGGCAAAGACCACGTCCTCGCGCTCGAACTGCCGGTCGAACTGCCGGGTCACCGCCTTGGTGCCCTGATGGTCCGCCGCGACGCCATATCGGACGAGCCCGTAGGGCACGGGCAGCCGATCGAAGACCACGATCTCGACGTCGGGGGCCGACTTGCGGACGAACTGGGCCAGGTAGCAACCGGCAGGGCCCGATCCGACAACCGCGACGCTCCGGCGCGGGCCTCCCTCTTCAATGGGATTGGACATGGTGCGCTCCCAAAGTCCCAAGCGTCAGGCGGGATCGAATTCGAGCGGCAGGGTCTCGAAACCGCGCTCGTTCATCTTGAGGGTCCGCTCCGGCTTGCCGGCGAGACGGAACGCGCCGAAGCTCGGCAGCGCCCGCTGCAGCACGACCTTAGCCTCGAGGCGCGCGAGCGGCGCGCCGATGCAGAGATGGATGCCGCCTCCGAACGCCATGTGCTTGCCGATCCTGCGGCCGATATCGATGCGGTCGGGATCGTCGAAGCGGTTGGCGTCCCGATTGGCCGAGCCATAGACGAGCGTCACGCGCGAACCCTTCGGAATATGCGTGCCGTGCAGCTCGACGTCGCGGGTCGAGACGCGGGTCGAATTCTGGATCGGCCCGTCATAGCGGAGGAATTCCTCGATCGCGTTCACCGGCGCGGCGCTGGCGGCCTGCACCTCGGCCCGCAGATCGGGATCCTGCGCCAGATACCAGAAGATGTTGGTCAGAAGGTTCTTCGTGGTCGAGATGCCGGCGGCGATGACCAGCGTGCTCATGCCGACCTGCTCGAGCTCGGTCAGAGGCCGTCCGTCGATCTCACCCTGCGAAATCGTGGTCAGCAGATCCCCGCGCGGCGCCTTGCGGCGCAGCGCCAGCTCGTCGGCCAGCATGCCGCGAACTTCGCGCGCTGCCTGGAGCGCGGATTCCGGGATCGCTTCGCTGCCGGATTCACGGACGAACATGTCCAGGAAGCGCTGGTAGACCCAATCGCGATTGTCCGGATCGACGCCGAGGAGATCGTTGATGACGCCGAGCGGAAGCCGGGTGGCGAAAGCCGTCGCGAAATCGACGTGCCGCTGGTCGCGCAGCTCCTCGACCAGCCCATCGACGCGGCGGATGACGTCCTCTTCCTGATTGCGGATGAAGGTGGGCGTCAGATGATCCTTGAGGACCGAACGCAGCATGTCGTGCGAGGGCGGATCGGATTCGACGATATTGCCGTCCCCGAAAAAGATGCTGCCGGTATTGTCGAGATCGACACCTTCCGCGCTGCTGTAGGTCTGCCAGTCACGATTGGCCTCGACGACGTCATCGTACCGAGACAGCGCGTAAAAGTTCCGCTCCTCATTGAAGTAGACCGGATATTCCTCACGCAACCTGCGGTAGGCCGGCCACGGATCCTGGATGAACGCCTCATCAAACGGATCCCATACCTGCGCCACGCTCATCCTGTGCCTCCCACAGTTCCAGAAACGGAGTTCGCCCCTAGATCCATCGGCAAAAGCCGCGATGGAACGGACAACCCTCCCAAGCCTTGGCCCGCATCCGAGCCGTTGACGCCAAGCTAGGGTCCCGAACGCCGTATGTCAACGTAGTCATTTTGATCATCCCGACAGGATCTGTCGAGAGGCCAGCCCCTTCCCTCGCCCCGGGACGGGGTCCATGAGACAGACCCCTAAATCACCGATAATGTTAGGCATTCGAACAATTTCACTGCAGTTCTCGGCTGAGCAACAAACGCCATTCCGACCCAGGAAGGACAGCGATCTTTGCGGTCAGCTTCAGACAACACCGTATGTCCACGTTGACATACAGGTCCATTGTCCGCTAATCCATGCTGGCTGATGGACGTTCGATTGGCTGAGAGGGCCCTGAAAATCGGACGCGCCACGACCGGCGAATTCCATTTTCGGGAGGATCGAATGGGAACTGGAGCGCACCCTAGGCTTGCCAACTACCTGCAGCGGATTTCGATTGCCGCTGCCGTTGCGCTGGCCTCGTCGACGACCGCCTTCGCGGCCGATCTGACGGTCGGATATGTCACCAAGTCGGCGACCAACCAGGGTTGGATTCTGATCAACAAGGGCGCCGCCGACGCCGCGAAGGAGGCGGGCGTCGAGCTGATCACCGTCGGCCCCTCGGCTGCCAACGATCTTGGCGGCCAGCTGGCCACCATCGAGAACATGATCAATCGCAAGGTGAACGCGCTGGCGATCGCGCCGGCCGACTCGTCCGGCGTGACGCCCGCCGTCAAGAAGGCGCTCGAACGCAAGATCCCGGTCGTCGCGATCGATACCGCGATCTACGGCGCCGATGTCACCAGCTTCGTGGCGACCGACAATCTGGCCGCCGCCAAGGCTCAGGCCAAATGGGTCTCGGAGAACATCGACGACAAGGGCAGCCTGATCCTGGTCAACGGCTCCGTCGCACAGTCGACGGGCCGCGATCGTCGCGATGGCTTCGTGAACACGCTCAAGGAGCTGAAGCCCAACGTCACGGTCTACGAAGTCCAGACGAAGTGGGACCAGACCGAAGCGCAGAACGGCGTCGAGGCCCTGCTGCGCGCGCATCCGGAAGTCACCGTCATCGCGAACGCCTGGGACGGCGGCACGATGGGCTCGATCGCCGCGCTGAAGGCCGCCCGCAAGAAGGCCGGCGACATCAAGGTCGTCGGGTTCGACGGCGCTCCGGACGCGCTCAAGCAGATGAAGCTCGGCTGGGTCCAGGCCGATATCGCCCAGCTGCTCTATCTGCAGGGCTTCAAGGGCGTCACCGCTGCGATCAAGGCCGCTCGCGGCGAGAAGATCGAGGAGCGCATCGACACCGGCCACGCCGTCGTCGTCCCGGAAAACCTGGAGAAGTACGTTCAGGATAACCACCTCGGCTCGCTCTGAGCAGCCGACGGACGGGCCGGCGCACGCGCCGGCCCCAACTGATCACCTTCACTTCAGGATTAGGGTCGTATCATGAATACTGCCGTTCACACGCGCGGTCAGACGCAGAAGCCTGCGTTCGCCCTCAGCATCAATCGCCTGCTGAAAATGGATTGGCTCGGTGCGGGCTGCGGCGTGGTTCTGGTCGTTGCGCTGCTCAGCTTCGCCTCGCCGTATTTCCTTACGTCGGACAACCTTCTCACGATCTTGGTCCAGACCGCCGTGGTCGCCATCCTGGCCGGCGGACAGACATTCGTCATCCTGACGGGTCAGATCGACCTCGCGACGGCGTCGGTCACCGCGCTTGCCGGCGCCGTCGTCGGCATGCTGATGGTTTCAACCGGGCTTGATCCCTATCTGGCGATCGGGCTCGCCATCTCGATCGGCGGCGCGGTCGGCCTGTTCAACGGCTTCCTCGTGGCGGTATTCCGCCTGCCCGCCTTCATCGTCACGCTGGCCGGCCTCTCGCTCTGGCGTGGACTGGGCCTGCAGCTGACCGGCGGTTTCGATTCATCGCCCATGCCGGATGCGATCGCGTTCCTCGGCCGCGGCGAAATCGGGTTCGTTCCCGTGCCGGTCATCATCATGCTGGCCTACTTCATCGTCATGGCGTTCGTCCTCAAGCACACGAAGCTCGGGCGCTACATCTATGCCATCGGCAGCAACGAAGACGCCGCCCGCCTCGCCGGCATTCGCGTCACCCCGTACAAGATGGCGGCCTTCTTCATCGGCGGCCTGAGCTCGGGTCTCGCAGCGATCGTCCTGATCGGTCGCCTCGACAGTTCCGGCGGCACGATCGCCCAGGGCCTCGAGCTCGATGCGATCGCGGCGGTCGTCCTCGGCGGTACATCGCTGTTCGGCGGCCGGGGCAGCATCTGGGGCGCCCTGCTCGGCGCCGTGCTGATGGCGACCATCCGGAACGGCATGGACCTTCTGCAGATCTCGCCCTTCATCCAGTTGATGACGCTCGGCATCGTCATTCTCGTCGCGGTCGGGCTGGACGTGCTCCGCGTACGCCGCTTCAGCCGGTCTTAAGGGAGGTTGGTTATGGAGCTTCAGACAAGCGTGCGTGAAGGTCATGGCGCCAAGCCCGGCGCGGATGAACTGCTGCTCGATGCACGGGGGATCAGCAAGCACTATGGCGGCGTCGCCGCCCTTGACGGGGTCAACTTCTCCATCCGCCCCGGCGAGCATGTCGCCCTCGTCGGCGACAATGGCGCCGGCAAGTCGACCCTGGTTCGGGCGCTCACCGGCGCGATCCGGCCCGACAGCGGAACCCTCCGGTTCGACGGGCAGGACTGCCAGTTCGCGTCGCCGGTCGACGCGCGGAAGGTCGGGATCGAGACAGTCTATCAGAACCTCGCGCTGGCCGATCACCTCGACGTGGCCTCCAACCTGTTTCTGGGACGAGAAGAATTCAGGCTTCGCTTCGGGCCGCTGAGCCTGCTCGCCCATGACCGGATGAAGAAGAAGGCGGTCGAACTGCTGGCGAGAACCGGCGTTCACATCCCCCGCCTCGGCGACGCCGTGCTCAACCTTTCGGGCGGCCAGCGCCAGACGGTGGCGATCGCCCGGGCCGTCGGCTGGGGCTCGCGCCTCGTCATCATGGACGAGCCGACGGCGGCCCTCGGCGTGCAGGAGACGAAGCATGTCGAGGACATCATCAAGCGGTTGAAGGAACAGGGCATGGCAGTTCTGATCATCAGCCATAATCTGCGGCAGGTGTTCGAGCTCTGCGAGACGGTCTGGATCATGCGGCGCGGCCGCGTCGCCGGCAGCCGGAAGACGGCGACGACCACCCCGGAAGAAGTGATCCGCCTGATCACCGGCGCGAACGAGATCGCGGCGGCCTAGCCTCCCCGGCCGGCTGCCGGTCGCGCCATCCAGCGGCCGGTAAGCGAAACCAATAGCCCTGCGGAGAGCCTCCTCCGCAGGGCTTTTCTTTTGGTACTTCGGCTCAGGCGGCGACGGGCGGCAGGACCGGGCTGGGGCGCGGACCAGCCAGCCTTTCGAACGCCCGCGCGGCGCGCAGCACCAGCGCATCCTCGTGCAGGCGCCCGGCAATCTGGAACGAGAGCGGCAGGCCGACGGAATCGAAGCCGGCCGGCAGGGCGATCGCCGGCTGGCCAGTGATGTTGAACGGCGGACAATAGCGCGTCATGCCGCTCATCAGGTTTTCCGTGACGTTGTCATAGGTGACGTCCTCATCGCCGACCCGCCAGGCCGGGAAGGGCACGACCGGCATCGCGATCAGATCGACGCTCTGCATGATTTCGGCATAGCTCCGCGCGATCGTCTGGCGGACGCGCTGGGCGTGGATGTATTCGGTCGCGGGCAGGAAGGCGCCCTGGGTGATCAGACCGCGAACCCGCGGCGAATAATCGTTCGGCCGCTCGTGCAGGAAGTCGCGATGCGCTTCGGCCAGCTCCGAGGCGGCGATCGCCCACATCAGGCTGCGCGACGCCAGATGATCGGGGAGCTCGATCTCGACCAGGCGCGCGCCGGCCCGCCGCAGCAGGTTCAGGCTCGCATGGAAGGCGGCGAGCATCTCCTGCCCGATGCGCTCGTTCGCCTGCCGGCGCGGGACGCCGATGCGCAGGCCATCGATGCCGAGCTCGATGCCGGAGAGATAGTCGGGCGCGGGGCGCTCGCTGCCGGCCGGATCGCGCGGATCGGGGCCGGCCAGCACCTGCATCAGGATCGCGGTATCGGTCACCGTGCGGGTCATCGGGCCGATATGATCGAGGCTATAGCCGACCGGCAGCACCCCTGCCCGGCTGACCACGCCATAGGTCGCCTTGAGGCCCACGATGCCGCAGGCGGCGGCCGGCAACCGGATCGAGCCGCCGGTATCGGAGCCGAACGCCGCATAGGCGAGGCCCGCCGCGACCGCCGAGCCGGAGCCGCTGCTGGAGGCGCCGCAGGCCCGCTCGAGATTCCAGGGATTGCGGGTCTCGCCGAAATCCGGATGCACGCCGCCAAAGGCCAGCTCGTACATGTTGAGCTTGCCGAGGATCACCGCGCCGGCGCAGCGAAGCCGTTCGACCACGGTGGAATCGCGCTCGGGAACATGGTCGGCATAGAGCGGGGAGCCGCCCGTGGTGCGCACGCCGGCGGTTTCCATGTTGTCCTTGATCGCGATCGGCACGCCGTGCAGCGAGCCGAGGCGGATGCCTTCCGCGCGCAAAGCGTCCATCGCCCTCGCCTGCGCCAGCGCCGCCTCGGTGCAGACGGAGATGTAGCAGTTGAGCTGCGGATTGTGGGCGGCGATCCGCGACAGCATGAGCTCCGTGACCCGAACGGACGTCACCTCGCCTTCGGCGATCCGGGCGGCGAGCTCGCCCAGCGGCAGGAACGCCAGCTGCTCGTCGGACAGCGCCGCGCTCATGCCTGCACCCGATCGATCGGGAAGACCACGAAGGGCTCGACGCCTGCCGTATCGATCTTGCGCAGATCGGCCAGGGCCGCGAAGCCGCCGCGGAGCTGTTCCGCCAGCGCCACCTCGTCCAGGCCTTCAAGGTTGATCTCGAACAGGCGGGCCAGCGCCTGCATTGCTTCGACGGTCATGTCGAATACCGGTCTCTTCATGGTCACTCCTCACGGGCCAGGCCGGGTTTGGGGGGAACTAACGGATCCTGATTTTCGCAGGCGGCTCGGCGTTGATGATCAGGCAGACGGCGAAGGCCAGTCCCGACATGCCGAGGACGATCGGAAACGCATCGTCGAGATGCCCCTGGTAGAGATTGGCGAAGGCGCCGAAGAGGCCGATGCCGAGCACGGCGCCGATCTGGCGCGTCGTGTTCAGCAGTCCGGATACGAGGCTCGCCATGCCGGGGCCCGTTCGGCGGACCACCAGGAAGGTCATGGCCGGCACGGCGATCGCCACGCCGAGGCCGATCAGGGCCAGGCAGGCGTAGATGGCGACGCCCTCCCTCAGGCCCGGGATCGAGGCGAGCGCCCCGGACAGACCCATCGCGGCGCCGATCGAAATGGTGCGGTGCGGCCCCTGCGTGACCGTCAGCTGCCCACCGATCATGTTCCCGAACACGGTGGTGCCGGTCATCGGCAGGAAGGCGAGACCGGTCTGGCTGGGCGAATAGCCGAGCTGGAACTGGAAGAACACGCCGAGGAAGAACAACAGGCCGTAGAAGCAGAAGCTGACGAGGATGCCCGAGAGGCAGCCACGCCAGACGTCGGATTGCCGGATCAGCGTCAGGGGCATCAGCGGGTTGGCGCTGCGGCGCTCGACGAGCAGGAAGGCCGTGGCGGCGGCGAGGAAGGCGCCGAACGAGACGAGGAAGGTACGGCTCACCTGCCCTGCCCCCAGCTCGATGCAGGTCCAGGTCAGCGTGGCCAGCGCGACGATCGAGAGCACCAGCCCCGGCAGGTCCAGCTGCCTGAGCACCGAGATGCGGTCCCGGGGGCCGGCCAATTGGTCCCGCCATAGGGCTCGCCCCAGCAGGAGCGCGGCGAGCCCGACCGGCAGATTGAGGAAGAAGATGCTCTGCCAGCCGAGCCATTCCACCAGCGCGCCGCCGAGATACATCCCGACCGCCAGCGACAGGCTTGAGCAACCGATCCAGAGACTGATGGCGCGCGCCTGCTCGGGACCGTGGGGGAAGCTCTGCTTGATCAGCGTCAGCGACGTCGGCACGGCCAGCGCCGCCCCGACGCCTTGCCCGATCCGGCCAACCATCAGCCAGCTCATGCTCCCGGCCAGCCCGCCGACCAACGAGGCCGTGACGAACACCGCCGTGCCGATCATGAACAGCAAGGCCGGGCCCATGCGGTCGGCGATGAAGCCGCCGGCCACCAGCAGGCTGGCGAAGATCATCAGATAGACCGTCGTCATCCATTGCAGCGATTCCATCGTCGCGCCGAGCGCCTGACGGATATCGGCCATCGCCACGTTGACGATGGTGACGTTGAGGATCGTCAGGCTGAAGGTGATGCTGACGGCGGTCAGGACGGCCCATCTATCGTCCCGCCGCCGGATTGGCGCGTGCATGGGTCAGCGCTTCATGATCGTGCGCTGGCGCGGGTCCATGGCATCGCGGATGCCGTCGCCGACGAAGTTGAAGGAGAGCGCGACGATGACGATGATGATGCCGGGTATGGTGGCCACATGCGGACTGCCGCCCAGCACCTTGAGCCCGTCCGACGACATGATGCCCCAGTCCGAAATCGGCGGCTGCACGCCGAGCCCGAGGAAGGACAGCCCGGAGGCAAAGACGATCATCGACCCGATCGCCGTGGTGGCGTAGGTGAGCACCGGCGCCAGCACGTTGGGCAGGACTTCCTGGAACAGGATCTGGCCCGTCGAGCTGCCGGCGACGCGCGCCGCGTCGATATAGTCCCGGTTCCGGATAGATGCCGCCTCGATATAGACGACCCGGGTGAAGTACGGGATCATCACGATCGACATCGACAGCATGATGTTGACGACGCCCGGCCCGAGCACGGCCGAGACCGCGACGGCCAGGAGCACCATCGGGAAGGCAAAGAGCACGTCGAGCGGCCGCATGATGATGGCGGCGACGCGCCCGCCGAAGAAGCCGGCGGTGATGCCGAGCGTCAGGGCCACGATCGCCGTCGCGAGCGGCGGCAGGATGCCGATCGGCAGCGAGACGCGGCCGCCCCAGATCAGCCGGCTCAATATATCGCGGCCCTGCCCGTCCGTTCCCAGAAAGTGCCCCTCCGAGAAGGGCGGAAGCAGGCGCCGCACGTGATCGCCGGCGCTGTAGGGATCGTAGGGAGCGATCCACGGCGCGAGGATCGCGACGAGCGACACGATCACGATCACCACGAGGCTGATCGTGGCGATGCGGTCCCTTGTGAAGGTTCTCCAGGCGAGCACGGCCTGCGACTGATGCGTGGCGGCCTGCGCCTGCTGGACAACATCGCCCGTGTCGATGGCGGCGTCTGTCATGGATGTCTCCTGTCGGATACGGACGGCTCGGGCGCGGCTAGGCGCGCACGCGCGGGTCCAGCGCTGCCTGGGTGATGTCGGAGATGAAATTGACGAGGACAAACAAGGCGCCGACGCACAGCACGACGGCCTGAATGACCGGCACGTCGCGGGAAATGATCGAGTTGTACATGAGCTGGCCGATGCCCGGCCAGTTGAAGACCACCTCGCTGAACAGCGCCGTGCCGAAGAGATAGCCGAGCTGCAGGCCGCAGATGTTGACGATGCCGGGCATGGCATTGCGCAGGGCATAGCCCGTGATCACGCGCCATTCGGAAAAGCCGCGGGCGCGCGCCGCCGTCACATATTGCTGCTTCAGGATGTCGATCATGGCGGCGCGGGTGAGCCGGAGGATGACCGCGAGCGGAATGAGCGCCGCCGTGACGGCCGGCAGGATCAGGTGGCTGAGGATCACCAGCGGACCGGACGGCCTGCCGACTACCGTCATTCCCGAGGACGGCAGCAGCTTCAGATGCAGGGCGAAATAGATCGCGAGCAGAAAGCCTAGCCAGAAGGGCGGCGCATTGGCCAAAAGCAGCGAGCCGGTCACCGAGATCTTGTCGATCCGGCTGTTCTGCTTCACCGCCGCGAGCACGCCGAGGCCGATGCCGAAGACGGAGGCGATCAGGAAGGCGGCGAGCGTCAGGAGCAGGCTGTTCAGCGCCCGCGGCACGAGAACGTCGAGCACCGGCATGCTGAACGAGATCGAGCGGCCGAAATCACCGACGATCACGTGCTTGAGCCAGATCCCGTATTGCTGGACCGCCGGCAGATCGAGGCCGAGGCCGCGCCGGAGTTCGGCGACGGCTTCGGGCGTCGCATAGGGGCCGAGCAGGACCGCAGCCGCATCGCCCGGGATCAGCCGCATCAAGAAGAAGACCAGCAGCGACATGCCGAAGAGGATGAAGGGAACGACGATCAGCCGATTGGCGATGAACCGGAGCATGCGTCTGCCTCGCTTTCCAGAAACAAGTCGATCAATCCGGAAAAAGGGGCAGGCCATCCGGCCTGCCCCGCTCGCTTACTCGGAGATCCAGATGGTGTTGTAGGATTCGATCCAGTCCGCGGCCCGGATGAAGCCCTTGACCTTGGACGCCATCGCATAGGCGCCCATGTCGCTCACCACCGGCAGGTGATAGGCCTGCTCCATGTCCCGCTCGGCCAGCTTGCGGGCCAGGTCGATGCGGGCCTTCTGGTCCGTGGCGCCGATCATGCCGGTCAGCATGGTGTCGACCTCGGCATCGTTGACATGGCCGGAATTGCCCCAGGACTTGCTCTGCAGCGGAACCTGCAGCCAGAAGTCGGAGTTCGATCCCCACGACTGCTGGTTCATCCCGACATTGTCCTCGAGGCCCTTGAGCCAGCGGCCGAGATAGGTGTTCCACTCATAGGTCTGGAGCGTGACGTCGACGCCGATCTTGCGCAGGTCGCGCTGGATCCATTCTGCCATTTGGACCGGCATGATCTGGCCGGAACCGGAGGTAGATTCCTCGTAGACCGTCTTGAACCCGTCCGGATAGCCCGCCTCGGCGAGCAGCGCCTTGGCCTTCACGGGGTCATACGGATACGGCTCCTTCCAGTTCGGATCGTAGGCCGGCGACGAGGACGAGACCATGGAGAAGGACGGCTTCGCGGTGCCGCGCAGCAGCTCGCGGGCCATGCCCTCCTTGTCGATCGCCATGGAGACGGCCTGGCGCACCTTCTGGTTGGCGAAGGGACCGGTCTTGGCGTTGAAATCGACGTACCAGATATGCGGCAGCGGACCCATGGCGACGGTGTAGCCTTCGCCCTTCAACGGCTCGACGTCGTCAGGCGGAACCGAGATGATCAGATCCACCTCGCCGGCGCGCAGCGCGTTCACCCGCGTCGTCGAATCCGGGATCTGGCGGAAGATCAGCTGGTCGAGATACGGGTAAGGCTTGTTCCAGTAGTCCGGGTTCTTGTCGAGCGTGATGTACTCGCCCTTGACCTGCTCCGTGACCTTGAACGGCCCCGTCCCGGCCGGGTGATTGCCGACATCGTCATTGCCGTAGGTCTTGATCGAGGTCGGGCTGGCGATGGTCGGCAGACCCGGCGACGCGCCTTCGGCCAGCTGGTCGATGAAGAAGGCGTTGCGCTGCGACAGCGTGAAGACGACGGTCGCGTCGTCCTTGGCCTCGATGCCCTTCAGATACAGATAGCGGAACTGCGGAATGCCGGCGCCACGCGAATTGTAGAACTCGAACTTCGGATCCCAGACGCGGCGGACGTTGAACACGACCGCATCGGCGTTGAACGGCGTGCCATCGTGAAACTTCACGCCAGGGCGCAGGTGAAAGATGTATTGCAGCCCGTCGTCGCTGACGTCCCAGCTGGTGGCGAGGACCGGGATGATCGGCGGCGGCGCGCCCTTGGTATCGACCGTGTAGTCGCGGGCGACGAGCCCTTCGAAGACCAGCTGGTTGACGCGGGCCGCCGCGCCGGATTCGCTCACGGCGGGATCGCGCGTGCCGATATCGGTCTCGGCGCCGATGATGAGGCTTCCGCCGGGCTTCGGCTCCTCGGCGCGCAGCAGGGATACCGGCGCCGCCGACAACAGCAACGCACTGGCGAGCATGACAGTTCTGAGTAGTGACTTGCCCAACATTGTTGTGACGCTCCTGTTGTCACAGTGGATGTAAGGAATGGTGCCTCGCCGACAGCGAGGCGTTGATGAGACGGCGGGTGAAGGGATGTTCGGGCTGCTCGAAGATCTGATCGACAGCGCCGCTCTCGATGACGCGGCCCTTGTCCAGGACCGCGACGCGGTCGCTCATGTAGCGGCCCATGAGCAGATTGTTCGCCACGAAGAGGTAGGTCAGCCCCAGCGAAGCCTGCAGGTCCTTGAGCAGGTTGGCGACCTGCGCCTGGACCGAGACATCGAGCGCCGAAAGCGGCTCGTCGAGGAAGATGAAGCGCGGGCGGGACACCAGCGCGCGCGCGATGCCGGCGCGCTGGCACTGGCCGCCGGAAAGCTCGTGCGGGTAGCGCATGGCGAAACGCGGATCGAGACCAACCTGGGTCAGCGTCTCGGCAATGCGATCGCGTATCTCGCCGCGCTGGGTGACGCCGAAATTGCGCATCGGCAGTTCCAGGCTCTCGCCGATCTGCCGGCGCGGATTGAAGGCGGCCAGCGGATTCTGGAAGATCATCTGGATTTCGCTGCGCTTCGCGCCGGATTCCTTCCAGCGGAAATCAAGCTTCTTGCCGTCGTAGAAGACCTCGCCATGGGTCTGGCGCAGCAGGCCCAGAATGATGCGGCCGACGGTCGACTTGCCGGAACCGGAAGGGCCCACGAGCCCGAAGGTTTCGCCAGCCCGGATTTCGAGGTCGATGTCCTCGAGGATGTCCTTGCTGCCGACGCGGAAGCAGATCTGGCGCAGCCGCACCAGGGTGGGTGTCTCAGTCATCGCAGCCTCATGCCTCGGCATAGAGCCAGCAGCGCGCCGCTCGCTCTGGGCTTACCGGATAGGTTTCGGGGAGCTGGATCCCGCAGCGATCGGATGCCTTGTCGCAGCGCGGGCGGAACGAGCATCCGGACGGGAGCGCGGTCAAATCCGGGATTTCGCCCGGGATCTGGCGCAGCCTGCCATGGCCACCATCGGAGGGCACGGAGGCGATCAGGCCCCGCGAATAGGGATGATAGGGCCTGTCGAGCAGGTCGGCCGCCGGCCCCACTTCCACGGCGCGGCCGGCATACATGACGACCACGCGATCGGCGAGGCGCGAGACCACGCCGAAATCATGGGTGATCAGCCAGACCGCCATGCCGGTTCGGGACTGGATCTCCTTCAGCTGGATCAGGATTTCGTCCTGGGCGACCGCGTCCAGAAGCGAGGTCGGCTCGTCGGCGATCAGGAGATCCGGCTCGCCCGCCAGCGCCAGCGCCAGCATGGCGCGCTGCGCGTCGCCGGCGCTCACCTGATAGGAATAGCACCGCATCAGCCCCACCGGATCGGCGAAGCCGATGTCGCTCAGGATCGCCCGGCCGATCCTGTCGGCCTCAAAGCGAGAGACGTTGCGGTGGAACCGGATCGTCTCGATCAGCTGGTCGCCGACCCTGCGCATCGGATGCAGCGCCGAATAGGCGTTCTGGAACAGCATCGCGATCCGATTGCCGAGCACCTTGCGCAGTTGGGCGGGCGGCAGCGCCAGAATGTCGACCCCGTCGAGAAAAGCGGACCCCTTTTCGATGATCGCCGGCGGCTGCGGCACGAGGCGCGTCACGCTCAGCGCCGTGACGCTCTTGCCGGAGCCGGATTCCCCGACCACCGCGACCACCTCGCCGCGATCGATCGTGAAGCTGACATCATTGACCGCGCGGACGGTTCCCGACGCGGACGGGAAGGTCGTGGTCACGCCCTGGATATCGAGCAACAACGGCCTGCTCCTCTCTAAAGGACACACCAAGCCGTTGCTCACGGCGATGACCGCCATGAAGCCCGTTACTGCGACCTGATGCTATTTGCGGGAGAAAGCCGTTCGGCCGACACAAAGACGAGAGGCATTTCTCTTACGGCCGAGACGCTATCTGCTTGCCGACGGCCGTCAAGCGGGAACGGGCTCTGCAAATTAAATTAGCATGCAAATACAATTACTTGCATAAAATATCCTCAGGCTGCCCAGTCTTCATGTGCGAATCCTGAGCACAACTATGTTCGGACAAATCCGGACGAAATCACCTTCCCAAAGGGCACATCCGTCGCGAAAAATCGGATTGAGACGACGTCTTTGACGCCTGCTAGCGCGAGGCGGTGGGTGCGATCCATGGCCCTCGCCCACACCGAACCGCCGCTCCGGCTCCCGGCGGAGCATTCACCGCTTCCCAGCGATTACGTCGTGCGGCTACACGGGGACGCGACCGTGCGGCCCGCCCTCTCCCCGGCGCAGCCCTCCTATCGATGAAAGAAACATCTTTCGAATGAGCGCAAAGCCTTATCTCCATCTCTGCAAGAAGCTGGATCCCGACACGGCGCATCTGCCTGAATGGCCGGAAGGGGCTCGGCTGGTCGAGTTCACGCCGCAACTGGCCGAAGCCTCGCATCGACTGCTGCAATCCGCCTACGCCCAGGGCGGTGGCGCGGTGCCGGAGTATCGGCTCTGGCTCGACGCGCTACTCGATGATCCGGAATACGATCCGGCGCTCGTGTTTCCGGTTCTGGATGCTTCGGGACGCGTGATCGCCTTCGCCCAGTGCTGGACCAGCGGCTTCATCAAGGACCTCGCCGTTGACGCCAGTTGGCGGCGGCAGGGACTTGGCGAAGCGCTGCTCCAGTACATCCTGAACGTGTTCACACGTAGAGGCTCGCAGCGACTGTGCCTGAAAGTCGAAGCGGACAATCCCTCCGGGGCGGAGCGACTCTACAGACGCCTCGGCTTTGATGATTTTCGCGAGGGCTGAAGCTGGACCCAGCCAATGCGCCCCCCGCTGTCCGACTTGAGCGCAGCCGACAAAGGTCCCCGCGCTGAGGCGCCGCAACTCAAGCTCCCTCGTTCAGGACCAGATGGACAGCCGAAGGAGCGCTCACAGCGAGAGCGCCAATTAGGGGGGCGCTCTTCGCACGCCGATTACGTGCCTCAACTTGTCTCACACGCTGGCGATCAGGCCGCCATCGACGCGGATGACCGAGCCCGTCAGGTAGGACGAGCGTCTGCTCGCCATGAAGGCAACGACATCGGCATATTCCTGCGGATCGCCGTAGCGACCAAGGGGAATCGAACTCGTACTGGCTGCGGCCACTTCCTCGACGGATTTGCCTTCGCGCTCCGCCTTTTGCGCATCGAGGAACGTGATGCGCTGCGTCGCGACGCGGCCTGGCAGGATGACGTTGACCGTCACGCCATCCTTGCCCACCTCGCCGGCAAGGGTCTTCGACCAACCCAGCAGCGACATCCGCAGCGAGTTGGAAAGGCCCAGATTGGCGATGGGTGCGATGACGCCCGACGAGGTCGACGTGATGATGCGACCCCACCTGTTTTCACGCATCTTCGGCAGCACGGCGTCGGTGATCGCGATGACTGACAGGACCATGCTGTCGAAGTATTTCCGCCAGCTCTCGACGCTCTGGCCGGAAACCAGCGTCGGTGGCGGGCCCCCAGTGATGTTCACCAGGACGTCGACCGAGCCGAGCTTCTCTTCGATGGCGGCAAGATTGGGGGCTATCTTCGTGAGATCGGCGAGATCCCATTCGATGGCCGCCGCCGATCCACCCTTGGCGCGAATGTCGGCTGCCGTCTTCTCGGCGGCCTCCAGGTTGATGTCCGCGACGGCAATCCGCGCACCTTCCTCCGCCAGCGTTTTTGCGATCGCGCCGCCAAGGCCGCCACCGGCACCAAGCACGAGGGCCGTCTTGCCACTCAATCCCAGATCCATAACAGACTCCCAATTTTGTGGTTTTTTGCTCGGCATCTGGCCGGGCGCAGGCCCCTCGTGCGCACGATCGGATCGGCCTTGATCGATCGTGCTTTCTGTGGCGAGGGGCGTTCGCTAGCGGTTTCGGATCGCGGAGGCTCGAAACCGCTCCCGCACGGCCTCATCCGGCGGATAGATGTCCGTCAGCCGCGCGCCGCTGAGAACCTGTTCCCGAACCCAGAGGTCCAGCTTTTCCTCGTCAGGGCCCTGTGCTGCAATTTGTTCCGCATAGCGAGGCGGTACAACAACGGCGCCGTCACCGTCGGCAACGATGTAATCGCCGGGAAATACAGCAACCCCACCGCACGATATCGGTCTCTGCCAGTCTACAAAGGTCAGGCCGCTCGTCGATGGAGATGAAGATACTCCATTGGACCACACCGGGAATCCGATTTCCTCGATGGCATCTCGATCCCGGATCGCCCCATCGGTCACCAAGCCCGAAACACCGATCACCTTCATCCGGGCGCACAGTATATCGCCGAACGAGCCCGCATGCGTAACGCCCCCGGTATCCGCAACCGCGATACAGCCCGCGGACATGTCCTCAACGGCAGCCCGGGTTGAAATAGGCGCGCTCCAGATGCTTTCCGTCGCCAGATCCTCCCGCGCCGGAACGAACCGCAGCGTAAAAGCAGGACCAACCTGACGCTCCTGGCCCGGACGCAGCGGCGAGGCGCGCCGTATCCAGACATTTTTCAGCCCCTTCTGGAACAAAAACGTAGTAATTGTCGCAGTCGAGACCTGCTTCAGGGCCTGGACAATATTTATGGACATTTAGTCGCCTTCATTCTATTCTGAATGCAATTCTTGGTTACGGCATGCGCCGCAGTGGATGTGGCGACAAGATGAACTCCGTAACGGCCGGCTCAACAGCGATTCGGACAAGAAGCTTTCTGCGGATGTAGGGTTCGTGCTTTTCCGGAGCGGCGCTTCCGGCCCTCTCATGACGCCCCAGGCGCATACATTCGGCAGAATGCCTCCCTTTTGATCAGGGCAGCGTAAGAGGCTTTGGCGGCCCGTTCTTAGTAAAAGGCGTCGCTAATTGGTCCCAATCCGCCCACAGGATGGCGCAGCAGGACCGCGTCGGATCTGCCCGATGCCACTCGTAGGTATGCGGAGCCGCCATAGCGTGCGAGGGCCTTGCTGCGACGCCCCGAGGACAACAACTGAGCCCTTTACGAGGATCAGAGACCCGCTGCGGACGAGCAAAGCGATTTTGGCGGGCCGCCTCGCTTCCCTCGACGGGCGACCTCGGTCGTGGACCCGTCGCGGTCAAACGTCAGCCGGAACCCCTCCCCCGGCCTTGTGTTCCTGCGAAGCTCCGAGGATAAGTCGGTCTAAGCGCTCCCTGGCAGAAGGACGTCTACCGTCGGATCGGGTGTCAGGCTCCGGTCTTGAAATAGTTCACGATGAACTCGAGCAGTGCCTGGGTCGCTCTGGTCATGGATCGGTTCTTCGCGAACGACAGAACCACGGGTTGCGGCGGCACCGAATCCAGAATGGGAATGCAGACAAGCGGCGCCCCATCGTAGCTGATGTCACCGACGGGCCGCGTGACGGAAATGGCGACGCCAAGTCCGTGGGCGACCATTCCACGCAGCATCTCCAGATTGGCCGCGTACCGCGTGACGCGGGGCACGCGCCCGGTCCGCGTGAACAGGGACAACTGGTACTGCTTGCTCTCCGGCCAGTCGATCAGGATGTAGTCTTCGTCGACGATGTCTCCCAGACTGACGCCGGGTCGCCCCGAAAGCCTATGGCCCTTCGGAAGCAGGACAAACGGCGAGACATGCCAGAGCGTGATCGACGATACGTCCTCCCACATGCCGGTATCGTATGTGATGGCCAGATTCAGATCATTGTTGAGCAAGGACTGATGCAGCTCAGGCTGATCTTTCAGGTAGTACTGGACGTCGAGCTTGGGAAATTCCAGCGTCAGCCGGCGCATCAGCGCTGGGAGATAATAAGAGGCAATCGGGTCGAAGCAGCCTAGCGATACCCTCCCCGCGACGAAACGCGGGTCAACGCCCAACGACTGCTCGAGGTCCTGGGCCTGGTCGAGCAGCTTGAGGGCCTGCTCGAAGACGATCTTCCCCTCGGCCGTCAGGCGTATCCCGTGCCGGTTGTGGCGCGTTACCAATGCCGCGCCGAACAGGTCTTCGAGGTGGCTGATGGCAGCCGAGATCGAAGGCTGGGAAATGCTGAGCCTTCTGGCCGCAGCACTGACGCTGCCAATGTTGGCCGCCGTCACGAAATAAGTGAGCTGAGTCAGGCTGAAGCGCAATTTCCCGAACCTCGATCATCCGTGCCCGCGAATCCCGGCGACGAGAACGCGGCCTCTGCCTGTGAGGGACGCCTTTCGGCTGGCAGCGACCATCTCGCCTTCACGTATCAGAAAAACGGATATGTGGCCTATGCAAATAATATTATCGCTGATGACTCTGGGCCGGCTACATTCAGCCCAACAGCTTCCGAACTTCACTTCCATCAGGATTTTGACGCGCATGTGCAGCCGATGCTTGGACAACGATATCTCGTTTCTCGGTCCTGACTTTCCGACGTTTTTCCGGAATCCGCTCCATCATGGCCAGAGCGGGCTGCTGCTCATCGACACTAGGCAATCTGGCGAAACGACCTTCGATCAGGTGTTCGCAAGCTCCATAGAGGGCGGGCAGCTGCGCTATTTCGTCGTTGAAGGTTTCCCGGGCGAGCCGTTTGGGCCGTGGCGGGCCTTGGTCGGCGGCTTGTCGGCCGACGTAGCCGGTCTCGGCGAAACCGAACGTCGCGTGCTCGGCAATTTTGTGAACGGCCGAGACTTGAGCCTGCCCCTGCTTAACGCCCATCATGCGCGCTACCGGACCTTCGACGCCGTCCGCCAGCTCCTCGACCATGCCTCCAAGGCAAAGCCGCTGGCCATCCTGTTTCACCGGCTGGACCGGAGCGATGAAGCGTCGCTTCAGCTCCTGAGTTTCCTGTCGCCGTTCCTCGCAGACATGCGGGTATTCGTGGCGGGGACGGTCGATGCCGGAGACGAGGCTTCGCTGTCCCGCATCAAGGGCTCATTCCCCCATTCCCGGCTCAACGCGGTCGCCAATCCTGACGAGGGCCAGGCGGAAACGAGTCCGTTCAAGCTGCCCCTGCCTACTGTCGAGGCGCTCCCCGTCGCCTCGGATGCCTCGTCCGACACGGCTTCGGCCGGCCAGTGGGCCGATGCCGCGACATGGGCAAAGAGCATCGGCGCCGCGGAATTCGTGGCCAAGTACCTGAGCCGATGTCTGGAGCTCGCCGCGGACGCGGACCAGCAATGGGACATCCTGATCGAGCTGATCAAGAGCCACGCGGAAAACAACCGCAGCGAAGAGGCCGAACGCTACCTCGCCTTGTGGCTCGAGCACGACAAGACCGGACAGTTGGATCCCGGTTCACTTTCCGAAATCGCCCTGGCCTTCTGCGATGCGGGGCTGAGCCAGACGCAGCTTTCCCCGCTCCTCGAGCGCCTCGCGGGATCGAGCGACGGGATTGCCTGGGCCAGGGTCGAGCTGCTCGAGCCGCCTGAGATCGCGAGCATTGCCAGCGGACGCGTGACGCAGGGGCGCTGGCTCGGCGCGAACCAGAAGGCCACGCGCATCGCCAGAGAGCTTGGAACGGAGGAGGACTTCGCGCGTACCCTCTATGTCTACGATTGGTGGTCCAAGGCAGACCTGGACGCCATGCTGACGACATCCGAGAGTTGGCAAAGCCTCTCCGGACGCTCCAGGGCTCTGTCGGTCGCGGCGGAAACGCTGATGTACCGGTATGGAGGCTTTGCGCGCGCCTGCGAGCTGCTCGAAAAGCAGGCCAATATGCATCAGCAGACCGGCTGGATCGAGGAGCAGGCCAAGTCGCTGGTTCGCCTCTCCATGGCGCTTCTTGCCAATGGCGAACTGGATCGTGCCGACGAAACGCGCGTCAAGGCGCGGGAGACGGTGTGGCGCCTGGGGCCGGACTACCTGATCTACGAGCATGCCGGCACCAAGAGCGGCGGCGATCTCTATCCCGAGATTTCGATGGAATCGAACTTCGCATGGTATCGCGAGGGCGATTGGCTCGCGGTCGCGGAACATTGGGCCATGGCGGTCGCCATGCACGAAGGCGCCGGCAGCCCCGTGCATATCGTGGAAGCCGCGATGACCGCGCAGGCCTATGCGCGCCTCGGCCGCTTCGACGATGCTCGCGTCTATCTCGATGAGCTGATGGCCATCCTGCCGCTGCTCCAGCCGCGCGACTGGGCGTTCAACGGCGCGGTCGGCCGAGCCTCCCACGCCATCTGGGACATGCTCGACGTGAAGTACGCTTCGGCTTTCCTCGCATTCACCGAAGCGCTGATCGCCGACGGCGTCGGCGATTGGACCAATACGTCGCTCGAACTCAGCGCCGCCCGGATGGCAGCACTCCTGGGGAAACACGAGCTTGCGACCGAATACTTCTCGAAGGCGCGACAGGGCCTCAACGAGGACCAGGCTCCGCAGCGCGGTATCGTCGACTTCGACGAGGCGATTGCCCTCCGTCTGGCGGGAGACATGGATTCGGAGCGACGGCAGGCGCTGCTCGCATCGGCCATCAACTGCTTCGCCGCCAATCGTATGCCCGGATGGCACGAGAGAGCAGAACGAGAGGCTAGGATCTAGTTGATGTCTGGCCCGTCCAACACCATGACAAATACCGTTCTGATCACCGGCGCCGCGGGCTTCATCGTCAGTAATGTCGCGAAGGAGTATCTCAGCGCGGTACCGGAAGCCCGGGTCATCGTCTTTGACAAATACAAGGGCGACGACCTGGCGCAGGAGCACCTCCGGCCGTACGCGGATCGCGTCGAGCATGTCTTTGGCGATATCCGCGACAAGGCGCTGATGCGCGATGTGGTCGAAACCTATCGGCCGCAGGAGGTCATCCACGCGGCGGCGATCACGCATCAGGCCCAACTGGAGCGGGACGACCCGAGCGTCTTCATCGACGTCAACATCAACGGGACCGTCTCGCTGCTGGAAGCCGTCAAAGCTGACAGCGGACTCCGCCGGTTCGTCTACATCAGCACAGGCGGCGTGTATGGCGAGCCCTCCGAGCGCTCGCCTGTCGAGCCGCAGGGTGAGGATGGGCCGTTCGACCCGCCGGAGCTTTATGCCGTTTCCAAATATACCAGCGAGCTCATCGTCAGACGGTACGGAAAGCTGTTCGGCTTCGAGACGCTACGCGTCCGCTTCGCCGATGTCTTCGGGCCGATGGAACGGGCGACAGGCGCGCGCACGACCCTTTCGCTGCCCTACGGCATGATGCGGGCGGTCCTCGAGGCAAGGCCGCTCAAGGTCTCTTCCGCTGCGCTGGACGCGAAGATGGACATCATCAGCGCCGAGGAAATCGCCCTCGCCTTCACCAGGCTCCTGCTTCAGCCCGGCCTTCCCCATGATGTCTACAACATCGCCTCCGGACAGCACCTCTCGATAAGGGACCTGCTGGAGGCCTTTCGCTCGGTCGAGCCCCGGTTCTCCTACGTTGAGACCGCGGCGGCCGAGGCCGACGTCACGGCCGATCCGTCGCTGACCCGAGGTCGCTACAACGCCTACGACACCAGCCGCATGCGGGATCTCAGCTGGCAGCCGCGTCCGCTCAAAGAGCAGCTCGAGCGCTATCGGGATTGGGTCGAACAGGACCCGGCCAACCGCTGCCCGGCGACGTCGCCTGCCCGGTCCTGAACCGGGCGAGCGCCGCCATCCCATTCCGCCCAACGATCCTTGCGAGGAAAGCCCGTGTCAGCCCAGCCCTATCCCCGTGACCTCATCGGGTACGCAGACCAACCGCCCCATGCCGCCTGGCCGGGCGGAGCGCGAATTGCCGTTCAGTTCGTGCTGAACGTGGAAGAAGGCGGCGAGCACTGCATTCTGCACGGCGACTCCCATTCGGAATCCCACCTTTCCGAGACGGCCGCCCTGCCGCTGGACGGCAGGCGCAACTTCATCGTCGAGTCCTTCTACGAATATGGTGCTCGGGCCGGGGTCTGGCGCATCCTGCGCCTGTTCGACAAATATCGCATGCCGTTCACCTGCTTTGCGGTCGGCATGGCCGTCCTGAGAACGCCGGATACCATCCGCGCAATGCGCGACGCCGGGCATGAGATCGCCACGCACGGATGGCGCTGGATCAGCTACCAGGACGTGCCGGAGGCCGTGGAGCGCGATCACATCCGTCGGGCGATCGCGGCCCACGAGGAGGTGCTTGGCGAGCGTCCGCTCGGGTTCTATGCGGGACGCCTCAGCCCGAACTCGCGGCGTCTCAGCATCGAAGAAGGCTTTCTCTACGATGCCGATTCCTATGCCGACGACCTGCCGTACTGGAACCACGACTATGGTCGCCCGCATCTCGTGGTGCCCTACACGTCCGATACGTCCGACATGAAGTTCCAGACCGCGATCGGGACCTTCAGCGAGGGCGAGCAGTTCTTCACCTATCTGAAGGACAGCTTCGACTGCCTGTATGAAGAGGGAGCGGTCGCCCCGAAGATGATGTCGGTCGCGCTGCACAGCCGGATTATCGGTCGGCCGGGGCGCATCCGCTCCCTGGAGCGCTTCATGGCCTATATCGCCGAGAAGGAGGCCGTCTGGGTTCCGCGCCGGATCGACATCGCCCGCCATTGGATGGAATGCCACAAACCGGTCGTGTCGCTCTGATGTTCGGTGAGAACACGCCTCGCAAGGCTTTTCGCAACGGGACGGTGATCACGAGCGCGGGGCTGCTCCGGGCGGACGTACTGGTCGAGGGCGACAGGATCCTGGACCTCGTCCAGGAGGGCGGGTTCGAAGGGGCCGAGGAGATCGACTGCCGGGGCAAGCTTCTGCTGCCCGGCCTGGTCGACGCCCATGTGCACTTTCGCGATCCTGGGATGACCGAGAAAGAGGACTTCGTCAGCGGAAGCACGGCGGCGATCGTCGGTGGCGTGACCACGGCCCTCGTCATGCCCACCGACGAACCGTATACCGCCAGCGAAGAGGATTTCGCCGACAAGGTGGCGCTAGCCGACCAGCGCCTGCGATGCGACATCGGCCTGCAGGTCGCTGTCCGGCACGATGTGCAGTCGCTGGGGCCGATGCGCGAATGCGGCGCCGTCTCCTTCGAGGTCTTCACCGCGGATGTGCCGAATCCGTTTCTGCATGATGATCTCGCCAAAGTTCAACGCGCCCTGGAGCGGGTTGCGAAGGTCCATGCGGTCGCCGGCGTCAGCCCGGGAGATCAGTCGCTCCTCGACAGCTGGAGCAAGCTCCCGCTAGCCCAGCAGGTCGGCTTCGATGCCTTCTGCCGATCGCGCCCGCCGACCGCCGAGGCCATGGGCATCGCCAGAGCCATGATGGCGGCCATTGCCACGGGCTGCGCCATTCACATTCGGCAGGTCAATTCACGACTGGGCGTCGAAGTCGTTCGCAGGCTCAAGGATCTTTGCGACGTTACCGTCGAAACCACGGTTCAATGCCTGTTCTTCGATCAGCGCATCTACGAAACCAAGGGAGCCCTAGCCAAGGGGTCGCCGCCGTTCCGAACGGCGGAGGACGTCGCTGCGCTCCGAGCCGCGGTAAAAGACGGCGTGATCGACATCGTGGCCACCGACCACGCGCCGCACACGATTTTGGAGAAGGAAGCCGCGTACGAGACGTTCGCTGCCATTCCCGGCGGCATGCCCGGCGTCCAAACGCTTCTCCCCGCCATGCTCAAGCTGGTCGAGGACGGCGTGCTTTCCCAGTGCGACCTGGTGCGGGTCTCGGCGGAACGTCCGGCAAAGCGCTTCGGCCTCGGCGGACGCAAGGGCATGGTGGCCAAGGGCCATGACGCCGACATCCTTGTTGTCGACCCGGGACGTTCGACACGTATTCTGAATGCCGACCAGATCAGCAAGGCCGGATACACCCTGTTCGACGGGATGCAAGTCCAGATGGCGCTGGAGCAGGTGTATCTTCGCGGCCAGCTCGCTGTTCAAAACGGTCAATACGCGCCGGGCTTCAGGGGACAAGTTCTCAAGCCCGGCGCTTCAACGTAGAACCCGCGCCACGCTTCGGACCCGCAAGCGCATCGGGATGCCTCGGGCAAAATGACGAGAACGGCGGCGAGGCAAAGTCTCGCCGCCGTTTCGCATTGGTGGCGAGCCAGGGTCCGTACTCGATTGCGAACGCGGCGGCGCTTGGCGGAGCCCGGCCATTTCGACGCCTGCAGCAGGCACTTCAGGCCCCGCGGCGAGCCCCTTTTCCTGGCTCAGGATCCGCGCAACGCGCTGTTCGCACTTCCGATCGTGCTCAGGTCCGGACCTCTCCATCGTCATTCGCTTTTAGCAAAATATTGTTCGCGTTGGGATCATACGCAACCGAGAGGCTGGCGCATCATCGGACGCGAAAGGGTTAGTTCCATGTACAAGCTCAACGAACTTTTCGCCGGGTTCACAATCCCGGCAAACGAGTGGATCCAGACCACCATCCTGTGGGCAGTCATTCACCTCCGGCCGGTGTTTCTGGCCATCAAATGGCCTGTCTCGAACTCGTTGGAACTCCTTGACCAGTTCCTGCGAGGCGTTCCCGCCCTGATAACCGTGGTCGCAATCGGACTGCTGGCATGGCGGGCATCCGGGCCCCGACTGGCCGTCTGGAGCATCGCGGGCTTCCTCCTCATCGGCTTCCTAGGACTATGGGACATGGCCATGACGACGGTCGCCATGGTGCTTACCTCGGTGATCTTCTGCGTCGTCATCGGCGTTCCGATTGGCATTCTCGCATCGCGCAGCAGCCGGCTGGAAAAGTTCATCCGACCTGTGCTGGATGCCATGCAGACTACGCCGACCTTCGTCTACCTGGTCCCGATCGTCATGCTTTTCGGCATCGGCAATGTGCCCGCCGTCATCGCCACGATTATCGTCGCATTGCCCCCGACGATCCGCCTGACGAGCCTGGGCCTCAGGGAAGTCGACGAGGAAATGGTTGAGGCGGGTCGCGCCTTTGGCTGCACAAGCATGCAGCTTCTCAGGGAAATTCAGGTTCCGCTTGCGATGCCGACGATCGTGACGGGCATCAACCAGTCGCTGATGTTGTCGCTGAGCATGGTGGTCATCGCCGCGCTGATCGGCGCCGGCGGACTGGGGCTTGCCGTGTATTCGGGCATCAATCGCCTGGATGTCGGGGTCGCCGCAACGGCAGGTCTGGCAATCGTCCTGATCGCGATCATCACGGATCGCATTGGCCAGGCATTCGTCAATCGTCACTCCAGCAACTAAAAAATAACAATACAACAATATACCAGAGGGTAATTACCATGAATACGAACAAGACCAAATCAACAAAACTTGCCATCTTCTGCGCCGCGGCAATGACCGCGCTGGTTGGCACAGCCAACGCCCAGGAACCGAACGGTGGTAAAACCGTCGTTACCTGCACCTCGACGTCTATCGAGGGTCTCTTTCACCAGATGATCCCGATCCTCGGCCTGCGCGAGCTCGGCTATAAGGTCGACATGCCGAAGACGCTCTCGGTCCCGCTGGTCCACCAATCCATCGCCATGGGCGACTGCGACTATGCGGTCGACGAATGGGTTCCGCTGCACCAGACGTTCTATGACGCCGTCAAGGACCTGACCACGCGCCTGGGCCCGACCATTGCGGGCGCCTCGCAGGGCTACCTCATAGACAAGGCGACGGCCGACGCCCACAACATCAAGAGCCTGGAGCAGTTCAAGGATCCCGCCATCGCGGCGCTGTTCGACACGAACGGAAACGGCAAGGCCGACCTCGCCGGCGCGAACCCGGGCTGGGGTTCCGAGAAGATCATCAACAACGAGATCGCCAAGATCGGCCTCAAGGACACCGTCGACCATAATCAGGGCGAGTACTCGGTCCTGATCTCCGACGTCCTGGCCCGCTTCAAGAGCGGCAAGCCGGTGTTCTTCTATACCTGGACACCCAATTGGACGACGGCCGAGATGAAGCCGGGCGAGCAGACGGTCTGGCTGACGGTCGATCCCGCCAATTGCAGTGCAGACGAGCCCTGCGGCACGTCGACAAGCGGCTTTCCGGTCAACGACATCATGATCCTGGCCAACAACGAATTCCTGAAGCGCAATCCGTCGGCGAATGCCTTCCTTTCCGCGGTGCGCATTCCGCTTGCGGACGTCAATGCCGAGAACCTGCTGATCCATCAGGGGCAGTCGTCCGAAAAGGAAGTGATCGGCCATGCCGAGAAGTGGGTCGCGGACAACCGGGCGCAGTTCGACGCGTGGCTGAAGCAGGCGCGCGCCACTCAGTAGTTCGCGACAATCCCAAGCCTGCAGGACTGACGGACGTCAGTTCCCCGCTGCGGGGGAGCACATCGCCCCCTGCAGCCCCAGCGCCATATAAACCGAGGCCAGACTAGAATGACTGCAAAGAGCTTTGTCGGATCGACATTTCCTGCCGTGGACGACATGGGCAAAAGTGCGCAGATCCGACTGACCAGCGACGAAGAGCGGAGCCGGCGGCTTGCTGAGCTGCGCGCGATGATGACGAGCAACGCGCTGGAAGCCATCGTGATCTCGGGCAAGAGCGACCTGCGCTTCCGCGGCCGCGTCCTCTATACGTCCGATGTCTTCCAGTTCACGGCTGATTCATTCGTCGTGATCACGCATAGCGGCGCCCCCATCTTCATCACCACGCCGGTTGTCGGCCTGGGCCAGGCTCGCCGCACCAATTGGGCCGAGCAGTTCCATGTCAGCGCCCAGCCCGGCCATGTGATCGGAGAGGTTCTCGGCAAGGAGAACATTCTTTCCGGCAAGGTGGGCGTCGTTGGCCTCTCGGACGCGATATCGGCGATCCACATGAAGGAAATGACCGAGTCCGCGCCGGCCTCGATCGAGTTTGTCGACGCCACGGATGAGTTTGAGCACGTCCGCCGCGTCAAGAGCCCCGAGGAACTGGCCAACCTCCAGCAAATCTCCGCCGTGTTCCGGAAGATCTTCCAGGCCATGGAGGCTGAAATCCGTCCCGGCGTGCAGGAATCCGACATTGCCGGCGCCGCCGCGCGGCTGGCCAAGCTGCATGGCTGCCGCGATGTGAAGGTCGCCATGGCGACGACCCCGTTCAACGCCGTCAGCTACGGATCCAATCGGCGCATCGAGCGGGACGATGCCTTCATGCTCTGGATCGAGTCTCCGGGCCCCTCCGGATACTGGCTCGAATTGCGCCGGTCCTACTGCTTCGGCGCGCCATCCGCCGAGATCGTGGAATTCTGGGCGATGCTGGATCAGGTATGGGCGACGGCTCTCGAGGCCATGCGCCCTGGCGTCACCGGCGCAGAGGTCTTCGCTTCGATTGAACCGCTTCTTTCGGCATATGGATGCCGGCTCAGCCCATCGAACTACAGCCTGCACGGGATCGGCGCCGATGCGATCGAAGGGATGTGCTACCCCGGCAACGACAAGCCGCTGCTCGAGGGCGAGGTCGTCTCGTTCCATCCTTCCCTGGTCTTCGACGATGCGAAAAAGGCTGAGAGGATCAGTTTCCTGGGCATGACGGACAACGTGTTGATCACGCCCGAAGGTGGCCTGCGCCTTACCTACGATTCCGACGCCATTCGCGTGCTCTGAGGAACGCCATGAACACCTCCTCTTCAAGTCCACTCCCTGCCGGCTTCCTTTCGGGCAAGACGGCCATCGTGACCGGCGCTTCGTCGGGCATCGGCAGGGCGATCGCCGTCGCCTATGCGGCGGCAGGCGCCTCCGTGTTCATCGCGGACATCACGGAAACGCCCAAGGAGGGCGGCGAAACGACCGCCGCGCTGATCACGAAGGCTGGCGGATACGGGCAATTCGTGGCCACGGACATCGCCAGCGCGGAATCGGTCCGGAACCTGATCGAGACCGCGACCGGCCTGACCGGGCGGCTGGATATCCTGGTCAACAACGCGGCGACCTATGTCAGCAAGAAGCTGACCGAAACGACCGAAGAAGAGTGGTCGCATGTCGTTTCGGTGAACCTCACCGGGCTCTTCAACTGCAGCAAGCAGGCGATCGAAAAGATGCTGCGCCAGGATCCCGTGAATGAGGTCCGTGGCCGCATCATCAACATCACGTCGCAGCATGGCATGGTCTCGGCGCCGAAGGATTTTGCCTATGGCGTGACCAAGGCTGCCGGCGTCTATGCGACCCGTCAGATCGCCGCTGACTACGCGAAAGATCTGATCATCTGCAATGCCATTGCACCGGGGAAGATACTGACCGGGAAGCCTGGGGTCGCCGTGGACCCGGATGCCCTGGCCTATTCCAAGATGCGGACCCCGATGCCTCGCTTTGGCGAGCCGCAGGATATCGCAAACGCCGCGCTCTACCTCGCCAGCGATCTCTCTTCGTACACCACTGGCATCAACCTGATGGTCGACGGTGGATGGATGGCGGCCTGACCCCCGCCCCTCCCCGTTCATCGACTTGCTAGGACAAAGAATGACCTATCAGCCACATCGGGATTTGATCGGCTACGGCCCGAATCCGCCAAAGGTTCAATGGCCGAACAACGCGAGGGTCGCGCTCAACTTCGTCATCAACTACGAGGAAGGCGCAGAATACAGCATCGGCGAAGGCGACGGCCGGTCGGAGACGATCCTCTCCGACGTCTCACCTTCTCCCCCGATCGCCGGCCGCCGCGACCGGAACATGGAGTCTCTCTACGAATATGGCTCGCGCGTCGGCATCTGGCGCCTTGCCCGGCTTTTCTCGGAACGCCAGGTCACGCCGACATTCTACGTTGTCGGCCGGGCGCTCGAGCTGAACCCTGAGGTTGGCAAGGTGATCGCCTCCTTGGGAAGCGACATCGTGTGTCACGGATGGCGCTGGATCGACTACGAAGAGCTGGACGAAAACGAGGAACGCCGTCACATCGCACAGACGGTTGAGACGATCCGCTCCATCACCGGTATTGAGCCTACCGGCTGGTACACCGGACGCCCCAGTCTCAATACGAGGCGCCTGGTCGTCGAGCACGGAGGCTTTCTCTTCGACAGCGACGACTACAATGACGACCTGCCCTATTCCGTGACTGTCTCGGGCAACCGGCATCTCGTTGTTCCGCACAGCTTCGATTGCAATGACAGCCGCTTTTCGCGTGGCTCTGGCATCGAGACGGGTGACCAGCTCTATGCCTATCTGCGCGATGCCATGGAATGGCTGGTTGCCGAGGGCGAAGAGTTGCCGCGGATGATGACCGTGTCCCTGCACTGCAGGCTGAGCTCGCGGCCCGGCCGCATCGGCGCCATAGCCCGGTTCCTGGACCTCGCACGGTCCAATCCCCATGTCTGGATATGCCGGCGCACCGACCTGGCAAGGCACTGGTTGAGCCAAGTGGGAGAAGGTCAATGAATGCGATCGCTTCCGTAGCAGACCGCAACAGCCAGCGCGAAATCCTGCTTGCCATAGAGCATTTGTGCAAGATCTACGGTGGTGACGAGGCCCGCGCCGCCAAGCTTGCCCTGGAGGGCAAGGGACGCGCGGAGATCCTGGACGAGTGCGAGTCATTTGTCGCGGTCGCCGACGCGACGTTGAATGTGCATCGCGGCGAGATCTTCGTGATCATGGGGCTTTCCGGTTCCGGAAAGTCCACCTTGCTTCGCTGCATCAATCGGCTGATCCGCCCGACCTCCGGAACGGTTCGATTTGGGGCGGAGGACTTGACCTCCGTCTCGGAGGAGAGGCTGCGAGAGCTCAGGCTATCGAAGATCTCCATGGTCTTTCAGCACTTCGCCCTGCTGCCGCACAAGTCGGTGATCGACAACGTCTGCTTTGGTCTGAAATTGCGCGGGGTCGAGAAGTCCGAGCGCTATGCTATCGCCAAGGAATTGCTGGGCCAGGTCGGCCTGGCGGGCTGGGAGAGCCGCTTTCCGCACAATCTGAGCGGCGGCATGAAGCAGCGCGTCGGATTGGCAAGAAGCCTCGCTGTCAACCCGGATATCCTGCTGATGGACGAGGCGTTCAGCGCCCTCGATCCCGTCATCCGCCGGGAAATGCAGATCGAATTGCTGCGTCTGCAGAAGGAACTGAACAAAACCATTTTGTTCATCACGCACGACATTCAGGAAGCGCTGCTTCTGGGCGACCGTATCGCCATGATGAAGGATGGGCGCGTCGTCCAATGCGGGAGCCCGTCCGACCTGATCCTTACGCCTGCCGATGACTTCGTCGCCGAATTTACCCGTGACGCCGATCGCGCGCGAATGCTGATGGCCAAAGACATCATGCTGCCGATTGAACGGTTCAACCAATCGGAAGATCAGAGCAGCCTCTTCAGTATCGACATGGACCCGACAGGATCGATTTCGATCCTTGAACGAGACTGTTCAACGCGCGAGACGCGCAAACTCTCCGTGGACCGGTCCAGGTTTGCGCGCGATACCGATCGTCTGGGACAATTGCTTCCGCTCGCGGACAGCCCCCTTCCGATTCTGGTCACCGACGCGAGCGGCCGCGTTGTGGGTGCGACGACGAGGGAAAAGCTTCTCGCGACGATAAGCATCAAGCATTGAGGGGCGTCGGTTGGGCAAGAGGGTGAAGTGTTGGAGACCACGTGATGCCGCAAGCTAAGACCGGTGCAACACCTCCGATGCTTCCCGCGTTCGGCGAAAAAGTGGAGCCGCAGCGGTTCGGATTTCTCCTGGTTCCAAACTTCTCGCTGATTCCGTTTGCCGCCGCGACCGAAGCCCTGCGCGTTGCAAACTGGCTATCCGGCCTGACCCTGTACGAGTGGTACTTTCTCACGGAGGATGGCCGCAGCGTTCCTGCGGCCAACGGCCTCGAGGTCGCCCCCCACGCCAAGTACGATGAAGCGCCGCCCCTCAACAACATCATTGTTTTCGCGGGCGGAAGGGTCCCCCCCACTCTGCGCGAAGAGCGCGTTCTCTCGTGGATGAGACGACAGGCGCGAGCGGGCGTGCGGATTGGGGCTGCCGGCCTCGGCAGCTTCATCCTGGCGCGGGCGGGACTTCTCGACGACTATCGCTGCACCGTCCACTGGAAGCTCCTCCCGAAGTTTCGGGATGAGTTTCCACATTTGAACGCGACCGACGAAATCTACGAGATCGATCGGGATCGCCATACATCCTCAGGCGGCACCGGCACGCTGGACGTCATGCTCGCCCTGATTGCCGGCGACCATGGCGAAACCCTCGCTTCGCATGTCGCCGAGGAGTTCATGCACGACAGGATACGTCCAAGCTCACACTCGCAGCGCATGCCGCTGCGCTTCCGCTTGAACATAACCAACCGCAAGGTTCTCAACGCCGTCGGACTGATGGAGAAAAGCATCGAGAACCCGCTGAGCTGCGCCAGCATCGCGGAGTCGCAGGGTGTCTCCGTGCGACAACTCGAGAAGCTGTTCCGAGCGCACCTCGACACGACGCCAAAGGAATATCAGCGACAGATACGGCTCAAGTTCGCCCGCCGCTTGCTCATGCAAACGACGCTTTCCGTGCTGGAGGTTGGAATGGCGACGGGGTTTTCGTGTCAGTCCCATTTTTCCAAGGCATACCGGGCCGAATTTGGCGTTCAGCCTCGGCATGACCGTGGCAAGGATAGCCTTCTCTAACGGGCTCGACAGCTACTGACGCCACGGGGGGTAGGAACGTGGCCGCGTCGGGTCATGAGCCGCAGCAGCACGACGCAGCCGTGGCTTCGGCTGGCAGCTTCGGAGCCGGAGCCGTGGCCCGCGTCGTCGCGGACCGGCAAAGACAGGCTGCCGTGATGGGCGTGTCCGCAAGGCTCTGAGCTTTCGCCAGCTTTTCCCCATAGAGGGCCAACTCGCCATGCTCGTCCTTGAGCCTTAGGCATTCCACCAGCCCGTGCAGCGCCCAAACGTTGTCGGGGTGCTGAGCGCATCGCTGGATCTGATTGGTCAGGCCGAGATCGTCCCTGTAGATTTGCTCAGCCTCTTCGAAATGCCCTTGCTCGGCGAGCAAGGCTGCCAAGGCGTGCCGCGGCGGATGCATCCACGCCCAAGGTTCGATGTAGTTCAGACTATCGTCAAGCCGCACGCTTTCGCGAAGGTGGCCGAAGGCAACGGCATAGTCGCCCCTGTGATAGGCCAATTCGCCCTCGAGCATCTGCTCTCCGACGGCGAGCACGTCGTGGGCCATGTTGTTGAAGAAGCGGCGCTCGGCAGGAATACGCGCCAGGCTCTCTCTAAAGAGCTGCCTTTCGACGTCGGCTCGCGAAAAATCCTTCAATGCAGCGGCCGCGATCGTGCTCGCGTAATGATGCATTGCCGTCGAGACGAGGTAGAGAGCCGGCTCATCGGGAGCCGGTTCCGCCAGGATCGCCTCCCAGCGACCGAACCGTACGAGGACATGCGAACGAACGGAGTAATATCCTTCGAGCGTCATCGCGAGCTTGGGTCGATCCTTCACGCTCAGGACGTCTTTCGTGATGATCCCACGAAGTTTATCGGCGGCTGCAATCGCCTCGGAATAGCGCCCCAAGAACATGCATGCATGGATCATCAGATGTAGATCGTGCGCGCAAGCGACGGTGTAGTAATTGTGCTTCCCGGCGTAGGCGAGAAATTTGTCGTTTGCCGCGATTGCTTTCTTACTGGCGACTCGGGCGCGATCGTAGTCGCCACAAAGCACAAAGACATGGCCGGGCATGTGATTCATGTGGCCGGCCTCAGGGCAAAGATCCTCCAAGGCAAATGCCGCCGCCATCGAGCGCCCGGGCTCGGTAGACATCTCAAGCGCATGTATGTGCAAATGGATGATTGCAGGATGCTGCGTGGCCCCGGCCTGATCCTTGGCCGCCATCGAGCGTTCGCATACCTCGATGGCCTCCAGAACGTCGGAGCCTGCTGCAGGCCGACCGGACTTGAGGTCCCAAAGACGCCGGGGCGTCCGGGTTAACAGCGCTTCTGCAAAAAGTGCTGCCACGTCGTGGTGATCGCGGTTGGCATGATAAAGGCGCCGCATCGACGCAGTGTAATCGTCTTCCCAGCGCTCGAATTCGGCAAGCGGCACAGGGTTCGGGAGCTGGAATCGCCGCGCGAGCGCTTCGACAAGCGCATTCTCCAACTCGGAAGCGCTGTGGGCGTAAAGCCTCGCGCGCTGCACACTTTCAAAGGCCAACCGCGTGACGGCGATTGCCTCCTTCTCTCCCAATTCGCGCCAGGTCAGATTGTAGAAGGGGCCAGAGCCATAGGCGATGCCCCAATGGGCCATGACGCATTCAGGATCGGTTTCCAGGGCCTTGCGGAAGCACTTGACGCCCTCTTCACGGTTAAAGCCGTGACACCAGTTCAATCCGAGATTGAACCACATCCGCGTCTCTGCAGAGGGCGAAGAAATCGCCCACCTATGCGGCCCAAGGTCGAATACTTGTGGGCTAAATGTCGTCTTGTTCTCAAACATAGTTCCGCGCAACCGACTAGATTGGCGCGCAATGTCGGCACAAGGCGATAGTCTGTCAATGGATTCACAGCTCGCATTGTAGAATGTTATGCTCAAGAATGGACAGAATATAGAATAAATCGAAATGTTACGCGAATTAGCTTATGCTTGGAATATTTATATTCAATTATACCTGACATCAAAATCTGGTTCTCTTGACCCATTCTGGTGACGCTGATTGTATCGGCGAGCTTGCCGACGGGTTGATGCAACCTTCGAGGCAGGTAGCAGGGGCTAGATTTCGGCAGCAGGTCAGCATGTGACTGTCGCTGCGCCGGCTTCGGATCACCCAACGAGATTGTGGAGCGCCGCCAGCCGCTGTTCGAACAACGGGGGGGCGGGACCGTTGTTTAAAGAGAGGGGCATTTTATGCTGAGCCGCCGCGAATTTGTTCTCGCTGCCTCTATGGGAGCGATGGGCCTGCCACTGCTCGGAACCGCCGCGGGGGCGCAATCTCGCTCTGATACATTGCTCGTTGCCGCCGAGATGACCCCGAACAGCCTGGACACCCACACGGTCGGCGCAAACCGGGCCAGCTATGGCGCAGCGTGGCTGATCTACGACAGGCTTTTGAAGTTCGGGGTCAAGTCGCTTCCGGAAGGCGGGCTTTCCTACGACTACTTCAAGCTGGAGCCCCAGCTCGCAGAGAGCTGGGAGATTTCGCCCGATAATTCGTCAGTGACTTTCAACCTTAGGCGCGATGCCGTCTTCCACGATGGAACGCCGGTGACGGCGCATGACGTCAAATGGTCCTTCGACCGGATGGTCAAGGTTGGTGGTTTTCCCCAGAGGCAGATGGAACAGGCCTCTCTGACGGACGTCAATCAGTTCGAAGTGGTGGATGATCACACATTCAAGCTGACGTTCTTGCGCGCGGACAAGTTGACGCTTCCGTCACTCGCGATCGTCGTGCCCAACATCTACAACAGCAAGCTTTGCCAACAGCATGCCACGGAGGCGGATCCGTGGGCGCTTGAATGGACCAAGAACAACGGCGCCGGCAGCGGCCCCTATAAGGTTGATACATTCAAAGCCAGCGAGCAGATAGCGCTGACGCGTTTCGACGAATGGAAAGGCGGAGAAGCGCCCAAGATCGCGCGGGCTCTGTTCCGGAATGTCGGCGCAGCCGGAACGCGCCGGGCGCTGCTGGAGCGGGGCGACGTCGACGTTGTATCCGATCTGCCTCCGCGCGACGTAGCGGATTTGCTCAAGGACAACAAGCTTCGGGTGTCCTCCACGCCGATGGCCAATACCCTGAAGTATCTGGCGATCTCGACGATCATCAAGCCGTTTGATGACGTGCGGGTCAGGCAGGCGATCGCCTTCGCCATCCCTTACCAGTCCTTGATCGATACGGCCGTGCACGGCCGGGCCCAACCTCTTTTTGGCGGCGCGGCGGAGCCACAGGACGCATCCTGGCCCCAAAAATTCCCGTACACGTACGATCCGGACAGATCGAAAGCCCTGCTTGCCGAGGCGGGCTTGGCCGGCGGTTTCGAAACCAGCCTCGCCTTTGATGCCCAGTTGGCTTCCGCGGACGAGGCGACGGCTCTGCTGATCCAAGACTCGCTCGCCAAGCTCGGCATCCAGGTGCGCATCGACAAGCTTGCGGACTTCGCGGCCCGCAGAAACCAGAAGGCCTGGCCGCTCGCTCTCGATCTTTTCGGAGCGTGGTTCGACGATCCGGATTTCTTCTTCCGCTGGCTCTGGCACAGCCAGAACACGATCTGGAACCTTGCGAGCTACCAGAGCCCGGATATGGACCGCCTCCTGGATCAGGCACGCGTTGAACGTGACGGCGCGCGCTATACCGAGCTCGTCAAGCAGTTCATCAAGCTGGCCGCGACCGACGTACCCTATGCGCCGCTCTACCAACCGACCCTGGACGTCGTGACGAGCCAGGCGGTAAGCGGGAACGTGTATATGTTCCATCGCCAGCTCGATGTGAGAAACCTACGCAAGGACTGAACCATGCGTAGCATCCCAGGGCTGGCGATCCGCCGAATCATCGCTGGCGCGCCGACATTGGCGGGCATTGTGATCGTCTCGTTTCTGATGACACGTGTCCTGCCCGGTGATCCGGCGGTCTATTTTGCGGGCGCAGCCCCGACCCCCGAGGCAATTGCCGATTTGCGACGCACCCTGCAGCTGGACCTGCCGCTCTGGCAGCAGTTTCTCGCTTACATAGGGCAGTTGAGCCGAGGGGATCTGGGCCGTTCGCTTGTGACGGGCCAGCCGGTGACGGCGGATTTGCTGGCGCGGCTGCCCAACACTCTGGAGTTGACCCTCACGGCGCTGCTGATCGCAGTTGTTGTCGCGATACCGCTTGGTGTGCAGGTGGCGCTGCATCGCGGCCGGGCTCTGGACCACGCATTTCGCGTTGGATCAACGATCGTTTTGTCCGTGCCGGGCTTCTTTTCGGCGCTGATTCTGGTCTTCGTTTTTTACTACCAACTGGACTGGGCGCCTGCGCCACTCGGGCGGCTGGATCCTATGGCCTTCGAGCCACCGACGCGGACCGGCTTTCTCCTGATTGATGCGCTCCTGGTTGGTGACTGGGGAAATTTTCGCGACGCGCTCGCGCACATGATGCTTCCAGCGATCGCACTGGCCTTGACGGCGGTCGGCCCGCTGGCGCGCATCACGCGTGCTTCGATGCTCGCTGTCCTGTCGAGTGACTACGTGCGAGCCGCGCGATCGCATGATCTGCCACGACGGACGATTATCTATGTCTACGCCCTGAGAAATGCGCTTCTGCCGGTCCTGACCACCGCCGGGTTCGTCCTTTCGTACCTGATCAGCGCCAATGTGGTGATCGAAAAGGTATTCGGTTGGCCGGGAGTGGGCACCTACGCACTCGATGCCCTAGCATCGTCGGACTATGCAGCCGTCCAGGGCTTCATTCTGGCGATTGCGACGCTCTACCTCGCGGTCAGCATCGTGCTCGATATCCTGGCTGCCACGCTCGACGTACGTACCCGGATTGCGAATTGAGATGAGCGTGCTTGGTACGATAGCGCCTCGAGGCTGGCGCCCTGCCCTTTCGTCTGCAACGCTGACGGCCTGCGTCCTGATCCTGGCAATCGCCGTGCTGGGAGAATTCATTGCGCCCTATGATCCGATAGCAACGAACAGCGCGCTTCAACTGATGCCACCCAGTCTCGCCCACCCCTGCGGGACGGATCAGCTTGGACGCGATATCTGCTCCCGTATCCTCGTCGCCACCCGTATCGATCTGTTTATCGGGGTCGCCTCGGCGGCATTGGCGCTTCTCTTCGGAGGGGCAATCGGGGCCATCGGCGGATTTTTCGGGGGGTGGTTCGATCGGGTCTGCACGTGGTTCGTCGATACCATCATCGCCTTTCCGCTGTTTCTGCTTGCCATGGGCATCGTCGCTGCGCTCGGGAACTCGTTCATGAACGTGATCTATGCGACGGCGATCGTGAACCTGCCATTCTACGCCCGTGCGATGCGGGCCGAGATCCTGCAGCGCCGCCATGCCGGCTTCGTCGAAGCCGCCCAGGTGGCAGGCAATAGCCAGTGGAGGATATTGCTGGTTCATCTGGTGCCCTGCGCCCTGCCCGGTCTTGCCGTTCAGGCCTCGCTGACGATGGGGTGGGCGATATTGAATGCCGCAGCCCTGTCCTTCATCGGCCTCGGAATCCGACCGCCGACGCCGGAGTGGGGCCTGATGGTCGCGGATGGCGCCAGCCTCATCATCAGTGGGCAATGGTGGGTATCGATCATGCCTGGCATCGTCCTCGTGGCGGTCGTCTTGTCGTTCAACCTGCTTGGCGACGGATTGCGGGATCGCCTCGATATCCGGGAACGTCGCTGATGTTGGAGGTCAACGGACTGACCGTCGTTTTCGAGAATCGGCGACGGACCGTACAAGTTCTCGATCGGGTCTCCCTCAGAATCGAACCTGGCGAGACGCTTGGCCTGGTTGGGGAGAGTGGATCGGGAAAATCGGTGCTGTCTTACGCGATCAGCGGCCTTCTCGACCCGGCGGCCCGTATCACCAGTGGCACCATGGCCTGGCGTGGCGAGCCTATGAGCCCCTTGCGCGAAAATCGTCGACCCCGACTGCCGATCGCTCAGATCTTTCAGTCGCCGCGGAGCAGTCTCAATCCGACCCTGACGGTGGGGCGCCAGATTTCAGATGTGGCAGGACCGGAACGCGTAGCGGAGCTGCTCCGGACCGTCCGCATCCCGGAATCGAGAGCATCCGCCTATCCCTCCGAGCTCTCGGGCGGCCAATGTCAGCGCATTGGAATCGCCCTGGCGCTCGGGCGCGAGCCGCAACTGCTGGTGGCCGACGAACCGACGACCGGTCTTGATGTGCTTACGGAAGCAGCGGTTCTTGATGTCATCGGGGAATTGTCCCGCGAACGAGGCATGGCGACACTGCTCGTGACCCACAACCTCGCGCTGGCGGCGGCGCGCTGCAGTCGTATCGCCGTCATGCACGCTGGCCAGATTGTGGAGAGCGCGCCGGCCGATGCCATTATTTCCGCGCCTCAGCATCCGTACACGGTCGCGTTGCGTGGCTGCGCACCCCAGTTCAACGCCAGCCCGGCTTCCCTGGCTGTCATACCGGGTCAATTGCCCGATCTCTCGGCGCCGCTACCAGCCTGCCGCTTCAGTCGCCGTTGCGTAAACTATGGGGTCGAGTGTGAGGAACGCCCGCCCGTGGAACGGGTCGCGAAAGACCATTTCGTCAGCTGCTGGCATCCGTCATGCTAAAGGTTGAGGGACTTGGCAAAAATTACGGCGGCGGGTGGGGAAGAACACCGGTTACCGCCGTCCGCAGCGCGACGTTCGAGATCGCGCGGGGCGAAAGCCTGGCACTCATTGGAGAGAGCGGTTCGGGAAAGACGACGGTAGCGCGCATGGTCTCGCGTCTCCTTCAGCCGAGCAGCGGCCGAATCACTTTTGATGGCATCGACATTGGTGACATCGCGCCCGGCCGTTTTGCCCGCAGTCCCATGCGTCGGTTGATACAGCACGTTTTTCAGGACCCGGATGATGCACTCACCCCGCATCTGACGGCCTTCGACGCCATTGCCGAGCCATTGAGAAGGCTCGACAAGCCGCACGATTTATCCAGGCAGGTTGAGGAATTGGCGGATGCGGTGTTCCTGCCGCGCAGTGTCCTGCAGCGATATCCCCACCAGCTTTCCGGCGGCCAGAAAGCCAGGATTGGCATCGCACGAGCCCTCGCGCCTCAGCCGCGCCTCCTAGTGTTGGACGAGCCAACAGCATCGCTCGACGTCTCCGTGCAAGCCGGAATTCTCAAGTTGCTGGATGAACTGCGCAGCGCTCTCGGGCTCAGCTTCCTGTTTGTCACGCACGATATCGAAGTCGTGAAGCTCATGTGCTCCCGGTTCGTCCTGATGCAGCATGGCGACGTTGTCGAAGCCGGCGACGTGGCGTCGTTTCTCCGACACCCGCAAAGCGCCTACGGCCGAGCCTTGCTAGATGCCATTCCGCGGTTCTCGTCCACCAGCATTTCCTCCTAGCCATTGCTCCATGGGATCCAAGCGGATGCGATCGATAAGCCTTCCGATGTATTTCCTTCCGGAAATTGCGGCAGCGAACTCTGCCCTATACGCGGAGTTACGCAACAGGCTCGCCCGGCAAGGATTTGACGCAGCCACGATCCACTTCGACGGCGGTCGAGCGTCTGTCCCGGATGGCATCGAGCCCAACGTGCTCTTTACGCAGATCTGCGGCTATCCGCTCTTCAAACGCTTCAGGTCGCAAGGTCGGATGCTGGCAACGCCATGCTACAATTTCGCGGGATGTGAAGGCGCAACGCATCGCGCCTATTTCATTGTGCGTTCAGACGATACAGCCAGCTCGCTGGAAGATCTGCGCGGCCGCATCTTCGGGTGCAACAGCTTGCTGTCCAACTCCGGCATGAACCTGCCCCGCTTGTCGGTGGCGCACATTGCGGACGGCAAGCCGTTCTTCTCGGCTGTGGTCATGACGGGCGGCCACATGCTCAGCCTCGAGCATCTGCGCGAGCGAAAAATCGATGTCTGCTCCATCGATAACGTCACGTGGGGTTTCTTTCAGAAGCACCGGAAAACCGATTCCGCTCAGTTCCGGATATTGGATGAAACCGTCGCCAGCCCGTCGCTGCCCTTTGTCACGTCATCCGAGACCAGCGAGAGGGAAGCGCAATTGCTGACCGAGGCCCTTTTCGAGGCTTTTGAGGACCCGTCAACGCTGCACATTCGCAATGCGCTGGAAATCAGTTCGCTCGAAGTTCCGAACATAGCCGCGTACGAGCAGTTGGCCCTCTATGAGGACCAGGCCCGGCAGCTGGGTTATCCGGAGATCATCTGACGGTCATACAGCGAAACTGGTCCATCCCGCCCCGCGTTGACACCGCCTGAGAGGCGCGTTTTGCGGCGGCCACGCGCACATAGTGCCAAGCTCCAAGCAGCGGCTTCGCTTTTGCCACCGCGTCGTTGATGGCGCTCAGAAGCAGCGATCCACCATCCTGGACGCTTGGTCCGGCGACTAAGGGAACGCAGATTCAAGCGCGTCGAGTGTCTCGACGAAGAGCTGCTGGAGCGGACTCTGGTTGCCGGGAAGGTCCCACCTCTCGACGGCCACCCGCAGCGCACCCACGGCACTCATCGCTACGAGGCGGAGTTCCAACCTGCGTTCAGGTTGGCGCCATACCTCGCAGAGCACTTCGAAAAGAAGCATCTCCTGCTCGGCAAACGCGGCGTGCTTGGTGGCCCGTAACCCCTCGCTTGAGGACATAACCTTCGCGATCGCCTTCAACTGATCGGCGCTGTAGCGCGACAGGTGTCCTGGAAACCGGCTGCGGATCGCTTGAAGCGGTAATTCGTCGGGCGACGCCTGGCGCAGGTCGTCCAGGAATGCCTCCCAACCGCCAAGTTGCCAGCTTCGAAGGATTTCGTCCTTGCTTCTGAAGTAGGCGAAGAACGTCCTGCGCGAGATTTCCGCAGCCTCGGCAATGGCGTCCAGCGTCGTCGCTTCATAGCCTCGCTCGATAAACAGACGCACCCCGGCCTCCGCGATCCTGCGATGCGTTTCGCGCCGCTTGGTTTCGCGGATGCCGTCCCCGCGCCCTGCATTGTCCCGGACCTTGAATGTTGACATGGCTCTCAATAAATTGCACTCAGTGCATATATTTTCGCATTTAGTGCGGAAAATGCAACGAGCTTTTCAGGAGATGGTGCGATGGAAATAGCGCTGGTCACTGGTGGCAATTCCGGCATCGGATATGAGGTCGTTCGGCAACTCGCCAAGGAAGGGATGGTCGTCTATCTCGGCAGTCGCGATGCAGAAAAGGGTATCACCGCCGCAGCCGAACTTTCCAGCGCGGGCGACGTTCGGCCGATACATCTCGATCTGGCCGATGAGGCAACATTGCGATCCGCCGTGGAGCGCATCGACAGGGAGCAGGGCCGCCTCGACCTGCTCGTCAACAATGCGGGCGTCGCGCTGCCTGGCGACACGCCTGAAACCATCGCCATCGTGTTTCAAGCGAATCTGCATGGCCCGGTGCAGCTTGCGCAGCTATGCGTGCCGCTGCTTCGCAAGTCGGCAGCGGGACGCATCGTCAACGTCTCCAGCGGCGCAGGTCGGTTTTCCTTCATGGCCGGCGATTTCTTCAAGATGGATCCGGAGAAGCTGTATTACGCCTATCCGGTCTCGAAGACGGCGCTCAACGCCGCCACGGTGCTTCTGGCGAAGGCATTGGAGCGCGAAGGCATCAGGGTGAACGCCGTGTGTCCGGGAATGGTCGCCACCAAACTCAGCGGCATGCAAGGCAAAAGCCCGGCCGAAGGCGCCGCTATCATCGTATCGGTTGCTAAGTTGAGCGCGGACGGGCCTACAGGCGGCTTCTTCGACGGAACCGGCCCCATCGATTGGTGACCTTGCGCCCGACGGCGCAGTCCAGGAACCACGAATCGCACGAAGGACTAGCGACTCCTGAACCGGTTTCACCTGAAGCGAGCGCGCGGTGCGGGTGGCACCGAATCGCAAGCATGAGCCCCCTCGTTTGTGCCGCTTTCCGCCGGCGGAGGAGCGGGACGCGCTCGAGGAGGCGCCCCGCTCGGCTTGGCGGGCTATTGCCCGGACTGGTTCTTGATCGCCTCGTCGATCTGCGTCTTGACCGCGTCGAGATTGAAGGAGGCCGGCGCCTGCATCGGCGGGAACTTCAACGCCGTTTTCGCCAGCTCCGCCACCTCGTTCTGCACCAGGACGAAACGCCAGAACTGGCGGGCGTAGAAGTCGTTCATGTAGCCGCCGCCCATATCGTTGAGCGTCTCGCCCCGGATCGACGGCGTCCTTTCGAATGGGTCCTGCCGGATGTTGACGATCGACGGCATATCCGTGGTCGCCTTTTCGCCCGGCCAGCCATAAGGCTGCTGGTAGAACTGGAACTTGAAGTCGTCGATGCGGATGGCGCCCAGCTTCGCGCCACCGAAATAGAACAGCTCATGCCGGGCCGAAGGACCCTTGCCCAGCAGCAGGTCGAGCTGGTTGTAGCCGTCGAGATGGTTCTTGTAGGTTCGCCCACCCAGTTCGACGCCCTGCAGCAACTGATCCTTGATATCGGGATTGCCAGCGGCGGCGGCCAGCGTCGGCAGCCAGTCGAGGCCGGAGAAGATGCCGTTCTCCACGCTGCCGGGCTTGATGTGGTCTGGCCAGCGGATGATCGCCGGGACCCGGAAGCCACCCTCCCAGACCGTCCCCTTGGTCGCCCTGAAGGGCGTCATGCCGCCGTCCGGCCAAGTGAAGACCTCGGCGCCGTTGTCGGTGGTGAAGATGACGATGGTGTTGTCTTCCTCGCCCATGTCCTTCACGTGCTGCAGCAGCGCGCCGATGCTGTCGTCCATCTGCGCCATGCCGGCTTCCTCGAGCCCGTAGTTCGTGGTCGCGTTCATCATCGCCTGGTACTTCGGCGGGACGAACGTGAAGACATGCATGCGGGTCGTGTTATGCCAGACGAAGAACGGCTTGCCGTCCTGCTTCGCCTTGTCCATGAAATTGGTGCTGGCCTGGACGAGCGCGTCGTCGAACGTCTCCATATTGTACTTGGCCTCGCGACCCATCTGCCAGTTCTGCCGTCCCGCCATGTTCGGGAACGGCGCCAGCGGGCCCTCGTCGACGATCTTCTGCTTGCCGACCTTGCCCCAGCGCGGCTGGAGCGTCGGATCCTCGGTATCGGTCGCATAGGTGTGGAGGAGATCGCGCGGTCCGTACTTGTCGATCCAGTCCTGCGGATAGTCGTGCCAGTACGGATCCGACATCGCGTCGAGATGGTAGAGATAGCCGAAGAACTCGTCGAAGCCGTGCAACGTCGGCAGGTATTTGTTCAGATCACCGAGGTGGTTCTTGCCGAACTGCCCGGTCGCATAGCCCTGAGCCTTCAGCACGGTCGCCAGCGTCACGGCCTCGGCCGGCATGCCGACATCGGCACCCGCCTGGCCCACGGTGGTAAGGCCCGTCCGGATCGGCAATTCGCCGGTGATGAAGTTGGCCCGGCCGGCCGTGCAACTCGCCTCGGCATAATAGTCGGTGAACATCATGCCTTCCGACGCCAGCTTGTCGAGATTGGGCGTCTTGCCGGACATCATGCCCCGATGATAGGCGCCGATGTTGAACCAGCCGACATCGTCGCCCATGATCACCAGGATGTTGGGTTTCGCAGCCGGGGCTTGAGCCAAGGCTGGACCGGCGACGGTCAGGGTCGACGCCACCATCATTCCCGCAGCGAGAAGGCGCAATCTCGCGCGCGTTCTCCCGGTCACCGTTTCGGGTGATGCTTCTTTCAGGCTCATGATCAACTCCTCAAGATCAAGGAAGTTCGACAAGGCTCGAATAGCAATCGACCGGCGCAGCGCCCGCTGGGACCATACTTCGTCAAACTTGGGGGCACCCAATGACAAGGTCGCGAGGAGCGATTGATGGATAGCCCGTCCTCCGCGTCTCGACCTGCGGCAGGATCTGCCGCACCGTGAAGGCACAGGATGCAGCTTTCCCGGAAAGCGACCGGAGCTAGAGGACGCGGGGCGTCTCGTCGAGCAGCAGCGTCCGGAGCCTATGCAGGGCCGTCTCCAAGGTGCTGCGATCCCGCGCGCCGTTGATGCAGATCCGGATCCCGTCGCTGTGATTGAGGGAGGACACCTCGAAGACGGTGAACGGCGTTATGCCGACGTCGCGCTTATGAGCCTCGCGCACAAAGGCCTCGGCAGACCATCCGTTCGTCAGCTTGAGCCAGGCATAGAAGGCTTCCGGCCGGGTGATCAGGTGCCGCTCCGGAATGATGCCGGTCAGGATGGCCTGCCGGGCGCGGGCTTCGGTCCGCAAGGCGGCGATCACCGTCTCGATCGACTTTGAGGTCAGGAGGCGGACGACATGCTCGGTCGTCACGGCCGATGCCATCAAGGTGGTGGCGCGCAGGGCAACGCCGAGCGCGTGCTGCGCATGCCGTGGCATGCGCAGGAGGCCGACCCGGAGGCCCGGGCCGATGATCTTCGAGAAGCTCGTGACATAGACGGTACGGTCGGGGTCGAGGGCCGCGAACGGAACGGCCGGCGTATCCAGCATGAAGTTCCAGACGTCGTCCTCGACGATCGTGACATCGTGCCGCCGGCAAACCTCCAGGATCTCGTGGCGTCGCTCCAGCGACATGATCGCCGTCGTCGGATTGTGCAGGGTGGGCGTGCAGAACAGGACCTTGGCGCCCGTACGGCGACAGACGATGTCCAGGTATTGCGGCATCAGCCCTTCCCGGTCCATGCGGACGCTGACGAGCTGGCGCCCCATCATGCCCGCTGCTGATTTCAGTCCGTAGAAGGCGAGCTCTTCCGTCATGACCACATCCCCTGCCCGGCTGAGAGCGGCCATGGCGAGGAGCAGACCGTGTTGTCCGCCGCAGGTGATCATCACGTCGTCCGGACCGCATTCCAGACCGAAGCGAGACAGCCAATGCGCCCCGATCGCGCGGTGGCGGCGCAGGCCGGCGTCGATCTGACGGGCCAGCAGGGAGGGTATGTCGATATCCGCGTGCCATTCGCGCAGGATCTCGGCGGCGGCCGGGTGAATCGGCGCCTCGTCGGGAAAACTGTGGGAGAGATCGATGAAGGATCGCGGCGCCGAGCGCTCCCACAGGGAACTTGGCCCATCCACCCCGGCGGGCTCCTGGAGGAACGTGCCGCGGCCGACCTCGCCCGACGTCACGCCGCTATCCCGCATCATCGCATAGGCGCGGCTCACCGTGCCGATGTTGACCCCGACCTTTTTGGCAAGGTCACGCTGCGGCGGCAGACGATCTCCGGGCCTGAGGTCGCCCGTGTCGAGCGCGAGCTCGACCGCCTTGACGATCGCCAGATAACGGGGACCCGCGATCGAGGCGATGGACCGCGTCCAGTCGTTTGATTTCGGAGAGGAGGTCATCGCTGCGCGCCATATGCCGGAATTGTCCTAGCGATTGTCCTAGCAAACTTCGCGCCACGATCATCCCTTGATCAGATTGTCCGATTTTTCTGCCCCGGAACGGCCCATCAGCCTCGCGCGGGCAAGACCGTCCGACTGGCCTACCAATTGCAATGACATGTCGTCCATCCCGAAACGGAATAGCCGACCATGTCATCCGATAAGCCCACCGCACCCCTCTTCCACATGATCGCCGACGGGCCGACGCCGGTCGCCCCGTTCAGCCATGCCGTCGAGACCGACGGCTTCGTCTTCGTCACCGGGCAGATGCCCGACACCCCCGGAAATCCAGGCCTTCTGCCCGATGGGATCGAGGCGCAGACCGTCAACGTCATGCTCAATCTTGCCATTGTTCTCAAAGGCTTAGGGCTTGGGCTCGAGCACGTCGTCATGGTGCGGGCCTATCTCACGCATTTCGCGCAAGACTATGCCGTCTTCAACGAGACCTATCGCCGTTTCTTCGCCGAGGGCCGCCTGCCGGCGCGCACCTGTGTCGGCGTCACCGGCCTCGCCTACGACGCCCGTGTCGAGATCGATCTCGTCGTCCGCAGGCCTGCCACGCCGGCTTAGAACGGCGTCTGGCACACCCCTTGCAGTCTGACCCCTGCAGTTTGTCCCCCTGCACATCTTGCGCGGCTCGCGGTCCCGATCGCAGGCACCACCAACAGCCAAGGAGAGTCCAATGACGCAATCGATGCTCAAGTCCATTCGGTTCATTCTGGTGACGGCCACGATCTGTGGCGCCACCAGCGCATTCGCGGCAAACCTCGACGAGATCAAGTCCAAGGGTTCGATGACCGTTGCGACGGAAGACAATTACAAGCCGTTCGAGTTCATCGAGGACGGCACGCCCAAGGGCCTCGACCACGCGCTGCTGGCCCTGCTGAAGCAGCAGTCGTCGTTCACGGTCGAACAGCAGATCATCCCCTGGACGGGCCTGCTGCCGGGCGTCACCTCCGGCAAATACGACGTCGCCCTGACCGCCGCCGTCATCACGCCGGAGCGCGTCAAGAACCTGGACTTCACCATGCCGATCGCCGAGGCGACGCAATATTACGTGGTTCGCCAGGATGAAGCCGGCATCAAGAGCGTCGCCGACCTGTCGGGCAAGACGGTCGGCGTGCAGTCGGGTGGCGCCTCCTACGCCGCCCTGTCGGATCTGAAGGAGATGCTGGCGAAGACGGGCGGCCAGCTCGGCACGGTCCAGCAGTACACGTCGTTTCCCGAGGCCTATCAGGATCTGGCCAATGGCCGCCTCGACTACGTGATCAATGGCGTGGTCAACCTGACGAGCCTCACCAAGGAACAGCCCGGCATGTTCAAGATGGGCCAGGCCGTCGCCAGGCCCGCCTACGCGGCATGGGCGGTGCAGAAGGGAAATGCGGATCTGCTCGCCTATCTCGACGACTTCCTGCTGAAGGCCCGCAAGAGCGGCGATCTCTATCAGCTGCAGCAGGAGTGGCTCGGCACGACCTTCAAGGACATGCCGGAAACGCCGACCACCAAGTGAGGCCTGGTCTTGGGGGCCTGCGTGACTCCGTCCCGCAGGTTGCTCCCTTGAAACCTTGGCCCGCGCCCGAGGCGGCGTCGATCGCCTCCGTCGCCCCTACCCCTTCCGAAGCAGGACCGCCATGACCTGGGCTGCCTTCCTTACCCTGATCAGCGGCGCGTTGACGACGATCGCGTTGTCGGCGTCCGGCATCGTCATGGGCCTGCCGCTGGGTCTGGCCCTGGCGCTGATCCGCTGGGGACGCGTGCCCGTCGCGAGCGGGCTCGTCGCCTTCTATGTCAGCATCGTCCGCTCGACGCCGATCGTGACGTTCGCGCTCTTCGTCTTCTTCGTCCTGCCGAGCATCGGCCTGGAATTGCAGCCGATACCGGCCGCCGTCCTGACGCTGACCCTCAACACCGCCGCTTTCAATTGCGAGATCTGGCGTTCCGCCCTGGGAAGCTTCCCACGCGACCAGGTCGAAGCGGCGCACGCCTTCGGCATGACGAGACAGACCCTGTTTCGACGGATCATCATGCCGCAGATCTGGCGCACGAGCATCGGGCCCCTGACCAACGAGATGACGATCCTGTTGAAGGGGACGCCCGCGGTCGCCGTCATCGGCGTCGTCGAAATCACCCGGGCGGCGAGCCGGATCGGCGCGGAAACCTACCGTCCCCTGCCGCCCTTCCTCACGGCGACGATCCTTTACACGCTCATCATCGCGGTGCTCGTCCAGGGCCAGCGCCTGGTCGAGCGGCGCATCAGCCAGCGCTACGGGTATTCGCCATGAGTGCCTTGACCGTGATCTGGGAGCAGCGGCAGCTTTTCCTGGACGGGCTGCTGAACACCATCGCGCTGGTGGGCATCTGCGCCGCCTTCAGCCTTCCGCTTGGCGCGCTCGGGGCCGTTCTCCTGCTGGAGGCCGGCGAAAACGTAAGCCGGATCTGCCGGGCTGCGGTCGACCTGATGCGCTGTGTGCCCTTTCTGCTGCTCGCCTACGTCATCTACTACGGACTGCCGGGGATCGGGCTTCGCTTCAGCGCCTGGGGCGCCGGGATCGTGACGCTGGTCGCCTACAACACGGCCTATCTCGTCGAGATCTTCCGCTCCGCCATCGTCGCACTTCCCAAGGATCACGCCGAGGCGGCGCGCGCCTTCGGCTTTCGACCCTGGCAGATCTATCGCCGGATCCTGTTCCCGCAGGTCCTGGCGAGCTCGGCGCCGATCATCGGCAATCAGCTGGTCGTCATGGTCAAGGACAGCGCCTTGCTCATGATCATCACGGTGCAGGAACTCTCCTTCGTGGCCAATTTCATCAACACGAACTACTTCACGCCCTTCGCTCCCTTCGCCGTGGCGATGGCACTCTATTGGGGCCTGTGCCTCGTGATCGAAGTCGGCGTTGCCCGGCTCGGCAGACCGCAGTGGATGCGTCATGGCTGATCTCAATGTACCCGCGATTTCCGCGCGCATGGTCTGCAAGCAGTTCAACGGCGTCGAAATCCTGAGGGACATCTCCCTCGACGTTCAGCCGGGTCAGACCGTTTGCCTGATCGGGCCGAGCGGATCCGGCAAATCGACGTTCCTGCGCTGCCTGAACTGGCTCGAAGTCCCGACCTCGGGGACGATCGAGCTCAACGGCAAGCCGCTCGGGACAGAGGTCGCTCCCGACAAGACGATCCGCCCGATGTCCAACGCGGCGCTCGCCAAGGCGCGCACGCGCATCAGCATGGTGTTCCAGCATTTCGCGCTCTGGCCGCACCTGACGGTCCTCGGAAACGTCATCGAAGCCCCGGTCCATGTCCTCGGCCGGCCAAAGGCGGAGGCGATCGAAGAAGGCCGCCTGCTCCTCCAGCGCGTGGGGTTGGCGGACAAGGCCGACGTCTATCCCCACACCCTTTCCGGCGGGCAGAAACAGCGGGTCGCCATCAGCCGGGCGCTGGCCATGCGTCCCGATGTCCTGCTGTTCGACGAGCCGACCAGCGCGCTCGATCCGGAGATGGTCGGCGAAGTCCTCGCGGTCATGCGCAGCCTCGCAGCGGAGGGCTACACCATGATCGTCGTCACGCATGAAATGGCATTCGCCCGCGACGTCGCCGACAGGATCGTCTTCCTCGACGGCGGCCGCGTCATTGAGACAGGAGAGCCCATGGCGTTTTTCGATCAACCCCAAACCGAGCGCGCCCGCCGCTTCCTGGCCCGCTATGTCGGCTGACGCGAACGCACGGGCCCTGGGGCTCATCGAGGCGGCCGAGCCGGTTCTCACGGGTATCGTGACCGCACGGGAGGCGCTCCAGCTCGACGACCTCGAGCTCGGCCACGCAGGACCGCCTTTCGAGACCCCGGACGCCATTCCGCGACTGGTCCTGAACGCGCTCGCGGGTGCTGCGGTCCACGAAGGCTGGACGAACACGGTCGAAAGCGCGCGTCAGAAGATCCTCGACGGCGCGATCCGTCTCCATTCCAACCATGATCTCGGCACGGTCTCGCCGATGGCCGGCGTCGTCCGCCCCAGCCAGAAGCTGATGCGGGTCGAGAACCGGGCGGGCGCGGGCGTCGTCTACGCGACGCTGGCCGAATCCGGCCGCCGGGCCCTACGCTTCGGCGTCTATGACGAGGCGAGCGCGGCCGGCCTGCGTTGGGTGGACGACGTGCTCGCCGAGGCGCTGGCGGCGGCTCTGCCGGCCGAAGGCCTGCCCGTCTTCCCCCTGGTCGCCGACGGCGTGGCGCTCGGCGACGACGTGCACCAGCGCAACATCGGCGGCATGATGGCCTTCATCCGGGCCCTGCCAGCCCTGGACGACCCTTGCCGCGCCTGGCTCTTCGCCAATCCGCAGCACTTCCTGAACTACGCCATGGCGGCCGCCAAACTCGCGCTCGATCGTGCCGATGGCGTTCCCGGCTCCAGCATCGTTACCGCCATATCCCGGAACGGCGTTCATTGCGGCATCCGCGTCGCCGGGACGGGCAAGCGCTGGTTCACGGCGAAGGCCGTACTTCCCGTCGGCGGCTTCTTCTCCCCCTTCACGATCGACGACGCCCAGGCGGACCTCGGCGACAGCGCGATCGTCGAAGCCTACGGGCTTGGCGGCGCGATCGCCCATGCCTCGCCGGAGATCGCCCGGACCATGGGACGGGACTGGGACGAAGCGTCGGAAGCGGGGCGAGCGATGCGACAGCTCTATATCGGCAAAAACCCGATCATTGCCCCCGCCTTGTGCGGCGAGGCCGGCGTCGGACTTGGCCTCGACGCCCGTCGTGTCGTCGAGGCCGGGCAGCCGGTCCGCATCCACACGGGGATCGGTCACAAGGACGGTCAATCGGGCTGGATCGGGGTCGGCGTTGCCGAGGCCCCCCTCGCCTGCTTTTCGGCGGCAGTCCAGGCCTTGGGAGAGGGATCTTGAAGAAGACGAACGGGCACAAAGGCTCTCCAACGCGTCTGGTCGTGATCGGCGGCGGGTTTACCGGCGCGGCCCTCGCCATCCATGCGATCCGGGCGAGCCAGGATGACATGGAGATCACGATCATCGAGCCGGCGGCCGAACTGGGCCGAGGCACCGCTTACGGGACCGACGATCCGGCACACCGCATCAATGTCCCGAGCGATCGCATGACGCTCACCAAGGACGATCCCGAGGGAGCGACGCGCTGGCTCTTCCAGCAGGGTATTCTCCCGGACACCGGGAGCGACGATGGCGAGGGTCGATACTATGTACCGCGCCGATCCTATGGCGCCTTTATCGCCGCGAGCCTTCGCAACGCGATCGAGCAGGCCGGAGGCCGCATCACGTTCCGGCATGTGCGGGACAGCGCCATCGCGGTGATCCGCGGCGACGGGGCCTGGCGGATTTCGACGGAAGCCCATGGCGAACTCGGCGCCGATCTGGTTGCCCTGTCGTTCGGGCACGCGGCGCCGTCGGCGCCCTGTCCGATCGAACCGGACGTCGCGAAAAACCCGAAATTCGTTCCCAATCCCTGGGCTGCCGGTGCCCTGGCCGCGATCGGCGAGCAGGACAGCATCTTGATCGTCGGCACCGGGCTGACGATGGCTGACGTCGTCATGAGCCTTCGTGCGACCGGCCGGAACGGACCGATCACCGCGATTTCCAGGCGTGGACTGGTCCCCGGCGCGCACGGACTGTTTCGTTCCGATATCGACCTCTTCGAGGGCGCCCCACCGCCGCGCACCGCCCTCGGCCTGCTCCGGGCGATCCGGCGCCGGGTTCGCGAGACGGAAGCCGAAATGGGCTGGCAGCCCGTCGTCGATAGCCTGCGCGCGCAACTGCCGGACATCTGGAACGGCTTGCCGGCCGCCGAACAGCGCCGTGTCCTCAGCCGACTTCTGCCCTACTGGGACGTCCATCGCTTCCGCATCGCGCCGCAGATCAGCGCCGCGCTTGAACGCGATCGGGCGGCAGGATCGCTTTCGATCGAGAAGGCCGGATTGTCGAGCCTCGCCCCGGATGGCGATGGATTGAAGGCCCGACTGAAACGCAAGGGGGGCCGGGTCGAAGAGCGAAGCTTCGACGCCGTCGTGCTCTGCACCGGTCCGGACAAAAACGTCGCCGCGAACCCGCTCGTCGCAGCCCTACTTGCCCAAAAGCTCGCCTGCCTCGACCCCGCCGGATTGGGCCTCCGCGTCGATCGATCCAGCCGCGTCCTCGATCCGAACGACCAGGTGACGCCCGGGCTGTTCGCGTTCGGGCCGATGACGCGCGGAAGCTTTGGCGAAATGACCGGAGCCCCTGACATCGCCAGCCATATCGAACGGATCGCCGGTGATCTGTTCGGCAAGACGTTTTCGCTGAAAGGTAACCGTCTGTGACCACCAAACTCCATCACGTCGTGCCGAACGCCAGCCCGCCGCCGCCCTCGTCCCTGTACTCCCACGCCGTTCAGGCCGACGGGTGGCTGCATGTCACGGGGCAACTGCCCACGGACCCCGACGATCCGGCGGCACCGCTTCGCGAAGGCATCGAGGCGCAGAGTGAACTGTGCTTCGAGAACATCCGGCGCATCCTGGACCATGCGGGCTATCGCCTGGACGATACCGTGTTCATCCGCATCTTCCTCAAGGAGTTCGACCGGGATTTCGCCGCCTTCAATCGCATCTACGCCCGGCATTTCCCGCAGGACCAGCTCCTGCCCAGCCGGACGACCGTTGGCGTTGCGGCCCTCGGAAGAGGCGCCCTGGTGGAGATCGACCTGGTCTGCTTCCGGTCGACCTGACGGTTCGATGTCGATTGCGGCACCGATTACTGCGATCTCGGGCTATTTGGCTTTCAGAGTCTTGATCGCTGCATCGGTCAACATCTTGGGCCACCTCTCAAAAGTACCGTCATGCAGTACTGGGAGGCTCAGACCGAAGACTGCCGCGTATATTCAACGAGCCAGATCAAAAAAGTACCGTCAGGAGATTCATCCCTGGCGGCACTTCACATTTTCCTGACCATCAATATGGGCAAAGTCCATCAGACAGGCCGTCGAGCGCGATCTATACGCACCGATGGCTGCTGCCATCGGTGGGAGTAGTTTCGTTTTCAGCGCTTTATGGCGTGCGCGGCGTATTAACGGATACCGCCGAACAGTCCCAAATCATTCCCACTCGATCGTGCCAGGGGGCTTCGAGGTTACATCGTAGACGACGCGGTTGACGCCCTTGACCTCGTTGATGATGCGGGTCGCGGCCTGGCCGAGGAAGGCCATGTCGTAGGGGTAGAAATCCGCCGTCATGCCGTCGACCGAGGTGACGGCGCGCAGCGCCAGCACCGAGTCATAGGTGCGGCCGTCGCCCATCACGCCGACCGTCTGCACCGGCAGCAGCACGGCGAACGCCTGCCAGATCGTGTCGTAGAGACCGGCCTTGCGGATCTCGTCGAGATAGATCGCATCGGCCTTGCGGAGGATGTCGAGCTTCTCGCGCGTCACGCCGCCCGGCAGGCGGATGGCGAGGCCCGGGCCCGGGAACGGGTGGCGGCCGACGAAGCTGTCCGGCAGGCCGAGCTCGCGGCCGAGCGCGCGCACCTCGTCCTTGAACAGCTCGCGCAGCGGCTCCACCAGCTTCATGTTCATGCGCGCCGGCAGGCCGCCGACATTGTGGTGCGACTTGATCGTCACCGAGGGGCCGCCCGAGAACGAGACGCTTTCGATCACGTCCGGATAGAGCGTGCCCTGGGCCAAAAACTCCGGCGCACCCTTGCCGTCGCTCGCGATCTTCTTCGCCTCGGCGTCGAACACGTCGATGAACAGCTTGCCGATGATCTTGCGCTTGGTCTCCGGGTCGGAGACGCCCTCGAGCTCGCCGATGAAGAGATCGGACGCGTCGACATGCACCAGCGGGATGTTGAAATGCTCGCGGAACAGCGAGACGACCTGGTCGCCCTCATTGAGGCGCATCAGGCCGTGGTCGACGAAGACGCAGGTGAGCTGGTCGCCGATCGCCTCGTGGATCAGCACCGCCGCGACGGCCGAGTCGACGCCGCCGGAGAGCGCGCAGAGCACCCTGCCCTTGCCGACCTGGGCGCGGATCTTCTCGATCATGTCCTGCCGGTAGCCGGACATGGTCCAGTCGGACTTCAGGCCGACGATGCCGTGCACGAAATTGGCGAGCAGCTTGCTGCCGTCCGGCGTGTGGACGACCTCGGGATGGAACTGGACGCCGTAGAAGCGGCGCGCCTCGTCGGCGATCGCCGCGAAGGGCGCGCCGTCGGAAACGGCAATGACCTCGAAGCCCTCGGGGATCGCCATGACCTTGTCGCCGTGGCTCATCCAGACCTGGTGGCGGCTGCCCTTCTCCCAGACGCCCTCGAACAGCGGCGATGCCTGCTTGATCTCGACGAAGGCGCGGCCGAACTCGCGATGCTCGCTGGTCTCGACGCGGCCGCCAAGCTGGGCGGTCATGGTCTGCTCGCCATAGCAGATGCCGAGAACCGGGACGCCGGCCGCGAACACGGCCTCCGGCGCGCGGGGCGAGCCGATGTCGCCGGTGCTGGCCGGGCTGCCGGAGAGGATGACGCCCTTCGGCTGCAGCCTGGCGAAGGCCTCGTCGGCCTTCTGGAAGGGGTGGATCTCGCAATAGACGCCGGTCTCGCGCAGACGGCGCGCAATCAGCTGCGTTACCTGCGATCCAAAATCGATGATGAGAATGCTGTCGGTCATGGAGGCGGTCCGGGCGTCTGAGGGGATTGGCCCCTCGGTTAAGCGATCGCGCCGCAAACTGCAATCGCCGAGCTGCCGATCACGGCGTGCATAGGTCAAGAAAACGGCCCGCTCCTGTTGGGGAGCGGGCCGCTGGGTCGATCAGGGCGCTGCGGTCGCGGGCGTATCCGTCGCCGGAGCCTCCGCGGCGGGCGCGGCCGGGGCCGGCTCGGCCGCCGGAGCCGGCGTTTCTGCCGCCGGCGCGGCCGGCGTCTCGGTCACGGGCGCGGGCTCGGCGGCGGGCGCCGGCGTCGCGGGCGCCTCGGCGGCCGGGGCCGGCTCGACAGCCGGAGCCGGCTCGGCGGCCGGCGGCTCGACGACGACCGGAGCCGGGGCCCAGAACGCGAACTCGGCGCAACCCTCAGGCGCCTTGGCGTCGGCGAAGCGCTCCTTGAGCTTCTTGCACGCGAACTCGCGCGCCGACGTCGGCAAGTACTTGTTGATCTCGACGCCGAGCGGATCGTTCGGATTGCCGGCGGCGAACACGAAGTAAGCCCAGTATCCGGCGAACAGCACGATCATAATGGCGATGAGCCTGAGCAGCCTGCGCATGTAGTTAGACCTCCTGGAGCACCGGCCCGGGCGACGAGAACCGCCTTCCGGAAACCGGCGTTCAAACCAAAACGATGGAGCGGTTTCTTCACAAACCAGGCGCGTCCGCCACTCCAGTCCGGGAAACCCCGGGCGGCCCTTCTATCGGCGCAGCCGCGCCGTGTCGAGGCGAGCTGCCCGCAACCCGGCATGGGCACACAGATAGATGGCCCGATTCAGGCCGTGCGCGTCAGGACCGAGACGAAGAAACCGTCCGTACCGCTGGTGCGCGGCGTCATCAGGAGACCGTGCTGGAGAAGGCGGACTGCCGGGCCGAGGATGTTCATCGATTCCTGCTCATAGGCCTCGACGACCGCCTGCGGCGGCACAACGGCGAAGCCGGGATGCGCGGCGAGGAATGCCGCGACCTGATCGCTGTTCTCTTCCTCAAGCACCGAGCAGGTGATGTAGGCGAGCCGGCCGCCCGGCTTCACGTAGCGGGCGGCGGTTTCGAGCACCAGCGCCTGATCCTTGTTGCGCTCGGCGAGACTGCCCGGCCGAATGCGCCACTTGGCGTCCGGATTGCGCCGCCAGGTGCCCGTGCCGGTGCAGGGAGCATCGACGAGGACCAGGTCCATCCGATGCTCGAGATCGTCGAGCACGTCGCTGTTCGGCCGCGGCGTGCGGACCTGGACGTTGCGGACGCCGGCCCGCGCCAGCCGGTCGTGGATCGGCGCAAGACGACGACGATCGCTGTCATGCGCGAAGATCTGGCCGTGATTCTGCATCGCCGCCGCGAGCGCCAACGTCTTGCCGCCGCCGCCGGCGCAGAGATCGAGCACCTGCTGGCCCGGACGCGCGCCGGCGAATTCCGCCGCGAGCTGGCTGCCGAGATCCTGGATCTCGATCTGCCCCTTCAGGAAGGGCTCGGTCGAGGCGATATGCGGCTCGCCCCGCTCCGGCTCCAGCGGCAGGCGCAGGCAGAGCGTCGAGAGCGCCGGACGCTCCGGCGCCCGGCCGATCGCCGCCGAAAGCTCGGAGGCGGCATGGTCAGGCTCGGCCCTGAGCGTATTGACGCGGAGATCGAGCGGCGCCGGCTCGGCGAGCGCCTGCATCTCGGCGACGACATCCTCGCCGAAGACGCGCGCCAGATTGGGCGCGATCCATTCCGGATAGTCGCCGCGGACGAAATCGGGCGCCTCGGCGAGGCGATCGACGCTGAGCGCGGCGCGTTCGTCGTCGGTCAGCGGCGCCGGCGCGAAACGATCACCGGAAAACAGCTTCTCGATCGCGGCGATGTCGAGCCCGCGATGGAAGTGGAACAGGCCGAGCATGACGGAGCGGCCGTCGTCGCCGCCGGCAACAGCCGCCGACGAGTTCTTGTGGCGGAGCGCGTCAAAGACGAGATCGCCGATGGCGCGCCGGTCCTTCGAGCCAGCGAAGCGATGCGCGAGGCCCCACTCCTTCAGCGCGTCGGGCGCCGGGCGGCGGCGGGTGGCGATATCATCGAGGACTTCGATGGCGGCGGAGATGCGTGCGGCTGGGATCATGGTCCGGCGCTTCTAGAGGATACGGACGGCGAGGTCGAGCCAGAGGAAGCCCACCAGTAGGAATCCGACGAGAAAGCTGAGGTGCCGCAGCGCCAGCGGGCCGTTGAGCGAGGCGAAGGTATGGATGACGCGGCTCGCCACGAAGAGCCAGGCGACCACGACTTCCAGGATGGATGTGCCGTTGACGCCGAACAGAAAGCCGATGACGACGAAGAAAAGAAGCGGCAGCTCGAACTGGTTGGCGAGATGACGGCGCGCCGTCGCCGAGGCCTGCGGCTCGTCGACGCCGGGCGGGAAATCGGTGCTCGGCACGGCGCCGCTCGCAACCGCGCCGCGGCGGGTGATGCCGAGCCAGAGATAGCAAAGCGCGATCAGCGCGAACTGCGCGATCGCCGGCCAGAGGATAGCGGTTTTCAGCATGAAGCCCCCGATCGGTTGTGCCGGTGCAGACCAGCATCCGGGCACGCCCGGCAGGGTGAAAACAGGAAAAGGGGCAGGAGGTTCCCCTGCCCCTTCAATCCTGCCAGCGGATTGGCCGCGCGTCAGCCGATGCCGGGATAGTTCGGGCTCTCGCGCGTGATCGTCACGTCATGCGTGTGGCTCTCGCGCAGACCCGCCGTCGAGATGCGGACGAAGCGGGCCCGCTCGCGGAAGGCTTCGAGATTCTCGGCACCGACATAGCCCATGGCGGCGCGCAGGCCGCCGGCGAGCTGGTGCAGAACGCCGCTGACGGGGCCCTTGTACGGAACCTGGCCCTCGACGCCCTCCGGCACCAGCTTCAGCGTGTCGCGCACTTCGGCCTGGAAGTAACGGTCGGCCGAGCCGCGCGCCATCGCGCCGACCGAGCCCATGCCGCGATACGCCTTGAACGAACGTCCCTGGTGCAGATAGACCTCGCCCGGGCTCTCCTCGGTACCGGCGAGCAGCGAGCCAATCATGGCGCAGCGCGCGCCGGCGGCGAGCGCCTTGGCGAGATCGCCGGAATACTTGATGCCGCCATCGGCGACGATCGGGATGTCGGCCTTGTCGGCGGCGGCGACGGCTTCCATGATCGCGGTCAGCTGCGGCACGCCGACGCCGGCTACGACGCGCGTCGTGCAGATCGAGCCGGGGCCGATGCCGATCTTGACCGCGTCGGCGCCGGCGTCGATGAGCGCCTGGGCGCCCTCGGCGGTGGCGACGTTGCCGGCCATGACCTGGACCCGGTTCGACAGCTTCTTGACCCGCTCGACCGCCTCGAGCACGCGCTGCGAATGACCATGCGCGGTGTCGACGACGATCAGGTCGACTCCGGCGTCGATCAGCCGCTCGGTCCGCTCGATGCCGTTTTCGCCGACCGTGGTGGCGGCGGCGACGCGGAGGCGCCCCTGCTCGTCCTTGGCGGCGTTCGGATTGAGCTGGCTCTTCTCCATGTCCTTGACGGTGATCAGGCCGATGCAGCGATAGGCCTTGTCGACGACGACCAGCTTCTCGATCCGGTGCTGGTGCAGCAGGCGACGCGCCTCGTCCTGGCTGACGCCTTCTTTCACCGTGACGAGACCCTCGCGGGTCATCAGCTCATAGACCTTCTGGTCCGGGTTGGAGGCGAAGCGCACGTCGCGGTTGGTGAGGATGCCGACCAGGCGGCCCGGGCTGCCGCCGCCCTCGACGACGGGGATGCCGGAGATGCGGTGCGCCTTCATCAGCGCCAGCGCGTCGGCGAGCGTCGCGTCCGGCTCGATCGTGACGGGGTTCACGACCATGCCCGATTCGAACTTCTTGACCTGCCGGACCTCTTCCGCCTGCTGCTCGGGCGAGAGGTTGCGGTGAATGACGCCGAGGCCGCCGGCCTGCGCCATGGCGATGGCGAGGCGCGCCTCGGTGACCGTGTCCATGGCCGAGGAGATGATCGGAATGTTGAGCTCGATCTCGCGCGTCAGCCGCGTGCGGATGTCGACCTCGCCCGGCATGACGAGCGAATGACCCGGCTGAAGCAGCACGTCGTCAAACGTGAGTGCCTCGCGTCCGGTCGACAATTCAAGGATCTGGGCCATGGCCAACGCTCCGAATGCAAAAGACCAACCGGGGGACCAAGGGTCGCCGGTGGCCGGGTTCATCGAATAGGGTTGGCGGTGGTCTCTATCATGGCAACGCGGCCGCTGGAAAGCCTCGTCCGGCAGAATCTGCCTTCGAACCTGCGCGCTGGCCGCAGGGCCGCCCCGTGCCTGTCGCATGGCGATAAACCCGCCATCTCTTCGCGTTTGGCAGCGAAGTCCGAATCATGGAGAACGGCCGCTGGGACAGCGACCGCCAGGAAGACAGACACGATGTGATTGACCTTGGCTCGCCACGTGGTGAGATCGAAAATGCGCTTGAAAGACACGTCGCTCTACCACAGCTTCCGGCGAATTCGAATCAGGATTAAGCAAGGCTTCAATCGGCGGCAGGCACGACTTCCCTGGATCGGCGAAGCGCTGGTCCGGCGGTGGCATATTCAGCGCTACGAGAAGGAGATGGGCGCAACGCCTCGCCTGAACCCTCCTGTCACATTCTCCGAGCACCTGATCCATCGCATCTTGTTCGACCGCGATCCGCGCCTGAAGATCGTTTCCGACAAACTCGCCGTCCGGTCGTTGATCGAAGAACGCGTCGGACCAGACTATGTCGTCCCTCTGCTCGGTGCATGGGATGATGCCGCGCATATCGCATGGGAGACCCTGCCATCCAGCTACGTATTGAAGCCGAACCATGGATCGGGGATGGTATCAATCGTTTACGATGCAAATTCCGTTGATCGCCAGAAGCTTCGGGCCGAGGCGCAATCATGGCTTGGCATCGACTTTTACGATGTCGCCCGCGAATGGGGGTATCGGAGCCTGCCGCGTCGCATCCTCGCCGAAACGCTTCTAACTGGCCCGGACGGCGCCCCGCCCCCGGAGGTCCAGGTAATGACCTTTCACGGCAAGGCCGTCCTGATGCGAGTCCTGACGGGCAAGAAGGGCAAAGGCACCCGCCTTGCGAATTGGTTTGACGTGAATGGGGTCGAACAGAACCTGCGCTCAAAGGCTATTCCCGTCGGATCCTATCGTTTAAGCCGCGACACGGCGCGTCTGTTGGCAAGCCTGGCGGAAAGGGCAGCCGCCGGCTTCGACCATTTGAGGGTCGATTTCTACCTGACCGATAGCGGCCTCAAGATCGGCGAACTGACTTCCTACCATGCGAGCGGCATCGTGGAATGGAACGACTTGACCTATGATGAGATGCTCGGGAAGTGCTGGCGGAGCCCATCGGAGGCATCCCGACGCAGCCAAGGCGAGCCGTTCCTTTTTGATCAGGTGCACGGACGGACCGCCGAGCAGATCATCTCCGTGCCGCGCACCGGATTGCCAGGCGGAGCGTGACTAGCATCTCCCTCCAACTAGCCTATAGCCTTTCAGCGATTCATGGAAACGCCGAAGGAGTTGGAGCTCAATGCCCCCGCATCGCCCGCCCGCCCGGATTCTCCTGCCGCTGATCGTCGCCTGCGCGTTGTTCATGGAGAACCTCGATTCGACCGTGCTTTCGACGTCGCTGCCCGCCATCGCGCGGGATTTCGGCGTCAGTCCGATCGACCTGAAGCTGGCTCTCACCTCCTACCTACTGACCATCGCCATCTTCATCCCGGCCTCGGGATGGATCGCCGACCGGTTCGGCGCGCGCTCCGTCTTCCGCCTCGCCATCGCCCTCTTCACGCTCGGCTCGATCTGCTGCGGCTTTTCGAGCTCGATCCCGGAGATCGTCGCCTCGCGCGTCCTGCAGGGCATCGGCGGCGCGATGATGGTGCCGGTCGGCCGGCTGGTGATCCTGAAATCGGTGTCCAAGAGCGAGCTCGTGGGCGCGCTCGCCTGGCTGACCGTGCCGGCCCTGGTCGGCCCGGTCGTCGGCCCGGTCGTCGGCGGCTTCATCACCACCTATTTCGACTGGCGATGGATCTTCTGGATCAACGTGCCGATCGGCATTCTCGGCGTGACGCTGGCGACGCTCTTCATTCCGGACATTCGCGGCGAGGAGCGCGTCCGCTTCGATTTCATCGGCTTCCTGCTGACCGCCTTCGGCATCGCCGGCTTCATCACGGGCTCGACCTCGCTCGGGCTCAACCTGATGCCTTGGCCCTATGTGCTCGCCTGCCTGTTCGGCGGCGCCGCGCTGCTGGTCGCCTATTTCTTCTACAGCCGGCGCGTCGCGAACCCGATCCTCGACCTGTCGCTGTTCGCCATTCCGAGCTTCGCCGCCAGCGTCTTCGGCGGCATGCTGTTCCGGATCGGCATCGGCGCGCTGCCTTTCCTGCTGCCGCTGATGCTGCAGCTCGGCTACGGGCTGACGCCCTTCCAGTCCGGCACGATCACCTTCGTCTCGGCGCTCGGCGCCATCGCCATGAAGTTCGTCGCGCCGCCCCTGCTGCGTCGCTTCGGCTTCCGGCCGGTGCTGATCGCCAATTCCTTCATCGCGGCGATCTTCGTCGGCATTCCGGCCGCCTTCTCGATCGGCACGCCGATGCACCTGATCACCGGCCTGCTGTTCATCGGCGGCTTCTTCCGCTCGCTGCAGTTCACCAGCGCCAACGCCCTCTCCTTCGCCGACGTGCCGCAGGCGAAGATGAGCCGGGCCACGAGCATGACCAGCGTCTTCCAGCAATTGTCGCTATCGCTGGGCATCTCGACGGGCGCGATCTCGCTGCAGCTGACCATGCGGGCGCATGGCGGCCAGCTCGGCCTCGCCGACTTTCACCCGGCCTTCCTGGTCGTCGGCCTGATCGCGCTGAGCTCGGTTGTCTTCTTCATCCGCATGCCCCGCAACGCCGGCGAGGAAATGTCGGGACGGAAGGTCGTCACCAAGGAGCTCGCGCCCGACCCGGTCACGGCCATGCGCGAGCGGGCCTGAGGGCCAAACGGCTCGGCGGCCTACGGCCGCCAGCCCTCGTCCGGGCTCTCGTCTTCGGTCTCGCGCGCGACCTGCTTGCGGCCCTTGAAGCCCTTGGCGAGCAGGAACAGCTCCACCGAGCCCGCCCGGCTCGCCGGCGGCTTGATGTGGTAGACGTTGGCGAAATGCTGCTTGAGCTGGGTCAGCACGGTGCCCTCGGCGCCGCCGCGGAACACCTTGGTCAGGAAGTGGCCACCGGGCTTCAGCACGTCGAGGGCGAATTCGACGGCGACCTCGCAGAGATGGATCGTCCGCAAATGGTCGGTCTTCTGGTGGCCGGTCGTCGGCGCCGCCATGTCGGACATGACGACATCGGCACGGCCGCCCAGCGCCTCTTCGAGCAGCGCCGGCGCATCCTCGTCGAGAAAGTCCTTCTGGAACAGGATGACGCCCGGAAGCTCGTCCATCTCCAGATAGTCGATGGCGACAACCAGCTTGTTCTCGTCGCTCGACCCGACGCGCTCGACCGCGACCTGCGACCAGCCGCCCGGCGCGGCGCCGAGATCGACCACCTTCATGCCCGGCGCCAGAATCTTGTGCTTGTCGTCGATCTCGATCAGCTTGTAGGCGGCGCGCGAGCGATAGCCCTCGCGCTTCGAACGCGCGACATAGGGATCGTTCAGCTGGCGCTGGAGCCAGCGCTGCGACGAGGCCGTACGGCCGCGCGACGTCTTGACCCGAACGGTGAGTTCGCGGCCACCCGGTCCCCTGCCCTTGGTCGTGCTCATGACGTACGTCCCCCCTGTCGATGGGGCGAGCGCCGCCAGACGCCGTCCTCAGCCATCATTTCCACCAGAATTCCTTCGCGCAGGCCGCGATCCGCCACCCGCAGCCGCTGGCAGGGCCAGCGCCGGCGAATGGCTTCGAGAATGGCACAGCCCGCCAGCACCAGATCCGCCCGTTCCCTGCCGATGCAGGGATTGGCGATCCGCGCGGCATAGTCCATGCCCGTCAGCGTGTTCATCATCAGATTGACCTCATCGGCCGTCATCCACGTGCCGTCAACCCGGCGCCGATCATAGCGATCGAGGCCGAGATGCACACCCGCCAGCGTCGTCACGGTTCCCGACGTGCCCAGCATATGGAGATTGCCGGCGGCGACGGCCTGATCGAGCGCCACCGCCTCCGGGAAGTCGCGGAGCATCTCGGCAACTTCCGCCACCATCGCCTCGAAGACCTCGGCCGTCACCGTCTCGCCGCCATGGCGCTCGCTCAGCGTCACGACGCCGACCGGCAGCGACGCCCAGGTCCGGATCCGATCCGACATGCGCCGGCGACGTCCCTCGGCCGGGCGCGTCAAGTCGATCCAAACGAGCTCCGAAGAGCCGCCGCCGATATCGAACAGAAGCGCGCCGTTGGAATTCGGATCGATCAGCGAGGCGCAGCCGGACACGGCGAGCCGCGCCTCGGTCTCGCGCGACACGATCTCGAGCGCCAGCCCCGTCTCGCTGCGGACCCGCTCCAGGAAGATCGCGCCGTTCTCGGCCGAGCGGCATGCTTCCGTGGCGATCAGCCGGGCGCGCAGGACGCCGCGATCGGCGAGCTTGGAGCGGCAGACGCGCAACGCGTCGACAGCTCTATCCATCGCCGCCTCACCGAGCCGGCCGCTGCGGCCGACGCCTTCGCCGAGCCGCACGATGCGCGAGAACGCATCGACGACGCGAAAACCCCGCTCGCGCGGCTGCGCGATCAGCAGGCGGCAATTGTTGGTGCCGAGATCGAGCGCGGCGTAGAGCGTCTCGACCGGAGCGGCGGCTTCGGCTCGAGGACGCTCCTCGATACGAGACGGCGCGCGCTGCGCGGGCGACGGCGCCCCGGCGGCGCCATTGCGCGAAGGCGCGGGCCGCGCCGGAGCACCAAGGCCGGCCTTGGCCGACGGCACATACCCGCGCGCATTCGCCGAACGATCGGCCGGGCCGGACCGGCCCCGCTCGGTCGCCTTCGCTTCGATCGGTTTTTCGCCCGAGGCATAGACGGGCCGGCGCTTCTTGCGCCGCCTGCCCTTCTTCTTGCCAGGCAGTGCCTGCCCAGCGCCACGGGGGCCCTGGTCAGAACCGCCGGCGGTCCCGACATGATTCTGCGGCACGGCCGCGGAATCACTGGCGGGCGCCCTGGACTCCGCGATACGCGGATCCTCGCCCGAGATTGTCACATCAAATCCTTCGGCTGCGCGGACACAGGACAAATGGGTCCGGCGCGCAGCTCATCGCGTGCCTTGTTGAGGCTGAGTGTAGCAGCAAGCAGCGACGGCACAAGCGCGGCCCGCCAATAGCTTTCGCGGCAGGCAATTCAATGCGCATCAATTGCCACGGAAACGCCATTTTAACGACAAAATGAGGGGCAATTCAGGATGTGGAGGCGACGCAGATCGCCTCTGCTTGCGAGCAGACTTGCCTCATCGGGCGCCGCGTGAGAGTTTTACCGACCGATTAACCAGGCTTGGAGCCTCCTTGATCAGCCCTCTGCACCCGATGCGGCCCCGATCCGGCCGCATCACAACCGCAATTGCCGGCCGGATGCGCAGCCTCCTCGTGCTGCTCTTCTGTGTCCTGGTCCCGGCGGCGGCGCAGGCCAATGACGGCCCGACCCAAGGCGATATCGAAGCGCGCATCGCGCACTACGCCAAGATGTACGGCATTCCGTTCGCCCTGCTGCGCAAGGTGGTCAAGACGGAGAGCACCTTCAATCCGGCGGCGCGCAACGGGCCGTATTGGGGCCTGATGCAGATCCGGCACGATACGGCGCAGGGCCTGGGCTACAGCGGCCCGCCATCCGGGCTGCTCGACGCGGAAACCAATCTGATCTATGGCGGCGCCTATCTCGCCAACGCCTACATCGTCGCCGGCGGCAATGAGCGCCAGGCCCACGCCCTCTACAAGAGCGGATACTATTTCGAGGCCAAGCGGAAACGCATGCTGGCCAAGCTGATCAAGGTGCCGATGGGCGCCGAGCCGGTGATGGTCGCCGGCAGGACAATCGCCAAGCCGGCCGCGAACGAGCCCGAAAACGCCAAGCTGGTCGTCGCCAGCCTGGACGCCGCCGACGCCGCCCCCAAACCGATCTCCAAGCCCACATCGCCCATCATCGCCGCCAAGCCTGCCCCGACGATCGTCGAGGCGAAGGCTGAGCCGGAAGTGGTCGCCAAGCCGGTCGTGGCCAAGGCGGAAATCGTAATGCCGCTGCTGCCACGCCGCCGCCCGGCGGCGCCGATCCAGGTCGCCGCACTCACCGAACCCAAGCCGGACACATCCAAGCCCGAAGCGCCGCGCGGCCTGCTCTATGCGACGGCGCTGGTTCCCGCTTCGCAGACCGCCGGCGCGATCAACGCCGGAGAGATCATCGCCCGGCCCGAGCTGGCGCTCGCCGGCGCCTCCTCCGGCTTCGCCCGGGACGCCACGGCGGCGGCCTTCGCCCCGGCGCCTCGGCCGGCTCCGCCCCATTCCACGGCAGCGCTCCGGACCGCGCTCCGGCTTACGACGACGCAGGACAAGACCGCGTCAGACACACCGGCCCAGTCGCCCGCTCCGGCCGCGCCGCTGCCGCGCCATCGCCCGGCCCTGCCGGTCGCCCACAAGGCGAACTGATCCAGCCCCATACATGCACCGTCCTGGACCCGCGCGTCGCCTCTGCCGCCACAGAATCGCTTGCTTGACCACCTGACCGACCCCGTGCCTAGCTGAGCCTCCGCCTTGAACGGCGGAGGGAGGTCCAGCAGGGGAGATTTCAGCGGCGGAATGCGGGCTGTTCACCGCCCGGCATGAACGCGCCCGCCCTGCCCGGCCCCTCGCGCAACGCCAACAAGCGAGCGCCGCCAACGAGCGCTCCGGAGGGAGGGGAAACCGGCATGCGAACATTCACCGAAGGCGGCACGATGCAGGTCGCCTATGTCGTCCGCGACCTCGAGGCGGCGATGAAGCGCCACTGGGAGGTCTTCGGCATCGGTCCGTGGGACGTCTACCAGTTCGAGCCCGGCAAGGTTCAGGACTACGTCTATCGCGGCAAGCCGGCGACGCACACCTGCCTGATCGCCATTGCCTGGAGCGGCGATACCCAGCTCGAACTGATGCAGCCGCTGACCGGCTACAGCATCTATGACGAACATCTCGAGAAGCACGGCGAGGGCCTGCACCACATCAAGCTGTTCTATGCGGACTGCAAGAAGGCGGTCGAGGACTTCGCCCACAAGGGCTATTCGGTGATCCAGAGCGGCCGGATCGACGACGACGAGCACTACTATCTCGATACCGAAAAGGACTTCGGCTACATCATCGAGCTCGGCAATGCCGGCCGGATCCGGCCGGCCGAACGCGTCTACCCGGCCTGATCACGGCCGATAGGGCGACGGCGCGAAAGCGCCATCGCCTCATACCTCAGCGGACGATGGTGATCCGCTTCGCGGCGCGGGTCAGGCCCGTATAGAGCCAGCGATCGCGATGCTCGCGGAAGGCGTAGCTCTCGTCGAACAGGACGAGATTGTCCCATTGCGAACCCTGCGACTTGTGCACCGTCAGCGCGTAGCCGTAGTCGAACTCGTCGGAGTTGCGGCGCTGCGCATAGGGCAGGTCCTCGCCGCCATTCTCGAAGAAGTTCGGATGGACGGAGACCTTCACGGCCTTGCCGGTGGCGTCTTCCTCGGGCTTGACGGCGAGACGCAGCAGGCTCTTGCGCGGCGCGGCCAGCTCCGAGACGACCCAGGTGCCACCGTTCAAAAGGCCCTTCTGCTTGTCGTTGCGGAGGCACACGAGCTTGTCGCCGACCGCCGGCATCGGGCTCAGCAGTCCCTTCAGCTCGCGAATGCGCTGGTTGTAGAGCCGGCGCGTCTTGTTGGTGCCGACGAGCACCTGGTCGGCGGCCAGAATCTGCGCGGCATCAATCTCGCGCCGCGAGATCACCCGGCTCTCGCCATGCTCGCCATATTCGATCGGCTCGCCGGCGCGCACCGCCATCGAGAGGCGGATGATCGGATTATCCTGCGCCTGGCGATGCACCTCGGTCAGCATGGAGTCGGGCTCCTGCTCGGTGAAGAAGCCGCCGCCCTTGACCGGCGGCAGCTGCGCCGGGTCGCCGAGCACCAGCACCGGGGTGCCGAACGACAGCAGGTCGCGGCCGAGCTCCTCGTCGACCATCGAGCATTCGTCGATGATGATCAGATCCGCCTTGGAGGCCGCGCTCTCGTGGTTGATCGCGAAGACCGGCTGCTCTTCGTCATCGCCGGCGCGCGGCCGGTAGATCAGGCTGTGAATCGTGCCGGCGCCCTCGCACCCCTTGGAGCGCAGCACATGGGCGGCCTTGCCGGTGAAGGCGGCAAAAGCGACGTCCCCGTCGATATCAGCAGCGATATGGCGGGCAAGCGTCGTCTTGCCCGTTCCGGCATAGCCAAACAGACGGAAGACGGGACTGTCTCCGCGCCGCAGCCATTCAGACACGGCGGAGAGCGCATTTTCCTGTTGGGGTGACCAGCGCATAAGAACTCCGAACTTTGACCCGCCCCTGATAGCCGATTCAGGCGCGACATGCAGGAACGCGGGCGGAGAAACGATGTATCATTTCGGCAACATCCCTCCGGATCCCGGGGCCGAACCCGAAAACATGCTTAACGCGCCTTGGTTTCGGCCCATCCCAGCCGCACAAATTGCACCGACGCCGTGTCCCCGCTGGTTTCGATCACTTTTGATTGGCCCTTGGTGTGGCGAAATTGTCATTGCGGTGAAATGCGAAAGCAACCAGTAACGATATCAATCATCTTCTTGGATCGCGCCGCCCAGGCGTCGGCGGAATCGAGCCAGTCGAGACGGTTGGATCCCGGATCCGCTCCTCCAGCGTTCCGGTCTTTCATTGGGTTCATCCCAGTTTGATGATGAAAAGGAACAGGCTTTGAACGATACGAAGCCTCTAAAGTCAGCGGGCAAGCTTAGCCGTCGCACATTCATGATCGGCCTGCCCGTCGTGCTCGCAGCCTGCCAGACGACTCCGCCGCCTCCCGGCCTGGCGCCGAACGCCGTCACCGGTCCGGGCCGCGCCCCGCAGATCGACCAGGGCTTCGCGTCCATGTACGGCCCGATTACCGACGAGCCGTTCCCGATCGCGGCGATCGACCTCACGAAGATCAATCCGCGCTTCTATCGTCAGGTGGTGGATCTGCCGTCCAGCATCAATGCCGAGCCCGGTACGATCGTCATCGATCCGTACAACCATTTCCTCTACCTCGCCTTCGAGAACAACACCGCGCTCCGCTATGGCGTCGGCGTTGGCCGCGAGGGCTTCGCCTGGTCGGGCGACGCGACCATCCAGGCCAAGCAGCAATGGCCGAAGTGGCATCCGCCCAAGGAAATGCAGGCCCGCGATCCGGCAGCCGCCAAGTGGCCGAACGGCATGCCCGGCGGCCCCGGCAACCCGCTCGGCGCCCGCGCGCTCTATCTCTACCAGGGCAAGGTCGACACGCTGTACCGCATCCACGGCACGACGCAGCCCTGGTCGATCGGCAAATCGCTGTCGTCCGGCTGCATCCGCATGATGAACCAGGACATCATCGACCTCTACAACCGCGCGCCGATCGGCACCAAGGTCAAGGTGCTGGGCAACGCCACGCCGGATCCGGTCGCGGTCTACGATTCCAAGGGCGGCGCCGTTCCGGATCCCGAGCCGTCCTCGACCGCCGGCTACGGCACGACGCCTCCGGACAACGTCCACGGCTGATCCCGGCGATCGCGAAAACAGAAACAGAAAGGCCCTCCATCGGAGGGCCTTTTTCTTTGGCGCGGCAATCTGGAAATCGAGAGCGGAGCCCGATGGCTGCAGGCTCCGCCTCCAAAGCTCAGGCCCGGTCGCGGAACCGGTTGGTGATCGGATAGCGGCGGTCGCGCCCGAAGTTGCGGCGGCTGAGCTTCACGCCCGGCGCGGCCTGGCGGCGCTTGTACTCCGCGATCGCGAGCAGATGTTCGATCCGCTTCACCGTCGCCGCCTCATGGCCGCGTGCGATGACGTCGCCGACCCGCATCTCGCCCTCGACCAGGCTCTCGAGGATATCGTCGAGGATGTCGTAGGGCGGCAGCGAATCCTGGTCCTTCTGGTTTTCGCGCAGCTCCGCCGTCGGCGGCTTGGTGATGATCCGCTCCGGCACGACTTCGCCGGACGGCCCGAGACAGCCCTTCGGCACGACGCTGTTGCGGAACCGCGAAATCGCGAAGACCTGCGTCTTGTACAGATCCTTGATCGGATTGAAGCCGCCGTTCATGTCGCCATAGAGCGTGGCGTAGCCGACAGACATCTCCGACTTGTTGCCCGTCGTCACCACCATGGCCCCGAACTTGTTCGAGATCGCCATCAGGATGGTGCCGCGCGTGCGCGACTGCAGGTTTTCTTCCGTGATATCCGCCTGCCTGCCGGCGAACATCGGCGCCAGCGCATGCATGAAGCCCTCGACCGGCTCGGCAATCGGCACGATGTCGTAGCGCACGCCAAGCTTGTCGGCGCAGGCCTTGGCATCTACCAGGCTGTCCTCCGACGTGTAGCGGTAGGGCAGCATCACGCAGTGCACGCGATCGGCGCCCAGCGCGTCGACGGCCATCGCCGCGACGAGGGCGGAATCGATGCCGCCGGAGAGGCCGAGCACGACGCCCGGAAATCCGTTCTTGCCGACATAGTCGCGCAGGCCATGGACGCAGGCGAGATAGTCAGCCTCCTCGCCCTCCTCCACCCGGGCCTTTACGCCCTCGGCGCAATGCCAGGCATCGCCGACCCGCCTGAACTCGACGATCTCGATCGCCTCGCTGAAGGCCGGCAGCTGGGCGGCGAGCGAACCATCGGCGTTGAGGACGAAGGAGGCGCCATCGAAGATGAGCTCATCCTGGCCGCCGACCTGGTTCAGATAGACGAGCGGCAGGCCCGATTCCGTGACGCGGGCGACGGAGACGTTGAAGCGCTGGTCCATGACGCGGCGGCGATAGGGCGAGCCGTTCGGCACCAGCAGGATCTCGCCGCCCGTCTCGGCGATGCATTCGACGGGATCGGGACCCCAGATGTCCTCGCAGATCGGCACGCCGACGCGCACGCCGCGCAGCGAGATCGGGCCCGGATGCGGCCCCGGCGTGAAGACGCGCTTCTCGTCGAAGACGCCGTAGTTCGGCAGGTCGACCTTGAAGCGGACGCTCTCGATGCGGCCGTTGTCGCAGAGCGCGTAGGCGTTATAGAGCTTGTCGTCCTCGAGCCAGGGCAGGCCGATCAGCACGGCCGGGCCGCCATCGGCGGTATCGGCGGCGATTGCCTCGCAGGCGGCGCGGCAGGCCTCCTGGAAGGCCGGCTTCAGCACCAGATCCTCCGGCGAATAGGCCGAGAGGAACAGCTCGCTGAACATGACGACGTCGGCGCGGCCCGCCGCGGCGGTCGCGCGCGCGGCGCGCGCCTTTTCGAGATTGCCGGCGATGTCGCCGACAACCGGATTGATCTGGGCAAGGGCGATGCGGAGCGTATCGGGGCGGGTCATATTCTGCCTTTACCGCGCCGCCGAAGCGGCGGCAACGGGAACGCGGCGGCGGGCCGAAAAACGTCGCGGCCGCCGGCTCCGGAGCGCTCAGTCGAAGCGGTACATATCCATCGAGAGCGCCTCATACTCATAGGAATTATGGATCCGCTCGCCCCGGGCGCCCTCGCCCGCCGCGCCGAGCGCGACGAAGAACGGCAGGAAGTGCTCGTCCTCTGGATGCGCCATCACGGCATGCGGCGCCTGGGCCCGATAGTCGACGAGCGCCGCCGTGTCGCCGGCGGCGGCGCGATCGGAAACCCAGTCGGCGAATTCGCGCGCCCAATCGACGGGAGGCGCGTCAACGGCCGGCATGCCGGCGGGATTGCGGAACAGCGCGCGAAGATTATGCGTCGCGGCGCCGGTGCCGATCACCAGGATGTTCTCCTCGCGCAGCCCGGCCAAGGCGCGGCCGAGCATCAGATGATGCGCGGGGCTCAGATGCGGCTGGATCGAGAGCTGGACCAGCGGGACATTCGCCTCCGGCCAAACCAGCGACAGCGGGATCCAGGTGCCGTGATCGAAGCCGCGCTTCGGCGCGACATCGACCGGCAATCCGGCCGTCCGCAGCCGCTCGACCACCTCGGCGGCGAGCGTGGCATCACCCGGAGCGGGATAGTCGATTTCGTAAAGAGCCTTCGGGAAGCCACGGAAATCATAGATCATTTCCGGGTTCGCATCGGAGACCACGGTCGGCGTTCCGGTCTCGAAATGAGCGGAGACGATCACGACGGCGCGAGGACGAGGCAAGGTCGAGGCGAGCGACTGCAGGAAGCGATGCGCCGGCGTGTCGGTCAGCGCCAGCATCGGCGAACCATGCGACAGGAAGAGGGTGGGAAGCGACATCGAAAGATCCTTTGCGTGTTGAGCAAAAGATAGTCGCCGTCGCCCTCACCCATAAGACGCGCGAAGCAGCACGCAGTGTTCAACCTGCATGGCCAATCCTGCCCCCGTCACCGCTTCAGGCAGGCGTCGATCATGCGATCGGCGACCAGCGCGATTGAGCCCGCCGGACCGCCCTTGCCGAACAACTGGCCGGAGACATACGCCCCCTCGACGAGAAGCAGCAGCCCGTCGCCCAGGATTTCCGGTTCGGCCGCGCCCAGCTCGCGCGCCAATTCGGTCAGGCGCCGGCGGAGTTCACGCTTGTTTTCGACGGCGACCAGCCGCGCCGGATTGGCCCGGTCCGGGAATTCGACCGCCGCGTTGGTCATCCCGCAGCCGCGATAATCGTCGCTTTGCGAGCGGACGCTGATCCGCGTCAGATAGGCCATGATCTGCGCGCGAGGATCGCCCGGATGGTTCGCCATCACCGCGTCGACCGACTCCCAGAAGTCGGCGTCGTAGTCGCGCATATAGGCCGCGGCGAGTTCGTCCTTCGACGAGAAAGCGCGATAGAGGCTCGGCTTGGTGACGCCGGCGCGCGTCACGATCTCGTCGATGCCGACGGCGCGGATACCCTCGCGATAGAAGAGATCCCGCGCGGTCGCGCGAATGCGATCGGCCGCGCGCGGCGGCGCATCGGCGCCGTTGCGGGCCCTCGTCGACGATTTTTCGGCACGGACGGTCACAGCCTGCACTCCCAACCCACTTGACGATGTAACAGAACGGTACGTATCATAGCCGCGATTGAAACGGAACGGTCAGTAACATGAATATAGTCCGCCGCCGGCCTTTCGGCCAGAACTATGCCTTCGTCGTCGCAGGCGTGATTTTCGTCTGTCTCCTGGCCGGCGCCGGTCTGCGCGCCGCGCCCGGCGTGATGATCCTGCCGATCGAATCCGCCTTCGGCTGGAGCCGCGACACCATCTCGCTCGCGGCCGCGATCGGCATCTTCCTGTACGGCCTCACCGGCCCCTTCGCCGCGGCCCTGATGCAGAGCTTCGGCGTTCGTCGGGTCCTGGTCGGTGCGCTGCTGCTGATGGCGGCGTCCACCGGCGCCAGCGCCTTCATGACGCAACCCTGGCAGTACATTGCTACATGGGGCGTCCTTTCCGGCGTCTCCTCCGGTGCGGTCGCCATGGTGCTCGGCGCGACCATCGTGAACCGCTGGTTCGTCACCAATCGCGGCCTGATGATGGGCCTTTTGACGGCGAGCACGGCGACCGGAACGCTCATCTTCCTGCCCGGCATGGCGGCGCTGGCGCAATGGGGCGGCTGGCAGGCGGTCGTTATCACGGTGGCAATCGTGTCGGCAGCCCTGGTGCCGGTCGCCTGGCTCTTCGTGCCGGAGCGGCCCCAGGATATCGGCCTTCGTCCCTATGGCGCGGACGAGGGCGATCCGCTGCCGAGCGGCCCGCAGGGCAACGTGCTCGCCAACGCCTTCAATGCGCTGTTCGAAGCGGCTCGGACCAAGACCTTCTGGTATCTCTTCGCCACCTTCTTCATCTGCGGCTTCACCACCAACGGCCTCGTCGGCACCCACATGATCGCCTTCTGCGGCGACATGGGCATGCCCGAGATCCAGGCGGCCAGCCTGCTCGCGGTGATGGGGCTGTTCGACCTCGTCGGCACCACCGCCTCCGGTTGGCTCACCGACCGCTTCGATCCGCGCAAGCTTCTCTTCGTCTATTACGGTCTGCGCGGCATCTCGCTGATGTTCCTGCCCTTCACGGACTTCAACATCTACAGCCTGTCGATCTTCGCCGTGTTCTACGGCCTCGACTGGATCGCCACCGTGCCGCCGACGGTGCGCCTCGCCAATGAGGCGTTCGGTGATCGCAAGGCGCCGATCGTGTTCGGCTGGATCGCCGCCGGCCACCAGCTCGGCGCCGCCTCGGCCGCCTATTTCGCCGGATACATGCGGACGGCGCAGGGCAATTATCTCGACGCCTTCCTGATCGCCGGCGCGACCGGCATCCTCGCGGCGCTGCTGTCGCTAATGATCGGCCGCCGCAAGCAGCAGCTGGAGCTGGCGACGGCATGACGTAGGGACGGCTTGCGGCGGGCTTGCGGCGAGAACACGAATACGTGCTCTCCCGCATAGCCTACACGCAAGTTTCGCGTGTAGAAGGAGATCGGCGCACGACAGTGCGCCGTCTCTTTTTCCGTCTACGAACGAGGTCGAACATGTCGAAGCTGCACAAGGCCCTGCTGGCAGCTGCCGTTGCCGTCACCGCAACTCTCCCGCTGGCATCGACGGCGCAGGCCGCCGTCAAGACGGGCGTCCTGACCTGCCGCGTCGCCGCCGGTGTCGGCCTGATCATCGGCTCGCGCCGCAGCGTCTCCTGCGAATTCCATTCCAATCGCGGCGTGGAGTTCTATAGCGGCCGCATCGACCGCGTCGGCCTCGACGTCGGCGTCACCCGCAACAGCGTGATCGTCTGGAACGTGTTCGAGCCGACCCGCCGCCATGGCGATCTTTCGGGCCGCTACACCGGCGCGACCGCGCAGGCGACGATCGGCGTCGGCCTCGGCGCCAACGTCCTCGTCGGCGGCGGCCAGAACAGCGTCGCGCTGCAGCCGCTTTCGGTGACGGCCCAGACCGGCCTTAACCTCGCGGCCGGCGTCAGCTCGCTGCACCTGACCCGCACGGGCAGCGGCCGCTAAGGCAAATGAATTCCGGCTGCGGATCCCAAGGGGTCCGCGGCCGGCTCTCAATCCTGATGGGTTGAAGTCTGCCGTCGATCATAGGCCGGCGCGCCGTCCTCGATCGCGTAGTAGTCGCCCTTGTCGGCGACGAAGATGTGCTTTTCCCAGCGGACGCCCGTCGGCTTGTCGAAGCCGCCCATGGCGATGGCGATCTCGGGTCGCCCGATCCGCTCCCAGAACAGCACTGAACCACACGCGCCACAGAAGCCGCGCCGAACCGTCTCCGACGACGGGTACCAGCGCAGGCTGTCGCCCCCGGAAATCGTCACGTCACTCGCCGCGACCGTGGTCGAGGCGAGGAAATGCCCGGTCTGCCGGCGGCACATCGTGCAGTGACAGCCGACGACCGGCGCCAGCGGGCCGGCGACCCGGTAGGTCACCGCCCCGCAGAGGCAGGCGCCGGAGTGGATTTCCCCGCCTGCCGCCATCCGTGTCAGAGCCCAGCGACGAGACGATGCCGGACGTCGCCCTGGCGGCTTGCCTTGAGCAGTTCCGCCACCAGGAAGGCCAGTTCCAGCGCCTGATCGGCGTTGAGGCGCGGATCGCAATGGGTGTGGTAGCGGTCCGAAAGATCCTCGTCGGTGATCGCGCGGGCGCCGCCAGTGCATTCGGTGACGTTCTTGCCGGTCATCTCGATGTGGACGCCGCCCGGGAACGTGCCCTCACCCTGATGCACCTCGAAGAAGCTCTTCACTTCCTTGAGGATCAGGTCGAACGGCCGCGTCTTGTAGCCGCTCGAAGCCTTGATCGTGTTGCCGTGCATCGGATCGCAGGACCAGACGACGGAGCGCCCTTCCCGCTCGACGGCGCGGATCAGCTGCGGCAGGTGGTCGAACACCTTGTTGGCGCCGAAGCGGCAAATCAGCGTCAGACGGCCGGGCTCGTTGTCCGGGTTCAAGAGGTCGATCAGCTGCAGCAGGCCGTCGCCGCTCAGCGACGGGCCGCATTTCAGGCCGATCGGGTTCTTCACGCCACGCATGTACTCGACATGGGCATGATCGGGCTGGCGGGTTCGGTCGCCGATCCAGAGCATGTGGCCGGAGGTCGCGTACCAGTCGCCGGTGGTCGAATCGACCCGCGTCATCGCCTGCTCGTAGCCGAGCAGCAGCGCCTCATGCGAGGTGAAGAAATCGGTAGAGCGCAGTGACGGCGTCGAGTCCGGATCGACACCGCAGGCGCGCATGAACGCCATCGACTCGGAGATGCGATCGGCGATCTCCTGGTAGTGGTGGCCCTGCGGGCTGTCCTTGACGAAGCCGAGCATCCACTGATGCACGTGCTCCAGATTGGCGTAGCCGCCCTGCGCGAAGGCGCGCAGCAGGTTCAGCGTCGCGGCCGACTGGCGGTAGGAATCCTCGATCCGGCGCGGATCGGGAATGCGGGCCTCGGGCGTGAACTCGATGCCGTTGATGTTGTCGCCGCGATAGCTCGGCAGCTCGACGCCGTCGATCGTCTCGGTCGGGGCTGAGCGCGGCTTGGCGAACTGGCCGGCGATGCGGCCGACCTTTACCACCGGCATCGAGCCGGCGAAGGTCAGCACGACGGCCATCTGCAGGAAGACGCGGAAGAAGTCGCGGATGTTGTCCGGGTGATGCTCCATGAAGCTCTCGGCGCAATCACCGCCCTGGAGCAGGAAGCTCTCGCCGCGCGACACGGCCGCAAGGCTCTTCTTGAGCTTGCGCGCCTCGCCGGCGAAAACGAGCGGGGGATAGTTCGAGAGCCGTCCCTCGACCGCCGCGAGACCCGCCGCATCGACATAATCCGGCACCTGCTGGATCGGCTTCGACCGCCAGCTATCCGGCTTCCAACTCGTCTTCATCTTGAGCACTCCACACCCTTGCCCGCCTTTCGCGCTCGATAGCGCGTGACGGACCTCATCGGGCCTCGAAAGGTGCTGCCTTATACACGCTCGCCCGGAGCGAGGAAACACACCATGGCCCATGCGTCATGGCTCAGATCCACGAGGCCGCCCAATGCCAGAGGCGGTCCTTCAGGCCCACCAGCGCCGGCGGCGGCAGGACGACGGCGGGGACGGTCGACTTCTTGCCGGCCGGCACGAGGCGCGACATCCAGATCTCTCCATCGGTATAATAGGGGTCGCCCTCGCCATTTCGACCGTTCACGGTCGGCCCGATGCCGGTGACCTGATAGGTGGCCTCGACCATGCCGGCCGCCTTCAGATCGTCGGTGAGCAGATCGCGCACGGCGTCGATGTCCGGGCCGATGTGGTGCGTCACCTGGCCGGTATCATGGCTGAGGCCGACACCGCGATCGAAGGTCGCCGAGCCGAGCCAGACCGGGCGTCCCTCGGCCCCCATTTCGAGCACCTTCCAGAAGCGGACATGATCGCGCTGGTCCGCGCTCTCGCCGACCGGCTTCTCGAAGGCGAGGTCCTCGCGCCGACCGTCATAGTAGAGCGGGCTGACCGGCGCGTCGTGATAGGGCCGGTCCAGCACGACGCTGCCGACGATCTCGATGCTGGAACGCCAGGTGATCGGGTCGGCCGGAAACCAGCCGGCCGCATGCATCGAGCGGAGCACGTCCTCCCGGTCGCCGACCAGGCCGACATTCAGCGGGCCACCGGGAATGCCCTGCGCGGTATGCGTCACCATCGGCCGATCGGCCAGGCCGGGCTGGTGCTCATAGTGGGTCCAGGCGAGCGGCAGCACGACATAGGCCGCCAGCCCGTAGAAGACGAGCGCCACGACGAGCACCGTCAGGAGATTGCGCAACCTCAGCCGTTCGCGCAGCGTCCGCTTCACCATGGTCTGTCCCCACGCCTGTTCGCCGCATCATGGCTGAGCGGCGGCGCGGCGCAAGGCTTCCGCCGTCTCGTCGTCGGCCGGAAAGAAGGATTCGATCGCGAGTTCCGCCAGCGTGACGTCGACGGGCGTGCCGAACAGCGTCGTTGCCGAGATGAAGGAGAGCGTTTCGTCGCCGGAGCGGACGCGAAAACGAACCGCGATGCCGCCGAAATCGTCCTTCGCGGCCGGGCGCACGTCGCTCCGGGAGGGATAGGCGCGGAGCTCGTCGAGCAGGTCGGCCAGCACCGTGTCGCCGGTCAGGTCGATCTCGTGCGCGAGCCGCGCCAGCAGGTGCCCCCGCCATTCGGCGAGGTTCACCGTGCGCGGCGCCAGTCCGTCCGGATGCAGCGCCAGCCGCAGCACGTTCACGGGCGGCTCCAGCAGCGCCGGCGATACGCCCGCGACGAGGCGCATGACGGCGGCGTTGGCCGCGACCAGGTTCCAGTGCCGGTCGATCGCCAGCGCCGGATAGGGCTCATGGCCGTCGAGGATGCGCGCGACCGCACGGCGCGCCGCCGCCATCGCCGCATCGTCCATCCGGCGCTCGCGATAAACCGGCGCGAAGCCGGCGGCGACGAGCATCAGGTTCCGCTCGCGCAGAGGCACGTCCAGTTCGGCCGCCAGCTTCAGCACCATGTCGCGGCTCGGGCGGGACCGGCCCGTCTCAATGAAGCTCAGATGCCGCGTCGACATCTCGGCGTCGCCCGCGAGATCCATCTGGCTCATGCGGCGGCGCTGCCGCCAGTCGCGGATCTGCTCGCCGATCGGGCGCGAATTGGTTTCCATGCGCCGACGATAGCCTGCCGCCGATCGGCGATCCAATTACCTCCGAGGTAATCGACTTCATGCCCCCGAGCCGCAAATCTCCGGCCTGTCAGCAACGACAACCCCGGAGACCAATCATGACCAACGCCCTCGTCGAACGCTACATCGCCAGCTGGAACGAGACCGACGCCGAGAAGCGCCGCGCCCTCATCGCCGCGACCTTCACGCAATCCGCTTCCTACGTGGATCCCCTGATGAAGAGCGAGGGGCGCGGCGGCATCGACCAGATGCTGGCCGCCGTGCAGGACCGCTTCGCCGGCCTCCGCTTCAAGCAGGTCGGCAAAGTCGACGCCTATGAGGACCGGATCCGCTTCTCCTGGGAGCTCGGGCCGGATGGCGGACCCTCGATCGCCGGCGGCACCGACTTCGCCACGGTCGAAGCCGGCCAACTCGCGGATATCGTCGGCTTCCTCGACTTCGCGCCGTCCGCCTAAAGCGTTTTCGAGCGAAGTGGATACCGGTTCGCGTGAAGAAAACGCGACAAAACAAATAGTTAGAGCCTTTCGTCGTTTCCATGAAACGATGAAAGGCTCTAAGCGTCCGCGAGTCCGGCCCAGAGATGGGCCGTTGCGAGGCTTCGGTGCGGGGCGAAGGCCTGCATCGAAGCCTCCTGCAATTTGGTGTCCGGCCGCTCGGGAAGCGCCAGCAGGCGCTGCAGCGCCGTCGCCAGCCCCGAATCGCCGATCGGCGCCATGTCGGGAAAGCCGAAGCCGCGCAGCATGATATAGCGCGCCGTCCAGGTGCCGATGCCACGCACGGCGACCAGCGCCGCCTCCGCGTCAGTCACCGTCCCCTTCGCCAGATCCTCCAGCGCCAGCGACCCTTCGCTCACAAGGCGCGCCACGCCGATCAGATAGCTCGCCTTCGAGCGCGAGAAGCGCAGCGCCGTCAGATCCTCGACCTCGAGCGCCGCGACGCGCTCCGGATCGGGATGAGCCCGCATGCCGCTTTCCATATGCAGTGGACCCGTGCGTTCGATCAGCGCCCGGCGCAGGGCGGCGGCGAAGGTCAGGTTGATCTGCTGGCCGATCACCGCCCAGCAGACCGCATCCCAGATGTCGGCTGTCAGGGGAATGCGCAACCCGCTGCGCGACCCGAGAATGCGGGCGCGATCGGCGCGAGACGCGATCAACGTTTCAAAGCCCACGGGATCGCTGGCGAGGCCGAGCATGCGGGCGGCGATCGCCTCGACGCGCTCCGACGGGATGCTGTCATGGTCGACCCGCACGCGGGCGACGGGGGCTGTTGCCAGGTCGGCGTCCGAAAGGTCGATTTCGAGCCGATGGGCGCGGCCATCGACGAGAATCGTCTTGGCGATCGTCCGCCCTGAGACCCGCTCGCTGACGCTGAGCGGATCGCGGCCATGATAGGCGAGCGCATATTCCGGCCGGAAGCCCGCTTCCAGCGGCATGGCCAGCCTGATGCCCGCGCCGGGCTCGACCTCGTATCTCATCCGCACCTCGTCCCGGCGATCCGCGCATCGGCTATCCGATGCAGGGATCCCGGACACTCCGGTTCTTGCCTTCGAATTCGCGAAGGCAGGAACGCCTCAGGCGTTGCGACGATGCCGCGTGGTGGGCTCGCGCATGGTGACGAGTTCTTCGGCGGCCGTGGGATGCAGCGCCATGGTCGAGTCGAAATCGGCCTTTGTCGCCCGCATCTTCAACGCGATCGCAACGATCTGGATCATCTCGCCGGCATCGGGGCCGAGGATGTGGCAGCCGATGACGCGGTCGCTATCCGCATCGACGAGCAGCTTCATCAGCGTGCGCTCGTCGCGACCGGAAAGCGTGTGCTTCATCGGGCGGAAGTTGGTCTGGTAGACGTCGACCGCCGCGAACTCCGCCAGCGCCTCTTCCTCGGTCAGGCCAACGGTGCCGATCTCCGGCTGCGAGAACACCGCCTTCGGCACGCCAAGATGGTCAACCGAGATGCGCTTGCCGCCGAAGACGGTGTCAGCGAAGGCATGGCCCTCGCGGATCGCCACCGGCGTCAGGTTGATGCGGTTGGTGACGTCGCCGACGGCATAGATCGACGGGACGTTGGACTGCGAATAGGCGTCGACCACCACGGCGCCGGCGCCATCGAGCGCCACGCCGGCGTTCTCGAGACCGAGCCCGCTGGTGTTGGGCCGCCGGCCGGTCGCGATCATCACCTCGCCGCAGTCGAGCGCTTCGCCGCTGCTCGTCCGCGCGATCAGGCCGTCGCCGTCCTTCTCGATCGAAGCCAGCGTCTCGTTGAGCAGGACACGGATGCCCTTCTTCTCGATCTCCTCACGGAGCGTCCGCCGCACATCGGCATCGAAGCCGCGCAGCAGGCCATCGCCGCGATGGATCAGCGTCGTCTCGACGCCGAGCCCGTTGAAGATGCCGGCGAACTCGACCGCGATATAGCCGCCGCCGACGACGACGATCTTCTTCGGAAGGCGCTTCAGGTGGAACGCTTCGTTGGAGGAGATCGCCAGCTCGCGGCCCGGCAGGTCCGGCGTGATGAACGGCGCGCCGCCGGTCGCGACGAGGATGGTCTTCGCCCGGATGAGGCGATCCTCGGCCACGAGCCGCACGGTGTGCGGATCGACGATCTCGGCGCGGCTCTGCACGATCTGGGCGCCGGAGCGCTCGAGATTGCGGATGTAGATGCCGTTGAGCCGATCGATCTCCTTGTCCTTGGCCGCCACGAGGCGCGACCAATCGAAGGTCGCCTCCCCCGGGGCCCAGCCAAAGCCGACGGAATCCTCGAATTCCTCGGCAAAGCGGGACGCATAGACGAACAGCTTTTTCGGCACGCAGCCGCGGATCACGCAGGTACCGCCGACGCGGTATTCCTCCGCGACCAGCACGCGGGCGCCATAGCCCGCCGCGATGCGACCGGCGCGCACGCCGCCGGAACCCGCACCGATGATGAAGAGATCGACGTCGAACTGGCTCATGAAATTAGAAGTCGATGCCCTTCTTCTTCAGCCCTTCGCGGGACTTCTCGAACAGCTCCTCGCCGACGCGGTCCGACCAGCCCTTCACCGACTGCAGCGTCTCGCCGACGACCTTCGGGCCGATCTCGGCGAGCTTGGCGCCGGCTGGGCTCTTGTAGAACTCGGCGATCGCCTTCAGCTCGTCTTCGGTGAAGTGCTTGGCCCAGATGCGGGCGACGTCGTTGTCGAGGTCCTTGCGGCGGGCGACGAGCTCGAGCGCCTGCGCGTCGACGACCTCGGCGATCGCCTGGTGCTGGTCGGGGCGCATGCGGATCAGCCGGTTCTGCGTCTGCTGCGACAGCAGCGGCAGCAGATTGTCGAAACCGCGCGAGGTCTTGGCGGCGTGGACGGCATCCAGCGCCGCCGCGACATGCGCATCGGTCACTTCCTGCGCCTGGGCGATACCGGCTGAGCCCATGGCAAGGCCGGCGGCCAGCACGGCGGCGCCGATGGTTTTACGGATGAAGATCATGGAGAAACTCCCGATGGGCGAAATGATGTTAAGCCACCAACCAGCTGATGCCTTCCGGGCGAGCGATGACGGCGGCGGATGCAAGTCCGATGAAGAGCCCGTGCTCCACGACCCCCGGAATCGCCACAAGGGCAAGACTCAAGGCTTCTGGATCGCGAATACGGCCAAAAGATGCATCGATGATAGCGTGCCCGCCATCGGTTACGAAGGGGGTTCCCTCCACCGTCAGGCGCCGCGCCAGCGTGACCGGCTGATCGAGCCGGACAGCGGCATCGGCGATCGCGGCGATCGTGGCGCCGATGCCGAAATGGTTGACTTCGATTGGCAGCGGAAAGGCGCCGAGCGTCTCGACGAGCTTGGTGCCGTCGGCGATGACGATCATCTGGCCGGACGCCGCCGCGACGATCTTCTCGCGCAGCAAAGCGCCGCCGCCGCCCTTGATCAGGCGCAGGCGGCTGTCGAGTTCATCGGCGCCGTCGATGGTCAAATCGAGGCGCGGCGTCTCTTCCAGCGTCGTCAGCGGGACGCCCACTTCCCGCGCCAGCGCGGCGGTGCGCTCGGAAGAGGGAACGCCGACGACCGAAAGCCCGTCGCGCACAAGCGCGCCAAGGCCGCGAATGAAGTGATTGGCGGTAGACCCGGAGCCGAGACCGAGCTTCATGCCGGGTTCGACCTTCTCGAGCGCGGCGAGCGCCGCCTGCTTCTTCAGTTCATCGCTGGTGATCATCAGACACTTCAAGTTGTGAAATCGACGCCGGTCCGGCGCGGCTTGTTAGCATGGGCCAACGCCGCCGCCAACGTCCCCGCGACATCCTCCCGCCTTTCGCGAAACGGCCCGACTTGTTAGCCTTCCGTTACCCTTCGATGGAATCCCCTCGCCCATGCGCCCCATTCTCGTCTTCGACCTCGACGGCACGCTCGTCGACACCGCAACCGATCTCGTCGCGACGCTCAACGTCGTGCTGGAACAGGAAGGCCTCGTCGCCGTCCCCTACGAGGACGCCCGCTCCATGGTCGGGCACGGCGCCCGGGTGCTGATCGAGCGCGGCCTCGCCGCCAACGGCGTCACCCGCGACGCCGCCACCATCGACCGGCTGTTCGACACCTACATCGCCTATTATGCGGCGCATATCGCCGACACCAGCCGCCCGTTCGACGGCGTGGTGGCGGCGCTCGACCGCTTCGCCGCCGAAGGCTATCTGCTCGCCGTCTGCACCAACAAGCTCGAGGGCCTGTCGATGCTGCTGCTCGACGCGCTCGGGCTCTCGGAGCGCTTCGCGGCGATCTGCGGCGCCGATACCTTCGCGGCGCGGAAGCCCGATCCGCTGGCGCTCAACGAGACGATCCGCAAGGCCGGGGGCGATCCGCGCCAGGCCGTGATGATCGGCGATTCGAAGACGGACATCGACACCGCGAAGGCCGCCGGCATTCCCGTCGTCGCGGTCGATTTCGGTTATACGCCGGTGCCGGTCAGCGAGCTCGGGCCCGACGTCGTCATCAGCCATTTCGACCAATTGGACAACGCCGTGGCCGCGGTGCTCGTCCGCGTCTGAAAACCGTAACTCAGGGGCAGCGCTTGGCGGCGACCTTTACCGGCGCCATGTCGAGCCGGACGAGCTTCCCCGTCAGCGCGAAATCGCCATAGTCGAGCCGCATCCGCCGCGTCACGCCGTTCTCATAGACGATGAAGGACAGCTCGTAGGAGGGCTTCTGCTCGCCGGTCGCGTTCTCGTCGAAATAGCTGAGCGTGACCGGCCAGTGCCGGACATTGGCGATGCCGGCGGCCTTCGCCGTCGCCTCGTCGCCCAGATTATCGGCGCCGGTGTTCGTCGCACCGATGACGGCGGCGGTCGTATAGGGCTTCTCGCCCTTCTCCGAGCCGTCGAACAGGTCGACCTGGACGAAACGCTCGCCGCGGATGGCGGCGTCAATGATCGTGCTTAGGTGCTGGTTCGGGAACTGGAAGTTCGGGCTGATGTCGAAGCGGCGCGACTTCGGCTTCGCCATCGTCACATGCAGCTTGCCGTTCTCGCGCTCGGCCGAGCCGGTCGAATCCTCGGCAAGCGTGCCGTCGACATAGCTCTTGGTGGCGAAGGAGAAGCTCTTGCCGTCCGAATCCTCGAAGGTCGAGGTGGCGACGTCGGTCAGCCGCGCATTGCCGTCGCTGTCGCTGATGCGGGTGACGAAGCGGAGCTTGGTGTTGTAGCCGTCGCAGCGCGAACCCCAGAAATGATAGACCATGCGGCCTTCGGCATCGCTGATCGTGTCGGACTTGCCGCCGGCGTCGAGGCTGAGATCATAGACGGCTTCATGCGGCGCCATCACCAGCGCCGGCGCCGCCGAGATGGCCGAGGCCGAACCGGCCATGGCGAGCCAACCCGCACCGAGGAGCGCTGATATCTTCAGCATGCTGGCGAGCCGGCTGCGACCTGCATGGATGGATACGGACTTCATTCTGGCTCCCATCGTCGTCAAGCCGACATAGGGCTGACATAAGACGCATTTCAACCAGCAAAACGTCAAAAGGTCTACGAGCCGCTTTTCGCCCCTGCAAGTCCAGGTTTCAACGACCGCTTGCGGCGCTCCCGCTTTCGGGCGAAACCGGAGACCTTCCGCATTCCTGCATTTGGAGATCCTGCATGACGAGCCAGATCGACAGCCGCCTCGAGGCCCTCGGAATCGTGCTGCCCGCCGCCAGCGCGCCGGCCGCGAACTATGTCCCCTTCCTCGTGAGCCAAGGCCATCTCTACATCTCCGGCCAGATCCCCGTCGGCCCGAACGGCGTCGAATATGTCGGCAAGCTCGGCGTCGAGCTCGGCGTTGCCGAGGGCCAGGCCGCCGCGCGCCTCTGCGCCCTCAACATCCTGGCCCAGGCCAAGGCGGCGCTTGGCGATCTCGACCGGATCGTGCGCGTCGTCAAGCTCGTCGGCTTTGTCAATTCGGACCCGGCCTTCGGCGAGCAGCCCAAGGTCGTCAACGGCGCCTCCGACCTGATGGTCGAAGTGCTCGGCGAGAAGGGCCGCCATGCCCGCTCCGCCGTCGGCGTCGCCGCCCTTCCCTTCGGCGTCGGTGTCGAAGTCGAAGCCATCCTCGAAATCGCCTGAGCGAAAATGACCGCAAAGACCTCGACCGCCCCCGCCTGGCTGACCGCCCGCCCGATCGCGCACCGCGCCTATCACGATCCGGCGAGCGGCCGGGTGGAGAACACGCTCTCGGCCGTCCGCGCCGCGATCGACCACAATTTCGCGATCGAGGTCGATCTGCAGCTGACCGCCGACGGCGAGGTCGTGGTCTTCCATGACGACACGGTCGATCGCCTGCTGCAGGCGAGCGGCCGCGTCGACCGCATGACGCTCGCCGAGCTGAAGGCGACGCCCTTCAAGCAGGGCAGCGACGTCGTGCCGACGCTTTCCGAGCTGCTCGAGACCGTCGCCGGCAAGGTGCCGCTGGTGATCGAGCTGAAGAGCAACTGGAACGGCAACCGCCGGCTGGAAGCGGCCGTCGCGCCGATCCTCGCCGCCTATGCGGGGCCGGCCGTCGTCATGTCGTTCGATCCGGATTCGATGGCCGTCATGCAGTGGCTGCTGCCGGAGGTGCCGCGCGGCATCGTCGCCGACCGCTATACCGACCTCGAGGAATGGGGCTTCCTGCCGCCGCGCGCCCGCTTCGCCCTGCGCAACCTCTCGGCCGTCCCACAGGTCGGCGCCAGCTTCGTCTCCTACGATCTGAACGGCCTGCCCTCCTTCGCCCCATCGAAGGTCCGCGCCCACGGCCTGGCGCTGATCACCTGGACCGTCCGCACCCGCGAACAGGCGGCGAAGGCGAAGCTTTATACGGACCAGATCACGTTCGAGGGTTTCGATCCGGATCAGGTGTGAGCGCGCCCGGAGGGCCTTCCTTTCACCTCTCCCTGAGGGAGAGGTCGGAGCGAAGCTCCGGGTGAGGGTTTAGGGAACCCTCCGGACATGGCTCAAACGATGGAGACCGGCCGGCTAGGGCGTAAACCCTCACCCGCCGGCCTGCGGCCGTCGACCTCTCCCTCAGGGAGAGGTGAAGGACATCGCCACTCCCGCACTGGCCTGCCGTCTAACGCGGAGAGGATTGCGGCCACGGCGTCTGTCGAAGCATCCCCGGCCGTCCGCCACCCTCGCCGTCATCCCGGCCTTCGAGCCGGGATCCATTTCCGCCGGGTTGCCAGCCGTCCAGGTTCCGCGCGGCGGAGAGATGGATTCCTGCTTTCGCAGGAATGACGGCGCTTGTGTTTCTGCGCAGGGAGCGCACGGAACACGGCTCTTCACCTTTGCCCGAGGGCGACTTTGCGCAAGCCTATCCAGCCGTCATGCCGCGCTCGACCTCCATCATCCTGAGGTGCCCGAGCGCAGCTTGGGCCTCGAAGGACGCACGATCGCGGTGCAGCCCATCGATTGCACGGTCGCTTTGCGTGCTTCGAGACGGCCCTGCGGGCCTCCTCAGCATGATGAGGGTGATGTTCTGCAAAGTCCTCCTCAGGGAGAGGTGAACACGCCCAGCCGCAACGAAAACCGCCCGTTTCCCTCGTCCCGACTTGCGCTTGTCACGTTTCGCCTTAGATGCTGGGATGCAATCTGCGAAGCGAGAGCGCCCTCCCTCATGACCGCTGCCCCCGATGCGCGTCTCACCGTCCTTTCCTCCCTCACGGAAATCGAGCGCCAGCAGTGGGATGCCTGTGCCAATCCCGGCTGGGCGTCCGACGCGCCGTTCGGCGACGATCCCTCAACCTTCCTAAGGGCTTATCACGGAGAGGCGGAATCAGGACACGAAGCCGGCCCGCTTGAATCAAAATCTCAGCGGACGGCCTATAACCCCTTCGTTTCCTACGACTTTCTGAAAATTCTGGAGGAATCGGGCTCGGCCACGGCGCGCACCGGCTGGCAGGCCCGCCATCTGGTGCTGGAGGGCGCCGGCGGCCATCCGGCCGGCATCGTGCCCTGCTACCAGAAGCCCCACTCGATGGGCGAATATGTCTTCGACCAGGGCTGGGCCGACGCCTATGAGCGCGCCGGTGGCAACTATTACCCGAAGCTGCAGGTGTCGGTGCCGTTCACCCCGGCGACCGGGCCGCGATTGCTCGTCCGCGACGGCGCGCCGCCCGCGACGCGGGAAATTCTCGCCGCCGGCCTGATCGAGCTGGCGCGGCAGCTCGGCAGTTCCTCGGTCCACGCGACCTTCCTCGACGAGATCGACGCCGACATTCTCGACGACAGCGGCTTCCTCGCCCGCACCGACCAGCAGTTCCATTTCATCAACGAGGGCTATCGCGACTACGAGGATTTTCTGGACGCGCTCGCCTCCCGCAAGCGCAAGGGGATCCGGCGCGAACGGCGAGAGGCGCTGGCCGGCGGCATCACCGTCGAGCATTTGACCGGCGCCGACATCACCGAGGACGCCTGGGACGCCTTTTTCGGCTTCTACATGGATACCGGCTCGCGCAAATGGGGCCGGCCCTATCTGAACCGGCGCTTCTTCTCGCTGCTCGGCGAGCGCATGGCCGACCGCGTTCTGCTGATCCTCGCCAAGCGCGACGGCCTGCCGATCGCTGGCGCCCTCAACCTGATCGGCTCCGACGCGCTCTATGGCCGCTACTGGGGCGCGTCCGAGGACGTGCCGTTCCTGCATTTCGAGATTTGCTACCATCAGGCCGTCGACTGGGCGATCGCGCACCGCCTGCCCCGCGTCGAGGCGGGCGCGCAGGGCGATCACAAGCTGGCGCGCGGCTACCGGCCGATCGTCACCCGCTCGGCGCACTGGATCGCCGATCGCGGCCTCCGGCGGGCGGTCGCCGACTATCTCGTGCGCGAGCGCGAAGCGGTCGCCGCCGACCATGAATTCCTCGACGAGCACACGCCCTTCAAAGCTGATACGTGATCTCGCATGACAGCGATTCTTCTCTGGGGCGTGGCCGCGGCCATCGTGCTCGCGAGCGAACGGCAGGCGACGAAGCCGCTCTTCGCGATACTCGCCTTCGCCTTCCTGACCGCGCTCTTTCTCGTCATCGTCGGCGACCTGCCGCGCGCCACCCTGCTGGCGCTGATCCTGGCGCTGACGATCGTCGGCGCCTCGGCGGTCAAGCATCACCATAGCGGCATGAAGCTCGCCGTCGCCGATCTGGGGCTGACCTTTGCCGGCACCATTCCCTTCATGCTGCGGCAATACCGGCGCACCGCCGCGCTGACGATCGCCGGCGCCGTCCTTCTGTTCCTCGCCGCCCTCGCGACGCTGGCGCTGGTTCGCGGCGCGCCGTTCTCCTGGCCGGAGCGGCTGCTGGGCCTGGCGCTGACGACGGCCGCCCTCTACGCCGCCTGGTGGGCGAACGGCGGCGCCCGATACCGGACCGACGTCACCCAGCAGAAGCGGTTCTTCTCCTTCTTCCTGGCCTCGCTGGTCGATGTCGCGAGCTGGTGGCCGGCGGGCGGGCTTCGGATGCTCGACGTCGGCGAGACCGCCCTGCCGCTAGCGGCGCCGCTCGCGGCGCGAACCGATATCCGGCCCGACATCATCGTCATCCAGCATGAATCGGTGTTCGACCCGCGCCTGTTCGACCTGCCGGTCGACGCCGAAATCGCCGAGTTCCTGACGCCGACGGGCGCGCTTTCGGGACGCCTGCATGTCGACATCTATGGCGGCGGCTCCTGGCAGACGGAATTCAGCCTGCTGACCGGCCTGTCCTCGGCGAGCTTCGGACCCGATTCCTATTTCCTGTTCAAGAAGGGCGTCGGCCGCTTCGCGCATTCGCTGCCTGGTGAGGTCGCCGCGCGCGGCTATCGGACGATGCTTTCGACGAGCTGCCGGCGCGCCTTCATGAACTACGACGCCTTCTATGCCGGGCTCGGCGTCGAGGAGCGCGTCTTCTCCGACGAGTTCCCGCCGCCCTTCGATCTCACCGCCTTCGAGATCAACAATTCCGACGCCGCCTTCTTCGAGGCGACGCGGGGTGCGCTGGAGCGCTCGATCGACCGCGACCCCTCGCCCCGCTTCGTCATGGCGCTGACCAATTTCAACCACGGCCCGCACGAGACGCGGCTGGTACCGGCGGGGCGCTACGAGGACGAGCGGCGCTTCGCGCTCGCCGCACTTCCCGACGCGACCTATGGCGAATACTACGCCCGCCTTGCCGAGACGGCGGAGAGCTATGCGGCGTTCCGCGACGCGCTCAAGGCGCGCTACCCCGGCCGTCCCATGCTGATCGTGCGCTATGGCGACCACCAGCCGACGATGACCCGCGCGATCGAGGAGGCCCGGGGAATCCGGCAGGACGATCCGCGCCTGTTCGAGACGTTCTACGCCATCGAGGCGGTGAATTTCGAACCGGCGGTCGAGAGCGTGCCCGAGAAGCTCGACATCGCCATGCTGGGCACGGTGGCGCTGCAGGCATCCGGCCTGCCGCTCGACGCCGTTTCGGCGACGCGCGCCAGCCTCATCCCCGAAATCGGCGCGCTCTACATGGCGACGCCATCGGAGCGGAAGAACCGCTTCCACCGCGCCCTGGTCGACCAGGGCCTGATCGACCTCGGCAAGGCCCCTCGGGCCTTGTCGCCCGTCGCCGAACGGGCATGATGCGCCATCCTCACGACGGGAGATCCCCATGACCAGCTACGACGACAGCAACATCTTCGCCCGGATCCTGCGCGGCGAGATCCCGTCGCATCGCGTCTATGAGGACGCCGATACCATCGCCTTCATGGATGTCATGCCGCAGGGCCCCGGCCATCTGCTCGTCGTACCCCGGACGCCCTCGCGCAACCTGCTCGACGCCGATCCGGCGACGCTGTCGCGCCTGATCCCGGTGGTGCAGAAGCTAGCCCGCGCCGCCAAGACGGCGTTCGCCGCCGATGGCGTCACCGTGATGCAGTTCAACGAGCCGGCCTCGGGCCAGACCGTGTTCCACCTGCATGTCCATATCATCCCGCGCTTCGACGGCGAGCCGCTGCATCCGCATTCCGGCACGATGGAGAAGCCGGAAATCCTGGCGGAAAACGCCGAGCGGGTGCGCGCCGCGCTGGCGGCCGGATAATTTTTTCGGCCCGCGTGTCACAAACGGCGGGGCCGTCTCGTCTTGTCTCCGTAGCCGAATGGAGACCATCATGAACGAGAGACTGAACGCCTACTCCGCCGCTCCGGAAGCCCTCAAGGCGATGATCGAGCTGAGCGGCAAGCTGGCCGCCTCCAGCATCGAACACAGCCTGCAGGAGCTGGTGAAGATCCGCGCCTCGCAGATCAATGGCTGCGCCAACTGCCTGCACATGCACACGGCCGATGCCCGCAAGAGCGGCGAGACCGAGGAGCGGATCTATCTCCTCAACGCCTGGCGCGAGTCGCTGCTCTACACACCGCGCGAGCGCGCGGCGCTCGGCTGGACCGAGGCTCTGACGCTGCTCGCCCAGACCGGTGCGCCGGATGCCGACTACGAGGCCGTCAAGGCCGAGTTCACACCGGCGGAGCAGGTCGAGCTGACGCTTCTGATCGGGCTGATCAACAGCTGGAACCGGCTCGCCGTCGGCTTCCGCACCGTGCACCCGAACGATCGCAAGCAGGCGGCCGCGCTCGCGGCGGCTTGACATGCCCTCGCCCGGCCCCTCTCGTCGAAGGGAGGGGCCGGGTGAGGTCCCTACACCCAAGAGAGTTCGATGGTCGACGCGTCCACCGCAGAGTTCGAACAGCACAGGCGCTTTCTGACCGGACTGGCGTATCGCATGCTGGGGTCGCTGGCCGATGCCCAGGACATCGTCCAGGACGCGTTCCTGCGCTGGCACGACGCCGCCCCGTCGGGGCTTTCGAGCCCGCGCGCCTGGCTCGGCAAGATCGTCACCCGCCTCTGCCTGGATACGATGAAATCCGCCCGCGCGCGGCGCGAGACCTATGTCGGCCAATGGCTGCCGGAGCCGGTCATCGAGCCGATCGGCCTCGCCCCCGCCACCGCCGTCGACGACCGCATCGACGCGCCAGTCGCGCTGATGCTGGCGCTGGAGCGCCTCTCGCCGCTGGAGCGCGCCGTCTTCATCCTGCACGAATTGTTCGATTTCGGCTTCACGGAGATCGCCGACGCGCTCGACCGCAGCGAGGCGGCCTGCCGGCAATTGCTGGCGCGTGCCCGCGCCCATGTCGGCGACACCAGGCAGCGCTTCGATGTCGACGCGGAGGAAGCGGCGCGGCTCACCACGGCCTTCTTCCTCGCCACCAACAGCGGCGACGCCACGGCGCTCAAGGACCTGCTGGCCGACGCCGCCCGCCTGCATGGCGACGGCGGCGGCAAGCGCCCGGCGACCCTCAACATCATCTACGGCGCCGAGAAGATCGGCCGCTTCTTCGCCGGCCTCGCCCAGAAGCCAGAAGCCCATCCGACCCCGGTCTGGTCGGGACCGCTTCGCATCAATGGCCTGCCCGGCTTCGTCGCGCTCGACCTCTTCGGCACGATCCAGGCGGTCGCGCTGGAGATCGAGGACGGTCGGATCACGGCGATCTACAGCATGCGCAATCCCGACAAACTCGTCGGCGCCGAAGCCTTCCTGCCGGCGACCGTCAGTCCCTAAGAAACCTCCGCGCACAAAAAAAGCGAGGCGCATCTCTGCGCCTCGCTTTCATTTCGTGCGGGCGGACGGATCACTCCGTCTTCAGCGGCACCTTCGGCACCAGGCCGCCGCGCTTCGGCGGGGTCGGCGGCTTCTCGGCGACCACCTTCTTGGCGCTGGCGCTGGCCGCCTTGCGACGCGGCTTCGCCTTGGCCTTCGGCTCTTCCGGCTCGGGCTTCGGCGTCACAGGCCCGTCCTCGAGCGGCTCGAGATGCAGGCCGGTCTCGCCATTCTCGCGGGTCTCGACCGTCACCTTGACGGTGCCGCCCTTGCGGAGCTTGCCGAACAGCACCTCGTCAGCCAGCGGCTGCTTGATGTGCTGCTGGATCACGCGGCCAAGCGGGCGGGCGCCCATCTGGCGGTCGTAACCCTTGTGCGCCAGCCAGTCGATCGCCTCGGGCGAGAGATCGAAGGTAACGCCGCGATCGGCCAGCTGCGCCTCGAGCTGCAGCACGAACTTCTGCACGACGTTGTGCACGACCTCGATCGGCAGATTGCCGAACTGGACGATGGCGTCGAGACGGTTGCGGAACTCCGGCGCGAACAGGCGGTTGATCGCCTCCTGGTCGTCGGGGTCGCGCGCGGTCGACTTGAAGCCGATCGCCGGCTTGGCGAGATCGGCAGCACCGGCATTGGTGGTCATGATCAGGATGACGTTCCTGAAATCGACCTGCTTGCCGTTGTGGTCGGTCAGCTTGCCGTGATCCATCACCTGCAACAGGATGTTGAACAGGTCCGGATGCGCCTTCTCGATCTCGTCGAGCAGCAGCACGCAATGCGGATGCTGGTCGACGCCGTCGGTCAGAAGACCGCCCTGGTCGAAGCCGACATAGCCGGGAGGCGCGCCGATCAGCCGCGAGACCGTGTGGCGCTCCATGTATTCCGACATGTCGAAGCGGATCAGCTCGACGCCGAGGCTGGCGGCCAGCTGCTTCGCGACTTCCGTCTTGCCGACGCCGGTCGGGCCGGCGAACAGGTAGGAGCCGATCGGCTTCTCCGGTTCGCGCAGGCCGGCACGCGCCAGCTTGATCGCCGAGGTGACCTGGGCGATGGCGCTGTCCTGCCCGTAAACAACGCGCTTCAGCGTCGCCTCCAGGCCCTTCAGCACTTCCTGGTCGTCCTTCGACACCGTCTTGGGCGGGATCCGCGCCATGGTGGCGATGGTGTCTTCGATCTCCTTGACGCCGATCGTCTTCTTGCGGCGGTTCTCCGGCACCAGCATCTGCGAGGCGCCGGTCTCGTCGATCACGTCGATCGCCTTGTCCGGCAGCTTGCGGTCATGGATGTAGCGGGCCGACAGCTCGACCGCCGACTTGATCGCCTCGTTGGTGTAGCGGACGCGGTGGAAGTCCTCGAAATAGGGCTTCAGCCCCTTCAGGATCTCGATCGCATCGGGGATCGTCGGCTCGTTGACGTCGATCTTCTGGAAGCGCCGGACGAGCGCCCGGTCCTTCTCGAAGAACTGCCGGTATTCCTTGTAGGTGGTCGAGCCGATGCAGCGGATCGAGCCGCCGGCCAGCGCCGGCTTCAGGAGGTTCGACGCATCCATCGCCCCGCCCGACGTGGCGCCCGCACCGATGACGGTGTGGATCTCGTCGATGAACAGGATCGAGCCCGGATATTCCTCGATCTCCTTGACGACCTGCTTCAGCCGCTCCTCGAAGTCACCGCGATAACGGGTGCCTGCGAGCAACGTGCCCATGTCGAGCGAGAAGATGGTCGAGCCGGCGAGAACGTCGGGGACGTCGCCCTCGACGATGCGCTTGGCCAGGCCCTCGGCGATCGCCGTCTTGCCGACGCCAGGGTCGCCGACGAAGAGCGGGTTGTTCTTCTGACGGCGGCAGAGGACCTGGATTGTCCGCGCGATTTCGATGTCGCGGCCGATCAGCGGGTCGATCTTGCCCTTCTTCGCCTTGTCGTTGAGGTTGATGCAGTAAGCGTCCAGCGCATCCGCCTTCTTCTTGTTTTCCTCGCGGCTGTCGACCGTCGCCGCGTCGTCGTCGACGCCGCGCACCGGACGGCTTTCGCTCATCCCGGCCCGCTTGGCGATGCCGTGCGAGATGTAGTTGACCGCGTCGTAGCGGGTCATGTCCTGCTCCTGCAGGAAGTAGGCGGCATGGCTCTCGCGCTCGGCGAAGATGGCGACGAGCACATTGGCGCCGGTGACTTCCTCGCGGCCGGACGACTGGACATGGATCACCGCGCGCTGGATGACGCGCTGGAAGCCGGCGGTCGGCTTGGAATCCTCGTCCGGGCCGTGCGCCAGATTGGCGAGCTCGGTATCGATGTAATCGACCAGGCTGCGCTTCAGCATGTCGAGATCGACATTGCAGGCGCGCATGACGGCCGCCGCGTCCTGATCGTCGATCAGCGCGAGCAGGAGATGTTCGAGGGTCGCGTATTCCTGATGACGCTCGTTTGCGAAGGCGAGCGCCTGGTGGAGGGCCTTTTCGAGGCTGCGGGAGAATGACGGCACGTTAGGACCTCACTTCCTTTCCATCACGCATTGCAGCGGATGTTGGTGTTTGCGCGCGAAATCCATCACCTGGGTGACCTTGGTCTCGGCCACTTCATAGGTGAAGACACCACACTCCCCCACACCATGCTGATGCACATGCAGCATGATCTGCGTCGCCTCCTCGCGGTTCTTGTTGAAGAACCGCTCGACCACATGCACGACGAACTCCATCGGCGTGTAGTCGTCGTTCAGAAGCAGAACGCGATACAAATTCGGCCGCTTTGTCTTCGGCCGCGTCTTGGTGGCGACGCCGACATCGCTATCGCCATCATCGGGTCGACGGGTTTCTTTGCTCATCTGGTTCGATCGGTACGTCGCTAAAACGGAATCCTGCCGATAATCCCGCTGCAGCGCAATCGCTCATTTCGAGCATTCCGCACCGCCGCGCGCTAAACAGGCGGGAGGGGTGTCGAACTCTATATGGGGAGGCGGTGCAAGGATGGAAGTAGGCCGGCGCACGGCCTCATCCGAAGGGCGCTGCCGGGGCATCCGGCATGCCGGTCCAAATACCCGAACAGGCGGGTAACGCTGGCCGCATTCATGCGACCAGCCGTGCGGGATCGACGACGCGAGGTCCCTGCCCGATTGGGAAGGCCTAGCGTCTGGCCGCAGCAAAAACGGTGGACGATCAGCTCGTCAGGCTTTTCTGGCAGGCGTCAGCGACGTCGCGATTTGCCTCCGTGGCGCCCGGCAGGGTCGCCCAGCCATTGGCGATCACCAGATCCCGCCGCTGGTAGCTCGAGGCGGCCTTGAGGGCCGTGAGCCGCTCCGTCAACTGCGGATCCGCCTGCGACTGCGCCACACAGAACGGCGTCAAGGCGGCAACCATCTGCGATTTGGCAAGCGTTTCGGCGCGAGCCTGCGCGGTACCGCCGGTCACCCAGCCGCCCCAGGTAAAGCCGATGACGGCAATTCCGATCGCTCCGACCGCGGCGCCGAGCAGCGACGGTTGTACCCATTCAAATCTTGCCAATTGCCAATCCAGTCTTTCCAGAGGAATCTCTCTATACTCGGCTATATTAGCATGAGTTTGATTTCATATATCCGGCTAAAATTTCTGGCGATCCGAATAAAAATCCTTGGTCTCGATCCAAAAATACGAAGTTGGATTATGCGCCTCTGGCGACAACCCTCTCCGCCTGCACTAAGATGCACATGAAGAGGCGCAAGCAAGCACCTCCTATTCGTATTTCACTGGATCGCGCATGGCCGTCACAACCCAATTCATCGTTCAGCCTTTCCGGCTCAACAAGCGCGGCAAGTTGGAGGCGGAGCCGGCGATTGCCGCCACATCGGCCGAGAACGCCAAAATGCGCGCCGAAAAGCTGTCGACCTCCCGCGCGGGCGTGATCGCCTTCCAGATCGCGGCGGACACGGAAATGGGCGACTATGGCGAGCCGGTCACGCTCGTCCGCTACGGCACGCTGCCCGAGGACATGGAATCCTGAGGACATGGAATAGCGCGCAGCCGGCGACGGGCGAGCCGCCCTTTCAGCACGCAGGCAACAAAAAGCCCGGCGCGAGGGCCGGGCTTCAAAAAAGTCGAATGCGCCGGGCGGCTTACTTCGGGAACTTGCCGAAGAGGCCCTCGAAGGGCTTGTAGGCGTCGCGCGTCGTCTCGGTCATCATCGTGCCGAGCTTCGAGAGCTCGCCGAAATAGCCCTCATAGGCGGATTTCACATATTCGGTCTGCGCCTCGACGACCTTCTCGACGCTGGTCGACGACAGGATCTTCTCGAACGCGGCGGAACCGGATTCGAAGCTCTTCTTCGAATAGTCGGCCGCCTCGACGGCGATCGCCTGGATGCCCTGGCTGAACGAGCCGAAGCTCTTCATGGCCAGATCGATGCTTTCCCTGCTCGCCTTCTGCATGCCGTCGAAATCATTGATCACAGACTTGCCCTCCACGCACGAGCTTTGCGCCATAGCCAGCTCTACGGGTCATAAAATCCAGGAGTTCGCCCGGAATGTCAACAAAATTGCTGCACTGCACAATCGCATGACATCGCGACGACGCGACGTCGGCAGCGCGGCCGCCCCAAAACAGGACATTCACGCTTCGCCAATTTTTACGGTTTCGTAACGGCGTTTCCTTAACTTCCACAGCCAGACCGAAGAGCAGCACAGCCCATGCGGTGCGGCATTTTCCTTGGCGCAGGCTTGAAAACCTGCGGCGAAGCTGAGCGTCGGAGGCCCCGTTTCGGCCACCGGCATTAACCTTCCGGGCAAGGAATTCCGCACTTGCCTCAAAAAAGTGCGGGTCTTGCGGTCAGTTGGGAATGGGCACTGCCGGAGTTCGCGCTCCGGTTATGCGAGACGCGGAGTATTCAGTCGAAATGTTGATGGGCCTGAACCCCCTCGGTCGGCATTGCGTCCGCTCGATCCGGAACGCATTCGCTGGCCTTCTGGTTGCCGGCATGTCGTTGACGGCCCTCACCGTCCAGGCCAGCGCCGCACCCAGTTCCTCCATCGTCGTCGACGCCAAGACCGGCAAGGTTCTCTATTCGAAAGAGCCTGACGCCCTGCGCCGACCGGCATCGCTTACCAAGATGATGACGCTCTACGTCCTCTTCGGCGAGCTCGAGGCGGGCCGCATGACGCTCTCCACCCGCATGAAGGTGTCGCAGTTCGCGTCGCGCCAGTCGCCGACCAAGCTCGGCCTCAAGCCGGGTTCGACCGTCGCCGTGCGCGACGCCATGCTCGGCCTCATCACCCGCTCCGCCAACGACGCCGCCGTGGTCATCGCCGAACATATCTCCGGTTCGGAAGCCGCCTTCGCAAAGCGGATGACGCAGCAGGCGCGCTCGATCGGCATGAGCCGCACCACCTTCCGCAACGCCTCTGGCCTGCCGAACAACGAGCAGTGGTCGACGGCGCGCGACATGGCCACCCTCGGCCGCGCCCTGCAGGAGCGCTATCCGCGCTACTACAAGTATTTCGCGACCCGGAGCTTCGTCTATAACGGCCGCGAGATCCGGGGCCACAATCGCCTGCTCGGCCGCGTCGACGGCGTCGACGGCATCAAGACCGGCTACACCAACGCGTCCGGCTATAACCTCGTCTCGTCGGTGAAGCGCAACAACCGCGCGCTGGTCGCCACCGTCATCGGTGGCACCTCCGGCGCGGCGCGCGACAAGCAGATGGCGGGCCTGCTCGAGAAGTATCTGCCGGTCGCCTATGCCGGCCCGGCCAAGTCGCGCTCGCTCTTCGCCAGCAATAAGGCTGCCCCGGCGGTCGATGACGACGCCGACGACGCCCAGGTCGCCGATGCGCCCGCCGCGCAGGTCGCCGCCGCTCCGGCTCCGATCCCGGCGCGCGCCCCCGCTGCGCCGGTGGCCGTCGCCGCCGCCGCTCCGGAGGCTGACCCGGCCCCGGTGCCGACCGCCCGCCCGCTGCGCACCGCCAGCAAGAAGAACAACCTCTCGGTCGCGACCCTCATCGCCGCCGCCCCGGCTCATGCACCGGCGCCCGCTGAGGTGGCCGAAGAGGAGCCGGTTTCGGTCCAGGCCTATGCTCCGGAGCCGATCGAGCCCGCCGCCGCCCGCGGTCCGCGCATGGTCTTCCAGCAGGGTCCGAGCGGCAAGGAAATCGCCCGCCCCGTCGTCAAGACCGCGTCGATCGTCCAGCCGGCCCCGACCGCCGACAGCGACGCCGAGGGCTTCACCGGCAGCATCGCCTCGCAGGCCGCGCCTTCGATCGAGATCGCCGATGGCTGGAAGATCCAGATCGCCGCGACCCCGAGCGAGGACGGCGCCCGCGAAATGCTCGATCGCGCCAAGTCGAAGGCCGGCAAGATGCTGGCTGACGCCACCCCCACCGTGGAGCCGGTCGCCAAGGGCCAGTCCACCGTCTACCGGGCCCGCTTCGCCGGGTTCGACAACAAGGATCAGGCCCGCGCCGTTTGCGCCTTCCTGACCAAGCGGGACGTGTCCTGCCTTGCCGTCCGTCAATAACGGCTGGCCCCTGATGAGAATTTCGCCCTCCTCCCTTGTACCCGCGTTCAGGAGCTAGCGATGTCCGCCGAGGAGTCTTTCCTTCGCCTCGTTGATCTGGGCGGCCAAGAACGTCGATCCTCCCTGGTCGGGGTGGACGCGCTTCATCAGCCGTCGGTAGGCCGCTCTGATTTCGGCCTCGGAAGCGCCGGCCGAAAGGCCAAGGATCTCGTAGGCCTGCTCATGTGTCATGGCGCCCGTGCGCGCCGCGCCACGCGCCCGGCCTGCCGGATCACCCTCGACGTGTTCACGCCAGCCGGGAATACGGCGGTCGAGATAAGCTTCGAATAGGGCCCGGTCCCGGGGCCTCGCCGCGATCTGGCCGTAGAGCGCGGCCAGCTCCGTCCGGTCGAGCGTATCGAGCGCCCGCCCGGCAAACCGTCCGCGCAGTACCTTTCCGTCGGCGATCCAGGGCGAGGTGTCCCAGGGCCGCGTTTCCAAGATCTTCGGCTTCAGCATCCAGAGGCCGATCGCCAGAAGCGGAATGCCGAGGCCGAGCCGCCCGGTCAGGAGCGTGGCGGCGCCCATCGAGATCAGCGCGCCCGACAGGCCGCGCCGCGCCGCGCGGCCGAGCGCCTCAGCGCCACGATCGCCCCCGAACAGGAAGGCGATGCCGATCGCCACGCCGATCACGCCCAGAAACGGGATTATCAGACCCATCGTCGCTCCCAACCGGCCGATTCCTTGCGGCCGCTCTCTCTATTGGGGCGAAGCGCCGGCCGCCGCAATGGCCCGCCGCCGCCTGATTTGCTAGACCGTCGCGGCACGATGCGGACCGCCCCTGCCCGGACGCAGGCCGGAAGCACCGTGCGCCGCGAAACGAGGACATGCCATGCCTGCCAGCCCGACGCCTGCCAGCCCCGTCATCCACCGCACCGTCGACGATCTCCGCGCCGCGCTCGCCGCCTGGCGGCGCGAGGGGCTGCGCATCGCGCTGGTGCCCACCATGGGCGCCCTGCACGAGGGCCATCTCGATCTCGTCCGCGCCGCGCGCGAGCGCGCCGACCGCGTCGTCGTCTCGATCTTCGTCAATCCGACGCAGTTCGGCCCGAAGGAGGATTTCGGCTCCTATCCGCGCACCGAGGCGAGCGACGTCGAGAAGCTCGCCACGCTCGGCGTCGAGGCGATCTTCGCGCCGAACGCGGCCGAGATGTATCCGGAAGGCTTTGCCACGACGATCTCGATGGTCGGCCCGGCGCTGGGGCTGGAGACGGATTTCCGGCCGCATTTCTTCGCCGGTGTGGCGACGGTCGTCGGAAAGCTGCTGATCGCGGTCATGCCCGACATCGCCGTCTTCGGCGAGAAGGACTACCAGCAGCTGATGGTGGTGCGCCGCCTGGCGCGTGATTTGCGCCTGCCGACCGAGATCGTCGGCCTGCCGACCGTGCGCGAAGCGGACGGCCTCGCCCTCTCCTCCCGCAACGCCTATCTCTCGGCCGAGGAGCGCCGGCTGGCGACGACGATCGCGCGGGTGATGCACGAGGCAGCCGAGACGATCCGCGCTGGCGGCGCCGTCGAGCCGGCCCTGGCCGAGGGCCGCGACGCGCTGACTGCTGCCGGCTTCCGCGTCGACTATCTGGTGCTGCGCAATGCCGAGACGCTGGCGGAGCTCGCCGATCCGGCGAACGAGCCGCGCCGGATGCTGGCGGCCGCCTGGCTCCGCAAGACCCGGCTTATCGACAATATCGCGGTCTAACGGGGCTTCTCAGAGAAGGCCGAGCTCGGCGAGTTCGGCCTTCAGCGCCGCCGGCAATTCGTCGCCGGCGCTGCCGCCGATCGCGGCGAGATCGCGTGGCGCATCCTTCGGCAGCAGGTAGCGCCAACCCTGGAACGGCCGCTTCGGCTGCCATTCGGTCGGCACCACCTCGGGATCGAACACGATCCGGCAGCGCTGGATATTGTCGGATCCGGTGACCGCCTGCAGGTCGAGAATGCGCTGCCGCGCCTGGACCTGGCCCTTGATGACCCAATAGAGCGAGCCGCCATCGAGGATCTCGGGGATCCGCTTCGGCATCATGCGCGTGGTGTGCGTGTCCTCGGGCTCGATGCCCAGCCCACGCTGACGGGCGATGTCGTCGGCGATCCAGCCGGTCAGTTCCTCGAGCGTCTCGACGCCGACACAGAGCTTGATTAGATGCAGGGCCATGCCCAGACACTAGTCCTCGCGCCGGCCGGCGACAGGCGCCGCGGCGATTTTTCCACAAGGTTGAATTGGCGCTCGACCTCGGACTGGCCTATGAGCCTGTCTGGATGCCGCGCCGGCGTCACCATAGGCGCTCCGCCCTCGTCGGGAAAGCGTGGCGTGGGCGACGCGGCGTGACATAGACTGCCCCGGACGGCCCGAGACTCCATGCAGGAATTCGGCCGGAATGCTCTGCACCGCACCCTTTCACGAGGCCAAGATGACCGACCAGAAGACCACACTCGACATCACGGCGAGCCGCGTGGCGATGAGCGGCATCATTGCCGGCCTCGTTTTTACCGCCGCCGGCATGATCACGCGCGAGCCGATCTTCGGCGCACTCGGACTGATCGTCATCGTCGTCGGCGTGACGCTGCGCAAGCCGATCGCCAAGCTGATCTCGCCGCGCTGACGCACGTGTTGCACCGGCATAGCCGGTTTGGCACGATTGCGGCCTAGTCTGTGGCAGGGGGGAGCGCCGCAATCGTGTTTGATATTTCCGCGATCGACACCGTGGCCATCCTGGTCTTCGCGACCAGCTGGCTACTCTATTCCGTGATCCTGCACCGCATGTCCGGCACGGGCAGGACGCTGTCCTCGGCGATGGATTTCCAGCGCCGGCAGTGGATGCGGACGATGATGCATCGCGACCTGCGCATGATCGACACCGGCATCATGAGCGGCCTGCAGAACGGCACGGCCTTCTTCGCGTCGACCTCGCTGATCGCCATCGGCGGCTGCTTCGCGCTCCTGAACGCCGCCGACCACGTCTATGGCGTGATGCGCGACCTTTCCCTCGGCGACGAGGTGCCGAAGGGCCTGTTCGAAGCCAAGGTGATCGGCCTGATGCTGATCTTCGGCTATGCCTTCTTCAAGTTCGGCTGGTCCTACCGGCTGTTCAACTATGCCTCGATCCTGATCGGCGCGACGCCGACGGCCGCCCATTCCAGCGAGGCGGAGACGATCGCGGCGGCCGAGCGGGCGGCGGTCTTCACCATCACCGCCGGACGCCATTTCAATCACGGCCTCCGGGCCTTCTTCTTCTCGATCGGCTATCTCGGCTGGTTCGTGAACGGCTGGGCGCTGATCGTCACGACGCTGGTCGTCGCCGGCGTGCAGCTGCATCGCCAGTTTTTCTCGGATTCGGCCAGGATCGTCATCGAAGCAGCACGACAGAGCCAACCATGAAAACCAGCATCAGCCACGAGCAACTCCAGTCGACCCTGCTCGACCTCCTCGCCGCCCTGCCCGCCGGCAAGAGCGTCGACCCCACGGAAGTGGCACGCGCGGTCGCGGGTGGAGACGAGAAGATCTGGCGCCTGCAGATGGTGCCGATCCGCGCAATCGCCGTCCGGCTCGCCGAAGAGGGCAAGGTGTCGATCCTGCGCAAGGGCAAGCCGGTCGATCCGCGCGACTTCAAGGGCGTCTACCGGATCGGCCATCCCGTCGCCGACGCGCCCGGCTCCGACATCGTCGAATAGGACGGAACGCTCTAGGCTCCCGGGTCGCGCAACGGTCCAGGAAACAGCGCGTCCGTCTGCCCGGTCAGCCAATAGGCGAGAAGGCCCACCCACTCCTTGGCGGCGACGTCGACGAGCGACAGCCCCAGCGACGGGCGCCAGATCGGCCGGTAGAGATCCTCGGATCCGCGCGTGCGATAGTCGGTCGGCCAGGGCAAGGGCGACCACCCCGCCGCGCGAAAACTTCCCATGGCGCGCGGCATGTGGAAGGCGGAGGTGACGAGCAGCCAGCGTTCGTCCGGCCGGGCGCCGACCAGCGCCGCGGTGAAGCGGGCGTTCTCGGCCGTGTTGCGGCTGGCGTCCTCGATCGTCACGCGATCGTCGGGGAGGCCCATGGCGCGAAAGAAGCGGCGCGCCGCCGCCCCTTCCGTATAGCCGTCGGAGATGATCTCCGCCGAGCCGCCGCTGAAGACGACCCGCGCCTCGGGGAAGCGTCGCGCCAGCGCCACCGCCTCGGTCATCCGGTCGCCAGCTTCCGTCAGCTCGATGGTGCCGCGCCGCTCGCCGACATGCTGATCGATGCCGCCGCCGAGAACGAGGATGCCCGTCACCGGCCCCTCCGGCTCGACCCGCTGGAAGCGCTCTTCCAGCGGCAGCAGCAGGGCCGGTCCGAGCGGCGAGAAACCCGCCACCAGCAGCCCGACCGTCGCCAGCAGCACCAGGACGGCCCCGAACCGGTAGCCGCCGAGCCCGATGATCAGCACGCCGCCGGCGAGCGCGATCAACAGAGCCGCCGAAGGCTGCAGCAGGAACCAGATCAGCTTGGCGGCGTAAAAGAACATCCCCTAGCGCCCTAGCCTCAATCCCATTCGGGCGAGATGTCGTAATCGCAGATGCGGGTGCCGACACTGCGCAGCTCGTCGATCGCCGCGATGTCGGCGGCCGAGAGGTCGAAGCCCTCGACGTCGAGATTCTGGCGGATGCGGGCCGGATGCGTGCTTCGCGGAATGGCGACGAAGCCCTTCTGCAGCTGCCAGCGCAGCACGATCTGCGCCGGGGTGCGACCGAAGCGGCCGGCGATGTCCTTGATCTCCGGCTCGTCGAGCACGCCGGCCTGGCCGAGCGGCGAATAGGCGACGAAGATCATGCCGTGCTTGTCGGTCGCGGCGCGCAGCTTGTCCTGGTTCAGATAGGGGTGGTGCTCGCACTGGTTGGCGACGATCGGCTCCTCGGTCGCCGCCCAGGCCTCGTCGAGCAGGCGGATCGTATAGTTGGAGACGCCGATATGCTTGGTCAGGCCGCGCTGCTTGACGCGGTTGAGCGAGCGGATCGTCTCGGCCGCCGACAGCGTCTGGCTCGGCCAGTGGATCAGCAGGAGGTCGAGCTGGTCGATGCCGAGCCGCTCGAGGCTGCCCTCGGCAGCGCGCAGCATCTCGTCGGCGCCGAGCTGGTCAGGCGGGATCTTCGAGGTCACGAAGATCTCGTCGCGCGCGACGCCGGACTGGCGCAGGCCCTCGCCCACTTCCGTCTCGTTGCCATAGCCGATCGCCGTATCGATATGGCGGTAGCCCGCCTGGATCGCGGCGGCGACGGAGGTGGTGGCCGCCTCGCCGGTCAGCATCCAGGTGCCGAGCCCGATCGCCGGAATGGTGGCGCCGTGCGCCGTGAGCGTGTGCATGGGGATTCTCCAGGAAATTCGGCCAGCAGCATCGGGCGCGGGCGGGACAGCGTCAAGCCAGGGCGTTCTCGCGTTCCATGTAAACGATGAAATGCTCTAATGCCTTGTTTCAGCGCACTTTCTTGCCGCGAGGCCGGCAAGCGGACGCTCTAGCTTGCCGCCTGGAAGACCAGATCGCGACCGCCGCGCTTCGCCGCGTAGAGGGCCTCGTCGGCCAGAACCATCAGGCTCTCGAAATCTGCCTTCGGCCCGCTCACCGTCATGACGCCGATACTCACCGTCACTTGGATGCGGTGCGTGGCGAAGACGACCGGCTCGGACGCCATGTCGGCCCGGATGCATTCGGCCACGAAACGGCCCCGGTCGGCGCCGCAGCCGACGAGAAGCGCCGCGAACTCCTCGCCGCCGACGCGGCCGACGAGGTCGCTGTCACGCGTTCGCTGTCGCACTATCCCCGCGAACAGCTTCAGCGCGGCGTCGCCGGCGGCATGGCCATATCGGTCGTTGAGCTGCTTGAAGCGATCGAGATCGAACAGGAGCAGCGTGACGGCCTCCTCCGCCTTGCGGGTCTGCTCGACCTGCTCTCGGGCGAGATCCATGAAGGCGCCATGGTTCAGCAGCCCGGTCAGCCCGTCGACGGAGGCCGCCCGCTTCAGCATGTTCTTGAGCCGCTCGTCGGTCAGCCGCAGCCCGATGATGGTGGCGGCGAACATCATCAGGATCGGCTCGAGAATGCCGAGGCTGAGCAGCGACCCGCCATGCAGCAGATCGGGCGGCACGTCGGTCGTCAGGGCCCAGACCGTCCGCACGAGCAGGAACAGCGTGTGGGCGGCTGGGACGCAGGCGAAGGGACCGCGCCAGACCAGCGCGTCCCTGCCCCTCGCCCAGATCTCCCAGGCGAGCGCCGCGGACAAAGGCGCCATCAGGACGGAACTGATGGCGACGCGATAGGCGATCGAACCGCCGATCACCGGAAATTGCAGCGAAATCAGCCAGAGGGCGGGAGCGATGAAGACCGGCAGCCAGCGGGGGCGCCGGCCGTTGAAGGCCCTGGCGCCGTTCCACGCGATGCCGAGCGTCACGAAGGTGCCGGCATTGGCGACGCCGATCGAGAGCCAGTCCGGAATGCGTCCGCGCAGCAGCAGGAGCACGCAGCTCAGCGCGCCGATCTGCAGCGCCAACGCCCAGAGCCGCACATGGCGCTCGGGGCGGGACTTCAGCCAGTTCGACATGAGCGAGAGACATGCCATCTGGCTCATGGCCGCCAGAACGACCAACAGGGTCGGCACGTCGAGTTTCATGGCGAAGTGTGGCTCCCCAGCCATTCCGGCCTGGGAGCCCTCTTAGCGCGGACCCGTTAAGGAAGCATTCCGCTGCGGTTCCAGATTTGAAACAATCTCAGGCCGTCGCGAAAAGCACCGCCTCGATGACCCGCTCGACTTCCTCGTCGGTCAGGTCGGGATGCATCGGCAGACTGATGACGGTGTCGGCCAGCGTCTCGGAAACCGGCAGCGGCCGCTTCGGCACTTCGCCGAAAGCCGGGTGCTGGTGCAGGGCGAGGCGATAGAAGAAGGCGTTGCCGATGCCGCGCGCATCGAGCTCTGCCTTCAGCGCGTCGCGGTTCGGCACGGTGATCGTGTAGATCGCGTTGGCGCTGAAATAGCCGGCCGGACGCTTCTGCACGCCGACCTTGCCGGCGAGCGCCGCGTCATAGCGCCGGGCGATCTGGTCGCGACGCTCGAGCTCTTCCTCGAAGATCGTCAGCTTGGAGAGCAGGACCGCCGCCTGCAGCGTGTCGAGGCGGCCGGTGATGCCGTTGCGGACCGCGACGTCGCCCGTGCCCTGGCGGCCATGCGAACGCAGCGTGCGGACGGCGTCGGCCAGCTCGTCATTGTCGGTCAGGATCGCGCCGCCGTCGCCATAGCAGCCGAGCGGCTTGGTCGGATAGAAGCTGGTCGCCGAGATCGGCGCCATGCCGCCGACGCGGCTGTTGCCCGAGCGGCCGCCGAAGCTCTGCGCAGCGTCCGAGAAGACGGTCATGTCGTAGCGGGCGGCGATCTTGCCGATCGCCTCGTAATCCGCCGGCAGACCGTAGAGATCGACCGGCATGACGACGCGCGGCTTCAGCTGGCCTGCAGCGACCACCTCGGCGATGGCGCGCTCGAGATCGGAGGGATCCATGTTGCGGGTCTCGGCGTCGACGTCGACGAAGATCGGCGTCGCATTGACGGAGCAGACCGCGCCGGCCGTGGCGGCGAAGGTGAAGGCGGGGACGAAGACGGCGTCGCCGGGGCCGATGCCGAGTGCCATGAGGCCGATCATCAGCGCGTCGCGGCCGCTCGACACGGCGATCGCATGCGGCACGCCAGCGAAGGCGGCGAGCTTGGTCTCCAGTTCCGAAACCTCGGGCCCGAGGATGAACTGGCCGTGCACCAGCACGGCGTCCATGCGGGCGCGCACGTCGTCATGGATCCGGCGCTGCTGGCGCTGCAGATCGAAGAAGCCGATGCGGTCAGAGGCGGCCACGACGGCCGGCTGCGGGTTGGACGCCATCAGTGCTGTTCTCCAATAAGGACGGAGGAAGCGGGCCGCTTCGCCTGTCCGATACGCTGAATGATCATGTCGGCGACAACCAGGGCGTCGAGCCCGGCCTTGCCGTCGACGACGGGCCGGCGCGAGCCGGCGATGGAAGAGAGGAACGAGTCGATCTCGAGCGCGAGATTGTCGCTCGGCGGAACCGCGATCTCGTCCGGCGCCAGCACGGCATGGCCGCGCGGGAAGGACGCCACTGTCCGCGCCGCGAGATCGGCCGACCAGTAGAGATCCGGCTCGACGACCTTGATGGTGCGCTCCGCCCGGTCGGCGATGCGGCTCGCATGCAGATGCGCCACCGTGCCATTGGCGAAGCGCAGCTGCGCCTGCGCGAAATCATTGGTCGGCGCCAGCACCGGCGATCCCATCGCCTCGACGGCGACGACCTCGGAGTTCACCAGCGCCAGTACCAGGTCGATGTCGTGGATCATCAGGTCGAGCACGACGTCAACGTCGATGGCCCTGCCCTTCCACGGCCCGATCCGCACGCATTCGACGGTGAGCGGCGCGCGCACCTTGTCGCGCAGCAGGCCGAACACCGGCGAGAAGCGCTCGATATGGCCGATCTGCAGGACGACATTGTTGGCCTCGGCGCGCGCGATCAGGTCGCGGGCCGATTCCGGCGTGTCGCAGATCGGCTTCTCGATCAGCACATGGACGCCGGCATCGATGAAATCGGCGGCGACGGCATGATGCAGCGAGGTCGGCACGGTGATCGACACGGCATCGACCTTGCCGATCAGGTCGCGGTGGTCGGTGAGCGGGGTTGCCTCATACTGGGCGGCGACCGTCTCGGCCCGCTCGCGATGGGCGTCAACGACGGCGACCAGCCGGCCTTTCGGATTGGCGGCGTGCTGCCTGGCATGGAAGGAACCGAAATACCCGAGTCCGATGACACCGGTCCTGATCTCGCTCGTGGTCAATCCTGATTCTTCCTGCAATGCGTCATGGCGCGAAGCAGTCCGCTTCGCTGCGCATCGGTCTAACGAATTCTCGCTCAAAGTCGATCAGTCGCCGACAATGCGCGGTCACAATTTGTCCAGTTGGGAAACATGGCGCGAAGGCCGAACCCGACCATCACGTCCGCGTGACCGGCGTGGGCCGCCCGCTGACGGCGCCGGCCGCCGGCCTATATTCCCGGCGTGCCTCATCCCCCGCCACGCTGGAAACCCATCATGTCCAACCGCCTGTCCGCGACGCTCGGCGGCTCGCTCCTCTGCGCCGCCGGCCTGATCGCAACCGCGCATGCCGCCCCGCCCCCGCACGGCGTCGTCGAGCGCCATCAGCTTGCGAACAGTGCGGCGCTCGGCCGCCCGGTCGCCTACACGCTCTACCGGCCGGCAGGCGAGCCGGCGCCGGGCACGCGGTGGCCGGTGCTCTACCTGCTGCATGGTGGCGGCGGCGGCGCGGATGACTGGCTCGACCAGGGCAAAATCGCCGAAACGCTGGACGGAAAAATCGCGGCGGGCGAGATCCGCCCCCTCGTCGTCGTGATGCCGGATGGCGGCGGCGAGAGCTGGTTCGTCGACAATCCGGATCCCGGCGGCGCCGGCAATGTCGAACAGGCGTTGACGGATGATCTCGTCCATGCCGTCGACCAGGCCCTGCCGACCGCCGCCTGCCGGACCGGCCGGGCCGTCGGCGGCCTGTCGATGGGCGGCTATGGCGCGGCGCTCTTCGCGCTCGACCACCCGGACCGCTACGCCGCCGTCATCAGCCTTTCCGGCGCGATCGCGCCGACGATCGATCCGGGCGACAAGGAGCGCATCGAGCGCGGCCAGACCTTCTACGACGGCGCCTTCGGCAATCCGTTCGACGTCAAGCGCTTCAATGCCGACAACATCTTCCCACGCGTCGAGCGCGACAAGGACCGCGCCGACCGGCCCGCCTTCTGGCTCGCCGCGGGCGATCGCGACGGTCTCGGCATCATCACGGGATCGGCGGCGCTGCATGTCGCGCTGCGCAAGGCCGGCTACGAGACGTCGCTGCGCATCGGACCCGGGCAGCACGACTGGAACAACTGGTCGCAGGCGATCGTGCCGGCGCTCGCCTGGCTGTCGCCGAAGCTCAGCGACCACTGCGACACGCCGACGCCGGCCGCTTTCACCGGCCCGGCGAAGCTAGTTCCAGCCAAACCACAGGGCGGCGAAGCCCAGAAATGAGAAGAAGCCGACGACATCGGTAATGGTCGTCACGAACGAGCTCGATGCGACGGCCGGATCGATCTTCAGCCGGTTCAGCGCCAGCGGGATCAGGATGCCGCCGAGCGCGGCGGCGATCAGATTGATGATCATCGCGGCCGCGATGACGAAGCCGAGGTCGAGGATGCCGAAGCGATAGACGGCCATGGTGCCGACGATCGCCGCGAACAGGAAGCCGTTGAAGACGCCGACCGCCAGCTCGCGGCCGATGACGCGCAGCACGTTGTGCGGGCCGAGCTCGCGCATGGCGATGGCGCGAACGGCCACCGTCATCGTCTGCGTGCCGGCATTGCCGCCCTGGCTGGCGACGATCGGCATCAGAACCGCGAGCGCCACCATCTTCTGTAGCTGCCCCTCGAACAGGCCGATGACGAAGGAGGCGAGAACCGCCGTGACGAGGTTGATGAAGAGCCAGGGAAAGCGGCTCTTGGCGATCGACCAGACCTTGTCAGAGACTTCTTCGTCGCCGACGCCGCCGAGGCGCTTGATGTCCTCGTCGGCCTCTTCCTGGATGACGTCGACGATGTCGTCGATGGTGAGCAGGCCGACGAGCCGGTCCGATTCGTCGACCACGGCGGCCGAGATCAGGTTGTAGCGCTGGAACAGCCGCGCCGCCTCTTCCTGGTCGTCGGTGGCATGCACCAGATGGCGCGCCTCGCTGACGAGATCGGCGATCTTCACGGGGCGCTTGGCGCGCAGTAGCTGGTTCAGCGACACCGTGCCGAGCAGGTGATAGCCGGGATCGATGACGAAGACCTCGTGGAACTCCTCCGGGAGATCCTCCGCCTCGCGCATGTAGTCGATCGTCTGACCGACCGTCCAGAACGGCGGCACGGCGATGAATTCGGTCTGCATGCGCCGGCCGGCGCTTTCCTCGGGATAGTCGAGGCCGCGCTTCAGCGCGAGCCGCTCGACGGATGGGATCTGGGCGAGAATCTCGTCCTGATCGGCCTTGTCGAGGTCTTCGAGAATGTAGACCGCGTCGTCCGAATCGAGCTCGCGCACGCCCTCGGCGACGGTCTCGGACGGCAGCTCCTCCAGAATCTCGACACGGACCGCCTCGTCGAGCTCCGTCAGGGCGGTGAAGTCGAACGCGTCGCCGAGCAGCTGGATCAGGGCGGGACGCTGGTCCGGATCGAGCGCCTCGAGAATCGCGGCGACGTCCGTTTCGTGCAGATCCTCGGTGAGCGCGCGCGCCCGCTCCGCATCGCCCGCCTCGATCGCCGCGCCGAGCGCATCGAGATAGATCGAGGAAACGTTGTCGTTCTCGTCGCGCAGCGGCGGGATGCCTTCCGCCGGGCGATCATTGCGTTCGATGGTGGTCATCTCGTCCGACATGGCCCCTCTGGAACGCTTGCAGGAGATTTAAGGGGAGGTTTCGCGCGAGCTTTAGCGCCCAAGTTTGTTCGGGCAAAGGAAAAACGATGACCGCGCCGGCTTTATCGCAGGATTGCGATCCGGCCCGACCGAAGCCGGCAAAACCGCGACTGGAAAGAGAACCCGGAGCGGCGCCCTTCCGTTCCAGCCAGAGCCGGAAACGAAGGCCAGAAACAAAAACAGCGGCCCGAGGGCCGCCGCTTTGCGAGGATTTTTGCATTTGGGTTTGGTGCGGTCGAGAAGACTCGAACTTCCACGCCTTTCGGCACAGCGACCTCAACGCTGCGCGTCTACCAATTCCGCCACGACCGCGAAACCCAAGCCGGTGTGTTGTCCGGCGCGAGGTGGGATGTAGCAAATGACCTTCGACGAAACAAGCGGCTTCGAACGTTGTTTGAATTCATCCACAGGCGACGGCATCCGCCCTGCCCGCCTCGGCACGTGAAGTCCGGTCCCCCTTGCGCTATGAACCCTTGCGCTAGGACCGGATCGACCGACATGAGAACCGACACCACGAAGGACCGGCCGCCGCCGGTCGAGAGAACGCCATGACCCTCCGCGATGACCTCCATGCCTCGCTGCTGCCGAAGGAAGGCAGCCCGCCCGTCGAATGGGTGATCGAAGAGGCGCCCGTCGATTATCCGGACGCGGTCGCCGAAATGGAATCGCGCGTCGCGGCCATCGCGGCGGGAACGGCGCCGGAGCGGATCTGGCTGGTCGAGCATCCGCCGCTCTATACGGCCGGCACCAGCGCGCACGAGGAAGACTTGATCGCGCCCGACCGCTTTCCCGTGTTCCAGACCGGTCGCGGCGGCCAATACACCTATCACGGCCCCGGCCAGCGCGTGGCCTATGTCATGCTCGACCTGAACCGCCGGCGGCAGGATCTGCGCCTGTTCGTGGCGACGCTGGAACAATGGATCATCCAGACGCTGGACGGCTTCAACGTGCGCGGCGAGCGACGCGACGACCGCGTCGGCGTCTGGGTCCGGCGGCCCGACAAGGGGCCGAGCACCGAGGACAAGATCGCCGCCATCGGCATCCGCGTGCGGCGCTGGGTGACGTTCCACGGCATCTCGCTGAACGTCGAGCCGACGCTCGACCATTTCGACGGCATCGTGCCCTGCGGCGTGCATGGCCACGGCGTCACCAGCCTGGCCGATCTCGGCCGCATCGTCACGATGCCGGAAGTCGACGCCGTGCTGCGGCGCGAGTTCGAGATGCTGTTCGGCGTGACGGAGCGGCGCTAGCAGGCCGATCAACCGGCTCCGCCATCATCCTGAGGTGCTTCGCGTAAGCGAAGCCTCGAAGGAGGGTCCAGCGGGACGCTCTCCAGTTTAGACGAAGTCCGGCGAATGTGCCTCGTGGTCTACCGCACGGGCATTCCCTGGACCCTCCTTCGAGGCCCGGCTTCGCCGGGCACCTCAGGATGATGGTCCAGTTTTGGGAATGTGGTTCGGGAGCAAGGTCTCGGCTCTCCGATCGCCCTTCTCACGCCGTCGGCAGAACCCGGAACGCACCCGTCTCCGCCGTCGCGAGGTCCTCGACCACCACGGCATCGACGCGGGCGATCCTCGGGCCGTCGCCGCAGGCATCCAGCATGGCCGCCACATCGGCGACTTCGCCGGAAAACACGGCCTCGACCGCGCCGTCGCGGCGATTGCGGACCCAGCCGGAAAGGCCGCGCGCCACCGCCTCGTCGGCGACCCAGACCCGGTAGCCGACGCCCTGGACGCGGCCGGAAATCCTCGCATGGACGGTACGGACGACCATCAGCCCTCTCCGCGCAGCAACCTCAGCACGGCCGGCGCCAGATCCGCGACGCTGGGCACGATCGTGTCCGGCGGAAACGTCTCGAACTCCTCCGCCGTTCCATACCCCCAGCCGACCGCCGCGACCTTGATCGCATTCGCCCGCGCGCCCTCGATGTCGTAGCGACGGTCGCCGATCATGACGCAATGCGCGGGATCGATCCCCTCGACCGCGAGGATATGGGCGATCAGCTCCTCCTTCTCGCCGAGGCGGCCGTCGAATTCCGAGCCATGCACCGTCGTGAAGAACGGCGTCAGCTCGAAGTGGTCGAGGATCCTCTCGCAGAAGACACGCGGCTTGGAACTGGCGAGAAACATCCGCACGCCCGATTCCCGCAGCGCGCCCAGCGCCTCCGGAATGCCGCCATAGACGGCGTTCTCGAAGAGGCCAACCGTGCCGAAGCGCTCGCGATAATGGCCGAGCGCCTGCTTGGCGAGGACGGCATCGCCGCCAAGCATGGTCGCGAAGCTGCCTTCCAGCGGCGGCCCGATGGCGGCGCGCAGCGCCAGTTCGTCGGCGGGCGGATGGCCGAGTCGCTCCAGTGCGTAGAGGATCGAGGCGCTGATGCCGGGATAGGGATCGGTTAGCGTGCCGTCGAGGTCGACGAGCGCCGTCAGGCTTGGTGCGGTCAGGCTTGGAGCAGTCATGGATCAATGCAGTCCGTACTGAACGTGGGGGACGCACACGGCTTGCGCGTTCCAGCCCGCAGCGTCAAGCGCCCAGCCGCCGCCTTCGCCAGCGCGCCTTCATCAGAACGTCACGCGGTTGCGCGAGGAGGAAAGGAAGGCGCGCGCCTGATTCGCGCCGGTGTCGCATCGCGGTCCCGCTCGCATTTCCGATCGGGCCCGTGCCGATGATCCAGGAGCCGACAAGCCTTGCCGCGGTCCTCAGCCCCTTCTCCAGCGCAGGCATCGCGATGAGCATCGCCCTCCTGCTCGCCCAGGCCTTCTGCCTCGTCGCCGCCCTCGTCCATTTCGGCAGCATCGCCATCGTCACGCTGCGCTGCCGGGCCCGTCCCGACGAGACATCGCCGCTGCATGGCCAGCCGCCGATCACCATCCTGCGCCCCGTCTGCGGCAAGGAACACGCGATCGAGCGGACGCTCGGCTCCGGCTTCCGGCTCGATTATCCCGATTACGAGCTGGTGTTCTGCGTCGCCAGCCGCTCGGATCCCGTCAATGCCGTGATCCGCGATCTGATGGCGCGCTATCCGGCTGTGCCGGCGCGGCTCCTCGTCGGCGACGACCGGATCAGCATCAACCCGAAGCTCAACAATCTCGCCAAGGGCTGGATCGCGGCGCGGCATGAATGGATCGTCATGGCGGACAGCAACGTGCTGATGCCGCCGGACTATCTCGACCGCATGCTGGAGCGCTGGGACGCGACCACCGGTCTCGTCTGCTCGCCGCCGCTCGGCAGCGAGCCCGACAATCTCGGCGCCGAGTTCGAATGCGCCTATCTGAACACCTACCAGGCGCGCTGGCAGCTCGCCGCCGACGCCGTCGGCCAGGGCTTCGCGCAGGGCAAGTCGATGCTCTGGCGGCGCGAGAACCTCGATCGCCATGGCGGCATCGCCGCGCTCGCCGCCGACCCGGCCGAGGACGCCGCCGCCACCAAGGCGATCCGCGCCAACGACCAGCGCGTCCGTCTGGTGCGCCATCCCTTCGCGCAGCCGCTCGGCGCCCGCGCCCTGCAGGCGGTCTGGCGCCGCCAGCTGCGCTGGGCGCGGCTCCGGCGCGTCACCTTCCCGGCCCTGTTCGGCATGGAGCTGGTGCTGGGCGGCCTGCTGCCGGTGGGGCTGACGGTCCTGCTCGCGATCGAGGGCACGCTTTCCGCCTGGATCCCGCCCCTCCTCGCCTTCGCCTGGTACGGCGCCGAGGCGCTGATGGCGAGGAGCCTCGGCTGGCACTGCTCACGCTGGTCGCCGCTCGCCTGGGTGCTGCGCGACGCCTCGCTGCCTGCGCTCTGGATTGCCGCCGTCAGCGGCAGCGGCTTCGAGTGGCGCGGCAACCAGATGAACGTCAAGGAAGACAGCCTGCTGGCGGCCGAGAGCGACTGAGCGCCCGCCCCGGGCTCAGGCGAATTCCATGATCACCGCGTCGACGGCGAGGCTGTCGCCGGGCTTGGCGGCGATGCGCTCGACCGTCAGGTCGCGATCGGCGCGCAGCACGTTTTCCATCTTCATCGCCTCGACGATCGCCAGCGTCTCGCCCGCCTTGACCTCCTGCCCCTCCTCGACCGCCACCGAGACGACGAGGCCCGGCATCGGGCAGAGCAGGAACTTCGACGTGTCGGCCGGCTTCTTCTCCGGCATAAGCCGGTGCAGCGCCGCGACGCGCGGCGTCATCACCCGCGCCACGACGTCGACGCCGCGATAGAGCAGCCGCGTGCCGGAAGGCGCCGGCCGCACCTGCACGGTGAAGACCTCGTCGTCGAAGGCGCCCTGCCAGACGGGATCGCCGGGCAGCCAGTTCGACAGGATGGTGACGGGCTCGTTCGAACCCGGCAGCACAACCTCGACCTCGATCGGGACCTGCACCAGCCCGCCCGGGCTCGACAGCTCGACCATGGTGCCGCCGATCGCCACCACCCAATGCTCGCGCCAATGGCCCGTATGCGGCCCCAGCCGGCCGCTCAGCCGGTCGAGCCGGTCCTTGCGCAGCATTTCCATCGTCAGCGCGACGGCGGCCAGCCGCGCGAGCGTTGAAGCATCTGGCGTAACGCCCTGGAATCCCTCCGGGAACTCTTCCGCGATGAAGCCGGTCGAGAGCTCTCCCTCGCGCCAGCGCGGATGCGCCATCAGCGCCGACAGGAACGGCACGTTGTGCTGGATGCCCTCGACGACGAAATCGTCGAGCGCCACGCCCATCGCCTCGATCGCCTCTTCCCGCGTCGGCGCGTGGGTGCAGAGCTTGGCGATCATCGGGTCGTAGAACATCGAGATCTCGGAACCCTCGACGACGCCGGTGTCGTTGCGGATGGTGATGCCTTCCTGGATCGCCTCGGCCGGCGGCCGGTAGCGCGTCAACCGGCCGATCGAGGGCAGGAAGTTGCGATAGGGATCCTCGGCATAGATGCGGCTCTCGATCGCCCAGCCCTCAAGCCGGACATCCTTCTGCGCGATGGCGAGCCGCTCGCCGGCGGCGACGCGGATCATCTGCTCGACCAGGTCGATGCCGGTCACGAGCTCCGTCACCGGATGCTCGACCTGCAGGCGCGTGTTCATCTCCAGGAAGAAGAAGCTCTTGTCCTGGCCGGCGACGAACTCGACGGTTCCGGCCGAATCATAGCCGACGGCTTTCGCCAGCGCGACCGCCTGCTCGCCCATGGCCCTGCGCGTCGCCGGATCGAGCAGCGGCGACGGCGCCTCCTCGATGACCTTCTGGTTGCGGCGCTGGATCGAGCATTCGCGCTCGCCGAGATAGATCGCGTTGCCGTGCTTGTCGGCGAGTAACTGGATCTCGATATGGCGCGGATTGACGATGAACTTCTCGATGAAGACCCGGTCGTCGCCGAAGGAAGAGCGCGCCTCGGAGCGCGACAGGCGGTAGCCCTCGCGCGCCTCGGCGTCGGAATGGGCGATGCGCATGCCCTTGCCGCCACCGCCGGCCGAGGCCTTGATCATCACCGGATAGCCGATCTGGCGGGCGATCGTGACCGCTTCGTCTTCGTCCTCGATGATGCCGAGATGGCCGGGCACGGTCGAGACATTGGCCGCCGCGGCGACCTTCTTCGAGGCGATCTTGTCGCCCATCGCCTCGATCGCCCTGGCGTTCGGGCCGATGAAGACGATGCCGTTCGCCACCAGCGCCTCGGCGAAGGCGGCGCGTTCCGACAGGAAGCCGTAGCCCGGATGGATCGCGTCGGCCCCCGTCGCCTTGGCGGCGGCGATGATCCGGTCGATCAGCAGATAGGACTGCGCCGCCGGCGCCGGGCCGATATGCACAGCCTCGTCGGCCATCTCGACATGCAGCGCATCGCGATCGGCATCCGAGAAGACCGCGACCGTTCCGATCCCCATCCGCCGCGCCGTCTTGATGATGCGGCAGGCGATCTCGCCGCGATTGGCGATCAGGATCTTGTCGAACATGGGGACTCCTCGGCAGAAAGTGCCATTCGGGACAAAGGGATTTCTAAGCCCTCTGCCCTGAGGCGGCAATCAGGACGCGTGGAGAAGCCGCGCCGGAGCGACACGAACTGACGTCCCATCCCCTGCCTGCGTCGAACCGCGTCGGACAATCCGTTGACAGGCCAACGTGTTTGGGTGCTGTAACAGCGTCGCGGCTCCAATGGCCGCCTAAAACCCGTCCCCCTTGCCGCGAGCTCGTGATGGCGCCAGCCGCTCCCCTCGACATCGATCACCTCGACCGCCGGACGAGCGGCCGCAGCCTGATCATGGGTATCCTCAACGTCACGCCGGACAGTTTTTCCGACGGCGGCGACCATGCGGAGGGGGAAGCGGCGATCGCGCATGCCGAGCTTCTGGTCGCCGAGGGCGCCGACATCCTCGACATCGGCGGCGAATCGACCCGCCCCGGCGCGGCGGAAGTCGACGCCGAGACGGAGCTCGCCCGCGTCATCCCGCCGATCCGCGCCATCGCCGCGCGTTTTCCCGCGCTGATCTCGGTCGATACCTACAAGGCCTCGGTCGCGGAAGCGGCGCTCGCCGCCGGCGCAAAGATCGTCAACGACGTCTGGGGCCTGCAGCGCGAGCCGGAGATCGCCCGCGTGGCGGGGGCGCATGGCGCCGCCGTCATCGCCAGCCACTGGGAGCGCGAGACCTATTCGCCGGCGACCATCCTCGACGCGATGAAGCGCTTCTTCGACCGCTCGATCGCCCTCGCCCGCGCCGCCGGCATTCCCGATCACCGCATCGTCCTCGATCCCGGGATCGGCTTCGGCAAGGGCATGGCGGAGAACCTTTTGATCCTCGATCGCATCGACGAGATCGTCGCGCTGGGCTTTCCCGTACTCCTCGGCGTCTCGCGCAAGCGCTTCATCGGCGAGATCACCGGGCGCGAGCCCAAGGAGCGCCTCGCCGGCACGCTCGCCACCAATGTGCTCGCCGCCGCGAAGGGCGTATCGACCTTCCGCGTGCACGACGTCGCCGCCCATCGCGACGCGCTTTCCGTCACCGACGCCATTCTCTCGAGCCGCGAACTCCCATGACCGACCGCATCTTCATCAACGACCTCCGCTTCTATGGCTATCACGGCGTGTTTCCGGAGGAGGCCGTGCTCGGCCAGCGCTTCCGCGTCGACTTGACCTGCGAGCTCGACCTCGCGGAGGGCGCCCGCAACGACGACCTGACGAAGACCGTCCACTATGGCGAACTGGCCCAGCTCATTGAAAAGATCGGCAAGACGCGCCGCTTCAAGCTGATCGAGGCGCTGGCCGAAGCCATGGCGACCGAGATCTTCGCGACCTATCCGCCGATCGAAAAACTGACGATCCGCATCACCAAGCCGGAGGCTCCCGTGCCTCTCTCGACCGGCGTCATCGCCGTCGAGATCGAGCGGGAGCGGACGCGTGACTGAGGCCTTTCTCGGACTGGGCAGCAATCTCGGCGACCGCGCCGAACTGCTCCGCGACGCCATCGCCGCGCTCGATACCGCGCCCAGCGTGCGCGTGACGCGCATCTCCTCGCTCTACGAGACGCCGCCCTGGGGGCCGGTGCCGCAGGGCCCCTATCTCAACGCCTGCATCGGCGTCGAGACCAGCCTGTCGCCGCGCGCCCTGCTGGAACTCGGCCTCGCCATCGAGCGCGACCATGGCCGCGAGCGCGCCGTCCGCTGGGGACCGCGCACGCTCGACATCGACCTCCTGCTCTATGGCGACGAAGCCATCGACGAGGACGGCCTGATCGTCCCGCACCCGCGCATGGCCGAACGCGCCTTCGTGCTGGTGCCGCTGGCCGAAATCGCGCCGGAGCTGACGATCGGCGGCAAGACCGTCGCGACGCTGCTGGACGCGCTGGATGCGTCGGACATCCGGAAAACGGACGAAAGGCTGTTTTAGGGGGCAGCCCCGCAATTCACGTCGTTGTGCTAGCATCTGGATGTTAGGAGACACTCCATGACCAAGGTGCTGGCAAGCGACATCGATGACGCGACGGTCGAGCGTTTCAAGGCTCGCGCCGAGTCGGAAGGCAAGACCCCTGAGCAGGCGCTGCGCGATCTGATCCAGACCTATGTCTCTTCCGACCGCAAGGCCGAAGCACTGGCTAGGCTGGACGCCATTCGCTCTCGGACAGAAGGCAAGCCGGTGCCCGATCCCGTGGCGCTGATCCGCCAGGATCGCGACAGCAATCATGGCCGTTATTGACGCCAATGTTGCCGTCGCGCTCATCGTCGACTTGCCTTGGTCAAAGGAAGCGCGTGAGCGGATCCGGCTGGACGATGCTCCGATCGCGCCGGCGATCCTTCTGACCGAGATCGCGAACGCCTTGTGGCAGCAGGTGCGAAAGCAAGTTCTGACGCTGGACGATGCCCTCGCAGGACTGTCTGACGTCCGTCGACTGATCACGATCACCCGTGACGAAGACAGCCTTGAAGACGCGCTGCGCCTTGCCGTCTCTGCGAACCATCCGGTCTATGACTGCGTCTATCTTGCGCTCGCCAGCCAGTCCCGGACGTCCTTGCTGACCGCCGACCGAAAGCTCGCCGCCATCGCCCGCGAAAGAGGCATTCCCTGCCTGCTGCTGCTCTGATCGCGACGAGGCCGGCGTCCCCTACAGCGGAATGTTGTCGTGCTTCTTCCAGGGGTTCTCCAGCGCCTTGTTGCGCAGGAGGCGGAGGCCCCTCGCGATGCGGCGGCGGGTCGAGTGCGGCATGATCACCTCGTCGACATAGCCGCGCTCGGCGGCGACGAAGGGGGACAGGAACCGGTCCTCATATTCCTTGGTCCGCGCCGCCAGCCCTTCCGCGTCGCCGTTCTGGGCGCGGAAGATGATCTCGACGGCGCCCTTGGCGCCCATCACGGCGATCTGCGCCGAGGGCCAGGCATAGTTCAGGTCGCCGCGCAGATGCTTCGACGCCATGACGTCATAGGCGCCGCCATAGGCCTTTCGCGTGATCACGGTGATCTTCGGCACCGTCGCCTCGCCATAGGCGAAGAGCAGCTTGGCGCCGTGCTTGATCAGCCCGCCATATTCCTGCGCCGTGCCCGGCAGGAAGCCCGGCACGTCGACAAAGGTGACGATCGGAATGGAAAAGGCGTCGCAGAAGCGGACGAAGCGCGCCGCCTTGCGCGAGGCGTCGCTGTCGAGCACGCCGGCAAGTACCATCGGCTGGTTGGCGACGAAGCCGACGGTCCGGCCCTCGACGCGGCCGAAACCGACGACGATGTTTTTCGCAAACGCCGCCTGGATCTCGAAGAAGTCGCCCTCGTCGACCGTCTTCAGGATCAGTTCCTTGATGTCGTACGACTTGTTCGGATTGTCCGGGACCAGCGTGTCGAGCGACATCTCGATCCGGTCGGCCGGGTCATAGCTGTCGATTTCCGGGATCTCGCCGCGATTGTGCAGCGGCAGCAGGTCGACCAGCCGACGCATCTCGAGCAGCGTCTCGACGTCGTTGTCATAAGCGCCGTCGGCGATCGACGAGCGCGTGGTGTGGATGGAGGCGCCGCCGAGTTCCTCGGCCGTGACGCTCTCATTCGTCACCGTCTTCACGACATCCGGGCCGGTGACGAACATGTAGCTGGAATCGCGCACCATGAAGATGAAGTCGGTCATGGCGGGCGAATAGACGTCGCCACCGGCGCAGGGGCCCATGATGACGGAGATCTGCGGGATGACGCCGGAAGCCAGCACGTTGCGCTGGAACACTTCGCCATAGCCGCCGAGCGCCGCGACACCTTCCTGGATGCGCGCGCCGCCGGCATCGAACAGGCCGATGATCGGCGCCCGGTTCTTCAGCGCCATGTCCTGGATCTTCATGATCTTGCCGGCATGCGCTTCCGAGAGCGAGCCGCCGAAGACGGTGAAATCCTTGGCGAAGACGAAGACGGTGCGGCCGTTGATCGTGCCCCAGCCGGTGACGACGCCGTCACCGGGGATCTTCGTCTTCTCCATGCCGAAATCCGTGCCGCGGTGCTCGACATACATGTCGAACTCCTCGAACGAGCCTTCGTCGAGCAGCACCTCGAGGCGCTCGCGCGCCGTCAGCTTCGCCTTGGCGTGCTGGGCCGCGATCCGCTTCTCGCCACCGCCGAGACGGGCCTCGGCCCGCCGCTTCTCGAGTTCAGCCAGCACGTGCTTCAAGGATGTCTCCTATGCCCGAGCGGCCAATACCTGCGCCGCGGCCTGCATCTCGCGCCAGCGGGCTTCCCGCCGCGCGCTCGCTTCCTCGTCCTCGCCCCAGAGCGAGATCTGATAGTCCTCGTCGATATGGGCCAGCGACCAGGCCTCTTCAGCCGAGAGACGCCCATGCAGCACGGCGAGCGCCAGTATGGCCGAGCCGGTCAGCGTCGTCACCGTGTTGAGAGCGGCGAGGCGCAGCGCGTCGAGATCGCCGATGGCGACATCGACCGCCTCGATCGTCTCGGGAAACTGCTCGACATGGACGATGCCCTCGGCCAGCACGAAGCGGGCGTGAAAGCGCTCCTGCATCCAGGCGATCAGCGGCGACCAGCGCTCGTCCTGCAGCGCCACCAGCCGTTCCGGGCTGTCGGCGCGATAGCAGAGCAGGTCCGAGCCGGCATAGCGCAGCACCTCGGCGCGGGTCTCGGTCAGCGTGTTGGCGACGCCGTCGACGGCGGAGTTGACGAGGCGCGTCAGCGGCATGGTGGAGGGCTTGATGAACTCGCCCTGCGCCGCCCATTCGGCCACGATCGCCGCCGCAATCGCCTCGTCCGGAACGACGAGGCGCGCCTTGCCCGGCGTGCGCACGGCGCGGCCGTCGAGGCGGATGACGAAGCCGCCCTCCTCGGCCGGCGCATAATCCGCCGCCGCGTAAAAACGCTTCGGCAGGACCGGCGCGTCGAGCTTCTCGGGGATCTTGCGCGGCGCGTCGGCCGCCTCGTCGCCGGCGTCGGCGCCAAGGTCCGCGAGCCTGCCGGCGGGTTCCTTGTCCGCGTCCTTGCCGGTCTCACTCATCGTCGTCGCCCGTATCGCCGAGATCCTTGTCGAAGCCGAGCAGGTTCCAGCTCTGCACCATATGCGGCGGCAGCGGCGCGGTGACGTCGAGCGTGCCGGTGCCGGAGGGATGCGGGATGATGATCCGCCGCGCGTGCAGATGCAGCTTGTTCTGGATGCCGCCGGGGAAATCCCAGTTGATGTCGGCCTCGAAATATTTCGGGTCGCCGATGATGGGATGGCCGATATGGGCGGCATGGGCGCGCAGCTGGTGCGTGCGGCCGGTGACAGGGCGCATGGTCAGCCAGGCGAGCCCCTGCCCCGCGATGTCGACCACCGAATAGAGCGAGACGGCATGGCTGGCGTCGTCCTCGCCATGGCGGGCGATCTTCATCTTGTCGCCCGAGGGACCGCCGTCACGGGCGAGCCAGGTCGAGACGCGGCCCTGCGGCGGGCGCGGCACGCCCTTCACCAGCGCCCAGTAGATCTTCTTGGTCGTACGGGCGCGGAAGCTCGCCGAGAGCTTCGAGGCGGCGAGGCGCGTCTTCGCGACCACCAGCACGCCGGTCGTCTCGCGATCGAGGCGGTGCACGAGGCGGGGCTTCTGGTCCTTGGTGTCGCGCAGCGCTTCCAGCATGCCGTCGACATGCGTCGTCAGGCCGGAGCCGCCCTGCACGGCGAGGCCCTGCGGCTTGTTGAAGACGTAGACGTGGTCGTCCTCGTACAGGCACATCGCCATCAGCGCGTCGGCGGCGCTGCCGCGCGCGCCGAGCGGACGAGCGACATGCGGGCTGCCGCCGGCGGAATCGACGCCGAGCGGCGGAATGCGCACCACCTGGCCGGGATTGACGCGGTCGTTGGTCTTGGCGCGGCCGCCGTCGACCCGCACCTGGCCCGAGCGCAGCAGCTTCTGCAGATGGCCGAACGACAGGCCCGGATAGTGATCCTTGAACCAGCGGTCCAGGCGCATGCCGGCTTCGTCGGCACCTACGGTTATGTTGACGATGCTCGCCATGGAAAAGTCCTTCTCTTGAAGGCGCCTCATATCATCAGGCGAGCGTCCTGACGAGCCAGAGCCCTGCAAAGAGCGCGAGAACCGACACGATGAGCGACGTCAGCGCGTAGATCGCGGCGTTGCCGGTCTCGCCGCGCTCAATGAGAAGCGCGACGTCGAGCGAAAAGGTAGAGAAGGTCGTGTAGCCGCCGAGCACGCCGGTCGTGAGGAACAGCCGCGCGTGCTGCGACCAGTTCATCCCGTCGCGAAAGGCGAAATAGCCGGCGACGAGCCCCATGACGAGCGAGCCTGTCACGTTGATGATCAGCGTCCCCCACGGGAAGGACGTGCCGAACAGGCGGGAGGATGTGAGGTTGATGCCATGGCGCAGCAAACCGCCAAGGCCCGCACCGACAAAAACGAGAAGGGATGGAAACATGGATTCTCCTCTGGGCCTGTCGCCCATGCAACCGAGGTCCAGCGAGAACATGGCCGCGACAAGAGGCTGGACGGACTCCTGCCGTGCGCCCGAAAAGGCACGTTGGCAGGGGTCATCAGCCGATCACGGCGGTTCAGATCCGAAGGACCTCGGGAGACTCCATTCCCGAGAGAGAAATTATGCCGGCAACAGCCGGAATGCAATTGAGAGCTTCGGGCAAGCCGGCCGCCTCAGCCGGGAAAATCAGGGACCGAGGCGGCATGGCGGAACGGCGGGCGGCCCGAAGGAAAGAGCAGCCCGAACCTGACAGAAGCGACGGGAGCCGCGGCTAGCCCTTCTTGCCCTTGCCAGGCGCGCCGAGCGTCGCCTTGCTCACCTGGGTGGTGAAGGTGGTGGCCGGCGCGGGCGCTTCCTTCACCTTCTTGGGCTTCTTCGCCTCCTTGTTGCTGCGCATCTGACCTTTGGCCATGGACATTCTCCTCAGGAGGTCACGCCAGATCCTCGGCGCCCGGCAGAAGCCGTCTGCGTCCAGACCAGCCCGATCAGGCGGTCTCGGCCGCGAGCGGCAAGGTCGCCGCCTGCCAGCGCCGCATCGCCTTGAACGACACGAGTTGCTGGCGGCCTTCATCCCATAATACCAGCGGAACGGAGCGCAGGCTCTCACCAATCGTGATGCGGCCCACCTGCGTCAGTTCCGGATGATGCCGGAGGACTTCCGGCAGGCGGTAATAGGGAATGCGGCTGCAGAGATGATGCACGTGGTGCACGCCGATATTGGCGGTCATCCAGCGCAGGACGCCGGGAAGATCGTAATAGGAGCTGCCATGCAGCGCCGCTTCCTGATGCGTCCAGTCCGGCGGGCGGGCCCAGAAGGTCTCCTCGAACTGATGCTGGACGTAGAACAGCCAGACGCCGATCGAGGCGGCGATGACGGCGATCGGCACGTGAATCAACAGGAAGGGACCGACGCCGACCAGCCACATCAGGACGCCGACCAAGAGGGCGATGCCGAGATTGGTGCCCATGGTGCTCAGCCAGGGCCCCCAGCCGTCGCGCATCAGGCCAACCGGCAGGCGGTGCTGCAGCAGGAAGAGATAGGCGGGCCCGATGACGAACAGAACGACCGGGTTGCGGTAGACGCGATAGCCGAGGCGCCCCCAGAAACCGCGCGCGCGATACTCCTCGACCGTCAGCGTCGTGATGTCGCCGATGCCGCGGAGTTCCAGATTGCCATGGGTGGCATGGTGGATCGCGTGGGTTCGGCGCCAATAGTCGTGCGGCGTCAGCGTCGCCACGCCGATGACGCGGCCGACCCAGTCGTTGACGTCACGCCGGCGGAAGAAGGCGCCGTGGCTGCAATCATGCTGGATCATGAAGAGGCGGACGAGAAACCCGCCGGCCGGAATGGCGAGCGCCAGCGCCAGCCACCAGTATCCGTACTGCACCAGCGCCCACATCGCCGCCCAGAGGGCTGCGAGCGGCAGCACGGTGATCAGGATCTCCATGACGCTTCGCGTCTCGTTCGGCTCGCGAAACCGGCCCAGAATCTTCGGCCAGCCCCGCGCGTGCGAGGCGCGGTCGGATAGATGAACATCGTTTTTGTAAGTCATGGGCGGCGATCCTACACGACATCGGGTCGCCGCCTTCCATGGTTTATTTTCCGCCTTGCGGATTATCACGCGGCGCGGCGCTTACGCTTTCGGCAACGACAATGTTTTCAAGAACTTCCCCCTTCTCGGCTGCGGCAATATTGTGCAGCGTCGTCTCGCTGATCGCCCTGAGGGCGTCGGCGGTCAGGAAGGCCTGGTGGCCGGTCACCAGCACATTGGGGAAGGTCAAAAGGCGCTGGAAGACGTCGTCCTGGATGATCTCGTTCGAGAGATCCTCGAAGAACAAATCCGCCTCCTGCTCGTAGACATCGAGCGCGACGCCGCCAACCTTGCCGCTCTTCAGCCCCTCGACCAGCGCCTCGGCGTCAATCAGCGCGCCGCGACTGGTGTTGACCAGCATGAAGCCGGGACGCGCCTTCTCGATTGTCGCCGCGTTGACGAGGTGATGCGTCTCGGGCGTCAGCGGGCAATGGAGCGTGAGGATGTCGGCCTCGACCAGCACCTCGGCGAGCGGCCTATATTCGATGCCGATCTCGACCAGCGCCGGATCGTGCCACTGGTCGAAGGCGAGCACGCGGCAGCCGAAGCCGAGCTTCAGGCAGCGCGCAACGAGGCCGCCGATCCGCCCGGTGCCGACGACGCCGACCGTCTTGCCGAAGAGGTCGCTGCCGATCAGCCCGTCGAGCGAGAAATTGTTGTCGCGCACTCGTGCCCAGGCGCGCGGAATGCGGCGATCGAGCGCCAGAAGCAGGGCAACGGTGAACTCGGCAACTGCGTGCGGCGAATAGGCCGGCACGCGCACCACGTCGATGCCGAGCTCGCCGGCGGCGACGAGGTCGACATTGTTGAAGCCGGCGCAGCGGAGCGCCACGAGGCGCGTTCCGGCGGCGGCGAGATGCGCCAGGAGATCGCGATCGAGCTTGTCGTTGACGAAGACGCAGACCGCCGGAAACCCGTCCGCCAAGGGCGCGGTGGTGAGATCGAGCTTCGGCTCGAAATAGACCAGCTCATGCCCGAAGGCGGCATTGGTCTCGGAAAGATACTGCCGGTCGTACGGCTTGGTGCTGAAGACGGCGACGCGCATGCTCTACTCCTGATCCGCGAATTCCCCGAAGAGCTTCAGCCCCTCGATCCATGTGGCGCCATCCTGCTTGACGACGACGCGCGGCGCGACGCCGGCCTCCTCGCCGAGCGCCGTGGCGAGGGCTTCCGAATGGGTGACGACCCAGACCTGCGTCCGCTCGGCGGCGCGGGCGATCAGCCGCGCCAGCGGCGGGATCAGGTCCGGATGCAAGCTGGTCTCGGGCTCGTTGAGCGCGATGAACCCCGGCAGGCGATAGGCCGAGAGCGCCGCGACCAGGCAGAGAAAATGCAGCGTCCCATCTGAAAGCTCGTGCGCGCCGAGCGGGCGCGGCAGGTCCGGGAACTGGAGGCCGATCGAGACCGTGCCCTTGCCGAATTCGGTGACGAGCGCGGTGCCGGGAAAGGCATCGGCGATCGCAGCCTCGATATCCGGCGCCTCGCCCCGGATCTCGAAGACCGTCGCAAGCGCCGCCGCGAGATCGTAGCCGTCCGAGGCGAGCGTCGGCGTGGTGATGGCCAACGCCGGCTGGCGGATCGGCGAAGCCTTGTCGGTGCGGAAGTCGTGATAGAAGCGCCAGTCCTGCAGCGCCCGGCGGACGAGGTCGAGCTCGGTGAAGCGGCCCTGGTCGCGAAAACCGGAAAGCGCCGTCTCGGAAGGGACCAGCGCCTCCTCATAGGACTGGCGCCGTCCGCTTTCGTCGCGCAGCCAGGCGCTCGGGCCCTGCCGCTTCATCAGCGTCACGGCCTTGCCGTGGCTGCGATGGACGAGTTCCTCGGCCTTGACCATCGGTTCGGTCTTGGTCAGCGCCGCCTCGTCGATCGGCGCCGGCAGGCCGATCTCGATCGAATAGAAATACTCGCCGAACTCGGCGCCCAGCTTCAGCCGCACCGGCCCCTTGGCGCGGGGACCCGCCCAGAGGACGGATTCGAAGCCGCCCTCCTCCGCGATTTCGCGCGTGATCGTGCCGCGCGCGGCGGCCGCCAGGAGCTCGAGCGAGCGATAGAGATTGGTCTTGCCGACGCCGTTCTTGCCGACGAGCACGGTCAGCCGCTCGACCGGCACCTGGATGCGCCGGATCGAACGATAGAGTTCGGCCGAGACGGATGTCAGGCGAAGGGGCACGGCTCCTCCGGGCAACGGCGAAGGAATGGTTCGGGCAGGCTGCCGAAGCCCCCTGCCCGATGCTTCGGTCAGAACGTGACGACGCTGCGGATCGACTTGCCTTCGTGCATGAGATCGAAGGCGGTGTTGATCTCGGCGAGCGGCATGGTGTGGGTGATCAGGTCGTCGATGTTGATCTTGCCGTCCATGTACCAGTCGACGATCTTCGGAACGTCGGTGCGGCCCCGCGCGCCACCAAACGCCGAGCCCTTCCAGACGCGGCCGGTAACGAGCTGGAACGGACGGGTCGAGATCTCGGTGCCCGAGGGCGCCACGCCGATGATGATCGACTCGCCCCAGCCGCGATGGCAGCACTCCAGCGCCTGACGCATGGTGTGGACGTTGCCGATGCACTCGAACGAGAAATCCGCGCCGCCGCCGGTCAGGTCGACGATCGCCTCGACGACCTTGTCGCGGCCGACCTCGTCCGGATTGACGAAATGCGTCATGCCGAACTTCTTGGCCATCTCGACCTTGGCCGGGTTCAGATCGACGCCGATGATCTTGTCGGCGCCGACCATGCGGGCGCCCTGGATCACGTTCAATCCGATGCCGCCGAGGCCGAACACCACGACATTCGCGCCCGGCCAGACCTTGCCGGTGTGGATGACGGCGCCGATGCCGGTCGTCACGCCGCAGCCGATGTAGCAGATCTTGTCGAAGGGCGCGTCCTCGCGAACCTTGGCGACGGCGATCTCGGGCAGCACGGTGAAGTTCGAGAAGGTCGACGTGCCCATGTAGTGGAACACGGTCTCGCTGTCGCAGCGGAAGCGCGAGGTCTTGTCCGGCATCAGGCCCTGCCCCTGCGTCGAGCGGATCGCCGTGCAGAGGTTGGAGCGCTGCGACAGGCAGGTTTTGCACTGGCGGCATTCGGGCGTGTAGAGCGGGATAACGTGGTCGCCGGGACGCACCGAGGTGACGCCGGCGCCGACCTCGCGGACGATGCCCGCGCCTTCATGGCCGAGGATCGCCGGGAACTTGCCCTCCGAATCGAGGCCGGACAGCGTGTAGGCGTCGGTATGGCAGACGCCCGTCGCCATGATCTCGACCAGCACTTCGCCGGCCTTTGGACCTTCCAGATCGATCGTCTCGATCGTGAGCGGCTTGTTGGCTTCCCAGGCGACGGCGGCACGGGTCTTCATCGGACGGCTCCTCGAAATTCTCTTCGCGCAATTCGGGCCGGCGCAACCGCCAGCGTGCTCCTTGGATAGCCCACTCCCGCCACCGGGTCGATCCTTCCGCCCGGCGCGGGCGGGGATAGAGCGTTTTCAAGCGAAGTGCATACCGGCTCGCTCTAGTGACACGGCCAGGGTCCTGTGGAAGGCTCGGCGCCTCATCGAGGGGGTTCCATCCAGTGCCAAGCAAGGTCTATCTCGCCGGTCCCGAAGTGTTCCTGCCGAATGCGCGCGAAATGCTGGCGCGCAAGGCGGAGCTCGCCCGCGCGGCCGGGCTTATCCCGTTGTCGCCCGGCGATCTCGAAATCCCTCCGGCCGACACCAAGAAGGGATTCGGCCATGCCATCAGCGCCGTCGATGAGCGGATGATGCTGGAGGCGGACGCCATCATCGCCAATTTGACGCCGTTTCGCGGCATCGCAGCCGATACCGGCACGACCTTCGAACTCGGCTTCATGTGCGCGCTCGGCAAGGCCGTCTTCGCCTACACCAACGTCGCCGAAAACCACTATCGCCGCGTCGTGGCGCATTATCACGGCGCGGTCGCGCGCGGCGATGACGGCCATCAGCGCGGTCCCGACGGATTGTCCGTCGAGGATTTCGACATGATCGACAATCTGATGCTGCATGGCGGCATCGAGCGGCGCGGCGGCACCGTCATCGTCGGGAATGCCGCGCCGGATGCGCTCTACACGGATCTCACGGCCTTCGAGGCCTGCCTCGCCATCGCCGCCGAGCGTCTCGCCTGAGGCGATCAGCCCTTCGGCGGGATCAGGGGCTGGGCGATCTCCTGAAACACGGCGAGCCCCTCGCACTCCGCCGCCAGCGCCGCGAGGCGCGGCCAGGTCTCCGCCTGGAATGCGTCGGGATGCGCCTCGCGGACGAAGCGCAGCACGGAGGCGACGGCGATGTCGGCATGGCCGATGCGGTCGCCGTACCACCACGGCGTCGAACGCGCCGCCCGGTCCTGCTCCAGCGCGTCGAGCGTCGCGCCGATCTGCGTCCGGCAGCGCTCGACCCAGAGTTCGGAGCGGTCCTTGCGCAGGATCTTCTCGTAGAGGAGGCTGACCGCCTTGTCGCCGAGCCCCATGGCGAGCGCGATCGTCTTCAGCGCATGCCGCCGCTCCGGCCCGAACGGCGCCAGCATGGCGCGGTCGGGTCCGGCCAGCTCGTCGAGATAGTCGAGGATCGCGGCGCTTTCGATCAGCACCTCGCCATCCTCGAGCACCAGTGTCGGCACCCGCCTGAGCGGATTGTAAGCGCCCAGCTTTTCGGCATCGCCGAAGGTGGACCACGGCCAATGCTCGAACGGCAGATCGTAGAATCGCAGCGCGATCGCGACGCGGCGGACGAAGGGCGAATCATACTGGCCGATGAGGATCAAGGCGGGACGCTCCGTTGCGGAAGCGCATGCTGCCCGATGCCGGACGGGCCGGCAACCGGCCCCGATCCCGGGACGCGGGCGCCTACTCCCCCCGCTCCTTCCGCAGCTTGGACCAATAGTCCATGCGCTTGCGGATCTCGCGCTCGAAGCCGCGTTCGACCGGCTGGTAGAAGCTCTGGCGGCCGAGCGCGTCGGGGAAATAGTCCTGGCCCGAGAAGGCGTCCGGCTCGTCGTGGTCGTAGCGATAGCCGGCGTTGTAGCCCTCGTCCTTCATCAGCTTGGTCGGCGCGTTCAGGATGCGCTTCGGCGGCAGCAGCGAGCCGCCGTGCTTCGCCGTCTGCATCGCCGCCTTGAAGGCCGTGTAGACGGCGTTCGATTTCGGCGCCGTGGCGAGATAGACTGCGGCCTGCGCGAAGGCGAGCTCGCCTTCCGGGCTGCCGAGATAGTCGTAGGCGTCCTTGGCCGCGTTGGCGACGACGAGCGCCTGCGGATCGGCGAGGCCGATATCCTCGACCGCCATCCGCACCAGCCGGCGGCCGAGATAGAGCGGATCCTCGCCGGCGTCGAACATGCGGGCGAGATAGTAGAGCGCCGCATCCGGATCGGAGCCGCGGATCGACTTGTGCAGGGCCGAGATCAGATTGTAGTGGCCGTCCTGGCCCTTGTCGTAGATCGGCGCCCGGCGCTGGACGATCTCCTGCAGGCCCTTGGAATCGAAGATCTCGCCGGGCTTCGCCGCCCGCCAGACCTCTTCCGAGAGGGTCAGCGAGGCGCGGCCGTCGCCGTCGGCCATGCGGATCAGCGTCTCGCGCGCCTCCTCGTCGAGCGGCAAGGGCTTGCCCTCGACGGCCTCGGCGCGGTCGAGCAGCTTGCCGATCGATTCCGGACCGTGGGAATGAAACACCAGCACGCGCGCCCGCGACAGCAGAGCGGCGTTGAGCTCGAAAGACGGATTTTCCGTCGTCGCACCGACGAGCGTGACGGTGCCGTCCTCCATCACCGGCAGGAAGCTGTCCTGCTGGGCGCGGTTGAACCGATGGATTTCGTCGACGAAGAGCAGCGTGCCCTTGCCGATTTGCCGCCGCGCGCGCGCCTGCTCGAACACCTTCTTCAGGTCGGCGACGCCAGAGAAGATCGCCGAGATCTGCTCGAAATGCAGATCCGTCTCGTTGGCGAGCAGCCGCGCCACCGTCGTCTTGCCGGTGCCGGGCGGGCCCCAAAAGACCATCGAGCCGAGCGAGCCGGAATTCAGCATGCGCGACAACGCGCCGTCGGGACCGACCAGATGGTCCTGCCCGACGACCTCGGCCAGCCGTTCGGGGCGCAGCCGGTCCGCCAAGGGCCGCGGCGCGGCCCTCTCCATTCCAGCCGCCTCGAACAGATTACTCATATGCACGATCCGATTGGTTTCAGCGCCCGACTCATCGGCCAACTTGAGAGCGGATCAGGCGACCGCCGCGCTCGATGACCAGACGATAGCGCGAGGCGCCCTGCGAGGCGATCTCGGCGAGGCCCTTGGTCGTCTCGACCTTGGCGCCATTGACCTCGACGACGACGTCGCCGGGGCGGAAGCCGACGCCGGAAGCGGCGGAGTCCTTCTCGACCGACTGGATCAGCACGCCGTTCCGGCGCTTGCCCTGATAGGCCTGCTCCTCGATCACCGCCGGCGAGAGATTGACGACCGTGGCACCCGCGAAGGGCGATTCGCCCGTGATCGCCCGCTCGTCGCGCGGCGTCGTCTCGGGCGCCGCCACGAGGGCGAGCTCGGTCGAGTGCGGCTTGCCGCCGCGAATATAGTCGAGCTTCACCGTACCGCCGACGCCCTTGGTGGCAACGCGGTAGTTGAAGCCGTTCGGATCATCCACCTCGATGCCGTCGACGCTGTCGACGAGATCGCCGGACTTCAGGCCCGCCTTCTCGGCCGGGCTGCCTTCCTCGACATCGGTGACGAGCGCGCCGCGCGGCCGGCCGATCCCGAGCCCCTCGGCGATCTCCGGCGTCACCTGCTGGAAGCCGGCGCCAACCCAGGCGAGCCGCAGCCGGCCGTCCTTCAGCGCCGACTGCGCCACGACGCGGACCATGTTGGACGGGATGGCGAAGCCGATGCCGATCGAGCCGCCCGAGCGCGAATAGATCGCCGTGTTGATGCCGACGAGATTGCCGTCCATGTCGACGAGCGCGCCGCCGGAATTGCCGGGATTGATGGCCGCGTCGGTCTGGACGAAGAACTGGTAGTCGGAGGCGCCGATCTGCGTGCGCGCCAGCGCCGAGACGATGCCGCTCGTCACCGTCTGGCCGACGCCGAAGGGATCGCCGATCGCCAGCACCAGGTCGCCGACCTGGAGCGCATCCGAATCGGCATAGTTCACGACCGGGAACGTGCCGTCCGCCCCCTTCAGACGAAGGACGGCGAGGTCCATGCGCTCGTCCTTAAGCAGTACGTCGGCCTCGTATTCCCGCTTGTCGGACAGCGCGACCTTCACCTCGTCGGCATTGGCGATGACGTGATAATTGGTCACGACGACGCCGGACGCATCCACGATGACGCCAGAGCCGAGCGACTGCTGCACGCGCTTGCGCGGCGCGTCGTTCATGTCGCCGCCGAAGAAGCGCCGGAAGAACGGATCGTCCATGAAGGGCGAGACGCGCTGCTGCACGACGCGCGAGGCGTAGACGTTGACGACGGCGGGCGAGACGCGCTTGACGATCGGCGAGAAGGAATAGCGCAGCGCCGCCTCGGATTGTGGCACCGCGCGCTCGGCAGCCTGTGCCGCCCCGCCGAGGAATACGCCCGCCAATCCGATCGCAATCGCCATTCCAAACCGCATCGAGCCAACCTTTCTGCCGAGATTCCTTCGCGAGAGATGGTACATCAAATGCGGCGGTGCCGTGACCTTGCCGATCCGTCGCACCGGAGCGGCGCGGGAGGAATCCACAGCCGCCGCTTCCTATGACGGCACAACCTGCCTTAGGCTCGCCCAGACTTGATGGGATAAGCTGCCGGATGTCACCGTCGACGCCCCGTTCGCGCCGGACGCCGGCCGTGACATCCGACCAATGCCCGAAGGCGCGTAGGGATCAGCATGCTCTGGATCACAGTGTTCATCGTCGGTCTGCTGGCCCTGCTGGGCGGGCTGGTTCCCTTGCTTCTCAACGGTTTGAGCAAGACGAACTTCGCCGGCATCGCGATCGGCACCGTCCTGCTCGCGGCCGGCATCGCCGGCGTGATCCTGCATCCGAGACTGCCGCTGACCGTCCCGAGCCTCGCCTCGATCGAGAGCAGCGTCACCGGCCACGAGCCGGAGCCGGCTCCCGCCAGCCCCGAATCAACGCCGGAGGCGGCCCTGCCGGCAGCCCCCGCCGCCCGGGTCGTCGAGCCGGCGCACGAAGAAGAGCCGCTGCCGTCGCCTTCGGCCAAGGACGAATCGCAGCTCGAGCCGTCGCCCCTGCCCGATCCGGTTCCTGTGACGACCACCGCCGAGGCCGGCAGCGAGCCTGAGCCGCTGCCGGCCACCCCGCCGACGCCGGTCCCCTCGCCGGCCGCCGCCGCGCCCGCTGACGACGGCATCGCCACGCTGGCCATCGCCGCGCAGCAGCCGAAGGACCAGACGGCCTTCGCCGCAGTGATCAAGTCGACCAAGGCCGAATTCGACACGGCCGACGACGTCCAGCGCGAGGCGATCCAGCCGAAGCGCGCCGCCGCCATCTGCAAGGCCGTGCCCAAGCCCGAGATCAAGGGCTGGGTCGGACAGATCCAGGCGGCGGAGAAGGATTCGGGCGGGCGGCTTACCGTGACCGTCGCGCTGCCGGACGGCACGCTGGTCAAGACATGGAACAACGCCATGTCCGATATCGACGACAACACGCTGGTGCCCGCCGGCACGCCGCTGGCCCAGACCTTCGGCAAGCTGCAGACGGGCGAAGCCATCCGCTTCGCCGGCACGTTCTTCACCGACGAGCCGGATTGCTACCGCTCGAGCCGGCTGTCGCTGCCGCAATCGATGATGGAGCCGAGCTTCCTGTTCCGCTTCACCTCGGTCGAGAAGCTGTAGGGTTTTGTCCCCGGCGTCGGCCGTGCGGCGCTAGGCGGCGGCGCCAGGCACCAAGCAAGCCCCTCACCCAACCCTCTCCCGCAAGCGGGCGAGGGCTTTGGCCGGCGTTGTTCATAGGAACGCTCAGTCCGCGACAAGCGCAGATGCGCCCCCTCTCCCGCTCGCGGGAGAGGGTTGGGGTGAGGGTCTGACAGACCGGGCATCGAGCCGAACAGTCCTGCGTCCGACCTTCGAGACGGTCCGCTCCGCCATCATCCTGAGGTGCTTCGCGTCAGCGAAGCCTCGAAGGAGGATCCAGCGGTCACTGCAATTCGCAGACGCAGTCCGGCGATGCCCCCGCATTCCATGTGAGGCGTGTTCCCTGAACCCTCCTTCGAGGCCCGGCTTCGCCGGGCGCCTCAGGATGATGGGTGAGTTCCGGGAATGGGGCCTGGGAGGTTCAGGGGTCTGAAATCAGCCGTCTGCCGCCTCGAACATCAAGCCACGCCCGATTTCGAATTCCGCGCCCAAGCCCGCCTCTCCCACCGCCGTGGCGCTTCCCCAAACGAAAAAGGGCGGCCCGGAGGCCGCCCTTTCAAAACTCGCGGATGCGAACGGCTTACGCCGCCACGCCTTCCGACTCAGCCTCGGCAGCGGCCGTGCGAGCACGGTCCGAAGCGCCCTTGGCGTCGACGTCGCGATCGACGAACTCGATCACGGCCACCGGCGCGTTGTCGCCATAGCGGAAGCCGGCCTTCAGGACGCGAAGGTAGCCACCCTGGCGCTCCTGGTAACGCGGGCCGAGCGTTTCGAACAGCTTCTTGGCAGCCGCGACGTCGCGCAGCTGCGCGATCGCCTGACGACGTGCATGCAGGTCGCCGCGCTTGCCGAGCGTCACCAGCTTCTCGACGATCGGACGCAGGTCCTTCGCCTTCGGCAGGGTGGTGACGATCTGCTCGTGCGTGATCAGCGCTACAGCCATGTTTGCGAACATCGCCTTGCGGTGGCTCGCGGTACGGCTGAACTTGCGACCGGAATTACCGTGGCGCATGGCTCTCTCCTCAGTTTCTCTACCGGCGGCTCACGCCGTGGGTGCTGTCTCAGTAATGATCTTCGTAGCGCTTGGCGAGCTCTTCGATGTTCTCCGGCGGCCAGTTGGTGACCTCCATGCCGAGATGGAGACCCATCTGGGCGAGAACTTCCTTGATCTCGTTGAGCGACTTGCGGCCGAAATTCGGGGTCCGGAGCATCTCTGCCTCGGTCTTCTGAATCAGGTCGCCAATATAGACGATATTGTCGTTCTTCAGGCAATTGGCCGAACGGACGGAAAGTTCCAGTTCGTCCACCTTCTTCAGAAGCGACGGGTTGAAGGCGAGCTCCGGAATCGCTTCCGAAACGGTCTCCTTCTGCGGCTCTTCGAAATTGACGAAGATCGACAGCTGGTCCTGGACGATACGGGCAGCGTAGGCCACCGCGTCGTCGGGACGGAGCGAGCCGTCGGTCTCGACCGAAAGCGTCAGCTTGTCATAGTCGAGAACCTGGCCCTCGCGGGTGTTCTCGACGCGGTACGAGACCTTCTTGACCGGCGAATAGATGCTGTCGACCGGGATGAGCCCGATCGGCGCGTCTTCGGCGCGGTTGCGGTCGGCCGGGACGTAGCCCTTGCCGGTATTCACCGTGAACTCCATGCGGATCTCGGCGCCCTCGTCGAGGGTGCACAGGACCAGCTCGGGGTTCAGGATCTCGATATCGCCGACGGTCTGGATGTCACCAGCGGTGACGACGCCCGGACCCGTCTTGCGAACCACCATGCGCTTCGGGCCTTCGCCCTGCATCTTGATGGAGATTTCCTTGATGTTCAGGATGATGTCGGTGACATCTTCCCGGACGCCGGCAATCGACGAGAACTCGTGCAGAACGCCGTCGATCTGGACGGCGGTGACCGCGGCGCCCTGGAGCGAAGACAGAAGCACGCGGCGCAGCGCGTTGCCGAGCGTCAGACCGAAGCCGCGCTCAAGAGGCTCCGCCACGACAGTGGCGAGACGCTTGGGATCGGAACCCGGCGTCACCTCGAGCTTGTTCGGCTTGATCAGCTCTTGCCAATTCTTATGGATCACGACCGTATCCTTTCGATCTCGAACGCCGCCCGACGGTTCGGGTGGCGTGGCGCTCCGGCTAAAGGCGGAGCGCCGAATGCCGATACGCAGTGAAAGCGGCGTCCACCGGGGACGCCGCCCGAGGCTTTAGACGCGGCGGCGCTTGCGCGGCCGGCAGCCATTGTGCGCGATCGGCGTCACATCACGGATCGAGGTGATGGTGAAGCCAGCAGCCTGCAGGGCGCGAAGCGCCGACTCACGGCCCGAACCCGGACCCGAGACTTCGACTTCGAGCGTCTTCATGCCATGCTCGGCAGCCTTGCGGCTTGCATCCTCAGCAGCCATCTGGGCGGCATAGGGGGTCGACTTACGCGAACCCTTGAAGCCCATCATGCCCGCCGACGACCAGGAAATCGCATTTCCCTGCGCGTCGGTGATGGTGATCATCGTGTTGTTGAACGTCGAGCTCACATGCGCAACGCCCGAGGAGATGTTCTTCCGCTCGCGGCGACGTACGCGCGTTGTGTCCTTGGCCATTCTCTATCCTTACGTTCGATCTCGACACCGCCGTAAAACCGGCGGCTCCACCGGGGGCCTAGCGCCCCGAATTCATAATTACTTCTTCTTGCCGGCGATCGGCTTAGCCGGGCCCTTGCGGGTGCGCGCATTGGTATGCGTGCGCTGGCCGCGAACCGGCAGACCGCGGCGATGACGCAGGCCGCGGTAGCAGCCGAGGTCCATGAGCCGCTTGATGTTCATTGCGACTTCGCGACGCAGATCACCTTCCACGACGTAGTCGCGGTCGATCGCTTCGCGGATCGCCAGAACTTCGGCGTCCGAGAGCTCGTTGACACGACGCTCCGGAGCGATGTTCGTCTTCGTGATGATGTCGAGCGCGTTCTTCGCGCCGATCCCGTGAATGTACTGAAGCGCGATGATGACGCGCTTGTTCGTCGGGATGTTTACGCCTGCGATACGGGCCAATGCCGTCTCCATCTCTAGCCACCGGAACATTCCGGCGGCACCTCAACTTCCCCGCGTCCGGTGGAGGCCGGCTCGTGCGGGCATTCTCTTGCGCAAACAAGCAATGCCGTCCCCTGAAATGTCAGGGAACGCCAACGCCTGTTTGCAGCAGGTCGCGAGCCTTATCGACTCGTGACCTGTTCGTCAAGCCTATCCAGCGTCGCGTTGATGTCCGCGGACACTTCGTCGATCGAACGCATGCCGTCGATCTCAACCAGACGACCACCAGCCTTATAGTAAGGCGAGATGATCGCGGTATCCCGATTATAGGCTTCGAGCCTGGTCTTGAAGACCTCGGGATCATCGTCCTTGCGCACCGGCTCGCCGCGAGCGCGGGTCTCGTCGGCACGCTTGGTGATCCGGTCCGTCAGCTTGGACTGGTCCACCTTCAGCTCGAGCACGGCGTCGAGCTTGACGCCCTTGCCGGCCAGCATCTTCTCCAGCGCGTCCGCCTGGGCGATTGTGCGGGGAAAGCCGTCGAGGATGAAGCCCTTGCGGGCGTCCGGCTCCTCGATGCGGTCGGCAACGATCCCGACGACGACCTCGTCGGGAACAAGATTACCCGCGTCCATCAGCGCCTTGGCCTGAAGGCCGATCGGCGTCTCCGCCGCCACGGCGGCCCGCAGCATGTCGCCTGTCGACAACTGCGGAATGCCGTAGCGCTTTACCAGACGTGCGGACTGCGTGCCCTTACCAGCTCCCGGTGGTCCGAGCAGAATCAGTCTCATCGTCTCTTCCCCCTCAGCTTGGACTTCTTGACCAAGCCCTCATATTGGTGCGCCAACAGGTGGCCCTGGATCTGCGAGACCGTATCCATCGTCACGTTGACGACGATGAGCAACGAGGTGCCGCCGAAATAGAACGGGACGTGCGTCGCCGAGATCAGGAACTCAGGCAGAAGACAGACGACGACCAGGTAGATGGCGCCGAGCAGCGTAATGCGCGTCAGCACGTAGTCGATGTATTCCGCCGTCCGCTGGCCCGGGCGGATGCCCGGAATGAAGCCGCCATGCTTCTTCAGATTGTCGGCCGTGTCCGTCGGATTGAACACGATCGCCGTGTAGAAGAAGGCGAAGAAGATGATCATCGCCGCATAGAGCAGCATGTACAGCACGGTGCCATGGCCGAGCAGCGCGACCGTCGAGGTCAGCCAGCTCGGCGCACCGCTCGACGCGGTGAAGTTGGCGATCGTGGCCGGCAGCAGCAGCAGCGACGAGGCGAAGATCGGCGGAATGACGCCCGACGTGTTCAGCTTGAGCGGCAGATGCGACGACTCACCCTGGAACATCCGGTTGCCGACCTGGCGCTTCGGATACTGGATGATGAGGCGGCGCTGAGCACGCTCCATGTACACGATGAAGGCGATCGCGACGACGGCGACGACTGCAACGAGCAGGATCACCCAGGTGGCGAGCGCGCCCTGGCGGCCCAGTTCCAACATGCCGATCAGGGCGTGCGGAAGGTTGGCGACGATGCCGGCGAAGATGATCAGCGAGATGCCGTTACCGATGCCGCGCGAGGTGATCTGCTCACCGAGCCACATCAGGAACATCGTGCCGCCCGTCAGGGTGATGACGGTCGAGATCCGGAAGAACATGCCGGGATCGATGACGATGTTCGTACCGCCCTCGAGGCCGACCGAAATGCCGTAGGCCTGAACGACGGCGAGCAGCACCGTGCCGTAGCGCGTGTACTGGTTGATGATCTTGCGACCGGCCTCCCCTTCCTTCTTCAAGGCTTCGAGGGAAGGAACGATCGACGTCATCAGCTGAATGATGATCGATGCCGAAATGTACGGCATGATGCCGAGCGCAAAAATCGCCATGCGTCCGACGGCACCGCCGGAGAACATGTTGAACAGGCCGAGAATACCGGACTGCTGATTGTTGAAGGCGCTGGCCAGCGCTTCCGGATTGATGCCGGGAAGCGGGATATAAGTGCCGAGCCGATAGACGAGCAACGCACCCAGCGTGAACCAGATGCGTTTCTTCAGAGCCTCGGCTTTGGCGAAGGCGCCAAAATTGAGATTGGCCGCCAGTTGTTCAGCCGCTGATGCCATTCGCCGCTCCGTTCGGGCCCGGAAACCGGGCCCCAATGCCCCTACCGGGCATCAAGTGGTCTCTCGGAGGCGCCGCGACAAGCGGCGCCCCTCCCCGAACGACGCAGTTTAAGCTGCGTCCGTGTTGTCGGTAACCTTGGGCGCCAGGACCTTGACGGACCCGCCAGCCTTCTCGACGGCTTCGATAGCCGGCTTCGACGCACCGGCGATCTCGAAGGCAACAGCGGCCTTCAGCTCGCCGACGCCGAGGAGGCGAACGCCATCCTGCACGCGGCGGATGACACCGGCTTCCTTCAGCGCTTCGACCGTCACCGGCTTCGTCGCGTCGAGCTTGCCCGCATCGATCGCAGCCTGGACACGGCCGAGGCTGACCTCGTTGTAGTCCTTCGCGAAGATGTTGGTGAAGCCGCGCTTCGGCAGACGCCGATGCAGCGGCATCTGGCCGCCTTCAAAGCCCTTGATCGCCACGCCCGTGCGCGACTTCTGGCCCTTGACGCCGCGACCACCGGTCTTGCCCTTACCCGAACCGATACCGCGTCCGACGCGCATGCGGTTCTTGCTGGAACCCGGGTTGTCGTTGATCTCGTTGAGCTTCATCGAACTGGTCCTTCTGGGCTCAGGCCTCGTCCACAACGCGGACGAGGTGAGCCACCTTGGCGATCATGCCGCGAACCGCAGGCGTGTCCTGCAGCGTCGAACGGCGACGGATCCGGTTGAGGCCGAGGCCGATCAGCGTAGCACGCTGCTCGGCCGGACGGCGGATCGGGCTGCCGGTCTGCTCGACGGTAACCGTCTTGGCGGCGCCTTCAGATTTCTTGGCCATTTGGTCAAATCCTCGAATTCAATCGGGCGCTCACGCCTCGGCGGAAGCTTCGGCTTCGCCGCCGCGACGGGCCTGCAGGGCCGACACCTTGATGCCGCGACGAGCCGCGACCGAACGCGGGCTGTCTTCGGCGCCAAGAGCGGCGAAGGTCGCACGCACCATGTTGTACGGGTTCGACGAACCCATCGACTTGGCGACGACGTCCTGGACGCCGAGCGTCTCGAACACGGCGCGCATCGGGCCACCGGCGATGATACCCGTACCGGCGGGAGCCGCGCGCAGGAACACCTTGCCGGCGCCGTGGCGACCGAACACGTCATGATGCAGGGTACGGCCCTCGCGGAGCGGAACCCGAACGAGGCTCCGCTTCGCTGCTTCCGTCGCCTTGCGGATCGCTTCAGGCACTTCGCGCGCCTTGCCGTGGCCGAAACCGACCCGGCCCTTCTGGTCGCCGACGACGACGAGGGCTGCGAAGCCGAAACGCCGTCCGCCCTTCACCACCTTCGCGACGCGATTGATGTGAACGAGCTTGTCGACGAATTCGCTGTCGCGCTCTTCCCGCTGCTCTCTGGCCATCGAAACATCCAATCCTGTTACGTGATGACGCGCCTCAGCGCATCAGAAGTCGAGACCGCCCTCGCGAGCGCCGTCGGCCAGCGCCTTCACGCGGCCATGAAAAAGGTAACCACCGCGGTCGAAGATGACCTGGGTCACGCCGGCGGCCTTGGCACGCTCAGCGACGAGCTTGCCGACAGCCTCGGCGGCTGCCTTGTCGGCACCCGTCTTCAGCGAGCCGCGGAGATCCTTTTCCAGCGTCGACGCCGAGGCGAGCGTACGCCCCTCGGCATCGTCGATCACCTGGGCGTAGATGTGCTCCGACGAGCGGTAGACGCTGAGCCGGGGACGTCCGTTCGCAACCTTCCGGAGCGCACGGCGGACGCGCGCAGCGCGACGGTCCTGCAGAATATTGGCCATGACGGTCTCCGTTACTTCTTCTTGCCTTCCTTGCGGAAGATCGTTTCGGTTGCGTACTTGACGCCCTTGCCCTTGTAGGGCTCGGGGCTACGATACTCGCGGATCTCGGCCGCAACCTGGCCGACCTTCTGCTTGTCGATGCCCGAAACGATGATCTCGACCGGACGCGGCGTCACGATGGTGATGCCTTCCGGGATCGCGTAGACCACGTCATGGCTGTAGCCAAGAGCGAGCTGCAGGTTCGAACCCTGGACGGCGGCGCGGTAACCCACGCCGTTGATCTCGAGCTTCTTGGAGAAGCCCTCGTTCACGCCCTTGATTAGGTTCGCAATCATCGTACGCGACATACCCCAAGCGGCACGAGCCGGCTTGCTGTCATCACGCGGGGCGACCTTGACGCCCTCTTCCGTCAGTTCAACGGCAACGTTATCCGTAAAATCGAAGGACAGTTCGCCCTTCGGACCCTTCACCGACACCGTCTGGCCGTTGATCGTGGCCGTAACGCCCTTAGGCACCGCCACCGGCTTCTTACCAATACGAGACATCAGACAAATCCGTCCGGTTCGTGTTTCACCATCAACCAGATCAGAATACCTGGCAAAGAACCTCGCCGCCGACATTCTGGTCGCGGGCGTCGCTATCCGACATCACGCCCTTCGGCGTCGACAGGATGGACACGCCGAGGCCATTCTTGACCTGCGGAATATTCTTGACCGAGGCATAGACCCGGCGACCCGGCTTCGAGACACGCTCGATCGTGCGGATCACTGGCTCGCCATCGTAATACTTCAGTTCGATCTCGATCGCGGGACGGCCATTGCCGTCGTCGACCGTCGCAAAGCCACGGATGTAGCCTTCCGACTGCAGAACACCGAGAACGTTCTCGCGCAGCTTGGAGGACGGCGTCGAAACCTTCGACTGCCGGCGCATCTGAGCATTGCGGATGCGGGTGAGCATATCACCCAGAGGATCGGTCATTGTCATGGGGACCGTGCTCCTTACCAGCTCGACTTGACGAGGCCCGGGATCAGCCCGAGCGACCCGAGTTCGCGCAATGCAATACGCGACATCTTCAGCTTGCGATAGACGCCACGCGGACGGCCGGTGACTTCGCAGCGATTACGGATGCGGGTCGCCGAAGCGTTACGGGGCAGCTCGGCAAGCTTCAGGCGAGCCTGGAAGCGTTCCTCGAGCGGCAGGCTCTCGTCATTGGCCACAGCCTTCAGCTTCGTACGCTTGTTGGCGTACTGGGCGGCCAGCTTGCGGCGCCGGTTGTTCTTTTCGATAGAGCTCTTCTTAGCCATCGATTTGTCCTCGTCCTATCCCGGCGTTACTGGCGGAACGGGAAGTTCATCGCCTTCAGAAGGGCGCGAGCTTCCTCGTCAGTCTTGGCCGTGGTGCAGACGATCACGTCCATGCCCCAAACCTGATCAATCTTGTCGTAATTGATCTCGGGGAAAATCAGATGCTCCTTGATGCCCATGGCGAAGTTGCCACGGCCATCGAAGCTCTTCGGGTTCAGGCCGCGGAAGTCACGAACGCGCGGGAGCGCGATGGTGACCAGGCGGTCCAGGAACTCGTACATCCGCGCCTTGCGCAGCGTGACCTTGCCACCGATCGCCATGTTCTCGCGCAGCTTGAACGTCGCGATGGACTTCGATGCCTTCGTCACGGCCGGCTTCTGGCCGGCGATGAGAGCCAGATCACCAAGAGCGGTGCCGACCTTCTTGGAATCGTTGACGGCTTCGCCAACGCCCATGTTCAGCACGATCTTGTCGATCTTCGGAACCTGCATGGGGTTCTTGTAGCCGAATTCCGCGACGAGCTTCGCGCGGACTTCGTCTTCGTAAAACTTCTTGAGCCGCGGCTCGTAAGCTGCCTCAGCCATCGATCACATCTCCCGAACGCTTTGCGACGCGTTGTTTGCGCCCGTCTTCGGTCACTTTAAAGCCGACGCGGGTCGGCTTGCCGTCCTTGTCCGCCAGGGCGATGTTCGACAGATGAATCGGGAGCTCCTTGGCGACGATGCCGCCCTGCTCGCTCGCCGTCTGCTTCTGGTGCTTGCGTGCGACGTTGACACCGCGCACGACGGCGCGATCTTCGGTCGGGATCACGCGGAGCACTTCGCCCGACTTACCCTTGTCCTTACCCGTGAGGACGATGACGTTATCGCCCTTCTTGATCTTGGCAGCCATCACAGCACCTCCGGAGCGAGCGAGATGATCTTCATATGGTTCCTGGCGCGAAGCTCGCGCGGAACCGGCCCGAAGATACGGGTCCCGATCGGCTCTTTCTGATTGTTGATCAGAACCGCCGCGTTCTTGTCGAAACGGATGACGCTGCCATCCGGACGACGAATATCCTTAGCTGTGCGAACGACGACCGCCTTCATGACGTCGCCCTTCTTCACGCGACCCCGCGGGATCGCCTCCTTGATCGACACGACAATGATGTCGCCGACCGAGGCGTACTTCCGCTTGGAACCGCCGAGAACCTTGATGCACATCACACGACGAGCGCCGGAATTATCCGCCACGTCGAGGTTAGTCTGCATCTGAATCATGACTGGCCGCCTACTCTTCTGGTCACCGCTTATCCCGGTCAGATACCCGGGAATTCAGCAGCGACAAACCTTTTTCGTGCCTTACTTACCGCCCGACTGCTCGGAAGCGATAACGACCCAGCGCTTGTTCTTCGAGATCGGCGCAGTCTCTTCGATCGAGACGATATCGCCAATCTTGTGGACATTGCCCTCGTCGTGGGCATGGTACTTCTTGGTCCGCCGCACGGTCTTCTTCAGAACCGGATGCGTGAAGCGACGCTCGACGAGAACGACGACCGTCTTATCGGTCTTGTCGCTGACGACGCTGCCCTGCAGAACGCGTTTCGGCATACTCGCCTCCTCAGCGCTTGTCCGCCGCGCTCTTCTGCGCAGCGATGGTCTTGATCCTGGCGATGTCGCGGCGAACCTGCCGGACACGCGCCGTGTTTTCGAGCTGGCCCGTCGCCCGCTGAAAGCGCAGGTTAAACTGCTCTTTCTTCAGGTTTGCAAGCTCGGTGTCGAGCTGGTCGGCGGTCTGCAGCCGAACGTCTTTCGCCTTCATGGCTTTATCCTCGTCCGTTCGCCGATCAATCGGCGATGCGCTGTACGAAGCGCGTCTTGATCGGGAGCTTCGCCGCGCCGAGACGGAGCGCCTCGCGGGCGGTCTCCTCGTCGACACCGTCGATCTCAAACATGATCCGGCCAGGCTTGACGCGGGACGCCCAGTATTCCGGGGCGCCCTTACCCTTACCCATGCGGACTTCGGTCGGCTTCGACGTGACCGGAACGTCCGGGAAAATCCGGATCCAGACACGACCGGCGCGCTTCATAGCACGAGTGATGGCGCGACGGGCAGCCTCGATCTGGCGCGCGGTGACGCGCTCCGGCTCGAGCGCCTTCAGGCCGAATCCGCCAAAGTTCAGATCCGTACCACCCTTGGCGACGCCATGGATACGGCCCTTGAACTGCTTGCGGAACTTGGTGCGCTTCGGTTGCAGCATTTCTGTTCTCTCTCGCCCTCAGGTCCGACCGATCAGGCCGCGGAGTCGCGACGACGAGTGTTCGAGCCCTGCTCGTTACCCTCGGTCTGGCGACGCTCGGAAGCCATCGGATCGTGCTCGAGGATCTCACCCTTGAAGATCCACACCTTGATGCCGCACGTGCCATAGGCGGTGTGCGCGGTCGCGGTGCCGTAGTCGATGTCGGCGCGCAGCGTGTGCAGCGGAACCCGACCCTCGCGGTACCACTCGAGACGGGCGATTTCCGCGCCGCCCAGACGGCCACCCGCGTTGATGCGGATGCCGAGGGCGCCGAGGCGCATCGCCGACTGGACGGCGCGCTTCATCGCGCGGCGGAACGCAACGCGGCGCTCCAGCTGCTGGGCGATGGAGGCGGCGACCAGGTTCGAGTCGATCTCCGGCTTGCGAACTTCGACGATATTGAGGTGAACTTCGCTATCCGTCAGCTTGCCGACGATCTTGCGGAGCTTCTCGATATCGGCGCCCTTCTTGCCGATGACGATGCCCGGACGAGCCGAGTAGATCGTGACGCGGCACTTGCGGTGCGGGCGCTCGATCACGATCTTGGAGACCGCGGCCTGCTTCAGCTCGACCAGGAGCTTCTCGCGGATCCGCATGTCTTCATGAAGCAGCTTGCCGTATTCGCCCTTGTTGGCGAACCAGCGGCTGTCCCACGTCCGGTTGATGCCGAGGCGGAGGCCGATCGGATTGACTTTCTGGCCCATTATGCAGCCTCCTCGGTTTCACGCACCACGATCGTGAGGTGCGAAAACGGCTTCTCGATCCGGCCGACACGACCGCGAGCACGCGGCGTCCAGCGCTTCATCACCAGGGCCTTGCCGACAAACGCTTCGGCGACCACCAGCGAATCAACGTCGAGATCGTGATTGTTCTCGGCGTTTGCGATCGCAGATTCCAGCGTCTTCTTTACGTCACGCGCAATCCGCTTCTCGGAGAAGGTCAGATCGGCGAGCGCCGTGCTGGCCTTCTTGCCGCGGATCAGCTGGGCGACAAGGTTGAGCTTGCGCGGAGAGACACGGATCATGCGCGTGACGGCGCGGGCCTCGTTGTCTTTCAGCGCGCGTTCGCGCTTCGGCTTGCCCATGTTACTTCCTCTTCGCCTTCTTGTCGGCCGTGTGACCGTAGTAGGTCCGGCTCGGCGAGAACTCGCCGAACTTGTGTCCGACCATGTCCTCGTTGACGATGACCGGAACATGCTTCTGGCCGTTGTAGACGCCAAAGGTCAAGCCCACGAACTGGGGCAGGATCGTGGAGCGGCGGCTCCAGATCTTGATCACCTCACCACGACCCGAAGAGCGGCTCTTCTCAGCCTTGCGGAGGAGATAACCGTCGACGAACGGGCCTTTCCAGATAGAACGAGCCACGGACAGCCTCTCTTACTTGCTCTTGCGCAGATGACGGCTGCGCGCGATGAACTTGTCGGTCGACTTATTGTTGCGGGTCTTCTTGCCCTTGGTCGGCTTGCCCCACGGGGTGACCGGATGACGGCCTCCCGAGGTGCGGCCTTCACCACCGCCATGCGGATGGTCGACCGGGTTCATCGCAACACCGCGGACGCTCGGACGCTTGCCAAGCCAACGATTACGACCGGCCTTGCCGAGCGAGGTGTTGGAATGGTCAGGGTTCGAAACCGCGCCGACGGTCGCAACACAGCTCTGGTGGACCAGGCGCTGCTCACCCGAATTCAGGCGAAGAATGGCCATGCCGGAGTCGCGGCCGACATACTGCGCGTAGGCACCGGCCGAACGCGCGATCTGGCCGCCCTTGCCGGGCTTCATCTCGACATTGTGCACGATCGTGCCGACCGGCATGGCGCCGAGGGGCATCGTGTTGCCGGGCTTCACATCGGCCTGGGCCGAGGAAATCACGGTGTCGCCGACTGCCAGGCGCTGCGGCGCCAGGATGTAGCTGAGCTCGCCGTCCTCATACTTGATGAGGGCGATGAACGCCGTGCGGTTCGGGTCGTACTCGATGCGCTCGACGACGGCCGGGATGTCGCGCTTGTTCCGCTTGAAATCGATCAGGCGGTACGTGCGCTTGTGACCACCGCCGCGGCCGTAGGCCGTGACGCGTCCGAGATTGTTGCGACCACCGCTCTGGCGGAGACCGACGGTCAGGCCCTTGACGGGCTTGCCGGCGTAGAGCTCCGAGCGATCGACGAGAACCAGCTGGCGCTGTCCCGGCGTAGTCGGCTTATAGTGCTTGAGAGCCATGCTTCAGCCTATTCTTTTCGCGTCAGAGACCGGTCGAAACGTCGATCGACTGACCTTCAGCAAGCGTCACGATCGCCTTCTTGACGTCGCTCTGCTTGCCCACGATTCCGCGGAAGCGCTTGACCTTGCCCTTGCGGACCAGGGTGTTCACGCCTGTAACCTTGACCTTGAACAGCGCCTCGACGGCGGCCTTGATCTCGGGCTTGGTCGCCGTCTTCAGAACGTTGAAGACGACCTTGCTCTGCTCGGTGGCAATGGTCGACTTCTCGCTCAGCACCGGGCTGCGGATGATGTCGTAATGCGAGAGATCGCTCATTTGAACCGCTCCTGCAGCGCTTCGACCGCAGCCTTGGTCAGCACGAGCTTCTCGCGGCGCAGAATGTCGTACACGTTGATGCCCTGAACCGGCAGAACATCGATATGCGGCACATTGCGGGTGGCGAGACCGAAGTTCTCGTTGACCGCGGCGCCGTCGATGATGAGCGCGTTTGCCCAGCCGAGCTTGGCCAGGTTCTCGCGAACCGCCTTCGTCTTCGGCGCATCGATGGCGATGTCCGAGACGATGATCAGGTTCTCGCCCCGGGCCTTGGCCGAGAGCGCATGACGAAGTGCAAGCTGACGGAACTTCTTGGTCAGGTCATGCGCATGGCTGCGCACCACCGGACCGAAGGCCTTGCCACCGCCGCGGAACTGCGGGGCGGTCTTGGCACCGTGGCGTGCGCCGCCGGTGCCCTTCTGCTTGTACATCTTCTTGGTCGTGCCGGAGATCTCCGAACGACCCTTCGACTTGTGCGTGCCAGCCTGGCGCTTGGCCAGCTGGTAACGCACCATGCGCTGCAGGATATCGCCGCGCGGCTCGAGACCGAAGATCTCGTCCGAAAGCGTGATTTCCCCGGCTGCCGTGCCGTCGAGCGTGGTGACCTTAATATCCATCACTCGGCCTCCTTCGCTTCAACCGCAACTTCAGCCACGGCGCCGCGCTTCTTGAACGCGCCCGGAACCGGGACGTCCGCCGGAAGCGCACGCTTCACCGCGTCACGAACCTCGATCCAGCCGCCCTTGGCGCCGGGAACGGCACCCTCGACCATGATCAGGCCACGCTCGACATCCGTGCGAATGACCTTGAGGTTCTGAGTGGTCACGCGGACATCGCCCATGTGACCAGCCATCTTCTTGTTCTTGAACACCCTGCCCGGGTCCTGGCGCTGGCCAGTCGAACCGTGCACGCGGTGAGAGACCGAGTTACCGTGCGTCGCGCGGCCACCACCGAAGTTGTGGCGCTTCATGACACCGGCAAAGCCCTTACCGATCGAGGTGCCGCTAACGTCGACGAACTGTCCGACGACGAAATGCTCGGCGGTGAGCTCGGCGCCAACCTCGATGAGGTTGTCCGGGGTCACACGGAACTCCGTGACCTTGCGCTTCGGCTCGACCTCGGCCTTGGCGAAATGTCCACGCTCAGCCTTGGGCGTGTTCTTCACCTTGGCGAGACCGCTTCCGAGCTGGACCGCGGTGTAACCGTTCTTATCTTCCGTCCGATGAGCGACAACCTGGCAGTTGTCCAGCTTCAGCACCGTCACCGGCACCTGCTCGCCTGCATCCGTGTAGATGCGGGTCATGCCCACCTTCTGTGCGATCAATCCAGAGCGCATTCTATCCTCGCTCGCCTCAGAGCTTAATTTCGACGTCCACACCGGCCGCCAGGTCGAGCTTCATCAGCGCGTCCACGGTCTGCGGGGTGGGGTCGACGATGTCGAGAAGACGCTTATGCGTCCGCATCTCGAACTGCTCACGGCTCTTTTTGTCGATATGCGGCGACCGGTTCACGGTGAACTTCTCAATCTGAGTGGGAAGTGGCACCGGGCCGACAACGCGCGCGCCGGTACGCTTCGCCGTGTTCACGATCTCGCGCGTCGACGCATCGAGAATACGATGGTCGAACGCTTTGAGCCGGATCCGGATATTCTGACCGTTCATCGATTTCTGTCCTCAGGTGACATGGGCGCGCGACGAACCCGCGCGCCCGGTCCGGATCATCCGACTTACTTAATGATGCTGGCGACGACGCCGGCGCCGACGGTACGACCGCCTTCACGGATGGCGAAACGCAGCTTCTCTTCCATGGCGATCGGCACGATCAGCTCGACGTCGACCGAAATGTTGTCGCCCGGCATCACCATCTCGACGCCTTCCGGCAGCGTGACGATGCCCGTGACGTCCGTCGTCCGGAAATAGAACTGCGGACGGTAGTTGGTGAAGAACGGCGTGTGACGGCCACCCTCTTCCTTCGTCAGGATGTAGGCCTCGGCCTTGAACACCGTGTGCGGCGTCACCGAACCGGGCTTGCAGAGAACCTGACCGCGCTCGACGCCTTCACGGTCGATGCCGCGAAGCAGCGCGCCGATGTTGTCGCCGGCCTGGCCCTGGTCGAGCAGCTTGCGGAACATCTCGACGCCGGTGCAGGTCGTCTTGACGGTCGGACGGATGCCGACGATCTCGATTTCCTCGCCGACCTTGACGATGCCGCGCTCGACGCGGCCGGTCACGACCGTGCCGCGGCCCGAGATCGAGAACACGTCTTCGATCGGCATCAGGAACGGCTGGTCAACCGGACGCTCCGGCTGCGGGATGTAGGCGTCGACGGCGGTCATCAGCTCAAGGATCGCGTCCTCGCCGAGCTTGGCGTCGCCATCGTTCAGCGCGACGACGGCCGAACCCTTGACGATCGGAATGTCATCGCCCGGGAAGTCGTAGGACGACAGCAGCTCGCGGACTTCGAGCTCGACGAGCTCGAGCAGCTCCGGATCGTCGACCAGGTCGCACTTGTTCAGGAACACCACGAGCGCCGGAACGCCGACCTGACGGGCGAGCAGGATGTGCTCGCGGGTCTGCGGCATCGGGCCGTCGGCGGCCGACACGACCAGGATCGCGCCGTCCATCTGGGCGGCACCGGTGATCATGTTCTTGACGTAGTCGGCGTGGCCGGGGCAGTCGACGTGGGCGTAGTGACGGTTGGCCGTCTCGTACTCAACGTGCGCCGTCGAGATCGTGATGCCGCGCGCACGCTCTTCCGGCGCTGCGTCGATCTGGTCATACGCCTTGAAGGTCGCGCCGCCGGCCTTGGCCAGGACCTTGGTGATTGCCGCGGTCAGCGACGTCTTGCCATGGTCAACGTGGCCGATCGTGCCAATGTTGCAGTGCGGCTTATTGCGCTCGAACTTTTCTTTACCCATCGGACTTCTCCGTCTTGTCTGTCAGCAGGTTGGGTTTCGCGTGAAAGGCCTAGGCGTACTTCGCCTGGACCTCCTGAGCGACGGCCTGCGGGACCTGCTCATAATGATCGAACTGCATCGTGTAGCTCGCGCGCCCCTGGCTCATGGAGCGCAGGTTGTTCACGTAGGAGAACATGTTCGCAAGCGGGACGAATGCGGTGATGACATTCGCGTTGCCGCGCATGTCCTGACCCTGGATCTGGCCGCGGCGCGAATTCAGATCGCCGATAACCGAACCCACATACTCTTCCGGCGAGACGACCTCGACCTTCATGACGGGCTCGAGAAGGGCCGGATTGGCCTTCATGAGACCTTCGCGAAGAGCCGCACGGGACGCGATTTCGAACGCGATCGCCGAGGAGTCGACTTCGTGGTAGGCACCGTCGATCAGGGCGATCTTGACGTCCACGACCGGGAAACCCGCGATCGGGCCCGAGCTCATGACCGAATTGAGGCCCTTTTCGACGCCGGGGACGTATTCCTTCGGAACCACGCCGCCGATGATCTTGTTTTCGAAGCTGTAACCGGCGCCGATCTCGTTCGGCTCGATGACGAACTTGACGCGGGCGAACTGGCCCGTACCGCCGGTCTGCTTCTTGTGGGTGTAGTCGATTTCCGTCTGCTTGCGGATCGTCTCGCGATACGCAACCTGCGGCGCACCAACATTCACGTTGATGTTGTACGGCGCGCGGCGAAGGATATCGATCTTGATGTCGAGGTGAAGCTCGCCCATCCCCTTGATGATCGTCTGACCCGACTCGCTGTCCGTCGAAACGCGGAAGGACGGATCCTCGGACGCCAGCTTCTGCAGGGCGATGCCCAGCTTCTCCTGGTCGGCCTTCGAAGCCACTTCCACCGACATCTCGATGACCGGCTCGGGGAACTCCATCTTCTCGAGGATCACCGGAGCGGCGGGATCGCAGAGCGTATCGCCGGTACGGGTTTCCTTGAGACCAACCAGAGCGACGATATCGCCTGCATAGGCAATCTCGATATCTTCACGCGAGTTGGCATGCATGGCGACCATGCGGCCGATACGCTCTTTCTTCTCCTTGGTGGAGTTGAGGAGCGTCGTGCCCTTGGTCAGCACGCCGGAGTAGACGCGAGCGAAGGTCAGGATGCCGAACGGGTCTTCAATGATCTTGAAGGCCAGCATGGCGAGCGGCTCGTCGTCGGTCGAATGACGCTCGACTTCCTGCTCGGTCTTGACGTCGATGCCCTTGGTCGGCGGCACATCGACCGGCGACGGGAGGAAGTCGACGACGGCGTCGAGCAGCGTCTGAACGCCCTTGTTCTTGAAGGCGGAGCCAGCCAGGACCGGGAACCAGGTCGAGTGCAGAACGGCCTTGCGGATCAGCGTCTTGAGCGTCGCTTCGTCCGGCTCGTTGCCCTCGAGATAGGCTTCCATGGCGGCGTCGTCGAGCTCGACGGCGGCTTCGATCAGGGCGGCGCGGTAAGCGGTCGCCTTCTCGAGCAGGTTCGCCGGGATCTCTTCGACGTCATACATGGCGCCGATCGAATCGTCGTTCCAGACGCAAGCCTTCATGGTGATCAGGTTGATCACGCCCTTGAAGTCCTGCTCGGCACCGATCGGCAGCTGGATCGGGACAGCGCGAGCGCCGAGGCGCTGCTTGATGTCCGCGAGGCACATGTCGAAGTTGGCGCCGGTCTTGTCCATCTTGTTGCAGAAGACAATACGCGGAACGTGGTACTTGTCGCCCTGGCGCCAGACCGTCTCGGTCTGCGGCTCGACGCCCTGGTTCGAATCCAGCACGCAAACGGCGCCATCGAGCACACGCAGCGAACGCTCGACTTCGATGGTGAAGTCGACGTGGCCGGGGGTGTCGATGATGTTCAGGCGCTTGCCGTTCCACGACGTCGTCGTTGCCGCCGACGTGATCGTGATGCCGCGCTCCTGCTCCTGCTCCATGTAATCCATGGTAGCAGCGCCGTCATGCGTCTCGCCGATCTTGTGGTTTCTGCCTGAGTAGAAGAGAATCCGCTCGGTCGTCGTCGTCTTGCCCGCGTCGATGTGGGCCATGATTCCGAAGTTGCGGTAGTCTTCGATCTTATGCGTGCGGGCCATGATGGGCTGCCTTTGTCCGATCGTTACCAGCGATAGTGCGAGAACGCGCGGTTGGCTTCTGCCATACGGTGCGTGTCTTCGCGCTTCTTCACGGCGTTGCCGCGGCTGTTCGAGGCATCCAGCAGTTCGCCCGAGAGACGCTCGATCATCGTCTTCTCGTTACGGCCACGGGCCGCGGAGAGAAGCCAACGGATGGCGAGTGCCTGACGGCGATCCGCACGGACCTCGACGGGAACCTGGTAGGTCGCACCACCGACACGACGCGAACGCACTTCGATGTGCGGAGCGACGTTGTCCAGGGCCGCGCGGAACACCACGACGGGCTCCTGCTTGGTCCGGTTCTGGATGATGTCGAAGGCACCGTAGACGATGCTCTCGGCGACCGACTTCTTGCCGTCATACATGACGGCATTCATGAACTTGGTGACGACGATATCGCCGAACTTGGGGTCCGGGATGATCTCGCGCTTCTCTGCACTATGGCGACGGGACATGGATCCTGTTCCCTATTACTTCGGACGCTTCGCGCCGTACTTGGAGCGACGCTGCTTGCGGTTCTTGACACCCTGGGTGTCGAGCACGCCGCGCAGAATGTGGTAGCGCACGCCCGGCAGATCCTTGACGCGGCCGCCACGGATCATGACGACAGAGTGCTCCTGCAGGTTGTGGCCTTCGCCCGGAATGTAGCCAATGACCTCGAAGCCATTGGTCAGGCGAACCTTCGCGACCTTACGAAGTGCCGAGTTCGGCTTCTTCGGAGTGGTCGTATAGACGCGAGTGCAAACACCGCGCTTCTGCGGGTTCTCCTGCAGCGCCGGAACCTTGTTCCGCTTCGCCGGGGCTTGACGCGGCTTGCGGATGAGCTGGTTAATTGTCGGCATGCTTCGCCTTTCAGCTAGCCTACGGTTCTGTTTCTCTCCGCTTTCGCACCTTTGCCACAACCGTTCGGCCATGAACAAAGAGCGCCCGTACCGCTAAGAGCGGAGGCGCTACGAAATGCAGAGGATCACGGCTTTCACCGCGATCGTGCGTGTCGTTCTAACGTCTGTTTCGATCCCGACAGTGTCTAAACCTGAACTCCGCAACGCGTCGTCGCTGGAAAATTTGGGCTTACCACCTGCCTGAAAGCTTGCGGAACCTACTTATTTGGACCGTTCCAGTCAACCCCTGTGTGGGGTTCTTTTCGACAGCCCGTCCGCCGCAACGTTTGCGCATCGCACCCGCGATCTCGGCAATTTATGCCAACGGAAACACCCCGTCACGCACTTTTGTTGCGAACACCGAGCCGTGCCCACGCCCGCAGCTGACTCAGCGTCCGATTCATTTCGGCGCTGCCGTCCGGGTCGAGAACGCGATTCCTTTCTGACCGGTTACGATCATCAGGATTCGAACGGTTTCTTCACCGACGACTCGGCCGTTGTGGCGATGATCGACCATTTCGGCGAACGAATCCCCCGCCTTGAAGAATCGCTTGGGCCCGCCTTCGCTCTCCACCTCGATCGTGCCGGCGAGGATATAGGCATAGGCCGGGACCGGATGGGTGTGCCACCCCGTCTCGCCGCCTGGCGGAATTTCGACGATCAGCGTCTGCACCTCGGGATCCGCGACATCGGGATAGCGGATCGGATCGCCACTGGTCGTCGTGGTGGTCTGCAGGATGCGCTTCACCTTCACCGAAGGCTTGTAGCTCTCTTCGGCATGCGCGGCCGCGCCGGACAGCGCGAGGCTTGCCGCGACCAGTATCAGAAGTTTCATGATGGCCCCTCCCCGGGCGCGCTTCCGCGAAGCGCAATGTTCAGCCGCGCGGCGTTCCGGCCGCCGGGCTTCCCCAGCGGTATTGCTAGAGCGTTCGGCACAAAAGGAAAAGGGCCGCCCGGAGGCGACCCTTCCCTATGGTGAACGCCGGAACGTCGGGAGCGCTACTGCGCCTTCAGGAAGTCGCCGACCTCGAGCACGATGAACTCGTTGTTGTCGGCCTTGCCCTTCTCACGGCCGACCGAGAACGGGAAGTTGTTGTCGTCGGCGACGATGATGTGGGTCTCGTCGATGCGATCGACATTCTCGATCGTCTCGAACGGGAAGGTGAAGATGCCGTCCTTCGAGCCGGCGCGGGCGACGCCGTTCGGGTCCTTGATCCCCATCAGGTCAATATAGCCGATCTTGCGGACGACGCCGTCGGCATCGGTCTTGGAGAGATCGATAAGGTAGACGCGCTTGAACTTCGCCGGCTCGGTGGCCCAGCCATCGCGCGGGTCACCCTCGCCGCCGTCGCGCTCGATCACCAGGGCGCGGGTGGCATCGATCATGTTGAAGTCGCCGATGGCGTTGCCGAAATCCTCGAGTGGATAGTAGCGGACCTTGTCGGCGAAGCCCTTCGTGGCGATGTCGAAATCGAAGATCGGCAGGACGGACTTGCCGCCCTTCTCCAGGTACTTGCCGGCCGCCGCGTCCCAGGGCGCGCCTTCGAGCATCGGATGCAGCGTCTTGCCGTCGGCGGAGAGGGCCATGCCCTCAAAACCCTTGGAGCGACGGACGTTGAATTCCGGCATCGGCTTGTCGGGGCCGCCCGGCATCTGGACGGCGTAGTTGTCGGGGCTGCGATAGGCGACACCGTTGACGACCGTCTCCTTGAGGCTCAGCACCGTGCCGTCGGCCGCGACCTCGAGCAGGTACGGGCCGAACTCGTCGCCGATCCAGAAATTGTCGCCGACCTTCTGGATGCTCTCGGGATCGAAGTCCGCGCCGGTCAGATAGCGGGCGTCGGTATTCTCGTTGACGATCCGGAACGGCACGACGCGGTTCGGATCCTTGGCGAAGATCGTCTTCAGGACGGCAACGCGGCCCGTCTCCCAGTCCGGCTTGACGATGTGGAACATGATCATCGCGTCGCCGGAATTGGCCTTGGAGCCGAAGCCGTTATCGGTCAGCACGACATAGGTGCCGTCGCCGAGCGCGCGGATGCCGGAGAAGCCCTGCACGGCCTGGCCCGCGAAGGGACGGGCGAGGCCGGTCGTCTCGTCGACGATCGAATAGAGGCGGTCGAAGCGACGACCGAAATCGGCGCCGGTGCCCGTGAAGCGGCCGGTCATATTGAGGGAGGCCGGCGCGTCGGCCGGGGGAACGGCGAAGCTCTGCGCCGGCAGGATCGCGTGCTGGCTCAGCACGGCGTCGAACTGGCGGGGCTCGGCGGCGGCAGCACCCGCCGCCATGGCGACGAGCGACAGACCGGCGAGAAGGGCATGGCGAAGCGACATGGACGAATCTCCGTTCAAAGGAATGGAGATCTCCTAGGCCCCGCACGTCACAGGCGAGCGACGCGGGGATGTCACAACCATGACAGGCCACCGAACAGTCCGGCGGCGGGTCCATCTCGCCCGCGCGTCCGGCGCGAGCGAGGCCGCATTCAGATAGGCGCCTCAGTAAGAGACGCTGCCCTCGGGCTTCAGCAGGTCGCCCGTCGAGGCGGCGTTGTCGGTCAGCGATTTGCCGAACGCCTTGATCTGGTCGTCATAGGTATCGCGGGTCCTCGGATCGATGACCGCAACCGGCGCGGAAACGATCAGGCCGGCGGCCGTGCCGACACTCGCCGCCGCGCCCGTGGTGACCGCCACCAGCTTGTCGCCGAGCGCGATATGGGAATCGGTCATCGGCTGGCCGGACGCCAGACGCGTCCCGATCAGCTGCACGACTTCGGGGCTCGCCGCGAACTTCGCGTGGTTGAGCTTGTCGTCGGTGTGGAGCTTGGTCAGGTCGATGACGTTGATGTTGTCGGCCGCCATCTCAGACGCATAGGGCTCCTGCGCCACGTCGATCTGGCCGAGGCGCTCGACATTGCCCCAGACGCGGCGGGAAACCTGCAGGGCGCGGTCGTCGCGCGAGACGAACAGGGTGAAGCTCGGCCCCTTCGGCCCGATATCCACCATCTGGCGGCGGAACACGTCGACGTCGACATCCGGCGCCGCCAGCATGACGTTCTTGATCTTGGGCGAGACGCGCTTGTCGCGAATGGCCATCTGGCGCAGCGCCTCGAGCGCGACCCAATTGCCCATCGAGTGCGCCAGGATCGACACCTCGTCGACATTCGGGTCGTCGGCGAGCGCCTTCAGCAGCAGTTCGAGCGCATCGCGGGAATAGTTGTTGCTCTCGCGATCATAGCCATAGGAGAGGACGCTGCCGCGCGACGGCCAGGTGAAGAGGATCGGCACCACCTTGGCATCCGAGTCGTGCACGATCTGCGCGAAGCGATAGACGGCGTCCTCGAACCGGTTGTTGAAGCCGTGGATGAAGACGAGCGCCTGGCGGCGGGGCGACTGCTTGATCTGGCGATTGAACCAGACCTTGGCCTGCGCGAGGTCCATGTCCTGCGCCTTGACTGTCACGAAATCCGTCGCGGGATTGCCCGGCAGCTTCTTCGGCCACTGCACGTCGCCCTGCTTGCGCACGGCGTCCGGCGGGACCGAGACGACGATGTTGGCGAAATCGATGGCGCGGCCGCGCTCGCCGGTGAACATCTGGCCCGGCACGGTGGAGCGCTGGCGGGTGGTGGCGACGGCCATGTCGACCGTGGTCGCGCCGGGCACCGGCGTTCCGATCTCCACCGGCAAAAGCACGTCCTTCGGACGGCCGGCGCAGCCCGCCAGCAGACCGATGACGACAAGGCTGGTGACAGACGTCCTGATCAGAACCGAGACGTTACGCAAGTCGAACTACCCCCGAAAAGCACGACGCACTACCTCGAGAGGCAGCCGGACCGGAGAACACCCTACCCCATCCACATGACAAGATGGACTCATTATGGCCAACGGGCGGCAGCCCGGCCCGTGGCACGAAAAAGGCCGCCCGAAGGCGGCCTTTTCCCAGTCCTGTGGCAGGCCGATTACTCGGCCGCGTTGGTCAGATCGCCGAGCAGGCCGGCCGGCGCTGCGGCCGGAGCCGACGCCGCCGAGGAACGACGACGCTCCTCGAGGATCAGGTCGTCGCGCTTGGTCGCGATCTCGCGGATGCGGCCCATCGTGCCGCCCGTACCCGCCGGGATCAGACGACCGACGATGATGTTCTCCTTGAGACCATCGAGCGGATCGATCTTGCCGTTGACGGCCGCCTCGGTGAGGACGCGGGTCGTCTCCTGGAAGGACGCGGCCGAGAAGAACGAACGCGTCTGCAGGCTGGCCTTGGTGATACCGAGCAGCACAGGGTTTCCGGCTGCGGGCTTCTTGCCCTCGGCCTTCGCCTTGTCGTTGATCAGGTCGAACTCGAGACGATCGACCTGCTCGCCGTTGAAGAACTCGGTCTCGCCGGCATCGAAGATCTCGACCTTCTGCAGCATCTGGCGAACGATCACCTCGATGTGCTTGTCGTTGATCTGCACGCCCTGCAGTCGGTAGACGTCCTGGATTTCGTTGACGAGGTAGGCCGCGAGTGCCTCCACGCCCTTGATCGCCAGGATGTCATGCGGCGCCGGGTTGCCGTCCATGATGTAGTCGCCCTTCTCCACGGCGTCGCCTTCCTGGAGATGGAACGGCTTGCCCTTCGGGATCAGGTACTCGATCGGCTCCAGCGGCTCGCCATCGATGCCGACCGAACCCTCGGCCGGCTCGACGATGACGCGACGCTTGTTCTTGTAGTCGCGGCCGAAGCGGATCGTGCCGTCCATCTCGGCGATGATGGCGTGATCCTTCGGACGACGGGCCTCGAACAGCTCCGCCACGCGCGGCAGACCGCCCGTGATGTCGCGCGTCTTGGCGCCTTCCGTCGGAATACGCGCCAGCACGTCACCGGCGTGGACCGTCGCGCCCGGATCGACCGAGAGAATGGTCTCCACCGAGAGCATGTAGCGGGCTTCGCCACCGCGGGGCAGCTTCAGGATCTTGCCGTCCTTGCCCTTGATGACGATCGCCGGCTTCAGGTCGCCGCCGCGCGGATTGGCACGCCAGTCGATGACGACGCGCTTGGTGATGCCGGTCGACTCGTCCGCCGTCTCGACGACGGAGATGCCTTCCACCATGTCCTCGTAGCCGATGGTGCCCGAGACTTCCGTCAGAACCGGACGGGTGTAGGGGTCCCATTCGGCCAGACGCTGGCCGCGCTTGACGTGATCGCCCTCGTCCACATGGACGCGCGAACCGTAGGTGACGCGGTTGACCGCGCGCTCGGTGCCGTCCTTGTCGACGATCACGATCGCCATGTTGCGGCCGAGAGCCACCAGCTTGCCGGCCGAGTCGCGCACCACGTTGCGGTTGCGCATCACGACCGTGCCTTCGAAGCTCGACTCGATGAACGACGAGTCGACCACCTGGGCCGTGCCACCGATGTGGAACGTACGCATGGTGAGCTGCGTGCCGGGCTCGCCGATCGACTGAGCCGCGATGACGCCGACGGCCTCGCCCATGTTCACGGTCGTGCCGCGGGCCAGGTCGCGGCCATAGCAGGCCGCGCAGACGCCGATCTTGGTGTCGCAGGTCAGCACCGAGCGGATCTTGACCGCCTGGACGCCAGCCTTCTCGACCTTGTCGACATCCCGCTCCTCGATGAGCTTGCCGGCCGGAACCAGCACTTCGCCCGTCGCACCCGACACCACGTCCTCGGCAGCCGTACGGCCGAGAATGCGCAGGCCGAGCGAAGCGACCACCTGGCCGCTGTCGATCACCGCCTGCATGCGCAGACCGTTGGTCGTGCCGCAATCCTGCTCGATGATGATGCAGTCCTGCGCCACGTCGACGAGACGACGCGTCAGATAACCGGAGTTCGCGGTCTTCAGGGCGGTGTCTGCGAGGCCCTTACGGGCACCGTGGGTCGAGTTGAAGTACTCGAGAACGGTCAGGCCTTCCTTGAAGTTCGAGATAACCGGGTTCTCGATGATCTCGCCGGACGGACGGGTCATCAGACCGCGCATGCCCGCCAGCTGCTTCATCTGGGTCGGCGAACCACGGGCGCCCGAGTGGCTCATCATGTAGACCGAGTTCATCGGCTTCTGACGACCGGTTTCCTCGTCGCGATGAACGGCCGAAATGCCCTTCATCATCTCCTCGGCGACGCGGTCACCGCACTTCGCCCAGGCGTCGACGACCTTGTTGTACTTCTCACCGAAGGTGATCAGGCCGTCATTGTACTGCTGCTCGTAATCCTTCACGAGCGCCTGGGTATCCTCGACCAGCTTGGCCTTGGTCGGCGGGATGACCATGTCGTCCTTGCCGAAGGAGATACCCGCACGGCAGGCTTCGCGGAAGCCGAGCGCCATGATGCGATCGCAGAAGATGACCGTCTCCTTCTGACCGCAATGGCGGTAGACGGCGTCGATCGTGTTCGAGACTTCCTTCTTCGTCATCAGCTTGTTGACGACGTCGAAGGGCAGGTTGTGGTGCTTCGGCAGCAGTTCGCCGATCAGCAGACGACCCGGGGTCGTGTCGTAGATCTTCGACGTGACGTTGCCGTCGGCGTCGACGCCGCGGTAGCGACCCTTGATCTTCGTGTGCAGCGTGATCGCCTTGGCGCTCAGCGCGTGCTCGATCTCGGCGATCGAGCCGAACATCATGCCCTCGCCCGGCTCCTTGTCTGCCATGATCGACAGATAATAGAGGCCAAGGACGATGTCCTGCGACGGAACGATGATCGGCTGGCCGTTGGCCGGGTGCAGGATGTTGTTGGTCGACATCATCAGCACGCGGGCTTCCAGCTGCGCTTCGAGCGACAGCGGGACGTGCACGGCCATCTGGTCACCGTCGAAGTCGGCGTTGAAGGCCGAGCAGACGAGCGGATGCAGCTGGATCGCCTTGCCTTCGATCAGCACGGGCTCGAAAGCCTGGATGCCGAGGCGGTGCAGCGTCGGAGCGCGGTTCAGAAGGATCGGGTGCTCGCGGATGACCTCGTCCAGGATATCCCAGACTTCCGGCTTCTCCTTCTCGACCAGCTTCTTCGCCTGCTTGACGGTGGACGAGAAGCCCTTGGCGTCGAGGCGCGAATAGATGAACGGCTTGAACAGCTCGAGCGCCATCTTCTTCGGCAGACCGCACTGGTGCAGCTTCATCTCCGGACCGACCACGATCACGGAACGACCGGAATAGTCGACGCGCTTGCCGAGCAGGTTCTGACGGAACCGGCCCTGCTTGCCCTTCAGCATGTCCGAGAGCGACTTCAGCGGGCGCTTGTTGGCGCCCGTGATGACGCGGCCGCGACGGCCGTTGTCGAACAGCGCATCGACCGCTTCCTGAAGCATGCGCTTCTCGTTGCGGATGATGATATCCGGCGCGCGCAGCTCGATCAGCCGCTTCAGACGATTGTTGCGGTTGATGACGCGGCGATACAGGTCGTTCAGGTCGGAGGTCGCGAAGCGGCCGCCATCGAGCGGAACGAGCGGACGCAGATCCGGCGGGATCACCGGGATCACCGTCATGATCATCCACTCGGGACGGTTGCCCGACTCGATGAAGGCTTCGACGAGCTTCAGGCGCTTGCCGAGCTTCTTCGGCTTCAGCTCCGACGTCGACGTGGCGATTTCCTCGCGCAGGTCGACGGCGAGCTTCGGCAGGTCGAGCGCCATCATCATCTCGCGGATGGCTTCGGCACCGATCAGCGCTGTGAACGAGTCATCGCCGTATTCGTCCTGGGCGCGCAGATACTCTTCCTCGGTGAGGAGCTGACGCTCCTTCAGCGGGGTGAGGCCGGGCTCGATGACGACGTAGTTCTCGAAGTACAGGATGCGCTCGAGATCCTTGAGCGTCATGTCCATCAGCATGCCGATGCGGGACGGCAGCGACTTCAGGAACCAGATATGGGCAACCGGCGCCGCGAGCTCGATGTGGCCCATGCGGTCACGCCGAACGCGTGCGAGCGTGACTTCCACGCCGCACTTCTCGCAGATGATGCCCTTGTACTTCATGCGCTTGTACTTGCCGCACAAGCACTCGTAATCCTTGATCGGCCCGAAGATGCGCGCGCAGAACAGGCCGTCGCGCTCGGGCTTGAAGGTGCGGTAGTTGATCGTTTCCGGCTTCTTGATCTCACCGTACGACCAGGACAGAATCTTCTCAGGGCTCGCAATATGGATGCGGATCTGATCGAAATTCTGTGCCGGCTGCGCCAGCGGATTGAAGATGTTCGCGACTTCTTGATTCATCGCCGATCTCCTTCGATGCCGGTGGCCGGTGGAGGACTACGCCTCTTGCCGGACCACCGCATGTAAACTGAATGGGCCTCGTGGAAACCGCGGCGGACTATTCCGCCGCGTCCGGAAGCCGCGCGTTCGCCTCCGCGTCCAAGGACTGCTTGGACTGGTTGAGCTCGACGTCGAGCCCGAGCGACCGCATTTCCTTGACCAGCACGTTGAACGATTCCGGAATACCGGCCTCGAACGTGTCGTCGCCACGGACGATCGCCTCGTAGACCTTGGTACGGCCGGCCACGTCGTCCGACTTCACGGTCAGCATTTCCTGCAGCGTGTAGGCGGCGCCATAGGCTTCGAGAGCCCACACCTCCATCTCGCCGAAGCGCTGGCCGCCGAACTGCGCCTTGCCACCCAGCGGCTGCTGCGTGACGAGCGAGTACGGGCCGATCGAACGGGCGTGGATCTTGTCGTCGACCAGGTGGTGCAGCTTGAGCATGTAGATGTAGCCCACTGTCACCTTGCGGTCGAACGCCTCACCCGTGCGTCCGTCATAGAGCACCGACTGACCGGAGGCATGCAGACCCGCCTCCTCCAGCATCTCGACGATGTCCGGCTCGCGCGCACCGTCGAAGACCGGCGTCGCAATCGAGACGCCCTTCTTCAGATGCTCGCTCATCCGGACGACCGAGGCGTCGTCCAGCTCCGAGATCGGCTCGTCCTTCGGACCGTTGTAGATGCCGTCGAGGGTCAGACGGAGCGGCTTGACGTCGCCCGACTTCTTGTAGTCCTCGAGCATCTTGCCGATCTTCAGGCCCATGCCGGCGCAAGCCCAGCCCAGATGCGTCTCCAGGATCTGGCCGACGTTCATGCGGCTCGGCACGCCGAGCGGATTGAGCACGATGTCGACATGCGTGCCGTCCTCGAGGAACGGCATGTCCTGGATCGGCGTGATCCGCGACACGACACCCTTGTTGCCGTGACGGCCGGCCATCTTGTCGCCCGGCTGGATCTTGCGCTTCACCGCGACGAAGACCTTGACCATCTTCATCACGCCCGGAGGCAGCTCGTCGCCGCGCTGCAGCTTCTCGACCTTATCGATAAAGCGCTTCTCCAGCCGCTTGCGGCTCTCGTCGTAGGATCCGCGAAGGGCCTCGATCTCGCCCATCAGCTTTTCGTCGGCGAAGGCGAACTGCCACCACTGCGACCGCGGATACTCCTCGATGACATCGCGCGTCAGCACGGTGTCCTTCTTGAAGTTCTTCGGGCCGCTGGAAGCGGTCTTGCCCTCGAACATGTCGATCAGGCGGCCATAGACGTTGCGGTCCAGAATGGCCTGCTCGTCGTCACGGTCCTTGGCGAGACGCTCGATCTCCTCGCGCTCGATCGCCATCGCGCGCTCGTCCTTCTCCACGCCATGGCGGTTGAAGACGCGCACTTCCACGATGGTGCCGGTCACGCCCGGCGGAACGCGGAGCGAGGTGTCACGGACGTCGGAAGCCTTCTCGCCGAAGATGGCGCGCAGAAGCTTCTCTTCCGGCGTCATCGGGCTTTCACCCTTCGGCGTGATCTTGCCGACGAGGATGTCGCCGGCCTGGACGTCGGCGCCGATGTAGACGATGCCGGCTTCGTCGAGGTTCTTCAGCGCTTCTTCCGAAACGTTCGGAATGTCGCGCGTGATTTCTTCCGGACCGAGCTTGGTGTCGCGCGCCATGACCTCGAACTCCTCGATATGGATCGAGGTGAAGACGTCATCGGACACGATGCGCTCGGACAGGAGGATCGAATCCTCGAAGTTATAGCCGTTCCACGGCATGAACGCGACGAGCACGTTCCGGCCCAGCGCCAGATCACCGAGATCCGTCGACGGGCCGTCCGCCAGGATATCGCCCTTGCCGACGCGATCGCCCACGCGGACAAGCGGCCGCTGGTTGATGCAGGTCGACTGGTTCGAACGCTGGAACTTCATCAGACGGTAGATATCGACACCCGACTTCGAAGGATCAAGGTCCTCAGTCGCACGAATGACGATACGCGTCGCGTCCACCTGGTCGACGACACCGCCGCGGCGGGCCGCGATGGCAGCGCCCGAGTCACGGGCAACGACCGATTCCATGCCGGTTCCGACGAACGGCGCCTCGGCGCGAACGAGCGGCACCGCCTGGCGCTGCATGTTCGAGCCCATGAGGGCGCGGTTGGCGTCGTCGTTCTCGAGGAACGGGATCAGAGCCGCGGCGACCGAAACGAGCTGCTTCGGCGACACGTCCATGAAGTCGACGCGGTCGGAGGTGACCATGACGTTCTCGCCGGAATGGCGGCAGACGATGAGGTCTTCCGTCAGCTTGCCGGCCGGATCGAGCGCCACGTTCGCCTGGGCGACGTAGTACTTCGACTCTTCCATGGCCGACAGATAGATGATCTCGCTCGTCGCGACACCGTCCTTGACGCGCCGGTACGGGCTCTCGATGAAGCCGTACTTGTTGACGCGGGCGAACGTCGCGAGCGAGTTGATCAGGCCGATGTTCGGGCCTTCCGGCGTCTCGATCGGGCAGATACGGCCATAGTGCGTCGGATGCACGTCGCGGACTTCGAAGCCGGCGCGCTCGCGGGTCAGACCACCCGGGCCAAGCGCCGAAAGACGACGCTTGTGGGTGATTTCCGAAAGCGGATTGGTCTGGTCCATGAACTGCGACAGCTGCGAGGAACCGAAGAACTCGCGCACGGCGGCAGCCGCCGGCTTCGCGTTGATCAGGTCCTGCGGCATGACGTTGCCGATCTCGACCGACGACATGCGCTCCTTGATGGCGCGCTCCATGCGCAGCAGACCGACGCGATACTGATTTTCCATCAGCTCGCCCACCGAACGCACGCGGCGATTGCCGAGATTGTCGATGTCGTCGATCTCGCCCTGGCCGTCACGCAGCTCGACGAGCGTCTTGATGACCGCGAGGATGTCCTCCTTGCGGAGCACGCGCACGGTGTCCTCGGCCGTCAGGTCGAGGCGCATGTTCATCTTGACGCGGCCGACGGCCGACAGGTCGTAGCGCTCGCTGTCGAAGAACAGCGACTGGAACATCGCCGTCGCGGTATCGACGGTCGGCGGCTCGCCCGGGCGCATCACGCGGTAGATGTCGAACAGCGCGTCTTCACGCGACTCGTTCTTGTCCACGGCGAGCGTGTTGCGGATGTAGGCGCCGATGTTGATGTGGTCGATGTCGAGAACGGTGACTTCGTCGAAGCCGGCGTCATCCAGGACCTGGAGCAGCTTCTCGCTGATCTCGTCGCCGGCCTCGGCGTAGACTTCGCCCGTCGACGGATTGACGATGTCCTCGGCGATGTAGGTGCCGTGCAGGTCCTCGTCGAGAACCTTCAGCGCCTTGACGCCCTTCTCGGCAATCGCGCGGGCGGCGCGAGCCGTCAGCTTCTTGCCGGCCTCGATGACGACTTCGCCCGTGTCGGCGTCGATCAGGTCGGTCGCAGCCTTCAGACCCTTCATGCGGGCCGGATCATAAGGCATGCGCCAGCCGTCGCCGACCTTGGAGTAGACGATCTTCGAATAGAAGGTGTCGAGGATCTCTTCGCCGTCCATGCCGAGCGCGAACATCAGCGACGTCACCGGAATCTTGCGGCGACGGTCGATGCGCGCATGCACGATGTCCTTGGCGTCGAACTCGATGTCGAGCCAGGACCCGCGATACGGGATGATGCGGGCGGCGAACAGGAGCTTGCCCGACGAATGGGTCTTGCCCTTGTCGTGATCGAAGAAGACGCCCGGCGAACGGTGCATCTGCGAGACGATCACGCGCTCGGTGCCGTTGACGATGAAGGTGCCGTTGGACGTCATCAGGGGCATTTCGCCCATGTAGACTTCCTGCTCCTTGATGTCCTTGACGGACTTCGCGCCGGTGTCCTCGTCGACATCGAACACGATCAGGCGGAGCGTCACCTTGAGCGGCGCCGAGAAGGTAATGCCGCGCTGGCGGCACTCGTCGACGTCATACTTCGGCGGATCGAAGTCATAACGGACGAACTCGAGCAGCGACGTGTTCGAGAAATCGGAGATCGGGAATACGGATTTGAAGACGGCCTGCAAACCTTCGTCCGGACGCCCGCCCTTCGTTTCCTCAACCATGAGGAATTGGTCGTAGGACGCCTTCTGAACCTCGATGAGGTTCGGCATCTCGGCCACGTCGCCGATGGACCCGAAGACTTTGCGGATGCGCTTACGACCGGTGAATTCCAGGGCCATGTTCGCTCCTTCTTTACGTTCAAGAACAGCTATCCGGAAAGCCGTATAGCCGCGCTTGGGCGCGGCTCTCTGGATAGCGGTCCTTATGGACCACGATGGAAACCGGCCCCGGCAATCCGGGGCCGGCCGAATTCAGTCGACTTACTTGACGTCGACCTTGGCGCCTGCGCCCTCGAGCTGAGCCTTGAGCTTGGCAGCTTCGTCCTTCGAGACGGCTTCCTTGACAGCCTTCGGAGCAGCTTCGACCAGGTCCTTGGCTTCCTTGAGGCCAAGAGCCGTGATCGCGCGGACTTCCTTGATCACGTTGATCTTGTTCGCGCCGGCGTCGACGAGGATGACGTCGAATTCGGTCTTCTCTTCAACAGCGGCAGCCGGAGCTGCGGCAGCTGCTGCAACAGCGACCGGAGCCGCAGCCGAGACGCCCCACTTCTCTTCGAGAAGCTTGGACAGCTCAGCAGCCTCGAGCACGGTCAGGGCGGACAGGTCGTCCACGAGCTTAGCGAGATCAGCCATTTTATCTTCCTATCAGGTTCGAACTTCAGTTGATGAGAGAACGGCCTACGCCGCTTCATCCTTCTTGGCATAGGCGCCGAACACGCGGGCAAGCTGCGCCGCGGGTGCGCTGACGACCGTCGCGATCTTGGTAGCCGGGGCCTGAATGAGGCCGACCAGCTTGCCGCGGAGTTCGTCGAGCGACGGCAGCGTGGCAAGAGCCTTGACGCCGTTCGGATCCAGATTGGTCTTGCCCATCGCGCCGCCGAGAATGACGAGCTTGTCATTCGTCTTGGCGAAATCGGACACAACCTTGGGCGCTGCCACCGGATCGTCGGAATAGGCGACGATCGTCGGACCCGTGAACAGGTCCGCAATGTGGGCAGAGTCCGTGCCTTGAAGGGCGAGCTTGACGAGGCGGTTCTTTGCGACCTTTACGCTGACCCCTGCCACGCGAGCCTTGCCACGAAGGGCGGTGAGCTCGGCGACGGTGAGGCCGGCATAGTGTGCCACGACGACGACATTGGTCTCCTGGAAGACCTCGTTCATCGTCGAGACAAGTTCGCGTTTTTCCGCTCTTTCCACTTGCCTCTCTCCAGTTGGCGGTCGACGTTTCGGTCGGGTCCGCCGGTTACGTATGCCACGACCAGAAATCCGATCGCGGCGCTGCGTTCCTGTCCCCCAGCCACCCTCGCGGGCTTCGGGTCAAAGAGGTTCGAACCGATAACGGCTTGCGCCGAAAATCCATCTTCCCCCCGTCTATGCAGGAGATTAAGCCGGCGAGCCGGCCCCTGCAGTCTCGGACAGGTATTTGACCGGGCGGAGGGTGAACCCTCCGCCGGCCATCTTGCCGCCCGGAAGACCGGGCGGAGATCTCTACGCCTTAGGCGCCCAGCGTGGTAGCCGGGTCGACATGGACGCCGGGGCCCATGGTCGAGGACACGGCGACCTTCTGCAGGTACGTGCCCTTGGCGCCGGTCGGACGGGCCTTCTGGACGGCGTCCACGAAAGCCTTGATGTTCTGGACCAGCTTCTCGGTGTCGAAGCTCGCCTTGCCGATGCCGGCGTGGATGATACCAGCCTTCTCGACGCGGAACTCGACCGAGCCGCCCTTGGCGCCCTTGACGGCGGTGGCGACGTCCATGGTCACCGAGCCGACCTTCGGGTTCGGCATCAGGCCGCGCGGGCCGAGCACCTTACCGAGACGGCCGACGAGCGGCATCATGTCCGGGGTCGCGATGCAGCGATCGAAATCGATCGTGCCGCCCTGAACGATCTCGAGCAGATCCTCGGCGCCGACGATGTCGGCACCGGCTGCCTTGGCCTCTTCGGCCTTGGCGCCGCGCGCGAAAACCGCGACGCGGACCGTGCGGCCGGAGCCGTTCGGCAGGTTGCAGACGCCGCGGACCATCTGGTCGGCATGGCGGGGATCGACGCCGAGGTTCAGAGCGACCTCGATGGTCTCGTCGAACTTCGCGTTGGCGCGATCCTTGATGAGCGCCACTGCGACGCTGATCGGATAGAGCTTGTTGCGATCGATGCCCTCGCGGGCGTTGATGACGCGCTTACCGTGAGCCATGATCAGTCAACCACCGTGAGGCCAATGGACCGGGCAGAGCCCTCGATCATCCGAGCCGCCGCATCGATATTCTCGGCGTTCAGATCCTTCAGCTTCTGCTTGGCGATCTCGACGCACTGGGCGCGCGTGACCGAACCAGCGGGAGCGCCCTTGCCGGGCGTCGTGCCGCCCTTGGGCAGGCCAGCGGCCTTCTTCAGAAGGAAGCTCACGGGAGCCGTCTTCATGACGAAGGTGAACGACTTGTCCTGGTAGTAGGTGATGACGACCGGGACCGGCGAACCCTTCTCGAGTTCCTGGGTCTGCGCGTTGAACGCCTTGCAGAATTCCATGATGTTGATGCCGCGCTGGCCGAGCGCGGGGCCGATCGGCGGCGACGGGGTCGCCGATGCGGCCTTCACCTGAAGCTTCAGGTAGCCGGCAACTTTCTTTGCCATTTCTGTTCCTTTCCCATGCCGGCAGCCCGCCGACGAGGTGGACCGACATCACGTCGGCCCGGCGCCAGCCTCAGCTGGCAGGAATGGCGTGGTTCGGATGGCGACACCTGGCGAGCGCCGCACCCTCCCACGCCCTGACGATCAGAGCTTTTCGACCTGACCGTATTCGAGCTCCACCGGAGTGGCGCGCCCGAAAATCGACACGGCGACCTTGAGCCGCGCGCGGACCTCGTCGACTTCCTCGACAAGGCCGTTGAAAGAGGCAAACGGACCGTCCGACACGCGAACCTGCTCGCCGACTTCGAAGCTGACGGACGGCTTCGGCCGCTCCACGCCTTCCTGCACCTGATGGATGATGCGGTTGGCTTCGGCTTCCGAGATCGGCATCGGCCGATTGTCGGAACCGAGGAAGCCCGTAACCTTCGGCGTGTTCTTGATCAGATGATAGGCGTCATCGGTGAGCGCCATCTTCACGAGTACGTAACCCGGGAAGAATTTGCGCTCGGCGTCGACCTTGCGACCGCGACGAACCTCGACGACCTTCTCGGTCGGAACCAGGATCTCGTCGAAAAGATCGGCGAGGCCACGCTGGCCCGCCTGCTCGCGAATCGACTCCGCGACCTTCTTTTCGAAGTTCGAATAGGCGTGAACGATATACCAGCGTTTATCCAAAGAACCGCCTCCGCCTATCGACCGATGCCGAGCAGGAACGAAACGCCCCAGCTCAGGCCGAAATCGGCCACTGTGAAGAAGAGGCTCGCCAGGACGGCCATAACGAAGACCATGACTGTCGTGATCGCGGTTTCGCGACGCGACGGCCATACGACCTTCGATACCTCCGCACGTACCTGCTGGAGGAACGTAATTGGATTTGTTTTGGTGGCCATTACCCGCTCACGGCTTGCGGGCGCGCAAACGGCCGTCTGCGCACCCCGCTGGGAAGCGTTACATAGAACCGATCAATCGATTCCTCAAGTGTTAATTTGGCAGGGGCAGTAGGATTCGAACCTACGACCTACGGTTTTGGAGACCGTCGCTCTACCAGCTGAGCTATACCCCTACACACACCCGCAACATGTGGGCGCGGCGATTTCATAGCGAGACCACGCGATTAGCGCAAGTCCATAGCCGGGTTCTCAACAGGCTGTCCGCCCAAAATCGACGGAAGAATGCCGTCGGCCGGTTGACCCCTACCCGGCTTCGACGGCTTGGCCAGGGCACATTCGCGGTTGGCGCCGGCTCCCGGCGCATTCTCGAAGACGCAACGGCTCTCGGGCGGATCGCCGCACACCTTGTGGAGCGCCCGGAAGCCCACGCAGCGCCCGTCGGGGCCGCGATAGCCCGGACCGCCCTTGCAGCCGCAGCCCCGGCAGGGCGGCTGCTCCGGACATCCCTCGGCCATTGCCGGCAAAACAAGGGCCGGCAGAATCAGGAAGATGGCGAGAAGAAGTTGCCGGACGGCCTGGCCTACGATTCGCATCGACCGCATAACCCCCCCCCGACGCGTCCGACATCGAGGCAACCGCGCATCACACGGCCGGGCGAATCGCCAATCGGCGCCCGACATCGTCACCATCATTCCAGCCCAGCCCCCGCTGATTTCGGGAAAAGGCTAGCCGGTCCCAGACCGCGGAGGCAAGCACCCTCCCCGGCCAACGCGCGCCCTCGCGCCCGCTCGAAAAATCCGGCGAGAAAACAGAAAGGGCGGACACGCTCGCGCGCATCCGCCCTTCAAACTGTCACCGATCCGCGCCGAGGCGCGGGCGGCGGAAATTACTTAATGATGCTGGCGACGACGCCGGCGCCGACGGTACGACCGCCTTCACGGATGGCGAAACGCAGCTTCTCTTCCATGGCGATCGGCACGATCAGCTCGACGTCGACCGAAATGTTGTCGCCCGGCATCACCATCTCGACGCCTTCCGGCAGCGTGACGATGCCCGTGACGTCCGTCGTCCGGAAATAGAACTGCGGACGGTAGTTGGTGAAGAACGGCGTGTGACGGCCACCCTCTTCCTTCGTCAAGATGTAGGCCTCGGCCTTGAACACCGTATGCGGCGTCACCGAACCGGGCTTGCACAGGACCTGACCGCGCTCGACGCCTTCACGGTCGATGCCGCGAAGCAGCGCGCCGATGTTGTCGCCGGCCTGGCCCTGGTCGAGCAGCTTGCGGAACATTTCGACGCCGGTGCAGGTCGTCTTGACGGTCGGACGGATGCCGACGATCTCGATTTCCTCGCCGACCTTGACGATGCCGCGCTCGACGCGGCCGGTCACGACCGTGCCGCGGCCCGAGATCGAGAACACGTCTTCGATCGGCATCAGGAACGGCTGGTCAACCGGACGCTCCGGCTGCGGGATGTAGGCGTCGACGGCGGTCATCAGCTCGAGGATCGCGTCCTCGCCGAGCTTGGCGTCGCCATCGTTCAGCGCGACGACGGCCGAACCCTTGACGATCGGAATGTCATCGCCCGGGAAGTCGTAGGACGACAGCAGCTCGCGGACTTCGAGCTCGACGAGCTCGAGCAGCTCCGGATCGTCGACCAGGTCGCACTTGTTCAGGAACACCACGAGCGCCGGAACGCCGACCTGACGGGCGAGCAGGATGTGCTCGCGGGTCTGCGGCATCGGGCCGTCGGCGGCCGACACGACCAGGATCGCGCCGTCCATCTGGGCGGCACCGGTGATCATGTTCTTGACGTAGTCGGCGTGGCCGGGGCAGTCGACGTGGGCGTAGTGACGGTTGGCCGTCTCGTACTCGACATGCGCCGTCGAGATCGTGATGCCGCGCGCACGCTCTTCCGGCGCTGCGTCGATCTGGTCATACGCCTTGAAGGTCGCGCCGCCGGCCTTGGCCAGGACCTTGGTGATTGCCGCGGTCAGCGACGTCTTGCCATGGTCAACGTGGCCGATCGTGCCAATGTTGCAGTGCGGCTTATTGCGCTCGAATTTCTCTTTTGCCATCGACGTCGCTTCCTGTCGTCTCGTTCACTACGAGCCGGGCGGCTCGAACTGCCCACCAACCGATGCGCATCGCGTTCAAAACCGCGCGAAAGCGCACACTCGAGATGATGGAGCGGGTACCGGGAATCGAACCCGGGTATTCAGCTTGGAAGGCTGCTGCTCTACCATTGAGCTACACCCGCACGCTAACGTTCCGTCGAAATGGTGGAGGAGGTTGGATTCGAACCAACGTAGACTAAGTCAACGGATTTACAGTCCGTCCCCTTTAACCACTCGGGCACTCCTCCAAATCACTTCGGCAGAGCGTCATCGTTCAGGCAGTTACCGGACAAACCCGCCGGGCGGGTCGTTCGATGGGCGTCTTATGGCGAGCTTGCCCGGCCCTGTCAACGCATATCAAAACAACTTCCACGGCTTCGGTGCATGGCTCCGATTCCGCTGGCGCGTTCGATTGCCGGTTTCGCGCGCCGCTCGTATAAGCGAGCCATGACCGACGAAAACAAACATAGCAAATCGCAGCGGCAACCGGGGCATTTCCGGGGCGGCAAGGGCAAACCCGGCCAGCGCGGCCCCCGGCGTTTCGGATCGAACGCACCGGCCGAACGACGCGCCGATCAGCTGTGGATATATGGTGTCCACGCCGTCGCGGCGGTGCTCGCGAATCCCCGGCGCAAGGTTTTGCAGCTGCTGGCGACGCAGAATGCGGCGGCGCGACTGGTCGAGGAGGGAGCGCCCGTTCCCGCCGACCTCAAGGACACGTCGCCGCGCGATCTCGACAAGCTGCTCGGCTCCGAGGCCGTGCATCAGGGCGTCGCCGTCGAAGTGGCGCCGCTGGAGCCCCTCCCCCTCGACGCGCTCGGCGACGCCCGTCTCGTCGTCGTGCTCGACCAGGTGACCGATCCCCACAATGTCGGCGCGATTCTCCGCTCGGCCGTCGCCTTCGGCGCCGACGCGCTGATCACCACCGGCCGGCACGCGCCGACCGAGACCGGCGTTCTCGCCAAATCGGCTTCCGGCGCGCTCGAGCACATCGCCATGATCGAGGTGCCGAATCTCGCCACCACGCTCACCGATCTCCGCGACATGGGCTTTACCTGCGTCGGCCTCGACAGCGAGGGCACGACGTCGATCGAGGACGGCATACAGGGCGACCGGATCGCCCTGGTGCTCGGCGCCGAAGGCAAGGGCCTGCGCCGGCTGACGCGCGACCGCTGTGACGTCGTCGCTAGGCTCGATATGCCCGGCGCGATCAAGAGCCTCAACGTCTCCAACGCGGCGGTGCTGTCGCTCTACCTGGCGCACCGGCATCTCGGCACGCCGAATCTCTGATGGAACTTTCCCACGCGACCCGCGTCACGCGCTTGACGCGGATCGCGTGATGGGAGAAGAGACCGCGTCCTTTGGTTCCGGGCGCAATTGGCGGACGGCACAAAGGACGGCACGTGACAATCGGCCTTTCGAGAGTCATGCATGCATAACTTATTGAAATCGCGTTAGAATATAACGTTAGGCCGGTTTAGCTCAGCGGTAGAGCAGCGGTTTTGTAAACCGAAGGTCGGGGGTTCAATCCCCTCAACCGGCACCAGCTTTCTTCCCATCCGCGATAGACGGCCCTGCCCGCCTCGGCTTGCAATCAGCGTCGCCCGGGCCGGCGAGATCGATTCTCCACAGATACGCGCATTCCGGCCTATCGGCCGCCGGGCAGTCCGCCAGTCCATTCGGCAACCGCCGATGCCATCGTCCGCAGGTGATCCGCGGCCGAAAAGCCGGAGACGCTCTTGCGCGGCTTCAGGTCGTGATCGCCATCCTCGAGCCAGAGAATCTCGATTCGATCCGACAGCGCGTAAGTCGAGACATCGTCGCGCGTGCCGAACTCGTCGCGCGTGCCCTGGCAGATCAGAGTCGGCGTTCTGAGGTCGAGGAGATGCGCGGTGCGCAATTGCTCGGGCTTTCCCGGTGGATGGAAGGGATAGCCGAGGCAGAGCAGCCCGACGATGGCGCCGTCCGCCAGCAGCTCGTCCGCGACCATGCTGGCGACGCGCCCGCCCATGGATTTCCCGCCGATGATGAGCGGCCCCGTCACCCCAAGCGCGGCCACGGCGGCGCGATATTCGGGAATCAGTTTGTCGGCGCGCGGCGGCGGCTTGCGTCCCTCGCCGGTGCGTCGCGAGGCCATATAGGCGAATTCGAAGCGCGCGACGCGGAACCCGGCGTCAGCGAGCGCCTTCGCCGCCGCGGTCATCGAGGCCGAATCCATCGGCGCGCCGGCGCCATGAGCCAGCAAAATGGTCGCCCGGCCGTTTTCGGGCCCGTCGAGCAGAAATTGAGTCATCGCGCTCCCTCGCCGGCCGGACAAACACGGAAACGCAGAGCCGATTCGCACCGGCCCTGCGTCCCCTATCCAACATCCGACTTTAGAGCGGGAAGGCTCAGCGATCGAGGCCGCCGACGAAGAGGTACTTCTTCTCGACGAATTCCTCGATGCCGTGGTGCGAGCCCTCGCGGGAATTGCCGGATTCCTTGACGCCGCCGAACGGCGCCAGCTCGGTCGAGATCAGGCCGGAATTGATGCCGACCATGCCGTATTCGAGCGCCTCGCCGACGCGGAAGATCCGGCCGACATCGCGGGTATAGAGATAGGCGGCGAGGCCGAACTCGGTGTCGTTGGCCTTGGCGATGACCTCGGCCTCGTCGTCGAAGACGAAGACCGGCGCCAGCGGGCCGAAGGTCTCCTCGCCGGCGACCTGCATGGTCCCGTCGACGCCGGCGATCAGCGTCGGCTCGAAGAAGGTACCGCCGAGCGCATGCCGCTTGCCGCCGACGAGCGTCCGCGCGCCCTTCGCGAGCGCATCGGCGATGTGCTCCTCGATCTTCTGAACCGCCTTTTCGTTGATCAGCGGGCCAAGTTGCACGTCGCCGCCGACGCCATCGCCGACCTTCAAGGCCGCGACGGCTGTGGCGAGCTTCTCGGTGAACGCCGCCTCGACGCCGCGCTGGACATAGATGCGGTTGGTGCAGACGCAGGTCTGGCCGGCATTGCGGAACTTCGACAGGATCGCACCCTCAACGGCCGCGTCGAGATCGGCGTCGTCGAAGACGATGAAGGGCGCGTTGCCGCCGAGCTCCAGCGCCACCTTCTTCACCGTGCCGGCCGACTGCCGCATCAGCTGCTTGCCGACCTCGGTCGAGCCGGTGAAGCCGACGATGCGGATGGCGGGATGCGAGGTCAGCACCTCGCCGATCGGCCGCGCAGGACCCGTGACGACGTTGAGCACGCCCGCCGGCAAACCCGCGCGCTGGGCGAGTTCCGCCAGCGCCAGCGCCGTCAGAGGCGTCTCGCCGGCCGGCTTCAGCACGACGGTGCAGCCGGCGGCGATCGCCGGGCCGACCTTGCGCGTGATCATCGCGGCGGGGAAATTCCACGGCGTGATCGCCGCGACGACGCCGGTCGGCTGGCGCAGCACCAGGATGCGGCCGTCGGCGCGGTGGCTCGGCAGCGTCTCGCCGGCGATCCGCTTCGCCTCTTCCGCATAGAATTCGACGTAAGCCGCGGCATAGTCGATCTCACCCTTGGCCTCGGCGAGCGGCTTGCCCTGCTCCGAGGTCAGGATCAGCGCCAGGTCGTCGCGGTTTTCGACGATCAGGTCGAACCAGCGGCGCAGGATGTTGGCGCGATCCTTGGCGACGCGCGCCGCCCACGGCCGGAAGGCGCGCTCAGCCGCCTCGACCGCCTCGGTCGCTTCCTTGGCGCCGAAGGCCGGCACGCGCGCCAGCTCCGCGCCCGTCGCCGGATTGGTGACGGGCGTCTCGCCCTCCCCGACGAAGACGCCATTGACGTAGCACTGGGTCCGCAAGAGCGAGGGATCGTTCAGGGTCAGGGTCATCAGGCGTCCTCGTGGCAAGGAAGGGATAGGCTCGGCGGGAAGGAACTACGCGGAGGCGTGGTTCTTCTTGTAGTCGGCCATCAGCGACAGGAGTTCGAACATCACGACCATGGCGTTCATCGCGGTGATGTTGTTCGGGTTGTCCTTGGTCGGCATGATGCAGACGACGTCGGCGCCGACGACATTCAGCCCGCGCAGGCCCTGCAGCATGCGCATGGCGTCGCCAATGCGGATGCCGGGATAGCCGGGCTCGAGGTTCGAGACGCCGGGGGCGTCGGCCGGGTCGAGCGAATCAAGGTCGAAGGTGACGTAGACCGGCAGGTCGCCGATCCGCTCACGCATGGTCTTCACCACGCCCTGGACGCCGATCTCCTCGATCTCGTCCATGCCGATGATGCGATAGCCGAGTTCCTCACTGGTGTTCTTCGAGCCGGGCGTGCCGACATTCGGGCGGATGCCGATCTGGGTCGAGGCATGCGCGTCGACATGGCCTTCCTCGACGGTGTAGCTCGCCCAATGCGCCGACGAGCGGCGGCTGCCCAGCCAATGCGGCAGGTGGCGGTAGCTGTCGGTGTGGGCGTCGAAATGCACCAGGGCCACCTTCTGGCCGTTGGTCAGCTTCGAATGGGGGCCGGCGACCGACTTGAGCAACGGGCCGGTGATGCCGTGATCGCCGCCCATCGAGACCAGGCGCGTGCCGACATCGTTGAAGCGGCGGGCATAGGCCTCGATGTGCTGGACGCAGACGTCGTTGACCATTGCTTCCGGCAGCGGCACGTCGCCGGCGTCGTTGATGCGGGCGAGATCCCACGGCGTGATGCCGAAGCGGCCATGGCTGCGGCGGTACTGGGCCGAGACGTTGCGGACGGCGCGAGGGCCGAGATGCTGGTCGCGCTCGGTCGAGCCGTTGCCGGAGCTGTGCGGGACGCCGAGGAGCGCGATGTCGCTGGCGGCCGGATCCTCGTTCCACTCGCAGCGGAAGAAGGTCGGGATGCCCCACCAGTACCAGCGGCCCATATCCTTGCGCGCGGCGTCGAAGTCGAAATCGGTCATAGCGGTTTCCATTTCCTCGGGACGAGCGAAGCCGTGGCGCGAAGCGGCGCCGGGCGGCCCGATCCCGAACTCAGGGTCGGTTAGTGCTGGAGTTGCGACAGGAAGGTCTTGGCGCGAGGCGACGACGCCGAGGTGAAGAACTGTTCCGGCGGGGCGACCTCGACGATCTGGCCCTTGTCCATGAAGACGATCTGGTCGGCGACCTTGCGGGCGAAGGCCATCTCATGCGTCACGCAGACCATGGTCATGCCGTCACCGGCGAGCTCCACCATCACGTCGAGGACTTCGCCGACCATCTCGGGATCGAGCGCCGAGGTCGGCTCGTCGAACAGGATGACCTTGGGCTCCATGCAGAGCGCGCGAGCGATCGCCACGCGCTGCTGCTGGCCGCCCGAAAGCTGGGTCGGATATTTGTTGGCCTGCTCGCCGATATGGACGCGCTTCAGATACTGGTGCGCCCGTTCCGTCGCCTGGGCGCGGGTGAGCTTGCGCGCCAGCATCGGCGCCAGGATGCAGTTCTCGAGGATGGTCAGGTGTGGGAACAGGTTGAAGTTCTGGAACACCATGCCGACCTCGCGCCGCACCGCCTCGCAGCTGCGACGGCTCTTCGGCTCGACGCCCTCGATGGCGACGACGCCGGTATCGTGGGGCGCGAGGTAGTTCATGCAGCGGATCAGGGTCGACTTGCCCGATCCGGAGGGGCCGCAGATGACGACCTTGGAGCCCTTGGCGATGGACAGGCTGACATTGTCCAGCACGAGGAAGTCGCCATAGCGCTTGCTGATGTTCTCGACGCGGATCATTTCGGACACGGGGATCACCAATCGACGTGAGGGTCAGGAGCGGCGGTAGAAGGCCATCGCCTTCTGCAGCATGCCGGGCGAGGCCTCGGCGGCGGAGGTGTTCCAGACGAGTCGGCGCTCGAGCCGCGACTGCAAGAAGACCAGCACGTAGACCATGACCAGGTAGTAGACCAAGGCGGCGGCGTAGTACTCGGTGAACTGGAACGTGGTCGCCACGGCGCGCGAGGTGACGCTCATCAGCTCGGAGAGCGAGATGACCGAAGCGAGCGAGGTGATCTTCAGCAACGTGATGAACTCGTTCGCGGTCGAGGGCAGCGCCACGCGCACCGCCTGCGGCAGCAGGATCCGGCGCAGGATCTGGAACCGCGTCAGGCCGAGCGCGACGCCGGCGGCCTTCTGGCCGGGATCGATGGCGCCGAGCGCGGCGCGGTTGATCTCGGTCTGGTAGGCGGCCTCGTTCAGGCTGAGCGCGATCCAAGCCGCCAGGAACGGCGAGAACCACGGCTCGCGGAACACCGGGAAGAACTGCGGCAGCGCGTTCCAGACGAACAGGAGCTGCAGCAGCGTCGGCGCGCCGCGAAGCATGCCAAGGATACCCTTGACGAGCCACCGGAGCGGACTGGGCGGCCCGCTCACATAAAGGGCGGCGGGAATGGAAATCAGGATGCCGACGCCGTGCGAGAGCAGCGCGAGCAGGACCGTGACCAGGGCTCCGTTCAGGAACGCCGTGGAGAACAGCGCCCCGAAGAAGACCGAACTATCAAAGGCCATGTCGTAATCTCCATTCCCGACCGGATTATTGGCTCACGCCGGGAACGAGGCTGTCGACGGAAGTTCCCCACTTCTTGGCGATCTCGCCGAGCGAACCGTCCTTGACGAGAGCCGCGACCGCCGCGCTGACGGCAGCCTCGTCACCATCGACGCGCTTGATGAAGACGGCGAAATCGCTGGTGTCGGGGAAGGAATAGAGGGTCTTGAACTGGCCTTCCTTCTGCAGGTTGCGATAGGCGAGTTCCGTATCCTGCGAGACCGCCGCCTCGGCGCGGCCGACCAGAACCTGCTGGATGACGTCGGTCTGCTTCGGATAGGTCTGGATGCGGATGGCGGGACGGCCCTCGGCAGCCAGGGTCTCGTTGATCTTCTCAAGGCGCGCCAGATAGCTGGTGCCGGCCTGGACGGCGACGACCTTGCCGGAAAGATCGGTGGCGTCGTTGACGACGAGGCCCGACTTGTCACCCGCGAAGACGACGACGGCGGTCGAGAAATACGGGACGCCCGGATAGGAGGCGACGCGCTCCGGCGTCAGCGGGATGCCGCTGATCACGGCGTCGCAGCGGCCGGCGTCGAGACCGGGAAGCAGACCCGTGAACTCCGAGACGATGATGCGGGATTCGGCGCCCCAGTGACCGGCCAGCGCCTTGGCAAGGTCGATGTCGAAGCCGACGGGTTCCGCATTGCCGGCGCTCTCGAAGAACTCCATCGGCGGGAACGTCGCGTCGGTGCAGACGGTGAAAACCTTGTCCCCAACAAAAGACGGCTGCGCTTCGGCGGCAAAGGACGGTACCGTTGCTGCGGCGAGCGCAAGGGCGCACAAAATTCCGGTCTTGAATGACTGCGACACGTTAATTCCCCTCTTGGAAACGGAGCAGATTTCCCCCTGCCCCTTATCTATACTGTCCTACCCGGATTTCTCTATAAGTCAACTAATTTCGTTTTTACCGAACTTGCGGTATGAGGGTGCTACACCCTGAGTTCAAGGATTACCGATGAAGACGGACACTTCGCCTGCGGCCAGCAAGCCACAGAAGCCAGCCCCGAAGTTCGGCGGCCTGATCAAGGAGCGCCGGCGGCAGCTCAACCTGACGCTGGAGAGCGTCGCGAAGACGGTCGAGCTGACCAAGAGCTTCCTGAGCGACATCGAGAACGACAAGACTTCGCCCTCCGTGGCGTCGCTCGTCCGGCTCTGCGACGCGCTGGGGCTTTCGATCGGCGACCTGTTCAATTCGACGATGTCGACCGTCGTGCGCGCCGACGAGCGGCCGAAGGTCTCCTTCGGCGGCACCGGCGTCTCGGATTCGCTGCTGACGGCCAGCAACAGTACGCGCCTGCAGGCGCTCTGGACCGAGATCGAGCCGCTCGGCACGGGTGGCGAGAAGCTCTATTCGCTGCGCGCCGACGAAGAGTTCATCCACGTCGTTTCCGGCACGCTGCTGGTGCGGATGGAGAATGAGAGCTTCGAGCTCAACACCGGGGATTCGATGACCTTCGATCCCCGCCTCCTGCACACCTTCCTCAACCCCTCCTCCACCGAACGGACGGTCGCGATCTTCGTGATGACGCCGCGACCGTCCTGAGCGTCAGGCGCGCTTGACGGCGACGACGTCGATTTCGACGAGAAGGCCCTTGGCGACGAAGCCCGAGACGATGACGACGGTGGAAGCCGGCGGCGGCTCGGGCATCAGCCGGTCGCGTACGGCCTTGTAGGCGCCGACATCGTCCGCGCTGGTCAGGTAGCCGGTCACCTTGACGACGTCGGCCAGTGTCAGCCCTTCGGAAGCGAGCAGCGTCTCGATGTGCTTCCAGGTCAGTTCAGCCTGGCGCTCCGCGCCCTCGGCGATGCTGCCGTCGTCGTTCAGGCCGACCTGGCCGGACAGGAAGACGAATTCGGCATTGGCCGGCGCGACCGCGACCTGCGAATAGCGGCTCGGCGGCTGCGGAGCGGCGGGCGGATTGGCAAAGCGGATCATGATGAGCCTTTCGATGGGATCAGGAGCGGGAAGGACGATCAAGCCAATCCAGGAAGCGGTAATATTCGCCGATGACGGGAATGAACCACGGATTGCCGGTGTAGCCGGGCACGGTCTTGATCGGGTTGAAGGCGAAGGCACTTTCCTCGCCGGTGCCGAGGATGTCGCCCGCGAGGCAATTGCCGAAATGGCTCATCAGCGCGACGCCCTGGCCGCAGCAGCCGAGCGCGTAGTGGACGCCCTCATGCGAACCGAGATGCGGCAGCGAGTCGAAGGTGAAGGCGACGTTGCCGGTCCAGCTATGGGTAACGCCGACATCGGCGAGGCTCGGGAACACCTCGGCCATGGACAGGCGCAGGCGGCGCGCGCTTTCGAGCACGCTGATCGGCCGGAAGCTGGTGCGCCCGCCGAAGATCATGCGGCGGCCATCCGGCGACAGGCGGTAGTAGTAGAGGTTACGCTTGGTATCCTGGATCATGCGCTCGCCCGGGATCAGCGCCCGGAGGCGACCGGGATCGAGCTCTTCCGTCGCGATGATATAGCTGCCGATCGGGATGACGCGGCGCTTGAACCAGGAGAGACCGCCATCCGTGTAGGCATTGGTGGCGACGACGACGCGGCCGGCGCGCACCGTTCCCTTGGCCGTCGTCAGCGTGAACTGCCCGGCTTCCTTCTTCATCGCCTCGACGCGGCAACCCGTGACGAAGCGGACGCCGGCCTCGCGGCAGGCCCGCACCAGCCCGGCGTGATAGCGCGCCGGATGCAGGCCGCCGGCGAAGGTGGTAACGCGGCCGCCGAAATAGAGATCGGAATTAAGCTCGCGCCGCTGGTCGGCCTTGGCCACCATGCGGGTCTCGACGCCGAGCGCGTCCAGCTGCTCGGCTTCTCGAGCGAGATCGTCGTAATGCTTCGGTGCATAGGCGGCGAAGTACATGCCGTAGCGCCGGTAGCCGCAGTCGATCGCGTTCTCGGAGATCAGCTTCTCGAGGAAGAGAACCGAATTCTGCGCCTCGAAGAAGATGCGGTCCGCCCGCTCCTTGCCGTAGGTCTTGACCAGCTGCGGGTGCGAGACCTTGAGCGTGCCGGAGACCATGCCGCCGTTTCGCGTGCTGCCGCCTTCGCCGAGTTCGCCCGCCTCGACGACGAGGACCTGGACGCCCGCCCGCGCCAGCCGCAGCGCGGCGCAGAGACCGGTATAGCCCGAACCGATGACGGCGACGTCGACGGCGCCGGAAGGCAGAGGTTGATCCTGCCCCCGATCGCGGGCATCCCACCAATAGGGACTTTGAGATATAGCTGAGCTGGTTCCGCCATCGATCAGCAAGACGTTCCTCCAATTCGCAATCAATTATAAGCGAATAAAGTTCACTTATAACGAATTACGAATCGGAACAAGACCGCGACGCGCCCGTGCGCGCCGCTTTGGCTCCCAAGCTTCGGTGCCCCATGCGTCGCACATCGACGCGATCACCCCCGGCCGCTCCTACCTGCCCAACATGACGCATGGTAAAGAAGACCCGGGCGGATGAAGCCGGCACAGGCCGGCGTCCGCCCGAGGGAGACGACGCCATGAGACAGGTAATGGAGCAGGCAGCCCGTCATCAGCTGAAACTCGCGGCGCTGGCCGGCCTCTTCGCCGCCATCGGGCTTTGGGCCGCCAGCGGCACCAGCGAGGCCGCGGTCTATTGCACCCGGGTCGGCTATCCCGTCGGATGCATCGTGCGGCCGGCGCCGGTCGTCCGCCCGGCGCCCGTCGTCTATTGCCAGAACGGCGTCTACGTCAAAGGCTGCGTGGCCCGTCGCCCGGCACCCCACGTCGTCTACTGCAAGCGCGTCGGCTATCCGAAGGGCTGCGTCATGCGCTGACGCGACGCCGCAGCGCCGCGTCGCAGACGGCAGACCGCCGCCGGCTCATTTCGGCTTCATTTCCTCGGCGAGCGTCGCGAGCGCGCGCTGCGCTTCGCGCGAACCCGTGCCTGCGACGGCGACGAAAATCGTCTTCGCGTCGTTGAAGCGGCGCAGGTGGAAATAGGACCAGCCCCGCATCATCATCAGGTCGTTCTGCTCCGGCGCGATGCGCGAGCGCTCGTCGAGCATCAGCAGCGTCTCGATGTAGCGGCCGTCATTGTAGGAACCGATCGCGCGCTGGGTCAGGATCTCCCGCTTCAACTCGATGCCGCGGGCAACCGTCTGCTGCGTCGAGGCGGCGGAGGCGGCCGCGAGATCGGTCAGCCCGGCGCGGAGATAGGCGAGCGTCTTGCCATAGGCGGCGTCCTGCTGGACCTGGCCGTAGCTGGTGCGCGCCGCCGCGTCGAAGGCGTCCGCCGCCTCGATCGGCCGGTTCAGCTCCATCAGGCACCAGCCGCGATTGAGCGCGCTCATTGCGGAGAGCTGGTCGGGACGGATATCGCCCGTGCAGGAACGGCCGCCACGCGGCGCGGAGGCGCGCTGCACAGGGCGGGCTTCCGCCGCCGGGGCGCGACGCGGCGCGGCAGCGCGCGGACGCGCCTCGATCCGTTCGACCGGACCGGTATCGCCGGAGGCTTCGGCGCTCGCGACATCCGCCGTCTCGACCGCGGTTCCGTCCGGCCCGGGCAGCGCTTCCGCTACCGGCATGGCCTCGCGCCGCGCCTTCGGGTCCGCCAGCGCCGCGATGCGCGGCGAGCGTGAGCCCCATTCGCTCAGCACCTTCTGAAAGCCGCTCTTGTCCTTGAGCTTCTGATAGGCGAGCGCCAGGCCATAGGCCGAGGGCTCGTCTTCCGGCATGAGCTGCTGCGCCATCGCGAACCAGCGGGCCGCCACGGCCGTCTGCCCGATCTTGTAGGCGTACCAGCCGAACTCCTGCGCGCCGGGCGCATATTTCGCATCGCCGATCGCCTTGGCGATGCGCGTCAGCACCTCGCGGTCCATCTTGACCGGCGGATCCACGGCGAGCAGCGCGGTCGCGACCACCAGATAGGCGTCGAGATTTTCCTTGCCGGCATCACGCCACTTGTAGGCGGCCTGCTCGGCCTCGGCCGGGCGCTTCAGGGCGTTCAGCACATAGGCGTAGCCGCGCGCGATATCCGCCGTATCAGCCCGCCCCTTGGCGAGCTCGTACCACTGCGCCGCGCGCGTCGGATCGTTATGCTGGAACCAGTAGGCGCCGAGCAGCACGGCATCGTCCGGCCCGGTCCCCTCGCGCACCAGCCGTTCGACGAGCGCGATATCAGCCGTCGTCGCCGTCAGGCTCGGATCCTTGGTCGCGGCGCCGATGCGGCGCCGGGCGATGTCGGCCTTGACGGCGGCGAACTCGCCCTGCCCGTCCGCGCCCTGCCGCTCCAGCTTGAGCAGATCGGTGAGTTCGGCGTCGCCGAGATAGCCCATCGCCTTCTGCACGGTGGCGAGGCGCTCGGCCGGATCCTGGCAATTGGTCAGGATATAGATGCCGGCGTCGCGGGCGCGCGCCTGGCGCTCCGTCTTGGCGAACGCCTCGGCGACGCGCCAGAGCACGTCGACATCGGCGCAGGTGAGCAGGCTCGGCGTCGCGGCGGCGACGGTGACGACGGTGTTCCACTGCTGGGCATTGGAGGCGTTGACCAGGCGCTCGCGCGCCTCGCCGACATCCAGCCGCGCCAGCAGGTCCGGCGGCACCACCCATTGCGGGTTCTTCGCCTGACGCTCCGCGATGGCGCTGCGGACGGCGGCATACTGGCCCTGCCCGTAGAGTTTCCACATCTGGTCGAGCGCGGGATCGCCGATCGGCGCCGGCTGCGAGAAATCATCCGGCGGCGTCCAGTCGGGATAGAGCGCGCGCAGCCGCGCGATCTCCGCCTGCAGGCGGCGCTCGTCGCCCTGGCGCGCGAAATAGCGCAGCGCCGTCTCGTCGACGACGGGCGCGGCGGGAGCCGCGGGCGCCGGCTGCGCGGCGGGAGCCGGAGACTGTGCTGGCGCAGGGGACGTCGCCGCGCCGTTCGCCTGCGCGGTGCGCACTGGACGGCCGTCGGCGGCGGAGGTGAAGAAGTCCGACGCGGCGCCGTTCGGGCGCACCGGCTGGCGCAGCACCACCTCGCTCCCGGCTTCCGCCGGGGTGAACAGCTGGTTGAGGAGATACGCTCCCTCGAGGCCGATCACCGCAAGCGTGCCGAAGATCATCAATTGCTGCTTCACAGGCATTGCGCGTGCCTTTCCGTCAGAAAGGACAGAGAGAGGAGATGGAGCGTCGACGGGTAGTAGAGCGTCGGCGTGAAGGTCTTGAGGTCGTCGGGCACGGGCGCGCCGTCGAGCACGCAGGCAAGCGCCGCGGCCAGGATCCGGTAGCCGGGCTCGTCCAGCCTGTGTTCGACGACGTTGGTCTTGACGTTAACGACGGCGGGTCCCGGCTTGCCCTGACCGAGCCAGGCCGTCTTGAACGGTCCGAGCAGGGCCGGATCGTTGATGCCGGCGCGGATCATGTAGAGCGGGATGCGGATGGCGTTGTAGCCGAAGAGCGGATCGAAGCCGGTCGCCGGCTCCGGCGTCTTGCCGCGAACCGTGATCCAGTCGGTCGGCAGCTGCTCCGCGCCGAACCGCGCGCTCTGGATGAGACCGAGCCCGGTGCGCGACAGCGCGGCCCAATCGGTCGCCGGCGCGAGCTGCGCCATGGTCGGCAACGCCTCGAACACCCAATAGGAGAGATTGACCACCGGACCGTCCGCCCGCGCGGCGCGGCCGAAGCCGTCGACGCCCGGCAGCATCAGCACACGGTCGCCGTCCTTGATCACCGTCTCCTTGCCGAGGCTCTCGGCGATCGACACCGCCGCTTTGACGTAGATCGGCTCGTTCCAGGCCCACCCGGCCTCGGCCAGGGCATAGGCGATCAGCATGTCGCCGTCAGAAGCGTTGTTGGTGTCGCGGACATGCGGCGCGGTCGGCTGCCAGCTCCAGACCGCGAGCCCGTCATCGCGCAGCATCAGCTCCGTGCGGGTGAAGCTCCAGATCCGTTCGAAGCCGGCGCGATCGTTGGCAGCGAAGGCGAGCAGCAGGCCATAGCCCTGACCCTCGCTATGGCTGATGCCGCCATTCGCGTCGTCGATCACTCGCCCCGAGGGCGCGACGAAGCGCTCGTTGTAGGCGCGCCAGTCGGCGGCCGTGATCGTTCCCTGCATGGTCAGCGCCTCCGCGCCGGAGGCGACGGATGCCGTCAAGCTCAGCGCCGTGAACACGACCGCCGGGATGAGGCCAGACTTCACGACGGCCTCCCCAGGCGGCGCAGCAGCGCGGTCGTGACGATACCCAGCACCAGGCAGAGCCCGACCAGACCGAGCGCGTAATAGAGGATATTGCTGGACAGCCAGTTGGCCGCGATCAGCCGCATATTGCCCAGCGAGAAGGGCTGCGTCTGCACGAAGGTGAACTGGTTGGCCGGGCGGCTCTCGATGGCGTCGGTGGTGGCGTTGAAGGTGCTGATGCGACCGCCGAGCTCCGGCCAGCGGGCAATGCCGGTGACCGTCTGGATGCCCGAGACCAGGCGATCCTCGGACGGCGCCGTGACCATCGTCCACGTCCCCTCGCCGTTCGGGCTGCCGGACTGGGCGATGATCATCGTCGTCTTGGCAGACGGTTCGAACGGAGGGGTCGCGGCGCTGAAGAAGCTGAGCGTCGAGAAGGAGATGTCGAAGGTCCGCTTCAGCCAGCCCTCGAGCGCGTTCACCTGGCCGTGCCAGCCGCCGCCGACCAGCTCGTTCTGCCAGCGATCGAAGGTCACGTCGGTATTCTCGGCTTCCGCCCGCGAGGCCGGCGCCTGAGCGAGTTCGGTGCCCGGCCGGCGCAGCACGGCGTCGAGCGGCGCGAAATCGTTCGCGGTCGCGATGCGCTCGCCGGCCGCCGTCTCGTCGCGCCAGGTGGTGCGAACGGTCTCGGCGATGCCGAGCTGCCCCAGCACATTGCCCGGCATCTGGGCGGCGGCGCCGATGAACAGCGCGTTGCGATCCCCGACGCTGGCGGCGGGCGTCGGCGCCAGATCGATCACGCGACCCGCCTGGATCGCCATCCGCGCCAGCAGGCTGGCAGCGGCGGAATAGTTCTTCGGATCGGTGCGGCCCATCACCAGGGCGGACGGTTCGGTGAAGCGGTTATAGGGCGCGGCCGTGCCGGCGAAGGCGCCGAGGTCCGGCCGGCGACCGATCCGCGCGAAATTGCCGATCTCGAAGGTCGTGGTGTCGAACAAGACGAAACGCGGGCCGCCCTCGGTCGAGCCGCCCGGCGCGCAGGCGGCGTCCTCGGCAGTATCGAGCAAAGCGTTGATCGAGACGCGGTTCACGCCCGGGTGGAAATGCCGGAGCGGGATCTTGATCGGGAACTGGCGATAGATGCCGCCCTGCTGGCGCGTGATGCGGGTGGTCGCGGCGATCTGGCCGTTGACGTAGATGTCGATGTGGCTGGCCGGGCGGACGGCGGCGGTATAGGCCGCGTCGAGCCGCAGCGTCGCCTCGCCATAGGCCTCGGCGTAGAAGTCGGACGGTATGCCGACGGCGAATTCCGTGCGGAAGCGGCGGCCGGAGAATTCCTGCGTCGTGACGCCGGCATCGAGCAGGCGGAAGCTGTCGCGGCCCATGACAAAGCGGACGTCGGGCGCGAGCCAGGGCGCCGTGTTCAAGGTCTTGCGCAGGACGCCGATCGGGCGATCGACGCCGCTGGCGATCTGGTCGATCGCGGAGCCGATCTGCGTCCAGTTGGCACCAGTCACCACCATGACCGAACGGCCGAGCGACGGCTCGTCGACGAAGCTGACGATCGGACGCGAGCCGGCGTCGGCCGGCGGCGTCTGCATCAGCGAGCCGAGCTCGCTGCCGACGCCGAGAACGACCGTGAGCACACCCGCGCCGGCCGGCTCGAGCGCACGGTCCGAGACGGTGACGATCGGATTGGGATAGTTGCCGGCCAGCGTCAGCGCCTGCACCAGCTTCAGAAGATGCGGCGCGATCGTGGCCTGGTTGCTGCCGGGCGCGATGACGCGGATGGCGGTGACACCGCTTCCGTCGAAGCCGATGGCGGGAAGATCGTCGAGCCCGCGCAGCACCTGCGTCTGCTGCGGGTTCGGGGCGAAGGTCAGCGTCGTGTCCTTGCCGTCGATCTCGGTCCAGAGCTCGTAGGTCGACTGCACCGTGCAGTCGGTGCGGTGGCGCTGGGCGACCTGGAAGCGCACCGTGTTGGCGCCAGCCTGCAGCAGGCCGGGCGGGATCATCGCGGCGACGTCCCGGAACGAATCCGACGCCGTCAGCGCCGTCTCGAGCACCGCCTGGTTGTTGATCGAGACCCGCAGCAGCGATGCCTCGGGCATGACGACGATCGCGTTCTTGAACGATACGTCGAGCCGGGCCGGCTGGCCCGCCTGATCGCCGGCGAGATAGATCACCCAGGAATGCTGGTCCGTCTCGCCCTCGAGACGCAGCGTCGACGACGGCACGATGAAGCGGCTGTCGGGATTTTCCGCCGGAGCCGGCTCTGTCGCGGCCGCGACGACCGGCGCAGGCTCGGACGGCTGCGCGGGAGCGGGCTGGTCGACGGCTTCGGTCACCGGCGCGGCGGGGGCCGCCGGGGTCAACACGATCGTCGGCGCTGTCTGCGGCGCAGGAGCCTGCGGCGCAGCTGGTGCTGCCACCGGCATCTGAGGCGCTGCGGGAGCGGCCGGCGCGGCAATCGGCGTCTGGGGCGCGGCCGGTGCGGCCTGCGGCGTCGGTGCGCTATGCGGCGTCGGCTCCAGCTGGAACGGAGCGAACGCGCCCTGCCCGGCCGGTGCGCGCTGCGGCGGAGGCGGCGGGGGCGTCGCCGTGCCGGCCCCCGTGTCGACCCGTTCGCCGCTCATGTCGAATGGCGATGCATTCTGGGCGATGGCCCAGAGCGCGCTGCTGCCGAGAAGACTGACGGCGAGGCCGGTGCGGATCAGCGTTTTCATGTGCCCGACTTCCCGGCGCTGGCGGGAGCGGCGGCCTTGGCAGGCGCCTCGCGACGGAACGACTTCAACAAGTAGGTGAGCCCGCGTCCGGTCTGATAGATCGAGATGCTGAAGAACCAGATCGTGCCGCGGAAAATTCCGATGTTCGTGCGGCGCGACCACTGGAACTTGGTCCATAGATCGGAGCTGGCGAACACGACGTCCGAAATCAGCTGGTAGTGACCGGCGACCGACGGCTCATAGCGCACGCCGAGCATCACGCCGTCCGGCGTCCGGGTCATGGCGCGAATGCTGATCGGCAGCGACTCGGTGGCAATCGGAACATTGGTCTTGAAGCGGACGTCGCAATAGAGATCGCGCGAGATCTCCGGCACCTTCACATTGCCGAGGTTGATGCGCGCGCCGCCGACAGAGGCATCCTCGATCGTCGCCGGCACGACCAGGTCTCCAACAAGGATCTCGCAGCGACGCTTGACGTCGACGCGACGGCTGGCGCGGCTTTCGCGCCGTTCCGAGACGACCCCGAGCGCGCAGCCGGCGATGATCAGGTTGAGCAGGTTCCAGCCACCCACCACCATGGCGACGTCGGCCTTGTAGGGTTCGTTGATGATGCGCCAGGCAGTCATGCCGACGGCGGCCACCAGCACGAAGAAGATGATGAAGAACGGACGTGACAGCTCGGAGACACGCGCGGTCTCGAGCGACTCGCTCTTCGCCGTCACCTTGAAGGTCGGCTTCGAGGGATTGAGGATGACCGAGACGAGCGCCGGTAGCAGGTAGACCGACTGCACATACTCATACAGCTCCGAGATCCACGGCCAGCGGAAGCGGCCATAGAGGTAGTTCTGCATCATCAGGTTCACGAGCATGTAGGACGCGGTGTAGGCGATGAACTCGCCGCCAGACGCCGTGAAGATCTCGAGATTGAAGAAGAGGTAGCAGAGCGGCGCGAGCAGGAAGACCCAGCGCGTGATCGGGAAGAACCAGAAGAGCGTGCTGGACATGTAGCAGAGGCGCTGCGGGATCGAGAGACCGCGCTTTCCCGGCGGAAAGCGGAAGCGCAGGATCTGGTACATGCCCTGCGCCCAGCGGCTGCGCTGGCCAATGAAGGAGGCAAAGGTGGCGGGCTGCAGGCCGGCGATCAGCGGCCGGTCGACATAGACGCTGTGCCAGCCGCTGGCGTGCAGCTCGAGCGCCGTCTCGGCATCCTCGGTGATCGAGACGCCGGAGAAGCCGCCGGTCTGATCGAGCGCCGCGCGGCGCAGCACCGCGGCCGAGCCGCAAAAGAATGAGGCATCCCACTTGTCGAGGCCGCGCTGGATGATGCCGTAGAACATCTCGTTCTCCGACGGCATCGTCTCGAAGGTGCGCAGATTGCGCTCGACCGGGTCCGGGTTGAGGAAGAAGTGCGGCGACTGGACCAGGAAGAGCTTCGGATCTTCCTTGAAGTAGCCGACCGTGTAGAGCAGGAAATCGCGGGCCGGCGCGTGATCGGCGTCGAACACGACGACGAGATCGCCCTTCGCATATTGCAGGCCGTTGTTCATGTTGCCGGCCTTGGCGTGCTCGTTACGCTCGCGCGTCAGGTAGCGGCAGCCCATGTCCTCGGCCAGCTTCTGCAGCGTGATCATGCGCTGTTCGGCTTCCTGGGCCGACTGCATGTTTTCCGCGTTGCGCTTCTGGACCGTGCCGCCATCATCGAGCAGCCAGACGGTCAGCTTGTCGGCCGGGTAATCCATCGCCTTGGCAGCGGCCAGCGTCGTCGCCAGCAGCTCGGGCTCTTCATTGTAGGTCGGGACGAACACGTCGACGGTCGGCAGGTCGGGATCGGACGACGAGATCTTGAGATTGCGCGGCGGATGCGGAAGCATCACCACGAACAAGCTCAGGAACAGCATGAAGATGCTGTACATTTCGCAGATGTAGACGAGGAAGCCGGGGATGAAGTTCTGCAGTTCGTTGACCGGCGGCAGCGTGCTGGTGGTGCGCCAGTAGGCGTAGCGCAACACGATCGACGTGCCGAGCGCCAGCGCGATCTGACGCCAGACGCCAGCGCTGGTGAAGGTCTTCAACACCATCATCGCGCCGAGCACGGCCGCGCCGGCGATCAGATGCGTCTGAAGGTTGATCGGCAGGGTGATGAGAAACACCATCACCAGGCCCACCAGGGCCCAGAGGAGCCCGATGCCGATCCGCGTCATCAGACGCCCCCTGCGAATGCGGACCGCAGCCCGGAAATGGTAACGCGAGGCCCGATGCTTCGCGGATGGCGGCAAACCCCGGCGAGGCCTTCGGCCCCCGCCTCAATCTTCCAACGCGCCTCGGCGTCACTGGTCATGTCATGCGCTCAGGGTTGCGGGGGTGGAACGGGGGCATAATCCTCGAAACGATTGACGGCCTCGGCCGCCGGCGGCGCGGCGGGCGCCTCGGCAACCGGCGCCGGCCTCGGCGCGCGGCGGACGGGCGCGGCGCGGACCAGTGCGGGCTCTGGGGCCGCCGGAACCGCAACCGCAGCCTCCGGCACGACCGTCGCGCCGAGCTGGCCGATCGTCGGCGGGATCGGCGGCGCGCCGCCATAGGGGTTCCAGTTCGCCGCCAGGATGTAGGAGCTGATCGTCATGCCGGTCATGACGGCGAGCAGCTCGGCCTCGCTGGAACGCGGCTCGCAGAGCCGGAGCCGGATCGAGATTGTCCCCTGGCCGATGGTGAAGTTGGAATCGAGATCGGGGCCGCGCACGCGCTGCCAGGCGTAGAGGCAGGTATCGCCCTGCGCCGAATTGCCGGACGCATAGCCGAACGAGCCGTAGCGGTTCTGGGCGTAGTAGGGCGAAACGCGCATCGGCACGCCGGGCAGCGCCTCCCGCATCTCCGCCCCGACCGCCGACAGGCTGAGCGCCGGGTTCGACTGCAGGTTCTCGACTCCCGTCACCACCTTGACCGGACCGAACAGCGTGACGTTCACCGCGTTCTGTCCGGCGGTGTGGGAACGGTTGGTCAGGATGATTTCCTGCGCCGTCGCGTTGGCGTAGTGCCGCTCGACCACGCCGACGACACCCGGACCGCCGGGCGGCATGTCGACAAAGGCGGTCTCGATCGGCACGCGCGTCGCGATCGCCCCTGACGTGATCGGCTTGCCGCCGCCACAGGCGGCGAGGCTGAGCAGCGCCAGCACGGACGCGACGCCCTTGAGGGAGAGGTTGATCGATCGGGGGAGCGGGAGCGGCGTGAGGAGCGACCTGGGGGGCATGGTGGCTCTCATCCGACGAACCGATTCAGGGTTCGCCCGGAACCGCCGGCACATCGCCCGGTGGCCCGACCCCAAATTCCTGCCCGCATCGATCGCCCCCATTGCCCGTTCAGCGGCATCGCCGCATCGGCCGCGATGGCTGTTCCGGCCTCGCCGCGAACCGCCTTCAGCTTTGGAGCTCAACCTGTTCGAGCATGGTTAACAAACGGTTACGATCCGAATGTTAAGGGCCGTTAATCATAAAAAGCAGCGGAGAAAAATGCGAATAACAGCAAGCCGTTGCGCCGAAGACGCGCCCGTGCGCGCATCCCCTAACGGCAGCCGTCAGCCCGCTTTCGCGACAGCCGACTGCAAGCGGGAAATCAGCGCGTCGCGCTCGTCGGCCGGATAGGGCTCGCGAGTGCCCTGCCCCCAGACCGGCCCCGGCCAGGCGGCGTCGCCGACCGAGCGGCCGATGACGTGGACATGCATCTGGCGGACGATGTTGCCGAGCGCTCCGACATTGAGCTTGTCGAACGTCGCCACGGCGCCGAGCAGGAGGCCCGCGCGCTTGGTCTCGACCGCCAGGTCGGCGAGTTCCGCGTCCGACAGCTCCGTCCACTCCTCCAGCCCCGGCTTGCGCGGCAGGAGCAGGAGCCAGGGATAGCGGCGATCATCCATCAGGCGGAGCTGGCAGAGCGGCCATTCAGCGACGAGGATGCTGTCCGCCGCAATGCGCTCGGCGATTTCGAACGTCTCGCTCACGCCGCCGACTCCGACAGCAGGCCGTCGAAATAGGCAATGGTGTGGCGCAGCCCCTCGTCGAGCTCGATCGTCGGCTTCCAGTCGAGCACGCGACCGGCGAGCGTGATGTCGGGCTGGCGCTGGCGCGGATCGTCGGAGGGCAGCGGCTGGAAGACGAGCTTCGACGACGAGCCGGTCAGCGCGATCACCCGCTCCGCCAGCTGGCGGATGGTGAATTCGTTCGGGTTGCCGACATTGATCGGACCGGTCACCTCGTCGCCGGTATCCATCAGGCGGGTCATGCCCTCGAGCAGATCGTCGACATAGCAGAACGAGCGCGTCTGCTGGCCCTCGCCATAAATGGTGATGTCCTCGCCGCGTAGCGCCTGGACGATGAAGTTGGAGACGACGCGCCCGTCATTCGGGTGCATGCGCGGGCCATAGGTATTGAAGATCCGCATCACCTTGATGCGCAGCTTGTGCTGGCGCCAGTAATCGAAGAACAGCGTCTCGGCGCAGCGCTTGCCCTCGTCGTAGCAGGAGCGGATGCCGATCGGGTTGACGTTGCCCCAGTAATCCTCGGTCTGCGGATGCACGCTCGGATCGCCATAGACCTCGGAGGTCGAGGCCTGCAGGATCTTCGCCTTCAGGCGCTTGGCCAGCCCCAGCATGTTGATCGCGCCATGGACGCTGACCTTGGTCGTCGCGACGGGATCGTGCTGGTAATGCACCGGCGAGGCCGGACAGGCGAGGTTGTAGATCTCGTCGACCTCGACATAGAGCGGGAACGTCACGTCGTGCCGCAACAGCTCGAACCGCTTGTGACCGATCAGATGCTCGATGTTGCGACGGGAGCCGGTGAAGAAATTGTCGGCGCAGAGCACCTCGTCGCCACGCGCCAGCAGCTTGTCGCAAAGATGCGAGCCCAGAAAGCCTGCGCCGCCGGTGACGAGTATCCGCTTGTTCGAATGCATGAGGGCCTCTCGAATCGATTGCGGCCATCCTGACCGGTTTCCCCGACCCCGCCAATGCGGCGCGGCGGCCGATCCGGCGGCATTTCCGTCACAGGCTATCGGCAAGAACCAAGAATCCCGAATCCGGCGCGATTACGCCTTGATTCTGCCTCCGGCGGTGGGTTTGCATCGAACTGCAACCAGCGCTGGTGAGTCCCCGCCGGCCGGCTTGCCACCCGCACACCGTCCGAGGTCGACGTGTCCACCATCGCCGAGAAGCGCCGCATGCCGACATGCGCGCGCTTGCATGCGCCGCCACATCGGGAACCCGCCCGATGACCGCCGTTCTGCCCGTCTCCAACGACCAGACGGAACGCGTCGTCGCCGGAATCCTGATCGCCCTCTCCGGCAACATCATGTTCGCCACCAGCGACGCGATCGTGAAGCTGCTGACGGCGCGCTACTCCGTCTTCCAGATCATCGTCAGCCAGGCCCTCTTCGCGCTGATCCCGCTCACCGTGATCATCCTGCGCAAGGGCGGCTTCCGCTCGCTGAGGGTCCGTCATCCGCGTCTGGTGGTGCTGCGCGGCGTCCTCGCCGGGACGGCGACGGTGTTCGGCTTCTACAGCTTCTCGCAATTGCCGCTCGCCGAAAGCTATTCGATCGCCTTCTGCACGCCGCTCTTCGTCACGCTGCTGTCGATCCCGATCCTCGGCGAGAAGGTCGGATTGCATCGCTGGGGTGCGGTCCTCGCCGGCTTCGTCGGCATCCTCGTGATGGTGCGACCCGGCTTCGCTACCCTGCATGTCGGCCATGCCGCCGCGTTGATTGGCGCCGGCCTCGGCGCCTTCACGGTTCTGGTCATGCGCCGCATCGCGCGCGAAGAGATGCGCGCCGTCATGGTGCTCGCCGTCGTCACCGGGCTGATCGTGGTCAGCCTGCCCGGCATGTTCCTGACGTTCCGCATGCCGACGCTGCCGGACATGGCGCTGTTCGCCTGCACCGGCCTGCTGATGGGCAGCGCCCAGTTCTTCATCGCGAAATCGCTGTCGCTGGCGCCGGCCTCGGTTATCGCGCCGATGCAGTATTCGATGATCCTCTGGGCGATCATCTATGGCGCGCTGCTATTCGGCACGCGTGTCGACCCGATCATGGTCGTCGGCGCGACGATCGTCATCGCCAGCGGCCTCTACATCATGCACCGCGAGAGACGGCGGGGTCACCGGAGCCGGTAGAGAGAGGTTAAGCTCCCTCGCTACTTCGAGGGACTTGATCCTCCCCCTTCACCTCTCCCTGAGGGAGAGGTCGGAGCGAAGCTCCGGGTGAGGGTTTAGGGAACCCTCCGGATAAGGCTCGGACGACGGAGACAGGCCGGAAAGGCCGTAAACCCTCACCCGCCGGCCTCCGGCCGTCGACCTCTCCCTCAGGGAGAGGTGAAGACAGCAGGCCAGACAGGAGCCCCCTAAAACTTCGGCTCGGGCTGGCCGGCGGCGCGGCAGGCGGCCGTCAGCGTGTTGGCCATCAGCATGGCGATGGTCATCGGGCCGACGCCGCCCGGAACCGGCGTGATCGCTGACGCGACGGCCGCCGCCTCGGCATAGGCGACGTCGCCGACGAGGCGCGTCTTGCCTTCGCCGCGCTCGGGCGCAGGGATGCGGTTCATGCCGACATCGATGACGACGGCACCGGGCTTGACCCAGTCGCCGCGCACCATCTCCGGCCGGCCCACCGCCGCGACGATGATATCGGCTTTGCGCGCCAGCGCCGGCAGGTCGCGGCTGCGCGAATGCGCCACCGTCACCGTGCAGCTCTCCTGCAGCAGCAATTGCGCCATCGGCTTGCCGACGATGTTGGAGCGGCCGATCACCAGCGCGTCCTTGCCGGCGAGATCCCCGCCGAGCACGCGCTGGATCAGCAGCAGGCAGCCCGCCGGCGTGCAGGACACCAGCGCGCGATCACGCTCGCCGATCGCCAGCCGGCCGACATTGATCGGATGGAAGCCGTCGACGTCCTTGGCCGGATCGATCGCCTCGATCACCTTCGACGTGTCGATGTGCCGGGGCAGCGGCAGCTGGACGAGGATGCCGTGGATGGCCGGGTCGCGGTTCAGCTGCTCGACGATGGCGAGGACATCGGCCTCGCTGGTATCGAGCGGCAGCGTGTGCTGCACCGAATGAAAGCCGAGCTCGGTCGCCTTGCGCCCCTTGGCGCCGACATAGACCTGGCTCGCGGCATCGTCGCCGACGAGCACGACCGCGAGGCCGGGGGCCACGCCGCCATTGGCGATCAGCCGCGCGGTCTCTGTCGCGACCTGCGCCGTGATCTCGGCCGCGACCGCCTTGCCGTCGATCACGGCGGCCTTGGCCTCAGCGGAAGATGACAGTCCGTGTGTCATTGAGAAGGACCCGATGCTCGATGTGGAACTTGACCGCACGGGCCAGCACTGTGTTCTCGATGTCGCGACCGATTGCGATCATCGCCTCGGCCGACATGGAATGATCGACGCGGCCGACATCCTGCTCGATGATCGGACCCTCGTCGAGCTCGGCGGTGACGTAGTGCGCCGTCGCGCCGATCAGCTTGACGCCGCGCTCATGCGCGCGGTGATAGGGCTTAGCGCCCTTGAAGCTCGGCAGGAACGAATGGTGGATGTTGATGACGCGGCCGGCGAGACGGGCCGACATGTCATCCGACAGCACCTGCATATAGCGCGCGAGCACGACGAGATCGATCTTCTGATCGTCGATCAGGGCGAGGATCTCGCTCTCCTGCTCTTCCTTGCTGCGGCCGTCGACGGGCACGTAGTGGTAGGGCAGCCCCTCCCCCTCGACCCGGCGGCGCATCGTCTCGTGGTTGGAGACGACGGAAACGAGATCCATCGGCAGCTGGCCGATCGAATTGCGATAGAGCAGGTCGTTCAGGCAGTGCCCCATCTTGGAAACGAGGATCATGACGCGCGGCTTGATGCGCAGATCATGCAGCTTCCAGTCGAAATCATAGGCGGTCGCGACCGGCTCGAAGCCACGCGAAAAGCTCTCCAGCGTCGTATCCGGAAGGCCGGAGAACGAAACGCGCATAAAGAAACGGCCGCTGTCGGGATCGCCATACTGGGCGCTCTCGACGATGTTGCAACCCTGCGAGGCAATGCAGTTCGCCACGGCGGCGACGATACCTCGACGGTCGCCGCACGACAGGGTGAGTACGAAACGCGCGGGATCGACTGACATGGGTGCACTGGCCTCGTGTGGATAGAACGGAGCTGCCGCTCCGGAGCGGCGAGGACTAGCGTCCGGATCGCCGGACCGCAACTGACAACTGCGTCGCATCCGGCGAAAGCCAGCAACACTTGCACCGCAACACCGCGCCGGACAGAGTACGGCACCCTTATCCAGGAAGCCGCCATGACCGAGCCGAGCTATGTCGTCACCCCGCCGCCCCGCATTTCGGTCGGCGTGCGCGATTCGTCCGCCCGCTTTCCCGTGCACCGGATCTACTGCGTCGGCCGCAACTATGCCGCCCACGCCCGCGAGATGGGCCACGACCCCGACCGCGAGCCGCCCTTCTTCTTCCTGAAGAACCCCGACGACATCGTCGAGGCGGGTACGCCCGTCCCCTACCCGTCGCAGACGTCCGACCTGCATCACGAAGCCGAGCTGGTGGTCGCCCTCGGCGAGGGCGGCAGCGACATCAAGGCGGAAGACGCGCTCTCGCATGTCTATGGCTATGCGATCGGCCTCGACCTGACGCTTCGCGATGTGCAGGCGGAAGCCAAGAAGGCGGCGCGCCCCTGGGCCACCGCCAAGGCGTTCGCGGCCTCCGCGCCGATCGGCGAGATCATGCCGGCGAGCGTCCTCGGCCATCCCGCCTCGGGCCGCCTGACGGCGACCGTCAACGGCCAGCCGCGCCAGGAGGGCGACCTCGCCGACATGATCTGGTCGGTTCCCGAGATCATCGCGCATCTGTCGCGCTGGTTCGTGCTGGCGCCGGGCGATCTCATCTTCACAGGCACGCCGGCCGGCGTCGGTGGGCTGGAACGCGGCGATGTCGTCGTGGCTGAGATCGACGGCATCGGCAGCCTCGAGGTGTCGATCCGCTGACGCCCTTCAAGGCAAGGGTGTCACAGCAACGGTTTGGAAACACGCAAGCGGCATGATAGGCCCTTGATGAAGCGGGCAATACGGCCGCGACCCGCCGTCGCGACCGGGAGGAGACCATGGCGATCGAACCAGCGCGGCACGGGGCGATCGCCTTCATCGCCAGCGGCACCCCGGATTCGACCGAGGCGCAGCAGCGCCTGACGGCGCTCTATGACGGCACCGATCCCGAGACGGCCGACGTCATCGTCGCGCTCGGCGGCGATGGCTTCATGCTGCAGACGCTGCATCGCTTCATGAATTCGGGCAAGCCGATCTACGGCATGAACCGCGGTTCGGTCGGCTTCCTGATGAACGAATATCGCGAAGACGATCTGCGCGACCGCCTGGCGGCCGCCGTCCCGTCGACGCTGCATCCACTCCGCATGGACGCCCATGACGCGGCCGGCAACGAACACCGCGCCTTCGCGATCAACGAGGTCTCGCTGTTCCGCCAGTCCTACCAGACGGCGAAGCTCCGGATCTCGATCGACAACCAGGTTCGCCTCGAGGAACTGATCGGCGACGGCGTGCTGGTTTCGACGCCGGCCGGATCGACCGCCTACAACCTTTCGGCGCACGGCCCCATCCTGCCGATCCACGCGCCGCTGCTGGCGCTGACGCCGATCAGCGCCTTCCGGCCGCGCCACTGGCGCGGCGCGCTCATTCCCGATCGCGTTACCGTATCGATCGAAGTGCTCGAGCCAGAGAAGCGCCCCGTCAACGCCGTCGCCGATCACACCGAGATCAAGTCGGTCCTGAAGATCGCCATCAAGCAGGACCGGCGCGCCAAGAGCCTGATCCTGTTCGATCCCGGCCACAGCTGGGACGACCGCATCTTGGCGGAACAGTTCCGCTACTGAGGCTGAGGCGGACAAGAAAGCCCCTCACCCCAACCCTCTCCCGCTTGCGGGAGAGGGAGCGCAGAGAGCCCAGCCTCTCCATCGCCAACACGCCGGCCCAAAAGCCCTCGCCCGCTTGCGGGAGAGGGTTGGGTGAGGGTCTTGCTTCTAAAAGCAGTCCGCTCGGCTCAGGCGCCGGGCTTCCAGTCGCTGACGATATCGGCGAGCGCCGGGCGCGGCCGTTCGAACGGCTCGGTATTCGGCGTGCCGACATAGACCAGGCCGACCAGGCGCTCCGTCTCGGCGAGCCCCAGCACCCGGCGCGCCTCGGCGTCGTAGGTCACCCATTCGGTCAGCCACTGGGTGGCGAAGCCCATCGCATTGGCGGCGACGATCAAGTTCATCGCGACGGCGCCGGCCGACATCAGCTGTTCCCATTCCGGGATTTTTACATGCGGCGCGGCGCGGCTCACGACCGCCACCACCAGCGGCGAGCGCAGGAAGCGGTTCTTCTCATGCGCCAGCGACTTGTCGTCGATGTCGGGCCGGTTCTTCAGCAGGACCGCCGCCGTCGCCTCTCCAGCCGCCGCGCGGGCGTCGCCGCGAAACAGGATGAACCGCCAGGGCGCCAGCTTGCCGTGATCGGGCACGCGGCTGGCGATGGTCAGGAGATCGGTGAGTTGCTCGGAATTCGGGCCGGGCTCGACGAGGTTCATGGAGGGGAACGAACGTCGGGTCTTCAGGAGCGAGATCGTTTCGGTCATGGGCGCCGCTAGCATCGAGGAAGGGGAGGATGGCGGGCGGCCTGCCAAGGGACAGGCGCGGCTGGCTGGGGCCAGACATCGGACGAATCGCCCGGCATTGCAACCCCTGCCCTCGCCGCATTGAGCCGGGCGGAACGCCCGCCCCTCCGCCAGGCGCGCCGGGCTTCCGGGCACTCCGGTCTTGAAATCGCCATGCTGATCGGGCTCTAAGAAACCATCCGGCATGCTCGTCCGGAATTGGGGTCGAGACCGGATTCGGGGTCAGGAATTGCGCGTGAACGCTTCAAGACGGCTGTTTCAGCTTGCCCGCCGGTCCGGCCCCGCCGCGCTGCTCGGCCTGACACTGTCCGTCGCCACCGCGCAGGCGCAGGGCGGCCCGATTCCGCCGGCGGATATTCCTGACGGCGCCGCCCCCGCCGATCCGCTGTCGCTGGCGCCGCTGCTCGTGCCGGAACAGACCGATCCCGCCGCTCTTCTCAAGACGGGCAAATCCGACCCCGCTTCCCCTCGTCCGACCGAAGGACGCCCCCGGCCCGGACTGACGCTGGAGGCCAAGCTGCTGGATGGCGGCCCGTCCATTCCGAAGGGCGTGATCTGGCGCGTCTTTGCCAAGCAGCCGGGCGCCGACGGAAGGCTGCCGCTGATCCAGGAGACCCAGGGCGGCACGGTCAACCTCCCGCTCAAGAACGGCGACTACATCATTCATGCCGCCTATGGCCGCGCCGGCACCCTGAAAGAGGTGAGCGTCGGCGGCGGCGAGGAGCATGACACGCTGGTCCTCAACGCCGGCGGCCTGAAGCTCGACGCCCTGGTCGGCAAGGATCAGTCCCCCCTGCCCAATCTCGTCAAGTTCGACGTCTTCGCGAGCGACAGCCCGACGACGGAAGAGCGGGCGCCGATCGTCTCGGGGCTCCGCGACGACGAACTCGTCCGCCTCAACGCCGGCACCTACCACATCGTCAGCCGCTACGGCGACGCCAACGCCATCGCCCGCGCCGACGTCCGCGTCGAAGCCGGCAAACTGACCGAAATGCGGATGTTCCATCAGGCCGCCCGCATCACGCTGAAGCTCGTCTCCGAAGCCGGCGGCGAAGCCCTGGCGAATACCAGCTGGACGGTGATGACCCCCGCCGGAGAGACCGTCTTCGACAGCGCCGGCGCCTTTCCTGACGCCGTGCTCGCAATCGGCGACTACACGGCGATCGCCAAGCACGACAACCAGATCCACGAACACAATTTCAAGGTCGAGCCCGGCCTGAACCGCGAGATCGAAGTCCTGACGAAGTAGCGCCTTCGCCGCATTCGCCGCGGCGTCGGGCTTTCACCGTCTCAGTCCCCTCGACGGCCACCGGGACGCGCAATGCGCGAACCACCCCCTCCGGATGCGTGTGCCGGAAGCGGCAAGGCACGGGCTCGCCCGAAGGAATGAGCCCGCTTCAACTTTCCGAATGAGGATTCTACTTCGGGACACCGACCTCGGAGTGATGGCCGGCCGTTTCGGCATGCTTTGCCGGCGAAGGGGGGCGGCATCACACGATCGGCGGCAAGTCCTTGCGGCGCCGACGCTTCCCTGATCTGGGAGTCTTACCTTACGGAATCATGATGAAACCGTGAAGCTCTCACATCTGCGTTACTTCGCGTCATCGAAGAACACGTTTGCCGGAAGCGGCTCCACCAAACTAATCCTGAAATAAAATTCCAACAGTTTGCGAGAAGTCAAGCCCGCAAACTCGATCTATCCACAGGCAATATTCAAGCAATGTCGAAATCGCGCGCCGCCGTAGAGGAGCCCGCGAGGATAGACGATTCGACCAGGTTAACCGCGATGTATCGCGACCGCGCCTTGGCAAAAATGGCTGAATGGCGATTCAAAGCTTTCCTGATCAGACAAATCGATTGAATCACCATTCAATACTTTGCCCGATCCGATCGCCTCCAGCGCTTCAATACACCAATAGGATGAAGTAGATTTTAGTAGCGCGGAGTTTGGTCCAGGCAGGGGACCTCATTCGGCCGAGTCTATTTCGATTTTTTATTTCGGCTTAGGGGTTAAAATCATGTTCTGGCGAAGGGATGGGTCCGCCCATGCTGTTGGGCAGGCGACGAGGTTTGTTGCCCTGGCGGCGATTATCTTGATGACTGCCCCGCCGCTCGCCTATGCGGACCGCTCCACCGGCCGCAGCGGTGGCGGCGGCAGCAGCGGAACGTCAAGCGCATCCAGCCCCAGCCAGTCCGGCGGCGGCGGCTCATCCACCTCCACCAGCGGCGGCGGCGCGCAAACCTCCCAGTCGGAAGGCGGATCGTCCACCAGCGCCGGCGCCGGCACCAGCGCCACGGCCGGCGTCTCCAACGAAGGCCGCGTGATGCGGGCCTGGTCCTCCGCGACCGGCGCCGCGGGCGCCTCGGCAACGACGCCGACGGATGAGACATCCGCCGCGGCAGGCGTCACGGTGACCGCCGTCGCCACCGCCGGCGAAACTCCCACCGCGACCACCTCCGCCGGCTCCGAGACCAGCGCCACGGCCATCGGCGGCAAGAACCCGACCACGACGGCCCAGGGCGGAACCGTCGTCAACCGGCGCACGCCCGGCGGCGGCTCGATGTCGATCGCCTATACCAGCACGGGCACCTATTCGGTTGCGATCTCCAACCATGTCAGCGCCCAGGCAATGTCCAGCACATTCGCCGCCGGCAGCGCCTTCACCGCCAAGGACGTCTATTCGGCCGCCCGAAGCGCGGCAACGGCCTTCGCGATGGCGACGAAGACCAACGCCTCTGCGTGGGCACAAGCCACGGCGTCCGCCACGGGCAAAACCCCGCACGGCATATCGAACGCGCAGAGCAGCGCCTGGGCCAGCGCCAATTTCGGGTCCAATCCCAGCACTTCCGGCCTGAAGAGCGTCCGGATCACCGACGTCAACAGCCTTCGGGGCGACTCCGCCAGCTGTGTCTGGAGCCAACAGCAGAAGACCCTCTTCTGCCAGCCCTTCCGCGCAGGCCGCTAGTCCGGCCTCGCCCAGAAAAACAAGACTGAGGAGTATCCACCATGAGCATCATCCACTTCAGACGCTCAGCCTCGCTTCTCCCGATTGCCCTTGCCGCGGGCTTCCTGGCCCTCGGCGCCTCCGGTGCACAGGCGAGCAACAGCGGCAGCAAGAGCGACTCATCCGAGGTGTGGGAGGCCGCCGAGGCCCCGCCGCCCGCGACCGGCATGGCCACGCAGCAGAGCAGCGCCTCGGCCTGGTCCGAAAGCGATGGCGATCACGGCATGTCCGTCACCACGACCCAGTCGGGCGACAGCACCAGCTGCATGGTCGTCGAATGGAAGCGGGAGAATGGCGGCATCAAGAGATGGCAGTATCGCTGCGATACGGCTCGACCTTGAACTGCCAGGTCTAGGCCGGACCGAACCTGATTTCCCGGCAGACCGAAGCGATTACATCCACCGAAATTCATTGCCGTTCCTGCCACCAGGAACGATTAGGGGATTTTTTATCATGCGCTCCAGTTCCATCACCAGACTATCCCTCGTGACCTCGGCGGCTTTGCTTTCGATCGTCGCCTTCACAGACGTATCGATCGCCGCCGGCTCGGCCTCCAGCAGCAGCGGCAGCAATTCAAGCGCCTCCTCCTCCGGACCCAGCGGCTCGGCCACCGCCTCCAACACCTCGAGCGGCAACTCCAATGGCGGCGGAGGCGGCGGATCCGCCAATGCCGGCGCCAATGGCAGCTCGACCAGCGGCGTGACGGCATCGACCTCCGGAACCGGCTCGGCGCAGGGGCTGGCCTATGGCGGCTCGACCTCGACCGGCAATGGCTGGGACGGCGGCTCCGCCACGGCGACGCATACCGCGACCGTCGGCACGATCGCCAGCGCCTACACATCCGGCCCCGGCGGCGACCCCAGCCAGCTCAACCAGCCCAATCAGCCCGCCGCCCCGCGGTCGGTCCTGTCCAGGCTGTTCGGCGGCGACGGCGGCGGCGGCTCGTCATCGAGCGATATCAATTGCTCGAACTTCAAGACCAAGACCTGGAACCAGCAAAGGCAACTTGCATATCACTGCGATTACAAGAAATGATTTTCTTTAGAATTCCCAAGATTTTTATCACTAACAGTTCACATAAATATCAACAGAGTTCATTTCCAATTACGTATTTCTTAGAAATAGAACGAATGGCGTCTTGCTAATTTCTGCAAGAAGCCAGAACAGCCAGCGCAATGAACCGTGAACCAAAAGGAGTATATTATGACAAAGTATCGCAATATTCTCATCGGCGTTGCGACTTCCGCGATCGTCGCGATCTCGGCTTCGGCCGCCATGGCCGGCCAGGCGAGCAGCTCCGCTTCGCAGAACGCGGGCGGCACCTCGTCGACGTCGTCGAACGCCGCCGCCGGCCTCGGCACGGCTAGCGGCGCCAGCACCAGCTCGTCCAGCACCTATGCCAACACCAACACCGCCTCCTCGACCAACAGCTACGGCTCGGTTGCGGTGGGTGCGGCTCATGGCCGGTCGTCCGGCGGTGCCGGCAGCGGCTACGACGCCGACGGTATCGGCGCTTCGACGAGTGGCGGTTCGCATCAGCGCAGCTCGTCCTCGACGAGCGGCCTCAGCTTCTCGTGGGGCCCGTAGCAGGATCCCTGCCGCTTGCGACACCGTGAAAAGCGCCGCAGGCGTGACGCGGCCGGGGGAAACCCCGGCCGCGTTCTTTTATTGCGCCTGTCCGATCGGCCGGGCGAAACCCCGACTGCGTTCTTCAGCCTGCCAGGTTGGCCGGGGGAAAACCCGGCCGCGTTCTTCTGCTCAGTCGGCCAGATTGGCGCGCACGATGTCCGGCGGCGTCGCTTCCGCCACCAGATCGGCGATCGCCTGGTCGAGCGTCGACGAGACCTGGTCGCGCGAACCGAGACGGCGGATATTCACCGTCCGCTCCTCCGCCTCGCGCTTGCCGCAGACGAGGATCACCGGCACCTTGGCGACCGAATGCTCGCGGACCTTGTAGTTGATCTTCTCGTTGCGAAGATCGATCTCGGCGCGGAGCCCAGCCTTGCGGAGCTTGGCCAGGACTTCCTCGGCATAGTCGTCGGCTTCCGAAGTAATCGTCGTGACGACGACCTGCTGCGGCGCGAACCAGAGCGGGAAGTGACCGGCGAAGTTCTCGATCAGGATGCCGAGGAACCGCTCCATCGAGCCGCAAATGGCGCGATGGACCATCACCGGCGTCTTCTTCTCGCCGTCTGAATCGACGTAGAAGGCGCCGAAGCGTTCCGGCAGGTTGAAGTCGACCTGCGTCGTGCCGCACTGCCATTCACGGCCGATCGCATCGCGCAGCGTGTACTCGAACTTCGGACCGTAGAACGCGCCCTCGCCTTCGAGGATGCCGGTCTTGATCTTGCCGCCCGACTGTTCTTCGATCGTCTTCAGGACCCGGGTCATGACCTCTTCGGCATGATCCCAGTTCTCGTCCGAGCCGACGCGCTTTTCCGGACGGGTCGAGAGCTTGACGACGATCTCCTCGAAGCCGAAATCGGCATAGGTCGAGAGGATCAACTCGTTGATCTTCAAGCACTCTTCCGCCAGCTGCTCTTCCGTGCAGAAGATGTGGGCGTCGTCCTGCGTGAAGCCGCGCACGCGCATCAGCCCATGCAGCGCGCCCGAAGGCTCGTAGCGATGGACATTGCCGAATTCGGCAAGCCGCAGCGGCAGATCGCGGTAGGACTTCAGGCCGTGCTTGAAGATCTGCACATGGCCGGGGCAGTTCATCGGCTTGATCGCGAAGACGCGCTCGTCCTCGGTATCGTCGCCGGCCGACTGCGCCGCGAACATGTTCTCCTTGTACCAGCCCCAATGGCCCGAGGTCTCCCACAGCGACTTGTCGAGCAGCTGCGGCGCGTTAACCTCCTGGTAACCCAGCGGACGCAGGCGCCGGCGCATATAGGCGATCAGCTCCTGGAACATCGACCAGCCCTTGGCGTGCCAGAACACGACGCCTGGCCCCTCCTCCTGGAAATGGAACAGATCCATCTCGCGGCCGAGCTTGCGGTGGTCGCGCTTCTCCGCTTCCTCCAGCATGTGGAGATAGGCGTCGAGCTGGACCTGGTCATGCCAGGCCGTGCCGTAGATGCGGGTCAGCATCGGGTTGTTGCTGTCGCCGCGCCAATAGGCGCCCGCCACCTTGGTCAGCTTGAAGGCGGAGCCGATCTGGCCGGTCGAGGCCATGTGCGGACCCCGGCAGAGGTCGAACCAGTCGCCCTGGAAGTAGATCTTCAGGTCCTGGCCTGCGGGAATGGCGTCGACGAGCTCGACCTTGTAGGCCTCGCCCTTGTCGGCGAAGACCTGCTTGGCCTTGTCGCGCGACCAGACCTCCTTGGTGAAGTGAGCATTGCGCGCGATGATCTCGCGCATCTTCTGCTCGATCTTCGGAAGATCCTCGGTCGTGAAGGGCTCGTTGCGGGCGAAATCGTAGAAGAAGCCGTTCTCGATCACCGGGCCGATGGTGCACTGGGTGCCGGGGAACAGCTCCTGCACGGCCTCGGCCATCACATGCGCCGCGTCATGGCGGATCAGCTCGAGCGCGCGCGGATCCTCGCGCGTCACGATCTCGAGCTTCGCATCCCGAATGATCGGGTCGGAAAGGTCGGAGAGCACGCCGTCCAGGGTCATCGCGACGGATTTCTTGGCGAGCGACTTGGAAATGCCCTCGGCGATCGCCTTGCCGGTCACACCGGCCTCGAACTGGCGAACGGAACCATCGGGGAAGGTCAGATTGATCATGTCTGTCTCCTGCTCACTCCCGCAGACGAACGCGGGTAAGCGTTAGGCCGAAAAAAGAGCAGGGTCCGGACCCCGCCCACCGGCAAAACTGCCGGTGGCAGACGGCTATATGATGGCAGCGCGGCAGGCAAGCCGCATGGGCCAAAAGGGCGCGAAACGGGCGAGATCGGCCAGCTTCCCGATCCCCGTCCCGCGCAAAATACCAGGTCTCGATCAGCCGGCGGCGAGGCTGGCAAAATCCTTCAGCATCGCCGCGCGGGCGATCATGCCGCCATAGGTCTTCGAGCGCTCGTTGCCGAGGTTGAAGCGGGCGAAGGCGATGCGCCGGCCGTCCTTCTCGCCCCAGCCGACGAACCAGCCGATCGGCTTGCTGTGGTCGAGCGCGCCCTTGGACGTGCGGAGAAAGCCGCTTCCCGTCTTGCCATGCAGGTTCCAGCCGCCCTCCGCCGGATATTGCGCCAGGCTCGCCAGCGTCGCGTCATAGGCGTGGTCCGAGACCGCGAGCTTGCGATCGAGGAACCGCCTGACGAAAGAGACCTGCTCGTCGGGCGAGATCTGCAGCGACGACATCAGCCAGGACTGGGTCAGGCCGTCCTTCTTGCCGGGATTGCCGGTGATGTCTTCATTGCCGTAGTCGAAGCGCGTGACGTAGTCGCGAAAGCGCGCCTCGCCGAGCTTGCGGGTGATCTCCTGCGAGTACCAGACGATCGAATCCTTGAGCCAGATCGTCGGATCGGTCGCCTTCTTCTGCAGCTCCATCGTGGTCTGGAATTCCGGTCGGTAATCCCAGAGCGGGTTGTGCGGGTCGACCAGCACGCCGGAATCGAAGCCCATCACGGCGAGCGGGAACTTGAAGGTCGAGCAGGGCGAGAAGCGACGCGTGCTCGGCCCGTCGCGGAAGACGGCCTTGCCGGTCTCGACGTCGACGAGAACCGTACTCACGAATTTCTCTGATGCCTTGCGTGCCTCGGCGCGCGTGCCCGCGCCCACCAGCGCCAGCCCGGCCGAAAGCGCCAATCCCCTGGAAAACTGCCTTCTGTCCATCATCCATTTCGTCCTTCTCTGTCGATCGGCCTTTTTCCTAGGTCACTCGCCAGAAGGCGGCAAACGATGATATTTCGGGAAAGCCATTAGAAAAACTAAGAGATCAGCATGGTCCGCCCGCATCTGCCGCTGAACGCGCTGAAGGCCTTCGAGGCCTCCGCCCGGCATCTGAGCTTCACCCGCGCCGCGATCGAGCTCGCCGTCACGCAGGCGGCCGTCAGCCATCAGGTCAAGTCGCTGGAAGAGCGGCTGGGATCGCCGCTGTTCCGCCGCCTGCCGCGCGGGCTGGCGCTGACCGACGAGGGTCAGGCGCTGCTGCCGACGCTGCGGGATTCGTTCGATCGCATCGCCGGCGTGCTGGAGCAGTTCGAGGGCGGCCATCTTCGCGAGGTGCTGGATGTCGGCGTCGTCGGCACCTTCGCCGTCGGCTGGCTGATCGAGCGATTGCCCGAATTCAGGCTCGCCCACCCCTTCATCGACCTGCGGCTCTCGACCAACAACAACCGCGTCGACATCGCCGCCGAAGGGCTCGACTTTGCCATCCGCTTCGGCGATGGCGCCTGGCACAGCACGGAGGCCGAGCGCCTGTTCACGGCGCCGCTTTCCGTCCTCTGCATCCCGGAGATCGCCGACCGCCTCGCCGAGCCCGGGGACCTCCATGGCGAGACGCTGCTGCGCTCCTATCGGGCCGACGAATGGCCGAGCTGGTTCGCCGCCGCCGGCGTCGCCGCGCCCACCGTGAAGGGCCCCGTCTTCGATTCCTCGCGCACCATGGTCGAGGCGGCGATCCTCGGCGCCGGCGTGGCGCTCGCCCCGCCGCTGATGTTCCGCCGCCAGCTCGGCGACGGCGCCATCCGCCAGCCCTTCGAGACCTCGGTCACGAACGGATGCTACTGGCTGACCTGGCTCAAATCCTCGACGCCGACGCCGGCGATGCGCGCCTTCCGCGCCTGGATCCTCGCCGCCTCGCAGCCCTATGCGGAAGCCCCGGGGCCGGCTGGCCCTCAAGCCGGCACGTAGGTCAGCCGGATCACGCCCTCGCCGACGGGCTCGTTGGCGACGAGGCGGAGCGGTGGCCGCGGGCCGGCGAAGAACGGCTCGCCGTGCCCGAGCACGACGGGGTGAAGGTAAAGGCGATACTCGTCGATGAGGCCGAGATCGGTCAGGCTTTGCGCCAGTTCCGGTCCGGCGACCGCGATTTCGCCCTCGAGCCGAGCCTTGAGGTCCCGGATCACCGCCTCGAGGTTGTCCGAGACCAGCGTGGCATTGGGGCCAACCGACGTCAGCGTGCGCGACACGACCCATTTCGGCTGGCGTCGCCACGCCGCCGCGAACTCGCGTTGATCCGCGCTCTGATCGGGACGGTCTTCGTCCCAATAGCGCATGAGCTCGTAGACGTGACGACCGTAAACGCTGCCGGCCAGACCGCGCACATGCTCCGTCCAGTGACGAAAGAGCTCGGGGCCCGTCGTCATTTCCATGTAGTCGACGTAACCGTCCAGGGACTGGTTCATTCCGAAGACGAACTTCGCCATGCTGCAGTCTCCACCGCTGGATTTTTGGAACAGCCGGAGACGAGATTACGCAAAGTAAGGCCGGGCACAAACAGCACGGAGCTCCCTGCCCGCGTGTGAAGCGCCCGATTTCGATCGGTTAGAGATCCAGCCGCGTCTTCGGATCGATATGCCTGCCCGTCCACTGGCCGTAGCCCCAGGGCCTGTACCAGCGACCCGCGCCGGGCAGATGCTCCGGCACCGGGTCGTAGCCCGAGGCGCCGAAGGGGCCGCAGCGCTGGAAGCGGGCGAGCGTCATCCACCCGCCGGCCCAGAGGCCGTAGCGGCGGATCGCCTCCTCGCCATAGCTCGAGCAGGTCGGAAGATAGCGGCAGTTCTGGCCGAGGAAGGGCGACAGGGCGAGCTTGTAGACGCGGATCAGGCCGATGCCGATCCGCCCCGGCAGGCGGTCGATCGAAATGCGCGACGCTTCCGGCCCCTTGCCGGGCGCGCTCGTCCGTTCGGCCCCGCGGCTGGGATCGGCGGCATGGCAGCCGGCCGCATGGTCATGAGCAGTGGAAGTACAGATAGCGTCCGGCCTCCTGGCCCGCGGCCCGCGCCACCGCGTGGTCGCCATTGATCTTCTTCGCCTCGGCGAGCGCGATCGTCGCCGCCGTAACCACCTTGGTCAGCTGGCCGCGATCCGAGCAGACGGGCTTCAGGTTCGGCGTCGTCGCCTTGACGCGATCGACGATCGCCTGGGCGTCGTTGGAGAGCGCCAGCGCGGCGCCGGTGCCGAGCGCCATCGCGACCGTCAGACCGAAGACCGCCGTCAGCAGGCGGGGCTGGACGAACAGGGACATGTTTCTTGCCTTTCCGCTCGGGTACTCTTTCCGCTTAAACGCCGGACCCGCCGGCGCCGTACATCATCCGGCGACCAAAGAGCCCTTCGCGCGCTGCGCCTCGATCTGGCCGATCGCATTGACCACGGCGTCGAAAGTCAGCATGGTCGAGGCATGGCGGGCCCGGTAGTCCCGGACCGGCTCCAGGAACCTGAGATCGGCGAAGCGTCCCTCCGGCGGCGGACCGTTCTCCTTCAGCATGCCGAGCATGGTGGCGCGCAGCCGCTTCAGTTCCTCCGACCCGGCGCCGACGATGTGCCGCGCCATGATCGAGGACGTCGCCTGGCCGAGCGCGCAGGCCCGCACCTCATGCGAAAAATCGGTGACGACGTCGCCCTGCATCGCCAGATGCACGGTGACGGTCGAGCCGCAGAGCTTCGAATGCGCGGTTGCGCTCGCATCTGGCCGCTCGAGGCGGCCGAGACGGGGGATGTTGCCGGCGAATTCGAGAATCCGGGCGTTGTAGATGTCGTCGATCATTGCGACCTCCTGCCGCCAATATAGAAACTCGCCAGCGGACGGACCAGATAGTAGGAGTGCGGCCATATCGCGGTCGCACGCTCGGCCCGATATGACCCGCACGATCTTTCCGCGATCTGGCCGGATCGCGGCCGGGTCCGTCGTGACCACTAGGAGTTAGACCATGGACGCCAAGAGCCCAGAGGCAAAGCACGACGCGGCGGAGCCGGGCCATGCGCCGCGCCGGCCTAGCCGGGAAGAGGCGGAAGCCGCCGTCCGCACGCTGATCGCCTGGGCCGGCGACGACCCGGCGCGCGAGGGCCTGATCGACACACCGAAGCGCGTGACGAAGGCGTTCGGCGAATTCTATCGCGGCTATCACGAGGACGCCGCCGAAACGCTCGACCGCGTCTTCGATGAAGCCGGCGGCTATGACGACATCGTGCTCGTGCGCGACATCCCGTTCTTTTCGCATTGCGAGCACCACATGGTGCCGTTCATCGGCAAGGCGCACATCGCCTATTATCCGAAGGGCGGCGTCGTCGGCCTGTCGAAGCTGGCGCGGGTGGTCGACATCTTCGCCCGCCGCCTGCAGATGCAGGAGCGGCTGACCAACCAGATCGCGCATGCCGTCGACAAGGGCCTCGCGCCGCGCGGCGTCGCCGTGATGGTCGAGGCGGAACATCACTGCGTGTCGATGCGCGGCGCCCACAAGTCGGGCGTCTCCACCATCACGACGAGCTTCACCGGCGTGTTCCACAAGGAAGCCGCCGAACGCGCCCGCTTCCTCGCCCTCGTCCAGGGCCGGTAGGGCGTCTATCGGGACCAACGCCGGCCATCGGCCGCCACGCCCCCTTCCCTTGCGATCGCGCCGGCGCTATGCCCGGCGCGACAGCCGGAGTTCGACATGACCACGACCACGCCCGATACCGCCCCGCCCCGTTTCGCCGCCCCGGGCTCGCATGCCGAGGTCGAGGAAGGCACGACGCTGATGCCGCGCTTCGGCGCCGACGGCCTGATCGCGGCTGTCGTCACCGATTTCGAGACGGGCGACGTCGTCATGCTGGCCTGGATGAACGCCGAGGCGCTGGCGAAGACAATCGAGACCGGCGAAGGCTGGTACTGGAGCCGCTCGCGCCAGGAGCTCTGGCACAAGGGCGCGACCAGCGGCCACGCGCAGACCGTCAAGGAGATGCGGGTCGACTGCGACCAGGACGCGATCCTGATCAAGGTCGTGACCGCCGGCACCGGCGCCAACTGCCACACGGGCCGCAAGGGCTGCTTCTACCGGACAGTTCCCGTCGGCCACAAGGTCAGCCCGACGCTCGCGCTCGACTTCACCGGCGACGTGCCGCTGTTCGACCCGAAAAAGGTCTATGGCGGCTGACGGAGGCCGCCCTGCCTTTCCGGCAAACCCACCGAGACCCTCCATGCTGCGCCGCTTCTTCTCCTATTACGCCCGCTACAAGCGGCTGTTCTTCCTGGATTTCGGCTGCGCGGTTCTCGCCGGATTGCTGGAGCTCGGCTTCCCCCTCGCCGTGAAGGTGTTCGTCGACCGGCTGCTGCCGAGCCAGAACTGGGGCTGGATCGCCGGCGTCGCGGCGCTGCTCCTGGTGATCTACGTCCTCAACACCGGCCTGATGGCGATCGTCAACTACTGGGGGCACGCGCTCGGCATCAGCATCGAGACGGACATGCGCCGCGAGGCGTTCGACCACATCCAGAAGCTCAGCTTCCGCTATTTCGACAACAACAAGACCGGCCACCTGATCACGCATGTGACCAAGGACCTGGAAGAGGTCGGCGAGGTCGCGCATCACGGGCCGGAAGACGTCTTCATCGCCGTCATGACCTTCGTCGGCGCCTTCGTCCTGATGTTCCTGGTACACTGGAAGCTGGCGCTGATCACCACGGCGATCATCCCGGTCATCACCTGGCTGGTCAGCCGCTACGGCGCCAGGATGACGGAGAACTGGCGCCGGCTGTTCCGCCAGGTCGGCGACTTCAACACCCGCGTCGGCGAGAGCGTCGGCGGCATCCGCGTGGTCAAGGCCTTCGCCAACGAGGACCACGAGCGCGCCTTGTTCGCCGAGAACAACGAGAGCTACAAGACCACCAAGCTCAGCGCCTACGCCTACATGACGGCGAGCCTGGCGATGTCCTATTTCAGCACGCGCTTCGTGCAGCTCGTGGTGATGATCGCCGGCACCTATTTCGTCATCCGCGGCGAACTGAGCAATGGCGGCTTCGTCGGCTTCCTGCTGCTCGTCAACGTGTTCTTCCGGCCGATCGACAAGATCACCTCGGTGCTGGAGAGCTATCCGAAAGGCATCGCCGGCTTCAAGCGCTTCGTCTCGCTGCTCGATACGGCGCCCGACATCGCCGACCGGCCCGGCGCCATCGCCGTCGACCACTTCAAGGGCGACATCGTCTATCGCGACGTCGACTTCGGCTACAACGAGCACGGCAAGGTGCTGCAGGGGCTGGACCTCACGATCCGCGCCGGCGAGACGGTCGCCTTCGTCGGTCCGTCCGGCGCCGGCAAGACGACGATCTGCTCGCTGCTGCCGCGCTTCTACGAGGTCGATGGCGGCGCGATCACCATCGACGGCATCGACATTCGCGACATGACGCAGGCGTCGCTGCGGGCCCAGATCGGCATCGTGGCGCAGGACGTGTTCCTGTTCGGCGGCACGATCCGCGACAACATCGCCTATGGCCGGCTCGACGCCACCGACGAGGAGATCATCGAGGCGCTGCGCCGCTCGGCGCTCGACCAGTTCGTGCTGTCGCTGCCGGACGGGCTCGACACGCTGACCGGCGAGCGCGGCGTCAAGCTTTCCGGCGGCCAGAAGCAGCGGCTGGCAATCGCCCGCATCTTCCTGAAGAACCCGCCGATCCTGATCCTCGACGAGGCGACGTCGGCGCTCGATACCGCGACCGAATTCGCCATCCAGCAATCCCTGGCGGAGCTGTCTCAAGGACGCACGACGCTGGTCGTCGCGCACCGGCTGGCGACGATCCGCAACGCCGACCGCATCGTGGTGGTCGGCACCGACGGCATCGTCGAGCAGGGCACGCATGCCGAACTGCTGGCGCGCCAAGGCGTCTATGCCCGCCTGCACGAGACGCAGTTCGGCGCGGCGCCGCAACCGGCGCCGCCGGAACCCGGCTCGCCCCGGCCTCAGGCCATGGCGATATAGGCGCGCATCTCGTCGGCCTCGCGCTCGACCTGCTCGATCCGCGCCTTGACGACGTCGCCGATCGAGACGATGCCGGCGAGCCTGTCGTCCTCGACGACGGGCAGGTGGCGGAAGCGCCCCTCGGTCATGCGCGTCATCACGTCGTTGATGGTGTCGCGGTCGGTGCAGGTGACCACCTTGGCGGTCATGATGCTCTCGACCGCGCCATCGAGCGCCCCGGGGCCGCGAGCGAGCGCCCGCACCACATCGCGCTCGGAGACGATGCCGAGGATGCGGCGATCTCCATCGGTGACGACCACCGCGCCGATCCGGTGCTCGGCCAGCATCTGGATCACGGTGGCGATACTGAGGTCAGTCGGGACGGTGACGACCTCCCGGCCCTTCCTGGACAATATGGCAGCTACGGTCATGGGCGTCGGCTCCCTGTTGACGGGGCCGGCCGCTCTTCGAGGTGGACCAGTCCGAACCCCAAGGCATCAGGCCGCGATCTCAGCGGTCCTGTCGCAGGGCCGGCGCGGCGATAGCGCCCGCTCCTGCCGATCCCTGCGATGATGGGGCCGTGGGTCGGCGTTTGCAAGGCGCGGCGCGACGTCGAAGCTGCGGGAGGCGAAGGGCTACGCCCGGCGCACCCGGCCAACGGGATCGAACCAGGGGAAGGCCAGCAGGCCGAACACGAAGCCGCCGAGATGCGCCTCCCAGGCGATCGAGCTGGTCGTCACGCCGGGCGGCGTGAAGAACAGGCCGAACAGCAGGTTGAAGACGAACCAGACACCGAGGAAGGCGACGATGCGCCGGTCGCGGAACATTTCGACGATCGAAAGCGCGGGACGGAAATCAGCGTCGCTACGGGCGATGCCGCCGCCGAGCCGGCCGCCGGCGGAAAAGGCAAAGCGGGCCGAGGCCGCCATCTGCGCCGAGATCGCCGCCGAGGCGCCGATCAGCGGCGAGGTGCCGGCCGGATAGAGCAGCATATGCGCCGCCGCGCCGGCCGCAGCCCCCAGCAGCGAGAAGATCAGAAAGCGCACGCTGCCGAACCGGCGCGCCAGCGGCGTGCCGAACGCCGCCAGCCACAGGCCGTTGACGGCGTAGTGCATCCAGTCGCCATGCAGGAAGGCGTAGCTGAAGAAGGTCCAGACGTCGCCGGCAAGCCCGCCGGGCCAGTAGAAGCCCGGAATGTCGGGCCCGGTGATGCGAATCGGGATGAAGGCGAAGGCGGCGATGAACCAACTCGCCTGCGCTTCCGTCAGCACATAGACGCGGACGATGTGCACGATCGCGAGCACCGCCAGCGAGGCGACGATCACGGCGGGCAGATTGAAAACCGGCTCGCGCGCCGCGCGTTCGCTTCTGGGGCTCATGTCCATCGGAGATAGTCGGCTCGCCATGTCGGCGCAAGCGGATCGACGCGGCGGGGGCAGAAAACCAGCGAGGGTCCAGAAACAAGTCGGCCGTCCGGCGCGCTTCTCAAATGGGCGCGCACGGACGGCCTTGTCACGCCCCGTCTAGCCCCCCGGCATAAGACGCCCCGTGAACAAGGTCAGACTGTCACGCTTCAAAATTGAGTGCAATCTCAAAATACCGTCAACCTGTGCGTAACCGTATCCGGAGGGAATAGACCCGGGCCTCCGGGCCGCATGCTATGACCGCCTAACCAATGCCGCGAAAGCAGCAATTCGGCCAGCCCCCTAGCGGGGAGGCACGGACAGATCCGACACAGCAAGTGGACGCCATGCAGCATCCATCGACCGCGGCGCTCTACGCCTACTGGAACCGCCAGCGCGGCGTCGCGCCGGCGCCCATCCGGCGCGACATCGCGCCGGACCAGATCAGCGGCCTGCTCGGCGACATGTTCATCCTGCAGGCGGACGAGGACGGCGCCTTTCCATTCCGGCTCGCCGGCACCCGCCTCTGCGCCATTTTCGGCCGCGAGCTGACGGGACAGGATTTCCGCTCGCTCTGGAGCGGCGAGGAGCGCCGCGCGATGGCTGCTTCGCTCCAATCGGTACGCGAGGGCACGACGATCGTTCACCGCCTCACCGGCTTCAATGGCCGCGGCCAGACGCTCACCGCCGAAATGATCCTGCTGCCGCTCAGCCAGGATGGCCTGACGATCGACCGCGTCCTCGGCCTGTTCGCCCCGGTCGAGCGGCCCTACTGGCTCGGCCTGCATCCGCTGACGCGGCAGGCGATCGTCGGTACCGACCGGATCACGCCCAGCGAGACGAAGCGTCCGCGCCGCCCCGTCGCCCCGCGCGCCGCGAAGCTCCCCTCCACGCCGCCCGCGACCGTCCCCGTCGCGATCCCCTCGCCCGAGGGCGACCGGCAGGCCGAGCCTTCCGCCGCCTCGGAGCCGGACGGCCCGCGACGCCCGCGCCTCGTCGTCCTCGAGGGCGGCCGGCGCTGACGGAACACCGACGCCCGCGCCCCGACCAAGGGCTGCGGCAGCGATGTCCAGCGATCGCACAACGATCGCGACGCCCGAAAAGGCCTCGCACGGGCCCCTCGCCGCCCCTCGGCCGCGATTATTCACAATTTCCTAACCATGATGTGGCGGCGCGAACACAGCCGCTTCACAAAGCCTGCATTTCCGCCATTTCGGTAAACCACCCCAGGCGCCATTGTCCACGCCGGGGAGACAATCGCCCAAGGTCAAATGGTTAATCGTTCATTAAACCAAAGCTTAAATTGCAATTATAATTCGACGAGAAGTCGATTAGAAACATCGCACTTGGCTTAGATCCGAGTAAAAGTCTATATGGCATAGTCTTCCTCAGACAAGAGGACGGTTTTATGTCGTTTGTACGCGTATCGAGTTGCATTGCCGGGCTTGCCCTGGTCCTCGGCCTGGTGGCGAGCGCCGCCGCGCAGGAACACCCCGCCTTCATGCGGGTGACGGGAAAGACCAGCCAGCCGGTCGGGCATCACGAGCTCTGCTCGCGGATGCCGGTCGAATGCAACGAGACCACGCGCGACACGACCCCGATGCACCTCACGGTGACACGGTGGAACGAGCTGATCGCCGTCAACGACAACGTCAATACTGCGATCGAGCCTGTAACGGACCTCGAGCTCTATGGTCGCGAGGAATACTGGAACTATCCGGACGAAGGTAAAGGCGACTGCGAAGACTTCGTCCTGTTGAAGCGTCGCGAGTTGATGGAGCGCGGCTGGCCGGCAGGCGCCGTCCTGATCACCGTCGTGCGCCAGACCAATGGCGAAGGCCACGCAGTTCTCACCGTCCGCACCGATCGCGGCGACCTCGTGCTCGACAATCTCGAGCCGAAGATCAAGCTCTGGGGCGAGACCGAATACCAGTTCGTCAAGCGCCAGTCGGACCGCAACAGCGGCCGCTGGGTCTCGATCGACGACGACCGCCCGACGCTGGTCGGCAGCATCCGCCGGTAAGGAGCGAGCGCCTCTCTCTCGGGGAGAGGCTTGGTGTCGGAGCGTATCCTGCGCCTTCTGCCTCGACGCTCAGCCCACTAAGTAAGCAAGCCCCTCACCCAACCCTCTCCCGCCAGCGGGAGAGGGCTTTGCACGGCGCCCTTCCTCGATCTCGACGCAAAGCGACAGACACAGGCAATTGACCACGGCGAGCGCAGGCGACCTCCCTCTCCCGCCTGCGGGAGAGGGTTGGGGTGAGGGTCTTCGGCTAGGCCGGGCACCTCAGGACGAGGCCTGAACCCTCCCCTTGAGGGAGGGTCAAGACCGCCTCTGGCGGTCTTGGGGAGGGGATGCTTCGTCTGGTTTCTCGGAAGCTGCGAAAAGCGCCCCCTCCCGAAAACGCGAAGGGCGTTTTCGACCTCCCCTCAAGGGGGAGGTTCAAGAGAATGGGCGGCGGGCACACAGTCCGCAGACCAAATCCGCTCGGCCCCTAGATCATGGGCGTTCCCTGGACCCTCCTTCGAGGCCCGGCTTCGCCGGGCACCTCAGGATGATGGTAGAGTGTTGGAATTGCAGTCCGAACTCTGGCCGGCCTAACCGATCAATCGACCCGGCGCAGGCCCGCTGCGTAGCGGCGCCAGTTGGCGACGTAGTGGTCGGCGCCGGCGCGGAGTTTTGCGAACACCGTCTCGTCGAGCGCTCGGATGACCTTGGCCGGCATGCCGACGACCAACGATCCATCCGGAATGACCTTGCCCTCCGGCACCAGCGCGCCCGCGCCGATGACGCAGTTGGAACCGATGCGGGCGCCGTTCATGACGGTGGCGCCCATGCCGATCAGGCTGTTGTCGCCGATCACGCAGCCATGCAGCATGGCGCGATGGCCGATCGTGCAGCCCTCCCCGATCTCGAGGGGAAAGCCCATGTCGGTGTGGAGCACGCAATGCTCCTGGATGTTCGAGCGCGCGCCGACCGTGATGCGCTCATTGTCGCCGCGCAGCACGGCGCCGAACCAAATGCCGACCTCGTCGCCGAGCGTCACCTTGCCGATCAGCGTCGCGTCGGGCGCGACCCAGTGGCGATCGGCGGGCGGGAGTTCCGGCGAGATGCCGTCGAGGGCGTAAATGGCCATGGCGGATCCAGTTCGTCAGCGCGAGGGTGGCCGGTCCCGGCTGAGCGCCGCCGCGACCCGGGGTCGCCGGACGCGGTCCGCGTCCGCTCTGGAGCGTCGCATCGCTTCAGGGAAACGACGAAACGCCCGATTGTCTGTCTTGCCGCGTCTTCGTCCGCGCGAACCGGTATCCGCTTCGCTCGAAACGCTGTCGCGGCACCCACGATCGGCGCTCGCCGGGAGCCGGCGCCAATCATGGCTACACCTCGGGAGACCGGGGCCTCCCGCGCGAAAAACTCAGGCTTCCTCGAGATCGATGTCGAGGATGGCCATGGTGAAATTGTAGGACAGTTCACCTTCTTCATCGTCCCGGAACAGGACGCCGACGAACTCGTCGCCGAAATAGACCTCGGCGGAATCGTCCTTGCGGGGACGCGGACGGATGGTGATGCCCTTCGAATTGAAGCGGCGCTGGAAGAAGCTCTCGAGCTTCTGGACCTCTTTGCGATCCAATTTCATCTCCTGATCAACGGGGAACAACAGGGCATTGCCATAGCGCATCCACGCCACGGCCCGTCGCATCGCCGCCCCGAGCGGCGCCGCCACAGCCCACGAAAGTCGTCTGGTATTATGCCTGATCCGGCAGGATCTGGTCCATCATCCGCGACGGCTCGGCGCAGGGCGCCTTGCCGACCACCCGCGCCGGGACACCGGCGACCGTCGTGTTCGGCGGAACCGAATGCAGCACGACCGAGCCGGCGGCGACGCGCGAGCAGGGTCCGATCTCGATATTGCCGAGAATCTTGGCGCCGGCGCCGATGAGGACGCCGTGGCGGACCTTCGGATGACGGTCGCCGGTTTCCTTGCCGGTGCCGCCGAGCGTCACGCCCTGCAGCAGCGAGACATCATCCTCGATCTCGGCGGTTTCACCGACGACGAGGCCGGTGGCGTGGTCGAGGAAGATGCCCTTGCCCATGGGCACGGCCGGATTGATGTCGACCTGGAACACCGACGAGGAGCGGCTCTGCAGGTAATAGGCGAAATCGCGCCGGCCCTGCCGCCACAGCCAGTTGGCCAGGCGATGGGTCTCGATGGCGTGGAAGCCCTTGAAATAGAGCACCGGCTCGATGGCGCGGTTGCAGGCGGGATCGCGGTCGTAGACGGCCTGGATGTCGACCCGGACCGCGCTGGCGATCTCCGGCTCCGACGCGAAGGCTTCGGCGAAGGCCTGGCGGATGAACTCCGCCGGCAGGTCGGCGTGATGCAGGCGCTCGGCGATCCGGTGCGCGACCGCGTCTTCGAGGCGCGTCTGCGAGAGAATGGTGGCGTAGACGAAGCTGGCGAGCGCCGGCTCGACGCGCAGGATCTCCTCGGCCTCGACCCGCATCTCGGACCAGAGCGGATCGAAGCTGGCGACCCCTTCACCGACGACGCGGGAATTAACAGCTGACATAGACCACTCCTTCGCTGCCAAGCATCGCCGCAGCCATTTTCGATCGGCACCCTAACATGGTGCCGGATGCCGCAAAACCGGCACCCTTGAGTAAATAATGCTCCGGGCCGCTTCCGGCGACGGGGAGCGGCAAAGGTCGAAGACATATCGGCCGGAGGTGAAAATGCAACGGAAATCAAAACAGCTCCCCGGCAAAGCCGTGCGGAACGCCGCCGCGGGCTGAATCAATCTCTGCGTGATCCCCGCCAAGTCCTTGAGAACGCGTCGCTTCTTGCCGCTCAGCTCAGGCCGCGCCTGGCCAGAAATTCGAGCACGCCGGCCTTGTAGACCTTGTCGCCGACGGCGAGCATGTGGTCGCGCTTCGGGATGTCGAGCACCTCGGCGCCCGGGATGATGGCCGCGAGATCGGCGGCGGAGCCGGCCAATTCGTCGCGCTCGCCGACGGCGATCAGGACGGGCACATGCAGCGTCGCGAGGTCGTCGGCCGAGATCGGCTGGCGGGTCGCCTTCATGCAGGCGGCGAGCGCCACGCGGTCGCTGCCGGTCTGCTCGGCGAACTTGCGGAACATCTGGCCGATCGGATCGGTGATCGTCTCGGGGTGGTCCGTCTGCAGCGCGTCGACCACCGGCTCCCAGGGGCCGATGCCGGTAACGATGCCGTAGCCGAGGCCGCCGAGGATGATCGCCTTCACCATCTCCGGATGTGTCAGCGCCAGGAAGGCGGTGATGCGGGCGCCCATCGAGTATCCCATCACATCGGCCTTCGCGATGCCGAGATGCTTCAGGAGATTGCGCGCGTCCTCCGCCATGGCGGCGATGCGGTAGGCGGAGACGTCGTGCGGCTTGTCGCTGGCGCCATGGCCGCGATTGTCGAAGGCGATGACCCGGCGACCGGCCTTGACCAGCGTGTCGACCCAGCCCGGATTGACCCAGTTTACCCGGGCGCTCGACCCGAAACCGTGGATGAGGAGGATGGGCGGGCCCTCGCCTTCATCCAGATAGGCTAGGGAGACGCCGTTCGATTGGAAATGTTGCATGGGAGATCCGCGATCGATGTCCCGCCCTTATGCCGGATCGAGCCGACCGCGCCAAGGTGTCGCCACGACACACCTCTCGCCACCCTGTTCATCCCGCCCCTGCGACGCTATGGTCCGGCCAATTGCTGCTTCGAACCGACGGACCCGCGCCATGGCCGCCCATGTGATCCCCCATTTCCACAATGATTCCGGTGTCGAGACGATTGAGATCGGCGTGAAGGAATTCATGTGCGTCGGCGCCAAGCCGCCCTTCGACCATCCGCACATCTATATCGACATGGGCGAGGACTCGGAGAAGGTCTGCTCCTACTGCTCGACCCTCTACCGCTTCAATGCGCGCCTGCACGGCCCCGAGACGCTGCCGCCCGGCCATCTCTACGTCGAGCCCGTCGCGGCCTGAGCCGCTTTCGATGAGGCCTCTCCGCGTCGGAATTGCGGGCGCGGGCATTGCGGGCCTGACGACCGCCCTCGCCCTGGCGCATCGCGGCATCGGCTCGACCGTGTTCGAGCGCGCTGCCCGGCTTTCGGAAGTCGGCGCCGGCCTGCAGGTCTCGCCGAACGCCGGTCGCATCCTCGAGGGGCTCGGCCTGACCGCCGCCCTCGACCGCGCCGCCGTGCTGCCGGAAGCGATCGACATGCGTTCCGGCCGCACCGGCGAGCCGATCGTCACCCTGCCGCTCGGCGAGAGCGCACGCGCCGCCTATGGCGCGCCCTATCGCCTCGTCCATCGCGCCGATCTGCAGGCGCTGCTGCTCGACGCCGTCGACGCCGATCCCCGCATCACGCTGAAGCTCGGCGCAGAAGTGACCGGCTCCCGCCAGTCCGCCGAGGCGGCGACGCTGGTGGTGGATGGCGCGTCGCATGAATTCGACTGCCTGATCGCCGGCGACGGCGTCCGCTCGACGCTGCGCAGCGCCGTCCCGGGCGCCGCGCCGTTCAAGCCTTCGGGCCGCACCGCCTGGCGCACGACGATCCCGATCGGCATTGCCCCGCGCGACCTGCCGCATCAGCGCACCACCGTGCTCCTGAACCGCGCCGCGCATGTCGTGATCTACCCGGTGCGCGGCGGCCGGCTGATCAACGTCATCGTCGTGATCGAGGAAGACTGGGACGGGCCGGAATGGAGCGCGCCGGGCGACGCCGCCGTGCTGCGCCGCCGCTTCGACGCCGACAGCACGCGCTTCGTCAGCCGCTTCACCGGCCTCGACCTGCAATGGACCCGCTGGTGTCTGACCGAGGTCGATCCGCGCGGCAGCTGGGTCGACGGCCGGATCGCGCTGATCGGCGACGCGGCGCACGCCATGGTGCCGTTCCTCGCCCAGGGCGCCGCCATGGCGATCGAAGACGCCGACGCGCTGGCGACGGGGCTCGCGACCGCCGGGGACCACGTTCCCGAGGCGCTCCGCCGTTACGAGGCGATCCGCCGCCCGCGCGCCACGCGCGTCTGGAAGACGGCCCGGCAGGCGGGGCAGATCTATCATCTCGGCGGCCCGATGGCGGTCGCCCGCGACATGACCATGACCGCCCTCGGCGGCGCCAGCCTGCTCAAGCGCTACGACTGGATCTATGGCTGGCAGCCGGGCCAGGAGAGCGCCTGAGGGGCTGAGGGACGCTGTCGATCCCTTGAGGACGGCCGCCTCGGAGGCCGTCGCCTGCTTCACCTCTCCCTGAGGGAGAGGTCGACGGCCGCAGGCCGGCGGGTGAGGGTTTACGGCCTCAAAAGCCCGTCTCCGGCAGGGCAATGCCTTGTTCTGAAAGTTCCCTAAACCCTCACCCGGAGCTTCGCTCCGACCTCTCCCTCAGGGAGAGGTGAAAGGGGCGGCGCGGATCGAGCGAGCTTGAGCCACATCCTCCACGACTGCATTCCCCAAACACGACCATCATCCTGAGGCGCCCGGCGAAGCCGGGCCTCGAAGGAGGGTCCAGGGAACGCCCCGGATGGAGACTGCGGGACGGATTTCGCCTGCAAACTGCAGTGCCCCGCTGGACCCTCCTTCGAGGCTTCGCTTACGCGAAGCACCTCAGGATGATGGTGGAGGCAGTGGGCCGGCCTGAAAGGTTCGGAGGTCTCGACAGCGGCCGCCCCTCACCTGAAGCAGCAATCCAGCCTCGGGTTCAAATGATTGGCCGTCCTCAGAGCTTCCAACGGTGGCCTAACGACAAAGAAGCAGCCAAGGATCGCTCACCCCGTCGCGGCGGTCGCGGTCCGCGGCGGTGGGGCGTGGCAGACGATGCGGTTTCGTCCCCTCGCCTTTGCCTGGTAGAGCGCCGCGTCGGCGAGCGGCAGCATCTCGATCACGCCGCCGCCCGGATAGCGCACCCGGTGGACGATGCCGATGCTGATCGTCGTCCGGAGCGCCGGGCCGGCGCCGGCCGGGATCAGCAGCCGCTCGATGACATGGCGCAGCCGCTCGGCCATGGCGATCGCGTCCTGCCGCGTGATATCCGGCAAGGTGACGGCGAACTCCTCGCCGCCGATCCGGCCGAACAGGTCGTTCCGGCGCAATTCGCCGCCGATCGCGTCCGTCACCGCGATCAGCACCGCGTCGCCGACGGCATGGCCATGCAGATCGTTGACCTGCTTGAAGTGATCGATATCGATCATCAGCACGGCGACGCCGGAGAACAGATTGTATTGCGGGCGGGCCAGCAGCGCGCCGCTGCGCTCGAGAAAGGCGCGCCGCGCCAGGATGTTGGTCAGGCCATCCATGCTGACGGCGTGGTCGAGCCGCTTGAGAAGCCGCCGCTGCGCCACCGTGATCGTCGTCACCGTCAGCGGCCCGAGCGCCACCAGCGTGATGCCGAGGCGGAACGAGGTGCTGCGGTCGAAGACGTCGAGGCTCGTCGGCAGGAACAGAAGGCCGGCGACCTCCGCCGACAGCATCGCCAGGCTCGACAGCATGACGATGATGCTCATCGGGAACAGGCCGTAGGTGAGCGAGCACCAGAGCAACGCGGGAACCGGAAAGGCGATCGCGCCGGGGCCGCCGATGGCGATGGAGGCTGCGACGGAAAGGCAGAGCGCCGCGATCGGCATCGTCGTCGACGCCTCGGGCACGACGTCGCGCAGCCATCGCCCGAAAGCCTGCACGTCGAACGGCGTCGGCGCGGTCAGGAGCACCGGCAGCACGACGACGTAATTGCCGAGCTCCGAGATGAACCAGAAGACCAGGCCGGTGCGCAGCGTCGGATCGATGGTGAACCCGGCGCCGACCAGCGCCGAGGCGGCGGCGGCGGCAACCGAGATCAGCAGCATGTGCAGGACGGAGAGCGGCCGCTGCAGCGCGCGATCCTCCGGATCGAGCCGCTGGAACAAGACGAACCCGGTCACGACGCCGGCCAAATTGGCGCTCGTCAGCCAGAGATTGGTGACGAGGGCGTCGCCGCTGACATAGCCGGCGGCGAGATAGCCTGTGATCGCCCCGACCCAGCCGGGCCAGCCGGCCAGCCCCGGCCGGAGCACGAAGAGGCCGAGCAGCACGGCATTGGCCGGCCAGAGCGCCGCCAGGAAGCCGAGCGGCCGCGTATAGATACCGAAAAGCGATATGCCGAAGACGACCGCCGCGACGACGCAGGCGGCCCCGAGCCCTGGCGCGAACGTCCGCGCCAACTCCTTCATGCCTCCGGTCGATTCGCTCATGCCGTTCTACCTGGATCGATACATGGCAACTCGTACCAATGCGTCAGGGACGGCCATCGAGGCCCGCCAGCTGGCGCGCACGCTATGGATGTAACTGCGTCGGGTCAACCACCGAACGCATGTCCTGCGATCATTCCCCGCCTGCCGCGCCTCCCCGGCGAGCCAGCTCCGCGATAGTCAGATAATCCGTCTTGCCGGTCGCCAGCATCGGGAACGCCTCGACCGTGACGATCCGCTTCGGCACCATGATTTCCGGAACGCCATGCGCCTTGGCCGACGCGATGAGCGCGTTGCGATCCGGCGCGACGCGATCCGTCACCAGCACCAGCTGCTCGCCCTTGCGCTCGTCCGGCACGGAAACGACGGCATGGACGTTGTCGGGCCAGACCTGCGCCGCATAGGCCTCGACGGCGGCCAGCGAGATCATCTCGCCGCCGATCTTGGCGAAGCGCTTGGCGCGGCCGCGAATGGTGATGTAGCCCTCGGCGTCGAGGCTGACGATATCGCCGGTGTCGTGCCAGCCGTCCGGCGTCTGCTCGAGAATGCCAGGCGCGCTGTCGCGCATGTAGCCGAGCATGACGTTCGGTCCCTTGATCCAGAACCGGCCGCCCTCGTCCAGGCCCGGCACCGGCTCGATCCGGTACGACATGCCAGGCAAGAGCCGGCCGACCGTGCCATCCTTGTGATAGAGCGGCGTATTGGCCGAGACGACGGGCGCCGCCTCGGTGGCGCCGTAGCCTTCGAACAGCTCGATGCCGAAGCGGTCGCGCCAGAGCGTGCGGGTCGCCGGCTTGATCTTCTCGGCGCCGAGCACGACGAGGCGGAGATTGGCGAAATCCCCGGCTTCCGCCATGCGCGCCCAGCCGGCGGCGAAGGTGTCGGTGCCGATCAGGATGGTGGATCCGCTGTCGCGCACCAGTGTCGGGATCTGCTTGTAGTGTAGCGGCGTCGGATAGAAGAACACCCGCATGCCGATCGCGAACGGCGCGATCAGGCCGACCGTCATGCCGAAGGAATGGAAGACCGGCAGCGGATTGAACAGAGAGTCGTCCGGCCGGAGCGCCAGCGTGCGCAGGAACTGCTCGACATTGCAGAGCACGTTGGCGTGGGTCAGCGCCACGCCCTTCGGCGCGCCCTCCGAGCCCGAGGTGAACAGAATGACGGCGATATCGTCCGGCTTGGCGCCCGACCAACCATGCAGCCGACGCGCGAACCAGGACGAGACGACGCCGCGCACCTTGTCGAAGCCCGTGACCGTCTTCGCCAAATCCTCCAGCCAGATGATCTCGACATGGGCCGCGAGCGCGGCCACCAGCTCCTCCAGCTTGCCCTCGGCGACGAAGCGCCGGGACGAGATCACATGCCGGATCTCGGCCGCCTTGCAGGCGACGAGCAGGTTCTTCGGGCCGGCCGAGAAATTCAGCATGGCGGGAACGCGACCGAAGGCGACGAGGCCGAAGAAGGCCGGCGCCACCGTGGCGACGTTGGGCAGCAGCATGCCGACCCGCTCGCCCTTCTGGGTGCGGCGCGCAAAGATCCGGCCGAGCACCATCGCGCCGATCAGCACGCGGTCGAAGGTCATCGGCTTGCGCTGGTTGTCCTCGATCACCTCGCGCTTGCCGCCGAAGCGGGCGCGGGAATCGAGCAGCATGCCGAACAGCGTCTTGCGCCAGCGCCGCGCGTCGAGCGGGATTTCCTTGTTGGCGGGGCTCGGGATGGCAGTCGGCATATCCATGGGGGCTGCGTCGCTCTTTTTAGATCGGACCCGCTGACATCATGCGGACGGCGCATCATCATACAATGACGGCCGCCACACATGCGAGCACGCATCCGGAAAGCCCAAAGCGGAACGGAGCCGATGCCGGGTTCGTGAATTGCGCGACATGTCGTAAGATATATCTTGACGCAGGGGTTGCATGCTTCTAGCGATGGATACCCTTACGATATATCGGACCCCTTCTCATGGGCCAGCCCCCGACCGACCGAGATTCCCCGACCCGCCGCCTCCCCGGCCCCGGCAGCACCGTGCGCGGACGCGGCGGCGAAGGCCTGCGCGTCGGCCGGATGGTCGCCGATGGCGATCTCCGCCTCGTCGCGCTCTCGCTGATCGAACGTGGCCCCCGCCACGGCTACGAGATCATCAAGGCGATCGAGGAACTGACATCCGGCAGCTACAGCCCGAGCCCCGGCGTCATCTATCCGACCCTGACCGCCATCGAGACGGCCGGACATGCGACGGTGGCGACGCAGGGCAACAAGCGCGTCTATTCGATCTCGGATGCCGGCATCCGCCACCTCGCCGACCGGCGCGCCGCCACCGACACGATCCTCGACCATCTCGACAAGATCGGCCGCCGGATCGCGCGAACGCGCGAATGGTTCGATCGCGGCGAGACGGCGCTGCGCGACGAGCGGCCGGACCGCGACATACCCGGCGTCGTGCCGGAGCTGAACGACGCCCGCCGCGCGCTCAAGGCGGCGATCGCCGGCAAGGTCGGCAGCTCCTCGATCGAACAGCACCGCGTCGCCGAAATCCTGCTCGCCGCCGTCGCCGCGATCCAGGCGCGGTCGCCGGAAGGCGAGATCGATCTTTAGCCGGGCTCGGGGGCGGTGAGCCGCGCCGCCTTCCTTCCCCGCGTCTCTTCGGCCGTCGACCTCTCCCTCAGAAGGCCTCGGCAAAACACCACCCTCATCATGCTGAGGGGCCCGCAGGGCCGTCTCGAAGCACGCAGAGCGGCTGTGCAATCGAACGGCTGCACCGGAAGCCCCTCCCGAGATCCCGCGCCCGCTGCCTCCGCCGGCGATCGTGCGCGCTCATTCCCCATGGCAGCCGCCGTCCCGCTTGACATCTATTTTACCCGGGTAATAATAGAGACATCTTCTCACCCCGGCAAAAGCGCGTGCGACCATGACCCTTCTGAAAGCCAACGGCATCGACTTGGCCTATGACAGCTTCGGCGACGATGCCGCCGAAGCGATCCTGCTCATCTCCGGCCTCGGCACCCAGCGGATCCGCTGGACCGTCCCGTTCTGCGAGGCGTTGGCGCAGCGCGGCTATCGCGTCATCCGCTTCGACAATCGAGACGCCGGCGGCTCCACTCATTTTTCCGATCATCCGGCCCCGGACTTCGGTGCGCTTGCCGCCGAGCTCGGCGCGGGACGCCGGCCGGCCGTGCCCTATACGCTCTTCGACATGGCCGCCGACGCGGTCGGCCTTCTCGATGCGCTGGCGATCTCGCGGGCGCATGTCGTCGGCCGCTCGATGGGCGGCATGATCGCCCAGATCGCCGCCAGCGAGTATCCGGAGCGCGTGCTGTCGCTGACGTCGACCATGTCCGGCACCGGCAATCCGGCGCTTCCCTCGGCCGCGCCGGACGTGATGGCGATGATGATGCGCCCGACGCCTGATCCCTTCGCCGACGAGGCCGGATATCTGGCGGCGCGGCTCGCCTTCGCGAAACGCATCGCCGGCCATCCGTTCGACGAGGCGCTCCACCGCGAATTCGTTCTCGGCGAGCTTCGATGCGCCTACGACCCCGCCGGCTCCGCCCGGCAGATCGCGGCCATCGCGGTCACAGGCGACCGGCGGGCGCGGCTGGCGACGATCGCGGTCCCGACACTCGTCATCCACGGCACGGACGATCCCTTGATCCCGCCGGCCTGCGGCGAGGACACGGCGGCGGCCATCCCCGGCGCCGAGCTTCTGCTCCTCGACGGCATGGGCCACGACCTGCCGGCCGAACTCGATGCAACGGTGATCGACGCCATCGTGCGGACGGCGCAGCGCAGCGGCAGCAAGCCGGCGACCGCGTGAGCGAAGGGCGGTTACCGCCCTGCGAGAGCCGATTTGCACAACCGGCTCTCGCTCCGCGCGATTTGGCTATCCATCGCGCGCCAGAGATGGCAGAAAGCCGCCGCTGCGGGCGTGGCGAAACTGGTAGACGCAAGCGACTTAAAATCGCTCGACTTCGGTCATGCGGGTTCGATCCCCGCCGCCCGCACCAGACGCCTACGCGGCGCCAAACGCACCTTCGGCAAAGACTGCCGAAATCTCCCAACGCCTTGTTTCATAACGATTTATGCCCGCGAACCACGTTCCTGCAGCGGGCTCCTCGACGCATCGCGCGAAATTCCCCTTCAAATCGGTTGTGTCCCGCTGCTACATCCGGCGCGGGGGATTCGTGGCACCACGACGGCTCGCCCGACCGACATTCGACGACGAGCCAAAGAAGGTGCTCCCATGACCGAACCCGTGACTGAACCCGTTTCGCATCGTCAGGCGCTCGCGCTCGACCCGTTCGCCGTCCTGAGCCGCGTGCCGGCGATCGGCAACATGATCCTCGGCGTGCGCGCCGACGGCGCGCTGCTGGAAGGCCTCGGCGCGATCGACAGCGTCGAGCTCGACAATGGCTACGCCGTGCTGCGCGGCCCGGCGCGCGAGACGCGGTTCGAACTCGCGGCGATCGCCAAGATCGTCACCGACCAGATGGTGATGAAGAACGTCCTGCCCTTCATCGAGATCTTCGACGCGGACGGCAACACCATCGCCAAGATGACCGCGCTGGACGGGCTCGAGCGCTTCGACGCCGCGCTGGAGGGCCTTGCCCGCACGCCGCTCGACGCCGCGCCGCCGGCGGCCCGCCCCGGCCCCGGCGACGAGCCCGCCGATGGCCCGCTGAAGGCGGCGGAAGCGACCGGCAAGCCCGTCACGCTCAAGGCCGTCAAGCACGGCGTCGAGCACCGCTGGTCCGGCACGCTCACCAGCGTCTCGTTCAGCCACGGCTTCCTGAACGCGATGGAAGCGGACATGCACCTGCACATCCGCGCCGGCGCGATCGCCTCGTGGCGGGAAGAAAGCGTCGACGGCCTGACCGTTTTCAGCGCGATCGACGGCAATGGCAAGGCGATCGGCCTGTCGCTCTCGACCGAGGCCTGACGCTTCACGCCTGACGCGCCTCAGGCGGCGCGCGCCAGCCCTTCCCGCTCGCAGAAGGCGATGACGAGATCGGCGAGGTCCCGCACGGGACGGCGCGCGCCCGAGGCGACCCGAAGCGCCAGTTCTGTCGGCGGGACGGGCAAGAACCCGCCCCCCGACAAGACGACATAGCCCGGCCGCACCGCCCGCGCCTCGACCAGCGCGACGCCGAGCCCGCCGGAGATCGCCGCCTCGATGCCGATCAGGCTGGCGCTCTCATAGGCGATGCGCCAGCGCCGGCCGGAGCTCTCCAGCGCATGCACGGCGCGGTCGCGATAGCGGCAGCTTTGCGGGAAGGCGATCAGCGGCACCGGATCGACGCTCTTCCAGTCGACATCGCGCGCGCCGACCCAGACCAACGTCTCCGGCCAGACGCCTTCGGCCGGCCCGCCGCCTGCATCGCGCTTCATCAGCACGATGTCGAGGTCGCCGCGCTCCAACCCCCGCTCCAGCTCGACCGACAGGTCGCAGCGGACATCGAGCCGGCATTCCGGCCGCAGTCGCGCGAACTGCGCGACCAACCCGGTCAGCTCGGCAACGGCGAAATCCTCCGTGAGGCCGAGACGGACATGCTCGGAGGCCCCCGACGCGGCGACGACACTGCGCGCCTCCTCCGACAGCGCCAGGATGCGGCGGGCATAGCCGAGCAGCCGTTCGCCCTCGAGCGTCAGCGCGACGCTCCTGCCCTCGCGCACCAGAAGCGGCGCTCCCGCCAGATCCTCAAGCTTGCGGATCTGCTGGCTGATCGTCGACTGGGTGCGATGCACGCGCTCGCCGGCGCGGGTGAATCCGCCGGCATCAACGACGGAGACAAAGGTCTTGAGCAGATCGAGGTCGAACATGGCGAGGCCTCCTCAGGCATCGATTTATCGAATGAATATCATCCAAACATCGAATTTCCAAATGGCTGACAGAACGCCTACTGCCTTGGAGCCCGGCCGTGGCCGGCGTTTCAACCAGCAGGCAGACAGAGCATGACCGATAGAGTGGCAACCCCAGCAGCCGTGACACCGATCCCCATGGGGCGCGGCGGCAGCCTCGCCGATCTCGGGCTGATCGCGCTCTTCTGCCTGATCTGGAGCTCGGCCTTCGCGGCGGGGAAGCTTGCCCTGCCGGACTGTCCGCCGCTGATCCTGCTATCGAGCCGCTTCCTGGTCGCCGGCCTGTTCCTATTCGGTCTGGCCGCGCTCGTCGGTCGGCCGTCGTGGCCGGACCGGCGCACGACCGCGAGCTGGGTCGTTCTCGGCGCCCTCAACGGCGCGCTCTATCTCGGCCTCAGCTATACCGGCATGCGGACGGTCTCCTCCGCCTTCGCGGCGGTGCTGATCAGCGCCAATCCGCTCCTGACCGCGCTGGTCGCGGCGCCGGTACTGGGCGAGCGACTTTCGCCGCTGAAGCTCGTCGGGCTGCTGCTCGGCATGATCGGCGTCGGCATCGTGCTGCGCTCACGGCTCGTGGGCGGCGCCGAGGACTGGCACGGCACGTTGCTGGTGCTGGCCGCGCTGGTGGCGCTCGTCGCCGGCACGATCCTGTTCAAGAAGCTGAAGCCGGGCGGCGATCTGTGGACCGGCACGGCGCTGCAATCGCTCTCGGCCGGGATCCTGCTGCTGCCCCTGGCGCTCGCAACCGAGAGCCTCGGCGATGTCCGCCTGACACCGGCGCTCATCGGCGGCTGGCTCTATCTGGTGGTCGTGACGTCGATCGGCGGCTACCTGCTCTGGTTCCGCCTCCTGCGCAAGAAGACGGCCACCGAGGCGTCGTCGCTGCATTTCCTGATGCCGCCGCTCGGCCTCGCCTTCGGCTGGTTGGTATTCCGCGAGCCGGTCAGCCTCGTCGACCTGATCGGCATCATCCCGATCGCGATCGGCATCGCCATGGTCACGCGCGGGTAGACCCTTTGTTGGGTCCCGTTTTCTTCACGCGAACCGGTATCCACTTCGCTCGAAAACGCTCTAGCGGAACTGAAAACGAAAACGGCGGCGCCATCCGATGGCGCCGCCGTTCAGAACGTCAAGCGAAGCGTAGCCGATCAGGCCTCGCCTTCGCCCTCTTCGCGCTGCGCCTTGACTTCGGCGATGAAGCTCTCGGCGTCCTGCTTGGCCGAACGCGCGTGCTCTTCCGCGTCCTTGCTGAAGCGGTCGAGTTCCATCTTCAGCCCGCTGACGGACGGCTTCTCGACGCTGTTGGCGTAGCCGATCATGCGCAGGGAGACGGCGAGATCGAGCACCATGGCGGCGAGCAGGCCGTCATCGAGCTGCTCATTGTCGGCATAGTCCGAGATCAGGTCGTAGAGGGCGTCGCGATGCTCCTCATACTCTTCGGCAAAGGCCTCGAAATCCTCGTCGGCGGGTTCGTTCGGTTCGGTCATTTGTTTGTCTCCTAGCCGACGATCGGCGGTTGAAAGGCGAGACCCATGTCCCACGGGAAATAGATCCACGTATCCTGTGACACTTCGGTGATGAAGGTGTCGACAACGGGGCGGCCCATGGGCTTGGAATAGAGCGTCGCGTAATGCGCCTTCGGCAGCATGTCGCGCACGAGGCGGGCGGTGCGGCCGGTATCGACGAGATCGTCGATGACCAGGACGCCGGCACCCTCGCCGCCGCCGAGATCGATGATCTCCTGGCTGACCGGCTTCAGCACCTTGAGCGAGCCCTGCTCCTTGTAGTCATGATAGGAGGCGACGCAGATCGTCTCGATCATGCGGATGCCGAGTTCGCGCGCCACGATCGCCGCCGGCACGAGGCCGCCGCGCGTCACGCAGACGATCGCCTGCCACTTCTGGTCGCCCGAAAGGCGCCAGGTCAGCGCCCGCGCATCCCGGTGGAACTGATCCCAGGATACGGGAAACGCCTTGTCGCTGCGAGCATCGACCATCATTGTCTCCTGCGCGTGAATGGAGCGGAACGTGTGTGCCGGGGCTTGCCGTCATGCAATCGAATCGGCGCGCGATCCACAGAAATTGCCGACATGTCAGCTATTCGCCTGCATCATGGCTGCGACCATCTTCTCGACGGTCTGGGCCGCCTCGTCGAGGCGGGCGGCGTCGCGCGAGCGCAGCACGATGTCGGTCGCGAACGAGCCGTCGAGCATCTTCGGATAGCTGCCGATCGAGACGTCGGGAAACTCGAGCTGGATCTCGCCGAGCTGCTTGGCGATCCGCCCCTCGCCCATGCCGACCGGCACGGTGCGCGACAGCATCTTGGCGCCGGTCGGGATCTTGGCGGCGACCTCGTCGAACATCGCCTGCATGATCGACGGCACGCCGGCCATGACATGCACGTTTTCGAGCGTGAAGCCCGGCGCCTTGGAGACCTTGTTGAGGATCAGATCGGCACCGGCCGGAATGCGGGCCATGCGCATCCGCGCCTGGTTCAGCTGCCCGGCCGCATAATGGTCGGTCAGGATGGCGACGGCGCGCGGATCATGGTCGATGGTGACGCCGAACGCCTTGGCCATCGAATCCGCCGTGATGTCGTCATGCGTCGGCCCGATGCCGCCGGTCGAGAAGACATGGTCATAGCGGGCGCGGAGCGCGTTCACTGCCGCGACGATCTCCGCTTCGACATCCGGCACGATCCGGACTTCGCGGATGTCGATGCCGATATTGGTGCAGTATTCGGCGATATAGCCGATGTTCTTGTCCTTGGTCCGTCCCGACAGGATCTCGTCGCCAATGACGAGGATCGCGGCGGTGACGACAGGCACGGCTTCCGGGGTAGGCTCAGCCATTCACAAACTCCATCGGTATCCGCCCGGTTTAGCGCTCCGGCGCCGGCCGCTCAAGGGAGCGCGGGCGCGGCGAAAGCATCGCGAGCAGCGAATGTCGCCCTTGGGAGACATCCTCGGCAGACGGCATTGGCAAATCTCAACCATCATCCTGAGGTGCCCGGCGCAGCCGGGCCTCAAAGGAGGGTCCAGGGAACTCGCCTGTCATGAGCGGCGGGGTCCACTGGATCCTCCTTCGAGGCTTCGCTCGCGCGAAGCACCTCAGGATGACGGCGGAGGGTGAACATGCTCTTGCTCTCGGCCGCGCTGGGGGTCCGGCTCACGGTCGTGCCGACCGACAATGAGGCGGCGTAGCGGCGTCGCAGCGTCGCGGCGCGGTCACTCCGGCGCGAAAACTCTTGTAACTCGCGGCCCGATACGCCAGATCGGGGACAAACCTTCATTATCAGACTTGTTCCCGAGGCCGCAGAATGGTGTGCTGACGGGGCACGGAGTTCCCAGATGGTCACCTATGTCGACGCCGACGCCACCCCGCTGAAGAACACGGGGCAGATCCGCCTCTATGGCAAGGAGGCCTTCGCCGCGATGCACCGCGCCGGCCAGCTGGCGGCGGCCTGCCTCGACGGCCTCGCCGAGATCGTCAAGCCGGGCGTGGCGACGGACGAGATCGACCGCTACGTCTACGAGTTCGGCGCCGCCCATGGCGCGCTGCCGGCGACGCTCGGCTATCGCGGCTACACCAAGTCGACCTGCACCTCGATCAACCACGTCGTCTGCCACGGCATTCCCGACGACAAGCCGCTCAAGGACGGCGACATCGTCAATGTCGACGTCACCTATATCCTCGACGGCTGGTATGGCGATTCGAGCCGCATGTACCTGGTCGGCGACGTCAAGCGCGCCGCCGTGCGCCTCGTCGAGGTGACCTATGAATCGCTGATGCGCGGCATCGCGGCGGTGAAGCCCGGCGCCACCACCGGCGACATCGGCTACGCCATCCAGTCCTTTGCCGAGGCCGAGCGCTGCAGCGTCGTGCGCGATTTCTGCGGCCATGGCGTCGGCAAGGTCTTCCACGACACGCCGAACATCCTGCACTACGGCAATCCCGGCGAGGGCGTCGAGCTGCGCCCCGGCATGATCTTCACGATCGAGCCGATGATCAATCTCGGCCGCCCGCATGTGAAGGTTCTGCGCGACGGCTGGACGGCCGTCACCCGCGATCGCTCGCTGTCGGCCCAGTTCGAGCACACGGTCGGCGTCACCGAGACCGGTTGCGAGGTGTTCACCCTGTCGCCGCGCGGCTACGGCTGCCCGCCCTACCCGACAGGGGCATGAGCGGGTTTTCCGAAAACCCCAACGATCCGCCCCATTTCCTGGGGCATCGCGAACGGCTGAAGTCGCGTTTTCGCGATGGCGGCGCGGAGGCGATCGCCGATTACGAGCTCCTGGAACTGATCCTGTTCCAGGCCCTGCCGCGCCGCGACACCAAGCCGATCGCCAAGGCGTTGCTCGCCCGCTTCGGCACGTTTTCCGACGTCCTGGCCGCGCCCGAGGCGCGGCTCACCGAAATTCCCGGCGTCGGGGCCTCGGTCGCGACGCATCTGAAGCTCGTGCACGCCGCCGCCACCCGCTACGCCCGCGGCGCGGTGCGCCAGCGGCCGCTGCTCGGCTCGTGGAGCGCGGTGGTCGATTACTGCCGCGCCGCCATGGCGTATGAGGAAAAGGAGCAGTTCCGCATCCTCTTCCTCGATCGCAAGAACGTGCTGATCGCCGACGAGGTGCAGCAGGTCGGCACCGTCGACCACACGCCCGTCTATCCGCGCGAGGTGGTGAAGCGGGCGCTGGAGCTCTCCGCCACCGCCTTGGTGCTCGCCCACAACCATCCTTCCGGCGACCCGACGCCGTCGCGCGCCGACATCGAGATGACCAAGACGATCGTCGAGATCGCCGGCCCGCTCGGCATCGCCGTGCATGATCACATCATCGTCGGCCGCCAGGGCCATGCGAGCTTTCGCGGGCTCAAGCTGATCTGAGCGCCGCCTTGCCGTCCGAAGCGGCGGGCGTAGCGTCCTGCCCGTGCCGCTGCTCGAGGCTCGCCGCGCCGCCCAGTTCCTCGACCAGCACCGCCGTCACCAGCGCGCCGAGAAGGCTGACGCCCGCCACCAGCAGCAGCACGGCCGAAAGCCCGTATTCCGCCTTGACGATCGGCAGCAGGAAGGCGCCGAGGGCTGCGCCCACCTTGGCCGAGGCCGAGGCAAAGCCGGAGCCGGCGCCGCGCAGCTGGGTCGGAAAGAGCTCCGCCGGCAGCGCGAAGGTGGTCGAATGCGGCCCGACATTCATGGCGAGGTTGAACAGGATGAAGCCGGCGAAGATGACGGCGACGGACGGATGGGCGGGACCACCGGCCCAGAGCGCCGCGACCAGGACCAGCATGCCGGCGGTCATGCCGAGGAAGCCGTAGACCTGCGGGCGGAGGTGGCCATAGCGCGGGATGACCCAGAACGCCGCCAGGAAGCCGACCAGCAGGAAGATGTCGATCAGCGAGGAGCCGCCGATCTCCGAGAAATCGGCAAGCACCGCCCCGCTGCGGGACGAGCCGAAATGCAGGTCCGCCAGCAACATGGGCGTGAAAAGGCCGATGCCGTAGGAGGCGATGTCCATCAGGAACCACGGTACGCAGGCGAGCCAGGTGCGGCGGCGATAGGCGCTGCCGAACAGCGCGGCGATGCCGTCCGACTTCACCGCCTCCGGCGTCTTGGCGACGAGATGCACGGCCTCGGCCGCCGCAGCCCCCATCTCCGCGAGCTTCGCCCGGTCGGCGGCGATCACCGCGCCGATCGACCGCGCCGCCTCGCGGTTGCGCCCCCGGCTCATCAGCCAGCGCGCGCTTTCCGGCGTGAAGAGGCGACCGAGGAGGAACAGCAGCGGCAGCGCCGCCAGCGTCGCCATGAAACCGCGCCATGCGTCGGTCGCGTCGACGACGGCGAGGATCGCGGCCGTCAGCGCCGCGGCCAGCATGAAGCCGACCGCCTGGAAGGTGATCGTCGCGACCATGATCCGGCTGCGCGCCGCCGCCGGCATCCACTCGGCGACATAGGTGCTCGATACCGGATAGTCGATGCCGACGCCGACGCCGAACACGAAGAGGCCGAGCATCAGGATGGTGGCGTCGCCGGCGAAGACAGCGATCAGCGCGCCTGCCATCATCACCAGCGTGTCGATGAGCATCAGCGGCTTGCGCCCGAAGCGGTCGGCGAGCGGGCCGCCGAGTGCGGCGCCCGGAACCGCGCCGGCGAGCAAAGCCGCGCCGAGCAGGCCCTGCATGGTCGCGTCTATGGCGAAGCTCTGGACCAGCAGCGGTAATGCGACGCCGAGGGTGAAGACGGAGACGCCGCCGAGCATGGTGCCGCCGGTCGACAGCAGGAAGAGCCAGTAATGCGCGATGCCCATCGGCGCGCGGTCCAGCATGGCCAGCATGGCCTGTTGCTGTGAGGTCTGCTGCATGTCCCCGGTCCCTGTCGTCTCAGCGGTAAGCCCGACCCACCTTTGTCGTCAGGGCCATGGATTCGCAAGGTCGGTTGTTCTCCTTTCCGCCCGCTCGCCTGACGCGCCCTTGCCTCTCGCTACGTGTCTGGCCCGCAATTTCCCCCGCCCGCTCGCCGTCATCCCGGACGCAGCGAAGCGGAGATCCGGGATCCATCTGTCAGCAGCGGGACAGTCGGCCGCCTGGCGCAGCGGAGCGGGGTCGGAAAGCGACAAACTCGGATTTGACGCCGAGCCACGGGCGTCGGCGCGAGCGGCACCAAGGCATGGATCCCTGCTTTCGCAGGGATGACGGCGGAGGGTGAACCAGCCTTCTGCGCCTCAATCAGGGCCGTCTCGCCTCAAGGATACCTCGCGCATCTCTGGCCAGGAGCCGGCGCCTTGAACCCTCCCCTTGAGGGAGGGTCAAGACCGCCATCAGGCGGTCTTGGGGAGGGGTTCTTCGTCAGGCTTGCCGCAGACTCCGCGAACTCCCCCCTCCCGAAAACGCGAAGGGCGTTTTCGACCTCCCCTCAAGGGGGAGGTTCAAGAAAGAAGGCCGGCTTCCAACCCAGCATTCCGGGCCGGACACTCCGGGAGGGGTGAGGGAAGGAGCATCTCCCTTCTCCGGCATTCCGGACCAGACACTCAGGCAGAGGCCCAGAACGGAGCGCCTCCCTTCGATCCCGCATTCCGGCCAGACACTCAACTCCCCCAACCCTCCTCGCCTCCCGCCATCCCGCCTCCCCCCACGTCATCACTGCGTCATTCTTTTTGCGAATGAGTTGCAATTGCGCCTCTGCCGTGCAAATGTGATTGCGAATAATTCTCAATTGCAATATCAGGAATGGAAACATGCTCGACCGCGCGCGTCGCCGCCTTCTCTTCGCCCTGTCCGGGCTGCTCGTGGCAACCGCCCTCTCCTCGGCGGCGCTGCCGGGCCACGCCTTCGCTGCCGAAGAGACCCGGGCAGCCGAAGGCCAAAAACCCTTCAAGGCGGTGACGACCTTCACCATCATCGCCGACATGGCCCAGAACGTCGCCGGCGACGCCGCGATCGTGGAGTCGATCACCAAGCCGGGCGCCGAGATCCATAACTACCAGCCGACGCCGGGCGACATCGTGAAGGCGCAGGACGCGCAGCTGATCCTCTGGAACGGGCTCGGTCTCGAACTCTGGTTCGAAAAATTCTTCGCCAATCTCGACGGCGTGCCGCAGGCGACGATCTCGGCCGGCGCCGAGCCGATGGGCATTTCGGAAGGGCCCTATTCCGGCAAGCCCAACCCGCACGCCTGGATGTCGCCCACCGCCGCGCGCCTCTATGTCGACAACATCCGCGACGCCTTCGTGAAATACGACCCGGCCAACGCCGAGACCTACAAGGCGAATGCCGAGGCCTATAAGGCGAAGATCGACGCCACCGTGGCGCCGATCCGCGACGCGCTCGCCGCCATTCCGGAAGAGAAGCGCTGGCTCGTTTCGAGCGAAGGCGCCTTCTCCTATCTCGCCCGTGATTTCGGCCTGAAGGAGCTCTATCTCTGGCCGATCAACGCCGACCAGCAAGGCACGCCGAAGCAGGTGCGCAAGGTCATCGACGCGGTGCGCGCCAACAAGATCCCCGTCGTCTTCAGCGAAAGCACGATCTCGGCCAATCCGGCCAAGCAGGTGGCGCGCGAGACGGGAGCTGCCTATGGCGGCGTGCTCTATGTCGACAGCCTCTCCGAGGCGGACGGCCCGGTGCCGACCTATCTCGACCTCTTGCGCGTTACCTCGCAGACGATCGCCAAGGGCATCGGCGAAAACCCGGTGCTCGGCGAATGAATGCGCCCCTTCCCTCCCGCGCGACGCTCGCCGCCGGCATCACGGTCACAGGCGCGACGGTCACCTATCGCAACGGCCACACGGCGCTGCGCGACGCCAGCTTCTCGATCCCGACTGGCACCATCACGGCGCTGGTCGGCGTCAACGGCAGCGGCAAGTCGACCCTGTTCAAGGCGATCATGGGCTTCGTCCGCGTCTCGCGCGGCTCGATCACCATTCTCGGCCAGCCGGTCGAGAAGGCGCTGCGGCAGAACCTCGTCGCCTATGTGCCGCAGAGCGAGGACGTCGACTGGAATTTTCCCGTCCTGGTCGAGGACGTCGTGATGATGGGGCGTTACGGCCATATGGGCATGATGCGCCTCGCCAAGGCGCGCGACCACGAGGCGGTCGCGGATGCACTGGAGCGGGTCGGCATGAGCGCGATGCGCAAGCGCCAGATCGGCGAGCTCTCGGGCGGGCAGCGGAAGCGCGTCTTCCTGGCCCGGGCGCTGGCGCAGGACGGCCGCGTCATCCTGCTCGACGAACCCTTCACCGGCGTCGACGTGCAGACCGAAGCGGCGATCATCGAGCTCCTGCGGGGCCTGCGCGACGAAGGCCGCGTCATGCTGGTCTCGACCCACAATCTCGGCAGCGTGCCGGAATTCTGCGATCGCGCCGTGCTCCTGAACCGCACCGTGCTCGCCCATGGCCCGACGCGCGAGACCTTCACCCGCGCCAATCTGGAAAAGACCTTCGGCGGTGTGCTGCGCCATGTCGTGCTCGACGCCGACCTCGCCGGCGGCTCGATCGACATCCTGACCGATGACGAGAGCCCGCTGCTGCTGCAGCCCGTCAGCGAGCGGCCGGGGGCGCAACCGTGATGGCGACCCTCCTCGAGCCGTTCGCCTATGGCTACATGCTGAACGCCATGTGGGTCAGCGCGCTGGTCGGCGGCGTCTGCGCCTTCCTCTCCGCCTATCTGATGCTGAAGGGCTGGTCGCTGATCGGCGACGCGCTTTCGCATTCGATCGTGCCGGGCGTCGCCGGCGCCTACATGCTGGGCCTGCCGTTCTCGATCGGCGCGTTCTTCTCCGGCGGCCTCGCCGCCGCCGCCATGCTGTTCCTGAACCAGCGCACCAAGCTGAAGGAAGACGCCATCATCGGGCTGATCTTCACCGGCTTTTTCGGCCTCGGCCTGTTCATGGTGTCGCTGTCGCCGACCGCCGTGAACATCCAGACCATCGTGCTCGGCAATATCCTCGCCATCACGCCGGAGGATACGCTGCAGCTCGCCATCATCGGCTTCGTCTCGCTCGCCATCCTGCTGGTGAAGTGGAAGGACCTGATGGTCACCTTCTTCGACGAGAGCCATGCCCGCTCGATCGGCCTCAACCCGACCTTCCTGAAGATCCTGTTCTTCACCCTGCTCTCGGCCTGCACCGTCGCGGCGTTGCAGACGGTCGGCGCCTTCCTCGTCATCGCCATGGTGGTGACGCCGGGAGCGACCGCCTATCTGCTCACCGACCGCTTCCCGCGCCTGCTCATGATCAGCGTCGCCGTCGGCGCCCTGACCAGCTTCGTCGGCGCCTATGCGAGCTATTTCCTCGACGGCGCCACCGGCGGCATCATCGTCGTGCTGCAGACGCTGATCTTCCTTCTGGCCTTCCTCCTCGCCCCCAAGCACGGCCTGCTCGCCGCCCGCCGCCGTGCGGCGGAAGCCCTGGAAACGGCATCATGATCGACACGCTGCTGCAACCCCTCCAGTTCGCGTTCATGCAGAACGCGCTCATCATCTCGGCCCTCGTCGCGGTGCCGACGGCGCTGCTCTCCTGCTATCTCGTGCTCAAGGGCTGGTCGCTGATGGGCGACGCCATCTCGCATGCGGTGCTGCCCGGCGTCGTCGTCGCCTATATCGTCGGGGCGCCGCTCGCCGTCGGCGCCTTCGTCGCCGGCATGGGCTGCGCGCTTGCCAGCGGCTATCTGAAGGCGAACAGCCGCATCAAGCAGGATACCGTGATGGGCATCGTCTTCTCCGGCATGTTCGGCCTCGGCATCGTGCTCTACACCAAGATCGAGACCGACGTTCACCTCGACCACATCCTGTTCGGCGACATGCTCGGCGTCGGCTGGCGCGACATTCTCGAGAGCGGGATCATCGCGCTTCTCATCACCGGCATCCTCGCGGTCAAATGGCGCGACCTGCTGCTGCACGCCTTCGATCCGATCCAGGCGCGCGTCGTCGGCCTCCGGGTCAACTGGCTGCATTACGGGCTGCTGGCGATCCTGTCGCTCGCCATCGTCGGCGCGCTGAAGGCGGTCGGCATCATCCTCGCCATCGCCATGCTGGTCTCGCCCGGCGCCATCGCCTTCCTGCTGACGAAGAAGTTCAGCGCCATGCTGCTCTTGGCAACCGCGATCGCCGTCGTCGCCTCGCTCGGCGGTGTCTATCTGAGCTTCTTCCTCGACAGCGCCCCGGCGCCGACCATCGTGCTGCTGCTGACGGCCGCCTTCGTCGCCGCCTTTATCGTCTCGACCCGCCGCGCCGCGCGCATCGAGATGGAGGCGACCCGCCCCTCCTGACCCCTCTACGTCCCCGCCCCTGCGGCATGCCTCTTGCAACGACAAATTGAAGCGTCTCACAACGGTGATCTTGGGACGCTAAGTTCACGTCGGGGAACGCTGTGCTCTTGGCAGTTTGCGTGTCTCTGATATTGGCAAGGGATGGGCGATCCGCCCGCGCACCGGGGGAACGGACATGCCATCAGCCATTTCGGACAGGCAGGCCTCGGAGCCGCGCCAGATCGACCTCGCCCTGCAGGGTGGCGGCGCGCACGGCGCCTTCACCTGGGGCGTCCTCGACCGGCTGCTCGAGGAGCCCTGGCTGAAGATCGAGGCGGTCTCGGGCACCTCGGCCGGCGCCATGAACGCCGTCGTCATGACCTCCGGCTGGACGCTTGGCGGCGCCGATGGCGCCCGCGCCGCGCTGCACGATTTCTGGGAGCGCGTCGCCAAGGCCGGCACGATGAGCCCGCTGCAGCGCAGCCCGCTCGACAAGATGATGGGCAACTGGTCGCTCGACGGTTCGCCCGCCTTCCTCACCATGGATCTGATGGCGCGGATGTTCTCGCCCTATGACCTGAACCCCATGGGCTACAATCCACTCACCGACATCCTGGCCGAGAGCGTCGATTTCGACCGCCTCGCCAAGGCGCCGATCAAGATCTTCGTCACGGCGACGAATGTCCGCACCGGGCGCGGCCGCATCTTCCGCAACAAGGAGATCACGCCGGACGTCCTGCTCGCCTCCGCCTGCCTGCCGACCATGTTCCAGGCGGTCGAGATCGACGGCGATCCCTATTGGGACGGCGGCTATGTCGGCAACCCGACGATCACGCCGCTGATCCGCGAGAGCGACGCGCTCGACACCATCCTCGTCCAGATCAACCCGCGCGAACGGCCGGGCACGCCGCGTACGGCGTCGGAAATCCTGAACCGGCTCAACGAGATATCCTTCAACGCTGCGCTGATGAAGGAACTGCGCATGATCGCGCTGATGCGCGAGTTGGCGACGCCGGCGACGCCCGAAGGCGCGCGCTGGGCCGGCATGCGCACCCACCGGATCATGACCGATCTGATGACCGATCTCGGCCATTCCTCCAAGCTCAACGCCGAATGGGCCTTCCTCACCATGCTGCGCGACGAAGGCCGGCGCGCGGCGGGAGAGTTCCTCGACGACCATGGCGATGATATCGGCGAGCGCTCCAGCGCCGATCTCGACGTCCTGCTGCAGGAGTGCTGAGCATGGGACTGCTTGGCATCGTCCTCGGCCTCGCCCTCCTCGTCGGCCTCGCCTTTCGCGGCTGGACCGTGCTGCTGCTCGCGCCGCTCGCCGCGCTCGTTGCGGCGCTGTTCTCGGGCGAACCGCTGCTCGCCCACTGGACGCAGACCTTCATGGGAAGCGCCGCGCAGTTCCTGGCGCAGTTCTTCCCGCTCTTCCTGCTCGGCGCGCTGTTCGGCAAGCTGATGGAGGACAGCGGCTCGGTGACGGTCATCGCCGATGCGATGATCAAGAGGCTCGGCGAGGGTCGCGCGGTGCTCGCGGTTGTGCTCGCCGGCGCCATCGTCACCTTCGGCGGCGTCAGCCTGTTCGTCGCCTTCTTCGTGCTGGCGCCGATGGCAGCACAGGTATTCCGCGCCGCCAACGTGCCGCGCCGGCTGATGCCGGCGGCGATCGCGCTCGGCACCTCGACCTTCACCATGTCGGCCTTCCCCGGCACGCCCTCGATCCAGAACGCCATCCCGATGCCGTTCTTCGGCACCACGCCCTTCGCCGCCCCCGGCCTCGGCATCATCGCCTCGATCATCATGCTGGTCTTCGGCATGGCCTGGCTCGGCCGCGTCGAGACGGCGGCGCGCAAGACCGGCGAGGGCTTTGGCGGCACGACGACGGTCGAAACCGCCAGCAAGGAGGACGGCCTGCGCGAGCGGGCGGCGACGGCGCACGAGTTCGACACCGCCGAACTCTCGCGCGGCGAACGGAGCGCCGCGGCGCCGTCGCTCTTCCTCGCGGCGCTGCCGCTCGTCGTCGTCATTCTCGTCAACATGACGATGTCGCTGGTGATCCTGCCCCGCCTCGACCTCGCCTTCCTGGCCGAGCCGCGCTTCGGCGAGACCTCGCTCGCCGGCGTCGGCGGCGTCTGGGCTGTCATCACCGCGCTCGCCAGCGCCATCGTCGTCGCGCTGGCGATCAATTTCCGCCGCCTGCCGGCGGTGCGCGCCACCATCGACGCCGGCGCCAACGCCTCCGTGCTGCCGGTGCTCAGCGTCGCGAGCCTCGTCGGCTTCGGCGCGGTGGTGGCGGCGATGCCGGCGTTCCAGGTCGTCAGCGACTGGGTGCTCGGCATCGGCGGCGGACCGCTCGTCTCGCTCGCCGCCGCGACCAACATCCTCGCCGCCCTGACCGGCTCGGCCTCGGGCGGCCTCACCATCGCGCTCGACGCGCTCGGCCCGACCTATCTGGAGCGCGCCGCCGCCATCGGCATGGACCCGGCCCTGCTCCACCGCGTCGCCGTGATGTCGTCCGGCACTCTCGACAGCCTGCCGCACAACGGCGCCGTGGTGACGCTGCTCGCCGTCTGCGGCGTCAGCCATCGCGAGGGCTATCGCGACATCGTCATGGTCGGCATCGTCGGCGCGATGATCGCGCTGGTCGCGGTCATCCTGCTCGGCGGCCTGTTCGGCTCGTTCTGAAGGGCGGCCGGCGCTAGATCATTTCCTCGTTTCGCGGAAACGAAGAAATGATCTAGCCCTTTTTCCAATCGCGTTTTCTTCACGCGAACCGGCATCCACTTCGCTCGAAAACGCTCTACTTGATGGCGCCGACCGTGATGCCGCGCATCAGGCTGCGCTGGAAGACGAGGAAGAACAGCACCGTCGGCACGATGCCGAGCAATGCCGCGGCGGCGCTGGTCGTCGGGTCGCTGGTGTATTGCCCGCGCAGCGTTCCCATCGCGACCGATACCGTCTGGTTGTCGTTCGAGATCAGAAGGACGAGCGGCAGCAGGAACTCGTTCCAGGTCCAGATGAAGAAGAAGGTGCCGAGCACCATCAGCGTCGGGCGCAGCACCGGCATGACGACATGCCAGAGCACCTGGAACTTGTTGGCGCCGTCCATCTGCGCCGCCTCGATGATCTCGCGCGGAAACGCCGTCATCACCGCCGACAAAAGATAGGTGCCGAAAGCGCTCTGCAGCACGGCGAAGACGATGATCACCGACGTCTTGGTGTCGTAGAGGCCGACCGACTTGAACAAATAGTAGATCGGATAGACGAGCGATTCCTGTGGCACCATCACGCCCATCAGGAACAGGACCAGGATCCAGTTGCGGCCGCGGATCTTGCCGATGCCGATGGCGTAGGCGTTGAGCAGGCTGAGCGCCACGGCGACGATGGCGACGACGCCGCTGATCAGCGCGCTGTTGAACAGCTTGCGGCCGAAATCAACGCCGGCCCAGAAGGTGAACAGCGCCGAGAGATCGAAGCTGCGCGGCAGGCCGAGCGGCCCGTTGGCGCCATAGTCGGTCGGCGATTTGACGGCGTTCATCGCCGCCAGCAGGAACGGGAACAGCGTCAGCGCCACGGCGGTGACGAGCAGCGCCAGGATCCACCAGCGCGTGGCGCCGCCGGCGTGGCGGGGGCCGAGATCGGTCTCTGAATTCTTGGCGCCGGAGCGGGTCGCCGCGATCGAGCTTTCGGCCATCTCAGCGCTCCCCTTCCGTCTGGCGCGCCTGGACGCGCAGGAAGACGAGGCCGAGCACCAGCGTGATCAGCATCTGCACCGACGAAATCGCGGCGCCGTAGCCGACGCGGTTGGTGGTGAAGAAGTGGTAGTAGGCGAAATAGGACGGCACGTTGGTGGCGTTGTCAGGCCCGCCCGAGGTCAGCACATAGACCGGCGCGAACACCTTGAGCGCCGCGATCGTCGTGGTCAGGCCGACGACGAAGATCTCCGGCTTCAGCATCGGAATGGTGATGTGGCGGAAGCGCGAGAGCCAAGGCGCGCCGTCGAGCTCGGCCGCCTCGTAGAGCGAGGGATCGACGCGGGCGAGACCCGACATGAAGACCACCAGCGCGTAGCCGACCTGCAGCCACACCATCACGGCCATGACGGAGAGGAGCGCGGTACTCGGATCGCCGAGCCAGTTATGGGCGAGCGCGCCGAGGCCGACCGCTTTAAGAACCTCGTTCAACACGCCGATCGGACTCAGGATCCAGCCCCAGAGCACGCCGGCGACGGCGATCGGCAGGATCTGCGGCAGGTAGAAGCCAGCGCGCAGCCAGCTCGAGATCTTTCCGCCGAAGCGCGGCGCGACATAGTCGTAGAGCACGGCGGCCAGGAACAGGCCGAGCGCGGTCGGGATCGCCGCCATGGCGATGACGGCGGCGATGCTGTGCTGGAAGGCGGCCCAGAACGTCCCGTCGCGGATCAGCCGGGCGTAGTTGTCGATGCCGATGAAGGTCGGCATGCCGATGCCCTTCCAGCGCGTGAAGCTGATGCCGAGATTCATCAGAAAGGGCAGCAGCACCACCAGCGCGAAGCCGATCAGGCCCGGGATCAGGAAGAGCGCGTAACCGCTCTCGCCGACATGCCGGTCCTTCGCCGCGTGAGACGTCGAGGCCATCCGCGATCATTTCCTATTGCAGGGATCCAATGCGCCACCCGGCGCGAGGCCGGGTGGCAAGGCAGGAAAGCGGCGTCAGTTCGCCTCTTCATAGGCCTCGTTGTACGGGCCGGCGATCGCCTCGATGAAGGCTTCCGGCGTCAGCGAGCCGCCGATGAGGGCCTGCGTCTTCTGCATCAGGAGGTTGTAGTAACCCGGCGCCGGCCAATCCGGATAGAAGCCGAGACCGTCGCGGTCCGACAGCGTCTTGAAGCCGGAGGTCAGCATGTTGCCGACGGGATCGGTGACGTCGGAGGGATCGGCCGCCACCGGCACGCCGCCGGAATTGCCGAGCAGCGCCTGGTTCGCCTTGGTCAGCGTCAGGTCGATGAACTCATAGGCGAGTTCCTTGTTCTTGCCGTTCTTCGGCACGACCCAGATATTGCCGGTGGAGCCGGCCGAGATGTTCTTGCCGGGGAACAGGAAGTGGCCCCACTCGAAGCCGTCGATCTTCGACTTGAACTCGCCCGCGAACCAGGTTCCCGAGATGATCATCGGCGCCTTGCCGGCCATGAATAGATTGGCCATGTCCTGCGCCTTGAGGCCGGTCGCGTCCTTCGAGACGTAGCCCTTCTGCACCCATTCCTGCAGCTTCTGCGCGCCGTAGAGATAGGGCGCGGTGTCGAGCGGCGCCTTCAGGCCCTGGTAGTTGGCGACCCATTCCGGATCGGCCTTGATCAGCGCCAGCTCGTAGAGCAGGTGCTGCGCCGGATAATCATTGGCGGCTTCCGCGATCGGCGTGATGCCCTTGGCGACGAAGGCGTCGAGCACCGTCTCGAATTCCTCGAACGTCGTCGGGACCTCGAGGTTGTTCGCCTTGAACAGGTCCTTGTTGTAGTAAACCGTGACGAACTCGCCGTAATCGGGCACGCCGATCAGCGGCCCGCCGCCGAAGATGCCGCGATCGTCATAGCGGCCGAGCGCCTGCTGGCCCTCGGTCAGGATCTTGTCCCAGCCGCGCTCCTTGGCGACGTCGGTCAGGTCGGTCAGGAGCCCCTGCGACGCGGCGAGGCCGGCGATCGCATTGCCCTTGTTGTATTCCATGAGGTCCGGCGCCTCGTTGGAATTCAGCATCAGACTGCCGGCCTTCTCGATCTGGTCCCAGCTCTTCTGCTCGAAGGCGATGGTCAGGTCCGGATGCTTGGCCTTGAACTCCTCGATGGCCTGGTTCCAGGCGATCGCCATCGCGCTTTCCGGCGCCTCGTACCACCAGATCTTGAAGACCTTGGAGTCCTGGGCGCTGGCCGCGCCCATTCCCATGCCCATGCCAAAGCCGGCCAGCGCCAGGCTGACGCCAAGCGCGGCCGAAAGCTTCTTCAATCCGTTCACGTGCGGTCTCCTCCCGTCACACCCGGTTGCCCCGGGTCATTCGCATCGAAGCGGCCGCCGTCGCCCGGTTTTCCTCCCACGGGCAACGACGGTCGTGATCTCCAGCGATCAGCTTAGGAAGGGCCCCGAACCCTGTCCATCGCGGAACTACGGTTCGTACGGGTTCCGAATTAGGCCATGCACAGTTATGCGCGCAGGGGCCCTCGCCGCTTCGTCAACGCCAGCGGTTTCGGGGGACTTGCCGGTGGCCCTCACCGGTCGGCGGCGGGATCACCGGCGCAGGCGGGCTGCCATCACCAGGCGAGCGCCTTGCCGTCGAGTGCTGCCAGCAGCTTGGCGTCCTGGTTGTAGATGTCCTTGCGGAAATTGACGCCGTCCTCGTCGACCCAGGCGGTCAGATAGGTGAGATGGATCGGCAGCGGCTGGTTCAGCTTGACGACGGTGTTCTTCTCCGTCGCCACCACGCTGTTGATCCGGTCCATGTTCCAGCCGGAGACACCGCCGGCGATAAGCACCTGCTGGGCCAGCTCCAGCGGCTTGCTGACGCGGATGCAGCCATGGCTGAAGGCCCGCTCGCTGCGCGCGAACAGGCTGCGCGACGGCGTATCGTGCAGATAGACGTTGTGCTCGTTCGGGAACATGAACTTGACGCGGCCGAGCGCGTTCTTCGGCCCCGGCTGCTGGCGCAGCTGGAACGGGAAGTTGCCGGGCCCGTAATTCGACCAGTTGATCGAGCGGAGGTCGAAGACGTCCTTGCCGCGCACGGCCTCGAAGCCCTGCGCCGACAGGCCGCCCGGATTGCTGCGCAGCTTGCCCAGCTCCTCCTTGACGGCGATGCCGGACGGCACGGTCCAATAGGGGTTCAGCTCGATATAGCGGACCTGGTCGCTGAACACCGGCGTTCGGCTGTAGGGCTTGCCGACGACGACCGACATGCGCTGCTCGGTTTCGCCGGCCTTGACCCGGCGCAGCTCGAAGCCGGCGATATTGACCATCAGATATTGCTCGCCGAGATCGCGCGGCATCCAGCGCCAGCGCTCCATCGCCAGCTCGATTTCCTGAATGCGATCCTCGATCGGCACGTTCATCGCGACCAGCGCCGCCGGCCCGACGACGCCGTCGACATCGAGCCCGTGGCGGGCCTGGAAGCGCTCGACCGCCGCCACCAGCTCGGTGTCGTAGGTCTCCGCCGCGCCGGCCGCCGGCGACGGATCGGCGCCATCGGTCGCCGACAGACGCTCACGGATCGCCACGACGCGCGGATCGGTCATGCCGGGCTTCAGCGTGGCCCCGAGGGGAACGAGATCCCAGCCCCCTTCCGCCTCCAGCTCGCGATATTGCGCGAGCGCGCCCCGAAGCGCGGCATAGTAGCTGCTGGCCGGCTGCCAGGCGTCGAAGAAATCGACGAGGTCGTCGGCCTTGGCGACGGCCTGCAGCGCCGCCGCCTGGTCGAAGGTTCGCGCCTTCAGGAAGAAGTTGGGATCGACCTTGCTCGGCAGGAAGCGCCCGACCGACAGGTCGGCCGAATATTCGAGGAAGGCGGCGGAGAAGAACAGCTCGGCCAGCGCCAGGCCGCGCACGTCCTCGGCGTCGGTGTTCTGCATCAGCGACATGAGCTGCCGCGTCGGATAGTCGTCCGGCCGCAGGCCGTCGGCGGCGGCGTCGTTCAGGATCGCCACCAGCGCCTCGGCGCGATCATCGCGGAGCCAGAGCAGCTCGCCGGCCTGTTCCTCGTAATAGGCGCGCAGGATGTCGCGGCGCTGCTGGATCGGCAGCGGCAGCCGCTTTTCGCGGGCCAGGAGGTCGATTGCGTTGATGCGGATGACGGCGAGGTTGCGCTGCGCCTCCTTGACGGTGGCGGCCTCCGCGCCGGGGCCAGAAGGCAACGCGGCGGCAAGCGCGAGGAAGAGACCGGCGCAGAGCCGGAGACCGAGCTGGCGCAGGAACGGGCTACTGCATGGGCGGCGCATAGAGAATTCCGCCTTGTGTCCAGAGGGCGTTGATACCGCGCGAAAGCTGCATCGGCGTCTCCTCGCCGAGATTGCGCTCGAAGATCTCGCCGGAATTGCCGACGCCGCCGATCACCTTGGCGAGCCAGTCGTCGGAAAGGCCGAGCGTCGGTCCGGTGAGCGCGCCGAGCCGGGCCGCTTCCTGCGCCTTGTCGCCGGCGACCGAGGCAGAGGTGAGCCCGGTCTCCTCGCCGTCGATCAGGCCGAACAGCACCCAGCGCACGAGATTGACCCATTTCGGATCGTCGTCGCGCACCACGGGACCGAGCGGCTCCTTCGAGATAACGTCCTTGAGGATGGTGTGGTCTTCCGGCTTCGGCAGGTCGGCGCGCTCGGCCGCCAGCGCCGAGCGATCGGCGGTGTAAGCGTCGCACTGGCCGTCGGCATAGGCCTTTCGCGCGTCCTGCCGCTCGGCGAAGGGAAGGAACGAGACCTTGAGCCCTGCCCGCGCGAAATAGGCGGCCGCGTTGTCCTGCGTCGTCGTTTCGTCCAGGACGCAGATCGTCGCCCCGTTCAGCTGCAGCGGGCTGGTGGCGCCATAGATCGACGGCACCATGAAACCCTGCCCGTCGAAATAGCTGACGCCGACGAATTCGAGATTCTGGCCGGCGTCGCGCGAAAACGTCCAGGTGCTGTTGCGCGACAGGAGGTCGATCTTGCCGTCGGCGAGCGCCTTGAAGCGATCGGTCGCCGAGAGCGGCACATAGTCGACCTTCGTCGCGTCGCCTGTGATCGCCAGCGCCACGGCCTTGCAGAAATCGACGTCGAAGCCGCGCCAGGCGCCGGTCTCGTCCTTCTCGGAGAACCCGCCGAGCCCCTCGCTGACGCCGCAGACGAGCTTGCCCCGCGCCTTGACGTCCTCGAGCGTGCCGGCCCGAGCGCCGGCCGTGGCGGCGAGGAGCATCAGCGAGCAGGCCGTGGCGCGCGCCAGCCGGCGCGCAGCGGAATTGGATGTCATGATGGCCCCGTCCGGGTCGTTTCGTATCGTCAGTCGCGCCATGATTGCATCGACGGCGGCCGCCAACAAGTCCGGCCGGGCCGGGGGCGAGCCGGCAAAGGAAAAGGCGCCGCCGCGACTGTGCCGTCGCGACGACGCCCTTCAACCGGCAGGGATCCCGCTCAGCCTCGCGTGATCACCATCTCCAGATATTCGGAGGGCACCACCAGCGTGCCGTCCTCCGCCTTGTTGAAGCGCCCGATCAGCGCGGCGATGTCATCGGCCAGCGCCTTCTGGCCCATGTCGTCGAGCGCGCCGAACGCCTTCAGCGTCGGGCCGTAGTAGCGGCGGAAGATATCGAGGAAATGCGCCGCCGAGCGGTAGCGGAAGGTGAACATCCGCGTCTCCATGGCGATGGCGCGCGCGCCTTCGCCGAACATCTCGTCGATCCGCGCCCGCATGCCCCAGAGCGCCGGGGACTTCGCGCCCGGCGGCGGCGCCACATGCGTGCCGATCACCTTGAACATCTGGCCGATGAAGCCATCCGGCGTCCAGTTGGCCATGCCGATCTTGCCGCCCGGGCGGCAGACGCGGAGCATCTCGGCAGCGGCGCGGTCGTGATCGGCGGTAAACATCACGCCGAAGGTCGACATCACCGCGTCGAACGCGCCGTCCTGGAACGGCAGGTCCTCGGCGTCGGCATGGCGGAAGGTCACGGCGAGGCCCTCCGCGTCCGCCCGCTTGCGGCCGAGCACCAGCAGCGCGTCGACATAATCGGTGGAAGTGACCTCGCACCAGCGCCGCGCCGCGGCGAGCGTCGCATTGCCGTTGCCGGCGGCGACGTCGAGCACGCTCTGGCCCGAGCGCAGGTCCATCGCCTCCGCCAGCCTTTCGCCGACGATCTGCAGCGTGGTGCCGACGACGGCATAGTCGCCGGCCGACCAGGTCGCCTGCTGGCGCGCCTTCAGGACGGCGAGATCGGGGGCGGCCGCCATGGCGGCGGTCATGGTGCTCATCTGGGTCGGATCGCTTCCGAGAGTGGTCATGGTCATGCTGGTCTCCTGGACAGTTGCGCGCCGCGAACGACGCAGGGGTCGAGAGCTCGCGCGGCCCCCATCGGCGGCCGCGGCATGCATTTCCGAAGCGTGGCAGTTCCCTTGGGGCTTTTCCCTCGGGGTCGCGTGAGCGCGACCGCGTCTGGCGCGTGTCGCGGGCATCGGGCGCCGGGCTCCACCTGGCGAAGGGTTCACGCGTTGCCGGTCGGGGATGATTGCGGCACGGCGCCTTCGATGCGGGCCATGACGTAACGGAATTCGACGCCTGGCAGAATGATCGAGCCGCCGGATTTATTGCCCGAGCGTCCAGACCTGCTATCTTTCAAGGGAAACGTCCGGAGCGCCGCCGCGCTCGCATGCGCCCTCGCCGCCCCGACGTTCCCATGCCCGCGACGGACAAGGCCCACCGGCGAAAACGGGTGCGGCCGAAGGAACGGCAACCATGGGTACGGATGTCTTGTCGGACGTATTGTCGGCCGTGCACCTGACCGGCGCGGTCTTCTTCGACGTCAGCGCCCGCTCGCCCTGGGTGGCCGAAGCGCCGCCGATGCAGAAGATCGCGCGGGACGTCGCGCCGGGATCGCAGCACACGATCGAATATCACGTGGTGACGCGCGGTTCGTGCTGGATCTCGATCGTCGATCGCGGCGATTTCGAGCCGGTCGAGCTCTGCGAGGGCGACATCGCCGTGATGCCGCATGGCGACCCGCATGCGCTGTCGAGCGGGCCCGGCATGCGCGCGGAGCCGGAATGGAGCGTCTTCAACCGGCCGCGGGACGACAATCTCCTGCCCTTCCGCCTGAATTCCGGCAGCGACGGGCCGGCCGACACGCGTTTGGTCTGCGGCTTCTTCAGCTGCGACGCGCGGCCGTTCAACCCGCTGCTCGCCTCGCTGCCACGCTTCATGCGGCTCGGCCGCGCCACCAACACGCCGGAAGGCCTGCTCGACCAGTTCATCCGCCTCGCCACCGCCGAGGCCGGCAACAAGCGCGCCGGCAGCCAGAGCATTTTGAACCGCCTGTCGGAGCTGATGTTCGTCGAGGTCATCCGCCAGCACATGGACCAGCTCGCCACCGACAATACCGGCTGGCTGGCGGGCTTGCGCGATCCGCTGGTCGGGCGGGCGCTGGCGCGTCTGCACGCGGAACCGGCGCGCGGCTGGACGCTGGAGGATCTCGCCGCCGAGGCCGGCGCCTCGCGCTCGGCGCTGGCCGAACGCTTCACCCAGCTCGTCGGCTATCCGCCGATCCAGTATCTGACGCAATGGCGCATGCAGATCGCTGCCCGCCGCCTCGCCGAGCGCGGCAGCAAGGTCGCCGCCGTCGCCCGCGAAGTCGGCTACGATTCCGAAGCCGCCTTCAGCCGCGCCTTCAAGAAATTCGTCGGCCAGTCGCCGAGTGAGTGGAGGTCGGCGGCGGGGTGAGGATCGGCGACGCGGCGCGAGACGTCGATCGATGGCCCTGGCGGGCGCGAACGAACAGAATCGAATATTCCTGGGTAGAGAAGAATGGAGCGCTGTATTGCACTCGACGGCCAGCCGCCGAGCCAGCAGATAGGCGCTGTCAATCAAATGGGGCGAGCCGTCAGCGATTTCCCCTGGGCAAGGAAGAGTGCAAGCGTTGAGGCCTCTAATACTGATTTCACCTTGGTTCGGGCCATGGCCGGCCTGGATCAACTTCTTCATTGAATCCTGCAAACTGAATCCCGAAATCGATTGGCTGATTCCAACGGATCAGCCAGCACCAGAAAACACGGCCGAAAACGTAAAATTCAAGACGTCGTCATTCGATGCGTTCAAGAAGAAGGCCGGGGCCGCGCTGGGACTCGATCTGAGCCAGATGAGCCCCTACAAGCTCTGCGACCTGAAGCCCTGCCTAGGGTTCATCCATCAAGATGAGCTGAAGGGGTACAGATCCTTCGGCTTCTGCGACATGGACGTCATTTTCGGCGACATTCGAGCCGTCTACAACGACCAGCTCCTGGCCAAGTTCGACGCGATTTCGGCTCTCGACGATCGAGTGGCCGGACATCTTTCCGTGTTTTGGAACACCCGCCGAATGCGGGAATACTTTACCCGGATAGAGTCCTGGCAAGACCACCTTCGCAACCGCGATTACGTCGGCATCGACGAGGACCACTTCGCCAGGGTCCTGCGAATGCCCAGGAAGTTCCGTTTCCTTCGACGACTGCTGGGTCCCAGATCCTTGTTCGTGAACCGCTATGCCACACCGGGCGGAAGCGAGTTTTGGCCCGATGGGCAATTGGGCCCCTCCAACTGGAGCTGGCAGCGAGGCAAGCTCTGCCATGAACGGGGCGGGGAAGACTCCGTGTACCTGCACGTCATGTTCTGGCACTCGAACCGCTGGCGACCGCCGGAGAGCGGCCCCGCTCCCTGGCCGACGCTGGACCACATTGTCCAATGCGACTGGCGCGAAGCCGCATCGAAGGGGTTCACAATATCGCCGCGAGGCATCCAGATTCTGCCAGCGCCGGACGATCGCGACGAACCGCGACCTCAATAACGGGCCTGCTGCAAGGAACAACGCAGGCCCTATCCTCCTTGGCCCAGGGCGATCCATCGCCCTGCCCTTATTCACAGCCTCAACGCTGGGCAAGTTTTCACGGACGTTGTGGCTCGCGCCCAGGATGAGTAGAACGCCCGTCTGAGGCGCGGTTGAAGTCCGCGTGTTGGGGAATTGAAAGTTGCATCTGCCGGTTATCAACGCGCTCTGGATCGGCCCCAGCCTGGGCCCAATGCATGCGGCCTGCCTTCACTCTTTCCAGCGCGCCGGGCACCGCGTTCGCCTGCACGTCTACGAAGACGTGGCCGGCGTTCCGAAGGGCATCGAACTGTCGGACGGCAACGATATCCTGCCCCGGTCGAGCCTTGTACGGCATACCGCGACGGGAAGTTACGCGATCGCGTCCGATCTGTTTCGATATGAATTGCTCGCAGCGGATCTTGGCGTTTACGCGGACTGCGACTGCTACTGCATCAGGCCGATCGAGGACGCCGAATACATTATGGGCTGGGAGGATGGCGCGCATATCTGCAGCGCGCTGCTCCGCATGCCGGCCGATTCCGAGTTGCTGCGCGAGCTTCGATCGATCGGCAAGGCAAAGGCATTCATTCCGCCTTGGTTCGACAAGCGCCGAAAGCGCCGGCTCAGGATGCGCGCGCTTCTCGGTGCGCCGGTGCAGATTGCCGACATGCCTTGGGGGACGGTCGGACCCGTGGCCCTCACCTACTATGCGCGGAAACACTCCGTCGACGTGCATGTTCTCGCGGCGGACATCCTCTATGGCCTGGCGCCGAGCCGCGCCAATCTGCTGCTCGACCCGGGACTGAAAATGGAAGACTTCCTGACCCCTCGGACGAAGGTCGTTCATCTCTGGAACGAACATCTGCGGCATCTCTGCAAGACGCCGCCGGCCGGCTCGCCCCTGGAGGCGTTGGTCAATGAAGGAAAGCAGCTGCAGGCTGATCAAGCGAGCTGAGCACACGGCCCGATATCCTCTGCAGAGACTTTCCATTGAAAGCACTGATGATCAATCTCGCGGAGTCGCGAGAGCGTCTCGACTGGATGAGCGGCCAATTCGCGCGCATCGGGGTACGCTTTGAACGGGTGGACGCCATCAACGGGCGAGCCCTTTCACGCAAAGAATTGCTTCAGCACACCCGAACGAGAACGGACGGCATTGAATGGGCCGCGTCGGAAGTGGGCTGCCTGCTCAGCCACCGACAATGCTGGAAGATGATCGCGGAAGGCGAAGACGCCTTTGGTGCCATCTTCGAAGATGACCTGCACCTGGACATGGAAGTCGGGCAATTGCTGTCGAGCTCCGAGTGGATCCCTCGGGGCGTGCATCTCGTCAAACTGGAAGCCCCTCACCTCCCCCGCTACCAGGGCAGCGCGGAGAATGCCGGCGTTCGCCACCGCCTCTTCAAGGTCGATGCCCCATGGAACGCCACCGGCGCGTACGTGATTTCCAGGGAACTCGCGGGGAGGATCGCGAACACTCCCGGCTTCGCCTCCCCGGTCGACCAGTTCCTGTTCGACAACGCCTTGGCCGGACGCCCCTCCGTTGCATATGAAGTTCGCCCCGGTATCTGCATCCAGGCGTCGGAGTTGCTGGAAGATGCAGGCGCCCTTCGGAGTATCATCGAGAGCGACCGGCTGCCGTTGAGGCCGGCGGCAGTCTCCGGCACCAAGCGCCGACGAAGCCAGCCTGTCAGGGTGGCGCTTGAGCTGCTCCGTCCCTTCAAGCGCCTGGCACGGCGGATCGAGAAGCAAAGGCGCCTGAGAAAAGCGCCGATCATCAAGATCCCAAAGCTTCCAACGAAGATCTAGTGGCCCGAACGAAGGCCGTCGCTTTGTGTTCCCGTCGCCCAGTCGGCGCGCAAGCGCGGGGCGGTACGGCACAGCGGGCGGCTCCGGCAGCCAATGGCCTCATGCCTCGCCTTTGACCGGGATCCAAATCTCGACCTCTCCCGAGCCGCTGACGGGGTCGAAACGCTCGTCGTAGAGCTCGAAATCCGGCGCGCATGCGGCCTCGTGCCCGGATTCCGGCAGGGCCTTGTTCCAGATCGTGTAGACCGTGCGCCCGATCGTGGAGATATGGCCCCGGTGGACGAACACCAGATAGCGCCGGGCCGGGATGCGGATAGAGGTCAATTCGGCCGGGATATCGGAGGACTCGGGCACCTCGACACCGCAGGTATAGTCGAAGTTGCCCGCGCCATCGCCGTTGCTGCAGACGCCGTAGCTGGTCCAGCCCACCTGGCCGGGAATACTGCCGATATAGGGTATGAAGCGCTGCCAGAGCGCGGGTATGCCCTGGTTCGTCTCGAAGCTGAAGCGATCGGAAAGTCCCGCGATCCGCAAATCGCCACGGTCCTCGACACGCGGAGGCTCGAGTTCAACGAACAGGGATTGGTCCATTCGGATGGGCTCCAGAAGTTCGAGGTTGCCGAGATGGCGTTGGGCGCGCACCTGCTCGGGCGTGAGGCCGAACTGATCGCGAAACGCCCGGGAGAACGCTTCGTGCGAGCCATAGGCCGCGTCGAGCGCCACCGTCAGGATATCGGGCGCCCCATCGGATAGCGCCCGCGCCGCCTCGGAGAGGCGACGCCGACGCAGATATCCCATGACGGTGTGTCCGGTTGCGGTTCCGAAGGCGCGCGACAGGTTGAAGCGGGAAACGCCGCTCGCTTCGGCGATCTCGCCCAGCGTGATCGTCTTCTCGAAGTGGCACTCCATGTACCAAAGAGCTTTCCCGACCGGATCCATGCGCCCTCCCTAACCCCGCCAATCCTATGGTCGATTCGGCGCGGCTCCACTTGATCGCCGTTGCGACTGCCGGGCCAGCCGGTCGGTTGGCGCGACCTTGCCGGTCGCGCCTTTCCGCTCGCGCCTGGAAGCCAGCCCTAGGCCGGGGTCTTGAGCGTCAGGACGGCTTTGCCTGCCAGCGCCCCCTGCTGAATCGCCTTGAGGATCTCGGCGGTCTGGCTCCAGTCCTCGATCCGGGAGACATGCGGGGTCAGCACCCCTGTCGCCACGAGTTCGAGGAGTTCATGAAGGTCGGCGGAGAGGTCGCCTTCGACCTCGTTGTAGACAAAGTGCTTGAGGGTGAAGCTCGACCGATCCGGGAAGAAGCTGAAGAAGTCGATCTGCGCCGGTTGACCGCTGGCGGCGCCGAACCACAGCACCAGCCCCTTGCGAACCAGTTTCGAGAGCGCCTGCGTCAGCACCGGTCCGCCGATCGATTCCAGGATGATGTCGAACGGCTCCAGCTCGCCGTCGAGCGTATGGATGACCTTGGCGCCACGCTGCTCGAGCAACTCGGTCTTTTCGCCCGAGCGGGCGAGCGCCGTGACGGAGGCGCCCGCGTTCAGAGCGAGTTCGACGGCGAAGTGACCGACGCCCCCGGTCGCGCCGGTGATCAGCACGCGTTGCCCCGCATTGATCCTGGCCTCGCGAACGAGGCGCAGCGCCACCAATCCGGCGAGAGGCAGCGCCGCCGCGACAGCGGAACCGACACCGGGCGGGACGACGACCGAGAGCTCGGGCTTGGCGATCGCAAACTCCGCGCCGCCGCCGCCCTGCGGGGCATGAACCATCACGCGGTCTCCGACGGCCGGGCCGGCCCCATCGCGAGCCGCTTCAACGACCTTGCCGACGAAATCGATGCCGACGCGCCACTGAGAATTGGGCGCGGCCAGCCACAAGAAGTCGGGCCGATTGAGAGAAAACGCCTCGACCTCGACAAGCATTTCGTCGAGCCTTGGAGAATGAACTGCAACCTCAGCCAATTCCACTAAGCTATCGGCATTTCCAGTTGCCACTAAAGCACGCATAACAACTTCCTTTGATTGCACAATTCGCCAGAGGATCGGATTTTTCCTGCGGCTCTATTGGCAAACATAGGAGAGCTGGTTTCTTCTGGAAAGAAGGCACCTCAAAGTGCTACTGTTTCCTCATGGAAACCAAGAGCAAAACCAACGAAACGGCGTCTTCGATCGACAGCAAGGACCGCGCTTTGGCGCGGGAAATGATCGACCGGATCGGGGACAAATGGACCCTGCTCATCATCGCCACGCTGGGCGAGCGGGAGCAGATGCGGTTCACGGAACTGCTGGATGGGATCGAGGGCATCAGCCAGAAGATGCTGACCAAGACCCTGCGGCAGCTGGAGCGCGATGGCCTGCTGAGCCGCAAGGTCTACCCTGTCATTCCCCCCAAGGTGGAGTACCGGCTGACGCCGCTCGGCCGCAGCCTGCTGGCGCTGGTTACCGGCATCTGCACCTGGGTAAGCAACCACCTGCCTGAAATCGAAAACGCCAGACGCGAGTTCGCCCTGAGCGAGTGAGCCGGCGAGCGGGATGGGTGCGTTTCACGCCGACGGCGGCCAGCGGCGGCGTGTCTCGCCAGCAGGAATGAACGCGGCGGCGCCGGGCTCTTGGAACGATTCGGTCGTCAGAAACAGGATCGCGAACCGAGGCCAGACGCCTGCCGGATGCTCTTCGTCGCGAGATTTGGGGGATCCTTCCCCGCCAGCCCATTCAGGACCCGCAACGGCTTCCTGCGCGATGAGCCTGCGCAGCGACCAGCAACAGACGCGACATCAGCCTCAGGAGAGGCCGTCCGACGCTGTCAAACCAATTGTGTTTTGTTCGGAGATGAGTGGCTGGGGAACCTGGATTCGAACCAAGACTAACGGAGTCAGAGTCCGTCGTTCTACCGTTAAACTATTCCCCAACTAAGCCGTTGAGATAACTCACACAAAAGGCCGGACTTCACTGTCCGGCGGGAGAGTTTCTTCAACTGGCCGCGCCGTGGGTGTGGAGATAGGCTGTTTCGGCATGGGGGTCAAGCGCCTCTTTCGGCAATTCACAGGCCTCGGCGCACTGCCGTTTGACACGCGGGAATTGCCCTTGCCGGGCGCCGCCCCGCGCAGGATGCCGGAACCGCGGCGCCCCGAGGCGGGACGCCGATCCCCGTCGGCGCGCGGGCATCCTTCGCCGCCGGTGTCGCCGATCCGGATCTCGGGCGGCGGGACGGCGGGTGCGCCGGCTCATCAACATCCCGTGAAAAGCGGTGTCGGGCGCGCAAAATCGGCCTTCGCCGACGGCGCTGGACCGACGGTCGAAAACGCAAAATCCTTCCCGCGCCGTGGCAACCGATCGCTGTAATCATTTCAAAATTCATTACAATTTACGGATATCAGCTCACCGACCTAAACGTCGGCCACCGTAGCAACCGCGCAAACCTTCGCAAAACCCTGACATATCCGTCCATTGACCCGATGCAACCATAACGACACCTTCCTGATCATCTTGGGGATTCTTCAGGTAAGGCGCACGAAAATGACCCTCAAATACATAGTTTTTGCGGCAGCCGCGGGTTTTGTTAGCGCCAATTACGTAGCCGATCCTGGTATGATTTCGGCGGCGAGCGCACAACCCCGCCTCGGATGCTCTCAGCCGATCCTTTTCGAGATGCTGAAGACATCGGCCTGCGCGTCATATTCATCGAGCGGCAGCGGCGGCGGATCCAGCCTGCCGTTCGGCCTGGCGCGAACCATCTCCGGCGGCACCAATCAGGGCCCCGGCACCAATGGCGGCGGCAATAATGGCGGCGGCAACAACGGCGGTGGCGGCAACACCGGCGGTGGTGGCAACAACGGCGGTGGCGGCAGCACCGGCGGTGGTGGCGACACCGGCCATCACTCGGGCGGCGGCGGCGACACCGGCAGTCACCCCGGCGGTGGTGGTGACACGGGCAGTCATCCCGGCAGCGGCGATGGGGGCAGCGGCTCCGGCGGCAGCGAAGGCGGCGGCAGCTCCGGCGGTGGTACCGAGGGCAGCAATAGCGGCGGCAGCAGCGGCGGTGACAGCGGCAGCCACACGGGCAGTGAAGGCGGCGGCAGCAGTGGCAGCAGCGGCGGCGAAGGTGGCGGCGGCCGGGGCGGCTGAGGCGCCCTCATCCGGCAAGGCCGGGCCGACGGCAAGAGCAGGAATGAGCCAAGGCGACCGAGATCGCCGGCAGAGTTCGCCTGCGCCCGGCGCAAGGGAACGGCGGCCTGAGAGCAGGCCGCCGTTTCCGCATGCCGCTGCCCCGCTTCTACCCAGCCCATCAAAGGCGCCCGTGGCGGTCGCGCAGCCCTCAGTTTTGACAGTCTTGAGGTATCCGACCCCATAGTGTTTGGGTACCGCCGATCCACACGTGCCCTCACCTGCGCAGAACTGGAAGGCTTGGAGAGATTGCAGCGGCATCCGCGGCGCCGTCTCGGCTTTTGCATGTCGACCCAAATGCACGATGCAGGCGGAGGCGATCGACGGGTCGCCGGGTCATACGAATTCTCCTTCGACGCATTGCGTTTCGTAGACAAAGTCTGGCGCAATCCGCCTCGGGGCGTTCCCTGGACCCTCCTTCGAGGCCCGGCTTCGCCGGGCACCTCAGGATGATGGTCGAGTTCTGGAATGCAGTCCGGGATCTGGCTGTTGCGTGTAGATCGCGCCATTCAGCCATTGCGGGCCAGACACTCAGGATGATGGCGGAGGTCGGCCGATCGGCCTGAAAGACACGGCCCAGCACGACCGCTTTGCGTGCTTCGAGACGGCCCTGCGGGCCTCCTCAGCATGTTGAAGGTGGTGTTGTGCTAGGGCCTCCTGGAGCGTCGGCGCTTCGGACGAACCGGATCCCCCCCTGCTCGCGAATATCACTTCCAGCCTCCCAACCGCATCTCCAGACCGGATCATCGCACCGCTCTTCTCTCCCCGGCGCGGTGCCTCTTGCCTTTCCGGACCCAGCGCCCTATTCATTTCAATACCTCTTGAATCATTGAGATGAAGATGAACGAAACCCAGGCCCTCGACGCCTTCGCCGCGCTGTCGCAAGCGACGCGCCTGCAGATGGTACGGATCCTCGTCCAGGCCGGCCCGGCCGGATTGCCGGCAGGCAGTGTCGGCGAGACGGTCGGCGTCTCCTCCTCCGGCGCCTCCTTCCACCTCGCCCATCTCGAGCGCGCGGGGCTGATCCAGTCCCGCCGCGAACACCGCTCGATCATCTACAGCGCCCGCTTCCAGACGCTCGCCGGACTGGTCGAGTTCCTGATGCGGGACTGCTGCCAGGGCCATCCGGAAGTCTGCGCGCCGGCGATCGGCGCCCTCTCCGCCTGCTGCGCCGAGGCGGATGCCGGCGTCCCCGCCGCTCCCGTCGAGGGCTGACCGATGTCCCGCTTCGAACGATACCTGACCCTATGGGTCGGGCTCTGCATTCTTGCCGGCATCGGGCTCGGGCATCTGGCGCCCGGGCTGTTCGCGACGCTCGGCGCGATGGAGGTGGCGAACGTCAACCTGCCCGTCGCCGTGCTGATCTGGCTGATGATCGTGCCGATGCTGCTCCGCATCGACTTCGCCGCGCTCGGCCAGGTCGGGCGGCACTGGCGCGGCATCGGCGTGACGCTCTTCGTCAACTGGGCGGTGAAACCGTTCTCGATGGCGCTGCTCGGCTGGCTGTTCGTCGGCCAGCTGTTCCGCCCCTATCTGCCGGCGGACCAGATCGACAGCTACATCGCCGGCCTGATCATCCTCGCCGCGGCGCCCTGCACGGCCATGGTCTTCGTCTGGTCGAACCTGATCCGGGGCGAGCCGCATTTCACGCTGAGCCAGGTGGCGTTGAACGACGTCATCATGGTGGTGGCCTTCGCGCCGGTCGTCGGGCTGCTGCTCGGCCTCTCGGCGATCACCGTGCCGTGGAACACGCTGCTGCTCTCGGTCGGGCTCTACATCGTCCTGCCGGTCATCGCGGCGCAATGGCTGCGCCGGCGCCTCCTCGCCTCCGGCGGCGAGCCGGCGCTCGCCCGCCTGCTGCGTATTCTCAGCCCGATCTCGCTGGTGGCGCTGCTTGCCACGCTGGTGCTGCTCTTCGGTTTCCAGGGCGAGCAGATCCTCGCCCAGCCGCTGGTGATCCTGCTGCTCGCGGTGCCGATCCTGATCCAGGTCTATTTCAACGCGGGGCTCGCCTATTGGCTGAACCGCGTCGCGGGCGAGGCGCATTGCGTCGCCGGCCCGTCGGCCCTGATCGGCGCCAGCAACTTCTTCGAGCTCGCGGTCGCCGCCGCCATCAGCCTGTTCGGCTTTCACTCCGGCGCGGCGCTCGCCACCGTCGTCGGCGTGCTGATCGAGGTGCCGGTGATGCTGTCGGTGGTCTGGATCGTCAATCGCAGCAAGGGCTGGTACGAGCGCGGAACCGCCGTGCCCTCCGCCCGAACCCAGGAAGAGCCGGCGCCATGACCGTCACCATCTATCACAACCCCGCCTGCGGCACCTCGCGCAACACGCTGGCGATGATCCGCCAGAGCGGCGAGGAGCCCGTCGTCATCGAATATCTGGTGACGCCGCCGAGCCGCGAGCGGCTCGTGGAGCTGATCCGCGCCATGGACATCCCGGTCAGGGCACTGCTGCGCGAGAAGGGCACGCCCTATGCCGAGCTCGGCCTCGCCGATCCCGCCTGGAGCGACGACGACCTCCTTGGCTTCATGCTCGCCCACCCGATCCTGATCAACCGCCCGATCGTCGAGACCCCGAAGGGCACGAGACTCTGCCGTCCGTCGGAACTCGTGCTCGACATCCTGCCGAACCCGCATTTCGGCCGCTTCGTCAAGGAAGACGGCGAAATCATCGAGACGGACGAGACCCCGTGAGATCCATGAATACCCCCGCCAAGAATACCTCCACCAAGAATACCGACAAGCACACCGCCATGAATACCCAGAGCCTGCCCAACCTCGTCGCGCCGCTATTCCACGCCCCGGACCCGAGCGCCCTGCAACCGCAAGCCAGCGCGCATGCGCCGCGCATTCTGCTGCTCTACGGCTCGGTGCGCGAGCGCTCCTACAGCCGCTTCGCGACGCTCGAGGCGGCGCGGATCCTCGAGGCGCTCGGCGCCGAGACGAGGATCTTCGATCCGAGCGGCCTGCCGCTGCCGGACGGCGCGCCGTCGAGCCACCCGAAGGTGCAGGAGCTCCGGGAGCTCTCGGCCTGGTCGGAGGGGCAGGTCTGGTGCAGCCCCGAGCGCCATGGCGCCATGACCGCGATCCTGAAGGCCCAGATCGATTGGCTGCCGCTTTCGATCGGCGCGGTGCGGCCGACCCAGGGCAAGACGCTGGCCGTCATGCAGGTCAGCGGCGGCTCGCAATCCTTCAACGCCGTCAACCAACTTCGCGTGCTCGGCCGCTGGATGCGGATGATCACCATCCCCAACCAGTCCTCCGTCGCCAAGGCGTTCGAGCAGTTCGACGAGGCGGGGCGGATGAAGCCCTCCTCCTATTATGACCGCATCGTCGACGTCATGGAGGAGCTGATGAAGTTCACGCTGCTGACCCGCGACGCGGCGCCCTACCTGACGGACCGCTACAGCGAGCGCAAGGAAGCCTCAGCCGCGCTGGAGCAGCGCGTCCAGTTGCAGGCGATCTAGCCAACGCCCTCGCCGGGCCGGTCGCCGCGCCAGCGCGGCCGCCCGGCATCTCCCCCGCACCTCCTCCTGCCCCCCGAATCAAAAGGCGGCTTACCGACCGTCCAAGCCTGGGGTAAGCTCGGCCGACCGGGCGCCTCGACGCGTCCGGCGCAAAGAGGGACGAACAACGATCGCCCGGACCCGGCCGGAACAACTGTGGATGGCAACATCCGCCGCGCCGCGCCTCGATCACGGGCGACATCGAAGCTTCAAACTTGCATGATAGCGTTTGAAATAGACGGCTTATCATCTGGCCGGCCAGGGGGCCGCGCCGGGGCAAATGGGCGGTGATACGCCGAGGGGAGAACAAGCATGACGACGAACTGGATGCGGATGTCGGTTTCCGCACTCGCGATCTGCGCAACGACGGGCGTTGCCTTCGGCCAGAACCTCGACGAGCTGGTCGCGGCGGCGAAGAAGGAAGGCCAGCTGACGACGATCGCGCTGCCGCATGACTGGTGCGGCTATGGCGAGATCATCGAAGGCTTCAAGGCCAAGTACGGCATCGCCGTCAACGAACTGAACCCCGACGCCGGCTCGGGCGACGAGATCGAGGCGATCAAGGCGAACAAGGGCAACACCGGCCCGCAGGCGCCCGACGTCATCGACGTCGGCCTCTCCTTCGGCCCGTCCGCGAAGGCCGAAGGCCTGCTGCAGCCCTACAAGGTCTCGACCTGGGACACGATCCCGGACAGCGCCAAGGACGCCGACGGCTACTGGTACGGCGACTATTACGGCGTGCTGTCGTTCCTGGTGAACACCGACATCGTCAAGAACGTGCCGCGCGACTGGTCCGACCTGCTCGCCGACGACCTCGCCAATTCGGTGGCGCTCGCCGGTGATCCGCGCGTCGCCAACCAGGCGATCCAGGGCGTGTTCGCCGCCGGCCTCTCCGGCGACAAGGGCGATATCGCCAAGGCGGGCGAGGAAGGCCTGAAGTTCTTCGCCGAGCTGAACAAGAAGGGCAATTTCGTCCCCGTCATCGGCAAGTCGGCCTCGCTGGCGCAGGGCTCCACCCCGGTGATCATCGCCTGGGACTACAACGCCCTTTCCTGGCGCGACATTCTCAAGGGCAACCCGGCCGCCGAGGTCGTGGTGCCGAAGACCGGCGTCGTCGCCGGCGTCTACGTCCAGGCGATCAGCGCCTTCGCGCCGCATCCGAACGCCGCCAAGCTGTGGATGGAATACCTCTACTCCGACGAAGGCCAGATCGGCTGGCTCAAGGGCTATTGCCATCCGATCCGCTTCGACGACCTCGCCAAGAACGGCAAGATCCCGGCCGACCTGCTGGCCAAGCTGCCGCCGGCCGAGGCCTATGCCAAGGCCGTGTTCCCGACCGTCGAACAGCAGAACGCTTCCAAGGAAGTGATCTCGAAGCAGTGGGACTCGGTCGTCGGCGCCGAAGTCGCCAAGTAAGCGCGAGGTTCGCGCAAGCGAACGGTTCGAGCCGGCGGCCACAGGCGGCCGGCTCGATACCCGCAGACCCACAGGGCGTCCGGCTCCGGCCGGGCTCCCCTTTCCTGCTGTGCCGGCTTCGGGCGTCTCGCCCTCGCCGCGCTTGCGGGACCCGACTAATTCGGCCATGCCCTTGCCTCCGGCCGGGCGGGCCCGCATCCTGCATTCCGCAACGTTCGGTCACCGAAGGTAGCCAATGGCGCAAACGACAGCCGACATCCCTCATGTGAAGCCGCGCGCCATGCCGCTGACCTGGCTCGGGGTCGTGCCGTTCCTGATCTTTGCGCTGATGTTCCTGATTCTGCCGGCGGGCTATCTGGTCATCGGCGCCTTCCAGACGCCGGACGGCAGCTTCACGCTGCAGAACATCGCCAATCTGAACCAGCCCACCATCATCAAGGCCTATCGGCTCAGTATCTCGATCAGCGCGACCTCGGCCTTCCTTGGCTCCCTGCTCGGTTTCGGGCTTGCGCTGGCCATCGTGCTCGGCAAGCTGCCGCGCTGGGTGCGGCCGATGCTGATGACCTTTTCCGGCGTCGCCTCGCAATTCGCCGGCGTGCCGCTCGCCTTCGCCTTCCTGGCCACGCTCGGCCGCACCGGCCTGGTCACGGCGCTGCTGTTCAACGTCTTCGGCATCAACATCTACCGCTACGGCTTCAACCTGCTGAGCTTCACCGGGCTGACGATCACCTATCTCTACTTCCAGATCCCGCTGATGGTCCTGATCCTGACGCCGGCGCTGGACGGGCTGAAGCGCGAATGGCGCGAGGCCTCGGCGATCCTCGGCGCCTCGACCTGGCAATACTGGCGCATGATCGCGCTGCCGGTGCTGTGGCCGAGCCTGCTCGGCGCCTTCATGCTGCTGTTCGCCAATTCGTTCGGCGCGATCGCGACGGCCTATGCGCTGACCGGTTCGTCGCTCAACATCATCACCATCCTGCTTTACGCACAGATCCGCGGCGACGTGCTGCATGACCCCAATCTCGGCTATGCGCTGGCGCTGGGCATGATCCTGATCACCGGCATCTCCAACGGCATCTATATCTGGCTGAGCTCGCGCACCGGGCGGTGGATCCGATGAAAGAGTCCCGTTTCTTCCCCTGGCTCGGCGTCATCTTCGGCGCGGTCTATTTTCTCGTTCCGCTGGTCGCGACGTTCGAGTTCTCGCTGCGCATGGAGCGCGGGCGCTATTCGTTCGAGGCCTATCGCATCGTTCTGGCGGATCCGTATTTCCAGCAGAGCTTCGGCTATTCGGCTGTCATCGCGGTCTGCACCATCTTTGTCGGCATCGCGCTCTGCGTGCCGACCGCCTATGTCGTGCAGTTGAAGCTGCCGCGCATCCGGCCGTTGATCGAGTTCCTGACCCTGCTGCCGCTGGTGATCCCGGCGATCGTCATCGTGTTCGGCTATCTTCGGATGTACAATTCCTCGTCCTGGCTGCCCCTAACCTCCAGTGCGCGCGGAACGGATCTCCTGTTGACCTTCAGCTATGTCACGCTCTCTTTGCCCTACATGTATCGCTCGGTCGATACCGGGCTTCGCGCGATCGACGTGCGCACGCTGACGGAAGCGGCCCAGAGCCTGGGAAGTTCGTGGCCGCGCATCCTGCTGACGGTGATCCTGCCCAATGTGCGCGTCGCGGTGCTGTCCGGCGCGTTCCTGACCTTTGCCATCGTCATCGGCGAATTCACCATGGCAAGCCTGCTGAACCGCCCGGCCTTTGGTCCGTATCTGCAGCGGATCGGCGCCAATCGCGCCTATGAGCCGGCGGCGCTCGCCATCATCGCCTTCGCCATCACCTGGGCCTGCATGGGCCTGATCAATCTATTCGCGGCCATGGGTCAGCAGACCACACGCCGTTGAACGAGTTTCCAAGGAAGCGACCATGGCATTCCTGACGATCGATAAACTGGTCAAGACATTCGGCGCCCAGACCACGGTCAAGGGCGTCGACCTGGCCGTTGAGCGGGGCGAGTTCCTGACCCTGCTGGGCCCGAGCGGCTGCGGCAAGACCACGATCCTGCGCATGATCGCGGGCTTCGAGAGCGTCACGAGCGGCTCGATCCGGATCGACGGCAAGGACGTCACCCATCTGCGTCCCAACCAGCGCCATATCGGCATGGTGTTCCAGGCCTATGCCCTGTTCCCAAACATGAGCGTCGCCGACAACATCGCCTTCGGCCTCAAGGTGGCGAAGAAGTCCTCGGCCGAGATCGCGGCGCGGGTGAAGGAGATGCTGGAGCTGATCAAGCTGCCGCAGCTTGGCGACCGCTACCCCTATCAGCTCTCCGGCGGCCAGCAGCAGCGCGTCGCGCTCGCCCGCGCCCTCGCCGTCAAGCCGCAGATCCTGCTGCTCGACGAGCCGCTCTCCGCGCTCGACGCCAAGATCCGCATTTCGCTGCGCGAGGAAATCCGCGCCGTGCAGCGCGCGCTCGGCATCACGACCATCTTCGTGACGCATGACCAGGAAGAAGCGCTTTCCATGTCGGATCGCATCTGCGTCATCAACGAGGGCAATATCGAGCAGCTCGGCACGCCCTTCGAGATCTACAACTATCCGAAGACGCGCTTCGTCGCCTCGTTCGTCGGCACGCTCAACATCCTCGCCGGCAAGGTGCTGGATTCGACCAGCGGCCGCGTCGCCATCGACGAGCAGGAGATCGTCACCTCGACCGGACTCGGCGGCGCCAGCGCCGGCGACGCGCTCGCCGTGGCGCTGCGCCCCGAGGCGCTCTCGATCGGCTACGCCAATGGCGGCAGCAACAACCTGACCGGCACCATCGACGAGGTGCATTTCCTCGGCTCGGTCGTCCGCATCCGCGTCCGCTTCGGCGACAATGTCGTCTCGCTCGACACCTTCAACCGCCCGCACAGCGCCCCGCCCGAGCGCGGCCAGCCGGTGACGGTGAATTTCACCCGCGAGGACATCCTGGTCCTCGACCGGCCGGCGATCTGATCGGGAGGTGGCGCGGTCGATCTGCATTGAGGCATGACGCCCTCTTCACCTCTCCCCGAGGGGTGAAACCCGCCCGCCGACCCACGCTCCCCGTCATCCCTGCGAAAGCAGGGATCCATCCATCCGCCGCACAAAGCCAGCTGGACGGAGCGCTTGACCGCGAGCCTTCTGGAAGGACGCATCGCCTCTCTCAGGAGTCCTCCGCAAAAACACCATCCTCATCATGCTGAGGAGGCCCGCAGGGCCGTCTCGAAGCACGCACAAAGGCCGTGCAATCGACAGATTGCCCCTCGTCCGTGCGTCCTTCGAGGCCCGAGCTGCGCTCGGGCACCTCAGGATGATGGAAATCGAGCGCCGCATGTCCGCTGGACCGAATGAGCAAAGGCCGCTCGTCCGCCCCCTACCCCGCCGGCATGCGATCGAACCGCCGCAACGCCGGGTCGAGCGTGTCCCAGGCGTAGCCGCGGATGCTGTAGGTGACGAATTGCGGGCGGAAGCGGGCCGGGTCGTCGAGGCTGGTGGCGTGGACGGCGATCAGCTCCGGCATCGCGGCGAAGGTCAGGTAGACCGGCGCGCCGCAGTTCGGGCAGAAGGCATGCGACTTCATGTTGCCGCTCTCGCCCGCGACCTGCCACTCCTTCACTTCGCCGGTGATGGTCATCTCGGACCGCAGCGCGAAGGTCAGATAGGAGCTGTGCCCCGTGCCGCTCCGTCTCTGGCATTCGCGACACTGGCAGTGGAGCTCGACGATGGGCTTGCTCGTCGTCTCGTAGCGGATGGCGCCGCAGGCGCACCCGCCGCTATAGGACTCGGTCATGCTGGTCCTCCCGGAGCAGGGTTGCCGGATCAGGCCGCTTTCGGCTTGGCGAAGACGTCGATGCCCCGGCCGGTCTCCAGCAACGATTTCAGGCTGGAGAGCACGATCGGCCAGCCATGCGTGATGCCCTTCTCCATGCCGCTGCCGGCCTCGAGATCGTCATGGGTGACGGTCAGCCGGACCATGTCGTCATAGGGGTCGATGGCGAAGGTCACCCGGCTGTAGCTCGCGGGATTCTCCGCCTCCGACGGGTCCGCCCAGGAGATCACCAGCCGGCTCGGCGGCGAGATCTCGAGCACCTTGCCGACGAGGTCGACCCGCCGCTCGTCATTGGTGCGGACATGCTGCCAGTCCGAACCGGGTTTCCAGTCGGAAACATTCTCGTGGCCCCAGTAGCGCCGCGCGACTTCCGGCTTGGTGATCGCCTCGAACACCTTCTCCGGCGTCGAGAGGACGTAGGTCACATAGACGAAGCTCGTCTTATCCTTGGCCATGGCTATTCTCCTTCGAGTTCCTGCTTCAGATCATGCAGCAGGCTGAGCCGCTGCCGTTCGAACTTGCGCACCCAGCGTTCGTAGACCTCGTGCAGCGGCACGGGATTGATGAAATGCAGCTTCTCCCGGCCGCGCCGGACCGTGCTCACCAGATTGGCGGTCTCGAGGATGCCGAGATGCTGGGTCGCGGACTGCCGGGTCATGTCCAGATGCTCGCAGAGCTGGCCGAGCGTCTGCCCGTTCTGCTCGTAGAGAAGATCGAGCAGCTTCCTGCGGGTCGGGTCGCCCAGCGCCTTGAAAACGTCGTCCGCGTGCATCGGTCTCTCTCGCTTCGGAGACAAATATGCAGGTAAATACCTGCATGTCAAATCACGGTTCCGCGCGCCCTGCTCCGCTCCGGGGAGCCGAAACGAAAACGGGCGCCCGAAGGCGCCCGTTCCGAACTCGATGACGACAGCCGATCAGGGTTGCGTGTAGGCCGTCTTGACGGTGGTGAAGAACTCGACCGCGTACTTGCCCTGCTCGCGCGGGCCGTAGCTCGAACCCTTCCGGCCGCCGAACGGCACGTGGTAGTCGACGCCTGCCGTCGGCAGGTTGACCATGACCATGCCGGCCTCGGCATGACGCTTGAAGTGCGAAGCGTGCTTGAGGCTGGTGGTGACGATGCCCGAGGCGAGGCCGAACGGCGTGTCGTTGGCGACCGCGAGAGCCTCTTCGTAGTCCTTGACCTTGATCACGCTGGCGACCGGGCCGAAGACCTCTTCCTTGTTGATGCGCATGTCCGCCGTGGTGTTGGTGAACAGCGCCGGCTGCAGGAAGAAGCCCGGGTTCTCGCGCTCGATCCGTTCGCCGCCATAGGCGAGCGTGCCGCCTTCGTCCTTGGCGATCTGGATGTAGCGCAGGTCCTGGTCGAGCTGCGACTGGTCGACGACCGGGCCGACATGCGTGCCCTGCTTGACGGCGTCGTCGACGACCAGGTCCTTCATGCGGGCGGCGAGCGCCTCGACATACTGGTCGTGGATCTTTTCGGTGACGATCAGGCGCGACGAGGCGGTGCAACGCTGGCCGGTCGAGAAGAAAGCGCTGTTGGCGGTCGTCTCGACGGCGACCTTGAGGTCGGCGTCATCGAGCACGATGGTCGGGTTCTTGCCGCCCATCTCGAGCTGGAACTTGCGCATCACGGCGATCGACGCCTCGGCGACCTTCTTGCCGGTGCCGACGGAGCCGGTGAACGAGACGGCGTTGACCTTCGACGATTCGAGGATCGCCTGGCCGACGACCGAACCACGGCCCATGACCAGGTTGATGACGCCCTTGGGCAGGCCGTTGCGGACGAGGATGTCGACGATCGTCCAGGCGCAGCCCGGAACGAGATCAGCCGGCTTCAGCACGACGGTGTTGCCGTAGGCGATGGCCGGGGCGATCTTCCAGGCCGGAATGGCGATCGGGAAGTTCCACGGCGTGATCAGGCCGACGACGCCGACCGGCTCGCGGGTGATCGAGACGTCGATGCCCGGGCGCACGCTTGGCACCAGCTCGCCCGAGAGACGCAGCGTCTCGCCGGCGAAGAAGTGGAAGATCTGCGCGGCGCGGATGGTCTCGCCGATACCCTCGGGAAGGGTCTTGCCTTCCTCGCGCGACAGCAGGCGGCCGATCTCTTCCTTGCGGGCGAGGATCTCGTCGCCGGTCGCCTTCAGGATGTCGTGGCGCTGCTGGATGCCCGAGACCGACCAGGTCTTGAACGCATCGGCGGCGGCGTCGATCGCGGCCTTGGCGTCTTCCGCCGTCGCCTGCGCGAATTCACCGACCACTTCGTTCGTGTTGGACGGATTGATGTTGGGACGCGCGGTGCCGCCGACCCATTCGCCGCCAATATAGTTCTTGTGCAGTGTGCTCATCAGATGATCCTTGAACGTCGTGGGACGGATATGGGCCGGCCGGAGCCGAGCCGAAAGGGGGCGGGAACCGAGGTTCGGAGAGTCCCGTCCTTTTATCCCGCCAGCCTCCTCTGGCCAACCCTCAAAGCTGGATGACAGAGACCTTCTCTTCCTCGGCAAAAGCGAGCGGGTTGGTGAGCGGCAGGCCGAAGGTGTCGGACTGGATGTCGAACACGTCGCCGGGCTCGGTCTTGACGCCGAACGCCACGGAGAGCGTCGCCGTGCCGTAGGTATGCACATGCACCTGGCCCGGGCGGCGGAAGAAGTCGTACTTGAAGTGGTGGTATTCCAGATTGGCGAGCGTGTGGGACATGTTCGCCTCGCCCGACAGGAACGGCTCGTCGAAGATCACCTTGCCGTCGCGATGGATCTTCGAGCGGCCTCGGACGTCGTCCGGCAGCGCGCCGACGAGGAGCTCCGGCCCGATCGAGCACGGCCGCAGCTTGGAATGGGCGAGATAGAGATAGTTCACGCGCTCCATGATGTGGTCGGAGAACTCGTTCGCCATGGTGAAGCCGATCCGGTAGGGCTGGCCGTCATCGCCGACGATGTAGATGCCGGCGACCTCCGGCTCCTCGCCGCCGTCCTGCGCGAAAGAGGGCGCCGTCAGCGGCTGGCCAGGGCCGACGAGCAGCGCGCCATCGCCCTTGTAGAACCACTCCGGCTGCACGCCCTTCTCTCCCTCGGCCGGCTTGCCGTTCTCGAGGCCCATGCGGAACATCTTCATCGAATCGGTGAGGACCTCGTCCTCGTCCGGCGTCTTGTGCATGGCGTCGCGCGCCGAAGCGGAACCGAGATGCGTCAGGCCCGTGCCGGTGATCAGGAGATGCGCCGGATCCTCATGATCGATCGGCGCGAGCACGCGGCCGGATGCCAGCAGGGCCGCGCGGTCGACTTCCTCGGTCTCGCCGACGGAAGCCGCCTCGACGATCGCCTCGATGCCAGACCTGGCGGCGATCGCGGCCTTGGCGATCTCGTAGACGGTGGCGTAGCCCGGCACGATATAGGACCGCTCGCCGGCGCCGTTCGGCACCGTGGCGATGACGGCGCGCGCGCCGGCTTCGGTCTGGATCTGCATCAGTCTCATCGTTTCTCTCCTGTCGTGCCGAAGGGCCGTCTGCGCTTTCGCCGCGGCCGATTTTTGAAGTCTGAATTGTTTTGAACTAGCGCAGGCTCGTCTCGCCCTCGGCGTCGGCGTTGCGGCCGACCCAGATAGAATCGAAGACATTGCCCTTGGCGTTGCGCAGCAGGCGGCGCATGGCGAGGAAGGCCTCGTCGGGGTTGCGGTCGCGGATCGCCTCGTAGACGTCGCGATGCTGCACCACCGCGTCGTCGCCCATCACCGTGCGCCAGCCCAGCGAGAAGCTGATGATCAGCCCGGATTCGATCAGGCCGCCGACCGAGCGGATCATCGGGTTGTGCGAGGCCTCGAGCACCGTCATGTGAAAGGCGAGATCGGCGCGGATCTGGTCGGCGCTGCCGCGGTCGCGGTTCTTGATGCCGTCGAGCGCCTTGGCGAGCTTCTCGATCTCTTCCGGCGTCGCCCGCTCGGCCGCGCGCGAGGCGGCGGCCGGCTCGATGATCTCGCGCATCTCGAACAGGGAATGGATGAATTCGTCGCTCGGCCGCTGGTCGATCTGCCAGCTGAGCACGTCGGGATCGAGCATGTTCCAGTCGACGCGCGGCCGCACCTTGGTGCCGATCTTCGGGCGCGAGACGGTCAGCCCCTTGGCCGACAGCAGGCGGACGGCCTCGCGGACGGCCGTGCGGGAAACGCCGAACTCCTCCTGCACCATCGGCTCCGTCGGCAGGGTATCGCCGGGATTGTAGACGCCGGAGACGATGCGCCGGCCGAGTTCGGCCGCCACATGGTCCGACAGGCTGCCGGTCCGGTCTCTTCCGGGTCCGCGCAGCGGCCGCGTCTTGTCCTGGGTACCTCGCATCGGGCCCCTTTCCGAATTCACAGGCATCAACGAAATGCGGCATGCCACGGCATGCCGGCGGATTTCGCTTATCATAGTATGTTTGAGCGTCCGGCGCTACCTGCCGGTTGCGGAAGCGGGCGGGAGAACGTCGCCCGGCATCGTCATCGCCCGCATCGGATCAAAACGAATGCGGCCCGCCAAGGGCGGGCCGCGACGCTTCAAAGCCGGAGAAACCGAGGGAACCCGCCGGTCAGCGGGCCCGCTGGTTGAACAGGATCTTCTGCGCTTCCTTGTCGTCGGCGAGGCTGACCGGGGCGACCGGCGCCTTGACCGCCATGCCGCGCTGGACGGCCGGACGGGCATTCATCCGATCGATCCATTTCTTGACGTTGGGGAATTCCGAGGTGTCGAAGCGCTGCGATTCCCAGCCGGCCGCCCAGCCGAAGATCGCGATGTCGGCGATCGAATACTCGCCGGCGACATAGTCGCGCCCGGCCAGGCGACGGTCGAGCACGCCATAGAGGCGATGCGTCTCGTCCTGGTAGCGCTTGGTGGCGTAGGGAATGCGCTCCGGCGCATATTCGGAGAAGTGGTTGCGCTGGCCGAGCATCGGGCCAAAGCCGGCCATCTGCCACATCAGCCATTCCTCGACCTCGACCCGGGCGCGCTCGTCGGCGGTCGGGTAGAGCTGGCCGAACTTGCGGCCGAGATAGAGCAGGATGGCGCCCGATTCGAACACCGAGATCGGCTTGCCGTCGGGACCCTCCGGATCGACGATCGCCGGCATCTTGTTGTTCGGGGAGATCTTCAGGAACTCCGGCTCGAACTGGTCGCCCTTGCCGATGTTGACGAACTTCAGCGTGTAGGGGAGGCCCAGCTCCTCCAGGAAGATCGTGATCTTCTTGCCGTTCGGGGTCGGCCAGTAGTGCAGCTCGATCGGCTGTGTCTGCTTCACGGACATGAGAAACCTTTGACTTTGGCTGGGGCTGAATCGATCACCGATCGGCGAGCGACAGGACGCGCCCCCATAATTGGGTTCAGCGCGCCGCCAAGGCAAGGCTTCCATACAAGACTTGCAAGCGACGTTGTAGCCGCCCAGCAGGAGCCCGGTCGATCAGCGCTCCCGATCGCGAACCTCGAGATGCTCGACCGTCAGACGTCCGACGGCCAGCCGGTCGATGCGGGCTTCCAGGATCCGCAGGCGGCCGATCGCCATGGCCCCGAAGGCGATCGCGCCGATCGCTGCCGCGCCGATCGCGAGCGCCCCCAGCGCGGTTGCCCCGGTAGCGCTCGCAGGTATCTTCCGAACCATCCTCGTCATGATCGCCCTCTCGAATTTCCCGGAAGGGCGACCATACCGCGGAATTCAATCGGTCAGCAGGCTATCCGGCCTACTCGATCCCGAGCTTCTTCTTGAGGATCTCGTTGACGACCTGCGGGTTGGCCTTGCCGCCCGAGGCCTTCATGATCTGGCCGACGAACCAGCCGGCGAGCGTCGGCTTGGCCTTCGCCTGCTCGACCTTCTCCGGGTTGGCGGCGATGATGTCGTCGACGACCTTCTCGATCGCGCCGGTGTCGGTGACCTGCTTCAGGCCGCGCGCCTCGACGACCTCGCGCGGATCGCCGCCCTCGTTCCAGACGATCTCGAACAGGTCCTTGGCGATCTTGCCGGAGATCGTGCCGTCGCCGATCAGATCGACGATCGCGCCGAGCTGCGCGGCCGAGACCGGGCTGGACGCGATGTCCTTGCCGTCCTTGTTCAGCCGGGCGGCGAGTTCCTGCGTTACCCAGTTGGCAGCCGTCTTGGCGTCGCGGCCCTTGGCGACGACTTCGAAATAGTCGGCCGTGTCGCGCTCGAGCACCAGCACGCCGGCGTCATAGGCCGAGAGGCCGAGCGCCTCGACGAAGCGCGCCTTCTTGGCGTCGGGAAGTTCCGGCAGCTCCGCCTTCAGCCCGTCGACCCAGGCCTGCTCCAGCTCCAGCGGCAGCAGGTCGGGATCGGGGAAATAGCGATAGTCATGCGCCTCTTCCTTCGAGCGCATCGACCGCGTCTCGCCCTTGTTGGCATCGAACAGGCGGGTTTCCTGGTGGATCGAGCCGCCGTCCTCGAGGATGCCGACCTGGCGGCGCGCTTCGTAGTCGACCGCCTGGCCGACGAAGCGGATCGAGTTGACGTTCTTGATCTCGCAGCGCGTGCCGAGCGGCTCGCCGGGACGGCGGACCGAGACGTTGACGTCGGCGCGCATCGAGCCTTCGTCCATGTTGCCGTCGCAGGTGCCGAGATAGCGCACGATGGTGCGGAGCTTGGTCAGATACGCCTTCGCCTCGTCGGCGGAGCGCAGGTCCGGCTTCGAGACGATCTCCATCAGCGCCACGCCCGAACGGTTCAGGTCGACGAAGCTCATGGTCGGGTGCTGGTCGTGCAGCGACTTGCCGGCGTCCTGCTCCAGATGCAGGCGCTCGATGCCGACCGTCACGCTCTCGCCGCCCTCCAGGTCGATAACGATCTCGCCCTCGCCCACGATCGGCTGCTTGAACTGCGAGATCTGGTAGCCCTGCGGCAGGTCCGGATAGAAATAGTTCTTCCGGTCGAACACGCTGTAATTGTTGATCTGCGCGTTGAGCCCGAGGCCGGTGCGCACCGCCTGCGCCACGCATTCCTCGTTGATCACGGGCAGCATGCCCGGCATGGCCGCGTCGACCAGGCTGACATGGGAGTTGGGCGCGCCGCCGAATTCGGTCGAAGCGCCGGAGAACAGCTTCGAATTCGACAGGACCTGGGCATGCACCTCCATGCCGATCACGATTTCCCAGTCCCCGGTCGCGCCTTTGATCAGCTTCTTGGGATCGGGCTGGCGGACGATGGCGTTCATGCGAAAAAGCTCCGAGTAGAATACTGAACACCCGGTTAGAGCCTCGCGCGGCTTCCGGCAAGGCTTGTCGGGCAGAACGACGCCGGAAACCGCCGGAAGCGGCTATAGCCTAGCGGAGGTAGTCACCGCATTTGACCGCCGGCTGGTCGCCCCAGGGCATGATCGGGACGCTGGAGATTGAGTTTTTCGGGCTGCCGTCGACCAGCTTGTCCGAATAGACGAGATAGACGAGGACGTTGCGCTTGGGATCGCAGCCGCGCGAGATGCGCATCTTCTTGAACCAGATCGAGCGGCGCTGGTTGAACATCTCGTCGCCCTGCTTGATCTTGTTCTTGAACTGGATCGGCCCGACCTGGCGACAGGCGAGCGAGACGTCCGACGTCTCCTCCGCCACGCCGAACATGCCGGCGACGCCGCCCCGTTCGGCCGCCGCGAAATAGCAGGCGACGCCATCGACCTCCGGATCATCGATGGCGTAGGTCGCGATCTTGTCGTTCGGCGTCACCCATTTGAAGGTCGTCGATTCCTTGAAGATCAGCTCGGGATCGTCGGCCATCGCCGGCGCCACTCCGGCAAGGGCGAAGACGACCGTCAGGGCGGCGAGTGCGAAGCGCATGGCATTCTCCGTTGGAAAGCTCTGCGCTCCATATAGGAACGCTCGGCCCCGCCGCGAGACCCGCGCCCTCCCCGCCCGATCAATGCACCGGGCTCGGCGCCACGATCGACGCCGCGCCGCCCCGCATCAGACCGAGCCGCTCGCGCCGCAACCACCGCGCCAGCAGCATGACCGATACGGCGGCCAGGCCCGTCGCGAGGCCGATCCAGATGCCGATGCCGCCCATCTTGGCCCAGAAGCCGAGCAGGACGGAAAGGCTGAGGCCGACGCCCCAGAAGCCGATCGCCGCGTAGATCATCGGCACACGCGTATCGTGCAGGCCGCGCAGCATGCCGCCGGCGATCGCCTGCGCGCCGTCGAAGACCTGGAACAGCGCCGCGATGCCGAGGAAGGAAACCGCGAGCGCGATCACCTCGGCGTTGCGTGGATCGGTGGCATCGAGGAAGACGCCGATCAGCGTCGTCGGCATCGCGAACATCATCAGCGCCGTACAGCCCATGAAGCCGACGCCGAGGATGAACGGCGTCCAGCCGGCGCGGCGGATCGCGGCGGCGTCGCCGGCGCCATAGGCGATGCCGACCCGGACGGTGACAGCCTGCGCAAAGCCGAGCGGCACCATGAAGCAGAGCGAGGCGATCTGGATGGCGATGGCGTGCGCCGCCACGGCGGAGGCGCTGATCAAGCCCATCAGGAACACGGCGGCGTTGAAGACGGTGACCTCCAGCGCGATCGCCACCGCCATCGGCAGGCCGAGCCGCCAAAGGGCGCGGAAGCGCGCCCAGTCGGCGCGCCAGAAGCGGCCGAAGACGTGATAGCGCCGGAATTGCCGGTCAAGCGTGCAGACCAGTGCCATGCCGAGGAACATCATGCTGGCCGACAGGGTGCTGCCGATTCCCGCGCCGAACATGTCGAGCGCCGGCAGGCCGAAATGGCCGAAAACCAGCGCCCAGACGATCAGCGCGTTGAAGACGACGCCGAACAGGCCGACGACCAGCGACAGGAACGGCCGCTCCAGCGCGGCGATGAACGAGCGCAGCACGTTGTACCAGAGGAACGGCAGCATCGCCCATTGCAGGCCGCGCATGTTGGCGGCGGCGAGCCTGGCGAGCTCCGGCTCCTGGCCGAGCCAAAGCAGTAGCTCCTCGGTGTGCCAGAGCACGATCCAGAACGGGATCGAAATGGCGACGGCCGCCCAGAGCCCCTGCCGCACGGTGCGGCGAACCTCGCGCACGGAATGGCGGTTGCGCCCGCGCTCGCGCGCCACGATCGGCGCCACCGCCGACACCAGGCCGATGCCGAAGATCAGGAAGGCGAAATAGAGATTGGTCGCGAGCGCCACCGCCGCGAGATGATCGGCGCCGACCCAGCCCAGGATGACGACATCGGTCGCGGTGATCACCGTCTGCGCCAGATTGGTCAGAATCAGCGGGACCGACAGGAGGATCGTGGCCCGGATCTCGGTCAGCCAGGGCCGATGCGTTTCCCCGGTCTGGTCCAATTCGCGCGCGGTCATGATGCAGGCTCTTTTCGTGCGACTCGACGGGCATTGCCCATATTTTCAGCGGGCCACCTAGTCACAAGATGCCGGCCATTGCCATTCAAACATCTTGATATCAGCCATCGTCCCGGCGGCGCGGGGGCCATTCCGGTTGCGATTCCGGCCCTTACAACAACCTGCGTGGATGACCCTGCCTGCCATTCGTGCTATCTCGGTCTGCCGTTTGGGCAGCGGACCAAATGGATTGATGGCAGCGCGGTAAGGGCCGCTTCAATGGGTATCGACACAGTGCTTTCGCGTATCGTGATGACGGCGATGATCCTCGCCGCTGGGGTTGGAATCGCGGAAGCCGCGTCGAGCGTCTGCACGCGGCTCGAAAGCCAGCTGGCGTCGCTCCAGCGCAGCCAGAACGCCGGCGCCAACCGCGCCGCCAGCCAGCAGGCGAATCTCGGCCGCGCCCGCGCCGAGCTGAACGCCGCCAACAGCGAAGCGCGCCGGGCCGGCTGCAAGGGCGGCTTCCTGCAGTTCAAGTCCGCCAATCCCGCCCCGCAATGCGCGTCTCTGCTGAAGCGCATCGATTCGATCCAGGCCCGCATCGACAGGGCCGAACAGGCGAGCCGTGGCGCCGATCCGGCCGCGTCCGGCCGCCAGCGCGCCGACATCCTGCGGCTGCTCGGCCAGAACGATTGCGGCCCGCAATACGCCAGTTACGTCAATGCCGGCCAGCGCCCGCGCAACTTCTTCGAACGGCTGTTCAATCCCGACAACCGCGTCTACGTGCAGCCGCAGCAGGGCGACATCGCGCGTGTCCCGGCGCGCGATCCCGGCCGCGGCACCGAGAGCGCGGGGAACGAGCGCGGCTTCGGCGGCGGCAACTATCGCACCCTCTGCGTGCGCACCTGCGACGGCTATTACTTCCCGATCAGCTTCGCGACGCGCCGCTCGAATTTCGCCACCGACGAGGCGACCTGCCGCCAGATGTGCCCGGGCACCGACGTCGCCCTCTATGCGCATCGCAACCCCGGCCAGAACAGCACCGACGCCCGCTCCGTCACCGACGAGACGCCCTATAGCGCGCTGTCGACGGCGTTCAGCTACCGGACCAGCTTCAACCCGAGCTGCACCTGCGGCAGCCCGACCTCGCTGCAGGCGCTGAACGGCGGCTACAGCCCGGCGAGCCTCGCCACCACCCCGGCCGAAGAGGCCATGCCGCCCGTCCCCGGCGCCGCGCCCTTCCTCGGGGAGGATCCGGAAACGCTCGCCAACCGCGCCGGCCAGCTCGCGCCGGACGACCTCGGCACGGCCAGCGTGGAGACGCCGGTCGCAGGGCTTTCGAGCCCGCCCCGCAGCGCCGGCGTGACCCGCCGCGTCGGCCCTTCCTACTTCTACGCACAGTAGCTTTCGCCGGGCCGTCGCACATGGTGGACGGCCCGATCGACTCAGTGTTCAACTAGCCGCCGCCGGTCCGACGCGATCGGCCGGGCCGCCGCCGATCGAGGATCGAAGGCGGCGGCAAGGCGCAATGAACACGTCCATCCGACCCGGCCGCCGGCATGGCGGGGATCGGCCTGGACCTACGGGAGCAGGAACACCATGACATCGACCGCCACACCGCCCTGGCTCGGGCTGCCGTCCCACTGCGACTGGCTGGACGATCAGTTCAACCGCCTGATCCGCTTCCTGAACGGCGCGAAGCTCGAGGCCGGCGGCTTCGGCTATCTGCTCGAGGACGGCACCAGCGACCTGACGCGCCCGCGCGAGCTCTATCTCACCTGCCGCAAGACCCATGTCGCGGCGCTGGCGCATCTGCGCGGCATCCCCGGCACCGGCCCGCTGGTCGACCACGGCATCGAGGCGCTGCTCGGCATCTTCCACGACAAGGTGAACGACGGCTGGTTCTCGGCGCTGAGCCCGGCCGGCGGTCCGCTTCCCGGCCGCAAGGAGGCCTATGGCCATGCCTTCGTGCTGCTCGCCGGCTCGTCGGCGACCGAGGCGGGACGCCCGCGCGGGCGCGAGCTGTTCGACAAGGCCGAGGCGGTGTTCCTGAAGTACTTCTGGGACGAGGAAGCCGGCATGTCGCGCGAATCCTTCGCGGACGACTTCTCCGATTCCGAGGATTATCGCGGCGCCAATTCCAACATGCACCTGGTCGAGGCCTGCCTCGCCGCCGGCGACACGTCGGGCGATCCGGCCTGGTACCAGCGGGCGCTGTCGATGGCCGACCGGCTGATCAACGGCGCGGCGCGCGAGCACAACTGGTTCCTGCCGGAGCATTTCGACACCAGCTGGAAGCCGGTGCCGGAGTACAACACCGACGACCGCGCCCATCCGTTCCGCCCCTATGGCTCGACGGTCGGCCATTGGCTGGAATGGTCGCGCCTGCTGCTGCATGTCGAGGCGTCGCTGGAAAATCCGCCGGCATGGCTGCGCGAGGCGTCGATCGCCCTCTTCAACCACGCGATCCAGTATGGCTGGGCCGTCGATGGCCATGACGGCTTCGTCTACACCACCGATTTCGACGGCAACGTCGTCACCGAAGTGCGCATGCACTGGGCGCTCTGCGAGGGCATCGCGGCGGCGGCGCTGCTCGGCACCGTCACCGAGGAGCCGCTCTACGAGTACTGGTACCGCAAGCTCTGGGACCATGCGGCCGAGCATTTCGTCGAGGCCGAACGCGGCACCTGGAAGCACCAGCTCGCCGCCGACCTGACCGAAGCCGGCACGGTCTGGCCGGGCCGTCCCGACGTGTACCACGTCGTCAACGCCCTGCTGCTGCCGCAGCTCCCGGCAAGCCCGAGCGCCGCTCCGGCCCTGGCGCGCGGCTTCCTGTAAGCTCAATCGCTCAGGCAGGTCCGGCCTCTTACCTCAAGAGAGAGGCCGGACCGACAGCTCTGGACCATGGGCAGGGCACCGTCGCCCCGGCGAAGACCGGGGCCCATGAACACCGCCCTAGAAAGCTTGGCCCAGCCTATATCGGCCACGGGCCGGTGTGTCTGGATCCCGGCCTTCGCCGGGATGACGGCGGAGGGTGGCAAATCCGATCAGCACGATGAAGGCGGTGCTGCGCGAAGGTCTCCCTCAGGGAGAGGTCAAAGGCAGCATCAGCCGGCGGGCGTCGCCACGGCTTCGAGGCGCGCCACCGCCTCGTCGCGGCCGATCAGCGGCAGCAGCGCCGCCAGCTCCGGGCCGTGATCGAGACCGGTCAGCACCTGGCGGAGCGGCATGAACAGCGCCCGGCCCTTGCGCCCGGTCGCCGCCTTGACCGCGTCGGTCCAGACCTTCCAGCTCTGGCCGTCGAAAATCCCGTCCGGCAGAACCTTGCGCGCCTCGGCGAAGAACGCCGCCTCGTCGGCATCGACGGCCACGTGCGGCGCGACCGGACCGGTGACCACCTGCCACCATTCGACCGCGTCCTTGAGGCGGACGAGATTGCCGCGCACCGCGTTCCAGAAATCCTCGCCGCCGGAAACACCCAGCGCCTGCAGCCGCTCCGCGACTTCGGCATAAGGCTTGGCGTGCAGCAGCTTGGCGTTGAGGCCGTCGAGATCGGCGGGGTCGAACTTCGCCGGCGCCTTCGACACCATGGAGAGATCGACCATGCCGGCGAGCGTCGGCAGGTCGACGACCGGCTCGACGGCGGCCGAGGTGCCGATCAGAACCGCCAGCGAATTCACCGCCATCGGCTCGTAGCCCTCCTCGCGCAGCGAGCCGAGCGACAGCGCGCCGGTCCGCTTCGAGAGCCCCTCGCCCGTCGAGGTCGTCAGCGTGTTGTGATGGCCGAACACCGGCGCCGGGGCGCCGAGCGCCTCGAACAGCTGCAGCTGCACGCCGGTATTGGTGACGTGGTCGTCGCCGCGGATGATGTGGGTCACGCCCATGTCGGCGTCGTCGACGACCGAGGGCAGCGTGTAGAGATAGGTGCCGTCCTCGCGCACCAGCACGGGATCGGAGAGCGAGCCGATGTCGACGGTCTGCGGTCCGCGCACCAGATCGTCCCAGGTGACGTGACCGACGCTCTCGTCGAGCTTGAAGCGCCAATGCGGCTTGCGGCCTTCCGCTTCCAGCTTGGCCCTGTCGGCGTCGGTCAGCCTCAGACCGGTCCGGTCATAGACCGGCGGCAGGCCGCGCGCCTGCTGGCGCTTGCGCTTGCGATCGAGCTCTTCCGCCGTCTCGTAGCAGGCATAGAGCCGGCCGGCTTGCTTCAGCCGCGCCACCGCCGCGTCATAGGAATCGGTCCGGAGCGACTGGCGCTCGAAGCGGTGCGGCGTGATGCCGAGCCAGGCGAGATCCCGCCGGATCGCCTCGGCATATTCCTCTTTCGAGCGCTCCCGATCGGTATCGTCCAGCCGCAGGATGAACTGCCCGCCGGCCTTCAGCGCGAACAGCCAGTTGAGCAAGGCGGGGCGCGCATTGCCGATATGGAGATAGCCGGTCGGCGACGGCGCGAAGCGGACGGTGACGGGTGCGTGGGTCATGCGCACGCTTTAGCGTGCACCGCCGGACCGCGCAATCGGCCCGGCGGTGCGGCGTCCGGGCTTTTCAGACCGATCGACTGGCCCCGTCATCATCCTGAGGTGCTTCGCGTCAGCGAAGCCTCGAAGGAGGGTCCAGGGAGCGCTCCCTGGACCCTCCTTCGAGGCCCGGCTTCGCCGGGCACCTCAGGATGATGATCGAGCTTTGCAACACAGCTCGAAAGAAGGTTGACTAGAACCGCTGCGGGGCGGCGGGCTTGTTGCCGAGGATGGCGTCGATCTTTTCCAGCACGTCGGCGGTCAGCCTGTCGCGGCTTTCGAGCGCCGAGAGGTTGTCTTCCAGCTGCGCCTTCCTCGACGCGCCGAGGATGACGGTCGAGACGTTCGGATTGGCGAGGCACCAGAGCAGCGCCATGTGGTGGATCGGCAGGCCGATCTCTTCCGCGACCTCGGCGAGCTTTTCCACCTGTGCGATGCGCTGGCGGCCCCTCTCGCTCTGCCAGAGCTCCTTCAGCCATTCATAGCCCGGCAGGTCGAGGCGGCTGCCGGCGGGAATGCCCTTGTTGTACTTGCCGGTGAGGATGCCGGAGGCGAGCGGCGACCAGATCGTCGTGCCGAGCCCCATCAGATCGTAGAGCGGGCGGTAGTCGCCCTCGACCTTGTCGCGCTCGAACAGATTGTACTGCGGCTGCTCCATGGTCGGCGGCGTGATGCGAAGATCCTTGGCGACCGCCCAGGCCTCGGTCAGCTGCTGCGCCGACCATTCCGACGTGCCCCAGTAGAGCACCTTGCCCTGCTGCACGAGGTCGTGCATCGCCCGCACCGTCTCCTCGATCGGCGTGTCGATGTCGGGGCGGTGGCAGAAATAGAGATCGAGATAATCGACCTTCAGCCGCTTCAGCGCCGCATGGCAGGCCTCGGTGACGTGCTTGCGCGAGAGCCCGCGCTGGGTCGGCTTGTCGCCACCCCAGAACACCTTGCTGGAGACGATGTAGCTGTCGCGGCTCCAGGCGAGCTTGGCCAGCGCCTCGCCCATCAGCGCCTCGGAGACGCCGGCCTCGTAGCCCTCGGCATTGTCGAAGAAATTGATGCCTCGCTCATAGGCGAGCGCCATGATGTCGAGCGCGTCGCGCTCGTCGACCTGCTTGCCGAACGTCACCCACGAACCGAGGGACAGCTCGCTGACCTTGAGCCCGGATTTCCCCAAACGACGATACTGCATCATCTCTTCCGATCATTCCTGAACCGTGCCACGGCGCTGCCGCCGGGGCGGCAAGCTAAGGCAGATCCGGTCCCGGCGCCACAGCGGAGAGGCCATTGCGGAAGCGGCTCAGGCGAGCTCGCCTTCATAAGCCTGCCTGAGCGCCTGGATGTCGATCTTCGTCATGTCGAGAAGCGTTTCCATGACCCGCTGCGATTTCTTCGCGTCCGGGTCGGTCAGCATGGGGACCAGGATGCTGGGCACCACCTGCCAGGAGACGCCGAACTTGTCCTTGAGCCAGCCGCAGCGGCTGGTGGCGCCGCCGCTCTCCGACAGCCGCTCCCAGAGCTCGTCGATCTCGGCCTGGCTCTCGCAGGTCACCACGAAGGAGATCGCCTCGTTGAACTTGAAATGGGGGCCGCCATTGAGCGCCGTGAACTCGAGCCCCTCCAGCGAGAAGGACGCGGTCATGACGCTGCCCTTGGGACCGGGGCCGGCTTCGCCATAGCGCGCCACCTTGCCGACCTTGGCGTTCTTGAAGATGGAAACGTAGAAAATGATGGCTTCTTCGACCTGATTGTCGAACCAGAGAAAGGGGGTGATCTTCTGCATGGCACTTTCCTTTGAACGTCCTCGAACCTCCCGCGCCTGAGACTCCGGCTCGCCTGACCGCGCGGCCGCCTCTGATCTGGCGGCGGGCCGAACGCAAGCATGCCCCGCCCGAGGCGTCGCGCGGGCAAAGGCGGTCGCAATTCGGCATCCCTCAAATGGGCGACTGCGTGATCGAGAGAGATCGGAGACCCGATGGCTTCGCTTCGACACGAGATGCTGGAAAACGCGCGGAGGCGGCCAGCGTTCCCGAGCCGGGATGCCTGCGCCCTCACCGGCCGCGTGCCGGGAAAGACAGCGGCCGGACTGTCCGTTTTTCAGGCAATTGCCGACTTTCGCGCCGAAACGCGCCGTTCGTCCGAATTCGGCCGATTGCCACTAGCCAAGAATGCCCGGCTCATATGCAATGGTTCCCGCACTCCAACGCTGCGGGTGTACCGGCAACCGGGCCTGATCTCCGGTTGGCACGGAGCTTGCGGTTCGGAAGGAGCAAACAGAGGAGGATGGCGCGCAGATGGTCGTTGCCTTCGACGAGATGAGCGCGAGCAGCGAAAGCTGCCGGCCAGGCTACGAGATCCTCAAACGCTGGCTGGACTCGACCCCGCCGGACCTCCTATCCACCCGGCGCGCCGAAGCCGAGCTGCTCTTCCGCCGCATCGGCATCACCTTTGCCGTCTATGGCGACAATGACGGCGAGGAACGGATCATCCCGTTCGACATCATTCCGCGCATCATCACCGCGCCGGAATGGACCAAGCTCTCGAAGGGGCTGGAGCAGCGGGTCAAGGCGCTGAACGCCTTCCTCGCCGATATCTACTCCAAGGGCGAGATCCTGAAGGCCGGCGTCGTGCCGGAGGATCTCATCTACCAGAACCCCTACTACCGGCCCGAGATGGCGGGGCTGAAGCTCGCCCACGACATCTACGTCATGATCGCCGGCATCGACATCGTCCGCGTCGATCCCGACACCTTCTACGTGCTGGAGGACAATGCCCGCACGCCGTCCGGGGTCTCCTACATGCTGGAGAACCGGGAAGTGATGATGAAGCTGTTCCCGGATCTGTTCGCGGAACACCGCATCGCCCCGGTCGAGAACTACCCGGACGCGCTGCTGGCGACGTTGAAGTCCGTCGCGCCGCGCTCGGCATCGGGCGATCCGACGGTGGCGCTGCTGACGCCGGGCCCGTTCAACTCGGCCTTCTACGAGCACTCGTTCCTCGCCGACAAGCTCGGCATCGAGCTGGTCGAGGGCCGTGACCTGCTGGTGCGCGACAATGTCGTCTACATGCGCACCACCGAGGGCCCGAAGCGCGTCGACGTGCTCTATCGCCGCCTCGACGACGATTTCCTCGATCCCCTGACCTTCCGGCCGGATTCGATCCTCGGCGTGCCGGGGCTGATGAACGCCTATCGCGCCGGCAACATCACGCTGTCGAACGCCGTCGGCACCGGCGTCGCCGACGACAAGGCGGTCTATTCCTACATGCCGGAGATCGTGCGCTTCTATCTCGGCGAGGAGCCGATTTTGAAGAACGTGCCGACCTGGCGCTGCCGCGAGGCGGACTCGCTCAAATACGTGCTCGACAATCTCGACAGCCTGGTGGTGAAGGAAGTCGCAGGCTCCGGCGGCTACGGCATGCTGATCGGCCCGGCCTCGGACCGCAAGACGCGAGAAGAGTTCGGCGCCAAGCTCCGCGCCAATCCGGACGATTTCATCGCCCAGCCGACGCTGGCGCTCTCGACCTCGCCGACCTTCGTCGATTCCGGCATCGCGCCGCGCCATGTCGACCTGCGCCCCTTCGTGCTTTCGGGCCGCGACAAGGTCCGCATCGTGCCCGGCGGGCTCACCCGCGTCGCCCTCAAGGAGGGATCGCTGGTGGTGAATTCGAGCCAGGGCGGCGGCACCAAGGATACCTGGGTGCTCGATGCCTGACCGTCCCGATTCCCGGAGTTTTCTTCCGTGCTGAGCCGTACCGCCGACAATCTGTTCTGGCTCGCCCGCTATGTCGAGCGCGCCGAGAACACCGCCCGCATCATCGACGCCGCCAACCGTCTCGCCGCCATGCCGATCGCCTATGCCGGCGGCTCCAATGAATGGGAATCGGCCGTCGCCGCCACCGGCGCGCTTGGCCTGTTCCAATCGCTGAACCGCGAGCCGACGGCCGAGAACATCATCGATTTCCTGGCCTTCTCGCCGGAGAACCCCTCCTCCATCCGCTCCTGCCTGGAGCGGGCCCGCGTCAACGCCCGCACCGTCCGCACGGCGCTGACCTCGGAAATGTGGGAGGCGATCAACGGCGCCTGGCTGGGCCTGCGCGATTTCGACGGCGCCGCCCGCGACCGCATGAAGCTCAACGCCTTCCTGATCTATGTGAAGGAAGCCTCGCTGCGCTTCGACGGCTCGGCCTACCGGACGATGATCCGCAACGACGTCTATTTCTTCTCGAGCCTCGGCTCGTTCATCGAGCGGGCCGACAACACCGCGCGCATCCTCGACGTGAAATACCACCTGCTGCTCCCGGCGCAGGAGAGCGTCGGCGGCGGCCTCGATTATTTCCAGTGGTCGTCGATCCTGCGCTCGGTCTCGGCCAACACCGCCTATCACTGGGTCTATCGCGAGAGCCTGAAGCCGTGGCTGGTGGCCGATCTCCTGGTGCTGAACGACCAGCTGCCGCGCTCGCTCGCCTCCTGCTACGACAATATCTGCGCCTTCCTGGACGAACTGTCGCTCGCCTATGGCCGGCAGGGACTGGCGCAGCGCGTCGCCCGCTCGACCCGCAACCGGCTGCAGAACGCCACCATCGACGATGTCTTCCGCGATGGCCTGCACGAGTTCCTGACCGAGTTCATCGGTGAGAACGCACGCCTCGGCCAGGCGATCACTGATCAGTACCTCGCCTGACGGGACCGCCTCATGCGCCTCCGCATCGTCCACGAAACCGCCTACCGCTTCGATCCGCCGGCGACCGGCGCGATCCAGACCCTGCGGCTGACGCCGCGCGGCCATGACGGCCAGTTCGTCGTCAACTGGCGCATCGAGGTCGACCATGACTGCCGGCTCGACCCGGCGACCGACCCGTTCGGCAACCGCGTCCACTCCTTCACCACGGAGGGGCGGCTCGACGGGCTCACCATCACCGCGCTCGGCGATGTCGAGACGCATGACATGGCCGGCATGGTGCGCGGCCAGAAGGAACGCTTTCCCGTCGGCGTCTTCCTGCGCGTCACCCCGCTGACGACGCCCGACGCCGCCATCCGCGCCTTCGCCGAGGACGTCACGGCGGCGGCCCCGGCCGATCCGCTGGCCCGCCTGCACGCGCTGATGGCGGGCGTGCACGAAAAGATCCTGCCGGGCGGCGACGGCACGGATGCGAGCGCCAAGGCGACCTTCGCCGCCGGCCGCGGCGACGCCCGCGCCACGGCGCATGTGATGATCGCCGCGGCGCGCCATCTCGGCATCCCCGCCCGCTATGCCAGCGGCTATCTGTTCCGGCCCGACACGGAGGCGCCGGCCACCGCCGAGCATGGCTGGGCCGAGGTGCATGTCGACGGCGTCGGCTGGATCGGCTTCGACGCGTCGTTGAATCTCTGCCCGGTCGATACCCATGTGCGGCTCGCCATCGGCCTCGACGGCATCGGCGCCGCGCCGGTGCGCGGCATGGCCTATGGCGCCGGCGCCGAAGCGCCCGCGATCTCGATCCGCGTCACCGAGGCTCGTGCGCAAAGAGAGAGGGGCGCCGTATTTTCACTTGCGCCTCAAACTCAGTCTTCTAAAACTCCGCCCGGGGCGGGGTAGGACGAAGAGTTTATGACCTATTGCGTTGGAATCCTGGTGCGTGACGGCTTGGTCATGCTGGCCGACACCCGCACCAATGCCGGGCTCGACAATATCGCGACGTTCCGGAAGCTGCACCTCTTCCAGACGGAGGGCGAGCGCGTCATCACGATTGCCACGGCGGGCAACCTCGCCGTCAGCCAGTCCGTGCTGAACGTGCTGACGGACGGACTCGAGAACCCCGAGACCGGCAAGATCGAGACGATCTACACGATCCCCTCCATGTTCAAGGTGGCGCAGTTCGTCGGCCGCGCCATCCGCGAGGTCTACCGCATCCACGGCAAGTCGATGGAGCAGCAGGCCGCGAGCTTCGACGTCACCATGCTGCTCGGCGGCCAGGTCAAGGGCGGGCGGCTGCGCCTGTTCATGATCTACTCGGCCGGCAATTTCATCGAGGCGACGACCGACACCCCCTATCTGCAGATCGGCGAGCACAAATACGGCAAGCCGATCCTCGACCGCGCGGTGACGGGCGACACCGACACATCCGAAGCGCTGAAGCTCGGGCTCATCTCGATGGATTCGACGCTGCGCTCCAATCTCGGCGTCGGCATGCCGATCGACATCGCCGTCATCCGCCGGGGCGAGCTGAAGCTCGCGGTCTCGCACCGCATCGACGACAGCGACGCCTATTTCGCCGACCTGCGCTCGCACTGGTCCGCGGCGCTGCGCGCCGCCCACCAGGCCATCCCCGCCCCGCCCTACGGCCACGACGGGTAGGATCGAGTCCGCTCCGCCGTCATCCCGGCCTACGCCGGGGCGACGGTGCCTGCCCCTCCCGCAAGCCGCCGGCCCTCAGTTCAGACTGAACTCGGCGGCGGCGATGCGGCATTCGGCCGGGCCGATCAGGCCCTTGTGCGCGACCCGCACCGAATGCAGCGGGCCATCGATTTCGCGCTTCCAGAAGTCGAGAAACCGGGTGAGTTCGGGAAAATCGGGAGCGAGGTCGTATTCCTGCCAGATGAAGCTCTGCAGGAAGACCGGATGATCCGGAAGACGGTACAGGATATGCGCCGTCGTCAGGCTATATCCGGAAAGCTGACGCAGCAGGGGTGACGGCATAAGCACCTCCTCTGGTATTCGACAGGCCCTCCACGGGACCGTCCCCATGGTCTCAAAGACCGCCCCGGATTTCAACGATTAGCTTTTAATATCAGTATTTTAGCAGCATTGCCGCATAAGTGCTGCCAGCCTGGGTTGCGGGGCGTCTCGCGCGGGCGCGCGCCGGTGCTTTTCCCAATGATCCGCGACCGGGTTGACATCGCCTGTCCGCAGGGCATACACTTAACCACATGGTTAAGTTTAGCGAACCTGATCTCGACCGGACCTTCGCGGCGCTTGCCGATCCGACAAGGCGCGCCCTGCTCGCCCGGCTGGTCTCGCAGGACGGAGCCTCGGTCAGCGAGCTCGCCGAACCCTTTCCGGTCTCGCTTCCGGCGATCCTGAAGCATCTCAACGTCCTGTCGGACGCGGGGCTGATCACACGCCAGAAGACGGGACGCACCGTGACCTGCCGCCTGAACGCCGCGCCGATGGCCGACGCGATGGCCTGGCTCGATCACTATCAGCAATTCTGGTCGGCCCAGCTCGACCGCCTCGCCCACTTCGTGGAGGACGACGATCTATCATGAAAGACTTGCCGAGCCTGACCCTGAAACGCCAGATCAAGGCGTCGCCCGCCCGGATCTTCAAGGCCTGGACCGACCCTGCCAAGCTCGTCCACTGGTTCGGACCGCGCGAGACCGAGGAAGGCAGCGTCGTCGCCGAGACAGACCTGCGCGTCGGCGGCGCCTACAACATCCGCTTCCGGTCCAGCGACGGCCGCGAGCACGGCGCCAGCGGCGTCTACCAGGAAGTCGTGCCGGACGAGAAGCTGGTCTTCACTTGGACCTGGCTCGAAATGCCGGAAATGCCGACGCTCATGACCATCACGTTGCGGGGCGAGGAAGGCGGCACTATGCTGACCCTCACCCACGCCCTCCTCGCTGACGAAGCCACCGTCGCGAGCCACCGGGATGGCTGGGAAGGCGCCATCGACAAGCTGGAACGCTTCGTCACGCGCGGCGCGAAGAGATAGGTTTTTGGGGCGGCCCGGCCCATCCGGCCGGCGCCCCCGCACAGCAACCAACCTGTCGGGCAGGCTCGTCCTGCCGATGACGGCCGGATGCCTCCGGCCGAACGAACCGGCGCGCCTGTGGCCGCCGCGATGCAAGCATCCTCTTTCGAAGGAGTTTTGCCATGAACATGCTCGACAGTTCGACATCCAACCCGAAGATCGTATCGCGCGACGAGTGGATCGCCGCGCGCAAGGCGCATCTCGCGCATGAGCGGGAGCTGACGCACCGCCTGGACGAGCTCCGCGCCGAAAGGCGGCAGCTGCCCTGGGTCGAGGTCGACAAGACCTATGTGTTCGAGGGCCCGAACGGACCGGAAACGCTCGCCGACCTCTTCGACGGTCGCAGCCAGCTGATCGTCTATCACTTCATGTTCGGGCCGGACTGGCAGGAGGGCTGCCCCGGCTGCTCCTTCGTCTCCGACCATATCGACGGCGTCAATCTGCACCTGCCCCATCACGACGTGACGCTGCTCGCCGTCTCCCGCGCGCCCTATGCCGCTTTCCAGGACTACAAGAAGCGGATGGGCTGGCAGTTCAAATGGGTGTCGTCGGCGGGAAGCGACTTCAACGCCGACTATCACGTCTACCCCTCCGAGGCGGAAATTGCCGCCGGCCGCTACGAGTACAATTACGAGCTGCATGACGGCGAGCCCGGGGAGCAGCCCGGCATCAGCGTCTTCTACAAAGACCCCGACGGCCGGATCTTCCACACCTACTCATCCTATGCGCGCGGCGGCGACATGCTGATCGGCACGCATCATTTCCTCGACATGACGCCGAAGGGCCGGAACGAGCGATCGACGATGGACTGGGTCCGCCGGCACGACCGCTACGAGGATCGCCCGGCTGTGGCGGCGCACGACTGCTGCTCGTAGCCAGCGGATCGCCCTCACCCCAACCCTCTCCCGCAGGCGGGAGAGGGAGCTCCCCCGCGCTCGTCGTTGCGCTGCCAATCGATGAAGGTGCCGGGCCAAGGCCCTCGCCCGCTTGCGGGAGAGGGTTGGGTGAGGGTCTTTAGCCTGTCACGATCGCTCAGGCCGGAAGCGTCCCGCCCGCCGCGAAGAGCGCTTCCGGCGTATCGAGATCGAGCGCGACCTCGGGCCCGATCTCGACCTCGATGACGGCGTCGGCATGCGCGCCGATCAGATGCCGCGCGCCGGTATCGCCCTGGATCGCCCGCAGCTCGCCGAAGAAGGCACGCGACCAGAGCACCGGATTGCCGCGCTTGCCGGCATGGGTCGGCACGACCACCAGCCGGTCCGCGCCGGGATCGAAGGCCTCGATCAGCCGGTCGAGGATTTCCCCCGTCAGCAGCGGCATGTCGGCGAGCATGACCAGCACGCCGTCGATATCGGCATCGAGGCTGGCGACGCCCTGCCGGAGCGAGGTCGAGAGCCCCTCGGCATAGTCGGAATTGTCGACGAAGCGGACCGGCTGGCCTGCCAACGCGCTCTCGACCGCCTCGCGGCGGTGGCCGGTGACGACCGTCACCGACGCGGCCTTGCTGGCGAGCGCCGCCTCGACGACGCCGCGAACCAGGCTGCGGCCGCCGAGTTCGGCGAGCAGCTTGTTCGGGCCGCCCATGCGCCGCCCCTCTCCCGCCGCCAGTACCAGCGCCGCCACCTTCGGCGGTTTGGCCTCGGCCGTCTCGCGCGGCTGCGGCCGCGAGGCGATCTCCGTCAGCAGGCCGCCGACGCCGAGGCCGGTGATCTCGTCCGGCCCGATCGGCAGGCCCGCGAGCAGCCGGCCGAGCACCCAGTCGAAGCCGTTCTCGCGCGGGCTCCGGGCACAGCCGGGCGCACCGATGACGGGCCTGCCCTGCAGGTCCCCAACGACCAGAAGATTGCCGGGATCGACCGGCATGCCGAGATGGATGATCCGGCCGCCGGCCCTCTGGATCCCGGCCGGCACCACGTCCTCGGCGTCGACCATGGCCGACGCGCCGAAGACGATCAGCAGCTCCGCCCCCTCGCCCGCCAGCTCCGCCAGCGCCGCGCCGATGGCGGCGGCATCGTGGGCGACGCGCCGCTCGCCGATCAGGAATGCCCCCGCCGGCTTCAGCCGCGCCTCGGTCATCCGCCGCGTCTTGTCGAGGATGGAGGGCTTCAGGGTCGGCAGGACAGTGGCGACGAGGCCGACGGCGAGCGGCCGATACGGCGCGACGCGAACCAGCGCCGACGCCGCCGCGGCCCGCTCCGCCGCCTCCAGCGGCGCATGGGCGACGGCGAAGGGGATGATCTTCACGGTCGCCACCATCTGGCCCTTCGTCACCGGCGCATGCGCCGGCAGCGTCGCCAACGTAATTGCGGGATCAACGCGGTTGAAGCGGTCGATGGCCTCACGGTCGACCACCAGCAATCCATCCGCCTCGGCGTGCAGGTTGGCGCGGCCGGTGAAGGGAGGATGGACCTCGACCCCCGGCCCCGCCACCGCCTCGGCAAGCCGCGCCGCCGCCGCGTCCTCGTGCACGTCGCCCTCGCCGAGCCGCGCCACGACGACCGTCTCGACGCCCGCCGCCCGCAGCAGCCACAGCTGATCGGCGGTCAGCCGGTTGCCCTTGCGCAGCATCTGTCCGTCCAGCGCCAGCGAATGCGCGAGCAGCGCGCCTTCGGCCTCGACCACGGGACAGGGTCCGAATTTCACCGCGATGCCTCCGACGCGACCCCGCGGCTGCGGAGCGTCTCGATGAGTTCGGCGAGGATCGCGACGGCGATCTCCGCCGGCGATTGCGCGCCGATGGCGAGGCCGATCGGCGAGCGGATCCGGGCGATCTCCGCCGGATCGAGGCCGGCCGCGATCAGGCGCTCGACCCGCTGCGCATGCGTCTTGCGGCTGCCGAGCGCGCCGACATAGAAGCAGTTCACCGCGAGCGCCGCCTGGAGCGGCCCGTCGTCGATCTTCGGATCATGCGTCAGCGCCGCGACCGCCGTGAAGGCGTCGAGCGGCGCGCGCTTGAGCGCGTCCTCCGGCCATTCGGCGACCAGATCGATGCCGGCGAAGCGCTCCGGCGTCGCGAAGGCGGTGCGCGGGTCGATGATCACGACGTCGAAGCCGGCGATCCCGGCCATCGGCGCCAGCGCCTGCGAGATATGCACGGCGCCGATGACGACGAGGCGCGGCGGCGGCACATGCACGGTGAGGAGAAACGCGCCGCCATCCGCAGTCTCGACCCGTCCCGACCGCGCCGAACGGAAGCGCTCCGGCAGCAGTTCGGCCAGCGCGGGCTCGATCGTCGCGTCGACGTCGTCCTCGCGCACCAGGCGCACGACGCCGGAGCCGAGATCGGTGACGAGGATGGCCGCCTGTCGCCGCCGGCGCGCCTGGTTCAGGGCGTTGAGCGTGGCACGGTCCACCTCAGATCACCTTCTCGACATAGACCCGGATTCGGCCGCCGCAGGAGAGCCCGACACGCCAGGCGGTCTCGTCGGCGATACCGAATTCGAGCAGGCGCGGCTCCCCCTTTCGGATGACCTCGATCGCCTCCTCGATCACCGCGCCCTCGACGCAGCCGCCCGAGACCGACCCTTCGAAGCGGCCGTCGGCGTCGATCACCAGATGGCTGCCGACGGGGCGCGGCGCCGATCCCCAGGTCTCGACCACGGTGGCGAGCGCCACGGACCGACCGGCCTCGAGCCAGTCCTCGGCAAGGACGAGGACATCGGCGTCCTGCAGTTGAAGCGGTCGTTCAGCCGTCACGATCAACCTCTTGAAGTGATGGCGAGATGGCGGCGCCGCTCGACGGCCGCTCCCGGCGAGCGAACGAGGCTGATTTCGTCGACATGGCGAGCGGGAAAGCGGGAGCCGAATCGCGCAGCCGCCCGGAAGCGCCGGCGCCGGCGGAGAAGCGTGCCAGGGTGGTCTCGACGGGGATGGGATGCGGCAGCCGGATATTCATCCCATAAGCCTATAGATAGTAAGATTTGAAGGCAACAGGGGACCGCATTCCCGCCGCGTAAACCGATCTTTTGGCCGGACCTTTTCCATTATATAGGTGGAGGCCTCCACCCGCCGGCGCGTATCGCCATCATGCCGGCCGACCGATCCCGCTGGCAAGTTGTACGGGGTTTCTCATGCCACTGATCGCTATGGACGATCGCATCCGACTGAATGTCGAAGCCGATCCGGACAATGGCAATCCAGCACTTCTCCTGACGAATGCGCTCGGAGCGGATCTCAGCATGTGGGAGCCGCAGCTCCCGGCCTTCCGCGAGCATTTCCGCGTCATCCGCTTCGACGATCGCGGCCATGGCGGCTCCGACGTCCCCGATACGCCCTATACGATCGACCGGCTCGGCCGAGATGCGCGCGCCGTGCTGGACGCCGTCGGCGTCGAGAGCGCGCATGTGGTGGGGATGTCCAAGGGCGGCATGGTCGGCGCCTGGCTCGCGGCCAACAAGCCGGACTATGTCGAGAAGCTCGCCATCTGCGTCTCGGCCCCGCATCTGCCGCCGCGCGACATGTGGGAAGGCCGCGCCAAGACGGCGCGCAACGAGGGGCTGGCGGCGCTGGTCGATTCGGTGATCGGCCGCTGGTTTCGCGAGGGCTTTCGCGTCGCGGCGCCGGAGACGGTGGCCCGCATCCGCGCGATGATCCTCGACACGCCGGCCGAGGGCTATGCCGCCTGCTGCGAGGCGCTGGGGGAAATGGACCTGCGCGACGACATCACGCTGATCCAGGCGCCGACGCTCGTCGTCTGCGCCGATCAGGATCCGACCGTTCAGCCGGGCAAGGCCCGCGAATGGGTCGCCTCGATCGACGGCGCGCGGATGGAGATCATCCGCAACGCCGCCCATCTCTGCAATGTCGAGCAGCCGGAAGCCTTCAACGGCGCGCTGCTCGAATTCCTGCGGGCGTGATCAGACGCGCTCGCGGCCGAGCGCGCCATCGACGCTCCAGCGGCCCGGGCCGGCGAAGACGATGAACAGGAAGATGAAGCAGTAGAGGATGGCGGCGTCGCCGCCATTCAGCGCCGGGTAGAAGCCGCGCGGCGCATGGGCCAGCCAGTAGGCGACGGCCATCTGGCCGGACAGCAGGAACGCCACCGGACGCGAGAACAGGCCGATCAGCAGCAGAAAGCCGCCGACCAGCTCCAGCACGCCGGCCGTCCAGCCCAGGCTGAGAAACGCCGGCATACTATCGGATGCCGGGAAGCCGAGAAGCTTCTGCGTGCCGTGCTCGAAGAAGATCAAAGCAGAAACGATGCGCAGCAGTCCGAGCGCGGACGGCTGAAACTTGGAAAGCTTCTCAACTAACACAGGCAGAATCTCCATTACGACGAAGATGGTCTGCTAACACGGCAAGGAGACCAGTCCTAGGCAGTGGAGATCACGTATTGGTGAGCCCAATACATTCCCTAACGTCATCACATATTTGGATAATTGGGTCCGCCCGCGCCTTCCGGCGTGGTCCAGTTGATGTTCTGGTTCGGATCCTTGATGTCGCAGGTCTTGCAGTGGACGCAGTTCTGCGCGTTGATCACGAAGCGCGGGCCATCCGCCTCCTCGACCCATTCATAGACGCCGGCCGGGCAATAGCGCGCCGACGGGCCGGCATAGACGTCGTGCTCGGACGTCTTCTGCAGCGCCGCGTCCAGCACCTTCAGATGCACGGGCTGGTCTTCCTCGTGGTTGGTGTTCGACAGGAACACCGAGGAGAGACGGTCGAAGGTCAGGACGCCGTCCGGCTTCGGGTATTCGATCTTCTTGCACGCTGCCGCCGGCTTGGTCGCGGCGAAATCCGGCTTGCCGTGCTTCAGCGTACCAAACAGCGTGAAGCCGAGCGTATTCGCCCACATGTCGGCGCCGCCCAGCGCGATGCCGAGATAGGTGCCGAGCTTCGACCAGAGCGGTTTGACGTTGCGGACGCGCTTGAGGTCCTTGCCGATCGGGCCCGAGCGCCAGTTCGCCTCGTAGCCCAGCAGTTCGTCATGCGCGCGGCCGGCGGCGAGCGCGTCGGCGACGTTCTCCGCCGCCTCCATACCCGACAGCATGGCGTTGTGGCTGCCCTTGATGCGCGGCACGTTGACGAAGCCGGCCGAGCAGCCGATCAGCGCGCCGCCCGGGAAGACCAGCTTCGGCACCGACTGATAGCCGCCCTCGGTGATGGCGCGGGCGCCATAGGAAATGCGCTTGCCGCCGGCGAAGACGGGAGCGATCGCCGGATGCGTCTTGAAGCGCTGGAATTCCTCGAAGGGAGAGAGATACGGGTTCTCGTAGTTCAGGTGCACCACGAAGCCGACGACGACCTGGTTGTCCTCGAGGTGATAGAGGAACGAGCCGCCGCCGGTCGAGCCGTCGAGCGGCCAACCGAAGGAGTGCTGCACCAGGCCGGGCTTGTGCAGCTTCGGATCGACCTGCCAGAGCTCCTTGATGCCGATGCCGTATTTTTGCGGCTCGCGCCCTTCCGCGAGACCAAAGGCGCCGATCAGCTGCTTGGCGAGCGAGCCGCGCGCGCCCTCGCCGATCAGCGTGTATTTGCCCCGAAGCTCCATGCCGCGCTGAAAATTCGGGCCCGGCTCGCCGTCGCGGCCGACGCCCATGTCGCCGGTGGCGACGCCGGCGACGGCGCCGTTCTCGTCATGCAGCAGTTCCGCCGCCGCGAAGCCCGGATAGATCTCGACGCCGAGCGCCTCGGCCTTCTCCGCCAGCCAGCGGCAGACATTGCCGAGCGAGACGATGTAGTTGCCGTGGTTCGACATCAGCGGCGGCATCAGGAAATTGGGCAGGCGGACCGATCCGGCCGGACCGAGGAACAGAAACTGGTCCTCCGTCACCGGCGTCTTCAGCGGAGTATCCGCCTCCTGCCGCCATTCCGGCAGCAGCTTGTCGAGGGCGATCGGATCGAGGACCGCGCCGGAGAGGATATGCGCGCCGACTTCCGAGCCCTTCTCCACCACCACGACGGAGATGTCCGGATCGCGCTGTTTGAGACGGATCGCCGCTGCCAGACCGGCGGGGCCTGCCCCCACGATCACAACGTCGAATTCCATCGCCTCGCGTTCGGGAAGCTCTGCCGAGAGTGTCATACTGCCTGTCCGGTTCCGAATGTCGGCCCTGTTTAGAAGAGCAACAAAGGACAGGCAATGCCGAAAATATAGATCTGCGAAGGACTTGATGAGCCCTTCGCATAACATGATGCATCGGGGCGGCGATGGTCGGTATTACAGAATTAATTCGCCTTCCGAACCCGCCAAATCGTTCCGTTGGCGTCTTCGGAGACGTAGAGCGCGCCGTCCTTGCCGGTGGTGACGCCGACCGGGCGCCCCCACAACGTCTTGTCGGAGAGAACGAAGCCGGTCATGAAGTCTTCATAGGCTCCCGTCGGCTTGCCGTCCTTCATGAGCAGGCGCACTACCTTGTATCCCGTAGGCTTGCCGCGGTTCCAGGAGCCATGCAGCGCCACGAAGCCGTCGCCTCGATAGTCGGCCGGAAAGGCTTCGCCTTCGTAGAAGGTCATGCCGAGTGGCGCCGAATGGGGCTGGATCAGCACATCCGGAACGGTGACCCGATCCTTCAGCTCGGCACGGGCGCCGTCATGGCGCGGATCCGGATTGGCGCCGATATAGAACCAGGGCCAACCATAGAAAGCGCCCTCCCGCACACTCGTCGCATAGTCGGGCGGCAGATTGTCGCCGAGGCCGTCCCGCTCGTTGGTGGCGCACCAGAGCGCCCCGCTCGACGGCTCGATCGCCAGGCCGGAGCAATTGCGAATCCCGGCCGCGAAGGTTCGCAGTCCGCCGCCGTGGGGATCGGCCGTGAGCACGGCGGCCCGCCCCGCCTCCGGGCCCCAGGCCGCGCCGAGCCCATGCTGGCCCTCCCAGTCGGCGATCGCCGCCTGGCTTTTCTCCCCCATCCCATCGCCGGCGTTCGACGCCGAGCCGACCGAGATGAACAGCTTCTTGCCATCGGCAGAGAAGGCGATGTCGCGCGTCCAGTGCGGACCGCCATTCGGCAGGCCGTCGACGATGATTTCGGCCTTGCCGCCCGCCTTCTGGTCGCCGGACGAATAGGGGAAGCGGACGACGCGGTTCGTCTCCGCGACATAGACGAATTGCGGATCCGAACCGGGTGGATAGAAAGCGATGCCATAGGGGCGGCTCAGGCCTTTGGCGAAGATGGCGGGATCCCCGCCACCGGCCGGCAGCACCCGAATCTGCCCGGCGCCGCTTTCGGCGAGGAAGATGTCGCCATTCGGCGCGGTTCGCAGGACGCGCGGGATCTTCAGCCCCTCCGCCACCAGTTCCGCCACGAAGCCGGCCGGAACGCGCGGCAACCGGTTCTTCGGCCGGGCGACAACATCGGGCTGGGTGGCGACCGAATCCGTCGCGTAGGGCGCCGGCAGGTCGCCGGGACGGATCAGCCGCTGCACGCCGGGCCGGTCGGCGCGCCAATCCCCGAACGCCGCCGTCCCCATGCGCGGCTGAGCCGCGAGCGTCATCGAAGGAGCCAGGATGAGGACAGCGGCCAACAGACGTCCGGTCACGGCGGCATCTCCCTGAATTATGCTATTGTGAGCTGGCCCCACAGGGTCGACATAGGTGCCGGTTGCGCCTACTCAAGAACGGCATGATGGCCCGAGAGTTTCATCCTCCCTCCCCCGAAGCGCTCGCCGCGCTGCTGGATTGGTACGTCGCCAACGAGGTCGACGTGGCGATCGAGGAGGAGCCTGTCAACCGGCTGGTGCCGCGCGCCGCCGAGGAGCCGCCGCAGCCGGTCGGCCGCGACCTGCCGCTGCCGGTCGCCGAGCCGGCGCCCCGGCCACAGCCGATGATCGCCACCGCCGCCTCGCCGGAGGCGGACGCGTTTGCCGCCCGCGAAGCGGCGATGAGCGCGAACACGCTCGCCGAGCTCGACGACATCCTCGGCCGCTTCGAGGGTTGCGCCCTGAAGATGACGGCGAAGTCGCTGGTCACCGCCGAGGGCAATCCGAACGCGCGCGTCATGCTGATCGGCGATCCGCCGGGCCGCGACGAGGACCTGCAGGGCGAGGTATTTGCCGGCCCCGCCGGCACCCTGCTCGACCGCATGCTCGCCGCCATCGGCCTCGCCCGCGGCGACGTCTATGTGGCGCCGATCGTGCCCTGGCGGCCGCCGGGCAACCGTGCCCTGACCCCGCAGGAGGCCGCCGTCTGCCGCCCCTTCATCGAGCGGCGGATCGCGCTCGTCGATCCCGATTTCCTGGTTTTCCTCGGTGCTACGGCGGCGAAGGAATTGCTGCAGACTTCGGAAGGAATTCTGCGGCTGCGCGGCCAGTGGCGCACCTACGACACCGGCAACCGGCAGATCCAGGCGATGGCGACGCTGCACCCGTCACACCTTCTGTTACAGCCGATACAAAAACGTCTGGTCTGGCGCGATCTTCTGTCGCTCAAGGTCGCTCTTGGCGGCGGCATTTGACGAAGACCTGATAATCACGTCGTATTTCATGCTGTAAACTTAATATTCACCCTAAAGTGCCATGATTTGGACATGTCGGCGGTCGACAAGGTCGAACCACCACAATCGATTCAAATTCTGCCGCATCTTCGGCGTCTCCGGTCAAAATGGCATCGCAGCTCATCCCCGTCGCCGCACTCCTCATCGGGTCGGCACTCCTGCTCGTCGCAGGCGGCATTCACGGCCTGCTTCTTCCCATCCGCGGAGCGATCGAGGGATTCACGACGACGGAACTGGGCCTGATCGGCACCGGCTGGGCCGTCGGCTTCGTGCTCGGCTGCCTGGTCGTGCCGCGCATCGTGCGCCGGGTCGGCCATGTCCGCGCCTATGGCGTCATGGCGTCGATCGCCGGCGTCGTCATCCTGCTCAACCTGCTAATCATCTCGCCCTGGGCGTGGATCGGGCTGCGCGCCTTCTCCGGCTTCTGCTTCGCCGGCGCCCAGATGATCGTCGAGAGCTGGCTGAACGAGCGCTGCACGCGGGAAAATCGCGGCACGATCTTCTCGGTCTACCAGATGGTGAATTTCGCCGCGTCGACGGCGGGCCAGCTGCTCCTGGCGACGGCGCCGGCCGAGGGCTTCTTCTTCTTCGTGCTCGGCGCGATCTTCTACTGCCTGGCGATCCTGCCGTCGGCCTTGTCGACGGCGCAGACGCCGCGCCCGCTGAAGACGACCAAGATCGACCTGCGCAGCCTGTTCCGCAATTCGCCGGTCTCGGCCGTCGGCTGCTTCCTGATCGGCCTCGTCAACGGCGCCTTCGGCACGCTCGGCGCCGTCTACGGCCAGAAGATCGGCCTGCCGACCGCCGTCATCGCCTTCTTCATGAGCGCGGCCGTGCTCGGCGGCGCCGTCACCCAGGTGCCGCTCGGCAAGCTCTCCGACAAGGTCGACCGGCGCTACGTGCTGATCGGCGTCGCCGCCGCCGCCATCGTCATGAGCCTCGCCATCGCCTTCGTCAGGCCGACCGAGCCCGGTGTGATCATCGCCATGATCGCGCTGTTCGGCGGCATGATCTATCCGATGTACGGCCTCACCGTCGCCCACGCCAACGACTACACCGCCCCGGACGACTTCGTGAAGGTGGCGAGCGGCCTGCTCTTGATGTCGGGCTTCGGCACGATGATCGGGCCGATCATCGGCGCGCTCGGCATGGAATATCTCGGCCCGGCCGGCCTCTTCACCTTCTTCTCGGTAGTCCACGTCGTGCTGATCGCCTACACGGCCTATCGCATGTCGCGGCGGCCGGCGCCCCGCGACGTGCCGCGCGACGCCTTCCAGCCGGTGCCGCCGCTGAAGAACGCCACGCCGGAGACGATCGCGCTCGATCCGCGCGCCGACGAAACGAAACCCGCCCCGGCGCCGGCGCTGCTCGCGCCCGCGCCGGCCAACGCGCCGACGCCCTGAGGGTCTGGCCCATAATGCATGATTGAAGGGAGGCGATGGGCCTCCTTCCTGCCCCATCGAGCGGGGTTTGAAACACCCTTCCTTCACCTCTCCCTGAGGGAGAGGTCGACGCACGAAGTGCGGCGGGTGAGAGTTTACGGCCTCACCGGATAGTTCCCTAAACCCTCACCCGGAGCTTCGCTCCGACCTCTCCCTCAGGGAGAGGTAAGGGGCAACGCGGATCGAGCGGGGAAATCGAACTCGCCTGTTGGATTACGGGCCAGACACTGAGCGCCCGCCTCAGACCCGGCGGTACGCCCGGTCGAGATAAACCAGCGCCTGGTCGTGCGAGCCGACCCGGACCGCCTCGACGAGGCCGAACAGCACCGAGTGCGAGCCCTGCTCGACCACTTCGGTCAGGCGGCAGTCGAAGCTGGCGCGGGCCGACTCCAGCACCGGCGCGCCGGTTGAGAGCGTTACCCAGGCGCCGAGCGCGAAACGCTGCGGCATGGTGAGTCCGGTCCGGCCGGCGAAGGCCTGGGCCAGATCCTGCTGGTTTCCCTCCAGCGTGTTGACGCAGAAGATGCCGTTTCGCTTGAAGGCGGCGTTGGTCAGGCTCTTGCGGTTGACGCAGACGAGCACGATCGGCGGGCTGTCGGAAACCGAGGTGACCGCCGAGGCGGTCAGGCCGCACGCGCCGCCCTCGCCTGACGTCGTGACCACGTGAACGGGAGCGACGAGGCGGCTCATCGCTTCGCGGTACATAGCCGGATCGACCAGATCCGTGAGCGTATCCATGCTTCCTCTTATCCCACACTTCCCCGCGGCGTCTCGTGTGGTCGTATCGGGTCGCATCGGCGTCGACAAGCCACCCTCTTGGGCAGGCCGCTAAAAATATGCCTACAATTAAATCAGGTAGACTTATTATATTACCTTACGGAATCGCCTGTTTTTCGTGCAGCTTTTGTTTTGTTCGTTTCCAGTTGCCAAGCGAAAAATTCGGTGACAGGCTCCTTGCGGGAACAGTGCATTCAAGAAGCAACAAAAATGAGCTTCATGCGGGGATCCAACAGATGGAAGTATTCCTACAACAGCTGATCAACGGGATCACGCTAGGGTCGATCTATGGTCTGATTGCAATCGGATACACGATGGTGTTCGGCATCATCGGCATGGTCAACTTCTCGCACGGCGATGTCTTCATGACGTCCGCCTTCATAGCCCTGATATTTCTCCTGGTTCTGACGACAGTATTCGGCATGACGTCGATGATACTCGCGCTCGTCATCGTTCTGGTGATCGCGATGGTGCTGACGAGCCTGCTGAGCTGGGCCATCGAGCGGGTCGCCTATCGGCCGCTGCGCGGCTCGTTCCGCCTGGCGCCGCTGATTTCGGCCATCGGCATGTCGATCGTGCTTTCGAATTTCGTGCAGGTCGCGCAGGGCCCGCGCAACAAGCCGATCCCGCCGATCTTCAGCGGCGGCATCGAGGTGATGAACTCGAACAATTTCGCCGTCACCCTCTCCTACAAGCAGATCATGATCTGGGTCGTCACGGCCGTGCTGCTGGCTGCGTTCTGGTACATCGTGCAGAAGACGCCGCTCGGCCGCGCCCAGCGCGCCTGCGAGCAGGACCGCAAGATGGCGGCGCTGCTCGGCGTCAACGTCGACCGCACCATCTCGCTGACCTTCGTCATGGGCGCCGCACTCGCCGCCGTGGCCGGCACGCTCTACCTCTCCTATTACGGCGTGGTGAACTTCTCCGACGGGTTCGTGCCCGGCGTGAAGGCGTTCACGGCGGCGGTTCTCGGCGGCATCGGCTCGCTGCCGGGCGCCGTGATCGGCGGCCTCCTGATCGGCCTGATCGAGACGTTCTGGTCGGGCTATTTCTCGATCGACTACAAGGACGTGGCCGCGTTCTCGATCCTCGCGATCGTGCTCATCTTCATGCCGCAGGGACTCCTCGGACGACCTGAAGTCGAGAAGGTGTGACCATGGCACCCGAAGCGACGGTAAACAAACATGGCCCGGATATCGCCGCGGCCGTGAAGGACGCCCTGTTGAGCGGCCTCGTGGCGCTCGCCCTGTTCGGGCCGCTGGTCGGCCTCCGGACCGAGCAGAACATTCGCAACGAGCTGGCGATCCAGCAACGGTGGGGGCTGGTCGCCGCCATCGTCGCGACGATCGTCATCGGCCGCTTCCTGCTCCTGACCCTGGTCTGGCCGGCGATGTCGGCCCGCAAGCAGCGCGTCTCGGCCCAGCCGGACACGGGGCCCTCGACGCTTCGGCAGGCCTTCTCGCGCTGGTTCGCGCCGGCGTCGATCGTCTTCCTGTTCCTCTATCCGGCCCTGATCGTGAGCGCGCTCGGCTTCCAGGGCTCGCTGAAATGGGTCGACAATTTCGGCATCCAGATCCTGATCTACGTGATGCTGGGCTGGGGGCTGAACATCGTCGTCGGCCTCGCCGGCCTGCTCGATCTCGGCTACGTCGCCTTCTATGCCGTCGGCGCCTATTCCTACGCGCTGCTCTCCAGCCATTTCGGCCTGTCGTTCTGGATCCTGCTGCCGATGGCCGGCATCTTCGCCGCCCTCTGGGGCATCATGCTCGGCTTCCCGGTGCTGCGGCTCCGGGGCGACTATCTCGCGATCGTCACGCTCGCCTTCGGCGAGATCATTAGGCTGGTGCTGATCAATTTCCGCGAGCTCACCAACGGCTCGGCCGGCATCAGCTCGATCCCGAAGGTGACGCTGTTCGGCATCAAGTTCGACGCCTCGCCCGACGGCTTCGCCAAGCTGTTCGACCTGCCGATCTCGTCGGCCTATTACAAGATCTTCCTCTACTACCTGATCCTGCTGCTGGCGCTCCTGACCGCCTTCGTGACGATCCGGCTGCGCAAGCTGCCGGTCGGCCGCGCCTGGGAGGCGCTGCGCGAGGACGAGATCGCCTGCCGCTCGCTCGGCATCAACACCACCAACACCAAGCTCACCGCCTTCGCGCTGGGCGCCATGTTCGCCGGCTTCGCCGGATCCTTCTTCGCCGCGCGCCAGGGCTTCGTCAGCCCCGAATCCTTCACCTTCATGGAATCGGCGATCATCGTGGCGATCGTCGTGCTCGGCGGCATGGGTTCGATGGTCGGCGTGGCGTTGGCGGCCGTCGCCATGATCGGTGGCACCGAACTGCTGCGCGAGCTCGACTTTCTCAAGGTCATCTTCGGCGACAATTTCGATCCCAACCAGTTCCGCATGCTGCTGTTCGGGCTCGCCATGGTCGGGGTCATGATCTGGAAGCCGCGCGGCTTCGTCTCGGCGCGCGAGCCGACGATCTTCCTGACCGAGAAGAAGGTCATTTCCGGCACGCTGGTGAAGGAGGGTCACGGCTGATGGCGGCTCCCCTTCAGACAGTGCCCACGGACGCCCCGCCCTGGGAGGCGAACCCCGTCCTCACCGTCGAGCATGTGTTCATGCGCTTCGGCGGGCTGGTCGCGGTCAACGACCTCTCCTTCAGCGTCGGCCGCGGCGACATCACCGCCCTGATCGGCCCGAACGGCGCCGGCAAGACGACGGTGTTCAACTGCATCACCGGCTTCTACAAGCCGACGCAGGGCATGCTCCGGCTGGAACACGCGGATGGCGCCACCTTCCTGCTCGAGCGGATGCCGGACTTCCGGATCTCCGCCAAGGCGCGGGTGGCGCGGACGTTCCAGAACATCCGCCTGTTCTCCGGCATGACGCTCCTGGAAAACCTGCTGGTCGCCCAGCACAACACGCTGATGATGGCCTCCGGCATGACCATCCTCGGCGTGCTCGGATTGCCGGGCTACCGCCGGGCCGAGAAACGGGCGATCGAGCGGGCGAAATACTGGCTCGACAAGACCGGGCTTACTTCCCGCGCCGACGACCCGGCCGGCGACCTGCCCTATGGCGCGCAGCGCCGGCTCGAGATTGCCCGCGCCATGTGCATCGAGCCGGAGCTGCTCTGCCTCGACGAGCCTGCCGCCGGCCTCAACCCGCGCGAATCCGCCGAGCTCAACGCCCTGCTCCTCGGCATCCGCGAAACCGAGAAGACCTCGCTCCTCCTGATCGAGCACGACATGTCGGTGGTGATGGAGATCTCCGATCACGTCATCGTCCTCGAATACGGCACCAAGATCGCCGACGGCACGCCGTCGGAGGTGCGCAACGATCCGCGCGTCATCGCAGCCTATCTCGGCGTCGACGATCGCGAGATCGAGGTCGTCGAGGAGAAGCTGGACCAGATCATCGAAGGAGCGGCGACATGAGCGACGCCAATGGCGCGCCGCTGCTCTCCGTGCAGGGCGCCAAGACCTATTACGGCAAGATCATCGCTCTGAAGGGGGTCGACGTCGACGTCCACCAGGGCGAGATCGTCACCCTGATCGGCGCCAATGGCGCCGGCAAGTCGACGCTGATGATGACCATCTGCGGCAATCCCCGCGCCCGTGAGGGCAAGGTCCTGTTCGAGGGCCGCGACATCACCAACATGCCGACGCACGAGATCGCCCGGCTGCGCATCGCGCAATCACCGGAAGGCCGGCGCATCTTCCCGCGCATGACGGTGCTCGAAAATCTGCAGATGGGCGCGGCGCTCGACAACCTCGCCCATTTCGACGAGGACGTGGAGCGGATGTTCACGCTGTTCCCGCGCCTGAAGGAACGCATCGCCCAGCGCGGCGGCACGCTTTCCGGCGGCGAGCAGCAGATGCTGGCGATCGCCCGCGCGCTGATGGCGCGGCCGAAGCTCCTGATGCTCGACGAGCCCTCGCTCGGCCTCGCGCCGCTGATCGTCAAGCAGATCTTCGACGTCATCGGCGAATTGAACCGCACCGAGGGCCTCACCGTCTTCCTGGTCGAGCAGAACGCCTATCACGCGCTGAAGCTGGCGCATCGCGGCTATGTGCTGGTGAACGGCCTCGTCACCATGACGGGAACCGGCCGGGAACTGCTGCAGAAGCCGGAGATCCGCGCCGCCTATCTGGAAGGAGGCGCGCATTGACCTCCGCTCCTCCCTTACTCCCGAAAGCGAGGCCTTGCTGATGTCCGGCATCCTCTATGAAGAAGCCTCGTTCGGCACCTTCCTGCTGGTGACCGTGATCATGGGCGGCGCGGGCGCCTGGATGACGGGGCGGGCCTGCGCGCTGACCTGGCGCCCCTATCCGATGCTCCTCTTCTACCTGCTGGTGCTGTCCTTCGGGGTGCGCTTCATCCACTTCTCGCTGTTCGAGGCGACGCTGCTTTCGCTGCACTACTGGATCGTCGACGCGATCTTCGTGCTCGCCGTCGGCTCGATCGCCTATCGCTACACCCGGACCAACCAGATGGTGTCGCAATACTACTGGCTTTACGCAAAGTCAGGACCGTTTGCATGGCGACCCTTATGAAGGAGACGCACGCCCGGAGCGATGTTTCGTAACTGTTCGAGTATTGAAATCAGAATCCGGATGACAGCCTCTAGGAAATCGGCAAGATAAGCGATCAGAACGGGGCTCAAATCCGCATAAATGGGCCAAAGGCCCACCTTCCAGTACGAACGGGAGACTTACGAATGAAGAAGTCGATTATTTCCGGTCTTGCGCTCGCCGCCGGCCTGACGCTTGCCGGCATGGCCCACGCGGACGACATCAAGATCGCCGCCGCGGGCCCGCTGACCGGTCCCAACGCCGCCTTCGGCGCCCAGATCCAGAAGGGCACGGAGCAGGCGATCGCCGACATCAACGCCGCCGGCGGCGTCAACGGCAACAAGTTCGTCCTCTCCCTCGGCGACGACGTCTCCGATCCGAAGCAGGGCGTCTCGGTCGCCAACAAGTTCGTCGGCGACGGCGTGACCTATGTCGTCGGCCACTTCAACTCCGGCGTCTCGATCCCGGCCTCGGAAGTCTATGCCGAGAACGGCATCTTCCAGATCTCGCCGGCCTCGACCAACCCGAAATATACCGAGCGCGATCTCTGGAACACCTTCCGTACCTGCGGTCGTGACGACCAGCAGGGCGCGGTCGCCGGCAAGTACATCGTCGACCACCTGAAGGACAAGAAGATCGCCATCATCCACGACAAGACCCCCTATGGTCAGGGCCTTGCCGACGAAACCAAGAAGGCCGCCAACGCCGGCGGCGTCACCGAAGTCATCTATGAAGGCATCAATGTCGGCGACAAGGACTTCTCGGCCTTGATCTCCAAGATGAAGTCGGCCGGCGTCGAGGTCATCTACTATGGCGGCCTGCACCAGGAAGCCGGTTTGATCGTCCGCCAGGCGGCCGAGCAGGGCCTCAAGGCCGTGCTGTTCTCCGGCGACGGCATCACCGACCGCGAATTCGCGGCGATCGCCGGCCCGGCCGCCGACGGCACGCTGATGACCTTCGGTCCCGATCCGCGCCTGAACCCCGACGCCAAGGAAGTGGTGGAACGCTTCCGCGCCTCGGGCTTCGAGCCGGAAGCCTACACGCTCTACTCCTATGCCAGCGTCCAGGTCATCGCCCAGGCAATCGAGAAGGCCGGCACGACCGACCCGCAGAAGGTCGCGGAAGTCGTCCGGACGGGCGGCCCGTGGAAGACGGTTCTCGGCCCGCTCTCCTTCGACAAGAAGGGTGACCGCACCACCGCCGACTATGTCGTCTACTCCTGGGTCAAGGACGCCGACGGCAAGCTCGACTACAAGCAGCTCTGATCCATCGGCTGCCTGAGACAGACGCCCGCGCCTCTCCGAGACGCGGGCGTTTTCTTTTTGCCCCCCGCCGGGCATGATCGCGCCAATGCCTCCTGAAGGACGATCCATGCCGCTCAGCGCTTCCTTGACCCGCCTCTCCCTGTCGCTCGCCCGCTTGCTGGCTTTTTCCGCGCTTGGCCTCACCGCCCTCGCCGGCCCGGCCCGCGCCGATATCCGCGTCATGGCGGTCGGCCCGATGAGCGGCCCCTATCAGGCGCTCGGCAAGCAGATCCGCTCCGGCGTCGAGATGGCGGTCGACGCCCTCAACGCCACCGGCGGCATCCAGGGCGAGCGCATCGTCGTCGATATCGAGGACGATGCCTGCAAGGCGGACAACGCGCTCGCCGCCGCCAATCGCGCCGTCGGCCGCGGCGACGCGCTGGTCGTCGGCCATGTCTGCGCCGAGGCGGCGCTGGCGGCAGCTCCCGTCTATGTCGACAACGCGCTGGTGGCGATCACGCCGGCCGTCACCGCCGACCGCTTCACCGACCATCGCCCCGGCCCGACGCTCTTCCGCCTGGCGGCTCGCGACGACGCGCAGGGCGCGGCGGCCGGCGCCTTCCTCGCCGAGCGCTTCGGCAACGCGCGCATCGCCGTGCTCAATGACGGCTCGCCCTATGGCAAGCCGCTCGCCGAGGCGACCAAGCGGGCGATGAACGAGGCCGGCAAGCGCGAGGCCCGCGCCGACAGCTTCGATCCCGGCGCCAAGGAATATTCCGCCCTCGCCGACCGGCTGATCGCCGATGCCATCGACGTCGTCTTCGTCGGCGGCGATCAGGGCGACACCGCCCTGATCCTGAAGGCGCTCCGGGCCAAGGGATCGGACGCCGTCATCGTCGGCGGCGACGCGCTGGCATCCGGCGAGTTCAAGACCTCGGCCGGCGATCTCGCCAACGGCACGCTTTTGACCTTCTTCACCGACTGGCGGCGCGGTGGCGCGGCCGACGCCGTCGACGACGCGCTGCGCACCGCCGGCGTCGAGCCGCAGGGCTTCGTGCTGCCGGCCTATGCCGCCGTCCAGCTCTGGGCCGCCGCCCGCCGCGCCAGCGGCTCCGGCAAGGGCGCCGACGTCGCCACGACGATCTCCGCCACCACGACGCCGACCGTCCTCGGCCCCGTCGGCTTCGACGCCAAGGGCGACGCCGACATCCAGGGCTTTTCCATCTTCCGCTGGCAGGACGGGGTGCTCACCCCGGACGCGAGGGATTAAAGGCCTCCAGACCGTCAGTCAGGAGCAGGACCCGGCAGGACGAGGCTGCCCTTCACCTCTCCCTGAGGGAGAGGTCGACGCACGCAGTGCGGCGGGTGAGGGTTTACGGCGGATCAGATCTGTCTCGACCAACCGGGCGCTTCATCTGGAAGGTTCCCTAAACCCTCACCCGGAGCTTCGCTCCGACCTCTCCCTCAGGGAGAGGTGAAGGAGAAGCCTTTGCCGCGGGTTCGTGGCACCAACAATTTCCTCCGTCATCCCGGGCGGAGACCCGGGATCCATTCAGCCGGGTTGCCACCCACGCGAAACTCCCTTCAGCGCGGCTGGATGGATCCCTGCCTCCGCAGGGATGACGAGCGCGCGGAGAAGTAAAAGTCCGCGCCTACCGGAACCGCAGCGGGCTGAACGGGGCCGGGTCGACGAAGGGCATCTCGCGGGTGATCAGTTCGGCCACCAGCCGCCCCGTCGCCGGGCCGAGGGTGAAGCCGAGATGGCCGTGGCCGAAATTGAGCCAGAGGCCGGGATGGCGCGGCGCCGGGCCGATGATCGGCAGCGAATCCGGCAGGCAGGGGCGCGCGCCCATCCAGGGCTCCGCTTCGATCTGGTCGCCGAGCGGGAACAGCGCCTTCACCTGCGGCAGGATGCGGCCGATCTGCACCGGCGTCGGCGGCGCGTCGCGCGCGTCGAACTCGATGCCGGAGGTGATGCGGTAGCCCTGCCGCATCGGCGTCAGCACATAGCCATGCGCGACGTCGACCACCGGCCGCTCCAGCACGGCGTCGCCGCGCGGCTTGAAATGGACGTGGTAGCCGCGCTTGACGGCGAGCGGATAGCGATAGCCGAGCGGCTTCAGGAGATCCATCGCCCAGGGGCCGAGCGCCGCGACGACGTCGGGCGCGGTGGCCTGCCGGCCGTCGATATCGACCACCCAGAGGTCGTTCTCGCGCCGGAGCGTTAGCGCGTCGCCCTGCGAGATCGTGCCGCCCATCGCCTCGAACAGCCGCGCATAGGCCTTGGTGACGCCGCCGGGGCTCGAGACGGACACCGTGTCCGGCCAGAACACGCCGCGCGCGAAGACGGGCGCGAGGTCCGGCTCCAGATCGGTGATCTCGTGGCCGTCGAGGATCTCGTAGCGGACGCCGAAGCGCTCGGCGAGCGCCATATGCGCCTTGGTGTCCGCCTCGAAGCCGGCGATGCTGCGATAGCCCTTGATCCAGCCGGTGCCGCGGAAGAACTCGACCGCCCGGCCCTTGCCGGCGATCACCCCGTGCTCGCTGGCGGCATGCGAGAGCAGCGGGTTCATCGCCTCGGCGTGATACTCGATCGCGCGCGGCGACGTGCCGGCGCGGAGCCGCATCAGCCAGGGCGCGATCTTCGGCAGGAAGCGCGGATTGTAATGCAGCTCCGTTTCCTGGTTGCGGCCATATTTCCACAAGGCGCTGATCTTGCGCGGGAAAACGATCGGGTAGAAGCCCTCGCGCTCGATGACGCCGGCATTGCCATAGGAGGTCGCCTCGCCGGGATCGCGCTTGTCGATCAGGGCGACGGTGCGATTGCGCTTCTGCAGGTTGAGCGCGGTCGAGACGCCGACGATGCCGGCCCCCAGCACGATCGTGTCGAACCGCTCCATCTCGCCATTGCCGGGAATCGCTCTGTTCCTTCCTCTCGTTGGGGGGAGTTTGCCCGTCTCGCGCCGGGCGGGCAATTGCCCCGTTCCCCCTACCGTGATACGGCCGGATTATCCGTGACCCGGACCCGAACCAGGGTCCCCGTAGCTGAAAGCAATATCATGGCCGCGCCCCTGCTGATCTCGCCCTCCATCCTCGCATCGGACTTTTCCCGTCTTGGCGAAGAGGTGGCTGCGGTCGAGGCCGCCGGCGCCGACTGGATCCATCTCGACATCATGGACGGCCACTTCGTGCCGAACATCACCTTCGGCCCGCCGGTCGTGCGCGCGCTCCGGCCGCTGACCAAGGCGGTGTTCGACGTGCACCTGATGATCACGCCGGCCGATCCCTATCTGGCCGAGTTCGCGGAGGCCGGCGCCGACCTGATAACCGTCCATGCCGAGGCCGGCCCGCATCTGCACCGCTCGCTGCAGACGATCCGCAATCTCGGCAAGAAGGCCGGCGTGGCGCTGAACCCGTCGACGCCCGAAAGCGCCATCGCCTATGTGCTCGACATGGTCGATCTCGTACTGGTCATGAGCGTCAATCCGGGCTTCGGCGGCCAGAGCTTCATCCCGGAAGCCGTCGACAAGGTCGCGCGCGTCCGCGCGATGCTCGGCGACCGTCCGGTCCATATCGAGGTCGACGGAGGCGTGACGCCCGCGACCGCCCCGGCGCTGGTGCGCGCCGGCGCCGACGTGCTGGTCGCCGGCTCCTCCGTGTTCAAGGGCGGCCCCGCCGCCTATGCCGCGAACATCGCCGCCATCCGCTCTTCGACGCGCGCCTGATCCGCCAGAAACCAAGGGAAGACCCGTCCATGCGCAGCCTTGCCCTCGCCCTCCTGATTTCCGCCGCGCCGTTCCTGTCGGCGCCCGCCCAGGCCGGCGATTTCGCGGAGCGGACCCTGCTCGGCTTCTCCGCTGATGGCGACCGCTTCGCCTTCGAGGAGTTCGGCGTCCAGGACGGGTCGGGCTTCCCCTATGCCAACATCTTCGTCATCGACACGTCCCGGGATAGCTGGGTCGATGGCACGCCGATCCGCGTCCGCCTCGACGACGAGGAGAAGGGCATCGCCGCCGCGCGGCAGCAGGCCGCCGAGAAGGCCGCGCCGCATCTGAAGACGATCGTTGACCCCGGCCGGCTCCTCGCCTCCAACCCGATCACCGAAATTGGCCCCGATCCCTACAAGGTCGTGTTCAAGCGCCATCCGGTACAGCAACTGCCCGGCCCGGATCTGACGCTCGAGCTGGAGACAATCCCGCTCGCCGCCCCGGGCAACGACGATCCCGCCTACAAGACCCAAGGCTTCCGCCTGGTGCTGAAGACCGAGGACGGAACGACGGTCCTGCATGAGGACAAGGCGCTGCCGCCGAGCCGCGGCACGGTGCTGGATTATCGCATCCACGATGTCGTGATCCACCAGCCCTTCGGCCAGCCGGCGACGCTCGTCGTGCTGCTGCAGGTGCTGACGCGCGGCTTCGAGGGCCCGGACGGTGGCTATCTCGCCGTGACGGCGAAGCTCCCCGCCTGAACCGGGGCGGGAACGCTCGCGCGGATCGGCCGTTGGGGTGGCGGGGCTCTGTGAGGAGGACCGCTTCATGTCGCAGTCCCGACACCTGAAAGACGAACCGCGCCGCCACCCCCGGATGGTGGCGCTCGGTACGATCCTCGGCGCTTCCGCGCTCTTTCTCCTCTTTGCGACGCCGGCCATCGCCGAAGATCTCGTCCTGACCCAGGACGCCGAGGTTCCGCCGCCCGTCGTCGAGGCGCCGCCCCCGCCGGCGCCTCCGCCGCCGGGATGCGCGAAGACCACGCTGCGCACCGAGAACGACGCCGGCACGACGGTCCAGACGCGGACCGACTGCCCGCCCGTGCTGCCGCCCGACGAGCCGCTGCCGCCTCCGCCTCCGCCGCCGCTTCAATAGGCAGGCGATCGGGTTGTTCGGGCCCTCTCGCTCTGTTAGACCCCGGGGCGAAAACTGAGAGGGCCCGCCAATGATCCCGCGCTACTCGCGCCCCGAAATGACGGCGATCTGGTCGCCGGAGACCAAGTTCCGCATCTGGTTCGAAATCGAGGCGCATGCGCTCGACGCGCTCGCCGAAATCGGCACCGTGCCGAAGTCGGCGGCCGAGACCGTCTGGGCCAAGGGCGGCGCCGCCACCTTCGACATCGACCGCATCGACGAGATCGAGCGGGTCACCAAGCACGACGTCATCGCCTTCCTGACGCATCTCGCCGAGATCGTCGGCGAGGATGCGCGCTTCGTGCACCAGGGCATGACCTCGTCCGACGTGCTCGACACCTGCTTCAACATCCAGCTGGTGCGCGCCGCCGACCTGCTGATCGCCGATGTCGACAAGCTGCTCGCCGCGCTCAAGCGCCGCGCCTTCGAGCACAAGGACACCGTCACCATCGGCCGTAGCCACGGCATTCACGCCGAGCCGATCACCTTCGGCATGAAGATGGCCCAGGCCTATGCCGAGTTCGACCGCTGCCGCGCCCGCCTGGTCGCCGCCCGCGCCGAAGTCGCCACCTGCGCCATCTCCGGCGCCGTCGGCTCCTTCGCCAACATCGATCCCCGCGTCGAGGAGCATGTCGCGGAGAAGCTCGGCCTGGTGCCGGAGCCGGTCTCGACGCAGGTCATCCCGCGCGATCGCCATGCGATGTATTTCGCGACGCTCGGCGTCGTCGCCTCGTCGATCGAGCGTCTCGCCACCGAAATCCGCCATCTGCAGCGCACCGAAGTGCTCGAGGCGGAGGAGTATTTCTCCCCCGGCCAGAAGGGCTCGTCGGCGATGCCGCACAAGCGCAATCCCGTCCTGACCGAGAACCTGACCGGCCTCGCCCGGCTGGTGCGCGGCATGGCGCTGCCGGCGATGGAGAACGTCGCCCTCTGGCACGAGCGCGATATCTCTCACTCCTCCGTGGAGCGCATGATCGGCCCGGACGCGACGGTCACCCTCGACTTCGCGCTCGCCCGTCTGACCGGCGTCATCGACAAGCTGCTGGTCTATCCGGAGAACATGCAGAAGAACCTCGACCGTCTCGGCGGCCTGGTCCATTCGCAGCGCGTGCTTCTCGCCCTGACCCAGAAGGGCGCCTCGCGCGAGGACGCCTACAGCCTCGTCCAGCGCAACGCCATGAAGGTCTGGGAACAGGGCGCCGACTTCCTGACCGAGCTGAAGGCCGACGCGGACGTCAAGGCGCTGCTCTCGGACGCAGAGATCGAAGAGAAGTTCGACCTCGGCTACCACACCAAGCAGATCGACACGATCTTCCGCCGCGTCTTCGGCGAGGCGTAAAGCTTCGGCAAGACGAAGCTTGAGCTTATGGCAGGCGCCCTTATCTCTAGGGCGCCTGTTTTGTTTCATGCCCCGACAACCGAGGTCCGAACATGCCCTCCCCGCTCTATGACATCCCCGTCGACCGCATCGACGGTAGCCAGGCTTCGCTCGGCGACTATGCCGGGCGTGTCCTGCTCGTCGTCAATGTCGCCTCGAAATGCGGGCTGACGCCGCAATATGACGGGCTCGAGGCCCTCTACCGGACCTACAAGGACAAGGGCCTGACCGTCGTCGGCTTCCCCGCCAACAACTTTGCTGGCCAGGAGCCAGGCTCGAACGCCGAGATCCAGGATTTCTGCCGCCTGACCTATGGCGTCGATTTCCCGATGTTCGCCAAGATCTCGGTCAAGGGCGACGACCGTCATCCGCTCTACGACGCACTGGCCGGCGACCAGGACATCAGCTGGAATTTCGAGAAATTCCTGATCGGACGCGACGGCGCCGTCGCCGCCCGCTTCGCCCCGAAGACGGAACCGCAGGATCCGGCAATCGTGGAAGCGATCGAGACGGAACTGTCGAAGAACTGAAGACTTCGGGTTTGCTCCAAGGCGGATCCCGTTTGCCCTGGAGCTCCCCCCGATTCTTCACCTCTCCCTGAGGCAGCATTGCTGTCCGGCAGCCATGCTGCGCTCGATCTCCATCATCCGGAGGTGCCCGGGCGCAGCTCGGGCCTCGAAGGACGCACGGTGTCGGGGCCAATTCATCGATGGCACGACCTCTGTGCGTGCTTCGAGACGGCCCTGCGGGCCTCCTCAGCATGTTGAGGTGGTGTTCTGCAAAGGCCCCCTGAGGAAGGCTCCGCCCTCTCCCCACCCTGCCCGTCATCCTCGCGAAGGCGAGGATCCATGCAGCCGCGGTCTGAGGCGTTTCACGCGTCAACCAACCCGGATGAATGGATCCCGGCTCGCAGGCCGGGATGACGGCGAGCGTGGGTCTCGCGGCCGTGCCCTGAAGACAAGGGCTCCTCTCTTCACCTCTGAATTTCTAAGGTGAAACTGGCTCCGCCGACTCCGCACCCTGCCCGTCATCCCTGCGAAAGCAGGGATCCATGCCGCCGCGGCCTGAGGCGTTTCACGCGTCGACCAACCCAGCCGAATGGATCCCGGGTCAAGCCCGGGATGACGGCGAGCGTGGGGCTCGCCGCCGTGCCCTGAAAGACAAGGTCGTGGAGCCTTTCATCATTTCCCGGAAACGATGAAAGGCTCGAGGGTCAGGAACGGGCCCGGGCGGGGGTCCCGTTTTCCTGATCGGCGCCGCCATAGAGGATGCCGGCGCGATAGACGAGGCCGGCGAGCGCCGCGCCGAGGAACGGCGCCAGGATGAACAGCCAGAGCTGCGACAGCGCCGTGCCGCCGGCGAACAGCGCCGGGCCGAGGCTGCGGGCCGGGTTGACCGAGACGCCGGTGACGTTGATGCCGACGATGTGGATCATCACCAGCGTCAGGCCGATGGCGAGGCCGGCGAAGTGATGCGGCACAAGCCGGTGCGTCACGCCGAGGATGACGACCAGGAAGATGAAGGTCGCGACCACCTCGAAGATGAACGCCGATGTGAGGTTGTATTCGCCGAGATAGCCGGGGCCCCAGCCATTGGTGCCCATGCCGCCCTCCCAGCCGGATGCCTTGCCCTTCATGATGATGAAGAGAACCAGCGCGCCGACGATGGCGCCGGCGACCTGCGCGATCACGTAGGTGATGAAATCGCCGACATTGATGCGGCCGGCAATGAGCGCGCCGAGGCTGACGGCCGGATTGACGTGACAGCCGGAGATCGGCCCGATCGCATAGGCCATGGCGACGATCGCCAGACCGAACGAGAACGCGATGCCGAGAACGCCGACCGTGCCGGCGCCGGCGATCGAGGGACCGGCGATGACGGCCGCGCCGCAACCGAACAGGACGAGCGTGAAGGTTCCGATAAACTCTGCAATTGCCTTTTGCATGTGTAAGTTCCCCGAGACAGCCGAATCACTGCCGGGAAAAGGTACGCCGGAACTTCAACTTGTAAAATGGCCCGGAACTACTCGGCTCTCGCTTCGTCAAGCATCGTGGCGGCACCCAGACGGAAATACATGCCATCTGTGCCGAGCGCGATGAAATCATAGCCAAGCTCACGGTACTGCTTGGCCTGTCCTCCGGTGATGGCGAAGATGCCGACGAGCTTGCCCGCCTCGCGGGCGCGGCGCAGCACGTCGGCCGCCGCCGCCTGATTGTCGGGGCGCATCGGATCGACGTTCTGGCCGTCGGAAAGCGCGATCGAGAGGTCGGACGGTCCGATGAAGACGGCGTCGATGCCCGGCACCTCGAGGATCTCGTCGAGGGCCGCCAGCGCGGCGCGGGTCTCGATCATGGCAAAGGTGACCGTCTCGGCGTTGGTATCACGCAGGAAGGCGGATCCGTCCGAGGCGCCGGCGAGCTGCATGGCGCGCACCGGGCCCCAGCTGCGCTCGCCGAGCGGCTGGTACTTGGCGGCGGCGGCGAAGGCGCGCGCGTCGTCGGCGGAATTGATCATCGGCGCGATGATGGCGCTGGCGCCCATGTCGAGCGCGCGGCTGGCCATGGCGAAATCGCCGACCGGGATGCGCACGATGGCGGGGACGCCGGCGAGCGCGATGGCGCCGATGCCGTGCATGACGCTGACGGGATCGTGCAGGCCGTGCTGCATGTCCAGCGTCACGCAGTCGAAGCCGGCGCGCGCCGAATATTCGGCGATCAGCGGCTCCGGGGTCGCGATCCACGCGGTGAGGCACGTGCCGCGCGAACGGAGCACCGAAACAAGGGAGGGTAACGCCATTTTCCGGAGCTCCGAAGGGCAGGAAGAAACCCTCATCGCTTCACGGAACGATGAGGGCTCCAAGTAATAGTCTCGTCGCGTCTTCTGGACGCGAACCGGTACTCGCTCGAAGGGCTTTAGCCTTCGGCCTTGATCTGGGCGACGGCCGCCGACAGCAGCTCGGCCATCGTGCGCTCGATCTCGTGGTCCGACTGCTTGACGCCGGCCTCGTCGAAATCCTTGCGGATCTTGCGGAACACGTCCCGGTCGCCGGCTTCCTCGAAATCGGCTGCCACAACGTCCGACGAATAGGCCTCGGCGTCCGCGCCGGTCTTGCCGAGCAGCTCCGCCGCCCAGAGGCCCAGCATCTTGTTGCGCCGGGCGACGGCCTTGAACTGCAGCGCCTGATCCAGGGCGAAGCGATTCTCAAAGGCGTCCTTGCGCTGATCGAACGTCGTCATAGGGAAGTATCTCCACTCATCAACTTGTTGGCGGTACCATGATATGGGCCTTGCATATCGCCGTCACCACCCCAAATCACCAGAGCACCGAAAGGGAAGCGCGTGGCTTGGATTGTGCCTTGGTTTGCCCAAAGCGTCGCATTTATCCGTCATTGTGAATTGGCGAGTGATCGAGTAGGTTCACGCCGCGCAAACGACCTCGCAGAGTCGGTTGGCAAAGCTTCGCCGCGGCGAATCCCTGACATTGGAACCCCGGCTGTATGGATTTCCTCAAACCACGGTATGTGCCCATGAACCGTCGTCGGCGCATCTATGAAGGCAAGGGCAAGATCCTTTTCGAAGGACCGGAGCCCGGGACGCTGATCCAGTTCTTCAAAGACGATGCGACTGCCTTCAACAACAAGAAGCATGAAATCGTTGACGGGAAAGGCGTGTTGAACAACCGCATTTCCGAGCACATTTTCACGCATCTGAACCGGATGGGCATTCCGACGCATTTCATCCGTCGGTTGAATATGCGCGAGCAGCTGATCCGCGAAGTCGAGATCATCCCGCTCGAGGTCGTCGTCCGCAACGTCGCCGCCGGCTCGCTGGCCAAGCGCCTCGGCCTCGAGGAAGGCACGGTTCTGCCGCGCTCGATCATCGAGTTCTACTACAAGGCCGACGCGCTCGACGACCCGATGGTCTCGGAAGAGCACATCACGGCCTTCGGCTGGGCGACGCCGCAGGAAATCGACGACATCATGGCGCTCGCCATCCGCGTCAACGACTTCCTTTCCGGTCTCTTCCTCGGCGCCGGCATCCAGCTCGTCGACTTCAAGATCGAGTGCGGCCGCCTCTGGGAAGCCGACATGATGCGGATCGTCGTCGCCGATGAGATCTCGCCCGATTCGTGCCGGCTCTGGGACGTGCAGACCCAGAACAAGCTGGACAAGGACCGCTTCCGCCGCGACATGGGCGGCCTCGTCGAGGCCTACCAGGAAGTCGCGCGCCGGCTCGGCATCCTGACCGAAGAGCAGGAGCGACCGCAGGGCGGCGGGCCTGTTCTCGTGCAGTGAAATATCGTTTATGGCAACGGCCGCCGCGAGGCGGCCGTTTGCATTTCTGGATCCATCCCGACTGGAGTTATCGATGAAGGCCCGTGTCACCGTCACCCTGAAGAACGGCGTTCTGGATCCCCAGGGCAAGGCCATCGAAGGCGCGCTCGGCGCGTTGGGCTTCGCCGGCATCGGCAGCGTGCGCCAGGGCAAGGTCTTCGACATCGAGGTCGAAGGCACCGACGCCGCCAAGGCGAAGACGGAGCTCGAGGCCATGGCCGCCAAGCTGCTGGCCAATACGGTCATCGAGAATTATCGGGTCGAGATCGTCGACTGAGCTACGAGGGACACCACCGATGAAATCCGCCGTCGTCGTCTTCCCCGGCTCCAATCGCGAACGCGACATGGTCGCGGCCATCGAAAAGATCACCGGTCACCGGCCCGCCACCGTCTGGCATGGCGATCACGACCTACCCAAGGTCGACCTGATCGTCGTCCCCGGCGGCTTCTCCTATGGCGATTACCTGCGCTCCGGCGCCATCGCCGCGCGCGAGCCGATCATGGCCGCCATCGCCCGCGAGGCGGAACGCGGCGTCGCCGTGCTCGGCGTCTGCAACGGCTTCCAGATCCTGTGCGAGGCCGGGCTGCTGCCGGGCGTGCTGATGCGCAATGCCGGCCTGAAGTTCATCTGCAAGGAAGTCGAGCTCCGCGTCGAGACGACCGACAGCCGCTTCACCCGCGGCTACGCCAAGGACCAGGTCATCCGCTCGCCGGTAGCCCATGGCGACGGCAACTACCGCACCGACGACGAGACGCTGAAGCGGCTCCAGGGCGAGGACCGCATCGCGTTCCGCTATGTCGGCAATCCGAACGGTTCGGTCGACGACATCGCCGGCATCCTGTCGGAGAAGCGCAACATCCTCGGCATGATGCCGCATCCGGAAAACCTGATCGAACCGCTGAACGGCGGCACCGACGGCCGGCCGCTGTTCGAGAGCCTGCTCGCAGCCTGAGCCGCCTCGGCGCTCAGACCGTGACGGGGTAATCGGCCAGCTCGGGGCGCATCGCTTCGATGACGAAATCGATCAAAGCTTCGGGGACATCGAGATAAAACTCCCGGTCCGAATAAGCTCCGACATTCGCCTCGAGGCCACGCTGGTGCAACCATGCGGCCAGGTCCTCGAGCGCCTGTCGCGGCGTTTCGCTCAGGAAGGACACCTGGGAGCGGCGCTTGTCCTCGTCGCGACGGGTCTCGACGCTCTGGCAGAACTGCAGGTCGATGTTCGCGCCGGGCTGCCGCATCCAGATCACGCGCTCGGTTCGCCGGAGCTCGACGAAGCCGAGCTGCTGGATGAACAGATCGACGATCGTCTCGAAATGCTTGGTATCGAGACGGTTGGCGACGTGATTGAACCGCATTGGATTCCCCCGATTTCCCCGCCACGAGCCTCGGCGGAAATCGGCTTCAAGTCACGCGCCAAATCACGCGCGAACCTCGGCGCGGCCCCGTACCGCGCCCTGCCCGCTTCCGCCGCCTCCGCAAATTCGCCCCCGCCATTTACACACGCGACGCCGCGCTCTATCGCATCGTCGAAACATCCGCCCGAGGTTTTCCGTGCTCCAGAATGATACGCCGATCACGCCCGAACTCGTCGCCAGCCATGGCCTCAAGCCCGACGAGTATCAGCGCATCCTTGACCTGATCGGCCGCGTGCCGACGTTGACCGAGCTCGGCATCTTCTCGGCGATGTGGAACGAGCACTGCTCGTACAAGTCCTCGAAGAAGTGGCTGCGCACGCTCCCGACGACCGGCCCGCGCGTCATCTGCGGCCCCGGCGAGAATGCCGGCGTGGTCGACATCGACGACGGCCAGGCGATCATCTTCAAGATGGAGAGCCACAACCACCCGTCCTTCATCGAGCCCTACCAGGGCGCGGCGACGGGCGTCGGCGGCATCCTGCGCGACGTCTTCACCATGGGCGCCCGCCCCGTCGCGGCGATGAACGCGCTGCGCTTCGGCTCGCCCGACCATGCGAAGACCCGCCACCTCGTTTCCGGCGTTGTTTCCGGCGTCGGCGGCTACGGCAATTCCTTCGGCGTGCCGACGGTCGGCGGCGAGGTGAACTTCCACGAGCGCTACAACGGCAACATCCTCGTCAACGCCTTCGCTGCCGGCCTCGCCGATGCGGACAAGATCTTCTATTCGAAGGCGGAAGGCGTCGGCTTGCCCGTCGTCTATCTCGGCTCCAAGACCGGCCGCGACGGTGTCGGCGGCGCCACCATGGCGTCGGCCGAATTCGACGAATCGATCGAGGAGAAGCGCCCGACCGTGCAGGTCGGCGACCCCTTCGGCGAGAAGCTGCTGCTGGAGGCCTGCCTCGAGCTGATGAAGACGGGCGCCGTAATCGCGATCCAGGACATGGGCGCCGCCGGCCTCACCTGCTCGGCCGTCGAGATGGGCGCCAAGGGCGACCTCGGCATCGAGCTGGACCTCGACAAGGTCCCCTGCCGCGAAGCCAACATGACGGCCTACGAGATGATGCTCTCGGAGAGCCAGGAGCGCATGCTGATGGTGCTGCGCCCCGAGCAGGAGGAAGAGGCCGAGGCGATCTTCCGCAAATGGGGTCTCGACTTCGCCATCGTCGGCTGGACCACGGACGATCTGCGCTTCCGCATCCTGCACCAGGGCGAAGTCGTCGCCGACCTGCCGATCAAGGATCTGGGCGACCAGGCGCCGGAATATGACCGTCCCTTCGTCCGCCGCCCGGTTCCCGCCGTGCTCAAGGCCGAGGACGTCGCCGAGCCGAACGACTATGCCGAGGCGCTGCTGAAGCTGGTTTCCTCGCCCGACATGGCCTCGCGCCGCTGGGTCTGGGAGCAGTATGACCATCTGATCCAGGGCAACACGGCCCAGAAGCCGGGCGGCGACGCCGCCGTCATCCGCGTCGAGGGCCATGACAAGAAGGGCCTCGCCTTCTCGCTCGACGTCAGCCCACGCTATTGCGAGGCGGATCCGTTCGAGGGCGGCAAGCAGGCGATCGCCGAATGCTGGCGCAACTTGACCGCCGTCGGCGCCGAGCCGCTGGCCGCGACCGACAATCTGAACTTCGGCAATCCGGAAAAGCCGGAGATCATGGGCCAGTTCGTCGGCGCCATCGAGGGCATCGGCGCCGCCTGCCGCGCGCTCGACTTCCCGATCGTCTCCGGCAACGTCTCGCTCTACAACGAGACCAACGGCGTCGGCATCCTGCCGACCCCCGCCATCGGCGGCGTCGGCCTGCTGCCTGACATTGACGCGATGGCGACGGTCGCCTTCAAGCATGCCGGCGACGTCATCGTCCAGATCGGCCGCGACGGCCACCATCTCGGCCAGTCGATCTATCTGCGCGAGATCCTCGGCCGCGAGGAAGGCACCCCGCCGCCGGTCGATCTGGCGGAAGAGCGTCGCGTCGGCGATTTCGTCCGCGGCGTCATCCGTAGTCGCCTGGTGACGGCCTGCCACGACATTTCCGATGGCGGCCTGCTCGTCGCCCTGGCCGAAATGGCGATGGCGCGCGGGCTCGGCGCCTCGGTCACCATCCCCGAAAGCGCCGCCACGCCGCACGGCTTCCTGTTCGGCGAGGACCAGGCGCGCTATGTCCTCACCGTCTCCCCTTCCGTCCTCGATGCCGTCACGGCAGCGGCGGCGGAAGCCGGCGTCGAGGCCAAGGTTCTGGGCACAGTCGGCGGCGAGGTGTTGGATGTTGCGGCGCTCGCCACCATATCTGTTGCAAAGCTGAAGCAGGGCCACGAGAATTGGTTCCCTGAATTCATGGCCGTCACGGATTGATTGGCCGGCTGCCCGGGTTTCTGGCTGAGGGGTAATTACATGGCGATGGACGCACGCGACATCGAGGCTCTCATCAAGGAGGCGCTTCCGGATGCGACGGTCACCATCCGCGATCTCGCGGGCGACGGCGACCATTATGCTGCCGAAGTTGTGTCAGAGTCTTTTCGCGGCAAGAACCGCGTACAGCAGCACCAGATGATCTACGCTGCGCTCAAGGGAAACATGGGCGGCGTCCTCCACGCCCTGGCACTCCAGACGAGCGCGCCCGACTGAATTCGACCGACGGTCGAGAAAAGGATGTTTTGAGATGAGCGATATCAAGGCCTTTATTCAGAACGAGGTCGATTCCAACGACGTGGTGCTCTTCATGAAGGGCACGCCGGCTTTCCCGCAGTGCGGCTTCTCCGGCCAGGTCGTGCAGATCCTCGATTTCCTCGGCGTCGACTACAAGGGCGTCAACGTCCTTGCCGACGCGGAAATCCGCCAGGGCATCAAGGACTTCTCCAACTGGCCGACGATCCCGCAGCTCTACGTCAAGGGCGAGTTCGTCGGCGGCTGCGACATCGTCCGCGAGATGTTCCAGGCGAACGAGCTGCAGCCGTTCCTGGTCGAAAAGGGCATCACGGTCGCCCAGTCGGCCTGATCCCGCTTCGCATCCGCTTCAAAAGGCGAGCGCACCCGCGCTCGCCTTTTTTGTGCCTGCAGAGGGGTCGGCGGCAGCGTCTCGCTGGACCCTCCTTCGAGGCTTCGCTGCGCGAAGCACCTCAGGATGATGGCCGGGGTGGCTTCGAAAGCGCACCGCCATCAGGTAGCCGTTCAGCAACACCGTTTCCGCGCTTCTCTCCACCTACAAAACCATCATCCTGAGGTGCCCGGCAAAGCCGGGCCTCGAACGAGGGTTCAGGGAACGCCGCATCCAGATCTTCTCACGCTGCGGAACCAAAACGCACTGGCATCGTTAGTATCCATCAGAGCGAAATTGTCGATCGATCTACCCTTTGGCGCAGCCGAAGGCCGGTAGATCGTCGCAGATCGCGGAAGGAGAAGCGCGATGTTGGATCGGATGAAGACTGTTCTGAAATCCGGCCTTGCCGTTGCTATCGTCACGACGTCTTTCGCTGCATTCGGCGCGCCTGCGCAGGCCGCGGAGAGCGGCGATGGCTCATTCCAGGTCGCCCAGAACTGGAACGGCGGAAACGGCAACTGGAACGGCAACTGGCGTCACGGCTGGCGCGGCGGCGGGCATGGTTGGAACCGCGGCGGCTGGAACGGTGGTGGTTGGAATGGCGGCGGCTGGAACGGCGGCGGCTACTACTATCACGACAACAACAACTGGGCCGGCGCCGCGGCTGCCGCGGGTATCATCGGCCTTGCGACCGGCGCCATCATCGCCAATTCGGCGAACCAACAGCGCTATTATTCCGGCGGGTATGGCGGCGACTACATCTCCTATTGCTCGAGCCGCTACCGCTCGTTCAATCCCAACACCGGCACCTTTACGGGCTATGACGGCTACCAGCATCGCTGCGTGATGCCCTGAACGCCATCCGGCAAAGAGCCGGAGCCGAAACATTCATCGACAGCCCAAAGGGCGGCGCAGGGGCGCCGCCCTTCTCTTGCGCGCTGCCATGCGCGCGCCATCGTTAAGTATTGTTAAGAATTCAGAAACTTGGTTTTTCGCCGTCAATACCTACGCTTTAGGAGGTGACGGGGAGTTCATTGCGCGATCGAAGGTGACCCATCAAAAGGAGATTCCATGATGGCCAGCTTCAGAACTTTCCTTCACCTCGGCATCCTGGCCGCAGTCCTCGGTGCCGGCTCCATCGCCACCGCCAGCGTCTCCGAAGCCCGCCACAGTATCGATGGCGGCGGCGGCATGGGTGGCAGCAGCATGGGCGGCAGTAGCATGGGCCACGGCGGCATGGGCGGCATGAGCGGCGGTATGACCAGCACGAGCATGGGCGGCAGCGGCCACACCCACGGCAGCTCCGGCATGGGCAGCTCAGGGATGGGTGGCTCCGGGATGGGCAGCTTCGGCGGCGCTCCCGGACGGGTCAGCCAGGGCAACATGCACGGCACGATGCATGGCCACACGGGGCACGGCACGGTCTTGGTCAATCCGGTCCAGGTCAACCCGCTTGACCCGAGATCGCTCCTCTTGAGGGGCGCCCTGGGCGGTGGCGGCTATAGCTCCGGCTATTCCGGAAGCTATTCGAGCTATAGCGACAATTATGGTTGCGCCTTCCCGTACCAGCTCGCCTATTCGAGCCGGACCGGCATGCCGGTCTGCACGTCGCAATAGCTGGACGGCAGCGGTTGAAGGCTGACAACCAGGCCCGGCGGCTGGTCCGCCGGGTCTTTTATCGTTTGCCGACCAGGCTTTCGAAATCGAACAGGTTCCGGTCGAGCAGGTGCGACGGGTTGGTCTTGCCCAGCGCCTTCAGCATGGTTTCCTTGCGGCCGGGCGTCTTTATCTCCCAATCCGCCAGCATCTGCTTGATGACGTTGCGCTGCAGCCCTTCCTGCGAGCCGCAGAGGTCGCAGGGGATGATCGGAAACTGCATCGCCGTGGCGAAGCGGGCAATATCGTCCTCCGCCGCATAGGCGAGCGGCCGCAGCACCAGCGTCTCGCCATCCTCGTTCAGAAGCTTCGGCGGCATGGTGGCGAGCTTGCCGCCATGGAAGAGGTTCAGGAAGAACGTCTCGAGGATGTCCTCGCGGTGATGCCCGAGCACGACCGCCTGGCAGCCCTCCTCCCGCGCCACCCGGTAGAGGTGGCCGCGCCGGAGCCGCGAGCAGAGCGCGCAATAGGTCTTGCCGGCCGGAATCTTCGAGGTGACGATCGAATAGGTGTCCTGCCGCTCGATCCGGTGCGGGACGCCGAGCTCGGTCAGATAGTTGGGCAGCACGTCGGCCGGGAAGCCCGGCTGGGCCTGATCGAGATTGCAGGCGAGCAGGTCGACCGGCAGCATGCCGCGCCACTTCAAGTCCAGCAGCAGCGCCAGCAGCGTGTAGGAATCCTTGCCTCCGGAGAGGCAGACGAGCCAGCGGTCGCCCGGCCGGACCATGGCGAAATCGTCGAGCGCCTGTCGCACCTGCCGGATCAGCCGCTTGCGCAGCTTGCCGAACTCGACCGTGTCCGGCCCCTTGCGGAACATCGGATGGCAGGCGTCGTCGGCGGGATCTGCGTCGGTCAGATCGACATCGCGCTCGATCACCTGGGACGCGATCACATGGGACATGGACAGGAACTCCTCGGAAATCGGCTCCCTTGTGCCCGGATGCGGGCGCCGGCGCAACGAGGAAACTGCCCGCCCCTCTGTCCGCTCCTTGCGACTACCGCCGGCGGGTCAGGTTGACGATCAGCACGCCGCCGATCGACATGGCGCCGCCGAGGAGCCCGACGACGGAAGGCACCTCGCCGAGCCACAGAAAGCCGATCAGCGTCGCCGTCGGCGGGATGCAGTAGAGGAAGTTGGAGGCCTGCGCCGCCGGGAAGCGCTTCAGCGCGATCGCCCAGGTCAGATAACTGATGACGGTCGGCAGCACGACGAGATAGGCGATCGACCCGACCACGAGCGGCGGTGCCACTTTAAGCGCGGCGATGGTTTCCGGGATCGCCAGGGTTAACGGAAGGCTACCAAGCAGCAGCACCCAGGCGGTTACCGCCAAGGCCGGCATGCGGCCGAGCAGAGGCTTCTGCAGGATGGTCGAGATCGACGTGCAGACCGCCGCGCCGAGGATCAGCAACGCCCCGACATTGAGCCCCAGCCCGTCGCCGCTGCCATAGGCGATGAAGCCGACGCCGAGGAACGATACCAGCGTGCCGATCCAGCCGCCGGGTCCGAAGCGTTCGCCGAGCAGCGGCATGGCGATCAGCGCCACCAGGATCGGATTGATCTGGATGATGAAGGCGGCCGGCCCCGCCGCGATCGTCTGCTCGCCGGTGTTGAGCAGCACCGCATAGGCCGAGATGAACAGGACGCCGATGACGACCAGCCGGACGAAATCGCGCCGCGACGGCAGCGGCGGCCGGGCGATCAAGAGATAGAGGCCGGCAGGAACGGCGGCGGAAAGATAGCGCGCGGCGGCGAGCTCGACCGGCGTCAGCGCCGTCAGGCCGACGCGGATCGCGGCGAAGGCGGACGCCCAGCCGACGATCGTCGTCGCGATGGCGGCGAGCCCGACCCAATCGGCGCCGCCCCGGCTTTCACTCACGGCTTCAGTCATGATTTCCCCGACGTAATTAGCCACTCTTGATACGCCCGGGCCCAGCCGTTTCGAAGAGCAGAAATGCCGCCGATGGGGGCAAATAAAGAAAAGGCCGCCCGAAGGCGGCCTTTTCCAGAATTCGATGACGCTGACGGATCAGCGCGAATAGAATTCGACGACCAGGTTCGGTTCCATGTGAACCGGATACGGCACGTCGGCGAGAGCCGGCACGCGCGCGAACTTGGCGGTCATCTTGTGATGATCGGCTTCGATGTAGTCGGGAACGTCACGCTCGGCGAGCTGGGTCGCCTCGAGGACGATCGTCAGCTGACGCGAAGCTTCCTTGACCTCGATCACATCGCCGACCTTCGCCTGGAAGGACGGAATGTTGACGCGGCGGCCGTTGACCTTGACGTGACCGTGCGAGATGAACTGGCGCGCGGCGAACACGGTCGGGACGAACTTGGCGCGATAGACGATCGCGTCCAGACGGCTCTCGAGGAGGCCGATCAGGTTCTCCGACGAATCGCCCTTGCGACGGGTCGCATCGGCATAGATCTTCCGGAACTGCTTCTCGGAGATGTTGCCGTAGTAGCCCTTGAGCTTCTGCTTGGCGCGGAGCTGGGTTCCGTAGTCGGAAACCTTGCCCTTACGACGCTGGCCGTGCTGGCCGGGGCCGTATTCGCGCTTGTTGACCGGAGACTTGGGACGACCCCAGAGGTTTTCGCCAAGACGGCGGTCAATCTTGTGTTTGGACGAAGCACGCTTCGACATCGCATATCCCTTGGATACGAGTTACAGGGACACGTGCCCTCCTCTGCCGGCTTTTGGGGCCGGCCGACAGGAAACGCAGAACGTTTCCGCGGGTGCGTGAAATACCGCGCCGGCCCGAACGAGCCAACGCGATGGGCCGGGGTGTAGAGGAGAAGGCGGAGCGAGTCAAACTCGAATGCCCGGTTCGCCGGCTCAGGCGAAGCTCAGCCCGGGACGCGGCGGATATCCGCCTCCCACGCCGTCAGCATTTCCATGATCTCGATCGAATCGGCCGGGCGCGGCGAAGGCCGTTCGGCCTGCCTGCGGCCGGCCGCCAGGCTGCGCTCGACCATGCGGACCTGGTGCAGGAAGGCGTCTGCGTCGCTCTCGACGACGATCTCCTCACTCGTGCCGTCGAAGCCGGTGAAGAGCAGCCGGCTGGCGCCCGCCTGCGGCAGCCACGGATTGTCGAGGAAGCGCAGGCTGCCCTTGTCTCCGACGACGATGAACTCCGGATACATGCCATAGGTCTCGGCCGTCTGGACGGTCGCCAGAATGCCGTTTCCGAAGCGAACCGCGAGCGCCGCCTCGCTGACATTGCCGTCATGCGCCGAGATCGTGCCGGTTCCGGTCTGGCTCCGGTCCCGGAACGCACCCTCGCCGCCTACGGTTTGCACCGCGAGCTGCAGCAGCGACACGGGATAGCAGCCGAGATTATAGAGCGTGCCGCGTCCCTGCGGGTTGACCACCTGCCAGATGTCGGCGGCGTAGTTCGCATGGATCGACTTCACCGTACCGAGGCGCCCGTCGCGCAGGATCTCGACGAAACGGGCGATCAGCGGATGGGCGAGATACATCAGCCCTTCGACGAAGAAGACGTCGTTCGTCGCGACGGCCTCGACCAGCGCGTGGCTCTTCTCCATGTCGACGGAAAGCGACTTCTCGCTCAGCACCGCCTTGCCGGCCCGCGCCGCCGCGGCCACCGCCTCGTGGTGCACATGGTTCGGCAGGCCGACATAGACGATGTCGACGGCCGGATCCGCCAGCATTTCGGCCGGGTCGCCATAGCCCTTTTCGCCGCCGAAACGGGCGCTGAACGCCTCGGCGCGTGCGAGATCGCGCCCCGCGACGGCGGCAAGGCGCGAGCCCGGGCTCTGCCGGATCGCTGCCGCGACCGTATCGGAGATGAACCCCGTTCCGAGAATGCCCCAACCGACCATCGTCTCCCCCCATGCTGCCTGCGCGTGCTTCTAGCCCCGCGCCGGTCTGCGGAACAGGGGGAGCCGCTTAATGTATCGCTCCGCACAAAAAAGAGCGCACCGACCTTCCAGAGTGCGCTCCGGCCTCCCACATAGGCCGGATACCCGCCAAGACACGCTGTCAAGACACTCTCCCGCCGGACGGTTCCATGCCAACGCACCTCGACATTCCGCTCTCCGTTCTCGATCTCGCCCCGGTTCGCCAGGACGGAACCGTCGCCGACGCGCTCGCCCGCTCGCTCGACCTTGCCCGCCATGTCGAGAGGCTCGGCTTCAACCGCTTCTGGGTCGCCGAGCATCACAACATGCCGGGGATCGCGAGCTCCGCGACCTCGGTGTTGATCGGCTACATCGCCGGCGGCACCTCGACCATCCGCGTCGGTTCCGGCGGCATCATGCTGCCGAACCATGCGCCGCTCGTCATTGCCGAGCAGTTCGGCACGCTGGAGGCGCTCTATCCCGGCCGCATCGACCTCGGCCTCGGCCGCGCCCCGGGCACCGACCCGCTGACGATGCGCGCGCTGCGCCGCGACCTCGCCGACGACGACAACGCCTTTCCGAAGAACGTGCAGGAATTGCTGGCCTATCTGGCGCCGGCCGTGGATGGCCAGAAGGTCCGCGCCGTTCCCGGCGCCGGCTCCAACGTTCCGGTCTGGCTGCTCGGTTCCTCGACCTTCAGCGCGCAGCTCGCCGGCCTGCTCGGCCTGCCCTTCGCCTTCGCCAGCCATTTCGCGCCGATGCGGCTGATGGAGGCGCTCGACACCTACCGGCACTTCTTCCGCGCCTCTGAATATCTGGAGAAGCCGCATGCGATGATCGGCGTCCCCGTCATCGCCGCGCCGACCGACGAGGAGGCGCACCATCTCGCCACCACCCAGTACCAGCGCCTGATCAATCTGGTGCGCGGCCGCCCGACGACCCTGATGCCGCCGGTCGACAGCATGGACGGCCTCTGGGACCCGCGCGAGGAAGCCTATGTCCGCTCCCATCTCGGCGTCGCGGTCATCGGCGGGCCCGACCGGGTGCGCGACGGCCTCAAGGCTCTCGTTGAACGCACCGGCGCCGACGAGCTGATGATCAGCTCGGATTTCTACGAACATGCGCACCGGCTGCGCTCGTTCGAAATCGTTAAAAAAGCGACAACGGCGCCCTGATGCTGTATGGATCTCGGCAATTCGCATCGGGAATGGACCCCAAGGCTCCGTCGTGCCGCAACCGCAAGTGACCATCGTCGTCCCGGTCTTCAATGAAGCCGCCGGACTGCCCCAGTTCTTTGAAGAGGTCCGTGCCGTCATAGACGGGATTCGCGACATCGCCTGGACCGTACTGTTCGTCGACGACGGCTCCAGCGACGGGACGCGCGCGGCGATCCGGGCGCTCAACGCCGCCGATGGGCGGTTCCAGGGCCTGGCGCTCTCCCGCAATTTCGGCAAGGAGACGGCGATCGCCGCCGGTCTGCGCCATGCGCGCGGGGATGCCGTCATTCTCATGGACGGGGATCTGGAGCACCCACCGACGACCATCCCGTCCTTCGTCGAGAACTGGCTCGCCGGCTACAAGATCGTCTTCGGCAAGCGGATCGACAAGGAAACGCAGTCGCCCCTGCGGCGCTTCTATTCGAAGGCCTTCCACGGCGTCTTCAGCGCCATCGCCCAGCCGCGCATCCCGGCCGGCGCGGTCGACTTCCTGCTGATGGACCGGCAGGCGGTCGACGCGATGAACCAGCTCGGCGAGCGCACGCGCTTCAGCAAGGGGCTCTATGCCTGGATCGGCTTCCGGTCGACCACCGTGCCCTTCCTGGTCGGCGACCGCAGCGCCGGGCGCTCGAGCTGGCGCTTCCGTTCGCTCGCCCGCTTCGCGCTCGACGGCATCGTCTCGTTCTCGTCCGTGCCGCTCAAGGTCTGGTCCTATCTCGGCCTGGTGATCTCGGCCTTCGCGATCGTCTATGCCGGCATCTTCATGATCCGCACGCTGATCTTCGGCGCGGATGTGCCCGGCTTCCCCACCCTCGTCGTCTCGATCATGGTGTTCTCCGGCGTCCAGCTGATCTCGCTCGGCGTGCTCGGCGAATATGTCGCCCGCATCTATGACGAGGTGAAGGGACGGCCGCTGTTCCTCGTCGAGGAGACCATCGGCGACGACGCCACCGGCCAGCAGAGCGAACCCCGCGTGCGGCGCATCGCCTGATGACGGCCGGCCGCGTCATCCTCTGCGCGGACGATTATGCGCTGTCGCCCGGCGTCTCGCGCGGGATCGCGGAGCTGATCGAGGCGGGCCGCCTTTCGGCGACCGGCGCGATGACCACCGAACCCGGCTGGCTGGATCTGGCCGAAGCCGTCGCCACGCTTCGCCGCCGCGCCGCCATCGGCCTGCATTTGAACCTGACGACTGGTGCGCCGCTCGGCGCCATGCCGCGCACCCTGCCCTCGGGCAAATTCGACGGCATCGGTGCGATGATGCGACGGACCCGGAACGGCTCGGCCGATGCTCAAGAGGTCGCGGCCGAGATCGAGCGCCAGCTTGACCGTTTCGAGGATGTCGCCGGCGCGCCGCCCGATTTCGTCGATGGCCATCACCATGCGCACATACTGCCGGTGATCCGCCCCGCCCTTCTCGCCGCGCTGGCGCGCCGCTATCCGGACGCGCCGCCCCTGGTCCGCGATCCCGGCGACAACCCGATCCGCATCCTGGCGCGGCGGCGCTCGCTGGTGAAGGCGCTCGGCGTCGCCTTTCTGGCGCGCGGCCTTGCCGCCGATGCCCGCCGCCTCGGCCTGCCGACGAATGACGGCTTTTCCGGCTTCTCCCGCTTCGACCGCGCCGTACCGTTCGCACGGGAAATGGCCGATTTCCTGCGCGCGCCGGGCCGGCGCCAGATGGTGATGTGCCACCCGGGCTATCCCGACGAGATCCTTCGTCCGCTGGATCCGTTGTTCGAGCGCCGCGGCGAGGAGCTGGAGACGCTCAAGGCCTTCCCGGCCGACCGGATCCTGCACCTCGAGCGCGACGGCGGCGGCCGCATCCGGTGGCCGGCATGACAGGAACGTCGCTCGCCGCCAAGCTCCGCCACATTGCCGCCTTCGGCATCGCGGGCCTCAGCGCCTTCGCCGTCGACGCCACGATCCTGACCGTCCTGGTGCGGCTCGGCGCCGATCCCTATCTCGCGCGGGTGGTGGCGATCGCCTTCGCCATGGTGGTCGGCTGGCTCGCCAACCGGACCTGGACCTTCCGCGCCCCCGGGCCGCCAAGGCTGCGCGAATTCCTGCGCTACGCCTCCGTGGCCTCGTTCTCGGTCGCGGTGAACTATGCCGTCTACGCGCTGCTGCTGATGTCGTGGTCGGAGGCCACGCCGATGCGAGCGCTCGTCGCCGGCACGGCGGTGGCGACGCTGATCTCCTATTTCGGCTATCGCCTCTTTGCCTTCAAAGGCGTCAGGCCGGCAACGCCCGCTCGATCGGCGGCGTCAGACAGCGCCACACCAGGAACGGAATGAAGGCGAGACAGAGCAGCGGCCGGAGCCAGAGCGAGCCGATCGGATAGATCGCGATCGCGACGACGAAGGCGACGGCCAGCCCAACCATCAGCCAGCTCGCGAAAGCGCGCCGCTCGCGATGCCAGAGCAGGCCGGCATAGATCGCGAAGACGCAGCCGAACATCACATAGGTGTTCGATTCCGTCCTCGGATTGAACAGCATCAGATAGACGACCGCGATGGCGAGAATGTTGAAGGGCGCGTCGCGACCCGTGCGGCGCTGCGCCAGAAAGGCGAGCCCGAGCGCCAGAAGCGCGAAGACGACGCGGATGCCGGTCAGGACACGATCGGAAAGCGAGATGCCGAGCGCGTTGAGCAGGCCGGTCAGGTCGGCCCAGAGCCCGTCGCCGGGATCGCCGGCGGCCAGCACCTTGGCGATCCCGAGCCGATAGAGCTCGACGACGCCGGCGGGATCGGGATTGACGAAGGGCAGCAGCAGGAAGCCGATCGTCACCACAATCAGGCGCCAGCCGAGCTTCGGATAGAGCACGCCGACGAGCAACATCAGCACCAAGGCGAGCGGCTTGATCGCGAAGGCGAGGCCGAGCAGCAACGCGGCGGTCCACCAGCGCGCCTCGATGATCGCGATGGAGCCGAGCAGCATCAACGCCATCAGCAGAACCGTCGCCTGGCCGTTGCGGAAGGCGCTGAAGCCGCTCGGCGCCAGCAGAAGCAGCGACGCTCCGAAGACGAGCCACTTCCGGCGCCCCGTCACCGCGGGCAGCAGAACGCCGAAGCTGCGCCATACGGCATAGGCGAGCAGCCCCGCCGACACGACCCGCCAAAGCGCGTCGCCGAGCGAGGCGCCGAGAAGCGCGAAGGGCGTATAGAGGACGGCGAAGCTCGGAAGGTAGAGGAAGCCGGCGATGCCGCCGCCGAAGATATCGTCGCCGCGCCACCAGCCGAGCGAACCGAGGCGATAGACCGGCACGACGCTGCGGCGGTCGGGATCGGCGAGCACCAGCGCCACGACGACCAGATTGAACAGCAGGAAGATCGCGAGACCTGCCCAGCCGGCATAGGGAAGCATCCGGTCGAACGGCTCCTCCGACAGGGAGGGCTCGGCGCGCCGGGCGGTGGGATCGAGGGTCATGACGGCTCGCCTTCCAGGCCCATTTCCGCGAGGACGGGCGTCAATTGCCGGGGCCAGGGCTTCCCGGAGGTCAGATAGGCCCGGCCGGGCCGCGCGGCGACGCCATCGGCGTCGCGAGCCAGCTCCAGGACGGAGAGCACGCGCCGGGCGATCGCCTCGGAGGGGTCGATCCAGGTGACGGGCCAGGGCGCGACGGCTTTCAGCCGGTCGATCAGGAACGGATAATGGGTGCAGGCGAGCACGATCGTGTCGGTCCGCTTGCCGTCGACCTCGATGAAGGCCGGTTCGATCTCGGTCCGGATCGCCGCGTCGGCGACGCTCTCGCCGCGCATCACGGCTTCCGCCAGCGGCGCCAGCTCGGACGAACCGACGAGGCGGACATGGCAATCCCGGGCGAAATCCCGGATCAGCTCACGCGTATAGTCGCGCTTCATCGTCCCCGGCGTCGCCAGCACGCCGACGACATGGCTGCCGGAACGCTCCGCCGCCGGCTTGATCGCCGGCACCGTGCCGATAAATGGAAGCGCATGCGCGGCGCGCAGCGGCGGCAGCACCAGGGTCGAGGCCGTGTTGCAGGCGATCACGACGGCGTCGGGACGGTGATGCTCGATCAGCCGCCCCATCAGCGCGACGATATGATCGGAAAGCGGCTCCGCCTCCCAGTCGCCATAGGGAAAGCCGGCGTCATCGGCGACATAGGCGATGTCAGCCGACGGCAGCTGCCGCCGGATCTCGCGCAGCACCGACAGCCCCCCGATACCCGAATCAAAGACCAGAAGCCTGGCGCTCAATCGTCGGCCTCGCGGCTCGTGGTCTCGGTGCCGTCGGCGCGCTTGCGGGGGCGGGTCGGCCGGTTCTCCAGCGCCGCGATCACGCCGCGCAGCGTGCGGATGTCGGCCTCCGTGAACTGCGCCCGCTGCAGCATGGCGCGCAGCGTCTGCACCACCACCGGCCGCTTCTCGACCGGCCGGAAGAAGGTGACGTTGTCGAGCGCGCCCTCAAGATGCTCGAACAGGCCGAGCAGTTCCTGCTTGGTCGCCGGGCGGCTGTCATTCGGCGTCGTGAAGCGGAGGCCCGACTCCTCGGTCTCCAATCCGCTCCGCCGCCACTCATAAGCAACGATCAGCACGGCCTGCGCGATGTTGAGCGAGGCGAACTGCGGATCGATCGGCAGCGTCACGATCTCGTCGGCGAGCGAGATCTCCTCGTTGGTGAGGCCGATCCGCTCGCGCCCGAACAGCACGCCGGTCTTCACCCCGGCCGTCATGTGGCCGCGCATGATGCCGGCCGCCGAGGCGGGACCGCGCACGGGCTTCGCCAATTCACGCGAGCGCGCCGTGGTCGCCACCAGGTAGCCGAGATCGGCAACGGCCTCCTCGACAGTATCGAACAGGCGGATCCGGTCGAAGACATGATCCGCGCGGCTGGCGGCGCGGCGGGCGCTCTCGTTCGGCCAGCCGTCCCGCGGATTGACGATCCGCAGATCGCCGAGGCCGAAATTCGCCATGGCGCGGGCAGCCGTGCCGATGTTCTCGCCGAGCTGGGGTTCGACGAGAATGACGGCCGGGCCATCGACGAGAAGAATAGAAGCGGGCATGTCGTCCGTGCAGCAATGTGAGAAAGGCATGTCCTAGCTGATTGCTCGCGCTCACGCTATATTCGCGCAGAAGGTTGCCGGTCCGCGAGTCGCAACCCCGGCAACAGGATGGTCCAAGGGGAGGACGAGCAAATGCCCGCAGATTTGGCAGCCAACAAGAGCTTTTCCGCGGCCGTGCGGGAGAAATGGGGTTGGTTCCTGTTTCTCGGCATCGTCTTTCTGGTCGGCGGCGTCTTCGCCATTGCGATGCCGCTGATTTCGAGCGTCACGGTCACCGTGTTCCTCGCCATCGTGCTGGTCATCGCCGGCGTCTTCCAGATCTTCCAGGCGTTCAGCGTCCAGGGCTGGGGCGGCTTCCTGTGGCAGCTGGTCGTCGGCGTCGTCGTGCTGCTCGGCGGCATCGCGATCTACGCGTCGCCCGTCTTCGGCAGCTTCGCGCTGACGCTGGTCATCGCTTCGGTGTTCCTGGCCAAGGGCATCTTCCAGATCGCCCTCTCCTTCCGCATCCGTCCGCTCGACGGCTGGGGCTGGATTCTGGCCGCCGGCATCATCGCATTCCTGGCCGGCTTCTTCATCCTCGCCCAGTATCCGGTCTCGGGTCTCTGGGTGCCGGGCACGCTCGCGGGCATCTCGCTGCTCTTCACCGGCTGGAGCTATATCGCCCTCGCCCTGGCGGCGCGGCGCTCGGTCGCATGAACGAGACCGAGTGGCGTGCGTTCTATGGGGTGAATGGCAGCGAAGAGCTCCCGCTCGTCTCGATCCTCGTGATCAACTGGAACTACGCCACTTATCTGACCCACGCCCTCGAATCGGCGGCCGCGCAGGACTATCCGGCGCTGGAGATCCTGATCCTCGACAATGGCTCGGACGACGGCAGCGTCGAACGGATCCGGGCCTTCGTCGAGCGGCATCCCGAGGTCCGCTTCATCGAGCTGTCCGAGAACCTCGGGCAGCTCGGCGCGGCGCACCACATCTTCACCGAGCACGAAGTCGCGGGGCAGTTCGTCAATTTCCTCGACACGGACGACCTGCTGCTGCCGCATTTCATCAGCCATCACGTCCGCGCCCATCTGCTCGTCAACAATGGCGCGGCAATCTCGACCAGCGATGCCCTCCAGCTCGATCAGAACGGCATCATCCTTGCCGGCAGCCTGCCGGACTGGTGGAAGCTGCCCTCGGAAGACCGCGCCGATTTCGAGGATCGTTCGATCCAGACCCACGGCGACCCGCCGCAACGGATCGAGCTCAGCCTGATCTCGCGACGCCTCGAGCGGTGGTGCTTCTATCCGGGTACGTCCAACGTGTTCAGCCGGCGGAAACTGGCGGAACTCTTCTCGGCGATCCGCCCGCCGATCGACCGGCGGTTCGCGCTCGACGCGACCGCGGCGCCCTTCTGCCACGCGGAAGCCGGAACCATCATGCTGAACGAGCCCTTGTCGGGCTATCGGGTGCATGGCAGAAATGCGAGCCTGGTTGCCCCGCCGCTCCAGCATTTCGTCCCCGGGCGGATATCCTATGGCGACATGGGAAAACAACAACGGGCATGGCACCACGAGATCCTCGAGGGCGCGAGGAAGGAGAAAAGGAGCGGTTGAATGCAGACTGCGACGTTTTCTCAACCGGGCCGATATCGGTCCCGTCGCCGCGCCTCGCATGAACACGTCTAGCTTTTCGATCCGCGGCATCCAGTCCGAGCAACTGACGAATTCGGCCGCCATCCGCCTTCCCCTCGTTTCCTTCATCATCCTGCGGCGCGGCGAAACGGGCTTCGGTCCGGTGATCGAGGCGATCCGGGCACAGGATTATCCCGATATCGAAGCCGTCCTCGTCGACGATGGCGCAACGGAAGCGAGCGGCAGGGAAATCCTGGGCCTCATCGCAGGCGATCCGCGCTTCAAGCTCGCATCCGCCGAACAGCGGCTCGGTCCCATGGCCGCGGCGCGGCAAGGGTTCGACAGGACCGAGGGCGCATTCGTCGTGTTTCTGGATGCCGGCGTGCTGCCGCTTCCCCAATTCGCCTCGAGCCATGTTCAGGCGCATCTGGCGAGCCGCCACGTCATAGCCTTCACCGCTTCCAGGATCCTTGCCGGAGCCACTCCCGAGCCTGCCGCGCCCAAGGCGCCGGCGATTGGACTCGGCCTGCTCCGCGAGGACACGGCAATCCGCCTGAGCTGCCTCGGCGAGGCCGACTTCAAAGCGCTGTCCGCCAATACCGTGCTGCTGGACCCGGTCACGGCGGGATGGACCACATCCCCCGGAACGCTCGCCGTCTATCGCCGCCATATCGTGGAGCAGCTTCATCCCGTCGATGACCCGGCCGCCCCCGACGGTCTCTCCGTCAACACCCACTACGCCGGACTGGCGCATTTGCTCGGCGGATCGGCGGCGATCGACGTCCCGCTGGCGCGGGCAATCGGACCGGCCGACCCGAGCCACGCTTCGAATCCGCGGGCAAACGCCTCGCAAACCCAACAGATGCTCGGTGTCTGGGCCCGCAATGGAAGTGACCTCGAGCGACGGATCGGTCTGCGCCGCTATTGGGATGCCCTATGCGTCCTGATGGCGCCCGCATCGGAGCGCGCCGACGCGGCGAGCGAGACCGCGTTCAAGGGAATCCTGCCCCTGCTGACGGCGACCTTCGGCGAAAAGCAGACCATCCACCGGCTGAACCAGCGCCTGCCGAAAGGCCAGTTTCGCGCCATGCTCCATGCGCATCATGGTCCCAACCTGCCGTTCCGAACCCATATGGCGGTCCGCCTGAGCACGCTCCGCTCCTGGCACAATCGCCTCCGTCTCGCTCTGCGCAAGCACAGGCGACGGCTCAGAGGGCACGCATCCTAGGCTCAGGCCACCTGCTCGCCCTTGGCATCCCCCATATGACACGTATATGATCCGTATATGAATCATATACGGAGATCCCTATGGGCATCGTGAACATTGAGGACGACCTGCACGAGCAACTGCGCCGGGCGAGCAAGGTATCGTTCCGCTCGATCAACGCGCAGGCTGCCTACTGGATCAAAATCGGCATGCTGTGCGAGACCCATCCGACGCTCACCTTCGCGGAGATCATCGCGCGCGAGCTCAGCTCCGCCGGCGTCTCGGCTCCCTCGCTCGCGGCCAGCGAAGCATGACGAAAACGCCTCAGGAACTGGCGCTGCTGGCCGAATCCGGCCGCTTGCTCGCCTCCGTCTTCGCGCTGCTGGATCGAACCCCGCTCGCCGGCCTGTCGACGCTCGAGATCAACGACAGGGTCGAGCGCTTCATCGTCGACGATCTCAAGGCCCGCCCCGCTAGCAAGGGTCAATACGGCTATGGCTTCGTGCTGAATTCCTCGGTGAACGAGGTTGTCTGCCACGGCGTCCCGTCGCCCTCGGCCGTGCTTCGCGACGGCGACATCGTCAATCTCGACATCACGCTCGAGAAGAACGGCTATATCGCCGATTCCAGCAAGACCTACCTAGTCGGCAACGTGAACCCTGCCGCCAAGAAGCTGGTCCAGACCACCTATGAAGCGATGTGGATGGGCATCCGGGCGGTCCGCCCCGGCGCGCGCCTCGGCGACATTGGCTGGGCGATCGAACGGCATGCGAAGCGAAACGGCTATTCCGTGGTGCGCGAATATTGCGGCCATGGCATCGGCCAGGAGATGCATGAGGAACCGCAGATCCTGCATTTCGGCAAGCCGGGAACGGGCCGCGCCATCCGCGAGGGCATGGTGTTCACGATCGAGCCGATGCTCAATCGCGGCCGGGCGAGCGTGGAGACCCAGGATGACGGCTGGACGGTCGTGACGCGGGACGGGTCGCTCTCCGCCCAGTTCGAGCACACCGTCGCCGTCACGGCGTCCGGCGTGTCGGTATTGACGCTGCGTCCCGACGAGCTCTCGCGGTTCGGCAGTCACGCCTTCCGAAGCGAGCCCACGGTCAGCGGGACGCGCAAGTCCGCGGCGGCGAGGGCGTGACGGAGGGTCGCCCGTCATTCGGCTCCCTTCCCGTCATTCCCTGCCTTTGCGCCTTCTGAGTGCGATGCTATAGGGGAGCCCGCACCATCCTCGGCGCCGCCTTGGCCAGCGATCTCCTTCCGCCGGCGGGCCAGCCGTTCAACCCAGAAGCGAGGCAATCCTCCCATGGCGAAGATCAAGGTAGCCAATCCCGTCGTTGAGCTCGACGGCGACGAGATGACCCGGATCATCTGGCAGAACATCAAGGACAAGCTGATCCACCCCTACCTTGATCTCGACCTGCAGTATTTCGACCTCGGCATCGAGCACCGCGACGCCACCAACGACCAGGTCACGATCGAGGCCGCCGAGGCGATCAAGAAGGTCGGCGTCGGCGTCAAGTGCGCCACCATCACGCCGGACGAAGCCCGCGTGAAGGAGTTCAACCTCAAGGAAATGTGGAAGTCGCCGAACGGCACCATCCGCAACATCCTCGGCGGCGTGATCTTCCGCGAGCCGATCATCTGCCAGAACGTGCCGCGCCTGGTTCCCGGCTGGACCCAGCCGATCATCGTCGGCCGTCACGCCTTCGGCGACCAGTACAAGGCGACCGACTTCCTCGTTCCCGGCAAGGGCCGGATGACGATCAAATTCGAGGGCGAGGACGGCACCGTCATCGAGAAGGAAGTGTTCAAGTTCCCGGGCGCCGGCGTCGCGCTCGCGATGTACAACCTCGACGAGTCGATCCGCGAATTCGCCCGCGCCTCGCTGAACTACGGCCTGATGCGCAAGTATCCGGTCTACCTCTCGACCAAGAACACCATCCTCAAGGCCTATGACGGCCGCTTCAAGGACCTGTTCCAGGAAGTGTTCGACGCCGAGTTCGCCGCCGCCTTCAAGGCAGCCGGCATCACCTATGAGCACCGCCTGATCGACGACATGGTCGCCTCGGCGCTGAAGTGGTCCGGCGGCTATGTCTGGGCCTGCAAGAACTATGACGGCGACGTCCAGTCCGACACCGTCGCGCAGGGCTTCGGTTCGCTCGGCCTGATGACCTCCGTGCTGCTGACGCCCGATGGCAAGACCGTCGAGGCCGAAGCCGCCCACGGCACCGTGACGCGCCACTATCGCCAGCACCAGCAGGGCAAGGAGACGTCGACCAACTCGATCGCCTCGATCTTCGCCTGGACGCGTGGCCTCGCCCACCGCGCCAAGCTCGACGACAACGCCGAGCTCGCCAAGTTCGCGCTGACGCTCGAGAAGGTCTGCGTCGACACGGTCGAAGCCGGGGACATGACCAAGGACCTGGCGCTGCTCGTCGGCCCGGACCAGAAGTGGCTGTCGACCACGGGCTTCCTCGACAAGGTCAGCGAGAACCTGACCAAGGCGATGGCATAAGCCAGGCCGTCCGGGGAGCCTGACTTCCCGCAGCACTCGGACAAGGGCGGCCTCCGCCCTTGTCTCCCCGCCTTCACCGCCCCGTCCGGGGCCGGCCAGAGCAGGACGTCCCGCATGAACGTCGTCATCCGTCCGCTCGCGCCCGCCGACCATTCGGCGTGGCTCGTCCTGTGGCAGGGCTATCTCGATTTCTACGAGAGAACGCTTTCGCCCGAAATCACCGAGCTCACCTGGACGCGGCTCCACGACCCCGCCGAGCCGATGTTCTCGCTCGGCGCCGAGCAGGATGGGCGGCTTGTCGGCTTCGCCCATGCGATCCTGCACCGGTCGACCTGGCTCGCCGGCCATTCCTGCTATCTGGAAGACCTGTTCGTCAGCCCCGACAGCCGCAGCGGCGGCGTGGGCCGGACGCTGATCGAGGCGTTGGCGCAGAACGCCAGGGAGCGTGGCTGCGACCGGCTGCACTGGCTGACCCATACCGACAACGCCACGGCCCGGCGCCTATACGACCAGGTCGCGGCGCATCTCGGCTTCGTCAGCTACCGCCGCAGCCTTCTCGACACCTGACGTTCGGCCGGCAGGAAGGCAGCCGGAAGGCAGCCTACATCCGCGCCAGCACGACGATCGGCCGGCCGCGGCCGTCGAGCAGGATCAACTTGCCTCGGGCGCCGTCGACCCGCCAGCGGCGAACCTCCGCGAGGGCTGCGAAGAACTTCTGCTCCTGATTCATCGCGGCCGGCGTACAGGCCATCCGGGTGCTGGCGATGGCGCCGAAACGGATCGTGTCGCCCGCGATCTTCGCCTGGCCCGATATCCGGTTGCAGCCGCCGGAGCCGCTGACCCGGCCGTTCGGTCCCAGCTCCAACACGGTCTGCAGATAGTCCATCACGCCGCCGCCGCGAATATCCTCGGCGAGCCAGCGCCCGGCCGGCCCGGCGACGACGGCGCGCGACGCAGCCTGTGCGCCGACCCGCTGCACGGGGATGTCGATCCTGTCCGCGCCGCCGATCTCGACGGAATGATGGCTGGTCGACGTGAACCAGAGCTGGCCCTTGACCGAGATCGTGGCGCGCAGCGAATAGCTGTGGCGCGGCTGGAGCTTCGCCGGATCGAAGCGGAGGCTGTAGGGGATCGGCACCTGGCCGCGCGGCCGGAACGACGTCTGCGCGAGGGTCACGGACGGCGCGTCGGCCCGGGAGACATCGAGCAGCTTCACTTCGACAACGGCGTCCGGCGGCAAGGCCATCCGCTCGCGATAAAGGATCGAACCGTGCAGCGTTCGCGTCGCGGCGAGCGCCGATGAAGCGCCGAGGCCGACGAACAGCACCGCCAGAGCGGCGACGGCAAACGCAAGGCTGGAGGCCCAGGGTCTCCAGATCCTCCTACCGATGAGGCGCATCGCTTTTCCTCCCCATGCATCCAGATGGAGCCATCCGACACGAGAACGGATGTCGGCCGCAAGCCCTGGCTCGCGAAAAGGCTCAGACCGGCTGGGACAAGCGCTGCGGATCGAAGCTGGAGAGTTCGCGCAGCCTGGCCGCGTCGCGCGAGGGCGGCGCGCCGAACAGGCGGCTATATTCGCGGCTGAACTGCGAGGGGCTCTCATAGCCGACCGCGAAGCCGATGCTGCCGGCGTCGGCGCGCTGGGCGAGCAGGAGCCGGCGCGCCTCCTGCAGCCGGATCTGCTTCTGGAACTGCAGCGGGCTCATCGAGGTCACGGCCTTGAAGTGGCGGTGGAAGGACGAGCCGCTCATGCCGGCGATTTCCGCCAGCGCCTCGATCCGGATCGCCTCGGCATAGTTGTTCTTGATCCAGTCGATGACGCGGCTGATGCAGGAGAGCCGGCTGTCGGCGAGCGCGATCTGGCGCAACATCTTTCCCTGCGCGCCGTGGAGCAGCCGGAACAGGATTTCGCGCTCGGCCAGGGGTCCCAAAATTGGAATCTCGCGCGGGCGCTCCAGGAGGCGCAAAAGTCGGACGACAGGATCGAGCAATTCAGCATCGACCGAGCTGATCGCCAGACCGGCCGCCGGGCTGCCGTCGTCGCCGACCTCGGCCAGTTCCAGCAGCATCGAGGCCAGCGCCGCGCGGTCCAGCCGCATGCTGAAGGCGAGATAGGGCTCGTCGACGCTCGCATGGATGATGGAGCCGCTCGCCGGCAGGTCGACCGAGACGACGAGATACTTCGACGCCTCATAGATCAGCACCTTGTCGCCGACGATCAGCTGCTTTCGTCCCTGCGCGATCACGCAGAAGAGCGGCTCGTAGATGACGCGGGCGGGCTCGGTCTGCGTGCAGGAGCGCATCAGCGTCACCCGCGGGATCGGCGTCTCGAAGCGCGTCCCGACGCAGTGTCGCGCGATCAGCGCGCGCAGTTCGTTCATTGGTTCCATCATGGTTCCGATCCAACAGCCGGTTCCCGCGCCGCGCAAGCGCGGGCAGCCCCAAGATCGGCACTCTGAGAGGATCGTGCAAGAAGCTGGTAGCATTCTGGTAACGCTTCGTCAGCCCGCGCGCCATCTTCAGCAGGCCAAGCGAAGGAGTTCGACATGAGCAAGATCTGGTTCGTCACCGGCGCGACGCGCGGCATCGGCGCCGAGATCGTCAAGGCGGCGCTCGCCGCCGGCGACAGCGTCGTCGCAACCGGCCGCAACCCCGCCGGCATCGTCGCGGCGCATGCCGGCGCCGGAGACCGCCTGCTGGCCCTCCCCCTCGACGTCACCGACAAGGCCGGCATCGCCACCGCCGTCGACGCGGCCGTGACCCGGTTCGGTCGCATCGACGTCCTCGTCAACAATGCCGGCTACGGCCATCTCGGCCTGTTCGAGGAGACAGAACCCGGCGACGCCGAGCGCCAGTTCGCCACCAACGTCTTCGGCCTGTTCGACGTGACGCGCGCCATCCTGCCCGTCCTGCGCAAGCAGCGCGCCGGGCACATCTTCAACCTTTCCTCGATCGCCGGCCTCCGCGGCGGTCTCGGCGGTTCGCTCTATTGCGCCAGCAAGTTCGCCATCGAGGGCTTCTCGGAATCGCTGGCGCACGAGGTCGAGCCGTTCGGCATCCACGTGACGGTCGTCGAGCCCGGCTTCTTCCGCACCGATTTTCTCGATGAGAGCTCGGTGCGCTTCGCGAGCCACCCGATCGCCGACTATGCGGAGACCTCGGCGCAGATCCGCGAGGGCTACCGCGACCGCAACCACCAGCAGGCGGGCGACCCGGTCAAGCTCGCGGGCGTGATCGTCGACCTCGCCGCCCGCGAGAAGCCGCTGTTCCGCTACGCCGCCGGCAGCGACGCGGCCGGCGTCTTCGCCGCCAGGATCGAGCGGCTGCAGGGAGAGCTGGAGGCGACGCGGCCGCTTTCCCACACCACCGACCTGTAGCCCGACCCTTCGCCTGCCCCGGGCGCTCCGGCATGGAGCGCCCGCGCCTCTGCCCTATCTCCGTTCCCGACGGCGCTCCCCGCGCCACCTCCCCAGAAGGATGATCCCATGCGCACCAAGACACTCGGCGGCACCGGCCTCCTCGTTTCCGAAATCTGCCTCGGCACCATGACCTTCGGCGGCCGCGGCTTCTGGACCGCGATCGGCCAGCTCGACCAGTCCGTCGCCGACGGCATCGTCGCGCGCGCCCTCGACGCCGGCGTCAACTTCATCGACACGGCGGACGTCTATTCGGAAGGCCTCTCCGAGGAAGTGACCGGCCGCGCCATCGTCAATTCCGGCCGCAACCGCAGCGATATCGTGCTGGCGACCAAGGTGCTGGGCCAGGTCGGCCCCGGCCCCAACGACCGCGGTGCCTCGCGCGGCCACATCCTCGACGGCGTCAAGGCCAGTTTGAAGCGCCTCGGCACCGACTATATCGACCTCTACCAGATCCACGGCTTCGACCCGCTGACCCCGGTCGAGGAGACGGTGCGCGCCCTCGACGACCTCGTCCGCCAGGGGCATGTCCGCTATGTCGGCGTCTCCAACTGGGCTGCCTGGCAGATCATGAAGGCGCTCGGCATCGCCGATCACCATGGCTGGGCGCGCTTCGCCTCGCTGCAGGCCTACTACACGATCGCCGGCCGCGACCTGGAGCGCGAAATCGTTCCGCTGCTGAACGACCAGAAGGTCGGCCTGATGGTGTGGAGCCCGCTCGCCGGCGGCCTTCTCTCCGGCAAGTATGACCGCGACGGCAACAGCCCGGACGGCTCGCGCCGCGCCAGCTTCGACTTCCCGCCGGTCGACAAGGCGCGCGCCTTCGACGTCATCGACGTCCTGCGCGAGATCGGCGACGCGAAGGGCGTCTCGGTCGCCCGCATCGCGCTCGCCTGGCTGCTGCACCAGCCGGCCGTCACCTCGGTCATCATCGGCGCCAAGACGATCGAGCAGCTCGACGACAACCTCGCCGCGACGGCGGTGACGCTCTCGGCCGACGAGCTCGAGCGCCTCGACAAGGTCAGCGCGCTGCCGGCCGAATATCCCGGCTGGATGCTCGAGCGCCAAAGCGAAGGCCGTAAGGCGGGCTGACCGTCAGCCTCCCAAATCGAAGCAAAACCTCCTGCCGCCTCCCTCGATAAAAGGGGGGCGGCAGGACACGATCCGGCGGAAAACCGGCATCAAGCCCATGGAACTCCCGTCCGCGTTCGCGCTAGGTTCGGCGCTCCGCATTCGGGAGTAAATCATGTCGGAATTCACAGGCAAGCGCGTTCTGGTCACGGGCGCCGGCAAGGGCATCGGCCGCGCCACGGCGGAGCTGATGGCCGAATATGGCGCGCGCGTCGTGGCCCTCTCGCGCGACCCGAACGACCTCGCCAGCCTTTCGGCCGCGATCGGCTGCGAGACCATCGCCGTCGACCTCGCCGACCCGGTCGCGACACGGATCGCCGCCCGCTCGGCGCAGCCGATCGACCTGCTCGTCAACTGCGCCGGCACGACCATTCTCGAGCCGTTTCTCGAAACCAGCGTCGAAAGCTTCAACCACCTCTATACCGTCAACGTCATCGCCGCGGCGGTGATCGCGCAGGAGACGGCGCGCAACATGATCGAGCGCGGCATCAAGGGCGCGATCGTCAACGTCTCGTCGCTGTCGTCCTGGATCGGCTTTGCCGATCACGCCGCCTATTGCGCCTCGAAGGGCGGGCTCGACGGCCTGACGACGGTGATGGCGAACGAGCTCGGCCGGCAGGGCATCCGCGTCAACGCGGTCAACCCCTGCGTGACGCTGACGCCGATGGCGGTGAAGGCCTGGAGCGACCCCGCCAAGGCGGACCCGATGCTGCAGCGCATCCCGCTCGGCCGCTTTATCGAGCCGCGCGAAGTGGCCGAAACGATCGCTTTCCTGCTGTCCGACCGCGCCTCGATGGTCAACGGCGTGACCCTGCCGGTCGACGGCGGCTTCATGGTCAACTAGGGGGAATGCCTGAACCCGCCATGCAGGGTTCAGGCACCGCCTCCCGAGGACGTCGCAGATCTCCATCAGAGGCTCAGGACGCTCTTCCTTCACCTCTCCCTGAGGGAGAGGTCGACGCACGAAGTGCGGCGGGTGAGGGTTTACGGCCTCTCCGGATGGTTCCCTAAACCCTCACCCGGAGCTTCGCTCCGACCTCTCCCTCAGGGAGAGGTGAAGAGGCGGTGCCGTTCGAGCGAGAATTCGGGCTCGCGTGCCGAACTACGGACCCGACGTTAAGACGCCCGCGCGCGGCTCGGGCCTCGAAGAACGCACGGTCTCGAGACCCACCCTCCGCCGTCATCCCTGCGCAAGCAGGGATCCATCGCGACGCGCGCTCAGGAGCCCCAAGCGGCACCAACCCGGCTGAATGGATCCCGGCTCGGAGGCCGGGATGACGGCGAGGGTCTTGCGGGCGCCGCGCTCCGGCGTCCAAGGCCTTCCCATCCTTCCGGATGGTGATGAACGCCCCTCCGCACTCACGGCCCTCTAGTCAGCATCCATGCTGCTGTCCGCCGGCAGTTGGGGGCCGAAGGTGTCGGGATCGTCGCCGCTCCTGAGGCGCGCATGGACGATCTCGCGGGCGAGCGCCAGCCGCTGGTCCGCCGCGTCCTCCGGCAGGCCCATCGCCACCAGAAGCCCGCCCGCGAGCTGCAGGCTCGCCTCCAGCGCTTCCGGCACCACATGCCTGGCGCCGAGATCCAGCAGCTCGCGCGCATGACCGACCGAGCGGGCGCGGGCATGCACGACGGCCTCCGGCCAGCGCGCCAGCACGACGGCGATCATGTCTTCCGCCATGTTGCCGCTGTCCGGCGTGACCACGAAGGCGACCGCGCGGTCGCCCCCTACCTTGGCGAGGATCTCGGGCCGCGTCGCATCGCCGAAGAAGACCGGCAAGCCTTCCTTCTTGGCGCGCTCGACATGCGCGACGTTGAGATCGAGCGCGACATAGGGGATGTCTTCCGCCTTCAGCAGCCGCCCGACCATGCTCCCGAAGCGACCGAAGCCACCGATGATGACATGGCCGGAATAATCCTCGTCATCGCTGATGCCGTGGACGACGGCATGGCGGCGCGCCTCGAGATGGCGGCCGATGCGGGCCCCGATCCCGCCCAGCATCGGCGTGAACAGCATCGAGAGGGCGGCGACCGTCGTCGCGAAATGCGCCACATCGCTGTCGATGACCTCCCCCCGGAAGGCGAGCGCGAACATGACGAAGGCGAACTCGCCCGCGCCCGCCAGCAGGAACGCCATCTCGATGGCGACCGGCGGCTCGATCCGGTTCGCCCGCGCGGCGGCATAGGCGGTCGCCATCTTGACGAGGAGCAGCACCAGCAGCGAGGTCGTCACCGCCGTCCCGCGCTCGAAGATCATCGACAGGTCGATGGTCATGCCGACCGTCATGAAGAACAGGCCGAGCAGCAGATCCTTGAACGGTTCGACCTCGACATCGAGCTGGTGGCGATATTCGCTTTCGCTCAAAAGCAGCCCGGCGAGAAAAGCGCCGAGCGCCGCCGACAGCCCCGCCGCCGAGGTCAGCGCGCCGGCGCCGACGATGATCAAGAGCGCGATCGCGATCAGGAGCGTCCGGTTGCCGGTCGAGCCCGCGAGCCGCATCAGCGGCCGCACGAGGAAGCGGCCGAGCGCCAGGACCGCGATGACGACCGCGACGGCAATTCCAATGCCCTGGAGAAGCGCGAGCGCGACGGCGGAGCCACCGCTCGCGCCGGCCTTTCCGAGAATGCCGACGACGATGACGATCGGCACGACGGTGAGATCCTGGAGGATCAGCACGCCGAGCGTGGTCCGGCCGGCCGGCGCGGCGAGGCGGCGCTGTTCGACCAGGGACTGGGTGACGATCGCGGTCGAGGACAGGGCGAGCGCCATGCCGAGGACGAGCGAATCGTCGAACTCGTAGCCGGCCGACGCCGCCAGCCCGTAGATGGCGGCCGTCGCGAAGGCGACCTGCAGCCCGCCGACGCTGACCATCAGCCGGCCGATCGCCTTCAGCCGCGCGAAGGAAAGCTCGAGCCCGATCGTGAAGAGGAGGAACAGGACGCCGAGATCGCCCAGGGTCTGCAGGCGCGAGACGTCGGAGATCGCGGCATAGCTGAAGAGAGGCCAGCGTTCCGCCAGATGGCCGAAGCCGCCGGGGCCGACCGCGATGCCGGCGATGAGGAAGCCGAGCACGACGCCGAGCCGCATATACTGGAACAGCGGCACGACGATGCCCGCCGCGACGAGGAAGACCAGAAGTTCCCTGCCTGCGGCCTGTCCCACAGCGCGTCCCTCCGGAGCCCCTGGCGGCAAGAGCCTCCTCGTTTCCTCGAAACGATGAGAGGCTCCAGCCCTTGTTCGATCGCATCTTCGTCACGCGAAGCGGCATCCGCTTCGCCCGAAGAGACTCCGGAGCCTCGCTGTCTCCATAGTGGCAGCCGAAATGCGTCGGCGCCGTGTCGAACGCTTCTCCCCACGCGAAACGGCACGCGCCTCGCGTGACCGAGAGCTAGCCTGCCAGGACGGCCTCGATCGCCGCCAGCGCGTCGTCCGCCTTGGCGCCGTCGGGTCCACCGGCCTGCGCCATGTCGGGACGGCCGCCGCCGCCCTTGCCGCCCAGCGCGTCCGAGCCGGCGCGAACCAGATCGATGGCGCTGTAGCTGCCGACGAGGTCCTCGCTGACGCCGACCACGAGACCGGCCTTGCCGTCGTCCGAGACGCCGACAATCGCCACGATACCGGAACCGACCGCCTTCTTCGCGTCGTCGACGAGGCCCTTCAGGTCCTTCGGCGCGATGCCCGAGACGACGCGGCCGAGATAGCGGACCGAGCCGACCTCGCGCACGCCGTCGCCGGCAGCCTGGCCACCGCCACCGCCGAGCGCCAGCTTCTTTTTGGCCTCGGCGAGCTCGCGCTCGAGCCGGCGCTTGTCCTCGACCAGCGCGGCGACGCGGTCCGCCGCCTCGTCCGGGCGAACCTTCAGCGCCGCGGCGACCGCCTTCAGGCGCTTGTCCTGCAGCTCGAGGTGATCGCGCGCCGCCTTGCCGGTCAGCGCCTCGACGCGGCGCACTCCGGCCGCGACCGCGCTCTCGCCGACCAGCGTCACCAGGCCGATCTCGCCGGTGCGGCCGACATGCGTGCCGCCGCAGAGCTCGACCGAATAGGCCTTGTTGCCGTCCTCGCCCATCGAGACGACGCGGACCTCGTCGCCATACTTCTCGCCGAACAGCGCCATCGCGCCCGAATGCATCGCCTCGTCGCGATCCATCAGGCGGGTGACGACCGGCGCATCCTGCAGCACCACCGCATTGGCGATGTCCTCGATCGAGGCCAACTCGGCCTCGTCGATCGGCTTCGGATGGCTGAAGTCGAAGCGGAGGCGCTCCGGCGCGACGAGCGAGCCCTTCTGGGCGACGTGATCGCCGAGCACCCGGCGAAGCGCCGCATGCAGCAGATGGGTCGCCGAATGGTTCGAGCGGATCGTGCCACGGCGGGCGTGATCGACGATCAGGCGGACGGCGTCATCGACCTTGACCGTGCCGCTCTCCACCGTGCCGACATGCACGAACAGGCCGTCGGCGCGCTTCTGCGTGTCGGTGACGAGGACAACGGCGCCGCCCTCGGTCTCGATCCGGCCGGCATCGCCGACCTGGCCGCCCGATTCGGCGTAGAACGGCGTCTGGTTGACGACGATCGAAACCGGCTCGCCGGCCTTCGCCTCAGAAATCTCGGCGCCGTCGCGGACCAGCGCCAGCACCTTGCCCTCGGCGGCCTCGGCCGAATAGCCGAGGAACTCGGTCGCGCCGAGCTTGTCGCGCAGCGAGAACCAGACCGTCTCGGTCGCCGTGTCGCCCGAGCCTGCCCAGTTGGCGCGCGCTTCCGCCTTCTGCCGCTCCATCGCCTTCTGGAAGACGTCGGTGTCGACAGCGATGCCGCGGGCGCGGAGCGCGTCCTGCGTCAGGTCGAGCGGGAAGCCGTAGGTGTCGTAGAGCTTGAACGCCGTCTCGCCGTCGAGCGTCGCGCCGCTGGAGAGCGAGCCCGTCGCGTCGTCGAGCAGCGTCAGGCCGCGCGCCAGCGTGCGGCGGAAGCGGATCTCCTCCAGCCGCAGCGTCTCGGTGATCAGCGCCTCGGCGCGCAGCAGTTCGGGATAGGCCTGGCCCATCTCGCGCACCAGCGCCGGCACCAGGCGCCAGATCAGCGGCTCGGCCGCGCCGAGAAGATGCGCGTGGCGCATGGCGCGGCGCATGATGCGGCGGAGCACATAGCCGCGACCCTCGTTCGACGGCAGCACGCCGTCGGCGATCAGGAAGCTCGAGGCGCGCAGATGGTCGGCGATGATGCGGTGGCTGGCGCGGTTGGCGCCCTCGGCCGGGACCCCGGTCGCCTCGACCGAGGCGCGGATCAGCGCCTTGAACAGGTCGATGTCGTAATTGTCATGCACGCCCTGCATGACGGCGGCGATGCGCTCGAGGCCCATGCCGGTATCGATCGACGGGCGCGGCAGCGGCACGCGGTTGCCCGGCGCGATCTGCTCGAACTGCATGAAGACGAGATTCCAGATCTCGATGAAGCGGTCGCCATCCTCGTCCGGGCTGCCCGGAGGGCCGCCGGGGATGTGGTCGCCATGGTCGAAGAAGATCTCCGAGCACGGGCCGCAGGGGCCGGTGTCGCCCATCTGCCAGAAATTGTCGGACGTCGCGATGCGGATGATCTTGTCGTCCGACAGGCCGGCGATCTTCTTCCAGAGGCCGAACGCCTCCTCGTCATCGTGATAGACGGTGACGCAGAGCTTCTCCTTCGCGAGGCCGAACTCCTTGGTGACGAGCGTCCAGGCGAGCTCGATCGCGCGCTCCTTGAAATAGTCGCCGAAGGAGAAATTGCCGAGCATCTCGAAGAAGGTGTGATGCCGCGCGGTGTAGCCGACATTGTCGAGATCGTTGTGCTTGCCGCCGGCGCGCACGCATTTCTGCGAGGTGGTGGCGCGCGGATAGGGCGCGGCGGAGCGGCCGGTGAAATAGTCCTTGAACTGGACCATGCCGGCATTGGTGAACATCAGCGTCGGATCGTTGCGCGGCACGAGCGGGCTCGACGCGACGATCTCGTGACCGTTCTTCTGATAGAAGCCGAGATACGCCGACCGAATGTCGTTGACGCTGCTCATGAACTGACCCGCCTGCTACAGAGGCAAAGCGCGTCTTGGCGCGCCCTGCCGAAGGAATTGTGCGGGCGTTTGTAGCGACCGCCAAGCAGACTGTCCAGAAAGCGCGTCAGCCGGCCCCAGACGGATCGTTTCAGTGGCTGCGGCCGTCGAAGGCGGTGACCGTGACGGTCGAGAGATCCATGTCGTCGAGACAGCGGACATTGACCGCCACCATCTCGGCGCCGTCGGGCCCGACGCCGCGGCCGAACGAGCCGACGCCGCAATGTGAACAGAACATATGATGGATGCGGAAGCGGTTGAACTGGTAGTCGGTGAGGTCGTCGGCGCCGCTTTCGAGCGTGAAATCCGCGGCCGGCACGAAGGCGAGCCAGTGGCCGCGCTTCTGGCAGATCGAGCAGTTGCACGACATCGCCGTGCCGAAATCGCCGCGCACCGTGAACCGGACCCGGCCGCAATGACAGCCGCCGCCCCGCGTCTCGCTCGCCGCCATCCTCGCCTCCCGGTGACTTTTCTTTCAGCGAGGCCGGCGAAAAGCGCCGGCCCCGATCGAGCGACGGACGCCGGGGCGGGCGATCCCCTCCCCGGCCTGTTCCTTACGCCTCGAGCGCGTCGTCGCCGTCGCTGTCGTCCTCGGGGCCGCCCTTGGTGAGCTGCTCGGCGATCAGGCCGGCATTCTGGCGGATCGCCAGCTCGATCGTCGCAGCAACCTTCGGGTTTTCGCGCAAAAAGTTCTTGGCGTTCTCGCGGCCCTGGCCGAGGCGCTGGCTGTCATAGGAGAACCAGGCGCCCGACTTCTCGACGATGCCCGCCTTGACGCCGAGATCGACGAGCTCGCCCATCTTGGAGACGCCCTCGCCATACATGATGTCGAACTCGACCTGCTTGAACGGCGGCGCCAGCTTGTTCTTGACGACCTTGACGCGGGTCTGGTTGCCGACCACCTCGTCGCGCTCCTTGATCGCGCCGATGCGGCGGATGTCGAGGCGGACGGAGGCATAGAACTTCAGCGCGTTGCCGCCCGTCGTCGTCTCCGGATTGCCGAACATGACGCCGATCTTCATGCGGATCTGGTTGATGAAGATCACCATCGTGTTCGACTTCGAGATCGACGCGGTGAGCTTGCGGAGCGCCTGGCTCATCAGGCGAGCCTGCAGGCCGGGCAGGCTGTCGCCCATCTCGCCCTCGATTTCGGCGCGCGGCGTCAGCGCCGCGACCGAATCGACGACCAGCACGTCGACCGCGCCGGAGCGGACCAGCGTGTCGGTGATCTCGAGCGCCTGCTCGCCGGTATCGGGCTGGGAAATCAGCAGGTCGTCGAGATTGACGCCGAGCTTGCGGGCGTAGATCGGATCGAGCGCGTGCTCGGCGTCGACGAAGGCGCAGATGCCGCCATTCTTCTGCGCCTCGGCGATGGTGTGCAGCGCCAGCGTGGTCTTGCCCGACGATTCCGGCCCGTAGACCTCGATGATTCGGCCGCGCGGCAGGCCCCCGATGCCAAGCGCGATATCGAGGCCGATGGAGCCGGTCGAAACCGTGCCGATCTCGACGGCCTTGTTCTGGCCGAGTCGCATGATCGACCCCTTGCCAAAGGCCCGTTCGATCTGGGAGAGCGCTGCATCCAGCGCCTTCGACTTGTCCATGGTGGCCCCTTCGACGAGACGGAGAGAAGATTGAGACATTCCGGCGCTCCTTATTCCACACCGCTCGGACGTGAGCAAACACGGACAATGTACACGTTTTGTTCTCGTCCGCAAGCCCCGTCGACCCGCGCCGTCGCCAGTGGCGGCGCGCGCCTTCCAAGGCTAGGGTAATGTGTCGCCGCCGGACGGCGATCCATAAGGGAGGCCATCTATGTCGCGATGCTCTGCCAGGCTCCGGGCCGGACGAAGCCAAGCGGGCTTCGTCGCCGCCGCCCTGCTTTCGGTCATGCTGCTCCCGGCATCGGCGCAAGAGACAAAATCCATGACGGCTCCCATGACGGCTCCGGTAACGACCATCTCGGCAACGGCGCCGATGACGGCCGAGGAATCCGATCCCGGCAAGCTCGGCTGGATGGTGGGGTCGCCGCCGCCCGCCGACAAGATCATCCGCTACAGCGATCCGGATTTTTTCGCTTTCCCCAAGCTGCGCTGGACGGTCTGCCATTTCCGCGAGCTCGCGCCGACGGTCGGCGTCGGCCGCGGCCTCGGTCCGCTGCGCTTCTTCGATCGCGCGATCGATCCGGCGATCGACGCGCTGACCTTCACGCCGCTCGGCGACACAAAGCCGATGCGCTTCGCCGATTCGCTCGCCGCCAACTACACGGACGGCATCGTCATCCTGCATGACGGCGTCCTCGTCTACGAGCGCTATGCCGGCTGCCTCGACGAGACCGGCAAGCATGCGGCGATGTCGGTGACGAAGTCGCTGACCGGCCTGCTCGGCGAGACGCTGGTGGCGGAAGGCAAGCTCGACGAGAACGCCAGGGTCGCGACGCTGGTGCCGGAACTCACTGAGAGCGCGTTCGGCGATGCGACCGTGCGCCAGGTGCTCGATATGACCACCGGCCTCCACTACAGCGAGGACTATGCCGACCCGGACGCCGACGTCTGGATCTATTCGGCCGCCGGCAATCCCTTGCCGAAGCCGGCCGACTACACCGGCCCGCGCAGCTATTTCGACTATCTGAAGACGGTCCGGAAGGAGGGCGAACACGGCGCCGCCTTCGGCTACAGGACGATCAATTCGGACGCGCTCGGCTGGATCATCGCCCGCGTCACGGGCAAATCCGTCGCCGCGCTGCTGTCGGAGCGGATCTGGAGCCGGATGGGCGCCGAGCAGGACGCCTATTACACGCTCGATTCGACCGGAACGCCCTTCGCCGGCGGCGGCTTCAGCGCCGGCCTCCGCGACATGGCGCGCATCGGCCAGCTGATGCTGGACAATGGCAGGCAGGCCGGCGAGCAGATCATCCCCGAGGCGGCGATCGCCCATATCCGCGCCGGCGGCGACAAGGCGGCCTTCGCCAAGGCCAATTATCCGCTGCTGAAGGGCTGGAGCTACAGCGGCATGTGGTGGATCTCGCACAACCCGAACGGCGCCTTCATGGCGCGCGGCGTGCACGGCCAGGCGATCTATGTCGATCCGGCCGCGCGCATGGTGATCGCCCGCTTCGCCTCCAACCCCGTCGCCAGCAACGCCGCCAACGACCCGACGAGCCTGCCCGCCTATGAGGCGGTGGCGAAATACCTGATGACGAAGTGAGGATCAGGCGGTCAGGCCGCCATCGACGACGATCGTCTGGCCGGTGACATAACGCGCCTCGGGCGAGGCGAGATAGGCGACGGTCGCGGCGATTTCCTGGACCTCGCCATAGCGGCCGGCCGGAATGCGGGCGATGCGCTCCGGCGTGCTCGGCAGCGAATCGATGAAGCCGGGCGCGACGGCGTTGATGCTGACGCCGTCCTTGGCGAGCAGCCGCGCCGCGACGCCGACATAGGCCGAAAGCCCGGCGCGCAGCACCGAGGACGAGGCGAAATCGGGATCGTTGCGCTTGGCGGCGAAGCTCGAGATCGCGATCACCGCGCCCTTCGAGCGCTCCAGCTCGGCGCGGGCGGCGCGCAGCAGGCGGACGGTCGGCAGCAGGAAGATGTCGAGCGCGGCATGCCAGTCGCCATCGTCGAGATCGAGCAGCTTCTTCTTCGCGGCATGGCCGGTGTTGGCGACGACGACGTCGATCTGCCCGGTCTCCGCGCGCGCCCGCTCGACCAGCGCCTCGATGGAAGCGGCATCCGTCACATCGCCGCGCACGGCAAAACCGCCGAGCTCGGCGGCGAGCGCCTCGACGCCCTCGGAACGCCCGAGCAGGCCGACGCGATAGCCGTCCGCGGCCAGCCGCTCTGCGATGCCTCCGCCGATGCCCTTGCTGGCGGCCGTGATCAATGCGGTCTTCGTCATGCCTCAAGCTCTCTGCTGTTCAATCCGGCATCGATATGAACGACTTCCGGGGGGAAAGAAAAGGCAACGCCGTGCCGGAAGCCGGGCGCCGCGGCGAACTTCATGCTGCCATGAGCGAAAAGCATGGCACCCGCCCAGCGCGAAGCACTTGCCTCGCACGCGCGGGATCGGCATGGTCCGCCTTTTCGCGGTCGCTTCGCGCCCCCGTCGGGGGCGCCGGCCCGCGCCTCCAAGAACGGTACTGTTCGATGTCCGCAAAAGACCTCATCATCCTTTCCGACGAAGTCGCCGCCGCCAAGGCTGATGGCAAGCCCCTCGTGGCGCTCGAAACCACGATCGTCACGCATGGCATGCCCTATCCGGACAACATCGCCACGGCGCGCGCGGTCGAGGACATCATCCGCGCGAATGGCGCGGTTCCGGCGACGATCGCCATCATGGACGGCAAGATCCGCGTCGGCCTGACGGCGGACGAGCTGGAGCGCCTCGCCGGCCTCAAGGACGTGCTGAAGGTGTCGCGCGCCGATCTGGCCTTCGCGCTCTCGACCGGCCGTCCCGGCGCGACGACGGTTGCGGCGACGATGATCACGGCGCATCTCGCCGGCATCAAGGTGTTCGCGACCGGCGGCATCGGCGGCGTGCATCGCGGCGCCGAGACCACCTATGACGTCTCGGCCGATCTCTACGAGTTCCCGAAGACGCCGGTGACGGTGGTCTGCGCCGGCGCCAAGGCTCTTCTCGACATCCCGAAGACACTGGAAGTGCTGGAGACGCTCGGCGTGCCGGTTGTCACCGTCGGTCAGGACGCGCTGCCGGCCTTCTGGTCGCGCGACAGCGGCCTGCCCTCGCCGCTCCGCCTGGACGCCGCCCGCGACATCGCCGCCTTCATCGCCAAGCGCGCCGAGATCGGCCTCGAGGGCGGCCTGCTGGTCGCTAATCCAGTGCCCGTCGCCGACGAGATCCCGGCCGAGGAGATGCGCTCCTATATCGAGACGGCGATCATCGACGCCGAGCGCGACGGCATCCGCGCCAAGGGCGTGACCCCCTATGTGCTCGGCCGCATCCTCGAGCTGACCTCCGGCCGCAGCCTCGTCACCAACATCGCGCTGGTGAAGAACAACGCCAAGCTCGCCGCCGGCATCGCGGCAGCGCTGGTCTGAGCCACCGGAACGGCCCTCGCCTCGCCCTCTCCCGCCCGCGGGAAAGGGCTGGATGAGGGTCTTGCTCGGATGAAATAGCGAAAGGGCGCCTGTTCGTCGGAACAGGCGCCCTTTTTCAATTCCGGATTCGCGATCGCCGGCGGAGGCCGGCGCGGCCCATCAGGCGGCGGTCGCGGGAAGCGGGATTTCGGCGTCGGTCGTCGCGGCCGTCTTGATGGCGGCCACCACATGACCGATCGTGGCGCGGTCGAGCGCCGCGGAGCCGCCGACATAGATCTGGCCGAGATCGGGACCGCTGCGATCCTCGATCGACGAGAAGCCGAGCGCGGCGAGCCGGCCGGCGAGATCATCGGGGCGGAAGAAGGTGACGAAGGGCTCGCCGAGGCTCGCGGTGCGGCCCGCCAGCGTGGTGAAGGCGAGACGCTGCAGCAGGCCGAGCTTCTCCGGCGTCTCGGCGTAGTCGAACACGACCTCGGCGCCGCCGACGCGGCCGGCGATGATCTGAAGCGTCGAGAGGATCGCCGCCTCGGTCAGATAGGGGGCGACGCCGAGCCAGGAGAAAAACACCGGCACGGCCGGATCGAGGCCGGCCGCCAGCAGCTTTTCGTCGAGATGCTCGGTGGTGAAATCGACCGGCACGAAGGTCACGTTGTCGGGCACGGCAATGCCGGTCGCGGCCAGCCGCTCGCGCTTCCAGACCTGGGTCGCCGGATAGTCGACCTCGAACACCACGACGCCCTTGTCGGCGTAGGGATTGCGATAGGCGAAGGTATCGAGCCCGGCGCCGAGCACGACGACATGGCGGACGCCGCGCGCGACGGCGGCGGCGAGCCGGTCCTCGGCAAAGCGGCTGCGGGCGGCGAGGAAGGCACGGATGGTCTCGCCGCCGGGCGAATCGGCGCGCGAGAGTTCATCCCGCGCCAACACGGAGCCGCGGTCGCCGCCGACGATGGTCAGCGCGAGCGGATCCTCAAAAATCAGGGGCTTGTCGAGAAGCTGATGCGCCGCGCGGCGCATGGCGACGCGAAAGGCGGTAGCGCTGGGCTGTCCTTCGATCATCCTGACTTTTACTCCAGACAGCCGAAATTGGTAAGCAGCCGCACGGCGGTTTCCCTGTCCCCGGCTTCGCCCGGCTTGGCGTAGTCGGAAAGCAGCAGCAGCGACGACGGCCCCGCTTCCTCGAGGATGGCATGGAACGGCACGAAATCGGCGCCGGCGGCAACCGCCACCTCGCCACAATAGCCACGGCCGTTGCGCGCTTTCGACAGGTGCAGCTTGCGGAACTCCGCCGCGCCCGGCACCGCGAAGCCGCGGGTCACGAGAGCCTGGATCGTCGCCACCAGGCTGGGGTCGAGGCTCGAATCCGAGCCGTCGACGACCGTCTGCGCGCCGGCCGGCACTGCCGCCAGCAGGCCGAGGACGGTCAAGGCGCCGGCGACTCTCCCGGCCAGATTTGGCATCAGCGATCCCATGCCAGGTTCAATCCATCGAGACCGTGGAAATGATAGGTGTCGCGATAGCGGGGCGGCTCGGCGAAGCGGAGGCCCGGCAGGCGCTCGAACAGGATCGGCAGCGCCACCTGCATTTCGAGCCGGGCGAGCGGCGCGCCGATGCAGAAATGGATGCCGAGGCCGAAGGAGACATGCGGCTTCGGTTCGCGCGTCGCGTCGAAGCGATCGGCGCTGGCGTAGCGACCGGGATCGCGGTTGGCGGCGCCGAGCAGCAGGCCGACCTGCTGGCCCTTCTTCAATTGGATGCCGCCGAACTCCAGATCCTCCAGCGCATAGCGCATGAACATGTGCAGCGGCGGGTCGTAGCGCAGGCATTCCTCCACCGTCGCGGCCGTCGTCTCGTCGGACGCGAACAACGCCTTCGGATCGGCGCCGGAGCGCAGGATCGCCCGGACGCCATTGCCGACCGCGTGCACCGTCGCTTCATGGCCGGCATTGAGCAAAAGGATGCAGGTGGTGATGAGCTCGTCCTCGGAGAGCTTCTCGCCCTTCTCTTCCGCCGCGATCAGCTGGCTGATCAGGTCGTCGCCCGGCTTGCCCCGCCGCTCCTGCACATACGCGCGCAGGAAGGCGGAGAAGGCGAGCGTCGCGGCGACAGCGGCGTCCTCCATCGCGCGGGTGCGGCCGAGCTGGTACATGCCGACCATCGCATGCGACCAGGCGAGCAGGTCCGGCGCGCGCTCGACCGGCACGCCGAGGATCTCAGCGATGACGGTGATCGGGATCGGCGTCGCATAGGCGTCGATCAGCTCGACCTCGCCCTTTGCCTCAAAGCCGTCGATCAGCTCGTGGCAGAGCGCCTCGATGCGCGGCCGGAGCCGCTCGATCTGGCGCGAGACGAAGGCGCGGTTGACCAGCGTCCGCAGACGCGTGTGAACCGGCGGCTCGCGCTCCAGCATGGAGAGGTTGTCGACGTCGTAGAACGGCTTCAGATGCGCCGGGATCTCGGGGACGCCGAGTTCCTCGCGGGTCGCCACATGCAGGATCTCGCGGCCGAAGCGGCGATCGCGATAGAGCGCGTTGACGTCGTCGGCGCCGAGGAAGCACCAGACGCCCTGCTCCTCCCAGAAGAACGCCGGCGTGACGGCGCGGATCGCCTCGAAGACCGGATACGGATCCTGGAAGAAGACCGGATCCTTGGCATCGATCGAAACGCGCCGCGTGACCGGATCGATCCGGACCGGCAAGGCCTGCGCCTCTGCCTGACGGGTAGGCGCGCTTCCATCGTTCATGAACATCATTCCAAGTTTAGGATCTGAACCGGCATTTTCGGCGGCCGCGCGCGGCTTGGCAAGCGCGGCGTTCGCAGCGCTCGCAGGACACGGATTTGCCGTGGCCCGCGAGGGCTCGAAGGCGCGACTACCGGCCGAGCGTTTCCTTGACCGCCGTCGCCAGCTGCTTGAGCGAGAACGGCTTCGGCAGGAAGTTGAACGTCTCGCCGTCCGGCAGGTTGCGGGCGAAGGCGTCCTCGGCATAGCCGGAGACGAAGATGATCTTGAGATCCGGCCGCTCCTTGCGCAGCTCGCGTAGCAGCGACGGGCCGTCGAGCTCCGGCATGACGACGTCGGAGACGACGAGATCGATCGTGCCGCCGGTCTCGCGCATGATCTCCAGCGCCTCGACGCCGGAGGTCGCCTCATGCACGGTGTAGCCGCGCGAGGTCAGCGCGCGGGCGGCGAAGCTGCGCACGGCCTCCTCGTCCTCGACCAGCAGGATGCTGGCGCTGCCGGTCAGATCGGCGATCTCGGGCGGCTTCTCCGCCACGGCCTCGGGCTTGGCCGAGATAGCCGGGACATGGCGCGGCACGAAGATGCGGAAGGTCGTGCCGACATCCGTCTCGCTGTCGAAGAAGATGTGCGCGCCGGTCTGCTTGACGATGCCGTAGACGGTCGAGAGGCCGAGGCCCGTGCCCTTGCCGACATCCTTGGTCGAGAAGAACGGCTCGAAGATCTTCGACTGCACTTCGGGCGGAATACCGGTGCCGGTATCCTGGACCTCGATCAGGACGTAGTCGGCCGGCGGCAGCGGCTTGTAGTGGAAATCCGGGATTTCTTCCGGCGTCACGTTGCGGGTGCGGATCGTCAGCGTGCCGCCCTTCGGCATGGCGTCGCGCGCGTTCACCGCGAGATTGATGACGACCTGCTCGAACTGGTTCAGATCCGCCTTGATCGGCCAGACGTCGCGGCCGTGCACGAGCTGAAGCTTGACCTTCTCGCCGAGCAGTCGCTCCAAGAGGATCGAGAGATCCGACAGCACGTCGCCCATCGCCAGCACCTGCGGGCGCAGCGTCTGGCGGCGCGAGAACGCCAGCAGCTGCCGCACCAGGCCGGCGGCGCGGTTGGCGTTCTGCTTGATGTTCATGATGTCCTGGAAGGACGGGTCGCTCGGCCGGTGGTTGGCGAGCAGGAGGTCGGAGAAGCCGATGATCGCCGTCAGCACGTTGTTGAAGTCGTGCGCGACGCCGCCGGCGAGCTGGCCGATCGCCTGCATCTTCTGGCTCTGCGCGAACTGCAGCTCCAGCGCCCGCTGCTCCGTCGTCTCCAGCGCGTAGACGGTGGCGATCTCGCGATCGTTGGCGTCCTCGTCCACCGCCGAGACATAAAAGCGGACGCTGCGTTCGCCATGGCCGGGAATCGTGGTGTCGACCGGCGCGATCTCGCTGCGGCCGCCGGCGGCGGTCTCGAGCGCGGCTTCCAGCGCCGGGCGCTCGGCCTCGGCGACGAGGTCGATCAGGCGCGAGCGGCTGCCGCCGTCCGACTTGATCGGCCCGAACAGGCGGGCGAACGGCGCGTTGGTGCGGCCGATCCGGCCAGACTTGTCGATCGAGGCGATGGCGAAGGGCGTGTGGTTGAAGAAGCGTGTGAAGCGCACCTCGGCGGCGCGCAGCGCCTCCGAAAGCTCTTCGCCCGGGCCGCGATTGAGCACCACGGTCCGCGTCGCGCCCGGCGCGCCGTCGCCGGCGAAGGGAACGCGATGCAGCAGCCGCACCGGCAGGCTCTGGCCGTTCTGCTTGACGAGATCGAGGTCGATGGTCTCGGTGCGCGTCTCGCTGGCGCTCTCGCGGCCGATCGAGAGCAGCGCCGCGCCGTCGCCGCGCACGATGTCGGCCAGCATCAGCGTGCCCGACTTGAAGAAGGTCAGGTCGATGCCGAGCCAGTCGGCCAGCGTCGCATTCAGATAGACGATCCGGCCATCCGGCTCGGCCGAGAAGAAGCCGGCCGGCGCATGATCGAGATAGTCGATCGCGTGCTGCAGGTCCTGGAAGACCGTCTCCTGCTGGGCGCGGTCCTGCGTGACGTCGGAAACCTGCCAGGCGGTCAGCAGCCGGTCGGCATCGTCGCCGCTGCGCACCGCGCGCACGCGGATGCGGTACCAGCGCGGCGGCCCGGAGGCGGGGCCGGCCAGCGGGCTCGGCATGCGGACTTCCTCGACCGCGGCGCGCCCCTGCCGGATCGACTGCGACAGCCGGTAGATCGCCTCGCTCGCCGCCTGGTCGGACGAGAACACGCGCTCGACGACGCGCACGTCCTTGACCTCGTCGGCACCGATCAGGTCGGCATAGGCGGCGTTGGCATAGAGGATGCGGCCGTCGCGATCGGTGATCAGCATGCCCTCGGCCATCGAATCGATGAAGCCGCGGGCGAGCTCGTCGCGCGGCGAGCGGCCGCTGAAGCGCAGCAGCCCGATCGCCGCCGCGAACAGCGTGAACACGCCGACGACAGCGAGAAGGCCGAGCAGGGCGAAGATGAACGGCTCGGCCGCCGCCGGCGGCAGCAACGCGAAGGCGAGCGCCGCGCCGACGAGGCAGCAGGCCAGCACGAGCAGCCGGCCGATGCCGGTCGGACGGTCGGCGCGATCGACGAGCGCTCGGCGTGACGGCTTCTGGTTGTTGCTTTCGGTCATTCCGTCACGCGGCCCGACATGCGCGGCATCAACCCCTGCACCCCGGTCTGCCCCATCTTGCTCTCGGTCCTGGCGAATTCTTGTTTCTGGCGAAGAATCGCTGTTCGCCGCATGTATCAGGCAGAATGCGGAGGATCACACCCGAATTCAACGCGGACGGTAAAATCGCCCCGTTCGCAGCCCGGCCCGCCCCGCCGCCGCCCTTCGACAAATCACGGCATTTGCCTTGGAATCGGCCAGCTCACCCCCTAACCAACGCCCGGAGATGCGCTTTTCGCGGCCTAACGCTGCGAATTGCGCACAACGAGAACGCGAATCCACTGGATTCTGCCAAACTCATGGTCAATGAATTCTTAACGCCACCAGGGGATTGATGGATCAGATCCGCGCTGCGGGGTTGCCAAGGCCTAGCGCACGCACGAAAAACGTCGAATAAGCAGGGAGTCGAGCTTTCAGGCACGGAGAGTGCCAGGCTCGGTCCGTTTCGACGCCTCGTTGCGGGCTGAACCGAAATCGGCGGGCTGAACCGGAATCGGAAGTCGGGAGAATAAGATGCACGATTATCTGGCGCCAATGTTCGGCGACACAGGCGCGACCATTGCCCAGTTCGTGATCACGCTGGTCGTGATTCTTCTGGCGATCCTGCTGGTCTTCTGGCTGATCCGCCTCTTTACCAATGGCCGCCTCGGCAGCAGCCCGGCACGCGGCCGCCAGCCGCGCCTCGCCGTGCTCGACGCACTGCCGCTCGATCCGCGCCGCCGGCTGGTCCTCGTCCGCCGCGACAATGTCGAGCACCTGATCCTGATCGGCGGCCCGTCCGACCTCGTCGTCGAGCCGGGCATCCAGCGCGCGCAGCCGCCGGCGCGCCGCCTCGAGCCGCTGCGGCAGGAGCCCCCGGCCCGCCCGGCAGCGCCGCCGCAGCAGAATGGCCGCGTCGCCCCCGAGGCGCCCCGCCAGCCCGAGCCGCGCCGCCCGGAGCCGCAGCCGGTCGCCGACATCCCGACCTATGAGGCGCAGCCGGAGCCCGCGCTGCGCCAGCAGCCGGACTTCGAGCCCGTCGCCGAAGCACCGGCCGAGATCGCCCAGGAAGCCCGTTACGCCCAGCCGGAACCCGAACCGGCGTTCGACGCGCCTTCGCCGCGTGTCACGCCGCCGCAGCGCCCGGCGCCCGAGCCGCGCACCGGCCGTGGCTTCCCGAGCTTCCTGTCCGGCAACCGGCCCCGGCATACGCCGACCACGGCCGACGTGCCGCAGCCGCCCGTGCCGATCCAGTCCGCGCCGATACAGTCCGCGCCGCCCCAGCCCGTGCCGTCGCCGCGCCAGGCGCCGCCGGCCGAGCCGATCGAGGGTCGCCCGATCGGCCAGCGCCAGCGCCCCTATGACCCGCGCCCGCTGCTCGGCTCGCAGCAGACGCCCGTCGCGCCGGGCGCCGTGCCGCCGGCTTCCGCCGAAGCGCCGTTCAGCGCGAATTTCGACAGCCCGCGCGCCGCGCCCCGCCGCGCGCCGATCCCGCCCGCTCCGCCGGTCGAGGCTGCCGATCCGTTCGCCGGACTGGATGACGAGGCCGAGCGTCTCGCCCGGTTCGAGCCCATCTTCGACGTCGGCGCCGAGAGCGTGCGTTCCGCGCCGCCGGTCGAGCCGCCGCAGCCCGAGGACGAGCCCGTCGTCATTGCCGAGGACTTCGTCGAGGAGCAGCCGCTGCCCGACGAGGAGACGTCCGCCAACGCGCCTTCGGCGGTCGGCGACCTCGAAAAGGAGATGGCGCGCCTGCTCGGCGAAATCTCCGGCTCGCGCAAGGGCTGATACCCAAAGCACCGGAAGCGGGTCGCCACAGCGGCCCGCGAGGGACCATTCAAGAAGAAGGGCGCGGAACCGGTGGTTCCGAGCCCTTCGTCATTTTTGGATATGGTCCGGGAGTCTATTCGTCGCGGTAGACGCGCTCACGCCGCTCGTGGCGTTCCTGCGCCTCGATCGAAAGGGTTGCGATCGGCCGGGCGTCGAGACGCTTGAGGCTGATCGGCTCGCCCGTTTCCTCGCAGTAGCCGTAGCTGCCATCCTCGATCCGCTGCAGCGCGGCATCAATCTTGGCGATCAGCTTGCGCTGGCGATCCCGCGCCCGCAATTCGATCGCACGATCCGTCTCCGAAGAAGCACGGTCTGCAAGATCCGGATGGTTGACGTTCTCGTCCTGGAGATGCTGGAGCGTTTCCCGGGACTCCCGGAGAATATCGTCTTTCCAGGCAAGGAGCTTCTTGCGGAAGTACTCCCTTTGCCGCTCGTTCATGAAGGGCTCGGCTTCCGTAGGCCGATACGCTTCAAGGGTATCTAACGTCATGAATGACCCCTGCTCGATGGCATTTCGGCGCGGAATATAGCGATGCGACACCCTTAGGACAACTGGTCGCGCCCTTCTTTGTGAGAAGGCCGAATTAACGGTGTTCGGATGCCTTCAAGGAGCCACATTTCGTAAAACGCTTTCGCGCAAGCTTTTGATATTCCAGCGCTTCCCCAAATGGCCCGAAAATGGCGGAAAGGCGGGAGCGGCGAGCAGGTCCTGTCGCGCCCGCGTGGCATTAACGCAACGGAAGGTAAAACTTCGTTAATGTTAACGATGATTGAATGAGCGGGCTGTTTCAGCGCCGCTGCCATCGGCGACGCCCCTGACCGATCCGCGCCTTCGCGCGGCTGACCGAGGAAGCCGTCCGTGAGCCAGTCCCGTCCGCAGAATGCCCTGCGCCAGCCGGATCGAAACGCCGATCCGCAAGGCGCCCTGCCCGCCGTCCGGGGGCGCGACGACGCCATCCGCGTCTGCGCCAGCATCGAGGCGACGATGGAGGCGCTCTTGCAGATGATCGAGGCGGAGACGACGCTGCTGCGCAAGGGTCAAGCGATCGCCGCCGCAGAGCTGGAGGCGCGCCAGGGACATTATGCCCGCCGCTACATCGACGAGCTCGGCCGCATCGGCGCCGTCGGCAACGAGCTCGACCATTTCCTGCCGGGATCCGTCGCCCGGCTTCGCCGCCTGCACGAGCAGTTCTGCGCCGTGCTCCGGATCGACATGGCCGCGCTCGCCACCGCCCGGGCCGCCTCCGCCGTCGCGCCGCCCGCGGTGCCGCCGGTCGCGCCGGCGCGACCGATCCCCGCCGCCCCGGCGCCCGTCATTCGCGACCCGAGGCTGGCGCGGGCCGCCGCCGGCTGAGCCCCTCCCGCCCCCTTGCCCGCGCCCCTTCGGGAGCGGCGATCACGCCGATTGCAGTCGGCCCGCAGCCGTGTCAGCGTATCGCCAGCCGGGCAGGCCCGGAAAACCAGAAGCCCCGCAACAGGGAACGATGCGATCGCCATGCGCCTTCTTCTGCTTCGTCACGCGAAATCGGCCTGGGACGTGGCCGGCCTTGCCGATTTCGACAGGCCGCTGGCGCCACGGGGCCGGCGCGCGGCGACGATGATCGGCGAGCACCTGGCCGCCCACCGCCTCACGCCCGACCGCATCCTCTGCTCCTCGGCGAGGCGGACGCGCGAGACGCTGATCGGCCTGCTGCCGATGATCCCGAGCAATCTCGAAATCCGCATCACGCGCGATCTCTACGAGGTTTCCGCCGACGCCTATATCGACTGCGTCGGCGCGCTCGGCGGCAATGCCCGCAACCTGATGCTGATCGGCCATAACCCGACCCTGCAGGATACCGCGCTGGAGCTGATCGGCAGCGGCAACCCGGCGCTGCGCGAGGAGATCGGGGCCAAGTTCCCGACCGCCGGCCTCGCCGTCATCGATTTCGACATCCACAAATGGTCGGAGCTGCGCCCCCGCACGGGCCGCGTCGTCGCCTTCTTCCGCCCGCGCGAGCTGGAGCTGGTCGGCGGCGAGCCGGCCATCGACGACGAATAGGTCTTTTGCCGTCCGCGTGCCGTGCCTACATGGGACGCGGCCGGCTCATCGGCCGGGATGGCGCGTCGACCCGATGCGCCACCACGACCGAGCGGCCAGGAACGGGACCCTTGAAGCTGACCACGCTGACTGACGAAGCGCGCCTCGCCCTCTCGACGCTGGGCGACCGCGCCGCGGACCTCGTCTCGCCGACGGTCCGGCTGGGCGTGACCGGGCTGGCGCGCGCCGGCAAGACGGTGTTCATCACGGCGCTGGTGCACAATCTCGTCCATGGCGGCCGCCTGCCGCTGTTTCGCTCCTACGCGTCCGGCCGCGTCACCGGCGCCAAGCTCGAGCCGCAGCCGGACGACGACGTGCCGCGCTTCGACTACGAAGATCATGTCCGCGCTCTGGTCGACCAGCGCATCTGGCCGGATTCGACCTACCGGATCAGCGAGCTCAGGCTGACCATTGCCTATGAATCCGCCTCCTATTTCAAGCAGCGCTTCGGACCGGGAAAGCTGCATCTCGACATCGTCGACTATCCCGGCGAATGGCTGCTCGACCTGCCGCTGCTCGCCAAGGACTACGCGCAATGGTCGCGCGAGGCGCTGACGATGGCGGAGAGCCCGGCCCGCCGTGCCGCCGCCGCCCCCTGGCTGGCGCGGCTCCAGACCATCGATCCGGCAGCGCCCGAGGACGAGGCGGTGGCGCGCGAGCTCGCGGCGCTCTTCACCGGCTACCTGCGCGCCTGCCGCGCCGACGAGAACGCGCTCTCGACCCTGCCGCCCGGCCGCTTCCTGATGCCGGGCGATCTCGAGGGCTCGCCGGCGCTCACCTTCGCGCCGCTGCCCGAGGCGGCCGCCGCCGCGCCGCCCGGCTCGCTCGGCCGGATGATGGCGCGCCGCTACGAGGCGTATAAATCCGTGGTGGTGAAGCCGTTCTTCCGCGATCACTTCGCCCGGCTCGACCGGCAGATCGTTCTGGTCGACGCGCTGAACGCGCTCAATGCCGGCCCCGCCGCCGTCGCCGATCTCGGCGCCGCGCTGACCGAGATCCTCGGCTGCTACCGGCCGGGCTCGACCTCCTGGCTCGCCAGCCTGCTGACGCACCGGATCGACCGCATCCTGATCGGCGCCACCAAGGCCGACCACCTGCACCACGCCGACCACGACCGGCTGGAGGCGATCCTCGCCCGCCTGCTGGCGCCGGCGATCGAGCGCGCCTCGGCCGCCGGCGCGCGGGTCGAGGTGGCGGCGCTCGCCTCGGTGCGGGCGACACGCGAAGGCGTCGTCATCGAGGACTCGGAAAAGTTGCCCTCGATCATCGGAACGCCGCTCGCCGGCGAGACGATCGACGGCGAGACCTTCGATGGCAAAACCGAAATCGCCTTCTTTCCCGGGGACTTGCCGAACGATCCTGAATCGATCCTTGCAGGCGCTGACTCAACTTCCGAACTCGGCCAGACGGCGCTGCGCTTCGTCCGCTTCCGGCCGCCGGCGCTGGAGCGGACGGCCGAGGGCATCACGCTGTCGCTGCCGCATATCCGCCTCGACCGCGCGCTCGAATTCCTGATCGGAGACCGGCTGGCATGACGAGCGACAGGCCGCGCAAGCCGACCGCCTTCCGGCTCGACCGGATCCGCGTCGTCGACGATCCCGACATCGCCCACCGCCCCGGCGACCGCCCGGTGGTGATCGCCGAGCCGGAGGAAACCGACCTCCCCGCCCCGACGCCGAAGCCGCCGCGCCCGATGCGCTGGGCCAACATTCTCGCCTCGGCGCTTGGCATCCTGCTGTCGCTCGGCATCGGGCTCGCCGTCGACCAGCTGATCCGCGACCTGTTCCAGCGGGCCGAATGGCTCGGCTGGTTCGCGGTCGCCGTCGCCGCCGTGGCGCTGGTCGCCCTGGCCGCGCTGTCGATCCGCGAGATCGGCGGCCTGCTTCGGCTCCGGCGCATCACCCGCATCCGCGAGGCGGCCGACGACGCCGCGAGCCGCGACGACCGCATCGCCGCGCGGGCCACGGTGCGCGACCTGACCGCGCTCTACAAGGAACGCCCGGACACGGCGCATGGCCGCGCCGCGCTGGAACTGCACGCCGCCGAGATCATCGACGGCCGCGACCTGATCGGCCTGTCCGAGCACGAACTCCTGAAGCCGCTCGACGCGGCGGCGCAGACGCTCGTGCTCACCGCCGCCAAGCGCGTGACGCTGGTGACGGCGATCTCGCCGCGCGCGGCGGTCGACCTGATCTTCGTGCTGTTCACCGCGCTGCGGCTGATCCGCCAGCTCGGCCAGCTCTATGGCGGCCGGCCGGGGACGCTCGGCTTCCTGCGCTTGGCCCGCACCGTCATCGCCCATCTCGCCGTGACCGGCGGCATGGCGGCGGGCGATTCGATCGTGCAGCAGATTCTCGGCCACGGCCTCGCGGCGCGACTTTCCGCCCGGCTCGGCGAGGGCGTGATCAACGGCATCCTGACGGCGCGCGTCGGCATCGCCGCGATCGACGTCTGCCGCCCCCTGCCCTTCATCGCCGAAAAACCACCGGCCATGGCCGACTTCATGGCCGAGCTCACCAAGCTGAATGCCGGCAAGGACAAGAAGCCGGAAGCGTAGGGGCCGCCCGCAGCGAGCAAGCCCGAACTCTCAGCCCTTCAGGCCGATCAACCCGCACCACCATCATCCTGAGGTGCTTCGCGTCAGCGAAGCCTCGAAGGAGGGTCCAGCGGAGCGCTCCGGATTGCAGGCGAAGTCCGGCGAAACCGGCCTCTCCATGACGGGCGTTCTCTGGACCCTCCTTCGAGGCCCGGCTTCGCCGGGCACCTCAGGATGATGGTGGTGTTTGTTCTAGGAGACAGACAGGTATCGATGACCGATCGCTCCCCCGCCGCATCGCGAAAGTCGCAGGAGGAAAGCCCTCACGCCGCCCAGAGCGAGGCGAGCGGGCCGGCGCTGCCGAGGATCGGGTCGCTTTCCGGCATCGGCACCGCCGCGATGCGGGCGCGGACGGCCGCGCCGTCGACGACGTCGTCGGCCCGGATCAGGTCCCATTTCTGGCCGACCGGATAGGCGCCGATGACAAGAAGATCGGGGCTGGACGAGAGCCGCTTGTGCCCGACGCCGGCCGGGATCAGCACCGCGTCGCCGGCCTTCAGCTCGACCCGCTCGCCCTTGTCGCCGCCAAGCTGCACGGTGGCCGAGCCGGCGGCGATGCCGAGCACCTCATGCGCGGTCGAGTGATAGTGGTGGAACGGATAGATGCCGTTCCGCCAGGTTCCGCCCCAGCCATGCGAGACGAACAGCCGCTCGAACGCCGTCGCCCGGTCCGGCGCCTCAGCGAGCGCCTCCCGATAGAGAATGAGCGGCAATTCCGGATTGTTGGGTACGTCGCCCTGATCGGCGAAATGGTAGGGGCTGGCAAGCATCCTCACCTCCGACTGAAACAACGGGGCAAACGGTGATGCCGCGCGCGAGGTTCCCGTCCATCCTGGAAATCGCCCCGCCTGTCCATCGGCGGAGAAGAAAGCCCCTCACCCAACCCTCTCCCGCAAGCGGCGAGGGTTTTGGCCGCGATGGGTGAACGGAGGAAGGCGACGGAACCTCTACCGGCCGCAGAAGGTGGGCTGCTCGGGTCGTGCCCCCTCCGTCGTCATCCCGGCGAAGGCCGGGATCCAGACACACGGGCCATGACCAGAGGGCTACGCCAAGCTCTCGACTCAAGATTTCCTGGCCGGTGTTCATGGGCCCCGGCCTCCGCCGGGGCGACGGTGCCCTGCCCATAGGACGTGAACTGCAAGGCGACCTTCAGCATGCTGCAAAGGTCTCCTCAGCCCCGAACCCTCAGGCGACGCCGAGCTTCTTCTGCAGGTTGGTCGACGAGGTCGTGTACTGGAACAGGATCTTCTTGTCCGGGAAGACGATGCGGCTCGCCGCCTGCGCCATCAGCGCGGCCTCGTGGAAGCCGGAGAGGATCAGCTTCAGCTTGCCCGGATACCAGTTGATGTCGCCGATCGAGAAGATGCCGGGCTCCGAGGTCTGGAACTTCTCGGTGTCGACCTTGATCAGGTTCTCGTGCAGGTTCAGGCCCCAGTTGGCGATCGGGCCGAGCTTCATGGTCAAGCCGAAGAAGGGCAGCAGCCGCGTCGTCGGCAATTGGTGCACCTTGTCGTCATTGTCGGTGATGACGGCGTGCGAGACCTGGCCGTCGGCGCCCTCGAGCCCCGTCACCTGGCCGAAGACCAGCTTCAGTTCGCCGGCGTCCACGAGCGCGCGCATCTTGTTGACGCTGTCGGGCGCGGCGCGGAAGGCGTCGCGGCGGTGCATCAGCGTGACGCTCCTGGCGACCGGCTGCAGGTTCAGCGTCCAGTCGAGCGCGGAATCGCCGCCGCCGACGATCAGGATGTCATGATCGCGGAACGCTTCCATCTTGCGGACGGAATAAAAGACGGACTTGCCCTCGAAAGCCTCGATGCCCGGCACCGGCGGCCGCTTCGGCTGGAACGAGCCGCCGCCGGCCGCGATGACGACGACCTTGGTGAGAAACACCTTGTCGGCATCGGTGGTGACGCGGAACGAGCCGTCCTCGAGCCGCTCGATGGCGTTGACCATCTCGCCGAAATGGAAGGTGGGATCGAACGGCTTGATCTGCGCCAGCAGGTTCTCCGTCAGCCCGTCGCCGGTGATGATCGGGAAGGCCGGGATGTCGTAGATCGGCTTTTCCGGATAGAGCTCGGCGCACTGGCCGCCCGGCTTGTCGAGGATGTCGATCAGGTGGCAACGGACATCGAGCAGGCCGAGCTCGAAGACGGCGAACAGTCCCACCGGGCCCGCACCGACGATGACGACATCGGCTTCGATCGTTTCGCTCATGGTCATTCCGTTGCAAGTGAGGACGCGCCAAAGAATGCGCGCGACGTTTACCGGCTGGGATAGCCGCTGCAAAGCATCAAAGTTCTGCCATCCGGCGCCGCCGGAGCAAAACCTTCCTCACCGACCCGGTCGGACCCGGCGTTCTCAGCCCTGGCGCTCGGGGATGCGGACGATCAGCCCGTCGAGCTCCGGCTTGACGCGGATCTGGCAGGAAAGGCGCGAGTTCGGCTGCACGTCCTGCGCAAAATCCAGCATGTCCTCTTCCATCGGCTCCGGCTCGCCGGTTGCCTCGACCCAGGCCTCGTCGACATAGACGTGGCAGGTCGCGCAGGCGCAGGCGCCGCCGCATTCCGCCTCGATGCCCGGAATGGCATTGCGGACGGCGTTTTCCATGACGGTGGTGCCGTCGCGGGCTTCGATGTCGTAGGGCGTGCCATCGAAGGCAATATAAGTGATCTTGGCCATGGGATCCGGAACGCTGGAAAGGTCCGCCCCCTATAGGCGAAATGGGCCGCGCGTGCCAAGGCCGCATGTGTCAGACCGCATGTGTCTCGGCCGCTTGCAGCAGGATCTCGACGAGCCCGCCGCTGCGCCCCGCCCTGCCCGCGACCACCGCCGCCGCGAGACGGCATGCGCCCTCGGCAAGGGTCAATCCGCGCGATTCCCCCAGAAATCTGGTCTTATCGTTAACGAAAACAAGCCACCGCCGGGGCTGAGAAAAACCGGCGGCCTTTCCGCCTCGCGCCGTCGCAACGGGCGAGGCACAGGCGCCGCGAACACCAGTCGAGCGACAGATGATCGATCCACGAAGACTCTGCGCTCAAGAATTATGGAGCGAACGGCGTTGGTATTCATCGCTCTTCGCAAGGCACAAAACACCTTGGCGAGCGGCGTCGCCAGAATTTTCGATCCAAAAGCAGGCGAAACGATTTGCCGGCGCGCGAGCTGACTCAACGAAAGCCATGACTCGACGTCACCGGAGGGAGCCGGGAGCACGAACCGGTCGCCGAGTCGTTCGTCAATACCTTGTTAACAAATGACGGCCGAAAGCCGTGCTTTCTTGTACCCCCGCCTCGAATGTGCCAAAAGGTGAGGCTACGGGCAAGGGTGTGAAGGCCGATCGGACATCGCGCAGTATTGCGATGTCGGAGGACGGGCTGATCTACGGGGCATAGCTGCATTGGCGCATGTATCAAGCGCCTGCTGTGTCCTGGAAGCATCCTCGTGCTTTCGGCGGGTCAAACCGTCGAAGCGGCCGACAGAGTATCGAGTACGGACGCGAGGCTAGAAAATGGCGAATAACCCGAAGTCCAAGGACCCGGCGGATGCAGCGCTCTCCGCCGTGGAGGAAGCGCTCCGGATCGATTTCAACGCGCCGAGCGGCGGTCCAAAGACGGCGGCACCCGTCGTCCCGCGCGACCGGCGCCTCGAACAGCCCCGGCTGCAGGACGCTCCCCGCAAGGGTGACGCGCCGCGCAAGGGCGACAGCCCCCGCAAGCCCGAGGCGGCCCCGTCCGCAGCTCCGGTCCGCGCCCTCGCCGCGCCGGCCCGCGAAGAGGCCGCCGCCGCCCCGCGCGGCCGCCAGCCGAGCCGCGGCCGCATGCCGGCCAATGACGATCGCCGCGTCGCCGGCGCCTCGCTGCCCGCGCGCCGTCCGTCGCGCCTGATCTACCCGCTCGCCACGCTGCTTTCCGTCGTCTGGGTCGGCGCCATCGCCGCCTATGTGTCCTCGGCCAATATCAGCCTGTTCTCCGGCGACAGCGCCGTCGGCTCGGCCCAGTTCACCAACATCGCGCTCGCCCTCGTGCTGCCGATCGGCATCGTCTGGGGCATCGCGATGATGATCGCCCGCGCCCAGGAAATGCGCATCGCCGCGCGCTCCATCTCGGATGTCGCCGCGCGCCTCTCCGAGCCCGAGGACGCCGCCTCCGAGGCGGTCGTCACCGTCAGCCAGGCGATCCGCCGCGAAGTCGCCGCCATGGGCGACGGCATCGAGCGGGCGCTGGCCCGCGCCAGCGAGCTCGAGCTCCTCGTCCATAACGAGGTCGCCGCCCTCGAGCGCTCGTATTCCGACAATGAAGTCCGCATGCGCGGCCTGATCGACGACCTCGCCAATCAGCGCGAGGCGATCGTCATCAATTCCGAGCGCGTCCGCACCTCGATCGTGTCGGCCCAGGAATCGCTCTCCAAGGACCTCGGCGAGGCGAGCGAGCAGATCGCCGCCAACATCATCGGCTCGGGCGACCGCATCACCCAGGCGCTGGCCGGCCGCGGCGAAAGCATCACCTCCGCCCTCGGCAGCGCCGGCGACGAGATGATCAGCAAGCTCTCGCTTCGCGGCGAGGACCTTGTCAGCCGCCTGTCGAGCGCCGCCACCGACGTGACCGAATCGCTCTCGCGCACCAGCGTCGAAGTCACCGACGTGCTGCTCGCCCGCAGCGCCGACATCAACGAGACGCTCGAGACGACAGGCCGCGCCATGGCCGAGAACGTCGCGGAGCGCGGCCGCGAGGTCAACGAGACGCTGGCCCGCGTCACCGACGAGCTGACCGAGGGTCTCGACCGCCGCACGGCGGACATGACCCGCTCGATCTCGGTCACCGGCAACCAGGTTGCCGAGACGATCTCGCTGCACACCCGCGAAGTGAACGCGGCGCTGAAATCCAACGCCGACAGCCTGATCGTCGATCTGGCGCTGCGCGGCCAGGAGATCAACGAGAAGCTCGACGAGACCGGCACCCGCATCGCCGACACGATCACGGCGCGCGGCGGCGATCTGGCCGAGCGCCTGTCGCTGACCGGCGACCGCATCCAGGACGCCATCGCCATCGACGGCAGCGGTCTCGCCGATCGCCTGACGGCCGCCGGCGACATCATGGCCAACCTGATCGAGGCCCGCACGGCGGCGCTTCGCGAAACCATCGACGGCGCCTCAAACGCGGTCAACGAGTCGTTCGACGCCCGCTCGGCCGAGCTGACCGAGCGCCTCGCCACCGTCGGCGGCGAAGTCGCCAAGGCGATCGCCGTCCGCGGCCTGAAGGTCAACGAGACCATCATCGCCTCCGGCAACGAGATCTCCGAGACGATCGCTTCCCGCGCCGGCCTCCTGCATGACCGGATCGTCGAATCCGGTCGCCAGGTCGCCGACAACATGGAAAGCCGCGGCACCGCCGTCTACGACCTGATCATCGAGTCGAGCCAGCAGCTCGCCGACGCGATCGAGACGCGCGGCAGCGCCGTGCACCAGAAGATCCTCGCCTCCGGCAACGAGCTCGCCTCGACGATCGAGAGCCGCGGCACGGACATCCACGAGCGCATCGTCGCCTCCGGCAGCCGCTTCTCCGACGAGATCGCGAACCGCGCCGACAGCGCGCACCTGCAGATCCTCACCTCCGGCAACCAGCTGGCCGACGAGATCGAGAGCCGCGCCGGCGCCGTGCATCAGCGCATCCTCGCCTCGGGCACCGACATCTCGGGCGAGATCGAGCGGCGCGCGGAAGCCGCCCACCAGCTCATCGTCGCCTCGGGCAACCAGCTCGCCAACGAGATCGAGGGCGTCCACGGCCGCATCCTGTCCTCGGGCAGCGAGCTCGCCAAGGACATCACCGACCGCGCCGACGCCGTTCACCAGAGCATCATCGCCTCCGGCACCGAGCTTTCGGCCGAGATCGAGCGCCGCGCCATCGAGGCGCAGGAGCGCATCCTGTCGTCCGGCACCGACGTCGCCGGCGTGATCGAGAGCCGCGGCTCGGCCGTCCATCAGCGCATCGTCGCCTCCGGCACCGAGCTCGCCGACGCGATCGAGAGCCGTGGCTCGGCCGTGCATCAGCGCATCGTCGACTCGGGTTCCGAGCTGGCCGATGCGATCGAGAGCCGCGCCACCTCGGTTCATCAGCGGATCGTCACCTCCGGCACCGACCTCGCCGACGCGATCGAGAGCCGCGCCACCACCGTGCATGAGCGCATTATCGCCTCGGGCACGGAACTGGCCGACGAGATCGAGAGCCGCGCAACCACCGTGCATCAGCGCGTCGTCGACGCCGGCTCGGGCCTGATCAACCAGATCGAAAGCCGCACCGGCGCCGTGCATGACCGCCTCGTCGCGGCCGGCTCGGCCCTCGTCGGCGACATCGCCGCCCAGGCCAATCTGGCGCATGAGCAGGTGCTCGAGTCCGGCTCGTCGCTCGCCGACCTCATCGCCAGCCAGACGCTCTCGACGCACCAGCAGTTCCTGGCTTCCGGCAACACGCTGCTCAGCGAGCTGACCAGCCAGGCGCGTTCGGCGCACGAGGAAATCCTGACCTCCGGCTCGGGCCTCGTCGACCAGATCGCCAGCCAGGCCCGCGCCGCGCATGAGCGGATCCTCACCTCGGGCGCGACGCTCGCCGACGAGATCACCAGCCAGGCGCTCAGCGCGCATGACCGCGTGCTCTCCTCGGGCTCCGAGATCGCCAACGAGATCGAGAGCCGCGGCAACGCGGTGCACGAGCGCATCGTCGCCTCCGGCGCCACGCTGATCGGCGACATCGAGAGCCAGGCCCTGCAGGCGCATGAGCGCATCGCGGCCTCGGGTTCGAGCCTCGCCAGCGAGATCGAGAGCCGCGCCGTCAACATCCACGACCAGATCGTCGATACGTCGAGCCGCTTCGGCGACCTGATCAACGATCGCGGACTCGCCATCGCCACCGGCCTCGACGAGCGCTTCGCGGCGCTGCGCGACATCATCGAGGTTCGCGGTCCGGAGCTCGTCACCCGCTTCGCCGACCGCGCCAATCTGATGGACACCACCCTCGCCGACCGCCTGACCGGCTTCGGCGACGCCATCGAGGCGAAGATCGGCGCCGTCGCCGAGACCCTCGACAGCAACACGCGCCGCATCGACGACGCCCTCGACACCCGCTCGCGCCAGATCAACCAGACCCTGATCGAGCGCACCCGCGACATCGCCGAGGCGTTCCAGACCGGCCAGTCGGAAATCGGCGAGATCATCGACGGCCGCCTGACGGACGTGACGACCCGCCTCTCCGACCGGACGCAGGCGCTGTCGGACATGCTGTCCGAGCGTTGGCACACGATCAACGAGACGCTGGGTGAAAAGGCGGTCGAGGCGGCGAACAGCTTCGACGCCCGGGCGACGCAGATGGACCAGATCCTCTCGACCCGCCTGACCGACATCACCTCGACGCTGGGTCGCGAATCGGTGCGTGTCGCCGAGCAGATCGTCGGCTCGCTGTCGCAGGCGACCGAAAACCTGGTGAGCGCCTCGAGCAGCACCAGCGACGCGCTCCGCCTCTCGGCCGACGAAGCCGCGCAGGCCTTCTCGCAGTCGGCGGCCCAGGCCAGCCAGACCCTGACGCAGTCGCTCGACGACGTGTCGCAGACGCTGGCGCGTTCGGCGGCCGGCGCCTCCGAGGCGGTGACGCTGTCCGCGTCGCAGGCTTCCGAGCGCCTGTCGCAGGTCGCCACCTCGACCGTCGACCTGCTGTCGTCCTCGAGCGCCGAGGCGGTCGGTCATCTGTCGCGCGTCTCCTCCGAGGCGGCCGAGCAGATCTCCCGCGTTTCGCTGGAGATCGAGCAGAGCCTCGGCGGTCGCGCCATGAACACCGCCAGCGCGCTGGAGGAGCGGACCCGCGCCTTCAACGAAGTGCTGGAAAGCCGCAGCGCCGAGCTGGCGCAGCTCCTCGACGGCGAAGGCAACCGCCTCGTCGCCGCCATCGACCGCCGCGGCAACGAGCTGACCAGCAGCGTCGCCAACGCCGGCGACACCATCGTCGACCTGCTCTCCACGAAGGGTTCCGAGATCGTCTCGATGGTGCTGTCGCGCACCGACGAGGCCGCCCGCGCCCTGCTCGAGAGCGGCGATACCGTGTCGCAGAACTTCAGCTCGACCAACGAGCGCCTGCGCACCGACGTCGCCGGCATCGTCGAGCGGCTGGCGCAGTCGAACGACATGCTGAACGCGCTGCTCACCCGCACGACCGACAATCTCAACCAGATCGAGACCGGCCTTGCGACCCGCACCGGCGAGTTCGCCCAGGCGATCGAGCAGGCCATCGGCGGCACGCAGAACTCGTCGACCGTGCTCGCTTCGCAGGTTGCGATGCTGCGCGACGTCTCCAAGGACGTGCTCGAGAATGTCGGCGCCATCGCCGGCCGCTTCGAGGACCAGGGCCGTTCGCTCAGCGAGGCTGCCCGCAGCCTGACCTCCGCCAACACGGACATCGAAGGCTCGATCGAGCAGCGCCGCGTCGCCCTCGACCAGCTCGCCGCGACGCTCGCCGCCCGCTCGACCGAACTCGACGGCATGATGCGCAACTTCACGGAGACCGTCAGCGCCTCGCTGAAGGACGCCGAGGATCGCGCCGGCGAAGTGGCCCGGATGCTCGCCCGTTCGAGCGAGGCCGCCGCCAAGGGCGTGCTCGAGAACCTCGAAGGCATGCAGACGACCGCCAGCAACGAGAGCCTCAAGGCCGCCAATGTCGTGCGCGAGGCGAACCGCGCCCTCATGGACGACATGGCCGCCGTCGTCGCCCAGGCGACCAAGCAGTTCTCCGCCGCCACCGAGGAAATGCGCTCGGCCGCCAAGGAGATGCAGCAGGATCTCGAGGTCACGCGCAACGAGCTGAAGCGCGGCGTGCTCGAGCTGCCGACGGAAACCCGCGAGAGCGCCGACGCCATGCGTCGCGTCGTCACCGACCAGCTGAAGGCGCTGACCGAGCTTTCCGACATCGTCGGCAAGCACGGCAAGTCGCTCGACGTCTCGGTCCCCGGCACGCCCTCCCCGGCTCCGCGCGGTCAGACCGCCGCCGCCTTCGCCCGGCCGCAGCCGGTGCGCCAGGCAGCGCCGGAGCCGATCCGCGTCGCACCGGCTCCGGCCGTGGCAGCGCCTGCCGCCCAGCGTCCGGCTCCGGTCCGTCCGGCCGCCGAGCCGGTCCGCGCCGCCGCAGCCGCGCAGCCGGCCCCGCTTCGCCAGCAGGCGGCGCCCGCCGCCCAGGCGAAGCCCGCACCGGCCGCCGAGGAAGCGGAGCCGCGCGGCTGGGTCTCGGACCTGCTGCGTCGCGCCTCGCGTGACGAAGACCACGGCACGGCCCCGGCCGAGCGTCGCGAGGAGGCCCCAGCCGCCCGCAACGGCAGCGCCGGCGGCTCGCTCGGCAACCTGTCGAGCGACATCGCCCGGGCGATCGATCCGCGCGCCGCGGCCGATCTCTGGGAGCGTCACCAGCGCGGCGAGAAGAACGTCTTCACCCGCCGCCTCTACACGCTGGCGGGCCAGCAGACCTTCGACGAGATCCGCCGCAAGTATCAGCGCGAGGCGGAGTTCAAGGCGGCGGTCGATCGCTATGTCGGCGACTTCGAGCGGCTGCTCGGCGAAGTGCAGCGCGGCGGCCAGGATCCGTCGGCCAGCAACGCCTACCTCGTCTCCGACACGGGCAAGGTCTACACCATGCTCGCCCATGCGAGCGGCCGCTTCGACTGATCGAAACAGACCCTAAATCAGCAAAAGGCGCGGCCCCGGCCGCGCCTTTTGTCATTTCCGGGTATCTTACGCTGCGGCGAGAAGGTCACACGCCCGCGTCACGCGCCGATCCGGCCAAATTCGCGATTGTCCGGCGCGATGGCGACGATGTAGACAGGCCCTACCCTTTCATGCCGCAATCCTCCCGCGCGGCAGAGGTCCGGACCTCCCGTCATCATGTCTGACACATCGACCGCGAAGCGCCACAGCTTCGGAGCCTTCCAGCACCGGGGCTTCCTGTTCTATTGGCTGTCGCGGCTCTGCGCGACCTTCGCCGTCAACATCGTCAGCGTCTCGGTCGGCTGGCAGGTCTACGACATGACCCGCGATCCCTTCGACCTCGGCCTGATCGGGCTCGTCCAGTTCATGCCGGCGCTGCTCCTGGTGCTCGTCACCGGCTCGGTCGCCGACCGCTTCAACCGCCGATTGATCATGGCGCTCTGCCTCGCCGGCGAGGCCGTCTGCGTGCTCGGCCTGCTGCTCTTCACGATCTCGGGCAGCGAGACGGTGGTATTCGTCTTCGGCATCCTGCTGATGTTCGGCGTCGTGCGCGCCTTCATGGGGCCGGCGCAGCAGTCGCTCGCGCCCAACCTGGTGCCGCCGAAGGACCTGGCCAGCGCCATCGCCTGGAATTCCTCCGCCTGGCAGATCGCCACCATCGTCGGCCCCGTCACCGGCGGCCTGCTCTATGGCGCGGCGCCGGAAGCCTCCTATGCGGTCGCGCTGGCGCTGATGGCGCTCGGCGCCGTCCTCATCCTGATGGTGCCGAAGCCGGCCCAGAAGATCCTGAACGACAAGGCGAGCTGGGAAACCGTCATCGCCGGCTTCCGCTATGTCTGGAAGGAAAAGATCGTGCTCGGCGCGATCTCGCTCGACCTGTTCGCGGTGCTGCTCGGCGGCGCCACCGCGCTGATGCCGATCTTCGCCCGCGACATCCTGGAAGTCGGGCCGTGGGGCCTCGGCATGCTGCGCGCGGCGCCTGCGATCGGCGCGCTGTCGGTCGCCGCCTGGCTCGCCTTCAACCCGATCCGCAACCATGCCGGCCTGCTGCTCTTCGGCTTCGTCACCGTGTTCGGCCTGTCGACCATCGTCTTCGGCCTGTCGACGCTGGTCTGGGTGTCGATCGTCGCGCTGGTCGTCATGGGCGCCAGCGACATGGTCAGCGTCTATATCCGCGAAACGCTGATCCAGCTCTGGACGCCGGATGCGGTGCGCGGCCGCGTCAACGCCGTCAACATGGTCTTCGTCGGCGCCTCCAACGAGCTCGGCGAATTCCGCGCCGGCATGTCGGCGGCGGTGTTCGGGGCGGTCAGCGCCGTGGTCATCGGCGGCGCCGGCACGGTCGCCATCGCCGCGCTCTGGGCCCGCTTCTTCCCCGACCTGCGCCGCGCCCGCCATCTCGACGGCCGGCCTTAAACTGGCGACCGCTCAAGGCAGTTTCCCGGAACCGAACGGCCGATTCAGGCATTGAATTGAAGCGACCATTCGGGGCAACCATTCGGGGAGCTGACATGAGCACCATTCTTCTGATCATCATCGTGATCCTGCTGATCGCCGCGCTGCCGAGCTGGCCCTACAGCTCCGGCTGGGGCTACTATCCGAGCGGCGGCCTCGGCCTGATCCTGATCATCCTGCTCATCCTCGTCCTGATGGGGCGGCTGTAGACTGCTCCCGAACGGAACGAATGCCGGGTCGCGTGGGAAAGCGCGAAGGAGTTCGTTTCTTTCGTAGTTTTCCGGAAGCCGTGAAAGGACCGAGGCGACGGGGCGCCCGGAACGAAGGCGCGGGCCTGTAGTTGGGGTCGGCCTTGGCCACCCTTCATGGCATTCTTGCACTATCGCCTGACGGCAGCATGCGGTAGCAGACGCGTCCCCCTTCCCTGGATGCGCCAGCCATGTCCCCTTCCGATTCGACCCTCGTCGACAGCCACACCGCCCGCGAGCGCATGGTCGCCTGCCTGGTGCTCGTCATCGGCACGCTGGCGACGATGGTGTCGATCGACCTGGTGCTGCCGGCGATTCCGGCCCTGCCGTCGCTGCTCGGCGGCGACGCACAGGCGGCGCAATATGTGCTGGCCACCTATATGGGCGGCTCCAGCCTCGGCCTGATCCTGTTCGGCAGCATCGCGCAGCGTTTTGACGCGCGGCTGCTTCTCGGCGGCTCGCTGCTCGCCTATGCCGCCGTCTCGCTGCTCGCCGCCTTCTCGACCGACATCTGGACGCTGAACGCCATCCGCGTCGTGCAGGGCGCCACATCGGCCGGCGCGGCCGTGCTGCCGGCGCCGATGCTGCGCCGCCTGTTCACCGAGACGGGCGCCGTCCGCGCCGTCTCGGTCATCGGCAGCATCCAGTCGCTCGTTCCCGGCCTCGCGCCGCTGATCGGCGCCTGGTTGCTGCACGTTTCCGGCTGGCAGGCCGCCTTCATCGTCCCCGCCGTGATCGGCGCGGTGGTCGGCCTCGTCATCCTGGCGAAGCCCTCGCTGCTGCCCGAGAACCAGCCCGTCGCGCCCGACCAGCAGCGCGGCAGCTATCTCGCTCTCTTCCGCAACCGTCCCTATCTCCGCTACGCGCTCAGCCACTCGCTGATCCTCGGCGGCCTGATCACCTTCGTGTTCAGCGCCCCCTATGTGATGGTCGAGACCATGGGCAGCTCGGTCAATGCGTTCGTCGTGTTCCAGCTGGCGATGGTGGGCATGTTCATCGTGACGTCGAACCTCGCCGGGTTCTTCGTCAATCGCGTGGGGCCGGAGCGGCTGGTGACGATCGGGACGCTGCTGGTCGGCGCGTCGGCCGTGGCGCTGCTGGTCTATGCGCTCGCGGGCGGCTCGAGCCTCGTCATCCTGCTTGTGATCATGCTGCCGGTGACGGCCGGGCTGGGGCTCCGCGGCGGCGTAGGCTTCGTCAAGTCGCTGGCGGCGTCCGCCCCGGACGAGGGACGCGGCTCGGCCGCCCTGATGCTGGCGATCACGCTGCTGCCGACCATCGGCACCGCGCTGGTGGCGCCGTTCATCCAGTTCGGCCTGCCGGCGCTGGCGATCGCCTTCGCCGTCATCACGCTGCCCGCCGTCGCCTGCATCTACCTGCTGCCGCGCTTCGAGGGCGCCGAGAGCGCCAGCTCGACGGTGATGCATATCGGCTGAGGCGAGGCCAACGCCGGCCGACCAGCCTTCCGTAACGTGATGCCGGTCACATCCAGCGGCGCGATTTTCTCCTATTCAGCCTCACCGGCCCATTCCGACCGGCGATGAGGAGAAATCACCATGACCCGCACCACCTCGAGCCTGACCCGCTGGCTGCGCCAGCGCCATGCCCGCAACCTGCTGCTGGCGATGGACGACCGCATGCTCGCCGATATCGGCGTCGCGCGTTCGGAAATCGATCTCTATGTCAGCGGCGCGCGTGAGCGTTGATGCGTCGACCGCTGAGTCGCCGCATCAGAATCCGCCGGCGGCGACTGCGCGGCCGGCGCTCAGAATGGCAGCGTCGGTCCCGAGCGCCGTCGTGACGCTGCCGCCCTTCTCGTCATACGGCGCGCCCTTGAAGCGCGGATCACGCCACGGGCCGGTCGTGATCGTGATGCCGCGAAACGCCAGCTCGCCATTGACGCGCGAGAGATGCATGCCGCCGGACGAGGCGCCGGTCGCGTCGCAATCCGTACGGAAGAACGAGGTCGCCGCCGCCGAGCGCGACTTGTCGATCGCCCGCCGCACGCGGCATCCCTGCGCCACCGGGACGTCGCGATCGACTTCCTTCTCCATATCCGCCGGATGCGCCGTGATGACGATCAGCTTGTCGCCGTTCTGGACGGGCACGTCGGGCTTGACCGGAAACGGCACCGCGCCGGCGAGCGGCTCGACCAGCCGGACGATCGCCCAGTCATTGTTCGAGCCCGCCTTCGGCTTCTTCGAGCCGAACTGCGTGTTGTCGTCGACCACCAGGTCGATCATCGGCCCACCGGGGCTCTGCGGCCGGAAGAAGCATTTCCAGCGCCGCTTGCCCGAGGGCTCGAAGAAGACGTGCGCGGCGGTCAGGATCTGCTGGTTGGTCAGGAACAGCGCCGCCGATCCCACCGAGGGCGACGGCGACAGGCAGCCCACATAGCCCGACACCTGACGGATCCGGCCAATCTCGCCGCGCGACAGCCCGAGCGACGGACCGATCGTCAGCAGCGAATCGCGGTCGTCCTTGCCGTCGATGATGTTGACGCGCTGGAAAAGCGGCGGGCCGGCATCGCGCATCAGCGTCCCCGCCGCCGGGACGGCGATCTCGAGGGCCCGGGCCAGAACGGGCGTGCCGACCATGACGGGAAGGGCGAGGAGGACCGAGAAAAGGAGCGTGCGCATGGCGCAGACCATGCCATGCGGCCGACCCTGCGTCACCTCCGGCACGTCCAAGGATTTCATCTCGCAAACATATTTGTCGCGCTGGGCGGTTCGGCCCTTGTAGTCCAGCCGTTAAGCTGGCTCAATTCATCGGGCGCTCGAACAAACCTGCCATGGACTAGGTTTTCGAAATGCAGTTGAGACCGGTCACCTATTATGCCGACTTCATAGTCTACCCAGCCACCCTGGTCGCCCTGCTTGTGGCAGCCATTGTCTGGCACGGAACCGTCAATCCGCTGATCTGGATCGCCGCATATGCGGTCGGTCTCTTCGTCTGGACGCTGGCGGAATATCTGATCCATCGCGGCGTCCTGCACAATGTCATCTACTTCCGCGACCTGCACGAGAAGCACCACGCCGAACCGACCGACCTGATCGGCACGCCGATCTGGCTGAGCTTCCTCGTCATCGCCGCCGCCGTGTTCTGGCCGAGCTGGTGGCTGTTCGATCTCGGCGTCGCGAGCGGCTTCACCGCCGGCGTCGTCACCGGCTATGTCAGCTACAGCTTCATCCACCATGTGCTGCACCATTGGCACATGCCGCATGACAGCTATCTCTACCGGGTGAAGCGGCGGCATGCCCTCCACCATCACAGCGAGGTCGAGGGCAATTTCGGCGTGACGACGCTGTTCTGGGACCACGTCTTCGGCACCGCCCTGCCCGAGCGCCCGGCCCGCCCCGCGCCGGCCCGGCGCAAGTAGCCCCGGAGCGGCCAGCGAAGCCTGCCTGCGGCGCCCAGCGTGCCGCCTCGCGCTCTAGTCGTCGTTGGCGGAGCTCAGTTCCTCCGGGCGCTTGCCCTCGTCGGTCTGGAGCCGGCCGAGACGGACGCCGGGGCCGCCCTCGAGCATCTGGCCGTCGGCCTCGAAGATCAGGCCCAGCGCCTCGAACACGCCACGAAAGACGGCGTCGACCCGGGGCGCGACGAGCTCGCCGCTCTCGAACCGCAACACGGTCTCTTCCGGCACGCCGGCCCGGCTCGCCAGATCCCCGGCGCTCCAGCCGAGCGCCGCGCGCGCCATCCTGCATTGAACGCCATTCATCTATTCGCACCCTCGTTCATGGATCCCGGACAATAGACCACCACCCCGGCGCGACGGCAATCGCCGCTTCACTGTATGAAACGCTGTGGTTTCACTACCCCCTGAAAGCGGTTGAGGCAGCACAACCATCATCCTGAGGTGCCCGGCGAAGCCGGGCCTCGAAGGAGGGTCCGGGGAACGCCGGATGCGCTCACCGGGGGTTGCGAGCCCTCCCCGCCCGCACCATGATCGGAGCGCAAGCCAAGGAGACGACATGTTCGAGCCCCCTTTCCTGACCGGACGCCTGATCGCCGCGGGCCGCGCGCTGACCGGCATCAGCCTCGACGTGCTGGCGAAGGCCGCCGGCCTCGATGCCGAGACGATGCGCCTTGCCGAGGACAGCGGCAGCGCCTGCCTCTCCTCGGCCGAAGAATCGGCGGCGATCATCGAGGCGCTGGAGCGATTCGGGGCGGTGTTCCTGGCGGAGGGCGACGGGCTCGGCGCCGGCGTGCGGCTGAAATTCACACGCCTCGACGTCAAGCAGATCACCCGCATGGAAGGCGAAGGCGGCCCGGCGGGCGATGACGACGTGCCGTGAGGCCTCGCCGGCCAAGCCGATCAATGACGTCGCACCACTAGAGGCGCATCGACTGGGGAGCAGCGGACCGCTGTGTCTCTGGCTCGAGGCGAAGAGTACGAAGTGCTAGCGACGGAGCGCCCCGACCACTACGCCGGTGATACCCTGAACGCCAGCCACCAGGAAACCGATCACCAGGAACGGACAGGCAAGAGCTATCGCCTGCCACCAAGGCCAACCCCAGCCGTAGATCATCCCGTAAACGGCGATGACAATCATGGCCAACGTTCCCAACTGCCCGGTGAAAAACACCGCTACAAATGCCAGGATCGAGGCGGCCCTTCCAAGACCGAACCAGACATCCAAGCCTTCAAAGAAGGCGACTGCCTGGAAGAGAAACAGACCCACATAAAGACTGAAAAGAAGAATCCCGCCGACAACGTGCATAGCCCACCCCACCAAAGAATCAGCTACCGAGCCTCACGATAAATCAGCAGGAAAAGAACAAAAGGCCGTCGTGTGAGACCTTCTAGCGGGGCTCACGGGTCTCAAGCTTTTTGTTGCCCTTGAAACGAAAAGGCCGCCGGTCATGGACCGACGGCCTTTCGAAGTGGTGGGTGCACTAGGGATCGAACCTAGGACAAGCTGATTAAGAGTCAGCTGCTCTACCAACTGAGCTATGCACCCATTCGCAGCAATCAGGGAGCAAAAACAATCAGGCTCCGCGACCGGCGAAAGGTCGGTAATTTGGTGGGTGCACTAGGGATCGAACCTAGGACAAGCTGATTAAGAGTCAGCTGCTCTACCAACTGAGCTATGCACCCAATCCCTGGCGGCGCCGAAGCCTGCGCTGCGACGCCCGGAACGACGCGGTATGTAGCAAAGCGTTTCCGGCCTGTCCAGCCGCCCGTTCACCGGGCTGTGGAAATCTTCGTGAGGGCGGCCGCAAGCCTCGGGAAACCGTCATTTCCACGTCATGCGCGGCCGGTCTATTGCCCGCAATCCAAGGCGTCCCTGCCACGGACAGCTCTGAAAAGATTGAGGAAACATGCTCAAGCCGATCCTGCGCAGCGCGCTCACCGCCACGCTCCTCGCTGGCACCGCCCTCGCCTCCAACGCCAGCGAACACTTCAACCGCATCGCGACCTTCCATGTCGTCGACAACCTGCCGAAGGATGCCGACGCCAAGAAGAAGACCGTCGCCGAGATCATCACGGCCACCGCCGACGGCAACACGCTGGTCTATACCGACAGCCCCGGCGAGCGGATCGGCCTGATCGACATCACCGATCCGAAGGCGCCGAAGCCGGCCGGGACGGTGGCGCTCGGCGGCGAGCCGACCTCGACCGTGGTCGCCGGAGGCATCGCGCTGGTCGGCGTCGTCACCTCGAAGTCGAAGAGCGAGCCCTCGGGCCATCTCGCCATCGTCGATCTCGCCACAAAGACGGTGAAGGCGACCTGCGATCTCGGCGGCCAGCCGGATTCGCTTGCCAAGAGCCCGGACGGCAAGTTCCTCGCCATCGCGATCGAGAACGAGCGCGACGAGGAGATCAACGAGGGCGCCCTCCCGCAGCTTCCGGGTGGAAATCTGACCAGCTTCGCGATTGGCGCCGACGGCTCGGTCGATTGCGCGACGAAGACGGTCATCGACGTCACCGGCCTCGCCGCGATCGCGCCGGAGGATCCGGAGCCCGAATTCGTCGACATCAACGACAAGAACCAGGTCGTTCTCACCCTGCAGGAGAACAACCACATCGTCATCGCCGACCTCGCCACGGGCAAGGTCATCAAGCACTTCCCGGCCGGCACCGTCGACCTCGACGGCATCGACGTGAAGAAGGACGGCGTGATCGACCTCTCCGGCAAGATGACAAACGTCGCCCGCGAGCCGGACGGCGTGCAGTGGATCGACGACGAGCGCTTCTTCACCGCCAATGAAGGCGACTGGAAGGGCGGCTCGCGTGGCTTCTCGATTTTCAAGTCGGACGGCACGCTCGACTATGATTCGGGCACGGCGCTCGAATACGAGACCGTCCGCCTCGGCCACTATCCGGAAAAGCGCAACAAGAAGGGCAACGAGCCGGAGGGCGCCGAAGTCGCCACCTTCGGTTCGGACAAGCTCATCTTCGTCGGCTCCGAGCGGGCCTCCCTGATCGGTGTCTACAAGGACGAGGGCGCAGGCAAGGCGCCGACCTTCCTGCAGGCGCTGCCGGGCGGCATCGGCCCGGAAGGCCTCTACGCCATCCCCGCGCGCAACCTCTTCGTCACCGCGTCGGAAAACGACCTGCGCGAGGACGGCCTGATCGGCTCCGTCGTGACGATCTATGAGCGCAGCGACGCGCCGGCCGCCTATCCGACCATCGTCTCGGCCGACAAGAACGGCAAGCCGATCGGCTGGGCCGCCCTTTCCGGTACGGTCGCCGACGCCAAGGAACCCGGCAAGCTCTACGCCGTCATCGACAGCGCCCAGTCGATCGGCCGGATCCTGACGATCGACGCCACCAAGACCCCGGCAGTCATCACCGACGAGATGACCGTCACCAAGGACGGCAAGCCGGTCGAGCTGCTGGACCTCGAAGGCATCGCGCTTGCGAGCGACGGCGGCTTCTGGCTGGCCTCGGAAGGCAATCCCGAGCGCGAGAAGAACAAGACGCAGTCGTCGCTCGTCCGCGTCGACGCCAAGGGCGTCGTGCAGGAAGAGATCGCCCTGCCGGAAGCACTCGCGGCGCATGCTACCCGCTTCGGCTTCGAGGGCGTGACGGTGGTCGGCTCCGGCGCCGACGAGACGGTCTGGGTCGCCGTGCAGCGCGAATGGAAGGACGACCCGAAGGGCTTCACCAAGCTCCTCGCCTACAAGCCCGCCGCCAAGGCATGGGCCGCCGTCCACTACCCGCTGGACAAAGCGGAAAAGGGCTGGGTCGGCCTGTCCGAGCTGACGGCGGTTCCGGGCGGCCTCGTCGCCATCGAGCGCGACAACCAGATCGGTCGCGACGCGAAGATCAAGAAGCTGACCTTCGTCTCGCTCGACGGCGTCAAGCCCGCCCCGCTCGGCGGCGAGCTGCCCAAGGTCGTCAAGAAGGACCTGCACGACTTCCTGCCGGCCCTCAAGGCGACCAACGGCTACGTCCTCGACAAGATCGAGAGCTTCGCCCTCGACGCCGAAGGCAACGGCTTCGCGATCACCGACAATGACGGCGTCGACAGCCACTCCGGCGAAACGCAGTTCCTCCGCCTCGGCAAGATCGCCCTGCCGAAGTAAGGCGATCTTCGGACCAGCGAGTCGGCGTCCTGCGAAAGCGGGGCGCCGTTTTTGTTTATTTGGAAGGGCCGCTCGTCGGCAGGAGGCCGCGGCTTCCGGTGCCCGGCGACATTGGCATTCCAACCCTCGCCGTCATCCCGGGCAAGCGAAGCGCGACCCGGGATCCATTCAGCCGGGTTGGCCGCCACGCGAAACGCCCGATGACGCCGCTGTATGGATCCCGGCCTTCGCCGGGATGACGCCGGAGGTGGACGACAGCGGGCGAACCATTCCACCCCCCTCCCCGAAAACGCCAAGGGCGTTTTCGACCCTCCCTCGGGGGGAGGGTTCAAGCGGAGCCTACAAAAACAAAAACGGCCGCGTCATCGACGCGGCCGTTGGCATTCAAAAAAGCAAACCCGATCAGGCGTTGACGGCCTGGGCGTGCTGGCGCTGGCGCTTCACCATCAGCTTGTTCAGCGACGAGAGATACGCCTTGGCCGAGGCGACCATCGTGTCCGGGTCGGCGCCCTTGCCGGTGACCGACTTGCCGTCCTCCTCGAGCCGGACCGAAACCTCGGCCTGCGCGTCGGTGCCCTCGGTGACGGCGTGCACCTGGTAGAGCGACAGCGTCGCGTCATGCGGCACGATCGCCTTGATCGCGTTGAAGATCGCGTCGACAGGGCCGTTGCCGGAGACTTCCTTGGTGACGTGCGTGCCTTCGACGTCGAGGCTGATGATCGCCTTGGCGGCGCCGCCGGTGCCGGCGATGACCGTCAGCGACAACAGGCGGATCGACTCGGCGGCGGTGGCCACCTCGTCGCCGATCAGCGCCTCGATGTCCTCGTCATAGACGTGCTTCTTGCGGTCGGCGAGGTCCTTGAAGCGCTTGAACGCGTCTTCCAGCTGGTTGTCGCCGACTTCGTAGCCCAGTTCCTTCAGCTTGGAGCGGAAGGCGTGGCGGCCGGAATGCTTGCCCATGACCAGCGAGGTCGCCTTCACGCCGACGCTCTCCGGCGTCATGATCTCGTAGGTCTCGGCGTTCTTCAGCATGCCGTCCTGGTGGATGCCGCTCTCATGCGCGAAGGCGTTCCGGCCGACGATCGCCTTGTTGTACTGGACCGGGAAGGCCGAGACGTTGGAGACGAGCTTCGAGGCACGAGTCAACATGGTGGCGTCGATGCGCGTGTCGTAGGGCATGACGTCGCGACGGGTGCGGATCGCCATGACGATCTCTTCCAAGGCCGCATTGCCGGCGCGCTCGCCCAAACCGTTGATCGTGCATTCGATCTGCCGCGCGCCGCCGGCGATGCCGGCCAGCGAGTTGGCGACCGCGAGGCCCAGATCGTTGTGGCAATGGGTCGAGAAGATCGCCTTGTCGGAATCCGGCACGCGCTCGATCACTTCACGGAACATCGCCGCATATTCTTCCGGCACGGCATAGCCGACCGTATCGGGCAGGTTGATCGTCGTGGCGCCGGCCTTGATGGCGGCGTCGACGCAGCGGACGAGATATTCGATCGGCGTGCGGGTGGCGTCCATCGCCGACCACTCGACGTCCTCGACCAGGTTGCGCGCCTGCGCGACGGTGGCCGAGATGATGTCGAGCACCTGCTCCTCGGTCTTGCGCATCTGGTGCGCCAGATGGATCGGCGAGGTGGAAACGAAAGTGTGGATGCGCGAGCGCTTGGCGACGCGGACTGCCTCGCCGGCGCGGATGATGTCGCCGGAGATGGCGCGCGCCAGGCCGGCGATGGTGACGCCGTCGCCGGCGCGCTTGGCGATCTCGTGCACGGCCTCGAAATCGCCCTGGCTGGCGATCGGAAAGCCGGCCTCGATGATGTCGACGCCCATCTCCTCCAGCAATTCGGCGACTTCGAGCTTCTCCTCGAAGGTCATCGAAGCGCCGGGGCACTGTTCGCCATCGCGCAAAGTGGTGTCGAAAATGACGATCCGGTCCTTGTCGGAGGACGAATTCGTGGTCGCGGTCATGTTGGTCTTCCTTGTCGGCGGCCCGGCACGCGAATGGTGCTCAGGGCATGAATGGCGGAGGTCTTCGCGTTCATTCCCCTGAGTGCCCGCCCGTCACGGGGCAGCCGACGCTCAGGGGCGTCTAAGGAGAAGAAGACCACGGAGAGCGGACATGGCGCGGCCGGTCGCGTCGAACGCAACCCGGTCATCGGCACCATGAACTGAAAAGAGCTGCACGCTCTCGCCCTCATCTACAATCCGCGGACGGCTCGGCGTCGCGCCGGCGTCCAGACTGGAAGACCTTTAGCAAAGGATTCCGGTTTCGCGCAAGGCGGCAATCAAACCGCAGCCGTTTCAGTTGCGCGGAGTTTTCGCGGATTGCTATAGAGCGCGGGAACCACGGGACAAGGCGACCATGACCGTCGATCCAGCACGAACGAACGACGGCGCCGGCAAGCTGCGCATCCTCGAGATCAATACGAGCCTGTTCCGGGTGGCCGCGCCCGACCAGACCGATTTCCACTGGGCCGCCCGCAAGCCCGACGGACAGCTGAAGCGGCTGTTCGGCCCCGCCGCCTTCTTCCGCGCGCTGAAGAAGCTGCGCAGCGGCGGCTATGATCTCGTCGTCGTCGACGGCGCGCCGCTCCCCGCCTGGCATCCGCGCACCTGGCTGACGGCGCTGCGCGACTATCACATCCGCGCGCCGCAGGCCCTCTTCGCCATCGCCGCCGCGCGGCTGCTGCACCATTTCCATTCCGTCCCGGTCGCCGTCATCGACGTCAACGACTCGTTCGGCATCGGCCGGCACAATTTCGGCCTGATCGACCGCTGCCACAGCTATTTCAAGCGCGAGCTGACCGCCGATCGCTGGCAGGTGTTCTTCAAGTCGAGCCATTGGGACCTGCCCGGCCGCCGCTGGCGCTCGCAGAAGAGCGCGCAGCGCCGCATGACCAAGCTCAAGCCGATCCATCTCGGCTATCCCTCGCAGCCGACGATCGAGCCGACGACGGAAAAGACCTCCGACGTCTTCTTCGCCGGCGACCTCTGGCCGAACAGCACGGTGCGCACCGACGGCATAAAGGAGCTGCTGGCGCTGCGCGACGAGGGCTATGTCATCGACGTGCCGGACCAGCCGCTCGACCGCAAGGCGTTCCACCAGCGCCTGGCGGCCGCGCGCCTCGCCTGGTCGCCGATGGGCTATGGCTGGGACTGCTACCGCCACTATGAGGCGAGCGAGCTCGGCACCGTGCCGCTGATGAACTATCCGACCATCCTGCAGCATCGCCCGTTCCGCGAGGGCGAGCACGGCTTCTACTATTCGGTCGAGCCCGGCGGCCTCTCCCGCGCCGTCCGCGCCGCGCTGAAGGATCCCGCCCGTCTTGCCGAGATGGCGATAGAGGCGAGGGCCTACACGCTCACCCACCACACGGCCCGCGCCCGCGCGGAATATGTCGTCGCGACGGTACTGGGGAAGAAACTGGACGGGAGTTTGGCCGACGAGGCCTGATCGGGTCGGAAGGCTCGCTCTCCCGCATCCCCACACTCCCCGTCATCCCTGCGAAAGCAGGGATCCATTCATCCACGCCTGAGGCGTGTTTCGCGCGGCGAAAAACCCGGCTGAATGGATCCCGGGTCAAGCCCGGGATGACGGCGAGTTTGCTGGGCCGCCGGAGCCAGACCGTCGACGGCCGCCCTCGGAGCTCGTCCTGTTCCGCGCACAACACACGCCCCACGCTCCCCGTCATCCCCGCGAAGGCGGGGATCCATGCAGCCGGGCCCTCGGAAGGCTCGCGCGGAGCGTTTGGGCCGCTTGCGGCGGCGGAAGACCCTCACACGTCCAGCGTACCGCGGGCGACCAGAATTGCGTCGCCGCCGATCCGGCTGGCGTGCAGCGCGCCGCCCTCGATGTCGACCTCGAGGTGGATCAGGCTCGGCCGGTTGATCTCGAACCCCTGCTCGATGACGAAACGGTGCGTTCCGGCCGGAAGCTGGTCGAAGTCGGCGACCACGCCGGCGAAGGCGGCGGCGGCCGATCCGGTCGCGGGATCCTCGATGATCCCTTCGCCCAGCCAGAGCATGCGGGCATGGAAGTGATGCTCGTTGGTCGTCGTCTCGCGCGTATAGAGATAGAGGCTGTCGACGCCGGCCGGCATGGCGTTCCGCCAGTGCTGGATCAGGGGGCGGACGCGGGCGATGACCGCGAGATCGCGCACCGGCACCATCAGGCGGGCGGCGCCGACCGAATAGACCGAGGGGCGGTGGTTCTCGAAGCCGAGCTCCGAGGGCACGAGCCCCAGCATCGTCGCCAGCGCCGCCTCGTCGACCGGCGTGTCGACCTTCACCGCCTGGCGCGGCACGTCGAAGATGGCGTGGCCGGCCTTGCCGGAATGCAGCGCCACGGCGCAGCGTATGTCGCCGATCTTCTCCTCGACGACGAACACGGCGTCCTGACCGGCCGCCTCGGAACCGAACGTCTCCAGCGCCAGCAGCACGGCGGCGCCGACCGTCGGATGGCCGGCGAACGGCATCTCGTGGGCCGGGTTGAAGATCCGCAAGTTCGCCCGGTGGCCGGGCTGAACCGGCGGCTGGACGAATACCGTCTCGGCCAGATTGAACTCCCGCGTGATCGCCTGCATGCGCTCGCTGCTGAGGCCTTCGCTGTCGAGCACGACGGCGAGCTGGTTACCGGCGAGCGGCTCTTTGGTGAAGACGTCGAGAAGGGCGAAGCGGCGGGACAAGATGACCTCATGCATCCAGGGAACCGGGAATTCCTTCATAGCACGAGACGGATAGCGCTTGCCGCTGTGACCGCATCCATTGTGAGGCGAGCCATATCATCGTCCTCTCCGGTCATTCAGCGGGCATTCATCTGGCCCCCGATAAAACACCACCAACGCCCTACGGGAGATACCAGCATGAAGAAGATCGCAACGGCCGCCATGGCAGCCCTGATCGGCATCACCGCTATCGTCGGTACGGCCGAGACCGCCTCGGCCAGGGACGGCCGCAACGCCGCGCTCGCCGCCGGCGCCGCCGTCGGCCTCGGTATCGGCGCCCTGCTTGCCGCGCCGCGCGATTACGAAGTGGCGCCGCCGGCTTACGCCGCCCCGGCCCCGGTCTATGACGACGGCTACCGCGCCCCGCCGCCGCGCCGCGCCTACCGCGCCAGCTGGAAGGCGCATGCCGACTGGTGCTACGACAACTACCGCACCTATGACGAGCGCTCCGACACCTTCGTCGGCCGCGACGGCAACGCCTATCGCTGCCGCGGGTCGTACTGAAGATAAGGGAACACACCTTTCACCGCTCCCTCGGGAAGGGTGAAGGAAAGCGCTCCGGGTTTAAAATGGGCCCGCCGGCATCCGGCGGGCCCTTTCGTTTCAGGTCACGCTGACCGGCTTAGAGCGCAGGCGGCTTGCCAGAGCCGGATCGGCGCGGCGGCAGAGCTGCGGCGGCAGGCCGCGCAGGATCAGCTCGGCATCGGCGACCGCCATGCGGCCGATCGAAAACAGCGCATCGACCGTGCCGCCGGTCCGGTGCGCCGAGAGCAGAATGCCTTCCATCTTGCGGACCGGATCGTCGGCCGGCACCGGCTCCTCCGGAAACACGTCGGTCGCGACGCGGATATGGCCGGAGCGGACGGCGTGGAGCATGGCTGGAAAATCGACCACCGCCGCGCGGCTCATCAGCAGGAAGGCGGCGCCCTTCGGCATCAGCGCGAACTCGCGGCTCCCCAGAAAACCCTGGTTCTCGCCGGTCACGGCGGCGAAGACGAAGACGACCTGGCTGGTCGAAAGCAGCTCGTCGAGCGAGGCAGGCTGACAATCATGCCGCTCGATGATCTCGTCCGGCAGCCAGGGATCGAACACCTTGACCGGATTGCGGAACGGCCGGATCAGCTCGCGCAAATTCCTGCCGAGATCACCGAGGCCGATGATGCCGACGGGCGCGCCGGCGAAGCGGAACGTCTCCGTGTTGGCGGCGAGGCCATATTGCTCGGTGCCGGCGCGAAAATCGCGGTCGGCGGCGGTGATGCCGCGGGCGAGATCGATCGCCATGCCGAGTGCTGCCTCCGCCACCGGCGCCGCGAAGGCCGAGCCCGGCGTCAGCACCCAGATGCCACGCTCCTGGCAGGCCTGATAGTCGATGTTAGGCAGGAAGTTGGTCTCGACATTGATGACCGCCTTCAGCTTCTTCGCCCGGTCGAGCCGCTCACGCGGCAGCGCCGTCTGCCCGAAGATCAGCACCGTCTCCGGCAGGAGCTCGTCGATCTGCTGGTCCGACATCGGCGCGTCTTCCGAGATGACCAACCGGCCCAGCTTCTCGAGCCGGGCGCGGACATCCGGCTCCATGATGAGATCGAGCGTCCGCGGCAACGGATCGACCAGAATGATTCCCTCAGACAAGGCATTTCCCCTTTTTTGGTTGGCGCCAGCCTAGAGCGTTTTCGAGCGAAGTGGATACCGGTTCGCGTCAAGAAAACGCGCCCAAAAAGGCTCCAACCCAAGATGGGGACGCGGCGGAAGCCGGATTCCTGCCTCCGGGAGCGGCGGGAAGGATCCGTCGCGCGGCCGCGCGCTCCACCCGCCGCGCCTCCCGGTGGAGCCAGACAGACGCTGCAACGTCTAGTCTTGGTTTCTATTTGGTTAATTCACGGAGATACCTACCACCGCAGGTAGTCTTTGCAATTTCTTCCAGTCTGCAAAGTCATAGTTTTGCCCCGATGCACGCGGATATTCGCGCCATCTCAGGCTTCACGAACAGGAGGCTTCGATGAGAAGCTTCGTTACCGCGTCGCTCGCCGGCGTCCTCGGCATCCTCGCTGTCTCGGCCACCGCGACGACCGCTTCGGCCGATGGCTGGTATGGCGGCCGGCACTATTACGGCCATTATCACCGCGACAACAGCGGCGCGGTCATCGGCGGCCTCGCGGCCGGCACCCTGCTCGGCCTCGGCATCGGCGCCATCGCATCGCAGCCCCGAGCCTATGCCTATGACTACGAAGTCCCGCCCCCGCGCGGCGCCGCCTGGCGCGCACACGTCGACTACTGCCTCGACCGCTATCGCAGCTACAGCCCCGAGACCGACACGTTCATCGGCGCGGACGGCTACGAATATCGCTGCCGCGGATCGTACTGAGAGCGGACAACCGAACAAGAAGAGCCCCGCGGAATCGCTTCCGCGGGGCTTTTTGTTTGGGCACTTGCCGGAGGCAGCGATGCGCGCGTTCCCTCCCCCTTGCGGGGAGGGTTAGGGTGGTACGACCTCCACCCTTCCAAAGCGTCATCGATGCCGGGCGGCGCAGGTACCCCTCCCCGCCCTCCCCGCAAGGGGGAGGGAGAAGAGCAGGCGCGGCGTGTGCGAACGCCTTAGTTGCGGGCCTTGTCGACCAGCTTGTTCTTGCCGATCCAGGGCATCATCTCGCGCAGCTTGGCGCCGACGGCCTCGATCTGATGCGCGTCGTTGTTGCGACGGATCGCCTTGAAGCGGGCGGCGCCGGCGCGGTATTCCTGCATCCAGTCCGACGTGAACTTGCCGGTCTGGATGTCGGTGAGGACGCGCTTCATCTCGGCCTTGGTCTCGGCGGTGACGATGCGCGGACCCGTGACGTACTCGCCCCACTCGGCCGTGTTCGAGATCGAGTAGTTCATGTTGGCGATGCCGCCCTCATAGATGAGGTCGACGATCAGCTTCACTTCGTGCAGGCACTCGAAATAGGCCATTTCCGGCGCGTAGCCGGCCTCGACCAGCGTCTCGAAACCAGCGCGGATCAGCTCGACCAGGCCGCCGCAGAGGACTGCCTGCTCGCCGAACAGGTCGGTCTCGCACTCTTCCTTGAAGGTCGTCTCGATGATGCCCGAACGGCCGCCGCCGACGCCGCAGGCGTAGGACAGAGCGAGGTCGAGCGCGTTGCCCGAGGCGTCCTGCGAGATGGCGACCAGGCACGGCACGCCGCCGCCCTTCTGGTATTCGCCGCGGACGGTGTGGCCCGGGCCCTTCGGCGCGATCATGACGACGTCGACGGTCTTCTTCGGCTCGATCAGGCCGAAATGGACGTTGAGGCCGTGCGCGAAGGCGATCGCGGCGCCGTCACGGATGTTGGCGGCGATCTCGTCGCGGTAGATGTCGGCCTGCAGCTCGTCGGGAGCGGCCATCATCATCAGGTCGGCCCAGGCAGCGGCCTCGGCGACCGTCTTGACCTGGAAGCCGTCGGCCTCGGCCTTCTGGGCGGTTGCCGAGCCGGCACGCAGGGCGATGACGACGTCCTTGGCGCCCGAATCCTTGAGGTTCAGCGCATGGGCGCGGCCCTGGGAGCCGTAGCCGATGATCGCGACCTTCTTCGACTTGATCAGGTTGAGATCGGCATCGCGATCGTAATAAACGCGCATTGGGGTGTCCTTTCTATCCCGTCCGTTCGTTTCCCGCGCCGGTCCTCTCATGGGCCGGTCCGGTATTTTCTTCCCGGCCATAGAGCCGGAAGAATTCGTCAATCGCCTGCGCGGCGCGCGCGCCAGGCGCCTCGCCGTCGAGGCTGTCGCCGAGCAGCAGGCGCACATGCATGTCGCGCACGATGAGGCCGTACAGCGTGCGATAGGCCTCGCGCGTGTCGGCGAAGTCAAGCAGCCCCTCGCGCCTTCCGGCCTCCAGCAAGGCGGACAACCGCGTCTCGATCGGCTTGCGGCCATGCTCGCGCAGAAGCAGGCCGAGATCGGCCTCGCCGCGCCGCGCCTGGCCGATGGCGAGCCGGTTCAACGCCAGCGACACGTCGCCGGCGAGCACCTTCAGAAGATTGGCTGCGATGCCGGCGAGCTGGGCGGCGAGAACCGCCCTGCCCCGGGCGCCGGAGACGTTCGGCTCGGCCTTCACCTTGCTCGACTGGAAGGTAATCATCGCCGCGAGCAGACCATCGCGGTCGCCGAACCATTTGTAGAGGCTTTCCTTCGAGCAGTTCGCCGCCCGCGCGACGCCCGCCGTGGTCAGCGCCCGCTCGCCGCCCTCGACCAGCAGGGCCAGCGCGCTTTCCAGAACGGCGTTCTGGCGCGGCGAATAGGCCTCGTTGCCGGAGGGGATGGGGAGGTTGGACGACACGGTCAGTTCGCTCTTCCCGGCGGGGCTCGTTCCACCGCATCCGCCGGCTGCGCGTGGAGCCAGCCAGCCTGCAGCTCATGCTGCACTGCGGTGTACCGTACGGTACGGTTCCAGCGTTTTACAGAAGCGCCGCCATGCGGTCAAGCGCCTCGCCGGCGCGATTCCGTTCTAGCGGATGAATATCGGCTGGCATGAAGACGCCACGATGAAGCCGATCCGAGGATCTGGGTCTGAATGCCTGCCGCCTCGCTTCAGGCTCGTCGCGAGGGTCCAGGCAAGCCCCATACCCTGCCATCCCCAAAGCCCGGCCATACCGGGAAACACACCGTCAACCGGAGGCGGCATTCCCCGCCACTTGCGCGGCGACGGGGCAGCCCTCAGATGTGCACCAACAGCGTCCGGCGCAGGCAACCGCCGCGCCGGACCGTCGCCATGCCTGGCGCCCTCGATCGGAAGCGGCCGCTTCCCAAGGAGCAACCCATGAAGAAGAAGATCGGCTTCCTGTCGTTCGGCCATTGGCAGGCCGCCCGCGGCTCGCTGGCACGCACGGCGCAGGATTCGCTGCTGCAGGCGATCGATCTCGCTGTCGCTGCAGAGGAAATCGGCATCGACGGTGCGTTCTTCCGCGTGCACCACTTCGCCCGCCAGGCCGCCTCGCCCTTCCCGCTGCTCGCGGCCATCGCGGCGCGGACGAAGCGCATCGAATTCGGCACCGGCGTCGTCGACATGCGCTACGAGAACCCGCTCTACATGGCCGAGGAAGCGGCCGCGACCGACCTGATCGGCAGCGGCCGGCTGCAGCTCGGCATCAGCCGCGGCTCGCCGGAACCGGCCGAGCGCGGCTGGGAGAGCTTCGGCTATGATTCGGGCGAGGATCTGAGCGGCGCCGAGCTCGCGCGCGGCCACACGGAGATGTTCCGCGCTGCCATCACCGGCGCCGGCGTCGCCCGCGCCGACATCAAGATGACCGGCATGACGGGCCGGCTGGCGATCCAGCCGCAATCGCCGGGTCTGGCCGACCGCGTCTGGTGGGGCGCCGCCACGCGCAAGACCGCGATCTGGACGGCCGAGCGGGGCATGAACCTGATGAGCTCGACGCTGCTTCTGGAAGATACCGGCGTGCCGTTCAGCGAGCTGCAGGCCGAGCAGATCCGAGTGTTCCGCGAGACCTGGGCAGCGAAGGGCTGGCAGCGCACGCCCCGCGTGTCGGTCTCGCGCAGCGTACTGCCGATCACCGACGATACCGACCGGATGTATTTCGGCGCACGGGACGGGTCTGATCAGGATCAGGTCGGCCATCTCGACGGCAGCATCGCCCGCTTCGGCAAGAGCTATATCGGTGAGCCGGACGCGATCGCGGCGGAGCTTGCCAAGGACGAGGCTGTGCGCGCCGCCGACACGCTGCTGCTCACCGTGCCGAACCAGCTCGGCGTCGACTACAACGCCAAGCTGCTCAAGACGATCGCCGACCACATCGCGCCGGCGATCGGTTGGTCGCGTGAGGAAGTCGAGCTGGTCTAGGGCGGAGCCCGCTCCAACCAGAGCCCAAAACGAAAAGGCCGGATCCTGCGATCCGACCTTTCTGATTTCAGCGATCCTCGAAGGCGCGATCAGGTCGCGGCCGGGCCGCGGGTGATGGCGGCGACGCCGGTGCGCGAGACTTCCACCAGGCCGAGCGGCTGCATCAAGAGGATGAACTGGTCGAGCTTGTCGGTGCGGCCGGTCAGCTCGAACACGAAGCTCTCCGTCGTCGCGTCGATGACGCGGGCGCGGAAGGCGTCGGCGAGCCGCAGCGCCTCGACCCGGTCGTCGCCGGCGCCGCGCACCTTGATCAGCAGCAGCTCGCGCTCGATCGCCTTGCCGGTGACGGTCAGGTCGATAACCCGGTGCACCGGCACCATGCGCTCCAGCTGCGCCTTGATCTGCTCGATCACCTGGGCCGAGCCGGTGGTGACGACGGTAATGCGCGAGCGGTGCTTCTCGTGCTCGGTCTCCGAGACGGTCAGGCTCTCGATGTTGTAGCCGCGCCCCGAGAACAGGCCGATGACGCGGGCTAGAACGCCCGGTTCGTTGTCGACGAGCACCGAAAGCGTGTGCTGCTCGGTCTTATCCTTGCCTTCCTTGATCGCGTAGACGGATCCGGGCTGCATCTTGTTCTCCAATATTCGGTCGACATCCGCCTGAAATCGAAAGCCTCGCCGTCATCCCCGCGAAGGCGGGAATCCATTCGGCCGTGACGGTTCTCGGCGGAATGGATCCCGGGCGGAACTTCGCCCGGGATGACGACTTCAGTCCTGCCGCTTCCTCAGACCAGCGCCTTGCCGGCGGCGTCGATCGCGTTGGCGATGACCTCGTCGGTCGCGTCTTCCGGCAGCAGCATCTCGTTATGCGCCTTGCCCGACGGGATCATCGGGAAGCAGTTGGCGAGATTGGCGACGCGGCAATCGAACAGCACCGGCCCCTTGGCCGCGATCATCGCGTCGATCGCGCCCTCGAGCTCCGACGCCTTCTCGCAGCGCATGCCGGTCGCGCCATAGGCCTCGGCCAGCTTGACGAAATCGGGCAGCGAGTCGGTGTAGGAGTGCGACAGGCGGTTGCCATGCAGCAGCTGCTGCCACTGGCGCACCATGCCCATGTACTGGTTGTTCAGGATGAACACCTTGACGGGCAGCTCATGCTGGATCGCCGTCGACAGCTCCTGGATGTTCATCAGGATCGAGGCGTCGCCGGCAATGTCGATGCAGAGCGCGTCGCGATGCGCCGTCTGCGCGCCGATCGCCGCCGGCAGGCCGTAGCCCATCGTGCCGAGGCCGCCCGAGGTCATCCAGCGGTTCGGCTCGTCGAAGCCGAAATACTGCGCCGCCCACATCTGGTGCTGGCCGACTTCCGTCGAGATGTAGACGTCATGCCCGCGGGTCCGCTCATAGAGCGTGCGGATCGCGTGCTGCGGCAGGATCGTCTCGCTATTCTGGCGGAAGCCGAGGCTGTTGCGGGCGCGCCAGCGGTCGATCTCGCCCCACCAGCTCTTCAGCGCCGCCTTGTCGGCCTTGTGGCCGGCCGATTTCCAGGCGGCGAGCATCGCCTTCAAGACATGCGCGACGTCGCCGACGATGCCGATGTCGACGCGGACGTTCTTGTTGATCGAGGACGGATCGATGTCGATGTGGATCTTCTTCGAGCCGGGCGAGAACGCATCGAGGCGGCCGGTGATGCGGTCGTCGAAGCGCGCGCCGATGTTCACCATGACGTCGCAATCGTGCATGGCGTTGTTGGCTTCATAGGTGCCGTGCATGCCGAGCATGCCCAGCCACTGCTTGTCGGAAGCCGGATAGGCGCCGAGGCCCATCAGCGTCGAGGTGATCGGGAAGCCGGTCAGCTGGACGAGCTCGCGCAGCAATGCCGACGCCTCGGGGCCGGAATTGATGACGCCGCCGCCGGTATAGAAGATCGGCTTCTTCGCCTTGGCGATCAGCTCGACCGCGGCCTGGACCGCCGCCGGATCGCCCTCGACCTGCGGGCGATAGGTCTTGTGCTCGACGCGGGTCGGGCCCTGATAGGTGCCGGTGGCGAACTGGACGTCCTTCGGGATGTCGACGACGACCGGGCCGGGACGGCCGGAGCGCGCGACATAGAAGGCCTCGTGCAGGATGCGGCCGAGGTCGTTGACGTCCTTGACCAGCCAGTTGTGCTTGGTGCAGGGGCGCGTGATGCCGACGGTGTCGGCCTCCTGGAAGGCGTCGGAGCCGATCAGGTGCGTCGCGACCTGGCCGGTGATGCAGACCATCGGGATCGAATCCATCAGCGCGTCGGTCAGCGGCGTGACCATGTTGGTGGCGCCGGGGCCGGAGGTGACGAGCGCGACGCCGACCTTGCCGGTCGAGCGGGCATAGCCTTCGGCCGAATGCCCGGCCCCGCCTTCCTGGCGGACGAGGATGTGCTGGATCTTGTCCTGCTGGAAAAGCTCGTCATAGATCGGCAGTACGGCGCCGCCGGGATAGCCGAAGAGGTGCTCCACGCCCTGGTCGATCAATGCCTGAACGACCATCTCTGCGCCGGTCATCTGCCGTGTCATCGTTTCGCTCCGTCGCGGATTTTCATCGCCGTATCCGCCTTCTCTGTCAGTTCCATCAAGCCAATAAAAAAGGCCCTCTCGGGGCCCATTTTCGCGCACTACCTATCGTGACGGCTTTAGACCATCAGGCAGTGCGCTCTCTAAGTACAATAACGTCGCGGCGGATCATGTCCGGGCCCTTCGATTGAATTTCGCGGAACATGGCGCAGCCGGCGCAAGCCGTCAACCCCCGGAGAAGAAAATTGCGCGGGATAGGGGTTGGGGTTGCGGGAAATTAGGGGGAGGCGGTCCACCCGATCAGAAGTTGCAGGCCCAGAAAATGACTAGCGGAGGTTACGCATTTCGCTACGCTTAGCATTCAAACTTTCTGAGACGGGGGAATACATCGCAATGGCAAGGCTTGATGAATCTAGAAAACTTGCGGCGGAAAAGACCCAAATCGGTGTCCCGCGAGCTATCGTCCGTCCAGTATCGAGAATCACCTTTGAACTAAGTGATAAACTGGCATTCGAATCGGCAATCGATCTATGCCTCAAATGGATGCAACCGCGGTCCAATACCAAGCTCCCACCAGAAGCATGGACTGGTTCTAGCTTTGACGTTTCAGACAAACTGGGAGCCAATCCATGCAGGGCCGCACGGCTCGACACTGCGGGTGGATCAACTTGGGCAGGTCGGCTAGACTACCCAGAAAACGACACAAGTATAAGAAGGACGTGGGTCACCGAGCTCTTTGCCGAAAAGCGTTCGGGGCGACTAACTCGCTTTGGCGCGCAGCTCACAACCGTCACGATGGGCGATGCTCCCTTATACGAAATTACCCGACCAACAGTCGTTCGCCACATCCTGAAAGAGCTGTCTGCCGAGGCTGACGGCTTCAGCATTACCGAAAGCCCCTGGAAGATACGAAGTGACGAAGTCGGCGATCTCGTTGACCTAATCTATAGCCCGGCAAGGCGACTGCCTATTGTTGCAATTTCCTCAGATACTGACGATCGAGCTGCCGTGTCCGCTGATGAAGTATCGCATCATCTTGGGGGATCTGCTCATATCGTTCACCTGCCTCCGGATTCTGCCTGGGAGCTAACCGGCACCATCGGTAAACGCATGTCCGTCTTCAATGGGGCTGCCCGCATTTATATCCCGGGATTGCAGGAAGATAATGAAGATCCCTTTGATCATCCTCTATGGATGGTGAAATCGCCTACTACTGACGCATCCGTCCTACGCTCCATTGCAGCGCGCGTTCTACCATATGCCTTCTTCCAAAGTCAGGGCTCCGAAGAATTCCTGCGTGTCGGAACTATCCGAGAGCAGATCGAACGCGCGACTCAACTTACCGCAACGCCGACGACCGAACTACTTCGTTTAAGACAAATTATTGACTTGCGCGATGCAGAATTCTTCAAAATTAAGGAAGAGAGAGACACTTGGGAAGGCTTAGCCAATGACGAGCAATATCGTCGAATTCAAGCGGAAAACGACTTACAGCACCTCAAGAACGAAACTGAACAACTAAAAGACGAAGTGAATCATCTTTCAGCAAAATCAGAGGCACTGAAACTTCACTTACAAGATCGAGAAATTACTGAGTCACAACCTGTGCCAGCTCGAAGGCTGACTAGTTATGACGATTTAGAAGACTGGTCAGACGTCGTCCTTGGCAAGAATATATATATCCACCAAGCAGCATTGAAAGATTGTCGGAAGAACGGTCACGAAAGCACCCTGGAGCGCCTTGAAAAGGCGCTGATCGTAATTCGCGACTTCGTCGTCCCTGCACGACTTGATCCGACACTAGAGAACCGAGATCGAGCGAGAGAAGAGCTCACCAAAATTGGAATGCTTGATAGCGCCTGCTTCGTTGACAGAGACGAGGCAAAAAGAACGCCAGGCTACAGTGTTCGATACCAAGGAATTACGCGGATACTGTATGATCACATCAAGTATGGAAACGGATACGATAACGCAAATCAGATCAGAATATACTATTTCTGGGATCAAAATGACGAAATATTTGTAATTGGAAAAATGCCATCACATCTTCCGAATAATTTGACGACTTGATGACCAGCGAGATTATTTGAGGTGCGTTTCTAGTCTCCGCTGAGACACGAGCGGTTCCCCTCCCCATTGTGGGAAGAGCCGGTCGTGAGCTCGGCCTGGCCGGTCAGGCAGGCTTTCCGGACCGAATGGGCGAGGCAGGATTCCCGGCATCGGCGCGGGTACCCCCTCCCCGGCCCTCCCCACAAGGGGGAGGGTGAAGGGTTGGCGCCCCGCCCTATTCCGCCGGGACGGCGCTCGGGGCGTGGTGGGCGGCGTGGCGCGGAGGCGCCGCCGCTCCCTCCTCCACCAGCCCCGCCTGCCCTTCCGCTGCCACCGAGTGCGGCAGCTTCGTTCCCCGCGCCTTTTCGCGCCAGAGCGTCAAAATGCCGGAGCCGATGATCAGGACGATGCCGAGGAGCATCGGTAGCTCCAGATGGATGTGGAAGACGAAATAGTCGATCCCGATCGCCCAGAGCATCTGGCTGTACTGCGTCGGGCCGACCAGCGCCGCCGGCGCGCGGAAGGCGGCGAGCATCAAAAGGACGTTGCCGAGCGCGCAGAGGATGCCGTAGCCGGCGAGCCAGCCGATCTGCGCGAGGCCCGGCGGCGCGTAGGACGGGATCATCAGGACGCCGCAGAGGAAGAAGGTGCCGAGCACGCCGGCGCCATAGAGCGAGATGTTCTTCTCGCGCGGGCCGATGGCGCGGAAGACGACGATCGAGATGGCGCCGCCGAGCCCGCCCACCACGGCGCCGAGATGGCCGATCGAGAGCTCGCGAAAGCCGGGGCGGAGCACGATCAGCACGCCGACGAAGCCGATGATCACGGCGCTCCAGCGCTTCAGGCCGACCGGCTCCTTCAGGAAGACGACCGACATGATGGTGACGAAGGCCGGTAGCAGGAAGATGAGCGCGAAGGCCTCCGCCATCGAGAGATGGCTGAAGGCGATGACGCTGCCGATCGTGGCGGCGCCATTGGCGGCGAAGCGCACCAGCCAGAGCGGCCGGTTGGTCGTGCGCACGATATCGATCCAGCGATCGTCCGGCTTCTTCAGGAAGGGGACCGCGAGCAGGCCGAACAGCGAGCCGATGAAGGCGATCTCGTAGGGCGGCAGGCCGCCGAGGAATTTGACGCTGGCATCGGAAAAGGCATAGGCGGCAAAGGCGGCGAAGCCGAGAAGAAGGCCCTTGAGGACCGGATCGGAGGACACGACGGGAGGCTTTCTGGCGCGTGAGAGGTCGTTTCGGGCGACCCCGCCGCTGCCCGGTCGCGCCGGCCGCGCTCTCCCCCTCCCAAGGTGCCTTTCTCAGGCGGCGCAGATCGGCGCACCCGCTTCGCGCGGGCGCCGGGCAGCCGAAGCCGCCTGGGCGACGATGTAGCAGAAGCGCGCGACGCCGGCATGACGAAATGCGGGGCAGACGCTGGAAAACGGGGCGCGCGCGAGATCGTCCACCGCTGGATCGCGCCTGGCGAAAAAGCCTGCCGGAGACGGGAGATCTCCGGCAGGGCGGTCCCGCCGGCGGGCAAGGGGCGGATCCGCTGGCAGGGTTTGTCGGCACGGGCTCAGTCGACCATCACCCGGCGCAGGCGGGACGCCAGCGGGCGGACGATCTCGGCATGGTCATGGCCTTCGATCCGCATCGCCTCGAGCCGGACTGTCACCTCGTCGACGAGTTCCAGCATGGCGCGGCGCTGGGCGCCGTCGAGCGTGCCGCGATTTTCCGCCCGGAGGCGGATCGTCGTCAGCATGGCGCGAAACTCCGCCTCCGGCATGCAGGCGACATAGCCGGTCACGGTAGCGCCGAGCGCGATGCGCCAGCTCTCGCGGGTGAAGCCGGCGCGGGTGATGCGGTTGTCGCTTTCGGCATCGGCCTCGAACCAGTCGTCGGCGGCGGCCTCGTCATAGGCGAGTTTGCCGAATTCCGGCGACAGCGCCGTGATCAGCTTGACGACGACGATCGCCTCCTGCCGGGTCAGCGCCCTGGCGGGCGAGACGGAGAAGGCGACGGCGAGAAAGGGCAGCAGCCCGGCGAGCGTCAGGGCGGCGCGCCGGAACGCCCTCCGGCGCTGGAGACGAGCGGCGGTCAGCATGACGCCCTCATCTCGGCTTCGGCCTTCTGGCTCGCCTGCTGCTGCACCAGCGAGCCGCCGACGGAGGCCGCCTGTGCCGCGACCATGCCGGCCTGCCCGGCATAGCCGCCGAAGCCGCCGACCATCGACAGCGCCCCGCCCACCATCGCCGCGCCCATCTGCGCGTCAGCCGCCTTCTTGGCCGCCTCGGCGCAGGCCTCGGCAGAAGCCTGGCGCACTGGCGCCTGCCGGGCCGACTTTCCCTCCCTGGCGCCAGCTTCGCGGCTCTTGCCAGCTTCGCGGTTCTTGCCGGCGGGACCGGCCGACGCGGTCTCCGTCGTCGTCTGGCTGCAGCCCGAAAGCGCCAGCCCCGCCATCAGCATCACGATCAATCGCATTTCTCATTCGCTCCCATGTCTCGCGCGTCGGGCGTGCCAAGCGATGCCGCCCTCGCGGAGCCGCTCGCCTGTCGCCTGCGCAAAATTGTCCGGAGCCCCCCGGCCCGTCGCGGATGGCGGCCATTCCGCCGAGGCGACCGGTCTAGGCCGGCGCGAAAGTCCCGTCTTGGCGGCCGGCGAACGGATGCGGCCGGGTGCGAACCGACAGCGCGTTTTCCGAAGCGAAAGGAAGCCGAAACGAAAGGAAGAGGCCGGATCAGCGGGCCCGGCCGGCAAGTGCCTCGGCGCGAACGTCCGAGGGCGTGCAGCCGAAACGGCGGCGGAAGACGCGGTTGAAATGCGACAGGTCCTGGAAGCCGGCGGCAAACGCGATGTCGGCGATCGAGCCCGCCCGGTCCTCGCGCAGCGAGCGTATGGCGAGCTGCAGCCGGCTCTCGCGCAGATATTCCGTGAAGCTCGCGCCCTCGGCCGCGAACAGGCGCTGGATGTAGCGCGGCGTGACGCCCTGCCGGCGTGCGATCGCGCCGATGTCCAGTTCGGGATCGGTGAGCCGCGCGAAGATCTCCTTCTTGACCAGCGCCAGCCGCGCCGCGCCGATGCCCCCGCCGCCCCGCGCCGTATCGCCGGGAACGACACCGCCGAGCAGATGGGCGACGAGGTCGTAGAGATGGCGCGCGGCGAGCGCCGCCGCCTCGGCATCGCCCGGCGGACTTTGGCGCAGGAGCTCGGCATAGCCGGCGAAGAGCCGCAGCCCCGGGGTAGCGGCGGGAATGATGTAGCAGCCGCGCGCGTCGATGCGCGGCAGCAGGCGGGCGAGCCGTGTCCGCTCCAGCGCGACGACCCGAAGCCAGGTCTCCGGCAGCCGGCATTCGGTCCAGACGGCCTGGTTGACGATCATCAGGTCGCCGGCCGCAACCGTGATCGGGGCCTTGCCGTCGACGGAGACCTCGTGCTCGGTCGAATGGATCATCAGCTGGTAGTCGTCGCGGCCGTCGCCGATAAGCGCGCGCGAGCGCTTGCCGTCGAGCGGCGAATAATGCGCCTGCGCCAGCGTGACCGCATCCGGCAGGGCATGGGCCGCGAGATCGACATGGAAGCTCTGCGGATCGGCCGGCCGAAACTCCATGCCGACGACGTGGCGCGCGACGAAATCATGCACGAAGGCGAGCCGATGCCGTTCCGGGACCAGGCGGGTCGAGAGGCGCTGCATGTTGGGATCGTTCCCTTGGCAATCACGGCCGGCGATCTGTAAGGGTCCCCCGACGCCCGCGCCTTCCGCTCGGTAAGGCGCGGATTCATCCAAAAGATTGACTGGAAGGTCAAGAGTCCAGGGTGTGACCATCATCTCAGGTCGGTTTCCGGATAGGCGCGGCTCGGCCGGCAGCGATCCCGGCCGGCGCAGAGGAAGACGATGGTGCCGTCCGGCCAGCAGGCCTCGCGGTCGAAGCGGGCCTCCGGCACGGTGGCGATCAACAGGCGGAAGGCGATTCCGCCGCCGCCGGGCTCCGGCAGGGCCGCATAGACGCCGAGCCCGTCGCGGCCGTTGCGCTGGATCGAGCCGGCGAAGACGGCGCCGCGGCTGATGAAACCGTCGACGAGATCGATGCCGGCCCGGCAGATGCTGAAGCCCGGCGGCGCGTCGAACTTGGCGTAGTAGCTGGCGCCGCGCTGCAGAGCGATCCGCGCGGTGCCGCGGTACGGGCCGGCGACGATCTCGGGCTTCAGGAAGCGTTCCGCCGCCCGTTCCGGATCCGGATCGTCGCTGCAGTCAAAGCCGAGCGCCCGGCATCCCGAAAGCGCGTCGGCGTCCGCGCGCTCGGCATCGAGCCGCCGCCAGCCGGGCACGCGCTCGGCTTCCGGCGCATTGCCGAGACGAAAATCTTCGAGATAGAGGCGCGGCAGTCCGTCCGGCGCGGCCGAAGCCGTTGCCATCCAGAGGGCCGTGGAGGTGGCCAAGGCAGCCATGACGAGCCGTCCGCGCATGCGACGCACTCCCGCCCAGCCGGCGTGGCGCGTCGAGGGCGGTGGTGACTGGCGCTTCAGCCCGGCCGGTACGGAGGCGTCGCGTCTGCCCTCAAAGCGTCTTCCTGAACCACGCCGCCGTCTTCGCGATCACGCTGTCGGCCATCGTCTGGTCGGCGCCCAGGCTGCCATAGATGTGGTCGCCTTCCGGCACGATCCAGACTTCCTTCGACGAGCCCTTGGCGAGCTTGGCGAAACCTTCCGGATAGGCGGCGGAAAAATCCTTCGCGCCCGCGATGGCGAGATAGGCTCCCGGATAGCTCGCGATCGCCTTGTCGATCTTATGCGTCTCGAGGCTGTCGAAGAAGCCCTTCTTCAGCACGATGGTTCGCCAGCCGAGATCGAGGCCGACAACGCCCTCCGTCTCGGCGGTGGCGATCGCCTTGGCGCCGATCGAACCCTTCATATCCCTGGAGAAATCACCAACCGACGACCAGGTGACCAGCGATTGGAAGCGCTCCGGTTCGTCGGCGGCGAGCAGCGTGGCGACGCCGCCGCCGAGCGAGAAGCCGAGAACGCCGAGCCGCTTCGGATCGATGCCGGCCTGCTTGGCGAGGAAATCGGCCGCGACCTTGGCGTCGGCGAGCTGGCCATCGATCGTCGTCGCGCCCGTGTCGCCGTCGCTCTTGCCGAAGCCCTGGAAATCGATGCGGAGCGAGGCGATGCCCTCCTTGGCGAGAGCCGCCGCCTCGCGGGCATACATGCCGCCGACCTCATCACGCGACGAGCCGAAGCCGTGCAGCATCAAGACCGCCGGGGCGCTGGTGGCGCCCTCCGGAAGGTTGAGCGTGGCGGCGATGCCGCCTTCGAGCGTCACCACGCTCTCTCCGGCCGCGGCGAGCGCGGGCAGCGACAGGACGGCGATGAAGGCGAGCGAGGCGGGCAGCAGGCGCATGATGAGATCATTCCTTGCGGGTTCCCATGGGACGACCGCCAGCAGATCTCTCATTTCCCGCGGCGTCAACGGCCTGTCACGGTCGCCGCATTTGATCGAGATCATGGACCGGCCACAACCATTTGGATTTGCTCGCCCCCGCCAATACACTCAGGATGTCATATCGATACGCCCACCAAGGAGGTCGCGATGAAGACGATGAAAGCCGCCGTTGTCCGGGAGTTCGGCAAGCCGCTGGTGATCGAGGACGTGCCGATCCCCGAGATGCGGCATGACCGCATCCTGGTGAAGGTTGAGGCCTGCGGCGTCTGCCATACGGATCTGCATGCCGCCGAGGGCGACTGGCCGGTGAAGCCGAAGCCGCCCTTCATCCCCGGCCATGAGGGCTCGGGCTTCGTCACCGCTGTCGGCCGCGACGTCAAAGGCGTCAAGGAAGGCGACCGCGTCGGCGTGCCGTGGCTCTACACGGCCTGCGGCCATTGCGAGCACTGCTTCTCCGGCTGGGAGACGCTCTGCAACGAGCAGCAGAACACCGGCTATTCGGTCAATGGCGGCTATGCCGACTATGTGCTGGCCGACCCGAACTATATCGGTCACATCCCGAAGAAGCTCGATTTCGGCGCCGCCGCGCCCGTCATGTGCGCCGGCGTCACCGTCTACAAGGGCCTGAAGGAAACCGAGGCGAAGCCCGGCCAGTGGGTGGTGATCTCCGGTATCGGCGGCCTCGGCCACATGGCGGTGCAATATGCCAAGGCCATGGGCCTGCATGTCGCCGCCGTCGATATCAGCGAGGACAAGCTGAAACTCGCCCGCGAACTCGGCGCCGAGGTCACGGTCAACGCTTCGGAAGGCGACCCGGCCGATGCCATCCGCAAGGCGACCGAGGGCGGCGCGCATGGCGTGCTCGTCACCGCCGTTTCGCGCCCCGCCTTCGCGCAGGCGCTCGGCATGGTGCGCCGGCGCGGCACGCTGGCGCTGGTCGGCCTGCCGCCCGGCGATTTCCCGACGCCCATCTTCGACGTCGTGCTGAACCGCATCACGATTCGCGGCTCGATCGTCGGCACACGGCAGGACCTGGCGGAATCGCTGGAGTTCGCGGCCGATGGCCTGGTCACGCCGCACTACAGCTGGGACAAGCTCGACAACATCAACGCCATCTTCGACGAGATGCGCGCCGGCAAGATCGACGGCCGCGTCGTCATGCAGATCGCAAGCTGATCTCCGGGAGCGCCGCGCCGGGCGCGTGGCGCTCCCAATCCGCCATCTGGTTGCGGAACCAGGTGCCCTGCCGCTTGGCATAGCGGCGCGTCTCCATCTTGGCGCGTTCGATCGCCTCGTCGAGCGACAGCTCGCCGGCGAGATGGGCGCCGAACTCGCGGATGCCGATCGCCTTCATCGCCGGCAGCGCCGGATTGAGCCCGAGCGCGATCAGCGCCTCCGCCTCGGCGATCCCACCCCGCTCGACCATGCCGTCGAAACGCCGGCCGATCCGCTCGTAGAGCACCGCCCTTTCCGGTTCGAGCACGATCCGGCGGACCGATGCCGCGTCGACGAGCGGCGGCGCGCCCGTCTCCCTTTGCCATTCCCCGATCGAGCGCCCGGTCGCCTCGACGACTTCCAGCGCGCGCAGCACCCGCGTGCGATCGAGCGGCGCCAGCCGCTCGGCGCTTTCGGGATCGAGCTTGCTTAGCGCCGCGTGCAAGGCCGGCACGCCCTCCTCATCGGCCCGCGCCTCGACGCGCGCGCGATGCTCGGTTGGGATCGGGGGGATCGACGAGAGCCCCTCGGTCAGCGCCTTGAAATAGAGCCCGGTGCCGCCGATCACGATCGGCAGTTGGCCGTCGTGCCATGCAGCCTCCAGCGCCGCCTTCGCGTCCTCGCGCCAGCGAGCCACGGAATAGCGCTCGGCGGCCGCGACATGGCCGTAGAGGCGGTGCGGCGCCTGCGCCTCTTCTTCGGCGTCTGGCCGCGCGGAGAGGATGCGCAGCTCGCGATAGACCTGCATCGAATCGGCATTGATGACGACGCCGCCATGCCGGCGCGCCAGCTCCAGCGCTAGCGCCGACTTGCCGCTCGCGGTCGGCCCGGCTATCAGGACGGCAGGTCCCATTTTCGCTGAATTCAGGTTCCCCATGCCGTCCGATACCGCTCCGTTCGAATATGTCGCCACGTTCATAGCACGGCCGGAACATGCGGCATCGCTTTCGGAGGTGGTGGATGAGGCCGCCGACCTTCCGGGCGCCGGCCGGCCCGACTGGCTCGCCGATGGCGAGGCCTGCGACGTGGCGCTGCCCGCCGGCGAGAACGGCCTCAACGTCATCCGCGACGACCTGCTCGAGATGATCGACGGCCGCCCGGTCGACGTGGTGGCGCAGCCGATCGCCGGACGGCGCAAGAAGCTCCTGATCGCCGACATGGATTCGACCATGATCGGGCAGGAATGCATCGATGAGCTCGCCGACATGGCCGGGCTGAAACCTTATGTCGCCGAGATCACCGAGCGCGCCATGCGCGGCGAGATCGCCTTCGAGCCGGCGCTGCGCGAGCGGGTCGGCCTGCTGAAGGGCCTGCCGCTCTCCGTCGTCGACACGGTGCTCGCGGAACGCATCAAGCTGATGCCGGGCGGACCGGAACTGATCCGCACCATGAAGGCGAACGGCGCCTATACTGCGCTGGTCTCGGGCGGCTTCACGCTGTTCACCGGCCCGGTCGCGGCCCAGATCGGCTTCGACGAGAACCGCGCCAACATCCTGAACCATCAGGACGGCGTTTTGACCGGCACCGTCGAAGAGCCGATCCTCGGCCAGGAAGCCAAGCTTTCGGCGCTGATGGATCTGGCCCGCCGCTTCTCGCTCTCGAAGATCGAGACATTGGCCGTCGGCGACGGCGCCAACGACCTCGCGATGATCCGCGCCGCCGGCCTCGGCATCGCGTATCATGCGAAGCCGAAGGTCGCCGCCGAGGCCGCTGCCCGGGTCGACCACAACGATCTGACCGCCCTGCTCTTCGCCCAGGGCTATCGCCGGAGCGACTTCGCCGCATGAAGCCGATCGAGACGTCCCGCCTCCGCCTTCGCCGCTGGCAGGACAGCGATCGCGCCCCCTTCGCCGCGATGTGCGCCGACGCGGAAGTGATGGAATTCTTTCCACACGTGCTGAGCCGGGCGGAGTCGGATGCGCTCGTCGATCGTATCGAGGCGCACTGGGTCGCGCGCGGCTATGGCAATTATGCGCTGGAAGAACGCTCGACCGGGGCCTTTGTCGGCATGACGGGTCTCTTCGACGTGTTTCCGGAAGCGCCTTTCGCTCCCTCGGTCGAAATCGGCTGGCGCCTGGCGCGGCCGTTCTGGCGCATGGGCTATGCACGCGAGGCGGCGGAAGCGGTGCTCGCGGCGGCTTTCGCCGAGCACGATTTCCCGGAGATCGTCTCCTTCACGGCCAAGCTCAACACGCGCTCGGCCGGACTGATGCAGCGCCTCGGCATGACCCGCGACCCGGCCGACGATTTCGATCATCCGGGCATTGCGGAAGGCCATCCGCTGCGCCCGCATGTGCTCTACCGGCTGAAGCGGGAAGCGTTCGAGGGCAGGTAGGCGGGCGCACCGCCTGTCCCACACTCGCCGTCATCCCCGCGCAGGCGGGGATCCATGCAGCCCGGGCTCCGGGAGGCCCGCACTCGTGAAACCCAGCTGAATGGATCCCGGGTCTTCGCCCGGGATGACGGAGTTCGGGTTGTCACGACGGGGGCTGCGAGGCGACACCAAGAGATGTGCCGCCCTGCCCTCTACTCGTCGAGCTTCAGCGGAACAAACCGCAGCTCGCCCGCCTTGTTGGCGATCAGGAACAGCGCCGAGCGGCGACCGTCCTTCTTCAGCGCCTCGATGCGCGTCGTCACCTCGGAAGGCTGGGCTACGGGCTCCTGCGACACCTCGACGACGACCTCGCCGATCGCAACGCCCTTCTCCGCGGCGGCGCTGCCCGCGTCGATCGCCGTGATCACGACGCCCTTCACCTCGGGCGCGATCGAGAACTGCGCGCGCAGTTCCGGCGTCAGCTCCGACAGCGTCAGCCCAAGCAGTTCGGTGACGACCGGCTTCGGCGGCTCGACCGGAGCCGGCGCCTGCTTGTCCTCGGCCTTCTCGGCGGCCTCGGTCAGGCGTCCGACCTTCACCTTGAGGGTCATTTCCTTGCCCTTGCGGATCACGACGACGTCGACGAGCTTGTCGATGTTCGCGTCCGCGACGAGGCGGGGCAGATCGCGCATCTCGGTGACCGGTCGGCCGTCGAAGGACAGGATGACGTCGCCAGGCTGGATACCGGCTTCCGCCGCCGGTCCCTTCTCGGTGACGCCGGCTACCAGCGCGCCGCGCGCGGCGGGCATGCCGAGGCTCTCGGCGATTTCGTCCGTCACCTGCTGGATGCGCACGCCGAGCAGGCCGCGGCGCGTCTCGCCGAATTCGCGCAGCTGCTGCACGACATGCACGGCAGCGTCGGACGGGATGGCGAAGCCGATGCCGATCGAGCCGCCCGAGGGCGAGATGATCGCCGTGTTGATGCCGATGATCTCGCCCTTCATGTTGAAGAGCGGGCCGCCGGAATTGCCGCGATTGATGGCGGCGTCGGTCTGGATGAAATTGTCGTAGGGGCCGGAATTGATGTCGCGGTTGCGGGCCGAGACGATGCCGACGGTCACGGTGCCGCCGAGGCCGAACGGATTGCCGATCGCCATCACCCAGTCGCCGACGCGCATCGCATCCGACGAGCCGAACTTCAGCGCCTTGAGCGGCTTGGCGGCGGTCGGCTTGACCTGCAGCACGGCGATGTCAGTCTTCTCGTCGCGGCCGAGCAGCGTCGCCGTCAGCTTCGAGCCGTCATTGAAATTGGCGACGATCTCGTCGGCGCCTTCGATGACGTGGTTGTTGGTTACGATGATGCCGGAGGCGTCTATGACGAAGCCGGAACCGAGCGACTGCACCTTGCGCGGCGGCGAATTGTCCGTGCCGTCCTTCTGCTTGTTGAAGAACTCGTCGAAGAATTCCTGGAAGGGCGACCCTTCGGGCGCCTGCGGCGTGGGAACGCCGCGCGATCCCTCGATCGTCTGCGACGTCGAGATGTTGACCACCGAATCGACGAGGCCGGCGGCGAGGTCGGCGACCGATTCCGGGCCCTGCGCCATGGCAGGCGGAACAAAGGCGGGCGTCGCGGTACTGAGCAGCGCCCCGAGGGCGGCCGCGAGGCACAGGCGATAGGACTTCTTGTTGGCCGCGGCCATCTGCATCTCTCCTCTGGCGTCGCCGTCCAGCATGACACGACCGCGACTTCGATACATCTAGCGCGAAGCGCGCCGCCGCCGAGGGTCAGGAGCGCGCCAGCCAAACCACCGCCACGCCAATCGCGAGCACGATCAGCCCGCATACCCGCAGCATGGAATCCGATGCGGCAATTCCTTGCCGCATCAGGGTTTTCGCAACCGTGGGCGCCACCGCGTAGAACACGCCCTCGATGACGAGGACGAGTCCCAGCGCGGTGACGAAGTCCGTCACGGCGTCGCGGCGGGCGCCGGTTCGGTTGCCGCCGGGGCCGGCGTCACGGCCTTCGGCGGAGCCGGCGTCGCGGCCTTGGGCGGGGCCGGCGTGCCGGGCGTCGCCCGCTCCGGAACCGCCAGCGCGTTGCCGCTCGGGTCGGTCAGGTAGCGGAAGAACGGCGACGACGGCGAGATCACCATGCGCGTCGTGTCGCTCTTCATGCCGTCCTGATAGGCCTGCATCGATCGATAGAACGAGAAGAAGTCGGGATCCTGCTCGAACGCCGTCGCGAAGATGCGGTTGCGCTGCGCGTCGCCGTCACCCTTGATCTCGTCGGCGCGCTGGTTCGCCTCGGCCACGATGACCGTCGCCTGCCTGTCGGCCTGCGCGCGGATCGTCCGAGCCGCCTGCTCGCCCTGCGCACGGATTTCCGTCGCTTCGCGCTGACGCTCCGTCTGCATGCGCTGATAGACGGCCTGGCTGTTCTCCGGCGGCAGATCGGCGCGGCGAATGCGGACGTCGACGACATCGACGCCGAGGCGCTTGCCTTCACGCTGCACCTGCTCGGTGATCTGCTGCATCAGCCGGGCACGGCCCTCGCGGACGATGCTGCTGAAATCCATCTGGCCGGCTGCGCCGCGGATCGCCGAATTGAGGATCACGGCGAGCCGGGATTCCGCAACCTGGACCGAACCGGCAGCCTGATAGAACAGCAGCGGATCGACGATCTTGTAGCGTCCGAACGCATCCATCACGAGGCGCTTGCGATCGCGCGCAATGACCTCGATCGGCGGCGAATCGATGTCGAGCAGCCGCTTGTCCAGCATCACGACATTATCGATCAGCGGGATCTTAGCGTAGATGCCGGGCTCCGTCGCGACGCGGACCGGATTACCGAAGCGCAGAACCAGCGCCTGCTGAGTCTGGTTGACGATGAACAGGCCCGAATAAGCAACGATGGCGACGATGATGACGATGACGAGGCCGAGCCCGCCGAAAATGCGACCCATCACTGCGAGCCTCCCTGCTTGGCGGCTGCGGGCGCGCCCTGCAAGGCAGGCAACGGCATGTACGGCACCACTCCACCTCCCTTTTCGTCGACGATGATCTTGTCCATGTCGGCGAAGACACCGGAAAGCGTATCGAGATAGATGCGCTCACGGGTGACGGCAGGCGCTTCCTTGTACGATTCGTAGACCTTCGTGAAACGATCGGCCTGACCCTTCGCCTCGGCGACGATCTGGTCGCGATAGGCGTTGGCCGCTTCCTCGATCTGCGACGCCTGACCGCGCGCGCCGGGGATGACCCGGTTGGCGTAGGTCTGGGCCTCGTTCTGGACGCGGTCCTGGTCCTGCTCGGCCGCCTGCACGTCGCGGAACGCGTCGATGACCTCAGACGGCGGGCCGACGTTCAGGAGCTGGACCTGCGTGATCTGGATGCCGGCGCCATACTGGTCGAGCTTGTTCTGCATCAGTTCCTGCACGGCGGTCTGGATGCCCAGACGCTCTTCCGTCAGCACGCGCTGGATGTCCGAACGACCGATGATCTCGCGCATGGCGCTTTCGGCCGTAGCCTTCACCGTGCCTTCGGGATTCTGCACGTTGAACAGGTACTTGCTGGCGTCGTTGATGACCCAGAAGACCGAGAAATCGACGTCGACGATGTTCTCGTCGCCCGTCAGCATCAGGCTCTCCTGCGGCACGTCGCGACCGTTCGAACCGGTATTCCGGTCATCCTGGACCGTGCCGACCGTCGTCCGGTTCACGCGCGTGACCTGCGGCGTGTAGACGGCCTCGATCGGGTAAGGCAGGCGGAAGTTCAGGCCCGGCGGGGCGCTGCGCTGGTACTGGCCGAAGCGGAGCACGACGCCCTGCTCGTCCGGCTCGACGCGGAAGGTGAAGAAATTATAGCCCAGGAACGCCACGACCACCGCCAGTATGGCGATGAACAAGACAGGGTTGAAGCCGCCGCCGGAGCCGCCAGGCAGAACCTGTTTGAGCTTGTCCTGGCTGCGACGAAGGAGTTCCTCAAGATCCGGCGGATTGGGACCATTGCCGCGCGGGCCCTGACCCCAAGGTCCGCCGTTGTTGCTGCCTTTCCATCCGCCGCCCGTCTGGTTGCTCCAGGGCATCTTCGCTCCTTAGTTGTCGATCAATAGGCAAGGCGTACCTGCCCCCGCCCATCGAAGCAAGAGAAGCCCCGGATATGCGGCCTTTTGCAGGGCCTCAGCGAGGCTGGAAGTGGTGTGTCGGCGCAGGGCTTTCAACGCGACTGCGTCGTTTATCCACGATCACACGGCCGTTTTTCGGCGCTCATAGATAACAAATCGCGTCGCCGCGGTGTCGGCGGGACCCGCGGGAACCGCCTCCGAGGAAACCGTCTCCCACATCCCCGGATCGATCGGCGGGAACAGCGTATCGCCTTCCGGCGTCGCCGCCACATGGGTGATGTAGAGCCGATCGGCCCGGTCGAAGAAGGCGCGATAGATCTCGCCGCCGCCGATCACCATCAGTTCCTCGGCCGCGCCCGCCGCCGAGAGCGCCGCGTCGAGCTCGGGAACGACGGTCACGCCATCGGCCGCGAAGGCCGGATCGCGGGTGACGACGATGTTGAGGCGGTTCGGCAGCGGCCGGCCGATCGAGACGAAGGTCTTGCGGCCCATCAGCACCGGCTTGCCGGTGGTGATCGCCTTGAAGCGCTTGAGATCGGTCGAGAGCTTCCACGGCATGTCGCCGTCGCGGCCGATGACGCCGTTCTCCGCCACCGCGGCGATGATCGAAAGCCGCGCCGTCATTCCGGCTGCGGCAGCGCCGCTCCCTTGGACGACCCGACGTCCTTGGCCTTCTTGGCGGGCTCGTCCTTGGCCTTGCCGCCGGCCGAGATGCGGTCGACAGTCGCCAGCAGCAGCGCGGAGAGGACGAAGGTCATGTGCAGGATCGTCGACCACATGATCTTGTCGTTCGTGTACTCGTTGGCGTTCAGGAACACCTGCAGCAGGTGGATCGACGAGATCGCGACGATCGAGGAGGCCACCTTGATCTTGAGGCTGCCGGAATCGAGCTTGCCCAGCCAGGAGAGGTCATGGGAAGCATTGTCGAAGCGGCTGACATAGTTCTCGTAGGACGAGATCATCACCATGACGACGAGGCTCGCGACCAACGCGGCGTCGATCAGGCCGAGCATGGCGAGGATCATGTCGGACTCGTCATAGACGAACACGTTCATGGCGACCTTCCAGAACTTCGCCAGGAAGGAGGCTGCGTAGAGCACCAGCGCGGCGCCCAGGCCGCCATAGAAAATCACCAGCAGCCAGCGGGCCGACATGATGAGCTTTTCGATCGAGGTCTCGAAGGATTTCAAGGGAGAAGCTCCGTGGATGATGCCCGCATATACGGATCACAAGGCCGCTTCGCCAACCCTCCCTGCCGCCGGAATCGTTTGGCCGAGACGAATCAGCGCGTCGCCCTCGACCCGGCAACGCTGCCATTCGACCAGACGGCGCGCGCCCTGCGCCTCGTAGAAGGCGATTGACGGCGCGTTCCAGTCGAGCACCGACCATTCGTAGCGCCCGAGCCCCTCGGCGACGCAACGCTCCGCCAGGCTCGCCAGAAGCGCCTTGCCGATGCCGTAGCCCCGGAAGTCGGGCTTCACGAACAGATCCTCGAGATAGATGCCGTGGCGGCCCTGGAAGGTCGAGAAGGTGTAGAACCAGAGCGCGAAGCCGGCCGACTCGCCCTCCCATTCGGCGATCGAGCAGAAGACGCGCGGCGCAGGCCCGAACAGGGCGACGTCCAGCGCCGCGGCGTCGGTCTCGACCTCATGCGCCAGCCGCTCGTATTCGGCCAGCGCTTTGATGAATTCGAGCACCAGCGGCGCGTCGCCCGGACGGGCGGGGCGAAGGGTCAGAGCCATGTCGGTTCCTTGTCAGGGTTCGCGCGGCGAAAGGATCATGATGTCGAGATCCTGCTGCGGATCGAAATCGGTCTTCACCACCTCGAACTGCGTCGGGCCGATCTTCTTCACGCCCTCGGCGCAGAAGGAGACAAGGTTTTTCGGCGCGCCCTTGTCGACGACGAGGCGGAACTTGGCGATCGGCCCGGCCCAGTTGCTGCCGGTGCGCAGGACATAGGCGATGCGGTTCTCGAACAGCGTATTGCTCCCGTCCGAGGTGAGGCCGGCCCGCGCCGCCTTCAGGAAGGCGTCGTCCATGCAGTATTTCTGGCGGTATTGCTCGAACCACGGCTCCGACTGCGCCTCGGGCGCGACAAAGGAGACGTCAGCGCTCTGGCCGAGGCTCGGCTTGTAGCTGTGCTCGACGACGAGCTGCTTGCCGGCCGGAAAAATCTGCTCGCGATAGAAGACGGTCGACAGCAGCCAGGTCGGCGCGAGATGCTTCACCATCCCCTTGCCGTCATTGTCGTATTCGTCGATAGCCGCGAGGCCGAGCTGGACCAGATTGTCCTTGTCCGCCTGCGGCAGCGCATCGAGCGCCGTACGCGTCGTGTCGAGATGCAGCGCCAACGGCACGCCGAGGCTTGTGAGCAGCGCCGTCTGGTCGATCCCGAGCGCCGAGGCGCGCTGCTGCACCTTGGTCTCGATCGGCTTGCCATCGACCAGCGTCTTGAAGCCGAGGAAGTTCACGGGGTCGTCGACCGGAATCGACACCATGAAATCGATGCTGCCCTGGATGTCCGGCATCGGGAAGGCGACGAGCGTCGTGATGTCGTGGTCGGCGTGGTTCTCGAAGGTGTAGCGGACGCGGACTTCGTCAAGCGATAGGAAGAGGTCCTCCGACTGCATCTCTATGTCCTCGGTCAGGACATAGACGAGGCCGCCGGCGGCGAGCGCCGCGGTCGAGTCGTTCGCCCTCGCCGGCGCGGCGAGGGACGCGGCGAGCATCAGGGCGAGGCAAAGGCTGGCGAGGCGGGTCTCAACGGCGCGCATGGACGAAACCTCCAGACGGTCATGATCAAGCCCGATCTAGCAGGTCGCCGCCCCTTCGGTCGAGCGACCCGCCCATCGCGAAGCGCGGTCACACGGCGATTGGCGCCTTGATGGCCGGATGGGGATCGTAGCCGACGAGCTCGAAATCCTCGAAGCGGAAATCCTCGATCCGCTGGATGGCCGGGTTGAGCTTCATCGTCGGCAGCGGTTTTGGCGTGCGCGAAAGCTGCAATCTCGCCTGCTCGAGATGGTTCGAATAGAGATGGGCGTCGCCGAAGGTATGGACGAAATCGCCCGGCTTCAGCCCCGTCACCTGCGCCACCATCATCGTCAGCAGCGCATAGGAGGCGATGTTGAAGGGCACGCCGAGGAAGATGTCGGCCGAGCGCTGGTAGAGCTGGCAGGAAAGCCGCCCCTCGGCGACGTAGAACTGAAAGAGGCTGTGGCAGGGCGGCAGCGCCATGTCGTCGACCTCCGCCGGATTCCAGGCGGAAACGATCAGCCGGCGCGAATCCGGCTTGGTGCGGATCATCTCGATGACATTGGCGAGCTGGTCGATGGTGCCGCCGTCCGGCGCCGGCCAGGAGCGCCACTGCGCGCCATAGACGGGGCCGAGGTCGCCATTCTCGTCCGCCCACTCGTCCCAGATCGAAACGCCGTTTTCCTTCAGGTAGCGGATGTTAGTCTCGCCGGCGATAAACCAGAGCAGCTCGTGGATGATCGACTTCAGATGCGCCTTCTTGGTCGTCACCAGCGGAAAGCCGTCGGCGAGGTCGAAACGCATCTGGTAGCCGAACACGGAGAGCGTGCCCGTGCCGGTGCGGTCTTCCTTCCGGACGCCCTTGTCCAGGACATGCTGCATGAGGTCGAGATACTGGCGCATGGATCGTCCAACAGATTCGATGTTTCCGCGATCATACAGCGGCGAGCCCGGATCGCGACTCCACCGATTGCACAAAGCGCGGCTCTGCGTTCAATTGGGGTTCGGCTAGGCCGCGCGAGCCCTGCCCGCCCCCGGCTTGAGGAATTGGGCATGTCGCAGACCATTGCCAATCCCGACGTCTACCTGCATGTGCGGGTCATCATCGGCATTATCCTGGGTCTCAGCGTGTCACGCCTGCTGAGCGGCCTCGCCCGCTTCGCGCAGCATCCGCTCCGCAACCCGGTCTTCATCACCCACCTTCTGTGGGTGGCCTTCGCCTTCCTGTGCGTGGTGCATTTCTGGTGGTTCGAGTTCTATCTGACCTCGGTCCACCTCTGGACGTTCGAGCTCTATATCTTCATCATCTTCTATTCGAGCCTCTACTTCGTCCTCTGCGCCATCCTGTTTCCCGATAGCCTGGCGGAATACTCAGGATACGCCGACTATTTCATGTCGCGGCGGAAGTGGTTCTACGGCCTGATCGCGGTCATCTTCCTGGTCGACCTGATCGACACCGCGATCAAGGGCAGCGCCCATTTCCACTCCTTCGGCATCATCTATCCGATCCGCAACATCGTCTACGCGACGGTCGCGATCGTGGCGATGTTCGTAAGCGACAGGCGCTTCCACCTCACGATCGCGATCCTGGCCCTCGGATTCCAGACCTTCTGGATCCTGCGCGCCTTCTCGACGCTGCAGTAGCCCTCTATTCCGCCGGCGCGGTGACGGCGCGGCCACGGCGGCCGAGCGTCACCTGCGCCAGCGTGAAGGCGATCACGCCGCAGGCGGCGATGCCGGCGACCATCGGCAGCGCCGTGCCGTCGAGGAAGAGGCCGACGACCGCCATGACGACGGCGCCCGTCACCATCTGCAGCGTTCCCATCAGTGCCGAGGCGGTGCCGGCGATCTCGCCATGCTCGTCGAGGGCAAGCACCGCCGACGTCGGAATGACGAGGCCGAGGAAGCCGTTGGCGACGAAGAGGACGCCGATCAGGACGGCGAGACCGTCGATGCCGGACGCCATCAGCAGGAACAGGACGACGACCGAGATGGCAAAGCCGGTGACGGCGACGCGCATCACCCGCTTCAGGCCGAACATGCCGCCGAGCCGGCCATTCAGCTGCGAGAAGCCGAAGAACGACACCGCGTTGATCGAGAAGGCGAGGCTGTACTGCGTCGGCGTCAGGCCATAATGCTCGATCAGCACGAAGGACGAATTGGCCAGATAGGCGAAGAAGCTCGAGATGCCGAAGGCGCCGATGAAGACGAGGCCGAGGAAGTGGCGGTCGCGCAGCAGCAGCCAATAGCCGGCGAGCGCGCTTCCGACGCCGCTTTCAACCCGCTGCTCGGCCGGCCGCGTCTCGTCCAGCGCCAGCGCCAGCAGGGCGATGCCGAGGATCGCCGCCACCATGACGATCCAGAAGATCGCGCGCCACGAGGCGATCGCCGTCACGGCGCTGCCGGCGAGCGGCGCCAGGATCGGCGAGATGCTGAAGACGAGCATGAGGAGCGACATCAGCCGCGCGGCCTCATTGCCGGTATGCAGGTCGCGCACGACGGCGCGCGGCACGACCATGCCGGCGCAGGCGCCGAGGCCCTGGACAAAGCGGAAAGCAATCAGGATCTCGACCGTCGGCGCCAGCGCGCAGCCGATGCTGCCAAGCGCGAACAGGGCAAGGCCGAAATAAAGCGGCGGCTTGCGGCCGACCATGTCGGCGACGGGCCCATAGATCAGCTGGCCGAGGCCGACCGAGATGAAGAAGGCCATCAGGCTCATCTGCACGGCGCCGGTCGTCGCGCCGAGATCCTGGCCGATCGCCGGGAGCGCCGGCAGATACATGTCGATCGCGAACGGACCGATCGCGCTCAAAAGGCCGAGAATAACGGCATAGCGCAGGATGGAGGAGGACATGTGAGACACCTGAAAGCGACGACCCGGCCTCTGCGGAACGGCAATGCCACGCAGGATCAAGATCAGCGATTGATTTGGACACCGACGCGGCCACAGCGCCGCGATAATTTTGTAATGGTTGGCACACTAATGGTCGACAAACGCTCGTCCGTCAACCCACATTGTCGTTAACGTCACCTCCGCCGCCCCCGGCAGGCGATGGCGGCGTTCTTCCGCTCCCTGCTCCGCGCCCCTCCCCGCGCCTCCCCCGCGCCTCCCCCGCGCGGCCTGGCGCCGATCGCGCGACAGTATCGGTGCGCATCTCGGCCGAAGGCCGCCGGATCCGGCCCCGAACCCTTTTCACGGCGGTTTCAATCGCCTATATGTCGGGTGCCGGCGCAAGCCGGCTATGGCGATAAACTGTCATCGAAATAAACCCATCGGACCCGGGGGCGGTACCCGGCGCCTCCACCCAAGCCCATCCCAAGGGATGGTTTTCGGCGGGGGCGAAATAGGATCGACGAGGGCGTAAAGGGTGTTCTTTCGCTCGGCATGGTACCGCCGTTATCGGACCAAATCTGTAGTTGCAAACGACAACTATGCTCCGGTTGCTGTCGCTGCGTAAGCAGTGCCGGTACCGAAATAAAAGTCCTTACGGGTAGCACCGTGTAGGCGGGGTCCGGAGGCACCTGGCAACAGAAGCCTCCACTTCCCTTCCTTCCGACATTACGATCCCAGCCCGTGACGCCGGCATGACAGCCTGGCCGCGGACGAAGTTTCCTGTCGCGTCGGGACCTCAATCTTCGCGAAAGAGTGTCGCCGTTCACCTTTTCCAAGAACCATCCGCGCGCGCGCTTGACTTCTCGGGGCCGGAGATCGAGTTTTCGACGACAAGGCTCGTCAGGGAGCCGTTTTTAGCGCGGGTCCGCGGTTTTGCCGCACCGGGTGCCTGTCTCGACCCCGTCCGCATTGATTCTGGGTAGTCGCCGTTCATGGCCGAAGATCTGATCCGCTACGACATTCTGGCCCAGGACGCGCTTCGGGGCGTCGTTCGCAAGGTGCTGGCCGAAGTGGCCAAGACGGGCCTGCCGGGTGACCATCATTTCTACATCACCTTCGAAACCCGGGCGCCCGGCGTCCGCGTCTCGACGCGGCTGATGACCGACTATCCCGAAGAGATGACCATCATCATCCAGCATCAGTACTGGGATCTCTCGGTGACGGAGCACGCCTTCGAGATCGGCCTCTCCTTCAAGGGCGTGCCCGAGCGGCTGCTGATTCCGTTCACGGCGCTGAAGTCCTTCGTCGATCCGTCGGTGCAGTTCGGCCTGCAGTTCGAGACCGCGCCGGCCGACGAGGACGCGCTGGAGACGGGCGCGGAGATGGAGGATGTCGAGACGTCGCCGATCGTCCTCGATGCGCCGGCCGAGGCCGAAGAAGCTCCCGCCGAGCCGAGCGAAAAGCCGGCCGCCGAAGTCGTGCGGCTCGACGCGTTTCGCAAGAAGAGCTAATCCCCTCCCCGACTGCTCACTGAACGAGGCCGCGCCAGCGGCTGGGAAAGGCTGACTATGACGACGACCCGTATCGAAACGGATACTTTTGGCCCGATCGAAGTGGCCAGCGACCGCTACTGGGGCGCCCAGGCCCAGCGTTCGCTCGGCAATTTCAAGATCGGTCTCGAGAAGCAGCCGCTGCCGATCGTGCGGGCGCTCGGCGTCATCAAGCGCGCCGCGGCGGAAGTGAACGCCAAGCTCGGCCGCCTCGACCCGGAGATCTCCAAGGCGATCGTCGCCGCCGCGCAGGAAGTCATCGACGGCAAGCTCGACGACCACTTCCCGCTCGTCGTCTGGCAGACCGGCTCGGGCACGCAGTCGAACATGAACGCCAACGAGGTGGTCTCCAACCGCGCCATCGAGATGCTGGGCGGCGTGATGGGCTCCAAGAAGCCCGTCCACCCGAACGACCACGTCAACATGAGCCAGTCGTCGAACGACACCTATCCGACGGCGATGCACATCGCCTCGGCCGAGGAGATCGTCCATCGCCTGCTGCCGGCGCTGAAGCACCTGCACGCGGCCCTCGACGCCAAGGCCAAGGACTGGGCGGCGATCGTCAAGATCGGCCGTACGCACACCCAGGACGCCACGCCGCTGACACTCGGCCAGGAATTCTCCGGCTACGCCCAGCAGGTCGAGAACGGCATCAAGCGCATCGAGATGACGCTGCCGGACCTGATGCAGCTCGCCCAGGGCGGCACCGCCGTCGGCACCGGCCTGAACGCGCCGATCGGCTTCGCCGAGGACGTCGCGAGCGCGATCGCCGAGATCACCGGCCTGCCCTTCACCTCGGCGCCGAACAAGTTCGAGGCGCTGGCAGCCCACGACGCCATGGTGTTCTCGCATGGCGCGATCAACACGGTCGCCGCCTCGCTGTTCAAGATCGCCAACGACATCCGCCTGCTCGGCTCCGGCCCGCGCGCCGGCCTCGGCGAGCTGTCGCTGCCGGAGAACGAGCCGGGCTCGTCGATCATGCCGGGCAAGGTCAACCCGACCCAGTGCGAGGCGCTGACGCAGGTCTGCGTGCAGGTGTTCGGCAACCAGGCCGCCCTCACCTTCGCCGGCAGCCAGGGCCATTTCGAGCTCAACGTCTACAATCCGGTGATGGCCTACAATTTCCTGCAGTCGGTGCGGATCCTCGCCGACGCGGCAGTCTCCTTCACCGATAATTGCGTCGTCGGCATCGAGCCCCGCCTCGACAACATCCAGTCGGGCGTCGAGCGCTCGCTGATGCTGGTGACTGCGCTGGCGCCGAAGATCGGCTACGACAACGCCGCCAAGATCGCCAAGACCGCGCACAAGAACGGCACGACTTTGCGCGAGGAAGCCGTCGGCGGCGGCTATGTGACGGACGCCGAGTTCGACGCCGTCGTGCGCCCCGAGGACATGATCCACCCGAACTGAGGCGGCTCACCTCCGTTACATTACGGAGCTGGACAATTCGTCTTCCATGCGCACTGATAGGCATGGAGGACGATGAAGCGCCTGCGGCCCATCGGTCAGGGGCAGCGCGATCGTTCCTTCGGCCTGCGCCGGCATCGCCGACACCCCGCGTTCACGCGGCGGTCGCCGGGGGCCGGCTTCCAAGGAGGATCACCATGACCGCAGAAATCATCAATTTGAACCGCTTCCGCAAGGAAAAGGTCCGGCAGGAGAAGGCCGCGACGGCCGAGGAAAACCGCGTGCGGTTCGGCCGGAACCGGGCCGAGAAGGCACTGGAGCGGATCGCGGCCGAGAAGGCCCGCCGTCATCTCGACGACCACCGACGGGACGACGACAAGGATCCGACCGTCGCATGAAGAAGCGCTCGGTCTCGATCGCCGGCCATCAGACATCCATTTCGATCGAAGAGCCGTTCTGGCAGGCGCTCCGGACCATCGCGGCCTCGCGCGGCCAGAGCCTCGCCGGGCTGATCGCGGCCATCGACGGCGAACGCCAGGCCGAGACCAACCTGTCCTCGGCCATCCGGCTGGCGGTCCTGGCCTGGTATCAGGCGAAGCTCCATCCGGACGGAACGGAGGCCCCCCGCCCCGTCAATTCGGAATAGAGGCCGGCGGCACCAGCACCATCGGCGCGCCGGGATCGTTCCCCTGCGACGGCATCTGCAGCTGCAAGGGCGGCTGCGGCCGCGCCTGAGGCCGCGGCGCCGGCTCGTCGATGCCCTTCAGAAGCGTCTCGATGCCATCGGAGAAGTCGAGCTGCCGCTTCGCGGCCGCCTCGGCGGCCTTGCGGGCCTGCTCTTCCTTCTGCAGGCGCAGCGCCTCGGCCTTCTTCGCGGCCTCAGCTTTCTTCGCGGCAGCGGCCTCCGCGGCGGCCTTGTCGGCGGCCGCCTTGTCCGCCGCTTCCTTGGCGGCGCGCTCCGCGGCTTCCCGCTCCGCCTTCGCGGCCGCTTCGGCCGCCTTGTCCGCCTCGGCCTTCCGCGCCGCCTCGGCACGGCGCTCGTCATCCTCGCGGGCGACGCGGACCAGCCGGCTCAGCTTTTCCTTCTCGACGATTTCCGCCTGCAACTTCTCGATCCGCTCGACCTCGCGCTCGAAGGCGCGGACCGACAGGAAGCCGGCCAGCGGCGCGACGTCGATCCGGCGCGTCGGCTCGGCGAGCGGGCCGGAGAAGACGAGGCCGACCTGCGGTATGGCGCCGCTCACCCGGTCCTCGCCGGGATCGATCGTCAGGGTCCACTGGCTGTCGAGCGTCTCGGCATTCAGATCGATGGTGGCGCCGCCGACCATCGTCGCGCTGGGGCTGGTCACGCCCAGATTCTGCGCCCGGATGGTGCCGGCCGCGATCGAGAACGCGCCCTCGATATGGTCGAACGCCAGCGTGCCGGCGTCCAGATAGCCGGCGAACAGCTTGCGCAACTCCGCCTCGCCGATCTCGCGCCCGGCGTTCGAGGCGCGGATGACGGCGCCGAAAGCCTCCGGATTGACGAAGCGCGCCGAGCCGGCGCCGACGCGGAGCGAGCCGCCGCCGGAAAGCGACGAGACGACGCCAGCGGCCGAGCGTCCCGTGCCTTCGAACTGGGCGGAGATATCGAGCGTTCCGTCGGCGACCGAGCGGCCGTCGCGCTGCCAGACCAGATCAGAGAGCGCCGCCCCGGTCACGGAGACCTGCCCCGAGATCGAGGCATCGCCCTCGGGATTGACGATCGACAGCGAGCCGGTAGCCTTGCCGCCGGCGAAATCGCCATGGGTCAGGCGGAGTTCGGTGCGCTCGCCGGAGAAGCTCGTTTCCAGCGCGGCATTCGAAACCGTGACACCATCGGAGACCAGGAGCCGGTCGGCGGAGATCCGGAACGCCGCGTCGAAGCCGTCGAGAACCGGCCGCCCGAAGGTCGTCTTCGACCACGGGGTCTCGGTGCTGGCGAGCAGGTCCTGCGGCAGGCCGAGCGCCAGCGAGGTGGCGCGCGTCAGATCCGCCTCGTCGACGGCGACGTCGCCCTTGAGCCGCCAGCGGCTCGCCTCGCGGCCGAAATCGATGGAGCCGCTGGCCTGGACGTCGCCGAGCCGCGCATCGCGGAAGAAGAGCGTCGCGACGCCGTCCTTCACGTCGAGCGAGGTCGTCGCCTCGAGCGGCAGCGCTTCCTGGATGCCGGGCAGCGACAAGCCGGCGAGCGCCAGCGCCGCGGTGGCGTCCGGTCCATGCGCCGTCACCGTACCCTCGAAGGTCGGCAATCCGGCCGCGTCGACGCCGATCTTGCCGTCCGTCGCATAGGTCAGGCCGGCGAATTCGCCCTTGATGGTCGCCGCCGCGCCCTCGGCGAGCGTGCCGTCGCCCTCGATCGTCAGCCGCGCCTTGCCCGGCTGGTCGAGCGGCAGGGCGCTGTAGCCGAGCTGGCGGATCAGCAGGCCGGCATCCGGGTTCTCGATCGCCGCGGAGAGCTTCAGATTGCCCTCGCGCCAGCCGGCCGGCGTGCCGACGAAGCCGAGCGCGGCGTCGATCGCCGTGCCGCCGGCGGTGCCGTTCAGCGTCAGGTTGGCATGGGTGATGTTGTCGCTGGCGCGCGCATTGATCACGGTCGCGAGCTTGCTCGGGCCGAGCAGCGGCGCCGTTTCCTTGAACCAGCGCGAAACGGCGGAACCGGGCAGCAGGCGCTCGACGAGCGCCGCGGTGCCGGTCAGGTCGGAAGCCTCGATCGAGGCGGAGATCTGGCCGCTCGGGGCGCCCTTCATGTCGGCGACACGGCCGCTCGCTGTGATCGCCGCGCCGGCGAGGTTGCCGATCGAAAGACGGTTCGCCTCCAGCACGCCATTGGCGAAGCTGCCATCGGCGGTGACCTGCTCCAGCAGCATGTCGCCAACCTCGAGCTCGCCGGTCGAAATCTTGACCTGGAAGCCGTCGGCGATGCTGTCGGTATCGCTGAGGCTCTGGCCGACGAACAATTCGCCGAGCGAGGTCAGCTGGTCGAAATCGAGCCGGTTGGCCTTGAGCTCGACGGAGAGATTGCGGCGGCCGTCGCCGCTCGCCTCCTGCCAGCCGAGGCTGCCGCGAACGCTGGAATCGCGCATGCGCGCCGCCATGCCCGTGACCTGGATGGCGCCAGGCGCCAGATGCAGCTGGCCCGACATGTCGAAGGGCTGCAGCTGCGGCCGGGACGCCATCTTGCCGCCCCGCCACCAGGCCGCGAAGATCGACGGCTGCTCCGAGATCAGCCGCACCGCGCCGTCGAAGCTCGCCTCGGGCGACGTCGTGACGATGCCGTCGGCGGCGAGACGCGTCCGGCCCGGAAGGTCGGCGCCGAGCTCCTCGATCTTCCAGCCGGTCTGCGCGGTAACCGCGTCGAAGCGGAGGTTCTGGATCACCGAGCCGCCGATGACGATGCCCGGAATATCGAAACCGATGCGGCCGGGGATCGACGGGACCGGCAGGTCCGACAGCGCCGAGACGACCGCCTTCGAGGCCATGTCGACATTGGCGGGCTCGTTCGGCCCCTTGCCGATGGAGCGATCGAGATCCAGCTGCCGCGCCTTGAGGGTCGCGTCGAAGCGCATCGCCTTGCCGAGATCGACCGTGGCGGCGCCCGTCAGACTGTAGGGCCGATCCTCGGGCCCCTGCGACAGGGTGATCGCCGGCAACCGCAATTGCTCCGGCCGCAGATCGAAGCTGCCGGAGGCGCGCCAGCTCGGCGTCTTCTTCCGCCCGCCGTCATCGTCGGCGACATGCAGCAACGAGAAACCGCCCGACCAGTTCAGGCCTTGCTCGTCGGTCTTGAGCGGCCCTTCGGCCGAGAAGGCGACCGGGACGGTGGCCGGATTGGCCTCGACCTTGACCCGGATCGAACCGTCCGCGTCGCGGCGGCCGGTGGCGACGCGGAAGGTCGTCGGCACGCCCTCCGCGACCAGGCCGCCCTCGATCTTCCAGGGACCCGTCAGCGAGCGCGCGTCGACGGCGGCGTTGATGCCGGTCAGCGACAGCGACCGGCCCGTGCGCTCGTCGCGATAATCGATCGAGCCGTCGGAGACATCGACCTTTTCCAGCGTCACGGCGTCGGGATTGAGGGCCTTCGAGGCCTCGGAGCGGCGGAGCCAGTCGGGCGTGCCGTCGGCGGCGACGGTGACCTGCAGGCGTGGCCGGGTGATCGCCATGTCGACGACCTTGAACGTGCCCGAAATCAGGGGGATCAGCTCGATCCGGACGGCGAACCGGTCGACCTTCATCATCGGCTTGTCGGGCGTACCGCCGACACGCACGTCGGTGAAGACGAGCGACGGCATCGGCAGGAGCGACGCGTTGGCGGTGCCGGCGACGGTGACCGGCTGGCCGAGGATCTTCTCCGCCTCCCGCTCGAAGGTCGAGCGAAAGGCGTTCCAGTCGACGAACCAAGGGATCACCAGCGCCGAAAACAGCACGGCGATGATGATGCCCCCGATGATCAGGTACAGCCTGTTCAGATCAACCTCCGCCTTGCCGGCCCCGGCTCCGATGTCGTCATGCGTCCGGCAGGATCTTGCCCGGGTTCAGGATGCCGAGCGGATCGAGCGTCGCCTTGATCATGCGCATCACATCGAGCCCGTGACCATGCTCCTTGATCAGATATTTGCGCTTGCCCTGGCCGACGCCATGCTCGCCGGTGCAGGTGCCGTCCAGCGCGATGGCCCGCTCGTTCATCCGGCTGATCACGGCTTCGGCCTTGGCGATCTCTTCCGGATTGGTGATGTCGATCAGGAGCTGGGTATGGAAATTGCCGTCGCCGACATGACCGACGACAGGCCCGATCAAGCCGTTGGCCGCGATATCGGCGCTGGTCTCGGCGACGCATTCGGCCAGCTTCGAGATCGGCACGCAGACGTCGGTCGAAACGCTCTGGATGTTGTCGCCGGGACGAAGGCCCTTCACGGCGAAATAGGAATCGTGCCGCGCCTGCCAGAGCTTGGTACGATCCTCGGGGCGGGTCGCCGAGGCAAACTCGCCGCCGCCGAACTCCTGCGCGATCGCGGCGAACTGCTCCGCCTGCTCGGCGACGGAGGCCGGCGAGCCGTGGAACTCGAGGAACAGGTGCGGCGTCTCGGGCAGGCCGAGCTTGGCGAACTCGTTGGTGGCGCGGATCATCATCGCGTCGCCGAGTTCGACGCGGGCGATCGGGATGCCGCTCTGGATCGTCAGGATCGCCGCGTTGCAGGCATCCTCGACCGTCGGGAACGAGCAGACGCCCGCCGCGACCGATTCCGGCAGGCCGTGCAGGCGCACCGTGACCTCGGTGATGATGCCGAGCGTGCCTTCCGAGCCGACCAGAAGCCGCGTCAGGTCGTAGCCGGCCGAGCTCTTCTTGGCGCGGCTGCCGGTGCGGACGATCGAGCCGTCGGCCATGACGGCCGTCAGGCGGACGACGTTTTCGCGCATCGTGCCGTAGCGCACGGCATTGGTGCCGGAGGCGCGCGTCGCCGCCATGCCGCCAAGGCTGGCGTCGGCGCCGGGATCGATCGGGAAGAACAGACCCTGATCGCGGATGTGGTTGTTGAGCTGGATCCGCGTCACGCCCGCCTCGACCGTGCAGTCGAGATCCTCGGCATGCACCGCGACGATCCGGTTCATCTGCGACAGATCGATCGACACGCCGCCCTTCGGCGCGTTGACATGGCCCTCGAGCGAGGTGCCGGTGCCGAACGGGATGACCGGAACGCGATGCGCGGCGCAGATCTTGACGATGTCGGAGACTTCTTCCGTCGACACGGCGAACACGACGGCGTCCGCCGGTTCGTTCGGCAGCCAGGTCGTCGTGTTGGCGTGCTGGCGCCGGATCTCCAGCCCGCGCGTAAAGCGCGGACCGAAGCGCTCCTGCAGGATCTCGAGGGCCGTGGCCAACGCCACTTCGTCACGCGCATCCTCGTTGCGCAGCGCCGAAACTGTCATACTAAAAAGCCTCCCAACGGGTTCTTGGCCCGCAAGCCATGTCGGGCGCAACCTATCAAAACCCTGCTGCCGCGCCAAAGACTTCCTGACGCTTTTGCCGGGCCTCACCGCCGAATTCGGTGGCTTTCGCAGGCCGGTTTACACCCGCAAGGAACGGCCGACCAGCGGGTCGGTCATACCGAACCGCTGAGCGCGATCTTGCCCGTCCGGCCCGGCCGGGCGCTCGCCGCGGCGGCCCCTGCCGGATTGGCGAGGCCGAAGCGCTGGTCGATGCCGAGCCGCAGTTGCCCCGACGCGGCCAAGCTGACGAGCTCGCCGATCAACCGCACCATCTCCTCACGGCCGGTCGCCGCCGAGCGGCGGGCGCCCCAGAAGCCCTTGACCGAGACATCGCGGAAGATGAGGTCGCCGGAGGGGATCACCAGCGGCTCGTTCGACATGGCGCCGAACGACATCAGCAGGCCGCGATCGGCCAGCAGGCTTGTCAGACGCCCGCCATCCTTGCCGCCGACGGAATCGACGGCCCGCACGATCGGCGCGTCGCCGGCGATGGACCGGACGCGCTCTTCCCAGCCCGGCGTCTCGGTCGAGACGGCGTTGCCGATGTCGAGCGCCGTCAGCTCGGCGAGGCCCGCATCGCGCCGGACGAGGCTGATGACATGGATGCCGCGCGCCTTGGCAACCATGGCGACGATGCGGCCGACGGCGCCATTGGCAGCGTTCAGGATCATCCACTCGCCGCTAGCGATCCCGAGGTCTTCCAGCAGCATCAGCGAACTCAACGGCATCGAGAGCAGCTGGCAGCCGGTGTCGTCGCCAATCGCATTCGGCAGGGGCACGGCGCGGATCGCCGGCGCGACGAAATAATCGCTCCACGCGCCGCGAACACCGCTGACAACGATGCGCTGGCCGACCACCGGCGCCGTGACGTCCGGGCCGCGCGCATCGACGATGCCGAGCGCCTCGCTGCCGCCGATCGCCGGCAGATCCGGCCTGTGGCCATAGGTGCCACGAATGGTCCAGAGATCGTGATTGTGGATCGGCGACAGCACCATGCGGACCCGGATCTCACCCGGTCCGGGCTCGGGAACCGGACGCTCGCCGGACTGAAGGACATCGGCGGGATCGCCGAAACGCTCATAGAGGGCCGCTCGCATGATAAAAACTCCCTGATCGCCTGCCCTTGTCAGTGCCGGAAAGCTGCCGCAGCCGCCCGATACAGGGCGGGACGAAGGCGGCTTCGCTTGGACAGGCAGGTCCTGTTTCTGTAGGAAAGCTGGCATGGACGGCCGCCGCGGTCCATATTTGTTCTCATGTCCCGTTCTTCGAATCGACCGCCCCGCAGATGACCGTTCCCTTCGACAGTTCCGCCCCCGCCCCGCGCCCCGGCGGCATCGCTGCGCGCGCGCTCGGCCGGGCTGCCGCCCCCGACTACGTCGCGCGCCTCAATCCCGAGCAGCGCCTCGCGGTCGAGACGACGGAAGGGCCGGTCCTCGTGCTCGCCGGCGCCGGCACCGGCAAGACGCGCGTGCTGACGACACGGATCGCCCATCTGCTGGCGACGCAGAAGGCCTATCCGAGCCAGATCCTGGCCGTCACCTTCACCAACAAGGCGGCGCGCGAGATGCGCCACCGCATCGGCGAGCTGATCGGCCCCTCGGTCGAGGGCATGAACTGGCTCGGCACCTTCCACTCGATCGGCGTCAAGATCCTGCGTCGCCATGCCGAGCTGGTCGGCCTGCGCTCCGACTTCACCATTCTCGACACCGACGACCAGATCCGCCTGATGAAGCAGGTGATCCAGGCCGAGAACATCGACGAGAAGCGCTGGCCGGCACGGCAGCTCGCCAATCTGATCGACAGCTGGAAGAACCGCGGCCTGACGCCTGCCGACGTGCCGCCGGGCGATGGCGGCTCCTTCGCGGACGGGCGCGGCATCAAGCTCTACCGGGACTACCAGGCACGCCTGAAGACGCTGAACGCCTGCGACTTCGGCGACCTGCTTCTGGAAAACCTGCGCCTGTTCCGCGAACATCCGGACGTGCTCAAAGATTATCACCAGCGCTTCCACTACATGCTGGTCGACGAGTACCAGGACACCAACGTCGCGCAGTATCTCTGGTTGCGCCTGCTGGCGCAGGGCCGCAAGAACATCTGCTGCGTCGGCGACGACGACCAGTCGATCTATGGCTGGCGCGGCGCCGAGGTCGACAACATCCTGCGCTTCGAGAAGGATTTTCCGGGCGCCGTCGTCATCAAGCTCGAGCGCAACTACCGCTCGACCTCGCACATCCTCGGCGCTGCCTCGCACCTCATCACCCACAATGAGGGCCGGCTCGGCAAGACGCTGTTCACCGACGCGACCGACCCGGACGCCGCCCGCGTCCGCGTCGCCTCTGCCTGGGATTCGGAGGAAGAGGCCCGCGCCGTCGGTGAGGAGATCGAGAGCCTGCAGCGCCATGGCCACAAGCTCAACGACATGGCGATCCTGGTGCGCGCCTCGTTCCAGATGCGCTCCTTCGAAGAGCGCTTCGTCACGATCGGCCTCAACTACCGCGTCATCGGCGGCCCGCGCTTCTACGAGCGGCAGGAAATCCGCGACGCGCTCGCCTATCTGCGCGTCGTCGCGCAGCCGGCCGACGACCTCGCCTTCGAGCGCATCGTCAACGTGCCGAAGCGCGGCATCGGCGAGACGACGGTCCGGCTGCTGCACGACCATGCGCGGGCCCGCAACATCCCGATCCTCCAGGCGACCGACGAGCTGATCCAGACCGAGGAGATCAAGTCGTCCAAGACGCGCACGGCGCTGCGCGATCTCCTCGCCTCGTTCGCGCTCTGGCGCTCGAAGCTCGACCAGATGAAGCATGGCGAGCTGGCCGAGATGATCCTGGAGGAGAGCGGCTACACCGAGATGTGGCAGCAGGACCGGTCCGCCGACGCACCGGGCCGGCTGGAAAACCTCAAGGAACTGATCCGCTCGATGGAGGAGTTCGAGTCGCTCGGCGGCTTCCTCGAGCATATCGCCCTCGTCATGGACACCGACCGCGCCGAGAACCAGGACGCGGTCTCGATCATGACGCTGCATTCGGCCAAGGGCCTCGAATTCGAGACCGTCTTCCTGCCGGGCTGGGAGGAAGGGCTGTTCCCGCACCAGCGCTCGCTCGACGAGAGCGGCCGCGCCGGCCTAGAGGAGGAACGCCGCCTCGCCTATGTCGGCATCACCCGCGCCAAGAAGCGCGCCATGATCTGGTTCTCCTCGAACCGCCGCATCCACGGCCTCTGGCAATCGAACGTGCCGTCGCGCTTCCTCGACGAACTGCCGGAAAAGCATGTCGAGGTGATCGAGCAGACGTCGAGCTATGGCGGCTACAATGTCGGCGGCGTCGGCAATTACGGCGCCAGCCGCTTCGACCGCGCCGACAGTTTCAACAACACCTATTCGACGCCCGGCTGGCAGCGCGCCCAGGCGAACAAGGCCCCCGCCCAGGCGCATGCCCGTTCGGCGCCGCGCCAGATCGAGGGCGAGCTGGTGGCGAAATCGACCGGCTCCTCGTCGAAATACAAGCTCGGCGAGAGGGTCTTCCATCAGAAGTTCGGCTATGGCGCCATCGTCGAGATCGAGGGCAACAAGCTAACTGTCGATTTCGAGAAGACCGGCACCAAGAAGGTCGTCGACAGTTTTGTGACCAAGCACTAGCCCGGCTGGAGCCGCATGCAGCCCCTCTAAAGCCCGCGCGGCGGGACGGGGTCGGGTGTCGGCTTTCGGCCCATAAGCAATCTCCCAATCGGCTCAGAGGCGGGGTATGAAAACACCCTCCGCCGCCAGACAAGGTTCGCCAGCTTGACCCTCATCGCCTCCCTCAACCTTGCCAAGGAATCCGACGCGACTCGCCTCATCGAGGCGATCGGCGAGGATGAAGCGCTTGGCTTTCCCTCCGCCGCGACGACGGAGCAGGACGACCAGAGCTGGACCGTCGACGTCTATTTCGAGGAGCAGCCCGACGAGGCGGCGCTGGCGCGCGTGCTCGCTGCGGTTCTCGGTGCCGATGTCGGCCCCTTCGTCGTCTCGGACCTTCCGGACGAGGACTGGGTGGCGAAGTCGCTGGAGGGCCTGAAGCCCGTCCGCGCCGGCCGCTTCCTCGTGCATGGCAGCCACGACCGCGACAAGATCCTGCCCGGCGACATCGCCATCGAGATCGAGGCCGGCGAGGCGTTCGGCACCGGCCATCACGGCACGACGGCGGGCTGCCTGGAGGAGATCGACCGGCTCGGCAGGCTCCACGACTACAAGAGCATCCTCGACCTCGGCACCGGCACCGGCGTGCTCGCCATCGCCATCGCCAAGGCCTGGCAGAAGCCGGTGCTCGCGACCGACATCGATCCGATCGCCACCCGCGTCACCGCCGAGAACGCGGCGCTGAACGGCGTCTCGGAGTTGATCGACGCGGCGACGGCGGAAGGCTTCGGCAATCCCGTCCTCGCCGACCGCGCGCCCTACGACCTGATCGTCGCCAACATCCTGGCCGGTCCGCTGATCGCGCTCGCGCCCGATGTCGCGGCCCATCTGGCGTCGAAAGGCACGGTCGTCCTCTCCGGCCTGCTCACCGCCCAGGGCCCGGCCGTCACCGCCGCCTACGAGGCCGAGGGCCTCAAGCTGGCGCGCACCGGCGAACAGGAAGGCTGGCTGACCCTCACGCTGGAGCGGTAGGGGGAACTGCGTCGCGCGCGCAGCCAATCTCGACCATCATCCTGAGGTGCCCGGCAAAGCCGGGCCTCGAAGGAGGGTTTAGGGAACGCCCGGGACCTCCGGACTTCGTCTGCAAACTGGAGTGCCCGCTGGACCCTCCTTCGAGGCTTCGCTCACGCGAAGCACCTCAGGATGATGACGGAGCAGGCTGACCCGGCTGGATGGATCCCGGATCTCCGCTTCGCTGCGTCCGGGATGACGACGGAGCTGCGTCTTCGAGGCTCAGGCGGTCCTCGCTTCGAAGCAAGCCCCTCACCCAACCCTCTCCCGCGAGCGGGAGAGGGCCTAGGCCGGCACCCTCATGATCCGCGAGCGCGACAACCGACGCAGGCGATCCCCCTCGCCCGCTTGCGGGAGAGGGTCGGGGTGAGGGTCCATTGAACCCTACCCCACCGCCGGCAGCATCGAGCCGGTTTCCTCCTGGCGCAGGTGCCAGGAGAAGGCCTCCGCCAGCAGATGCGGCGTCTGGCCGCCATGTTCTCTCACGGCGCGGCGGTAGTAGTCGGCCGCGAGCTCGCGATAGCTCGGGTGGATGCAGTTGGCGATGATCACCTCGGCGCGCTCGCGCGGCGCCAGGCCGCGCAGATCGGCGAGGCCGATCTCGGTCACCACGACATCGACGTCGTGCTCGTTGTGGTCGACATGCGGCACCATCGGCACGATGCGCGAGATCGAGCCGTCCTTGGCGAGCGACTTGGTGACGAAGATGCCCATATAGGCGTTGCGGGCGAAATCGCCGGAGCCGCCAATGCCGTTCATCATGTGCGTGCCGCCGACATGGGTCGAGTTGACGTTTCCGTAAATGTCACATTCGAGCGCCGTGTTGATGGCGATGACGCCGAGGCGGCGCAGCACTTCCGGATGGTTCGAGACCTCCTGCGGCCTGAGCACCAGGCGGCTCTTGTACTGCCCGATGTTCGGCATCACCCGCGCCTGGCAGGCGGCCGACAGCGTGATCGACGATCCCGACGCGAAGGCGAGCTTGCCGGAATCGAACAGCTCGAACGTACTGTCCTGCAGCACCTCGCTGTACATGGTGAGATCGTGGAACGGGCTGTCGATCAGGCCGTGCAGCACGGCGTTGGCGATGGAGCCGATGCCGGCCTGCAGCGGCCCCAGCCGGTTGGTGAGGCGGCCCTTGCGCACCTCGGAGCCGAGAAACTCGATCAGGTGCCCAGCGATCGCCCGCGTCTCGTCATCCGGCGCCGTCGTCTCGGCGGAGCTGTCGACCCGCTCGGTGACGACGATGGCAGCGATCTTGGCCGGATCGATCGGGATGAACGGCAGGCCGACGCGGCTGTCGGGCGTGATCACGGGGATCGGCTCGCGATGCGGCCGCCGCGTCGGGATGTAGATGTCGTGCAGGCCCTCGAGATCGGCCGACTGGCCGAGATTGAGCTCGATGATCACCTTTTCGGCGAGGATCGCGAAGGTGGCGGAGTTGCCGACCGAGGTCGTCGGGATGATGCCGCCCTCGCGGGTGATCGCCACCGCCTCGACGACGGCGACGTCGATAGGCCCCATCTGGCGCGAGCGCAGCAGTTCGACCGTCTCGGAGAGATGCTGGTCGATGAACATCACCTCGCCCTTGTTGAGGGCGGCGCGCAGCACGCGGTCGGACTGGAAGGGCAGCCGGCGCTTCAGCACATGCGAGCGCGTCAGCACCTCGTCGATGCCGTTGCCGAGCGAGGCGCCTGTGATGAGCGTGATGCCGAAGGGCTCGGTGGCGGCCCGTTCGGCCAGCGCCAGCGGCACCGCCTTGGCGTCGCCTGCTCGGGTGAAGCCGCTCATGCCGACGGTCATGCCGTCACGGATCAGCGACGCTGCCTCCGCCGGCGACATGACCTTGTCGAGAAGCGACGCGAGGCGGATGCGATCCTTGAGCATGATGTCCAGCATGTAAGTGGGAGTTGCCGGACCATAGGACGGGGCGAAGGCAGAATCACCCCGCAAAAAGCACAAAATCCGCGACGGGCGGTCGCGGATTTTGCAGAACAGGCGCCGATCCCAACGATCCGCGCGGCTCGATCGACGCCAGGCCGACCCGAGCCAGTCTTGTTAGACGATCGAACCCATGGCGCGGCGCTCATGCGTCTCGCGGTCATAGCCGAAGGTCGCCAGCGCCGCGTCGTCGAGCGACAGCTGGTAGCCGTTCACGAAGCGCGGCATGCGGCGCTCGCGGACGTGGGTCATCCGGGCAGCAGCGCGCCGAACGACGCCCTGCCCGCGGCTTCCTGCCGGGGCAACGCCGATTTCGCCGTAAGCTGCAGCCAACATGATCCGAATTCCTTTTTTGCTGGAGATGCACCCTGCATCCCTTAACCATGGTCTTCATACCCCTAACGCTGACGTGAAGGTACATCTGTAACGGAATGACAGACATGCGGTTTTTGCATCGCACAAGGTGTCGCCACAATTGCGCCGCGATGCAAACACCGGTGTTGCCGGAATTGCCGTCGCCACCGCGCCCCGTTAGGGTCTCGCAAACCATCGCGACCCGCGAAAAAGGCCCCTGCTGATGTTCCAGAACTACGACGCGCCCAGCCGTGCCCACCCGATCGCCGACCGATTGGTCGCGCTCCGCGCCCATCTCGCCCGCCTCGGCCTCGCCGGTTTCATCGTGCCGCATGCCGACGAATATCAGGGCGAGTACATTCCCGCCTCGGCGGAGCGCCTCGCCTGGCTGACCGGCTTCACCGGCTCCGCCGGCGCGGCCATCGTGCTCGCGGACGAGGCGGCGGTGTTCGTCGACGGACGCTACACGCTGCAGGTGCGCGACCAGGTCGATGTCGCCGACTTCACGCCGCAGGACCTGATCGCCCTGCCGCCGCATCAGTGGCTGAAGGGCAAGCTCAAGGCGGGCGACCGGATCGGCTATGATCCGCGCCTACTGACGCTTGCGGAAGTTCGCCGGCTCGAGGCGGCCTGCAAGGCGAACAAGGCGGAGCTGGTGGCGCTCGACGAAAACCCGATCGACGTGATCTGGGCCGACCGCCCCGCCCCGCCGCTCACCCAGGTGATGGCGCAGCCGGACGAGCTCGCCGGCGAAACGGCGGACGCCAAGATCCGTCGCCTGCAGGCGATCCTCGCCGAGAAGGATGTCGACGCGGCAATCCTGGCGCAATCCGATTCGATCGCCTGGACCTTCAACATCCGCGGCGCCGACGTGCCGCACAATCCGGTCGTGCTCTCCTACGCGCTGCTCCGCCGCGACCAGCGCCCGACGCTCTATGTCGACGGCCGCAAGCTCTCCAACGTGCTGCGCGACGCGCTTGCCGAGCGCGCCGACATCAAGGAAGAGAGGGCGCTGCTCGCCGATCTCGCCGAACTCGGCGCCGAAGGCCGCCGCGTCCTGCTCGATCCGCAGACGACCCCCGCCCTCTTCGCCACGACGCTCACGGACGCCAAGGCGGTGATCGTCGAGGGCGCCGACCCCGTCGTGCTGCCCAAGGCGCGCAAGAACGCGGTCGAGCTCGACGGCACCCGCCGGGCGCACCGCCGCGACGGCGTCGCCATGACCCGCTTCCTCGCCTGGCTCGACGCGAACGGCGCCAGGGGCACGGAGACGGAGATCAGCGTCGCCAAGAAGCTGGAGGCGTTCCGCGCCGAGGCGGGCGATGAAGACGGCTCGCCGCTGCTGGAGATCTCCTTCGACACCATTTCCGGCGCCGGCTCCGATGGCGCGATCGTGCATTACCGCGTCAACGAGGCGACCGACCGCAAGCTGGAAAGCGGCACGCTCTATCTCGTCGATTCCGGCGCGCAATATCGCGACGGCACCACCGACATCACCCGCACCATCGCCATCGGCCAGCCTTCGGCCGAAATGCGGGATCGCTTCACCCGCGTGCTCAAGGGCCACATCGCGCTGGCCACGGCGCGCTTTCCGACGGGAACGACGGGCGCGCAGCTCGATACGCTGGCCCGCCACGCGCTCTGGCAGGCCGGCCTCGACTTCGACCACGGCACCGGCCACGGCGTCGGCGCCTTCCTCTCCGTGCATGAAGGGCCGGTCCGCATCTCGAAGGCGGGCCATCTGCCGCCCGAGCCCGGCATGATCCTCTCGAACGAGCCCGGCTACTACAAGACCGGCGCCTATGGCATCCGGATCGAGAACCTGATCGTCGTGACCCCGCCCGCCGCGATCGCCGGCGGCGACCGCCAGATGCTCGGCTTCGAGACCATCACGCTGGCGCCGATCGACCGCAACCTGATCGACGTCGCCCTGCTCTCCCCGGCCGAACGGGCCTGGATGGACGCCTATCACGCCCGCGTCCGCGAGGCGCTCGCCCCGACGCTCGCCGGTGAAGATCTGCAATTCCTGATCCGCGCCACGCAACCGCTGGACGCATAGGCCGAGCCGTTATTGTCATCACGAAACCTGTCATGTCGACAGGTTTCGTGATGGAACGTCGCCGGCATGACTCCGTTGACCGATCGAGCCTGAGCTCAATTGGCTATAAAAAACACGGAGTTACGACCATGAACACGCTTTTCAAGACAACGGCCCTGGTCGCTCTCCTTGCTGCTGGCCCCGCGCTGGCGCAGGACGCACCTCCTCCTGCCGAGACCAGCGCGCCAGCCGCGACCACAACCACGGTTGCGCCGGCCGACCGCTTCATCGTGCTGGAGGACGGCACAACCGACTGGCTCGCCTCCAACCTGATGGGCTCGACGGTCTATAGCGGCACGGACGAGAACCTCGGCAAGATCGTCGACATCCTCGCGACCGACGACGGCCAGGTGAAGGCCGTGGTGATCGGCGTCGGCGGCTTCCTCGGCATCGGCCGCAAGGACGTCGCGGTCGCGCCCGCCACCCTCGATCGCATCAAGGTCGACAATGGCGTCAAGCTGGTGCTGGCCACCAGCAAGGAAGAGCTCAACGCGGCGCCGGAGTTCAAGACAGTAGCCAAGCAGGAATCGGACGCCGCCAGGGCGGCAGCGCCGGCCGCGGATACGACCATGCCAGCCGCTGACCCGATGACGCCGCCGGCGGCAACGGAGCCTGCTCCGGCGACCGACCCGGCCGCACCGGCGACGGACCCGGCCGCACCGGCAACGGCCCCCGCGGCGCCGTAAGACCCAGAAGCCGTGGAAACGGAGGCCTGCCCGCGAGGGCGGGCCTCATTTTTTGGCTGTATCCTGGAAGATCAGTCCGCGCCGACCAGCGCGAACCAGCCGTCTTCGTCGATCACCTCGACGCCGTTTTCGGCGGCGGATTTGAGCTTGGATCCGGCGCCCGGCCCCGCGACCAGCAGATCCGTCTTCTTCGAGACCGATCCGGCAACCTTGGCGCCGAGCCGCTCCGCCATCGCCTTGGCCTCGTCGCGCGTCATGCGCACCAGCGTGCCGGTAAAGACGACCGTCTTGCCGGCGACCGGGCTATCCGTCTTGGCCGCCTCGAGCGGTTGCGGCGTGACCTCTTCCAGCAGCCTGGCGAAGGCGTCGCGATTGTGCGGTTCGTCGAAGAAGTCGACGACGGCCTCGGCGACAACCGCGCCGATCCCCTCGATGCCCACCAGTTCGACCCAGGCGTCGTTGCCCTTCAGCAGTTCCGGTCCCGGCGGACGCGCCGCCAGCCCCGTATCGCGGAACGCTTCGACGGTGCCGAAATGGCGGGCGAAGCGCTTGGCGTTGGTCTCGCCGACATGGCGGATGCCGAGCGCATAGATGAAGCGATTGAGCGCGATGCTGCGGCGGTCATTGATCGCCGCGAAGAGATTGCGCGCCGAGGTCTCGCCGAAACCGTCGCGGTTCTTCAGCCGCTGCAGCTGGCCCGCGTCGCGCGCCTCCAGCGTGAAGATGTCGGCCGGCTCCTTGATCAGGCCCCACTCGTGGAAAGCCTGCACCTGCTTCTCGCCCAGCCCCTCGATGTCGAAGGCATTGCGCGAGACGAAGTGGCGGATGCGCTCGACCGCCTGCGCGGCGCAGATCAGACCGCCGGTGCAGCGGCGGACGGCCTCGTCCTCCTCGCGCACGGCATGGCTGCCGCAAACGGGACAGATCGTCGGAAAGCTGTAGGGAACGGAATCGGCGGGACGCCTGTCGAGCATCACCGAGACGATCTGCGGGATGACGTCGCCGGCGCGCTGCACGACGACCGTGTCGCCGACGCGGATGTCGACGCCGTCGCGGATCGGCAGGCCATCGCCGCCGATACCCTTGATATAATCCTCGTTGTGCAGCGTCGCGTTGGAGACGACGACGCCGCCGACGGTGATCGGCTCCAGCTTGGCGACCGGCGTCAGCGCACCGGTGCGGCCGACCTGGATGTCGATGCCGTTCAGCACGGTCACGGCCTGCTCGGCGGCGAACTTGTGCGCGACCGCCCAGCGGGGGCTGCGCGAGACGAAGCCGAGCCGGTTCTGCAGGGCGAGCGAGTTCACCTTGTAGACGACGCCGTCGATGTCGTAGCCGAGCCCGGCGCGGTCGGTTTCGAGCGCGTGATAGAAGGCGAGCGCCTCCTCGACCGTCTGGCAGAGGATCATGCGCGGGTTGGTCGGCAGGCCCCAACTTGCAAAGGCCTCGACCATGCCCATCTGCGTCTCGGCCGGCAGCGCGCTCATCTCGCCCCAGGCATAGGCGAAGAAGCGCAGCGGCCGCGACGCGGTGATCTTCGGATCGAGCTGGCGCAGCGAGCCGGCGGCCGCATTGCGCGGATTGGCGAAGCTCTTGCCGCCGCCCGCCGCCGCCATGCGCGCGTTCAGCGCCTCGAAATCGGCATGCGCCATGTAGCACTCGCCGCGGATCTCGACGATCTCGGGTACGCCGGCCGGGAGCTTTTGCGGAATATCGCCAATCGTGCGGGCGTTGACGGTGACGTTCTCGCCCTCGAAACCGTCGCCGCGCGTCGCGGCGGTGACGAGGCGGCCGCCCTCGTAGCGCAGCGACAGCGACAGGCCGTCAATCTTCGGCTCGGCGGTGAACGGTATGGCGCCGTCGATCTTCAGGAAGCGCCGGGCCCGATCGATGAAATCGACCACGTCCTGGTCGTCGAAGGCGTTGTCGAGCGACAGCATCGGCACGACATGCGGCACCTTGGCGAACTTGGCCGATGGAGCGGCGCCGACGGAGACGCTGGCCGCCGAAATCAGGTCCGGATAGCGGCCCTCGATCGCGACGAGCCGGCGGCGGAGCGCGTCATAGTCGGCGTCCGAAATGGTCGGCGCGTCGTCCTGATGGTAGCGGAGATCGTTTTCGGCGATCTCGGCGCTGAGACGCTGGTGCTCCGCGGCGGCTTCGTCCGCCTTCAGCGTCTCGACCGGTATCTCGCGCAACAAATCCGACGGCATGGCAGCACTCCCATTCAGGAAGAAAGCTATGCCGTGCCGCCCGTTCGCTCGCAAGGGGCCGAGGCTTTCGCCAACAGCCCCTTGCCAAGAGCTCCTAGTGGCCGGCGTCGAGCACGGCGGAGGGATCGGCGTGGTGCGGCGCGAACAGCCGGCCGCGCTCGGTCCAGATCACGACGGCGAGGCTGAGCACGCCGGTCGCCAGGAAGCCGAGCGACAGCGGCAGGACCGTGCCGTTGAACGCCTGGCCGATGCCCATGCCGATGATCGTGCCGAGGATCGTCGTGTAGAAGCCGATCATCGACGAGGCCGTGCCGGCGATGTCGCCGAGCGGCTCCATCGCCATGGTGTTGAAGTTCGGCATCGTCAGGCTGAACAGGAACTGGCAGACGGCGAGGTTCGCGGCGAAGAGCAGCAGCGGCGGCTTGCCGTCGAACCAGAGGGCGCTCAGGACCATGAGCACCGACATCAGCACATGGCCGCAGACACCGGCATGCGAGATGCGCCGCATGCCGAGACGACGGACGATGCGGACATTGACGAAGGAGGCGACGCCCATGACCGCGGCAATCATGCCAAAGACGAGCGGGAAGAACTTGCCGAGGCCGTAGACCTCCGTCTCGAAGATCTGCTGCGACGAGCCGAGATAGGCCATCAGCCCACCGAACATCAGGCCGATCGCCGTCGAATAGCCGACCGTCGCCCGCTGCTGCAGGCAGCGCTTGGCACCGCCGGCGATGCGCGAAACGGAGAACGGCATCCGGTATTCCGGATGCAACGTCTCCGGCATGCGCCGGCCGAACCAGAGCGCGATGCCGACCGCCATCACCAGCATCGAGACGAAGATCGCGTGCCAGGTGCCGAACAGAAGGAACAGGCTGCCGATCGCCGGGGCGAAGACGGGAACGATGATGAAGATCATCATCGTGAACGACATCACCCGGGCCATCTCGCGGCCCTCGTAGCGGTCGCGCACGATCGCCACCGACAGGATGCGCGTCGCGGCCGCGCCCATGCCCTGGACGAGGCGGGCGACCAGGAGCATCTCGAAATTCGGCGCGAACAGCGCGATCAGGCTGCCGATCGTGAAGATGACGAGGCCGATCATCAGCGTTGGCTTGCGGCCGACGATGTCGGAGACGGGACCGTAGAACAGCTGCATGATCGCGAAGCCCGCCATGTAGACGGTCAGGATCAGCTGGACTTCATTGGCGGAAGCGAGGCCGAAATCGTGCTGGATGTGGCCGAAGGCCGGCAACAGATTGTCGATCGACATCGAACCCAGCGCCATCATGAAGGCGATGATGACGATGAATTCAGCGAAAGACGGCTCACGGGCTGGGCGTGCGGAAGCGCCCACGGACAGGACGGACATTTTGATTTCCAAAAACGGATCGACAGGCGGTATGGCCTGTTCGAAGTGCAGCCGGTCGTTGGAGGCGAAGCGGTGATACTAGCCAGAAGCGGTCGGCGCGGGAGCAACCTATACTAGACAGGTCTTTGTGGCGGGGCCGTGACCAGGGTCACAGGTCGTCCAGCAAGCTTACTTCCGGGGAAGCTCATCAATAGCTCTACGGCTTCCTTGCGATCAACCATAAATTCCGTAGCCAGGCACAGATTCCGGCGGTGTGGCGAAAAGGGCGCGCCGGCCGCCTGAGTTCGGCCGCGCCAAAACGCGGCAAGCCCTCGCCCGGCCCGCCCCTATGAGATCCCTATGCGACGGCCGCTCCGTACCCCTCGATCCCCTATGCGCTCGCCCGCACCTTAGCCGCGCGGCGCACAGATCGCGCTGGGTACACCATGAAGAGCCAATGCACACGTCAAGCGACATGAACCCGGTCCCGCTCGCGACGACCGGTTCCACGAGCCTCCACTTCCTCGTCGGCCAGGACCGGCTCGGCCACTGGCTGGCGATCGAGACCGGCGGCCACGCCGGCGGACTGTTCACCGACCGGACGTCGGCGCTCCGCTATGCCAGCGCCGAATGCGGCTATCGCCCGGACGCCGTCGAGCTGGTCGAGGAACGGCTGGAACTGCCGATCTAGACCCGCGCGGCCCACGGTCGGGACAGGCGTCCGGCCTGTCCCGGCTCGCATCCAAGGCTTTGATATTTTTACGCATCCTCTCTGATCTCAACGGAAGGCAACGGCTGTGAAAGACGTCATCCCCCGCGGCTCGATGATCGCGCTCGTCACGCCCTTCAAGCGCGACGGCATCGACGAACGGGCGTTCGGCGATTTCGTCGCGTGGCAGGTTCGGCAGGGTACGGACGGGCTGGTGCCCTGCGGCGTCGCCGGCGAGGGATCGACCCTCACCGAAGCCGAGCGCGACCGGCTGATCCGCATCGCCGTCGAGGCGGCCTCGCGCCGGCCGGTGATCGCCGCGACCGGCAGCAACAGCACCGAGAAGACGATTGCCCGAACGCGAAACGCCCGGCTCGCCGGGGCCGACGCCGTGCTCGTCGTGACGCCCTATTACAACCGCCCGTCGCAGGAGGGCCTGTTCCAGCATTTCGCGGCGCTCGCCGCCGCCGTCGACATCCCGATCCTGCTGGAAAACGCCCCCGAGCGCACCGGCGTCTCGCTCGCCGAAGCGACGCTGGAGCGACTGCGGCGGATCCCGTCGATCGTCGGCATCGTCGCGTCTTCCAGCGGCGGGATCGCCCCGGCGCTTCGCCCGGACGCTGGCCGACCGGACTTCGCCTGCCTCGCCGGCCGGGACGAGCTCGCCGTCCAGCACCACGCCCTCGGCGGCAACGGCTTGGTCTCCACCATCGCCAATCTGCTGCCGGGCGTCTCGGCCGCGATCCAGGAGGCCTGCCGCCAGCACGATCTCGCCCTCGCCTCGGCGCTGCATCGCCAGATCCTGCCGCTCCTCGTCCTTCTCGAGCGCGAGCCCGAACCCGTGGCGATCAAATATGCCGTGTCGTGCCTCCGACCCGGCTTCAATCCGGCGCCCCGCCTGCCGCTGGCGCCGCCGACCGAAGCTTCGATGCGTGCCATCGAGCTGGCGGTGGCGCATCTGGTCGACACGCCGGAAGGCTTCGCCGAGATGATTCTCCACGGCGACCGGCCGGGATCGTCGGGAATCGAGAGGATCCGCCTGTCCTGATGCAGCCGGGGGGAAACACCTACCCTAACGGCATGGCTCATCGGAATGCATTGGCGTACGATGCCTTGGGCACTTCCGAGGCGGCGGTAGACGCGGCAACCGAAGGAGGCAGCCATGCGCTCGCAGGAAGCAGCCGAACTCTCCGGCAAATTACGCGGTCCGGTCATCGATGGCGACAGCGTCGACTATGACGACGTCCGCAAGCTCTACAACGGCATGATCGACAAGAAGCCGCGGATGATCGCGCGATGCAGCGACGTCGCGGACGTGATCGAAGCCGTGAATTTCGGCCGCGAACACAAGCTGCTCATCGCCATACGCGGCGGCGGCCACAATGGTCCCGGTCTCGCCAGCGTGAACGACGGGCTCGTCATCGACCTGACGTCGATGAAGGGGGTCCGGGTGGATCCTGCCAGCCGTACCGTCCGCGTCGGCCCGGGCTGCACGCAGGGCGATGTCGACCACGCCGCGCATCCCTTCGGCCTCGCCGTTCCGGCCGGCATCGTCTCGACGACGGGCATCGCCGGACTGACGCTCGGCGGCGGCACCGGCTACCTGACCCGGCAATACGGCCTCACCATCGACAACCTGCTCGAGGCCGACGTCGTGCTGGCCGACGGCCGCTTCGTCACCGCCAGCGCGACGGAGAACCCGGATCTGTTCTGGGCGCTGCGCGGCGGCGGCGGCAATTTCGGCGTCGTGACGAGCTTCCTGTTCCAGGCGCGCCCGGTCGACATGGTCTATGGCGGTCCGATCTTCTGGGACCAGAAGGACGCCGGCGCCGTCATGCGCCGCTATCGCGACATGCTGCCCGGAGCGCCCGAGAAGCTCGGCGCCTTCCTCGGCCTCAAGACCATGCCGTCCGCCGATCCGTTCCCGCGCGAGCATTGGGGCAAGCGGATCTGCGCGCTGATCTCCTGCTACAACGGCCCGCAGGCCGAGGGCGAGATGGCGATGAAGCCCTTCCTCGAAGGCCTGCCGCCGCCGCTCGTCAATTGGATGGGCATGATGCCCTTCCCGGCCCTGCAGAGCCTGTTTGACCCGTTGCTGCCGTCCGGCATGCAATGGTACTGGCGCGGCGACTTCGTCAACGAGCTCAGCGACGCGGCGATCGACGCTCATCTGGCGCAGGCCGAGCAGACCCCGAGCACGCTGTCCCTGATGCATCTCTATCCGATCGACGGCGCGGTGCATCGCGTCGGCAGGGGCGATACGGCGTGGAACGCGCGCGGGGCGACCTGGTCGATGGTGATTGCCGGCATCGACCCGAACCCGCAGCAGGCCGGGCCGATCACCCGCTGGACCAAGGCCTATTGGGAGGCGGTCCATCCGCACAACCAGAATGGCGGCAAAGGCGGCGGCTACGTCAACTTCATGATGGACGACGAAGGCGAAGGCCGCATCCGCGCCACCTATGGCGACAATTACGATCGCCTGGTCACGATCAAGGCCAAATACGACCCGGACAATGTGTTCCGGGTCAACCAGAACATCCGGCCGCTGCACTGAGGTCGGGCGAGCGGCACGGACGTGGACCGTCCGTGCCGCTGCAAGATCAAAACATCCGTGCGGCGCTTATTCGTCGTGCGTGTCGTGATAGCTGACGAGTCCGCGCTTCCAGTAACCCGACGCCTTGACGCGCTGCTTCGGCACGCCGTGGTCCTCGACCAGGATGCGTCGCAGCCGCTTGGCCGTATCGGACTCGCAGGCGACCCAGGCGAAGCCCTCGCCCTTCGGCAGTTCCAGCGCCGCGACCGCGTCGTCGAGCAACCTCCCCTCGCCCGGCGCCACCGCGCCGCGATGCAGCCAGGTGATCTCGCTCGAAGCGCGGCTCGCGAGCGGCAGTTCATCCTCGGCGCCGCCGACCTCGATCAGCACCCGCACCCTGGCCTCGGGCCGGAGCTCCTCGAGCCGCCGCGCGATCGCCGGCAGCGCCGTCTCGTCGCCGACGAGCAGGTACCAGTCGAAATCATCCGGCACGATCATCGAGCCGCGCGGCCCAGCGACATGCAGCGTACTGCCGACCTCGGCCTGCATCGCCCACGCGGTGGCGGGGCCGGCTTCATGGACGGCGAAATCGAGATCGAGCTCGCCGGCCGCGGCGTCGTAGCGGCGCGGCGTGTAGTCCCGGGCGATCGGCCTCTCCGCCCCTTCCGGGAAGACGGGGCCGTTCGGCCCGAAGGTCGGCAGCGACGGCGTCTCCTCGCCCGGACGGGCGAAGAACAGCTTGACGTGGTCGTCATGGCCACGGCTGGCGAATTCGGCCAGATCCGGTCCGGAAAGCGTGACGCGGATCATCGAGCGCGTCAGCTCGACGACGCGCGTCACCGTCAGGCGACGGATCCTGAGCGGATAGCGGACACGATAGGTCTCGTGCGGTGCGGGGGAAACGATAACGGGGGATTGGGTCTCGGACATGGTAACTCCAGGAAGGAGCAGTCCGACCGTGAGCAACGTCTTAGGCAACGCCGCGCAGGTCGAACCTGCTCGGGCAAGCTCGATCGGCGCGTTGTCTAACGTTAACGCCTACGTGCAGGCCTGTGGCGAGCCCGCAAACCACGCCGGTAAAATGACGCAGCGCAGCAGAAACCGCAAGCCTCGATCGACAAGCCCAAGCCTCGATCGACAAGCCCTTGTCAGGCGGAGCCGTGAATGAGCTGATGCGCGGCGGCGCGCGCCTCGTCGGTGATGACGCTGCCGGCCAGCATGCGGGCGATCTCCTCGCGCCGCTCGTCGCCCGTCAGTGGCGTCACGCCGGTGGCCACGCGGTCTTCCCCGTCGACGCCGTCTTTGGCGATGCGGAGATGGCTTCCCGCCCGCGCCGCGACCTGCGGCGCATGGGTGACGGAGAGCACCTGCACCCGCTCGGCCAGGCGCGCCAGGCGCTTGCCGATCGCCTCGGCGACCGCGCCACCGACGCCGGTGTCGATCTCGTCGAAAACGAGGGTCGGCGCCGAGCCGCGATCGGCGAGCGCCACCTTGATCGCCAGCAGGAAGCGCGAGAGCTCGCCGCCGGACGCGACCTTCATCATCGGGCCCGGGCGCGTGCCCGGATTGGTGCGGACGAAGAAATTGACGATGTCGATGCCGGCGTCGCCGCGCGCCTCGGCATCCGTCTCGATCGAGACGATGAAGGCGGCGCGCTCGAGCTTCAGCGCCGGAAGCTCCTCGGCGACGCGGCCTTCGAGCTCCTCGGCGACGAGGCGGCGGCGCGCCGAAAGCGCGGCGGCGAGCGCGTCATAGCGCCGGCAGGCGGCCTCGGACGCCGCTTCCAGCGCTGCGAGACGCTCCTCGCCGGAATCGAGCGCCGCGAGATCGGCGACCATCCGGTCGCGCAGCGCGGCGAGGTTCTCGACGGCGACGTCATGCTTGCGCGCCGCGCCACGGAGCGCGAACAGGCGCTCTTCCGTGCGCTCCAGTTCCTTGGGATCGAACTCGCTGTCGCGCATCGAGCGCGTCAGGATCGTTTCGGCCTCTTCCAGCGCGTCGATGGCGCTGTCGATCGCCTCGACGACGCCGTCGAGCAAGCCACCGGCCTGGTCGCGCTTGCGCTCCAGCCGGCGGGCCAGGCTCGCCAGATTGGGGATCGGCGAGGTGTGGCCGGCGATCGTGTCATGTGCGTCGGAGAGGTCGCCGGCGACCTTCTCGGCCTGCATCATCGTATGGCGGCGCTGGGCGAGTTCCGTCTCCTCGCCCGGCTGCGGCGCGAGCTTCGAGAGCTCCTCAACGGAGGCGCGGAGATAGTCGCCCTCGCTGCGCGCCGAGGCGATCCGGCGCCGGAGCGCGGCGACTTCGCTTTCAGCCGAGCGCCAGTCGCGAAACGCGTCGGCGACCGCCCCCACTTCCGGATCAAGCGCGCCAAAGGCGTCGAGCAGGCGGCGATGAATGGACGAATCGATCAGCGCCCGGTCGTCATGCTGGCCGTGGATCTCGACCAGCGAGGCGCCGACATCACGCAGCAGCGCGACGCTGACCGGCTGGTCGTTGACGAAGGCGCGCGTGCGGCCGTCGCCGGTCTGGACACGGCGCAGGATGATGTCGCCGTCATGATCGATGGCATTGTCGCCAAGAAGCGTCCGCGCCGGATGGCCGGCATGGACGTCGAATACGGCCGTCACCTGGCCCTGGCTGGCGCCCTGGCGGACGAGCGCGCCGTCGCCGCGCCCGCCAAGGGCGAGCGAGAGCGCGTCGAGCAGGATCGACTTGCCCGCGCCGGTCTCACCGGTCAGGACCGTGAGACCGCGCGCGAAGTCGATCTCGAGCCGATCGATGAGAACGATGTCGCGGATTGCGAGCGCGGCGAGCATGGCGCGCCCTGTCCCCTGTTAACCCGTCACGGAGCGGTATGCGCGGCTGATCCAGGAGCCCTTGTTCTCCGAAGGCGACACGCCGCCCGTCTGGAGAAGCGAATAGGCGTCCTTATACCACTTCGAATCCGGGAAGTTGTGGCCGAGCACGGCGGCGGCGGTCTGCGCTTCCGGAACGACGCCCATCGCGTAATAGGCGGCGGTCAGGCGATACAGCGCTTCCTCAGCGTGACGCGTATTGCCGTAATCGGTCACGACAACCTTGAAGCGGTTGATCGCGGCCGGATATTCCTTGCGCTCGAGATAGTAACGGCCGACCTGCATTTCCTTGCCGGCCAGCTGGTCGCGCGCCACGACGATCGCCTTCTGCGCGTCGTCGACATATTCGGAGTTCGGATACTTGTCGACGACCTCCTGCATGGCAGCGATCGCCTTCTTGGTCGCGTCCTGATCGCGCGTCACCTCGGGGATCTGCTTGAAGTAGGACTGGCCGATCATGTACTGCGCGTAGCCGGCATCCGAGCTCGACGGATAGAGCGAGATGTAGCGGCGGGCCGCCGTCACCGTCTCTTCGTAGTTGCCGAGGCGATAGTTCGTGAACGCCGTCATGATCAGCGCCTTGCGGGCCCATTCCGTATAGGGATGCTGCTGATCGACCTTCTCGAATTCCTTGGCGGCCGACTTGAGCTTGCCGTTCTGCATCAGGGTCAGGCCCTGATTGTACATCTGGCCTGCCGGAACGTCGGGCTCGTCGGCGGCATCATCGTCCTTGGTCAGCGAACAGCCGGCGACCGCGACCAGCGCGACAAGCGCAGCGGCACGCAGGGTGACGGAGCCGAACCGGCCAAAATTGGCAAAGGTCGACGGGCGGATCGAGCTAATATCGTTCATTCACACATCGAACCGGCGCGAGCCGGCATCGCCTCTTTCGATGGGGCAAAGCGGTGCAGCCTCTCTAGCGGAAACAGCACGATGACGCCACAAGCCGTCGCAACGCATTGCCGCAATTTCGTGGCAGAGAAGCACGCGACTTCGGAAATATCCGGATTGTGCGGAATATGCCGCCGTTCGGCCTAGGACTTGTCCGGGCCGAAGGCAGCCGCCGGCAGACGAACCGGCATCTGGGGATGCACGACATCGCGCTTCGCCGGCACCGAGGCGTCGACATAGGTCCACGCATCCGAATCAGCGAACAGCGCTTCGACGATCCGCGCGTTCATGAGATGCCCGCCGCGATAGGAGCGGTAGGTGCCCAGAATCGGCGCACCGGCGAGCGCCAGGTCGCCGACCGCGTCGAGCGTCTTGTGACGCACGAACTCGTCCGCGAAACGCAGGCCTTCCGGGTTGATCACCTTGTCCTCGCCGAGCACGACCGTGTTGTCGAGCGAGGAACCAAGCGCCAGACCGCGCGACCAGTAGAACTCGACATCCTTCATGAAGCCGAAGGTGCGGGCGCGCGCGAGATCGCGGCGGAAGACGTCGGCGTCGAGGTCGACGACGAAGGCCTGACGGCCGATCAGCGGCGAAGTGAAGTCGATGTCGATCTCGAACCGGCGGCCATCGAAGGGCAGAAGCTCCGCGAAGGCGCCCTTGTGCTCGATGCGGACAGGCTTCAGGACCTTGACGAAGCGGCGCGGCGCGGCAAGCGCGACCAATCCGGCCTGGTCGACCAGATCGACGAAGGCGGCGGCGCTGCCATCCATCATCGGCACTTCGGCCGCGTCGATCTCGACGAGGACGTTGTCGACGCCAAGGCCGTTGAAGGTCGCGAGCAGGTGCTCGATGGTCGAGACCGAGACGCCGTCGAAGGCGACCGTAGTGCAGGAATCCGTCGCATGCAGGCGATCGATTCGCGCCTCGATCGGCTGCGTGTCGCCCGCGTCGATACGGTGGAAGACGATGCCCGTACCGGCCTCGGCCGGGTTGAGGGCCATTGCCACGGGCTTGCCGCTATGCACGCCGATACCCGAAACCACAACGCGATCGCGCAACGTGGTCTGGTGCATGCCCTGTCGTTTAGCCATCAATTCGCCCCAAGAGAGCTTGTCAAAATCCCCGACTGCTCTGTGGTCCGCCCCGCCGCTGTTCCGACCGACTGATACCCATGGACCAGGTAGGCAGGCCAACAGGGAATCGTCAGATTCGTCAGCATGTTGTGATGGATAGATAGAGCCTCGACCACCCGGTCAACAAATCACTCTTTCTAACCTTCTGTAACGCACCCCCGCGCCCGGAACGAAAGAGGCCCGGCGCTGTTTCCAGAGCCGGGCCTCGAGAGAGCCAATCCGTATCAGTTGGCCTGACGACGGAGGAAGGCCGGGATCTCCAGCTGGTCATCCTCGCTGCGCGGCATCACGCGGCCATGCTGGTCGAGCTCCGCCTGACGCGGACGATAGTCCTGCGACTGCTGCGGCGCACGCGGCGGAACCGGCTGCTGCGGAGCGCGCGGCGCGCCGGCCTGGGGCTGACGCTGCGGCTGCAGCGGGGCGCCCTGCTGCGGGGCGCGCTGCTGCGGCGCCGGCTGCTGGCGGTTCACCTGCGGCGCGGCTTCTTCCTCGCGACGGCCAAGACCTACATTCGCCAGACGGCGGAGCAGGCTCATCGGGCCGCGATCTTCCTCGTGATGCGGCTGGGCTTCGGCGCGCTGGGCCTGCATCTCGCGCTGGGCGACGGCGGGGAAGTCCTCGACGCGCGGCATGCGGGAAGCGGCCGGAGCTTCGGCTGCCGGCGGGATGAAGGGCTGCGGAGCCGGGACATGCTCTTCCCGCACCGGAGCCGGAACCATGTCGAACTCGTGATCGAGCTCGGCCTCGGCGTAGGAAACCGTCGGCGGGGCCATCGGGGCGATGGTGACGCCGGGGTCGCGCATCACCGGCTGGGCCGGGGCATGATGCTGGACCGGAGCCTGCTGCGGCACGGCCGGACGGAAGGCCGGAGCCTGCTGGACCGGCGCGGCGGCGCGGGTATCGATCGAGGCCGGACGCGAGGCCTGCGGCGTCTGCGGAGCCGTGGCGGCCTGGGCAGCGGCCTTCATGCGGTTGTGCATGTCCTGCTGCGTGCGGTCACCGGGAGAAACCTCGTCCTTGAGGTCCGACTCGATGCCCGTGGCAACGACCGAAACGCGGATGACGCCCTCGAGGCTTTCCTCGAACGTCGCACCGAGAATGATGTTGGCGTCGGGATCCACTTCCTCGCGGATGCGGGTCGCGGCTTCGTCGACTTCGAACAGGGTCAGGTCGCGGCCGCCGGTGATCGAGATCAGCAGGCCACGCGCGCCATGCATCGAGGTCTCGTCGAGCAGCGGATTGGCGATCGCCGCCTCGGCGGCCATGATCGCGCGACGGTCGCCCGAGGCTTCGCCGGTGCCCATCATCGCCTTGCCCATCTCGCGCATCACCGAACGGACGTCGGCGAAGTCGAGGTTGATCAGGCCTTCCTTGACCATCAGGTCGGTGATGCAGGCGACGCCCGAGTAGAGCACCTGGTCGGCCATCGCGAAGGCGTCGGCGAAGGTGGTCTTCTCGTTGGCGATCCGGAACAGGTTCTGGTTCGGGATGACGATGAGCGTGTCGACGCTCTCCTGCAGCTCCTGGATACCAGCCTCGGCGACGCGCATGCGGCGGGCGCCTTCGAACTGGAACGGCTTCGTCACGACGCCGACGGTCAGTATACCGTGCGAGCGGGCCGTGCGGGCGATGACCGGTGCGGCGCCGGTGCCGGTGCCGCCGCCCATGCCGGCGGTGACGAACACCATGTGCGAGCCGGCGAGATGGTCATTGATCTCGTCGATGACCTCCTCCGCGGCAGCGCGGCCGACATCCGGCATCGATCCGGCGCCGAGGCCCTCGGTGACGGCGACGCCCATCTGGATCAGGCGCTCGGCGCGAGCCGACATCAGCGCCTGGCTGTCCGTGTTGGCGCAGACGAACTCGACGCCCTCGAGGCCCGAGCGAATCATGTTGTTGACGGCGTTGCCACCCGCGCCGCCGACACCAAAGACCGTGATCTTGGGCTTCAGCTCAGTGATATCCGGCATTTTCAGGTTGATCGTCATGGTGACCTCGTCGTCTTGACCCCTAAGCCGGTGGCGTACCCCGACCATATTTCCATCAAACTGGCGCTGCCCGCCGCGGCCGCGCCCTCTTGCTGCAACTCAGAAACTCTCTCGGAACCAGTGACCGAAGCGGGCGAAATAGCCGCCTGTTCCCGTCATGGCCAATCGATGCCCTCGCATCGCGGATACCTGCTCGATCTGCGCGACCTGCGGATAGATCAGGAGACCTACCGCGGCCGAGAAGGCCGGCCCGCGCGCCGCCTCCGGCAGTCCCGTTACGCCGAGCGGACGACCCAGGCGGACATTGCGGGCAAGGATGCGCCGCGCCGCCTCGGTGATGCCCGTCAGCTGGCTGGCGCCGCCCGTCAGGACAATGCGTCGGCCGACCATGGTCTGGAATCCGGAGGCGTTGAGCCGATCACGGACGAGCTCCAGAATTTCTTCGATGCGGGCGCGGATGATCCGCGTCAGCGCCGAGCGCGGGATCTGGTTCGGAAGATCGCGGTCGTCGTCGCCGATCGGCGGGACCGAGAGGATGTCGCGGTCGTCCGACACGCTCGGCAGCGCGCTGCCATGCATGGTCTTCAGTCGCTCGGCATCCTCGATCCGGGTCGAAAGACCGCGGGCGATGTCGGTGGTGACGTGCAGGCCGCCGATGGCGATCGCGTCGGCATGGACGAACTGGCCGTCCATGAAGACCGAGATGGTCGTCGTGCCGCCGCCGAGATCGACGCAGGCGACGCCGAGTTCCGTCTCGTCGTCGACGAGCGCCGAGAGGCCGGAGGCATAGGGCGTCGCGACCATCGCCTCGACGGAGAGGTGGCAACGGCCGATGCAGAGCTCGAGATTGCGCAGCGGCGCGGTCTCGCCGGTAACGACATGCATGTCGACGCCGAGGCGCTCGCCCAGCATGCCGCGCGGATCGCGGATGCCGCCATTGCCGTCGATGGCATAGCCGATCGGCAGCGAATGGATGACCGAGCGGTCGTCGGTGATCGAATGCTCGCGGCCGGCGGAAAGCACGCGCTTGATATCGGCCTCGACGACCTCGTGGCCGGCGAGCGCGACGCTGGCGGAAAAGGCCTCGCTGGCGAGCCTGCCGCAGGAAACGTTGACGATCAGCGACTCGACCGTGCAGCCCGCCATCCGCTCGGCCGCGTCGACCGCCATGCGGATCGCCTGCTCGGCCTTGTCGAGATCGACGACGACGCCGGACTTGATGCCGCGCGAACGCTGGTGGCCGATGCCGAGCACCTCGACCGCGTGGGTCCGACCCGGCAGCACGTCGCCGACCTCGCGCGGCTTCAGCCGGGCGATCAGGCAGCAGATCTTCGACGAGCCGATGTCGAGGATCGACACGACCGTGCTCTTCTTGGTGGGCAGCGGGCGCATGCGGCTGTCGGAGGATACAAACAACGACATCAGGTGCTCGCTCCCTTACGCTTGGCGAGCTTCTCGCGTTCCTTGATCAGCGCGGTCCGCCGCTCGGCCGCTTCCGGCGTCAGGCGAACGAACATCTGGTTGCCGAGGCGCAGGTCGATGCTCTGGATATCCTTCGACAGGATGCCGTCCTTCTGGTCGAGCGCGGCGATGAGCGAGACGGCCGCCTCGGGCTCGTCCTGCGGCAGCATCAGCGTCACGCCGTTGTCGAGCACGAGGTTCCAGCGCCGTTCCGAGATCAGCACGGCGGCGCGCAGGCGCGAGCGGATCGACGGCGCGGCATCGGCGAGCTTCAGCGCCTCGCCGGCGCGCTTGTCGGCGCCCTGCCCCACCACCCGGATCAGGTCGTAATGGCCATCGGAGGCATCGCTGATGACGCGGCCGGTCTCGTCGATGACGGAGAGCGTCTGGTCGCGCTGCCACAGCACATAGGGCTTGCGCTCCTGGATCGTGATCTTGAGCGTCGCGGGATAGATCTTGCGCAGCGTCGCGTTCTCGACCCAGGGCAGCGTCTCGACGCGTTCGCGCGCGGCTGCGAGATCGAACAGCGCCAGCGACGCCTCGGGCGGCAGCTCCAGGCGGTTCAGGACCGCGATCTCCGACGTCTCGGTCTGGCCGGTGATGCGGACATTGTCGATCGCGAGGCCGGAGGTCGAACTGATCCAGGTCAGCGTCTCGTCGACACGATCGGCCGAGACGATGCCGGCGATGCCGGTGGCGGCGAAAAGCAGCGCCGTGCCCTTCAGGCCGGCATGACGCGGCACCTGCCAGTTGGCCCGGGAGAGCGCGCGGATCCGCCGGCGCAGCCAGAGCCTGAAGCCCGAGGCCACATCCGCAGCCGGCGCATCATTCGCCGTTTCCTTGGTCGATCTCGGGCTTATCTGCCGCAAGATGCGTCCTCCACCATCCAACTAACCAGGGCCGGAAAATCCATTCCGGCATGTCGCGCCATATCCGGGACCAGCGACGTCGCCGTCATGCCCGGCTGGGTGTTCACTTCGAGGCAGACGAGCTCCCCCGTACCGTCCGGGCGATCGTCATATCGGAAGTCGGCACGGCTGATGCCGCGACATCCGAGAGCCCGATGCGCCCGTACCGCTAGATTCTGTATACTTTGGTAAATATTTGGTGAAAGCGGCGCCGGAATTACGTGGCGGGCACCATGGTCGGAATATTTGGAATCATAGTCGTACCAGCCACCATCGGCCATCACGAGCTCAATGATATCAAAGGCTTCATCACCCTTGACACCGCAAGTGAGCTCCCGTCCCCCGACGTAACGCTCGACCATGACGGTCTCGCCATAGGCCCAGTCATCCGCAAATAATTGCTGAGGCGGGTTAATCGCGCCCTCGCGGACGATCAGCACGCCGAAGCTCGACCCCTCCGCCACCGGCTTGACGACATAGGGCGGCTCCATCGGATGGGCGCGGGCGGCCTCCAGGCGATGGACCAGCAGCGACTCGGCGACGGGAATGCCGGCGGCCTTCATCACGTCCTTGGCGCGCGCCTTGTTCATGGCGAGCGCCGAAGCGAGCACGCCGGAATGCGTATAGGGAATGCCGAGGATCTCGAGCACGCCCTGGATCGAGCCATCCTCGCCGAACGGACCATGAAGCGCGTTGAGGGCGACGTCCGGCTTCAGCTTCGCCAGCACCTCGGCGATGTCGCGCTGCACGTCGACGCGCGTAACCCGGTAGCCAGCCTGCTCCAATGCGTCGGCGCAGCCGTTCCCCGAATTGAGCGACACCGGACGCTCGCTGGACCACCCGCCCATGAGGACGGCGACATGCTTCGCCAAAACGCTTTCCTTCCAACCGAATCGGATTCGGTCGGAATATCTACGAAAATTGGTAAAGAAGCGTTAACCAAACCGCTTCGCGGCCCGCAAAAAAATTCTTCGAGTCCGGGCGGTCTTTTCGGGCGCGGAAACCGAGCCGGCCCAACGCCCGATTTTGGCGGAAATGCTGGATTTTTCCGACCGATCCGTCGCGCAGGCCGGTGCAGAAAGCTGTCGAAAAAACGCCTCCACAAGGACGACTTGCCGCACAAAAAAGCACCCCGGCCGAGCTGTGCCGGGGTGCTTCGTTAACGGTTCGGAAAGGCCCGGCAATCGCCGGATGCAGCCCTCGGAAAGAGGACTCGCGGAACGTGCCGTCAGGCGGCCGGCGCCACGGCCTCGAGTTCGGCCGGCAGCGCATAGGCCCAGTTGGTGATCGAGCCGGCGCCGAGGCAGACGACATAGTCGCCCGGCTTGGCGATCGCGGCGATCTCGGGGGCGAGCGCCTGCGGGCCGGTCAGCACGCGCGCATCGCGATGGCCGCGCACCTTCAGCCCGTCGACGAGATGATCGCTGTCGATGCCCTCGATCGGGCTCTCGCCGGCCGCGTAGACCGGAGCGACGAACACGGTGTCAGCATCGTTGAAGCAGGTACAGAAGCCGTCGAAGAGATCGCGCAGGCGGGTGTAGCGGTGCGGCTGAACGACGGCGATGACGCGTCCCTTGGTCGAGGCGCGCGCCGCCTTCAGCACTGCGGCGATCTCGACCGGATGGTGGCCGTAATCGTCGAACACCTCGACGCCGTTCCAGGAACCGGTACGGGTGAAGCGCCGCTTGACGCCGCCGAAGGCCGCCAGGCCCTTGCGGATCGCCTCGTCGGAAATGCCGAGATGATGAGCGATGGCGATCGCGCCGGTGGCGTTCTGCACGTTGTGCTCGCCCGGCATCGGCAGGACGAGGTCGACCAGCTCCGACGTCTCGCCGGTGACGCGGTCGCGGATGCTGGCGGTGAAGATCGAGACGCCGCCCTCATTGCGCAGATTGCTGTAGCGGATGTCCGCCTGCGGATTGGCGCCATAGGTGATGATGCGCCGGTCCTCGATCTTGCCGATCAGCGACTGCACCTCGGGATGATCGAGGCACATGACGGCGAAGCCGTAGAACGGGATGTTCTCGATGAACTGCTTGTAGGCGTCGCGCGCCTTGTCGAAGCTGCCGTAGTGATCGAGATGCTCGGGATCGATGTTGGTGACGAGCGCCACGTCGGCCGGCAGCTTGACGAAGGTGCCGTCGCTCTCGTCCGCCTCGACGACCACCCAGTCGCTGGCGCCCATGCGGGCATTGGTGCCGTAGGCGTTGATGATGCCGCCATTGATGACGGTGGGGTCGAAGCCGCCGGCGTCGAGCAGCGCCGCCACCATCGAGGTGGTCGTGGTCTTGCCGTGCGTGCCGGCAATCGCGATAGCGCTCTTCAGGCGCATCAGCTCGGCCAGCATCTCGGCGCGGCGCACGACCGGAAGCAGCCGCTCGCGCGCCGCCTTCAGCTCCGGATTGTTCGCCTTGATGGCCGAGGAGACGACGACGACGCGGGCGTCGTTGAGATTGGCGGCGTCATGGCCGATCGCGATCGTGGCGCCCTTCGCCTTGAGGCGCTGGACATTGGCATTCTCGGACGCGTCCGAGCCCTGTACGCGATAGCCGAGATTGACCAGCACCTCGGCGATGCCGCTCATGCCGATACCGCCAATGCCGACGAAATGAACGGGACCAATGTCCCGGGGCATCTTCATGTTCAGACTCCGGTAGATGCGCCAGACCGCCCGCCACCGGCTACGCGCTCGACCAGATCGGCCAGGCGTTCAACGGCATCGGGGCGTCCGACTGATTTCGCTGAGGCCGCCGCCTGGGCGAGACGCCCCGGCTCGGCCAGAAAGGCCGTCAGTTCGCGCGCCAGGCGGTCGGCTGTCAACTCGGCCTGCGGCACGACCCATCCGCCGCCCACCTTGGCGAGCACGAGCGCGTTGGCGCTCTGGTCCTGGTCGATGGCGCCGGGCAGCGGCACCATGATCGCCGGACGGCCGATCACGGCCAGTTCGCAGACGGTCGACGCACCGGAGCGCGAGATGACGAGATGGCTATTCGCGATGCGCGCCGGCATGTCTTGGAAGAACGGCGCCAGTTCCGCCTGGACGCCCAGCCTGTCATAGGCGGCGCGGACACGTTCCAGATCTTCCGGCCGGCATTGCTGCGTGATCACGAGCCGCGCGCGCGAGCCGGCGTCGAGCTTTTCCAGCGCCTCGGGCAGGAGATCGGAGAAGAAGCGGGCACCCTGACTGCCACCGAAGATGACGAGGCGGAGCGGTCCCCCTTCCGGCTGGGCCGGATAGGCAACGCCGCTGGCGTCGATCACGGCATGGCGGACGGGATTGCCGGTCTGGACCACCTTGCCGCCGGCGGCATTCGCATGGCCGACTTCCGGGAACGAGGTTGCCACCGCGCTGACGCGCGACGCCAGCAGCCGGTTGGCGCGGCCGAGCACGGCGTTGGCGTCATGCGCCACGGTCGGGATGCCGAGATGGACGGCCGCGAGCAAAGGCGGCACGGTCGGATAACCGCCGAAGCCGACGACGGCGCTGGGCCGCACCCGCTTCAGCATCGCCTTCGACTGGCGATAGCCCTGCCAGAGCTTCCAGGCGGCGGAGACCAAGGCGGTCGGCGATTTCACCGACGGCGTCGCCGAGCGGATGATGTGCGTCTCGTCGGCGGGGAAATTCTGGCCGTAGGTCTCGGCGCGATGGTCGGTGGCGAGATGCACCGACCATCCGCGCGCCTTCAGGACAAAAGCCAGCGCCTCGGCCGGGAACAGATGCCCGCCTGTTCCGCCGGCACAAAGCAGGATGGTCTTTTCCATGGCCTCACGCAGCCTTGGGACCAGCCGTCGCGAAACGGCTGAACCCGGATGTCAGACGCGCCGGCTCGAAGCGGCGACGGGTCAAAGCGAGCACCAGCCCCATCTGGAAGGCGATCGCCAGCATCGACGAGCCGCCATAGGAGATGAACGGCAGCGTCATGCCCTTCGCCGGCATCAGGTTCAAATTCACCGCCATGTTGATGACAGACTGGACGCCGAACAGCACCATGAGGCCCGACGAGGCCAGGCGAACGAACGCGTCCTCGTTCTTCAGGCTGTGGCTCAGGCCGCGCACGACGACGAAGCCGAACATCAGCACCAGACCCATGCAGAGGATGATGCCGAACTCTTCCGCGGCGACCGCGAAGATGAAGTCGGTATGGCTGTCCGGCAGGATGCGCTTGACGACGCCCTCGCCGGGGCCGCGGCCGAACCAGCCGCCATGGACGATCGAATTCAGCGCCGTGTCGACCTGGAACGTATCGCCGGCGCCCGGATCGAGGAAGCGGTTGATACGGCCGGCGAAGTGCGGAAACACCGTATAGGCGGCCACAATGCCGACGGCGGCGAGGCCGGCGAGCCCGACGATCCAGAACCAGGAGAGCCCCGCCATGAAGAACACCGCCGACCAGGCGATGACGACGAGCATGGTCTGACCGAGATCGGGCTGCGCCACCAGCAGCGCCGCGACGATGGCGAGAAGCAGCATCGCGAAGATGTTGCCGGGAATGTCGTTGCGGCGCGAATTCTCGGTGAAGAGCCAGGCCGAGAGCACCAGGAAGGCCGGCTTGATGAATTCGGACGGCTGCAGCGAGAAGCCGAGCACGTTGATCCAGCGGCGCGCGCCCTTCACTTCCTGACCGACGAAGAGGGTCAGGAACATCAGCACGATCGAGATCGAGAACACGATCAGAGCGGTGCGGCGAACATTGCGCGGCGACAGGAACGAGGTGGCGATCATGATGATGATCGTCGGCACCATGAACATGACGTGGCGCTCGACGAAGTGGAAGCTGTCGAGGCCGATGCGCTCGGCGACCGGCGGACTGCCGGCGAGCGACAGCACGACGCCGCAGATCATCAGGCCCAAGAGGCCGAACAGCAGATATTTGTCGACGGTCCACCACCACTCGGCGAAGACACTGCGATCGGCCCTGCTGACCATCACTTCACCTCAACGACGGGTTCCGCGCTCGCGAGCGCCTGGACGAGGCCGCGGAAATGATCGCCGCGGATCTCGAAATTTCGATACTGGTCATAGGAAGCGCAGGCGGGCGACAGCAGCACCACCGGCTCGCTCGCGCCATCGGCGGCCGCGTCGCGCGCTGCCGCGGCGACCGCCGCGTCCATCGTGCCCGCCATCACCGTGTCGACCTTGCCGGCGAGCGTCCCGGCGAACTCTTCCGCCGCCGCGCCGATCAGATACGCCCTGGCGATCTTCGGGAAATAGGGTTCGAGGCTGGTGATGCCGCCGGTCTTGGCCTTGCCGCCGGCGATCCAGTAGATGCGGTCGAAGCTCGACAGCGCCTTTTCGGCCGCGTCGGCATTGGTCGCCTTCGAGTCGTTGACGAACAGCACCTTGCCAATCCGCGCCACCTCTTCCATGCGGTGGGCGAGGCCCGGAAAGCTCTTCAGCCCCTCCAGGATGACCGGCTCGGAAATGCCGATGATGCGCGCGGCCGCGATCGCGGCGGCGGCGTTCTGCGCATTGTGCCGGCCGCGCAACGAGCCGATGCCCTTCAAATCGACCACTTCGCGAGCGGTGGCGTCCTCGACCTCGAAGACGTGGCCGCGATCGGCGTAATAGCCGTTGGCGACGGGGCGACGGACCGAGATCCGCTCGACCGGCGTGCCGCGCTGGTCGAGATCGGAGGCGATGGTTGCGCACCATTCGTCGTCGATGCCGACGACGGCCGTCCCCGCCCCGTTGACGAGGCGCGCCTTGATGGCGGCGTAGCGCGCCATCGTGTCGTGCCGGTCGAGGTGATCCTCGGTCAGGTTGAGCAGCACGCCGACGGTCGGATCGATGGTCGGCGCCAGATCGATCTGGAACGACGAGCACTCGACGATGTGGATGCGGCCGCTGTCCGGCGGATCGAGCGACAGGATCGCCGTGCCGATATTGCCGCCGAGCTGCACGTCCCAGCCATCGGTGCGGAAGAGATGCGCGATCAGCGCCGTCGTCGTCGACTTGCCGTTGGTGCCGGTGATGGCGATGAAGGGCGCGTCCGGGGCGATCGCCCGCCGCTCGCGGCAGAACAGCTCGATATCGCCGATGATCTCGACGCTGGCAGCCCTGGCGAGTTCGACCGTCCAGTGCGGCACCGGATGGGTCAGCGGCACGCCGGGCGACAGCACGAGCGCGTCGACCTTGGCGAAATCCAGCGCCTTCAGGTCACCGGTCGGAATTCCGGCGGCATTCGCTTTCGCCACCGAATCCGGATTGTCGTCCCACGCCACGACCGTCGCGCCGCCGGCGACGAGCGCCTCAGCCGTGACGAGACCGCTGCCGCCCAGTCCGAAGACCGCGACCGACTTGCCGGCGAAGGAGGTGATCGGCGTCATGGACGGCTACCGGATCTTCAGGCTGGAGAGACCGATCAGGGCGAGGACGACCGCGATGATCCAGAAACGGATCACGACCTGCGGCTCGGTCCAGCCGAGATGTTCGAAATGGTGGTGGATCGGCGCCATCTTGAAGACGCGCTTGCCGGTCAGCTTGAACGAGACCACCTGGATGATCACCGAGACGGCTTCGAGCACGAACAGGCCGCCGACGATGGCGAGCACGATCTCGTGCTTGGTGGCGACGGCGATGGCGCCGAGCATGCCGCCGAGCGCCAGCGAACCGGTATCGCCCATGAAGATCGCCGCCGGCGGCGCGTTGAACCAGAGGAAGCCGAGGCCGGCGCCGAGCATCGCGCCGCAGAGGACGGCGAGCTCGCCCGTGCCCGGCACGAAATGGATCTGCAGGTATTCGGCGAAGATCGCGTTGCCCGAAAGATAGGCCATGACGCCGAACGAGGCGGTGGCGACCATGACCGGCACGATGGCGAGGCCGTCGAGGCCGTCGGTCAGGTTCACCGCATTGCCGGCGCCGACGATGACGAAAGCGCCGAAGGGAATGAAGAACCAGCCGAGATCGAGGACGAAGGCCTTGATGAAGGGGAAGGTCAGCGCGTTCGACAGCGGCCCGGTCGACAGATGCGAGATCGCGATGCAGGCGATCGCGGCGATGGCGAACTCGACGGCCAGGCGCGAGCGGCCGGAGAAGCCCTTGTGGCTCTGCTTGGTGACCTTCAGGTAGTCGTCATAGAAGCCGATCAGGCCGAAGCCGACCGTGACGCCGAGCACTGTCCAGACATAGAAGCTGGAGAGATTGGCCCATAGCAGCGTCGAGACGATCAGGCCGGACAGGATCATCAGGCCGCCCATGGTGGGCGTGCCCTTCTTGGTGACCAGGTGGCTCTGCGGACCATCCTCGCGGATCGGCTGGCCCTTGCCCTGCTTGACCTTCAGCGCCCGGATGATGGCGGGACCGAACAGGAAGACGAAGATCAGCGCGGTCATCGTCGCGCCGCCCACCCGGAAGGTGATGTAGCGGAAGACGTTGAGCCCCGAGAATTGCGCGGAGAGATCCCCCAGCAGGTACAGCATCAGACGGGTCCTTCAGTGGCGGGATCGCCTTGGAGGGGCGTCGGCGCGTAGCGGGTTTTCAGGGCATCGACGATCGGCGCCATGCGGCTGCCATTCGAGCCCTTGACCATCACGACGTCGCCGGCGGCAATCTCATCGAGAAGAATCGGCTCGAGTTCGTTTGCAGTTTCGGAATAATGGCCCCGCAGGGCCGGCGGCAAGACCTCCCAGAGGGCCTGCATCGACGGACCGGCGAGAAAGACGCGGTCGACGCCGGCGGCGATCAGCGGCTCGACCAGCTCGGCATGCAGCCGCAGCGTGTCCTCGCCGAGTTCCAGCATATCGCCGAGAACCGCGATGCGCTGGCCGTCCCCATCCGTCTGGGCCTGCGCGAGCACGGCGAACGCCGCCCGCATCGAAACCGGGCTCGCATTGTAGCTTTCGTCAATCAGCGTCGCGAAACCGCCGCCGATGGCGAGTTCGTGCCGGGCGCCCCGCCCCTTCGCCGCCGTGACGCCGGAGAGCGCGATCGAGGCGCGGACGACGTCGCCGCCGAGCTGGGCGACCGCCAGCAGCACGGCGAGCGCGTTCTGCACCAGATGCCGCCCGGGCGCGCCGATCGTGAACGAGATTTCCTGGTCGAGGATGCGGGCGCCGACATGCGAGAGCGTCGACTGCATGTCGAGCGCCTCGAGCCGCGCATCGGCATCGCGGCCGGTGCCGAACGACAGCACCTGATTGACGCCGGCATCCATGGCGAGCAGCGCCAGCCGCTCGAACTGCGGGATGTCGCCGTTCAGGATGACACTGCCGCCGGGCACGACGCCGGAGAAGATCTCGGCCTTCGCCCGCGTGATGCCGTCGACGCCGTCGGGGAAGAATTCGAGATGCACGGGCTCGATCGTCGTGACGATGGCGACATGCGGGCGGACCTGCGCCACCAGCGGCGTGATCTCGCCGGCGTGGTTCATGCCGATCTCGAACACGGCGAACTCGGCGTCGAGCGGCATCCGCGCCAGCGTCAGCGGCACGCCCCAATGATTGTTGAACGAGGCCGGCGAGTAATGCGTCGGCGCCTCTGCCGCCAGCACATGCGCCAGCATCTCCTTGGTCGACGTCTTGCCGACGCTGCCGGTGACGGCGGCGATCCGGGCCGACGAGCGGGCGCGCGAGGCATGGGCGAGATGCTGAAGCGCTTCCAGAACATCGGAGACGACGACGAGCGGGATCGTCATCCGGCCGAGCCCGGCGAGATTGTCCTCGGAGACGACGGCGACGGTCGCGCCATGCGCGGTGGCGCTGCCGACGAAGCGGTGGCCGTCGAACCGGTCGCCGCGGATGGCGAAGAAGACGTCGCCCGGCTGGACCGTGCGGCTATCGATCGAGATGCCGGTAACGGCGGGACCGACGCTGGTCGGCCGGCCCTTCATGCCGTTGACGAGGTCGTCGAACGTCCAGAGTGGATTGCTCATGCCTGTGCCTCCGCGGCGAGCGCCGCCGCGACGACCTCATGGTCGGAGAAGGGCAGCACGACGCCATTGACGATCTGGCCAGTCTCATGCCCCTTGCCGGCGATACAGAGCACATCGCCCTCGCCCAGCATGGAGATCGCTTCGACGATCGCCGTCTTGCGGTCGCCGATCTCGATGGCGTTCACCGCGCCGGCCAGGATCTCGGCCCGGATGCGGGCGGGATCTTCCGAGCGCGGATTGTCGTCGGTGACGATGACGACGTCGGCGTTGCGGGTCGCGGCTTCGCCCATCAGCGGGCGCTTGCCGGCGTCGCGGTCGCCGCCGGCGCCGAAGACGACGAAGAGGCGCTTGCGCGTCATCGGGCGCAGCGCGCCGAGCGCATGGTCGAGCGCGTCCGGCTTGTGGGCGTAATCGATGAAGACGAGCGCGCCCTTGTCGGTGACGCCGACGCGTTCCAGCCGCCCCGGCGCGCCGACGAGAGCGCCCAGCGCCTGGATCGCGGTCGCGGGGTCGATTCCCGCGCCGATCGCGAGGCCGGCGGCCACAAGCGCATTGGAGATCTGGAACCCGCCGGCGAGCGGCAGGCGGACATCCATCGGCGTTCCGAACAGTTCCAGCGACAAGGCCTGGCTGTAGAGGTCGGGCACGGCCTTGATCAGGCGGATGGCGCGCCCCGCCTTGCCGATGTCGATGAGGCGCTGGCCGCGCCGCCGCGCGACGGCGATCACCGCCTCGGCATAGGGGCCGTCGGCGTCGACGACCGCGCTCTGGCCTTCCGGCAGCAGGCGGCCGAACAGCTTCAGCTTGGCATCGAGATAGTGCTCGACCGTCGGATGGTAATCCATGTGGTCGCGGCCGAGATTGGTGAAGGCGGCGGCGGTGAGGCGCACGCCGTCGAGCCGATGCTGGTCGAGGCCGTGGCTCGAAGCTTCGAGCGCGGCGTGGGTGACGCCCTGCCGCGCGAGCTTGTCGAGGATCTGGTGCAGCTGGATCGGGTCGGGCGTGGTCAGGCTGCCATAGTCGGAGCCGTCCGGCGACACGACGCCGATGGTGCCGATCGAGGCGGCCTTCTTGCCGGCCTTCTCGAAGATCTGGCGGACGAAGGCGGCGACGGAGGTCTTGCCGCTGGTGCCGGTCACGGCGACGAGCTGTTCCGGCTGCAGCGGATAGAAGCGCGATGCGATCCGCGCCAGCGCCAGGCGGGGATCGGCGGCGCGCAGCACCGGCACGCCGAGATCGGCCGGCAGATCGGTGTCGGCCCCGGCCAGGATCGCGGCCGCGCCGCGCTTCACCGCTTCGGGCGCGAAGCGGCCGCCATCGGCCGCAACACCCTTGAGCGCCGCGAACAGAAATCCCGGCCCGACCGCGCGGCTGTCCGCCGTCAGTCCGGAAATCTCGATCGCGCCCTCTTCCGACGCGATCGAAAAATCGTTCGAAGCTAGATCACCAAGCCGCATTCTCGGATCGAATCCTCTTGATCTCAACGTTTAGGGTCAGACCCCGAGGACCGCTCTTCGATCCTCAATACGACACAAGCATGGCATCCGGGTGGCTTTCGTTCTCGGTCCGGGGCTGAACGCCCAGAATCGCGGCGGCCCGACGGATGACGTTGGAGCTGACATTGGCGGCGTTCCAGGCCGCGAGCGCCGGCAGGCCGGGCTTCTCGGGCTTCGGATCGTCGATCGAGATCAGCATCACATATTCCGGGTTATCCATCGGGAAGGCCGACAGGAAGGAGTTGAGGTAGTGCCCCTCGACATAGCGCCCGTTGACGATCTTCTCGGCCGTGCCGGTCTTGCCGCCGACGACATAGCCGGCGACGTCGGCGTTGCGGCCGGATCCCTTGACGGCATTGAAGCGGAACAGCCAGCGCATCTCGTCGCTGGTCTTCTTGGAAATCATCTGCGTCGAGTCGGCCATCGCGTCTTCCGGCGTGCGCGGGAAGAAGGTGGGCGAGAACAGATGGCCGCCATTGACCAGCGCGGCGTCGGCCATCGCGGCCTGCATCGGCGTAACCGCGATGCCGTGGCCGAAGGAGACGGTGAGCTGCGTCGCCTGGCTCCAGCGCTTCGGAACCTGCGGCGTCGCGACCTCGGGCAGGTCCGTCTTCAGCCGGGTCGAGAGGCCGAACTTCTTCAGATAGGCCTGCTGCTCTTCCTGGCCGACGGCGAGCGCCATCTTGGCGGTGCCGATGTTCGACGAATACTGGAAGATCTCCGGCACGGTCAGGAAGCGCGCCTTGGCGTGGAAGTCGCGGATCGTGTTGCGGCCGACGCGGATCGGGAAGCGCGCGTCGATGCTGTCGCTCATCTTCACGCGGCCGGAATCGAGCGCCATCGCGAAGGTGAAGCTCTTGAACACCGAGCCGAGCTCGAAGGTGCCGGCGGTCAGGCGGTTGAGACGATCGGGCTTGTTGGCGTCGACCGGATTGTTCGGGTCGAAATCGGGCAAGGACGCCATCGCCATGACCTCGCCGGTCTTGGCGTTGAGGATCACGCCCATGGCGGCGACCGACTGGTAGCGCTGCATGGCGCCGACCAGCTCGTCGCGCAGGATGTGCTGGACGCGAAGGTCGATCGAGAGCCGCACAGGCTGCAGATCGGCGCCCTTGGTGGCGAAGCCGGCGCCGTGCAGGTCGCCGAGACCGCGCTCGTCGATCGCCTTCTCGATGCCGGCGATGCCCTGGTTGTCGATGTTGACGAGGCCGACGATATGCGCGGCGGCCGGGCCGCCCGGATAGAAGCGCCGGTTCTCGGTCAGGAAGCCGACGCCGGGAATGCCGAGATTGTGCAGCTCGGACTGCTGCTTCGGCGTGATCTCGCGCTTGACCCAGACGAAGCCGGCATTGGTCGAGAGCCGCTTGCGCAGCTGGTCGGCGTCGATGTCGGGCAGCACGCTGGTGATCAGCTCGGCCGCCTCGTCCGGATCGACGATCTTGTTCGGCTCGGCGAACAGCGACGACGTCTTGATGTCGGTGGCGAGGATTTCGCCATTGCGGTCGACGATATTCGGCCGCGCGCTCGCGACCGACGAGGAGGCGCTGCCGCGCGCACCCGCCGCCGCCTGCTCGCTCATACCGAGCATGACGAGCCGGCCGCCGATCACGCCATAGACCAGCATGAACACCATCATCGTCAGCCCGATGCGGCTGCGCGTCTGGTCATGCTTGGCCTTGCTCGCCCCCTTCAGCGCGACATGGCGCGCACCGTTGGCGGGGCTGAACATGTTGGGACGGTCGGTGAGCGTCATCGTCATGGCTGTGCTCCCGTGTAACGGGGCCTGGCGGGGGGAATGGGCTTGGCCTGGGAAAGAGCCTTGGCCACGGGCAGCGGCTTAGCGACGCCACTGGTGATGATCCCGTCAATGGAGGCGGACGGCACCTGGATCGGCTTGTCCGGCACTTCGTCCAGCGACGCGAGCTGGCGGACGTCGAGGGCCTTCAGATGCAGATAGTCACCGTAGCGCTCGACCAGGCCCTGCAGCCGGGCCGGCTGGTCGAGCACGCTCCATTCGGCCCGAAGCACCGTCATCGCTTCCTTCTCGCGGGCGATGTCGCGACGCAGCTCCATGACGTGATCGGCGGCGCGGCCGGCGCGATCTTTCATGGCGTAGGTCAGCACGGCGCCGGCGACCATCAAAGCAACCCAGATGACATTGAGTGCCCGGAGCATTACGACCTCGCCGCTTTGAATTCTGGGAGCGCTGGAACACCCGCCGCCTCGGCATCGAACGGACGCGACGGCGCCTCGGTGCGAATGCCGGCGCGAAGCTTGGCCGAACGGGCGCGCGGATTGCGCGCGGTCTCGGCATCGCCCGCCACGACCGCGCCCTTGACCGCCAGCGTGAAGGTCGGCGTCGCCACGGTGCGTTCCGGCAGATGGCGCGAGCCGCCCGCCCTCACCTCGCTGCGATCGGCGAGGAAGCGCTTGACGATGCGATCCTCGAGCGAATGGAACGAGACGATCACCAGCCGTCCGCCCGGCTTCAGCACGCGCTCGGCGGCGGCGAGCGCCCGGCCGAGCTCGTCGAGCTCCTGGTTGACGTAGATCCGGAGCGCCTGGAACGTGCGGGTCGCCGGATGGATCGGGTCCGTCGGCTTCTTGCCGACGACGCGCTCGACGAGCCCGGCGAGCTCGCTGGTGCGCAGATACGGCTTGGCGACGCGATCCTGGGTGATGGCGCGGGCGACGGCGCCGGCGCGGCGCTCTTCGCCGAGCACCGAGATGATGCGGGCGAGATCGCGCGCTTCCATCGTGTTGACCACGTCGGCGGCGCTCGGCCCTTCCTGGCTCATGCGCATGTCGAGCGGGCCGTCGAAGCGGAACGAGAAGCCGCGCTCGGCCTCGTCGAGCTGCATCGACGAGACGCCGATATCGAGGACGACGCCGTCGACCGTCTCGTGGCCGAGCGAGGCCGCGATCGCGTCGAGATCGCCGAAACGGCCATGGGCGAGCTGCAGCCGGCCGCCATATTCGGCGACGACCGCCTGGCCGTCGGCGATGGCGTTGGGATCGCGATCGATGCCGATGACGTTCGCGCCGGCGTCGAGGATGGCACGGCTGTAGCCGCCGAGGCCGAACGTGCCGTCAATAACTACGCCGCCCGGCGCGGGCGCGAGATAGCGCAGGACCTCGTCGAGGAGGACGGGAACGTGACGGTCGGCGCCGCCCTGCGATGCGCCGGCGATCATTCCGTCCCTCCCGAGGCGCGCGAGCCGGAGCCCAGGCGACGCCGCAATTCGCGAACGCGGTTCTTCGCCTCGTCGCGATAGGCGACGAAACGTTCCGGTTCCCAGATCTGAAACTTGTAGCCCTGCCCCACGAAGGTCACCGTGTCGCGGATCCCGGCATGGGCCTTGATCGCCTCCGAGAGCGCCACGCGCCCTTCCGGATCGACCTTCAGCACCTCGCTCTCGCCGATCAGCGTCGTCGAGAGAAACTCGTGATCCTCGGAGAACGGCTCGAACAGCGTCAGGCTGGCGCGGATCTGCGTCACGAGGCGATTGCCCCCCGCGTCGACCGCGTTCTGGTCCAGCGTCGGACAGCAATAGAGCCCTTCGAAACCATCGCGCACGAGCACGGAGCGAAACGAGGCGGGAATCGACACCCGCCCTTTCGAGTCCAGCTTGTTGGTGAAGGTTGAAACGAATTCGTCCATCACCCCTCGCGCTGGCGCCCCTTTCGAAAATGGCCATTGACGATCCGCCCGCGTGCCGAGCCTGGAAAACACTCAAAGGACGCAGACTGGAAACAACACCCCGGCGTACCGCACCGCTCCACGGATCGACCTGAATGTGTCGACCGCAGCGCCCTCGAACCGGGATGATTTGGGATAACATGGGTGCGTATGGGCGTCAATGGAATCGGCCCCCACGACAGGCGGGTGCCCAGACGCCAATCACACCTCGTTAGCCTTAATATTCCGTAGCTTTTTCAAGGAAAGGCGCCAGAAAACCGGCACCGGCCAACCGCGCCGCTGCGACAAGTCGAACGTGGCGGGAGATGGGGGCAAGACGGCAAGCGGGACGAACGGCATCCCACCGGACCGTCCGGTGGGAGCGCCGCCCATGGCTGGCCCATGCGCGGCTCGCTCAGGGAGAGGTGAAGGGCTACTGCCGATTCAGGCGGCTGGCAGGATGTTGAGTGCCTTCAGAACGATTGGGGCCCTGCCCCGCAGCTCTGCCCACGCTCGCCGTCATCCCGGCCTCCGAGCCGGGATCCAATTCCGCCGGGTTGCGTGCCGCGCGGGCTCCCGAGCTTGCGTCGGCATGGATCCCGGCCTTCGCCGGGATGACGGCGGAGGGTGGTACGGTCCGAGCCGCGTATCGATGGCGCCTGAGCCTCGAAACCGCCGCGGCGCCCGCGAGCGGGCCCGGAACTCGCATGATCCGAAAAAAGGGGGAAGATTTGCCAGCCGGCCTGTAAGCCGGGTTCTGTAGGGCGGCGGCGAACCGCCGCGTGACGACCATTCATCTGGGACGCCCGTTACCGGACGCCTCTCGCGACCAACCCGGGCGACGGACCTGGAAACAGGCTGGGCTTGCGCCCGTGTCGCCCCTATTCGGTCTTGCTCCCGGTGGGGTTTACCGTGCCGTTCCCATTGCTGGGACCGCGGTGGGCTCTTACCCCACCCTTTCACCCTTACCCGTGGCGCGAACGCCCGGGCGGTTTGCTTTCTGTGGCACTTTCCCTGGGGTCGCCCCCGCCGGGCGTTACCCGGCACCGTGTTTCCATGGAGCCCGGACTTTCCTCCCCTGCGACCTTTCGGTCTTGCAGCAGCGGTCGTCCGGCCGACTGGCACTGCGGGGCTTACGAGGGCGACGGGTGCGGGTCAAGTACGCGAAACAGAAACTCTTGAAACCGCACCCGATCATGTTGGCCCGACGCTCGCGGCCGACTGCCGGCCAGGGGGAGCGCCGGCCAAACCGGTCTTCGAACTAGTTCGAGGCGATGATCTGCTGGACCTTGCCGCAATAGCGCAGCGGCCCCTTGGTCATGCGCGTGGCGCCATGGCCACCATTGTACTTCAGGATCGTGCCGCACAGGTCGCCGCCGGCGAGCTTGCGGGCCTGGCCGAGATACATCATGCCGTAGCGGATGTTGGTGTCAGGATCGTAGAGGCCCTTGGCGCTGCCCTTGTATCCCATGCCGCGCGCCGTCTGCAGCTTGACCTGCATCAGGCCGATCTCGCCGGCATTGCCGGTCATGTTGGGCTTGTAGTTGCTCTCGACCGTGACAACCGCATGCGCCAGCGACAGGGGGACGTTGTTGGCGCTGGCGTAATCCTTGATCATCGTGTCGAACCGGCTGCGCTCGGCAGCGGCGACGCGGATATCGTTCGACTTCAACAGCCGGCCTGACTGGGCGGAGGCAGGCGAGATGGCGAAGCTGCTGGTGGCAACCAGCGCGGCCATGGCGAGTACGCAGAACTTCTTCATACCTGGGGGTGAACTCTCATCATTGAAGATGGGAGCTTCTCTCGCCGCCCAAGAGTCCCGAAATGGGGCACCTGAACTAAAATCAGATTACAGGCTTTAACATTCCGTGATCGCCAATCGAACCGGTCAAATTGCTTTGCCGGTTTAGCGGTTTACCCCTTCCGCAACGGCATTTTCGGCCTTGTCGGCGAGGGCCCGGCCCAGCCGATGCAGGGTGGCGATCGTCGAGGAATCGGCTATTCCATCGACCCGCTCGGGGCGGAAATGACGCTGGAACGCGGTCACCACCTGCTCCGTCGCCAGATCGTAAACACCTGTGATCTGAATGGGATATCCGTAGAGCGCGAGCATGGCCTGCAGCGCCTCGATCGGCGCGCCGCTTTCACCGGCGCTAAAAAAACGACCGCCCCGAATCGGCTCCGGCTCGACGAAATGGCCTACCCCAGCGGCGGCAAGGCGCGACCAGGGAAACTTCTCGCCGGGGTCGCGTTTGCGGGCCGGCGCAACGTCCGAGTGAGCAAGGATTCGTTCCGGACGAATGCCGTGACGAGCGCAAATGTCGCAGGCAAGCGCGATCACCGCTTCGATCTGAACGTCCGGAAAATCGGGATAGCCATGGTCATGGCCCAGATTGGCGATCTCGATTCCGATCGATCGGGAGTTGATATCGTCCTTACCGTGCCAGGAAGAGACGCCGGCATGCCACGCCCGGTCCGCCTCGGCGACGAGCTGGGTGATCGTGCCGTCCTCGGCCACGACATAGTGGCAGGAGACCTGCGAGGCCGGGTCGCAGAGCAGGTCGATCGCCGCCTCGGCCGTCTTCATGTCGGTATAGTGCAGGATGAGGATATCCACCGGCGCGCCGTCCGCGCGGGGACCGAAATTCGGCGAGGGCCGCCAGGCCACATTGGGCAGAGCCGCGTCAGGCAATGGTTTCTCCATGATCGGAAAGCCCGCGTCGCGCGGTCCTACCCCATTCTATCTCAGGCAAACGCCCGCTCGCGGCGGATGCGGTCATAGGCGCCGTTCAGCGCCGCGAGCTTGGCCGTGGCGATGGCAAGGAACTCCGCCGGCACGCCGCGCGCGATCAGCCGGTCGGGATGCGTCTCCGCGACGATCCGCCGGTAGTGCCGCTTGACGTCGTCGTTCGAGGCGCCGCGATCGATGCCGAGGATGAGATAGGGATCGCCCTCCTCCGGCACGACATGGCGGCTGCTGATGCGGGCGAAGGCGGCCTCGGGGATGCCAAAGATCGACGCCACGCTGTCGAGGAAGGCCATCTCGTCCTGATGCACCATGCCGTCGGCCTTGGCGATGTGGAACAGGCCGTCGATGATGTCCTCAAACACCGGCGAGCCATGGTCGAACAGGCCGGCGAGTTTTCGCGCGTAAGCGTCGAAGCCGGCGACGTCCTGCTTGGCGAGGTTGAACAGCCGCGCCACGTTCTGGCGCTCGTTCGGCGGAATCTCGAAGAGTTCCTCGAACGCCGCCACCTCGCGAGGCGTCACGACGCCGTCCGCCTTCGCCATTTTCGCCGAGAGCGCGATCATCGAGACGGAGAAAGCCACCTGCCGCCGGTTCTCGGGCGTGCCGAGCAAAGCCGTGCGCACAGCTTCAATGAGACCGTCCAGCGCCTGCCCGATGGTGCAGGTGCAGGGCAGTTGCCGGATGAAATCGCCGAGTCGTTGCCAGATTGTCATCGACAGAGAATAGGCGAGCCGGTCGTTCGAGGCGAGAGTCCAGGGTGTCGCGCTGGCATGCGTCTAGCGAATGGCTTGCCCTCCGCCGAGGCGACCGCGAAAGCGCCCTACTCGATTTCCAGCAGGCTGACCTTGCGCGCGACGGAGACGGCGAGGCTGCGGCGGCCGACGCCGAGCTTGGCGTAGAGGTTCTTCAGGTGGAACTTCACCGTCGCCTCGGTCAGGCCGAGATCGCGGGCGATCTCCTTGTTTGTCGCGTCGCGCGCCAGAAACTCCAGCACTTCCGCCTCGCGCACGCTCAGAAGCTCGGTGCCGAGGCGCGGCTGCGCCGCTTTGACCTGGTGGAAGGCGCCGGCGATGCGGCTGACGAACTCGGCCGTCTTCGGGCTGAAGGTGGAGAGGCCGAAGCGGCGGACGATGCCGCGCACCGCCTGCGACAGCGGCCGCCCCTCGTCCAGGAAGATCTGCAGGCAGTCCTGCGGCCGCGCCAGCGCGATCGAGCGCTGCAGCGCCGCCAGCGCATCCTCCATCCGCCCCGCCGCCCAATAGGCCTCGATCGCGACGACCGTGCCGGCCAGAAGGTGCCAGCCGTGCTCCGCCTCCGTCGCGTCGGCGATCAGGTGCTCGGCGCGGCGCACGGCGGCATCCGCCGCGCCGGTGCGGGCGAGCAGCCGCGCCGAGACGACGGCTGCGTCGCTCCATTCGCGCCAGGTCGGCCACGCGGCCGCGTCTTCCAGATCCGGCATGGCGGCGATGAGCTGCCCGGCCGATTCCACCAGCCCTGCCCGCGTCAGAAGCTCGGCCCGCAGGATGGCGACGGCGAGGCGGAGGCGCTGCAGGTCGCGCTCGATCGCCACCTCCTCGGCGCGGTCCAGCACGCCCTGCGCCGCCTCGATGCCGACGAGCCCCATCTGCGCCCGCGCCTGCGTGCCGAAGCCGCGCACGAACAGGTCCACCCAGCCTTCGCCGCGCGCGAGATAGGGCAGATCCTCGGTCATCATCTTCGCGGCGGCGGCGACCTCGGACTGCTGGTAGAGCGCCTCGGCCAGCGGCAGGTGCACAATGGCCAGCAGGCGGCGGTCGCTCCATTGCGTGCGCTGGGTCAGTTCCTCCGCCTCGCGCGCCAGGAGCAGCGCCGCCGACGGCCGCCCCATCAGCATCGTCACCAGCGCCAGGTGGATGATCATGAAGATCTGCGCATAGGCCGCCCGCTCCTCACGGTAGCAGGCGAGCGAGCGCAGCGCGTTGGTGCGCGCCTTGTCGAGATCGCCGCGCCTTGTGTGCACGATGCAGAGATGGTTGTAGACCCAGCCGCGCTCCCACGTGTCCTTGGGCCCGAAGCGGCCGAGCAGCCGGTCGAGCTCCTTCAGCTGCGCATCGTCGAGGCCGCAATCCTCGTAGATGTCGATCATGCCCTCGATGTGCTCGTAGTCGAGCTCGGACTGCGGCCCGCTGTCGTCGAGGGCTTCGATCTCGCCGGATTCGCGCAGGTCGTCGATGATCTCGCGCGCCGAGCGGATGCGGCCGCGCTTCGCCAGCACCAGCGCATAGATCAGCTTCAGGCTCGGCGAGCGGTAGATGTCGGCGGCGGGAATGTTCTCGATCAGCCGCTCCAGCACCGTGTGGCCGGCGCGCAGGAAGATGTTGACGCCGCCGGCCTGGCGGATCGTCTCGGCGGCGAGCGCGAAATCACCGGCGAGCGAGGCGTGGGTCACCGCCTTTTCGAGATGGTCGCGCGCCGCGAACCAGGTCGCCGCGCGGGAATGCAGGCCGAGGACGCGCTCGGAAGGGTGCAATTGCAACTGCGAGGCAAAGGTGGCGCGCAGCACCGGATGCAGCCGGAACCAGCCCGGCCGCTGGTCGACGGGCACGATGATCGGCGCGAAATCCTCGAGATCGCGCACCGAGCGCTGTTCGACTGCGACGCCAGCGAGATGCGAGGCGAGGTCGAGCGGGAAATCGGCGAGGATGGAGCAGACCGTCAGCGCCTCGCGCATGTCAGGCGGGATGCGCGGCACGATCTCCTCCAGCACGAAATCGCGCAGGATCCGGTGCGTTCCGGCGACGATCTCGGCCCGCTCGCGCGGATCCTCCGTGCCAGAAAGCAGCGGCACGGCGAGCTGCACCAGCGCCGGCCAGCCGCCGGTTAGCTCCGCGAAGGCATCGAACTCCGCCGCCGACAGCCGCTTGCCGACGAGCCGCCGCATCTCGGCGCGGGTGAAGGCGAGCTCGCCCGAAAGCAGCTCCGTCAGGAAGCCGCGCAGGCGGAAGCGCGACAGCGGGATCTCCGGCCGGCTGCCGGAAGCGATCACGACGCGCACATTGTCCGGCAGATGCCGGAAGAAGGCGGAGCAGCAGGCGAGGAACGCCTCGCCGCCGGCGGTCTGGAACTCGTCGAGGAAGAGGACGACGCGCTCGCCACATTCGGCAATCCGCTCGAGCAGGCGCTGCGTCTCGACGACCGGATCGGCGGCGCGAACCGCCGCCGGCCGCAGCGCAAACGCCGCAGCGACGCCATCGAGAAAGACGAAGGGGTCGGCGTCGGCCGCCGAGACGGAGAGCCAGCCGAAGCAGTCGCCGGGCTCCCGCACGCCCTCGAACGCGCTCGCCAACAGCTCGGTCTTGCCGAAGCCCGGCGGCGCCTGCAGGACGACGATCTGGCCGGCGATGCCCTGCCGGATGCGGTCGGTGAGGAAGGGTCTCGGCATGGCGTCGCCGAGACGTCGCGGCACATGGGTGCGCCGCCGCGCCTCGGCAGAGAGTTCGACGACAGTGAGTACCGTCATGGGATTCGCAACAGGGTGCTTTCCATCTCGAAGACAGAGCCTCGCCCCAACTGGAATCCGAATATAGCGGCGCTTTTGCGATGCACTAGAGCCGATGCATTAGCACCTCGCGTCAGAGACCGAGCCCGACATAGTCGTGCTTCAGCCCGAAGGCGCGCGGGCCGAACACTTCGAGCGCCTCCGGCGTGCGCATGATCGGCGGCACGCGCACAGCCAGCACATTGACGCGCTGGCCGTAGCGCAGCCGCTCGGTCAGGATCGGCTCCGCCGTGTCGACGTCGAGCAGGCAGATCAGGTCCGGCACGATCGCCAGCACGTCGCTGCCCTGCTCCACCACCAGGTTCTCGTTCTGGATGCGGATCCGCATCGGCTCGCCGCCGCCGAACGGCTCGATCGTGGCGATGCCGACCGACCAGCCATTCTCCATCCGCCGCGCCACGTCCGTCACCTTGCCGGAGCCGACGATGCGCGCCTCCTCGTAGTGGGTGGTGGCGAAGAAATCGATCAGCGCCTTCATCCCGTCATGATGGTTCTCGCGCGCCTCGCGCAGCGTGCGGCCGATGCCGATCGCGAGCGACACGGTGCCCGGAACCGAGACGCGGCGTGCGGTCTCGCCGTTCATGCCGTAATTGGCGATATAGGCCTGGCCGCCCATGCGGATGGTGAGGCCGCGCGCGACCCATTCGGCCTTGGCGGCCGAATTCGTGCTGATGATGCCGCAATTGCCCTGCTCGTCGGCGATCGCCACCGGCGCCGCCGGGACGCCATAGACGTTGAAGGTCTCCATCTCGAGCTGCGGAAAGGCACGGCCCATGCCGTCGCCATCGACCAGCGGCAGGCCCCGCTTCGCGGCGATCATCACCGGCGTGGTCGAGTTCACCCCGCCCGCCTCGAACGGCATGACCGCCTCGATCTTGTAGCCGACATGCGCCTCGTAGGTGTCGAAGGCGAGGCCGAGCTCTTCGCCGGAAGGGATCTTCTCGATCAGGATGGTCGGCGCGCCCATGGCGCCGCAGGTCAGGACCCGGAGGTCGTCGGCCAAGTCCTCGAGCTGGAGCAGCGGCACCGGGCCGTGCTCCTCGATGGCGTTGCGCGCCAAAAGCTTGCCGATATAGGGATCGCCGCCGCCGCCGGTTCCCAGCACCGCCGCGCCGAGGGCGAGATCGTCGAGGTCGTCGAGCGTGATATGCGTGATCATGTCAGGCCATGGCCTCGATGGGGGTGAAGGGGTGATCGAGGCCGAAGCAGCGCGGCCCGAACACGGCGAGCGCCTCGGGCGTGCGCATGATCTCGGGCACCGCGACGGCGACCACGGTGACGCGCTGGCCGTAGCGCAGCTCCTCGGTGGTGATCGGCTCGGCGCTCTCGCTGTCCATGATGCAGATGAGATCCGGCACGATCGCCTTGACGACGCCGTCGACGGTCGCGATCAGGTTCTCGTTCTGGATCTCGATCCGCATCGAGCCGACCCAAGGCGAGAGCCCGTCAATGCGGCAGCGGCCGACGGAAAAGCCGTTGCGCGTCTCGCGCTGCACGTCGGCCAGCTTGCCGCTGAAGATGACGCGGGCGTGGTGGTAGAGCGTCTGCGGCATCAGCGCGAGCAGCGCGTCGAGCGGGTTCAGGTGGTTGGCCTTGGCCTCGCGCAGGCAGCGGCCGATCCGCATGGCGAGCGTCATGGTGTTGGGGACCGAGGTTCGCTTCACGTCGGCGCCGGACATGGAATATTCGGCGATGTAGGCGCAGCCGCCCATGCGGATCGCCACCATGCGCGACAGCCACTCCATCGACTTGTTGTCGGCGGCCATGATCAGCGTCGAGTCGTTGTCCTCGTCGGTGACGTACATCGGGCTGCCCGACACGCCATAGACGCCGAACGTCTCCATCTGCAGCTCCGGGAAGGCCCGGCCCATGCCGTCGGCATCGACGATCGGAATGCCGAGGCGCGCACCGACCACCAGCGGGATGGTCGAATTGATGCCGCCGATCTCGATCGGCATCGTCGCGAACGCCTTGCGGCCGAGATGCTTCTCCAGCGACTTGAAGGAGTGCAGAGCCTCCTCGCCGCTCGGCAGCTTCTCGATCAGAACCGTCGGCGCGCCCATCATCGCGGTCGGGATGACCAGGGCGTCGTCGGGCACGTCGGCGGGATCAATCAGATCGATGGTCAGCCCCTCGTCGAGGCATTGCTGCGCCATCAGGCGGCCGACATAGGGGTTGCCGCCACCGCCCGTTCCGAGGAAGGCGGCGCCGACGGCGAGGTCGCGGAGGTCTTCGGAGGTAAGCTTCATCGCTTCAGCCCATCACCAGGTCGCCGACCGCCTTGACGCGGATGCGCGTGGCGCTTCCGGGCAGGTAGGCGAGCGGGACCTCCTCGATGTCGACGATCTTGACGCTGGCCGGATCGGCGCCGGCATTGGTCGAGCGCTCGGTCGCCTCGGCCTTGGCGGAGGCGAGCACGATGTCGCGCGAGGTGCCTTCGAGCGAGAAGATGCGGTCGATCTCGCCGCCGACCTGGGCGATCGCCGCGCCGATCGCGTTGGCGACCGAGGCGTTTTCCGGCCGGATCACCTTCGACGCCGACGGCAGGTCGCGCGAGACCAGGATGGAGCCGCCGCCGACCAGGATGACGGGCAGCGGATCGGCGCTCGTCTTCATCCGGTCGACCGCCTCATCGACGATGCGGTGCATGGTGTCGAGCGCGTTGTTGATCGTCTTGGCCGGGATATGCGCCACGCGCGAGCGGTCGCCGATGTCTTCCAGACCCGCCGCCACGACGATGTCGGTGGTGGTCAGCGTGTCGCCGCCGAAGACCAGCGCCTTGGAGATGATCTCGTAGCCGACCGAATCCGGGCCGATGCGCATACCCTCGTCGCGGACGATCGAGCCGCCGCCGAGGCCGACGGCGAGCACGTCCGGCATGCGGAAATTGGTGCGCACGCCGCCGATGTCGACGGCAACCGCCGATTCACGCGGGAAACCCTGCATCAGCATGCCGACGTCCGACGTCGTGCCGCCGATGTCGACGACCATCGCCTCGGTCTCGCCGGCGAGCAGCGCCGCGCCGCGCATCGAATTGGTCGGGCCGGAGGCGAAGGTGAGCACCGGATAGCGCGCGACATAGTCCGGGGTCATCAGCGTGCCGTCGTTCTGGCTGATGAAGAACGGCGCCTCGATCGAGAGTTCCTTCAGCGCGTTGTGGAAGGAATTCACCACCTTCGTCGAGAGATCGGCGAGGCAGGCGTTCATAATCGTCGCGTTCTCGCGCTCCAGGAAGCCGACGCGGCCGATCTCGTGCGACAGCGAGATGGAGAGGTCCGGCACCTCGTTCATCAGGATCTCGGCGGCGCGCTGCTCCATCACCGGAGTCACCGGCGAGAACACCGAGGTGATCGACGCCGTCTTGAGGCCGCGCGCGCGGATCTCGCGGGCGATCCTGAGGATCTCCTTCTCGTCGAGAGGCGAGATCTCGCGGCCGTCGAATTCGTGGCCGCCGCGTACCATGAAGATGTGGCGGCCGAGCGTGGTGGCGAGATCGTTGGGCCAGTCCGTCATCGGCGGCAGGCCCTTGGTCGCCGGCAGGCCGAGACGGATGGCGGCGACTTCGAGCAGGCGCTTGCGCTCGACCACGGCGTTGGTGAAGTGCGTGGTGCCGATCATCACCGCCTTGATCTCGGACACCGAGACGCCGGTCATGCTCAGAACGTTCTTGAGCACGGTGCTGATGCCCGAGCTCACATCCGACGTGGTCGGTGTCTTGCAGGCGCCCTTGACGGTCATGCCGTCCATGAGGGCGGCGTCCGTGTTGGTGCCGCCGACGTCAATGCCGATACGCATTATCGAACCTCGATCTTGGAATTGTTCGGTGCAGTCTTGTCAGGCGACCAGCGCCTCTGACCATTCGGGGTCCCAGCCGATCGTCACGACCGTGCCGGGGGCGAAGCGCTCGACATGCGCCTGGTTCTGGCGTTCGGCGATGATCTGCTGCTCGCCGACCTGGAGGCGGTAGCGCACGATGGCGCCCTGGTAGGTTTCGCTGAGCACGGTTGCGTCGAGGCGGATGTCGCGCTCGCCGACGGCGCCGCCGATCAGCACGTTTTCCGGCCGCACCACCAGCTTGGCGGCGGAACCCGGCGCGACGCCGTTCGCGGCGCGGGCGAAGAGCGGACGTCCCGCGAGGACGACGGTGACGCCGTCGCCGTTGCGGTCGCTGACCGTCACGTCGAGCATGTTGGAATGGCCGATGAAACTGGTGACGAACAAAGTCTTCGGCCGCTCGTAGATCTCCTGCGGCGTGCCGATCTGGACGATGCGCGACTTCGACATCACGCCGATCCGGTCGGACATGGTCAGCGCCTCGTCCTGGTCGTGCGTGACATAGACGGTGGTGATGCCGAGCTTCTTCTGGAGGTCCTTGATCCAGAACTTCATTTCCTCGCGCAGGCCCTTGTCGAGCGCCGAGAGCGGCTCGTCGAGCAGCAGGATGCGCGGCTCGGTGACCAGCACGCGGGCGAGCGCCACGCGCTGCTGCTCGCCGCCCGAGAGCTGGCGCTGGTAACGCTCGCCATAGCCGGCGAGGCCCACCTGCTTCAGCGCCTCGGTGACGCGCCAGGCGATCTCGTTCTTCGCGCGCTTGCGCAGCTTCAGGCCGAAAGCGATGTTTTCCGCCACGTTCATGTGCGGGAAGATCGCGTAGTTCTGGAAGACGATGCCGATGTCGCGCTTCTCCGGCGGCAGCGCGGTGACGTCGTCCGATCCGATCAGGATCTTGCCGGAAGTCGGCTTGATGAAGCCGGCGATCATGCGCAGCGTCGTCGACTTGCCGCAGCCGGAGGGGCCGAGGAGGGAGAAGAACTCCCCCTCCCCGATATGCAGGTCTATCTCGGAGACGGCGTTCCCCTCGCCATAGGTCTTGGTGAGGCTTTGGAGACGGATGTCAGACATGGTGATGAGGTTCCGTTGCCGGGATCGATCGGGGCGGAGCGGTTCGCGTCAGCCGGCGAAGATGCCGTTCACGGTCTCGACGATGTCCTCTTCGTGCTCGTTGTAGCTCTTCCAGTCCGGCGTCCAGTAACCGGCGATCGCGTCGGCCGTGTTGGTCACGCCCTTGGAGGCGAGGTTCGGCGTGATCACGACGTCCTTGTTGACCGGGCGCTGGTAGAAGGTGCTGCCCATCACCGACTGCAGCTTGGTGTCGAGCGTGCGGTTCAGAAGCGCGTAGGCGAGCTTCTTCTCCACCGGCTCGGCATAGCGGCTGACCGTCTTGGTCTGGGTCAGGATCGGCTTGATCTCGTCCCAGAGCATCGGCGCGACCTTCACGCCCTTGTCCATCTGCTGATAGACCTCGGCGTCGTGCTGGACGGCGATCTCGACCTCGCCGCGCTCCAGCAGCGTCTGCATGTTGCCGGTGAAGTCGGAGATCTTCATCGGCATGGCCTTGCGCATGGCCTCATAGCCGGCGTCGAGGTCGTACTGGTCCTTGCCGAACAGCTTGCAGGCGGCGATGAAGAAGTCCATCTGCAGGCCGTTCGAGGTGACGTAGGTGCCGCGCTTGCCGGCGAACTTCTCTTCCCAGAAGTCCTTGAAGCTGGCCGGCTTCGGATCGACCAGGTCGGAGCGGTAGGCGTAGCAGTAGCGCGTGTAGCTCCACGTCACGCCGACGCCGTTCTCGGTCGCGAACGGCCAGATCGACTTGGCGTTCGGCAGGTTGGCGACCAGTTCGTCGATCGGCACGAAGAAATCGCCGGCCGCCGCCGTCTTGAACATCTCGCCATAGTTCCAGTTCACCAGCGCGAAGGGCGGCTTCTGCGGCCCGCCGGCGACGAATTTCGGGAACCAGGGGAAGGAACTCTCGTAGGCGATCTTGCAGTTGAAGTCCTTCTCGAACTGGTTGAGCAGTTCCTTGCGGACGATCTCCTCCCAGAAGCCGCCCCACTCCGCGATGCGGAGCGTGGCGCCGCCGGCGTCGAAGACGCTGCCGTCATAGGAGACGTCCTGCGAGAAGGCGTGGTTGATGTTGAACAGATTGACGCCGGAACCGAGCGCGAGCGCGCCGGCCGAACCCTTCAGAAAGCCGCGTCGCGTAGGGGCGGCACCCTTGATCCAATTCTTCATTGTAGTTCCCCATTGTTGTTCTGGAACACCCCGGTCCTCTTGATGGGTGGGGTGAAGACATCGGCCTTTGAGCACGCGCACGGCCTCAGGCCCGGAAGACCCTCCGCAGGCTGACAAGTCGGGACGAAATGACGGTGGATAGGACGACGAGGGCGATGGCAAAGATGCCGGCGGCCGCCGCGGTGGGCTCGAATTTGTAGCGAAGCGAAATGTACATCGCCATCGGCAGCGGCTCGTGGTTCGGGACCGACAGGAACAGCGTGGTCTCGAACTGGCCGAAGGAGACGATGAAGGCGAAGATGCAGCCGGCGGAGATGCCCGGCGCGATGATCCGGAGCGTCACCTTGCGGAACGCCGTCCAGGGCGAGGCGCCGAGGCTGCGGGCCGCCTCCTCCAGCGACACGTCGAAGCCGACCAGCGAGGCGGTGACGGTGGCGATGACGAACGGGCTGGTCACCAGCACGTGGCAGATCAAGAGCCCGGTGAAAGTGCGGGCGAGGCCGATGTCGGTCGTCGTGAAGAAGACGTAGAGCGACAGGCCGAGCACGACGCCGGGCAAAACGATCGGCAGCATGAAATAGCCGCGCAGGAACGAGGCCGCCCGGCTGCCGGAGCGCGCCAGATAGAGCGCCGCGAGCGTGCCGATCACGGTCGAGATCGCGGTGGCGGCGAGCGCCAGCAGGAAGGAATAGAGATAGGCCGAGAGGAAGATCGGCGAGCTCAGGAAGGCCTTCACCCAGCGCAGCGACAGGCCCTGCGGCGGGAAGGTCAGGTAGTCGCCGGCATTGAGACCGGCGAGCACGACGATGGCGAGCGGCAGCAGCAGCACCAGCAGCGCGAAGCCGGCGATGAGCTTGAAGACGAGCGGGATCGCGGATTCGTCACGCATCACGTCCGTCCTCCCGCCGTGCGCACGGCAGCCTTGTGGTAGATGAAAACCGCGAACAGGCTGGTCACGAAGAGTACGACCGCGACGGCGGCGCCGAACTGCCAGCGGCCGGTCTCGGCGATCTGCTGGTAGATGTGGATCGGCAGGACCATCACCTTCCAGCCGCCCATCAGCGCCGGCACGACATAGGACGAGATCGACAGCGCGAAGACGAGCAGCGATCCGGCCAGGATGCCCGGCATGGAGAGCGGCAGGACGACCCGCCAGAAGGCCTGGGCGCGGGTGGCGCCGAGGCTGCGCGCCGCTTCCTCGAGCGAGGGGTGGATCGCCTTGATGATGCCGATCAGCGACAGCACCATGAAGGGCAGCGTCACCTGCACCAGCCCGACGACGACGCCAAAGGTGTTGTACATCAGGGGCAACGGCTTCTCGATCAGGCCGATCGACATCAGCGCGCCGTTGATCAGGCCGTTGTCGCCCATCAGCACCATCAGCCCATACATGCGGATGACGGTGTCGAGCTGCATCGCCGACAGGACCAGGATCATCAGGAAGGTGTTGCGGCCGGGATGCTCGGTCTTGGCGATGACGAAGGCGAGCGGATAGCCGATCACCAGCGCGCAGGCCGCCACCACCGCCGCGATCCCGATCGAGCGCAGGATCGCCAGGTAATAAAGCGGCCGCGTGAAGATGCGGACGAAATTGTCGAGGGTGAAATTGCCGGCGAAGGTGACGACGCCGGGCACCGACTTGTCGAAGGCGATGGCGAAGAGCGAGGCGGCCGGCGCCACGAAGAAGCAGAGGAACAGGACGAAGGCGGGCACGACCAGCCACCACAGGCGAAAGCCGCCGAGGGCCTCGGTGATCGATCCGCGCGCGCGGATCCTTGGTACCGCCTGGGTCTCGGCTATCGCCATCGGGTTCGCCTCCTTCCGCATGCTGGTCCGGTCTGCGCCTATTCGGCCGCGATGGCGGAGGGCAGCGTGAAGCCGTAGCCGACCAGTTCCTTCTTGGGCGGCATGGGAAATGTGAGCTTGCTCTGGCTGAGGCCGACCCGCGCCAGCGCCGCCGCGATCGATACGGCGGTCGGGATCGGGTCGATCACCGGCACGTCGATCCCCTGGGCGAGCAGCCCCTCGCGGACGGCGGCGGCGCAGCCCATCAGGCCGGTGCAGCCGAAGATGATCGCCTCGGCGCCGTCCTGCTCGACGGCGATGACCGCCTGCTCGACCAGCCGGGCGCGGGTGTTGACGAGATCGTCCTCGAGTTCCAGCACCGGGATGTCGACATGACGGACGGAGGCGAGCTTGGTGCTGAGGCCGTAGACGGCGGCCTCGTTTTCGAACTGGGCGCGCAGGCGGCGCAGCACGGTGATGACGCTGAAGCGATGGCCGAGCATGGCGGCGACGTGCATCGCCGTCTCGGCCGGGCCGAGGACCGGGATCGACACCACCTCGCGGGTGGCCCGCAGGCCGGGGTCGCCCATGCAGTCGATGACGATGGCGTCGACGCCCTCGCGCTCCGCCTCGATCGCCTTCTCGACGGTGCCGGGCACCGACATGGCGGTCTCGAATTCGCTTTCGATCGAGCCGGGTCCGGTTTCGATCTGGCTGTGGCTGACCGTCAGCCCTGCATAGTTGAGCGCGACGAGATCCGCCGGCTTGCGGAACCCTTTGGTGGTGATGGGGGACAAGACCCGCACATCGATGAGATCGCTCATGGCATTCCCTCGGCTCTGCTGCAGTGCCGAAAGGCTGGCACCGAAACGGCCGGGGGACCAAGGGTGAAGAAAGATAGGCGTCCAAGTGATTCGGAGGGTGGGTTTGCGCAACAAAACGCGCGCGACCTATCCGTAGGGATAGGAGGCGATGCCGCGCCGGCATTGATTTTCTTCTCTTTTCCGGCCGGATATGGTTGCACATTTTTCGGGCATGCCTGCAATGAGGGCACGAGTTGCTCCCGCCCGCGGTTTGACAGAAGCGGACGCGCTGGCGACCCTCGCCTCATGACCCATGCTCCGATCTCCGTCTTCGACGGCCACAATGACGTTTTGCTACGCCTCCACGACATGGGTGGCGGCGCCGCCGCGATCCGCTCCTTCCTGGAAGGGGGCGGCGGTGGCCATCTCGACCTGCCCCGCGCCCGCGCCGGCGGCCTTTCCGGCGGCCTGTTCGCCATCTTCCCGCCCTCGCCGTCGATGGACGGCTTCATGGAGCTGATGCTGGGCGAGAGCTACGACCTGCCGCTGCCGGAGCCGCTCGCGCTCTGCGACGGACAGGCCTCGACGCTGGCCATGGCGGCGCTCCTCCTCCAGCTCGAGCGCCTCTCGGACGGCGCCGTCGCGGTCTGCCGCACCGTCGCCGAGATCCGAGCCGCCGAGGCGCGCGGCGCGCTCGCCGCCGTGCTGCATATCGAGGGCGCCGAGGCGATCGACGGTGACCTCGCCATGCTCGACGTGCTGCATGCAGCGGGCCTGCGCTCGATCGGCCCGGTCTGGAGCCGGCCCAACCGCTTCGGCCACGGCGTTCCCATGCGCTATCCGGGCTCGCCCGACACCGGCCCCGGCCTGACCGAGCGCGGCTTCGAGCTGGTGCGCGCCTGCAACCGGCTCGGCATCCTCGTCGACCTCTCGCATCTGAACGAGCGCGGCTTCTGGGACGTGGTCGAGGCGAGCGACGCGCCGCTCGTCGCCACCCACTCCAACGTCCACGCGCTCTCGCCGGTGGCGCGCAATCTGAACGACGCCCAGTTCGAGGCGATCCGCGCCAGCGAGGGCGTCGTCGGCTTGAACTACGCCACCGCCTTCCTGCGCGCCGACGGCCGCATGGACCCGAATACCGGCCTCGACATCCTGCTCCGCCATCTCGACGCCATGCTGGACCGGCTGGGTGAAGGCGGCGTCGCGCTCGGCTCCGACTATGACGGCGCCGTGGTGCCGGAGGCGATCGCCGACGTGTCGCTGCTGCCGCGCCTGATCGAGGCGATGCGGGCGCATGGCTATGGCGACGAGCTGATCCGCCGCATCGCGCACGACAACTGGCTCGATGTGCTGGATCGCACCTGGAAAGATTGACGGCCGGAAAGATTGACGGTTCAGCGCTGGGCCTTACTCATGCGCTGCGGAACGGGTTTGAAACGAGGGGATTGGAATGACGCAGTGGGACTTCTGGATCGACCGTGGCGGCACCTTCACCGACATCGTCGCCCGCGATCCGGAGGGGCGGATCCGCGCCCACAAGCTGCTCTCCGAAAATCCCGGCGCCTATCGCGACGCGGCCGTGCAAGGCATTCGCGAGCTGATCGGCGTCGCCCTCGGCGCGCCGATCCCGCCCGGGCTGATCGACACCGTCAAGATGGGCACCACGGTCGCCACCAACGCGCTGCTGGAGCGCAAGGGCGACCGCACGCTGCTCTTGATCACGCGCGGTTTTCGCGATGCGCTCGCCATCGGCTACCAGGCGCGGCCCGACATCTTTGCGAAAAAGATCGTCAAGCCGGAGCTGCTCTATGAGCGCGTCGTCGAGGTCGACGAGCGCGTCCGCGTCGACGGCACGGTCGAGGCGACGCCCGATCTCGTCGCCGTCGAGGCGGCGCTCCGCGCGGCCTATGATGACGGCATCCGCGCCGTCGCCATCGTCTTCATGCATGCCTGGAGGCACCCGGCGCACGAAGCGGAAGTCGCTGACGTCGCCGAGAAGGTCGGCTTCCCGCAGATCTCCGTCAGCCACCGCGTCTCGCCGCTGATGAAGCTGGTCGGGCGCGGCGACACGACGGTCGTCGACGCCTATCTCTCGCCGATCCTGCGCCGCTATGTCGAGCAGGTGGCGGGGGAACTCGGCGTCGCCGGCGGCACCTCCCCGCGCCTGATGTTCATGATGTCATCAGGCGGGCTGACGGCGGCGGAGCTGTTCCAGGGCAAGGACGCCATCCTCTCCGGCCCCGCCGGCGGCGTCGTCGCGGCGGTGGAGACGGCGCGGCAGGCCGGCTTCGGCCAGGTGATCGGCTTCGATATGGGCGGCACTTCGACCGACGTGTCGCATTATGACGGCGCTTATGAGCGCTCCTTCGAGACCGAGGTCGCGGGCGTGCGCATGCGCGCGCCGATGATGCGCATCCACACGGTCGCGGCCGGCGGCGGCTCGATCCTGCATTTCGAGGCCGGGCGCTTTCGCGTCGGGCCGGATTCCGCCGGCGCCGATCCCGGCCCGGCCGGCTACCGGCGCGGCGGGCCGCTCACCGTCACCGACGCCAACATCATGACCGGCAAGCTGCGGCCGGAGCATTTTCCAAAAATCTTCGGACCGGGCCGCGACCAGCCGCTCGACGCCGAGGCGGTGCGCCGGGGTTTCGCGGCGCTCGCGGCCGAGATCGGCGACGGGCGCAGCGCAGAAGAGATCGCCGACGGTTTCCTGAAGGTCGCCGTCGCCAACATGGCGAACGCGATCAAGACCATCTCCGTCCAGCGCGGCTACGACGTCACCGACTATGCACTCAACTGCTTTGGCGGCGCCGGCGGCCAGCATGCCTGCCTGGTCGCCGACGCGCTCGGCATGAAGACGGTGCTGGTCCACCCCTTCTCCGGCATTCTCTCCGCCTATGGCATGGGCCTCGCCGACATCCGCGCCGGCCGCAGCCGCGCCGTGGTCGCGCCGCTTGCCGACGCCGCCCTGCCCGATCTGCACGCCGAGGCCGACGCGCTCGCGGCCGAGACACGCAGCGAACTCGCGGCGCAGGGCGTTGAGGCTGACGACATCACTGTCTTCGTCCGGGCGCATCTGCGCTATGACGGCACCGACACGCCGATCCCGGTCGAGGCGCTCGACGGACCGAACGGCGCCTGGCTCCCCCTCGCCGCCATCCGCGACGCCTTCGAGGCGGCGCACAAGAAGCAGTTCGGCTTCGTCTTCGAGAACAAGGCGATCGTCGTCGAGAGCCTCGAGGTCGAGGCGGTCGGCGGCGGCGCGGCGATCGAGGAGCCCGACGAGGCAGCGTCGGAAAGCCGACCCGAACCGGCCGACAGCGTCACGATCTTCTCCGAGGGCGCGGCGCATGAAGCCGGCATCTTCCGCCGCGCCGATCTTCCGCGCGGCGCCGTCGTCGCCGGCCCGGCGCTCGTCATCGAGCCGCACCAGACCATCGTCGTCGAGCCCGGCTGGCAGGCAGAAATCACCGGCCGCGACCATGTCGTGCTCGTCCGCATCGCCCCGATCGAACGCCGCCACGCCGTCGGCACCGAGGTCGATCCGGTGATGCTGGAGGTGTTCAACAACCTGTTCATGTCGATCGCCGAGCAGATGGGGCTGACGCTGCAGAACACGGCGCATTCGGTCAACATCAAGGAGCGGCTCGATTTCTCCTGCGCCGTGTTCGACCATTCGGGTGCGCTGATCGCCAACGCGCCGCACATCCCGGTGCATCTCGGCTCAATGGACCGTTCGGTCGAGACGATCATCGAATTGAACCGGGGCGCGATGCGGCCGGGCGACGTCTACGCCCTGAACGCGCCCTATAATGGCGGCACGCATCTCCCCGACATCACCATCGTCTCGCCCGTCTTCGACGACCAGGGCGACGAGATCCTGTTCTTCGTCGCGAGCCGAGGTCACCATGCCGATATCGGCGGCACGGCGCCCGGCTCGATGACGCCGCGCGCTACGACCGTCGACGAGGAAGGCGTGCTGATCGACAATTTCAAGCTCGTCGACCGCGGCGATTTTCGCGAGGCGGAGCTGGTCGAGCTTTTGACCGACCACCCCTACCCCGTCCGCAACCTCGCCCAGAACGTCGCCGACCTGAAGGCGCAGATCGCCGCCAACGAGAAGGGCGTGCAGGAACTCCGGAAGATGGTCGAGCATTTCGGCCTCGACGTCGTCACTGCCTATATGGGCCATGTCCAGGACAACGCCGCCGAGAGCGTCCGCCGCGTGCTCGGCCGGCTCCGCGACAGCGAATTCGCCGTCGAGACGGATCAAGGCGCCGTCATCCGCGTAAAAATCACCGTCGACCACGAGAAGCGCGAGGCGACGGTCGACTTCACCGGCACCAGCCCGCAGCAGAAGACCAACTTCAACGCGCCGGAACCGATAACGCGCGCGGCCGTCCTCTACGCCTTCCGCGTCATGGTCGAGGGCGACATTCCCATGAATGCCGGCTGCCTCCGCCCGATCCGCATCGTCATCCCCGAGGGTTCGATGCTGGCGCCGCGCTATCCCGCCGCCGTCGTCGCCGGCAATGTGGAGACCAGCCAGCAGGTGACCAACGCGCTCTTCGGCGCCTTCGGCGCGCTCGCCGCGTCGCAGGGCACGATGAACAACCTGACCTTCGGCAACGACACCTACCAGTATTACGAGACGCTTTGCTCCGGCGCGCCGGCCGGCGTTCTCAATGACGGCTCCGGCTTCGACGGCGCCGACGGCGTGCATGTGCACATGACCAATTCGCGCCTGACCGATCCGGAAGTGCTGGAGTTCCGCTTCCCCGTCCTGCTCGAGGATTTCCACATCCGCGAGGGCTCCGGCGGCCGCGGAAAATGGTCGGCCGGCGGCGGCACCAAGCGGACGATCCGCTTCCTGGAGGCGATGGAATGCGCCATCCTCGCCTCGCACCGGACGGTCGCCCCGCACGGCCTCGAAGGCGGTGAGCCCGGGGCGCTGGGCAAGACCGAGGTGCGGCGCGCGGACGGTCGGGTGGAGATCCTGGAAGGCTGCGACCAGACCGTCCTGCAGCCGGGCGAAGCCGTGATCGTCACGACGCCGACCGGTGGCGGGTTTGGCAGGGCCGGCTAGGCCAACTTTCGCCCTGCCAGGCACCATTCCCCATCATCCTGAGTGTCTGGCCGGTAGTTCAAGAATGGAACCGGCGCCTTGAACCCTCCCCTTGAGGGAGGGTCAAGACCGCCGACAGGCGGTCTTGGGGAGGGGTTTCTTCGCCGGCCTGCCGCAAGCTCCGCGAATTATACCCCCTCCCGAAAACGCAAGGGCGTTTTCGACCTCCCCTCAAGGGGGAGGTTCAAGAAAGAGGGCCTCCGCCCTCAAGAAGCCCCCTACCAGCCGGCGATCACCGTCTTGCCGATCGAGCGGCCGCCTTCGACCAGTTCGTGCGCGGCGCGAAGCGTCGCGGCGTCGATCGGGCCGACGCGGTTGGTGAGTGTGGTTTGGATCTTGCCCGCCTCGACGAGGCCGGCCACCTCGTTCAGCAGCCTGTGCTGCTCGATCATGTCCGGCGTCTGGTGGATCGGCCGGGTGAACATCATTTCCCAGTGAATGCCGACGGACTTGCCCTTGAACGGCACGACGTCGAGCGTCGGCGTGTCGTCGATGACGCCGACATGGCCCTGAACCGCGACCAGCTTCTGGATCGCCGGCAGGTGGTGCGCCGTGTCGGTCAGCGACAGCACGATGTCGACGGCCGGAATGCCGATCCGCGCCACTTCCTCGTCGAGCGGCTTCGTGTGATCGACGACATGATGCGCGCCGAGGCGCTTCACCCAGTCGACCGTCTCCGGCCGCGAGGCGGTGGCGATGACGGTCAGGTCGGTCAGAGCGCGGGCGAGATGGATCGCCATCGAGCCGACGCCGCCGGCGCCGCCGATGACGAGCAGCGACCGCGTGTCCGCACCCTTGCCCTTCCGCGCGCCGATCCGGTCGAACAGCAGCTCATAGGCGGTGATGGTGGTGAGCGGCAGCGCCGCGGCCTCGGCGAAATCGAGCGTCGCCGGCATGCGACCGACGATGCGCTCGTCGACCAGGTGATATTCCGCATTGGTGCCGGGGCGGTTGATCACGCCGGCGTAGTAGACCGGGTCGCCCGGCTTGAACAAGGTCACCTCGGCGCCGACCGCGTCGACGGTTCCGGCGGCGTCATAGCCGAGCACGCGCGGCGTGTCGGAGCCGGCATTGCGGCGGACCTTGGTATCGACCGGATTGACCGAGACGGCCTCGACCTTGACGCGCAGATCGCGCGGGCCGGGTTCCGGCGTGTCGAGCGTGATGTCGACGAGGGCGTTCTCGTCGCTGGCGGGAAGGGATCGGGTGAAGGCGATGGCGCGCATGATGGCTCCGCTAGTGGGGACCGCAAGGTGCGGCCGACATCGAGCCATTTCGTGCATATTGACCACGACCGCAAGAATGCACAATTTAGGCCTATAGCGACCGAATGGATACTATTGGAGACGGGCCATGGGTGCGGACAAGAGAAACGACTTTGAAAAGTGCCCGGTCGAGACGACGCTCGAGCTGATCGACGGCAAGTGGAAGGGCGTGGCGCTGTTCCATCTGCTCGACAACACGCTGCGTTTCAGCGAGCTGCGCCGCCTGGCGCCGGCCGTGACGCAACGCGTGCTGACCAAGCAATTGCGCGAGCTGGAGGCCGACGGGCTAGTCATCCGCACCGTCTATGCCGAGGTGCCGCCGCGCGTCGAATACCGCCTGTCGCCGCTCGGCGAGACGCTGCGGCCGATCATCGTCGCGCTCCGCAACTGGGGCATCGCCTACCAGGAAAGAAAGCTGGGCGAACGCGACGCGGCGTGATGGCGCCCTGCTCCCGGATCCTTCGAACGCCTTCGGTCCATGATCCGAGACCGGGGCCGTGCTCCGCCATCATCCTGAGGTGCTTCGCGCAAGCGAAGCCTCGAAGGAGGCTCCAGCGGAGCGCTCCGGTTTGCAGCCGAAGCACGCCCGCTGTCCGGCGTTCCCTGGACCCTCCTTCGAGGCCCGGCCTCGCCGGGCACCTCAGGATGATGGTTGAGGCTTGGATTTACAGTCCGCCTCTCCTCCGGAAGAGGTAAGGGACAGCCCCTACGCCGCCTTGGCGAGGGCCTGTTCCAGCGCCCGCCAGTCGGCCGGGGCGAGGACGGGCTTGACGCCCATGTCGACGATCGCCGCGAATATCGCCACCGGCATGGCCGCCTTCATGCCACCCAGCATGCCGAGCCGCTCGGCCGGGTTCATCGCCGGGATCATGATGCGGATGAATTCCATCATCATGTCGGGCGCCACGGAGCCGACGATGTTGCCTTCGATCGCCGCCAGCTCGCCGTCGGTGAACAGCCGGTGCAGCAGCGAAAGCGTCTCCGTCTCCTCCTCGATCATATGCTCGAAGTCGTCGGCGAGGAAACCGGTGTAGAACAGGTAGAGCCCGCGCAGCTTCGGCGACCTTTTGTCCGCCGGCGTCGCCTCGATGTCCGCGAGCCGCGCCAGCAGTTCGGCGAAATCGCGCTCGTGGTGATCATGGTCGTCGACGAGGCGGGACGTCGCGCCGCGGCTGCGCTTCTCGATCTCGGTGTGGATGTAGATGTCCTCGTGCTTGAGGTGCTTGCGCCCCATCTCGACCATCAGCCGGAGGTCCTGGATCAACTGGGCCACCTCGGCCTCGCTGCTCGAATCGACGGCGCCGAGACGGGTCATCAGCTGCCCCTGCGCGCGGCGCAGGCCCTTGTGGATCGATGCGTAGAGGTTGTAGCGCGTCTCATTGACGTAAACGGTCGTCATCATTGTCTCCTCGAAACCCCAAGCGGGATGCCGGATACAACCTGACGCTACGGAAGGCTGTGATGCAAATCACAGCCGGAGTTCTTTTCCCCAGCCCTAGGGCGCGTAGGAGAGCGGGATGCTGGCGGGCGGCGAATAGGGGCCGGAAGCCGGCGGCGGCGAAGGGGGCTGGCCCTGCAGGATCTGCTCGCCCGGATTGGGCGCGAGGCTGTCCGGCGCGCCGAGATTGTCGTCCCAGCGATAGGTGAAGGTCCGCTGCTGCATGTTGGCCGGCGCCGGCGCCGACGGCGGCGTCTGCAGCAGCGTCGCCATCGGGATGCCGGCGTTCGGATCGAGCGGCGTCGGTCCCGGCGGCTGGAGCTGCGGCCGGCAATAGCGCGATGTGCCCCTGGCGTTGTGGCGGGCGAGGTCGATGTGGATGTGATCCTCGTGCAGGCGGTTCGAGCCCGGCCCGAGCACGGTGGTGAAGTATCCGCAGGCCGAGATCAGCGTCTCGCGCAGAAAAGCCTGGCTCGCCGGATCGCCGCGCCGCCAGTCGGTCTTGACGCGGATGGTTCGGCCATCGGCCAGGCGGAAGCCGGCGACGTCGAAGGCGTTGGCGAAGGCGTGTTCGGACAGCTTCTCGCCATGCCGGTTGTTGCGCGACCGGCAGGCATAGGTGCCCATGGTCAGGATCTCGGTGACCGGCATGCCGAAGCGGGCCAGGGCCGCGGGCTGGACGCCCTCGCGGATCCAGCGCTCCATCGTCTGGGTCATCATGCAGCCGAGCAGGACGTCGCCGCCGGTGACGGCGACGATGCCGCGTTCGAAGGCGTTCACCTTCAGCGGCTTCTCGATGCCGCAGGTTCCCTTGCCCTCGACTTCCCGCGCCGGGCGCTGGAAGTAGGAGGGAACCACCAGTTTCTGCGCGAAACAGGCTCGCTCCGTCGCGTCCCTCCAGCTTTCCCTTTGCTCCGAGAGGAAGTTCAGGGCGCAGCCAGAGAGCGAGACAAGAGCGAGCACAGACGCGATACGCAACGCTACGCAACTGTACATGCCGCGTAGAATGCGCCGGAAGCTCTTAAGGAAAGGTCAACCATGATTTCGCGGCGGCGTTGCAGGACTTTGCGACAGCGCCGCGCCGGTTGAATATCTATTCGCCCATCGTCTCGACGGTCGCGAAACCCTCGACGGGGCCGGCCGCCTCGAAGGGCGTCGTCACCTCGACGAAGCTGTCGGGATAGAAGCCGTTGAAGCGGGTCCGGAGCGACAGCGAATAGGCGCCGATATGGCCGATCTCGATCCAGTCGCCGATGCCGATGCTCTCCGGCAGGTAGAACGGCCGCGACAGGATATCGACGGAATCGCAGGTGGCGCCGCAGACGCGGAACGGCACGATATTGTCGCCGTCGACGGTGCGCGCGCGCCGGGCCGGATCCGGCAGATGGCGGGCGGGCAGCGTGATCTTGCCGGTCCAGGAATCCGAAAGCGACGACCAGATGCCGTCATTGATGTAGAGACGCCGCCCCTTCTTCAGCAGCACGCGGACGACGACGGAGAGGCAGCGCGCGACGATCACCCGGCCGGGCTCGGCGACCAGCGGCACGTCGCCAAAAACCCACTCCTCCGCCTCGCGCACGATATCGGCGATCAGCGCGCCGGTTTCGGGCCGGACGACCTGCTTGCGCTTGGGATCGCTGCCATAGGCGGCCGGAAAGCCGCCGCCGATGTCGAGCGCCGCGAGTTCGACGCCGGCGCGCGATCGCACCCAGGCGGCCGAGGCGAGCGCGCGCTCATAGGTGCCGGTATCCTCGACCTGGCTGCCGACATGGAAGCAGAGACCGACCTTGAAGCCGAGCTTGGCGATCCGCTCGACCAGCTCGACCGCATGCCCCGGCGCCGCGCCGAATTTCTTCGAGAGTTCGTAGGCGGCATGTCCACGCGTCGCCAAGCGGACGAACAGCGTGATCTCCTCCGGATCGAGATCGAGCGCCCGCACGACGCGGACGATCTTGGCGACCTCGTCCTCATGATCGACGGCGATGACGCGGATGCCGTAGGTCTCGAGCGCCAGGCGGATGTCCGACTGCGCCTTGACCGGATGCATGTAGAGAAGCTCGGCATCCGGCGCGACGGCGCGGGCGGCGGCAAATTCCGCCGGCGAGGCGACGTCGAAGCAGTCGACGCCCGCCTCGGCGAGGGTCCTGAGCACCAGCGGCTCGCCGTTCGTCTTGACGGCATAGGCCATGCGGCCGGGAAAGGCTTGCTTGAACGCCAGCGCATCGGCGCGCAGCACGCTCGGGCGGAAGCAGTAGAGCGGCTGGTCCGGACGAAGCTTGTAGGCTGCGTCGCGGGCGGTCTCGAAGCGATCCATTGTTCGCATCCCGTCTGGCCATGGCGCGGGAGAGGCTATCAGCGCCCTGCCCGGCCGGAAACCCTGCCCCCACGGAACGGAGTAGCCGTTTTCGCGTGGCTCAGCTGGCCGGGTTCTGCATCACGGCGAGGTCGGAGAGAACGGCGGTGCCGTGGCGGGCGCGCAGGAAGCGCAGCGCGCGCTCGACATCCTCGTCGCCGAGCGCCTCATAGGCGCGCACCAGCGTCTCGACGGTCTCGCTCGCCTGCCCATGGCGGCGGCCGCGAATGGCGGCGATGGCGGCGAAGGTCTCGACCGTGACGCCGGCGGCCTTGCAGAGCACGGCGAGCGGCATCGTATCCGGCTTGGCGATCATCCGCCGCACCATGTCGACGGGCAGGCCGGCGAAGGCGGCGAGCAGGCCGGCGACTTCGAGCATGCGGTCGCCGGAGGCGACGGTGGCGATCACGCTGGCGACGGGGCTGGTCGAGGCATCCGTCGTCACGGGCGCACCCGCCGCCCGGCGCGACGCGACCGGCAGCGGGATCACTTCGGCCGAGCTCTGGGACGCCGGAGCGCGGCGGGGGGCGACAAGCGCGGCATCCGCCGGAAATTCGAGAAGCTGGCCCCACTCGCCCGCTTCCGGAGCCGGCCCGGTGCCGGCGCGGCGCGCCGCCAGCGTCTGCTCCGCCTCCTCGACGAGGATCGTCAGGCCGTGCTGCGAGAAGCGCGCCCCGGGATTGCGGGCGAGAAGCTTCAGGATGGCCCGGTCGCCGCGATCAAGCAGCGCGTCCGACACCGTTTCCGAGACCCAGGGACGTCCGGCGATAGCGCCGAGGCGATCCCGCGGCAGCGTCTCGGCCAAAGTGACCAGCAGCGTGTCGTCGAAGGCGGTCGAATGCCGCAGAACCGGTTCCGCCGTCTCGATCGCGCCGCCGGCCAGGTGGCTCAGCACGGCTGCGGGAGCGTTCGGCAACAGGGCGATGCGCTCGGCGACTTCCAGCCGTTCCTCGGACGCGAGGCCGTCGAATACGCCCAGCACGATCTCGGCATACAGCGCCGCCGTCGGTGGCGACACGGTGTTGCCGGCATTGCCGAAGAGGTCCGTGATCGATGCCAGCAGCTCGGCCTTGCGGCCCGGGGGCGCATCGGCGTGCGGCTCGATCAGGTGATCATCCATGCGGGTCGTCCGGCCTTGTTGTCATCGACCGGACGGTCGCAGCGAAACCATAAGAAACGATTGAGGGTCTCGGTTTCCGGAACGTTACTAAAGCCCCGCCAAAGCACGCCGGGATCCCCCATCCGGATGAACCGGCGTTGACGATTGTGACGGTAAGGCAGCGGAAAAATGACGCTGCGGCAGAGGCATATCGCGGCGCAACTTGGGAGTTTATTCTACGGCTTAACGAAATTATGGCGCGATTCCGCGAGTTTCGACGACTTCCTCGCAAAATCGCCTCTTGCCGGATTTGTTCATCACGTTAATATTTACGGTGGAAGTTGGGCGTGAAGAGAGACCCGGGAGATGTCCATGAGCCTCGCTAAACCGTTCCATCTGCTGGCCGTCAGCGCCGCTTTTGTGTTCATCGCGGCTATCGTATTCGGAGCGATCTGATTCCTCCGCCGGCCTTCTAGGAGCACGCGTTCCCACAGCGTATCTGGCAGAACCGACCGGATCTTTTCCGGAAGGAGAGCAGTGCAGCCTTCGCAAGCCGTCCGCCCTGGACGCCGCGCGTCGGCCGGACCTGCGAGGATCCCCTGCGGCGTCGCTTCAGGCAGACCCCAGGCTCCTTAGAACCGGGCCCATAAGGCGGGATACCCTTCTTTCACCTCTCCCTGAGGGAGAGGTGAAGGGAAAGCACGGGTCGGCTCGCTTGCTGAATTACTGGCCAGACGCCGCTCAGATCCCGAATCCGGCCCGGCAGCCCGCGACGACCGCCATTCCCGCGAACGCCGCCAGGATGTCGTTGCGCCGCCAGTAGAAGACGGCGATCGTCGCCGCGAAACCGGCATATTCGGCCGGGCCGCCATGCGCGACGATCGGCCCGAGGATCGCGCCCATGATCGCAAGCGGCAGCGCCTTCAGCCACGCCTCGACGCGCGGCGTCACCACCACGAAGCGCATCAGGAAGAAGCCGGCGATCCGCGTCACATAGGACGCGACCGCCATGAGCCCGATGATGACGGCGAAGCCAGCCGTCGTGTTGGGATCAAGCGACATGCTTCGATCCCTCCGCGTTCGCGCCCTTGCGCGGCAGGAAGGCGGCGGTGATGCTGCCGACGAGGCCGCCCGCCAGCACATGCAGCGAACCGCCGACGAAGCGCTCGAACAGGATCGCCACGAGGCCGCCGAGGATCAGCGGCAGCAGGTCGCTCCTCCCCTTCCAGAAGCCGCAGGCGAGCGACAGGAAGAAGGCCGGCAGGAAGAAATCGAGGCCGAGGCGCCGCGTATCGCCGAGAAACTGGCCGAATCCCGCGCCGGCGACCGTGCCGGCCATCCAGCCGATCATGCAGCCGAAGCCGACGCCGACGAAAACGGCGACGTCGCGCCGGCCGAGATCGCGCTCCTGCATCGCCGTCGCCCAGTTGGCGTCCACCATCAGGAATAACGACGGATAGGCGATCCAGGGCGACAGCCCGCGCATCCAGGGCTGCATCGCGGCGCCGAACAGCACATAGCGGGCGTTCATCGCGACCACGGCGACGAGCACCGCGAAGAGCAGGTCCGGCGCACCCCAGGCATGCAGGGCGAGCAGCTGCGCGGTGCCGGCATAGACGAAAAGGCTCATCGAGGCGGCGCCGAGGACCGAGATGCCGACCTGGCCGGCGAGCACGCCGAACACGATGCCGAAGGCGATCATGCCCGGAAGCAGGGCCAATCCGTCAATGAAGCCCCGGCGAAGCCCGGTGGCGGTGAATGTTGCCGACATGGAGACTTTTTCTGGCGCGCGACGTCGCAGCGAAGGAGGAAACGGACTCCCTAGCGGATTCCGCCGCCTGGGGCCAGAGCCCCGCGCCGGTCCAGGGGACCGGCGTCTCGCCAGGTGGTCGCGCCAAGTAGTCTCGCCTGCCGCCCTACTCCGCCGCCTCCGCCCGGATCGGGTCGTAGTTCAAGACCGGGGCGAGCCAGCGCTCGGCCTCGCGGATATCCCAGCCCTTGCGGGCGGCGTAGTCGGCGACCTGATCGGCTTCGATCCGGCCGACGCCGAAATAATAGCTTTCGGGATGGCCGATATAGAGCCCCGACACGGAAGAGCCCGGCCACATGGCGAAGCTCTCGGTCAGCTTGATGCCGGCCTCGTTCTCGGCGTCGAGCAGGTCGAACAGGGTCCGCTTCTCGGTGTGGTCGGGCTGCGCCGGATAGCCCGGCGCCGGGCGGATGCCGGCATAGGTCTCGCGGATCAGCTCTTCGTTCGACAGCGTCTCGTCGCCGGCATAGCCCCAGAATTCCTGGCGCACGCGCTGGTGCATCCGCTCGGCGAAGGCTTCGGCGAGACGATCGGTGAGCGCCTGGCTCAGGATCTTCGAATAGTCGTCGTTCGAGCGGTTGAAGCGCTCGGCGACCGCCTCTTCGCCGATGCCCGTCGTCACCGCGAAGCCGCCGACATAGTCGCCGATCCCGGTCTCCTTCGGCGCGACGAAATCGGAGAGCGCGACATGGCGGCGCTTGTCGGTCGAGCGGGCGATCTGCTGGCGCAGCGTGTAGAACGTCGCCTTCTCCGTATCGCGCGCCTCGTCCTCGTAGAGCGCGATGTCGTCGCCGACGGCGTTGGCCGGCCAGAAGCCGATCACGGCATTGGCCGAGATCCACTTCTCCTCGACCATCTGCTTCAGCATCGCCTGCGCGTCGCGGAACAGCGACCGGGCCACCTCGCCGACCTTCTCGTCCTCGAGCAGCAGCGGATAGGTGCCCTTGATCTCCCAGGTCGCGAAGAACGGCGTCCAGTCGATATAGGGCACCAGCTCGGCGATCGGATAATCCTTGAACACCTTGGTGCCGAGGAAACTCGGCCGCGTCGGCCGGTAGCTCGACCAGTCGAGCTTCAGCCCATCGGCGCGCGCGTCGGCGAGCGTGATGCGGCGCTTGTTCTCCTGCGCACGGGCATGCGCGTCGGCGATCCGGACATAGTCGGCCTGGACGTCGGCGACATAGTTCGCCTTGTCGCGGCCGAGCAGACTCGAGGCCACGCCGACGGCGCGGCTCGCGTCGAGCACGTAGACCGCCTGGCCCTTGGCGTAGTTCGGGTGGATCTTGACGGCCGTATGCACCTTCGACGTCGTGGCGCCGCCGATCAGCAGCGGCACGTGGAAGCCCTCGCGCTCCATCTCGGCCGCGACATGACACATTTCGTCGAGCGACGGCGTGATCAGGCCGGAGAGGCCGATGATGTCGACATTCTCGGCCTTCGCGGTCGCCAGGATCTTGGCGGCCGGCACCATGACGCCGAGGTCGATCACCTCGAAATTGTTGCACTGGAGCACGACGCCGACGATGTTCTTGCCGATGTCATGCACGTCGCCCTTGACGGTGGCGAGCAGGATCTTGCCGGCGGAGGACGAGCCGGTCGTGCCGAGCAAGCGCTTCTCCTCCTCCATGAACGGCATCAGATAGGCGACCGCCTGCTTCATGACGCGGGCGGATTTCACCACCTGCGGCAGGAACATCTTGCCGGCGCCGAACAGGTCGCCGACGACGTTCATGCCGGCCATCAGCGGCCCCTCGATGACGTCGAGCGGCCGCGTCGACTTGGCACGCGCCTCCTCGGTGTCGAGCTCGATGAAATCCGTCAGGCCCGAGACCAGCGCATGCTCCAGCCGCTTCTCGACCGGCCATTCGCGCCAGGTGAGATCGGCTTCCTTCTTGGTGCTGGCGCCGCCCTTGAACCGCTCGGCGATCTCGAGCAGGCGCTCGGTGCCGTCGGCGCGGCGGTTGAGGATGACGTCCTCGCAGAGATCACGCAGTTCCGGGTCGATATCGTCATAGACCGGCAGCGCGCCGGCATTGACGATGCCCATGTCCATGCCGGCGGCGATGGCATAGTAGAGAAACACCGAGTGCATCGCCGCGCGCACCGTCTCGTTGCCGCGGAACGAGAACGACAGGTTCGAGATGCCGCCCGAAATATGCGCGTGCGGCAGGTTCTGGCGGATCCAGCGCGTCGCCTCGATGAAGTCGACGCCGTAGTTGTTGTGCTCCTCGATGCCGGTCGCAATGGCGAAAACGTTCGGATCGAAGATGATGTCCTCAGGCGGATAGCCGATCTCCTCGACGAGGATCTTGTAAGCGCGCGCGCAGATCTCCGTCTTGCGCTCGAACGTATCGGCCTGGCCCTTCTCGTCGAAGGCCATCACGACCACGGCCGCGCCATAACGGCGGAGCTTCTTGGCGTGCTCGCGGAACTGGTCCTCGCCCTCCTTCATGGAGATCGAATTGACGATCGGCTTGCCCTGGACGCATTTCAGGCCCGCCTCGATCACCGACCATTTCGATGAATCGATCATCACCGGAACCCGGGCGATGTCGGGCTCCGCCGCCAAAAGGTTCAGGAAGGTGACCATGGCGTTTTCGGAATCGAGCAGGCCCTCGTCCATGTTGACGTCGAGGACCTGCGCGCCGTTGTTGACCTGCTCGCGCGCGACGTCGAGCGCCGCCGAATAATCGCCGGCCGTGATCAGCTTGCGAAACTTCGCGGAGCCGGTGACGTTGGTCCGCTCGCCGATATTGACGAAGATGGCGGTCGCGCTAGTCATGAAGCGAGCTCAAACGGTTCGAGGCCGGAAAGGCGCATTTTGGGGGTGACGGCCGGGATGGCTCGCGGCGCAACGCCTTGAATCGCCTCGGCGATCGCCTGGATATGGTCCGGCGTCGTGCCGCAGCAGCCGCCGACGACATTGACGAGGCCGGACTTGGCGAACTCGCCGACCAGCACGGCCATCGCCTCTGGGCTCTCGTCATATTCGCCGAATTCGTTCGGCAGACCGGCATTCGGATAGGCGCAGACCAGCGTGTCGGCGATGCGGGCAATCTCGTCGATATGGGCGCGCATCTCGCTGGCGCCGAGGGCGCAGTTCAGGCCGATCGAGAACGGCCGCGCATGGCGCAGCGAATACCAGAACGCCGTCGGCGTCTGGCCGGACAAGGTGCGGCCGGAGAGATCGGTGATCGTGCCGGAGATCATCACCGGCAGAACGACGCCCTTCTCGTCGAACACGTCCTCGACGGCGGCGACCGCCGCCTTGGCGTTCAGCGTGTCGAAGATCGTCTCGATCAGGATGAGATCGGCGCCGCCGTCGATCAGGCCGCGCGTGGCGTCGGCATAGGCGTCGCGGAGCTCGTCGAAGGTGACCGCGCGAAAACCGGGATTGTTGACGTCGGGCGAGATCGAGGCGGTGCGGTTGGTCGGCCCGATCGCGCCGGCGACGAAGCGCGGCCGGCCGGTCGCGGCGGCCACCGTGTCGGCGGCGCGCTTGGCTACCCGCGCGCCTTCGAGGTTGAGCTCGTAGGCGAGTTCCTCCATGCCGTAATCGGCCTGGGCGATCGTCGTCGACGAGAAGGTGTTGGTCTCGACAATGTCGGCGCCGGCCTCGAAATACTGGCGGTGGATCGCCTCGATCGCGTCCGGCTTCGTGATGACGAGCAGGTCGTTGTTGCCCTTCAGGTCGCGGTGCCAGTCCTTGAAGCGCTCGCCGCGAAAATCGGCCTCGGAGAGCTTCAGCCGCTGGATCATCGTGCCCATGGCGCCATCGAGCACGAGGATGCGCTCGGAAGCGGCCCGCTTCAGATCGGCAAGTCGCCTGTCCTGGTTCGTGCGCATTGGCATCACCTCATTCCTGTTCTCGCGTCGGCGCCCAGGGATTGATGAGCGCCACGCCCGTATCGTTCATGTCGGCGACGTTTCGCGTCACCAAAGTCATTCCATGCGCCAAGGCCGTCGCCGCGATCAGCGTGTCGACGATCGGGCGCGGCCGTATCGCGCTAAGCCTGCCCCAGACATCGGCGACCGCTTCATCAACGACAAGCAGCCGATCAGCATAGACTTCCGCGATCTCCGCGATCCATTCGTCCAAGCTATCCGCCGCGCGGACATCCGTCCGACGTCGCGCTTCGGCGCCCTTTCGCAACTCTCCAAGTGTCAGCACGCTCAGGCAGACATGCCGCTCCCGTATCGAAACGAGAAAGCTCAATACGTTGCCATCCGGCCGAGGCCGCCTGGCCTCGGATACGACATTGGTGTCGAGCAGAAACCCGGCCTCACTCAAGATCGATATCTCGCGGAAGCTCCTTCGACCGCTCGACATCGATGTCAAATCTCGGGCCATCCAGCAGGAAGTCGACGAAATTCCGCCGCTTCTTCGCCAGCGCCTCATATTCGTCGATCGAGACCACGACGGCGCGCGCCTTGCCATGGCGCGTTATCGTCTGCGGTCCCTCGCTGATGGCGCGATCAATGACCTCGCTCAGCTTCGTCTTCGCCTCCTGCACCTGCCATGACGCCATCGGCTTCGCTCCCTCCGGTCAAACCGACCATAAATATAGTCGTTCCGACCAGAATTTGCAGTCTTAAGCGACAGCTACCTTCACTTCGCTCCCCTCCACCGCCACCGGCCGCATGCCGAGCAGGTGGCAGATGGCGTAGACGAGGTCGGCGCGGTTCATCGTGTAGAAATGGAACTCGTTGACGCCCCGGTCGACCAGGTCGAGCACCTGTTCGGCGCAGACGGCGGCCGCGACCAGCTGCCGCGTCGACGCATCGTCCTCCAGCCCGTCAAAGCGGGCAGCGAACCAGGCGGGAATGCTGGCGCCGGCCTTCTCGGCGAATTTCGCCGTCTGGGTGAAATTCTGCACCGGCACGATGCCCGGCACGATCGGGATATCGATGCCCGCCGCGGCGACGCGGTCGAGGAAGGCCGAATAGAGGTCGTTGTCGAAGAAGAACTGGGTGATGGCGCGCGTCGCGCCGGCATCGACCTTGCGCTTCAGATTGTCGATCTCCGTCTGCCAGTCGCGGCTCTCCGGATGCCGCTCGGCATAGGCCGAGACCGACACCTCGATCTCCGGGTGACGGGTGCGGATGGCGCTGACGAGATCGGACGCCTGCGCATAGCCTTCCGGATGCGGCTGGTAGACGGCGCCGATGCCCTCGACCGGGTCGCCGCGCAGGCCGACGATGTGGCGCACGCCCGTCGCGGCATAAGCATCGACGACGGCGTCGATCTCCGCCTTGCTGGCGCCGACGCAGGTCAGATGCGCCGCCGGCTTCAGCGCCGTCTCGGTCAGGATGCGCGAGACGGTGGCGTGGGTGCGCTCGCGGGTCGAGCCGCCGGCGCCATAGGTGACCGAGACGAAGGACGGCGAGAGCGGCGCCAGCCGCTCGATCGACGACCACAAGGTCTGCTCCATCGCTTCCGTCTTGGGCGGGAAGAACTCGAACGACACCTTGAGCCCGGAGGCCCCGGCCCCGTTGCGGCTCGCCCGATCGATCGTCTCACGCATCACGCGGTCTCCAGCCCCTTGGTTGCCCCGGCGACGATGAAGCGCGGATCGCGCGCCAGCCAGAGCGTTACGGTCAATTGTTCTTCCGCCGACTTCGCCGCCAGGTCGGTCGCCGCTTCGAGCACGAGGCCCGCCTGGTCGATCCAGCCGCGCATCGTCTCATGCGAGAAGCCGAGCCGGCGATGCGCATGGCGCTCGCGCAGGAATTCGAGGCTGTGCGGTGCGAAATCGACCACCAGCAGCCGCCCATCCGGGCGCAGCACGCGCGCGGCCTCGGCAAGCGCCACCGCGGGATCGTCGAGATAGTGCAGCACCTGGTGGATGGCCACGAGATCAAAACTGTCGCGCGGCATCGGCAGCTTCATGATGTCGCCATGGCGGATCTGCGCATGCGCGATGCCGGCCTTGTCGAGATTGGCGCGCGCCACCGCGAGCATCGCCGTCGACGCGTCGATGCCGACCGCGCGCTGATAAATCGGCGCGAACAGTTCGAGCATCCGACCGGTGCCGGTGCCGATATCGAGGAACGAGCCGATCGGCCGGGTGCCGATGATCTTCAGCATCGCGGCCTCGACGGCGGCGTCGGGCACATGCAGCGAGCGGATGGTGTCCCAGTCGGCCGCGTTCTCGGTGAAATAGCGGGCCGCCAGCTGGGCGTGCTCGCGCTTGACGCCGGCCAGCCATTCGCGATCGCGGGCGAGCGAGCTGTCATCCGCCGTCGCGAGCGCGACCAGATCCTGCACCAGTCGCCTTTCGGCCGGCGATTCGGAAATCCGGTAATAGACCCACGCGCCTTCCGGATGGCGCTCGATCAGCCCGGCCTCGGTTAGAAGCTTCAGATGGCGCGAGATGCGCGGCTGCGACTGGCCGAGGATGGCGGTCAAATCCTTGACGGAGAGCTCGCCGGCGGAGAGCAGCGCCAGGATCCGATAGCGCGTCGCCTCGCCGGCCGCCTTCAGCGCCGTGATGATCGCATCCGTCGAAAGAGCCGCCTGGCCCGCCATGGTGAAAGCTCCAGCCTCGTCGCGCGGCGCGACATCGCCACCACCGAGATTGGACTAGATATAAAGATATCTTTATATCTGTAAAGAGGCTTGTCAGGCGATCGTGACCGCCGGCGCGTTCCGCTCGGCGATCGTGACCACCGGCCTGTCCCGATCGGCGATCGCGACGCGCGCGACGCCGCCGGAGAAGCGCTGGACCAGCTGCAGGAGATCGGCGATCGCCGCGTCGAGATCGCCCTCGCCATTCGCCTGCAGCGTGACGATGGCGCGGCGGCTTTCCGGCGTCACCAGCGAGCGGCCGTCCTGGCGCCAGTTCCAGCGCCGGCACAGCACTTTCGAGGCATCGGCATAGACCACCTCGCCTTCCTTCGGCGGGTCCTCCACAGGCCCGGCGCCGCCGTCCTCGCCGCCCGCCATGTCGAGGAAGCTGTCGCCCGGCCGCGCATAGCGGAAGGCGAGATCGCCGGTGACGCGGTCGAGATCGTCGGCGCCGAGCGGCAGCACATGCGTGAGGGACACGGCGTTATAGGCATCGACAAAGCTGTTGATGACGGGCAGCGGCCCCTCGGCCAGCCCGTTCTTGACGAGGCGCTCGACCGAGGAGCGATAGCTTGTCTTCTTGATGCCGAAGGCGCGATAGGCCCGGCGCCAGGCGGCGACGCCCGGTATCTCCGAAAGTTCGGTGCCGCCCCAACGCCGGCGCGTCTCCGCCTCGCGCGCCTCGATCAGCGCCGCGAGCTCGGCCGGGCGTTCGGAACGGATCACTAGATCCTCCGCGACGACGGCGGCAACGCGAAAATCCGGAAAAGGCGGCGACGAGTTCGGAGATGTCGAGCTGCATGCGAAGATCCTGCCAGAAGGTTGGCCCTCTCTGCCCGATGCCAGAGCGGCGTGAAAGGCATCCGCTTGCGCGTTCGGGCCGGACAAGGAAACGGACAAGAAAAAAGGCGGCGCCTGGGGCGCCGCCTTTCATAATTCACGTTGAGCAGCCGAAGCCTACTCCGCCGCGGCGGCGAGGCCTTCGGTCGGCAGGCCGAGCTTGGTGGCGACGCCGATGCCGTATTCCGGATCGGCGCGGTAGAAGTGCACCAGCTGGCGATTGATGATCTCGACCGGCACGCCCTGCATAGCGGCGGCGAGGTTGCTGAACAGGCGGTCCTTCTGCTCGGCATTGAACAGGCGGAACAGATCGCCCGGCTGCCTGTAGTCGTCATTGCCGACGCGGTGATTGTAGCGTTCCGCATCGCCGGAGATCTTCAGCGGCGGCTCGGCGACAGCCGGCGTTTCCTTCGGGCCATTGAACGAATTCGGCTCGTAGTAAGCGTCGTTGTTGGTCGCCGGCGGGAAGAAGCGCATGGCTCCGTCCTTGTGGTAGTTGTGCACCGGCACCTTCGGCGCATTGACCGGCAGCGCCTCGTAATGCGTACCGAGGCGGTAACGGTGCGCGTCGGCATAGGAGAAGATGCGCGCCTGCAGCATCTTGTCGGGCGAGAAGCCGATGCCCGGGACGATGTTCGACGGCGAGAAGGCGACCTGCTCGATCTCGGCGAAGTAGTTTTCCGGATTGCGATTCAGCTCGAGGATACCGACGTCGATCGGCGGATAATCGCCGTGCGGCCACACCTTGGTCAGGTCGAACGGGTTGTACCAGGTCTTCTCGGCGTCCGTCTCCGGCATCACCTGGACCTGCACCTTCCACTTCGGGAAATCGCCCCGCTCGATCGCGCCGAAGAGGTCTTCCTGCGTCGATTCACGGGTCTTGCCGACGACATCAGCGGCTTCCGCGTTGGTCCAGTGCTCATGGCCCTGCAGGGTCTTGAAGTGGAACTTGACCCAGAAGCGCTCGTTCGCGGCGTTGATGAACGAATAGGTGTGCGAGCCGTAGCCGTTCATCTTGCGGACCGAGGTCGGCAGGCCGCGATCGGAGAACAGGGTGGTGACCTGGTGCAGGCTCTCGGGCGACAGCGACCAGAAATCCCACATCGCCGTCGGCGAGCGCAGGTTGGTCTTCGGATGGCGCTTCTGCGTATGGATGAAGTCCGGGAACTTCAGCGGATCGCGGACGAAGAACACCGGCGTGTTGTTGCCGACGAGGTCCCAATTGCCGTCTTCCGTGTAGAACTTGAGCGCGAAGCCGCGCACGTCGCGCTCGGCGTCGGCCGCGCCGAGCTCGCCGGCGACCGTCGAGAAGCGGGCGATCATCGGCGTCGTGGCGCCCGGCTGCAGCGCCTTGGCCTTGGTGTATTGCGAGATGTCGCCGGTAACGGTCAGCGTGCCATAGGCGCCCCAGCCCTTGGCGTGGACGACGCGCTCGGGAATGCGCTCGCGATTCTGGTGGGCGAGCTTCTCGACCAGCTGCCAATCCTGCAGCAGAACCGGACCGCGCTCGCCGGCCGTCAGGGAATTCTGGTTATCCGCGATCGGCGCGCCGGCCGTCGTCGTGAGTTTGTCAGTCATGGCGCCCTCCAGGTTCGTTTCGGCGACGTCCGAGCCGCCTTCGACATGGCGCTAAGATGCCACGCGTTTAGATCAGTTCCAATCATATTGATTGCCACCAACGATAAGAATAACTTATCGACCATGATTCAGATCAATTCCAAGCGGAAAAAGCCGTGATCACCCTTCGGCAGCTGCGTTATTTCGAGGCGGTGACGCGCCATTTGCACTTCGGACGGGCGGCGGATGAATGCGCCGTGACGCAGCCGGCGCTCTCGCAGCAGATCCAGGATCTGGAGGCGACGCTCGGCGTCGCGCTGATCGAGCGCGGGTCCCGGCGGATCACCATCACGCCCAAGGGTGAGGAGATCGCCCGCCGCGCCGTCCGCATCCTCGGCGAGGTCCGCGACCTGACCGACTATGCGCTGCATGGCGGCGACGCGCTGACGGGTCCGCTGCGGCTCGGCGTCATCCCCTCGATCGCGCCCTACCTGCTGCCGAAGGCGCTGCCGCTGGTTCAGAGCACCTATCCGAAGCTCGAGCTGCATCTCCGCGAGACGCAGACCGCCGCCCTCGTCGACGAACTGGCGCAGGGCAAGCTCGACGTCGTGCTGATGGCGCTGCCGGCGCGCGACGCCGGCTTCGAGAGCCTGCCGCTCTTCGTCGATCGCTTCCTGCTGGCGACAAAGGCGGATGCGACGGCCGACACCGCCGCCTTTGCCAGTCCCGACCAGATCCCGCCGGATCGGCTGCTGCTGCTGGAGGAAGGCCATTGCCTGCGCGACCAGGCGCTGACCTATTGCCGGATTCCGCGTTCCGAGAAGATGAGCGGCTTCGGCGCGGCGAGCCTCTCGACCATCATGCAGATGGTAGCGAACGGCTATGGCGTGACGCTGCTGCCGGAGATGTGCGTCGCGATCGAGGCGCGCGACGAGCGCATCGCGCTTGCCCGCTTCAGCACGCCGGAGCCGGAGCGCGAGATCGGCCTCGTCTGGCGGCGCTCCTCGCCCCGCCGCGCCGATTTCGAGGCGCTCGGCCGCCTGCTGGTGACGGCGGCGGGCGCCGACGAGGCCCCGAAGGCTCCCCTGCCGGCGCGCCGGCTGGAACCGGCGGCGAGCTGAGCCGCCTGGAGGGCTGGAACGGAGAGGTTGCATTTGCGCCGATCCACTAGCGGCCGAGCGGCGCCTCCCTTACGGTAGGCACTTCCCGCCAACCGCTCCCCGGAGATCGCGATGAAATACAGCCTCCTTGCCGCCGCGAGCCTGACGCTCGCCTTCGCCGGCCAGGCCCAAGCCGCCATCCCGCTCGTCAACGCCACCTGCCCCGGGAAGATCGAGGTCCACGCCGACGAGGGCGGCCCGATCTACATCAACGGCAAGGAAGCCAAGCTGAAGAAGTTCAACGACAATTACTTCGAGGCCAAGGGCGGCGGCGTGACGATCTCGCTGACCATCCGTCCGGACGGCTCGCCTGACGTCTCCTACACCGGCAAGCACGGCGCCAACGGCGTCTGCACGGTCAAGTAGGGACGCGGACGAAGGGCTGCCGCCCATCGTCCGTCGGCCCCGTCGTCGGCTAGCTATTTGTTTGGTCGCGTTTTCTTCACGCGAACCGGGATCCACTTCGCTCGAAAACGCTCTAGGCCCGGACGGCGACCGCGAAGAGGCGCGGGAAGCGCAGCAGCACGCGGCCGTCGGCGAGCGGCGGATAGAGCGCGGCGACGCGCTCGGAATAGGCCTCGAGGAACGCCTCGCGCAGATCCGGCTCGACCACCTCGAGATAGCGCCGGAGGCCGGTGCCCTTGACCCATTCGACGATCGCCGAGGCGTCGGCGAGCGGGTGGTTGTAGATCGTGTGCCAGACCTCGAGCTTCGCCGATTTCGGCCCGAGCGCGTCGAAATACTCCGTCGGCGACGGCAGCAGCTGCCGCCGGCTGCTGCGATTGGCGAAGGCGCTGGCCCAGGGGCCGGCATGCGCCACCTCCTCCATCAGCATATGCGTGGGCTCGCCGAGATTGTCCGGCATCTGCACGGCCAGCACGCCACCGGGGCGGAGGCTGTCCATCAGGCGCCGCAACACGGTGATGTGGTCGGGGATCCACTGGAACAGCGCGTTGGCGAACAGGAGATCGACCGGCTCGGGCGGCGCCCAGGTGGCGACATCGACCTCGAGGAACTGCCGCTCGGGCAGGCGCTCGCGGGCGGCATCCAGCATGTCGGGCGCGGAATCGACGCCGAGGATCTCGGCGTCCGGATAGCGCTCGGCCAGAAGCTCGGTGGAATTGCCGGGGCCGCAACCGAGATCGACGATCGACTGGGCGCTGGCCAGCGGCACCTGCGCCAGCAGATCGCGCGCGGGGCGCGTGCGCTCGTCCTCGAACTTCACATATTGGCTCGCCGACCACGCCAGCTGGTTCATCTGCACCCCCTGCCTCATTCCAACACGTTCATCCTGCACGGCTCCGCAACCAGAACATAGAAGCTGAGTCGCCCCATCCTAGCCCCATCGGCGGACAATTCCATGAACGCACGTCCATGAACGCGCCCCTGACGACGCGGCTTTCGGCGCGGCGGCGCGACCGCCTTTGCTGTGACGCGCATCACAGACAGGGACGGGTGTGCGTGAGACGCTGCAACCAAGATGATGTTCCGGCAATGGAACGACCAACAAAACCATTCTCCGAAGCGCTCGTGCGCGACGGATCCGAGACCCTCTTCCCCTCGGGGTCGAGGAAGGGCGAACGGCCCTGCCCCTGCCCCCCAAGACCCAGGCAGGGCCGTTCGCCGAAACTTCCGCCCGCACGATGATCGGGCACAGCGCCAAACCGGCAGGGCCGGTGGGGCGGCGGACGGATCCGGCCCGCTGCGCCGCAGAGCGCGGGCCGGCCCGTCCGTCCGCTGCTGTCCGCAAAAGCCCATAGCGCTGCAACGATTGGTTGCCGCCATCGCTTGTATGATTTTTACCCGGGCCTGAACCATTTCATCGACATTGCCGCGAAACTTGGTACGACCGTTGCGATGAACGATCGAATCCAAGCCTTGCCTATCGAAGCCTTGCAGCTCGAAGCATCGCAGCTCGAAGCCCTGCCGCCGGTCCTGATCGATTATCTTGCCGCGGTGGAGCCGGGCAGGACGGTGCTGCATCGCCACGATGCTGAGGACCAGTCCGGCAGCTGCTCCGCCAGTCCGGCCGCTGCCAAGATCGCCTATTTCCACGATCCCGAGACGTCGAACCTCTACGAGATCCATTTCGACCAGCATTCGAGCTCGACGGTCCGCATCGACCTGAACCGGCGCGAAGTGCACAAGAAGCTCGCCCGCTTCATCGAGCACGGCATCGAGGAGCGGGAAATCCGCTGGCTGACCGCCATGGCGCCGACCGGCGTGGTGCCGCGGCTCATCGACCACACGCCGGGCCTGTTGCGCATGGACTATGTCGGCGAGCCGACCCGGCGCTACAACCTGCCGGCCGACTGGCGCGACCAGGCCGACGCGATCCTCGCCGCGCTGGCCTCGGCCGGCTGCTGCCACAACGACATCAAGTGCGACAACCTGATGGTGCTCGACGGCAAGATCACGCTGGTCGATTTCGGCTGGGCGACGGCCAAGGGCGATCCGATCCCGTCGCACTGGCCACAGGGCATCGGCCGCCAGCACCGGCTCGGCATCCACCAGTTCGACGACCGCCACGCCATCCACGCGGCGCTTGCCTCGGCCGAGCGCGACGAAGTCGACCGCTCGATCGTCCTGCCAGCGTAAGTGCCTGGTACGCCCGTCAGCCGAGCGCCTTCATCGATTGCTCGACCAGCGCCTCCAGTTCCGCGCGCCCTGCCCCATCGCGTGCCTGAAACGAGATGGCCTGCATGATCCCGTGGCAATAAGCGGCCAGGCTCTCGATGTCCGTTCCGGGGGCCAGATCGCCCTCCGCGAGCCCGCGCTGTAGCCGCGCCCGGATCAGATCGAGCGTGGTTCGACGCGCCGCGAGAAGATGGTCCCGGGCGGCCTGGTTTTCGGGCAGGTGATTGACGACACCGAGAATGAGCAGACATCCGCCCGTCCTGGTCGACAGCGCGACATGGATACTGCCGCGCAGCATCGCGCGGACCGCCTCCCGGACGTCGGCCTCCGCGTCCAGCGCCGCCATGGGCGGCGCGCCAATCGTCGAAATATAGAGATCCACCGCCTCGCAGAAGGCGGCCTCCTTCGACGCGAAGGCGGCATAGAAACTGGGCGGGGCGATGCCCATGGCCGCCGTCAGGTCGGTGAGCTGCGCGCCCTCGTAACCCTTGGACCAGAACAGATCCATCGCCCGCTCCAGCGCCTGCTGGCGATCGAAACTGCGTGGACGCCCCCTGGATGCCATGGCCTACCTTTCTGTAGTCATAATTCAATAAATCACTTGACCACCTTCGGCAACGCCAATACGCATTTATTGAATTTTGACTACACAATAGCCCGCGGCGCCCCCACCCTTCGAGAAAAGGGACACCCGCCCGCGCCCGGAAAGGACGACACAATGAATGGATCTGCGGACGACAACGCCGTGCGCGCACTCGTGGAGGAACTGTTCCGGAGGACGGGATCCGGCGCGGCGCCGGAAACGATCGCCGAGCTCTTCAGCGAGGACGTCGACTGGTACATTGCCGGCGACGTCGCGCTGGTGCCGTGGATCGGCCGCAAGAAGGGTCGGGCCGGCGCGGCCGAGTTCTATCGCCAGATTCGCGCGTTGATCGGTTCCGAGCGCTTCGAGCTGAGCGAGATCCTCGTCGCGGGCGACCGCGCCATCGCCGTCGGCTCTCTCGCATCCAGGGTCCTGAGCACCGGCAAGCTGATCGAGACGGAATTCGCCTTCGATCTCACCATGGCCGACGGACTGATCCGCCGATTCCGGATGTTCGAGGACAGCTTCGCCGTGGCGCAGGCGGCCGCCTGACGGAGCCGGGATCCACCCATTCGACGACCGCCACGTCATCCACGCGGCGCTTGCTTAGGCCGAGCGCGACGAGGTCGACCGCTCGATCGTCCTGCGGGCGTGAATGTCCGGCCCATAGTGTCTGAATGACGAGATCTGCACGCGATCTGCATTCCAGAACTCGCCCATCATCCTGAGGTGCCCGGCGAAGCCGGGCCTCAAAGGAGGGTCCAGGGAACGCCCCGGGGCGGATTTCGCCAGACTTTGCCTGCAACCACAGTGTTCCGCTGAATCCTCCTTCGAGGCTTCGCTCACGCGAAGCACCTCAGGATGATGGTGGAGCCTGGTCAATCCGACTCCATGGCCAATGGCGATGATCCCACGCCTGCCAAAGGATTTATGACAACATTCCCTTTGGGAATGTAGAGTGATCTGCAACCCCTGCGATTTGCCGAGATGAGGGGCACCTCATGATCAATCGCGATTTCTTCTTCCGACAATGCAGGCTGACCCTGTTCGACGGAAGGCTAAGGCCGGGTCAGGTCGGGGGATTGACCACGCTGCTTGACGAATGGGAGGCGCAGCATGCTGCCAAGGACGATCGCTGGCTCGCCTACGCCCTCGCAACCACGCACCACGAGACCGACCGTTCCATGCAGCCGATCCACGAGCGCGGCAGCAAGGAATACTTCCGCCAGAAATACGACATCACGGGCGACTATCCCGCCAGAGCCAGAAAGAACGGGAATACGACGCCGGGTGACGGTGTTAAATATTGCGGACGAGGCTATGTCCAGCTCACCTGGAAAAACAACTACATCAGGGCCGGTGACGAAATAGGCCATCCGGACCTCGTCGATCATCCCGATGACGCGATGGATCCGGTCTATGCCAAGAAGATTCTGTTTCTCGGCATGATGGGCGGCTGGTTCACCGGCAAGCGCCTGTCCGACTATTTCGACGGCCCGAAGGAGGAGTGGGTGCAGGCCCGCCGCATCATCAACGGCCTCGACAAGGCGAACCTGATCGCGAGCTACGGCCAGGCCTACTACGCCGCGATCAGCTACACGGTCTGACGGGAGCCGACAGACAGCCTGCCATCGGCAGCGGACTACGCGCCGCCGAGCGCCCGCTCCACCGCCGCCTCGGCGTGGAGGGTGGTCGTGTCGTAGAGCGGCACGGCGCTGTCCTCGGGGCGGACCAGCAGCATGATCTCGGTGCAGCCCAAGATGATCGCCTCGGCCCCGCGCTCGACGAGGCGCGCCATGACGCCCCGGTAGATATCGCGCGAACCGGGCTCGACGCGCCCCTGCACCAGCTCCTCATAGATGATCCGATGCACGTCGGCGCGGTCCTCCGCCTCCGGCACGAGGACCTCGAGACCATGCTCGCGCGCGAGGCGGCCCTTGTAAAAGTCCTGCTCCATGGTGAAGGCGGTGCCGAGCAGGCCGACGCGGGTGACGCCGGCCGCCTTGATCCGCTCCGCCGTCGGATCGGCGATGTGGACGAGCGGGATGCCGATCGCCGCCTGCACGTCATCAGCCATCCGATGCATGGTGTTGGAACAGATGAGGACGAAATCGGCGCCGCCGCGCTCGAGCCGCCGCGCGGCGTCGATCATGAGCTCCGTCGCCGCGTCCCAGCGCCCGCTCGCCTGCAGCGCCTCGATCTCGGCGAAGTCGAACGACCACATCAGGATGCGGGCCGAGGCGAGCCCGCCGAGCTGCGCCCGCACCGCCTCGTTGAGGATGCGGTAATATTCGGCCGAGCTCTCCCAGCTCAAGCCACCGATCAGCCCGATCACCTTCTGCGCCACGCCCGCCTCCTCCATGGCCCGTCCGGACCTCTCCAAAAATAAAACGGGCGGACCCGCTTCCCCATGAAAGGGAAGCCGGTCCGCCCGCGCAAGCCTGAAAGCGATACGCCTTAACGCGTCAGCTTCTTGTACTTGATCCGGTGCGGCAGGATCGCGTCGTTGCCGAGGCGACGCTTCTTGTCTTCCTCGTAGTCGGCGAAGTTGCCCTCGAACCACTCGACATGGCTGTCGCCCTCGAAGGCGAGGATGTGCGTCGCAAGCCGGTCGAGGAACATACGATCGTGGCTGATGATCACGGCGCAGCCGGCGAAATCCTCCAGCGCCTCTTCCAGCGCCGCCAGCGTCTCGGTGTCGAGGTCGTTGGTCGGTTCGTCGAGGAGGATGACGTTGTTGGCGTCCTTCAGGAGCTTGGCGAGGTGCACGCGGTTGCGCTGGCCGCCCGAAAGCGTGCCGACCTTCTGCTGCTGGTCGCCACCCTTGAAGTTGAAGGCGCCGGCATAGGCGCGCGTGTTCACTTCCTTCTTGCCGAGATAGAACACCTCGGCGCCGCCGGAGATTTCCTCCCAGACGGTCTTGTTGGAAGCGAGATCGTCGCGGCCCTGGTTGACGTAGCCGAGCTGGACCGTATCGCCGAGCGAGATCGAGCCCGAATCCGGCTTCTCCTCGCCGGTGATCATCTTGAACAGGGTCGACTTGCCGGCGCCGTTCGGGCCGATGACGCCGACGATGCCGCCCGGCGGCAGCTTGAACGAGAGGTTGTCGATCAGCAGGCGGTCGCCATAGCTCTTCGACAGGCCCTCGACCTCGATGACCTTGTCGCCAAGACGCTCGCCGACCGGAATGACGATCTGCGCCGTCTGCAGCGTCTTGCCCTCGGCGCGCTCGACCAGCTCGTCATAGGCCTTGATACGGGCCTTCGACTTGGACTGGCGGGCCTTCGGCGACTGGGCGATCCACTGGCGCTCGCGCTCGATCGCCTTCATGTGGGTCATGTCCTCACGACCCTCCTGCTCCATACGCTTGGCCTTCTTCTCCAGATAGGCGGAGTAGTTGCCTTCGTACGGGATCGAACGGCCGCGATCGAGCTCGAGAATCCAGCCCGTGACGTTGTCGAGGAAGTAGCGATCGTGGGTGACGATCAGGATGGCGCCGGGATAGTCGCGCAGATGCCCTTCGAGCCAGTTGATCGATTCGGCATCGAGATGGTTGGTCGGCTCGTCGAGGAGCAGCAGGTCGGGCTGCTCGAGCAGCAGGCGGCAGAGCGCGATGCGGCGCTTCTCACCACCGGAGAGGTTCTCGACCGAGGCGTCGCTGGGCGGGCAGCGCAGCGCGTCCATGGCCATCTCGACCTGGCTTTCCAGATCCCAGAGGTTCTGGCTGTCGATGATGTCCTGGAGCTTGGCGCCCTCCTCCGCGGTCTCGTCGGAGTAGTTCATCATCAGTTCGTTGTAGCGGTCGAGGATCGCCTTCTTCTTGGCGACGCCTTCCATGACGTTCTCGAAGACGTTCTTGGTCGGATCGATCTTCGGCTCCTGGGCGAGGTAGCCGACGGTCGCGCCCTGCGCCACCCAGGCCTCGCCGGTGAAGTCCTTGTCGAGGCCGGCCATGATCTTGAGCAGCGTCGACTTACCCGAGCCGTTCGGGCCGAGCACGCCGATCTTGGCATCGGGATAGAAGGAGAGATGGACGTTCTCCAGCACCTTCTTGCCGCCGACATAGGTCTTGGTCAGACCCTGCATGAAATAGATAAACTGCCGCGCCATGAATTCGCTCCGAAGGCCCTCTTCGCCAAAAGGGCAGGATGTAGGGATGAGGTTGCCGTTCTTCTAGTCGAAGCGCCGCCAAGGGGCAACGCGGCGCGTCGCCGGACAGGCGCGGGAGAACGGATATTCAGCCCCGCGCCCCGCACCCGGCAGTTTTTTCTAGATCGCCGGCGAGACTGCTGCCGCTTCGCCGTCGTTGCGGCGAAGCCCGGAAGCAAGGGGGACGCTCTCGCCCGCCGAGACCGGCGGCACGCCCATGAGCGACAGCAGGCCGGAAGCGAATTCCAGCTCCGAGATCGGGCGGTAACGCTCGGCGATGACGGCTCGAAGCGCCGCCAGCCATGCGTCGTCCGTCGCGGCCCGCTCGATCGCCGCGACCCAGCCTTCGAGATCGGCGGCCGGAATGACCGGCATCAGCCCCTGCGTCGCCTCCGAAAGCGCATCGGCGTCGGAGACCAACACCGGCAGGCCGAAATCGAGGCATTCGGCAGCGCCCAGGCCCCAGCCTTCGGCGACGGAGGGAAACACGCCGAAGCGCGCGTTCTGATAGAGCCAGGCGAGCTGCGGATCGCTGATCCCGGAAAGGAAGCAGACCTTCTCCGCCAGTTCCGGATGATCGGCGAGATACTGCTTGGTCTCCTCGACCATCCAGCCCCAGCGGCCACACAGAACCAGTTTCGGCATGCGCTCGCCGAGGAGCGGCATCAGGCGCTGCCAGACGCGCAGCAGCGTGATGTGATTCTTGCGGATCTCGATGGTCGAGCAATAGACGGCGAAATTGCTGCCGACGAGCTGGGCCACCGGCTCCGCCGGACGCCCCTCCATGCCCTCGCGCAGGAACGAACCGAGCCGGTTGACCGAGATCGTCGGCCGAGGCGCGTCGGCCGGCGCGGCCTCGACGCCCTTGCGGGTGGTCCGCGCCGAATATTCCGACACGCAGACCAGCTGCCGGCACCATTTCCGCATCCACTGGAAGTCGCGCACGAAGGACGCCGCATGTCCCTTGTCGACGAACTGCGGCATGTCGAGCGGGATCGTGTCGTGCAGGATCGCCGTGATGTTGGCCTGGACCTGCGCCTGCCGATGCGCGGCGAGCGCGTGCAGGCCGACATTGGAAAGAAAGCACTTCACCGTCGGATCGGCGAGCGGATCGAAGCTGCGGTCGCGCCGGTCGGCGCGCATGCCGAAGCCGAGCTTGCCGATCCGGATGCCGAACTTGGCCAGCTCGAAATGCAGCCCCTTCCGATCGGCGCGGTTGGCCAGATAGCCGGCCGCGACACGGTCGAGCTCCCGCCCCGTCGAGCCGCCGCTGGCGCGCACGACCTGGTAGACGGTCTTGATCCGGCTCCAGTACGACGACGAGCCGACGCCTTCGATATAGGGGATGCGCCGCTCGACCAGCGCCTCGAGATAGCGGAGCTCGGTTCCCGTCAGCAGTCGCGACTTGCCGCGATCGACCCGATAGAACACGACGTTCAGGTCCTTGCGACGCAGAACCTGCCGGATCAGGGCGCTTTCGACGCGTGGAATGCCCACTGGGGGATGGGCCCCCCAGCGCAAAGGCTGGGTCGCGTCAAAATACAACTTTTCACTCAATGCGCTTTTTCCGTCCGTCGACGATCCAGAATGGCGAGAATCAAACTGGGCGACAATTCCGCCGATAGTTTGACCGGGGCGAAATGCCGGCAACGCGCCCCCTCCTGTCAACCGCCGAACCGGCGCGGTGTGACGACCATCACAGCCGGGTCCCCACAATTTCCGCAATCGGGTCTCGACAACATGTGTATCCACCATATATGTATGCACGTACATTGTATGGAACGATTGATATGGTTAAGCATGAGAACCGCCCCAAGACGTTTCTGGGACGCCTGACCCAGGCCAGTCGCGCTGTGCGCACATGCTTCGACGCCGAGCTCAAGCAGCTCGACCTCACGCTGGCGCGCGGCCGCCTGATGCTGCATCTCGTCCGGGCCGAACACACCGTCACCCAGTCGGAGCTTTCCGACGTCCTCGAGGTCGAGCACCCGACCGTGGTCCGGCTGCTCGACGGGCTGGAGCAGTCCAACCACGTCTCCCGCCAGCCGCTACCGGGCGATCGCCGCGCCAAGTCCATCGTGCTGACGGACGAGGGCCGCGCCATCGGCGAGCGCGTGTCGCGGATGACCGACACGCTGAGCGACACGCTGCTCGCGGGCATCGATCCGGCCGACCTCGAGGTGACCGAGCGCGTCCTGCAGACGCTGTCCGACAATCTGAGCCGCCTCGCGGTCGAGCGCGCGGAACAGGCCTCGCAATCATGAGCACCGCCGTCGCCCTGGCGAGAGAACCCGGCGCCCTGGCGCCGGCGGCGCCTGTCCCGGCGCCGGCCCCCGTCAATATCGCGCCCACGCCCGCGCCCGCCGCGCCCCCTGCCTTCGTGCCGATGCCGCCGATGCGCGCCGCCGTCTATGCGAGCGCGTCGATCCTGCTCGGCCTGACGCAGGGCCTCGGCCTGAACCTGATCACCGCCAATCTGACGGGATTGCAGGGCCCGCTGCACGCGACCCAGATCGAGATCAACTGGCTGGCGGCCGCCTATATGGCGACCAACATCACCGGCACGCTCTTCCTCTACAAGGTCCGCACCCAGTTCGGCCTGCGCCGCTTCGCCGAGATCGGCCTGATCATCTATGCGCTGGTGACGATCGCGCATCTCTTCACCGACGACCTGCGCTCGGCCATCGCGGTGCGCGCCGTGATGGGCATCGCCGCCGCGCCGCTCTCGACGCTCGCCTTCTACTACATGCTCGAATGGCTGCCGCCGGCCCGCAAGCTGACGATCGGCATCGCCTTCGGCGTGCTCGGCGGCCAGCTCGCCACCCCGCTCGCCCGCGTGATCTCGCCGGAACTCTTGCAGATCGGCGACTGGCACGGCCTCTATCTGATCGAGGCGGGCCTCGCGATGATGAGCCTCGCCGTCATCTTCATCCTGCCGATCACCCATCCGCCGCGCGTCAAGATCTTCGATCGCGAGGATTTCATCAGCTTCCCGCTGATCGCGCTCGGCTTCGGCTCGATCGCCATCATCCTCTCGGTCGGCCGGCTCTACTGGTGGCTGGACGCGCCCTGGATCGGCTGGCTCGGGGCGACCGGCATCGCCGCGATCACGACGCTCGTCATGATCGAACTGCACCGCGCGCATCCGATCATCAATCTGCGCTGGCTGTCGTCCTTCGACATGCTGACGATCACCGGCTCGCTGCTCTTGTTCCGCTTCCTGCTTTCCGAGCAGACGGTGGGCGCCGTCGGCTTCTTCAACATGCTCGGCCTGCAGAACGACCAGCTCATCCCGCTGTTCACGGTGATCCTGTTCGCCACCCTTGCCGGCTACATCCTCACCGCCATGGTGATGACCAAGGAAAACGCCCCGGCGCTGCATCTGATCGCGCTGATGATGATCGCCACCGGCGCCTGGATGGATTCGCACGTCACCAGCCAGACCCGGCCGGAGCAGTTCTATGTCAGCCAGGCGATGATCGCCTTCGCCGGCGCGCTGTTCCTGCCGCCGGCGCTGATGGCCGGCTTCTCGAAGGCGATCGCCGGCGGCCCGGTCTTCATCCTGAGCTTCCTCGTCGTCTTCCTCGGCACGCAGAGCATGGGCGGCATCCTCTCCTCCGCCGTCCTCGGCACCTTCCAGACCGTGCGCGAAAAGTTCCATTCGAGCGTCATCGCCGATCATTTGACCCTGCTCGATCCGCTGGTCGTCCAGCGGATCCGGACCTACGGCGCCGCCTATTCGAGGACGCTGACCGATCCGGCATTGCAGAACGCCGAAGGCGTCGTCCTGCTCGGCAGGATGGCGACCCAGGAAGCCAACGTCCTCGCCTATCAGGACCTGTTCCTGCTGATCTTCTACACCGCGCTCGCCGGGATCGTCCTGCTGGCGCTCCACACCACCTATTCCCGCGTTCAGGCCCGGCGCGCCGCCACGGCCTGACACAGAAGACACCCGAGACGTCATCATGCAGATCAAACAGATCTTCAAATCCGGCATCACCCTGATCGCCTTCGCCATCGGCGCACTCGGCGTGCTGATCGTGCTCTATGCATGGCAGCTGCCGCCCTTCCGCTCGTCGGTCGAGACCACCAACAACGCCTATGTCAAAGGCCAGGTGACGCTGCTCAGCCCGCAGATCGCCGGCTATGTCGTCGGCGTGCCGGTGCAGGACTACATGACGGTCAAGAAGGGCGACCTGCTCGTCCAGATCGACGACCGCATCTACCAGCAGCAGCTCGCCCAGGCGCAGGCCACCCTGCAACAGCAGCAGGCAGCCCTCTCCAACTTCGCCGAGAACCGCCTCGCCAAGCAGGCGAGCCTCGACCTCGCCAAGGCGCAGCTGCAGAGCGCCCAGGCCGGCCTGGAAAAGGCCGAGCTCGACGACAAGCGCACCGGCACGCTGGTCGATCGCGGCTTCTCCACGCAATCCTCGGGCGACCAGACCCGCGTCGCCCTGCTGCAGGCGCAGTCGACCGTCGCGCAGGCGGAAGCCTCGGTGAAGATCGCCGAGCAGAATGTCGCCCTGGTCGACGCCGGCAAGAGCTCGCTCGAAGCGGCCGTCGCGAGCGCCGAAGCCTCGGTGAAGCTCGCCGAAATCAACCTCGACAACACCCGCATCGTCGCGCCGGTCGACGGTCGGCTCGGCGAGGTCGCGGCCCATGTCGGTCAATATGCCGCCGCCGGCACGCAGCTGACCTCGATCACGCCTGCGAAGGTCTGGGTCGTCGCCAACTTCAAGGAGACGCAGCTCACCCATATCGGCGTCGGCCTGCCGGTCAGCTTCACGGTCGACGCGCTCGGCGACGCCAAACTGACCGGCCGCGTCGAGCGGATCTCGCCCGCCGCCGGCTCCGAGTTCAGCGTGCTGAAGCCGGACAACGCCACCGGCAACTTCACCAAGGTGGCGCAGCGCATCCCGCTCCGCATCGAGATCGACGAGGGCCAGGCCGCCGCGGCCAACCTCCGCCCCGGCATGTCGGTGGTGGTCAAGATCGATACCGCCGACACGCCACTGCCGGCGCTCGCCTCGGCGCAATGACGGGAAGCCAAGCAAGCCCCTCACCCTACCCTCTCCCGCAAGCGGGCGAGGGTTTCGGCCTGCGCCCTTCGGGAAGCATTCAGCGCAGCAACAAGCGCAGGCGATCTCCCTCTCCCGCTTGCGGGAGAGGGTTGGGGTGAGGGTCTTTTTGAGCCCTATCCGGAGGGTTTCCTGATCCCCCACCCGATCGCCCGAACCCTCCCCTTGAGGGAGGGTCAAGACCGCCAAAGGCGGGCTTGGGGAGGGGTTCTTCGGCGGAACGATCGCAAGCCACAGGAAAGCCCCCTCCCGAAAACGCGAACGGCGTTTTCGACCTCCCCTCAAGGGGGAGGTTCAAGAAAAAAGGCGCCCCTCAGCGCACCGTGACCGGCACCGCCTGCACCATGTTGTTGCCGACGCCGATCCAGTTCCAGTTCTGCTCGAGCGGCTGCGACTGGCCGCTCGCGTCGGTGGCGCGGCAGGAGAGCAGGTGCTCGCCGGGCTCCGCCTCCCAGACGCAGCTCCAGCGCCGCCAGGCGAACGGCCCGGGGGCCGGATCCAGCACCGCCTCCAGCCAGCGGCCGTCAATGCCGAGCACGACGCGCTCGACCGGCGCCTGACCCGACCAGGCCCGCCCCTCGATCCGGCACGGTCCGGCCGCGACGGTCCGCTTGCGCGTCAGAAAATCAGGGAAGCCCGGCGGCACCATCAGGGCGCGCGGCCGGATGCGCCGGACCGGCTCGCCGGGATCGTCGGGGCCGCTGCGATAGTGGTAGTTGGACGCCTGATAGTAGCCCTTGAACGGCTCGGTGACGGCCTCGATCCGGGTCAGCCATTTGACGCTCGCCATGCCGTACCAGCCCGGCACGATCAGCCGCAGCGGGAAGCCGTGCTGCGGCAGCAGCGGCTGGCCGTTCATCGCGTAGGCGAGCAGGATTTCCGGCCGCTCCGCTTCGACGACCGTGAGGCTGCGGGCATAGTCGAGCTCATGCCCCTTCTCCAGGCCGTGGTCGGCGCCGGTGAAGACGATCTCGACCGCGTTTTCCGCGACGCCCGCCTCCGCGAGAAGTCCGGCGAGCGGCGTCCCGGTCCACAGCCCCGTGCCGACCGCCTCCGTCACCCAGGGCTGGCTGACGGGGCGCGGGAAAAGCCGCGAGCGGCCGTTACCGGCGCATTCGAGCGTCACCGGCAGCGTCACGCTCGGCCGGGCGCGGATGTCGTCCAGCGTCAGCTCAAGCGGGCGATCGACATGACCGCCGATGGTGAGCCGCCAATGCGCGGCCTCGATCATCGGGATATCGAAATGGATCAGCAGATAATGCAGGCCGAGCGGCGTGATGTCGTAGCGCAGCGCCTCGAGCGGCATCGAATGATTGCGCGCCGAAAGCTGCAATTCCTCCGGCGTCAGCGGGCCCTCGGTGGGCCCGCGCGGCAGCGCCTTCGGCGCCGGTTTCACGGTCTCGTCGGTAACGCGCGCTTCGGACATGCTCGACCCCATGCATCGGAATATTGCGTCGGAACCTTGCCACCCAAGACGCAAAACCTAGCATGGAAGCGACGCAGCGTCAGGCCGCCGCGCCTTCCGAAAAACCCGGCCTTCAGCCAGCCTGCAGCACCAGCTTCTTCAGATCGGCGCTCTCGTCGGCCGCCACGGCCTTGTCGAGCTGGAAGCCGGAGCCAAGCATACGGCGGCCGAGCATGTGGTCCGCCGCGCGGTTGACCGAGTCGATCGCGACCAGCCGGTCGCCCTGGTAGTGGAACACTGAGAACGAGCCATCCTCCGGCCGTCCGCGCAGCACGCTCGAATCCGCGTCGTTGGAGAGGCCGACCATCTGCAGCTTGGCGTCGCCCTGGTCAGACCAGAACCACGGCACGGCACGGTAGGGCTCGGCCTTGCCGAGCAAAGTCGCCACCGCCGTCTTCGCCTGGTCGACGGCGTTCTGCACGCTTTCGAGCCGGACAGGCCGGCCGAGCGCCCAGTGATGGAACGAGACGGCGTCGCCCGCCGCGACGATCTTCGGATCGGAGGTGCGCATCGCCTCATCGACGACGATGCCGTTCGCGACATGCAGGCCGGCGGCCTCGGCGAGCTCGACATTCGGCACCACGCCGACGCCGACGATCACCGTATCGGCCGGGATGCGCTCGCCCGAGAGCGTCTCGACCGCGACGGCGACGCCGTTCTCGCCGATGATGCCGTGCACAGGCATCTCCAGCCGGATGGTCGTGCCCATGGCGCGGTGCAGATCGAGGAAGTACTCCGAGATCGCCGGCGCGACGACGCGGCCCATCAGGCGCGGCGCGGCTTCGAGCACGGTCACCGTCTTGCCGAGCAGGCGCGCCGTCGCGGCAAGCTCCAGGCCAATGAAGCCGCCGCCGACCACGACGACGTCCTTGGCCAGCGCGAAGCGCTGCTTCAGCCGGCGCGCGTCCTCGGCGGTGCGCAGCAGGAAGACGTTTTCGAGATCGATGCCGGGAACCGGCGGCACGCGGACGCGGGCGCCGGTCGCCAGCACCAGCCCGTCATAGGGCAGCGATTCGTCGCCGAGCCGGACCAGCCCGGCGGCGCGGTCGATGGCGGTCACTTCGCGGCCCAGCACGAGGTCGACGGCGTTCTTCTCGTAGAAGGCGGCCGGGCGCAGTTCCTGCAGCTCGTCGCCCTCGGCCTTGATGAAACCCTTGGACAGCGGCGGCCGATGATAGGGAATCTCGCGTTCGGCCGAGACCAGCGTGACCTTGCCGTCGAACCCGTCCGAACGCAGGCTCGCCGCCGCCTGCGCGCCGGCATGGCCGCCGCCGATGATGATGATGTTCTGGGTCATGTCGCCTGCCTGTCCAAATGCGGCGCGACACTCGCATCGGCAGCCCGTCGGGTGCAAGGGGCGGGTTGGTGAGGCGGTTAAGAACCGTTGCCAGCAGGACTCGGCGCGGCGGCTTCCCCGCGCTCGCCGTCATCCCGGCCTCCGAGCCGGGATCCATGCAGCCGAAACCTCTCCGTGCGAGACGCCCGGCAACGCGCGTCGGCCCGATGGATCCCGGATCTCCGCTGCGCTGCGTCCGGGATGACGGGGGAGGAACCAGAGCCGAAACTCCCAGCGCAGGAAGAGCCCCCTCCCCAAGACCGCCAGGGGCGGTCTTGACCCTCCCTCAAGGGGAGGGTTCAGGCGTCAGTCTCAGATCGCCTTGCCGTCCCGATCGAAGCGGTGGATGTGCGCCTCGTCGGCGGCGAGGCCGACCGTCGAGCCGACTTCGAAATCCGCCTGGCCGACGATGCGGACCGTCACCATGTCGGCGCCCTCGACGGCGACATAGACGAAGGTGTCCGAGCCGAGCTTTTCGAGATGACTGACCTTGCCCGACCATTCGCCGCCGGCCGGCACGACGCGGATGTGCTCCGGGCGGATGCCGATCGTCGTCGCGCCGAGCTTCTCCGCCGCAGCGCCGGTCAAGAAGTTCATCTTCGGCGAGCCGATGAAGCCGGCGACGAAGAGGTTGGCCGGCTTGTTGTAGAGGTCGATCGGACGGCCGACCTGCTCGATCTTGCCGGCGCTCAAGACGACGATCTTGTCGGCGAGCGTCATCGCCTCGACCTGGTCGTGCGTGACGTAGATCATCGTCGCGCCGAGCACGCGGTGCAGGTTGGCGATCTCGATGCGCGTGTTGACGCGAAGCGCCGCGTCGAGGTTCGAAAGCGGCTCGTCGAACAGGAAGAGCTTCGGCTGGCGCACGATGGCGCGGCCGATGGCGACGCGCTGGCGCTGGCCGCCGGAAAGCTCGGACGGCCGTCGCTCCAGCAACGTCTCCAGATGCAGCATCTTGGCCGCCGCCGCGATGCGACGCTCGATCTCGCCTTTCTCGACGCCTTCCTGCTTCAGCGCCAGCCCCATGTTCCCCTTCACCGTCAGGTGCGGGTAGAGCGCGTAGGACTGGAACACCATGGCGATGCCGCGCTTCGCCGGCGGCGTCACGTCGACGGTCTTGCCGGCGATCGTCACATGGCCGGACGTCTGGTCCTCGAGGCCGGCGATGATCCGCAGCAGCGTCGACTTTCCGCAGCCGGACGGGCCGACGAAGACGACGAACTCGCCCTCGGTGACGTCAAGATCGACGCCGCGGATGACGTCGGTCGCGCCGAACCGCTTGGTGATGTTCTGAAGGGTCAGTGCGCTCACGGGCGTTATCCTTCGTGATCGTTGGCTGAGCGTTGGCCCAGGAAGACTGTATCGATACGGGAGGTCAAAGCTTCACCACCCTGCCCTCGCGCATGCTCGTCTCGGCGGCGAGCGCGATTTCGAGCGAGGTGATGGCGTCCTGCATGTGGCGCGAGAGGTCGATGTCCTCGCGGATCGCCTTCAGCAGATAGGCCTGTTCGCGGTCGCAGAGCGCCTGGTGCCCCGGCTCGTCCTCGGTCGAGAACCAGCTGTCGGCCTTGGCGAAGCTGCCGTCGGGCTTCAGTTCCGAATGATGGACGCGGATGCGCGCCGTCTTGGTATGCGTGTCGACATCGTCCGACTTGGCGTTTTCGTCCATGACGATCGAGACGGCGCCCTTCGGGCTCATCACGTCCTTCACGAAGAAGGCGGTCTCCGAGATCATCGGACCCCAGCCGGCCTCGTACCAGCCGACCGAGCCGTCCTCGAAGATCACCTGCAGATGGCCGTAATTGACCTGGGTCGGCGCGATCTCGTCGGAGAGGCGCACGCCCATGCCGCGCACCTCGACCGGCTTCGCGTCGGTGATCTGGCACATGACGTCGACATAGTGGACGCCGCAATCAACCAGCGGCGAGGTCGTCTGCATCAGCTGCTTGTGGATGTGCCAGCTCGGCCCGGAGGACTGTTGGTTCAGATTCATGCGCATGACGTAGGGCGGGCCGAGCTCGCGCGCCTTGGCGATGAAGCCGATCCAGGACGGATGATGGCGCAGGATATAGCCGATGACGAGCTTCTTGCCGGTGCGCGTGGCGGCCTCGACCACCGAACGCGCGTCGGCGGCGTTGGCGGCGAGCGGCTTCTCGACGAAGACATGCGCTCCCGCTTCCATCGCGGCGATGGCGAAGGGCGCGTGGCTGTCGGTGTAGGTATTGACCGAGACGACGTCCGGCTTCAGCGCCAGCCCGGCCTCGAAGCTCTCGACGCGCGGATAGGCCTTGAGCTCCTCCGGCAGGTCGACCTCGGAGCGGTTGTACATACCGACGATTTCGAAGCCCGGATTGGCATGATAGGCCAGCGCATGGCTGCGCCCCATCTGGCCGAGGCCGGCGACGAAAACGCGGAGGGGACTAGTCATGAATCAGCAACCTGCGATCAGAGAGGACGGGCCGGGCTCCGGCGCGAAAATCACTTCACCGCGCCGGCGGTGATGCCGCGGATCAGCTGGCGCGAGAAGATCAGGTAGAGGACCAGCACCGGCAGGATCGCCAGCGACAGCGTCGAGAGCACCGCGTTCCAGTTGGTGACGTACTGGCCGATGAACATCTGCGCGCCGAGCGTCACCGTCTTGGTCGCCTCGCTGGGCGCCAGGATCAGCGGGAACCAGAGATCGTTCCAGATCGGGATCATGGTGAAGACGGCGACCGTCGCCATGGCCGGCCGCACCAGCGGCAGCACCAGGCGGAAGAAGATCGTGTATTCGGAGAGCCCGTCGACGCGGCCGGCGTTCTTCAGATCGTCGGAGACGTTGCGCATGAACTCCGACAGGATGAACACGGCGAGCGGCAAGCCTTGCGCGGTGTAGACGAGGATCAGCGCCGTCAGCGTATTGACGAGGCCGGTCGCCACCATGCCCTGCAGGATCGCCACCGTGCCCAGGCGGATCGGGATCATGATGCCGAGCGCCAGATAGAGGCCCATCAGCAGATTGCCGCGAAACCGGTATTCCGACAGCGCGAAGGCGGCCATGGCGCCGAACAGCAGCACCAGGAAGATCGAGACGACGGTGACGATCAGGCTGTTCTGGAAATAGCCGAGGAAATCGCCCTGCTTCAGCACCGTCTGGTAGCCGATCCAGCTGAAGGTCGCCGGGCTGGGCAATTGCAGCGGCGCGGAGAAGATGCCGGCGCGGGTCTTGAACGAGTTCGAGATGACCAGAAAGATCGGGAACAGCGCCAGCAGCGTGTAGCCGCCGAGGGCGAGGTGCACGAAGCCGGAGCGGGCGAAGGAGGAACGCGCTTTCGACATGGCCGGCCTCAGAACTGGTAGCGGCGGATGCGCCGCTGGATGACGAAGAGATAGAGGCTGACGCCGGCGAGGATGATCAGGAACATCACGGTGGCGATCGTCGCGCCCATCGAGCGGTCGCCGACCTGCAGCTGGAAGCCGAAGAAGGTGCGGTAGAGGAAGGTGCCGAGGATGTCGGTCGATCCGTCGGGACCGGCGAGCGCGCCCTGCATGGTGTAGACGAGGTCGAAGGCGTTGAAATTGCCGACGAAGGTCAGGATCGAGACAATACCGATGGTCGGCAGGATCAGCGGCAGCTTGATCTTGAAGAACTGGGCCCAGCCGGTGACGCCGTCGCATTCGGCGGCCTCGATCACCTCGTCCGGGATCGACAGCAGCGCCGCGTAGATCAGCATCATCGGGATGCCGATGTTCTGCCAGACCGAGACCAGCGACACGGTGATCAGCGCGCTGCCGGGCTTGCCGAGCCAGGGCCCGAAGAAGGGCTTCAGCCAGACCAGATCCATGAGGTACGGCGCGACGCCCCAGATCGGCGACAGGATCAGCTTCCAGATGAAGCCGACGATGACGAAGGAGAGGATCGTCGGCAGGAAGATCGCCGTGCGGTAGAAGCCGCGCAGCCGGAGTACCGGCAGCGACAAGAGCGCCGCGAGCGCGATGCCGATCGGGTTCTGCACGATCATGTGGATCAGGAAGAAGACGAGATTGTTCTTGAGCGCATTCCAGAACGAGGCCGACCAGCGGACATCGCCGAACAGCACCTTGAAGTTGTCGAAGCCGACGAAGATCGACTGGTTGTCGACGACGTTGAACAGCGACAGCCGCAGCGTCTCGATCAGCGGCAGGATCATCACGGCGGTGTAGATCAGCACGGCCGGCGCGAGAAAGACGGCGATATGCCAGCGCACCGGCCGCTTCGCCACGGCATCCGAAGCAAGGAGATCGATCGAGGTCATCCGGAGCCTGTCTTCCTCATTGAAATGGCGGGCCGTCATTCCTGCAGGCCGCGCGAGCGCGCAGTCTGACACGGAATGGGCCGTTTCCCTCCCCCTTGTGGGGAGGGCCAGGGAGGGGGTACCGCCGCAGTCCTGCAGGATCGGTCGCATCGCCGGGAAATTCCCCAGGGCGACGGTGGTACCCCCTCCCCACCCCCTCCCCGCAAGGGGGAGGGGCATTCGCGTCAGACGCTTACTGCGCGGCCGGCTTGAACCAGGCGTCGAGGCCCTTCTGGAGCTTCTCGGCGGCGACCTGCGGCGTGTCGGTGCCGTTGATCACGTTGGCCGATTCCGTCCAGGTCTCGTTCTCGAGGTTCGGCGTGCCGCGCGACAGGATCTGGTAGGTCGAGCGGATCGTCGGCTTGCACTTCTCACGCCAGGAGACGAACTCCTCGGCGAGCGGGTCCTGCATCTTCACCGGCGTCGAGGACAGGCTGAAGAAGCCCGGCAGCGCGTTGGCGTAGATGTCGGCGAACTCGGGCGAGGCAACCCAGGAGAGGAACTGCTTCGTCGCTTCCGGATGCTTCGTCTTCGCGTTCATGCCGATCGCGAGATCGGTATGGTCGGAGATGTAGCACTCGTCACCGGCCTTCTTCACCGGCGGCGGGAAGGCGCCCATCTTGAACTGGGCCTGCTGGTTGAAGCCCGAGATCTCCCACGAGCCGGCCGGGTAGATGGCGGCGCGGCCGAGGGTGAACAGGTTCTGGCTGTCCGGATAGGTCTGGGCCTCAAAGCCGTCGCCGAGATAGGGCGCCCACTTGGCGAGCGTCGCGAAGGGCTCGACCCACTGCGGGTCGGTCAGCTTCTGCTTGCCGGAGAGCAGCGCGAGACGGCCCTCTTCACCCTTCCAGTAGTTCGGGCCGATGTTCTGGTAGCCCATGGTCGCGGCTTCCCAGAGATCCTTCGTGCCCATGGCGAGCGGGATGTAGGTGCCGTCGGCCTTGATCTTCTCCAGCGCCGCGAAGAACTCGTCCTCGGTCTGCGGCACGGCGATGCCGAGCTTGTCGAAGGCGTCCTTGTTGTAGATGAAGCCGTGGATGACGGCGGCGACCGGCACGCAGAACGTGTCCTTGCCGTCGTCGGTGATCCAGGCGGACTTGGCGACCGACGAGAAGCCCTCGATGCCCGGCAGGTCGTTGAGCGAGGCGAGCTGGCCCTTCTGGAACAGCGCCAGCGACTTGTCGAACGGACGGCAGGTGATGACGTCGCCGGCCGAGCCCGCGTCGAGCTTGGCGCCGAGTGCGGCGTCATACTCGGTCGGGGCCGACGGGGCGAAGTTCAGCTTGATGCCCGGATGCTTGGCCTCGAAGGCCGGGATCAGCTTCTCCTGCCAGATCGGCAGGTCGTCGTTGCGCCAGCTTTCGATGGTCAGCGTCACGTCCTCGGCGAATGCCGGGGCAGCCGCCCCGACCGAGAGCGCGGCGACGGCCGTAGCCAGCATCATCCGCTTCATGGTGTTCATATCAGGCTCCTCTCTGAACCGCACAGCCGCACCGCCGCGGCCGCATCGGCATTACCGGACGCCGGATCTGGCGATCGCCGCCAGGGCCGCACGCACGTTCCCATTGTTCTCGTTGAGCAGTTCGTTCGCCGCGGCGGGGTTCTCCGCCCCGGCCGCGATCAGGATGGCGGGCTTCACCTCGCCGTTCGTCGCCTCGAGCGCCACGCGGGCGCTCGCCTCGTCGACACCGGCGACGTTCGCGATGATCCGCGCGGCCCGCGCGCGCAGCTTGCCGTTGTCGGCGCGGACATTGACCATCAGCCCGTCATAGACATGGCCGAGATGGATCGCGATCAGCGTCGACAGCATGTTGAGGGCTGCCTTCTGCGCCGTCCCCGCCCCCATCCTTGTCGATCCCGCGATCACTTCGGGGCCGGAATCGAGGTGGATGGCGACATCCGCGCCCTCGAACAGCGGGGCGTTCGGATTGCTGGCAATGGCGATGCTGGCGGCGCCGCCCGCGATCGCGGCGCGCAGGCCCTCGACCGTATAGGGCGTCGAGCCGCTGGCCGAGACCGCGACGACGCAATCCTGCGGGCCGACGCCGAAACGGGCGACGTCGATGCGCGCCTGCTCGGGATCGTCTTCCTGCAGGCCGGAGAAATTGTGCACGAGGTCGAGCCCGCCGGCGAGGATCGTCACGATCCGGTCGTCGGCGACGCCGTAGGTCTGCGGGATCTCCAGCGCGTCGCCGAGCGCGATCAGCGCCGGACTACCCGAGGCGACATAGATCAGGCGGCCGCCGTCGGCGAGCCTCTCCGCCGCGAGCCGCGCCGCCTTGGCCAGCATCGGGATCGCCGCCTCGATCGAGGCCACGGCGCGCACATGGCCAGCCTGCAGCGCCGCCAGCACGTCCTCGTCCTTCCAGGTGTCGAGGCCGCGATAGCGCGGATCGGCGATTTCGGTCGAAGGCGAGGCGTTGGTCACGATCAGGCTCTCTTCTGCTTGTCTGCGGTCCCGCCGACGGCCTTCGCCGCAAGCGGTGCGGCCGTCTGCGCGCGCCGCACGCTGCACGGTCCGCCCCGAACATGGAGCGCCGCCGTGACGACGACATGATCCCTAGCCAGCAGAGTTTGCGCAACCACCGCGCGATCCATCCGAGGACGCTGCGCGCCAAAATGGTCCGCCCGGACGGAGCCGGATGACGAGATGAGATGGATGGCAGCCGCATCCGCGATGACGGCGTACGCCGCCGCGCCGGACCAACCGCCGCCTCCTCCTGCCCCAGCGTCGATGAACGATTCCGACATCGAGCAACTTCCCTGCTTTCTTGCCATCGACGATACCAACGAAATACCAGTCCGTCCAGACACCTAAATCAGGCACTCGAAATTACAAACCGAGGCCTGGGGAAAAATAGCTGGTTCGTTATGTAAATCATGGGATTACGAGAAAAATCGACCCGAAAAACCTGCCCTAAACCGCCGCCGAGAAGCGCCGTTTGCTTATTCTCTTCCCAATTGGATTTCGTTTGGTATTATTTTGGCCAACACGACGCCGGGGACATAACCCCGGCCACCCCATGAGGCGGCAGCGGTGAAAGACGACATCCCAAGCGACTCGACCCCACGCGACCCGGGCGAGCTGCGGCCTCGCGGACGCGCCTTCCTTCTCGTCGGTGTCGATGGCGGCGGAACCCGCTGCCGGGCGCGCGCCCGCTTTGCCGACGGCGCGCTGATCGGCGAATGCATCACCGGCACCGCCAACATCCTGGCCGGCATCAACGACGCGCGCGACAACATCATCGCCGCCGTCGAGGGCGCGCTCGTCGCCGGCGGTCTTTCGAGCGCCGATCTCGACCGCTGCCTGGTCGGCCTCGGGCTTGCCGGCGCCAACATCCCGGATCTCTCCGAGCGCTTCCTCGCCTCTGGCCTCCCCTTCGCGCGGATCGCGCTGGAGATGGACGCCTGGATCGCCTGTCGCGGCGCCCATCCGGACGGCGACGGCGCCATCGCCATCCTCGGCACCGGCACGGCGTATGTCGTGCAGGCGGGCGGCGATTTCGTCACCGTCGGCGGCTGGGGCTTCCATCTCGGCGACCAGGGCAGCGGCGCGTGGCTCGGCCATCAGGCGCTGCGCCGCTCGGTGCTGGCGCATGACGGCATCCTGCCCGCCACGCCGCTTTCGAAGACGGTGATGGCGCGGTTCGACGACAAGCCGGACCTCATGGTGAGCTTCTGCAAGACGGCGCTGCCGCGCGACTATGGCAGCTTCGCCCCGCTCGTCTTCGAGCATGCGGCGGCTGGCGACGCCCTGGCCGAGGCGATTCTTGCCGAAGCGACGCTCGACATCGAGGCCTCGCTCGCCCGGCTCGTCGAGCTCGGCGCCAAGCGGATCAGCCTGCTCGGCGGCCTCGCCCCGCTCTACCAGGAGCGGCTTAGCCCCGAGATCGCGGCCTATATCGTCCCGCCCGCCGGCGATCCGCTCGACGGCGCGCTGGCGCTCGCGGCAACCCTGCTGCCGGTCGAGGCCGCGCCATGACCGACCTTTTTCTGGCGCCGGAACGTCTGGCGGACGAGGAAGGGGGCCCGCTCTACATCCGCCTGCAGACCCTGATCCGCGGCGCGATCAGCAACGGCCAGCTGCTGCCGAACGCAGCGCTTCCGGCCGAGCGCGAGATGGCCGCCTCGCTCGGCGTGTCGCGCGTCACCGTGCGCAAGGCGATCCAGGGCCTCGTCGCCGAGGGCGTTCTGCGCCAGCGCCACGGCTCCGGCACCTTCGTGTCCAGGAGCAGCGGCCGCGTCGAACAGCCCCTGTCGCGCCTGACCTCGTTCACCGAGGACATGCGCAGCCGCGGCCTGGTGCCGACGGCGAGCTGGATCGAGCGCTCGGTCGGCATGCCGACCTCGGCCGAGGCGATGATCCTCGGGCTTGCGCCGACCGATCGCGTCTCGCGCCTGCATCGTCTTCGCCTCGCCGACAATGAACCGATGGCGATCGAACGCGCCGTGGTGCCGGCCCGCATGCTGCCGGAACCGGCAATCGTCGAGGTTTCGCTCTATGATGCGCTGGGCGCGGTCGGCATGCGCCCGGTGCGCGCCGTGCAGCGCCTGAACGCGGAGAATGTCGGCAGCGCCGACGCCGCCCTGCTCGGCATCGCGCCCGGCTCCGCAGCCCTTGCCATCGAGCGGATCTCCTATCTGGCCGATGGCCGCGTCGTCGAATTCACGCGCTCGCTCTATCGCGGCGACGCCTATGATTTCGTTGCTGAATTGAACCTGACCGAAGCGTCTCCGCGCTGACGTCGGAATGGAGGATTGAGACCATGACCACCACCCTGATGCGCGCCGAAGTCGACGAGGCCCCCGCCGCCGTCCGCCGCCTGCTCGACCAGTCCCGCGACGCCATCACCGAGGCCGGCGCGCGGCTGCGCACGCTCGACCCGAAGGTGATCGTCACCGTCGCGCGCGGCTCCTCCGACCATGCCAGCGCCTTCTTCAAATATGCCTGCGAGATCCTGACCGGCGTTCCGGTCGCCTCGCTTGGGCCCTCGATCGCCTCGATCTACAAGACGCCGCTGCACCTGCCGGGAGCCGCCGTGCTCGCCACCTCGCAGTCCGGCAAGAGCCCGGATCTCCTCGCCATGGTCGAAGCGGCCAAGCAGGGCGGCGCCGCCAGCATCGCCCTCGTCAATGTCGAGGACGCGCCGCTCGCCTCCCTCGCCGACATCTTCGTGCCGTTGCGCGCCGGCCCGGAGAAGAGCGTCGCCTCGACGAAGTCCTACATCACCTCGGTCGTCGCCGGCCTCGCCATCCTCGCCGAATGGCGCCAGGACAAGGCTCTGCAGGCCGCCATCGCCGCCCTGCCCGACAAGCTCGACGCTGCGCTCGAATGCGACTGGAGCGAGGCGCGCGACACCGTCGTCGCCGCGTCGTCGCTCTATACGCTCGGCCGCGGCCCCGGCTTCGCCATCGCGCAGGAAGCGGCGCTGAAGCTCAAGGAAACCTCGATCCTGCATGCCGAGGCCTATTCCGGCGCCGAGCTGCAGCATGGCCCGGTCTCGCTGGTCGACGAGAATTTCCCGCTGATCGCCTTCATTCCCGACGACGCGGCGGCGCCCAGCATGATCGCCAATGTCTCGGCCCTGCACGCGCGCGGCGCCAAGGTGTTCACGGCGACGGCCGCGACCGTTCCAGGACCGCGCCTGCCCGTCGCGCCGACCGGCCACGCCATGACCGACCCGATCTCGATCGCGCTCTCCTTCTACCGCTTCGCCGAGACGGTGGCCGTGGCGCGCGGCTACAACCCCGACAAGCCGCGCGGCCTCAACAAGGTCACCGAGACGGTCTGAGGGCGAAACACGATCTTCACCTCTCCCTGAGGGAGAGGTCGACGGCCGAAGGCCGGCGGGTGAGGGTTTACGGCCTCGCCCGATAGGTTCCTAAACCCTCACCCGGCTCTTCGAGCCGACCTCTCCCTGAGGGAGAGGTGAAAAACGAAGCGCGGCCCAGGCGGCCGTGCCATGCCTAATGCCAAATCGATCCCAGGGATGAGCCCCAAATGCCGAACCTGACAGCCTATCTCGCCGCTGACCTGTTCGACGGCGCCACGCGCCACCGCGACGCCGCCGTCCTCGTCGAGGGCGATACCATCCTGGGTGTCGTCGGGCCCGGCGGCGTGCCGGAGGGAGCGGCAACCGTCGATCTCGGCGCCGGGCTGCTGGCGCCCGGCTTCGTCGACGTGCAGGTGAACGGAGGCGGCGGCGCGCTCCTCAACAGCGCAGCGACGGTCGACGGCATCCGGACGATCTGCACCGCGCATGCCCGCTACGGCACGACGGCGCTGCTGCCGACGCTGATCACCGACACGCCCGCCGTGACCGAGGCGGCAATTGCAGCCACGCGCGACGCGATCGCCGCCGGCGTGCCCGGCTGCCTCGGCATCCATCTCGAAGGGCCGCATCTCTCCGTCGCCCGCAAGGGCGCGCACAATCCCGGCTACATCCGGCCGATGGACGAGGCGGACCTCGAACGCCTGATCTCGACCGGCCTCGATCATGTGCTGACCACCGTCGCGGCCGAGACCGTGCCGCCGGCGCAGATCGCCCGCCTGACGGCAGCCGGCGTGCAGGTCGCCATCGGCCATTCCGACGCCTCTTATGAAACCGTCATGGCCGCCTTCAATGCCGGCGCGCGCGGCGTCACACATCTCTTCAACGCCATGAGCCAGCTCGGCCACCGCAATCCCGGCGTCGTCGGCGCGGCGCTCGACAGCACGGATTCGTGGTGCGGCATCATCCCGGACGGCCTGCACGTCCATCCGGCCGCGATCGCCAACGCGCTGCGCGCCAAGCGCGCGCCGGGCCGGATCTTCATCGTCACCGACGCCATGTCGACGATCGGCACCTCGATGACCGAGTTCGAGCTGAACGGCCGCGTCATCACCCGCGAGAACGGCAAGCTGACGCTCGACGACGGCACGCTGGCCGGCTCCGATCTCGACATGATCGGCGCCATCCGCTTCATGACCCGCGTGGTCGGGATCGGCCTCGACGAGACGCTGCGCATGGCCTCGCTCTATCCGGCCCAGTTCATGGGCATCGAACGGACGCATGGCCGCCTCGCGCCGGGCGCCCGCGCCGATTTCGTCCATCTGACCGACGACCTCGACATCGGCGCGGTCTATATCGGCGGTGAGCGGCAGCATTTCGCGCCGCTCGCCTGAATGGACGAACCAGCATGACGCAGGGAACCGCGGCCTTCGACATCGGCGGCTCGAAGATCGAATTCGCCCGTGTCTCGCGCGACGGCGCGGTGACCGACCGCGCCACCCTGCCGACGCCGCATACCAACTGGCACGATTTCGTCGCGGCGCTCCGGCAGTTGCTGGAAGCGGCGGGCGGCGCGGAGCGCATCGGCATCTCGATCGCCGGGACGACCGATAACGGCATCGCACAGGCGGCGAACGTTCCCGTCGTCAACGGCCACCATCTGGAAAACGAGATCGCCGCCTTCCTTGGCGCGCCGGTTCGCGTCGGCAACGACGCCGATTGCTTCGCGCTCGCGGAAGCGACGGTCGGCGCCGGCAAGGGCCTGCCGATCGTCTTCGGCGCCATTCTCGGCACCGGCGTCGGCGGCGGGCTGGTGATCGGCGGCCGCATGGTGCGCGGCGCCCATGGCGTCACCGGCGAATGGGGCCACGGCCCGCTGCTCGCCGAGGCCGTCGCGGCGCGCGGCATCCCGGTCGTGCGCTGCGGCTGCGGCCAGATCGGCTGCCTCGACAGCTATGGCTCGGCGCGCGGGCTCGAACGCATCCACGCGGCGCTCACCAGCCAAACCCTGACCAGCCACGCCATCACATCAGCCTGGCACGCAGGCGACGCGAAGGCGGCGCACAGCATCGATACCTTCGTCGCGCTGATCGCCGGGCCGCTTTCGATGATCGTCAACACGATCGGCCCCTCGGTGATCCCGGTCGGCGGCGGCCTCTCCTCCGACGCCGCCCTGCTGGCGCGGATCGACCAGGCGGTGCGCGAGCGCGTTCTCGGCCGCTACGACCAGCCGCTCGTCGTGCCCGGCCGCACCCGCGGCGCCAGCGGCCTGATCGGCGCGGCGATGCTGGCGGAAGAACGCGCCTCGTGACCATACTGCGACCATGACCGCGACCCTTCCGCTCGAAATCTGTGTCGACACCGCCGATGGGCTGGAGGCCGCCATTCGCGGCGGCGCCGATCGCATCGAGCTCTGCAGCGCGCTGTCGATCGGCGGCCTGACGCCCTCCCCCGGCCTGATGCGGCTCGCGGCGAAGGCCGGCGTGCCGACCTATGCGATGATCCGGCCGCGCGAGGGCGATTTCGTCTTCTCGCCCGGGGAGCTCGACCAGATGCGGCGCGACATCGACGCGGTCCGCTCGGCGGGTCTTGCCGGCGTTGTGCTGGGTGCCTCGCAGCCGCGCGGAAAACTCGACGCCGAGGCGCTGTTCCGGCTCCGGAGCCATGCCGGTGATCTCGGCGCCACGCTGCATCGCGCCTTCGACCTGGTGGCGGATACGGGCGACGCGCTGGAGACGGCGATCTCGCTCGGCTTCGAGCGGATCCTCACTTCCGGCGGCGCCCGCAGCGCGCTGGACGGCCTCGACGCGCTGAAGAGCCTGGTCGAGCGGGCCGGCGATCGCATCTCGATCATGCCGGGCTCCGGTGTCCGCCCGGCCAACGCCGCCGCGATCCTCCACGAAACGGGTGCGCGAGAAATCCATGCCTCGTGCCGGACGGGCATCCAGACCGTGGCGCCGGAAGCGGTGGCGCTCGGTTTCGCCTCGGATTCGCTGCGCGAAGTCACCTCGGCGGAGACGGTGGCGGAGCTCGCCGAGGTCGTCCGCATGTTCGAGAACGGGAAGGCTTGACGCCCGGCGGCGAACATCGCCTCCCCTAGGGCAAATGATTGAATTTACAGCATCAAAGGACTTTGACATGCGCTCCCCGCGCATGGCACGCTGCGGCCATAACCGAGGGAACGGCTATGGCAGAGATCGCCTTTGAGCGGGTGACGAAACGCTATGATGACGGCCATCTCGCCGTCGACGCGCTGAACCTCAAGATCGAGGACGGCGAGTTCCTCGTGCTGGTCGGGCCGTCGGGCTGCGGCAAGTCGACGGCGCTCCGGATGATCGCCGGGCTCGAGGAAATCTCCGACGGCGCCCTCGTCATCGACGGCGCCGTTGCCAACGACCTGTCGCCACGCGACCGCAACATCGCCATGGTGTTCCAGTCCTACGCGCTCTATCCGCATCTCTCGGTCGCCGACAATATCGGCTTCGGCCTCAAGGTACGCGGCTCCGACAAGGCGGCGATCCGCGCCAAGGTCGAGGAGACGGCGAAGCTGCTCGAGCTCTCCGACCTGCTCGACCGCAAGCCCGGCCGGCTCTCCGGCGGCCAGCGCCAGCGCGTCGCCATGGGCCGCGCCCTGGTGCGCTCGCCCAAGGCCTTCCTGATGGACGAGCCGCTCTCCAATCTCGACGCGCGGCTGCGCGGCCAGATGCGAGCCGAGATCGCGCATCTGCAGAAGATGACCGGCGTCACCACCGTCTATGTCACGCACGACCAGGTCGAGGCGATGACGATGGGCGACCGCGTCGCCGTCATGAACAAGGGCGTGCTGCAGCAGCTCGCCGCGCCCCGCACCCTCTACGATGCACCGGCCAATCTGTTCGTCGCCGGCTTCATCGGCTCTCCGCCGATGAATCTGATCGGCGGCACGATCGTGGCTACGGCAGAAGGCCATGCGCTCAGCCTCGGCGAGCTCTCGATCGCGCTCGACGCCGCCGCGCTCGCGGCGCGCCCGGCGATTGCGCGCTCCGCCGGCCGCCGGATCATGGCCGGCATCCGCCCCGAGGCGCTCTATCCGGCGCCGGACGCCACGCCTGGTCCGGGCAAGCTCGCCGGCAAGGTCGCCTTCGTCGAGGATCTCGGCGCCAACCTCCTCGTCCATCTCGACCTCGACGGCGCGGCCGTGGTCGCGGCCGGCGTCTCGGAGGATGGCGAGGAACTGCAATCCGCCCGCACGCGGCTGCGCGCCGTGATCGACGGCACGCTGGCGGTCAAGAAGGGCGACCGGATCTGCCTCACCGTCGATCCCGCGCGCATCCATCTGTTCGACGCCGAGACCGAGCAGGCGATCCTCGACTGATCCGGCGAGCGGCGGCTAGAGCCTTTCATCGTTTCATGGAAACGACGAAAGGCTCTAACCATTTGTTGGGTCGCGTTTTCTTCACGCGAACCGGTACCCACTTCGCTCGAAAACGCTCTGAGCCGGCTTGATTTCGATCAAGGCGGCCAGGCGCCGCGACATCGATAGTGGTTTCGTCAGCCAACGGAGCCAACGATGTCCGCACTCAACATCCTCGCCCTCGCCGCCATCATCAGCGCCTTCGCCTTCTTCATGATCACGCTCGCCTGGGCAGAGCGGCAGACCCGCAGCCTGCACGCCAGCCAGCAGCCGGCCGAAGCACGCGCCTCGGTCCAGGCGGCGCGGCCGCAGCGCGCCTGACACGCGAACCAGAAAGGGCGCAGCGGGATCGGCGTTCCCTTCGGGGGACGGGGGCGCCGATGGAACTCCGCCGCGGCGGCCAGCCCTACTGGCCGCGATCGCGACGTCGAGTTCACTCGTTGCGCCCTGATCCTTCTTGGTGTCTCGCCCAAAATCCAGGGACGCGCCCCTCACCTCTCCCTCAGGGAGAGGTGAGGGGCAACGCGCTCGAGCGAGAACTTCGGGCCAGACACGAAGGCCCGGCCCGCGCGCTATTGCACGCCTTTGGTCAGGCCCTGGACGAAATAGCGGTTCAGGAACAGGGCCATCAGCACGATCGGCACGGTGGAGAAATGCGCCAGCGCGCCGAGCGTGCCCCAGGTGATGTCCTTGGTGCCGAAGGCGGCGAGCAGCGCCACCGAGAGCGGCTTGGTGTCCGGCCCGGTCAGGAACATCGGCGTCAGGAAGTCGTTCCACGAGAACATGATGCAGAACAGCGCGCTGGCGATGATGCCGGGCACCACCATCGGCAGGGCGACGCGGTAGAACGAGCCCCACAGCGTGCAGCCGTCCGTCAGCGCCGCCTCCTCCATGTCGCGCGGCAGGGCGCGGAAATAGGAGAACATCATCCAGGTGACGAAGGCGCAGTTCAGCGTCGTGTTGATCATCACGACCGCCCACCACGTCCCGAGCAGGCCGATGTCCCGCATCATCAGGTAGAACGGGATCAGCGTCGCGATGATCGGCACGGTGCGGATCGCCAGGAAGAAATAGGCGACGAGGATCGCGTAGCGCGACTTGGAGCGCGCCAGCGCATAGCCGGCGGGAACGCCGAGCAGCAGCGACAGCACCGTGGTGCCGAGGCTGATGATGAGGCTCGATTTCAGGAGCGCCCAGACGTCGAACATCGCGAAGATGCGCTCGAAATTGAACAGCGTCGGCGAGAAGCCGAACACCGGCGGCGACGAGAAGATCTCGCGCGGCGGCTTGTAGGCCGTCGTCACCAGCCAGAGCACCGGCATCAGGTAGAGGGCGAGGATGACGATGAGGGCGGTGCGCTCGAAGGCGATCTGGCGGGTCCGGGCTTTCATCTCTCGTTGGCCCTCACATCGGCCCGGCGGATCAGGAGCGTGAAGCAGGCGCACATCAGCGCGATGCAGAGGATGGTCAGATTGCCGATCGCCGAGGCAAAGCCGATGTTGAAGAATTCGAGGCCCTGCTTGACGCCGTAGACCATCAGCGACGTCGTCGCGTCGGCGGGACCGCCGCCTGTCGTCACGAAGATGATGTCGAAGACGCGGAACGCGTCCATGACGCGCAGCACCAGCGCCAGGAACACGGTTGGCAGCAGCAGCGGCAGCACGACCAGGCGGAAGCGCTGCAGCGCCGTGGCGCCGTCGGCGGCCGCCGCCTCGAGAATATCGGTCGGCAGCGACTTCAACCCCGCCAGCAGGATCAGCGCCACCAGCGGCGTCCACTCCCAGACGTCGATCAGGATCATCACCGGCAGCGCCGCCGTCGGATTGGCGAGGAAGCCGCGCGGACCAGAAATGCCCCATTCGGCCAGGTAGTAGCCGAGGAAGCCGTAGTCGACGGCGAGCAGCGCGCGGAAGATCAGGCCGACGACGATCGGCGTGATGGTGACGGGAATGAGCAGGAAGGCGAGGCAGATGCGGTTGAAGCGGCCGTCGCGCCAGAGCAGCAGCGCCAGACCGAGCCCGACGGCGAATTCGAGCGCCACGGCGCCGAAGGTGAAGAGGAAGGTGTTGATCACCGCCCGGCGCGCCGTCGCGTCGGCCCAGAGCGCGACATAGTTGTCGAGGCCGACGAAGGTCCGCCGGCCGCCGCCGCGCAGCAGATTGTAGTCGAAGAACGAGTACCAGATGCCCTGCGCCAGCGGCCAGACCGCCACCAGCACGACGTAGACGATCGCCGGCAGGGCGAGCGCGACGAGGAAGAGCTTGCGTCGGTCCGTGAAGCGAAGGCCGGACGCCCTGGGTGAAGCAAGATCGATCGAACCGGCAGAAGTGGAGGTCAAGAATGTGTCCTCGGGTCCAGGCGGAGTGCCCTCAGGGTCACCGGTCTGTCCCCTCCCCTTGTCGGGAGGGCTAGGGAGGGGATCGGGCCATCGTATCCAAAATTGGACACCGGCCCAATGCCAACCTCCAGGCATCGGTGCTCGCACCTCTCCAGAACCCTCCCCCGCGAGGGGGAGGGCGAAGAGCGGTGCCGTCTCCTACGTTCGGGCCTTTCGGCTCAGAACAGCTTTTCGGCCTTGGCCTGGACGTCGTCGAGCGCCGCCTTGGGCTCGACGCCGCCGACCAGAACGGCGTTCACGGCCGTGCCGAGCAGGTCCTGGATTTCCGGATACTGCGGAATCCGCGGGCGGTAGTCGCCATCGCCATTCTCGAAGGACTTGGCGAGGACCGGCAGGTAGGGGAACTTCTTGTTCAGGTCCGGATCGGCCAGCGTCGACTTGCGGATATAGCTGCCGGCGCCTTCCAGATTGAGTTCCTTCTGGACCTCGGGGCTGGTCAGCCACTTGATGAACTGCCAGGCCGCTTCCTGCTGGGCGGGTGCGATGTCGGCGTTGATGCCCATGCCCCAGCCGCCGAGGCCGTACTTGACCGGCAGGCCCTTGGCGCCCGGCGTCGTGGTGATCGCCACATGATCGACGATCTTCGACATCGACGGGTCATAATAACCCGGCGCGCCGACCGACCACGTCTCCATCATCGCGACCAGGCCCTGGCGGAAGCTCTCCTCGCGGCCGCCCCAGTCATAGTCGACCGCGCCCGGAGGGGCCGCCTTGTCGAACAGCTCCTTGTAGATCTTCAGGCTGTTGATGTTGGCTTCGGAGTTGATCGCCGGCTTGCCGTCGGGGCCCAGCACCGAGCCGCCGAGCTGGGCGTTGTACTGCAGCCAGTCCTGCGCCACCGCCGGGCCCTTCTGGCCGTTGGCGACGAAGCCGTAGGTCTTCTTGTCGGGGTTGGTCAGCTTGACCGCCGCGGCGACGAAGTCCTCGGCGGTTTCCGGGACCTTCAGGCCGGCCGCCTCGAGCAGGTCCTTGCGATAGGCGAGCACGGCCGCGTAGCCGGCGAACGGGAAGGCGACCTGCTTGCCGTCATACTGGCCGATATATTTCAGCATCGCCGGATAGATGTCGTCGAGCTGGATCTCCGCCGCGTCGCGCTTGATCCAGTCGGTCAGGTCGACCGTATATTTATTGTCGGCATATTGCCCCGCCCAGACGATATCCATCGTCACCAGGTCATAGCTCTTGGTGTGACCGACGAAATCGGCCTGCGTCTTGGTCAGCAGCGAGCCGTAGTCGAGAATATCGACCTTGACCTTCGCGCCCGTTGCTTCCTCGAACTTGGGGGCGAGCTTGGCGATGACAGGCGCGTACTGATCGTTTTGCGACGCGAGCGTGAGCGTTATGCCTGCGAGCGGCTTGTCCGCCGCCGTCGCGGCGCCGGCCAGCCCTGCCATGACCAGGCTGGCCGCGCCGAGCTTCCAGAAAGACGTCGTAATCATTGTTAGGACTCTCTTCCGTTGTGATAGATGCGCAAATTGGAGTATATCCCAAACAATGCGACACTCAATAATTTACATTTCATCACGTGTTGCACAAATTTCATGCTACAAAAACAGAAATTGATGGCTTAGCATTGAGCAACTCGGCCACTCTCGAAGATATCGCATGTTAATTCCATGTATCCGACCATGTTCGATTGTTCGAAACCAGCACAGTTGAAACTCTCGACCGAACATCTGCGCGACGCCCGATGCCTTGCGGGCATGATGACAGAGCGCTCGGGGCTTGGGGAGCGCGCAATTTCGGCAGCATGGACGAAAAGTCGGCGCATAATGTTCGGTGCTCGCCCGGGCCGCCGACGCCGGCTGGCCGGGACCGGATTTTTTCTTCAACGGCGACCGTCACCGGACCGGGACGGATCGGCACGTTCGACAACAACATAGGGGAGGAACGTCATGGCCCTAGCACCGCGGACCGAACCGGATACGGTCGACGAGCTTCTGGTCGAGGGTCGGCTTTTCAGCGCCGAATTTCCCGTCCTGCTCGCCAGCCACTTGCCGATGATGATCGTCGCGCTGGAACGGCTCGGCGCGTCGAACGAGCGGCTCCGGCAGTATTTCGACAATTACCGCACGACCAACGGGCTGGTGCCGACACCGCCGCCGGTTGCCCCGATCGAGCGGGAACGCTGGACCGACGCCCTCGGCGATCGCTCGCGCGAATATGACTATCGCGCCTTCTTCGAGGCGGAAGTGCGCCGGCTCGGCATCGACACGGCCGTGCAGGCGTACCTGCCGACGCTGATCCCCGGCATCGGCGCCAGCGCGATGCACGGCATGATGCGCACCGCCTACGCGCTGATGCGGATGGACCCGGCCGAAACCGGCACGGCGCTCGGCTACTGGGCCGCGACCTATCTGCCGATGCCGCCTTCGACCGGCGCCGCCCCGATCACCGACGATCCCGGCGAGGTGCTCGCCCGCGCCTGCGCCCTGCCCGACATGCACCATGTCGTGCCGGAGACGGATCTGCTCTGGCACAACATCCGCGCCGCCGGCGCGGCGCCCGACTTCGCCCCGGTCGTCGACTGGCTGGAGATCGGTCCCGATACCGGCCGGCGCCTCGCCGAGACGTCGCTGGCGCTGTTCGCGGCGACGATGGATTTCTCCTCGCTGCACGCGCTGACGGGATCGCACTGGATCCGCCTGATCGGGCCGCATCTCGCCGAGGCCGACCGCCCGGCGCTGCAGCGCCATTTCTGGCAGATCATCGCCTCGCTGGTGCCGAAGATCGGCTTTCCGGAACTGCCGAGCGCCGAGCAGCTGGACGCATGGCGCCATCTGCCGGCGCCGGGCTGGCCGGAGATCGCGGCGGCCGCCGTGCAGTCCGAGGACGAGCACGACATCAGCCTCGTCTTCTCGGCGCGCGAGGAAGAGAAGGTCTATGGTGACCGTCTCTACCGAGTCGTCGCGGCGCGGCGCATGGGCCTGATGGACTGACGGAGTTTTAAGTGACGGAAGACATGCAGCCGAGCCTCGTCGTCGCCGGCGCCCGGACGGCGGGGGGCCATACCGTCGACATCGTGATCGCCGGCGAGACCATCGCCGCCGTCTTGCCGGCCGGCCAGGGCCCGGACGATTGCGACCGCATCGACGCCACCGACCGGATCGTCGCGCCCTCCTTCGTCGAGGGCCACATCCATCTCGACAAGACGCTGCTCGGCCTGCCCTTCATCCCGCATCTGCCGGGCGATACGGTGGCGCTCCGCATCGAGGCGGAAAAGACGCTGCGCCGCACGCTGGCGCTGCCGATCGAGGAGCGCGGCGGCCGGCTGATCGAGCAGATCACCGCCTTCGGCACCGGCAGTTTGCGCAGCCATGTCGACATCGACACCGAGGTCGGCCTCGCCGGCCTGCATGCGCTGCTGCGCCTCAAGGAGCGCTACTGGGACCTGGTCGACATCCAGATCGTCGCCTTTCCGCAGAGCGGCGTGATCACCGATCCCGGCACCACCGAACTGCTCGACGTCGCCATCCGCGAGGGCGCCGATCTCGTCGGCGGGCTCGATCCGGCCGGCATCGACCAGGACGTCACCGGCCATCTCGACGCCATCTTCGCCATCGCCGAGCGGCATGGCGTCGGCCTCGACATCCATCTGCATGATCCGGGCCCCCTCGGCGCCTTCGAACTCCGGCAGATCGCCGCCCGCACCATCGCGCTCGGCCTCGAGGGCAAGGTCGCCGTCAGCCACGCCTTCGCGCTCGGCCAGATCGACGATTTCGAGTTCGGCCGCACCGCCGAGGCGCTCGCCGCCGCGCGCGTCGCGATCATGACCAACGGCCCCGGCCCCGTCGCCATGCCGCCGGTCCGCCGGCTGAACGCCGCTGGCGTCACCGTGTTCGCCGGCTCCGACAACATTCGCGACGCCTGGTCGCCCTATGGCGACGGCGACCTGCTGCGCCGGGCCCAGCTGGTCGGCTATCGCCAGGATTTCCTCGCCGACGCCAGCCTTGCGCACGCCTTCGCCATGGTCACCGAAATCCCGGCCGCGGTCCTCGGCATCGAGCATTACGGCATCGCGCCCGGCAAGCGCGCCGATCTCGTCCTGCTCGCGGCCGATACCCTGCCCGAGGCGGTGGCCGGCGCGCCGCTCGACCGGACGGTGATCAAGCGCGGCCGGCTGGTGGCGCGCAAAGGTATGCTCATGCCGCGTGACTGAGGCCGCGAGCGCAATCGTGATCGGTCTCGACGGCCGCGGGGATTGGATCGGCCGGCGAAAGCTGGCATGTCTCGCGCCCGGCTGAATTTCCCGCCGGTCTTCGCCGCCTGCGAGAACCCTGATGCGACTGCCCGAATCCAACGGCTCCGGCCCCACAGCCGAAGCCACGCTCTCCCCGACCATCACGACGCCCCTGACCATCCTGATGGCGGCCGCCTGCGGCGCGATCGCCGCCAACCTCTATTACGCCCAGCCGCTGATCGCGCTGATCGGGCCGGATATCGGCCTGTCGCCGGCGCTCGCCAGCCTCGTCGTGACGCTGACGCAGCTCGGCTACGGCCTCGGCCTGGTGCTGCTGGTGCCGCTCGCCGACATTCTCGAGAACCGCAAGCTGGTGCTGGTGGCCGTCGCGATCACCGCCTTCGCGCTGCTTCTGGCGGCGATCGCGCCGCGCGCCCTGCCCTTCCTCGGCGCGGTGCTGTTCATCGGCGCCTGCGCCAGCGTCGCGCAGATCCTGGTGCCGATGGCGGCCCACATGGCGGATGACGCCACGCGCGGCCGCACCGTCGGCAACGTCATGGGCGGTCTGATGATCGGCATCATGTTCGCCCGCCCGCTCGCCGGCTTCCTGTCCGATCTCGTCGGCTGGCGCGGCGTCTTCATCGCCTCGTCCGGGCTGATGCTGGCGCTGACGCTGCTGCTCGCGCGCTTCCTGCCGCGCCGCACGCCGCATTCGGGCTATTCCTACGGCGCGCTGATCGGCTCGCTCTGGCCGATCCTGCGCGATACGCCGGCGCTGCGCCGGCGCGGGCTCTACCAGTTCTGCCTGTTCGCCTGCTTCAGCCTGTTCTGGACCAGCGTGCCGCTGGAGCTCGCCGGCGCGCCGTTCCACCTGTCGCAGTCGGAGATCGCGCTGTTCGCGCTCGCCGGCGCCGCGGGCGCGCTGTCGGCGCCGCTGGCGGGGCGGCTCGCCGATCGCGGCTATGTGCAGATCGGCACCGGGCTGGTGATCCTCGGCACCTTCGCCGCCTTCGCGCTGTCCGGCCTCGCCGCCATCGGCTCGATCGCGGCGCTGGTGATCGCGGCGATCGTCATCGATTTCTGCGTGCAGGGAAACACGGTGTTCGGCCAGCGCGTGCTCTACATGCTGGCGCCGGCGATCCGCGGCCGGCTGAGCGGCCTCTATGTGGCGATCTTCTTCATGGGCGGAGCCGTCGGCTCGGCCATCGCCAGCCCGCTCTACGAGAATTTCGGCTGGAACGGCGTGCTCGTGGCGGGCCTCGCTATCCCGCTGATCGCCTTCGCCGCCTATGTGACGGAATTCACCGCGGCCGGCCGGTCGCGGTGATCCCAGACGTCTTCGAACGAAGGAAATCCCGGTTCGCGTGAAGGAGCGCGAACCGGGAAAACCGGCGTCAGTCCATGCGGACGCCGCCGGTGACGTTGATGCCCTGGCCGGTCATGAAGCGGGCGGCCTCGGAGGCGAGGAACACCACCACGTCGGCGACGTCCTCCGGCTCCTCGATGCGGCCGAGCGGGGTCAGCGAGACATATTCGGCGCGGACCGCCTCCGGCGTCATGCCGCGCAGTTCCGCCTCCCAGAGCACCTCGCGCTCCTGCATCGAGGTCTTGACGAAGCCCGGGCAGACGCAGTTGACGCGGATGCCCTTCGGCGCCATCTCGCGCGCCAGCGCCTGCGTCCAGCCGAACACGGCGAACTTCGAGGCGGAGTAGTGCGCGAGCAGCGGCGCGCCGACCTTGGCGGCGAGCGAAGCCGTGTTGACGATCACGCCCTTGGTGTCGGAGGCGAGGAAGCGCCGGCAGGCGATCTGGTTGGCGAGGAAGACGCCGCGCGCGTTGACGTCGAAGTTGAAGTCCCATTCCTCGTCGGTGATGTCGACGGCGGGGCGCATCGTCGAGACGCCGGCATTGGCGCAGAGCAGGTCGAAGCCGCCGATGCCCTCGGTCGCCTTGTCGAGCGCGCGCTCGACCGAGTCGCGCTTGGTCACGTCGACCTCGACGGCGAAGCCGCCATTCTTCAGTCCCGCGACGACGGACTGCGCCGCCATCACGTCGAGATCGGCGATGGCGACGGTCGCGCCCGCCTTGTCGAGCGCCCGCGCGATCGCGGCGCCGATCCCTTTCGATCCGCCCGTGACAATTGCCTTGCGTCCAGTGAGATCGAATATGCCGGCCATCTGTCTGTCCTCTGTGGGTTGAGGTCCCAAGCAAATCGCAAAATCGAACACTTTACAACGCCATCCAGCCGTTTAATGTTCGCTATTGTTCGAAACCCTTGGCCGCCGAAGCATCTGAAGGGAACCTGCCATGCCAGCCGACCTGATGCCGGAGCCGGAGCTCGACCCGGAGGACGCGGCCCGCGCCGAGTGGGTCGGCCGCGACTTCGCCCGCATGCCCGCCGGCGCCCGCCAGTCGTTGATCCTCGACGTCATCGCCGGCAACGGCTTCCTGTCGGTATCGAAGTTCGCCAGCGATCTCGGCATCTCCGAGATGACGGTCCGGCGCGATCTCGTCGTGCTGTCGGAACGCGGCCTTCTGGCCAGAACCCATGGCGGCGCTGTGTCGTCGACGGTCAATCCGCGCGAAATCTTCGACGTCGACGAGCCGGCCTTCAAGAGCCGGCGCCACCGCAACGCCCGCGAGAAATCGGCGATCGCCATGGCCGCCGCCGCGCTGATCGGCCCCGGCGAGACGATCGGCATCGATGTCGGCACCTCGACCCTGACGCTGGCGGAAGCCGTGGTCGAACGCGCGGATCTGCGCGTCTTCACCAACAGCCTGCGCGCCGCCATGACGCTGTCGGCCTCGAAGAGCCCGGTCTATGTGCTCGGCGGCGAAGTGCGCAATCCCGAACAATCGGTTGTCGGCTCGCGCGCCGTCGGCGAATTACAGAACTACAACATCGACCGGGTGTTCATCGGCGTCTCCGGCCTGATCGAGGCCGGCTTCTTCGACTATTCGGTCGAGGACACCGAGGTGAAGCGCGCCTTCATCGCGCGGGCCGACCGGGTCGTCATCCTGTGCGATTCCTCGAAATTCGATCACCGTTCGCTGGCGCGCGTCTGCGAGCTCTCCGGCGCCGACATCCTCGTCACCGACGCGCCGCCGCCGCCCCATCTCGCCCGCGCGCTCGCCGCGGCCGAGATCGAAGTCGTGGTGGCCGGCCATGACCGCCAGCTCGAATAGGAACTGGCCGGTCGCCTGACCTCCGAAGAACGCCCTGCAACAGACTGGATCCTCTCGATGCCCGCCCGGAAGACGACTGTTATCGGCCTCGATATCGGCACGACCTCGACCATCGCCATCGCCGTGCGCGTGCCGGACGACATCCTGCACATGGCATCGCGCCCGGTGGCGCTCTCGTCGCCGCGTCCCGGCTGGGCCGAGGAAGATCCGGCGGAATGGTGGGCGAACAGCTGCGCCGTGCTGCGCGAGACGATCGCCGCCCTGCCGGACGGGCCGGAATCGCTCGCCGGCATTTGCGTCACCGGCATGCTGCCGGCCGTCGTCCTGCTCGACGCCGAGGGCGGCGTGCTCCGCCCCAGCATCCAGCAGAGCGACGGGCGCTGCGGCGCCGAGGTCGAGGGGCTGAAGCGCGAGGTCGACGAGGCGGCGTTCCTGAAGCGCACCGGCAACGGCGTCAACCAGCAGCTCGTCGCCGCCAAACTGCGCTGGATCGCGAAGCACGAGCCGGACGTCTTCCGTCGCATCGCCACCGTGTTCGGCTCCTACGACTATGTGAACTGGCGCCTGACCGGCCGCCGCGCCGTCGAGCAGAACTGGGCGCTGGAGGCGGGCTTCACCGACGTCGCCACCGACCGCATCGCCGATGACCTGGTGGCGCTGGCCGGCATCCCCCGCAGCGCCGTGCCGGACCGCACCGTGACGCATGAGGAAATGGGCCGCGTCTCGGCCGAGGCCGCCGCCGCCACCGGCCTGCCCGAGGGCCTGCCGGTCTTCGGCGGCGCCGCCGACCACATCGCCTCGGCGCTCGCCGCCGGCATCGCCTCGCCGGGCGACATCCTGCTGAAATTCGGCGGCGCCGGCGACATCGTCGTGGCGGCCGACAAGGCGAAGCCGGATGCCAGGCTCTATCTCGACTATCACCTCGTCCCCGGCCTCTACGCGCCGAATGGCTGCATGGCGGCCTCGGGCTCGGCGCTCAACTGGCTGGCCGGGCTGATCGGCGCAACGGACGGCGAAGAACGCCCGCATGTCGCGCTCGACAAGCTGGCGGGCGCGGTCGAGGCCGGCAGCGACGGCGTGCTCTGCCTGCCCTATTTCCTCGGCGAGAAGACGCCGATCCACGATCCGCTGGCGCGCGGCACCTTCCTCGGCCTCAGCCTCGGCCATGGCAGGGGCCATATCTGGCGCGCCCTGCTCGAGGGCATCGCCTACGGCTTCCGCCACCATGTCGACGTGCTCGCCGACATGGGCCATGCGCCGAGCCGCTTCTTCGCCTCCGACGGCGGCACCAAGAGCCGGGTCTGGATGCAGATCATGGCCGATGTCGTCGGCGCGCCGGTGCAGTTGCTCGACAATCCCTATGGTTCCTCGGTCGGCGCGGCCTGGGTCGCGGCGATGGGCACGGGCCTCGCTTCCGACTGGAACGGCATTTCGAGCCTCGCGACGCGCGGCGCGCTGGTGCAGCCGAACCCGGAGAACCGCACCGTCTATGACAATGGCTACGCGCGCTACCGCGCCTCCTACGATGCGCTGAAGCCCGTCTTCGCCATGCCGTAGCGGCGCACGAAAAGCCCCCGCGAAGCGAGGCTTGCGGGGGCGAGATGGAGCGCGGAATGCGCCCGGGAGAGCCCAAGAAGAGCTAATGCGGCTTCTTCGCCTTGGCCTTCGCCAGCTGCGACGGCGACAATTGCGACGGCCGCACCTCGGCGCCGGTAATGCCGGAGCCGGGCTGCACCATGCCCGGCGGATCGCTCGTCGGGAACGATTCCTTCAATTCCTTGTCGAGGCGAGTATTCTGCTCCTTGCGAGCATTACGCGCGGCATGACCGGGCACCAGCGACTTCAGCAGTTCCTTGACGGCCATCGAACGTCCTCCTTGCCACATGCAGCGTTCGAATAAACAAGGCATGGCGGCTGTTTTCGTTCCGGCGGGGAAGCGGAATTCGCGAGAGACCGGCCCCGCGCGCGCGTTCATCGACGAGGAGGAGGCGGTGATGGAAGGAAATCTCGGCCGCATGCCGGTGCTCAGGAACTGGCGCTGGGAAATACTCGGGCTGCTGCGCATCGTGACCGCGCTGGTCTATCTCCAGTACGGCACCGCCAAGCTGCTGGGCTTCCCCTATTCGGAGATGCTCTCCAACCTGCCGCCCTCCTCGATCTTCTGGATCGCCGGCTGGTTCGAGCTGATCGGCGCGCCGCTGCTCTTGATCGGCCTCTTCACCGGCCCGGTCGCCTTCCTGCTGTCGGGCGAGATGGCGATCGCCTATTTCGTCATCCACCTGCCGGCAGGCTTCTTCCCGCTTCTGAACGGCGGCATCGAGGCGATCCTGTTCTGCTTCGTCTTCCTCTATTTCGCCGCCGCCGGCCCCGGCCGCTGGAGCGTCGACAACTGGCTGGCAAGACGCCGCCGGGAACGGGCGCGGGTGGTGGGAAGCGGCGCCCCCTGAAGAAGCCGGCCTGGCGCTCCCGCCGCCCGACGCTCGCCGTCATCCCGGCCTCCGAGCCGGGATCCATTCAGCCGAAGCATCGGGAGGTTTGCCGCCCGAGGGCGCGGCTGCATGGATCCCCGCCTTCGCGGGGATGACGGGAAGCGTGTGGCGCCGCCGCATGGTCTTTCCGGAACATCGACAGCGCGAGATCCGCGCCCCCTCACCTCTCCCCGAGGAAGCCAGCCCTCACCTCTCCCTGAGGGAGAGGTGAAGGGCAAGTCTGGCGCTCCCGCCGCCCCACGCTCGCCGTCATCCCGGCCTCCGAGCCGGGATCCATTCAGCCGAGGCATCGGGAGGTTCAGCCGCCCGAGGCTGCGGCTGCATGGATCCCCGCCTTCGCGGGGATGACGGGGAGGTTGTGGCGGCGCCGCATGGTCTTTCCGGAACATCGGCAGCGCGAGATCCGCGCCCCCTCTCCCGGAGGAAGCCAGCCTTCACCTCTCCCATGGGGAGAGGTCGACGGCCGCAGGCCGGCGGGTGAGGGTTTACGACCTTGCCGGTCAGGCTCCGGCTGCGTGATGCCATTTTCTGAGGGTTCCCTAAACCCTCACCCGGCGCTTCGCGCCGACCTCTCCCTCAGGCAGAGGTGAAGGGCAAGCCTGCCGCTCCCGCCGCCCCACGCTCGCCGTCATCCCGGCCTCCGAGCCGGGATCCATTCAGCCGAAGCATCGGGAGGTTTGCCGCCCGGGGCCGCGGCTGCATGGATCCCCGCCTTCGCGGGGATGACGGCGGCGTCCCCAGCGGGCCTCCGCCGTCGATCGCCTCAGATCCGGACGCTCGGATAGCCGGCGTCGTCGAGGGCGGCGACGATCGCGGCCGCGTCGACGGTGCTCTCGACCTGGACCGTCCGGGCGGTGAGATCGGTGCCTACCTCGGCGGCGGGATCGAGGCCCTTCACGGTCTTCGTGACCGTCGCGACGCAGTGGCCGCAGGACATGTCCTTCACTTTCAACGTCAGCATTCATCAAGCTCCTTCAGCGTCTTGGCATTCCGGGGGATCACCTTCCCCCCGGCCGTCGAGTGGAATATGGAGTTTCCCACCATGGGAAGGTCAAGGCCCCGAATACGCCCTTGACCTTCCAATAATGGGAAGGTCTAGCTATATCGTCATCACGCCACCCAAAGGGCTTTTTCGATGACCAGCATGCCATCCCCGCAGACCCTCACGCCGGATCGCGAACTTGATCTCACCATCGAGGGAATGACCTGCGCGTCCTGCGTCTCGCGGGTGGAGAAGGCGCTGAAGAAGGTGCCGGGCGTCTCCAGCGCCAGCGTCAACCTCGCCACCGAGCGGGCGACCGTCTGGGCGCCGGCCGGCGTCGTTTCGGCCGACGCGCTGGAACAGGCGGTGCGCGGCGCCGGCTACGAGGCCCGCGCCGTCCAGGCCTCGGACGAACCCGACGACATCTCCGAAAAGCGCGACCTCGAGGCGAGCGCGCTTCTCCGCTCGCTCATCGTCGCGGGCGTTCTGACGCTGCCGATTTTCGTCGTCGAGATGGGCTCGCACCTGATCCCGGCGCTGCATCACTGGGTGATGATGACGCTCGGCCCCTGGAACAACCTCGTGCAGTTCGCGCTGACGACGCTGGTGCTGTTCGGGCCCGGCCTCGTCTTCTTCCGCAAGGGGCTGCCCGCCCTCTTCCGCCTCGCCCCCGACATGAACGCGCTGGTCGCGATCGGCGCCGGCGCGGCCTATCTCTATTCGACGGTGGCGACCTTCCTGCCCGGCTGGCTGCCGGCCGGCACCGGCTACGTCTATTTCGAGGCCGCCGCCGTCATCGTCACGCTGGTCCTCTTCGGCCGCATGCTGGAAGCCCGCGCCAAGGGCCGGACGGGTGCTGCGATCCGCAAGCTGGTCAAGCTGCGCCCGAAGACCGCGCGGCTCATCCGCGACGGCCAGCCGGTCGAGGTCGAGCTCGACGCGGTCAAGGTCGGCGACATCCTCGTCGTCCGCCCGGGCGAGCAGATCGCCGTCGACGGCATCGTCACCGAGGGCGCCTCCTTCGTCGACGAGGCGATGATCACCGGCGAGCCCGTCCCCGTCGAGAAGGGCGTCGGCGCGGCGGTCGTCGGCGGTACCATCAACAAGACCGGCAGCTTCTCCTACCGGGCCGAGAAGGTCGGCGCCGACACGGTGCTCGCCCAGATCATCCGCATGGTCGAGAGCGCGCAGGGCGCCAAGCTGCCGATCCAGGCCATGGTCGACAAGGTCACCGCCTGGTTCGTGCCGGCGGTGATGCTGGCGGCCGCCGCCACCTTCCTCGTCTGGCTGATCTACGGCCCCGACCCCGCCCTCTCCTTCGCGCTCGTCAACGCCGTCGCCGTGCTGATCATCGCCTGCCCGTGCGCGATGGGCCTCGCCACGCCGACCTCGATCATGGTGGCGACAGGACGGGCGGCCGAGTTCGGCGTGCTGTTCCGCAAGGGCGACGCGCTGCAGACGTTGCGCGATGCGACCATCGTCGCCTTCGACAAGACCGGAACGTTAACAGAAGGGCGTCCTGAGTTAACGGATCTGGTCGCTGTTAACCCCTCGAAGCGCGACGAGATCCTGCGCCTCGTCGCCGCCGTCGAGGGCCGTTCCGAGCATCCGATCGGCGCCGCCCTCGTCGCCGCCGCGAAGGCGGACGGCCTCGGCTCGGCCGTGGTCGCCGATTTCGAGGCGGTGCCCGGCTACGGCGTCCGCGCCACCGCCGACAGCCGCGCGGTCGCGGTCGGCGCCGACCGCTTCATGAAGAAGCTCGGCATCGATGTCTCAGGCTTTGCCACTGAGGCCGCCCGCCTCGGCAAGGAGGGCCGGTCGCCGCTCTACGCAGCCATCGACGGCGAGCTCGCAGCCATCTTCGCAATCGCCGATCCGGTCAAGCCCGGCTCGGCCGCCGCCGTCGCGGCGCTGCACAAGCTCGGCCGCCGCGTCGTCATGGTGACGGGCGACAACCGCGCAACCGCCGAGGCGATTGCGGCGAAGCTCGGTATCGCCCAGGTGCTCGCCGAGGTGCTGCCCGATGGAAAAGTCGAGGCCGTGCAAAGCCTTAGGACGCAGGGCGGCAAGGTCGCCTTCGTCGGCGACGGCATCAACGATGCGCCGGCGCTCGCCGCCGCCGATGTCGGCATCGCGATCGGCACCGGCACCGACATCGCCATCGAAAGCGCCGACGTCGTGCTGATGTCCGGCGATGTCGGCGGCGTGGTCAAGGCGATCGGCCTGTCGGCGGCGACGATCCGCAACATCCAGGAAAACCTGTTCTGGGCCTTCGCCTACAACGCGGCGCTCATCCCGATCGCCGCCGGCGCACTCTATCCCGCCTATGGCGTGCTGCTGTCCCCCATGCTGGCGGCCGCCGCCATGGCGATGTCGAGCGTTTTCGTCGTCGGCAACGCGCTTCGCCTGAAGCGCTACCGCCCGGCCGAATAGAGAAGGAAAATCAAGAACATGAATATCGGAGAAGCATCCGCCGCATCCGGCGTCTCGACCAAGATGATCCGCTATTACGAGCAGATCGGCCTGATCCGCGCGGCGGCGCGGACGGAATCCGGCTACCGGGTCTATTCGCCGAGCGACGTCGAGACGCTGCGCTTCATCCGCCGCGCCCGCGACCTCGGCTTCTCGGTCGAGGAGATGGGAACGCTGCTGGCACTCTGGCAGGACAAGGGCCGCGAGAGCGCCGACGTCAAGCGCGTGGCGCTGCAGCATGTCGCCGAAATCGAGAAGCGGATCCACGAGCTGGAAGGGATGGCGCGCACCCTGCGTCATCTCGCCGGCCACTGCCATGGCGACGAGCGGCCGGATTGCCCGATCCTCGACGACCTCGCCGCCGTGACCGAAACGAAGAAGGTGGCCGCGCGACGCCCGGCGCTGCGCGGGCGCCCGTGAGCGTTAGCGACAGACGCCCAGGAGGAGGTTGAGCTGCTGGGCGACACTCTCGATGACAGTCTCGGCGCCGAGCTCGAAGCCGTGCAACAGGACCACCAGCACCAGTGGCCCGACCAGCAGCCAGATCCAGCGGAGCCGGACGGTGCCGACGAAGAGGTTTGGCCGCGTGATCAGGATCGCCGGCGCGAGCACGCCGATGAGGCTGCCGAGGATCGTCTCCGGCACCGTGTGCGCGCCGATCACGACCCGCGTCACCGCGATAGCGATGGCGAGCAGAAACCCGGCCGAAAGCGCCAGAACGCGCCAGGACAGCTTCGGCAGCAGCCGGGCCACCAGCACGCCGAGCCCGCCATAGACTGCCATCGACGCGCCGGCATGGCCGCTCGGGCTGCGCAGGCCGGACACCGGCAGATAGGTGGCGCAGGGGATGAAGGCGATCTTGGTCGCCAGCACCATTCCGAGCACCAGGACGACGGAGAAAGCCCACCAGAAAGCGGCGCGGCGCTGGCCCGAAACGAGCAGCCCCAGCGTCACGAAGACGAGGATCGGCAGGATCACGGCCTGACCGCCGAAGCTCGTGACAAGGAGCGTGAGGGGACGAAGCGTCATGCAGGGGTCCAGATCGAGCCGCGAGAGCGCGGCCCCAGCCGGCGCAGCGCTGCGCGGGACCGGGCCGATTCGCCAGTCGCGACGCGCATCGCATCAGCATGAAGGCCGGCAAACCGCCTGTCCATGCGGCGATGCGACAGCAGTTGCCTCATGGCCGGTATCCGGGCGAAGCTGCGGCCGAAAGCTCAACCGGATCCCCCCGACATGCAAATCCAGCGTTTCGCCATCGAAGGCCCTGTCCTGATCCAGCCGAAGGTCCATGGCGACGACCGCGGCTATTTCTTCGAAGCGTTCCGAGCGGATCTTTTCGAGCGGGACGTCGATCCCGGCATTGCCTTCGTGCAGGACAACCAGTCGCTGTCGCGGCAGGTCGGAACGGTGCGCGGCCTGCATTTCCAGCTGGAGCCTAGGGCGCAGGCGAAGCTGGTGCGCGTGCTGCGCGGCGCGATCCTCGACGTCGCGGTCGATATCCGCCCGGCCTCCCTCACCTTCGGCCAGCATGTGGCGGCAAGGCTCTCCGCCGACAACCAGGCGCAGCTCTACGTGCCGGCCGGCTTCGCGCATGGGTTCTGCACGCTCGAGCCGGACACCGAGGTCTTCTACAAGACCTCGGATTTCTATAGCCCGGAGCACGATCGCGGCCTTGCCTGGAACGATCCCGCCCTCGGCATCGCCTGGCCGTTCAGCGAGGCGGACGCGACCCTTTCGGACCGCGACCGCCGTCATCCGGCGCTGGCCGATCTTGCGATCGGCTAGAGCGTTTTCGAGCGAAGTGGATGCCGGTTCGCGTGAAGAAAACGCGACCAAACAACGAGTTAGGGCTCGTCATCGTTTCCATGAAACGATGAAGAGCCCTTACGCTTATTTCAGGCCCGCGAGCAGCGACAGGTCGGAGCCGTCGAAATCGGTCGAGGCGCTGACCTCGGCCCATTCCTTCGCTTCGGCCTGCCGCGCCGCCTCGGCCTGCGCGTACATGTGCAGGGCGTCGCTGCCGATCAGCAGATGCGAGGGAACCTTGTCGCTGCCGGCGAGGTCGACGATGACCTTGGCGATGCGGACGGGATCGCCGACTTCCTTGCCGGCATAGGTCTTGACGAGGCCGAGCATGGCGCCGACGCTCGGCTCATAGTCCGGCAGCAGTTCGGGCGCCTTCCCTCCGGCGATCTGGGCCCACTCGGTCCGCATGCCGCCCGGCTCGAGGGCGATCAGCTTGACACCGAACGGCGCGGCTTCCTTCGCCAGCACCTCGGTAAAGCCGCCGACGGCCCATTTCGCCGCCTGATAGGCCGCAAGGCCCGGGGTCGTGATGCGCCCGCCGACCGACGAGATGTTGATGATGCGGCCCGAACGCTGCCGGCGCATCGCGGGCAGAGCCGCGCGGGTCAGATTGACGACGCCATAGAGATTGGTATCGATCTGGGCGCGAAAATCCGCGGCGCTCGTCTGCTCGAACGGAATGACGTGGCCGTAGCCCGCATTGTTGACGAGCACGTCGAGGCGGCCGAACGTCTCGATCGCGAAGTCGACGGCGGCCTGCGCCGCGGCTTCGTCGGTCACGTCGAGCGGAAAGCTGCGGAGATTGCCGCCGTGCTTTTCCTCCAGATCGCGCAGACGTTCCGGGCTCCGCGCCGTGGCGATGACACGGTCGCCCGCCGCAAGGGCTGCTTCCGCGATGGTGCGGCCGAGGCCGTGGGCGCTGCCTGTGATCAACCAGATCTTGGACATGGGACTATTCCTTTCGTTGGGATATTTAATGAGCGAGTACACGCTCATTAAAGGGGCAAAAATCGATCATCGGGCGATCCCCTTCCAGAAGATCTCGAAGCCGGACTTCTTGTAGGGCTCGCGCTGTTCCGGTTCGTTCAGGATGAACTCCAGCGTCGTCTCGGCGAGGCTATCCAGAATGGCGCCGACATAGGTGACGGTCTGGCCGGCGGAGGCGTGATCGGCGAGGTTCTGCTCCAGCATGGCGGAGATCTCCTGGAACAGCTCGCCGGCGCTGCAGCGGCTGCCCTCGGTGATACGGTCCGAAACCTTGAGCTGCCGCAGGACCTTGCGCTTGGCCGGATTGGCGGCGCCCCAATCGATCAGCCGATCCCAGAGATGCCGGGTACGCTCACGGGCCGTGCCGTCGACCGGATAGCCATCGAGTAGAGCCCCCGCCAGCTCGGCCTCGATTTCGAGAAAGAGCTGGTTGAGCAGCTCGTCCTTGGTGGCGAAATAGGTGAACAGCGTGCCCTCGGCGACGCCGGCTTCCCGGGCGATCTTCGCCGTCGGCGCGCCGGTTCCCTGCGTCGCCACCAGTTCGACAGCGGCGGCGAGGATCGCTTCGCGCTTTTCTTCACTGAGGGGACGGGCCATTCACGAAAACCTAATGAGCGAGTGCATGCTCATTAATTGGAACGGTGTCGGCGGTGTTTCAAGGACGGTCGCGCGGAAAAAACGAAGGCTGGGCTCGGCCGGGCAAACGGCCAAATCGATTTCATTGCGAGAACAATAGGTTAAGTTGCGTGCGTTTTCTGCGCGAGGGTCAGCCGAACGCCGGCGAAAGCGCGGAACGCCGAACGGGCCGCCCTCGCCTGCTCCGCGACAGAGGCGACGAGAGGCCGTTTTGGAGGGAAAAGGGCCCTGCCAATGGGAAGCCCTCGTTCCGAAGCGACCTGCAGGCCGCCGGCTGGCTCAGCGATCGGCCAGCACCATGTCGATGAGATAGCGGCCATAGCCGCTCTTGCCGAGGGCGAGGCCGAGCCGTTCCAGCTGGTTCGCGTCGATGAAGCCCATCAGATAGGCGATCTCTTCGGGGCAGCAGATCTTCAGCCCCTGCCGCTTCTCGAAGGTGCGGACGAATTCGGACGCCTCGATCAGGCTGTCGGGTGTGCCGGTGTCGAGCCAGGCATAGCCGCGCCCCATCTTCTGGACGTGCAGCGCGCCGCGTTCGAGGTAGGCGCTGTTGACGTCGGTGATCTCCAGCTCGCCGCGCGGCGACGGCCTCAGGTCGGCGGCGATGTCGACCACCGCCTCGTCGTAGAAATAGAGCCCCGTCACCGCCCAGTTGGAGCGCGGCGATTTCGGCTTTTCCTCGACCGAGACGGCCTTCTGGGCGGCGTCGAAGGTGACGACGCCATACCGCTCCGGATCCTGCACATGGTAGGCGAAGACAGTGGCGCCGGCGCTACGCGCACGCGCCTCCGCGAGCAGTGCCGTCAGGCCATGGCCGAAAAAGATGTTGTCGCCGAGGATCAGCGCCGAGCGCTGGCCGGCGACGAAATCGGCGCCGATCCTATAGGCCTGCGCCAGCCCCTCGGGCGCCGGCTGCTCGGCATAGGAAAGCGCGATGCCCCATTGCGAGCCGTCGCCGAGCAGGGCCTGGAACTTCGGCAGGTCCTGCGGCGTCGAGATCAGCAGGATCTCGCGGATGCCGGCCAGCATCAGCGTCGACAGCGGATAGTAGATCATCGGCTTGTCGTAGATCGGCAGCAGCTGCTTGCTGGTGACCAGCGTCATCGGATGCAGCCGCGTGCCGGCGCCGCCGGCAAGAACGATCCCCTTCATCGTGCCTTCCGCTCCTCATTGAGAATGGCGGCGACGGCCGCGCCGAGGCTGTCGGGCCAGCCGGGCAGCCGCACACCAAACGTCCGCTCCGCGAGCGAGCAATCGAGCCTGGAATCGCGCGGCCGCGGGGCCGGCGCGACATAGGCGTCGCCCGAAATCCGGCCGAGCGCCGGCACCGTGCGTCCCGCCGCCTCGAGCTGCGCCATGACGCCCTCGGCGAGGTCGAACCAGCTCGCCTCGACGCTGCCGGCCAAATGAAAGATGCCCGCGCCCGACCGCGCCTGCGGCGCGATGGCGAGCAGAGCGTCGGCGAGATCGGCGGCGTGGGTCGGGTTGCCGAAGCGGTCGGCGACGATGTCGAGATGCTCCCTCTCGCCGGCGAGACGGACCATGGTGCGGACGAAATTGCCGCCATCGGCGCCATAGACCCAGCCGGTGCGGAAGATCAGGGCTTCCGGATGCGCCTCCAGCACAGCCGCCTCGCCCTCGAACTTCGAATTGCCGTAGACGCCGAGCGGCGCGGTCGCGTCGCCCTCGACATAGGGCGCGCCCTTCTCGCCGTCGAAGACATAGTCGGTCGAGACATGCAGGAACGGCAGGCCCAGCCGGCGGGCGGCGGCGGCGAGATGCCCGGCGCCGCCGCGGTTGACGGCCATGGCGAGCCCGGCTTCGCTCTCGGCCCGGTCGACCGCGGTATAGGCGGCGGCGTTGATGACGACATCCGGCGCCTGCGCCGCGATCAGCCCCTCGAAATCGCCGGGAACGGCGAGATCAAGCGCCGGCCTGCCGAAGGTCTCGACGACATGGCCGTGTAGCGAGGCGCGCGCCTTCAGCGCCCGCGCCAGCTGGCCGCTCGATCCGGCAACGAAGATCCGCATCAGCCGGCGCCCTCGAGCAGGCCGAGCCGTTGGCCGCGATAGACGCCGTTGCGGATCGGCTCCCACCAGTCGCGCCGATCGAGATACCAGCGCACCGTCTTCTCGATGCCGGTCTCGAAACTCTCCAGCGCCCGCCAGCCGAGGTCCCGCTCCGTCTTGGTCGGGTCGATGGCGTAGCGCTGGTCGTGCCCCGGCCGGTCGGTGACGAAGCGGATCAGCCGCTCGTGCGGCGCGCTGCCGCCGCGCTGTTCGTCGAGCAGCGCGCAGATCCTTTTGACCACGGCGAGATTGGTGCGCTCGTTGCGGCCGCCGATATTGTACTTCTCGCCCGGCCGGCCGCGCGTCAGCGCCAGGAACAGCGCCCGGGCATGATCCTCGACATGCAGCCAGTCGCGCACATTGAGGCCGTCGCCATAGACGTCGATCGGCTTGCCCTCGAGCGCGTTCAGGATGACGAGCGGGATCAGCTTCTCCGGGAAATGATACGGCCCGTAATTGTTCGAGCAGTTGGAGATCAGCGCCGGCACGCCATAGGTGCGATGCCAGGCGCGGACCAGGTGGTCGGACGCCGCCTTGCTGGCCGAATAGGGCGAGGACGGGTCATACGCCGTCTCCTCGTGAAAGAGGCCGTCTTCGCCGAGCGAGCCATAGACCTCGTCGGTCGAGACATGCAGGAAGCGGAACGTGTCACGCGTCGCCGCCGGCGCCCGGTCGAGATAGGCGCGCGTCGCCTCCAGCAGCGTCGCCGTGCCGAAGATATTGGTCTGCAGGAACTCGCCGGGGCTGCCGATCGAGCGATCGACATGGCTCTCGGCGGCGAGGTGGATGATGCCGTCCGGCTCATGGCGACGGAACACGTCCGCCATCGCCCGCGCGTCGCAGATATCCGCCTCGACGAAGTGATAGAGCGGATCGTCGGCGATCGGCGCCAGCGAAGCGAGGTTCGCCGCGTAAGTCAGCTTGTCGACATTGACGACACCGACGCCAAGATCGGCAACGAGATGCCGGCAAAGAGCCGACCCGATGAAGCCGGCGCCGCCGGTAACGAGAATGCGCATGGTAGTGCCCACCGTTTGACCCCGTCAGCCTAGCGCCTGGATATGTCATCGCAAAGGCAGCTTGCCGGCAATGGGTTTCACGCGCTTCCGATGAAGATACCGGCCGCGAGCACGAGAAGACCGCCCAGAACGACCTGTCCGACGGCGGAATGAAACTTCGTGTCCATGTAGCGCCAGCGAATCCAGGCGATAGCGACCAGTTCGGCGAGCACGACGATTCCCGCCACCACCGTCGCCGTCCAGAAATGCGGAATGAGGAAGGGCAGCGTGTGGCCGAGCCCGCCCACCGCCGTCATCACGCCGCAGACAACGCCGCGCAGCCAGGGATGACCGCGCCCGGTGATCACGCCATCGTCGGAAAGCGCTTCCGTGAGACCCATGGAGATGCCGGCGCCGATCGAAGCGGCCAGGCCGACCAGGAAGGCGCTGAAGGAATTCTGCGTGGCGAAGGCTGCGGCGAAGATCGGCGCCAGCGTCGAGACCGAGCCGTCAATCAGGCCGGCGAGGCCCGGCTGCACCACCTGCATGACGAACATACGCCGCCGCGTCGCGTCCTCCTCGGTGCGGACGCTCTCGCGCAAATGCTCGGCCTCGAGCTCCTCGACCCTGCGCTCATGCTGCGCCTCCATGGCGGCGAGGTCGCCGAGCAGCTTGCGGACATCCGGATCCGTCGCCCGCTCCGCCGCCTTCAGATACAGGCGCTGCGCCTCGAGCTCCATCGTCGCGGCATCGAGCCGGAAGCCATCGACGGAGATGTTCCGCATCGACCAGACCGGGGCATGTCGGACGAAGCCGCGCACGTCGTCGCGCCGGACGAGCGGAATGTGATCGCCGAACTTCTCCTTGAAGAGATCGATCAGCAGACGGCGGTGCCGGTCCTCCTCGATCGCCATCGCGTCGAAAACCTTGGCGGAGCCGGGAAAATCCGGCGCGAGGCGCTCGGCCATGTCGCGATAGCGCCGCGCGTCCTCCTCCTCGGCGCCGATCGCCAGGGCCATGACTTCGCGCACCGAAAGCTCGGAGAACGAGCGCTTGCCGAATGAAAACACGGGCCTCACCCCTACAGATTAGAATTCTTCTAATCAGGTAGCAGGCGCGCCCATTCTTCACAAGCGCGCCTCCGCCGGCATCGCCCCAGGGCCGGTCAGCCGCGCGCAAAAATGCCAATGGCCGGAACTTCCGGCCATTGGCTCATCCTATCGTGGGAGGCGGTATACGCCTCAGATCGAGACCGCGATCGCCCGCTTCTCCTTGACCGATTGCAGCGCCGCGTCAGCGAGGACCAGCGCCTTCCAGCCGTCCTCACCCGATGGCGTGACCTGCGTGCCGCTTTCCAGCGCGGCGATGAAGGCGGCGATCTCGTTGCGATAGGCTTCGGTGTAGCGCGTCATGAAGAAGTTCAGCAGCGGCTCGCGGCGATAGCCTTCGCCATTGGCGATCTCGACATTGGTGGCGCGGAGGTTTTCGGCGCTGACCAGCCCCTTCGAACCATGCACCTCGATGCGCTGGTCATAGCCATATGTGGCGCGGCGCGAGTTCGAGATCTGCGCGATGCGGCCGGATTTCGTCGTCAGCACGACGGAGGCGCTGTCGAAATCGCCGAGCTTGCCGATCTCCGGATCGACCAGCACCGAGGCCGAGGCGAAGACGCTGACCGGCTCCTCGCCGAGCAGGAAGCGCGCCATGTCGAAATCATGGATCGTCATGTCGCGGAACAGGCCGCCGGAGCGGAGGATGTAGTCGGCCGGCGGCGGCCCGGGATCGCGCGAGGTGATCGACACCATCTCGACCTTGCCGATCGTGCCGGCATCGATCTGGCGCCGCACTTCCATGAAATTGGGGTCGAAGCGGCGGTTGAAGCCGACCATCAGCAGCGCCTTGGTCTCGGCCACGACGGCGAGGCACGCCTTGACGCGGGCGACGTCGAGATCGATCGGCTTCTCGCAGAAGATCGCCTTGCCGGCCCGCGCCGCCTGCTCGATCATCGTCGCGTGCAGGTCGGTCGGCGTCGTGATCAGCACGGCGTCGATATCCCCAGCATTCAGGATCGCATCCGCCTCGCGCACCTCGGCGCCGGTCGACGCGGCCAGCGCCTTCGCGGCGTCCGGGAAGGCGTCGGCGACGGCGACGAGCCGCGCGCCCTTGTTGGCGGCGATCGCCCCGGCATGCACCTTGCCGATGCGGCCGGCGCCCAGAAGTCCCAGTCTCACGGTCATTGTCTGTCCTCAGGAAAAGTCACCACGCCCGGCTCTGCCGCGCGTCGCTCAAGGCTCGATATCCACCCAACCGCCCGTCTCGAACGAGCGCGCCATGGCATGAACGGTTTTCTCTATGCCGAAGCCCGCCTCGAATTCCACCAGATGCCCCTTGCCATCCTCGATCCGCCGGATCAGCTCGCGCGCCTCGATCACCTTCAGATCGTTGAAGCCGAGGCCATGGCCGGGCGCCGGGATGAAGCGCTCATAGGGCGGATGCGCGGTGCCGGTCAGGATCGTGCGGAAGCCCTGCCCCGCCATCGGCCCCTCGACCCGATAGAGCTGCAGCTCGTTCATCCGCTCCTGATCATAAAGGATCGAGCCCTCGGATCCGAAAATCTGCAGCGCGATCCGACCCTTGCGTCCCCAGGCCGAGCGATTGACCAGCAGGCTGCCCGAGACGCCGCTCGCCAGCCGGAACAGCACATTGGCGATATCGTGCGTCTCGACCGCGCGGCTGCCGCCATCGGCAAGCGGACGCTCGGCAAAGGGCTTCGCCATGTCTGTGACGACGCGCGCCACCGGCCCGAGCAGCGTCGTCAGCAGCGACAGCGGATGCACGGCGAAATCATCGAGCGCGCCATAGCCGGAACGACGATCACTCTTCCAGCCGAACGGCGCGCCGCCATCGGCCATGAAATCCTCGTCCATCTCCAGCCGAACATGGCTGACCGCGCCGATGGCGCCCTCGTCGAGCAGCGCCTTCAGATGACGGATCGCCGGGTTCTGGATGTAGTTGTAGCCGAGCGCCGCGACCTTGCCGGACCGTCGCGCCGCCTCCAGCATGGCGCGGGCATCCGCCTCGGACGTCGCCATCGGCTTCTCGCACCAGACATGCTTGCCCGCGTCGAGCGCCGCGATCGCCATCTCGGCATGGAATTCGTTCGGCGTCGTGATCGAGACGACATCGACTTCGGGATCCGCGACCACGGCTCGCCAGTCACCCGAGGCGCGGGCGAAGCCGAGTTCGGCTGCCTTCTTTCGGGCGACAGCCTCATTGACCTCGCCGAGATGGACGAGCCTTGGCCGCGCCACATCGCCGAAGGTCGGCGCGACCGCGTTCCAGGCGAGCGCATGGCACTTGCCCATATAGCCGGTGCCGATCAGCCCGATGCCGAGAGATTTCATGTTGTGATGTTCCCGATCTTCCCGCCCTTAGAGCGTTTTCGAGCGAAGTGGATACCGGTTCGCGTGAAGAAAACGCGACTAAACAAATAGTTAGAGCCTTTCGTCGTTTCCATGAAACGATGAAAGGCTCTAGACAGTGCCGCCGAGTTCGGCGGAAAGGTCGGCGAGCTCCCTGCCGCCGGCCATGAGGTTCTGCAATTCATCGGCCGTGATCTCGCCCCGCGCCGCCGTGCCCAGCGTGCGGCCGCGATTGAGCACGGTGAAGCGATCGCCGACGGCCATGGCGTGGCGGACATTGTGGGTGATGAACACGACGCCGAGACCGCGCTTGCGCACCATGTCGATATATTTGAGCACCATCGAGGTCTGCCGGACGCCGAGCGCCGAGGTCGGCTCGTCGAGGATCAGCACCTTGGCGCCGAAATAGACCGCGCGCGAGATCGCCACGCACTGGCGTTCGCCGCCGGACAGCGTGCCGACGGCCTGGCCGGGATCGCGCACGTCGATGCCGATCCGCTTCATCTCCTCGCGGGTGACGCGGTCGCAGAAGCCCATGTCCATGACGCGGAACGGCCAGATGCCCCTCACGGGCTCACGCCCCATGAAGAAATTCCGCGTCACCGACATCAGCGGGATCATCGCGAGGTCCTGGTAGACCGTGGCGATGCCGGCATCGAGCGCCTGGCGCGGGCTGGTGAAATGCACCGGCTCGCCGTTCAGGAACATCTCGCCGCGGGTCAGCCTGTGCACGCCCGCCATCGTCTTGATGAAGGTCGACTTGCCGGCGCCGTTGTCGCCGAGCAGGCAGTGAACCTCGCCGGCCTCGATCGAGATCGAGACACCGGCCAGCGCGACCACCGAGCCGAAATGCTTCTCGATGTCGCGCATTTCCAGGATCGGCGTCGCCATCACCGCTCTCCCGTCACGCGCTTGCGGATGATGTTGTTGAAGAACACCGCCATCAGCAGCATTCCGCCGAGGAAGACGAGATACCAGTCCTGGTCGATATTGGTGTAGGTGAGCCCGATCAGAACCATGCCGAAGATGACGGCGCCTACCGCCGCACCCACGACCGAGCCATAGCCGCCCGTCAGCAGGCAGCCGCCGATCACCGCCGCGATGATCGCCTCGAACTCCTTCTGGAAGCCGCGACGCGCATCCGTCGAGCCGGCGTCGAGCACGGTGAGGATAGCGACGAGGGCCGCGCAGCAGGCCGTCACCACGAACAGCGAGGTCTTCACGCGCCGCGTCGGCACACCGGAATTCCGCGCCGCGTTCGGATCGCCGCCGGACGCGAAGATCCAGTTGCCGTAGCGCGTGCGCGACAGCACGACGGCGGCGAGCGCGGCCAACCCGATGAACCAGAGGATCTCGACCGGCACGCCGGTCACCTTGGGCTGGCCGTTCGGAAACTTGGCGATCCAGTCACGCGCCGCGAGCCAGGCGAACAGGCCCTCGAAGGCATCGCCGGCGAAGAGCCGGTAGATGAAGGCGTCGAGAGGAGTGCTCGTCGCCGCCTCGCGCACCCCGCGCAGCTGGGTCGCGCCGCCCGTCGCCCATTTGAGGCCGACCAGCGAAAGCCCGCGCAGGACGAACAGGAAGGCGAGCGTGACGATGAAGCTCGGCAGGCCAGTGCGGATGACCAGCTGGCCGTTGAAGAAGCCGATTGCTGCGGCGCAGGCGAACGTCACGGCGATCGCTGCCGGCAGCGGCAGGCCGAAGGTGACGACGCTGGCCGCGAAGATCAGGCCGGCAAAGGCGACCATCGATCCGACGGACAGATCGAACTCGCCGCCGACCATCAGCAGCGAGGCGCCGATCGCCAGGATGCCGAGCTGCGCCGCCGGCGCCATGAAGTTCATGATGCCGGCAAGCTCGAACATCACCGGATTGGCGATGGCGATGAAAAATGTCGTGACGATGATGAGGCCGAGCACGGCCCCGAGCTCCGGACGCCGAAGGATCCGCGTCAGCGGCGAGGCGTGTTTCAGCCGCTCGTCCGCCGCGGCTTCGATCAGGCCGTTCTTGTCGGTCATTCTCTTCCCCGCCCGCGCAGGCTGCGTTTCGCCGGTCGCTGGAGATCGCCGCCGAGCCGGTCAAGCGGCTTCCGGCGGCGCTTCCCGCGCCCGGACAAGCGATGCGCGCGGGCCTTGCGGTCCACGCGCGAAGGCTAACGCCGGCGGCTCAGCGGATGCCCTTGGCCGACAGGTCGACGACCTGGGCGGCCGTATCCTTGGTCACCAGATTGGGGCCCGAGGGGACGTTGCCGCCCGGCATCAGGCCGTATTTGCTGTGCAGCGCCAGGAACACCACCGGCAGGTAGCCCTGCAGGAACTGCTGCTGGTCGATGGCGAAGGCGGCCTTACCGTCGGCGACTTCCTTCAGGAAGCCGGCCGAAAGGTCGAAGGTCGCGACATGCACCTTGCCGTCCATGCCGGATTCGCCGACGGCGGCGACGGCCGGCTCGCCGGCGAGCGAGGCATTCAACGTGATGATCGAGTCAATGGTCGGGTCGGAGGCGAGCGCGGCCTTCACCTTGGCCTTGACGTCGGCCGGGTCAGCCGAGGTCGGCAGGACCGTCACGGCGCCGAAGCCGTCCGTAACGCCCTTGCAGCGCTGGTCGAGCGCGACGTTGCCGACTTCCTGGTTGACGCAGAGGCCCTTCTTGCCGCCCATCGCCTTGAGCTTCTCGCCCGCCGCCTTGCCGGCGTCATACTCGCTCTGGCCGACATGCAGCAGCGCGCCGAGCTTCTTCGAGACGTCCGATCCCGAATTGATCGAGATGACGGGAATGCCGGCGGCGACGGCCTTCTGGATCGACGGGCCGAGCGCGTCGGCGTCAGGAATCGAGACCACCAGCCCCTCGGGCTTCTGGTTGACGGCGGCGTCGATCAGCTGGGACATCGCCACCATGTCGAAGGTTTCCGGCGCGCGGTAATCGACCTTGGCGCCCATGTCCTTGCCGGCCTCGGCGACGCCGTTCTTGACCACCGACCAGAACGGATCGGAAGCCTGGCCGTGGGTGACGACGATGATGTCGGCATGGGCAGCGACGGCGGACACGGCCAGCGCCGTGGCGGCAAGCATCGCCTTGAATTTCAGCTTCATGACATTCCTCCCGAGAATGAAAAAGGCGAGAATCCGGCGATTTTTCTGCTCTGGGTTCCCGCTGCATCGAGATATTCGGAATAAAACGCATCCTGAAATCGATGCCGGAATATTCATTCCATCGAGATCGACCCTCGTCAAGTGTTGATTTTCTGCGCGAAGTCGGGGAAAGCTGCGCGAAATGCGCAGGGAAAGGCCCGCGAGATGACGAGTGACGACAACGACGCCTTGCCGCCCCGGGACTTCTGGAGCCTGCGCAACCGGATGGTGAGCCGCAAGGACACGCTGCCGAAGCGGCTGGCGCAGGTGGCGATCTATGCCGTCGCCAACCCCGACGACGTCGCCTTCGGCACCGCCGCCAGCATCGCCGAGAAGGCGGAAGTGCAGCCCTCGACCCTCGTCCGCTTCGCGCAAGCCTTTGGCTACCAAGGCTTTTCCGACCTGCAGGCGGTGTTCCAGGACCGGCTGCGCGACCGCACCTCGAACTATTCGGAGCGCCTCTCGTCGCTCCGTTCGCATGTCGCTGGCGACAGCAAATCGGCCACGCTGTTCTCCGGCTTCTGCAAGGCGGCGGAGCGTTCCGTCGGTTCGCTGCGCGAGCGCGTGCAGGTCTCGCAGATCGACGAGGCGGCGGCGCTGCTCGCCCGCGCCGAGACCATCTACCTGATCGGCCAGCGCCGCTCCTTCCCGGTCACCTCCTATATGAGCTACGCCTTCGGCAAGCTCGGCGTGAAGTCGATCCTGGTCGGCTCGGCCCAGGGCAACGACCCGGAAACCCTCTCCTTCGCCACGCCGCGCGACGCGGCCATCGCCATCTCCTTCACGCCCTATGCTTCGGCGACCCTCAATTATGCCCGCCAGATCAACGAGGGCGGCACGCCGCTCGTCGTCATCACCGACAGCCCGTTCAGTCCGCTGATCCCCAAGCTCGGCGTCTGGTTCGAGGTGGTCGAGGCCGACTATGAGGGCTTCCGCTCGCTGTCCGCCTCGATGGCGCTCGCCATGACGCTGACCGTCGCCGTCGCCGAAGCGCGTCGCGGGGGATGATCCGAACATTCCATATTGACGAAATCGCAGAATTTTTGTTTCACTAACTGACGAAGACAGCGGCCGCGAGCGTTAGCGGCGCGTCACCCCTTCGTTAACCTGAAACGGAGCATGCGATGACCGAGGTCCCGCGCGCCGCCTCGGCGGCCCGGCCGCTCGACGTGATCACCATCGGGCGGTCGTCCGTCGACCTCTATGGCCAGCAGATCTTCTCCCGCCTCGAAGACATCACCTCCTTCGCCAAGTCGGTCGGCGGCTGCCCGTCCAACATCGCCATCGGCACCGCCCGCCTCGGCCTGAAATCAGCCGTCATCACGCGCGTCGGCGACGAGCAGATGGGCCGCTTCATCCGCGAGCAGATGCAGCGCGAGGGCGTCGACACAAGCGGCATCGCCACCGACCCGGAGCGTCTGACGGCGCTCGTCCTGCTAGCGGTCGAGGACGAGGGCGTCTCGCCGATGATCTTCTACCGCACCGACTGCGCCGACATGGCGCTGTCGGAGGCCGACATCGACGAGGCCTTCATCGCCTCGGCCTCGGCGGTCGTCGTCACCGGCACGCATTTCTCGCGTGAGAACAGCGACGCGGCGCAGCGCAAGGCGATCCGCATCGCCCGGGCGAATGGCGGCAAGGTCGTGTTCGACATCGACTACCGGCCCAATCTCTGGGGCCTCGCCGGCCATGGCGACGGCTTCGCCCGCTATGTGAAGTCCGACCGCGTGTCGGAGCAGCTGAAATCGATCCTGCCGGATTGCGACCTGATCGTCGGCACCGAGGAGGAGATCCGCATCGCCTCCGGCGCCGACGACGTGCTCGGCGCGCTCCGGGCGATCCGCCTGCTCTCCGCCGCCACCATCGTGCTGAAGCGCGGCGCGATGGGCTGCATCGTCTATGACGGCGCGATTCCCGACGACATCGAACAGGGCGTCGTCGGCGAGGGCTTCCCGATCGAGATCTATAACGTGCTCGGCGCCGGCGACGCCTTCATGTCCGGCTTCCTGCGCGGCTGGCTGCGGGATGAGCCGCTCGCGACCTGCGCCACCTGGGCGAATGCCTGCGGCGCCTTCGCCGTGTCGCGGCTGCTCTGCTCGCCCGAATATCCGAGCTGGACGGAGCTTTCCTATTTCCTCGAGCACGGCAGCCGCCATCGGGCGTTGCGCCAGGACGCTGCGATCAACCATCTGCACTGGGCGACGACGCGCCGCGCCCAGCCGGACGGCCTGATGGCGCTGGCGATCGACCATCGCGCCCAGCTCGAGGCGGTCGCCGACAAGCTCCAGGTGCCGCGTGAAAAAATCGCCGGCCTGAAGGCGCTCGCCGTCGACGCCGCCGCGCGCGTCGCCAAGGGACGGCCGGGCTTCGGCATGCTGCTCGACACGACCTATGGCCAGAAGGCGTTTCCGCGCGCCGCCGAGCAGGGCTTCTGGATCGGCAGGCCGGTCGAGAAGCCGGGCTCGCGCCCGCTCGATTTCGACCAGCTGCCCGATCTCGGCAGCCATCTCGCCGAATGGCCGATCGGCCACACGATCAAGTGCCTCTGCTTCTACCATCCCGACGACAGCGACGAGCTGAAGGCGCGGCAGGAGCGTGAATTGCTGCGCGTCGCCGACGCGGCGCGCACCGTCGGGCGCGAACTGCTGGTCGAGATCATCGCCGGCAAGAACGGGCCGCTCACCGACACCACCGTCTCCTCGATCCTCGCCCGCCTCTACGAGCTCGGCATCAAGCCGGACTGGTGGAAGCTGGAGCCGCAGACGAGTCCGGCCGCCTGGCGCGCCATCGAGGCGGTGATCACAGCGAACGACCCGCTCTGCCGCGGCATCGTCCTGCTCGGGCTGGAGGCGCCGGAGGCCGAGTTGGTCGCCGCCTTCCGCAGCGCCGCCGCGATCCCGCTGGTCAAGGGCTTCGCGGTCGGCCGCACGATCTTCGCGGACGCCGCGGAACAGTGGCTCTCGGGCCGGATCGACGACGAGGCGGCAATCGCCGACATGTCGACCCGCTTTTCAAAACTGGTCGCCGCCTGGGAGGCGGCGCGGCAGACGGAGGCGGCGTAGGCTGCGGCGAATGGAGACGGCGTAGAAACACCCTCCGTCGTCATCCCCGCGAAGGCGGGGATCCATCCAGCCGGGTTCGTCGGCGGTGGATCCAGATTGCGGATGACATCGGAGCCACACCCTCCGTCGTCATCCCGGCGAAAGCCGGGATCCATCCAACCGCCTACCGCCGGCGGCTGAATGGATCCCGGGTCGCGCTGCGCTTGCCCGGGATGACGGCGAGCGGGTGGGACGAGGGAGTTGTACGGGTCAGGGGTTTAGGCCGGCGGGACTTCCGAAGGGCCAAGGAGAGGCGCAAGTCACCTCACCTCTCCCCATGGGAGAGATGGGGCGAGCGGAGCGAGCCGCCCAAGGGTAAGAAATCCCCCTCCCCTGGGGCGGGGCGAAGGAATAGCCTCTCCGGAGCCGGAGAGAGGAGACTTCCCCGGCAGAGGGCCGGGGAAGGGAGGAACAAGAATGACCGAGGGAACCGTCCGATGACCACCATCCGTCTGACCATGGCGCAGGCGCTGACGCGCTTTCTCAGCCGCCAGAAGACCGTGATCGGCGGCCAGACCGTGCCGATCTTCGGCGGCGTCTGGGCGATCTTCGGCCATGGCAACGTCGCCGGCATCGGCGAGGCGCTCTACCAGCGCCGCGACGACCTGCCGACGTTTCGCGCCCATAACGAGCAGGGCATGGCCCATGCCGCGATCGCCTATGCCAAGGCCAATTTCCGCCGCCGCATGATGGCGGTGACGAGCTCGATCGGCCCCGGCGCCACCAATATGGTGACGGCCTGCGCGCTGGCGCATGTGAACCGCCTGCCCGTACTGTTCCTGCCCGGCGACGTCTTCGCCAACCGCCGGCCGGATCCCGTGCTGCAGCAGGTCGAGGATTTTGGCGACGGCACCATCACCGCCAACGACGTGTTCCGGCCCGTCTCGCGCTATTTCGACCGCATCACGCGGCCGGAGCAGATCATCCCGGCGCTTGAGCGGGCCATGGCCGTGCTGACCGACCCGGCCGATTGCGGGCCGGTGACGCTGTCGCTCTGCCAGGACGTGCAGGCGGAAGCGTATGATTATCCGGAAGCCTTCTTCGCCGAACGGATCTGGACGTCGCGCCGCCCCCGCCCCTCCGAGGACGAGCTGGCGGCGGCGATCTCGGCGCTCTCGAAGGCCGAGAAGCCGCTGATCATCGCCGGCGGCGGCGTGCTCTATTCCGGCGCCACCGAGACGCTGCGCGCCTTCGCGGAAGCGCACCGGATCCCCGTCGCCGAGACGCAGGCGGGCAAATCCTCGCTGCCGGCCGCCCATCCGCTCAACATGGGCTCGATCGGCGTCACCGGCACCTCGGCCGCCAACGCGCTCGCCGAGGAAGCCGATCTGATCCTCGCCGTCGGCACCAGGCTGCAGGACTTCACCACCGGCTCCTGGGCGCTGTTCCAGAACCATCGCAGGACCATCATCGGCCTCAACACGCAGGCCTTCGACGCCGCCAAGCACCGCGCGCTGCCGCTCGTCGCCGACGCGCTGGCGGGCCTGAAGGAAATCGCGCTCGGGATCGGCGCCTATGCGGCGCCGGATGCCTGGACGAAGAAGGCCGAAAGCGGCCGGACGGGCTGGTTCGAGGCGGCCGACAAGGCGACCGCCCCGACCAATGCCGACTTCCCCTCGGACGGGCAGGTGATCGGCGCCGTGCAGCGGGCGCTCGGCGCGGACGCGACGGTGGTCTGCGCCGCCGGCGGCCTGCCGGGCGAGTTGCACAAGCTCTGGCAGGCGGGCGCGCCCGGCTCCTACCATCTCGAATATGGCTATTCGACCATGGGCTACGAGATCGCCGGCGGCCTCGGCGTCAAGATGGCGAAGCCTCAGGAAGAGGTCGTCGTCCTGGTCGGCGACGGCTCCTATCTGATGCTGAATTCGGAGATCGCCACCTCGGTGATGCTGGGGCTGCGGCTTACCATCGTCGTGCTCGACAATGCCGGCTATGGCTGCATCAACCGGCTGCAAATGGCGACCGGCGGCGCCAACTTCAACAATCTGCTGAAGGACGCCAAGCACGAGGTGCTGCCGCCGATCGACTTCGTCGCGCATGCGGCGAGCCTCGGCGCCATCGCCCAAAAGGTCTCGTCGATCGCCGATCTCGAGGCGTCGCTGGCCGACGCAGTGAAGAACGACCGCACGACCGTGCTGGTGATCGACACCGACCCGCTCGTCACCACGCAGGAAGGCGGCCACTGGTGGGACGTTGCGGTGCCGGAAGTGAGCCCGCGCCAGCAGGTCAACGCGGCGCGCGAGGCCTATGAAAAGGCGATCGAGGCGCAGCGCGCGCTAGATTGAGACGGGCCATGCGGCAGGCCCATACTCCGGCGTCATCCCCGCGAAGGCGGGGATCCATCCAGCCGGGTTCGCCGGCAGTGGATCCCGATGCGAAGGGAAACGACGGAGCCACAAACTCCGCCGTCATCCCGGCGAAAGCCGGGATCCATCCAACCGCTTGCCGCCGGCGGCTGAAATGGATCCCGGGTCGCGCTGCGCTTGCCCGGGATGACGGCCGAGAGACGCGCTAAAAGACGACAGACACCGACGACGCAAACGAGGAAGCATCCATGATCCGCATCGGCGCCAACCCGATCTGCTGGTCCAATGACGACAAGCAGGAGATCGGCGGCGACATTCCGCTCGAGCAGTGCCTGTCGGAGGCGAAGGCCATCGGCATCGAGGGCATGGAACTCGGCCACAAGTTTCCGCGCGAGGCGGAGGCCCTCAAGCCGATCCTCGCCGGGCATGGGCTCGATCTCGTCGGCGGCTGGTATTCGACCTTCCTGCTCGAGCGCGACGCGGAGCACGAGTTCAAGGCGGCGCGCGCCCATATCGACCTCCTGAAGGCCTTCGGCTGCAAGGTCTTCATCGTGGCCGAATGCACCCGCACCGTGCATGGCACGGAGGGGATGCCGCTGTCGCAGCGTCCGGTGATGACCGAGGTGGAATGGGGTCGCTTCGCGGCCGGGCTGACCCGCTTCGCCGACTATCTCGACCGCGAGGGCCTGACGCTCGTCTATCACCATCACATGGGAACGGTCATTCAGACCGAGGCGGAAGTCGACCGGATGATGGAGACGACCGGACCGGCGGTGAAGCTTTTGCTCGATACCGGCCACATCACCTGGGCCGGCGGCGATCCCGCCCGGCTGGCGCGGAAATATCGCGACCGCATCGCCCATGTGCACACCAAGGACGTCCGCGCCGACGTGGCGCGCGAGGCCGAGGCGCAGGACTGGTCGTTCCTGCAGAGCGTGCTCGCCGGCGTCTATACGGTGCCCGGCGACGGCTCGATCGACTATGTCTCGGTCTTCCGCGAGATCCCGGATTATTCCGGCTGGATCGTCATCGAGGCCGAGCAGGACCCGGTCAAGGCGCCGCCGGCGCGCTATGTGAAACTGGGCTTCGACAATCTCAACCGCTTCATCGACGAAGCCGGCCTGAAGCGCTGAGGAGACCGCGATGACAGACCTTCTCGTCCAGCCGGCCGGCGACCATGGCCGCGTCGTCCACGTCACCCCGCAATCGGCGGGTTGGGGCCATGTCGGCTTCGACCTCTACCGCCTCGCGGCCGGCGAGACGGCGGAGGGCAATACGGGCGACCGCGAGGTCTGCCTCGTGCTCGTCTCCGGCAAGGCCCGCGTCACCGGCGAAGAAGTCGATTTCGGCGAGATCGGCGAGCGCATGTCGCCCTTCGAGGGCAAGCCGCATTCGGTCTATGTGCCGGCCGACCATGACTGGTCCGTCACCGCGACGACCGAGGTGACGCTCGCCGTCTGCTCGGCGCCGTCGACCGGCGGCGGGCTGCCGCCGCGGCTGATCGGGCCGGACCATGTCGGCCAGGAGACCCGCGGCGCCGGCACCAATCTGCGCTACGTGACCAACATCCTGCCCGAGGGCGAGCCGGCGGATTCGCTGCTCGTCGTCGAGGTGATCACGCCGGGCGGCCACACGTCGAGCTATCCGCCGCACAAGCACGACACCGACAATCTGCCGGCGGAATCGCTGCTGGAGGAGACCTATTACCACCGGCTGAACCCGCCGCAGGGTTTTGCCTTCCAGCGGGTCTATACGGACGACCGCTCGCTCGACGAGACGATGCGGATCGAGGACGGCGTGGTGACGCTGGTGCCCAGGGGCTACCACCCCTGCGCCACCATCCACGGCTACGACCTCTATTATCTGAACGTCATGGCCGGGCCGAAGCGGACGTGGAAGTTCCACAACGACCCCGAGCATGAGTGGCTGCTGAAGAAGTAGGAGCGCTCAGTTCCCGTTCGCGGAGGGCGGCGCGGCGCGGCGGTCCCAGACCTCGACCAGCAGCGCCGTCACCAGCGCCAGCAGCCCGCCGATCACCGTCGCCGTGATGCGATGCTCGACCACCTGGATCTCCGGCAGGCCGGCGAGCGACACCAGGAAGGCGACGCAGGCGGTGACGCTGGCGACGAAGGCGCCGTAGCCGGAGCGCTGCATGGCATAGGCGAGGCCCGCGAGCGCAACCACGAGGACCGCCAGCAGTTCCTCGCCCGGCCGCAGCAGCGCCGCGATCAGGGTTGCGATACCGGCGCCGGCGACCGTGCCGCAGATGCGGAAGATGACGCGCTCGATCGTCTTGTCGGACTGCGGCTTCAGGATGATCAGCGCGGTGACCGGGATCCAGTAGCCGTTCGGGATATGCGCCGTCTTGGTCATCACGGTGGTCAGGACGGCCAGAAGCGCCGTGGCGATCGCGATCCTGAGCGTGTTGGAATGGCCGGTGAGGCGGCGCCCCATCACGGCGAACAGGTCCTGCCAGTGCTCGCTGCCGTCATGCTCGCGGATGATGGCCGACTTGCCGGCGAGCGCCCAGACCGTCGTCACCAGCGCGATCTGCAGCATGCCGCCGGCGAAGATGAGGCCTGCCCGGCCGAGCGCGCCCTGCATGTCGGCCGGATAGGCGTCGGCGACGAAGAAGGCGATCGCCCATTGCAGCGTGATCCACCACGCCGCTGGGCCGGCGGCGTTGGCGCCGCCGCAGAGCGCGCCGAAGACGGCCGAGAACAGGATCATCAGCGGCATGTAGCTGCCGGAAAACGACCCGACCCAGGCGGCGACGGTCATGCCGACCATGGCGAAGATCATCGGCGCGGCACGCACCGCCGTGAAGCGCTGGAAGGCGCCGAAGCCGACCGAGAAGGCGCCGCTTGCGGCGACGAGGCCGAAATCCGGCCGCCCGAACGCGATGCCGGCGGCGAGGCAGATCGCCATCGCCGGCATGCAGGCGAAGACCGTCTCGGCCCGGATGTCGCCGCGGCGAAACGCGAACATCTCCTGGCTGTAGCGCCGGACCGGGATCCGGCTCAAAAAACGACGATCGGTAAACCGCACGCAAAGGCCCCCTGATCCGGAATGTCCCGCCTCGACGCGGCCGCCGCGCCCGGATCGCGCGGCGAGGCCCCACCCTATGCCGGATTCGGTGTTATCCTCATCCGACATTCTCGCGCATCAGACATTCTCTGCGACATAGAGGTCGAAGGGCAGCAGGATGCGCGTCTCGCCCTCGCCCGCCGCTGTCGGACGAACGGCGCGCGTCATGAGCGCGACCGCCTGCTCGGCCAGCGCCGCCACCGGCGTCGCGATGACCGCGTCGACGACGCCGTCGACCAGCGCCGCGCGCGTCTCGGGCACGCGCTCGTTGCAGACGGCGATGATGCGCCGCTCCGGATCCGCCTCGCGCAGCGCCGAGATCAGCCCGGCCATGCCGCCGCCGGCGACATAGATGCCGACGAGGTCGGGATTGCGCTTCAAAAGCTCCAGCGTGCCCTCATGCGCGAGATGCGGATCCTCGAGATTGGCGAGCGGCTCCAGCAGGCGGAAATCCGGCGCGTGCTCGCGGAAATAGGCGCGAAAGCTGATCTCGGAAAGTTCATGCCCGACATAGCGGTGGCTGCCGACGAAGATGCCGACGCTGCCGGGCGCCTTCGCCAACCGCGCGATCGCCCAGGCCGCCGTGCGCCCCGCCTTGCGATGATCGATGCCGACATGGCCGATGCACGGCGCTGAAAGCTCGGAGAGCAGCGTGAGCACGCCGACGCCGCGCGCCCGCAGCGCCTCGACCGCCCCGGTCACGCGCGGATGGTCGGCGGCGACCACTGCCACCGCGTCGACCCGGGCGCCGAGCGCCAGCAGCTTGTCGGCCACGGTTCCGGCGGAGATGTCGTCGACGAACTCGACGACCGGCCGGCCGCGCACGCCCTTGGCGGCGCGGGTGGCGCCGGCGAGCGCCGCCGCCATCTCCTGGTAGAAGGCGTCGCCGCGACGCTGCAGCAGGAAGCCGAAGCTCTTCGCCGCCGCCGTTTCCTCCAGCCGCCGCTTCAGCAAACCGGTGCCGTGATAGCCGATCGCCTCCGCGGCGGCGAGCACGCGCTCGGCCGTCTCGCGTCGGACCGGGGCCCGCTGGTTCAACACGCGATCGACGGTCGCGACGCCGACGCCGGCGGCAACCGCGAGATCGCGGATCGTCGGCCGGTTCACGCCATCCATGGCCGGTCTTCCATGATGGAAACTATCATCGCAGTCCGCAGGGTCGTTGAGTGAGCTTGATAGATTCTATCATGCCTCGATTGAGCCGGGAACGGGGCCAGACTAGACTCCCTCCAAACATGAAAAGCGCGGCCTTCCCTGTCCGGAGGGCACGGACGCTTCGGCTCCGGAGGAACGGCATGACGGTCGGGACCACGCCCCGCGACTATTCGCTGATCGGCCGCGACACGCGGCTCGCCGAAGAGAACGGCCTGGCGGCGGCCGAGTGGTATCAGTGCCCGATCCCGCGCAAGGACCTGAAGGCGCTGATGAAGCGCTCCGACGGTCCGGCGCTGCGCGACACGGCGATCTGGTTCGCGGCGCTCTTCCTCTCCGGCCTCGGCGGCTACTGGTTCTGGGGCACGTGGTGGGCGGTGCCGTTCTTCGCCGTCTACGGCATCCTCTACGGCTCGGCCTCGGATTCGCGCTGGCACGAATGCGGCCACGGCACGGCGTTCAAGACGCGCTGGATGAACGATTTCGTCTACCAGATCGCCTGCTTCATGATCCTGCGCGAGCCGACCGTCTGGCGCTGGAGCCATACCCGCCACCACACCGACACGATCATCGTCGGCCGCGATCCCGAGATCGCCGCGCCGCGCCCGCCTGACATTCTCGGCATCCTGCTCAACCTGTTCGCCCTGAAGAGCAGCTATGTCGCGATGAAGAAGATCCTCCTGCACGCGACCGGCCGACTGACGGCGGAGGAAGCGACCTACATCCCCGAGATGGAGCGCGCCAAGGTCACCTGGATCGCGCGGGCCTGGCTCGCCATCCTCGCCGCCGTCGCGCTCTGGTGCGTTGCCATCGGCTCGATCCTGCCGGCGATGTTCATCGGCCTGCCGACGCTCTATGGCGCGCCCTTCGTCGTCATCTTCGGGCTGACGCAGCATGCCGGCCTCGACGAGGACGTGCTCGACCACCGGCTGAACAGCCGCACGGTCTACATGAACCCGGTCTACCGCTTCCTGTACCTCAACATGAACTACCACGTGGAGCACCACATGTTCCCGATGGTGCCCTATCACGCGCTGCCGAAGCTGCACGCCGCGATCAAGGACGATTGCCCGAAGCCATATGACGGCCTCTGGGAAGCCTATGCCGAGATCATTCCGACGCTGCTGCGCCAGGTGCGCGAGCCCGGCTATTTCGTCCGCCGCGAGCTGCCCGATCCCGCCAAGGCCGTGCCGCACAACCACGGCACCGCGTTCGTCGCGGCGGCGCCGGCGGAGTGAGGTTGCGGCTGAAATGCCGTGCATGCTTCGAGGCGGGCCTGCGGCCCTCCTCAGCATGATGGGGATTGGGAGTCTGGAGATGGAGAGTGCCCTCCGCCATCCTTCCTTCACCTCTCCCTGAGGGAGAGGTCGACGACCGAAGGTCGGCGGGTGAGGGTTTACGGCCTCTCCGAATGGTTTCCTAAACCCTCACCCGGAGCTTCGCTCCGACCTCTCCCTCAGGGAGAGGTAAGGGGCAACGGAGAAACGATTGAGAGATGGAAGCGAAATCAAGACCCTCACCCAACCCTCTCCCACGAGCGGGAGAGGGCTTCGGCCGGCGCGCTTGATCCATGCTCGGCGCGGCGACAAGCGCAGGCGATCCCCCTCTCCCGCTCGCGGGAGAGGGTTGGGGTGAGGGTTATTAGACCGGGACGATCCGGGTGGAGGGAATGGATGAGCGGACTTGGAAAGCTCCCCGTCGCTCTTGCCAGACCCAAACGCCATCATCCTGAGGGGCCTTCGCAGAAGGCCGTCTCGAAGGACGCACGGCATCGATGCAGCGACACCGACCGGAACACGAAATCGAGCGAGGAGACCCGCATGACCACCACCACCGCGACCCGATGGATCGAGGCCTGCGCCGCCGACGCGATCGACGAGGAGGACGTCGTCCGGTTCGATCATGACGGCCACACCTATGCGATCTACCGCTCGCCGGATGACGAATATTTCGCCACCGACGGGCTCTGCACGCATGAGCAGATCCACCTCGCCGATGGCCTCGTCATGGACCACATCATCGAGTGCCCCAAGCACAATGGCCGCTTCGATTATCGCACCGGCCAGGCCAAGGGCGCGCCGGTCTGCGTCAATCTGAAGACCTACCCGGTCAAGCTCGACGGCGGCAAAGTCCTGCTCGGCCTGGCCTGAGCGATGCGCGGATCGCTAGGGGAATCGATGGTGGTGATCGGCGCCGGCGAGGCCGGCGCGCGCGCCGCCATGGCGCTACGCGAGCAGGGCTTTGCCGGCAAAATAGCCCTTGTCGGCGACGAGCCGCACGGTCCCTATGAGCGTCCGCCGCTTTCGAAATCCGCGCTGACCGACGCGCCGGAGCCCCGCGCCACCATCATCCTGACGCCGGAGCGGCTGGCCGAACACAACATCACGCATCGATCCCACACGCGGGTCCTCGCGATCGACCGCGCCGCGCACCGGATCGAACTCGCCGGCGGCGAGCCCCTCGCCTATGACCGGCTGCTGCTCGCGACCGGCGCGAGCGCCCGGCGGCTGTCGGTCGAGGGCGCGGACAATGCGCTGACGCTGCGCACCCTCGACGACGCCCGCGCGTTGCGCGCCCGGCTGCGGCCGGGGCAGCATGTCGCGATCATCGGCGGTGGCTTCATCGGGCTGGAGCTGGCCGCGGCGGCGCGGGCCCGTGGCGCCGAGGTGACGCTGATCGAGCTGGCGCCGCGCCTGCTCGCCCGCGCCGTGCCGGCTGACATCGCCGCCATCCTCGCCGCCCGGCACGAGGCGGAAGGGGTACGGATCATGATGGGCGCCGGCATCGACCGCATCGAGGCGGCGGAGGCCGGCGGTCACACCATCCGGCTTTCGACCGGCGAGCGCATCGCCTGCGACGCCATCGTCGCCGGCATCGGCGCCGTGCCGGAGACCGGCCTTGCCGCGCGCGCCGGCCTCGCCATCGACAACGGCATAGCCGTCGACGAGCGGCTGGCGACCGAGGATCCCGACATCTTCGCCGCCGGCGATTGCTGCTCGTTTCCGCACGCGCTCTATGGCGGCCGCCGGCTGCGGCTCGAGGCCTGGCGCAACGCGCAGGACCAGGGCAACGCGGCGGCGGCGGGCATGCTCGGAAGCGAGGAGCCCTATGCGGCGGTGCCGTGGTTCTGGTCGGACCAGTACGACCTCACCCTGCAGATCGCCGGATTGCCGGACGAGGGGCGCGAGACGGTCACCCGCGATCTCGGCGACGGCGCCCGTCTCGATTTCCACCTCGCGAGCGACGGCCGCCTGGTCGCCGCCAGCGCGGCCGGTCCGAACGGCAGGATCGCCAGAGACGTCCGCCTCGCCGAAATGCTGATCGCGAAACGCGCGACGCCGGACAAGGCGGCGCTCGCGGACGCGACGGTGAAGCTCAAGGGGCTTTTGGCGGGGTGAGCTTGATCGAGGTCGAAAGACGCCGCGGCCGGATAGGAGAGACGCCGGCGGCGCTATTCCCTCCCCATCATTCCTGCGAAAGCGGGAATCTATGCCGCCGAAGCCTTCGATGCCGCCCGTCCATCGCAAAACTCCCAATGCCACGGCGGAATGGATCCCGGCTCGGGGGCCGGGATGACGGCGAGCTTGGGATGACGGCGAGTTGGGGTGACGGCGAGCGTGGCATGACAGCGAGCCTGGGATGACGGCCGGAACCCGGTCCGGTAGCAGCCGGCGACCATTCGAGAGACGCCGCCGTCACCCCACCCTCCGCCGTCATCCCTGCGAAAGCAGGGATCCATACAGCCGAAGCCTCGACGCCAAGACGCCTGCCGGATCCAAGACGCCTGCCCGGAGCGCTGTGACCACGCCCCTGTGAACCTCGTTCTCGACCGCGCTGGCGGCTGCCAGTAAAGACACTCCACACATTCCGAAGGATCCCAGCCCATGCAACGCCTGCTCGTGTTCGAATCGATGTGGGGCATGCAGCGCCTGAAGGGGCGTGCTTGCGACCTGCCGCTCGCCGACATGGTGGCGGAAGCCGCCGCCGCCGGCTTCGACGGCGTCACCCATCTGTTCTTCACGCCCGAACTGGCGGCGCCGCTCGCCGCGGCCGCCGGCGACAACGGACTGCTGATCGAGGGCCAGTGCTTCCCGGCGACGATCGAGGATCTGAAGCCGACGCTGGAACTCGCCAACCGCTACGGCATCCATCACCTGACCATCCAGCCGGACGTCCGCCCGCGCGCGCTTTCGGAAAGCCTGCGCATCCTCGAGGGCTGGAACCGCCTGGCCGAGGCGTCGGACGTGCCGGTCTATGTCGAGACGCATCGCGGCCGCATCACCAACGACCTCCTGGTGACGCTCGATATCCTCGACGCCATGCCGGAGCTGAAGCTGCTCGCGGACCTCTCGCATTTCATGGTCGGGCGCGAATTTCCCGAGCCGCCAGTGCCGCGGGAGATGGACGAACAGATCAAGCGCGTCCTCGACCACGCCTGGGCCGCGCATGGCCGCGTCGCCAGCCCCGAGCAGGTGCAGGTCGAGATCTCGTTCCCGCACAACAAGCCCTATCTCGACCAGTTCCTCGCCTGGTGGGGCTATCTGTTCGAGAGCTGGAGCCGGCGCGCCGGACCGGACGACACGCTCTCCTTCACCTGCGAGCTGGGGCCGAGCCCCTATGCGATCCGGGGGCCGGACGGCGTCGACCTCGTCGATCGCTGGCAGGAAGCGCTGATGCTGAAGGACCTCGCGCGCGACCTCTGGGCGAGCACGCCGCGCGGACGTCAGCCCGACGCGATGCGGCGCGTCCTGGAGCCTTCGGAGACGGCGACGGGCGACTGCCAGAGCGCCTCATAGGCGCGGGCCGTCTCGTTGCGGTCGTAGCGCGCCGCGACATGACGCGCCGCCGCGGCGCCGAGCCGCTCGCGCAGCGCGGGGTCGCCCGCCAGCGCCGCCAGCGCATTGACAAAACCCGCATAGTCGCCGGCCGGGACGACCAGGCCGGTGACGCCGTGCACGATCTGCTCCGGCAGGCCGCCGACGCCGAAGGCGACGACGGGCTTGCGCTCGATCCCTGCCTCCAGCGGCACGCGGCCGAACGGTTCGGGCCAGCGGGTCGGCAGGGCGGCGATCTGGCAGCTCTGGTAGAGCGCGCGGATGGCGTCGCGGCTGACATAGCCGTGGAACCGCAGCCGGCCGGCCTCGGCGCCCGCCGCCGCGATCATGCGGTCACGCGCGGCGTCGCCCCGGCCGGCGAAATGCAGTTGCACGTCCGGGATGCGCCGGATCAGCTCCGGCAGCCACGCCACCAGCGCCTCCTGGCCCTTGTTGTCGTGGATCTGGCCGACGATGAAGATGTTGGTACCGTCCCACTCGGGCACGGCCGGCGCATCCCGGCCCGAGGCGTCGCCGGCGGGATTGGCGATCCGCGTCAAAGGCGGCATCGCCCCCAGACTGCGAACCTGACGCTCCAGATAGCGGCTCGTCACCACGACCTCGTCGAGACCGCGCAGCGCCCGGCGCCGCATCCGGCCGATATGGCGGGCGATCCGCCGGAGCCGCCGGTCGGCGAAGCGCGTGCCGTCATGGCACTCGGCGTGACAGGTAACGCAGACCTTGCCGCCCATCCGCGTCTGCTGGTCGCGCCGCACGCAGAGGAAGCGGTTGTCGCGCACGACGCCGACGCGCCGCGCCGCCGCCCCGCCCGCCGCCTGCGTCAGCAGGATGCCGAGCAGATTGTCGCCATGCACGGTCGAGGCGCCGCTCGCCGCCAGGATCCGCCGGAGCGCCAGCGACCAGTAGCCGGTGTCCTCGGTGTCGAAGGGCGCGAAGGGCCCGTTGCGGCGGACGCGGAACGGCAGCGTCGCCAGCATCAGGAAGCGCGCGACGACCCGGTCGAGGCGGCCGGTGAACAGATAGGCGAGCGCGTGGAAGGCGAAGAGAAGCCAGCCGATCGGCTTCGGCAGTTCCGCCTGGATGCGCGCCCGCTCGGCCTCGGACAGACGGTGATAGGGCCATTTCGCCTGCGGCGGCAGCTCGATCACCGGAATGCCGTCGACCCGGTGCTGCGTGACATGCGGCGCCCGGCCGAGAATGTTGACGACCAGAATATCCGCCGCCACCCGGCTCGCCGACAGCGTCGAGGCAAGACTAAGTTCGGCGCCGCCGACCGAGTTCGGTGGATAGCATTCCGAAACGACAAGATAATCCCGCGCCGGCACGTCGCCGGGCGACGGCAAGTCCTGCCGCTTCATCCGTTGGAAGAGAGAAAACACCCAGCCGACCTAATAAGGAACCCTGACACACTCGTAGCCATATGGTCTGGCCTGTCTACGCTGCGGGGGTTGAGCTGGCTCAGGATTCAACCGGGCTGTGATATTCGCTTCGCGGGACAATCCACGCCGATGCGAATATGCTAGTTTCGCTTCGCGCACCGATCGAACCATTCGAAAGCCGAACGTGATGCCTCCCTCCCGCCAGACCGCCATCCTCGAAATCGCCAAGCAGCGCGGGCGCGTCATGGTCGACGAGCTGGCGATCCAGTTCGGCGTGACGCCGCAGACCATCCGCAAGGACCTGAACGACCTCTGCGACCGCAAGCTGATGGCCCGCACCCATGGCGGCGCCATCCTCGCCTCCGGCATCGAGAATGTCGGCTACGAGGCGCGCTCGCAGATCGCGGCGCGCGAGAAGGCGGCGATCGGCCAGGCGGTGGCGGCGATCATCCCGAACGAGGCGTCGCTCTTCATCAACATCGGCACCACGACCGAGGCGGTGGCGCAGGCGCTCTTGCAGCACCAGGGCCTGATGGTGATCACCAACAACATCAACGTCGCCCACATCATGCGGCCCTATCCGCAGATCGAGGTGGTGATCGTCGGCGGCGTCGTGCGCAGCTCCGACGGCGGCATCGTCGGCGAGGCGGCGATCGATTTCATCCGCCAGTTCAAGGTCGACTACGCCATCGTCGGCACCTCGGCGATCGACGAGGACGGCTCGCTGCTCGACTACGACTTTCGCGAGGTAAAGGTGGCGCAGGCGATCATCGCCAATGCCCGCCACGTCATTCTCGCCTCGGACCAGACCAAGTTCGCCCGCACCGCGCCGGTGCGCATCGGCAGCCTGAAGCAGATCCATACCTTCGTCACCGACCATTGCCCGAGCGACCGCATCCGCCAGATCTGCGCCGACAGCGACGTCGAGCTGATCGAGGCGCTGCCGGAAACGGCCGAACTCGACGCCTGACGCTGCGGCGCACGCGCCGCCCGCGCCGGCGATTCCGCGTTTCCGGCGCCAACCGAACCCACCGCCTCCCGACCGTCCCCTCGCCGCTCCCGCCGGAGCGAAGGCGAAATCGCACAGCCTTGCCAAGGCCTTGCCGCCCGCGGTCACGCGCCGCGCCGTTTCACGTTACTTTCACTTGACCCGCGTTAGCTTTCGCTTATCCTGCCAATCGAGTTTCGCTATGAAATAGTTATGCTGCGCCGCACAGGAGAGCGCTGCGTCGTGACCATGCTGGACATCTTCATCATCGGCGGTGGCGTCAACGGCGCCGGAATCGCCCGCGACGCGGTCGGCCGCGGCTACTCGGTCGGCCTCGCCGAGATGGACGACCTCGCGAGCGGCACCTCCTCGCGCTCGACCAAGCTGGTGCATGGCGGGCTGCGCTACCTCGAACACTACGAGTTCCGTCTGGTGCGCGAGGCGCTGATGGAGCGCGAAGTGCTCTGGTCGAACGCGCCGCACATCATCTGGCCGCTGCGCTTCGTGCTGCCGCACCACAAGGGCCTCCGCCCCGCCTGGCTGCTGCGCCTCGGCCTCTTCCTCTATGACCATATCGGCGGCCGCAAGCTGCTGCCGGCGGCCCAGGCGCTCGACCTGACGCGCGACGGCACCGGCGCGCCGCTGAAGGGCGACTTCCGCCGGGGCTTCGAATATTCCGACTGCTGGGTCGACGATGCGCGCCTCGTCGTGCTGAACGCCCGCGACGCCGCCGATCGCGGCGCCGAGATTTCGACCCGCACTCGCGTCTCCGCGGCCGAGCGGATCGGCGACCATTGGCAGGTCACGCTGACCGACGTCGTCACCGGCGAGACGCGGCAGGTGGAGACGCGGCTCCTGATCAACGCCGCCGGCCCCTGGGTCGACCGCGTGCTGCGCGGCATCGCCGGCGCCGACGCCGGCCATCACGTCCGCCTGGTCCAGGGCAGCCACATCGTCGTGCCGCGCATCTTCGACCATGACCGCTGCTACATCTTCCAGAACGCCGACGGCCGCATCATCTTCGCCATCCCCTACGAGGACGATTTCACCCTGATCGGCACCACCGACCGGGACTATCACGGCGAGCTGAAGGACGTCGCCATCTCCGCCGAGGAGACGGAATATCTCTGCGCGGCGGCGAGCGAATATTTCAAGAAACCGGTGCGTTCGAACCAGATCGTCTGGAGCTATTCCGGCGTGCGGCCGCTCTATGACGACGGCGCCACCAGCGCCCAGGAAGCCACCCGCGAATATGTGCTGAAGGTCGACGGCGCCGCCGACGCGCCGAAGATCATCCAGGTCTTCGGCGGCAAGATCACCACGTCGCGGCGGCTGGCCGAACATGTGCTCGAGCATGTCGAGACGGTGCTCGGCAAGCGCGGCGCGCCCTGGACGAAGAAGGCGGCGCTGCCCGGCGGCGACTTCCCCGTCGACGGCTTCGAGGCGCTGGTCGCAGGCCTGGTCGCGGATTATCCGCGCCTCGACGCGCCGCTTCTGCGGCGGCTCGCCCGCCATTACGGAACCCGGACCCGCCGGATCCTCGGATCGGCGAAGACGGCGGCCGATCTCGGCCGGGCTTTCGGCGCTGGACTCACCGCGGCGGAGGTCCACTATCTCATCGACCAGGAATGGGCCCGAGGCGCCGCCGACATCGTCTGGCGACGCAGCAAGCTCGGTCTTCGGATGACGGCGACGGAGATCGCCGCGCTCGACGACTACATGCGCAATGCCATGCAGGAGAGACTACCGACAGCGGCGCAATAGAGGGCCGCATCGGGCACGGGAGGAGCCATGCTCGAACTGAGGCAAGTGACCCGGAAGGTCGGGGCGGCAACGCATATCGAGGACGTTTCGCTCGTTCTCGAAAGCGGGTCGCTCAACGTCCTGCTGGGCCCGACCCTATCCGGCAAGACGACGTTGATGCGGCTGATGGCCGGCCTCGACGCGCCGACCAGCGGCGATGTGTATGTGAACGGCGTCCGGGTGACCGGCGTACCGGTCCAGAAGCGCAACATCGCCATGGTCTACCAGCAGTTCATCAACTATCCGACGCTGACGGTCTACGAGAACATCGCTTCGCCGCTGCGCGTCGCCGGCGTCGACCGCGCCACCATCGACCGGCGCGTCCGCGACGCGGCCGAACTGATGCGCCTGACGCCGATGCTCGACCGGACGCCGCTGGAGCTTTCCGGCGGCCAGCAACAGCGCACGGCGCTCGCCCGCGCCGTGGTCAAGAAGGCCGATCTCGTCCTGCTCGACGAGCCGCTCGCCAATCTCGACTACAAATTGCGCGAGGAACTCCGCGCCGAGCTGCCCCGCCTGTTCGCAGAAACCGGCGCGATCTTCGTCTACGCCACCACCGAGCCGACCGAGGCGCTGCTGCTCGGCGGCAATACGGCGACGCTTTCCATGGGCCGCATCACCCAGTTCGGGCCGACGACGGACGTCTATCGCCGCCCGGCCGACCTGATCACCGCGACCACCTTCTCCGACCCGCCGATGAACACGCTGCGCGCCACCAAGTCGGGCGGCGCCATCGCGCTTTCCGACGGCGCGACGCTGCCGGCGACGGGCCGGCTCGGCCGCCTCGCCGACGGCGCCTATCTATTCGGCTTCCGTCCGCACGATCTGCATCTCGAGCCGACCGAGGCCGCGACGATCGCCGTGCCGGCAACGGTCGCGATCACCGAGATCACCGGCTCGGAAAGCTTCGTCCATCTCGATTCACCGGACGGCCGCTGGGTCGGCCTGGTGCACGGCATCAAGCCGATCGAGATCGGCGCCCGCGTCGAGGTCCGGCTCGATCCGGAACGCTTCTTCGTGTTTTCCGCCGACAGCGGCCGCGCCGTGGCAACGCCGCCGGCGATGGCGGCCTGAAGGGATCAGAGATGGCCAGGATCGATCTTCGCAATCTCGCCCACGCCTACCGACCGAACCCGAAAGAGCCGCGCGACTATGCGCTGAAGCCGCTCAACCACACCTGGGAGGATGGCGGCGCCTATGCGCTGCTCGGGCCCTCCGGCTGCGGCAAGACCACGCTTTTGAACATCATCTCCGGGCTGATCACGCCGAGCCACGGCCAGGTGCTGTTCGACGGCGTCGACGTCACCGCCATGCCGACTGAAGCGCGCAACATCGCGCAGGTGTTCCAGTTCCCGGTCATCTACGACACCATGACCGTCTACGACAATCTCGCCTTCCCGCTCAGAAACCGCCGCGTTCCGGCGCCGGCCGTCGATGCGCGGGTACGCGAGATCGCCGCCATGCTGGAAATGACGGACGTGCTCAAGAAGCGCGCCCGGGGGCTCACCGCCGACGCCAAGCAGAAGATCTCGCTCGGCCGCGGCCTCGTCCGCGCCGACGTCGCCGCCATCCTGTTCGACGAGCCGCTGACCGTCATCGACCCCCTACTCAAATGGCAGCTGCGTTCGCAGTTGAAGCAGCTGCACAAGAAGTCCGGCTACACCATGGTCTATGTCACGCATGACCAGACCGAGGCGCTGACCTTCGCCGACAAGGTCGTCGTCATGTATGAGGGCGAGGTCGTGCAGATGGGGACGCCTGCCGAACTGTTCGAGCGGCCCGCCCATACCTTCGTCGGCTATTTCATTGGTTCGCCGGGCATGAATGTGCTCGCCGCCGAGATCGACGGCACGGTGGCGACCGTCGACGGCACCGCGATCCACCTGCCCCGCGCCTATGGCAAGTCGACGAGCGACCGCAAGGTCGAGCTCGGCATCCGGCCGGAATTCATCCGCGTCGCCCGTGGCGAGGGCCTGCCGGTGACGATCCGCAAGGTCGAGGATGTCGGCAGCTACAAGATCGCGCGGCTCGTCTTCGGGAAGCGCGAGATCGCGGCGATCGCGCCGGAAGGGACCGAGTTCCCCGCCGACGATGTCGGCGCCGTCTTCGATCCCGCCCATCTCAACGTCTATGTCGACGGCCACCTGGTCGACGGCACGCCGGCAAGGGGGGCTTGAGCATGGACAGACCGACCAACCAGAAGGCCTGGTTCCTCGTCCTGCCGGTGCTGCTGCTGGTTTCCTTCTCGGCGATCATCCCGCTGATGACGGTCGTCAACTATTCGGTCCAGGATACGTTCGGCAACAACGAGTTCTTCTGGGCCGGCACCGCCTGGTTCGAGGAAATGCTGCATTCCCCGCGCTTCCACCAGGCTTTGGCGCGCAACCTCGTCTTCTCCGCCATCATCCTCGCCATCCAGATCCCGCTCGGCATCGTCGTCGCGCTCTCCATGCCGCGCAAAGGCATCGGCGTCTCGATCTGCCTGGTGCTGATGGCGTTGCCGCTGCTCATTCCGTGGAACGTCGTCGGCACGATCTGGCAGGTGTTCGGCCGCGTCGACATCGGCCTGCTCGGCCATACGCTGGAAGCGATCGGCATCGACTACAACTATGTCCGCGATCCCCTCGACGCCTGGTTCACCATCATCCTGATGGATGTCTGGCACTGGACCAGCCTGGTCGCGCTGCTCTGCTATGCCGGCCTGGTCTCGATCCCCGAGGCCTATTACCAGGCGGCCCGCATCGACGGCGCCTCGCGCTGGGCCGTCTTTCGCTACATCCAGCTGCCGAAGATGAACCGCGTGCTGCTGATCGCCGTGCTGCTGCGCTTCATGGATAGTTTCATGATCTACACCGAGCCCTTCGTCGTCACCGGCGGCGGCCCCGGCAACTCGACGACTTTCCTATCCATCGACCTGGTCAAGATGGCGGTCGGCCAGTTCGACCTCGGCCCGGCGGCGGCGATGTCGATCATCTACTTCCTGATCGTGCTGCTGCTTTCCTGGATCTTCTACACGGTCATGACGAACTACGAGCGGGGCGGACAGTGAGCACCGGCGTCAGCAAGAGCATCGATCTGGACAGCAAGGCCGGCACGCGCGCCGCCAACGCCGCCAAGGCCCACGGCTTCGTCGCGCCGCCCAAGGTGCGCAAGCCGCTGCATCTCGGCTGGCTGGTGATGACGCTCTACCTCACCTTCCTGCTGCTGCCGATCTACTGGCTCGTCAACATGAGCTTCAAGACCAATGTCGAGATCACCAACACGTTCTCGCTCTGGCCGAACGATCCGACCTTGCGCAACTACATGGTGATCTTCACCGATCCGTCCTGGTACAATGGCTACATCAATTCGATCACCTATGTGGTGATGAACACGGTGATCTCGATCGCCGTGGCGCTGCCGGCGGCCTATGCCTTCTCGCGCTACCGCTTCCTCGGCGACAAGCACCTGTTCTTCTGGCTCTTGACCAACCGCATGGCGCCGCCGGCGGTGTTCGCCCTGCCCTTCTTCCAGCTCTATTCCGCCTTCGGCCTGATCGACACCCACATCGCCGTGGCGCTGGCGCACTGCCTGTTCAACGTGCCGCTGGCGGTCTGGATTCTGGAAGGCTTCATGTCCGGCGTGCCGCGCGAGATCGACGAGACCGCCTATATCGACGGCTACTCCTTCCCGCGCTTCTTCGTGAAGATCTTCATGCCGCTGATCGCGTCAGGAATCGGCGTCGCGGCCTTCTTCTGCTTCATGTTCTCCTGGGTCGAGCTCTTGCTCGCCCGCACGCTGACGACGACGGCGGCGAAGCCGATCGCCGCGATCATGACACGCACCGTCTCCGCCTCCGGCCTCGACTGGGGCGTGCTGGCGGCGGCCGGCGTGCTCACCATCATCCCCGGCGCGCTCGTGATCTGGTTTGTCCGAAACTACATCGCCAAGGGCTTCGCCCTGGGGAGGGTCTGATGAACTTCGCCTGGATGGCCTGGACGCCGCCGACCGCGATCTTCTTCGCGACGATCTTCCTGATCCTCTGCGGCATGGGGGTCTGGGAATATGTCAGCCCCGGCGGCGCGCCCCGCGTCGGCATCCTGCGCTTCGAGACGACGCGCGGCGACCGGCTCTTCGTTTCGCTGCTCGGCAGCGCCTTCATCTGCCTCGCCTGGCTCGGCCTGGTCGGCCCGAACCTCTGGTGGGCGCTCGGTCTCTCTCTCGTCTATGCGGTGCTGGTGTTCCGCTGGGTGTGAGAAGGAAGGATGGCGCGGCCATTTCGTAGATGGCCGCGCCAAGTCGCTAGAAAAACCCTTGGGAGGATTCCACATGCGACGCAGTCTCTTAGCATCCACGGCGACGCTGGTCGTCATGATATGTGGCTCGCCTGCCTTCGCGGACATGGACGCCGCGAAGAAATTCCTCGACGCCGAGATCGGCGACCTGTCGACGCTGTCGCGCGCCGAGCAGGAAGCCGAGATGCAGTGGTTCATCGACGCCGCCAAGCCGTTCGCCGGCATGGACATCAAGGTCGTCTCGGAGACGCTCACTACGCATGAATATGAATCGAAGACGCTCGCCAAGGCGTTCTCCGACATCACCGGCATCAAGATCACGCACGACCTGATCGGCGAAGGCGACGTCATCGAGAAGCTGCAGACGCAGATGCAGTCGGGCGAGAACATCTACGACGCCTATGTCAACGACAGCGATCTGATCGGCACGCACTGGCGCTATCAGCAGGCGCGCAGCCTAACCGACTGGATGGCGAATGAGGGCAAGGACGTCACCAACCCGAACCTCGACATCGCCGACTTCATCGGCACGTCGTTCACCACCGCGCCGGACGGCAAGCTCTACCAGCTGCCCGACCAGCAGTTCGCCAACCTCTACTGGTTCCGGTACGACTGGTTCAACGATCCGAAGAACAAGGAGGACTTCAAGGCCAAGTACGGCTACGAGCTCGGCGTTCCCGTCAACTGGTCGGCCTATGAGGACATCGCCGAATTCTTCACCGGCCGCGAGATCGACGGGAAGAAAGTCTATGGCCACATGGACTACGGCAAGAAGGACCCGTCGCTCGGCTGGCGCTTCACCGATGCCTGGCTCTCCATGGCCGGCAATGGCGACAAGGGCATCCCGAACGGCCTGCCGGTCGACGAATGGGGCATCAAGGTCGACGAGAAGTCGCGCCCGGTCGGCTCCTGCGTCGCCCGCGGCGGCGACACCAACGGCCCGGCTGCGGTCTATTCGATCGAGAAATACCTGCAGTGGCTGAAGGCTTACGCGCCGGCCGCCGCGCAGGGCATGACCTTCTCCGAATCCGGTCCGGTACCTTCGCAGGGCGAGGTCGCCCAGCAGATCTTCACCTATACGGCCTTTACCGCCGACTTCGTGAAGCCGGGCCTGCCGGTCGTGAACGAGGACGGCACGCCGAAATGGCGCTTCGCGCCCTCGCCCCATGGTGTCTACTGGAAGGACGGCATGAAGCTCGGCTACCAGGACGTGGGTTCCTGGACGATCCTGAAGTCGACGCCGGAAGATCGCGCCAAGGCGGCTTGGCTCTATGCCCAGTTCGTCACCTCCAAGACGGTCGACGTCAAGAAGAGCCATGTCGGCCTGACGCTGATCCGCGAAAGCACGATCCGCCATCCGAGCTTCACCGAACGCGCGCCGAAGCTCGGCGGGCTCATCGAGTTCTACCGTTCGCCGGCCCGCGTGCAGTGGTCGCCGACCGGCACCAACATCCCGGACTATCCGAAGCTGGCGCAGCTCTGGTGGCAGGCGGTCGGTGACGCCTCGGCTGGCGCCAAGACGCCGCAGGAAGCGATGGATTCGCTCTGCGCCGAACAGGAGAAGGTGCTGCAGCGCCTTGAGCGGGCCGGCATCCAGGGCGATATCGGGCCGAAGCTCGCCGAAGAGCACGACCTCGCCTACTGGAACGCCGACGCGGTCAAGAAGGGCAATCTCGCGCCGCAGCTGAAGATCGAGAACGAAAAAGAGAAGCCGATCACCGTCAACTATGACGAGCTGGTGAAGAGCTGGGCCGACACGAAGGCGAACTAGCCCTCGCCGGATCTCGACCGACGACCAGGAGCCGGACCGCGACAGCGGCCCGGCTTCTCATGCCGGCAAAAGCTCCAAGGCCCCGGCATTCGCGAATGGACGGTTGTCGCGGAGCGGCCGCTTCCAAGCCGATAACTCACCCCGCGACGCGCGCATCCGCACGCCGTCCAGCGGCGCTATCCTCTCCTGGCCGGAAATCCGAACCCGTCTCTCGCCGCAGCTGCGAAAAGCCTTCCTCAGCGTGTGTCGGCGTTCTGCAAGGCGGCGTCGATCATGGCGGTGAAGACGCGACCGGATTTCTTCCCGTCCCACGGCTGGTCCTTGACGAGGCCGCCGCGAAAAATCATTTCCTCGCTCGGCAGGCGCATCGCGGCGATGGCGGCGATGGCGTGCGGCTCGAAGGCCTTCCAGCCGAGAACATAGTCAGGCTTCGGGCGCGTAGGGTCGCCAGATTCGGCGTCGTAGATCGCCATTGCGACGCGCTTGACCATTTCGTTGCTCATGACGCTCTCCTCTCTCCTATTGCTAGAGATGGCGCCTCGGGACGGGGAAGACAATTGGCGGCATCGCGCGGCGCGCTCCGGCAATTCCCCACAAGAACGACCCGGTCCCGCCGGAGAGGGGACCGGGCCGGGCAGACCAACCCGCCATCGGATCAGACGTGGTTGATCTCCAGCACCGCCAGATTGGTGAGCTTGCTGTTCGTCGCCTTTTCCTGATCCAGGATCTCGCCGAGCCACTTGTGCACCTCGTCGTGGCCGAGCGTCTTCGCCCATTCCCGCAGCGAGCCGTAGCGGGCGATCTCGTAATGCTCGACGGCCTGGCAGGCGGCCAGCAGCCCGGCGTCGCGCGCCGTGCCCTCGGTCTCCGAGATCAGCCCGTCCGTCTCCTTGAGCAAGCCCTCGATCGCGTCGCATTTCTCGCCCGAGGGCTTCACGCCGATCTCCGCGAAGACCTTCTTCAGCGTCTCGATCTGGCCCTTGGTCTCGACGAGGTGATCTTCCGCCGCCTTCTTCAGCTTGCTGTCGCCCGCCGCCTTCGCGACCTTGGGCAGCGCCTTCACGATGGCGTTCTCGGCGTAATAGACGTCCTTGAGCGTATGCTCGAAAATCTCGGCCAGAGTCTTCATCTTTTGCTCCTCCATGGGCATGCGGAGAAGCAACGGACCGGACGGGGAAATCGTTCCGGGCCGTCCCGGAGGCAGCCTTTCGGCTTCGCAGCGGGCATGGTCGGCAGCGAGGCAATCAAGTAGGCAACAAAGCGAGGCTTGAGCCCGCACCTGCCCGCTCGAAGGCGTTGCGACGATCCCGTTGAAATCGGCACAAAAAGAAAGGGCGGCCCGAGGGCCGCCCTGACAGGTTCCGTATGAGACGGGTTTAGAACTTGTAGTTCAGACCAGCCTTGAGGGTGTGGAAAGCGGTGTCCACCTGACCACCCAGATCGAGGCCCTGAGCAACGTTCGTGCGCTCCAGGGCGTCGAACGTGCCGAGATCGACATAGAGATACTCGGTCTTCAGCGTGATGTTCTTGGTGATGGCGTATTCGACACCAGCGCCAGCCGTCCAGCCCCACTGCCAGTCGGAGTGCGAATAGTCAAATCCGGGACCACCGCCGCCAAGCGATGCGTTCAAGGACGTTTCGACCTCGCCATAGGCAGCACCGGCGGTGCCGTAGATCAGCAGGTTGTCCCAGGCGTAGCCGACACGGCCGCGCAGCGTGCCGAACCAGTCGATGCTGGTCTTCAGCTCGCCGCCGGCGCCGCCGAACGCCGGAAGCCCGACATCCAGCTTGCTCTCGATGCCGGAGGCAGCGATGTCGGCCTCGACGCCGAGAACCCAGTTCGGGTTGAACTGCCAGTTGTAGCCGACCTGCGCGCCGCCGAAGCCGCCGGAGCCGTTCTCGCCGAGCGTCAGGATGTCCTGCGAGCCCGGGCCATTCGGATTATACGCGGTCAGCGTGGAATCGAAGCTGCCGGTGCCGACGCCGCCATGAACGCCGACATAGAAGCCGGTCCAGTTGAAGGCTGCGGGCGCCGCGACGACCGGCGCCTCGTAGGTGAGATCGGCCGCCTGGGCGCCGACGACGCCGAGAGCGAAAACCGACGCCAAGCATGCACTGCGGATTGCGAACTTCATTCTAAGCCCCTTGCCTGCATTTATACCAACCGAAGGATCACCGACGGCCTGCCCTGATGACCGCGACGTTACTTCAAGGAATGCGAACAAAATGTTGCGCGCCCGCAACAGAGCACCTCGACTGACGCAGCGTTGGTTTTGCCCATCGCGAATATAAGCATGGCAGCCTTATCAATTTTTAGATAAGTATTTAAAGAATAGAAATATTCTAACAATCAACAATTAGTGACGACATCCGAAATAATCCGTGGCACGAATGCCACAGGACGGCCAATTAGCTAGGCGGCTCGAAAAAGACCTGTCGACGGATCTCGGCAGCAAGATTTGCTGAGTCGTTTCTATGGCTTCCCATGTTCCGTGCTCGACCCTGCCGCCTCCCCGCCCGGCAGGAAACGTCCCGTCCGGCAAGGGTGTCGGAACCGGCGCGGCGCGCCCTGGCAACCGGTGGTGGCACACTCCCCACCAATTCCGGGCCGATCCGGCCAAGCCCCTTGCCCACGCGCTCCGAATGCCTATAGGAAGGGACGCGGAGGCGGCGCATGCCGTCGGGGGCCTATAGCTCAATGGTTAGAGCCGACCGCTCATAACGGTCTGGTTCCAGGTTCGAGTCCTGGTGGGCCCACCAACTACCCCAGTCCATAGGTCTCCATGCGTCTCCATAGGTCTCCAGAACCGAGAGAAACCTAAGCTTTCTCTGCATTCTGGGTCTCTATGCGTCTCCATGCGTCTCCATGAAGCTCGTCTTTCGTTGTGGTACGATCCGTGGTACCGGGCTTTTGATACCACACGGAGGGCACCATGGCGCTGAACGATCTGGCTTGTCGAAACGCGAAGCCGCGGGACAAAGAATACAAGCTGGGTGACTCCGGAAGGCTGTATCTCCTAGTGCGCCCGAACGGCTCAAAGCTCTGGCGACTGAACTACGCGTTCGCAGGCAAGCAGAAGACTCGCGCCCTCGGCGCCTATCCGGCGATCGGCTTGGCCGAGGCTCGGCGGCTCCGGGACGAGGCGAAGGATCTGCTGGCAAACGGGGTCGATCCGAGCGCCGCCCAGGAAGTCGCCGAGGAGCGGACATTCAAGGGCGTGACCAAGGAATGGTTCGATGCGCGGAAGGCCGGCTGGGTTCCAAGCTACTCCGATCGCGTCTGGTCCCGCTTGTCGGACGACGTGTTGCCGGAACTCGGCGACAAGGATGTCGCCAAGATCTCGCCTGCCGAGGTGTTGACGGTTCTGCGGAAGGTCGAGGACCGCGGAGCGCTCGAGATGGCGAAACGGCTGCGTCAGCACGTTTCGGCGATCTTCCAGTATGCGGTGGCCTCCTCGCTTGCGACGAGTGACCCGGCGTCCCCCCTGAAGAAGGCAATGAAGACCGGGCGCCGGACGAAACATCGCAACGCTCTCAAGGAAGGCGATCTTCCAGGCTTCTTTGTCAATCTCCGCAACTATGACGGAGAGGAGGTCACCGCCCTAGGCCTCGAGCTGGTGGCACATATCTTTGTGAGGACGCAGGAGATCCGCTTCGCGAAGTGGGATGAGTTCGGCGGCGATACTTGGCGCATTCCCGAAGAACGCATGAAGATGAAGAAGGAGCACTTGGTCCCTCTTTCCCCCTACGTCCGAGGCCTGCTCGATCGACTGAAAGATGCCGGCGGCGGGAGCGAGTGGGTGTTGCCGGGCGACGTTCCCGGTCAACCGGTCTCGGAAAACACCCTCCTCTTTGCTCTCTACCGGATGGGCTACCATAAGCGAGCGACAGTCCATGGATTCCGGACCGTTGCGAGCACAGCTCTCAACGAGTCGCAACTATGGCGCTGGGATGCGATCGAGCGCCAGCTTGCGCACGTTCCGGAGGATGAAGTTCGAGACGCCTACAATGCTGCGCTATACCTCGACGAGCGCACACGGATGATGGACTGGTACAGCAACTTCCTCTTGGCAAAAGCCGGGCAAATCGCGCCCGCCAAGCCGAGACGGCCGGAATTGGATCTGTCGAACCTGCTGGATTGACACATCGTAATTGCTTGATTGTCACATTAAAAGTGATTATGTTGATCTCCGGAATAGGAGATCAACATGCAAACCGAACGCCTCCTGCGGTTGCCGCAGGTCTGCGAGATAACCTCGCTCTCAAAGCCCGAGATCTATCGGCGGGTGAGCAAGGGCACCTTCCCCAAGCAGATCCGGATCTCCCACAAGGTAGCCGCCTGGCGGGCCGGCGAAATCGAGCAGTGGGTACAGCAGGTGGCGAATGCCGCCTGATCTGGCCGACCTGCTGGCGCCTGAACCAATCGAACCGCCGCGCCCGAAACGTGGCCGGCCGACGAAAGAGGAAGCCGCAGCGAAGCTCGAAGCTGCGATGGCCCAGAAGCTGCCGCACTACACGGAGTTTCGTCGCCCGGTTGGCGTGACCTTCTTCTCGAATATCCTGGGCGTTCAGCCGAAGCAGATTCAGAAGCGGCTCGAGAAGTGCCCTGTCGACTCGTGGATCACGCACGGCGGCAAGCAGCAGCCGCTCTACGACTTCCTGACCGGGATGGCATATCTGATCCCGCCGCAGGGCAACATCGAAGACTGGCTGGCACAGCAGAACCAGGCGTCCCTGCCGCCGATCGTCTCCAAAGCCTACTGGGAGATGACAAACGCCCGCATCCGCGCGCTGACGGCCGCCGGCCAGCTCTGGCATGACGCCGATGTGCTGATGACTCTCGCGCGCGTCTCGCTGCTGATCCGCAACGAGAGCAAGATGTGGATCGAGGATATGCCCGGTCGCCACATGCTCACCGATCAGCAGTACAATTTCCTCGTCGATCGCGTGAACGACATGAACGCGCAGATCCGTGAGAAGCTCGAAGAGTTTCCGCGCGAGCACCAGACCAACGCCCATTCGCGCGAGATCGCAAACGAACTGATCGGCACCGACCTCCGCCCGACCGGGGGAGAGGAATGACCGCGCGCATGCGGCCGCCATCGGTCGATGAGCTGATTGGCCAGGCGCCGTTCCAGTCGGTCGAAGAGATCGTCGCGAAAGCCTTCGAGAGCCTTCAGACGCAGGAACGCATGAGCGTGTCCGAGGCGTCGGAAAAATTCATGCGGATCGGCACCGGCGGGGGCCACAGCACGCAATGGTCCCCGAAGAAAACCCCATACCTCGTCGAGCCGATGAACGAGCTGACGAGCCTCGACTATCAGGGGCTCGTCTTCATTGGGCCGGCGAGGACCGGCAAGACGATGATGAGTCTCGGTTGGCTCACGCACACGGTGATGACCGATCCGGCCGACATGCTCTTCGTGCACATGGACCGGGAAAACGCTCGCAAGTGGTCGAAGGGCGATCTCGAGCGCTACTTGCAGGCGTCGACCGAAGTCCGCAAGCACCAGCTCACCAACCGCAAGGACGACAACACCTTCGACAAAGAGTTCGACTCGGGGATGCGCTTCCTGCTCACCTATCCGACGTCGAGCAATCTCTCCGGCATCACGGTCCCGCGCACTTGGCTGATCGACTACGAGCGCATGCCCGACAATGTCGACGGCGAAGGCAATCCCTTCGACTTGGCGCAGATGCGCACCACCACCTTCAAGCGCTTCGGCATGACGGTAGCCGAAGCCTCACCGAATCCGGCCAAAGAAATCCAGGATCCCAAGTGGTCGCCCAAAACGCCACATGAGGCGCCACCGATCCGCGGTATCTTCGAACTCTACAATCGCGGTGATCGGCGACGCCTGTATTGGCGCTGTCTGTTCTGCAAGGAGAGCTTCGAGCCTGATTTCAAGCTTCTGCGCTACGCCGATTCAGCGGACATCATGGAGTCCCGCGAAACGACCTATATGGCCTGCCCCCTTTGCGGCGGTGCCCTAGAGCCGAGCGAAAAGGAAGAGTTGAACTCCGTTGGACGCTGGGTGAAGGACGGCATGATCTGGCTGCCCAACAACCGCATCGTAGAGCGAAACGGCATGCGGGCCGCACGCTCAACGATCGCCTCCTTCTGGATGAAGGGGCCGGCGGCTGCCTACCAGGACTGGGGCCAGCTGGTCGAGAAATACCTGCGGGCGATGAAGGCTCTCGAGGAGACGGGCGACGATGCCCCGCTTCGGAAGACGGTCACGACCGACCAGGGCAGCTACTACATTCCTCAGTCCCGCCTGTCTGAGCGCGTGCCTGAGGATCTCAAGAATGCGGCCGAGGACTGGGGCTCCACCGAAGAGACGCCCAGCGTGCCCCACGGCGTGCGCTTCCTGATCGCCACTGCCGACGTCCAAAAGCGGGCATTCGTTGTGCAGGTCCACGGCTTCACCGCGGGCGGCGACATGATCGTGATCGACGGCTTCAAGCTCCGGCTCTCCCTGCGCCTCAATGCGGCCGGCGAGCGGCTCCCCCTCGACCCCGCTGCTTTCGGTGAGGATTGGGATGTTCTGCGCGACGAGGTGATGGTTCGCACCTATCCCCTCGCCGACGGCTCCGGTCGCGAGATGGGCATCCGCGCCACGGGCTGCGACTCGGGCGGCGCCGAGGGCGTCACCGGGCACGCCTACAACTTCTGGCGCCGCCTCCGGAAGGCCGGCGACGGCTTGCACCGCCGCTTCTGTGTCCTGAAGGGAGAGGCCTCCAAGACCGCTCCGCATGCCTATACGAGTTGGCCGGACTCCAAGCAGAAAGGGAAACTCGCCGTTGCCAAGGGCGACGTCCCCGTCATCCTGTTCAACTCGAACCTCATGAAGGATCGGGTGTCCGTCATGATGGCACGGCGCGTCGAGGACGAAGGAGAAGACTCAAAGGTCGGCGGCATGTTGCGCTATCCCGACTGGATGCCGCCCTGGTTCTACAATCAGATGACGACCGAGATCCGCACCGAGAAGGGATGGTTCAACCCGCGCAAGCGCCGGAATGAGTCGTTCGACCTTGCCTACTATGCGCTCGGCATGGCCATCCGGCCGTATGAGCAGACTGTGCCATACGTGACCTTCAACCTCGACAGCCTCGATTTTGGGGATCCGCCGATTTGGGCGGCCGAGTGGGACGAGAATGAATTCGTTTCGGGAGACGAGATCGCCGTCACCCCCAAGAACAGTTCGACAAATGACTTCGCGGCACTGGGCAAAAGCTTGGCTTAATATTCACTATTTATGTGAATTACACTTTTAACTTGAAAAAATAGCGAAATCCTCATATCGATCAACCTCAGGCTTTTGCAGGAAGATCGATGGCGACGACTGCTGAACTTTTGGAGGAGGCGCGTGCAGCGCATCACCAGCTGGTGATCGGCGGCCTGCCCGTGGAAGTGCGCGACTCCAACGGTGAGAGCGTGCGGTACACCGCCGCGAATGCGTCGCGCCTGCTGGCCTACATCAAGACGCTCGAGGCACAGATCGCCGGGACTTCGGCAGCATCTCGCCAGCCGCTGAGGCCGGTATGGGGCTGAACCCTTACGATCTGACAGATCTGCTTGCACCCGACGCCGGTGTCTCCCCGGCGGTGCTTGCAGGGCAGCCGCCCGCTGTCCCGGCGGTGGCAGCGGGCGGCGTTGCCTACGACGGCTCGCAACGCTCCGACCGCTTGGCGCGCTGGAACCCTCCCCTGCGTTCGGCTGACGCCGACCTTCTGCCCGAGAAAGACCGTCTCGACGCTCGCGTCGGCGACACGGTCCGAAACGATGCCTTCGTGGCCGGCGGCATCCGAACCAAGAAGGACTCCATCGTCGGGGCCCGGTTTCAGCTGAACGCCAAACCGGAGACGAAGATCCTCTTCGGCAAGGAAGATGAGACCTGGGAGGAGGAATTCCAGGAGGAGGTCGAGACCAAGTTCACGCTCTGGGCCGAGAGCCCGCTGAACTGGGTTGACGCTGCGCGCCGGAACAATCTCACCTCGATGGTGCGTCTCGCCGTTGGCATCCATGCCGCCGGCGGAGAGGTGCTGGGCTCCGCTGAATGGATGCCTGACGACGGGCGCCCCTACCGGGTCGCGCTTCAGATGATCGACGCCGCACGCCTGTCGACGCCGCCCGACCTCGCCATGCTGCCGGCGACGCGGATCCGCAATGGCGTCGAGCGCGATCGCTATGGAGCGCCGACGGCCTATCACATTCGCAATTCGCATCCGAGCGAAGGCCCGTTCTTCGACTACAGCGACCTGAAGGCACAGCAGTGGCGCCGCGTCCCCGCTCGCAAGCCGTGGGGACGGCCCATGATCCTGCACCTGTTTGAGCAGCATCGGGCCGACCAGTCGCGCGGCGTGGCCGACATGGTCACGGCACTCAGCGAAATGCGGATGACCAAGCACTTCCGCAAAACCGAGCTGGAGCGCGCGGTCGTCGCGGCGACCTACGCTGCTTCGATCGAGTCGGAAATCCCCGAAGACGTGGCCACGGCGCTCGGCGCTGCCGGCTCGGACGGAAATCCGACAACGAAGTGGATGGCAGAGTACCTGGCGGCCATCGGCGCATATGCCAGCGGTGCCAACAATCTGCATATGGACGGCGCGAAGATCCCGATCTTTGCACCCGGCACCCACCTCAAGATCCAGAATCCCGGTGCCAATGGCCCGGTCGGCGACAAATTCGAGCAGAGCCTCCTCCGCTACATCGCGGCGGCCCTGGGCATCTCCTATGAGCAGTTCGCTCGCGACTTCACCCAGACGAACTACTCGTCGGCTCGCGCCTCGATGGGTGAAACGTGGAAGACGATGCAGGCGGAGAAGAAGGCTGTCGCCGACGCCACCGCCACCTTCCTGTATCGGCTCTGGCTCGAGGAAGCCGTCAACTACAACCAACTCGAATGCCTGAAGCGGCGCCGCGTCCCGGCCTTCTATGACGGTCTCAACGCCGAAGCCTACAGCGCCTGCGAGTGGGTTGGCGCAGCGATCGGCCAGATCGATCCGCTGAAGGAGACGCAGGCAGCGCTCCTTCGCATCAAGGGCGGGCTCTCGACCAAGGAATACGAGATCGCCCGGATGACCGGCGGCGACTACCGCAAGGTGGCCCGGCAGATCAACCGCGAGCGGCGCCTCGACAGCTACTACGGCAACCCCTCGATCTACGACCAGGACTCCAAGGACATGGAAAACTCGCTGACGGCGTCGCCGCGCGAGGGAGGTGACGCATGAATCCCCTTCTCGCGCGCATCCAGGATCAGCCGGTCCTGATCGATGAGAGCTACGGCGGTTGGCTTCAGGGCTGCCTTGCAGCTGTTGCCGATCGCATCGAAGCCGTCGAGAAGGAAGCGGCGGCTAGCGGCGACTTCTGGTTCGACGAGGACCATTGGATGTCGGCCTATCGGCCGTATGTCGTCAAGAACGGCGTGCTGCAGATCCCCGTGAAGGGCGTTCTGCTGAACGACTTCCCCTATGCGATCGGCGGCTGGGCAACTGGCTACGAATACATCTGGCAGGCGGTCAAGCGCGGCGTCGATGACTCCGCGGTCAAAGGCATCGCATTCATCATCAATTCCGGCGGCGGCCTGGTCTCCGGCAACTTCGATCTGGTCGATCGCATTTTCGCGGTCCGCTCGAAGAAGCCGATGCGAGCGTTCGCTGCGGAGCACGCCTACTCGGCGGCCTACAATATCGCCGCTGCGCCCGGCCATCTCACCGTCGCGCGCACCGGCGGCGTCGGCTCGATCGGCGTGGTCATCACGCACTTCGAAGTCTCCCGCTCCCTCGATGCCGATGGCGTCACGGTCAACCTCATCCGCTCGAAGCGCGACAAGATGGAGATGAACTCCCTCGAGCCGCTCTCGGAAGGCGCCCGCGCCCGCGCTCAGGCGCGCGTCGATGAGTTCCACACCCAGTTCGTCGCCATGGTGGCGCGAAACCGCGGCATGAGCCCCGAGGCGGTCGATGCGACCGACGCTCACACGTTCATGGCGCAAGAAGCGCTCGACAACGGGCTCGCCGACGCGATCGGCGCTCTGGACGACGCGATCACGGCCTTTGAGGCCAGTTTCCACGAAGGAGATCCACAGATGGCCGATTTCACTCAGGCCCAATACGACGAAGGCGTGGCCGCGGCAACCGCTGCCGGCAAGGCCGAAGGCAGGACCGAAGGACTGACCGAAGGCGCCACGAACGCCATCGGCCGCATCAATGCGATCATCGGCTCCGACGTCGGCAAGGAGCGCCCGAAGGCGGCGCTGAACGCCGCCCTGAAGACCTCGATGTCGGCGGACGAAGCCAACGCCTTCCTCGCCACGCTCGACAAGGAAGCGCCGGCCACGGCCGCTGCCCCGAATGGCGCCGGCGCGCCCGCCGGCATGCTCGGCGCCGCGATGGACAACACGCAGAATCCGAACATCACCGCCGGCGAGGAGACCGATCCCGAGGTCAGCGCCGCCGATCAGGACCGCGCTCTGATCCAGGCGTACGGCCTCTCCGGCTTCAAGGGCAGCAAGGAGTAACCGATCATGACGAACATCACGCCTCCGTATGCCGATCCCGGCCGCGCCGCCTTCCAGGAACTGGATACCTACCTCCAGAACTACCTGCTGGCCGGCTCTCATCCCGAGCTGGCGCCGGCCTATTCGTTCCCGATTCCGTTCGGTGCGAACTACAAGCAGTTCACCGTCCTCGGCCTGAGCGCCGCCGGCGAGCTGGTCCCCGCCGACGGCGACATCAAGGCAATCGGTGTGCTTGCCCACGCGGTCTCGCGCGGTGCCAGCCCGGCAGCCGCTGTCAACGGGCCGGTCTGGTACACGGGCTGCTTCAACCAGGACGCCCTGGTTTGGGACGCCTCGTTCGACACGGACGCCAAGAAGCAGGCCGCGTTCCGCGGCTCGCCGACCCCCACCAACATCATCGTCGCCAAGCGCGCCTAACGGAAAGGATCAACGGCGATGCCCGCTGCCTCTCAGAATCTCGAACTGTGGGATACGAACCGCTTCCTGGGCGTGTTCCGCGATATCAAGCCCGACCCGCTCTATTGGGAGCAGTGGTTCCCCTATGAGATGCGCTCCGAGGACGAGTACATCGACTTCGAGAAGATGCCGATCCAGGGTCGCAAGCTCGCCCCCTTCGTCATGCCGCTCGCTCGCGGCGAGTCGGTCTACGAAGACACCGGCACGGCTTTCCGCTTCAAGCCGGCCTACATCAAGCTCGAGGATCAGATCGATCCGCTGATGCCGCTTCGCCGCCGCGTCGGTATCGACAGCAACATGAGCCAGATGCCGGTTCAGCTGTCGCCGGCGCAGCGCCTGACGCTGATCCGGGCTGCGATGACCGAGAGCCACGTCCGCGCCATTCACCGGCGTTGGAACTGGATGGCTGCCACGGCTCTTCGCGACGGCAAGATCACGCTCACGGGCGAGAAGTACCCGACGACCCTGGTCGATTTCCGCCGGGCCCCCGGCCATACGATCAGCCTGACCTCCGGCAACTACTTCGGCGCCTCCGGCGTGTCGATCGTCGACTTCTTCCAGCGCGTCATCGACACCATGTCGACTGCCGAGTTCGGCGGCGTGCCGGTGCGTGCAACCATGGGCGGCGGCGTCTGGGCCGTGATCCGGAAGGATCCCGAGTTCAAGCAGCATCTCGACCTCAACATCAAGGGCGGCAACATCACCTTCGAGCGCGGCCTGGTGACGGGTGATCCGGTGTTCAAGGTTGGCGAAATGCAGGTCGGCGGCGGCTCGGGCCAGTCGATCGAGTTGTGGGTCGACAACTCGACCTTCGTCGATCCGAAGAGCGGGGTGGCGACGCGCTACATCGCCAACCACCAGATTCTCTTCAAGTCGACCGCGGAAGCCGTCGGCGGCACCCGCGCCTACGGCCGCATCATCGACCGGGCCGCCAACTGGGAAGCTCTTCCGATCTTCCCGAAGAACTGGGTCACGACCGGTGATGTCGAGGTCGAATACATCACCCACAAGTCGGCGCCGCTCTATGTCCCGGTGAATCCGAACGCGACGCTGCTCGCGAACGTGGTCGCGCCCAACTGATCCTGAGGGGCGCTTCGGCGCCCCTCTCCACCCCTTGGAGAACGATCACATGACCCTCCTGTATGCCCTTCACACCATCCTGCGCGGCGACGAGTCGCTCGCGGCCGGCCGCGTCTACGAGTTCGACGCGAAGGACGGCAAGCAGCTGCTCGCCTTCGAGGCCGCCCGCCTGCCGACCGAAGAGGAAGTGGCCCTCTATCGTCTGGTGAACCCGGCCGAGCCGGAGACCAGCGATGACGGCGATACGGGCGAGCCGGCGCCCGAGAAGCCGAAGCCCCGCGGCCGCAAGCCGGCTGCCGAGGCGCCGGCCGCCACGGCCGACACCGACCCCGACGTCGCCAAGAACGACGACCTCGTCTGATGGGCGGATGGCGCGAAAAGAAGCGGAAGGCTCTCGGTGATATCCACCGGACCTTCGAGATCCCGGCGGTCTATCTGACCCACGCCGCCGGGTCTCCCATTCGCGTCAACGTTCGCCTTCACCTGAAGCAGATCCAGTCCGCCAACGAGGGTGCGGATTGGGCGAATGGCGCCGCGATGCTGGATCTGACGAGCCGCATCATATTCCGCCAGTCGGAGGTTCCGGCCGTCCTGCCACGGTCCTACGTCATCTTCGGAAACGACGAAGCCTATTTGACCGGCCCCAGCAAACCCCTGCGAGAGGGCTTTCACTGGGTCGAAGTCACCGACGTTTCCAAAGCTGACCTGGAAGTACTGCTCGGCGCCTCCGATACGGACGATCCCGCTTTCGAGGGTATCCTGTCATGAGTGCCACGATGATTGTCGTCGAATTCGACAAGGTGGCGATCGGCGAGAAGATCACCAATACCGTCGAGATCGCGCTGACGCGCGCTCTGAATCGCACGGCTGACAGAGGTCGTACCAAGGCAGCCCGCGCCGCGCGCGATCAGGTAGCTTTTCCCGCCTCCTATGTCTCCCCCGCAAACAAGCGGCTGTGGGTGAAGACGCGCGCGCGCCGAGGGGCCTTCATCACGACGATCGAGGGGCGCGGTGCGCCGACATCGCTGGCACGCTTCACGAAACAGAAGCCGCGTGCACCGGGCGCCCGCCGGCCGAGCGGGCCCGTCAACGTTACCGTCGCGCCTGGCAACACCAAGTCGCTGAAGCGTGCCTTCCTCATCCGGCTGAAGAGCAACAACATCGGCCTGGCCATGCGCACCGACGGCGCAGCACCACACAAGGCGTATCGCCCGCGGTCGATCGGAAAGAACCTTTGGCTGCTCTACGGCCCCTCCGTCGATCAAGCGCTCAGCGCAGCCTCCGGCGATGGCGGCATCTTCGAAGAGATGACTCCCGAGATGCTCGACTTCCTGCAGTCGGAGTTCAACCGCCAACTGGAACTGCTGGAACAATGACCGATCCCTTCCGCCTGCGGGTACTCAAGGCCGTCTGCGCCCACCTCAAGAAGATCAGCCCTGCCAACGGCTATCAGAACGACCTGGGCGACTACACCGATGAGGCTGGGCGGCCGGCGGAGAAGGTATTCCGCGGCCGCACGCTCTTCGGCGACAATGATCCTCTCCCCATGGTCGCCGTGCTCGAGGACATTCGGGCGAACGAAGGGACCAACGGACCGGCAGGATCGGCCGCAGCAAACAATCAGCTTCGGCTCCTGATCCAAGGCTTCGTGCCTGAGGACCGAAACCATCCGCTCGACGCTGCCTACAGGCTCTCCGCCGAGGTGATCAAAGCCATGGTCGAGGGGAAGCGCGAGCGTTTCAACCTGCTCGGTATGGGCGGCACGTCACCTTGTGTCGGCGCCCTCTCTATCGGCCAGCCGATTCATCGGCCGCCGGACGACGATGTCTCCTCGGTCGCCTACTTCCTCGTGCCCGTGACGCTGACCCTCGTCGAGGATCTTGAGAAGCCTTTCGCGTGACACAAAAGCACTATATAAGTGACAAGATGATAACGGAGTGACTTTTCATGGACTTCCAGTCTCGCAATCTCACCATTCCGCGCGGCAAGGCCTACTTCGCGAAGTACCTGCCCGGCAGCCAGACGCCGGGCCCGCTTCGCGAGTTCGGCAACTGCCCGGAGTTCACGCTGCAGCGCGAGTCGGAAAAGCTCTCGCATTATTCGTCTCAGGCCGGCATGCGGACTCTCGACGAGGAGATTCCCATCGAGGCGACGTTGAACGGCTCGGTCACCACCGACGACCTCAAGTCCGAGAACGTCGCCTATTGGTTCATGGGCGATGTGGCTACGCTGACGGTCACGGCGCAGCAGGATCTTACCGAGACGTTCGCCAAGGTCGCCGCTGGCGACACGTTCCAGTTGGGGCGCACGAATGCAAACCCGACCGGCGCGCGGAATGTGACGAACCTGGTGGCGACCAACGGCACAGCCGGTTCCCCAGCCACTTTTGTGCTCGGCACTGACTACGAGCTGGATGCCGAACTGGGTCTGATCAGTATCCCGCCGGGAAGTGCGGCGATCGGCAAGGCGCTGAAGGCCACCTACGACGTGGCCGCCTCGTCCCGTGAACAGATCATCGCCGGCGACACGCAGATCGAGGGTGAGTTGAAGTTCATCTCGTACAACGCTCTGGGACAGCAGGCGGATATCACGATCCCCCGCGCGCGGATCGCCCCGAACGGCGACTTCGCCCTCGTGAACGATCCCGAGTCGACCGAGTTCCAGACGATGCCGCTGTCGATCAGCGTGCTCAAGAAGGGCAATCTCGCGCTCGCGTACCGTGACGGCCGACCGACAGCCTAAGGAGCGCGCCTCATGAATCAGTTGGAGACGCTGATCATCCCGAGCGACACCGTGGACTTCAACGGTCAGTCGCTCGAGGTGCGTGGCCTTGGGCTCGCAGACATCACCTACATCGTCCGCCATCACCAGTCCGCGGTGGCGGCGCTCTATGTGAAGGCGATTTCGGGCGAGCTGTCCGGCGATGTGAACGAGATCGCCCTCGGCATGGTTGAGGACTTCGTGCCGCTGGCGTCGCTGACGATCGCCTGCGGCATGGGAGCACCGAAGCATGCCGACAAGGCTGCCATGCTTCCTCTGTCCGTGCAGGCGGAGGCTCTCGAGAAGATCCTCACCCTGACGATGGTGGCCGAGGGCGGCTTGGGAAAACTGGTGGAGATCGTCACACGGGCGGTGCAAGGCCTGGCAAGTCTTCCGTCCCCGAAAGTCTGAACGATTGGATGGAGGGTGTCCGGCGCCAGGTCAGCTTGCTGCTCGACCACGGACACCCCGCTGCCCTCAGCTATCCGATCTGGATGATCTTTGCAGAAGCGGACCGCGTGGTGAGACGCATCAATGCTCAACACGCGACGCAGGCGTCCCTTCTGCTGATGGCGCTCTCCAGCATTCCTAGCCAGAGCATCAAGCCTGCCGCCACCAAAAAGGCCGCCAAGAATTTCCAAGAACATCTGAAGGGGCTTTTTGATGGCTCGTCGTGAACGATCAGTCGAGTTTTCCGTCAAGGCTCGCGACGAATACTCGAAGGTCATGAAGGATCTCGAGCGGCAGCAGAACAAGCTCTCTGCTGCTGCAAAAGCCGGCGGGCGCCGCGAAGTCCTCGGCGTCGCGAAGACCGAGTTCGAAGACGCCATCGGCAACTACAAGCGGCTGATCGCTGAGGTCGAGCGCTACAGGATCGTGCAGGCGAACGGCGCGGCGTCGGGCGCGCTCAATGCCGCCGAACTCCGAGAGGTCGGCGACGCGATCAAACTGGTCCGCGAACGCGCACGCGACGCCGCCACTGCAATCCAGGCCAAGCGCGCCGCCCTGGCAGCACTGAACACAAATGCGGCTGCCGGCTTCAATTCGATGAGCCGACTGGCCACTGCCATGCAGCAGGAGGCACGCGCAGCCGCTGCCTCGACTGCCGCCCAGCAGCGCGCCGCGGTCGAAACGGCCCGCAAAATCGAGATCCAAGGCCGGCTCAGCAACGCGCTGCGCTCCGGCTTCGCCGACTGGTCGCGCTATGTCGATACGGTTGAGCGAAATCGCGCCGCCGAAGAGCGCGCGTCTACGATTGCGACCCGAAAGGCTGAAATTCAGTCCCGGCTCAACACCGCCGCGGTCTCAGGCTTCCGAGACTGGTCGCGCTATGCCGAAACGATCGACCGGGTCCGCGCGGCCGAGGAGCGAGCAGCCGCGATCGCCGCGCGGCGTGCTGAAGTGCAGGCGCGTATCGACGCCATGGCACAGTCTGGTTTTGCCCACTGGTCGCGCTATGCAGACGCTGTCAATCGCAACCGGACAGCCGACGAGCGCGCTACCGCCATCGCTCAACGCAAGGCGGAGATTCAGGCACGCCTCAAAGCCGAGACGACCTCGGGCTATGCGGCATTCATCCGTTCAGTCGAAGGGACGGATCGCCAGACAGCGTCCGCCGCCGGCGCCGCCGCACAGCTGAACAAGCTGACCGCCGCCAGCAAAAGCGCGGCGACCGCGCAGGCCGGCCTGAAGGGCAAGGTTGACGCCACGAACAACGCCTTGGCGAAGCAGGGGCGCGCAGGTCGCGCAGGCGCGAAGGGAGACGCCCAGGAGGTCGAGCTTTTCGGCCTCAAGCCGTGGCAGATGACGAACCTGGGCTACCAGATCAATGACGTCGTATCGGGCCTCGCCATGGGGCAGCGACCGATGCAGGTCTTTGCTCAGCAGGCAGGTCAGATCGCGCAGATCTGGCCCCAGACGATGGTCGCTTTGGTGCGCTCGGCACCGCAGCTTCTCATGCTCGGCGCGGCATTTGCTCCGCTCATCGCCGCCGCGATGCGGATGCGCGATCTGTCGGAGTCGGTCCGCCAATTCTCGGCCGAACTCGCACTCTCCGCTGACGGCGGACGCTACTCTGCCGACAGCCTTGCGCAGGTAGTCAAGCGCATGGGCGATCTGGGCATTGCGACGGACGCCGCCCGCACGATCGTGAAGGGATTCATCAAAGAGGGCTTCAAGGAGGGCCAGTTCGAACAGCTCGCCAAGATGGCGAAGCAGCTGAGCGAGGTGACGGGAGAAGGCGTAACGGAGGCGGCTTCGCGTCTCTCGAAGGCGTTTGGCGGCAATGCCGACTCGGTACTGGAACTCGACAAGGAACTAAACTTCCTGACGGAGTCCCAATACAAGTCCATCCGCGCCATGGATGATGCCGGCAATAGGGCCGGCGCCTTGTCGCTCGCTCAGCGCATTCTCCGCGAACATCTGGCGGCCACGAAGGCCGAGGCGACGACCTGGACGAACGCCCTGACCGCCATGTCTCAGGCGTGGGACGCGCTGGTGAACTTGGCGCAAAAGATCGGCGTCATCGAACTTGCGAAGGATGCGATCGACCGACTCGGCAAGGCGGTCGAGCAGGATGCGAAAGACATCAAGAAGGCTGCCGACCTGATCAGCCGAGCGATGTCCGCAATCCGCGGCCCAGACGACCCGAACCAGCGTAGGCTGATCGAGCTGGACACGGCTCAGCAGGCGACCCAGGCATATATCGATGGCGGCCTGTGGGGCGGGAATCAGGAGGCGCTTGATGGCGCCCTTGAGACGCTCAAGGAGATCGCCGAAGAGCGTCAGCGGATTCTCGACCTGATCTACGCCGAGTTCTCGGCTATGTCGCTCAGCCTCGACAAGACGGATGAGCGGCGCGAGGCGGAAGCCAAAGTCTTCGCCGAAATTATCCGTGGTCAGCAGAAGATCGCCGCCGAGCAGAGCCAGCTGGCAGGCCTGACCGAGCGCGAACTCTACGTCGAAAAGACCGCGCGAGAGGCCATCCTCGAACTTCAGAAGCAGGGCATAGATCTCACGAAGGAACAGCTGGTCGTTCTCAAGCAGGCTGCAGGCCTCGCCTTTGATGCGGCCAAAACCAACAGTTACCTCGGACCGAACGGCAGCACTTCCTCGTTCGTCAACAAGGTCATCGGCGTCGAGTCCGCCGGCCGCACTGACGCGAAGAACCCGCTCTCCTCGGCCACCGGCCTCGGGCAGTTCATCTCCACGACCTGGGTGGAGATGTTCAGGAAATACTTCCCGGATCGCGCCGCGAGCATGTCGGATGAGACGATCAAGCTTCTTCGGAAAGACGGCGAGCTTTCCCGAAGGATGGTCGAGCTGTACGCGCAGGAGAACGCTGCCGTCCTGCAGAAGGCCGGGCTCGCTGTGAACGATGCCTCTCTCTACCTGGCGCACTTCCTCGGGCCGGGCGGCGCACTGGCTGTTCTCAAGGCTGCCGCGGCAAACCCGGCAACCCCCGTTGAGAGCTTGCTCAAGCCGAGCCAGATCGACGCCAACCCTACAATTTTGCCCGGCAAGAGCGCTGGCGAGCTGGTGGCCTGGGCGAAGTTCAAGATGAACCTGACCGACACGGAGGTCGCAGCAAATGCTCAGCTCGCCGCCTTCGACGAAAAGCGGCTGGCTTCTTCCATTGCCTACACCGAGGACTACCAGAAGCGGATCGACCAGCAGAAGTTCGAGCTGGAGAATGCACGCAAGTCGGCTCGCGAAGCGGCGATCGCCAAGGCCATCTACGACGAGGAACTGAAGGCGAAGGAGGCGGGCCTTCAGCTGACCAAGGAGCAGCGTGCGGAGATCGAGAAGCTCACCGGCGCCGAATTCGATCGGAAGAACTCAGATCTCGAGGTCAACCGTCTGCTCGAGCAGCGGAAGGCGTTGCTCGAATCGCTGAAGGTCGCCCAGGCTGAAGGTGACACCTCGAAGGTTCAGTCGCTGGTTGGCGAGATTTCGTCGGTGGAGGAAAAGCTGCGCGCTGCGATCGCGGCGGCCGTCGAGTTCTGGAAGGCGATCGGCGGCGATGGCGCCGAGACCATGATCCTGAAGTTCCAGACGATCGAGGCGGGTATCGGAAAGACGACCGCGAAGCTCCAGAACCAGTTTCTGCCAACGGCACAGAACATCAACGATCGGTTGGCGGACATCGGCAGCAACGCGTTCAGCGCCTTCGCGCAGGCGATTGCGAACGGCGAGAATGCTGCTCAGGCATTCTTCGACGCCCTCCTTCAAGGACTCGCCGAATTCATGATTGAGATCGGAAAAGCGATCCTCAAGCAGGCCCTTTTCAACGCGATCAGCGGTGGCGGTGGCGGCGTCGGCGGTGGCATTACGGGCGCGATCGGAGCCCTCTTCCGTCACCAGGGTGGCATGGCCGGTACTGCTGGAGGCATGCGCAAGATGGTGAACCCTGCCGTCTTTGCGAGCGCCCAGCGCCATCACACTGGCGGGTTGGTCGGCCTCAAGCCCGGCGAAGTGCCGATCATCGCCATGAAGGACGAGGAGGTTCTGACTCGCGACGATCCGCGTCACGTCCTCAACGGCGGCGCGGCCGCCGGCGCCGGCGGCGGCCAAGCGGTGAACGTCAAGAATGTGAATGTCTTCAACCCTGCCGACGTGCTCGAGGCCTCGCTGGCGGACGTGGCGGGGCAGCGCGTTCTGCTCAACTTCTTGACGAGGAACTCGCGCAAGGTCTCCCAGGCCATCAGCGGATAGCCATGCGAACAAAAACACGTTAAAGGTGACTGTACCCTTTAAAGTTGGTGGCCATGGCAGTCTTCCTTCCCGTCGTCCCGAACTGGCAAAACGGCGTCCGAGACACCTACGAATTCAAGACGGACGTCTTCGCTACGCGTGATGGAAGCGAACAGCGGCGCTCGCACCGGATCCAGCCGCGGCGGACCATTGCCGCCGCGGCGATCCTCGACAAGGAGCGTCTGCGACAGTTCCAGGATGCGGTGAACAGGGCTCGCGACGGAAAGGTCCAGATCGCCGACTTTTCCGCGGAGACTGCCATGCTCACCGAGACAGTGCCGGCGGGCGGCACTGTGCTGAACGTCGATCGAATTCCGCCTTGGCTGCGCGGCAGCATGTCTTGCGTCCTCCTCACGGGTCGCACATCGCGCAAGGTGACTGTCGACTTCGTCAGCGCCTCGGCTGTCGTGCTCACCCGAGGCCTAGGGACGGCCGCCGGATCGGGCGCCCGATTGTTCCCCCTGCTCCCCGCTTCGTTGTCGACGGACTTTTCCCTCTCCCTTCACACAACGATGGTCGCAACGACGTCGCTGACCTTCCAGGTGGAGCCCGGCACGATTGTCCGAGAAGCAGATCCGCTTCCGACGACCGGGGGGAACGAGACAGAGACGGCCGAAGCCTTCGGGCCAGCGGCGATCTTCTATGGGCGCTACGTGATGCTGCGGAAGCCGAACTTCATGCAGAAGCCCTCGGTCGCATTCAACATCCCCTTCGAGACCGTCGACTATGGACGCGGCGTCACGAAGACCTTCGCACCGGTGCCGATGATCTCTCGGACCGTGACCGCGACCCATATGGCCGTCAGCCACTCCGATGCGATGGCTCTGCTGGACGTCTTCATTCGTGCCAAGGGGCGCGCTGGCGAGATCTACCTTCCGACCTTTGGCAACGATTTCCCACCAGTTCTCGCCGTGAGCGTGGACAGCATTAAGGTCGAAGGGACCGAATTCTACGAGACCTACTTCCAGGACGTGGCGCACGTCTCATTCCTCCTGCGGACGAAGGACGGTCAGCTTCAGCCTTACGAAATCCGCCACATGTACGTCAGCAACGGCGACACCTGGGTGGTCTGCGATCGGAGGATCGAATGCTCGGCCGCGGCCATCGATCACATCTCTTGGATGTTCGTCGCGCGCTTCGCGCAAGACACCCTCACGATTGAATGGAAGACGGCGGCGGTCGCGAACGTCGCCCTCTCCTTCGTGACCCTGCGCAATCTCGCGGTCGAGAACGCCTTCGGAACCAACTGGGTCCTCGCGACCGGCCATTGGCGCGATCGCGGCCAGTGGGAAGACGGCGCGAAGTGGGTGGACTGAAATGCCGATCTCAATCGATCCCATTGCAAACGGCGAGTCGGGCAAGAGCGTACGCGCCAAGCTCAACAAGATCATCGAGGGGGCTCGGGACGGCTCCATCGGCCAGGTCACGCATGAAGATCTGGAGAAGCTGGTCGACCGTGTGGCGCCCGCAGTGCCGCAAGGCCTGCGCATGTCCTCCGAGGCGGTCACAGAATGCGTGCTGACCGTCCAGTGGGGCATCAGCCTGGAGACCGATTTTGCTTACTACGATCTGCAGCTTCGCGAGGAGGGTGGGAACTGGATCAGTCGGCAAACATCGGTCAACGCATACCGAACCACCACCCTCCCCGGCCTGGACTACGCGGCGCGGGTGCGCGCGATTGACAGGTCCGGCAACGCCTCTGATTTCAGCGACCAGGTGCTCCACACGACCGCCCGAGACTTGATCCCGCCGGCAATGCCGATCGGCGTCGGCGCGAAGGGGGGAATGGGCTCCATCTGGCTGGGGTGGATCAAGAACACCGAGTCCGATCTGGCGCGCTACGAGATCCTTGAGAGCGAGTTCTCCTTTGCGCCCGACGAAGCGGACTCACCATCCTACACTTCGGTCGCCAACACGTTCATCCGCGGAGGCCTCGAAGCCGAATCCAAGCGCTACTTCTGGGTCCGAGCAGTCGACACCTCTGGCAACGTTTCCCCGTGGTCGGCCGGCGTCCACGCCACCACGGCCGAAATCCGGCGACCGGTCCAGGTGAACCTGATGGGTCTCACCTTCCTGCCGGGACAGGGAAGCGGCAACCAGCTGGACTGGAGCGATGGCACGATCGTCTATGGCGTCGAAGGGACGGCGCCCACGGTCGTCGAGGTCGAAGGTTCATCGGTGGTGTGGGCGGGCGACACGCTCTACGTCTTCTACCTGCTCGGCGACGATGCGATCTCGGTCACGGCATCGCTGGTGACGCTCTACAGCATCGATAGCGTGCTTCTCGGCGTCTACAAGGGCGGGACCGACTTCCAGATTGTCGAGGGAAAGGCCCATATCGACGGCGGGACGATCCTCGCGCAGACGATCGGCGCCAACCAGTTGATCGCAGACCGCGCGATCATCACGGGGTCAATCCAGATCGCAGAAGCGATCATCGAGGATGCCCATATCCGGGAGCTGAGCGCAGGCGTCCTCAAAGCGGGCACCGCCCTCGCCGGCTCGATCACGGTTGATGAGAGAACACTCAGCGACACCTCCGAGAATGCTCACGATCCTGCCAAGCGGATCAACAATGCGAGCACCCAGATCGACCCCGGCAAGATCAAGATCTCCGGCAACTCGACCCTGAGCGACTGGCGGGGCGGCGCAGACAACACGGAGATCAACGGCGGCGCCATCGCGGCCAACACCATCGCCGCGAACAAGCTCACGATCGGCAACCGCAACATCCGAATCGACGACATCCGCTTCGAGCACAACGCGCCGGCGGCAAACTTCGTCTCCTGGACAGCCGGTGTCATCCGCTTCGTGGACGACGATGGTGCGCCGGTCGCTCACCAGATCGAGGCAGGCAACGCGGAATGGACCACCGGAACGCTCTATCTTTGCTGGTTCAAGGGCGCAATGACGATCACGACGACCGCCAGCTACGCGATCGCGGCCGGCGGGGAGGCCGTTTGCCTTGCGGCCTATGGCGGTGGCAGCCGGCTCGTAGTTGACGTCGGCCGAACGGTCATTGACGGAGCCAACATCAAGACGGGCTCGATCGCCGCCGAGCAGATCGCAGCGAAGGCAATCGCCGCGGAGAAGCTTGCGGTCGGGCAGCTGTCCGCCATCAGCGCCGACATGGGCGACATCACAGGCGGCTCGCTGAACATCAACAACCGCGTCATCATCAACAGCGACGGAAACATCACGGTGCAGTCCGCGTCGAGTGGGGCTCGCCTAATCATCAACAACTCCCAAGTCCGCGTTTACGACGAGAACAATGTTCTTCGCGTCCGCCTGGGAGTCTGGTGATGGGCCAAGGCTTTCAAACCTTCAATGAAAATGGCGAAGTAATCATCGACACAGGCACCCGGATCTCGTTTACGCTGGGATCCATTGTGACGAGTGGTTCCGGGACCATTGTCGATGATAGGTTTCGAGACGGAGAGCTTTTTACGATCGTCTCACCTCTGTCTGGCTTCATGCTGTTCTTCCCGACATTCACCGTACAGGGAAATGTCCTGACCTATACGGGCAGCGGAACCTATCGACTAATTTATGGGATATACTAATGCCCGTCGGCCTGCGCATCATCAACGATAGGGGATACTTCCAGGTTGCGGACGGCTACAAGGGCCACTCCTGCATCGAAAAGAGAGTATTCGTAATCCCGCCGAACTCCACGCGAGAGTTCAAGTTCTTGTATTACGGCGGACCCCTCACATTATTCGCAGTATCAACACCGCATACTTTCACATGCTGCCCAAGTAGTTTTGACGGAAACTATTGGGATGTCGGACTCGTATCACGGAACGAAACAAGTGTTCCGCGAGAGGTGGCCGTTTGCATATTCGTTCCCGGCACACTTCTGTCTCCTACGGGGTACGGCCTTGAGGTCTTCGATGAGTGGGGCGGCATTACATTCTCCTCAATGTACCCGCCCCTGAAGTTTCTTCCCGGACCGACCGCGGGCAGGAAGATGGGATTCGTCGTCGGAGCCTTCGGGGTCCGCTTCAATACCCGCGAAAACTTGAAGGTTTGGGGCGAAGCCCTGAAGATTAACGGCGCCGATCTGCAAATATCCGAAGTCCCAATCGGGGATGTAACCATATCTGGCGGCCACGCACAGATGCACACGAAGTCTCAATTCTACTATATCGACCTCGGTGGCATTTAGTTTTTCAGAATTAAGCAGGACACATGCATGAGCTTCGATATTCGAGAGTCCAGCCGCTACAGCGGAGCGCCTGTGAAGCTCTTTCTGGTTCAAGGTGCCTCAGGTGACGCCGACAACCAGATCGGCCCGATCGCGTTGACCGACGGCGAGCAGCCCATCACGCTGGACACGATCGTCTACCGCCCCTGGCCGATTAAGCATGGTGAGATCTCCCAGGACGGCACGCTGGACAAGTCTGACGTGACGGTCAATTTGGCCCTTGGGACTGAACTGGACGCGCTCTTTCTCGCCTACCCGCCTTCCCAGGTGGTCAATCTCACAATTCGAGAAGGCCATGTCGGGGACGACGTGACCATCGAGAACTACAAGGCCGTCTTCCTCGGCCGCATCACGGGCTCCTCCTACGCCGGGAACGAACTCGAGCTTTCCTGTGTGCCGGTCTCGACCTCCATCCAGCGGCCGGGTCTGCGTCGCAACTATCAGCTCGGTTGCCCCCATGTGCTCTACGGACCGCACTGCCGCGCGAGTAAGGCCGCGGCCACGGCTTTTCGGAAGGTCGGCGCCGTCTCCCGGAACACGATCACGCTCAACCAAGGGCTCGGCCAAGGAGCCTCGCGCTTCGTCGGCGGACTGCTCGAATGGGTAAATCCGAACACCGCCTTGAAGGAGGTTCGCACGATTTCCGCTGTGGGCGACGGCGGGCAGAAGATCTCGATTCGCGGTATCGCGCGCGGGCTCCCGAAGGGGACGGAGCTGTCGATCATCCGGGGCTGCAATCGGCAGATGAGCGGCTGCAACGAGCACGGCAACATCCTCAACTATGGCGGTCAGCCGTTCATCCCCCTTGAGAGCCCCCTCACGCAGAAAAATCAGTTCTATTAAAAACACTTTAAAAGTGATATAGCGGGCCTAACGTGAAAGTTGGGCCGTGCCATTCTTCCTCCTGCCTCTGCTGGTGCAACTCGTCATCGGGATCGGTCTTCAGGTCCTGGGCTACTTGCTCATGCCCAAGCCCAAGTCGGCGAAGAGCGAGGATGTGACGGACATGGACAACCCGTCCGCAGAGGCCGGGCGACCGATCCCTGTTGTGTTCGGCGAACTGGAAGTGACGGGCATCAACATCCTCTACTTCGGCGAAAAGGCGACCGTCACGAGGGAGATCAAGGCGTGACGGATGACTTTGACCCCCACCTCACGATCGGCGACTTCCGAGAACTGTACTGCGTGAAGGGTGCGCGGAAGGCGTTCCTGGCAGCCGACCTCGACTTCGGCGATTTCCTCCGAAATGGCGCACGCGCGTCCGAGCTTCGCGGCCACGGCTATGACGCCGTGATCGACCGCGTGGTTGAGCACGTCCGTGATCAGGGGCGTGGCCAGTGAGCAGCGGAAAAGGCAAAGGCAAAATCGAGGTCCACGAGTACTCGATGTCGATCCAGATGGGCATCTGCGCCTATGGAGAAGGCATCGAACTCGTCGCCTTGAAGTACGGCGAGAAGCAGATCTGGCGCGGTGCTGCCAAGGAAGCTCGGGTCATCACGATCGACCAACAGAACCTGTTCGGCGGCCTCAAGAAAGAAGGCGGCGTCATGGGGCTGGCATGGTGGTTGCCGGGCGATCCGACCCAGGTCATGCCCGAAGTCCTCGCCGCGAAGGTGGGCCTCACCTCAGCCACGTGCCCGGCATATCGCGGCGTATCCAGCGTCTTCTTCACCGGCGCGCGCAATGCGACCAATATCGGCTCGCTCGTGCCCAACGCATCCGGGCTGCTGGCTGCCGTGGCGCAGGCGGTTCGCTATCTCGGCAGCAAGGCGGGCTTCTACTGGGGAGCCAACAACCCCTATCTCCGCAAGCTGTCGGCGCGCGTGCGCCGCGCACCCATCGGGCTCGATCCCTCGATCGCGCTGATCCGGATGGAAGACGACGCGCTGGGCAATGCCCAGTACGGCGCCAATCCGGCCCACATGATCTACGAATGCCTGACGAACACCGATTGGGGCATGGGTGAGAGCCCCCACGTCATCGACAAGGCTGTCTTCGAGGCATGCGCGCGGACCCTCTATCGTGAGCGCTTTGGCCTCTGCATGATTTGGGCGCGCCAGTCCGAGGTCGGCAAGTTCATCGGCGAAGTGCTCAACCACATCCAGGGTGCACTCTACGTCGCGCCTGAGACCGGCAAGCACACGCTGAAGTTGCTCAGGGCGGACTACGACGTCGACCAGCTTCCCGTCATCGATCCCGGAAACGCCCAGCTCTCCACGTTCAAGCGAAAGGTCTGGGGCGAGATTTCGAACGAAGTCGTCGTCACCATGACGAACCAGCAAAGTGGCGAGGAGGAGACCGTCACTGCCCAGGATCTGGCCGGCATTGCGACGCAGGGAGCTGTCATCTCGTCCTCCCAGAACTACTATGGCGTCCCGTCCAAGGAGCTTGCGACACGGCTCGCGGAACGAGATCTGGCCGCGTCGGTCAACCCGATCGCCACTTGCGAAGCAGAAGTCACCCGCGAGTTCTGGAACACGGTCAGCGGCGGCGTGGTGCGACTGTCCTGGCCCGAATACGACATCGAGCAGATTGTCTTCCGCGTCTCCGAGGTGAGCAAGGGCGACAACACGATCACCTTGGCGCTCTACGAGGATATCTTCGGGCTGGATCACGCCAGCTATCTGGATTCCGGCGGCACCGGCTGGGTCGACCCTTCGCAGGCGCCAGAGCCGGCGACCTACTATCAAGTCGGCACCGCACCCGCATTTCTCATGGCCGCCGCGCTGGGCCTCACCGACCCCTCGGAGCTGGACTACCCCGAGGCGCTCGGGGCAGTGACCGTCGGCGCCGACAGCGACGACGACGTCAATTTCGAAATCGTCTCCTATGTGACAGACGTCAACGGAACCCGCTCTCGAGCCAATCTCGGAACTCGGCCGTTCGCTGGAACATGGGCCCTCCTTAGCGGTCTCATGTCGGAGTCCGAGACGCTTCTCCCCGAGTTGCACGGTCTCCGCGGCAACGAGCCCGAGCCGGGCGATTTCGTGCTCATCGGCACCGGCAGTGACGCCAACATCGAACTGGCGACCGTCCAGTCGGTGGGCCCGGACGGCGTGCTGCTGAATCGCGGCATGCTGGACACCGTGCCGCGCGCCTGGCCGATCGGAACGCGCGCGTTCATCGTCCCGCCGACTGGATCGTCTGCCGACCAGACCCTTCGTTCCGCATTCGAGAGCACGTCCTACTGGTTCCTGACCCGGACGCCCGTCGGCACGCTGGCGATCGAGAAAGCCCCGCAGGTCAACCTGACGCTTTCGGAACGCCCCTACCTCCCGAACCGGCCGGCCGACGTCAAAGTCAACGGCGTCGCCTTTGGCTTGGTGGATGCGAGCTTGGCAACCTCGCTCGAGGTGACCTGGGCGAACCGCAACAGGATCCTCGAATCCACTCAGGCGATGAAGTGGACGGACGCGAGCGTCAACGGCGAGGCCGGTCAGACGACGAAGATCACTGTGCTCAACTCCAGCGGCGTCCCGATTGCCACCTACGCCGGCCTGAGCGGGACAAAGCATACCATCCCGAAGGCCGCCCTCGGCACGAACAACTCGGTGACGATCCGAGTCAGCGCCGAGCGCGAAGGCTACGAGTCACTCCAGGCGGCCACGCTTCGAGTGACCTTCTCCCCCAGCCCCTACCTCCTTCTTTCGACTGAGGATCTGGCGCGACTGAAGCTCTCCGGGATGACCGGATACCTGCAACTCTCCGAAGGCTGACACATGACCGATCGCGCCATTCCCGATCTGCCCGCCATCGCTCAGGCAACCTCCGCCGACCTTCTCCATGTGGTTCAGGGCGGCAAGAGCCGTCGAGCGACGCTTCAGCAGCTGGCGGCCGTGCTCAGCGTCCCCGGACCGGATGGGCGTCCGGTCGAACTGACGCGCGTCGACGATGCGATCCTTTGGCACTGGGAAGGCGACGTCAACTGGACCGAGCTGCTCAAGCTCGAGGACATCAAGGGCGACAAGGGCGATACCGGCGACATCAGCGATACGCTGCTGGAGGCAGTGCAGAACGCAATCGATGCGGCACGAGTCTCGGACGAGCGCGCCTCGGATGCTGCCGGCGCCGCCCGGGCGGCCGGAGAGCACGCCGATCGGGCAGAAAGGGGCGCCGACACCGCCACCCGTAAGGCCTCCGACTCCGACAGCTCCGCCCGGACCGCCGCGGAGCAAGCCGATCGGGCAGAGCGGGGTGCCGACACTGCCACGCAGAAGGCCGCCGATGCTGACGGCTTCGCGCGCGCGGCCGGCGCCCAGGCCGAGCGAGCAGAGAGCCAAGCAGAGAGTGCGACGCAGAAGGCTGCCGACGCTGAGGGCTCCGCGCGGGATGCACAGGCAAGCGCAAACTCCATCCTCGGTGCGGTGGAGTCTGCCGCAGCCAGTGCCGCGGCGGCGGGTCAGTCGGAGCGGATCGCCGCAGAGCATACCGACAGGTCTGAAGAAGCTGCCGGCACATCCTCACGCAAGGCGAGAGAGGCTGGCGACGCCGCGACAGCCGCAGGCACTCAGGCCGAGCGCGCCGAGCGTGCTGCAAGCACGGCTACCGACAAGGCCAGCGAGGCCAACAGGGCAGTCGTTACCGCAGGAGAGCACGCGGAATACGCTGATCTGGCCGCAGGTACCGCCATCGAGAAGGCGGGCGACGCAGAAAGGTTCGCCGAGGCGGCTAAGACGAGCGCAAACTCTATCCTCGGCGCGGAGCAGTCCACGGCGGATAATGCTGCGGCAGCGGAGCGCTCGGCGACCAATGCCGCCGAGCAGGCTGATCGGGCAGAGCGTGCCGCATCCTCAGTCGACAACAGTAGCTTCGTCACCAAGGCTGGCAACGGATCTGATTTCGCGGATCCGTTGGCCGTGCGCTCCAACATTGGTGCGGCCGCCGAGGAGCATGGACACGGGATTGGCGACATCGAAGGGCTCGCTGATCAGCTCGACACCAAGGCCAGCACAGCCGTCGCGACCGTCGACGGCAAGGGCCTCATGTCAGCCGACGACAAGCGGAAGCTCGCAGACATCGCCGCTGGAGCCACGGTCAATGCGAGTGATGCGGAGCTGAGGGACCGCGAGCGTCACACGGGCGAACAAGCAATCTCGACGGTGGCCGGTCTCCAGGCGGCGCTCGATGGGAAAGCCTCCAAGGCGATCGCCACAACAAGCGCGAACGGCCTCATGTCGACCGGCGACAAGCAGAAGCTTGGCGATATCGCCGCCGGTGCCACGGCGAACGCCAGCGATGCGGCCCTGCGAGATCGCGGCTCCCACACCGGCGAGCAAGCGATCTCGACCATCACGGGTCTGCAGGCGGCCCTGAGCGGAAAGCAGGCCTCGCTCGGCTACGCGCCCGAGGATGCCTCGAGGAAGGGCGCAGCAAACGGCTATGCCGGCCTGGATGCGTCCGGAAAGCTCCTGCCATCGGTACTGCCGGCGCTAGCGATCACCGACATCTTCGAAGTCGGAAGTCAGGCAGCCATGCTTGCACTGACAGCTCAGATCGGCGACATCGCTATCCGCACAGACCTCAGCAAGACCTTCGCGCTCGCAGCGGAGCCCGCCTCGATCGTCGCAAACTGGAAGGAGCTGAGAACTCCGGCCGACGTCGTTCAATCAGTCGCCGGCCTGACGGGGCCGATCACCGCCGCAGCCCTCAAGCTGGCGCTATCACTTTCCAAAGCCGACGTTGGTCTCAGCAAGGTCGCAGATCTCGCACCGAATGAAATGCCTGTGTCGACTGATCAGGCTGCGGCGATCGGGACAAAGCTGAATAGCGCCGATCTCGACACTGCTCGCGCGTGGACAAAGCGCCAGAGGCAGACGCCAGTGCCGCTCGCGTCGGGGGCGTCCATCAACGTCGATCTGGCTGCCGCCCAAGACTTCGATATTGCGGCGCTGGCTCACAACGCCACGCTCACCTTCACCAATGCCGCAAACGCAATCGGTCAGAAAGGCACCGTCACTGGCAAGAACAACGGATCCGGAGGATTTGCCATGGCATTTGGAGCCGGCGCAAATCCGATCGGACGATCAACGGCTCCCTCAATTCCAACGGGGCCCAACGCACGCTGGAGAATTGACTACCACGTCAGGGCTGACGCCACGGTCGACTTCTCTGTTTCGTCTGTGGGGGCGTAATGTCAGTGTTCTCCGACAGCATGCTTATTGCTGCAATGAAGAAACCACCGAACGCACCAATACTTGCCATCGCCAATAACTATTGGGATGCATCACTTTATGACTGGTCCTCGGGCGCACCTCAGGCCCTGTCACCCTCAGCCGCCTCGCCAAATGGATCGAATGCGGTGCATTGGAGCGCCGACGGCCGCTATCTCGCATTCGGATTGGATGAGTCAGGCGCCAGCCTGGCCGTCTACGATTGGGATACGGGAATCCCGGTAAGACTCCCCAATTCACCGTCATATCCTAACAGGCCGGTAAATGACGTAGCTTGGAGACCTACGGCACCATTTCTCGCCATCGCCCGCAATAACCAACCAAATTGGACAGTTCTGGACTGGTCCTCGGGCACGCCTATTAGTGTCCCACAGCCAGCCGGCCTTCCTGAAGATTTGAGCGCACAGGCGCGGGGTGTGAGTTGGAGTCCTGACGGACGCTATCTTGCGATGGCATTTACTGTATATCCCTTTTTGATCGTCTTTGATTGGTCTTCTGGAGTACCCGTGAGGCTCCCCGATCCAGCCGTGTTGCCTACCGCTCCAGGGAGGGCGGTTCAATGGAGCCCGACCGGCAAGCATCTTGCCGTGCTGATGGGAGGCAGCCCAATTATAATGGTGTATGACTGGTCTTCGGGCGCCCCAGTGAAAATTCCAGATCCTCCCCAAGCAAGTCAACCAGGTGGTTTAGGAAATAATAAGATCGCCTGGAGTCCAGATGGACGCTACCTAGTCGTCCCGCATCCTAACGGCATACGCTTTTCGATCTATGAATTCTCAACAGGGGGGTTCGTTTTAATTCCTCCTCTTACGGGTCTACCCAGTGGCGGCCATGGCTATGCAGCTGGGTGGAGCCCTGACGGACGATATCTCGCGGTCGCCACGAGCGTTGCGCCCTACATACACATCTACGATTGGTCCTACAGCCCGCCGAAGCGCTCAGATCTGCCGGGGGCGGGACCGCACAGCAGAAGCGTCAAGGATTTTGCTTGGAGGCCCACGTGAACGAACTCTTTTTTGCCAATCTGTCTCGGTGGAACCCCTCCGAGCGGATCAACGGCGTACTCTACCCTCAGTCGATCTGTTGGCTTTGGTCAAAAGAGGAGCTTGCTGCCATCGGCCTCTACAAAGGCGCAGTACCCGAGGAGATCCCTGAAGGTAAGCAGATCGGGCGCGATGTCGAATGGCACGGCGACGTCCTGCGCTATGTGCTCGTGGACAGCCCGCCCGTGCCGGACGAACCGCCACTCGAAGCAACCCGGGCTCAAGCAGAGACGGCCCTCTACTATTTCCGACTGCCGGACGGCACGGATCCCCGCTACTACGAGCAGTACGAGGAAGCTCTGCAGAACAGCCCCTATCCGCCCTTGCGGATGTGGGCCAGGGGCTCCCTCAAATGGGTCGAGAACCACGACTATGTGCGAGCGCTCGGCATGGAGCTGGTCCCTCCGATCGACGAAGAGACCAACCGCCAGCTTTTCCTCGCCGCTCAGACCTACGAACAATGAGAGACCAGATAGTCACGTTTAACTTGTGATTCACTTCTAAATGTGCGACTTCTAGCCAACTCTCACACCAGCGGTAGAGCGGTGGATGGACGTCGTCAAAGAATACTGGCAGCAGATCATCGCCCTGATAGGGGTGCTCATCTGGCTTGTTCGCCTCGAAGCCATGGCCATCAATTCCGCGAAGGAAATTGGCCGGCTTGACGCGCAGCGGAAGGAGGATCTCCACGCTGCTCGGGAAGCTCGAGCGTCGACCAATGCCAAGCTGGATCGCATGGACGACAAGCTCGACCGGGCCTTCTCGGAGGTCCGGTCCGACATCAAGACCCTTCTCAGCCGCTCCTCTGCAGACTAGTCAGGAGCCCCGGCATGACCACTCGTTCCGCTCTCGGAGAACAGGCTGCGATCACCTCGATCGCCAAAGGCATCAATGTGCCCCTCGAGGCATTCCTGGCGGTCATCGAGGTCGAGAGCGGCGGCAAACTGTTCGCCAAGATCGGCAGCCGCGACGAGCCCCTGATCCGCTTTGAGGGCCACTATTTCGACCGGCTGATCAAGCCCGCGCTCCGTGATACGGCGCGCAAGCAAAAGCTCGCCTCCCCCGGCGCCGGCACCATCAAGAATCCCAAGAGCCAGCTGGCGCGCTGGCAGCTCGTTCAACGAGCAGCCCAGCTCGATCCCTCCGCCGCTTACCAGTCGACTTCCTGGGGCATCGGACAGGTGATGGGCGCCCACTGGCAATGGCTCGGCTACGAGTCGATCGACGCCTTTGTGGCACGCGTCCGGTCGGGCCTGACTGGCCAAGCCGAGGTCATGGCCCGCTACATCCAAAAGGCGGGCCTGGACGACGAACTCCGTGCGCTCGACTGGTCGGGTTTCGCCCGCGGCTACAACGGCCCGAGCTATCAGAAGCACGGCTATCATACGAAGCTGGCCGCAGCCTACGCACGCCTCGCACCCGATGGCTCGCGGTCGAGCGAACGCGCGGGCATGCTGCGCCTGGGAAGTAAGGGTGCCGGCGTTCGCGAGCTGCAGGCGATCCTGCGCCTTGCCGGCTACCCGATCGTCGTCGACGGCGACTTCGGGCCGACCACGCGCGATGCCGTTCGCGCCCTGCAGGCGAAAGAGGGCATCAAGGTCGACGGCGTTGTCGGCCCGGCCACGCAGGAAGCCATCGCCAAGTATCGCGCTGGCGCCACGCCGCAGCCCGGCGCCGAGCCGGCCGTGAGCGTTCCGGGCGTGAAACCAGGGCTTGTCGTTTCGCTGCTGAGCACCACGTTGCTCTTCATCTCCGACACCAAAAGCCAGCTCGAAGGATTGCTCACGCAGCTCGCCAATGTGCCCCTGCTGGCACCGGTCACCGAGCACCTTGGAACCGCCATTGGCCTGCTCACGCTGGCCGGCGCGGCGGGCGGCGCAGGATTGGCGATCCTCCGGTGGTGGCAGTCGCGCCAGACGTTCGACGGGCTCGAAGAGCGCGCGGATTTCGTTTGGCGCGCAAACGGCAAGGTCGGAGACATTGTGCTGCCGTCGGCCGACTCCGAGCAGCTCTCATTGATCTAGATCGGACCGACGTCGAATATCCGAGCAGGCGGTCGATGATGCATCCGACCGCCTGCGATAGATCCGCCGACACCCTGCGCCAGCCGGACCAAGCGTGGCTTCACGAGACCGCAGCTTCGGCCAGCGCCTGGGCGAAACCGATTTCGACGCCGCCCCACACCCCGCCGGCGACCTGAGCGCTCAGCACGCGGCAAAGATAGATCGTGTTGTTGCCTTCCTTCATAAACGCCTGCATCTCCCGGAAGTAAGCACGCCCCTGACGGCAATCTTCTGAGTGGTCGTTCGTCCGGATGGGCTGCCACGCTACGATCTTCTTTTGCCCTCCCGAAGACTCAGCGGCGACGAAGGAAAGATTTTCAAACTTCATTTCAAGGCGTTCCTGATAGAAGCAGGACTTAATTTTTGGTTTCAGTTAGCTTGCTCCTGCACGCAAACTAATGGCTCCAGGTTTAATACATAAGCCGGTCAAAATATAAGTCTGGCATACGAACCCGGCGGGAGTCTCAATATGTTTTTTCTGCGGCACGCTTTGATCCAGATCAAACGCCCCACACAAATCTGAGGTGTTCTTTTTTTGTTCTCTCAACCCGATCTTATCGCGCGAGCCACCTTCGGCAAGGAATTAAATCCTACGCCCCTGATCGGCGCCCTTGCCTGTGGATGACTGGTGGCCGGGAAACGATTGCGAAGGAAGTCGACATAAGCCGGCTCGCGCTCCATGAGGATGCAGGAGACGCCCTCCAGGCGAGCAGCCTCGCCGGTCGTTCCGCTCCCGGCGAAGGGGTCGAGAACCGTGCCCCCAGGCGGCGTAACGTGGCGGATCAGCGCCCGCATGAGCGCGATCGGCTTGACGGTCGGATGGTCGGAGCCGGCCCGGTCGGATTTGCCGGCCTTGGGGCTGTAGAAGCCGGGCTCACCGTCGAACGGATAGGACTCGAAGTAGCGCTCACTGCCATTCGGGAACAGAGCCGCTACCTCCTCCGACCCATCGAGGATGAGGTTGGCCGGCCAGCGGCCGGGCGGATCGTAGTTGCCATTGAGACCGCGATCCCGCTTGTCGGCGCCATAGACTGCATTCTCGCGTGGCCCAGAGCCGAAGTCAGCGTGGCGATTCTTTGCCTTCGTCTCGCGCTCATCTTCATCGTTGGCGAATGGAACCCGACAACCGTCGACGTTCACCGCACCGACGCCATGCTTCAGAATGTTGAGAGCGCCGTTCTTTTCGCTGAAGGGCTTCTGTCCGACGTAGGTCGGCTCCAGGGCCGGCTTGCGAACTTGGCCACCGTAGTGCCAACCGCTCCATTCATCAGCCTCCGCCGAGGCCGGAATGTAGTCCCCTGGCTGATAGCTGCGGTCTTCCAGCTTCTCCCAACTACCATCCTTGTTCTGGTCTGCACCGGGGCGCAGGCGGCGCACCGGATTGCCAACGACGTTCTTGCTCCCCTCAAGGCCGAGTGCCTGGTCGATCGCGCGCGCCGCATTGTGGGCCTTTGGGAAGCCGGAGGCGAAGAGCCATCCGATCATCGGGTGCGTGATGAAACCGGCAGCCTCGATCGCCACCGCCATGTGGTGGTAAGTCCGGCTCGAGGAAAAGGCGACGATGTAGGCGCCCGGCTTCATGACCTGCCAGACAAGCTGCCAGAACTCGGGATCGCGCTCGATCGCAGTTCCGTCCCACGCCTGCCCCATGAAGCCGGCCGACAGGCGCGCGAAACTGCCGTCATTGCGCTCTTTGCGCGCCGGCGCGGCGCCTTCCTTTCCGAACCGCTTGACCACGCTGGTCAGGCCGTAGGGCGGATCGCAGACGACAGAGTCCACCAACTCCCCGCGCTCGATCATCGCACGCAGGTGGTCACGGTTGTCGCCCTCGTAGAGCACGATGGTCATCAGCTGGCTCGCTCAGGCAAGGAGATCAGAAAGGTCGAATGGGTCCGCCGCCGGTCGGCGACCGAGATCCGGGAAATGCTCACGGAGGGCGCTCTCGATCGTCGGGTGGTCGACCTGACCGCAGCGGAAGCCCGACGAGTCCTGGAAGCGGCAGTGAGCCCGCCAGCCTCCTGAATGACGATGGATATTGATGACGAACGCACCGGTGGCGATCGCCGCCTTCTCGAGATCAGAGAAGGTCGTCATCGTCTTCGACCGCGCTCTCGGGCTCGCCAAGCAGCAGATCGTCGGACGCATCCTGCTCCTCATCGTCGAGCAGCAGATCGCCGGCCGGGGCCGCATCGCCCACCTGGGAGGCGTTCGGAGCGTCGCTCGTATCAAACGCGCCGAAGATGCACCCCTTGTCGCTGTCGAACGTGATGCCGGTTTCGACATTGCGGCCGCCCGGATAGGCGCGTTCCAGTTCCTCGAGCAGCGGTGTCTTCTGAAGCGCAACCACCACCATCGGGCCGCCGGGCGCGAATTGAACCCTGGTCGAGACGTTACCCTTGGTCTTTCGGATCAATCCGCGCAGTTCGCCCAGTTTCATTGGGAGTTCCTTTTTCTCATTAAAAGTGAAAATCAGACGTCGCTGATGAGCATGCCGAGCGCGTTGGCGTACAGGTTCAGGATCGCCGCTTCTTCCTCGCGCTCTTCAGCATCCTTCTTGCGCAGCGCCACGATCTTGCGCAGCGCCTTGGTGTCGTAGCCGTTAGCCTTGGCTTCGCCGTAGACATCCTTGATGTCATCGGCGATCGCCTTCTTCTCTTCCTCGAGGCGCTCGATACGCTCGACGATCGCCCGGAGCTGCGCCGCGGCGACGCCCTGGACTTCATCGGGCTCATTGTCAGGGTAGGCCATATTGCGTCTCCGTTACAATTTTACACTTTAATTGTGATTTTGATTCACGTCAACTTCGAAAGTCAGAGGAAGCTCGGTGAACGGCGCCTCAGGATCCGGATACCGCTCGGCTAGGGCATCCACTGCCGCCTGCATCTCCGAACGAACCTGATCAAGATTGGCCTTGGGCGGCCGGTCGTCGGTGAGCATCTGCTGGATCATCGCGTCGCGCAGGACGACCAGAGAGGAAATCGCCTTGGTGATGTGGGAGAGCTTGCTATCCGGATCGATATCCTCGCCCTCCCACCATTGGCCGATGTGCCAGATCGCGGCGTCGACATAGATGGAGGCACGGACGCCGGCACGCCGGTAGTTGTGGCGGCCGTATTTGAAGGCCCCCTCCAGTAGGGCCACGCCGACCTCCGCGATCACGGTCAGGGGAACAGTGGTGATCCAACGCCACTTCCTCGCGCCGATGGCATCCTTCGGATTGGAAGGCTTCGTCGCCACGGTCAGAACCTCGTCGGGACGTATTCGCCTGGCATCGTCTTGCGATACTGGATCCAGCCGGCGCCGAGATTGCCGCCGAGCGCAGCGCTATCGCGACGGTGGTCGGGCGCCGCCTGATGCTCGAAAGGCGAGGCGTGGAGCCGCGAACCGCGGACCAGATCCTGGTAGCGTTCGAACTCGCGCTCGATGCTCGGGTTGCCGTCGAAGGGGGCATAGGAGATGCGCGCGCATCGGGCGACGGATAGGCGCTTCAACACGTCGGTGCCGTTGATGCCGAAGCGGTTGTGGATCTCGAGCGAGCGCGGCGTCTCGCCGAACAGCCACTCGTCGTATTCCTCAGGCGTGATGTACGGCAGATGCCATTCGCCGGGCCGGAGATTCTGATAGCTCGCGCCGGCGATCGCTTCGCGGACGAGCTTGGCCAGATCCTCGAAGTGGGGCTCAGCGTCGCCGTGGTCACGCAGATGCAGGAAGTTCGACCAGCCGGTCGACGTGATCAGCGTGTGCTTCCAGGAGAACGGCTCGATCAGGCGGTTGGCAATCTGCTTGTGATAGCCAGCCTGCATGTAGGCCTCGGCGAGATCGGCGGCAGCATCGCGCTGGCTGAGCCAGGCCTCCTCACGGCTGACATTCACCTTGCACCAGCCGTCGTCTTCCGATTGGACGGTGATCGCGACCGGCTCGTTGCGCTCCTCCGACGCCTGCATGCCCGACTGGTTCCTGCCCCAGTGCCACGGCACGAACGGATCGTCGCGGACCTCGTTCAGCATCGTTTTGACGGGCACCGCGCGGGACGACCGGGCGTTGCGCGAGAACTCGCGATGGCTCATCGCCTCGCCGTGGATGATGTGCGGATAGTGGGCGTGGATCGTCAGGATCGGCGGCGCGCCCGTGGTCGGCCGGCTGGCGAGCACGACCTTCGCAAACATCTTGCTTTTCAAAGCGCATACCTCCGGTCGGAAGAGCGCTCGACGGCCCGATTGCACTTAATAAGGGAAGCGATGTCGGACCAGTCGTTGACCCACTCGATGTCGTCGCGCTCCCCGTCTTCGCTCGAGCGGTTGTGCGGACGGCGCATGACGATGGAGCGATGGCCGGTGGCCGCACCCATCACGGCGTTCCGGTAGTTGTCTTCGATCCAGATCGCAGGCTCGAACGCAGCCAGTGTTGGCGCCTTGCTCTCCCCCATCGGTAGGCAGATGATCCGATCGAAGATCGGCCCGAAGACGCTCTCAAGATTGGCGTGCCGGCGCTCGATCACCTCGGTCGCTGCCGAGCAGCTGGTGATGACGGTCATCCGGTAGCCGGCGCGCGCCAGCGCGGGAACCTGTTGCTGCGCGTCCAGCCGGGCCGCCAGAGTGCCGAAGTGAGCGGATGCGTTGAACTGGCGGACCAGATCAAGGCTGCGGTTGTAGGGCACGCCCAACCAGGTCGACATATCCCAGTCGCCGGGCCCCTCCTCGTCCGGGCTGAGTCCGTGTTCATTCCGCAGCCAGCGGGAAAATCCGCCGATCCAGTCGAGGAGGACGTCGTCACAATCGACGAGCAGATGCCGGGCTTGGGCCATGTCAGGCTCCCTGGAAGTAGCCGGAGGATTGGAGGTGCGCGAGTAGACGGCCCGCCTGCTTCTGCGCGGAACGGTCGACTGCCTCGACCTGGGCCGCGTGCTCGATCGCCGGGATGAACAGCCCGATCGCCTTGTCGACGGCGGACCCGCTGGCGAAGCTGAAGAAGCCGCTCTCGACGAGACCCTGCAGCCAGTAGAAGACGATGAGGCCGAACTTGGAGACCTCGGCGCCGTCCTTGGTGTGAGGCGCGGCAACCTCGCGATGCAGGCGCTCTACTCGATGCAGGATCTTCCGCTGCTGGGCGGGCAGGAGATCACGGAGGGGCTCTTCGCAGGCCTTGAGGAGATGCGTGACGCATTCCTCGAACGCCTCGGTCTTTTCTTCGGCGCCGGCGAGAACGACGCCAAGCATCATCTGGGCGGGGAGAAGGATCTCAACCCGCTGGCGGTCGGTAAGAAACAAGCGACAGTCTCCATTAAGATGACTGTCACTTTAAAAGTGATTTGTATTCACGTCAAGATGGGCGACTGGCCGTGAGCATCAGGCAATCGCTTTCTGGAGAGCACCTTCGAGGTGAAATTTCCCGTTCCGGCTGCTAGAAAGCGGCCCAAATCCAATAATCAAAGTCCAAAGGTCCGGCCGTCATGAGCGCCTTCAAGTCCGAGTTGATGCAGATCCTGACCGAGCGTGGTTTCGTCCACCAGTGCTCGGATAGCGAGGGGCTCGACCGCCGCTTCGCCTCGGAATCCGTCACCGGCTATATCGGCTTCGACGCCACGGCGAAGAGCCTGCATGTCGGCTCGCTGATGCAGATCATGATGCTGCGCTGGATGCAGAAGACCGGCCATCGCCCGCTGGCCCTGATGGGCGGCGGCACCACCCGCATCGGCGACCCGTCGTTCAAGGACGAGGCGCGCAAGCTGCTCACCGACGAGATGATCGACGAGAACCTCGCCGGCATCCGCAAGGTGTTCGCCAACTACATCGATTTCGAAGGCGGCGAGCGCCCGGCCATCATGGCCAACAACGCCGAATGGCTGAACGGCCTGCAGTACATCGACTTCCTGCGCGATGTCGGCCGCCACTTCTCGGTCAACCGCATGCTCTCGTTCGATTCGGTGAAGATGCGGCTCGACCGCGAGCAGTCGCTGTCCTTCCTCGAATTCAACTACATGATCCTGCAGGCCTATGACTTCGTCGAGCTGAACCAGCGTCACGACGTCGTCCTGCAGATGGGCGGCTCCGACCAGTGGGGCAACATCGTCAACGGCATTGAGCTCGGCCACCGCATGCTCGACAAGCAGTTCTACGCGCTGACGACGCCGCTGCTCACCACCTCGTCGGGCGCCAAGATGGGCAAGACCGCGAACGGCGCCGTCTGGCTCAACGCCGACATGCTCGGCTCCTACGAGTTCTGGCAGTTCTGGCGCAACACCGAGGACGGCGACGTCGAGCGCTTCCTGAAGCTCTACACCGAGCTGCCGCTCAACGAGATCGCCCGCCTCGCGGCGCTCGGCGGCTCCGAGATCAACGACGCCAAGAAGATCCTCGCCACCGAGGTGACGGCGCTGGCGCACGGCCGCGCGGCGGCCGAGGAAGCGGCGGAGACGGCGCGGCGCACCTTCGAGGAAGGCGCGCTGGCCGAGAACCTGCCGACGATCGAGGTCGGCGCATCGGAATTCGCCAGCGGCCTCGGCGTGCTGTCGCTGTTCGTGCAGGCGGGCCTCGTCGCCTCGAACGGCGAAGCGCGGCGCCAGATCAAGGGCGGCGGCCTCCGCGTCAACGACCAGGCGATCACCGATGAGAAGGTGCTGGTCGGCCCGGACGCGCTGACCGCCGAGGGCGTCGTGAAGCTCTCGCTCGGCCGCAAGAAGCACATTCTGGTGCGCCCGGTCTGATTCCCCGCTGCTTGTCGCCTTGACAGGGCGCGGCAATGTTCTCATTTCGTTCTCGGTACAGCGAGGGCAAAATGAGCAGGTACAAGGGTCGGATGTCGGCGGTCGTGTTCGACAGGACGTGGCCGTTCTATGTGCCTCTGCGGGCGGACCTCGTTCGGGCCAAGCCGGAGATTGCGGATGAGGCACTCCGGCTGGGCGCGGCGTCGGAGCAGCGAAACGTCGTGTTCAAGGACGTCTGGCATACGTGCTTCTGCTTCTCGACGACGGAAGCAGCTCAGACATTTGCCGGTCCCTACGGCGCCGAGATCCGAGACGCCCGGAGGCGGATCAACAAGGGCGTGTGGCAGATTTGGGAAGAGGCCAAATAGGGTAGCCGGCGCGGGTAACTGCGGCTGCGATCGGAATTCCCTCTATCTAGGGTTGCAGATCGCTTTTCACACCTTATGTGAACGGAGCGGCAACCAATGCCCGCATGTACACAAGGGGTTCGAATTGAAGAACGGAATCTATAAAATCGAGTTCTCCACTCCGCTCGGAAGTGGGACCGGCGCTGTCGAGCTGCGCGACGGCAAGATCTTCGGCAGCGACTCGTTGGTCTTCTATGTGGGAACCTATGCTGTTAACGGCAAGGAGTTCACCGCAGAAGTCGAGACGGTCCAGCACTCTATCGTCGCCAATGGGCTGAACAATGTGCTTGGAGCCTCGAACGCCAATCTGACCATCAAGGGGCTGTTCGATCCGTCCGCGCACCAGGCAACTCTGATGGGGAGCAGCCCCAGCGCGCATGGCCTCCCGATCGATATCCGCCTCAGCTGGCTCCGCCCCTAAGCGACCATCGAACGGTAGCGCCCCTTGGTCGCGCTACCGTTTGCCCCGCGGCCGATGAAGACATCTAGGAAGCAGGTCGGATCGGACCGTCCGTCATTCCTACGACTCCCCAATCGGCAATCGTGACAAGATGAGTGTCCCATTCGCAGCGCTTGTCGAAGCCTTGATGGACGAGCCTCACCGAGTTCTCTGAGATCTCCGGACCAGGATCGATATCGCGGTGCATCTGGATAAGGTGGGCCACTAGATCCGCCATTGTGCCATCCAGTTGTACCGCTTCCGACAGCGACGTCGACAGCAAGGGGCGATGTGGGCGAAATCTCATGCTCTAGTCATCCTTCTCACTCTGAACCACACCACATCATCCCATCTCCTTCATCTGCTTGATGCGGGCGCGGAGGGCTTCATCCACGACAATAGGGATTGCCGCGGCCAAACTCGCGGCGACGAATGTACCGAGCGTTCCCGCCGGGAACCCGACGTAGGTCACGCCGTCCGTAGTGATCGATACGTGCTCAGCCTCAGCTAGGCCGGCCAGCAGGCCTTCCTTGGCGGCCCTCTCCCATGCCTCACTGGTCATCGCTGCTTCCTTCGCTATATCCGGCTGCATGCGCAAGCGCTTCAGGCCTGTGGTCATCTGGGAGGAGCCCGGCAAGCGCCGGGAGATCAAAAGCATTGAGCAGGCGGCCGAGTGGCTCGCGTACCGGTGGCCCGCGGACTATGTCGCGGCGCCGGACAGCCAGGCCGCGCGGCTCGAAATCCTCGCAGTTCTCGAAGGCAAGGGCAGCGTGAACGTCGCCCGCGTCGCGTTCGTCGATGCCGCCGAGGAGGCCGGCATTCTGGTTGAGGCGTGAGGGCATCACGCCTCTCCCTTCGGCGCGGGAGCGGTCAGAGCCGCGTAGCGCCGCGCTGCAGCTTCCTCAAGATCGCGCCTGACCTGCTTCATGGCGCCAAGGGCGGGGAGCACGTCTCGGCGGATCGCCTCGAACGCCGATCGCAGCCCGCGCTCGTGGTCGCGGATATAGGCCTCCCCGAGCTTCTCCTTGAACGCCTTGAGAAAGGCGGTGTCGCCATACCCGACAAGCGCATCGAGGGCGCGCACCTCTTGCTCGTTGAGCGTCAAGGTGGTTGTGAAATCGAGGGTGATTTTGGCTTTTGCGGTGGCCATGACTATGCGCCTCCCTTCGGCGCAGGAGAGGCGAGAGAGCGGATGGCGTCAATCAGCAGGCCATAGCCACCCTGTGCGTCTTTCAGGGTCCGGTAGCTGATCTTGATGTAGGGATCGCCATCGCCCGAGGTCATCGTAATGAACCCCTTGACGAGATCCTCCAAAAAAGCCCTTCCGGCCCTCTTCGCCTCGGCGTCTGCGTGGGTGGTCGGGGCGGAGACAAGGCGGGCATGCAGCGCCTTGGCCATTCTCCGGGTCCAGACGGCGTCGCTTTCGGTGCTCTCCGTCGAGATGATGATCTGCTCTACATCATCCACCGTCATCACCACCGGCTCCTGCCCTGGCGCTTCGGCTGCGGGAGGCTCGGGCGCGGCGGCGAGGGCGGTCCCAAGTCGCTGGAGGGCGTCTTCAGCCAATCCACGCTGATCGCCATCCCATTCCCATGTCTTGCAGGTCAGCGCGCCTTCCAGCCAGAAATGCACTTCCTTCAGCACCCCCTCCGGCACCACCACGGTTGGCGGGGCCTTGATCAGAGCTGACACGATACTGTCACGGTGCGCCTGCGCCGCTGCTCTCGCCTCGACGTCAGTGTTGAAATCCCCACCAGCAGGGCGGCCGGGGAACCCGATCGCATGAAGTCGCCATTTGCGCGGCCCCGTGCGGTAGGAAACGCGATAGTGAGCGCCGACGTCATCCCAGAACGCAAGGCCATCCTCGTCCCATTCCAGCGGCTTAATCGCCGCGGCTGGCGCGGGCGGGGAAGCGAACTGCTTCAGCACTTCCAGGCACACGGCGTCCTCAGCCATGCGGATCGACGCAGAACCATGCTGCGAGAAGTGCTGCGCAGCGAAATCGACAAGACGCCCATCCTGCTTCAGGAAGCCCGTCTGGCGCCACTCCACGATCTCAGAGGACATCGCAGCCAAGGCGCTCGACTCCAGATTCAGTTCTCTCGTCATGGTCATTGCTCCTCGCAGTCTTCGAAGTGGCCGTGGCGGATGGCGATCTCACGCACCCTCAGGTCACTCTGGATTCGCTCCTCGGCGCTCATCTCGGCGTCGTCATCGAACTCGGCCGTGAACCAGCGGTTGATTTGATCGCAGAGGCAGCCGCGTGCTGTCGCCTTTGTCGGCCTCCGCAGCAGCTTGGTGAGATCTTCCTGGTCGCCGTAGCCGCCCGTCATGTCGCCGGCAGAGTTGAGCGACCACAGGTACTCGTGGTCCTCGAAAGCCTGCTCATAGGTGATCTGCGCCATCTATCCGCCCTCCTGCTCGAGAGCGGCGCGGCCGGCCCAATCCCTTAGGAGGCCGCAAAAGATCAACAGTTGCAGGGCACCTCGGGTGGGCTCATCGACGATATCGGCCGGGATGGCATTGATGTTGTCGACGGCATTCATAGCCCTCGCCAGCGCCGGGTCGGTTGCCCCTGTATGCTTCGCGCTCATTCTGCCGGCGTCCGGGCTGCGCGGGCGAGCAGGGAGCGGACCTTGGCGCACGCGTCCGTCTGATTGTTGACGCCAAGCAGACCCCAGAGTCCGCTGAGCGCCGCTGTCGAAGCTTGGGCTGCCATGCTGTCGGACGTGTAACCCATGGCCCAATGAGGTCGCAGCGCCTCCAGTGCCTCAACCTGGCTTTCCAGCCGGCGGATGCGGGATTCGTCTTTCGGGGTGTCGTCCCGCGAGAGCAAACGGACGATGATATCCCGCACCCGATCGATCTCGTCGGCTGTCGGCTCCAGCTTCACTTCGCTCGTCATGGCGATTGCTCCTGGGAGAGGGAGGCGCCGAAATCCTTCAGGGCAAAATCGCGATCGGCCTGCTTCTCGACATCGAATGCCCGCAGCAGCCACTGGGGCTCCGGATGCCATTCGGTCGAGCCGTACCAGACAGCGCGCGGAACGATCGATCGCTCAGCCGTCTCGCCGCGCCAGTTCGTGTAGACGATCTTGGTCGGCTCGCCGGACGGCTTCTCGGCTTGCAGCAGTAGCTTCAACCGCTCGATCGTTTCCGGATCGGAGACGTGTTCGAAGTAGGCCGAGCGCACGGGATCTGAATAGATCCAATCGAGATCCCGCACGAGCTGGTCGACGAGATCCTCGCTCATCGGCTCGCGCTCAGACATTGGACTTCTCCCGACCGCGGAGCACCTTGCAGCCGAGAGCCCGCTCGAAGCGCGCGACGTCCTGCGCGACGATCCGGTCGAAATAGTCGCCATAGGACCAGTCCGCGTAGATGCTCCCCTCCGTGTAGGTGCGCACTTTCACGTCGTTCAGGTACAGCCTGAATTCTCTGGAGTTGCGCAAACCGCCGTGGGTGAGCGCGCGACGGGTCGCCCCCTGTAGCAGCACGAGCGTGTTCGCCGGTCCCGCCGCCGGCCGCTCAAGCCTGGTGGCCAGGCCGTATTTCTCCGACGTCTCGTTGAACTTCCGAGCGACCGCGGCATCCAGGTCGATTTCGAGATCCATGGCCGTGAGATCGGCACAGATGACGACGTCAGCCAGTTCGTCGGCCAAGGCTTCCTTGGTGGAGCGGGAGCCGGGAATCCCCAGGCGCTCGCGCTCGAGCTTCTTCAGGATGTTGCACGCCTCACCGGTCTCGCCGGCCAGTTCGTTGCCGCGGAAGGAGAGGCTCACCGGCTCGCTGCCGACGTTCCATTCTCGGTCCCGCTTGATGTTGGCGGCGCGCAGGTCCGCCAGGCTGAGGGCGCTGGTGCTCATGCTGTCCTTTCGCTCGCTCCCGGCGAGCATGTGATGGGATTTTGATCGTGGGGACGAAGTTCAGGCCGCGGCCCCAGCCCTTCGGCAGCTGCGGATCTGCGAGATCACGTTGCTCAGCGCACGCCCGTTCTCGGCCCGCCCGGCCGCCGGCAGAATTCCTGCCAAGCGGCCCCGAATACGGATGTGAAGGTGCCGGGATCCCTGAACGATCTGCCAGTCGTCGGCGAGATCGAGTTCCTCACGCAGCCGGGGTGGCAGGAGGCGCTTCAAGCTGATCACGGTTCACCCCGTCTCGACATCGAGGAAGTATTCTCGCGGGCGGCCGCGGCGCGGCGCCGGAGAAAGGCCTGCTGCTCGATTTGAATGTCGCCGGCGCTCATCCGGTACGGAAAGCGGGACCCATAGATCTTGCCCGCGTGCGTGATGGTGAGGTCGGTGTACCAGGCGTTCGGTGTCTTGCTGTGCTCGACATGCTTCGACTGGATCTTGAGCTGCTCCATCATTCGGGGAACTCCGCGACACGGGCCAATTCGGCGCGACCCTCAGGCTTGATCTTCCACCAGAAGGCCAGGCCTCCGCGCGAGCGGACCGGTTCCACCAGTCCGAGCGACGCAAGCCGGTGCAACGCACGTCGCGCCTTCTCGGCAGCGATTTCGACGCCACCACGGGTGCGAAAGTAGCCGGTCGACGCCGCCCAAGAGATCTTGCCCACTCTGCGAAGCATCTCCCATTGCAGTTCGGTGAGGGCGGTGGTCATTTCGGCCGCTCCGGAATCTCGATCGGGCCGAAGTAGGCGACGATGTCCTGGTCTTCCTCGTCCTGCGCGCCGACGAAGATCCCATCCTTCACATGCGCCCAGGTCTCGTAGTCGTTGAGCGAAAACAGCCGATGGTCCGTGCCTTTGACAGCGCGCCCCGAGCGACCGGATCCTGCGTCACCACCGGAGACGATCACGCGATAGTGGCCATCGGCGATGAACTGGCGAGGGACGGATCCATGATTGACCCACTTCGGAGGCGGATTCGCAAGCGGATCACGGCGAGCCACCAGCATAGCGTCCGCAGCTTCGTAGGCTCCCTCAGCAGCAACCCCATAGACAGGGGTCTCGTAGCGGATCCCGGATGCGATTGCGTCAGCGTAGAGCTTGGCGAGCAGCGCGGGGAGAACGCTGATGGCCATGGCATCGCGGAGCGACATGCCGCCATGGGCGTAGGTGCCCCACCCACCCTCGGCATTCTTCTGGTACTTGTCGTGCGGATAGGCTGGGCCGCCGTCGTCAAACGCGCTCATGGGAATTCTCCTGAAGGACGACGTCGATCTGGACGCGCCAGGTCAGCTGGGGGTAGCCAGTCGGATCGGCTTTGTACGCGGCCTCCTTCATGGCCTGTGTCGGTTCCCTCATCGCCTCGATCGCGGCGCGAGCCTTGCGACGGCTGGCGGCCGACGGGAACGGGGCACCCGATATCGCCCGGGCGACGCGTTCGAACATCGTGTCGGTCACGCTCTGCTCCATTTCCAGTGGTTGCGGCCGTAGACGATCCAGAGCGCGGCGTTCATGGGCAGCAGGCCCCATTCGCCTTTCGAAAGGATCCAGATCAGCCAGAGAAGCTGGTTGCCGAGGCCGATCGCCCAGGCGTGACGGTTCTTGTTGCCGGCGAGCAGGGTCATCCAGATCGTGATCCCCGACATCAGCCACGGCAGATTGGCGACAATGGTTTGCGTCATGACCGATCGCCCTGCGCCATCTTGGCCAACCAGTTCAGTCCGACGCCCGCCTCGCGGAACATGTCGACGGCCACATCAAACTCTTCGACCGGCATCGACGTCTTGCCGTCGGCGAACGTCACGGACCCAACGCCCGCCTGGATCAGCAGCCGCGCGCAGCGGGCGCAGGGTTGATGGGTGACGTAGACCCTGGCGCCAACGAGCGATGTGCCGGTGCGCGCGGCATGGGCGACGGCGTTCTCCTCCGCATGGGCGGTCCAGAGATATTTGGCCGGCCGCGCGGACCGATACTCAGCTTCTTCCACGCCGCGCGGCAGGCCATTGTAGCCGGTGGTCAGAACCTGCTTGGCCTCGCCGATCGCTACACAGCCCACCTGCGTGCTGTCCTTGGACCGCGTGGCCGCCAGGCGCGCGAAATCCATGAAGTGCTCATCCCAGCTGGGGCGCCCGGTCATCGCGCGCGCCCCATCATGAACTGGTCGACGGGGGCTAGCTGGTGGTTCTCCGCCAAAGCGCGCGCTTCACGCCGCCGCAGCCGGCCGCGCACGCCGCCGCGATCCCAGAACACCGCCCCACCCTGCTTCTCGCGCCAGCGGAGGAAGCGATAGGCCTCTTCCCGAATTCGGGTCTCGGATGCCCCCGCCCTCAGCATGACTCCGGCTCCCCGATGAAGATGTGCCAGACGAACGGGGCGTCGAGGAAGGTGGCGAGGAAGATCCAGCCATCGGGGATAGCCTGACCGGTGCCGAAGAATTGCACAGGGAGACGGATGGCAGCCGGCGCGAGATTGTCGAGATCGACCCAGATGCAGGGCTGCCCCTGCGCATCCTTGCCGCCCGAGATGATGTTGAAGTCGGACGGCAGGGTGATCGTGTTGATGCCATGCTCGAGCGGGAACTTGAAGACGGTGCGCGTCATGGCGCGTCCTCCGAAATGGGCGGTGATGCAGTTGAAAGCATGAGCGGCAAGCAGCGCCGCGTAGAGCCAGGGGGCGCATCGGACTAGAGCGTCCATCACCGGCGACCCTCGGCGTAGTCGTTGACGATCTCGGCCACGATCTGCCGCGCCTGGTCGAACCCATGCACGCGGCAGAGATCTCGGAAGGCGTCGTTGGCCCTCTGACGCAGGAACTCCTCGGTGAAGGCGTGGCCCTTGAGATCGCTCATGCTCAGTCCTCGGAATCCGAGGGCCAGAACACGTCAGCGAGTGCTGCTGCCGCGATGACGGCCGACATGGCTGCAACGGCCGTGAGACCGTCGCAGTAGGCGTGGACTGCCAGGATCCCAGCCACCGCAACAACGGCGGTTGTGGCCGCCGGCGTCGGAAAGAGGTAGGCGAGCAAGGTCCGAGGCGACATCACTGCACCTGCCGCTCGAGCCGGGGCTGCGTGTTAAGCGCAAGCGGCTGGTCGGAGAACAGATAGTCGCCGGCCCATTCGACATAGGCGTTGCTGTCAGCCGTGAAGAAGAAGATGCCCTCGGCGTTCTTGCCGTAGGCGCCGTCGTAGTCCGGCTGCTCGACTGAGCCGATACCGTCAGTGCCTCGCGTGACCAGCCTCTCGAGCGCCATCAGATAGGCGTTGAGCGACGTCGCCTTGCCGCGGACCGGGTAGCTCGCGATAATGGTGCCCTGCGAGATCAGGTAGATGTACCCGCTCATGTTCTGGGCGTTCAGCCGCTCGAGGCGCTCGATCAGGTTGGCGCGCTCAAGAGAAACGTCGAGCTGTGGCGCCGGCTGCGCTGTCTGCAGCCTGGACTGGTTCTCTTCGACCTTGCGCGCATTCTGGGCGCTGGTGCTGGGCTGCGCGTCGACGCACCCGGCGAGAAGCACGGTGAGGCAGGTGATAGCGATCGCGGATTTGCGCATGACCAATTCCTTCAACGAAGCTGTTCGGGGAGATCGGCCGTCCGGAAGATGTCGCGATTGAGCATCTTCGTTCGGGCGTTGTATTCGGCCACCATGCTGGCGCGCTGGTTTTCCAGGCCGAGGACGACGCCGCTGAGGCGTCCCCACTCCTGACGATCGTCGAACTGCCAACCCTGCCGGGGGCCGATCGCATCGGCCATCTGCTGCCGCGCAGCCTTCGCTGCGGCGATCTTCTCGTCGATCGCATTCACGTCTTCGACTTGCCGCTTGAACCACTCGTAGTTCGCGATGACGTTCTCGGCATCGAGGGTCCGATGCACCAGGCGAGCGGCCTGGTTGAGCGGGTTGAGGGCGAGGCTGAACAGGCTTCCGACAGCGCCGACGGTGCCGAGGATCAGCACGGCAGAGATGCCCAGCCCGAGAACCGTGCGGCGCGGCTTGGTTGCGAAACGTTCTTCCAGAGAGGGCTTCGACATCAGCGCTTCCGCCAGCCCTTGGTGGCGTGCAGGTAGAAGCCCGGACGCGTGCCGGCCTTGTTGAAGGCCTTCAGCACCGTGCGCTTGCGCGGAACGCCGCCGGCGACGAAGTCCCGCTGATTGGGGTTCTGCGGAATCCGGATGAAACCGGTCTGGCTGATGGGGCGGGCCTGGTGGCCGGAGACGCGCATTTTGAGACCTCTCGCTTTGCGACTTTCGAAGTGAAAATCACCTTGAAAGTGAAAATGACAGCAGAGTCCCATGCAGTCAATTAAAAAGTGAATGTGTGATTTGGCTTCGCGATTTGGCTGGCTCAGCGGATTCAAGGGGTGCCCCTTTTTCGGGGGTGCCCCTTTTTGCTGGCGACCATTGCTTGCAGCTCGCGGGTGAACGGATAGGTTGTGAGCAGCAGATCGAGGGAGAGATTATGAGGAAGTTCACCCTATTCGCGGCAGGCGCCGTCGTTGCGCTGGCGATCGGCGGCTACGCCTTCGTCAACTCCGCAGCATCCAAGGTGCGCCCCTCGGATTTCGACAACGTCTTGCTCGTCAACGTCGACGCCGACAAATATCAGCGCAGCCGCCTGGCGGACGCCGGCAACTACATCGTCAGTCGGGGCTATGAGCATCAGTTCGGGATTGCCGTGGTGAACCTGCTCGTCCGATCGAGGGTGTCGCCGATGGACATCGACCGGTCCGTCCGAGCCATCTGCAATATCGCGGTGGCGGCCGCCGTGCCGATCTCAGAGGCCGCGGCCCTCTACGTCGTGGCCTACCAGAAGATCCCGACGGGCGCGTACACCCTCAACCGGAAGATCAATTTCCTGACCGCCGACGATCTGGATGGGATCCAACATTTCGGCACGCAGGACGGCGAGGGCAGCACGGAGCAAACGCAAAAGGTGCGGCGGATCCTGCTCAACCGCCTGGGCAAAGACGCCTGATTTTCTCCGAGGGCCCAGCGAATCCGTTTCACGGCTCGAGCCGGGCGGCGCCAGTGTCGTTTTCTCCGGGCCACCTATTTCTCCGGGGTCTGATTTTCTCCGGGGGCGCCGGCCGGCCAGTCGGTGGGGTCGGCCCAGGCAACCTCGATCATCCTGGTCGCGCACGCCCGCGGCGGTAGTGCCCAGGCGACCATCCGCAGGCGTCGGCGACCATTCCGCCGCGCGGTGGTGCGTCGCACGGCGAGCGGATGACGGCAGGCACGGCAGCCGGAGGCGCGGCAGCACGGCAGGCGGCAGCGCGGCAGGCGCGGCAGCCGGCGGCACGGCAGGCGGCAGCGCGGCAGGCGCGGCACACGGCAGCACGGCAGGCGGCAGCCGGCGGCACGGCGGCACGGCAGCCGGCGGCACGGCGGCTCGGCAGCCCGGCAGCGCGGCAGCCCGGCGACACGATAGGCGGCAGGCGGCAGCCCGGCAGCCCGGCGACACGATAGGCGGCAGGCGGCAGCCCGGCAGGCGGCGGCTCGGCAGCCCGGCAGGCGGCGGCTCGGCAGCGCGGCAGCGCGGCAGCCCGGCGACACGATAGGCGGCAGGCTCGGCAGCCCGGCAGGCGGCGGCTCGGCAGCGCGGCAGCACGGCAGGCGGCAGCACGGCAGGCGGCAGCCGGCGGCACGGCAGCACGGCAGGCGGCAGCCGGCGGCACGGCAGGCGGCAGCCGGCGGCACGGCGGCACGGCTGCCGGCGGCACGGCGGCGACCAGGACGCCGCCCAAACGCAAAAAGCCCGGCTGGTTATCAGCCGGGCTTTTATGTGTCGTCGCGGGAAATCAGCCGAACGCGGCGTTGAGGAATCCCAATCCCCAAACCGAGCCGGCTATGATCAAAGGCCAAAACCACCACGGGCGCGGTTTGGGCGGTGCATCGTCTTGCGGCGACGGCGTGGCAATGCCTCTCAGGCGCTGGAAATCAGGCGCGGGCGCTGGTGGTACGGCCGGAGGCAAGCCGACGCTATGCAGCGCCAGCGCGCCACGGTCGACGCGGATCCGCTTTGCTGGCAACGGCCGGCCGCGCGCATCCGGCACGCTGGCGAACGCCTCGCCGGTTCCTAGGCCCATGATGTCGGCAGCCGTGACGTTGCCGGGCATGGTTTCGGCTGCAGCCTTTACGGCTTTCTGGTGAAAGGCAGTCGACGCGCGGAGTCCGTGCTGGACGCGAGTCGCCAGCTGGCCGGCGACGACGTGCGGCAGGTCCGAGGGCGCTTGGGTGACATAGATCAAGCCGACTCCCTTCGATCGAATGAGCCGCGTGATTTGCTCGATCCGCTGGACGATGGAAGGCGGCGCGCCGTCGAAAACTAGGTGCGCCTCGTCAATCATGACCAGCAAGCCCGGCGTCGGGACGTCGCCCAATTCGCCAAGGCCGCGATAGAGGGAGTCGAGCACATGGGCGACGAACGCACCATAGAGGCCCGGCAGATGCGTCAATTCGGAAGCGGCATAGACCGTGCGGCCGCGAGTGTCGCGCGCATCGTGACGTGCATGGCTAAACGCCCATGGCGCGCCGCGCTCCAGACGCAACAGCGCGCGTTGCACGGCCGAGACGGAAACCGGCGAGACAAGGCCGTATCGCCCACTCAAATCGTGGCGCAACGTGTCGTTCAAGAGCGCGCGCAAATCCGCCAGCGTGGCGACGGCGCGGCCGGAATCCTCCGCCCATGCGAGCGCGATTGCCAGCGCGCCGGCCTGCGCCTCGGATAGGTCGAGCGCGCGGGCGATCAGGTCCGCGCCCATGGCGTCAATCCGCATGACCGGACGCAAGAGCGTCTCGCCAAGGGATTCAAGGTCGCCTTTGGCGTCCAGGATCAGGACCGGACACGGCGCGCGCTCGGCGATCGCGCCGAGGGTTGTGGTTTTGCCGGTTCCCGTCGCGCCGAAAATGCCGGCGTGCCGTGTCAAATAGCGGTGCGGAATGGCCGCGCCGGGTCCGATTTGCAGCGCGGTCAAAGATCCAACTCCGAACGGAACCCCTGAAACACGGGGAACCGCGGCGCATCCTTCGCGCCGGCTGGCTGGTGTTTGAATTTCACCAAGCGTCCAATCAGCCCGTTGCGCTCATTCCAAAGCCTTTCGCGCGCCGCCGCGTCAAAGCCGGTCCCGACCTTGAAGGGTGCAGCCCAATCGGACGACTCGAGCACAAGCGCGCCGAGTGTTCCGCCAGCGCGAAGGCCGGCCTTAGCAGTAGAGCGTTCCGTGTGACCTAGCGCATCCCGGCCGGCTTCGTTTTCATTGTGCTGCAGCTCTTCGAACCCGACGACTCGCGCCTCCCCATCCGCGAAGCGCTTGATTTTGAGCAAGGCCCCTTCGCGGACGGTCGAGCGACCGTGTTTGTAGGGGCCACCGGGGTCGCGCACCATGACGCCCTCATAGCCTGCCGCAACGGTTTCCGCCTCATAGGCGGCCAGCGCCTCAGGCGACTCGATATGGCGATGCGGGACCAGTCGGACGCGCGGATGCGAAACCCTTGCCAGGCTTGCGTATCGATCGGCAAACGGCGCGTCAGTGTCGACACGATCGAAAACGTGAAAGGTGAAATCCGGCGATCCGCTGCGCGACATGACGGCCGATGTCGTCTCGGAAAAGCACGTCGGGGAAGTGGGATCGCCGAGGATCAATTCACCGTCCAAAGCAGGGAGGCCGGACAACGCGGCGCGCACAGCAACATTCGGGATGGGCTTAAGGCTGCGCGAAACGGCCTCGCCTCCGATGATCAGGCAACGGATCCCGTCCAGCTTCGGAGAAGCGAGAACGGGGAAGCGGACGGAGTCGGCATTGTCGAGCGTGGCGGCAAGCAACGGCTTCATGGTCAAGCCTCCTCGCCGATCGGATAGACCTTGACGCCGGACTCGCTGATCACTTCGCGGATTTCTGCCTTTTCCGCATAGCAACCTTCTATCCAATCCGCCCTAGGCGCATCGCTGATTGCCTTGTCGCGTGCCTCTTGTTCCGTGGCCGCTTCGATTTCCATTGTGGCGACCTGCTCGACATACTGGCTCATGTGGATTGTGAATTTCGGCATGATCGCACCCTCAGAAATCGACGTGGACAAAGGAAATGGTTTCGTGGCGGTGGTCCGCGTGTTCGCCGAACGACGCGGAGAATTCGCGACGGCCGCAGGCTTCGCTAAGCCGCTGGCCAAGGTCGCCGGCCTTCAGCTGGTCGCGGTCCCAATAGCCGACGCCATGCCCGTTGACCGTGAACCAGTAATCCCGGCCGGCTTGCGTCTCGTCATAGTCCGGGCGCTGATACGCCTCAGCGAGAAGCTCGGCGGCCTCGGCTTGGAACGCCTGGCAGCGCTCGCGGATCGTGTCGAGCGAATCCGGGTGGATATCCGAATATCCGACGTCGCCGGGCAACGTGCCATCCGCGCGGCCTTCCTCTTGCGCTCCCTTCGCCTCGTCAGTGAACCACTCGGCAGAGTCGAATGCCGGGCTGCATTCCGTGAAAAACATGGCCTCTATGAAGCCGAGGACGAAAGGCGACTCCGCGCGCGCGGCATGGTCGCGGCCTTCCAAAACGAATTCGGGCATGGTGCTAACTCGCTCAAAAAGTGAAGCCGACGGCGGGGGAAACGGCGGCGGTTGCCATGGCGGAGACGCCAGCAAAGAACGCCGCGAGCGCGAGCAATTCGGCCAAGGCCCTAAGCATCGGACTCGACCTTTTCGACGGCGTCATCCGGCGCCCAGATATAGAAATAGGTGGTGTCGTGCGCCCAGAGGCTGCCGCGCCCGCGCGGGCTGTCGGTTTCGCAGTTGGCCGGCGGTATCGCAAAGCTGTAGTCCATGCCGCCGGCAATGCGCTGCAGGATAGTGCCGGCCTTGGCGCGCACCGTGTGAGCGTCGCGAAAGCGCAATTCGATGTCGCGGGAAAGACGATAGTGAGCCATCACGCGACTCCCCAACCGTCGCCGGCGAACGAATTCGTGCGGCCCGTCGGAAGCATCAGCCGGAAGGTATAGCCGCGCGGGTCGCCGCCGATCCGGACCGTCGCGCCATAGCGCTTGGCAATTTCCGAGGCCTTGGCGAGGGCGCGAGCGTCGGCCTTCTCCTTCGCGGCCTCGTCGGCTTCCGTCCAGCTGGCGACCCAACGGCCGTTTTCCCACCGCTCGATACCGTTGCACGCCTTGACGGCCCAACGCTCGACGGATGCGCTAATCCGCTGCAGCGCCGCGACGTCGTCGGCGATCGCGCGCGGCATCGGGACCGCATAGTAAGGCGGGCGCAATTTCTTGCTCGACTGGACGAAATGCGCCGCTTCGCTCAACACGGCCGCGAATTCAGCGGCTACTGTTGCCTTGGTCATGATCAGATTCCTTGTCGTCGGCGCTTAGGCGGCGTGCGTGCGGAGGGCGATACGGCGTGCATGGGCGCGGACCTGGCCAAGCACCAGCTGGCCGGAAGGCCGCTCAAACCGGCTTGCGGCGAGCATGCATAAGGCGACCAGTTCGAACGTTTCCGCGCCGTTCGCGCGAAGCCGCCACGCGGTAGAAAGAGCCTTGAAAATGGCCTTGGCCTGAATTCGCATGTCGCTTGATCCTTGTTCGCCAGAGGGGTTAGGATCGGAGGAGCGAAACGGCCTTTCGACCGTTCCGCCGCCTTGCGCTAGAGGCTGATAAAGAGGGTGACGGTTATGCGGACCGTCACCTTTTTCGTCTTCCAGCGCAGGACGATTGACCATGCGAGCATGGTTTTGCCCTCCGAAGGTCCCGCGTGATCAACAGGCCGGGTTAGCGGGGTCGCCCGACGACGGCAGCGCCGTTTCACATTCACTTTTTAGGTGATTGTGATTTCGTCGTCAATCCATATTCACATTAAAAGTGAATATCAGGACAAAATAAGAGCGTCCGCGCCTTCGTTGAAAGCCTCGCGCATGCGCTGGTCGCCAGCGCGGAAGCCCGGCAGCCATTCGTTCACATAGTCGCCGTCGCGAAGCTTCGCGCGTTCCGTGCGCGCGCCCTCAATGCGTTCCAGGCTCCCCCGCACCTTGTCGCGGATAGCGCCGCAAATCGCCGCAAACGAGCCTGCAGCGGCCGCGCCCGATATCCGCACCTCGCGTCGCTCGGAAAGCAGGGAAAGCGCTTCGCGCCGCGCGCTGGTGATTTCATGGCCCAAATCGGAATAGCGCGAGCCTGCCGCCCATGCCGCTTGATAGTCGCGCTCCGCCTCGGCGGCGCGTTTCGCCATGGAGTCGGCAGCATAGCCGGCCGCGCGCGCCGCTTCCGTGTCAGTCGGACGCGAGTCGTCGCCTCGTTCGCCTTCGAATATCGTCCCGAAGTCAAGAATTGCGCCGTCGCCGTCATGTTCCGCGAACCGATAGCCGGCGACAAAGCGAGCGACACCCTTGCTCGCCGGCAGCTGGTAGACGACACCATAGACAACGCCGCTGACCGCGCCGGACTCATTATCAGCATGCCACCCCGCAGCCTTTCCGCCCGACCACATGCCGCGCGAATGCGATGGTTCCGCCTGAACATTCCCGACATGACGCAAGCCGACGCTCGCGGGTTTCTCGACATAGCCGAGGCGTTCGCGCGCCCGGCTTGCGGCCTCGCGCGGCTGCCATGTGACGGTGGGATAGATCCGGTCCGCCGGGTTGCGGGCCTTACCCGTCGCCACGTCGTCGCGAGCGCGCTGCAGCGCTTCAGACGCGGGCGGAACGGCGCGAATGCGACCCTGCCAACGGTAAGGCGCGGTGCGATGATAGCGGTAGGCGGAAAGCAGATTAGCGGCGACCATGGTGCGGCTCCTTTGGCGTGTGATGGATTTAGAGCGGGAGGCGTGCGCGGCGGTATTTTCTGGCGCCGCGTATGTAGTAGGCGTGAAGCTGGATCAGCTGCTCACGAGTGAGAACGCCGCGCCGGAAGGAATGACGCATGGCGGCAGCCGAACCGAGAAACCACGCCTCTTGGTCGATCAGGTTCGCGGCTCGGCGCTTAGCGGATGCAATGCGACTGGTCACGAGCATGTCCTCGTTCTGAAATGGGCTTAGCGCTGGCGTTCGCAGGCGACGGCCGCGACCTTGGAGTCGACCAGCCAAGCCGACACGGCGGCGGCGCAATCGCTCGCGCTCAAATTCGCGTCTTCAATGAAGGCGTTACCGTCGACCGAAACGACAAGATTGAAGGTCGCTTCCGAGGCGCTGGCCATGTCGACCATGCCGATCACCAGCACGGCGGCGCATGCAATGCCTGCGAGCGCGCCGGCCGCGACCAGCAATGCGGTTTCAATGCGAGCCCGGCGCGCGGCGCGCTTGGCGATATCCCGGCGACTGGTGGTGCGGCGCTTCATGGCGACAACTCCGTTTTGTTTGACTTTCACTTTTTAGGTGAATGTCCGAAGGGAGTCAATCCGCATTCACCCAAAAAGTGAAAGTTACATCTAGAGGTGTCATCTCGCGCGCGTGCCTATAGCCGGCGGGATTTCCGAGGCGCCAATGGTCGACGAGAATGCAGCGCAAGGCGCTGGAGAATGCCGGAAGCCATCAACCTGGTCCCATAGACGGCCGGCATAGATCGGGGCCCGAATCCCCCCGCCCTTCAATTCAGAACCTCAGCCGGCCGCGCCGAGACGTGCGACGCGCTCACCCCTGCCGCATGGCTGCAGGGATACCCGGAAGCATGCCGCCTAGAAGTGCCTGGCAGCCGGGACAAAGAGGGCCTCAATCCGTGATGGAAGTGGAACGAAAGCCATTATGGACCAAAACCCATGATGGATTTGGATCAAGCTTCCGGTTTATTCAATGATATCAATAGGATAGTGGCTTTGGGTCCTTCCGGGAGGGGCGATCGAGGGGCGGGAGGCGCAGAGCGCGATTCACGCGAAATTTGAAAATGGCCCCAGCGAAACCGGTTTGCGGTACCAATATACCGTGATCCGTGGCGGGATTTCCCGGTTCGGGCCAGCAAAATCGATCCTGATCTACTTTCGAAAGCAATCTCACCCGTCTCACCGATGCCCGAGGGTGGGTGTCGGCGTAACCCATTGAAATAACAACATCTCTCACCCTTCTCACCCTTCTCACCCTAAATATAGGATAGATAAATAAGGGATAGGGCTAAGGGGTAAGGGCAAAGCCCACCCGTGGGTGTGCACCCGCGTTTTAAACTATATGGGAATCGGGTGATTTGGGTGAGGAGGGTGAGAGGCGCGCAGGAATACAGCCGATAATGGGATACGATCGACTTTGTCCGGGCGCCAAAGTTGGCTTCATCCGATTTTCGATTTAAGACCATTTGGGCATGAAAAAACCCGCCGAAGCGGGTCAATTCGATTATCGATCGTAGGCTACTTTTGTGGCCTCAAATAAACGCGGCAAGTTCCGTATTTTTTATTGACCGCGTAGCTGTTGACGGGACCCGCGGATCGCGGCCAACCGATGATGGTCATAGCCTTTCCAATGCGGGTCGCATCGATTCCGGAAGGTGAGCCATCCTTGCCGAGTACCTCCTGCCAAATCTGATTGACGCAGGTCTCCTTGCGATACTGCTTGGGGACGGTCAGGTCGAGATCGTCGAACCGAGCGTCCGGATCGATGGGCTGCTCGAGCCACGCCCCGATCTGACCGGCAAGCATCTCCTCAGCCGTCTCGACGCGACGGCTCTCCTGCATCTGGACAGCAAGCTTCGCTGCCCCATCCGTCATAAAGAGCGGCAGCTCGCGGTTGCCGTGCCCGTCCACCATTCGATGATAGATCACCAGCGCCTCCGCCCAGATCTGCATCACGTTGGCCTTGAAGCGGGCCGTGTCGATCAGGCCCAGCAGCTGGCAGACGATGGGCCAGAAACGGCGGCCGCCTGTGATGTCGCGCAGATATTCTCGGTCGTTGGTCGACCCCATGAAGATGCACTGCCGCGGGAACTCGCGGGCACGCTTTTCCCACGCGAGACGAACTTTGTCAGTCGTCCGGCTCACGAACGCCTTCAGGTCGTTCACCTCGGAACGCTGCATGGCAGACAGCTCGCCGATCTCAAGGATCCATGAGCCCTGCATCGTTTCGACCATCTGCTTCGGGTCGCTGATGTCGCCCGTCAATTCGTTCATCCACTCGAGGCCGAGGATCTTGATGAAGGTCGACTTGCCCTTGCCCTGAAGGCCTTCCAGGATCGGCACGAAGTCGAACTTGTGGCCTGGCCGATAGATGCGGGCGATCGCCCCTACCAGGGTCAGCAGCGCCGCCTGGCGATAGTAGGCGTTGTCGTCGCAGCCGAGGTAGTCGATGAACATCGTCTCGACGCGGCAGACGCCATCCCATTTGACGGAGGTGATCAGATCCTTGATCGGATGGAACGGACGGCGCTGGGCGTTTGCGCCGATGGCGCCGCGGAGATCGCGGTCGCTGACCTTGATGCCGTAGCCCTTCAGCTGCGTCTTCGCTTCCAACAGCACGCGGACCGCCGTGTCGTGGTCATCGGTCCAGTTGTCGCCGTTCAGCGTGTCGCGCAGGTTCCATAGCCGCCCATTCAGGTTGATGGGCTCGTGGCTCGATTCGCGGGGCCTCTTCACCTGGCGGGGTTTCGCCCGCAGGACCATCTCCTGCGTGAACTCATTGAAAGCAGCAATTCCACGGGTGCGGGGATCACTGTCGAAGATCAGGTCGATGTTCGTGACCGTGCTCTTCAGCTCGCCTTCCTCATTGCGGTGAAGCCTCTGGACCCAATCTGCATCAGCAGCTGCCTCCGGCGCCCGCAGCGCGGTCGCGCTGGCGGCTTGGGAGGGCACGGGCATAGCCGGCGCCGCCGGCGCGAGCAGATCAGTCAGGTCGAAAGCAGATGCGGGAGCTGGCAGGGCTGCAGGCGACGCTGGCGCGGCGTCAAACTCGTCCTCGTCCTCGAGCTCGAGATCGAGGTCGCTGCTGAGTCGGTTATTGTTGGCGATCTGGATCAGCGTCGCCATGCGGACCGGGTTCTTCGAATCCTGCTTGAAGGAGCGCCAGCGAAACCGAGCGTTTTTCTGGTCGAACTTATCGGACTGCCGGGCCCAGTCGCACCAGCGCTCGAAGCCTTCGGCCGATCCTTGGAACTGGTGGTGCATGGCCATGCCGACCTGCACGTATTCGTCATAGTGGGCGCCGGCGCCATCGTTGGGGATGTGGGCGAGCACATCGTCAATCTGCTCGTCGGTCAGATCCATCGGCTCGGTGCGCACCAGCGCGAAGAGATCATCCTCATCTTCGTCGTCCGCGGTCTGCGACTGCCGGGCGCCCCAGGTCTCGAGCGCCGAGGCCGGCACCTGCATGAGCATTGGGAAATCGAGTTCGAGCGGCCGCTCCCAGCGGTACGGCTGGCGTGTGTCGGGATGGATCGACGGCGGGATCACGGCTTGGGAGCCGGTTCCCATGAGGTCGATCTCCCAATCCCGCTTCCTGACCGGGCGGCCGTTCTCCTCCACGGCGAACTCGCCCTTGGATTTGGCGAGATTGCTCTTTCGGAACGGGCGATCGGTGAGGAAATAGAGGTGCCGACTCTCACCGCCTGAGCCGCTGATGACGCTTGGAAACGACCGTGCGGAAGGCCACAGGCTGAGCAGTGCAGCCCATGCTTCTGCCGCCATTTCCGGCTTGCGGATGTCGAGGTCGATGAGATGGAGGTAGAGATTGCCGACCTTAGAGGGCTCGCCCAGGCGAATGCCGATATTGGCGTTGCTGCGATAGGTCGCGCGCAGGTCGCCTTCCGTCCTGAACGGAACTTGCGACCAACCTTCATCGATAGGCCGCTTCTGGAACGGGACAAGCCAGTGGAGGGATGCTCCGGCCTCGATCATGGGCCGGACTGCATCCATCGCGCGATCCAGCGCGGCGGAAGTGGTCATGCTGCCGTCCTTCGAAGGGTCAATTGCCGAAAGCGAACGGAAGCAGATCCTCTTGGGTCAGCGCGCCTTTCTTCTTCTCGTCGTCAGTTTCCAGGGAGATCGCGACCAGCGCCTTGATCGCGTTGACCGACAGCTTTCCGGTATTGAGCCAGCGATAGATCGTATAGCGGGCGTTTCCCGTCACCTTGCTCAGGCGAAGCGTATCGATTCGATCGCCGTTCACATGCTGAAACACGTACTGAGTCGGCAATTTCTCGACAAGCAGCCGATAGAGCTTGCTCTTGTACAAAGCGGCGCTCTCCGCCTTCTTGGCGCGGCCGTTTTTGGGCTTTTCGTTCATGGAATTCACCTTGTTCTGACGCCGCCGACCATATGGGGGCGCCATCGCACAGGCAAGTTAAAAGTGAAAATGTTACACTTTTCCGTTGAACCAGTGCGGCGAATGTGATTGAAGGGAGACGTCACGAATTCGAGCCGCAGGAGACAAAATGAGCCTCGAACAGATCATCGCCGAGCAGATCGCTGCCACGAAGGAGAACACCGCTGTCCTGAAGGAGCTGCTCGCGACGACCGCCGACCTCCGCGACATGCGCGCCGAAGCGATCGAGACGGTTCGCAGCACCGCCGGCGGCGCGGCCGCCAAGAAGGCGGACAAGGCTTCGGCCAGCGATCCGAAGCCGAACATCTCGGCGAGCCCCGAAGACCGCAAGGATCCCGCCAACCCCGAAGACGATCTGCGCCTGAAGGTGCCGGAGGCCGTCGCCTCCTATCTCAGCGCGACGGACCGGGCGGAAGAGCGCGAGGCGCGCAAGGCCGAGGTCAAGAAGCTGCTCAACAACGACAAGATCCGGAAGCCCAGCGTCGAGAAGGGCGCCGCCAAGTCGGCCGAAGACATCCAGGACGACGCCGTCGCGCTCTTCCTCGACCAGATCGAGAAGCGCAAGGCCAAGGGCGACATCACGACCCCGCCGCCCGCGCCGGCCGCGGCCGACGACGACCTCGTCTGATCGCGGCCCCCAGTCCGGCCTCTTCCTCCCGGGCCGGACTGGGGCGCTTCAGTGGGGAGCGGGCTGCGCGTTCGAGAGCCCGCGCAACGGTGCACTCTCCGCGCCGGGTCCGCTCCCCTCTCAAGCGCCTCAAAACGGAAACCATCATGACCAATCACAGTGCAGAGGAACTGCTGCGCCAGTTGCAGTCGGCGCGTGCACGCCTTCGGGTGGCCGAAGCCGACGTGCTTGCTGCTGCTGAGCGATTGGTGGAGGAGCGTGAGCGCGCCACGCTCGCGATGATGGCGAATGCAGGCATCGCGATCGGAAAGACCCTCGTGCGTGTCTACCGGCGCCCCTTAGCCGGCTACGGTGCAAAGGGTGAGGTCTGCGACGGCGAGTATTTCGTCATAGGTGTCCGCGGCACGACCCATCAGAGCGTGGCTGACATCCTCTTCGGCCGACCCAAGAAGGATGGCAGCAGCCCGCTGCGCGGAGTCCGGATCCCCGGCTTCGCCCGCTACGAGATCGTTCGGTGACTGCCCACGCGCGCCTCTCCCCTTCGGCTTGCGACCGGTGGAGCACCTGCACCGCCTCCGTTGCGCTGATCGAGGAATTGCGCGCGGCCGGCGCCATCCCGGAGCGCGACTCGTCCGAGTTCGCGGCCGAGGGCACGGTTGCCCACGAGGTCCGTGAGATGAGCCTGGATTTCGCGCTCGATCCGCACCACTTCGTCGGCGCGGTGATCAGCGCTGACGGCTTCACCTTTACCGTCGATGACGAGATGGCGTCGCACCTGCAGACCGGCGTCGACTGGGTGCGGGAGCACACCGACCGCCCCTTCGTCGAAATCAAGGTCGACCTGTCGCCGTGGCTGCCAGGGCAGTTCGGCACCTGCGACACCGCCTGGGTGGAAGCCGGCAAGTCGTATCTCGACTTCTCGCAGAACGAAGCGGGGATCTGGGTCTACGTCGATGCCGAGGCGCTGGTCATCAGCGACCTAAAGTTCGGCCAGGGCGAGCCGGTCGACGCCGTCGGCAACAAGCAGATGCGCCTTTACGCACTCGGCATGTGGCACCACCTCGGCCGGCCGCCGGTCAAGACGGTCCTGATGAACATCGACCAGCCGCGCGCCGGCGGGATGAAGTTCTGGGAAGTGACGCTCGAGGAGCTGCTCGCCTTCGGCGAGGAAATGAAGGCGGTCTACGAGCGCATCATCGACGGCGACGTCGAGTTCAAGCCGGGCCAGAAGGCCTGCCGCTGGTGCGACGCCAAGAAGGCCAAAGGCGGTTGCCCGGCTCGCAACAAATGGCTCACCGACATGATCGTCGACGAGTTCGAGGATCTGGAAGGTGAGGAGCCGGCCCTCATCGACCGCCTGACGATCACCCCGGAGCGCCGCTGGCACATCGTCAAGCACGCTGCCGACATCCGTTCTTGGTTGGCGCAGCTGCATGAGGACGCGCTGGCCGCGGCGATCAGCGGGAACCCCGATCCGGGCTCCAAGGCCATCATCGGGGATCTGGGCAACCGCTACTTCACCGATCAGGAGGCTGCCCGCCGCCTTCTGGAAGAGGCCTTGGGCGACAAAGCCTACAAGCCCCGCGAAGTCATCGGCATCACCGAGATCGAGAAGCTCGTGAAGCCCGGCCGGAAGAAGGCCGGCCATCCCGAGACCTGGAAGGCCCTCCAGCCGCTGGTGGATCGCCCCCCGGGCAAACCGAAGCTGGTTCCCGCCGACCACCCCCATCCAGCGATCACACCGATCTCGGATGAGTTCGACGACCTCGACTGAGCAACCAAGCGCCTCCGAGAAACCCGCCACCTCCCATCCACAAGGAAAGCCCACATCATGGCAATCGAAGACAAATCCGACGGTCGCACCGTCCAGCTGAAGCGCGTCCGCCTGTCCTTCACCGCCCGCCTTCATGAAGCGGACAAGACGAGCGACGAGTCGGACAAGGAGACGCACGGCACCAACATCATCCTCGAGACCGACAGCCCCTACTTCGAAGAGAACAAGGCCAAGGTCGACCGCGCTTTGGGTGCCGCCGGCAAGGTCAAGTGGAAGAACGAGAAGGCCTATATCGAGATCCAGGAGGACAATCCCAAGCGCGTGACGTTCCGCAAGGGTGAGCGCTTCAAAAATCGCGAGGGCAAGGTCTATGCCGGCTACGAGGGCAATTACGCCTTCTCGGCGAATGGCCCCGATGGCGGCAAGAAGCGCCCGAAGCTCCTCGACCGGCGCAAGGGTATCCTTCGTGAACAAGCATCGGCCGAGCAGCTCGAGAAGGGCAAGGTGTTCGATGTCTCCAAGATTCCGGACATCTTCTACGGTGGCGTCTACGCGGACGTGATCGTCTCCTTCTACGGCACGGACAAGGGCTCTCGCGGCATCTTCTCGACCGTCGAAGCGATTCGTTCCCACGAGGACGGCGAGCGCATGGGCGGCGGCGCGATCTATGTCGACGCCGACGACTTCGACGATCTTGAGGACGACGACAGCTTCGACACCGGCCCGTCGACGTCGAACCGCGCGGCCACCAGCACCGAAGACGACCTCATCTGACGCGACCGAAGCTGGCGGCCTGACGCCGCCAGCTTCCCCTTCCTGTGACTGCGGAGCTTGTCGTGAAATTCCAGCACCTGATGATCGACCTTGAAACCTTGGGCACGGCTCCGAATGCGCCGGTGATCGCTATCGGCGCGGTCTACTTCGATCCGAACACCGGCACGCTCGGCGACGAGTTCGACGGTGCCATCGACGTAGAGGATGCCCTGCGCTACGGGCGCATGAGCGGCTCTACGCTGAAGTGGTGGTTGAGCCAGGGCGACGCGGCGCGCCAGAAGGTGGTCCGCGGCCGTCACCCCGCGATCAAGGTCTTCGAAGCCTTCGAGACCTTCTGCCGGAAGCACGGCGACCGGGTGCAGCCATGGGGCAACGGCGCCTCGTTCGACATCACCATCCTCGAATATGCCTTCGGCCGGATCCTCGAGCGCGAGGCGCCCTGGAAATTCTGGAACGTGCGCGACTGCCGGACGATCAAGGCGCTCGCTGACGACATCGTCCGCTTCGACGAGCAGTTGGAAGGCGTGGCCCACAACGCGATCGACGACGCCCGGCACCAGGCGCGCTGGGTCTCGGCCTACTGGCAGGGTCTGCGGGCGGTCAAGCTGCACAATGGCGGCCCCATCGCGCTAAGCGAGAACGGCGGCATGCGCATCACCATGGGTGATACCAGCATCGCCATTGCGACCAAGCCGACCGACGACGATCTCCTGCTGTGAGGAGCGGCATGACGCACAAGCTCCATAGCTGCGAGGCCGAAAACTGCTTCGTCTGCGACGGTGCCCTCTCACTCTGCGAAGTTTGCGGAGGTGCCGAAGGTGCCATGCCGACCCATTGCCCTGGATCTCGCATCGACGGGTCATTGCTCGACCAGATCCAGCGCGGCGCTTTTGACTACGCGGATGGCCGCTGGATCGAGAAGCGACAGGCCGATGACGCTCAGATCTCGCCGGCCAACAATTGGATCATCGCCACGGTAGCGGGCCGGACGTTCTACGCGGAGGTCGCGCCGAACTCTGAAGATGGCGACCAACATCCGTGAGCGTCATCTTCACCGATATCGAGACGTTCCACGACTTCTTCTATGTCGGCTTCAAGCGCGAGGAAGACGGAAAGCGCGTTGGCGTCGAGTTCAGCTCGCGCCAGCCCGCCTACGATCGCGACTTCGTGCGGCGGATCCTGCTGCGCAACACGACGGTCGGCTACAATAGCCTCGGCTACGACCTGCCGCTGCTCTGGTATTCGCTCGACGACGAGATCACCAATGAGCACCTCAAGCGTGCCTCCGACGGCATCATCAAGGGGAAAATCAGATGGTGGGACGTCGAGGACTTTCTCGGTATCCGGCTACCCTATGAGCTGAAAAAGCGCCACATCGATCTGATGGAGCCGCAGCCGAACGCCGTCGCGTCGCTGAAGGCCCTCAACGGCCGCATGCACGGCCGGCAGATGCAGGACCTCCCCTTCGATCCGCACATCCGGCCAACCAGCGAGCAGATGGATGTCATCGCGCACTACTGCCTGCATTCGGACCTCGATGCGACCGAAAACCTCTGGAACGCTCTCAAGGAGCCCATGGAGCTGCGTCGCGCGCTGAGCGCCCGGCACGATCAGAACTTCATGTCGAAATCCGACGCGCAGATCGGCGAGGCGATCGTCAAGAAGCGGGTCGAGCAGATCACCGGAAAGCGGGTCAGCAAGAATCCGACGAAGCCGGGGACTACCTTCAAATACCCCGTTCCGGAGTGGGTGAGCTTTAGGACGCCAGCGCTGCAAGAGTTGCTCGAGCGGGTGCGCGAGAGCGTGTTCATGGTCGGCCCGGATGGCAAGACGATCCCGCCCGCCTGGATGGACGGCGACGGCGCGTCAATCACTCTCGGCAGCGAGACCTACAGCTTCGGTATTGGCGGCATTCACAGCACGGAAAGCTGCCGAGCAACGCATTCCGACAAGCAGTTCGCATTGGTCGACGCCGACGTCGCATCGCAGTATCCGGCGGCGATCCTCATGCTCGGCCTCTACCCGCCGGCGCTCGGGCCCGACTTCCTGACGGCCTATCGCGCCATCCGCGATGAGCGCATTGCTGCCAAGAAGCGCGCGAAGGCGATCGTCGACGAGCTGAAGGGGGTCAACGATCCGGATCGCCGTGCCGCGCTCGAGCACGAGCTGCTTGAATGTCAGGTCAAGGACAAGGGCGGCAAGATTCAGCTGAACGGCGTCTATGGGAAGCTCGGCAGCCGCCACAGCATCGTCTACGCGCCGCACCTGCTGCTCTCCGTCACGCTCACCTGCCAGCTCGCGATCCTGATGCTCGTTGAACGGGCGCTCGAAGCCGGAATCGGCGTCGTCAGCGGCAACACCGACGGCGTGCTCTTCCGCTGCCCGCGCGAGATGTACGCCGGCCTCAAGAAGGACCGCCTCAATCCGAGCGCGCTCGAGCGCGTCTGCTCGCAGTGGGAGATTGACACCGGCTTTGACCTCGAGTTTGGCGAGTACCGATCCATCTACAATCAGTCGGTCAACTCGTATTTCGCGATCAAGCCGGACGGCGGGCACAAGAGGAAGGGCCCGCAGGGCAACCCGTGGAATTCGCACAAGTCGGATTTCGATCCGGTCCGCGGCCAGCTGATGAAGAACCCCCAGGCGACCATCTGCTCGGACGCCGCGCTGGCGATGATCAAGGACGGCACGCCGGTGGAAGACACCATTCGGGCCTGCCGCGACATCCGGCAGTTCGTCACCGTGATCAAGGCTTCAAAGGGCGCCACCTGGCGCGGCGGTTATCTGGGCAAGGTGGTTCGCTATTACTGGGCCACCGGTGGCGACGCCATCTACGAGGCCGAGCCCCATGAAACGACCGGCAACTTCAAGAAGGTGCCCAAGACCGACGGGGCGGCCGAGTGCATGCGGCTGCCGGACGAGTTCCCCGACAATATCGACTATGACCGCTACGTCGCAGAGGCGCGCACGATCCTCACCGACCTCGGCTATTTCGGCCCCAAACGGGAGCCGATGAAGCGGATCCGCCTGACCAAGGCCAACCGCCTGGCGGTTCTCAGCACATGGATGATGGCAGCGTGAAGGTCGCCAATGACTTCGATTTCAGCCGTAGAGAAATTGAACAGAACGAGGAACTCGACGTCGTCGTCTGGGCTGAGAACAACGGCTGGGTGGTGCGGAAGCTCCAATACATTGGCCGGCGCGGCTGCCCTGACCGCGGCTTCTTCGGATACGGGCAGATCCTGCTGATCGAAATGAAGCGACCTGACCGCCGCAACAAGAAGGGCGGAGGTCTTTCATCTGGCCAGAGCGAGGAATTCAAGCGCCTTGCCGCAGTCGGCGTGCAGGTACGCGTCTTCTATACGGGCGCCGAGGCGATCGCCTTCCTCAAGACCTGGATGCCGTTGCTGTGAAGGTGCGCGCACGAGACGAGCTGCGAGCCAGCCAGCGCCTGATCGCCAGCATCGCCCGCAGCAACCCGGCAAAGCTGATCATCAGCGGGATGGGTTCCGGCAAAACCGGCGCCACGCTCGACGCCCTCTACGACATGCTGAACAGGCTCGAGATCCATCATGTTCTGGTGATCGCACCGCGCTTCGTTGCAGCAAACACTTGGCCCGACGAGATTGCTGCCTGGCAGCACACGCGCGCCATATCGTATGCAGTCGCCGTCGGCGAACCGGAGGAGCGTCAGGCTGCCATCCGGGCCCGGAAGGAAATCACGACGATCAACTTCGAGAACCTGCCGTGGCTGGCAAAGTTCATCCGGTCGGTCGAGAACTGGTATTGGGACTGCGTCGTGATCGACGAATCCTCTCGGTTCAAATCCGGCGAGGGTCGAACCAAAGCCGCCAAAGTCCGCGCTGCCGACGGCGAGGTTCGGACGCGCAAGGGCGGCAACATGACCCGCTTCGGCATCATGACGACGGCTAGGCGAAAGATCGAGCGCGTCATCGAGCTGACCGGCACGCCGGCGCCGAAAGGGCTCATCGACCTCTGGGGCCAAGCCTACCTGCTGGACCAGGGAAAGCGGCTGGGGCGCAGCAAATCGGACTTCGAGCGCCGCTGGTTCGACAAGGACAAGTACACCCACACGGTCACGCCGAAGCCGAATGCCGAGCAGGAAATCTTGGCGGCGCTCTCCGACATCCTTGTGACGATCCCCCAAGAGAAGGTGACGGAGGACGCCCAGTTCCACCCGATCCGCGTCCGCCTGCCGGCCAAGGCCATGGCGGAATACCGGGAGTTCGAGAAGACGCTCTACAGCGAGCCGCACGACGTCGAGGCGGTCTCGGCCGGCGTGCTTGCGAACAAGCTTCTGCAGTTCGCCAACGGGCACCTTTACAAGGAAGATCGCTCAGTCGTTCACATCCATGACGCCAAGATGGAGGCACTCGAGGAGCTGGTCGACACCGCCCAAGGTGAAAATCTGCTGGTCTTCTACGGCTTCAAATTCGACAAGGAGGCTATCCGCAAGCGCTACCCGCATGCGGTGGTTGCCAACGAAAACCCACACTCGGTGACGCTCTGGAACCAGAACAAGATCAAGATGCTGCTGGCGCATCCAGCATCAATCGGGCATGGCACCAATCTTCAGTATGGCGGTCACCTCGCCGCCTGGTACGGGCTGACCTTCTCGCTCGAGCTGTGGCTGCAGGCGAACATGCGACTGCCGCGGCCCGGTCAGACCGAGCAGGTTTTGATCTATCCCATCATCGCCGAGGGAACCTACGACGAGCGAGCCTTGTCGATCCTGAGCGATCGAGAAGCGACTCAGGATCGAATCATAGCGAACTTCACACAATTCGACTTGACACAAGCACTTTTTAATCGCACATGATTCACATCGAATGTGAATTGCACCGCGTGAGGGGGGATCATGTTGATGACCGAGCAGGAGCCTGCACACAAAGACTTTGCTGAGCGCTTGGCAGCGGCGATCGAGGCGCATCCCGATGTGCCGGCGCCGAACTATGGTCGCCTTGGCTGGTTTGTCGCTGAGCTGGAGAAGCTCGGTGTCACCGTGACGCGAGAGACCGTCCGCAAATGGACATACGGCGTCGCACTTCCCCGGAAGGCGCCGATGAAGGCTCTTGCCCAGATCCTTCAGGTCGATGAAGGGTGGCTTGCGGTTGGACGGGAAGCGCAGTTCGACACCAGCCAGCGAAGCCTGCATTCTCGCACCGCCAACAGCAGCATCAACATCATAGCCGGCCTTATTCAGGCAGACGGCGGTCACCCCGCGTTTCCGACGGAGGGGGACACCGTCGCAGCAGAGCGACACATAGATCTGTATGCGGTCATCCGCGGCATCAGCTACAGCTTCCATATCGCCGTGCCGGTTGGCGAGGGCGAGCACACCCACTATTCGATCCCGACTGATGCGCGAGGGGTGGTGGTTCTCGCCCTGGTGAAGGTCGGGCGTTTTGCTTTCAAGATCTATGAACTTGATTGGGACACGCTGGACGCCATCGGGACCAAGAAGAGCGGCTCCATCACCGTCAAGTTCTCCGATCATCCGTGGCGCGAAATCGAGACTTTTTCTGAACGCCTTTAAAAGTGAATTTCACTTTTAAAGTTTACATTATACACCTTTGTCGGGTATCCTGCGACTCCCCTCTCGGAGTCCCGGATGCCTGCCATGAATGATCGCGAGAAGATCGCCGCGCGCATCCGCGCGCTCCTGGCGAAGACCGTCGAGAACGGCTGTACGGAAGATGAGGCGATCGCCGCGGCGGCGAAGGCTGCCGAGATGCTGGCTCGCTATAATCTCACGGTGGACGAGGTCCAGATGCGGGCCACGCCGTTCGAGCGCCACACCGCGCGCTACGAGGATGCTGTCGCCGATCGCCTCTGGAAACCGGCGAGCGCGATCGCAAGCCTGACCGGCGCCAAGCAGTGGACCTCGCCGGCCGGAGTCTTCCCGATCGAGATCACCTTCTTCGGCTTCGAGCATGAAGTGCAGACGGCCCACTACCTGCTGGCCATCTGCACTCGGGCGATGCGACAAGAGTCGGAGCGCCAAACCGCGCTGTTCGCCGTGCTGCGTCCGACCTTTCGTCGGCGCAAGATCGGCGCTTTCCTCGATGGGATGGCCGATCGCCTCCGAGAACGGATTCTCGACTTGGTGCCGCCGCCCGCCACGGGCACCGGGCTGGTGGTGCTGCGTGACCAGTTGATCGTCGACGAGATGGAGCGCCAGGGAATTGAGCTTCGCCAGACGCGGCGCCCCTCGAGCGACCGTTTCGACACGAATTATGGCGATGGGCGGCGGGCCGCCGATCGGGTCGCGCTCAATGCCGGCGTCGAGACCGAGCACGTCGAGCGGCCGCAGCTGTCCTAGTTTGATCCAGGGGGAACGAGAATGACTGATCTGCAGGATCTGATCCGGCGCGCAATCGATATGAAAGAAGGCAGCAGGGCCTTTCTGCTCATGAGCGAAGATGGCGTCACATGGGATGCGGCCATTGGAAACAAGGCCCTAAGCCCCGAATTGGGGTTCGGCGAAGCGTTTGCCTTCAACAAATGGTATGCCGAATTCAGCTGCACGGCACCCGATCCAGCGAGTGCAGTTCAAGGGTTGCTTGAGGCAATGGAAGCGGAAGCCAACAAATGAACTTCTGGATCGTGTGGAACAACGCCAAAACCGAAGGGTTTGTCACGACTGATAAGCAGGTTGGATATGAGGCCCGCAAAGGGGCCGACAGCAACTGCTTCAGTGAAGATGGCGGGCGATCTCACCTGGCCCAAGCGTTCTGCGAGATCTACAGCCATGAAGAAGACTGCACCATGCACGAGGTCGACTGCGATCGGCCGACAGGAATCACGGCGTCGGCACCATGGTCGTCCGACACCGCTGCATTGAGCTGCGAGAATGGGCCGATCTTGGCTAAGCTGACCGGCATGTCACCCGGCGACGAACCGCTGATCCTCTACCCCTATTTCGGTGACTGGTGCGAAGACCGTCGCGGTAACGGCACGAGGGAAATCGAAAGTATCGCCTGCTGGATGACTCTTCCCATGGTGCCGTAGAATGATCATCGCGGCGACCGGCCACCGGCCGCCAAAGCTTGGCGGGTATGGCGAGAGCGCCCGGCGCCGGCTGATCGACCTTGCCACCTCCTACCTCCACACAGCGCGGCCCGACGTCGTGATCAGCGGCATGGCGCTGGGATGGGACCAGGCGTTCGCTGAGGCCGCTGACCGGCTCGGCCTAGCATTCGTGGCCACCATCCCCTTCGAGGGCCAAGAGCGCCGCTGGCCGGCCGCTAGCCAGCGTGCCTATGCCCGACTGCTCGGCCGTGCTCATCAGGTCCAGATCGTCAGCGAGTTCCCCGGCCATAAGGCCATGCAGATCCGCAACGAGTGGATGGTTGATCAGGCGGACCGCATGTGCGCGATGTGGGATGGCTCGTGGGGCGGCACATTCAACTGCATCCAGTATGCTCAGAAGGTCGGCCGCCCGGTCGACAATCTGTGGAAACAGTGGGCCTACGACCTTTCTGAATTGCTCCGATAGGTCTCCATGCGTCTCAGAGCATTGTGGTACTCAACCGTGGTATCGGCATCTTAAGCATTTGATTTTAAACGAATTGTGGGTTCTGGTGGGCCCACCAATCTTTTCAATGGGTTAGCGGATTTTGCAGTATTCTCTCTGGTCATTTGAACCTAGAGGATGCGGACAACTCCCCACTCGCGCAAACAAAAAGGCCCGGCCCCGCCGATGGGGGCTCCACGGCCGGCTTTCGTGCACGTCCGCCAGTCGCACCGCCTGATCACGCGTTGAGCCGGCTTTCGCCTTAAAGCTCGGAGCCGACATCGTGGCTCACACCGAAGCGTGGGTGATAGGATTGACGTCGCCCGGCGGCGGCCGCTGCGATGCCAGCCCCTCATTCGCCGGCGCCCTCAATCAGACATCGATCTCTTCCGGCCTCGTTGGGATTGCCGACCTCACCCTCGGACGGATCGGCGCGCCACGACCTCATTGGCTCCGTGGTCAGGGAGGCAAACCGGCCGTTCGTCGTCTCGCCTTTTGAAGAGGAATGGGACCAACGAGGACGCCCGCCGCAGCACTCCAGCTGGCATGGGCAGGGATCCAGACAGCCACGCGCCACCAGATCAGGATAGAGACTGCGATCAGCGCCAATTAGACGGCAACCCAAACACGGGCAATTGGCGGCAACAGCCAACGAAGGTGGTAGCGACCGAGAATCGGCCTCAGCCAATTGGCTATCCCGAATGCATGGCTACCGCCAACCGATCACCCCAATTGCGGAATGTCCACGAGCAGATAGTCAAGCCACAATCTGCAATTACCCACACAATTACTCGACAACCTGATGATCAAATTTTTGCGTCAATTTCTAGACGTCAAGCTAGTAAAATACCTCATCACGATAAATTTACTTCAAAATTTGAAACACTCTGGCAGCCTTCCTCAGGGAAAAGAAACCAGTCTCTTGGAGTAACTCCATGCATAAGAATGCGTCCTACATCCATGACCTCGCCATTGAGCTTAGCCATATGGCCAAAAGAGATGGCTTCAATAATCTATCGCGATCTCTGAAAGTAGTCGCAAAATATGCGCGCGAGATCTCGAAAAATGCAAAACACCGAAGCAAATCTAAGAGTGATCCTAGACGCGATCGACTTAATGCTACGGCTGGCCCGGCATGATGAATGCCACAAAATCGTAGCCGCACTGGAATCGGCTAGAGAAGAAGCTCAAAAACAACTTCCAGAGAAGCGGAATACTAGTCCGCGAGGGCAATAGAATGACCCACCACACGGGGAAGCGTCGCCGCATAGCAAGACGCAAGCAAGCTCAACGAGCCAAGAGCTTCGCCGATTGGCTCACGTCAAGCGAGAAGGAGGCAATTCTCTACCCCCTCGACAGCTTTAAGATCTTTCACCGGGCCACGGACAACATGTGCATACTACTGGTCAATCCGGGCCTTTCAACCCAGCAGGGTTTCGAGATCGAACCCGAACGGGCGTTTCGGCTTGCTGACGACCTGTGGTCCAATTGTGAAGCCGGCGACATCGAGGCCGCCTACTACGGGGAGGCCGAACCGATCCCGGTTGCGGCGACTTACCCATGAGGACGACCCCAGATCCTGTCAACGCGATCGTCGGCCATCGGCTTCGGCAACTCCGGACGCATTCGGGTATGACGCAAGAGGATTTCGCCGACCTTCTCGGCGTTACGTACCAGCAACTTCAAAAGTACGAGAACGGCACGAATGCGCTCAGCATCTCGCGGATATGGAGAGTCTCCCAGGCTCTTGGGATAACGCCGTCGCATCTCTGCGATATCGATATAGCTTCTGAGGAAGGTGACTAAGCGGGCCCTGAAAGGGAGCCTTGGATATCGCACGAACGTCGCCCCCTCCCCGCTTCTCCAGCGTCCGACGCTCAAGGTTGGCTACTGGGACGGTCATCTTTGGTGACGACCCTGTCGTAGGCGATACCCTCCGCGTCATAGATCCAGGCGTACGCTCCGGCCAGCCTCATATGCTCGGCGCCCGAGTAGCGTTTCGCCGGTTGGTCCTGCCGAGCAAAACACTCAGGCGGAACCTCCCGCAGTCGGCTTGCAGGATAGGCATCCGGCCGGAGCCGATTTCGGCGCTTGCGCTCGAACTTCATGGCGCTCTAGATCTGGCCCCCCAGCGATGATCGGGAACCAGTTCCATCCATCGGCCATGCTTGCCTCCCTAGGTAAAGCGATGGGCCCGCAGCGGCCGCTCTGCCCCGGTGCGTCCGGCGCTGCCGCGTTCGCCTAGGAAAAGCCTCAAGCTTGGTATTGTCCTATCCCCGGTCCCCGATATAGGGGTTTGATACACAACGAGAAATTGTCGCCGCGCCTCCCCGCTTCGACGATGCCGAGGTCACATGGACTGGTTCTTCATCATCGCCTTGGCGGCCGCGTCGAGCATCGATAATTTCGCCGTCGGCCTTTCCTACGGCGTGCGCGGCATCCGGATCCATCTCGGCTCCAACCTGATCATCGCAGGGGTCTGCTTCGTCTTGAGCCTGGCCGGCATCCTGTTCGGCAAATGGATCGGCGATGTGCTGCCCGGCAGCACGCCCGACATCGTCGGTTCCGTCCTGCTGTTCGTGATCGGCGTGCGCATCCTGCTGCTGGTCCTGCCACGCAAGGCGCCGCCCCCGACAACGAAACCCGCGACCGGCCTTCGCCGCCTTTCGGACTGGCTTTCCCGCGCCATCGCCGTCGACGGCGGCAAGATCGGTCCCGTCGAGGCGCTCATCCTGGGCATCGCCCTCTCGGCCAATGCGCTTGCCAACGCGGTCGGCGCCGGCCTCCTCCAGATGCCCTTGCTGGCGATCGCCCTTTCCGCCTCGATCGGCAGCCTCCTGACGATCTCGCTCGGCGTCGCGCTCGGCCTTCGCGCGACCAAGATCAGCATCGGGCGCTTCGATCTCGCGCGGTTCGGAACCCTGCTGAGCGGCGTGATCCTGGTCTGCCTGGCCGTGGCTCAGTTCTGGTAGGCGGCATCCGGACTCCGGAGCTGCTTCGGAATGCTGGCCGATCGGTTGTAGCCAGATCCCACCTGCAATCTATTGACGCAGAACGGCGTCAATGCAACCATCGCGGCGCAATCTCATCGGCCCCTTGCCGACGGAGACTTGCAGCCTGCCGGCGGCCAGCCCTGACCGTCGGCGGGCCCCCTTCATATCGCCAAGTTCCGGGAAGAACCGCCCATCTTTTAGCTGGCGAAGAAAAAAGTCCGCCTCGCCGGAAGTCGACGATCGACCGGGGCGTCTCCGCGCCCGAACACGAAAACGCCCGCCCCAGCCGGAGGGCGGAGGCGGGGATCGGGACCGCGCGAAGGCGCGGCGACGACGGAGCGACCTTGGCCAGTCAGGCTCAGGCCGGTATGAGGCTGGCTGCGAGCAGGCCCTCGGCGACCAGGTCGGTCCAGAGCGCGGCCGGGATGACAACATCCTGCGCCGCGAGGTTGCGCTCGAGATTGCGCGTGCTGGCGACGCCGAGCAGGACCGAGGCGACGGCCGGGTGGCTCAGCGGGAAGCGCTGCGCCGCGGCCGCGAGCGGCAGGCCATGGCGGGCGCAGACGGCCTCCAGGCGGCGGACGCGATCGACGATCGCCGGCGGCGCCTCGGCGTAGTTGTAATGCGCGCCGGGGACCGGGCCGGTGGCCAGGATGCCGGAATTGAACACGCCGCCGACGACGATGCTGGCGCCGCGCTCGAGGCAGGTCTTGAGCAGCGGCAGCGCGCCTTCCTGTTCGAGCAGCGTGAAGCGGCCGGCCAGCAGGAAGGCGTCGAGATCGGCATATTCCAGCGCCTGCAGGCAGACCTCGACCTCGTTGACGCCAAGGCCGATCGCCTTGACGTCGCCGGCCGAGCGCAGCTCCTGCATCGCCTTCAGGCCGCCCGACATGGCGACGGGGAAATATTCGGCGTTCTTCTCGACGCCATGCGTGTCGACGCCGATGTCGTGCATGTAGAGCACGTCGATGCGATCGAGGCCGAGGCGATGCAGGCTCGCCTCGTGCGAGCGCATGATGCCGTCATAGGAATAGTCGTATTCCTGCTCGAAGGGCAGGACGTCGACGAAGCCGTAATCGCCCATGACGCGGCCGCGCAGCGGCGTCAGGATGCGGCCGACCTTGGTCGAGATGACATAGCTGTCGCGCGGCTTGTCGCGCAGGAAATCGCCGAGCCGGCGCTCGCTCAGGCCGTGGCCGTAGCGCGGCGCGGTATCGAAGAAGCGGATGCCGGCATCCCAGGCCGCCTGCAGCGTCTCGTGCGCCACCTCGTTGCTGACCGCGCGGTAGAGATTGCCGATGCTGGCGCCGCCGAAGCTGATCTCGGTGACGTCGAGGCCGGTTCGGCCGAGCGGGCGTTTGGCGATGCTCATAATCAACCTCTGAATATCCATGGCGGCGAGCCGCCCGGTCAGCGCCGGCGCGGCAGCTTGGTGAAGGTTCCTGCCGATATCACAGGACGGAAACAAATGCTCCAGAAGATGGCGGGACGAGAGGACGGGCGGCGGAGCGCGCGATCCGTTTCCACAGCCGTCGCGAAGGCGCGGCGGGATCGTAAGGGCGTCGAACCGCGCTGCCGCAGTCCCGTCGCAATGGGCCCCTATCCAACCCTCGGTTCACACGCAACACGCGAAAGCCGAACGGGAGACGCCCATGATCCGCGCCAACTTCATCCGGACCACCATCCTCGCCTCGACGCTCCTTGCCGTCGTCGCCGCTCCCGCCATGGCCCAGCAGGCGCCGCAGCCGCCGACGCTGACCGTCTTCGGCGATGGCATCGCGACCGCCGTTCCCGACATCGCCGTGGTGACGCTCGGCGTCGTCTCGGAGGCGCCGACCGCCAAGGACGCGCTCGCCGCCAACGCCACCGACATGACCGCCGTGATCGCCGCCATCACCGATGCCGGCATCGCCACCAAGGACATCGCCACCAGCGGCCTCTCGGTCAATCCGGTCTATTCCGACCCGTCCAAGGATCCGGAAGGCCGCCAGCAGGTCACCGGCTATCGCGTGCAGAACCAGGTGACGGTCAAGATCCGCGACCTCGCCAAGTCCGGCCCGCTGCTCGACAAGGTTGTCTCGGCCGGCGCCAACCGCGTCACCGGCATCGATTTCGACATCGACAAGGCCGGCGCTCTGCGCGACGAGGCGATGAAGGCGGCAATCGCCGAGGCCCGCCGCAAGGCCGTGCTGATGGCGGAGGCCGCCGGCGTTGCGCTCGGCCCGATCCAGTCGGTGCAGACGAGCGAAGGCGGCGGCGTGCCGATCTTCCGCGCCCAGATGGCGATGAAGGCCGACGTGTCGACCCCGGTCATGGGCGGCGAGCAGCAGATCTCCGCCAATGCGACGATCGTCTACATCATCGAGCCGCTGAAGAAGTAAGCAGACCGTCTCCCGCCTCTCCCTGAACAGGGGGAGGCAAAGGGGCTCCTGCTTGCCGACATTCCAGAGAGACGCATTCCGCCAGGCCGCAGCCACACTTCCACGCTGAACGCCCTCCCCGTCATCCCCGCGAAGGCGGGGATCCATGCAGCTGCGCCCTCGACCGACCGAACCTCCCGACGCCTCAGCTGAATGGATCCCGGCCCGGAGGCCGGGATGACGGCGAGCTTGGGGCAACGGCCGGCGCAGGCTCTTCACCCGGCGCCAGCACGGAAAGCGCCGCCGGCAAGCTTTCGAGCACCAGCGGCGTCGCCATCCGCGTCAGTTCGCCATCGACCGAAAGCCAGAGGCGCGGCCGATGGCTGGTGATCACGGCGCGCCGGACGGCGAGCGATTCGATCTCCGGATTGTCGCGCCAGCGCCCGGCCAGCAGATCGAGCCCCGCCTGCATGCGGCTCGCAAGCTCCGCTCCCGCCGCGAAATGGATCTCGATCAGCCCCTCGTCGAGCTGCGGCCGATCGAAGCCGGTGAGCGACAGGCGGTTGTTGCTAGCGAGCAGCGCATAGACCTCGATCTCGCGACTTTCCCCGGCGGTCTCCAGCGTCAGCTGCAGCACGCCGGCGCGGCTGAAGGCGCGTAGCGACGAGCGCGCCACGGCGATGAAACGGCCGAACGGCAGGCCTGCGCCGCGAAACTGCGCCCGCCCGCGCGCCACTTCCGCGAAATAGCCGAGCCCCGCCAGCGTATGGAACACGCGGCCGTTGACGCTGGCGAGATCGATCCGGCGCGGCGCGGCGGCGGCCAGCGCCGCGAGCGAGCCCTCGAGATCGGCCGGCATGCCGAGCGTCTTGGCGAACAGGTTCATGGTGCCGAGCGGCAGGACGCCGAGCGTCCGTTCCGCGCCGGCGCCGTTCGCGGCGACGAGCTTGCGGATGGCATGGCCGACCGAGCCGTCGCCGCCGCCGACGACCACCGTCGGCGGCCCGGATCGCGCCGCCTCGTCGATCGCCTGCAGGAACGCGTTCCCCTCCGCCAGGATCACCTCGGCGGAACGGCCGCGCTCGCTAAAAGCGCCTTCGACGATGGCCCGGATTTCGGCGGGATCACGATCCTGGATCGTCCCGGCATGTTCGTTCAGGATGACGATTGTATCGGCCACGATCCCTCCGGGCTCCGCCGCCTTGCAAGGTGGCGGTCGCCTGCGGGCAACGCAAGCGGGGAGCGGATCGATCCATGGCGGGCGATGGTTGTCCACCCCCAGACCGATCGGCCAGCCTCCGCCATCATCCTGAGGTGCTTCGCATCAGCGAGGTCTCGAAGGAGGATCCAGCGAGCCGCAGACGAAGTCCGGCGAAATCCGATCTAGCTCAGGTGGCGTTTCCTGGACCCTCCTTCGAGGCCCGGCTTCGCCGGGCACCTCAGGATGATGGTCGAGTTTTAGGAATACAGCTTGAGCAGCGGGGCCACATCACGCCGAACCCGGCTGAAATGGATTCCTGCTTTCGCAGGAATGACGGCGCGTTTGGGGAGGCGCATGCGCCTCACCTCTCCCATGGGAGAGGCGAAGAAAGGCCGCCTCCCCGCCAAGGCAGAGAAGCGGCAAATGAAAGGACGGCTCAGCCCTCGACGGGGACGGGATGCTCGGGGAGCGGGGCCTCGCCCTTGCGGGTGCGCATCAGGTTGACGAAGCGCGTGAACAGATAGTGGCTGTCCTGCGGGCCCGGGGATGCTTCCGGGTGGTACTGCACCGAAAAGATCGGCTTGTCCTTGACGCGCAGGCCGCAATTCGAGCCGTCGAACAGCGAGACGTGCGTCTCCTCGACGGTGTCGGGCAGCGAGGCGGCGTCGACGGCGAAGCCGTGGTTCATCGAGGTGATCTCGACCTTGCCGGTGGTGCGGTCCTGCACGGGATGATTGGCGCCGTGATGGCCCTGATGCATCTTCCGGGTCTCGCCGCCGAGCGCGATGCCGAGCATCTGGTGGCCGAGGCAGATGCCGAACAGCGGCACGTCGGCGGCGATGACTTCCTTGATCGCCGGCACGGCGTATTCGCCGGTCGCCGCCGGATCGCCGGGGCCGTTCGACAGGAAGACGCCGTCCGGCTTGTGGGCGAGGATCTCCTCGCCGGTCGCCGTCGCCGGCAGGATCGTCACGTCGCAGCCGGCGTCCGCCAGCAGGCGCAGGATGTTGCGCTTGATGCCGTAATCGACGGCGACAACCTTATGGACCGGGTTTTCCTCGCGGCCATAGCCCTTGTTCCAGACCCAGGTCGTCTCGTCCCAGCGGAAGGTCTGCCCGGTGGTGACGTCCTTGGCGAGGTCCATGCCGACGAGGCCGGGCCAGGCGGCCGCTTCCTTGGCGAGGTCCGCCTGCGCGAAGACGCCGTCCGGCGCATGGGCGATCACCGCGTTCGGCATGCCCTTCTCGCGGATCAGCGCCGTCAGCGCGCGCGTGTCGACGCCGGCGATGCCGACGATGCCGCGCGACTTCAGCCAGGCGTCGAAGTTCTTAAGGGCCCGGTAGTTGGACGGATCGGTGATGTCGGTCTTGATGACGCAGCCGCGCACGCCGGACGCCGAGGCCATGTTGACGGTCTCGATATCCTCATCGTTGGTGCCGACATTGCCGATATGCGGGAAGGTGAAGGTGACGATCTGCCCGGCATAGGACGGGTCGGTCAGGATTTCCTGGTAGCCCGTCATCGCGGTGTTGAAGCAGACTTCACCGACCGCGTGGCCGACGGCGCCGATGCCTCGGCCTTCGATCACGGTGCCGTCGGCGAGGATCAGAAGCGCTGTCGGCTTCGGTTCCGCCCAGACGTCGTTGTCCGTGATCGCGTCGGTCAGCAAGTTGTCGGCCATGATCTATCCGCTGGTCTCGATGGTGGTCGGGCGCGTAGCTCATGCCGCGCCAAAACGCGGCGGATCCCAGGGATCCACCGCCTCGCGCCCATTTGCCCGGAAACTAGGGCAAGCCCGGCACCCCGTCAACCCGAAGCGAAAAATACAAAAGTCTTAGATTTCAATATGTTAAGGTAGATGCGCTTGAAGGACGCTCCAAGCTTCTCTATGGTGCGCCGGCGTTCAAGGAGATTGACGATGCGCGACACCATCAATGCGGCCCTGAAAGGGGCGATGCTTGCCAAGGACAAGAAGCGCACCGGAACGCTTCGCCTGATCGCCGCGGCGATCAAGGATCGCGACATCGTCGCGCGCACCGCCGGCACCGGCGAGGCGACCGATGTCGAATTGATCGACCTGCTCGCCAAGATGGTCAAGCAGCGCCTCGAATCGGCGAAGATCTACGAGGACAACGGCCGTCCCGAGCTCGCCGAGCAGGAGCGCGAGGAAATCGCCGTCATCGAGGAATATCTGCCGAAGCAGCTCTCCGAGGACGAGGCCAAGGCCGCGATCGCGGCCCTCGTCGTCGAGACCGGCGCCTCGGGCATCCGCGACATGAACAAGGTGATGTCGGAGCTCAAGGCCCGCTATGCCGGCCAGATGGACTTCGCCAAGGCGAGCGCCGCGGTCAAGGCGGCGCTGACCAGCTAGGGTCCACACGATGGAACTGCCGCCGAACCTTCGCGACGCCGTCGACGCGGCGCTCGAGGGCGCCTCGACGGCAGCCCTTGCCGAAGCCTCCGCCATGCTCTCGCAGCGCTATCGCAGCGAGCTGCGCGACGGGCGATTCCACGTCTCCGAGGACGATGCCGCGCGCGCCTATCTGGCGGCGCGGCTGCCGGCGACCTTCGCCGCCGTGCGCGCCGCGATGGACGCGGCGGAAAGCCTGCTGCCGGAGTTCCGGCCGAAGACGCTGCTCGACCTCGGCGCCGGCCCCGGCACCGCCATGTGGGCGGCGCGCGACACCTGGCCGACAATCGACGACGCGCTGATGATCGAGGGCAGCCCGACCATGCGGCGCTGGGGCGAGACGCTCGCCGCCTCCGCCGCGCCGTTCCAGCGGGAATGGCGGGCGGTCGATTTTGCCAAGGGCAAGCTTGCCGTCGACGCGCATGACCTCGTTACCATCGCCTATGTGCTGGACGAGCTGGAAGAGGCCTCGCGTGTTGCGCTCATTGACGCCGCCTGGCAGGCGGCAAGCGGCCTGCTGCTCGTGGTCGAGCCCGGCACGCCGGCCGGATGGCAGCGCATTCTCGCCGCCCGGGCGCAGCTGATCGCCGCCGGCGCGCATATCCTCGCCCCGTGTGCGCATGAAGCGCCCTGCCCGATCGTTTCGCCGGACTGGTGCCATTTCTCCCGCCGCGTGGCGCGGACGAAGATCCATCTCCGCAGCAAGGGCGCCGTGGTGCCGTTCGAGGACGAGAAGTTCATCTATCTCGCCGCCTCGCGCACGCCGCGCGACGGCACGGTCGCCCGCGTGCTGACGCCGCCCAAGGCGTCCAGCGGCAAGGTCAGCCTGAAACTCTGCCTTCCGTCTGGGGCGGCCGAGACCCGGCTCATCACCAAGCGCGAAGGCGCCCTGTTCAAGACCGCCCGCCGCCTCGACTGGGGCGATGCGCTGGATGTGTAGACATCTCACCTCTCCCACAGGGAGAGGTCGACGGCCGCAGGCCGGCGGGTGAGGGGTTCAGCATTTTCCGGTGAGGCCTCAACCCCTCACCCGGCCCAGCGGGCCGACCTCTCCCTGTGGGAGAGGTGAAAGCACACGCCCTGCGCCATCAAGACGCCCTGCATAGCGGGCATAAGTCGCATCTCGCCTTTGCCCTTCCGCCCGCCAGCTCCTAAATTGGAAGGTCATCACCATTCCGGAATCCCATGCGCTTCTCGCCCTCCTTCCTCGATGAAATCCGTGCCCGGCTGCCGATCTCCTCGATCGTCGGCCGGCGCGTGACGTGGGATCGGCGCAAGTCGCAGCCGCAGAAGGGCGATTTCTGGGCCTGCTGCCCGTTCCACGGCGAAAAATCGCCCTCCTTCCACGCCGAGGACCGCAAGGGCCGCTACCACTGCTTCGGCTGCGGCGAATCGGGCGATCACTTCACCTTCCTGACCAAGCTCGAAGGCCTCTCCTTCCCGGAAGCGGTCGAGCGGCTGGCGATGGAAGCCGGCGTGCCGATGCCGGCGCGGGACGTGCACGCCGAGGAAGAGGAGCGCAAGCGCGCCTCGCTGCACGAGGTGATGGAACTCGCCTGCCGTTTCTTCGAGGATGGGCTGCAGTCGCGCGACGGCGCCAGCGCGCGCGGCTACCTGAACGGACGCGAACTCGGACCCGACATCCAGCGCCGCTTCCGCCTCGGCTATGCCAGGCAGAGCCGCAACGCGCTGAAGGAATATCTGGCCTCGAAGGGCGTGCCGCATGAGGACATGGTCGCGACCGGCCTGCTGATCTCCGGCGAGGACATCCCCGTCTCCTATGACCGCTTCCGCGACCGCGTGATGTTCCCGATCACCGATTTTCGCGGCCGCATCGTCGCCTTCGGCGGCCGGGCGCTCTCCCCGGACGCGCAAGCAAAGTATCTGAACTCGCCGGAGACCGTGCTCTTCCGCAAGGGCGACCTGCTCTATAACGGCTTCGAGGCGCGCAAGGCCGTGCAGAGCGCCGGCACGCTGATCACCGTCGAGGGCTATGTCGACGTCATCGCCATGGCGACGGCGGGCTTCGGGCATACCGTCGCGCCGCTCGGCACGGCGCTGACCGAGCGCCAGCTCGACCTGCTCTGGCGGATGACGCCGGAGCCGATCCTCTGCTTCGACGGCGATAAGGCGGGCCTGCGCGCCGCCTACCGCGCCGCCGACCTCGCGCTCGCGGCGCTGAAACCCGGCAAGACCGTGCGCTTCGCGCTGCTGCCCGAGGGGCAGGATCCGGACGACTTGATCCGTTCCTCCGGCCGCGAGGCGATGGCGCAGGTTCTGGCCGCGGCGCGGCCGCTCTTCGACATGGTCTGGATGCGCGAGACGGATGGCGGCGGCTTCGAGACGCCGGAGCGGCGCGCGGCGCTGGACGCGCGGCTGCGCGACATCGCCAAGAGCGTCGCCGACGAGAGCATCCGCCATCACTATGAGCAGGCCTTCGCCGAGCGGGCGCGCGAGTTCTTCGGCTATGGCCAGAAATCCGGCAACCGCCAGCCGCGCGGCGAGCGTCGCCAGGATGGCCGGGGCGGCAATGGCGGCGGCGCGGGACGGCCGCAACGCCAGCCGCCGCCGATCATTTCGGAGACGCTGAAACGCTCGACGACGCTGTCGGGCCGGGTGCAGGCGCCCCTACGCGAGGTTGTGCTGGTGATGACCATGGCCAACCACCCGAGCCTCGTCCCGGACCATTTCGACGAATTTGCGCAGATCGAGTTGACGAATCGCGAACTTGACTCCCTTCGCACGCAAATCCTAGAGATTGCCGCCGAAGATCCGCACATCGACAGCGGGGGGCTCAGAGGCCGCCTTTTGTCGGCGCGGTTCGGCGAATTGCTCGACAAGCTGGACCTGCAGCTCGAGCGATGCGGCAACTGGCAGGCAAGGGCGGATGCGGCGAATCGTGACGCGGCGGATGGTTGGATACAGGCGCTCACCTTGCACAGGAAGGCGCGAACGTTACATAAGGAGCTCAAGGATGCCGAGGCTGCCCTAGCGACCGATCCGAGCGACGCCAATTTGGCGAAGATGATCGACATCCAGAACCAGATGGCCAACAGCGATGGAACCGAGGCTCTGATCGAGGGGTTCGGGATTAGTTCGGGTCGACGAATGCAGTCGATGTAGGGTCGATTGACTGGCGAGGGCGTAAGGTTAAGCGGGCCTTAAGACAAGAAAGTCTAAGAGTCGGGCGACCGACGGCAGGAGGGAAACTTCGTGCCGCCTCTAGGATTTAACGGCGGATATGCGAGCGCGACGGACGTGAACCGTCTGGCGCGACGCGTTCGCCAAGACGGAGAACAGCATGGCGACCAAGGTTCAGGAAAACGAAGAGGCGCAGGACGCGCAGGCCGAGCCGCAGGATGGTCCGCTTCTGGATCTCTCGGATGCCGCCGTCAAACGGATGATCAAGGTCGCCAAGAAGCGCGGCTTTGTCACCTATGAGGAACTGAATTCCGTCCTCCCCTCCGAGCAGGTCGGCTCGGAGCAGATCGAGGACATTCTCTCGATGCTCTCCGAAATGGGCATCAATGTGATCGAGGCCGACGAGGTCGAGGACGCGGAAGAACCGACCGCGGCCGACGCCGACGAGGAAGCGGGCGAGCTCGCCGAATCGACCGGTACCGCCGTCGCCCGCTCGTCGACCGCCAAGGAGCCGACCGACCGCACCGACGACCCCGTCCGCATGTATCTGCGCGAGATGGGCTCGGTCGAACTGCTGTCGCGCGAAGGCGAAATCGCCATCGCCAAGCGGATCGAGGCCGGCCGCGAGACGATGATCGCCGGGCTCTGCGAGAGCCCCCTCACCTTCCAGGCCATCATCATCTGGAAGGAGGAGCTTGCCGAGGGCAAGATCCTGCTGCGCGACATCATCGACCTCGAGGCGACCTATGCCGGTCCCGAGGCGAAGAACGCCCCGATGGCGGGCCCGGGCGGCGTGCCGTTCGGCGAAGGCGCCGAGGACGAGGACGCCGAGGCTCCCCTGCCGCCGCAGCCCGATGGCGATGGCGACGACGAAGACGACATGGAAAACAACATGTCGCTCGCCGCCATGGAGGCCGAGCTGAAGCCGAAGGTTGTCGAGACCTTCGAGAACGTCGCCGAGAACTACAAGAAGCTGCGCCGCCTGCAGGACCAGCTGGTCGAGGGCCGCCTCAAGAACGAGACGCTCTCGCCCTCGCAGGAGCGCCGCTACAAGAAGCTGAAGGACGACCTGATCCTCGAGGTCAAGTCGCTCTCGCTGAACCAGAACCGCATCGATTCGCTGGTCGAGCAGCTCTACGCCATCAACAAGAGCCTCGTCAGCTCCGAGGGCAAGCTGCTGCGCCTGGCCGAGAGCTATCGCGTGTCGCGCGAGGAATTCCTGCGCGAGTACCAGGGCTCCGAGCTCGACCCGAACTGGCTGCGCCGCGTCGCCAATCTCGGCGGCCGCGGCTGGAAGGACTTCGTCACCAACGGCAAGGACCGGATCCGCGAGCTGCGCAGCGAGATCCAGAACCTCGCCACCGAGACGGGCCTGGAGATCATCGAGTATCGCCGCATCGTGCACATGGTGCAGAAGGGCGAGAAGGAAGCCCGCCAGGCCAAGAAGGAAATGGTCGAGGCCAACCTGCGCCTCGTCATCTCGATCGCCAAGAAGTACACGAACCGCGGCCTGCAGTTCCTGGACCTGATCCAGGAAGGCAATATCGGCCTGATGAAGGCGGTCGATAAGTTCGAATACCGCCGCGGCTACAAGTTCTCGACCTATGCCACCTGGTGGATCCGCCAGGCGATCACCCGTTCGATCGCCGACCAGGCCCGCACGATCCGTATCCCGGTGCACATGATCGAGACGATCAACAAGATCGTCCGCACCTCGCGCCAGATGCTGCACGAGATCGGCCGCGAGCCGACCCCGGAAGAGCTGGCCGAGAAGCTGGCCATGCCGCTCGAAAAGGTCCGCAAGGTCCTGAAGATCGCCAAGGAGCCGATCTCGCTCGAAACGCCGATCGGCGACGAGGAGGATTCGCATCTCGGTGACTTCATCGAGGACAAGATGGCGATCCTGCCGATCGACGCGGCGATCCAGTCGAACCTACGCGAGACGACCACGCGCGTGCTCGCCTCGCTCACCCCGCGTGAAGAACGCGTGCTGCGCATGCGCTTCGGCATCGGCATGAACACCGACCACACGCTGGAAGAAGTCGGCCAGCAGTTCTCGGTGACGCGCGAGCGTATCCGCCAGATCGAGGCGAAGGCGCTGCGCAAGCTCAAGCACCCGAGCCGCTCGCGCAAGCTGCGCTCGTTCCTGGACAACTGATCGTCCGAGACCGGACATCGACACATCCAAAGGGGCTGCTCGCGAGAGCGGCCCTTTTGTTTTAGGATGTCGCCATGAACGTGCGCGCGATCATCGAAAAGGCCGGCCTTCCCCACCGTCGCTTCACGGTGAAGGAGGTCGAGCGCATGAGCGAGGTCGGCTTGCTCCGCGCGGAAGAACGGGTCGAGCTGATCGGGGGAGAGCTCATTCCGATGAATCCCAAAGGCAGCCGGCATGAAATGCTCAAGGCCGCTCTTTTGAAGCGGTGGTACCGGGCGGCACCGGATGATGTCGTGCTCATTCCCGAGACGACGTTCCGCCTTGCCGTCGACACCTATCTCGAGCCCGACGTCGTGATCTTCGAACGCGCCATCGGCATCAAGCGGCTCGATGGCGGCAACGCTCTGCTCGCCGTGGAACTGTCGGACAGCTCGCTCGGCTTCGATCTCGGGCCGAAGGCCCTCGTCTACGCGCATTTCGGCATTCGCGAGCTCTGGGTGATCGACGCCACCACCAACACGATCCATGTCCATCGCGAGCCGGTGGACGGGCGCTACGCCTCGATCACGCCCTGGAGCGCCGACGATCTCGTCGTGCCGGCCTTCGCGCCGGCGGAGTTCGCGTTGCGGCTCGCCGATCTCGACCTCGACCTCGACAACGGATCGGGCTAAGGCTCGGACACAGACACCAAGCAGAAGGTCATTCCATGTCGTTCCTGAAGAAGCTGTTCGGCGGCGGTGGCAGCTCGGATGCCGCAGAGGCAAAGGGCGAGGCGACCGAATACAAGGGCTACAACATCCGCCCTGCCCCCTATTCGGAAGGCGGCCAGTACAAGACGGCCGGCTATATCGAGAAGACGATCGACGGCGTCGAGAAGTCCTACCGCTTCGTGCGCGTCGATTCGCATACGAGCCGCGACGCCGCCGCCGATTTCGCCATCATCAAGGGCAAGCAGATCATCGACGAGCAGGGCGACCGGATCTTCGACGCCAGCTGAGGCGGAGCGAGCTCCGCTCTACCGCTAGAGACGGCACTTTCTTCACCTCTCCCTGAGGGAGAGGTCGACGACCGAAGGGCGGCGGGTGAGGGTTTACGGCCTCCCCGGATAGTTCCCTAAACCCTCACCCGGAGCTTCGCTCCGACCTCTCCCTCAGGGAGAGGTGAAGGGCAGCGCGGAACAGCGGGTGCCGACTAGCCGACCCCAACCGCATCGTGCGCCTGGGGCAATCACAAAAAAGCCGGCCGCGGTGACGCGGCCGGCTTTTGTCGTTGGAGACGGAAGCCCCCTACTGGGCGCAGCTTCCATCCGGCTGCACCGCGCCCTCGGGGCAATCGCCGCCACGGTGGCGGGGCTGCTCCTCGCGGTGCTGGCGCTGTTCCTGCTGCGGCTCGGGCTTGCCCTGCTCCTGCTGGGGCTCACGCTCGCGGCGCGGACGCTCCTGCCGAGGCGGCTCCTGCTCCTGCCGAGGCGGCTCCTGCTGCTGCTGACGCTGCTCCTGCTGCGGCTCGGGCTGGCGCTGCTCCTGCTGGGGCTCACGCTCGCGGCGCGGGCGTTCCTGCTGGGGCTGCTCCTGCTGCCGTTGCTCCTGCTGCTGCTGCGGCTGCTCCTCGCGCTGCCGCTCCTGGCGACGCTGGCGGGGAGCCTCCTCCTGCTGAGCCGGCGCGGCCGGCTCGGCCTGTTCAGCCTGCGGGCGCTTGCGGCGCGGCGGCTCCGCTTGCTCCTGCGGCTGGGCATCCGGCCGGGACTCGGCGGCCGGCGGCGCTTCCTCGGCAGGACGCTCCGGACGCTTCTTGCGCGGCGGCTCCGGCTGGGCCTCCGGCTCCGGTGCAGGCTTCACCTCAGGAGCAGGCTTGGCCTCCGGCGCCGGCTTGGCTTCAGCCTTCGGCTCACGCGCAGGCTTGGACTCCGGCTTGGCCTCAGGAGCCGGCTGCTCTACGGCAGGCGCTTCCTCGGCCGGCTTGGCCGGACGCTCCTTGCGCGGCTTCTCAGCCGGCTGCGGCTCGGCCGGAGTCGCTTCCGGCTTGGGCTCAGGCTTGGCCTCCGGCGCTGGCTTCGGCTCCGGCTTGGCTTCCGGCGCAGGCTTGGCCTCGGGAGCGGGCTGCTCGGCGGCGGGCGCCTCTTCGGCCGGCTTGGCCGGACGATCCCTGCGCGGCCGCTCGCCCGGCTGGCCATCCGGCTGCTGACGATCCGGGCGCTGGGCATCCGGCTGGTCCGGCTTCTGGTCGGGACCGCGATCCGGGCGGTTCGGCCGCTCGGGTTGGGCCTGGTCCACCGGCGGCGGATTGCCTCCGGCGGGGGCCTGCGGCTCCGCCGGCTGCGGATTGGCCTCGACCTTCTTCAGCACCTCGTCAGCCCTGGCGGCGCGCTCCTGGCGGATACGCTCCTGCTCGGCCTGGCGCTGCGCGTCAGCCTTCTTGGTCGCCGCGTCGATCTCGGCGGCGCGGGCGTCCGCCTGCTTGCGCTGCTCGTCGATCAGGCTCGCCTTCTCGGCCTTCAGCTTGTCGATCTCGGCCTGCATGCGATCGCGCTGCTGCGGCTGGTCGCGATCGCGGCGCAGGTCGCGCCGCTCGCCCGGATCGAGCACGGAGAGCAGCGCCGCCGACACGACGCCGGCGATCGCCGCCTTCGGATCGGGCTCGACATACTGATGGATCAGCGTGCGGTCGTCGCGCGGCACGTCCCGGTCGAACCGGTCCGGACGGCGGTCGAAGCGCTGGTCGTCGATGCGCGGGCGGAACACGCCGATCCGGCCGCCGCGATCATCGTCGAAGATGTCGCTCTGCTCATCGACATAGACGATCTCGCGGCCGGGACGGTCGCGCCGGCGGACCGGCTCGTTGAAGAAGCGGCCATCCTGGTACTGCGGACGGCGCACGTCGCGCGCCTCGCCGAGATAGCGGCCGACGTCGCGCACCGGCGCCGCGCGGCGGCCGATGTCGTCATCGTCGAAATAGCGCTCGTCGACGAAGACCCAGCTCTCGGAGACCGGCGGATCGTAGCGGCGCGGCTGGCCATACTGGTAGCCAGAGCGGTCCGGCGCGATCGGCGCCCAGCCGACCTGGCCACCGCCGACGCGGAACGTCGCCCAGGCGGGCGACCAGGTGTCGCCGGGGATCCAGTACCAGCCATAGTCGGGGTCATAGTCCCAGCGGCCGTAATGATACGTCGCCCAGCCGAACGGCTCGCTCGATTCCCAGTACCAGCCATAATCGTCGGTCCAGGTCCAGCGGCCTTCCTGGAACGGCCGCCAGCCGGCGCCACGGCGCTTCGGCACGAAGACATAGCCGTAATCGTCATTCTCGACCCAACGGCCATAGGGCTGCAGTTCGTCGAAGAAATAGCCGACATCGCCGGAGGGACGGCTGGCGCGCGGGCGGCTGGAGACGGGCTGCGGACGCGGCCGGGAGGTCTGCGCCTGCTGCGCGGGGCGCGGGCGCGGCGTCGGCGGCACGACCTCGGCGGCGGCGACCTGCGTCGGCCGCGAGGGCTGCGCCGGCTGCGACGCGCTCGAACCATCGGTCTCGGCCGCCTGGTCGTAATCGTCCATGTCGGTGCTATTGGCCGGCGGCTCCTGCTCGCTTCCCTCGGAAACGGCGGGCGCCTTCGGCTTGAGCTCGAGCTTGTACGGAACCTCGACGACGCCGGTCACGACGGCGGCTCCCGCCACCACCACGCCGCCCGCCAGAGCCGCTCCGATCAGACCCAGAAATTTCATCGTCACCTTCCCGTCGTTCCCGACCGAACCGAATCATGCCAGTCCCCGGCCATCGCGCCCGATATCAACCGGCGAAAGCGGCGCGGTCGAGGCTCAAAAAAGGCGGCCTACGCGACCGATTCGCCCCATGGCTCGCCTCATCCATCCCTCCCGGCGCCTGAACGCACGCTGAATGCCGGGACCACGACGGATTGGCGGCGCGGCGCCGAGATGTCATCCTGCCGCCGCAACGGGATATCGGGAGACGCGCGGCGGATGTGGGCGAAATCATCAGGGGCGGCCAACGGCCATCCAGCCATCCGGCGGCTCCGCCGCATCGCCATGGCGCTGCTGCTGCCGGGCGTCCTGCTGGCCGGCACGGCCTCCGCCCAGGTGTCGCAGCTCGCGCCCTACAAGGACGATCTCTTCGTCTACGGCACGGTGCTGGAGAGCCGCGATGGCGGCGCCTTCCGCGTCGTCGACTATGACGAGATGCGCGACATCAACGGCCGCGACGAGATCCCCGAACGCAAGGTGCAGGGGAAATACGTGTCGCTGAAGACCAAGCGGGTCGAGGACCACCTGACCTACCGCGTCGGCGACCGCGCCCTCAAATATGTCGGCGCCGGCGCCACCAAGGGCCGGGCCAGCATGATCGTGATCTACCTGCACGGCCAGAACGGCACGCGCTTCCAGGGCGCCGACGACTGGACTTTTGGCGGCAATTTCAACCGCGTGAAGAACCTGACGGTCGCGGCCGGCGGCGCCTATCTCTCGCCCGACTTCTCCGATTTCGAGGCGAACGGCACGGCCGAGATCAAGGCCTTGATGCAGGACTACGCCGCCCGCTCGCCCGGCGCGCCGATCTTCGTCGCCTGCGGCTCCTACGGCGGCAAGCTGTGCTGGTCGCTCGCGCGCGACCCCGAGGCCGCCTCGATGATCTCCGGCCTGATCCTGCTCGGCTCGCTCAACGATCCCGGCTTCTTGAAGACGGCGGCGATGAAGAAGGGCGGCCGTCCGATCCCGATCTTCATCGGCCATGGCAGCCGCGACCCGATCATCGACTGGAAGACGCAGCAGGCCTTCTTCGACCAGGTCCGCAAGAAATCGCCCGGCTATCCGATAAAATTCGTGCTGTTCCAGAACGGCAACCACGGCACGCCGATCCGCATGACCGACTGGCGCGAGACGCTGAACTGGATGCTGGCGTCGGGCGGGAAGTGAGCGCTTCGGCGGCGTGACCGCGCCGCTCCTGCACCTCCCCGGGAAGCCTTTGCAAGACACTGAAGATCGCGGGCAGGCGACGGACTATGGGCAGGGCGCCGTCGCCCCGGCGGAGGCCGGGGCCCATGAACACCGTCCAAAAAAGCCCGGCCCAGCCTATCGGCGACAGGCCAGAGTGTATGGATCCCGGCCTTCGCCGGGATGACGGCGGAGGATGGCACGGCCGAGCAGCGTCTTGATGTGCATCCTCTCTCTGCGTGCTTCGGCGCGGTCCTTCAAACGATGAGGACGGTTGCGCGAAGATCTCCCCAGGGAGGGGAAGCGGCTCCCCCCGCCCCTACCCCTTCGAATCCCGGCGCTGTTCGTCCACCGGCACGGCCAGGGCGGTTTCGATGCGCTCCAGGATGGTCTTCAGCTCGCCGGTCCTGAGCTGCTCGAACTTGTCGTGCAGCGCCATGATCTCGATCTCGGCCTTGAGGTTCACCTCATAGTCGTGCTCCGCCGCCAGCCGGTCCTTCTCGGCCTGGCGGTTCTGCGACATCATGATGACGGGCGCCTGCAGGGCGGCGACCATCGACAGGATGAGATTGAGGAAGACATAGGGATAGGGATCGAAGCCGCCGCTGCCCCAGCGGGTCAGCACGAAGGTGTTCAGCCCGGTCCAGCCGATGATCACCACGCTGAAGGTGATGATGAAGCCCCAGGAGCCGCCGATCGCGGCGACGCGGTCGGCCAGCCGGTCGCCGAAGGTGAGCTGCTGCTCGAACTCGGCGTTGATGTCGCGCGCGACATGCGTGCGCGTCGCCACCTTTTCCAGAAGGCGTCGGTCGCTCGCCGACAGCACTTGCACGCCGTCGGCCAGCAGCTTTTCACAGAGATCGCGGATTGCCGCGTCCGACATGGCGCGTCAGATCTGGCCCTGGAACGTGTTGCACTGGCTGACGTCGCCGGTCTGGTAGCCGCGCTTGAACCAAGCGCTGCGCTGCGCCGAGGTGCCATGCGTGAAGCTCTCCGGCACGACGACGCCCTGGCTGCGCTTCTGGATGGCGTCGTCGCCGATCTGCGTCGCCGCGTTCAGCGCCTCGTCGATGTCGCCGGCCTCCAGCATGCCCTTCTGGTCGGTGCGGTTGGCCCAGACGCCGGCATAGCAATCCGCCTGCAGCTCGACCTTGACGGAAAGCGCGTTGGCGTCCGCCTTGCTCAGGCTCTGCCGCATCTCGTTGAACTTCGGCAGGATGCCCTGCAGGTCCTGCACGTGATGGCCGACCTCGTGGGCGATGACATAGGCCTGCGCCATGTCGCCCGGCGCGCCGAAGCGGCGCTTCAGCTCGTCATAGAAGGCGAGGTCGATATAGACCTTCTTGTCGAGCGGGCAATAGAACGGACCGGAGGCGGAACTCGCCGTGCCGCAGGCCGAGCGCGTCACGCCGGAGAAGAGCACCAGCGGCGTCGGCGGATAGGTCTCGCCGGCCGACTTGAAGATGTCGGTCCACACGTCCTCGGTGCTGCCGAGCACCTTGGAGACGAAGACCTTGCCCTCGTCATTGATGCCGGTGCCGGTTCCCGACGGCGAGGGCTGCTGGTAGCTGGTGTCCTGGGTGAACGAGCCGCCGCCGCCCGTGACCATGGCCAGCATCTGGATCGGATTGATGCCGAACACCAGCCAGCCGATGCCGACAATGGCGGCGATCACGACCAGCGAACTGCCCCGGAGCGGTATGCCGCGTCCGCCGCCCATGCCTGCCGGGCGGAAGCCGCCGTCCAGCCCGCCTGTATCGCCGCCACGCCGATCCTCGACGTTGCTGCTCTCGCGCTGACCACCAAGCCGCATCCGCCCTACTCCGTTGATGCCGAGGCCGAAGCCGTCCGCACAGGATTTATTTCATCGAAACTAGTCCTGCGCGCGTCGCACCGCCAGTGTCTCCAATGCGGGGAAGGCACAGACAGTTGCCCGCAGGGGTTCCCCCTCCCCGCCTTTTCCCCTATAAGGCCGCTCTAGCCTTACACGCCCCCTGCTTGATGGCCCGCGCGGATCACCGCGCCGGGTTTTTTGCTACGCGCGAGACGAAATTGCCGAAACGTACAGATATTCAATCGATCCTGATCATCGGAGCTGGCCCGATCATTATCGGCCAGGCTTGCGAGTTCGATTATTCCGGCACCCAGGCCTGCAAGGCTCTGAAGGACGAAGGGTACCGAATCATCCTCGTGAACTCCAATCCGGCAACGATCATGACCGATCCGGATCTGGCGCACGCGACCTATATCGAGCCGATCACCCCGGAGATCGTCGCCAAGATCATCGAAAAGGAGCGCCCCGATGCGCTGCTCCCGACGATGGGCGGCCAGACGGCGCTGAACTGCGCGCTGTCGCTGAAGAAGATGGGCGTGCTCGACAAGTTCAACGTCGAGATGATCGGCGCCACCGCCGAGGCGATCGACAAGGCCGAGGACCGCGAGCGGTTCCGCGACGCGATGACGAAGATCGGGCTGGAGACGCCGCGCTCGCGCCTCGCCCATTCGCTCGCCGAAGCCCTGCCCGCGCTGGAAGAGATCGGCCTGCCGGTCATCATCCGTCCGTCCTTCACGCTGGGCGGCACCGGCGGCGGCATCGCCTACACGCGCGAGGAATTCATCGAGATCGTCGAAAGCGGCGTCGATGCCTCTCCGACCGACGAAGTGCTGATCGAGGAATCGGTGCTCGGCTGGAAGGAGTATGAGATGGAGGTTGTCCGCGACAAGAAGGACAACTGCATCATCATCTGCTCGATCGAGAACATCGATCCGATGGGCGTCCACACCGGCGATTCGATCACCGTCGCGCCGGCGCTGACGCTGACCGACAAGGAATACCAGATCATGCGCGACGCCTCGTTGGCGGTCCTGCGCGAGATCGGCGTCGAGACGGGCGGCTCAAACGTGCAGTTCGCCGTCAACCCGGCCGACGGCCGGCTGATCGTCATCGAGATGAACCCGCGCGTGTCGCGCTCGTCGGCTCTGGCATCGAAGGCGACCGGTTTCCCGATCGCCAAGGTCGCGGCGAAGCTCGCCGTCGGCTACACGCTCGACGAGCTCGAGAACGACATCACCGGCGGCGCCACCCCGGCCTCGTTCGAGCCGACGATCGACTACGTCGTCACCAAGATCCCGCGCTTCGCCTTCGAGAAGTTCCCGGGCGCCTCGCCGGTGCTGACCACCGCGATGAAGTCGGTCGGCGAGGTCATGGCGATCGGCCGCACCTTCCAGGAATCGCTGCAGAAGGCTTTGCGCGGTCTAGAGACGGGTCTTTCCGGCCTCGACGAGATCGAGATCCCCGGCCTCGGCCAGGGCGACGACGCCAACGCCATCCGCGCCGCCATCGGCACGCCGACGCCCAATCGCCTGCTGCAGGCGGCCCAGGCCATGCGCCTCGGCATTTCCGTCGAGCAGGTGCATGACATCTGCAAGATCGACCCGTGGTTCCTCAAGGAAATCAAGGGCATCATCGACACCGAGCTGAAGATCCGCACGCATGGCCTGCCGACGACCGCGGGCGCGTTCCGTCGCCTCAAGGCGATGGGCTTCTCGGACCAGCGGCTCGCCAACCTGACCGGCAAGAACGACGGCGAGGTCAAGGCGCTGCGCACGTCGCTCGGCGTGCATCCGGTCTACAAGCGGATCGACACCTGCGCGGCCGAGTTCGCCTCGCCGACGCCCTACATGTACTCGACCTACGAGGCGCCCTTCACCGGCGCGCCGGTGAGCGAGGCCGAGCCGTCCGACGCCAGGAAGGTCATCATCCTCGGCGGCGGCCCGAACCGCATCGGCCAGGGCATCGAGTTCGACTATTGCTGCTGCCATGCCGCCTTCGCGCTGAAGGATGCCGGCTATGAAGCGATCATGATCAACTGCAACCCGGAAACCGTGTCGACCGACTACGACACGTCCGACCGGCTCTATTTCGAGCCGCTGACGGCCGAGGACGTGCTGGAGATCATCCGCGTCGAGCAGTCGAAGGGCACGCTGCACGGCGTCATCGTCCAGTTCGGCGGCCAGACCCCGCTGAAGCTCGCCTCGGCGCTCGAGGAGGCCGGCGTGCCGATCCTCGGCACCTCGCCGGACGCGATCGACCTCGCCGAGGACCGCGACCGCTTCTCGAAGCTGCTGAACAAGCTCGGCATCCGCCAGCCCAAGAACGGCATCGCCTATTCGGTCGAGCAGGCGCGCCTGGTCGTCGCCGATCTCGGCTATCCGCTCGTCGTCCGCCCGTCCTACGTGCTCGGCGGCCGCGCGATGCAGATCATCCGCGACGACGATACGCTGTCCGACTACCTGCTCGGCACGCTGCCCGAGCTGGTGCCGGCCGAGGTCAAGGTCCGCTACCCGAACGATAAGACCGGCCAGATCAACACGCTGCTCGGCAAGAACCCGCTGCTGTTCGACCGCTATCTCTCCGACGCGACCGAGGTTGACGTCGATGCGCTCGCCGACGGCACGACGGTGTTCGTCGCCGGCATCATGGAGCACATCGAGGAGGCCGGCATCCATTCGGGCGATAGCGCCTGCTCGCTGCCGCCCCACTCGCTCTCCGCCGAGACGATCGCCACTCTGGAAGAGCAGACGCGCAAGCTCGCGCTCGCGCTCAAGGTCGGCGGCCTGATGAACGTCCAGTACGCGATCAAGGACGGCGAGATCTACGTGCTCGAAGTGAACCCGCGCGCCTCGCGCACGGTGCCCTTCGTCGCCAAGACGATCGGCCTGCCGGTCGCCAAGATCGCCGCCCGCGTCATGGCCGGCGAAAGCCTGGAGAGCTTCGAGCTGAAGCCCGGCCACCGCGATCACATCGCGGTCAAGGAAGCCGTGTTCCCGTTCGCCCGCTTCCCCGGCGTCGACACGCTGCTCGGCCCGGAGATGCGCTCGACCGGCGAGGTGATGGGTCTCGACTACGACTACGAGGTCGCCTTCGCCAAGTCGCAGCTCGGCGCCGGCAGCGCCCTGCCGACGGCCGGAACCGTGTTCGTCTCGATGCGGGATTCGGACAAGGCCGGCATCGTCGAGCCGATGCGCCGCCTCGAGGGTCTCGGCTTCAAGATCATCGCGACCAGCGGCACGCAGCGCTTCCTGGCCGAACAGGGCATCGCCTGCACCAAGATCAACAAGGTGCTGGAAGGCCGGCCGCACATCGTCGACGCGATCAAGAACGGCGAGGTCAAGCTCGTCTTCAACACGACCGAGGGCGCGCGCGCGCTCGGCGACAGCCGCTCGATGCGTCGCGCCGCCCTGCTGCACAAGGTGCCGTACTACACGACGCTCTCGGGCGCGATCGCGGCATCGCTTGGCATCGAGGCCTATGCGACCGGCACCCTGGAAGTGCGGCCGCTTCAGGCCTATTTCCAGCCGGCCTAATCCGATACGGATCCGATACGGACCGGTGCGCCGGTCCGTATCCGTCCCCTCGCCGTCCTCTCATTGTCCCCCCTTGCGCTCGCCGCGATCGTGGACGACACTCGGCGGCTGAATTTGCCGACTAGGCATGCAGGTGGGCGAGACGGCCGGATAACGGGGCCGATGCCCCCACCGGATTTCGAACTCAGGAAGCTGGCGCCCCAGGGCACCGGCGCCTGAATTATTGTGCCCCGGACGTTCGCGGGCTGGGGTCAAGAAGGAAGAAAAGGCCAGAAAGACCATGGAAAAGGTTCCGATGACCGTTGCGGGTCATGCGGCTCTCGAAGTGGAGCTGAAGCGTCTGACCTCGGAAGAGCGCCCGCGCATCATCGCGGCGATCTCGGAAGCGCGCGCGCATGGCGACCTCTCGGAGAATGCCGAATACCATTCGGCCAAGGAAGCCCAGAGCCACAATGAGGGCCGCATCGCGGAGCTCGAGGACAAGCTTTCGCGCGCCGAGATCATCGACGTCACCAAGCTGTCGGGCGAAACGATCAAGTTCGGCGCCACGGTCAAGCTGGTCGACGAGGATACCGAGGAAGAGAAGACCTACCAGATCGTCGGCGATCTCGAGGCCGACGTCCGTTCGGGCCGCATCTCGATCTCGTCGCCGATCGCCCGCGCCCTGATCGGCAAGGGCCCCGGCGACACCGTCGCGGTGACCGCGCCGGGCGGCGAGCGTTCCTATGAAGTGCTCGAGGTCGCCTTCCGCTAAGGCCCTTCGCGCTCGGCCAACCGGGCCAGACAATCGGAGAGCACCGCCTTCCTCGAAGTCGGTGCTCTCTTTGTATGCGGAGCGCGTCCCCGCGCGGCAGATTTCGCCGTCCGACCTGATGAAAAACCTCGCGCGGGACTGGGCGCATCGCGCGTCGCGTGCTTAGTGGCGCGTGCACCCTCGCAGATCGGGCTCAGGCGAGCCCGAGCGGCCTCCCCTTCCGGATATCAGATGCCCGCGAATACCGACCGCCCCCGCCTCTCCGCCGTCATCATCACCAAGAACGAGGCGCGCGACCTCCCGACCTGCCTCGCCTCGCTCGCCTTGTGCGACGAGATCGTCATCGTCGACAGCGGCTCGACGGACGGCACGATCGAGATTGCCGAACGGATGGCGTCGCGGACCCTCGTGCGCACCGACTGGGAGGGTTTCGGCCGGCAGAAGCAGCGGGCGCTGGAGGCTGCCACCGGCGACTGGGTTCTCTCGATCGACGCCGACGAGCTGATCCCGCCGGAGCTCGCGCTGGAGATCCGCGCGGCGATCGAGAGCGGCACCCATGCCGGCTACCGGCTCCATCGCCTGAACTACTTCCTCGACAAGCCGCTCCGTCACGGCGGCTGGTATCCGGACTGCCATCTGCGCCTGGTTCGGCGGGACGCGGCCCGCTTCAGCGAGAACGTCGTCCACGAGGTTCTCCTCGTCGACGGCACGATCGGCGAGTTGCGGACACCGATGCCGCATATGTCCTACCACGACTTCGGCGAGGTCCTGGAAAAGCTGCGCCGCTACGCGCTGGCCGGCGCCGAGCAGCGCCGCAATACCGGCCGCGGCGGCAGCCCCGGCAAGGCCATCGGCCACGCGATCGCGACCTTCGTCAAAGCCTATATCGGCAAGCGCGGCTTCCTCGATGGCCGGCACGGCTTCGCCGCCGCCGCCGCCAGCGCGCAGGAGATCTTCTGGCGCTATCTCATCGCCGGCTGGCCGCGCTGAGCCCTACTCGATCGGAACCAGCGGCTCGTCCTTGATGCGGCGGATGGTGAGGGTCGTGCGCACGCTGGCGACATTGGCCGCGGCCGTCAGCTCCTCGACGAAGGCCTGGAACGCCTTCAGGGTCGGGGCGACGCATTTCAGGATGAAGTCCGCCTCGCCCGACAGCATGTAGCACTCGCGTACGATCGACCAGTCGCGCACCCGGGCGCCGAAGGCGGTCAGGTCGGCTTCGGCCTGGCTCGAAAGCCCGATCATGGCGAAGGCGGTGACGTCGTAGCCGAGCGCGCCCTCGTCGACCAAGGCCCGGTAGCCCTCGATGATGCCGGCTTCCTCGAGCGCCCGCATGCGCCGCAGGCAGGGCGGCGCCGAAATGCCCGCACGGCGGGCGAGCTCGACATTGGTGATGCGACCGTCGGCCTGCAATTCCTTCAGGATCTTCCAGTCGATCGCGTCTAGACGGGCTTTCACTCGGGCCTCACGGTCAGGGGCTGAACTCAACTGGGAGCAGGCAGCGCACGATGGACACCGGGTCAGAGCCTGTAACTGGAAAGAAAGCCGGGGATGCTGGTCGGCAATCGGATATTGGAGTCTGGCCGAATTGCCATGATTCGGAAACAATTGTTCGCGAGAACGCACAGGATCGCATAGCTTCCATCCTTACATGCGCTCCGCACATCCCTCCAGAGTCGCCACCCTTAAAAAGTGCGCGTCTCGACATTATGTCTGGCCCCATCATGCAGCACGCCAAGCTCATCATTGTCGGATCCGGTCCTGCCGGCTACACCGCCGCCATCTATGCCGCGCGCGCCATGCTGGAACCGATGCTGATCGCCGGTGTCCAGCCGGGCGGCCAGCTCACCATCACCACCGATGTCGAGAACTATCCGGGCTTCGCCGACGTCATCCAGGGCCCCTGGCTGATGGAGCAGATGCGCGCCCAGGCCGAGCATGTCGGCACCAAGATGGTCTCCGACCACATCGTCGAGGCCGACCTGTCGCAGCGCCCGTTCATCCTCAAGGGTGATTCCGGCGAGATCTACGCCGCCGACACGCTGGTGATCGCCACCGGCGCGCAGGCGAAATGGCTCGGCATCGACAGCGAGCAGAAATTCAAGGGCTTCGGCGTCTCCGCCTGCGCCACCTGCGACGGCTTCTTCTACCGCGACAAGGAAGTCTTCGTCGTCGGCGGCGGCAACACGGCCGTCGAGGAGGCGCTCTATCTGGCGCACATCGCCAAGAAGGTGACCGTCGTCCATCGCCGCGACCATTTCCGCGCCGAGCGCATCCTGCAGAACCGCCTGTTCGGCCTCGACAATGTCGAGGTGGTCTGGGACACGGTCGTCGACGAGGTGCTCGGCAAGACCGGCTTCCCGCCTTCAGTGACGGGCGTGCGGCTGCGCAATGTCGTGACCGGCGCGGTCAGCGAGCGCGAGACGCATGGCGTGTTCGTGGCGATCGGCCACGCGCCGGCGGTCGAAATCGTCAAGGGCCAGCTCGACCTGAAGCCTTCCGGCTACATCTGGACGGCGCCCGATTCGACGGCGACCAGCGTTCCCGGCGTCTTCGCGGCGGGCGACGTCACCGACGAGACGTTCCGGCAGGCCGTCACGGCGGCCGGCCAGGGCTGCATGGCAGCGCTCGAAGCCGAGCGCTGGCTGGCGATCAATCCGGTTGTGACCGAGGCCGCAGCCGCAGCCGAATAACGAGACTACAAAAAAAGGCTGGTGCTACGGAGGGGGCTGTCCAACCATGGACTGGGACAAACTGAGGATTTTTCATGCCGCCGCGCAGGCCGGCTCGTTCACCCACGCCGGCGAGGCGCTGGGCATGAGCCAGTCTGCCGTCAGCCGCCAGGTCGGCGCGCTGGAAAGCGATCTCGGCGTCCCGCTCTTCCATCGCCATGCCCGCGGACTGATTCTGTCCGAGCAGGGCGAGCTGCTCTACCGCACGTCGCAGGACGTGATGCAGAAGCTCGAGGGCGTGAAGATCCGGCTGACCGATTCGCGCGAGAAGCCGACCGGCACGCTGCGGATCACCACGACCGTGGCGCTCGGCTCGACCTGGCTGACTCAGCGCATCAACGAATTCGTCGACCTGCATCCGGATTTGAACCTGCACCTGATTCTCGACGATCAGGAGCTGGACCTGACCATGCGCCAGGCCGACGTCGCGATCCGCCTGCGCCAGCCGGTGCAGCCGGACCTGATCCAGCGCCGCCTGTTCACGGCGCATTATCACGTCTACGCGGCACCCTCCTATGTCGAACGCTTCGGCAAGCCCGAGACGCTGGATGACCTCGATCACCACCGCATCGTCACCTTCGGCGTGCCCGTACCGCCGAACATCCGCGACGTGAACTGGCTCGAGATCGCCGGCCGCTCGACCGACAATCCGCGCGAGCCGATCGTGCGCATCAACAACATCTACGCCATCAAGGCGGCGGTCGAGCGCGGCACGGGCATCGCCATCCTGCCGGACTACATGCTGGAAGAAGGCTCGACGCTGGTGAAGCTGATGCCGGAAGCGCAGGTGCCGAGCTTCCCGACCTATTTCTGCTACCCGTCCGAGCTCAAGAATTCCGCCCGCGTGACCGCTTTCCGCGATTTCATGCTCGCCAAGGCGCAGAACTGGCAGTTCTGATCGCGCCGTGCCGCGATACAAGGCACAGGAATGTGACATGATCGACCGCCGCATCCCGGCGGTTTCGGCACCATTCCAGAATCATGGCAAATCCAGAAAATTCATTCCCGGATTTCCGGGAATGTGGCGCCAAATTCAGAGCAATTCGGAGCCATGCGAAATCCCGATTGCGTCATATCAAATTTGCATAGCAGAAATGCACCCCTGCCGGTTGATTGGGCAGCCTGACCAATCCATATACGTAATCAGTTGATGCGTTGGGCCTCTCGCTCCCTCCTCCCTGCGATGGGTTCGACCTCAGCTGTTCCCCTCTGGAAGGTGTTTGCTGCGCATTTCCCTGCCGCAGCAACAAAGACTTAGCCGGGCCTCGCAAGAGTGCCCGGCCTTTTCTTTTGTAAAGCATTTTACCAGCGGCGACGCCGACGCGGTTCTGCTTAAAAAGCAGGCATGCCTACATGAAGAGCGGCTGGCTCTCCATCCCCTTGTACAGCCCGGCGACGAACTCTCCGTAGCCATTGTAGATCCGAGTCGGGATGCGCTCGCGGGTGCCGATCACGGTCTCGGACGCCTGGCTCCAGCGCGGATGCGGCACGTCCGGGTTCACATTCGCCCAGAAGCCGTATTCGGACGCCTGCAGCTGCTGCCAGAAATTCACCGGCTGCTCTTCGACGAAGCTCACCTTGACGATCGACTTGATCGATTTGAAACCGTATTTCCACGGCGTGTGCAGGCGGATCGGCGCGCCCATCTGCTTCAAGAGCGGCTTGCCGTAGACGCCGGTCACCATGAAGGCGAGCTCGTTGTTGGCCTCGGCCATGGAGAGCCCCTCGACATAGGGCCACGGGTAGAAGGGCTGGTTCTGGCCCGGCGCCATGGCGGGATCGAGGAAGGTCTCCATGCGGATGTATTTCGCGCCCGAGAGCGGCTTCGCGTAGGCGACGAGATCGGCGAGCGGAAAGCCGGTCCACGGCACCGTCATCGACCAGGCTTCGACGCAGCGATGGCGATAGACCCGCTCCTCGAGCTTCATCGCCTTCAGGAGACCGTCGATATCGACCGTCTTCTCCTTCTCGACCAGGCCGCCGAACTGGATCGTCCAGGGCCGCACCTTCAGAGCCTGCGCCGCGTCGGCGAGCTCCTTGTCGGTGCTGTATTCGTAGAAGTTGTTGTAGTGGGCGTTGATCTCTTCCGGCGTGATGTCGCGCTCGATCGTGTAGTGCGGATTGCGCTTGGCGGGATAAAGCGCGGCGCTCGGATCCTCGTCGGCGGCGCGCGCGAAGCGCGGCAGGGCGGCGGCCGCCAGCCCGAGCCCGCTGGCGGCGAGAATCTCGCGGCGATTGAGAAACACCGCCTCGGGGGTAGCGCTGCTTTCAGGTATCTCCCAGCCACGTTTGCGGCGAATGAGCATGGTCGTCTCCATTCCGGTATCGAGCCCTGTCGGCAGATACGTAGGACCGGAGCAAAAGGGTTCAAAATCAATTCGCCGCGTTCGATCGGCTGCCTTGCGTCTCCCTTGCTCCCGCTGGGCTCCGCTTCGGCTCCCCGCCTGCCGGAAGCTCGCTCCGACGGCGCCATCGACCCTTGCCATCATGCGCCCCGCAGACTAGGTTCCGCGCCGCATAAATCCCTTATGTTTTCCACTTTCGGAGCCCAAAATGGCCTTCCTCGCTGATAGCCTCGCCCGCATCAAGCCGTCCGCGACCATCGCGGTCACGAACAAGGCGCGCGAACTGAAAGCGGCTGGCCGTGACGTCATCGGCCTCGGCGCCGGCGAGCCCGACTTCGACACCCCGGAAAACATCAAGGAAGCCGCGATCCAGGCGATCCGCGAAGGCAAGACCAAGTACACCGCCGTCGACGGCATCCCCGAGCTCAAGGCCGCCATCGCCGCCAAGTTCAAGCGCGAGAACAACCTGACCTACGCCCCGAACCAGATCACGGTCGGCACCGGCGGCAAGCAGGTGCTCTACAACGCGCTGATGGCGACGCTGAACCCCGGCGATGAAGTGATCATCCCGGCGCCGTACTGGGTCTCCTACCCGGAGATCGTGGCGCTCGGCGGCGGCACGCCGGTCGAGATCGTCGGCCCGCAGTCGACCGGCTTCAAGATCGGCCCGGAGGCGCTGGAAGCCGCGATCACGCCGAAGACCAAGTGGCTGATCCTCAACTCGCCGTCGAACCCGACCGGCGCCGGCTACACGCGCGCCGAGCTCAAGGCCCTCGCCGACGTCCTGCTCAAGTATCCGCACGTCTGGATCATGACCGACGACATGTACGAGCACCTCGTCTTCGACGGCTTCGAGTTCGCCACGATCGCCGAGGTCGAGCCGAAGCTCTATGACCGCACGCTGACCGTGAACGGCGTCTCGAAGGCGTATGCCATGACCGGCTGGCGCATCGGCTATGCCGGCGGCCCGGTCGAGCTGATCAAGGCGATCGGCACGATCCAGTCGCAGTCGACGTCCAACCCCTCCTCCGTCTCGCAGTGGGCGGCGGTCGAGGCGCTGAACGGTCCGCAGGACTACATCCCCGAGAACGCCGAGGTCTTCAAGAAGCGCCGCGACCTCGTCGTCTCGATGCTGAACCAGGCGAACGGCATCGTCTGCCCGAACCCGGAAGGCGCGTTCTACGTGTTCCCGTCCTGCGCCGGCACGCTCGGCAAGACGACGGCGGGCGGCAAGCTCTTGAAGACCGACGAGGACTTCGTCACGGCGCTGCTGGAAGAGGAAGGCGTCGCCGTCGTCCAGGGCTCGGCCTTCGGCCTGGCGCCCTACTTCCGCATCTCCTACGCGACCTCGACCGAGGCGCTGGAAGAGGCCTGCACGCGCATCCAGCGCTTCTGCGGCAACCTGCGCTAAGACAAACATCACGGGCGGCCGCCTCGCGGCGGTCGCCTCCCTTGCGCGACCGAAGCCGAACCTCGTCCACCGGAGACAATCCCATGCTGACGCTTGACCACGTCTCGATCACGGTGACGGACCTCGATCGCTCGACGCGCTTCTACGAGGAGCTGTTCGGGCTCAAGAGCGTGCCCCGCCCGGCCTTCACCATTCCCGGCACCTGGCTCGCCTGCGGATCGCTGCAGGTCCATCTCGTGCTCAACCCGGAAGGCACCTTCCGCACCCGTCCCGGCATCGACAATGGCGACGTCCATTTCGCCTTCCGGACGGACGATTTCGACGGCATTCTGGCGCACCTCACCGAGCGCGGCTTCGACGAGCACGCCCCGGCCGACGCGGCCAACTACCTCTACGTGCTGCGCAGCGGGCGCGCGGGCTATCCGCAGCTTTATCTCCTCGATCCCGACCGCAACATCATCGAGATCAACGGCGCGCCGCTTCGTCCGGCGTAAGCGGCGCTTTGATCCTTGCCCGACATCGACTATTGACGCTTAAGGTCGAGGGGACGGGCAATGATGGCTAGCCAACTGGCACTACTGTTTTCGCTGCTGCACATCGTCCTGGCCGGGGCGGTGACGGTGCACGCCCTTTTGACCCGGCTGAACCCGCAATCGACGATTGCGTGGATCGGCCTCGCCTGGCTGTCGCCCTATGTCGGGCCGCTGCTCTACCTGATGTTCGGCGTCAACCGCGTCCGCCGCAAGGCGATCAAGATGTCGGACGCCGGCGAGGACGTCGAGCCGCCGGAATCGCGATTCGTGCTGTCGCCCGCCGACGTCGCGCATGGCGATGACGAGCATCTGGAGCCGCTGGCGAAATTCGGCCTCCGGATCACCGGGCGGCCGCTCTTGGCCGGCAACTCCATCACGCCGCTCGTCGATGGCGACGTCGCCTATCCCGAGATGGTGCGGGCGATCGACGCGGCGCAGGCGAGCGTCGGCATCTCCGGCTATATCTTCCATGACGACAGCGGCGGCGCGCCGATCATCGACGCGCTGATCGCCGCGCATGGGCGCGGCGTGGAAGTGCGCGTGCTGCTCGACGGCATCGGCGGCGGCTATCTGAAGAACCTCGCCTATCAGCGCCTGCTGACGGCGGGCGTGCCCGTCGCGCGCTTCCTGCATGAGGTCGCGCCCTGGAAGATGTCGTTCATCAACCTGCGGAACCACAAGAAGGTCATGGTGACGGATGGCTGCCACGGCTTCACCGGCGGCATGAACATCAGCGGCGGCAACCTCTTCCGCAAGATCAAGACCCCGATCGACCGCGCCGTCCAGGACGTGCATTTCCGCGTCGAGGGGCCAGTCGTCTCCCATCTCATGGAAACCTTCGCCGAGGACTGGGACTTCACCACCGGCGAGCTGCTGAAGGGTCCGAACTGGTTCCCGGCGATCGGCGCCGCCGGCTCGATCCCGGCGCGCGGAATCGCCAGCGGGCCGGACGAGGACAATGAGAAGCTGATGTGGACGATGGCGGCGGCGATCGGACGCGCCGAGCGGCGGATCCGCATCGTCACGCCCTATTTCCTGCCCGACGACCGCATCACCTCGCAGCTCGCCCTCGCCGCGCTGCGCGGCGTATCGGTCGAGCTGCTGATTCCCGGCCGCTCCGACCAGCGCTACATGGACTGGGCGATGAACGGCTCGCTCTCGCCGCTGATCCGCTCGGGCGTGCAGATCCGCCGGGCGCAGCCCCCGTTCGATCACTCCAAGCTGATGACGGTTGACGACGCCTGGGTGCTGTTCGGCAGCGCCAACTGGGACGCGCGCAGCCTGCGCCTGAACTTCGAGTTCAACGTCGAGGCCTATCAGGACACCTTCGCCACCAAGATCAACGCGCTCATCGACGCCAAGACCGTCGATGCGCGGCTGGTGACCGTGGCGGAGCTGCGCAACCGCCCGCTGCCGGCAAGATTGCGCGACGCGGCGGTGCGGCTGCTAACGCCCTATCTCTGACCTCGAAGCGTTTTCAAGCGAAGTGGGGCCGGTTCGCGTCAAGAAAACGCGACCAAACAAATAACTAGGGCGGCGTCAGAGCCAGCCGCGCCGCTTGAAATAGAGGAAGGGAACGAGCGCCGAGATCGCCATGATCGCGAGCGCCAGCGGATAACCGTAACCCCAGCCGAGCTCCGGCATGTCCTTGAAGTTCATGCCGTAGATCGTGCCGATCAGCGTCGGCGGCATCAGGATGGTCGAAGCGACTGTCAGCACGCTCACCACCTGGTTCTGCTGGTTGGCGACGAGGCCGAGCGTCGCGTCGAGCAGGAAGGTGATCTTGTTCAGCACGAAATTGACGTGGTCCTCGAGCGAGCGCACATCGCGCAGCGCCAGCTTGAGGCGGGCGCCATTGCCGTTCTTCAGCGCCTGATCGGGCAACATGGCGGCGGCATACTGGGCGAGGCGCTCCAGCGAGGCCAGGCTTTCACGCGCCTTCGAGGCGAGGTCGCCCTGCGTGCCGATCGCGCCGATGAGCACGGCCAGCCGCTTGGAGCGCAGGCGCTCGCTGGGCTTGCGCGTAAAGATCTCGCTGTTGATGCGGTCGACATGCTGGGCGATGTGCTCGAGCACATCGGCGGTGCGGGCGATGAACGCTTCGAGCAGCCCGTTGAAAATGCCGACCACCGTGCCGCAGCCGCTCTCCGGCTTGGGCGCCACGGCGAGGAACTGGCGGAAGGCCTTCATCTCCTCATAGCGCAGCGTGACGATCTTCGACTTGGAGACGGCGAAGGTGAACGGCGTCAGCACAGGATGACCGACGTCGAGGCCGGCCAGCACGCTGGCCGTCATGAACACCACGCCGTTCTCGACATAGAAGCGGCTGGAGAACTCGATCTCCTGCGATTCTTCCCGCGTCGGCACCAGCGCGCCGAGGAAAGCCTCGGCGGCATGCTCTTCGTCCGGCGTCGGAACATAGAGATCGATCCATCCCGCCGTCGCGGCGAAATCGGTCTCGGCGGGGGGAAGAACGGTGGGCCCGGTGGCGGTGACCGCGTAGGCTGTCAGCATCAGCAACTCCAGGGCGTTAACCGAACGGCAAGACAAGTGACACGGGACACTTGCCCAACCGCATTTGGTTTGTCATGACGAGTGCAGTGCACTTCGGTGGATCGAATAGCCGGGAGAGTCGTTATCATGGCCAGTATCTGGTCGCCACCAGGGTTGGCCGCCATATATTCCGGTTGCCACTGAAGTAGCCCCCCGGACGGCGTCTGGCAGCGGTGACGCTGCTCGGCGTAACATGAAAGGAACAATTCATTATGTCCAAGTTTGTTTCCATCAAGCGCGTTGCGGCAGCTGTGGCGATGACCCTCGCCGGTCTCGGCGTCGCCAAAGCCGCCGACCTGACCACGGCGCCGGTTTACGAAGACGGCCGCAACGGCGTCCGCATCGGCACGCTCACCTGCGACATCAATTCCGGCCTCGGCTACATCATCGGCTCGGCCAAGGAAGTCGCCTGCACCTTCGCTCCGTATGGCGGCGGCTCCGAGCAGTATATCGGCAACATCAAGAAGCTCGGCGTCGACCTCGGCTGGACCAAGCAGGGTCGCCTAGTCTGGGCCGTGTTCGCCCCGACGGCCGGCTATCACCGCGGCTCGCTCGGCGGCCTCTATCTCGGCGCGACGGCGGAAGCGACCGTTGTCGGCGGCGTCGGCGCCAACGTCCTGTTCGGCGGCACCCGCGGCTCGATCGCCCTGCAGCCGATCAGCGTGACCGGCCAGGTCGGCCTCAACGTCGCCGCCGGCGGCGCTGCCCTGCTGCTCGACCCGGTCAACTAAGAAGCATAGCGGTCCCGCCGCCCTCAAGCGGGCGGGATCGCTCGGATTTTCATCCCCCGGGATGACGAGGCCCGCGCCGACCGGCGCGGGCCTTTCGCATTTCCGCTTCCGCGCCTTGCCACATCCGCCTTTCCCTGAGACGATCGACTGGCGGGCCGGATCTCTGGCTCCGGTTCACGCATCCAAGACATGAGAATGATCAAAGAACATTTCATGAACGGAGGAAGCGATGACGAACCAGAACGGAGGTGGTGTCGGCAGAAGTGCCGGCCCCAAGGCAATCGCCCTGGTCGGACCCTTCGGCAGCGGCAAGACGACCCTGATGGAAGCGATGCTGGCGCGCACCGGCGCGATCCATAAGCAGGGCATCGTCGGCGACGGCAGCGCAGTCGGCGACAGCGCCCCGGAAGCCCGCGCCCACGCCATGAGCGTCGAGCTCAACGTCGCCGAGACCAGCTTCATGGACGAGCGGATTACCCTGCTCGACTGCCCCGGCTCGGTCGAATTCAGCCATGAGGCGGAAGCCGTTCTGGACGCCGTCGACTGCGCCATCGTCGTCGCCGAGCCGGACGAGAAGAAGATGGGCGCGCTGCAGCTGATCCTGAAGCGGCTCGAGGCGCGCGGCATTCCGCGCATCCTGTTCCTGAACAAGATCGACAAGAGCGACAAGGGCGTGCGCGAGACGCTGGAGCTGCTCCAGCCGGCGAGCGCCGTACCCCTGCTCCTCCGCCACATCCCGATCCGCCAGCACGACGTCGTCACCGGTTTCGTCGACCTCGCCCTGGAGCGCGCCTTCGTCTACCGCGAATATGCGCCGAGCGAGCTGATCGACATGACGGACGAGATCCGCGTGGCCGAGGCGCGAGAGCGATACGCGCTCCTGGAAAAACTCGCCGACTATGACGACGCGCTGATGGAGGAGCTGCTCGAGGACGTCGAGCCGTCGCGCGAGCACGTGCTCGCCGATCTCGTCGCCGACATGCGGGCCGGCCTCGTCTGCCCGGTGCTGATCGGCTCGGCGCTGCATGCGCATGGCATCGGGCGCCTGCTGAAGGCGATCCGGCACGAAGTCCCGGATATCGCCGCGACGGCGGAGCGGCTTGGCCTGCCGGAAGGCAACGAGACCGTCCTTCAGGTCATGAAGACGCTCCACACCGGGCATGCCGGCAAGCTCTCCGTCGCGCGGGTGCTGCGCGGCACGATTGCCGACGGCGTCGAGTTGGTCGGCCCCGAGGGCTCCGTCGGCCGGGTATCGGGCTTGCTGCGCCTGCTTGGCCCGCAGGCCTCGAAGCGCGAGCCGGCCTCGGCTGGCGAAGTCGTCGGCCTCGGCAAGCTCGACGGCGCGGCGACGGGCATGACGCTGGCGACGGGCAAGCAGCCGCCGGTCCAGCTGGCGCCGCTCGCAACCCCGGAGCCGGTGATCGCGCTCGCTGTCCAGCCGGGCGAGCGCAAGGACGAGACGAAGCTCTCGGCCGCCCTCGGCCGGCTCGCCGAGGAGAACCCGTCGCTGGTCATCAGCCAGGACGCGGAGACCAGCGAGATCCGGATCGGCGGCCAGGGCGAAATGCACCTGCGCGTGGCGATCGAGCGTCTCGCGGCGCGCTACGGGCTGAAGGTCGAGACCCGGCCACCCACAATCCCGTATCGCGAGACCATACGCGGCGAGGCGTCGGTGCGCGGCCGGCACAAGAAGCAGTCCGGCGGCCACGGCCAGTTCGGCGACTGCGTGCTGCAGATCCGGCCGCAGCGACGCGGCGAAGGGTTCCTGTTCGAGGACGAGATCACCGGCGGCGTCGTGCCGCGCAACTACATCCCTGCGATCGAGGCCGGCGTGCAGGACGTCCTGCAGAAGGGACCGCTCGGCTTCCCGGTCGTCGATGTGGCGGTCAAGCTGACCGACGGCTCCTATCACGCGGTCGATTCCTCCGACCAGGCCTTCCGCACGGCGGCGCAGATCGGCATGCGCGAGGCGCTGGAAGCCTGCACGCCGGTGCTCCTCGAGCCGGTGCTGCACGTCTCCGTCTCGGTGCCATCGGAAGCGAGTTCCCGCGTCAACATGATGGTGACGCAGCGCCGCGGCCAGTTGCTCGGGTTCGACGCCAAGCCGGAGTGGCCCGGCTGGGACGTCGTCGAGGCCGAGATCCCGGAATCCGAAATGCGCGGCCTGATCGTCGAGCTTCGGTCGGCGACGGCCGGCGTCGGCACCTATTCGAGCCGTTTCGACCATCTGGCGGAGCTCAGCGGCCGGCTGGCGGAACAGGTTTCGGTCAAGAAAGGCACCCGCGCGGCCTGATTTCGGCCGCTTCGTTCGGGGGGCCGATGGCTCCCCGAACCCCGCCCAAATACCCGCACAGGCTGTATTCGTTAAATTTGATCGCTCTTCTTCGCTCTTCCTCAATGCTTTGCTGCGATAGCTAACGAAGAAGCGACAATCAGGACAACCTGTGGTGCATCGACTTCCTCTTCCGCTGGTCTCGTTCGTGTCCGGCTGCGTACTCTTCGCGGTGGCGGCCCGGACCGGCTTGTGGCTCATGCAGATCGCGGAGAACGCCCCGGCCTTCTGGCCGGTCAACGGCCTGCTCGTGGCGCTGATCCTGTCGCTCGGCCTCAGCCAGGCCGGCTGGGTGCTCGCCGGCGCGGCCGTCGGCGGCGTGCTGCTGCAGACGGTCGTCGGCGCCGGGGCGATGGGCCTCGCCCTGACCGCCTCGGACCTCCTCGAGGTCGTCTTCGTCGTCTATGCGGCGCAGCGGCTGCGCCTGCCGGGCTCCGGCCTCGAAAGCATCTTCAACGTTACCGTCCTCGTCGCCATCCTCTCCACCGGCGCGATCTTGAGCGCGCTCTCCGCCTCCGCCACGCTCGCCTGGTATCGGGACGTTCCGATCGGCGACAGCTTCCCGGTCCTCTGGCGTCTCAACGCGGCCAGCGCCGCGATCATCCTGGCGCCGTTCTTCGCCTGGGTGAAACCGGGCCGCGTGGATCAGTTCCGGCGGGCCTTGCGGCGAAGCGAATGGCCGCTCGTCCTGGAATTCCTCGCCATCGTCGCGGTGGCGGCCGGCGGCATCCTCGTGATGCGCGACACTGGCGTGTCGATGATCAGCTTCTTCACCGCGCCGCTGCTCTGGTGCGCGATCCGTTTCGGACCGCCGGCGACCGCGACGCTCGGCTCGGCGATTTCACTCGGCATCATCCTGCTGATCGTCGCCGGCGAATGGCCGCGCGCCTACAACAACACGTCGATCGCCTGGCAGCTGCAGCGCACGGAGCTTGCGCTCAGCCTGAACGCCATCCCGCCGCTCTTCGTCGCCGCCGCGCTCGCCGGCCTGCGCAAGGCGGCGCGCGACCTCAAGCGGAGCCAGGAGCGGCTGCGCTATGCGCTCGCGGGTTCCGGCGAGGGCGTCTGGGACTGGAACATCAACACCGACGAGACCTATTTCAGCGACGGCTGGTATTCGATCCTCGGCTATCAGCGGCACGAGCTCAAGGAAGTGGTCGACACCTGGGCGGCGCTGCGCCATCCCGACGATACTCCGGAGACCGCCCGTCGCCTGAACGACCACCTCGAGGGTCGATCCCCCCGCTACAGCGTCGAACAGCGCCTGCGCCATCGGGACGGGCACTGGGTCTGGGTGCTCGATCGCGGCGGCGTCGTGGAGCGCGACGCGGAGGGCAACCCGACGCGCGCCGTCGGCACGCTGCTCGACATCTCGCGCCGGCGCGCCCGCCAGGAGGAGCTCGACCGCCGCGCCCATCACGACGCCCTGACCGGCCTCGCCAACCGCGCCTCGCTGACGGAGAGCTTCCAGCGCTGGAACGAGGAGAAGCGCAGCTTCTGCTTCGTCCTGATCGATCTCGACGACTTCAAGCCGATCAACGACCTCTACGGCCACCAGTTCGGCGACCATGCGCTGCTCGCCATCGCCGATCGCCTGCGCGCCTGCCTCGGCAAGCGCGACATCGCCGCCCGTATCGGCGGCGACGAGTTCGCGCTCTTGATCGAGTCGCGGCTCGGCGAGGCGGAACAGACGGCACAGCGGCTGATCGCCCGCATCTCCGAGCCGATCGGCTTCGCCGACGCCGTCGTCTCGACGGGCGCCAGCATCGGCATCGCGCAGGTGGCCGGTGGCAACCCCGATTTCGAAGGCGCCTATCGCCGGGCCGACATCGCCCTTTACGACGCCAAGGCATCCGGCGGATCGAGCTATCGCATCGCGGACCAGCAGCAGCGCGCCGACCATCCGCGGGGCGACCAGGCCGTCTCAGCCCTGCTTGCGGTCGCCGGTGTAGAGCCAGCCGACGACGCCTGCCAGGATCGCGAAAACGCCGCAGAGCACGGTAGCGGCTGAAAAGCCGGCGATCGTCGCGCGCGCCCAGAGCGCCGCGGCCTCGGCGGGATCGACGCCGGTGAGCCGCTCCAGATTGCCGCCGAAGCCGGCGACGCGGACCATGGCCGCCGTCTCCGTTCCGGCCGTGGCCAGCACGCGCTCGAAACCGAAGCTGACGGCCGCGCCAAGGCTCGCGACGGCGAGAAGGCCGGCGACGCGCGCCACGGCATTGTTGATGCCCGACGCGGCGCCGCGCCGCTCGTCCGGCGCGGCGTTCATCACGGCCGTCGAGAGCGGCGCCACGGTGATGCCCATGCCGAGCCCCATCAAAAGCATCGTCGGCACCACCGCGATCCAGAAGCCGCCCTGCGCGACGGCCGGCGCCAGCAGCAGGAAGCCGATGCCGGTCAGGATCGGCCCAACGGTCAGGCAGGGCCGCACGCCGACCTTGTCGGCCAGCCCGCCGCCAAAGCGCGACACCACCGCCATCACGATGACGAAGGGCAGGAAGACGGATCCGGCCAGCGCCGCCTTGTAGTGGTGCGCCTGAATCAGCGCCGTCGGCAGGAAGAACAGCGCTCCGGCCAAGGCGAAATAGAGCAGCAGCGTCAGGACATTGACGCCGGCGAACATGCGGCTCCTGAAGAGGTCAAGCGGCATCATCGGCGACGGTGTCCGGGCCTCGTAGAACACGAAGCCGGCCAGCACCAGCGCGCCCACCAGCGTCAGCCCCGCCGCAACCTCGAACTGGAAGCCGGACTCGGTACCGAGCCGCGTCAACCCGTAGGTCAGCAGCCCGAGGCCAAGGACGGCGAGCACGCCGCCCGTCCAGTCCATCCGCACGGCGGCGGTCGGGTTGTCGGCCGGCACCTTGGCACGGCAGAGCAGCCAGGCGGCGACCGCGATCGGGACATTCATCAGGAACAGCGCCCGCCAGGAGCCGAGATCCACCAGCGCGCCGCCGAGGATCGGGCCGATCGCCGGAGCGATCGACGAGGCGGCGGCCCAGGTGCCGATCGCCCGCCCGCGCATGGCGGCGGGATAGTGCTGCGTGATGAGCGCGAGCGAGCCCGGCACCATCATCGCCCCGCCGATCCCCTGGATGGCGCGCGCCAGGATCAGGCTCTCGGGCGACCAGGCCAGCCCGCAGGCCGCCGAGGCGACACCGAACAAGACGATCCCGAGCATGAAGACCCGACGCAGCCCATAGGCATCGCCGGCGGCGCCGCCGAGCAGCGTGAAAGCGGCCAGCGTCAGCGTGTAGGCGTTCGCCGTCCATTGCGCCTCGGCAAAGCTGGCGTCGAGATTGGCGCGGATCGCCGGCAGGCCGACCGTGACAATCGATCCGTCCATAAATGCCATGCCGGAGGCGAGGATGGTGGCGAGAAGGACATAGCCCCGCCCATCCGCGACGGCGTTATCCGACATGGTCCTGCCCGCCTCGCCCAACCCTGCCTCCCTGGCAAATGGTTTCCCACTCTATCCGACATTCGCGCCGGCGGCTCGGGGGCCGTGTTGAGTGCCGACGAATTGATCCGCAAGCGGCCCGACGCGGCCCTCCCCGCGCTTGAGACGAGGCCGTCGCGCCCTAGGCTTCCACTAGGGTCCGTACTCGATTGGGAACGAGGCAGCGCTTGACAGAAACCGGGTCAGTTCCAGGAGATGACGGCGACGTTGGGCCTCCCCCAACGAGCCGGCAGCGACGCCGAAATGGCCCGGTTTCCGTCAAGCCCTTCGGGTTGGGCGAAAATCGTGCGCTGGTGCGTCGCCGATCCGCGCCGATGGATAGCCATCGGCTGTGGTCGGCTCCTGCCCGCGCGCGATTTTGGCCCAACGCTGCCCCATTCCCAATCGAGTACGGACCCTGGGCGGGACCGGAGCCGAACTCGGTGGAGCCACATCCAATCCAGACAACGACAGACAAGCCAGCAAACGGCGGCCAGCGCTGCCGGCGCCATCGGCCCGAACGCCCCGGGGCAAACCGCCCTTCCACGCCGATCCATCTCGGGACCACGTCGACGACGTTGCCCGGCAGAGGTCGGCCCGCGAACGGAGACGCGACATGCCGCACGCTCGAACCCTTCTGGCCGCAGCCGTCTTTTCAGCCCTGGCTCCAGGGCTCGCCCGTGCCAAGGACCTGCCCGTCGATCTGGAGCTGGTCCTCGCCGTCGACGTGTCGCGGTCGATGGATGCGGAAGAGCAGGAACTGCAGCGGCAGGGCTACATCGCCGCGCTGCGCCATCCCGACGTGATCGCCGCCATCCAGTCCGGTCCGCTCGGCCGGATCGCCATCACCTATTACGAATGGTCCGGCGCCAATTCGCAGCGGATCATCGTGCCGTGGAGCGTGATCGAGGACGGCGAAGGCGCCGACGCGGTCGCGGAGCGGATCAGCCCCGGCGAGGTCTATGGCCGCTACGGAACCTCGATTTCCAGCAGCCTCCTGTTCGGCGCCGCCCTGTTCGAGCACAACGGATTTGCGGGCGCCCGTCGGACGATCGACATCTCCGGCGACGGCCCCAACAATATGGGCCCGCCGGTCACCCCGATCCGCGACGCCGTCGTGGCGCGCGGCATCACCATCAACGGCCTCGCGATCACGCTGCGCGAACCGCGCCAGAACGGGTCCGCCGCCTTCGATATCGACAATCTCGATCTCTACTACCGCGATTGCGTCGTCGGCGGCGTCGGCGCCTTCATGGTGGCAGTCACGTCTGTCGGGCAGTTCGAGGAGGCGATCCGGCGCAAGCTGGTCACCGAAATCGCCGACAAGGGCCCGGCCATCCTGCCCGTCGCCGACCAGCGGGAGGTGCCGCAGGCCGATTGCCTGGTGGGTGAATCGATCGGCAGTCCGAAGCTCTCGCGCTGACGGGAACCCGCGCCGCCAGGCCGGCCGCGGCAGCGAAACGGTTGCGCGAAGCGCCTGCCTTCGCCAAGGTGCGGTCTGTTTCCAACCCTTGGCGAGGCGATCGAACCCGTGCGCATCCTGCTCAGTCTTCTTCTGCTTCTCGTCGCGGCGCTGCCGGCAACCGCCCAGACGGCAGCCCAGGCCAAGGTCGAGAAGCAGTTCCAGAGCTGGCTGGCGACGACGGTTCGCGCCGATGCCGGCGCCCGTGGCGTCTCGGCCCGCACGCTCGACAGCGCGCTCTCGGGACTGACGCTCGACTGGTCGCTGCCCGATCTCGCCCCGCCCGGCTTCCCGAAGAAGCGCGAGGAGCCGCAGCGCCAGGCCGAATTCTCCGGCCCGGCCCGCTATTTCAGCGAGGCGAAGGTGGCGGCGCTGGCGAATGGCGGACAGTCGCTGCTCGCCAAGTGGTCGAAGACGCTCGCCAAGATCGAGAAGACCTATGGCGTCCCCGCCTCGATCGTCGTCGCGGTCTGGGGCCGTGAATCCGGCTTCGGCACCGCGAAGCTGCCCTACCCCGCCATCCGGGCGCTCGCGACCGAAGCCTTCATGGGCGCGCGCAAGGCGAACTTCTATCCCGAGTTCCTCGCCGCGCTGCAGATCCTCGAAGGCGACCATATCCCGCTTGCGGACATGCGCAGCTCCTGGGCCGGCGCCCTCGGCCAGCCGCAGTTCCTGCCCTCCAAATATCTGACGCTGGCAGTCGATTTCGACGGCGACGGCAAGCGCGACATCTGGAACTCCGTTCCCGACAGCCTCGCCTCGATCGCCAACTATCTGCGCCAGAACGGCTGGCAGCCGGGCGTCGGCTGGGGCGTCGAGGTGGTCGTGCCGGCGAATGTCTCCTGCAGCCTCGAAGGGCCCGAGCAGGGCAAGCCGCTCGCGGTCTGGGAGAAGATGGGCATTCGCCCGGTCGGCGGCGGCAAGCTCGCCGGGCGTACGCCCGAGCGCATCGGCCACCTGCTGATGCCGGCCGGGCGGCATGGCCCCGCCTTCATCGTCTCGTCCAATTTCTACGTGCTGAAGAGCTACAACGAGTCCGATCTCTATGCGCTTTTCATCGGCCACCTGGCCGACCGGCTGCGCGGCGCGGGCCCGCTCAGCGCCGCCTGGGGCGACGTCGGCGGCTTCCAGCGCTCGGATGTGCGCGCCATGCAGGAACGGCTGGTGAAGCGCGGCGCCGATGTCGGCAAGGTCGACGGGCTCGTCGGCTTCAAGACCCGGATTTCGATCGGCGCATGGGAGGAAGCGAACGGCCGGCAGGCCACCTGCTTCCCGGATGCCGGGCTGCTGCAGGCGATCCGCTGAGCGGCGACAACCCCGGCGCGACTGATGCAGAAACAGCGCGCCGCTGCGGAAGCTGACGTCGGGGACTACCGAATCGAGCCGAACAGGACTAGGTTAAGGGCGTCATCAACAATCGAAAGGAGGTGGTCTAGTGTCTCATTGTCTTTCACCGCGTATGTCGGCTGCAATGGTCCGGATCTCTGCCTTCGTAGGGGTTTGTGCCGCGTGACCGGCTTTCCTCCGGCTACGTGCCGGGTCGCGGTCTGACAATGGAAGGGTCGCCTCAAGGGCGGCCCTTCTTCCTTTCTGAGTATCGAATGTCCAACTCCCCCGAACCCCGCCCGATCGAGATCTATGTCGACGCCGACGCCTGCCCGGTGAAGGCCGAGATCTACAAGGTCGCCGAGCGGCACCGCCTCAAGGTGCATGTCGTCGCCAACACGCCGATCAGCATTCCGCGCGAACCCTGGATCGAGCGCGTCATCGTGCCGAGCGGCCTGAACGTCGCCGACGACTGGATCGCCGAGCGGGTCGGCCGTGGCGACATCGTCATCACGGCCGACATTCCCTTGGCCGACCGCTGCATCAAGGCCGGCGCCGATGTCATCGGCTCGAACGGCAAGCCCTTCACGGAAGCCTCGATCGGCAATGTGCTGGCGACCCGCAATCTGATGGAAGATCTGCGCTCGGCCGGCGCGATCACCGGCGGCCCGCGTCCGTTCTCGCCCAGGGACCGTTCCGCCTTCCTGTCGGCGCTCGATCTCGCCATCGTCCGCCTGAAACGCGCCGGTTTCGGCTGAAAGCAGCAACGATTGCCGTGAATTTGGACAGGTTGCCGCGCGAATGAGACGATGGTCGCATCGAATCAGTTCTTCAACCGCTAGGTAACCATCGCCGGCTTAGGATATCGGTGCGCGTGCCCCCTTTTGCGCCGTCCCCGGCCGTTCCGACAAGACAAAGGCTCACTATGAAGATCTCGAAACTCCGCCTGCCGGCTCTCGCTCTCTCCGTCGCGCTCGTGGTTGGCCTGGGACAGGCCGAGGCCGCCAGCTGCGGCAAGGACCCGGCGCAGTTCGGCGCCTGGTTGCAGGACTTCAAGGCCGAGGCCATCTCGGCCGGCATCTCGCGCTCCACTGTCGAGCAGTCGTTTGCCGGCGTCACCTACGACCCGCGCGTCATCAAGCTCGACCGCAACCAGAAGCATTTCAGCCAGCCCTTCGAAGTCTATTCGAAGCGCGTCGTTTCGCCCGGCCGCGTCGCCAAGGGCAAGAAGCTGATGCAGCAGTACAAGGGCCCGCTCGACCGGATCGAGCAGCAGTTCGGCGTTCCCGCGCCGATCCTGATCGCGATCTGGGGCATGGAGACCGATTTCGGCGCCGGCAGCGGCAACATGTCGACCATCCGCTCGCTCGCGACCCTCGCCTTCGACTGCCGCCGCACCGACTTCTTCCAGGATCAGCTGATGGCGGCGCTGAAGATCGTCCAGCGTGGCGACCTGTCGCCGGCGCAGATGAAGGGCGGCTGGGCCGGCGAAATCGGCCAGACCCAGTTCCTGCCGACGTCCTATGTCCGCTTCGCCGTCGACTTCGACCGCAACGGCCACGCGGATCTGCGCAACAGCCCGATCGACGTGCTCGCTTCGACCGCCAATTACCTCAAGGGTTACGGCTGGCAGCGCGGCGGCTCGTGGGAGGAAGGCTCGCACAATTTCGGCGTGCTGCGCGAGTGGAACAAGGCCGGCGTCTACGCCAAGAGCGCCGCGCTCTTCGCCGACAAGCTGGTCGGCAAGCGCTAATCAGCGCGGGGCCCTTCGACATTAGGGGACTTGCGATCGCCGCGGTTTCGAACGACAAACCGCGGCGATGTCCGAAGCAACCTCCCCCCAAATCCGTTCCGTCGCCATCGTCGGCGCCGGCCCCGCGGGCCTGATCGCCGCCGAGACGCTCGCCGCCGCCGGCGTCCGCGTCACGGTGCATGACCGCATGCCGTCGGTCGGCCGCAAATTGCTGATGGCCGGCCGCGGCGGCCTCAATCTCACCCATAGCGAGCCGATCGAGAGCTTCCTGCGCCGCTACGGCGCGGCGTCGCCCCGCCTCGCCGCCGCGATCGAGGCGTTCCCGCCATCGGCGCTTCGGGCGTGGGCGGAAGGGCTCGGCGAGCCCACCTTCGTCGGCTCCAGCGGCCGCGTGTTTCCGACCTCGCTCAAGGCCTCGCCGCTGCTGCGCGCCTGGCTGCGCCGGCTCGGCGAGCAGGGCGTGCAATTTTCGCTGCGCGACAACTGGAAGGGTTTTGGCGATCCCGGCGAACTGCGGTTCGGCAGGCCCGACGGCGAAACGGCGGTCCAGGCCGACGCCACGCTGCTGGCGCTCGGCGGCGCCAGCTGGCCCCGGCTCGGCTCGAACGGCGCCTGGTCCGACATCCTCTGGGAGAAAGGCGTCGACGTCACGCCACTGCGTCCGGCCAATGGCGGCTTCCGGACCGGCTGGTCGGAGCTCTTCCGCTCCCGCTTCGCCGGCACGCCGCTGAAGACGATCGCCGTCCACTTCCAGGACATCACCCTGCGCGGCGAAGCGATGGTGACGGGCTACGGCCTCGAGGGCGGCCTCATCTATGCGCTTTCGGCAAGGCTTCGCGAGGCGATCGCCGCCGAGGGTTCGGCCACGATCACACTCGACCTCGCGCCCGGCCGCGGCGCTTCCGAACTGGCGGCGCGGATCGCCGGCCAGAAGCCCGGCCAGTCGATGTCGAACCTCCTGCGAAAGGCCGCCCATCTTGCGCCGGTCGCGATCAACCTTTTGCGCGAAGGTGGCGACGGCGCCCTGCCCCGCGATCCCGAAGCGCTCGCGGCGCGGATCAAGGCGCTGCCGCTCAAGCTGACCGGCACCGAAGGCCTCGAGCGGGCCATCTCGACCGCCGGTGGCGTCGCCTGGGACGGCATCGACGACGATTTCATGCTGAAGGCGCTGCCCGGCGTCTTCGTCGCCGGCGAGATGATCGACTGGGAAGCGCCGACCGGCGGCTATCTGCTGCAGGCCTGCTTCGCCACCGGCATCGCCGCCGCGCGGGGCATTCTGGCCCACCTCGACAAGACGCCGCCGCTCTGAACGTCTTCGAGCGAAGGGAATGCCGGTTCGAGAAGAAGCGACCCAACTAGTCGCTGGAGCCCGCGATCACTCGCGCATCAATCCGCGCAGTTCCGCGACACCGGCGGCGATGACGGCGTTCGCCTCGCTCTCCATGGCGCGGTAGCGCTCGAGAACAAGTCGCCCCGTATCGGTCAGCCGGGCGCTGCCGCCGCCGCCCGTGCCGCCCTTCTCGGTCTCGACGAGGGCAGCCTGAAACGCCGTGTTCATCTCGCGCACAAGGGTCCAGACCCGCTTCGGGCTCATGGAGAGCCGCGATCCCGCCGCCGCCAGCGAGCCGGTATCCCGGATCGCCTGCAAAAGATCCGCCTTGCCGGGGCCGAGCGCGAAGCCCGCCTTCAGGACAAGACGGAAACGAAGGCCCTCGGTCTGGTTAGGAAGTTTCATACGGTTTTCGAGATTTGACGGGATGGGTGCGCATTGTTGCGCATGCCGAGCCCATCGGTCGAGAGGCTGTCCTGACTTCTCACCTCTCCCCAAGGAGACCTTCGCGCAACACCGCCTTCATCGCACTGAACGGGCCTTGCCACCCTCCGCCGTCATCCCGGCGAAGGCCGGGATCCAGACACACCGGCCTATGGCCGACAGGCTGAGCCAAGCTTCCTTGGCCGGTGTTCATGGGCCCCGGCCTCCGCCGGGGCGACGGTGCCCTGTCCATCGGCCGTGACTGCATGGCGACTTCGGTGTTCTGCAAAGATCACCCTGAGGGAGGGGTGAAAGAAGACGCTGCCCCAGAGAAAAACCGGGCGCCGCAAGCCGCGGCGCCCGGTGGTCAAAAATCAATCCGACTGGCGGAAGCTGCGGATGCGGTCGAAGGCGACGGCGATGACGATGAAGCTGCCGACGAACGCGCCCTGCCAGAAGGTCGAGATGCCGAGCAGGATCAGGCTGTTGCGGATCACCTCGATCAGCGCCGCGCCGACCACGGCGCCGAACGCCGTGCCGGTGCCGCCGGCCAGATTCGCGCCGCCGATGACGGTCGCCGCGATCACGGTCAGCTCCATGCCGGTGCCGAGATTGGTCGTCACGCTGCCGAGCCAGCCGGTCATCAGCACGCCGGCGATACCGGCCGTCAACGCCGAGATGACATAGACGCCGACCTTGATGCGCTTGACCGGGACGCCCGTCAGGATCGCCGCCTGCTCGTTGCCGCCGATGGCGAAGATGTGCCGGCCCCAGCCGGTCCAGCGGAAGACGAAGCCGGCGATCAGCGCCATGATGGCGAGCACGATCAGCGGATTGGCGATGCCGAAGGTGGTGCCGCCGCCCAGCTGCAGCAGCAGCGCCTGATCGGGACCGAACTGGTAGACCATCTTGTTGTTGGACAGCACCAGCGCCATGCTTCGGGCGACCGACAGCATGCCGAGCGTCACCACGAAAGGTGGCATGCCGACATAGGCGATCAGCACGCCGTTGACGACGCCGACGATGATCGCCGAGACCAGCGCCGCGGCGATGCCCACGCCGAGCGGATAGCCGGCGCTCATCACCAGGCCGGTGACGATCGCCGACAGGCAGAGCGTCGAACCGACCGAAAGATCGATGCCGCCGGAAATGATGACCACGGTCATGCCGATGGCGACGATGCCGACGAAGGCGAAGTTGCGCGTCACGTTGAAGAGATTGTTCCTCGTCGCGAACGTGTCGGTCAGAACGGTCAGCGCGATGCAGGCGAGAACGGCCGCGACGAAGACCCAGAATGTCTGACGGGAAAGCAGCCAGCTCAGCGTGCTGTGCGTCTGGCGGTTGATGGTGTCGTCGAGCGAAACAGCCATGATGTAACGTCCTTTCTCTTCGTTTCGCTCGATGTCAGGCGCGCTCGAGCGCGCCGGTGATCAAGGCCGTCACTTCTTCCGGCGAGCTGCGGGCGATGTCCTTGTCGGCCACCTTGGTGCCGCGACGCAGAACGACGATCTTGTCGCAGACGGAGAAGACGTCCGGCATGCGGTGGCTGATCAGGATCACGGCGATGCCCTGGTCGCGCAGCCGGCGGATGAGGTTGAGCACCTCGGCCACCTGGCGCACGCTGATCGCCGCCGTCGGCTCGTCCATCAGCACGATCTTCGAATCGGACAGGCGCGTCCGCGCGATCGCCACCGCCTGGCGCTGGCCGCCGGACATCTGCTTGACGAGATCGCGCGGCCGCGTCTCCGACTTCAGCTCCTTGAAGAGCTCGCCGGCGCGCTTGTACATCGTCGCATAGTCGAGGATGCGCAGCGGCCAGACCCCGCGCCGGAGCTCGCGGCCCAGGAACACGTTGGCGGCGGCGGTCAGATTGTTGCAGAGCGCGAGGTCCTGGTAGACGACCTCGATGCCGCTCTCGCGCGCCTCGACCGGCTTGTGGAAGTGCACCTCGCGGTCCTGCACCCGGATCGTGCCATGCGAGGGCGGAAAGTTGCCGGCGATGATCTTCACCAGCGTCGACTTGCCGGCGCCATTGTCGCCCATCAGGCCGACCACGGCACCCGGCTCGATCGAGAGCGAGACGTCGTTCAGGGCCTGAATCGCCCCGAAATGCTTAGAAATACCTTTGAGTTCCAGGACGGTCATCCCGGCGCTCCTCCCTGCCACGCGGACCGTTGATCGGCCCGTCGTCCCCCTTGTCCCGGAATGGCGACGCCGCCCCGGCTCCTGATTTTACCCATATTGGCGCGTTGCACCGGCGTCAACCGGAGCGCCGGACAAATAGACTAGGCATCCCGTAGAGGTAGCAAAATACCCATGCATACGGCATGTCATACGCGCATCAACGATCAGACCAGCCTCAAATAACGCAATGGATATCATATTCTTATGAAGCCGAATTGCGACGCACAATATTTCCATTGCGTTGCGTCATTGGCGAATGAATGGATTAACCGCATTGACTTTGTTCGATTTCGGAATTTAGTTGGTTGTGCCCCTGTCGAAAGGCAGCCTCAGGCTTGTCGCGCGTTCACCGGGAACACCCGGGAACGTACGAAGAGCGGCCGAAGGCGGCGCGACCGGCGGCAAGCCGCTTTGAATGTCTCGGGAGGAGACCATGAAGAAAGCTTTGGCAATACTTTCGTTTGCCACCACCGCGCTGGCGCTGACGATCGGCGCGGCGAAGGCCGAGGACAAGACGCTGGCGATCGTCGTGAAGGGCCTCGACAACCCCTTCTTCGAAGAGATCAACAAGGGCTGCCAGAAGTGGAACGCCGAGAACAAGGGCAAGGGATATACTTGCCTCTATACTGGCCCGGCCTCCAGCAACGATGAAGCCGGCGAAGTCCAGATCGTCGACGATCTGCTGACCAAGGGCGTCGCCGCCATCGCCATCTCGCCGTCCAACGCCCCGGCCATGGCCAACCTTCTGAAGCAGCGCGCCCCGACGATCCCGGTGATGACGGTCGACGCCGACCTGAACGCCGAGGATTCCGCGCTTCGCAAGGCCTATCTCGGCACCGACAACTACCTGATGGGCGTCAAGATGGGCGAAGAGCTGCAGAAGCTGAAGAAGGGCGGCACCGTCTGCCTTCAGCTCGGCAACGTCGCCGCGGCCAACATCGCCGCCCGCGCCGCGGGCGTGCGCGACACGCTCTCCGGCGCCAAGGGCACCGACAAGCTGACGGGCCAGAACGGCTGGACGGAACCGGCGGGCTGCCCGCTGTTCACCAACGACCAGTCGGACCTCGCCAACCAGCAGATGAGCGACACCTTCACCGCCAATCCGAAGCTCGACGCCTTCGTGCTCGTCGGCGGCTGGGCCCAGTTCGCCCCGCAGGCCTATGCGCAGGTCACCGACGGCGTCATGGACCGCCTGAAGAGCAAGGACCTCGTCATCATCGCTGGCGACACGCTGCCGCCGCAGATCGACGCCCTCAAGGCCGGCCGCAGCCATGCGCAGATCGGCCAGCGTCCGTTCGAGATGGGCTACAAGGCTCCCGACGCCATGATCAAGCTGATCAACGGCGAGAAGGTTGACGAGATCCTGTTCACGGGCCTCGACACCTGCCTGCCCGACAACGTCGACAACTGCCTGGCCAAGTAAAGGCCGAGGTAGCGGACCCGGCAAATCAGGTTGCCGATCGGATCCTGGAAAACGGCAAGGGGCGCTTCGGCGCCCCTTCGCATTTTCGCCACGCACGCCGAAACGTGCATTGCCGCCCCGACGGCTTTATACCGGACCGGGGACTCATTTCGAGACGAGGATATCCAAACGATGCGCCGCACGATCCTGGCTCTTTCGCTGCTTCTGGCCGCCACGCCGGCTTTCGCCTGCACGGAAGACGAGCTGCAGCAGAAATCCATATCGCTAGCCGAGCTGGTCAAGGCGATCACCACCAAGGATCCGGCCAAGGCGGACGCCTGGCGCGGCAAGCAGATCGACGTCGATCGCGTTGCCGAGCGGACGACAAACATCGACGAGATCTGCGCCGCCTATGACAAGGCGATCGCCGAGGCAAAGGCCGACAAGTAAGGCGCAGGGTCCGTACGGGCCCGGCCGAACTTCCCTTACGTCACCTTCAGGTTCATTGTGAGTCGCCGCCCCGCCGATCCGCCGGATCAGGCCGGGCGGTCTGGTGCGCGCCAAAGGCGCGAGCTGCGCTGACGCGCGCGCCCCGAAGGGAGCTCGCCATGGCCTATTACCTGCTGCAGGTCTCCTATTCCTCGAACGCCGTGAAGGCGATGGTCGCCAATCCGCAGAACCGCGAAGACGCGGCCCGAAAGGCGGTCGAATCGCTCGGCGGCTCGCTGAAGGCGTTCTATTTCGCGCTCGGCGAATTCGACGTCGCGCTGATCGCGGAGTTCCCGGACAACAAGTCGGCGGCGGCGCTGTCGCTGGCGATCGGCTCCTCCGGCAGCCTCTCCAAGATCCGGACCACGGTGTTGATGACGACAGCCGAAGGCATGGAATCGATGCGCTCGGCCAAGGCGGCGAAATATTCTCCGCCAGCCTGAGCATTCAGCATCGGGAAAGCGGCCGCTCGGCAGGGATGCGGCCCGCCCCCTCCCAGAACAGAACGCCTCCGTCTCGAGGGCCCGCCTGGAAACAGGAAGCGGCCAAGCCTCGGCAGCGACCGTCATGCGCGGTGTATAAGGAAGGCTCGCCCCAGATACGCCCACGGCCGACCCACAGCACCTCGGTGCCGGCGAACGGTTCAGCGACCGCCTGACAGGATCAGGCCGGACCGAATCAGCGCAACCGCAGCAGCGCCGGATAGGCTACCGGCGGCCCACCCGCGAGCGAGAAGGCGGTCACGGTGGAACCGGAAAAACTGACGGCGCCGGCCTTGTTGGCCAGCAGAAAACCGGCGACGACGACGAGCGTCACAGCTAGTCCAAACTGGAGATTCATCGATACCCCCGTCATTGGATACCCCCGATTTGCAAAGTGATTCTAGCATAACTGTTGCCGGATTGCGACATGCTCCCGAAATCCGCGCGGCCGTGCTATTCCGGGCGCGGGGAAAACGAGCATGATCCGCATCAATGACGACATCGCCCTCGACGAAAGCGAAATCGAGGAAAGCTTCATCCGCGCCTCCGGGCCGGGCGGGCAAAACGTGAACAAGGTGTCGAGCGCGGTGCAGCTGCGCTTCGACGCCAGGCGATCGCGCGCGCTGCCCGACGCGGTCGCCGTGCGGCTGATGCGGCTCGCCGGCTCGAAATTGACACAGGACGGCGTGATCGTGATCACGGCGCAGCGCTTTCGCGATCAGGCCCGCAACCGCGCCGACGCGCTGGAGCGTCTGGTCGCGCTGATCCAGGAGGCGGTGCCGCCGCCAACGCCGCGTCGCGCCACCCGTCCGACACTCGCCTCGAAGAAGCGGCGGCTGGAGGGCAAGACCCGGCGCTCCGGCGTCAAGGCCATGCGCGGCAACGTCAAGATCGATTAGCTCTCGCCAAATCAGCCCAAGCCGTGCAACATTTTGTCGCGGCTGAATCGGTGGGGGCCGATATCACGGGGAGCAGACATCATGGGCATTATCTGGACGATCATCATCGGCTTCGTCGCCGGTGTCGTTGCGAAGTTCATTACCCCGGGCAGCAATGAGCCGAGCGGCTTCATTCTGACCGTCATCCTCGGCATCGCGGGTGCGTTCCTGGCGACCTGGATCGGGCAGGCCATCGGCTGGTACGGCCCCAACGACCAGGCAGGCTTCATCGGCGCCATCGTCGGCGCGGTGGTCGTTCTGCTGATCTGGGGCGCGATCGTCCGCAAGCGCGCCTGACCGGCGCGCTTCCTCTCCAGATGCCAGGACGGTGGCCTCAGCGGCCACGGCCCTCATAGTGGCAATGATCGCGGACGGCCTCCGTGATCGGACAGTGCCCGGTCGCGCCTCGATAGGCCAGGTAGGACCCGGTCCCCAACGCCAACAGGGACAGGAGCCGGTTGGGCCTTGGCTTCAGCGCGGCCGCGGCCAATATCAGTCCGGCGACCACGGAAACCACGCGACCCTCGGTCGAGATTTCCGGAACAACGACGGGTGGTTTGGCCCGAAACATCATCGATTTCTCCCATTGCTGACGACAGTGAACGCGCAAGCGTCGTCCGCGTTCCAATCGGAACGAGCAGACAGGAGCCACACACCATGATCGGCATCGGCATCGGGGGATGGACGTTCGAGCCGTGGCGGGACAATTTCTACCCCGCCGGGCTGCCGCAGAAGCGCGAACTGGAATATGCGGCGTCGAAACTGACCTCGATCGAGGTCAACGGCACCTATTACGGCTCGCAGAAGCCGGAGAGCTTCCGCAAATGGGCCGACGAGACGCCGGATGAGTTCGTCTTCGCGCTGAAGGGTCCACGCTTCGCCACCAACCGCCGCGTCCTGGCGGAGGCCGGCGAGTCGATCGACCGCTTCTTCGCCAGCGGCGTCACCGAACTCGGCGCGAAGCTCGGTCCGATCAACTGGCAGTTCATGGCGACCAAGAAATTCGACGCCGAGGACTTTGAGGGCTTCCTCAAGCTTCTGCCGGAGAGCGTCGACGGCAAGACGATCCGTCACGCCGTCGAGGTCCGGCATCCGAGCTTCCAGACGCCCGATTTCATCCAGCTCGCCCGCCGGCATGGCGTCGCGGTGGTTGTCGCCGATTCCGACGACTTTCCCCAGATTGCGGACCCGACAGCCGGATTCGTCTATGCCCGCCTGCAAAATGCGTCCGAGGCAGAAAAAAACGGCTATCCCGACTCCGCTCTGGAGGATTGGCGCGGGCGTGTCGAGACATGGGCGGCTGGCGATATGCCTGCCGATCTTCCCCTCCTCGCCGAGGCGCCGAAGGAACGCGGCAAGCGCGACGTTTTCCTCTACATGATCAACGGCTTCAAGCCCAAGGCGCCGTTCGCCGCCATGTCGCTGATCTCGCGACTCAACGCCGGCTGAGTCTGACCCTGAGTCACATTCGATAGCCGGCGCAGGAACCGATTGCACCCGGTTGCGTTGAGTTTGTGAACAATCGCACGCCCAAATCTCGCCTTTTTCCGCTGTTGGATAAACAGCCAACGAAACTTGTTTCCCGTTTTAGGTGCAAACCGCGTCAGCGAGCGCGAAAACCATGAGATCAAGCGTGCAGGTTCAATTGCGTATCGCGGCCGTTACGGCTGCTCTTGTGGCCGCCGGTGCGGCCCTCTCCTTCGGGAGCCTGCCGGCGGAAGCCGGCACTCAGTGCGGCCGAGCTTCCTGGTACGCGCTCGGCGGAAAGACCGCCAACGGTGAGCGCAACAATCCCAACGCCATGACGGCGGCGCACCGCAACCTGCCCTTCGGCACCCGCGTCCGGGTCGAGAACCTCAAGAACGGCAAATATGTCGTTGTCCGCATCAACGACCGCGGCCCCTTCACCGGCGGCCGGGTGATCGACGTTTCCCGCGCTGCCGCGCAGCAGCTCGGCATGGTCAAGACCGGCACCGCCAAGGTGCGGCTGGTCGTCGATGGCGCCGCCGTGAAGAGCGCCTGCCCGGCCTGATTCCCGCAGCCTTCCCTTCGCGTCCCCTCGCCATCGGCGGGAAGCGACGCCTCCCCTCTCCCTGAAAATCCGGATCTATGTCCCGTCGAGCGCCACGGCCTTTACCAGCGCCGTGACGGCGAGGCCGGCCTTGAGATCGAGATCGCGCACCGCGTCGCGCGTCACGCGTGCGAGCATCGGCTCGCCGCCGACATCGAGCCGGACGCCGACATCGGGCGACGGCTCGCTACCGATTTCGACGATGCGCGCGGCCAGCCGGTTGCGGACCGAGAGCCGCCCCGGCTCGCCGACGGCCAGCGTCACGTCGCGGGCGCGAATGCGGATGCGCAGCCGCGTGCCGATCGCGGCATCGACATGGGGAACCACCAGCGGTCCGGCCGGATGGTCGAGCCGCGTGACGCCGTCGGCCGGATCCTGCGCGACGACGACGGCCTCGAGCACCGCGCCGGCCTCCCAATCTCCCACCGCGCCCAGATGCGCGAACACTTCGCCGACCGGCCCCAGCGCCGCGACGCGTCCGCCATCGATCAGCGCGACCGTGTCGGCGAGCCTGGCGACCTCCTCGACGGAATGGCTGACATAGACGATCGGCAGACGCTTGGCGTCGCGAAGCCGCTCGATATAGGGCAGGATCTCGGCCTTGCGCTCGCGATCGAGAGCGGCGAGCGGCTCGTCCATCAGCAGGCAATCCGGGCTCGCCAGCAGCGCGCGGCCGATGGCGACGCGCTGCTTCTCGCCGCCCGAGAGATCGCGCGGCATGCGCGCCAGCAAGCCGCCGATGCCGAGCAGCTCGACGACCTCGTCGAGCCCGCCCCAGCGCCGCGCGCGCGGGGTCAGCCAGCGGCCATAGAGCAGGTTAGAGCGGACGGAGAGATGCGGGAAGAGCCGCCCCTCCTGAAAGACATAGCCGATGCGCCGCTTGCCCGGCGGCACGAAGACGGAGCGCTCGGTATCGACGAGCGTGCGGCCGTCGAGGACGATGCTGCCGCGATCCGGCCGGGCGAGGCCGGCGATCTGGTTGACGAGCGAGGTCTTGCCCGATCCGGAGCGGCCGAACAGCGCCGTGACGCCGGGTCCCGTCTGAAGCTCGATATCGAGCGTGAAATTCCCTAGCAGCTTGCGCACGGAAACGGAGAGCGTCATCCGACCGTCCCCCGCGCCACGCGCCGCGCCAGGAACTCGGAGAGCACGAGGGCGGCCAGCGAGATGGCGATCGAGATCACCGTCAGCCGCAGCGCCGCCGCGTCGCCGTCCGGCGTCTGGATCAGCGCGTAGATCGCCGAGGGCACGGTCTGGGTCTCGCCCGGAATGTTGGAGACGAAGGTGATGGTGGCGCCGAACTCGCCGAGCGCGCGGGCGAAGGAGAGCACCAGCCCGGCCAGGATACCGGGCAGCGCCAGCGGCAATGTCACGGTCAGGAAGACGACCATCCGCCCGGCGCCCAGCGTCGAGGCGGCCTGCTCGAGCTTGCGATCGATGCTTTCGATCGAAAGGCGGATGGCGCGCACCATCAGCGGAAAACCCATCACGCCGCAGGCGAGCGCCGCGCCGGTCCAGCGGAAGGCGAAGACGAGGCCGAAGGTCTGCTCGAAGAAAGCGCCGAGCGGCCCCCGGCGGCCAAAGGCGAGCAGCAGCAGATAGCCGGTCACGACCGGCGGCATCACCAGCGGCAAATGCACGAGGCCATCGAGCAGGGTGCGGCCATAGAAGCGCCCGCGCGCCAGGATGAAGGCGATGGCGATACCGAAGGGCAGGCTGACCAGCATGGCCACCGACGAGACCTTCAGGCTCAGGCCGATGGCGGTCAGTTCCTCGGGCGACAGAAAGCTGCTCATCGGTCGGCCGGGCCGAGGGTCGGCAGGCTGGCCGCCCGGGCCAGGGCGCGGAGGAAACGGATCATTTCACCTCGATGCGGACGACGTCGCGGACGCTGCGGCCGCCATGGGCGTCGCCGGGCACCAGAAGCCGCAAGCGGGACGGTGACAGGGGCGGTTCGCCGCCCGCATAGGCGAGCAGCGCCGCCTTGCCGGCATAATGCGGGTCCAGCTCGCCGATCGACAGCGAAACGGCATAGCCGTCGCGGCCGGTAACGAGCAGCGTATGGCGGAGCGCCGTGTTCTTGCCGGGCTCGTTCACCAGCCCCGCCTTCTCGATCAGCGACCAGAGCAGCGCGCCGGTATAGTGACCGGTCTCGCGGCCCTTGCCGGTTTCGAAATCGACATCGATGGCTGTCGCCGGCACGGAGCGGAGCGTCGCCTCCGAAAGGACGAGGCTCTGACGGACGGCGCCGTCGAGCACGGCCGCCTCCTCCGCATGCAGCGGGGATCCCGCGCCGGCCAGGACGGCCAGCGCGAGAAGAGCGCCGCGCAGCGGCTTCAGGAGGCCGGGCTCAGCCAAGGACTACTTGCCGATCATGACGTCGGAGGCCTTGATCACCGCCGTCGCCTTGTCGCCCACCTTGAGCGCGAGGTCGTCGACCGCCTTATTGGTGATCGACGAGGTGATGATGTGGCCGTGGCCAATGTCGATCTTCACCCGGGCCGTCGTCTGGCCCTTCTCGACGGCCGTGATCGTGCCTTCGAGCTGGTTGCGCGCACTGAGCTTCATTCTGGCTATCCCTATTTTGCGAGAATGGTGAACCCCTGCCCCTCGAAGCTCGGGCGAGCCTCCGGCGAGATCAGCCATTCGAGAAACGCCTTCGCGTCGGCATTGTTCGACGCGGCGATGCGGGCGACAGGGTAGACGATCGGGGGATGGCTGTCCTCCGGGAAGGTCCCGACGACCTTGACGCCGGCCTCGGCATGGGCGTCGGTGCCGTAGACGATGCCGAGCGGGGCCTCGCCCTTGGCGACGAAGGCGAGCGCGCCACGGACATTGTCCGCCTGCGCGACATGCGGCTGGACCGCGTCCCAGACGCCGAGCGCCGTCAGCGCCGCCTTGCCGTATTTGCCGGCCGGCACGGAATCGATGCTGGCCATGGCGAGCTTGCCGTCAGAGCCGAGGGCGGCGGCGATCGGAAAATCCTTGGCGATGGTCAGGTCGACGGTCGCGTCCTTCGGCGCCACCAGCACCAGCGTATTGCCGAGCAGGGTGACGCGCGACGAGGCGTCGATCAGGTCCTTCTTGGCGAGATAGTCCATCCAGTCGAGATCGGCGGAGAAGAAGATGTCGGCCGGCGCGCCGGATTCGATCTGCTTGGCGAGCTGCGACGAGCCGGCATAGCTGATGGCGAGCTCCTTGCCGGTCTTCTCCTTGTAGGCGGCCGCGGCGCCGTCGAGCGCATTCTTCAGGCTGGCGGCGGCGAAGACGGTGACGTCGGCGGCCTGCGCCGTCGATGCGGCCAGCGGTCCGACGAACGGGGTGGCCAGAACAGCCAGGGCGCCGAGCAGGACAAGTCCGCGCCGGAAACGGTTGATCGACATAGTGCTCTCCTCAATGGGCTCGACATTTCTGCATGGAAATGTCGGTCGATCAACGCCCGGACTCATCGATTTCGCTGAGCCTTCGAGCACGAATTGGAATTGGACGGAGCGGCATCGCCGCGACTAGCCTTGGCGAGCGGCAACAGGGAATCATCATGACGGCTCTCTACACGCTCTATTCGATGCAGTTCTCGGGCAATTGCTACAAGGCGCGCCTCGCCATGCATGAACTCGACCTTCAGTTCCGGATCGTCGACTTCGTGAAGGGCGACGGCCAGACGACGAGCCCGGAATTCCTGGCGATCAATCCGAATGCCCAGGTGCCGCTGCTGGTGCTGCCGGACGGAAGGCCGCTCGCCGAATCGAACGCGATCCTCCTGCACCTCGCCGAGGGAAGCGCGCTGATCCCCGCCGACCGCTACGACCGGGCGCTCTGCTATCAGTGGCTGTTCTTCGAGCAATACAGCCACGAGCCCGTCATCGCCGTCGCGCGCAACTGGCTCACCTACATCCCGGGCGGCCGCGAGACGATGGCGCACCGGATCGACGAATGGCAGCGGAAGGGCAACCATGTGCTGTCGGTGATGGAGGACTGGCTCAACAAGCACGCCTTCTTCGCCGGCGAGACCTTCTCGATCGCCGATATCGCGCTCTATGCCTATACGCATGTCGCCGAGGAAGCGGACTATGATCTCGGCCGTTATCCGGCGATCCGGGACTGGCTGGCGCGGGTCGCGGCGCGGCCGCGGCACGTTCCGCTCGACTGGAGACCTGACGTAACGTGACCCCGGTCACAGACAGGATCGCCGGGGAGGCCTAACAAGCCGGGATTCATGAAGGATTAACCGTAAGGCAAACTTCTCAATTTCGACATGATATCTGTCGTGCAGAGCCACAATCCATCCGGACCATCGCCGCAGTCGAGGGTCTTTATGGTGGCGTGGGACGGGGAAGACCGCAGATAGATCGACGGGATACGATGATGAGCACGCAGAAGAGCACCAGGCCGGCACGGCCCCGCCGCGAAACCGCGACGCGCGGCGCCTTCTATATCTGGATGGCTGCCTACGCCGCCGCGCTCGTCGCCATCGTGTCCGTGCACGAATTCAGCGGCCGCCCCGCCGAAACGCCGGCCCCGGAACAGCAGGCGACGCATGGGGCGACCCACGGCGACATTCTGCTCGGCCCGCTCGTGCCGGTCGTCCAGGCCGACGTGGACGGCTGAGCATGCGCAACCGCCCTGCCCTCTCGTCGCAGCGCGTGCATGTCCGGCGGCCGCAGGCCGCCGGCGAACGCCGCCGCCATCACGACGACAGCTTCGAGATCGAGCAGTTCTGGCTGGCGGCCCCACTCAAAACTTGTGAAAAATGAAGGCCGCGCCGCCGGCGATCATCGCGAAGCCGACCAGGTGGTTCCAGCCGAGCGGCTCCTTCAGATAGAGCCATGAGAACAGCGCGAAGACGACGAGGGTGATCACCTCCTGCATCGTCTTCAGCTGCGCCGCCGAATAGACGCCGTGGCCGATCCGGTTCGCCGGCACCGCCAGGCAATACTCGAACAGCGCGATGAACCAGCTGATCAGGATCACCTTGACCAGCAGGGTGTTCGGATACTTCAGGTGCCAGTACCACGCCGACGTCATGAAGACGTTGGAGATGACGAGCAGAATGACCGGCGCAATCGCTGGCGAGAGCAGGTTCGGCATGGGGGGACCTTGGCTGGGGATGGCGGCGCGCACTCTGCCCGCGCCATCGCCGCCGTCAAGAAGCGATTTGTCGCCGGAAAGGACCAGGCCCGGCGAGAAGCCGGCTTCCCTTTCCGCTGGGTTCCGCTAGGGTCCCGGCAACACAAGGGGACCGGGACCATGTCGCTGACGACCGAAGAGAAGATGCTGATCGAGATGCGCGTGGCCAATGAGAGCCCGAGCACGGCGACCGCCTATCTGCTCTGGATCTTCCTCTGGTTCGTCTCGGCGCATCGCTTCTATCTCGGCCGTCCCGGCAGCGCGATCCTGCAGATCCTCTGCTATTTCATCGTCATCGGCTTCATCTGGGTGCTGATCGACGCCTTCCTCATTCCCGGCATGATCCGCGACAAGCAGGACGAGATCCGCCGCCGGCTGGAGCGCGCCGCGCTCACCGGCACCATCTCGTCGAGATCTTCCTAGCGGCTGGACAATCCGGGGCGGCGCGCCTTAGCCTCGCGCTTCCGCCACCAAGACCGGACGCTCCGCCATGACCCATCCCGCGCTTGCCGAAAACCATGTCGCCGTCATCACGGGCGGCGCCTCCGGCATCGGCCTCGCCGCCGCGAGGAAGTTTCAGGCGCTGGGGCTGAAGGTCGCCATCGCCGATTATCGCCAGGACGCGCTCGACGCGGCGGCGGCCTCGCTCGGCCCCGATGTGCTGGCCGTTCGCGCCAACGTCGCCAGCCGCGAGGATGTCGAGAAGCTGAAGGACGCCGTCTACGAACGCTTCGGCAAGGTCAACGTGCTGATGAACAATGCCGGCACCGACGGCGCCGGTCCCGTCCTCGGCTCGCTCGACAATTGGCAGCGCGTCATCGGCACCAACCTCTTCGGCGTCGTCAACGGCATGCAGGTCTTCGTGCCGGAAATGCTTGATGGCACCGAGCCCGGCCTCGTCATCAATACCGGCTCCAAGCAGGGCATCACCACGCCGCCGGGCGATGCCGGCTACAACGTCTCCAAGGCCGGCGTGAAGGTCGCGACCGAGGCGCTGGCGCACGAACTGCGCAATATCGAGGGCGCGAAGATCACCGCGCATCTGCTGATCCCCGGCTTCGTCTGGACGCACCTGACCAAAGGCGAGCGCACCGAGAAGCCGGCCGGCGCCTGGACGCCGGAAGAGACGGTCGACTTCATGCTCGCCTCGCTCGAGCGCGGCGATTTCTACATCCTCTGCCCCGACAACGACGTCGACCGCGCCACCGACGAGAAGCGCATCCTCTGGGCCGCCGGCGACATAGTCGAAAACCGCCCGCCGCTGTCGCGCTGGCACAAGGATTTTGGCGACAAGTTCAAGGCCTATCTGAAGGGGTGAGTCCAGGGCTCTTGCTTTCCCTCTCCCGAAGGGGGGGGGGAGATTTTCGTACAATGCCGGCAGTCATGCAGTCCCCGATCCCCATCATCCTGAGGAGGCTTGCGGTAGCAAGCCGTCTCGAAGGACGCACCGCCTTGGGGCAACAGTTGAACCGCTCTGCGTGCTTCGAGACGGCCCTTCGGGCCTCCTCAGCATGTTGATGATGGTGTTGGCCTCCTGAGGGAGAACGGAGGCCCCCAGCGTCCCGCAGCCCACCCAACAAAAAAGCCCCCCGCTCGGCCGAGCAGGGGGCTTCTTCATTTCTGCCGCGGCTGGAAAGCCGTCAGCTCTTGTTCTTGTTGTAGACGTCGAAGACCACGGCGCCGAGCAGGACGAGGCCCTTCACGACCTGCTGCCAGTCGACGTTGACGCCCATGATCGACATGCCGTTGTTCATCACGCCCATGATGAAGCCGCCGACGACGGTGCTGATCACCTGGCCAACGCCGCCCATGGCCGACGCGCCGCCGATGAACACCGCCGCGATGACATCGAGCTCGCTGCCGAGGCCGGCGGCCGGCACGGCCTGGCCGAGGCGGGCCGCGATGATCAGGCCGCCGAGCGCCGACAGCACGCCCATGTTGATGAAGACGAGGAGCGTCAGCCGCTCGGTCTTGATGCCGGAGAGCTGCGCCGCCTTGATGTTGCCGCCCATCGCGTAGACGCGACGGCCGATGGTCGTGTGCCGCGTGATGAAGAAGAAGATCGCGACGAGGATGCCCATCACCACGAGCACGATCGGGAAGCCGCGATAAACCGCGAACTGGTAGACGAAGAACAGGGCGAGCGCCGAGATGACGACCGTCTTGACGACGAAGAGCACGAAGGGCTCGGCCTCATAGCCATGCTTCTCGCGCGTCCGGCGCGAGCGCAGGCCCGAGATCGCATAAGCCAGAACCGCGATGATGCCGAGCACGACCGTGGTCATGTTGAGCGTGATGCCGCTGCCGAAAACCGTCTTGCCGGCCGCGTTGACCGTCGGCGGGACGAGAACCCAGGTGCCGAGCACTTCCGGAATGAAACCCGAGCTCAGCGCCTTGAAGGAATCGGGAAGCGGGCCGACCGAGGAGCCGCCGCCGAGCAGGCCCTGGCAGAGGCCGCGGAACACCAGCATGCCGCCGAGCGTGACGATGAAGCTCGGGATCCGGTGATAGGCGATCCAGTAGCCCTGCGCCGCGCCGATGGCGCCGCCGACGATCAGGCAGACGATCGCCACGACCAGCGGATTGCCGAGGAACCCGCCGAGCGGCCAGATCACCATCATCATCGCCGCGAGCGCGCCGACGAAGCCCGCGACCGAGCCGACGGAAAGGTCGATATGGCCGGAGACGATGACCAGCAGCATGCCGAGTGCCATCACGATGATGAAGCTGTTCTGCTGCACGAGATTGCTGAGGTTGACCGGCTTGAACAGGGTGCCCGTCGTCAGCTGGAAGAACACCATGATGGCGATCAGCGCCAGGAGGAGTCCGTATTCCCGGAGATTGGACGTGAATGACGAGACGGGAACGCGTGGCGCGCTCGGCACGTCCTGGGCAACGCCCGACTGTGTGGGAACGGTGTCAGTCATGATGCAATTCTTCCTTCTCCGCGCACGATGGCGCGCATGATCTTCTCCTGGCTGGCCTCGCTTGCCGCCATCTCGCCGACGATTGCGCCTTCGTTCATGACGTAGATGCGGTCGGTGATGCCGAGGAGCTCAGGCATTTCGGAAGAGATCACGATGATCGCCTTGCCCTCGGCCGCCAGCCGGGCAATGATCGTGTAGATCTCGTATTTGGCGCCGACGTCGATGCCGCGCGTCGGCTCGTCGAGGATCAGCACTTCCGGGTTGGCGAAGAGCCATTTGCTCAGCACCACCTTCTGCTGGTTGCCACCCGAGAGATTTCCGGTCTTCTGATAGACGCTGGGCGAGCGAATATTCGTCTTGCTGCGATATTCGTTGGCGACATCCAGTTCCTTCAGGTCGTTGATGACGCCGTAGCCCGACACGCCCTTCAGATTGGCGATCGTGATGTTGTTCTTGATGTCCTCGATCAGGTTGAGGCCGTAGACCTTGCGATCTTCCGTGACATAGGCCAGGCCGCGCTTGACCGCCTTGTCGACCGTCGAGAGATCGATCGGCTTGCCGTGCAGCTCGACCTCGCCGGTGATCTTGCGGCCATAGCTGCGCCCGAACAGGCTCATGGCGAATTCGGTGCGCCCGGCGCCCATCAAGCCGGCGATGCCGACGACCTCGCCCTTGCGGACATTCAGGTCGATGTTCTTGATGACCTGACGTTCCGCATGCAGCGGATGATAGACCGACCAGTTCTTCACCTCGAACAGGACCTCGCCGATCTTCGGGTCGCGCGGCGGGTAGCGGTCTTCGAGCGAGCGACCCACCATCGAGGTGATGATCCGGTCCTCGCTGATCTGGCTGCGATCGAGCGTCTCGATCGTGCGCCCGTCGCGAATGACCGTGACATGGTCGGCGACGCGGTTGATCTCGTTCAGCTTGTGCGAAATGATGATCGAGGTGATGCCCTCGCGCTTGAACTCGAGCAGCAGATCGAGGAGCGCCTGGCTGTCCTTCTCCGAAAGAGAGGCCGTCGGCTCGTCGAGGATCAGCAGCTCGACTTCCTTGCTCAGCGCCTTGGCGATCTCCACCAATTGCTGCTTGCCGGTGCCGATATTGGTGATCAGCGTATTCGGATCTTCGCTGAGCCCCACCTTCTTCAGCAGGTTGCGGGTCCGCTCTTCATTCGCGGTCCAGTCGATCACGCCGAACTTCGCGTTTTCGTTTCCGAGAAAGATGTTTTCGGTGATCGACAGCATCGGGACCAGGGCCAGTTCCTGGTGGATGATGACGATGCCCTTCTCCTCGCTGTCATGAATGCCCCGGAAGTGGCATTCGTTACCGCGATAGATGATCTGGCCTTCGTAATCGCCGTTCGGATAAACGCCGGAAAGGACTTTCATCAGAGTCGACTTGCCGGCGCCATTCTCGCCGCAGATGGCGTGAATTTCGCCTTCCTCGACTTTGAGATTGACGTTCGACAGCGCCTTGACCCCGGGAAAGGTCTTGGTGATGTCGCGCATCTCGAGAATATAGGAAGTCATGCAGAGCCGCTCCGGAAAGGGCATATGGGCCGGGAGACACTAGCCCCTGGCCGGCCTTACAAGAAAGGGCCCCGCCGAAGCGAGGCCCTCTCCTCTATGTCGTGATTACTTGAGTTCGTCGGCCTTGATGTAGCCGGACTCGACGACGAGCGCCTCGTAGTTCCCCTTGTCCACCGCGTGCGGCTTCAGCAGGATCGACGGGACGACCTTGACGTCGTTGTTGTAGGTCTTGGTGTCGAGGTTCTCCGGCTTGCCGCCTGAGAGGACCGTGTCGAGCAGGTCGACGGTCGTCTTGGCGAGCTCGCGGGTGTCCTTGAACACCGTCGAGTACTGCTCGCCGCCGATGATCGCCTTGACCGAAGCGGTCTCGGCGTCCTGGCCGGTCACGATCGGCCAGGGCTGATCGCCGGTGCCGTAGCCGACGCCGCGCAGCGACGCGATGATGCCGCGGGCCAGGCCGTCATTCGGCGCGAGAACGCCATCGACGCGCGAGCCGTCCGCGTAGTTGGCCGACAGGAGGTTGTCCATGCGGGCCTGGGCGGTGGCGGCGAGCCAGGTCATCGTGCCGACCTTGTCCATGCCGGTCTGGCCCGACTTGATCTTGATCGTGCCGTCATCGATCAGCGGCTGCAGGACCGACAGGGCGCCGTCATAGAAGAAGTAGGCGTTGTTGTCGTCCGGCGAACCGCCGAACAGCTCGACGTTCCACGGCTTGGTGTCCGGGAAGCGCGCCTTCAGGCCCTCGATCAGCGAATTCGCCTGGATCACGCCGACGCCGTAATTGTCGAAGGTCGTGTAGTAGTCGACATTCGGGGTCTTCTTGATCAGACGGTCATAGGCGATGACGACGACACCGGCGTCAGCAGCCTTCTGCAGCGCGTCGGTCAGCGTCGTGCCGTCGATCGAGGCGACGATCAGGGCCTTCGGGCCCTTGGTGATCACGTTCTCGAGCTGGCTGAGCTGGTTCGGGATATTGTCCTGCGCATACTGCAGGTCGACCGTGTAGCCCTTGGCCTCGAGCTGCGACTTGACGTCGGCGCCGTCATTGATCCAGCGCTGAATCGTCTTCGTCGGCATCAGAACGCCGACAAGGCCCTTGTCTTCCGCGTGCGCTGCCGGCGCGAGGGCCAGCATGCTGACGGTAACCGCCGCAAGCGCGGACTTGAACAACTTCATTCGTCTTCTCCCAATTAGTACGACGTCTGTTCACGCGTGTCGCCCAAGCCGCCGATCCAGGCGGCTTCGCCTCCACGAGCCTACGATCACAATGCCATGCAACCCTGCGGTTGCCATCGTCCACCAATCCCGCCCTACCGAGCCGAACGACACTCAGCACCACTTCGTATGATTTAATTCGGGCCTCAGTCAAATACGATTTTGCATTGCGCTCATCCTCTTGAGATCAGCGACGAAATTAGCGGCAATTTCGAAGCATCTCCGGTGGGCTGATGAATTTGTGGGCAGCGCATGGCCGTTTCAGCGGCGCGCGCACCAACGATCCGCGACGGCACCCGAAGCGTCACGCCGCCTTCACCGAGCCGGCCTCGAAAGGCCCTAGGCGAGGCGCCCGCCCCGCTTGAGTCACCCCTGAAATCACAATCCGATGCCGGGCATGACACGGCGAAGTGATACTCAGTTTATGCTTGCACACAGCATGTGGTTCTACACTGACGTGCCGCCGAAGAATGACGGCTATCGCCAATGTGGGAGGAAAATATGCGCGCATGGTCCATGGTCATGGCGGTTGTCGGCTTGGCAACGGTCGCCGCCAGCCCCGCTTTCGCCGCCGACGCCATGATGATGAAGAAGGGCGAGACCGTCATGATGATGCCGGACGGCCACATGGGCCGGATGGCGCATACCGACAAGATGATGACGGACGCCATGATGAAGGATGCCAAGCCGATGGACAGCTGCGTCATGATGATGATGGGCTCCGACGGCAAGATGTACATGGCGAACGACATGAAGATGACGGACGGCAAAATGGCGTGCGAGACCGCCATGAAGATGAAGAAGAAATAGCCGCCGGGAAGGACCCATCCTTGGATCGACGCCGCTCGGCGCCGCCATTCCAGTCTCATAGCCGGGAGCGATGCCGGGCCACGGCCGCCTCGGCGTTTCCGCCGGTCCACGTCCCGCCAGGAGCGCCGCGATGATCGTCTCCCCCTTCCGGATCGTGTTTTTCGTGCTGGTCGCAATCTCGGGCGCTAGCGCCGAGACGCTGCCGCTGCCCAGCAATTTGATCGGTGCCGCGACGGAGGAAGGCGAGGCGCTGCTGGTCGGCGCCGAGGCGCGCGAGGCCTATTTCTCGCTCGCCGACCAGTTCGTCACCCAGAAGAACCAGGCCTATTGCGGCGTCGCCTCGATGGTCATGGTGCTGAACGCTGCCGGCGTCCCCGCCCCGGCCGCCCCGGGATACGAGCCCTACCACGTCTTCACGCAGGACAATCTGCTCGACGAGCGCACGGACGCGATCGTGGCGCGCGAGACGATCCTCAAGCAGGGCATGACGCTCGACGAACTCGGCGGCGTTCTGACGACGCAGCCGGTCGACGTGACGGTCCAGCATGCCGGCGATACCAGCCTCGACGCCTTCCGCGAGACGGCGCGCGACTATCTCGCGAAATCAGGCCATTTCGTCGTCGTCAATTATCTGCGCAAGTCGATCCGGCAGGAGGTCGGCGGCCACATCTCGCCGCTCGCCGCCTATGACGCCGACAGCGACCGCTTCCTGATTCTCGACGTCGCCCGCTACAAATATCCGCCCGTCTGGGTCACTAGCGCCGACCTCTTCGCCGCGATGAACACCCCCGACGACGCTAATGGCGGCCGCACGCGCGGCTTCGTGCTCGTCGCGCCAAAGGACAAGGACTAGACGCGCGTCAGTCCTGCCCCGGATCGGGCCGCTCGCAGGCGCGCTGGACCGCGGCAAGCATCCGCTGCCGGATCAGGCCGCTGACCGGGCGGATCAGATACCAGTAGGGCGCGAAACGGCGGAGCGCCGCGTGATCGGGGCAATGGACCCGCGTCTCGGTGGCGAGAAGCGTGCCGGCCTCGGTCCTTTTGGCGGCGAAGCCCACGACCAACTTAGCCACGCCGGGCTCGTGGAAGGCGCGGAACGCCGCGCCGTCCGGGATCGCCACCAGCCCGAAATCCCGGCGCCAGAACCGGCCGACCAGGCCATACACGATCTCGCTCGCGGGCCGCTCGGCGAGCCGGGTGAAGTTTGCCAATCCGAACGGCGCGGAGAGCGTCGCCGGACGGCCGGAGAATCGGGCCGACAGCCGCATTGGCAACTCGCGCAGGCCGATCATCGCAGCGAAGAAGCGGTCATTGTCCGGTCGATAGGCCGCGACGGCCGTCATGACGCGCTCCGGCGCGGCCGCGATCGGGCGGGAATGGCGTTCGCTGAACTGATAGGCGGGAAGATAGTCGTCGATGAGCGCCATGCCGGCTTCCTGATTCCCCGGCATTGTCACGCTCGGGGCTGGACTGGCCAGCCAGCCTTTTGTCGCGGCGGGCATGGGCGTCGTCATGCGCCGTGCATACGCGCCGGCTAAGATGATTCGTTTGATTCTTCCCCTCTTCGATCAGGGCCGAAATTGCGCTTCATCGAGACTTTCCAGTTCTGGCCCTTCCTCGACACCGTCGTCAGCCTGACCGCCGCCTTCATCTTCGGAACGCTGGTCGGCGCCGAACGCCAGTATCGCCAGCGCACGGCGGGCCTTCGGACCAACGTGCTTGTCGCGGTCGGCGCCGCCGCCTTCGTCGACCTCGCCATGGCGATCACCGGACCGGTCGAGGCGACGCGCGTCATCTCCTATGTGGTGTCGGGCGTCGGCTTCCTCGGCGCCGGCGCGATCATGCGCGAAGGCATGAACGTCCGCGGCCTCAACACGGCGGCGACGCTCTGGTGCGCGGCGGCGATCGGCGCCTGCGCGGGCGCCGACATGATCGCGCATGCGGCGCTGGTCACCGTGTTCGTCATCGCCGGCAACACGTTGCTCAGGCCGCTCGTCAATGCCATCAACCGCATCCCGCTCGACGAAGAAGCGTCAGAAGCGACCTATGAGGTGACGGTGACGGTGCGCGACACCGATCTGCCGCGACTGCGGACCGTCGTGGCCGACATGCTGGAAAAGGCGCACTACCCGGCCGGCGACATCGAGGTGGTCGAGCGCGGCGAGAACCTCGCCGAGATCGTCGTGACGCTGGTCAGCACATCGGTGAAGGCAAGCGAGATGGACGCGGTCGCCCGCCGCATCGAACGGCTCACGGGCGTCACCCACGCCTCCTGGGCGCTCAGCACCAAGGATTGATTTCCCGCCGCAGATGGGGGCGCTTGGCCGGGATAGCGCCACCTGCGTTATCCGACCAGCCCCCGCTTGAACCCTCCCCTTGAGGGAGGGTCAAAACCGCGAACCGGTTTTGGGGAGGGGTTCCTTTGCCGAGTCGCGAGGCATGGGCGTCTGAGAGAAGACATGGCCATCCGAGAGATCGGAGCAGTCTCTCCAAAGCCCCCCGCCCCGAAAACGCGAAGGGCGTTTTCGACCCTCCCTCAAGGGGAAGGTTCAAGAAAGCCGAAGCCCGTCCTGCCTCCGCCTCTCCAGAGGAGACCTCTGCAAAACACCACACTCATCATGCTGAGGAGGCCCGAGGGCCGTCTCGAAGCACGCAGAGCGGCTGCACAATCGACAAGCTGCGCTGCGACCGTGCGTCCTTCGAGGCCCGAGCTATGCTCGGGCACCTCAGGATGATGGATATCGGGCGCGGCATGACGGCCGGATAGGGGTTCCTCTGAGGGCGAGGAAGCCGACGGCTCTACCGCCGCTTCGGACCCTTGCGGCCGGCCGTGCTGCCGGCGCGGCCGCCGACCGAGCGGCCGCCGGGGCGATGGTTCGTCGTCATCGGATCGGGCCGGCGCGGCCGCTCGTGCTCGTCGGTCGCGACCGAGGTCAGGTTGGAACTGACCCCCATCTCGTCCAGATCGGGCTTTCGCGCCCGCGTCGCGGGAATCTCGGTGCGCTTCACCGTCATCTCGTCGAGATCGTTCTTGCGCGCGCGAGTCGCCGGCTCCGGCGGCAGGTTGGCGGCGTTGCCGTATTTGCGCTCGCCGCGATAGCCGCCGGTGCGGTCGTCGATCGCCGACTGCCGCGCCAGCGGATCGTCGGCGATGGCGAGCTCGGTCTCCTTGAGACGCTTGATCTCGTCGCGCAGCCGCGCCGCCGTCTCGAATTCGAGGTTCATGGCGGCGTCGCGCATCTTCTTCTCGAGCGCGTCGAGATGCGCCTTCAGATTGTTGCCGACCAGCGCCGTATCGGCGAGGCCGGCGTCGACCGTGACATGGTCCTGCTCGTAGACGGACGACAGGATGTCGCCGATCTGCTTCTTGACCGATTCCGGCGTGATGCCGTGCTCGGCATTGTAGGCCATCTGCTTCTCGCGACGGCGATTGGTCTCCGCCATCGCCCGCTCCATCGAGCCGGTGATGCGGTCGGCATAGAGCACGACCTTGCCGTCGACGTTACGCGCCGCGCGGCCGATGGTCTGGATCAGCGACGTCTCGGAGCGCAGGAAGCCTTCCTTGTCGGCGTCAAGGATGGCGACCAGTCCGCATTCCGGAATGTCGAGACCCTCGCGCAGCAGGTTGATGCCGATCAGCACGTCGAAGGCGCCGAGCCGCAGGTCGCGGATGATCTCGATGCGCTCCAGCGTCTCGACGTCGGAATGCATGTAGCGGACGCGGACGCCGTTCTCGTGCAGATATTCGGTCAGGTCCTCGGCCATGCGCTTGGTCAGCGTTGTGACCAGCGTGCGATAGCCCTTCGCCGCCGTCTCGCGCACTTCGCCGAGCAGGTCGTCGACCTGGCTGGTCGCTGAGCGGATCTCGACCGGCGGATCGATCAGGCCGGTCGGCCGGATCACCTGCTCGGTGAAGACGCCGCCGGTCGCTTCCATCTCCCAGGTGCCGGGAGTCGCCGAGACGTGCACCGTCTGCGGCCGCATGGCGTCCCATTCCTCGAAGCGCAGCGGCCGGTTGTCCATGCAGGACGGCAGGCGGAAGCCGTATTCGGCCAGCGTCGCCTTGCGCCGGAAGTCGCCGCGATACATGCCGCCGATCTGCGGAATGGTGACGTGGCTCTCGTCAGTGAAGACGAGCGCGTTGTCTGGCAGATATTCGAACAGGGTCGGCGGCGGCTCGCCCGGCAGGCGGCCGGTCAGGTAGCGCGAATAGTTCTCGATGCCGGCGCAGGAGCCGGTCGCCTCCATCATCTCGATGTCGAAGCGGCAGCGCTGCTCCAGCCTTTGCGCCTCGAGCAGGCGACCGGAGGCCTCCAGCTCGGCCAGACGCAGCCGGAGCTCGTGCTTGATCGAGGCAATCGCCTGGTTCAGCGTCGGCTTCGGCGTCACATAGTGCGAATTGGCGTAGACCTTGACGAATTTGAGCTCGGCCGTCTTCTGGCCGGTCAAGGGATCGAACTCGGTGATGCTCTCGACCTCGTCGCCGAACAGCGACAGCCGCCAGGCGCGATCCTCCAAGTGGGCCGGGAAAATCTCGACCGTGTCGCCGCGCACCCGGAAGGTGCCGCGGACGAAATTCAGGTCCTGGCGCTTGTATTGCAGCGCCACCAGATCGGCGAGCAGCTGCCGCTGGTCGAGCTTCTCGCCGAGCTCGATGCCGAAGGTCATCGCCGTATAGGTCTCGACCGAGCCGATACCGTAAATGCAGGAGACCGAGGCGACGATGATGACGTCGTCGCGTTCCAGGAGCGAGCGCGTCGCCGAATGGCGCATGCGGTCGATCTGCTCGTTCACCGAGGATTCCTTCTCGATGAAGGTATCCGTGCGCGGCACATAGGCCTCGGGCTGGTAGTAATCGTAGTAGGAGACGAAATACTCGACGGCGTTGTCCGGGAAGAACGCCTTGAACTCGCCGTAGAGCTGCGCGGCGAGCGTCTTGTTCGGCGCCAGGATCAGCGCCGGCCGCTGCGTGTTCTCGATCACCTTGGCCATGGTGAAGGTCTTGCCGGAACCGGTGACGCCCAAGAGAACCTGGTCGCGCTCCTGTTCGGCGACGCCCTCAACCAGCTCGCGGATGGCGTTCGGCTGGTCGCCGCGCGGCTCGAAGGGCGAGACGATCTGGAACGGCCTACCGCCTTCCGACTTTTCCGGCCGCGGCGGCCGATGCGGCACCCAGGTCTTGTCCTGGATCTCCGGCCGGCCGGTCTCGATCAGCGCCGACAGCGCCGCGACAGTCGCCGTCACCGACGACGCCGACATCGATTCCGCCTCTTCGAGGCTGATCTCGAGACCGGAGACGGGATTGAGGCCGCTCGCGGCGCGCTCGCGCGCCGTCGCGGCGATGCCGATCGAGGTGCCGCGCGAGGATTTGTGCGTGTCGCCGGCGCCCTTTTCCGCCTTCTTGTCGGCCTTCTTGGCGCCCTTCGCCTTCCGTCCCTCGTCGACCGGCAGGTCGACGAGCTGCATGCGCTCGGGGCGGGCGCGCGGCGCGCGTTTCGGCTTGGGGGCGATCGGCTCGGCGTCCGCCGCGCGCGCGATCTCCTCCATCCAGTCGGCGATATTGCCCGACAGGGGAGTGCCTTCGAGCGGAGCCTGCGGCGCTTCGCCGAAGCCGGAAGTTTTGGGACGCTTGGCCATGGGTACGAAAGTAGAACAGCCTCGGCGGAATTTGAAGAGGTCGGCACGCAAAGTTTGCGGCGAGATCTCGGCCCCTGAGAGATCTCCGTTCAAAATGTCCGGCGCGAGCTGATAGGATGGATCCATGCGCCCGCACGCCCTCCTCAACCTCGATATCCGCAGCTATGGCGGCGTCAGCGCGCCGCACCGGCACGATTTCGCGCAGCTGGTGCTGCCGCTGAGGGGCACGCTGGCGATCGACATCGCCGGCCGCGAACAGCAGCTCGACGCCTTCCGCGCCGCCTTCGTCGAGACGGGCCTGCCGCATTCGCAGGAGGGCGACCGCGCCAACCGCTCGCTTATCGTCGATCTCGACCTGACGCAGCTCGCCCCTGACGTCGCCGACCGGCTGGTCGCCCGCCCGTTCCTGCCGCTGGCGCCCATGGCGAACCGGCTGATCGACTATATGAGCCTCGTCGCCGGCGGCGACGGCGCGCAGGACGACCAGCTGGAACACTGGCTGCCGCTGCTGCTCGACGCGCTGGTGCAGACGCCGGCGCGGCCGCAATCCCGGCTGGCGGCCCTGCTCGGCCAGATCGAGGCCGCACCCGGTCAACCCTGGACGACCGAGCGGATGGCGGAGAGGATCGCCATGAGCGTCAGCCGTCTGCACGCGCTGTTCCGCAGCGAGCTGGATACGACGCCGGCCGCCTGGCTGTCGGAGCTGCGGCTCCGGCGGGCGCGCGAATGGCTGGCGAATTCGGACACCTCCATCGCCGAGCTGGCGTTCCGCGCCGGCTATTCCGACCAGAATGCGCTGACCCGCGCCATGCGCCGCACGACGGGCCTGACGCCCGCCGCCTATCGCCGCCAGAGCCGGGCAACGGACCGAACCGAATGAAGGCCGAACGTTCCTGGAGAGCTTTGGCCTAGAATGCGATAGCCTCGGCCGAGAAACGCCCATCCCGACCTGTCATGACCGGGCCTTTCCCGGAGACAATCGTGACCAGCAACGGCAGGATATGGGTTGGAGTTGGCTGCGGCATCGCGGCGGGCGCGCTATGGGGCCTCGTCTTCCTGGCGCCCGAGCTCGTGCGCGAGTTCACGCCGCTGCAGCTCGCCACCGCACGCTATCTCGCCTATGGCCTGTTCGCGATCGTGCTGATCGCGCCGCGCTGGCGCCGGGTGGTTCGCCAGCTAACGCCGCGCGACTGGTGGGCGCTGGTCTGGCTCAGCCTGCTCGGCAACATCTTCTACTATGTGCTGCTGGCCAGCGCCGTTCAGCTCGGCGGCATTGCCATGACCTCGCTGATCATCGGCTTCCTGCCAGTTGCCGTGACGCTGATCGGCAGCCGCGACCATGGCGCGACACCGCTGTCGCGGCTGGCGCCGTCGCTGCTGCTCGGCACGGCAGGGATTCTCTGCATCGGCTGGCAATCGCTGCAGTCGATCGACGCGGGCCTGCAGCCGGGCGGCCTTATCGGGCTTGCCTGCGCCATCGCCGCGCTGGCGTCGTGGACGAGCTTTGCCATCGGTAACGCCCGCTGGCTGGTCCGCGTTCGCCATTTGTCGTCGCATGACTGGAATCTGCTGACCGGCGTCGTGACGGGCGGGCTGGCGCTGCTGCTGCTGCCGCCGGCGATCCTGATCGGCGCGCATAGCCACGATGCCAGCGAATGGCTGCGCTTCGCCGCCGTCGCGGCCGGCGTCGCGCTGTTCGCCTCGATCATCGGCAATGCGTTCTGGAACTGGATGAGCCGCCTGATGCCGCTCACTCTGGTCGGCCAGATGATCCTGTTCGAGACGCTGTTCGCGCTGCTCTACGGCTTTCTCTGGGAACGCCGCCTGCCGACGACGCTGGAAGGCGTCGCCATCGTCCTGGTGGTGGCGAGCGTCTTCGCCTGCGTCACGGCGCACCGGGTGCGGGACGGCAAGGGGGAGGCCGTCAGCCAGCCCGGGGCAGCGCCATGATCTGTTCGTACAAAGGGCGCGGAACGTGGACGCCGTTCGCCAGGCTGCGCGCCCGCGCCGCGTAGCGGCGCGTCGACGGAAGCCGCGCGCCCTGGTCCGCGATCGCCGAGAACAGCCGCTCGCTGCTCGCCTGATTGTCGCGCGAACCGCCGCCGAGGATCGCCGGATCGAAGGCGATCAGGATCTCGCCATGGCAGGGCGCGGCCTTGAGGCCATCGTCGAAATCCATCGATTCCAGGCTGGTCATGTCGGCAATCAGCGGCCCGGCCAATAGCTCGATCATGGTCGAGAGCGCCGAGCCCTTGTGGCCGCCGAAGGTCAGCATCGCGCCTTCGAGCGCCGCTGCCGCGTCTGTGGTGGGATTGCCGTCCGCGTCGAGCGCCCAGCCTTCCTGGAGCGGCTTGCCGGCCATCTTGTGCAGCGAGATATCGCCGCGCGCGATGGCGCTGGTGGCGAAATCGAACACGTAGGGCTCCCGCCCCTCGCGCGGCCAGCCGAAGGCGATCGGATTGGTGCCGAACGCGCCCTTGGTGCCGCCGGCCGGCGCGACCCAGCTGTGGCTCGGCGTCATGGCGATCGCCACCAGCCCCTGCGCCGTCAGCCTCTCGATCTCGGGCCAGAGCGCCGTGATGTGGAAGCAGTTGTTGATCGCGAGCACCGAGATGCCAATCGCCCTCGCCTTCTCGACGAAGCGCGGCATCGCCGCTTCGAGCGCCGGCAGCGAGAAGCCGAACTGCGCGTCGACCCTGGTCACCGCCGCCGTCGTATCCGTGACGACAGGCACGGCGTTCCGGTTGAAGCGCGGATGATGGATCGTCTGGACGCAGCCGGGTAGCCGGAACAGGCCATGCGAATGGCATTCGTCGCGCTGGCCCTCGGTCAGCACGCGGGCGAGCGGGGCCGCCTGCGCCTCCGTCAGTCCGGCCGCGACCAGGACCGATTTCGAGAGCGCGAACACCTCGTCGAGGCTGAGCACGACATCGTCGCCGGAATGCGCCTTGTCCAATCCGTCCTCCCGTCGCCGCTCCACCACCCGACCGTGTCTAGCAGCGCCCCGGTAGCCGGACAACGCCAGGGTCCGAGCGCAACGTGGCGACGGAAAAAAGATCGACGCCCTGTCGATTCCGTGATGCCCCGCTCGTCGTGTTGTCAGAGCACGGGGATTACCGTCTCGCCATCCGCCGGTTCGCCGGCGTCCTCGAGGAAGCAGGAGCGGACCGATGCGGTTCATGATCCTCGTCAAGGCCAACCGGGACACGGAAGCGGGCGTCATGCCGGAGGAAAAGCGGATCGCCGAAATGGCCGCCTATCACGAGGATCTGGCCAAGGCAGGCGCCCTGCTTGACGCCTCCGGCCTGCAGCCGACCGCGAAGGGCGCGCGGATCCGCTTTTCCGGCGGCCAGCGCCTCGTCATCGACGGTCCGTTCGCCGAGGCGAAGGAGCTGATCGCCGGCTACACGATCATCGAGGTCAAGTCGCGCGACGAGGCGATCGCCTGGGCGAAGCGGATGCCGAACCCGGCCGGCGAAGGCCGGGATGCCGAGATCGAGCTGCGGCAATTGTTTGAATTCGACGATTTCGCGCCGAGCCCGTCGATCGATCGGCTGCGCCAGATCGAAACCGGCTCCAAGGGCTGAACGAACTCCCTACCCTTTCTCACGCACAGGATACGACCATGCGCTTCATGCTGCTGATGATCCCCAAGGGCTACGAGACGGCGACGCCGGGCACGCTGCCCGACGCGGAAGGCGTCGCGGAAATGATGAAGTTCAACGAGGCCCTGCAGAAGGCCGGCATATTGCTCGCCTGCGACGGCCTGCATCCGCCCTCCATGGGCGCCCGCGTCAGCTTTCCCGGCGGCAAGCCGGTGGTGCAGGACGGCCCCTTCGCCGAGGCGAAGGAGGTGCTCGGCGGCTATTGGATGATCCGCGTCGGCTCCCGCGAAGAAGCGATCGAATGGGCGAAGAAATGCCCGGGCGGCGAGAACGAGGTCATCGAAATCCGCCAGGTGCAGGAAATGGACGACTTCCCCGAGGACGTCCAGAAGGCGGCCGCCGGCTTCGAGGCGATGCAGACCGGAGCGAACAGCGCCTGACGGCGCAACACGCGCAGTCCCAATTTTCCGCGCTGTTCCAACTTTCCAGGAGAGCCTCATGCTGAAATTCATTGCCATCGCGCTCGCGCTGCTGATCGTCGTCATCGGAGCGGTCGTCGCCTATGCGGCGACCCGCCCGGACCGCCTCCACATCCAGCGCGAGGCGCGCATTCACGCGCCGCCGGAACGGATCTTCCCGCTGCTCAACGACTTCCACAGCTGGGCGCTCTGGTCGCCCTATGAGAAGCTCGACCCGGCCATGCAGCGGACCTTCGCCGGTCCCGCCAGCGGCGAAGGGTCCGTCTACGAATGGAGCGGCAGCGGCAAGGTCGGCGCCGGACGGATGGAGATCGCTAAGACCTCGCCGCCATCGCAGCTCCGCATCGACCTCGATTTCATCAAGCCGATGCGGTCCAGCAGCATCGCCGAGTTCACGCTCGTCCCGGATGGCGACGCTACGCGGGTGCGCTGGTCGATGGACGGCCCGGCGCCGCTCGTCACCCGCGTGATGGGCCTCTTCGTCGACATGGACAAGCTGATCGGCAGCGACTTCGAGAGCGGTCTCGCCAATCTGAAGGCCGCGACCGAAGGCGGCTGAGGGTGGCGGCATACCACAACGTCATGCAACCGACTTGCGCCGGCGGACGGGACGTGGCCTGATCCGCAACCGTGAGCAATGCGGAGACACATCAGGCGATCAACGCAGTCTGGCGGATCGAGCAGGCCAAGCTCGTCGCCGGGCTCGCCCGCATGCTGCGCGACATCTCGCTCGCCGAGGAGCTGGCGCAGGACGCGCTGGTCGCAGCCCTCGAACGCTGGCCGGAACAGGGCATTCCCGACAATCCCGGCGCCTGGCTCATGGCGACCGCCAAGCGCCGGGCGATCGACCGGCTGCGCCATCGCAAGATGCAGGATCGCAAGCATGTCGAGATCGGCTACGGGCTCGATCTCGACCAGGAGGATGTCGTCGCCGCGCTGGAGGCGCGGCTCGACGACGATATCGGCGACGATCTCCTCAAGCTCATCTTCACCGCCTGCCATCCGATCCTGTCGCGCGAGGCGCGCGTCGCGCTGACGCTGCGGCTGATCGGCGGCCTCTCCACCCCGGAGATCGCCCGCGCCTTCTTCGTGCCGGAGCCGACGATCGCCCAGCGCATCGTCCGCGCGAAGCGGTCGCTGGCCGATGCCGACGTCGCCTATGAGGTGCCGCGCGGCGCGGAACTGTCGGAACGCCTCGCCTCGGTCTGCGAGGTGATCTACCTGATCTTCAACGAAGGCTACGCGGCGACTGCCGGCGAGGACTGGATCCGGCCGCAGCTGGCGCAGGAGGCGCTGCGCCTCGGCCGCATCCTCGCGGGTCTCGCGCCCGAGGAGCCGGAAGTACACGGCCTGGTGGCGCTGATGGAGATCCAGTCATCGCGCTTCGCGGCGAGGGTCGGTCCCAATGGCGAGCCAGTGCTGCTCTTGGACCAGAACCGCGCCCGCTGGGATCATCTGCTGATCCGGCGCGGTCTCGCGGCGCTGGCGCGCGCCGAGGCGCTGGGGCCGCGCGGCCCCTATACGCTGCAGGCCGCGATCGCCGCCTGCCATGCCCGCGCCGCGGTAGCGGAGCAGACCGACTGGCTGCGGATCGCCGATCTCTATGCCGAGCTCGCCGCCCTCACCCCCTCGCCCGTCGTCGAGCTCAACCGCGCCGTCGCCGTCGCCATGGCCTATGGCCCGGCGGCGGGCCTCGCCATCGCCGACGCGCTGACGAACGAGCCGGCGCTCGCCACCTCGCATCTCCTGCCCGGCGTTCGGGCAGACTTCCTGATGAAGCTCGGCCGCCTCGACGAGGCGGCGCGCGAGTTTGAACGCGCGGCCTCGCTCACGAGGAACCAGCGCGAACGCGAGCTCCTTCTCGCCCGCGCGGCCGAGTGCGCCGCGGAGACGCGGCCGGCCTCGCTTGCATCGACAAGCCGCACGCCTTAGGGAGCGGGTCCGGTCCGCTCGCGGACAACGCGGAACAAGGAGGATCGGATGGCCGAAACGGACGCGCTCGCGACCCGCATCGACGCGCTCGAGATCCGCCTCGCCTATCAGGACGAGACGATCGAGGATCTGAACAAGGCCGTCACCGATCAGTGGAAGCAGATCGACCTGCTCACCCGCAAGATCGCGCAGCTGACAGACCAGCTGCGCGAGACGACCGAACAGATCGGTCGCCCGAACCTGCCGGAGCCGCCGCCGCCGCACTATTGAGCGGGTGTTTGCTTGCGGAAATGCGAGCGCATGAACTCGACATAGTCGGCGTCGTCGAGGGTGCGCCGCGCCTTGACGAAGCCGCGCGCATCGTCGCCGACGAGATAGCGCAGACGGTCGGTGCCATCCGTAATCGCGCCGAAGATGACCTCGGCGATATCGGCTGAATTCATCGTCCGCGCGCTGCCCATCTGGGCGAAGGCGGCGTTGCTGCGGGCGACGAAGTCGTCATAGTCGGCCAGCGCCGGATCGGTGACAAAATCCTCGGCCGAGCGCTCGGAGAAGCGCGTCGCCGCGACGCCGCCATGCGGGATGACCAGCTTGACCGTGATGTTCTGCGAGGCGAGCTCGTAGGAAAGCGCCTCGGAGAAACCCTCCAGCGCGAACTTGCTGGCGCAGTAGAGCGAGATCAGCGGCAGCGTGAACATGCCGGCGCCGGAGCTGACATTGAGGACGACGCCGCTCTGGTTGGCGCGGAAATGCGGCAGGATCGCCCGCGTGACGTCCATGACGCCGAAGACGTTGACGTCGAACTGGCGCTGGATCACCTCGCGCGGCAGCGCCTCGAACAGGCCGTACTGGCCGTAGCCGGCATTGTTGACCAGCGCGTCGATGCGGCCGAAGCGCTCGATGCCGGCAGCGATCGCCGACTGGATGCTCGCCAGGTCCTCGACATCGAGGCGCGCGACCAGCACGTCGTCGAGGCCGGCGAAATCGGCGTCGCGCTCGGGGTTGCGCATGGTCGCAACCACGTTCCAGCCCTTGCCGGCGAAGAGCCGGACGGCGGCCTGGCCGATGCCGGAGGACGCGCCGGTGACGAGGACGGTCTGCTTCATGGGATTCTCCATCGGGGCCGGACGGGGGGATCCGGCGAAGGCGACAATGGACACGCTTGATTGATGTGACAATCTGGCCAATCCTGCACAGCGTGATGCAGGAATTCGAACAATGAACCGGACCGGCCTGTTTGAGCTCAATGCCCTCGTGGCGATCTCGACCCACCGCAGCTTTCGCGCCGCGGCGCGCGAACTCGGCATGTCGCCCTCGGCGCTCAGCCACGCCGTCGCGACGCTTGAGAGCCGAATGGGCGTGCGGCTGTTCAACCGCACCACGCGCAGCGTCTCGCTGTCGGAGGCCGGCGAGCAGTTCCTCGCCCAGATCCGGCCGGCGCTGCGGGATATCTCCGACGCGATGGAGGCGGTCAACCGGTTCCGCGACACGCCGACCGGCATCCTCCGCATCAACACCTCGGAGGGCGCGGCGATGCGGATTCTCGCGCCAGTGGTGCTCGAATTTCTCCGGCGCTTTCCCGACATGCAGATCGATCTCGTCACCGAAGGACGGCTGGTCGACATCGTGGCCGAGGGTTTCGACGCCGGGATAAGGCTGGCCGATCTGGTGCCGCAGGACATGATCAGTGTGCCGTGCAGCCCGGCGCTGAGCTTCGCCGTCGTCGGCTCACCGGCCTATTTCGCCGGCAGGACGCTGCCGCTCACGCCGGGCGACCTGCTGGCGCATGACTGCATCCGCAGCCGCGTGCCGAGCGGCGGCGTCTATCGCTGGGAGTTCGAGCGGCATGGCGAAACGCTGGAGGTCGACGTCAAGGGACCGCTGACCCTGGACAACCACAATCTGATGGTCGAGGCCGCCCTGCGGGGCGCCGGCCTGATCTGGACCAGCGAATGGTCGGTGGCGCCGCACATTGAGGCCGGGCGGCTCGTGCGCGTGCTGCAGGACTGGACGCCGGCAACGCCGGGCCTCTGCCTCTACTATCCCGGCCGCCGCCACGTCCCGGCCGGGTTGCGGGCCTTCATCGCCCTGATCCGCGAGGTGACGAGCGCCGAGAGGGCGGCCGCGCGCTCGGTGTCTGGCCCGTAGTGCGGATTGAAGCGAGGATACAGAAACTCCCCCTCCAGCCCCGGGGGACGGCTCCTCGTCCCATCCCAATTGGGGCCACCCTCCGTCGTCATCCCTGCGAAAGCAGGGATCCATGTCGACCCCCGTTCGGGATCCGGGCGGCAGGCAACCCGGCGGAAGTGGATCCCGGCTCGGAGGCCGGGATGACGGCGAGCGTGGGACAGCGTTGCGAGACAAGTTCTGAAGAGGATTCTTCACAACGAGCCTGAAAGGCCAGAGCCCGGGCTGCGTTCTCGTTCACCTCTTCCTGAGGGAGAGGTGAAGGCAACGCGGCCGGGGCAAGATAATCAGGTGACGTAGGCGACGACCCAGAGCGCCAGGCCGATGGCGATGGCGTCTTCGAGCAGCGCGATGGGAAGGTCCCTGCCGCCCGTCGCCGCGACCAGGCGCTTGCGCGCCTCGTAGCCGCCGAGCGTGCCGATCACGGCGCCGATCGCGCCGGCGACGAGGCCGCCAACCCAGCTCCCGCCGGCGAAGCCGATCGCCGCGCCGCTGACGGCGCCCATGAAGATCCGGGCGCCGAACTGCACCGGCACCTTGCGGCTCGGCGTGGACGGCAACTGGTCGGTGATCAGCTCCGCCAGCGCCAGGAGGCTCAGGATCCACGGCACGATCCAATGGCCGAGGAAAGCGAGCCAGCTGCCGTCGAGATTGATCCAGCCGAGATAGGCCGCCCAGCTGACCGCCGCAGGCGCGGTCATCGCGCGCAGTCCGGCGACGACGCCGATCAACAAAGCCAAAATATAGAGTGCCATGCCAACTTCCCCCGCGAGCCAACTCGTTCAGATGACGGCTTTCCGGTTTGCGAAACCAGAGGAATATGCAGCGGCCGAAAAGAAAAACTCCAGCAGCCCGTCCGGAGATCGAACGGGAAGCAAATATTACCCTACGGAAACCAAGATCGGCAGAGCCCCAATAAAAAGGCCGGCAAGAATGCCGGCCTTTCGTCACGTATCAGGCCGCCGCTTCCGCGCGGCGTCGAACCGGATTCGGCAGTTCGATCTCGACTTCGAGCGTCGAGACAGCCTCGGCCCGCTGCATCTTCACCTGGACCTTGTCGGCCGGGATGTCGACGTGGCGGGCGATGACGCCGATGATCTCCTCGCGGAGCTTGGCGATCAGGTCGCTGGAGCCGGCCGAGACGCGCTCGTGCTGCAGCAGGATCTGCAGTCGATCGCGCGCCACCGGCGCGGAGCGCGCCGGCTTGAAGAAGTTGAAGATCGTCATGCAGCCCTCCGACCGAAAAGCTTGCTCATGAAGCCGCGCCGCTCGGACGGAACGACCATCGGGATGTTCTCGCCCTCGAGGCGCCGGGCGGCGTCGAGATAGGCGCGCGCCGGGGCGCTGTCGCTGTCAACCAGCGTCACCGGGCAACCGACGTTCGAGGCGTTCAGCACGGCCTCGCTCTCGGGGATGATGCCGAGCAGCGGGATCGACAGGATCTCGAGCACGTCGTCGACCTTGAGCATCTGGCCGCGCTCGGCCCGCGCGGCGTCGTAGCGGGTGAGCAGGAGGTGCTTCTCCATGTACTCGCCCTTCTCGGCCTTGACGGTCTTCGAGTCGAGCATGCCGATGATGCGGTCGGAATCGCGCACCGACGAGACTTCCGGATTGGTGACGACGATGGCGACGTCGGCATGGCGCATGGCGAGCATGGCGCCGCGCTCGATGCCGGCCGGGCTGTCGCAGACGACCCAGTCGAAATGGTTGCGCAGCTCTTCCATGACGCGGGTGACGCCCTCTTCGGTCAGGGCGTCCTTGTCGCGCGTCTGCGAGGCCGGCAGCACATAGAGCGTGTCGAGCCGCTTGTCGCGGATCAAGGCCTGCTGCAGCTTGGCTTCACCCTGCACGACGTTGATCAGGTCGTAGACGACCCGGCGCTCGGCGCCCATGACGAGGTCGAGATTGCGCAGACCGACATCGAAATCGACGACGGCGACGCGCTGTCCGGACAGGGCCAGCGCAGCGCCGATGGCTGCCGTGGACGTGGTCTTGCCCACGCCGCCCTTGCCCGATGTCACAACGAGAACCTGAGACATTGCTTCTGCTCCTTGCTGGCTCAGGCCAGCGCCGCCATGTTCATTTTGTCATTCGCAAGCCAAGCCTGGATCGGCCGGCCGCGAAGGCTCGCGTCCAGGTCGTCGGCAGTCTGGTAGAGGCCGTCGATGGCGATCAGCTCGGCCTCGAATTTCTGGCAGAAGATCCGCGCCCCGGCATTCCCCGTCGACCCCGCGATCGCCCGGCCGCGCAGCGTTCCGTAGATGTGGATCGAGTTGCCGGCGATGATCTCGGCGCCGGAAGCGACGGAGCCCACCACCGTGACGTCGCCCTGCGGAAAAATGATCGACTGGCCGGAACGGACCGGCGTCTCGATCAGGAGCGAGGGGATCGCCCGGTCGGCGAAGCTCTGCTGCTGCTTGGGTGGCTCGGCGGACGGCTTGTGCAGGATTTCGGTCTGCTTGCCACCGCTCACGGAGGGCGGCATGCCGAAGCCGAGCCAGGACGGATCGGCGCCCTCGACCCCCATCACCTTGATCTCGCGCTCGTAGAGCATTGCGATCAGCTCTGCGAAGTCGCGCTTGGTGATGGCGAGGCCGGTGACGTCGAGAATGACGGGGCGACTGGCGAAGTAGCCCTCGGAACGTTTGGAAAGCTTGTCGAGCTCCGCAAGCCATTCGGCCAGTGGAAGTTCGGGCGCCAGCACGGTGGCGAGGAAGGACCTTCCCCGGAACCGGATTGCAGCGCGTTGTTTTGAAGCGGGAGTAGCCACGATCGCAATTTGCCTTCTGTTAAGCAATCTGTGCGACACGCTGGTTAACGAGTGGTTAACCACGCCGGGGCCGTTAACGGATCGGACGGAAAAACCGTGGGTTTCCGAGGGAGTTAACGCCTGCAAAAAAATTCGGGTTGCAGGCGCGGCGCGCGTCAACATCAGCGCGAAAATGACAGTTTCTCTGACCTTTTCGAGGGGGACGCGGGGGAATGGAAGCGTCCGGACGACGCCTTGCGGACGGCGAACGCGAATCGCTTCGCCGCCGCCCACAGCCCGCCCGTTAACGCTTCTTCCCGGCTGTTAACGCGTGTTACCGGATCGTTAGCGCGGCGTTAGCGCCGGCGCGGCCGCAGCGGCGGCGCCGAGCGCCTTGCGCACCTCCGGCACGACGCGGGTGCCGAACAGCTCGATCGACTTCATCATCTTGTCGTGCGGCAACGTGCCGACGCTGAACTGGATCAGGAAGCGGTCGTGGTCGAACAGCTCGTGCTGGTAGAGGATCTTCTCCGCGACCTCGGACGGGCTGCCGACGAACAGCGCGCCGTGCAGGCGGCGCTGCGCCTCGAACTGGCCGCGCGTCGTCGGCGGCCAGCCGCGCTCCTTGCCGATCTTGGTCATCGCGGCGGCGAAGGGCGGAAAGGCGATGTCGGCCGCCTCCTGCGACGTCTCGGCGATGAAGCCGTGCGAGTTGATGCCGACGCGCAGCCCCGCCGGGTCGCTGCCGGCCTCCTTCGCCGCGCGGTGGTAGAGCTCGACCAGCGGCTGGAAATGCGCCGGGTTGCCGCCGATGATCGCGATCGCCAGCGGCAGGCCGAGCACGCCGGCACGCACCACCGACTGCGGCGTGCCGCCGACCGCGATCCAGACCGGCAGCGGATCCTGGACGGGGCGCGGATAGACGCCAAGATCCCGGATCGCCGCCCGATGTCCGCCCGGCCAGGTCACGCGCTCGGCGTCGCGGATCCGCAGCAGCAGGTCGAGGTTCTGCGAGAACAGCTCGTCATAGTCGCCGAGGTCGAAACCGAACAACGGGAAGGATTCGATGAAGGAGCCGCGCCCGGCCATGATTTCGGCGCGGCCGTTCGAGATCAGGTCGAGCGTCGAGAAGCGCTGGAAGACGCGCACGGGATCGTCGGAGGAGAGCACGGTGACGGCGCTGCTCAGGCGGATCGACTTCGTCCGCGCAGCGGCGGCCGCCAGCACGACTTCCGGCGACGAGATCAGGAAATCCGGGCGGTGATGCTCGCCGAGGCCGAAGACGTCGAGGCCGAGCTGGTCGGCGAGCTCGATCTCCTCGAGCAGGTTGCGGATCCGCTCGGCCGGGTCGAGGCGGACGCCTGTCGTCGGATCGGCCATGTTGTCGCCGAAGGTGTAGATGCCGAATTCCATGCTGATCGCCTCATCGGATGACGCCGAGGGACGCGGCGGAGGCCGCGGCCGAGACCGCTGATATGGCGCGCCGCTGCCGCGATGTCAGCCCCGGCCGCCGGAGACGCACTGTCTACCGCGAGACGACCCGACATCGGCCGGGTTGCCCGCCTGCGTCGACGGCGCGCGGTTGCCCCTGGGTCGCGTATCGCCTAAATGACGGGTTCCCCAATCGGCTGAAAGTCGCATGATGGCTGAAATCGAGAAGTCCGCCGAGAAGAAGAAATCGTCCAATGACGGTCTTGGCGGTACCATCCGCGTCTTCGCCGAAGCGCTGATCATCGCCCTGATCGTCCGCACCTTCCTGTTCCAGCCGTTCGAGATTCCGTCGGGTTCGCTGATCCCGACCCTGGAAATCGGCGACTATCTGTTCGTCTCCAAATATTCCTACGGCTATTCCCGCCACTCCTTCCCCTTCAGCATCGCCCCGTTCGAGGGCCGCATCTGGGGCTCGGAGCCGAAGCAGGGCGACATCGTCGTCTTCAAGGGCCCGAAGGACAATTCGACCGACTACATCAAGCGCGTCATCGGCCTGCCCGGCGACACGGTCCAGGTCACCGACGGCCGCCTCTACATCAACGACCAGCTGGTCGAGCGGACGCCGCTGCCGCCGCACGAGACGAAGGATTTCTTCGGCAATCCGATCCAGGCGCCCCATTATGAGGAAACCCTGCCGAACGGGGTCAAGCACCAGATCATCGAGATCGAGGGCGATCGCGGCTCCTTCGACAACACGCCGAAGTACGAAGTCCCGCCCGGCCATCTGTTCATGATGGGCGACAATCGCGACAATTCCGCCGATTCCCGCGACATGCAGTCGATGGGCTACGTGCCGCTCGAGAATGTCGAGGGCAAGGCGCGCTGGGTCTTCTTCTCGATCGCCGACGGCGCCCGCATCTGGGAATTCTGGAAGTGGCCGTGGGCGATCCGCTGGGACCGCCTGTTCACCTCGATCACCTAGGATCCAGGGCCGGGGCAAACCGGCAACGCCGCGTCGCAAAACGCGAGAGCTGATGGATTGTGCATTGCAAAATGCGCAATCCATCCACCATGATCCGACAGCTTCCCCCGCCTCGCTCTTAGCGCGGCGCCCTCCCCGCTCCCCGCCTCTCGCCTGCCGGATCCTTTCATGCCGATCGCGCTCTTTGCCCTTGCCATTGCCTCGTTCGGCATCGGCACGACGGAATTCGTCATCATGGGGCTGCTGCCGGAAGTGGCGGCCGATCTCGGCGTGTCGATCCCGAGCGCCGGCCTGCTCATCACCGGATACGCCATCGGCGTCGTCGTCGGCGGTCCGATCATCGTCGTGGCGACGTCGCGGCTGCCGCGCAAGCTGACGCTCGTCGGCCTCGCCTCGCTTTTCGTGCTCGGCAACCTGTTCTGCGCCATCGCCCCGAATTACGGGCTGCTGATGGCCGCCCGCGTCTTCACCGCCTTCGGCCATGGCGCATTTTTCGGCATCAGTGCCGTCGTCGCAGGCACGTTGGTGCCGCGCAACCAGCGCGCCCGGGCGATGGCCCTCGTCTTCGCCGGCCTGACGCTCGCCAACATCCTCGGCGTGCCGGGCGGTACCGCGCTCGGCCAGGTCGCCGGCTGGCGGGCGACCTTCTGGGCCGTGGTGGCGATCGGCCTCGTCTCGGTGGCCGCGATCCTCGCCTGGGTTCCCTCCGACCGGGGCGCCATGGCGCCGCCGAGCCTGGTCAAGGAATTCGCCGTGTTCAAGCGACTGCAGGTCTGGCTCGCCATGGCGATCAGCGTGCTGGCGGCCGGCGCCACCTTCGCCTGCTTCACCTATATCGCGCCGATCCTGCAGCAGGTGACCGGCATGGCGCCGCATCAGGTGACGTGGGTGCTGCTGCTGTTCGGCGTCGGCATCACGATCGGCAATCTGATCGGCGGCCGGCTGGCGGACTGGAAGCTGATGCCGACGATCCTCGGCGCGCTCACGGTCCTGATCCTGGTGATGGCGCAGTTCAGCTGGACCAGCCACTCATTCATCGGGGCCAGCGTCAGCGTCTTCGTCTGGGGCTGCGTGATGTTCATCCTGATCGCACCGCTGCAGATGCGGGTGATCGAATGCGCCGGCGAGGCGCCGAACCTCGCCTCGACCCTGAACCAGGGCGCCTTCAACGTCGGCAATGCCGGCGGCGCCTGGATCGGCGGGCTCGCCATCACCTTCGGCGCGCCCTACGACATGCTGCCGCTGGTCGGAGCCGGGCTTTCGGCGCTCGCGCTCGGCGTGGCCCTGCTGTCGTCATGGCTGGCCAAGCGGCAGCCGGCCGCGATTGCGCAGACGGCGTAGGCAGAGGCCCCCACTTCAGGACAATGGGGCCTCGCAGCCTTGCCCCACGCTCGCCGTCATCCCGGCCTCCGAGCCGGGATCCATTTCCGCCGGGTTGCCTCGCGGGCTCCCGAGCGCGGGTCGACATGGATCCCTGCTTCCGCAGGGATGACGTCGGAGGGTGTCCCCCATTGGGGAATGAGACGAGGAGCCGCCGCTCAGGATGCGGGCGGAGTCAGCCGATCGGCTCGGAGAGCGCAGAGGTTCTCGGAGGTCGCAGAGGGGCGCGCAGCCGCCGCCTCTCAGTCACCAATCCGGAATCCATCCTTCGAAATATCGGCCGGAAGCTCAGGACGGGCGGGCGAGCCCGGCGCTGAGGTCGGTCACGGCAACCGGCGTCGTGCCCAGCGCATCGCACTGCCTGGCGACGCTGCCGGCAGATGCCGGATCGCCTCCAAAGGCGGCACTCGGCAGCATGATCGCCACCCAAATCGCCGCTGCTGCCAGTATGCTATCCGCGCTCAATCCAGACATGACCCACACTCCGCCTACCCCGCGCACCGTCCCAATGTGCGAGGCGACATCGGGTTCCGCCCGGCACGCATTTTTCTCGCTGCGGACGCTACGGCACTTTTCGCACTGCAATATGCACCGATCGTGCCACTTTGATGACAAGCTTGTGGCGGAATCCCGACCTCCAGTCGACCTTCCGCAAGCTGCCGGCCCCGCGTTGCTACGACGAGGCTTATATTAAGGAAGACTTTCCGGTTAGCGTTGCCGACGACGCAACATAAACCAAGAAAACGGACACCTTCCCAAGCGTAAGCTTTTGCATTGATTTCCGCGCGATGCTGAAGCATAGTTTTCAGCGCACGGGCAGAGGACCCGACGGAGACTGGACTAACGCGCGTCGGATGCTACGGCATCCGTGGGGCGGCTAGCGCGAGCACCGCACGATACCTAGAAGACGCAGAGACCTTTCCCCGACATCTGAGTGCCTGGAGTGCGCCGGCCGAGCGGAGCGGCCGGTGAAGTGAAGAGGAGTGGAAAGGAACAGCGATGCGACAGACTGGTACTGTCAAGTTCTTCAATGCGTCGAAGGGCTTCGGCTTCATCACGCCCGACGATGGCGGCAAGGATGTGTTCGTTCACGTCACGGCTGTCGAGCGCTCGGGTCTTTCGAACCTGAATGACGGCATGCGGATCACGTTCGAAACCGAACCGGACAAGCGCGGCAAGGGACCCAAGGCGGTCGACCTGCAGCCGGGTTAGCCGTTCGCCAATCCCCCGGAAACGAACCAGAAAGCCGCCGGCTCGTCCGGCGGCTTTTCGGTGTTGGAACGGCAACTCCGGCATGGCGGGGTGGCCAGCGTCCACAATTCCGAGACGGCCGCCGGTGAAAAGACATCGCGCAATTTCACGGGCTGCCTATATACTGATTCACAATGAAGATTCGCGCTGCTTCCGCCTGTGCCAGTGTTGAACTCGATCTGCGAGCCGATCATTCCGCCCGATGCGGAGCGGATCTTGCTCGATCGGTGCGGCGGGACCGGAGATCTGCTTTCGGCAGTCGTTTTGTTGCGTTGCGTATTCACCCGATCAAGCGCGAGGGTCGGCCATGAGCCTCATCGACTTCGAAACCGAAGACCGTCAGTCCAATCCCGTCGATATGATCGAGCACATCGCTGGTCTCAACGACTGGAGCTTCGAACGGTCGGGCGATGACGAGATCACCATCTCGATCGCCGGCGGTTGGTGCGACTACCACGTCTCCTTCTCCTGGATGGAGGATATGGAGGCCGTTCATCTCGCCTGCGCCTTCGATCTCAAGGTTACCGAGCCGCGCAAGACCGAGGTGATGCGCCTCCTCTCGCTCGTCAACGAGCAGCTCTGGATCGGTCATTTCGACCTCTGGAGCAAGGAAGGCGTCGTCATGTACCGGCAGACGCTGCTGCTCGCCGGCGGGGCCGAGCCGAACAGCCGGCAGGTCGAAGGGCTGCTCGAGAACGCCATCGAAAGCTGCGAACGGTATTATCAGGCCTTCCAGTTTGTCGTCTGGGCCGGCAAGTCGGCCGCCGAGGCGCTCGAGACCGTGTTGTTCGAGACCGTCGGCGAAGCCTGATCCCGATTTCCCGGCGCCCGCGAAGGCGAGCGCCGGTTTCCCTCCAATCGCGACCTTCTTCCTCGACGTCTCCGCGCGGCATTCTTTCTGTGCCGGGGCTGGAAACGGCTTCCGCCGCGCCGTCCTGACGCGTAGAGGAAGACGTCACCCGAGATGTCGTCACCCGAGCCCGAGCGTTTCCGCATGTCCCTTTCCGCCCTCACGCCCTCCTCTCCCATCGTCCTGATCGGCGCCGGCAAGATGGGCGGCGCGCTGCTGACCGGATGGCTGGCGAGCGGTCTCGATCCGAAGGCCGTCCTCGTCGTCGACCCCAATCCGCCGGCTGAGACGGTCGCGCTGCTTGCCGGCCACGGCGTCCGCCACGAGACCAGCGCGCCCGACAACGTCACCGCCCGCGTGCTCCTGCTCGCGGTCAAGCCGCAGATGATGGGGGCGGCGCTGCCGGCGGTGCGCGCGCTCATCGGTCCGGAGACGGTAACGGTCTCGATCGCCGCCGGCACGACGATCGCGACGCTGGAGACGGCGCTGGGCGGCGCCATCGTCCGCACCATGCCGAACACGCCGGCCCAGGTCGGCCGCGGCATGACCGGCGCCTTCGCCAATGAGGCCGTGACCGACGCCGACCGGGCGATCGTCGACGCGCTGCTGGCGGCCGTCGGCGAGGTCGGCTGGGTCGACAGCGAGAGCCTGATCGACACCGTGACGGCCGTCTCGGGATCCGGACCGGCCTATGTCTTCCTGCTCGTCGAGGCGCTCGCCGCCGCCGGCGTCGAGGCCGGCTTCTCGCCCGAGCTCGCCGCCCGCTTCGCGCGCCAGACGATCGTCGGCGCCGGCGAACTGCTCAACCAGTCGCTGCTTCCGGCCGACACGCTGCGCAAGAACGTCACCTCGCCGGGCGGAACCACCGCCGCCGCGCTCGAGGTGCTGATGGCGGAGGACGGACTGGCGCCGCTGCTTACCAAGGCCGTCGCCGCCGCCAAGCGCCGCGCCGAGGAACTGGCCGGCTGAGCGGACTCGTCACCGCCCCATTCGATGCCTAGATGAAGGTCTGAACAGGAGATCCGATCATGGCGACTGGAAAATCGGCGGCCGAGAAATCCAAGGGGCCGACACCGGCCGACAGCATCATCGACGCCTTCCTGGCGCTGCTCGCCGAAAAGCCCTTCGCCGACATCGGCCTCGGCGAGATCGCGGCCCGGGCGGACGTCTCGCTCGGCGAATTGCGCACGACCTATGACGGCAAGCTCTCTATCCTGGCCGACTTCCTGCGCCGGATCGATCGCGCCGTGCTCGATATCGCCGACGCGCCCTCGCCCGAGGAGACCGCCCGCGACCGGCTGTTCGACCTGATCATGAAGCGGCTCGATATCCTGGCGCCCTATCGCGTCGCCATCGGCCATGTCGCCGACGCCGCCCGGCGCGACCCCGGCCTCGCGCTCTGCCTGAACCGGCTGGCGCTCGACAGCGCCCGCTTCATGCTGGCCGCCGCCGACGTCTCGACCGGGGGCTTGCGCGGCGCGGCGCGGACGCAGGGCTTCGTGCTGATGACGGCCCGCATCCTGCCGGTCTGGCGCAAGGACGAGGATCCCGACCTGTCGCGCACCATGGCGGCGGTCGATCGGGCCCTGGAGCAGGCGGAGACCTGGTCGCGCCGCGGCGACAAGGCGATCGACCTCCTCTGCCGCGTCGGCGCCAAGTTCGAGCATCGCCGCCCGAAACGGCGCGGCCGCAGGGACCCGGACACGGCGGCACCCGCCGCCTGAGCCGGGGGCCAGCTACCCGAGGCTTGACGCGACGCCTGACCATGCTACCCCGAAGGCACAGCCCAACGGAGACATGAGATGGACGCGCCCGCCCCGAAGACGATCGGCTTCGATGATTTCCTCAAGGTCGACATCCGCGTCGGCACCATCGTCGAGGCCGCCCCCTTCCCGGAAGCGCGCAAACCGGCGATCAAGCTGGTGATCGATTTCGGCCCCGAGATCGGCCGCAAGAAGTCCTCGGCGCAGATCACCAAATACTACCAGCCCGAAGAACTGATCGGCCGGCAGGTGCTGGCCGTGGTCAATTTCCCGCCGCGCCAGATCGGCCCCTTCATGTCGGAAGTCCTGACGCTCGGCATGCCGGACGCCGACGGCGACGTGGTGCTGACGGCGGTCGAGCGCGCCGTCCCAGATGGCGGCCGGCTTTTCTGATACGGTGTGTTCACCCGTCGGCGGCTGTCGGCCGCCCTCGCAAGGGCCTAGATAACGGTATCAACCAGAGGTCGTGCCCATGAGCCATCCGGATACCGATACTGCCAGGAAAGCGACCGGCCTGCCCTTCGCGCTGACGCGGCCGATCCATGTCGCCGAGGTCGGCCTCAAGGCGCATGACGTCGTGAAGCTCGCCGACTATTACCGCGCCCTGCTGGGGCTTGAGACGCTTCCCGGCCCCGCCGGCACGGCGACGCTCGGCGCCGGCGGCGTGCCCTTCCTCGTCATCGAGCCGGCGGCGCGCGGCGCACCGGCCGACGACACGCGCCAGGCGGGCCTGTTCCACACCGCCTTCCTGATGCCCTCGCGCGCCGATCTCGCCCGCTGGATCCTGCATGCGAGCGAAACGCGCGTGCCCGTCGACGGCACCGCCGACCATCTCGTCAGCGAGGCGATCTACCTGACCGATCCAGAGGGCAACGGCATCGAGGTCTATGCCGACCGGCCGGCCGAGGCCTGGGCCTGGGATGGCGACACGATCCGGATGGCGACGGACCCGCTCGACGTCAACGCCATCGTCGGCGAGCTGAACAGCCCCGCCGACCGCTGGCAGGACGCGCCGGAATTCCTGCGCATCGGCCATATCCACCTGCGCGTCGGCGACGCGAGGGCCGCAGCCGCGTGGTGGCAGCACGAGGTCGGCCTCGAACAGGTCACGGCGATGCCGAGCGCCTCGTTCCTCTCCTCCGGCCGCTACCACCACCATGTCGGCGCCAACAGCTGGCAGAGCCGCGGCGCCGGCCCGCGCGATCCCGCCCGCGCCGGCCTCGCCTATGTCACGCTCGCCGGCAGCGGCATCCCCTACGAACGGGAGCTTTCCGATCCCTGGGGCACGCGCGTCCGCCTCCGCCCAGGCGGCTGAGTGACAGCCTCCTGCAGGGCGCTCTTCCTTTACCTCTCCCTGAGGGAGAGGTCGGAGCGAAGCTCCGGGTGAGGGTTTAGGAAACCCTCCGGAGAGGCCGTAAACCCTCACCCGCCGGCCTTCGGCCGTCGACCTCTCCCTCAGGGAGAGGTAAAGGACGGTGTCATTCCCGCACGAGCTTGCCACCTGACGGCCGTCCCCCACCCTCGCCGTCATCTCGGCCTCCGAGCCGGGATCCATTCCGCCGGGTTGCCAGCCGTCGAGGTTACCGCGGCGGAGGCATGGATCCCTGCTTTCGCAGGGATGACGGCGGAGGGTGGCCGTCGGGTTCTGCGGCGGGGGCCAGCGTAACGACCCGTCTGAGGATCATGACGATCCTGCCTCGCAGCCAGCCCCACCCTCGCCGTCATCCCGGCCTCCGAGCCGGGATCCATTTCCGCCGGGTTGCCAGCCGTCCAGGTTTGGTGCGGCGGAGAGATGGATTCCTGCTTTCGCAGGAATGACGGAGCTTGTGATTTCCGGGCGGAACGGCCCCTTCCCCTCTCCCTGAGCAGGGAGACGTGAAGGGTAACGTCCAAACACTCAGGCCGGAATCCTTACCGTGGCCCTTAGGCCACCGCCGGGGGCTTCCGAGAGGGTGACGTCGCCGCCGTGGAAACGGGCGATGTCGCGGGCGATTGGCAGGCCGAGGCCGGTGCCGCTCTCGTCGAGATTGCGCGCCTCGTCGAGCCGGTAGAACGGCCGGAAAACCGCCTCGCGCTCCAGCTCGTCGATGCCGGGGCCGTCGTCGTCGACATGAATGACCAGCCAGCCATCCGTATGCACGCCGTGCAGGCGGATGCTGTTGCCATGGCGGCAGGCGTTCATGACGAGATTGGACAAGAGGCGCTTGAAGTCGTTCGGGCGCAGGCTGACGATCGGATCGCCGCGGAATTCCTGCGCCACGTCGTGGCCGACGCGGCGGGCATTTTCCGCCACTTCCGCCATCAAGGTGCCGATGTTCGTCGCCGCCGTCGGCTCGTCGGCGTCGTCGCGGGCAAAGGCGAGATAGCCTTCCAGCATGCGCTGCATGTCGTCGACGTCGCGCCGCATCGCGCGGATGTCCGGCGTCTCGCGCAGCAGCGCCAGCTGCAGGCGGAAGCGCGTCAGCACGGTGCGGAGGTCGTGGCTGACGCCGGCCAGCATGGTGGTGCGCTGCTCCATCTGCCGCTCGATGCGATGGCGCATCTCCATGAAGGCGGCGCTGGCGCGCCGCACCTCGCGCGCGCCGCGCGGGTTGAAGTCGGCGGTCTCGCGGCCCATGCCGAAATCCTCGGCCGCGTCGGCGAGCTGCTGGATCGGCCGGATCTGGTTGCGCAGGAAGGCGATGGCGATGGCGAGCAGCACCAGGCTGGTGCCGACCATCCAGAAGATGAAAATCTCCGAATTCGACGCATAGGTCTGGCTGCGCCGCGCCAGCACGCGCAGCACCTTGTCGCCGAGCTGGATGCGGATCTCGACCAGGTTGGAGCGGCCGACCGTGTCGATCCAGAACGGCTTGTTGATCTGGCGCCCGATCTCCTTCGACAGCGCGCTGTCGAGCAGCGAGAAGAACGGTTTCGGCGCCGCCGGCGGCAAGGTCTCGTTCGGCGTCACCGAGACGATCAGGTCGAGCCTGTCCTGCGCGATGCGGATGATCTGGGTGAAGTTCGGATCGGCCGGATAGGTGTCGATCAGGTCGACGATCGCGGCGATGTCGCGCACCGTCGCCGCCGACAGGCGCTGCGTCACCGTCTGCCAGTGCCGCTCCATGAAGACGAAGGCGACGACCGACTGCAGGATGACGATCGGCGTGATGATGATGATCAGCGCGCGCGCATAGAGGCCCTTGGGCATCGCGGCGGCCAGCCGCTTGCCGATGAAGCGATAGGGCACCAGCAGGGCGTCGAAGAAGGGCTCCGCCCGCCGCGCCGCGCGGCGCATGGTGTTGACGGCCGGCGAACGGCCGAGCCGCCGCAGCGCCACGACGGCGGGCCACTCCATCCAGCCGCCGGTCGCGCGGCGCTGGAAGGAATGCGACGGCTTCTCCATGCGCACCAATCCCCTGTCTGCCGGGGCCTGTTCGCGATCGTCGGCCTCGATCACGCTTCCGTCACCAGCCGGTAGCCGATGCCGCGCACGGTCTGCAGGAACAGCGGATTGGCGGGATCGACCTCGATCTTGCGCCGGAGCCGATTGATCTGCACGTCGATGGTGCGCTCGCCGGCCGGCTCATCCTCGGCCAGAAGCGAGAGACGCGGCACCGTCTCGTTCGGCGTCTCGGCGAAGACGGCCATGATCTGCCGCTCGCGATCGGTCAGCCGGATCGTCTCCTGTCCGCGCCGGAGCTCACGCCGGGCGATGTGGAAGGTGAACGGGCCGAAGCGCACCTGCTCGATCAGCGGCGCCGCCGGCGCCGTGCCGCGCTTCAGGATGGCATTGATGCGCAGGAGCAGCTCGCGCGGCTCGAACGGCTTGCCGAGATAATCGTCGGCGCCGAGTTCCAGCCCCTTGATCCGGCTGTCGATTTCCGTCCGCGCCGTCAGCATCAGGATCGGCACGTCCATGCTTTCGCGCAGGCTCTTCAACAGGTCGAGGCCGTTCTCGCCCGGCATCATCACGTCGACGACGAGCAGGTCGAAGGCGAGCCCGCCAAGCAGCTTGCGCGCCTCCGCCGCGTTGGCGGCGACATCGACGCGAAAACCGTTGTCGTTCAGGTAGCGCGACAGCAGCGTCCGGATGCGGGCATCGTCGTCGATGACCAGCAGATGCGGCGCGTCATCAGGCAGGGCGTCCGTCGCCAAATCGCTCATTTCCGCATACTCCACGCCGCATACTCCGCAGGCACTCACTGTTCGATCATCTGGGCGACCTTATCCCGTTCGGCCGGATCGATCATCAACCGAAGGAAGCGCTCCGCCGCCAGACGGCCTTCCGGCCCCAGCGGCGCCAGCGCGGCGCGGATTCGTTCCGCCTGCGGTTCGGTCAGGCGCTGGTCGAGCGCCCTGCCCTTGGCGGTGGCATAGAGCAGCCGCTGCCGCCGGTCGACCGGCCCCGGCACCTGCTCGATATAGCCGGTATCGATCAACTGCTTCAGCACCCGCCCGAGGCTCTGCTTGGTGATCTTCAGGATGTCGAGCAGGTCGGCGACGCGCATGCCCGGATGCCGGTTGACGAAGTGGACGACGCGGTGATGCGCGCGCCCGAACTGGAACTTCGCCAGCACGACATCGGGATCCGACACGAAGTCCCGATAGGCGTAGAACAGGAGCTCAATCAGGACGAGTTCGGGCTGCTGCTGAATCGATAGCGGCGGTGTCACGGTCTCGTCGCGCTGCACAGATGCCTGTCCCTTCGAATCGGTAGCGAAATTTATGTCAGCCATATTGACATATTTTGGTTCGATTGTTACCTAATCACTGGTCGCGGCGAAATGATCGAACGCGCCCGCCGTTTCCCACCCCGCGAGCCAGGCCCGCGCGATGGCGTTTCGACCGGCACATTACCGACTGTTTCAAAACCGCGCAAAAACTCGTCGCCAGATCCGACTTTACTTTGCCCGTCTGGCGCGAGAAGTAAGCACGATAATCAACGCCAACAGGGCGCGACCGCACCGGCGGCCGATAAGGAGTGAGGAAGATGAGCGCGGTTCCCTTCGACCAGAAAGATGGTTGGATCTGGATGAACGGATCCTTCGTTCCGTGGAAGGACGCGAAGATTCACGTACTCACCCATGGCCTGCACTATGCGAGCGCCGTGTTCGAGGGCGAGCGCGCCTATGGCGGCGAGATCTTCAAGCTGCGCGAGCATACCGAACGCCTGTTCCTTTCGGCCGAAATCCTCGACTTCAAGATCCCCTACACGATCGAGGAGATCGACGAGGCCTGCAACGCGACGCTCGCCAAGAACGGCCTGACCGACGGCTATCTGCGTCCGATCGCCTGGCGCGGCAGCGAGGCCATGGGCGTCTCGGCCCAGAAGAACCGGATCAACGTCGCCATCGCCGCCTGGGAATGGCCGTCCTACTTCTCGCCCGCCGAGCGCCTGAAGGGCATCCGCCTCGACTGGGCGAAGTATCGTCGTCCCGACCCGAAGACGGCGCCGTCGCTCGCCAAGGCCTCCGGCCTCTACATGATCTGCACGATCTCCAAGCACGCGGCCGAATCCCGCGGCTATGCCGACGCGCTGATGCTCGACTGGGAAGGCAACGTCGCCGAGGCGACCGGCGCCAACGTGTTCTTCGTTAAGGATGGCGTCATCCATACGCCGCAGGCCGACCGCTTCCTGAACGGCATCACCCGCCAGACGGTCATCGGCCTCGCCAAGGCCCGGGGCATCGAGGTGATCGAGCGCCGCATCGCCCCGGAAGAGCTGTCGACCTTCTCGGAATGCTGGCTCTGCGGCACCGCCGCCGAAGTCACGCCGGTCTCGGAGATCGGCGAATACAAGTTCACGCCGGGCAAGATCAGCGCCGACCTGATGCAGGCCTATACGGACCTGGTCCAGCCGGCCAAGGTCTCGGCCTGAGCTACATCGCTGCCAGCGCAGCCTGAATAAAGAAACGGCCGGAGACATCTCCGGCCGTTTTTCTTTGTCGGGGATTCAGACAGTCTCGGCGCCGAGTGCGTTCCGCCAGTGAAGGCCGCGCTCCTTCAGCAGCGCGTTGCGGATATAGGCCGACTCTTCCGGCTCCAGCCGCTCCAGTATCTCGAAGGCGAACGCGGCCTCGCCATGTTCCCGCCACGCCTTCTGCAGGCTCGGCGAGGTGCAGCTGCCATGGCCGAGGGTGAACCAGAGCCGGTTCTGGATGGCGTCGAGATTGGGGGTCTTGCCGACCCAGGCCTGACCGCTCGCGGCGCAGCGCACGGCATAGATGCCGGGCGTGTCTTCCCGCTTCTTGTAAGCCGCGATCGCCGCCTTCTTGTCGTCGCGCTGCATGACATCCGCTCCTGGACGCGCGACCACCCGGCCACGCCAAGCCGGCCTTTTACCCGGGCGATATCAGGAAGTCAATATTACCCGGGTTAAAATAGGCGACAGATGCACTTCCTTCACCTCTCCCTGAGGGAGAGGTCGGAGCGAAGCTCCGGGTGAGGGTTTAGGGAACCATCCGGAAATAACTGGATTCAAACTGCGGGAGCCGAACCGGCGAGGCCGTAAACCCTCACCCGCCGGCTTGCGGCCGTCGACCTCTCCCTCAGGGAGAGGTGAAAATCGGGAGCCATAACCCGAAAGGCCCACCCTCCGCCGTCATCCCTGCGAAAGCAGGGATCCATGCCGACCCACGCTCAAGCCCCCGCGCGACGCACAACCCGGCGGAAATGGATCCGGGCTCGGAGGCCGGGATGACGGCGAGCGTGGGGCAACGTTGCGAGGCCGGGCCCCATATCCTTGGGAACCAACCGAACCTGGCGGCTGGCGGAAAGCTCCGCCTCAGTGTTCGTCCGACTTCGGCGCCGCCACGACGTGGCCCTGGGTGAGCACGGCGAGCTTCGCCTCGAGCTCGGCCACCTTCGCCGAAAGCGCCTCGTTTTCGGCGCGCGCCTTCTGGGCCATCTCGCGGACGACGTCGAACTCGTCGCGCTTGACGAAATCCATGTCGGCGAACAGACGCTCGGCCTGGTGCTTCATCACCGTCTCGGCCTCGCGCTTGACCCCCTGCGCCATGCCGGCGGCGTCGGTCATCAGCTTGGCGAATTCGTCGAACAGCCGGTTCGGGGTCGTGTTCATGGGGCAGCCTCCGGGGAAACAACTTATTGGTTCTAGTATGGTTGCCGGGAGCCGCGCGAACAAGGTGTCGACGGGTCGCGCACGCCCGGACTTGACCCTTCCCCCCGGATCAGCGCACCAATGCCCCCGACTGACTGCCGGAGCCCCCCATGCTGTTCGCCCTGCCCTTCCCGGCCATCGACCCGACGCTGATCGAGATCGGTCCGTTCGCCATCCGCTGGTATGCCCTCGCCTATATCGTCGGCATCCTGATCGGCTGGTGGTACGCCAAGCGCCTCGTCGCCAATCCCGCCCTCTGGGGCCCGGCCGGCGCGCCGATGAAGCCGATCGACATCGACGATTTCGTCGTCTGGGCGACGCTCGGCATCATCCTCGGCGGACGGCTCGGCTACGTGCTCTTCTACGGCTTCGACCAGTTCATGGCGAACCCGATCGAGATCCTGCAGGTCTGGAACGGCGGCATGTCGTTCCACGGCGGCTTCCTCGGCACCGTTTTCGCCATGGTGCTGTTCGCGCGTTCGCGAAAAATTCCGACCTGGTCGCTGATCGACGTCGTCGCGCCGTCGGTGACCTTCGGCCTGCTCTTCGGCCGCATCGCCAATTTCATCAATGGCGAGCTCTGGGGCCGGCCGACCGACGTCGCCTGGGCAATCATCTTCCCGCATGCCGACGGCCAGCCCCGGCATCCGAGCCAGCTCTACGAGGCGTTGCTGGAGGGGCTGGTGCTGTTCCTGGTGCTGCGCTTCTTCACCCACAAGCAGCTGCGCCTGCGCCAGCCGGGCTTCGTCTCCGCCATCTTCGCCATCGGCTATGGCCTGGCGCGCATCTTCTCCGAATTCTTCCGCGAGCCGGATATCCAGATCGGCTATCTCTCCGGCGGGCTGACCATGGGCATGCTGCTGTCGCTGCCGCTGGTGATCGCCGGCATCATCCTGCTCGTCGTCGCCTCGCGGCGGCCGGTCGCCACCGCATGACGCCGGTCGGCGCGAAAACGACGCCGCTCGGCGAGAAACTCGTCCGTCGAATCGAGGCGCTCGGACCGATCACCGTCTCCGACTACATGGCCGCCTGCCTCGGCGATCCCGAGCACGGCTATTATATGACGCGCGAGCCCTTTGGCGCGGCGGGCGACTTCATCACAGCGCCGGAAGTCAGCCAGATGTTCGGCGAGCTGATCGGCCTCTGGGCGGTCGAGTGCTGGCGGCGCATGGGCCGCCCGACCGCGTTCGTGCTGGCGGAGATCGGCCCCGGACGCGGCACGCTGATGGCCGACGCGCTGCGCGCCGCGCGGACCGAGCCGGCCTTTCTCGCGGCGGCGCGGTTCCACCTCGTCGAGACGAGCGAGCGGCTCCGCGCGGTCCAGCGCGAGGCGCTCGACGGCCACGCAGTCGAATGGCTGGAGCGGGTCGACGATCTTCCCGACGGCCCCGCCATCCTTATCGCCAACGAATTCTTCGACGCGCTGCCGATCCGCCAGTTTCTCCGCACCGACGAGGGCTGGGCCGAGCGGATGGTGGGCCTTCGCGACGGCGCGCTCGCCTTCGGGCTCCGGCCCGGCGCCCGGATCGACGGCGCCGACGAGCGGGCGCCGGCCGGCTCGACGCTGGAGGTCGCCACCATCTCGGCCGCGATCATGGCCACCCTCGCCGATCGGCTCAGGCGTTTCGGCGGCGCGCTGCTCGCGATCGACTACGGCCATGCCGGCGAAGGCTTCGGCGACACGCTGCAGGCCGTGCGCGGCCACCGCTTCGACGATCCGCTCGCCCATCCGGGCGAGGCCGACCTGACCGTGCATGTCGATTTCGCAGCGCTCTCCCGCGTCGCGGCCGCGCAGGGCGCCCGGCCCTCGCCGGTCTGGACGCAGGGCGAATTCCTACTCGCCCTCGGCCTCCTCGAGCGCGCCGGCCGCCTCGGCGCCGGCAAGGACCCGGCGACGCAGGACGCGATTCGCGCCGCCGTCGAGCGGCTGGCCGGCCCGGAGGCGATGGGGACGCTGTTCAAGGTCCTCTGCGTGACCGGCGGCGATCTCGCCGTTCCCCCCTTCGGATAACCCAGGGAGTATCCCATGAAGATCACCGCTGACCTGCTTTCCGCCCTCCCCGGCATCCGGCACGGCTTCTTCACCCGTCGCGGCGGCGTTTCCGACGGCATCTATTCGAGCCTGAACTGCGGCGTCGGCTCGGCCGACGAGCGGGACCATGTGCTGGAGAACCGCGCCCGCGTCACCGCCGACCTCGGCGTACCGGCGGACAGGCTGGCGACGCCCTACCAGGTGCACAGCCCCGACGTCGTCGTCGTCGACGCGGTCTGGGCGACCGGCGACGGCCCCAAGGCCGACGCGGTGGTGACCAGTAGGCCCGGCATCGCGATCGGCGTCGGCACGGCCGATTGCGGCCCCGTGCTGTTCGCGGATGGCGAGGCGGGCGTCGTCGGCGCCGCGCATGCCGGCTGGAAAGGCGCCTTCGCCGGCGTCCTGGAAGCGACGATCGCCGCCATGGAAAGCCTCGGCGCCCGCCGCGACCGCATCGTCGCCGTGCTCGGCCCGACGATCTCGAAATCGGCGTATGAGGTCGGCCCCGAATTCCGCGCCCGCTTCGTCGAGGCGGAAGCGGACAACGCCGCCTTCTTCACGCCCTCGCCGCGCGCCGAGCACCACCAGTTCGACCTGCCGGCCTTCATCGGCATGCGGCTGCGCGCCGCCGGCGTCGGGTCGATCGGCGATCTCGGGCTCTGCACCTATGCCGATCCCGAGCGCTTCTTCTCCTATCGGCGCACGACGCATGCCGGCGAGCCGGATTATGGTCGCCTGCTGCACGCGATCGCCCTCGCCGCATGACGGGATCGGCGTCGGATTCACCACCGGAAGTAAAGCCGTTCTGGACCACACGACGAATAGAAGCTAGACAGGATTTCGGGGTCCTGACGACCGCGCCGGAAGGACGATCGCCATGATGGTGAAGGGAAATCCGCTGCTGGGCTGCATCGCCATCCTGTTGGCGACGTTCGCACTGGCGGCCTGCAACAACACGCTGAGCTCCGGTCAGCCGGCCGCGTCCGCGACGTCTTCGGACAGCAGCGCGCCCGCCCGGCCGGCCATCCCCTTCGCGACCGCGAAATTCTCGTTCGCCCCGGTGACCGGTGCGCCGCCGAACATTCTCTCGAGCCTGTCGACGCAGCTTGCCCAGGAAGCGGCGGCGCAAAACGTCGCGCTCGTCCCCTCGGGCGACACGCAGGCGAACTACGTGATCAAGGGCTATCTGTCCGCCGTCGGCGACTCGTCCGGCACGATCCTGGTCTATGTCTGGGATGTCTTCGATGCCGGCGGACGTCGCGTCCATCGGATTTCCGGCCAGGAAACCTCGACCAACGGCTCGCAGGATCCCTGGCTTGGCGTCGACGGGGCCACGCTTTCGAATGTCGCGCGGCGAACCGTCGCCTCGCTGGTTGCCTGGGGAACGGGGGCCTGATCGGGATCCCGATCTCATTCCGAGCTTGCCGCCCGCACGCGAATCGCGTTTGCAGTGCGGCGGCGCAGTTGGTACAACGCCGCCGCTCGAACGAACGGCCCTTCGCGGGGTCGATTTTTCCCAATATCTCCTCATGTCGGGACACGAGACCTTGAAGCTGGTTGCCGGAAACTCCAACCGGGTGCTCGCCGAGGCGATCGCCACCTATCTCGAAATCCCGCTCGCCAAGTGCTCGGTCCGGCGGTTCGCGGACGAAGAAATCTTCGTCGAGATCCAGGAAAACGTGCGCGGCGAGGACGTTTTCGTCGTCCAGTCGACCAGCTTCCCGGCCAACGACCACCTGATGGAACTCCTGATCATCATCGATGCGCTGCGCCGCTCCTCAGCGCGCCGCATCACGGCGGTGATCCCCTATTTCGGCTATGCCCGCCAGGACCGCAAAGCCGGCCCGCGCACGCCGATCTCGGCAAAACTGGTCGCCAACCTGATCACCAATGCCGGCGCCGATCGCGTCCTGACGCTCGATCTGCATGCCGGCCAGATCCAGGGCTTCTTCGATATCCCGACCGATAATCTGTTCGCCGTTCCGGTGATCACCCGCGACATCAAGGAGCACTACGAGCTCGAGAATGTCATGGTGGTGTCGCCCGACGTCGGCGGCGTGGTACGCGCCCGCGCGCTGGCCAAGCGCATCGACGCGCCGCTCGCCATCGTCGACAAGCGCCGCGAGCGGCCGGGCGAGTCGGAAGTCATGAACATCATCGGCAATGTCGAAGGCCGCGACTGCATCCTGTTCGACGACATCGTCGATTCCGGCGGTACGCTCTGCAATGCCGCCGAGGCGCTGCTGGCGCAGGGCGCCAAGTCGGTCGTCGCCTACATCACCCATGGCGTGCTCTCCGGCGGCGCCGTTGCCCGCATCAGCAATTCCGTGCTGAAGGAGCTGGTGATCACCGACTCGATCCAGCCGACCGAGGCCGTCCGCCAGGCGCGCAACATCCGCGTCACCTCGATCTCGACCCTGCTCGGCGAAGCGATCAACCGCACCGCCAGCGAGAAGTCGGTCTCGAGCCTGTTCATCTGATATTTGTTGCCGCCGCCCTCGGGCGGCGCGGACAAGAAAAAGGCCCGGATGCCAGTCAGGCAGTCCGGGCCTTTTTCGTGTTCAGTGTCCGGCCGATAGTCTGGACGACGCGGACCTACGTGTAAATTTCAACTGCGTAGATCTGGAAGGCTCGGGCTCCCGGACCGCCGTCCCGAAACTCGACCATCATCCTGAGGTGCCCGGCAAAGCCGGGCCTCGAAGGAGGATCCAGGGAACACTCGTGATATGGATTGGGCGCCGGACTTCGTCGACAAACCAGAGCGCCCGCTGGATCGTCCTTCGAGGCTTCGCTTACGCGAAGCACCTCAGGATGATGGTAGAGCCTCGCCAGCCAGCCGGAATATCGCCCGAACGTCTCTATCGCCCGCCGTCGAGGCCGACGAGCGCCACCTTGGCGTAGCCGGCGTCGCGGAGCTTGTTCATGACCTCCATGACGTCGCCATAAGGCACCTTGCGGTCGGCGCGCAGATAGAGGCGCTCCTCGCGATTGCCCTTGGTGGCATGGTCAAGCGCGGCGCCGAGGCCATCGGCGGCGACCGGGTCATTGCCGAGCACCAGCGAAAGGTCCGCCTTCAGCGACAGGAACAGCGGCTTGTCGGCGCGCGGCGCCGCCTTGGCGTTCGAGCGCGGCAGGTCGACCGGTGCATCGACGGTCGCGAGCGGCGCCGCGACCATGAACACGATCAGGAGCACCAGCATCACGTCGATGAACGGCGTGACGTTGATCTCGCTGTTCTCGACGAGCTCGTCGTCGTGATGGCTGAGCTTGGCGGCCATGGTCTACCTCACTCCGCGGCGGCGAGACGGGCGGTGCCGCGCGCCTCTGCGCGGTCGAGATCGCGCGACACCAGCCGCAGCGTCTGCGCCGCCACGTCGGCGATCACAGCCTTGTTGCCGGCGATGACGCGGGCGAAGACGTTGTAGAACAGCACGGCGGGAATGGCGGCGACGAGGCCGATCGCGGTCGCGAACAGGGCTTCGGCGATGCCGGGGGCGACGACGGCCAGATTGGTCGTGTTCGCCTGGCTGATGCCGATGAACGAATTCATGATGCCCCACACGGTGCCGAACAGGCCGATGAAGGGCGACAGCGAGCCGACGGTGGCGAGGATCGCCGTGCCGCGGATCATCTCGCGACCGGCGGCGGATTCGATCCGCTCGAAGCGCGAGGCGACGCGCTCCTTGATGCCCTCGGACGACAGCCCGGCGGAGACGGCGACCTCCTCGGCGGCGGCCTGCACCAGCAGCGCCGCCGTATTCTTCCGCCGCGCCACCTGCGTTTCGGCCTCGGCCAGCGAACGCGAATGGGTGATGCGCTCGGCGAGCGAGCGGGTGCGGTGGCGGATGGCGAACAGTTCGAGCGACTTCGACAGGAAGATCGCCCAGGTCAGGATCGAGGCGATGCCGAGCCCGATCATGACGGTCTTCACGACGATGTCGGCCTGCATGTACATGCCGACCGGCGAGAGATCATGCGGCAGGGTCGCGCGGTCGACGCCGGGTTCGCCGACGACTTCCGGGGCCTCGAACACCGGAGAGGCCGCCTGCTCGATGGCCGGCGCTTCCGCCTGGCCATAGGCCGAACCGGCCCCGACCGACAGCGTGATACCGACGATCGCGACGAGGAGAGCCGCACCGCGACTTAGCTTTCCGAGCATGGCCAGACATACCGCTTAAAGATGAGTTTCATAGTCCGAATAACCCACCGCCCAAGCCGGCGCAACCCGCGCCGGATTTCTACCCTGCTTGAATGCGGAGCCGGCTTCGCCCTTTGACCCGGCGAACGGCACGGTTCCGGCCGGCTTCGGGCCAGCTTGGGCCCCGCGCGGCTTGTTCCGCCGGGCCGCCTCGTCTATAAGGACGCCGGCCGCGCCGACACCCCTGGAGGCACCGCGGCCTTTTTCTGTTTCACACAAGGAGAATACCGATGAGCAATACTTACGAGCTCACGGCCTCTGTCCGCAACCGCGTGGGCAAGGGGGCCGCCCGGGCGTCGCGTCGCGAAGGCAAGATTCCGGCCGTTATCTACGGCAACAAGCAGGCTCCTCTGGCGATCGAGCTGGACCACAAGACGATCTTCATGAAGCTCCACGGCGGCGGCTTCCTGACGACGATCGCGACGATCAACGTCGACGGCCAGAAGATCACCGTGATTCCGCGCGACTACGCGCTCGATCCGGTCACCGATCAGCCGATCCACATCGATTTCCTGCGCGTCTCGGCTGGCTCGACCCTGCACGTCCAGATCCCCGTGCAGTTCATCAACGAAGAGCAGTCGCCCGGCCTGAAGCGCGGTGGCGTGCTGAACATCGTCCGTCATGACATCGACGCGACGGTCCCCGCCGATGCGATCCCGGATCACATCGTCGTCGACCTGACCGGCCTCGATCTCAACGATTCGGTCCACATCTCTGCCGTCAAGCTGCCGGCTGGCGTCACCCCGATCGTCTCGGAGCGTGACTTCACGATCGCCACGATCGCCGCCCCGGCTGGCCTGAAGAGCGAAGAAGGCGAAGCCGCGGCCGCTGAGGCTGCTCCCGCCGCCAAGGCGTAAGCTTCGGTCCCTTCTCCGGTTCAGCGTGGGGGAAGCACGATGCTCCTCATTGTCGGTCTCGGTAACCCGGGCAGCCAATACGCGCTCAACCGGCACAATATCGGCTTCATGGCGGCGGATGCGATCCACCGCCGCCATGGCTTCAGCCCCTGGCGCTCCAAGTTCCAGGCTCTGGTCTCCGAGGGCACGCTCGCGGGGCGGAAGACGCTCCTGATGAAGCCCCAGACCTACATGAACGAAAGCGGCCGCGCGGTCAGCGAGGCGGCGCGATTCCACAAGATTCCGAACGCCGACATCGTCGTCATGCATGACGAGCTCGACCTGCCGGCCGCCAAGATCCGGATGAAGACCGGCGGCGGCCATGGCGGTCACAACGGCCTGCGCTCGATCAGCGCCCATATCGGCGAGGATTACCGCCGGCTGCGCCTCGGCATCGGCCATCCGGGTTCGAAGGAACTCGTGCACGGCTATGTCCTGCATGATTTCGCGCGCGTCGACGGCGAATGGATCAACCCGTTGCTCGACGCCGTCGCCGACAATGCGGCGCTGCTCGCCGACGGCAAGGACAGCACCTTCGGCAACCGGCTGCACCGCAGCCTGGAACCGGAGAAGCCGGCCAAATCGCCCAAGGCGGAGAACGCTCCCAAAGCGGAGAAGGCTCCCAGGACGGACAAGCCCGGCGGCAAGGATCCGGCCACCACGGCGGCATCAGCCGCTTCCGCCGCCCCCACTTCACCAGCCTCATCGCCGGTCGGCGGGCCGTTCGCGGCGGGGCTGAAGCGCCTCTTCGGCGTCAAGGACGAGTAAGGAACATCATGGGCTTCAAATGCGGGATCGTCGGCCTGCCGAATGTCGGCAAGTCGACCCTTTTCAACGCGCTGACCAAGACGGCGGCGGCGCAGGCGGCGAACTATCCGTTCTGCACCATCGAGCCCAATACCGGCGAAGTGGCCGTGCCCGATCCGCGCCTCGACAAGCTGTCGGAGATCGGCAAGTCGCAGCAGATCGTGCCGACGCGCCTCACCTTCGTCGACATCGCCGGCCTGGTGCGCGGCGCGTCGAAGGGTGAAGGCCTCGGCAACCAGTTCCTCGCCAACATCCGCGAAGTCGACGCCATCGCGCATGTGCTGCGCTGCTTCGAGGATGGCGATATCACCCATGTCGAAGGCCGGATCGACCCGGTTTCCGACGCCGAGACGGTCGAGACGGAGCTGATGCTCGCCGACCTCGACAGCCTCGAGCGTCGCGTCTCGCCGCTGCGCAAGCGCGCGGCGACCGACAAGGAAGCCAAGGCGCAGGTCGTCATGATGGACGCCGTGCTGGAGCTGCTGCGCGAGGGCAAGCCTGCCCGCCTGCTCCAGGTCTCGGCCGAGGATCGCCCGCTTTTCGACGGGCTGAACCTCTTGACCTCGAAGCCGGTCCTCTATGTCTGCAACGTCGAGGAATCGGCGTCCGCCACCGGCAATGCCTTTTCCGATCGCGTCTTCGAGATGGCCAAGGCGCAGGGCGCCGGCTGCGTCACCATCTCGGCTGCCATCGAGGCCGAGATCGCGCAGCTCGACGCCGCCGAGCAGGAAGAGTTTCTGGAGACGCTCGGCCTCGACGAGCCCGGCCTCGACCGCCTGATCCGCGCCGGCTACGACCTGCTCGGCCTGATCACCTATTTCACGGTCGGCCCGAAGGAAGCCCGCGCCTGGACGATCACCAAGGGCACCAAGGCGCCACAGGCCGCCGGCGTAATTCATTCCGATTTCGAGCGCGGCTTCATCCGCGCGCAGACGATCGCCTTTGAGGACTATGTCCGCCTCGGCGGCGAAGCCGGCGCCAAGGAAGCCGGTCGCGCCCGCGACGAAGGCAAGGAATATGTCGTCGCCGACGGCGACGTGCTGCTGTTCCGCTTCAACACCTGAGGCGGATCCTTCCGGAATAGAAAAAGGCCCGGCGAACGCATCGCCGGGCCTTTTTTGTATCCTGTGCCGGACGGGATCAGGCGGCGTCGTTCGCCTTCGGCTTGTCGCCCGCGATGTCGGCCGTCTTTTCAGCTTCCCGCGCCAGCGCGTCGCTGGCCGCGTCGACGAGCTTCTCGGCCGCGTCCCCCGCATCCTGCGGCACGGCGGCAGCCGTCTCGGCCGGGGCTGCATCCGCCGGCTTGGCATCCAAAGGCTTCGCTTCTGCGGGCTTGGCCTGAACGGGCTCGTCGCTCGCGGCCGGCTTGCGGAGTTCCGACTTGCGGCTCTCGGGCTGCTTCGCCTCGGCGTGCTTCGGCGCGGAAACGGGCCGGACCTCCGGGGCGGGCGCCCGCGCCGCGGCGGGAGCGGGCTCCGGCGCCCATGCCGGGGCTGCCGGCTCCTCGCTATGTCCCCTGGCGCTGGAAGGCGCGGGCCTCGGCGGCGAAACCGCGGGCGCCGGCTCGACGCGCGCCGGGGCGCTCGTCCCCTCGCGGCGGGCGCGAATCTCGGCCAGCCTTGCTTCCAGCGAGCTCGTTTCGGCGGAGCGTGCCTCCAGCCCGCGCGTATCGGCCCGGAGGAACTCGTCGGTAGCGGCGGGAGGAAGCATCGGCTCGGCCAGCGCCTCTTCCAGAACCTCGGCGAAGGAGAGCTCGGCAACAACAGGCGCGGGTGCGGAATGCGGCGCCGGAGCGAGGCGATCGATAGCGCCGAGATTGTCTCGGATGTCCATCAGGTTCTCGTTGACGCGGAACAGCATGATGACCGCTTCGCAGACGACCCGCGCGGCGACGATGCCGGCCAGCGCGCCGACGATGCTGACGGCGATCGCCAGCAGCCCTCCCCCGGGACTGGTCGAGACCAGCGAGATCCCGCCGACGAGGCCGGAAATGCCGAGCAGTACGGCGACCGCCGCGAGCAGCCAGAACAGCAGCTCGATGAACGACGTCGCGACGAACCGATCCCATTTGAAGAGGTCGAGAAAAGAGATCATTCCGTCATCCTAAGAAAACCCGCGAGACGACTCTCGCGCCAGAGTCTCACAATTCACGACGCGCCGCATCTTCCCAAGCCCTGAAGCCCGGATCGGCCAGCATTGTCGCCACATATTCACCGGCGATGTCGGACATCTTGGGCTCATAGGTGCGGATGCGGCTGATCACCGGGGCATACATGGCGTCGGCGATGGTGAAATGGCCGAACAGATACGGACCGTCGAGGCCATAGGCCGTGCGGCAATCCCGGAAGATCGTGTCGATGCGGGCGATGTCGGCGCCGACGCCCGGCTCATCCAGCCCGACGCCCGGCAGATGCTCGAAGAGATCCATGCCGAGCGCCATCCGGAGCGGCCGGAAGCCCGAATGCATCTCGGCCGAGATGGAGCGCGCGGTGGCGCGGGCGACCCGGTCGGCCGGCCAGAGGCCTGCTTCCGGATAGCTTTCGGCGAGATATTCGCAGATCGCCAGCGAATCCCACACCTTGACCGGCTCGTCGCCGCGGCGGTCGATCAGCAGCGGCACCAACCCGGTCGGCCCCAGCGCCACCGCCTCGGCCTTGCCGGCCGGCGTGCGATGCGGCAGCACGACCTCGTCGAAGGGCGCGCCGGTATGGCGAAGCGCCAGCCACGGGCGCATCGACCAACTCGACCAGTGCCGCGTCCCGATGACGATGGTGAAATGCGGCATCTCAGTGCCCTTCGAACGAGACGAGCGTGCGGACGGGAACATCGAGCGCGCGCAGCTTGGCGGCCCCGCCGAGTTCCGGCAGATCGATGATGAAGCAGGCGGCCTCGACGATGGCGCCGCGGTTGCGCAGCAGCTTGACCGCGCCCTCGGCAGTGCCGCCCGTCGCGATCAGGTCGTCGACGAGGATGACGCGGTCGCCCTTGCCGACGGCGTCGACATGCATCTCCATCTCGTCCGTGCCGTATTCGAGCGCATAGGACATGCTGACCGTCGTGAACGGCAGCTTGCCCTTCTTGCGGATCGGCACGAAGCCGGCCGACAGCTGGTGCGCCACCGCGCCGCCGACGATGAAGCCGCGCGCCTCGATGCCGGCCACCTGGTCGATCTTGGAGCCGGCCCAGGGCTGGACCAGCTCGTCGATCGTGCGCCGGAACGCCCGCGCATTGCCGAGCAGCGTGGTGATGTCGCGGAACTGGATACCGGGCTTCGGATAGTCCACGATGGTACGGATCGAAGCGGCGATGTCGTTCAATGCAGAGGTCATGGTGGCTTTCAGATATCTGCGGGGCGCTGCCGTAGGCTTGCCTCAGCTTGGTCCCCGCGTCCAGTTCGAAGACGGCGAATAAGGTAGCACGTCGGCCGCGTTTCCCCGCGCCCGGCGCGCCGGAGCCGGGCCCGGCCCGGCGGTGTACGGCTCGCTTGCCCGGTTACTTAGCCCCGAGAACGCGTCCGGCAACCGCGTCGAGCTTCGCGAGCAACGCGGGGTCGCGGGCATGCGGCGCCGTCATGATGGCATGCTCGAGCGCGCGATCGGAGCCGACCGGACAGGGCTCGTGCTCGGCCGGGAAATCGCGCGCCAGCCGCGCCACCAGGCGCTGCGCCTTGTCTCTGTTTTCGCCGAGCACCTTGACCACCGCCTCGACCGACACCGCCGCGTGGCCGGGATGCCAGCAATCATAGTCGGTGACCATGGCGATGGTCGCGTAGGAGATCTCGGCCTCCCGCGCCAGCTTCGCCTCCGGCATGTTGGTCATGCCGATCACCGAGGCGCCCCAGCTTCGATAGAGATGCGACTCGGCGACGGAGGAGAATTGCGGCCCCTCCATGCAGACATAGGTGCCGCCGACATGATGGTCGATCGCCTCCGCCTCGGCGGCGTGACGGATGTGCTCGATGAGTTTCGGCGCGACCGGATGCGCCATCGAGACATGCGCGACGCAGCCATTGCCGAAGAAGCTCGCGGGCCGGGCCACGGTGCGATCGATGAACTGGTCGACTACGACGAACTCGCCGGGAAAATGCTCCTGCTTCAGCGAACCGACGGCGGAGACGGAGACGAGGTCGGTCACGCCGGCCCGCTTCAGAACGTCGATATTGGCGCGGTAGTTGATGCCGGAGGGCGACAGCCGGTGGCCGCGGCCATGGCGCGGCAGGAAGACGATTTCCGTCGCGCCGATGCGGCCGAAACGGAGCTGATCCGAGGGCTCACCCCAGGGGCTCTCGATCGTCCGCCACTCCGCCCCTTCGAGGCCCGGCAGGTCATAGAGACCCGACCCGCCAATAATGCCGAGAACCGCCTTGGTCATGGAACCGCACCTGTCCGGGCCTTGTGCATGCGCGATACGCCGGCCTCCGAAGCGCCCCGCGAGGATGGCGCCGAGAATTGCAAAGCGCCCGGCCAAGCTCAAGCGGGTTCATGGTCGCGGGATGTCTCAGGCGGGCAGTGTCGCCGCCCCGTTGTGGTCCCGCCGCGTTCCAAGGCCAATCGCCCCGCGCCGCGGATGGATGACGGCGAGCGTGGGGCAAAGGCCGGCATTCGCTGGACCCTCCTTCGAGGCCCGGCTTCGCCGGGCACCTCAGGATGATGGTCGAGCCTTGGCGCCCCCTACGGCCACTTCACCACGGGGGGCATCGACGACAGGATCGAGTCGATGTTGCCGCCGGTCTTCAGGCCGAAGATCGTGCCGCGATCGTAGAGCAGGTTGAACTCGACATAGCGGCCGCGCCGGATCAGCTGTTCCTCGCGGTCGGCCTCGGTCCAGGGCGTGTCGAAATTGGCGCGCACCGCCGCGTCATAGGCGGCGAGAAAGCTGACGCCGACATCCCGGGTGAAGGCGAAATCGGCGTCCCAGTCGCCGGAATTGTGGCCGTCATAGAAGATGCCGCCGATGCCGCGCGGCTCGTTGCGGTGCTTCAGGAAGAAATACTCGTCGCACCATTTCTTGTAGCGCTCGTAGTCGGCGACCGGATGGCGGTCGCAGGCGCCCTGCATGGCGGCATGGAAGGCGATGGTATCGGGATCTTCCTGCGTCCGCCGGCGGTCGAGCACCGGCGTCAGGTCGGCGCCGCCGCCGAACCACTGCTTCGTCGTCACCACCATGCGGGTGTTCATGTGCACGGCCGGGACGTTCGGGTTGGTCATGTGCGCGATCAGCGAGATGCCGGCGGCCCAGAAGCGCGGATCTTCGGCAGCACCCGGAATGTCCTTGGCGAATTCCGGCGCAAAAGTGCCGTGCACGGCCGAGACGTGAACGCCAACCTTCTCGAACAGCCGGCCATGCATCAGCGCCATCGTGCCGCCGCCGCCCGGCGCGCCGGTATGGTCGGTGCGCTGCCACGGCTTGCGCTCGAACCGGCCCACCTTGTCGCCATAGAGCGCCGGCGAGGCCGCGTCTTCCAGCGCCTCGAAGCCGGCGATGATGCGGCCCTGCAGTTCCGCGAACCAGGTGCTCGCGCGGGCCTTCTTGTCCTCGAGTGCGTCAGGCAATGCCATTCTCGTCTTCCTCAGCAAACTTGAGCCGCAGCAATCTCGGCGCCCGGCAGGCCGCCTGTCTGCCGCAACGCCTCGCCTGTTACCATGGCGACCGTCATGGCGAGATTGATCGAGCGCAATCCCGGCCGCATCGGGACGATCAGTCGCGCTTCGGCCCGTTCATGCACCGATTCGGGCACGCCGGCGCTCTCGCGGCCGAAGAGAAGCACGTCGTCCGGCCGGAAGGCGAAATCGGTATAGAGCTGCGCGGCCTTGGTCGAAAGCAGCACCAGCCGGCCGCCCTCCCCGGCCCGCCAATCCTCGAAGGCGGCGAAAGAAATGTGGCGCCGGAGGACGGCGCGCTCCACATAGTCCATGCCGGCCCGCTTCAGGCCACGATCCGACAGGTCGAAGCCGGCCGGCTCGATGATGTCGACTTCCACCCCCACACAAGCCGCGAAGCGCAGGATGGCGCCGGTGTTGTGGGGAATGTCAGGCTGGTAGAGCGCAATGCGGGGCATATCGCCTTCTCAAGCAGGTTTGGCGCGGCAGGATCGCGGCAAGGGTGATACAGGCAAGGGTGATACAGGAACGGGAATGCTCCGCTACTTCGAACATCTGATCGATCCGTTCACGACGGAAGAGAACAGTCCGCCGACGGGGCTGCTCGCCTTCTATCGCCATTTCCTCATGCCCGTCTGGCCCTATGTCGTGGCGCTGATGGCGGCGGGCCTCGCCGTGTCGCTGGCCGAGGTGGCGATCTATTCCTATGTCGGCCGGCTGGTCGACCTGATGACCTCGGGCCAGCCCGGAAACTTCTTCGCCGAACATGGCTGGCAGCTCGCCGGCATGGCGCTGGTCGTCGTCGTCCTGCGGCCGCTCGTCAACGCCATCCAGACCATTCTCTCCAACCAGACGCTGCCGCCGGCGCTGACCGCCCGCGTGCGCTGGCTGAACCATCTGCATGTCGTCGGCCAGTCCTATTCCTTCTTCCAGAACGACTTCTCCGGCCGCATCGTCACCAAGATCGTGCAGACCGGCTCGGCGCTGACGCAGTCGATCACCCAGGTGATCGACGCGCTCTGGGTCATCTCCGTCTTCGTCGTCTCCGCCTTCTTCATCTTCGCCGATGTCAGCCTGCTGATGGCGGTGCCGCTGGCGATCTGGGTTCTGCTTTTGGCGGTCCTCGCCTATGTCTTCGTGCCGCGCGTGCGCAAGCGCGCCGCCGCCGCCTCCGAGGCGCGTTCGCTCCTGACCGGCAAGCTCGCCGACATCTACGGCAACATCCAGACGGTGAAGCTGTTCGCCCGCGACGGCCGCGAGGAGGATTCCGCCAGAGCCGCGATCGCCGAGCAGACCGGGCGGATGCTCGACCAGAACCGTCTGCTCACCACCCTCTCCATCCTGATGCAGTTCACCAACGCGCTCTTGATCGGCGCGACGGGCGCGGCGGCGGTGGTGCTGTGGATGCGCGGCGCGATCAGCGCCGGCGAGACGGCGGTGGCGCTCGGCCTCGTCATGCGCCTCACCGTCATGTCGGGCCGGGTGATGATGACGCTGACCGGCCTCTTCGACAATGTCGGCACGGTCGAGGACGGCATGCGCACGATCGCCCGCCCGCATGGCCTGACCGACCAGCCGGACGCGCCGGAATTGATCGTGTCCAAGGGCGAGATCGCCTTCGACAACGTCGTCTTCAACTATGGCGGCAAGACCCCCGTGCTTCGCGGGGTCAACCTCACCGTGAAGCCCGGCGAGCGCATCGGCCTGGTCGGCCGCTCGGGCGCCGGCAAGACGACGATGGTGAGCCTGCTGCTGCGCCTCTACGACCTCGAGGGCGGTGCGATCCGCATCGACGGCCAGGACATCTCGACGGTCACACAAGGGTCGCTGCGCGCCGCCATCGGCGTGGTGACGCAGGATACGGCGCTGCTCAATCGCTCGGTGCGCGACAACATCCGCTACGGCCGGCCGGATGCCGACGACGCGGCGGTCAGGGCGGCTGCTCGGCAAGCGGCGGCGGACCAGTTCATCGAGGGCCTCTCGGATCCGCGCGGCCGCACCGGCTACGACGCCCATGTCGGCGAGCGCGGCGTCAAGCTCTCCGGCGGCCAGCGCCAGCGCATCGCCATCGCCCGCGTGCTTCTCAAGGACGCGCCGATCCTCGTGCTCGACGAGGCGACCTCGGCGCTCGATTCCGAAATCGAATCGGTGATCCAGGAGCAGCTGGAAGGGCTGATGGCGAACAAGACGGTGATCGCCATCGCGCATCGCCTGTCGACCATCGCCGCGATGGACCGCCTCGTCGTCATGGACGAGGGCCGCATCGTCGAGACCGGCACGCATCAGGAGCTGCTGGCGGCGCAGGGCCTCTACGCCTCGCTCTGGGCGCGCCAGTCCGGCGGTTTCATCGGCGACCAGGCGCCGCACGAGATCGCCGCCGAGTAACGTCCCGCCGGACAAACTGTCGCACTTCCGCAACAAGTGACGCCGAAACGTCGCGGCATCCGCATTCCCGGCAGATCGACGCGCCGATTGCGTCTATGAAGGGCGGCATCGCACCAGTTGCCGCGCGCCATGCGCCGCAACGCAGATCCAGGAGGGTTGGATGGATTTGGTTCCCATGAACATCCGGTCCGGGATCCGCCTTGTTCAGATGGCCTTCGCCGCCGCCTGACCCTGCCCTGCCCCGATAGACCGAGCCCCCGACCTGCCTGAACGCGGCAGGCCCGGCTCGCCGCTCTTCGAGGCTCCCCACGATCCCTGGACCAAGGCCCCTCTCCCGCCGGAGACGCGCGCCGCCCCATCCGTTCGTTCCGCCGCGCAATCCGAGGCGCGGTCCCGCCATAGAACTCCGGACGTTCCCATGTTCCGCTATTTCGAATCCCTGATCGATCCGTTCAAGAGCCATGACGACAGCATGCCGCCGGCCACGCTGCTCGGCTTCTACTGGCGTTTCTGCCGGCAGATCTGGCCATTCCTGCTGATCCTGATGGCGATCGGCCTCGTCGTCTCGCTGATCGAGATCGCCATGCTTCGCTACATCGGCTCGATCGTCGATCTGCTGAAGTCGACGAGCCCCAGCGAAATCATGGCCGACTACGGCACGACCTTCCTCTGGATGGCGTTCGTCATCGTCATCGCCCGCCCGGTGGCGTCGGTGGCGCATGACCTCATCAACCAGCAGACCATCGCGCCGAACTTCACCAATCTGATCCGCTGGCAGACGCATCACTACGTCATGCGCCAGTCGATCACCTTCTTCGCCAACGACTTCGCCGGCCGCATCGCCTCGAAGATCGTGCAGACCGGCCCGGCGCTGCGCGAATCGGTGGTGCAGGTCATCGACGCGCTGTGGTTCGTGACCATCTTCGCCGGCTCGGCGCTGGTGATCTTCTGGAGCGCGGACTGGCGGCTCGCCATGCCGCTGCTGCTCTGGATCGCCGCTTATATCGTGACGCTCGCCTGGTTCGTGCCGCGCATCCGCGACCGCTCGACGATCATGTCGGAGATGCGCTCGCAGCTCACCGGCCGCATCGTCGACAGCTACACCAACGTCCAGACGGTGAAGCTGTTCGCCCATCCCGAGCGCGAGGACGACTATGCCAAGGAGGCGCTCGTCGAGCACACGGCCGCCTTCAAGGACGAGACGCGGCTGATCACGGCGATGAACGCCACGGTGTCGACCCTGAACGGCCTGCTGGTGACGGCGACCGGCGCGCTCGCCGTCTGGCTCTGGTCGCTCGATGCGCTGACGCTGGGCGCCATCGCCGTTGCGGCCGGCCTCGCCATCCGCATCACCAACATGTCCGGCTGGATCATGTGGGTTGCGGTCGGCATCTTCGAGCAGATGGGCACGGTGCAGGAGGGCCTGGAGACGATCGCCCGGCCCTATGCCCTGCTCGACAAGCCGGGCGCCAAGCCGCTCGTCGCCGCGAAGGGCGAGATCCGCTTCGAGGACGTCCGCTTCCACTATGGCAAGGCGGGCGGCGTCATCGAGGATCTCTCCGTCGTCATCAAGCCCGGCGAGAAGGTCGGCCTGGTCGGCCGCTCCGGCGCCGGCAAGTCGACGCTCGTCAACCTCTTGCTGCGCTTCTACGACGTCGAGGGCGGGCGGGTGCTGATCGACGGGCAGAACGTCTCGGACGTGATGCAGGACAGCCTGCGCCAGCAGATAGGCCTGGTCACCCAGGACACCTCGCTGCTGCATCGCTCGGTGCGCGACAACATCCTCTATGGCCGTCCCGACGCGCCGGAGGAGGCCGTCATCCGCGCCGCCCGACAGGCTCATGCGGAAGAGTTCATCGCCGGCCTCTCGGATCCGAAGGGCAGGACGGGGCTCGACGCCCATGTCGGCGAGCGCGGCGTCAAGCTTTCCGGCGGCCAGAGGCAGCGCATCGCCATCGCCCGCGTCCTGCTGAAGGACGCGCCGATCCTCGTCCTCGACGAGGCGACCTCGGCGCTTGATTCGGAGGTCGAGGCGGCGATCCAGGAGAGCTTCGCCGAGCTGATGGCGGGCAAGACGGTGATCGCCATCGCGCACCGCCTGTCGACCATCGCGGCGATGGACCGCCTGATCGTGCTCGACCAGGGCCGGATCGTCGAGACCGGCAACCACGAGGCGCTGCTGCGCCAGAACGGCCTCTATGCCAGCCTCTGGCGCCGCCAGTCCGGCGGCTTCCTCGGCCTGGAGAGCGCCTGAACCGGCCAGTAGGCGAGCGGCGGCGCATGCCGCTCGCCTACCCGCCCTCCGGGCTATCCGAAGGCCGGGATGCGGGCATAGGTGGCGATATCGGCGGTGATGCCGAGGCGCGCCAGCGACGCGTTGCGATCGAAGCCGATCTCGGCATAGCGCCTCGTCACCGCCTCGCTCACCCGGTCGACGACCTCGGCGCTCGCCCATTCGACGAGCGTGACGATGTTGTAGGCGCCGGGCCCGGACTGCTGCTCGAGGATCATGTCCTGCAGGAAGCCGTCCTGCTGCCGCAGGATAGCGTGCGCGTCCTGGACGCGGGCGAGAAACTCGTCGCGGCTGGCGGCTGGGACAATGAAGCTGTCGACGCGGTAGCGCGGGCCCGAGGCATTTTCCGCGGCTGCGCGGGTCGGAACGGATTCGGGGAAGGCAGACTGCTCGTTCATGACGGTCTCCTGTTGACGGACCACCGGCGAGATGACCGAAGGGCCACCGCCGCGATCCTGATTAAATATATGCATGACTCATGCATATAAAACAAGAGGACATTCCGTCGGGTCCGAATTGGCTTTGCGCGCAGGGGCCCGGCGGATGCTAGATTGTCGCCATGACCAACACGCCCGATGACGAATCCCGGCGCCGGATCGCCCGCATGGGGGCTGAGTCGCTGGAACGGCTGCAGCGCGAGCCGGCCCGCGCCGACGGCATCGGGCAGATCGATTCCGCGCTCGGCCGCATCCGGCGCAGCATGGCGCGGCAATCGCTCGGCCGGCGCGTGCTCTCCGATCTCGGCGCCGATATCGATCCCGGCCTCATCGAGGTGCTGCACGCCATCGCCGGCAGCGGCCCGGACGCGCAGGACGCCGTTTCGATCGGCGCCGTGGCGCAGGAGATGGGCGTCGACCCGTCGCAGGCGAGTCGGATGGTGCGCGAGGCCGTCGAAGCCGGGCTCGTGGTGCGGGTCGCCTCGCCCGACGACGCCCGCCGCAGCGTCCTACAACTTTCCGAGCTGGGGGCGTCGCTGGTCGCCAGCGCACGGAATTACAAGCATGTGCTGCTGCTCGAACACTTCCGCGACTGGCCGGAGCGGGACGTCGAGGAATTCGCGCGTTTGCTGACCCGGTTTTCCTCGCTCGCGCGCGGCAACGGCCAGAACTGACCCGCCGTCCCGCGACAATGTGCGCATCCTGTGTCCGCTCTCTGGACATTCCTCGCGGTCGGTGGCTAAACAGCTTCTAATCTGACAGATGGGGACCATGGCGGTTTTCCCATCAATTTCGGCCGGCTGCGGCCCGCAACGCTTCGATGCGGGACTCATACGGTCGAGGACGACGGCAGCTCCCGCTTCCGAGGACTGAGAGGGGATCATCTTGGCTGAAACCGCTACGGCAGTACCGACCCGCCGCGACTTTCTATTTATTGCGACCGGCGCCGTGGGCGCCGTCGGCGTCGCTGCCGCCGTCTGGCCCTTCATCAATCAGATGAATCCCGACGCGTCGGCGCTCGCGCTGGCATCCACCGAAGTCGACATTTCCGCGCTGCAGCCCGGCGACTCGCTGACCGTGAAGTGGCGCGGCAAGCCGGTGGTCGTGCGCAACCGCACCCAGGCCGAAATCGAGGCCGCTCGCGAGACCCCGCTGAGCGAGCTCAAGGACCAGGCGGCGCGCAACGCCAACCTGGCGCCCGACGCCCTTGCCAGCGACGCCAACCGCGCCGCGCCGGACAAGGAAAACTGGTTCGTGATGGTCAATGTCTGCACCCATCTCGGCTGCATTCCGCTCGGCCAGCAGGGTCAGTACAATGGCTGGTTCTGCCCGTGCCACGGCTCGACCTACGACACGGCCGGCCGCATCCGTGGCGGTCCGGCTCCGGAGAACATGGCCATTCCGGTCTATTCCTTCCTGAGCGACACCAAGATCAAGATCGGCTGACCGGGAGAAATTTGAGATCATGTCCGGACCATCGACCTATCAGCCGCAAAACGGTTTCCTGAAGTGGTTTGAGTCGCGCCTTCCGCTTGGCGGGCTCATCCATTCGTCGTTCATCGTGTTCCCGAACCCGCGGAACCTGAACTACTGGTGGACCTTCGGCGGCATCCTCGCCTTCATGCTGGTGGCGCAGATCGTCACCGGCGTCGTGCTGGTGATGCACTACACGCCGCACACCCTGCTCGCCTTCACGTCGGTCGAAGGCATCATGCGCGACGTCAACTACGGCTGGCTGCTGCGCTATCTCCATTCCAACGGCGCGTCGATGTTCTTCATCGCCGTCTACATCCACATCTTCCGCGGCCTCTACTACGGCTCCTACAAGGCCCCGCGCGAAGTGCTGTGGATCCTCGGCATGATCATCTTCCTGCTGATGATGGCCACCGGCTTCATGGGCTACGTGCTGCCGTGGGGACAGATGTCCTTCTGGGGCGCCACCGTGATCACCAACCTCTTCTCGGCGATCCCGATCGTCGGCGAGACGATCGTGACCTGGCTCTGGGGCGGCTTCTCGGTCGACAACCCGACGCTGAACCGCTTCTTCTCGCTGCACTACCTGCTGCCCTTCATGATCGCAGGCGTCGTCGTCCTGCACATCTGGGCGCTGCACGTGCCGGGTTCGAACAACCCGACCGGCGTCTCCGTCAAGTCCAGCCAGGACACCCTGCCCTTCCATCCCTACTTCACCGTCAAGGATGCGCTCGGCCTGGTCGTCTTCCTGATCGTCTTCATGTGGTTCGTGTTCTACCTGCCGAACTTCATGGGCCATCCGGACAACTACACCCCGGCTGATCCGCTGGTGACGCCCGCGCACATCGTTCCGGAATGGTACTTCCTGCCGTTCTACGCGATCCTGCGCTCGATCCCGGACAAGCTCGGCGGCGTCATCGCCATGTTCGGCGCCATCGCGGTCCTGTTCGTCGTGCCCTGGCTCGACACCTCCAAGGTCCGCTCGGCCAACTTCCGCCCGCTCTATCGCCAGTTCTTCTGGATCCTGGTGCTGGTCTCGATCGGCCTCGGCTATCTCGGCTCGCGTCCGGCGGAAGGTGGATACGTCATCGCTTCGCGCATCCTGACGGTCTACTACTTCTTCCACTTCCTGGTGATCCTGCCGCTGCTCGGCCTGTTCGAGAAGCCGAAGCCCCTCCCGGCGTCGATCGCCGAGTCGGTTCTCGGCAAGGGTGCGGCCCATGTCACCGCCGGTGCGCCCGCCGCGCCGCAGACCAAGTAAGCCGCGAGAGGATCACGGATCGATCATGATGAAGACCCTGTCCGAGAAAATCGCGCGCTACGGCCTGGCCATCGCTCTCGGCGTCGCTTCGGCGACGCTGGTGGCGGCCCCTGCGAGCGCCGCCGAAGAGGGTGCGCACGCCACGCCGCACTACCCGCTCGAGAAGCCGCCGCTGGAGCCCTGGAGCTTCGCCGGCGTGTTCGGCAAGTTCGATACGGCCCAGCTGCAGCGCGGCTACCAGGTCTACAAGGAAGTCTGCTCGGCCTGTCACTCGATGGAGCTGATGAGCTTCCGCAACCTGGCCCAACCGGGCGGCCCGCACTTCACCGAAGCGCAGGCCAAGGCGGTTGCCGAGGGCTACCAGGTCAAGGACGGCCCGAACGACGAAGGCGACATGTTCGAGCGCCCGGGTCGCCTGTCGGACCGCTTCCCGTCGCCGTTCCCGAACCATCAGGCCGCCGCCGCCGCGAACAACGGCAAGGCGCCGCCGGATCTGTCGCTGATGGCCAAGGCCCGCGCCGTCGAGCGCGGCTTCCCCTGGTTCGTCCTCGACATCTTCACGCAGTACCAGGAAGGCGGCCCGGACTACATCCACGGCCTGCTGACCGGCTACCGCGAGCCGCCGGCCGGCACGGAAGTCGGCCCCGGCCTGCACTACAATGTCGGCTTCGGCAGCGGTCCGGCCATCGCGATGGCGCCGCCGCTCTCCGACGGCCAGGTCACCTACACCGACGGTTCGCCGGAGACGGTCGACCAGTACTCGCGCGACGTTGCGGCCTTCCTGATGTGGACCGCGGAACCGCATCTCGACGCCCGCAAGCGCATCGGCTTTCAGGTCATCATCTTCCTGATCGTCTTCGCCGGCCTGCTCTATTTCGCCAAGAAGAAGATCTGGGCGAACGTCGCGCACTAAGGCGCACCGGATACCGAATTGAAAAAGGGCCCCGACGGGGCCCTTTTTTATTGCTGCTGCTGCTGCTGTTGTTGATGCTGCTGCCGGTAGCTTTCGAGGAAGGCCCGCAGCCGCTCGCGCAGCGCCTCGGCATCAGCGCGAAAATCTTCGGCGATCCACTCGCGCTCCATATGCTTGAGCAGAAGGCCGACCAGCGGCCCGCGATCGACGCCGAGCTCGAACACGTCGCGGCCGGAAAGCGGAAACGCCGGGATCGTCCAGTTTCGCGCCGCGGCGCCTCGCGAAAGAACCTCGTCGGCGGAAAGCCAGCCTTTGGCGCCGGCGAGCGCCAGACCATCCAGAAAGGCGTCGAGGCCCAGGCGGTACAGCGTCGCGTGATCGGCGTCGACCGGCGTCGTTGCCGCCTCCACCCCCGCCGACAGCGCCAGCCGCATCCGGCCGCGCTCGGCATTGGAGAGGCGGAAGCGCACGGCGACGCGGTCTACATCCTCCTGCACGCGGCCGAACAGTGTGGCGAAGCGGAGCGGCGCGGCAGGCGCTTCGCCCCGCTCCCGCTCGAACTCCGGAAGCCGTGCGAAGGCGACGAGATCGCCGACGCCGGCCGCGATCAGCGGCAGGATGCCAGTCTCCTGCAGGATGGCGACGGTCGCCACCGCGCCGGGGGCGACTACCAGCTTGCGCATTTCCTGGCCGATCCGCTCGGCCGAGAGCTCGCCGAGATCATGCCGGGCGCGGATCGAGGCCGAGAGCCCCTCCCCGTCCGGCGCACCGGCGCCATAGGCGGCGTGGAAACGGAAGAAGCGCAGCACCCGCAGCCGGTCCTCGGCGATGCGCCGGTCGGCCGAGCCGATGAAGCGCACGCGCTTCGCGGCGATGTCGGCGAGCCCGCCGACCGGATCGTGGAGCCGGCCCTCGAGATCGACGGAGAGCGCATTGATGGTGAAGTCGCGCCGTTCGGCGTCGGCCTGCCAGTCCCGCCCGAACCGCACCACGGCGCGACGGCCATCCGTCTCGATATCTTCGCGCAACGTCGTCACCTCGACGACGTGGCGATGGCCAATGACGGTCACCGTGCCGTGCTCGATGCCGGTCGGCGCCACCTTGAGCCCGGCGGCGGCGGCCCGCGCCATGACGGTCTCCGGCGTCGCCGTGGTAGCGATGTCGACATCCGCGACAGGCAGGCCCATCAGCGTGTTGCGCACCGCGCCGCCGACCACCCGCGCCTCCTCGCCCTCCGTGGACAGGAAGGCGAGCACGTCACGAACGAGCGGATCGGCCAGGAAGGGCGCATCCCGGCAGTCCGGCATGGTCAATCGAAGCCTCCGGGAACCAGCACGCCGTCGCGGAATTCAGCCGGATGATAGGTCTTGCCCGCCTGGCCGCCGGAGAAGGAAACCAGACCCAGGATTGCAACCAGCACGATTGCGATGCCGATCGCCGACAGGCGCGACAATACCCTGTAGGTCCAGACCTCTCCCGTCACCGCCCCCGGCGCGAATTGCCGCCAGCCGGCATAGACGATGAAAGGTGCGAGGAAGCACACGACGGTGATGGCAAGAAATCTCAGCATCTATTGGTAGAGCCGCTCATAAAGACCCCGGACAATCCCGGCGGTCACACCCCAGATATGATGTTCATCATACGGCATTTCGTAGAGCAAATGCCGCACGCCATCAAATTCACGGGTGATTGTCTGATGATTCTGCGGACTCATGAGAAAAGACAGCGGAACTTCGAAGGCGGCATCGACCTCATCGGGGTTCAGGACCAGCCGATATTCGGGCGCAACGCGCGCGACGACGGCGATGATTCGGTAGCCCGTTCCGGCGATATAGGGATCGAGACGGCCGATCGGTTCGACGAGGCGGGGGTCGAGGCCGATCTCCTCCTGCGCCTCGCGCAAGGCCGCCGCCGCCGCGCTGCTATCCGTCGGATCGATCTTGCCGCCCGGAAAGGCGATCTGCCCGGCGTGCTTGCGCAACTGCATCGTCCGCCGCGTCATCAGCACGGTGGCGTTGCTGCGCTCGACGATCGGGATCAGCACCGCCGCGTCACGCGGCATGAAGCCGCGCGGCGGAACGAACTCCGGGTTCATCACGACATTGTTGTCGCCGGCCTCGCGGCCCGATTCGAGCGGCCGCAGCAACTGGCGCGCGCGGCTGAAGAAATGATCGGGACGGAACGGGTCGTCGGACAGGGAGGTCACGCGGATACCACCCCGCCGGAGAGCTCGGCGCCATCGTTCGACGCGCCCTCGCTCACCTGGCCCAGCACGAAGAACTGGCCGCCGGAGGCGACGCCGATATCCCCTCCCCGCTGTTCGAAATGATCCGCCAGCTCATGCACGAGCGGCCGCGCCAGCCGGGCCTCGAGGCCGCCCCGGACGCGGATATAGGGCACGAGCCCCTCGCCATCCGTATCCTCCGCGACGCGCAGCGGATGCTCCGCGTCGACCGTGACGACGTCGCCGACATTGGTCCGGAAAATGAGGATCTGCCTGCCTTCCGAAGTCTCGACCGCCATCTCGACCGCGAGGAACGGCACGTCGTCGACGCGAATGTCGAGCTTCTCGGCCGGCGTCACCAGCACATAGCCGCCATCCGCCTCGCGGCGCAGCACCGTCGAAAACAGCCGGACCAATGCCTCGCGCAGGATCGGCCGGCCCTCGTGGTGCCAGGTTCCCGCCCGATCGATGCGGATGTCGATCGCGCCGCAATGGGCCGGGTTCCAGAGATGCACGGGGGCCGGGCCACGGAGGGATCCGGCCCTGGCGATCAAGCCTGCGAGGGCCGAACCGTCCGCCGAATCCGGATCGGCCTTGGTTTCGCCCTGCTTTATCACTGACATGCTAACTTCATCCTTGCGCGCATGGCTGACGTTGCCATGCCGGTCGTGCGAAGATTGTGAGAGGATCGAGTCACTCGAACCTCGTCGCGACCGCAACTGAAACTATATGGGCCGATATGAGCGCGTTCAATCAGACCTCCATCGCAGACGTCGATCCGAGCCGCACGATCGCGGAGGCCGACGCCGCCGTCGCGACGGTCAAGGCGGCGCGGGACGCCATCGGCAAGGTCATTTACGGCCAGGAAACGGTCGTCGAGCGGGTGCTGGTGACGCTGCTTTCCGGCGGCCACGGCCTTCTGGTCGGCGTGCCCGGCCTCGCCAAGACCAAGCTGGTGGAAACGCTGGGCGTGGTCCTCGGCCTCGACGAGCGTCGCGTGCAGTTCACGCCCGACCTGATGCCCTCCGACATTCTCGGCTCCGAGGTCATGGACCAGGACGATGAAGGCCGGCGTTCGTTCCGCTTCCTGAAGGGACCGATCTTCGGCCAGCTGCTGATGGCGGACGAGATCAACCGCGCCAGCCCGCGCACGCAGTCGGCGCTGCTGCAGGCGATGCAGGAGTATCACGTCACCGTCGCCGGCCATCGCTACGACCTGCCGAGCCCCTTCCACGTGCTCGCGACCCAGAACCCGCTGGAGCAGGAGGGCACCTATCCGCTGCCCGAGGCGCAGCTCGACCGCTTCCTGCTGCAGATCGACGTGCTCTATCCCGATCGCGACGCCGAGCGGCGGATGCTGTTCGAGACGACGGGCGCGACGGACGCGGTGGCGCAGCGCGTCACCGACGCCGGCGCGCTGAAATCGATCCAGCAGCTGGTCCGCCGCCTGCCGATTGGCGAGAGCGTGGTCGAGGCGATCCTGAACCTCGTGCGCTCGGCCAGGCCGGGCGAGATTTCCGACGGCAAGCTCGCCGGCGTGATCGCCTGGGGCCCCGGCCCCCGCGCCAGCCAGGCGCTGATGCTGGCGGTCCGCGCCCGCGCCCTGATCGACGGCCGCTATGCCCCTTCCGTCGACGACGTGCTCGCGCTGGCGGAGCCGGTGCTGCAGCACCGCATGAGCCTGAGTTTCGCGGCCCGGGCGGACGGGCTCTCGGTTCGCGATGTCATCGGGACCCTCAAGTCACGTATCGGGTGAAGTCTTGACCGAACCGCGCGCCACCGTGCCGACATCCCGTCACGTCGGCACGACTCTGGCCGAGGCCAAGAGCCTTGCCCGCAGCCTGCCGGACCTTCTGGTCGAGGCGCGTCGCGTCGCGACCACGGTTCTGGCCGGCTGGCATGGCCGCCGCCGCGCCGGCCCCGGCGAGACCTTCTGGCAGTTCCGCCCCTTCGTCACCGGCGAGGCGCCCGGCCGGATCGACTGGCGCCGCTCGGCGCGCGACGAACATCTCTATGTCCGCGAGCGCGAATGGGAGGCCGCCCACACGGTCTGGCTCTCGGCCGATCTCTCGCCGTCGATGGATTTCCGCTCCAAGCTGGCGCTCGCCTCGAAGCGCGATCGCGCGCTCGTCATCCTGCTCGCGCTCGGAGACCTGCTCGCCGCCGCCGGCGAGCGCATCGGTCTGCTCGGCCTCGGCGATCCCATCCTGTCGCGCAACGCCGCCGAACGGCTGGCCGAAACGCTGGCGATCTATGACGGCGCGGCGCAACCCGCCCTGCCCTCGGCAGCAAGGCTCGGCCGCTTCGCCGATCTGGTGCTGATCGGCGACTTCCTCGATCCCATCGACGAGATCGAGGCGCGCCTCGCCGATTATGCCCGCCATGGCACGACCGCGCATCTGGTCGAGATCCGCGATCCGGTGGAAGAGATATTCCCCTATGCCGGGCGCACGGAATTCCGCGATCCGGAGAGCGGCGCGCTCTACACGATCGGCCGCGCCGAGCAGATCGGCGAGGAATATCGCAACCGGCTCATCGCCCGCCGCGAGACGCTCGCCGCCACCTGCCGCCGCCTCGGCTGGAGCTATTTGACCCACCGCACCGACCGGCCGGCGACGGAGCCGCTGCTGGCGCTGCATGCGCGCCTCTCGGCCCGCGTCAACGAGGGAGGGAGGGCATGATCGCCGGTCTTCCCCTCGCCTTCGGCGCCCCGCTCGTCCTGACCGCGCTGGTGCTGCTGCCGGCGATCTGGTGGCTTCTGAAGCTGACGCCGCCGCGCCCCCGGCTGGAGAGCTTCCCGCCGACGCGCATCCTCACCGAGATCGCCAAGCGCGACGAGCAGCCGGCGCGTAGCCCCTGGTGGCTGACGGCGCTTCGGCTGCTGCTCGCCGGGCTCGTCATCCTGGCGCTCGCGGCGCCGATCTGGCGACCGACCGGCGAGAGCGCGCCGGGCGAAGGGCCGCTCCTCCTCGTCATCGACAATGACTGGGCAGCGGCGCGCGACTGGTCGACGCGGATCGATACCGCCCGCCGGATCGTCGAGCTCGCCGAACGTTCCGGCCGCCCGATCGGCCTGATCGCCACGGCCGAGCCGCCCAACCAGCAATTCGCGCCGACGGACGGCGCCGCGATCCGCACCCGCCTCGATGCTCTGGTGCCGCGCCCCTATGCGACCGACCGCAGCGCCATCGCCACGGCGCTGCAAACAGCGGCCGCCTCGGCGTCGTTCGGGGGGGTGGCCTGGCTCTCGAACGGCCTCGGCGGTCCGGATGCCGACGATTTCTCGCGCTTTCTCGAGACCGCGATCCGCGCCCCCGTGACGATCTATGGCAAGGACGGTAAGCCGTTGCTCGGCCTCGCCGCCCCGGTCGCGACCGCTGACGCGCTGACGCTCTCGGTCCTGCGCGGCGAAGGCCCGGCCTTGACCGGCACGCTCGTCGCCCGCGACATGAAGGGCCGCTCGATCGGCGAGGCTCCGTTTGCCTTCAAGGCCGACGAACTGCGCACCGACGCCGCCTTCGCGCTGCCGTCGGAGCTGCGCAACGAGATCGTCCGGGTCGAGATCGCCGGAAGCGCGACGGCCGGCGCGGTGCAGCTGCTCGACGACCGCTTCAAGCGCCGCCGCATCGGCGTCATCTCCGGCGCGTCGAGCGACAATGCCCAGCCGCTGCTGTCGCCGCTCTACTACATCTCCCGCGCCGTGCAGCCCTTCGCCGACGTCATCGAGCCGCGCGACGCCAACGCCGCGAACGCCGTGCCGCAGATGATCGAGGCCGGGGCGGCGGTGATCGCCATGGCCGACATCGGCACGCTGACGCCGGACGTCGAGCAGAAGCTCGCCGACTGGGTCGAGGCGGGCGGCACGCTGCTGCGCTTCGCCGGCCCGCGACTTGCCGCCGCCAGCGGCGAGACCGACACGCTGATCCCGGTGCGGCTGCGCGAAGGCGGCCGTGTGCTTGGCGGCAGCCTCTCCTGGTCGTCGCCGCAGCCGCTCGCCTCTTTCTCGGCGCAGAGCCCCTTCGCCGGGCTCGCCATCGCGCCTGATATCGAGGTTCGCCGCCAGGTCCTGGCCGAGCCGGACGGCAATCTGCCCTCGCGCACCTGGGCGGCTCTCGGCGACGGCACGCCGCTGGTGACCGCCGCGCCGCTCGGCAAGGGCTGGCTGATCCTGTTCCATGTCACCGCCGACGCGAGCTGGTCGAACCTGCCGCTTTCCGGGACGTTCGTCGAAATGCTCCGCCGCATCGCCGCCTTCGCCTCGGTGCCGCAGGTCGACGCCGCCCGCAACATCGAGGGCGCGACGACTGCCGCGACGCTGCCACCCTATCGCCTGCTCGACGGCTTCGGCCATTTCGTCACCAGCGACCCGCTGGCGCGGCCGCTTTCGGCGACCGGGCCGCTGCCGGCGCCGAGCCGCGACCATCCGCCGGGGCTCTACGGCGCCGATGACGGCTTCCGGGCGGTCAACGTGCTGGCGCCCGACGCGACGCTGCCGCCCTTCAACCCGGCCGCGACGATCGCCAATGCCGAGGTCCGGCCCTATCCGACGACGGCGCCGACCGATCTCTCGCCCTACCTGCTTCTGGCGGCGCTCGCCTGCCTGATCGCCGACGCGCTCGCCGTGCTGTGGCTGAATGGCGGCCTCCGGATGCGCCCGCGCGCGGCCGCAATCGTCATCGCCTGCCTGACGCTCGGCCACGCCTTCGCCCCGCCACCGGCCCGCGCCGACGCGGCGAGCGACCAGTTCGCCATGGATGCCGTCAACAAGTCGCGCCTCGCCTATGTCCGGACCGGCAATCAGGAGATCGACGACATGAGCGAGGCCGGCCTCGCCGGCCTGTCGCGCGCGCTCTCCGCCCGCACCGCGATGGAGCCGGACAATCCGCTCGGCGTCGACGTCGCCAAGGACGAGCTGAGCTTCTTCCCGCTGCTCTACTGGCCGATCGACCCGAACGCGCCGATGCCCGACTCGGCGACGCTCGCCAAGATCGACGCCTACATGAAGCAGGGCGGCTCGATCCTGTTCGACACGCGCGACGAGCTGGAGCGGGCGCCGGGCACGACGGGCTTCGGCGGCACGCCGGCGGCCGAGCGGCTGCGCACCATGCTCTCCGGCCTCGACATCCCGCCGCTCGAGCCGGTGCCGTCCAACCACGTGCTGACCAAGGCGTTCTACCTGCTCGAGGATTTCCCCGGCCGCTATAGCGGCGGCCCGCTCTGGGTCGAGGCCTCGCCGCCCGAGGACCACGCGGCGGCCGCCGCGCGCCCGGCCCGACCGGGCGACGGCGTCTCGTCGATCCTAATCACCGAGAACGACATGGCCGCCGCCTGGGCGACCGATCCGGACGGCCGTTTCCTGGTTCCGACCATCCCGCCCGACCCGCGCCAGCGCGAGCTCGCCTACCGGACCGGCATCAACATCGTCATGTACACGCTGACCGGCAACTACAAGGCCGACCAGGTGCATGTGCCGGCCCTGCTCGAAAGGCTTGGACAGTGAAGAGGGCTGGACAGTGAACTGGTCGCTGACCTTCGCGCCGCTGATCCCGCTGACCTGGCTGGCGGCGCTGGCCGTCATCGGCCTGCTCGCCATCGCGCCGCTGCTCATCCGGCGGATGCGCGGCGCCTGGATCCGCCTCGCCGCGCTCGCCGCCCTCGTCGCCGCGCTCGCCGGCCCGGTGCTGCTGGCCGAGGACCGCCAGCCGCTGCCGACCGTGGTCGCCGTCGTTGTCGACAAGAGCGCCAGCCAGGATCTCGACGGCCGCGCCGCGACCTCCGAGGCCGCGCGCGACGCGCTGACGAAGCGCCTCGGCGACCTCCGCAACATCGAGATCCGCACCGTCGAGGCCGGCGGCAAGACCGGCGCGGCGCCTGTCGACGGCACGGAACTGTTCACCGCGCTCGGCACCGCGCTCGCCGACGTCGCGCCGGAGCGGCTCGGCGCCGTGGTCATGCTGACCGATGGCGAGGTGCATGACGTGCCGTTGCCGGCCGGCTCTCCCTTCGGCGGCGCGCCGCTGCACGCGCTGATTTCCGGCCATGACGACGAGCGCGACCGCCAGATGGTGATCCGCTCCGCCCCCCGCTTCGCCATCGTCGGCGAGAGCCAGATCATCGAATATTCCGTGCTCGACCAGGGCGCGCCCTCGAACGAGCCGGTCCGCGTCACCATCAGCCGCGACGGCGAGCCGCTCGCCACCGAGACGGTGACGCCGGGCGCGCTCAACCGTTTCCCGATCGAGATCAGCCATGCGGGCCAGAACATCGTCGAGTTCGAGGCGGCGCCGCTCGACGGCGAGCTGACGACGGTCAACAACCGCGCCGCCGCCGTCATCGACGGCATCCGCGAGAATCTCCGCGTCCTGCTGGTCTCCGGCGAGCCGCATGCCGGCGAGCGGATCTGGCGCAATTTGCTGAAGTCGGACGCCGCGGTCGACCTCGTGCATTTCACCATCCTGCGCCCGCCGGAGAAACAGGACGGCACGCCGATCAACGAATTGTCGCTGATCGCCTTCCCGACCCGCGAGCTGTTCTCGGTCAAGATCGACCAGTTCGACCTGATCATCTTCGACCGCTACGCGCAGCGCGGCGTGCTGCCGACGGTCTATTTCGACAACATCGCCCGCTATGTCCGCGAAGGCGGCGCGCTGCTCGTCGCCTCCGGGCCGGACTACGCCTCCGACGACAGCCTCTATGCGACGCCGCTCGCCGATGTGCTGCCGGCGGCCCCCACCGGCCGCGTCCTCGAAAAGCCGTTCAGCCCGCGCGTCACCGATCTCGGCCAGCGCCATCCGGTGACAAGGGGCCTCGAAGGCGCCAATTCGGAGCCGCCGCGCTGGAGCCGCTGGTTCCGCCAGGTCGAGGTCGACAAGCCGGACGGCGAGGTGATCATGAAGGGCGCCGACGACGATCCGCTGCTGGTGCTGCAGCGCGAGGGCAAGGGCCGCGTGGCGCTGCTGCTTTCCGACCAGGTCTGGCTCTGGGCCCGCGGCTTCGAGGGCGGCGGCCCGCATGTCGACCTCTTGCGCCGGCTCGCGCACTGGCTGATGAAGGAGCCGGATCTGGAGGAGGAAGCGCTCCGGGCGACGGCGCGCGGCGCCACGCTCGCCATCGAGCGCCAGACGATGCAGGAGACGATCGGCCCGGTGACGGTGATCGCGCCCTCCGGCGCAACGCGGACCCTGACGCTCGCCCCGGCCGGACCCGGCCGGTTCCAGATCGAGATGCCGGCCGACGAGATCGGCCTCTGGCGCGTCGAGGACGGCGAACGCCGCGCCTTCGCCCATGTCGGCCCCGCCAATCCGCGCGAATTCACCGATGTGATCTCGACCTTCGACAAACTCGGGCCCGTCGTGCAGGCGACCGGCGGCCATATCGCCCGCATGGCCTCGGCGGACGGCACGCTGGAAACGCCGCGCATCCTGCCGATGCAGGCCGGCCGCGCCATGTCGGGCCGCGACTGGATGGGCGTGCGCATGACCGAGGCCTCGGTGCTCCGGGGTGTCGACCGCTGGCCGCTCTTCTCCGGCTTCCTCGGCCTCGCCGCCCTCCTCGGCGTCATGGCCGCGACCTGGTACCGCGAGGGGCGGTAGTCAGCTTCAGGGCGCCGGGACCATCGTGCCCACGCTCGCCGTTATCCCGGCCTCCGAGCCGGGATCCATGCAGCCGAGGCGCCGGGAGGCTCGCGCGATCGGCTTCACGGCCGTGGTGGATCCCTGCTTTCGCAGGGATGACGGCGGAGGTGGAGGCGTCTCGCTGGAGAAAAGTCGAGGCCTGCCCTACCCTGCCCGTTCCACCGCGCCGCCGAGGCCTTCCAGCGCATCTTCGGTGAGCGGGCAGACGAGGATCCGGGCCGGATCAGCCGGCGCCGGCAGGGTGACCTGGTAGGGCTTCAGGCGGACGAAGCCGAACGGGCCGTAATAGGGCTCGTCGCCGACCAGCAGGATGACGGCGTGGCCAGCCTCGCGGGCGGCGGCGATCGCGGTCCGCATCAGCGACTTGCCCGCGCCCCTGCCCTTCCAGTCCGGCACCACGACGAGCGGGCCGAGCAGGATCGCCGGCCGGCCGCCGATGCGGATCGGCGTCAGCCGGACCGAGCCGATCAACCGCTCACCGCTCTTGGCGACGAAGGAAAGTTCGGGATCCTGCGGCACCCCCTCGCGCAGCAGCGAGGCGGCACGGGCGAAACGGCCGGGGCCGAACGAGATCTCGTGCAGGGCTTCGATCGCGGCGGCGTCGTCAGGCTGCTCGGAGAGGACCGTGAAGGAGTCGATTTTCATGGGAGGCGTCTCGTCGGAAGGGCATGTCACTGTCCGACGGACACGGGCGTCAATCGCGGCGCATCCTCGGGACGAACAGTCGAACGGCATCGCGTGACGTAAAGTCACGGCCGTCGGTTCGTCGTCGCAGAAGAAGGCTCGGAGTCATGTCAGGTTCCGGAACGCAATGAACCGCGCATAGCATGGGTCGGCGGCGTCGGCAATCACCAATGCGCCGAGGGGGGCGCGCGGTCCAGAATCTCGCCGAGGCGCCGCCGCGTCGCCGGCGTCGTCGCTTCGGGCAAAGCGCCGGGATCGAAGAAGCCGGCCTCGGCGATCTCGCGGTTGGGATAGGCGGGCGGAGCCGGTCGGTCGAAATCGCGCGAGACGAAGACGACGACATGGTCGCGGCGCCGCTTCGGATTGACGTAGATGCCGAAGAGCGACGGCGATGCGCCGAGCACGATGCCGCCCTCCTCGCGCAGCTCCCGCGCCAGCGCCTCGACCGCGCTCTCGCCCCGCTCGACGCCGCCGCCCGGCAGATACCAGCCCGGCGTATAGGAATGGCGGACCAGGAAGACCCGCCCGTCCGCATCGAAGCAGGCGCCGCGCACGCCGAGCGTCATGCCGCGAAGCACCGGCGCGGCCAGGCCGCCAAGACGAGCGAGAAGGGAATACATGCCGATCGGTCCGTTCCGGAAGAGCTGCGATAGGAAGACAGCAACGCCGCCTCCGCCTTGATAAGGCATGCGGAACAAACATGGCAGCGTCGCGTCCGGCGGTCTGGCAGGCCGGCATCGGGTTTCCCATATGCTGTTCAGATGCGGCGGATCACCTGACCGATCCGCCCGGCGGCGCCCCATGTTGGCGCCGTTTGCTTTTGTGGGGTCAGCGGCCATCCCGACGATGCGCCGCATGCCGGTTGCGGCGTTGCAACTGGACGGGTGCGTCCGGCTTCGCTAAGCCGATGACGATGTTCGTGCTCGCCCACCTCTCCGATCCGCATCTCGGCCCGCTGCCGCGCCCGCGCACGCTGGAACTCGCCTCGAAGCGGGTGCTCGGCTACGTCAACTGGCGGCGCAACCGCGTCCGTTCGCTCGGCGGCGAAGTGCTGGCGGGGCTGATCGAGGACATGCTCGCCCGTACGCCGGACCACATCGCCGTCACCGGCGACCTCGTCAACATCGCCCTTCCCGCCGAGATCGTCGCCGCCGGCGACTGGCTGAAGGCGGTCGGCGCGCCGCACGACGTCTCCTTCGTGCCCGGCAATCACGACGCCTATGTGCCGGGCGCGCTCGCCAAGGCGCTGGCCCTCTGGGCGCCCTATGTGACCGGCGACGAAGGCACGCCGCTCGGCCGCGTCACCTTCCCCTATCTCCGCCGCCGCGGCCCCGCTGCCATCATCGGCGTTTCGAGCGCCCGCGCCTCGGCGCCCTTCATGGCGACAGGCCATGTCGAGGCCTCGACGCTGCCGCTCCTGCGCGACATGCTGATCCGCGCCCGCGACGAGGGGCTTTACCGCGTCGTGCTGATCCATCATCCGCCGTTCAAGAAGGCGACGGCCTGGCACAAGCGCCTGGTCGGCGCCGGGCGCATCCGCGCCCTGATCAAGGAAGTCGGCGCCGAGCTGATCCTGCACGGTCACACCCATATCGACAGCTTCGAGAGCATCGAGGGGCCGGAAGGCCGCGTGCCGGTGATCGGCGTGCCGTCCGCCGCCAACGCCCCCGGCGGCCACAAGCCGGCCGGCCGCTACAATCTGTTCGGCATTGAGGGCGAGCCGGGCAACTGGCGCTGCTCGCTCGTCGAGCGCGGCTACGGCGCACCCGGCACCGGCATCGAGGTGATCCGCGAACGGCAGGTGGGGTAGCTCCCTCCCGTAGGCATCGCCGGCACGCCGCCGGCCTGCGCAACACGCTCGCCGTCATCCCGGACTTGACCCGGGATCCATGCAGCCGAAGCCTCGGCCGTGCGGATCGCGGATCTCCGCTGCACTCCACCATCATCCTGAGGTGCTTCGCGCAAGCGAAGCCTCGAAGGAGGGTCCAGCGGAGCACTCGGGTTCGCGGACAAAATCGGTCCCGCGATCTCCATCACGGGAGCGTTCCCTGGACCCTCCTTCGAGGCCCGGCGTCGCCGGGCACCTCAGGATGATGGTCGAGTTTTGGGGATGAGAAAATAGTCCAGGCGATCGATCAACCACCCGCTCACGACCGCACCTCTCGCTCAGGCAGAGATGAAGAAGCGGACACCTTTCATCAAACGACCAGCCCTACCCGCCGACATGCACCCAGGCATAGGCGAAGAGGCCGATGACGCCGAGGAGGAGGCCGCCGAGGAAGGCCGAGACGATCCAGCCGGTATTGGCGCGCGCCGGCGGCGGCGTGACGGGCTGCGATTCCGGCACCTGGCGGCCGAGCGTGCGGCGACCGGGGCGCGCATCCTGCTGCGCGGCGCGTTGGATCAGCCAGTCGCCCTCCAGCGCCCGCTCGCGCTCGATGACGCGCTCGGCGACATAGTGCATGACGCAATCGGCCATGTCGTCGAGGTCGGCCGTCTCGAGGATGACCGTGCGGCCGAGCCGCGTATCCTTCAGGAAGCGATAGGTGCGGCGGTCGCGCGCCATGCTGACGAAGGCCGTCATGTCGATCCAGAAGCGCGGCTGGCTGCCGGTATCGATGGCGGCGACGAACTGGTCGTCGCCCTCGGGCACTTCGGCGAAGACGCCCTCGAGCGCCTCGACCAGCATCTCGAGCCGCGCCCGTTCCGTATCGCGCAGTTCCACCACGACATCGGCTCGCTCTGCTTCGGCCAGACGGACCTTGCGGATCGCGTCGGCGAGATTGCGGACGTTGGACGCCGACCCGCGTTCCGGCCCGCGCCTGCCGCTTGCGTCGTTCATCCGTTGACTCCGAACCAGGGCGACGATCTTCTCTCTGTCTTTAGCAAATCCGACGCCCCGGCGCATCTACCGATCGCCACGGGCGCGCCAGGGCTCACAGGGGGACGACCATGACCGAGCTTTCCGGCCCCGTGCTCCGGGTCGCCGAGGCGGCAAGATCCTTCGGCCTCGACATCGCGCTCCGCGTCATGCCGGCCTCGACCCGCACGGCGGAGGAAGCGGCGGCGGCGTGCGAATGCTCGGTCGGCGAGATCGTCAAGTCGCTGGTATTTCGCGGCGTGACAAGCGGCGCGCCCATCCTCCTCCTCGTCTCCGGCTCCAACCGGGTCGACGAGAAGAAGGTCGCCACGACGATCGGCGAGCCGATCGAACGGCCGGATGCCGCGTTCGTGCGCGCCGCGACGGGCTTCGCCATCGGCGGTATTCCGCCTTTCGCCCATTCGACCCGGCTCGCCTGCTGGTTCGATCGCGACCTTTTGGCGTTCGAGCGCGTCTTCGCGGCGGCGGGAACGCCGCATGCGCTGTTCGCCGTGAGCCCGGCCGCGCTGCAACGAGCGATCGCGGCGCCCGCGATCGCCATGGGGTGACGCACGCGCGACAATGGAACCCCGGGAAAACTGCGGAACGGCTTGAGATCGCCTGATTTCTGGGGATGATCCGCGCCGGGTCGGGATGGAATACGGAGAAATGAGAATGCGATTCGCCTGGATCGCCGGCGTGATGCTCGCGGCGACCGCCGTGGTGCCCGCCAGCGCCGACGTGATCTACCCGCGCGGGCTGGTGCGGGCTCCGGAGACGCTCGACCCGCAGAAGGCCGCGACCTTCAACGAGACCCCCATCCTCTACGACCTGTTCGAAGGCCTGGTGACGCTCGACGCCGGGGGCCGCCCGATCCCGGGCGCGGCCGAGAGCTGGACGATCTCGCCGGACGGCCGCGTCTACACCTTCGCGCTGCGCCCCGACGCGCGCTGGTCGAATGGCGATGTCGTCAAGGCTTCCGATTTCGTCGCCTCGTTCCGCCGGCTGTTCACGCCGGCGACCGGCGCGACCGAGACAGGCCCCCTCCTCGTCATCCAGAACGCCAACGCCGTCCAGCAGGGCAGCGCGAAGCCCGAGACGCTCGGCGTCGCCGCGCCCGACGCGACGACGCTTGAGATCACGCTGGAACGGCCGGTGCCGACCTTCCTGCTGCGCCTGGCGCTGCCGGTGGCGCTGCCCGTCAATGTCGCGACGATCAAGAAGCTCGGCGCCGATTTCGGCTCGACCGGCAAGATCGTCTCGAACGGCGCCTATCGCCTGGCGGCCATCGACAAGAAGGATGGCTACATCCTGGTCAAGAACGCGCGCTTCCGCGACGCCAAGGCGATGCCGATCGACAGCGTCGTCTACAAGCCGTTCGAAAGCCCGGCCGATTGCGTCGAGGCCTTCCGCGCCAAGACCGTGCTCTCCTGCCCGGACGTGCCGACGGAGACCCTGCAGGACCTGCGCGGCGAGTTCGGCGCAGCCCTGCGCCTCGCGCCCTATCCCGGCACCTATTATTACGCGTTCAACACGACGAAGAAGCCGTTCGACAACATCGTCGTCCGCCGCGCGCTGTCGATGGCGATCGATCGCCCGGCGCTGGCCAGCGCGGTCTGGTCGGGCGCCATGATCCCGACGGAGACGCTGGTGCCGGCCGAACTCTCCGGCATTCCCGCGAAGACACCGGAGCCGATCGAGATCCGCCGCGCCGAAGCGCGCCAGCTGCTCGAGGCGGCCGGATTCGGAGCGGCAGCGGAGCCCGCCCAGCCCGAGGCGGCCCCGACAAAGGAGACGGCCAAGCCGGCCGACATGCAGGCAGCCGATATACAGGCTCCGGACGCCAAATCTTCGGACAGCAAATCGGCGGACACCAAGCCGGCTGACCTCAAGGCTGCCGATGCCAAGCCTTCAACGGTCGAGCCCTCGGGCGTGAAGCCCGACAGCGCCCCGGCCAACGCCGGCAAGCCCGATCCGGCCGACGGCAAGGAAGCCAGCCAGGAAGCCAAGGCGGCGGATGCCGCGCCCGCCGGCGACGTCGCGGACAAGGCCGGCGCCGACGCCACAAAGCACGAGGACGAGGCCCAGTCGGCGGAATCCTCGGACAGCCAATCGGCTGATATCAAGGTGGCAGAAGCCAAGCCTGCCGCGCCGGCTGGCCCGCAGCCCCTGACGCTGACGATCCGCGTCGGCACCGGCATGGGGCACGAGGAGACGGCGCACGCCATCGCGGCGCAGTGGAAGGCGATCGGCGTCGAGGCGACGGTGGTGACCGAGCCGAACGCGGCGCATTTCGCGAGATTGCGCGACGGCGGCGATTTCGACGTCGCCCGCACCGGCTGGATCGCCGACGAGATCGACCCGATCGACCTCCTGACGGTGCTCCGAAGCGACAATGTCCGCTTCAACTATCCGCGCTATCGCAACCCCGGCTACGACCAGTTGCTCGACCAGGCCGCGACCGAGATGGACATGGACAAGCGGCTGAAGGACCTCAATACCGCCTCCGCCATGCTGGCCGGCGACGCGCCGATCCTGCCGCTGCTCGGCTATGTCTCGCTGTCGCTGGTGTCGCCGACGCTCGGCGGCTGGCAGGACAACCCGCGCAACGTTCACCCGACGCGCTACATGACGGTGAACTGACGAGCCGCAATCCGATCCTTTCACCGCCTGAAGCAAGCGGTGAAAGGATCCGGATACGGCTCAAATTATCAGGCGCGAACCAGGATTTGCTTCGCTCGAAGACGCGCTAGCGACAGGCGACGTAGTGGCGGCGGCCATATTCATCGCGCCAGTAGCAGCGGCCGGTCGTCGCGTCGGCGATGATCGCGCCGGTGACCGCGCCGACGCCGGCGCCGATCAGCGCGCCACCCGCCTTGCCGGTCGCGAGACCGCCGATCGCGGCGCCCGTGGCACCGCCGAGCAATGCCGCATCGCCCGTTCGCGAGCCGGTCGTGCAACCGGCCAGAATGGCGCCCGACAGGGCGAAAGCGATCACGAGCGGGGCTCTCTTCATCTTTACCTCCTCTGACGCGGCGCGATCCGCCCAACCTATCGGTTCCGGGCGGCGCGTCCGGCTGCACCATGCCATTTGGTAATGCGGAGGTCCCGGATCAGTTCCGGCCGGATCGGTCCGGACGCGTACGGAAACGCACGGGCGCGGCCAAAAAGAAACGGCCGGGACGAGGTCCCGGCCGTTCCAACAAATCAAGAAAACAAATTAGCGGCAGGACGTGTAGTGACGACGACCGCGATCGTCCTTCCAGTAGCAACGGCCGGTGGCGTCGGCGATGATCGCGCCCGACACGGCACCGATACCGGCGCCGATCGCAGCCGCGCCGACGCTGCCGCCTGCGAGACCACCGATGGCCGCACCGGCGAGACCGCCGACGACGGCACCGTCACCGGCACGCGAGCCGGTGGTGCAGCCTGCAACCACAGCGCCGAGGGCGACGAGCATTACGAGCGTAGAAGCCTTCTTCATCAATATCTCCTGTCCACATGAACCCCCGAGAGCGACCGCCAAGGACGAAGAGAACCGGCGGCTTCCCTCACAACGGCGCTCGACCCATTTGCGCTCCGCGATCGCATGGATCACAGACGGTCAGGGTCGCGGCCATGCACCCGCCCCCCTTGAAGGGTCAGTCAGGCTCGAAGTCAAGCTAGCTGGTCCGGAGGGCACAGAGAAGAGGCAACCCGGCCATGGGACGGATCCCCCCTTCCAATTGTCGCAATCGATGCAAAAAGGTCAGACAATGCCGCTGGAACTGCCGCCGGAGGACGGCCTTTCGGCTGACACCCTCGCCCGGTAGCCGGATGCGCGATAGACGCCGATCGGATCGATCGCGCCGCCCTTGGCCAGCCGCGCCTTGGCGAGAATCGGGCCGACATCCGTGGTGAAGGCGCGCTTCAGCGTCTGATTCGCCATCAATACATCGTTCGCCTGCTGATGTTCGCCGAGCCCAGCCCGATCGACGATGAGCGCCTGCGCATAGGCGCGCAGGATCTCGATCGCGCTCGCCATCAGGCTCTCGATCGGGTCGGTGACGTTGTGCGACTGGTCGATCATGTAGGCGGGGTCGAAGGCCCTGGCCTTGCGATATTCGGCGTCGACCAGCTCGTTGAAGACGAGGAAGAGCTGGAACGGATTGATCGAGCCGGCGTCGAGATCGTCGTCGCCATATTTCGAATCGTTGAAGTGGAAGCCGGCGAGCTTCCCGAACTGGATCAGCCGCGCGACGATCATCTCGATGTTGACGTTCGGCGCGTGGTGGCCGAGGTCGACCAGGCAGAACGCCTTCGGGCCAAGCTCCTGGGCGATCAGGTAGTTGGTGCCCCAGTCCTGCACGACGGTCGAGTAGAAAGCCGGCTCATAGAGCTTGTGCTCGGTGAAGACGCGCCAATCGTCCGGCAGCGCCCGGTAGACGGATTTCATCGCATCGAGATAGCGCTCGAACGCACCGGTGAAGTTCGACTGGCCGGGGAAGTTGGAGCCGTCGCCGATCCAGACCGTCAGCGCCTTCGAGCCCAGCACCTTGCCGATCTCGATCGTCTCGATGTTGTGCTCGATCGCCTGCTGGCGGACGGCCGCGTCGGTATGCGACAGCGAGCCGAATTTATAAGAGAGCTTCTGATCCTGGGCGTCGGAGAAGGTGTTCGAATTCATCGCGTCGAAGCCGAGGCCGAGCGCGTCGGCATGCGCCTTCAGCGCCTTCGGATCCGCCTTGTCCCAGGGGTTGTGCAGCGAGACGTTGGGCGTGGCGCGGGTCAGCTGGTTGATGACGGCGCAATCGTCGAGCTTCTCGAAGATGCCGCGCGGCTCGCCGGGGCCGGCGAAGCGGGCGAAGCGCGTGCCGCCGGTGCCGACGCCCCAGGACGGCACGGCGACGGAGAAGGCCGCGACCTTGCGCGTGATCGCATCGATGTCGAGGCCGCGCCGGTCGAACTGCTCGCCGAGCGCGGCATAGTCGTTGGCGAGCGCCGCATCCCCGGCCTTGTTCTGCTCGGCGAGCAAGTCTGCGGAAATCGGAAGATCGGTCATGCGCGGTTCCTCCCCGAACCTGATGTTTTCTGACATGGCCCCAAGGCTCCTCCCGCCTGGGACCGTCCGACAATTCGCCAGGCCGAGCCGGCTGGCGTGAGCTTCGAGAACCGGAGCGGAGCGGACGTTGGTCCGTGAGCACCGGAAGCGCAGAAGATCGCGTCAGACGGCCGGCCTGGTAGAATTGGCGCCGGTCTCAGCGGGCAAAGCTGATGACGTTGCCCGCATCGACATTGATGATGTTGCCGGTCGACTTGTTCGAGAGATCGGCGGCGAGGAAATAGGCGGCCTCGGCGATGTCCTCCGGGAACACGCTGCGCTTCAGCAGCGAGCGGTTGCGGTAGAACTCCTCGAGATCGTCCTCGCCGACCTTGTTCGACTGGGCGCGCTGCTGGCGCCATTCGCCCTGCCAGATCTTCGAGCCGCGCAGCACCGCATCGGGATTGATCGTGTTGACGCGGATGCCGAAGGGGGCGCCCTCGAGCGCCAGACAGCGGGCGAGATGGATCTCGGCCGCCTTGGCGGTGCAATAGGCCGAGGCGCCGGCGGAGGCCGCGAGGCCGTTCTTCGAGGCGATGAAGACGATCGAGCCGCCGAGCTTCTGCGTCTTCATGATGCGGTAGGCGGCGCGGGAGACGAGGAAATAGCCGGTCGCGAGGATCGCGATGTTCTTGTCCCAGGTCTCGAGCGTCGTCTCCTCGAACGGCGCGGCGGAGGAGATGCCGGCATTGGAGACGAGGATGTCGATGCCGCCATACTCGATCAGCGTGTCGTGGAACGCCTTGTCGACCGCGCCCTCGCTGGTGACGTTGGCGATGACGCCGCGGATGTTGTCCTTGCCGAACTTGGCGCCGAGGCCGGAGACGGTCGTATCGAGCGCCGCCTGGTCAATGTCGGCGACCACGACGACCGCGCCTTCCTGCAGGTAGCGGACGGCGGTGGCCGAGCCGATGCCGCCGGCGCCGCCGGTGATGAAGGCGATCCGGCCGGCGAGCGACTTCGGCTTCGGCATGCGCTGCAGCTTGGCCTCTTCGAGCAGCCAGTACTCGATGTCGAAGGCTTCCTGCTCATGGAGCCCGACATAGGTCGAGACCGTCGAGGCGCCGCGCATCACGTTGATGGCGTTGACGTAGAACTCGCCGGCGATGCGGGCGGTGGCCTTGTCGCGGGCGAAGGTGATCATGCCGACGCCGGGCACCAGATAGACCACGGCGTTGGGATCACGCATCGCCGGGCTGTCGGCATGCTTGCAACGGTCGTAATAGGCCGCATAGTCGGCGCGATAGGCGTCGAGCGCGCCGTCGAGGCCTTCCAGCACGGCGTCCAGATTGTCCTTGGCCGGATCATAGTCGACGACCAGCGGACGGATCTTGGTGCGCAGGAAATGATCGGGGCAGGACGTGCCGAGGGCCGCCAAAGCGCGAAGCTGAGCGGAATTGACGAATTCGAGCACGGCCGGCTGGTCGTCGAAATGACCGACCTTCGATTCCTGCTTGCCGATGCGGCCGCGGATCTCAGGCATCAGGCTGGCTGCGACGGCGCGGCGCTTCTCGGCGTCGAGCGACTGCGTCACGGCGCCGCCGAAGATCGCCTTGCCGTGGGTCTCGCTCGCGAACCAGGCGATCGCCTTGTTGATGATCTCGAGCGTCAGCTCATAGGCTTCCTTGGACGTGTCGGCCCAGGTGAACAGGCCATGGCTTTCGAGCACGACGCCCTTGGCGTTCGGGTTCTCGGTGGCGAATTTCGACAGCCACAGGCCGAGCTCGAAACCGGGCCGCTTCCAGGGCAGCCAGCCGATCGTGTCGCCATAGATCTGCTGGGTCAGTTCCTTGGAGTTCTCCGACGCGGCGATGGCGATGATCGCATCGGGATGCATGTGGTCGACGTGCTTGTAGGGCACATAGGCGTGCAGCGGCGTGTCGATCGAGGCAGCGCGGGGATTGAGGTTGAAGGTGCAATGCGGCAGGTAGCCGACCATCTCGTCCTCATGCGCGAGGCCGCGATAGATGCCCTTCAGCGCTTCGAGCTTGTCCTGGTAGAGGGTGGCGAAACCGTCGAGCTTCATCGAACCGACGTCGCCGCCCGAACCCTTGACCCAGAGCACGGTCGCGTCCTGCCCCGTCAGCGGATCCTTCTCCGTCACCTTGGCGGAGGTGTTGCCGCCGCCGAAATTGGTGATGCGCTTGTCGGAACCGAGCAGGTTCGAACGATACAGCAGCAGCTCCGACTCGCCGAGGCCGGCGGCCTTGGCTTCGTCCCAGCGGTTGTCGAGAAGGTGCGAGGAAGCGGATTCTGTCATGATCGGTGCTCTTGATCGGCCGCCGCTTCGCAAGGCGAGCGCCTCGGATCGGCGAACCATCCACGGGGGACGTCACCCGGACCGTCAGACCGGGGACCACGCAAGTGTGGATCATGATCTGTCAGGGACCGTAGCGCTTGTCAATCAAGTCCAATCATATCAAAGCACCAAACCGCGAATATTGCGCTGCATTATGATCGCAAATGATTGTATTGCGACGCATCATTATCGAGAATGATCGTTTCTGATTGACAATCATCGGAAAGCTTGGACAATCCAGTCCCGTCGGAGGAAAGAATGCACGAAATCGAGCGCCACAGGATCATCCTCGGCGAGGTGGCCGAACGGCCCGTCGTCACGGTGGCGCAGCTCGTCGGCCTGACCGGCGCCTCCGAGGCCACGATCCGGCGCGACATCACGGCGCTCAATGACGAGGGCCAGCTGCGCAAGGTGCGCGGCGGCGCCGAGCGGCTGCATGGCGGCGAAAACAACGGCATGCGCAGCCTGATGACGCCGGCCTTCGAGGAGCAGCGCCTGCAGAACCTCGCCGCCAAGCGCGCCATCGCCCGGGCGGCGGCGGAACTCTGCGCGGTCGGGGAATCCATCATCGTCAACGGCGGCACCACGACCTACTGCCTCGGGCCGCACATCGCCGAGCGCAAGCTGCGCGTGCTCACCAATTCGCTCGATCTCGCGCTCTATCTGATCGGCAATGGCGACTGCCAGGTCGTGCTGCCGGGCGGCGACATCCATCGCGAACAACGCATGGTCGTCAGCCCCTACACCAACGACACGGTGATCGAGCATTTCTACGCCACGCGGTTCTTCCTCGGCGCGCACGCCATCCGCCGCCAGGGCCTGATCGAGGGCGACCCCGTCCTGATCAAGGCCGAACAGAAGATGCTGAAGCAGGCCGAGCAGGTGATCGCGCTCGTCGACGGCTCCAAGTTCCAGCCGCGCGGCAGCCTGATCCTCTGTCCCCTGACCCAGCTCGACCGGGTGATCACGGACAGTTCCGCCCCGAAGGAAGCCTGCGACATGCTGCGCGACGCCGGCGTCATCGTCGACGTCGTCGAGGTCGAACCGGAGAGTTAGCGAACCAGAGAACGCGCCAATCCCGGCCAACAAGAAAACCGGCGGCAAAGCCGGACGTTCAAGGGAAACGCCAAGAAATGCAGCCGATTCTGGCCCTGGAGGGGGTGTCGAAATCGTTCGCCGGCGTCAAGGCTTTGAAGGACGTCTCGTTTGACGTCCGGCCGGGCGAAGTCCATGCGCTGATGGGCGAGAACGGCGCCGGCAAGTCGACGCTGATCAAGGTCATGGCCGGCGTGCACACGCCCGACACCGGCGAGATCCGCGTCAACGGCGCGGTCGTCCGCTTCGCCTCGCCGCGCGAGGCCCGCGCCGCCGGCATCGCCACCGTCTACCAGGAACTCCTGCTCTTCCCCGAGCTCTCCGTCGCCGAGAACATCTTCCTCGGCCACGCGCCGCGCACGACGATGAACGCGCTCGACTGGACGAAGATGCGCGACGAGGCGCGCCGCCTGCTCGACGATCTCGACAGCCACGACCTCGACGTCGACGCCCGCGTCGGCAGCCTCTCGGTCGCCAACCGCCAGCGCGTCGAGATCGCCAAGGCGCTGTCGCAGGACGCGCGCGTGCTGATCATGGACGAGCCGACGGCGGCGCTGTCCGATACCGACGCACGCCGGCTCATGGACGTCGTCCGGCGGCTGCGCGATCGCGGCGTCGCCATCGTCTATGTCTCGCACCGCATGCCGGAGATCTTCGCGCTCGCGACCCGCGTCACCGTGCTGCGCGACGGCGCCTATGTCGGCACGCACGACATCGGCGCGATCACCGAGGGCGATCTGGTGTCGATGATGGTCGGCCGCCCGGTCGACCAGCTCTTTCCGAAGGTCGATACCCAGATCGGCGCGCCGGTGCTGGAGCTGCGCAATGTCGGCTATCGCGACGAGGTCGAGGACGTCTCGTTCACGCTGCGGGCCGGCGAGATCCTCGGCATCGCCGGGCTGATCGGCTCGGGCCGCACCGAGCTCGCGCTCACCATCTTCGGGATCACGCCGGCGACGTCGGGCGAGATCCTGCTCGACGGCAAGCCGATCGTCATCTCCGATCCGAAGCAGGCGCGCGACCTCGGCATCGCCTATGTGCCGGAGGATCGCGGCCTGCAGGGCCTGATCAAGCCGCAGACGATCCGCGAGAACCTGTCGCTCGCCCTGCTCGACCGCATCTCGACGGCGACCATCGTCGACCGCGTCAAGGAATCCAATTTGGCGAAGGAGCTGATCCAGCGCTTCGGCATCCGCGCCCGCGGGCCGGAGCAGCTCGTGCGCCAGCTCTCCGGCGGCAACCAGCAGAAGGTCGTGCTGGCGAAATGGGTGGCGACCGAGCCGCGCGTGCTGATCATGGACGAGCCGACGCGCGGCATCGACGTCGGCGCCAAGGCCGAGATCCACGCGCTGATGAGCCGTCTCGCCGGCCAGGGCCTCGCCGTGCTGATGATCTCCAGCGAGTTGCCCGAGGTGCTCGGCATGAGCGACCGCGTGCTCGTCATGAGCAATGGCCGCATCGTCGCCGAGTTCGACCGCGCCGCCGCGACGCCCGACGCGGTCGGCGCCGCCATGATGCACACCAGCGCCAACGATGTCGGCGTCGCCCAGGCGGAGGTCGCCTGATGTCGTCGCCCTCCGCCGTCGCCCGGCCGGCGCCCGCCATGCATCCGATGAAGCGCATCGCCGCCTATGGCCAGGAATTCATCCTGCTCGGCGCCATCCTCGCGCTCTTCGTCGTCGTCAGCTTCGTCAACCCGCGCTTCCTCGGCGCCAACAACATCACCAACATCTTCGCCGGCAACGCCTATATCGCGGTCGCCGCGATCGGCATGTCGCTGGTCATCATCTCCGGCCACATCGACGTCGCCGTCGGCTCGCTGATCGGCGTCTTGGCGACGATCTCCGGCACGCTCGCCGTCAACGGCTATCCGATCTGGCTCGCCTGGCTCGCGCCGGTGCTGATCGGCATCCTCGTCAACGCCGGCGTCGGCGCGCTGATCGCCTATCTGCGCATCCCGTCGATCGTCGTCACCCTCGGCATGCTGTCGATCCTCAAGGGCGGACTGATCAGCGTCACCGCCGGCGCCTGGATCACCAATCTGCCGGCCGACTACCTGATCGCGCAGTTCCGCCTGTTCGATATCCCCTCGCCGGTCTGGTTCATGGTGATCCTGACGGCGCTGGTGGCGTTCTGGATGCGCTATTCCGGCTTCGGCCGGACGATCTACGCGATCGGCGGCAATGTCGAGGCGGCACGCGTCGCCGGCATCCAGGTCGAGCGTTCGACCGTCATCGTCTTCGCCATCCACGGCGCCTTCGCCGGCATCGCGGCGGTGCTGTTCGCCACGCAATTGCAGGTCATCCAGTCGACCGTGCCGCCCAATCTGGAGCTGACCGTGATCACTGCCTCCGTCGTCGGCGGCGTCTCGATCCTCGGCGGCACCGGCACGGTGATCGGCTCGACACTGGCCGCAATCCTGTTCGCCGCGATCGCCTCCTCGCTCATCTTCCTCAATGTCTCCGCCTATTGGCTGCGCGCCGTGCAGGGTCTTCTGATCCTCGTCACCGTGCTCGCCGACATGGCGCGGCGACGCCGGCTCCGGTGACGATCCGATGACCGCAACGCTCCGCTCCCTGCTCCGCCACGAGACGATCCTCGCGATCCTTCTCGTCCTGGTGCTCTTCGCGCTGGCGACCCAGTCCGACCGCTTCTTCACCACCGCCAACCTGTTGAACCAGGGCCGGCTGATGGCCGAGGTCGGACTGGTGGCGCTCGCCATGACCTTCGTCATCGTCACCGGCGGCATCGACCTCTCGGTCGGCTCCATCCTCGGCCTGACGGCGATCCTGCTCGGCGTATTCTGGCACAATCTCGGCATTCCCCTGCCGGTCGCCATGGTGCTCGCGATCTTCGCCGCCGGCATCGGCGGGCTGGTCAACGGCCTGATCATCACCCGCTTCAAGGTGCCGCCGCTGATCGCGACGCTGGCGACGCTCGCGCTCTATCGCGGCCTCGCCGAGGGCATCAGCCAGGCCCGGTCGGTGCGCGGCTATCCGGACTGGTTCTTCGTGCTCGGCCAGGGCGAGGTGCTCGGCGTGCCGACCCAGCTCTGGATCCTCGGCCTCCTGGTCATCATCGCCGCCGTCATCCTCGGGCTCACCACCTTCGGCCGCGCCACCTATGCGACCGGCGCCAACGAGACCGGCGCCCGCTTCTCCGGCATCGGCGTCGATCGCACCAAGCTGCTGATCTACACGGCCTCCGGCCTCGTCGCAGGCCTCGCCGGCGTCATCTTCGTCTCGCGCGTCTCGACCACGCGTTCCGACATGGGCACCGGCCTGGAGCTCGACGTCATCACAGCCGTGGTGCTCGGCGGCACATCGATCTTCGGCGGACGGGGCACCATCATCGGCACAGTTCTCGGCCTGATCCTGATGCAGGCGCTGAAGAACGGACTCGCGCTCTCCGGGGTCAAGGGCGACGGCACCATCGTCGTCATCGGCCTCGTGCTCATCCTCGCGATCGTCGCGAGCAATCTCTTCAGCCGCGAAGGCGACGGCTGATCAATCAGGGGACGAAGGGGTCTCGCCGCAACAACAAAGGCCCCGGCGTCATTTTGGAGGAGAAGAGCCATGTTGAAGAGAACCGTAGCCCTGGCGCTAGGCCTAAGCCTCGGCGTCAGCAGCGCCGCCTTTGCAGGGAACTGGACGGGCGGCGACGACCTGCCGACCAACCCGCTCGCCTGCGACGGCACCCCGGGCAAGGCCGAGGCCAAGCCCTATGACGGCGGCGTGCCGACCAATGCGCCGGACCGCAAGGCCAAGCCGATCAAGGTCGTCGACGTGCCGAAGCTGATCGGCATCGGCTATTTCAACGCCACCTCGAAGGGCATCGCCGAAGCGGCCAAGGAACTCGGCAATGTCGAGGCCAAGACCGACGGCCCGACCCAGGCCAACATCGACCAGCAGATCTCGTTCATCGACAACTACATCACGTCCGGCGTCGACGGCATCCTGTTCGCCGCCAACGACCCGGTCGCCATCGCGCCCGTGCTGAAGAAGGCGCTCGCCGCCGGCATCAACGTCGTCGGCTATGACGCCAATTCCGAGCCCGACGCCCGCCAGTGGTTCGTCAACCAGGCCGAGTTCAACGGCATCGCCAAGTCCCTGGTCGACAACATGGCCAAGGAAGTCGGCGAGGACGCCTCGTTCGCCATCGTCACCTCGACCTTCACCACGCCGAACCAGGCGCGCTGGATCGCCGAAATGGAAGCCTACCAGGCGAAGTGCCATCCCAACATGAAGTGGCTCGAGACCGTCGAGGCGCAGGAAGACAACGTCCTCTCCTTCAACCAGGCGACGACGCTGATCAACAAGCATGGCGACGACCTGAAGGGCCTCTTCGGCATGACCTCGGTCGCGACCCCGGCAACTGCCGAGGCCGTCACCCAGGCCGGCAAGTGCGGCAAGATCTCCGTCATCGGCCTCGCCACGCCGAACGCCATGAAGCCGTATGTCGAGAAGGACTGCGTCAAGTCGGTCGTGCTCTGGAACCCGGTCGATCTCGGCTATGCCGCGCTGCAGGTGCTGCGCGCCACCGCCGACGGCGACCTGAAGCCCGGCGCGACCTCGGTCAAGGCCGGCAAGCTCGGCGATCTGCAGGTGATCAACGGTTCCGAGATCCTGCTCGGCGCCCCGTTCACCTTCACCAAGGAAAACATCAAGGACTTCGATTTCTGATCGGATCCAGCGCGCGAGGCATGGTCCGCCATGCCTCGCGTTCCGTCTCGGCGCCCGACGAAAGTCGGATCCATTCTTCCTCTGCGCCTATGGAGACCCGAGCAGAACGCCACGGTCATGCAGGCCCCGATCTCCATCATCCTGAGGAGGCTTTCGAAGAAAGCCGTCTCGAAGGACGCACGGCCTCTGGGCAGGAACTGCACGACCACCCTGCGTCCTTCGAGACGGCCCTTCGGGCCTCCTCAGGATGATGGGATCGGCGTGCTGCAAAGATCTCCCGGAGCGAGAGGTCCACGCACGCGCGCGGCCGGTGAGGGTTACGGCCTCATCCGGAGAATTCCCTACCCCCTCACCCGGACCTGACGGTCCGACCTCTCCCCATGGGAGAGGTGAAGAGCCGGATTCCACTCGGATGGATGATGCTCTGCCCCTGTTCACCGCATGCCCATCCGGAGCCGGATAGTGTCCATTTCTGCCCATGATCCCGAATTCGTCGCCTTGAAGACGCTCTCCGCCGCGCTCGGGCGCGATCCGCACCGCACTCAGGCGGCCGGCGGCAACACCTCGCTGAAGCGCGACGGCATCCTCTGGGTGAAGGCCTCCGGCACCTGGCTCGCCGAGGCCGAGGACCGCGAGATCTTCCTGCCCGTGGCGCTGGAGCCGCTGCTCGCGGCCGTCGCTGAAAACGACGAGCGCGCCGCCAAGGCGACCGATTTCGTCATCGCCGAAGAAAACCCGCTCGGCCTTCGCCCCTCCGTGGAGACCTCGGTTCACGCCGTCATTCCGTTCCACGCCGTGCTGCACATCCACTGCGTCGAGACCGTCGCTCTGGTCGGCCGGCAGGATGCGAAAGCCGTGATCGCCGCCCGGCTCGAAGGGCTTGCCGGCGTCACCTGGGCCTATGTCCCCTATGTGAAGCCCGGCCTGCCGCTGGCGCGCGAGATCGACGCCGTTTCGAAGCCCGGCACCAATGTCGTCATCCTCGGCAATCACGGCCTGATCGTCGCGGCGGAGACCGTCACCGAGGCCGGCCGCCTGATCGAGCGCGTCTCGGCGGCGCTGGCATCCCCCGTCCGCGCCGCGCCGCCGGCCAACATAGCGGCGCTCGAAGCCCTGGCCGAGGGTTCGCCCTATCGCCTGCCCGCCGATCCGGCGGCGCATGCGACCGCCACCGATCCCGAGCGCCTCGCCATCGCCCGCCAGGGCACGATCTATCCCGACCACGTCGTGTTCCTGGGCAGCGGCATCGCCGTGCTCGACGCGGACGACACGCCGGCGGCGCTCGCGGCGCGGTCGCCGATCGCCCCGATGCTGATCGCCGTGCCCGGCAAGGGCGTCCTCATCCACAGGCAAGTCCTGAACGGCGGCGACGCGCTCGCCCGGGCGCTCGCCGACGTCACCGGCCGCATCCCGCCCGGCACGCCGCTGAACTATCTGACCGTCGAGCAGGAACAGGAACTGGTCACCTGGGACGCCGAGATCTACCGGCGAGCGCTCGCCGCCACCGCGAAGACCTGAACGCATGACGGAAGCCATTGCTGTCCTCGACATCGGCAAGTCGAACGCCAAGCTTGCCTTGCTCGACCGCGAGACCCGCGCCGTCCTCGACATACGGACGCGGAAGAACGCCGTGCTGCCCGGCCCGCCCTATCCGCATTTCGACGTCGACGGCATCTGGGAATGGTTCCTCGGCGGCCTTGCGGACTTCTCCACGCGGGCCGAGATCCGCGTCATCGCGACGACGACGCATGGCGCTTCCATCGTCGTGCTCAGCCGCGACGATCTCGCTTTGCCGGTGCTCGACTACGAGTTCGCCGGACCGGACGAGATCGCCGACGAATACCGCAAGGCGCGCGGCGATTTCGCCGAGATCCTGTCGCCCGACATGCCGGGCGGCCTCAATGCCGGACGGCAGCTCTACTGGATGTCGCGCCGCTTCCCGGAGGCGTTCGCGAAGGCCGAGGCGATCCTGCCCTATCCGCAATACTGGGTCTGGCGGCTCTCCGGCCGGCGCGTCGGCGAGGTCACCTCGTTCGGCGCGCATAGCGACCTCTGGAACGGCCGCGCCGGCGACTATTCGAGCCTCGCCGAGACGGAGGGGTGGACAAAGCTCTTTCCGCCCCGCGCCGCCGCCTGGGAGACGGTCGGCGCGATCCTGCCGGAAATCGCGCGGCGGACCGGCCTTCCGGCCGATTGCCGCGTCGTCGCCGGCATCCACGATTCGAATGCGAGCCTCTTGCCGCACATCCTGTCCCGCCCCCTGCCCTTCACCGTCATCTCGACGGGAACCTGGATGATCACCTTCGCCGCCGGCGGCAGCCTCGACCATCTCGACACGGCGCGCGGCGGCCTCGCCTATGCCGACGCCTTCGCGCGGCCGGTGCCGTCGGCAATGTCGATGGCGGGGCGCGAGTTCCAGATCCTGACCGAGGGCGAAGCGGCGGAGCCGGACGCAGCGGCGATCCGGGCCGTGATCGACGGACGCGTGATGGCGCTGCCGGGCTTCGTTCCCGGAAACGGCCCGTTCGGGCGGCGCACGGGCAGCTGGACGGTCGATCCCGCCGCGCTGTCGCCGGCCGAGCGGACCGCGGCGGCGAGCCTCTATGTCGCGCTGGTCGCCGAGGCCTGCCTCCGGTTGACGGGATCGGAGGGGCCGGTGCTGATCGAGGGACCGTTCGCGAAGAACGGCCTCTTCCTCTCGGCACTCGCCGCGCTGGTCGATCGACCCGTTATCGGCCGGCCGGATGCGACCGGCACCACGGAAGGCGCGGCACTCCTCGCAGACGGGCCGGATCGCCCGCGTGCCGCCAACCCCGATCCCGCCCCGGCGCCGCCGCTCGGCGACGACTTCGCCGGCTATGCAGCGCTCTGGCGGCGCCTCTCCGAGAGCTGACGAGGACCGACCATGCCGAAATCAACCATCGTTCTCGACATCGGCAAGACCAACGCCAAGCTGGCGCTGGTCGACGCGGCGACGCATGCCATCCTCGCCATCCGCACCACGACCAACGCCGTCGTGACCGAAGGCCTCTATCCGCATTTCGATGCCGAGCGGCTCTGGGCGTGGATCCTGGAGGGCCTGCGGGAATTCGCGCTCCAGGCCGAGATCGACTGCATCTCGACGACGACGCATGGCGGCGCGGCGGCGCTGATCGACGGCGACGATCTGGTCATGCCGATCCTCGACTACGAGTACCGCGGGCCGGATTCGATCGCCGAGGTCTATCGACCGCTGCGGGGCGCCTTCTGGGAGACGCTGTCGCCCGACCTGCCGGGCGGGCTGAATGTCGGCCGCCAGCTCTACTGGCAACAGGAGACCTTCCCGTCCGCCTTCGGCCGCGCCACGACGATCCTGCTCTATCCGCAATACTGGGTCTGGCGGCTGACCGGCGCCCGGGTCAGCGAGCCGACCATGCTCGGCTGCCACACCGATCTCTGGAACCCGGAGGCCGGCACCTTCTCGCGGCTTGCCGACGACCAGGGCTGGTCCGACATGGTGCCCCCACGCGTTCACCCCTGGGACACCGCCGGCACGATCCGCCCGGAAATCGCGGCGAAGACCGGGCTGCCGGCCGATTGCCGCGTCGTCGCCGGCATCCACGATTCGAACGCCAGCCTGCTTCCGCATATCCTGCGCCGCCGGCCGCCCTTCTCGGTAATCTCGACCGGCACCTGGATGATCTTCTTCGCCGTCGGCGGCTCGCTCGCCGACCTCGACCCGGCGCGCGACTGCCTCGCCAATGTCGACGCCTTCGACCGCGCCGTGCCCTCGGCCCGCTTCATGGCGGGGCGCGAATTCGCGCTCCTGACCGACGACGCCAAGGTCACGCCGAGCGCCGCCGAGATCGGCCGCATCCTCGGCGAGAAGATCATGGCGCTCCCCTCCTTCGCGCCGGGGACGGGGCCCTATGCCTTCCAGAGGGGCCGCTGGAGCCACGATCCGGCGACGCTGACGCCGGGCGAAAAGGTCGCCGCCGCCAGCCTCTATTGCGCCGTCGTCGCCGACACCTGCCTCAGCCTTACCGGTGCCGCGGGTCCGATCGTCGTCGAGGGGCCGATCACCCGCAACGCGCTGTTCCTGTCGGCGCTGACGAGCGTCGTCGGCCGGCCGGTGATCGCCCGCGCCGACGCGACCGGAACCACGGAGGGCGCGGCACTGCTCGCCAACGGCCCGGAAGGCGCCGGTCCGGGCCAGCCCGATCCGGAACCGGCGCCGCCGCTGCCGCATGACGTCAGCGCCTATGTCGCCGCCTGGCGCGCGGCGCTGGAATAGCGCCGATTGACCGCCGGCACTGCTCCTGTAACCTGACCTCGATCGCGTCACGGGGGAGAGCCGCCTGCCACCCGGCAGGAGGACCGTCGGCCGGTCGGGAGAGCCCAGCGTGCATCACGAGACGGTTGCCATCGTGCTCCCGGCGCTTCGCCGCCGGCTGCCTGCCGCCCTTCCCGAGCCTGCATCCCCGAAGACGACGACAAACCCCGATGGCCGGCAATTGCCCGGCCTTCGGCGGCAATCGCAGGAAAACAATCCAGCAGGGAAAAAGCATGGCCGGAAACTGGACGCTGTCGGAGCTCGAAGCGGCGATCGACGCCGGCACGATCGATACGGTGATCGTCGCCTTTCCGGACATGCAGGGCCGCCTTACCGGCAAGCGCTTCACCGGCCGCTTCTTCCTCGACAGCGCGCTGCATGAGACGCATGCCTGCAACTATCTCCTCACCGTCGACATCGATATGGAGCCGGTGCCCGGCTACAAGGCGGCGAGTTGGCAGAAGGGCTATGGCGACTTCGTCCTGAAGCCCGACCTCTCGACGCTCCGCCGCATCCCCTGGCTCGACGGCACGGCGCTGATGCTGGCGGATGTCTGCGACCATCACGGCGAGGACCTCGCGCACGCGCCGCGCTCGATCCTGAAGGCGCAATTGAAGCGGCTGGGGACGCGCGACATGCAGGCGCTCTTCGCCTCCGAGCTCGAATTCTACGCCTTCAACGAGACGACCGAGACCGCGACGGCCAAGCGCTGGCGCGGCCTGAAGACGATGGGCGACAACATCGAGGACTATCAAATCCTCCAGACCAGCAAGAACGAGCCGCTGCTGCGCGCCATCCGCAACGGTCTGGCCGGCGCCGGCATCCCGATCGAGAACTCGAAAGGCGAATGGGGCCCGGGCCAGGAAGAGGTCAATGTGCGCTATTCGGAAGCGCTCGAAATGGCCGACTGGCACGTGATCATGAAAAACGGCATCAAAGAGATCGCCCATCTCCAGAACCGCGCCGTCACCTTCATGGCGAAATGGCGCTACGACCTCGCCGGGTCATCGTCGCACATCCATTCGTCGCTGCGAGACCACTCCGGCAGCGCGCTCTTCGCCGATGCCGCCGACCCGCTCGGCATGTCGGCGACGATGAAATCCTGGCTCGCCGGTCATCTGGCGCTCGCCGGCGAGATGACCTTGTTCCTCGCGCCCTACGTCAATTCCTACAAGCGCTTCCAGGCCGGCACCTTCGCGCCGACCAAGGCGGTGTGGTCGGTCGACAACCGCACGACCGGCTTCCGCGTCGTCGGCGAAGGCAAGTCGATCCGCACGGAGTGCCGCATCGGCGGCGCCGACCTGAACCCCTATCTCGCCTTTGCCGCGCTCGTCGCCGCCGGCCTGCACGGCATCGACGAGAAGCTGGAACTCCCGCCGGCCTATGCCGGCGACGCCTATGTGGCGTCCGGCCAGCCGGACGTGCCGAAGACGCTGCGCGCCGCGATCGACGCGCTGGACGGATCCGCGGTGCTGCGCGCCGCCCTCGGCGACGACGTCGTCGAACACTATCTTCATACCGCCCGCTGGGAGCAGCTCGAATACGACCGCCGCGTCACCGACTGGGAACTCCAGCGCGGCTTCGAGCGCTATTGAACACACACAGGTGTGTGATTTGAGAGGCGCATGTGTGCCTGATATCGTCTCGTATCGAAGGAGAGACGTCATGGGCAAATATGATCGATTGTCCGACTATCTGCGTGACAAGAAGCGACCGGTGATTCCACTAACCTTCGGAGAAATAGAAGATATACTTGGCTTTCCGCTCCCTCCCTCTCAGGCAAGCCGCGCGTGGTGGAGCAATAATCCCGACAACAACGTCATGACGAAGGCATGGCTGATGGCTGGATACGAAACGGAAAAAGTCGACGTCGAGGGAAAAACCGTCGTCTTTCGCCGGTCCACGTCCGCGAACGCCGCCGATTCCGGTGTCGAAGCCGGAGAAAAGCCAGAGAGGCGTCATCCCCTCTTCGGAGCGATGAAGGGGACTTTCACGATCGCGCCGGGTGTGGATCTGACAGAGCCGGCCGATCCGGAATGGGCCGAGCTTGTCGAACATCCTGACTGGGGGAAGATGCCCTGAATGGCGTTGCTGCTGGATACATGCGCGGCATTGTGGATTGTTGGTGGCGCGCCGATTTCGCAAGCGGCCAACGCGGCCATGGACGACGAACAGAGTTCCGGCAAACCCATCTCCGTTTCGCCAATCACAGGGTGGGAGATCGGACTGCTGGCGATGCGGGGTCGGTTCACGTCGCCCTATTCGCCCAGGAAGTGGTTCGATCTCTTGCTCGGTCTCGACGGAATAAGGCTTGCCCCGCTGAGTCACACGGTTCTCATCGACTCCTCCTTCCTGCCCGCCGCGCCACCCCGCGATCCCGGAGATCGGATCATCATTGCGACCGCTCGCGAATTCGATCTCACGATCGTGACGCGAGACCGCCTCATCCTCGATTACGCCGAAGCCGGGCACGTCCGGGCCATCGCCTGCTGAAAGATTTCGCCATGACCGCCAACCTCCAGATCATCACCCCCGTCGACGGCTCCGTCTATGCCGAGCGGCCGCTGGCCTCGGAAGCCGAGGTGCTCGCCGCGCTCCGGCGCGCCAGGGCCGCGCAGCGCGAATGGCGCGAGGTCGCCGTCGCGGATCGCCTGCCGATCGCCACGGCCTTCGTCGACGCCATGGTGGCGGAGAAGGACAAGGTGGCCGAACTGCTCGCCTGGCAGATGGGCCGACCGATCCGCTACGGCCATGGCGAGATGCGCGGCTTCGAGGAGCGCGCCCGCTACATGATCGCGATCGCCGAGAAGTCGCTCGCCGATATCGATGCCGGCCCGAAGGAGGGCTTCCGCCGCTTCATCCGCCGCGAGCCGCTCGGCGTCGCGCTGAACCTGCCGGCCTGGAACTTCCCCTACATGACGGCGCTCAACGCCGTCCTGCCCGCGATCCTCGCCGGCAACGCCGTCGTCATGAAGCATTCGAGCCAGACGGCGCTGGTCGCAGAGCATTTTGCCAGCGCCTTCGCCAAGGCCGCGCTGCCGAAGGACGTGTTCCAGTATGTGAACATGTCGCACGAGACGACCGACCGGGTGATCCGCTCCGGCTTCGTCGACCAGGTCGGCTTCACCGGCTCGACCTCGGGCGGCCGCAAGATCATGGCCTCGGTCGCCGGCGCGCCGAATTTCCCGGCGACGACGCTCGAGCTCGGCGGCAAGGATCCGGCCTATGTCCGGCCGGACGTCAATCTGGCCTTCGCCGTCGAGAACATCGTCGATGGCGGCTTCTTCAATTCCGGCCAGTCCTGCTGCGCGATGGAGCGCGTCTATGTGCACGAGGCGGTCTATGACCGTTTCGTCGAGGGCGTCGTCGCAACCGTCAACGCCTACAAGCTCGGCAGCCCGACGGATCCGGCGACGACGCTCGGCCCGGTGGTGCGCACTGCCGCCGCCGACTTTATCCGCGGCCAGGTCGACGAGGCCGTTCGCGCCGGCGCGCGGCCGCTGATCGACGCGTCAAGATTCCCGGAAGCGAAGGCCGGCACGCCCTATCTGGCGCCGCAGGTTCTGGTCGACGTCGACCATTCCATGCGCTTCATGAAGGAGGAGACCTTCGGCCCCGCCTTCGGCATCATGAAGGTGAAATCGGATGACGAGGCGATCCGCCTGATCAACGATTCCGAATTCGGGCTGACGGCCGCCCTCTGGACCGAGGACCTCGAGGCGGCGGAGGCGATCGGCGACCGGATCGACACCGGCACCGTGTTCATGAACCGCTGCGACTATGTCGACCCGGCGCTCGCCTGGACCGGCGTCAAGGCGACGGGACGCGGCGCCAGCCTCTCCGTCGTCGGCTACGAGCAGCTGACGCGGCCGAAGAGTTTTCATCTCCGCACCAAGACCGACTGAGCGCTTCACCCCTCCCCGGCCCAAGGGCCGGGTGAGGGTTTGCGCCCTTCCCGCAAAATCCCGAACGCTTTCTCCCACTAGCCTCGCCGTCGACCTCCCCAATAAGGGAGGTGAACCAAAGGACACCGAGATGCTCGACCGCTATGCCTCGCTCGTCGCCAACTGGTCCTATCCGACCGCCATCCGCTTCGGCGCCGGCCGCATCGCGGAACTGCCGGCGGCGCTGGCGATAGCGGGCATCGAGCGGCCGCTTTTCGTCACCGATCCCGGCCTCGTCGCGCTGCCGATCGTGAAGAAGGCACTCTCGATCCTCGACGCCGCCAGCATCCCTCATGCGGTGTTCTCGAAGGTCGACGGCAATCCGACGCTCGCCAATCTCGACGAGGGCCTCGCCGTCTATCGGGCGGGCGGCCATGACGGCGTCATCGCCTTCGGCGGCGGCTCGGCCATGGATATCGGCAAGACCATCGCCTTCATGTCGGGTCAGACGCGGCCGGTATTCGACTTCGAGGATCGCGCCGACTGGTGGACCCGCGCCGACCCGGAGGGCATCGCCCCGATCGTTGCCGTGCCGACGACGGCCGGCACCGGCTCCGAGGTCGGGCGCGCCGGCGTCATCACCGACCCGGCCGACCACACCAAGAAGATCATCTTCCATCCCCTTATGCTGCCGAAGGTCGTGATCGCCGATCCCGAGCTGACGGTCGACCTGCCGGCGAAGATCACCGCCTGGACGGGCATGGACGCGCTGTCGCATTCGCTGGAGGCGTGGTGCAGCCCGTTCTTCCATCCGATGTCGGCCGGCATCGCGCTCGAAGGCATGCGGCTGGTCAAGGACTGGCTACCGAAGGCGGTCGCCGACGGCCATGACATCGAGGCGCGCGCGCAGATGCTGATCGCCTCGTCGATGGGTGCCGTCGCCTTCCAGAAGGGCCTCGGCGCCATGCATGCGATGAGCCATCCGAGCTCCAGCCTGCGCGGCACGCATCACGGCCTCACCAACGCCGTCGTCATGCCCTATGTGCTCGCCTTCAACCGCCCGGCGATCGACGACCGGCTGGCGGCGCTGGCGCGGTATCTCGACCTTCCCGGCCAGAACGCGGACGCCGTCCTCGACTGGATCCTTCAGCTTCGCCGCGATCTCGCCATTCCGCACACGCTCAAGGAAATCGGCGTCGACGAATCGGTGCTGCCCGAGGCGGCCCGCATGGCGGAGCTGGACCCCTCCAATGGCGGCAACCCGATCCCGCTCGTCGCGGCGGATTATGAGCGGCTGTTCGAGAACGCCATCCACGGAAGACTCTAAGCTGCCATCTCTCCGCCACGCTCTCGCCCGCAGGCCCTTGCACGGTCCTCTTGCACCCGTCCTCTTGCACCGCCACGCACGACCAGCCATGAAGGGCGCCATTCGCGTCCGGAGAACCTGAAATGCCGAGCCCTGCCGTCACGAGCCCCGATATCGTCTGCATCGGCGAGCCGCTGTTCGAACTCAACCAGGCCAAGGGCGATGTGGTGTTCCGGCCCGGGCATGGCGGCGACACCTCGAACTGCGCCATCGCCGCGGCGCGCCAGGGCGCCTCGGTCGGCTACGTCACCGCGGTCGGCACCGACAATTTCGGCGAATCCTTCCTCGATCTTTGGAAGCAGGAAGGCGTCGACACCAGCGCGGTCAAGCGCGACGGCAACGCGCCGACCGGCATCTATTTCGTGACGCACGGCCCTGACGGCCATGTCTTCTCCTATCGCCGCGCCGGTTCGGCGGCGAGCCGCCTGCTGCCGGAGGAACTGCCGGCCGACTACATTGGCGGCGCCAAGGTCATCCACACGTCGGGCATCAGCCAGGCGATCTCCTCGCAGGCGGCGGACTTCGTCTTCGCGGCGCTTCGCACGGCGAAGGAAGCCGGCACGCTCGTCTCCTACGACACCAATCTGCGCCTCCGCCTCTGGCCGATCGACCGCGCCCGCGCCGTCATCCACGCGGCGGCGGCGCTTTCCGACATCTTGAAGACGAGCTCCGACGACGCCGAGGCGCTGACCGGCGAGACGGATCCCGACAAGATCGCCGACTTCTATCTCGGCCTCGGCCCGAAGGTCGTCATCGTCACCCGGGGCGCCGACGGCGCGCTGGTCGCGACGCCGGAGAAGCGCCTGGTGATCCCGGCGATCTCCGTGAAGCCGGTCGACGCCACCGGCGCGGGCGACACGTTCGACGGCGCCTTCCTGACCGAATATCTCCGCTCGCAGGATCCGTTCGCCGCCGCCCGCTACGCCAACGCGGCGGCCGGCCTCGCGACGGAAGGCTATGGCGCCGTCGCGCCGATGCCGACCCGAAGCGCCGTCGAAGCGGCGCTCGCCGGGCGCCGATGACCGCAAGCGAACCGGTCAAAGCTCCCGGCGAAGGGGACGCGGCGTCGGCCAAACGGCCGATGCATCGCTGCGTCCTCTATCTCGGCGGCTATGATCCGGTAACGCCGGAAAAATTCTTCCGGCGCCAGGCGCGCGAGATCGGCCATTATCGCGACACCTGGGGCGTCGAGACCAGCGTATCGCCGCCCGAGAAGGCGGCGGACGGACATGTCTGGCGGACCGAGATCGCTTCCAAGGGCGAGGACTGGTCGAGCCGCACGGATTTCCGCCTGCTCGCCTGGGACGATCTGGTGAAGGGCGATTTCGCCCGGCCGATCTGGCAGCGCGTGCCGCTTTCGCTCGGCGTGCTGGCCGATTTCCTCGTCTCCGGCACGGTCTTTCGCTACTTCTTCGCGGCGTGGCGCTTCGCGCTCTATTTCATCGCGCCGTTCATATTTTCGCTCGCGTTCCTTCTGGTCGCCGCCTTCGTCGCCGCCGAAATCCTGCACTGGCAGCACAGGAGCGCGCCGCTCCTCGCGATCGTCGCCGGCCTCGCCATCTATGCCGGGCTGATGCGCTTCCCCGGCGACCGCTGGTTCGTCAGCCACCTGCTCGACGCCCGCACCTTCATGGGCGAATACATGCGCGGCTGCCGCGCCGACATGACGGAGCGCGTCGATCGTTTCGCCGACGAAATCGTCGAGGCGGCGCAGTCCGGCCGCTTTGACGAGATCCTGATCGTCGGCCACAGCCAGGGCAGCGTGTTCGCGCTCGAGGCGCTGGAGCGCGCGCTGGCGCGGGATGCGGATCTCGCCCGGCGCGGCGCGCCGGTCGCCATCATGACGGTCGGCTCCTGCGTCCTGCAGCTCGGCCTGCACCCGGCGGCCAAGCAGCTCCGGGCGCGGATCGCGCGGGTCCAGGCGGAAGCGAGCATCGAGTGGATCGAATTCCAGGCGCTGACCGACGTGGTCAATTTCTACAAGACCGATCCAGCCCGCCTGATGCGGCTCGCCAAGCCGGGATCGCGGCCGTTCCCGCATGTCTCGATGGTCCGCATCCGCGAGATGCTGGCGCCGGACGACTACAGCCGCATCCGGAACAGTCTTTTCCGTGTGCATTATCAGTTCGTCATGGGCAATACGCGCCGCTACTTCTATGATTTTTTCTCGATTTGCTGCGGTCCGCTTCGCCTGGGCGACCGCTTTTCGCTGACATCGTCAGCCAATACGAACGACAAGCGGCCGGGTTTTCCCGCCCGTGACCTGCCGGAGACCTGAGAGGACGACATGACGCAATTTGCCGCCACGATCTGTTGGGTTGCCGGTCTGGTGATCTGGTTCATCATCCGCTACCCGCACCAGCGCCGGGCCAAGAAGCAGCAGATCGTCGATTCCCGCGATCGCGCCAGCCAGCAGTCGCTGGTGGCGATCTCGGTGGTCGGCGTGGGCCTGATCCCGGCGATCTGGGCGCTGACCGGCATGGGCTTCCCCAGGGGCGCCAACCTGCCCTTCTCGCCCGTCGCAGCCTGGCTCGGCATCGTCGCGATCGCCGCCTATCTCTGGTTCTTCTATCGCAGCCACAAGGATCTCGGCCACAACTGGTCGGCGACGCTGGAGATCCGCGCCAAGCACACGCTGGTGACCGGCGGCGTCTACCACTATGTGCGCCACCCGATGTATGTCTCGTTCTGGCTGATGGCGATCGCGCAAGCCTTGTTGCTGCAGAACTGGTTCGTCGGCCTCGCCGGCCTCGTCGGCATCGGCATCCTCTATTTCTTCCGCGTACAGAAGGAAGAGAAGCTGATGCTGGACACCTTCGGCGGCGCCTATCGCGATTACTCGCGCAAGACCGCCCGGCTGATCCCGTTCATCTATTGAGGGGCGGGCCGACGAGGGGCGAACGTCCCGCCCTCGCCGTCATCCCGGGCTTGACCCGGGATCCATGCAGCCGGGGCATGGGGAGCCACGCTTGGCAAACGCCTCGGCTGAATGGATCCCTGCTTTCGCAGGGATGACGCGGAGTGTGGGGAAACGCGAGCGCCTCGATTGAGCCGGCTCGGACCATTCAGACGAGCGAGCGCCGGCCGATGACCGGCGCCCGTCGAAACGAAACCCCTAGTCCTTCATTGCGGCGAGCAGCTTCTCGCTGTTGTTCGCGAACATCTTCAGATAGGTCGGGGCCGGGCCGTCCGGCGGCGACAGCGCGTCCGAGAACAGCGAGCCGCCGATCTTGACGCCGGTCTCGCGCGCGATCTGGTTCAGGAGGCGCGGGTCGGTGATGTTCTCGGCGAACAGCGCCGTGATCTTTTCCGCCTTGATCTGGCGGATGATCTTGGCGACGTCGGCGGCCGAGGCCTCGCTCTCCGTGCTCACGCCTTCCGGCGCGATGAACTGGATGCCATAGGCGGCGGCGAAATAGCCGAAGGCGTCATGGCTGGTGACGATCTTGCGCCGCGCCTCGGGGACGGCGGCGAATTCCTTCTTGAGGCGGGCATCGACGGCCTTGAGCTCGGCGGCGAGCTTGTCGCCCTTCGCCTTGTACTCGGCCGCATGGTCGGGATCGGCCGCCGTCAGCCCGGCGACGATGTTCTCGACATAGATCACGCCGTTCAGCGGGTTCTGCCAGGCATGCGGATCGAGGCTGTGCGAATGGCCGCCCTCGGCATGGTCGTGGCCGTCGTGATCATGGCCCGCCTCCGCCTTGTCGGCGCCGGCGTCCTGGGCTTCGCCCTCCTCTTCCGCGCCGGTCCAGGCGATCGGCTTGACGCCGGTGGTGGCGATCACCGCCTCGCCCTTGAAGCCGGAAACCTTGATCAGCCGGCTGAGCCAGCCTTCGAGGCCGAGGCCGTTCTCGACCAGAACCGCCGCGCCACCCATGGCCTTGGCGTCGGCCGGGCTCGGCTCGAAGGTGTGGGCGTCGCCATTCGGGCCGACCAGCGTGCGGACCTCGACATGGTCGCCGCCGATCTCGCTGGCGAGGTCGCCGAGGACGGAGAAGGTGGCGACGACCTTGATCTTGTCGGCCGCCTGGGCCGGCAGCGCCGTGCTCAGGGCAAGCGCCGCCGCGATGAGCCAAACAGATGACTTCATTGGGTAGTTCTCCTGCAGTGGAAGCGGGTATTCAGCCCCTCAGATGCCTCGCCCGCAGGGCCTGGCTGGCAAAGCTGCCATGTCGGCCCGCGAGTATGGACGCAGCGTGGATCGCGCCGGCCGCCAGGATGATGGCCGGCGAGGTCGGCAGTTCTCCATGATAGGAAACCAGCAGTCCGATCAGCGACGACGCGATGCCGATGACCGCCGAGACGGCGATCTGCCCGGGCACCGTTTCGCTCCAGAAGCGGGCGGAGGCGGCCGGCAGCACGATCAGGCCGACGACCATCAGCGTGCCGAGCGCGTTGAAGCCGCCGACGAGATTGAGCACGACCAGCGCCAGGAACAGGAAATGCGCGAGGCCGCCGGCGCCGCCGACGCTTTTCAGGAACCCCGGATCGAAGCACTCCGCCACCAGCAGCCGGTAGATCAGCGCGAGCGACAGCAGCGTCACCGTGGCGATGCCGCCGATCAGGTAGAGCGCCGGATCGTCCAGTGCCAGGACGTTGCCGAACAGCACATGCAAGAGGTCGATATTCGACCCCTTGATCGAGACAATCATCACGCCGAGGCCGAGCGAGACGAGATAGAAGGCGGCGAAGCTCGCGTCTTCGCGCAGCGGCGTGGTGCGGGCAATGGCCCCGGCGCCCAGCGCCACCAGCAGCCCCGCCGCGACGCCGCCGACCGTCATGGCGAACAGCGAGAAGCCGGAGAGCAGGAAGCCGATCGCAGCACCGGGCAGGATCGCATGCGCCATCACGTCGCCCATCAGGCTCATGCGGCGCAGCACCAAAAAGACACCGATCGGCGCGCCGGAGATCGACAGCGCGATGCAACCCATCAGGGCGCGACGCATGAAGCCGAATTCGGCGAACGGCCCGAAGACCCAGTCATAGAAACTCATCACGCGGGCATCTCGCAGAGTTCGGCATCATCCTCGAACGCCTCGTGCAGGCGGCGGGCGCGGGCCAGATTGGCGTCGGTCAGGACCTCCGCCGTCGGCCCCCACGCCACCGTCTCGCGCGCCAGCAGCAGCGTCTCGGGAATGCGCTCGCGCACCAGCTCGATATCGTGCAGCACGGTGACGACGGTGCGTCCCTCCGCATGCCAGGCGGCGATCAGGGCGAGCAGATCCTCGCAGGTCCGCGCGTCGATGGCGGTAAACGGTTCGTCGAGCAGGATCAGCCGTGTGTCCTGCAGCAGCAGGCGCGCGAACAGCGCGCGCTGGAACTGGCCGCCCGAGAGCGTGTCGATGTTGCGGTCCTCGAAGCCGGTCAGCCCGACGGTCGCCAGCGCCGCCTCGACGGTGCCGAGCGACTTGCGGCCGATCGACGAGAAGATGCCGGCCTTGCGCCAGAGGCCCATGGCGGCGACGTCGAGCACGCGCATCGGAAACGAGCGGTCGAGCGCGCTTTGCTGCGGCAGGTAGCCGATATCGTGGCGGCCGACGCCGTCAAAGACGACGCGGCCGCTATCCGGCTTGATCTGGCCGACGATGCCCTTGAGCAGGGTCGACTTGCCGGCGCCGTTCGGACCGACGATCGCGGTGAACGAGCCGGGGCGGAATTCGCCGGAAACGTGATGGACCGCCGGATGACGGCGATAGGAAAGCGTCAGGTTCTCGACGCGGACGGCGGGTGCGGGCTTCTTCAGCATGAGGTCACGCGAGCGCCCAGAGGATGCCGACCCAGATCAGCCCGACCAGCAGGACGGCGATCACCAGCCGCTCCAGCGCCGAGGCCAGGAACATCGAATAGCGATAGCCCCGCGCCGGGGCGGCGACAGCGAGTGACCGACGCGCAGGACCGTGCTCATGTTGGCCGTGATCGTGATCGCCATGGTCGTGATGATCGTGGTCGTGGCGATTTTGTCCATGATCCCGCGGACCGGCCGAAGCCGGAATCGGCCGGACGGTCGCGCCGACGCCTTCGCTCACCTGTGCCATAGGGTCCATCTCACTGCTGACTGCTAAATGTTATGTTATATCATTTCAGCGGAGGCAAGCCCCCGGACGCATTTTCCCGCCCGCGACATTTTGCACCCGGCGAGCGGCCGCGAAGACCCGCGCGACGAGCGACACACGGCTACGTTGCGGCCGGCATGCTTTGCTGCGAAGAGACAGAAGAATTGGCTGCGATAACCTTTGCCAATACTGGAATTAGAATAATTTCAGACTGTTACATATTCTTGACTTGCCATCGCAAGAGGTCCACACGTCGGCCAACCGCGCCACGATCGGTGACGCTTTGACGGCAGCTTTCCCGGCTGCCGATTGGAGTGGACGATGGTCTCGATGTCTCGACATTGCCTCTCGCCCGCCCGGCCAAAATCCACCGGGGGTCCCGTCTGATGGCAACGCGCATTCCTGTCGATCCCTCCGGCGCCGTGACGTCCCGCTATCTGGAGCGGCCGCCGGAAAAGCTCGTCGTCGAGGGCCTTCGGCAATGGATGCAGGGTTGCGAACGCGGCTCCTTCACCTGCTGGGAGCGCGCCGCCAACCTCTATGCCGAGGAGCTGGGCGCCACCGAGGGTTCGCGGCTGCTGGCGGCGCTGGCCGATTGGGTCGCCACGCTGCGCAACTGGATGGACCGCCCGGCCGGCCTGTCGCCGTTCGAATGCCCGCGTCTCTGCCGCGACGAATGCCTCGCGGTGACGCTGATCTCCGCCTGCCAGAACCATGACGACGAGAGCCTCGGCCATGCGCTGGGCCGACTGGTGCCGCCCGAGGGCCGTACGGACGTCACCCGCTCCACCCGCGCCTTCGCCGAGGCGCTGGCGGAAACCGGCCAGATCCTGATTCCGGTGCCGGGCGCGGTGATCCGCGAGATCGCCGCCCGCCCGTGTCGCCGCCTGTTCCACTGAATTCACCGCACGATTTCACACACCGGAGACGATTGTGAAGATGAAGAAGCTGTTCCTCGCCGCCACGGCAGTGCTGGCCCTTTCGGGCGCGCTGCCGGCCATGGCCGCCGACGCTCCGGCCGCCAGCGCCGTACTCAAGAACTATGGCGACATCGCCCAGGCCAAGTATGAGGACGCGCTCAGCGGCGCCAAGGCGCTGAACGTCGCCATCGACGCGCTGATCGCCAACCCGAACGACGCGACGCTGGCCGCCGCCCGCGACGCCTGGAAGGCCTCGCGCCCGGCCTACCAGCAGACCGAGGTCTATCGCTTCGGCAACGCCATCGTCGACGATTGGGAGGGTCGCGTGAACGCCTGGCCGCTCGACGAGGGCCTGATCGACTATGTCGACGCCAAGTCCTATGGCGACAGCTCGGATTCGAACCCGCTCTATACCGCCAACGTCATCGCCAACAAGGAATTGCAGATCGGCCCGGACAAGGTCGACGCCAGCGTGATCAACGCCGATCTGCTGCACAAGCTGCAGGAAGCCGGCGACGTCGAGGCGAATGTCGCCACCGGCTATCACGCGATCGAATTCCTGCTCTGGGGCCAGGACCTGAACGGCACCGGCCCGGGCGCCGGCGACCGCAAGGCGACCGACTACGACACCAAGAACTGCACCAACGGCAATTGCGATCGTCGCGCCACTTATCTCAAGGTCGCGACCGATCTGCTGATCGCCGACCTGGAAGAGATGGCCGCCAACTGGCAGCCGGAAGGCGAAGCGCGCAAGCAGCTCGCCGAGAAGGGCGACGAGGGCGGCCTCGCCACCATCCTGACCGGCATCGGCTCGCTCTCCTACGGCGAACTGGCCGGCGAGCGCATGAAGCTCGGCCTGATCCTGCACGATCCCGAGGAAGAGCATGACTGCTTCTCGGACAACACCGCCAACAGCCACTATTACGACCAGGTTGGCATGGTGAACGCCTGGCAGGGCAAGTACACCCGCACCGACGGCAGCGTCGTCGAGGGCCCGAGCATCCGCGAGTTCGCGGCTGCCAAGAACGCCGACGCCGCCAAGCGCGTCGACGAGGCGCTCGCCAACACCAGCGCCAAGATGCAGGTCCTGAAGGACACGTCCGACGCGGGCGAGGCCTATGACCAGATGATCGGCGCCGGCAACGAGAAGGGCAACGCCATCGTCCAGGACGCCATCGACGGCCTGGTCGCCCAGACCCGCGCCGTCGAGGGCGTGGTCGCTGCCCTCGGTCTGAAGATCAAGATCGAAGGCTCCGACAGCCTTGACAATCCTTCGGCCGTTTCGACCAAGTAGTCGGCCAAGCAAACTGCCGCGCCACGAGCGCGGATCCCCCCTCGGTGCGGCCGCCTCGCGCGGCCGCATCCTCAGAGTTCCAGGCCATGATCTCCCGCCGTAGCGTCCTTGCCGGCTCCGCCGCTCTCGCGGGCACGGCCCTGTTCGGACGGCCCGTGCGCGCGCCCGCCTTCACCCGCGCGCTGCCGCCCCCGGCCCTCCCCGTCGCCGAGACGAGCGTCCCGCTCGTCCTGAACGCCGCGGAGCGTCAGCTGTCGCTCCCCTGCTTCGACGGCCACAATCTGCCGCTCTGGACCTTCACGGAAAAAGCCGAGCCGCCGGTCGTCCGGCTGAAGCTCGGGCAGCGGCTCGATACCCATCTCGTCAACGGCCTGACGCGGCCCGGCGAGCACGTCTCGATCCACTGGCACGGCATCCGCCTGCCGAACGACCAGGACGGCGTGCCCTATCTGGTGCAGCCGCCGGTCGAGCCGGGCCAGAGCTACGACTATTCCTTCGTGCCGCCTGATACCGGCACCTTCTTCTTCCATACGCACTGCAATTCGGCCGAGCAGATCGGTCGCGGCCTGATCGGCGTCCTGATCGTCGAGGGCGACGCGCCGGAGCCCTATGACGCCGACGAAGTGCTGATGCTGCGCGACTGGCGGATCAGCGAGGACGGCGCGAGCTTCCTGCCGTTCCTGACCATGGCCGGCGCCGGCAAGTCCGGCACGTTCGGCACGGTGCGCAGCGTCAACGGCATCCGCAATCCGGAGATCGAGCTGCCGGCCTCGGCCGATGTCCGACTCCGGATCCTGAATGTCGACCCGACCCGGCTGACCGAGATCGGCATCGAGGGGGCGGAAGCCGCCGTGGTGGCGATCGACGGCATCGCCTGCCAGCCCTTCCCGCTGCGCTCGTGGCGCATGGGGCCGGCGATGCGCGCCGACCTCGTCATCCGCACGCCGGCCGATGGCGGCACCGCGACGCTGGTCGACTATTTCGCGGCGAAGCCCGTGCCGCTCGCCCGCCTGGTCGCGCGCGGACCGGCGCGGCGCCAGGGCCCGTTCGATCCCGCCCCCCTCGCCTCCGGCCGGATCCCGCCGCCGGATGTCGCCAACGCCACCCGCATGCCCGTCACCTTCTCGGCGACGGCGACGGGAGCGACGGTGCAAGATCTCGCCGATTCCGGCGCGCCCCTCGGCCCGCTCTGCCTCTCGGAAGCCAATCTCTGGGCGATCAACCAGGCCTCCTGGCCGAGCGACATGCACCAGATCCCGCCGCCGATGGCGCGGCTGGAACGCGGCAAGACCTATATATTCGAGCTGCGCAACGTCACGCCGCACATGCATCCGATCCACATTCACGGCCACAGCTTCACCGTGCTCAGCTCGAACCGGCGCGACCTGCCGCCCCATCATGCCGACACCGTGCTGCTGCAGCCGAAGGAGCGCATGGAAGTCGCCTTCGTCGCCGACAACCCCGGCAAGTGGATGTTCCATTGCCACATCATCGAGCACCAGGAGACGGGGATGATGGCGTGGTACGAGGTGGCATGAGGATGGCGCCGACGCGGCCGTCGCTCGCAGCCCTCGTCCTGCTCGCGGCGCTGCCGGCGACGGCGCTCGCCGACGGGCTCGACCGCGCCGTCGGCAAGGCGCTGTTCGACCGCATCTGGGTGCAGGCCCCCTCCTCGACCGCCGCCAATGACGGGCTCGGACCGCTCTTCAACGAGAAGAGCTGCGCCAGCTGCCACTCCGGCAAGGCGCTGTCGGCCAAGATCACGGCGATGCCGGACGGCACGCTCGCCCAGCGCGGCATCGTCACGCGCCTCGGCGACGCGAAGGGCGTCACGGATCCGGTCTATGGCCGCCAGATCCAGCCGCGCGCCGTCTCGGGACTGAAGAGCGAGGGCACCGTCACCTACGCGCTGCCGGAGCATCCGGGCGGCGCGCTCGCCGTCATCTTCGCGCCGAGCCGGGGCGATCTCGCCGCGGCGACGCGCCTCGGCCCGCGCCAGGCGCCGTCGCTGCGCGGCATCGGGCTGATCGAGAAGGTCGACGAGGCTGCCATCCTCGCCAACGCGGCGGCCCCGAAGCCGGACGGCGTCTCGGGCCGGCCGCGCATGCTCGAGGTCGGCGGCAAATCCGTCGTCGGCCGCTTCGGCTGGAAGGCGTCCGCGGCGACCCTTGACCAGATGTCCGCCGACGCCTTCATGCTCGACATCGGCATGTCGAGCCCGCTCGCGCCGCATCCGTATGGCGACTGCACCGCGCTCGAGCCCGACTGCCTCGCCATGCCGAACGGCCGCAGTCCCGAGTTCGACGGCGAGGAAATCTCGTCCGAGATGATCCGCCTGCTGAACGCCTATCTCGCCGGCCTCGCGGCGCCCGCGCCCGTCACGCCGACGCCGCCCGGCGCAGCGCTGTTCGCCTCGGCGGGCTGTTCCGCCTGCCACGTGCCGAGCCTCCCCGGTCGCGACGGCAGCCCGGTCACGCTCTATAGCGACCTGCTGCTGCACGACATGGGCCCCGGCCTCGACGACGGCGTCGGCGAGCCCGGCGTCGCCTCGAACGAATGGCGGACGCCGCCGCTCGTCTCGCTCGCCTTCCGCACCGGCGATAACAGCCGCTTCCTGCATGATGCCCGCGCCGGGACGCTGGATGAGGCGATCCGCGCGCATGGCGGCGAAGCCATGGCGGCAAAACTGCGCTATGAAGCCCTGGCAGCGGCCGAGCGGGCCGCGCTCATCGCCTATCTGGAAACGCTATGATCGCGATCACCAAACGCCTGCTGCTGCTCTCGCCGCTCCTGATCGCGGCGAAGCGCGCCTTTGCGCAATCCGGCGATGCGCCGGAACGACAGGGGCCGAGCCCCGAGGCCCTGGCGATCGTCGCCGACAAGGCGATCACAGGCTATTTCATCCCCGCCTACGAGCAATTGCAGAAGGCGACCGCGAAGCTCGTCGCCGCGATGGAGGTGAGCTGCAAGAATCCGAGCGCGACGCCGGATCCGGCCGTGCGCAGCGCCTTCGAGGCCGTCCTCCAGGCCTGGGCCGGGGTCGATTTCCTCCGTTTCGGTCCGATGGCCGAGAAGGCGAGGCTCGAACGCTTCTCCTTCCTGCCCGATCCGCACGGCACCGGCGCGCGGCAGCTGCGCCAGATCCTCGCCCAGCCCGACCCCAGCCTGCTCGAGCCAGGCGCGATCGCCCGCAAGAGCGCCGCCGTGCAGGGCCTCCCGGCCTTCGAGGCGCTGGTGTTCGGCGCCTCCGACGATGCCGAGACGGCGGCCTATCGCTGCCAATTGGCGCTCAGGATCGCCGAGAATCTGAACACCATCGCCGGCGAGGCCGTCACCGAATGGACGAAGCCCGGCGGCTGGCGCGAACAGATGCTGAAGCCGGGCGGCGCCAACATCGTCTATCGCGACGCGACCGAGCCGCTGGTCGAGATCCTGAAGGCTGTTGTCACCGGCCTGCAGCAGATGCGCGACCAGCGCCTGCTGCCGGCGCTCGGCAAGTCTTTCGCGACGGCGAAGCCGAACCGCGGCGCCTTCGTCCGCTCCGGCGAGAGCTTCGCCTATCTCAACGCCTCCATGGACGCGATCGAGGCGCTGGTGGAGCGTTCCGACGTGTTCAGCCTGACGCCGAACGACGCCGCGACGCTGCTCGCCGCGACCGAGGCGGCGTCAACGGAGTTCCGCAAGGCGATCGACGTCGGCAAGCCCTGGAACGAGGCCTTCGCCGATCCGGCCGCCTATGACAGCCTGAAGCACGCCTTCGACGTGCTGAAGACGATCGAGGACATCTTCAACTTCCGTTTCGCGGAGGCGGCGGGGATCTCGCCGGGATTCAATGCGCTCGACGGCGACTGAACCAGGCGGCTTCCGGGCCTTCGCCGGCCGCGCGCTCCGCGCGATCCTTCCCTTTGCCGGCGATGCCGGGGGCGCGACGGAGCGGCAGGTCTTCGTCTCCTCGGTGCGGGTCGGCCCGCGCCAGCACATGCTGATGCTGATCGACGAGCGGGGCGGCATCGTCGGCCGCATGCCGCTCGCCGGTCGCGGCCATGACATCGCGATCGACCCGGCACGCCGGCGCGTTGCCGTCTTCGCCCGCCGCCCCGGCTATTTCGCCGTCCTCGTCGACGTCGCCTCCTGCGAGCCGCTGGCAACGATCACCCCGCCGGAGGGGCACCATTTCTTCGGCCACGGCATCTTCTCCGCCGATGGCCAGCTGCTCTACGCCACCGAGAACAATTTCGACGGCGAGCACTCGCGCGGCGTCATCGGCGTCTATGACGTTTCAGGCGGCACCTCCGCGCGGATCGGCGAGTTCGAGACGCATGGCGTCGACGCGCACGAGATCCTGCTGGCGCCGGACGGCCGCACGCTGGTCATCGCCAATGGCGGCATCGAGACCCATCCGGACTATGGCCGCCAGAAGCTCAATCTGGCCGAAATGCGCCCCTCGATCGTCCGCATCGACAGCGAGACCGGCGATCTGCTCGAGGAAGCCGTGCTCGATCCGGCTCTGAACCGCCTCTCCATGCGCCACATGACCTTCGACGGCGGCGGCAATGTCTGGTTCGGCTGCCAGTGGGAAGGCGCGCGCAGCGAGCGGCCGCCGCTGGTCGGGCGCATCGGCCGCGACGGCAAGGCGCAATTGATGAATTTCCCCGACACGATCGCGCCGCTCGCGCGAAACTATATCGGCTCGGTCGTGGCGAGCCGCGACGGCTCGACCATCGCCACCTCCTCGCCGATCGGCGGCCAGCTGTTCTTCTGGGACGCGGCGAGCGGCGATTTTCGCGATTGCGTCGCCCTGCCGGACGGCTGCGGCGTGGCGCCGACCGAGGGCGAGGCCTTCCTCGCCACGGCGGGAGACGGCCGCGTCATGCGGACCGAACATGGCCAGCTCGCCCCGATCGCCCGCCGCCACGAGCAGTTCGACAACCATCTGCGCAGGATCTAGCAGGGCCGGCCTACGCCGGCAGTGCCGCCTTGTCCCGCGTTGCCAGCGCGCGTTCGTCGTCGACGATGTAGTCGCGGATGACCGGCACGTCGTCGCGCTGCGACGACAGCAGCAGCTGGTAGACCATGTTGGAGCCGTGCAGGAAGCCGAGCTCGACGGCGGCGAGATAGAACTCCCACATCCGCGCGAAACGCTCGCCCTGGATGGCGACGACTTGCTCGCGCACGGCCATGAAGCGCTCGCGCCAGGCCTTGATCGTCCAGTAATAGTGCAGCCGCCAGATCTCGCAGTCGTCGACCCAGAGCCCCGCCTGCTCCGTCGCCGCGAAGACTTCGGAGAGCGCCGGCACATAGCCGCCCGGAAAAATGTACTTGCGGATGAAGGGCGCGGTGGAGCCCGGCGGCGACATGCGGCCGATCGCGTGGATCATGGCGAAGCCGCCCGGCTTCAACAGCCGCCGCACGGTGCGGAAATAATCCTCGAAATGGGCGACGCCGACATGCTCCATCATGCCGACCGAGACGACGCGGTCGAACTGGCCCTCGAGCTTGCGATAGTCGATCTCGACGAACGTGACCTTGTCGGCGACGCCGGCTTCCTCGACGCGTCGCCGCGCGGTCGCGAGCTGGTCCGTCGAGACGTTGATGGCGGTGACCTTGGCGCCGCAATGGACGGCGAGGTAGATCGCGAGCGAGCCCCAGCCCGAGCCGATCTCGGCCACCGTCATGCCGGGCTCCAGCTTCAGCTTGGCGGCGATGTGGCGGAGCTTGTTGACCTGCGCGCTCTCCAGATCCTCGTCGGGACGGCTGAAATAGGCGCAGGAATAGTTCATGCCCTCGTCGAGCCAGAGCCGGTAGAAGGCCTCGGGCAGATCGTAATGCGAGCGGGCATTGTCGGCGGCGACGCCGACGACGTTGGCCTGATGCCGGCGCTTCAGCATCTTCCACGCCTTGCGCAGCGATATCTGGATCGGATGCGCGGCGAGCCCGGTGCGGTTGACGGAGAAGAGCAGCAGCAGATCGTAGATCGAGCCGTCGTTCTCGACGACGAGCCGCCCGTCCATATAGGCCTCGGCCGACTTCAGCTCGGGATTCAAAAAGATCTCGCGCTCGACGGCCTTGTCGGTGAAGCGAATGGTCACGTCGGGACCGTTCTCGCCGGAGCCGAAGATATGCCGGGTGCCGGAATGATCGAGAACAGTCAGCCGCCCGCTCCGGACGAACCGCTTCAAAAGGTGAGACAGCAAGCGCATGCACATTCCCCCGTTTCAGCTCCGATGAAAGCCTCTCGATCGCCTTTGTGCAACCGGAAAGGCGTCGCATCCTGCACTCCGTAACAATTCGACACGCCGAGGTTGCTGGCCGATCGGCCGACCGGGCCGGCTAAACAATGGTTTCCACTGCCGTATCAAACGTTTAACCATGAAGCGCGATCCTCTAGGATCCCCCGACAGGCCGTGCGCAACGGTTCGCGGCTTCCGGAGAACGACGAGACATGGCCAAGCCCAACCTTCATACCGTCGCGGCCCATGCCGGCGTCTCGATCGCGACCGTGTCGAAGGTGGTCAACGGCGTGCGCTACGGCATCTCGGAAGCGACGCTGGAGCGGGTCCAGGCCTCGATCGAGGAGCTCGGCTACCGGCCGAACCGCTCCGGCCGCGGCCTTCGCACGCTGCGTCGTTCGATCATCGGCATGGCGATCGTCGACCCCTCGCCGACCTTCCTCGCCGATCCGTTCACGACCCATCTGGTCGCCGGCCTCTCGAACTATCTGAGCGACCGGGGCTTCGGCCTGCTCCTGCACGGCATCAAGCCGAAGCAGGTCGAGACCTCCTTCCTGGTCAAGGAGAACGTCGTCGACGGGCTCTGCATCATGCTGTCGGGCTCGGCCCAGCTCCGGCTTCAGAACACAAGACTGTTCAGCAAGCTCGGCCATCCGCTGGTGGTGTTCCAGGATCGCGCCGCCGAGGGCGTTCCCGACACCTGCTTCGTCAACCAGGACGACGCCGGCGGCGCGGCGGCGCTGTCGCAGCTTGTGCTCGCCCGCAATCCGAAATCGGTGCTGATCGTCATCCCGGACATCTTCTGGCCGGCCATCGAGCTGCGGCTCGAAGCCTATTGGCAGTCGATGAAGCGCGCCGGGGTCGCGGCCAAGATCATCCGCTGCGACGAAAGCAATCCCGCCGCGATTGCCGAGGCGATCGGGGATCATCTCGACAAATCGGGCCTGCCGGATGTGATCGTCGGCGCCAACGACAAGATCGCCCTCGTCGCGCTGCGCATCCTGGAAGGGCGGGCGGCGCGCGTGCCGGACGACGTCGCCGTCACCGGCTTCAACGCCTTCGCCTCGAACGACTATGCGGGTCTCGACCTGACAACGGCGCGCTCGCCCGCCTATGAGATGGGCGAGACCGGCGGCCGGCTGCTGCTTGAGCGGCTCGAAAGCGGACGGTTCGAGAAGCGCGAATACACCCTTCCCGTCAGCCTCGTGCCCGGGGCAACGGCCTGAGGCCAAACAAAACGGCCATGGCGGGGCTGCCATGGCCGAATTCGATGGTCGAAGATCTTTCGCCGGGAGCACCAGCGCGGATCAGGCTTCCGAGACCTGTTCGAGCACCGCCTTCAGGAACTTCTGCAGGCGCGGGCTCTTCGGCCGGGTGAAGATCTCTTCCGGCGGTCCCGCCTCGACGACGACGCCGCCATCCATGAACACGACCCGATCGGCGACCTCGCGCGCGAACCGCATCTCGTGCGTAACCAGCATCATGGTCATGCCCTGGCGGGCCAGGCCGCGCACGACGTCGAGCACCTCGCCGACCAGTTCCGGATCGAGCGCCGAAGTGATCTCGTCGAGGAGCAGCAGGCGCGGGTTCATCGCCAGGCAGCGGGCGATGGCGACGCGCTGCTTCTGGCCGCCGGAAAGCTGGCGCGGATAGAAATCGGCCTTTTCCAGCAGCCCGACCTTGCCGAGCAGATCGCGCCCGCGCGCCTCGGCGTCGGCGCGGCTCATCTTCAGCACATGGATCGGCGCCTCGATGACATTGCCGAGCGCCGTCATGTGCGGGAACAGGTTGAAGTGCTGGAACACCATGCCCATCCGCATGCGCAGATGGTTGACGTTCGACTTCTCCGTGATCGGCTTGCCTTCGAAGGTGACCTTGCCGCCCGTCGGCGTCTCCAGCCGGTTGAGGCAGCGGAGCAGCGTGCTCTTGCCGGAGCCGCTCGGCCCGATGATCGCGACGCTCTCGCCTTCCCGGACCGTCAGATCGACGCCGCGCAGCACCTGGACCGCGCCGAAGGCCATCTGCAGGCCGTCGAGATGAAGGATCGGTGCGCTCATTGGGCCGCCCTCTTGCGTTCGAGTCTCTTGGCGACGCGGGAGAGCGGCAGGCAGATCGCCAGATAGAGGATCGCCGCCATCGAGTAGATCGCCATGCTGCGATAGGACTGGCTCGACGCATCATAGGACCGGTACATGATCTCCGGCACGGAGATGGTCAGGGCCAGCGACGTGTCCTTGATCATGGAAATGATGAAATTGGTGAAGGGCGGCAAGATGATCACGCCCGCCTGCGGCAGGATGATCCGGCGCATGGCGAGCGGCGTCGACATGCCGAGGCTGCGCGCCGCCTCGAACTGGCCGCGATCGACCGCCTCGATGCCGGCGCGAAAAATCTCCGCCGCATAGGCGCCGCCGACCAGCGACAGCGTGATGATGGCAGCGGCCATCGGCTCCAGCCGGATGCCGAACGAGGTCAGGCCGAAATAGATGATGAACAGCTGCAACAACGCCGGCGTCGCGCGGATCAGCTCGATGTAGATGCCGGCGACATAGCCGAGAAGCCGAATGCCCGACATCTTGGCGAAGGTGGCGAGAAGACCAATGACAATGCTGCCGATCAGCGAGAAGACCGTCAGCTCGAGCGTGACGATCGCGCCCTTGGCGATATAGGGAAAGTAGGTTTGCAATAATTGCAGATAATCATTCATGAAATTCGGATCCTGAGGCAGCGGGACGCCGCCGGCAGGCAACAATTTGCCTGCCGGCGGATGACGGGTCCTAGAACTTGCCGGTCAGGTAGGACGGGTTGGTGAGCCCGTAGCGCGCCATGATCTCCTTGTCCTCGCCGCGCGCCTTGATGGCGTCGATCGCGTCGTCAAAGGCCTTGATCAGGCTCTCGGTGCCGTTCTTCGAGTAGACGTAGTAGTTGGCGGGAAGCGTCTCGCTGCCGAGATATTCCGGCGCCAGATATTCCACGACCTTGAAGTCGTAGTCCGGGTTCTGCGCCGCCGCGTAATCGAAGGTGTAGCCCCACCAGACCGCCGCATCGAGACGGCCGGCCTTCAGGTCCATCAGCATCGGATCGGCGGAATCATACTTGCGGATGTCGGCGACGCCGTAGCGCTTCTGCAGCTCCTGCGCCTCGATCTCCTGCGCCGAGCCGCGCACGGTGCCGATCACCTTGTCCTTGAGGCCCTGGACGTTCTCGATGCCGTCCTGCGAGCGGGTCAGCAGCACGTCGATGCCGTACCAGAACGGCTTGGTGCCATAGGCCATGACCTTCTGGCGCTCGGCCGTCTTGTAGAGGCCCGAGATGACGTCGATACGGCCGGAATCAAGGGCCGGCGCCAGCGCCGAATGGACGAGCACGACCGGGTCGACCTCGACGCCGATCTCCTTGCCGACAGCCTTGGTGAAGTCGGCGGCGATGCCCTTCCATTCGCCGGTGCCGATATCGATCCAGGTCTCCGGCGGAATGCTGAACGTGCCGACGCGCAGGAAACCGCGCTTCTTGATGTCGGCGAGGAGATCGGTGCCCGCTTCCTGCGCGAAGGCGGGACGGGCGACCAGCGGCGCGCTCATGGCGACGACGCCGGCGGTGGTCAGGAATCCGCGACGGGTGAATTGGCTCTTCATCATGTTCCCCATGAATCTGGATGGTGGTTCTGATCTGGATGGTGGTTCGGGCAGGATCCCTTCTAACGAAGGGCTCAATCGCTACCGGGTCGCCTCTGACGCCATATCCCCGCGATCTCTCGCGGGCGCCTCTGGCGCTTCTCTTCGTCGACCCGGCAGGAATTCGGTGCGTTGCTGGCTGCGCCTCAGAGGACGCCGTATTTGGCGTAGACCTCGCCGAGCAGCAGGCCGTTCTCGAGTTCCTCGCGGGTCTTGTTCTCGCTGGTGACTTTCTTCAGCGCCGCCTGGATCACCTGCTGGGCGATCTTCTGCGGCACGACCACGACGCCATCGACATCGCCGAAGATCAGGTCGCCGGAGGCGACCGTGACGCCGGCGCATTCGATCTGCAGGTCGCGCGCCATCATCTTGCCGCGCCCGCGCGAATCGAGCGGGCCGATGCCGCCGTGGAAGACGGGGAATTCGAGATTGCGGATGTGGCGGACGTCGCGGACGAGACCGTCCGTCACGCAGCCGACGGCGCCCCGCTTGCGCGACGCGGTGGTGAGCAGTTCGCCCCAGGGCGCGATCCGCGTCGTCGGGCCGTCGCAGCCGAGCACGGCGATGTCGTTCGGCTTGAGGTCGTCGATCAGCGCGATCTCGACCTCGTAGGGGTTCTCGTCCTCGCGCACCGAATAGGTGTTCATGAACAGGCCGGTCCGCGCATAGCCGATCATCGTCAGGCTTTCGTCCAGCGGCCGCACGAAGGGCAGCATCGCCTGATGCGTCAGGCCGAAATCATCGAGAACGTCGGACAGAACGGCCGAATACAGAACTTTCTTCAGGGCTTCCAAATCGAACTGGGCAGCAGACAACGGGCTCTCCAACCTTCGTGTTAAACGTTTAACAAAACCGTAGAGACGTTTCTTGAAGCCGTCAATAGCGGGTCGACGCGCCGGCGCGGGACTGTCCCCTGCCCTGCCGCCGGCCGCCCGGAGCCGAGCGCAGCCCACTCCAATCGGGGCGCTGCCCGAGCGCGCCCCCCTGCCCCCGCCATCGCGCAAATGTGCCCAGCACGACTGCCGATGAGTCCCCCGCCGAGGCTGTCGCAAGGTGCATGGCAGCCCTGCCGGGCGCGAGTTGCACTGGACAAGTCGCGCCAGCTGCCCCAGATGGGTGTCAGGCTATTCCTTCCCGCCGAGGCTCCATTTCCCATGGAATTTGTTGCTGCCGAACTGGTCGCGCTGGCCACCGTCGTGCTGATCGACCTCGTGCTGGCGGGCGACAACGCCATCGTCGTCGGCATGGCGGCCGCCGGCCTGCCGAAGGAGATCCGCAGCAAGGCGATCCTCGTCGGCATTGCCGCCGCCGCGATCCTGCGCATCATCTTCGCGCTCTTCGCCACCAAGCTGCTCGGCATCATCGGCCTGACGCTCGCCGGCGGCATCCTGCTGCTCTGGGTCTGCTGGAAACTCTGGCGCGAAATCCGAACCGACCACGAAGCCGAGGCGGCGGCCGCCGCCGAGGCGATCGAGAACGCCAGCCATACGGGCGGCAAGACCTTCAAGCAGGCGATCACCCAGATCATCATCGCCGACGTCTCGATGTCGCTCGACAACGTGCTTGCCGTCGCCGGCACGGCGCGCGAGCACACCTGGGTCCTGGTCGTCGGGCTTGTCCTGTCGGTCGCGTTGATGGGCGTCGCCGCCAATGTGGTGGCCAGGCTGCTGAAGCGCCTGCCCTGGATCGCCTATGTCGGCCTCGCCGTCATCGCCTACGTCGCGTTCAAGATGATCTGGGACGGCGGGCTGGAGGTGTTCCACATGGCCGACGTCACAGGATGGGTGTGAGCAACCCGTCGCGCCCGGCGACCGACGCCAGCACGCTGCTGGCGATCCTGCTCGTCGCCTTTCTCTGGGGCGCGGCCGAGGCGAGCTATTTCTTTGTCGTCGCCGACGTCCTGCTGACCTTCGTCGCCGTCGCCTACGGCCTGCGCACGGCGCTTGCGGCGAGCCTCGCCGCCGCGATCGGCGCCGCCTGCGGCGGGTTCACGATGTGGCGCCTCGGCATCCTCGACCCCGCTTATGCAACGGCGCTGCTGCGCACCGTTCCCTTCGTCTCTGAGAGCATGATAGCCCGGGGCATGGCGGGCATGGACGAGGCCAACTGGCCGCTCGCCATGCTGAAGGGTTCGGTCACCGGCGTTCCCTACAAGGTCTATGCGGTCGCCGCCGGCAAGGAAGGCCTGTCCGCCCTGTTCTTCTTCGGCGCCACCATCCCGATCCGCCTCTCGCGCTTCGTCGTCGCGGTGAGCGTCGTCGCCGGCATCAGCGCGGGCCTGCGGCCCCGCCTTGCGCTCCGCGGCCGCCTGATCCTGCTCGCGGTCTTCTGGATCCTGTTCTACGGCGAGTTCTGGTGGCGCTGGTTCAGAATGGACATCCGTCTCTTCTAGTGGATCTCCGGCTCCGGCAACTTTTCCGTGCCCTCCAAAAAGTCGAAATCGCAGCCGAGATGGGCCTGGCGGATGTGGGCGGCGAACAGCTTGTTGTAGCCGCGCGGATAGTCGCGCGCCGGCGGCCGGAACACGGCGAGGCGACGGGCGATCTCGGCGTCGTCGACATGCAGATGGATCGTCCGCGCCTCGACGTCGACGGAGATGAGATCGCCCGTCTGGACGGCGGCGAGCGGGCCGCCGATATGCGATTCCGGCGAGACGTGCAGGATGCAGGCGCCATAGCTGGTGCCGCTCATGCGCGCGTCGGAAATGCGCAGCATGTCGCGCACGCCCTCTCTCAGGAGCTTTTTCGGGATCGGCAGCATGCCCCATTCCGGCATGCCGGGCCCGCCGACGGGACCGGCGTTCTGCAGCACCAGCACCGTGTCGGCCGTGACGTCGAGATCGTCGCGATCGACCATCGCCGACATCTCGTTGTAGTCGCGGAAGACCAGCGCCGGGCCGGTATGCCTCAAGAGGCGCGGCTCCGCCGCCGAAGGTTTCATCACGCAGCCGTCCGGCGCCAGGTTGCCGGTGAGGATCGCCGTGCCGACCTCGGCCGAAACCGGATGATCGAACGGGCGGATGACGTCGGTGTTGTAGTTGCGCGCCGCCTCGACCGCGTCGGCCAACGTGCCCCGGACGGTGCGCGCGGAGAGATCGAGATGGTCGCGCAGTTCCGACCAGAGCGCGGGCAGGCCGCCGGCATAGTAGAAATCCTCCATCAGCCATTCGCCGGTCGGGCGCAGATTGGCGAGCACCGGAATGTCGCGCGCGACGCGGTCGAAATCCTCCAGCGTCAGCGGAATGCCCGCCCGCCCCGCCATGGCGATCAGATGCACCATCGCGTTGGTCGAGCCGGCGAGCGCCATGTGCACGACGAGCGCGTTCTCGAACGAGGCCGCGGTCAGGATGTCGCTCGGCTTCAAATCGTCGAAGATCATCTCGATGATATGGCGGCCGCATTCCGCCGCCATGCGCGAATGGGCGGAATCGGGCGCGGGGATCGACGAGGCGCCCGGCAGCGACAGGCCGAGCGTCTCGGCGAGCGACGTCATGGTCGAGGCGGTGCCCATCGTCATGCAGGTGCCGAAGGAACGCGCGATGCCGGATTCCATGGCGCGCCATTCCTCGTCGCCGATCCGGCCCGCCTCCTTCTCCGCCCAGTATTTCCAGACGTCGGAGCCGGAGCCGAGCACCTTGCCGGCATAGTTGCCGCGCAGCATCGGCCCGGCCGGCAGGAAGATCGTCGGCAGGTCCATCGAGATCGCGCCCATGATCGTCGCCGGCGTGGTCTTGTCGCAGCCGCCGAGCAGCACGACGCCATCGACCGGATGCGAGCGGATCAGCTCCTCGACCTCCATGGCGAGGAAGTTGCGGTAGAGCATGGTCGTCGGCTTGACGAAGTTCTCGGCCAAGGACATCGCCGGCAATTCGATCGGGAAGCCGCCCGCCTGCCAGACGCCGCGCTTCACCTCCTCGACGCGATGGCGGAAATGCGCGTGGCAGGGATTGATGTCGGACCAGGTATTGATGATGCCGACGACCGGCTTGCCCATGAACTCCTCATAGGCATAGCCCATCTGCAGCGTGCGCGAGCGATGGCCGAAGGAGCGGAGATCGGAAGCGCCGAACCAGCGCTGGCTGCGAAGCGAGGCGATCGAGCGGCGCGCGGGCCTGTTTCCGGACGATGTCATCAAGGTCGATCCTTCAGAAACGGCGGGAGCATTCGAAAATCCGGCCGTCCGGGGTTACGCTGCCGACAAGTGAGTCGGGCGGCGAGGAAAGCGAGAGGCGCATGGTCGATCTGCAACTGAAGCCGGCGCGCCGCGAAAAGCTCTCCGACATCCTCTACGGCCAGATCCTCGAACAGATCGTCTCGGGCATTTTCGCGCCCGGCGACAGGCTGCCGTCGGAGAACGACATCTGCAAGGCCTTCGAGGTCTCGCGGCCCGTCGTGCGCGAGGCGCTGCAACGGCTGCAGGTCGACGGCCTCGTCATCGCGCGCCAGGGCGCCGGCACCTTCGTCTCGCACAAGCCGCCCGGCGGCCTGCTGGCGACGACGCCGCCGCAGCAGGTCGCGAGCGTGCTGCGCGTCACCGAGGTGCGGATCGCCATCGAGACGGAATGCGCCCATCTCGCCGCCGAGCGCCGTACAATCGCGCAGCTCGCCGAGATCGAAGCCCGGCAGGCCGCGTTCGAGGCCGCGCTGCATTCCGGCGCCGCCGGTCTCGAGGAGGATTTCGCCTTCCACCTCGCCATCGCCGAGGCGACCGGCAACGAGGTGTTCCCGGCCGTGCTCGAAAGCCTGAAGGGCCGGATCGAGGACTGGATGCGCAGCGCGCTCAGCATGACGCGGGTCGGCTCCGAGGAACGGCGCCGTGCCCTGCTCTCGGAGCATCGCAACATCGTCGACGCCATCGCCCGCCAGCAGGCGGACCAGGCCGCGCTCTACATGAAGTTCCATCTCGTCGAGGCCCGCAGGCGCTTGACCGACGCACGCCGCGATCGCTGATGGACTTGTAAACTCAAGATACAAGACTGCCTTCCAATCGCGACATCCACATCGGTAAATCGTTAAACGATCTAACAATTCTGGGCGCTTGCCGCATCCGCGTCAAGGCGTTCGGGGGGCCTTGACCGGCTCGCCGTCATCCCCGCGAAGGCGGGGATCCAGACAGCCGCGCCATCGGGAGTTTCGCGCGGCTGGCAACCCGGCGGAAATGGATCCCGGGTCAAGCCCGGGATGACGGCGGAGGGTGGGACGGTTGTCGGAGCCTAGCCAGGAAGCGATGGCGGCCAATGCCGCAGACCCTCCGTACGCTCGCCCTCCGGAGTCGCGTCGACGGCCGGGCCTCTCACCCCTCGTAGCGCGCTTCCATCAGGTCGAGCTCGCGCACCAGCTTGCGGGCGGTCTCGCTGCCGATCTTGCGGCCGCGCAGCAGCTTGAACACCGTCGTCCGCTCGGCCTGAAGCGCCGCGATGCGCATCCGCGTCTCGATCGCATCGATCTGCCGCGCCAGCGCCGCCTCCTCGTCGGCGCGCGAGCCGGCGTCGATCCGGGCCCGGTAGGCATCCATGAGCCGCGCCGCCGCCGCCACGAAGATGTCGGCGTCGGGCCTGCCACCCGCGAGTTCGTGCTGAACCCGCTCGATCTCGGCGATCGCCGCCTCGGCCGCCGCGATCCGGGCCTTCTGCTCCGCGAGCAGGGGCGAGGCCTCCGGCAGGTCGAGACCGCGCAGAAGGAGCGGCAGGCCGATGCTGGCGGCGATGAGCGACAGGATGATCACGCCCATGGCGAGGAAGATGGCGAGATCGCGGGCGGGGAACGGCGTTCCGTCGTAGAGGAACAGCGGCAGGGTCAGGACGCCGGCGAGCGTGATCGCGCCGCGCACGCCGGCAAGCGACATCGCCGCCAGCAGCCGCCAGCTCGGCCGCCGGACGGTTTCGCCACGGCGACGCGCGCGGTAGAGGCTGAAATTCAGCGACACCCAGACCCAGACGAAGCGCAGTATCGCCAGCGACAGGTTGATGGCGAGCACATAGATCAGCAGCCAGCCCGGCGCGTGATGGCCGGTGACGCGCACCGTCTCGGCGGCGCTGTGGAGAATGGCCGGCAGCTGCTCGCCGAGGATCACGAAGATGATGCCGTTGGCGGCGAACTGGATCATGTCCCAGACGTTGTTGCGACGGACCCGCGTGGTCGCCAAAGCGTGGCCGGACGCCTCGCTGAAGCTCATGGTCACGCCGGCGGCGACCGCCGCCAGGATGCCGGAGCACTGCAGATGCTCCGCCGAAAGATAGGCGGCGAAGGGGGTCAGCACGCTGATCAGGATCTGCGAGCCGGTCTCCTCGCCATAGTGATCGGCGATCCAGCTCTTGCCGGTATTGATGATCCAGGTGACGACATATCCGATCAGGACGCCGCCGAACGCCACCCAGACGAAATCCAGCATCGCTTCCGAGAGCGAGAAGGTGCCGGTGAGCGCGGCGGCGACGGCGAAGCGGAGGCAGACGAGGCCGGACGCATCGTTCAGGAGCGCCTCGCCTTCGAGGATATGCATCATCCGCTTCGGGATCCGCACGCGGGCGGCGATGGCGGAGACGGCGATCGGATCGGTGGGCGAAATCACCGCCGCGAGCGCGAAGGCGACCGCGAGCGGCATCGCCGGAATGAGATAGTTGATGAACAGCCCGACGCCGAGCACGGTGAAGACGACAAGCCCGAGCGCGAGCGCCAGGATCGCCCTGCGGTCCCGGATCAGCTCCTCCTTCGGCGTCCGCCAGCCATCGAGGAACAGCAGCGGCGGCAGGAACAGCAGGAAGAAAATGTCGGGATCGAGCGTCACCCGGAAGTCGGCGATCAGCCCGATGGCGCCGCCGAGCGCGATCTGCAGGAGCGGACGGGGAATGCCCAGCGGCAGCATGCGGGCGATGAAACCGCTCACCACGACGGCGAGCAGCAGCACGAGAACGATCGAAATGGTTTCCACTTGCCGGGAATCCTGTGCGGGGCTTGTGGCGGGCCGGACGGGCCGAACGTCTAGCCTAGAAGACTGACCCAGTTCGACTTTTTCGCGACAATGGCCGCCACCGCCCGACTTGCGCCCGGATTTTTCTCCCAACCACGCGTTTTTTAGCGGCAGCCGCCGCGATGGCGAGGCATAGTCGACGTTAGGTAAGGAGGCCCCCCATGCTCTACGCCATCATCTGTTATCACTCGGAGGCAGTGGTCACTGCCTGGTCGAAGGAAGAGGACGACGCCGTCATGGCGCGGCTGCACAAGGTGCATGAGAAGCTGGCGCGCCAGGGCAAGCTCGGCCCGACGGCGCGGCTGCACCCGACCCGAACCGCCACGACCCTGCTCAAGGACCAGGGCCGGGTGATCGACGGACCGTTCGCCGAGATCAAGGAGCAGCTGCTCGGCTTCTACGTCGTCGACGTCGACGACCGCGACGAGGCGCTGCAGGTGGCGCGCGATCTGACGGAGGCTAATCCCGGCGGCGCCTACGAGCTGCGCCCGATCTCGCTGTTCATGCCGGGCGAACTCGCGCCCGCCACCGCCGATACGGCCTGACAGCCGCACGGGCGGACGGACAAGCCCATGTCGAGCATTCAGCTCTTCAGGCGATAGCCCGTCCGGAAGATCCAGGTGACGATGGCGAGGCAGGCGACCAGAAACGCCAGCGTCATCGTCAGGCTGACGGCGACGTTCACGTCGGCCGTGCCGAAGAAGCTCCAGCGGAAGCCCGAGACCAGGTAGACAACCGGATTAAACAGCGCGACGGTCTGCCAGACCGGCGGCAGCATCGAGATCGAATAGAAACTGCCGCCGAGGAAGGTCAGCGGCGTGACGATCAGCAGCGGCACCAGCTGCAATTTCTCGAAGCCGTCCGCCCAGATGCCGATAATGAAGCCGAACAGGCTGAAGGTGACGGCCGTCAGCACGAGGAACAGCAGCATCCAGAACGGATGCTGAATCTCGAGCGGCACGAACAGGCCGGCCGTCGCCAGGATGATCAGGGCGAGCAGGATCGACTTCGTCGCCGCCGCGCCGACATAGCCGATGACGATCTCGAAAGGCGAGATCGGCGCCGACAGCACCTCGTAGACCGTGCCGACGAATTTCGGGAAGTAGATCGCGAAGGAGGCGTTGGAGATGCTCTGTGTCAGAAGCGTCAGCATGATCAGGCCGGGCACGATGAACGAGCCGTAGCCGATGCCGTCGATCGCCTTCATGTGCGAACCGATCGCCGCGCCGAAGACGATGAAGTAGAGCGAGGTGGAAAGCACCGGCGCGACGATGCTCTGCAGCAGCGTGCGGCCGGTTCGCGCCATCTCGAAGAGATAGATCGCGCGGATCGCGTAGAAATTCATGAACGCTCACTCACCAGGCTGACGAAGATCTCCTCGAGCGAGCGCTGGCTCGTCTGCAGATCCTTGTAATGGATCCCCGCGGCGCCGAGCGCGCGAAGAACGTCGGCGATACCCTTCTGCTCGGCGTCAGCGTCGTAGCTGTAGATCAGCTCGTTGCCTTCGTCGCCGAGCTGCAGACCATAGGCGTCGAGCCCGTCCGGCACATTCGCCAGCGGCTCCTGCAGTTGCAGCGTCAGCTGCTTCTTGCCGAGCTTGCGCATCAGCTCGGCCTTTTCCTCGACCAGGATGATCCGCCCCCGATGGATGACGCCGATGCGGTCGGCCATCTCCTCGGCTTCCTCGATATAGTGCGTCGTCAGGATGATGGTGACGCCGCTCGCCCGGAGCTGCCGCACCACCTCCCACATGTCGCGCCGGAGCTCGACGTCAACGCCGGCGGTCGGCTCGTCGAGGAACAGGATCTGCGGCTCGTGTGACAACGCCTTGGCGATCATCACGCGCCGCTTCATGCCGCCGGAGAGCGTCCGGAGCTTCGAATCCTTCTTGTCCCAGAGCGAAAGGTCCCGCAGGATCTTCTCGATATGAGCCGGATTGGCGGGCTTGCCGAACAGCCCCCGGCTGAAGCTGACGGTCGCCCAGACGGTCTCGAAGGCGTCCGTCGTCAGCTCCTGCGGCACCAGGCCGATCTGCGCGCGGGCGGCGCGATAGTCGGTGACGACGTCATGGCCGTCAGCCGTGACGCGGCCGGTCGACGGATTGACGAGGCCGCAGATGATGCTGATCAGGGTGGTCTTGCCGGCGCCGTTCGGCCCGAGCAGCGCAAAGATCTCGCCCCGACGGATGTCGAGCGTCACGCCTTTCAGCGCCTCGAAGCCTGACGCATAGACTTTCGAGAGATTCGCGACGGAAATAATGTTCTGCATGGCGCCGATCATAGCCGAGGAAGTCGGCGTTTCGGCGGGATTTATGCAACAGCACACCCAAATTTCAGGGCGCGGCGATATCCTTGGCCGGCGGGCGCTTCGGATATTCGTGCCTTGGCGGCAGCCAGTGATGCAGCGAGGCGACGCCGACGAGGCCGATGCTGCCACCGAGCACGACACCGAACAGCGTGCCGCCCTGAATGGTCGAGGTGGCGGCGAGGATCGGGATCGCGCCCGCCGGCGGATGTGTGATGCGGAGCATCGACATCAGCGCGATGACGAGGCCGACGCCGACCGCCGCCGCGACCCAGGCGCCGGGAAACAGCATCAGCACCAGGAGCGTCACCAGCGTCGCGACGAAATAGCCGCCGATCACGTTGGCCGGCTGCGCCAGCGGGCTGGCCGGATGGCCGAAGAGCAGCACGGCCGAGGCGCCGAACGGCGCCAGCAGGAAGGGCTGGTGCGTCGTCACGGCGAGCGCGCCGACCGCGCCGATGCCAAGCGCGCCGCCAAGCCCCGACTTCAGGTGCGACAGGAAACTGCCGGTCCGCACTTCATGGCGGGTGACGAAATGTTGGAGGCGACGAGGCATGCTGCAGGGCCGGGGGTTCGGGCATCGCATTCGTGCGGGCCCGCACTTCTAAGCGAAGCCGTGATGAAAAACGAGGCATCGCAATCCAGAAAATAGGCAGGCCGCAGAAAAATCCGCCCCGATGCCCCGTCCCCCGCTCCCGACACAGGCAAGACTCTGGAAAGCCTGGGCGGATAAGATGAGATCAGGCGGAGCCTAGGCGCGGCCGCCATTGCGGCGCCGGATGGCCAAGCCCCGACACACGTTTTCACCGGACAACAATGCGCTGGCGCGTTCTTCGCCTCCTCTTTCTGATCTATGTCGCCTGGGCCGCCTTCGCGATCCTGCTGGTTCCCCTGAGCGCGATCGGCGTCGTCGCGACCAACCCGCTGGCCGCCCTGCTGCCGCTGGTTCTCGGCCTGCCATGGAGCGTGCTGCTCACCTGGTGGATCGACAGCTCCAGCGCCTACCTGAACTTCCTGCTGCTCGTCCTCGCCGTGGCGATCAATGCCTGCATCCTGCGCTACATGTCCCGTCGCCCCCGCCCGGCCCCTGAGCCGGACGAGGAGGAGGAGGACGAAGCGTTCGAGGAAGAGGACGAAGACGAGACGGACGACGACGTCGACCACCCGACGGATCGCGAACACCATCGGCATCCCGAACATGACGACGACGAGGAGGATTGGGACGAGCCCGAGCCCTCCCCGCCCCGGCGAAATCGCCGCTGACGGGCGGTCAGAAGGCGAGCTGGACCTTCATGGCGCGCTTGCGATCACCCGCCGTTTCGAACGCTTCCACCGCGTCCTCGATGCCGAAGCTGCCGGTGAGCAGCGGCCTCAAATCGACCTTGCGCGCGTCGATCAGCTTCACCGCCAGCGCGAACTCGTCGTGGAAGCGGAACGAACCGGTGAGCGCGATCTCCTTCGCCACCACGACGTTCTGCGGCAGCGACAGCTCGCCACCGAGGCCGACCTGCACGATGGTGCCGCGCGGCTGCACCACCTCGAGGCCGGAGCGGAGCGCCCGCTCATTGCCCGAGCATTCGAACATCACGCCGACCGTGCCCTTGTCGACACCGAGCGCCGCCAGCGCCTCGGGTTCGGTCGCGATGTTGATGGTGCGGTCGGCGCCCAATTCGCGGGCAAAGGCGAGCGGCTCGTCGACGACGTCGGTGACGATGATCTCAGCCGCGCCGTGGAAACGGGCAGCGGCAACGACGAGCGCGCCGATCGGGCCGCAGCCGGTGACCAGCACGCGCTTGCCAAGCAGCGACGGCGCCCGCGACAGCGCATGCAGCGTCACAGCGAAGGGCTCGGCCATCGCCAGCTCAGCGACCGTGGCCTGGTCGCCCTTCTCGCACTGGATCGCCATGCAGACGAGTTCCTGCCGGAACGCGCCCTGGATGTGCGGCATCGGCATGGCACTGCCGTAGAAGCGCATGTTGAGGCACTGGTTCGGCAGGCCCTCGTAGCAGTAGCGACAGGCGCGGCAGGGGCGAGACGGGTTGACGGCGACACGGTCGCCCGGCTTGACGCGGGTGACGTCCGGCGCGACCGCGGTTACCGTGCCGGCGACCTCGTGGCCGAGGATCATCGGCTCGCGCAGCTTCACCGTACCGAAGCCGCCATGCTGGTAATAGTGCAGGTCGGAGCCGCAGATGCCGCCCGCCTCGATCCGGACCGTGACCTCGCCCGGCCCCATGGCGCCGGTTTCCCGGTCCTCGACCCGGAGGTCACGGGCGGCATGAATGACGACGGCGCGCATGGCGTCTCTCCCTGATCCGATTTTTGTTATCGATATCACGAAGTGGCGGCAAGGCAAGCCGAGTCACTTCGCCCACCCGGAATCACGACGGCTCGTCCGCTTCCGGCTCGACGGCCCCGGTATCGAGATGCCACCAGCCGGGCCGGCGATCCACGAACGAATGCCCCCGCGGCCGCAGTGCCGCCTGATCCGGCTCGTCGAACCCGCCGATCAGCAGCTCGATGGTTGGCGCGTCGTCGAGGGCGCCGATCGAGCTGCCGCATTTCGGGCAGAACGCCCGGCGGGTGATCTCCGACGAGCGGAAGGTCGCGGGCGCGCCGCCCGGCCCCGTCCAGCGCACGCTGTCGCGCGGAAACCCCGCCCAGGCCGCCGTGAGCGCGCCGGTATGCTGCTGGCACTGTCGGCAGGAGCAGGTGTGCGGATAGTCAGCCGGGCCGATCGCCTCATACCGAATCCAACCGCAGAGGCATCCGCCGCCATAGATCGTTTCTGTCACGCCCACTCCCAGCTTCCTGTCGCAATGCGGGTCGCGGCCTTGCATGGCTCGCCCGCGTCCGGTTCGGACGCCGCCTTTGTACAGCCGGCGGCGCGGGATGCCAGCGCCGGGACCGGCAGGCGCCCGCTTGACACCCGAATGTTATCGATACCCAATCCGCCCACCCCATCACCAACAGCATGATTTCAGGGAGTGATCGCGTGAACCTGTTCGATCTCAGCGGGCGACTGGCCCTCGTCACCGGCGCCAGCAAGGGCATCGGCTTCGCCATCGCCGACGCGCTAGCCTCGGCCGGAGCCCGCATCGTGCTCAACGCCCGCGACGCGGCCAAGCTGGAGGAAGCCCGCGCCGCGCTCGCCGCCAAGGGCTATGACGTCAGCACCGCCGCCTTCGACGTCACCGACCCGGACGCGGTGACCGCCGGCATCGAGAAGATCGAGACCGAGATCGGGCCGATCGACATCCTCGTCAACAATGCCGGCATGCAGCACAGGACTCCGCTGCAGGACTTCCCGCTCGAAGCGTGGCGCAAGATCACCGCCACCAACATCGACAGCGTCTACCTGGTCGGCCAGGCAGTCGGCCGGCGGATGATCCCGCGCGGACGCGGCAAGATCATCAATGTCGGCTCGGTGCAGAGCGAACTGGCGCGGCCCGGCATCGCCCCCTACACCGCGACCAAGGGCGCCGTGAAGATGCTGACCAAGGGCATGGCGACCGACTGGGCCCGCTACGGCCTCCAGGTCAACGGCATCGGCCCCGGCTATTTCAAGACCGAGTTGAACGCCGCGCTGGTCGCCGACGAGACCTTCTCGGCCTGGCTCGCCAACCGCACGCCGGCCGGCCGCTGGGGCGACGTCCAGGAGCTGGCGGGCGCGGCGATCTTCCTCGCCTCCGACGCCTCCAGCTTCGTCAACGGCCACATCCTCTATGTCGACGGCGGCATCACCGCCAGCCTCTGAGCGAACTTCCGAAGAGGAAGGCGGCCCGCGAGGCCGCCCTCCTCTCCCGGCATGAAAGTTCAGCGCCTCCTTGCCGATTCCGCCTCAAAGTCTTCGCCGGCCATAACCTTTCGTCAGCGACGCTTGACACCCCGCTTCTTGTTATCGATAACAAGGATAACCGGACAAAGAGCCGGATGGGAACGATAGCGGTGCCGCCCGCATCCGGGAGGATGAAAGCATGGCCGACGGGGGTGTCCTCCGCTTCGACGATGTCGCCAAGGCGTTTGGCGGCACGCGAGCGCTGAAGGGCGTGAGCTTTGACGTGGCGCGCGGCGAGGTCGTGGCGCTGCTCGGCGAGAACGGCGCCGGCAAGTCGACGCTGATCAAGATTCTGGGCGGCATTTTCCGCGCCGACAGCGGCCATGTCACCATTGGCGGCGAGCCGTACCGCCACCGAGCCCATGCGCGCGGCGAACGGCAGAAGGTCGCCTTCATCCATCAGGATCTCGGTCTCGTCGAATGGATGACGGTCGCCGAGAACATGGGCCTCGCCCAGGGTTTCTCCGGCCGCGCGCTGATCGACTGGAAGAGCACCGAACAGCGCGCCGCGACGGCGCTGGAGCTGGTCGGCTGCGACATCGATCCGACGACGCGGGTGCACAGCCTGAGCCGTACCGAAAAGTCGCTGGTGGCGATCGCCCGCGCGCTCGTCGTCGACTGCGATTTCCTCGTCCTCGACGAGCCGACCGCCAGCCTTCCGGCCGACGAGGTGGAACGCCTGTTCGAGGCGATCCGCCGCCTCCGCGCCCGCGGCGTCGGCATGATCTATGTCTCGCACCGGCTCGACGAGATCTTCCGCATCGCCGACCGCGTCGTCGTCATGCGCGACGGGCTCAAGGTCGGCGAGAAGCCGGTTTCCGAGACGACGCCGGACGAGCTGGTCAGCCTGATCGTCGGCTCGACGACGCTGGAGCTGTTCAAGAAGGGCGAGCTCGGCTCGGGCGAAATCCGCGTCGCCGTCCAGGATCTCGAAACGCCCTCCGCCGGCCCGGTCAGCTTCGACATCCGCCAGGGTGAGCTGCTCGGCCTCGTCGGCCTGCGCGGCGCTGGCCAGGAAGAGATCGGCCGCGCCCTGTTCGGCGCCGCCCCACATCGCGGCTCGATCCGGATCGACGGCGAAGCGCCGGACCTTTCCTCGCCCCGCGCGGCGCTCAATTCCGGCATCGGACTGGTGGCGCGCGACCGGACCGAGGAATCGGTGGCCTTCTCGCTAAGCGTCCGCGAGAACGCCTTCTTGAACCCGGCCGCCATCGGCCGCGGCCTGCTCTCCTATCTTTCGCCGCGCGCCGAGGCCCGCAAGGCGATCGCGCTCGGCGCGTCGGTCGGCCTACGCCCCAACGATCCCGACTTGCCGATCGAGGGACTTTCCGGCGGCAACCAGCAGAAGGTGGTCGTGGGCCGCTGGCTCGCCACCAACCGCCGCCTGCTGATCGCCGAGGACCCGACCGCCGGCGTCGATGTCGGTGCCAAGGCCGAGATCTACCGGCTGATCGCGCAGGCGCTGGAAAAGGGCCTCGCCGTCGTCGTCGTCTCGACCGATTTCGAGGAAATCGCCCATATCTGCCACCGGGCGCTCGTCTTCAACCGGGGCCGGATCATCGCCGAGCTGACCGGTCCCGCCCTCACCACCGAAACCGTGATCACCGCGGCCTCCGCCTCGGAAGCAGCCTAGAACCCTTCGTTTTGTCGCGTTTTCTTCACGCGAACCGGCACCCACTTCGCTCGAAAACGCTCCAGGAAGCTCGCCCATGTCCATGAACTCCGTCCGCTCCGATGCGCTGGAACCGACCCGCAGCGAACTGGAAAACGCTTCGTTCGGCGAACGTCTGCGCCGGCGCATTCCGGTCTACGGGCTACCGATCCTGCTGGTCCTGCTGATCGTTCTCTTCTCGCTCATCCTGCCGCAGACCTTCCCGACCATGCTGAACGTGCGGTCGATCATCTCGGACAAGGCGATCATCGCGCTGCTGTCGCTCGCCGCCATGATCCCGATGGCCGCCGGCAAGATCGACCTGACGGTTGGCTACGGCATCGTGCTCTGGCACATCCTGGCGATCAGCCTGCAGACCATGGCCGGCATTCCCTGGCCCTTCGCCGTGCTGATCGTCATCGTCCTCGGCGCCTGCGTCGGCCTCTTGAACGGCCTGCTGGTCGAGGTCGCCCGCATCGATAGCTTCATCGCCACGCTCGGCACCGGCACCGTGCTCTACGCCATCGCGCTCTGGCATACGGGCGGCCGCCAGGTGGTAGCGCAGCTGCCGCAAGGCTTCCTGGCGCTGAACGGGACGATGGTCTTCGGCCTGCCGATCACCGGTTACTACGTGATCGCGCTCGCCATCGTCATGTGGCTGATCCTCGAGCACCTGCCGGTCGGCCGCTATCTCTACGCCATCGGCGCCAACCCGAAGGCCGCCGCCCTGAACGGCATTCCGGTCCAGCGCTACACAATGGGCGCCTTCATCGCCTCGGGCGCGCTCACCGCGGTCGCCGGCGTGTTGCTCGCCTCGAAGCTCCGCATCGGCCAGGCCAGCGTCGGCCTCGAATATCTGCTGCCGGCGCTGGTCGGCGCTTTCCTCGGCTCGACGACGATCAAGCCCGGCCGCGTCAATGTCTGGGGCACGCTCGCCGGCGTCGCGATCCTCGCGGTCGGCATCGCCGGCATCCAGCAGTTCGGCGGCTCGTTCTGGGTCGAGCCGATGTTCAACGGTGTGACCCTGCTGATCGCCATCGGCATCGCCGGCTACGCCCAGCGCCGCCGCGGCGCCAGCAGCAAGCCATTCAAAAAGACGGGCGCTTAAGAAACCCGTCGCAACTCGGAGGGACCTTCATGAAGTCACGCAATCTGCTCTTCGCCGCCGCCAGCGCCGTCGCGCTGATGGCCATCCCGATGCTGGCGCATGCCGACGCCATCGTCGACGAGGCGAAGGCCATCGTCGCCAAGGCCGCCGGCCGCGCCGACAAATGGGACGGCCCGACCACCGGCCCGAAGGCCGTCGGCAAGAAGACGATCGTCTATGTCGCTGGCGACATGCGCAATGGCGGGATCCTGGGCGTTTCGCAGGGCGCCAAGGAAGCAGCCGCCGCCATCGGCTGGGACTATCGCGAGATCGACGGCCAGGGCACCGTCTCCGGCCAGGCCACGGCGCTCTCCCAGGCCATCGCGCTCAAGCCGGACGCGATCATCGTCGGCGGCAGCGACGCGGTCGAGCAGAAGGCCGGCCTCGAAGGCGCTGCCAAGGAAGGCATCCTGATGGTCGGCTGGCACTCCGGCCCCGTCCCCGGCCCGCTCGAAGGCACGCCGATCTTCGCCAACGTCACCACCGACGCGATGGAAGTCGCCAAGGTCGCGGCGATGAAGGCGGTCGCCGATTCCGACGGCAAGGCCGGCGTCGTCGTCTTCGCCGACTCGACCTATGCGATCGCCATCGCCAAGGGCCGCGCGATGGAAGAATGGATCAAGAAGTGCGCCGGCTGCACGGTCGTCTCCTTCCAGGACACGCCGCTCGCCGACGTCTCGACCCGCATCCCGCAGCTGACCACGACGCTCCTGCAGCAGAACGGCGCCAAGTGGACCCATTCCCTCGCCATCAACGACCTCTATTTCGACTTCATGCCGCCGGCGCTGCAGGCGGCCGGCATCGCCGGTAACGGCGACCCGCAGAACATCTCGGCCGGCGACGGCTCGGAATCGGCCTACCAGCGCATCCGCGCCGGAGACCATCAGGCCGCGACCGTGCCGGAGCCGCTCGCCATGCAGGGCTGGCAGCTGATCGACGAGCTGAACCGCGCCTTCGCCGGCGAAAAGTGGTCCGGCTATGTCCCGGGCGTCCATCTGGTGACGCCCGATAACGTCGCCTTCGACGGCGGCCCGAAGAACGTGTTCGATCCCGACAACGGCTATCGCGACGAATACAAGAAGATCTGGGGCGTCCACTGATCGCTCGCTGAGACCGGCGGCCGCCTCGCGCGGCCGCCGGATACGGTCTCGCGGGGCATCCATCGCCCCACGACAAGCTCTGGCACTCCCCGCCGGACTGCGGTAACGACGCCGCTCCGGCTTGAACTCGCAGGATCACGACCGGCCTTTTTTCGTACTTCACCGGAGGCGCCCGCGCGCCCAGGCATCAGGTAGAGAGAATGTCGACCGTCCCTCCCGGAAGAACGCCGAAGAGCCAGCCAACGATGGCCGACGTCGCCGAGCGCGCCGGCGTCTCGACGATGACGGTGTCGCGCGCCCTGAAGAAGGGCAGCCCGATCTCCGAGGAGACGCGACGGCGGATCATGACCGCGATCGACGAGCTCGGCTATGTGCTCGACCAGACAGCCGGAACCCTGTCATCGAAGCGCTCCGGCTTCATCGCGACGCTCATTCCGTCCGTCAACAATTCGAACTTCTCCGACACGGTGCGCGGCGTCACGGAGGCGATCGAGGGCAGCGGACTGCAGCTCCTGCTTGGCCACACCGACTATCTCGTCGAGAAGGAGGAGACGCTGCTGGAATCGATGCTGACGCGGCGGCCGGAGGGGATCATCCTGACCGGCGGATCGCACAGCGCCCGCTGCCGGCGCCAGCTCGACGCCATCGGCATTCCCGTGATCGAGACCTGGGACCTGCCGGAGAAGCCGGTCGAGCATGTCGTCGGCTTCTCGAACGCGGCGGCGATCCGCGCCCTGGTGCATGATCTCTACGCAGAGGGCTATCGCAATATCGGCTTCATCGGCGGCACCACCAACCGCGACACGCGCGGCGCTGACCGCCGCCTCGGCTACAGCCAGGCGATCGCGGAGCTCGGCCTGCCGCAGGCCCGCATCATCTCGTTCGGCAGTCCGCCGATCTCGATGGCGCAAGGGGCCGAGGCGATCGTGCAGCTGGTCACGCAATGGCCGGAGGTTGACGCCGCCATCTGCGTCTCGGACCTATCGGCCTTCGGCGCGCTGATGGAATGCCACCGCCGCGGCTGGGCGGTGCCGGGGCGGATCGCCATCGCTGGCTTCGGCGATTTCGAGGTGTCGCGCTGCAGCCATCCCCGGCTGACCACGGTCGCCATCGATGCGGTCGAGATCGGCCGAACGGCGGGCAAGTTGCTGTTGCGCGCCATCGAGGCGCGGCGTGGCGGCGAGGTGATCCCGCCGGAAACGCTGATCATGCCGTTCCGCGTCATCCATCGCGAAAGCACGTGACCGGGCCGAAGCCCGGTCACGATCGAGGTCCCGGCCCGACAGGCCAGCTCCAACCTCCCGAACGACGCCGGGACCTCAATTCGGGTAACTTCAGTCCATGTGGAAGACTTCGGGAAGCGGGATCATGACGGGCGTGCCGTCGGGATTGGTGTCCATGATGTCGCCCATATGCGCGAACCACTTCTGCATCAGCGGCTGTGCGTTCAAGTCGTCGGCGCGCGCGCCATCGGCGATGTGGTTGATCGCGAACAGGATGTTGGTCTCTTCGTCCAGGAAGATCGTGTAATCGCGGGCGCCGTGCTGGGCGAGCAGCTCGCGGAGCTCCGGCCAGATCTCGTCGTGGCGCTTCTTGTATTCGGCGCCGCAGCCGGGCTTCATCCGCATCTTGAAACCGATCCGCCTCATGTCTTTCCTCTCCCTTGAAACGGGCTGATGCCAGCCCTGTCTTTTCGACGGTCGCGATCAGTCGAAGATCGCGCCCGGGTTCATCAGATTGGCCGGGTCGATGCCCGACTTGATCGTGCGCAGAAGCGCCAGCTGCGTCGGCGAAACCCGGTCCGCGAAGGCATGGTGCTTTCGGCGGCCGATGCCGTGCTCGGCGCTGATCGATCCCTCATACCGGTCGACCACCGCGAAGATCGCCGTCTCGCTCGCCTCGATCATCGCGCGGCGCGGCTCGCCGGCCAGATCATCCGGCGGCACGACGACGAAATGCATGTTGCCGTCGCCGATATGGCCATAGGTCAGCACGATGCCGTTGCCGACGGTTGCCGCCAGCACCGCCTCGACCTCTTCGATGAAGGTGGCGACGCTGGAAATCGGCACGGACACGTCGGTGCGCAGATGCGTGCCGCGCTTGACCTGCGCCTCGACCACCGCCTCGCGGATCGCCCAGATCCTCTGTGCCTGCGTCGCGCTGGAAGCGCGGACGCCGTCGAGGATCATGCCCTCCTCCAGCGCATATTCGAGGAACCCGCCGACCAGCGCCTCGAGATCGAGCGGACCGCTCGAGGCCGCCTCCAGCAACACGTAGAAAGGCGACGACGTCGCCAGCGGATTGACGATATCAGGCATGGTCATCGCCATCGCGACGCTCTTGTCCGAGATCAGCTCGAAGGCGGAGAGCAGGTCGGCGAGCTGGCGGCGGGCCGCGGCGAACAGGCGGACGGCGGCCTCGGCGGATGAGACCGCCAGGAACATCGTCTCGACCTGGGAGGGTTTTGGAAACAGCTTCAGCGTCGCCGCCGTGACGATGCCGAGCGTGCCCTCGGAGCCGAGGAAGAGCTGCTTCAAGTCGTAGCCGGTATTGTCCTTGCGGAGCTTCTTGAGGCCGTTCCAGATCCGGCCGTCCGGCAGCACAACTTCCAGCCCCAGCACCAGATCGCGCATCATGCCGTAGCGCAGCACGTTGATGCCGCCGGCATTGGTGGCGACATTGCCGCCGATCTGGCAGCTGCCCTTGGCGCCGAGCGACAGCGGGAAGAGCAGATCCTCCGCCTCGACGGCCTGATGCAGCGCTTCCAGCACGCAGCCGGCCTCGACGACGACGCTGAAGTTCAGACCGTCGATCTCGCGGATACGGTTCATCCGCTCCAGGCTGACGAGCACATGGCCGCCCTCGATGCGGGCCGCAGCCCCCTCGACGAGGCCGGTATGGCCGCCCTGCGGCACGATGGCGAGGCCGTTCGCGGCGCAATAGCGCACGAGGTCGACGACCTCATCGACATTGCGGGGCCGCGCGATGAAGGACGGATTGCCATCCGCCTCGCCCGACCAGTCGCGAATATAGTGGGAGCCTGGATCGATATCCCGGATGACGATCGCTTCGTCCAGCTTGGCCTCGACCTTGCCCATGTCATGCATTCCTTCGGGGGGATCCAATTTTCAGACGAACGAACGCCCGAGACAGGCATCTTCGAACCGCTCGGCGAGGTTTTCGGCCGCGCGGTAGCTGAGCGCGGCGATGGTGCTGGTCGGATTGACGGCGGCGCCGGTCACCATGACGGAGCCGTCGATCACGAACAGGTTGGGGCAGTCCCAGGCCTGGTGCCACTGGTTGACGACCGAGCTTGCGGGATCATCGCCCATGCGCGCCGTGCCATAGAGGTGCCAGGCGTTCGGAACATAGTTGCCGTCCGCATCGCGAAAATCGTTGACCTTCATCTCGAAGGCACCGAGCGCCCGGCCGAGATCCTTTGCCCGCTCGATGCCGAACTCGATCAGCCGGCGGTCGTTGGCGCAGAGCTTGTAGTCGATCTTCGCCCCGGGCAGGCCGGAGCTGTCCCGAAGCTCGTCCGACAGCGTGACGCGGTTTTCCGCCTGCGGAAGGTCGTCGCCATAGACGAGCACGGACAGACCATGGCTGAAATGACGGCGGAACCAGTCGTGATGGCCCCGCCCCCAGGGCGCGCGATTGCCAGAATTGCTGCCGAGCGCCTGGATGCCGGCCCCGAGCTGGCGCACCAGATGCAGCGTGGTGCCGTTGACGAAGCCGCGCGAGGCGTCCGTCTCGGCGAATTCCGCCGAGATCAGCGTCGCGCCGACCGTGCCCATATGGTTCTCGGTCGGCTCGTCCAGCCACATCTCGACGAAGGCGAGCACGTGGTGCATCAGATTGCGACCGACCTGGTCAGACGAATTAGCGAGCCCATTCGGATGCGCCTCCGAGTCGGACATCAGCAGCACGCGCGGCGTGCCGATGCCGTTGCCGGCGAGAACGACGACCTTGGCCGCCTGGAAGCGGCGTTCGCCGCTGGCGCGGTCGATATAGGTCGCGCCGGTCGCCTTGCCGTCCGCATTCGTCTCGATGCGGGCGACGCGGGCATTGGTGCGGAGCTCGACGCCGGCTGCGAGCGCGCGCGGCCAATGGGTGACATGCATGCCGGCGAGCGCCCCGGTCGGGCAGCTCGCCAGGCAGTAGCCGCAATTATTGCAGGCGTTCCGGCCGAGATAATCCTCGGCGAGGATCGCGGTCGGCATCGGCCACCAGTGCCAGCCGAGCTCATCGAAGCCGCGCGCCGCATGGCGGGACATCTCGCCGCGCGGACAAGGCGGCGTCTGGAACGGGCCGCGCTCCGGCATGGACGGGTCGCCGAGGAAGCCATCGACGCCGCAATCGACGTCGGAGCGGTCATAGAATTCGGCGAGATCCTCGTAGGCGATCGGCCAGTCCGGCGCGAGGCCGTGCTCGGTGCCTTTTCGAAAATCGGAGGGGCGGAAGCGCGGCCAGGTGGCGGTGTAGAGATTGGTCGAGCCGCCGACACCGTTCCACATCAGCGATTTCTCGTCGCGCGTATCAAGCGGATAGTCGTTGGCGCGCCGGCGCTCATTCGGGAACAGCGCCCAGTCGGTGAAGCGTCGATACTCCCAGCCGGGATCGCCATGCGGATGATCGTCGACCCAGTCGCCCTGCTCCAGGCAGACGACCCTGAGGCCCTTCTCGGCCAGGATCATCGAGGTGATGGCGCCGCCGACACCGGAGCCGATGACGACGACGTCGACCGGATCGTTGCTGTGCTCCGTCGCGCTCATCCGACCCGCTCCATCAGATCGCCCAGCCCGTCCGTCGACACGCGCGTGACCGCGTCCGTCGCCACGAAATGGCCTCGCCGGTGCGTCGGCGCCTCGAGCGGGTCCTGGGCGTTGAACGCCGACATGCGATAGCCGTCCGGCTGCGGCGCGTCGGGATATTGCAGCCCCATCCGCCGGATCGCCGCCTTCACGGAAGCCGCGCCGTAGTAGGAGAGATAGAGGACGACGCAGACGGCCTGGACGTCGGACGGCTTCGCCCCCTCATGCGCCGCGAGGCGGGCGACCCGCTCCGCCTCCTCGGCGTCGGCGAAGGGCGCGCCGTCACGGTCGAGGGCTTCGCGCAGGCCGGTGAGGAAAGCCGGCCCCTGCATCTCTTTGGCGCGCGCCGCGACCAGCGCCGCGACGCCCGCTTCCGAGGCGCTCGGGAAATCCCCGTCGCCGGGGATCATGGTGTCGATCAGGGCGGCGACGAAGGCCGCGTCATCGGTGGTGTCGATGGCGCTCATGCTTACCTCCGCGACGCGATGTATTTCTGCAGGGCGTCGAGCAGCACGGCGGTGATGATGATCACGCCGGTCGCGAAATCCTGCCAGAAGATGTCGATCCGCGAGAGGTTCAGGAAGTTGCGGATCAGGACGATGATGACGACGCCGATGATCGTGCGAAGCACGTTGCCCTGGCCGCCATAGAGGCTCGTGCCGCCAATAACGACGGCGGCGATGACCTCGAATTCGAGGCCGCGGCCGGAATCCGCCTGGCTGGCGCCGACGCGCGAGAGCAGCAGCAGGCCGGCCAGCGACGCCGTCAGGCCGACGATCATCATGCAGGCAATCTTCACCCGGGCGACGCGGATGCCGGACAGCATCGCGACGGTGCTGTTGGCGCCGACGGCATAGACCTTCTTGCCGAAGGCGGTGCGGGTCAGGAGCACCCAGACCAGCGCATAGACGAGAATGGCGATCAGGAAGGGCAGCGGAATGTTCAGATATTCGAACGCGCCCGTCTCGGTGAAGCCGAGCACGTCGAGCAGCTTGCCCTGGCCGATGATCTTGAACTCGGCCGGGACGCCGGCGATCACCATGCCACCGGTGACGACGAAGGCGAGGCTTCGCGCCATCATCGACGTGCCCAACGTGACGATGAACGAGGGTATCTTGAACTGCGTGACGATGAAGCCGTTCAGAATGCCGAAGGCCGGGCCGATCAGTATGCCGGCGACGAGGCCGGCCGTGATGCCGTAGTTCACCATCAGATAGGCGGCGGTGGTCGAGGTCAGCGCCACGATGGCGCCGACGGAGATGTCGAGCTCGCCGGCAATCATCACCACCGTCATGCCGGCAGCGACGATCAGGATCACCGACATCTGCGCCATCAGATTGCTGATGTTGATCCACGTCATGAAGCGCGGCGAAAGATAGGACAGCACGATGATCAGCAGTGCCAAAACGGCGAGCGACTGGATCAGGCCGTAGGACCGCCGCAGCGTGTCCATCCAATTGCTCTGGCCCGGGGCGGGCTTGACGACAGCATCACTCATGGATTTCAGCTCCCGCTGATCGAGGCCGCCAGAACAGCCTCTCTGTTGATGTCGGTTCCGGCGTATTCGCGGATCAGCGCGCCCCGGTAGAGGATGAGGACGCGGTCGCACATGTCGACGATCTCATCGATCTCGGTGGTGACCAGGATGACGCCGACGCCCTGGGCTGTCAGATCGCGGATGATCGCCTTGATCTCCGCCTTGGCGCCGAGGTCGATGCCGATCGTCGGCTCGTCGAGGATCAGCACCTTCGGCCCGGTCTCGAGCCAGCGCGCCATCAGCACCTTCTGCTGATTGCCGCCGGAGAGCTGCCGGATGGTGGCGTTCGGCCCCGAGGTGCGGACGTTCAGGCGGCGAATGCCGGCTTCCGTCACCTCGCGACGCTGCTTCTCGTCGAGGAAGCCGGTCCCCTTGGAGAACCGGTCGAGGATCGGCAGCGTCATGTTGTCGATCAGCGAGAAATCGGGCAGCACGCCCTCGCGCAGGCGATCGCTGGTCAAAAGCGCGATGCGGTGCGACAGCGACTGGTGCGGGTTGTCGAGGCGAACCTCGCGACCCTCGAGGCGGAAGCGGCCGCCATCGCGGCGGATGTCGGTCGAGCCGAAGATCGCCTTGGCGAGGTCGCTGGCGCCGGAGCCGGTCAGACCGGTGACGCCGAGAACCTCGCCCTTGCGCAGGGTGAAGCCGACATCGCGCAGCTTGCCCGGCGCCGACAGACCCGCGACCTCGAACAGCGGTTCATCCGCGATCTCGCGCCGGGCGTGCTGGCCCGTCGCCTTGGCGGCGGCCGCCTCCGATCCCAGCATCGCCCCGACAACCACGTCGAGCGTCGTCGTCTCGCGCGGCAGATGCGCCGCGTTCTGGCCGTCGCGCAGCACGGTGATGTCGTTGCAGACCTGGAAGATCTCGGACATGTAGTGGGAGATGAACACGATGCCGACGCCCTGCTCGGCGAGCGAGCGGATCATGTCGAGGACGACGCGGACCTCGGTTTGGTTCAGCGACGAGGTCGGCTCGTCCATGATCAGAATGCGCGCGTCGCGGTTCACCGCCTTGATGATCTGGATCATCTTGCGGGCGTCGTTCGGCAACGTCTGCACCAGCGCGTCCGGCGAAACGTCGAGATGGTATTTCGCCAGCAGGTCGGCGACGCGCTTGCGGCCGTCCTTGCGACGCAGCAGCCCACCCTTCGTCAACTCGTTGTTGAGCAGGATGTTGTCGGTGACCGACAGCGACGGGATCAGGTTGATGTCCTGATGGATGGTGACGATGCGCCGGTCGAGCGCGTCGTTCGCATCGGCAAGCCGCAACTCCTCGCCGTCGAGACGGATCGAGCCTTCGTCCTGGCGATGGATGCCGGCGATGATGCGCGTCAGCGTGCTCTTGCCGGCGCCGTTTTCGCCGACGAGGCCATGAATACCGCCGCGCCGGATGGCGAAATCGACCCCGCGCAACGCACGGACGCCGCCGAACGACTTGACGATGCCGCTACATTGCAGAATTGGCACTTCCGCCCCGCTCATGGCTGCTCCCCGCTCATGGCTATTCCCTGGGCAGGGCGCCGCGCGGGCGCCCTGCGAGTTCAATGGTCGGTACGTTCGGGAAGCGGGCGTTACTTGCCGCCGGTGACCTGCGGGTCGTTGGCGAAATCGGCGGCCGTCTCCTTCGACAGGATCAGCGGCTCGATCTGCATGTCCTTCAGGACTTCGCCGCCGGTCAGCGACGCGACCATGTTGTTCATGCCGGCATAGCCCATCTCGAACGGCTTCTGGACGACGAGGCCGAGCAGCTTGCCGTCCTTGACCATGCCGTAGGAGATCGGATCGAGATCGAAGGCGACGAGCTTGACGCTGTCGGCCTTGTTGAGCGTCTCCAGCGCCGAGGCCGCGCCCTGGCCGCCGACCTGGTTCATGAAGAACACGCCGGCGACGTCCGGAATGGAGGTCAGCGTGTCTTCCATCAGGCGACGGGCATTCTCGAGGCTCAGCGTGTAGATCTTGCGCGGCTCGACGGTGAGGCCGAGCTTGACCGCCTCTTCCTCGAAGCCGCGACGACGCTCCTGACCGGCCGTGCTGTTCGGCAGGTGATCGAAGGTGATGACCTTGGCGCCGGCCGGCACGTTCTTCGCCATCAGCTGGGCCGCCAGCGCGCCGCCCTTGTAGTTGTCGGTGATGTTGAAGTGGACGTAGTCGCCCTTCTCGATGCCGATATCGGTGATCGCGACCGGGATCTTGCCCTTGTTGTAGAGGTTCACGATCGGATCGCCGACGACGATGCTGTCGCCCGGGAAGATCAGCAGGCCATCGACGCCGCGCGCATAGAGATCCTCGAGATCGGCGACCTGCTTGTTGACGTCGGTGTCACCGGCATTGGTCACGATCATGTCGACCGTGACGCCCTTGTCGGCCCATTCCTTCACGGCCTTCTCGGCGCCGGCGGCCTGCGCCAGCAGGAAGGGGTTGGTGCCCCACATCTGCGAGTAGCCGATCGTGAATTTCTTCTCTTCGGCGAAGCTGGGGCCGGACGAGATCACGGCAGTCAGGGCCGACAAAGCGAGCGCGTATTTGAACGCGGAACGGCGATTCAACATCGGTTTCTTCCTCCACAAAGCTAGCGATCGCTGCCGGCACCAAAGTCCCCACCGGGCGGCTAGTGATATCTCAGATATTTGAAAATTGACGAGGAGGCAACCCTGTCCTAGGAAGGATCCGGCGGGACGATGAAGCGGCGGTTCGGCCGTGATAGAGACGCAAAAGATGTCGAAGCGGACGGAATGCGACACGCGCCTGGACAGCAGCGCTTGGCCCCGCCGCCTCGATTTCCGGCCATGACGGGCAGTGGATGTGGATGATGACGAGCAAGCGACGCCGGGCGCGCCAAGCAGAGGCCTTCGCGACGCCCAAGCCTGGGCCATGCCATTTTTCGACGGCCGAAATATCTATAGACTACCGGACCGCCGGCCTATGGCTGGCGTCCACCAGGGGAGCGACCACCCAATGACGGCCCAGCAGATCGACCGCCCGAAATCCTTGACGGCGATGGCCTTCGACCGCCTGCTCGAAAGCATCACCCATGGCGAGATCGCCTATGGCACCATGCTGAGCGAGAAGGCCGTCGCCGAGACCTTCGGCACCAGCAAGACGCCGATCCGCGAGGCGTTCTTCCAGCTACAGTCGCTGGGGCTGGTCGAGATCCGCCCGCAGAAGGGCTGCTTCGTCCCCTTCCCCACGCTCGACCAGGTGCGCGAGCTCTGCGAACTGCGCATCGAGCTGGAATGCTACGCGCTGCGGCTCTCGATGAAGCGCGACCCGAAGAAGCTCCTGAAGGCCATGACGAGGACCATCGGCCAGATGGAGGCCATGCGCGACGACTACCAGCACGAGACCTACCACAAGCTGGACCAGGACTTTCACAAGGCCTTCTTCATCGCCTGCGGCAACGCCCTGCTCGGCGAGGTCTATGGCTCGATCGATCCGCGCATCCAGGCGCTCCGCGCCAATTTCTCCTCGCCCAACGAGACCTTGTTCGACATCTCGAAGACCGAGCATCACGCGATCGTCGAAGCGATCGCGAAGGACGACGTCGCCGCCGCGACGCAGACGATCCGCGACCACATCAGCCGCGTCCGCGACATCTATTCGGACGGCATCAGCAAGCTGAAGCAATCGGACCCGACGCTGGCCGATCACTAGCGGGTGCACCCGTCCGGACAAGCTATCGACGGACCGGCAGGCATGCTATGGCAGCAGTTCCGGTCGATCGCACGAGCCGAAATGGATACGAGCGCAAAGAGTTCGCTGGCCATCAGCTTCGCCCGGCTTCGGCGACAGCTGCATTACTTGTATCATGGCCGGTCTCGTCCGGCCCGGATCTTCCAGACCTGCGTCGTCACGATCGACCTGTTGATCATCGCCTTTTTCATCGCGACACCGATGATCCGCGATGCTTCGGCATTTCTCTGGTACGACTATGCGATCGCGGCGGTGCTGGCGCTCGACCTGGCCTGCCGGGGCCTGGCGGAGACGCGGCTGCGGCCCTGGCTGCGGCAGCCGACGGTGATCGTCGACATCTTCATCCTGATCACGCTGCTCTTCCCGGCCTATCTCGCCAATCTGGGTTTCCTGCGCATCCTGCGGCTGTGGTCGCTGTCGCGCAGCGGGATGTTGTGGCGACTGCTGACGCCGCGCCAACTCGCCCGTTGGCAGCTGCCGCTCCAGGCGGTGCTCAACCTGGTGACGTTCCTGTTCGTCGCCACCGGCTTCATCTACACCTTCTTCTTCCGCCACAGCCACGGCTTCACCGGCTATATCGACGCGCTCTACTTCACCGTGGCGACGGTGACGACGACCGGCTTCGGCGACCTCACCCTTCCCGGCCCCTGGGGCAAGCTCACCTCGATCGTGACGATGATCTGCGGCATCTCGCTGTTCGTCCGCCTGGCCCAGGCCATCGTCCGGCCCTACAAGGTGTTCCACCCCTGCCCCCGCTGCGCGCTGCAACGGCACGACCCGGACGCGGTCCACTGCAAGGCCTGTGGCGAGATCCTGGCCATTCCCGACGACGACGAGTGACGCCGCCATTTGGCTCCGTTCCCGTTTTGTGCTAGCCTCTTCGCATGAGCACAGAAGGCCTCGTCCTGTTCGAAACGCCGATCGGCCCCTGCGGCATCAGCTGGAGCGCGCGCGGCATCACCGGTCTGCAGTTTCCCGGCGAGAGCGCCGAGGCGACGCGTTCGGAGCTGGCGCGCCGTTTTCCGAAAGCGCGGGAGACGGAGCCGCCTGCTTTCGTCACCGAGGCGATCGCCGCGATCATCGCCCTGCTCGAAGGGGCGGACGACGACCTGACCAGCATCCCGCTCGATCCCGACCACATCCCGCCGTTCAACCAGCGCGTCTATGACGTGACGCGCGCCATCCCGCCCGGCGAGACGCTGACCTATGGCGAGGTGGCGGCGGCGATCGGCGAGCCGGGCGCGGCGCGCGCCGTCGGCCGGGCGCTCGGCGAAAACCCGTATCCGATCATCATCCCCTGCCACCGCGTGCTGGCGGCCGGCGGCAAGGTCGGCGGCTTCTCCGGCACGGGCGGTATCGCCACCAAGCGCCGGATCCTCGCCATCGAAAGCCGCGCCAAGCTCGACGAACTGCCGCTGTTCGGGGGTGGCGCGGACTGAGCGATCGCCTGTTTCGCGGCGCATGCAGACAGCTTCCGCCAATCAGGACAGAACTCCGTCATTCCTGCGAAAGCAGGAATCCATGCAGCCGAAGCCTCTCAGGCCGAGCCCGGGTCGAGTGGTGCGCGCTACCCCATAGCCCGGCTGCATGGCCCCCGGCTCGGAGGCCGGGGTGACGGCGGTGCTTGCCTCGGGGCTGCGTCATACCCCCGTTCGCCGTCCTCGACATCCTGAGGAGGTCCGGAGGGCCGTCTCGAAGGACGCACCGCGCACGCCCGCGCTCCCCTATCGCCAGCCAAATTGCGGCTTGTAGCCGAGGACTTTCTTCGCCTTCTCGATCGAGAGCAACGTCTCGTTCGGGTCGATCGGCCGCTTGCGAGCGATACCGGGAAACGCCTCGTCGAGCAGCGAATCGTTCGACCGGCTCATGACGCCGTCCTCATTGGCGATGACGAAGACGTCGGCGCCCTTCAGCGGCGATTCGAGCGCAAGGCGGCACGACTGCGCCGCGTCGCGCACGTCGATATAGGCCCAGAGGTTCCATTTGCGCGCGTTGATGTCGGCGTCGAAGGCGGGGAACTCGACATAGCGTTCCGGCGCGATGACGTTGGAGAAGCGCAGCCCGAAGATCTTCAGCTCCGGATCCCAGCGGCAGAACTCCTTCGCCATCTCCTCGCCCAAGAATTTCGACAGCGAATAGGCCGTCTCCGGCCGGCCGCGATAGTCCTCGTTGACCGGCACATAGGGCGGCGGCGTCTCGAACGGCAGGCCGAGAACCGTCTCGCTCGACGCCCAGACGACGTTACGAATGCCCAGCACCCGCGCCGCCTCGAACACATTGTAGGTCGAGATCATATTGGTCTCGAAGATCACGTGGTTGGGCGCCAGCCCCGGCGCCGGAATGGCGGCGAGATGGACGATGCCGGTGACCTTCTTGAACCGGTCGTCGATGCCGGAGAAGGCGGCGAGCGCCTGGCCGTAATCGGTCAGGTCGACCTTGCTGAACGGCACGCCCTGGCCCGCCGGCGGCGGCGCCATGTCGACCGAGGCGACGTCGTAGCCGTGCTCGACGAGGTCGCGAACCACGGCGCGGCCGGCAAGCCCGCTTCCACCCGTAACGATGATCATGATTTCCTCCGGTCCTACCGACGATGCGCCGACGAGACGAGGCCCGGCCGGCACGCGGCGAAGGTGGTCCTTGCCCGCCAATGCTAGCGCTAGCATAACAGCCGGACCGGCGCTGACAATGCCCTTGCGGCAGATCGACGGCGGCGAATCGGCCGATCAATCGGCTCGGCGACCGGCCGGCTGGGCGGATTTGCCACGAAGCCAATCCGGTCCGGTGCGGTCTATCCAGACGCAGACGCTTTCGCGATGCGAGTGGATTTTCGCCTCCGCACGCGGCATGAAGCGGCGTCGCTAGAGCCTTTCATCGCGTCATGGAAACGATGAAAGGCTCTAACTATTTGTTTGGTCGCGTTTTCTTCACGCGAGCCGGTATCCGCTTCGCTCGAAAACGCTCTAGGGATCGCGGCACCGGCCGGAAAGCGGCCGCCGACAGGAGAGATGGGATGAACGGACAACGCGCGCTTCTGGTGGTCGCCGGCCTTGCCGGCATGATCGGCGTGGCGATGGCAGCGGCCGGCGCGCATGTGCCGGGCGGCGAGCGGCTCGGCACCGCCGGCAACATGGCGATGGCGCAGGCGCCCGCCCTGCTCGCGCTCGGCTTCTTCGTGCCGGCGACGGCGCTTCTGATGTCGATCTCGGCCTGGGCGATCGCGCTCGGCCTGATCGGCTTCTCCGGCGCGCTCGCCTTCCATACGCTCTCCGGCAGCGCCGCCCTCTCCTTCCTCGCGCCGATCGGCGGCACGACGATGATGATCGGCTGGCTCGGCGTCGCCGTGTCCGCGCTGCACTTGAAGAAGCGCTAGAACGGGCGAAACGGGAACCGGTTCGCGCGGGAAAAAGTGCGAACCGACACGAAGAATGAGCCGGGGCTGGCCTTTCCAGCCCGTCTCGTCTATCGATGCGCCACCTCAAAAACCGTTAGAAGACTGTTTTCATGGACGCCCTTACCGGACCCGTCGATCGCCGCCGGACCTTCGCCATCATCTCGCACCCTGATGCGGGCAAGACGACGCTGACCGAAAAGCTGCTCCTGATGGGCGGCGCGATCCAGCTCGCCGGCGAGGTGAAAGGCAAGCGCGACCGCCGCCAGACCCGGTCCGACTGGATGGGCATCGAGCGCGAGCGCGGCATCTCTGTCGTCACCTCGGTGATGACGTTCGAATATGGCGACACGATCTTCAACCTGCTCGACACGCCGGGCCATGAAGACTTCTCGGAAGATACCTACCGCACGCTGACCGCCGTCGATTCCGCCGTCATGGTGATCGACGCCGCCAAGGGTATCGAGGCGCGGACCCGCAAGCTTTTCGAGGTCTGCCGTCTGCGCGACATTCCGATCGTCACCTTCATCAACAAGCTCGACCGCGAGACGCGTGACCCGTTCGACCTGCTCGACGAGATCGAGAAGACGCTGGCGCTCGACACCGTGCCGATGACCTGGCCGATCGGCCGCGGACGCGAATTCGCCGGCACCTATGACATCGTCGCGCGGACCGTCCGCCGGATCGACACCGACAATGCGGTCATCCCGGTCACCGGACCCGACGATCCGAAGATCGACGGCCTGACGACGCCCGAGGCGGTCGCCATGTTCCGCGAGGAAATGGAGCTAATCGAGGGCGCCGGCAATGGCTTCGACATGGACAGCTTCCGCCAGGGCCATCTGACGCCGGTCTATTTCGGCTCGGCGTTGCGGAATTTCGGCGTGCACGACCTGATCGACGCCATGGCCGCCTTTGCCCCGTCGCCGCGGCCGCAGCAGGCCGAGGGCCGGATCGTCGAGCCGACGGAGCCGAAGATGTCCGGCTTCGTGTTCAAGATCCAGGCGAACATGGACCCGAACCATCGCGACCGCATCGCCTTCCTGCGCGTCTGCTCGGGCAAACTGCAGCGCGGCATGAAGGCGAAGCTGGTGCGCACCGGCAAGCCGATCCCGCTCTCCAGCCCGCAGTTCTTCTTCGCGCAGGATCGTCTGCTCGCCGACGAGGCCTTTGCCGGCGACGTCGTCGGCATCCCGAACCACGGCACGCTCCGCATCGGCGACACGCTGACCGAGGGCGAGAACCTCGTCTTCCACGGCGTGCCGAGCTTCGCGCCGGAAATCATGCGCCGCATCCGCCTGCAGGATCCGATGAAGGCGAAGAAGCTGAAGGAAGCGCTGCAGCAGATGGCCGAGGAAGGCGTCGTGCAGGTCTTCGTGCCGCATGACGGCTCGCCGGCGATCATCGGCGTCGTCGGCGCGCTGCAGCTCGACGTGCTGAAGGAGCGCATGCAGGTCGAATACGGCCTGCCGATCGACTTCGAGCATTCGCGCTTCCAGGTCTGCCGCTGGGTGACCTCGACCGACAAGGTCGCGCTCGAGACCTTCATCGACCGCCACCGCTCGTCGATGGCGTCGGATCTCGACGGCGCGCCCGTCTTCATGGCGCCCTCCGCCTTCGAGCTGCGCTACGACCTCGAGCGCTCGCCGGAGATCGTCGCCAGCGAGATCAAGGACTACCAGCGCGAGAAGGCGGCTTAGCCGCCGGGACTGGCCGCCGGGACTGGTCGCCCGCGTTCGACTGGCGCAGACTGCACCTTCTGGCCCGTGTCCACGCGGTCCGGACGGAGCGGAGCTTGCCATGCCGGTGGACTGGCCGACGCTGAAGCAGATCTTCCTCGCGCTTCCCGAAGTGCGCGAGGGCGTGACGCACGGCACGCCCTCCTTCTATCTCGGCAAGACCTTCTTCGGCCGGATGCAGGAGGACGGCACCACCTTCGCGCTCAAGATGGATCGCGACGACCGCGACATGCTGATCGCCGTCGAGCCGGAGGTGTTCTTCACCAACGACCATTTCCGCGGCTACGCCTATGTGCTGGTGCGGCTTCCGGCGACCGACGCCGAACGGCTGACGCCGCTGGTGGAGAAATCCTGGCGCCAGACGGCGCCGAAGCGGCTGGTCCAGGCCCGGACCGCGCTGCGCAACTGAAACGCAACACCGCTCTCGCCTGCACGCTATCGGCGCGCTTCGTCATGGAATCGGCGGATTGGCCCGTTCATAGTCGCCCCAATCGATTCCGGCCCCAGGCCGGAGAGACATCTATGGCCAATCCTCGGCCCCTGCCCTCGGAGGTTCTCATGCGAAAAGCTGGCTTGCAGCTTGCGACATTCCTCGCGCTGACCGTTTCGGCGCTTCCCGCCTTCGCCGCATCCTGCAAGGACGCTTCCGGTTTTCCGGCCTGGCTCGAAAGCTTCAAGCAGGAGGCCGCGCAGAAGGGGCATTCCCCGCAGGCGATCGCGGCGCTGAGCGGCCTTTCCTACGCGCCCGACGTCGTCGCCAAGGACCGCGCCCAGAACGTCTTCTCGCAGAGCTTCCTGGAATTCTCCGACCGCATGGTCGCCAAGTACCGGATGCAGAAGGGCACGCAGCTGATCAAGCAGAATGCCAAGCTGTTCGACCGGATCCAGAAGGACTACGGCGTCCCGGCCCCCGTGCTCGTCGGCTTCTGGGGTCTGGAGACGGATTTCGGCGTCAATCTCGGCGACATGCCGACTTTGCGCTCGCTCGCGACGCTCGCCTATGACTGCCGGCGCCCGCAGCTCTTCCACGACCAGCTGATGGCGGCGCTGACGGTGATCGACCGCGGCGACCTGACGGCGGCCGAGATGAAGGGTCCCTGGGCCGGCGAGCTCGGCCAGGTGCAGTTTCTGGCGACCCATTACCGCGACTTCGCCGTCGACTATGACGGCGACGGAAGGCGCGACCTGATCAAGAGCGTGCCGGATGTGCTGGCGTCCGCCGCCAACCTGCTCGTCCATGAGGGCTGGCAGGCCAACCAGCCCTGGCTGACCGAGGTCCGCGTTCCGGAAAACCTCGACTGGGCGCAGGCCGACCTGCAGATCCAGCATCCGATCTCGACCTGGAAGAAGATGGGCGTCACCGTCGCGCCGGGCTCGCACCTGCCGGAATCCGACTTGAAGGCCTCGCTGCTGCTGCCGATGGGCCGCCATGGCCCGGCCTTCCTCGCTTACCAAAACTACCGCGTCTATCTCGAATGGAACCAGTCGTTCATCTACGCGACGACCGCCGCCTACTACGCGACGCGCCTCGCCGGCGCCCCGCCGGTCGGTCGCGGCAACGACGCCAAGCAGCTTCCCTACAAGGACGTCGTCGAGCTGCAGAAGCTGCTCGCCAAGCGCGGCCATGACGTCGGCAAGGCGGACGGCATGATCGGCGCGGGAACGCGCGCCGCCGTCAAGGCGATGCAGATCGAGCTCGGCATGCCGGCGGATTCCTATCCCGACGTCGCGCTGCTGCAGCGCCTACGCGCCGGGACCTGAGGCGGATCGGCCCCGGGAGCCGACTTCCGGGGCCACCCGACCGACGACGGCACCGCCGTCGCCGACGAGAATCGCGCCGCCAGGCATCCACGCCGCGGCGCGAGCTCCGCGCGCGAACCGCGAGCGGAAGGCAACTTCCGGCTGCCCGCCGGCCGGAGGGGTAATATAATCCGGCAGGGTAAAAAACCTTGGACCCTCATTTCTTCATGCCGGCGAGGCTCTAACTTATTCTTGGGACAACGCCCCCCGATAGAGCATGGACATGTCCCGACTGATCATTCCCGGCTGGCAGGGATCCGGCGCTGGCCATTGGCAGCGCCGCTGGCTCGACGTCGACGCCGATGCACGGATCGTCGAGCAGGACGATTGGCACGCCCCGGATCTCGAATCCTGGCTGCAGCGGCTCGACGCCGCCGTCCGGCGCGCGCGGCAGCCGACCCTGGTGGCGCACAGCCTCGGCGTCGTGCTCGTCGCGCACTATGCCAAGCGCTTTCCCCGCACGCCGATCACCGGTGCGCTGCTGGTCGCTCCCGCCGATGTCGAGAGCCTGCCCGGCGAGCATCCGCTCGCCGGCTTCGGCTCCATCCCGCTGGATCGGCTGCCCTTCCCGTCGATCCTCGCGCTCAGCCGCAACGACCCCTATGTCAGCGTCGAGCGCGGCCGCTTCTTCGCCTCCCGCTGGGGCTCCGAGCTGCACGACATGGGCACGGCCGGCCACATCAACACGGAAAGCGGGCACGGCAAATGGGCGGACGGCTTCCGCCTCGCCGCGCGCCTCGGCAACGGCACGGCGCAGGCCGCCGCTTGAACACGGCGGCCGCATCACGGATCAGCGCCGCGCGATAGGAGCGGGAGGCAGGCTAGGCTCTCCATCAGACGAGACCGGCCTCCCCTCCTCAAGCCCGCGCCACCGCGACGCCCGCTTGGCGCGCCAGATCGGTCGGGCACCTTCCGAATTACAGCCGGATCCCCACCGCATCCCATTGGCGCCGCTATCATTCCCCGTTCGATCGATGCGTTGAGTCCGTCGGCGTCGACGCCTAAACTTGCGGTAGGCTCCCGTTGAGTCGCCACGCCGCCCGGCGTGCATTGCGTGATTTGCCCCAGGCTCCATCGCAGATCGGCACCGGTTCTCCCCTCGCCGGCGCCTCATACCGAGGAAGAAACATGGCCCAATCGAGAACTCCGCTCGGCATAGGCGGATGGCTGCTTGTCCTGTTCGGAATCGTCGTCGCGCTTGTCGGCCTGCTGCTCGCCGGCCTCGGCGTCCAGCTGATCACCCTGGGCGGCTCGTGGTACTACGCGCTGGCGGGCGTCGGCCTGCTGATCGTCGGCGTCCTGCACATCCTGCGCCGGCCGGTGGCCACCTGGCTCTACATCCTGATCCTTCTGGCGACGATCGCCTGGGCGATCTGGGAAGTCGGCCTCGACTTCTGGCCGCTGGTGCCGCGCCTTGTCGCGCCCGCCGTCCTCGCCGTCATCGCGCTGATCCTCGTGCCGGCCTTCCCGGCCCGCAACGGTGCGCGTCGCTCGTCGGGCCCGGCCATCCTGCTCGCGCTCGTTCTCTTCGTCGCGCTGGGTGCCGCCGTCGTCTACGCCTTCAAGCCGCATGGCGTCATCCGCACCGAAATCGCCGCGTCCGCGCCAACGGCCGTGCCGCCGGCAGCCCTGAGCGCCACCGAGTGGCGCCACTATGGCCGCACGCCCAACGGCACGCGCTATGCCCCGATCGACCAGATCAACCGCGACAACGTGAAGAATCTGGAAGTCGCCTGGACCTTCCAGACCGGCGATCCCGCGGTTTCCGGCGCCGAGGACCAGAACACGCCGCTGCAGGTCGGCGACACCGTCTACACCTGCTCGCCGCACAACATCGTGCATGCGCTCAACGCCGAAACCGGCGCCGTACGCTGGAAGTTCGATCCGCAGGCGAAATCGCCGCTCTGGCAGCGCTGCCGGGGCGTCAGCTACTACGAGCCGGCCGTCGTCACAGCGGCGCCCGCGGCGACCGATCCGACGCCGGCCGAGGGTACCGGGGCGACCGCCGCCCCGGCCGCCCAAGCCCCGGCTCCCGTCGCCGACAATTGCGGCGCCCGCATCGTGCTGACGACGATCGACGCCCGCCTGATCCAGATCGACGCCAAGACCGGCGAGCTCTGCACCGGCTTCGGCAACAACGGCACCGTCGATCTCAAGAACGGCATGGGCGAGGTCAAGGCCGGCTTCTACTTCCAGACCTCGGCGCCCACCGTCATGCGCGACCTGATCCTGGTCGGCGGCTGGGTCTGGGACAATGTCGAGACCGGCGAGCCTTCCGGCGCCGTCCGCGCCTTCAACGCCCGCACCGGCGAACTGGCCTGGGCCTGGGATCTCGGCAACCCCAACATCACCAAGCTGCCGCCGGAAGGCGAGAGCTACACGCGCGGCACGCCCAACGTCTGGTCGACGCCGAGCTATGACGAAGCCCTCGGCCTCGTCTACCTGCCGACCGGCAACGCGACGCCCGACTTCTTCGGCGCGCATCGCTCGAAGGCGGCCGAGGACTACACGGCCTCGGTCGTGGCGCTCGACATCGAGACCGGCCGCGAGCGGTGGAAGTTCCAGACCGTGCATCACGATCTCTGGGACTACGACGTTCCCTCGCAGCCGGCGCTCTATGACGTTCCGGACGGCAAGGGCGGCAAGACGCCGGCCCTGATCCAGGTCACCAAGCGCGGCCAGATCTTCCTGCTCGACCGGCGCGACGGCACGCCGATCGCCGAGGTGCAGGAGAAGCCGGTGCCGCAGGCCGGCGGCGTCAAGGAGGACTTCCTGTCGCCGACCCAGCCCTATTCGGTCGGCATGCCCTCGATCGGTACCGAGCCCTTCACCGAGGCGCGGATGTGGGGCGCGACGCCGATCGACCAGCTGCTCTGCCGGATCGCCTTCAAGAAGATGCGCTACGAGGGCGAGTTCACCCCGCCCGGCACGACCCGCTCGCTGATCTACCCGGGCTATTACGGCGGCATGAACTGGGGCAGCGCCTCGATCGACGAGGCGAACGGCCTGCTCGTCGTCAACGACATCCGCATGCCGCAGTTCCTCGAGCTGCTGCCGCGCGAGGTCGCGGACAATTACGGCCCGTCGGCGGCGCATGACGGTCTCGGCACGCAGAAGGGCACGCCCTATGGCGCGCTCAAGAACGGCTTCATGTCGATCCTCGGCGTCCCCTGCCACCAGCCGCCCTACGGCACGATCACCGGCATCGACCTGAAGTCGCGCCAGATCGTCTGGCAGGTTCCGGCCGGCACGCTGCAGGATACCGGTCCGCTCGGCCTGAAGACCGGCCTGCCGATCCCGGTCGGCATGCCGTCGCTCGGCGGCCCGACGACGACGGCCGGCGGCCTCGTCTTCTATGCCGGCACGCAGGACTACTATCTGCGCGCGCTCGACAGCGCGACGGGCGAGGAGCTCTGGAAGGGCCGGCTTCCCGTCGGCGCCCAGGCGACCCCGATGACCTATGTGTCGCCCGAGAGCGGCCGCCAGTTCGTCGTCATCTCGGCCGGCGGCGCCCGCCAGTCGCCCGATCGCGGTGACTACATCGTCGCCTACGCCCTGCCGAAGGCGAACTGAGAGCCTTTCGCCGGATCAAAGCTTCCGAAGGGAGGACGCGCGAGCGCCCTCCCTTTTTCTTTGGTTTATCCCAACGACGCATTCCAGATGGCGCACGTCGAAGCCCATGCTCGGCATCCGACCTGCCGCAAAGTAAGCCCGGATCCGCGCGACGCGATAAACGCGCAACGAACGACCTCGACCTAGTTCAAATTTAAAAACGACTGCCTTTATCGCCTAAGCCGTCATTGCCTAAGCTGAAGGCACGGTCGGATGATCGACCGCCGCGGCGATTTCAGGATCGGCTTGCCCCGCGCCAACAACGGCTAAGCCCCAAAGGGAGACGCGCCATGACAACCCGGCTCTGTTGACCGACCGATCGGTCGAGGTCGCCTGACGGCGACGCCGCGCCCAGCGGCACATTCTCCAGAAATTCCTTTTTCTCCGCGCGCTCCCGTTCCGCGAACGGATGCCTGCGCGCCAATTTCAGGATCATCCCATGTCGAAATTCACCCGCCGCACCTTCGTCGCCACGGCCGCCGCGATCGGCCTGACGCTTGCCGCCGGCGCCACCGCCCGCGCCGACGAGACCAAGCTGACCATCGGCTACCAGACGGTGGTCGAGCCCTCGAAGGTCCCGCAGGCCGACGGCCTCTATGAAAAGGCCGCCAACGCCAAGATCGACTGGAAGAAGTTCGATTCCGGCGCCGACGTGATCGCGGCCATCGCTTCCGGCGCGGTCGACATCGGCTATGTCGGATCGAGCCCGCTAGCCGCCGCCGCCAGCCGCGAGCTGCCGATCGAGACCATTTTCGTCGTCGGCCTGATCGGCGATTCCGAGGCGCTGGTCGTGCGTGACGGCGCCAAGATCAGCGAGCCGAAGGATCTCGTCGGCAAGAAGATCGCCGTGCCCTTCGTCTCGACGACGCATTACAGCCTGCTCGCCGCGCTGAAGCACTGGGGCATCGATCCGAAGTCGGTCGAGATCCTCAACCTGCGTCCGCCGGAGATCGCGGCGGCCTGGGAGCGCGGCGACATCGACGCGGCCTATGTCTGGGATCCGGCGCTCGGCAAGATCAAGGAGAACGGCAAGGTGCTGACCGACTCCGCGCAGGTCGCGACCTTCGGCGCGCCGACCTTCGACGCCTGGATCGTCCGCAAGGAATTCGCCAACGCGCATCCGGAGGCGGTGAAGGCCTTCGTCAAGACGACGGGCCAGGCCTATGCCGACTTCCGCGCCAAGCCGGAGAGCTGGGACGCCAAGTCGGAACAGGCTGCCAAGATCGCCCGGCTGACTGGCGCCAAGGTCGAGGAAGTCCCTGCCCTGCTCAAGGGCTACCACTTCCCGCTGCTCGGCGAGCAGGCTTCGAACGAGCTGCTCGGCGGCGGCACGGTCAAGGCGATCACCGACGCCTCGGCCTTCCTCAAGGAGCAGGGCAAGATCCCGGCCGTGCTCCCCGACTACAGCAGCTACGTCACGACGAAGTTCGTGACCGAGGCGCAAGCTTCCAACTGATGTCGTCGCGGCGGCCGACGGCGGCCGGCCAATGCCGCGACAACATCCGGCCCGTTCCGCGCCCCTCTGTCGCGGAACGGGCCAACCGTTTTCTGGGGGGTGTGCCGGCAGTCGGCATGCAGCCTACCTCCGTCATCATCCTGAGGAGGCCCGAAGGGCCGTCTCGAAGGACGCACAATGGAAGTGCAGCGCGGCATTGCCGTCGTGCGTCCTTCGAGACGGCTTTCTGCGAAAGCCCCTCAGGATGATGGACATCGGTGTCCGGCAAATCGGTCTGGCAACTGGACATCCCCATGAAAGGGGATCGTCGGCAGCAAGGGAAATAGCCCATGCCCCATCTCGCGCTTGAAAACATCTCGCTCCGCTATGACGGCGGCGCGCCGGTGCTGTCGAACGTCTCGCTCGACATCCGCTCCGGCGAGTTCGTCGTCGTGGTCGGGCGGTCGGGCTGTGGCAAGACCTCGCTCCTGAACCTCGCCGCCGGCTTCCTCTCGCCCGCCTCCGGCCGCGTCCTCGTCGATGGCGAGCCGGTGACGGGCCCCGGCGCCCAGCGCGCCGTCGTCTTCCAGAACGACGCGCTGTTCCCCTGGCTATCGACCGCGGAAAATATCGCCTTCGCCGCCCGGCTTGCCGGCGTCGGCCCGGCGGAGCGGCGGCAGCAGGCCGACCGCCTGCTGGACGTCGTCGGCCTCGCCGGGCTCGGCGACCGGCCGGTCTGGCAATTGTCGGGCGGACAGCGCCAGCGCATCGGCCTCGCCCGCGCGCTTGCCGCCGATCCCGCCTTCCTGCTGATGGACGAGCCGCTCGGCGCGCTCGACGCGATGACGCGCGAAGGCATGCAGGATCTCCTGCTCTCCGCCTGGGCCCGGAGCGGCGCCGGCACGCTGCTGATCACCCACGGCGTCGAGGAAGCGCTCTATCTCGCGACCCGCATCATCGTGATGGCGCCCGGCCCCGGTCGCATCATCCGCCGGCTCGACGTCGATTTCGGCCGCCGTCGCCTCGCCGGCGAAAGCGCCCGTTCGATCAAGGCGAGCCCCGCCTTCGTTACGGCGCGCGAGGATCTCCTCGACAGCATTTTTGAGAGGGAAGCCGCATGAGCCTCGATCTCGCCGAAGCGAGCCTCGCCCCGGCGCGAGCCGCCGAGCCCGCCGCGACGGAGCCGCCGGCGGCGCGAAAGCGCCCGGTCGTCGCCATCACGGCGACCGCGACCGTCGCCGCGCTGCTGCTGGCCTGGACGGTCGCCGCCTATTTCCAGCTCGTCTCGGCCCTGTTCCTGCCCGCGCCTCTGGCGGTCGGCAAGGCGTTCCTGACGGTGGCGCGCGAAGGCTTCGTCGACGCGACGCTCTGGCAGCATCTCGCCGCCAGCCTCGCCCGCGTCTTCGCCGCGCTCGTCGCCGCGACGCTGATCGCCGTGCCGATCGGCTTCGCCATCGGTTCCAGCCGGATCGGCCGCGGCATCTTCGATCCGATCATCGAGTTCCTGCGCCCGATCCCGCCGCTCGCCTATCTGCCGCTGGTGATCATCTGGTTCGGCATCGGCGAGCCGTCGAAGATCCTGATCATCGGCATCGCCATGCTGGCGCCGATCGTGATCTCGACGGCATCCGGTGTGAAGGGCGTCGACGCCGACCGCCTGAACGCCGCCCGCTCGCTCGGCGCGACGCGCGGGCAGCTTCTGCGCCATGTCGTGCTGCCCAGCGCCCTGCCCTCGATCCTGACCGGCATCCGCATCGCGCTCGGCGCCGGCTGGTCGACGCTGGTCGCGGCCGAGCTCGTCGCCGCCTCGCGCGGCCTCGGTTTCATGATCCAGTCGGCAGCGCAGTTCCTCGTCACCGACGTGGTGCTGATGGGCATCCTGGTGATCGCCGCCGTCGCCTTCGCGCTGGAAGCGATTTTGCGCTGGATCGAGCGCCGGCTCGTCCCCTGGGCGGGCAAGACATAGGAAGGGCAGACCCTGCCCGGAGGATTCAAGGACGATTAAGCCCTCGCGCCTAGACTGCGGCTCTCCGATCGGGCTGGGAGAACGGACAGTTGCTGAAGAGGTTTGGGGCGGCGCTGCGGTTCGCCGGGCTCGCAGCGGCGATCATCACGTCGGGCTGCTCGGCGATCGACAGCACGCCGATCAACCAGACGAGCCGCGAAGCCGGCAAGCCGTCGCCGGACGCGATCCCCGATCCGGCTGACGACGGCAGCACGATCGTCGCGCTCGCCTTCTCGGGCGGCGGCACGCGCGCGGCGGCCTTCGCCTATGGCGCGCTCACCGAGCTCGACACGCTGATCATCGACGATCATCCGCGCGAGCGCAGCCTGGTCGACGACGTCCGCTCCGTCGCCGGCACGTCGGGCGGCGCCGTCATGGCCGCCTATCTCGGCTACAAGGGCAAGGACGAATTCGTCGATTTCCGCGAGCGCTTCCTCGAGCAGAACGCCGAGGCCTATATGCGGACATCCCCCAACCCGGCCAATCTGATGACCGCGGCGATGCATGGCGGCGCCAACGACCGCAACAGCTTCGGCCGCTGGCTCGACGAGAAGCTGTTCGACGGCCAGACCTATGCCGCCTTCGAAAAGCCGGACCGGCCGCTTGTCTGGATCACCGCGTCGGACATCTACAACAACACGCCCTTCCTCTTCACCCAGGACACGTTCTCGGCGCTCTGCAGCGATCTCGACCAGGTCAAGATCGCGGATGCCGTCGCCGCCTCGGCTGCCGTGCCGGTTGTCTTCGCCCCCGTCGTGCTCAATACGCCGGAAAAGGGGGCCTGCAACTATCAGAGGCCGGCCTGGCTGCAGAAGGCGCTTGCCTCCGACAACCCTTCCGTCCGCCTGCAGGCCTATGCGCGCGCGCTCGACTCCTACCAGTCGAAGGACGAGCTCAAATATGTGCGCCTGCTGGATGGCGGGCTGACCGACAATCTCGGCATTGGCGGCCTGTCGCTCGAGCGCGCCCGCGCCACCACGCCCTATGCGCCGCTCTCCGCGACCCAGGCGGTTCGCATTCACAACTTCCTGTTCATCGTCACCGATGCCGGCGTCGACGGGCAGTATGACTGGGGAACCTCGCCGAAGAGCCCGCATCTCGGCAAGATCCTGCGCTCCGTCGCCGACACGACGATCGCCGCCTCGACCGGCCACGGCTTCGACGCCGTCGACCTGACCCTCAACGAATGGCAGCAGCACCTGATCCGCTATCGCTGCGGACTATCGAGTGCCGAGGTGCTGCGCCATCGCGGCACGCTGGTCGGCTGGAACTGCCGCGATGTCATCGTCACCACCGAGCATCTGACATTCCGCGATGCCGACCCGTCGCTCTTTCGGGAGCTGAACAGCATTCCGACCCGGCTGCGCCTCGACAAGAAGCAGGTCGACTTGGTGATCGAAGCCGGTCGCCAGGCCGTTCAGCGCAATGCCAACATCCAGAAGATCGCCCGCGAGACGCGCCAGCGCTCGCGCATCTTCGACGCGATCGGCACCGTTCGCGAGGCGCGGAACTAGCGCCCGTCCGGCCGCTGGCTTTGCTGCGATTGTGACCGCCAGCCTTCGCAATCCGCCGCGCGAGCGCTATCAAAGGCTGGAGCCCGGTCCGGGCCGCCGAGATTCGCGCCACGCCGGGCCATGCCCGCCGGCAAGCCGTGGGAAAACCGAGGGAACGCAATGACCACATGGATTGTCCTGGCCGTGATCGCGGCTGCCGCGCTCTATGCGATCAGCCTCTACAACACGCTCGTCGCCAAGCGGAACCTCGCGCATGAGGGCTGGAGCGGCATCGACGTGCAGTTGAAGCGCCGCGCCGACCTGATCCCCAATCTGGTCGAGACGGTGAAGGGCTATGCCGCGCATGAGAAAGGCATCTTCGAGGATGTCGCGGCGAAGCGCGCCGCCAGCATGAATGCCGGCGACGTCAAGAGCCAGGCGGCAGCCGACCAGGCGCTCTCCGGCGCGCTCGGCCGGCTGATCGCCATCTCCGAGGCCTATCCGGAGCTGAAGGCGGACGCGAACTTTCGCGAGCTGCAGGGCCAGCTCGCCAATATCGAGGACGAGATGCAGATGGCGCGCCGCTACTACAACGGCACCGTGCGCGACCTGAACACGGCGATCCAGACCTTCCCGAGCGTGCTCGTCGCCAACATGTTCGGCTTTCGGCCCGAGGCCTTCTACGAGATCGAGGATCGCGCCGCCGCGCAGATCCCGCCCAAGGTCTCGTTCTGAGGCCGCCATGCGCGCCGACCGCCTCCGCGCCGCCTGCCTCGGCCTCGCCGCCGGCCTGCTGCTGGCGTTCGCGCCGCTCGCCGCCGGCGCCGAGGAGCGCATTCTTCGCTTCGTCTCGGATGTGACGGTCGAGCGGAACGGCGATCTCGAAGTCGTCGAGACGATCCGCGTCCAGGCCGAGGGCAACGAGATCCGGCGCGGCATCCTGCGCGATTTCCCGACCACCTATCGCGACGAGAAAGGCGGATCGGTCGTCGTCGGCTTTGACGTGGAATCGGTGACCCGCGATGGCCAGAACGAGCCCTTCGCGATCGAGACGCTCTCGAACGGCAAGCGCATCCGCATCGGCTCGGCCGAGACGCTGCTGTCGCCCGGCCCGCACGACTACGTCATCCGCTACCGGACGAACCGGCAGATCGGCTTCTTCGACGATTTCGACGAGCTCTACTGGAACGTTACCGGCACCGGCTGGACCTTCCCGATCGACGTCGCCGAGGCGCGCATCACGCTGCCGGAGGCCGTGCCGTTCGGCAATACCGCGATCTATACCGGCCAGCAGGGCGAACGGGGCCAGGATGCCCGGGTCGTCTCGAAGGAGCCGGGCCGCATCGTCTTCCGCACGACGGCGCCCCTGCCGGCGCATAATGGGCTGACCGTCGCCGCCGCATGGCCGAAGGGCGTCGTCGCCGCGCCGAGCTCCGGGCAGCGGACAGTCTGGTGGCTCCGGGACAATATCGGCCCCGTCTTCGCCCTGTTCGGCGCCGCCGGCGGCCTGCTCTATCTGTTCCAGGCCTGGCGCAAGGCCGGCCGCGACCCGAAGCCGGGCCCGATCATCCCGCTCTTTACACCGCCCGAGGGCCTCTCGGCGGCCGCGACGCGTTATGTCTCCGAAATGAGCTTCGACGATCGCGCCTTCACGGCCGCGATCCTCGATCTCGGCGTCAAGGGCCAGCTCAAGATCGCCGACAGCGGCAAGGCGCTGGCGCTGACCCGCACACCGGGCGGCAAGCCGGCCGGCCCGGCGGAGATGGCGGCGGCGCAGGTGCTGTTCGGCGGCGGCGGCGAGATCTCCCTGGTCCAGTCCAATCACGCGACGCTAGCGAGCGCCCAGGCGACGCTGGCGCGCGGGCTTGCCAAGGCCTATTCCGGCACCGTCTTCAACATGAACAGCGGCTGGCTGACCGGCGGCGTCCTGATCACGCTGGCGGCCTATATCCTGGCCGGGATAGGCCTGGTCAGCGCCACGGGCGAGAACGGCCTCATCGCCGCGTTCAGCCTCGTGTTCCTGTCGATCCCGGCCATCGTCGTCGGCCTCACCCTGCGGTCGCTGCGTGGCAGCCCCTGGTACAAGCGAATCTTCGCGTTGCTGTTCACCGGCATCTTCGCGCTCGCTTTCGGCGGCGCCGGGCTCGGCGTGTTCCTGAGCGCCGCGCGCGGACCGCTCGATTTCGCCGTGCTGCTGCTGCCCTTCGCGCTGCTGCCGGTGCTCGCCTCCGCCTTCTCGTGGATGCGCTCGCCGACGCCGGAAGGCCAGAAGCTGCGCGATGCCGTCGCCGGTTTCCGCCAGTATCTCGGCGTCGCGGAGGAGCACCGGCTGGAGATCCTGCACCCGCCGGAGAAGACGCCGGAGCTGTTCGAGCGCTACCTGCCCTATGCCGTCGCGCTCGACGTCGAGAATGCCTGGGCCAAGAAATTCGCCGGCGTGCTCGCCGCTGCCGGCGCGACCGCCGCGGTATCGAGCTGGTATCTCGCCAGCAACAACCGCAGCGCCACCGATCTCGTCGACCGGCTCGGCTCCGGCCTGTCGCAGACGGTCGCCTCGGCCTCGACGGCGCCGGGATCGAGCTCCGGCTCGGGCGGGTTCAGTTCGGGAAGCAGCGGCGGCGGTTCGTCCGGCGGCGGAGGCGGTGGCGGCGGCGGTTCCGGCTGGTAACAGCGGGATCGCACCCTTTCCCGGCCCTCCCCTGTCGAAATCGTCACCGTTCGATCGTCGTCGAACGAACGCATGATTTCAGGAGGGATCCATCATGGGAAAGACCATTGCCATCCTTGTCGCCCGGCTGATCTTCGGCGGCATCTTCGTCATGGCCGCCAGCTTCAAGCTCATCGATATCAACGGCACCGCCGGCTACATCGCGTCGGCGGGATTTCCGTTTCCGCTCTTTCTGGCCTGGGTGGCGGCTGTCTTCGAGCTGGCGCTCGCGGTCGCTCTGCTGACCGGCGCCTTCTTCTCGGAAGCCGCGCTGCTCGCCGCCGCCTATATCCTGTTCCTCGCCTTCGCCTTCCATGGACCGTCGCACTGGAACGGCAACCAGACGGAATTCGGCTTCTTCATCGACCACTTCACCTTCATCGCCGGACTGCTCTTCGCGGCGGTGCATGGACCGGGCAAGACGCTGGCGATCCATGCCTCCCTGCTCGGCCGCGCCCATGAGGGCGAAGCCGACGGATATCGGGCCTGACGCGAAGGCGAACGGGCGAGCGGCGGGCGGCGCCCGCTACTTCGCCGCCTGCGGGTTTCCCTGCCCTGCCGTGCGGCGCTTGAGGCCGTCGAGGATCTTCGCGGCGAGCGCATCATAGTCGCCGTCGAAGTGATGGCCGCCCGTCGTCTTGACCAGTTCCGCACCGGTTCCTTCCAGCTTCGGGCAGGCGGAATCGTCCTCGTCCTCGCCATAGACGCACTGGATCACGCCGGGCTTGATCTGCTTCAGCTCCGGCAGCGTCTCGCCCTCGCTCGAACTGGTGCCGAGGAACTCGCCGACCGAGATCTCGTAGTCGACCGTCTCGGACAGGCCGAGCAAGGAGAGCAACGCAATCCGGTCCTTCACCTCCGCCGGCAGACGGTTGTAGGCGCTCGGCAGCACGTCGGCGCCGAAGGAATAGCCGATCACGATGAAGTGCTCGACGTTCCAGCGCTCGCCATAGGCCTCGATGATGCGGGCGAGATCGGCTGCGGTCTGGTCCGGCGTCTTCTGGGACCAGAAATAGCGCAAGGAATCGACGCCGACGACCGGGACGCCATCCTTCTGCAGCGCCTCGGCGACCGACTTGTCGATGTCGCGCCAGCCGCCGTCGCCGGAATAGACGATGGCCATGGTGTTGTACTTGGTGGTCGCCGGCAGCTCGATCAGCTGCAGGTCGGCCAGCGGATCATCGCCGGCCGATTTCGGCGCCAGCACATGCAGCAGCCGCGACTCCAGCGCCGCATGAGCATCGCCGTCGGCTGCCTTGTCCTTGATCTTGAAGCCCTGCGCCTGCAGGTCGGCGACATGCGCCTTGCCATCGGCCGGCGCGGCGCTGGTGTAGAGGACGTCGACCGGGTTGGTGAGGTCGCCCTTGGCGAGGCCATAGACGGTGCCGCCCGCCGCGGCGGTCTTCGGCGCGTCCGTGCAGAGCGGCTTCTTCAGCGGCAGGACCTTGCCGGGATCGACGGCGACCGTCCTGCCGATCGTCGCGTCCGGCGTCTGCGCCGCAATGGCGAGGCCGAGCGTGCCGGCGGCGCCGATGCCGGCGATCACAGGCGAATGATAGATCTCGGTGCCGAGCGAACGCTGGATCTGGTGGCTCAGATCCTCGATGTCGGCGACGAGATAGACGCACTCATCGGCCTTGTCGACTTCGAGGCCTGCGAAGAACTTCGGCGTGTCGACGCCGACGACGATGGCTCCAGCCTTCTGCAAATTGACCGCCACCGCCTCGTCGGCCGGCGTCCAGCCATCCTTGTCGGAGAACAGGAACACGGTTCCGCCGACATCGCCTTCCGGCGTCAGGATCTCCGGCTTGCCGAGCAGTCCGGCATTGAACGTCGTGGCAGCTGCCGCTTGCGGCTCCTGCGGCTGCGGCGCCGGCGCATCGTCGGCCAGGGCAGGCGCGACGGTGCAGGAGATCAGCGCCGCCAATATGCAATTCCGGATCATTTCCCAACGACTCCCTTGAGGCTGCCACTGATCAGGACGGTTACGTCGGCCAGCGCAAGCGCCGGCGACATGCCGCCCGATACGGCCATGTAGCGAGGATGCCAATCGGGCTGGAACTTCGCCTTGAAGGCCCTCAGCCCGTGAAAATTATAAAAGCGCTCACCATGCTCGAACACGGCGCGTCCCATCCGGTGCCAGAACGGCGCCGCCGGGCTTTCGGACAGACCGGCGAGCGGGGCCATGCCGAGATCGAACCAGCGATACTCCTGGTCGCGCAGATACAGCAGCAGGCTGACGAAGAGGAACTCCATCGCACCAGCCGGAACGCCGGGCTTGAACCGCATGAGATCGACGGTCGCTTCCTGCTTCTGGGCCGTCGTCATCACCGTGGCAAAGGCGACGATGTGCCCGTCCCGCCGCACCACGGCGGCCGGCTGCGCCATGACATAGGAGCGGTCGAACGCTCCCAGCGAAAACCGCTTCTCGCGGGCGCGGTGGGCAGCGAGCCACTGGTTCGAGACATCTTCGAGCTCGTCGATCGCCTCGGCCACCTGATCCGGCTCGAGAAACTCGAAGCTCAGGCCCTCGCGCTGGCTGCGATTGAAGGCATGGCGCAGGCTCGCCCGCTTCGCGCCCTTCAAGTCGAAGGCCGCGAGATCGACGCGCGCCGCCTCGCCCAGCTTGAAGGCACGGAGGCCCGCATCGGCATAGAGCGCGAGATTCTCCGGCATCACCTGGTAGAACACGGCTCGCCCGCCCGCCGCCCGCGCCATCTCGACGAACTGCCAGATCAATCCCGGCCATGCCGCGCGCGGCCCGATCGGATCGAACAGCGCAACCCAGGAATGGGCCTGCCGGCCGAACATGATGAAGGCCCGGCGGTCATCGGAAAAGAGCAGGGTCTTGTCGCCCATCCGCACCAGATTGGCATCGGGATAGGGCTGCGCCTCGAGGATCCGAACCGCGTCGGCGATCTCTTCCGGCGCCGGCTGCCCGGTCTTGCCCTTGGAGGGCCGCAGGAGCGACCAGGCGGCGATCGAGCCGGCCGCGATGACGACGCCGAGCAGCGCGCGCAGGCTGCGCGGCGCTTCTTCCGAGAACTCGAACTGCCACCAGAGCTGGTTCGAATAGTCGACGTCGGAATAGACGAACAGAAGGACGGCGAGCGCGGTCACGATCACCGTCGCGATCGCCAGGAACCAGCCGGGCGTCAGGCGCTGATGCAGCAGCGAGGCCGGCCGGTTGAACTCGCGCCGCGTCGCGAGCAGAGCGACGAACAGCAGTGCCAGCGAGATCGACTCGCTGATCGCGATCGCCTTCAGCAGCGACAGCAGCACGGCCGCGCCGACGGCCATGATCGCCGCCCACCAGGCGCCGTCGAGCCGGTGCGCCAGCCCGCGCGCGACCACAATCAGGCCGAGCCCCAGCACGCTTTCGATGAAATGAGCGCCTTCGACGACCGGCAGGGGCAGCAGGGCGGAAAGCAGGTCCAGCCGCTGGTCGGCCGCCGGCGTGACGCCGGAAATGACCAGCACCGCGCCGAGCGCGAAGGTCAGCGTCGCCAGCACGCGTGGCGACAATTGCGCGCCGGCCCGGAGAACCCGGGATGCCTGGGCGCCGGACGTGGCGCGCCGGACCTCGAGACCGGTCACCAGCGCCGAGGCCGCCAGCAGCGGCACGCCATAATAGATCACGCGGTAGAGGATCAGCGCCGACAGAACCTGGTCGACGGACGAGGCGCGGCCAACCACGGCGATAATCACCGCTTCGAACACGCCGAGGCCGGCCGGCACATGGCTGGCGACGCCGAGGCCGATCGCCACCGCATAGACGGCGATGAAGGCCGGCAGGCCGATATCCGTCTGCGGCAGGAGCACCCAGAGCACGGCGGCCGCCGCCGAGACGTCGATAAGGGTGGCGCCGAACTGCGCCAGCATGATGCCGGGGCGCGGCAGCACGATCGAGACGCCGCGCCATCCGATCCGCCCGCCGCCATAGGCGGCATGGGCGAGCAGCCCCGCCAGCGCGGCGAGGATGGCAAGGCCTATGCCCCGGAGCAGATTGGGCGGGAGCTCCAGCGGAGCCGCCAGGTCGCGCGCGGCGAAGGTGAGGCCCAGCGCCGTGACGCCGGCAAGGCCGACGCCGAAGGCCAGGGTGACGAAGGCGACCACCTTGGCGACGTCGCCCGGCTCGAAGCCGAGGCGCGAATAGAACCGGTAGCGGATGGCGCCGCCGGTCAACGGGCCGAAGCCGGCGGTGTTGCCGACCGCATAGGCGCAGAAGGCGGTAAGCGCGACGATCGGATACGGCACGTCGGAACGGCCGAGATAGTGAAGCGCCGAACGATCGTAGATGCTGAGCGCGAGGAAGCTCAGCACCGTGAAGCCGAGCGCCGCGATGATCGTGGAAATCGGCGTCGCGTGCAGCGTATCGAGAACGTCGTTGTAGTCGACCTCGGAGATCAGGCGGGAAATCGCCAGCCAGACGAGAACGACCACAGCGACGCCGACCACGGCCGTGATGGCCGGGCGCCAGGGCGCCAGGACGGCCCGCAGCCTTTCATAGCGCGTCTCCGACAACGCGCCGGCCTCCACGTAATCCGGCGCGTCGTCCCTGAACTCGTCGGTCATGTCTTCACGCCGCTTTTCCACGCGATGCCGTTCGGACCGCGCGAGCATTGTAACGCTTTCGCTCATCATGACATTGGGCGCTGGCGCCACGATGACACTTCGTCAACGCGGACCGCTGCCCTCTCCTTGCATCCGATGCAAGGTTGAAGAGCCCCAAATCTGGCTGCATTGAGGCCGTTCCAGCGGATGGCAGGAGATTTACATCACATCTCCTGCACCTTCCGTCGCTGAAGCCGCCTCAGGCCCACTCGCCCTGCCGCATGATCGGCTCGGCGCTGCCATCGGCGGCGATGCCGTCGATGTCGATATGGCGCGATCCGATCATCCAGTCGATATGGATCAGGCTCTTGTTGGCGCCCTTTGCCGCCAGTTCATCCGGGCTAAGCTTGTCGCCGCCGCGGATGCACTTCGAATAAGCCTGACCGAGCGCGATGTGGCAGGCGGCGTTTTCATCATAGAGCGTGTTGTAGAACAGCAGGCCGCTCGCCGAGATCGGCGAGGAATGCGGAACCAGCGCCACCTCGCCGAGCCGCCGCGCGCCCTCGTCGGTGTCGAGCACCTTCGCCAGCACGTCCGCGCCGGTCCGCGCTGTCGATTCGACGATGCGGCCATCCTCGAAGCGGACCGCGATGTCCTCGATCAGGGTGCCCTGGTAGGAGAGCGGCTTGGTGCTCGTCACATGGCCGGAGACACGGCTCTTGTGCGGCGTGGTGAACACTTCCTCGGACGGGATGTTCGGGTTGCAGACGATGCCGTTCTTGGCCGTCGAGGCACCGCCCGCCCAGTCGTGATCGTCGGCGAGGCCGACGGTCAGGTCGGTGCCGGGCCCGACGAAGCGAAGCGCCGAATAGCGCTTGTCGTTCAGAAGCTTGGTGCGCGCGTGCAGCGCCTTGTTGTGCTCGCCCCAGGCGGCGATTGGATCGTCGAGATCGACGCGCGACGCGGAGAAGATCGCATCCCAGAGCTTCGCGACGGCGACCTCTTCCGGCTCGTTCGGGAACACCGCCCGCGCCCAGGCGGGCGACGCGAAGGACGCGATGGTCCAGTTGATGTCGAAGCCGACGATCAGTTCCATGGCCGGCGTATAGGCCTTGGAGCGGGCGCGGTTGGCGCGCGAGACCTTCTCCGGATCCTGGCCCGACAGCAGCGACGGGTTCTCGCCGGCGATGGCGAGCCGGGCGGCGCCGTTGCGGAAGGCCGAGGCCATGCCGTCGAACAGCCAGCCCGAGGCGACGTCGAAGGAGCCGTCGCGGCCATGGCGGAAGCGCATCAGCGTCGCCTCCTCGTCGGAGAACAGCGTCGTCACCAGCGAGGCGCCAGCCTTGTAGGCGTGCTCGGTGATCCGCCGCACCAGCGGCAGCGCGTCGAGCGACGCCGTCATCACCAACTCCTGGCCTTCCTGGAGGCCGAGACCGACGCGGACGGCCACCTCGCCCAGCCGGTCGAGCTTCTGCTCATGGGTAAGCGAGGGATCGCGGACAAACTTGGTCATGACAGACACTCCACTATGGATCGAATTCTTGGTGGTCAGGACTCCGCCGGCGCGGGCGTACTGCCGCGCGGACGATGCTTGCTGACCGCGGTGCCGGCATCGCGCGGCAACGCGAAGGAATCAAACAGGCCGATCAGGCCGACGACGCCGACGATCAGGAAGGCGGCATGGAAATCGCCGAGCGTCAGCCCCTCGACGTCAGGCGTCAGCCAGGCGTCCGCCAGCCGCAGCGCGATCGCGCCGAGCGCGATGCCGAGGCCGAAGGTGATCTGCTGCACCAGGCTGAACAGCGTGTTGGCACCGGCCATGCGCGCCTGCGGTACATCGACGAAGGCGAGCGTGTTGATCGCGGTGAACTGCATCGAGCGGGCCGCGCCGCTCAGGAACAGCACGACCATGATGATCGGCCAGGGCGTCGCCGGCGACAGGAATGCGCAGGCAAGCATCGTCGCGACGAAAAACAGCCCGTTGCCGATCAGCGTAGTGCGGAAGCCGAAGGTCCGGAGCACCAGGCTCGTCAGCGGCTTCATCGCCAGATTGCCGGCGAAGAGCGCCAGCACGTAGAGACCGGCCTGGAACGGATCGAGACCGAAGCCGAGCTGGAACATCAGCGGCAGCAGGAAGGGGACGGCGCTGACGGCGGTGCGGAACAGCGAGCCGCCCTTCATGGTCACCGCGAAGGTCTGGATGGCGAGGCCGTAGAGATCCGGCAGCGGGTGCGGATGGCGGCCGGAATGGCGAAGCGCGATCCAGAAGAACAGCGCGCTCGCCGCCAGGATGCCGGCGCCGACGACCCAGTCGACATGGCTCTGGCCGACGAGGTCGAGCCCGTACATCAAGCCGGCGCAGGCGATGCTGGTCAGGACGAAGCCGAGCCAGTCGAAGCCCTGGCGCGCGTCGAGCTTCTCGTTCGGGATCAGCCAGAAGGTGAGCGCGAAGGTGACGATGCCGATCGGCACGTTGAGGATGAATATCCAGTGCCAGGAAGCGTAGGTGGTGATGAAGCCGCCGAGCGGGGGCCCCAGGATCGGCGCCGACAGCGCCGGCCAGGTCAGCACCGCGATCGCCCGCATCAGCTCGCTCTTCGAGGCGTTGCGCAGCACGACCAGCCGCCCGACGGGCACCATCATGGCGCCGCCCGCCCCCTGCAGGATGCGGGCGAGCACGAAGCCGAGCACGCTCTCGCTGAGCGCGCAGAAGATAGAGGCGATGGTGAACACCGCGACTGCCCAGGCGAACACCGTCCGCGCGCCGAAGCGATCCGCCATCCAGCCGCTCGCCGGGATGAAGATCGCCAGCGTCAGCATGTAGACGGACATGCCGATGTTGAGATCGACGGGCGCCACGCCGAACGAGGCCGCCATCTGCGGCAGGGACGTCGCGATCACCGTGCCGTCGAGGTTCTCCATGAAGAACGCGACGGCAACAAGCAGGGCGATCCAGGTCGATTTTTGCGGTGCTGTGAAGGTCATGCCGGCCGACGGCGAGAAGAAAGAAACAAAGGACGCGACGCGGTGCCAGCCGGCGACACATCGGACCTCCGATTCATCGCGCTTTCGGCCGGCGGACACAAGGGGATTGCGGCGTGCCCCGCGCGCCGCGCCTGCGAAATCGCGTCAACCGTGCGGATTCTCGACCCGCGGCCAGATCGGCCGGGTGAGCTTGCGGTAGTCGGTGACGCGGGGGTTGGACGGATAGGGCGCGCCGGCGTCGATATAGACGATCTCCGCCGCGATCGGCGCGAAACCGGCGTGGAAATGGTTGGTCGACTTCACCAGCAGGATGTCCTTCGACATCGGATCGAGGCCCAGATTGGAATAGACGTCCGGCTCGAAGGTCTGGGTGCGGTTGGTGTTCAGGATGATCTCGGTCCTGGTGCCGACGATCCGCACCAGCGCCGCCGGCCCGAGCGTGACGCGGCTCTTGCCGAAGCTCTGCCAGCTCTCCGGCACCGCGCGGACGACCTCGACCCGGGCGTCGATCGGCGCGCCGCCGTCCGGTCCCGCCTTGCCGCCGAAGCGGAGCTGGATCTCGGCCCCCTCGCCCGCCGCCAGGCAGAAGGTCACCGCGATCGGATCCCAGATCGTCGCGACGGCGACATTGTCGATGCCGCGCTCGATCATTCGGCGCAGGATCAGCGTGCCGTCGCCGGCGACGCCGCCGCCCGGATTGTCCCAGGTATCGGCGATGACGACGGGCTTGCCGGGCCGGCCGGCAATCAGGCCGAGCGCGTGGTCGAGGCCGGCGTCGATGCCGAATTGCGGCATCATCGTCTTGCCGCGCAGCGAGAAGATCTCCATGCCGAGTTTCTCGGCCAGCGCGTCGCCCTCGGCCTTGCGGTCGTCGGTCACGACCAGCACGCGCGTGCCCATCTCCGGCACGTCACCGGCCATGAAGCCGTGGATGAGCGACACCGACAGGATGCCATTCTGGCCGTGCATCGCCTTCATCCGGTCGACGAAGGAACGCATCGGCTCGCGGCTGGTCGGGAAGACGTCGATCATGCGGCAGTCGAAGGTCGAGATCAGAGGCTTGATCTCGCCGCGCAGCGTCCGGATCGCGAGGTCGACGACGTGCTCGCCGCGCTCGTAGAAATCGGTGTGCGGAAATTCGAGGAAAGCCGCGAGGATGTTGGAGTTCTCGACCCGCTTCGGCGTCAGATGGCTATGCGGATCGAGCTCGGCGGCGATCAGGACATCCGGCCCGACGATCTCGCGGATGCGGGCGAGCAGGTCACCCTCGGGATCGTCATAGCCCTGCGCCACCATCGCGCCATGCAGGCCGAGCACGACGCCGTCGACCGGCAGCGCCGCGCGAAGCTGGTCGAGGATCTCGTCGCGCAGGCCCTCATAGGTGGCGCGCTGCAGCAGACCGCCCGGCTCGGCCCAGGTCGCCGTTCCCTCCACCAGGTCGATACCGTCCGCCTCGGCGCGCTTCCGGAGCGCGACGATCGGCGAGGAGCAGAGCGTCGGCGTCTCGGGATGCTGGCCGGGTCCCGCATAGAACGCCATCTCGAAGCTCGCCCGGTCGGTCGGAACCGGTGCAAAGGTGTTGGTTTCGGTCGCGAGCGAAGCGGTGAAGATGCGCATGATGCGGGATGATCCTGGCGATGGCGGCGAGGGACCCCGAACCCGCGGCGGGTCCAGGGCCCAGGGGTCGAAGGCGGTTCCGGCGATCGCGGAACCGCGAGACGGCTAGCCGAGCGGCGCGTAGGCGATCGCCTCGATCTCGACCTTGATGTCGATCATCAGGCGCGCCTCGACGGTGGTGCGGGCCGGCGGATCCTTCTCGAAGAAGGTGGCATAGGTCTTGTTGAAGCCGCCGAAGTCGCGCGCGTCGGTGATGATGGCGAAGGTCTTCACGACCTGGTCCATCGTGCAGCCGGCCAGCGCCAGCGCCGCCTTGACGTTCTCGAGCGTCTGCCGGGTCTGCGCCTCGATGCCACCCGACACGACCGTGCCGCTGGCGTCGGTCGGCACCTGGCCGGAGACGTAGACGAAATCGCCCGCACGAACGGCCGGGGAAAGCGGCACATGCGAGGCGCCGTAGACGGTCTTCAATTTGCTCATGAAACTAGCCCCTTGGGTTTTATCAGGCGGCCCGATCGCGGACCGGAAGACCGCCCCTGAGTAGCGGCGCGGAGGCTAGAGTAAATCGTCCCGATTATCGACAGGAAAGCAGCATATCTTCATATTTCGCCGGTTGCTTTGTTGGCGGATCCGAAAGAGCCTTGCGTAAGCGGAGGGAAACTAATGTTCGGTCTCAACGACAAGCACGTGGTGATCAGCGGCGCGGGCGGCGGCATCGGCCGCTCCATCGTCGCCGCGTTCCAGGCGGCGGGAGCGCGGGTGACGGCCTGCGACCGCGACGAGGCGCTGCTCGACACCCTCGACGGCGTGGCGAAATCGGTCTTCGAGCTGACGGACGCGGACGCGACCGAGCGGGCAGTCGCCGCTATCGTCGCCGAGCACGGCGCGCCGGACGTCCTCGTCAGCAATGCCGGCTTCAGCCGCGCCGAGACGATGGAATCGGTCAACCGCCAGAGCTGGGACCAGGAAGTCGAGATCAACCTGACCGGCAGCTTCAACCTGATCGACCCGACGATGAAGGCGATGATCGCCAATGGCGGCGGCGCCATCGTCATCACCTCGACCGTCAATGCGCTCAGCCACTACGGCAACCCCGCCTATGCGGCGGCAAAGGCCGGCCTCGTCGCCTATATGCGGGCGATCGCCGTCGAGAACGGCCGCCACAACATCCGCGCCAACTGCATCTGCCCCGGCTCGGTGCGCACGCCGGCCTGGGATCACCGCGTCGCGAAGGATCCCGACCTGCTTCCCAAGGTCGTGGCACATTATCCGCTGGGCAAGCTGGCAACGCCGGTCGACGTGGCCAACGCGACCGTCTTCCTGGCCTCGCCGCTCGCCGGCGCCATCACCGGCGTCGCGCTTCCCGTCGACGCCGGGCTGACGGCGGGCAATCTGCGCTTCATCCGCGACGTGTTCTGAACAAAATCCCTGTTATCAATCCCAATCGCCGCGACGGCGCTTTGGCGAGGAAATCATGCCGAGACATATCGATACCCTCCAGACTCCCTGCGTCCTGATCGACCTCGACCGGGCCGAGGCCAATCTGAAGCGCGCGCAGGACTATGCCAACGCGCATGGCGTGCGCCTGCGGCCGCATATCAAGACGCACAAGCTGCCGCTCTTCGCCAAGCGCCAGCTCGAGCTCGGCGCCATCGGCATCACCTGCCAGAAGCTCGGCGAGGCCGAGGTGATGGCCGACGCCGGCATCGAGGACATCTTCCTGCCCTACAATTTGGTCGCGCCGGAGAAGCTTTCCCGCCTGAAGGATCTGGCCAAGCGGGTGACGCTCACTGTCACCGCCGATAGCACCTATGTCGTCGACGGCTATGCCACAACCTTCGCGGACTCCGCCGACGCGCCGCTCGAGGTGCTGGTCGAATGCGATACCGGCGCTGGCCGCTGCGGCGTGCAGACGCCGGACGACGCCGTCGCGCTCGCGAAGCATATCGCCTCGAAGCCCGGGCTCGTCTTCGGCGGCCTGATGACCTATCCGCCGGCGGGCGGCACGGCCGGCGTCCGCGCCTGGCTGCAGGAGGTGTCCGACAAGCTGACCGCGGCGGGACTGCCGCCGAAGACGATCTCGACCGGCGGCACGCCCGACATCTGGCGCGCGCACGAGACGCCGATCGCCACCGAATACCGCCCCGGCACCTACATCTATTTCGACCGCTCGCTGGTCGCCCGCGACGTCTGCACCGTCGACGACTGCGCCCTGCACGTGCTCGTCACCGTCGTCAGCCGGCCGACGGCCGACCGGGCCATCATCGACGCCGGCTCGAAAGCGCTGACCAGCGACCTGCTCGGGCTGAACGGCTATGGCCAGGTGGTCGGCTATCCCGACGCGGTGATCTACGGCATGAGCGAGGAGCACGGGAACATCGACTTCTCCGCCTCGGCGAAGAAGCCGGAGATCGGCGAGCGGCTGCTGATCCTGCCGAACCACGCCTGCCCGGTGTCGAACCTCTACGACCACGTCCATCTGGTCTCGGGCGACCACGTCGTCGAGACGGTGGCGGTCGCGGCGCGCGGTCGGGTCGACTGATCGATGGAATGAGAACGGCCCCCGGCTCCGGCCGGGGTGCTACGCCCGAGGCCCCGCCTATTCGCCCTGGGCGGCGTATTCCTGCAGGCGGGTCGATTCCGACACGGTCCGTTGGTGCAGGTCGCGCAGGAAGGCGAGATTGCCGTGGATCTCCATCAACCGCACGTCGCCGCGCACCAGAAGACGCTCGGCATCCGCCAGCATCGCCGCGGCGCCTTCGACATCCGGGTTCTCGCCCTCGATCATGTCGCCATAGAGAAACGCGGCCCGGGCGCGGGCCTCCTCGATGCGGGCGGAGAGACCGGCCAGTTCCAGCTCGACCTCGTCGATCACCTTCGATATCGCGTTCCCGACCGAAGAAAGCCGTTCGACATCGCTGCGAATATCGCGTTCCTTGGAGCGAAATCGAGGAAACAGCACGTCTGGTCTCTCCCGGTAGAGATCTATTCGTTCGGCTTGTTCGCCGAATCGCCTTTCCGATAATGGCGCAGGACTTTCGGATGGGCGATAGCGAAACCGCCCGCATCGTCCGGTTGCGCCCAGCCCGCACGTTGCCGAGCCGCGGGCAGTAAGGTATTCCGGGGCAGGTCGCATCCACCACGGCGCCCCCCACCGTGATGTCCGGGCGGTTTTCGACGACCGCGCCGACCAGACGAAAGCAAAGAAGAAATGACACGTATTACAGGCCTCCGCGTCTTTGATCTCCGCTTCCCGACCTCGCAATCGCTTGATGGTTCGGACGCGATGAACCCGGATCCGGACTACTCGGCCGCCTACGTCATTCTCGACACCGACAATCCGGAGCTTTCCGGCCACGGCCTCACCTTCACCATCGGTCGCGGCAACGAGATCTGCTGCGCGGCCATTCGCGCGCTCGACCATCTGGTGATCGGCCTCGAACTCGACTGGATCAAAGAAGATCCCGGCCGCTTCTGGCGCCACATCACCGGCGACAGCCAGCTGCGCTGGATCGGCCCGGACAAGGGCGCCATCCACCTCGCCACCGGCGCCGTCGTCAACGCCGCCTGGGACCTCTGGGCCAAGGAAGCCAAGAAGCCGGTCTGGCAGCTCGTCGCCGAGATGACGCCGGAAGAGCTCGTCAAGATCGTCGACTTCCGCTACCTGACCGACGGCCTCACCCCCGGCGAGGCCCTCGCCATCCTGAAGCAGGCCGAGATCGGCAAGGCGGAGCGCATCGCCGCGCTCAAGGCCGAGGGCTATCCCTGCTACACGACCTCGGCCGGCTGGCTCGGCTATAGCGACGAGAAGCTGCGCCGCCTCTGCCAGGAGGCCGTCGACCTGGGCTTCAACCACGTCAAGATGAAGGTCGGCCGCGACCTCGAGGACGATATCCGCCGCCTGAAGACCGCGCGCGAGGTGATCGGGCCGGACCGCTTCCTGATGATCGACGCCAACCAGGTCTGGGAAGTCGACACCGCGATCGACTGGGTCAAGCAGCTCGCCTTCTCGAAGCCCTACTTCATCGAGGAGCCGACCAGCCCGGACGACATCGAGGGCCATCGCAAGATCCGCGAGGGCGTCGCCCCGATCAAGGTCGCGACGGGCGAGATGTGCCAGAACCGCATCCTGTTCAAGCAGTTCATCATGCGCAACGCGATCGACATCGTACAGATCGACGCATGCCGCATCGGCGGCCTGAACGAGGTTCTGGCCGTCCTGCTTCTCGCCGCCAAGTACGGCAAGCCGGTCTGGCCGCATGCGGGCGGCGTCGGCCTCTGCGAATACGTGCAGCACCTCTCGATGATCGACTATCTCGTCGTCTCCGGCACCAAGGAAGGCCGCGTGATCGAGTATGTCGACCATCTGCACGAGCACTTCGTCGAACCTTGCGACATCCAGAACGCGGCCTACATGCCGCCGAAGCTGCCGGGCTTCTCGATTGAAATGAAGCCCGAGTCGATTGCCGCGCACATCTTTGCCGGCTAAAGCAGAATCCGAAGGGGCCACTTTCGTAGAAGTATCGGCCCCGGGATCCTGCACGGAATGATGCATTGAATATCGTGGTCGCGCCGATCCGGAGCGACCACGACATGGCCGTGACATTGCGCCCTGATATCCGCAAGTGGTGACAAGGCAATGCGTCGAGCCCTTCCGTTTCTGATGGCCGGCCTGCTGGTGGTCCTCTCGGGGCTGCCGGTCCTCGCCCAGCCGACGCCCGCCCCTGCCGCGGCGCGGGAACTCGTCGTCGCCACCAAGGTGGCGCCGCCCTTCGCCATGAAACGGCCGGACGGCAGCTGGACCGGCATCAGCATCGATCTCTGGCAACGCATCGCGGAGAAACTGGGCGTCCGATATCGCCTGGTCGAGGAACCGACCGTCGACGCGCTGATCGCCGGCACGGCCACCGGCCGATACGACGCCGCCGTCGCCGCGCTGACCATCACGGGCGCGCGCGCCGAGATCATCGACTTCAGCCAGCCCTTCTACCGCACCGGCCTCGGCATCGCCGTGCCGCCCGGCGACGGATCGCGCTGGAACGTCATCCTGCGGTCGATCCTGTCGCTCGGCTTCCTGCAGGCCGTCGGCGCGCTGATCGGGCTGGCGCTTCTGGTCGGCCTCCTGATCTGGCTGTTCGAGCGCCGTCGCAACGAGCATTTTGGCGGCACGCGAGGCATCGGCGCCTCGATCTGGTGGTCGGCCGAGGCGATGACGCAGGCGAGCACGGGCGTGCACACGCCGATCACGCTGGCCGGACGATCGCTCGCCATCCTCTGGATGGCGGTCTCGATCATCGCCATCGCCGTCTTCACCGCCGGCGTCACCTCGGCGCTCACGACGAGCGCGCTGCAGGGCCTCGTCACCAATGCGCACGACCTGGCATCCGTCCGGGTCGGCGCGGTCGAGGGCTCCTCGACGATCGATTATCTCGTCAACGAACAGATCAAGTATCGCAGCTTTCCTTCGGCCGATGCCGGCCTGAAGGCGATGAAGGCAGGCGCCATCGACGCGTTCGTCTATGACAAGCCCTTGCTCGCCTGGATCGTCCTGCAGGACTATGGCTCGTCGCTGAACGTTCTCGACATCGTCTTCGACGCGCAGAATTACGGCATCGGATTGCCGCTCGGCAGCCCGCTGCGCCGGGATATCGACGTCGCCCTGCTCGATAGCGTCCACAGCGACTGGTGGAAGCAGACCCTGTTCCGCTATCTCGGCGAACGCTGATGAGCCCCAACCGCGCTGGAGCCGCGATGCCGCCGGAACGACCGATCGACCATCTCCGCAGGATATGCCTGGCCCTGCCGGAAGCGACCGAGCAGGAGACGTGGGGCGATCCGACCTTCCGCGTCCGCGGCAAGATCTTCGCCATGCAGAAACGCGGCGACGGGCGGGACTCGGTCTGGGTCAAGGCGCCGGAGGGCAGCCAGATGGTCCTGGTCGGCGCGGATCCCGCGCGCTTCTTCGTGCCGCCCTATGTCGGACCGAAGGGTTGGATCGGCATCCGCCTCGACGACGATCCCGACTGGCAGGAAGTGTCGGAGCTGATCCGCCGCAGCTACCGGCTGATTGCGCCGAAACGACTGGCGAATTCATTCTAGGAATTGCGAATCCGGGCGCGCCACGGCGACCGTCCGGCGGGAACGGCGGCATCCGGACGGCGCGGATCGCGGGGCGACGGGAGCGGAGGCTCCCGCCGGTCAGCCCTTGGCGTTGCCGAGATCTTCCATCATGTGCTCGACCGCCATGATGGCGTTCTCGAGGTCGGAGATCTTGCGAAGCGCGCCGTCGGTCGGCAGGCCGCCCGCCTCCACCGCCTGGGAGATGAGCTTCTGCTGCGCTTCGACCAGCCGAGCACGAAGCGCCGTCAGTTTCTTGTTCATGGATAGGTCCCCTGTTCCGGCAAACGTATGACAGATTTTGCCTGAGGCGTTGACACAAAAAGCAGTCCAATGCCGATGCGACGCAACCGCGCAACAACCTGTGGATGGGCGCATGGGGGCGAAAGGCGTGCAAACACCGCCGCTTGACCGAATCTCGTATCAGGCAGAGTCTAAGGATTGGTTCTTCTCGACAGGGTGGTCGGAATTATGTCGCGACGAATTTTCCTGACGACGGCGCTGGATCGGTTGCTCGACGAAGGTCAGATTTCCCGCCGCTCCGATGCGCACCGCATCATCAAGCTGGTAATCGAGAACGGGGTCACGGCCCTCGATGAAGACCAGCGCTTCATCTACGACAGCGAACTGATCCCCAAGATCGAAGACGTGCAGATCCGCCGCGGCACCTTTGCCGGGCTCTGAGGTCCCGCTTCTCCGAGCGAAATCGGGGCGGTCCCGAAGACCCGCCCCGCTGTCTCGAGATAACTACTTCGCCGCGAAGCAATAGAGCAGCCCGGCGCCGCCGGTTCCCTTGAGCGCCTCCTGCGAACAGCCGCCGCGCGACAGATGCGACGCGTTCCAGGATTTCGCCGCGTCGGATTCGTCCAGCCCCTTGCGATCGTGATGACCGAGCATGGCCGCTCCCTCGGCGCCGCTCTTCGTCCAGTTGCCGCAGGTCTTGTCCTCGCCGGCCGGGAAGGCCGTGCCGTCGGGCTGGCTGCCCGTCAGGATGTCGTGCGTGTTCGGCGTGTCGCCGCGACCGTTCACCGGCGCGCCGGTCTCCGTCAACGCCGTTTCCTTCGAGATCTTGTTGGCCGCGTGAAGATCGGCGACATCCTTGGCGATGACGACGCCCTTGGCGTTCTGCCATGGACCGGTGCCGATGCGATCGCGCGCACTGACGGCGGTCGCGCCGCCCTCCGCCTGGGTCGAAAGATAGGCCCGCCATGTCCGCGCGCCGGCGCCCGCCTTCTCGGCCAGCGTCTGGCAGAGCTTGTCGGCGCCTTCGAGGCCGCCGAGATCGGCGCCCTTGCCCGAACCCACGCTGGAAACGAAGAAGCTCATGCCGCTTTCCTGCGCGCCGGCGCTACCTCCTAGCGCCAGCAGAACCATCGATGCGGCAAACGCCAGTGATCCCGAAGTCCTCATCTCGTCCCTCCTCTCGTACACGGCGCCCTGCCGGCGCTCCCTGTCGGATATAGAGAGCTGTCGGCACCGGGCGAGAGGCAGTCTCAACCAGAGCGGGAGCCGATGCAACGAGCCTCGCTCCGGCGAGCTCTCCGCGACCTCGATCAGCGAGGCGCCGCGAGGCCGTCCAGCTGCGCATAGACGTGCTTCAGCCTTGTATAGGGTTCGAGCGCCGAGCGGGCGTTCGCGCCGCCGGTCGTCGCCTGGCGGAAGCCGCCCAAAGGCGCTCCGGCCAGCATCGGCTGATAGTGATTGAGCCAGCAGGTCCCGGCGTGAAGACGGGCGACAACCTGCTGACCACGCGCCAGATCCCGGGTGAAGACAGCCATGGCGGGGCCGGCAAGTACCGCATTCAGCCGACCGATCGCCTCCTCCTCGCCGTCGAAGGAGAGCACCGGCACGATCGGGCCGCCTGAAGGCTCGTGGACGATCGCCATCGCGTCGGTGCAAAGATCGAGGACCGTCGGCGCGAGAAAGGCCCCGCGCGCCAGCGGACCTTCCGCCAGCCGATGGCCGCCGACAAGCACCTGGGCGCCCGCCTCCCTCGCCTCTGCGATCTGGCGAAGCGCACCCTCCATCTCCGCCTCCGAGGCCAGCGCGCCGATTTGCGTATGCGGATCCATGGGATCGCCGACCACGAGACGGCCGACGCGAGCAACCAGAGCCTCGACGAAGGCTTCGCGCACAGTGGACTGCACGAGCACCCGCGCGCCGGTCGAGCTCGCCCCGAGGCCGGCGGAGAGCGCGCCGGAGACGGCGCCCTCGAGGTTCGCACCATCGAGGACGATGACGGTCGACGTGCCGCCCGCCCGCTCCGCGATCGCGGTGACGGCGGGATGTTTCCTGAGGAGCCGGTCCGTCTCGGCGGGTCCGTGCAGGACATTGAAGACGCCGTCCGGCATATCGGCTTCGGTCATGATCTCGGCGAGCCTGGCCGCCGAAAGCGGCGCCCGCTCGGACGTCAGGAAGATCACGGCATTGCCGGCCGCGAGCGCCGGTCCGGCGTTCCGGCAGGCGGCAAACAGCGAAGCGCTCGCCTCTCCGAACGCCGCGACGATGCCGAGCGGATCGCGCCTGGAATAGCCGATCGCGCCGGATCCGAGATCGACATGCTCGTCCGCCAGGGCACTGGCGAGAGCGACGAAATGGTCGAGGCAATCGGCGGCCGAGACGACGTCGACGGTCGATGTCTGCTGAATCGGCCTTCCCGTATCGCGGGTCTCCAGCCGCGCCAGTTCGTCATTGCGCTCACGCAGGATGGCAGCGACGCGGCGGAGGATCCGTCCTCGCTCGCCGCCGGTCATGCCGCCCCAGATCGCCTGGCCATGGCGCGCGCTTTCGACCGCCGCCTCGACTTCCGCCGCCCCGGCGATCTCGACCCTGGCGAGCGTCTCGCCGGTCGCGGGATTGACCGTCGCGAACGTCCGGCCCTTCCCCGCCGCGAGGCCCCGGCCGGCGATGTGGCTGCGGATCACGGCGTGGCGGCCATTGGTTGCCGGCCCGGCATCGGCCGCGCTCACGCGGGCGCGAACAGTGGCGATCTGGATGTCGGCGAAGGCGGTGGCGATGGCCCGCGCGCCCGCGCTTTCTGGTTCGCCTTCGGCCGCGAGCGTCTCGCGCAGCCACAGCCCGTCGATCACCGCGGCGATCGCGACCGCGACCTGCTGCGCCTCGCGCGGCGGCACCATCTGCTTCAGCGCATGGCGCAGATTGGATAGCATGCGGCGCTGATAGACGTTCTGCACCCGCTTGAAGCGGGCGGAATGGATGACCTGCCCCCAGAAGGCGAGCCAGACGCTGGCGGTGCGGCGGTCAAACTCCTCGGGCGCCAGATTGGCGTCGATGACGGCCTGGACCCGGGCGCGGGGCGACTTCGCCTCGGCGAGCCGGATCGAGACGAGCCGGCTCAACCGGCCGGCCATGGAGCGCAGGGTCGCCTCCAGCAGGCCTTCCTTGTCGCCGAAATAATGCGCGACCAGTCCGGGAGAAACGCCCGCGCGCCGGCCGATATCCATCAAGGTGCAGGCGGCGAAACCGACCTCGGCCAGCGATTCGATCGTCGCCTCGATCAGCTGTCGTCGGCGCACATCTTCGGCTTCGAGTCGGGCGGAACTTGTCCCACTCATGACAATCCTCTCCGTCATCTCGCGGCCATTCGTCATTTATCCCGATTGAACGGCCAATCAAAGCCCTCCGCGTATTTCCTGACGCCCTCTCCGGCTTCGGCACATCGGAAAGACAAGACTGTCACCGAAACGGCATAATTGACAGGATCTTGGACTTTGAACGCCCGTTCAACGGACGATCAGAAACAAGCCGATGCGGATTGATTGGATAAAGGAAGGACGACGAACGGACATAACGCCACGGGGACTATAACAAGATCTGTCGCTAGGACGCTTCATCGCGTCCGTGACTGCGCTATGCTTGGCCTCAACCAGGGGTCGCCTGGCGAGGCCGCATGTTGGGAGAAGTAGAGAATGCTCAATTCGGTACTATCGAGATCCGTGGCAGCCATGGCCTGCGTCCTCGGCCTGGCCGGGACGGCCGCCGCCGCGGAGCCGGCGTCGTGCAAGACCGTGCGGTTCTCCGATGTCGGCTGGACCGACATCTCGGCGACGACGGGCCTGACCTCGCGCATCCTCACCGGCCTTGGCTACGAGCCCAAGCTGCAGGTGCTGTCGGTGCCGGTCACCTACGCGTCGCTGAAGAACAAGGATATCGACGTCTATCTCGGCAACTGGCTGCCCTCGATGGCCGCCGACCTGAAGCCGTACCAGGACGACGGCTCGGTCGAGGTCGTGGGCGTCAATCTGGAAGGCGCGAAATACACGCTCGCCGTCCCCGCCTACCTGTTCGACGAGGGCCTGAAGACCTTCCAGGACATCGCCAAGTTCAAGGACAAGCTCGGCGGCAAGCTCTACGGCATCGAGCCCGGCAATGACGGCAACCGGCTCATCCTCGACATGATCAAGGACAACAAGTTCGACCTCGGCTCGTTCGAGCTGGTCGAATCGAGCGAACAGGGCATGCTGGCCCAGGTCGACCGCGCCGGCCGCAAGAAGGACGCGATCGTCTTCCTCGGCTGGGCGCCGCATCCGATGAACGAGAAGTTCGCCATGCAGTATCTCGATGGCGGCGACGATGTCTTCGGCCCGAATTTCGGCGGCGCGACGGTCTCGACCAGCGTGCGCAAGGGCTATCTCGAAGAGTGCCCGAATGTCGGCGCGCTCATCAAGAACATGAAGTTCACCCTGCCGATCGAAGGCCAGGTGATGTCGAGCATTCTCGACGACGGCAAGGAGCCGATCGCCGCCGCCGAAGCCTGGCTGAAGGCCAACCCGGCGCAGCTGGATGTCTGGCTCGCCGGCGTCAACACGATCGACGGCCAGCCCGGCCTCGACGCCGTGAAGAAGAGCCTCGGCCTCTGAGCCTGGAGACGACCGGGGCGGCGCGCGCCGCCCCGGAAGGCCCGCGCCGGGCCACGGAGCGACAAACGATGACGGCTTCCCGCCATGTATAGCTGGCTGACCGAGCACAAGATCCCGCTCGGATCCTGGATCAAGAGCTTCGTCGACTTCCTGAACCAGCACGCCCAGTGGCTGTTCGACGGGATTTCGCTCGTCCTCGGCACGATGATCGACGGCCTGACGCGGTTTCTGCTGGCCGCGCCGCCGCTCGTCCTTGTCGCGGTCTTCGCGGCCATCGCCTATGCGCTGCACCGCTCGTTCAAACTCGCGGCGTTCACCGCCCTCGCCTTTCTGCTCGTGATCAATCTCGGCTACTGGCAGCCGACGATGGAGACGCTGTCGCTGGTGATCTGGGCGGCGCTGGTCTGCGTCGTGATCGGCGTGCCGGTCGGCATCGCCGCGGCGCACCGGCCCTGGCTCTATGCCGGCATCCGCCCGATCCTCGATTTGATGCAGACGATCCCGACCTTCGTCTACCTGATCCCGACGCTGGTGCTGTTCGGGCTCGGCACTGTGCCCGGCCTGATCTCGACGGTGATCTTCGCCATTCCCGCGCCGATCCGGTTGACCCATCTCGGCATCACCTCGGTGCCGGCCCAATTGCGCGAGGCCGGCCAGGCCTTTGGCGCCACCAGGCGGCAGCTGCTCTACAAGGTCGAGCTGCCGCACGCGATGCCGACGATCATGGCCGGCATCACCCAGTGCATCATGCTCAGTCTCTCCATGGTGGTGATCGCGGCGCTGGTCGGGGCCGACGGGCTCGGCAAGCCGGTCGTGCGGGCGCTGAACTCCGTCAATATCGGCATGGGCTTCGAGGCGGGCGCGGCGATCGTGCTGCTCGCCATCGTGCTCGACCGGGTCTGCAAGCGCCCCGCGCGCAAGACGGGAGGGCGCTGAGCATGCCGGCCATCCGCTTCGACAAGGTCGACATCGTCTTCGGCGATCGTCGCAAGAAGGCGCAGGCGCTGATCGACCAAGGCCGGACGCGCGACGAGATTCTGGCGGAAACCGGCGCTGTCCTCGGCGCGGCGGGCGTCGAGTTGACCGTCGAGCGCGGCGAGATCTGCGTGCTGATGGGCCTCTCCGGTTCCGGCAAGTCGACGGTGCTGCGCGCCGTCAACGGATTGAACGAGGTGGCGCGCGGCAAGGTCCTCGTCTCGCACGACGGCGCCGAGGTCGATGTCACGCATTGCAGCGCCGACATGCTGCGCGAGATCCGCATGCGCACCGTCTCGATGGTGTTCCAGCAATTCGGCCTGTTCCCGTGGCGCACCGTGCGCGAGAATGTCGGCTTCGGGCTGGAAATCCGAGGCATTCCGGCCGCCGAGCGCAAGCGCATCGTCGACGAGAAGCTCGCCATGGTCGGCCTGTCGCAATGGGCCGACAAGCATGCGCACGAGCTTTCCGGCGGCATGCAGCAGCGCGTCGGACTGGCGCGGGCCTTCGCCACCGATGCCGAGATCCTCTTGATGGACGAGCCGTTCTCGGCGCTCGATCCGCTGATCCGCGACAAGATGCAGGACGAGCTGCTCGACCTGCAGCGCCGCATCCAGAAGACCATCCTCTTCGTCAGCCACGACCTCGACGAGGCGATGAAGATCGGCAGCAAGATCGCCATCATGGAGGCCGGCCGCATCGTCCAGAGCGGCACGGCAGAGGACATATTGCTCCGGCCGGCGACGCCCTACGTTGCCGATTTCGTCAAGCATACCAATCCCTTGAACGTGCTGCGCGGCCGCTCGGTGATGACCCCCGCCGGCGCGCTCCGGCGCGGCGACGGCACGGTGCTGCTCGATCGCGAAGGGCTCGTCCGCGTCCGCGTCGATGCCGGCGACCGCCCGGTCGGCGTCGACGTCAACGGCCGCGAGGGCAGTCTCGGCCGCGTCAACGGCAATGCCGCCGCCTTCGATACGCCCTGCGACCTCATCGTCGCCCCGGTCGATCTGAAGCTCGCGACCGCGATCGCGCTGAAGCGGAAGTCGGAGCATCCGATCGTCTTCGTCGACGCGGACGGACGGCTCGCCGGCCTCTGCGGCGACGACGAGATCTATTCGAGCCTGCTCCGCCGCACCGCCTAAGAGTCAGACAAGTCTGACGATTTCGTCCTGGATCGGCGTCGTGACGGTGGGGCCTGCGGCCGGATCGAGGAAGACATTGATCTCGAGCCGGACGCCGAACTCGGGCAGGTAGATGCCCGGCTCGATGGAAAAGCCGGTGCGCGGCAGGATGCGACGGGTGTCGTGGGTCTCGAGGTTGTCGAGATTGACGCCAAGCCCGTGCAGCCGCTTGCCCGGCCCCATGCTATGGCCGGTGCGATGGTGGAAATACTCGCCGTAGCCGGCCGCGGCGATGAGGCCGCGCGAGACATCGTCGACCTGCCAGCCTTCCAGCACCTCGCCCAATTGCCAAGCTTTCTCAATGACTTGCAGCGCCGCGTCACGAGCGCGGCGGACGATGTCGAAGATTTCCTGCAGCCTCGGCGGCACGATCGCGCCGGCATAGGCGCCCCAGGCGATGTCGGAATAGACATTGCGCTCGCCGGGATAGCGGGCCCAGAAATCGATCAAGAGCCAGTCGCCGGCGCCGATATGCGCCGAGCCCTCCGGCTTCGGCTCGTAGGAGACGATGCCGGAATGGCCGTTCACCTGCACGACCGGTTGGCCTTCCGTCTCCAGGCCGAGGCGGTCGAACTCGGAGAAGATGAACTGCTGCAGCTCGAATTCCGTTAGCGGTTTGTTAACCCGGATGGCCGTTTTCACGCGGTCGAAGGCGGAGTCCTTGATGCCGGCGACGACGACGCAGGCGCGCTTGTGGCTTTCGATCGCAAAGTCGTCCCAGGCAGCGGCCGAGACCTGGAACAGGTCGGCCGAGGTGACGATCTGATAGTGCCAGCTCCGCAGCAGCTCGACCGTGCCGGCATCGGCCCAGGAGACGGTCGGCACGCCGCCCTCTTCCGAATATTCGAGCGCCAGCCGCCGCGCCGGTCCGAGCAGCTCGCGCAGCATCGCCCGCATCTCGACCCAGCCGCGAAAGATCCGCTTGTCGAGTTCGACGTCGTGGAAGAAGAACTGGTCGACGGTATGGATCAGCAGCACCGGCGGACCGGAGCGCGGCACAACCAGGAAGGCGCGCCGGGTCGGATTCCGGACGACACCGAGGATGTGCCAGAGCAACGGATTGCTGCCGCGATAATCGACCAGCAGCCAGGCATCGATGCCCTCGGCCTGCATGAAACGCTGGGCGGTGTCGAGATCGAACATGGTGTAATCCTCGGTCGGCCCCCTCTCCCTTCTGGGAGAGGGTTGGGGTGAGGGTCTTCCTGAAGATCGAGACAGGAGAAAGAAAGGCCCTCACCCAACCCTCTCCCGGAGGGAGAGGGCTTTCGTGGGCCCTCCCCGATATCGGCGCCGGTACCCTCTCCCCAGCCCTCCCCACAAGGGGGAGGGAGAAGGGAGAGCCCCTACCCGCGCCGGTACTTCTTCCCCGGATGGTCGTCGCGGAGCTGCTTCTGGCCGGCGCCGAGGAGGTTTTCGCGGAAGGTCGAGCCCGCATAGGCCGGGCGCAGCAGGCCGCGCCGGCGCAGTTCCGGCACGACGTATTTCACCGTGTCGACGAAGGTGCCGGGGCGGATCGCATAGGTGATGTTGAAGCCGTCGAGATCGGCGATATCGACCCAGCGCTGCATCTCGTCGGCAACCGTCGCGCCGGAGCCGACGAATTTCGGGCCCATGCCGCCGACGCCCATGTAATGGGCGATGTCGCGCAGCGTCCAGACGACGTCGGGATCGGCGTCGGCGAAGAGATGGCGGGCGAAATGCGCCGCGTTCGGATTGATCTCGGTCAGCGGCTGGTCGGGATCGAATTTCGCAACGTCGAGACCGAGCGGCCCGGCGAACTGCACCATCGCGCCCTCATAGTCGGCATAGGAGAGCAGCTCGGCATATTTCTCGTCCGCCTCGCCGTCGGTCGCGCCAGCGACGATAGTGGTGACGGCAAAGACCTTGAGGCTCCTCGGGTCACGCCCCTGCGCCGCCGCGCTGGCGCGGATGTTGGCGACGACAGGCGCGATCACCTCCGGCCGCGTGCCGTGCACGAAGACGGCCTCGGCATGGGTGGCAGCAAAAGTCTGGCCGCGCGAGGAGGACCCGGCCTGGAACAGCACCGGGGTCCGCTGCGGCGACGGCTCGGCGATGAAGGCGTCGGGCACGTTGAAATAGCGCCCGGCATGCCGGATCGGATGCACCTTGGCGGGATCGACATAGATGCCGCGCGCCTTGTCGATGACGACGGCGCCGTCCTCCCAGGAGCCCTCCCAGAGCTTGTAGAGCACCTCCATGAACTCGTCGCCGCGATCATAGCGCTCGTCATGCGAGAGCTGCTCGCCGCGGCCGAGATTGCGGGCGGCGCTGTCGAGATAGGAGGTGACGATGTTCCAGCCGACGCGACCGTTGCTCGCGTGATCCAGGCTCGTCATCTTGCGGGCGAAACCATAGGGCTGCTCGTAGGTGAGCGAGACCGTCGCGGCGAAGCCGAGATGCTTGGTCGCCGCCGCCATGGCGGAGATGATCGACAGCGGGTCGTTGATCGGCACCTGAATCGCATTGCGCAACGCCGCGTCCGGCTTGCCCTCATAGACGTCGAGCATGCCGAGCACATCGGCGAGGAAAATCGAATCGAACCCCGCCTCCTCCAGCATCACGGCGAGCTCGGTCCAGTAGGAAAGATCCTTGTAGCGATGCGACTGGTCTTCCGGGTGACGCCAGAGGCCGGCCGAGATGTTGACTGGCGAGCAGTTCTCGAAGGCGTTCAGATGGATGGTGCGGGCGGTCATGGGCGGGATCCGGTCTGGCTTCTCACCTCTCCCTGAGGGAGAGGTCGGCTCGTAGAGCCGGGTGAGGGTTTAGGGAACTATCCGGTGAGGCCGTAAACCCTCACCCGCCGGCCTGCGGCCGTCGACCTCTCCCTCAGGGAGAGGTGAAGAAAGCTTGGCCAACACCAGCCTCTACTCGACAGAGCCGGCCGGCTCGGCGTCCTGGTAGGCCTTGGCGACGGCTTCGATCGCCGCGTCGACGTCGACCTTGTGGCCGAGCGAAGCGAGCGCCCTGCCATAGGCGACGACATTGGCGAGCACCGGCCGATAGGCGGCGCGGAGGCCGGTGTGGTTGAGACGGACCAGCAGCGTCTCGACGCCACCGACGCCGGGACTGATGGCCGCGTCCTCGATCGCCTTCGTCGCCGCGACCAGCTCCTCCGGCACGATGCCGTCCGGGATCGGCGCCGCCGTCACCAGCGCCGAGGCGCTGGCGTCGTCCTCGATCCACGGGGTGATACCGAGCGCGCGCAGGCCGGCGCGGGTGGCGCGGGCGGCGATTTGGTGGCGCTCGACCACCGTCTCGATGCCGTCCTCCTCCGCGTCGATCCGGTTCAGCGCCGCGTCGAGCGCCCAGAATTCCAGCGGCGCCGGCGTGCCGGGCAGCGCATCGGCGCCGCGATCCAGCCAGTTTTCCTTGAGATCGAGCAGGGACAGCGTCGAAAGCCGCAGCGCCGGCGCCTCGGCAATCTTCGCCCAGGCCGCCTCGCTGACCGAGATGGCAGAGAGGCCGGCAGGCCCACCCAGCCCCTTCTGAGGCCCGATGACGGCGATATCGATGCCGAGCGTCTGCACCTCGAACGGATGCGCGCCGATCGACGCGACCGCGTCGACCACCAGCAACGCGCCGCGCGCCTTGGCGGCTTCAGCGATCTCCGGCAGCGGGTTCAGGACGCCGTTGGCCGCCTCGCCATGCACGAGCACGACGACGTCGACCTGCTCCATGGCGTCGAGCGCGGCCTGGAACGCGGCGAGTTCGACCGGGCGGCCGAGCTTGGCGACGACGTTCTCGACATCCGCGCCACCGCGGCGCAGCCAGGTGGCGAAGTAGTCGCCATACATGCTGGTGACGACGTTCAACACCCTGAGGCCCGGCTTGGCGAGGCTGGCCGCGACGGCTTCCAGCGCCACGACCGCTTCCGCCTGCACGAAGACGATATCGTCGAAACTGCGCATGACCACGCCGATCTGGTCGGCCAGCACGGCATAGCCGACGCTGGGATAGGCGGGCGGATCGAGCAGGTCTTCGGTGGAGAACTGGGTCATCGTCTTCCGTCTCATGCTGGCGCCGGATCCGGGGGGAAGATCCGGCTTTTCAACTCGTGCTGAGGGAACCCCGCCCCCAACATCCTGAGAAGGCCCAAAGGGCCGTCTCGAAGGACGCAGGGTGTCGGTGCGCTCTCAAAGGGGAACTCGCCCAATCATCGTGCGTCCTTCGAGACGGCCTTCTGCGAAAGCCTCCTCAGGATGTTGGGGAACGGGGACTGCAATCTCGCCGCCTCCTTCTTTCAGCGCGCCGCGGCGCGATCGGATTTCCGGCTCAGGCGGAAGCAGAGCGCCGCCAGCCCGAGCAGGGTGACCGTGAAGAGAAACACGACCGTCGCCGCCGCGTAGACGGAGGGCGCCGGGCCGTATTGCAGGCTGCCATAGAGATAGACCGGCAGCGTGTTGACCGCCGGCGTCGTCAGAAAGGCGGCGACGACGAGATTGTCGAAGCAGAAGGCATAGGACATCAGCCCGCCGGCGAGGATCGCTGGCAAAAGCTGCGGCAGCACGATGAACCAGAGCGTCTTCAGCCGCGTGCTGCCGAGATCGGCGGCCGCCTCCTCCAGCTTTGGGTCGAGCGTCAGCGCCCGCGCCCGCACGATCAGCGCCGTGACCGCGATCGCCGCCGGCGTGATGCCGGCGATCAGCGTCGCCGCGCCGAGCGGCACGCCGGTGACGGCGTAGAAGAGCAGCAGCGACACGCCGATGACGACTTCCGGCACGATCAGCAGGATGTAGGTCAGCCCCGAGAGCCAGCGGCGAACGCGCGGGCTCGGATGGCGCACAAGCGCGTAGCCGAGCGACGCCCCCATGGCGAGGGCGATCAGCGCGGCCCAGAACGCGACATAGAGGCTGGTCTGCACCGAACGGCGCAGCGCCAGGTCGTTCCAGGCGGCCGGATACCATTCGAGCGTCCAGCCGGTGAAATGCGAGGTCTGCTTGCCGACCACGCCGAGATTGAACGAGTAGAGGATCGAGACGGCGATCGGCGCGAACAGGAAGAGGATCGCCAGCACGAACCAGATCGACAGGCCGGCGTCCGTCGCCCGCCGGCGGAAATCGCCCTGCCCCGGGCTTGCCGCGCTCATGCCGACACCTCGGCAAAGCCCTTGGTGAGGCGCGCCAGCGCGGCGACGACGACGGCGACCGCGATCAGCACCAGCACGGCCATGGCGGAGCCGAGCGCATAGTTCTGAGATTGCAGATACTGCGACGAGATCGCCTGCCCCATCAGCACGCCGCGACTGCCGCCGAGCAGTTTCGGGATCACCATCTCGCCCAGCATCGGCACGGCGGTGAGCAGGACGGCGGTGGCGATGCCGGGGCGCGCCAGCGGCAGCGTTACGGCCCAGAAGGTCTGGAAACGGCTGGCGCCGAGATCCCGGCTCGCCTCCAGCAGCGGGCCGGGAATGCGGTCGAGCACGACGAAGAGCGGCACGATGGCGATCGGCAGATAGGCGTAGACCATGCCGATGAAGACGGCGGTCTTGGTGTCGAGCAGGTCGAGCGGCCCGTCATGCAGATGGAGGAAATTCAGGATCACCTCGACCACCCCGCCGCGCGCCAGCAGGATCTGCCAGGACATGACGCGGACGAGGAACGACGAGAAATAGGGGATGAGAATGAGGACGAGCGCCAGCGTCCGGAACCGCCCCGCCTTGCGCGCGATGAAATAGGCGACCGGGAAGGCGACGCCGAGGCAGAGCGCCGAGGCGGTCACCGCGAACTGCACGGTGCGCAGGAAGGTGGTCAGGTAGAAGCCGGACAGCGCGGTCTGGTAGTTCTTCAGCGTGAAGCCGAGCTCGACCGCGCCGAACAGCGAGTTTCCGAAGGAATAGACGACGGTGAAGCCGAGCGGCGCCAGGAAGAAAAGCGCCAGCCAGATCGTCGGGATGGCGGCGAACAGGTGATCGGAAACGCGCGCCGAGGGCGCGCGTTTCGATGGGGTCTGACCTGTTTTGTTCGCGGAAGTCATGAGTCTCTTGGATCGGCCATCTGCCAGTTCACCTCATCCAGGAGCGTCGTCCCTAGCGCAACGCCGCTCCGGATAACGCTCCGCCATCATCCTGAGGTGCTTCGCGGAGCGAAGCCTCGAAGGAGGGTCCAGCCTGACACTCCAGTATGCCGACACGGACCAGAACTCCGTAGAGATCCGTCCGCGATCGGCATCAAGGCGTTCCCTGGACCCTCCTTCGAGGCCCGGCTTCGCCGGGCACCTCAGGATGATGGTCGAGTTGTGCAACGCTATTCCTCAGAGAGGATGGGCTTGCGCTTAACCGCCGGCCGCCGCCTGGATCTCGGTCTGCACCTCGAGATAGACGCCGACAGTTGCCGGATCGACGACGAAGGAGGTGAGCTTGTCGAAATCGAGGTCCTTGCCGCCGAAGATCAGGTCGACGTCCTTGGTGTCGGCCGGCAGCTTGTCGCGGAGGCCCGCCAGCGCGGCCGGGAAGCCGATATACTGCGTCTCCGAGATCTGTACCGCGGGCTCGAGCTGGTAGGCGAGGAAATCATAGACCTGGTCGAGGTTCGGCGCCTTGGCGGGAATGGCGTAATTGTCGACCCAGAGCTCGCTCATCGGGCCGGGCACGACGAATTTCAGCTTCGGATTGAGCGCGATCGCGGCGCGCGCCGTGCCCTGGTTGGTCTGGGCCAGCACGATGGCGCCGTTGGCGAGCTGGTTCGGATCGAGGCCGCCGAAGGTCTTCACATGCTTGGCGAAGGCCTTGATCTCCTCGCCGGCGGCGCGGATTTCGGCCTCGGTCGCCTTGTTCCAGTCCTTGCCATGGGTCCAGAGCGACATGCCGATCGTCTCCCAGCCGGAATCCGACAGGCGGACCTTGCCGCTAACGCCGGGCTTGGCGCCGGCATCGAGGAAATCCTGCCAGGTCTTGATCTCGCCGCCGACGGCTTCCGGGTCATAGACGACGCCGAGAACGCCCCAGTCCTTCGGGATCGAGTACTTGTTGCCGGGATCATAGTCGCGGTTGAGCAGCGAAGGATCGAGCGAGCCGAAGTTCAGGCGGCTGTGGTCGATCTCCTGCAGCAGGCCGCGATCGGCCAGCTGCTTGATCCAGCTCGAGCTCGGGATGACGAGATCGAAATCGGCGCCGGCCGGGCTGTTCAGCTTGGCGAACAGCGTCTCGTTGGAATCATAGGAGGTGATGTTCGGCGTCACGCCCGACTTCCGCGCATATTCCGCGAGGCTGTCGTTGGAAAAGTAGTTCGGCCAGGAGAAGACGTTGAGCGCGCCGCCGCTGACCGGCTCCGCGGCGGAGGCCCGGCCCGGAAACGCCGATTGCAGCGCCAGCGCCGCCGGCGCCGCACCGAGGAGGCCGAGCATGGAGCGCCGGCTGAAGCCCGCGCGCTTGGAAGATCCCTGGGGAAGAAGCAGATGCCGGGTCATGACACGTTCCTTTCAAGAGGACGGGCGGGAGGGTAGCGGCTCCGCGCGATAGGCGCGCGCGGCGGAAGCGTCGAAGCTGACGGTGACCGGATCGCCCGCCTGCAAAGGCGCATACTCGGACGGGGCGTCGCCGCGCGGCTCGATCGATTCGAACTCCGTACCGCCGGCCGTGACGGCGCGGAGCCGCAGCGACGGCCCGAGCGCGACGGCGTCGACGAGGCGGGCGGATATCGCGTTGGGCCCGGCGACGGGCGTGCGGGAAAAGCGGGTCTGTTCGGGCCGGACGATGACCAGCGCAGGGTCGCCGGCGGCGAGATCGGCGGCGACATGGCCGGCGGCGAGCGGGCCGAGATCCGAGGCGAGCGCGTCGCCCTCGCCCACCGTCGCGGCGATGCGGTTGGCGCTGCCGAGGAACAGCGCCACCCAGGCGTCGGCCGGCTGGTCGTAGAGCGTCGCGGGGTCACCGATCTGGGCGAAGCGGCCGTCGCGCATGACGGCGAGGCGGTCGGCCATGCCGAAAGCCTCTTCCTGGTCGTGCGTGATGTAGATGAAGGTGGCGCCGAGCTCGGTCTGGATACGACGAAGCTCGCGCTGCATCTCTTCCCGCAGCTTCCGGTCCAAGGCCCCGAGCGGCTCGTCGAGCAGCAGCACGGCCGGCTGGTTGGCGAGCGCGCGGGCAAGCGCCACGCGCTGCTGCATGCCGCCGGAAAGCTGGGCGGGCTTGCGATCGGCGGCGCCGGAAAGGCGGACCAGATCGAGCAGCTCGCCGGCCTGGCGCCGCCGCTCGGCCCGCGGCACGCCGCGCATCCTCGGGCCGTAGGCGACGTTGTCGAGGACGGAGAGATGCGGAAACAGCGCGTAGCTCTGGAACACGGTGTTGACGTCGCGCCGCTCGGCCGGCAGCCCGGTGACGTCCTCGCCGGAAATCCAGACCGAGCCCTCGTCCGGCGTCTCGAAGCCGCCGATCAGGCGCATCGCCGTGGTCTTGCCGCTGCCGCTCGGGCCGACGATCGCCAGGAACTCGCCGCGCGGCACGTCGAGCGAAAGCCCGTCCAGCACCGTCTGCTCGCCAAAGCGCTTGACGACGCCCCGAAGGGCGACGGCGGAGGTATCTGGCCTTTGCGTCATCGACTGTCGACCAAGCGAAGCGGGATGGAGGCGCACAGCGGCTCGGGGGAAACCGCGACGGCCCGGATTGAAACTAGTACGGCGGGCATTACGAAGAAGCGAGTTGGATTGTTCCGAAATTCGCCCTGCCCGGGGTATCTTGTGCTCCCCCGGACCGGCATTTCAGGCAGCGTTGGAACTGCCGTTGCGTCAGACCCGCGCTCCCGGCCCGGTGAGCTGCCCGGCGGCGCGGCGCACGATCTCCACGACCGGCACGTCGACAGCGACGGCGAGCACGTCGGCCTCGTCCGCGCCCGGCCGCTCCAGCGTCGCATACTGGCTGGCGAGCAGGCTCGGCGGCATGAAGTGGCCCTTGCGGGCGCCGAGGCGGTCCTGCACCAGCGATTGCGGCGCGTCGAGGAAGACGAAGCGGATCGGCTGGCCGGCCGCGGCGCGGATGCGGTCGCGATAGATCTTCCGGAGCGCCGAACAGGCGACGACGATGCCGGCGGGATGCGCGGCGCGATCGCCGAGCGTCCGGCCGATCTTGTCGAGCCAGGGCCAGCGGTCGTCATCGACCAGAGGCGTGCCGCTCGCCATCTTGGCGACGTTCTCCGGGCTGTGCAGGCCGTCGCCATCGACGAAATCGATGCCGAGCGCCGCCGCCAGCCCCTCGCCGACGCTCGACTTGCCCGAGCCGGACACGCCCATCACGATGATGGCCGTGCGTGCCTGTTCCGATTGCGTCGCCATGAAATCCGCCTGCTCCCCCGCTCGCGTTTCGAGACAGCATTATCGCGGAGACGGCCGCCGGTCCACCGGCGAAGGCGGGTTCCGGAGGATGCCGGATCACCCCTCCATGGCGCGCAGCAGCGCGTCGATCCGCATCGTCGCGAAAGTCGAGGCGGTGTCCGAAACGGCATAGGGCAGGATGATGTGCTCGCCATGCCGCATCGCGCCGCAGGTATAGACGACATTGGGCACATAGCCCTCGCGCTCCGACGGCTCGGGCCGGATGATCGGCTCGCTGGAGCGGGCGAGGATCTTCGACGGATCCTTCTTGTCGAGCAGCGCCGCGCCGATCGAATATTTGCGCACGGGGCCGACGCCGTGGGTGAACAGCAGCCAGCCCTCGTCGAGCTCGATCGGCGAGCCGCAATTGCCGATCTGCACGAATTCCCACGGAAAGCGCGGCCGCATGAAGGGCACGCCGCCCTCCCACGAATACAGATCGTCGGAGTGGATCAGATAGAGGTTCTCGTTGTCCTGCCGGCCGATCATCGTGTAGCGGCCGTCGATCTTGCGCGGAAACAGCGCCATGCCCTTGTTGCGCGCGGCGCTGCCATAGAGCGGCGACATGCGGAAATGGATGAAATCGTCCGTCTGCAGCAGCTCGGAGCGGATCGCGCTGCCGCTATAGGCGGTGTAGGTCGCGAAGTAGGTGCGCTTGCCCTCGTCCTCGAAGCGGACGAAGCGGGCATCCTCGATGCCGTTCGACTGCGACAGGCTGAGCGGGAAGATCAGCCGCTCGGTGATGTCCTCCTCGGGCGTGAAGGCGAGATCGATCACCTCGCCGTCGAGCACCGGCGCGCGGTTGACGACCTTCGGCACCGAAGCGAGCCGCACGGTCGGCTCGACCGCGACGGCGCCGTCGCGGGTGATCGTGCCGGAGCGAAAGGTCAGCGACGAGATGTGCCCCTCGCCGACCGAGCGCAGGCTGAGGATGAAGCGGCAGCCTCCCGCCGGCGCGCCGCTCTGGTCGGGATGCAGCACGATGCTCGGATTGAACAAAGCCGCCGATTCGAACGAGTATTCATGCAGGAAATAGGCGCCGATCAGCTGGCGCTGGATCCGGCTGAACTCCTGATGCGACGAGAAGGCGTCCTCCATCTCGTCGGCACGGTTCTCGAACGTCTTCAGGAGGTTGCGGTGCCGGCCGTCGAAATTCTCCAGAACGTCGATCAACTGGCTGGCCGCAGCCTCCGGGCTGAGGGCGAGGACGCGGTCGACGATATGGTTCGCCCGCGTCTTCTCCTTCGGATGCAGATCCCTCGGCTCCGTCGCCGGCTTGAACGGCCGCACGACCACGCGCGAGGGATCCGGTCGCAGAAACAGAGCCTGCCGGTTCAGGAACGAAGCATGAGACAAGGCGTCCTCGGCTGTTTTGACGGTATTTAACACGGTCGTCACGCGCGCACGGCGCGCAGCTCGCGCCGCACATGATCGCCGTCAAGCCGCGCCAGCTGGCGCATCTCGGCAAGGCTGAGCAGGTAGGACACCACGGATTCGCCTCCACGGTTCTCGTTGGCCCGGTCCGGATGCAGCCCGTCCCGGCAGCTGCCGGTTTCCGGATCGACCAGCGACGTCTTGAGATCGTTCTCGCCGAGGAACCAGGCGAAGGCGCGCCTCGCCTCGCGGATCCAGGTGCGGGCGCCATCGGCGCGCCACGCGGCGAGACAGGCGGAGATCGTCGCCGTTGCCTCGAGCGGCTGCTGGTCGAAGGCGAGCGGCGGCTTGCGGAGGTCGCCGAAAGTCTCGCTGCCCACCGGGCGGAAGCATCCGCTCGGCGCCGTCTGCACGCTGGTGAGCCAGCGCAGCGAGCGCAGCCCGGCCTCGACATGCGACGCCGTCCCGCTCGCCATGCCCGAAAGGATCAGGGCTTCGGACAAGCGGGCATTGTCATAGGCCAGCCCGTTCTCGAACCAGACCCAATCGGGCGTCTCAGTCCCAGCGAATATCGACATGAGCTTTTCAGCCAGCAGATCCCGGTGACGACGGGCGACAGGATCGTCCGGAAATGCGGCACAAAAAGGCGCGAGCCCCAGAAGCGTGAACGCCCAGGCGCGCGGCGACCCGAAATCGGCCACCGTCGGCAACGCTGCGATGAACAGCGACGCCGCCCAGCGCCTCCGCGACGGGCTGCTGTCGCTCGCGGCCGCCTCGCCCAGCGCCCAGAGGGTGCGGCCGTGGCTGTCCTCCGAACCGCGCTCTTCCAGCCAGCGCCGGTCGAAGCTCATGAAATTGCGGAAATGCCGGTTATCCGGGTTCCACGCATGCTGGATGAAGGCGGCGAAACGGGCCGTCAGCCCCTCGGGCAGGCGCTGCTCTCCGGTCCGGTTCAACGCGCAGGCGACGAGCAGCGCGCGGGCGTTGTCGTCGACGCAATAGCCGTGATGGCGATCCGGCACCGAATGCACGGCGTGCTGGAACAGGCCGGTATCATCGCACATGGCGAGGAAATGGCCGAGCTGCATGGCCGGCGGCGTCGCGTTGGCGAGCGCGCGCGCGTCCGAGCCGAACCGGGAAATCAGCTTGAGGCGATCCATCGGCCGACGTGCCGTCTCGAAGGCGGCGAGATAGCGCTTGGCGGTATTCTCCCAGGTCATGGCGCGGCTGGACGAATAGGCCCGCTTGCGCATGGCGTCGCGACGATCGCCGTCGGTCAGGAGATCGGCGATCGCATGGCCGGTCGCGGCCGCGTCGCCGAAGGGCACGAGCACGCCGCGTCCCTCCGCCAGAAGCTCGTTCGCATGCCAGTAGGGTGTCGACACGACCGCCTTTCCGAGACCGAAGCTGTAGGCCAGGGTCCCTGAGGTCATCTGTGCCTCGTTGAGATAGGGCGTGACGTAGAGATCGCACATGGCGATGTAGTCGAGCAGCGTGTCGCGGTCGACGAACTGGTCGAGGAAGACGATGTGGTCCTCGATGCCGAGATCGCCGGCGCGCGCCTTCAGACGGTCGCGATAGCTCTCGCCCTGGTCGCGCACGAGATTGGGGTGGGTCGCGCCGAGCACGACATAGACGGCGTCGGGCCGGCTCTCCAGGATCTCCGGCATCGCGTCGATCATCACCTCGATGCCCTTGTTCGGCGACAGCAGGCCGAAGGTCAGGATGACGGTTCGTCCGGCGAAGCCGAGCTTCTCCTTGACCGGCTCGGGATCGACAAGGTCGAAATCGGGGATGCCGTGCGGGATGACCTCGATCTTCTCGTCCGGCACCCGGTAAATGGTCCGCAGCATTTCGCGGCCCTTCTCCGCCATGACGACGAGGCGGGCCGAGAGATCGATGATCCGGTCGAGCACGCGGCGCTGCGCATCGGTCGGCTCCGCCAGCACCGTGTGCAGCGTCGTCACCACCGGCATGTCGAGCCGCGCCAGCAGCGCGATGACATGGCTGCCGGCCTCGCCGCCGAAAATGCCGAATTCGTGCTGCAGCGAGACGACGTCGAAGTCGCCCTGGTTCAGGTAGTCCGCCGCGGCGACATAGTCCTCGAGCCTCGCATCGTCGATCTCGACGGTGACGGCCTCCGGATAGTCATAGCTTCGGCCATGATCCGTCATGGCGACGACTTCCGTCTCGGCGGCGACGGAATCCGCCATCGCCTGACGCAGATCCGTGGTGAAGGTGGCGATGCCGCATCGGCGGGGAAGCGAGTTGCCGATGAACGCCACACGCAGGGTCGAAGGCCGGCGTACCGATTTCATAGGGTATTCTCCGCGATGCGGGAGGGCGCCGGGGCACTCCCCCTGGGTTGGGAAATCGACGCGCCTCGGGGTTGCTCCGCGGAAGGGTCGACACGGGTCTGGTCGGGGATACGCAGCAGGTCGCGACGCGGCTCGGGGCCGAGATAGGCGACGAGCGCCCTGAGGCCGGCGTGGCCGGCGTGGATCGTGCAGCGTTCCTGATCGAGGAAGGCCGCCTCGCCGACCGAGATATCGGTCGACCCGAGGGAGGCATCGCCGGAGAGGCCGAGCATCCAGGTTTCCTGCGACGCGTTCAGGACCCGCGTCGCATCCGGCGCCAGTTCCACGCGCTCCAGCACGAAATACGGATTGGTGACCAGCAGGGTGCGGCTGTCGCCCAGCGAACGCGGCGCCTCCGCCGGCGCCATCGGACCGGCTTCCGCGACGGCGACGCCGGCGTCGACATGCAGCTCGCGCTTGCGGCCATAGTCGAACAGGCGGAACGTCACGTCGCTCCGCTGCTGGATTTCGGCGAGCACCAGCCCGGGGCCGATCGCATGGATGGTGCCGGCGGGGATGAAGATGGCCTGGCCGGCGCGAACCGGATGCCACGCCACCAGATCGGCGATCGAGCCGTCCTCGATGGCGGCGCGCAGCGCCTCCGGCGTCAGTTCCTGCTTGAGACCGGCCGCGATGGCGGAATCCGGCTCGGCCGAGAGGATGTACCAGGCCTCGGTCTTGCCGTGCGGCTCGCCCATCGTGCGGGCATAGGCATCGCCCGGATGCACCTGGATCGACAGGGCCTGGCGGGTGAACAGCAGCTTCAAAAGCAGTTCCGGCGTCGGCGCAGCCGCATCCGCCCGTTCAAACCACAGTTCTCCGATCGGTTCGGCATCGGGCCTGAGCGCACTCCAAGGACGAAGGTTCCAGCTTCCCCAAGGTTTTTGCACAGCCCGTATCAAGGCATGTTCGATTGCCATGAAACGCTCCTGTTCTTTTGCTTTTCAGACGTTTCGACGTGGCAGTCAGCGGGAAGAATCCCGACTTCGGCTGCACGGAAGACAGGGACTAAACGTCACCGTCGCCGCTCCGTTCCCAACGAAACTGCCCGAATAAAGAGCTCTTTCTGCGGGACGGCGCGGCAGGCGAAGGCCGATCGGCGGCGGCAAGCGGCCGGAACGGGCAGGCTCCGGCCGCAAGCGCACCGGTAATGACAGCGCAATCATTTGGCGGCTTGACAGGCGATGGCGTCGCCTGTTTAACAAACTGGTCTGCTGGTCCGATCAGTCAATTAGTGGTGCGATGACGGTTTCGACGAAGAACCTGGATCCTGCGCTTCTCGCCGAGCTCCCGAGCTTTCGCGAGGCCATCGTCAAGCGCCCGATCACCAGCGTCATCAGCGACAAGATCGCCGCGCTGATCGCCTCCGGCATCCTGCAGGTCGGCGACGCGCTGCCGAGCGAGCGCCATCTCGCCACCGCCCTCAATGTCAGCCGCGACGCCGTGCGCGGCGGCATCCAGATGCTGGCGGCGCGGGGCATTCTCGATGTCTCGCATGGCGCGCGGACGCGGGTGCGCAGCAATGAGGTCGGCCCGATCGGCGTCGGCTTTGCGACCGCCCGCGCGGTGAATTCCTACGACATCGAATCCGTGCACGCGGCGCGCCTGCTGGTCGATCGCCAGGTGGTCGCCGACGCCGCCCGCAACATCGATGACGCCGGGGTCGCGATCCTGCAGTCGCTGCTGGAAGCGCAGGTCGAGGCGCTCGACGACCCCGTCCGCTTCCTGATCTCGGACCGTGAATTCCACGTCGCCATCTACCAGGCCTCCGGCAACCCGCTGCTCGCCGACATCAGCACCGACCTCTACGCCTACATGATGGAATATCGCCGCGAGGCGCTGACCAGCCCGGGCGCCATCGCGACCAGCTATGCCGACCACGTCGCCATCGTCGAGGCGATCCGCGCCCGTGACCCGGAGGCGGCGGCGGAAGCCTTCATGACCCATACCGGCCGCATCTACGTGACGACGCAGCCCTTCCTGAAGGGAGGCGGCTGACCGACCGACCGGCGCGCGCGAACGGGGGATCGCAGCGCGCGCACCGGCGCATCCATTTCTGCAACGCAGCCGATTCCGGCTGATCCAATGGGAGGAACTCTATGGAACGTCGCACATTCCTGAAGCTCGCGGCCGGCACGACGCTGCTCGCGGGCTCCGGCCTCGCCGGCATGTCCGCCGCTTCGGCGGCCGGCAAGGAAATCGTCTATCTGACGCCCGGCCTCGACCTGCCGTTCTGGCGCTACCTGTCGAAGGGCATCGAAGCCACCGTCAAGGAGAAGGGCTTCAACTTCCAGGCGCTCGACAGCCACAACAGCGCCGAGACGCAGCTGCGCAACGCGCAGGATTCGATCGCCCGCGGCGTCGCCGGCATCATCATCTCGCCGACCGATTCCTCGACCGCGCCCAGCGTGCTGGCGCTGGCCCAGAAGGCCAACATCCCCGTCGTGATCGGCGATATCGGCACCAATAGCGGCGACTATTCCTCCTTCATCATCTCGGACAACTACAAGGGCGCGCATGACGTCGGCGTCGCGCTGGCCGAAGCGCTGAAGGCGAAGGGCTGGGAAGGCGGCTCGGTCGGTATCGTCGCCATCTCGCAGGCGCGCAAGAACGGCCAGGCCCGCACCAAGGGCTTCCTCGACGGCCTGAAGGAAGGCGGCTTCACCGGCAAGGAAGCCGGCCTGCAGCAGATGCAGAGCTACACCGCCGACGAGACCTTCAAGTTCACGCAGGACTTGTTGACCGCCAATCCGGACATGCGCGGCCTGTTCATCCAGACCGACCAGCCAGCGATCGGCGCGCTGCGCGCCATCAAGGCGGCCCGCCGCAACGGCGAAGTTCTGCTCGCCGCCTTCGACGGCATTCCGGAATTCGTCGACCTGCTGAAGTCGGGCGACCTCGTCGTCTCCGGCATGCAGCAGCCCTACCTGATGGGCGTGAAGTCGGGCGAAGCGCTGCTCGAAGTCCTCGACGGCAAGACGCCGGAGAAGGAAATCACCGTGCCGATCGTCGCCATCACCAGCACGAACATCGAGCAGGAACTGCCGACGATCCGCCAGACGGTCTTCGCCAACGAAGTCTGATCATAGCCTGCCGCGCGGCGCCCGTCGTCGCGCGGCCGGTTGCGAGCCCTCTCGCCACCCGTGCCCGTCGCGGCGCGCGCGTGGCCGTGCCCAGGAGCATGACCCTTGCAGCCCAACACTGCCCCCCTCGCGGAGACGGGCCACACCACCCTTCTCACCGCCCGGGACATCACCAAGACCTTCGACCGCACGCGGGCTCTGCAGGGCGCGAATTTCGAACTGCGCGAAGGCGAGGTGCACGGCCTGCTCGGCGCGAACGGCGCCGGCAAGTCGACGCTCTCCAAGGTGATCTCCGGCCACTACACGCTTGATACCGGCGAGCTCACCTATCGCGGCCATGAGATCCGCCTGCGCTCGACCCGCGACGCGCTCAGGATCGGCATCGGCATCGTGATGCAGGAGACGAGCCTCGTCCCCGACCTGACCGTGCTCGAAAACATCTTCCTGCCAGAACTCGGCCGCCCCGGCCGGCTCGACTATGGCCAGCTGCGCAAGCGCGGCCAGGAAATCCTCGACGATCTCGGCCAGGGCGACAGCCTGCCCTTCGACTGGGAAGTGCGCCGCCTCTCCTCGGCGCAGAAGCAGCTCGTCGAGATCGCCAAGGCGCTCGGCGTGCGCGCCAAGCTTCTGATCTTCGACGAACCGACCGCGTCGCTCAGCCCCGGCGAGGCGGAGCGGCTGTTCGACATCATGGCGCGGCTGCGCGCCTCCGGCCACGGCCTCGTCTTCGTCTCGCATCGCCTCGAAGAAGTCTTCGCCATCACCGACCGCGTCACCGTCATGCGCGAGGGGCGCACGGTGATGAACGCGCATCCGACCGCGACGCTGTCGCAGGCGGATCTGATCCGCGCCATGGTCGGCGCCGAGCTCGGCGCGATCTACGAGCGCGGCGAGACCCACCACGTCGCCGAGACCGACGCGCCGGTGGCGCTTGCCGTCCGCAACCTGGCCTCGGCGCCGGAAGTGCGCGACGTCTCCTTCTCGGTCCGCAAGGGCGAGATCCTCGGCCTCGGCGGCCTCGTCGGCGCCGGCCGCTCGGAGACGGTCGAAGCGATCTTCGGCCTCCGGCCCCGCACCGGCGGCACCGTGACCCTCAATGGCAAGCCGCTCAAGGCCGACAAGCCCCAGGCGGCGATCCGTGCCGGCCTCGGCTTCGTCGCCGAGGACCGCCGCACGCAGAACATCGTCCCCGACCTCTCGGTCAAGGAGAACCTGCTGCTCGCGCATCTCGGCGCGCATCGCGGCTTCTTCTGCAGCTACGCCTCGCGCGAGAAGAAGGTGAAGGAGCTGCTCGCCAAGCTCGGCATGCCGGAGGACCGGGTGACCGACGCCTCGATGCTGAACTTCTCCGGCGGCATGCAGCAGAAGATCATCATCGCCCGATGGCTGCTGCTGGAGCCGGACGTACTGATCCTCGACGAGCCGACCAAGGGCGTCGACATCGGCACCCGCGCCTCGATCTACGCCATGCTGCGCGACATCGCGGCCGAGGGCGTCGCCCTCGTCGTCGTCTCCTCCGATTTCGAGGAACTCCTCGGCCTCTCCGACCGCGTCGTGGTGATGAGCGACGGCCGCACCATCGCCGATCTGCCGAGCGCCATGCTCGACGAGGAGAGCCTGACGCTGCTGGCAGCACCCCGCACCTCGATGGTCCGCAACACGGCGATGCTGAACGATCTCGCCCGCGAGCATGGCGGCTCCGGCTTCTGGGCGCTGATCGAGGGCGAGCGGCTGATCTGCCTCAACGCCGTCGTCGACAATCCGGCGCTCGATCCCGGCTTCAAGGCCGGCCAGGCGCGCGAACTCGGCGCCACCCAGATCCCCGAGGCGCTCCGCCGCCGCGAGCCGATCTTCGTGCCCGAGGCCGACCGCGCCCGCACCACGCTGGTCGTTCCGATGACGAGCCCGCGCGGCCACGACCTCGGCTGGGTCGGCCTGTCGCTGCCGGCCGATCGGCCGCTGCCGGCGCCGGAAACGATCAAATCCCGTATCGACACCATGGCGGCAACGCTGTGAGCAAGGATCTTTCGCCCATGGCTACTCAAACCCTGAACCGACAGGCCCCCGCTTCGCCGCTGAAGAAATTCGCGCAGCGGCTCGAAGTGCGCATGCTGCTTTTGGCGCTGCTGATCGCCGTCTGCCTGTCGTTCCTGTCGCCGTTCTTCCTGACCAAGTCCAACATCTTCAACCTGCTCGACCAGTCGGTGGTGATCGGCATCGTCGCCGTCGGCATGACCTTCGTCATCCTGACCGGCGGCATCGATTTGTCCGTCGGCTCCGTCGCGGGCCTCACCGGCATCATCCTCGGCCTGTCGCTGCAGCATGTGCCGATCGTGCCGGCGATCGGCATCGCCGTGGTCGCCGGCGGCTTCATCGGCCTGATCTCGGGCACGCTGATCACCGTCTTCGGCCTCGCGCCCTTCGTGGTGACGCTCGGCGTCATGGCGATCGGCCGCAGCCTCGCCTACATCTTCTCCGGCCAGACGGCGATCTCGAACATCCCGATGGGCATGCAGGACATCGTCTACACGAATTTCCTCGGCATCCCGTCCAACGTGCTGTTCCTGATCGCGCTCTATGCCGCCGCCTGGGCTTACCTGACCTATACCAAGGGCGGCCGCACCATCTACGCTGTCGGCTCCAACAAGGAAGCCGCCCGCGCCGCCGGCCTCAACACCACCTTCTATTCGATCCTGCCCTATGTGCTCTCCGGCGCCTTCGCCGCCGTCGCCATCACCTTCTCGATCAGCCAGCTGCTCTCCGCCGATCCGCTGATGGGCAACCAGATGGAGCTCGACGCGATCGCCGCCGTCGTCATCGGCGGCGCCAGCCTCTATGGCGGCCGCGGCTCGATGATCGGCACGCTGTTCGGCGTCTTCATCATGGTGATGATCCGCAACGGGCTGAACCTGATGGGCGTCTCGCCCTTCTGGCAGGGCACCGCGATCGGCACCATCATCATCCTGGCGCTCCTGGTCGAACGCCTGGTCTCGTCGAGGATCAGCCGATGAGCAAAGCCCCCTCCCTCGAAATTCGGCTCTTCGGCACCGACGAGCCCGTCACGCCGCTCCGCATCCTGAGGGCGGGGGCGCTCACCGCCGAGCTCGACTCCGGCAATCTCCGCCATATCCGCTATGCCGGCGTCGAGATCATCCGCGCCGTCTCCTTCATCGTCCGCGACAGGAACTGGGGCACCTACAACCCCATCCTTTCGGACCTCGTCGTCGACGAGCGCGCGGACGGCTTCACCGTCACCTACAAGGCGCTCGCCCTCGACGACAACCAGGCCTTCCGATATGCCGCGCGCATCGAGGGCTCGGCCGACGGCACACTCGATTTCTCGGCCGAGGGCTATGCGGAAAACCCCTTCCTCACCAACCGCACCGGCTTCGTCGTGCTGCATCCCATCAACGGCGTCTCCGGCCATCCGGTGACGATCGAGCATGTCGACGGCTCCATCGTCGAAAGCCGCTTCCCCGACATCATCGATCCCGTGCAGCCGATGATGGACCTGCGCGCCCTGACCCATGAGGCGGCGCCGGGACTGAAGGTGACCTGCCGGATGGAGGGCGACACCTACGAGATGGAGGACCAGCGCAACTGGACCGACGCCTCGTACAAGACCTATGTCCGGCCGCTCGCCCTGCCCTGGCCCTACACGCTGCAGAAGGACGAGACCATCCGCCAGGCGGTGCGCGTCACCGTCGAGGGATCGCTCGCCGACACCGGCGCCGGCGGGCAAGCGGGCGTGGTCGCGCTCGGCGAGCGGATCGGCACGGTGCCGCCGCTCGGCCTCGGCCTCGATCCCACGGAGATCACCGACACGATCGCGCAGGCCGACACGCTGCGCCTTGTCGGCGCCAAGGTGCTGGTCGGTTATTACGACCCGTCGCGCGGCCATGACGAGGCGACGCTCGCCGGCATCGTCGAAGCGGCTGATGCCATCGGCGCCGAGCCTTGGCTGGAGGCGGTCGTCCAGTCCGTCGACGGCTTCGAGGCGGAGATTTTCGCACTCGGCAAGACCGTCGCCGAAATGGGCTCGCCGTTTCCGACCGTGCTGCTGTCGCCGCTGCCGGATTTGAAATGCACGCTGCCCGGCAGCGTCTGGCCGCCGGCGCCGCCGCCTCGCGACTTTTTCAGCGTCGCGCGAAAAGCGTTCCCGAAGGCGCGGCTCGGCGGCGGCATGTTCAGCCTGTTCACCGAGATGAACCGCAAGCGGCCGCCGGTCGATCTGATCGACCTCGTCTCGTTCACGACGACGGCGATGCTGCATGCCGGCGACGACCACTCGATCACCGAGGGGCTGGAGACGCTGCCGGCGATCGCGCTCAGCGCGTCGGCCATCGCCGGCGACAAGCCCTATGCGGTGGGCCCGAGCGCCATCGGCATGCGCATGAACCCCTATGGCGACGCGCCGTTCCCGAACCCCGGCAATATCCGCCAGGCGATCAACTTCAACGATCCGCGCCATCGCGGCCTGCTCGGCGCCGCCTGGGCGCTCGGCTTCTTCGCCCGCTTCGCCGCCGGCGGCGCCACGGTGATCACGCTCGGCGGCACCACCGGCGCCTTCGGCCTGGTCTTCGTGAAGCATCCCTGGACGCAGCCCTGGTTCGACGAGTCCGGCGGCGTGTTCCCGATGTTCCACGTGCTCACCGGCCTGGCGCGGCTCGCGGGCAAGCCGCTCCGCGCCGTCGCAACACCGGACACGATCGAGGCGATCGCCGCCGAGACCGGGGATGGCGCGGAACTCTGGCTTGCCAACCGCACGGGCACAGAACAGTCTGTCGCCCTGCCCGGCGCGCCGCGCGACCTGTTCCTGCTCGACGCCGACAGTTTTGTCGCCGCCACGCGGGATCCGGATGCGCTCGACACGCTGACCAAACCTTTCGACGGCCGGACGCTCGTGCTGGCCCCCTATGCGGTAGCCCGTCTCCGACTGTCCTGATATCGTTTCATAATTCGAGGTTATACTATGCATATCCTTATCATCGGCGCGGCTGGCATGGTCGGTCGCAAGCTGACGGAAAAGCTCGTCGCGGACGGTCATCTGGGCGGCAAGGAAATCAGCCGGTTCACGCTTGCCGACGTCGTCGCCCCCGACGCGCCCAAGGGCTTCACCGGCCCGGTCGACACGCTGACGATCGACCTCTCGGCGCCGGAAGCCTCTGAGACGCTGATCGCCAACCGCCCCGACGTGATCTTCCATCTGGCGGCGATCGTCTCCGGCGAGGCCGAGGCCGATTTCGACAAGGGCTACCGCATCAATTTCGACGGCACGCGCTACCTGTTCGACACGATCCGCCTCGAGAACGGCAAGTCGGGCTACAAGCCGCGCGTCGTCTTCACCTCGTCGATCGCCGTCTTCGGCGCTCCCTTCCCGGAAAAGATCGCCGACGACTTCTTCACCACACCGCTGACCAGCTACGGCACGCAGAAGGCGATCGGCGAACTGCTGCTCGCCGACTATTCGCGCCGCGGCTTCTTCGACGGCATCGGCATCCGCCTGCCGACGATCTGCATTCGTCCCGGCAAGCCGAACAAGGCGGCCTCGGGCTTCTTCTCCAACATCCTGCGCGAGCCGCTGGTCGGCCAGGAGGCCGTGCTGCCGGTGTCGCCGGATGTCCGCCACTGGTTTGCGAGCCCGCGCGCCGCGGTCGGCTTCCTCGTGCATGCCGGCACGATCGATCTCGACACGGTCGGCCCGCGCCGCACGCTGAGCATGCCGGGCCTTTCGGCCACGGTGGGCGAAGAGATCGAGGCGCTGCGCCGCGTCGCCGGTGATGCCGCCGTCAAGCTGATCCGCCACGAGAAGGACGAGACGATCGACAAGATCGTCGCCGGCTGGGCGCGCGACTTCGACACCAAGCGCGCCGAGGGCCTCGGCTTCAAGGCCGAGACCTCGTTCGACGAGATCATCCGCGCCCATATCGACGACGAGCTCGGCGGCAAGATCGGCGGCTGAGCCGTCCCAATCCCACGCCAGAACTGAACGGAACACCGATGGCGACCGACTTCTTCTCCCTCTCCGGCCGCGTCGCCGCGGTGACCGGTGGCGGCTCCGGCATCGGCCTCGCGGGCGCGCAGGCGCTGGCGCAGGCCGGCGCCCGCGTCGTCCTGCTCGACCGCAATCCGGTGGCAGACGACATCCTCGCGACGCTTGGCGGCGACGCTGAACACTTCGCCCTCGTCGCCGACGTCGCCGACGAGGCGAGCCTCGAGGACGCCTTCGGCACGATCGTCGATCGCGCCGGCCGGATCGACATCCTCGTCAACAGCGCCGGCACGGCGATCCGCCGCCCGGCGGTGGAGCTTTCGCTCGCCGACTGGGAGACGGTGGTGAACGTCAACATGACGGGCACCTTCCTCGCCTCGCGCATCGCGGCGCGCCACATGATCGCCGCCGGCACCGAGGGCGCGATCGTCAACGTCTCGTCGATCATGGGTTTTTCCGGCGGCGGGCTCTACCCGAACATCTCCTACCAGACGACCAAGGGCGCGATCGTCAACATGACGCGGGCGCTCGCCGTCGAATGGGCGCCGAACGGCATCCGCGTCAACGCCGTGGCGCCGACCTATGTCCGCACGCCCTTCATCGCGGGCCTCGTCGCCGATCCGGAACTCGTCGCCCGCATCGAGGCGATGACGCCGCTCCGCCGCCTCGCCGATCCGGAAGAAGTGGCGGCCGCGATCCTCTTCCTCGCCAGCCCCGGCGCCGCGATGGTCACGGGCCACACGCTGCCGGTCGACGGCGGCTTCCTCGCCCAATAACGAACGACTTCTGGAAGGAAACCCCATGTCCAACAATGGCAAGATCGCCCTCGTCACCGGCGCCGGCACCGGCATCGGCAAGGCCGTCGCGCTGGCGCTCGCGAGCGCCGGCTACACCACCGTCGTCACCGGCCGCCGCGCCGAGCCGCTCGAGGAAGTCGTGAAGGAAGCCGGCGGCAACGCCGTTGCGATCCCGTCCGACATCACCGACGAAGCCTCGGTCGCCGCCCTCTTCGGCGAGATCAAGAACCGCTTCGGCCGCCTCGACGTGCTCTTCAACAATGCCGGCGTCAACGCGCCGAACGTCAACATCGAGGACCTTCCCTTTGCGCAGTGGAAGGCCGTGATCGACACCAACGTCACCGGCGTCTTCCTCTGCACCCAAGCCGCCTTCCGCATCATGAAGGACCAGAAGCCGATGGGCGGCCGCATCATCAACAACGGCTCGATCTCGGCCGTGATGCCGCGCCCGAACTCGGCGCCCTACACGGCTTCCAAGCACGCCGTGCTCGGCCTGACGCGCTCGACCGCGCTCGACGGCCGGAAGTACGACATCGCCTGCGGCCAGATCGACATCGGCAACACCGAGACGCCGATGGCCGCCAAGATGAAGAGCGGCGTGCTGCAGCCGGACCTCTCGATCAAGGTCGAGCCGACCTTCGATGTCGAGCACGTCGCCAACGCGGTCGTCCACATGGCCAACCTGCCGCTCGACGCCAACGTCCTGCAGATGACGATCATGGCCACCAAGATGCCGCTCGTCGGCCGCGGTTGATCCTGCCCCACTTATGACATGACGGTTCCGGCTCAGGCCGGGACCGTCATCCCGCCTCCGCGCAGACGATCTGGACCGTGAAATCCCGCCCGCGGGCGGCGATATCCGATGCCGGCATCTTGGCGTCACCAGCGGCCGCGCTCGGCTCGATGCCGTTGGCGCGCAGGAAGCTCATCACGAAATCCGCGCGAATGGCGAAATTCACGTTCTGCGGCAGGCTTCCCGAGTTCTTCAGCATGTTGATGTCATTGAGGCGCGCCGTGACGACACCGGCGACGGTGCCGAACTCGTCCATCAACGGGCCGCCGGAATTGCCCGGCTGCACCGCCGCCGTCACCTGAATGTAGCGGCTGTCGTTCTGGATGCCCGCCAGCGAGCTCACCAGCCCGTTGGTGAAATTCAACCCGTTGTCGAGCGTGCCGGCATAGGGATAGCCGAGCGCATAGACCGCCTCACCAAGCTGGATCGGGCTCGACCGGAACCGGACGGAATGCCCCTGCCCCGCCGTGCGCAGCAATGCCAGATCATTGCTGACGTCGCGCGCCAGGATAGTGGCGGCCCCGACCTTCAGCACGTCGATCGACGTGCAGTTCTCGACCACATGATTATTGGTGACCAGCAGTCCGTCATCCCGAACGAAGAAGCCTGAGCCCGTGCTCACGCCGCCGCGCGATCGCTCCGGCGGAGCGGGCGCGGGAGCCGGCGCAGCGGCGATCTGCGCCGGCGCCGGTTCCGACCGATCTTCCGCGACCGGGGAGGACTCTGGCGCCACGCCCGGAAAGAAGGTGTTCGACATCAGCACGGCGAGACGGTCGCCGACGCCCATACGGGTTGGATCCCAGGCAAGCGTAAAGCCGACCAGATAGCCGCGATCATAGGCGTATTTCGTGTAGTAATCGCGCGAGCCGAGCGAGCCGGAGACGACGAAAAAATCATCCCGCAGGACCTTGTACTTCACCGCCCGCCGGCCGGCCGACTTAGAAATCTTGCCATAAAGCTCGGCGAGCGAGTATTCGCCGGGCGAATAGACCGACAGATCGATCGCAACGGAGCTATCCGCCGCCTCGTAGGCCCGCCCCCGCGCGGTCGCCTGCGGGTAGCCAACGAGATTGAGGGGCAGATAGAGCACGCCGCGCCCCATCGGCAACTCGCTGCTCTGCAGGCCCCATCGACGCCAGATCTGAAAACCCTCGCGATACAGGATGTCGGTCTGGCTCGGGGTCAGGATGCCCGTCGGCGCCGCCCGCAAACTGGCCTGATACTCGAGAATGCCGCGATAGATCCGCTTGTTCAGCTCGCCGCTCACCATGCCGTTGTAGCGGCCGATGGTGACGAGCATCAGCGGGATGGTCAGCCTGGAACCGGCATCCAGACGATTGAAGGCGGCGCGCGCCTCGGCATAGTCGACGGCCTGCGTCCGGGCAGGCGCCCAGAACATCACGATCAGCAGAAAGAGAATGAAACGCCGCACAATGCCCAGCCAAGTGTGGCCGCCCCCCCGGACGACAAGGCCTTGATCGTAGGAGATTGGCGCGCCGAGTTCCAGCAGCGCGCCGATCGGATCAGCGCGCCGCGAGCTCTGCGACGTGGTCCGCCAGCGCCAGCGAGGCGGTCAGGCCGGGGGATTCGATGCCGAAGAGGTTTATGAGGCCGGCGACGCCGTGGACGCTTTGGCCCTGGACGACGAAGTCCTGGCCTGGCGCGCCCTTCGGCACGATCTTCGGGCGGATGCCGGCATAGCCGGGCTGCAGGCGGCTGACGTCGATCTCCGGCCAGTAGCGCTTCACCGCCTCGACGAAGAGCGGCATCCGCGTCGCGTCGACGTCGTAGTTGATCGCATCGATCCACTCGACATCCGGCCCGAAGCGCGCCTGGCCGCCGAGATCGATGGTCAGATGCGTGCCGAGGCCGCCCGGCACGGGGACGGGATAGATCAGCCGCGAGAAGGGCGAGCGGCCGGACAGCGTGAAGTAATTGCCCTTGGCGTAGTATTCCGTCGGGATATGCGCCGGATCGAGGCCTGCGATCGTGCGGGCGACGGCGGGGGCGAACAGGCCGGCCGAATTGATCAGGAGCCGCGTCTTGAGCTGCATCGGCTCGGCCCCGCCGACCGAGAGCACCAGTCCGTCGCCGTCCGGCGTCGCCGCGACGAGCGGGCTTTCGAACACAACCATGCCGCCTGCGGCTTCCAGGTCGCCCTGCAACGCCAGCATGTAGGCGTGGCTGTCGATGATGCCGGTCGAGGGCGACAGCAGCGCGCCGGAACTCTGGAGATTGGGTTCGAGCGCCAGGGCCTCGGCCGCCGTCAGCTCGACGAGATCGTCGACGCCATTGGCGGCCGCGCGGGCGATGATCGCCCCGAGCTTTTCCCGCTCGGCCTCGTCGGCGGCGACAATCAGCTTGCCGCAGCGGCTGAACGGCACGCCGCGCTCGGCGCAATACTCATAGAGCGCCAGCTTGCCGGCGACGCAGAAGCGCGCCATCAGGCTGCCGGCCGGATAGTAGATGCCGGCGTGGATGACTTCGCTGTTGCGCGACGAGGTCTGCGTGCCGATGGCGTCCTCGGCCTCGATCACCAGCACCTCGCAGCCGGCATTGGCGAGCGCCCGCCCCACCGCGAGACCGACAACGCCCGCGCCGACAACGACGCACTCGACTTCATCCATCAGAGCACCCTGCAACCGCTCACGCCCGACCCGGCGCGTTTCCGGCTCTATAGAGCAAGATCCATGGGGGTGGAATCCGGTTGTTGGGAGAGCCCGGTAGAACGCGGTTTCCGAGCTCGCCCCTTTCGACGGCCCCGCACAGCCATCATCCTGAGGTGCCCGGCGCAGCCGGGCCTCGAAGGAGGGTCCAGGAAGCTCCCTTCGGCGAACCGAAGGGGAGTTTCCAAGCTCCGCTGGACCCTCCTTCGAGGCTTCGCTTCGCGAAGCACCTCAGGATGATGGGCGGGGGTTAGTTCAGAGGGGGAGCGAGCTGACGTCCGGAACCCTCCCCTTGAGGGAGGGTCAAGACCGCCTACAGGCGGTCTTGGGGAGGGGTCGCTTCGTCGGAATTGCCGCGAGCCGCGCGAATACCCCCTCCCGAAAACGCAAAGGCGTTTTCGACCTCCCCTCAAGGGGGAGGTTCAAGCAAGGAGGACGGCTCCATCCGGATATTGCAGACCGGCCCCTCAGGAGGCTTTTGCAGAACACCACCCCCATCATGCTGAGGAGGCCCGCAGGGCCGTCTCGAAGCACGCAGGCAGGCCGTGCCATCGAAGCCCCGCCGAGACCGTGCGTCCTTCGAGGCTTCGCTTCGCGAAGCACCTCAGGATGATGGCTGGAGTGAGTGAAGGCGCTCCGACGCCGCTTACGCGCTCTTGCGCGCCTCCATCCGCAGGCCGCCGTTTTCGACGATGAAGTCGACGACGGCGTCGAGGCCCTTGCCGCGCGACAGGTCGGTGAAGCCGAAGGGCCGGGTCCCGCGCATCCGCGCCGCGTCCTTCTGCATGACGTCGAGATCGACGTTCACATAGGGCGCGAGGTCGCTCTTGTTGATGACGAGGAAATCCGAACGCGTGATGCCCGGCCCGCCCTTGCGGGGGATTTCCTCGCCCTGGCAGACGGAGATCACATAGAGCGTCAGGTCTGCGAGATCGGGCGAGAAGGTGGCCGCCAGATTGTCGCCGCCGGATTCGATGAAGACGATGTCGAGGCCGGGGATGCGGCGGTTCATCTCGGCGATCGCCTGCAGGTTGATCGAGGCGTCCTCGCGGATCGCCGTGTGCGGGCAGCCGCCCGTCTCGACGCCCATGATGCGCTCTTCCGGCAGCGCCTGACGGCGCGCCAGGATCAGCGCGTCCTCCTGGGTGTAGATGTCGTTGGTGACGACGGCGATCGAGAATTCGTCGCGCATCGCCTTGCAGAGCTTCTCGGTCAGCATGGTCTTGCCGGAACCGACGGGTCCACCGATACCGACGCGCAGGGGTCCGTTCTTCGATGTCATGGTCTCAAGCCTCCGAGGGCATCGGGTCCTGACCGGACGACGCCCCGCGCCGCCGGTCCTCGCTCAGTCGTGACGGTGACCATGGCTATGGTCATGCGCATGGTCATGGCCGTGATGGTGGTCGTGCCCATGGTCGTGATCTTGCCCATGATGACCGCCGCCATGCGCATGATCATGAGAGTGACCCTGCGCGTGCTCGCCATGGCCGGAATAGGCGCCGCGCACCGGATTGAACTGGGCGACGATGTCCTTGACCCGCGCGCCGAGCCCTTCGAGCATCGCCTTGATGACGTGGTCGCGCAGGATGAGGATGCGCGTCGGCTCGATCGCCGCCGCGAGATGGCGGTTGCCGATGTGCCAGGCGAGTTCCATCAGGTGCACGGGATCCTTGCCGTAGATCTCGTAGAGCGGCTCATAGGCGGCCGCGACGACGATCTCGCCGCCATCCTCGATCACCAGGCGGTCATCCGCCTCGAGAACGACCGGCTCCGCCAGATCGACCAGCACCTTGCGGCCGTCGACCAGCTCGATGGCGCGGCGGCGCAGGTGCCGCTCGTCATGCGGCAGCACGGCCCGGCCGAGCGGCGTCGCCTCACCCTCGCCCGCGACTTCCCCTGCCCGCCGGATGGCGATTGCCCTCAACATCGAAATTCCCCGCTTCCTGATCCCGGCTGCCGAATCCCGCCTTGCGGACGGCACAGTCCGCTGCACTATATCAGCGCCGCGCGTGCTGATCGCCAGCTGCAATCTGCGCCATTTTCGACGCGGAAGGAAAGCGGCGGCGCGGATTGCGGGACGGCAGGTCATGTGGCGGGACCCAGCGCCTAGCTGCCGTCGTTTTGGGCAGCGGCGACTGGAATTTGTGATTGTCCCGGGCATTCGGCCGTGTGATAGCCTGACGGCACAACCCCGCTGGATGCCCGCCCGACTTCCGTTCCGGAGCCGACCAAGTGAAGCCGCTGCTGCTCGCTGAAGGTGCCATGCCCGACGCCGTCGTCACGGCGCGCGCGCACTATGACGCGGCGCCGAGCCACTGGAACGCCGAGCTGGAGCTCTGGTTCGCGCCGAACGCCGGCAAGACGCGGCTGATGCGCCGCCGCCATCTCGGCCCCCTTGTCGTGCAGAAGCCGTTTCATCCGGAGAAGGACGGCACCTGCCACGTCTATCTGCTGCATCCGCCGGGCGGCGTTGCCGGCGGTGATCAGCTCGACCTCCGCTTCCACGTCGCGGACGAGGCGCGCGCGCTGCTGACGACGCCGGGCGCGACGAAATTCTATCGCAGCGAGCACGGCCGCAGCACGCAGCGGACAGTGATCGATGTCGGCGCCAAGGCGGTCTGCGAATACCTGCCGCAGGAGACGATCCTGTTCGACGGCGCCAATGCGGTGATCGACACCCGCGTCACGCTGGCCGAGGGCGCCACCTATGTCGGCTGGGATTTCATCTGCCTCGGCAGGCCGGCCGCCGGCGAGCGCTTCGAGAGCGGCAGCCTGAGCCAGCGGATCGAAATCCTGCGCGACGGCAAGCCGATCTGGTTCGAGCGGATGCAACTTCCAGGCGGCTCGGAACTGACCCATGCAGCTTATGCGCTTGCCGCTCAGCCGACATGGGGTACGATGATCTATGCTGGGCCGCTCGCCGAGGACGCTGCCGAGCGCGTCCGCAATGCGATCGGGAGCCGGGGGGACGGCGTGTTCTCCGTCAGCCAGCTCGAGCAGGGCGTGGTGTGCCGCTATCTCGGCCCCCGCGTTTCCGAGGGAAAGTCGCTCTTCGTTCAGGCGTGGGATGCGCTGCGGACGTCATGCCAGGGAAAGGCGGCGAACGCGCCGCGCATCTGGGCAACCTAGACACGTTACGATTGGGGACCGCCGATGGAACTTCTGCCACGCGAGAAAGATAAGCTCCTGCTGTTCACGGCGGCTCTGCTCGCCGAGCGGCGCCTCGCCCGGGGCGTCAAGCTGAACTATCCCGAAGTGATCGCCTACATCTCGGCGGCGATCCTGGAAGGCGCCCGCGACGGGCGCACGGTCGCTGAGCTGATGTCCTACGGGGCGACGCTCCTGACCCGCGACCAGGTCATGGACGGCGTGCCGGAGATGATCCACGACATCCAGGTCGAAGCGACCTTCCCCGATGGGACCAAGCTGGTCACCGTCCACAATCCCATACCGTAGGGGCGTGTCATGATCCCAGGCGAATACATCCTCGAGGACGGCGACATCGAATACAATGTCGGCCGCGCCACCATCTCGATCGACGTCGCCAATTCCGGCGACCGGCCGATCCAGGTCGGCTCGCACTATCATTTCTACGAGACCAACACGGCGCTGCATTTCGACCGTGACAAGGCCAAGGGCTACCGGCTGAACATTCCGGCCGGCACCGCCGTCCGCTTCGAGCCGGGACAGGCGCGCACGGTCGAGCTGGTTGCGCTCGCCGGCGACCGCGTCGTCTACGGCTTCAACGCCAAGGTCATGGGAAAGCTGGAGGTCTGAGATGGCGCGCATCACCCGCGAAAACTACGCCTCGCTCTATGGCCCCACCAAGGGCGACAGGGTCCGGCTGGCTGATACCGACCTGATCATCGAGATCGAGGAAGACCGCACCGTCTATGGCGACGAAGTCACCTTCGGCGGCGGCAAGGTCATCCGCGACGGCATGGGCCAGAGCCAGAAGAATGCCGCCGAGGTCGCCGACCTCGTGATCACCAACGTGATCCTGCTCGATCACTGGGGCATCATCAAAGCCGATGTCGGCGTCAAGGACGGCCGGATCTCCGGCATCGGCAAGTCGGGCAATCCCGACATCCAGCCGGGCGTCGACATCATCATCGGCCCGGGCACCGACGTCATCGCCGGCGAAGGCAAGATTCTGACCGCCGGCGGCATCGACACCCACATCCACTTCATCGCACCGCAGCAGGCCGAGGAAGCGCTCACCAGCGGCACGACGACGCTGGTCGGCGGCGGCACCGGCCCCTCGGTCGGCACGCTCGCCACGACCGTGACGCCCGGCCCCTGGTACATCCACCGCATGCTGGAGGCGATCGAGGCGCTGCCGATCAATGTCGGCCTGCTCGGCAAGGGCAACGCTTCCCTGCCGGAGCCGTTGCGCGAACAGATCCGCGCCGGCGTCATCGGGCTGAAGCTGCACGAGGACTGGGGCACGACGCCGGCGGCGATCGACAACTGCCTTTCGGTCGCCGACGAGATGGACGTGCAGGTCGCCCTCCACTCCGACACGCTGAACGAGAGCGGCTTCGTCGCCGACACCTTCGCGGCGATGAAGGGTCGCGCCATCCACTCCTTCCACACGGAAGGCGCCGGTGGCGGCCATGCACCCGACATCATCACGGCGGCGGGCCAGGAGAACATCCTGCCCTCGTCCACCAATCCGACCCGGCCCTACACGATCAACACCATCGACGAGCATCTCGACATGCTGATGGTGTGCCACCACCTGAGCCCGCAGATCCCGGAAGACGTCGCCTTCGCCGAATCGCGCATCCGCAAGGAGACGATCGCGGCCGAGGACATCCTGCACGATCTCGGCGCCTTCTCGATGATGTCGTCGGATTCGCAGGCCATGGGCCGCATCGGCGAGACGACGCTGCGCTGCTGGCAGACCGCACACAAGATGAAGGTGCAGCGCGGGCCGCTGCCGGAAGATAGCGACCGCAACGACAATTTCCGCTGCAAGCGCTATGTCGCGAAGTACACGATCAACCCGGCGATCACGCATGGCTTCGCGCATGAGATCGGCTCGATCGAAGTCGGCAAGCGCGCCGACCTCGTGCTCTGGAAGACGGCCTTCTTCGGCGTCAAGCCGTCGCTGGTGCTGCTCGGCGGCATGATCGCCACCGCGCCGATGGGCGACCCAAACGCCTCGATCTCGACGCCGCAGCCGGTGCATTACCGCCCGATGTACGGCGTGCTCGGCCGGGCGCGCGGCAAGACCGGCGTCACCTTCGTGTCGCAGGCGGCGCTCGACGACAATATCGGCGAGAAGCTGCAGCTGCAGAAGCAGCTGGTCGCGGTCAAGGGCACCCGCGGCGTGCGCAAGAAGGACATGATCCACAATTCGCTGACGCCGAAGATCGAAGTCGATCCGCAGAACTACCAGGTGCGCATCGACGGCGAGCTGATCACCTGCGAACCGGCGGAAACCCTGCCGATGGCGCAGCGCTACTTCCTGTTCTGACGGGAAGCCGGCGGCGACAGACACAGACCCCATCGGACCGGAAACGTCCGGTGGGGTTTTTCTTTGGGGGCCAGCTTGGCTGGCCTCTCACCTCTAGGAGACCTTTGCACAACACTGCCTTCGTCGCGCTAGTCAGACCGTCCCACCCTCCGCCGCCATCCCGGCGAAGGCCGGGATCCAGACACACCGGCCTGTGGCCGATAGGCTGGGCCAAGCTTTCTGGGCCGGTGTTCATGGGCCCCGGCCTCCGCCGGGGCGACGGTGCCCTGCCCAGAGGCCATGGGCTGCATGGCGAGCGTTCGTGTTTTGCAAAGGCCTCCCTCAGGGAGAGGTGAAGAATAGCTTCGGTGTTCCAAGACCAATTTGACCTGCTCCAGGGGGGGGGAGAGATGACCCAGACAGAATTTCCGTTTCAGGACCGTTTTCGCGACCACCCGACGCTCGGTTTCGTCGACTGGAGCTTGCGCGGCATCGGCCAGGTCGTGTTCCAGAACAATCCGCTTTCCGGCCTGATCATCCTGCTGGCGCTCTATTTCAACTCCGCCGTCTACGGCACGATCTGCATTCTCGGCGTCGTCGTGGCGACGGCGACGGCGATCCTCTTGAAGGCGGACAAGGGCCTGATCCGCGACGGGCTGTTCGGCTTCAACGGCGCGCTGGTCGGGCTGGCGCTGGTCGCCTTCACCAGCGCCGATTTCCGCACCGGCGCCGTGCCCTCAGCCGCCATGACGGTCTACATCATCTTCGCGGCGGCGATGACCACCATCGCCTTTTCGACGATCGCGACGCTGCTTGGGGCCCACAAGGTCGCGGCGCTGACCTCACCCTTCGTGCTGATCGGCTGGCTGTTCCTATTCGCCGTGCTGAAATTCGCCAATATCGAGGCCGGGCCGCTGGCGAAGCCGGTATCGCCCGACCAGTACGCCCTCGACGTCGCCTATGCGCTGCCGACCTGGTACCAGGGCATCGGCAACGCCATCGGCCAGATCTTCTTCCAGGACAACTGGATCTCCGGCTACCTGATCGTCATCGGGATTGCCGTCAATTCGCGCATCTCGGCCGGCATGGCGCTGATCGGCGCGGCAGGTGCTGCGCTGGTCGCGGTGATCTTCGGCGGCCCGGAAGGCGCGATCCGCGACGGCCTGTTCGGTTACAACGCGGCGCTGACGGCGATCGCGCTCGGCGGCTTCTTCCTGGTGCTGACCTGGCGCAGCTTCGTCTACACGCTGTTCGGCATCGTCGTGACGACCTGGCTCTGGGCCTCGATCGCCATCTTCCTCGGCCCGATCGGCATGCCGGTCCTGACCTCGACCTTCGTGCTCGTCACCTGGCTGATGCTGCTCGGCCAGTACGGCTTCAAGGCGCTGGTGCCGGTGCCGCCGGCCGAGGCGACGACAGCGGAGGACAACCGCGCCCGCTACCTGGCCGGCGGCGCGTCCTAGCACCGACTGGGGACGGCCAGCCAGTCACGGAGCCACCGGGCGACCACGCATTGCGATTGTATCCGGCCGTCTTCAGCCGGTAGAGTTGCCGAAACTGATTTGCGGCGGGTCCGGACCGGGCTCGCCGCCTCGATTCGGAGCTCGATATCCCATGGCGTCCTGGCTGCACCCTTCCCGCCGTTCCCTGCTTCTCGGTTCCGGCGCGCTGGTCGCCACGGCGGCGCTGGAAGGCGCCGTCGCCGAGATCGTCGAGACGGTGGAGCAGCTGAAGCCCGGCGAATTCACCTGGCACCCCGAGCGCTCGCCGGTCGGTCCCGTCGCCGTCGTCGTCTCGCTGCCGGATCAGCGCGTCTATGTCTATCGCAACGGCGTGCGCATCGGCGTCTCGACCTGCTCGACCGGCAAGCCCGGCCACGAGACGCCGACCGGCGTGTTCACGATCCTGCAGAAGGACAGAGATCACCACTCGACCACCTATGACGACGCGCCGATGCCGAACATGAACCGGCTGACCTGGTCGGGCATCGCGCTGCATGCCGGCAAGCTGCCGGGCTATCCCGCCTCGCATGGCTGCGTCCGCCTGCCGATGGCGTTCTCGGACAAGCTCTTCGGCGTCACCCATGTCGGCACGCCGGTCATCATCGCCGACACCACCGCCTTCCCGTCGAGCGTCATCCATCCGGGCATGGTGCTCTCCGACACGGCCGAGCAGGATTTCGACCACGCGGTCGCAAACCTGAAGGACAAGAACATCCCGACCTCGGCCGAGCATCCCTACCAGCCGCCGGCGACCTCGATCCTGGTCTCGAGCGCCGACAAGCGCATCCTGGTGCTCGACGACGGCCATGTCGTCGCCGAGGGCAAGGTCACGCTGATCGCCCCCTCCGAGCCGCTCGGCAACCACGTCTTCGTGCTCTCGCATCTCGATACCGGCGACAAGGAACTGCACTGGAAGCCGATCGGCTTCAGCACCAACCCGCAGCAGCCGGCACGCGGCGCCGGGCAGGACACACTGACCCGCATCCGCGCCGATCGCCCCGTCAACGACGCCATCCGCGCCCGCATGAAGCCGGGCGTCGTGATGGTCACGGTCGACCTGCCGCTCTCGGCCGACAGCCGCTCGGGCCGGGATTTCGTCATCCTGAACGACCAGCACACGGTGTGAGGGCGGCGTTCCCGTCGGTCTTCAGCCCAGTCTGATGGGTCTCCGTCCTCCCCGCATGGTTTCCGTCATCCCCGCGAAGGCGGGGATCCATGCAGCCGAGGCATCGGGCGTCTCGCACGACGAGCAACCCGGCCGAATGGATCCCGGCTCGAGGCCGGGATGACGGCGAGTGTGGGGCTGGCGGCGGAGAATGGCTGGCGATGGAGAGTGGCTGGCGGCCGGTGGCGTACGAGTAATGGTAGGCCGGCTTTCCTTTCATCTCGCCCTCAGCCTTGCCCGTCGCAAAACTCGACCATCATCATGAGGTGCCCGGCGAAGCCGGGCCTCGAAGGAGGGTCCAGGGAGCGCCCCTGCTTGGATCGCGAAGGGCTTAGCCGGACTTCGTCTGCGAACCGAAGCGCCTCGCTGGAGCCTCCTTCGAGGCTTCGCTGACGCGAAGCACCTCAGGATGATGGCGGAGCCGGTCGATTGGACCGGAAGGTCCGGCGATTTGGATAGCCACCGCCCCCTACGATCTAAACAGCCGCGAATACTGCGTTTCGTGCCAGGCGCTGGCCATCGCCATCGCCACCGAGACGTTGCCGATCTCATCGTCGTCGAGCGTCCGCGCCGTCGCGACGCTGCGCTCGATCACCGGCGTCGCCGCGATCAGGATGCGCTGGCCGGCCGTGTGGCCGAGGCGGACGAGGCGCATCGCCGCCGCCACCTGGCCCTCGACGATCGTCCACATCAGGCCCTTCAGCGCCGCGGCTGGCGAGACTTCCCAATGATGCGCGGCGATGGCGAAGGCGGCGGGATAGGTGAGCGTCTCGCCCCGGACGCGGAGCGCGCGGGGCACCTCGAGATCGGCGAGGAGCGTCAATAGCGCCTCGCCCATTCGGCGGTCTTCGAGCTGCAATTCACGGCTCTCGCGGCCGGCGGCGAGCCAGGCGTCGAAGCGCAGGAATTCGCCATGATCGGCGGCGGCCAATGCCGCCATCATCCGCCAGAACAGCGCGCCGTCGAGGCGGGCGAAGCTGTTCTCCAGCGTCCCGAGGATCCAGTCTTTCGCGGATGCCTCGTCCGTGACCCAGCCGGCCTCGGCCGCGAATTCCAGCCCGCGCGAATAGGAGAAGGCGCCGACCGGCAGGCTGGGACTGACCAGCCGCAGCAAATGCAGCGGAATGGCCCCGTCCTGATCCATCGAGCCCTGATTTGTCGTCGTCGTCATTGTCAGCCTCCGACCCAGAACCCGGCCGGTCCCAGGCTCGCGGCGTAGAGCGCGAGGAAATAGATGAGAACATAGAGCGCGTAGGTCTGGCCGTTGCCGGTATAGACCTGCCGAACCGTGGCCGCCGTCGCCAGCGTGAAGCCGGTGACGCCGTTCCAGAACTCGGTCGCGACCGGCGGCAGCGCGCGCTCGATCACCGAGCGGTAGTAACCGTAGAAGCGCGAGAGGCTGCCGGCCCCGCGGCCGGCGCCGCCGCGATAAGCGAGCCAGGCGAGGACGCCGAGAACCGCCGCGACGGCGACGGCGCCGATCATCACCGGCGTCGGGTTCCAATAGCCATAGATCGTGTAGAGCGACATGCCCTCCCAGACCAGCGTCGCCGCGAACTGCGGGTCGATCGCCGCCGAGACCGGATCCATCAGCAGCTTCGGCCAAAGCGACAGCACGAGAATGCCGGCGACGAGCACGAGCTGCGGCACGATCAGGGTGAGCGGCACCTCGCGGATCGTCTCCTGCCCGGCCGGGCGCTGGCCGAAGAACAGGCCGGCGATGAGCCGGATCATGTAGAGGAAACCGAGGAAGGTGGCGACGAGGCCGGCGACGGCCAGCCAGATCCAGCCCTTCTCGGTCATCGCCGAAAGCAGCAGCCACTTGCCGCCAAAACCCATCAGCGGCGGCAGGCCGGACATCGACAGGATGGCGAAGGCGACGAGGATGAAGGTGACGGGCATGGCGCGGGCGAGCCCGCCGGTGCCGGCGAAGTCGCGCGTGCCGGTTCTGAGGATGATGCCGGCGACGGCGAGGAACAGGATGCCCTTCACCATCAGATGGTTGGCGACGAGGTAGAGCGCCGTCACCCAGCCGAGATGGCTCATCAGCGCGATCGCGGTGACGATGTAGCCGAGCTGGCTCATGCTCGAATAGGCGAGCAGGCGCTTGAAGTCGGTCTGGCGCAGCGCCAGCAGCGCGCCGGCGATCGTCGTCAGCATGCCGATCCAGGCCATGCCATGCGCGAGCTCGATCGAGACCTCGGAGCGGATCGCCAGATAGGTGCCGATCAAAAGGCCGAACATCGCCACCTTGCTGACGACGGCCGAGAGCATGGCGGTGAAATCATCGTCGGCTTCGGCATAGGCACCGGGCAGCCAGACATGCACGCCGATCGCGCCGGCCTTGATCAGGAAGCCGATCGCCAGCAGCACGAAGGCGATCGTCGCGTCGGGGCCGGCGGTGACCAGCGCCGTCAGGCTGGTGGTGCCGGAGAGCGCGGCGATGCCGGCGAAGCCCGCGAGCAGGAAGAAGGCGGAGACCAGCGAGAACAGGAGGAAAGTCAGTACATGCGGCCCGGCGCCCCGGCCCTTGGCGATCAGGAAGCAGGAGGCGAGCGTGATGATTTCCCAGTGGTAGAAGAATTCGAGGCTGGTCGAGGAACGCAGCAGCGCCGGGATCGAGATCAACAGCACCGCCAGCATCGGGTAGTAGCCGGGGCGAAGGTCGTCGCGGTAGAGGCCGCCGGCGGCGATGACGACGCTGCCGGCAAGCAGCAGCACGGCGAAGAGCCAAGCGATTCCCTCCGCGCTTTCGGCGAGCCAGCCGCCGACGAGCGCCACCGCGATCAGCATCAGCACGGCCTTGACCCGGCCGGGCAGCCGGTCGAGCGCATAGAGCCCGACGCCGACGGCGAGCGGCGCGAACAGCCAGAGCGCGCCGGCACCGGAAACGCGTGCCGCCACATAGCCCGCGCCGACGAGGAGCAGCGCGACGCCATAGACCGGCAGCAGCGCGATCGTGTCCGGCCCCTCGCCCGCCCGCGCCTCGGCGGGACGCAGCGCGCGGACGAACCAATTGAACATGTAGGCGGCCTCGAGCAGCGAGCCCACGAGGATCAGCGCCACCCAGGGCAGCCGGCCGATACTGGTCAGCTGCATCACCAGCTCCCACTTGGCCCAGAAGCCGGGGAAAGGCGGCAGGCCGGCGATCGCCACCATGAACAGCGCCAGCAGGCCGAGCAGCAGCGGCCGGCCGGACAGGCTGGTGCGCGCGTCGACATCGTCCTGGCGGAGCACGCCGGCGAGCCAGAACAGGCCCGCCTTGGCAAGGAGATGGTTGATGAACAGCCCGCCGACGACGAGCGGGATCGAGGCGGTCGCGCCGATCTGGGTCAGGAGCGCCAGCGCCAGCGCCATCAGGCCCATCTGGCTGATCGACGAATAGCCGAGCAGGCGCTGCACCTTGGTCTGCTTCAACCCGACCAGGTTGGAGAACAGGAAGGTGATGCCGCCGGAGACGGCGATGATGCCGAGTTGCCCCTCGAATAACGGCAGCAGCTTCCAGAGCGCGAAGAACACGCCGGCCGAGACGCCGACCGAGACCATCGAGGCGACGCCGCTCGGCGCCGTCTCGTAGACATCGAGCCCCCAGCCATTGGCCGGGAACGGCTTCAGCTCGAGGATCAGGCAGGCGAGGATCATCAGGAGCGCGGTGGCGCCGATCGGGCCGGTGATCCCGGCGCGCTCGGCGATCAGCGTGTCAATGTTGAGCGTGCCGGTGACGTAGTAGAGCAGCACCGTGCCGAGCAGGAAGAAGGTCGAGGCGATCACCGTCGCCATGATGAACTTGAACGCCGCGCCGATCGCCGCCGGCGTCCGCTCCAGCGCCAAGAGGCCATAGGTGGCGATCGAGACGATCTCGAGGAAGACGAAGAGATTGAAGAGATCCCGCGTCATCACCATGCCGTCTATGCCCATCACCAGGATGAGGTAGAGCAGCAGCGCGCCGTAATTACCCCTGAGCCGGTCCCAGAGATGCAGCGCGCCCAAGAGCGCGACGAGGCCGACCGAGAACGCGAAGAAGCCTTCCTGCAGGCCGAAGCGCAGATTAATCGAGAGCGGCGGCGCGAAGCCCGCCGTCAGAACCTCGATCGGCGCGCCGCTCAAGTAGACCTCGACGAGCGAGATGCCGCTGACCGCGACGATGCCGGCGAGCGCCAGCCAGAAGCCGGCATGCAGCCACGCCTTGCCGAGCCGGTAGAGCAGCGGGATGACGAAGCCGCCGCCGAGCCCGAGCAGGAAGATGTTCAGCGGATGGAACAGGGACGCTACCATTTCGACTCCGTGAACGCGTCGATCGAGAGCGTCTTCTTGGCGGCATAGAGGCGGATGGCGAAGCCGAGCATGACGGCGGTCACCGCGAAGCCGATGACGATCGCCGTCACCACCAGCGCCGACGGGATCGGATCGATGGCGCGCCGCGCGGCCTCGGCCTGGCTGAGCGCCGCGTCGATGATCGGCGCGGTGCCGGCGGTGATGTAGCCCGTCGCGACCATGACCAGGCGGAGGCCGGTATCGAATACCGTGAAGCAAATGATGATCCGCATGATGTTGCGGTGGGTCAGCATGCCCCAGAGCCCAATCAGCGCCAGCAGGAAGCCCGTCACCAGCAGGATGGTGGAAACCGGAAGGCCCGTCATTGTCCCTCTCAGCTCCTGAACCGGTCGATGATGACGGAAAGCTCGGCCCCGACCTTGATGCCGAGGAGGGCCGAGATCAGCGGGATCGCGCCGGCGCTGATGAAGGCGCCGAACTCGCCCTTGGGCAGGAAGCGCGGATCCAAAAAGCCGGCCGCGAAGATCAGGCCGAGAATGCCGAGCGACACGTAGAGCACGCCGGCGAAGGATTCGATCACGCTGAGCAGCGCCACGTTGAGCCGCGAGCCCGGCCGCGCGAGCAGCAACAGCATGGCGCCCGACGCGACGATCGCGCCGCCCTGGAAACCGCCGCCGGCCGAGAGGTGGCCGTTGACGATGACATAGGCGCCGAAGGTGAAGATCAGCGGCAGCAGCACCTCGGTGCCGGTGCGCACGATCTCGCTCGGCGCGCCGGGCTGCGCCTCGGCGGGCTCGCCGGCGGCGGGCGGTTCGGCGCTTGCTGGCGAAGGATTTGCCGAGGCGGCCTTGCTGGCCGCCACGGCGGCGGCGCGGGCGGCGGCTGCCTTGGCGGCGGGGGTGTGGCCGGTGGCGCGCCTTGTGCCAGATGCCTTGGCCGCCGCCGTCGGGGCGGCCGCCGTCTTCGTCTCGTCGTTCTTGAGCAGCAGGCCGATGCTCGCCGCCACCATGAACAGCACCGCCACCTCGCCCAGCGTGTCGAAGCCGCGATAGGTGATCAGGATGCCGGTGATGATGTTCGGCGTGCCGAGATCGATCGGCGCCTCGGTCACATACCGCTCGGCGAGCGGCCGGAGCGCCGACAGCTCGACATAGCCACCGATGAGGCGGGCGAAGACCAGGCCGAACAGCAGCACGACGAGCGCGACGACGATGTGGCGGATCATGACCGCTTCCTCCCGGCCGGCTTCCGGGGCTCGGGCGGCGCGCCCTCGCCGGCCGCCTCGTCCTCGGCGAGCGCGTCGGTCATCGTGGTCGAGGTCATCGGCGTGCGGATGCGATAGGCCGCGCGCGACAGCGCGTGCGACGAGATCGGGTTGGTCATCAGCACGAAGTAGATCACCAGGATCAGCTTGAACGTCCAGCCCGGGTGGTAGAAGGCGAGCCCGGTCAGGACCAGCATGTTGCCGAGCGTCGTCGCCTTGGTGCCGGCCTGGATGCGGGTATAGGCGTCGGGCATGCGCAGGAGGCCGAGGCCTGCCGAGAACAGGAACACGGCGCCGGCGAGGATGAAGAGACTGCCGATCAGCTCGATCATGCGCCGCCCCTCGCCTTGCCGGTAGCGCCCCGGACCGGTTTGCCGCTCGCACTCTTGGACGCCGGCTTATCGTCCTCGTCCTTGCCGTTGCCGGTCTTGCGGATGGCGTAGAGGAAGATGAAGGTCGCGAGCCCCGAGCCGATCGCCGCCTCGGCCATCGCCACGTCGGGCGCGGCGAGCAGCAGGAACGACACCGCCGCGAACAGACTGGCGAGGCCGGATGCGACCATCGCCGCCAGCAAATTCTTCAGACAGACGGCGAGGACGCCGGCGGCGAGGATGCTGGCGCAGACCAGGAGGAGCAGGAACTCGAGCACGCTAGAGCCCCTTTTCCAGGAAGCGCGCGATCGCCAGCACCGCCAGGAAACTGAGCAGGCCGTAGACCAGCGCCACGTCGACATAGGCGAAACGGCCGGAGACATGCGCGTAGAGCGCGATCAGCGACAGCGAGATGACCGTCAGCGCGTCGATCGCGACGATGCGGTCGACCAGCGTCCGGCCGAGGATCAGGCGGATCACGGCGAAGAGGATCGCGAAGAAGATCAGGACCGCGGCGATCTGGATCAGGAGCTCAGCCAAAGACCTTCTCCAGATGATCCTCGAAGGGGCCGGCCATCGCCGCGCTTGCCACCTCGACATCGGTCGACTGGACGTCGAGCCAGTGGATGTAGAGGATCTCGTCCTTCACATCGATGACGAGCGAGCCCGGCGTCAGCGCGATGGTGTTGGCGAGCGCCAGCCGGCCGATCGGCGACTTCAGCTTCGTGCGCACCCGGACGATGCCGGGCTTGATGTCGATGCGCGGCGAATAGACGATCTTCATCATCGCGACGTTCGCCTTCACCAGCTCGACCAGGAAGGTGCCGGTATAGGCGAGGAAATGGTAGAAGCCGGACGGCGTCCAGTGGATCCGCTGCCAGCCGTCGCTCGATTTGGTGAAGGCGTAGGCGAGCGCATAGGTGATCACCGCGCCCAGGATCGCCACCTCGATGGCGAGTGTCGAATTGGCCGCCATCCAGACGACGAACAGCACGACCCACAGGCTCAGCAAGCCCTGCGGCGCACCGGTTTTCCGACGATTCGAATCCACCATGTCCGCCCCCGGCGAGTGGTCAAAACTCTAGATTGCAGCCATCTTCAAATCAATCGACGGCCAGATCGATCGGCGACGAACAGGCGATTTCGCGCCCGTCCTGTGGTAACCCTCACGATCAGCGAAGGAGTATGAGCCATGCAGCGCGTGACGGTGACGATCGACGACGATCTTCTGGAAGGGATCGACGCGCTCTGCCAACGCAAAGGCTACCAGAGCCGCTCGGAAGCGCTGCGCGACATCATCCGCTCGGAATTCTCCCGCGCCAGCGCGGAGGCGGCCAGCGTGCCGGACGGCGACGAGATCTGCCACGCAACGCTGACCTACGTCTACAACCATGAGACGCGGGCGCTGGCAAGCCGGTTGACGACCAACCACCACCATCATTCCGACATGTCGATCTCGACGACGCATGTGCATATGGACCATGACAACTGTCTCGAGGTCTCGATCCTGCGCGGGCCTGTCAGCAAGCTGCAGACCTTCGCCGACAGCGTGATCAGCCAGCGCGGCGTCCGCCACGGCGCCCTGCACATCATGCCCGCCGAGGCGAGCGAGCCGGAAGAAGGCCACACGCATCGCCATCATCACCATGACCACGATCACGGGCACAGCCATGGTCACCGGCATGGGGATGGGCACGGCCACGATCACGACTAGAGCTTCTCTTCCGGGCGATCGGCCTTGCGCCACTGGATCGCGGTGATCACCGGCGCCAGCACCGAGGCGACGATGCCGGCGGCGAAGCCGTTGTTGTAGAGATTGAGCCCGCCATGCAGCACGCCGACCGCCTGCGCGGCGGAGGAGTGCACGAAGCCGGCGACGATGCCCCAATGCCAGCCGAAGCGACCGGCGATCGGCGCCAGCGTGGTGCCGAACAGCGCCGCCAGCACGATCGACGGATCCGCCGCGCCCCAGGGCTTCGCCAGCGAGCCGAGGAAGACGCCCGCCATGATCGGCACGATGTTCTTCGGATGCTTACCATAGGCGGCGAAGCCGACGAGCGTGAAGATGGCGCCGATGACGGGGCCGTTCAAATCGCCGCCGACGAGCAGCACATAGATCATGCCGATGGCGCCGGTGAGGCCCATGTTCACCAGCGTCGGCGCGATGCCGACCTTCTCGACGAAGTCGGATGGCGCCTGCCCTGTCAGCGCCATGATGTCCTTCATCTTCGCGAGCGCCGAGCGGTCGAGATAGAGCCCGCCGCCGACCAGCGCCACGAAGAGCAAGGTCAGGAAGCCGCCAAGCAGCACATTGTTGCCGGTCGTCCAGATGAACACCGGATCGGGCACGAAGCCGTAGGACTTGTAGATCGCGACGACGAGCGTGCCGACGATGCCGGCCGTGAAGCCCATATTGTACAGGCTGAAGCCCATATGCGCCTTGAAGAGCTGCGCCGCGGCGGGCGGCAGCATGAAGCCCATCAGGAGCCCGGTGGCGAGGCCGAGCGGCAGACCGAGCGAGACCGGGATCGCCGTCGAGAACAGGATCTCGGAGAAGACCGGCGCCAGCGCGCAGCCGAAGAAGGCCGTGTTGATATGGGCCGAGAACGGCTCCTGCTTGTAGAGCGCGTAGAGATAGACGCCGCCGATGATCGGCCAGATGTTGAGCAGGTTCTTGCCGAACAGGCCGAAGCCCAGCACCAGCATCAGGCAGGCGATGGCGCCGCCGCCGATCTTGGCGCCGGAGAACCGGTAGATCGCCGCCGTCACCCAGGTCAGGAGCCCGGCATTGACGAAGGCGGCACCCATGCCGCCGACGCCGATATAGTCGGTGATCAGCGTGTCGCGCGCGAGCAGGATCTTGACGAGGCCCGGGACAATCTCGGCCCATGGCGAGACGACCAGCCCGAACAGGATGAAGGCGCCGGCGACGGCGGCGACGACCAGCAGCAACTGGTCGTCGGAAAGCTCGGCCCTGGCTTCGTCCCCGGTCGCGTTCAAGGCATTCATGGCGGCACCCCGTCGCACAGTTCCCCCGCGGCGGCCCGGCGGCAAGTGGCAGGGCGGCAAGTGGCTGGGCGATATCATGGTCGAAACGCGGCGGGAATGAAAACCTGCCGTCGACGGTCAAACTGAGACGCAGCGCACAAGCCGGGGACGGATCGTCATCCGGCCCCTGCCTCAGACGCCGTGTGCGCCAAAACCGATCGAGGTCTCGCCGGAAACCTCGTGTTCGAAATGGACATGCGCGTGGCTGTGATGATGCGCGTGCTGGTGCACCGTGCCGCGATGGCCGCGCCCATCCCTAAGCAGCAGCGCCGTGGTGGCGAGCCGCGACATGAAATGCGCGTCGTGGGCTACGATGATCATCGCCTGCGGCAGCGACTCCAGGATGTCGCCGAGCCGCGCATAGGCGTCCGGGTCGAGCCCGACGGTCGGCTCGTCGAGCAGCAGCACCTCGGGACGCATCGCGAGCACCGCGGCGATCGAGACCAGGCGCTTCTCGCCGCCGGACAGGCGGTGGGTGACGCGATCGGCCAGATGCAGCAGCTCCAGCGAGCGGAGCGTGGCGCGCGCCGTCTCATAGGCCTCGTCGCGCGTCTCCCCGAGATTGAGCGGGCCGAAGGCGACGTCTTCTATCACGGTCGGGCAGAACAGCTGGTCGTCGGCGTCCTGGAAGACGAGCCCGGCGCGGGCGCGAACCTCGCGAAAATCGGCTTCGCTGCGCCGGGGGGCGCCGAACGCCTCGATCGTGCCGGCGCGGACGGGAATGAAGCCGGTGATGACATGCAGCAGCGTGCTCTTGCCGGCGCCGTTGGCGCCGAGCAGCACCATGCGCTGGCCGGCGCGCAGCTCGAGATCGAGACCGTCGAGCACCGGCACGTCGGCATAGCCGGCGACGATTCCGGAGAGCCGGATCAGGGGGGCTTCTTCCGTCTTTTCCGTTCCGGTCATGCGAACTCCAGCCATGCGAGAGCCACCAGCACCAGCGGCCAGAGAAGGATGACGCGGTGATCGGCGCGATCGAGCGGCCGCTGCACAAAGGCGGGGAAGCTGCCGGTGAAGCCGCGCGCCCGCATCGCCCAGGCGACCCGCTCGGCCCGCTCGGCGCTGCGCACCACCAGCATGCCGAGGAGATGGCCGAGGCCGCGCCAGCTGTGCCGGTTGCTGCCGGCGCGAAAACCGCGCGCCCGCATTGCCCGGCGCAGCCGGGCATATTCCTCGTGGAAGACGGCGATGTAGCGGACCGTCAGCTGGAACAGATGCGCGATCGGCGCCGGAATGCCGATGCCGTTCATGGCGCCAGCGAGCCGCATCGTCCCCATCGTCGAGAGCAGCGCCGCCGCCATCAGCACACCGGCATTGACCCGGATGATGATCACGATTGCGCGGCGCAACCCTTCCGCCGATACCGGCAGGCCGAACAGACTGAACAGCGCCGGACCGGGCACCGTCAGCGGCAAGGTCAGGAGCAGGAAGACGAGGAAGCCCTCGACCGCCGTCATCCGGCGCAGCGTCGCCCGGAGCGGCAGGCGGGCATAGATCGCGGCGGCGAGCGCCAGCGCCAGCGCGGCCGCCAGCGCCGGGGCGGAATGCAGCACGGCGAGCAGGGCGAGAAAACTCAGCGCGGCGGCGAGGCGGACGCGCGGGTCGATCGCCGAAAGCGGCCCGATGTCCCGGTCCTCGGCGAAGATCGCCGCGGCGCTCGCCTTGCCGCTCATGCCGCGCCTCCCTTGCGACGGCTCTTCACGAAGGCGAGCAGGCCGAAGAGACCAACGATGTAGCCGACGCCGCCGATGATGTCGCGGAGCCGCAGCGAGGATTCGAGCGCATCGATCTGCTCCGCCAGCGGCGCCACCTTGCGCGCCACCGCGAGCTCGATCTCCGCGAGCGGCACGGTCGCTTGCGCCGGCGCGGCGGTCGGAGCGGCGGCTCCCTCCGGCGATGGCTGCGCAGCAGGCGGGGCCGATGTGTCGCCGGCGACGGTGAAGCGGGCGACGTGGCCGTCATGCGCGTCGACGATGACCTGGACGTCGCCATTCGCGGAGACCGGCAGGGCGAAGCGGCCGTCGGTGCCGGTCATGCCGGTCTGGAGCGCCTTGCCGGCGTTGTCGCGGAGCGTGACCGAGATGTCGGCGGCAGGGCCGCTGCCGACGAAATAGGCCTCGCCCTCGATATTCCCGCCGATCGCCGAGGCGAACACCTTGAGCCGGTGCGCCGAGGCCGGCGCGACGAGGAGCGCGAGCAGAACGAGCGCCGAGGCGGCGCGGCCGAGATGGCGGAGGGCGTCAGGAGACCGCAAGCTTGCCTCCCCGCCGGCGCGAACCCGCCAGCATCTCCGGGCTGACCTTGGCCAGGAAGGCGCAAGCGAAGCCGGTGATGATCGCCTCGCCGACGAGGAGCGGGCCATAGGAGAGCAGCACGATCCGCGCCGAGAGCTCATAGGCCGTGTCGGTCGCCGTCAGCACCAGCGCCACCAGCGCCGCCGTGGAGGCGACGGAGAGCGCCGCGACGACGGCGCCGAAGAGGCCCGCCCGTCTTGGCGTCGCGCCGGCGATCCACGGCGCGAACGCAAGCGCCCAGAACACGCCCGGCAGCGCGATGTTCACGGTGTTGACGCCGAGGGTGGTCACGCCGCCGAAGCCGAAGAAGACCGCCTGCAGCACCAGCCCGACGAAGACCGCCGGCACCGCCGCCCAGCCGAGCACAATCCCCATCAGCCCCGACAGGAGCAAATGCACGCTGGTCGGGCCGATCGAGACATTGATCAGGCTGGCAACGAAGAACAAAGCCGCCACCACGGCGACGCGCGGCAGGCTGTCCTCGTCGAGCCGCTTCAGCGCATAGCCGAGCGCCACGGCCGTGATCACGCCGTCCGAGGCGAGGACAGGGATGGAGAGAATGCCGTCCGGAATATGGGCCATGTCGGCGCTACTTCATGTCCACGGCCTTGACCCAGATCAGCCCGCCGAGCTCGACCGGCTTCGGATTGCCTTCGGGATCCGGCAATTGATAATCGGCGTCGACCAGCGCCGCGAAGCCCCACCAGCCGGCGCGCGGCAGGGCATAGTGGAACACCCCCTGCCCGTCCGCCTTCACCACCTGCGTGACGAAGGCGTCGGCCGGCGGCGTGACGGAGCCGTCGTTGACCCATTCGACCTCCACCTCGGCGAAGGGCACCGGCTCGCCATTGCGGCGGACGATGCCGCTGAAGAGGTTGCCGGTCCACAGCCCATAGGGACGGGCCAGCGGCTCGATCTCGACGGGAAGGCCGACGGCGCGGTCCCAGTCGGAGCCCCAGCCGAAGCCGTCGACCACCACCTTGGCGTAATGGATGATCGACTTGCCCTCGGCCGGCTCCCAATAGGGCTTCGGCTCGACAAAGAAGGTGTAGTTCCCGGGCTTCGCCGGCTTGTAGGTCGCCTTCCAGGCCGTCTTGCCGTCATGCGGCGCCTCGACCAGCGTCGAGAGCAGGTCCGTCTCGCCGGCCTCGGTGACGACGCCGAAGCGCGCCGGCTTCGCCATTTCCATGGTCGGGCCGCGATCCATCGGATGGGTGAAGACGAGATCGAGCACCAGCTCCGTGTCGTCCTCGCCGAAATTGTCGGTCGAGGGCAGGATTTCCTGGAAATGCGCGCTGGCTGAGGCGGCGGGAAGGACGATGGCGGCCGCCAGGGCCGCGACGCGAACGATTCTCAAAGGAGACCCCCAACAGACTTTACGTCATGCGGTATGAGGATCATCAACAAACGTCACACGCGTCAAGCGGACGAGACACGATACCTGCGTCGGGCACCGATTTATCGCGCGGTGTGGTTTGGGGGCAGCGAGGTCGAAATGCCTTCCCTTCACCTCGTCGGCGAAGCGCGGCGCCCGCAACGCGCTCGCCGTCATCCCGGCCTCCGAGCCGGGATCCATTTCCGCCGGGTTGGCCGACGCGAAACGCCCGAGGCCTCGGCTGCATGGATCCCCGCCTTCGCGGAGATGACGACGGAGGGTGAGGAAGGGGCGGAGCCTTCTGGCAGTCCTCCTCAGTACGAGATATGCACGCCGAGCTGGACGGCGTGGCTGTCCTCGCCCGCCGCGAAGCGGCCGGCATAGTTCAGGAAGCCGCTGGCGCCGTGCACCATGCCGAAATCGACGCCCGCGTCGACCGTCGCGGCGTCCTTGGCGGCGCCGATGCCGGCGATCTGGAAGGGTCCGCCGCCGGCGAACGCCATGTCGAGGACCGGCGTCGTGCCGGAGAGCGAATGCGACCAGGCGGCGGCGATGCGCGGCCGGATCCAGAGCCCGTTGTCGAGGGCGAAGCGATGGCCGGCGCGCAGGCCCAGCGTGGTGACGCAGCCGGAGAGCGACGAGCCGTCGGAGGAGAGGTTGGCGGCGCCCGCCCCGTCCTCGCTGAAGCCGTCGAGCTCGGTCCGGGCGCAGGCAAGACCGGCCATCGGCTCGACCTCGCTGGCGCCGAAGCGCACGACATAGCCGAGCTCGCCAAAAGCCTGCGCCGTCCAGCCGTCATACTGGCTCTTCGCCGTGCCGGCGAGCGGCGCGACGTCGATCCGGCGCTCGACGTCGAGCTGGTGCAGCGCCATCGCCGCGCCGCCGCGCACGCGCCACTGGTCCTGGTTCCACTGGCCGTAGCCGGCGAGAACGTAGGAATCGATGTCGGCCTTGCTGGCGCGCTCGTCGACCGTGACCTTGCCCTTGTCCGCCCCGAAGGCGACGCCGACGCGAAAATTGTCGGTCGTCCTGTCGATGCCGGCCATGATGCCGGCCGAGGACCGCGATCCGCCGGCCGCGTTGCCGTCGCCGTCGAAATCGGTCTTGGCGCCATAGCCGGTCATCCAGGGCGTATAGCCCTCGACCCAGCCGGCATTGCGCATCCGGTTCAGCAGCGTCGCCCGGGTCTGCTCGCTCTGCGCCTGCAGGCTGCCGAGCGCGGTGGCGTGGATCTCGCCGGAGAGGTTGTCATAGGCCGCGCGGGCGCCGGCGACGTCCTGCGTCAGCACGGCGTCGTAGACGGGATTGCCGCTCGCCAGCTTCTCGATGGCGCCGCCCGTCGCCCTCTGGTTCGGCGTCGCGCCGACCGAGGCGAAGCTGGTGGCGTTGCGATCAAGCGTGATGGCGACGGAGGCGAGGTTGTAGTCGATCGTCGGGTCGAGGAAGGCGTAGTCGGAGAAGGTGCTCCCGAACGTGCCGGTGATTTGCCCGGTGGCGGAAAGGATGGTGTAGGAGGTGCCGACCTGCAGCGGCACGGCCGAGACCGCGAGGCGCAGGCTGCCGCCGTCGAGCTGGATGTCGCCCTCGACCGCGACCGCGCTCATGCCGGTCGCGTTGACGACGGTGCGCAGCATCGAGCTTTCCTCGAGCACGAGCGTGCCCTTGACCGTGAGCGTGCCCGGCGCGACGCCGTCACCGCCCATCAGCACGCCGGCGATGGTGGCGGGGCCGACCGTGCCGGTGCCGCTCAGCGTGCCGCCCACGCCGACGACGACGCTGGCGGAAGTGGAGATGTCGCCATCGACGCGGAGCGTGCCGCCGGTGACCGTCGTGGTGCCCTGGTAAGAATTGGTCGCCGTCAGCGCCAGCGTGCCGGAGCCGAACTTCACCAGCCCGCCCTCGCCGGAGATCATGCCGGAGAAGACCGTCGAGGTGTCGTCGCCGCCGACGCGGAGTTCGCTCGCGACATTGTTCAGCGTCACCGCGCCGGCGCCGGCGAGCGAGCCGATCGTCGCCTTGAAGCCGGCGAGATCGAGCGTCGCCCCGTCGGCGACCGTGAAGGCGGAGCGGTGCGCCAGCGCGTCGTCGGCGCCCGCCTGCAGCGTGCCCTCGCGGATGTCGGTGCGGCCGGTATAGCTGCTGGTGCCGCCGAGCTCGAGGGTGCCGGTGCCGACCTTGACCAGCGAACCGCCCTTACCGCCGCCGATGCCGCCGTCGGTGATGGCGCCGGCGAAGGTGGTGGCGAGGTTGTTGCTGCCGACCGAAAGCTGATTGCCGCCGAGGCGCAGATTTCCGGCGCCCGCGATGGAGCCGACGCCGATCGAGCCGGTCGTCACCTGCGAGATATCGACGGTTCCGGCAACGCCGGACACCGGGTCCTTGTCGATCTGCAGGCTCGCCGTACCGCCGGACGCCGCATCGGCGAAGGTCGTCACGCCGCCCGGCCCGGTCGTGATCTTGGCCGAACCGGCCGAGCTTTGGCCGGAGAAGGCGAGCGAGCCGCCATTGTTGATGGTCGCCTGGTCGGCCGTGCTGGTGCCGGAAAAGCGGATGGAGCCGGAGCCGTTGTTGATCAGGTCGGCCGAGCCGGCCGAGCTTGTGCCAGAAAAGGCGAGCGAGCCGTCATTGACGAGCCGGGCGCTGCCGGCGGTGCTCGTCTCGAGGAACTGGATGGAGCCGCCGGCATTGTTGACGACGAATTGCGTCTCGCCGGCGGTCGCGTTGCCCTTGAAGGTGACGGCGCCATTGTTGAACAAGGTCGCCTCGCCGAGCGAGCTTGAGCCCGCGAAGACGATCGCGCCGGTCGCGTTGTTGGTGATGACGGCCGTGCCGGCGCCGCTCGTACCGGAGAAATTGAGCGCGCCGCTGTTGTTGACCCGGGCGGCGCCGAGCGAGCTCAAGTCGAGGAAATCGACGATACCGGTCTGGTTGTTGGTGATCTCCGCCCCACCGGCCGAGCTCGTGTTCTCGAACTCCATCCGGCCGTTGACGGTGAGGATCGAGGTGCCGGCCGTGGCGTTGTCGGCAAAGGTCAGCACGCCGCTGGCATTGGTGACGAAGGTGGCGCCGCCGGCCGTCGCATTCTCGTTGAAGAGCGTACGGCCATTGTTGGTGACGATCGCGCCACCGGCGCTGGCATTGCCAGAGAAGGAGAGTTCGCCGCCGCCATTGTTGACGATGGTGGCGCCGCCGGCGGAGCTGTCGCCGGAAAAGGTCAGGCTGCCGCCATTGTTGGTGAGCAACGCCTGGCCGGCCGTGCTCTCGTCGTTGAAGCTCGTGCTGCTGCCGGAATTGTTGATGATGTTGGCCTGACCCGCCGTGCTCTGATCGTTGAAGATCACGGCGTCGCCCTGGTTCGCGGTGATCTCGGCCGAGCCGGCCGACTGCGTGCCGTCATAGACCGTGGTCTCGGCCGCATGCGCGCCGCCCGGCAGCGCCAGGCCGAGCCAGAGCGGCGCGGCGCCGAGGGCGAGCCGGCGCAAGCGCCTGGCGGAAGGACGCGTCTCGTCCCCCGCCGACCGACCCGATCCGCAACCGCCCCGAACCATCATTCCGCGCCCCAAACCCCTCGCCGCCCGGCCGCTGGAGAGCCGCCGGAGCCTCCGCGAAACTGCCTCGACGCGGCTTAAACTATGGTTAACAAGCGGTTGATTTTCCCGCGTTTCGGGGCGAAGTGCCGGTGGGTTAAGGAAGAAGAAACCAGCACCGGGGGATCAAGGCAGAGAATGCCGGCCCGCGGCATGGAGATGCCGTAACGGAATGGGAACGATGATGCGGGCATCACGTTGGATGGGAATAAGTCGCTCAGGGGTACTTCGATCGTGCGTATCGGAGATCGAGGCGGCGACGTGAGGGTGATAATGCCGGGCTCTTTGTCGTGACGAGTAGAAAAACGCCCCCTGTCGTCCTCGTTGTCGAGGACGAAGGACTGGTCCGGATGGCGGCGGCGGACGAACTCAGCGATGCCGGCTTCACGGTCCTCGAAGCCGCCAACGCCGACCAGGCGATCCAGCTTCTGGAAACCCATCCCGAAATCACCGTCCTGTTCACGGACGTCGACATGCCGGGATCGATGGACGGCATCCGCCTCGCCCATGCCGTGCGCGAGCGCTGGCCGCCGGTCAAGCTGGTGCTGGTCTCCGGCCACCAGTCGCCGAAGCCCGACCTGCTGCCGTCCGAATGCGCCTTCTTCGCCAAGCCCTACGACATCCAGACGGTGTCGGAAGCGCTGTGGCGGATGACGGGTTAGCGTCGTTCACCCGAGCCGGGCGCGGTCCAGCTCCAGCAGCAGGCGCAGCCCGTCGCGCTGCCATTCGCGCTCCAGCGTTCCGGCAAGCTGGCCCGCGATGATGCGATCGGCCAGCGTGCTGCCAAAACCGCGGCGAACCGGCGGCTGCTCGATCGCCGGGCCGCCGGCCTCCTGCCACAGCACGCGGACCTTGTCGCCCTCCACCGTCCAGCGAACCCCAACGCGCCCGCCCTCGGCGGTCAGCGCGCCATATTTGGCCGCGTTGGTCGCGAACTCATTGAAGACGAGGGCGAGATTGGAAACGGCGCCGCCGCCGACACGCACATCCTCGCCTTCGAGGTGGATCTGGCCCGTCCGGATGCTGCCGTCTCTCTCGGCGACATAGGGCAGGAAGATCGCCTCGAGCAGCTCCCTCAGGCTGCTGGCGCCGCTGCGCGCAACGCCGTTATCGTCGATCAGTCCCGGCCGCGTCAGTTCATGCGCCCGCGTCAGCGCGTCGAGGCGCTGGCGCACCGATCTCGCCAGCTCGGCCGGGGTTTCGGCGACACGGGCGTTCATCGCGAGGATCGACGCGGCGATGGCGAACAGATTCTTGATGCGGTGGCTCATCTCGCGGAGGATCAGCCGCTGCTGCTCCTCGGCGACCCGACGCTCCGTGATGTCGTGGGCCACTTTCGACGCGCCGACGATGACGCCGGATGGATCCTTCACGGGCGAGATCGTCAGCGAGATATCGACGAGGCTGCCGTCCTTGCGCCGGCGCACGGTCTCGAAATGGTCGACGAGATCGCCGCGCCGGATCCGCTCCAGGATCGCCGGCTCCTCCTCCAGACGATCGGGCGGAATGATGATCGTCATCGGCTTGCCGATGACCTCCTCCGCCTTGTAGCCGAACAGCGCCTCCGCGCCCTTGTTCCAGGTCGCGATGATGCCGTTCAGATCCTTGCTGACGATGGCGTCGTGCGAGGATTCGACGATCGCCGACAGCCGCGCGGCGGAAAGGTCGCTCCGCTTCTTCTCCGTGATGTCGACGAGCATGTCGATGGCGCCGGTGACCCGCCCCTCCGCATCGAACAGCGGCTTCGGATAGGAAAGGTAGAAGCCGCGGCTACCGTCCGGATGCTCCGCGATCACCTCGGCGGCGACGATCGCCCGTCCCTCCCGAAGGGTCGTGACGACGGGGCTTTCCTCGAGCGGCATCGGCGTGAGATCCGGGCGCAGCAATCGATGAAAACCGCTCCACATCGCCTCGCGCGGGGCCGGCCGGCGCCCCCAGAGCGCTGAAGCCGCCTCGTTGTAGGCCGTGATCCTCCCGGCGGCGTCGACGACGTAAATCGCAGCCGGAAGCGCATCGACGAACCCGCTGATCGGATTCGTCTCGCCGCTTTCGGCTGGCTGTACTTCATCGTCTCTCACCGACGGGGCCAATGGCCGCGCGGCGTCAAATGGCGAACCCAACACGCTCCTCCCCGCGCTTTCCCGGATTCAATTTGGTGCCGCAATGCCCTTCAAATCAAGACGCGAACCGAACCTTCCCGGCAGGGTTAATCCTTCGTGAATGTCGGGGCCGGCCGGATAGGCCGCCGCGTCACTCCGCATATTTGAATTCCGGCGCCGAAGTCAGGCTTTCCTTGGTCGCGCCCTTCAGGATCGTCTTGCCCTTCTGGGTCGTGTCGAGGTCGAGATAGGAGATCGCGACGAGCTTCGAGCCGATGCCGAGGAAGCCGCCGACGGAGAGGATGGCGAACGGCACCTGCTGGTCGGCGGTGAGGATCAGGTCGTCCACCGTGCCGATCGTGTCGCCGTTCTCGTTCTCGACCGTCGAGCCGATGATCTTGGAAGCGCGCCAGCCGGTGGCGATCGTCGACGGATCGACCTTGGCGATGCCCACCGTCTCCTGCGGCGCCGGCGCATCCTGTGCCAAGACGGGACCGGCCATCACAGGACCGGCAAGAGCGGCGAAGACGGTCAGGGCGATGAGATGCTTGTTCATGTCGGAGTCCTTTCGAATTGCTCGACGAACAATGCATCCGCCCGGCGCATGGTTCCGCACGACCCAACTCGACAGGCGCTGCCCGAGCAGCAAACATCGATGAATATTCACGAGGATCGGACCCTCGGGGCGATCCCGGATTCTCGCGAAGCCGCGATGGAACCAAAACACTTGCCACATCGTTTTCCAGCGCAATCTCGAACAGGAGGCTGGCATGGGACGCGGTATATTGCTCTGGCTGCTTGGGGTTCCGATCCCCATTATCATTCTTCTCGCCCTCTTCTTCCGATAGGGGGACGAAATGGCCATTCTCGAAGTCGAAACCTCGGCGGCACAAACCGAGTCGTCGCAATCCGCCGTATCCTGGGGCGCCATCCTGGCCGGCGCGGCGGCCGCCATGGCCGTGACGCTGGTCATGGCCCTGCTCGGCTCCGGGCTTGGCCTCGCCGTCGTGTCCCCCTGGGGCAGCGGCGCCTCCGCCACCACCTTCGCCGTCTCGACGGTGATCTGGCTGGTGGTGATGCAATGGGTCGCCTCGGCCTTCGGCGGCTACATCACCGGCCGCCTGCGCACCAAATGGACGGGGCTGCACACCGACGAAGTCTTCTTCCGCGATACGGTGCACGGCTTCATCGCCTGGTGCGTCGCGACGCTTCTGGTTGCCGTGCTGCTGTCGTCGGCGATCGGCGCCGTCGTCTCTCAGGGTGTCCAGACGACGACCTCGCTCGTTTCCGGCGCGGCGCAGGGTGCTGCCCAGGGCGCGACGCAATCGGCCGGCTCCAGCAATGCGGATCCGACCGGCTATTTCGTCGATCTGATGTTCCGCCCGAATGCCGGCCAGGCCGCACCGCCGCCGCAGGGTGACTCCGCCGCGACGCGCAGCGAAGTCACGCGCATCCTGATCCAGGATGCGGCCGCGGGCGAATTCCCCGCCGCCGACAAGGCCTATCTCGCCCAGATGGTCGCGAGCCGCACCGGCCTGCCGCAGGCGGACGCCGAAAAGCGCGTCAACGACGTGCTGGCCCAGATCGACGCGCTCAAGGTGAAGGCCAAGGAAGCCGCCGACGCCGCCCGCAAGGCCGCGTTGACGACGGCGCTGCTGACGGTCGTGTCGCTCCTCGTCGGCGCCTTCATCGCCGCCGTCGCCGCCGCCTATGCGGGCCGGCTGCGCGACGACAACGAGGTCGTGGTCGACATCCGCCGCCAGGCGTGACGCTCACGAGCCACTCGGACGCCGTCGCTGCGAAGCGGCGGCGTTTTTCTGTCTCGTCCGCTCAGGCGGCCGCCTCGATCTCGGGCTGCGCCAGCACGGAAATCGGCGCCGCCTCCTGCTCGTGGCGCGACACCTCGACCAGGCAGGTCTGCGCGCTCGGCCCCTGGCCGAGGCGCGACGTGCCGATATCCTTGGTCAGCGCGTTCGGATTGCCGTGGTTCTCGATCCAGCCGCCCTTGCCGTCCGAGACCGGATTGAAGGTGGCGCCGGTCGGCAGGCAGACGACGCCCGGCATCACGTCCTCGGAGACCCGCAGGCCGGCGAGCGAGACGCCGCGATCGTTGAACACGCGCACGACGTCGCCATCGATGAGGCCGCGCGCGGCGGCGTCGGCCGGGTTCATGATCAGCCCGGCGCGGTCCCGCACCTTGTTGCGGCGGCTCGGGCCGCTCGCGTCCATCTGGCCGTGCAGCTTGTCTTCCGGCTGGTTGGAGATCATGTGCAGCGGATAGTGCCGGGCGAGTTCCGAGCCAAGGAATTCCGACGGCGCGCGCCAGACCGGCATGCCCGGGCATTCCGCATAGCCGAAGCCGGCGACCGTCTCGGAGAAGATCTCGACCTTGCCCGAGGGCGTATTCAGCGGATGCGCCTTCGGATCGTTCCGGAACGCCTCGTAGAGCGTGAAGCCCTGCTTCGGATCGGGAATGCGGACGTGGCCGGCCTCCCAGAAGGTGTCGAAGTCAGGCGGGTTGAAGCTCCGCTTCGACATCGCCTCGCTGAAGCGGTCGTAGATCAGATGCAGCCATTCGGATTCGCTGCGGTTCTCGTGGAACGCCTCGCCGACGCCCAGGCTATCAGCCAGCGCGCAGAAGATGGCGAAATCGTCGCGCGCCTCGCCGACCGGCTCGATCGCCTTGTGCATGGCGAAGAGGTAGGGATCGCGCGAGGAGCCGCCGATGTCGTTGCGCTCGAGCGGCGTCGTCGCCGGCAGCACGATATCGGCATGGCGGGCGGTCGCCGTCCACCACGGCTCGTGCACGATGATCGTCTCCGGCCGCTGGAATGCCTCGCGCAGGCGGAACAGGTCCTGGTGGTGGTGGAACGGATTGCCGCCGGCCCAGTAGATCAGCTTGATGTCGGGATAGGGGAAGGTGCGGCCGTCGAACTCGCAGGGCTCGCCCGGCTTCAGGAGCAAGTCGGTGATCCGCGCCACCGGGATCTTGATGTCGCCGGCCCGCTTCGGCACCGCCATGCCGGCGATCGGCAGGTCGTAGACGGGATTGCCCATGCCGTTCATCGAGCCATAGCCGAAGGCGACGCCGCCGCCGGGAAGGCCGATCTGCCCCAGCATCGCCGCCAGCGCCACCAGACCCCAATAGGGCTGCTCGCCATGCTCGGCCCGCTGCAGCGACCAGGCGGCGCTCAGCATGACGCGGCGATCGAACAGGCTCTCGGCGAATTCCGTGATCGCCTCGACCGACAGGCCGGTGATCGGCGCCGCCCAGGCGGGATCCTTGGCGATGCCGTCCTCGGCGCCCTGCAGATAGGCGAGGAAGCGGTCGAAGCCGACGCAGTGGCGCGTGACGAAATCCATGTCCGTCTTGCCGCGCGCATGCACGAGCCAGGCGGTGGCGAGGATCAGCGCCATGTCGGTGCCCGGCCGGATGGCGATCCATTCGGCGTCGAGCACGGAAGCCGTGTCGGAGCGGAGCGGCGAGATGTTGGTGAAGCGAATGCCGCTTTCCGCCGCCTTCTCCATCCACTCGCCATAGGGATGCAGGCCGGCGCCGCCCGACTGGATCTTCCAGTTCTTGCCGGCGATGCCGCCGAAGGCGACGAAACGCTCGCAATGCTCGAGGATCGCCGGCCAGTCGGTCACAGGACCCGACACCGCCGCCTCGGAGCCGAGCACATGCGGCAGCAGCCGCATCGCCGCGCCATAGCTGTAATTGGTGACCTGGCCGGTGCAGCCGCCGAGCGTGCTCAGGAAGCGATGCAGCAGCGTGCGGGCATGGTGCAGGCGGCCGGCGCTCGCCCAGCCATAGGAACCGCCGAAGATCGAGGCGTTGCCATATTCGCTGCGCACGCGCTCCACCTCGCGCCCGACGAATTCAAGCGCCTCGTCCCACGGCACCTCGACGAAGCTGTCGTCGCCGCGGCCATGGCCGGGATGCGGCAGGCCGCGCCCGACCGTCTCGAGCCAGCCGCGCCTGATCGACGGGCGGCGGACGCGATTGTCGGCATAGACCATTTCGGGCCAGGCCTCGATCAGGTCGTTCGGCTGCGGATCCTCGGAAAAGGGCGACACGCCGACCAGCCTTCCATCCTCGACATGCGCGGTGAACGCGCCCCAATGGGCGAGCGACTGGAAGCTGCGGCGGGCGGTCATGGGTCACCTCTGATCGGATCGCTCGTCGGGCTCGTTCGGCTCGCCCCGGGGGAAGGCGACGCCGCGGCCGGCGCGATGTCCTCGATGCCCGAAACATCGCGGGCGCGGGCGCGGATGGCAAGGGCAAGCGTTCCAAAATCGGCCGGCCGGCGGGTCGAAAACGCGCGGCATTTTTCCGCGCTGCTCCCGTGGCGGATCGAACGGGAACCAACGCCGGCCGAACCGGTTGCCTCTCTGGATGCGGCGCGCGTCAACCGGACGTGGCGGCATGGGGAACAGGGCGATTTTTCCGGTTTCTTGCCCTGACCAACGCAAGGGTAGTCGAGCCCCTGTCCCGCCCGCGCCGCATCTGACAGCTCTCCGCCTGGTGTGAGGCATCCGTTTGACAGCCGGAAAGCCGCGTGCACAGCTAGCCGAGGCCAGAAAACACAAGGGGTCGCTGCGGAACGTCCGAAGGACGACGACGCCAGAACCAGCCGCGGACGGGCGCGCCAACGCCGTCCCGCGGGAGCGGATCGCCGGAGGGGCGGATCGCGACGACCGGAACAATCGGCGCCTCGCGGCCGGGGCGCGTCAGGGAGGCGGAATCATGGATCTCGGACTGCGCGACAAGGTCGCCGTCATCACCGGCGGCAGCATCGGCATCGGGCTCGCCGTCGCCAAGGGGCTGGCGAAGGAAGGCGCGCATGTCGTCCTCGCGGCGCGCGACGGCGGCCGGCTGGAAGCGGCGCGCGAGGAAATCCTCGCGGCGCATCCGGTTGAGGTCGTCGCGGTCGATTGCGACGTCTCGACCGCGCTCGGCTGCGACCGGCTGCTGGCCGCGACCGAGGAAGCCTTCGGCGGCGCCGACATCCTCGTCAACAATGCCGGCACCGGCAGCAACGAGACGATCCTGGAGGCCCCCGACGACAAGTGGCAGTTCTACTGGGACCTGCACGTCATGGCGGCGGTGCGCCTCGCGCGCGGGCTGGTGCCCTCGATGAAGAAGCGCGGCGGCGGCGTCATCCTGAACAACGCCTCGATCTGCGCCACGCAGCCGCTCTGGTACGAGCCGATCTACAACGTCACCAAGGCGGCCCTGATCATGGCGTCGAAGACGATGTCGACCGAGTTCATCAAGGACAATGTCCGCGTCAACGCGATCAATCCCGGCTTCGTGCTGACGCCGGACTGGATCAAGACGGCGACGCAGCTAACCGCCGACAAGGGCGGCGACTGGAAGGGCTATCTCGACAACCTCGCCCGCGAAAACGCGCCGATCGGCCGCTTCGCCTCGCCGGAAGAGGTCGCCGATTTCTTCGTCTTCCTCTGCTCCGACCGCGCGAGCTACTCCGTCGGCTCCACCTATTTCGTCGACGGCGGCATGCTGAAGACGATTTGAGGATTCCGGCTCGGCCGAACAAGCAGGCCGCCGGCGTCGGTTGGTTCGGGGTTGGGAATGGGAGCGAGGCCCCGGCACTCCGGCGGTCCCTGCGGCGCCGGCATGATGCATAGCGGCTGAAGGGGCTCAGCCCTTCGGGCCGATTAACCCGCTCCGCCATCATCCTGAGGTGCTTCGCGCAAGCGAAGCCTCGAAGGAGGATCCAGCGGGCCACCCGGCTTGCAGACGAAGTCCGGCATTCCAAATCAGGGGCGTTCCCTGGACCGTCCTTCGAGGCCGGCTTCGCCGAGCACCTCAGGATGATGGTCGAGGTTGGGAATGGGAGAACCGGAGCCTCACGCGTCGGCCAACCCGGCGGAAATGGATGCCGGCTCGGAGGTCGGGATGACGGCGAGCGTGGGGCTGTGCACGAGGCGAGATCCACTTGGAGGACCACACGCCATGGGAGCTCCCTCCTCCGTCATCCCTTCGAAAGCAGGGATCCATGTCGACACGCGCTCGGGGGCTCATGCGGCACACAACCCGGTGGAAATGGATCCCGGGTCAAGCCCGGGATGACGGCAAGCGTGGGGCGACGCACGAGGCGAGATCCTCGATAAGATGACGTCGAGAGGCTCCCCAAACCTCCCCTCGGGGAGAGGCGAGAAGGAAACCCCTACGCCCTCACCGCCTCGCCCAGCTCCGCCGGCCGCGCGCTCCGGTTGCCGCGCACCAGATCCGACGCCTTTTCGCCGATCATGATGGTCGGCGCGTTGGTGTTGGAGGAGACGAGGCGCGGCATGATCGAGCTGTCGCAGACGCGCAAGCCCGCGATGCCGTGCACGCGGAGTTCCGGATCGACGACGGCGTCCTCGCCATGCCCCATCCGGCAGGTGCCGACCGGGTGGTAGGCGGTGCGGGCGGCCTGGCGGGCGAAATCCTGGTATTCGCGGGAAGAGCGCACGCCGGGGCCCGGAATATGCTCGCGCCGGATGAAGCGCCGGAACGCGCTCTGCGCCATGATTTCCTGGCTGATCTTCACGCCGTCGACGGCGCGCGCGAGATCATAGGGATCGGCGAAGGCGTTGGGGTCAATCCGGGGCGCGTCGTTCGGGTCCGCCGAGCGCAGCGTCACCGACCCGCGCGAGCGTGGGCGGAGGTGATAAGAGTTAAGCGTGCAGCCATTGCCGCCCGGAACCGTCCCGACGCCCTTCTCGACGCCGGCGCCGGGCAGGAAATGGAACTGCAGGTCCGGCGTTTTCTCGGCCCGGTCGCCCCACCAGAAGGCGCCGCCCTCGACGATGTTCGAGGCGACCGGCCCCTTGCCGAAGGCGAAATATTCGAGCCCCGCCATCAGCTTCCAGTGCGGCTTCTTGTATTTGTCGAAGCTGTAGGGGCCGGTGAGCTCGTAGACGACGTCGATATTGGTGTGATCCTGCAGGTTGTGCCCGACGCCCGGCAGGTCCTGGACAACCGCGATGCCGTGCTCGGCGAGATGCGCGGCCGGACCGATGCCGGAGAGCATCAAAAGCTTCGGCGAGCCGATCGCGCCGGCGGTGACCAGCACCTCGCGCTCGGCCCGCACCACCTCGCTCCTGCCGTCCTCGCCCGCGATCTCGACGCCGATGGCGCGGCCGTTCTCGATCACGATCCTCCGGGTCAGGACGTCGGTGCGCACCGTCAGATTGGGCCGGCCGAGCGCCGGCTTCAGATAGCCGACCGCCGTGCTGCAACGCCGGCCGCCGCGCGTCGTCGTCTGGTAATAGCCGGTGCCGGCCTGCCGGAGGCCGTTGAAATCGGCGGTGAACGGCAGCCCCGCCTCCTGCGCCGCCTGCACGAACACGCGCGTCAACGGATGCGGCGTGCCGCTCGAAACGCCGAGCGGGCCGCCACGGCCGTGATAGGGGCCGGCGAAGGTGTCGTTGTCCTCAGAGCGGAGGAAGAGCGGCAGGATTTCGCGGAACGACCAGCCCGCGCAGCCCTCCTCCTCGGCCCAGGCGTCATAATCCTCCGGACAGCCGCGGGTGAAGACCTGGGCGTTGATCGAGCTGCCGCCGCCGAGCACGCGGCCCTGCGGATAGACGATGGTGCGGCCCTCGATCGCCCTGCCGGGCTCGGTCTCGTAGCCCCAAGAAAGCGGCCCGGCCGAGATCCTGAAGAAGCCGACCGGCATGTGGATGTAGCGATCGGTATCGCGCGGGCCCGCCTCCAGCAGCAGGACGGAGACGTCCGGATCCTCGCTGAGCCGCGCGGCCAGCACGCAGCCGGCGGATCCGCCGCCGACGATGACATAGTCAGGCATGCATTCCCTCCCTCGCGGCCGTCCGCAGCTCGCTGCGAACGTCCCGCGCCGGGGATCCTCCCTCCCGGCGCGGTGCCTGTTTCGGGAATGCTAGCGCATGACAGGGAGCCCGTCCTCAGCGCGATGCATAGAATGGAGGCGATAGCTTTTTTCACCTCTCCCTGAGGGAGAGGTCGACGGCCGAAGGCCGGCGGGTGAGGGTTTACGGCCTCACCGGAGAATTCCCTAAACCCTCACCCGGAGCTTCGCTCCGACCTCTCCCTCAGGGCGAGGTAAGAGGAACGCGCGTCGATCGGGAAAATCGGGCTCGATTGCCAAATTGCGGAGCCCGCGCGATCAGCCGCGCCGCAGCAGCAGCGTGCCGTCGCCGTCGACCGCCGCGCTCAGCGCCTCGTAGTCGTCGACCGAGGCGTGTTCGGTCGCGAGCGGCGCGGTATGGGTCGCCTGGATGACGACGACGTTCGCCCCGGCCCGCTCGGCCGCCTCGATGCCGGCCGGCGCATCCTCGAAGATCAGGCAGTCCGACGCCGCAACGCCCAGCTTCTTCGCCGCCAGCAGGTAGCAATCCGGCGCCGGCTTGCCGATCGTCACGTCGTCGGCGGTGACGAAGACGGCGGGCGGCGTCAGGCCGGCGGCGCCGAGCCGGGCGAGCGCCAGGGCGCGCGGGGCCGAGGTGACGATCGCCCAGCGATCCGGCGGCAGCGAGGCGAGGAACGAGCCGGCCGCGCCGATCTCGCGGACACCATCGACGTCGTCGATCTCGTCGCGCGTCAGCGCCTCGGCCTCGGCGTCGGCGTCCACGCCCGGCAGAGCGAGCTGGCGGATGGTGTCGATGGCGCGCTTGCCGTGCAGGGTCGGCAGGAAGGCTTCGACATCGAGGCCGTGCCGCGTCGCCCAGCGCGTCCAGACCCGCTCGGCCGCCTCGATCGAGGTGAGCAACGTTCCGTCCATGTCGAACAGGAACGCGGCGAACGATCGTCCACCGAACAGAATCTCAGTCATTTCCAAAACCTCTTGGCGGCGGGGAAAGCGCATGCGGCACGGCTGCGGGCGGCTTCCCCTTACGCCGCCAGCCCCGGGCTGTCAGCCCCGCTGGCGGGAAAATCGCGCCGCACGAGAAGCAAGAAAGGCCCTCACCCAACCCTCTCCCGCAAGCGGGCGAAGGCTTTTTCTCCGCGCGCTGCATTGATCCGGATACCGATCGACCGGGTTCGGCGCGCCCCCTCTCCCGCCGGCGGGAGAGGGTCGGGGTGAGGGTCTGCTCGGACCTAGTCCGCGGTAGTGCAGTTGGTCAGCTTGCCGGCGACGGTCAGCATCGCGCCCTTGCCCTTGATCCAGAACTCGACGTCGTCCTTCTGGTAGCGGCCGCCATCGGCGGAGACGACCTGCGGCAGGACGAGGGTCCGCCCATCGGCGAAGACCAGCTGCGCGGTGCTGCCTTCCGGCGAGGGCGGGCTGAAGGTCGCCGTCAGCGCGGTGCCGTCCTCGCAGCGATAGTCGAAATCGGCCGCCGAGGCCGCGTCGACCGCGACGAGCATCGACGCGAAACCCAGCGCCAGGACGACGCCGCGATGGTGGAACTGCATGAAACTCTCCGCTCCGGGATATCCGACAAAGCCCAACAAAGCGTCGAAGGGCCGGTTTTCGCTGCAAAGTCAGCAACTTCCCAACGATATCCATCCGGGCGGCGACGTCCAGACCTTCTTCGCCTTCGCGGTGAAGGCGGCATCCGGTTGCTTTTATACTCGATTGAATTTGTAGATTTTGTCGTGTTTAAGAGCCCGATCTCCGGTTCGATGAAATGAGGATGCGATGCGGGTGCATGAGGCGAGGACGATCGAGTTCCAGCGGCGGATGGCGGAGGACGGCATCGACGTCACCGTGCTGCATGACGCGGACTCGATCTACTATTTCTCGGGCTTCTGGGGCTATCTCGGGATGGAGTATGACCGGGCGACGCTGCTGGTCATCCCGCGTCTCGGCGCCCCCACCCTCATCACGCCGGCGATGGAGGCCGAGTTGGCGCGTCGGCTCGGATCGATCGAGGACGTGCGCGAATGGACCGACGGCATCGACGGCGAATGGCCGCGCCATGTCGAGGCGATCTTCGCCGGCAAGCCCTATCGGGTCATCGGCCTCGAGACGTTCAAGACCCACCCGCGCGTCACCACCGTCCTGCAGACGCTGAACCTCGACGCCGAGTGGCGCGACGTCTCGCGCGTGATCGGCACGCTGCGCTCGATCAAGTCGCCGGAAGAGATCGCCACCATGCACCAGGCCGGCGAGGTCGCCGTGGCGATGGTGGAAGGCGGCCGCGCCGCGATCGCCGAGGGCGTGCCGGAATATGAGCTGGCGCTCGCCGTCCTTGCGGCCGGCACGCGCCGCGCGGCCCGCTTCCTGGCCGACAATGGCGAGGACGCGCTCGTCTCGCCGACGATCTACAATCTGCAGATCCTGCAATCCGGCTGGGAAACCTGCATGGTGCATCGTCGCTCGACGGTGAAGCCGCTCCAGAAGGGCGACCCCATCTATTTCTGCTTCTGCGGCATGGCAACCTTCAAGCAGTTCAAGCTCGGCTTCGATCGCGAGTTCTTCCTGGGCTCGGCGACCGACGAGCAGCAGCGCACCTATGAGACGGTCGTCCGGGCGCAGCAGGCGGCGCTGGCCGAGATCCGCCCCGGCGCGATCGCCGAGGAGGTGCACGCCGCCTCCGAGGAGGTGTACCGCTCGGCCGGCTTCGGCCTCGCCTACCGCACCGGCCGCGCCATCGGCTACTCCTATCTGGAAGAGCCGCAGCTGAAGCGCGGCGACAAGACGGCGCTCCAGGCCGGCATGACCTTCGCCGTCGACGGCGGCATCACGATCGCCAACACCTTCGGCGCGCGGATCGGCGACTCCGTCGTCGTCACCGAGACGGGCTTCGACTATCTGACGCGCTATCCGCGCGAGTTCACGATCGTCTAGATCAGAAATCGAAGGGCGAGCCGGCGTTGGCGCCGGCTCTGCCCCGCCGTTCCTTAGCCGGCTTCGGGAAGCTGCAAGACGCCGTACAGCGAGATCGCCGCGCGGCCGCCGAGCACCACCCGATCGCCGCGATCCTCGCAGCGGATGGTGCCGCCGCGCGCCGACAATTGCCGCCCGACCAGCTTCGTCCGGCCGAGCCGCCGCGCCCAGTAGGGCGTCAGACAGCAATGCGAGACGCCGGAGACGGGATCCTCGGGAACGCCATTCGCCGGCGCGAAGAAGCGCGAGACGAAATCCGCGTCGCCGCCTTCGATCCCCTCGGCCGGCGCCGTGACGATGACCGCCGGCAGTTCCAGCCGCGCCACCGCCGCGAGATCCGGGTGCAAATTCGCCACGTCCTGCCAGCGCTCGAAGACGAACAAATGATGCTTGGCGGCGAAGGCCTCGACGGGTCGGGCGCCGAGCGCCGCGACGACCGCGTCGGTGACCTCCGCCGGACGCGGCGACAGCGCCCCCATGTCGAGCGCGACGCCATCGCCGTCGCGACGGACGAGCATGTAGTCGTCGCCGGTGCGGAAGCGCACCTCGGCGCGGCCGGGCTCCAGCTTCGCGAGCACGAGATGGCCGGCGGCGAGCGTCGCGTGGCCGATATGGTCGACCTCGCGCGTCGGGGTGAACCAGCGGATGCGATAGTCGTCGCCCTCGGGTGCGAAGAACACCGTCTCGGTCTGGTTCAGCTCGGCCGCGATCGCCTGCATGGTGGCGTCGGGGAGCCATTCGGGCAGCGGGCAGACGCCGGCCGGATTGCCGGAAAGCGGCCGATCGGCGAAAGCGTCGATGATATAGGCGTCGAGGCTCATGACGTTTCCTTTCCGGCGGCCCAGGCCGCGATGCCGGCGGGATCGCGATGGCCGGCGATGGCGTCGGCGACGCCGTTGGCGATCAGAGGCGCCAGCTTGAAGCCATGTCCCGAACAGGCGCTCACCACCCAGCCGACGGCGCCGAGCGGCTGCACGAAGAAGCTCTCGTCATCCGTGACCGTATAGAAGCAGGTCTTCGTCTCGACGATCCGGTAGCGCTCGAAGCCGGCGAAGGCAGCGGCCGCCGCCGCGATCACCGGATCGGCGTCCTCGGCGGTCGCGGCGCGGTCGTCATCGGGGTCGCCGCGCAGGCTGAAGTGATGGTCGCCGATCTTCAGGCGCGTGCCGCCGCGCGGCGGCAGCGTGTAGCTCAGATGCTCGCCGTCCTCGATCAGGATCGGCGCCGTGGCCCAGGCGGCGCGAAGCGCTTCCGGCGGATCGAGGAACAGCACGGTCTGGCGCGAGGGCGTCACCGCCGGCGCCACTTCCGGCAGCAGCTTCGTCACCCAGGCGCCCGCCGCGACGACCACCTGGTCCGCCGCGTGGGTCTTGCCGGCGACGACGACGCGGCCATGCTCGAGGTCGATCGCCTCGACGGGGCTGTGCTCGTGCAGCACGACGCCGACGCGGCGAAGCCATGCCGCGAGGTCCGTCACGATCCGCTGCGAGAACAGCAGCCCCGCGCCGCCGACCTCGACGACGCGATGGATGCCGCCCAGCCGCACCATCGGCAGCCGCGCGGCGATCTCGGCCTCGTTCAACTCGCGATGCTCGATGCCAAACGCGTCGAGATCGCGCGCCGTCGTCGCATACCAGTCGTCCTCGAGCCGGCGCACATAGGCGATGCCGGTCGGCAGATAGTGGCTGACGCCGAGATCCTGCCACAGCCCGTCATAGGCGTTGAAGGCATCCGGCATCAGCCGGGTATAGCCCTCGAGCGGGCCGTAGGTGTGGCGGGTGATGCGGTGCTCGTCGAAAGACGACGACAGCGGATTGGGGATCGGCCCCTGGTCGAACACCTCGACCGCGAAACCCCGATGGTGCAGCGCCCGCGCGAGCGACAGCCCGGCGATCCCCGCTCCAACGACAATGACCTTGCTCAAAGCCATGCTTTCTCGTTTCTCTTCTCAAGCGACCGGCTGCAGCAGGAGCGTATGCTCGGCCCGCCAGCTCAGTATGATTTCACTGCCGGGCTCCGGCCGCTCGTCGACGCCGCGCACACCCAGATTGACCTTGAGGATGGCGCCGCCCGGGATCGCGACCTCGAGGCCGAGATGGTCGCCGAAATAGATCGACTGCCCGACCCGGCCGGCGACGCGGTTCTCGCCGTGCCCCTCGCCGATCGCGATCCGCTCCGGCCGGATCGAGACCAGCACGTCATCACCCCGCGGCGCGGGATCGCCGAGCACGCCGGCGAGCTCCAGCCCGGCCGCCGCGTCGACGCGCGCGACAGGACCGGTCCCGCCCGGCACGAGACGGCCGGGAAGCGCGTTGGTTTCGCCGATGAAGCGGGCGACGAAGCCGTTCGCCGGCTGCTCGTGGATGGTGCGCGGCGCAGCCAGCTGCTGCACACGGCCCTGATGGAACACCGCGACCCGGTCCGACATGACCATCGCCTCGGTCTGGTCGTGCGTGACATAGATGATGGTGAGGCCGAGCTCGCGATGCAGCCGGCGGATCTCCAGCTGCATCTGCTCGCGCAGCCGCTTGTCGAGGGCGCCGAGCGGTTCGTCCATCAGCACCAGCTTCGGCTCGAACACCAGCGCCCGCGCCAGCGCGACGCGCTGCTGCTGGCCACCGGACAGTTGCGCCGGCCGGCGCCGGCCGAGATCGCCGAGCTCGATCATCTCCAGCGCACGCGCCACCCGGCGGGCGATTTCCGCCTTCGGGATGCCGCGCAGCGTCAGCGGGAAAGCGACGTTCTCGGCGACGCTCATATGCGGAAAGAGCGCATAGCTCTGGAACACGACGCCGAAATCGCGCCTGTGCGGCGGCAATTCGGCGATCGACCGGCCCGCATAGAGGATCTCGCCGCCGCTCGCCTGCTCGAAGCCCGCGATCATCATCAGCGTCGTCGTCTTGCCGGAGCCGGAAGGGCCGAGAAGGGTCAGGAACTCGCCCTGCTCCACCGAGAGATCGAGCGCATCGACGACGAGCCCGCCGCCGTCATAGCGTTTGGTGACGCCGCTGAGGCGAAGCAGCGGCTCGGCGCGCTCAGGCCTATCTCCAGCGGTCATGCGCCCTGCCCCGTCGACGCCAGCCGCCGCGACCGGCGGCGCAGCGCCTCCACGGCGACGAGGAAGGTGATGGAGAGGAGGAGAAGCAGCGTCGCCACGGCGGTGACGATCGGGCCCGTATTTTCCTTGATCCCGGAGAACATCTGTAGCGGCAGGGTCCGTTGCGAAGGGGCGGTGACAAAGGAGGCGATGACGACCTCGTCGAGCGACGTGGCGAAGGCGAACACGGCGCCTGCGGCGACACCCGGCGCGATGATCGGCAGCATCACGCGGCGAAAGGCGGTGAGCGGGCCGGCGCCGAGGCTCGCCGCCGCGCGCCAGAGCGCCCGGTCGAACGACTGCAGCGAGGCGACGACGCTCAGCGTCACGAAGGGCAGGCCGAGCGCTGAATGGAAGATCACCAGCCCGGTCAGGCTGTTGCTGAGCGAAACCGTCGCCAGCGCGAAATAGGCGCCGAGCGCCAGGATGACGATCGGCACGACCAGGGGCAGCAGGATGGCGAGCAGCGCCAGAACCCGCGCCCGCCCCCGCAGCCGGTCGATGCCAAGCGCCGCGGCGGTGCCGATCAAGGTGGCGATCAGCGCCGAGGCGATGCCGACGCGGAGGCTGTTCCCGAGCGCGTCGCGCCAGGCGCCGGACGCCAGCGCCTCGCCATACCAGTGCAGCGAAAGCCCCGGCAGCGGGAACGCGATGATGCTGCCGGAGGAGAAGGAGACCGGCACGACGACCAGCGCCGGCAGCACCAGGATGGCGACGAGCAGCAGCGCGCCGAGCCGCATGAAACCGCGCGGCAGCGGCAATCCATAATCGACCTTCATCCGCGTGCTCCCTCCAGCGCCCGCATCGGCTTCATCACGGCGATCAGGGCGCCGACGAGCACGAGGAAGAAGACCAGCGACACCAGGCCGAGCCCGGCGGCGAGGCCCGGATTGTTGGTCCGAAGCACGGCAAGCTCGATGAAGGTGCCGATCATCCGGTCAGCCGGGCCGCCGACGAGAGCCGGCGTGATGTAGTAGCCGGCGGCGGAAGCGAGCACGAGCAGGATGCCGGCGGCGATGCCGGCGCGCGCTTGCGGCAGGTAGACCCGGCGCACGCTCTGCCACGGCGTCGCGCCGAGCGAGCCTGCGGCCATCAGCTGCGTCCTCGGGATGGCGCGGAGCGCGTTGTAGATCGGCAGCACCATGAAGGGCAGCAGCACATGCGTCATGGCGACGACCACCGCGAGGCGGTTGAAGGCGAGATCGAGCGGCGCCGAGATCAGGCCGATCCGCTGCAGGACGCCGTTGATCAGGCCGTTCGATTGCAGGAGCAGGATCCAGGCCATGGCGCGGACGAGAATGGAGGTCCAGAGCGGCAGCATCAGCACCAGCAGCCAGCGCTCGGCCGATTTCGGCGGCAGCGACGCCAGATAGAGCGCGAGCGGCAGGCCCAGGGCGAGGCAGAGCGCCGCGACCGAACCGGCGATGACGAAGCTTCGGACGACGATGCTGCGATAGATGGCGAGATCGGCCGGGCGACTGACGATCTCGCCGCTGGCGTTGCGCTCGAGATCGAAGGCGGCGAGGAGATAGCGATCGGTCCAGGGGCCGCTCGAGGCGCGGATCGCCTGCCAGATCTCGGGCTTGGCCCAGCGGCCATCGGCGGCGACCAGCGCGGCTTCCGGATCCGCCGGTGCGTCGAGCGCCACGGCCCGCGCGGCGACGAGGGGCGTGCGCAGTCCCGGCTTTTCGATATTGAGGCGGCGCGCGACGCGGCCGACAGCCGTATCGGAGGCTTCCGTGAGATCGGCGACGAGCGCCGCATAAAGGGCCGGCGACGGCGCGGCGGGCGCGCTCGCCAGGAGCTCGACGGTGCGCGGCAGGCCGGCCGAAACGTCGCGATCCCCCACGCTCTCCCAGACGAGCAGGAAGAGCGGCAGGCCGATCACGGCGAGCAGGAACAGCGACATCGGCGCTAGCAGCAGCGCCGTGAAAAACCGCGCGCGATTGTCGCGCGCGGTGCCTTTTTCGACCCGGGCCATCCGCCGTTACTGGCTGGCGAAGGCGTTGAAGCGCTCGGTCAGCGGCTCGATGTTCTCGGACCAGAAGGTCGCGTCGACCTGCAGCGCGCCGGCGAGGTTCTTGGGATAGGTCGGCAGCTCCGACGCGATCGCCTCGGGCAGCGCCGCCGTCGCCTTGGTGTTGGTCGGTCCGAAGGCGACCAGCTCCGGCAGGATCTGCTGCTGGCTGGCGCGCGAGGCGAAATCGATGAACTTCAGCGCCTCGTCCTTGTTCGGGCTGTTCTTCAGGATCACCCAATTGTCGAGCGCGTAGATGCTGCCCGGCCAGATGAACTTGAAGTTGCGCTTGTCGGTCTGGTTGGCTGCGGTGACGCGGCCGTTGAAGGCCAGCACCTGCGAGGCCTCGCCCGACGCGAGCAACTGGATCGCCTGGCCGCCGCTCTCGAAGAAGATCAGGTCCGGCTTGATCGTGTTGAGCTTGGCGAAGGCGCGGTCGACGCCTTCCGGCGTGCGCAGCGTCGCGTAGACCTGGTCGACGGGCACGCCGTCGGCGATCAGCGCCAGTTCCAGCGCGTATTTCGGGCCCTTGCGCAGGGCGCGCTTGCCGGGGAACTTCTCGACGTCGAAGAAATCGGCGACGGTCGTCGGCGCGACGCCCGCCTTGTCGGCGTCATAGGCGATGCCGGCCGACCAGGTGATGGCGCCGACGCCATACTTGTTCTGCGCCGCCGGGATCAGCTCGTCCTTGGCGCTGATCTTGCTCCAGTCGATCGGCTCGAACAGCCCCTCGGTGCTGCCGATCTGCAGCTCCTCGACCTCGACATGGACGACGTCCCAGCCGGGATCGCCCGCCGCTTCGGCGCGGGTGCGCAGCGTGCCGACGCCGCCTTCCCAGCTATCGTCGATGACCTTGTTGCCGCTCTCCTTCGCGAAGGGCTCGAAATAGGCCTTGCGCTGGGCGTCCTGGAAATTGCCGCCCCACGAGATGACGGTCAGGTCGCGGGCCATGGCGACCGTGCTCGCCCCGGAAATCAGGGCGACCACGGCAAGTCGAAGAAGACGGGAGTTCATGGATTGGGCCTTCTGGCTAATGTGATTCAAAAATACGATTATCTTGATAGACATTATCAATAATAGCTGTCAATCGCCTGCTAGCCCGTCCTTCGCCTCTCCGGGCGGCGCGAAAATATCGGTCTCCCGACGCCGGGATAGCAGGCGCCTGCCACCCTGCGGCCCGGCGCACGCGCCGCCCCGAAAAACGGGACGGCGCGTGGCCCAGGCGATGGGTTTTGGAAGAGGAAATCCGGCCGGTTAGCGGGCGTCGCTCCGGCGCGGCGCATGCCGGTCATAGGCGAGCTTCGCCAGCAGGATCAGGCCCCAGGCGATGCCCGTCGCATGCTGGCTGGCGCCGGCGAGGTTCAGGACCGAGGCCGTGACCTGCAAGGCCACGACCGCGAGGAACAGCCCCCAGACCGAGCCGCGTCCGCCATCCGGGTTGATACCGCCGAGGACGGCCGCGAGCAGCGTCGCGAGCAGATAACTGTCGGCATAGCCCATGCGGGCCGAATTGAAGCGCGACAGCATGATGAGGCCGGCAGAGGCGCTCAGCAGGCCCGAGAGCGCGTAGCTGACGAGATAGAGGCGGCGGGTGTCGACGCCGGCGAAATGCGCCGCCGGCTCGTTCAACCCGACGGCGCGCAGCCGGTAGCCGAAGGGGGTGCGCGCCAGCACGAAGGCGAGCGCCAGCACGGCGGCGAGGAAGACGAAGGCGATCACCGGAATGCCGAAGACGGCGCTGGCCGCCAGCGCCGGCACGTAGGCCGGCAGGTTGCCCACCGCGCTGCCGCCGGTCACCAGCACGCCGACGCCGGTGAAGATCAGCATGGCGCAAAGCGACGCCAGCACCGGCGTGACCCGGAGATAGGCCACGACCAGCCCGATCAGCGCGCCGGCGAAGGCGCCGGCGAAGAGCCCGAGCGGGATCGGCGCGATATCGGCGAACGGGCCGCCGGCGAGCGCGCCGAAGGCGAGCGCCGTGACGATCGCCGACAGATTGGCGATGGCGACGACGGCGAGGTTGATGCCGCCCGTCAGCATCGGCAGCGCCATCGCCAGCGACAAGAGGCCGAATTCCGGCAGCTGGTAGGCGAGCGAGCGCAGGAAGCCGCCGCCGGGGATGACGCCGGTGCCGCTCAGCGCCAGCAGCAGAAGGCCGAGGCCGAGGGCGAGCCAGACGAGGCGCTGCGACGCGCTCCGCCGCGACGCCGTGACCGGGGGAACAAGCGAACTCATGCCAGGGCCCTCGCCTTGGTCTGCCGGCGGCGCATCAGCTGCAGGCAGAGACTGATCAGGACGACGCTGCCGGTGGCGACCTGGTGCCAATAGGGCGAGACGCCGTTCAACACGAGCGCATTGCCGAAGAGGCCGATGAACAACACGCCGAGCAGCGTGCCGAGGACGGTGCCGCGACCGCCGATCAGGCTGGCGCCGCCGAGTACGGTCGCCGCCACCACGTCGAGCTCGCGCCCGACCAGCGCTCCCGGCGTCACCGCCTGCAGCAATTGCGCCTGCGCGAGACCGGCGACGCCCGAAGCGAGGCCGAGATAGCCATAGGCAAAGAGATTAACGGCGAGGATCGAGATGCCCTGCCGGCTCGCTGCCTCGCGGCTGCCGCCGACGGCGCGGACGATCCGGCCCCAATGCGTGCCGCGCAGGATGAAGGCGGTGACGAGCGCGAACACGAGGAGCAGCACAAGCTGCAGCGAGACGGGATAGCCGCCGATCCGCGCGACCACCGAGGTCGAGAAGAACTCCGGGAAATCGTAGAGCATGGCGCCGCGCGAGACGAGGATCAGTGCGCCGGCATAGATGTTGAGCAGCGCGATGGTGACGACGATCGGCGGGGTCCGCAGCCAGGTCACCAGCGCGCCGTTGAGCACACCGAAGGCGAGCCCGGTGACGCTGACCAAAAGGATCGAGAGCGTCCAGCCGAGATCGGTCCGCGCCAGCACGACGGCGAGGCCGAACTGCGTGATCGAGGCGATCGCCGTGAACGAGATGTCGAGGCCGCCGGCGAGCAGCACGACCAGAAGGCCGAGCGCGAAAATGCCGGTGACAGAAGCCGTCGCCACGACGTCGAGCAGATTGTAGGGGGACAGGAAGTCCGGCGTGAACAGGGCCGTGACGACGGCCAGAAGCAGGACCGCCAGCAACAGCGTGCGGGTCGACAGCTTCTCGGGATAGGTCTCACCCATGAACGATCTCCGACAGCCTGTCGATCGAGACCTCGCCTGGCGAATAGGCGGGTCCCAGCCTGCCGGCCTGCATGACATGGACACGGTCCGCGATGGACCAGACCTCCTCGACCTCGTCCGAGATCAGGAGGATGCCGGCGCCGCGCGCCGCCGCCTCGCGCACGATCCGGTAGATCGCGGCGCGCGCCGTGACGTCGACGCCGACGGTGGGGGAATCGAGAAGCAGCAGGATCGGGCGGATCGCCAGCCACTTGGCCAAGACGACGCGCTGCTGATTGCCGCCGGAAAGCGTGGTGACCAAATTGTCGACATCCTGGGTCTTGATCTCGAGCGCCCGCACGAGGTCGGCGACCAGGGCGTCGGTCGCCTTCTGGTCGACCAGGCCGAAGCCGTTGGTGAGCCGCCCGCGGCTGGGCAGCGCGATGTTGTCGGCGATGCTGGAGCCGAGCACGAGACCGAGCGAAAGCCGGTCCTCCGGCAGATAGGCGACGCCCGCTTCGATGGCGTCGCGGTTGGAGGCGAAGTGCCTCACCTGGCCTGCGACGCGGATCTCGCCGCGATCGGGCTTGCGGAGACCGAACAGGGTCTGCGCCAGTTCTGTCCTTCCCGCGCCGAGCAGGCCGGTCAGGCCGACGATCTCGCCGGCGCGGATCGTCAGGTCGACGGCGTCGAATTCGTTGACCCGGCCGAGGCCCGAGGTTTGCAGCACGATCGCGCCGTCCGTGGTGGCGGCGGCGTTGCGGGTCGGCGAATGCACGGCGGCGCCCGCCATCGCCTCGTGCAGCCGGTCGGCGTCGAACTCGGCCCGGTCGAAGCGGGCGACGATCGCGCCGTCACGCAGCACCAGCGCCTCGTCGGCGATTTCGGCGACCTCGTCATAGCGATGGCTGACGAACAGCACCGCGACGCCGTCGCGGCGCAAATCCTCGACGACGGCGAACAGCCGCTCGGCTTCCTGCCGCGTCAGCGACGCGGTCGGTTCGTCGAGGATCAGGAAGCGCGCCTCGCCGGCGAGCGCGCGGGCGATCGCGACCACCTGCCGTTCGGAGATCGACAGGCTCTCGACCGGCGCGTCGAGATCGAGTCTGACCTTGATGCGATCGAGCACGGCGCGAACCTTCGCCCGGTCGCGCGAGCGCCGGCGCAGGCCGAACGGCTTCGCCCGCGTCGCGCCGAAGACGACGTTGTCGGCGACCGAGAGGTTCGGAAACAGCGCCAGGTCCTGGTAGATGACGTCGACGCCGGCTGCCTTCATGCCCTGCGGCGAGGCGCCTGTGATCGCCTTGCCGTCGATGCGCACAGCGCCGCGATCCGCCTGCAGCACGCCGGTCAGGATCTTGATCAGCGTGCTCTTGCCGGAGCCGTTGAGGCCGCAAAGCGCATAGACCTTGCCGCCCTCCAGACGAACCGAGATACCGTCCAGCACCGTGACGGCCCCGAAATTCTTGGCGAGGCCGTCGGTTTCGAGGATCGAGGCGCGGGTCACGATCCCTCGCGGGCCGCGACGGTTCCGTTCGCGGGATCGATCGCGTCGAAGGTCTTCGCCACCGGATGCGTCTGGTCGGGCGGGATCACCGCCTCGCCGCGATCGAGCGCGACCGTCTTCAGCCCGGCCTCTCGGGCCGCGTCGAGCTCGCCGATGGAATCCGACAGGAACAAGATCTCGGCAGGCTCCAGGCCGAGCGCGGTCGTGATGGCGCGGTAGGAATCCGCTTCCAGCTTGGGGCCGGTCGTCGTGTCGAAGAAGCCGGAGAACAGCGTCGCCAGATCGCCATGCGGCGTATGGCCGAAGACGAGCTTCTGCGCGAGGATCGAGCCGGACGAATAGACATGGAGCCGATAGCCGGCGGCGTGCCATTTCCGCAAGGCCCGCGCCGCGTCATCGTAGACGTCGCCGACCAGCTCGCCATCGCGAAAACCCTGCGTCCAGATCAGGCCCTGCAGCGCCTTCAGCGGCGTGATCTTGCGATCGGCGTCGCTCCAGCTGATCAGGAGATCGATGACGGCCTGGTCGTCGAGCGTGTCGTCGCCGGCGAGCGCGCGCGCGTCAGCGAGGATGCGGAGAACCGCCTCGTCCTCGCGGTGGGCGGCGAGATACTCGCCGATCCGGCCGCGGGCATAGGGGAAGAGGCTATCTCTAACGAAGGAGATCGAGGTGGCGGTGCCCTCGATATCCGTCACGATGGCGCGGATCGGTTGCGCGCTCATGCTGCCGGCTTCCAGCGCAGCTTCTCGAGCTCGCAATTGAGCAGGAACTCGATGCCGACCGCATGCCGGCGGGCATGCTCGAGCGAGGGCCCCCAAGTGTAGAGACCGTGGTTGGAGAGCAGGTAGCCGACGACGACGCCGTTCGCTTCCTTCAGCCGCTGCGTGACGCGCTTTTCCAGCGCCTGGATGTCCTGGTCGTTCTCGAAGACGAGCAGGATGGCCGGCACTTCATGCGTCGGAATGCCGAACAGCGCCTTCTGGATCTCGTAGCCCTCGAAATGCAGCTCGCCCGCTTCGAGATGCTTGGCGGAGAGCAGCGTCTGCGCCACCGAATGGGTGTGCAGCACGCCGTTGATCTCGGGATCGTTGCGATAGAGGGCGCGGTGCAGGTCGGTCTCGGCGGAGCTGTTCGCCGGATGCGGGCCGTCGATCGCCGAGAACAGGATGTGCTCCGGCCGCAGGAAGCCCTTGTCGAAACCAGAGGCGGTGATGGCGATGTGCTTGGCGTCGACGCGGCGGGAGAAATTGCCGCTCGTCGCCGGCACGAGGCCCTGCTGGCCGAGATAGCGGCCGACCGAGATGATCTCGACGGCGGCTTCGGCAAAGGAGACTTCGGAGGCGCGATTGACCACGCCCAGGGTATCGGTCGTCATGGTTCTCTGTTCTTCGTCAGGAGGAGCCGGCCGCGCGCGACCACGGCCGGCGGATCTGTGATCAGAAGTCGAATTCGCCGACGTTCTCGGCGGTGAAGGTGCGGGTCGCCTTGAAGCGGACGACCTTGTCGGCGTCCTCGACGGTGCCCTTGCCGAGGCCCGGCAGCTCGATGCCGGTCTCGACCGGCTCCTTGTCGACGACCTTCTTGGCGAGCGCGACGAGGCCATAGCCGGCGTCGGCCGGATCCCAGAGGAAGCCCTCGCTGATCAGGCCCTTCTTCAGGTAGGGAGCGGCCTGCTTCGGCAGCACGTTGCCGACATTGGCGACGGAGCCAGCGGGCTTGCCCTGCTGCTCGAGCGCGCGGGCGAAGCCGATCGGACCCTGGCTGCCGAAGGCGACGAAGCCCTTGATGTCGGGATTGGCGCGCAGGATCTCCTGCGAGGTGCGGAAGCTGTCGTCGAGGCTCTCGCCGACCGGATAGCGATCCGCGATCAGCGTCAGGTCCGGATACTTGTCCTTCAGATAGGCGAGGCCGATATCGGCCCATTCCTTGTGCAGCGGCACCGTCAGCGAGCCGACGACGAGGGCGAACTTGCCCTTGCCGCCGGTCAGGTCCGCGAGCTTCTGGAAGACCGAGGTCGCGAATTCGCGGTTATCGATCGTCTCGAGGTCCCACTGCGCGCCCTGCTGGCCAGGCGATTCATGCGTGACGACGACGATGCCGGCATCGCGAGCCCGCTGCAGCACCGGCGCGAGCGCGCTGGCATCGTTCGGGACGACGGCGATGGCGTCGACGCCCTTGGCGATCAGGTCCTCGATCAGCTTGACCTGCTGGGCGGGGTCCGCCTGGGTCGGGCCGACCTGGTAGGCGTTGACGCCGAGATCGGCGGCGGCCTTGGTGACACCCTGCTCGAAGCGGTTGTACCAGGGAATACCGGTGATCTTCACCACGACGGCGATCTCCGGCTTGTCGGCGGCATGGCCGGCCTGGGCGAAGCCGGCGGCGAGGAGCGCGCCGGTGCCGACGGTGAGCAGAAGGCGCTTGAAAGAGGACTTCATGAGAATGGACCCTGGGAAGCGTCGCGGCCTGAACTCAGGCGGCGACCGATGATGACGAAGGAAAACGCTTGAGCGCGGCCAGGCGCGCATAGGCCCGGTTCCAGGCCTCGGTGTCGCTCGGTTGGTACTCCTTGACCTGGAAGGACTTGCGGACGAGCGGCCGGCCGGCCGCGAAATCGGGGAGGACGCCGCGCGCGACGAGCTGGGCAATGACGTTGCCGGCGACCGTCGCCTCGACGGGACCGGCGACGACGCGCTTGCCGGTTGCATCTGCGATCGCCTGCAGAAGCAGCGGGATCGCCGCGCCGCCGCCGACGACATAGAGCGTGTCGAGCGCGACGCCGCCGAGGCGCTCCATCTCAACGACCGTGTCGCGATAGGAGAGCGCGAGGCTGTCATAGATCGAGCGCGCCAGAGCGCCCGACGTCGCCGGCGCCGCGTGACCGCGCGCCTCGAACCAGCCCCTGATCGCGCCGGCCATCGAGGCCGGATCGCGGAACACGCCGTCATCGGCGTAGAACACGAAGGCAAGCGGCTCCGAGGCCTCGGCCGCCTGCTCCAGCGACTTGAAGCTGAGACCGGGATCCCGCCGCGCCAGCTCGCGCCGCAGTTCCTGCGTCAGCCAGAGACCCGCCTGGATCTTGTGATGCACGATCGTGCCGCCGGCGCCGCACTCGTTGGTGAAGTTGAACTCGCGCGACGCGTCGGAAAGATCCGGACGGTCCAGCTCGCGCCCGACCAGCGACCAGGTGCCGAGGCTGATGAAGGCCGAGGGCGCATCGTCGAGATAGGGAATGGCGGCCGCCGCCGACGCCGTGTCGTGGCTCGCCACCGCGACGACGTCGAACGGCACCGAAATGCCGAGGCGCTCGCGTTCGGCGGCCAGCAGCGGACCGATCACCGTGCCGCTCTCGACCAGCTCCGGAAAAATCCGGCGCGGAATGTCGAAGAGGCCGGCGAGCTCGAAATCCCAGTTCCGCGTCACGGGATTGACCAGCTGGGTCGTCGAGGCGATCGACACCTCGCCGACGCGCAGGCCCGTGAGCAGGAAGGCGACATAGTCCGGCGTCAGGAAGAGATCCTGCGCGAGGTTGAGCAGCCAGGGCTGGTCGCGCCGGTCGGCAATCAGCTGCAGCAGCGTGTTGATCTCGATCTCCATCGCGCCGGTGCGGCGATAGAGCTGCGGCTTGGAAATGGTCGCATAGACGGTGTCGAACAGGCCCTGCGTGCGCGGATCGCGCATGTGGCGGAGGCCCGCGACCATCGTCCGGCTCTGGTCGAGCAGCGCATAGTCGACGCCGAAGCTCTCGATGCCCAAGGTCGCCGGCCCGTCGAGCCGGGGCGCGACGGCGACGAGCGCATCGCCGATGCCCTGCCAGAGCCGCAGGAAATCCCAGTACCAGCGCCCGGCAAGCTGCACCGGACCGTTCTCGAAGCGGTGCACTTCCTCGATGGCGATCGATCCCGCCTCGGTGAGCTCGGCCAGGTGCAGCCGGCCGCCGGAACTGCCGAGATCGAGGGAAACGAGGTTGCGGCCGCCGGCCGGATGGATCGCCTGGGTCGGAACGCGGGTCATGAGCGCGCGCCCTAGGCCTGAGCCACGGCCGGGCTCGCCGCGCCGCTTTCGAACAGGGGGAGCGTCTCGGCGATCGCGCTGCCGGTGAACTTCGCCACCCAGCCATCGGCCGAGACGAACAGGCGAATAGCGGTGAAGCTTGGCTCCGACCCCATGTCGAACCAATGCGGCGTGCCCGCCGGCACCGACAGGAGATCGCCGCGCGTGCAGACGACCCGGTAAACCTTGTCGCCGATATGGAGATAGAAGGCGGCGCTGCCCTCGACGAAGAAGCGGACCTCGTCCTCGTCATGGGTGTGCTCGGCGAGGAACTTCTGCCGGAAGGCGACGCGATTGGGATTGTCCGGCGCAATGCGGAAGACATCGACCGAGTTGTAGCCGGCTTCGTCCGAAAGGCGCTTGATCTCGCGGCCATAGGCCGACAGGATTTCTTCGTCTCCGGCGTCACGCTGGAGCTCTACATCCGCGCTCCACAATTCATACCGGACACCGACAGCACCGAGAAGCGCCGTGATTTCATCTCTATTGGACGTATCGGCCAGATTAACATCCGGATGAACGTCACTATAAATTGAAAGCTGGGTCATTATTTCGCAGTCCGCTGACAGGTCGCCATTTCGACGTTGTCACGGCTGAAATCTACGAACTCACCCCCTCAACTTCGAGGCACGATCGCCCCTCCCGCAAATCGGAGGCGGAAATTTAACCCGATAATCACGATAGGTTTAGTATTGTATTGTTTTGATTTCAGCACCCCCGCGCGCATCGCGGCGGGGTCGGTCGCGAAGGCTCCGTCCTAGCGCCTGCCGGGCCCGGCGAGCCGGGTCCGGAATGACCGGCGCCGCAGGGTCACACGTGCAGCAACGGGGCATCCCGCCGCGTGATCTCAGCGGCAGGCAGCGAAAGTCTGGATTTCAATCCTCGACATGCAGAGTCTGCACCTGCGGCAGGCCGATGATCTCGACGCCGAACCGGCGGGCGAGCGCCGCGAAGGCTTCCGTCTCGATCAGGCGATGATAGGGCCGGTCGGGGAAATCGATGCCGGCGCGATGAAGGTTGGCGTCGACCAGCAGCATCGTGCCGCCGACCGAATCCAGACGGACGCGCGGCAGGTAGCGCAGGTCCTGCAGATAGAGCCGCAGATGGTGGGCATGCGGCTGATAGAGGCCGTCGCGGACATGCTTGATCCACTGATGGTCCTTCGGCTCTGCCGTGGCGATCCAGGCGTTCTGATCGAAACTCTTGCCGCCGATCTGCCGGACCGAATCCGGATGCACCACGCGGGCCCGCTCGGCCAGCATGCGCGCGAGGATGTCGGGCGGGAAATCGATGATGTCGGCATCGATCCAGAGCACCCAATCCTCGTCGGCCAGCCCCTCATGCAGCAGCAGATTGCGCACCTTGGCGATGCGGCCACGGCGATCCCGCTGGAAGGCAATCTCCCAGCGCGGCCCCTGCTCGCGGACCGCGAACTCCTGCCGGATCAGCGCACTTCGGCGGAACCGGTCCTTGCGGATCTCCAGAAACGCCTGCACCCGCTCGAGGCTGTCATCCGTCGAATTGCCGACCAGCAGCGCGATCGAGAGCTTCTCGGCCGGAAAATCGAGCGCGTCGATCCGGGCGAACAGGGCATCGAGCGTCCGGGCGGCGTTGCGGACGGGAATGGCGACGAGAACAGTGCCATCCGCCGGCGCCTCGCTTGCCAGCACGGCGCGGTCGACGGCCTGCTCGCGCAAGGAGGGATCCTCCAGGCGGCGTTCGCGCCAGCGCAGCCGCGCCTTGCGGAACGCCGTCTTGATCCGTACGGCGGCGGGCGGCCCCTTCTCGCCGGGGATCCAGGTGCCGTGCCAATGATGCTGCGCCAGCGGCGGGACCGCCGCGTCGAGATCCGGACAGAGGCGTCCATATTTGTCGCGCGGCGAGAACATGGAGCCCGGGATGATGTCGGGCCGGATGCCCGCATCGGCCGCGTCCACCGCGCCGGTCAGCAGGAACGGCCCGGTCGCGTCGAGCGGATCCAGAGCGTGGCGGCACCCGACGGCGAGATCGATCACCTCGTCCCAGAAGGGATGGCCGGCGGGCGAGGCCATGACGGCGTTGGAGACGATACGCGCGAGGCCGCGCACCACCACCAGCTTCTCGGCCAGATGGCTCGCCGGTTCCTCGGCGAAGAGCGGCCGGTCGCGATCGAGGATCTCCTCAAACGACCGGAGCGCCTCGGCGTCGAGATCGGCATAGACGCCGCCATGGCTGCGCAGCACGAGATAGCGGCCGAGGTCGGCGCGCTGGATCGGGCGCGGATAGCCGAAATAGAGCTCGGCCAGATGCGGATATTCCTGCCGGACGAGGGCCGCGAGGTCGTCATCCGTCCAGAGCCGGATTTCCCAGCCGGGATGCAGCCGGGGCCAGCTGGCGACGAATTCCCGCATGGCAGCCGGGATGTCCCGGTCGCGCCAGGTCTGATGGATGATTTTGGGAATCATGTCTGCGACACCGCCTTGAGCGCCGAGACGACGGCGTCCTGGATTGGGTCCGGTCCGAAGCGGCGCCAAGCCGTAGCATGACCGCGCGCGCGAAGCTCCTCCCGGAGCGACCGGTCGCGCCAGAGCCGGAGGATCTCCGCCGCCAGCGCCCTGTCGCTTTCGGCGAGGATTATGTCGTGCCCATGGCGCAGGCCGAGCCCTTCCGCCGCCAGCGGCGTGGCGATGACCGGCAGGCCCCAGGCCATGGCTTCGACGATCTTGAACCGCGTTCCCCCGCCGCTACGGAGCGGCACCACCGCCATGTGGGCGGCACGGAGGAGCGGCGTCAGATCGTCGGGATTGGCGACGATGCGGATGTCGGGAGCCGCGAGCCGGCGCACCCGGCGCGCCGGCTGGCGTCCGGCGAGCGTCAGCCGGACCTCCGGCAGCGCACTCCGCAATTTAGGCAGGATCTTTCGCGCCAAGACCTCGCAGGCGCGGACGTTCGGCGTGTAGCCGAGATGACCGACGAAGAGGATCTCGGGACCGACCGCGCCGGGCTCGGCCGGCAGCTGGCGCGGCGCCAGATCGGCGCGCGGCAGACCATTCGGAACGATCGAAACCGAACCGAGCCCGCGCGCGGCGAGCCGGCCGGCGTCGTCCTCCGAGCAGGCCCAGATCCCGTCCACCGCCGCCGCGACCCGCGCTTCGATCGCCGCGATCGCGCGCGCGTCGCGCCGGCGCTTCACGCCGAACCAGTCGCGCCGCCTGGCGATCTGGTTGGCGAGATCGGATTCGACATTGTGCAGATCGAGGACCAGCCGCGCTCCGCTCTCGAGCAGGAGGGCGAGGAAGGGATGCAGGCCGAGATGTTCGACGACGACGAGGTCCGGCTGGAATTCGGCGAGCACCTTGGCCAGCTTGCCGCGCATCGCGTCGTCGATGCCGAGATCGATCGAGGTTTGCTGCGGGTCCAGCTGGTACAGCTTCGCGGCATCGGCGCCGAGATGGCGCGTCGCGAGGTTCGGGACGCCCGTCGCCCCCTCGCCGCCGGCGATCAGCGACACGAGCAGGACCTCGCCGAGCCCCGCCGCGGCGGAAGCGTTCTGCCAGTTGCGCAGGTCCGCCCCCGTCACGGGCGGAAAGGCCGGATGCGCCGTCAGGAACAGGGTGCGCGTCATCGCGGACCCGGCCTTCCGAAACCCTGCCGCATCGCGAGCTTCACCCGGAACCGCAGCCATCGATAGGCGTCGGCGCCGGTCTTCGGCGCCCGGCGCGCGAGGGTCAGGAAGTGCCTGGCGTCGGCGAGTTCGCCCCGGCGCAAATGGATGCGGGCAACCCGGATCGCCATGAAGGCCTCGCGCCTCCCGAGCGCGACGCGGCGGATGCCCCGGTCCTCGAGGGCGAGCAGGCTTCGGCGCCACTGCTCGAAGCTCCTGCGCGAGTCCCGCACCAGCCGCTCGTCGGAGCGCTGCAGGCTGACATGGTAGGTCATGACCGCGGCACCAACGATCGCAATTCGGCAACAGGCCAGCATCGCCGCCCAGAACAGCGTGTCCTCGTCATAGGCGAGCGGGCCGGGAAAGCGCTGGCCGTCGAGGGCGGATCGCAGGATCAAGCCGCAGCCGACGACGATGACGACAGCGGCGCCGGCCAGATATTCCTCGGCCGAGAGGCGCTCCGGCCGATGGCGAAACAGGCTTCGGTCGCGGTCTCTGCGCTGGATGTAATAAGAGCCGAGCACGAGTTCGGGCGCCTGCGGCCCCTCGCCCGCCGCGACCAGGGCCCTCAGCCCGCCCGCCTCATGCGTATCGTCGGCATCCAGGAAATAGACCCACCGCCCCCGCGCCCGCGAGATCCCGTGGTTTCGCGCGCTGCCGGCATCGCGGAAATTCGTCGAGGCCAGGACGATCGGCAGCCCCAGTTCCGCGGCGCTGGAACGCGCGACCGCGACGGTGTCGTCGGTGGAGCCGTCGTCGATGACGATCAGCTCGAGAATGTACGCGCGCTCGCTCACGAGCGACGCCATGGTTGTACTGATGGTATTGGCCGCATTGTGCGCAGGCATGATGACACTGACACACGGGACGCCCAACTCGGAAGTAGAATTGGATACCATACAGATTTAACACTATGTAATTGATTTCATAGTGCTAACACATACGCAAAATCCCGCAAGGCAAGATTTTCCAAGGAACAGGCCGGCGGGCGGACGCGCATGGCGGCGACCGCCCGGAGAGGGCTTTCTGTCTCGGGAGACCGCTCGATTCCTGCAATCTGAGCGGGCATTTTTCCGCAGTCGCGAGCATCGGTCCTAGGCGGGCTGGCCGGCCGCCACGCTGACCCGGCGGCCGGAGACGCACAGCACGGCCGCGACGACGAGCGCGCCGCCCGCCAGCATCAACGAAGGATCGAAGGATCCCGTGCGGGCCAGGATAAAGGCTGCGATCAGCGGACCAACGATCTGGCCGACGCCATAGGACGCCGTCATGATCGCCAGCATGTTGAAGCGAACCTTCCCCGCGACGCGGCGGGCGGCGGGCATGGCGATGGTGACGGTGCCCATGAACGTGCCGCCGACGAGAAGCGCGCTGGCGATATAGGCCGACGGCAGATGCAGCACCGGCAGGACCACGCCGACGGCTTGCACCAGCAGATTGACGAGAAGGGCGCGGCTGGTTCCCCAGCGGACATGCAGCGCATGCCAGAGGAAGCAGGAAGGCACCGCGCCGAGGCCGAACACCGCCCAGATATGGACGGGATCGATCGATCCGAGCGCGGTCTGCACCAGAAGCGGCAGATAGGTCGCCGTGATGATGTAGCCGAACCCGGCGAGCCCATAGACGACGATGAGTCGCGCCGGCCCGATGGCTATGTCGCGCGCATGCGACCCGGCGTGGCCCCGCTCGGCCAGGGCCGGCTTCGTCCGATCGGTCCGCGCCTGCATGGCCAGCGCGACGACGGCGAGACCGAGGCCGACGAGCCCCAGCAGCAGCCAGATCGCCCGGCTGGAGAGCGCGGCGACATGGCCGATCGCGATGAGCTCGGCGGAGAGGAAGATGCCGATGCCGACGCCCGAGAAAAGGGCCGGCGCGCCGTGATGATGCTGGCGATCATGGATCAGCCAGTGCGAGGCGGCCACCAGCGCGATGGCGCTCGCCACCCCGGCGAAGCCGCGCACCGCGATGACAGCGCCTTCCGGCAGCGGCAGCCACAGCAGCCCGAGCGCCGCGACGGTGGCGCCGACGGCAATCGAGCACTGTCTTCGCGCCGAAATTCCGGTGAGGAAGCTGACGAGCAGCGCGCCAATCAGATAGCCGGCATAGTTGGCGGAAGCGGCATAGGAGCCGCCGCCGACCGAGATCTGCCCGTCGGCGACCATCTGCGGGTAGAGGCCGGTGAAGGCGAAGCGGCCGAAGCCCATGCCGATCACCAGCACGATGGCGGCGGCGACGGCCGCCATCCGTTCAGCCTGCCGCATGATCGCCGCCCTCGAGGTTGGAGAAAGCCGCCAGCGTGTCGCGGAGCGCAAGGAAGGCCGGCGTCGCGAAGCCGGGCCGGCAGGCGAGATAGGTATCGACCGTCATCAGGGCCTTTTCCTCGACCGGCGCGACCGGCCGCAGCAGCTCGACGACGCTGCGGGGCATGACGCTGAAGCAGGATCCGGCGGCCGTGCAGGCGAACATCGCGTGGTAGGACCGCACTTCCTGCAGGGCGAAGCGGCCCTTCAGCGTGCCGAGGCCGGACAGCCACTCCTCCGCCAGCATCCGGTAGGTGCAGCCCGGCGCGAAGGCGGCGAGCGCCCGGGGCTGGATGTCGCCGGGGCGCTCGACGCCCGGGTGGCCTGGCGGCAAGAGCAGGACGAGCTCCTCCCGGAACACCGCCACCTTGTCGAGCTCGTCCGGACCGAGCCACCACTCGCCCTCCGGCACGGCGATCAGCGCGGCATCGAGCCGATGCGCCAGCAGCCCCTCGATCAGTTGGCGCGTCGGCGCCGTCGAGAGCTCGATCGTAACCTCCGGCCATTGCCGGTTATAGCGGGCGAGCGGAACCGGCAGGCGGCTGGCGACGGTGCATTCCATCGAGCCGAGGCGCAAAGTGCCCGCCGGGCCGCCGGGATTGACGACCTGTTGCGCCTCGTCGGCGAGGTTCAGGATGCGCTCGACATAATCGAGATAGGCCTCGCCCTCGGGCGTCAGCGCCATGCGCTTCCTATCGCGCTGGAACAGCGGCACGCCGATCTCGGCCTCCAGCTGCTGGATGCGGGTCGTGACGTTGGACGGGACGCGGCCAAGCCGCTCGGCCGCGCGGGAAACGCTCTGCTCCCGCGCCACGGCCCGAAATATCGCCAGCGCTGCGAGGTCCATCGATAGTCTCCAGGCAAGAACCAGACGCCGCATATATTCTTCAAAAGAGAATACTTGTCAATCGACATTCCCGAATTAAGAACGGGGCGCGACGCTCGCGACATCCAGAAAAACGATCGCTGACAATCGAAGCCTCGAATGATTTGATCGGCTCGAGGAACACGCGCTTCGGCGGGCAAGAAGAACGATTCAAGAGGAACGATTGATGACCATCGAGAGCTATTTCGACGGCGGGGAGGAGCTCGTGCGCCGGGTTCGCGCCCTCCCCGCCGCGCGATCCCTGATCGCCATCGCGGGTCCGCCGGGCGCCGGAAAGTCGTTTCTGGCGGAAGCGCTGGTGAAGGCCATCAACGCGAAAACGCCGGGCGAAGCCGCGCTGGTGCCGATGGACGGCTTTCACTTCGACGATGCGGTCTTGAACCAATGGGGCCTGCGCGCCCGCAAGGGGGCGTCGAACACCTTCGATGTCGCCGGCCTCAAATCCCTGCTGCGCCGGCTCGCGGACAATCACGAGCCCTTCGTCGCGGCGCCGGTGTTCGACCGCTCGCTGGAGATTGCCCGCGCCGGGGCGGCGATCATTCCCAGCTCGGCGCGCTACATCATCGTCGAGGGCAACTATCTGCTGCTGCAGAGCGAGCCCTGGTCGGAACTGGCGCCGCTGTTCGATTTCTCCGTGATGATCCGGGAAAGCCGGGAGCTGCTGGAGCAGCGCCTGATTGAGCGCTGGCGATCGCTCGGTCTCGACGACGAGCAGATCCGCGCCAAGGTGTTCGACAACGACCTGCCGAACGGCGATCTCATCCTGAGCGAGAGCCGGCCGGCCGACTTCATCCTGCGCGCCAGGGAACAGCCGCAGACGGCCTGACCCTCATCCGGGGATCGCCGGCTGAGGGCCGCTTGTCCGGCCGGACGGCGCGAAATCCGGTTCGATTGCAGATCCGGCCTGCCCTCGAAAAAGGCAGGCCGCTTTTTCCGGGGTGACGGCCGCAACTAGCGACCAGCCGAGGAACTAGGGGCCATACGTCCGGCGGGGCTGCTGCAAATCCTTTGACGGATCATCCAGCGACGTGAGGAAAGCCTGAACGGCGAGCAGGACGATGGTCGCGCTGACCGCCCCAGCCACGAACGCTACCACATACCCCACCCGCGCCTCCTGCCCCGACCTTGCAAGCGCGAGTATAGGATCGTTCCCGCCCAAAACCAAAGGTAGTTCCTTCGGTTCTATCCCCGCCGAAGGGGCACGCAGCTCGCCCAGTCAGCGGCGATAGACGGCGGGGCCCGCGATTCCGACCACCAGCAGGCCGATGGCGATGGCGACGAAGCCGGCTCCGATGCTGAGGTGCTGGGCGACGAAGCCGATCGCCGCCGGTCCGAGCAGGATGCCGGCATAGCCGAGCGTCGTGATGGCCGCGACGGCGAGGCTCGCCGGCATGCTGGTCTGCCTGCCGGCGGCGGTGAACAGGACCGGCACGATGTTGGAGGCGCCGAGACCGACGAGCAGGAAACCGGCGAGCGCGATGGTCGCGCTCGGGGCGAAAACCGCGATCAGGAACCCGGCCGCGCTCAGTATGCCGCCGACGACCAGGATCACCGTGCCGCCGACCGCCCGGACGATCCGGTCTCCGGTCAGCCGTCCAAGCGTCATCGCGACCGCGAACATCGTGTAGCCGAATCCGGCATGGCTGGGTTCGACGGACTGGCTCGAGATCAGGAACAGCGCGCTCCAGTCGAGGACGGCGCCTTCGGCCAGGAAGACGATGAAGCAGAGGGCGCCGATGAAGATGACGATGCCGCGCGGCAGCACGAACAGCGGCGTACCGGCGGCTTCCCGGTTGCCATAGGGAAGAAGACCCGAATAGGCCGAGATCACCAGGAGGATCAGCAGGGCGCCGATCATCAGCGTGACCGAGAGCGGCGGCAGGCCCGTGCCGAGAAGGAGGCTGACGCCGCCCGCTCCCAGCATCCCGCCGAGGCTGAACAGGCCGTGAAAGCCCGACATCATGTGCCGGCCGCTATCCTTTTCCACCATCACGGCCTGGATGTTCATGGCGACGTCAAAGGTGCCGATGCTCGCGCCGAACAGGATGAGCGCTATGGCCAGCGACAGGACGGAGCTGGACAGGACCAGCCAGGGGATGACAAGCGCAAAGACCAGCGCCGAGAGCACCAGAATGGTGCGGCAGCCGAGCCGGCTCGCCAGCGCGCCCGTGATCGGCATGGCGACGATCGATCCGAGCCCGAGGCAGAGCAGCAATATGCCGAGCGCGGCGTCGTCCACGCCGAGGCGCGCCTTGGCGAAGGGCACCAGCGGCGCCCAGGATGCGAGGCCGAGGCCGGCCACGAGGAACACGGCCCGGGTGGCGATCTGCTCCCGCCTGCCGGAAAGCGGATGGGCGTGCGGGAATGTCGAGGTTTGAGCCATCATAACAGGGCCTTTGGTCGGGGGACTATCGAAGCGGGTGACGTCTCGCCATGGCGGCGAGACCGAGGACGGCCAGAGCCGCGAAGACGGCCGGGATATAGAAGACGCTCGGAAGGCCGAAGGCGGCGACGCCGATGCTTCCCGCGACGCCTCCGACGGCGGAACTGAGCGCGCTCGAGCTCATGAAGATGGCGGAGGCGGTCGCGACCGCGCCCGGCAGAAGGCGCTGGGCGACGAGGATGCCGAGCACGGCAAACAGTCCCCAGACGCCGCCCATGAGGATCTGGCCGGCGAACATTCCGGCGACCGATGGCCAGCCGGCAAAGCAGAGGTTCGCCGCCACGCAGAGCGCCGCCGCAATGGCCATGAGGTTGAGAGGGCCGAACCGTCGTCCGAGCACCACGCTGAACGGCATGATGATCAGCTCGATCAGAGGCTGGACGCCGATGATGGCGCCCCGGACGCCCGGCGCGATCCGCAGATGCTCTTCCATATAGAGCAGCAGAAAGCCGTACTTGATGGCCTCGCCGGCATAGACCAGCACGAAGAGCGCGGTGAAGGCGAGCAGCGGCAGCATCGCGCTGAAGCGCGCACCGCCGGCCGCCTCGGGGTCGGCCGTCGTTTTGGCGGCGCGGGAAGGCGCGGAAACCTTGAGCCGCCCCAAGGGAACGATCTGCGCCAGGAACAAGATCGCGGTCGCCCAGAACAGCGCCCGGAGGCTGGTCTCGGACGCGAACCAGGCGCCCAGCGCCGGGCCGATGACCCAGCCCGCCGTCAGCGCCATGCGAATGATCGCCACGACATCGTCGTTCGCCTTGCCCGGATTTCGGACGAGTTCATCGTGCACGGCGGCAAATATCTGCGACGCTGCGGCGCCGGAGAAGGCGAGGATGACCGCCCCGATGGCAAACGGGATCCAGGCTTGCGTCGACACCGCGAAGCCCGCCCACCCGACGAAGCCGGCGATCGCGCACAATCGGAACAGCCCGAGCCGGCCTCCCGTCCGATCGGAATAGCTGCCGACGAGGTAGCCGGCGATCGGCGCCGTCAGGCTGGTCAGATAATAGAGCCCGGCCATCGGCAGCGACGTGCCGAGTTCCCGGACCAGGAACAGGACGATCTGCGGCGCGGCGGCGGATGTGCCCAGCCCCGAGAGGAACATGGCAAGGGTCGCGCCGCGATAGAGCGGCGACGACCAGAGCTCTTGCAGGGGCGAAATGCGCCGGGAAGCGGTGAGGGTCACGAACGTGCCTTGAGCTGGGTTAAACGGTCAGTTCGATCCGGACGCCGTCGGGTCCGCTGACGACCGCCTCGTAGTAGCCGTCGCCGGTGCGGCGCGGGCCTTCGAGGAGCAGACCCAGGGCGGCAAAGCGCTCGGCGGCCGCGTCGACGGCATCCGTCGCACCCATGGACAGGGCGACATGGGTCCAGCCGAGATGGTGATCCGGGCCGGGCTCGAGGCCGGGCCTCGCCATCAGCTCGATCCGGAAGCTCTGGCCGAAATAGGCGAACCGCGACGCGAAGCCCGGCTGGCGCTTGCTGTCATAGCGGGGACCGACAATGGCGTTGAAGTGGCGCTCCCAGAAATCGGCGGCCGCGTCCAGGTCGGACACCCAGACCGCGATGTGGTGAAGGCTAGGCGTCATGCGCTTGGCCCTCCCCCGCCGTGCCGTCCGGATAGACGCCACAGCGGCTCCATTCCGCCGGACGGATAGGCGTATCCCTTCTCGCATCCGAGGACGCCGATGTAGAAATCCATGCCCTTGCGGAGATCGTCGACCCGGAAGACGACATGATCAAAGCCTGCCAGGTTGAACGGAAAATCGGAATGAGTGCGCATCGCGTTTATCTTCAATAATCCACGGCGAATTCTGGAACGGCGCCCGGCCGGAGGGGGACCTGCCAGGGACACCCCGTCGAGCCAGCGACGAGGCCATCCTTGCAGAACGCGCATAAATGCGCAACAACGTGTTTAAACAAGGAATGCTACGGATGTTCACGGACGAACGACATGAACGAATTCGGCAGGAACTTGCAGAGAATGGAAGGGTTCTCGCCGCCGAGCTGGCGGGCCAATTCGGCGTGTCCGAGGACACCATCCGCCGCGACCTGCGCGAGATGGCGAAGGCCGGCCTGTGCCGCCGGGTGTATGGCGGCGCGCTGGCCGTTTCGCCGGCCCCCGATGGCGGACCTCTGGGAGAACGGTTGCTGGCAGGCCGGGATTCGAAGGCGAGGCTCGGACATGTCGCAGCCGGCCTGGTGAAGGAGGCCCAGACGATCTTCATCGATGCGGGCTCGACAAATGTCGCCATCGCGCGCGCCCTGCCGCTTGACCGGAAATTCACGGTCGTCACGAATTCCCCGGCCATTGCCGTGGCCCTTGCGGGGCATCGCAATTGCACGACGATCCTGCTCGGCGGGGTGTTCAACCCGGACAAGGGCGCCTGTCTCGGCGCCCAGACGCTGCGCGAGGTGCAGCAGGTTTATGCCGATTTGCTGATCCTGGGCAGCTGCGGCCTGTCCCCCCTTGTCGGCGTGACGGCGCTGGATTGGGACGAGGCCCAGATCAAGCGCGCCATGGTGCAGCAGAGCCGCGACGTCCTGCTGGCGGCCACCAACGACAAGCTCGATACGGTCGCGCCCTTCCGCATTTGCGAGATCAACGACATAGGCCAGCTGATCCTCGAGGGAGATGCTTCGCCGGCTACGATCCGCGCATTGAGGGAAATGGGTCCGACCGTGCACCAGGCCGACGAAGGGGCGGACTGAGCCCTTCTGTGCCATGCCCGGGCAGGACGCCTCCCTGCCCGGACATCGCGGCTCAGCCCGTCATTTGACGATCTGAACCTTGGAGGCCGTCATCTTGCCGGCCGTGGTCGCGTAGGTGACCTTGACCTTCTCGCCTGCCTTCAGCGTCTCGGCCTCGACGCCCTCGGCGAGGACGAAGGTCTTGCCGTCCGACAGCGTGATCGAATCCGTCTTCGGGTTGACGGACTTGATCGTTCCCTGCGTTTCGGCGGCGGCGGCCGGTCCGGCGAGACCGGCCGTGACGAGCACGGCGCCGAGCAAAATGTGTATCTTCATCATGGTTCTCCGTTGCATTGGCCCCCTGCCCCGACAGCCGTCTCCATCCGGATCCGGCCGATCTGTCTTCAAGGTGCGAGCTCCGTCGTTGAGAGTTGCGTCGCCCGCCGCGTCATCCACGTCGCGGCGACGAGGGTGGCCGCCGCCGCGACGGCAAGGACGGCCAGCAGGTATCCGAAAGGGATGGTCAGCGCCTCGGGCGGCGGGTCGAACACGCCGTTCAGTAGCCGGACCAGCACATAGGCGACGAGCCAGCCGGTGATCCCGCCGAAAAAGGCGCCGCCGGCCAGGATCAGCCCCGCCTCGCTCCAGACGAAGGCGGCGATATGCTTCGGCCGGGCGCCGAGCGCGGAGAGGATGGCGAAGGCACGTTGCCGGTCGGCAAGGCCGAGCGCGAAGACGAGGCCCGACGAGGCGACCACCATGACGAGGGCGAAGCCGAGTTCCAGCGTCGTCAGGCCGGAGAGGTCGACGGCGGTCAGGCTCGAGCCGATCGTCTCGACGGCCTGGTCGATCGTGGTGACCCTGACGCCGGGCGTCCCCGCCGCGATGGCTCCGGCATCGCCAGCGAGCTGGCGCACCGAGACCTTGGCGCGCAGGAGCACGGTTTCGCTGTCGGGAAAACCGGTCTTCTCGGCGACATAGGCGGCGTTCGCGACGAGGAAGGAATCCTTCGGCGCCGTCGGGAATTCGCGCACCACGCCGACAATGTGAAACGGCACCGCATGATACCCGCCATCCGATCGCGTCTGCAGGCGGAGGTTGATCGGGTCGCCGCGCGCGAGCTGGTAGTCGTTGATCGTTTCCTGCGCCACGAGGACGCCGTCCGGCGTGCGGGCGAGTTCGGCGAGCGTCGCGCGCGCATCGCCGCTGGCGAAGAATGCGTCGTCGATAGCGGTTGCCTGGCCGATCGTCGCCGGGTCGATGCCATAAAGGTCCTGCAGATCGGCGCCGACATAGGCATAGCGATGCTGCATCGGCACGATCGCGTCGGCGGAGACGAGCCCGGCCAGCGACGACAACAGCCGCGACGCCGGCGAGGCCGGCGTCCCGCTCAGGGTCACGTCCGAGCCGTTGGTGAGCTCGGCATCGACGCGGGCCTGGGCGGCATAGGTCGCGTTGAAGATGGCGGTCGAACCGGCGAAGGCGAAGGCGAGCGCGGCCATGGCGATGCCGGCCGTCAGCCGCCGGCTCTGGCGGGCGAATGTAGCGGCGACGACGCCCGACAATCGCCCTGCGACGGGCCGGACGAGCGTCGAGACAAGGGCGCGGCCGCGGGTCAGCAACACTCGGCTGAGGCGGATCGCCAGCAGGCCGAGGCCGAGCCAGAGCAGCAGCGGCGTCAGGAAGGCCGTATAGTCGACGGCGATGGCGGCGACGCCCTCCGGCGCCAGCACGACCTGGTAGCCGCCGGCGGCCGAACGCCAGTAGCTCAGCGCGGCGAGCGCGACCAGCACGAGATCGAGATGCAGGCGGAGCCAGAGCGGCCCTCGATCGACGCCGACGGCCCGTTGCGCCTCGGCCACGGTCTGGCCCTGCGCGTTTCGCCATGCAGGCCAGAGGATGGCGACAAGGGCCAGGGCGACGCCGCAGGCGATCGCCAGACCGATCGACGGCAGATCGGCCGATGCGGCGAGGCTTCGCCCGAGCCCGATCCGCATGGCGATCCCGGCGATGACGATGCCGGCTGCGGCGCCGGCGAGGCCGGTTGCGATCGCCTCGGTCGCGGCGAGGCCGGTGATCCGGGCGACCGAGGCGCCGCGCAGCCGCAGCAGCGCCTGATCGCGCCGCCGCGTCTCGGCGCCGGCCGCGGCGACGGCGAAGGTCAACAGCGCCGCCAGCGCGGCACCGGGCGCGCCGAGGAAGAGGAACAGGACGCGGGCGTAGAGCGCATCCTCGCGGACAGCGTCGAGGCGAGTCGCGAGATTGTTGGCGAGCAGCGCCGTGCCGGCCAGGCTGGCCTCGAGATGGTGGCCCTGATCGGTTGCCTGCAGGCTGGCCGCGACGGGATCGGCCGGTAGCCGGCCGTGATCGAGGCGCACGTGGAATTGCCGGTGCACCGTATCGGGCCGCACCGCCGCCTGCGGATCGAAGGCAGCGGTCCACGCGGCCATCGGCAGGATCAGCACATTGTCGGGCGGTGCGACCGGCGCGGCGCCGGCGGTGGCGCCGATCGCCTGGAACAGCGCGTCGGCGTTGGGCAGCTCGACCACGCCGCCGACGACGGCCTGGGTATCGGGGACGCCGACGCGGTGGATGGTGACGGTGTCGCCGAGGCCGACATGCAGATTGGCGGCCGTCTGCTGGGCGACCAACGCGCCGTTCAGGTTGCCCAGCAAGAGCCGCGCCTGACCGGGGAAACGGGCGAAATAGTCGGCGCCGACGCCGAGCACCTTGCCGGCTCCCGTCGTCTGCACGCCATCCGGGGTCGAGGCTTCGAACCCGGCGACATCGGAATAAAGGACCGTTTCGAGCGCCCGAACGCTGCCGGATTGCCGGATCGCGGTCGCCGCGCTCTCGGCGTCGAAGCCGCCAAGGGCCAGAACTTGCCAGTCGACCGGCACCGAGGCGGCGGCGCGCGCCGTCATCGTCGCCGTGCTGGCGCGAAGGAAGGCGCCGAGCGCCGCGATCAGCGCGACGGTGAGCGCAATCCCGGCGATGGCGCCCAACAGCCGCCAGCCACGGGCCCGGACCAGGCCGGAGAACCAGAGCCGCTGCATGATCAGCCCTCCCGCCCGTCCGGAACGAGCCGGCCATGATCGAGCTGCCAGACCCGGTCCATCCGCGCCACGACGGCGGGATCGTGGGTCGCCAGGACCAGCGCCGTATCGGATCCATCGAGGAAGGCGAGCAGATGGTCGAGAAGCAGCGCGGCACTGCCGTGGTCGAGCTGTCCCGTCGGCTCGTCCGCGAGGAGCAACCGGGGCGCCGACACCATGGCGCGCGCCATGGCGACGCGTTGTGCCTGCCCGCCCGAGAGCTCCTCCGGCAGGCGATCCGCCAGCGCCGCGAGATCCAGCGTCGCGAGCATCCGCATCGCGGCGGCGGCGCCATCGTCGCCATCCTCGCCGAGCAGGATCGGCAGCGCGACGTTCTCGGCGCTGGTCAGCGCCGGCATCAGGCTGGCCGACTGGAACACGACGCCGATCTGGCGCGGACGTAATTGATCCTTCGAACCGAGGCCGGGCCAGTCCAGCGCGCCGCTGGTCGGCTCGTCCAGTCCGGCGATCAGGTGCAGCAGTGTGGTCTTGCCGCTGCCGGACGGGCCGACGACGGCGATCCGGTCGCGCGGCCGGATCGTGAACGAAATCGGCGCCAGCGCCGCGACCTCGCCATCACCGCGCCGGAACGATCGCGCGATCTGCCGGGCCTCCACGAGCACGTCGCCACTAGCGCTGCACATGGACGATCCGCCCGTCGGACAAGGGGAGGATGCGATCGGCGCGGCGCGAGACCGCCTCGCTATGGGTCGCAACCAGCACCGCCGTGCCGCCGGCGCAGAGATCGGAGAGACGGCGGAGCACGAGGCGCTCGGTTTCGGCGTCGACCTGACCGGTCGGCTCGTCACAGAGCAGGATCTCGGCCTGCTGCGTCATCGCGACGGCGAGGCCGGCCCGCGCCGCCTCGCCGCCGGAAAGCTCGCGTGGCAATGCGTCGGCGAGAGCGGCGAGGCCGAGCCCGTCCAGAATGGCGTCCGCCCCGGCCGATGGCCGGTCTGACAGGCCGCATTGCAGACGCATCTGGTCGCGCAGCCTCAGGTGATCGAACAGATTGCCCGTCTGCATCAGCACGCCGATATGCCGGGCCCGGATGCGGGCGCGCTCGGTCTCCGGCCGGCGGGTCATGCGCTGGCCCAGCACGTCGACGGTGCCGCCATCGGGGTCGTCCAGCCCGGCGAGACAGGCGAGCAGGGTCGACTTGCCGCTGCCGGACGGCCCCCGGAGCGCCACGAACTCCCCGGCCGAAAGGACGAGATCGACGCCACGCAGCGCCGCCACCTCGTCGTCGCCACGATGGAAGAAGCGGTAGAGCTCATGGGCGACGAGCACATTCATGTCACGGCCAGCGAAGCGAATTCGAGATCAGCTGCCACTGATCGGCATTGTCGGCCCCGGCCGGCGCAGCCAGATCGAGCGTGATCGTCTTGCCCTGGTTGAAGAAGACGAAGCGCTCGTGCTCCAGCCGGACCTGCTTGCCGGTGACGGCGTTCGGCTCGGAATTGGCGAGATAGGCGATGCGCAGCGCCGGTCCGCCCTTGAGCCGGACGTCCTGCATCTTGCCCAGCTTGACGGCGTGGCCGTTCTTCTCCAGCGCCGCGACCTCGTCCGCCCTGGCGCTGGCGGCCTTCGGAGCCGCGGCGGCCGTGCCGACGGTCATCTCGATCTGATCATATTTGTCGAAGAAGCGGGTGCCGTTCGGGATCTCCACCCGCGACCAGCCCTCCGGCACCTTGACCTTAAATCCGGCCGGCGCCTGGTAGTCGATGAAGACCTGGTCGTCGGGAATGTCGCCGGGCGGGTTCCGCTCCGGCGCCACCAGCTTTTCCTGGGCGATGGCCGGGTAGAGCCCGCCCGGCGCGCCGCCAAGGTTGGCGACGGCGATGAGGAGAACCAGGGCACCGCCCCTGAACCTGCTCTTCATGATCCCCTCCCGAAGATGCCTGTTTTTTTCCGATTGGCGGATCGTCCGACATCAAACTGGCCGTGACCTGACGGGCCGCTTACGGATCCGACAGGTTCAAGGCAGATCCGGCCTCAGCGACCGGCCGCCATGGGCGGCCAGCCGCGGGGACTTGCCGCGCTAGTCGCCCCGGTCGATCAGCGCTGCCCGGTCGTCCTGCTTCGCCGTCATGAAGACGACGATGGCGGAGATGCAGAGCAGGAAGATCGTGCTGGTCAGGATCGTGCCCATGCCGAGCCCGCCATATTCGAGCGGCTGCGACAGCAGATCGCCGAACGACGCGCCGAGCGGGCGGGTCAGGATATAGGCGAGCCAGAAGGCCAGGACGCCATCGATGTTGAAGAGGTAGTAGGCCAGCGCGATGGCGCCGATGACGCCGCCGAAGATCAGCCCCGTCGTCAGGTAGCCGAGGTCGAAATGCTCGGCCACCAGATCGCCCGCCGCCGTGCCGAGGGCGAAGGTGAACAGGATCGCCAGCCAGTAGAACAGCTCGCGCCGCGTGGTGAAGACGGTGTGGATCGACAGCGTCCGTTCCGACGCATACCAGAGGCCGAAGGTGGCGAGCAGCAGGCCGCTGAACAGGACGGTCGAGATCGTCAGCGGCACGCCGAAATTGTCGGTGAGATTGTCGGTCACCAGCGTACCGACGATGCTGATCAGGACGACGGCGAGCCAGTAGGCCCAGGGCACGTAGCGCTTCTGGGCGAATTGCGCGACGAGGGCGACGACGAGGATCGCCGCCATCAGCAGCGAGGTCGCCGTCAGCCCGAGCCCCATGTTGACGGCCAGATAATCCGCCGCCGTTTCGCCCATGGTGACGGCCATCAGCTTGATCAGCCAGAAATCGACGGTGACGTCGGGAACGCGGTTGGCGGGCGAGCCGTCCAACGCGCTCGGCGAGGAGAAGGACATGTTTCGCATCCTTGCTTCAGGGCTTGATTGGGAGGGCCGCTATTTGCCGAGGATCGCCATGCCCTGCTTGAAGAAGGCATCGGCGCGCTTGTCGTCGTCGGCGTTGCAGCGTTCGACCCCCTTGGCCTCGAGCTCGTCGAGCTTGGCCTGATCGGCCGCCGACAGCGTCACGCCGGCCTTGGCCGCGCGCAGCTGCGCCAGCATGTCCTCGCACGGCACCGCGGCGGCGGCGCTGGCGGCGAGCGGCGCGGCGAGCAATGCGGCGCCGAACACGATGGCGGCCAGCATCAGGCTCGCGCCGCCGCGCGCGGCCAAGGCCGGCGCGATCCTGTCGGCGATGCGGGTCTGGTTCTCGTCGATCATGGGCATGGCAGGATCCCTTTCCACCGGCTGTCGGCCGGCTTTGCCGGGAGTCTGCTGACGGTCGTCCGCTCCCGGTCGAACCGGGATAGCCGAGCCCCCATACCCCGACCTGACGGGCTTCATACGGATCGGTATGAAAGCGACGTCAGACGGTCCGGCGCGGCGGCAGGTTGGGGAACTCGATGGTGACGCAGAGGCCGGGCTGATTGTCGGAGAGCACCAGTCTGGCGCCATGCAGGTCCGCCACCGCCTTCACCAGGCTGAGGCCGAGGCCGGAACCCGGCGTCGTCCGGCTCTTTTCCAGGCGATAGAGCCGGCGCAGCACGTTGGCCCGTTCGCTCTCGGGGATGCCCGGCCCGTCATCCGTGACCCGCAGCGTCGTTGCGGCGTCCGTCGCCGCCACGCGAAGGCCGATGCTTGTCCCGGCCGGACCGTGGATCATCGCGTTCTCGACCAGATTGGCGCACATCTGCAAAAGCAGCTGCCGGTCGCCGGAAATGGCGTGAGAAACGTCCCCGGCCTCGAAATGCAGCGTGCGGCCGCTTTCTCCCGCGACCTCGACATAGGCCTCCGCGATCGCAGCCGCGACGTCGCCGAGCCGGACCGGAGCAAACCGCGCCTTGCGCGCGCCGGCCTCGATCTGGGCGATGCGCAGCAGGGCGTCGAAGGTGGCATTGATCCGGTCGCTTTCGGCGTCGGCTTCCTCCAGTTCCGCCGCCACGGGCTCACCCGCCTCCTGCTTGCCGAGGGCTGCCCGGATCGTCAGCTTCAGCCGGTTCAGCGGCGTCTTCAGATCATGCGCGATATCGGCCGCGACCTGCCTCATGCCCTCGAACAGGCCAGACAGGCGGTCGAGCGTGTCGTTGATGCGGACGGAGAGCACGTCGATGTCGTCGCCATTGCCGATGAGCGGAATGCGCGCGCCGAGTTCGCCCTCGGAGATCCGGGCCATCGTGCCGGCGATCGCATCCATGCGCCGTTGCAGGCGCCGCGCCAGGATCCAGCCGCCCGCGACCGCGACGAGCAGCGCGACCAGGGTCGCCCACATGAAGGTGACGGCGGTGATCGCGCCGACGGTCTCGATCTCGGCATAGCTCTTGCCGACGACGAGGCGATAGCCGCTGCCGATATCGCCGGCGAGCAGGCGGTAGCGGGCGTCGCCATCGAGGCCGAGATCGCGCGCCGCCGCGGTCGACCAGCCGAGCGACACTGCCCTCTGCGCGATATTGCCGACGAGCCGGGCCCCGCCCCTTCCCGTCAGCAGGAAGATCTGATCGGCCGCGCGCGCCACCGCGACATGGTTCTGCACCAGGCCGATCAGATCCTCGATATCGTTGTCGCCATAGGAGGCGGCGAGGACGGCATAGGTCTCGCCGACATCCCGGTCGAGCTTGGCCACCAGGTTTTGCCGCACCACCTGCACGGCGACGAGGCTGGCGACGACGAAGGCGACGAGAAACAGGGCGGAGAAGATGACGGCCAGTCGGAACGGCGTGCTGCGGAGCAGCCTAGCGCGGCGCATGGATGCTGTAGCCGATGTTTCGGATCGTCTGCAGCAACGGCACGTCGAAGGGCTTGTCGATCTTGGCGCGCAGCCGGCTGATATGCGTTTCCACGACACTGGTCTTCGGGTCGAAATGGAAGTCCCAGACCCGCTCCAGCAGCATCGTGCGGGTCACGACCCGTCCCTCGTTGCGCATCAGCACCTCCAGCAGCGTGAATTCGCGCGGCTGCAGGTCGATCCGCTGTCCGGAGCGGGTGGCGGTCCGTTTGATCAGGTCCAGTTCCAGATCGGCCGTCCGAAGCACCGTCTTGTGTTCCTGGACCGGCGGGCGGCGCAGCAGCGCGTTGACCCGCGCCATCAGTTCCGAGAAGGCGAACGGCTTGACGAGATAGTCGTCGGCGCCTGCCTCCAGCCCCTCGACGCGGTCATCGACCCCGCCCATCGCGGTGAGGAATATGGCAGGCGACTTCACCCCGGCGGCGCGAATGGCCTTCAGCAGCGACAGGCCGTCGAGCCCGGGCAGCATCCGGTCGATGACCAGCACGTCATAGGGCTCGTTGGCCGCAAGCGTCAGCGCATCCAGGCCCTGCGCCACCGCATCGCAGACATGACCGGCTTCGGTGAAACCCTTCACGAGATAGTCCGACGTCCGGGCGTCATCCTCGATCACGAGCAGTTTCATGCCCGGTCCTCCGTCATGACCGCCAGATCCGGCACAGGCAGGCCCTGAGTTGGGAACACGTCCGCAACTCCCTCTCCAGCATGCAGGACCCGATACCGCCGAGGCCCTTGTCGCTCAACATACGCTTTCGTAAGGCGCGCCGCGCGAATACGACACCGGCAGATGACCTCGTCTAAGTTCTCTTGATAAACGTGGTACGCAAAGCAGAATGCGCAGGAGCCCCGATGGCCGCCTTTATCGTCGATATGGACAAGGTCCGGACCTTTGCCGGCCCTGAGGACTTCTACGACTGGCTGAGCAAGAACCATGCTTCCGAAACGGAAGTGTGGGTCCGGCTGCACAAGAAGGATTCCGGGATACCCTCGATCACGGCCAAGGAGGCGGTAGACGTCGTCCTGTGCTGGGGCTGGATCGACGCCATCCGCAAGGGCCTGGACCAGACGAGCTTCCTCCAGCGCTACACCCCGCGCGGCAAGAAGAGCGTCTGGAGCCAGGTCAATGTCGAGAATGTCGGACGGCTGGTTGCCGAAGGCCGCATGACCGAACACGGCCTGAAACACGTCGAAGCCGCCAAGGCCGATGGCCGATGGAACAAGGCCTACCGTATCAGCGGCGCCGAGATCCCTGCCGATCTGCTGGCGGCGATCGAGGCCGACCCGCAGGCAAAGGCAACGTTCGACGGTCTCAGCGCGCAAAACCGCTTCGCGCTGATCTTCCGGCTGAACAATCTGAAAACCGAGGCCGGGCGCCAGAAACGCATCATCGCTTTCGTCGAAATGCTCCGACGCGGCGAGGCGATACACCCGCAGAAGAAATAGGCCGGCCCGCCATTGGCCTCGCCAGCCTCCGACGATACCGGCCGCATCACCAATCTCAGAGATCAGAGCGCGCGGACAGATACGCTGAAGCCGTTTCCGGCGGAGGCGGAACGCTGTGCGCAACGAGCTTTCCGCGCGCCAGTACGACGACGCCGACTATAGTCGAAGCCAGCACGAGCCAGATCATCCGATCGAATTGGTCGCCCTCGACCAAACGGCCTGAGACAGCTGGCGCCAGTGACGAAATCAGTGTCGACCACCCCATGATGGCCGCGGCGAGCCCACCGGTGCCGTCCACCTTCATCGCAAGGGCAGTAAGGAATGGCCCGACGAAGACGAAGAAGAAGAACATGACAACGAGGCTGGAAATGTAGATCGCCGGCGTCGTTGAAAGCGTGAGCATCGCGCACCCTCCGCCGAAGCAAAGTATGCCCGCCACAGCCAACGTCCGCTCACGCCCGGGCTTGGCGAGAGCCAGCGCGGCGACCCCGGCCGCAAGTCCCGCGAGAAGCGTAAATCCAAGGGCCTCCCCTACCTGGCTGACGGTTAGCCCGGACTTGACGCCAATTCTTTCAACAAAAGGCCAAACCGCCCCGCCGGCAAAAAGATAGGCAACCGTGCCGATTGCGAGCGGGGACCGTCCTACCGTGGAGAGCCGCAACGGCGGTCCCGTTTCGTTCCAGCGCTCAGGCAGGGCCGTCGCAATGATGGCGCAGCCGATGGAGATCGCTGCGCTGAACCAGAAAAGCCAACGAAAGCCGCCTTCCTGGGTCACATTTCCGCCCACCACGACGACGCCCACGCCGACCAACGTGACGACGACGGTTACGAGCGCTGACATGCGGTCCACGCGCGCCGCGGTAGCGAGGGCGGCAAAGCCCGCCAAGGCGACAAGCCCTGTGCTGGCGCCCACAAACAGGCGCCAGAAGCAGATCGTCGCGAAGCTATCGCTCATGCCTGACGCAACATTGCCGATGATGGCCCCGGTCAGACCGAAAACGCCAAGGGTCCTGGTGCCGAACCGGCGCGGAAGGCGCGGAAAGCAAACGAGAACGATCGAGAAGATCAGCGGCTCGATCGTGCCCACAACTCCGGCTTGGGAGCTCGACAGCTTCAAGCCATCCATCAGCGCGCCTGTCTGCAGCGGGCCGAGGTTGATCGGCAGGGCCAGAAAGATGTTGATGCCGATCAGGCCGACAAGGAGCCAGATTTCGTCGAATTTCTGCCTCTTGGAACTGCGGCTCGCCATGACTCTCCTTGGTCTGCCACTCATCTGGTGGCCCGTTCCTGTCGTGTGGGTTTGGCTGCGGCCGATTGGGGCGGCGTCAGGGGCCGAGCTGGCGCAGTCAGCCGAGCCATGCGCGAGGCGACGGATGCCGCGAGGTTGGCTTCACACGTCGATGGCGATCCCGCGTTCTCTCGTCACCGGCTACTCTGTCCCGCGTTGAGCGACGCTGGATCTCGCAACGGCGTGTTCAGGCACCTTGTCGGTCCAGGCCGGCGGAAGACCCAACTCGCCGCCGACCAAGCCTGGGAGGCCGGGTGCGCGGCCGAATGCCTCGCAGGCTGCATATTTGGATTGGCCTCCGAGGCCCGACCGAACCCGGTGCAGCGGCGGAAGCGAGGGGCCACCTCCGAAAGGTGACTTCCCGATCAGCAGAATCTTGCTGAAATCATTGCCGAAAGATGCCGCCAGGCTATAGGCATCCCCCACACGAGAGGCGCGTGCCTTGTTGGCGAAAGAGTTCGCGCCCCGCGCCCAGACTATGCCTGCCTTCTGGGTGCCGTCCTTTCCAATAGCCTCGGCCTCGACGGACAGCCCTCCCAGTCCGATTGGAAGTCTCGGAACACCAACGGGGAGAACAACGGAGCTTCCCAGAGAGGCGACCGTCGAAAGGGCGGCGGCGCCGGCATCTGTCGGAATAACGTTGGTCACGACCGCATGCACAGTGAGATCGGCCGGCTGATTTTCTGAAACGACCTCGAATCGGTCGCTCAGTCGTACGCACATCGCCCGGTCCAGCGTGTTGGTAACGAGAGCGCGGTCTTCGGCTTTGGCTATCGACCGAGTTGCCCTGGCCGAAAATGTCGTAGGCACAATCCTGACCGTTCTCGCGGACAACACGGCGGCACTATCGACGTGGATGTTTGCCTGGGTCACATGCCCGTGGGTCGGAACAAGCTTGTCGTACGACGACAAGGAGCCAGCCTGCCACAATGGCGCCTTTGCGCAGCCTGTGAGGATGGCCAACAGAAATATTGCCGTGGCGGATCGATATATTGCCTGCTTTGACGCGGGCCCTGCGATGTCTCTACCAATCGATTTGGCATTGTCGCCCTTGCTATTCATAGCCGCGCCTTTTCCATTGCGATCAATACACGCTTCGAATGGACAGATTGATCAGCATCTATACTGATTGATATTGTCGAAGGCAGATGATCTACGGCAAAGCCTGGCGACCTTTCGGCCGCGACTGCAACGGGAGTCGAGAATACAACGGCATTGATCATGAAAAATGTCGGACGCAATACGCAGGTCGCAACATAGAGTATTATTTCTGGATTTCGTGCTGTCAGCTTCATGGGGTAGCCTCGTGTATTCGCAAGGAAACTGCCCGAAAACTCGAGCCAGGGCGCGATTTAGCACCAGCAAATACATCAAGGCGTCAGAATATTGCTGATCTTCATGGCAAGGCTCATGTCTCCCTGGACTTTCAGCCTTCCACTCGTGAACGCCCGTCTCGGATCGAGCGCACCCGTCAGTATTTCGACAAAGTCATTGTCGGTCATCGAGACGGTGCACTGGCACGGGCCATCCCCTTCTCGCACTCCAGCGCTGGCCTCTTTGAAATCGACTATCCAGCTACCGCCTGTGGGGCCGGATAGATCAAACCGGTATGTGGCGTTCAGCGTCTTCTGGATGCTGCTGTTCTTCGTCTTCTGGGCCAGACGCGTCTCGAACAGGCCTTTCGGGGTTGGAACATCCAGCTGTCGCGGGGCGTCGCTACGGGCTCGATCCCGAGCCGCCGTGAAATGCTCCAGAACATGGGATAGCGCGTCCTCCGCGACGGCTCCCCGCAATCCGTCTGAAGCGCCCTGCGCCGCTTCCCTGGCGCGCGGAAACACCGTGGTTTCGTACTCGGCGACGCCCTGGCGCCAGTCGCCATGGCGGATCAGGGCCATGGCAAGATCGGATGCGTCTGCCATCGCCCCATTTGCGCCTTCGCCCCCGAAGGGTGACATCAGATGCGCCGCGTCGCCCAGCAACGTGACGCCAGGCCTGTTGGTCCAGCGATGGCCGATCGGCATCGCGTAAAGCGGGCGCACGGCAAGTAACGTTCCCACCGTGATCAGATTGAGAAACTTGGGGGCAAAATCGGCGAACAGTTTCGCCAGCTCGATCTTGGCCTCGGCCGGCCGTGTTATGTCGAGAACTACGGCACTCTCCGGTGCGCGGAAGGCTGCATAGATGCGAATATGCGCATTGTCATTGCGCTGGCCTGCCAACAGTCGCGCACGCCCTTTTGCAAACATCTTGCCGTGGCCGACCAGCGCACCGATCGCGAGATTCGCCCCGTCGACGTCATCGATGCCGAGTTCGGCGACCATGACGCCTTCGTAGAAGGGCACGGCATCGGAAAGCAGCGGGCGAACACGCGACCATGCTCCATCAGCGCCGACCACGAGGTCGAATGCTTCGCCAGGGGTTCCGTTGGCCATGACGGCATAGCGACCATCATCAAGCGGCCTGACCGTCCGAACCTTCTGGTTCCAGCGCACGGTCCCCGCAGGCAGGGCATCCAGCAGCAACTGCCGGAGCTGCGTCCGATCAATTTCGGGCCGGTTGCCGTGAGGATTAGAATCCTCGAAAAGTAGCTCGCCGTTGGGATGATAGACTTTTCCGCCCTGATCCCCGTAGCGAGCCAATTGCCGAAACTCGCGCTCCAGGCCGGCGAGACGCAGGGCGCGCTGTCCGGTATCGGGATGCATGTCCAACGACCCGCCTTGCGGCCTGGCAAGCGGGTGGGCATCTGCCTCGAAAACCGTAGCCGGAATGTCATGCAGGGCAAGAATTCGCGCCAGCGTCAGGCCACCCGGCCCCCCGCCAATGATCGCAATGCTAGGTGGTTGCGACATGGTCGCCTCCTGTGATAACCGAATGCATAGGAGACTATATATACAAATAGGATCCAATGTAAATAATTAAATAGGAGCCAATGCGAATGTCCGAACAGGCGGAAAACTGGAATGCCGGGGTGATGCCCGCTATGCTGGTTTCCACGGCCGGGAGATTGCTCGCTCGGCTCGCTGACACTCGATTCCGCAAAATCGGCATCAGCATCAGTCACTTCCCTGTGCTGGTCGCCTTGATGGAGGGGAAAGCCCTCTCGCAAAAGGAACTCGCCCGGATCGCGGGGGTGGAACAGCCCAGCATGGCCCAGCTTCTCGCGCGGATGGAGCGGGATGATCTGATCCGCAGAGAGCCGGATCCGAAGGATGGAAGAAGCAGCCTCGTTAGTTTGACAGACAGCGCGATCAGCAAGATCGGGCCGGCGCGTGAGATCCTGGCAATGGGAAACGGAGAGGCGGTCGCCGGCTTCAACCAGGAGGAAATCGACACGTTCGTCGAATTGCTCCAACGCGTGATCGTCAACGTAAACGATGCAAGCAAATCGGCGAGTGCAAACGAAGAAGCGGCCGATTCCTTCGCAAAGTAGGATGATGGCTCGCCCGCCATAGGCAGCGATCGGCTTGGCGTCGGGCCTGCCGGTGCTCATCGATACGTTGAGGGCGATCGACGGGCGTCGCGCCAGGGCTGCAGCTTCGCAGCTGGCTCGGACGCGACATGAAAAGGCACCTCGGATCGGGCGCCTTGCCGCAAGTCGATGATATCGTTGGGAATTGTTGGTAGCGGAGGGCCGTACACAGCGTTCCCCCCAACATTTCTCATTTGGCCGCTGGGCGGCATGAGAAGGGATGGAGTCCGGAAGGGGGCGCCCTCAATCAACAAAATCAGCCGGTTAGCGAAATAGTTCTCAAAAGCTGGTGGCGCATCGTTGCAGCCCTTCCCGTCGGGTGAGACCAGGTCACGAGACCGCCCGCCTTCTATGGCTTAGAGGCAAACACACCAAGCAAGTGGGATCCTCGCATTTGCCAGGCGGAACGATAAACGCTCAAGGCAGTTGATATCTCACCAGGCGATCCCGGGCTCGGAAGCATTCGCTAGAGCCTAATCGCTTACTCAACGCCCTTCATTCTGTGACATCGCTCTGCGGTGCGCGGCGAGCTATGCCCAAATCTGGAGATTTGCTCATGAAACAGTTCGTATTTGCCAGCCTTCTTGTCGCGGCCATGGCGTCTCCCGCCTTAGCTGAAGAAGCCACTACGCCCGCCGTCGCCGGCGATAAAACCAACCCGGCGGCACCGGTGGCCGGCAAGAACAGCTTCACCGAGGGCCAGGCCCGCGATCGCATCGCAGCCGCCGGCTACAGCGATGTGTCTGCGCTCGTCCAGGACGCTGACGGCATCTGGCGCGGCAAGGCTTCGAAGGGCGGAACCGTGATGGATGTCGCCGTCGATTTCCAAGGCAACGTCACCAGCAAGTGAGCCTCGCGGCGAAAGGATATTCCCATGACTACGATCGTTTCTGGACTGTTTGACAGCCGTGCTGACGCCACCAACGCGCTTCGCGATCTGCAGGCCCTCGGCGTCCCGCGCGATGATATCAGCCTCGTCGCATCCAATGCCGACAACGATGTCGATGTCTCGGACGTGGGGTCGGACGCCGGGGCGGGTGCTGGCCTAGGCGCCGCATTCGGCGGGCTCGGTGGCCTCCTGGCCGGGCTCGGCATCGTTGCCATACCTGGCGTGGGGCCTGTCGTGGCTGCCGGCTGGCTGATCGCAACGGCGGCCGGAGCCGCCGCAGGCGCGGTGGTCGGCGGTGCCGCCGGGGGTATCGTCGGTGCCCTGACAGAATCGGGCGTGCCCGAGCGGGATGCAAACGTCTACGCGGAAGGCGTCCGCCGTGGCGGTACGCTGGTCACGGCCCGTGTCTCCGACGATAAGGTTGAGCTGGCTCGCGGCGTCCTGCAGGACGCTCGAGCTGTGGATCTGGAGCGCCGTCGTGCCGACTATGAGGGGGCGGGCTGGACGAGATTCGATCCGGACGCGCCGCTCCCCCGCAGGGATCGGGTCGGGCTAAACAACGACCTGGTCTGATACCAACGAGGGGCCTTCGGGCCCCTCGCCAATGGGAGCGAGCTGAAATGCGCGCATTGACCGATCGCGAGTGGCAGACCCTTACCGATGTCTCCAATCCGTCAGAGTGCCTTTTGCGGGACGGCGAGACGATCGAGCGCCTGCTGCGCGAGGGCCTCATACACCAGCTTGCAAACTGCTACCGGCCGACCCCGCTCGGCACGGAAGCGCTGCAGCGACGCCAAGGCGGGCGGGCGCGCTAGCTCCCAGGGCGACGGCGGGAATTGTCGCCGATGGCACGACTTTGCGAGAGCAGCCAAGGGAAGGACTTGTCCATGAGCACCGGGAAAAAGGTCGAGAAGAAGCACCGTGAGATCCAGCGCAAGGTCGATAAGGACGACGCTGGAGCCAAGACCTCCAGGAAACCGACGGCCATGCAGGCTGGCGCTCGGGAATATCCTGCCCCACCCTTTCCCAGGCAGCACCACCCCAAACCGGGCGTGGAAAGCGAGATCGATCCCGCGCCGATGTATGACGCGCCGTTCTGGAAGGGCTCCGGTAAACTCGATTCAAGCGTGGCGCTGATAACGGGAGGCGATTCCGGTATTGGACGCGCCGTTGCGGTCCTGTTCGCCAGGGAAGGCGCCGACATCGCGATATTCTATCTATCTGAACATGACGATGCCGAGGCTACGAAGTCCGCGGTCGAGGCCGAAGGCAAACGGTGCCTTCTCATCTCCGGCGACGTCGCCCGACGGGAAGACTGCAAAAAAGCGGTGGCGCAGACAGTCAAGCAATTCGGTCGGCTTGATGTTCTCGTCAACAACGCCGCTTTCCAAGTGCACTCCACCGAATTCGCCGACCTCACCGAGCAGCACTTCGACACGACCCTGAAGACCAACCTCTACGGCTATTTCCATATGGCCCAGGAAGCCGTGCCGCACATGAAGCCGGGCTCGGCCATCATCAACACGGGTTCGGTCACGGGACTGATGGGTTCGAAATCCCTCGTCGACTATTCGATGACGAAGGGTGGCATTCACGCCTTCACCAGGGCTCTCTCGGGCAATCTTGTCGCCAAGGGCATCCGCGTCAACGCCGTGGCGCCCGGTCCCGTCTGGACCCCGCTCAACCCGTCCGACAAGACGGCCGAGGACGTGGCCGAGTTCGGCTCGGACACGCCGATGAAGAGGCCGGCCCAGCCGGAGGAGATCGCTCCAGCCTATGTGTTCCTGGCCTCTCCTCAGTGCTCCAGCTACATCACGGGGGAAGTGCTGCCCATCGTCGGAGGCTACTGATCGGCGTATGAGAAGGCAGGAAAAGCACTTCATCCGTTCCGTGAATGGATGAAGTGCTTTGGGCGTTGATGGCTGGGTTGCTTCCGGCGCGCGAAGCTTTCATTCGGCGTATTTGAACTCGGCCGCCGCCGTCAGGCTATCCTTTGTCGCCGCAGGCAAAATCGTCTTGCCCTTCTGGGTCGTATCGAGATCCTTGTAGGGAACGGCAACGAGCTTGGAGCCCATGCCGAGGAACCCGCCGACAGAAAGAATGGCATAGGGGACTTGTTGATCGCCTGTCAGGATCAGGTCGTCTACAGATCCGATGTTGTCACCCTTCTCATTCTCAACGGTCGAGCCGATGATCTTCGACGCGCGCCAACCGGTCGCGATGGTCGACGGATCCACCTTGGCTACGCCGACTGTTTCCTTCGGAGCGGGGTTGGCATCCTGGGCCATGGCAGGGACTGTCAACGCGGCGAGAATGGCCAATGCTGCGAGTGTTTTTGTCATGACGAACCATCCTTCCCTTCTCAGCGTAATCAATTAATTCTTCGATCGCTGAGCGGTTCCGGGAGCCTAGCCGGGGCTAGAGCAGCAACGGTTCTGTGGGTGGTTCAAGGGATGGCGCCTCGCCGCCGTCTTCCTTCGCTCCACGAGCGACGATTTGTAAGCTGCTGCCCGGCAGCGGCCGCTGCAGTGCGAGGGCCTCGTTCGCCGGCGCCCTCATCCAGACATCGATCTCTTCCGACGTCGTCAGGATCACAGGCATCGCCTTCGGATGAATCGGCGCGACGACCTCATTCGGCTCCGTGGTCAGGAAGGCGAACAGATCATTCGTCGTCTCGCCTTCCCTCACCTTTCGGACGCTCGTCCAAGTCGTCCAGATCCCGGCGAAGAAGGCGAGCGGCCGATCCTCCGACAGTGCGAACCATACGTCGCCGCCCTCGAGCCTGTTGAACTCCGAGAACGAGGTGAAGGGCACGACGCAGCGGCTCTCGACGCCGAGCCAACGCTGCCAGTGCTTGCTCGTCACATTCCGGACGTTGGTGGTCCCGGTGTCCGGCTCCATGCGGAGCAGTTCCTTGAAGTCGACCTGATGCCCTTTCGCCTGCAGCTTGGCGGCACGCTTCTTCGTCGCTTCCATGAGCGCGAATTGCGACGATGGCATGCCCCATCTGGCGAACGCCAATTCCCGCACGCCGTCCACCGCGTTCCTAACGATCGGTGCCGGGTAGTCGGGAAAGATGCCGGGCAAAGGCGGCAGATTGCCCGCGTGGTCGCGCAACGCTTTGGCGAAGGCGCGGATGGCATCCTGCGTTCTGGTCATCGAATAGAGGTTGCACATGGGCCGAAGCCTACCGGGGCTCCTGCAAAATGGAAGTCCTTGACGTCAACAGCCCTGCACGGTGCCGCATTGACTCTTCGGCCAATGAGAACAAAATAGGAACATAAGCCTACAGGAGACCGCCATGGGCCAGTCGGCCGGACACATCGACGAAGAACAGCGAGCCCTCGACGCGAGGGTCGATAGCCTGCTCGCCGCCCATCGCGGCGATGCGCGTGCCGTTATCGAGGTGCTGTTGCTGGCGGCCGACGGCAGGGCCGAGCGCATTTCATATGGCTATGTGCGCGGCCGGCTACCAGCTATCGGGAGCGACGCCCATGGGGCGATATAAGGGCCAAAGGAGCGCGGCCACCATCGACCGCGAGTATCCCCACCAGGTTTGCCTCGACGTTCCTCACTTGGGCTTCGGCAAAAGCCTCGATGTCATGATGGGCTACTGCCGCGATCGTGACTTCGCCCAGCGGCCCGGTGACGACCGCCTCGTCCATCAAGCGCTCTGGTGCTTCAAAACTGTCGCCGCAGCCGACGCATTCCACGAGCGCTTCTCGTCGCACTGGCATGGGAAACGGGTTGACCGATGAGCGTCGAAACGCTTGGCGATGCCTATGCAGCCGGCTGGACCGCATCCGTCCGCTGCCTCGGCCGCAACGCCAAGACCAAGAACGGCACCAAGCCTTGCTCCCAACAGCTGGACCTCAACCTGCCGACGCTGATCTGGACGCGCGGCAGGGAGTTTCCACTTGCGATGCTGCCTGAGCGGCTCAAGTGCCCGTCTTGCGGCTGCCGGAAGGTGTTCGTCGTCTTCGACATGCCGGAAAAAGGGTCTCAGGCGATGATGGGCGGCGGCTAGTGCAGAGCCAAAATGTCCAGAACGCCCTTGATCAGAGCCCACCACAAAAGAACGCTTAAAGCGACGACGGCAGCGTAGACGAACGTCCGATGAATGGTCCCGCGTGTCATGAATTGTAATCGCCGCGTCAATCGCTCTCCAACCTCAACTTTCCGCCCCTGTAGTCGAGGACACGCGCCTCAAGAGCTAAGACAACAGCCCTAACGAACACGGACTTATCATCAGAAACATCCCTCTCGAACTCGCGCTGCAGATCTTCCGTACTGACGACCCCACCTAGGCGCTCAACGATCGCGACAACATCATCCCAGACCGCCATTTAGTCCTCCTAACGACACGCCCAGAACGCGAGTAGCAAGTATCGACTATATACAACCTCAAGTCGACAACTTCACGGACCGGCAGCCACCGATGGACCCAACATAGGCAAAGGCCCGATAGCACCTTCAAGAGTGGTAAGGGCGGAATGAGGCCCCTATCCAATCGGCCAGTCGGGCTTCTCCCAATCACGGCCAGCAGAATGACCACGCCATCACATTGGCGGTATTAAAAAAGTCAATACGCAACCTTAAGTTATCAACAATCTCGCTTCGGCATCCTGACGATAAGATTTTTGCGGCATTTTCTGGACGTCAAGCCAGTAAATGCATACATCACGATTATTTTACTTCAAATTTCAAAATGATCTGGCAGCCTGCCCTAGGGAATTCAAATAAAAATGAGGGCTGAGAACATGCATGCAACTGCAGCATACATAAGAGATTTGTCCCGAGAACTAAGCAGGATGGCAAAAAAAGATCGGATGCTTCCTCTTGCACAAACGCTCAAAGAAGCCTCCCAAGAAGCAGCCAAGATCGCAGAGACACCAGACGAAGCAGGAATGCCTTCAAACAATTCTGGAAGGAATTTCGGAAATGCTTCACCTAGCCAGAAAAAACGACTTATCCGAGACAGCCAAAAAGCTCCTAAGCGCCCAAGACGAGGCGCGAAGACGCCTATCGAAGGGCACCAAGCACTAGTCGGTGGGGACTGAGATGGCCGTTCTAGCTGGAACACCACTTCGAGGCGCAAAGAGCCTCAGAGCCAAATGGGCCAACAGCTTTTCGGACTGGGTCAGGTCTGGATTGGATGGCCACACGGCTTGCGCGGTCGAGACCTACAAGATCTGGCACCGCCCCGATGACGACCAGTTTACACTGATGATCAATGCCGGCCTCCCGAGCCAGCAAGCCTGGGAAATCGCCCCCGACGATGCATTCCGGCTGGCAGACGCCCTCTGGGGTGCGTGCGAAGCAGTTGAGCGCGAACCTACTCAAACACACGCGCTCGAGCTCCCGCTGGATCACGAGCCATGACGCCGCCCGACCCCATTGATGTAGCAATCGGCCGGCGCATTCGAACGCTCCGAATTGAACGAGAGATGTCTCAGGAGAAGTTTGGCGAATCTGTAGGCGTCACATTCCAACAAATCCAAAAATACGAGAAGGGTACGGATAGGGTCAGCGTGTCGCGAATGCTGAGGATGTCCCAGGTTTTAGGCGTCCCACCATCGTACATATGCGACATCGATACCGTCGCCGAAGGTGGGGATACCACGGGACAGCAAATAACCCGCGCCGATGAAGCCCGTCGGGCGCTTTTTTGATCACCCCCGCCTCACCCGCTTCAAGATCCGCTGCACCTTGACCTCCGCCCGTTCCTCGGCGCGGCGCTCGATCTCGGCCTCGTCAGCCTCCGCTCGCATGATATCGCGGATATCCTCGAGCGCACGGACGCCTTCGCGAAACACCAGAATGAGTCCCCGTACTTCCTCGACCAGATCCTTCATGGGCCTGGTGTCAGCGATCGACGCCCCAGTGATCACCAGGTCTTCGGCCGGCTGCGCCTTCCCCTTCCGGAGATAGCCGACCAGGAAGGCCAAGGTTCCGCCAATGAAGCCGGCAATGAAAATGACGGTGCGAAGCCATTCGGGAACCGAAGCGACATCAGGCATTGCGTCCATGCTTCCAGGCCTCGTCTGAATGCCGGGTGTCCGTCGAGCTCCGGACGATGTTGTAGTAGTCGAGCGCGAGCACGACGACGGAGGACGAAAGACCTGTAGCCGTGGTGTCGGTCGTCCAGACGGAGAGCGTCTGCGCCAGCCAGAAGAAGCAAGACAGGAAGGCCATCCCGGCGCGCACATGCGGCGAATACCGCGACCAGGCGGTCTCGGCGAAGGTGCCGTTGATGACGAGCGCCAGCAACCGGGCGGCGGCGATCAGGACCGCCGCGCCACCCCAGAGTTCCGGTGTGCCCCACTCCCCCAGCAATCGCCAGGCCGGCCGCTCCAAGTATCCAGGGGTGAAGGCGCAGTTCAGCCCCCATATCAGCAGCATCGCTGCCAGCGCCCATTCCGACGCCCGCGACGGCAGATGCTTGGTGATGCCGGTGGTGATCCGGGCGATGATCACGGCGAGCCCTTCCAGTCGCAGGCGGCCGCGCCGTAGCGATTGTGCTTCACGATCTGCTGCTTGGTTCCGACAGTCAGGCTGTCGTCGACCGACGGGCGGATCGGCGCCGACACGTCGCAGAAATCACCGCCGGTCACGCATCCAGCGAGCAAGCTCATCATTGAGGCGGTCATGCCCCATCTGATCAACCGTCTCATCGCCTGCCCTCCTTTTGGAAATTGCTTCGAGCCGATCCGCCGCGCGTTTCGCGATCGCCTGGTTGCGCCCCAGGGCGACGAGCCTGAGCCCGAGGACGGCGGCGGCGGCGGCGATGACCGTCACGGCGATGCAGGCGCGGCCGAACCGCGTGGCGAGAAGCCATTGCCACATCAAACCAGCCCTCGCCGCTTCATCGCCCGCCAGATCAGCACGCCGGCGGCCATGGCGACGACCAGGAAAGCCACAAGCGCGTAGGGGTTCTGGATGGCCGCCAGCACCGTCGCAGCAAGGGAGCCGACGACCGTGGTGACGGCACCGATCGCCGTTTCCGATTTCAGGATCGAGCCCGGCGCCTCGGTCGCGATCGGCGCATCGGGCAGATCGGACGGCGGCAAGGGCTGCAGAGAAACCGGCGCCGTCGCGCCAGAGCCAAGGATCTCTTTAGCCTTCGCCAGATAGCGCTTGCGATCGGCGAGCCCGTTCAACCCGCCATTGATCTTACGGGTGATCGCTTCGACGTTGTCGGCATCGGCAAGAGCATTCAGCCTCTTCGCCTTCCAGTACTCGCAGGCGATCCGGAGCGAGTTGCGCAGTTGGGCGGCGTGCTCCGGTCCGGCGAGCAGGTCGATGCCGATCAGCTTGCCATACTTCGCGTAGTTGTACCGGCCGGTGCACTGGAAGATGCCGCGCCCGCGGAACCGTGCGCCATCGCCCGGCCGGGTGTTGCCGAGTTCCTTGCCGACATTGGTCTGCGGCCCATAGCGATTGTTGAAATAGCGCTCCGAGCCACGCTCGACGAGCGTGCTGAAGCCGTCTGTCTCATGTGCCGCCTGGGCGAGGAATTGGGCCAGCCGCAGGGGCGTGGTGATGCCGTAGGCGGGCAGGATCTCGCCGAGCAGCGCGGGAAGGCCGTTGAGAATTGCGGAATCGCCCTTGGGCGCCAGCCGACGAAGGTCGGCCGCCGTGATGCGGGTCATGGATTGTCTCCGATGCTGCGGGAAGGAGAAGGCTCAGGCGCCCGTCAGCGCCTCGAAGAGGGGCATTCCGCCTTGTGGCGACGGCACGCCCCTTTCATTGGTGATGATCAATTCGCCGACAGCCTGCGGGAGGCCGACTGCGACCGAATAGGTCGTCTCGACGACGTCGATCGCGAAGCCCTCGAAGGCGGCGCGAACGTTCGGCGTGTCATTGATCGAAAGGATGAAGCCGCCGGCGATCGAGCGCAGTTGCGTCGCCAGCGTCACGAAGTCGGCCGGGCTGAACACGCCCTTGCCATAGTCGTCCTCGGATCCGGCATAGGGCGGGTCGAGATAGAACAGCGTCCCCGGCCGGTCATAGCGGCTGATTAAGTCGCCATAGGGGAGGTTTTCGATGACCACGCCCGCTAGGCGCTCATGCACCGCCTCGAGGACGGCGGGCAGCTTGGTGACATCGAACCGAGCCGACTGTTCGGGCGACACCCCGAAGTTTCGACCGCGGACTTTGCCACCGAAAGCCAGGCGCTGCAGGTAGAGAAACCGCGCCGCCCGCTCCAGATCCGTCAGCGTCGACGGATCCGACGCGGCGAGCCGCTCGAATTCCCGCCGGCTGGCGATCTGGTAGCGCAGCATGTCGAGGAAGGCGACGTAGTGGCGCTGCAGCACGCGGAAGAACCCTGCCACGTCGCCGCTGATGTCATTGATCACCTCGGCCTTGGGCGCCCTCTCCCGCTTCAGGAAGACGCCGCCCATGCCGACGAATGGCTCGGCATAGGTGACATGCGGGACGGCGTCGATCATCGCGACCAGTCGCGCCGCGAGGTTGCGCTTGCCGCCGATATAGCCGGCGACAGGCGAGACCGGCTCAACCGGCCGGAACTCCGTTTCCATGGTTCGTTTACTCGAATCAGTCACACCGGAGGGGCTGTGCACAGCAGCGGCGGGCGTGACGTTGAGCGTATTGGCGTCGTGCGGGCTAAGCCCCGTCCAGGGTCCCGCAGTTCGGAGCGTTCGCGCGCTCCGGGCCGCCCGCTCCAATTCCGAAGCAGTTGGCAGATGCGCTCCGCCAGGATGGCGGCAGAACTGCGAGGCTTTCGCGGAACGGATTCAGCCACGCCGCATTCAGATGTCGTGGACCAATGTCTTCCGGCTTGGCCCACCGAAGTGCTCATGAGGAAACTTCCCGCCTCCCCGAGGCGGGCTTTTTTAAGCTCAGGAAAGCGTGACGCGGAACGAACGCCGAAGTCGGCTATTATTGCGACGGGCGACCATCTCCGTGCTCGCCCCGTTAAGAGTGCCCGGACTTCCAAAGCCCGCTTGAAAAGGCGGGCTCTTTTTCAGCTCCGGAACGAGTACCCACCCTAACGAATTGAGATTCTGCGGGCGTGCCTGAGGGCATGCCGACCTGGTCGGCAGTTCGAAGAGCTGCTGGAGGGATCTGACGAACCGCCCGCGCAAAGATCGTGATGGGCACTGCCCGGAACCTTACGCAAGACGGTCCGTTGTGAAGCCTGAGGGTGCGCATTCGCCCCCCGAAGCATCCTCGAAGCCCGCCGACTGGGTGAAACCGGCCGACGGGTTTTCTGTGATCGAGGTTCAAGAGTCTGCGAGCGCCCCGGAACAGACGTTTAGGTGCAGCATTTATGCGACGTGGGACGGGTTCCCCGAAAGCACCGTTCCACAGGGAGAGACATGGGAACTGCCCGCCTCTTTGAGGCGGGCTTTTTTTGCGGTCGTTCGGACGTGATCAGTAGCCGGCGGCCGCGAGGAAGAGAGCGTCAATAGCGTCGTCGTCCAGCGACATCTCGGCGCCGAGCGCGGAGACGTATGGGTGCCCGCGTTCCCAGATATTGGCATCAGCGAACCAGATCCGGACGGCGCGGACTGGGATTTCGGCGATCATCGCCTCGACTTCTTCGAGCAGGGTCACCCTGCCGACGAAGACACCCTCTTCGACCTCTTCCCCCGGCACGGTGATGACCGCATCAAGCGCCAGCTTCGCCTGCGCGGCCGAGACCCTACTCGGCACGCGAGGCGGCGGCGCCTGATAGGCCGCGATCGGGATGGCTTGGGCTGCGACAATGGCGCGAATGGCAACAGCCATCTCGGCGTCGTCGTCCGGCGCGATCGTATAGACGAAGGGTTGCCCCGCCACCGGCGTGACCGTCACGTCGTAGCGGCCCGGGACACTGGTGTAACGCGCGTTGGCGATCAGCATCACGAAACCCTCACATAGTAGTTTTGGCTGTAGGGTGGCGAAGCCGCTCCGCTGACGTTCCGCCACGTACCGGTTTGCTTGCCGCCGTCGAAGTAAGTGTCCCAGGCGTCGAGGATGACCGTCGCCAGCTGAGAACCCGCGACGGTGGCGCCGTTCGCAAGGGTGCTGTTCTGATCGCGATACAGCATCGCAAGTGTCCCGACCGGAAAGGGCGAGGACGACGGGATATTGGCCGAGATCGCCGTAGAGATTGCCGCGGCGACGAACGCGGTCGAGGCCGCCTGCGTCGTGTTCGTCCCCGGCGGCGCGGTGGGAACCGTAGGAATCAGAACCTCAAATTTGGCGACGATCGCCGCGAGACGTGCATTGACCTCGACCACGGAGTGCCAGCCGACGCTCGTGCGTAGGATCCGATAGCTCGCCTCGTTGGAGAGCGCCGCGCCCGGCCAGGGCGTTGCCAGCGTCAAGCTGGTGTTGCTCACGACGGCACCGATCAAGGCGAAACTATTGCCCTTGATCAGCATGTCCCCCGGCATCACCTGGCTGGCAAAGATCGTCTGTACACCCGTGACGTCGATACCGCCGGCGGCGACCGTGATCGTGCCGGCATTGTAGGTGCTGTCAGCCATTCAGGATCTCCTCGAGGACGGCGTCGATGGCGGCCGGATGCGGCGCCGAGCGGATGGCGGCTTGCGCGGACTGACGGCGGATCTCGATCACGGTCAGCGCCTCGACCTCCCCTGCCGCCTTGGCGATTACGGCCGAGGCCAGCAACGTCACATCTCGGCCGGCAGCGGCGGCTTCAGCCGTTAGCATCGGCGCCCCACCCTCGCCCGCCAGGACGCGCTTGGCCTCCGCTACCTTGCGCGCGCGCAGCAGCGCCACCGGCGACGCCGTCATGGCATAGAGCCGTTCGCCGATGATCTGGTCGAGGCGTGCAAGGGCGCTCGCCCGGAGCGGCTCCAGGTTCTTCGTCAGTCGGATTTTCAAGGGATGGCTCCGGCTAGGTGGCCGTGATCTCGGCCGACCAGGGCATAAACGGGAACTGGTCGAAGTCGATAAAGTAGGTCGCCGGCATGCCGGCCGTCAGTTCGAGGCGGCCGCCCTCAACGGTCACCGGCTCGCCGTCGATGTGAACGACGCAGGGATCCGGCAGGCCAGTGATCTTGATCTTGCTGCGCTTGTCGGCCGGGATCTCGGTGCGGCTGATCTGGATATCCGCCACCGGCCGCGCGACGAGCTCGCCGTCGAGGACATAGTTCGCGACATAGGAGGCATTGTCGGGGACCAGGACGAACGCTTCGCCGCGTGACCGAAGATTGGCGAGCTCTTCGGGGGATGTCGCGCCGGACTGATTCCCGACAATCTCACCCTTCTCGTCATGGAAGAACAGCTTCATCAGGTGATCTCGTTGTCGTAGACGTTGTAGGAGAACGATGCGATGCCGCCGGAATAATTGTTGATCGTGAAGTAGTTCCGGCCACGGTAATAAGTGACCTCGAACCCTCGCCCAGGGCTCGCCGTCGCGTCGCCCGCGATGATCCGATCGACGAAGATCAGGGGCAGGCCGTTGAACGTCTTCGGGAGTCCGACGTCCGTGTTCCCGGTTGGCCGGTTCCAGAGGGTCCCGGAGACCAAGGGGCGTAATCGCTTGGCTGCCGAATTGAGCACCAAGCCCTCGGGCGGCGCGGTCAGAACATCATAGCCCGGCTTGGAGAACTGGATGACGAAGGCACCATTGCGCAGCCCGATGTAGCCTCGAGTGGTCGGCATGGCTCAATCCGTCGGGACGGGAATGTCGAGGACGATAATCGAATAGTACATGTAGAACGCATTACCGATGCGGTAGAGCTGCGCCTGCCCGACGCCCGGGCTAAGGGTTCGGACATACCCCCATGCCGGATAGGCTCCGCCATAGGTGTTGACCTGCTTGTCCGACGGCAGGGTGTAGGTCTGGTTCCCGTTCGTGATCGCCATCGTGCAGAAGAACAGGATGATCGGGTAATATCCTCTCCACGTGTAGTTGAAGTCGATGGCCGTGAAGTTGTTCGAGGTAGGACTGTCCGCCGCGCCCTGCCGTCCGCCGGTGATCGTCGCGTTGATGTTGACGAAGGTGTCGTCCGAGCTGAACGTCATCTGCTCCTTCGGACATGACCGGACATCCCAGCCCGGCCTAGACGCATAGAGCCCGTAGTCAGCCCCCCGCTTCCCCATCATCATCCGCGCCAGCGGTCGCGGGTCGTTCCCGACGCCGACGACGTCCAACGCCGGGATCTTGAACACCACGACGACCATATGGACATCCTGGCGGATCGGCCCCTGAGAGTAGAAGAGGACGTGATCCCGACGCGTCTCCCAAGAAATCGTGCCGGTGCTGTAGTTGACCTGCTCGTGGCGCCAATAGCTCCAACTGCCGTTCGGGCCAGAGAGGAAGCACTTCACCACCGGCACATAGGGGAGCGCCGGGAAATTGAACCGCATCGGGTTGGGGATGACCGTGTCCTGGTTCACGGTCCGGGCGTAAGAGCGATGGCTCAGCACAGCATGGATATTGCCGGCGAACGGCCACGCGGTGTCAAAGTCGATATGCTCGCGCCCAAGGTTCGGATCCGAGGCATCCCGGCCAGGCTTGCTGATGCGGGCGCGATAGTCGCCCGGCGTCAGTTGGCCGGCGAACAGGCGAGGCGTATAGACCATCAGGGCTCCGAGAAGATGATGCTGTCATTGCGAAGGTCCAGCTTCACGACGCTGTTCGACGACTGCAGCAGCGCCTCGCGCATCAGCACGCGGCCATCGAGGATTGAGAACGGGATCACGCTCGACGTTGCGTCGCCGACGACGAACTGGTCGACCTTGAAGAAGCAGCGGACAACCCCGCCGACAAGGTCGAGGAAAAAACCACCCTCCTTCCAGTTCGGCGTGCCCTCGGTCCCGGCATTCAGCAACACCTCGAACCGGGCGCTCACCCCGGACGGCGCGGCCGTCGCCCCGAACTTGACGAAGCCACCGGCCGACATCTGGTCGGCCTTTGTGTTGATCGCTGTTACCTGCTGAGCGACCGCCGCGTCGCCCGAGACATAAGCCTCGGTGATCTGCTGGATCGCCGCGCTCAGATTGTCACGGATGGCGGCGCGCTGGATGTAATCGGCCCCGACATTCTCTGCCCCATCGTGCGCCACCTGATCAATCAGTGCATCGAGCTGGCGGCGCAGCTCTGCCATCGAACCGCGTGCGTCATTGGTGTTGAGCGCCAGCTCATAGGCCTGTTGCTGCGTCAGCCCTTCCGAGATGTCCGGCGTCAACACGGGCCGCCAGCTCGACCAGGCCATGGCGCGCGGCGATGACGGACGGTAGCGCCCCCTCACCTCATATCGAGTCCGGCCGAGGATATTCTGCGAGATGATGAGCGCGCCGGCGTCGAAGCGATCGGTTTGATCCTGCAGTACCATCGTGCCATCGACCTCGAGCCGCACCTCAAACTGCACGCCGTCGACATCATCAATCCGGGGATCCCAGGACAGGCGAATGCCCGCGCGCATGCCCCCGCCGTCACCGGTGATGGTGGTTGCGGCGACGTTCCAGTCGAGGATCGGTTGGGCCGCCGGACGGACCACCTCCGTCGGCCCGGTCTCTATCGGCTTCAGGGCGATCGGGTTGTAGTCGCTCGGATCGACCTCGGTAATGTTCCAGCCGACATTGAGGTTGGCGAGATCCTGCACCGCATCGGCACGGAACAACTTGTTCGTGTAGCCGTTGCGCGCCGACGTCCAGGAGACGAAGTCGAGCGGCTCGACAGGGAAGGCATCCGGCGGCATCGGCAGCGCGTGCTCTCGGAAGCGCCGCGCCTCGGCGAGCGCCGACGCCATGAGCCGCTGTACCTGAGTGCCGGAGGAGACCACGCCATAGCTCACGTCGGAAACCTGACGCCGGCCGTCGTCTTGCTGCTCGAACAGCGTCGAGTAGAGCGGCGGCGCATCCTTGATGTTCCACCCCTCCTTCGGCTCGACATACTTGGCCGTGACCGCATTGATGACATCGGCCAGAGACGGGAACGGCTCGAAGGTCTGCGGGTCGGTCGAGAGGATATCGTCGTCGGTGAAGTGGTAGACGGACAGCCCCGGCGCGCCGACATGCGGTTTGTAGACGCCGCCGATCTCGGCCAGCCGGCCGTTGCACCCCTTGAACAGCTCGGCGAGCAGATCCGCAGGCTCGGTATCGAACGAGACCTCGGCGCCGCCGTAGTATTGGGGCTCCGATCCCGAGCCGCCCCCTGGGGCGCTCAGGTCGCATTCATTCAGGGCAGCCGCCCAGGAGGAAATCGGCACCTGCACGCCGGAAACGGTCTGCCCGCCGAAGACCCACTTGCCCTTGTAGGTGATGCCGCGAATGACGTTGTAGCCCATCAGCGCGAGGTTGCGAGATGCCGGGGTATAGGTCGCGATGTCGCCCCAGACCTGCGTGCCGGAGCCGCCCATGGCGCTGTCCCTGCGCACGTCATAGACCGAGATGCCATCCAGCACGAACCTGAATTGCGGCCAGCCCGACCAGAGCTTGTCGCTCACTCGCGCGACGATCACGACATAGGCGACGCCCGTTCCAACGCGGGTAGAGCGGTAGGGGCGAGCCGATCCTGCGAAACGCGCAACCATTTGTGCGTCCGCCGCCGTCTGATTACCGTCATAGAAGCGTACCCAGAGGCGGTCGCCGTCGTCATTGTATTCCGGGATCGCGCGTTGCACGCCGGACGGTGTCGCCGGGTCCCAGGTGACCTTCGAGCTCCCCACCCAGAGCTCCGCCAACCCCTTTACCGGCAAATCCGAAAGCGAGATCACCATGTGAAGGAATGCATTCGGCGTCTTGCCGTCCTCACCCCAGGTGTTCATGTAGACGAGTGATCCGGCCGTCGCGGCGCGACCCAGAATGAACGAGCGCGGAATGGCGCCGCCGCTCTGCATCTTGCCGGACATGCCGCCGGCGCCGCCGACCTCCTTCTTTTTGCCGAACAGGCTTTGCGCCAGATAACCCAGGCCTGCGCCGATTCCGATCTTCAGCAGCGCGCCGCCGACAAGGCTGGCAACGGTGCCGCCGCCAAGCCAGCTGGCGAACACACCGACCAGACCGACGACCGGAGCCGCTTCGGCAGCAAGGGTCGAGCCGAGCAGCAGGAACGCCGCGTCGACGAGTATCCGGATCATGCGTTTCATCAGGGGACCCTGAAGGCCTTGGTTGCTGAAAGCCTATCCATGGCGCCGAGACCATCCGGCCCAAGGAAAAGAGCCTGCTCGCCGGCGACGATGCCGAGCGCCCAGCCATCCGGCGTCTCGACGGCGACGAGGTCACCGACATGTGCCAGCATCGGCGAGGTCTCTTCGAAGAAGTTGGCGACGAGCGAGACGAGATCGGCATAGCCCGCTCGCTTCAGCGCCCGGACAGCGCCGGAGGCCGTCGAATAGGAGCCGCGGAAACCCGTCGCGAGATCGAGGCCGGTCATGGCCTTGACGCAATCCGCCGTGAACAGGGCGCAGTCGTGCTGCCCCCAGGCAAAGGGCTCGCGCCGATGCGCCTCGATCGTCTCGTGCAACGCCACGCGCCAGGTGGGAAAACGTGCCAGCGCCATCAGCCTGCCCTCCCCTTTTCCTTGCCCCAGAAGATTTCCCAATCGACGACCACAACGGTGTCCCGGTAGAAGTCGTCGTCGGCCTTGCGCAGGATCTGGCTCTCATGGCTGCGCACGTCGGGGTTCTTTCGGCGCAGCTCGCGCGTATGCGACGCACAGGTGAGCGTGACCGTGGAAGACCCGCCTTCGGCCGCGGTCTCGATCGGCGCCGTGTCGATGAAGCCCATGAAACGGGACTTGGCCGGCGCGACGAGTTCGTGCGTGTCCGGGTTGAGATAGCCGCGCGAGATCTGGATCGGCGCATTGCGCGCGTCATAGGCGCGGACCAGCTCCGAGACGTCACTGTCGAGCCCTGAAAACACGACATCGACAGTGCGCACGGTGATGTCGGAGATCAGCGGGATGTCGCCGACCGACACAATCGCGCCACCAATGCAGGGCCACGATCCGACCAGCCCCGTTCGGCCGTCGACGATCTCGGCGACAAAGGCGCCCGAATCCTTCCAGAACCCCTTCTGCACCGGGTTTCCGGTGATGCGATCCTTTACCGTGATCGTCACGAAGTCACGCGCGACGACGGTCCGGGCGGCGATGGCCGCCATCTCTGCAAAGGAAAGCCAGCGCATCAGAGCACCTGCAGGGCGTCAAAGGAGATGGGGCCGCGGGCATTCAGGTTGAGGGGCGTCGAGACGGAGCCCGGGACAATCATCATCAAGCAGGCAGGCCGCTTCACCTGCACGGCCGCACCAAGCGCAGCACCCTGCCGGATCGGCGGGCGCACTTCGAAGGGACCGGTCACGCCGGCGCCATTGGCGACGAACGGCTCGACCACCTGATGCAGCGCATAGGCCGGTCCGGTGCCGTAGGCAAAAGCGAGATGATCGCCGACCGAGCCGACGAAGCCCGCAGGCAGCGACCGCAGTTGCATCGTGGTCGCCGACGGAAGGGCCTGAATCGCCGCCTCTCCTGCGAAGGCCACACCCGTCGGCCAGGAGCCGCGCGGGTATGCGATCGGATAGCAGGCGGCGAGATCATAGCCCCAGAATGTCTTCTTGCCGTTCTCCAGCGCCCCGAGCCGCGCCTTCCAATGGCGGAGCTCATTGGGAGACAGCTCCCGCGTCGCCGCCCGCAACGTCCAGAGTGTCGAGCGTAGATTCTTGACGCGGATCTGCCCGCCGGCCTGGCCGGACGTCTCGTCGCCATAAGAAGGGTCGAGCGTCGTCCAGCCGGGCCAGTCGGCCAGGAGGTCGGTCGGGTAGGCGATCGACATCAGAGCATCCCGGCTTTCTGCATGTTGCGGATCCTGTCAGGCAAGGCGGCCATCAGCCGTTTGTTGTTCTCGGCCAGGATCGAGGCCATCTGCGCTTCGCTCATCTGCGAGCCGCGTGCGTCGATATGGGTGTCGCCAAGCCGGATGACCGGTGCCGCCGCAACCCGAGGCGCTACGGCCGCCGGCGCCACAGGAGAGAGCCCCGCCATTCCGGCACCACTGACGCCCGCATTCATCGCCTCGAGGAGCGCCCGGTTCTTTGCGGTAGCACTGGCGTTGACGACGAATTCCTTGCCGTGGACAACGCCCCGGACGTCGCTCCGACTGCTGCCGCCCGTATAGCCGCCGCTGGCGAAACCGAGCAGCTTTCCGATCGCGCCAAATGCACTGCCACTCGAACCGCCGCCCGCGAGCGCGTTGAGACCAATGTCGATGAGCTTGGACGCAATCTTGTCGAGCGCGTTGCCCAAGGCCTCGGTCGCCGACTTGCTGTTGCGCAGATCCGAGATGAAGCCGCCGAACACATCCCGGCCGAGATCCCGCATTTCCTCGGCGCGTTCGCGGACGAGGCCCTGCTGCTCGGCCAGCTTCGCGGATTCGACCGAGGCCGTCGCGTAGCCCGCCGCCAGAGCGTCAATCTTCCCGCGCAGTTCCGGCGTTATGGCGATGCCGGCCTCTAGCGCGGCGGAGAGCAGATCCTGTTCGGCGCGCGCCTTTTCGACGGCAAAGCCGTAGTCGTCGATCAGCGGATTGACCAAGGCCTGCGCGGCCGTTTCAGCCTTCAGCGCCTCGGTGCGCCGGAGGATCGCTTCTGTCTGCCGCTGGAGATCATCCTTTCGACCCGACCCGTAGCCCTCCGGCGGCACGATTGCCGGCTTGGTAATCGTGCCGGCATCCAGCACTTTCCCCCCACCCCGCACCGAATCGAAGAAAGCGTCCGACTGAGACTGGTTCGGAGACGGCGCCGAGGCCCCGATCTTGAAAGCGCGGATGCCCTTGGCCTGGTTCGACTGGTCCCAAATGGGCGATAGCGCGTTGGCGTAATTTCCCTTTTTAAGCTGATCCAGCGTGTAGGTCAGATCCTTGACCGAGAGCGTGATCTCTTCCAGCGCCGAGACGACATAGGGCGCGGTTTCGACGGCGAACCCCTTGAACGTCGCGCTCAGCGTCGATTTCAACTGGACCAGCTTGTCGTCGAGATCCGCCGCCTTCGCCACGAGACTGTTGCTGACGACCGCGCCTGCCTCCTGCGCATCTCGGCTGAGCTGGTTGATGCCGGCCGAGCCCTGCTGAAGCAAGCCGACCATTTCCTTTCCGGCCGAGCGACCGAACGCGAGGATCGAGAGATTGAGTGCGTCCTGAGGGGACTTCGCCCGGCTGACCAGATCGGCATAGGAGCCGAGCATGTCGGTGACCGAGCGCAGCTTCCCGTCCTGATCGTACAGCGCGATGCCATTGATCTTGAGCACCTTCGCGAGGTCACCACTCCCGGCCGCCGCCTGCGACATGTTCTGCGCAAACTTCTGCAGCCCGTTGTCGAGGGCCTCCGACGAGCCGCCCGCCTGGTCGGCCGCGAACCGCAGTTCCTGCAGCTTTTCGGCCGTGATCCCGATTCGGTCGGACGTGTCGGCAAGCGCCGCCAGGGCGCTGACGGCGTCGGAGATGGCGTTGACTGTCTGCATCGAAAACAGCGTGCCGATGGCGCCGACCGCAAACCCCTTCATGAAGCGATCGCCGATGCCGTTGAGGTTGGCGTTCATCTTGTTGAAGCGGCCTTCGATCTTCGTGCTGGTCGTGTTCGCGATGCCGACGGCCTTTGCCATGGAACGCTCGTAGCTCTTGAGCTGCGCTTCGAGGCGGACAACCAGCCGCTCAAGATCCGTCGCCATCAGCCAAGCCTCCTAACCAGATCGTGGAATTCATCGGTCGTCGGCGGGTCGACCACGTCGTCGGGAGAATTCGCCCGGTTGTGCCCGTCAATGCAGGCGGCGAACTGCCAAAGGCTCATGGCGTCGACTTCGGCCGGCGTGAAACCTAGGACGGTTCCGGTGCCGTAGAACTCGGCGAAGGCGAGGCGTCCGTCCGGATCGCCCCCGTTCTCGGCCTTCGCCGCGCCTTTTTTCCCACCGGTTCATCCGGCGGCCCGACGAGCGCGCTGATGAGAACGGCCTGTGCCGCCGGGACATTGTCCATCAGCGGGAAAACGTCGACGTAGCGGGTGACGAGACCGAGCGCCTCGACCGGCTTCATGCCGCCGCCGATGAGGCCGATCCGGATGGTTTCGCGGATATCGTCGACCCGCCATCGCCCCGTGTTGACGCGCTGCAGCAGCTCGGCCGGGCCAACGCCGGTCTTCTCCTGCAACTCGCGCCATTCGCCGATGGCCAGCCGGAAACGATGCTGGCCATCGCCCCAGGCGAAGGAAACCGAGCCGTCGCGGCTCATGTGGTCAGTTCCACAGGGCCATCGGACTGCAGTTCGATCTCGACCTGGATCAGCCCATCGATCTCGCCGGTGAGGTTGAACGTCGTCAGATGATACTTGCCGAGATACGTCCGCGGGCCGACGGCGTAATCGAGGGTCACCTGGACATTGATCGATTCCTGATTGGCCAGAGCCTCTTCGTAGAGATCAAGGCTTTCCTTGGCCAAGGTTCCCGAGCCGGAGATCGTCGCCGACAGGGCGCTTTTCACGCGTTCGGTCCAGATCGGGGCATCGGGGTCGAGGCAGTCGGCAATGTTGAATTCATTGACCGACGCCGAGCGGTTGAACGATTTCGTCGTCAAGGCGCAGGGCGCAACGAACACCTCGGGCGACGCACCGTCGCCAATCTTGATAAGCAGCTTCGAGCCGCGAGCCGTCGTCGGCTTGGCCATAGTCATCTCCTCTGGTGGCTTGGGTCAGGCGGGCTGTGTCAGGGCCCGGAACGTCATAGCGATGTGATTGGTCAGCCCGTCGGGATCCCGAAGGGTTCGCGCATCGCGGAAGTGCAGCAGCTCGAGCGAATGACCGTCGAGGTCCAGATCCGTGTCGTGAAGGGCGCCGCGGATCTTGTCGGCGATCCCCTTCGCTTCCGGGAACCCGACCGCGCGCGACCACACATGCACGTCGGCAAAGCACTCGGAGCCGCCGTAGCAGTCCGCCAGGTCGGCGTTGATCTGGATCTCGCCGATTGTCACATAGGGGAACACTGCCGATGCGGGTGGCGTGTCATAGACCCGCCCGCCGAGTGACGGCACGGCGGCGACGATCGCATGCAGGAAGGCCGCCTGAAGCGCGAGGCTAGGATCCGAGGTCACGACCCCTCCGCTATTTTCTTGATCGCCTTGTTCATGGCGCGGTTGACGCGGCTCTTGGCCCGCTTCCGCAGCGCGCGATAGGCAGGGAAGAAGAAGGGCTGGGCGCGAGCGCCCGGATGCATGGAGCCCTCCGTGGTCCCGCCATTCTCATGCGGCGCAGATCCAAACTCGACGAGATGGGCGTAGCGCGTTTCGGAATTGCCGGCGGAGATGACGACTGTCAGATCCGGATCGCCATCCGCCGTGGCCGAGCCTGCAAGCGAGGAATAGTGCTCTTTGCCTCCGCCCCAGGTCTGGACGATGCTTCGCGCCAGACGGCCGGAGCGCTTCGGCGCCAGGCGGCGTTGCATATCCTGAATTTCATCGGCGCTTTCGGCGAGGGCCTGCTTCGCCGCCGAGCGCACCTTTGCCGGCATCGCCGCTAGTTTCTTCAGCAGGCGTTGCCGGTTTTCGACTTTCGTGGCCATCAACCGATCGCCACGCCGCTCGTCGCGAGCACGTCCAGAAAGGCGCCCTTTTCATCCATGTTCGCCATGGAGGTGATGTTGTAGAGCGTTCCCTTGTGAGCATCCCGCGCGCGCCAGTCCGCACCGATCTGGCGGGTGCTCGACGATAGCCGTACCCGAATGATGACTGGCTGGGAGCCGGCCAGCCGTGCAGCCTGCACGCCCTCGCCGCCCTTCAGCGGCTGGATGCGCGCCGAGACGACGAACTGTTCCTGCCAGTCGCCGGCAACTTGGTTGCCATAGCCGTCATCGACAACACCGCGTCGATCGAAGGCGACACGCTCGCGAAGCTCACCCGCGCTCATCTGGCTTATCCTTGCTGACGGGCTCAGCCGCGCAGGCCTGCTTCGCCGCCGCTGCGCAGGCGCGCGTAACGCGCAATTCCATCCCGGCCTTATAGGCGACGGTCACGCGCCCCCGCCGCTCCGCCGGGGACCAATTGAAGTCCGCCACGAAACGGACGCGCATCAGACACCGACACGCCGGAAAGGTGCGAGCAGTGCGTCGACGGAGAAAGGCAACGCCGTAGCGATGGTGCCGACAATGACCGCTTCTCGGTTGGCAAACCAATGCCCAACGAGCAGGAGGATCGCCGCCTTGATGGCCGGCGGCACGTCGGCCGGATTCGCCCCGGCGATGTACTGGACCGAGACTGCGGCTGTGCTGGCGAGACCTCGCGGGACCGCAAACCCTTCCGCCATTTCGGCATAGGATCCGAGACTATCGGCCCGCAACGAATAGGCCCCTTGGGGAAGGGTAGCCTCGGAGCCGGAGGCGTTGCGCCATCGGATCTCCGAGATGGAGGCTGCGGGAAGCGGCAGTCTCAGAGCATGGCTGAAACAGTCGAAGTCCTGTCGCCAGGTCTGAGCAACGAGCGCCCGTCCGAGGATGCCGCGGTAGCCGTCGAGGAGATCAACCGCGCTAGCCAGCAAGGCCTTGATCAGCAGGTCCTCGTCTTCACTATCGACGCGGAGGTGTGCCTTCACCTCTGCAACAGAGACCGGCGTCTCAACGGGAGCGAAAACTCGCACAGGGGTATGCATGGCAAAACTCCGAATGGGTCGGGGCGGGGCGGCCGAGGGCCGCCCCGATCGACTAGGCCTGATTGGCTTCAGGCCGGTTGTTGCCGCCACCCTTGATGACGATAGCGGCGATCGGAGTACCGGTGCCGTGCGTGCCACTGAAGCCCGCGAGAAGCTTCAGGAAACGCTTGCTGCCCTTGTAGCCATAGCGGTAGACCGCCGCCGCGGCATGAGCCGCTGTCAGGGCTTTGACGATGCCGCCGGGCCCGACAGCAGGTTGGCCGAGCACATCGTCCGCCGTGACAGGGACGTAGGTGCTGTCGTCATCGCTGTGGGTCAGCTTGAACTCGATCTTGTTCGTTCCCGAGAACGCGATACCGCCGATTCCCAGGGCGAGCACGATTTCCGCCGAGTTGTAGCCGCGGAGATCGATCGTGGCCGGAGTGTTGTCGGCTGCGAGTACCGCAGCACCAATCGCCGAGACAATGGAGATATCGGAATGGAGGTCCTTCATGACCTATCCTTTCGAAGCGAGGGGCAAGGAGCGGGCGACGGAGCCGCCCGCCCGGTGGATCAGGTCGAGACCTTGAGGAACTTGAGCGCCTCGAAATTCACGACTCCGCCGCCCACACGCTTGGTGGTGTAGAACAGGACATTGGGCTTCGAGGTGTAGGGATCGCGCAGGATGCGAACGCCGGCCCGGTCGACCACGAGATAGGCCCGGCCGAAGTCTCCGAACGCGATCGGGAACTTGCCGGCCGCGAGCGGATCCATGTTGTCGTCGGAATAGACCGGCTTGCCGAGGACCGTCGCGACCTCGGCGGCGACCGCCGGCGGGTTCCAGATGAAGTGGCCATCGGCATCCTTCATCTTGCGAACCGTCGCCATGGTGACATCCGACATCAGCCAGGATGCGCCATTCCGATAGCCCGCCTTCAGCGAATAGTAGAGATCGATCAGAGCATCCGCCGGACTTACCGAAGAAGTGGGGGCAAGAAACCCATCCGCCTTTCCGGTGGGAACGAAGCCGAGCTTGCCCCACTCGTACGACGCATTCGCCACCATATCGTAGGAGAGGATGCCGCGCGGCTTGTTGATGCCGTTGCCCGAGACAAATGCGGCGCCCTCCTTTTCGGCGAACTCGATCGACACCTCGTCCGCCAGCCAGGCTTCGATGTCGAGACGGCTGTCGTCGAGCGCCTTCTGGGTAGCGGCCGGCGTGGCGTAGATCTCGCCGGTGTTGACGCTGATCTCACGCAAGGTCGGTGTATTGGTGCCGGGACGGCCGTCTTCCTCGCCGACCCAGCCCGACGACGCGCCGCCCACACCGACGAGCTTCTTGTAGGTGTCGGTCGAGATGCTGATCGTGCGGGACAGGGAACGAAGCGTCGACACGGTGCCGAGGACGCGATCGATCGTCGTTTCCATCTCCTCGGGAACGAGATAGCCGCCATCGGGGTCCGACTGGGTGGTCAGCTTTGCCTTGACCTCGAGGTCGGAGAGACCGTTGTCGACCCCCTTGCGGAACCACCGGTTGAAGGCGTGGCCGTGCTCGACCTTGTCGGGGTCACGCTCATTGCCCGCCCCGCCAACCTTGAGGGCCGCCATGGCAGCGTTGACCGCATCGAGATCCTTGCCCAGCTTGGTCAGCTCGTTATTGATGCGGTCGACCTTATCGGTCTGGACCACGTCGGCGAACTTCGCCTTGATACCGGCCAACTCGGTCTCGCGCTCAGCCTTGAAGTCTTCGAACGTCTTCTGCAGCTCGGCAAGGATCTTGGCGGCGTTCGCGCCGTCAGCGCGAGCCGCGACCAGGCCACGGGTGCGCGGGGCCATCGGCAGCAACGCCCCCATGGCTGCGAAGATGTCGGCGTGGGCGCCACTGGCAGCATGCACGGTGAGCACGTCGAGCGGGAGGGCATGGGCCGCGCCCATGACGACCGCGATCATCGCCAGCGAGGCGATGCAGAACGTAACGATCTTCATCACTACTACCTCAGGATTTGATTGTTTGGATGAGCCGCTGCAAGGCGGCCGGGTCGATGCCTGCATCGCGCACGGCGGGAAAGCGGCTTGCATCTCGCGGGGCCGCGGAAACGCCCATCTCCACCAGGAGCTCAGAGCGCTTGTCTCTGGAGAAGCCGGCCCTGGCGAGCGCAGCCTCGGTCTGTCGGCGGGCCATCAGCCCCCGATCCATATTCTTCGTTTCGCCGGCCGGCGGCGCGATGTTGTCGTCGACGAATTCGGCGAAGCCATTCTTCACGGCCTCGGACGGTCCCATGAAGGTCTCGGCGTCCATCAACTTTTCGATGTCGGATCGCTTCATGCCCGTGCGGGCCTCGTAGATGTCGGCAATCGCCCCGTCGAAGCCATCGAACAGTGAGGCGGTCTCTCGCATGTCGTGGCGATTTCCAACCACCACACCCCAGGCGTTGTGCACCATCATGAAGGTGCCGAGGCCCATCCGGATCTCGTCCCCCGCCATAGCGATGATCGAGGCAGCGGACGCAGCCCAACCGAGCACCTCTACTGTCACCTTCGCCGGATGGCCGCGGAGAAGATTGTAGATCGCGATCCCCTCGAACATGTCGCCGCCGGGTGAGTTGATCTTGACGGTCACGTCCTTGTTGCCGATGGCACGCAAGGCGCCCGCCACCCGTTTCGCCGTGACGCCGCCACCGGACCAGAAGTCCTCGCCGATAACCTCGAACATTGAGATCGACGTATCGCCTTCCGCTGCCGCCGAGAGGGGCGTCTCGGCCCACTTGGCCAGGACATCGGACGGCGCATCCCACTGGAAATTCTGTGGTCGCTGAAAGGTCTTCGCCTCAGGCAGGGCACGAAGGCTCATTTCGGATCATCCTCGAGAGGGGGCCCACCGTTGTCGCCGATGCCGCGACCGGAGGTGCCGGCTGTATTGGGGGGATCGTAGAAGTCATCGCCGCCGACCCGAGGATTGAAGTCCTCCAGCGCGCGCACCTCATTCGGGCTCATCACGCCCCACTGCAGCGCTTTGACGTATGCGTCCCATCGGGTCTTAATGTCGCCTCGGACAAGCGCAGACCGATTGAACTTTGCGTAGAGGTCGTCGCGATCCCCGATGAGATCGCGCGCGATTGTCTCCTCCCAGGTCGTCAGGTCGTCTTCAGAGGTGAAGGTGACGAAACCTTGTGTCTGCGAGTCGATGCCAGTCCCCCAGCTCGTCGACTTTTCGGTGTCGCCGATCATGTGCGGCGGCACCCCGAAGAACATCGCAATGTCCGTCCGCGAGAACTTGCGGCTTTCGATCCATTGCGCGTCGATCGATGTCATCGCCAGATTGGCGACGTCCATCCCCTCTTCGAGGATCAGCGTCTTTCCGTCTTTTTCGCCCCCGGCCCGATAGTCGTCGAGGCTGGAACGGAGAAACTCCAACCCCTCTTTGCCGACCTTGCCCGGGTGCTTGAGAACGTTGCTGGGACGGGCGCCATTCTTGAAAAGAGCCGCTCCGTGATCCTCCATCGACAACGACATGCCGATAGTTTCGCGGGCAAAAGTCAGTGCCGAGACGCCATGGACACCATCGAGCGTCAAGCCAACGAGATGGAAGACCTCGTCCTGCTTCAGCGCAACCCGGCGACCATCGCGGCGGGTAAAAATATAGGCCAGCGACAGATCATCGTTCTGCTTGGTCTCGACACGATCCGGATGGAGAGGCACCAATTCCATGACCGCGCCGCGAGAGCGGACGATCAGCGCATAGGCGTTACCTCGCAGAAGGAGGTGCGACTGAAGCATCCGCTTGAACTGCGACGGCGTCTGCCAGCGGTTCGGCTTGCGCCGGAGGAGCTTCCAAAGTGGATCATCGGAGGCGTCTTCGCGCCGAAGCTCATCTACGCGCCGCTTAATGTGCAGCGGCATGTTGGCGACGACGCCGGCGCGAATGCGCACGCACGCATAGACCGTTGCAACCCGCATTGCGGAGTTAGGCGTGACACTGACGCCCGAGGCGGTCGCAGTGCCGCCGCGCAGCGCTTCCTCCAGCTGACGCGCCGTGTTGATGACCACACCGCCGCCCGCCTGCTGAAACGATGCCTGCGGCATTTGGGAGGGTTTCGCCCCGCCGAAGACGCGCGACCATAGGCTCATAGATGATCCTCAAACGGTGAGCGCGCCACGCTGCGCGTAGACGGAGCTTTCCTCGATTGCAGCTTGGGCCAGCCCAATACCCATGACGCCAGCGGCGATGCCGTCGATCTTGTCGAGCGAGCTTTTCTTGTCGGGCACATAGTTGAGATTGGCGTCGAAACGCACCGTGCAGTGCCCGGCCATCCAGGCGAGGACCGGGTGACCGCCGTGCTCGATCTTGACGGCGAAGACGAGCCGTTCCATTTCCTTCGTCGGCGCGCCGAGCGTGGCGTGGCCTTGCCGCATCTCGATCATCAGCTCGGCGTCGAGGCCTTCGGTCTGCAGGTCCGCGACCAGCTTCGCCGCGTTCCACGGGTCGTAGCCGAAGGCCTGAAGATCATAGTCCCGCCCGACTTGGACGATGTCGGCCAGGACGAAGTTCTGGTCGACGAAGTCGCCGGGCGTCGTGTGCAGCGCACCTGTATCGACCCAGTGTTGCCAATTGACCCGCTTGTCGGCGGCTGCACGCTCGCCGAGCGTCGCCTCCGGCACCCAGAATTTCGGGATGAGCACCCATCTATCGCAGGTCTCATCCGGCGGAATGACGATCATCCTCGCCGTGATATCGCGCGTCGCCGAAACGTCGCTGGTGACGAAAGCCTTGCGACCCTTGTGCTGCTCGTAGAGCTTCGGCCAAGACGTCGGATCGGTCGTGCAGGCCGCCCATTTGTCGCGCGGCAGCCAGGCAGAGACCTGATCCACCCACCGGTTGAGGTGGTAGCACTGGAACACGGCTTCGGCCGCCGGGCGACCTTTCGCCTTGCGGAATTCGCCGCGGAGATAGTCAAGCGTCGGCGTCAGGCCGAGGCTTGGATTTGCCTTGCGCCAGACGGCCTCGCTGGTCCAGTCGTCGGCGTCGTCGATACCGAAGTAGACGACCAGCGTGGTCGGGTCGTCGAGGTCGCCCCGCATGATGGCGAGCGATTCCTCGAACCACTCATAGCCCGTCCGGTTCTGCTTGCGGCCGGCGGTCGAGGCGTACAACTCGATCGGCTGGAGCCGGGCGCCGGTGCCCTGCCGCAGCGTGTCGGCAAGCTCACGCGTGCGCCATTCATGGATCTCGTCACCGAGAATGACCGTCGGCGAGCGGCCATGCTTGCCGTCCGGCGCGCCCGTAAGCAGTTGGCAGAGCGAGGCCGTCTCGCGGAGATAGATTCCCTTGTCGGTAAAGGTGACCCGCTCGTTGCCTTGGCGGTCATCCTTCAGGCCCTTCGCCTGCAGGATGACATCCTTCATCTTCCCGAACGGGATGCGCCCCTGATCCTCGTTGCGGCCGAACACGTAGGCTTCGGCGCCGGGGATCTTCTCCATCACGAAGAAGAGCACGCCGAGGGTGGCGAGGAACTCGGACTTTCCGTTTTTGCGCGGGATCCAGAGATCCAGCCGCCGGAACAAACGGACATGCTGGACGCCCGGCAGATGCGTCGCCGCGTCGATGATCTCGATCGGCTTCTTCCAGCCGACCAGCATCCGCACGGTGATCTCCTGCCAGAGCAGGAGCTTGAACGGAACGCCCTTGAACCGGTCGTTTGTCAACCGGAAGACGCGGGGCCAGTTGGCTATAATCGCGTCTGCCTTGGCGTGGTCGAACCATGCGCCTTCCACGCTGGCAGCGCGCTGCCAGGCAAGGATCGCCCAGCGATAGGTCGGATCGTCTGCGACCGGCGCCAGCCAAGGCGGCAGCGCGCTCGGCGCCGCCTGGTTGCCGGGCATCAGTTCACGCTCTGGCTCGGGGGCTCGCTGTCTGTCTGGTTCATCAGGTCGCTGGGGTCGACGTCGGCGCCGTCATCCGATGCCGAGTGCGGCTGACCCGATGTCATGCCCGGGAACGGAAGTCGGCCCTGTGCCGCGTTGAAGGTTTCGACCCGCGTCAGGTTGGTGTCCGAGTACGGCGTGAAGCCGTATTCCGCTTCGAGCAGCCGCATCGCGGTCTCGGCCTTGCCCATGAAGTCGATGCTCGGATGGGTGCGAATGACGGTCTCGCCGTCACCCTTCTTCACCTTCACCGAGACGCCACCCTTGGGCAGGTCGCGGCGGAGCTGGACCACCGACGTGATGAACAGTTGCGTCCACATGCAATAACGGATCAGGCCGGACATATATGCAGGCCGCTGGCGACCCGCCGCCTTCAGGCTGTCCGCCTTCTCCTGCCAGATCCGGATCGCCTCGCGCCAGTAGACGGGTGCCTCCAGGAAGACGGCCGGCACCGGATAAGGTCCGGATGCCGGGATGGGTTCTTTCGATGCAGCATCGGCTGCGGCTGCGATCTCGCGCTCGACCGACTTGCGGCGCCGACCCGGAAAGCCTTGGGCGGCTTGCAGAAGCACGTCCTGCTTTCGACGGGCCATGACGACCTCAGTTCTGATACGGGAAAAAAAGTTAGGCGCTGAAATTTTGCGCCGCTGAAATGTTCCTTAGCCCGCCGGTCCGCTGAACTGAGGCTTTGGACTTTTGCCCCACCCCTCCTTCAGGGCTGCAACGATCGGGTCAGGGCCACTGCCGGTTTGCTGTCGAGCCAGAGGTCGGAGGCGGTCAGCTCGCCGCGCGTGAAGCGATCCTCGAGGCGCTGCTTCACCACGTCGTGGTGCCACTTGCAGCAGCCCTGCCACTTCGCCGTGTCCCAGAACTTCTCGCTGTCGCCTTGGTGCGGTTCGACGTGGTCGACGATGGCTGCGGGCTCGACGCGCCCGACCGCCTCGCATCCAAGGCAGAGCGGCGATCGGGTCAGGAACGTGCGCCGCGCCTTCTCCCATCGGGTGTTGTAGCCGCGGTCACGCGCGCTGCCGCGATGCTTGTCATAGGTGCGGCGCTGCTCTGTCCGCGTCGGAAGATGCGAGGGTCGGAAGACCGAGGGACGCTTCGACATACCCTTAGGCAAGCGAAAGCCCGGCATGCTCTTCAGCATCCAGGCCACGCATCACCATCAGTGAAGGTCGGTGTTCACCCGCCTTCTGGATCGGTGCGGGGACGATCCTTGGCTATTGCCAATGTCCGCGCGATCTCACCGGTAGTCCTATGCAAGAGCTATGCCAGAATCCTCAGAAGGTCAAGAGGGACTTTGACGTCCCGCGATCCCTTGGCGCCAACCACCCGCAAGGTAGCGCGGCGACCTTCTGGCGACTGCACGATGGCCTCATAGCCCTGCCAGGCCCCAGCGACGATCGACACCCGATCGCCCTTGAGGATCTCAACGGCATTCGGCCCGATGGTCTCGTCAAACATCCGCATGTCCTCTGCGGCCATGATGTCCCCGATCGTTTCGTCCGTCACCCGAACCGGAACCTCTTGATTGGTCAGGATCCCGACCAGATCCCGCAGACCCCGGACAGCAGCCCATGCACGGGGGGACGGGACGATCTCGAAGAACACATAACGAGGGAAGAGCGGACAATCGACCTTGACCGCCTTCCGGCGCGGCGGCCGCCGGCGCAGGGTCCGCCGCAGGGGCACATAGGACGAGAAGCCCAAGGCCGTGATGTCGGCCGCAAGCCGGAGCTCCGTGCCCGCCACCGTGTGCGCCACAAACCAGAATGCCTCGCCTGCCAACCGCTCAGGCCAGGGCTCAGGCTCCCGCGCCACGGAAGCGCCGACAATTTCGCCAATGCGCCAAGTGCTTTCGCTGTTCATCGCCGCCTTCTTCGCTAATGCCGCCATGGTCCAACCTGCCCAACCTTAAGAAGAAGAAAGAAGAAGGTTGGACCGAACCAACCCGTTGAATTCATTCGCTGTGTCCAACCTGTCCAACCTGTCCAACCTCAAAGAGCCGGAACAGGAAAACCCTCGATCGCCTGTTCGGCCTGCGAGAGCGGGACGGGGCGATTTTTGGACGGTTGGCAGCCCGCTTCGCGCACATACGCGAGGCGAAAAGGTTGGACACGTTGGACAGGTTGGACCGACCTTTGATTTAATTGATGTTTTTCGGTCCAACGTCCTATGGCTGGTCCAACCTATGCTGGACCGAAGGCGCCTATACCCCTTCATGACGGTCTCCCGCTGAAGGCTCATCCGCGGCATCGTTCCACTCGATCTTCTGGCCGACAGCCTGCTCGAAAGCCTCGCGGCACTTGGCCAGCGGCGGCAGGACATAGGACCATTGTCGGGAGCGGTTGAGTTCGTCGTCGGTTACCCAGGGCCTGACCTTGTTGAGGCCGGGCACCAGCTTGACCATCTTGATGCCGAAGCTGGTCTTCTCGGACTTGCGCTTGACGCCAATCTTCTCGGACACCGCGATATAGTCGTCGAACAGCGCGTCGATCGGCACTTCGTCGTGCCAGGCACCGCCGCCACGCTTCGTCGAGCCGTCCAGCAGTCTTTCCAGCCACCAGGATTCGACCGTGTCGAGCGATCGGAACTTCTGCTCGAGCAGCGCCTTCGTCATCGGGATCTTGCGTAGGTTCACCTTGGACAGGTCGAAGGCGAGCAGATCGTGCAGAAGCGCCTCGCGCCCGCCGTTCTCGATCTCGGCGCGCATCTCCGCGAAATATTCGTGGTTCTGGGCGCAGCGCGGATGCACGTCGAGCACGGCGAAGCGCCGCTCATCCTTGCCCGCCGGCACCACCCAGTCCTCGTTCGACGTCATGATCAGGCGGACGAAGTTCTTCAGGCGGATGGGGTCGATCGACTTCTGTTCGATCATCTGGATCTCGGCCGTGACGAGATCCTTCAGCCGGCCTTCCGCCGCCTTGTCTCCAGCCCAGACCGCCTCTTCCGCCTGCAGCAGCAGGCAGGAGGCCATGTGCGCGTTGAAGTTGCCGGTGATGTAGCGGGCGTCGCCAACGAGGAAGTAGTGCGAGGCGATCAGCGATCCCATGATCTCGCCGAGGATCGACTTGCCGGCGCCCATGCGGCCGCGGAAGACGAGCGCCGTGCCGACCCGCTCGCGCGGCCGCTGCAGCAGGTGCGCAAACCAGCCGAACAGCCAGTCGAACAGCTCCTGCTCGCCGTGGCAGATATTATTGAACATGTGGTCGCGCAGGACCGCCCAGCCGTTCGGCTTCGGAACCGGCTTCGCGGAGAAGCCGCGAAACAGGTTCAGATAGCCGGGTGTCGATTCCGCCCCGTCCGGGTTCGGAAAGAACTCGATCCCGTCATAGCTCCGCCGCTTGGAATGGCGGAGCCAGCGATACGCCCAGGTGACGGTCTTGATCTTGCCATCGCCGCCGGTGATCTGCGTCGGCTTGTTCATGAACTTGGCGCTGAAGCCGTCAAGGCCGACGACGCGCACGCGGTCCTCGATCGGGCCGACATCCTGCTCTCGGACGACAACCGCCTTGGAACCCATGAGCACGAACGCCCATTCCCGGTTCATCCGATCGATGTCGAAGCCCCATTCTTTCGGGCCGACATCGTCGGAATCGTCCTCCGGCTCCATCTCGGAAGGTGCTTCTACCCCTTCCTTATCGGTCTCTGTCCCGGCCTGAAACGCGCCCACCGGCACGGCCTGGTCGATGATCGAGACGATCCGGTCAATGGGATTCTCGGTCATGCTGCAGCCCTCAGAAGGTCGTTGAAGTCGGCTTCGGCCGGTGCCCAAGCAGCGAGAATGGTGCGGTCAGGCCGCGCCCAGCGTGCGGCGGTGCGTTGCAGCACCTGCCCTGTCGCAAAGGGGTCGCTGTCGCCGTCGCCGAGCAGGATGATTTCGGTCACGGCGTCGGGCGGCATCAGCGCCGGCTTGGCCGGGTCGTCGGCCGGAACCGGCCCCGGCACCTTCAGCCGCCGCCGCGCGCCGCGCGCGTCAATCCGGATCGCGGTCGGATGCGGGATCGTCTCGACCGCCTTGCCGCCGAGATTGCCAAGGCTGATTGACGACCAGAACAGCGTCTCGGCCATCCATTCGGCCGGCTTGCGCGCGGCGAGCGCCAGGCGCACCGAGAGAACCGTCTCGATCCCCTCCCCGACCACCAGGCGGCGCGCGCCCGGTGTCACGGAAAGATCGATATGGTTCCCCGAAAGCGAGCCGCGAACCTTCTTCGCCGGCAAGATCTCGCCGGTATCAGGGTCGACAATCTCGGCCTTGCCGAAGGTCTCCGGGTTGATCCACGTCACATGGCCACCACGGAAAACACCGTCCGGCCCGACGATGGCGGCGATCATCGCCGGCCCCCGCCAGATCTCGCGGCCATTCTCGAAAAAGGGATGATCGGCCAGTCCGCGCAGCGATGGCACGCCGGGCACCGGCAAGCCGCGCCGCGCCAGGTAGCGGCCGACGGGCGAGCCCTCGACGATCGGGCGGCCTTCGTTCCAGAAGCGGCGCATGCGCGCCCGCTCCTGCTCGCGATAGTCGATCTCGCCGCGCTCCCGATCCGCCGCCGCGGCGATCCGCGCCGCTTCGCGCCGGGCGATCTCGGCCGCGTCTGGCCCCCGGCTTTCGCCCTTGGGAGCGCTCCGGCCGACGAGCGTCTCGCAGGCGCCGATGAAGTCGGTGGCGTCGAGATATTCGACGAGGGCGATCACGTCGCCGCCCTTGCCCGAACCCCGGCAATTGAACACGCCCTTGCGCAGATTGACGCCGAAGCGATCGTCGCCGCCGCAGACCGGACACGGGCCGACCAGTTCACCGCCCATGCGCTTAAGCCGCAGGTTCCGCCGCGAGACCTCGCTATCGATCGGGACCGCCCTCGCCTCGTCAACGAAGGCATCCATGTCCGCGGAGGAAGCGGCCGGGCTCATTCTGCCGCTCCGGCGAACAGGTCATCAGTTGGTGCGGCTTTGCCGCGGGCCTTGGCGCTCGCCGTCTTCCGCGTCATCGGCCCGGCAATGGCAAGATCCATTCGCCGCGCGATATCGGCCTGATAGGCGTCCTCGCGTTCGATCAGGATGGAACGGAATCCTTCATGGAAGGCCGCTTCGCCCGTCGTGCCGGTGCCGGCGAAGGGATCGAGGATCGTTCCGCCGGGCGGCGTAACCAGCCGGCAGAGCCAGCGCATCAGGTCGACTGGCTTTACCGTCGGATGCTTCGATCCGATCCGGTCGTCGGCATCCGCCTTCGCTGAGTAGAAGAAGCGGGCGGCCTCGCCGAGTGCTGCGCTGACGTCCGCCGATCCATCGTGCAGGATGTTCGCAGGCCAGCGCGCCGCGATCTCATTGACCTCAGCCTCGATCCGGCAACTATCGATGTTGAGCGCGCCCGTCCCGTATTCGACCACGTTCTCGGCGACGGTCCCGGCAAGAGGCTTGCGGCCAAGGACGATCGGTTCCCAGGCAGGTTTCAGGGCAGTGCCCCAGCCCTGCACGAGCTTCGCCAACTCAGTTATGGGCTCACCCTTGGGGGTCCGAACGTACTCCCGCCCCTTTGCGGGCTGGCTTTCGATAGTCACCGCGCCCGCTCGTCCGCGCCAGATTCCTGCGGCCTTGTCGATCCCCTTGCTGACATCATGGCTCTTCGGAAACCCAGAGCCATAAGTCCAACCTAGCTGGTCCCGGATCTCGAAGCCGGCGTCCTCGATCGCGACGGCCATGCGGTGATAGGTGCGCGTGCCGGAGAAGGCGACAATGTGCCCGCCGGGCTTGAGCACGCGCAGCACCTCGGCCCAGAACTCGACGGCGAAAGCCGTTTCACCCGTGTCCCACTGCTGGCCCATGAACCCGGCTGAGGCCCGAGCATAGAGCCCATCGGTTCCGGCCTTGGCCGCCGCGGCGCCCGGCTTGCCGAACCGCTTTGCGATCGAGACGAGCGCATAGGGCGGGTCGGTGACGACGGCGTCGATCGAGGCGTCAGCGAGCGCACGGATCCGTTCACGGCAATCGCCCGGATGCAGCATCACGCGGCCATCTAGGAAGGAGCGGATTTCACCGGTCATGCGGTGGCTCCTGTCCGGACGGCTCGGTGCGGCACGGCCCGCAGAGGAACCCCTCGCCCTGCCGGGCCCACCAGCCGAAGGCGGCGGCGACCTGGCTGCGGATTGTCGCGTTGCCGGGGAAGGCCAGCCGGCGCGGGCAATCGTGGCAGGTGAGGATCACGACGGCGTCCCCCCGCCCACTACCTTCGGAAAGACGTGGATCGCGGCGCCGCCAGCGGCCGCCAGTTCGTTGCGGCCATCGGCGATGGCCTGGCTCAGTTCGCTGGCCTCGCGCTCGATCCGCTCCTGTTCGTTCGGCGTGATGACGCCGTCGGCGATGGCTGCGGCCACGGCGGCGCTGTATTCCGCCGTCTCCTTCGCGATCCGTGCCTGCGTGGCGAGGAACTGCCGCGCCGGCTCCGGCGAGGCATGCGGCGCCAGCGTGAGGTTCTGCAGTTCCGCCATTGCCTGCGTGACGAGGCTCAGGCCGGTCTGCTGCTGCAGCGCCAGCGCAGCGAGCAGCGGAATGATCTCGTCGCTATTCGGGTCGCCCCAGCGGTCAACCGTGCTCTTGCCCCGTCCGACGATCTCGCCAGCGATGACGATGCCGCCAGCCTTACTCACAAGAACGCGGGTCGCGGCTTTGACGCGATACTTGAATTCCGGTGGCAATGCGAAATCGTTCACGGGAAGGCTCCGCGTTCGTTCCCGGTGCGGGAAGCGGTCAGACATGAGAGGTTCAATCGCTGGGCCGAAGCCCGGCCGTTCGATCAGCTAGGGGGACCGCGCAAATGACAACCTTCGGGATCATCCCCGCCAACAATGGCCAGGCACGCCTCAGAGCGGCGGCCCGGACCACGGCTTGGGAGGAAGCCTGCAAGCACATCGAAGGTCAGCCCCGGGATGCCGGTCGCGACAAGGCTTGGCCAGTAGAGGACCGGGATTGAGCCTCTCAGTCGCATTACAGCGGCGTGTTGACGGCTCACACCGATCGCTTTTCCCAAAGCAGTCGGGCCATCAAATGCTGAAAAGACGTCATCCCAGGTGGCGATCATGTCTACGTGTCTACGTGTTGTAGTCACAAATGTCAACGCACATCGCATTCGCTTTTTGGTCTACATTCCGTAGACATGAATACGGCCCAGAAGATGACCCCAGCAGAACGCCTCGTTGAAGCCCGTAAGGAGGCCGGCTATCGCTCAGCGCGGTCGGCCGCGACCAACTTCAGCTGGAAGCCCGCGACCTACGGTGCCCATGAGAATGGCAGCCGCGGCTTCGACATGGACGCCGCTATCGAATATGGCCGCGCCTTCAGAAAGAGTCCCTTCTGGCTTCTCTATGGACGCGACGCTGCAACAGGCGACGCCGTCCCCGAAGTGGAGGACGCATACCCGGATCACCAGACCGACATCGAGCTGGCGGACGTCAAGATTCCGCAGCCGCACCAGATGCGAGAAAGAATTCCTGTTCGGGGGACCGCTGCAGGCGCTATTGTCGCGGAGACAGAAGGCTTTCAGCTGGAAGCAGATGTGATCGAGTACCGCCCTAAACCTCCGAGCCTGACCGGAATCCGCGACGTCTATGCGATCTACGTGACCGGGGACTCCATGTATCCCGCGCATCCGAACGGCGACATTCGAGTGGTTCACCCACATCGCCGCCCTCGGATTGGGGACACGGTCGTTGTCCAGACTATCCGCCACGACCACGATCCGGGCCAGGCGTACATCAAGGTCCTGAAGGCGCAGACGCCGACGAAAATCGTACTCGAGCAATTCAATCCGCCAACGACACTCGAAATTCCGACCCAGTTCGTGAAGGCAGTCCACTACGTCTTCACGGTGAATGACCTCTTGGGTGTCTAGCCGAGAGGCGTGGCGTGGACATATCTGCAAATGACTACGTATCGTGTTGACCTTAATGTCTACGTAGTGTAGTCATAACTCCATTGGCACCGGCATACGTCCCGGCGCCGAACCTTCGCAGGTTCACGATGGAGCAAAACCCATGCAGGCCACAGCCCGCCGCCGTCCCCGACCTTCCCTTGAGACCCGCCAGACCGCGCTCGATAAGGCACGCGCTTCGGGCGTCGTCGCTCGTCTGATGGCCTCCGAAATGGTCGATCACGTCGCCAACTCGGGCAGTTGCACCGAGGACGATCTGCTGCGCTACGGCTTCACCAGGGGTGAGCTGGCCGAGTTCGGCCCGACGGCCCGCCAGGAGGCCGAACGCCTGTCGACCCGCGAGCGCATCGCGGCCTGACACGATCGTCAGGCCAGCGCGGCTTCGGTCCCTCCTCCTCCCGCCGAAGCCGCGTCGCCGGACGATCATGTCCTTCGACGAGATCATCATGCGCACCATCATCGAGATGATCGCCGCCGTTCACGCGAGTGAACGCGGCGACTGGGTGGCCCTTGCCTGCCTCCCCGCCTGTGCCGCCCTGCTCGGCGCCCTCTTCTGCGGCTTCGGACGGTGACGGCCATGCCGGGCGAAAACTCCCGCCGCGTCGGCGCCCGCAACCGCGAGCGCGTCCGCCTCTACCTGGCGAGAAACCCGGGCGCCAAACAGATCGCCTGCGCCCGGTCGCTCGGCCTCTCCGCCGATGCGGTCAACCGCCACGTCAAGGCGCTCGCCAGCGCCGCCGGCGTGCAGCCTCGCGCCTATTCCTCCTCCTTCGCCGCTCGAAAGAAATCCCAATGAAGCTTCTCGCTCCTCTTGTTCGACTCTTGAACAGCCGCCTGCGCGCTACGGCAGAGCGTAAGCCTGACGTCGTCATCGGCGGCGAAGAAGCGCCCTATCTGCGCCGTTGGTGGCTCGTCCCGCGCAACCGCTTTTTCAATGTCTATCTGCACCACTTCCTGCGCTCGGACGACGACCGCGCCCTGCACGACCACCCCTGGGTGAATTGCTCGCTGCTGCTCGAGGGCGCCTATTGCGAGCACACAATCGCGCGAGGCGGCATCAACGTCCGTACGCGACGCGAGGCCGGAGCCATCAAGCTTCGCGGCGCCGGCGCCGCGCATCGGATCGAGCTGACCGATGGTCCGTGCTGGACGCTCTTTATCACCGGCCCGCGCATGCGCAGTTGGGGCTTTCACTGCCCGCGCGGCTGGGTGCACTGGCGCGATTTTACCAATCCCGGCGATGGCGGCCGCACGGTCGGCCGCGGCTGCGGCGAGCACGACGAGGCCAAGCCGTGATCGGGCCCGTCTATTACCTCGACGACCCCGTCGGCCGTGTCGCAAACATGATCGACGGCTCGCGCGCCCGGCACATTCGCGTCGGCGATTCCGGACGCCGGAAGGTCATCGACTGGGGCGTCGAGCCTCAGCATCCCGACCATTGGTGCCTCGCCGCCCACTTCTGCCGCCGTGAAAACGGCATCAGCCCGACGCCGCGCGCCGCGGCGGCCTTTGCCCTGAGAGGAGCCCATTGATGTCTGCCCGCACCATCCACCGCTTCACCGACATGCTCGGCCTGCTCAATCGCGGCCGGTTCGTCGAGAAGTGCGACGAGCATCTCCAAGCCGCCATCCAGGCGCTCGAGGCGCTGCCCAGCGAGTCCGGCACGGTCACGATCACCATGACGGTGGCCGTGGTCTACCAGTCCGGGCGGATCGATATCCGCCCCGCCATCAAGTCGAAGCTGCCCGAGGACAAGGCGTTCTCCGAAACGCCGTTCTGGTCGCTCGAAGGCGGCCTTTCCGTCCAGCACCCGAGCCAGGCCGACATGTTCGGCGGCCCGCGCGATACCGCCGAGCGCCGAGAGCAGGAATCGGCCTGACCCCCTTTCACACACTTCCACAACCGGAGACCTGAAGCATGAACACCAAGGTTATTGACGACATCACCGCGGCCGGCGCCGCCAACCTCATCGCCGATCTGGCTACAGCCAGCTGCGGGCCTGCCCTGGTGTTGATCCCCACCGAGGGCCTGGGCGCTGGCCTGCCGGAGGAAGTGCCGATCCTGTTCGACCGCGCCAATCAGAAGGTGATCGACCTTCAGAGCACGATCAACGCCGCGCGGCAGGAGCCGGCGCGCCGCAAGGGCACCGCCAAGGTCGAGACGCTGCGCAGCTTTATCGACCTGACAAACCGCCACAAGGATGAGACCTCGGCGATTTTCGGAACGACCATCTGGCCGAACCCGAAGCTCACCGCCGTGATCAACTACAACACGGACAAGACCCCGCGCTGGAATGACCACCGCATCATCTACGAATTCCCGCTCACCGAGGAATTCAAGGCGTGGATCGAGGGTGACGGCAATGGCATGGACCAGGCGACGTTCGCCTACTTCCTCGAGGAGCACGCCGCCGAGCTGTCGGCGCCGTTCGATGGCGAGCGGTCGGAATATGAGCAGCTGTTCAAGGAGCGGTTCGCGACCCCCGCCGACCTGATCGCTCTGGCCCGGCACCTGGAAGTGTTCGTCAACGCCAAGGCCAAGCAGGGAATCCGCCTCCAGACCGGCGAGCGGACCATCGAGTTCTCGGAAGAGCACCTGAACGTCAAGGGCGAGAAAGTCGACATCCCGGGCATCTTCATGGTGGCGGTGCCGGCCTTCCTCGATGGCGATGCGATCCGCATTCCGGCGCGCCTGCGCTACCGGATCAAGGGCGGCGACATCGCCTGGTCCTACCAACTCTACCGCTGGCAGTTCTGGCTGCGGGACAAGGTGCAGCAGGACCTCGTCAAAGCCGGCGAGAAGACCACGCTCCCGACCTTCGAAGGCGCGCCGGAAAACGGCTAAACGCAAAAAGGGCGGCTCCTATGAGCCGCCCTCCAATCCCTCCTGGCCGGATCCTGACCGATGAAAATCACGCTCCCCCGCACTGCCCTCTACGCGGCCCTCGGCATGGTGAAGGCCGTCGTCGAGCGCCGCACCACCATTCCGATCCTCGCGAACGTCAGGCTCACCGCCGACGTCGACGGCCTGTCGCTCGTCGGCACGGATCTTGACATCGAAATCGCCACCCGCGTCGCCGGCCTCCCGGAGCAGACGGGCGCGACGACGGTGCCGGCCGGCATGCTGACCGATATCGTGGCGAAGTTCGCGGACAAGGCGGACGTCACGCTGGCGCTGTCCGACGACGGCCAGACGCTCACGGTCTCGTCAGGTCGAGCCCGGCTCAATCTGCAGGCCCTGCCCGCCAGCGATTTCCCCGACATCTCCGCCGGCGAGTTCAGCGGCCGGTTCACGCTGCCGGCGGCGACCCTGACGCGAATGCTCGGCAAGACCGAATTCGCGATTTCGACCGAGGAAACCCGTTACTACCTCAACGGCACCTTCTGGCACCTGGTCGACGACAAGCTGGTGGTCGTCGCGACGGATGGCCATCGCCTCGCCCGCGTCGCAGTGCCGAAGCCGCCCGAGAACCCCGCCTTCAAGGGCGTCATCGTGCCGGCCAAGACCGTCTCGCGCCTGCGCGTGCTCGCCAAGGCGACGGAATCGGACCTTGCTGTCGAAATCTCCGAGACCAAGATCCGCGTCACTGCCGGCGACACGGTGCTGACGTCCAAGCTGATCGACGGCACCTTCCCGGACTATCAGCGCGTCATTCCCAAGGCGAACGACAAGCGGTTGACGATCAACTGGGCCAACCTCGCCAGCGCGGTCGATCGCGTGTCGACCGTGGCGACCGAGCGCGGCCGTGCGGTGAAGATGGCGGCGACGCCGGGCTTCCTGCAGCTGACCGTCAGCAACGCCGACGCCGGCACCGGCGAGGAGACGCTCGACATCACCTTTGAAGGCGAGCCGATCACGATCGGCTTCAACTCCCGCTATGTCGCCGACGCGCTCGAAGTACTCGGCACCGACATCGTGACGCTCGACCTCGGCGCATCCGGCGATCCCGCCCTGCTCACCAGCCCAGGCGACGAGGATCTGCTGGTCGTGCTCATGCCGATGAGGGTGTGATCATGAGCACCACCAGGATCGCCCAGCGCATCGCAACCCTCGCGGCCCGCCGGCGCCGGCTGACCGAGGACTATCGAACCGCCCGCCGCCGTCACCGCGGCGCGGCCAAGGCGCAGGCCGCCCTGCGGAGCGCCACGCACGCCCAACTCGAGGCGGAACTGCGCATGGCTCGCGCCGCCCCGCTCCTGCGCGCCTCTTGTGAGCGACGTCGGGAAGCACCGGATCTCTTCATGGAGGAGGCACCGTGAACCACGCCAGGGTCATGCGGCTTCGAGGCCGCGCCACCATTCTGAAGCACTGGGCAGAATACATTTGGCACGCCGACGGCGGACTGCCCCAAGCCGGCCCGGTTGCAGACGAGATGTTCGACGACGAGAGCAAGGCTCTGGCTCGTCGCATCCGGCGCGCCGCCCAAAATGCTGAGGCAAGAGCTGCCGATATCGAGCGCGGCAGGAGGCAATGACCGTACTGACAAGGTCCAAACTGTGCCAATGCCATCGCCTTGAGGCGACCTCAAGTGTGTTGGCCGAGAGGAATTTCGTCTCGTGAGCCTCCCGCCGCCTGACCCCATGTTGATTGCGTTCGTGCGCGCTTTGGCTAAGGCTGATGCTCGCCGCGATCGCGCGCGGGCCGGATTGATGATTGAAGGTGAAGGCGAATGCACCACCAAGGAACGCGAGCGGCGATTTACGCCCGGTTCTCGACCGACCTCCAAAGCGAGCGCTCTGTCGACGATCAACTCGCCCTTTGTCGAGAGTATGCCGCTCGATCCGGACTCCGCGTCGTCGCCGAGTATTTCGACAAAGCGCGGTCCGGCGCGTCCGTCTTCGGACGAGACGGACTACTTGGTCTCATGGACGATGCGCGGGCAGGCAAATTCGACACGATCATTGTCGAGGCGCTAGACCGCCTCTCGCGCGATCAGGAGGATCTCGCCGGCCTGCACAAGCGGCTCACGTTCCTCGGCATCAGGATTCTTGCCGTACATGACGGCGCGGCCGACGCAATCCAGGTCGGCATTCGCGGTCTCGTCTCGACGCTCTTCCTGGCAGATCTCAAGCATAAGGTGCGCAGAGGCATGGCCGGCGTCGTTCGAGACGGCCGGCATGCTGGTGGCCGGGCCTACGGCTACCGCCCTGTTCTTGGCCAGCCGGGCGTTATGGAGATCTACGAGCCGGAGGCGGAGATCGTCCGACGGGTCTATGCGGAAGCCGCCCTAGGGCGCCGCCCCCGCGAGATTGCTGCCGACCTCAACCGGGACGGCGTGCAGGCCCCGCGCGGCACCTCTTGGAACGCGAGCACCATTGCCGGCTCGGCGAAGCGAGGCTACGGCATCCTTCGCAATCCGCTCTATGCTGGCAAGATCGTCTGGAACCGGGTCCAGATGGTGCGAGACCCTGATACCGGCAAGAGGGTGAGCCGCGTCAATGACGCCAGCGAGCACCGCGAGGCCGAGGCACCGCACCTCGCGCTGGTCGATCGCGACACGTATGAGGCGGTGATCGCCGCTCTTCAAGGTCGGGCAAAGCGCGCCAGCGGCGGCGAATTCACCCGTCGACCCAAGCGGCTTCTGTCAGGGCTCCTACGATGCGGTCACTGCGACGGGGGCATGTCGATACACGATCGCAACAAGGGCACCACGCGCATAAAGTGCACGCGATCGGTCGAGGGCGGCGTATGCAACAATCGAAAGCGCTACTCCCTGGAGAAGATCGAGACGGCGGTGGTCTCAGGGCTCCGGGTCCAGCTCTCTCATCCAGACCTCCTGGCGGAATACGTCCGGACCTATCGCGAGGAGCGCCGGGACGAGGCCGCCAAGGCAGCACGCGAGCGTTCTACGTTGGAACGGAAGGTCGCCGATCTGACCGGTCAGATGGAGCGGCTGATGGGCGCGCTGGCGCGCGGCGTCCTGCCCGTCGAGGCTGTGGAGGGGCAGTATGGCCCGCTGAAGACAGAGCGAGACCGTATCGCCGTAGAGCTCGCGCATGTCGCAGCTCCCGCAGCCATCGAGCTCCACCCGCACGCGGTGGGACAATACAGGGCGGCCGTGGAAAATCTGGCGGGCCGGCTTAGCCAGCTGGACGACCGGGCCGACGCGGAGGCCATCGAAGCATTCCGGGCGCTCGTTGATCGCGTCGTTATCCATGACACGCAAGCCGGAGGGGTTGATGTCGAGGTGATCGGTCACCTGTCCGCCCTTCTCGGTCAGAATGCCGAGAACTTGGGGGGACGAATGGTAGCGGAGGAGGGACTTGAACCCCCGACACGCGGATTATGATTCCGCTGCTCTAACCAGCTGAGCTACTCCGCCCCAGGGCCGGCGCTTGCGCCGGCTGGAATGGCCCGCTTATAGGGAGCGCGGCCGAGGGCTGTCAAGCTTCGACAGCGCTTCACACACGCTCAAACACAAGCAGTGTGAAAAACCCGATCGGACCGACCCGGCGGCGATCGATCAGGCGCAGGTCCGAACGGCCGAGAATGCGGCCGATGTCGAAATCCATGTGCCAGCCGAGCGAGGCGGAAAGCGGCGCCAGCTTCTCGCCGAGCCAGCCGCGCCAGCCCTTCTGCTCCGGAAAATGGCTGACCAGAACGACGGCGCCGCCCGGCCGCGTGACGCGGGCGAGCTCGGCCATCACCGCCTTCGGATCCGGCACCACAGTCAGCACGAACATGGCGACGGAGGTGTCGAAGCTCTCGTCCGCCATCGGCATCTCGCCGGCGTCGGCGACTTCCAGCGCCTCGACATTGGCGAGACCGTCCGCCGTCACCCGCTCGCGCGCGATGTCGAGCATTTCGGGCGACAGGTCGATGCCGGTGATGCGGTGGTCGGGGTGATAATGCGGCAGCGAGATGCCGGTGCCGACGCCGCATTCCAGGATGCGGCCGGAGGGCAGCTCGTTGACGAAGGATACCGCGGCGCGACGGCCCGAATCGAAGACATAGCCGAACACCCGATCATAGATCGGCGCCCAGCGGGCATAGGTGCTGCGGACCGCTTCCTCGTCGATCCGCGCCGTGCGCTTGCGGTTGTCGGCGAACGACTTCCACTTCCGCGCGACGTCCTCAAAAAATTCCGGCATTGCTCTCCCTCAAGCTGCTCTGACATTGTCCGGAGCGATCAGGCGGCGCAACGCCTGTTCCGCTTCGCCGTTCCGCTCGGCGCGCCCGATCCAGCCGCCGCCGAGGACGCGCGCGCCCTCCCCCTCGCCGGCATAGAAGACGCAGGCCTGGCCGGGGGCGACCCCGGTCTCGCCATCCAACAACGAAACCTGGGTCTCGCCGTTCCGCTGCACGATCTCGGCGCGCTGCGGCGCCCGCGTCGAGCGGACGCGCGCATAGATCTCGACGCCCGCCTCGCCGATCGCCTCGATCGGCGCGTCGCCGAGCCAGTTGACGTTGCGCAGGATCAGCCGGCGGGCGGCCAGCGCCTCGCGCGGGCCGACGATGACGCGCTGCCGCTCGGCATCGAGATGCAGCACGTAGAGCGGGTCGGCCGCCGCGACGCCGAGACCGCGGCGCTGGCCGACCGTGTAGTGGATGATGCCCTCGTGCCGGCCGAGAACGCGGCCGTCGATATGGACGATGTCGCCGCCTTCGGCAGCGCCGGGCTTCAGCCGCTCGATCACGTCGGAATATTTGCCGTTCGGCACGAAGCAGATGTCCTGGCTGTCATGCTTGTCGGCGATCTCGAGGCCGAGCTCGCGGGCGATCTCGCGCGTTTCCGGCTTGGTCAGATGGCCGAGCGGGAAGCGGATGAAGTCGAGCTGCTCGGGCGTCGTCGCGAACAGGAAATAGCTCTGGTCGCGATCGAGGTCGGCCGGGCGGAACATGCCGCGATGGCCGTTCGGAAGCAGCCGGCTCTGGACGTAATGGCCGGTCGCCAGCGCCGCCGCGCCGAGCTCGCGCGCCGTCGTCAGGAGGTCGGAGAACTTGACCGTCTGGTTGCAGGCGACGCAGGGGATCGGCGTCTCGCCGGCGATGTAGCTCGCAGCGAAGCTGTCGATCACCGACTTGCGGAAGCGCTCCTCGTAGTCGAGCACGTAATGCGGGATGTCGAGCTTCTCGGCGACGCGGCGGGCGTCGTGGATGTCCTGGCCGGCGCAGCAGGCGCCCTTGCGATGCGTCGCCTCGCCATGGTCGTAGAGCTGCAGCGTCATGCCGACGACGTCGTAGCCCTCGCGTTTCAACAGTCCCGCGACGACCGAGGAATCGACCCCACCCGACATCGCGACGACGATGCGCGTGTCCTCGGGGCGGCCGGGTAGATCGAGACTGTTGAGCATGGTGGTCACTGCTTTGCCGTGTTGCCGCACGATTCTTTTTTACAAGCAGCGGCAGGAACGCATGGGGGCGGCTTCGCCGCGTAGGGCCGGACTATAATGTCGATCGCGTCATCTTCAAGGCGCAGCCGTCGCGATCGACCGTCAAAACGCGCGGAAAAGGTCGGGAATCCGCGATCGCCGGCCCGCATCATCCCATGCCAAACGGGAGCAAACCGCCATCGGCGGCGGGTTGCAGGTCGTTGCAATCCTTACCGAATGATTGCCGGCGGTTTAGCCAATTTTTAAAGCCGACGTCGTAGTCTCGCTTTCGACAAGGTCAGGTTGAGTGTGAGAGTAGAATGACCGATCAAATGCGTCCGCGCGTCAAATACGTCATCGGACCGGACGGAAGTCCGCTTACGATTGCCGATTTGCCGCCGCGCGACACGAAGCGTTGGGTTATCCGCCGAAAGGCAGAAGTCGTCGCGGCGGTGCGGGGGGGCCTGCTCAGCCTAGAAGAGGCGTGTCAGCGCTATACGCTGACCGTCGAGGAGTTCATCTCCTGGCAGCAATCGATCGACCAGCACGGCTTGGCCGGGCTCAGGACGACGCGGATTCAACAATATCGCCAGTAGATCGCGCGGCCCCGTCCGGGCCAAGCAACCAAAACTGAAAAGGCCGGCGCTTCGCCGGCCTTTTCTTTTGTTTCTCTGCCCAGGGAGCGACAGGCCCTCACCCCAACCCTCTCCCGCGAGCGGGAGAGGGAGCCGATGGCGCTCGATCCACGAAGTGCGCCGGCCGAAAGCCCTCGCCCGCTTGCGGGAGAGGGTTGGGTGAGGGTGTTTCCTGGCCCCTCAGAGCGTCAGCGTCTCGCCGACGGCGGGCACCACGACCTTCGCGTCGGCGCCCTGCATGCCGGCGATGAACTTGTCCGGCGTCTGGTCGAGCAGCCCGAACGTGCCGTAGTGGCACGGGATCACCGTCTCGAAATGGAAGAAGCGCCGGGCCGCCAGCGCCGCGAGCTCGCCGCCCATGGTGAAGCGGTCGCCGATCGGCAGGATGCCGATCTTCGGCTCGTAGATCTCGTCGATCAGCGCCATGTCGGAGAAGATGTCGGTGTCGCCGGCGAAATAGAGCGTCTTCTCGCCGGGGGCGCGGACGACCAGGCCGTGCGCCTGGCCGAGCGAGATGGCGATGCCGTTCTCGTCGACCGAGCCCGAGGAATGGTGCGCCACCGTCATCGAGACACGGAAGGCGCCGAGATCGAGCGTACCGCCGGAATTCATCGGCTGCACATTGGCGACGCCCTTGTGCGCCAGGTAGGTGGCGAGATCGGCGTCGGCGACGACCGCCGCGCCATTCGCCTTGGCGATCGCCACCGTGTCGCCGACATGGTCGCCATGGCCGTGGCTGAGCAGGATGTGGGTGACGCCCTCGGTCCATTTCGACGCGTCGCCGGTGAGGGACGGATTCCCTGTCAGGAACGGATCGATGAGAATGACGGCGTCGCCGATTGCGACATGAAAGGCCGCATGGCCGAGCCAAGTAAGCTTCATGGTGCTAAATCCATTCCTTGTCAGTTTTTTCCGCCTCAATATGGCGACGGGCGCCAAATTGACCACCCCGCGCGTTCGCGTGCTTGCCGCGCCGGACGTGATCCTTGATAAGGGCGGGATCAACGACGGAGGAAATGTGACGGCATGGAAGCGAGCGCCCCGGAAATCCAGCGTCGCGGCATTATGAAGCGGCTGTTCGACCGGATCATGGTGATGTCGGCCGGGCCGCATGCCTTGTGGCTGCTGGCGGTCGTCTCCTTCACCGAAGCGTCCTTCTTCCCGATCCCGCCCGATCCGATCCTCGCGGCCATCGTGCTGGCGCGGCGCCAGCGTGCCTGGATCGCGGCGCTCGTCTGCACCGTCGCCTCGGTCGTCGGCGGCCTGTTCGGCTACGCCATCGGCTACGGGCTCTACGAGACGATCGGCGCGCCGGTCATCGCCTTCTACAATATGCAGGAAGCCTTCCATACGTTCCAGTTGCGCTTCGACGAATGGGGCGGCTGGATCATCGTCGCCAAGGGGCTGACGCCGATCCCGTTCAAGATCGTGACGATCGCCTCCGGCGTCGCGCACCTGAACCTCTGGACCTTCGTCATCGCCTGCATCATCACGCGCGGCCTGCGCTTCCTGGTGGTGGCGGCGCTGTTCTATGCCTTCGGTCCGCAGGCGCGCGCGATGATCGACAAGCATTTCTCCACCGTGATGATCGTCGGCACGATCGTCGTCATCCTCGGCTTCGTCGCCGTCATCTACATCTGAAAGCGCGGGCCCCATGACCGGCACGATCCTCGACCTGACCGAGCTGGAGGCGGCTTTGCCGCCGGCGGCGGCGCTGATCGGCCTCGATCTCGGCACCAAGACGATCGGCGTCGGGATCTCGGATCTCGGCCGCCGCATCGCCTCGCCGCTGGTGCTGATCAACCGCGTCAAGTTCACGCTCGACGCGGAAGCGCTGATCAAACTGATCGGCGAGCGTCAGGTCGCGGCCATCGTCATCGGCCTGCCGCTCAACATGGACGGTTCGGAAGGCCCGCGCGCCCAGGCGACGCGCGCCTTCGTGCGCAATCTCTTGCCGAAGATCGAGATCCCGGTCTCGTTCTGGGATGAGCGGCTTTCGACGGTCGCCGTGACGCGGACGCTGCTCGAGGCCGATACCAGCCGCAAGCGGCGCGGCGAGCTCGTCGACAAGATGGCGGCCGCCTTCATCCTGCAGGGCGCGCTAGACCGGCTGCAGAAGCTCGCGCGCGACCGGCAGGAAGAAGAAGACGGCGATCAGCCCTTCGGGCAGATGTAGTCGACGAAGGCGCGCGCGTCGAAGCGGGCGTCGAGCATGCCGTAGGTCGAGCGCCACGGCTTGCCGAGGCGTGATTCCAGGAAAGCATCGGCGACCACGGCCGGGAAGCGGCGGCGCAGCGCCGCGGCCGCGACGGTCATGGCGAGCTGCTCGACCAGGATGCGGGCCGAGCCCTCGTCGGCGAGGCCGACGGCGGTCGCCGCGCGCAGCACGTTGAGCGTCGAGCGGGCCGCCTGGCCGAGGCCGTCCTCGATGACGCGGAGCACCGCCTCGAGCGAATCCGACGAGCGGCGCAGGATGCGCATGACGTCGAGACAGAGCGTGTTGCCGGGGCCGTCGGCGAGGGCCGGCGCCAGCGCGTCGCGGTAGAGCCGCGCCAGGTGGTTTTCCTCGACGAAGCCGTTGCCGCCGACGCATTCGATCGCCTCGGCGACGATCGCCGGCGTCACCTTGGTGATCCAGTACTTGACCACCGGCGTCATCAGCCGGGCGAAGGCCGCCTCGACGGGATCGTCATGCGAGCGATCGACCGCTTCCGCCAGGCGGAAGGCGAGCGCCGCCGCGGCGGTGACGTCGAGCGCCATGTCGGCGAGCACGCGCGTCATCAGCGGCTGGTCGATCAGCGGCGCGCCGAAGGCGCGGCGGTGGCGGGCATAATGCACCGCCTCCGAGAGCGCGGCGCGGGCGATGCCGGCGGAGGTCAGCGCGCTGTCGACGCGCGTCAGCGTCACCGTCTCGTTGATGGTGGCGACGCCGCGTCCCGCCTCGCCGATCAGGAAGCCGGTCGTGCCGGGGAATTCGACCTCGGCGACGGCGTTGGAGCGCGTGCCGAGCTTGTCCTTCAGCCGGGTGAGCCGGATCGGGTTGCGCTTGCCGTCGGCGAGGAAGCGCGGCACCAGGAAGAAGGAGAGGCCTTCCAGCGTCTGCGCCAGCACCAGCAGCGCGTCGCTCATCGGCGCCGACACAAACCATTTGTGGCCGACGAGCCGGTAGCCGCCTTCGCCATTGGCGTCGGCGCGGGTCGTGTTGGAACGGAGGTCGGAGCCGCCCTGCTTCTCGGTGGTGGCGAAGGCGAACATCGCGCCCGCCTTCTGCGACGCCGGGATGACGCGCGAATCGTAGCGCCGCGAGCGGATCATCGGCAGCCAGGTCTCGGCGAGCTTCGGCGCATGCGCGAGGGCTGCGACGCTGGCGCTCGTCAGCGACATCGCGCCGACATGGCCGGCCTCGACCTGCGCCGTCATGTAGATGCGGGCGGCGCGGGCGACGGCGCGCACGCTCGCCTCGTCGCCGCTGGCGTCCCAGATCGACGCCTGCAGACCGGCGGCGACGCTGCGCCTCATCAGCGCGTGATAGGCGGGATGGAACTCGACGATATCGGCGCGCCGGCCGCTGGCGTCATGCGTCTTCAGCACGGGCGGCACGGCGTTGGCGAGACGCGCCAGATCGGCCATCTCGGCCGATCCCCACTGCGCGCCATGCGCCGCCAGCCCCTCGACCACCGGGCGCGGCAGCCCCTCGACGAGAGCCGCCAGCACAGGGTCGGACGCATAGAGGTTCGCGCCGACGCGGAACGCGACCTGATTGTTGACTTCGTGCGTTTCGTAATCCGGCGAAACCATGCCTACCCTGCCCCGTCTTCAGCCCGCGTCTCTTATGGCCCGCCAAGGTTAATAGGGGCAAAAAGCGCAGGTGTCTTGCCTCAAGGCCATGAGATTTCCCGCGATCCCGTCGCCTCCCGAAGAAACGACCCGGGAAACGCCAGGATCCCAAACTCACCGTTCCCGCCGGATCTGTCCGGAAGGCCGACGGCCTTCCGGGATCCCGGCTCAGTGGCGCTTGCCCCCGGGCCTGCCCTTGAACGAGCCGCCGCCCGGCCGGCCACGACGGCCGCGGAAGCCGCCCTCGTCCGCCACCTTGCGCTCGCCCTTGGGCAGCATCTTGCCGTCCGACATCAGCTCGAAGCGGAGGGCGCCTGCGACCGGCGCAACCTCGACCAGCTTGACCTCCACCGCGTCGCCGAGGCGGAACATCTCGCCGGTGCGCGAGCCGATCACGGCCTGGCGCGCCTCGTCGAACTGGTAGTAGTCGGAGCCGATCGAGCCGATCGGCACGAAGCCGTCGGCGCCCGTCTCGTCGAGCTTGACGAACAGGCCCGCCCGCGTGACGCCGGCGATGCGGCCGTTGAAATGCGCGCCGACGCGATCGGCCAGCCAATGCGCGACGAGACGGTCGATCGTCTCGCGCTCGGCCGCCATGGCGCGACGCTCGGCGCCGGAGATCTCCTGCGCGATCGCCTCGAGATCCTTCTCCAGGCCATCCTGCAGCCCGCCCTCGCCCAGCTCCAGCGAACGGACCAGGGCGCGGTGGACGATCAGGTCGGCATAGCGGCGGATCGGCGAGGTGAAATGCGCGTAGCGGCGGAGATTGAGGCCGAAATGGCCGATATTCTCCGGGCTGTAGATCGCCTGGCTCTGCGAGCGCAGCACCACCTCGTTGACGAGGGCGGCGTGCTCGCTGTCCTTCACCCGGTCGAGGATCAGGTTGAAGTGGCTCGGCCGGAGATTGCCGCTCTTCGGCAGGTTCATCTCGATCGAGGCGAGGAACTCGCGCAGCGCCTCGAGCTTGGCCAGCGACGGGGCGTCGTGCACGCGGTAGACGAGCGGCGAGCCCTTGCGCTCCAGCGTCTCGGCGGCGGCGACGTTCGCCTGGATCATGAACTCCTCGATCAGCTTGTGCGCGTCGAGGCGTTCGGGAACGACGATCCGGTCGATGGCGCCGTCGGCGCCGACCACGACCTTGCGCTCCGGCAGGTCGAGATCGAGCGGCTCGCGGTTGTCGCGGCCGCGCTTCATCACGGCATAGGCGGCCCAGAGCGGCTTCAGGATCGGCTCCAGCAGCGGACCGGTCTTGTCGTCGGGCCGGCCGTCGATGGCATCCTGCGCCTGGCTGTAGGCGAGCTTCGCCGCCGACCGCATCATGACGCGGTGGAACCAGTGGAACTTCTTCTTGCCCTCGGCGGTGAACTGCATCTTGACCGCCAGCGCCGGGCGATCCTCGCCCTCGCGCAGCGAGCAGAGATCATTCGAGATCCGCTCCGGCAGCATCGGCACGACGCGGTCGGGGAAATAGACCGAATTGCCGCGCTTCAGCGCCTCGCGGTCGAGCGGCGAATTCGGCCGTACATACCAGGCGACATCGGCGATCGCGACGGTGACGAGGAAGCCGCCGGGATTCTCGGGATCGGGATCCGGCTCGGCATAGACGGCGTCGTCATGGTCCTTGGCGTCGGCCGGGTCGATGGTGACCAGCGGCACATGGCGCCAGTCCTCGCGACTGCCGGAGATGACCGCCGGCTTCGCCCGCTCGGCCTCGTCGAGCACGGCCTGCGGGAAGACATAGGGGATGTCGTGCGCATGGATGGCGATCATCGAGACCGCCTTCTCGCTCGTCATCGCGCCGACGATCTCGACGACGCGCACGCGCGGCGGGCCGTAGCGCGTGGCGCGCTTCGGCTCGACGGCGACGAGATCGCCGTCCTTGGCGCCGTTCAGGTCGTCGGGATCGACGTCCGCCTCGCGTTGCTTGCGATCGACCGGATCGATGCGCGCGCCATGCGGCGTCAGGCGCACGACGCCGAGGATCGAGGCGGCGCGCTTCTCGATCACCTTGATGATGCGGCCGGTATGGGCATAGCCCGTGGCCTCGAGATCGGCGGGATCGACATGCGACAGCACGCGATCGCCGATGCCGGGTGCGGGCACCAGCGGCTTGCCGCGATTGGCGCGGATCAGGATGCGCGGCGCGTCGCCGTGGTCCTTGTCCCAGTTGGCGGGCTGGGCGATGAATTCGCCGTCCTCGTCGCGCTCGACGATCGTCAGCACGGTGACGGGCGGAATATCGCCCGGACGCGTCAGCTTCTTGCGGTTCTTCTCGACGAGGCCGTCCTCGCTCAATTCCTTGAGCGTGCGCTTCAGCGCGATGCGGGCGCCGCCGGAAATGCCGAAATGTTTCGAGATCTCGCGCTTGGTCGCCTTGCCGGGATTCTCGGCGATGAAGGCGAGGATCGCCTCACGCGAGGGCATGCCGTTGGCGGGCGGCGCGACGGGGGCAACCGGCTTGCCGGAGGCCTTGGCGAAGGCGGCGGAACGCGTCGCGGATCTCGCGCCGGGCGTCCGGACCTTGGGGGATTTGGGGGGAGTGTCTGGCTTCTTGGCCAAGTAAATAATGTCCAGTTCGGAAAGTGGGTGTCGGGACGCGGGGCCCCGGCTCTCCCGGAGGGAGAAACGAGAATGGCCGGCCGCGCCATTTCTGGCAACAGCCGGCCTTGAACGGTTCCACGGCGATCGCCTAGTCGGCGTCCGCCTCGGTCTCCGCCTTCTTGGCGGCAGTCTTCTTCGCAGCCGGTTTCTTGGCCGCGGCCTTCTTGGCGGGCGCCTTCTTCGCCGGCGCATCTTCCGACGCGTCGTCCGAAGACGCCTTGGCAGCGGCCTTCTTGGCCGGAGCCTTCTTCGCGGCAGCCGGCTTCGCCGCCGCGCGCGTCTTCTTCACCGGCGCCTTGCCCGCCTTTTCGGCGATCAGGGCTACGGCTTCCTCGAGCGATACGGTCTCGGGCGGCAAGGTCTTCGGCAGGGTCGCGTTGACGGCGCCGTGCTTCACATAGGGGCCGTACTTGCCCGCATGCACAGTGACCGCCCCGCCCAATGTCGGGTGGTCGCCCAGCGTCTTCAAGGGCTCGGCGCCGGCGCGAGCCGGCCGGCCGCCGCGCGCCTTCTTCTCGGCGATGACGGCAACGGCGCGGTTGATGCCGACCTCGAACACCTCGTCGACGCTTTCGAGATTGGCGTATTTGCCGTCATGCAGCAGGAACGGGCCGTAGCGGCCGATGCCGGCCTGGATCGGCTTGCCGTCCTCGGGATGAACACCGACCTCGCGCGGCAGCGACAGAAGCGCCAGCGCCCGTTCGAGGTCGAGGGTCGCGGCGTCCCAGCCCTTGGGCAGGCTCGCCCGTTTCGGCTTCTCCTTGCCCTCGGGCTCGCCGAGCTGGACATAGGGACCGAAGCGGCCCGTACGCACGCTCACCTCGAGCCCGGTCTCGGGGTCGGTGCCGAGCACCTTCGAGCCCTCGGCGCCAAGCGCCGAGCCGTTCTCGCCGTTCTCGCCCGGCGTCGCATCGTCGCCCGAGGCGGCCAGCTGGCGGGTGAAGCGGCATTCCGGATAGTTCGAGCAGCCGATGAAGGAGCCGAACTTGCCGAGCTTCAGCGACAGGCGGCCGGTGCCGCAGGACGGGCAGGCGCGCGGGTCGCCGCCATCGGCGCGGGCCGGGAAGATATGCGGGCCCAGCAGGTCGTTCAGCGCATCGAGGACCTGCGTGACGCGCAGTTCCTTGGTGTCGCCGACATCGGCGGCGAAGCGCTGCCAGAACTCGCGCAGCACGTCCTTCCAGGCGATCTCGCCGGCCGAGATCTGGTCGAGCTTCTCTTCGAGATCGGCGGTGAAATCATATTCGACATAGCGCGAGAAGAAGCTCTGCAGGAACGCCGTGACCAGGCGGCCCTTGTCCTCGGGAACGAGGCGCTTCTTCTCGATCCGCACATATTCGCGGTCCTGCAGCACGCCGAGCGTCGCCGCATAGGTCGAGGGACGGCCGATGCCGAGCTCTTCCATGCGCTTCACCAGCGTCGCCTCGCTGTAGCGCGGCGGCGGCTCGGTGAAATGCTGGGTGGCGGCGATCGCCTTCTTGGTCAGCGCCTCGCCCTTCTCCATGCGCGGCAGGCGGCCCTCGTCATCGTCGCCGTCGTCGTCCTTGTCCTCGTTGTAGAGGGCGAGGAAGCCGTCGAAGACCATCACCTGGCCGGAGGCGCGAAGGTCGATCTTGCGGCCGCCGGCGTCGACGAGAATGTCGACCGCGGTGCGCTGCATCTCGGCCGATTCCATCTGGCTGGCGACGGTGCGCTTCCAGATCAGCTCGTAGAGGCGGGCCTGGTCGCTATCGACATAGCGGGCGACTTCGCGCGGACGGCGCTTCGGATCAGTCGGACGGATCGCCTCGTGCGCTTCCTGGGCGTTCTTCGCCTTCACCTGGTATTTGCGCGGCGCGCCGGGCAGGTGCTTGGCCGAGAAATCCTCGCCGATCACGCCGCGCACGGCGGCGACCGCTTCCGGCGCCATGTCGACGCCGTCGGTACGCATATAGGTGATGAGACCGACCGTCTCGCCGCCGATGTCGACGCCTTCATACAGGCGCTGCGCCAGCTGCATGGTGCGGTTCGGCGCGAAGCCGAGCTTGCGGCTCGCTTCCTGCTGCAAGGTCGAGGTGGTGAAGGGCGCGAAGGGATGGCGCTTGGCGGGCTTCGATTCGATCTCGGCGACCGTGTAGCGGCCGGCGTCGAGCGCGCTTCGGAAGGCTTCCGCCTCCTCGGCCGTGCCGACGTCGAGGCGGCTGATCTTCTTGCCGTCGGCGCCGACGAGGCGGGCCAGGAATTCGTCGCCCCGCGGCGTCGCCAGCGTCGCCACCAGCGACCAGTATTCGCGGGGCTTGAAGACCTCGATCTCGTTCTCGCGGTCGCAGACGAGGCGCAGCGCCACCGACTGGACGCGACCGGCCGAGCGGGCGCCCGGCAGCTTGCGCCACAGCACCGGCGACAGGGTGAAGCCGACCAGATAGTCGAGCGCCCGGCGCGCCAGATAGGCATCGACCAGGGCCTCGTCGATCGGGCGCGGATTCTTCATCGCGTCGAGGACGGCCTGCTTGGTGATGGCGTTGAAGACGACGCGCTCGACCGGCTTGTCCTTGATCGCCCGCTTCTGCTTCAGGACCTCGAGCACGTGCCACGAGATCGCCTCTCCTTCGCGATCCGGGTCGGTTGCGAGGATGATGCGGTCGGCGGCCTTGGCGGCGGCGGCCATGTCGACGAGGCGCTTGGCGGACTTCGGGTCCGCCTCCCAGCTCATGGCAAAGTCCTCGTCCGGCAGCACCGAGCCGTCTTTCGACGGCAGGTCGCGGACATGGCCGTAGGAAGCCACGACCTGATAGTCGGAGCCGAGGTACTTGTTGATCGTTTTCGCCTTGGCAGGCGATTCCACGATGACGAGATTCATCAATGCCATTTACGAAAAGGCCGAACGGGCAAGGGCCCGTTCCGGCGGGAAATTGGAGCAAGGCGGTCCATCCGCCGATCCCACGAGGGTGGGCGCAGTCGGGCTGGACAATCCCGGAAAGCACCTTGCCTGTCAATGAATGGCTCGTTTGGCAACTGCGCAACCAGTCAGATTGCCTATAATTCAAGATTGGAATTATATTAGAATTATGGAAGCCAACCACCATCCGAGGTGACGGAATATGGCATTGCCGTTTGATGATGCAAGCGTTGCGGGGATGGCGCGGACCGAACCGATCGAAACGGTGCAGCGCTCCGTTTCCGGCTATGTGGCCGATATGGCGAAAGACCTCCGGGCCATCGCCACCAACGCAGACCTCCCCGTTCTCGCCTATCTCCTCTCCGTCGCCGAAGAAGAAGCCCGGTCCACGCACCGCTCCCTGCGCACCGAGACCACGGCCAAGGTCCTGGCCGATGCGGATGGGCTCTATCCCTCCCCGGACGATTCCTAATCCAATAGCGACACGCGCTGCCCGGCATGCCGCTCGATCCGCCCTCCGAGATCGAGCTCCAGAAGCAGGACGTGCACCGTTCCCGCCGGAAGCCCGGTCCATCGAATCAGCGCGTCGATCTCGGTCGGCACCGGCCCCAGCGCCTCGATCAGCACGTCGCGATCCCTTTCGCTCGGATCCTCGCGCTCGCCGAGCCCCGAGACTTCCGGCGCGGTGTCCGGCCAGTTCGCCGCCGCAGCGTCGCGCTCGAGCATCGGCGCGAGGATGTCGAGGATGTCGGCGACGCCGGTCACCAGATGGGCGCCCTGCTTGATCAGCCGGTTGGCGCCGGCGGCGCGCGGGTCGAGCGGCGATCCCGGCACGGCGAACACCACCCTGCCCTGCTCGCCGGCGAGCCGCGCCGTGATCAGCGATCCCGAACGCTCCGCCGCCTCGACGACGACGACACCAGCGGCGATGCCGGAAACGAGGCGGTTCCGCCGCGGGAAATCCCGTGCGCGCGGCTCCCAGCCGAGCGGCATCTCCGTAAGATGCGCGCCCCCGGACGCCAGGATGCGGTCGGCGAGCGCCGCGTTCTCGGGCGGATAGAGCCGGTCGAGCCCGCCGGCGAAGACGGCGATCGTGCCGGATGCCAGCGCCGCCTCATGCGCCGCCGCGTCGATGCCGCGCGCCAGCCCCGAGACGACGACATGCCCCGCCTCGCCGAGGTTGCGCGCCAGGATCTGCGCCATGCGACGGCCGGCGACGGAGGCATTGCGGGCGCCGACGACGGCGATCGCCGGACGCGCGAACACGGCCGGATCGCCGCGAATGGCGACGAGCGGCGGCGGCGCGTCGATCTCGCGTAGCCAGGCGGGGTAGCCGGGCTCCCGGATGGCGAGGAACTGGCCACCGAGGCGGGCGAGCGCCGCGATCTCGCGCTCGGCCTCGTTGACGCCGGCGATGCGGATGCGGCGGCCGCTGCGGGCGGCAAGCTCGGGCAGGCCGGCGATCGCGCGCTCGGCGCTGCCGAAATGCTCAATCAGGCCGCGAAACGTCACCGGGCCGACATTCTCGCTGCGGATCAGGCGGAGCCAGGCCAGCCGCTCGTCATCGGAGAGGCGCGGCGCGTCGTTCCGGCGGTCGGCGCGGGGAAGATCCTTCGCCCCGCGCTCCATCGCCTCAGCCCTTCTGGCCGATCCGGCTTTCGCTGCCGGATAGCAGCCGGGCGATGTTCGGCCGGTGCTTGAGGAACAGGATCACCGCCAGCACGGCGAAGAGCAGCGCCTTCGGATAATCGCCGACGGCGAGAAGCGTGAGCGGCACCACGGCGCTGGCGATCAGGGCCGCCAGCGACGAATAGCGGCTCAGATAGGCGACGGCGAGCCAGACGACGGCGAAGAGCAGCGCCATCGGCCAGGCGAGGCCGATCAGCACGCCGAGATAGGTGGCGACGCCCTTGCCGCCCTTGAAACCGAGCCAGACCGGGAAGACGTGGCCGAGGAAGGCGCCGAGACCGGCGAGGATCGCCGCTTCCGGGCCCCAGAAATGGCCGGCCAGCAGCACCGCGACGGTGCCCTTCAGCGCATCGCCGACCAGCGTCGCGGCGGCGAGCTTCTTGTTGCCGGTCCTGAGCACATTGGTGGCGCCGATATTGCCGGAGCCGATGGCGCGGACATCGCCGAGGCCGGCGAAGCGCGTCAGGATCAGCCCGAACGGGATCGACCCGAGCAGATAGCCGAGGACGAGCGCCGCCAGGATGAGCGGCGCGCTGAGATCCCAGCCGATTGGCTGCGGCATGGTCATTCCCCCGAACTCAAATCAAATGCGCGAACGCCGGCATCGCTGTGGCCGGCGTCGCGGACGCCCCCGTCAGTCGGCAGCGTATGCGTAGACGGTGCGGCCCGCAACGATTGTCCGGAGCACGCGGCCCTCGAAGCGGGCGCCCTCGAACGGCGTGTTCTTCGAGCGCGAGCGCAGCTTCTCGCCGTCGCAGACCCACGGCATGGTCGGGTCGACGAGGATGAGATCGGCCGGAGCGCCCGGCGTCAGCCGTCCGCCGGGAAGCCCGAGCAGGTCGGCCGGCCGGGTCGAGAGCGCGCGGGCGACGGTCAGAAGGTCGACCTCGCCATTGTTGACGAGACGCAGCGCCACGGCGAGCAGCGTCTCGAGCCCGACGGCGCCGTCCTCCGCTTCCGCGAAGGGATGGCGCTTGGTGTCGACATCCTGCGGATCGTGGCTGGAGACGATGACGTCGATCGTGCCGTCCGCGACGCCCTCGATCATCGCCAGGCGGTCGTCCTCCGAACGGAGCGGCGGCGATAGGCGGAAGAAGGTGCGGTACGGCCCGATGTCGAGCTCGTTCAGCGCCAGATGCGTGGCCGAGACGCCGCAGGAGACGGCGAGGCCCGCCTTCTTGGCGCGGCGGATGATCTCGAGCGATTCCGCGCAGGAGATCTGCGCCGCGTGATAGCGGCCGCGCGTCAGCGCCGCGAGGCGGACGTCGCGCTCCAGCATGATGATCTCGGCTTCCTTCGGAATGCCCGAAAGGCCGAGGCGCGTCGCCGTCTCTCCCTCGTTCATCACGCCCGAGCCGGTCAGGTCGGGATCGGCCGGATGATGCATGATCAGCGCGCCGAAATCGCGCGCATAGGTCAGCGCCCGGCGCAGCACCAGCGCGTTGGTGATCGAGTGGCGGCCCTCGGTGAAGCCGACCGCGCCCGCTTCGCGCAGGAGGCCGAACTCGGTCATCTCGCGGCCCTTGAGACCCTTGGTGACGGCGGCCATCGGCAGCACGCGCACCAGCGTCGTGTCGCGGGTGCGGCGGGCGATGTAGTCGACCAGCGCCACGTCGTCGATCACCGGATCGGTGTCCGGCATGGTGATCATGGTGGTGACGCCGCCGGCGGCGGCCGCCTGGCCGGCCGAGGCGAAGGTCTCGCGATGCTCGGCGCCGGGCTCGCCGACGAAGACGCGCATGTCGACCAAGCCCGGCATCACGACGGCGCCGCGGCAATCGAGGATCTCGGCGTCATCCGGCAGCGCCACGCCATCGGCTTCCGGCCCGGCAGCGACGATCACGCCGTCGGCGACGACAACGCTGCCCCGGGCGTCGAGATTGCGCGAGGGATCGATGACGCGGACATTCTTGAGGACGAGCGGACGCTCGGTCGGGTTCAGGCGCTCGGCGTTCATGTCGCCCTCATCCGTTCGGAAGGTTCTGGGCCAGGGCTTCGAGCACCGCCATGCGCACGGCGACGCCCATCTCGACCTGGTCGCGGATCAGGCTCTGCGGACCATCGGCGATGGCCGAGTCGATCTCGACGCCCCGGTTCATCGGGCCCGGATGCATCACCAGCGCGTCGGGCCTGGCGATGGCGAGCTTTTCGGCATCGAGGCCGAAGAAGTGGAAATACTCGCGCACTGACGGCACGAAGGAGCCGTCCATGCGCTCGCGCTGCAGGCGCAGCATCATGACGATGTCGGCGTCGACGAGGCCCTTGCGCATGTCGGTGAAGATCTCGACGCCGAGGCGGTCGAGGCCCTTCGGCAGCAGCGTCGACGGCCCGATGCAGCGGACCCGCGCGCCGAGCGCGTTCAAAAGCATGATGTTCGAGCGGGCGACGCGCGAATGCAGGATGTCGCCGCAGATCGCGACCGTGAGGTCGTGGATCGGGCCCTTGTGGCGGCGGATCGTCAGCGCGTCGAGCAGCGCCTGGGTCGGGTGCTCATGCGCGCCGTCGCCGGCGTTGATGACCGAGCAGCCGACCTTCTGCGCGAGCAGGTGCACAGCGCCGGCGGCGTGATGGCGGACGACCAGTATGTCCGGGTTCATCGCGTTCAGCGTCATCGCGGTGTCGATGAGCGTCTCGCCCTTCTTCACCGAGGACGAACCGACCGACATGTTCATGACGTCGGCGCCGAGGCGCTTTCCGGCCAGCTCGAACGAGGACTGCGTCCGCGTCGAGGCCTCGAAGAACAGGTTGATCTGGGTGCGTCCGCGCAGGACGGATTTTTTCTTCTCGACCTGTCGGCTGACTTCGACGGCCTGTTCGGCGAGGTCGAGAAGGGCGATGATCTCCTCGGGCAGGAGACCTTCGATGCCTAGCAGGTGGCGATGCGCGAACACTGCGGCGGGACTTGATTTGAGCGCGTTCATTTGAAGCGATCCCTATATTGAGAGTCGTCCCGGGCGACAAGGCCGCCGGGCCCGTTCCGCCGACTTTTGTCGCGCCGATCCGCCGCCGCGCGGATGCCGATCCGCCGTCCGCCCATCTCTGCCGCCCCGCCGCGCAAATGACAATCCGTTCCCCCGCCGCTCTCTCGCCATTGCCTCGCCGTCGCCCCGCCGACGCGGTGGATTGCCGCGTCGGCTTGTACCCCGGGACGCAGTCGCGATATCAACCGCGACGAGGAGAAGCGGATGAACGAGTGGATCAGCAGCGCGGCGGCGACGGCCCGGCCCAAGCGTCCGTTGGCGCAGGCCATGACCCGCGGCTTCCTGTGCCGTTGCCCGGCCTGTGGTCAGGGCCGCCTCTTCAACGGCTACCTGACCGTCGTCGATACCTGCGCCGCCTGCGGCGAGGACCTGTCGCACCAGCGCGCCGATGACGCCCCGCCCTATTTCACCATCACCATCGTCGCCCACATCATCGTGCCGCTGATGCTGATCGTCGAGATGGCCTGGCATCTCTCCAACGCGACGCATCTGGCGATCTGGCTGCCGCTGACGGCGATCCTCACGCTCGGATTGCTGCGGCCGATCAAGGGATCGGTGGTCGGCCTGCAATGGGCGATGTACATGCACGGCTTCGATCCGGAAGGCGACCCGGACGAGCACGGCCTGGCGCCGCGTCCGCCCGACAACCGGTAGACACCCCTCTCGACCCCGCTGCGGGCAGCGTCTAGAACGGCGCGTCCTTCATGATGCACCGCATCCAAAGTCTCCGCATTCCAGTCTCCGAGGCGAATACATGACCATGGCACCCGAGCGACGGACCGATGGCGGTGGCATGATCGGCCTCGTCGCCGCCATCGGATCGGTCGCAGCCGTCGGCCTCGGCTTCTCGATCACGCTGCCGCTCTTGGCGCTGACACTCGAAGACCGGGGCATCTCCTCGACCTGGATCGGCCTCAACACCGCCACCTGGGGCCTGGCCGCGATCGCCATCACCCCCTTCGTCTCGAAGCTCGCGGCGCGAATCGGCACGGCGCAGCTTTTGGCGCTGGCGATCCTCGTCCTGGCCGCGACGCTGCCGCTCTTCTTCCTCTCGCCTTTCTGGGTCTGGTTCGTGCTGCGCCTCGTCGCCGGCGCCGCCGTCACCATCACCTTCGTGCTGTCCGAGTTCTGGATCAGTTCGGCGGCGCCGCCGGCGCGGCGCGGCGTCGTCATGGGCGTCTACGCCTCGGTGCTTTCCGGCGGCTTCGCGCTCGGCCCGGTGATTCTGTCGCTGACCGGCACGCAGGGCCTGTTCCCCTTCGCGCTCGGATCCGTCGTCCTGACGCTCGGCATCATTCCGGTGCTCTGCGGCCTCCGCGTCGCGCCCAAGCTCGACCGCCGCGAGAAGCATTCCTTCGGCCGTTTCCTGTTCCTGGCGCCTGCCGCGACCGGCGCCGCCCTGCTCTTCGGCACGATCGAGACGGGCGCCTTCTCGCTGCTGCCGATCTATGGCCAGCGCGTCGGCCATACGCGGGAAATGGTGATCCTACTCGGCATCGGCGTCACCATCGGCAACATCCTGCTGCAGATGCCGATGGGCATGCTGTCGGACCGGATGAACCGCCGGACGCTGCTGATGATCATCGCCGCCTTCGGCATCGTCGGCGCGGCGATCCTGCCGCTGGTGGCCGCCTCGTTCTGGCCGCTGATGATCGCGCTCGCGATCTGGGGCGGCGTCATCGGCTCGCTCTATACGGTCGGCCTTGCCCATCTCGGCTCGCGTTTCCGCGGCTCCGATCTCGCCGCCGCCAACGCCGCCTTCGTGTTCTGCTACTCGCTCGGCGGGCTGGTCGGCCCGGCGACGCTCGGCGTCGCCATGGACATCTGGAATCCGCACGGTTTCGCCGCCGGGCTGGGCCTGTTCTTCGGCGCCTACCTCCTGATGCTGATCATTCGCATGGGACGAGCGCGCCGGGCGCAGAACCTTCCTTGACTTTCGATCCTGAATCCGTAGTGTGCGCGCACAAAGGCGCCGGGCCAGTTCTTGCTACGCTGCGCGCAACAATTTTGAGGTTTGACCATGGCCAAGGCCACCACGATCAAGATCAAGCTCGTGAGCTCCGCTGACACCGGCTTCTTCTACGTCACGAAGAAGAACTCGCGCACCATGACCGAGAAGTTCTCGGCCAAGAAGTACGACCCGGTCGCGCGCAAGCACGTCGAGTTCCGCGAAGCCAAGATCAAGTAAGATCGGCTTCGACCGTTTCGAAAAAGGCGCCGCTTCGGCGCCTTTTTTGTTGGGCGGATGCTCGCGGGTCTGCTGCGAGCGGGCGCCGCGTTCGCTCTGCAGCCGCCCCACGCTCGTCGTCATCCCTGCGAAAGCAGGGATCCATCGGGACGACGCACGACGGAATCAGGGCTTGCCTCACGGCGAAGGCGCCAGGACGACGAATTTCGAGAATCTGCCGCATGGATCCCTGCTTTCGCAGGGATGACGGCGGAGGCGGGATGACCGGGCAGCTCTACGTCGAGGAGCAGGCGGATGCGCCTTCTTCACCTCTCCCATGGGGAGAGGTCGACGGCCGAAGGCCGGCGGGTGAGGGGTTCAGCCCCATCCAGAGAGGCCGCAACCCCTCACCCGGAGCTTCGCTCCGACCTCTCCCATGGGAGAGTTGAAGGACGCGCGCCTCAGCAGGGCCGATACCTCAATTGTCGCCGATATAGGTCTTTACCGTCTCGATGAACTTGCCGATCGAGATCGGCTTGGAGAGGTAGGCCTCGCAGCCGCCCTGGCGGATGCGTTCCTCGTCGCCCTTCATGGCGAAGGCGGTGACGGCGATGATCGGGATGGCGCGCAGCTCGTCATCCTCCTTGATCCATTTCGTCACTTCCAGGCCGGAAACCTCCGGCAGCTGGATGTCCATCAGGATCAGGTCGGGGCGGTACGTGCGGGCGAGCTCCAGCGCTTCCAGTCCGTTGCGGGTCTGGATGATGTTGTAGCCATGCGCTTCGAGCAGGTCGTGGAAGAGCTTCATGTTGAGCTCGTTGTCTTCCACCACGAGAACGGTCTTTGCCATTCGGCCCTTCTTGCAGCCCTCGATCCCGTCGACGGCGTCTACTAGATGGTATCGAAGTTGAAATTAGCGAAGATTCGTTTCGGAAAGGCAAATGCATGATCCGGCAGAAGGAGCCGCCGCTCGACCTCGAGGGCGCAGAGCGGCTGGCGATTGAGGCGCTGGCGTTCCTCGCGTCCGAACCCGAGGAGCTGGGCCGCTTCCTGGCGCTCGTCGGGCTCGGACCGGAGACGCTGCGCGACGCGGCGAGCGACCCCGGATTTCTCTCCGGCGTGCTGGAATTCTTCCTCGAGAACGAGTCGCTGCTTCTCGTTTTCGCAGCACGTGCGAACATCCGGCCGACGATGATCGCCGCCGCGCGCTACCTGCTCGACCGGGAAATCACGGAATGAGCGAGACGATCGCGCTCGACCTCGACGGCTATACCGACCTGCCGCCGGGCCGGATCGCCAATGTCGTCACCTATCTGGAGATGAGCGCCCGCCCCGCCCTTGGGACCGAAGGGGAAACGGCGAGCGGCCGCACGGTGCGCCATGTCGAAAAGCCGGACCTCGCCGCCTACCGAAAGCTCTATGCCCGCATCGGCACGGACTGGCTGTGGTTTTCCCGCGCCGTCATGAGCGACGACGCGCTGGCGGCTGTTCTCGCCAGGCCGACGACCGAGATCCATTTCCTCGAGCAGGACGGCGAGCCGATCGGCCTCGCCGAGCTGCATCGCGGCGAAGGCGGCCCGGCTGATGTCGAGATCGCGATGTTCGGGGTGGTGCCGGAGGCGACGGGCACCGGCGCGGCGCGCCAATTGATGCATGCGGCGCTTGCCGCGGCCTGGAGCGGGGGAACGGAGCGCGTCTGGCTCCACACCTGCTCGTTCGACCATCCGGCCGCCCTGCGCTTCTACAGGCGATCCGGCTTCACGCCGTTCAAGTTCGCGATCGAGGTGTCGACCGATCCGCGCCTCGACGGTCACCTGCCGCGAACGGCAGGCCCGCATGTCGCGTTGATCGATCCGGCCTCGCCGGACTGAGGCGTCGACGCCCGAGGGTTAACGGAACGCTACCAGGAGCGGCGTTCGGCGGCGGACGAGCGGTTGGCGCGGCGGGCGGCGAGATCCGGCGCGGGCGGGCGCTGGCCGGGGGTCGCGGCGCTGCGCTCGCGGTCCTGGTCGCGGACCACCATCAGCTCGACCTTCTTCAGTTCGTCGAGGGCGAGGTCGAGCCCTTCCTGGGCGGCCGCGAGCTGGCTCTCGAGATCCTGGGCGGAGGCGCGGAGATTGTCGCGCCGCTGCATCGCCGCCTTGGCGAAGGTCGGATAGGCGAAATGGGAGGTATCGCGGATGCCGGCCCGCTCCTGCTCGACATTGATCTGGTCCTCGAGATCGCGCGCCATGCGCTCGAACTCGGCGACCATCGTCTGGATCTGGTTGACCTGCCGGCGCTTTTCGTCGGCCTGGAACCGCTTCAGCCGAATGAGGCTCTCACGCGACTTCATACTCGTTACTCCCTGAACACTGAGACGCGGGCGCGCTGCGACGCCGGCAGCGCCGGATGGGGAGTTTTCCCCAATGTCGCTGCCAAATGGCCATCAGACTTGTCAAAACCTTAAGCCACGGACCTCGCGCTAACCTTTCATTTACGTCTCGCGTTAATCATGGCGCAGGAGGGCTTAAGGGCGGGTAAACCCGTCCTGCGGTGCCTTCATCCTAATTCCGTGAGTCCGACCAATTGGTTACCGGATTTCGTGCAATTGAATGAAATGGTGCAATCCACACCAAATCGTTCGGAATCTCAAAGACGTCAGGCGATTTCCGAATAAATCGCCTGAACCCCTTGTGAGCACGAATCAGAATTTGTTAACCATTAAGCGTTAGCCTTCGAATCGGGGTGAGCCGTTTTCCAAGCACCGGTTTTCGAGGCCGGAGCGCCAAGCCCAGGATAGGCAATTGAGGGGATTGGTATGCGAGTTCTGCTGATCGAGGACGACAGCGCCACTGCGCAGAGCATCGAGTTGATGCTCAAGTCCGAGAATTTTAACGTCTACACGACGGATCTCGGCGAAGAGGGTGTCGATCTCGGCAAGCTCTACGACTACGACATCATCCTGCTCGACCTGAACCTGCCCGACATGTCGGGATACGAGGTTCTCCGGTCGCTGCGGGTTGCCAAGGTCAAGACGCCGATCCTGATCCTCTCCGGCCTCGCCGGCATCGAGGACAAGGTGCGCGGTCTCGGCTTCGGCGCCGACGACTACATGACCAAGCCCTTCCACAAGGACGAGCTCGTTGCGCGCATCCATGCGATCGTGCGCCGCTCGAAGGGCCACGCCCAGTCGGTCATCATCACCGGCGAGCTGACCGTCAATCTCGACACCAAGACGGTCGAAGTGCATGGCAGCCGCGTGCATCTGACGGGCAAGGAATACCAGATGCTGGAGCTGCTCTCGCTCCGCAAGGGCACGACGCTGACCAAGGAGATGTTCCTGAACCATCTCTATGGCGGCATGGACGAGCCCGAGCTGAAGATCATCGACGTGTTCATCTGCAAGCTGCGCAAGAAGCTGGCGACCGCCACCAACGGCCTCAACTACATCGAGACCGTCTGGGGACGCGGCTACGTGTTGCGCGAGCCCGATGAAGCCGAGATGCGCGCAAGCGCATAGCCGGTCCCTCCCCCGGCTCAGACTGAAACCCCGCTGCGGCGGGGTTTTTTGTGTCCGGATCCCGGCCATGGAGCTCTCGTGGAAACGCGCCCTCCCCGGCGGACAAACAAAAACCGCGCCGATCGGGGATCGGCGCGGTCTGGAATTCTCAGGAAGATCGCGAAATCGAGCTAGGCGAGGCTCACGCCTCGGTCGATGCCGGCGCCTCGGCTTCCGCCAGATCGGCCTTGGCTTCGACAGCCTCCGCTTCCGCCGCCGCCTCTGCGACCGGCTCCTCGGCCGTCGAACGCGCCGTGATGATCACGTCGGTGCCGTCCAGGACGGCGGCGACCGTCATGCCGCAGGTACGCGCCAAGAGGCCGGCATAATAGGGCTGCACGGCATGCGCATCGATGTTGACGTCGACGATCGCGCCGGGAATGAGCTTTTCGAACGCGGCCGGGATGCGGGCGCTCGGACCCGAGCAGTGGAAGATGACGTCCGGCTTGGCCGGTTCGCCGGTGATCGTCACCTTGATCAGGCCGCCGCGCGGCACGGCCGCCACCGCCATCAGCACCAGGTTGAGGATCAGCTTGACCTGGTTCTTCGGCATCAGCGCGCGCGGCGCGGTCCATTCGAACGCGGCCTTCTCGCCTTCCATGTAGCCGCGCGCCACCTTCTCGGCGTCGCCGATGTCGATCTCGGCGCCGGCGGAGCCGGCGGCGCCGAAGGCGAGGCGGGCGAATTGCAGCTTGGCGGAAGCCTGGCGCGCGCTCTTGCGGATCAGGTCGAAGGCGAAGCTCTTCATCTCCTCGCTGGTCTCTTCGTCGAGAACCTCGAGGCCGTTGTTGATCGCGCCGACCGGGGAAATGATGTCGTGGCAGACGCGACTGCAGAGCAGCGCCGCGAGATCGAGGGCTTCGAGTTCGATCTCATTGGTCATGACGCGTCTTTCCCTTGTTCCGGCACGAATCAGCCCATTCGGAGGGGCGCTTCGGGGATACACCGCCCCGCAGACGCTGCCAACCGCCGGCCGGTTGACCCCGGCGGGAGCGCGCGGCGGAGATGCCCCGATGCCGCCTACATTGATTTCCATGCTATCGGTGATTCGCACGCGCAGCGCCGGTTTCCACCCGACGGGGTCGGGTCCCTGCCATCAATGCCGCCACGACCGACAAGGAGCCGTCCGAGATGTTTCGCAGCCTGCGTCTTACGTTCTTCCTCGCGCTGATCGCGCTGGCCGCGCCAATCCTCGCGCTCCGGCCTGCCCTCGCCCAGAGCCCCGACAGCTATTCCTCAGACGAGCTGGTCAATACCGGCCACAAGTTCTTCGGCGAGGTGTCGGGCAGTCTCGCCTCGGTGGTCGAACACGCCGTCTCGAAATACGGCCTGCCGAACGGCTACATTCTCGGCGAACAGGGCTCAGGAGCGCTGTTCGCCGGCCTGCGCTACGGCAACGGCACGCTCTACACCAAGAATGCCGGCCAGCATCAAGTGTTCTTCCAGGGCCCCTCGCTCGGCTGGGACATCGGCGGCGACGGCTCGCGCGTCATGATGCTCGTCTACAATCTCCCCTCGATCAGCGCGATCTACGACCGCTTCGGCGGCGTCAACGGCTCGGCCTATCTGGTCGGCGGCGTCGGCATGACGGTGCTCTCGCGCGACAACGTCTTCATCGTGCCGATTGTCTCGGGCCTCGGCGCCCGCCTCGGCTTCAATGTCGGCTACCTGAAGTTCACCGACCGCCAGACCTGGAACCCGTTCTGATCCGCAAATAGTCCGCCTGTGATCCATGTCACGGCGTCGCGGCAACACAAGCGCTAGAACGAGCCTGGCAGACCGCGCGCACACGGTTGTTGCTGGACTCGCGCCTTCTTCCGATGTCATTAGGAGGATGCGCGCATGGTAGCGCCGAAGAGCCGATGTCTGCGGGACGAGCCTCGCCGGGCTTTCCTCGGGCGTGGTTGAGATTCCGGAGACGATGCGTTGATCGAAGCAGTGATGTATTTCGCTCTCGGCTTCCTGTCGGCGGGGATCGTCGCCCTGGTGCTCGGCCCCCCGCTCTGGCGCCGCGCGCTGCGGCTGTCGCGTCGCGACATGGAACGCACGCTGCCGATGACGCGCGCCGAGATCCAGGCCGAGAAGGACCAGATCCGCGCCGGCTTCGCCCTCTCGATCAGCACCCTGAACCAGACGATCGGACGGCTGAAGGCGCAGGTCGCCGAGCAGTTCATCGACATCAACCGCAAGCGCGAGGTGATCACCCACCTGACCGCGCAGGGTTCGCTCTCGGCCGACGACATCGTCGGGCTGGAGACGCGCCGGGTCGAGCTGGAGACGCGGCTGGCCGAATCCGACCTGGCGCTCGCCGCGAGCACGGCCGAGCGCGCCACGACCGAACAGAGCCTCGTCACCATCCGCTCCAATCTGGCGGCGGCGGAGGAAGCGATCCGCGATCTCGCCTCGGAGCGCGAGGCCCAGCGCCTCGAGATCATCGCCCGCGACACGGAGCTCGACAATCTGCGCGACACGCTGGCGGCGATGAAGATCGCTTCGACGGGGAGCGAGGTCGCCAGCGCCGACATCGAAAGCGAAATGTCGACGCTGAAGGCCAATCTGGCGATCCAGCGCCATATGAGCGAAGAGCAAAGCGGCCGCGAGAACGAGACCAAGGCGGCGGTCGACGCAGCGCTCGCCGAGCTGAAGAAGCGCGAGGCCGACCTGAACGACGCGCATGCCCGCATCGAGGACCTTTCGCTGCGGCTGGTCGAGGCGGAAGCGGCCGAGATGGGCGCGATCGCCATCCAGGAAGAGAAGATCGGGCTCGCCAGGCAGATCGCGGCGCTCGAAGCCAAAAATACGCAGCTCGCGAGCGACATCGAAACGCTGAAGCAGACCTCCGGCACGGCAAGCGCCGAGGAGACGGCGCTGCTGCGCGGCAAGCTGATCGAGTTCGGCGCCGCCGTCGCCCGCCTGGCGGCCGAGCGCGGCGACGGGCCGAGCCTGGTGACGGAATTGCCGCCGCCGCCGGAAGAGCCGGCCCCGACCAGCCTCGCCGACCGCATCCGCGCCCTGCAGCACGCCAGCGGCAGTCTCTAGAGCGCTCGCACGCGAAGTCGGGTTCGCGTCGAGACATCCCGCCAGCCCCTGAGCGCGATCAGCGGACCGCGAAGCCGGTGCCGACCGGCCGAGGCAGCGCGACCGGCATGCAGCCCATGCCGCGAAGCGCCTCCGTCAACGCCTCGATCAGCGGCGTATGCGGCTCGGCGCCCAAAAAGCGGACGAGCTTGCGATTGTCGAGCTCCAACCGCTCGGTCCAGAGATAACGCACCTCGATCAGCTCGCGGAACATCTCGACGAAGGGCGCCGCGAGATAGATCGCGAACCAGGGAAAACGGCGGATCTTCATGTCCGGCCGGCCGATCGCCGTCCGCACGGCCTCGGCGATGGCGATGCCGCGATCAAAGTAGTGGCCGCGGAAATGGAAGACCTCGAACGGCGCCAGCTCGTCCGCGCGCTCGATCAGCCGCAGGAAGGTCTCGGCGAGATCCGGCAGATAGGCCCAGTCATGCCCGACATCGGGGCGGCCGGGATAGGAGATCCGCGTCACCGGCTTGCCCGCCTTGACGATGCCGGCGCCGAACCAGTTGTTGCCGGCGACGGGGCCGAAGAAGTCGCCGGCGCGGACGATCAGCACCGGCGTTCCCGCCGCCGCCGTCTCGCGCAGCCGCGCTTCCATGGCGACGCGGATTTTTCCCTTCCGCGTCGTCGGCCGCTGCAGAGACTGCTCGTCGACCAAAGGCAGCGCGTCGGGCCCAAAATTGTAGATGGTGCCGGGAAAGACGATGCGCGCCCCCGCGGCCTTCGCCGCCGCGATCGTGCTTTCGAGCATCGGCAGCGCCAGCCCCTGCCAGTTCCGGTATCCCGGCGGATTGGCGCCGTGGAAGACGATCGAGGCGCCCTTGGCCGCCGCGATGACATCCTCGGCGTTCATGGCGTCGCCCTTAACCCATTGAATGCCCTCGCCGCCCGGCTTCAGCGCCGCCGCCTCCGGCTGCCGGTTGAGGCCGCGCACCGTCCAGCCCCGGTCGACCAGCGCGCGGGCCACCGCGCCGCCGATGCCGCCGGTCGCGCCGACGACCAGTGCGATCCTGTTTTCCGTCATGATCCCGATCCCTGTTTCCTACGTTGATAATGACAGGATGGCGCCGGATGGCGTCATGCGGAATTGTTGAACTTCGGATAGCTGTCATTCATTCTTGTATTATGACGCCATCCTGGGATCATCTCCGCTCGTTTCTCGCCGTGCTCGGCGACGGCAGCCTTTCCGGCGCCGCGCGCCATCTGCGCCTGACCCAGCCGACCGTCGGCCGCCACATCGACGAACTGGAACTGGCGCTCGGCGTGGTGCTCTTCACCCGGTCGCGCGCCGGCCTGGCCCCGACCGAGGCGGCGCTCGAGCTGGCGCCGCATGCCGAGACGATGGCGGCGGCGGCCGAGACTTTGGTGCGCGCAGCGTCGGCGGAAGCGAAGGAAGATCGAGGCACGGTGCGGCTGACCGCGAGCGAGGTGGTCGGCACCGAGATCCTGCCGGGGATCCTCGCGCCCTTCATGGAGCGGCATCCGCAGATCGCCATCGAGCTGGTGGTTTCCAACCGCAACGAGGACCTGCTGCGACGGGAGGCCGACATCGCCGTGCGCAATGTCCGGCCGACCCAGGGCGCGCTGCTGGCGCGGCGGATCGGCACGATCGACATCGGCCTGCATGCCCACCGCAACTATCTGGCGCGACGCGGCACGCCGCGGACCCTGGCGGAAATGACCGGCCATACGCTGATCGGCTACGACCGCGATTCACCCGCCATCCGGGCGCTGCGGGCGCTGGGCCTGCCGCTCTCGCGCGAGATGTTCAGCCTGCGCACCGACAGCGACACGACGCAGCTCGCCGCGATCCGCGCCGGCCTCGGCATCGGCGGCTGCCAGAGCCCGCTCGCGGCGCGGGATCCCGATCTCGTCCGTCTGGTGCCGGAGGAACTCGCCTATCCGCTCGAATGCTGGGTCGCCATGCATGAGGATCTCAGGTCGGTGCGGCGCATGCGCCTCGTCTTCGACCACCTCGTCGCCGGCCTCGACGCCTATGTCCACGGCCGCGATCCCGCCTCATGAAAAAGGCGCGCCCGGCTAAACCGGACGCGCCCCTTCAATTGCTGCGGGCAAGGCGACAAAGCCGCCCTGCCCTCCAGCTGCTTGCCTTACTTGGCGGCGAGGAAATCTGCGACGTCGAGCAGGATGAACTCGTTGTCGGCGGCCTTGCCGATCTCGCGACCGCCCGAGAACGGCAGGTTGTTGTCGTTCGCGACCAGGATGTGCTTGTCGTCGTAGAGCATCACGTCCTCGATGGTGAAGAACGGGAAGGTGAAGATGCCCGTGAGGTCGCGGTCGGCGGCGGTCTTGACGATCGCCTTGCCGTCCGGATCGGCGATCTTCATCAGGTCGATCTGGGCGATGCGGCGGATGGCGCCGTCCTTGTCGATGCTGGCGGTGTCGACCAGGACGATGTTCTTGACCTTGGCCGGGATCGGATAGCAGGCCGACTTGTCGTCGGTCTTGCAGGCGAGGCTCGGATCACCCTCGCCATTGTCGCGCTCGATCACCAGTGCGCGCGTGTCGTCGATGAAGTTGAAGTCGCCGATCGCGGTCGCGCCCTCGGCGAGGCGGAAGCGGTAGCTGTCGCCCGTCCAGGCGCCCTTGCCGGTGTCGAAGGTCATGACACGGAGGAAGTCGCCCTCCGGCTTGCCGTCCTCGCCGAGCAGCGGCTTCTCGAGCATCGCCCAGAGCAGGTTGGTCTTCGGCTGCAGGGCCATGCCCTCATAGCCGCCGGAACGCTGCACGCGGAAATCCTTGCCGGGAACGGCGGGAACGACGACGCCCGGCGTGTCGGGTCCGCGCAGGACCTCGCCGTCGAGCATCGTCGGATAGACGGCGAGCACGCGGCCGTCGAGCGTGGCGCGGACGATGTAGGGGCCGAACTCCTCGCCGATCCAGACTTCGTCGCCGAGCACCTGGATACTCTCCGGATCGAAATCGGCGCCGGTCAGGTAGCGGCTGTCCGTGCCCTCATAGGCGATGCGGAACGGCACCTTGTGGTCGGGATCGCGCAGGAAGACTGATTCCAGCCGCTCGACCTTGCCGGTCGCGAAATCCGGCTTCATGCGATGGAAGAACAGCATCGCATCGGGGCTGTTCGCCTTGGTGCCGAAGCCGTTGTCGGTCAGCGTGTAGATTGAGCCGTCCGGCGCGCGGTTCATGGCGAAGCCCGACAGGCCCTGCACCGGCTGGCCGACGAAGGGCAGCGAGATGCCGGTCGGGTGGCTGCCATAGGCGGCGCCGACGTCGCCCATCACGCTCATCGGCACTTCGTTGCGCGTCTTGCCGGTGAACTTGCCGGAGACGATGGCGTCGCGCGGCGCGTCGGCCGGCGGCGCGATCAGGGTCATGGCCGGAAGATAGGCATGGCCGGCGAGCTTGGCGGGGAACGTCTCGGCTGCGACGGCCGCGCCGGCGATCGTGGTGAGCGCGGCGGCGGCAATCAGGGAACGCAACGGCATCGAGCATCCTTTCTAGGTTGAGGAAAGCTCGCCCCGATTAGGAAGCCCGCATGACAGCGGTGTCACGACCCGATGGAATTCCGATGAAAAGCTGGCTCAAGTCCCCAGCCACGGCCGCCCGGCCAAGGACCGAGAATTCACGGCGAAACGACCACGAGAGCGGTCAAACGATCGAATTCGGATTGTCGGGGAGGAGGAGCAAATTTGGTACGCCCTAGGGGAATCGAACCCCTGCTTTCGCCGTGAGAGGGCGACGTCCTGACCGCTAGACGAAGGGCGCACATCCGTTTGCTTCGGATGACCGCGATATACCGATTGGGTCGGAGCTTGGCAAGAGCGTCTCGCCAAACTTCTTCAAACTGCCTGTGAAGAACTTTTTCCTCGTCCCGGACGCGGCCGGTCAGCGTGCCGTGCCGAGATCGAGGTGGCGGACGACGGCGCCGGTGCCGACATCGATGACGACGACGCGGGTCGCACCGAAGGCCTCGATCGTCAGCGCCAGCAGATTGCCGCTGAGCGCCGTCGAGACGACCCGTGCGCCGGCCGGCAGGACGTCGGCGATCGTGACCGGTTCGGCGTTCGCCGGCAGAGCGGGCTTGCTTCGATCGGGAGCGATCTTGTACATGACGGCGAACAGCACGGCGAGAAAGCCGACCAGGACCGTCGTCCCCGAGACCAGGATCAACCGCCGCAGCTTCTGCCGGACGCGCTCCATCGCCGGATCGAGCGGCGCTTCGTCCTGTGGTTCCGAAGGATTGGGCGAGTGCGGGGCCGAAGAGGAAGAAGTGTGAGCCATGGACCAGTTTCCGGATGACGGCGAGGAAATCGTCGACCTCGTGGTCGAACCGGACGCGGCAGGCCGGCGCCTCGATGCCTATCTGGCCGCCGCGATTGCCGATCTGTCCCGCAGCCGCCTCAAATCCCTGATCGAGGCCGGTCACGTCTCGATCGGCGGCGCGACCATAGTGGAGGCCAAAAAGGCGGTCAACGCGGGCGACGTCATCCGCGTCGCCGTGCCGCCGGCTGTCCCGGCCGAGCCCGAGGGCGAGCCGATCCCGCTCGACGTCGTCTACGAGGACGACGACCTGCTCGTCATCGACAAGCAGGCAGGCCTCGTGGTGCATCCCGCCGCCGGCAACTGGAGCGGCACGTTGGTCAACGCGCTGATCGCCCATTGCGGTGACAGCCTTTCCGGCATCGGCGGCGTGCGCCGCCCGGGCATCGTGCACCGCCTCGACAAGGACACCACCGGCCTGATGGTGGTCGCCAAGAACGACCGCGCCCACAAGGGCCTCGCCAAGCAGTTCGCCGATCACGGCCGCAGCGGCCCGCTCGAGCGCGGCTACCAGGCGATCGTCTGGGGCGTTCCGGCCCTGCCCTACGGCATGGTCGACGCGCCGATCGGCCGCTCGCCGACCAGCCGGCTGAAGATGGCCGTGCTGAAGACGGGCGGCAAGGAAGCGATCACCCACTACACGGTGGAGCAGCGCTTCGGCGACAAGACGGCGCCGATCGCCAGCCTGCTCGATCTCCGCCTCGAGACCGGGCGCACGCACCAGATCCGCGTCCACATGGCGGCCATGGGCCTGCCGCTGATCGGCGACCAGGAATATGGCAAGGGTTTCCTCACCAAGGCGGCCCGCCTGCCCGAGCCGGCGCGGACGCTCGTGTCGCATTTCCACCGCCAGGCGCTGCATGCCTGGCTGCTCGGCTTCGAGCATCCGACGACGCGCGAGACGCTGCATTTCGAATCCGAGCCGCCGGCGGATCTCGCCGAACTGATCGAAGCTTTCAACGGACTGTGAACCGAAACCGCGCCGCGCGGTCCTGTTAAACTTGTATTTCGTGCCTATATATCTCCACGCGGGCCAAAGTGGCCGCGATCGGCGCTGGCTTTCGGGGAGCGCCGTCAGAACGGAGGGGGCACAATGGCTGCCAGAGCAAGTCTTCCTGTCATCGCGTCCGGCGAAGCCGGACTGTCTCGCTATCTCGACGATATCCGGCGCTTCCCCATGCTCGCGCCGGATGAAGAATATATGCTTGCCAAAGCATATAAGGAGCATGACGACCGCAGCGCCGCGCACAAGCTGGTGACCAGCCATCTTCGCCTGGTGGCGAAGATCGCGATGGGTTATCGCGGCTACGGGCTGCCGATCGGCGAAGTGATTTCCGAAGGCAATGTCGGCCTGATGCAGGCGGTGAAGCGGTTCGAGCCCGAAAAGGGCTTCCGCCTCGCGACCTATGCGATGTGGTGGATCAAGGCCTCGATCCAGGAGTACATCCTGCGCTCGTGGAGCCTGGTCAAGATGGGCACGACCGCCAACCAGAAGCGCCTTTTCTTCAATCTTCGCAAGATGAAGAGCCAGATCCAGGCGCTCGAGGAAGGCGATCTGAAGCCGCACCAGGTCGAGCAGATCGCCACCAAGCTCGGCGTCACGACGGAAGACGTCATCTCGATGAACCGCCGTCTCGGCGGCGACGCCTCGCTGAACGCGCCGTTGCGCGCCGACGCCGAGGGCGGCGAATGGCAGGACTGGCTTGTCGACGACAGCGACAGCCAGGAAACCATCCTCGCCGACCAGGAAGAGGCCGACAATCGCCGCAAGCTGCTGCGCGACGCGATGGGCGTCCTGAACGAACGCGAGCGCCGCATCTTCGAGGCGCGCCGCCTCGCCGACGAGCCGATGACGCTGGAGGAACTCTCCGCCGAATTCGGCGTCAGCCGCGAACGCGTCCGCCAGATCGAGGTGCGCGCCTTCGAAAAAGTGCAGAAGGCCGTGCGCCGTGGGGCGCGCGACCTCGAGCGCAACCATGGTGACGACGAACTGGCCGCGACCGACGCCTGAGCAAGCGTCGGCCGCGTTCGACCCCGCGCGTTGATATTTCACCTTTCTTTCGAAACGAACCTATTGCGAAAATTGTCGGGGTATTGTATCCGACAGCTGAGGCATGCCGTAGCGTAAGTCACGGATGCCTCCATGCTCATTCATTTCGGGATTGAGGATCAGCCATGGCGCGCCCGCGTCGTCGCCTGACAGTCATCGCCGCATTGGACGTGGTCGGTTATTCCGAGCTCATCCAGCGGGATGAGCTTGGCGCGATTCGGGAGATGCGCTCGATCTACCGGACGCTGGTCCGCCCGACGCTCGGCCGTTACGGCGCGCACATCATCAAGACGATGGGCGACGGCGGGCTGGTCGAATTCCCGAGCGTGCTCGACGCGGTCGAATGGACGATGGCCTTCCAGACCGCCATGGCCGCACGCAACGCGGCGCGCGACCGTTCGCCGGTCGAGGTCCGCGCGGCCATCGTGCTCGCCGACATCATCCTGACCGGGGACGACCGCTTCGGCGCCGCCATCGGCTTCGCCATGCGGCTGCAGGCGGCCGCGCCTCCCGGCGGCATCGCCATCACCCATTCTGTCCGCTGGCAGCTGCTGGCGGAACCCGCGGCGGCGTTTCGCCCAGCCGGATTCCTGCACCTGCGCAGCGTGCCCTACCCCGTCGAGGCCTGGTTCTGGATGCCGGCCGGCAAGCCGCTGCCCAGTCTCCCGCCGACGCCCGGCCAGATGCTGACGCCCCCGAGGCTCGGCGTCCCGCAGCTGCAGCAGGCCCAGCCGCCGGACCTGCGCCCGCTCGCGGTCGTGCTGCCCTTCGACGATCTGTCGCCGGCGCGCGACCAGGAAGGCTTCGCCGACGGCGTCGTCGAGGAGATGACGGCGACGCTGTCGCGCGTGCGCGACATCCGCGTCATCGCCCGCAACTCCGCCTTCACCTACAAGAACCGGCCGACCGACGTGCGCGCGCTGCAGCGCGACCTCGGCGTGCGCTATGTCATCGAGGGCAGCGTCCGCAAGGCGGGCGACGTACTGCGCGTCACGGCGCAGCTCGTCGAGGCTGAGACCGGGGCGCATCTGTGGTCCGGCCGCAAGGACGGAACGGTGCACGATCCCTTGACCCTGCAGGACGACGTCGCGACACTCGTCGCCGGCGCGCTCAGGCCGGCCGTTCGCGGCGCCGAGATCGAGCGGGCGCAGCGCAAGGCAGCCGACACGCTGAAGACGCACGATCTCGTGCTGAAGGCGATGCCGCATTTCTGGGCCCATCGGCGCGAGGACAACGCCGCCGCGCTGGCGCTGCTCGAGCAGGCGCTGGCCTCGGATCCCAGCTCCGGCACGGTGCTCAGCCTGAAGGCATGGTGCCTGAGCCAGCAGATCACCTATCTCTGGTCCGAAGACCCGGTGCACGACCGCAACGTCGCGCTCGCGCTCGCCGAACAGGCGGCCGAGACGGCGGAGGCCGACCCGCTGGTGATGACGGCGATCGGCGCCACCTTCTCGATCCTGATGACCGATCAGGCGCGTGCGCTCGTCTATATCGAGCGCGCCATCGCGCTCGATACCACCTTCGCCTGGGCGTGGACGCGGCTCGGCTATGCCAAGGCCTATTCCGGCGATCCGGAGGGCGGGATCCTGGCCTTCGAGAAGGCGATCGCGCTCAGCCCCGAGGATCCGATCCAGTTCAACGCCTTTGCCGGCATCGCGACCTGTCATTTCCTGCTCGGCCGCTATGCCGAGGCGGCGCATTTCGCCGGTCGCGCCCTGCACGGCCGGCCGGGCATGGTCTGGGCCTACCGGCTGCTGGCCACGTCCGCCGCCCTCGCCGGGCAGATGACGCTCGCCCGCAGCGCGGTTCGCCGCCTGCTCGCCGAGAACCCCGGCCTGACGATCGGCGGCATCGCCGCCGCCATCCGGAACCTGTCGGGCCCGGCGCTCGACAAATATCTGGAGGGCCTGCGCCTCGCCGGCCTCCCCGACGACGCGAAGCACGAGCCCGTCGTGCTGATCAGCGAGGCGGACGGCACCGCCGCCTGAGACGACCGGCCACCCGGGAACGGATGGCCGGCCGCAAGGTCCTCAGCGCGGCGCGATCGCGTAGCTGTCGATCGGCGGCACCGTGTCGAGCAGGCCCCTCGCCTTCATGAACTCGCCGAAGCGGTCATAGCGACCGACATCCAGCGCCGCCGGGCGCTTGGCGAAGCGCGGCAGCGTCGCATAATAGGAATCGCGGTTCAGCTGGTTGTCGAGATCGCGATGCGCCTTCAGGAACACCGCCAGCGCCTCTTCCGGATGGTTGGTCAGGTAGATGGTCGCCTCCTCGATCGCGGCGAGGAAGCGCGCCATGCGCGGATCCTCGCGGAGCTCGTTCCGCGTCACGTAGATGAGCTCGTCATAGGACGGCACGCCGTGCTCCTCCAGGAAGAACGCCTTGCCGGGCTTGCCCTCGAGACCGAGCTGGATCAGCTCGACATTGCGGTAGCCGTCGATGATCGCGTCGACCTGTCCCGACATCAGCGACGTCGTCAGGTTGAAGTTGACGTTGACCATCTCGACGTCCTTCTCGGTCAGGCCGACCGTGGCGAGGACGGTGTCGATATAGGCGTTCTGCAGGCTCGCGACCGAATAGCCGATCTTCTTGCCCTTCAGGTCGGCGAGCGTCTTCACCGGGCCGTCCTTGAGCACGATCAGCGCGTTGAGCGGCGTCTCGATCAGCGTGCCGATGCGGGTGAGCGGCAGGCCTTCCTTGACCTGCAGCATCAGGTCCGGCTGGTAGGTGACGGCGATGTCGGCCTGGCCGGCGGCGACCAGGCGCGGCGGTGCGCTGGCGTCGGCCGGCGCGATCATCTCGACGTCGAGGCCGTGCTTCTCGAAGATGCCCATCTCCTTGGCGATCACCAGCGGCGCATGGTCCGGGTTGTAGAACCAGTCGAGCAGGACCGTCAGCTTGTCGGCGGCATGCGCCGGCGCGACCGAGATCGCCGCCGCGAACGCGAGGGCGGCAAGGCGAGGGAAGCGTTTCATCGGATAGGGTTCCTTTGCGGATCGAGAGGTCAGGCGAGAGGTCAGGAAAGCGTTTCCGGCGCCCAGGGCGCGATATGGCGGGTGGCGATGTCGACGGCGGCGCGCACCAGCACCGCCATGGCCGCGAGCAGCGCCAGCGCGGCGAAGACGACGTCGGTCTGCGCGCGGCCGTTCGCCATCAGCATGGCGTAGCCGAGCCCGGAGGACGCGCCGACCCATTCGCCGATCAGCGCGCCGACGGGGGCGTAGACGGCGGCGACGCGCAGCCCCGAGGCAAGCGCCGGCAGGGCGTAGGGAACGCGGAAATAGAGGATTTCCTGCCAGTTCCGGGCGCGATAGAGGCGGCTCAGATCGATGAGCCCGGCCTCCGTCCGCGTCAGCCCGTCATGGAAGGCGGAGGCGACGGGGAAGAAGATGGCGATCGTCGCCATGACGATCTTCGAGCCAATGCCGAAACCGAACCAGAGCACCAGCAGCGGCGCGATGGCGAAGACGGGGAAGGCCTGGGTGACGATCAGGAGCGGCATCAGGATGCGCCGGATCGCCGGCACGAAGGTCATCACCAGCGCCAGTGCGATGCCGGCGAGCGCGCCGGTGACGAGGCCCGAGACGGTCTCGATCAGCGTAGTGACGGCGTCGCGCTGCCAGAGGTCCGGCCGTTCGACCAGCGCCCGCCAGACCCGCGCCGGTGGCGGCAACATGAAGGGCGGCGGCGCGAAGACGAGGATCACGGCCTGCCAGATAGCGACCAGCGCGACGGCGACGAGGAGCGCGCGCAGCACGCCGCCCAGCCATCCGCTCCCGCGATCGGGTGCGTCATATTCAGCCCGTGCCGCCATGGCGAAGCCGCTCCTCCGGAATACGGACGAGGCCATACCTATGGCGATGAACGAGCAGACGTCGTAAACCAGCTTCCCGTCCCTTCGCCGGCATGACCCGGATCAGGTTCGAAGGGTTCGGCCCATGGCCATCTCAGCTCGCGTCAGCGAACACCCCTCGGAATGGCCGGAGCATGGCCGAGGACGAACGCGGGCGCAAGAGCCATGCCCCGGGAAGCAGCTATGCAGGCAAGATTACCCGGCTATCGAAAGCCGAATGGAAAACGATCGCGCGGGGCACGGAACTGGCCCCCTGCCCCGCGCGCGATCGTGCCGGCCTGATCGGGCGGCTACCGCCCCGCGTCGACCAGCCGGCGCGCCTCTTCGATCGCCTCATGCGCGATCCAGTCGGCGACGCTGAAGTCATGCGGGGCGAAGCCCCAGCGGACGAGGAAATCCTTCTGGTCCTTGAGCAGCGAGATCAGCTCCGGCGTCAGCGACGGCTCGAGCGCGGTGTGCACCGACGCCGAATAGGCCGCATCCACCCATTCCTCGGCGATGCTGCTGTCCCGGGCGATCTGGCGCTTGGCGTCGCCGGGATTGGCGGCGGCCCAGCGCGCCGTCTTGATCGCGCGGGCGAGGTAGCGCGCCACGACGTCGGGGCGGCTTTCCAGCAATTCGCCGCGCACGGTGAAGGCGACCGGCGCCAGATTGTTGATGCGGCTCTTGACCTCGGGGAACGCCGCGATGTCGGCGACCACCTCGGCGCCGAGCAGGGCCTCGAACTCGGCCGCCTGCGACGACTGGTAGATCGCGTCGATCTCGCCGGTGATCAGCGCCTTCAGCTCCGGCCCCTGCCGCTTCCGCGTCACCCGCGCCGAGAAATACGAGCTGCTCAGCGCCTGCCCCTCGGGCGGCTTGCCGACCAGCGGCTCGTCCAGCACGATGTCGACGAAGGTGACGTCATCCGGCCCGAGGCCGACGCTTTCGAGCGCGGCGAGATAGCCGCGCAGCGCCGTTGCGCGCGGGAAATCCACCGGATCGTTCGGACGCTTGATGAGGCCGAGGCGCTTGCCCTTCAGATCGCCGGGGTTCTGGATACCGGAGCCCGGCAGCGCCAGGATGCGGGAATAATGCTCGATCCAGGAGAGGCCGATGATGCGGAGATTGCGCCCCTTGGAGCGGGCGACGATCGGCGGAATGTTGCCGCCCTCGCGGAACAGGTTCTCGTGCGACTGGTCGTAATGCGCTTCCCGGATCTTGCGGTCCGGATGCGAGCGGATCGAGTTGAGCGTCACGCCCGTCCCCTCAAATTCCGACGCATACTCGCCGCGCGCAAAGGCGATGCTGGCCGCGGAAGGCACCGGACAGACCGTGTACCAGATGTCCTGCGGCAGCGTCCCGGCGGAGGACAGGCCGGACGGCGGCGCGATGCTGCTCATGGAAATTCCTTTCTTCAGACGAGGAGGGCTTGGCGCGGCGGGATGCGGCCGTTGAGGATGAAGTCGCCGATGTAGTGGTATTTCCACACCTCCGGATCGTGGAGCGTATGGGTGCGGGCGTTGCGCCAGTGCCGGTGGAGGTTCCATGTCTCGTCGGCGGCGCTGGTGCCGGCGAGCGCGAACAGGTCGTTGCCAACCTTGACGCAGACGGCCGAGGCCGCCGCCTTGGCGGCCGCGACGAGGATGGCGAGATCCACCGTCGCCTTGTCGTCGCGCGGCGCCGCGCGGACGCGGTCGAACGTGTCGGCGGCCCGCAGCAGCAGCGACCAGGCCGCCTCGGTCTCGACGTGCAGCTCGCCGACGCGGCGGATGATGTGCGGATCGTCGCCCGCCCGCTCCAGCTCGGCGCCGTACCAGGGCCGGCTGCGCTCGCGGACATAGGCGACGGTATCGGCCAGCGCTTCCTGCGCGATGCCGATATCGACGGCGACATGCATGATCTGGCCGAAGGCCGGGCGCGTGCTCGGCCCGGAATCATACTGCCAGATCGGCACGACATCGCGCTCGCCGACGACGACGCGATCGAAGGTCGCCGTCCCGCTCGCCGTGCCGCGCTGGCCCATTGCATTCCAGTCGTCGACGATCTCGACGCCCGGCGCCTCGCGCTCGACCATCACCATGTGGGCGCGCCCCTCGCCGTCGAGGGCTGCCACCGGCAGCCACTGCGCGAACAGCGCCCCGGTGGTGTAGAACTTGGTCCCGTTCAGGATGTAGCCGCCATCCGGCCCCCGCTCGATGCGGGTCTTCATGTTGGCGTAGCCGCCCTTGGGCGTGCCGCGCTCTGACAGCGCATTGCCCCAGAGCTGGCCTGCGAGGATGCCGCCATAGAAGAAGGCCTTCTGCTCGGGCCTGCCGAGCGCGCGGATGTTCTCGAGATGGGAGAAGTGGTTCTGCGGGATCTGGCCGATCGCCGGATCGGCGGCCGAGAGGATGCGGAACACCTCGACCAGCGTATGGATCGAGACTTCCGGTCCGCCGAAGGCGCGCGGCACGGTGATGCCGAGCAGGCCGGTCGCGCGCAGATCGGCGATTTCGGCCCAGGGCCGGGTCCGGTTCCGGTCGCGCTCGGAGGCGGAGGGACGGATGCGATCCGCATAGGCCTCCGCCACCGCGATCGCCTCGACGTCCGACCGGATCACCCGCGCCGGCTGCTGCAACGGTTCCGCCCGGGCGTTCATGACGTCGCCTCCGCGCGCAAAGACCGTTCCTCGCGCTCGCGCACCAGCGGCAGCACGCGTTCGCCGAAACGCCGGAGTTCGGCCAGGAGCGGCTGGAACTGCAGCATGAAGAGGTCGATGCCGGCCTCGCGGAAGGCGACGATGCGGTCGGCGACCTGCGCGTAGCTGCCGACGAGCCCCGCATTGGTGCCGCCGTTCGAGCCGACGACGGGCACGCCGGCATTCACCTTCATCATCTGCACCGCCTTGTCGGTGCCGGAACGCAGGCGGGCGATCTCGTTGCGGCTGACGAGCGACAGCAGATGCGCGAACTCCGCCTGCGCCTCCGCTTCGGTCTCGCGCGCGATGACGAAGGCCGAGAGCGCGAAGCGGAGCGGCGGCGCCGCGCCTCGGCGCGAGGCGAGATCGACGATCAGGTCCCGCGTCTCGGCGAGCGAGCGGCCATTGATGAAATAGGTGTCGGCCTGCGCCGCCGCGAGCTGGCGCGCCGGCTCCGACTCGCCGCCGAAATAGATGGTCGGCCCGCCGGGCCGCAGCGGTTTCGGTCGCAGCGACAGCCCGTCGACCGAAAGATGCTCGCCCCGGAAGGTGACGGTCTCGCCGGCGAACAGCCGGCGGACGATCTCCAGCCATTCCGACGAATAGGCATAGCGCTGGTCGTGCTCGCGGAGCGGGATGCCGAGCTGCTGGATCTCCGGCAGGAACCAGCCGCTCACCAGGTTGATCGAGAAGCGCCCATGGCTGATCTGGTCGATGCCCAGCGCCTGCTTCGCCAGCACGCCCGGATTGTGCAGGAACGGCTTGATCGCCGCGATGATCTCGATACGGCTGGTCGCCTCGGCGATGCCGGCCGAGGCCGTCCAGGCATCGACGACGTCCGATTCGGCATTGCGCGGGCTGATCGTGTGCTGCGCGATCAGCGCCGCGTCGAAGCCGAGACGCTCGGCCTCGACCACGACTTCGCGATTATGCCGGTAGCTCGCATCCGGGAGATCATCCGGATGGCTGTCCGCCCCGAAATATCCGTGATGCGGGGCCCAGACCCCGAAGCGTATCCTCCCCTGCCCGCTCACGGCTTCGCCTCCGGAACGACGGGGTTGGCGATGGCGTCGTTGAAGTCCGTGAGGAAGAGGTCCTTCGCGTCGAGGCGACGGCGGATGATGCCGGAATCGAACACCTCGTCGGCATAGACCTGCTTCTCGGCGAGGAAGGCGTCATCGATCCGCGCGAGGCCGCCGGAATTGTTGTTGAGCGCCGTGCGCACCGCGTTTTCCGAGACGCCGAGCTTCGGCGCGACGAGCTTCACATACTCGTCCGGATTGGCCTTGGCCCACTGGATGATCTTCTCGTATTCGCGGATGAAGGCGCGGATCGCCTCCGCCTTGTTCGCGACCGCGTTCGGCGTCGCGAAGATGCAGTAGAGGTTCGAGATGTCGTATTCGTCGCCGCGCGCCAGCAGGTAGCTGCCCGGCACCTTTTCCAAGATCTGCGCCGCGGTCGGCGAATTCTGCGAGGTGGCGTCCACCTGACCGGTGACGAAGGCCGACACCGCCTCGGCGCCGAGGATGTTGACCGAGGTGATGTCCTCGTCCTTGAGGTTGTGCGCCTTCAGGAGGTGCAGCACGAAGAGCTTGTGGTTGTTGTTCTGGGCATAGGCGATGCGTTTGCCCTTCAAGTCGGCGAAGGTTTTCGCCTCGACTTCCGGGCGCACGATCAAATTGGTGTTGTGCCCGTTCGGGCCGGTGCAGGCGACGACCTTGTTCTTCGAGCCGTTGGCGGCCATCTGGATCGGGCCGATCTCGCCCTGGTCCTCGATGTCGACGGCGCCGGACAGGATGGCGTCGTTCAGATCCGCGGTATTGGGAAAGTACTTGTACTCGACCTTCACGCCCGGAAGCTGGACGTCCTTCTGCCAGAGGGCGGCGAAATAGCCGAAGGCCTGTGGCACGCCGACCTTCAGGACGACGTCCTCGGCCAAGGCCGACGACGAGGTCGCCAGCAGGGTGACGAGGCCTGCCGCGAGCGCGGTCATGCGGCGGCGTCGCGGACGGTCAGTATCGATGACGGACATGATGCGGTCCTTGTTGGGAGGGATCAGACGGTGGGCACGCCGAGTTGCGTGAAGATCCGATCACGCAGGCGGCCGAAATCGGGATCGAGGCGGTTGCGCGGATGCGACGCCTCGACCGGGAACTGGTCGAGGACGCGCCCCTCGCCGAGCACGACGACGCGGTCGGCCAGCGTCAGCGCCTCGTCGACGTCGTGGGTGACGATGACGACGGTGAAGCCGTGCTTACGCCAGAGGCCGAGGAGCAGCGCGTGCATGCGGATGCGCGTCAGCGCGTCCAGCGCGCCGAACGGCTCGTCGAGAAGCAGCGCCGCCGGGTCGCGGATCAGCGCGCGGGCAAGCGCGACGCGCTGCCCCTCGCCGCCGGAAAGCGTCCCCGGCCAGGCGTCGCGGAGATGACCGAGCCCGACCTCCGCCAGCACGCCGAGCGCCTTCTCGCGCTTCTCGCGCCGCGAGAAAGGCAGGCCGAAAGCGACATTTTCCCACACCTTCAGCCAGGGCATCAGGCGCGAGTCCTGGAAGGCGACGGATACCTTGCCGGCGACGAAGACGGCGCCGTCCGAGGCGGTGTCCAAGCCGGCGAAGAGGCGCAGCAACGTGCTCTTGCCGCAGCCGGACTCGCCGACGATCGCCAGGATCTGGCCGCGCGGCAGCGAGAGGTTGACCCCGTCGAGGATGGTACGCTCGCCGAAGGATTTGCGCACGTCGATCGCTTCGAGCCCGATATCGGGGCTCGTCTGGCGAGACTGCCTCAGGGGAGCGTTCATCGCAGGAAGCTCCGGTTCCAGGGGAGCAGGCGCCATTCGAGCAGGCGCACCAGCGCCTCCATGGCGAGGCCGAGGATCGCATAGAGGATCAGGCCGAGGATGATCCAGTCGGTCTGCAGCGCGTTGCGGCCCTGCGCGACGAGATAGCCGATGCCGCCCTGCGCATTGATGCCCTCGCCAATGACAAGGCTGAGCCAGGCGATGCCGAGCGAGAGGCGCAGGCCGACCAGCGCCGAGGGCAGTGCACCGGGCAGGATCACCCGCGTCAGCAGCTCGCGCCGGCTGGCGCCGCAGATCTGGGCGAGCTCCGCATAGCGGCGGTCGATGCCGCGAATGCCCTTGTAGAGGTTGATGTAGAGCGGAAAGACGACGCCGATCGCGACCAGGCCGACCTTCACGCCCTCATCGATCCCGAGCCAGATGACCAGGAGCGGCGCCATGCCGAGCGAGGGCATGGCGCGGATCATCTGCAGCGGCGGATCGATCGCCTCCTCGCCGACGCGGGAGAGGCCGGAGATCACGCCCATGAAGACCGCCAGCGTGCCCCCGATCGCGAGACCGTAGAGCACGCGCCGCAGCGACGTGCCGATATGGACGAGGATCTCGCCGGTCGACGCCAGCTCGACGAAGGTGGCCCAGACCTGTGCGGGCGATTCCAGCGCGGCGCGGTCCACCCATTCCCGGCTCGCCGCCAATTGCCAGAGCGCGATCAGCAGAATCGGAACCACGGCGCGACGGGCGAAGGACGCGAGGATTTCCGCAGCCCTTGCCCCTTTGAACCAAGTCCGGACCTGGGCCCCGAGCGGATTGCGCCGGGTGGCTGGCCGGGTAGCTGCGAGGCGCTCGCCTGCGATTTCGGACATGACCCCTCCTTGGTCGCTTGCGCGATCAACATGAGGTCAATCCTATATATAGCGTCTATTTATAGGAGGGCTTCGATTCGAAACTTCCGGGCGGTCAGGAAACAGTTTTTCGCGAGAGCGCGGCCCGGCAGAGCGGGGAGCGCGAGGTCGCGGAATAGCGATGCCGGCCCGCCGCTCCCCTCGCGTTTGCGCGCGCGGGCGATATAAGTTGCGGCTCAGAACCGCTGAGATCGGCGAGCCGCGCTTGCGGGAACCGCCTGCGGGCAAAGGGGAAATCGGGTGTCACTCACGCTTCAGAAGCTGCGCAACTTCCTCGTCATCGCCGAGGAGGGTCAGTTCCTGCGCGCGTCGCAGCGCGTGGGCATTTCGCAGCCGACGCTGAGCGCGCAGATCAAGGAACTGGAGAGCGAGCTGGGCGTCACGCTCTTCAGCCGCACCACCCGGCGGATCCAGCTGACGACCGAGGGCGAACGCTTCTTCGAGCGCGTGACCAAGATGCTGTCGGACCTAGAGGTCGCGGTCACGGAGGTTCGCGAGCAGGCGGCGCTGAAGCATGGCCGGGTCACCATCGCGGCGACGCCGTCGCTGGCGAACAGCGTCCTGCCGCCGCTGATGGCGGAATTCCGCCGGGCCTTTCCGGATATCGACGTGCGGCTGCTGGAGGAGATCTCGGAAGGCGTCGATCACCTCGTGCGCCAGGGCATCGCCGATTTCGGCGTCGGCCCCGGCATCGGACGCCAGATGGATCTCTCCTTCTCGCCGCTGTTCGAGGAACGCTTCTTCGCCGTCGTGCCGCTGGAACACCCGCTCGGCCGGATGGACACCCTGCCGCTCGCGGCCCTGCCGGAGCGCGAGCTGATCACGCTCGCCAAGGGCACGGGCATCCGCGACGTGCTGGAGCAGGTGCTGCGCGACAACGGCATGGAGATCGGCACGTCGCACGTGCTGACGCGGGCCGATTCGGTCATCTCGCTGGTCGAGGCGGGCCTCGGCGTCGGGCTGCTGCCGGAGCTGAGCGTCGCGCGGGTGAACCCGAAGCGGGCCCGGATCATCCCGATCACGGAGCCGGAGATCTCCCGCCGCATCGGCCTGATCGAGCGCAAGGGCGGCAGTTCGTCGAGCGCTTCCAGCGCCTTCCTCAGGATGCTGCGCGCCGGCGACATCCCCGAGCGCATCGCGGCAGGCTGACCCCCGCGCGGCGGCCGGCAAGCGTCACGCAGGATGAGCCGCGGTTTCGCGGTTCATCCTGCCGGATTGGTGTTGGCTAGTTGTTGCCCCAGGCGGCCATGGCCTTGTCGAACACACGCTGGCCCGGCGTTCCCTTCTCGAAGGTCAGGATGGCGCGCTGATCGTTGTTGTAGACGATCGGCAGGTCGATCCAGTTGCGCTCGCGCAGCAGGGCGACGTTCTGCGCCATCGGCTGGGCGTCGTTCGAGAAGGCGATCCAGAAGAAGCCGTCCGCGACCTTGGCCGCGGCGCCGTCGAGCGGCTGGCCGCGCGATTCCTCGGTCGGCTTCATCACCAGCGCCGGCACCGACTTGACGCCGCCGCCGGCGAAATTGGCCGGGGTGTCGACGACGATCTCGACGAGATGGCTGGCCGGCAGCGCGCTGTCGTTGTTCTTGCGGATGTTCAGCGTCACCTTCATGCCCTTCTCGGGCACCTCGAGCTGCGCCTGGATCTCCGGGCCGTTCGAGGAGTTGGCGTTGAACTTCCACGTCGCCGTGGCGGGCACCACCTTGACGTTCTGGCTGCCGTCGGTCGGCTGCTCGTAGAGGATGGCCTTCTGGGCGACGAGCGAATCGTCGGCCGCGCCGGCATTGCTGTCGGCTGCGGCGGCCGGCGGCGCGGCGGGCGCGGGCTGGGCCGGAGCCGGCTCCGCGGCGGCGGAACGCGTTCCCTCGGGCGCCACCACGCCGGCGAGCGGATCGACCTCCTGGTCGCCCGGCGCGGGCTGCGCCTCGACGGTGCGAACCGTCTTCGGCGCATCGACGACGGGCTCGCCGCCGAGCCGGTCGGCATTCTTGGTGCTCGCCGGAGCGGGCTCGGGATTTTCGCTCAGCGTCGGCTTGGCACCGCCCTCGGCCGAACTGATGAGATCGCCGATCACGTCCTTGACGACGCTGCGCTGCGACCAGGCGAGCGCGGCGATGCCGCCGAGCAGCAGGCCGATCAGGACGAGAAGGATCAGCGTCGGCAGGCGCGACGGCTTGCTGCGCTCGACATAGACGGCGGGCCGTTCGGCAGCCGGGCGGCCGCGTTCGCGGCCTGCCTGACGGCCGGCGCGGGCGCGCGGCTCGTCGAAGCCGGCGTCGATCGTCGGCGCATCGCCGAATGTCGGCTCCGGCGCCCAGTCGGCGTCGGCCGAGCGGCGGCCCTGGTCCATATCGTCGTCGAGATCGAAACGCGGCTCGTCGAAGCGCGGTTCGTCATGATGATCGACGGAAAGCGTCGGCTCGCGCCGGCCGCCCTGCGGGGCCTGCCGATCGGCGGTGAATTCCGGCTTCGGCGTCACCTGCGGCCATTGCGGCTGGATCGGCGCCGGCTGGCGAAGCAGCGGCGCGGGCGCCGGCTCGGGTTCCGGCTCGTGCCATTCCGGCTCCAGCTCCTCCGGAAGCAGGACGTCGTCGTGGTGAAGCGCCTCCTCCTCGAGCGAGATCGGCGGCGGAGGCGGCGTCAGGACGGGAGCGGGAACCGGCGCGCGCGGCGTCGGGATCGGCGCCGGACGGGCAGGCTCCGCCTGCCGCAGCACCGGCTTCGGAGCCGGCGGCGGGGGTGGTGGTGGCGGCGGAGGCGAAACCGCCTCCTCCTGTTCTTCTTCCGGCTCGTGATCCTGCGCCTCGGCAGGTTCCGGCTCGGGAGCGGTGCCGAGCGCCTCGGCGACGGCGGCAGCCGCGCTGATCCGCACCGGTGCCGCGCGGGCGACGCTCGCCTCGCGCTCCACCTTGCGGATCGCCTCTTCCAGCTCCAGGCGCTGGCGGGAAATCTCGGACGTCGTCAGGGGAGGATCGATCGACTTCAACTGGGCGATCAGCGCGGTGCGCGCCTTGTCGTAAACCGAACGACGCGCGTCCCCGGATTCGCTGTCGAACCCGGAGACCGCCTTCTTCAATACCGCGTAATAGTCGGTCATTGTCCCATTCTACTAACTGACATGTCCGAACCGGCGCCTGAGATCGACAGCCTTAGTCCTGAAACGGATCCTGAACCAGAATTGTATCGTCGCGTTCCGGACTGGTCGACAGGAGCGCAACGGGCGCGCCGATCAGTTCCTCGACGTGACGCACATACTTGACGGCCTGGGCCGGGAGGTCGTTCCAGCTACGGGCGCCGGCGGTGGAATCCTTCCAGCCTTCCAGCGTCTCGTAGATCGGTTCGACCCGGGCCTGCGCCGCCTGGGATGCCGGGAGATAGTCGATCTCGCGGCCGTCGAGCCTATATCCAACGCAAATCTTGATTTCTTCAAGGCCGTCGAGAACATCGAGCTTCGTCAGCGCGATTCCGGTGATGCCGGAGGTGCGGATCGTCTGGCGCACCAGCACGGCATCGAACCAGCCGCAACGGCGCTTGCGGCCCGTGACGGTGCCGAATTCATGACCGCGCGTGCCGAGGAAATCGCCGACTTCGCCGGTCTGCTCGGTCGGGAACGGACCCTCGCCGACGCGGGTCGTATAGGCCTTGGTGATGCCGAGCACGTAGCCGACCGCGCCCGGACCGACGCCCGAACCGGTCGAGGCCTGGCCAGCGACGGTGTTGGACGAGGTGACGAACGGATAGGTGCCGTGGTCGATATCGAGCAACGCGCCCTGCGCGCCCTCGAACAGGATGCGCTTGCCGGCCCGGCGCTCACGGTCGAGCAGCTGCCAGACCGAATCCATGAAGGGCAGGACCTTGTCGGCGACGGAGGCGAGCTCCTCATAGAGCGACTCGACCGAAATCTCGTCCTGGCCGAGGCCGCGGCGCAGCGCGTTGTGATGCGCCAGCAGACGCTCGATCTTGTCGCGCAGCGCCGGCAGGTCGGCGAGGTCCATGACGCGGATGGCGCGACGGCCGACCTTGTCTTCATAGGCCGGGCCGATGCCGCGCTTGGTGGTGCCGATGCGGGTGCCGGTGGTGCTGTTCTCGCGGAACGCGTCGAGATCGCGGTGCAGCGACAGGATCAGCGCGGCATTCTCGGCGATGCGGAGATTGTCGGGCGAAACCTTGACGCCCTGCGCCTCGAGACGGCCGATCTCGGCCACCAGCGCATGCGGGTCGACGACGACGCCGTTGCCGATGACGCCGAGCTTGCCCGGACGCACGACGCCCGAGGGAAGCAGGCTGAGCTTGTAGGAAACGCCGTCGATGACGAGCGTGTGGCCGGCATTATGTCCGCCCTGGAAGCGCACGACGATGTCGGCGCGCTCGGAGAGCCAATCAACAATCTTGCCCTTGCCTTCGTCGCCCCATTGCGATCCGACGACGACTACATTCGCCATTGAGACTTCCCTTTTCGACGTCCTGCCACACTCATGCCGCGCTGCGCGGCGCGCGATAGGCCTCGTTCCCGGCTAAGCACCGGGACGAAGCGCGCGGACTATATAGACTCCGCTTGGCCGGCGCGACCCCCCGCCGGCGCATCTCCGAGGTTCAATTCTCCCAGAACACATCCTGGTCCGATGGCCAGCTGATGGCGAAGGCGTGGACGATCTCCCGGGTCTCGCCGGCGGCGTAATCATAGCGCCAGGCGACCACGCCGCGCCGGCCGGCGACCGCCATTTCCGTCGGCGGCGTCGCGCCGGCCAGGGGCTCGACGGCGATCGTCTTCGCCTCAGCGACGGGGAGCTGGTCGAGCACCACGATCGTCATCGGCCGGTCGTGCCGGTTCTCCACCTTGATCTGGTAGCGCCGCTCGTCCGTCTTCTCGGTCGAGATCAGCCCGCGCTCGCCGGTCTTCTGCTGCAGTTTGGTCCGCGTGACGGCGACCTTGTCGTCAATGCCGAAGCCGAGCGCGACCTCGCCTTCCGGCGCCGTGAAGTCGAGCGGCACGGTGCCGGCGAAGGCGCCGTCGCGATAGAGCACCGCCTCGCCGCCGACATAGGGCGCGCCGGAAGTGTTCTTGAAGCGCGCCGTCAGATAGGCCGCGTCGCTAACCGCCGGCACGGCGCGGACTTCCAGCGTCGGCTTCAGGCTCTCCGTCGCGATCCTGACCGAGCGGCTCCCCTGCCCCGAGGCCACCGAGACCGGATCCGGAATACGGTACTCGGCGCGGAAATCGCCGAAATCGGCGACGGCCTCGGAATTGGCCATCGCGCCATAGCCACCCGCCGCCGCATCGGCGGCGATCGGCGGCGCCGGAGCGGGCCGCGCCACGGCGAGCGATTCGCGGGCGACCTTGGCGTCATAGCGCGGAACGAATCGCACGACGCTCTCATAGGGCTCGGGCGCCTGCGTTCCCTCCGCCGGGCGCAGCGTCGACAGCGACAGCGCCACGCCGGACCAGTCCTCGCCGGTCTCCTGATGCAGTTCGGCGCGGCGGACGAGTTCGAGCTTCGGCTCCGCGCCCGCCTCGCCGAGGGAAAGCGAAACGTCATAGGCCGGGCTCCAGCCGGCAGACTGGGTGCGATAGCCGAGCGTCAGCTTGCCGGTGGCGGCCTCGGCGGCCGTGACCTCGATCCGCGCCGAGAGCTTCGGCAGCACCGGCGGCAGCATGTCGAGCGCCTTCCGGCGTCCCACGATCTGCTTCTCGAGCCCGCGCTTGTCCATCCGCACGGCGGTGCGCAGCGCGTCGATCTTCTCGCGCTCGGCGGCGAGCCCTTCGCCGGTCTGGGCCCAATTGTCGACGCCCTTGCCTTCGGCGAAGTTCTTGGCGAAACCCTGCGGCAGGTTTTCCGCCAGCCCGTCGATGAATTTGAGCCTGAGGTCGAGCGCGGCGAGCCGGTCGTCCAGCCCGCCGACGCGATCCTCCAGCGTCTCGATCTCGTCCGCGATCGCGTTGCGCACCGGATCGGCTTCCGGGTCGGCCGGCTCCGGGCGGGTCTCGACGGAACGGATGGTGACGCCGCCGGCGGCGATGCCCTCGACGCGCAGGCTGTCGGTCGCCATGTCGGTCGGGAGGTCGCGCGCCACCAGGACGGAAACGCCGTGCGGCACCGAGAAGGAAGCCTCGCGCTGCACGGCCGCCCCCTGCGGATGCACCGTCACGGCAGTGACGCGGCTGGCAATCGCGAGATCGCCGGCAAGCGCGCCGGCGCTGCTGGCGGCCAGCGCCGCGAACGACAGAGCGAGGATCTTCATGGCCGTCCTGGCTACCCCTGCATGAGCAAGCGCCGCTACCCGTAAACTCCCGGCGACGCTTCTGCCGCATAACGGGCGATTGTGGTATCGCCGCGCCACAATTGCGCGCTTCTCGTGAAAATTGCGGCGACACGCCCTTCAGGCGATGCCGTTCTCCTTCTTCCACTTGCGTAGCCGCCCGCGCGCATTGGCATAGGGCGAGGACGTGTTGAACTGGATCATCCGGCCCATGGTGTATTTCTCGTACCAGGGCGCGCCATAGAGCGCGGCGTCGTCCTTGCGCCCGATCAGCGCGACGAGGCTTTCCTTGGCCTCGGAGAAACGCCGCAGCAGCGCGTCGAACGGCAGCGCCTCGTAATCGGCATAGAACTTCTGGGCGAGCGCCCCGAGCTCGTTCCATTTGTAGCCGGTCTCGGGGAAATCGACGGGCTCCCCTGCCTCCCGCCGCGCATGCCATTTCAGCACCAGCTCGTTCCAGCCGGTCAGATAGGCCACGAGATCATGCACGCTCATGCGCGTCCCCTGCGCATGGCCCTCCAGCGTCTTCTCGCCCGAACGGTCCGCCGGCACCGTGGCGAGATCCTTCATGAGCTTGTCAAAGTTGGAGCCGATAGCTTCGAGAAGCTCGTCCTTGCTCGCTGGTACGGCCATCCGATTCCCCCATGACGCGCGGTAGAAGCCATAACCCGCATAACGGGTGTCGCCCGCACTTGCCAGCGCCATCGCCTCGACCGTCCCCTCCCCCTTGCGGGGAGGGAGAGACGGGCGCGACCGCGCCGCCTCTTGGCAGCGACGGTCGGACGAGGCTATCCAGACATTCCGCTGTCCGAGGCCAGTCCATGTCGCTCCTCTCCCGGGCCTTCACCTGGTTGTTCAACCGGCCCTATCTGCTGCTCGCGCTGACCTTCCTGTTCTGGGCGATCAACATCGTGCTCGGCCGCTATGTCGCCGGCTCGATGCCGCCGGTGGCGCTGGCGCAGATCCGCTGGCTCGGCGCCTCGCTGATCATCCTGCCCTTCGCCTGGCCGCATCTCCGGCGCGACTGGCCGGCGATCCGCGGCAGCCTCGCCATCATGCTGCTGCTCGCCGCCTCCGGCATCGGCGCCTACAACACGCTCGCCTATTACGGGCTGCAATATACCGAGGCGTTGAACGGTCTGCTGATGCAGTCGATCGCGCCGCTCGTCATCGGCGTCTGGTCGCTGATCCTGTTCCGCGACCGCATGTCGGCCGCTCAGATCACCGGCGTCTGCCTGTCGCTCTCGGGCGTCGTCCTGATCATCTGCCGTGGCGATCCGGCCGTGCTTCTGCACATGACGCTGAATGTCGGCGACATCATCATGCTGGTGGCGATCAGCTGCTACGGCTTCTATTCGGCGCTGCTGAAAAAGGGCCCGCGCATCCACTATCTCTCGATGCTGGGCTTCACGATTCCGGCCGGCGCCATCATGATCCTGCCCTTCTCCATCTGGGAAATGATGAGCGGCCGGTACATCCACGCGACGCCGCTGACCTTCGCGGTCCTCGCCTATGTCGTCGTGATCCCCTCGGTCGTCGCCTACATGTTCTTCAACCGCGGCGTCGCGCTGATCGGCCCGAATCGCGCCGGGCCGTTCTTCCACCTGCTGCCGGTCTTCGGCTCGATCATCGCCATCCTGTTCCTCGGCGAGCAGCCGCGCTGGTATCACGGCGCCGGCTACGCCCTGATCCTCTGCGGCATCGCCATCGCGCAGTTGAGCCTCGCCAGGATCCGGGCGTTCGGAAGGTAGTCTCACCCTCCCCGCACCCTCGCCGTCATCCCGGGCTTGACCCGGGATCCATTTCCGCCGGGTTGTTGGCCGCGCGAAACGCCAGAAAGCGCGGCCGTATGGATCCCCGCCTTCGCGGGGATGACGACGGTGCCTGAACCACTCCGGTCAAACAAAAAAGAGGCGACGGTTGCCCGTCGCCCCTCTTCATTCCAGCAGTGAGAAAATATCTCAGAACGTCAGGCGCTTGGCCTGGACGACGCCCTCGAGCGCGCTAACGCGGTCGATGACGCTGTCCGAGATCGCCTCGTCGACGCCGATCAGCGCAATCGCGTCCTCGCCCGGCGCCTTGCGGCCCAAGTTGAAGGTCGCGATGTTGATGCCCTCGCCGCCGAGCAGGCTGGCGAAGCGGCCGATGAAGCCCGGCTTGTCCTTGTTGGTGACGTAGAGCATGTGGGGGCCGAGCTCGGCCTCCATATTGATGCCCTTGATCTGGATGATGCGCGGGTTGACGTCGCCGAACACCGTGCCGGCGACCGAACGCTCCTGCCGCTCGGTCGTGACCGTCAGGCGGATGTAGTTCTCGTACGCGCCCTGCTGCTCGCGACGGACTTCCTCGATCGCGATGCCGCGTTCCTTGGCGATCGCCGGGGCCGAGACCATGTTGACCGACTGCAGCTGCGGCCGCAGCACGGCGGCGAGCGCCGCGGCGGTCAGCGCGCGGACGTTCATCTCCGCGACCTCGCCCTCATATTCGAGCTTGATCGCCTTGATGCCGGTCTCGGTGAGCTGGCCGGCGAACGAGCCGAGCTGCTCGGCGAGCTTGACGAACGGCGTCAGGCGCGGCGCTTCCTCGGCGGTGATCGACGGCATGTTGAGCGCATTGGAGACAGCGCCCTTGACCAGATAATCGGCCATCTGCTCGGCGACCTGCAGCGCGACATTCTCCTGCGCTTCCGTGGTCGAGGCGCCGAGATGCGGCGTTGCGACGACGTTGGGCAGGCCGAACAGCACGTTCTCGGTCGCGGGCTCTTCCTCGAACACGTCGAAGCCGGCGCCGGCGACCTTGCCGGACTTCAGCGCCTCGGCGAGGTCCTTCTCGACGACCAGGCCGCCGCGCGCGCAATTGATGATGCGGACGCCGTCCTTCATCTGCGCGATCGCCTTGGCGTCGATGATGCCGCGCGTCTTGTCGATCAGCGGCGTGTGCAGGGTGATGAAGTCGGCGCGGCGGAACAGTTCCTCCAGCTCGACCTTTTCGACGCCGAGATCAACGGCGCGGTCCGGCGACAGGAACGGATCGAAGGCGATGACGCGCATCTTCAGGCCGACGCCGCGCTCGGCGACGATCGAGCCGATATTGCCGCAGCCGATGATGCCGAGCGTCTTGCCCGTCACCTCGACGCCCATGAAGCGGTTCTTCTCCCACTTGCCGGCCTGGGTCGAGGCGTTGGCTTCGGGGATCTGGCGCGCCGTCGCGAAGATCATCGCGATGGCGTGCTCGGCCGTGGTGATCGAGTTGCCGAAGGGCGTGTTCATCACGATGATGCCCTTCGCCGTCGCCGCCGGAATATCGACATTGTCGACGCCGATGCCGGCGCGGCCGATGACGCGGAGGTTCTTCGCGGCAGCGATGACCTTCTCGGTCACCTTGGTATTCGAGCGGATGGCGAGACCATCATAATTGCCGATGATCTCGAGCAGCTTCTCCTTGTCCTTGCCGAGGTCCGGCAGGTAGTCGACCTCGACGCCCCGATCCTTGAAGATCTGGACGGCGGTCTTGGAGAGCTTGTCGGAAATGAGAACGCGCGGTGCCATGTGCTTTGTGTCCCTGGTTACCTAGCGCCGTCGTCATCCCGGACGAAGCGAAGCGTAGATCCGGGATCCATGCAGCCGAAGCCTGGGGCCGTATGGATCCCCGCTTTCGCGGGGATGACGCCTGAGGGCGTGCGGACGCTGGTATGAAAACTGGAATGTCGAGCGAACGGGCGGGGCCGAGGCCCCGCCGTCTGAAACTCAGGCGGCCTGCAGGGCGGCCTTCTGCGATGCGAAGGCCCAGTCGAGCCACTCGGTGACGATCTCGAGATCCGAAGCCTCGATCGTCGCGCCGGCCCAGATGCGCAGGCCCGCCGGGGCGTCGCGATAGGAGCCGATGTCATAGGCGACGCCGGCCTTGTCGAGCGCGGTCGAGATCGCCTTGGCGAAGGCCGCCTGGGCCGCGTCGTCGAGCGCCTTGACCGCCGGATCGGTGATGATCAGACAGACCGAGGTGTTGGAGCGGGTGTTCTCGACCACCGGCAGGAAGTCGATCCAGTCGGTCTTGGCGACCCAGTCGGCCAGCACCTTCAAGTTGGCGTCGGCGCGCGCCTGCAGCGCCTTCCAGCCGCCGAGCGACTGCGCCCAGGTGAGCGCGTCGAGATAATCCTCGACCGCCAGCATCGACGGGGTGTTGATCGTCTCGCCGACGAAGATGCCGTCGATCAGCTTGCCGCCCTTGGTCATGCGGAAGATCTTGGGCAGCGGCCAGGCGGGCTTGTAGGTCTCGAGCCGCTCGACGGCGCGAGGCGAGAGGATCAGCATGCCGTGGGCGCCCTCGCCGCCGAGAACCTTCTGCCAGGAGAAGGTGACGACATCGAGCTTGTCCCAGGCGAGATCCTGCGCGAAGGCGGCCGAGGTGGCGTCGCAGATGGTCAGGCCGGCGCGGTCTGCGTCGATCCAGTCACCGTTCGGGACGCGGACGCCGGAGGTGGTGCCGTTCCAGGTGAAGACGACGTCGCGGTCGAAATCGACCTTGCCGAGATCCGGCAGCTGGCCGTAATCGGCCTTGAAGGTGCGGACGTCCTCAAGCTTCAGCTGCTTGACGACGTCGGTGACCCAGCCCTCGCCGAACGACTCCCAGGCCAGCATGTCGACGCCGCGGGCGCCGAGCGCCGACCACAGCACCATCTCGACGGCGCCGGTGTCCGAGGCCGGCACGATGCCGATGCGGTAATCCGCCGGCACGCCGAGAACCTCGCGGGTGAGGTCGATCGCCTTCTGGAGCTTGGTCTTGCCGATCTTGGCCCGGTGGGATCGGCCGAGAGCCGCATCCTTGAGCGCTTCGAAGGTCCAACCAGGACGCTTGGCGCAGGGGCCGGAAGAATAATTGGCGTTCACCGGCCGGCGGCCGGGCGTGGCGAGATCTGCCATAGTCTATCCTCACAGATAGTAAGCGCCTCGTTGGGGAGGCGTGTCCCGCCGACGCGTTTACGCCTGGGCCGGGGGGAATGCAAGGGCGATCCGACAACAAAAAGACGCGCCCCGTCGCCGGGGCGCGTCTCCGAACTCGTGCGGTGCGAGCCGCCTCAGTTGAACTGGTAGCGGATGCCGAAGTTCACGTCGTGCGAGGTGATGTTCTTGAACTGGAAGCCGTCGTTCGGACGCGAAAAGGCCGGGTTGATGTTGTAGGCCGTGTCGGTCTTGGCGTTGCCGAGATCGACGTAGGAGTAACCGAGATCGAAGATCAGGTTCTCTGTGACCTGAAAGCCGAGGCCGGCATGCAGGGCCCAGGCGAAATTCCACTGCGATGCGGAGCCGGCATAGCCGCCGGCGTTCAGCTCGTTGTTGACGTCGCGGAAGTCCGAGATGGTGTTGCGCGACGCGCCGATGCCGGCGCCGACATAGGGCGTGATGCCCCTGTAGGTGCCGAGGTCGACATAGCCGTTGGCAAGGAACAGCCACTCCGACTTGCGCGCCGTGTAGTCGTCCGTGAAATAGCCCGGCAGATTGGGATTGATCGTGTTGGTCACGCGCTGCGCGGCAGAGAAATCCGCCTTGCCGCGATACTGGCCGGTCAGGTCGGCGCGGAACCAGTCGTTGAACTTGTAGCCGGCGCCGAGGCTGAAGGTCGGGGCGGACGAGAAATCGCCGTCGTTCATCCAGTCGGTGACGTAGCCCGGCTCGTTGAAATACTGGTAGTCGAGGCTGCCGAGCTGCTGGTTGCTCATGCCGATGGCGCCGCGCAGATACCAGCCGCCGACGGCGAGCGGCACCGGCTCGACATAGGGCTCCAGATCCGCCGCGACAGCCGAGCCAGCGAAACCGCCGCTGACGCCCGCCGCGATCGCCAGGGCGATCACCATGGTCCGCGAAGTGTTCATTTCACAACCCCCTCGAAGGTCGAACCGCGACGCGCGCGATCCTGAAGATGTTCATCGGGAGGATTTCAACCAGAACTCTTTAACATTGGATTAACTACAACTCTTAACCACGATCTTTCCGCCGTAAGGGAAGCTTAAGTATAAAACCATGGCGACGCAGCCACATGGGATCCCGGGCGAGCTCCATCCAAACATGAAGAAGGCGCCGCGCGGGAAGGCGCGGCGCCTCTTTTTGCAATCCGGGATAGGTGGCCGGCGAATCAACCAGCGATCGGCTCAGGCGACCTCTTTCAGGGCGCCGATGATGTCGTCGACGACGGCCTCGACCAGCGAGTGGTCGTCACCTTCCGCCATGACGCGGATCAGCGGCTCGGTGCCGGAGGGCCGGATCACCAGACGGCCGGTTTGGCCGAGGCGCGCCTCGCCCTCGGCGATCGCCGCCTGGACGCTCGCCGCCTCCAGCGGCTTGCCGCCGCCGAAGCGGATGTTCTTCAGGATCTGCGGCACCGGCTCGAAGCGGCGGCAGACCTCGCTGACCGGTTTGCCGGTCTTGCGCACCACGGCCAGGATCTGCAGCGCCGAGACGAGGCCGTCGCCGGTGGTGCAGAAATCCGACAGGATCAGATGGCCGGACTGCTCGCCGCCGACGTTGTAGCCGTGGCTGCGCATGTGCTCGACGACATAACGGTCGCCGACCTTGGTGCGGGCGAGCGACAGGCCGAGCGAGCCGAGATAACGCTCGAGGCCGAGATTGGACATGATCGTCGCGACGATGCCCGGCTGCGACAGGAGGCCGTCCTCGGCCCAGGACTGCGCGACCACCGCCATCAGCTGGTCGCCGTCGACGATCTCGCCGTTCTCGTCGACGACGATGACGCGGTCGGCGTCGCCGTCGAGCGCAATGCCGATATCGGCGCGCACCTCATGCACCTTCCGGCGCAGCGCGTCCGGCGCCGTCGAGCCGACATCCAGGTTGATGTTGAAGCCGTCCGGCTTGTCGCCGATGGTGATCACCTCGGCGCCGAGTTCCCAGAGCGCGTCCGGCGCCACCTTGTAGGCGGCGCCATTGGCGCAATCGATGACGACGCGCAGGCCCGTCAGGTCGAAGGCCTTCGGCATCGTCCGCTTGGCGAACTCGATGTAGCGGTCGCGCATGCCGTCGATGCGCTTGGCGCGGCCGAGATCGGCCGAGGCGGCCAGCCGGCCGGAGAGATCCTCCTCGATCAGCGCCTCGATCTTGGCCTCGGTCTCGTCGGAGAGCTTGTAGCCGTCGGGACCGAACAGCTTGATGCCGTTGTCCTCATACGGGTTGTGCGAGGCGGAGATCATCACGCCGAGATCGGCACGCAGCGAACGCGTCAGCATGGCGACGGCCGGCGTCGGCATCGGGCCGAGCAGGAACACGTCCATGCCGGCGGCGGTGAAGCCCGCCGTCAGCGCCGGCTCGATCATATAGCCGGAGAGGCGCGTGTCCTTGCCGATCACCACGCGGTGCCGATGGCCTCCGTTCCGGAAGGCGAGCCCGGCGGCGATCCCGACCTGCAACGCGAGTTGCGGCGTGATCGGAAAGGTGTTGGCCTTGCCGCGGATGCCGTCCGTGCCGAAGAATTTGCGTACCATGCGTAGAATCCGTCTCCGTCGATAGGCGCGCAGTCATAGACCAGCATTGCGGCGAAAGAATTCAAAAATCGTGAGCGTCTGTTACACGCCCCGATGGCCATGCCCCGCCCGGCACCGACCGGCGAGCGAGCGGCGCTGCGCGCTGGCCCCGTTTTTTGACCATAAGATACAGATTTGATTGAGGATTCCGCGTTTCCGCCATCGCCGGGTGGTTCGGCGCCCGAATATTACAGCTCGATATGCAATGTGCTTTTCCCGACGTCAGGCGGAGTGGCATGGGAGACCTCCCTTCCCCCGTACCGGAGCAGGCCATGAAGGCTCTCATCGTCGTCGACATGCTGAACGACTTCTACACCGGCGTTCTGCAGAACGAGGCGCATGCCTCGAAGATCGTGCCGGTGATCCGGCAGCTGATCGAGCACGCGCGCGGCCGACCCGACTGGATGGTGGTCTATTCCAACGACGCGCACCGCGCCGATGACGGCGAGATCGCCATCTGGGGCCCGCATGCCATGGCCGGGACGAAGGGTGCCGAGGTGATCGAGGCGCTGGCGCCGATCGGCGCGCCGCGCGAGATCGTCTCGCCCAAGCGCTTCTACGGCGCCTTCGACGAAACCGGGCTCGACGAGATCCTGAAGCAGTACGGCGTCACCGACGTGGTGATCACAGGCCAGCACACCCATTGCTGCGTCCGCCATTCGAGCTATGGCGCGTTCATCCGCGGCTACGGCATCGAGATCCCGGCGGACGGCGTCTGCGTCTTCGACGGCGTCGATAACGAGGCGGCCATCGAATACCTGCGCACCATCTATGGCGCCGTGATCACCGACAGCGCCGCGATCCTCGCCGCCGGCGCCGCCCGCAAGGCCGCCTGAGCCGCGCGGCGCCACAACGAAAAAGGGCGGGACCGCGAGGTCCCGCCCTTTTCATGTTCACAACCCGCCGGTCAGACCTGCGGCTGCGGCTCCAGGCCGGTGTCGCCCTTCGGACGACGCGTGGTCGGAACCACGGACGGGCGCGAGGGCGGCACGTCGTCGCCGGTGTCGCGGATCGGCGGCTTGCCGTCGAGCAGGTTCTTGATCTCCTCGCCGGAGAGCGTCTCGTATTCGAGCAGCCCCTCGGCGACGGCGATGAACTTGTCGCGGTTCTCGGTGATGAGACGCCGCGCCTCGCTTTCGCCTTCCTCGATCAGCTTGCGAACTTCCTCGTCGATGATCTTGGCGGTCTCGTCCGAGATGTTGGTCGACTGCGCCACCGAATGGCCCAGGAAGACCTCCTGCTCGTTTGAGCGATAGCGCACGCGGCCGAGACGCTCCGACATGCCCCACTCCATCACCATGGAGCGCGCGAGGCTGGTCGCCATCTGGATGTCGCCCGAGGCACCGGTCGTCACCTTCTCCGGACCGAAGGTCAGGATCTCGGCCTCGCGGCCGCCGAACAGCATGATCAGGCGCGACTTGGCCTTCTCATAGGTCCAGTTGTAACGGTCCGACTCCGGCAGCGTCATCACCATGCCCAGCGCACGACCGCGCGGAATGATGGTGGCCTTGTGGATCGGGTCGATCGTGCCCGAGAGCAGCATCGCGATGATGGCGTGGCCGGCCTCGTGATAGGCGGTGTTCCGCTTCTCGTCGGCGGTCATGGCGAGCGACTTGCGCTCGGCGCCCATCATCACCTTGTCCTTCGCGTCCTCGAACTCGGCCATGGTGACGATGCGCTTGTTGCGCCGCGCCGCCAGAAGGGCCGCCTCGTTGACGAGGTTCATCAGGTCGGCGCCGGAGAAGCCGGGGGTGCCGCGGGCGAGCGTCTTCAGCTCGACGTCCGGCGCCATCGGCACCTTGCGGGCATGCACCTTCAGGATCTTCTCGCGGCCGACGACGTCGGGGTTCGGGATCACGACCTGGCGGTCGAAACGGCCGGGGCGCAGCAGCGCCGGGTCCAGCACGTCCGGACGGTTGGTCGCGGCGATGATGATGACGCCTTCGTTCTGCTCGAAGCCGTCCATCTCGACAAGGAGCTGGTTCAGCGTCTGCTCGCGCTCGTCATTGCCGCCGCCGAGACCGGCGCCGCGATGACGGCCGACCGCGTCGATTTCGTCGATGAAGATGATGCAGGGTGAGTTCTTCTTCGCCTGCTCGAACATGTCACGGACGCGGGACGCGCCGACGCCGACGAACATTTCGACGAAGTCGGAGCCCGAGATGGTGAAGAACGGCACGTTGGCTTCGCCGGCGACGGCGCGGGCCGTCAGCGTCTTACCGGTGCCCGGAGGGCCGACCAGGAGCACGCCGCGCGGAATCCGGCCGCCGAGGCGCTGGAACTTCTGCGGGTCGCGCAGGAACTCGACGATCTCCTGCAGGTCTTCCTTGGCCTCGTCGACACCGGCGACGTCGTCGAAGGTGACGCGGCCATGCGCCTCGGTCAGGAGCTTGGCCTTGGACTTGCCGAAGCCCATCGCCTTGCCGCCGGCGCCGCCCTGCATCTGCCGCATGAAGAAGATCCACACGGCCAGGATCAGGAACATCGGGAACCAGGAGATCAGAACGCCGATCAGCGAGGTGCCGCCCTCGGTCGGCGGCTTCGCCGTGATCGAGATGCCCTTGTTCTCGAGCCGCTTGACGAGATCGGCGTCATTCGGCGCGAAGGTCTGGAAGCTCGCATTGTCGGTGTAGCTGCCGGTGATCTGCTGTCCGGCGATCACCACGCTTCGGACGCGGCCGCTGTCGACGTCGCTCAGGAACTGCGAATAGGCAATGTCCTGACCGGCCGCGCGCGGTCCCGGGTTCTGGAACAGATTGAACAGGGCGATCAGCAGCAGGCCAATGATGACCCACACTGCGAAGTTGCGAAAATTCGCGTTCATCAGAATCCCTTCAAGGGCAGGATGCGGCCGGGTGCCGCTCATTTGTAGCTAAGATAGGTGGCCCGACCGCGTAAGCCAATACGAGCATCGTCAATGAAAACGCGGAAAATGCGGCAATGGTTTAGATCAGGCCGCCGGATCGTCATGGCGGGCGGGATCGCCGAGCCGCGCCGCAACCAGCGAGGTCGCCGAAAAGACGACGCCCGATGCCGGGTCGGCCGCCACGCCGAGACCGGGGCAAGCCAGGATCTCCGCGCCGCGCCATAGCGCCGGCAGCGCCTCGATGGCGCGCGGCAGGCCCTGCGGCAGGCAGACGGCAAATTGTCGCCGTCCCGCCTCGCCAAGCGCCGCGATGGTAAACGCCGCGCCCGTCGGCCCCTCGAAACGGAAGCGGAAACGGCCGTCCCAGACGCCCTCCCGCGCCCCCTCGACGGCGAGCGTTGCCAATCCGTCGCGGCCGAGCTCGCGCTGGAAGCGGAACTCGCCCTTGCGGCAATCGACGAGCGTGCCGGCGAGCGTCCGCGCCGCGAAATCCGCCGGCACGCGCATGGCCTCCTCCAGCGCCTCGACGCTTTCGAGGCGGGGGACATAGGCGGCGCCGCCGACGGCGCGCAGGATCCGGGCCAAAGCGCGCAGGCGGATCTCGTCCGGCTCCAAGGCGAAGGCGTCCGCCCGCAGCCGCACCGCGCCGGTGGCGTCGACGATGGCGGCGGCGTCGAACAGGCGCCCGACATAGAGATCGAGCGCGGCGGCGGCGCGCGCGAGGCGGCTGGCCGTCGCCGCGAGCGTCGCGGCATCGAGCCCCTCGGCCGCGACGATCGGCAGGAGTTCGCGGATGCGGACGCGGTCAAAACCGCGATCGCGGTTGTGCGGATCTTCGACCGGCGCGAGGCCCGCCTCGCGGACGACGCCGGCGAGCGTCTCGTGCGGGATGTCGAGCAACGGCCGGACGAGATGAATGCCGGCGCGGTCAACGTCGGGCGCCATCGCGGCGAGCCCGTAGACGCCGGACCCGCGCGCCAGCCGCATCAGGAAGGTCTCGGCCTGGTCGTCGCGGTGATGCGCGGTGGCGAGATGCGAGGCGCCGAGCGAGCGGCAGGTTTCGATCAGGAGGGCGTAGCGGGCGGCGCGGGCGGCGGCCTCCACGCCGGAAGCAGGCGCCGGACCGCCCCATCGTAGGCTCCGGAAGGCAAGGCCGTGACGGGCGGCGACGTCGCCGACGAACCGCGCTTCATCCGCCGATTCCGGCCGAAGGCCGTGGTCGACGGTGAGCACGACGAGATCGGGTCCCCGCTCGCGGGCGGAACGCCAGCGTTGCGCGAGGATCAGCAGGGCGAGGGAATCGGCGCCACCGGAAACGGCGAGCGCTAGGCGCTCGAGATCGGCGAACGGCGCGAAGATCGCTTCGAGCGTCGCGTCCGCGATTCGTCCGGGGTCTTCAGCAGCTGGCACTGGCCTGTTCTTGCTTGACCCGCTGCAGCAGCGCGTTGGAACTCTTCGGGTACTGCTTCAGCACCTCGGCATAGGTGGCGCAGGCCGCCTCGCGCTGGTTGAGGCCGGAAAGCGACATGCCGAGCTTCAGCAGCATATCGGCTGCCTTGCCGCTCTTCGGATACTGCTTGTAACCGGACAGGAACGCGTCAGCCGCGCCGCGAAAGTCCTGGCGGGCATAGAGGCTCTCGCCGAGCCAGTACTGGGCGTCGGCGGCCTGCGGGTCGCGCGGATGCGCCTGCAGGAACTGGCGGAACGAAACCTCGGCGACGTCATAGTCGCCCTTCATCACCAGGGCGTATGCGGCCTCGTAGTCGCTGCGCGCGTCGCCGGTCGGCTGCGGCGCAGCGCCATGCGGAGCGCCGCCACCCTGCGAAAGGTCGATCGGCGCGTTGGGATCGAGCGTCAGCTGGCCGAGCGCGCGCGGCGGGGCGCCCTGCCCCGGATTGCCGGCGCCCGGATCCATCTCGCCGTCGGTGGAACCGATGGCAGCCCCGATCGCATCGGCCGGCGGCGGGGCGGCGCGCTGCGCCGGCGCGGCGTCGGCGCGGGGCTTCGCCGCCGCAGGCGGGGCTTCGGAACGCTTGCCGCCGCCTTCGACGCCCTTCAGGCGGAAATCGGTATCCTGCTGGGCGCGCTGCAACTGCTCCTGCAGCTGGCGGACCTGGAAGGTCAGCTGCTCGATCTGGCCGGTCATCTCGCGCATCTGCTGCTCGATGCGGTCCATGCGCATGGCCGATTGCCCCTCGTTCTGGGGCGACTGGACGTTGACGACGCCGCCGACATTGCCGGGCGGCTGCGGGCTCTGCTCGGCATTGTTGCCGCGAAGCTTGTCGAACAGGCCGGCGTCGGCGGGTCCCGTCGTCGCAAAGGTCAGTCCCGCCGCGAAGAGCATCGCGGTCAGGATCGGAATTCTCTGTCTCATCAGCCCATCCGTTGAACGATTGTGGCGGCGCGGCTCCGCCGCATCGCACCCATCCGTCTATCTGGGGGGCTTGAGTTCGGCCAAATTGGGGCGCGGACGAACAGAAACGGCGGCCAGAGGCCGCCGTTTCCGTCAAACTCGTATGGTGGACGTCGATCAGGAACCGGCGTTGTTCAACACCGTGACGGCGCGGCGATTCTGCGACCAGCACGAGATGTCGTTGCAGACCGCGACCGGGCGCTCCTTGCCGTAGGAGATGGTGCGGATGCGGTTCGGCGCGATGCCGCGCGAGACCAGGTAGTTCTTGGTGTTGGTGGCGCGACGGGCGCCCAGCGCGATGTTGTATTCACGCGTGCCGCGCTCGTCCGCATGGCCCTCGACCGTGACCTGGTAACGCGGATACTGCTGCAGCCACTGCGCCTGCTTGTCGAGCGTCGACCGGTTGGCCGACGAGATGTCGGTCTGGTCGGTCTCGAAGAAGATACGGTCGCCGACATTGACGACGAAATCCTGGGCACTGCCCGGAGTCGCCGAACCGATGCCACCCGCACCGATGCCACCTGCACCACCGGCTCCCGGCTTGTTGGCGCAAGCGGCCAGCGCGAGAGCTGCGCCAATGAACACGACGAACTTGGCGCCGCGCAGAATGGATAGAGAATTCGCCATGAAGATAACTCCTTGTCCACCATACTCGGACATGAGGCGGTCTTAGCAGCCCGTTGGTTAAGCACGGGTTCAAGAACGTGGTTGAGCGGAAGTTAACGCCGTCCGCGCGCGGACAGCCCGATGGTGGATAAAGCAAGGCCCCGTCTGGGTTTCCCGATGCCTAGCGTGGCCGGGAAACATCGTTACCGAATCATGTTCGGCATAAAAAATGCCGCCGGCGCGGTGCGTCGGCGGCATGGAAATTAACCAAGCTGGCCTAGTTGATCAAGGGCGACCAGGCCGGATCCGAACCGAATGCGGGGGTCGGCACCTTGAACTCGTTGTAGCCGGTCAGATCGATCGACCAGAGCTGCGGTCCGCCATTGGCGCCGGGGGTGTCGCGGAAGAACATCAGCACGCGTCCGTTCGGCGCCCAGGTCGGGCCTTCATTGTGGAAGCCCTCGGTCAGGATGCGCTCGCCCGAGCCGTCCGGCTTCATCACGCCGATGGCGAATCCGCCGGGCGCCTGGCGCGTGAAGGCGATCAGGTCGCCGCGCGGCGACCAGACCGGCGTCGAGTACGAGCCCTTGCCGAAGGAGATGCGCTGCGGGTTGGAGCCGTCGGCGCCCATCACGTAGATCTGCTGGCTGCCGCCGCGATCGGAGGTGAAGACGATGCGCGAGCCGTCCGGCGAGAAGGACGGGCTGGTGTCGATCGAGGCCGAGTTGGTCAGCCGCGTCGTCCGGCGCGAGCGCAGGTCCATCGCGTAGATGTTGGCGTTGCCCTGGTCCTCGAAGCTCATGACGATGCGCTGGCCGTCCGGCGAGAAGCGCGGCGCGAAGGTCATGCCCGGGAAATTGCCGACCAGCTCGCGCTGGCCCGTCTCGATGTTGAGCAGATACACGCGCGGCTGGTCGGAGCCGTAGGACATGTAGACGACTTCCTGCGCCGACGGATTGAAGCGCGGCGTCAGCACGAGGTCGTTGCCACGGGTCAGATAGCGCGAATTGGCGCCGTCCTGGTCCATGATGGCGAGGCGCTTGACGCGCTTGTCCTTGGGGCCGCTCTCGTCGACATAGACGACGCGGCTGTCGAAATAGCCCTGCTCGCCGGTGAGGCGCTCATAGATCGCGTCGGCGATGATGTGGGCGACGCGGCGCCAGTTTTCCGGCGTCGTGTAGAACTGCTGGCCCGCCATCTGCTGGCCGGCATAGATGTCCCAAAGGCGGAACTCGGCGCGGAGCCGGCCGTCGGACTGGCGCGTGACGCCGCCGGTGACGAGCGCCTGCGCGTTGATCACCGTCCAGCTCTGGAAGTTCGGCGTCTGGTTCGGATTGGTAATCTTCTCGATGAAGGCCGCCTGGTCGAGCGGCAGGAACAGGCCCGAACGCTTCAGGTCGGCCGCGATCACGCCGGAAACGTCGGCGGCGAGCTGCGCGTCGGCCTGGGTCCCGCCGATGAAGGTCGGGATGGCGATCGGCAGCGGCTGCACGTTGCCCTGGGTGACGTCGAGCTCGATCAGCGCTTCGGCACGCTGGGTGAACGGAACGGTCGCCATCACGAAGGCCGCGGCGAAGAGCATGGCTGCTCCGAGGCTTGTTCGTGCGAAGCGGCGCGAAGCGGCCGCGGCGCCTTTGTCGGGGGCGTGAACCGTCATGGTGCTGTTCCTGTAATCCAAATCTTCTGTGCTGTTGCGGTTGTGGCCCAAGATAACGGCAGAGCAGTGACGGGGGCGATCATCCTTGCGGCGAGAAACGCATCTGGATTTCGCTCCAGAGTTCGTATTTCTCGGCCGGAAGCTGGTAGGGGCCGCACTGCATGACGGCCCGGACCGCGCTCTCCGCCGCCACGGTGCCATACTGGCTGGCCGGGTATTGCTGGATCGACGGCACGCCGCTGACGCTGCCGTCCTGGTTCAGCTTGAACCGGATCGTCACCGTGACCTCGCTCGGATCGGTCCAGCCGACCGGGATGTTCCAGCAGCGCTGAACCTGGGAGCGCAGCGCGTCGATCTCGCTCTGCGTCATCCGCGCGCTCGGGTTGCGAGCCTGCTCGGCGCCGAAGGATTCCGGCTCCTGGCTGGCGGTCTCGCCGCCGGTCGGCTTCTGACGGTCGAGCAGCGCGGCGATCCGGTCGGCGTCGAAGTCCGACGAGGTCGTGCTCTGGGTCTGGTGCTGGCTGGTCTTCTCAGCCGGCTTCTTCGGCGCCTCGGCCGTCTGCACGGGCTTCGGCGGCGTCGGCTTGACGCGCGGCTTCGGCGCCGGCTGCGGCGGCGCGGCCTCGGCTTCCTTCGGCGCGGGAGCGGGTTCGGGTGCCGGCGTCGGCTCGGGCTTCGCCGGGGCAGGCTCGGCCTTGGCGGGCTCGGGCGGGGCCGGCTCCGGCGGCGCGGGCGCAGGCTCGGGCGGCTTCGGCGCGGGCGGCGTCGGCTCGGACTTCGGCGGCGGGGGTGGCGGCGGCGGGGTCGCGGGCGGGGTCGGCTTCGGCGGCGCGGGGCTCGGCTTCGGCGTTTCCTTCTCGGCCGGCTTGTTCGGCGACGGCTTGTCCTTGACCTCGGCGGTCTTCTTGCCCTTCTGCAGGCTGGTCACTTCGGAGATCGGCACCAGCTCGACCGGCATCGATTCGACCATGGTGACGTCGAACGGCTTGCTGCTGGGCAGCCCGATCAGTCCCCAGGCCAGAAGCGAGAGGTGGGCAGCGACGGAGGTGACGAGCCCGGCGCGCATCGATCAGCCGTCCACGGCCTCGGTAACGAGACCGATATTGTGGTAGCCGGCGCTGGAGATGGCGCCCATGACGCGCATGATCGCGCCGTAATTGCTGGTCTTGTCGCCGCGCACGAAGATGCGCTCCTCATAGCCGGCGGCAGCGATCGCCTTCAGCTTGGGAACGAGCTCGTCGAGCGGGATCTCGGTCTCCTGCAGGAACACCTTGCCCTCGGCGTTGACGCTCACCGAGATCGGATCCTTGTCGGCGGTCAGCGCCTTGGCCTGGCTCTGCGGCAGGTCGAGCGGCACGCCGGCCGTCAACAGCGGCGCCGACACCATGAAGATGATCAGCAGCACCAGGATGACGTCGACGAAGGGCGTGACGTTGATTTCGCTCATCACGCCGGTCGAGCGACGACGCCGGCGCCCACCGCGCCCGCCACCGCCTCCAGACCGTCCGCCGACCGACATGCCCATGTTCAGGCCCTCTCGTCGATCTGACGCGACAGGATGGCCGAGAACTCATCGGCGAAGCCTTCGAGGCGGCCCGAGATCTGGCCAGCGGCGCTCGACAGCTTGTTGTAGGCGATAACGGCGGGAATGGCCGCGAACAGGCCGATGGCGGTCGCCAGCAGCGCTTCCGCGATACCGGGCGCCACGACGGCGAGTGAGGTGTTCTTGGAGGCGGCGATCGCCTGGAACGAGGTCATGATGCCCCAGACCGTGCCGAACAGGCCGATGAACGGGCCGGCCGAACCGACGGTGGCGAGGAACAGCAGGCGGCTCTCCATGCGCTCGGCCTCGCGGGCGAGCGTCACGTCGAGCACCTTGTCGATGCGCATCTGCAGGCCGATCGGCGACTTGGCGCCGGCTTCGAACGAGCGCTTCCATTCGCGCATCGCGGCGACGAACAGGGCGGCCATGCTGGTCGCCGGACGGTTCGAAAGCGAGCGATAGAGCTCCTCGAGCGACTGTCCCGACCAGAACACCTTCTCGAACCGGTCGATCTGGCGACGGATGCGGCCGAACAGCAGCACCTTGTCAACGATGATCGCCCAGCTCCAGATCGACGACACGATCAGGCCGAGCATGACCAGCTTGACGACGATGTGAGCCTGCAGGAACAGGGAGATAAGCGACAGGTTCGCCGGCGCGTCGAGCGCTGCCTGGCCCACGTCGACCGGATTCATTCGCGTACACCCTCTCGGAGTTGATCACTCGCGACCGGCGCGAGGACAGGAGCTGTATCCACCGTCGAAACCTGCCACGGAACTTGTCCTGCAAGCATCGGGCCGGACACGACAATCCGGGGTGGTGTCTCGCCTTCAAATTTGTTCATTTGAGGGCGTTTCAGCCAGTTCGCCCATGCTGCCGCGATGCTTCTCTATAGTCTCGGCATGGTTAAGCAATGGTTATTTTGGCGCCATTGCAAATCGGGCGGCGAGGCTTTCGGGAATGCGCTGGGCGCGGCCGGCGCGATTGACCAGGACGACCGTGACGACCGCCTCGATCAGGATCTCGGAGCCCCGGCGAATCGTCTGCGCCAGCAGGATCCGCGCCCCGCGAATCTCCTTCGGGCGGGTCAGCACCTCGACGACGTCGTCGATCCGGGCCGGCCGCTTGAACTCGATCTCCATCCGATGCACAGCGAAGGCGATCGACTCGCCGGTCTCGCCGGCGTCGAGCTCGCTGTGGTGCACGCCCAGCAGGCGGACATAGTCACTGCGCCCGCGCTCGAGAAAGCGGACATAGGAGCCGTGATAGACGACGCCGGAGAAATCGGTGTCCTCGAAATAGATGCGGACCGGCAAAACGTGGCCTTCGGGCGTGTGTCGCCCGGCGAGATGCGGGTAGTCGTCGGTCATCGAAGGCCTCTGCGCGGCTATTTGCCGGGGTCGAACATCTGAATCTGGGCCGCAATTTCGGTGGTCGGCACGGCGAGACCAAGATGACGAAAGGCGTGCGGCGTCAAGAGGCGGCCGCGCGGCGTCCGCTGCACGAAGCCCTGCTGGATCAGATAGGGCTCGACGATCTCCTCGATCGCGTCGCGCGGCTCCGACAGCGCCGCCGCGATCGTCTCGATGCCGACCGGGCCGCCGCCGAAGGAGACGGCGATCGTCGACATGTAGCGCCGGTCGAGCGAATCGAAGCCCATGCTGTCGACCTCGAGGCGGAGCAGCGCCCGGTCGGCGACCTCGCGCGTGATCGTGCCCGGCCCCTCGACGAGCGCGAAGTCGCGCACCCGGCGCAGCAGCCTGCCCGCGACGCGCGGCGTGCCGCGGGCGCGGCGGGCGATCTCGGTGGCGCCGTCGGCCGTCATGCCGACGCCCATCAGACGCGCGCCGCGCGTGACGATCAGCTCGAGCTCCTCGACCGTGTAGAACTGCAGCCGGACGGGAATGCCGAAGCGATCGCGCAGCGGCGTCGTCAGCAGGCCGAGGCGGGTGGTCGCGGCGACCAGCGTGAACTTGGCGAGGTCGATCTTGACCGAGCGCGCCGCCGGCCCCTCGCCGATGATCAGGTCGAGCTGGAAGTCCTCCATCGCCGGATAGAGGATCTCTTCGACCGCCGGGCTCAGGCGATGTATCTCGTCGATGAAGAGAACGTCGCGTTCCTCGAGATTGGTCAGGAGCGCCGCGAGATCGCCGGCCTTGGCGATGACGGGCCCCGACGTGGCGCGGAAATTGACGCCGAGCTCGCGCGAGACGATCTGCGCCAGCGTCGTCTTGCCGAGGCCGGGCGGCCCGACGAAGAGCACGTGGTCGAGCGCTTCCTTGCGGCCGCGCGCCGCCTCGATGAAGACGGAGAGATTGGCGCGCGCCTGCGCCTGGCCGACGAAATCGGCCAAGACCTGCGGCCGCAGCGTCCGGTCGACGTCGTCTTCCTGCGGGGCTCCGTCAATCAAACGGCTGTCGCTCATCGTTCCTCCTGCGACAGCACCGGCCGCGTGAATGATCGTCCGTAGCAGACGAATCCGGCCGGCACCATGTCCGTCGCCTTCTCCATCGTCGTGACCCAGCCGTCACGACGCGCGGCGACGGTCGTCATCGCGCCAGTTCCTTCAGGCCGAGCCGGATCAGCGTCTCGGTCGTCGCGTCCTCGCCGGCCGAGCGCGCTGCGGCGGCGACGGCGGCGCTCGCCTGCACCTGCGGATAGCCGAGATTGGTGAGCGCCGAGACGGCATCGGCGACCGGCAGCGGCGCGCGGCGATCGGCAAGATCTTCCTGCAGCGAGATCACGGCCGGATCGACGCTGGAAAAGGCCGGTGCCTTGTCCTTGAGTTCGGCGACGATGCGGGCCGCGACCTTGGGGCCGACGCCGGGCGCACGCGCCACCTGCACCTTGTCCTGCAGGGCGATGGCCGTGGCGAGATCGGCCGGCTTCAGGATGCCGAGGATGGCGAGCGCCACCTTGGAGCCCACGCCCTGCACGGTCATCAGCAGGCGGAACCACTCGCGCTCGACGTCGGCGCCGAAGCCGAACAGCTTGATCATGTCCTCGCGGACATAGGTCTCGATCGCGAGCTGCGCCGCCTCGCCGGGCGACGGCAAGGCCTGCAGCGTCCGGCTCGAGCAATGCACGAGATAGCCGACGCCGCCGACATCGAGGATCACCCAGTCGTCGCCAAAGGAGTCGACGATACCCTTGAGCTTACCGATCATGCTCCACCCGTCTCTCGCGAGCCTGCCCGGATGCCGGGCCGCGCCTTGCCTGATGTCACGCCGTCCGCATCATGCGGGCGAGCGAGACGCGATGATGAACGTGGCAGATCGCGATGCCGAGCGCATCCGCCGCGTCGTCGGTGTCGAACTCCGCCTTGGGCAGCAGCACCTTCACCATCATGCGGATCTGCTCCTTGTCGGCGTGGCCGGCGCCGACGATCGTCTTCTTGACCGCGTTCGGCGAATATTCCGCCACCGACAGGCCGGCAAGCGCCGGCACCAGCAGCGCGATGCCGCGCGCATGGCCGAGCTTCAGCGTCGCGCCGGCGTCCTTGTTGACGAAGGTCTGCTCCACCGCCGCCTCGTCCGGGCTGTACTGCGCCATCACGGCGGTGAGGCCCTGATGCAGCGTCACCAGGCGGTGCGCCAGCTCGCCGTCCAGCTGCGCCTTGACCGTGCCGGAGGCGACGAAGGAGAGCTGGTTGCCGCGGCTGTCGACGATGCCCCAGCCGGTGCGCCGGAGGCCGGGGTCGATGCCGATGATGCGAATCGTATGGTTCATGCCAAAGGCCTAGCCGACCCTCGCGCACTTGTGAAGAACATTCGGAGAACATCGGCGCGCCGCATCGGCGGCGCGCCGCTGGGAACAGGCGGTCAGGCCGGCGTCAGAGCGGCTTGACGCCGTCCTTCTCGGCCTGCACGGCACGGGCCTTGAGGCTGCCGTCGGACGCCTTCTCGACGAAGAGGGAAACGGCGGCGCCCGGCTTCAGCAGCGCGCGGTCGCCGGGGATGATGGCGACGATCCGCGCCTCGGGGCCGACCTCGATGTCCTGCTCGCCGCCCTTGTATTTCAGCCGCAGGGTCTGCCCCGTCGGATCGGCGATCACGGTGGTGACGGTTGCGTTGGTCATCGACCGGCCGGCGCCCGACATCGGCCGCTGCCCCTCGCCCGCCCCGCGCATGCTCTCGGCGAAGATGTGCACTTCCTGCGCATGCAGCTTGCCGTCGGCGCCCTTGACGGCGGCCGAGCCGACATAGTCGCCGGCCTTGATGTCGCTGAGCTTGCGGTTGACCAGCGCGGTGACGTTGACCGAGGCCGGCAGGTTGACCGTCTCGGACTGGCCGTCGGCGGTCTTCATGGTGAGTTGGTCGCCGCTGAAGCTCACGACGGTGCCGCCGACCCGCTCGGGCATGGCGCCCTGCGCCGATGCGGTCACGGATTGCAACGCCAGAAAGGCGGTGGATGCCAGTATTGCCAGTCGCATGATGGGCTCCCAGGCCGGATCGGCCGAACGCGAGGATCGCGTGGGAGCAAGTAGCGCGCCGGCGCCCGCCGTCGAGCGGCCTGCGGCAAGGTGGCCGGCCCGGCCTTGCCACCCTCGACCGTCATCCCGGCGAAGGCCGGGATCCAGACACTCAGGCCTGTGGCCGATAGGCTGGGCCAAGCTTTCGAGGACGGTGTTTATAGGCCCCGGCCTCCGCCGGGGCGACGATGCTCTGCCGATGGGCCGCGCAGCTTGGGCGGCATCGAGTCAGTCCGCCGTCGCCAAGAGTCACGCCCCAAGAAAAAACCCTCCCCGAGGGGAGGGTCTTGCCTTCGCGGAATGACAGGCGATGCCTCAGGCGGCGGTCAGCTTCTGCATGACTTCGTCGGAGACTTCGAAGTTGGTGTAGACGTTCTGGACGTCGTCATCGTCGTCGAGCGCGTCGATCAGCTTCATCACGCCGGCCGCCTTCTCCTCGTCGACGGGGACCAGGTTCTGCGGCTTCCAGATCGCCTTGACCGATTCCGGCTCGCCGAGCGTCTCCTCGAGCGCCTTGGAGACGTCGCTCAAATTCTCGAAGGCGGTGATGATCTCGTGGCCGTCTTCGCTGCTCAGCACGTCGTCGGCGCCGGCTTCGATCGCCGCCTCGAGCACCTTGTCGGCCGAACCGACCTCGGCCTTGTACAGGATCTGGCCGACGTGATCGAACATGAAGGAAACCGCGCCGGTTTCACCGAGCGCGCCGCCGGAGCGGGTGAAATAGGAGCGCACCGCGCTCGCCGTGCGGTTCTTGTTGTCAGTCAGCGCCTCGACGACGACGGCGATGCCGCCGGGGCCGTAGCCCTCGTAGCGCATCTCGTCATAGTTCTCGCCATCGGCGCCGGCCGCCTTCTTGATGGCGCGATCGACAACGTCCTTGGGCATGTTTTCAGCGCGGGCGTTCTGGATGGCCAGGCGCAGGCGCGAATTCATCTTCGGATCCGGCAGGCCGAGCTTGGCGGCGACGGTGATTTCACGCGCCAGCTTGGCGAAGGCTTTCGAGCGCTTGGCGTCGGCGGCACCCTTGCGGTGCATGATGTTCTTGAATTGTGAATGTCCGGCCATCGGAGGCGTCCTATCAGCAAATAATTGGGCGGCGCAGCACCGCGCGATCGCCCCGCTTATAGGGGGAAGACGACCTGAAATAAAGTCGTCTACCCCCCGGCGGGCCAGCGTTCCGCTGCGATCTCGGCCGCCTTGCGGTCGGCGTCGGAGAGCTTGGAGACGAAATCGTCCAGCCATGCGTCCTTGACGCCGAGCTTTGAGGCGATCAGGTGCCATCGCGCCGCCTGGACCGGATCGCGCGGCGTTCCCATGCCGGTGGCGAGCACGCGGGCATAGCGGTTCTGGCCGACCGGATTGCCGGATTCGGCCGCGCGACGGAACCAGCCGGCGGCGGCGATGATGTCCTTCTTGGTGCCGATGCCGTTGAACAGGCGGATGCCGTATTCGACCGCCGCGTCGGGATGACCGGCCTTTGCCGCCTTCGCCATCCACATCGTCGAGATGCCGTCGTCGAGCAGCACGCCCTCGCCCTCGGCATAGAGCTGCGACAGCGCGAACTGCGCGTCGATGTTGCCCTGCCCGGCCGACTTGCTGAACAGCGACGCCGCCTTTTCGGAATCCTTCGGCCGCACCGTGCCGTCGAGATAGAGCAGGCCGAGATTGTAGAGCGCCTGCGGCTCGTTCCATTCGGCCGCCTGCTCGAAGGCGTCGGCCGCCTTGGCGCGGTCCTTCTTGACACCGCGGCCGTCGAGATAGAGCAGGCCGAGCGCCAGCTGCGCGTTGGGATCGCCGGCGAGCGCGCCCTGCTGGTACCAGGCGGCGGCGGCCTTGTCGTTCTGCTTGACGCCGAGGCCCTCGCCATAGAGGCGGCCAAGCAGCGTCGCCGCCGCGGCGTCGCCGCGTTCGGCCCGCGATATCGCCACGGTGAAGGCGGTCAGATAGAGCCCGCGCTGGAAGGCGCCGAAAGCCTGGTCGCCCTCGCCCTCGTCGTTGAGCGCGCGGCCGGACTTCAAGAGGTCGTCAGCGTTCGGCATCAGCCCGGCGGCCGGCGGCGGAACGCCGAGCGTGCTGCCGCCGAGGACCGGTTCGACCGTCACCGGCTTCTGCTCCGCCGGCTTCGTCGAGCCGGTCGTCAGCCCGCCGCTGGCGGTCGCCGGCTTGGCAACCGGCACGGGCGGCGCCTTCTCGGCGCCGATCGCCGGCAAGGCCGTTCCGAGCAGAAGCACAGCAAGGGTCGCGGCCCGGCTTGTCATGGGGCGGTTTCGGCCTGGCGCGCCGCGAGGATGCGATTGACTTCGGCCACCGCCGCCGCCGGACCGTCGGCATGGTTCCAGATCGCCGAGCGCAGCGCGACGAACTCGATATGGGCATCGACCGCCGGCTCGACCGAGGCGAGCGTGTTGCCGCCCATCACGATCGCCGGGATCTCGAACATGGCCGACCACCACGCGGCGAGGTCGAAGCTCTTGTCGAAGCTCTGCGGGCCGGTGTCGCCGTCGAAGCGGCCGAAGAAGATGTAGTCGCAGTCGGTCTCGGCCGCGAGCATGGCGTCGTGCCGCGTCGCGACGCCGCCGGCGCCGACGATGTGGTCGGGCCTCAGCGCCTCGATGGCGTCCTTCAGCTCGGCGAGGCCGGTATCGACATGCAGGCCGTCGGCGCGCGCGCGGCCGAACAGGCGCGTATCGTTCGCGACGATCGCCGCGACGCCATTGGCCTGGGCGATCGGCACCAGCGCCTCGGCGATGCGCTGCAATTCGCCGGAATTCGACGTCTCGGAGACGATGAACAGCGTCGCCACGTCGCCCGCCTTCAGCGCGGCGTCGAGCCGAGGTGCGAACGCCTCGGGATCGAGGCCCGCCGGCGTGACGAGGCAGAGGCGCGCAAACGGCTCCGGCGGAGGGGCTTTTTTCTTCTTGGCCATGGTCGCTTTCGAGAACGCTCCGGAAAAACGCCACAGCCTTATGGCGAAAGCACGACGGGGTTCAAGCCGTCGCGCTCAGCGGAACCGGTCAGCGGGCGGTGATGGCGGTGAGCAGGCGGGCCTGGATCTTCTCGTTGCCGGCGCAGATCGACTTGGTGTCGATCATCTTCTCGCCGCCCCAGAGATCCGTGCTCTTGCCGCCGGCCTCGCGGACGAACAGCGTGCCGGCCGCGATATCCCAGGGCTGCAGACCTTCCTGCCAGAAGCCGTCGAGGCGACCGGCGGCGACGGCGGCGAGATCGAAGGCCGGCGAACCGCTGGCGCGCAGGCCCGCCACTTCGATCATGACGTTCTGCATCTTGCGGATGGCGCCGGCATGGTCGGGCGTGCCGAGATGGGGAATGCTGGTGCCGATCACGGAATCGGCGAGCGCGACGCGGCCGGCGACGCGCAGGCGGCGATCGTTCATGAACACGCCGCCGCCACGCTCGGAGACGTAGAGATCATTGGTGACCGGATTGAACAGCACGGCCGCGACGATCTGCCCTTCCCGCTCCAGCGCCAGCGCGACGCCGAAGACGGGAATGCCGTGCAGGAAGTTGCTGGCGCCAGCGAGCGGGTCGAGGATCCAGCGGTGGGTCTCGTCCGAGCCGGCGAGGACGCCGCGATCCTTGGTCAGGAAGCCGTAGCCGGGCCGGCCCTTGGTCAGCTCCGCCACCAGCGCCTGGCCGGCCTTGCGGTCGGCGGCGGCGACGAATTCGGCCGGGCCCTTCATCGAAACCTGCAGGTTCTCGATCTCGCCGAAATCGCGGGCGAGCGGGCGGCCGGCCTTCGTGACGGCGTTGACCATGACGTTGAGAAGGGCCGAGCGGGCCATGGGCGAAACTCCTGCAGCATCGTCCGGCGGTACCCGCCCGGACGGAGCAAATCTGAAATGGGGGAAGCGTTTGCCTCTCCCATCACGGAATGACGACCGCCGTCAACCCCAGAAGGTCGGCAACCGCTCCTCGAGCACGCCGCCAAGGGCGAGCGGCGAGACGGCGCGGGCGAGCCCGGTGGTGTCGTCGACGTCGACGCAGAGCCCGCACAAGGTCGCCGGGCCGTTCGACGGCTGGAAGCGGCCGGAGGGGATCTTGGTCAGGAAGCGGCGCACCGGCTCGTCCTTGTCCATGCCGAGCACCGAATCATAATCGCCGCACATGCCGGCGTCCGACTGGTAGGCGGTGCCGCCCGGCAGGATGCGGCAATCCGAGGTCGGCACATGAGTATGCGTGCCGACGACCAGGGTGACGCGACCGTCGAGATGATGGCCGACCGCCTGCTTCTCACTGGTCGCCTCGGCGTGGAAATCGATGATGATGGCATCCGCCTGCTCGCCGAGCGGACAGGCCGAGACCTCGCGGTCGACCGCCGCGAACGGATCGTCGAGCGCATCCATGAAGACGCGGCCCATGGCGTTGACGACGAGGACGCGGGCGCCGTTGCGCGCGATGAAGAGATTGGCGCCTTTCCCGGGCGTGCCGACCGGATAGTTGACGGGGCGGAGGAAGCGCGGCTGCCGCTCGGAGAAGACCAGCGCCTCGCGCTGGTCGAAGGCGTGGTTGCCGGTGGTGATCACGTCGGCGCCGGCGTCGAGCACGTCGCGGACGATGTCCTCGGTCATGCCGAAGCCGCCGGCGGCATTCTCGCCATTGATGACGACGAAATCGAGCCTGTAACGGTCAATCAGCCCCGGCAGCTGGTCGATGACGGCGTTGCGGCCCGTCCGGCCAACGATATCCCCCAGGAAAAGCAGTCGCACACGAACCCCCTTGATCGGTCACCCGGATTTCAGCGCAGTGATCCGTTCAGCCTCGGTCAGGATGTAGTCGAGGGGGATGTCGTGCGTCTCAAAAGGAACTTTGTCGACCTCCTGAACCGCGAAGGCAAGCCCGACCAGCAGCGGTCGCGCGCCGGAGGCGAAGATGGCGGCGACGGCGCGGTCATAGTGGCCCTTGCCATAGCCGATCCGGTGGCCGCGCCGGTCGAAGGCGGCGAGCGGCAGCAGGATGACATCCGGCACGACGAAGGGCGCGTCCGCCGAGGGGCCGACGGTGCCGAAGCCGGCCGGATGCAGCTCCGCCCCGGCTTCCCAACGGCGGAAGCGCAGCGTCTCGGCATCGACCAGCACGGGCAGCGCGATGGTGGCGCCGGCGGCGCGCGCGCCTTCGATCAGCGGCCGCGGATCCGCCTCGCTGCGAATCGGCCAGTAGCCGGAGACGATGCGGCCGGCCGGCTCGAACCACTCGACGCCGTGGCGGAGGAAGCCGTCGACGGCGTGCTGGCGCTGGGCGGTCGAAAGCCCGTCACGCCGGGCGAGCGCGGCGACGCGCAGCTGATTCTTGGTGGCGGTATCCGTCTCGGTCGTCATGTCAGCCCGGATCGTCGCGGCGGGGTTGGAAGCCACGGCCATAGAACGATTGCGGGAGAGAAGGAAGGGTGGCGAGCCACGATGGGCCGATGGAGTGATCGATCCCGGGAACCTACAGCGTAGGTGGGCGCCGTATGTCCGGAACCAGGGCTCCAGTCAGGGACAGCTCCCTTTTGGATCGATAAGGCCCCGGGGAATTGTGAGCTCCTGTCGCACCGCGCAGTCTCGCCGACACTGAATATAGGAGACCGCGGGACGCTTAGCCAGCGATCTCGGCGCGATGAGCGGGGAAGCTCTCGCTTTTCCCGTGCTACGGCGGGCGAAGGTCGGGATCAGTCGCGCTTGTCGCCGGCGACGAGCTTCTCGGCGAGGCTTTCGAGGCGGCTCGCCGCCAGGTCGACGACGCGCGCGACGTTCGCTTCCGCTTCCTCGTAGCGCGCGATCACCGCTGCCTTAGTCTCGTTCATCGCGGCGAGCTCGGCCTCGAGCCGGCGGACCTGGCGCCGTGATTCGGCGAGGTCGTCGCCCATGGTGATCGCCGCCATGACGGTCAGGCGCTGGTCGCCGATCTCGCCGAAGCTTTGGCGCAGCTGGCCGATGATTTCATTGAGACGATCGGCGAGGCCCTCGAGATGGGCCTCCTGGCCGTCGTCGCAGGCCATCCGGTAGGTCTTGCCGTTGATGGTGACGCTGACCTGCGACATGGCTCAGCCGTCCTGCCGTTCGAGCACGGAACGAATCGTTTCCATGGCGGCGACGAGACGGCGGGAGACTTCCTTGTTGGCCTCTTCGAGCCGCTCGGAGCGGGCTTCGGCCGCGTCGACCGACTGCGCCAGACGCGAGCGATCGAGGCCGATCCGCTGCATTTCCGTCTCGATTTCGCCGAGGCGCACACCGGCGTTGAGCCGTCTGTCGACCGCTCCCTCCAGCCCGTCCAGCGCCGCACTCAAGCGCCGCAACGCACCTTCAATGGGCGACGCCCCTCGCATTCTCGGCGGAATCTCCCTGTCGCATGCGGTCAGAAATCGTTCCGGACATTAGGCAGGCCCGAAACAGGGCGTCAATGGCTTATCCTGGGCTTATCCGGAAGCGGCCGTTTTCCCGGATTTCCGGGGGCTCGCGGCGGTTGCAGCCGGCTCTCTGCGACAGGTCGCGAGATTGACTCACAAGGGGGGTCTGTTATTTGTCGCAGCGCCTTTCCGCGACGGTCCGGCGGCCTGGTAGTTACCCCACAGAACAACGCGGCCGCGCGACTGCCCGACAAGCGAGCAGTGGCCCGGCCCACAAGCGTGGAAGCAGAGATGACAGCTCCTGAAACTCACAAGCGCATGGCAAACGCCATCCGTGCGCTCGCGATGGATTCGGTCGAAAAGGCCAAGTCCGGCCATCCCGGCATGCCGATGGGCATGGCCGACGTCGCCACGGTGCTGTTTTCGCGGTTCCTGAAATACGATGTCAACGCGCCGTTCTGGCCCGACCGGGATCGCTTCATCCTGTCGGCCGGCCATGGCTCGATGCTGATCTATTCCGTCCTGCACCTGCTCGGCTCGAAGGAACTGCCGATCAGCGAACTGCAGAATTTCCGCCAGCTTCATTCGAAGACCCCGGGCCATCCCGAGAACTTCATGACGCCCGGCGTCGAGACGACGACGGGTCCGCTCGGCCAGGGTCTCGCCATGTCGGTCGGCTTCGCGCTGGCCGAGCGCATGCTCGCCGCCGAATACGGCGCCGACCTCGTCGATCACTACACCTACGTGATCGCCGGCGACGGCTGCCTGATGGAAGGCGTCAGCCATGAGGCGATCGATCTCGCCGGCCATCTGAAGCTCAACAAGCTTATCGTCCTGTTCGACGACAACGGCATCACCATCGACGGCCACACCGATCTCTCGACCTCGGTCGACCAGGTCGCCCGCTTCAAGGCGAGCGGCTGGAATGCCGAGCGCGTCGACGGCCTCGATCCGGAGGAAGTCGCCGCCGCCATCGAGCGCGCCCGCAATTCCGACCGCCCGACCCTGATCGCCTGCAAGACGATCATCGGCTACGGCGCGCCGACCAAGGCCGACAGCCATGCCTCGCATGGCTCGGCGCTCGGCGACAAGGAAATCGCCGGTGCCCGCGAGGCGCTCGGCTGGCCCTACGCGCCGTTCGAGATCCCGGACGACGTCTACGCCGCCTGGCATGGCGCCGCCGCCAAGTCGGCTGAACCGCGCGCCGCGTGGGAGGCCCGCCTCGCCGCCGCCGACGCCGCCGTGCGTTCGGAATTCGAGCGCCGCATGAAGGGCGAGCTGCCGGCCGGCCTCGACGCCGCCGTCGACGCCTACAAGAAGACCCTGTCGGAGACGAAGCCGAAGGTCGCCACCCGCAAGTCGTCCGAAATGGCGCTCGACATGCTGGCGACCGTGGTGCCGGAACTGGCCGGCGGTTCCGCCGACCTGACCGGCTCGAACCTGACCCGCGCCAAGGCGCAGCAGCCGCTGACCCCGGATGATTATTCCGGCCGCTACATCCATTACGGCATCCGCGAGTTCGGCATGTCGGCGGCGATGAACGGCATCGCGCTGCATGGCGGCTTCATCCCGTATGGCGGCACCTTCCTGGTGTTCACCGACTACGCCCGCCCGGCCATCCGCCTGTCGGCGCTGATGGGCGAGCGTGTGATCTACGTCATGACGCATGACTCGATCGGCCTCGGCGAAGACGGCCCGACCCACCAGCCGGTCGAGCATGTCGCAGCACTCCGGGCGATCCCGCATCTGCGCGTGTTCCGTCCGGCCGACGCCGTCGAGGTGGCCGAAGTCTGGCAGATCGCGATCGAGAGCCCGCACAACCCGTCGGTTCTCGCGCTGTCGCGCCAGAACCTGCCGACGCTGCGCACCGAGCACGTCTCGGAGAACAAGTCGGCCCGCGGCGCCTACCTGATCGCCGGTCCGGAGACCGCCGACGTGACGCTGTTCGCGACGGGCTCCGAGGTCGAGATCGCCGTCAACGCCAAGGCGAAGATCGAGGAAGCCGGCCGCACGGCCCGCGTCGTCTCGGTGCCGAGCTTCGAGCTGTTCGAGCTGCAGGACGACGCCTACAAGGCGGCGACCATCGGCAATTCGAAGGTCCGCGTCGGCATCGAGGCCGCCATCCGTCTCGGCTGGGACCGCTTCATCGGCGTCGACGGCATCTTCATCGGCATGAACGGCTTCGGCGCCAGCGCGCCGGCCGACCAGCTGTACGAGTATTTCGGCATCACGGCGCAGCATGCCGCCGATGCGGCGCTGGCGCGGTTGAACACCAACGCCTGAATCACGAACTGAACCATGGCCGGGCATATGCGCCCGGCCGAAACGGACGAAGGCGCGGCGCGCGCCTCAAGGAGAGCGAATATGGCGGTGCGGGTTGCTATCAACGGGTTCGGCAGGATCGGCCGGAACATCCTTCGGGCGATCGTCGAGTCGGGCCGGACCGACATCGAGGTCGTCGCGGTCAACGATCTCGGCCCGGTCGAGACGAACGCCCACCTGCTCCGCTTCGATTCGGTCCATGGCCGCTTCCCGCATGAGGTGATCGTCGACGGCGACACGCTCGTCATCGGCGACCGCCGCATCAAGGTCACGGCGATCAAGAACCCGGCCGAGCTGCCGCACAAGGAGCTCGGCATCGACATCGCGCTCGAGTGCACCGGCATCTTCACCTCGCGCGAGAAGGCCGCCGCCCATCTCGCCGCCGGTGCCAAGCGCGTCATCGTCTCGGCTCCCGCCGACGGCGCCGACTACACCGCCGTGCTGGGCGTCAACCATGAGGGCCTGACCAAGGACCACCTGGTGATCTCGAACGGCTCCTGCACCACCAACTGCCTGGCGCCGGTCGCCAAGGTCCTGCAGGACACGGTCGGCATCGAGCACGGCTTCATGACGACGGTGCATTCCTACACCGGCGACCAGCCGACGCTCGACACCATGCACAAGGACCTCTACCGCGCCCGCGCGGCGGCCCTCTCCTCGATCCCGACCTCGACCGGCGCCGCCAAGGCGATCGGCCTGGTGATCCCGGAGCTCAAGGGCAAGCTCGACGGCTCGTCGATCCGCGTGCCGACCCCGAACGTCTCGCTGATCGACCTGAAGTTCGTCGCCAAGCGCCCGACCACGGTCGAAGAGATCAACGCGGCCATGAAGGCGGCGGCTGCCGGCCCGCTCAAGGGCGTCCTCGCCGTCACCGACCAGCCGAACGTCTCGCACGACTTCAACCACGACCCGCATTCGGCGACGTTCCACCTCGACCAGACCAAGGTCATCGACGGCACCTTCGTCCGCGTGCTGGCCTGGTACGACAACGAGTGGGGCTTCTCGAACCGCATGGCCGACATGACGGCCTATTTCGCCAAGGTCCTCTGAGCGAATTGGCAAAGACGATTTGATCCGTCGAAACGAGATCAGCTAGAACCTGATGGCCCGGACACGTTCCGGGCCATTTTCACATTTGAGGGCGCATTCGCCCACAAGGAGAGAGCGCGCATGTCGACCTTCCGCACCCTCGATACCGCCGAAATCAAGGGCAAGCGCGTCCTGATCCGCGTCGACCTGAACGTCCCGATGAAGGACGGCCGGGTCACCGACGACACCCGCATCCGCGCCATCCTGCCGACGGTGCGCGACGTCACCAAGCGCGGCGGCAAGGCGATCCTCTTGGCGCATTTCGGCCGCCCGAAGGGCGAACGCGTGCCGGACATGTCTCTCGCGCCCGTCGTGCCGGCGCTGGAGACGCTGCTCGGCAGCCCCGTCGCCTTCGCCAATGACTGCATCGGCAACGACGCCGCCCAGGCGATCGCCAAGATGTCGGACGGCGACGTTCTGCTCCTGGAAAACACCCGCTTCCACAAGGGCGAAGAGAAGAACGATCCGATCTTCACGGCAGCACTCGCCGAGCTCGGCGACGTCTATGTCAACGACGCCTTCTCCGCCGCCCACCGCGCCCATTCCTCGACCGAGGGCCTCGCCCACCAGCTGCCCGCCTATGCCGGCCGCTCGATGCAGGCCGAGCTGGAGGCGCTCGAAAAGGCGCTGACCAGCCCGAAGCGCCCGGTGATCGCCATCGTCGGCGGCGCCAAGGTCTCGTCCAAGATCGACCTCCTGGAAAACCTGGTCGGCAAGGTCGACGCGCTGGTGATCGGCGGCGGCATGGCCAACACCTTCCTGCACGCGCAAGGCCTGCCGGTCGGCAAGTCGCTCTGCGAGAAGGACCTCGCCGACACCGCCCGCCGCATCCTGGCCAAGGCCGAGACCGCCAACTGCGCCATCATCCTGCCGGTCGACGCCACCGTCGCCTATCATTTCGAGGCGCATGCCCCGAACCAGACCTATGGCGTCGAGGCGATCCCCGAGGACGGCATGATCCTCGACGTCGGCGGCCTGTCGGTCGAGCGCATCAACGCGGCGATCGACGACGCGGCGACGCTGGTCTGGAACGGCCCGCTCGGCGCCTTCGAGCTGGAGCCGTTCGATCGCGGCACGGTCGAGGCCGCCCGCCACGCGGCGAAGCGCACCAAGGAAGGCCATCTGCTCTCGGTCGCCGGCGGCGGCGACACGGTGGCGGCGCTCAATCACGCCGGCGTCGCCGACGACTTCTCCTATGTCTCGACGGCCGGCGGCGCCTTCCTCGAATGGCTGGAAGGCAAGCCGCTGCCCGGCGTCGAGGTATTGCGCCGCAACACTTAAATCGTTTTAGTCCGCAGCGCAGCAAAACTACGGTCTTTGCGATAATTTGATCAGGTCGATCAAACAACTTCCGAGCTCATCGAGTTCGGAAGTTGTTTTATTTTGCAGTGCAAAATCTAACATGGCGAGTTATGCAACTGCCGGGAGACCCGGACGGTCCGGGTCCGCGCTTTGCAAGAGATCGCCCCGCATGACCGAAAGCCTTCAGGATATTGCCCGTCGTCTCGTCGCGCCCGGAAAGGGCATTCTGGCGGCGGATGAGAGCTCGAGCACGATCAAGAAGCGTTTCGACAGCATCAACCTCGCCTCGACGGCCGACGCCCGCCGCGATTACCGCGAGATGCTGTTCTCGGCCGACCAGGCCATGCGCAACCACGTCTCCGGCGTCATCCTGTTCGACGAGACCATCCGCCAGCAGGCGAAGGACGGCCGCGCGCTGGTCGAGCTGATAACCGCGACGGGCTCGATCCCCGGCATCAAGGTCGACACGGGCGCCAAGGCGCTCGCCTTCCACCCCGGCGAGACCGTCACCGAGGGCCTGGACGGCCTGCGCGAGCGCCTGGTCGAATACCACAAGCTCGGCGCGCGCTTCGCCAAGTGGCGGGCCGTGATCACCATCGGCGAGACCCTGCCGACGCCGGGCGCCCTCTCCGCCAACGCGCACGCGCTCGCCCGCTACGCCGCGCTCTGCCAGGAAAACGGCATCGTCCCGATCGTCGAGCCGGAAGTCCTGATGGACAACCCGAACGCCACCCACACGATCGAAACCTGCCACAAGGTCACCGAGGCGACGCTGCGCGTCGTGTTCGACGAGCTCGATCGCGCCCGCGTCGACCTCACCGGCATCATCCTGAAGCCGAACATGGTCGTGCCGGGCAAGGACAGCGGCCAGAAGGCTTCCCCGTCCGAAGTGGCCGAGCGCACCGTCGCCGTGTTCCACGCCGCCGTGCCGACCTCGGTGCCGGGCATCGCCTTCCTCTCCGGCGGCCAGTCGGACGAGCTGGCGACCGAGCATCTCTCGCTCATCAACGCCATAGGCGACCTGCCCTGGGGCATCACCTTCTCCTATGGCCGCGCCCTGCAGGCGGCGGCGCTCAAGGCCTGGGGCGGCAAGCCGGAGAACGTCGCGGCCGGCCAGCAGGCCTTCCTGCATCGCTGCCGGATGAACGGCCTCGCGGCGCTCGGCCAATGGAACGCGGAACTGGAGCGCGAGGTCGCCTGACCCCGACTCCCGTCGCGGGAGGAAAGCGCCGCCTCTTTCCGAGGCGGCGCGTTAAGCTCTTCCTATCCTGCGGCAAATCACGCTAAACCTTGAGCGCTGGGGCGTGATCGGCTTCTTCCGAGGCCCCGGCACGGACTTGGCGCGTTTCTTCGGCCACGGTTCTGGCCGATGCGTGCAGGGTGAAACGAGACGCAGCGCGATCCGGCGGAAACCAATGGCAAGAGATTTCGACCCCTACAAGCTTGCCAGTCCGCAAGTGTATCTCTGGCGGATGATCGTATTCCTGGTGATCGCCGCGTTTGTCGCCCTGATCCTCTATCGCCAGGTCTATACGTCCTTCCTCGCCAATCCGGCGCTGAACGGCGTCATCATCGGCGTGCTGTTCATCGGCATCCTGCTGGCCTTCCGCCAGGTAATCCGCATCTTCCCGGAGATCCGCTGGGTCAACGGCTTCCGCAATTCCGACCGCTCGATCGAGCTGGAACGCGCGCCCGTGCTGCTGGCGCCGATGGCGGCGATTCTCGGCGACCGCATCGGCCGCATGTCGATCTCGACCCAGACCATGCGCTCGGTGCTCGATTCGATCCTGATGCGCCTCGACGAGGACCGCGACACCTCGCGCTACCTGACCGGCCTGCTCATCTTCCTCGGCCTGCTCGGCACCTTCTGGGGCCTGCTGGAAACGGTCAGCGCCGTCGCTGACGCCATCCGCAGCCTCAACATCGGCACCGGCGACAGCGCCGTGATCTTCGAGGACCTGAAATCCGGCCTCGAGGGTCCGTTGACCGGCATGGGCACGGCGTTCTCGTCCTCGCTGTTCGGTCTCGCCGGCTCGCTGATCCTCGGCTTCCTCGACCTGCAGGCCGGCCAGGCGCAGAACAAGTTCTATACCGAGCTGGAAGACTGGCTCTCCACCGTCACCGACCTCGATCCCAGCATGCTCGACGTGCGCGAGGGCGCCACGACCGGCGAGGACCTTCGCGTCGCGATCGAACGGCTGACCGCGGCGGTGCAGGAGGGCGGTGGCGGCTCCGGCGGCTCCACCCAGCGCGCCACGGCCGCCATGGCCAATCTCGCCGAAGGCATCCAGGGCCTCGTCCAGCACATGCGCAGCGAGCAGCAGGTGGTGCGGGGCTGGGTTGAGCAGCAGGCCGAGCAGCAGCGCGAGATGCAGCAGCTTCTGGAACTGATCGCCAAGGCCCTCAAGCAGCCGGCCGGAGAGTAGGCATGGCCGCCCGCGGACGCCGCCGTGAGGCCAGGACGGACGTCTGGCCCGCCTTCGTCGACGTGCTGTCGAACCTCCTGCTCGTCTTCATCTTCCTGCTCTCGATCTTCGCGCTGCTGCAGTTCCTGCAGAGCCGCGAGATCACCGGCAAGGACACGGTGCTGAACCGGCTGAACAGCCAGATCGCCGAGCTGACCGAGCTCCTCGCCATGGAGCGGGCCGGCAAGCAGGATAGCGCCGACCAGCTCGCCAACCTGCAGGCGAGCCTCGCCTCGGCGGAAGCCGAGCGCGACCGGCTCAAGAGCGCGGCCGACAGCCAGTCGGCTGCCGCTGGGTCGGCCGAGGGCCAGATCGCCATCATCACCAAGGCGCTGGAAAACGAGAAGGTCGTCAGCCAGAAGGCGCTGTCGCAGGTCGAGATCCTGAACCAGCAGATCGCCGCACTCCGCCGCCAGATCGGCGCGCTGGAGGAGGCGCTGAACGCCTCGGAGAAGCGCGACACCGAGAGCCAGACCAAGATCGCCGATCTCGGCCGCCGGCTGAACGTCGCGCTGGCGCAGCGCGTGCAGGAACTGTCGCGCTATCGCTCCGACTTCTTCGGCCGCCTGCGCGAGATCCTCGGCAACCGGCCCGATATCACCGTCGTCGGCGACCGCTTCGTCTTCCAGTCCGAGGTGCTGTTCCCGTCCGGCTCGGACGAGATCAACGCCGAGGGCAGGGTCGAGATGACCAAGCTCGCCGAGGCGCTGAAGACGCTCGAGGGCGAGATCCCGCCGGAGATCGCCTGGGTGCTGCGCGTCGACGGCCACACCGACGCGCGGCCGCTCTCCGGCTCCGGACGCTTCCGCAACAACTGGGAACTGTCGTCGGCCCGCGCCATCGCGGTCGTCCGCTTCCTGGTCGAGCAGGGCGTGCAGCCGATCCACCTGGTCGCCGCCGGCTTCGGCGAATACCAGCCGCTAGAACAGGGCTCGACCGAAGCCGCCTACGCCAAGAACCGCCGCATCGAGCTGAAGCTGACGGAACGGTAGGCCATGCGCATCATCCTCACGGCACATGCGGCCCTGATGATGAACGAGCGCGGCATAGAACTGGAGTGGGTCGAGCGGACGCTGGCCGCGCCCGAGGTTACCGAACCTGACGCGCTTCGCGAGGGTGTGACGCGAGCCTTTCGCGCGATCCCGGAGCGCGAAAATCGTATCCTTCGCGTGGCATATGCCCAGGATGGGGATACATATAGGGTCGTCACCGCATTCCTCGATCGAGGCCGCCGCCGATGAAAACCGTCTATGACCGCGAAACCGACGCGCTCTATCTCCGCTTCACGGACGCGGCGATCCTCGAGAGCGAAGAAATTCGGCCGGGCCTGGTGCTCGATTTCGACCAGAACGGCAAGATCGTTGCCGTCGAGATTCTCGACGCCTCGCAGCATCTCGCACCCGGAACCGACCTGACCCGCCTCGCCGCCGCCTGAGGCCCGGCCTCTGGTCCGCCCGATCCGCGCGGCCCCTCACGACGGAACTGTCAGACGCAGTCGCCGAGACCCCTCCCCCAGTCTGAATTCCAAACCCCAACCATCATCCTGAGGTGCCCGGCGAAGCCGGGCCTCGAAGGAGGGTCCAGGAGGCCACATTCGGGAGGCGGCTCGGATCTCGGTTGTTTCGAAGCTTCGCTGGACCCTCCTTCGAGGCTTCGCTGACGCGAAGCACCTCAGGATGATGACCGGAGCCGATCGATTTGCCCGGAAACGCCCCGCCCCTCAGGCGGCGTCCTCGCGGAACTGCAGGCGCGCCAGGCGGGCGTAGAGGCCGCCCTGGCGGACAAGCTCGTCATGCGTGCCTTCCTCGACGATGGCTCCGCCATCCATGACGAGGATGCGGTCGGCCTTCAGGATCGTCGCAAGCCGGTGCGCGATGACGACCGTCGTGCGGCCGACCATCAGCTCGTCGAGCGCCGACTGCACCGCGACCTCGCTTTCGGCGTCGAGCGCGCTCGTCGCCTCGTCGAGCAGCAGGATCGGCGCGTCCTTCAGGATGGCGCGGGCGATGGCGATGCGCTGGCGCTGGCCGCCCGAGAGCGTGACGCCGCGCTCGCCGAGCTCGGTCTCGTAGCCCTCCGGCAGCGCCTGCAGGAAGCTGTCGGCATAGGCCGAGACGGCGGCGTGGCGGATGGCGCCCGGGTCCGCGCCCGGCCGGCCGATCGCGATGTTCTCCGCCGCGCTCGCGGCGAAGATGACCGTATCCTGCGGCACGATCGCGATGTGGCGGCGCAGCGCCACCGGATCGAGCGCGCGGATATCGACGCCGTCGACCGTCACCCGCCCCTGCTGCGGGTCATAGAAGCGCAGGATCAGGTTGAAGAGCGTGCTCTTGCCCGCGCCGGAGGGGCCGACGACAGCGACCCGCTCGCCGGGCTCGACCCGGAAGCCGACATGATGGATGGCGGCGCCGCGCCCGCCTTCCGGATAGCCGAAGCCGACGCCCTCGAAGGCGATCGCGCCCTTGACCGGCTCGGCGAGAGAAACCGGCCTCGCCGGCGCGGCGATCGACGGCTTTTCCGCCAGGATCTCGGCCAGCCGTTCGGCAGCACCGGTGGCGTTCGCAATGTCGCCCCAGACCTGCGAGAGCTCGCCGAGCGCGCCGGCGGCGATCACGGCGTAGATCAGGAACTGGCCGAGCGTGCCGGGGGTCATCCGCCCGGCGAGCACGTCCTGCGCGCCCCACCAGAGCACGGCGACCATGCTGGCAAAGACCATGAAGATGCCGAAGCCGGTCAGCGCCGCGCGCGCCATGGTCGAGTTGCGGGCGGCGATGAAGGCACCCTCGACGCTGGTCGCAAAGCGACGCGCCACGCTCGCCTCGGCGGTGAAAGCCTGGATGATGCGGACCGCGCCGATCGCCTCGGAGGCATAGGCGGAAGCGTCGGCCAGCATGTCCTGCGCCTTGCGCGAGCGCATCCGCACGCGGCGGCCGAAGCCGACCAGCGGCAGCACGACGATCGGCAGCGCCAGCAGCACCAGGCCGGAGAGCTTCGGGCTGGTGACGATCATCATCGCCACGCCGCCGAGGAACATCACCACATTGCGCAGCGCGATCGAGATGTTGGCGCCGGCGACCGCCTTGATCTGCGTCGTGTCGGCGGTGAGCCGCGAGGCGATCTCGCCGGAGCGGTTGCGGTCGAAGAAATCGATGCCGAGCGCGGCGAGATGACGGAAGACGTCGGCGCGCAGATCGGCGACGACCCGTTCACCGAGCCAGGTGACGAAATAGAAGCGCAGGCTGGAGGCGACGGCGAGCACGGCGACGACGCCGATCAGCGCCATGAAATAGACGTTGATCGTGCCGGCATTGTCGGCGGTGAAGCCGTGGTCGATCATGCGGCGGACGGCGAGCGGCACGGTCAGCGTCGCGAGCGCGGCGGCGACGAGCGCCAGGCAGGCGCCGAGGAGCTGCGGCTTGCGGCGGAGCACATAGGGCACCAGCATGCCGAGCGGCCTGAGCGAACGGCGGCGGGCCTTGGCGTCGTCGCCGGCCTTGGCGTCGTCGCGGGCCTTGGAAGGATCGGCCCGGTCGGCAGCACCTTCCGCGTCTCTAGCCATCGTGTCTCGAACCGCCATCGGCACCCGTCTCAGTCGTTCGCGGGGGCTTTTGCCCCGATGGCGCCTAGATGCACTGCTGGCGGCGGTGTTTCAAGGCGAGCGGGCCCTTGTGCCGGCCCGAACGCTGGGCTATATCGTCGCCCCACAGGACGGCCCGTCGCAGGCAGCCGTTTTTCCCATTGATCAGGACGGCGCCTCCGCTTTGGCGGGCGACGACCATGCGGTCCCGAACGGACCGAGCCGCGAGGACCAGACGATGAAGAAAGACATTCATCCCGACTACCACACGATCAAGGTCGTGATGACGAACGGCACCGAGTACTTCACCAAGTCGACCTATGGTGAAGAGGGCGCCGTCATGAACCTCGACATCGACCCGACGACGCACCCGGCCTGGACCGGCGGCAACCAGACGCTGCTCGATCGCGCTGGCCGCGTCTCACGCTTCAACAACAAGTTCAAGGGCTTCATCGGCGGCTAATTCGCCCGAAGCGCTTTCGGAATGCAAAACCCCGGCCTCTGGCCGGGGTTTTTGTTTGCGTGGGGTTTCACAGGTCCCCTCACCCCATAGGGCTCCGCCATGTCAGCGGCGTGGAACCAGCACGGCCATCATCCTGAGGTGCCCGGCAACGCCGGGCCTCGAAGGAGGGTCCAAGAAACACCTCTGAACGCAAGCGGATGCGTCTGCAAGGCGCAGGGCCCTGCTGGACCCTCCTTCGAGGCTTCGCTCACGCGAAGCACCTCAGGATGATGGTCGAGTTTTGGAAATGCAGTCCGGGCAGAGGGTCTCGGCGCTACGGAACCGGCTTTCGGCCTACTCGCGCCCGCCGCCGAAGGCGCGGGCCAGCTGGCCGAGCTGGCGGCTGACCGGGTTTTCGGCCGGCGCGTCGGCGTTGGCGGCGTTGTAGATGGCGTCGTCGAGGCGGATCACGCGCTCCTGCAGCCGGACCGAGCGGCCGATCAGGTCGCGCAGCCGCTCCGGCAGGTCTTCCCAGCCCGGCCCCTCAGCAATCGAGCCGAAGCCGCGCAGCCGCACCTTGGCCTTCTCGGCGCCGGCCTGCTCGAAGGTCATCTCACCCTCGTTGACCGCGCGCTGCAGCAAGAGCCACGAGGCGAGCTGCATCAGCCGCGTCGTCAGCCGCATCGATTCGGTGGCGTAGGTGAGCGAGCCGCCCTTGGGCAGATCGCGCGATTCGACGCGGCCATCGCCGTCGAGATAGGCGGCGGTCTCCTCGACGAGCAGCATCCCCTCCCGGAAAAGTCCGCGGAAGGTGTCCGAATACGCGAAGCGCTGGCCGAATACGATCGGCGCGTCGACGGGCGCAGGGCTGTCGTCTGTCATGGAATCATTCCGTTGCGTCACCACGTCAATCCCGAGCGGGTTCAGACGGAACGCAAGTTTTGCCGATTTTGACGCCTATGAAGACGGAAGTCAAAAAAAGAGCCGCGGGAAACGGCTCTTGTGAGGCAACAGAGGGAGGAGTCCAACAGAGAAGTTACCACTCACGTCCAGATACCTGGACGAAACGATTACGCGCCCATAACCTTAACGAATGGTTAATGGCCGTCGGGGACGCCTTTCGCCCGCCGCCGTTCAGCTCTTGAAGAACGACGAAGCCGCCGCGCGAGACGCCGTTTTCGCCTCGATCGCCTCCCGCAGCCGCCCGATCTCGCCCTCCAGCAGGGCGATCCGCTCATTCAGTTCGTCGATCGACAGGCGCCCCAGATCCTCGCCGATCCTGTGTGGCGCCGGCTTTTCCACCGGCACGTCGTCGAATAGGGCCATTCCGCACTCCGTCTCGTTTTTGGCTCCCGTCTGGTCCAAAGATAGCAAGATTGCCCCGGCCTGCCAGTCGGGCGCGAAGCCAAGACGCTGAACCAAGAGGAGACGGCCCGTGACTGCGATCCCCGAAACCATGACCGCCATGGCCATTTCGGAACCCGGTGGACCGGATGTCCTGCAGCCGGAGACCCGTCCGGTGCCGCATCCCTTCGAGCACGAAATCCTGATCCAGGTAGCGGCCGCCGGCGTCAACCGGCCGGACGTATTTCAGCGCCAGGGCCATTATCCGCCGCCGAAGGGCGCCTCCGACCTGCCCGGCCTCGAGGTCTCCGGCCATGTCGTGGCGCTCGGCCGCAATTGCAGCCGCTTCCAGCTCGGCGACGCGGTGACGGCGCTCGTCGCCGGCGGCGGCTATGCCGAATATGTCGCGGTCCACGAGAGCAACGCCCTGCCCGTTCCCGCCGGGCTGTCGCTGGTCGAGGCGGCGGCGCTGCCGGAGACCTTCTTCACCGTCTGGCACAACGTGTTCGAGCGCGCCGGCCTGAAGCCGGGCGAGACTTTGCTGGTGCATGGCGGCTCCTCCGGCATCGGCACGACGGCGATCCAGCTCGGCCGCGCCTTTGGCGCCACGGTACTGGCGACGGCCGGCTCGGCGGAGAAATGCGCCGCCTGCGTCGAGCTCGGAGCCAATCGCGCCATCAACTATCTCAAGGAGGATTTCGTCGTCGCGGTGAAGGAGTCGACCGAAGGGCGGGGCGCCGACGTCATCCTCGACATGGTCGGCGGCGACTATATCGAGCGCAATTTCGACGCGGCGGCGACGGACGGCCGCATCGCGCAGATCGCCTTCCTGAACGGCCCGGTCGTCGAGGTGAACTTCAACAAGCTCCTGATCAAGCGGCTGACGCTGACCGGCTCGACGCTCCGCCCGCGCACCGCCGCCTTCAAGGGCACGCTCGCTGCGGCGCTGCAGGAAAAGGTCTGGCCGCTGATCGAGAGCGGCGCGATCCACCCCCGCATCGACGCCACCTTCCCGCTCGCCGAGGCCGCCGCCGCGCACCGCCTGATGGAGAGCTCCGGCCATATCGGCAAGATCGTGCTGACGGTCTGACCCGGAATGCGTGATCTGGCGGGGTCCGAATACCCTTCCCTCACCCCTCCCTGAGGACCCCTTAGCGCAACACCGCCTTCATAGCGTGGATCAGAGCTTGCCACCCTCCGCCGTCATCCCGGCGAAGGCCGGGATCCAGACACACCGGCCAGTGGCCGATCGGCTGAGCCAAGCTTTCCTGGCCGGTGTTCATGGGCCCCGGCCTCCGCCGGGGCGACGGCGCCCTATCCCATGGGCCGTGCATGGCGACCTTGAGGTGTTCTGCGAAGGTCTCCCTCAGGGAGAGGTGAAGGGCACCGCGGATTCTCGCGAGAAATCGAGCGACTGCGCGTCCGGGCGGCAGGAAATCTGATCCGCTCGTGAAACCGGATCGCCCCGCCACCGTTGGTTGCCGTACCGGCGGGCGGTGCGTGGCGGGGCAAGATGCCCTTGCGTTTCCGGCGTCGTCCGCCTGTCGAACGCGGCGACGGGAGGCTCAAACGGGGCGAATTCATATCGTCCCGGGCCAAAATCGAGTAAATTTCCGCAGCCGACGAAACGTAATGACACGTTTCCTCTTCGTGGAACGGGTTGATTCGATGTAAGATTGGGGCTGCCGGTGCAGCTCGCACCCCGGAGGACAACATGCAACGCCAAAATACTTGGGTCTGGGTCGTCGTGGTTATCATCGTCCTGGTGATAGCCTATTTCTGGTGGAAGTCGCGGACACCGGTTGTTCATCCCACGCCGCCGGCCGCCGAGCAGTCGACCCCCGCGCCCGCTCCTGCTGCCCCGAAGCCCGCCGAACCGGCCCCCGCGCCCGCTCCGGCCGCTCCGAAGCCCGCCGAACCGGCTCCCGCCCCGGCGCCTGCTCCGGCAGCCCCGGCCGCTCCGAGCACCCCGTCCGAGCCGGCAAAGCCCCCGGCGACCACGCCGTAGCGCTTCCAGGCCCTGGATGCCGGCGCGCGTCGAGACGCGCCCGGCAAGTGTCAGGCAAGACGTCAGCGCCCCTCACCTCTCCACAAGAGGGTGAGGGGCTCTCCTCGCATCGACCGGACATTCCGCGCTGGGGCCGAGAGCCTGCCCAAACCCTTAGCGACCGCCTCCGGTGGTGGCCCGCGCACGCGGCCGGCGGCCACCGCTTCCGGCCTGGTCACGGGTTTTTGAGATCGGCCGGGACGCAAGCTTTGTTTGCGTCAGGCGAGGCGGCGGTCTATATATCGGCCATCCCCGTCATACAGACGCTACGTTCAGCTCCTCCGGCCACCACCGGGAGAGCGACCAGGAGAGAATTATGTCGACTATCCCGCTGATGCCGAAGGCAACCGCCGTTTGGCTCGTCGAGAATACCTCTCTCGGCTTCGACCAGATCGCCGACTTCTGCAAGCTGCACCCGCTCGAGGTAAAGGCGATCGCCGATGGCGAGGCGGCCACCACCATCAAGGGTCTCGATCCGGTGTCGACGGGCCAGCTGACGCGCGAGGAGATCGACCGCGCGCAGAAGGATCCGAAATACCGGCTGAAGATGGCCGAGACGCGCGTCCGCGTGCCGGTGCAGAAGCGCAAGGGTCCGCGCTACACCCCGGTTTCGCGCCGCCAGGACCGTCCGAACGCCATTCTCTGGCTTCTGAAGAACCATCCCGAGCTGAAGGACGCGTCGATCATGCGCCTCGTCGGCACGACCAAGCCGACGATCGATTCGATTCGCGACCGCACCCACTGGAATTCGGCCAATCTGGCGCCGTCCGATCCGGTGACGCTCGGCCTCTGCTCGCAGATCGATCTCGATTTCGAAGTCGAGAAGGCCGCCAAGAACGCGCCGCCGCGCGAGCCGGGCGCCGAGGGCGAGGTGCTGCTGCCGGCGGAGGAGACGACGGCCGCCGACGCGCTCGCCGCCGCCGCGCTGCGCTCCTATCGCCGGGAGGAGCCGAAGGACGAAGAGCTCGACGCCGATGCCGTCTTCGCCAAGCTGAAGTCGCTGAAGGGCCCGGTCGACGAGGACGAAGACGAGCTCTGAGACGGGATCGCGCCCTGCCCGGACGGGCGGCGCGCCGACGACAATCGAAAGGCCCCTGCTTCCGGCGGGGGCCTTTTCTTTTTCCGAAGCACGCGAACGACGACCGGCCAACGACTCGGGCCGCGCCCATCCGGCGCCGCCCGGCGCCGATTCTCTTCGCGGCGTCCGATCCGGCCGTGACGAATCCGCCGCGCATCACGGGAACTTGCGGCGAAAACCATCCGGCGAACGGCAAAATCGCGAAAATCCCTTGTTTCGTCGGCTCTCTGCTTTGACATTTGCGTCAGGCTTCTGCTATGAGAGCGACCACATTCGGGACGAAGTTTCCTAGCGGCTTTCGCCGCGCTCCTCGTCTCGCCCGAGAATTCATCCGGATCGGATCAAGATAGGACGCTCCCGCGTGCAGGTACTCGTTCGCGACAACAACGTCGATCAGGCGCTCAAGGCTCTCAAGAAGAAGATGCAGCGTGAAGGCATCTTCCGTGAGATGAAGCTGCGCAACTTCTACGAGAAGCCCTCGGAGAAGAAGGCTCGCGAGAAGGCGGAAGCCGTCCGCCGCGCGCGCAAGCTGGCCCGCAAGCGCGCCCAGCGCGAAGGCGGTCTGGTCGCTGCTCCCAAGCCGAAGCGCTGACGAGCGGGGCCTCGGCCCTGCTTTCGCCTGCTTTTTCGCTTTGAAGTTTCAAGGTAACGAGCCCGGTTCGCCGGGTTCGTTGCTTTTTGATGTCTGCGCCCATCTTCTACGCCATGGGCGCCCGCTTGGGAGCAAGGCTCATGATGGTGCTCAGCAGGAACTCGGCCGCCAACACGCCCTCGACAGGGCCCGGACGCGTCGCGCCGGCCTCTGTCATGGGCGTGTTGTCCGCCGCTGGCGTGTTGCTCGGCGCGCTCGCGCTGTCGGGCTGCCAGTCCGCCGGGCCGCATGATTTCGGCAACGACGTCGACCGCGCCATGGGCTCGGAAGCGAACATCTCGTCGCTGAGCTCGGTCGTGAACCAGAACCCCAGCGACGCCTCCGGCTACAATGTGCGCGGCACCGCGCTCGGCCGCGCCGGCCGCTACGACCAGGCTCTGGCCGATTTCAACCGGGCGATCGAGATCAACCCGGGCTTCTACCAAGCCTATTCCAACCGCGCGCTCGTCCTCCGCAATCTGAAGCAGAACGGCCAGGCGCTCTCCGACTACAATCGCTCGATCGAGCTCAATCCGAGCTACAACGAGGCCTATGTCGGACGCGGCAACCTGTACCGCTCGCAGGGCCAGATCGACCTGGCGCTCAACGATTTCAGCAAGGCGATCGAGCTCGAGCCGACCGATCCCAAGGCCTACAACAACCGCGCCCTGATCTATCAGGGCCAGGGCCGCCACGACGACGCGATCGCCGACTTCACGTCCTCGATGACCTACGCGCCGAACGCCGTTGCGCCGCATCAGGGCCGCGGCCTCTCCTATCTCGCCACCGGCGACTACAAGGCCGCCCTCGACGATTTCAACGCCGTCGTCCGCGCCGACAAGGACAATTACCAGGGCTGGACCAACCAGGGCCTGGCGCTGGAGAAGCTCGGCGAGCGCGACGCGGCGCACAACGCCTTCGCCCGCGCCCAGACGCTGAACCCCGGCTACCCGCCCGCCCGCGACGGCATGCGCCGCACCGCCAAGGCCGGCGCCTGACGCCCCTCCCCTTCGACCGCTCCGCCCGGCGATCAGCGCCGGGTCGTGAGATCCAGCGCCAGCAGGATCTCGTCGTGGAAGACGCCATCGACCCGCAGCGCCTTGCGCAACGTCCCGATCGTCTCAAAGCCGAGCGTCGCATAGAGCGAGGCGGCAGAATTGTTGCCGCTGGTGACCCCGGCCTCGAGGATCAGCACGTGCTGCGCGGCATGCTCGATCACCCGCTCGACCAGCGCCCGCGCGACGCCGCCGCCGCGATACCCTCCCGCCACGAACACGCCCCATAGCAGCCCGCGATGCCGGCGCTTCGGGCCGCTCTGCGCATGGAAGCCGGCCGTGCCTATCATCGCCGCGCCGTCGAAGGCGGCGAAGACGGCGTCCGGAGCCGCCTCGAGCCGCTCACGCACCATTTCCAGCGATCGCCCGGCCTCTTCCTCGACACTGGAGGCGAAGGCCGTCGGCACCTCGCGCAGCGCCTGGAGGCGCAGGGCCTGAAAGGCGGCGGCGTCCTCGCCGCGCACTTGCCGGATCGTCTCCCGGACGGTCGTCATTCTCTGTCTCCGGATCTCGAATGCCTTTGGCATCGCCAACAAAAAAGGCCGCCCCAAGGCGGCCTTTTCCGTTTTCGCGATGACGATCTCGACCTTAGTCGAGCGCCTTGACGATGCTCTCGACCATCTTCTTCGCGTCGGCGAAGAGCATCATCGTGTTGTCCTTGAAGAACAGCTCGTTCTCGACGCCGGCGTAGCCGGAGCCCATGCCGCGCTTGATGAACAGCACCGTGCCGGCCTTCTCGACGTCGAGGATCGGCATGCCGTAGATCGGCGAGGTCGGGTCGGTCTTGGCGGCCGGGTTGGTGACGTCGTTGGCGCCGATGACGAAGGCGACGTCGGCCTGGGCGAACTCCGAATTGATGTCCTCGAGCTCGAAGACCTCGTCATACGGCACGTTCGCTTCCGCCAGCAGCACGTTCATGTGGCCGGGCATGCGGCCCGCCACCGGGTGGATGGCGTACTTCACCTCGACGCCTTCCGCCTTCAGCTTGTCGGCCATTTCGCGCAGCGCGTGCTGCGCCTGGGCGACCGCCATGCCGTAGCCCGGCACGATGATGACCTTGGAGGCGTTCTTCATGATGAAGGCGGCGTCCTCGGCCGAGCCCTGCTTGACCGGACGCTGCTCGACCGCGCCGCCGGTTGCCGCCGCGGCCGTCTCGCCGCCGAAGCCGCCGAGGATGACCGAGATGAACGAGCGGTTCATGCCCTTGCACATGATGTAGGACAGGATCGCGCCCGACGAGCCGACCAGCGCACCGGTGATGATCAGCGCCGTGTTGCCGAGCGTGAAGCCGATGCCGGCCGCGGCCCAGCCCGAGTAGGAGTTGAGCATCGAGACGACGACGGGCATGTCGGCGCCGCCGATCGGGATGATGATCAGACCGCCGAGCACGAGGCTGACGATGACGATCAGCCAGAAGACCAGGTGGCTCTCGGTGAAGACCAGCACGACGATCAGCGCCACCAGCAGGATGGCGAGGCCGGCATTCACGATATGGCGGGCCGGCAGCAGGATCGGCTTGCCCGACATGTTGCCGTTCAGCTTGGCGAAGGCGATGACCGAGCCGGTGAACGTGATCGCGCCGATGGCGACGCCGAGCGACATCTCGACCAGCGCCTGGCCGTGGATGTGGCCGATCTCGCCGATGCCGAAGGCGGCAGGCGCGTAGAGGGCCGCGGCCGCCACCATCACGGCGGCGAGGCCGACGAGCGAGTGGAAGGCGGCGACCAGCTGCGGCATCGCCGTCATGGCGATGCGGCGGGCGATGACCGCGCCGACGCCGCCGCCGATGGCGAGGCCGAGGATGATCATGCCCCAGGCGCCCGCGCTCCTGGGCGCGGCGAGCACCAGCGTGGTCAGGATGGCGATCGCCATGCCGACCATGCCGTAGAGATTGCCCTGGCGCGACGTGGCGGGGCTGGAAAGCCCGCGCAGCGCCATGATGAAGAGCACACCGGAGACGAGGTAGAACAGCGCCGTGATATTTGCGGTTGTCATCGGCGCGGCCTCACTTCGACTTCTTCTTGTACATGGCAAGCATGCGACTGGTGACGAGGAAGCCGCCGAAGATGTTCACGCTGGCGAGGATCAGGGCGATGAAGCCGAAGCCCTGCGCCCAGGCGTGGCCGGAGGCCGAAGCCGCGTCCACCGCCGCGTCGACACCGACCGCGAGCAGCGCGCCGACGACGATCACCGAGGAGATCGCGTTGGTGACCGACATCAGCGGCGTGTGCAGCGCCGGCGTGACGGACCAGACGACGTAGTAGCCGACGAAGATCGCCAGCACGAAGACGGAGAGGCGGAAGACGAAGGGGTCGATCGCGCCACCGGAGACCGCGTGCGCCACGGCGCCCGCCGCGTCGCCGAGGCCGCCGGCTGCCTGCTCGGCATAGATCTGCGCGGCGGCCGCCGCTTCCTTGGCGGCGCTTGCCGCGGCGTTCGCCGCATCCGCGGCGGATTGGGCGGCGCTGGCCGCCTGCTCGGGCGTGAGACTTGCCATGATCAGTTGGCCCCCTGCTGGGCGACGAGAATGGGCTGGGATTCTTCCTTCGGCTTGAAGGCCGGGTGGACCACGGCCCCGTCGCGCGTCAGCACGGTTGCCTTGACCAGTTCGTCGTCCCAGTTGACGGCGACGGTCTTGGCCGCCTTGTCGATCAGGGTTTCGGCGAAGGCATAGAGGTTCTTGGCGTAGAGCTGCGACGCGGTGGCGGCGATGCGGCCGGCGACGTTCAGGTGACCGACGATCTTCTTGCCGTCGATCGAGACGACTTCGCCGGGCTTTGCACCCTCGACATTGCCGCCGCGCTCGACGGCGAGATCGATCAGGACCGAGCCGGGCTTCATCGAGGCGACCATGTCGGCCGAGACGAGGCGCGGCGCGGCGCGGCCCGGGATCAGCGCCGTCGTGATGACGATGTCCTGCTTCTTGATGTGCTCGGCGACGAGGGCTGCCTGCTTGGCCTGGTATTCGGCCGACATCGGCTTGGCATAGCCGGCGGCGGTCTCGGCCTGGCGGAATTCCTCGTCCTCGACGGCGACGAATTTGGCGCCGAGCGATTCAACCTGTTCCTTGGCGGCCGGACGCACGTCCGTCGCCGTCACCACGGCGCCGAGGCGGCGGGCGGTGGCGATCGCCTGCAGGCCGGCGACGCCGGCGCCCATGACGAAGACTCGGGCGGCCGGAACGGTGCCGGCGGCGGTCATCATCATCGGCAGGGCGCGGTCATATTCGCCGGCGGCGTCGATGACGGCTTGGTAGCCGGCGAGGTTCGCCTGGCTCGACAGCACGTCCATCACCTGGGCGCGCGTGATGCGCGGCATGAATTCCATGGCGATCGCCGTGACGCCGGCGCCAGCGAGCGCGTTGACCGCGTCCTCGTGGCCGTAGGGGTCCATCGTCGCGATGACGAGGGCGCCCTTCTTGTAGAGCGGCAGCTCGTCGGCGACGGGCCGGCGCACCTTGAGCACGATGTCGGCGTTGGCGACGGCGTCGGCGGCGGTCGCCGCGATCGTCGCCCCGGCGGCCGCATATTCGGCGTCCGGGATGCGCGACGCGACGCCGGCGCCGGATTGCACGGCAACCTCGGCGCCGAGCGCGATGAACTTCTTTACGGTTTCAGGCGTCGCGGCGACGCGGCTCTCGAGCCCGTCAACCTCCGCCGGCACACCAATCTTCATGGCGTTTTCCTGTGGAACGGCGGGGCCGCAACGCGCCCGCACAGCCAAATCAGTCGGGTATCGCGACAATCCGGCGGAAGGCCCGCCGGATGAATTTATGTCGAATTCAGAGCAGGAAAATCGCCATCAGCACGAGAATCGCCACGCAGGCGATCGTGCCCCATTTGGTCAGGCCCGTGAAAAACGCATAGGTTCTCTCGTGCTCGCGGTAGTCCATCGGGCTATCGGCCATGGTGTCTCAGTCCTTCAGCGCAAACCAAACGTGAGCGGCCTTTACAACACTTGGCGAGGGCGGGCAATGCGACATTGCCGGCCGGGCCAGGACACTGCCGGAGGCCGTCCTCCTTAGTTTTAGCATAGCTAAATTTCTGGTCGAGACTTTATCCGGCAGCCGTAGGGTCAGAGCAGGCCGACGCCGCCGAGCGCCGCCTTCTGGCGATAGTCGAGCATGTCGCGGTCGAAATCTTCGATCGTCTGCGCGAACAGCCGGTGGAAATTCAGTTCCGCCTTCAGATGCAGGAACACCGAGCCGAGGCCGATCGCCGCCCGGTCCATGAACACGAACTCGCGCGGCACGGTGACGGGCCCCTTCTCGCGCAGCACCTGGTGCACCTGGAAGGCCTCGCGGCGGCCATAGTCGGAAGGCGCTACACCATCGGCGATGGTGCGGACCCGATCGTCCAGCAGCGGGCCGTAGATGAAGCGGGCCCAGATATTCAGGGCTTCGATCAGTTCGTTCGAGAGCCCGCCGAAGCCCCAGACCTCATAGGCCGAGACAATGCGGTCGCGGTCGTTCTCGCGCAGGCCGTGGAACAGGTTGACGACGCCGGCGACAAAGGCCGCCGGGAAGATGCGCACGCAGCCATAATCGAGCAGGTTGATGCCGGCCGCCTCGCCGGCCTCGTTCTCGAACACGGTGTAGTTGCCGAGATGCGGATCGCCATGGATGACGCCGTAATGGGCAAAGGGCGACCACCAGGCATTGAACATCGCGGTGGCGATTCGGTTGCGCTCGTCGAGCGGCCGGTCGCGGTAGTCGAGCAGGCGGTTGCCGTCGAGCCAATCGAGCGAGAGCAACCGGTTGGTCGAAAGACGCGGCTCGACCTCGGGCACCCGCACCAGCGTCTCGCCGTCGAGCATGATCTTGTAGAGAAGCGCATGCCGCGCCTCGCGGCCGTAGTCGAGCTCCTCGCGGATGCGGCTGCCGATCTCCTCGAAGATCTCGCTGGTGTCGATCGAGCGGTCGACGCGGCGATAGATCGAGAACAGGATCTTCAGCTGCGCGAGGTCGGCTTCGACGGCCGACTGCATGTCGGGATATTGCAGCTTCACCGCCAGCGCCCGGCCGTCTTTCGCGATGGCGCGATGCACCTGGCCGAGCGAAGCGGCGGCGGCCGGCTGGTGTTCGAACAGCTGGAAGCGCTGCTCCCAGCCGGGGCCGAGTTCGGACTGCATGCGGCGCTTGACGAAGGGCCAGCCCATCGGCGGCGCGTTCGCCTGCAGCTGCGCCAGTTCCTGCGCGTATTCGGGCGGCACGAGATCCGGCACGGTCGATAGGATCTGGCCGACCTTCATCAGCGGCCCCTTGAGCCCGCCGAGTGCGGCCGCCAGCTCCGCCGCGTTCTTGCCCTTGTCGAGATTGCCGCCAAACATCCGCGCCCCCGCCACCTTGGCGGCGACACCCCCCACATTCATGCCGACCCGGGCATAGCGGGAGAGACGGCCGGTAAGACGGTTGCGTTCGGAATCGGACATGGGGCGAGCTCTCTTGGGGAGGACAGGCGCATTCGAAGGCGTGCCCCTAAGATGCGGTGCCCAACGTTATGCGCAAGCCGCGACCGAAAAAACGTCCCGCGCTACTCCGTCGCTGGCGAGAGATTGGCGCGGATCCAGCGGGTGAGACTCTCTTCCGAGATCTCGCCGGCGGCGAGGCCGAGGATAGCGAGCGTCGCCTCCGGCGGCGGCGGCGCGAATTGCACGCCGTTGAGGCGCAGGAACAGCATCATCGCGACGAAGGCGGCGCGCTTGTTGCCGTCGATGAAGGGATGGTTGCGCGCGATGCCGAAGGCGTAGGCCGCGGCGAGGCTGGCGAGATCGGTCTCGCCATAGGCAAATTTGTTGCGGGGGCGGTCCAGCGCCGATTCCAGCGCGCCCGCATCCCGTATCCCCGCCGGCCCGCCGAACCTCGCGATCTGCCGCTCATGCGCGACCAGCACTTCCTCGAGGGTGAGCCAGCGCGGCTCGCTCACTTCGCCAGTTCCCGGAGCGTGTCACGGTATTCGTCCATGATGTCGTCGACGATCCGCATCGCCTTGTCGAATTCCGGATCGAAGGGCGAAAGGCGGATCGAACCATCGGCGTTCTCGGTCACGTTCAGCCATTGGCCCTGCTGCAGGTCGAGCCGCGTCAGCAGTTCCTTGGGCAGGATGAGACCGGTCGAATTGCCGATCTTCTTGATCTCGAGCTTCATGGCGACACCTCCGTTGTACAGATTGTACAACAATCTGCATCGCACGGCCACAACCACTGCCGAAAGGCCATGCGGCGCGCAGCGCGCCGGACATGGCGCGACGTGCTACATTCCTCGAGCTGCGCGCCCCACGCTCGCCGTCATCCCGGACGCAGCGCAGCGGAGATCCGGGATCCATTCAGCCGGAGCCTTGGGGATTTCATCCAGAAGGTCCTGCGACAGGAGTACCCCAGAGCCCGAGAACCCGGCTGCATGGATCCCCGCCTTCGCGGGGATGACGGGGAGCCAGCCGAGATTCCAAGCACGAAAAAGCCCGGCGCCATCCGATCAGGACAGCACCGGGCTCGGTATCAGAGCGAAGATAGAGGCCTACGCCTCCATCGCCTCCAGCTCGCTGATGAAGCCTTCGAGCACCGAGAGGCCCTTCTGCCAGAAGGAGGGGTCGGTGGCGTCGAGGCCGAAGGGCGCCAGCAGCTCGGAGTGGTGCTTGGTGCCGCCGGCCTTCAGAAGGGCAAAATACTTCTCCTGGAAGCCGCTCTCCGACTGCCGGTAAACGGCGTAGAGCGAGTTCACCAGGCAGTCGCCGAAGGCATAGGCGTAGACATAGAACGGCGAATGGATGAAGTGCGGGATGTAGGTCCAGAAGGTCTCGTAGCCGGGGCCGAGGCGGATCGCCGGGCCGAGGCTCTCGGCCTGCACCTCGAGCCAGATCGCGTTGAGCTGGTCGGCCGTCAGCTCGCCCTCGCGGCGGGCGATGTGGACCTTGCGCTCGAACGAATAGAAGGCGATCTGGCGCACGACCGTGTTGATCATGTCCTCGACCTTGGAGGCGAGCATCGCCTTGCGCTGGACCGGATCCGTCTGCGCGTCGAGCAGCGCCCGGAAGGTCAGCATCTCGCCGAACACGCTGGCCGTCTCGGCGAGCGTCAGCGGCGTAGGCGCCATCAGCGCGCCCTGCGGGCCGGCCAGCACCTGGTGCACGCCATGACCGAGCTCATGCGCCAGCGTCATCACGTCCCGCGTCTTGCCCTGGTAGTTGAGCAGGACATAGGGGTGCACCGACGGCACGGTCGGATGGGCGAAGGCGCCCGGCGACTTGCCAGGGCGGACCGGCGCGTCGATCCAGTTCTTGTCGAAGAAGTCGCCGGCGATCTCAGCCATCTCGGGGGCGAAATCGCCATAGGCCGAGAGCACCGTGTCGCGCGCCTCGGTCCAGGGGATGGTGCGGCTCGGCACCTTCGGCAGCGGCGCGTTGCGGTCCCAATGGTCGAGCGCGTCCTTGCCGAACCACTTCGCCTTCAGCTTGTAGTAGCGGTGCGACAGGCGCGGATAGGCCTCGCGCACGGCGGCGACCAGCGCGTCGACGACTTCCGGCTCGACCCGGTTGGCGAGATGGCGCGAGGCGGCGACGTCCTCGAAGCCGCGCCAGCGGTCGGCGATCTCCTTGTCCTTGGCGAGCGTGTTGGTGACCAGCGTGAACAGGCGGATGTTCCGGCCGAAGGTGGCGGCGAGCGCTTCGGAGGCGGCCTTGCGCTTCGCCTCGTCCGGATCCTGCATCAGATTGAGCGTCGGCTCGAGCGTCAGCTCCTCGCCGTTCACGTCAAAGCGGAGCGAGGCCATGGTCTCGTCGAACAGCCGGTTCCAGGCGCCGCGGCCGGTCACCGACTTCTCGTGGAAGAGCTGCTCGACCCGATCCTCGAGTTGGTAGGGCTTCTCCTTGCGGACGTCCTCGATCCACGGACGGTAGTGGTCGAGCCCGGCATCGGCTGTTATCGCCGCCTCGAGAATCGAATCGTCGACCCGGTTCAGCTCCAGCGTGAAGAACAGCAGATGCGTCGAGGCGTCGGTGATCTTCTGCTGCACGTCGCCATAGAACTTGGCGCCGACCGGATCGGTGGTGTCGCCGGAATAGACGAGGCCGGCATAGGAGATGATACGGCCGAGCAGTTCGTCGAGCGCCTCATAGGCGCGGATCGCCGCGACCAGGCCGCCGTCGCGGGCGAGGCTCTCGAGCTTGCCCTTGTAGGCCGCCTCGAAGGCGAGCGAATCGGTGTTGGCCCGCGCCAGGTCGGCGAGGAGCTGCGGCGATTCCATGCCCGGATAGAGATCGGCGAGATTCCATTCCGGCAGAGGCCCGAGCGCCGCCGCGTCGGCGGGCTGGGTCGCAAGCGTGGAACTCATCGGAAGCGGTGTGTTTGGGAACATGGGGGATCCGGTCGCACGAGAATGGGTGCTCTTACTTAGGGGTCTCCCCCCGCCCGGATCAACCCGCGACCGCCGCCGCCGAGATTTGCCGAGGGATGGCGGCGCGCGTTGCCGGAAGGGTAACAGGGCGTTAACGCCCAGACCCGATCATGCCCCGGCGACGCCGTCCCCGCCGGGTCCGCCGCGCCTCCTCCGGTCCCTGCAAAGCGCCCTCCCCGATGCCCGCCCAGATCCTCATCGTCGACGACGATCCCGCCGAACGGCGGCGGCTCGAAGCAGCGGTCGCCGGGCTCGGCCATGTCGCGACGGCGTTCGGCGACGGCGAGGCCGCTCTTACGCGGCTCCGAGCCGCCGACGGGAAACGCTTCGATCTGATGATCCTCGATCTCGTCATGCCGGAACTGGACGGCATCGGCGTACTGCGGCGGCTCGCCGAAATCGGCAGCAAGATCCAGGTGATCGTCCAGGCGGCGCCGGGCGGCATCGACATGGCCGCCAGCGCGATCAAGGCCGGCGCCACGGATTTCCTGCTGAAGCCGGCGAGCCCGGAGCGGCTGGCGATCTCGGTCCGCAACGCGCTGCGAATCGGCACGCTGGAAGGCCAGATCGCCGGAGTGAGCCGCTCGTCCTCGGGAAAGCTCGATCTCGGCGATCTCGTTGCCACCGGCCCCGCCATGCAGCGCGCGCTGTCGCTCGCCCGCCGCGCCGCCGCCTCCGCCCTGCCGATCCTGCTCGAAGGCGAACGCGGCACCGGCAAGGCCCGGATCGCCCGCGCCATCCATGGCAGCGGCGATCGGCGCAACAAGCCCTTCGTCGCCGTCGATTGCCGCGCGGATCAGGGGCTGGCGGGGATCGAGGCCGCGCAGGGCGGCACGCTGCTGCTGCGCGAGATCGGCAATCTTCCGCCCGATGCCCAGGCGCGACTGCTGCGCGTCCTCCAGGACGGCGAGGCCGAACTGGCTTCGGCCAAGCGCGCCGCCCGAATCGACATCCGCCTGATCGCCACCTCGAGCCGCGACCTGATCACCGAGGTCCGGCAGGGCCGCTTCCGCGAGGATCTCTTCTATCGGCTGAATGCGCTGCCGATCCGTGTGCCGCCGCTGCGCGAGCGGCGCGAGGACATCGTGGCGCTCGCCCAGCACTTCGCGCTCCGCATCGCCGCCGAAGAAGGCCGACCGGCGCTCGAAGGATTTTCTGCCGACGCGCTGGCCCTGCTCGGCCGGCAGGCCTGGCCCGGCAATGTCCGCGAGCTCGAAAACGCCGTCTTCCGCGCCGTGGCGCTGGCGGATGGCCCCTGGCTGACGATCAACGATTTTCCCCGCCTCACGGCCGGATCCGGGCCCGCGACCGTCCCGGCCGAGGCGCCGGTGGCCCCCTCCCCGGCCGCTCCGTCAGCCCGGCTCGCACCGATGCCCGCGCCAGCTTTTCTCGAAGTCGGCCACATCCGCGCGATCGGGCCAGACGGCGATGTACGGACGCTTGCCGAGATCGAGGCGGCCATGATCGAGCTGGCGCTCGAACGCTACCGTGGCCGCATGGCAACGGTAGCCCGGAAACTCGGAATCGGACGATCCACCCTCTATCGCAAACTCAAGGAACTCGGCATTGCCGGGGACGAAGAGAAAGTTGCGGCAGAGTGACCGGGATCGCAGCGCGGCGGGCGGAATTGATGTTTCTAGAGGCGCAAGCCTGAACCGAAGGGCCCCCAAACCCGTTGGTTCGGAAGGTATGGATGCGATGAAGGGTTCGAGCGACATGATCCTGAAGGCGACGAAGGCATTGCTGGCGAGCGTGGCATTGATCGGACTGTCGGTCGGCGCCGCTCATGCCTACCTGCCGGAAGGCAAGACGTTCCGCGAGCGCGCGGGCAGCGCCGCCAGCCTCGCCATGGCCGACGCCGCCAGCGATCCGGCGGCGCAGGCGCTGAAGACCCTGCTCGCAGCGCAGCCGAAGACCGGCAGCTTCCTCGAAAAGCGCGACCGCGCGGCGCTCACCGAATTCTATGCCGAGCGCGACTACCAGCCCGTCTGGATGGTCGGCGGCGTCTACACGCCGCAGGCCCACAAGGTGATGGAGCGGATCGCGGCGGCGGCGGAGGACGGCCTCGACCCAGCCGCCTACCGGCTGCCGGCCTCGGCGATCGGCGCCAACGTTCCGGCCGGCGCCGAGATCGCCGCCTCCGTCGACCTGGTGCTGAGCCAGGCAGTCCTTCTCTATGCGCGGCAGGCCTATGCCGGCCGTCTCGATCCGTCGTCGATCAGCAAGCTGATCACGCTGAAGCCGCTGCTGCCCGATCCGATCGAGGTCCTGACCACGGTCTCCTCCGCTCCGGACGGCGCGGTGGCGATCGCCAGCTACAATCCTCAGCACGAAGGCTATCTGCGCCTAAAGAAGGCGCTCGCCGCCGCCCTCGCCACAGAGACCGTAGCGGACCATCCGCGCGTGCCGGAAGGCAAGTCGATGAAGGTCGGCCTGTCGGATCCGCGCGTGCCGCTGCTGCGCGCGCGCCTCGACGTGCCGGCGCCGAGCCAGGCCCCCGAGGTCTATGACGAGGCGCTCGCGCAGGCCGTGAAGACCTTCCAGGCCGGCAAGGGCCTGCAGGCCGACGGCATCGCCGGCAACGCCACCGTCGCCTACATCAACGGCACCGGCAAGACGAACACCGCCGAGATCGTCGCCAACATGGAGCGCTGGCGCTGGATGCCGCGCGACCTCGGCGCGTTCCACATCATCGCGAATGTGCCGGAATACAGCGTCCGCGTGGTCGAGAACGGCAAGGTCATCCACACCACGCGCTCGGTGGTCGGCAAGGTCACCAACCAGACCCCGATCTTTTCCGACGAGATGGAATCGATCGTCGTCAATCCGAGCTGGAACGTTCCCGCCTCGATCACGATGAAGGAGATGCTGCCGGCCGTCCGTCGCGATCCCGGCTACATGACGCGCAAGGGCTACCAGGTGCTCGCCAATGTCGACGGCAAGTACCGGCCGATCGACCCGCAGATGGTCGACTGGAGCAACGTCAACCCGCGCCAGATCATGATCCGTCAGCCGCCGGGCGACGACAATGCGCTCGGCAACGTCAAGTTCCTGTTCCCCAACGAGCACTCGGTTTACTTGCACGACACGCCGTCGAAGAGCTTCTTCAAGCGCGACGTGCGCGCGCTCAGCCATGGCTGCGTCCGCGTCCAGGACCCGCTCGAATTCGCCGACGTGCTGCTTGCTCATCAGGGCGGATGGTCGCAGCAGCGGCTCCGGAAGATGGTCGGCGGCAAGGAAAAATGGATCAATCTGCCGAATCGGATCCCGATCCATCTGACTTATTTCACCGCCTTCGTCGACGATGACGGCCGGCTCGAGACCCGTCCCGACATCTATGGCTTCAACGCCAGGGTGGAGAAAGCGCTGGGCCTGTAACGGCCGAATTCCGCCATTTCGTCCGGTTTTCGGACGGGCGGAACGATCGACGCGACGCCCGGGATCCGACGCCCGGGTCGACAGACGCTCCGGAAGATGCGAAACCGCGCAGGGTTCGATTTCCTGCGCGGTTTTCTTTTTGCCCCTCAAATGCCACGATCTGCTCCGCATGATGGATCGATGACATTGCCGTGATCGGCAGGTGATGCCCTCGGTGAGGCGCAAAAAGGTCGATTACGGTAAATGCTCGTTAACATTCGTGAAGCATTCTGCCCTTACGGGGGCCCACATCGGGCAAGGACGCAGAAGCACATTGATTAAGCAGATCGATCAGTATCGGCGAGACCGGGGCTTGCTGCAGCGTTGCGGTGCCGCTCTTCGCCTGCTCCTCGCCACGGCCGTGTTTACCGGCTCGGTGGTTGCAACGGTGCCCATGGACAAGGCCCAGGCCGCAGCGGGTGACCGCGCGCTGAAGCTTTACAACATGCACACCAAGGAATCCGCGACGATCGTCTTCAAGCGCGGCAACCGGTTCGATCCGGACGGGCTGAAGCAGCTCAACAATTTCCTGCGCGACTGGCGTCGGAACGAGCCGACGAAGATGGATCCGCAGCTCTTCGACCTGATCTGGACCGTCTACCAGCAGAGCGGCTCGCGGCAGCCGATCCACGTGGTCAGCGGCTATCGTTCGCCCGCCACCAACGGCATGCTCCGTTCGCGTTCGCGCGGCGTCGCCCAGAAGAGCCAGCACATGCTCGGCAAGGCGATGGACTTCTTCCTTCCGGACGTCGATCTCGCGAAACTGCGCGCCATCGGGCTGCGCATGCAGGTCGGCGGCGTCGGCTTCTACCCGACCTCCGGCTCGCCCTTCGTTCACATGGACACCGGCAGTGTCCGCCACTGGCCGAAGATGACGCGCGACCAGCTCGTCCGCGTCTTCCCGGATGGCAAGACGCTGCATATTCCGTCCGACGGTCGCCCGCTCCCCGGTTATGAGCAGGCGCTCGCCTCCTACAAGGCCCGCAAGGCCGGTGGTGGCGCCGTCATGATGGCGAGCGCCGCGCCTGCCAAGAAGGGCAAGTCCTGGTTCGCCCGCCTGACCGGAACCGACGCCTCGGACGAGGACGATATGCCGGATACGCCGGTCGAGGCAGCGACCCCGACCGCGAAGCCCGACAAGGTCAAGCCCGCCGTCGTCGACGCCGTCCAGGTGGCCGCCGTCACCGCGGAAGAGCCCGAGCAGGTTCCGTTCGCAACCGCCTCCGCGCCGCTGCCGCGCCCGTCGCCGAAGCGCGGCGCAGAGCCGGCCGCCGACGCTTCCGTCGTCGTCGCGGCGGCCGACACCGAGGCCGGCCTGCCGCCGGCGCCGCGTCGCTCGCCGGTCGTGCGGCCGATGATGGCGCTCGCCAGCGTCGCGCCGATCCCGCAGCCGGCACCGCAGCCGACGCCGAATTACGGCACCGGCATCACCGATACGCTCGCCGCGATCGAGGAAAGCTCGGCCGGCGCCACGCAGACCGCGGCCCTTCCCCGCAAGCCGGGCACCGCCGCCGACGCCATCGCCGACGCGATCGGCCAGGGCAAGCCGGCCAGCGACGCCATCATGGCCTATGCCGCGCCGCTGACGGTCGATGAGTCCGGCACGCATATCGATGCCGCCACCGGCGCCATCGTGAGCGGCGAGGCCAACGGCCGCCCGGCAGCGAAGACCCAGGCGCCCCGCGTCGCCTCGCTCGGTGGCGACATCGGCATCGCCGGCGCTTCGCCTGCAACCTCCCCCGGCCGCGTCGCGGCGGATCCGCTGGCCCGGCTGACGCCGGTCGCCTATCAGGCGACGACGATCGAGCTCGTCACCCGCTCCGGATCGACCCGCCAGAAGGCCTATGCCGACCTGCAGATGCCGCATCCCTTCGCGGTGCCGGAACTGTTCACGGCGCCGGAGCGCTCGATCCGCCTCGGCTTCGGACGGATCGCCTATGAGGGCCTCCGCACCGACCGCTTCGCGGGCCCGCTGGTCCACCGGCTCGGCACGATGGAATTCGCCTCGCTGGAGCCGATCAGCCGGACGGCGCTTTTGAAGCGCTGATGTCAGCCGATCCTCGATTTCAAAACGCCGCGGCCCCGCCCGCGGCGTTTTTTTTTTCGGCGGAGCTGATGCTTGCACGGAGCGATTGCGAACGGGGCGATCGCCGGTTCGCGCCAAGCTAACGCTTCAAAAAGCTGTCGGGGCCGCCTTCGGGTTGCTATAGGCTGCACATCAGCCCCAGAGGAGGTGTGCCATGAGCGAACCGACCGAGCATTTCAAGAAGGCCGCCCGCCGGAAGTCGGCACCCGTCAAAAAGGTGGCGCTGTCGGCGGAGGCCCGCCAGGCGTACGAGGAACTGGTGCGGAGCCGCGATGAGCGCGACCGCAGCTATGGCCAGTTCCTGCCGTCCGAAAACAAGGGGAAATAGCGCCTCCGGCCCCGCGAGGGGCCGCGCGGATCGACCGACAGGGATCCGCTATGACGGCGACAAACGAGCGCGGCGGCGCCGATGGGATCATCGGGCCGTCCGCCGCTCGGAACCCGACGATCCCGCCGGGAAGACAGGTCTCCGGGACCGAAGCCCCGGATCAGCCGGTCCTCAGACCATGCCGAGCGCGTTCTTGTAGAGCTCGAGGATCGCCTCTTGCTCTTCGCGCTCGTTGGCGTCCTGCTTGCGCAGAGCCACGATCTTGCGCAGCGCCTTGGTGTCGTAGCCATTGGCCTTCGCCTCGCCGTAGACGTCCTTGATGTCGTCGGCGATCGCCTTCTTCTCTTCCTCGAGGCGCTCGATGCGCTCGACAATGGACCGGAGCTGGGCGGCGGCGATGCCCTGGACTTCGTCTTCAGCCATGTTGGGAAACCTCAATAGATTGGCGCAGGCGAGCGTGAGTGCCCGACTTGGGCGTGAGGGTCAAGCCCGCTCCGGGCGTAGCGGGACGTCAATGATCGGGGCGGTTGGCCGCGAAGGCCGCCAGCTTGTCCGGCGAGGCCTCCGTCTGGTTGCGGTTCTGCCATTCGGAATAGGGCATGCCGTAGATGATCTCGCGCGACTCATCCTTGGAGAGCGCGATGCCCTTCGCCTCCGCCGCCTCGCGATACCAGTTGGCCAGGCAGTTGCGGCAGAAACCGGCGAGATTCATCAGATCGATGTTCTGCACGTCGCCGCGTCCGCGCAGATGCGCGACGAGTTGCCGGAAGGCGGCCGCCTCGAGCTCGGTCTGCGTCGCGGCGTCGAGGGATTCGGGGGTGTTGGACATGCTCTGAACCTTCTAGTCGACCAGCGGACCGGTCAGGGAACCGAAGAACTCGACCTGATGCGGCGCGGTGCCGATCTCGAGCGCGGTGAGGACGGAGGCGAGCCGCTCCGACCATTCGTCGACGCCGGCCGGCTCGGCGATCAGGTCCTGCCGGATCTCGACCAACGCGTGGGCGAGCCCGCGCCTTGTCGCGTGGCGGTAGAGCGTGTCGCCCTTCAGGGCGCCATGATAGGGCTCGTTGTCGCCGACGACGATGGCGGGATCGCGGGCGAGCCCGGCGATCAGAGGCCGGGCGAGGCGCGGATCGGCGTCCCACAGGATGCCCGCATGCCAGGGACGCGGGATCCCCTTCCAGAACGGGGTGAAGCTGTGGATCGACAGGATCATCGGCAGCCGGCCGCTGGCGATCCCCGCCTCGATCGCGCCGTTCACCGCGTCGTCATAGGGCTTGTAGAAGCGGGCGATGCGCCGCTCCCGCTCGGCCCGGTCGATGCGGGCATTGCCGGGCACGACCGCGCCGTCGGATAGCCGCATGATCAGGGTCGGGTCGTCGAGTCCGCGATTGGGATCGATCAGCAGGCGCGAGAAATGCGACAGCACGGCCGGAACGCCGAAGCGCGCCGAGAGCGCCCGGGTCAGCGCCGCCGCGCCGATATCATAGGCGATGTGCCGCTTGAATTCGGACGTTGGCAGGCCGAGCGAGCCGTATTCGGCCGGCACGTAGCTGGAGGCATGGTCGCAGAGAAGGATCAGGCCGGCGCCCGCGTCGCCGGGCAGGATCTCGAACGCGGCCGCCGCGCCGTCGGCGGCGAAGCCGGAATTTGAATGAGTGCGCATGGCGGAATGATAGTGACCCCGCCGGCCGGCTGCCATAGGAATGTGCTCTGCCCGCTTTTCCGAGATTGCCGTGTCCCGCACCCTGCCATCCGCCTCCGCTCCCGCCTCGATCGCCGCCTTCGCCATCCCCGCCCTGATCCTCGGCGCCATGGCGATGGGCATCTCGCCGATCTTCGTCCGGCTGACCGATGTCGGCCCGTTCGCGAGCGCTTTCTGGCGGGTCGGCGGCGCGTTGCCGCTGCTGCTCGCCTGGGCCGTGTTCGAGGCCCGGCGGTCGGGCGCGCCGCTCGCCTCGATCCTGAAGCTCGATGGCGCGATCCTCGCCGCGGGGCTTTTGTTCGCGGGCGACCTGATCTTCTGGCATCTCGCCATTTTGAAGACGAGCGTCGCCAACGCCACCTTCCTGGCCACCATGGCGCCGGTCTGGGTGGTGCTCGGATCCGGCCTCTTCATCGGCGAAAAGGTCGGTCGCGGCGTGCAGGCCGGCCTCGCGCTCTGCCTGCTCGGCGCCGCCTTCCTGATCGGCATGAGCTGGAGCGTGCGGCCGGACCATCTCGACGGCGATCTCTTCGGCATCGCGACGTCGTTCTTCTTCGGCGGCTATTTCCTCGCCGTCCGCGTGGCGCGCCGCCGGTCGTCCGCCGGCAAGATCACCTTCCTGTCGACGGTGATCACCGCCGTCGTGCTGCTCGCCATCACGCTCGCGACCGAGCCGCGCCTGCTGCCGCAGACGGTCGAGAGCGCCGCTTCGCTCGCCGGCCTCGCCTTCATCAGCCATGCCGGCGGCCAGGGACTGCTCGCCTTCGCACTCGGCCATCTGCCCGCCGCTTTTTCGGCGCTGGTGATCTTCCTGGAGGCCGTCGCGGCCGCCGTGGCGGGCTGGCTCTTCCTGGGCGAGGCGGTCTCGGTGGCTCAGCTCGTCGGCGGCGCCATGATCCTCGCCGGAATCGTCGTCGCACGCCCGCGACGGCCCGGTTGATCCGGGAGTTTCAGCCATCATGCCGCCGCGTTTGTTTTGAACATCAGGCTCATGCGATTCATCGGAATGAAACCTGCGGCCCGCCCGCGCAACGAGCCGGCCGCGCCCCCTGCTGCACCAGAGCAGCGACGGTTGACAGCCGGAAAGCGGCGACGGCATAAAGCTGCCTCCTACGTCAACCGGTTCGCGACCCTATCGATGCGATCATCCCTGCTTCGACATTGGCCGCGGCCGGCCCTATTGGCCCTTGCGCTCGCTTTTGCCTCTCTGTTCCTGTTCGCGGAGCCCGCCTCCGCAGACCTTCGCCTCTGCAACAAGACGCCCAGCCGCGTCGGCATCGCCATCGGCTACAAGGACAAGAAAGTCTGGACCACCGAAGGTTGGTGGAACGTGCCGGTCAATAGCTGCGAGACGTTGGTCAGCGGCACGCTCGTGTCACGATACTATTACGTCTATGCGGTCGACTACGATCACGGCGGCGAGTGGAGCGGCAAATACGTGATGTGCACCAAAGACAAAATGTTTACGATCGAGGGCACGGAAGATTGCGTGCCGCGAGGCTTTAATCGGTCCGGTTTCTTCGAAGTCGACACCGGCGAACAAACCAGCTGGACGATCCAGCTCAATGAACCTGCCCAGCAAGGAGCTAATCGAAAATGAGACGGTCGCGTAAGGTCAAAATTCTCGCGACCCTGGGCCCAGCATCCTCCGACAAGGCGACGATTGAAGCCCTGTTCCGGGCCGGCGCCGACGTCTTCCGCATCAATATGAGCCACACGGCGCATGACAAGCTCAACGAGCTGGTCCGCATCATTCGCACCGTGGAAGCCGATGTCGGCCGTCCGATCGGCATCCTTGCCGATCTACAGGGTCCCAAGCTTCGCCTCGGCACGTTCGCCGACAAGTCGGTCGAGATCACCGTCGGGCAGAATTTCGTGCTCGACAGCGATCCGACGCCCGGCACCACCGGCCGCGTCTTCCTGCCGCATCCGGAAATCCTCGAGGTCCTCGAGCCCGGCCATCGCCTGCTGATCGACGACGGCAAGGTTCGCCTCCGCGTCATCTCGGCCGACGGCAAGAGCGCGCTGACCACCGTGGAAGTCGGCGTCAAGCTTTCGGACCGCAAGGGCGTCAGCGTTCCCGATTCGACGATCAAGACCGGCGCGCTGACCGAGAAGGACCGCGCCGATCTCGACGCGGCGCTCCAGGCCAATGTCGACTGGATCGCGCTCTCCTTCGTGCAGCGTCCGGATGACGTCGCCGAAGTGCGCAAGATCGCCGCCGGCCGCGCCGGCATCATGTCGAAGATCGAGAAGCCGCAGGCCGTGCAGCGCCTCGCGGAGATCATCGAGATCTCCGACGCGCTCATGGTCGCCCGCGGCGATCTCGGCGTCGAGATGCCGCTCGAGCAGGTTCCGGGCATCCAGAAGCAGATCACCCGCGCCTGCCGCCGCGCCGGCAAGCCGGTGGTCGTGGCGACGCAGATGCTCGAATCGATGATCACGGCGCCGGTTCCGACCCGCGCCGAGGTGTCGGACGTCGCCACCGCCGTCTACGAGGGCGCGGACGCGATCATGCTGTCGGCCGAATCCGCCGCCGGCGCGTTCCCGATCGAGGCGGTCGCGACGATGGACCGGATCGCCACCCAGGTGGAGCTCGATTCGAACCACAAGAACATCATGCACGCCCAGCGCACCGAGCCGGAAGCAACCGGCGCCGATGCGATCTCGGCGGCGGCCCGGCAGATTGCCGAGACGCTGAACCTCGCGGCGATCTGCTGCTACACGGCATCCGGCTCGACCGGCCTTCGCGCGGCGCGCGAACGGCCGCAGACGCCGATCATCGCCCTGTCGCCGATCGTCTCGACGGCCCGGCGCCTTTCGGTCGTCTGGGGCCTGCACTGCGTGGTCAGCGACGACGCCTACAATCTCGACGACATGGTGAACCGTGCGTCCTTCATCGCCAATCGCGAGGAATTCGCGAAGCCCGGCGACCGGATCATCATCACCGCCGGCGTGCCGCTGCGCACGCCGGGCGCCACCAACATGCTGCGCATCGCCTTCGTCGGCGCCAGCACGGAGGAAGGCCGCCGCTAGGCAGCCTCGGCAGGCCGCGCAAGCGCCCTGCTGGCCCCCACGACGATCCCGCCCCTCCTTCGGGAGGGGCGGCCCCAGGCGGCCTCCAGCAGCCACCTACCTGCCGCAGCCGCGCACCAGCGCCGCCGCCGCGTCCCCAAGACAAATCCCGTTCTGAAAATAAGCCTGCCGCCCGGCGAGGCCGCGATCTCGCGCGTTCGCGATTCCTTGGCGCTCTAGGCACGCTCCGGCGCTCTGGGGCGTTCCTGGGCGCTCTACGCCCGTATGCGGCTAGATCTGCCGGCCCTCGACCTCGGGCTCCAGCGTCTTGATCGCGTCGCGCACTTGGTCGTCGAGATAGGGATCGATGGTGAGCGCCTTGCGGAGGGCAGCGAGCGCCTCCTTCTTGCGGTCGATCTCGTTCAGGATCATGCCGAGACCCGCCAGCGCCCCGAAGTGGCGCGGCTCCAGCGCCAGCACCTTCTCGATGTCCGAGAGGGCCTTGCCGTATTCGTCCTGCAGGAAGAAGAGGGTCGCGCGCCGGTTCCAGCCCTCGGCGAAATCGGGCTTCAGCGCGATGACGGCATCAAGGAAGTCATAGGCGCGCGCATAGTCCTTGGTCGCGATCGCCTCGGCCGCCCACTGCATCAGGAGATCGATCGTATCGCTGCCGGACTTGAGCCAGCGCCGCTGGATCTCGGCCTCGGCGGTGGAGCCGGCGGTCTCGTCGCCCGGCTTGCCGAGCGTCTCGAACAATTGATCGATGCTCTGGTTGGCGAGATCCCCGCCTACGACGATATCGGGCCGGTCGCTCGTCGACGCGAGAGACGGCGAAACCAGAGCGGCCAACGCAACGAGAGAAACGACAAATGCCCGCATGGAGGCCATCATAGCCGCCAAACGGGCATCGTCAAAACCAAATCCGCAAGGCGTGCCATGGCACGCCCAGACATTAGCCCTGACGGGCCTTGTAGCGCGGATTGACCTTGTTGATGATGAAAACACGGCCCTTCCGGCGGACGAGCCGGTTGGCGCGGTGACGCCCGAGCAGGGACTTGAGCGAGTTCTTGATCTTCATGGCGCGACGCTCGCGAAAGGGTTCTGGGAACGAAACGAGCGCCCAAGGCGCCCGCTCGAAAATTCGGCCGGACCATAGGCAGCGAGGCCCTGCCTTGTCAACACGAGGGGGCCAGAATCCTGAGATTTCGGCCTGAGACACCCTGTTATGCGGCAAAGTTCGGAACGATTGGCGCGGAAGGGGGTTTTCAAGCCGGACGGGGTTCATTGGAGTGAGCGACATGCCCAACAAAGAGCACCGCGGCGGATCCGGAAACTTCGCCAACGACCCGAAACGAGCCTCTGAAATGGGCAAGAAGGGCGGCGAACAGTCCGGGCAGCGCCAGCAGGCCCAGACGACCGAAAAGACCCCACAGCAGGGTTCCCAGCAGAAGAAGGGCGACATGCCGAAGGGCGGTCAGCGCTGATCGATCCACGGATCGAGACCTATCGAACCCGTCCTTCGCGGACGGGTTCTTTTTGGCCTCATGCGGCCCGTCCGCGCGAATCGGCGGCATCGCACGCTCCCGATTCTACGCCGGCCGCCGCGTCGACAGGACGTTGCGGATGGCGAAGCTCGAATGGATGCGGGCAACGCCGGGCAGCGCCGACAGGATCTCCTTGTGCACGCGCTCGAAGCTCGCGGCGGTCTCGACCTCGACCCGCAGAAAATAATCCGAGCCCCCGGTCATCAGATAGCACTCGCGGATCTCGGGATGCTTGCGCACCGCCGCCTCGAAGCGGTTCAGATAGTCCTCGGTCTGGCGCTCCAGCGTGATCTGCACGATGACGGCGATCCCCTCCCCGGCGACGCCGCTGCTCACCAGCGCCGTATAGCCCCGGATGACGCCGGTCTGCTCCAGGATGTTGACCCGCCGCAGGCAGGCGGAGGGCGACAGGCCAACCTCCTCCGCCAGCTTGGCATTGCTCATCCGCGCGTCGAGGCGGAGCAGCCGGATGATGTTGCGGTCGATGGCATCGAGGCTGGACATGAATTTTCTTTCGGCGGCGGCGTGGAAGGTTGCGCAAGTTGCGATCGGATCGCAGGACCTTGCGCGAATAGATCAGACGTTCGCACGACGGCGCAATATGATGGAGGGATCGATGGGGCGACGCCGGGACGGTCGCCGGAAGGCCGATGATGATCGGCACCGGGCGCCGCCGGCGCGTGGGCAGGGAAAGCCATGAAAGTCACCATTCTCGGCGCGGGTGTCATCGGCGTGACGTCCGCCTATTATCTCGCCAAGGCCGGCCATCAGGTGACGGTGGTGGACCGCCAGCCCGGCCCGGCGCTGGAAACCAGCTTCGCCAATGCCGGCGAGATCTCGCCCGGTTATTCCTGGCCCTGGGCCGCCCCCGGCATCCCGCAGAAGGCGGTGAAGTGGGTGTTCATGAAATACGCCCCGCTGATCATCCAGCCGATGCTCGACGCCGATACCTGGCGCTGGGTGATCGCCATGCTCGGCAATTGCACTTCGTCCCGCTACGCCACCAACAAGAGCCGGATGGTGCGGCTCGCCGAATATTCACGCGACTGCCTGATCGCGCTGCGCGACGAAACCGGCATCCAATATGACGGTCGCGCGCAGGGCACGCTGCAGCTGTTCCGGACGCAGAAGCAGCTGGACGGCATCGGCAAGGACGTCGACGTGCTGAAAAGCGACGGCGTGCCGTTCGAAGTGCTGGACCCGGCCGGCTGCGTCGGCGCCGAGCCGGGCCTCGCGCATGTCCGCGACAAGATCGTCGGCGGCTTGCGGCTGCCGCATGACGAGACCGGCGACTGCTTCAAGTTCACCAACGAGCTGGCGCGGCGGGCCGAGGCGCTCGGCGTCGTGTTCCGCTATGGCGTCGACATTCTCGGCCTCCGCACCGAGGGCAAGCGGGTCGTCGCCGTCGAGACCTCGGCCGGCGAGCTCGCCAGCGACGTCTTCGTCGCGGCGATGGGCAGCTTCACGCCGCGCCTCCTGAAGCCGCTCGGCCTCCGCGCACCGGTCTATCCGGTCAAGGGCTATTCGATCACGGTGCCGATCGTCGACGAGACGCGCGCCCCGGTCTCGACGGTCATGGACGAGACCTACAAGATCGCCATCACCCGCCTCGGCGACCGCATCCGCGTCGGCGGCATGGCGGAGATCGCCGGCTTCAACCGCGACCTGCCGCCGTCGCGAAAAGCCACGCTGGTCTATTCGGTCGAGGATCTGTTCGGCGGCGCCGGCGACCAGTCAAAGGCGAGCTTCTGGTGCGGCCTCCGGCCGATGACGCCGGACGGCACGCCGGTGATCGGCGCGACGGGCTACGGCAATCTCTACCTGAATACGGGACACGGCACGCTCGGCTGGACCATGGCCTGCGGCTCGGGCCGGCTGCTCGCCGACCTGATTGACGGCAGGACACCGGACATCCATTCCGACGATCTCGGCCTCGCCCGCTACGACGGCCGCTGAGCGGACAGACGGGCGGGACGGCCCGCGACGCGCGCCGTCCCGCGAATTCTGACAAGTCTACTCGACGCTATCGATCTAGTAGCTCGTGCCCTTGCTAGGCGCCATGGTTCCCTTGGGCGCCATGGTTCCGCTCGACGGGGTGAGGTTGTGATGGGTGGGCGTCTCGCAGCGCCACACATGCTTGCCCTTCTCCATCACCCGCGTCGCCTGCGTGCCCGCCTTGCAGCTCAGGCCATGCGTCGAGGCCGCCGACGCCGGAGCGCCAGCCGTCAACGCGAAGAGGGCCAAGGCCGAAGCGGTTGCGAGTGCGAGTTTTGTCTTCATGATTTTCCTCCAACTCCGCCAGAGTCGTTCAGCCCATACCGGGCGGGAGGCGACACCAGCCTGAAACTGAAGTGGGGCGCCGTCGCGACATGGCAATTCCACCCGCCGGGCGGGGGTAGCGGGATCGCCGGGGATCGAGGAGGACGGGCAGGCCCGGACAGGGCGCCGCCCCCGGCGCAACCTTGAATAAGCCAGACTTTGCAGTGCGTTACGCGACGCGTCCACCGCAGCGGCAGACCCGCCGCCGCGGCCAGAAGCCCAGATGTCCGCGCGGTTAAATTTCGGACATCTTGGAGATCGGCCGGTTTCGCCAGCGGGCGAGGGTTTGGCGGCGACCGTCATCGATGGAGAGCGTGGGCAACACGCGACGGCGAACTCCCTCTCCCGCTTGCGGGAGAGGGTTGGGGTGAGGGTCTGTTGGCCCGAGCGAGGTCCGCCCTAGCGGCGCGCCGCCTCGCGGCCCGAGAGCAGCAGCAAAGCGAGGATCAGCGTGCCGAACAGGATGCTGCGCCAGCCGGGCGAGGCGTTGACGACGGTGATCAGCGCCGTGATCGTCACGAGCAGGATCGCGCCCGGGATCGAGCCGGCATAGGTGCCGAGCCCGCCGAGGATCGAGGTGCCACCCAGCACCACGGCGGCGATCGAGGCCAGCAAATACGGGTCGCCGATGCCGACATAGCCCTGGCCGTTCATGCCGAGCACGAGGATGCCGGCGAGGCCCGCCATGAAGCCGCTGATGCCGTAGACCGCCATCGTCGTCGTGGCGATCGGCACGCCGGAGAGCTTGGCCGCGAGCGGCCCGGCGCCCATGGCGAACAGCCGCGCGCCGAACGGCGTCGCATGCATCACCACCAGCACGACGACCGAGATGACCACCCAGACGAGGATGCCGGCCGGCACGCCGAAGGGCCTCGCATTGCCGACCCAGCTGACCAGCGGATTGGCGGCGGTGACGGCGCTGCCGCCGGCGATGATGATCAGCAGCCCCTGCAGGAAGGTCGCCATGGCCAGCGTCATGATCATCGGGTGGACGCGTAACAGCGCCACGCCGAGGCCGTTGACGAGGCCGATCGCGGTCGTCATGGCGAGCACGGCGAGGATCGGCGTCAGCCCGGTCGGGTCGGCGTCGATCGCGAAGAGCGGCAGGCCGACGGCGGCGACGGTGACGATCGCCGCGACCGAAAGATCGATGCCGCCGGCGATGACCACAAAAGTCTGCCCCGCCGCGACGATGCCGATGACGGCGGCGAGCTCGACCAGATAGCGCAGATGGCCATAGGCGCCGAAGCCGCGCGAGACGAAGCTCGCCACGATCCAGACCAGCGCCACGATGGCGAAGGTCAGGAACGGCCGGCTGGTGACGATGGCCCGGATGCGGGACCTGGACAGGATTCCGGCGTCGCTGATGCTCATCGGGCCCTCATGCGGAATTGGGGAATGGCGACCGCGCCGATGATGATCAGGCCCTGCGCCACATATTGTGCGACCGGCGTGAAGCCGAGGAAGAACATCACGGAGATCATCAGACTGAGCAGCAGGCTGCCGGCGAGCGCGCCGCGCATGGTGCCCTGGCCGCCGAGGAAGCCGATGCCGCCGAGAACGGCGGCGGCGATCGAATTCAGCGTGAACGACGTGCCGATGATCGGATCGCCGGAGCCGGTCTGCGCCGCGACGAACAGGCCGGCGCCGGTGCAGAGCAGGCCGCTGATCGCATAGGCCGCGATCCGGGCGGCGTCGACCGGAACGCCGGAACGATAGGCGCCGACGGGATTTTCGCCGGCGGCATAGAGGCTGAGTCCGAGCGGTGTCGCCAGATAGAGCTTCCAGAGAAGCACGATGACGACCAGCACGGCAAAGGCGGCCGGCGTATTGCCGGCGAGCAGGTTGGAGAGCCAGTCCGGCATCGCCCCGCCGGGTCGCGGCAGCACGAGCAGCGCCGCACCCGCGATGATGAACGAGCCGGCCAGCGTCACGACGATCGCCGGCAGGCGCAATTTGACGACGATCAGGCCGGTCACCGCCCCGATGCCGAGGCCGGCGAGGCCGACCAGCGCCGCGCCGCCGGCGACGCCGAGCGGACCGGTCATGGTAGTCGCGGCGATCACCGCGCCGAGGCTGACCAGCGCGCCGATGGCGAGGCTGATGCCGCCCGTCAGCATCAGGATCGCCTGCGCCATGGCGACCAGCGCCAGCGGGAACCAGCTCTGCGTAAACTTGGCGAAGCCCGCCGCCGTGAAGAGGCCCGGGAACAGCACGCCATAGGCGATCAGGAAGGCGAGGACGACGAGGAACAGGCTGCGGACGCCGATATTGCGCTTGGCCTGGACCGCCCAATAGAGCGCGTTGCCGCGTCCGGGCGCGGAGATGGAGGGGTTGCTCATGCTGCCTGCCTTTCGCGCTCGGCGCCCATGGCGGCGGCGACGATCGCCTCCTCGCTCAGGCCGCCTCGATCGAGCATGGTCACGATCCGCCCCTCGCGCACGACGGCGACGCGATCGCAGAGATGGACCAGCTCCGGCGTGTCGGAACTGAGCAGGACGACGGCCTTGCCGGAGGCCGCGAAGGCGCGCAGCATCTGATAGATCTCCCGCTTGGTTTCGACGTCGACGCCGCGCGTCGGATCGTTGAGGAGCAGGACGGACGGATCGTGCGGCATCCATTTCGCCAGCGCGACCTTCTGCTGGTTACCGCCGGAGAGCGCCTGCGCGGCGCGGCCGAGATCGCCCTTGATGGAGAACTGGACCGCGAGCCCCATCGCCGTCTCGCGCTCGGCCTTGCGGCTGCGCAGCTTCAGCGCCGGCATGCGGGCGAAGGCCGGCAGCATCAGGTTGGTGATGATGGGATGGATCAGATGCAGGCCCTCGCGCTTGCGGTCAGCCGGCACATAGGCGAGCCCGCGCGCATTGGCCTGCGGCACGTTGCCGGGCAGGCCGGACTGGCCGCCGATCGTCGCCGAGGCGACCTTGGCGGGAATGGCGCCGTAGAGCCCGAGCAACAGGTCTTCCTGGCCCTGGCCGACCAGCCCGCCGATGCCGACCACCTCACCCGCCTTGACGTCGAGATCGACGTCCTGCATCGCGCCGGCGGAGAATTTGGTGACAGCCACGGCCGTGGTGGCGGTGAGCGTGCTGTCCCAGCGCGGGAAGAGGTCGCCGGGGTCGCGCCCGACCATCAGGCGCACCAGGCCGGCCGCGTTGACGCCCTCGAGCGAGCGATCGGCCGTGCAGGTGCCGTCCTTCAGCACGGTGACGTGCTGGCAGAGCTGCATCACCTCTTCCAGCCGGTGCGAGATGTAGAGGATCGCGATGCCCTCGCCGCGCAGCTTCTCCAGCAGCGTCGTGAGAATGCGCGTCTCGGTGGCCGAGAGCGACGAGGTCGGTTCGTCGAGGATCAGCACGCGGGGCTTGCGATAGAGCGCCTTGGCGATCTCGACCATCTGGCGCCGGCCAAGCGACAGCTCGCCGACCGGCGTCGCCAGCGGCTCGTGCAGCCCGACGAGATTACAGGCCGCCTTGGCGCGGGCGGCCAGCGCGGCGTAGTCGACGAGGCCGAAGCGGCGCGGATAGGCGCCGAGGCCGATATTCTCGGCGATCGAGAGCGAGCTGGTCAGGCTCAGCTCCTGCTGCACCACGGCGATACCCGCCCGGCGCGCGTCCGGCGGGCTGTGGCGGCTGACCGCCTGCCCGTCGATCTCGATGGTTCCGCTGTCCGGACGCAGCGCGCCGGACAGCAGATTGATGAGCGTGGACTTGCCCGCGCCGTTCTCGCCGAGCAGCGCATGCACGCGCCCCGGCATCAACTCGATGGAAACCGAGCGCAGGACGGGGTTGCCGAAGAATGCCTTCGACACCCCGCGCGCGGCGAGGATGGGTGCGGGCGAAGCCACGAGGATCGTCCGGTTTACTTCTGGGCCAGAAGCTTGGCGAACAGTTCCCGGTCATACGGCGAGAAGATATAGCCGTCCGCCGGGAAGTCCTTGGCGCGGGCCAGGTACTCGTCGATGTTGGAATTGTCGATGACCGGCAGCGGGATCTTGACGAAGGCCGGCACGTCCTTGCCTTCCAGCGCCTGCACGGCGGTGTAGGCGGCGAAGGCGCCGAGCCAGTTCGGCTGCATCGTCGCCCAGCTCTTCAGGCCCTTGTCCTTCCAGAGCTCGAGGAACTGGCGGGCGTTCTCGCCGGTGATCGGAACCTGCTCGCGGCCCTGCTTGTCGAGCGCCAGCACGGCGCCAGCCGAAAGCGCGCCGCCGAAGGAGAGAATGCCGTCGATCTCGGGATTGGCGAACAAGAGGCTTGTGACGGCCTCCTGCGCCGGCGCGACGTTGTAGGCGGTGTTCGTCTCGGCCAGGACCTGGATGTCCGGATTGGCCTTGAGCAGGTCGTTGGCGCCAGCGCGGCGATCGTCGCTGACGGAGACGCCGGCCGGGCCGTTCAGGATCAGGATCTTGCCCTTGCCGCCGAGCGAATCGATCATGAACTTGGTCGCCTGCTCGCCCCACTGGTGCGAGTCGGTGTTGACCTTGGCGGTCACGTCATCGGTGTCGACGAGGCTGTCGAAATTGATGATGGCGATGCCCTTGGCGCAGGCGTCGGCCAGCACGCGGGCCGGCGCGGTCGACGAGCCGGCGATCAGGATGATGGCGTCGACATTGGCGTCGATCATCGACTGGATCTGCTGGATCTGGACGTTGGCGTCGCCCTGCGCGTCGGTGACGACGAGCTTGTCGACGAGGCCTTCCTTCTTCAGCTGCTCGACTTCGGCTTCGATCGTGCCCTGGGTCTGCTTCATCCAGGTCGGCACGGAATAGATGTTGGCCCAGCCCAGCGTGTAGGGCGCCTTGCGGTCGCCCTTGATGCAGTTGGCCGCGGCGTCGGCCTGAGAAACGCCCGCCACGCTCATGAGGAGGCCGAGTCCCAGCATGCTTGCGGATGCAAAGAGAGAAGATTTTTTCATCACGTTTCCCCTGGAAGGTTGTGCCGCGATGCGCCGAAAAAAGGACAAGCCGGCAACGCGCCGTTCACGACGACGCTCTCCCCTGCCAGGTGCCCCAAATTCTCCGCCCGGGCCCTCTTTAGTGTCCGATATACTGTACATCTTGCTTATATATCGGACACATACGAAGCTAGACCCAGTCCGAACATCTTTCAAGCGTCTTCCGGCGCGACCCTGGAAACATGAACGAGCAGGCCTGACATGACGGAAACCGCGTATCCGAGTGACACCCGACAGGAGACGGCGGCCACGGCCGGCGGCGAGCGCAAGCGCGGCATCGACAGGGTGATCATCCTGCTCGAGGCGCTGCTGCGTCATCGCGCGCCGATGCGCGTCGGCGAGATCGCGCGGCGGATCGGCGCGCCGCGCTCGACCACCTACGAGATCGTCAACCGCCTGCTCGAGGCGGACATGCTGGAGACGGTCGGCGCCGACGGCCATGTCTATTTCGGCCGCGCCATGCATCTCTTCGGCTGGGCCTACAGCCACCACAACGCGCATTATCCGCGTATCGTCGAGGCGCTCGACCGGCTGGCCGGCGACAGCGGCGAGACGGCGCAGCTCTGCGGCCTGCGCGGCAACAAATATGTCGTGCTCGACTGCCGGGATTCGACCGGCCCGTTCCGCATCTCCAGCCAGATCGGCGTCGAGGTGCCGATCCCCTGGACCGCCTCCGGCCGTCTGCTGCTCACCCACATGAGCGACGAGGCGGTGCGCGCCTTCGTGCCGGCCGAGGATTATCGCCTGCCGGACGGCCGCCTCATCCCGCAGGAGGAATTCCTCGCCGACATCGCGCTGGCGCGGCGGCAGGGCTACAGCGAGAGCGCGGCGCTGGCCGATCGCTTCACCTGGTGCCTCGCAGCCCCGATCCGCGACGCGCGCGGCGGCGTCACGCTGACGCTCTGCTTCGTCCTGCCGGTCGATACGCCGGAACCGCGCCGGATCGAATTGCTGGCGATGCTGCGCGAACGGGCGGCGAGCCTGGACCTGATAGGGGAATAGCGCCGTCATCTTGTCGCGCGGTTCCGCGCCTATCGTCTTCCGTTGCGGTCCCTGACGAGAAACGGTAAAACGATTTTTCATAAATCGTTTTTGCGACCCTCCCCATCGGGATCGCCGCAACCGAGGAGCCGGGCGTGACGGAAAAGCCGATCTCCATCCGCGACGTCGCCGAGCGGGCCGGCGTCTCGCCGGGCACGGTCTCGAACGTCCTGAACGGCAGCCGGCCGGTCAACGCCGCGCTGGCGCAGCGCGTGCGCGAGGCTGCCGAGGCGCTCGGTTACCAGGCGGATCGCGCCGCCGCGCTGCTTCGGACCGGCAAGGCGCGCATCATCGCCGTGCTGGTTCCGGATCTCGACAATCCGTTCTTCACGGCGGTGGTATCGGAGCTGGAAGCCAATCTGCGCGATCAGGGCTATGAGTTGATCGTCGCCAGTTCCCGCGGCGAGACGGAGGTCGAGCAGTCGCGCCTCGCCGCCATGCTCGCCTGGCGCCCGGCCGGACTGGTCGTCATCCCGAGCTCCGACGAATTTCCGGCGCGGGCGCTGATCGAGAAGGCGAACGTCCCCTATGTCATCGCCGACCGCATCACGCACGACCCGGCCGCCGACACCGTATCGGTCGACAACGAGAACGCCGGCGCGATCGGCATGCGCCATCTCGTCGAGAACGGTCATCGCGACATCCTGATCGCCGCCTCCATCCTGCGTCTCGCCAACATCCGGGAACGTTGCGCCGGCGCGGGAGCGGTCGCGGAAAGCCTCGGCCTGCCGCCGCCGACCATCGTCGAGACCGGCGGCGATTTCGGGCTTGCCTCCTCCCGGCTGGCCGAATGGCTTGGCAAGAACCCGGCGCCGACGGCGATCCTCGCGCTCACCAATTTCACCACGCTCGGCGCCCTCTCCGCGCTCGCCGAACGCGGGATCGCCATTCCCGGATCGATCTCGCTGGTCGGCTTCGACGACTATGCCTGGATGCGGGCGCGGGCGACGCCGCTGACCGCCATCCGCCAGCCGATCGAGGAAATCGGCCAGGCGATCTGGTCGCGGCTCAAGGCGCGCATCGACGGCGACACGTCGCCGCCGGCCCACATCCAGCTCAAATGCACGCTGCAGGCGCGGGCCTCGATCGCCCCGCCGGCGCCGCGGAAGGGAATCTAGACAGGGCCGCAAGAGCCCTGAAACCGAAGAGGGAGGAAACCATGAAGAACAAACTGGGCGTTCACGCACAGGTCTGGGTCGGCGGCTGGAGCCACGGGGAAGCCGAGCGCGCGATCGCCAGCACCGCCGACCTCGGCTACGACTATATCGAGGCCCCGGCCCTCGACCCGTCGCTGATCGACATCCCCTTCACGGTGAAGGCGCTGGAGAAGCACGGTATCGGCATCACCACGTCGCTCGGCCTCGACGACAGCTGCGACATCTCCTCCGGCGATCCCGACAAGAAGGCGCGCGGCGAGGCGCATCTGAGGAAGGTCGTCTCGACGACGCGCGACCTCGGCGGCACCCACATCACCGGCATCCTCTATTCCGGCTTCCAGAAATACTTCACGCCCGCCACGCCGGAAGGCGTCGCCGGCGCGGTCGAGGTGCTCCGCCGCATCGCGGAGGAAGCGGCGAAGAGCAACATCACCCTCGGCCTCGAAGTGGTGAACCGCTACGAGACCAACGTCATCAACACGGCCGCCCAGGGCGTCGAGCTCTGCAAGCGCGTCGGCATGCCGAACGTCAAGGTGCACCTCGACTGCTACCACATGAACATCGAGGAAGCCGACGCCGAGCGCGCCATCATCGAGACCGGCGATTATCTCGGCTATTTCCACACCGGCGAATCGCATCGCGGCTATCTCGGCACCGGATCGATCGACTTCACGCGGATCTTCCGCGGCCTGGTCAAGGCGAACTACCAGGGTCCGATCGCGTTCGAATCCTTCTCCTCCGCCGTCGCCGGCGAGCCGCTTTCCGGAATCTTGGGCATCTGGCGCAATCTCTGGACGGATTCGACCGATCTCTGCCGCCACGCCATGCAGTTCACGCAGGCGCAGATGAAGGCGGCCGAGGAAGCGCAGGCGATCCGCACCGGCGCCGACTGGTAGTCCCGACACTGGTAATACCGACATGCATCGGGCGGCCGCCGGGCCGCCCGATGCACCTCAACCCCGCCCTTCCCTCAGCCCGGGCCGATATCGATGCCCTTGGTGTCGGAATCCGGCAGCGAGCCGGTTCCCGGCGTCTTCTCGTGATCGGTCAGGTCGGGACGGGCATGCGGCCCTTCCGGCGGCATCGGCTCGACCTTCCGGTCCGTCTTCTTGTCCGACTTCGGATCCGCGTCCCTGGTGTCCCGCTTGGCGTCCGACATGGAAACCTCCATCAAGCCTCACTGACAAGTGAACGCGCCGGCGCCGGATTCGTTGCGAGATCAAGGCCCTATCCCGCGGCGACCTCCGCGAAATAGGCTTCCGGCCCCTCGACCTCTACCAGCTTCTTCTTCTCGATCCGCCAGAAGCGGTTGCCGACGGCGCGCACGAAGCTGCGGTCGTGCGACACCAGCAGGCAGCTCGCCTCGTGCCCGAGCAATTCGCTCTCCAGCGCCTCCTGCCCCTCGATGTCGAGATGGTTGGTCGGCTCGTCGAGGAGGTAGAAATTGGGATCGGTCAGACGGAGCACCAGCATGCCGAGCCGCGCCTTCTGCCCGCCGGAGAGGCGGCCGATCGGGCTCGCCTGCCAGTCGATGCCGATGCCCGCCCCCGCCAGCAGGCTGCGGCCGCGCTGGTCGCCGAGCTCGAAGCGCCGGGAGAGCGCGCCGAGCGGCGTATCGGTATCGGCGAGATCGGAGAGGCCCTGGTCGCCATAGCCGAGCACCAGGCTCGGCGTCGCCTTGACGGCGGGGTCGGCGCCTTCCGGCGCGACGATCGCCCGACGCACCCGCTCGATCAGCCGCGACTTGCCGGCGCCGTTCAGCCCGAGCAGCACGATCCGGTCACCCTGGCGGATCCAGAGCTTGCCGGTCCGAAACAGCAGCGTGCCGTCCGGCGTCGTGACAGAGGCATCGTCGAGCGTCACCAGCACCTTGGCATGGGTGCCGCGATTGGCGAGGCGGATGGCGCCGGCCGAGCGCTCCTGATGCGCGGGACGCGCCGCCTCCTCCAGTCTGTCGGCCCGCTGCCGGAGCTGCTTGGTCTTGATGACCAGCAGGTCGCTGCCGGAATTGATGCCGATATTGTTGAGCTTGGCCGCCTGGCGCCGCAATTGCTGCGCCGCCTTCATGTCCTTCTCGAAGCGGTTCGCCTCGGACGCGTCGACCTCGTCGAGCGCCGCCCGCGCCCGGCTGTAGGGGAGCTGGAAGACGCGCGAGGCCTCCGGCCGCAGGAACAGGGTTCGGTTGGTCACCGCATCGAGAAAAGCGCGGTCGTGGCTGCAGATCACCAGGGTCGTGTCGCGCGGCTGCGCGTTCAGCCAGCTTTCTAGCTGGCCGATCCGGGCGAGATCGAGGTGGTTGGTGGGCTCGTCTAGCAGGAGCACGTCGGGATCGGTGACGGAGACGCGGGCGAGCATGGCGAGGCGCTGCCAGCCGCCGCTCAAATGGCGGAGCGGCTTCCGCCGCATCGCCTCCGGCACGTCGAGCGAATCGAGCACGACATCCGCCCGCCAGCCTTCGCTCTCCAGTTGATCGGCCGGCAGCGCCTTCAGCACCGCGTCGTGGAAGGCGACGTCGGCCAGCGCTTCGGGAACATATTGTTCGACATGCCCGACGCTCAGGCCGCGGGCGCGGGTGACGTCGCCCGCCGTCGGCTCGATACCGCCGGCGATCACCCGGAGCAGCGTGGACTTGCCACGCCCGTTGGCGGCGACGATGCCGAGGCGGTCGCCCGGCTCGATGGCGAGGTTGAGGTTGGAGAAAAGCGGTGCGCCGAGGGTCACGCCAAGCGCGCGCAGATGAATCAAAGCCATGGGAATTCTCGGGTCTGTCCGGACCGCCGCCGACGCCCCCGCGCGGGGTGCGCATTCAAAGGCAAAAGAAGTCCGGTGATTGTCACGATGCCGGCGCGTGAACAGGATTCAGCGCGGCATCACCACGAAGGGCAGACCGAAAAGAGAGGCGCGTTGGCGCTCGCCGGGGTCAGCCCTGCAAAAATCCTTGCAGGGCATGAACAGGGCCGCACTGACGAATGTTGCGAAAGAACGTACGCACGCAGCCCTCCTTTGTTTGGCGCGAACAATGGCCCGACCATAGCGGCGGCGATTCAGCGTGGCAACCGGGGGTCACCAAGCCCCTTCTCCCGGACCGCGTCCCAAACTCGGCCGTTCTCCCCCGAAAGCGAAGCCGGCTCTGACGGGAGCCTGCCCGGGAGCGCTCGGTGCGTCGCGACGGGGCGCGGCAGACCGGACGCGCTTGCGCCGGGCGGTCGGCGAAATCGCGAGGCTCAATCCCGGGACCGGGAAAGAAATTCGCTAGGTATTTCAAGGGAGGTGGGAAGGATGGTGGGCGTGACAGGGATTGAACCTGTGACCCCTACGATGTCAACGTAGTGCTCTCCCGCTGAGCTACACGCCCATCCTTCTGACCGCGACCGGCGGGACCGGCGGCGTGAGCGGGTGTATAGCCGGGTGTTTCCGAAGGTTCAAGCCTCGTGTTTCCCGACCCTGTTGAAAACTTCCTCAGGCGGCGAGCAGACGCTCCACCTCGTTGACGAGATCGCGCAGGTGGAACGGCTTCGACAGCACCTTCGCATCCTTGGGCGCGTTCGAATCCGGGTTCAGCGCCACGGCGGCGAAGCCGGTGATGAACATCACCTTCAGGTCGGGATCGAGCTCGGTGGCGCGCCGCGCCAGCTCGATGCCGTCCATCTCCGGCATGACGATGTCGGTGAGGAGCAGCGTGAAGGGCTCCTCGCGGATCCGTTCATAGGCGCTGCGGCCATTGTCGAAGGAGACGACATCATAGCCGGCATTCTGCAACGCCTTGGCCAGAAAGCGGCGCATGTCGTTGTCGTCTTCGGCAAGCAGGATGCGGTTCATCAGGGAATCCATGGCTGGACGGCCGGTCTCGGTCGAGATTCGATCGGGCGCCTCGCGGCACCTTGTGATTTGGTTATCGAATTACGGCTGAACGAAGTAAATATCGGGTGAATGGGGGCGAAATTTCCCGCTCCCTGCCGCGCCGGTGGACAGCTGCACGCCATATTGGCACCATGATGCGGCGCAGGTATCCGTTCCGCGGACCGGCGCCAAGATGGCACCCCGTTGCGCGTGCCAGAGAACTGGGAGAACGACCATCGACGCCGCGCCGGACCTTGCGAATGCGCTTCCCTTCGAAGTGATGGCTCCGGCCGAGCAGCGCATTCCGTTCGTGTTCAACTCCCCCCATAGCGGCCGGGTCTATCCGGCCGATTTCCTCGAGGCGTCGAAGCTCGACGAACGGATGATCCGCCGCTCGGAGGATACGTTCGTCGACGATCTCTTCGCGTCGGTGGTGCCGCTCGGCGCGCCCCTGATGCGGGCGCATTTTCCGCGCGCCTGGCTGGATGTGAACCGCGAGCCCTACGAACTCGACCCGCGCATGTTCGACGGCGAGCTGCCGCCCTATGCCAATGTGCGCTCGCTCCGCGTCGCCGGCGGCCTCGGCACCATCGCCCGCGTCGTCTCGGAAAATGTCGAGATCTATGCCGAACCGATCCCGGTCGCGGATGCGCTGCTGCGGATCGAGACGATCTACAAGCCCTATCACGAGACGCTGCGACAGCTTCTGGCGACGACGCACCAGCGCTTCGGCTTCTGCGTGCTGGTCGACTGCCATTCGATGCCGTCCTCCGTCCGCGCGGCGCCCGGGCGGGCGCGGGCCGACATCGTGCTCGGCGACCGCTACGGCACCAGCTGCGCGCCGGCAATCTCGGAAGCGGCGCACGCGATCCTGACCGACGCCGGCTATGCGGTGGCGCGCAACAAGCCCTATGCCGGCGGCTTCATCACCGAGCACTACGGCCGGCCCGGCAACGGGCTGCACGCGCTGCAGATCGAGATCAATCGCGGGCTCTACATGAACGAGCGGACGCTGCAGCTGAATTCCGGCTTCGAGCGGCTCGCCGCCGACCTCGCCCGCTTCACGGCGGCGCTGTCGAGCGTGCCGGACGCCGCGCTCTACCCCATCGCCGCCGAGGCGGCCGAGTAGAATTCCAGGCAGAAAAAAGGGCCGCTCGTGGATACGAGGCGGCCCAAGTCTAGGGAGGAAACGCCCAAGAAGGGCAGCGGTAGATCGACGCCAATCGACGTACCGCACCGCAATAAATTGCGCTTGCAGTGCAAAAAGATCAAGACCTCTTTCCCCATCCGGCCTTTCCCCGCGACAATTCGGCAACATCCGACGAAATCGCCCCGATGCCGCCTTCAGGGCAGATAAAAATAGACTTTTAAAATCAACCTGTTAGATAGCCACCTCTGAACGGGACGGAGGCATGCACAGAATGCATGCCCCGCATGCAGAAGCCTCTGGAGCCGCCATCATGACCGATTCCGCCCTGATCGCCTTCCTCGACCAGCTGGCCGATTCTGCCGGAAAAGCGATCATGCCGCATTTTCGGGCACTCGACGCGGTGGAGAACAAGGCGGCGTCCGGCTTCGATCCGGTGACGGTGGCGGACCGGGCTTCGGAACAGGCGCTGCGGGCGCTGATCAACGAGCATTATCCGGATCACGGCATCCTGGGCGAAGAATTCGGCGACGAGAACACCGAAGCCGAGAATGTCTGGATCCTCGACCCGATCGACGGCACCCGCGCCTTCATTTCCGGCCTGCCGGTCTGGGGCACGCTGATCGGCCTCGTCTCCGGCGGCAAGCCCGCGCTCGGCATGATGGCGCAGCCCTTCACCCGCGAGCGCTACGCCGGCGACGGCAGCCGCGCCTGGTATACGGGGCCGGACGGCGACCGGGCGCTCAAGACGCGCGCCTGCGCCGAGATCGCCGACGCGGTGCTGTTCACCACCACGCCGGCGTTGTTCAAGGGCGCCGATCGCGAGGCCTATGACCGGGTCGAGAGCCAGGTCCGGCTCGTCCGCTATGGCTGCGATTGCTACGCCTATTGCATGGTCGCCGCCGGCTTCGTCGATGCCGTCATCGAGGTCGGCCTGCACCCCTACGACATCGTCGCGCTGATCCCGGTGATCGAGGGCGCCGGCGGCCGCGTCACCAACTGGGAAGGCGGCCCGGCCACCAGCGGCGGCCGCGTGGTGGCGACCGGCGACGCCCGCCTGCACGAGAAGATACTCGAGACGCTGAACCGCTCCGCCTGACGGCGACGACCGCCGCTCGCTCGCGTCTCCCTGAGTGTCTGGCTCATGAGTCACTGTGGTTGAGATAGGTGTAGGGGCGGCACAGCCATCATCCTGAGGTGCCCGGCGCAGCCGGGCCTCGAAGGAGGGTCCAGTGAATGCCGTGAATGGACACTGCGGGCCGGATCTCGCCCGACTTCGTATGCAAACTGGAGTACTTCGCTGGATCCTCCTTCGAGGCTTCGCTGACGCGAAGCACCTCAGGATGATGGCGGAGCCTTAAGGCAGGAGTATCGGCAACACCGCCTGCGTGCTTCGAGACGGCCCTTCGGGCCTCCTCAGCATGTTGAGAGCGGTGTTGCGGCGCGATCTCCCGCCGGGATGAGGCGAAAGCCGCACTCAGATCGACTGCAACAAACCGCCGTCGACGGCGATCGCCTGGCCGGTGATGTAGCTGGCGCGCTCCGAGGCGAGGAAGGCGGCGAGTGCGGCGAACTCTTCCGGCTCGCCGATCCGGCCGGCCGGGATCTTCGGGCCGACCGTGGCGCTGGTGACGCCCAGCTCGGCCATGCGGTCGGTATTGGTGAAGCCCGGCAGCAGCGCATTGACGGTGATGCCGGCCGCCGCGACGTCGCGGCTCAGCGCGTTGACGAGACCGAGCAGGCCGGCGCGCAGGCCGTTCGAGACGACGAGGCCGGGCATCGGCTCCCGCGCCGCGACCGAGGTGACCGCCAGGATGCGGCCGAAACCCTTGGCGCGCATGGCCGGCAGGGCGGCGCCGACGCTCTCGACGAAGCTCATCCAGAGGTTGTCGAAGCCGGCCTGCCAGGCGGCATCCGTGATCGCTTCGAAATTGCCGGGCGCCGGGCCGCCGGTATTGGTGACCAGGATGTCCGGGCCGCCGCCGAGAAGCTCGGCCGCCTGCTGCACCAGTACGCGGCTCGATCCCGGCTTCGAGACGTCGCCGGCGAGGCCGATCGCGCCGATCTCCGCCGCCACCTTTTCCACCCGCGCCGCGTCGCGCGCGACGATGACGACCTTGGCGCCCTCGGCCGCCAGTTCCGCCGCGACCGCCCGGCCGAGGCCGCGCGATCCGCCGAAGACGAGTGCGGTCTTGTCGTTGAGTTTCAGATCCATGGCGATGCCCTGTTGTTCGAGGATGGCGGAGGCTCGCAAATCCCCCGGAGAAAAACCAGCCGTCGAAACAGAGACTTGGGGCGGCGAGCGTCGGGAGGTCTAGTCGTTCGAGCCCGGAATGAAGGCGTCGAAGGCGGCCCAGAACAGCCCGCGGATCGGATCGCGCTCCATCAGGATCTCGTGCCGCGATCCCGGAATGACGATCTGCGCGCCGATCCGCATCTCGCGGGCGAAGCGCTCGATCGCGAGCGGCGACACCACGCGGTCCTCGCCGGCCGCGATCAACAGCGTCGGAATGCGGATGCCGGCGGCGAAGGCCGGATTGGCGGCCTCGTTCATCGCCCGGCAGGCGGCATGTAGCCAGGCGATCGTCGGCGCGCCGACCCCGAGTTCGGGCTGCGCCTTGCTGACGGCGAGGGTGCGGGCGAAACGGCGGGGATCGCTGGTCAGCGGATTGCCGGTGAAACCGCGCTCCTCGACCTGCGCGATCTTGGCGCCCGGCGGGAAGGCATCGCCGAGGCCGAGCAGCGAGAAGGCGCCGGCGGTGAAATTGATCACCCGGCGCGACGGCGCGAAGCCGCCGAAATCGAGCAGTGGCGCGGCGAGCACCATGCGCGAGAAGACCTGGCGCGAGCGGCGCGCGACGCGCAGGCAGACGAGACCGCCGGTCGAATGCGCCAGGGCGAAATAGGGCGGCGGGCAATCCGGCAGCGCGACCTGCTGCATGAACGCCTCGAGATCGCGCTCATATTCGGAGAAATCGTCGACATGGCCCTTGAGAGGGTTCGGAAGCCGGCGCTCGGACCCGCCCTGCCCGCGCCAGTCGAAGGTCGCGACGGCAAAGCCGCGCGCCAGCAGTTCGCCGACCACCTCGTAGTATTTTTCGATCGCCTCGGCCCGGCCGTGAACGAGACAGACCGTGCCCTTGCGCTGGCCCGACGGCCGCCAGACCGCGGCCCGCAGGCGGACGCCGTCCTCGGTCGTCACCGTCTGCTCGACCGCGCCGGCCGGAATCGGATTTTCGGAAAGGGTGATCAGGCTCATCCGCCGCGCAGGTCCGCTTTCGAGGGTCTTTCGGGTTTAACCGAGCCGCCCGGGGGCCACAAGCAAAGCGAGCAAATGAAAAGCCGGCGGCACCTTGCGATGCCACCGGCTGTCGGGCCGTTCTCGTGCGGGGGGCGGATCGAGACCGGCCGACGGTCGAAAGCCGAGGGAACCCGGCGATACGACTACCAGCGGCGCCAGTCGTCGCCCCAGCCGCCATGCCAGCCGCGATCGCCGCGCCAGCCATTGTCGACCACACGGCGGCGGAGGATGTCGCCGCTATAGGCATCGACCACCAGGATGAAGTCGCGGCCGCGCGCCGAGGCGCGGACGATCGACACGTCGCGCCGGTCGCGGATGATGTTGACGTCGTAATAGCCCTGCGAGCGGACCGCGCGGAAGATCTGGCGCGGGCTGAGCGGATAGCGCCGGTCGTCGCGATAGACCGGACGCGGGCCGCCGCGTCCATCCTCGTAGCCGCCGCGGCCGCCTTCGAATCGGTAGTCCTGGGCCTGCGCCGCCATCGGGGCGGCGAGCGATCCGATCAGGACTGTCGTGGCGAGAAGGACCTTGATCATGTTCTGTCTCCGGGGTGGGCCGCACGACCAGGTCATAAAGACCAAGTCATCGCCGGCATTGAGGTGAGCTTGCCACCGGGCGCCTGAACACCATCCGAATTGGTCGTTCATGTGGCGTTCAGCGAGCCGGCGCACCGAATTCCGGGCGGGCCGAGGCCGGCGCCGGCGCGGGGCCGCCTAGCCTCTTGAAGACGTGACGGAAGGTTCCCACATCCAGTCTGCGGATGCCGATAGCGGGTCCGCGAGACGCGTGATGCCGGCCGGAAATGGCGGCAATGCGTGAGTTTCGATCCTATGTCGCTCTGAAGGAGGACACCCCATGCGTACGTTTGATCTGAGCCCCCTGTATCGCTCCACCGTCGGTTTCGACCGTCTCTTTTCGCTGCTCGACCAGACCACCGGCGTCGAAGGCGGCGTGCCCGGCTATCCGCCCTACAATATCGAGCGCACCGGCGAGAACGCCTACCGCATCACCATGGCGGTCGCCGGCTTCAACGACAGCGAACTCTCGATCGAGTCGCGTGAGAACACGCTGACCGTCAAGGGCGAGAAGAAGGTCGAGGACGGCCAGGACTCCGAGGTGCTGTATCGCGGCATCGCCGCGCGCTCCTTCGAGCGCCGGTTCCAGCTCGCCGACCATGTCGAGGTGAAAGGCGCCCGACTCGAAAACGGACTTCTCCACGTCGAACTCGTCCGCGAGATTCCGGAAGCGATGAAGCCGCGCACCATCGCGATCACCAGCGGCAAGTCCGGCGGCCAGCAGATCGAGGCGAAAGCCGCCTGACCCGACTTGGCGATACAAGCCTGTTGATGGGGCGCCCCACGAAAGTGGGGCGCCTATTTTCTAGGCGTCGACTGCTGAAATTATTCGCACGAAATTCTCGACTTCCTCGACACGGGTCCGGAAGCTGGTGACCAGGCGAATGGCGACGAATTCGCCGCGCCGGTCGCGCTCGACCAGCCCTTCCGGCGACCACTCGTAATAGATGGCCCCGGCCGCCCGCAGCCGCGCGTCCAGTTCGCGCGGGATCACCACGAACAGCTCGTTGCCGTCCGGCTCGAAGGCGAGCGAGGCTCCCGGCGTCGCCGTGATGCCGGCCGCCAGCCGGCTCGCCATCGCATTGGCGTGCGCCGCGAGTTCGAGCCAGTGACCGTCGGCGAGATAGGCGGAGAACTGGGCGGAGACGAAGCCGCTCTTCGAGAACAGGTGGCCGGCCCGCTTGCGGTGGAATTCGAAGCCGCGCGCCTGCGCCTTGTCGAAGAAGATCACGGCCTCGGCGGCGAAGCAGCCATTCTTCGAGCCGCCGAAGGAGAGCACGTCGACGCCGGCACGCCAGCTGGCCTCCGCGGGCGAGACGCCGAGCCCGGCGATCGCATTGCCGAAGCGCGCGCCGTCCATGTGCAGCGGCAGGCCCGCGCCGTGCGCGACGGCCGCCAAAGCGGCGATTTCCGTGGGTTCGTAGGCGGTGCCGGCCTCGGTCAGCTGGCTAATCGAGACCGCCACCGGCTGGCCGTGATGCACCGCCTCGGCGGGATAGAGCGCGATCGCCGCGGCGAGATCCGCCGGGTGCAGCTTGCCGTCGGCGCCGTCGATCCGGTGCAGGCGGGCGCCATTGCCGAAGAACTCCGGCGCCCCGCCCTCGTCAACCGCGATGTGGGCGTCGCGGTGGCAGAAGACCACCCCGCCCGGCCGGCCGAACTGCGCCAGCGCCAGCGCGTTGGCGGCGGTTCCCGTCGCCACGAAGAAGACGGCGACGTCGCGCTCGAAGACGCGCGCGAAGGCCGCTTCCACCGACGCCGTCAGCGGATCGTTTCCATAGGCCGGCGCGCGGGCGCCGGCGGCTTCGACGAGGGCGGCCGCCACGCGGTCGGAGGCCCCTGTCCAGTTATCGCTTGCGAAGATCATCGCGCCATATCGCGGCGGAGCGGCACGAAGCGCAAGCCCCCTTATGCGGCGAAGTGGCTCGAATGGCGCCGCCTATTTCCACGGCGACCGATGCCTAAAAATGCAGCAAGAAATGCGCCCAAATCGACCAATCCGATGACGCAGCGTCAGACACACGTTTCGCAATTTTGTTACGTTCGGGGCCGACATTCATCAACGAAACTGTGATGGCCACGTACCTTTCGAAACAAACATAATGCGTGATCATCAGCGCGCTTGCCGTGGGGAAAGAGTTCTGGCATTTTGGCGCGCCGTCAATTAGGACAGCCTTACTGTCCCATTATCGAGTGCAACGCCAAGCGATCATGGGCATTGGGAGACGGGGCAAGCGGGGGTCGGAATGAACCTTGCTTGCGACACGGACGCGGCCCGGAAGGGTCGTCGTCGCGCCCCTTCCGGCGCGGCGGAGGATTTGGACGCGAAGCGTCTCAAGTATCGAATGCGGCGGGTACGCCGGTTGGTCATCCAAACGTCCCAAGGGACGGGCGGGAGAGCGGCCGGTCGAGACGTCGAATGATGAACCATAGAGGATGAGAGGGCACTCAGATGCCGAAGGTCTTACGCGAAGCGGAAATGCAGATGGCAGCAGCGGCAACGGCCCGCGCGGCCAAAAGCACGGCCGCCCGCAATAAGGCCGGCGGAATCGGCGCCCAGGGCCTTTATGATCCGCGCAACGAGCACGACGCCTGCGGCGTCGGCTTCATCGCGAACCTGAAGAACGAGAAGTCGCACCGCATCGTCCAGAGCGGCCTGCAGATCGTCCGCAACCTCGAGCATCGCGGCGCGGTCGGCGCGGATCCGCTGATGGGCGACGGCGCGGGCATGCTCGTGCAGATCCCGCATCGCTTCTTCGCCGAGGAAGCGACCCGGCTCGGCTTCGCCGTCGGCGAGCCCGGCTCCTATGCCGTCGGCTTCCTCTTCCTGCCGCAGGACGCGGAAGTCCGCGCCGGCATGGAGAAGATCGTCGAGGAAGTCGTCGCCTCCGAGGGCCAGGAGCTGCTCGGCTGGCGCAACGTGCCGGTCGACAACTCGTCGCTTTCCAAGGCGCCCGAGATCGCGGCGACCGAACCGCACCATCGCCAGGTCTTCATCGGCCGCGGCAAGGGCATCGCCAACGAGGCCGAGTTCGAGCGGCGGCTGTTCATCATCCGCAAGGTGATCTCCAACCGCATCTACGCGGCCTATTCCGGCCTCGACAACGACTTCTACGTCGTGTCGCTGTCGGCGCGGACGATCGTCTACAAGGGCATGTTCCTGGCGGAGCAGCTCGGCGCCTATTATCTCGACTTCCACGACGAGCGCTTCGAAAGCGCGATCGCGCTCGTTCACCAGCGCTTCTCGACTAACACCTTCCCGTCCTGGCGGCTGGCCCACCCCTACCGCATGGTCGCGCATAACGGCGAGATCAACACGGTTCGCGGCAACGTCAACTGGATGGCGGCGCGGCAGGCCTCGGTCGACAGTGAGCTCTACGGCAACGACATCTCGAAGCTGTGGCCGATCTCCTATGAGGGGCAGTCGGACACCGCCTGCTTCGACAACGCGCTCGAATTCCTGGTCCAGGGCGGCTATTCGCTGCCGCACGCGGCCATGATGCTGATCCCCGAGGCCTGGGCGGGCAACCCGCTCATGGACGAGCAGCGGCGCGCCTTCTACGAGTATCATGCCGCCCTGATGGAGCCCTGGGACGGGCCGGCCGCCGTCGCCTTCACCGACGGCGTACGGATCGGCGCGACGCTCGACCGCAACGGCCTGCGGCCCGCGCGCTACCTCGTCACCGAGGATGGCGACGTGCTGCTGTCGTCCGAATCCGGCGTGCTGCCGATCCCCGAAGAGAAGATCATCACCAAGTGGCGGCTGCAGCCCGGCCGCATGCTGCTGATCGACCTCGAGCAGGGCCGCATCGTCTCCGACGAGGAGATCAAGACCGAGCTCGCCACCAAGCTCCCCTACCAGGAGTGGCTGGCGCGCACCCAGATCGTGCTGGAAGACCTGCCGCCGGTGCCGCCGCGCGCGCCGCGCACCGACGTGACGCTGCTCGATCGCCAGCAGGCCTTCGGCTACACCACCGAGGACCTGAAGCTCCTGATGGCGCCGATGGCCACCACCGGCCAGGAAGCGGTCGGCTCGATGGGCACGGACACGCCGATCTCGGTGCTCTCCGACAAGTCGAAGCTGCTCTACACCTACTTCAAGCAGAACTTCGCCCAGGTGACGAACCCGCCGATCGATCCGATCCGCGAGGAGCTCGTCATGAGCCTCGTCTCGTTCATCGGGCCGCGGCCGAACCTGTTCGACCTGTCGGGTGCCGGCCGCCGCAAGCGGCTGGAAGTGCGGCAGCCGATCCTGGAGAACCCGGATCTCGAGAAGATCCGCGCCATCGGCGAGCTGGACGACAACCCGTTCCAGTCGAAGACGCTCGACATCACCTATGCGATCGCACAGGGCGCCGAAGGCATGGCCGACGCGCTGGAGCGGCTCTGCGAGCGCGCCGAGGCGGCCGTCCATGGCGGCTACAACATCATCATCCTGTCGGATCGCATGATCGGGCCGGACCGGATCCCGATCCCTGCCCTGCTCGCCACCGCCGGCGTGCACCATCACCTGATCCGCAAGGGTCTCAGGACCTCGGTCGGTCTAGTCATCGAGACGGGCGAGGCGCGCGAGGTGCATCATTTCTGCGTGCTGGCCGGCTTCGGTGCCGAGGCGATCAACCCCTATCTCGCCTTCGAGACCCTGACCGACATGAAGAAGGACTTCCCCGAGGAGGTCGACGACGAAGAGATCGTGCATCGCTACGTCAAGTCGATCGACAAGGGCATTCTGAAGGTCATGTCCAAGATGGGCATCTCGACCTACCAGTCCTATTGCGGCGCGCAGATCTTCGACGCGATCGGTCTCGCTTCGGAATTCGTCGACCGCTACTTCTTCGGCACCGCCACCACCATCGAGGGCGTCGGCCTCAAGGAGATCGCGGAAGAGACGGTCCGCCGCCACGCCGCCGCCTTTGGCGACGGCGCGATCCTGCGCAACACGCTCGATATCGGCGGCGAGTACAACTACCGCATCCGCGGGGAGAAGCACGCCTGGTCGCCGGACTCGGTGGCGACCCTGCAGCATGCCGTCCGCACCGGTTCGTGGGAGCGCTACGACGACTTCGCCAAGGCGATGAACGAGCAGTCCAAGGCGCTCTTGACGCTGCGCGGCCTGTTCGAGATCAAGATGGCGGAGGATGTCGGCCTGACGCCGGTGCCGCTCGACGAAGTCGAGCCGGCGGCGGACATCGTCAAGCGCTTCGCCACCGGCGCCATGTCGTTCGGCTCGATCTCGCGCGAGGCGCACACCACGCTCGCCATCGCCATGAACCGGATCGGCGGCAAGTCGAACACCGGCGAGGGCGGCGAGGAGGCCGAGCGCTTCGTGCCGCTGCCGAACGGCGACTCGATGCGTTCGTCGATCAAGCAGATCGCTTCCGGCCGCTTCGGCGTGACGACGGAATATCTCGTCAACTCCGACGTGATGCAGATCAAGGTGGCGCAGGGTGCCAAGCCCGGCGAAGGCGGACAGCTGCCCGGCCACAAGGTCGACGCGACCATCGCCAAGGTCCGGCATTCGACGCCGGGCGTCGGCCTGATCTCGCCGCCGCCGCACCATGACATCTACTCGATCGAGGATCTGGCCCAGCTGATCTTCGATTTGAAGAACGTCAACCCGGAAGCCGACGTCTCGGTCAAGCTCGTCTCGGAAGTCGGCGTCGGCACGGTCGCCGCCGGCGTCGCCAAGGCGCGCGCCGACCACATCACGGTCTCCGGCTTCGAGGGTGGCACCGGCGCGTCGCCGCTGACCTCGCTCAAGCATGCCGGCAGCCCGTGGGAGATCGGCCTCGCCGAGACCCAGCAGACGCTGGTACTGAACGGCCTGCGCTCGCGCATCGCCCTGCAGGTCGATGGCGGCTTCCGCACCGGTCGCGACGTCATCATCGGCGCGCTGCTCGGCGCGGACGAGTTCGCCTTCTCGACGGCACCGCTGATCGCGGCCGGCTGCATCATGATGCGCAAGTGCCATCTGAACACCTGCCCGGTCGGCGTCGCCACGCAGGACCCCGTCCTGCGCAAGCGCTTCAAGGGCGAGCCGGAGCACGTCATCAACTACTTCTTCTTCGTCGCCGAGGAAGTGCGTCAGTTGATGGCGGCGATGGGCGCGCGCAGCCTCGAAGAGCTGATCGGCCAGTCCGACCGGCTCGACAAGGTAGCGGCGGTCAATCACTGGAAGGCGTCAGGTCTCGACTTCACCAAGCTGTTCCACAAGGTCGAGGCGGGCCCGGACGAAATTCGGCACACGCAGCGGCAGAAGCACCCGATCGAACATGTGCTCGATCGCAAGCTGATCGCCGAGGCCCAGCCGGCGCTTGCCACCGGCAAGCCGGTCCAGATCGAGGCCGCGATCCACAACACCGACCGCTCGGCCGGCGCCATGCTCTCGGGCGAAGTCGCCAAGCGCTATGGCAATGACGGCCTGCCGGACGACACGATCGCGATCACGCTGCGCGGCACCGCCGGGCAGAGCTTCGCGGCGTTCCTGGCGCGGGGCGTCTCGATCGACCTGATCGGCGAAGGCAACGACTATGTCGGCAAGGGCCTTTCCGGCGGCCGCATCGTCGTGCGCCCGGCCGAGAACAGCCGCATCGTGCCGGAGAAGTCGATCATCGTCGGCAACACCGTTCTCTACGGTGCGACCGAGGGCGAGGCCTATTTCCGCGGCGTCGCCGGCGAGCGCTTCTCCGTCCGCAACTCGGGCGCGATCGCCGTCGTCGAAGGCTGCGGCGACCATGGCTGCGAATACATGACCGGCGGCATCGTCGTCGTCATCGGCAAGACCGGCCGCAACTTCGCGGCCGGCATGTCCGGCGGCATCGCCTATGTGCTCGACGAGGACGAGACCTTCGCCGAACGCTGCAACCTGTCGATGGTCGAGATCCAGCCCGTCCAGGAAGAGGACGACCTGCTCGAGAAGCTGCACCACCATGGCGGCGACATCGAGCACAAGGGCCGGATCGACATCACGTCGAACATGAACCGCTTCGATGACGAGCGCCTGCACCGCCTGATCTCGCAGCATCTCCACTACACCGGCTCGAGCCGGGCCAAGGAGATCCTGGAGCACTGGGAAAGCTATCGTCCGAAATTCCGCAAGGTCATGCCGGTCGAGTATCGGCGCGCACTGATCGAGATGGAACGCGCGCGCTACGGCGTGGCGGCGGAGTGAGGGGAATAAAATGGGTAAGGTAACGGGCTTCCTCGAAATCGACCGCCAGGACCAGAAGTACCAGCCGGCTGCGGACCGCATCCGGCACTTCCGGGAATTCACCCTGCCGCTCAGCGACCAGGACGTGTCGCGGCAGGCGGCGCGCTGCATGGATTGCGGCGTTCCCTTCTGCCATGGCGACACCGGCTGTCCGGTGCACAACCAGATCCCGGACTGGAACGACCTCGTCTATTCCGGCGATTGGCAGGAGGCCGCGCGCAACCTGCATTCGACCAACAACTTCCCGGAGTTCACCGGCCGCATCTGCCCCGCCCCGTGCGAGGAAGCCTGCACGCTGAACCTCGAGAACATTCCGGTCGCCATCAAGTCGGTCGAGCAGTCGATCGCCGACAAGGCGTGGGATCAGGGCTGGATCAAGCCCGAGATCGCCGCCGTCAAGACCGGCAAGCGGGTCGCGGTCGTCGGCTCCGGCCCGGCGGGCCTGGCCGCCGCGCAGCAGCTCGCCCGCGCCGGCCATGACGTCCATGTCTTCGAGCGCGAGCCGAAGGCCGGCGGCCTGCTGCGCTACGGCATTCCGGACTTCAAGATGGAGAAGCACTTCATCGACCGGCGCGTCGCGCAGATCGAGGCCGAGGGCGCGACCTTCCACTACGGCCAGAACATCGGCGTCACCAGGAAGATGGCCGAGCTGGTCGCCGATCACGACGCCGTCCTGCTGACGGGCGGCGCCGAGGCGCCGCGCGATCCGAAGCTGCCGGGCGCGGAACTGGAGGGCGTGCACTACGCCATGCCGTTCCTGGTCCAGCAGAACCGCCGCGTCGGCCGCGAGGAGATCCACGAGGAGCCGATCATCGCGACCGGCAAGCGCGTGGTGGTCATCGGCGGCGGCGACACCGCGTCGGACTGCGTCGGCACCTCGTTCCGCCAGGGCGCCCTCGCCGTCACCCAGCTCGACATCCGCCCGATGCCGCCGCTGCAGGAAGACAAGCTCGCGGTCTGGCCCTACTGGCCGACCAAGTTCCGCACGTCTTCCTCGCAGGCCGAGGGCGCCGAGCGCGAGTTCGCCTGCGCGACGCTCGGCGTCGTCGGCAAGAACGGCAAGGTCACGGGCGTCCAGTGCGCCCGCGTCGACGAGAAGCGCCGGCCGATCGAGGGCACGGAGTTCATCATCCGCGCCGACTTGGTCTTCCTGGCGATCGGCTTCGCCCATCCGCTGCACGAGGGCATGCTGACCGAACTCGGCGCCGATCTCGACAAGCGCGGCAACCTCGCGGCCAACACCCGCGACTACCGCACCTCGGTCGACAAGGTGTTCGCCGCCGGCGACATGCGCCGTGGCCAGTCGCTGGTCGTCTGGGCGATCCGCGAGGGTCGCCAGGCCGCCCACTCGATCGACAAGCACCTGATGGGCGCGACCAACCTCGCCTGGTAGGCGCGTTCCTGAAACGAAGAAGCCCCCGCCGGTCGCCGGCGGGGGCTTTTTTCATGTCCGAGGGGCGCCGAGAACCTCTCTCCCCGACTGCATTCGCAAAGCTCGACCATCATCCTGAGGTGCCCGGCGCAGCCGGGCCTCGAAGGAGGGTCCAAGAAGCTCCCTTCGGGGGCAAACGGCCATGCGCGGGAGTTTCGGAGCTCCACTGGATCCTCCTTCGAGGCTTCGCTGACGCGAAGCACCTCAGGATGATGGCGGAGCCGATCGATGGGCTTGGAAGGGCTGTCTGGCGGCTCCTCACCCTACCCAGCCAAACCGCCCTATCGCAGCGCCGGCGCCAATTGCGGCACGCCGGCGGTCGGGGCCGGCAGGATGACGATGCCGTCGACGATGCTGCCCGGCGCGTCGGCCGTTTCGTCCTCGGCATGCGGCGGCTTCCAGGCGAAATCGTCGACGCGGCCCGGCTGGGCGGCGGGCGACTTGCCCTCGACGGTCAGCTTGTACTGGAGACTGTCCGCCGCCGGCCCCGGCACGGTCTGGTCGCGCGCGCCGATCAGCTTGCCGTCGGCCGCGCCCGGCTCCGGATCGGTCAGCGAGATCACCGGGCCGACCTGGCGCTCCTTGCCGTCCGGGCCGATCTCCATCGTCGCGTTCGGATTGGTCGGTGTCACCGAGCTCATCGGCAGGCCGAAGCCGCTGCCCTGACGGATGTCGCGCTCGACGAAAAAGGCGAGCTTGCGCCGTCCCGCCTTGGTGAAATTGATGCCGTCGCTGCCGCGCAGCGTCCGCGTCTGGCCTTCGACATCCGGCCCGCGCGCGACGAACTGGCCGCTCTCGTCGGCGAACCCGTCCCAGATGTCGATGAAACTGCCGCCGACGGCCTCGACCCGGCCCTTGAACAGCGTGTTGAGGAAGGCCATGTCGGCCGAGGCGTCCTTCGAGCGCATCGGCGGCACGCCGACCCAGTAGACCGGCTTGCCATAGGCCTGCAGCGCCAGCAGGAAGCGCTCGACGCGCTGCTGGTAGGCCTTCTGCCATTCGTCCGAACGCGGCGCGAAGCGGCCGTCCTTGGTCCGGATCTGCTGGCGGTCATTGGTTCCCATCAGCACGACCACCATGTCCGGCTTGTCGGCGACGAGCATCTCCGAAATCTTGCCGGCCCAGTCGAAATGATCGTCGCGGACGAAGCCGGACGGACCGTCCGAGCGGTCGACGACGGCGAGGCGCGGTTCCTCGGCGAAGGCCTGGTCGAGCCCCCAGGCGAGGCCGCCGGCGACGAAATCGCCGACGACAAGCACCTTCTTGGCGTCCGGGTTCTTGGGCTGGATCTCCAGCGCCGGATAGACCGGCTCGGCCGGCGCGGCCGGCCGCTTCTTGCGCGGCTGCTCGTCGCGCGGCGCCCTCTGGGCGGAGGGCGGCCGCTGACGGCCGATCTCGCCCGGCGGCACGGGGTAAGCCCCCGGCGGTGGCGGCCGCTCGATGCCGAACAGGCGATCGAGAAAGCCGGCGGGGCCCCTAAACTGTGCCGAGGCCGGCTCCATCACGCCAACCAGGGCAAAGGAAACCAGCAGGACGACGGCGACGGCGCGGAAGAGACGAACCAGCATGGCGATATCCGGCGGGAAGGACCGCCTGCCCTCGGCGGCCTTCCCTTGAGGAAAGGATCTTAACTGCCGGAGCGCAGGCGCTGCAACAGCCCCGTTGAGGCATAGCCGTCCGGGATCATGCCGGCCGACGCCTGGTAGGAGCGGATCGCCCGCTTGGTCCCGGCGCCGATCTTGCCGTCAACCGCGCCGGAATAATAGCCGTGCCGGCCGAGCAGCGACTGCAGTTCGGCCCGCTCGGACGCCTGCAGCGGCCGTGCGTCGCGCGGCCAGCCGGAGACGAAATCATTGCCGCCGCGCAGCCGGTCCGACAGGTGGCCGACCGCGAGCGCATAGGCATCGGCGTTGTTGTAGCGCTTGATGACGCGGAAATTCTGCAGGAGCAGGAAGGCCGGGCCGCCGGCGCCCGCCGGCGCATAAAGCCGCGCCGGCTCGGTCGAGGCCGGGAACGGCCGGCCGGCGACGCGGTGCAGGCCGAGCTTGCGCCACTGGTCGAGCGACAGCGTCTCGCCGGAATCGGCATGGCGCCAGTCGAAACCGGCCGGAAGCTCGACCTCGTAGCCCCAGGTCTGGCCGTGCCGCCAGCCCATCTTGGCGAGATAGTTCGCCGTCGAGGCGAGCGCGTCGACCTCCGAGGTCCAGATGTTGCGCTTGCCGTCGCCGTCGAAATCGACCGCATAGGCCTGGTAGGTGGTCGGGATGAACTGGGTGTGGCCCATCGCGCCGGCCCAGGAGCCGACCATGCCGCGCGGCGTCACGTCGCCGTTCTGGATGATCTTCAGCGCCGCGATCAGCTGCTGGCGGCCGTACTTGGCACGCGAGCCGCCCTGATAGGCGAGCGTCGCCAGCGAGCGGATGGTGTTCTTGACGATCTTGTCGTTGGTCAGCACCTGGCCATAGGAGGATTCCATCCCCCAGATCGCCACCACGACGCTGCGGTCGACGCCGAAGGCCTGCTCGATCTGGCGCAGCTGCCGGTCATATTGCTTGAGCATGTCGCGGCCGTTCTCCAGCCGCTTGGCCGAGACGGCGCCGTCCAGATATTCCCAGAGCGGCTTGACGAATTCGGCCTGCGACTGCGCCTTGGCCAGGACGTCGGGGTCGGGCGTGAAATTGCCGAGGGCGGCGTTGTAGACGCTGCGCGAGATGCCGGCCTTCTGCGCCGTCGGCCAGAAGCTCGCCACCCAGCGCTGTCCGGCGGCGTCCGCCATGGCCGGCAACAATCCGGCCAACAGCATCAAGACCAGCAGGAAGGCGCGGGTTCCGGCAGCGCGGATCGGCTGCATCGCGGAAACGGGCGGGCTCCAAAATGCCATGTCGCAGAATTCTCCTCAGGTTCGCTTGCTATCCGCTCCGGATCGGGGGGACCGGAGCGCTCCACGCCGGGGGGCGCGTTCAATCGCGCTGGTTTCGTCTTCCCAGCGCCTCTTCCCATGCCAGCGCCGTCGCGACGCACTGGTCGAGGTCGTCATGTTCGGGTCGCCAGCCGAGCTTTGACCGGGCGCGTGTCGAATTTGCGACAACCGCAGGCACGTCACCTGCGCGTCGCTCGCGCGTCGTCACTTCGAAGTCGCGGCCGGAAACCCGGCGCACGGCGTCGATCACCTCGCGGACGCTATAGCCATGGCCATAGCCGCAATTGGCAACCAGGCTGTCGCCGCCGGCACGCAGATAGGCGAGCGCGTCGGCATGCGCGTTGGCGAGGTCGGAAACGTGGATGTAGTCGCGCACGCAGGTGCCGTCGGCGGTGTCATAGTCGGTGCCGAAGATCTCGATCCGCTCGCGCTTGCCGAGCGCGGTCTCGCAGGCGACCTTGATCAGATGCGTGGCGCCCTTGGTCGACTGGCCGGTACGGCCGCGCGGATCGGCGCCGGCGACGTTGAAATAGCGCAGCGCCACATAGCGGAAGTCATGCGCGCGCGACGCATCCTCCAGCATCATCTCGGTCATCAGCTTGGAGCGGCCATAGGGCGACAGCGGCGAGAGCGGCGCGCCCTCCTCGACCGGCTCGGTGCCGGTATCGCCATAGACGGCGGCGGTCGAGGAGAAGATGAAATGCTTGACGCCGGCGCGGATCACCGCCGCCATCAGCGCGCGCGATTTGACCGTATTGTTGAGATAATAGCCAAGCGGGTCGGCGACGGAGTCCGGCACGACGATCGAACCGGCGAAGTGGATGACCGCATCGATGGCATGTTCCGCCACCAGCCGCTCGACCAGCGCCTCGTCGGCAATGTCGCCTTCAACAAACACCGCCTCGGGCGCCACGGCCCACTGGAAACCGGTGGACAGGCGATCAAGAACGACAACGGCCTCATGAGCGTCAACAAGACGCCACACCATGTGGCTACCGATATAGCCAGCACCGCCCGTCACCAGAACAGCCACTTTGAAACTCCCAACAGATTCGTATTGTTAATGAACTATGAATAGGTGAACGAAGTCTTGATGCGGCCGAAATTCACACTTTTCCATTAGCGTTATCGATAGAAATCTGCCGATATGCTCCCCGTACCGATGCATCCGTGAGGCGTCTATGAACCCGAAGATTCGCAAGGCCGTTTTCCCCGTCGCCGGTCTTGGCACCCGCTTCCTGCCTGCGACCAAAGCCATGCCGAAGGAAATGCTGACGGTCGTCGATCGTCCGCTGATCCAGTACGCCGTCGACGAGGCGCGCGAAGCCGGTATCGAACACCTGATCTTCGTCACCGGCCGCAACAAGGCGGTCATCGAGGATCATTTCGACGTCCAGTACGAACTCGAAGCCACGCTCACGGATCGCGGCAAGAAGGAGGCGCTCAGCCTCCTCGCCAAGGATCTGCCGAAGCCGGGCTCGACCTCCTTCACCCGCCAGCAGGTGCCGCTCGGTCTCGGCCACGCCGTCTGGTGCGCGCGCGAGATGATCGGCAACGAGCCCTTCGCCGTGCTGCTGCCGGACATGGTGATGAAGGGCGAGCCGGGCTGTCTGAAGCAGATGGTCAAGGTCTATGAGGAATGGGGCGGCAACGTGCTCGCAGTCGAGGAATGCGACCCGGCGCAGACGCACCAGTACGGCATCGTCGGCATCGGCGCCGAGATCGGCGGCCCGGCCTTCCGCATCAACGCCATGGTCGAGAAGCCGAAGCCGGAAGTGGCGCCTTCCAACCTCTACATCAACGGCCGCTACATCCTGCAGCCGCAGATCTTCGATCTGCTCTCGAAGCAGGAGCGCGGCGCCGGCAACGAGATCCAGCTGACCGACGCCATGCTGCGCCTGATGGACCGCCAGTATTTCTACGGCTGCCGCTTCGACGGCCAGACCTATGACTGCGGCAACAAGGTCGGCTTCCTGGCGGCGAACGTCGCCTTCGCGCTCGACCGCCCGGATATCGCCGACGAGTTCCGCCCCGAGCTCGAAAAGCTGCTGGCGCGCTGAGGCAAGCCCGTCCGGACAACCAAACGGCGGCTCCAAGGGGCCGCCGTTTCTTTTTTGGCGGACGGTGCTTCGCCCCTGCTGCCCCTTGTGGGGAGGGAATGCTTCTCGTCCCGATGCCGGCAAGCAGCCCACCTCCCCCCGGGAAGTGTCCGTTGTCGTGTCGAAGGCGCTTGGATCAGGACGCTCCGTCATCCCGGGCGGAGACCCGGGATCCATTCCGCCGGGTTGCCCGGTTTCCCGCGGCGAGGCTTCGGCGGCATGGATCCCCGCCTGCGCGGGGATGACGGCGAGCTTGGAGCAGCGCTGGCGCCCCCACTCATTGTTGGGTCGCGTTCTCTGAAAGCGAACCGGTAGCCGCTTCGCTCGGAGGTGAGCTACAGCCTGCCGATCTTGCGGCGGACCTTGGCCAGATAGCGCGCCCGGCTTTCGGGCGTCGAGCTGTCCATCTTGTAGTGCGCGAGATAGAGCGTGCGGCAGAACGGATGGCAGAGCGAGCGAATGCCGCGTAGCAAGATCCGCCGGCCCGGCTCGCCGATGAACTTCGACAGGATCCAGCTGGCGCCGCAGCTCGTCACCACGGCGAGCTTGCGGATGTTCTGCATGGCCGGCCGCGAGCCGCGCGTCGCCGTCGGCATGACGAAGGTCGCATGCGGCACCCAGACCCGCTCCAGCCAGCCCTTCAGCATGGCCGGCGGGCTGAACCACCAGGTCGGATAGACGAAGACGAGGATCTCGCACCATTTGATCAGCGCGAGATGCTCGGCGATCGGGATCTCGTTGACCACCGGCTCGTTGTAGACGCGCCGTTCGTCGGCGCGCATGACGGGATCGAAGCCGGAGGCGTAGAGGTCGAGCAGCCTGACCTCATGCCCCGAGGCGCGGAGCGCCTCGAGGGTGGTGTCGCGGAGCGCGGCGCCGAAACTCTCCGGCACGGGATGAGCGTAGACCACAAGCGCGCGCATGGCTCAGCGCGCCGCCGTGATCATGTGAAAAAGCGAGAGGCCCCCCCGAGCCATCTCAGCCGACTGCCCGGATGCCGGGGAACAGGAAGGTCTTGGTCGACGTGAAGTCGAAATCGGGATCCTCCCAGGCGATCATCTTGCCGGGGTTGAGCAGGCCGTTCGGATCCGCCTCGCGCTTGAAGGCGAGCTGGGCGAGATCGGTCTGCTTCATGCCGCCCTCCTCCAGCGTGTAGCGATGCGGATTGAAGATCGGGCAGCCATGCTCCTCATGGATGCGGATGATCTCGTCCAGGCGCTCTTCCGTCGTGTAGCGCACCATCGGCAGGCCCATCGGCGTGATCTTGCCGTCGAAGCGGACGAATTCGAGATGGCCGGGCACCTCGTCGCCGAACAGCTTCGTCAGCGTCTCGATCTTCTCGATATGGTGCGGCGGCGGATACATCGACTGCAGATAGGTGATCGACGGGTCGACGCGGATGGCGCGCAGCGTGGTGTGGTTCCAGCCGAGCTCGTAGTTCGGCGGGATGCCCTTCAGATCCTCGGCCGTATCGGAACGGAACACCACCTCGCCCTTGCTGCGCGAGGTCAGCGCCAGGAAGGCGTCGACCGCATGCGCCGCGACCGTGACGATCGCCAGCGACTGGCCGGGCTTCAGGAATTTCTGGTGGCGCAGGAAATAGTCGTACGGGATCGGCGCCGCGACGGTCGCGAGCTCCTTGATCAGCAGGCCGTCGGAATTGCCGACGCTGTCGGCATAGCGGACCGCGTCCATGTAGTCGTCGAAGCCGACCAGGATGTCGACCCAGTCATAGGCTGTGGTCAGCGGCATCTCGACTTCGGTGATGATGCCGTTGGTGCCATAGGCGTGCATCACCTTGTGCAGTTCCCAGCCGGTGAGCTCGAGGATGCGCGGCTCGGCCTCCATGGTGACGACGCGCAGGCGCAGCACGTTGCCGATGTCGCGCAGGCCGCCCCAGCGGATCGAGCCGACGCCGCCGGAACCGCCGGCGATGAAGCCGCCGATCGTCGCGGTCTTGGCGGTCGAGGGATGCAGGCGCAGTTCCTGGCCGGAATGGGCGCGCGTCTCGGCGTCGAGCTGGGCGATGACGGCGCCGGGCTCGGCGATGACGCGGCCGGGATGGATCGCCTTGACCTTGTTCATCTCGGCGAGGTTGAGGATCAGGCCGCCGGAGAGCGGCATCGCCTGGCCGTAATTGCCGGTGCCGGTGCCGCGCGGGGTCACCGGGACGTCATGCTTGAAGGCGGCCTTCAGGATGCGGATCACCTCCGCCTCGTCCTTCGGCGTCGCGACCAGGTCCGCGGTGACGTGGTCGAGCTGGGCCTTCAGGACCGGCGAATACCAGAAGAAGTCGCGGCTCTTCTGCTTCACCAAAGCCGGATTGTCTTCGAGCGCGATGCCGTCGAGCTCGGCCCTCAGCGCTTCGAAGTCGTTTCTGAATTGATGAGCCATGATCAGTGTCCAAACAGGGAATCGAGTTCACGATAATCGGGCAATGTCCGGTCGATCGCCTTGCCCTGGCGCAAAACGATGCGGTCGGATTGCGGGCGCGACAGGAATTCGGACCAGCTGCGGGCCCGGAACAACACCAGATCGGCGGGATCGCCAGCCCGGATCCGCCCGAGATCGGAGCGGCGCAGGATGGCGGCGGGGTTGGTGGTGACGACGCGCGCGGCGCCGTCGAGCGGGTGGTCGAGATGCAGGATCCGAACCGCCTCGCGAAAAACCTCGACGGCGTCGAGGTCGCCATAGGCGTAGAACGGGTCGCGCGTATTGTCGGAGGCGACCGCCACGCGGATGCCGCGCTCCTCCATCTCGGAGAGCAGCGTCACGCCGCGCCAGCGCGGCGTGCGGCCGGGATGGCGGTCCTGCAGATAGAGATTGCACATCGGCAGCGAGACGACGGCGAGACCCGCCTCGGCGACGAGATCCATCGTCCGGTCCGCCTCGCTCTCGTCCTGGCGGGCGAGCGAGCAGCAATGGCCGACCGTGACCTGCCCCTCATAGGAGGTGCGGATCGCCGCGTTGGCGATCGCCGCCAGCGAGCGGGCGTTGGGATCGGCGGTTTCGTCGACATGCAGGTCGATGTCGAAGCCGTTTTCCGACGCCATGGCGAAGAGATGGTCGAGCGCGGTGTCGAGGCCCGGCGTCATGTAGGTGAAGCCGCCGAGTACGCCGCCATAGGAGGCGACGACATTGGTGAGCCGCGCGCGCACCGTCTCGTCGAGATAGAGCTCGATCGGCGACAGCGCCACGCCCTGCAGGTCGACACGGCCGGCCCAGGCGTCGCGCGCCTCGGCGAAGGCCGGCCAGGACGCGGGAAACTGCGGCGGCACGCAGTCGATATGGGTGCGGATCAGCCTTGTGCCATGCGCATAGGCCGAGCGGAGCGAGAACTCCATCCGCGCGCGAACATCTTCCGTCGTCCAGTGCGCCTCGCGGTCGGCGTCGACCGCGGCGAGCGCGTCCGCGAAGCTGCCGGTCGGGTTCTCGCGCCGCGCCCAGATATGGCCCTTGTCGAGATGGGTGTGCATGTCGACGAAGCAGGGCCAGACCTGGCCGGCATCGAGATCGAAGACGGGTGCGTCGTCGACGCTGCCGGCAGGCCGCAGCGCCTCGATCTTGCCGTTGGCGACGACGATGTCGGCCCGCATCAGCCCCTCGCCGACGTCGCGGCCGTCGAAGCCGTCGACGGTCACGGCGGGCAAGGTGGCGTTGGCGAGCACATAGCGATCCGCATCCGGAAGCGCAGCAAAACCCTTCGTCATCTCAATTCTCCCGCCGGATCGCGCTTTCGTGCCAGCGGCGCAGCAGCAGATGCGAGATCAGGCTGGTCGCGCCATAGATCACGACGCCGGTGGCGCAGAGCAGGATCAGCGCGGCGAACAGGCGGGGGATGTTGAGACGGTACTGCGATTCGAGCAGGCGGAAGGCGAGGCCCGAGCCCGCGCCGGCGGAGCCCGCGGCGAATTCGGCGACGACGGCCGCGATCAGCGCGAGACCGCCGGCGATCCGGAGACCGGCGAGAAAATAGGGCAGCGCTGCCGGCAGCTTCAGGTGGATCATCGTCTGCCAGCGGCTGGCGCCGTAGAGCTCGAACAGGTTGAGCAGATTATGGTCGGTGCTCTTCAGGCCCTGCGTCGTGTTGGAGAGCACGGGGAAGAAGGCGACGATCCAGGCGCAGATCAGAAGCGCCGACTGCGTCGACGGCGCATAGATGAGGATGAGCGGCGCGATGGCGACGACCGGCGTCACCTGCAGGATGACCATGTAGGGCGACAGCGCCAGCTCGATCCATTTCGACTGGGTGAGCAGGATGGCGAGCGCGACGCCGCCGACCAGCGCGATGGCGAGCGCCAGGAAGGTGATCTTCAGCGTCACCAGCAGCGCCGTGCCGAGGATCGGCCAGTCCTTGATCAGCGACTGCGCGACGAGATCGGGCCCGGGCAGGATGTATTTCGGGATGTTGTAGGCGGCGACATACCAGGCCCAGAGGCCGATCAGCATGGCCAGCATCACCAGCGGGATGAGGACGCGGAGGATGCGCTCGCTGACGGGCATGGTCGGGATCGGCGCGGGCGGCGTGTCTTCATGGGCGGCGGCCTGCGCGGTCGGGGTCGCGGCGGGGCCCTGGTCGATGCTGGTCATAGGTGGTCTGCCGCTCCGATGGCGGAAAGAAGGGATTCCGAAGTCCGGCGGCAATACTCGCCATAGGCCTGCGAGGTGCGGAAGCCGATGCCGCGCGGATGCGGCGCATCGACCTCGATCTCGTCGATGACGCGGCCGGGGCGCGCGGCCATGACGACGATCCGGCTCGACAGGTAGACGGATTCGAAAACCGAATGGGTGACGAAGACGATCGTCCAGCCGAACTGCTCCCAGAGCCGGAGCAGGTCGTCGTTGAGCTTCTGGCGGGTGATCTCGTCGAGCGCCGCGAAGGGCTCGTCCATCAAGAGGATGCGCGGCCGCGTCACCAGCGCGCGGGCGATCGAGACGCGCATCTTCATGCCGCCGGAAAGCTCGCGCGGATAGGAATCGACGAACTTGTCGAGGCCGACCATCTCGAGCGCTTCCATGACGCGCGGCCGCGCTTCGGCCTGCGAGACGCCCTTCAGACGCAGCGGCAGCCAGACATTCTTGAACACCGTCGCCCACGGCATCAGCGTCGGCTCCTGGAACACGAAGCCGATCTCGCCCTCGCTGCCCTTCTTCGCCGCCTTCGCGCCCTCGTCCGGCCAGACGATGCTGCCCGAGGACGGCTCGCCGAGGCCGGCCAGCATCCTGAGCGCGGTCGACTTGCCGCAACCCGACGGACCGAGAAGGCTGATGAACTCGCCGCCGCGGATCGTCAGCGACATGTCCTTCAGCGCGATCGTCCCGTTCGAAAACGTCTTCGAGATGTGTTCGAGACGAACGATGGGCCGTCCGGACGCGGCGGATGGCGGGCTACTGGTTGCGAGAGACAAGAAATCCGTTTCCTCAACTTAAGTGGCGAAACGCGCCATCAAACTGGCGATGGCCAAATGGGCGATGGCCAATCAGGCAATGGCATTGCCGGGCCGGAGCCCGGCAATGCCTGGAGGCGTGACGCCCTTACTTCTTCAGTTCCTTGCCGACGCCCTTGCAGGTGAACTTGGTCGTGTAGACCTTCGACAGGTCGAGATCGGCCTTGGTGACCTTGGCCTTGACCATCTTCTCGTAGAAATCCTTGACCCGCGCGTCGGTGATGCAGCCGATGCCCTTGTCGAGCGTGTCGCCGGAATCGACCAGGCCATAGTCCTTCATGGTCTGGATCGTGTAGGCAATCTGCTCATCCGTGATTTCCGGATTATCCTTCTTGATCAGGTCGTTGGCAGCCTTGTTGTCGCCGTACAGGTAGTTGTACCAGCCGACAATCGAGGCATCGACGAAGCGCTGCACGATGTCGGGATTGGCGTCGGCATATTCCTGCGTCGCCTCGATCAGGGTCGAATAGGTGCTGAAGCCTTCATCGGCGAGGAGGAACAGCTTCGGCTTGAAATCGGCCTGCTTGGCGATCTCGAACGGCTCGGAGGTGATGTAGCCCTGCTGCGCCGACTTCGGATCGGCAAGGAACGGCGCCGGGTTGAAGGTGTAGGGCTTGAACTGCTCGTCGCGGAAGCCCGGGAAAGCCTCCTTCATCCACTGGAAGTAGGAGGCGTAGCCGTCCTTCGACAGAAGCAGCGTGTCGAGCTTGGCCAGATCCTCGAACTTCTCGACGTCCGGATGGGCGATGATGACCTGCGGTTCCTTCTGGAAGATCGCGGCGACCTCGACCAGCGGAATGCCCTCGTCGGCGGCGGCGAAGGTCTCAACCAGGTTGCCGGCCATGTTGAACTGCGTCTTGCCGGCGAGCATCAGCTGGCGGTTGGCCGCCTGCGGTCCGCCCTGCACGATCGTCACCTTGAGGCCGTACTTCTCGTAGGTGCCGTCGGCGACGGCCTGGTAGAAGCCGCCATGCTCGGCCTGGGCCAGCCAGTTGGTGCCGAAGGAGACCTCATCGAGCGCGAAGGCCTGGCCGGAAAAAGCCACTGCCGCCGCGCCGGCCGCCATGCCGATGAACCTTGTCTTGAGCGATGTCATGTCGTCTACGCCTTCCCCTTGTCGCGACAGCCTCGGCGGTCGCCCCCAGTTTTTTCCCCGAACCGATGCGCCCCGGTTCCTTGCTTCCCGGCGCTTCGACCGGCCTTCGTCGTCGCAAAACGCATGCCACGCCGGCCGCTTGTGCGCCTGCGCCGATAGTGCCGTCCGCTCAGACGTCGGGAAGTGCCCGCATATTATGCGACGAAGCCTGCCCAAGATAGCGGCAGAGGCCGAGAAATTGAGCGCTTCCGTCGAAACGTCGCGGTGGAACATGCGCTACCGGCGAAGCGGCATGGCCTTGCCAGCGATGCTATCGCCCCCCTACCCTTTCCATTCCCTTACGCCGAACCGGAGCCCCGCGCGGATGAACGATTCCCTGACCCCGAAGACCATCCGCCCGCCCTTCGGCCGCTACAGCCACGGCGTCCAGGCGCCGGCGGGAAGCCGGTTCATCTTCACCTCCGGCCAGCTCGGCATCCGAAGCGACGACAGCGTGCCGGAGGACATCGAGGAGCAGGCGGAGATCTGCTTCGAGAACATCCGCGCGATCCTCGCCGAGGGCGGCATGGATCTTTCCGACATCGTCCGCCTCAATGCCTTCGTCACGCGGCGCGAGGACATGCGCCGCTACATGAACGTGCGCGACCGCTATGTCGTCGAGCCGCTGCCCGCCTCGACGCTCTACATCGTCTCGGGCTTCACCCGGCCGGAATTCCTGGTCGAGATCGAAGCCGTCGCCGCCAGGGTCGACTGAGAAGGACGGAAGCGGTCATGAGCAATACCGCGACGAACGCCGGGCGGGTCTGGCTCCGCGATCCGATCGCCGTGCTGGCGGACGGCGCCGAACGCGGCGTCGTCATCGCGGACGGCCGGATCGTCGAGCTCGTCGGCAAGGGCGCCGAGCCGCTGCACCCGGTGCAGAAGATCTTCGACGCCTCGCGCCACGTCGTGACGCCCGGCCTCGTCAACACGCATCATCACTTCTTCCAGACGATGACGCGGGCGCATCCGGCCGGGATCAACAAGTCGCTCTGGCCCTGGATCACATCGCTCTATCCGATCTGGACCAAACATGTGAACGCCGACAATTTCCGCCTCGCCGCCCGCCTCGCGGCGACCGAGCTGATGCTGTCGGGCTGCACCTGCGCCTCCGATCACCACTACATGTTCCCGGCCGGGCTCGAGCATGCGCTCGACATCGAGGCGGAGGAAGCCGCCGCCGTCGGCCTTCGGATGACGCTTTCGCGCGGCGCGCTCGACGTCGTCGGCGATACGGCCGAGGCCGACAGCCAGGCGGTCGCGCCCGGCGGCGCCATCCAGGACACCGACGCCATCCTCGCCGATTGCGAGCGCGTCATCGCCCGCTATCACGACCGCGCCGACGGTGCGATGACCCGCGTTGCGCTCGCCCCCTGCGCCCCCTTCGACGTCTCGCTGCGGCTGATGCGGGAGACGGCGGCGCTGGCCGAAAAGCATGATTGCCGGCTGCACACCCATCTCGTCGAGACGAAGCAGGAAGCGGACTTCGCCCGCGAGAAGCACGGCATGTCGGCGGTCGACTATCTCGAGGAATGCCACTGGCTCTCGGACCGGACCTGGCTGGCGCATGGCATCCATTTCGACGATGCCGAGGTGAAAAAGCTCGGCCGGCACGGCGTCGGCATCTGCCATTGCCCGACCTCCAACATGGTGCTCGCCTCCGGCATCTGCCGGACCAAGGAGCTGGAAGCGGCGGGATGCCCGGTCGGCCTCGGCGTCGACGGCTCCGCCTCCAACGACAATTCGAACCTGATCGAAGCCGCGCGCCACGCGCTGATGATCGGGAGGCTCCGCTACGACGCCGAGGCGGTGACGGATCGCGACGTGCTGCGCTGGGCGACGGAGGGCTCCGCCCGCTGCCTCGGCCGCGACGACATCGGCGCCATCGCCGTCGGCAAGCAGGCCGATTTCGCCTTCTGGAACCTCGACGAACTGCGCTTTTCCGGCGCCGGCGACCCGATCGCCGCCCTCGTGCTCTGCGGCGCGCATGCCGCCGACCGCGTCATGGTCCAGGGCGAATGGCGGGTCGAGGACGGCCAGCCGGTCGGCGTCGACCTGGCGCGCCTCCGTCACGAACACCACCAGGCCTCCAAACAGTTCCTGGAGGCTCTCTAAAGCCGAGGAAGGCGCAGGCGGATTCCCTTCCCCTTGTGGGGAGGGTTAGGGAGGGGGTACCTCCTCCCCCCTTGAAAGACTGACCTGCGCTTGCTCAGTATCGCCAACGCCCGAGGCCGGCGCTGGTACCCCCACCCCGCCCTCCCCACAAGGGGGAGGGAGCAGAACAAGCCACCGAGAAAAGAGACTTCCGATGTCCCTTCCCCGCCCCTACTGGCATGAAATGCAGGCGCCCGACTTCCTGGGCGGCGACAAGGACTGGATCGCGGTCCTGCCGATCTGCGCCATCGAGCAGCACGGCCCGCATCTGCCCGTCTTCACCGACGCCTGCATCGGCGAAGGCATGGTCAAGCGCGTCGTCGAGCTGCTGCCCGAGGGCCTGCCGGCGACCTTCCTGCCGGTGCAGTCGATCGGCAAGTCGAACGAGCACATCTCGTCGCCGGGCACGCTCACCTTCACCTGGGAAACCGTCATCCGCATGTGGCTGGAGATCGGCGACAGCATCGCCCGGGCCGGCGTGAAGAAGCTCGTCCTCGTCACCTCGCATGGCGGTAACATCCCGGCCTCCGAGATCATCGCCCGCGAGCTGCGCATCAAGTACGGCATGCTGGTGGTCTCGACCGGCTGGACCGCCGTCGGCGAGCCGGAGGGCCTGGTGCCGGAGGAGGAATATCTCTACGGCATCCATGGCGGCGACGTCGAAACCTCGATCATGCTGCATTTCCGGCCCGACCTCGTGAAGATGGACAAGGCCGAGGATTTCCGCTCGACCCAGCTCGATTTGCTGAAGGAATTCAAGCGCCTGCGCTTCCACGGCGCCCCGGCGCGCGCCGCCTGGAAGGCGCAGGACCTGAACCCGCATGGCGCCGTCGGCAACGCCTCGCGGGCCACCGCCGAGCGCGGCAAGCTGATGGTCGACTACCAGGCCGCCGCCTTCGTCGAGCTGCTCGAGGAGATGGCGCGCTTCGACCTCGGCCGGCTCTGGACTTCGCCTGCCTGACCGGTCGGCAGCCTTTCGGAAAACGCTTGGGAAAGCCGGCCGTCTGTTGCTAGCATGCGGGGCATTGCGACAGCATTGGCCTGAGCGCATGTCCGGGGGCGGGCGTGGTCGACATCGTAATTTCCGAGTTCATGCACAAAAACGCGGTCGCGGATCTCTCCCGCGACTTCGAGGTCCTGTACGAGCCGACGCTGGGGATGGACCCGCCCGGCCTGACGAAGGTCATCCGTCAGGCCAAGGCGCTGCTGATCCGCGACCGGACGGTCGTCGACATTCCGCTGCTCGCCAAGGCGGCCGATTTGCGCGTGATCGGGCAGATCGGCGCCGTCTCCGACAATATCGATCTTCTCGGCTGCGAGGCGCGCGGCGTCTCGATCGTCCGCTCGCCCGACATGATGGCCGACGCCATCGGCGAGTATGTGATCGCCAGCGCCATGATGCTGGTGCGCGGCGCCTTCTTCTCGGCGCGTGACGTGATGGCCGGCAAGTGGCCGCGCGGCCATCTCGTCGGCCGCGAGATCGGCGGCCGCACGCTCGGCCTCGTCGGCCTCGATTTCGGCGCCCGCGCCGCGGCGACGCGGGCGCGCGCGCTGGGCATGCGGGTCATCGCCTGGGACCCGTTCCTGAAGCCGACCCATCCGGCCTGGAACGACATCGAGCGGGTGGAGTTTGAGCCGCTCCTCGCCGAGGCCGACGTCGTCAGCGTGCATCTGCCGGCGCGGCCGGAATTCATCGGCAAGCTCGGCACGACGGCGCTGTCGCGGTTGAAGTCCGGAGCCGTGCTGATCTCGGTCGGCGGCGGCGGCATCGTCGACGAGGCGGCCGTCGCCAACATGCTGTCGATCGACCGCCTGCGCGGCGCCGCCTTCGACGGCTTCGAGACCGAGCCGTTGACCTTCGAGGCCGGCTCGATCTTCGCCGCCGTCCCCAATTTATTGCTGACGCCGCGCATCGCCGACCTGACGCTCGAATCCCACCACCGCTCCTCGGCGGCGATCGTCGCCAAGGTGCGCGGCGCGCTCAATCTTTGATCAACCGGCAAAAATCCCTCTTGCAATAGCGCTTCGGCTCGGCTCGACTGTGGCTTTCCGCCCACGAGAGGTTCCAGCAAGGAATCCAGCTGCGGGGCGGGCTTAAAGCGCTTTGGAAAGCGCAAGCCAGGGGAGTTCCGGAATGAAGAATTATGTCCGCCTGTTGGCGGCGACCATGCTTGTCACGGGTCTCGCTTCCGCCGCCGGGGCCAAGACTTTGGTCTACTGTTCGGAAGGCAGCCCGGAGAACTTCAATCCGCAGATCAATACGACCGGCACCTCGCTCGACGCGGCGCGGCCGGCCTTCAACCAGCTGGTCCAGTTCGAGCCCGGCACGACGAATGTCGTCCCGGCGCTGGCCGAGAGCTGGGACATCTCGCCCGACGGCACGGAAGTCACCTTCCACCTGCGCAAGGGCGTCAAGTTCCACTCGACCAAGACCTTCACGCCGACGCGCGACTTCAACGCCGACGACGTGCTGTTCTCGTTCGAGCGCCAGTGGAAGACGGACAACCCGTACCACAAGGTCTCCGGCGGCGCGTATGACTACTTCAACGACATGGGCATGCCGGACCTGCTGAAGTCGATCGAGAAGGTCGACGACCACACGGTCAAGTTCACGCTGAGCCGCCCCGAGGCACCCTTCCTCGCCAATCTGGCGATGGATTTCGCCACCATCTTCTCGGCCGAGTTCGCCGACGCGATGCTGAAGGCGGGCACGCCGGAACAGCTCGACCAGGTGCCGGTCGGCACCGGTCCCTTCTCCTTCGTCACCTATCAGAAGGATTCCGTGATCCGCTTCAAGGCGTTCGCCGACTATTGGGGTGGCCAGCCCAAGATCGACGGCCTCGTCTTCGCGATCACCAAGGATCCGACGGCGCGCTGGTCGAAGCTGCAGAAGGGCGAATGCCAGATCATGGCCTATCCGAACCCTGCCGACCTGGAGGCGATCGGCAAGGACCCGAACGTCAACCTGTTGCAGCAGGCCGGCCTCAACATCGGCTACCTCGCCTTCAACGTGCAGAAGAAGCCGTTCGACGACAAGCGCGTCCGCCTGGCGATGGCGCATGCCATCGACAAGGACACGATCCTCAAGGACGTCTATCTCGGCGCCGGCCAGTCGGCCAAGAACCTGATCCCGCCGACGATCTGGAGCTACAACGACAAGGTCGTCGACTACGACTACGATCCGGAAAAGGCCAAGGCGCTCCTGAAGGAAGCCGGCCTCGAGGGCGGCTTCGAGACGGATCTCTGGTGGATGCCGGTGCAGCGTCCGTACAACCCGAACGCCAAGCGCGTCGCCGAGATCATCCAGGCCGACCTCGCCAAGCTGAACATCAAGGCCAATCTGGTCTCCTATGAATGGGGCGAGTACCGCAAGCGCATGCAGGCGGGCGAACACCAGATGGGCCAGCTCGGCTGGACCGGCGACAATGGCGATCCCGACAACTTCTTCTTCCTGCTCTCCTGCGAGGCGGCGCGCCCCGGCGGCCAGAACCTCTCCAAGTGGTGCAACAAGGAGTTCGACGACCGGCTGAACAAGGCCAAGACCCTGTTCGACAAGGCCGAACGCACCAAGCTCTATGAAGAGATGCAGGTCATCCAGCACGATGACTATCCGGTGATGCCGATCGCCCACTCGGTCGTGTTCGAACCGACGCGCAAGGAGGTCAGCGGCTACAAGGTGAGCCCGCTCGGCCGGCACGAGTTCACGGATGTCGAGCTGAAGTAACGGCTCTCAGGCGATACCGGAGCGGGCGGCGGCGACACCGCCCTCCGCTTCGGTCATCTGTTTCTGGACCAGGCGGCGCAGTCTCTGCGCTCGCCCACCACGGGTCCCCAAAATGCTCGGTTTCATTGTTCGACGGGTTCTGCTCGTCATCCCGACCTTCATCGCGATCGCGTTCCTGACCTTCATCGCCATCCGCCTGGTTCCCGGCGACCCGATCGAGGTCCGCACCGGCGAGCGTGGCATCTCGCCGGAACGGCTCGCCCAGTTCCGCCACGAGCTCGGCCTCGACCAGCCGGTCTGGAAGCAGTTTCTCGATTATCTCTGGCAGCTCGCGCACGGCAATTTCGGCACCTCGACCTCGACCCACGCGCCGGTCCTGACCGAGTTCCTGACGCTGTTCCCGGCGACGCTGGAGCTCGCCATCAGCGCCATGCTGTTCGCCACCATCCTCGGCATCCCGGCCGGCGTCATCGCCGCGACAAGGCGGGGCACCGTCGTCGACTACGGGCTGATGGGCGCGGCGCTGACCGGCTTCTCCATGCCGGTGTTCTGGTGGGGCCTGCTGCTGATCCTGCTGTTCTCGGTCAATCTCGGCTGGACCCCGGTCTCCGGCCGCATCGACCTGCTCTATTATTTCGAGCCCGTCACCGGCTTCATGCTGATCGACAGCTGGCTCTCCGGCGAGGAAGGCGCGTTCAGCTCGGCGGTGTCGCATCTGATCCTGCCGACCATCGTGCTCGGCACCATCCCGCTCGCCACCATCGCCCGCATGACCCGCTCGGCCATGCTGGAAATCCTCGGCGAGGACTATGTCCGCACGGCCCGCGCCAAGGGACTGTCGCCGTTCCGCGTTGTTGGCGTGCATGCGCTCCGCAACGCGCTGATCCCGGTCGTCACGGTGATCGGCCTGCAGGTCGGAGCGCTGATGGCCGGCGCGGTGCTGACCGAATACATCTTCTCCTGGCCCGGCGTCGGCTCCTGGCTGATCGAATCCATCAACCGCCGCGACTATCCGGTGCTGCAGGGCGGCATCCTGCTCGTCTCCGGCATCGTCATCCTGATCAACATTCTCGTCGATCTGCTCTACGGCGTGCTCAATCCGAGGATCCGCCATGCCCGCTGACAGCACCGCGACCGCCGCCGCGCCGCGGCCAAAAGCGCCGCCCGGCCCGTTCGTCTCGTTCTTCCGCGACTTCTCCGAAAACCGCGCCGCGCTGGTCGGGCTGATCCTGCTGTCGCTGCTCGTCTTCGTCGCGATCTTCGCCAATGTGATCGCGCCCTATTCGCCCTACGAGCAGTTCCGCGAATTCACCCGCATCCCGCCGGCCTGGGCCGAGGGGGGCAACCGCGCCTTCCTGCTGGGCACCGACGAAATCGGCCGCGACATGCTCTCGCGCCTGATCTTCGGCGCGCGGCTGTCGCTGTTCATCGGCCTCTCGGTCGTCGTCGCCTCGATGGCGGCCGGCATCGCGCTCGGCCTCGTCGCGGCCTTCGCGCCCGGCTGGCCGTCGATCGTCATCATGCGGGCGATGGACGTCATCCTGTCGGTGCCGAGCCTGCTGCTCGCCATCGTCATCGTCGCCATCATCGGCCCGAGCCTGACCAACACGATCATCGCCATCACGGTGGTCTACCTGCCCTATTACGTCCGCCTGGTCCGCGCCTCGGCGCTGCAGGAGAAGACGCGCGACTATGTGACGGCGGCCCGCGTCGGCGGCGCCGGCACGTTCCGCATCATGTTCCGCACCGTGCTGCCCAACTGCATGGCGCCGATCATCGTGCAGGCGGCGCTGACCATCTCGAACGCCATCCTCGAGGCGGCGGCGCTGGGCTTCCTCGGCCTCGGCGCCCAGCCGCCCTCGCCCGAATGGGGCGCGATGCTCGCCTCGGCGCGCGAATTCCTGCAATCGGCGCCCTGGATCGTCACCGAGCCCGGCCTCGCCATCCTGATCACCGTGCTCGCGATCAACCTCGTCGGCGACGGCCTGCGCGACGCGCTCGACCCGAAGATGCGGAGGAGCTGACCATGCCGCTTCTCGAAATCAACGACCTGACCGTCGACTTCCGCACCGGCTCCGGCCAGTTCCGCGCCGTCGACGGCGTCTCGCTCAGCGTCGATCGCGGCGAGATCCTCGCCATCGTCGGCGAGAGCGGATCCGGCAAGTCGGTCGCCATGCTGGCCGTGATGGGGCTGCTGCCCTGGACCGCCACCGTCACGGCGAAGACCCTCGCCTTCGATGGCCGGGACCTGCTGACGCTGACGCCGCGCGAGCGGCGCAAGGTGATCGGCAAGGACATGGCGATGATCTTCCAGGAGCCGATGTCGAGCCTCAACCCGTGCTTCACGGTCGGCTACCAGATCGGCGAGAGCCTGAAGACGCATCTCGGCCTCACCAAGCGCGAGCGCCGCGAACGCTCGATCGAGCTCCTGAACGCCGTCGGCATTCCCGATCCCGAGCGCCGGCTCTCCGCCTTCCCGCACCAACTCTCCGGCGGCATGAGCCAGCGCGTGATGATCGCCATCGCCCTCGCCTGCCGGCCGAAGCTGATCATCGCCGACGAGCCGACGACCGCGCTCGACGTCACCATCCAGGCGCAGATCCTCGAACTCCTCGTCTCGCTGCAGCGCGAGACCGAAACCGGCCTCGTCCTCATCACGCACGACATGGGCGTCGTCGCCGAGACGGCCGAGCGCGTCTCGGTGCATTATGCCGGGCAGAAGATTGAGGAGCAGCCAGTCGGCCCGCTCTTCGCCGATCCGCATCACCCCTATACGGCGGTGCTGCTGGCCGCCCTGCCGGAGCGCGCCAGGGGCAAGCTCCTGCCCTCGATTCCCGGCGTCGTGCCGGGGCAGTTCGACCGGCCGCCGGCCTGCCTGTTCGAGCCACGCTGCCGCTTCGCCACCGACCGCTGCCGCACCAAGGTGCCGCCGCGCCAGGGCGCGATCGCCGGCTTCGCGCTCTGCCACTATCCGCTGACGCATGGCCGGCCGATCGGCCATCCCCACCCCGAAGGCAGGGAGGTCGCAGCATGAACGCGCCCGTCGTCCTCGAGGCGAGCCATCTGGCGCGCTTCTATTCGGTGAGTCGTGGCGCCTTCAAGCCGGCCGCCACCGTCCGGGCGCTGGCCGAGGCGAGCTTCACGCTCGAGGAAGGCAAGACGCTCGCCGTCGTCGGTGAATCCGGCTGCGGCAAGTCGACCCTCGCGCGCCTCGTGACGATGATCGAGGAGCCGAGCGAAGGCCGGCTCGTCATCGGCGACACCGACATCGTCACCGCCGACAAGGCGGCGCTGAAGAAGCTGCGCTCGGAAGTGCAGATCGTCTTCCAGAACCCCTACGGCTCACTCAATCCGCGCCAGAAAATCCTCGACGCGCTGGCCGAGCCGCTGGTGATCAACCGCCGGGATATGAGTGCCGCCGACCGCAAGGCGGCCGTGCTCGACATGCTGAAGCGCGTCGGCCTCCGCCCCGAGCACGCCAACCGCTATCCGCACATGTTCTCCGGCGGCCAACGCCAGCGCATCGCGATTGCCCGCGCGCTGATGCTGCGGCCCAAGATCCTCGTGCTCGACGAGCCGGTCTCGGCGCTCGACGTCTCGGTGCAGGCGCAGGTGCTGAACCTGCTGGTCGAATTGCAGGAGAGCCTCGGCCTCTCCTATCTCTTCATCTCGCACGGTCTCTCGGTGGTGCGTCACATGGCCGACGAGATCCTGGTCATGTATCTCGGCCGCGTCGTCGAACGCGCGCCCCGTGAAAAGCTGTTCGAGCAGCCGCTGCATCCCTATACGCAGGCGCTGCTCTCGGCGACGCCGATGGCGGATCCCGAGCGCCAGCGCGAGCGCATCCGCCTGAAGGGCGAGCTGCCTTCCCCGTTCAATCCACCGCGCGGCTGCGCCTTTCATCCGCGCTGCCCGCGCGCCTTCGACAAATGCCGCGTCGACCGGCCGGAACTTCGCTGGCACGGCGAGACGGAGGTCGCCTGCTGGGCGGTCGAGCGCGACGACCCGGTGTCCTAGACGGCTCGGAAGTCGTCAGGGCGCGCCGGGGACGACCATCCGGCGCAGCGTGCCGTCGCGCAGCCAGAACTGATGATAGAGCGCGGCGGCGGCATGCAGCGCGATCAGGACGATGAACGCCGGCTTGCCGAGTTCGTGGATGCCTCCAAACGACCGCGAGACATAGATCGCGAGAAGCCCGGTGACCGGTACGGCGACGAGGAGGACGTAGAAGGCGACGTGGGCGGCGCTCGCCAGCCGGGCGGCCAGGCGCCCCGCCGTTTCCAGCGGGCGCGGCGTGCTTCGGGTCAGCCGAAGGGCGAGCCGGAGCAGGACGAGAATCAGGATCGCGATCCCGACCCAGTAATGCGCCGTCGCGAGCGCCGCATCCGAGGCGGAGACGGGCGTGCCGCGCAGGGCAGCGCGCTGGGCGTGGCTCATGCTCTCGCCGAAGACGAGCTGGAACAGAACCAGCAGGGCTATGACCCAATGCAGGCCCACCTGCAGGGGCGAATAGCCACGAATATCGGAACGAGTCATGCGTCTCTCTCCAGGCGGGCCGGCGGGCGGCCGGCGGCGCAACCAGATCAAGATTAGATTCGTTCTAAATTAAGGCGCGAAGCGCCCGAGCGCTGACCCATCGCAATCGGCGCCGACATCCCTTATATCAGGCGGCAACCCATTCCCCCCTTTTGCGCGGGCTGATGCTCCGCGCCGGAGATCTCTCATGACGGAAACCCAGATCCCGGTCACCGTGCTCACCGGCTATCTCGGCGCCGGCAAGACGACGCTTCTGAACCGCATCCTGTCGGAAAACCACGGCAAGAAATACGCCGTCGTCGTCAACGAGTTCGGCGAGATCGGCATCGACAACGACCTCATCGTCGAGAGCGACGAAGAGATCTACGAGATGAACAATGGCTGCGTCTGCTGCACGGTGCGCGGCGATCTGATCCGCGTCGTCGAGGGCCTGATGAAGCGCCCCGGCGGCTTCGACGGCATCCTGGTCGAGACGACCGGCCTCGCCAATCCGGCCCCCGTCGCGCAGACCTTCTTCATGGATGACGACGTGCGCGCCAAGTCGCGCCTCGACGCGGTCGTCACCGTCGCCGACGCGATGAACCTTCTGACCCGGCTCGACGACGCGCCGGAAGCCGAAGAGCAGATCGCCTTCGCCGACGTCATCCTCCTGAACAAGACCGACCTCGTCTCGGCCGAGCAGTTGGCCGCCGTCGAGCGCCGCATCCGCGACATCAACCCGCACGCGACGATCCACCGGACCGAGCGCTGCGCCATCGACCTCTCCAAGGTGCTCGATCGCGGCGCCTTCGACCTCGACCGCATCCTGACGCTCGATCCGGAATTCCTCGAGGGCGAGGATCACGAGCACGTCCATGACGAGAATTGCGGCCATGACCACCATGGCCACGATCACCATCATCATGACCATGATCACCACGATCATGATCACGACCATCACCACCACCATCCGCGCCACGATGAATCGGTGTTCAGCGTCTCGCTGCGCGGCGGCGAGCTCGACCCGAACAAGTTCTTCCCCTGGATCCAGGAAGTGACGCAGGTCGAAGGTCCGAACATCCTGCGCCTCAAGGGCATCCTGGCGATGGATCGCGATCCCGACCGCTACGTGCTGCAAGGCGTGCACATGATCATCGAGGGCACGCACCAGCGTCCGTGGGCGGAAGGCGAGAAGCGCGAGAGCCGCCTCGTCTTCATCGGCCGCAAGCTGAACGAGGAAGCCCTGCGCAAGAGCTTCGAAGCCTGCCTGATGCCGGCGGCCTGACGGCCGCATTCCTCCCGAACGCAGCGCTCCGGCCCCGGCCGGGGCGATCGACGACCTAGCTGGCCGGCATTTTCCTCGCGCGAAAATGCCCTGCACGACATCGACCGGAAGAGCCTCTTGCCCACCATCCAGTCCTTTCCTCTCGACGCCTATGTCGTCGCGGCGCAGTTTCTCGGTGCCGAGCCCGTCTTCGCGCTCGGCGATGGCGCCGTCGCGCGGGTCGACGGCCCCTCGGCCGAAAAGCTCAGCGTTCATTCCGGCGGCCTGCTCGCCGCTGCCCGCACCCAGGACGGCGCGCGGCTGATCACCACCGGCGATGACGGCCGCGTCTGCGCCATCGACGCCGACGGCAAGGTCACGGAACTGGCGAGCCAGCCGAAGAAGTGGATCGACCAGGTCGCCTGCGGCCCGGACGGCGTCATCGCCTATGCCAGCGGCCGCCAGGTCTTCGTCCGTTTCGCCGACGGGCGCGAGCGCGTGCTCGAGCACGAGCGCACCGCCGCCGGCCTCGCCTTCGCGCCGAAGGGGCTCCGACTCGCGGTCGCGCGCTACAACGGCGTCTCGCTCTGGTGGATCGGCACCGACGCCAAGCCGATCGATTTCGAATGGAAGGGCTCGCATCTCGGCGTCACCTTCTCGCCGGACGGCAAGAGCGTGATCACGTCGATGCAGGAGAATTCGCTGCATGGCTGGCGCGTCGCCGATGGCGGCGGCCACATGCGGATGTCGGGCTATCCCGGCAAGGTGAAGTCGATGTCGTGGTCGCCCAAGGGCCGCTTCCTGGCGACCTCGGGCGCGGAGATGGCCGTGCTCTGGCCGTTCCACTTCAAGGACGGCCCGATGGGCAAGCAGCCGCTGCAGCTTGGCACCCGCGACCAGGTCGTCACCTTCGTCGCCTGCCACCCGACCGAAGAGGTCGTGGCGATCGGCTACAAGGACGGCATGGTGCTGGCGGTCCGCTTCGCCGACAGCGACGAGGCGATCCTGCGCAAGCCCGGCGAAGGCGGCGCGGTCAGCGCGCTCGCCTGGGACAAGAAGGGCGTCCGCCTCGCCTTCGGCACCGAAGGCGGCGAAGCCGGCGTGATCGATCTCGCCGGCTGATCTTCTCCCGAAAACTCGACCATCATCCTGAGGTGCCCGGCAAAGCCGGGCCTCGAAGGAGGGTCCAGGGAACGCCTTCCCTCACCTCTCTGGGGGAGAGGTGAAAGAGAGCCTCAAGCCCGGCTTGGCGTGCGGCCGAAGATGGCGACGGCGAACAGCACCATGCCGAGCAGCGTGATGATCGAGCCGGCGATGACGATCGGTTCTCCCGACGGCGCGCCGCGCAGCGTCAGCACCAGGCCGGGGATCATGATCCAGAGGCCGATGGTCGAGACCCAGAACTGGATCGTCGCCAGCCGGCTCGCCGCCTTGGCGGGATTGGCGTTGTAATAGAAGCCCATCAGGGCGAGCGACACCCAGCCGATCAGGTTGAGATGGGCATGCGCGGGAGCGAGCGAGAAGTCCTGCTGCGCGCCCATGATGATGCCGCCGATCATGCCGACGATGACATAGATCACGGCCGTTCCGATGAACCACTGACTGATTTTCGGCATGTCGTCCCTCCAGACGGACAGGGGCCGACTCAGCCCCGCGAGCGCCCCTCGGCTCCGCGGTACGACGTTACGTAAGGTGAGTCAAAATCATTCTAAACTGCGGCTGTGACAGGCGTCACAAGCGGGCGCGATCGGAGCGCCGGGCCGGAAAACCGGCCCTGAAATGAGCGACGCCGGCGCGCGACCGGGAGCTGTACGAGAGCTCGACACGGTCGCGTCTGCCGGCGTCTTACGCGGTTCGCGCGGAAAAGAAAAACGCCCGTCGGGGAGGAGGTCGACGGGCGTTTAGAGGGTGGCGCGTTGTCGGGGAGGAGGTCGACGCGGCGCCAATCGCAGAGAACGGAGGGAGGAGGGGATGTCCTCTGCGAATTCCTTGAAGTCTTTAGAAGTCTTAGTAACCGACGGCCTGCTTGGCGACCCGCTCGATTTCGCCGCGGTGGATGCCGAGGTCAGCAAGCTCGCGGTTGTTCAGGCGGGAGAGCTCGTTGTAGGTCTCGCGGAACTTGCGCCAGGTCTTGTAGGAAGCGAGGATATTGAGAGCCATTTTCGGATGTCCTTTGAATTCGGTCTGATCTCTGTCGAACTAGCGCCGGATTTCTCTGTCGCCGTTCTTGTTGACGTTGATATAGGCGGTTGCCAGCGAATTGAGCACTGCGAAAAAGCTCATGCCAGCGATGCGCCTAACGCAGAGCAGCATTAATTCTGGCGTCATATTGCAGCGCAGCATTAAGGGATACGGCCGGATTGCGGCGGATCGGCGGGGATCAGGTCGCGATTGCGGCCGCCACCGGGCCGAGACATGACGCTGATGCATGTCGAGGCGGCGAAGCGCCCTGCCCAATCCTTCGACAGCATCCGGCGCGGCGCCCTGCCCCGCGCCGCCCTCCCCCGCGAATGCATAAAAAAAGACCGGGCCAGGGGCCCGGTCTCGATGATCTTCCGACAGGAAGCAGCCGACGTCAGCCGAGCTGGTGCACCAGCACGTTGCGGAACTGCCAGGGATCGCTCTCGTCGATGTCTTCCGGGAAGAATCCGGGACGGTCGGTGAGCGGCGTCCAGTCGGTGTAGATGCCCTCGACGGTGCCGAGATACGGCTTCTGCACCCGGAGGCACAGGTGGTAGTCCATCTCGTCCGCCTCGACGATGCCGCGATCCGGATGCGCCAGCGCCCAGGCCATGCCGGCGACGACGGCCGAGGTGACCTGCATGCCGGTGGCGTTCTGGTAGGGCGCGTTCTCGCGCGCCTCGTCGATGGTGAGGCGCGAGCCGTACCAGTAGGCGTTCTTGGCATGGCCGTAGAGCAGCACGCCGAGCTCGTCGCGGCCGGCGATGATCTCGTCCTCGGAGAGGATGTGGATCTTCGACTGCCGCTTGCCGGCGCGGCCGAACATCTCGTGCAGCGACAGCATCGCGTCGTTCGACGGATGGTAGGCGTAGTGGCAGGTCGGCCGGTAGATCACCTCGCCGCCCTCGCGCAGCGTGAAGTGATCGGCGATCGAGATCGCCTCGTTATGCGTCACGAGATAGCCGAGCTGCGGGCCGGGCGTCGGGCACCAGGAACGCACGCGCGTATCGGCGCCGGGGCCGAGCAGGAAGATCGCAGCGCCGCTGCCGGTGTCATGCGTGCGGGCATGCGCCGGGATCCAGTTCTCGTGCGTGCCCCAGCCGAGCTCGGCCGGCTGCAGCGCCTCGGAGATGAAGCCCTCGACCGACCAGGTGTTGACGAAGGTATCGAGCTGCTTGGCGACGCGGGCGCGCTGGGTGTCGCGCTCGGCGATATGGATGCCCTTGACGCCGGTCGCGTGCATCAGCGCCGCCCATTCGCGCCTTGTCGTCGGCTCGTCATGCTCGATGCCGAGGTCGCGGGCGATGTCGAGCAGCGCCTGCTTGACGAACCACGAGACCATGCCGGGATTGGCGCCGGAGCAGGAGACGGCGGTCGGGCCGCCGGGATGGGCGCGCTTCTCGGCCAGCAGTTCCTCGCGCAGCGCATAGTTGGAGCGCGACGCCGGATCGGCCTTGTGGTCGTAATAGAAGCCGGGCCATGGCTCGATCACGGTGTCGATGTAGAGGCTGCCGAGCTCGCGGGCCAGCTTCATGATGTCGAGCGACGACGTATCGACCGAGAGGTTGACGCAGAAGCCCTGGCCGGACTCGCTCGTCAGAAGCGGCGTCAGGACTTCCCGGTAATTCTCACGCGTGAGTGCGACCTTGACGTGTTTGACGCCGAAAGTGGCCATCAGGCCGGCGTTTTCGTCGGTCGGCTCGATGATCGTGATCTGGGGTTGGTCCAGGGCGAAATGGCGCTTCAGCAGCGGGAGAAATCCGCGTCCGATCGAACCGAAGCCTATGATGACCACGGGGCCGGAGATGCGACCGTAGACAGGCCAATTCGTCATTGCGAGACACTCCTCAAGGTCGAAATCAACAAGTGGGGTACCGTACCCTTCCTTCATGACAAACAAAAAGCCGTGGATGGAGGGGCATATGCCCTTCCATCCACGACCGGTTTGGTGCGGGGAACCTAGCGGCTTGCGTCGACGAGGTCGAGCCCGGAAGGGCTTGCAACCATCGGAAAGTCCGGCCCGGCGAGCGGCGGGGCCGACCAGTCGCCTGTCGCGACCAGCATTCCGGCGGCGCCGTCGAGCGCGCCTTCCCGGAGTTCCAGGGCCAGGAACCGCTTGCGGTCGACCGGCCCGGGCATCATCAGGCGCTGCGTCGCCGCGGTCGAAAAACCGAAGCGCGCATAGTATTCGGCGTCGCCAACCAGGATGACGGCGGCATGGCCGAACATCGCGGCGCGGTTCAGCGCCGCCCGCATCAGCTTGCCGCCGAGGCCCTCGCTCTGGCGCTCCGGCGCGACCGCGAGCGGGCCGAGCAGCAGCGCGTCGCGGCCGCCGGCCTGGACGTTCCAGAGCCGGACGGTGCCGACGATCTCGTCGCCGTCGCGGGCGACGAGCGCGAGCCCGGAGGCCGGCAGGCGGTTCTCGCGCAGCCGCTCCGAGGACTTCAGATGGCGATCCGGGCCCATGGTCCGGTCAAGCAGCAGCTCTCGGGCGCCGGCTTCGCCCGGCGCCTCCACGTCGATATGGATCATCGGTGAAGTCCTTCAGATCACGAAGGCTTCGAGCGGCTTGAAGCCGTTGAAGGCGACGGCCGAATAGGTCGTCGTGTAGGCGCCGGTGCCTTCGATCAGCACTTCGTCGCCGATCGAGAGCGATACCGGCAGGTGATACGGCGTCTTCTCGTAGAGAACGTCGGCGGAATCGCAGGTCGGGCCGGCGAGCACGCAGGGCGTCTTCTCGTCGTGGTCGTGCGCGGTGCGGATCGGGTAGCGGATCGATTCGTCCATCGTCTCGGCGAGGCCGCCGAACTTGCCGATGTCGAGATAGACCCAGCGGATGTCGTCCGTGTCGTTCTTCTTCGAGATCAGCACGACTTCCGTCTTGATGATGCCGGCATTGCCGACCATGCCGCGGCCCGGCTCGATGATCGTCTCCGGGATGCGGTTGCCGAAATGGCGCTTCAGCGCGGCGTCGATCGACGAGGCATAGTTCTCCACGCCCGGGATCTCCTTGAGATACCGAGTCGGGAAGCCGCCGCCGAGATTGACCATCTGAAGCTGGATGCCCCGCTCGGCGAGCGTGTGGAAAATGCCGGCGGCCGACGCCAGCGCGCTGTCCCAGGCCTCGGTGTTCGCCTGCTGCGAACCGACATGGAACGACACGCCATAGGCGCGCAGACCCTGACGATGCGCATGCTCGAGCACGCCGACGGCCATTTCGGGCTCGCAGCCGAACTTGCGCGACAGCGGCCATTCCGCGCCGGCGCCGTCGCAGAGGATGCGGCAGAACACGCGGGTGCCGGGAGCGGCGCGGGCGACCTTCTCGACTTCCGCCTCGCAGTCGACCGCATAGAGGTCGATGCCGCGGGCGAAGGCGGCGGCGACGTCGCGCTCCTTCTTGATCGTGTTGCCGAAGGAGATGCGGTCGGGGGTCGCGCCGGCGGCCAGCGCCATGTCGATCTCGGCGACCGAGGCGCAGTCGAAGTTCGAGCCGAGCGAGGCGAGCAGCGACAGCACTTCCGGCGCCGGGTTGGCCTTCACCGCGTAGAAGACGCGGGTGTCGGGCAGCGCATGCGCGAAGGCGAGATAATTTTCCCGCACGACATCGAGATCGACCACGAGGCAGGGGCCGTCGGGACGTCGGGTGTTGAGGAAGTCGATGATGCGTGCGGTCATTTGGAGGGTCTCCCCGTCGGCCGGCCAGGGCCAAAAAGCGTTGCGAAAGCGATGACGAAACCGGAGCGCAGCCCTCGCGCCAATCGCTATGGACGCGATCGGAACGGTGACGACGAGCCGTTTTTGCCGGGGTGAGCCGGCAGTTTTCGCGGGTAGCAGTCGCTTGGACGAACGGGAGCGTTCATCGTGAGCGCTGCCTTCGCTTGGAACGGGAGACCCGATCCGCACGCCCGGCAAGGATGTAGTGCCTCTTCAGTGACCACGGCCTTTGGAGAGCCGGCAGAGACCAAAAAAGCCCGCTACGTCGTTGCTTCAAGTCGCGTCCTCCGCGGAGACGGAGTTCACCGGTTTCGCTTTCCGGCTGCCGACCTTTCTCGGGATTGCTCCCGAACTCCTGGGACCCTCTTGCGGAGGATCTTGGGCGTCGCTTCGGCCTCTTGTCCGAAGCCCCACCGGTCGGCACGCAACCACAGGCACGTGCGATAATTGGGCGAGGAGGTACGTATGCTTAACCCGCTTCACATTCAAGCGGATTTTACGCCTCGGGCACAAATTTCATGCATGGGCCGCCTGCATATACGGCATGGTTCCGAAACCCGGCAATTCTGCCACATTTTTGCAGGTTTGGCTGCCCCTGCCGCCGCCGCCGAGACGGTCCGCAACGCCGCTTTCCGCCTCTGATTCGCGCTTCCGGCCACCTGCCGTTTCGCCTATGCAGGAATGGCAAACAGGAGAGACACGCGTGAGCGAAACCATCGTCGGCGAAAAGGGTATGGTTGTGGCCCCGCACCGGGCCGCCGCGGAGGCCGGCGCCGAGATTCTCCGGGCCGGCGGCAACGCCATCGAGGCGGCGATCGCCGCCGCCGCCGCCATCGCCGTCGTCTATCCGCACATGAACGGCATCGGCGGCGACGGCTTCTGGCTGATTCGCGAGCCGGGCAAGGAGCCACGCTATCTGGAGGCCTGCGGCGCGGCCGGATCCGGCGCCACCATCAAGGCCTATCGCGGCAAGGGTTACGACACGATCCCGACGCGCGGCCCCGACTCGGCGCTGACGGTCGCCGGCGCGATCTCGGGCTGGCATACGGCCTACGAACTGTCGCAGAGCCTCGGCGGCCGGCTCGACCGCCCCACCCTGCTCGCCAACGCCATCGCCCACGCGCGAGACGGCATCACCGTCACCCGCTCGCAGGCGCGGCTGACCGCCACGCACCACGCCGTGCTTTCCGAACAGCCGGGCTTCGGCGACGTCTTCCTCGTCGACGGCAAGGCGCCGGAGACAGGCGCCCAACTCCGCCAGGAACGCCTCGCCGACACGCTCGACCATCTCGCCCGCGCTGGCTTCCTCGATTTTTATCGCGGCGATGTTGCCGGCGAGATCGCGAGCGACCTGCAGCGCGTCGGCAGCGCGGTGACGCGCGAGGATCTGGAGCGGCACGAGGCGCGCCTGCGCGCGCCGCTCTCGGTCCGGCTGCAGCAGGGCACCGTCTACAATTCGCCGCCGCCGACCCAGGGCCTCGCCTCGCTCCTGATCCTCGGCATCTTCGAGCGCCTCGGCGTCAAGCGCGGCGAAAGCTTCGAGCATGTGCACGGGCTGATCGAGGCGACCAAGCGCGCCTTCCTCAAGCGCGACCAGCACGTCACCGACCCGATCTTCGCCGGCGACCTCTCGATGCATCTTTCGCCGCGCATGCTCGAGCGCGAGGCGGCCCAGATCGACATGAACCGCGCCGCGCCCTGGCCGCAACCGGCGAAGAAGGGCGACACGGTCTGGATCGGCGCCATCGACGCTTCCGGCCTCACCGTCTCCTATATCCAGTCGATCTTCTGGGAGTTCGGCTCCGGCGTCGTGCTGCCGGCGACCGGCATCACCTGGCAGAACCGCGGCGCCAGCTTCTCGCTCGATCCGCGCGCGCTGAACCCGCTAGAGCCCGGCCGCAAGCCGTTCCACACGCTGAACCCCGCCATCGCCCGCTTCGACGACGGCCGGATCATGAGCTACGGCACGATGGGCGGCGACGGCCAGCCGCAGACCCAGGGCGCGGTCTTCACCCGCCACGCCCTCTTCGGCATGGAGCTCGGCGAGGCGATCGCCGCGCCGCGCTGGCTGCTCGGCCGCACCTGGGGCTCCGACCACACCAATTTGCGCGTCGAGAACCGGCTCGATCCCGACATCATCCTGGCGCTGGAGCGGGCCGGCCACGAGGTCGAGGTGCTGGACGAGGCCTATTCCGACACAATGGGCCATGCCGGCGCGCTCGTCCGCCGCAAGGACGGCTGCATCTTCGGCACCAGCGATCCGCGCTCCGACGGCGCGGCGGTCGCCGCCTGAGCCGGCGCCGCCGGATTTTGGCAAAGGCGGCGGAATAGCGTTATGAATCGGGAGAACGCGGTGCCCGCCGGCGCCGAGCCGATGTCCCTCCACAGGAAATCGATAGAGCCCATGCTTCTCGCCCAAGATCCGGTCAACGCGTTTCTCGACTATCCCGCCATCGAAGTGCCGTCGGCGGCGACCGGCCCGCTCGCCGGGCTCACCATGGCGGTCAAGGATCTCTATGACGTCGCCGGCTATCCGACCGGCGTCGGCCATCCGCTGAAGCGGGCCGAGAGCGACATCAAGACGGTGAGCGCGCCGGCCGTGCAGGTGCTGCTCGATGCCGGCGCCCGCTTCGTCGGCAAGGTGCACACGGACGAGTTCGCCTATTCGATGAACGGCGAGAATTTCCACTACGGCACGCCGATCAATGTGCGCGCGCCGGGCCGCATCCCGGGCGGCTCCTCGTCCGGCTCGGCCGCCGCCGTCAGCGCCGGCCTGGTCGATTTCGCGCTCGGCACCGACACGGGCGGCTCGGTCCGCGCGCCCGCCTCCTATAACGGCCTGATCGGCCTGCGCCCGACGCATGGCCGGATCGACATCTCGCGCGTCGCGCCCCTCGCCGAAAGCTTCGACACGGTCGGCTGGTTCGCGCGCGACATCGACACCTTCACCCGCGTCGGCGACGTGCTGCTCGGCGAGGACGTGGCAGGGCCGCCGCTGACGCGCTTCCTCGTCGGCGACGACATCCACGCGCTGCTGCTCGGCGAGCTGGAAGAGGCCGCCGTCCGCTCGGCGACGCCCCGCATCGCCGCCCACCTGACGCCGGCCGGCGCCGTCATCGTCTCGCCGGACGGCCTCGCCGCCTGGCGGATGATCTTCCGCACCATGCAGGCCTATGAGGCCTGGCAGGCGAACGGCGAATGGATCACCAGCCGCAACCCCGTCTTCGGTCCCGGCGTGCGCGAGCGCTTCGAATGGGCGAGCCACGTCTCTCGGGAGGACTATGAGGCGGCGGCGCAGCGCCGCGCCCAGGTGCGCGAGCGCCTGGACGGCCTGCTCGGCGACGATACCGTGCTCGCCATCCCGACCACGCCGGGCATCGCGCCGGAGCGCGGCCGCGACGGCGACGAGCTCGAATCCTACCGCAACCGCGCCCTCGCCATGACCTGCACGGCGAGCTTGACCGGCCTGCCGCAGATCAGCCTGCCGCTGGCCGAGCACGAGGGCTGCCCGCTCGGCGTCTCGCTGATCGCGCCCAGGGGCCGCGACAAGGCCCTGATCGAGCTTGCAGCCAGGATCCTGGCCGGCTAAGGCGCTTCATCATTTCGCGAAAACGATGAAATGCTCTAGGTCTTTGTTCTATCGCGTTTTCTTCACGCGAACCGACTTTCCACTTCGCTCGAAAACGCTCTAGGCGGCAGTATGGACACGCTCACCCGAATGAAGACCTTCGTCGAGGTCGTCGAGGCCGGCGGCTTCTCCGCCGCGGCGCGCAAGATGGGCCGCTCGAAGGCCCTGATCTCGAAATATGTGCGCGAGCTCGAGGACGAGCTCGGCGCCCGCCTGCTCAACCGGACGACGCGGACGCTGTCGCTGACCGAAGTCGGCCAGGGCTACGCACGCGACGCCACCGAGATCCTGCAGCGGATCGAGGATCTGCAATCCTCGGTCGGCGACGCGCACGCCGCGCCGCGCGGCCGCCTCAAGGTCTCGGCGCCGCGCACCTTCGGCGACGGCGAACTCGGCCGCGCCATCATGGAGTTCGTCGTGAGCGAGCCGGAAATCTCGCTGGAGCTGCATCTGGAAGACCGCTTCGTCGATCTGGTCGACGAGGGCTTCGACGTGGCGATCCGCATCTCGACGCTCACCGATTCGAGCCTGATCGCCCGCCGCCTGTCCTCGTTCCGCATCGCCATCGTCGTCAGCCCGGAACTCCTGGAGCAATATGGCCGGCCGGAAACCCCGGAGGATCTCTCCGGCAAGCCCTGCGTCATCGATTCCAACGTCGCCTACCGCACCAACTGGCCGTTCATGATCGACGGCGAGCGGATCTCGGTGCCGGTGAAGGGCCGCGTCGAGGTCGACAGCCCGAACGCGGCGCGCCAGGCGGCGCTCGCCGGCCTCGGCTTCGCCATCGTGCCGCATCTGGTGGTGAAGGACGACCTCGAGGCGGGCCGGCTGATCGCCGTGCTGGAGCCCTACGAGCCCGCCAGCGCCGCCATCCACGCCGTCTATCCGCATCGGCGCCATCTCTCCGGCAAGGTCCGCAGCTTCATCGACTTCCTGGTGAAGTGGTTCGACAAGAAGACGTCCGAGGGAAACCCCTGCTAGCCGCGCAGCGCTGGGCGGTGCGACCTTGCGCCGCCTTCCGGCACCCCCGATCGGCGCGAGCCGACACGATCTGGCCGTACTTGTCTGGCCCCCTCTGGCTCCGTCCGCCGCAAAGACCCATCATCATGATCCGAGCTCTGGTCGCCTTCGTCTTCTGCGCGCTCGTCGCGACCGCCGCCGAGGCGCATCCGCACGTCTTCGTCGACGCCAAGGAAGAAATCGTGTTCGACGCGACCGGCAAGATGACGGCGATCCGCCACATCTGGCAGTTCGACCCGGCCTTCACCGCCTTCGCCGTGCAGGGCCTCGACAAGAACGGCGACGGCAAGCTCTCCGACGACGAGCTGCAGCCGCTCGCCAAGGTGAACGTCGAGTCGCTGAAAGATTTCCACTATTTCACCCGGCTCAAGGTGAATGGCGTGCGCGCGCCGGTCGAGGCGCCGGACGAATACTGGCTCGACTTCCACGACGCCCGGCTGACGCTGTTCTACACCTTGCCGCTGAAGACGCCGACGGCGGTCGGACCGAACACGACGCTGGAAGTCTTCGATCCCGAGTATTTCGTGGCCTTCAACTTCATCCCGCAGCACGCGATCACGCTCACGGGCGCGCCGGCGGGCTGCAAGGGCCACTACACGCCCCCCAAGGAACTGGACGAGAAGACGATGTCCCTGCTCGCGGCCGTCCCCGCCGATCAGCCCAACCTCCCGGATGACCTCGCCGATATCGCGGCGACGCTTGCCAGCGTCATCTCGATCCGGTGCCATTGATGCGTCGCCTTGCCTGCCTGTGGGCGGGAGCGCTCGTCGCGCTTGCGCCCGCCGTCGCGCTCGCCGCGCCGAGCCCGTTCGGCATCGCGACGCCCGACGGCTCCGGCTCGACTGCCTGGGCCGGCCCGTTCGCGCCGATCTTCGTCTGGATCGCCCGCCAGCAATCCGTGTTCTACCGCGACCTGACCTCGGCGCTCATGCAGCTGACGCAGAGCGGCCACGCCGCGACGGTGCTGATCGGGCTCTCCTTTCTCTACGGCATCTTCCACGCCGTCGGCCCCGGCCATGGCAAGGCGGTCATCTCATCCTATCTGCTCGCGACCGGCGACCGGCTGAAGCGCGGCGTCGTCATCTCCTTCGCCTCCGCCCTTGCCCAGGCCGTCACCGCCATCCTCGTGGTGTCGATCGGCACGCTGGTGCTGAACGTCACGGCGGTCACCATGACGCGGGCGACCGACGCGCTGGAGATCGCCAGCTACGCGCTGATCACGCTCTGCGGCGCCTGGCTGCTCTGGACCAAGCTGACCGGTCGCGGCCACAGCCATGGCGGACATGACCATGCCGGACACGACCATGCGGGCCATGACCATGCGAGCCATGATCACGCCGGGCACAGCCACGCGGCGCACAGCCACGGCCACCACGACCATTCGCATGGTGACCATGCTCATCATGATCACGATCACCACAATCACGAGCATGGCCTGACCTGCGACTGCGGCCATTCGCATGCGCCGGATCCGGCGACGCTCGACAAGCCGCTGACCCTCGCCCGCGCCTGGACGGCGATCCTCGCCGTCGGCGTGCGGCCCTGCTCGGGCGCCGTCATCGTCCTGGTCTTCGCCGTATCGCAAAAACTCTACTGGGCCGGCATCCTGTCGGTGCTGGTGATGGCGCTCGGCACCGGCATCACGGTCTCGGCGCTGGCGATCTTCGCCGTCAAGGCGAAGGACATCGCGCTGCGCTTTTCCGGCGGCGAGAGCCGCGCCCAGGTGCGGATCGTCAACGGCCTGCAGATCGTCGCGGCCAGCGGCATCCTGATCTTCGGCCTGCTGATGCTCGGCGGCGCCATGGCGATGGCGTAGCGGCTCCTTCACCTCTCCCTGAGGGAGAGGTCGGAGCGAAGCTCCGGGTGAGGGTCTACGGCGTCGAAGTATTGCCTCGCAGCCAGCCCCACGCTCGCCGTCATCCCGGCCTCCGAGCCGGGATCCATTTCCGCCGGCTTGCCAACCGTCTAGGTCCAGCGCGGCGGAGGCATGGATCCCTGCTTTCGCAGGGATGACGGCGGAGGGTTCTGCGGCGGGGGCCAGCGTAACGACCCGTCTCGAAGGCGGCACAACGGGCAAGCCGTGCCCCCCTCCTCAGCTCAGCGCGAGGAAGAAGGCGCCAAGCCGCCGGAAGCGACCCGCCCCTACTCCGCCGCGACGCGCTGCGTCTGAGCCGCGGCGCGGGCGCGCATCGCCTCGCCGAAGGCGCGGAACAGGCGCGCCGACGGCGCGTCGGTCGTCACCCAGTATTCGGGATGCCACTGCACGCCGACCGCGAAGCCCGGCGCATCGCGGACGCTGACCGCCTCGATCGTGCCGTCGGCCGCGACCGCCTCGATGTCGAGGCCCTCCGCCAGCTGGCCGATCGCCTGCCGGTGCAGCGAATTGACCGCGATCGTGTCGCGATCGAGGATCCGCGCGAAGCAGCCGCCGGGGACGATCTCGACCGGATGGCGGATGGCGAAGCGCTCCTCCTGGATCTCCGAGGCCGGCGACCGGTGGTCGTCCCGGCCGGGCAGGTCCTGGATCTCCGAGGCCAGCGTGCCGCCGAGCGCGACGTTCAGCTCCTGCTGGCCACGGCAGATGGCGAGCAGCGGCACGCCGTTGCGGATGGCGGCGCGGATCAGCGGCAGCGTGGTCGAGTCGCGCGCGGGATCATAGGGTTCGGTGCGCGCGTCGACCGCCGCGCCATAGAGCGCGGGGTGGACGTTGGAGCGGCTGCCGGTCACCAGCACGCCGTCGACGCGGGCGAGCAGCGCCTCGATATCGAGCGCCTCGCCGAGCGACGGCACGATGACCGGAATGCCGCCGGCGCCGGTCAGCACGGCCTTCACATAGGTCTCGGAAGCCGCGTGCCAGCGATAGCCGTCGGCGTCGCGCACGTCGGCCGTCACGGCGACGAGGGGCGAAAAACTCTTCGGGTCGGTCATGGTCCAGATCGCATTCTGTCGGGCGACAGGAACGTCGCCACCTTCGCGGGCAGGATACCGCCGCCGCTCCGCCGATGTCACGGCCTTTCACGGACGGGATGGATCCTCCCGGGCGTATCGTTGCCCGCTTGCAACCAAGCCCGACGCTGCGTCATCTTGACCATGGAAGAGCGGAAAATCGCGTTGACACTGTCACCGTGCATGCGATTGGTCAGGCCCCGGCAATCGCGGACAGGAAGGTGTCTAACCATGCGCTCGGATCTCCTGAACCGGCGACGCTTCCTGCGCTCGGCCGGGCTGCGCTCCGGGACGGCCCTGGCGGGCGCCGCGCTCGGCGCGCCGGTCCTGGCGACGCCCGCGCTGGCGCAGGTGCTGCCGACGGTGCAATGGCGACTGCAATCGGATTTCCCGCGCGCGATCGGCGCCACCTATCGCGGCGCCACCGGCATCGCCCGGACCGTCGCCAGCCTGACCGACGGCCGCTTCCAGATCGAGATCCGCACCGCCGACGACGTCGACGGCGACCCGGCGCGGACGTTCGACGCCGTCGAGGCCGGCGCCATCGAGGCCTGCCACACCCTCTCCGCCTACAATATCCGGCGCGACCCGGCCTTCGCCTTCGGCACGGCGCTGCCCTTCGGGCTCAATGCACGCATGCAGAATGCCTGGATCGCCGAGGGCGGCGGCCAGTCGCTGCTCGACGATTTCTACGCCAGCTACAATCTGGTCTCCTTCGCCGCCGGCAATACCGGGGCGCAGATGGGCGGCTGGTTCCGCAAGGAGATCAAGAGCCTGCCGGAAATCGCCGGCATGAAGATGCGGATCGCCGGGCTCGGCGCGCTGGTGATGAACCGGCTCGGCGTCGAGACGCAGACCCTGTCGCCCGACGAGGCCCGCAAGGCGCTCGAGAGCGGCGCAATCGACGCGGCCGAATTCGCGGGACCGGCGGCCGATGAGGCTTTCGGCTTCCACGAGGTCGCGCCCTATTACTACTATCCGGGCTGGTGGGAAGGCGGGCCGTCGCTGCATCTGTTCGCCAACAAGCCCGCCTTCGAGGCGCTGCCGCCGAGCTACCAGGCGGCGCTCCGGGCCGCCGCCGCGCAGGCCAACGTGACGATCCCGGCCCGCTTCGACATCCAGAACAACGCCGCCGTCCGCCGCCTCGTCGCCGACGGCGTGCGGCTGCGGCCGTTCCCGCAGGATCTGCTCGACGCCGCCTACAGGGCGTCGTTCGAGCTCTATGCCGAATTGTCGGCCAAGAGCCCGAGCTTCAAGACGATTTACGGACCCTGGAAGAGTTTTCGCGACGAGATGTACCAATGGTACCGCGTCGCCGAGCACGCCTTCGACTCGTTCGGCTTCGCCCAGCAGTCGCGGGGGCTGTGAGCTCTCGTCCTTACCTGTCCCGGAGGAGACTGGCCCATAATGTTTGGGCGCCCGGACACTCTGCCGAACTGCATTCCCAAAACTCGACCATCATCCTGAGGTGCCCGGCGAAGCCGGGCCTCGAAGGAGGGTCCAGGGAACGCCCCGGATGAAGACTGCGCGGCGGAATTCGTCTGCAAACAGCAATGCCCTACTGGATCCTCCTTCGAGGCTTCGCTCCGCGAAGCACCTCAGGATGATGGTGGAGGCTCGATCCCCTCGCCCACACTCCGCTAGTTGAACAGGATCCGGCCCTCGACCTTGGGCGCGATCGTCTTCGCCGTCGTGACGTAGTCGATCACGTCGCTCGCCATCAGCTTCGCGTCGACCGGGCTGATCAGGCGCGCCGCGTCCTTGAAGGCGAGATAGCCGTCGCCGCCGCCGGCGAGATAGTCGTTGGTGGCCACCGTATATTTGCGCTCGGGATCGAGCGGCGCGCCGTTCACCAGCACGCTGCGGACGCGCATGCCCGGCAGCTTGGCGAGATCGACCTCGACGACGAGGCCCGAGACCTGCGGGAAGCGGCCGGCGGCCGCCTCGGTCAGGCTGAAGCCGCTCTCCAGCGCCTGTCGCAGCTTCTCGCCGGTGACGACCAGCTTCACCGTCTTGTTGCCGAAGGGGAGCTCGGCGAAGACGTCGGCGCGGGTCAGCGTGGCGCCGGCGGCATACTCGCGGTCGGCGCGGATGCCGCCGCCATTGGTGATCGCCACCTCGGCGTCGACGGCGTGGCGCATCGCGTCGGCGATCAGATTGCCGATCGCCGCCTCCTCGCCGCGCACCGTGGCGCGGCGGCTGTCGAGCGCCGTCTCACTCGTGCCGATCGCGACCTTCAGCTCGGCGTCGAGCTTGTCCTGGTAGGATTTCACCACGGCGGCGATCTCCGGATCCGGCGTCACGGTCGCGCTGTCGACGATCTCGAAATGCGGCCGCCAGTGGACGGTCGTCTTGCCGTCCTTCTCCTGCTTGTCGACGGTGACGCGGGTAATCACGATGTTTTCGGCCTGCGCGCCCGATTCCGTCAGCACCGTCTTGCCGTCATAGAAGGCGAGCAGATGCTCGTCATGGCCGGAGAAGACGAGGTCGGCGGCCCGGTTGCGCACCAGCGCCATGTCGACCGAAAGCGGCGTGTGCACCACCGCGACGACGAGATCGGCGCCGGCGGCGCGCAGCGCCTCGCCCTTCGCCTTGCCGGTCTCGATCGACGAGTTGAAGATCGTGTCGCCAGGCGAGGCGACGGTGCGCGTGTCCTCGGTGGTCAGGCCGTAAATGCCGATCTTGACGCCCTCGATCTCGACGATCCTCTCGTCGACCGTGTTCTTCGGCTGGCTGCCGTCCGGCTCGCGGATGTTCGACGTCACGACCGGGAAGGTCGCCTCGCCGATCCGGGCATGGAAGACGTCGGGGCCGAAATCGAACTCGTGATTGCCTGGCGTCAGGATGTCGAGCTTCATCCGGTTCAGGATGTCGATGATGTGGGCACCCTTGTCGATGCCGGAGAGCAGCGACGGCGAGATGGTGTCGCCGGAATGGACGAAGAGCGTCGGCCCCTTGGCCCGCTCGGCCGCGACGACGGCGGCGAGGCGGGCGAAGCCGCCGCGACCGTCCAGATCCTCCATGCGGTCGATGTCGTTGGTCTGGACGAAGGAAATGGTCACCGGCTCGGCGAGCAGCGGCCCGGTGGCCAGCGTCGCGAGAAGGAAGAGACCCAGTCCCAGGCTGCGCGTGCGTCCGATCATGCGAGCGATCTCCCTATGGATGTCCCGGCCAGTATGCCCGTGAATTGCTGCATCGGGATAACATCGAACGAGAAACGCCGAAACGGCGCCGCCGCTGCGACAACGCGCAACGGCCGAAAATGCACCCGGCCCCTTCGCGGCGGCGCGGGGAACCGCTAAGTTCCGGCACGATGACCAGCCAGATGACCGCCTCCAATACGCCCGATCCCGACAGCAAGCCCGCCGGCCATCCGCCGGTCGCGCCCGCGAAGGTCGGTGTCCTCCTCATCAATCTCGGGACACCCGACGCGACCGACTACTGGTCGATGCGGCGCTATCTCAAGGAATTCCTCTCCGATCCCCGCGTCATCGAGATTCCGAAGCTCGCCTGGTGGCCGATCCTGAACGGCATCATCCTGACGACGCGGCCGTCGAAGTCGGGCAAGAACTACGCCTCGATCTGGAACAACGAGCGCAACGAATCGCCGCTCCGCACCATCACGCGCGCGCAGTCGGAAAAGCTCGCCGCCGCCTTCGCCGGCGAGAGCAAGATCGTCGTCGACTGGGGCATGCGCTATGGCACGCCCTCGATCGCCGAGAAGATCGACGGCCTGAAGCGCGCCGGCTGCGACAGGATCCTGATCGCGCCGCTCTATCCGCAATATTCCGCGACGACGACGGCGACGGCGAACGACAAGGCCTTCGACAAGCTGAAGACGATGCGCTGGCAGCCGGCCGTGCGCACGCTTCCCGCCTATCACGACGATCCCGTCTATATCGCCGCGCTCGCCACCTCGGTCGAGCGCTCGATCGCGGCGCTCGATTTCGAGCCGGAGATCGTGCTCGCCTCCTTCCACGGCCTGCCCAAGCGCAATCTGGAGCTCGGCGACCCCTATCACTGCCATTGCCTGAAGACGGCGCGGCTGCTGCGCGAGCAGCTCGGCTGGCCAGAGGGGAAGCTGCGCGCCACCTTCCAGTCGCGCTTCGGCAAGGCCGAATGGCTGCAGCCCTATACCGACAAGACGGTCGAGGCGCTGGCGAAGAGCGGCGTCAAGCGCATCGCCGCGGTGATGCCCGGCTTCTCGGCCGATTGCGTCGAGACGCTGGAAGAGATCGCCGGCGAGAACGCCGAGATCTTCCGCCACAATGGCGGCGAGCATTTCGCCGCCCTCCCCTGCCTGAACGACAGCCCGGAAGGCATGGCGGTGATCGAACACATCGTCCGCCGGGAACTGCTCGGCTGGGTGTGAGGCCGGAGGCCGGCGCCCCTTACCTCTCTGAGGAGGCTCCGCATCTCCAGCCGTCATGCGGGGCTCGACTTCCATCATCCTGAGGTGCCCGAGCGCAGCTCGGGCCTCGAAGGACGCACGATCTCGGTGCAGCCCATCGATGGCACAGCGGCCCTGCGTGCTTCGAGACGGCCCTGCGGGCCCCTCAGCATGATGAGGGTGGTGTCCTGCAAAAGCCCCTCAAGGAGAGGGTAAGGAACCGGCCAATCGGCCCCTCACGCCACGCCGATGCGCAGCAGGTCGTGCATGTGCAGCACGCCGACCGGCTTGCCGGCTTCGACGACGAAGAGCACCGTGATCTTGGCGCCGTTCAGCCGATCGATCGCCGCGCCCACCAGCATGTCGGGCGGGATCGTCTTCGGCGCGCGCGTCATCACCTCGTCGACATTGCGCGAGAGCAGATCCGGGCCGATGTGACGGCGGAGGTCGCCGTCGGTGATCATGCCGATCAGCGCGCCGTCGCCGTCGACGACGCCGAGACAGCCGAGCCCCTTCGCCGTCATGGTGACGATCGCCTCGGTCATGGGCGAACCGGACGAAGCGACCGGCATCGAGGCGCCCTGGTGCATGATATCGCGCACGAAATGCAGGCTGGCGCCGAGCTTGCCGCCGGGGTGGAACAGGCGGAAATCCTGCGCCGTGAAGCCGCGCGTCTCGAGCAGCGCGATGGCGAGCGCGTCGCCCAGCGCCAGCTGCATCACGGCAGACGTCGTCGGCGCCAGGCCGTGCGGGCAGGCCTCCTCCGCGCGTGGCAAGGTCAGCACATGCGTCGCCTGGCGGCCGAGCGCGCTGTCGGCGTTCGAGGTGACCGCAATCAGCGGCGTGCGAAAACGGCTCGCATATTCGACCACGGGGCGCAGCTCCGCCGTCTCGCCCGACCAGGAGAGCGCCAGGATGATGTCGTCGCGACCGACCATGCCGAGATCGCCATGGCTCGCCTCGGCGGCATGGACGAAGAAGGCCGGCGTGCCGGTCGAGGCGAGCGTCGCGGCGATCTTGACGCCGACATGGCCGCTCTTGCCGACGCCGGTGACGACGACGCGGCCGGCATGCTCGCGGATCAGGCGCACGACGTCGCCGAACGGGGCGGCGAGCGGCCCGGCGAGCGCGCCGGCGAGCGCATCGAGGCCGGCGCGTTCGCTCGCGAGCGTCCTGAGCGCCGATTCGACCGACTGGTTCGCGCGTTCCGCGTCCGGCTCGTCCTGAACCCGCATCGTTTACTCCAAAACTGTTTGCGCGCGGGCTTTTAGCACGAGCGCGCCGCCATCGTCGCTCGAAAATGCCGCCGGACAAACCGGGCCACGACAACGATCCCTTAACCAAGCCCGTTTACGGTTCGGAAACCATAGGGTCCGGCGCGCCGGATCCAGGCTTCAACATGCAAGGGTCACGGCAAGCGGCAATGCAATTTCCTGTCCGGCTCCTCCTGTCGGCGGCGCTCCTCGCAGCGCTGGCTCCGATGACGGTTGCCGTCGCGCAGGACGCCACTGCGCCGGTCGGGCCGTTCGACGCCGATGCCGATTTCGGGCGCCTGCGCGGCAGCGACGGGCAGGAAGCCGTCGACCTGTTCAACACGACGCTCACGAACCAGCCGCTGCCGACCGAGACGCCGGAGGCCGGACGCGCCCAGCGCGGCGAGCGCCTGGCGCCGACGATCGCGCAGGAGGACGAGGCGCCGCTCCGCCCGCGCGCCCGCACCGCCGACGCCCGCGACGCCTCCGCCTATGACCCGCTCGGCATCCGCGTCGGCAGCTTCGTCGTGCTCCCCTCGATCGAGATGCGCGGCGGCTACACCACCAACGCCGCCGGCTCCTCGACCGGCGGGCCGTCCGCCGTCTGGACGCTGGTGCCGGATTTGACGGTGCGCTCCGACTGGAGCCGGCACGAGCTCGGCTTCGTCCTGCACGGCACCTACGACTATTTCTCCGATACGTCGGTGGCGCCGCTGCCGACCGTCAACGCCGAGGCCAACGCCCGCATCGACCTGCCGCGCGACTGGGCGCTGCGGCTCCGGGGCAACTACAATTACCAGACCCAGTCGATCTCGAGCCTCGACTATCCGACCGGGGTCGAGAAGCCGCCGGGCATCAACACCTATGTCGGCGGCGCGACGCTCGACGGCAGCGTCGGGCGCACCGTGCTGCAGCTGCGCGGCAACGTCGCCTATTCGCAATATAATGATGGCCATGTCGGCGACATCGTCGTGCCGCAGGGCGACCGCGACAACACGCTGGTGAGCGGCGCAGCCCGCGTCGGCTACGAGGTGACGCCGGCCTTCACGCCCTTCGTCGAGGCGGAGCTTTCGGATCGCAGCTTCAAGCAGAAGATCGACAACAACGGCTTCAACCGCGCTAGCCAGGGCGTGACGCTGCGCGGCGGCATCGCCTATTCCGCGGCGCCCGTCCTCACGGGCGAAGTCGCGCTCGGCTGGCACCACGAGCGCTATGACGACGCGGTGTTCAAGCCGTTCGACGCGATGACGGTCGACGCCTCGGTGATCTGGTCGCCGACGCCGCTCACCAACTTCACGCTGCGCGCCGCCACCTTCGTCAATCCGACCACCGATCCGAACTCGGCCGGCTCGATCGTCTACGACGCCGGCATCCGCGCCGAGCACGCGCTCCGCCGCAACCTGACGCTCGAGGGCGACCTCGGCTGGCGGCGCGAATATTACGAAGGAATCAACGTCGCCGACGTCACCTACCAAGCCGGCTTCGGGGTGACGTGGAAGCTCAACCGCGAGGCCTGGGTAGTCGGCCGCTTCTCGCAGGAATACTATGACAGCGCCGTGCCGGGCGGCAGCTATCCGACGACTACGGTCAGTGTCGGACTCCGGCTCCAGCGCTGACGATCGTTTGCCGTGTCATCAACCCGACACGTTTACCCGGTATGCGGAGCATCATGGCTTTTAACCACCGCAAAACGATCACCTTCCGCCTCGCCCAGTCAGCTCGCGCTGCCCGCGCGCGCTCGGGCGGTCACCTCATGCGGATCGGCCTTCACCCCGGCCAGGAGAGCGTGCTGAAGGCGCTCGCCGAGCAGGACGGGCTGTCGATGAGCCAGCTGGCACAGGCCCTGTCTGTGCAGCCCCCTACCGTCACCAAGATGGTGAGCCGTCTCGCCGCCCAGGGCTATGTCGAGCGCAAGGCCTCGAAGGGCGACGGCCGCCAGGCCCATGTGCACCTGACCGAGCAGGGACGCGGCACGCTTGTCGACATCGACAAGGGCTGGAAGCGCCTCGAGCGGGAAGCGCTGGAAGGGCTCGACGACAAGGACGTCAAGAAGCTGCGCAAGCTCTTGCGCCAGATCGAGCGCAATCTCTCCGCCTCGTTCGACGACAGCGCCGAGCCGGGCGACGAGGATGCCGAGCCCGAGACCGAAACGCCGGCGGCCGAGCCGGTGGAGAGCGTCGCTCCCACGACTTGAGCGACGCGGTGCAATCTGATTGAGTACAGGCGGCCCGATCTTCCGATAGCGCCTGCCCTCTGGGCAATTTCCTGATTTCCCGGAGTGCGGATGTCCCCGTTGCCGACCGCGGATGCGGAGGCTCAGCAGCGCCTGCGCGGCATCGGGCTTTATTGCCTGGCCATGCTCTGCTTCACCATGCTCGACGCCAGCGCGAAATACGCCAGCCAGTTCATACCGGTGCTGTCGATCGTCTGGGTCCGCTTCGCCGTCCACGCGCTGCTCGCGCTCGTCGTGTTCCAGCCCTGGCGCCACTGGGTGCTCTACCGGACGAAGCGGCCGGTGCTGCAGGCGCTGCGCGCCCTGTTTCTCGCCGGCTCGACCTTCTTCAATTTCCTCGCCGTGCACGAGCTGCAGCTCGACATGACGATATCGATCGGCTTTTCCGCGCCCTTCATCACGGCGGCGCTGGCGGGGCCGATCCTCGGCGAATGGGCCGGCCCGCGCCGCTGGGCGGCGATCATCGTCGGCTTCGTCGGCGTGCTGATCATCACCATGCCGGGGTTCGGCGATTTGAACCCAGCCGTCTTCCTGTCGCTCGCCGCCGCCTGCTGCAACGCCTGCTACATCCTCTCGACCCGCATGCTCACCCGCTCGGATTCGAGCGTCGGCATGCTGCTCTATTCGGCCGTGGTGCCGCTCATCCTGGTGACGCCGGTGGCCAATCCGCTCGCCGCCGTGCCGTCAAACGTCGTGGTCGGCATCTGCCTGCTGCTCACGGGTTCGCTCGGCTTCATCGGCCACTGGTTCCTGATCCGCGCCCACCACCATACCGCCGTGCCGGTGCTGGCGCCGTTCATGTATACCGGGCTGATCTGGATGATCCTGCTCGGCTATTTCATCTTCGACGACGTCCCCGCGCCGCGCACGCTGGTCGGCGCCTCGATCATCATCGCGAGCGGCCTCTATTTGCTCTATCGCGAGCGCGTCCGCGCGCCGGGCGACGCCTGAACGGGCGCAGAAAGCTGCGGCGCGCCAAACTGAAACGCGCTACAAGCTCCCTGCCCGCCTCGATGCCGTCATCGTCCGGACCATCCCGCATACCATCCAGAACAGAGCGCCCCAGCGCTTCCGGACATCCCATGGACCGCCCCGACAATCGCCAGGCGCGCTTCTTCGTCGCCCTCGCCATCATGGTCGCGCTGCTGAACAGCACGGCCGCCTCGCCGCTCTATACGAGCTACCGCGTGATGTGGTCGCTCGACGCCTTCACCGTGGCGTTCATCTTCGCGATCTACGCCGTCGGCACGCTGATCGCGCTGTTCGTGCTCGGGCGGCTGTCCGACCGGCTGCCGGACCGGCGGCTCCTGATCCTGCTTTCGCTCGGCATCGTCATCGCCGGCGCGCTGATCTTCGCCTCGGCCGGCAATCTGCCGACGCTCCTTCTCGGCCGGCTGCTCGCCGGCGCCGGCACGGGCGGGCTGACGGGCGTCGCCAACGCCGCGCTGATCGAGCTCGATCCCAAGGCCGACGCGCGCGCCAATGCCGTGCTCGCCACCGCCGTCTTCACCGCCGGCTGCGCGCTCGGCCCGATGATCAGCTCGGCCGCGCTGTATTTCGACGCCTGGCCGCTGCAACTGCCCTTCATCCTGATCGCCACGCTGGCGCTGATCGCCATTCTCGGCCTCGCCACGGCGTCCTGGCAGCCGGCGCCGCGCGCGCTGCCCGTCGCCTCGAGCCCGGCCGGAACCGCGGCGCCGGCCGGCCGCTACACCGCCTTCGCCGTCGCCGCCGGCGCGGTCATCCTCGCCTGGGCGGTCGGCTCCACCTTCACCGGCCTCGGCGTCACCTTCGTGCATGAGCTGCTCAAGGTCGAAAGCCAGGCGGCGTCGGGCGTCATCGTCGCCGCCTTCCAGCTCGTCGCCGGCATCAGCCAGCTTGCCAGCCAGCGCGTCGATTCAAACCGCGCCATGATCTGGGGCACGACGCTGATCGCACTCGCCATCCTGCTGTGCGCCTTCGCGATCTGGACCGGTTCGCCGCTGCTCTTCGTGCTCGGAACGGTCGGCAGCGGCATCGGTTACGGCGCCGCCTTCGTCGGCTCGGCGGGCATCGTCAACCGCATCGCGCCGCCGGACCGCCGGGCCACCTGGGTCTCGGCCTATTACATCACCGGCTATCTCGCCAACGCGCTGCCGGTTCTGGCGCTCGGCTTCCTCGGCGACAGGCTGGGCCTGTTCGGCGCCTTCCTGTGCCTGACCGCCTTCACCGCGATCGGCACAATCGTCGTCAACGGCGCGGCGCAGATCGTGCTACGCCCGGCATCGCGCCGCCGACCGTGATCGTCAGTCGAGTTCCTGCGTGCCGCCGCCGGAGACGGTCAGCACCTGGCCGCTGATCCATGCGGCCGCCGGCGAGCAGAGGAACAGCGCCGCATTGGCGATATCCGAGGGCTGGCCGAGCCGGCCGAGCGGAGTGTGCTTCAGCATCGCCTGCTCGATCTCGGGCGTCAGCACGCTCTCAAGCGCATCGGTCTTGGTCGCCCCCGGCGCAATGGCGTTGACGCGGATGCCCATCGGGCCGAGATCGAAGGCGGCGTTGCGGGTCAGGTGATTGACGGCGGCCTTGGAGGAACCATAGGAGGCCATGCGCTGGTTCCTGTTCTCGCCCGCCATCGACGAGATGTTGAGGATCGCTCCGCCGCCGGCGTCCCGCATGTGCGGCGCGCAGAGCTGCATCAGCCGGAACGGCGCGAAGACGTTCAGCGCATAGGCCCAGTGAAAATCCTTCATCGGCATGTCGAACGGCTTCGGGCCGCCGCCGCCGGCATTGTTGACGAGCAGCGTCAGCCGGCCATAGGCGGCGATCGTCGCGTCGACGACGGCAGCGAGATGCGCGTCCTCCGTGACATTGCATTCGAGACCGATCGCCCTTCCGCCCGCCGCGGTGATCGCGTCGGCCACCGCGAGCGCGCCCTCGAGCTTCAGATCCGTGACGACGACGGCGGCGCCCGCCTCGGCAAAGGTCTGCGCGATGGCGCGACCGATGCCGGCCGCGGCGCCGGTGACGATGGCGACGTCCGAACCGAGATCGAGGAGATGGTTGATCGGCATGAGGCACCTGAGCTTTGACCAGACAGGAAAGTCAGACTGGCATGGCCGCCCGCTGCCGTCACCCGCGCCGCTCAGCCCCGGTGTCCGGCCCAGGATGCCTGGATGGCGGGCGAACCTCTTTTTGGAACCTCCCCCTTGAGGGGAGGTCGAAAACGCCCTTTGCGTTTTCGGGAGGGGGTGTCGTCCCCGCGGCTTGCGCAAATCCGACGAAGACCCCCTCCCCAAGACCGCCCGAGGCGGTCTTGACCCTCCCTCAAGGGGAGGGTTCAGGCGCGAGGTTCCGTCGTTGAAGAATGAGCCGCCCCTCAGATCCCGGCATACCATTCGTAGCCGCGATCTTCCCAGAAGCCACCCTTGCCGCCGTCGATGTCGGCGAAGCCGGCCACCGCCTCGATGCGCATGACGTATTTCGCCATCTTGTAACCGAGCTGGCGCTCGACCCGGAGCCTGAGCGGCGCGCCATGCGGCACCGGCAAGGGCTGGTCGTTCATCTCGTAGGCGAGGATGGTCTGGGCGTGATAGGCGTCCTCGAAGCCGAGGCTCTCATAGTATTTCGAGTCCCCCGCCAGCGTCTGCTCCAGCGTATCGGCGCAGTAGAACACGATGTAGCGCGCCTCCGGCTTCAGCCCGGCCTTGTCGAGCAACGCCTTCAGCGGCACACCCTTCCACTTGCCGATGCAGCTCCAGCCCTCGACGCAGTCGTGCCGGGTGATCTGGGTGCGCGACGGCATGGCGCGCAGATCCGCCAGCGAATATTCCGCCGGCCGCTCCACCAGCCCGCCGATCTTGAGCCGCCAGTCGACGAAGCCGTTCGCCGAGAGCGCCAGGTAATCGGCGTCCTGCGGATCGATGCTGCCGTTCGGCTTGAAGTCGGGCGAGATGTCGGCCTCGCTATATTCGCGCGCCATGTCGTTGGGGCCGAGGACGGCGCGCTGCGCCGTGCGGGTCAGCGTCTCGGCCCGGACCAGCATGCGGCGGACCCAGTCGACATTCGAGAGTTCCTCGCAGCCGGAGAGTAGCAGCGCGCCGCCGAGGACGAGCGACCGCTTCAGAAAGCCGCGACGATCCAGACCCTTCTCAGCGCGCATCGGACTTCTCCTCGGGCTCGATGACATAGCGGCCGGTGATCATCGAGCGCAGATTGTTGAAGACGCCGGAGACCAGCACCATGACGAGGTGGACGACGATGAACAGCACCACCAGCGTCGCGCAGATGAAATGGATGGTGCGCGCCGTCTGCCGGCCGCCGAAGAGATCGACGAGCCAGGGAAAGGCGGCATCGACGCCGGGCGACATGGTGAGGCCGGCCAGCACGAGAAGCGGCAGCACGACGAGGGCGATGCCGAAATAGGCGAGCTTCTGCAGCACGTTGTAGTGCCGCGCTTCCTCGCCCTTCGGGAAGCGGAGCCGCATGTGCTCCCATATCGAGCCGCCGATATGGCGGAGCTGGTCGCGCGACGGCACGAGCTCGCGCAGATGGCCGCTGGCCGCGCTCCAGGCGAGATAGACGAGGCCGTTGGCGACGAACAGCCAGGCGAAGAAGAAGTGCCAGCGCCGGCCGGTGGCGAGATCCTGATAGCTCGGCAGCGTCGCCCAGCTCGGGAAGCCGCGCTCGACCCATTCGCCATTCTCGCGCGAGACACCGAGAACGCCGGTGGTGGTGAAGTCGTGGCCAAGAAGGGTGGTGACGCCGACCGGCTTCTCCGTATCCGCCCCCTGCCGCATGGCGAGCACAGGATGATCGAAATGCGAGCGCTGGCCGAGATAGAGCGCCGGATGGGCGTTGAAGATCTGCATGCCGCTCATCAGCAGCACGGCGATGCAGAGGACATTGATCCAGTGCGTGATCCGGACCGCCAGTCGGTGGCGGTAGATCAGGCGGCGTTCAGGAACGCCTTGTTCGGAAATCGCAGACATGGCCGGACTCCGCCGGCCCGGCACGCGGTCAAAACGGCCGCCCTCTTTCCGGGCCCAACCATTCTACGCCGATTTTGCCCAAGAGGTTTCGCTGGGGAGGCTCCCCCTCCATCCAAATCACAAGCCATCATCCTGAGGTGCCCGGCAAAGCCGGGCCTCGAAGGAGGGTCCAGGGAACACCTACAGGACTGTGAGACGGATCCCGGCCGCAACCCCGAGCTACTCTGGATCCTCCTTCGAGGCTTCGCGTGCGCGAAGCACCTCAGGATGATGGCGGAGCGGGGCCGGCACAGACACCCTCGCGCGACCCGAAAGCTCCCCGTCATCCCGGCGGAGGCCGGGATCCATACGGCTGCGCCCTCGGGAGGATCGCGCGGTCAGCAACCCGGCGGAGTGGATCCCGGGTCAAGCCCGGGATGACGGCGAGCGGGGCACGTGGGCCGATGGGTGAGAGGTTCGTGAATCCTCCGGAGAGCACGTACCCCCTCACCCGGACCTATGGCCCGACCTCTCGCCATGGAAGAGGTGAAGACAGAGACGCGGCCTCAGTCCTTCAGCTTCGTGCCGTTCTGGGCGGCGATGAAGTCGGCGATCATCGGCACGAACTTCTCCGCCTGGCCCGACGCCGCCATCGCGGCAAAATTGTTCTTCACCGCCTCGCCCAGCGTGTTCACGGCGCGGGCGTCGTCGGCCATCGAGGCGAGGTAGCGCAGGTCCTTGTAGGCGTTGGAGATGGTGAAGGGATGGGCGTTCTCGTTGCGATCGATGACGTAGTTCATGAAGGTGTCGTAGAAGCCGCAGCGCATCCGGCCCTTGCTGATCACCGAATGGAACGTGTCCGGCGTGATGCCGACCTTCTGGCCGACGGCGAGCGCCTCGGAATAGAGCGCGGCATAGCCGAGCGACAGGAAGTTGTTGAGCAGCTTCATCTTGTGGCCGGCGCCGACGGGGCCGACATGCACGATGGTCGCGGCCCAGCAGGCGATCAGCGGCTCGATCGAGGCGAACACCTCGTCGGAGGCGCCGACCAGCGCCTGCAGCGTGCCGGCCGCCGCGTTCGCCGGCGTGCCGCCGAGCGGCGCATCGACGAAATGCGCGCCGATCGCCTCCAGCCGGCCCGCGAGGCGGGTGGTCGAGGTCGGCTCGGCGGTCGAGCAATCGACGACGATCAGGCCCTTGCGCGCGCCGGCGAGGATGCCGTCGGCGCCCTCGATCACGTTTTCGACGTCGGACGAGCCGGTGACGCAGAGGAAGATGACGTCGGCGCCGCGCGCCATTTCGGCCGGCGTCTTGACCTCGCTGGCGCCGAGCGCGACCAGGCGCTCGACCGCCTCGCGGCGGCGGTTGGCCATGACCAGCAGCGGATTGCCCTTGGTCAGGAGGTTGGTCGCCATCCCCTCGCCCATGAATCCAAGTCCGATGAAGCCAACGGTGCGGTTCGCCATTGCAGCAACCCCTTCCTGGGTGTTTGCATTTGATTTCGTTCGCAGATTAGAGTGCGTCGCGGGTTCAGGACAAGGCGGCGAGCGGCCTGTCCGTCCAGGAATGTCCATCGAATTCGATCGTCCGGCCGTTTCCCGACGCGGCGATCGGATTTTCCTGTTATCGATCACAGCGATCCGGCCGAGGCACGCGCCGGCCGGGATCGCGCGCAGCCACATCCAAGGAGCGTCCATGTCTCGGCCAGAACTTCTCATGCCCGGCCGCATGCAGCAGAACATCAACGATGCCCTCGACGCCAAGTTCGTCGTGCATCGGCTCTACGAGGCGAAGGACCCGGCCGCGACGCTGGCCGAGATCGCGCCCCGCATCCAGGCTGTCGCCGTCGGCGGCGCCGTCGACGCGGCGCTGATCGACAAGCTGCCGAAGCTCGAGATCATTGCCTCGTTCGGCGTCGGCTATGACGCGGTCGATGCCAAGCACGCGGCGACCAAGGGCGTCATCGTCACCAACACGCCGGATGTGCTGACCGAGGAAGTCGCCGACACGGCGCTCGGCCTGCTGCTGATGACGGTCCGCGAACTCTCCGCCTCCGAGCGCTATCTGCGCGCCGGCAAGTGGCCCTCGGGCAATTACCGGCTCAGCGGCTCGCTGCGCGACCGCACGGTCGGCATCGTCGGCCTCGGCCGCATCGGCAAGGCCATCGCCCGCCGCCTCGAGGCGTTCGACGTCAAGGTCGTCTACCACAACCGTCGTCCGGCCGAGGACGTCTCGTACAAGTACTATGCCGACCTGACCGAGATGGCGAAGGAAGTCGACACGCTGCTCTCCGTGCTGCCGGGCGGCGCCTCGACCGAGAAGGTGATCAACCGCGCCGTCCTCGACGCGCTCGGCCCCGAGGGCGTACTGATCAATATCGGCCGCGGCACGGTGGTCGACGAGCCGGAGCTGATCAAGGCCCTGCAGGAGAAGCGCATTCTCGCCGCCGGCCTCGACGTGTTCGAGAAGGAGCCGCAGGTTCCGGCCGAACTGATCGAGCTCGAGAACGTCGTGCTGCTGCCGCATGTCGGCTCGGCCTCGGTCTACACGCGCAACGCCATGGGCCAGCGCGTCATCGACAACCTCTTCGCCTTCGCCGACGACAAGCCGCCGCTGAGCCCGGTCCACGAGACGCCGTTCACCGGCTGGAAGAAGAAGTAAGGCGCTCCAGGGTTTGTGAAATCCCCTCTCCCGCACGCGGGAGGGGGTTTTCCTTCACCTCTCCCTGAGGGAGAGGTGAATAGAGTGCCGGCCTGGAGTCACATTCCGGCCTTTCGCGCCGCCATCGCCCCACGCTCGCCGTCATCCCGGCCTCCGAGCCGGGATCCATTCAGCCGAAGTCCTGGGGAGTTCGCATGCCCCGATACCCGGCTGCATGGATCCCCGCCTTCGCGGGGATGACGCCTGCAAGCAGAGCCCCCTCAGAGCGAGAAACCGCCATCCGACAGATAAACCTGGCCGGTCGTGTAGCGCGACTCGTCCGACGCCAGGTAGATCGCGAGCGCCGCGATTTCCTCGGCCGTGCCGAGGCGGCCCATCGGCTGGCGGTCGATGAACTGCTGGCGGATTTCTTCCACCGTCTTGCCCTGCTTTTCCGCCTGCTCGGCGATGCGGCCGTCGAGCGAGGGCGACTGGATCGTGCCGGGCGCGATCGAATTGGCGCGGATGCCCTGGCGGATATAGTCGGCGGCGATCGCCTTGGTCAGGCCGACGACGGCGGCCTTCGACGCGCCATAGGCGTAGCGGTTCGGGATGCCGCGCACCGAGCTCGCGCCCGACGAGATGTTGATGATCGAGCCTTCGCCCTTTTCCAACATGCCCGGCAGGAAGGCGCGGATGGTGCGGTGCATCGCCTTGACGTTGATGTCGAAGGAGAAGTCCCAGTCGTCATCCGAGGTCGTCAGCACCGTGCCGTGATGCACGAAGCCGGCGCAGTTGAAGAGGATGTCGACCGGTCCGACCTGCTTGGCCAGCGCATCGACCGCCTCGGTCGAGCGCACGTCGAGCGTATGCACCTCGGCGACGCCGCCGGCCTTAAGATCGGCCATCCCTTCCGCCTTCAGGTCGGTCGCGATGACGTAGGCGCCCTCGGCCGCGAAGGCGAGCGCCGTGGCGTGGCCGATGCCGGCGCCCGCCGCCGTCAGAAAGGCGCGCTTGCCCGTGAGACGTCCAGTCATGAATTCTCTCCCGTTCTTCTCAGCTTGTTGTCTTGATCATGTGAATGAGGACGCGATCGGCGAGCTCCTCCCGCCTTTCGATCGCGTAACCGTGTCGCCGGTACCAGGCGATGTTGTCGACGAGCTTTTCGCCCGTGTAGAGCCGGAGCGTCGAAAGCCCGAACTCGCGCGCCCGCGCCTCGGCGAAGGCGAGCAGCCGGTTGCCGACGCCCTCACCCCGCGCTTCCGGCGATGTCGCGACGCTCCAGATCAGGAGGTCCTCCGGCCGGATTTCCAGCACCAGCGCGCCCAAAAGACCCGCGTCTCCGTCGAGCAGCCAGAATTCGTGGCTCGCGAACAGACCCGCATAATCGGCCAGAAGCGGCAGTGGCTCGACGCCGAGCCTGGCGCGGTTCGGCGCATAGGCGGCCCGCTGCAGCGCCTCGATCTCCGCGCGATCCTCCGGACCGCCGCGACGCGGCTGGCTCACGTCTCCGCCCCGCAGTCGAGGCTCGTCTTCTGCCGGCCCTCGGCGTCGAAATTGGCGGGATCGAGCCAGGCCTCGAAGCCCTTTTTCACGCGAGGCCATTCGTGGTCGAGGATCGAGAACCAGGCGGTGTCGCGGTTGCGGCCCTTGATGATCATGTGCTGGCGGAACGTGCCCTCGTAGCGGAAGCCGTAGCGCTTCGCCGCGCGCCGCGACGGCGCGTTCAGATCGTTGCACTTCCACTCGTAGCGGCGATAGCCGAGATCGTCGAAGGCGTGCCGCGCCATCAGATACATCGCCTCGGTGGCGCCGACGGTGCGCTGCAGCGCGGGCGTGAACAGGATGTTGCCGACCTCGATGGCGCGATCCTGCGGCGCGATGCGGAGATAGGTGGCGTGCCCGACCGCCTTGCCCGTCGCCCGATCGAGGATGGCGAAGAGGAGCGGATCCTCCTTCTTCGCGGCCTCGGCGTAATAGGCCGAAAAACCATCGAAATCGGCGAAGGGCCCGTGTCCGAGATAAGCCCAGAGGCCATCATTGGCGGCGCCGGCCGATAGCTCGTAGATGTCGCGGCCATGCGCCGCGAGGTCGAACGGCACGATCTCGACGTAGCGGCCCTCGAGCGGCACGCGAGCCGGGCGCGGCGCGGGCGTCGGGTCGACGGCGACGCCGACCGGATAGGTTTCGGATGTCACGATTGCGAACCTCCGGCGAAGGGCGCGAAGAAACGGTTCAGCTCGGCGCCGGGCTCGGCATGGGCGAGTTCGGTCAACCTGCCCGTCCCGGCCACCTCGCGCGCAAGGCGCAGGAAGCCGCCATAGGCGGCACGCGCCAGCGCGGTCGCGAGCGAGACGCGGCGAACGCCGGCCTCGGCGAGATCGGCGATCGACTGCGCGGGATCGAGCGCGATGACGTTGATCGGCTTGCCGCCGGCGGCGTCGATCACCCGGGCGATAGAGGCGGCATCGAGTTTGCCCGGCACTAACAGCACGTCGGCGCCGGCCTCGGCGAAGGCGGCGATGCGGCGGCAGGCCTCGTCCAGACCGCCGGGATGGCCGGTGAGTAGCGCCTCGCTGCGCGCCGTCAGCAGCACGTCCGGCCCGGCCGCGTCGATGGCGGCGCGCGCCGCGCGCACCCGGTCGACCGCGTGGTCGAATTCATAGAGCGAGCGATCCGCCGCCATGTCCTCGACGGAAAGCCCGGCGACGCCCGCCTCGACGCAAAGCGCGACATTGGTGGCAACCGCCTCGGCGGCGTCGGCGAAGGCGTTGCCGAAATCGGCGTTCACCGGCAGCTCGGTTGCCGTAACGATCTCGGCGATATGCGCCAGCATGGTGTCGCGGTCGACGGCGCCGTCCGGCAGGCCGCGGCTGAAGGCGAAGCCGCCCGAGGTCGTCGCCAGCGCCGGGAAACCGAGGCCGGCGGAAAGCCGGGCGCTGCCGACGTCCCATGGATTGGGCATGACGAAGCAGCCCGCGTCATGCAGCTTGCGGAAATTGGCGCGACGCGCCGCGATCGATGTCATGGTGTTCCTCGCCCTCGACCCCCGCCGATCTTAGCGATCAGGCGTCCGATGTCGATGCATCCGCGCCGCTTTCGCGCCGTTGCGGAAGGTTGATCCCCCGCCGCGCCAGTTCCTCGGCGATCAAGCGGGGCACGGCGCGGCAGCCGCAATTCTCGGCATGGGCGAGATGCCAGTCGACGCGCTGGTCGAGCGTCGCGTTTGGCGGCATCGGATGGGCTTCGTGCCAGGTGGCGTTGAGTTTACCCATGACGTCCCTCTCCCGATGCGCCAAAAAATCAGAACCGAGCCTCGATGTCCCAGTCGTCGTCGAGTTCGTCGCGGATCGCGGCGACCAGCATCTGCCCTTCGGCGCGCCAGACCACTTCCGCCTCGGCGCTCGGGAAACGCGAACCCTTCGGATCCTCGGGATCGAAGATAGCGTCGAAGGCGTCGCTCCACGCCTCGATCCGGTCGAGCAGATCATCGGAAAGGTCGAGATCGTCCGGCTCGATCGCATAGGCGGGCTTGTTGTCCGGAACCAGCCAGAAATGCGTGCCGATGCCCTCGGGCGAAATTCTCAGACGCGGCAAGAGAGCCTCCAACGGAATGGGAATGACGACAATTAAGGCAAGATCGATCCGGATGATATCCGTCCCGGAGCGATCCTCAGAGAGCTCTGCCGGGTTTGGTCTTGAGCCGCTCCTCGAGGGAGGTCGAAAACGCCCTGGCTCCTTTAGGCCGATCGAACGGCTCCACCATCATCCTGAGGCGCTTCGCGTCAGCGAAGCCTCGAAGGAGGCTCCAGCGGTGGCCCCCTCCCCCTTGTGGGGAGGGTCGGGGTGGGGGTACTGGCGCCGATCCATCCGAAGGCAATTCGCGCTCTCCCGAGACCAGCGAGGTGGTACCCCCTCCCTAACCCTCCCCACAAGGGGGAGGGAATGCGCGTCTTTCCCCCCGGGGTAATCTCGGCTCCCCTCTCCCTCAGGGAGAAGTGGAGAGCGTTCCGTGAAGAGCGTTCCCTGGACCCTCCTTCGAGGCCCGGCTTCGCCGGGCACCTCAGGATGATGGTCGAGTTTTGGGAATGCGAGAGATCCCCGAGATATCCTCCGCCGTCATCCCGGCGAAGGCCGGGATCCAGACACACCGGCCCGTGACGATAGAGCTGGCCCAATGCTTCCTGGCCGGTGTTCATGGGCCCCGGCCTTCGCCGGGGCGACGGAGCCCTGCCCGTGGGCCGTGCTCCGCGTGGCGACCTCCCTCCCCTTCACCTCTCCCTGAGGGAGAGGTCGGCTCGAAGAGCCGGGTGAGGGGTTAGGGAACCCTCAGGATAAGGCGCGACGGAGATCTGACTTTTGAGGCCGTAAACCCTCACCCGCCGCACTTCGTGCGTCGACCTCTCCCTCAGGGAGAGGTGAGGAGCGTTCCGTGAAGGGCGTTCCCTGGACCCTCCTTCGAGGCCCGGCTTCGCCTGATACCTCAGGATGATGGGCGAGCCTTGGGCGGAGAAAGTTCCCGGCGATAGCCTCATCCTCCGCCGTCATCCCGGCGAAGGCAGGGATCCATGCAGCCGCGATCCTTGCCGTGCCAGACACCCGATGCTCCGGCTGAATGGATCCCGGATCTCCGCTTCGCTGCGTCCGGGATGACGGCGCGGATGGGAGATACGGAGGCGCAAGGATCTACATCTCAAGAGGATCTGCACCTCAACCGGCCTTTCGCGCTGGCTGCATCATCCCCCCAAAACGACATGACCGGCCGCGAGGGCCGGTCATGCAGAGAGCAAGATGTCGGGAAAGCCTGGGCTTTCCCGATGCCGCTTAGTGGTTGTCGCGCGGGATGCCGTAGGTCTGGTGGACCCGCTGGTACTTGACCGCGGGCTTCAGCACCATGCCGTCGGCGAGCTGGTCGGTCAGCGCGCGCTGGATCTCCTGCCACGGCGTCTGGCTCGGCGGGATCGGGAAGCCGCCGGCGGCGTTGAGGGCTGCGCGGCGAGCCGCCAGTTCCTCGTCCGAGATCAGGATATTGGCCGAACCCTTGTTCAGGTCGACGCGGACGCGGTCACCCGTCTGCAGCAGCGCCAGGCCACCGCCGGCGGCGGCTTCCGGCGAGGCGTTCAGGATCGAGGGCGAGCCCGACGTGCCCGACTGGCGGCCGTCGCCGATGCAGGGCAGCGAAAGGATGCCGCGCTTGATGAGGGCTGCCGGCGGCTGCATGTTCACGACCTCGGCCGCACCCGGATAGCCGATCGGGCCGGTGCCGCGGATGAACAGGATGCAGTTCTCGTCGATGTTCAGCTCGGGATCGTCGAGGCGGTGGTGGTAGTCCTCCGGACCGTCGAACACGATCGCGCGGCCCTCGAAGGCCTCCGGATCGTTCGGGTTCGACAGGTAGCGGTCGCGGAACTCCTTCGAGATCACGCTGGTCTTCATGATCGCGCTGTCGAACAGATTGCCGCGCAGCACGATGAAGCCGGCGTCCTGCACCAGCGCCGTCTCGAAGGTGCGGATGACGTCCGGCAGCTCGATCTCGGCGTTGCGGCAGTTGTCGCCCATCGTCTTGCCGTTGACGGTCATCGCATTCTCATGGATGAGGCCGTGCTTCATCAGCTCGTTGACGACGGCCGGCACGCCGCCGGCATGCTGGTAGTCTTCACCCAGATACTTGCCGGCCGGCTGCAGGTTGACCAGCAGCGGCACCTTGTGACCGACCGTCTGCCAGTCGTCGACGGTGACGTCGACGCCGATGTGGCGGGCGATGGCGTTGATGTGGATCGGCGCGTTGGTCGAGCCGCCGATCGCCGAATTGACGACGATGGCGTTCTCGATCGCCTCGCGGGTGATGATGTCGGACGGCTTCAGGTCTTCCCAGACCATCTCGACGGCGCGCTTGCCCGTCTCGTAGGCGATCTGCTGGCGCTCGCGGTACGGCGCCGGAATGGCGGCCGAACCCGGCAGCTGCATGCCGAGCGCCTCGGCGAGCGAGTTCATCGTCGACGCCGTGCCCATCGTGTTGCAATAGCCGGTCGACGGCGCCGACGAGGCGACGATCTCCATGAACTCTTCATAGTCGATCTCGCCGGCGGCGAGGCGCTCGCGCTGCTTCCAGACGATCGTGCCCGAGCCGGTGCGCTCGCCCTTGTACCAGCCGTTCAGCATCGGGCCGACCGACAGCGCAATCGCCGGGATGTTGACGGTGGCGGCGGCCATCAGGCAGGCCGGGGTCGTCTTGTCGCAGCCGATCGTCAGCACGACGCCGTCGAGCGGATAGCCGTAGAGGAGCTCGACCAGGCCGAGATAAGCGAGGTTGCGGTCAAGCGCGGCGCCCGGACGCTTGCCCGTCTCCTGGATCGGATGGACGGGGAATTCCATGACCAGACCGCCGGCTTCGCGCACGCCCTCGCGGACGCGCTCGGCGAGAACCAGGTGATGGCGGTTGCACGGCGACAGGTCCGAACCCGTCTGCGCGATGCCGATGATCGGCTTGCCGGACTGCAGTTCCTTGCGGGTCAGGCCGTAGTTCAGATAGCGCTCCATATAGAGCGCGGTCATGCCGGGATTGTCCGGATTGTCGAACCAGGACTGGGAACGAAGCTTGCGGGGTGTGGTGGACGACATGGTAAGAGGCTCTCCCGGAAAATCGGATTTGATTTTGGCCTGAGGATGCGCTGAAACATCATACGAAATCAATGGCCGTGTCGTCGCGGCCATCAACAAAATCATACCCCGCAAAGACATAGCCCGGGAGGAAAGAAATGTTCCAGACAGTCGCCAACTTCGAACGCATCGGCGAGGAGAACGCCTTCGCCGTGCTCGCCCGCGCCACCGACCTGGCGCGCCAGGGCCGCGACATCATCAATCTCGGCATCGGCCAGCCCGATTTCCGCACGCCCGACCATATCGTCGAGGCGGCGGTGAAGGCGCTGCGCGACGGCGAGCACGGCTATACGCCGGCGACCGGCATCCTGCCGCTGCGCGAGGCCGTCGCCGCCGACGTTTCGAAGCGCACCGGCGCGCCGGTATCGCCCGACAATGTCGTGGTGGTTCCCGGCGGCAAGGTGACGATGTTCGCGGCGATCCTGATGTTCGGCGAGCCCGGCGCCGACATCCTCTATCCGGATCCCGGCTTCCCGATCTATCGCTCGATGATCGAGTTCACCGGCGCCAACCCGATCCCGGTGCCGATCCGCGAGGAGAACGGCTTCGCCTTCTCGGCCGAGGAGACGCTGGCGCTGATCACGCCGAAGACGCGGCTGATCATCCTGAACTCGCCCGCCAACCCGACCGGCGGCGTCACGCCGAAGGCCGAGATCGACAAGCTCGTCGCCGGCCTCGCCAAGTGGCCCGACGTCGCGATTATGTCCGACGAGATCTACGGCCAGATGATCTATGACGGGCTGGAGCACACCTCGCTGCTCTCCTATCCGGAGATCCGCGACCGCGTCATCCTGCTCGACGGCTGGTCCAAGACCTACGCGATGACCGGCTGGCGCATGGGCTATTCGGTCTGGCCGACGGCGCTGATCGACAAGGTGCGCAAGCTGGCGGTCAATTGCTGGTCCTGCGTCAACGCCCCGGCGCAGTTCGCCGGCCTCGCGGCGCTGACCGGCCCGCAGGACGCGGTGCATGCGATGGTGGCCGAGTTCGACCGCCGCCGCGCCGTCGTCGTCGAGGAGATGAACAAGATCGCCGGCATCACCTGCGCAACGCCCAAGGGCGCGTTCTACGCCTTCCCGAACATCAAGGCGACGGGCTGGAAGGCGAAGCCGCTCGCCTCGGCGCTGCTGGAACAGGCCGGCGTCGCCACCATCGGCGGCCCCGATTTCGGCGTCTATGGCGAGGGCTATATCCGCCTCTCCTACGCCAATTCGACGGAAAACATCCGCAAGGCGATCGCCCGCATCGACGAATTCCTGCAGGCGAACATCAAGGCGGCCTGATCTCGGCGGATCGCAGTCAAAAGAAAGGGCGCGGAACCGACCGGTTCCGCGCCCTTTCCGTAAGCATCGGGGCGATCAGGCCGACGCGCCGGCGACCGCCTTCTCGATCGACGCCTTCAGGTCGGCGTCGAGGCCGAGGCGGGCGGCGAGCATGTCGAGATAGCCGCGCTCGGCCGGATGGTCGGGATTGATGGCCAGGATCGACGCGGCATAAAGCTGGATCGCGTGTTCGGGACCGGTGGCCGAATCCACGATCTTGTTGATGTCGAGCGGAGCGGCGAACTCCTTGTTGAGGAACTCGCGCTCCTCGCCGGTCAGGCCGCCCTCGCCGAGCTTGCCGAGGATCCTCTGCTTCTCGTCGGCGTCGATGCTGCCGTCGGCCTTGGCCGCCGCGATCATCGCCGAGACGATCGAGAGCGCAACCGCATCGGAGCCACCCGGGGCATTGGCGGGATGGAAGGCGGAATCGGCCGGCGGCAACGCCGCCGGGGTGCCGGTCGGCGCCGAACTCGCCGGCGCGTCGGGATTGTTGACCTTGTATTGCTGGTAGGCCTTGTAGGCGAGCGTGCCGATCGCGGCGAGACCGCCCAGCGTCAGCGCGTCGGCCTTGAGTTTCGGGCCCTTGCCGCCGAAGAGAACCGCCGCGAGGCCGCCGGCCGCCGCGGTCGAAAGGCCCGGATTCTGCTTGGCGTATTCGGTCACCTTGCCGACGACGTCGCCGATGCCGCCCCCGCCGGAACCGCCGGCGGCCGAATTGCCGTTGCCGCCGAGAATGCCACCGAGGAGATCACCAAGACCGCCGGCGCCGCCGCCCTGGCCACCGGCCTGACCGCCTTGGCCGCCGAGAACGCTGCCCAGAAGGTCGCCGAGGCCGCCCGCCTCGCCGCCGGCCGGCTGGCCGCCGCCGCTGCCGAGCGAGCCGCTCATCCGGCTGAGATCACCGAAGCTGCCTTGTCCCTGGCCGCCGCCTGCCCCGGTTGCCGCGCCGAGTAGCTGGTCGAGAATGCTTTTGCCGTCGATCATCTCACTCTTCCCTATCTGGAACCGCGTCCATACGCATGGGGGAAGTAGTGAGCACCGATTGCCGCGACAAGGCAAGATGGCGACCGAACGGACAGAATCGTTCCGGCGAGATCGTTTGGCGCGAAAGAAAAAGGCCGCCCCTGCGCAGCGCAGAAGCGGCCCGTTTGTCTCATCCTGCCGTTGCGGAGCGGGCCTTCCGGATCCCTGGAGATCTTTGCAGGCGGCGCCCTTCTACAGAAGGACGATCCGTAATTCAGGCGGCGCGGAGCTCGAACGCTTCGCGCGCCAGCGTGGTGATCGCCGCCCAGTCGCCGGCAGCGATCGCGGCGGCCGGGGCCACCCACGAGCCGCCGACGCACATGACGTTCGGCAGCGACAGGTAGCTCAGCGCGTTCTTCAGGCTGACGCCGCCGGTCGGGCAGAACTGCAGCCCCGGCAGCGGCGAGGCCAGCGCCTTCAGATAGGGCGCGCCGCCGGCCTGCTCGGCCGGGAAGAACTTTGCCGCGCCGTAGCCTTCCTCGAGCAGGAACATCGCCTCGCCGGCCGTGGCGACGCCCGGCAGCAGCGGCACCGGCGAACCGGCCGCATGCGCGATCAGCTTCGGGCTGGCGCCGGGGCTGACCAGGAAGCTGGAGCCGGCCGAGACGGCCTCGTCGAACTGCTTCGGGTTCAGGATCGTGCCGGCGCCGACATTGGCGCCCTCGACCTCGGCCTTGATGGCGCGGATGCAGTCGAGAGCGGCGGGGGTGCGCAGCGTCACCTCAAGCGCGGTCAGGCCGCCGGCGACGAGCGCGCGAGCCAGCGGCACGGCGGTCTTGACGTCCTCGATGATCAGCACCGGGACGACCGGCGCGGCTTTCACGATCGGGAGAAGGGCGGAGAGGTTCTGGGTCATGAACTGCTTTTAGCCAAAGGGGTCTCAGGGCGGAATCGCTGCCGGATCGTATCCGATGAAAGGCGGAAAAAATACCGGCGGGCGGATGGGCGATACTGGTAGCGCCGTGACCACCCGCTCTCGGACGACCTTCGCGCCACCCCACGCTCCCGCGGTCGATCGGTCGCCGAGACCGTCCTCCCGAACAAACCTCCACCATCATCCTGAGGTGCCCGGCACAGCCGGGCCTCGAAGGAGGGTCCAGGAAACGCCCCCTTTGAGGAGGCGGCGGGCAGATTTCGTCCGAGCATTGCAGCGCTCTACTGGATCGTCCTTCGAGGCTTCGCTCACGCGAAGCACCTCAGGATGATGGCGGAAGTGGTTGATAGGCTGGAAGGCTCGAAGCCTCGAAGGTTTGGACAAACCTGCCTTCCCAAGCAGCCCCCTCACCCAACCCTCTCCCACAAGGGGAGAGGGCTTTTGGCCGGCGCGCTTCATCGATCCCGAGCGCGGCGACAAGCGCAGGCGCGCGCCCCTCCCCTTGTGGGAGAGGGTTGGGGTGAGGGTTCTTCACCCCACGCTCCGCCGTCATCCCGGCGAAGGCCGGGATCCATGCAACGGAAGGCTGCAACGGCCGGATCCTTGGCCCTCCCCCCGAGAAAAGACCCTTCGAGCCAAAGCAAGGCCCTCACCCCACCCTCTCCCGCAAGGGGAGAGGGCTTTTGGCCGGCGCGCTTCATCGATCCCGAACCGCAGCGACAACCGCAGGCGCGCTCCCTCTCCCCCAGGGGGAGAGGGTTGGGGTGAGGGTTCTTCCTTCCCCGTCTCCTCCTCCGACCCGACCCTCTCGTGATAAAATTCCGCCAGCCTGTCGAAGTCGCTGCCCCTCGTTCGTCGGGCTTGCTGTAGGGCAGCGGTCGGTTGCGCCCGTGCGAAGTCCGCTTTTTTGAAGGATACACAGCATGACCGGTTTCAATCGCTGGCTCGTCGTCTTCGCGGGCGCCTTGATGGGCTGCGTCGCCATCGGGGCCATGTTCTCGCTCGCCGTCTTCCTCGATCCGATGTCCGCGGACACCGGATGGTCGCGGGCCGGCATATCGAGCGCCATGACGCTCAACTTCCTGATCATGGGCGTGGCCGGCATCGGCTGGGGCGCGGCGAGCGACCGTTTCGGGCCGCGCGTCGTCGTGCTGATCGGCTCGCTTCTGCTCGGACTGGCGCTCGTTCTCGCCAGCCGGGCGACCTCGCTTCTCGCCTTCCAGCTGACCTTCGGCATTCTCGTCGGCCTCGCCGCGAGCGCCTTCTTCGCCCCGGTCATCGCCGCCGTCACCGGCTGGTTCGACACCAACCGCAGCCTCGCCGTCTCGCTGGTCTCGGCCGGCATGGGCATGGCACCGATGACCATCTCGCCCTTCGCCCGCTGGCTGATCACCGCCTATGACTGGCGCGTCGCCATGCTGGCGATCGGCATCGGCACCTGGGTCGTCCTGCTGCCGGCGACGCTGCTGCTGCGCACCCCTCCCAGGACCACGGCTCCCGCCGCGATCCCCGCCGCCGACGGCTCCGCGGTCGGCGGCATGACGATGCAGGGCGCCCTGCGCTCGCCGCAGTTCTGGATCCTCGGCCTCACCTTCTTTGCCTGCTGCGCGGCGCATTCGGGGCCGATCTTCCACATGGTGAGCTATGCCATCGTCTGCGGCGTCTCGCCGATGGCGGCGGTCAGCATCTACAGCGTCGAGGGACTGGCAGGCCTCGGCGGCCGCATCCTGCTCGGCGTCGGCGCCGACAGGCTCGGCGTCAAGCCGGTGCTGGTCGCGGGCCTCCTGGTGCAGGCGATCGTCATCGCCGCCTACAGCCTCGTCGGCCAACTCGAGCAATTCTATCTGCTGGCGCTGATCTTCGGGGCCGCCTATGGCGGCGTGATGCCGCTCTATGCCGTGCTCGCGCATGATTATTTCGGCCAGAAGAACCTCGGCGCCGTGCTCGGCGCGGCGACCCTGCTGTCGAGCCTCGGCATGGCGCTCGGGCCGTGGATCGGCGGGTGGATCTTCGACACCTACCAGAACTATGCGTGGCTCTTCATCGGCTCGTCGATCGTCGGCCTCGGCGCGGTGGCGATCGCCCTGACCTTCCCGCCGCTCCGCCAAAGGCAGGCGCAGCCGGCCTGAGGCGACGCCAAGCGAGAGTGGTCGGCTCACTTTGAGGCGACCCAACAAGTCCTTGGGCATTCCATCGTCGGCTGACGCGATGGAATGCCCGTTGCTACGATCCCGAAAGCGATATCCGTCTATCGATATTGGTTCAAATTCGCGCAGGATCGAGCCCTGCAGCCCGGAGGCGCGGTGCGATCTTTTTCATCTTACTGAACTCAGTCCCCCAAGCGGCTCCGAGGCCAAGCTCTTCGCAGAACTCTTTTCCCGATACCTCTTCTAGATCAACGGCGAACTTAACGACCTGCAGATGAAGCTCAGCCACATAGCCATTACGGGGAGAGGCCTCGATCGCTCGCTTGATGCTTTCAAACACGTACTTCGTAGCCATGTCTCTTCTCCTCTATGCATTATGCATAATTATTAAATCATAATGCATAGAGACGCAAGCAGCATTCTCGCGCCGCTTCTGCCGGTAGGCGAGTTTGACAGTCGGTGCATCGAAGCGCCGCCTGCGACGAATGACCCAGCATAAGGCATGGGTCTATCGCATGCGGCAGGGCATGAGACACAAGCAAAGGCGTGAACGTTCCATGATAGAGCTGGTAACCGCCATCCAGCCTTTGAAGGAGCGCCCGTCTTCCTGCATGATGGCAAGATCCCGCCTCGGCGGGCTGGATGAAGCCTACCGCTGCCGGAAGCGCATGGAACGCCGCCATCCTACGTTCCTGCGAATCCGAGAGTGTCGATGCACTGGCAGCCCTTTCCGCAAGGTCCCTTCCGTTTCTTCGCGCTGGATGTGGAGACGGCCAACAACGATCGGGGCAGCATCTGCCAGATCGGCGTCGCCTGCGTGCGGGCCGATCATTCGATCGAGACATGGGTGACCTTCGTCGACCCGAGGACCGACATCTGGCTCTGGAGCGGTCTGCACGGCATCACGGCCGGCAAGGTGCGGGGCGCGCCGACGTTCCTGGAGGTTCTGCCCGTCCTGGAAACCGCGCTGGACGGCGCGATCATCTATCAGCATTCCGGCTTCGACCGCAGCGCCATTTCCGCCGCCTGTACAAATGCGGGGCGCGCCGCGCCGAGCTGGTCCTGGCGCGACAGCGTTCAGGTCGCCCGGAACGCCTGGCCCGAACTGAAGGGCAATGGCGGGCATGGATTGGCCCATCTCAAGATTCATCTCGGGCTCGAATTCCATCACCACGATGCCGGCGAAGACGCACGGGCCGCGGCGGAAGTGGTGCTGCGCGCCGAAGGCATCCGGCCAACCCGTGCCCCTTCCAGAGCAGCAACCGTGGCGGCGATGCTGGAGAGACCCGATGGAATCGGCAATCTCGACGAATTCGTCCTGCGCAGCCCCTCCCCCACCTGCGACAATTGACCCGGCGAAGGACACGCTCTATCGCATGCGGCATCGCACAATCCGCAAGCGGGGGCCGAAGGCTCAATGATCGTGCTCGAAGCGGTCAGCCATGATTTCGATGGCCGGCCCGTCCTGACCGGGATCGATCTCGCGCTTCCCGAGCGCCGCATCGGCATCGTCGGCGCCAATGGCTCCGGCAAGAGCACGCTGGCGCGGCTGCTGAACGGGCTGGTTTTGCCGAAGGCGGGGCGCGTGCTGGTCGACGGCGTCGACACGAGGAAGGACGTCAAGGCGATCCGCCGCAAGGTCGGCTTCGTGTTCCAGAACCCCGACCACCAGATCGTCATGCCGATCGTCGGCGAGGACCTCGCCTTCGGTCTCAAGGCGCGCAAGATCCCCAAAGCGGAGATCGACGCGCGCATCGACGCGGCGCTGGCGCGCTACGATCTCGGCCATCTGCGCGAGCGGCCGGTGCACATGCTTTCCGGCGGCGAGAAGCAGCTGGTGGCGATGTCGGCGGTGCTTGTCACAAATCCCGAAATCCTCGTCTTCGACGAGCCGACGACGCTGCTCGACCTCCGCAACCGCAACCGCGTCGCAGCCGCCATCGACGCGCTGCCGCACCCGGCCCTCGTCGTCAGCCACGATCTCGAGCTGATCGCCGGCTTCGAGCGCGTGCTGATGATCGAGGATGGCCGCGTCGCCGCCGACGGATTGCCGGGCGAAGTGCTGCCCTTCTATCGCGAGCGGATGCGATGACGATCGGGCTCTTCTATCCGGGCCATTCGAGGCTGCACCGCGCGACGGCCGGCGCCAAGCTTTCGGCACTGCTAGTCGTCTCGCTGGCGCTCTTCCTGGTGCCGTCAAAGATTGCCATCTTCGCCAGCGTGCCGCTCGCCTTCGCCGTCTATCTCTCGACCGGCGCGCCCTTCCGCAGCCTGATGGCGCAGTTGCGCGGGCCGGCGATCCTGCTCGGCGTCATCTTCGCCTTCCATCTCGTCTTCGGGTCGATCGCCGAGGGCCTTCTGACCGTGGCGCGCTTCGCGACGCTGATCCTGCTCGCCAGCGCCGTGACGCTGACGACGCCGGTATCGGAGATGGCGGAGCTGGTCGAATGGGGGCTCGGCCCGCTGCGGCCGCTCGGCGTCAATCCGGAGAAGGTCGGTCTCGCCATCGCGCTCGCCATCCGCTTCGTGCCGCTGATATCAGAGGAATTCCGCCATATCCGCGAGGCGCAGGCGGCGCGCGGGCTGGCCGCCAATCCGCTGGCGCTGATCGTGCCGCTGATCATCCGCACGCTGAAATCCGCCGATGAACTCGCCGACGCCATCGAGGCGCGCGGCTACGAGACTTGAAGACTAAGCCTTGGGGATCGAGGATCCCCCAACAGGAGACGACAATCCGATGAGCCGGGACGTTTCGACGCGTGACATCGTCTATATCGCGCTGTTCGCAGCCCTGATGGCGGCGATCAATCTGGTGCCGGCCTTGCAAGTCGGCTTCCTGCCGGTGCCGATCACCGCGCAGACGCTCGGCGTCATGCTGGCCGGCAGCCTGATCGGCGCCAAGCGAGGTGCGCTTGCCATCCTGCTCTTCGTGCTCCTGGTGGCGCTCGGCCTGCCGCTGCTTTCCGGCGGCCATGGCGGCCTCTCGGTCTTTTTCGGACCGACCGCCGGCTTCATCATCGCCTGGCCGTTCGCCGCCTTCGTCACCGGCTGGCTGACCGAATTGAACTGGCGCCGGATGAACGCCGTCTGGTTCTTCGTCTTCTCGGCGATCGGCGGCATCGGTGTCGTCTACCTGATCGGCATCCCCTGGCTCGCCATGGTCGCCAAGCTGTCGCTCTGGGATGCCGCCAAGGGATCGCTGATCTTCGTGCCGGGCGATCTGATCAAGGCGGCCGTCGCCGCGGTCATCGCCGAGACGGTGCGGCGGTCCTACCCGCTGATGCAGGCGGCGCGCTAACGCTTCGCTACCGGGACGCTAACAGGATCGGCGCTGTTAACCGGCGCCGATCCCGCCGGCTCTAGCGATCAGCTCGATCGAGCGCAGCCGCGCCGAGTGGTCGTAGACGTCCGAGACGAGGATCAGCTCGTCGGCGCCGGTCTCCTTGACCAGCGCCTGCATGCCGGCGCGGACAGTATCCGGCGACCCGACGATCGAGCGGGCCAGCATCTGCTTCGCCTGCGCCCGCTCCATCGGCGACCAGTAGGTCTCGATATCGTCGATCGGCGGCTTGGAAAGCCCCCGCGCACCGCGAAAGATGTCGGCGAACGACATTTGCTGCGTCGTCGCCAGACGCCTTGCCTCGTCATCCGTCTCGGCCGCGATCACATTGACGCCGACCATAGCGTAGGGCCGGTCGAGCTGTTCCGAAGGCTTGAAGCGGCTCCGGTAGATCTCGAGCGCCGGCAAAAGCAGATCGGGCGCGAAATGGGAGGCGAAGGCGTAGGGCAGTCCCAGCTCGGCCGCCAGCATGGCTCCAAAGTTGCTGGAGCCTAGGATCCAGAGCGGCACCTCGGTGCCCGCCGCCGGCACGGCGACGATGCGCTGGCTGGGACCGGCCGGCGCCAGAAACGCCTGCAATTCCAACACGTCCTGCGGAAAATTCTCGGCATTGTCGGGCGAACGGCGCAGCGCCCGCAGCGTGATCTGGTCCGTTCCCGGAGCCCGGCCGAGGCCCAAATCGATGCGGCCGGGGAAGAGCCGCGCCAGCGTGCCGAACTGCTCGGCGATCACATAGGGCGCATGGTTCGGCAGCATGATGCCGCCGGCGCCGACGCGGATGGTCTTGGTGCCGGCCGCGATATGCGCGAGCACGATCGAGGTCGCGGCGCTGGCGATGCCCGGCATGTTGTGATGCTCGGCCACCCAGATGCGGTTGTAGCCGTAGCGCTCGGCATGCGCCGCGACGTCGCGGGCGTTGTCGAGCGCGCCGCGCGCGTCGGTCTCCTCGGTCACGCGGACGAGCTCGAGAATGGACAAAGGCGTCATTTCAGTCCCCCGATCGTCCGGCCGAAACCGGGAAAATTTCGCCCGGCCGCGACCGGCCGGGCGAAAACATCAATCAACGTCGCGCCTTATCGCGCGACGCGGACGCCGATGGCGATCGGCTCGTCGAGCAGGCTCGTCTCGGAGACGAAGCCTTCCGGCTGGCCGTCGGTCGGGCGCAGCGTCTCGGCCAGCGTCTCGGCGCGGACCTGATCCTCATGCGCGAGGATCGCGGCGGCGGCGCCGTTCGCGATCTTCACCTCGATATGGATCCGGTCCGAGATGTTGAGGCCGGCTTCCTTGCGCGCCGTCTGCACCAGGCGGATGAAGTCGCGGGCGACACCCTCGCGCTCCAGCGCCTCGTCGACATGGGTATCGAGCACGACCACGCCGGCGGCGCCGTCGAAGGCAACCGCGTCGAGGCCTTCATTGGCCTTGAAGCGCAGCTCGTATTCGCCGGGCTCGATCGTCTGACCGGCGACGGCATAGCGGCCACCGCCGAGATCTTCCCACTCGCCGGCCCGCGCCGCATTGAGCACGTCCTTCAGACCCTTGCCGAGCCGCTTGCCGATCTTCGGATCGACGGCGAGCACGACCTGGCCGAAGGCGGACGGATCGACCGCCAGCACGACTTCCTTGACGTTCACCTCGTCGGCGATGACGTCCTTCAAGAGCGCCAGCTTCTCGAAGCCCGGATGCGCGATCGTCAGCGAGCGCAGCGGCAGGCGCGTGCGCAGGTTCTTGACCGTGCGGATCGAGGCGGCGGCCGAGGCGACCGTGCGGGCCAGATCCATGCGCTCGACCAGCGCCTTGTCGTCGACTAGCGCCGAAGCATCCGGCCAGTTGGCCAGGTGCACGCTCTCGCCGTCGACCAGCGCCCGGTGGATGTGCTCGGTCAGGAACGGCAGGAACGGCGCCAGGGCGCGCGTCATCGTCACGAGCACAGTGTAGAGCGTGTCGTAGGCGGCCTGCTTGTCAGCGTCCTTCTCCGACTTCCAGAACCGGTCGCGCGAGCGACGGATGAACCAGTTGTTCAGCGCCTCGATGAAGGGCGGGAACGCGTTGGTCGCGCCGGCGAGGTCGAGCTTCTCCATCGACGCCTCGATGCCGCGGATCAGGTCGGCGGTCTTGGCGAGGATGTAGCGGTCGAGCTCGGCCTCGGCGGTCGTCACCAGCCGGCCCTTGATGCCATCGATATTGGCGTAGAGCGTGAAGAACGAATAGGCATTCCAGATCGGCAGCATGACCTGGCGCACCGTCTCGGCGATGGCACGGCCGTCCTTCGGCATGGCGAGATCGCCGCCGGAGAGCAGCGGCGACGACACCAGATACCAGCGCAGCGCGTCGGCGCCGTAGGTGTTGAAGACCTCGATCGGGTCCGGATAGTTCTTCAGGCGCTTGGAGAGCTTCTGCTTGTTCTCGTCCAGCACGACGCCGTGGCAGACGACCGAGCGGAACGGCGCCTTGTCGAACAGGGCGGTCGCCATCACCATCAGCGTGTAGAACCAGCCGCGCGTCTGCGCGACATACTCGACGATGAAGTCGCCGGGGAAGTGGCCCTCGAACCAGTCCTTGTTCTCGAACGGGTAATGCACCTGCGCGAACGGCATCGACCCGCTCTCGAACCAGCAGTCGAGCACGTCCTCGACGCGGCGCATCACCGACTTGCCGGTCGGATCATCCGGGTTCGGGCGGGTCAGGTCGTCGATATAGGGCCGGTGCAGATCCTTCGGGCGCACGCCGAAATCCCGCTCGAGTTCGTCGAGCGAGCCATAGACGTCCAGGCGCGGATAGTTCGGATCATCCGACTTCCAGACCGGGATCGGCGAGCCCCAGAAGCGGTTGCGGCCGATGTTCCAGTCGCGCGCATTCTCCAGCCACTTGCCGAACAGGCCGTCCTTGATATGCCCAGGCACCCAGTCGATGCCCTGGTTCAGCTCGACCATGCGATCCTTGAAGGCCGACACCTGGACATACCAGGAGCGCAGCGCCTTGTAGATCAGCGGCTGGTCGGTGCGCCAGCAATGCGGATAGTTGTGGTCATAGGTCTCGTGCCGCAGGACCGCGCCCTGAGCCTTGACCTCGCGGATCACTTCCTTGTTGGCGTCGAAGACGTTCTGGCCTTCGAAGGACGGCGCCTCGGCGGTGAAATTGCCGGCGAAGTCGACGGGGTCGACGACCGGGATGCCGTTCGACTGCGCCAGCGCCATGTCGTCCTCGCCGAAGGCGGGAGCGATATGGACGACGCCGGTGCCGTCGGTCATCTCGATGAAGGCGGCCGCATGCACGCGGAAGGCGCCCTCTTCGCGCTTCGAGGCGAAGAAGGGGAACAGCGGCTGATAGGTGCGGCCGACGAGATCGGCGCCCGAGACGGTCGCGACCTCCTGGTAATCAGCCAGCTCATGCGCGTAGTTCGCCACCAGCGGCGCGCCGAGGATGACGCGCTCATTGCCCTTCTGGAGCACGGCGTAGTCAGCATCGGCCTTGACCGCCAGCGCCATGTTGGACGGCAGGGTCCAGGGCGTCGTCGTCCAGGCGAGCAGGCGCGTCGGCACGCTCTCGCCCTCGACCGGGTCAAGCAGGAAGCCGACCGTCAGCGCCGGGTCCTGGCGCATGCGGTAGGAGTTGTCGAGGCGCGTCTCGAAGTTCGACAGCGGCGTCTGGGCTGCCCAGCTATAGGGCACGACGCGGTAGCCCTCATAGATCAGGCCCTTGTCGTGCAGCTGCTTGAACGCCCACATGACGCTCTCCATGAAGGAGAGGTCCATCGTCTTGTAGTCGTTCTTGAAATCGACCCAGCGGGCCGAGCGCGTGACATAGTATTCCCAGTCCGCCGTGAACTGCTGCACCGAGGTGCGGCAATGTTCATTGAACCGGGCGACGCCATATTTCAGGATCTCGAGGCGACCGGAGACGCCGAGTTCCTTCTCCGACTGCATCTCGGCCGGCAGGCCGTGGCAATCCCAGCCGAAACGGCGGTCGACGACCTTGCCGCGCATCGTCTGATAGCGCGGCACCAGGTCCTTGACGAAGCCGGTGACGAGATGGCCGTAGTGCGGCAGGCCGTTGGCGAAGGGCGGTCCGTCATAGAAGACGAATTCCGACGCGCCCTGCTCCCGACGCTGTTCGATCGAGCGCTCGAAGATCTCGTTCTCTTTCCACCATGCGCCGATCGCTTCCTCGATCTTGGGGAAGGAGGGCGACGACTCGGCGGCGGGATAGACGGTCTTCGGCTCTGTCATGGCGAATGTCTTTGTTCTTGTCGGAATTCGTGGGCGGAAATCGGGCCTTCGATAGCGCCTTTGCGGCAATGGCGCCACCCCTGACGGCAAGGGCCCTGATATGGGGCGTCAAGCGGCAAACCGAAAGGCCCGGCTGCATAGCCGGCACAGCGCTTGTCGGCGAAACCGGCTCCACCCCTCCCACGGGCGGAAGGGATGGAGGATGTCGTTGACCACGCTCAGCGGCGGCGCGGCGAAATCCGGTTCACATGGCCCATCTTGCGGCCCGGCCGGCTCTCGCTCTTGCCATAGAGATGCAGCCGCGCGCCCGGCTCGGCGGCGAGATCCAGCCATGCATCCGCCTCGGCGCCGACCAGATTGGTCATCACCGCATCCGAATGGCGCTCGGTCGAGCCGAGCGGCCAGCCTGCGATGGCGCGGATATGGTTCTCGAACTGCGAGACCAGGCAGCCGTCCTGGGTCCAGTGACCGGAATTGTGGACGCGCGGGGCGATCTCGTTGACGAGGAGCCGCTCCGAGCCCGCCTCCTCGACGACGAACATCTCGACCGCGAGCAGGCCGACATAATCGAGCGCTTCCGCCACTTTGGCCGCGATCGCCCGCGCCGCGTCGGCGGTCGCGTCCGAGAGCTGGGCCGGCACGGTGGAGGTGGCGAGGATGTGGTTGCGGTGGACGTTCTCGACGATGTCGTAGACCGCCGTCTCGCCGCTTCGGCCGCGAACGACCAGCGCCGAAACCTCGCGCGCGAAGGTGATGAAGCCTTCGAGCACGGCCGGCTTGCCGGCAATCGCCGCGAAGGCGGCCGCCGCGTCGTCGCCGGCGCGGATCGCCACCTGGCCCTTGCCGTCATAGCCGAAGCGTCGGGTCTTCAGGATCGACGGCCGGCCGAGCGCCGTAAGCGCCGCCCCCAGCCCGGCGACGTCATCGACGGCGGCAAACGGGGCGACCGGAATGCCGAGGCTCCGCATCAGCTCCTTTTCGGACAGCCGGTCCTGCGACACCGACAGCGCGCGCGGCCCGGGTAGAACCGCGACCTGCTCGCCGAGAAAGGCGGCGGTCGCCGCCGGCACGTTCTCGAACTCATAGGTCACGACGTCGACGGATCCCGCGAAGGCGGAAAGCGCACTCTCGTTCTCATAGGCCGCGACGGTTCGGGCCGCCGCGACGTCGAAGGCGGGGCTTTCGCCGTCCGGGCAATAGACATGACAACGGAAGCCGAGCTCGGCCGCCGCGGTCGCCAGCATCCGGCCGAGCTGGCCGCCGCCCAGGATGCCGATGGTGGAACCGGGCTTCAGCATCGCATCAGCCTTCATCGGAGGGGCTTTCGGCGACGCGGGCGGTCTGCGCGGCGCGCCAGGCGTCGAGACGTTCCGCGAGCTCGGGATCGTTCAGGGCGAGGATCGACACGGCGAGCAGCGCGGCATTGATGGCGCCGGCCTTGCCGATCGCCAGCGTACCCACCGGGATGCCGCCCGGCATCTGCACGATCGAAAGCAGGCTGTCCTGACCGGAAAGCGCCTTCGATTCCACCGGCACGCCGAGCACCGGCAGCGGCGTCATCGACGCGCACATGCCGGGCAGATGCGCCGCGCCGCCGGCGCCGGCGATGACGACCTTGAAACCCTGGTCGCGGGCGGATTTCGCGAAGTCGACCAGCCGGTCCGGCGTCCGGTGCGCGGAGACGATCCGGTCGTCATGCGCGACACCGAGCGCATCCAGCGTTTCGGCCGCGTGCCGCATCGTCTGCCAATCGGATTGGCTGCCCATGATGATGGCGACTGGCGCCGTCTTGTCTGCCAAGTTCTCGTCTCCGACCTTGGGGGAAGGCGGCGGATTATAGAGAGGGACGCCCCGGCCGCAAGGCGCGGTTCAGGACTTACGCGTCGTTAACCAGAATTGAACCAAGCCACGGCAAAGATTGGCCATGTCCAGCGCCCCGGCTCCCATCCCCCGTCCCCAAACCCCGATCGAACGCGATCCGGCCCCCGCTTCGCGCCGTCGCGAGATCACGTCCAATGACGCCTTGCCGGACCTGCCGGTCGAGCAGCGCTCGCTGGTCATGCGCCTGGCCGAAGAGGTGGCGACGCTCCGCCGCGCCCTCGACGCCAGCCAGCACCGCATCGCGGCCCTCGAGGTCGAAGCGGCGGAGGAGCCGATCTCCGGCCTGTTCAACCGGCGCGCCTTCCTGCGCGAAATCGAACGCGCCATCGCCTTCCAGACCCGCTATCCGATGACCTGCGGCATCGCCCTGATCGACATCGACGGCCTCGACGCAATCCGCTCGGCCGGCGGGCAAGGCGGCCTCAATCGCGCGCTGCGCGCCATCGGGCAGACGCTGCGCGCCGGCATCCGCTCCTGCGACGTCGCCGCGCGGACGGGCAACGAGCAGTTCGCAGTCGTGCTCTGGAATTCGACGCCGGCCGATTGCGGCCATCGCGTCAACGGATTGCAACGGGCGATCGCCGGCCTGCAGCTGTCGGCGGACGCCGGCATCACGTCGCAGTCGGCGGTCGTGATGATCGAAGCGGGCATGACGGTCGACGGGCTGATCGCGGCGGCCGAAACGCTGTTGCCGGGAAGCGCCGGCTGATCAGGCGATGATATCCGGCAGCAGCTGATCCTCCAGCGAGACCATGCGGTCCTTCAGCGCCAGCTTGCGCTTCTTCAGGCGCTGGATGCGCAAGGGATCGATCTTGCCGGTTTCGGACATCACCGAAATCGCGGCATCGAGGTCGCTGTGTTCCTGGCGGAGCCGTGCCAGTTCGAAGCGGATTTCCTGTTCTTCTTCCTCGGTCATTCACCCCAACCTTGCCGAGTTTGGACGGCCCTGGCGCCAAGGATACATGCTTGGCCCCGGCCAAGCGAGAGGCGGATCGCGCCTTGCCCCCTTGAACCTCGCCTCCCCGGGCCACAGATCAGAAGAGAGCCGGGGTTGCCACGACGACGTCCCGTGACGTGGTCGTGCGTCAGTTCCGGTTCGACAGCAACCCGCGTCCATGGCACGATCGCGTGCCGTCATCGATCAACGAAGGGAGGCAGTATTAATGTCCATCGATTCGCATCTTGCCGAACTGGAACGGCGCCACGAGGCGCTCTCCAGGGAGATCGACCAGGCAGCCAACCACCCGAGTGCCGATACGCTTGAATTGGCTGCCATGAAGAGACGCAAGCTGCAGCTCAAGGACGAGATAGCCCGGTTGAAGGGCAACAGCACCGTTCACTGATTGGTGACATCTTACTTGCGAAGCGCCGCGAATTTCGCGGCGCTTTTGCTTTGACGAGCTACTCGGCCGCCACCATGCCGGACGAGTTCGCCCCGCTCGGAGCCGTCTCAGCCGCCGGCCGGCGCTTCGGCTGCGGACGGATCCAGTCGAGATAGGCGGCCAGCGCGAACAGCGCGGCGAGCCCTGCGCCGATCAGCACCGTGTCGGCCACAAGGCTGTAACCCGTGAAGATCGGATCGTTCGGAAGCCCCAGCACGTTCTCGCGGACGATATGGCCGGCGACGCTGAGCAGCGTTCCGAGCCAGAACACCGGCAGGGTGTGGCGCCCGAGGCGGACGATCCAGTTGCCCTCGTCGAGCCAGCGCTTCAGGATCCCCGGCAGCGGGCTGAAGATCACGACATAGGCCAGCGACAGCACATGCAGCAGGCGGAAGACGCCGACCCATGTCTTGTTGAAGCCGGACAGCCAGAACCACTCGGGCAGCCTCGGGAACGTGCCCCAAAGGCCGCCATAGACCAGCCCGGCGGCCGCGACGAGATAGAACAGCGCGAACCAGTAGACGGCGCGGGAAAATGGCAGTCGCTCGCCGCGACGGAGCAGGACGCCGCCGACGAAGCCGATCGTGAACAGGAACTGCCAGGCGAGCGGATTGAAGTACCAGCCGCCATCGCCCGGGAAGTTCGGGATGGTCAGGCGGAAGATGTTGGTGACCAGCCAGAGGGCGAAGCTGGCGCCCAGCACCAGTCCGAGATGGACGCGGGCGAGCAGCATCATCAGCGGCAGCATCGCCATCATGACCATGTACATCGGCAGGATGTTGAAGTTGCCGGTCTGGTAGGTGAGCATGCCGATGCCGGCGAGCGCCTGGACGGGCTGCTCGACGAGCCAGTGCCGCTCGTCCGGCAGCATCAGGCCCGGCGCATCCAGCGAGATCGAGGCGGCCGCGTAGATGGCAAAGCCCGCCGCCATCGCCGCCAGATGGGCGATGTAGAGCGTGCCGATCCGCTTCCCCACCAGTCCCGTCGATGCCACCGCCTGCCCCGACGCGAAACGCGGGAAATAAGCGAGCGCCGCGGAGACGCCGGCAAGCAGGACGAAGATCTCGGCCGCGTCGGAAAGGCCAAAATTTCTATGCGTGAAATTCGAATACAGATTGCCCGGAATGTGATTGACGAAAATCGAGATCAGCGCCAACCCGCGGAAGAAATCGATCCGATAGTCACGCGGCATGGGATTGGGAAAGGCGCGATACATACGAGAACCCTGGAATTCCGGCGATCCGTTACGATGTCGCCGAACTAGCCGGCGAACAAGGCGGGCTTACGGCAGCCGCCCGGCTTCTTCAATGCCAGCTCTTCAATGAACGAGCAGGGACATGGCTCCGTCCCAGGTCAGCTTCAGCCCGATCACGGCGACGAAAACATAGGAAAGACCGTAGAATAGGGTCTGGTCGATGACCCGCACGATCCAGATTCCGGCCACCGTCATCAGCGCCGCGAACGGAAAAAGCACCGCCGCCGTCGTGAGATTGGCCGTGTCGAACTGGCCGAGGAAAAAATACGGCACGAGCTTCACGGCGTTGGTAACCGCGAAAAAGATGACCGAGGTGCCGACGAAGACCTGCTTGTCGAGCCGCAGCGGCAGCGCATACATCTGGAAGGGCGGCGCGCCCGCGTGGCTGACGAAGGACGTGAACCCGGCGATCCCGCCCCAGAACGCACCCTTGGGTCCGCTGGACGGCCGGGGCTCGGCGCGCAGCCGGTCGCCGAACCAGTAGTTCAGCGCGAACAGGATGGAGATCAGGCCGACCAGCAATCGAACGAAATCTTCCTTCACATAGGCGGCCGTCATCCAGCCGACGGCGATGCCGAGGATCGAGGCGGGCAGCATGACATGGAGTGTCCGGCGATCGAACATCCGCCGGTAGAAGAACAGGCTGATGCCATCCATGACGAGAAGGATCGGCAACATGATACCGGCCGCCTGGATCGGCGAGATCACGAGGGCAAGCACCGGAACCGCCAGCATGCCCATTGCGCCGCCAAAGCCGCCCTTGGACAGCCCGGCAAGCGCCACGGCAGGCAGCGCGGCAGCATAAAATGCTATATCGGTGAACATGCGGAAGGCGATTGGCGGAAAGGGCTAGGTCTTCTTGAATCGATTTATCCTGCTTCGCCGTCGAAATCCACCATTTCCCCCGTTTTCCGCGCGGCCGGCCCAATAAAGTCACATTGCGTAATATTCACGAGCTTATTATATAGGTAGTCATGAATACTCCGCCCTCAGAGAATGATCTCGGCTTCCTGATCAACGACGTTGCGCGTTTGATTCGACGTGCCTTCGATCAGCGGGCGCAGAGTTGCCAATTGACGCGCGCCCAGTGGCAGGTCTTGGCCTATCTGTTCCACAATGAGGGCTCGAACCAGGCTTCGGTCGCCGACGCGCTCGACGTCGAGCCGATCACCCTCTCCCGTCACATCGACAGGCTGGAAGCGCTGGGCTATGTCGCGCGCGTTCCGGATCCTGCCGATCGTCGGGCCCGGCGCCTGCACCTGACCGAGAAGGTCCGCCCCCTTCTGGACCAGATGAAGATCATCGGCTCCAACGTGATGGCGGAAGCTCTCGAAGGCGCCTCCGCCTCGGAGACCGAGTTGATGGCCAAGCTTCTCGGCCGCATGCGCGGCAACATGACCGGCCGCGGCTTCGAAACGCTGGTGGCCGAGCCGGCCAAGAGCCCCGCCATCAAGGTGCCGCAAAAGGTCGTCTGACCGGCGCCTTCCAGGGACGAGCGGCTGGCTGCCGCCGCTCTACCCGCGCTTCAGTGGATCCACCACCCGCCGAAGGCCGCGAACAGGACGACGCCCCAGGCCGGAATGCGCGCCGGCACGAGCAGCGCGTAGCAGGCGAACGCCAGCAGCAATTCCCGCATCCCGTGGATCGCCGTCGTGAAGACGGGATCATAGAGCGCCGCCGCGAGCAGGCCGACCACCGCCGCGTTGATCCCCGCGAGCGCGCGACGGACCGGGGCGATCCGCCGAAGGGATTGCCAGAACGGCATGACGGCCAGGACAAGCAGAAGTCCCGGCGCGAACAGCGCCAGCACGGCAAGCAGCGCGCCGGATACCGGGTCCGGCAATCCGGCGGCAACGCCGATCCACGCCGACAGGCTAAAGAGCGGCCCCGGCATCGCCTGGGCGGCGCCATAGCCCGCGACGAAAGCGCGATCCGAGATGAAGCCGGGCGCCACCACGGCATCCTGCAGCAACGGCAGGACGACATGGCCGCCGCCGAACACGAGCGCGCCCGAGCGATACAGCCCGCCGAAGAGAGCCAGCTCCGGCTGCGAGGCGAGATGGGCGGCGAGCGGCAGGCCGAACAGCAGCAGGAAGAACACCAGGAGCGAGGCGAACCCGGCCTCGCGCGAAATGCCGGGATGCGCCGCGACGACCGTCGCCGCGCCCACGGACGGCCCGAGAGCATAGCCGGCAAGGCCGGCGGCGAGCAGGATGGCGATCTGCGTCGCGCCGCCCGGCGACAGCACGGCAAGGATCGTCGCGGCAACGGCGATGCCGCCGAGCCACCAGCCCCTGGCGAGCGACATCGCCATGCCGCGGACCGCTTCCGCCACCACGGCGACGGCGACGACTGCGAGCCCCGACAGCACGCCGGCGTCGAGGCGATCGCCGCCGGCGGCGAAGCCGAACGCCAGCACCGCCATGATCAACGCGGAGGGCAGCGTGAAGCCGACGAAGGCCGCCAGCGCTCCGCCCAGTCCCGCCTTTTCGAGGCCGATCGCCATGCCGAGCTGGCTCGAGGCCGGCCCGGGCAGGAACTGGCACAGCGCCAGCAGATCGGCGAAAGCTTCTTCATCCAGCCATCGCAGGCGGCGGACGAAGCGATCGCGGAAATAGCCGATATGCGCCACGGGCCCGCCGAAGGAGGTCAGGCCGAGCTTCAGGAACTCCAGGAAAACCCGGCCGGCCGACACCTCTGGGGGCGGCTCGGATGGAAGTGGGCCGGTCCGAAGTTCGTTCATGCCGTCAATCTGACCCATCGTCATGACGCGGATACGAAAACGGCGCCCTTGGGCGCCGTTTTCTTTTCGGTTGTCAGTGGGCCGGAGCCGGTGTCTCGCCAGAGGCGGGCGCCGTCGGCTCGTCCTCTTCGCGCTTCGCATGGGCGCTGGAGAGGTACGTGTAGAACATCGGCACGACGAACAGCGTGAAGATGGTGCCGATCGACATGCCCGTCGCGATGACGAGGCCCATCGAGAAGCGCGCCTTGGCGCCGGCGCCCTCCGCGAACAGCAGCGGCACGACGCCGAACACCATGGCGGCCGTAGTCATCAGGATCGGCCGCAGGCGAACGCGAGCCGCCTCGACAATCGCGTCATGACGATTGAGGCCCCGCTCCTCGCGCTGCTGGTTGGCGAACTCCACCATCAGAATGCCGTGCTTGGTAATCAAGCCGACAAGCGTGATGAGGCCCACCTGCGAGTAGATGTTCAGCGACGCCGCTCCCAGATTGAGCGGGATCAGTGCGCCGAAGATCGAGAGCGGCACCGACATCATGATGATGAGCGGATCGCGGAAGCTCTCGAACTGCGCCGCCAGCACCAGGTAGATCACGATGATGGCGAGGCCGAAGACGATCAGCAGCGAATTGCCGGTCTCGAGCTCGGTACGGGACTGTCCGGCATATTCGATGAAGTAGCCGGGCGGCAGCACCTGGCTCGCGATCTGCTGCAGCTCCGCCAAGCCATCGCCCGACGTCACGGTCGGCCGCGGCAGAGCGGCCAGCGTCGCCGAGTTGAGCTGGTTGAACTGCTCGATCGCGGGCGCCGAACCGACCGTGTCGATGGTCACGACCGATGACAACGGCACCATGGCGCCCGATTGCGCGCGCACGAAGAAGGCGCCGAGGCTCTCGGGATTGAGCCGGTACTTCTCCGGCACCTGGGTGATGATGTCGTAGGCGCGAGCCTCACGGTCGAACTTCGAGATGCCGTTCTCGCCGACGAGGAGCGTCAGCGTGTTGCCGATCTCCGCGACCGAGACGCCGAGGGCGGCGGCGCGGTTGCGGTCGATGACGACGTTCACCTTCGGGGTATCGAAGGAGAGCGAGTTCTGCACCACGATGAACTTGCCCGACGCCATGGCGCGGTTCTTGATCTCCTCGGCGACCGCATAGACGCGATCGGCGGGCTCGGTCGACTGGACGACGAACTGGATCGGCAGGCCGCCGCCGGTACCCGGAAGCGAGGGGACTGCGAACACGAAGGCCTGCACGCCCGACACCGTGTCGAGACGGCCCTGCACCTCCTGCTGCACCTGAGCCTGCGAGCGCGTGCGCTCGCCCCAGGGCTTCAGCACCAGGCCGGAGAAGGCCGAGTTGGCGGCGCCGCTGCCGGCGATCGAGAACAGCGCCTGGCGCTCGGGAATGTCGGCGGTCTTCTGCGCGATCTCGTCGACATAGAGCTGCGTGTAGTCGATCGTCGCATATTGCGGCGCCGTGATCAGCGTGAACATGGCACCCTCGTCCTCCTCCGGCGCCAGTTCGGTCGACGTGTGGAGGAACAGGAACACCATCGTGCCGAGGATCGCGACGACCATCATCAGCGTGATCGGACGGACCTTCAGCGAACCGACGAGCCGACGCGCATACCAGTTGCCGAAACGGTCGAAGACCCCGTCGATGAAGTGCTGGATGCGCCCGCCGCCCGGCTTCAGGATGCGCGCCGACATCATCGGCGACACGGTCAGGGCGACGAAGCCGGACAGGATCACCGCGCCGGCCAGCGTCATCGAGAATTCGCGGAACAGCGCGCCAGTGACGCCCTGCGTGAAGGCCATCGGCGCATACACGGCCGCCAGCGTGATCGTCATCGCGATGACGGCGCCGGTGATCTCCTGCATGCCGACGATCGCCGCCTTCATCGGCTTCAACCCCTCCTCGATGTGGCGGTGGATGTTCTCCACCACCACGATCGCGTCGTCGACGACGAGACCGATCGCCAGCACCATGGCGAGGAGCGTCAGCGTGTTCAGTGAATAGCCGAGCGCCCAGAGGATGAAACAGACGCCGATCAGCGACAGCGGAATCGTGACGATCGGGATGATGACCGAGCGGAACGAACCCAGGAACAGGAAGATGACGACGACGACGATCGCGGAGGCTTCCAGGATCGTGCGAGCCACTTCCTCGATCGACGCGCTGATCGCCTCGGTCGAATCGTAGACGAGTTCGATATGCATGCCCTCGGGCAGCGACTGCGCGATCAGGGGCAGTTCCTTGCGCACGCCCGCCGCCACGTCGAGCGGGTTCGCCGACGGGGTCTGGAAGATGCCGAGGAAGACGCCTTCCTCGCCGTTGAACCGGACTTCGGTATCGGTCGAAGCCGCCGCGAGCTCGATCGTCGCGACATCGCGCAACCGCACGATCTCGTCGCCGTTGGAGCGGATCGGCAGCGCCCCGAACGTCTCGGGATCCTGCAGCGTCGTCTTCGCCTCGATCGAATAGGCGTAGAACTCGTTCTTGGTCTTGCCGGGCGCCGACAGGAAGTTGGAGCCCTTGATCGCCGCCAGGACGTCGGTCGCCGTGACATTGCGCGACGCGAGCGCGACGGGATCTATCCAGACGCGCATGGCAAATTCCTGCGCGCCGAGAATGTCGGCGTTGGCGACACCATCGACCGTCGCGAAGCGCGGCTGGATGACGCGGATCAGATAGTCGGTCAGCTGCTGCGGGTTCATGTTGTCGCTGCGCGCAGCGAGATACATCAACGCGAACTGGAAGCCGGTGCCCTTCTGGATCACCGGATCCTCGGCCTCCACGGGCAGCTTGCCGCGCACCTGCTGGACCTTGGCGATGACCTCGGTCAACGCCTTGTCCGGATTGGTGTTCAGCCGCATGAAGACGGAAACCGTCGACACGCCGAGCGAGCTCTTCGACGTCACATAGTCGACGCCCTCGGCCGACGACACCGACTTGGCGATCGTCGAGGTGATGAAGCCCTGGATGACGTCGGCGCTGGCGCCCGGATAGATCGTCGTCACCGTCACCACGGTTTCGTCGACCTTCGGATATTGCCGGATCGACATCGACAGGATGCCCTGCGCACCAAGCAGCAGGATCATCAGGCTGACGACGGTGGCGAGAACCGGACGGCGGATGAAGAGTTCCGAAAAGCTCATGACTTCGAAGCCTCCGGGTTCACCGTGGCGCCCTTGACCGGCGTGACGGAATTGTCGACGGCGACCGGGCTGCCGCTCGACAGCTTGTTCTGTCCCGAGGTGACGATCCGCATGCCGGGCGTGACGCCCTCGACGATCTCGATCAGGTCGCCGGAACGGCGGCCGGGCTTGACGAAGATCTGCTTGGCAACGAGCGCCGGCTTGGCGTCCGCGGGCTTCGCATCCGCAGCCTTGGCATCCGCCGGCTTGGCGTCCGCCGGCTTGGCGTCCGCAGGTTTGGCATCAGCCTTCGCATCGGCCTTGGCGGGGTCCGCCGTTGCCTCCGGAGCGTCCTGCACCGCATAGACATAGGCGCCATAGAGGCTGATCGTGACGGCCGTCTGCGGCAGCGCGATCACGCCGTCCTCGACCGGCAGGTCGACGCGGACGCGGATGAACTGGCCGGGACGCAGCGTGCCGTCGGGATTATCGAGGATCGCCTGAACCGTCACCAGGCGTGAGGCGGCGTCGATTTTCGGATCGATGCCGGTGATCGTGCCCTTGAAGCTGAGATCGTCCTCCCGGAGGCCGAAGCGGGCGGTCTGGCCGATCTTCAGCGAGCCCAGATCCTGTTCCGGAACGGTGAAATTGACCTTCATCTTGTCGAGGTTCTGCAGCGTCGCGACGACCGTACCCGGCTGCGCGTACTGGCCGACGTCGATCTTCGGAATACCGATCGTTCCGGCGAACGGCGCCTTGATCGCCTTCTGGTCGAGGGTTGCCTCGAGCTGCTGAAGCGCGCCCTTGGCCTTGTCCAGATTGTTTTGGGCATCCTGCAGCGAGGCGACGGTGCTGACATTGCGCTGCAGCAGCGCCTGGGCGCGGCTCAACGCGTCCTGGCTGACCGCGACGGCGGTATTGGCGCTGACCAGGCCCGCGCGCTCGACCGCATCGTCGATCTGGACCAGTAGCTGTCCCTGCTCGACCTTGTCATTCGCCTTGAACAGGATCTTCTCGACGATGCCGCCGGCCTGAACCGCGACGTCGACGCCTTCCGAAGCTGCGGCCGTGCCGACCGCCTCGATCCCCGGCGTCCAGCGCGCGGGTTCCACCGTCACGGCCGAAATGGTGACGACCGGCGCCTTCATGGTGGCGAAGAACTGCTCGATCATCTTGTTTCGGAAGAAATTGAACCAGATCAGACTGCCACAAATAGCCACGACGACGATCAGCAGGATCGCTGCAAGGATGAAGCGCTTCATGTTTGGCAATCCAATAAGGCGCGAAGCGCGTCGGGGGACAGGCTGGCGCACGAAAAAGAGAAAGGCCGCGGAGACATGCCACCCGGGCTTGCGTCCTCGATCCTCAGTGCGGAATTAGTGTACCGCGGGCACAGATCTGTCAACGCGCACTGCGGCTTTTTGGCAACTTAGCGCCGCCGCCGTGCCCCGACGGCAACACCCGGTGCAGGCGAAGGGCGGCGGTAGTGCACGCGGACAGCGGGGTTACCGCCCCTGCCCCATTCGGTCCCGAGATCTCGCTCGCGCGACCTTCGCGTGCCCCCTCCTCCGCAGCTCGGCCGCGGCCACCCGGGTTTGAGGGCTTGTGCGGGTCTATTCCGGGCTGGCGCTTTTCCGTGCCGTGGGCTCTTTCACCCCGCCCGGCCGTTGCCCTGGCGCTTTTGCCCCTCTTCCGCGCCTTGGTGCTTGTGGCGGCGTCTGCGCCTGGGACCGCCGGCGTCCGGCGCGCGTCGATTCCCGGCCGTCATTTCGCGGCTGGTGTCGTAAACGCAAAAACCCCGCCGGCGAAGGTGTCGCGCGGCGGGGTTTTTGTTGTGTTTCATCGTAGAGAGAATGTTTCGAAGGGTTTCTGTGCTTTGCAGGCCTGGCAGCGACCTACTCTCCCGTGTCTTAAGACAAAGTACCATTGGCGCGGAGGAGTTTAACGGCCGAGTTCGGAATGGGATCGGGTTCAGGCTCCTCGCCATGACCACCAGGCCGGCGAAGCACAGAAGAAACTGGTTTTGCAGGGTTAGCTGCTTTTGTCGTCGATGGTCATCTGCGTTGGAGCGGATGAGCATGGATTAATGGGAGTGATCAAGCCGATCGAGTTATTAGTACCGGTAAGCTGCATGCATTGCTGCACTTCCACACCCGGCCTATCAACGTGGTGGTCTACCACGACTCTCAAGGGAATACTCGTTTTGAGGTGGGTTTCCCGCTTAGATGCCTTCAGCGGTTATCCCGTCCGTACATAGCTACCCTGCAATGCGGCTGGCGCCACAACAGGTCCACCAGAGGTACGTCCATCCCGGTCCTCTCGTACTAAGGACAGATCCTCTCAATATTCCTACACCCACGGCAGATAGGGACCGAACTGTCTCACGACGTTCTGAACCCAACTCACGTACCACTTTAATCGGCGAACAGCCGAACCCTTGGGACCTTCTCCAGCCCCAGGATGTGATGAGTCGACATCGAGGTGCCAAACGATGCCGTCGATATGGACTCTTGGGCATCATCAGCCTGTTATCCCCAGAGTACCTTTTATCCGTTGAGCGATGGCCCGTCCACGTGGGACCACCGGATCACTATGGCCGACTTTCGTCTCTGCTCGACTTGTCAGTCTCGCAGTCAGGCGGGCTTATGCCATTGCACTCGACGACCGATTTCCGACCGGTCTGAGCCCACCATCGCGCGCCTCCGTTACACTTTGGGAGGCGACCGCCCCAGTCAAACTACCCACCATGCACGGTCCCGGATCCGGATGACGGACCGCGGTTAGACATTCATATTCACAAGGGTGGTATTTCAAGGATGGCTCCACACGAGCTGGCGCCCATGCTTCAAAGCCTACCACCTATCCTACACATGCAAACACGAATGCCAGTGCAAAGCTATAGTAAAGGTTCATGGGGTCTTTCCGTCTGACCGCGGGAACCCCGCATCTTCACGGGGAATTCAATTTCACTGAGTAGGTGCTGGAGACAGCGGGGAAGTCGTTACGCCATTCGTGCAGGTCGGAACTTACCCGACAAGGAATTTCGCTACCTTAGGACCGTTATAGTTACGGCCGCCGTTTACCGGGGCTTCAATTCAATGCTTGCACATCTCCTCTTAACCTTCCGGCACCGGGCAGGCGTCAGACCCTATACGTCGCCTTACGGCTTCGCAGAGCCCTGTGTTTTAGGTAAACAGTCGCTACCCCCTAGTCTGTGCCCCCCCGACCTGGTTGCCCAAGCCGAGGGCCTCCTTCTCCCGAAGTTACGGAGGCAATTTGCCGAGTTCCTTCAGCACCATTCTCTCAAGCGCCTTGGTATACTCTACCAGTCCACCTGTGTCGGTTTAGGGTACGGTCTATACGCGGGAGCTATTTCCTGGAACACCTTCACCGCAGCACCAATCCAATAAGGCACTACGATACACGGCATTCGTCACTACCCGCAGGCTGGGGAATATTCGCCCCATTCCCATCGACTACGCCTTTCGGCCTCGCCTTAGGAGCCGGCTAACCCTGCGCAGATTAGCTTTACGCAGGAACCCTTGGACTTTCGGCGACAGTGTCTCTCACACTGTTTGTCGTTACTCATGTCAGCATTCGCACTTCCGATACCTCCAGGAGCTCTCACGAGTCTCCCTTCACAGGCTTACGGAACGCTCCGCTACCACGTGATCTT